>CAVOKV010000011.1:0-153277 GCA_963696605.1 uncultured Acidobacteriota bacterium | reverse complement strand
CGGTGATTTCCGTGACGAGCGCGAGAGTTCCTTCCGAGCCCACCAACAGTCCGCAAAGGTCGTAGCCCGAAGTCTCAATGCTCTTGCCGCCGATGCGCACAATTTCGCCGTCGGGCAGGACCAGTTCGAGGCCCGTGACGTGATTGGCCGTCACTCCGTAGGCCAGCGTATGCGGGCCGCCGGAATTTTCGGAGACGTTGCCGCCGATGGTGCACGCTTTTTGGCTGGATGGATCGGGCTCGTCAAAATAAAGACCCAGGTGTTCGACCGCGCGGGACAAGTCGAGATTCACGACGCCGGGCTGAACAACCGCGCGAAGATTGGCCGCATCGATTTCGAGAATGCGGTTCATTCGTGAGAACACGATCACGATGCCGCCGTTGCGCGCGATCGCTCCACCGGAAAGCCCGGTGCCCGCGCCGCGCCCCACGATCGGAGTTTCATAGCGATTGGCGAGGCGTACGATCCCCGAGACATCGCTCGCGGAGGTGGGAAATACGATGCACCGCGGAGCCCCCAACTCCACCGACCCGTCATATTCGTACAGCATCAGGTCTTCGGGCGCGGACAGGACTGCCTTGGGGCCGAGAAGCGTTTCGAGTTCGCGGATCAGTTGCGGTTGCATCAAAGTGGTTTGCGAGCCCGCTGGTCACTATAGTCTGTGCCTTTGGGCAGAGTCAACGCGCGCGCAATTGTGTTACTCTCACCAGTTGTTTTTCAATCGCCGATGCCTCGGGTGAACAAGCCGAAATTATTTTCCTCGCATGTCTTGTTTCAGGAGCCGCGCCGAAAACTCGCGGAGCATTTTGACGTCGAATACTGGACGGGGGAGGAGCGCCCTCCCCGGGCGGAGGTTCTAAAGCGCGTCGCAGGCAAGGATGCGCTGATCTGCCTGCTCACGGAAAAAGTCGACCGCGAACTGCTCGACGTGGCGGGGCCGAAGCTGCGGATCGTTGCGAATGTTGCGGTCGGCTTCGACAACATCGACGTGCCCGCATGCACCGAACGAAGAGTCGCCGTGACCAACACGCCCGGCGTGCTGGATGAGACCACTGCCGATTTTGCGTGGACCCTCTTGATGGCCGTCGCGCGGCGCCTGATCGAAGGGGACCGCCTGGCGCGCTCCGGCGCCTGGACGAAATGGAATCTGGACCAGCTCTGTGGCACCGACGTCTGGGGAAAAACACTGGGCATCATAGGGCTAGGCCGCATCGGACGCGCCATGGCCCGGCGCGCTTCAGGGTTCGGCATGCACGTGATCTACAACAGCACGACGCGGCGCCGCGGCGGAGATTGAGAAGGAGCTTAAGGCTGAGTACATGTCGCGAGACGCAGTATTCGAGCGGGCCGATTTCGTGTCCCTCCACGTTCCGCTCAACGACGCCACGCGAGGATTGGTGGGGCCCGTGGAACTCGCGAAAATGAAGCGGACAGCTTTCCTGATCAACACCACGCGCGGCCCGGTCGTGCAGGAAGCGGCGCTAATCGACGCGCTAGAGCAAGGCCAGATTGCCGGGGCGGCGCTCGATGTCCTCGAGCGCGAACCGATTATCCCCGACGGATTGCGACGTGACAACGTGGTCCTCGCGCCGCATCTCGGCTCGGCGTCCGTCGAGACGCGCACGAAAATGGCGCTTGATCGCCGTCGAAAATGCGATCGCCTACTTTGCCGGCCAGCGCCCGCCGACGATATTGAACCCGGAGGCGCTGCTCCAAAATTGAAATTTCCTGCCGCCGTTGAGGCGCAACTCAATTTGTAGAAGAGCAGGCATCAAATCGAATAGGAGAAACTCGAAATGGCTCACGTAACGCTCAACAATCCGAAGCTCACCCTCGAAGGCGCGGAGGCTGTACTGGATGCCGCCAAGGCCCAGGCCGCACGCATGGGCAAGCCAATGAATATCGCCGTCGTGGACGATGGTGGCCACTTGATGGCCTTTGCGCGCATGGACGGCGCGAAACCCGCGTCGATTGACATCGCAATTAACAAAGCCCATGCCGCGGCCATTCGGCGCCAGAACACGGGCCCAGCCCGAAGCGGCGATGAAGTGAGCGTGCTGCTTTCGTTGGGTTTCCTGATTGGAAGCCGTGCGCACCAAACGCCAATCCGCGGCGGGCTCATGCTCGAAGTGGGCGGCCAATGCGCGGGCGGAATCGGCGTGAGCGCCGGCACCGAAGACGAAGACACCGAAGTGGCGCGCGCGGGCGTCGCGGCCTTTATGAAAGGGTAGATCCCTGTAGGATAGGCTTCAGTCTGTCTCTCGTTCGTGCGCCAGTCTGCAAGGCGGACAGGCTGAAGCCTATCCTACAAAACCGCATGGCCGACCTCAAACAAGCTGCGCTTAAGATTTTTCGCGAGACGCTCGCCGCGATTGATATTCCTTTGTCGATGCGGCGAAAACTAGGCCGCGCGGGCTCGATATCTTTGTGAATGGCGCGCCGCTCGATCTGGCCGCTTTTGAGCGCATCTGCGCCATTTCCATCGGCAAGGCTTCCGTGGCGATGGCATGCGGTCTTGCCGAATCCTCTCGCCGGACCTCCATGCTGAAGGCATTGTAGTTGCGCCAGCCACTGCATCGGGATTGCCCCAGGGATTTCGCTCAATCGTTGCGGGCCATCCCGTTCCCGACAAGGAAAGTTTCGCGGCGGGGCAGGCGATTCTCAATTTGCTCGCTGCCGCGAACCAACACACCCTGGTTTTCTTTCTCTTGTCCGGCGGAGGCTCGGCGCTCGTGGAGCTTCCGCTCGATGCAGGCGTCACGCTCGAAGACATGCAGGCAATGAATCGCGCGCTGGTCACCTGCGGCGCCTCAATCGATGAGGTGAACGCGGTGCGGAAGCATCTTTCCGCCGTGAAGGGTGGGCGTCTGGCCGTCGCCGCGGGCGCCGCGATGAAGATCACTCTTGGCGTGACCGACGTGCCCGAAGGCCAGAGTCCGCGCTCGCATCCGGCCCTACGCTTCCCGATCCGACCACGGTTTCGGACGCCTGCGGCGTGGTCCGCCGCTACAATTTGCTCTCGAAGCTGCCGCCGAGCATTAGAGCTCGTTTCGACCATCCCGAAACCATTCCGGAAACCCCGAAGGCGGGAGAGCCCGTGTTTGACTCGCGCCGGGCCGCGTTTCAAATCTTGCTCGGGCGCCACGATTTGTTCCACGCCGCGCATCACGCTTCCGAATCCGCAGAGTTCATTACCGTTTGCGACAATTCGACGGATAACTGGCCGGTGAAAAGGCCGTGGATTTTCTGCTGGCGCAGCTTGGCGCGCTCAAATCGTCCAATCCAGGAAAGTCCGTGGCCGTGATCGCGGATGGCGAAGTAAGTTCGCCCGTGACAGGCGACGGAGTCGGTGGAAGAAACCTGGCGTTCGTTCTTGATAGCGTGAAAAAGATTGCGGGCGGGAAAATTGCGGTGCTAAGCGCAGGCACCGATGGCGTCGATGGTTCCAGTCCCGCAGCGGGCGCGGTAGCGGACGGCGAAACCTTGGCGCGCGCGCAATCCCTGGGGATCGATCGGCCCAATATTTCCGACGCAGCGATTCCTATACCTTCTTCCGCGCGCTTGGCGACACCATCGAAACCGGCCCCACGGGAAACAATTTGCGCGACCTGCGAATCTTTTTAGCGGAATAACCTGTGATTATTACAGGCGGCAGAAGTGTTTCTAGGATCTCCGTTCACCAGTGATGAGTCACGCGTCAATCGCTCTTGCCCCCGGGCAGTGACGCTTCGATCCGGCGCAGCCGTTCATTCATGTCTGTGAGCTGATGCTCGAGATGATCGATCCGGTCGAGAACCTCCTGATTGTTGCTCGAGGGCGCAGCGGCATCGCCATTTTTCTGGTCCGCTGCTGACGCACCCCTTTGCGCAGCGCTCTTGCCCTTTAACTGGTCGATCAGTCCTCCAATGCATGGGGAACCCCGATCCCCACCCGGCCTGTCTTCAGCATTGCCTCAAGGGGCTCAATGGCCGTGGGATCACCGCGGCGGCCCAGCGCAAAGATGGACGCGAACCGTATGTCGAAGGAAGGTTCATTCAGATACGAAATCAGGCGCGCGGTAATTTCGTGATTTTTCAAGTCCGCCCGTCCTAGCGATCCGATGGCTACACTGCGCAGCGCGGATGGCTTTCCGGGCGACGACCATTCGAGCAGCGCCGGCACAACAGAACTGTCTCCGAGCGAGCCCATGGCGCGAAGCGCCGCGCTGCGCAACACATCACCCGGCGAAGACGTTGCCAGGGCCTTTTCGAGGATCGGCTCGGCATTGGAAGCCTTATCCGTGGCCAGGGACTGTAACGCCGCACTGCGCACGGAATAGGCTTTGTCATCCTTGTAAATGGTTTGCAGGCGCTTGTCGATTTCCTCGTCCCCGTGATATCGGCCGAGTTGTTCGACCGCGACCGCGCGCACCCAAGGCTGTTCATTGGAAAGCGCGGCCAGCACTTGCTTTCGCGCCGGCAACGAATTCATGCGTCCGAGCGCGCGCAGCGATTCCTCGCGCACGCCCCAAAATTTGTCTTCCTGCGCGGCCTCTCCGAGAGCGTTCGCCGCGGATTCGTTATCGCGAACGCTGCCGAGGGCGAAAGCCGCGTCTGCACGATCCGGCACATCCGATGCGGTCCGCAGTTGCCGAATCCATTCTTCCGGCGACTTCTGGAAATCCACGGACTTCAGGATCTTGTCGCCCTTGTCAAAGAGCACCATCAGGGGAAGCCCGTCCACGGCAAATGTAAATGTTTCGTCGGCCTTGGAGACTACGATAGGGAAAAGTTTCTCGCCGCTCGAAGTGGTAATCGAAACGTCGATCAGCACGCGGAACAATCCGACGTGCCCCTCCACTTTTTGGGTTTGCTTGACGCTGAGGCTGACCTTCTTTCCAGCGTCATCATAAGTAGAACGCACGGTGAAGCGCGGCGCCCCCGCGCCGAAAATCCACTGGTCGAAAAACCGGTCGACGTTCGTGCCGGACGATTCCTCGATGGCCTTGGCGAGGTCCGCGCTGACCACGTTCTGCAGCCGGTTGGCCTCGAGGTAATGCTTGAGGGCGGGGAAGAATGCCTCGTCGCCCAACTGTTCCCGGAGCATGTGGATCACCCAGCCGGCTTTGTCGTAGACGTTGCCGACGTATTCCACCGAATCGTCGATGTCCCGCGTGACAATTGGGATCGCGTAGAGTTCCCTCGACTGGTTCCAGGTATTTTGGTCGCGCCAGTAACGGTAGGAGGACGCTTCCACGCCGTAGTAGTGCTCTTCCCAAAGTGTCGCGCCAAACGTGGCGAAGCCCTCGTTGAGCCAAGTGTTGGTCCAGTCTTTACACGTCACCAGATCACCGAACCACTGATGCGTCATTTCGTGGGAAGTCAGGCTGTCCGCCGCTTCGGGTTTCTCTGGCGCGAGTTCCGCGTGGACCATGTCGCGCGCCGCGAGCGTTGTCGCGCTCACGTTCTCCATCCCGGAAGCGACGAATTCATCCGCCGCCGTTTGCGCGTATTGCTCCCACGGATATGGCACGCCGTAGCGTTCCGAAAAGAAATCGAGCATTTCCTTGGTGCGGCGGAAGGTGGGATCGATTGTGTCTTCCAACCCGCGTGGGACATTGTAGGAAATCGGAATATTGCGCCAAGTGTCCTTCTTTTGCTTGTATTCACCGGCCACAAACGAAATCAGGTATGTGGAAACCGGCAACGATTGCCGCCATGTCCACGTTTTCTGGCCATCGGCGGCATCCTGAACACCGATCAGTTTCCCGTTGGAAACCGTAAGCCAATCCCCCGGCACGGTGAGAATCATTTCGGACGTGGTGCGGTCGTTAGGATAATCGTAAATGGGAATGTAGTGGTGCGTGTCTTCCGCTTCTCCCTGCGTCCAGATTTCCTTGGCGCGGTCGGGATCGTCCTTGTCGGGGAGAACGAAATAAAGCCCGGAGGTCGGCTTGCCTTCGTATTTCAACTCCACGTCAAATTTTTCGCCGAATTTTGCCGGCTGCGCCAGTTGCACGTGCAATTCATCGTCGTGAAGATCGAACGCGGCGTCCTTGCCGTTGACTCGCGCGCTCGATACCGTCAGTTCCGCGCAATCGAAATCCAGATGGGTCACGCCGGCGCGCAGGGTGGACAAGGTGTGCGTTACGTCGCCGATCACCTTGCGCTGATCGAGGTCAAAGCGGAGCGAGACCCGCACGTTCTGCAAGTCATAATCGCGGCTCGGCGCATACGGCCGGTCCGCGCGCGCCGCCGCGCCCAGCAGCGCGGCCAGGCCAAGCGCCGCGGCCGACAGGATTGCGCGTGAACGCGCCTTTTTCCAGGAGAATCTCATTCCAGCCTCGCAAGGAGACATGCGGCGTACGATACCATCCAGATATTATACCTGCAGGAGACGGACGGAATCAGGGCCGCTTTCACCTTATTGTCCTTTGACGCGCACCCCGTGGAATCGTTGCCCCCGTATGCCTCCACCAGCAAATTTACTTGCGAAGGTAAGAATCCTCTTTGCGGATCCAGTCTTCGCGGCGAGGGGCAAAGATGTCGACATCTACGGTATCCTCGAGCGCCACTGCCGAATGCGCCACATTCGCCGGGATGACCAGGACTTCGCCCTCTCCGACCAGGATTTCCCTGTCGTCGAAAACGAACTTCAAAGCGCCCGAAATGATCCATGAATATTGCTCGTTCATGTGGGAGTGGCGAGGCACGGCGGCGCCTTTTTTCAGAATAAGCTGGGAAATGGTTGCGTTTTCCCCGGAGATCATCTGGCGCGAAAGCTTATCGTTCAATTTTTCGATCTCCATGGTCTTCCAGGACGATTTTTCAAGAGCGCTCAAAGGTGCCTCCTCAATTTGGGAAATCTGTGCCAGCATCCTGCCCCGGAAATCCGCGCCGCGTCAACCTCGTCTTGCCAGGCGGCAATCGGCGCAAAAAGAAGTAAGCCGCAAAACTTCTGATAAGATGCCTAGCGCTATAAATCACCTAGGACTGAGGTTAGTGAATGGCAGCGGAGCCAAATGTTGCAGGCATGTCGCGTCTTCTCTATCTCTTGGCGGGCGCTGCTGCCGCGAGCTGGGGATTGTGGGGCGCTGACCAGGGCTGGACACAGTGGACTTGGCTTGTGCTAGGAGGTGTGCTGATGGTTCTCGGCGTGATCGGCTACTCGCCCTTGCATGCCCTACTCGCGAAAAAACATTCGAAAGCAATCTGAATGCGTTTCCTCCACGCCGCCGCCGGGTTCGTTCTTTTCTTCGAATTGCCAATCCCAATCTACTGGCTGATTATTCACCCGTTTAATTCATTTTGGCGGAGCCGGGTTCGCGCTGCATTCTGGTTTGCGGGGCTTTCGGCGTGGACTTGCGGCGGCGTCCTGTTGTGGCATTTCCGCAGCACACTGCTCGCTGCTACGCGCCCGCCTTGGTACTCGATATCCTCGGGCTTTGTTTTAATCGCTGTCGAAGGATATCTTTTCGCGCGCGTGGAACGGGAGCTTGGCAGCCGCAGGCTCGTCGGCCACGCCGAACTGACCGGCACGGGCGAAATGTTTTCCGGCGGGTTATATGCCCATGTGCGTCATCCGCGCTATGCTGGCATGTTCAGTGCCGTCCTGGGAGCCGCCCTGCTTGCCGGAACACCGCTGCTTTGGATCGTTCTGCTCGTCTGGTGCCCATTCGCCCTGATAGTGATCCGCCTTGAAGAAAAGGAACTTGCCGCGCGTTTCGGCCCGAGCTACGAAGCGTATCGCCGCCGCGTTCCAGCCTTCCTCCCGTTTCGCATTCACGCTTCCGGGAAGCCATAATTCTAGCTCTCACGAAATGCGCAATCGTCAAACCGACTGCCGTTGCCCCACCGTCGCCGCTCCGCTAGAATGTGGGCACAACTGCGGAGAGGTGTCCGAGCGGTTGAAGGAGCTCGCCTCGAAAGCGAGTGTCGGGGAAACTCGACCGTGGGTTCGAATCCCACCCTCTCCGCCATGACATAAATAGTCCCATCCAATAGTATTATTCCCATCTGTGCTACAGAATTCTACATTTTTGCTGGCAATTGCCTCCTGACCGATCTTTCTCGGCCACACAACGAGCGATTGACCAATCTGGATCAATCACCCGAATTCCTTAAATGGATTATTCTTTTTTTAGCCTGGCGGTCAGCTCCTCAGGTAGTTCATTTAAAAGTACGAGGAAAACAGCGTTCGTCCATCCAAATCCGTTTACATTTTGAGCGTACCCAACGCCAATATGGGTTTGCGCCGATTGGGAGACCACATCATATTTTTCCCGAATCGTGTGATCCCGTCGAAAATTCTGCAGGACCATCGACAGGAATTTGTATGAGATGCGATCGGCATCAGCGCCGTATCCATAGCGCCGCAGTCCTTCGACGGCCAGGAGGTGGACGGGAGCCCATCCATATGGATAGTCCCATTGCGCTTGGCTCTCATGCCGGCTCATCGCCAGTCCCCCGGGCTGTTCAAACACGGCGACGTTTTTCGCGACGGCGCGAGCCTGTTCACTCGTTGCCAAGCCCGCCCATAGAGGATAGAAAGTCGTGGCATATTCGTACGAAGATCTGGTGTGAGCCAGGAAATTGTAATCAAAGAAAAGACCGCGGTGCGCATCCCAGAGATATTTTGCAATTTTCTGCTTCCGAACGAGCGCCTTCTCGTGCCAGCGATGAGCCTCCTCTGGACGGCCGAGCAGACGGCTCATCTCCTCCAAATCTTTTTCTGTCTTGTAGAGCAGGCTATTCAGGCAGACGGGAGCATAGTGGTGTGTCTCGATGCCGTAAGGTCCGAATCGAAAGGTGACATCAAAACCCGATTCCCGCATGCTCCGATCGCCCTTGTAGGCGTCCGGCGCCAATCCCACCTGATCAGGGGCCGTACAATTTTCCCTTCCGGATTCGTCGAATGCCTGAGCGCAAACAGGGACTTGGAATAATGGGCCCATGATCGAAGCCGGCGGATGTTGTGCGTCGACTCGGACCAAGTGAGGGCTTTCCTCACCTTCATGCATCAGGAAATAATGCACCACGCCGCGATAGTAATTATTTGGATCTCCCATGATTTCGGGCACCGGTCCCTCGCCTTCGTCAAAGTAGCGGGAGAGGCCGGTGTCACCCGCCAAATGTGGCGCATGCGTCCATTGTTCGTAGTCTTTAAGTGCGAAGGAATATGCCCTTGCAAGCCATTCAAGATTCGTTGATCCCGCGTCCTGATCCGAGCGATATACGGCAAGAATCATCGAACTGAGAAATGGGGGTTGTGATCTCCCTAGATAATAGGTGCGGTTGGCATTGAGGACCCCACCGTAATTTTCAATCTCGTAGAAGAAATTTTCGACCATACCTCTTGCAAGGTCTCTGCGGCCCTCCCGAAGCAAACCGCGGATGATAAAATAGCTGTCCCAGCCGTACATTTCATTGAACTGTCCGCCGGGCACAACGTAAGGATTCTCCAGGTAAAGCAACCCTTGGTCCTTAAATTGAACGGGCAGATCCCCGCTCGAAACGTGAAGACTCTCCGGTAATCGGGCGATTCGAACGGAACAACGCTTTTGCATCTCGCCCAGCGCGGGTGGCATTGGCACGTTTGCCGGAAGATAGAGCACTGGCTCCCCGCTGGTCTTGGTGTCGATGAACGTATCGCAATTGTCCACGGAACGAGTGAGCCGGTCCCAATCTCCGGAAATGTAGGTCAAAATGTCGTCCAAGGACTGGAAGCTTTCGTCAGTGGGCGAAGGACGGGTCAAGGGTGAGGGATTGGCCGCCATTTGCGAACGACAGAAAACTGCGAGAGCCGTTACGGAACATACGAAGGACAAATACGAAAAGATACAAAGAATTCGAAGCATGGACCGCCCTCAGAGACACGTAATTTCCAAATTTGGCGCTCAGGGCTAGGGCTTATTGATTAAGACAAACTAAAAATCCCGTGTTGCAGAATTCACGGTTTCCGAATCGACGAGCGAATCTTCATGAGCCTGCAAACTGAAGCTATTGAAATTTATACCCTTGCTTGAGTTCACAGCGATAACTTTTTGAACGGGCTTTGCCAAAGATTACGGTGCAGGCAGCCCAGCTTAGGTTCGGATCGGGACCCAATGGGAAGGTGATTGCCATACCACCGAGTTCAGCTTCAAGGCTCGGCCCCTCGGCCGTGGCCGGCAAACTGAAATTGAAGGCCCGCCCGAAGATCACAGGATAAGACTGGCGGACAATGTCATTTACCTGTTGCTGGAATACCTCAGCCTCAAAAAGAAAAGTGGTCGTGTCAGACCAGTTGCGAATTGACACGGCGATATACCGGCCTCCACGGGAAAAACCATCGGACTCGATCTTAGTAAAGGGGCAGGGCCCTGCGATACAAGAGACGCGGGCATCTTCAAAAACGTTGCCCTGGCCGGCGTCGAGAGAAGCGGAGCTGATGGCCGCTCTCCATTTGCCGTCCGGGGAGCACGGGGAGTGCGAATCGCAAGGCGTGCCGCCAGTATTCAAAACTTGGAAGGTCTTCACCCCCGTCCCAATATTCACTTCAGCACTTATCTCCGTCAAGTACCGCACTAGGAGGTTGGTCACAAGGATATCGGGACGATTGGAAGTTGTTTCGGCATCAGTATGGAGTGGGACCATGTGAATAACATAAAGCTTGTCTCCTATCGCTGTTTTCAGATCAAGGGGCTGATATTTCGGATGGCGGAATTGAAGGGTAATCACTTGACCGCGCCGAATTCCCGGTGGAAGAGAAAGTTTGAACAGACCAAGAAGGTTCGTATTGGCTGAGGCGCTATCCGAATCGCCAGCTGCCGTGACTTTCACATCCGTGATGGGCGATTGTTTCCGTGGATCGTCATCCTGCTGGACAACCGCACCTGTGACCTGGACGGGGTTATTTCGATAACGGGCACCGAGGACGAGCAACAATGATGCCAGCAGAATGGCGCAGCCTGTAATGGCTGCGACGCGAAGCCAGACTTTCCCGTCGCTACGGATAGGCTTCATTTCATAGTAATTCTATCAAAGGGAGAGGGTGCCGGAGCAGCCCGACGCCGCCCGTTTGCATGTTTCAACTGCCCCCGGAGTACATCTATAATTGATAGGAGGATGCGCGAACGTGGGTACCAGGAATTATTCGCGTCGTGAGTTACTGATACTAGGCGCACGCGTTGCAGCCGTTTCTTCCATTGCCGAGCGTGTAGTCCTCTCGGCGGCATGGCCGCAGAATACGCAGCCTGCTCCATCAAAATCATCCGCGAATGGCAATCCTCTTTCGGAATCCGACGATATGTTTCTGGAGGAGCTGGAGCATGCCAGCTTCCGATTCTTTTGGGAGCAGACCAATCCCGCAACCGGCGTCGTGCGTGACCGCTGCAATGCAATTGCTCCGGAGCGCGGCGAGCTTGGGAGCATTGCGGCAACCGGCTTTGGCCTCACGGCGCTGTGCATTGGCGACAGGCGCGGCTACGTGACCCATGCGGAGGCGCGTGTGCGCGCCGCCAACACGCTCCGCTTTCTGTGGAAGAAAATGCCGAACCACCGCGGATTCTTTTATCACTGGGCCAATATAAACACGGGCGAGCGGCTTTGGGACTCGGAAGTTTCTTCCGTCGATACGGCCATTTTGTTGTGCGGAATTCTGATGTGCCGGCAGCACTTCCCTCACTCGGAAATCAGTATGCTGGCATACGAGATTTTCAATCGCATCGATTGGACCTGGCTTTCCGAAGACACCAGCATTCTCCCGCACGGCTGGACGCCCGAATCCGGGTTCTTGCAATACCGCTGGGACAGGTACAGCGAGTTGATGATAATGTACCTGCTCGGGCTGGGCTCCTTCTCTCATCCGTTGCCTTCTGAAACGTGGACCGCTTGGAAGCGCCTGACATTCGAGTACGACGGCATTCGATACATTGGGTCTTTCGCACCGTTGTTCGTTCACCAGTATTCACAGGCGTGGTTCGATTTTCGCGGGAAGCGCGACCAGTACGCCGACTATTTTAAGAATTCGGCGAAGGCCACCGAAGTCCATCGCAAATTCTGCATTGACTTGGCCACGCAGTTCCCGGACTACAGCGACAGCCTGTGGGGCATCACAGCCTCTGACTCCGCACGGGGATACGTGGTTTGGGGAGGCCCGCCGGCGACAGGGCCGATCGACGGAACCGTTGTTCCGTGCGCCGCGGGAGGCTCCCTGCCATTCCTCCCCACCGAGACACTGCAGGTTCTCAAGACGATCAAGGACCGTTACGGCGAGCACGCCTGGACGCAATACGGATTTGTCGACGCATTCAATCCACTCACCCGCTGGTTCGACACCAACGTGATCGGTATTGACACCGGGATTACGCTATTGATGGCTGAAAACCTGCGCACAGGATTCGTGTGGGATACCTTCATGAAAAACGCGGAAGCGCAGCGCGGCATGGAGCGCGCAGGATTCAAACCCTATTCAGCTTCGGGCGCAGCCGAAACCGAATAGCAGCTCACCCAAAGTTTCTAAGGAAATGGATCATCAGGGGGGAACTTTATCGAAACTCGATCAACGCAAGCCCGTTCGGGGGTAGCACGAGAGTGAGCTGTCCGCTCTTTAGCACTTCGTTTTTTGGCATGGGCATCTGCGCCGCTCGGCGAAGTCTGGAAATCTGCTGGAGGGTGGGGTTGGACGGATCACCCATCTCGCTGTATGCAGCCAGCGGCGAACCATGCGTCGAGTCGAGGCGGTATACCAAAGCGCTATGAATGGCCGTTTGCCCGATCAAATGGATCGTGAGAGACCTGGTAGTTCCTGAATCTTCCGGCAAAAACATGTTCCAGACCGCCATTACGATGGTCCCGTCCTTACGCTTCGTTATGATTGTCGAAGTGGAAGGATTCTCAATTCGCATGTCGCCCAATCGATGCAGTAGCTTAAACGCGTTGAACGAAGGCTTCGGAAGGCCGCCTTCCGCGATCAGGCCGTAGCCCCCATAAAAGGGCCGTTTTACAACTCCCTGCTCTTCAAACACGTCGGAGAACGTCCAGTACGAGAGGATGTCCATTAGGCCGTCACACTGGCGGATGGTGTCGGCAAGCCAGGGGCCCATGAACAAGGCATCCGTTACATCGGGCTCATTCTTGTAGCTGGCGTTGTATTCGCTCCAAATGATGTGGAGGTCGGGACGAGAAGACCTTGCGACTTGATCGTGGACCTTTTGGGCCGCGCGGCAGACCATCTGGGTGCGGGGTACGGCCTCTTTGCTGCCAAAAACATCCTCCGGTGAATCATTCCCATAGATGTGAGTGGATACAAAATCCAAGGGAACGTGATTTTCCACTGTGTGTTGAATGAAACGGTCGACCCAGGCTGCCTGCGCAGTCGCCGGTCCGCCGACTCGGAGCCGCGGGCTGACGGATTTAAGGGCTCGAGCCGCCTCGTCATAAAGCTGATAGTAGGTTTGTTCTTTTGGATCTCCTGCCCAAAAATCCAAATTGGGTTCGTTCCATACCTCGAAATACCACTGCGAGTCCTCATCGATTCCGTAACGGTCCACTAAATGCCTCGCAAAGTGTGAGACCAGGTCGCTCCACTTTTCCCGGGACTTAGGTGGCGAAACAATGGGCCTGTACCAGAAGGATTGGAAGATTTGGGTGGCGGCCAGTTTGCCGGGCATGAAACTCAATTCCACGTACGGACGGACGCCGCTTTCCAGCAGGCCGTCATAGATCTGGTCGACGTAGGAAAAGTTATAGATGGGGCTGCCGTCCTCCGTTTCGTCGTACACTCCAACTTCATCGTTGAGAATTCCGTGAAATCGGACATATTGGAAATTCGTGGCCCGCTTCACCTCACGCAAGTCCCGGCGATAACTCTCGCGCAAGCTAAGGATGGCCCTGCCAGAACCGAACATCCGCTCCCAAAAGTGCGGGAAAGGATGCGCTGGCGCCGCGATGTCAACACTGATGGTTTCGGGCAACGTTTCAGCTTGCCGACCGGAGCTTCGTGGAGATTGACCGAATGTGGAGATTGGTACGTGCCCCATCAAACATGCAATGGCAGTGCAGAGACATGCCACGCCAGGCCCGAACCGTGCTTGCCGGGTTTCACTACTCATAGAAGCTTTGGAACGAGATTGCGGAAGCTAGGACGCGGCGCCGGCACGGCAAGACGAGCAAATTCCGGGCCGGACTCCGCGGTCGCCTCCGCGTCGTCTTCGAAGGGTAGCACTCGAGGCAGTCTTTCATGCAGCAGCCGTTCGATGGCGGCCACTTGCGGCTCGGCGTGAAAACGCCGCTGCATCGCCGAATCGCAAAGGACATTCGCCGCCGCGAGTAAACTCATCGCCTGATGGTGCGCCATCCAGTTTCGCACCACGATGTGGCCACACTCCTCGCGATTGCGTCGAGGTGTAAAATCAGCGGCTTCATAAAATCCGTATGCCGAAAGCCATCCGAGGTTCGCCATGTTGCGAAGATTCCTTATGGCGCTTTCCGAATCGAACATCAGCCCAAGGAATGTGGCATACGGGGCCACAACGAGATCGTCGGAACAATCGTCTCTGTGGGCTGCGAGCCCCGGCACGCCGAAAGCGTGATACCGGTAGTGGCCATCGGGATTCCTTTCCGCGCAGGAGGATTCGGAAATTCCCCAGGGAATTCCGTTTTCCTGCGCGAACTTTTGTTGCGCGCGGATGGCAGCCCGGACGCTTCGATCGAGCAAGGTATTCGGGTACGCTCGAATCCAAAGGCAGGGCATCAAGTATTCAAACGCCGTTCCGCTCCAGGAGAGCAGCACATCCTCGCGCAGGTACTTACGGAATGACCTCTTCAAGTTGAGCCAGCTTTTGTGTGGGACATCGCCTTTGGCGACGGCGACGAACGCGGCCGTACGCGCCTCTGAGGCAAGAAGGTCATAGTTGTATTTGCTGATCACCGCTTCGCCCTTTTCATAACCGATCGAAAACAGCTCCTTTTTCGCGTCGTACAAGAAACTGAAATCCATTTCATCGATCGTGGATTGCGCTGTGGCGGCGAGCGAAGCCAAGCGTCCTGCGAAATCCTCCGCTTGCCGGGCTGACCTTTCCAAAACGGCCCGGAATCGCCTGATATTTGCGATTGGGGCAGGATCTTCCGTCTGAGTTTCGAGTGACTGGCAGACCTCCCAATAAACCCTGGGAATTGATTCCAAGGTGAGCGTTTTCGTCAGGTGAGTGATCTCCGATTTGGGCAGAGGGCAAGTCCCTTCAAATTGAGCTTCCAGCCAGGGCGCACATGTTTCCAGCGTATTCAACAGATTTGCCGCGCGGAGCGACAATTCCTTGGCCCACCAAACAATTTCGTGATGCGGGTTGCACTTCGATGCGCGGTTGAGAAAAATCAGCACATCGATCACGAAGGTCCGCAACTCGTCCATCCGAATCGTAGTTTCAGAGGCAATTTCCTCCGCAGCTTGTCTAAGATCGACAGCCGCGGGAACGAGATCGCTACCATCGCAATTTTGCTTGACGACTTCGGCAAGCTGCGCGGCATAATCGCGCAGCCCCGTCCACAACGCCGAAGGCAGCAATGGCGTTCGGATCATTTCCAAACAGCCCTGCTTCAAAGCCCACAAACTGCAAACAAGATTGCCATTGTCCACGGTCGAAATAAAAAAGGGCGGGACGGCCTCAAGCGAGTCGGTTTCATACCAATTGAAGAGATGGCCCTTGCACTTCTGCATCCGGCTCACGGTGTCGAAGGTCTTCTCCGTGACTTCAATGAATTCCTGTGTCGTCAAGAAGCCCAGATCGTGCGCCGCGAGCCTGGCATTTAGGAGCAAACCGAGATTCGTCGGAGAAATGCGATGCGCAACGAGTGGTGGAGCTTCCTGCACGATGTCCGGGATCAGCCAGTTTTCAGCGGGATTGCTGAATTCCCGGAAAAATCGCCAGGTCCGAAGCGCCATATTGCGGATCATATCGCGATCCTTCATCTTGAGTCGGTTTTTGACCGGGATTTGCGGCCGGTTCAACCATTCGCCAATCCAGGCTGAACCCGCCCAGAGAATGACAAAAGGCATGGCGACGTCGAGAGAATGAGGGTGAAGAGCGCAAACCAGCGGTCCGATCGCAACCGTGAGGAGCAGGCTGTATTTCAAATAGACATCCACTAGATCGCCGCCTCCGCCGGACAATTCCGCATCGGCTGCGGTTTCCCATTCCAGCAGCCTTCGATGAGTGAATTTCATCCGGACTAATGCGCGCACAACCGCGTCCAGGTCGATCAGGCTCTGGTGGCAGAGAAATGCCAGCCGGATGCAAAAACGCGCGAGGGCCGCGGCACAGTCCGCCCACAAGTTCCGCCAGAAGTCCGCTCTGAACCACGCTGTGCCTCCTGTAAACGCTGTCAGAAGGAATTGGAAACACGCCGGAATCAACATGACCATGACCGCCGCCATCGTCCAACGCAGTGCGTCTCCCGGCAAAAGCAGCCAGCCGTACAAGAACATCAGCAATGTCGCGCATTCCGTGAGGCTGCGGCGCAGATTGTCAAAGATTTTCCAGCGCGAGATGCGGCTGAGCGGGTTGCGTGCCTCTTCTCCAAAACCGTTCCGGACCCGAGGGAACAAACTGAATGCGATCTGCCAGTCGCCGCGTACCCAACGGTGCTTTCTGCGGCTGAAAGCGCTGAAATGCGAAGGATAGTCGTCAACCACTTCCACATCCGACACTAGCCCTGTGCGAGCGTACACTCCT
Source organism: uncultured Acidobacteriota bacterium (assembly GCA_963696605.1). Lineage (GTDB taxonomy): Bacteria > Acidobacteriota > Terriglobia > Acidiferrales > UBA7541 > Palsa-360. The sequence goes on along the minus strand of CAVOKV010000011.1, from coordinate 136,587 downwards.
TCAATTAGATCGTGGCTCAGCACGATATTGCGCGGGAAGCGATCCTCCAAGACTTTCTGAAACGTTTCGACCTCATAGATCCCTTTTCCTGTAAAAATTCCTTCGCCAAATAGGTCTTGGTAAATATCCGAGACCGCCCGAGTATAGATATCGAAGCCGGCGTCACCCGATAGCAGCGAGGCGAAGCGGGAGCGACTTGCCGATTTGACGCTAATCTCCACACGCGGCTGGAGGATTCCGTAACCCTCTCTAACTATGTTTTTGGTGGGGTCAATGACCGCTCGGTTGAGCGGATGAGCGATAGCCCCTACCAGCTTCAGCCCGGCGCCAGGAGGCAGTTGCGTGTCAAGATCCAAAGTGATGACATAGCGCACATTCTTGAGGAGCGCCGTTTGCCCAGTCTTCACGGGAAACCGGTCCTCCTGATTCAACAGGAACGAATTAAAGTCGAGGAGTTTTCCGCGTTTTCTTTCCCAACCCATCCACTGCTTTTCCGCGGTGTTATATACACGGTGACGGTGAAAATGAAACAAGCGGCCTTTGTTTTCATGGCTGTAACTTTCATCCAGCTCCTGCAAAAGCCGGGAGCATAGCCCGACAAGCGATTCCTTTTCGTCGAATTGCTGTGCCGAGTCGGGCAAATCGGTGAGTAGTGCGAAATGAAGATTCGGATCCCGATTTGCCAGGAATCGGACCTGTATTCCTTTTACTGCCTGCCTCACCTGTTTTTCGCTGGTTAGCAGGGCTGGCACCGCCACGACCGTGGTGCATGAAGACGGAATGCCGCTGGAAAAATCGAGTTTCGGAATCTTTCTGGGCGCAAGTATACGGGTGGCCACCGTGTTGACTATTGCCACGGCGCACTCCAACGCGGGAAGGACAAAAAGGGCTACGACAAATAGGCTTGTGGGCTTCACATGTAGAAGTGAAATGAGCGCAGCTATCAACGCGCAAGCAATCAGCCCAATGCCAAGAAAATAGAAAAAATCGGGCCATTTAACGACAAGATTTCGGGCGCGCTCAGATAGCCGTGGGCGATATCCGATCTGCGTTTTCAGGGCTTCTTGGCCCTCATCCACTAAATAGTAGCCGACGTGGATCCGCCGTTCTCTCGCTCTCTCGCTCGAATGGGGACTTTGTTGCGCAATCTGACATAGCGTGATGGCACCTCGCGCCACCTCGTATTCGGTGTGATTCGAGTGAGTGGCTAGGGCAGCGACGGCGGCCCGATAGGATTCGCGGGTGTCAAAGTCCATGCCCGCATATGCGCGCGCCGGGTCCGATCGCAGGATTTGTTCCGTGAAAGATGCTTTTTCAAAAAAAGCTTTCCATTCGATATTGAAAAGATGTGCCAAGGCCCCGAGCAAAGTCGCCAGTCGCCTTGAATTTCCCTGGGATATACGGTATTGCAGGGCTTCCCGCTGTTCGGAGGGAGACGCGTTCCGAGCCTCTTCACAGGCGATCTCTTCGAGAAGGGCAAGCTCCAAAAATGGCTTCAGATTCCAGATTTCCGACATTTCGAGAGGAATATGTTTCTGGACTGCTTCGACAAAGTGCGCCAAATCCGCCGAATCGAAATCGAATTCCGCACCCCGCAAATAAGCGCATGCGAGAGCAAAGGAACGCGGAATAGAAGATGAGTACTTCTTCATTCCAATATGTGGAAGGATATGCGCATTTTGGATTGCCGCTTGGGATTCGGCAAGCGCCTGCCTCAAGGCGGTCAAGTTTTCTGAAACGATTTGTGCGGTGCCGATCGGCTCGGAGTGCTTTGACGCCCGCCCTCGCGCCGCGCTCGCCGCGACGCTTATACTCCCTGAGGCGGATTTCCAGATTGCGTTCAGGCAGGTGTGTGATTTGTCCGGCGGCGCGATCTCTGATTGTAGAACCTCCTGCAGGACGCCGTGTTGCGTCGATGGCCCTTGGGTCCATTTCGGACGGTTCGGTTCTCTCCAATAAGTGTCGAATCTTTTCTTTTCTGGAAAAGAGATGCTCAGCCCCAATTCAAAAGATGATTGACGTACGGTCCCCATGTAGCCCTCGTCAGTTCCCGGCCTCTATCGATAACCTGCCGCTTGAATTTCGAACATTTCCGCGTAACGCCCGCCATCATTCATCAGCCGATCGTGCGGGCCGTCCTCGGCAATCCTTCCTCCCTCAAGAACGAGGATGCGATCCGCCATGCGGACAGTGGAGAATCGGTGGGAGATCAGAAGCGTTGTCTTGCCTTGCGTCAGTTCAGCAAAGCGTTCGAACACCTCGCGTTCCGATCGGGCGTCGAGCGCCGCGGTCGGTTCGTCCAGGATCAGAAGTTGCGCGTTGCGCAAATGAGCGCGCGCCAGCGCAATTTTCTGCCACTCGCCTCCGGAGAGATCGATTCCGCCCTCGAATCGGCAGCCTAGCGGCTGGTCGTACATTCGCGGGAGCTTTCGGATCACGTTCTCGGCGTGACTCTTCTTCGCGGCGGCCTGAATGTGAATTGGATCCAATGCCGCGTCGATGTGCCCCACCGCTATATTTTCGGCGGCAGTCATCTCGTAACGCACGAAGTCCTGGAAGATCGCGCCGATCTCCTTCCACCAATCCTCCAAGTCGTATTCTCGAAGATCGACGCCGTCGAGATAGATAGCTCCGGCGGTGGGGTCGTACAGTCGCGTCAAGAGTTTGACGATAGTCGTCTTGCCCTGGCCGTTTTCTCCCACCAAAGCGATTCGCTCATGGGGTTCCATGCGAAAATCGATGTCGCGCAAGACGGGGGTGCGATTTCCGGGATAAGCAAACCAAACATGATGGAACTCAATCCCGCGCCGAATCGGCCGGGGAGCAAGGAGCGCTCCAGGCTTCGTGAAAATACGTGGACGCACGGAAAAGAAATCCAGCAGGTCGGTCATGAATAGAGCCTGGTCGGCAATTCCCGAGAACGTCGAGAAGAACGCTTGAATATTCGAGCTGGCGCCGGCGATCGCCCCGGCCAAGAAGGTCAGCTGACCCAATGTCAAGACGCCCTTTACGGTTTCAAAGATGACGTACGCATACGTGCCGTAATAGCCCACCGTGCCGAGAACGGTCAAAAGACCGCCAAAGAGGAGCTTGCGTTTTGCAAGATTGACGGTCTGGCGATGAAGCTCATCTGAAAGTGCTTTGTAGCGCCGCACCAGGAAGGGCCCGAGCTGAAACAACTTCAATTCTTTCGCGCTCTCTTTGCTTCCGGCGAGAATTCGAAAATACTCCAGTTGGCGGCGGGCGGCAGTTTGCTCGAAATTCATCGAATACCCGAGGAAAGCAAAGTGCGTTTCGCCCAAAAACGCCGGGACAATACACAAGAAAAGGAAAAGCAACATCCAGGGCGAAAAGACGAAAATGCCGATTGCAAGGCTGACTGTGGTGATCCCTTCCTGGATCAGCCGCCCCGCCATTTGAATCATCATCACGCGGTCGGTGCCCTGGACGCGCGCGCGCTCCATCTTGTCGCAAAAGGAAGGGTCTTCGTAGCGCGTCAGGTCAAGCCGCGAAGCGTGCTCCATGATCCGCGTGCTGATATGCCTTGTGTACTTGTCGGCCAGCACGCTGTCACAGAAGTCGGTCAGGCGCGCCAGAATCGTCCCGAGGCTGGCCAGCGCAAATTCAAGCGCCACGAGCCACCAGAACAATTCCGGAAGCGGCCGATGCTGCGAAGTCAGAGCGTAGATGGAGTCGATAATCACCCTCGTGATCGCCAGCATGGCAACCGGAATCAGGGAAATAATCAATCGCAAGAACAGGCTCGAAGCGACAGCGGCCGGAGCGGCTTCCCAGACCATCTTGAACAAATAGGGAACGTTATTCAGTCCCTGGATCCGTTCACGCCATTTGGGAAGAAGGCTTTCCTCTTTTCCACTACTCGGAGTGGTCATCGCCATTTCGCCTCTGGAAGGAACCGTTTCCAACCCATGCAACCGAACCTCCGGCCTGTTCGGCACATTCCGACGCACTATGTTTCTGCGTCTTTCTCATATTTAGGCTCGGTCTTCAAACTGTCAGATCAACAGGGCTGGACTGTCAGCTTGTTTTACGCGACTCTGGTTAGTCAACAAAGATCGAGATTGTCATCGAATCCCAGAATTCAACTTCACTTCTAGCATCAATGGCTACAATTCTGTGGGGGCGGAAACGTTCAGATTTGGAAAGTACGCTACATTTCAATCGTCTCAAGGTATTCAAGATTTCTTACCCCTATCGTTGAAATCAGATCACTTATTCAATAGCCGTCAACGGGTGATGCACGTTTGATTCCAAGTATGAAAAAAGTGTAAGCATATCGAATTACGTCACTTTGCGTTTTACGTGCAACTCTTCACGCATGTATTTTCGACGGCAAAGGAAAGTTTTACGTTCGCTTAACCCCTCGCCATTCATTCGAATGCGGCGAACTGCGTATCCGTTGCGTCGATTCGGAGACGAATTTGAACTCGCTCAACTCCAGCTCATGACTTTCAGAACCGGCTGCTGCCCGAATCGGAGCGTTTTGGGAATTTAAATTGCGCGGATTTGTTTTCGTCGTATGCGAGGAGCGTTAGACTGGGCGGAAAAATGCCAAGGATCGGGGACACCCTAACTCAAACAGGCTGTATGCCGGGAGCAATGGGCCTTCGGAGAACAATATCGGAACTATTCAAGCCTTCTTAGCTTTGGGCGATGAGCTGCTCCTTCCCGGATTCTCTGTGGTTGATCGCGTACAATGCAAGCTCCAAACGGTTTGAGGTCCCCAACTTATTGAAAATTCGAAAGAGATAGTTGCGGACGGTGTGCTCACTCAGATTGAGCTCACGGGAAATGTCGCGGTTCGTGCGGCCTTGCGCAACGAGATCCACTAGGCTTTGCTCTCTCCTAGTCAGCAATATGTTGCCCTTGGAGTCCGTGATGGCCGGGTGGCCCCCATCCGCAATGGATTCGACCAGGTATTGAAGCTGCTCGTTGGTGGCCCAAACCTGGCCGGTACTGACTTTCTGGATGCCCTGGTAAAGTTCGGAAAAAGCGCCATCGCGAGGAAAGACTCCGAGCGCTCCCGCCCGAAAGGCCTCTATGACAGAACCGCGCTCCAGAGAATCGACCAACATGAGAACGCGAGCCTCTTCATGAGCCGCATGAAGTTCTCGCGCCACATTTATGCCACTGGAGATTCCGTCTTTCAGTCGCGAACTAATAATGCATACATCCGGTTTTTTCGCCGCGTATGCTTTCAGGATTTGGGCTGGGTCCACAGCGTAAGCCACTACTGACAACCTTCGGCGATAGCGACAAAAGGCCGTGGCCATCAATTCGCAACTCAGTCGGCAGGTCTCCGCAATCAGGAGTTGAATCGGGTATCCGGTTGCTTTTCCTTTTCGCATGAATCCACCTTCCATCCCCCATCACCCCCGTACCGCCATATTTTATATGGCCCCCGAATCGTGCTTTATGGTCTTGAATATCGCTCTCCAGTTGCTGATTTGCATAGCAGCCATCAGATTCGCCCCTAATTCATATAACCAAACTGGTGGTTACGTTATCAGTAGAACCATGTAATTTCGATTGTATGAAACGTGGGATACCCTCCTCGTGAGACACAAGTTTTCGAGCGGGGGGCTGGGAACTTCAACAAACAGGGTGGGCTGGAAGAAATCGGCTGGGGCAACCTGGATAGTTATACCAAAAAAAAGGCAATGTTCGCAAAAACATTTGGATGAAGAACATTTGAAACTCTAATTGTATCTGTGGCATGCCTCCTCTCGACCTATCGGATGCGGAACCTCGCGAGCCCGTTGCCCGTTTTCAATTCGCGATAGGTTCATTCCGCTTTTTTTTGATCTCAATTTCCTGCCCCGTGTTGCAGCAATCTTCGGTGCACGTACAGTTTTAACTGTAGAAGAAGAGACACTTGTCTCTACTTGCGTAGAGAGGAATTCGCACCATTCAATGGTTGCCGTGGCCTGCGGGATGTCTCCTGAAAATGCTTACCTGCACCCGGGGACTCTCGCCCCTGTCAACATGCCGGAGACAAACGGCTTCTCTTCGAATGACAATGCGCTTCTTGTGAAGCCCGCTCCCTGCGCCTAGGATTGCGCCGAGTGAGGATCTATCGAAGTCATGAAACTGAACGTACCGCCGTGCATTGTGGCCGCGCTTGGCAATTCACCTGACGGGGAACCAGCCATTGATTTCCGGCACCATATTCGCTACCCCTTGCGGGCTCCGGTCTCATTTTCGTGGTTCGGCCCGGAAGGCACCCAGCGCGAAGCAAAGGGAAACAGCCGCAATATCGGTGAGGGCGGCGCGTATATCGCGACGCGAAACTGTCCTCCGCTGGGCGCACAAATTATTTTGGCATTTCGATTTCGCGAACTGCCGGAGTTTGCGGGCTTTCAACGTTTGGAGATGAGCGGCCAGGTCATCCGTATCGAAATTCTCCCTGATGACAAGGCCACGTGGGGATTTGCCGTGGCCTCCACTTGGACAAACTTGTTGGATAGCGAGGATTCGGACGAAGGCTCGGTGGACGCCAAGTAGCTGGGGAGCCTGTCAGCCGGAGGATCCGTCGGGCGCTTGGCCGAATGAGGAACGATAAGAAGCGGGCTTAAAGGTTCGGCCGCAACAACATTACGGGATTACAGGGAACACTCAGAACGGCTTTTTGGAAGATAGTGATATGTGGGTCAAAGGGCGAAGCTCTATGCCAAATTTCCAACAAACTCTCAACGTTTCATCCGATCAAATTCCGCGATGGTACGCCATCCATACGCGTTACCAGAACGAACAGGCGGTGGCGAATTCGCTCCTAAACAAGGGATTTTCCGTGTTTCTGCCCTCCTATATTTCCCTTCATCGGTGGTCCGACAGAAAGAAGCTCGTCACCCTCCCTCTTTTTCCCGGATACTTATTTTTCGCGGACGAAATTGACCGATGGGTTCAGATTCTTTCGACACCGGGCGTAAATGCGATCATTAAGATTGGCAACGCCCCGGCGGAAATTCCAAACGAGGAGATCGTCGCGATTCGCCGGATCGCGGAAAGCACGTTGAGTGCGGAACCGCATCCCTTCTTAAGCAGTGGAGATCTTGTGAGGATTAAATCAGGGCCGCTCGAGGGCCTCGAGGGAATCGTATCTCGAAAGAAAGACGCTCTGCGTTTGGTTCTTTCGATACGAATCCTTGGCCAATCGGCCTCGGTGGAAATTGACGGTTGCGTGGTCGAACGTGTGGGGTCGCCACAGCCGATTGTCCCGGATCATATCGGATGCATGTCGCGCAACCCTCTGGCCCAACATTCATAGCAACACATCCAGAAATGTCTCTCCGAAATATGGAAATAACCCGGTTCGGCATGGAAGCTATGAAGCCCGAGTAAGCCATGTTCCTCGAATTCTACAAGCTCCGCGAACAACCGTTTGGCGTCACTCCTGACCCGAGATTTCTTTACTTCGGGGCTACTCACCGGGAAGCCCTTGCATCGTTGCTTTATGCCATCGAAAGCAAGCGCGGTTTCTCGGCTCTGGTGGCAGAGCCTGGAATGGGGAAGACGTCTTTGTTGTTCCGAATGCTGGAGTCATTGCACGGAACGGCCCGCACCGCTTTTCTGTTTCAGACCGAAGGGGACTCGCGTGAACTGCTGCGAAGCATGCTGCGCGACCTGGGGATCAACGTCGCCGGCCAGGATGCGCCATCGATGCACGAAGCTCTCAACGAGGGTTTGCTTCAGGAACTGCACGCCGGGAGGCGAGTGGTCGTAGTGATTGACGAGGCTCAAAACCTGGACGAAAAAGTCCTGGAAACCGTCCGTCTGCTTTCGAATTTCGAGACGTCCACGCAAAAGCTCATGCACATCGTGCTTGCTGGACAGCCGGGATTGGCAACGAAACTTTCTGAACCAAGAATGACGCAACTTCGTCAGCGCGTTTCTAACCCGATCCGACTGGATCCCTTCCGCCGCGAAGAAACCATTCAATACATTGATCATCGCCTTCGTGCCGCAGGCCACGATGGGCCTTCGATGTTTTCGGCCGATGCGCTGGATACGATCGCTCGGGTCAGTCAGGGAATTCCAAGAAATATCAACAGTTTATGCTTCCAGGCGCTGTCGATCGGATTTGCAACTCAATCCAAACTGATTGGCGGCGAGATTTTGCGCGAAGTCGCAGCAGATCTCGATTTCGCGCCCGCGCGGAAGAACCGCGCAAACGTTCATGACCCGATTGCCTGGCCCCCAAAGGGCTGGGAGCAGTCTCCAATGCTCAGCAGAGCCAGCCCCGGGACAGGTGGCCTTGCCTCCTCACGTGGTCCGCGATCTTCGCGGGCCAAATGGCTATCCGCAATTGTTTGTTTTGCCCTTGTACCGATTTCAATCGTCGCCCTGAGTGACTCGGAGCTTGGTCTTTCCGACACAGTGCCAGGGCAAGCCTCGGCAAGAATCGTGAACAAAGTTCTCGATTCCCGCGATCCCATAGCGAACTTTACGCCTGCGTGGCCAGGCGAGTTGAAGACACCTCCTCCGCCACCATCGACCGAGACGGCGGATACCCTGTCGACCAGCACATCATCGGAAAGTCAAGGCAATCCATCGTCGCGGAACGTCACCGAGAAAAGTGATCCCCCCGAAAATCCTGATCGCACCCGACCAAAGACCGTGACGCAAAGTCACAAGGCGGCGATTCAGAAAATTATCGTGCGCGATGACCGCCGCGTCGATGCTGGTCCCTCGCGAGCTGAGGATCATGCGGCCCCAACGAGGGTGCAAATCCTCCGCTCGGAAACGCTTTTTCAATTCGCGTACGAGCTGTACGGACATTCAAACTGGACGATCATAGACGCCCTCTGTGCCGCAAACCCACAGGTCCGCGGCCCCTTCTCCGTCCTCTCCCCAGGACAGTGGATTCAGCTTCCAAAAGACCTGGTGACCGTGACCGCGAATTACAACTCGCGCGCAGCATTCGCGCGGCCCCGATAGAGCAGTTGTCGGGAAACTGTCGGTTGAGTGGAGGTCGAAATGAAAGTGAGTCTTGCGGCCGGCATTGGCGTCATCAGTCTCCCGGCAGTGTTTCTCCTAATCGCTTCGGCCTGTTTGTATGCGCAGGAAACCAAAGTGCTGTCTGCCGCCGCCGACTCTGCGCCAGCCAAGGTTGGAAATCCGCCGGCAACGCAACCGGATTCGGGCCAGCCTCAACTGGAGCGGCGAAATCCCCGCTACAAGATCCAGCACAGCGACACGTTGTCGATTGCGTTTCCATTGTCCCCTGAATTCGATGAAACGAAAGTGATTGTCCAGCCGGACGGCTACATCAATTTGCAGGGCGCGGGAAGCGTGCATATTGAAGGGATGACGGTTCCGGAAGTGGTGGACGCTTTGAAAAAGGCTTATACAGGGGTCCTTCACGATCCAATCATCAACGTCGATCTGGTCGATTTTCAAAAACCGTATTTCACGGTGTCCGGCCAGGTGGGCAAGCCCGGCGAATACGAACTGCGGCACGAAACAACCGTTGCGGAAGCCATCGCCATGGCGGGAGGTCTCGCTCCCACAGCAAAAACTCAAGTATTTTTCTTTCACCGCGTCTCGCCGGAATGGGTCGAGGTCAAGAAATTCAACGTCAATGACCTTCTGCACGGGAAAAACGTCAACGAAGAACCAATCCTCTCGGCCGGCGACATGATTGTCGTGCCGGAGAAATTCATCACCAAATTCCGGAAATATGTCCCGTACGGCATTGGAACAGGGTTTGGATTCTATTGATTGTGCCTGCGAGCGCGACAAACCACGGCAATGGAGGCGACATGAACAAGGCAAATCCTCCGAAGAGGATCGACGATGGCTTGCCCGAGTTCACCCTGCGGGATATTTTGTTTCCAATCTTCCGCCACAAGCGCCTGGTCGTATTTACCTTTGGATTCGTCTTCCTGGCTTCGATCCTTTTCGCCTGGCTCTGGGTCGCGAATTACTACGCGACGACAGTTGAGATTCTTGTGCAGCAGGACCGGTCCGATCCCGCGGTAACCACGGGCCAGAACGCGGCCGTTCAAACCGGGAAAGAGATTCCAACGGATCAGATCACTTCTGAAATCGCGCTGCTGCAGGGAAGGGACATGCTACGTTCCGTGGTCGTTACCTGCGGTCTGGCGGAGAGCGGACGTTGGTCTCCTTCGGATATCTTCCTCCCGCAAGATCCAGCGCAAAGAAATGCCGCCAAAGTCGAGCGAGCCACCACGGCCCTGGGGAAAGGATTAAAGGTAAGCACGGAGAAAACCTCTCACGTAATCGAGGTGAAATATGGCGCCCTCGGCGATCCGCAGAGGCCAGCGTGCGTTCTCAAGAATTTGAGCCAACTTTATCTTGCAAAGCGCCTCCAACTGCGGCGCCCGCCGGGAGCCTCTGAATTCTTCACCGAGCAAACCGAAGAATACAAGAAAGCCCTCGCCAGTGACGAAGCTCAACTCACCAATTTCAGCCGCGATGAAGGCGTTTCCGCCCCCGATGTGCTGCGCACTAATATGGCCACGAACGTCGCCAATGCGGAGGCATCTCTTTATCAGGCTCATCAAGCGGCCGCCGCCGACGAGCAACGGATGAAGAATGATGAAACTCAATTGGCAACAACCAAGCCCAGGATCCTGACTCAACAAAGCACAAACGCCGACAGCAATCTTCTTGAAAATCTGCAGGCCAATCTGTTGGTGGCCCAGGTGAAGCGGACGCAGCTGCTGCTTAAGTTTGAGCCAACCTACCCCGCCGTGCAGGAAGTGGACCAGGAAATCGCGGAGACACAGGACGCTATCAAAAAGGCCGAGAGCATGAAATACGTGAACGAGACGACAGACCGCGACAACACGTACGAATTTTTGAAGGAGGATATTGCCAAAGCGCAATCGGACCTGGCCTCGCAGAACGCCACGGCGAAAGAGCTTCTGGACAGCATTCAAAAAATGAAAACGCAGATGGTCGATTTGGATCGGAAGGCCGTGACGCAGGCGGCGCTCATCCGCGAAGAAAAGGCGGATGAAGCCAACTATCTGTTGTACCTGGGCAAGCGCGAGCAGGAGCGTTCCTCGGATGCGCTGGACCAGAGGGGAATCGCGGATGTGGCCATTGCCGTTCAGCCAATGGTTCCATTATTACCGGCGTACAATCCTTTGCTTGCCGTGATCGTCGGATTCATCCTTGCTTTGGTAGCCGGCTTGTCTTCCGGCTTCATCGCCGAATACCTCGATTCATCTTTCCGAACCCCAACAGAGGTCCTGGAGACGCTGAACGTGCCCGTCCTGGCTTCCGTTCCGAAACAAACGGTTTAGTAAAACCCGGCAATCATTTTGAGGCGCACAAGGCATGATCAGTTCTTCACTTTGCCGCGGTATTGACAACCAGATTCAAGAAAGGCAATTCACGTTCCGTCGTCCAGCAGGGAATGCCCCGACAGCTGAGGAAGGAAAGCGATGAGCAGAAATTTCGAGTTGATGCAGCGGGCAGGAAAGCTTCTGGAAATTGAGCTCCCGCGACCGGTGGGACCGGATTCGAATCCGTCCATCGCCCTGCCAATACCACCGGCCTTGACCCCAACTCTAACACCGACGCTCGCGCCTCCAAGCACGGAGAAGTGGGTAGCCGGACGGGCCGGCGCCCGCTTGACTGTCGATCAAATCGCTCACGAGGAGTCCCAGAGGCTAGTTCAGCATATTTTCCTCGCGGACAGCCAGGAGCCGCCCCACGTGGTCGTATTTGCCGGAATCGATCACGGCAATGGGTGCACCAGGATTTGCGCCCAGGCCGCGGAGACCCTCCAGCAAAATTTTCGCGGAACGATCTGCCTTGTGGAAGCGAACTTTCGATCCCCTTCCATGCACCATTTGTTCGGAGTCACTAATCATTTCGGGCTCACCGATGCCCTTCTTGGGGAAGCCCCCATGAAGGCTTACGCAACGCCCTCGCGCAAGGGCAATATTCAATTGATGACATGCGGATCGCTCGTAGTGAATTCCCACGTCCTTCTGAATTCCGACCGGCTAAGGATCCGTTTCGATGAACTTAGAAATGAATTCGATTATGTTGTCGTGGACGCGCCGCCCCTGACGAGGTATTCCGACGCGATCGCTCTGGGAAGAGTTGCGGACGGGCTTGTGCTGGTTCTGGAGGCAAATACCACAAGGAAGGAAGCCGCCGTTCGGGTATCCGACCATTTGCGCGCTTCCCAAATTCGGGTCCTGGGGGCCGTGCTGAACAAGCGGACGCTCCCTATTCCCGAGCCGTTGTATCGGCGACTCTAAATCCGGCGCGATAAAAAACGCATTTGGACACCGGAATTGTTTTGCGCTAGCGGAACCCGCAGCGGAAGGCAGAAATTCCAGGCGATCTTGAAAATCACAATCGCAGAAACTCACTTTCTGCGCACATTAGAGGAGGGTCCACTTATTCCGCCACTCTCCAGAAACACCGCCCCTTTTGTCCGATTCGCTCGCTGAAAAGCCAGTACCTAAGCAGAGATCACACGTGGAAGAACTCCGGCGCCGGTTCCTAATCAACTTACTCAAGATCTTCGATCTTGTTCTGGTCACAATTTCGTTCGCGGCGGCCACCATTCTTGCGGCCTATTCGGACAATCGCGTTTCCATAGCCGAGTTTTTGTCCCTCCGGGTCAAGCTATCCAATTGCTTGATCTTTGCCCTGTTCGTGCTCGTTTGGCATTGCCTTCTTCAATCCTACGGCCTTTATCAGTCCAAGAGGGTCCCAACCGGGGAGGCGGACATCCTCGAGGCAATGAAAGCGATTGCAATCTCGACAGCGTGCCTTGCTGCCGGTGCTGTGTTTTTTCAAATCCGGATGGTGACGCCGCTTTTTCTCACCCTTTTCTGGGCTTTCGGCACCGTCCTGGTGGCCGTTTCACGAATCGCCCTCCGGGAAACACTTGATCAGATCCTGAAGCGCGGCCGCAATTTGCGGTACGTTCTTTTCGTTGGCACGAATTCTCGCGCCATTCAACTTGCCAGGCGAATCAAAACCGAACCGGAGAGAGGTTATCGCGTCCTCGGTTTTGTGGATGACGACTGGCACAAACTGCCCGAATTTGAACGCAGCGAATTTCAGCGGGTGTGCGATACCGACGGATTGCCCGAATTTCTCCGCCGGAATGTTGTCGATGAAGTGGCGATATACCTTCCATTGCGTTCCAATTATGAACGCGCATCGAAGATTGCCGAACTCTGCGAGCAAAGTGGAATTTTGATCCGCTTCGACGGCGACATTTTCAGCCTTAAAAAGGCGCATTCCCAAGCGGAGGAATTTGCCGGCAGACCGCACGTGACCGCTTCAACCGCGGTGCGCGAGTGGTGGCCTCTGACGATCAAGAGGGCGCTCGATATTCTGTTCTCGCTGATTTTGCTTGTTCTCTTCGCCCCAGTCTTCGTGGTAGCCGCCATGGCCATCTTCCTGACCTCTCAAGGACCCGTATTTTATCTTCAAGAGCGAGTGGGGCTGAATAAGCGGCGGTTTCGAATGTACAAATTCCGGACCATGGTCCCCAACGCGGAGAAAATGATGGACCATTTGGAAAGGCTGAATGAAGCCTCGGGGCCGGTATTCAAGATCAAGAATGATCCTCGAGTCACGCGCGTCGGAAAGATACTGAGGCGAAGCAGCATCGACGAATTGCCGCAATTACTTAATGTTTTGAAGGGGGACATGAGCCTCGTCGGTCCTCGGCCGCTCCCTGTCCGGGACTATGAAGGGTTCAGCCAGGACTGGCAGCGGCGGCGTTTCAGCGTCCGGCCGGGCATTACGTGCCTTTGGCAGGTTGCGGGCCGAAATTCAATCCCGTTCGAACAATGGATGCGGCTTGATCTCCAGTATGTGGACGAATGGTCTTTGTGGCTGGACTTAAAAATTCTGGCGCGGACGATCCCGGCTGTGGTCAAAGGTGTTGGCGCCGCGTAATACGGCTATGGCGAGAGTTTATTTCCGATCGAAACGATGCGTTTCAAAACAAAAGCGCTAATTCCTCAATTTGCCATGCCTAAAATCTCGCTGAAAAACGGGCTGCTCCGCAACTCGATGTGGATGTTCATCGGGCAGGGGTTTCGCTTGATCATTCAGGCGCTGTATTTTATTGAGATTGCCCGGTCGCTGGGCGCGGCAAATTATGGCGCATTTATCGGCGTCGTGGCCTTTGTGGGAATTGCATACCCATTCGGAGCATTGGGAAGCGGCAACCTGCTTGTCAAAAATGTCGCGCGCGACAGAAACCTTTTTCCGAGCTATTGGGGCCGGGCCCTTGCGACTACCGGAGCTACGAGTTCCATTCTCCTTTTCGTTCTGCTTATGCTTTCACATTTCGCTCTGCCGCCTGCGATTCCTCTGCTCTTGGTGCTTTTGGTTGCCGGAGCCGATCTGTTTGGTTTGAACGTAATTACCGTATGCGGACAATCGTTTCAAGCCTTCGAGCAGTTGAACTGGACCGCAGTAATCAATGTGCTCATCAGTGCCACACGCCTGATCGGCGCCGTCATCTTGATTGGCATTCGCAGCCATCCTTCGGCTCTGCAGTGGGGGTACGTCTACTTCTGCAGCACCACGGTGGTTTCAGCCACAGCGTTGACGCTGGTCTGGACCAAGCTTGGCCCTCCGAAGTTTGCCCGACTTCTACGCGGCGCGGAGTCGAGGGAGGGAGTCTATTTTTCAATCAGCCAGAGTGCGCAGACGATCTACAACGACATCGATAAAACGATGCTGGCCAGACTGGGCACGCTCGATGCGACGGGAATCTATGGGGCTGCGTATCGACTGATCGACGTATCCTTCGTACCGGTCTCTGCGCTGCTGTGGTCCACCTACCCCAGTTTCTTCCGCGCTGGCGCCACGGGTATATCCGGGAGCTTCGGCTATGCCAAGCCTTTGCTGCTGCGCACGCTGGGTTACTCTTCCTTTGTTTGTTCGCTCATCCTGCTTTGCGCCGGATTTGTGCCTCACGTGCTTGGTCCGGAATACACGCGGACTGCGGAAGCCCTGCGTTGGCTTGCGCCACTCCCTGTTTTGAAGGGGCTGCACTACTTCCTTTCGGATTCGCTCACCGGCGCCGGGCATCAGGGGTTGAGAACGGCAATTCAAGCCTCCGTGGCTGCGTTTAACGTCTTGATCAATTTGTGGATTATTCCGGCCTACTCCTGGCGCGGCGCCGCATGGTCGAGCATTGCCTCGGATGCGCTTCTTGTCTGCGGCGTGGGCACCGCTGTCTTCATCTTGTCGCGCAGGCCCTCCGCTGCTGTGGCGAGGGAAGTTGTCGGGAGCGCTGAATGCAGCTGATTGCAATTGTTACGACGCGGATTTCTGAATTTCTAGACCTCAATCGATAGCCCAATTTGAGTATTCCCCCAGTCGAACATTGGAAGCGATATGGCGAAAATTCCAATTTCACCAAAGTCTCTTGAACACGCGATTCTGGGCCTCGTCGCGCTGTTCCTTTCCGGCGCGCTGCTGCGCGTTTTTTCGGGCGGGTCCATGGACTTGGTGACTTCCGGAGACCGTCGATTCGAAATCATCTTGAGTATTCTTTACTTAGCCGTCGCTATGATCGGATTTGTTCACTTGACGCGGACAATACGGTCGGCCCTGAGCGTCCCCGCACTAGTCTGCCTTCTGCTTCTTGCGATTCTTTCGTCGATTTGGGCGGATCTTCCCGGCTTGGTGCTAAGGCGAACCGTTGGGCTTTCGGGCGCGACCTTGTTCGGCCTGGTTTTCGCCGCTCAGCTCGATTTTGAAGAACAGTTGACCGTCCTGCGCCGAGTCTTCCGAATCGCCGCGACACTCACCCTGGCGGCGTGGGCTTTGGGGCCTGTCCTGGGAATTAATATTGTCAACGGTGAATCGACGACCATTAAGGGATATCAAGTTCAAATCGAAGAAGGAGCGTGGCGAGGAATCTTCAACCATAAGAATGCGCTGGGTGCGGCTATGGCTTTGGCGATCTTGATCGAATGGCACATCCCTGCACATACGATGAAATTGAAAGTTTCGAAGGCTCTTTGCATTTCCTGTTATGCATGCTTGCTAGCCCTTTCGCATTCGGTCACGTCTATAGTTTCCGTGTGTCTCACGATCCTGCTCATGTTCAGTCTTAAAACTTTTCGCCATCAATATCGGCTGATCGTGCCCATATTGCTGCTATTGACGATTTGTACAGCAGCTGTGATTGCATTGAACGCGACTTCGATTACAGGGATTCTGGGGAGGTCGGCGGACTTGTCTGGGCGCGTTGAACTGTGGCACTGGGTCGGAACGATGATTCTCAATCGGCCGATGTTGGGCTACGGGTTCTCGGGGTTTTGGAAGGGAGCTTCCGACTATTCGGATGTCATCGAGACACGCATCGGCTGGTCGCCCGAATACGCTCACAACGGATATTTGGAAATCACTCTGAGTCTCGGCGCCGTTGGGCTGTTCCTCTTCTTGTGGTCCGCGGGTACGGGCCTCCGCCGCGCCATTGGGCTCGCCAAGAGCGCCGAATCGGTACAGGACCTTTGGCCGCTCGCCTTCTTGATATTTTTCCTGCTACACAACCTCGGCGAATGCACGATCCTTTGGCAGAACTCATTGGAATGGGCGATTTGCGTGGCAACGATCGTTGGCGCCGACCCGCGCCTCCATCCGCGCTTTGAAGCTGCCTGTCCCAATGAAGATGTCATTCTCAACGCCGCGCCCGAGTATTCGTAAATGCAAGCCATTGAACGGCACAAGCAACCGAAAGCACGCGTGGCGATTTGCATCACCACGTTCCGCCGCCGTGAACTGCTGCGCCAGCTTCTCGTGGGCATTTCACACCTTAGTTTCGAGCGAATGCGCACGCCCGATATTCTCATCGTCGTCGTTGATAACGATGTGGCCCGGGGCGCCGCCGACGTGTGCGACTCCGTTGCGCTCCCTTGGCCGGCAAAGTACGTTGTCGAACCCCGCCGCGGAATTGCGCAAGCCAGAAACCGTGCGATTCGGGAAGCGGAAGATCCCGACTTCCTGGCATTCCTGGATGATGACGAAGCGCCCACGCCGCCGTGGCTCGACGAATTGCTTTGGACCCAGGCATGTTTTGATGGTGATGTTGTATGCGGGCCGGTGTTGCCACGTTTTTCTTCCAGCGTCCCGGAATGGGTGAACGCCGGGAGATTTTTTAGCAAGCAGGTCTTCACCACCGGGCAATCCCTCGAGTCATGCTCTACAGCCAACGTACTGATAAGCAGAAAGGTAATTACATCCGTCTGTGCGTTCGACGAACGATTTGGCCTGACGGGTGGAGAAGACACGCACTTTTTTCTTCGAGTCCGCAAGGCCGGCTTCAACATCATTTGCTCTGGCGGCGCAGTAGTGTACGAATCCGTTCCAACTTCCAGGGCCAGCTTGAAGTGGCTACTGCGTCGAGCGTACCAATCGGGAAATTCCTGGGTACTTTGCGAATCGACCGTGGACCACAGGATATTCAGCCGGATCTCTCGACTTGGAAAGGCAAGCGGGCGAATTCTACAAGGCGTGTTGGCTGTCTGTATTGCACCGGTCTTTGGAAAAGCCGCTCTCGCCCAGGCTCTTTCCAATTTATTTCTGGGCGTCGGCATGATCGCGGCCTTGGCAGGCCGGAGTTTCGAGGCGTACCAGTCGGCCGCAAGCGACCCTGTAAAGTGATCGAAGCGCCATAACCCTCAGTTTCGTGAAATTTGTCCAATGAAAGAAGCGTCTTGAATGAAATGGACCCGAATCCGCGGGCTGTGGACTTTGGCCCTACTTTTTGTTCTACCGGTGAGCGGCAATAGCAAATCTCAGCTTGTCCCCGGTCCGGAGCGCATTCCATCGAGTTTTTTCGGCATGCATATTCATCACGCCACCACGGGAACTCCCTGGCCCACCGTTCCGATTGGAAGCTGGCGGCTCTGGGATGCGCTGGTTTCCTGGCCGCAAATCGAACCGAAAAGGGGGCAATGGAATTTTGAGCTTCTGGACCGATACGTGTTGCTGGCGGAACAGCATAAGACCGAAGTCCTTCTTCCTTTGGGACTCTCCCCGCAGTGGGCCTCATCACGTCCGCTGGAGAGGTCCATCTACCAGACAGGCAATGCGGCCGAGCCAGGCGACAATGCGGACTGGCAGAATTATGTAACGGCCGTGGTGACGCGCTACAAGGGCCGCATCGCAGCCTACGAGATCTGGAACGAACCGAACAACAAAGGCTTCTGGACTGGGGACACTCAACAAATGGTGACCCTGACGCGGGAAGCGTCGGAGATCATCCACAGAATTGATCCCGCGGCACAGGTTGTTTCGCCCGCGGCGACCACGGTTTCAGGCGTTGCTTGGCTCGCACAGTTTCTCAATTTGGGTGGAGGCAAATATGTCGACGTCGTTGCCTATCATTTCTACGTTTCGCCGCAGCCTCCTGAGGCGATGGTGCCTCTCATTCAGCAAGTCCGGCAGATTATGCGGGATACCGGTGTAGGTGACAAACCTCTCTGGAACACGGAATCAGGTTGGCAAGTCCCAAAACCGTTCCCCTCCAATGAACTTGCTGCCGCCTACCTTGCCAGGGCGTTCGTGCTCAACTGGGCCGCGGGCGTTAGCCGTTTCTATTGGTATGCCTGGGATAATCACGCGTGGGTCTCCATCCAGACGACTTGGCCGGACAGCCGGACTATCACGCCGGCAGGTCAAGCCTACGCAACAGTTCAAAGATGGCTCACGGGAACCGAGCTCGATGGCTGTGAAGAAAACTCAGATCACGTATGGATGTGCCGCCTCACCCGAAATGGCTCACCAAGCTGGATCATTTGGAACCCAGTTCAGATTATGGCGGAGCGGCTGACCTTTCTCTTTCCTCAAACCTGGAGTGACAAAAGCGCGATTCCTTTGTTGGGCGAAGCCCGGCCACTCGGCGGACCGGTCATTGAAGTTGGTCAGATGCCGGAGCTTGTAACATCGTCGGCAAATCCATGAAGTTTGCGCGGGCCAATTTCGTCCGGTCTGGACGCAGCGTGCAGGCAACTAGCAGAACAGATGCAACGCATCACTGAGACTTTTATGTCAATCGCGAAAACCGCGGTGGTCCCTCCGAAAGATGGCACATCCGTTTCTCCGCGCGCGAATTCCGGGCCCACTCAAAGCCTTCACTACCGTCCCGATATCGACGGGCTCCGCGCGATCGCCGTCCTTTCGGTTCTTGCCTATCACCTCAGGATGGGATTGTTCTCAGGCGGATTTGTCGGCGTCGACATATTTTTCGTGATTTCCGGCTATCTGATCAGCGCCGTCATACTCAAGGACATCTCCGCCGGGAAGTTCTCGATTGCCGGATTTTACGAACGCCGCGTCCGGCGTATTTTCCCGGCACTCATCGCCACGCTGCTCGGGGCGAGTGTTCTGGCCTATCTGTTTTTCCTTCCCGCGGAGCTGATGAGCTTCGCGAAATCTCTGCTGGCCGCCCTGTTTTCAGTCTCCAACTTTTACTTCTGGAAGCATTCCGGCTATTTCAGCGCGCCGGTGGAGACCATGCCGCTGGTTCACACCTGGTCGCTCGCTGTCGAGGAGCAGTTTTATGTCTTCCTGCCGGTTTTTCTGGTCCTGGCGCATCGCTATTTTCCGCGGAAAATTCGGTTTTCGGTCATGCTCATCGCGGTGCTCTCCTTCGCGATGAGTGCGGTGGGAGCCTTCCGCGACCCAACGGCGACGTTCTACCTGCCTCACACCAGGGCATGGGAATTGATGTTAGGAGTACTTATTTCCCTGGAAGCATTCCCCACAATTTCCCAGCCGTGGCGCAGAAATCTTGCCGCCGGAGGAGGGCTCGGCCTGATTTGCCTCGCTGTGTTTGCGTATTCTCCCGCGACGCCCTTCCCTGGAGTAGCGGCCCTGGCGCCTTGTGCCGGTGCTGCATTGATCATCGCCGCGGGCCGTTCGGGCACATCACTCGTCGGGCGCATTCTTTCGCTCAAGCCGATGGTCTTTATCGGATTGATCTCGTACTCGCTGTATTTGTGGCATTGGCCGATGATTGTTTTTCAAGGGATGGAGTCCTCGCCGGTGAGCGGCGTTTCTGTTCGCATGGCAAAACTCATCACGATTGGCGTCTCCATAGTGGTCGCCACACTTTCCTGGAAGTTTGTGGAGTCGCCATTTCGGGCTGGGCGGCTTCGAATGCCGCGCTCCTTGTTGTTCAAAGGTGCGGCCGCGGCGGCCGCAGCCGTCGCCGCCGTCGGAATTACCGCGATTCTGTACAAGGGATTTCCGTCGCGGTATCCCTCGAACGCGATTCAAGTTGCGTCGTACCTGGATTACGATTCCGCGAAATATTTCAGGGACGGCTCCTGCTTCATCTCGTCCGGATACAAGTACGGCGATTACAACTTTTCGGAATGCTTGCGCGAGGACCCGAGCAAAAAGAACTATCTGCTCTTTGGAGACAGCCATGCCGCTCACCTCTGGTATGGGCTTTCCACGTCGCTGCGCGGAGTGAACGTGCTGCAAGCCACGGCGTCGGGCTGCAAGCCGACTCTCGATCAACCTTTGCTTGCGGCGGCTACGTGCAAACAGCTGATGACTTACATCTACAAGGACTATCTGCCGGACCATCATGTCGACCGTCTTCTGATTGCCGCGCGCTGGCAGGCCCAAGACGTATTGCCGCTGTCCCGTTCGCTTGATTGGATGAAGGAGCATGGAATTTCCGTCGTGATCTTCGGCCCCATGGTTCAGTACGACATGGCGCTCCCGCGTTTGCTGGCTTTTTCCATGCGCGGAAAGGACCTGACGATTCCGGATGAGCATCGCGTCAACGAGCATGGACTCGACAACGCGCTGTCGCAACTTGCCGAAAAGAAAGGCGTGGAATACGTATCCTTTTATCGATCGCTGTGCGGGCCCCGGTCGTGCCAGGAATTCGCGTTAAACGGGGTGCCGCTGCAGTTTGACTACGGTCACCTGACAAAAGAAGGTTCGCTTTTGGTTGCGCAGAAGCTGGTTGTCGGCGGGGAATTGCGATAGCGTGACCACTGCGCTTGCTGGCGCTAAACCCACATCGCTCCAGCCCTTGAACCGGACTTTCCATAAAAAATCCGAGCAGGAAAGGCTTAATCCCAAAATGGGCGCACTGCACAACTCCGGTCGTCTGGTCAAAAGGATGCTTCGCGCGGCCTACGGCAGGGAAATATGGCGTCGCGTGGAGTCGCACTGCGACACGTTGCTTCTCGGAAATGAAGGAGCAAGCTGGTGCATATGCCCTTCCATGCTCTCCAAGGCAAGCATCGTGTATTCATTCGGGGTCGGAGAGGACATCTCCTTCGATCTCGAATTGATTCGCCGTTTTGGATTGCAGGTACACGCCTTCGACCCGACGCCTCGGTCGATCGAATGGATTCGCTCTCAGAGATTACCGCGAGAATTTATTTTTCATCCCTACGGCATTGCCGATACCGACGGCAGTCGCAAATTCATCCCTCCCGCGAATCCTGCTTACGTTTCGCACACCATTCTGGAAAGAGATACGTCGAGGCCGGCCATTGAAGTGCCGGTCAGCCGGCTGCGGACGATCATGAGTTCGCTCGGGCACGAGAAAATTCACCTATTAAAAATGGATATCGAGGGTGCTGAGTACGAAGTGCTCGACAATATGCCTGCCTCCGGAATTCATGCGGATCAAATGCTGGTCGAATTCCACCATCGCTGGCCCGAAGTCGGCGTTGAAAAAACCAGGCGCGCGCTGCGTGAACTGAATCTCTGTGGCTATCGCATCTTTCATGTTTCTCCGTCCGGCGAGGAATATAGCTTCCGACGCATGCCAATGTAGTTCGTGAATAACTCGCTTGGAGGTGATTTCCCATGGCTGAGATGACTGTAAGCGCGAAGTTGAAAGAAAATTATGATTCCTATTATCAAGGGGAATCCGAGTGGCGCGCTCTTGGAGCGACGGATAAGGCTGACAATATCATCCAGCTTTGCAATAAGGCACCGCACGCCAATATTCTGGAAATCGGCTCCGGAGAGGGAGCGATTCTGAAACGCCTTTCCGATTTGAATTTCGGAGAAGACCTCTACTCCATTGAAATCTCCGGGAGCGCCGTGGCCACGATCCTCCGCAGAAATATTCCCCGCGTGCGTGAATGCAAGATTTTTGACGGATATCGCATTCCGTATTCGGCTCGCGCATTTGAACTCGCTGTGTTGAGCCACGTTCTGGAGCACGCAGAGCATCCGCGGATGCTCTTATATGAGGCTGGAAGAGTGGCGGAATACGTCTTTGTTGAGGTGCCGCTGGAAGACACGGTCCGTCTCAAGCGAGACTTCGTTTTTGACCGCACTGGGCACATTAATTTTTATTCCTGGAAGACCATCCGGTCCCTCGTTCAATCGTGCGGCATGGAGGTATTATCCCAGGCCGTAACGAACCCTTCACTGCCCGTCTACGAATACGAGCATGGTCAAAAAGGAATATTGAAATACGGCGTCAAAGAATTTCTTCATTGGGCGTCGCCCGGGCTGGCTTGGAAATTGTTCACATACCACTGCTCGCTCCTATGTAGAAATGTGTGAAAGCAGCTTTAGAGGAGAGCCCTCGACTAGGTGAACCGCGTCGCAGGGGCAGCTCTCGCCGCGTGAAATGAAAACCCTTCCCAGCATTCTTTTATGGCGAACACAAAACTGAAAGCCTGCCTTCTGGTCAACATGATTTCGCCGGCCAGATTGCGGCTATATTCCGCCTTGGCGGATCATTTTGACCTGCTCATTCTTCATGGCGGCACAGAGGCGAATCGCGCAGCCTGGCGCGACGCGGAAAAAGCTCTGCCTAATGCCTGTGTAAAGCGCGCATGGGGTTGGCAGGTTTCGCAAAATCAGAAGGACAGCGGAACTGTCATCGATCGCCGTTTCGTTCATATCACTCCGGGATACGCCGCGTCTCTATTGCGATTCCATCCGGACCTGATCATCAGCAATGAAATGGGATTTCGGACCGTTGTTGCGCTTGCCTACGGCGCGCTGTTTCGCAGGCCCGTCTGGGTTTGGTGGGGCGGGAGTCCGCACACCGAGCGCAACATCGGCCCTGGCAGGAAAATTGCGCGAAGGATGATTTCGCGCTGGGCACGGAATTGGATCAGTTATGGCAGGTCCTCGACAGACTATCTGGCTTCGCTGGGCATCGCCGAGGAAAACATCATTGAAATCCAGAACGCGGTGAACGAGGACCGGTTCAGCAAAGGCACGGAGAAGGAATTTCAAATTCAGCCAAGGCCTATCTTGCTTCATGTAGGCCAGCTCATCGCCCGCAAGGGCGTCGGCTTGCTGCTTCAAGCGGCAGCAAGTCTTCAGTGCGAAGGGTCAGAGTTTTCCCTGTTGCTTGTAGGAAGCGGGGCTGATGAACGCCCATTAAGAGAAATGACACACGACCTGAGCTTAAAAAACGTCCATTTTTGCCCTGAGCGCCCACCTGAAAGAATGCCGGCGGTTTACCGAAGCGCAGACGTGCTGGTCTTTCCCACAATTGAGGACGTCTGGGGACTGGTTGTAAATGAAGCAATTCTTTCGGGCCTTCCGGTTCTGTGCTCGAGGTATGCCGGCTGTGCCCAGGAACTCCTGCCCGCGGAAAACATATTTGACCCACGCAATCAGGAAGAGTTCAAAGAAAAATTGCGCGCGGCGATTGCCGGACAAATTGTCAGGCCGGATCCATCGCTCCTGCGGACCACCCCTCACCTTGCGGGCCGCCTGATCGAGGCCCTTGAATCATCGGTACGCGGTTCCCCGCGTGGGTTGAACGAAAAATCTAAAGAACTGGCGCGAACTCAAATGGAAGAGTCCTCTCATGAAAATATGCCTAGTGCATAACAGCTATGAACAGCCTGGCGGCGAGGACATCGTGTTCGAGCAGGAAAGGGCAAGCCTTGAGCGCGCCGGCCACGCGATAACGGTCTACCATCGAAGCAATTCTGAAATCGCGAAATCCACACCACTTGCCCGAATCTGCCTGACGAAAGACATGGTGTGGTCAAGCGGGACGCAGCACGAATTCTCGCAACTGCTCAAGCGGGAAACACCGGACCTCGTCCACGTCCACAACACTTTCTTCGTGATTTCCCCTTCCATCTATGCCGCCTGCAAAGACAAGGGAATTCCCGTTGTCCAGACACTCCACAATTTCCGCTGGATTTGCCCTGCCTACTCGTTTTACCGGGACGGACAAATATGCGAAGACTGTCTGCAGGGAAGCCTCTGGAACAGCATCCTCCATGGATGCTATCGAAACTCGAGAGCGGCGACGGCAGGGGTTGCCATGATCCTCGCGTGGCAACGAGTTTTGAAAACCTGGGAGGAATGCGTCGATTGCTACATCGCACTAACCGATTTCGCCCGTGAAAAGTTTATTGCCGCTGGCCTTGAACCCAGCAAGATTTTTGTAAAGCCGAATTTCGTGGAAATCGATCCGGGCCCTTCAACGGGAGTGGGCGAATACGCCCTATACGTGGGTCGATTGTCCAAAGAAAAGGGACTAGACACGCTCCTCCGGGCCTGGGAGCGACTTTCCGTCCCGTGTTCACTGCAGATCATTGGGGACGGCCCGGAGCGGGAGTCGCTGCAAGGCCGGGTCCGGGAACGCAACTTTGCGAATGTCACCTTTCGCGGTTTTCTTTCTCGCACGGAAACAATTGCCGCCATGAAGAGGGCGCGCTTCGTGGTTGTGCCAAGCGAGTGGTACGAGGGTTTTCCAATGGTGATGGCCGAAGCCATGGCCTGCGGCACGCCGGTTATATGCTCCCGCCTTGGTGCAATGAGGGAAATTGTCGGTGATCGCAGCACGGGATTGCATTTCAATCCAGGTGATGCCGAAGGGTTGGCGCGCGCAGTGAACTGGGCGTGGACTTATCCCGGCGAGATGTCCAAAATGGGCCGCGCCGCCCGCCGCGAATACGAACGGCGATATACCGCGCAACGAAATTACGAATTGACCATGGAAATCTACGAAACAGCCCTCCGGGACGCTCGGGGTATCGCCCAAGTGCCCCAGACACAGGATTTCGCCCGGCCCTGACTTCGAATCCTCTAAAAACATCAGCCCGCAAGCAAACCTCCTCGAGGAGAAAGACGATGAGTGTCGCCCTGATCACTGGATCGGCCGGATTAGTCGGCTCCGAAGCGGTTGCCTACTTCGCAGCGCTTGGTATGGAAGTAGTCGGAATCGACAACGGGATGCGAGCAGAGTTTTTTGGCAAGGAGGCTTCCACGAGATGGGTCCGCGACCGGCTGCGCGCAACCATCCCCCACTACAACCATTGCGAAACCGACATCCGCGACAGCTTCGGAATATCGAAGATTTTTGCACACTACAGCCGTGATATTGCGCTCGTCATCCACACTGCCGCCCAGCCTTCGCACGATTGGGCCGCCACTAACCCCACAACCGACTTTGCGGTCAATGCAAATGGGACGTCCGTCCTGTTGGAAGCCACCCGGCGATTCGCTCCGGACGCAGTTTTTATCTTCACGTCGACGAACAAGGTTTACGGCGACTTGCCCAATTCTCTGCCACTCATAGAAAAGGAAACGCGCTGGGAGATTGATGCAGCACACGAATATTTTGAGAATGGCATACCGGAATCCATGTCATTGGACCGAACGACGCATAGCCTGTTTGGTGTGTCGAAGGCAGCGGCTGATTTGTTGGTGCAGGAATACGGCCGCTATTTCGGGATGAAAACCGCATGCTTCCGTGGGGGGTGCCTCACTGGCCCGAATCACTCGGGCACCCAACTGCACGGATTCCTGGCCTACCTGATGAAATGCGCAGTCAGAGACGAGCCCTACACGATCTTCGGTTACAAGCGGAAGCAAGTTCGAGACAACATTCACAGCGCGGATCTCATTCGTGCCTTTCACGAATTCTTCAAGCAACCTCGCTCAGGGGAGGTCTACAACATCGGCGGCGGGCGCTACAGCAATTGCTCCATGCTTGAGGCCATCTCGCTCTGCGAACGCATAACCGGAAAGCCGCTCCAATGGAAGTATGTGGAGGAAAACCGCCGCGGAGACCACATCTGGTGGATTAGCGACGTTTCGCACTTCCAGGGCCAATATCCCAGTTGGAAACTGCAGCACGACGTGCCCAGCATCCTGCAGGAGATTTACGAATGCAACTGCGAGAGGTGGAGGGATGAATGCGCAATACTGGCAAAAGGAACGTCCTCGGCATTCTGATCGACGCAATCGATTATGAGGCTGCCGTCGATATCATTTTCCGAGCTGCTCATGAACGCCAAGGCGCGGCGGTTTCCGCGTTGGCGGTACACGGGTTGGTAACCGGCGCGCTCGACCGCGAGCAAAAATTCCGTCTCAATCGTTTTGACCTGCTGGTGCCGGACGGGCAGCCTGTGCGCTGGGTGTTGAACTGGCGCTATCGCTCCCGCCTCGCAGACCGCGTGTATGGCCCTAACCTCACACTTCGGGTGTGCTCCCGCGCGGCGGAAGAAAAGGTACCGCTCTATTTTTACGGCAGCACGCCGCAAATTCTTTCCGGCCTGCGGAAATCTCTGGAAAAAAAGTTTCCTGGGATTCAGATCGCGGGAATGGAGCCATCCAAGTTTCGCCAGCTCTCGCTAGACGAAAAGAGCGAACTCGTCGATCGCGTGCGGTCTTCTGGAGCTTCGATTCTATTTGTGGGCCTCGGTTGTCCGAGGCAGGAGGTGTTTGCCTACGAGATTCGCGGAGTTCTCTCCATTCCGGTCATTGCAGTCGGAGCAGCTTTTCCGTTTCTTGCGGGCCTGCTTCCGCAGGCGCCCGCTTGGATGCAAGACGCCGGATTGGAATGGTTTTTCCGCCTCGCGATGGAGCCACGACGGCTCTGGCGGCGCTACGTATTCTTGAATCTTGCTTACATTTTCCTTGTCACCCTACAAGCGCTCGGCTTGCGCCGTTTCTCAACGGAAGGACAATCGCCAGCCAGGGAATTGCTGTATGGGTGACAAGTCAGTTCAGCCTGCGTTCCCG
This sequence comes from uncultured Acidobacteriota bacterium, assembly GCA_963696605.1. Classification (GTDB taxonomy): domain Bacteria; phylum Acidobacteriota; class Terriglobia; order Acidiferrales; family UBA7541; genus Palsa-360. The sequence goes on along the minus strand of CAVOKV010000011.1, from coordinate 109,599 downwards.
CGTCATTGAGGTAGACAGCTTCTGGCCGCTGTAACTCTCGGAATTTCTTATGGTACATCTTGAGATTAGACGTGTTGGAGCGATTGGTTGTGCGAGATGCCGAACGTTCACTTCAAATCGGCCATTTTCGGGAGGGAAAGAATCGCCGGCCTGGTCTCCATCCCCATGATCTCTCAAGACGATGCGGCTTTTCCATTCCCTCCCGTCGAGTGGACTTGTGGCAGCGATAATCCCTTATCGGCTTGGGCCGGACAATACATTCATCGCATTAATAAACTACGAGATTCACATTACGAAGCGCAGATGGACGACGATCGATTCGGGCTTGGAAGTAGTGGAGCTTCAAGCCTCGATGATCTGATTGCGGACCGCATACCTCACCAATTCGCTTACCGAGTGTATCTCCAGTTTCCGCATGATATTGGCCCGGTGCGTTTCAGCGGTTTTGACACTGATACCGAGTGACGAGGCCACTTCCTTGCTGCTCTTGCCTTCCGAGAGCAATTGCACAATTTCTCGTTCTCGCGAAGTTAGCCGGCTATTGCGCAATTCTCCTGGAGCAGGGAGGGATCCCGGCCGATGAAAGTTCGTCAGCATCACCTCAGTAGCCGTTGAAGTAAAGAATGGCTTGTGGTTCGCAAGGGTTTCAAGCGCGACGATTAGATCGCGATCGGAATCAGATTTCACGATGAATCCACGCACGCCCGCGTCGAGAATCTCCTTAATTAGCTGATCCGAGTAATGCACCGACAGAATTAATATTTCGGTGCCGGGCGACACTTTCCGTATTCTTCGCGCTGCCTCTAAGCCATTCAGTTCTGGCATGGAGATATCGAGCACCACAATATCTGGTTTTTTTTCCTCCGCTTTCGCAACAGCCTCACGCCCAGAATGAGCCTCGTCGCAAACCTGCCACTCGGGCCGCGACTCGATCAGGGATTTGATCCCTCGACGAACTAAGTCGTGATCGTCTGCGATTAAAATTCTCAGATTCTTCATGAGGTTCCCCCTCGATTTCCGTCCGGGAATGGGATTATTGCTGAGTGGTTCAGGGCATTCTGATTTGCCCCTTCCTCTGTAGTCCGGGTGGGTTGGCATTCTGAGGAAGGTGTTCATTATTGTAGAGAAGCTCTCTCCGGCAATCAACCTACTAGAACTGGCTCTCCGTCGCAAGGCGTGGCAAGTCTTCCCCGCAGGTACTCTGTAAATTTCGCCCAATATCAGGTATTCAGTCCATTGGCTGGATACTGTAATTAGTCTAGGGATAATGCTGTATCAGCAGTCCAAAACCCCCTGCTCTCAATAATTTCCTGGTGATGTTCAAACCTTTTGCCCCACGACGGACGGCTAGTGGCCTCATGGAAGTTACTTAGTATATCGGGGGTTACTATTCCACGTATTGAGGCTTGAGAAGGTGGTTATCGATGCTGCTAAATTTATTGGCAAAGGGGGAGGACCGATTCGGTTCCTCCCCTTTTGCTTCGAGGTTCGGATGAAGGAATCTAGGCTCCTCCTGCAGGGTCCTAGTGTCTAAGGAACTTCATGCTAGGGCAAAGCTAGATCATGCTCCATACAGTACGATTGGTATTCCAACGCGGCATATGCTGTAGATGCGTTTTGGCCGATAGCGTGGTGCCGAGCCGAACTACAGGGACAATACGGATTAAATTACCAGCTCAATTGGATTGGCCATTCCCAACCTGCCAGATAGCCTTCCCGAGATGAGGAAACCAAGAGTCAATCGGAGGTGAAAAAATGCATATCCGATGGGAAGTAATAATCTTGTCAGCGGATTTTGAGCGGCGTCGCGAGCTTGCGAAAATTCTGACTGCGAATGGGATTGAATTTGCCTACGCGTCAAGCATTGAAGACTGCAAGGAAATTGTGGCTAGGGAGTGTGTGTGCTTGATCTTCTGGGATGGCCATTTGGTGGACGGAGCCTGCCGGGATCTGCTTCATTCCATTTGGTCATTGGACAGAAGAGTGAAGATCGTGTTGATGTCGCATGCGGATGATAGAGTGAAACAACAGGCAATTGAGCAAATGGGAGCGTTTGGCGTGGTCCCGTTCCCTTGCCAACCCACGGACATTGAATGGATCCTGAGCCGAGCGGTCCGTGCGGAACGCGACGAGGACAAAACCGATCATCCCGGCGTGCAACATCTCCGTTTCTGATACCGCGATCTTCCCCGGCCAGATCGCCTGACAGGCAACCTTGTTATTTGCCGAGCACCCAGCCCATGTAAGTGCTGAACTGACATGGAAGCCCTGAAATAAACGGGTTTCTTCTTATTAGGTAGTTGCTTCTTAGAACGGCGAAATCCCGAAGGGTGCGGGTTGCTACGGCGGATCGGTGGATGCCTCAAAGGCTCGATGGCCCTGCAGCGATTCGGGTTACAGGGTGCGCAGGCCACAATTTAACGCGGTAGAGCTACCCTGATTACTGGTGGGGCAATTTGATTTGCCTTGCTCTGCGCCGTGCCTTTATTGGACTCGCTCCGTGTACTGGTTGCTGGATCTCACTAGGAAAGTATAAAACCGCATATCGCACGTCTGACACAGAAGAGGAAGCATCCTAAAAAGCCGCAGAATCGTTTGCTCCACAATGCCTTCGTACTCAGCTCTGACTACCTGCGAACTTTGACATGTGGGGCAGGAAATATTCGGAAGCACGCGAACATTCATGGCTTTGGATCTCCAACGGCCCGTCCCCGGCGCTTGGAGAATGAATTTCCACCAGGCAACTTGGCAGCTTCCACTATGAGCCGAATGGCGGCCCGGACAAATGCCATGATCGCCGTATTTGCCGTAGGATATCGCCCTACTATTGCCTGGGGGATGGGTATGTACTGCAGGAAAGGAGATGTTTCGCAGGTCCCTCGACCGTCTTGCTAAGTGAATAACCAAAAGGATGCCACGGACGGCCTACGCATGGGGCTTCGAACTAGGGGAAGGCGATTGGACTTTCAGTTCGAGAGAGACACGATATTGCAACTGAACTCCGAGATATCCAACTTATTTCAGGAATTTCCGCCGCCCTAATTCAGGAAGCGCATCGTAAAAGACAATGTCTGCATTGGGGACCGAGCCCGCATGGAGCAAAAGCACAGCGTGGGAGCCCGCCAAAATTGTCGGTGAGCCTGCCGCTAAGACCAACGAGCGAGCGTTTGGGCGCGCGGCGGGGGAGTCGAAGAATTTGCAGGCGGGATCGGTATCACGAGTTCAACCACGGTGCCGGGATTGGCATTGCGAATCCGCATGTCTCCGCCTAATTCCTTTGCCCGTTGTCTCATGCTGGCAATTCCCACACCTGTATCTCCAGGTCGAAATTGCGCGGTATGCTCCTTAACACCTACGCCATCGTCGCGAACCGTGACCGCGATCTCTCTCTTCCGTTCCGCAAGAATAACCCAAACTTTTTGAGCACGCGCATGGCGGAACACGTTCGTCAACGCTTCCTGGATGATTCGGAATAGCGCCGTCTCCACCTCTGGCGCGAGTCTGGGGAAATCGGCGGGGTGAGTCTCGAGAGATGTTTGAATCCCGCCCCTCTTTGTAAGTCCGTCCAAAAACCAGCCCAATGCGGAGCGAAGGCCGATTTCGTCCAACAGAGGAGGATGCAGAAGATAAGAGATGTTTCGAATTTGCTGCAGCATCCCGTCAATCATGCCGCTTACGTCCCGAATAGATTCTTTTGATCCATAGGCGTCTTCTTGTTGAATAATTTCCTGCAACATGATTTTTGCCGCGGTGAGTTCCTGCCCCAGTCCATCGTGAAGCTCACGGGCGATGCGCCTTCGCTCGTCGTCCTGCGTCGTAATCAAGCTCATCGAGAGACGCCGCAACTCCACATTTAATGATTCCAATTGTTGCGATTTGCGATAAAGGTCTATAAAAGTGCGGACTTTGGCTCGCAGCAATTCCGGAATAATAGGCACGGAAATATAATCCACTGCGCCACGTTGATACCCTCTGAGTTGGTCTAAATCGGTTAAGTGGACGGCCGAAATGAAAATGATTGCCGTTTTCTGGAATCGCGGGTGTTGATGGATGATGTCCGCCATTTCAAAACCATCCATTTCCGGCATACTGACGTCCATCAAAACCACGGCAATTTCGTTTTTCAATAGAATTTCCAGCGCGTCTCGCCCCGATGTGGCCTTGAGAAGATTCTCATCTAGCTCTGCGAGAATGGCTTCGTAGCTCATGACCTTCCCCGGCTGGTCATCCACCATCAGGATGTTGACTTTCTCTTTGGAAGTCATTGTCCCTGTATCCTCGCCTCGGCGAACCGGCTGGTTGGCCGCGAGAAGGTGAGCTTACCTATGAAGCCACATTCGCAATGCGGAAAGCAATTGCTCCGTATTTACCGGCTTAGCCAAGTACTCCGAAGCTCCGGCTTCCAAACATTTCTCGCGATCGCCTTTCATAGCTTTGGCGGTCAATGCCACAATCGGCAGCCGCCGGTATGAGGGGTTCTGTCGGATGACCTGCATCGTTTCATATCCGTCCATTTCCGGCATCATAATGTCCATCAGCACGATGGCAATATCCGGCGTCGATTCGATCATTGCAATCGCTTCACGGCCCGTCCCCGCCGTAAGGACGAGCATGCCGCGGCGCTCGAGTACGCTGCTGAGAGCGAAAATATTGCGAACGTCGTCGTCCACGATAAGCACTTTTTTATTGAAGAGGGCGTCGTCGGAACGGTGCAGATGGTCCAGCATTCTCTGTTTTTCGGGGGGAAGGTCGGCTACAACGCGATGCAGGAACAAAGCCGTCTCGTCCAACAGGCGTTCCGGCGACTCTACCCCCTTGACCACAACGCTCCGAGCCAGTGAGCGGAGCCGTGAATCCTCTTCGGGAGAAAATTCCTTCCCGGTGAACACGACGACCGGCAATTCAACCAGAGACGGCGTATCCCGTAAGCGTTCCAACACTTCGAACCCCGACATGTCCGGAAGACGCAAATCGAGAACCATGCAATCGAACGGCTGAACCTCGCGCCATCGCCAGCGCTTCATTACCGGTTGTAACCATTTCCAAATCAATATCATCGTGCCCCAACAACTCTCCGATACTGAATTGCTCCGCGGGATTGTCCTCCACGACAAGCAATCGCTTTCGACGCGGAGAAGTATATTCCTTGATCCGGTCGAATACCGTGTCCAACTCTTCGGCCGTCGTAGGTTTGGTTATGAAGGAGAAGGCCCCGCGTGTAAGCCCGTGCTGCCGGTCTTCGTCGAGCGTCAAGATCTGAACAGGAATGTGCCGCAAACCGGGATCCTGCTTTAGATGGTTCAGCACCGTCCAGCCCAGCATGTCCGGAAGAAAAACATCCAGGGAGATGGCCGTGGGATGAAATTCGCGAGCGAGGGCAAGTGCATCCGCGCCATACGCGGCCACAAGAACCTTGAAGCCTTTGTCGTGGGCCAGGTCGCGCAGCACTCTGGCATAGTGGAGCTCATCTTCCACGATGAGCAGCACGGTGTCCTCGGGCTGCAGATCTTCGCGGTCATCCTCGACCGTCTTCGCCGTCACGTCCGTGAGGGTAACGGCCGGCAGCTGCCTTGAAACCGCCGCGGCAAGTCCGGGGTCCTGCACCGCAACATTCAATGCGGATGCGCCAAAATAAGTCTGAGGCAAATAAAGCGTGAAAGTGCTGCCCATACCCGGAGTGCTGCGCAACTGAATCTCACCCCCCAACAGGGTCGCCAGTTCCCGGCTGATGGCAAGCCCCAATCCCGTACCGCCGTATTTTCTGCTGGTGCTGGCATCCGCCTGCTGGAAAGCCTCGAAAATGATTCTCTGTTTTTCGACGGGGATGCCGATCCCCGTGTCAGTGACTTCGAAACCGATGACGGATGCGGCGCCGTTGAGGACCGGGTGATCGGCGCTCCAGCCGCCCGAAGCGGCGAAAATGGAGAGCCGCACGCCCCCGTGGTCCGTGAATTTGAAGGCATTGGACAGGAGATTCTTTAGCACTTGGTGCAGGCGCCGCGGATCGGTTACCAGGCTGCGCGGCAACAGGGGATCGGTGCGTGTTTCGAAGTTGAGCAGGCGGTTTTCCGCCTCATGGCGGAACGGACGCGCAACCATGTCCAGAATACTGGTGAAAAATACCTCTTCCGCCTGCACCGATACGGTGCCAGATTCGATTTTGGACAGATCCAGGATGTCGCTGATCAAGTTCAAGAGGTCCGTCCCGGCGCCATGAATGGTTCGTGCAAATTCCACTTGTTTGGATGTCAGGTTTCCGTCCGGGTTATCGGTGAGTTGCTGCCCAAGGACGAGAATGCTGTTCAGAGGGGTGCGCAGCTCATGCGACATGTTGGCGAGAAACTCCGACTTATATTTCGAGGTGAGCGCGAGTTCCTTGGCCTTGCCTTCCAAGGCTCTTCGAGCTTGTTCAATTTCCTGGTTCTTTCGCTCCACCTCGACGTTTTGTTCGGCGAGCTGCTGCGCTTTTTGCGCCAGCTGCTCATTCTTCTGCTGCAATTCTTTTTGCTGCGTCTGGAGTTCTGTGGCCAGCTGCTGAGATTGCTTCAGCAAGGATTCCGTCTGCATGGTCGCTTCGATGCTGTTCAACACAATTCCGATGCTAGCCGTCAATTGTTCTAAAAACGCGAGGTGAGAAGCGGTAAAGGCGCTCAAGGACGCCAGTTCGATGACAGCTTTGGCGCTGTCCTCGAACAGGATCGGCAAAACAATGACGTTTTTCGGAGGAGCTTTGAAAAGTGCCGAGTGGATCGGGACGGCCTGCTCCGGTACGAGGGTGATCAGCATGGTGCGCTTCTCCGCCGCGCACTGTCCCGCAAGCCCTTCACCGATTCGCAGTCGCTGCGGGTGCCCGTTCGCCGTGTCGGTAGCATAGGCGGATAGCAAGGTCATCCCTGCAGACTCCTCCGCCTCCATCCGGTAAATCACTCCTTGCTGCGCATTGACAAGTGGAACAAGCTCGGACAAAAGCATGCGGCCCACTGTCGCGAGGTCGCGTTGTCCTTGCAGCATTCCCGTGAAGCGCGCCAGGTTCGTTTTCAGCCAGTCCTGCTCCGTGTTCTGGTCCGTCGTCAGCCGGAGGTTGTCGATCATGGTGTTGATGTTGTCTTTCAGTTCGGCCACTTCGCCGCTGGCCTCGACCTGAATGGATCGCGTCAGATCTCCCTTTGTGACGGCGGTGGCGACTTCCGCGATGGCTCGCACCTGGTTGGTCAGGTTGTCAGCCAAAAGATTTACGTTGCCGGTCAGGTCCTTCCAAGTGCCCGCGGCTCCCGGCACGTTCGCCTGGCCGCCCAACCGCCCTTCGACGCCAACTTCACGCGCAACCGTGGTGACTTGATCCGCAAAAATGGCCAGCGTGCCTGTCATGTTGTTGATAGTCTCGGCCAGAGCCGCCACTTCACCTTTGGCGTTCACAGTCAACTTTTGTGTCAGCTCGCCATTCGCCACAGCCGTGACGACTTTGACGATGCCGCGCACTTGCTCCGTGAGATTCGCCGCCATCACGTTCACGTTGTCCGTCAAATCCTTCCAAGTGCCGGCGACTCCAGGGACTTGCGCCTGCCCCCCGAGTTTGCCGTCGGTGCCGACTTCGCGCGCCACGCGCGTGACTTCCGCGGCGAAAGCGTTCAGCTGGTCCACCATTGTGTTGATTGTGTTCTTTAATTCGAGGATTTCGCCTTTCACGTCCACGGTGATCTTCCGCGACAAGTCGCCGCGGGCCACGGCCGTAGTGACCTCCGCGATGTTTCGCACTTGGGCCGTCAAGTTGCCGGCCATCGCATTTACGGAGTCGGTCAAATCTTTCCAGGTGCCCGCTACGCCAGGCACGTTGGCCTGGCCGCCGAGCCGGCCTTCCGTGCCCACTTCGCGCGCCACGCGCGTGACTTCCGCGGCAAACGAACGCAACTGCTCCACCATCGTGTTGAGAGTTTCCTTGAGCAGAAGGATCTCTCCGCGAACGTCCACGGTTATTTTCTTGGAAAGGTCTCCATTGGCGATGGCCGTGGCGACCTCCGCGATGTTGCGAACCTGGCCGGTCAGGTTGCTGGCCATGAAGTTCACGTTATCGGTCAAATCCTTCCAGGTGCCCGCCACGCCGGAGACTTCGGCCTGGCCGCCGAGCTTGCCGTCTGTGCCCACCTCGCGAGCTACGCGGGTCACCTCGCCCGCGAAAGCGTTCAGCTGGTCCAGCATGGTGTTCATCGTGTTCTTTAGTTCGAGGATTTCGCCTTTCACGTCCACGGTGATCTTCCGCGACAGGTCGCCGCGCGCCACGGCTGTGGTCACCTCCGCGATGTTTCGCACTTGAGCAGTCAAGTTGCCTGCCATCGCGTTTACGGAGTCAGTCAAATCTTTCCATGTGCCCGCCACACCGGGAACGTTGGCCTGGCCGCCGAGCCGGCCTTCCGTTCCCACTTCGCGCGCCACGCGCGTGACTTCGCCGGCGAAAGTATTCAATTGATCCACCATCGTGTTGATGGTTTCCTTAAGCAACAGAATCTCGCCGCTGACATTGACTGTGATTTTCTTGGATAAGTCGCCGCTTGCAATCGCCGTGGAAACGTCCGCGATGTTCCGAACCTGCGCGGTCAGGTTGCTGGCCATCGAGTTCACCGAGTCGGTAAGGTCCTTCCATGTGCCTGCCACTCCCGGCACTTGCGCCTGGCCGCCAAGTTTGCCGTCCGTTCCTACTTCGCGCGCCACGCGCGTCACTTCCGAGGCGAACGCCCTGAGCTGATCCACCATGGTATTGAAGGTGTCTTTCAGTTCGAGGATTTCACCCCGCACATCCACGGTAATCTTCAGCGACAAGTCTCCGCGCGCCACGGCGGTGGAAACCTCGGCAATGTTGCGAACCTGCGCGGTCAGGTTGCTGGCCATCGAGTTCACCGAGTCGGTCAGGTCCTTCCACGTGCCAGCGACGCCGGGCACTTGCGCCTGTCCGCCGAGGCGGCCTTCGCTTCCGACCTCGCGCGCAACACGCGTCACTTCTCCGCCGAACGCGTTGAGCTGGTCCACCATCGTGTTGATCGTGTCCTTCAGCTCGAGAATTTCGCCCTTCACGTCGACGGTAATCTTGCGCGACAAGTCGCCGCGCGCCACAGCTGTCGTGACCTCGGCGATATTGCGAACTTGACCCGTAAGGTTGCCGGCCATCGAGTTGACCGAGTCGGTCAAATCCTTCCACGTTCCCGCGACGCCGGGAACGTTAGCCTGGCCGCCCAGCCGGCCCTCTGTACCGACTTCACGCGCCACGCGCGTCACTTCGCCCGCGAACCGGTTCAACTGGTCCACCATCGTGTTGAGCGTTTCCTTGAGCTGCAGGATCTCGCCGCGCACATCGACCGTGATTTTGCGTGACAGGTCCCCACTGGCAATCGCCGTCGCCACCTCCGCGATGTTTCGCACCTGGCCTGTGAGGTTGCTGGCCATAAAATTCACGTTGTCGGTCAGGTCTTTCCAGGTTCCTCCGACTCCGGGCACTTGCGCTTGACCGCCCAGTTTTCCTTCGGTGCCGACTTCGCGCGCCACGCGGGTCACCTCTCCCGCGAACGCGTTGAGCTGGTCCACCATCGTGTTGATCGTGTTCTTCAGTTCGAGAATTTCGCCCTTCACGTCGACGGTGATTTTGCGCGACAAGTCGCCGCGTGCCACGGCCGTGGTGACCTCGGCGATATTGCGTACCTGCGCCGTAAGATTTCCTGCCATCGCGTTTACGGAGTCGGTCAGATCCTTCCATGTGCCCGCGACACCCGGGACGACCGCTTGTCCTCCGAGTTTTCCGTCGGTACCGACCTCGCGCGCCACACGCGTCACTTCCGAGGCGAACGATCGAAGTTGATCAACCATCGTGTTGATGGCTTCTTTCAACTGCAGGATCTCACCGCGTACGTCGACGGTAATCTTGCGCGACAGGTCCCCGCTTGCCACTGCGTTGGTCACTTCCGCAATGTTGCGCACCTGGCCGGTCAGATTGCTGGCCATCGAGTTCACGGAGTCGGTCAAGTCTTTCCAGGTCCCGGCCACGCCAGGCACTTGCGCCTGGCCGCCAAGTTTCCCGTCCGTTCCCACTTCGCGCGCCACACGCGTCACTTCCGCGGTGAAAACACCCAACTGCTGGATCATGGTATTGACGATATTTGCCGAGCGCAGGAACTCGCCTTCCAGCGGGCGTCCATCCACGTCCAGCCGGACCGTCTGCGTCAGATTTCCTTGGGCTACTGCCGCGATCGCGCGAGTGACTTCTGTCGTCGGGCGGAGGAGATCTTCGGTGAGCGTATTGACGGAAACTTCCATCTCTCGCCAAGAACCTCGGGACTGATGAAATCGTGCTCGCTCGGATGTCCGACCCTCTTTACCAATGGCCTGCCCGACACGCGTGAGTTCCCGCGAAATTTGTTGGTTGGCTGCAACGATTTCATTGAACGTGTCCGCAATCTTTCCGTGCAGGCCCGTCCAGTACCCGGGAAGTCGAACCGAGAAATCACCTTCTCGCATGGTCTGAAGGGCGCCAAGAATCACACTGAGATCGGCCGAAACGACCTCGCCGTTGACGGTCGTGTGCCCATTGCCCGCTTCCAAGACAGTCTCTGCACCGGTTTCGGCGCCGGCGCCTCCAACTTCATGAACGGCTTTCTTCATTGCATTCTCCCGGCCACGCCGCCAAGTCGGCGGACGCATATCATTTGTCCCAGGTTTCTCCAAAGCGGGCAATCTGAAAGAAATAGCTCGAAAAGTCAATTTGCAGCAACCGCCCTCGAGTATTCGAGGCGGAATGCCCTCGTTTGGAAAACGAGCGGCTTGGCTGGCCTCCGGCCAGACACACCACGCATTACCTCTTACCATCAGGAATCGGCCGAGGCTCTAGGGTAGTTAGTGTAGGGAGTGCGGGGAAATTACCCCACTTCTCTTGGACCAAAAGAAATGCGAAAGATTGCTTTTGCGAGGCGTCCGAACACGTTTTTGAGGGGTAGGATTATGTCTGCCCGCCAATCGCGAATTGGTATTGCTCCAAGCAGGCAATTTCCGCATTTGGATGGCCTTCGCGAAGTACTAAGGACTCTGCTCAAGTTAAGTACAGCGTGAGCCCGATGGTCACTCCTTGCACTCTGCTGCTATTTTCTTGGAGGCGCGGAGCCCGCCATTGAAGATGCCAAATCGAAGAAAAGAAAAGGAAAACCCAGTGAAGCGCACCTACCCAATTTTGCTGGCAAGAGACAGATTGGCCGGGAATGATTCACGAGACGGCGATAGTGTTCGAAATGATGTCGGCAGAACACATTCCCTCGATCGGGAGTTCCGCCAAAAAATTGTCCCGATGGGTCGCGCAAAACCAAGGGAATCATTGGATGAGATGCTTTCGTCGGCGCTGTTGGTTCAAGACAAGGAACTCGCGGGTATCGTCCGCGAAGTGGAAGACCTCTTGAAAAACACCAAGGCGCGGACCCCCGAAACTCAGGCGGTCGGCAACGCTCTCGAGAGGATTGTGCTGTGCGCCGTCAAGCAGTCTATTTTGGACAGAGAACTCCGCTCTCTGGCCCTCACGGACGACCTGACGGGGCTTTATAACCGCCGCGGTTTTCTGGCAGTAGCGACACAACAAATGCGGCTCATGCGCAGGAAAGGCGAAGGGCTTCTGCTTTTCTTTGCCGATGTGGATAACCTGAAAGCGATCAACGATTCGTTCGGTCATCAAGAGGGGGACTTCGCTCTTGTCCGAACCGCGGACGCGCTGGAGCAGACGTTCCGCGACTCGGACATGCTTGCCCGTTTGGGAGGGGATGAGTTTGCGGCATTGGCGGTGGATGCATCCGGAGAAAACGAGGAAGCCATACTCCGCCGTTTGGAGGAAAATCTTCGAATTTCGTGCGTTGACGAATCTCGCTACCAACTTTCGCTGAGCGTTGGCGTGGCGAAACTCGATCCCCACCGTTTAGTATCGATTGGAGAACTTCTGGAACAAGCGGACCGGTCCATGTACGCCGATAAAAAGAAGAAAGCACGCATCCGGGAATCTGAGCGGGCGGCGTTTGAGCGATCCTTACAAACGATAGCGCAGTTAGGGCAAAGGGAATTTTCAAGAAAAGACTAAGACGGTTACGAGCGGCGAATGCGATGACCTGCGCCTCTGGCCCTTCGGTCGAGAGGAGAATCGCCCGGGTTTCTGCGCCTCACCAATTGATGTCGGGGCGAAATGTGAAATCGCCAAGCCACAAGTGCACACGGCAATCAGGCCTACCGCATTCACATTAGAAACTTTCGGCCGCGCGCCTGAAAAAAATTCTCGGTGCTCCCGCTCAATTCAAAGAATTCATTGCACACGGATCGCATATCCCACTCACTCTGCATGACTTTCACCGCTCCAGCACAATTTCTGTTCTTTGGACTTAAATGTGCACAAACATCAGCGCCCTCCCATCATCCAGGAGGAATACACCCATGCTTGGAAGACTTTTGATTGTAGCTTCTCTCGCCGGCTTCCTGCTGGCGGTTTCGATTCAATCCCAGCCCGTTCATCAAAAAGCTCAAGCGGGGCAACAGGCAGCTCAGGCGCAGTCTGTTACCGGCAAGGTCACGCAGGTCGAAAACGGGGGCAAGGCGTTTTCCTTGGACGTAAATCAAGGCGGGGACAAGCAGCAGATGCGGTTTGTCGTTGACAAGAACACAACGGTTCAAGGCCACGTGGCTGCCGGAACAACGGCCAACGTGGACTATCAGCCTGATTCCAATGGCCAGCTTGTTGCCCTATCAGTCAAAGAAGTGTCGCAACAATCGCAATAGGGGCTGGCGCCGCAATAGGATTTAACGGGCGGAGTCTTGCACATGCTCTTCAGTTTGTGCCCGACTTCGCCCGTTTCCTTTCTTTAATCCTCTGAGTCCGTGGAAGCAGACTGCCTCTTCACCTGATGAACGCAAATTGCGTTTTCGGCCGAACAGGACAACCCTTCTTCCCCATGCGTCCCGTGCGGCCCCGCAGGAAATACATTGATTGACGTATTTGTGCGTGGCCATTTGTTGACTATGTTCAAGGGAACTGCTCGGCGGGGGCGAATCCGCCGATGGCGTGTGGAGAAGGAGTCATGGCGAGATCCTTTAGCCAGCTTCAAGAGGATTTTGAAAGAGTCTTGCGGGAAATTGCATTGTTTCCCGAGAGCGAACGGAGAAGAACTCTTCTTGGCGAGCTGCTGATCCTGATCGAAGAGGCTGACAAGTTGTGTCTGAATGGAATTTCAGACCTGACTTGAGGTCAGCCGCTAGAGCGAATTGCAATAACCCACGGGGGCGCAGGGGTTTGGCCAAAAATGGGGCACATTCTTTTTCCCTGCTAGTTTTTAATTCCGCGCGAGTTAATCCTGGCAAGATTTGACCTTCCCTCCAGGCAACTTGTGCCGACAATTTCCACCGCTAATTTTTCCTATCGACTGCACCGGTTTCCCCAGCTTTCGGGAAGATCCAATGTTGCCAGGAACACGAAGACGCTGGCCAATACCAACAGAAGACCGATGGCGCGCTGTCTACTTTTCAAATGATCCATTGCTAACCTCGATTCCAGATCAAGTCTAATCAGAATAAAAGTAAAATTCAGCAGAGTTGAGTCGCATCACATTCCCAGAGCCCGACACAAAGGCATAAGCTCGCTTTTTGGCGGCCTCCGTTTAATGGCGGAGATCATCGGCTGGAAGTGTTTGTCGCGCTCATGCTTTTTGGCTGGGGTCGAACATTTTTGCTGGATTTCAGCACTCGGCTGACGGTTAGCAGAAGCTCTTCCAGGGCGGACGATTTCGAGACGAAGGCGTCTGCGCCAACCCACTGAGCCGTGGCAGGCACCTCGTGCGCACTAAAGAACACGATTCTCATCGATGGCGCAACCGTAACGATGTTCGCCGCGGTCTCAAACCCATTCATTCCGGGCATCGTTAAATCAAGAATCACGACGTCAGGGGACAGGTCCAAGACCATGCGAATTGCTTCGATACCATTTTGAGCCTCCCCGCAGATCTCGAACGAATCGTATTGCGCGAACAGGGCGCGCAACCCTAGCCGAACAACTTCGTGGTCGTCAACAATCAGAAGGCGGGAGGGCATGGTCGGCCTTAATTAAATGGTTTCCTGCAATTTAATTGGGCTGTGTCCTAAATAGTGACACGCGCGCGAAACGATTTACATACCGTGAATGTCGTATAAAAGATTGTGGAAAGCGTTGACTCCGAGTTCGGGATGTCTATCCAAAAATAAAAATAAGATAACCCTCAGACCGCACGATCGACGGAGCCATACATTCGTCATGATCTGAACCTACACCCATTGCTGTATTGAGAGGCGAAATCCGGCGCTGTAAAGTTGGTGACTATCCTGTCTCCGTAAGTCATTTCCCAGAATGCCGGCGACCATTTGGTGGTATTCCACATCATGCCCAATTCCGTCCTGATTGTTGACGACAGCAGCGTGGTTCGCAAAGTGATGCGTAATTTTTTTGAAAGGCGAACCGATTGGAAGATCGGTGGCGAGGCTGGAGATGGCGCGGAAGCGCTTCAAAAAGCGAGAGAGCTGAAGCCGGACTTGATACTCCTGGATTTCTCGATGCCGAATATGAACGGCATTGAGGCCGCGTCCGAGCTCAAGAAGATATTGCCGCATACCCATATCATTGTCTTCACAATGTTCGATGATGCCTTGGGTTCGAGGCTAAGCTCTGCGGCGGGCGTGGATTTGGTCGTTCCCAAGGCAGAAGGCCTGACTGTTTTGGTGAGAGCCGTTCAACATTTTCTGGGAGATTCCACGCCAGTTGAAAATGAGGCCGAGGTGGGCCGGCGATCAACCGATGTGGAGGAAAGTTAGGACCGCACCACGCAAACCGGCCCGGCTCTTAAAGAATAGTGCCAACGCCGGGCGATCAGGATTCATCTCTGCCAAAAGCCCTCTGATAAGCCGCGAGCAGATGGGGAACGGAATGTTTCCAAGCCAGTGCGTCCTCAACCCTGCATCGTCCGAGTTCGCCCATTCTTCTTCTTTCGTCGGGTCTGTCGAGCAGCCAGAGGAGTTTGCACGCAAAGTCATTTACCGGATCTTCCTTGTCGACGTATAGAGATGCTCCTTGGGCGCTAAACCTGCCCTCCTTGGAATCAAATTGCACGATGGGCTTGGCCAGAGCCATGTATTCCATGATCTTGATCATGGTCGAGATATCGTTCATTTGACAGGGCCTGTCGGGATTCACACACACGTCCGTGGTGGACAAGATCTCCAACAATTCCTCATCTGGTATTCTCCCGGTGAAGTTGACCGTGTCCGAGAGGCTCATGCTTTCCGCCATTTTCCGTAGTTTCGCTTGTTCGGGCCCTCCGCGAACGCACGTGAAATGGATATCGCTCCTGCCTGAGTTCTTAATATGCCGGGCAACGTCCAACAGAATCTCCAACCGTCCTGCGTACCCATGATTCCCACATAGCCGATTAGGTGGCGTTTGCCGTGCTTCCGTTCGGGATTCGGGGGAACGCCCCTGAAGTTCTCCAAGTCCGCCCCGCTGCGCACTACGAAAACATTGTCTAATGCGCGATGTCCTCTGGTTAAGGCCAAATCTCTGTAGCTGTTGTTGGTGGCCATGACTACATCGCTGAAGCGATAGCTTTGCTTTTCGAGGCAAAGCAGCACTTTGTAGAAGAAGCGATTCTTGTTGAACTTCGAAAAAAACAGTTCAGGTGCAGCATCATGATGGTCGAAAATATACTTAACTCCCAGAAGCTTGAACGGCAAGGCAATCATGAAAATATCGTCAGGGGGATTGCAGCCCTCGATTACGTGAAATCCATGCCGCAGATAAATCCAGCAGGTATACACAAACTCCCAAATTAGCGCGCAGCTGTACTCCCATAGATACCCGCGAGCGGAGTTCCATTCACCGGGCATCGGGTGACGGTAGATACGAATCCCTTCGCACATTTCGTATCCTTTTGCGCAATCTTCTCCTCGAGGGCACAGGATCGTCACGTCATACCCGTTTTCATAAAGTGAGAGGGCTTCCTTCCAGACGCGCGGGTCCGACGGTGCGGGCTGGTTTTCCACGATGATCAGAACTTTCCGATTCGCAAATCGGGGTTCGCTCTTCTCATATCGGCTTGGCGGGTTCGGCAGCGCAACGGGTATCGCTGCCTGTTCGCAATCCAATGTGGTGGCCTTGTTCGCGAATGATCGCCTATAGCTGAAATTTGGATTGGTGCTGTGCATTCAACTATTCCTTTACGTACATGTCTTCAAGGTCAGTCACGGCGTTTTGCGGAAAAGCTTTTCGTATTCCGGCATTCACTTCGAGAGATATTCCCCTGAAAAGCACATCCTGGAATAAAGGAGCGCGCCTTTCTCAGTTGGCCCAAATGTTGGCGGGTGTCGATGAAGGCTTTATTACAGAGCTCCTAGGAATTGGTGACAATTGAGTACTTTCCGGAAACCATATGGATTCATTAACCGGCCGCACCAAAAACCTGTGGCAACACCCGTCCGCGGCCCGGGTTTGCCCGAGCCGCGGTGTATTCGTAGAAACACTTTGGCATTTGACAGGTTTGCGCGCGCCTCCTGATCAAGCACGGATTGCTTCTAATTGTGGCTGCTCTTCACTTACAAGCGAGGGCGTTTTGTCTAGGCCATATTGCCTGATTTTGTAATGCAGGGCTCTGTAGCTTATCTCGAGACGCTGCGCGGCCAATTTGCGATTGTATCGGGTCTCAAAAAGGACTCGAGCAATGGCTTCTCTTTCAGCGTTGCTTCTGATCTCGCGGCCTAACGCCTTCAAATTTCGCCGACCTGCCTGCGGAATTTCCTGGCGTTCCGTTTCATGCGCAGCCAACATCAGTGAGTGCGTCTGTAAATCTTGAATCGCCTGCCTGTCGTCCCGTTGAATCAAGAGCCGGAGAACAAAGCTTTGTAACTCACGAATATTCCCAGGCCAGGAATAGTTCGTGCAGGCTTCCAGTACTTTCCGGGAGATCGAAGCCTCCGGGCATCCGTAATCCGATGCAAATCGTCCGGCGAAATACTTGAGCAGAAAAGGAATTTCATCTTGCCGTTCGCGCAAAGGGGGAACTGAAATAACGAACGTATTCAATCGATAGTAGAGATCTTCCCGCAACGCGCCCAGTTCCAGGGCCTCCAGAACATCCACGTTCGTCGCGGCAATGATTCGGGCGTCAATCTTAATACTCGCGTGGCCGCCAAGGCGTGAAATGGTCTTGTCCTGAAGTACATGAAGAAGTTTGGCCTGCAGGGCTGGGGTCATTTCCCCGATTTCATCGAGCAGAATAGTTCCTGAATTGCAAAATTCAAATTTTCCCATTCTGGATCTGGTCGCGCCGGTAAATGCACCACATTCATACCCAAACAATTCACTTTCCAGAAGCGTTTCCGGAAGAGCGGCACAATTCACTTTCAAGAAAGATTGATCTGCTCTATTTGAGCGGTTGTGTATCAGCCGGGCGATGATTTCCTTCCCGCTACCGCTCTCGCCCAGGATCAAGGCGGGAAGATTGAAATTCGCGATCTTTTCAACTTGCTTGCGGATTCGGATCATTGCGGGACTCGAGGATATGAAGACCGATCCGTCATTCAGGATCTCGGCATGGTCGACCGCATCGTTGGCAAATGAGAGTTCAGGTTGACAGGTCGATTCCTCCCCGGATGGTGCGATTCCGCTAATTTCATGCACTGGGCTTGCACTGGAAATATCACTCGTCAGGCTGGGTACGTGCGACATTCTATTTGTTCCTCCTCCCGAGAGCTAATTTTCGGCCTGCACTGACCTCGGGTCTCGTGAGAATCATTGAATCAGCCTTTAGCCTTCTCGAGGCTGTTTGCCAGCCTCGAGTGCTTGTTTGAGACCGCGCTCCATGATTCGTTTCCTCTGCGGTTCGGATATGTTGGAGAAAAAACCGCGGTTTGCACATCAGGGGATTGCTTGATTTGGGAGAGGATTTTACCTGCCTGCTTTTGCGATACAACTCGCAATGCTTTCCGAGGTGAACCACTTCGTGGAGATTGAATACTCTGCAGGGAAAGGGCCGCAAATGGATCGCGGCCCTTTCTCCAGCCCTTTTATGAGGCTATGGAACCAGAGCGCTGACCTCAGCGGAGTGAGCGCTCTCTTCGTTTTTGGAATTTACCGATGTGACGACGAAGTAGTAGGTTCGTCCGGCCTGGACCGCGGTGTCGGTGTAAGACGTTGCGGCAATTGGCGTACCGTTCATTTTTGTGTAAGGCCCGCCGGATTGACCTGAAACGTAGGTGTAATAGCCCACCACGCTGGAAACGCTCGGGGACCAGGATAGCAGCACAGAATGATTCATGGTCGTGACTCCCGTGCCTGAAAGCGAGATGGTGTCTGGCGAATTCGTCGCATTGCTGGCGACCGAGACACTCCCCGTCACGGTACCCGTGCCGGACGGGGCAAAGGTAGCCGTCAAAGTCGCCGCCTGCCCGGGAGCCAGGATGATCCCGGAGGAAACCCCGGCGGCATTGAATCCTGCACCGGAAACCGTGACGTTGGAAATGGTGACGCTGGAATTTCCGGCGTTCGTGAGTGTGACGGTCTTGGCAACATCGCTGGACACGCCCACGCTGCCGAAGCTCAGAGAGGATGAACTGGGATTGAGAAGCCGCGTCGGTGCCTCCACCGCGAGAATCGCTGCATTGCTTTTGACGCTTCCGGCGCTGTTTTTCACGACAACGGTAAACTGCGAGTTGTTGTTCGCCGTTGTCTCAGCTGGGGTCATGTATTTGGACGAAGTAGCGCCGCTGATCGCGGCCCCATTCTTGCTCCATTGATATGTGAGAGGCGAAGTTCCCGTAGCAGCCACGGTGAACGAAGCCGTATTTCCGGCAATCACTGTTTGGTTGGCCGGTTGCGAGGTGATCGAAGGAGCGACGACCGAGCCGGCAGCTTGCGTGCCGACGCCTGCCAGATTGATCCTGATGATGGAGTCGTTGTTTTGCTTGAGAGCCAAGACGCCCGAGTAAGTTTGCGCCACTGATGGGTCAAACCGCACCGTAAAGGTTAGGCTCCCTCCTCTCCTGGCAATATGAATTGGCAGTGCAGGTCCGGAAAATGAAAAGCCAGTCCCCGGAGTGGAGGAAATGGACGCAGTCATGATTTCGACGCTTCCCCAATTCAGGTTCTTTAAAACTAATGTTCGTGAAGCGCTCGTTGTGCCAACTGATTGACTTCCGAAATTGATCGTCGTGAGGCTTGCTTCGACTTGCGCGTGAGCGGTCGCTCCGAGAACTAGCAACATCGCAATTGACACTACAAAAGTCTTACTTAGTTTTCTAATACCCCCCGTAACTTGCATTTTCTTCCCCTGTCTTTGGTCGGCACTGGGTTCCCCAAGTTGATAAAGAATTGCGGGTCACTTGGCTCAAGGAAACTCTGCGTACACCTTTGAATCAGAGTTTGAGCGCAAGCTATATGGCCCGGAGGCACGGTAGGTAACGGCCGATTGACTATTCAACTGGTCGCAAGTGCTAATGAGGGACAGGACCAAAACATGCCCATCGTTCTGGGCCGAAATTGAAGCGGAGGCGGACGAGAAATTTTCTTTTCAAACAACAATGAGTCACAAGAATTTCGGGACCTAAGGATTGCGTCCCTAAGAGTTCCTAATACATCGGCATGAAATTTCAGGCAGCAGATTTGTCATTGACGATGAGAAAATCAATTTCGGGCTCTTTCCCAGTTGAAATCACAGGGCTTAGAATTTACCATCGTTGATGAGGTTTTCTTAGGTTACCGGGATTGAATCCCGCCCTGTCCGCCACTTTCTTTATTTTCTGACATTTGCTGTGCGCGGTGTCTCTGATGATGTCTGTTTTGATCCAGAGCCGCTGCCTTCAATGTCTAAACAAGGCACCAGATATGTCCAAGCGCGACAACGGCTACGGCAGCGAAAATTGCGTCAACATTCCAAAAAAAGTAAAAGTGGGAACGAACTGGAACTTCAGCAAGAACTCGAATTTTCCAAATTGAACCTCGATCCCAGAGGCAACGTATGACCAGGTAGTGGGATCAGCGTCTTTCCAAAGCTGGGAAAAATCCTGGTAAGCGGCGCGGGGCTTTGTGGAATTCTCTGCACGCGCGCATACGCGCACAAGGGCTAAATAGGCCACAACTACGAGCGGAAAATTCAGCACCATGCCCGGCCGGTCGATAGGCTTCTGAAGCTCCACGGCTGTCAGTGTGCCAGAGCGTCCCCTGCAGTCCTACGAAGAAGAAATTGCCTCAATTCACGCCGGCTCCGTTTAATGACAGATCAGGGAATATTCCCGTGGGAGAGTTGGGCGTACTCTGCGTGGGCTTGGCGGAAAATGGGGATATCGGGGTCGGCATCCTTCCACAGCTCAAAAAAAGCTTGATATTCCTCACGCGCGCCAGGAATATTCTCGGCATTGCGGCGGGCGCGCGCCTTGCCCAAATGGGAAAGGGCAATATAAGGCGAAACCGGGCAGATCGAACTGTGATCCAGCAGTCGCTGAAATTCGGCACTGGCAGCATCGTTCTGGTGAGCGGCAAGCAGCGCCTCCGCGCGATAATAGATTGGGGACATTTCCATAGGACGACTCAGATCAAAGGGAGCAACCGTCCTCAGATCCTCCAGCGCAGCCTGAGTATCTTTGAGGTGGAGATCCTCCTGAGCACGCGCCGCTGGTAAAGCCATTTTGACGTAGATCGTATTTTGCGGGGCCTCTTGTTGCACATCCGCCGCAAGCATTCGAGAGCGGTCCGAGTCACCCACTTCCGCAAGGATGAGCGCCGCAAAGGCCTTAACATTGAGCTCATCGGGAGCTATTTTTAGCGCCCGGTCAGCCTCCTGACGGGCCTGTACGGCAAAACCAAAATCAGCTTCAAACTGGCCTTGATCTTCCGCCACGTCCGCGGCAAATTCCTTCAAGTCGTTCCTTAAACCTGCGTCTTCCGCTTGACGGAAGTATTTGCGCGCCGAGCGCAACTGCCCCCGCGCGGCGCTGGCCCAGGCCATCAGGTCAAGCAATTCGCCCTCGCGCGGATTATCATGCGCCCAGTCGAGTTCACGTTGCATCGCCGCATCATCCTTTTCAGCAAAGGCAATGCGAAACAAGACACCGTGAAGATTCACGCCGTCTAATTTCTTTGCAATGGCATCCTGCGCGACTTTTCTGGCCTCATCATACTTCCCGAGCCGCTGTGCCGCCTGGCAATACACAATGTAGGGAAAGCCGTTGCCGGAACCTAGGCGCAACGCTTCGATCCCCATCTCGAAAGCCTTTTCCGGCTGGCCCAGCACCGTGTATGTATCGGCAAGATTGTTCGGTGGAATCAGATCGCGTGGATACATCTGACGCCACAGGGAATAGACTGCCGCCGTCTCTTCCAAATTGCCCAGGACTGTGGAGTAATAATGCGAGGTAATGTATAAACGCTCACGCTCCGTGGTGTGGTCTCGCAACTCAAAGGCTTTCTGAAAATCAAGTGCGCCCTGCGCGAACTCCTGGATGTTTGAATTGATGGTGCCCATCCGGGCATAAGCCAGCGCGAAATTCTGATCCAAATCCGTGGCCAGCTTGTAGTCGGGGAGCGTTTCAAAGTCGAGCCCACGACTTCGTTTTTCTTCTCCGGCTGAAAACGCCTTTAGCGCTGCCAAAGAAGATGTCGTTGCCTGGGTAATCGGGGTTGTAAAACGGTCTAAAGAGGTTTGTGGTTCACCCAGCTCCCGGCGCAAACGGTCTGTGGCCAAGCTGACCTCGGAGATGATTCGTTCTGGCGTAGCCGCTGTGGCCTCTTCCTCGACCCAAGGACGGCCCTGCTCGCAAGGGGAGGCGAATAGGCGCGCCCGCAAATTCTGGCCTGCTCGCGATATTTCGCCGTAAATAACGACCCTTGCCGACAGATTTGGGCAGACAACGCGCGCATCCTCAAGCGATATCTCATTTGCTACTTTTCCCTTGCTCCTTTCAATTGCTGCAAGCGTTAATCCTTCCGGGACTACATTCAAAAAAGGGGACTCCTCCAGCTTCAAGCGGACAACGCGGTACAACGTGGCGTCAAATACGGCGTCCCCCGTGGTGTTCGAGAAACCCGCAAGCACCACGGCATCTTCGCTGGAAAGGAGTGGATGTGCTCCCCATCGCCGATAGGCAAGAACTGCGGCGCCCAAGAACAAAAGGACTATCACCAGTGCGATCCAGACCCGGTTCCACGAGACAACTCTGGTGCCCTCGCTTGCCGGAGAAGGTTGTGCGGCAGGCCGCGCCTCAGGGATCGTTGCTGCCGTTGGTAGTACCTCGGGAAGGACACGCGTGACCGGTGCGAGGAATCTGTAGCCGCGGCGGGGAACAGTTTCAATGAAACGTGGGTTGTCCGCGTCGTCCCCCAGGGCTTGCCGGAGCTTGGTAACGGCTGTGCCCAAGCTCTGATCAAACTCGACATAGGTGTCTGCCGGCCACAAACGCTGGCGGATGGTCTCCCGCGTAACAATCTCGCCGGGCTGTTCGAGCAGCGCAACCAGGATGCGAAAGGGTTGCTCCTGCAAGCGTATGCGGCGACCCTGTTTGAACAGTTCAACAGACTCCGGGATCGCTTCGAAGAGCCCAAATCGGTACGTGGGCGCAGGGTTGGGATGCACCGTCACTCCTCTGAGCTAGCATATTCAACAAACTAAATTGAGGGCCGGAGTCTACCATGATTTTAGACTACATGTAGAGCAGTTCAATTCGGCTCGCAAGTCATCTATTTAGAGTGGTTTAGCTGTTCAAGCGAGATTTAAGCCCAGTTCAATTGACTCCTATGGATTCTCGGCAATTCTAGGCGGCGTGAACGCCAGCGAATACTCGAAGCTATCAAACAGCCCAACGTCGCAAACAGGCAACTCACGTCGCCGCAGCCGACTTGGCTCCCTTGTGCTGCTCGTATGCATCCTGGCAGGTTTGGTCGGAATATTGGGAGCGTTGGGATTCCGGGTAGCCCGAAAGGTACAAGAGGCAGTGAAGGCGTTTAGGTCTGGTTATCGTGGCGAAGCGGAGAATGCCTCCTCAGCCCCCGCCAAGCCAATGGCCCCGATTCAGACATGTCCAGCTGTGGATCCAGAGCACTCATCGGCATTGCGGTCGGAACAAGCGGCAGCCTCAATACCAATAGTCCCCGACCTTGTCCTCGATAGCACGTGGGTCTACTACGAGGCGGATCTTGAGGAATTGACGCGAATCTCCTCTGTTGATGACCGAGAAATCAAACTGACTCTGAGTGGGCCCTTAGCCCATGCGGAAAACGGCAAGGCGGTGGTTACTCCCAGCAAGGTAATCGAAGACTACCCGCAATGCCAGGCGGACCTGCTGGCTTCACACTTGTTGGTCACGGAGGGGAATCCGGACCTCTCCATGCCACTTGTCGGGACAACACGCTTCAGTGTTTCCCGTGAGCTGTATGACGCGCTGAAAGGGTCGCTTAAAACCAAATTCGCCTACCGTTCTCACCACTATCTTGTCGGGGACGGCTATTCGTGGCGCTATTCCTACGACGGCGAGATCCAAGGCGACATTTTGGCGCCTTACAAATACAAGGCGATTGTCAACGGCGCGGCGACAGACCTGCCAGCATTGCATGCCATGGGCCTCCTTGACGGCAACCCCACGCAGTTGACGGTGCTGGACGACCCAGCCAACCCCCTCATTCTGGATTTGGAGATCGTGACTCTGAATTTCGCACTCCGCATTACCAAAATTACTTACCCCGCGAAAAAGAAGATTGAAGACGACCTGAGGCAAGAAGGCCGCGCTGAGATTTATGGAATCTATTTCGATTTTGACAGTGCGGTGATTCGGCCGGAGTCGGAAGCGGTGCTGGATGAGATTGCGGAAACCCTCAAAGAAAATCCCGATTGGCACCTGAGCATTCAAGGTCACACCGACAGCGTCGGAGGAGACGCCCACAATTTGGAATTATCCAAACAGAGAGCTGAATCGGTAAAGAAAGCTCTGACGGAACGCTACGCCCTTGATCCGACTCGCCTGAGTACGGATGGCTTCGGCGCATCTCGGCCGAAGGCACCCAATGACACCGTCGAAGGCCGTGCGCTGAACCGCCGCGTCGAGTTGGTGCGCCAATGATGGTCTTCCACCTAGCCTCGATTGCCCGTGCGTTCGTACTGAACAGTGGTGTCTCTCCCAACGTCGCCCTATTCGGAGTTCTGGCGCTTGCCGGCCTGGGCATTCTTGTATTGCGCCGGGTTACCAAATTCTTCAGTGGGCTTCGTCAGCCGCAAACCTCGCCGCAAGAACACGTGACCCGGCAGAATGACGGAGTGCCGCGAATCCGTGGCCGCGCATCCAGCGAAAAGCTAGTCATCAGCCCATTTACGCATACCGCCTGCTGCTATTACCGCGCGGAAGTTGAGCAAGAAAACAGCTTCGACTTTAGCGACGGCACTGCCCCGTCATCCGCCTGGGTCTGGGAGGTCATTCATAAGGATGTCTCTGGCGCAGATTTCCTTCTTGAGGATTCCAGCGGCAGTATTCGTGTCAGCCCGAGCAGCTTGGACATCGATGCTCCGGTGGCGTTCGAACGCGAAGTCCCCGCTACGCGCCGAAACGCGGAGGATCAGGCATTAGTCGACTATGTCATCAAGAACTGCCCCGACCGGTTGAAATCCGCCTTTGCAGAGATTGCTCAAACAGCCTTGTTGTCCGAACAGGAGGCTGCAGATCCTGCGGTCCAGCAGAAGCTGCAGGAGTGGAAGACCCGCCGAGCAAGAATGTTCCAACGAAGAACCAAAGGCCAATACTTCCGCTTCCGTGAACGCTGCATTTTGCCGGGAAGGGAATACGAGATTCCTGGGGTTGTGAGTACCACGGCGGGCGGAGATCGGGTGTTGAGCAAGGGCGCGGCTGGTCCGGTTTATCTTTTGCCGTGAGAAGTCCCGTGGTCCGCGGAGAGTGTTTCGCACCGTACTTAAGGTTTTGAGCGGAGCGCAAGAATCGCATTTTCGGAAGGGAAGGAGATCACCGATGAAGAAAATGAAACGCAGGTTTGCCCTCGTTCTTTCGCTGTTCGGCCTGGGGGGCGTGGCGGGGGCCATGCCGGCGCAGCAATCCCAGCGGGATTCGAACAAACCGGTGCCCGAAAAGAAGGAAGATCGGCCGCTTACTCCGGACGCGGAGGTCCAGCTAAAACTAAAGAAGGCGCAGCAAGAGGCTGCAGCGGCGGCGGACGAAGCGCAGAAGCATTTGAAGACGCAAGTTCAGCAAACAGGCGCGTCAACCGAAGCGAGCGGCAAGATTCAAAACCAGGGGGCCGAGGCTGACGGGCATAAGGCGCAGCTCGAAGGCAAGATGGCGCAGGCGCAGGCGGAAATGAAAAACGCCAAGAATCAGGCTGAAGAAAAAGTACTAAAACAAAAGGCGGAACAAAGAGCCACCGCGACCCAGATCCAGGACAAGGCCGGCAAGTCGGCCAATGCGCCCACCCGACAAAAGTCGAATCAGTGAGCAAGGTCCAATGGATCAGAAGGCGACTGGCGTGAGGTGAAATCCATGGACGGGAGATTGTTATGAGGTGGCCGTTCCGAAGGAAAAAGCATGGCGCAGGCCAACCATCGCCCGAATCCTATGCGGGGGCATACGTCGCGGCACCGTTTTGCCCGACACCCTGGAGTGTCGCGCGAGAGATGCTCGAACTTTCAGAAGTAGGGCCTGACGACATTGTCTACGACTTGGGCTCGGGCGACGGCCGGATTCCCATTCTCGCCGCGCAAGAGTTCGGTTGCCGGACGGTGGGGATCGAACGCGATGTGGACCTCTACAGGAAGTGCACGGAAGAGGTCCACGAACTGGGACTTTCGGACCGCGTCCGTTTTATCAACCAGGACTTCTTCCAGGCGGACCTGCGACCGGCGACAGTGGTGACGCTTTACCTGCTGAGCGCGGTGAATGGGCAGCTGCGACAGCGCCTGGCCAGCCACTTGCGCGCGGGGAGCCGGGTGGTTGCGCTCGACTATGTAGTTCCGGGCTGGCGACCGGAAGCTTCCATTGCCGTGAAGTCGGAAGGCAATGTGAATTACACGATGCACTTATACCGGCGGATGTCTACAGGCGCAATGTGGGCGAAAAATTCGGTGAGTGGTGACGGCCTTGGCACCGAATGTGTCGCGCAATGCAAAGAAGAGGGTGCCACACAGATTTCTTGAGATTCGCGACTTGCAATTCCTGAGGAGATGCTCATGCTGAAAGACGGAGACATTTTGGAGTTGCGCGCGAAGGTGGCCGACCTCGAAGCCGAGCTGCGGAGGATTCAGAAGAGGCGCAAACACTGGCGCCAGGGCGCGCTGGCCGCGGCCGTGCTCTGCGTGAGTGCCGCTTTGTGGGCCCAGACTCCGCAAGGGCCGCTGACGCTGCAGTCGCTTGCGCAACGGGTCTCCGACCTTGAAAAGAGAGTAACGAATGACGAGGCCAGCGGGACCAACATTCCGCAAACCGCTGACACAGGAACGACACCCGGCAAGCCTCCCGCTGGCTCGACTGCGAACAGCGATGCCAATCTCGAGCAACGTGTGAGCTCCCTGGAAACGAACGTCACCGATCTTATAGATCTGAAAATCCAGGAACGCTTCGTCAATGACGAACTAAAACTAAGCCAGCTCGAGAAATCATTCGTTCAATTGCAATCCCAAATATCCGCATCCGGGCAGGGACCGGGAACGCCAGCAGCGAAGGGAAAACCGGCAACATCCACAGCCACCGCTCCATTCCAGGTAGTCAATTCTTCCGGGAAGGTGCTTCTCTCTGTAGAAGACGACGTGCTCGGGGCTTCCTTGAAGCTGTTCAATAGTTCTGGGAAAGACGTGGTTGCTCTTCAATCCATTCAAGACACAGGTTTAGGGACTTTCACCGATTCCAGTGGTGATAACACCGCGATTATCGGACTGAGCTCCGGGCATCCTCTGGTGGAGGTTGGAGAGGGCAAACAGTACGTTGCCGTCGGCAGAATGCCGGGTGAGCCCACGACCGGAATGGGAGTCCATGTAGTGGGTAGCAGTGGCGAAGACCTGATCAGCCTCGAAAACTCGGAAAGCAGGGGAAATCTTCTGATCAGGAAAAATAAGACAATCGTAGGCATTTTTGCCGCCAACGCGGGCAACGAAGGCGCAACCCTGAGCACCTTCGGGGATGGTGCGCGCAACGCTTTAGAAGCAGGGATCGATAACGATACCGGCGAGCCCACACTGTCCATCCTTTCAAAGAAGGGGGCACAAGCCAAGGTCGGAGCCAATGCAAGTGGGTCCATGGGTGTCCGGCTCTTCGCAAGTGGCCTCGGCAAAGTCCCCATTGTGACCTTGGCGGACCAACTGAATGGCAGTGGGGCGGTGTTAGTTACCGATGGTAAGACACCTCTGGCTGGTATAGGCGTCGACGAAGGACACGGCAGGGTCGGTGTCACGGATGGAAAGTCCTGGCTCGGAGCAATCAAGAGTAACGGTGACGGAGCTGAAGTATATGTGGCGAACGCCACAGGGCAAGAAATTGCCGTCATGTCAGCGGATCCCAGCACGAAAACTGGTCAGGTTCTGGTTTACGACTCGGGAGGCACTCCGCTTGGAAAAATGAGCATACAGGGGAACCACGGCGATGTTCAGCTGAACAGTGGCGATAAGCAGGTGGACGTGTGGAAATTTCTGCTTCTTCCACTCCATTGAGTGAGCGAAATCAGCCCGTTGGGTATCCAAAATTTACTTAGGAGAGTCTCCATGAAATCGCTGATTGTTACTGTCATCTTAGGTGCGATCGTGGCCGTTTCCGCGGTCCCCGTCGCGGCGCAGGGCGCCAAAGTCGGCGTGCTGCCTTACTCGGACGCAACTGCATCCGGAGGCGCCAACATCGGCGATACCCTGTCGCGTCTGACGCAAGCTGAGATCGTGCACTCCACGCAGCTGCAGGGCCAGGTGGTCTTGATCACCAACGGCCTTCGCCCCGAGCAGCTCGACAGCGGAAAAATCGTGGCCTTAGGCAAAGACGCCGGCGTGGATCTCATCGTGATGGGAACGCTGCTTGAGGCCCACGCGGAGGAGTCCGAGCAGAACGGCGCATCCCGTTCCATCTTCGGACAGACCATTTCCGCCGGCCTCCATTCCTGGAAGGCGGCGGTAACGTTGCAAGCCGATGTCTACGACGTGGCCACCGGCCAGAAGCTGGACAGCTTGCGAGTCTCGCAGACGCAGGTCGAGAAGAAAGTCACAGGCAGTGCGGCCACAACTCTGGGCTCGATGGACACTTCCACTCCCGCATTCCAAAACACGACTCTCGGCAAAGCGCTGCAAAAGACGATCGCCGATTTAGTGAAGCGCATTGATGCGGAGAAAACGAAGCTTCCGGCGCCTGCGACCGCCAATGCCAAGTAGCCAGGGAGAATTCGAAATGACGGACTACAGTCAGGACCAATTCAAGCGAACCGAAAGCAAACGCGGCCATAACGCTGGGTAATCACTGAATGCACTGGCCTACGTCGGCATCGGTAGGAGCGGACCATGGACGAATGGAAGCAGCAACTCTTCGCGGCAACCGCGGTGCAAACGGGCTTGTGTTGCGTGCCTGGGTGCAATCGGGCCGCCGCCGTGGGATGGAAAAATCGCCGCGACTGCGTCGAACATTTTCTCGACGCGGCGCGTGAATACGTCGATGCCTTCCATGTTCCGTCGGGCGCCGCCGCCGCGGCCTCTCCTGCGGGCGACGTGGATTCCGATTTGCTCGCAGACTGCATCCTTCGCATCGAGGCCCTCTTCGCGCCCCCGGCGGAATTCGATCGCCACGAACACGCGCAACTTCTGCGCCTGCTCTCCGCGTGTCATGCGCTTCTGCGCCTTTCCCTTCAAGAAGGGTCGGCGTTCGCCACGAATGACCCCGGCCAACGGACAAGTCTCACGTGCGCAGCCGGCACCGCTGCGTCCCGGTAACCCAAGGAGGAGGAGAATGGCTTCCAACAATCTGCGCCCGCTCAAGTGCGGCATTGAAGCGGCCGAAAGCTCATCGGCACACATGTCGAAGCCATTCACCCTGATCCTTGTTTCGCTGACTCTGTTGGGCGGAATCACTCGCACGCAAGTGCCGGTCCGCAAACCCTCTCCGAGCGTGCAGCAGGCCCCTGTTTCGAGGCCGCCATCCACGCAGCCCGCGGTTACCGCCAAGATGTCCCAGGCTCAGTTGCGTCAAAGAGTCTTGCAACCGATAAAGACACCGGGACCAAAGATCCCCAATCCGCACGCATCAACCCGGGCTGCCGAGCAATCCGCCCTGTTGGCAACCCTGAAGCGCCAGGCAAATTCTGCCGCTGCCGAACGCAATCAGGTCCGGCCGGAGGCCAGCGTCTCGCAACCTTTGAATCACTCCTCCTCGAAGGTCGTAGCGCCAGAAGTAATTCCTCATGGCAGCGCCTCGAGCCGCACGCCACAAGTCCAGGCAATTCCTGAAACCTGCCTGCAGGGCAAAATCTCCGTTTCGACGATCAATGGCCTCGCCCCACGTGGAATTGTCTTTGCCTCCGAAGTGGGAGGCGCCGGCGGTGTTGTGGTCCAATACTCTTTCTTAGGCTGCAACTTCGGTTCACAACCGGGGCAGCTATCCCTCGTCGGACCGTTCAAGAGGTCCAAGATCCCATTCAACATTGCGAACTGGACGGATCAGAGAATTACGGCGGCACTGGATCTGAGCGTCAGCGGCGAGCCTGACCAGAACAATAATGTCACTTTTGTTCTGACTCGCGCTGACGGGCAACGGCTGGAATTAGACGGGAACGGTTTCTATGCTAGGCGGACTTCCATCACGCTCTCAGCCGTTCCCCAAGGCTGGGTCACCCTGGCAACGATAAGGGACGCAAGTGGGGCTGTCCTCACGCCGGAATATCAGACCGCAACTCCCACCACCTCCAGCGCTACCGTTGGCCGGTACTCGGCCAACAGCTTTGGCGCCGGCCAGGACGTCTTCGACCTTAGCCACATCAACTCGCAATTCACCATCGACAGCATGCAGCTTCTGAAAGTCAGCGGCCAGTCCGTTTGCATTACTTCAGAAGTGGCTTATGTCGCCGGCGCCATTTCCGCGCAGTGGGACGGCGAAAATATTCGCGTGACTTCGGAAGGGACCACTTGTCAGGGAACAACGATTGGCGCTGCCGCATTTTCGCTTTACACCCTTCAAGTCCAAGTGACTGGCCCCGCTGGGCTTGATCCCGCGCTGCCGTAGTTCACGGGCGCGGGCGCGCATCACGAATCGATTTTGCCAATTCACGATACTTGAGGAGAGACAAATGAAGAATCAAATAGCCGTCCGGAGCATCGCCGGAAAGAATGCCCCGAGTCTGGCTGTGCTCGCCGCCCGAATGGTCCTGCTCGTGTTGGCAGCGGCAATTCCCTTCGCTTCGGTAGCGCAACAGACAACGAAGCGAGTGCCACCCAGCACCCAAAAAGTGCCAACGACAGCGCAATCTTCCAGCGCGAGCACCGGCGCGGCACAGAAAAAGCCCACGCTCGACGAATTGCGCCAGAAATATTTAAAGAACGCGCGCCCGGTGGCAGGTCAGAAGATCCCCAATCCACAAGCCGCCCAACGGCTCGATAATTCGCCGGCCATAACCGTTCTCAAGAAACAGATGCAGACCGCAACCGCGGAACGCAGCGCCATCATTCAATCGGGCAAACCTTCCGTCACCGCGGCCGGGGGCAGCACGGCGGCATCGGCAAATTCAAAAATCGCCTCGTCTGAGAAGCAGACTTCATTCGGGGCGCGTCCCTCTCAAGCTTCCTCTGCCGAAAGTTCTCGGGTGAGCGCCTCAAGTATCGAGCAATCGCGCCGTGATGGCGGCGTCGCCTCGTCTGACCTTGGAAAAACCCCGAATGACCCCAAGGCGACACAGAATGACTGCGCGCTGGGCAAGACCGTCTTGACGACCATCGACGGAACTATCGAAGGCGCAACTTTCACCCCCGACCCGCAATACAACCTCTACACCATCAAAGGCTGCAACTTCGGCACTCAGCAGGGCCAATTGCATCTTTACGGTCACTTCCGGGCCGGCCAGCTTGCGTTGATCGTAAATTCCTGGAGCCAGGATTCCATTGTTTCTGCACTTGACACCAATCTGCGGGGTGAGTCCGACCAGGATGATGTGCATTTGGTTTTGATTCCTGCGGGTGGCGCGCAGATTGATCGTGGCGGGCAGAAGTTCTACGCCGCCCGGGAAACGGTCACGCTTCAGGCAATTCCGCAGGCGTGGGTGAATTTCGGCCAAGTCATCGATGCCGGACGTGCCGTCGTTCAGCCGGTCTATTCGGTCAATGCCCCGAGCGCCGTGGTAACTCGAACTTCAGGAGACCGCTTCAGCGGCGGCCAGGACTATTTTAATTTCAGCCGTCTGAAACCGGGTTTCACCACGGACAGTTTTCAGCTCACTTATTTTCCGCCGCCCTGCACCGACGACAACACGACCTACTACAACGACGGCACTTTTCAGCCCCAGTGGGATGGCGACAATATTCGGGTGATTCTGGGCGCCGCTACGTGTCACGTGGGCGCCGTTGGCAACATCCCAGGATATGACTGGGCACAGTCCAGTTACATCCTGGCCGTCCAGGTTTCCGGCCCGCGCGGAGTCGATCCCGTCAACTAACTCCTTGAGGGAAGAGGTTGGTCGGACGAAACAAGTGGAACAACGCATGATCATGGCCATTATTTCGAAGGCAAGTCACCATGCGAAGTGCATCGGCATGGCCATGACCCTCTGCGTGCTGGCCTTGTCGCACAATACCGCCTCGGAGACACTTCGCCCGCAAACTCCCTCGGCGTCGCCTGCCGATGAGGCAACCGGCTGGACGATCGAATACGGCTTCTCCGGAGGGATTGCGGGAATTTACAAATATCTGGCCATGCATGCCGATGGCACGGGTTGGGTCGCAGGCAGGCCAGGCCAGAAAATCGAACTAAAACTCACCGCAGAGCAGATGGCTCGAATCCGCGCTCTCGTCGAGGCTTTACCGCCGCCCGCGCCTGCAAAGCCGGGCAGCCTAAAGCACGAGATCTACGACGACATCCATTCGACCTTCACCCTTTCTCGTGCCGGCGAAACGCGCTCGATAGGCCAGGAAGGCAAAGAACTGGCCGGTGTCCTTGACGCGATTCTGGAAGACGAACTCAAGCGGTCGTCGGAAGAGGCATGGGTCAAAGCTGGCCCCTTTCGCCTGGGACGTGTCTGGAAAGTCGAAGAGGAGGTGCGTGATGGCCAGGGAATGTGGCATGGCGAGTTGTGGATAGGCACCTGGACACGCATCAACAACAGCAACGTGTTCGACGCGGTGTGGCGAAATAATAAGTCAAATCTGGAACTGCGGGATACCGTAGTCCTCGACTCCGCTGAACGCGGAAAGATCGCCATGCACCGGAAGTCGTCCAATGTGAAGTACGACGGTTGGTATTCACCAGAGCGGCAGGACTATTTCACGGGCCACGTCCTGCCACACGACGATTGGACATGGCGCGTCAACATCTCGTATTGATGGCATCGCATAGTAATCGGGGCGGGGTGCCGAGATATCCTTGCACCAACTCTATCGCCGCTCCGCGGAACCGGTAAGGGCCGAAAGGCAGGGTGAGTATCCCGCCCTCTCCGCCATTTCTTTTTTCGAGTTTCCTTGTCTTGAGCTTCGCGATGGCCTCATGTTGCGCCCATGGTTCCCCGATCTTGCCCTCCTAGTGTGACGTTGCGGATTCACTCTTCGTGAGGCTGGATTGAGAACAAATCAGCGCATACGTGCTTTTGTTTGAGCAAACATCTGTTACCTTTTGTCTATGCGTCTTGAACACTTGGGCGTGATTGGAAACTGCCAGTTCTCGGCGCTCGTCGAGCGGACGGGGGAAGTGGTTTGGTGCTGCCTCCCTCGATTCGACTCGGAGCCGGTATTCTCGACGCTGCTGGATGCCAAAGACGGCGGCAGATTTTTCGTGGGTCCGACGGACGGGCAGTGTGGCAGGCAAGCCTACATTGAAAATACCAATATCCTGACCACCACGTTTGAGAGTTCTTCCGGGACGTTTCGAGTCTTGGACTTCGCGCCGCGGTTCATTCAGCACGACCGGACGTTCCTGCCCACACAGTTGTTTCGAATTATTGAACCGATCGAAGGCACCCCGCGGGTTCGCGTGGCGTGTGAGCCGCGGCTTGGTTGGTCCAAAGGCGTTCCGGAACGGCTCACCGGTTCGAATCACATTCGTTTTGAAGGGTTCAAAAGCCAGTTCCGTCTGACCACCGATATCCCGATTTCCTACCTGAACGGCGAGCCTTTCACATTGACTGGACGACGCCATCTGGTTCTGGCCTGGGGCGCGCCCGTGGAAGAGCCGCTGTGGCCGCTCTCCGAGCGATTCTTGACCGAGACGCAGCGCTATTGGGAGAGATGGGTGAAGCGGTGCACCATTCCGCCTTTGTACCAGGACGCAGTCATTCGCTCAGCGCTGGCGCTGAAGCTCCATTGTTTTGAAGATACGGGTGCGATCATCGCGGCGATGACCACCTCAATTCCGGAATCCCCCGGCAGCGGGCGAACCTGGGATTATCGCTACTGCTGGCTCAGAGACGCGTACTACGCCCTGGGCGCGTTTCGGCTATTGGGGCATTTCGAAGAGCGCGAAAGTTTTATTCATTTTCTCTTGAACATTGCAGGGGGCGCTCCGGGCCTGAATCTCAAGCCCTTGTACTGCGTGGATGGGGCCGTGGGACCCGAAGAGAAGATTCTGCAATCCTGGCCGGGGTTCGGTGGCGACGGACCTGTCCGCGTAGGCAACAACGCCGTCCTGCACACACAAAACGACGTCTTTGGCGAAATGGTTCTGTCCTTGGTGCCGATCTTTCTCGACGACCGTTTCAGCTCGGACCGCTCCAAGGCGAGCTTGAGATTGTTGGAGGAGCTCGGACGGAAAGCTATTTCGGTGGCCGGCCAGCCGGACGCGGGGATATGGGAGTATCGCACCGAATGGAAACCGCAAACTTTTTCAAGCCTGATGTGTTGGGCGGCAGCGGATCGTGTGACGCGCGTGGCCTCTCGGCATGCTCCTGCTCTGGAACAGGAATTTCGTGAAGGTTCCAGGCGCATTCATGACGAAATCCTTGCCAAGGCGTGGCGTCCGGACCTTGGCAGCTTCGCGGCCTCTTACGGCAGCGGCGATCTCGATGCCTCGCTGCTGCAAATGGCGCATCTGCGGTTCCTACCTTTGGATGACCCCAAACTTTGCCGGACGATTGACGTGATCCGTGAGGGGCTTTCCAAAGATGGTTGGCTTTTTCGCTACCGCATGGACGATGGTTTCGGTTCGCCCACCGCGGCGTTCATCATTTGCACCTTTTGGCTGGTGGAGGCGCTGGCTGACACAGGTCGCAAGGCCGAAGCCAAGGCCGTTATGGACCGCGTGTATTCCACGCTTTCGGGCTTGGGCCTTCTTTCAGAGGATTACCAAACTTCAGATCTTCGGATGTGGGGCAACTTCCCGCAGGCTTACTCGCACGTGGGCTTGATTCGTGCTGCGTTTGCGGCTTCACCCCATTGGTCAGAGGTTTTGTGAACTACTGAGATGGAGCATGCTCTGTGTTCCGTGCAATTTAGTGTGAGCACTGCGACTTGCGTTCCTGCCCACGCAAGGATTTCGGTCAGCGCGTATTTCCGCAGAGGGTGGCGACTTCTTGGCGAAAGTTTTCGTCCATCTGCGCATCCCGCACATTTGTCCCCGAGCAAACCTGCGCGGCCGTCAGTCCCTCCGCACCGCGAAGATCGGCGCCTCGCAGGTTGGCTCCGGCCAGGTTGGCGCCTTGAAGGATAGCGCCCTGGAACAGCGCGCCGCTCAAATCCGAATTGTGCATGTCGGCATCGGTAAGAATGGCCTGTGAGAGGTCCGCATTCTTCAGGCGAGCGTTGCCCAGATTTGCGGAAATCAAATACGCTCCCCCGAGATTTGCCATCGTGAAATTCGCGTTTTCCAGATTTGCTTCCCGCAGGTCCACTTTCTTCAGGCTCGCCCTCTGCAATACGGATGAATGCAAATCCGATTTGTAGAGATTGGCGCCGTCGAGGATGGCATCGAGAAGCGTGGCTTCGGAAAGCTCGGCGAAGGATAAATTCGCATCGTGCAAATCGGCGCGGTCAAGGCTGACGCCTAGCAGGTCCGCCTCAGGAAGAGCCGCCCGCGCTAGCTTGGCACGCTCCAGCACGGCAAACCGCAGATCGGCTTGGCGGAGGTTGGCTTCGCGCAGATCCGCCTCCGAGAGATAAGCATTCCGCAGATCGGTTCGCCAGAGGTGGGCTTTCACCAGAAATGCGCCATACGCCTGGATGTAGCGCAGCCTGAGCCCATTCAAGTTGGCGCCCTGGACCGTCATGATGTCTTCATCTCGCCCCATCCAGCCGCGGGGCC
This sequence comes from uncultured Acidobacteriota bacterium, assembly GCA_963696605.1. Lineage (GTDB taxonomy): Bacteria > Acidobacteriota > Terriglobia > Acidiferrales > UBA7541 > Palsa-360. The sequence continues at coordinate 74,145 of CAVOKV010000011.1, read as the reverse complement.
TTTCAGAAACTTCCGCTTCGGTCAGTTGCGCGAACGGGTTGTAGCCAAACGTCCAGAGAACGTCCGGAGCCCATTTTCTGATTCCGGGGGCCGGCGCCTGCGCCGTGGAACGATAGTCGTGCGGGACTCCCCAAAATGTGCCGAAGGAGACCAGGAAAAATAAGAGCCCCATAATCGGAGGCACAGACCTCAGGATTAGAATCGTTTTTCTGCTCGAGGTGTTACGTTCGGCGCTGGCTCGCGGCGAATCAGGTCCAAACAATTTCCCAGCCATTCTTGGAAAATTCATGGCGGCGGTGATGGCGCCGACGACAAGGAAAATATGCAGCGTCGTGCCGCGTAGATCCTCAAGCGTCATGTATCGGCCCCAGAACAGGACTACCGTTGCAGGCACGGTCCAATACAGCAAGAGTATTGCGAATGCCGCCTCCAGGAATGCCAGGGGCGACTGCGAGACTCTTAACCATTTGAAATGGGAACGCGCGGACCAACGCGCAAACCAGGGAAGGCACGTGTCGAGTCTCTTCCCGTCGGGAAAGATCGCGGGTAATTGCGCAATGCCGTCCCAAAGGCGCTGCATGAACAGATGAAAGCATAGATAGAGACTGAGAATCACAACAGGCCCGAAGAGATAAAAGGGAATGAACGGCAAGGTTGCCTGCAGCCCGGGAAACGGCAGCGCCGACGAATTTTTGACAAGTTGCGCGTCCGGCGTCGTGAAAATTCTCAACCAAACCAGCCCGTTCAGCAGCAGGTTCAGGCACATAAGCCACGCGCACTTGACAGCCGTTTCGCGAACGAGCTTCAATCCTTCCAGCGGGGCATCGGATTCGGGAAGGATCGCGCCGAACAGATTCGCTCCCGCCAGTTGTGGGCTCAGAAGTCCTGTCGCACCCTGCATGCAGGCGGCCTGAAGATTTGCTTGCTGGAACTGAGTCCCAAGCAGGTTTGCTTCCGCCAGGTTTGTCTGAACCAAGACCGCTCCACGCAAATCCGCAAGGGTCAGATCAGCACCTTTCAAATTTGCCTTGTGCAGAAGAGCGTCCGGGAGGCGGGCATCGATTAATTCGGCGTATGCAAGATTCTTTCCTGAAAAATCAGCTCGAGCGCCAGCCTCACCGTTGGAATCGAGCCAAAGGCCATGGTTCTCGACACTCTCCCGCAAATCTTTCCGGGTGAGCTTTTCCGCGCTCCCGATCCCGAAAGCCGGCGTCTTTTCATGTTCCGCGGTCGTGGACATGGTATTAGCCTTGAAACGATGCTGCGGCCGTAAATATCGGAATATTTCTCAGACTGGTAAAAAGCCCCCGTGCTGCGAGTACAGACAATATTGAACTAGATCGCTGTGCCGGGTTACCTACCCATAAGGCCAGAATGAGTACAGGTGGTCCAGGAATGAACATTGCGGGGGTTACAGGCCCTCATATCCTTGGATCTGCAAGGTCAATGTCAAAGCCGACCATCCCAACCGGGCCTGTCCAAATTTTCAAACTTTGGAGGTATCTCCCTTCTGAAGGGTTTTTTGCACTATGCTTAAGCGGGCTCCTCTGCAAGGGACCTCATAATGACCCTCCGTCGCCTTCACTCACTGGTCGTTCTCGGCATTCTCCTGCTCTTGCCCGTTAGCTCTCGAATGGGCTCAGTCAGCCGAGCAGATACAAATAGAGAGGCCGCCGCCGATCAATCGATATCGCAACCGCAGCAGCTTTCCGCTGACGGCAAGTCGTACCTTCAAAGCTTCCTGAACGCGGCGGAGATGCCCAATCTCCACTGGCCGAATTTTGCGAATTCCCAGAAGGAGGTCAAAGAATTTTATGACGCGGCCAACGGAATCCTCCCGTGGGTTGATCAGGGCAAACCTACGGCCCAAGCACGAGCGATCATTCGGTCATTGAAGAATGCGGCATTCAAGGGCCTCAGGCCCGAAGATTATGACGGCCCGCAATGGGATCAGCGTCTCGCTCAATTCGACGCGTCCACGGCAGTGCCCGAATCGGATCTTGTGAAATTCGATTTAATGGTCACGATTTCGACGATGCGGTATATCTCCGACCTGCATATCGGGCGCGTGAACCCGCGCCTTTTCCACTTCGGACTCGACATTGACCAAAAGCAGATCGATCTGTCCGAGTTTCTACGGCAAAGGCTGGTAGGTGCGACGGATGTCGACGCGATACTCGAAAGCGTTGAACCACCTTTCCCAATTTACCGCCGGACAGAGGAGGCATTGAAGAAATACATGGACCTTGCACGCCTCGATGATGGCGAGCCACTCCCCGTGTCCTTGCGTCCCATAAAACCCGGTGAATCTTACGCCGGCGTGCCTCGGCTGACGAAGTTGCTGGCGCTTCTGGGGGATCTTCCAGCACACCCTGAGGGGGCCAATGCAGAAGGGAATTATCAAGGGGCTCTTGTCGCTGCTGTGAAACATTTTCAACGGCGCCACGGACTCGAAACAAACGGCATTCTCGACGCACCAACACTAAGGAAGCTGAATACGCCGTTGAACCGGCGCGTCACGCAGCTTCAACTGGCCATGGAGCGCATGCGGTGGTTGCCGCACCAGTTCAATCGGCCTCCCGTGGTAGTGAACATTCCGGAATTTCGCCTCTACGCCGTTAATGAGCAATACCGGACCGTCTTCACCATGAACGTCGTCGTCGGGAAAGCATACGGCCACCAGACGCCTGTATTCGCGAACGAGATCAGGTCCGTGATCTTCCGGCCATATTGGAATGTTCCTCAAAGCATTCTGGAAGCTGAGGTAATCCCTGATCTCGAGAAGAACCCTTCTTTCCTTTCCGAGAACTCATATGAAATCGTGGACCAGAACGAAAGAGTTGTCAGCGAAGGACCGGTGACCGAGGGGATCGAAGAGCAGCTGCGTGCAGGGAAATTGAGAGTCCGGCAAACGCCCGGCCCGAAAAATGCCCTCGGCTTGATCAAATTCGAATTTCCCAACCAGTACGACGTCTACATGCATGGCACGCCTGCCACGCAATTGTTCTCCAGGTCTCGACGCGACTTCAGCCATGGCTGCATCCGACTCGAAGATCCTGTCAAGCTGGCAGAGTGGCTATTTCAAGGCATGCCGGAATGGAATGAAGACAGTATCCGAGCCGCAATGAATGGGGAAGAGACAATGGAGGTCAAACTAAAGGAACCCGTTCCCGTGCTAATTTTCTACGCAACGGCGGTGGTATTGGAAGGCGAGGAGCCGCATTTCTTTGACGATATTTACGGCCTGGATGCCGATCTGGAACGCGCCTTGGCGCAACACGCTCCGTAGCTATCGAGTCACAGGATTTGCGAGGAAGAAAAAGAATTTACCAGCGGCGAACACGGCCAACATCGACGTGAACAAAGCGCGATTCCGGATAGTAGCCGACTCCGCCGCGGTGAAGCGTGAGAGCCACGTCTCGCAATTTTGCAGTAGCGACACCTGGCATGCGGATATCGATGGCTTCTCCTTGCATATGCAGGCTATGCGATGCGACGCCCTGCGTGGTGCGGCGCAGAAAATCGTTGCTCCATGGTGTACGGTAACCGCAAACGATGTCAATCTCGGCGTCGGGGCGCCCGACAGCGGCCGTCAAATCGTGAAGCAAATCGAACACGCGCCGGTCCAGTTGAATTACGTCGCCCGTGCGATGGTCACGTAGAAAATGGTCCAGGCGATCGATGGCCGGAGCAATGTAAGTGTCACCCACCCTGTAGACCAGATCGATCGATTCATTGGTATGCGTGTGGTAGAGCCGCAGTCGGTAGACAGGCTCAGGCTGTATGGGGCTTTCTCCAGCACGAGAATACGCAGAGATGCCGGGCAATAAGATCAGAGCGCTGAAAGCGCGCAAAACAGATTTTCGCCTGCTCACGGTCGGCCTTTCTTGGTTCCAAGAGAAAGGAAAGGTACGCACAAGGATACCAGTTTTCCCACAGATCGCACCGCACTTATTCCAGAGTGTTTTCATGATTTGTGACATTAATCACAGAGTTTCGCCGCGGATGGTATATACGAAAACTTCAGCACTAACATTCGCGATATAAGGAAATTTCAGGAACTCGACGATCATGGTCAAACAAAAAACGGATGCCGAAAAGTCACAAGAAAAAGTTGCCGCGGCAGCTCTGGAAACGATTCCGCTCTGGCAATTGGATATCGCCGAAGTCACCGGGCACAACCTGGAAGCACGCGGACGAGACGAAGTGAATCGCCTGCTCGCATCGGGCTGGCGCTTGCTTCACATTTACACGTTGAAATATGAAGAGGGAGGCGTCTGGCGTGAGCGCCCCATGGCGATTCTCGGGAGGTTGAGAAACAATCGGAATCATTTCCAACTCGAATCCGCTCCTCCTTCGAGCCTTTAATCCTTTGTCGCAACTGCCAGAATTCCGCCGATCACTCCCAACGCTCCCGCAACTAGATTTCCCATCCCCGCAAAGAGCAAAAGGGCCGAAGCGACTAAGACCACGATGCCCCAACTTCTGCGTTGTTCGGGCTTGATGTAAAGCACGACCGCGCCGACCAGGACGATGATTCCAGCCAGGACGCCAAACCAAGGCCACCACATGCCAAGCCGCCGGATTCCCTGGCCCCACATCCAATTGTGCATTTCTGGCCAGCTTCCCATCATCCCTCCCCATCCGTGCCCGCCCATCATTCCTCCCCAACCGTACCCACGCATCATCGCGCCGGCAGCCAGCATCCATAAACCGGCCAGCAAGGAGAGCACAAACGCTGCCGTGGGCTTTTCATTTTTTTGGATTACGCTGTCAGTCATGACATGAACCTCCTCGACCTCTGAACCGTAAACACTTTTTGCCTTCGACAATTCTGATTCACCGGCGATCAGGCCGGTTTGGCACTTCCAGTCTTGGTTTGCTTCGTCGCGGAGGTGTTGATTCCGCAGACTGCCCATGCTGGGCAATATGCGATTAAACCCGTGAGGACAGCGATGCCACCCACGACGTAAGCGACGATTCCTAAGACTCCCGTGAGAACGTGAAAAAATGCGCTGCCAAGCAACACGATACCGATGGTTACCCGGATTCCGCGCTCAATTCCACCAACATTGTGTGACATTTGTTTTCCTCCTTTTCCGCGGAATCACACTTTCGCTTATGACGAAATTTCCGCCTCTCTGAGTACTTATTATTGCGCTCCCGCCCTAAGCATCTGTGCTCCAGATCACAAAATGCAGTGACGTTTGTCATATCGGCCGCCGGTTGCAACGGCTAAATTGCATGTAGAAACGCTATGTTGGAGGTGGCCGATGAACCTTTCTTCGTTCAAGCCAGGATCGTGGAATGGGAGGCGTCTGAAGGTCGCACGCGTAACGCCAGGCGAGCGAGCCGCCATCGTCCGCGCTGCAATCGCAAAACGAGCTTTTCAAATTTCTGAAACCCGCGGGTTGGAACCGGGCCATGAGTTGGAGGACTGGCGACGGGCGGAATCGGAAACTGTGCGTCCGCTCAACTGCGGATTCTTAGTATCGGACCACAACTTCGAGCTCAGCACGGACGCGGCGTGCTTTGGCGAGGGAATAATCGAGATTTGCGTTGAGCCGCGGCGTCTCACAGTTTGTGGAGTGGAGCGTACTTGCACGCGGGAAGCAGTTCCGAAGCCTCCGGACCGTTTGACCATCCGCTCTCTTGAGCTTCCTGCCGAGATCGAGCCTTCAGAGGTGTCTGCCAGCTTCAAAGGCCGAATGATCCAGATGGATTTGCCCTTCGCGCGTACGAAACAGAAAGCTGCCACTGCTAGCTAGAATTCCGTCGAGCTTTTAAAGCGCGCCAATCTCATCCCCTCTTGCGGCCAATCCTTATGTTCATGTTCGATGGCGAGGGCCAGCAGAAGCCCCTTCGGAGACGTCCAGATTAGATATTCAGGATGGAGCGGAACTTTGAGAGAGAATTTATGGGCACGCCACTTCCGTCCAGCGGTTTCGATATTCTCCTCCCCTAGGTATTTCAGCGGGCCCTCCAGAACCACTGCCCGAGCGGGAGTGGCCATGCTTGGTTGCTCGATGCTCACAAGATCAACTTGTGTTGCGCGCGTTACATCCCGCTCTACCTCCCGCGTGATGCCGCCGAAGGAAAAGGGCGAAATCGGCCAGAGGAGTCCGTACGGTTTTTCCAATGGAGTCCGCAACTTGATCTCTCGCTCCGGATCTGAGCCGCCCGAGGAGCAGTCCAGCTGCGTGGGCAAGAACTCGCATGATAACGGGCCCGAATCCGGCACCCACTTCAGCTTGGCAAACTCCTTCGCGCGGATCATTGTCAGGTCGCGGGAAAGTTCGACCGCAAAACGATTGGAATGTGTTTCGTCTTTTGGAGACTCGAAGGTCCGAACGCCTTCAACTTGATACAGACCCGTCTCGGCTCGCCAAAGCGTCCAGGATTCGTGGAAGTTGTAAACCTCCTCCTGAAAGGGACCCACGGCGCCGTTATTGTGTTGCTCGTAGATTGCATATTCGCCTTCCGCAATCTTGGCCCGTTCGGCTGCCTGTTCCGGCAATGGCCCTCCCATCGCCCGAGGTCCGTAGACGATTCCCAGGAGGCAGATAAACAGACACGAGTAGAAAGTCAAAGCTCGCAACCAGCGACTCGAAAGCGCGAGAGAGCGGGGCTGAATAGTGGAGAACACAATGTATCTCACGACTAGAAACGGGTTTTGGGTTTCCTTCAGCAAAGAACTGTTTGAATGTGATCCCGCGTCGCCATCACAGCCAATAGGTTTCCGCGGGCTTTCGTCCGTGCGACTCCGGCCAGGCCTTCGGATGTCCCAATACGATCGGCGCGACGACGTGATAGTGTTCCGGCACTTTTAGTTCTGCTTTAGTTCCGGGCAGATCAAGCCAGGGACGCGCGAATCCAATCCAGCAGCTTCCCAAGCCTTCATTACGACCAGCCAGCATAAGGTTTTCCCCCGCGAGACAACAATCCTCGGCAGACTGCGTGCCCGAAGACCTGGCCAAGAGTACCACCAGAGCAGGGGCGTGGTAGAACAGGGCATATTGGGGATCTTCAAGCATGTGGCGGATCGAAGGATCATAGGATGTTTGCGAGAGACTCGCGAGCAACCAATCCTTGGCCCGCTTCGCAAGGCCCTCGACCTTTTCGCGGCCCAGTACAACAAGGAACGCCCACGGCTGCAGATTCATCGCGCTCGGCGCCAGAATTGCCGCTTCGATCAGGCGCTCAATCATGGCACGGTCAATTGAAGTGTCCGTGTATTCGCGCACGGCGCGCCTGTTGCGGAGAACTTCCATCAATTCCATGGTGGGGTCCTATGGACATGGATGGCACGCGCGCGGGCGAGAGCGACATTGTGCCGTGCCGATATATGATCCATATGCGTTCCGAAGCGCACTGCGGCATCGTGAGCTCCCCGCTCAACCAACCACAAAATTAAGAAGGCCACAGCCACAGTGCCAAATACAACACTGAACAGGAGAAACGCTGCCAGGAGCTCGCGAACCCGGTAGAAAGCCGCGCTTGAAAGAGCTAGGGCGCCGATGCCCGCAGCTGCTTCCACGGCCTTGCCGGAATAAGCCCGCCCGACCGTCCACGCCTTTACAGCATTTACACCGGGAGTTTCAGGAGAGAATTTCTCATGATTGCGAGGCTCGGATTGACCGGCACGATTGCTGATTTCTTTTGAAAGCATTTCGACCTCCCATGGGGTTCCCGGCTAAGACGGAGTCCGGATGATCTCCACGGAACAATGTGCGTGGCGAACCACACCTTGGGAAACACTGCCCATCAAGAAACGGTTGATTCCCGTTCGCCCGTGGGACCCAAGGACAATCATGTCGGCGTGCCATTCGTGGGCAATGTCAATGATCTGCGATTTCGGATCGCCTTCCACCAACTCGGATGAAACATTGAATTTTGCCGCGCGCAATTTTTCCACGGCCTTCTCGACCAAATGCCTCGCCTGTTCCCGCAGAGCCTTCCAAACTACCTCGAACTCCGGGTCATACCCGCCCATTTCCCTCCCCATCAGCAGGGAGGGTGGCTCAACCACGTTCAAGACTTTTACCTCTGTAGCCGGCGGCCAAGGTCTCGCTATCACGCTATCCAAAGCTGCCTGAGAGAAATCGGAACCGTCGATTGCAACCAGAATTTTCATTTGTAGGTCATCGCTCCCTGTTCGTTTTGGTCGATCTTTATCTCAAACTGCGAAAATTCTTCGGACCCGATGAAAACCCGGCCAACGGTGTACCGTCAATCACCAGCCTGTGAAAAACATCCGTTCCCACTCCACAGATTCACTTTTATCCTGTGTGGCCTGAAGCGTATGTGACTTGTGTCACAGTCGGGTGCGACACAGTGCACATATCCTTGCGTTGTCCGGACAGGAGAATGGAATTGGTAGGAAGGATGGTCCGCGACTGAGTGGCGAGGCGCCATGCGATGGTGGCATGGGACATTCTTGGATATCAAGCCAATCGACGAGGTGATTTCATGAACTCAACTTACACGATGGACTTTTCCAGTATTCGCAATCAAGACGTGGCGCTGGTGGGCGGCAAAAATGCATCCCTCGGCGAGCTGTTCAGCGCGCTAAAGCCGAAGGGCGTCGGCGTCCTGGACGGTTTTGCGCTGACGACGGCCGCGTACTGGCGGCTTCTCGAAGAAGGGGAACTGCGCGCAAGACTGGAAAAGATCTTCTCGAATCTTGATCCAGAGAACCTCGAACAACTCGCGGCCAAGGGCCACGAGGCGCGCACCCAAATTTTACAGACGGCTTTGCCCGAAGTGCTCCGGACCGCGATCCGGGACTCCTACGGCCAGCTCCTCAAACGGATCGGACGCGAGGCGGAGATGGCAGTCAGATCCTCGGCCAGCGCCGAGGATCTTCCCGAAGCGTCGTTCGCCGGCGCGGCGGAGACGTTTCTGAATGTGCGCGGCGAAGAAGCCCTCTTCCGCGCCGTGCATCAATGTTTCGCTTCGCTGTTCACGGACCGGGCCATCAGCTATCGGGCGCGCCAAGGCTTCCCTCAACTGAAAGTGGCCCTCTCGGTCGGCGTGATGCCGATGGTGAGATCGGATCTGGCTTCCTCCGGCGTAATTTTCACGCTCGACACGGAGTCCGGCTTCCGCGACGTGGTCACGATTACCGGCTCATTTGGCCTGGGAGAACTGGTCGTGCAAGGTGTTGTCACGCCGGATGAATGGATCGTTTTCAAGCCGACATTGCGACAGGGACACGACTCCATCGTGGGGCGGCAATTGGGTTCCAAGGAAATCCGCCTCATCTACTCCGCGGGCACGCGTTCCACACGTAGCGAGGCGACTTCCGCGCAAGACCGGGCGCGTTATTGCCTGGCCGATTCCGAAGTACTTAAGCTCGCCCGCTGGGCATGTCTCATCGAAGAGCACTACTCCAAGATCGCAAAGCAACAACGGCCCATGGATATCGAATGGGCCAAGGACGGAGTGACCGGCGAACTGTTTATCGTGCAGGCTCGCCCGGAGACCGTGCACTCGGCGAAAAAGGTTCAAGCCACTGCCCAGGTATACCGCTTAAAGGCCAAACCCGGCACACCGCTTGTGATTGGGCAGGCAGTGGGGGAGAAAATAGGCACCGGACGCGCTCACGTCGTGATGGATGTCGGCAAATTGCAGGAGGTCCAGCCCGGAGAAGTTCTTATCGCGCAAAACACGGATCCGGACTGGGAGCCAGTGATGCGCCGCGTAGCGGCCATCGTTACGGATCAAGGCGGAAGGACGGCGCATGCCGCCATCGTTTCGCGTGAGTTCGGAATTCCGTGCATCGTGGGAACGGGCAATGCGACGCATGCACTGGCCACCGGAAGAGACGTGACTGTATGCTGCTCGGAAGGCAGCGAAGGGCATGTCTATGATGGGCGCGTTCCCTTTGAAATCGAGCAGGTCGAAGCCAGCAAAATCCCTGAAACACGCACCAAAGTGATGCTCATCCTAGGGGACCCGGGCCAAGCCTTTCACTTGGCCGCCATCCCCAACGCGGGTGTCGGGCTAGCGCGCATCGAGTTCATTGTTACCAATCACATTGGCATACACCCCATGGCGCTGGCGCAATTCCCGAATCTGAAAGACGTGAAAGCGGTGAACGAAATCCGGACACGGATTGCGGCAGAAGATCCGCGCGAATTTTTCATCCGCCGTCTGAGCGAGGGTGTGGCTCGTATCGCTGCGGCCTTCTATCCCAAGCCGGTCATCGTTCGGATGAGCGACTTCAAAACCAACGAATACGCTCGCTTGCTTGGCGGAGAAGAATTTGAGCCCAAGGAAGAAAATCCCATGATCGGTTTTCGCGGCGCATCCCGTTATTACGATGCCCGCTACTCGCCGGGATTCGCACTGGAATGCGCAGCGCTCGCGCGCGTGCGGAACGAGATGGGACTCACCAATTTGAAAGTAATGATTCCCTTCTGCCGCACAGTGGAGGAAGGGAAGAAGGTCATCGCGCAAATAGCCCTGAATGGGTTGCGGCAGGGTGAAAACGGGCTAGAGGTCTATGCCATGTGCGAGATTCCTGCCAACGTCATTCTGGCCGACGAATTCTTGAAAATATTCGACGGGTATTCCATCGGCTCGAATGATCTGACGCAGCTCACGCTTGGCCTGGACCGCGATTCCGGCACGGTGGCTCACCTTTTCGACGAAAACAATGCGGCGGTGCGCAGGATGATCGCAAGCGCCATCCGCTCGGCGCGGGAAGCAAAGAAGCCCATCGGAATCTGCGGGCAGGCGCCGTCGGATTTTCCCGAATTTGCCGAATGGCTGGTGACCCAGGGGATTGACTCGATCTCACTCAATCCTGACACGGCCATCAAGACAGCGATACGTGTGGCCGCAGCGGAACATCGCAGCGGCACACTGGTGCCGGCCGCATGATTGCGGAAATTTCCCATTTATAAGAGGGTCGTATCCTTCAGCGATGAGACAATTCAGGGAAGTGTCACGTGCCGGAGTAAATCCCCGGATTATTGTGCATGAGGATTCGGATGGCGATGCCGCGCTTGCCTTCGTCCAGCTCATCGACACGCACCACATCCCCGATCCGCTCGCGATGAATCGGGTCATCCGGGCCAAAGTTCAGGGTCACGATAACGTTCATTCCAACAAAGTAGTGCTTAGTGGTGGTCACGAAATACAGCCCGCTACGCGATACGTTCGCGGTCGTGCAGATTTCCTCGGTAAACTGCGGATCACAGGGGCGAACACGGACTGGTTCAGACAAGGTCTCTCGAGGGGTTAGGCGACCTTCCTTCACGGCAGTTAGCATTGCGGTTACTCCTGTTCCCTTGGACTGGGCTGGAAGTCTAAGTAAACTCTAATCCAATTCACGCATACAAAATATGCCAATGTTTCCTGGGTGTCTAGAGCCAAGTCTACACTGTGCTTTCTCAGCTAACACTAGCGTAAACCGAGTACCAGAGAATGCTGGTCGACACGCGACGAAACTCTCGCCAATTTGGGAAATCGGGCCGGGCGCCCTTAAGAAAAAAGGAGAGGCGTCGCAATTGCGGCCGCCTCCCCTCAATGAGCCTGTCGGAGGAAGGCTCATTCGTGTGCTGTATTGCCGTTCGCACGTGGAATCGTTCCATTTTATTCACGGCGGCTGGCGAAGAAAGAGCGAAAAGAAGACCCGTTCACACTACCATCTAGCGTTCATGCGACAAATGAACGCGGCGATATCCGTGCTAGGCCGCTGCGGCCCTGTTTCTTCTCCCCGGCCGGGAGGCAATGGGCAATTCGCCTTGGTAATGGCTGTTAGGGACAATTTTCCCAGTGGCCACATGCATTGCGTAAAACTGGTTTGGGGAATGCTGGGCTAGGTCACGCATATGCACGCGCACACCTTCTAGTCCAACTACGCAAGCCCGCCAAAGCGAAGAGCCATCGGAGAATTTTTCGAACAGATCGTAAACATGTTTCATCGGAGTCCCTTTTTATGGCGACTCACTTACATCTCTGATGATTTTAGTCCTCCTCGCTCCTTCTGTCCAATTCATCTGTTCGATGGTAAGAATCCGATTCAGGCCGCCAGCCTGACTCACTCCAGGATGGCGCCATCGCATACGTGTCTTACAATAGGGAACCCGTGCCAACTTCCATTGATCTTAGCCGTCTGCGGGTTGTCCTGGTCGCTCCGCGCAATCCGCTGAATATCGGCGCGGTCGCCCGGGCCATGAGCAATTTCGGATTTCACGCGCTTCGCGTGGTGAATCCGTACTCGCCATCGTTTCGCGAAGCCCGCTCGGCGGTAGGGGCTTCGGAAATCCTTGCCAAGGCCGAGCGGTACAAGACCTTGGCGGAGGCCATCGAAGATTGCACGCTGGTCGTCGGAACCACAGCGGTTCGCAACCGCGACCTGCAGCACCCGGTCCGGCGCCCGGAATACGGAGCGCGGCTGATACGTAAGCGTTTGGGGTCGAGCAACGTCGCTTTGCTATTTGGCTCGGAAAAATTCGGGCTTTCCAACGACGCCCTCAGTCATTGTCACTGGCTTATCCGAATGCCAACGTCCGATGGAAATATCTCGATGAACCTTGGCCAGGCAGCCGCCGTTTGCCTGTACGAACTGATTCGAGACTCGAAAAAAGCGCGGGCCGCGGAACAATGGAAGCCGGCGACGGCCGCCGAACTCGAGCGCATCACCGCGCTGCTGCTGGAGGCGCTGCAGACCAGCGGATTCCTGGACCGGCGCCGCGTGTCCGACGCTGATGAAAGAATTCGCCGCCTGGTCCGGCGATTGCGTTTGCCGGAGCGCGACGCCGTGATCTGGCTCGGCATGCTACGGCAGATGCTCTGGAAAATGAAGCAAGGCGAGAAACCGGAAGCCTAGAATCTCAAATCTCAAACCTCAAATCTCAAACCTCAAACCTCAAACCTCAAACCTCAAACCTCAAACCTCAAACCTGAATCCTCTTCAGCGCGCATCAACGGCGCCCGGAAAAAAAAGATTGCAGCAATTGCACGGACTCCTCCGCAAGCACGCCGGAGACGACTTCGACGCGATGATTGAGCGCGGGCGCGTCGAGGACTTGCATACAGGTGCGGACGGCGCCGCCCTTCGGTTCATCGGCGCCGTAAATCAGCCGGGCGACGCGCGCCTGCACCAGAGCGCCCGCGCACATGGCGCAGGGTTCGACCGTCACATAGAGCGACGCCCCGATGAGGCGATAGTTGTCCACCTTCCTCGCGGCTTCGCGCAGGGCCACGATTTCCGCGTGCGCGGTCGGGTCGCAATCGGTGATGGTGCGATTGCCCGCGGCGGCGACGATCCTGCCATCCATCACGACCAATGCCCCGACGGGCACTTCTCCGCGCAGCGCGGCGGCCTGCGCCTGCACGATGGCCAGATGCATGTATTCGAAATCGTTCACGGCTGCGGAGGGAGAGAAGTAGGGATCAGGTATTCCACGAGCATTACGTCATGCAGGCCGTCGTTCAACCGCGTGTGGGCGGAGTGGCGGCCCACTTCGCGCCAGCCCGTCGCGCGGCACAAACTCAGTCCATCCTGATTTTGCGCCAGCATGCGGCCGATCAATTTACGGTACCCGAGCTTTCCGGCTGCTTCCTGGACAGCGCGCATAAGCTGCCGCCCCACGCCGTAGCTGCGGAACGACCGTCGCACGTAGATGTAGACCTCGCCGATATCGTCCAGCGCGATTCGAGGGTCGTATGGCGCGAGCGCTGCCCAGCCCGCAATCCAATTTCGCAATTCGGCGACCAGGATCGGATGCTTTGGATCCTGTTCGGCGGCAGCGATCCGCAAACGCTGGTCCTCTTCGGCGCGCGCATCGCCATCAAATGTTTCCAGGTGGTCTTGCACCGCTTCGTTGAAAATTTCGCACAGAGATGAGGCGTCAGCTTCCTGAGCCTGTCGAATTTGAAGTTGTGGTCGCGCGCTAGCCGTACTCATAGGCGGGGATTTTATCACTATGGAGCGACAGAGAACGCTGCAACTCGATGCCATGTCTAAAAATGTTGATTGATTCGGGCTAAACGGAAAACGGCTACTCTCTGTTTCGTACCCCGGCGAAGGGTCGGCCATCCTAGAGGTTGGGAAGTTCCTTGCCATCGGCCATCACGATTTTTTCCAGACGCATGAAGAATGTGCCGTTCTTGGTCCGGTGGCCGTAGAAGGTGATCACGTCGCCGACTTTGATCGTGTTCCTGTCCCATCCGCCGTACCGGGCCAGCATGGCCGGGCTCCTGGCTTCGCCGATCCACTTTTCGATTTCGCCTTTGTCATTCTTCGAGTCGATGCTGATTTGAACGTGGGGATTGACGAACTCGAACTCAGTCACGGTACCCTTCACCGTCACGGTCTTCTCGGTGTCGTAGTTCGCCTCTCCATGGTGCGCCAGAAGGGGAGCAGAAATAAAAACGACGCAAAATATCGCGGCAAGAAACAGACCCAACTTCCTCATGCTGATCCTCCCGAACGCACCTGTTGAACTTAAAGGTCCGATTGTCAAAATTGTCGCCCTGCGCTAGAAAAGCGAGTTAATAAAAATATCTCCCGCGACCCGCGATATGTCAATGCCAAAATCATCGTCCGCCGGAGACTTCCGCGTATTCTGCTTGATTGAATTCGGAAAAATGGTTGCCGCGCCTACTTTCCCTGTGACGCTTCTTTTTTCTCAAGTCCGAGGAAGGTCTCGCCATCCTCGCAGAACTGTTCCGTCAGCTTCCACGGCCTCAACTTGAATTCGAGGCGCGCGGTCCAGGGTTTCGAGTACGCCTTGGGATCGTCAATGGTGATGTCATCGACCAGATGGTCCTGGGCCGTTCGCCTGAAGCGCTCGATCACGTGCAATTGGTCGCTGTGCGGGTGGCCGACCCGGTCGATCCAGGTCCGGTCGTTAAAATTGTTGGTGTCGACGACGAGCGTGTCCCCCTCCCAATGCCCGATCGAATTTCCCATCCACAAGGGAACCAGGCCGGGATCATGCTGCGCATTGAGGTAAATTTCCCGCCGCAGGGAATCGACTTCGAAAAGCATCACGATTTCGCCGGCCGTCTGAATAAATTGAAAGGGGAAGGGATGCATATAAACGCGCGGCACGCCGGGAGGAAAGCAGCTACGCAACACGGGATCATTCGTTTCCTCCAGCGGATATTCGTGAGCCCCAAAGGAAGACTTGGCCGCCTTGAATTGCGCCGCGCCCCACTCTGTCATGGGCGGTTCCTCTTGATTCAGCTCATAAATCCAGTATTGCATCGCGGTCGCCGGAGGAGCGTCCCGCATCCACACGCCCGACAGATCCGGCGTCTTGTTTGAATCGCCGGGTTTCCCCTGCGTGTCCGATTTTTTCGTCTGGGCAAAGGCGCTTGCGGAGCAAATGGTCACAATCGCCAGCCACACAAAAATTCCCAGCAAACGATTTCGCATGTCGAAACCCCTCCCGTGCTCCGGACCTGTCAAATTAAAATTGGCTTTAGGCCAGATTATACACTGTTGGTCAAGCGACAAAAACTGAGGGAAAAAAGTGCTAAGCAATATTGCCCACAATTCGTTGTCACGATCCATTCATAATCTATCCCTCGAACCTACGCTCAAGGGGCATGCACCAATAACAAGCGAACGTAATAAATCGCGGATGGGTGCGCCCGTGGTGACGAACCAACCGTTGGCCAAGAAACGAAGAACGGCGCAAGAACCCGTCCCTTTAATCCCCTAAGGGTCGGCCACCCGAAAATGCCCAACTAGTCACTCAGCGTTGACTTACTGGAGTGGTATCATTCAACCACGAAAGCGTGTTGACACGAAAGATGCGAAAGGGTGGGCGACCCACCTTCCTTAAGCCCTGGGCCGAGAGAATTGGAGATTTGGCGGAACAAACGGCCGATCTGGCCCGCGAGGCAAAAGAGGCATGTCAGTGACAGCGTCTCAGAGTGTGACCCGTAAGAGGTACGGCTTGTATGCCTTAGCAATCCTTCTACTCTTGCTGGGGGGAGGGGTAGGCATCTATGCGGGATCTCACAGTTATCCGATTCGTGTTCTTAGCCTTGTGGCCATTATGGCGAGTGTATACCTTGCCCGAATCTCTCGCGTTCGTGACCGATCGGATTTGTCCGAGGCACGCGGTCGGGGTAAAGATCTCAAAACAGCGAAGGGCCCTGGACGTCTGCTATGGATCGTCTCCTTAGCCTTGGTGCCTTTGCTGGGTGCCGCATACTTTTTGCTGCATCTCGACGCCGTACATGGAGGTCATGAAGCGTGGCCTGCCGATGTATTCGCAGGAGTTGTACTTGCCTGCGCTATCGTGTGGGGCTACTTGGCCGCTAAAATCTTCGGGTCGCAGAACAGTTAAGCGTTCACAGAATTGATCGGGTGGGTGGCACACCCTTTGGGGGATTTTGATCTTCCGGGTGGCCGCTACTTCGAGACTTTCGAAGGGGCGGAGGCTTTGGCTCCTTCACTCTACGATTTCAACTTATCGGAACGTGTTAATCCAAAACGCTCCCTGCCGATGTTTGTCCTACTCCTCCATGGTCTCGTTTCTGCCCGAACAATCCCTCAGGTTCGCATCCTGCATAAAGAACAGGTAGCTGAAGTGGCACACCGCAAAGTGGCTCGCCTTGACTCAGGCAACCGGCATATTAATCTTATTATATAAAGCGTAACGTTACGCGGAGACTCGAAAATGGAAAAAGTTCTCGCCGGTTTACTTCTGTCCCTTTGTGTCTTCTTATCGAATGCGATTTCCGACCGGGCCCAAACAAACGTTTCCGCCAAGGACGTCAGTACCGTTCAGCCATCCGTTTCTGCCCCCACGGTGGACCAGATCATCGAGCGTGCGGGCGCTGCCGCTGGGGGCAAGGCTGCATGGGCAAAGGTCACGTCCATGTACATGAAAGGAAGTGTAGAAATTCCGCTCGCGAACGCGGAAGGGACATTTGAAAGTTACGCCCAAGCCCCGGACAAGGTATACCAGAGCATTTCCATGGGAGATGCTCTTACCGTGAAGCAGGGCTTTGACGGAACGAACGCCTGGAAGACTGCCGCCGACCGCAGCATCGTGGATGTGCAGGGCGACGAACTCGAGGACGCCAAGCTCGAATCCGATTTCTACAGTGAGATCAATCTAAAGCAACTCTATCCTCAAATGGTTCTTCAGAACGACGCCACCGTCGGCGGGCGGCCTGTCTATACGGTTCTGGCGACTCCGCGGCACGGCATCCCCCGAAAATTCTATTTCGATAAAGAGACTGGATTGCGGGTCGGGATGTCAATGGAAACGGTCGAAGATGGCAAACCGTCGCAGATGAAGACGTATTTCGCAGACTTCAAAACAGTCGAAGGAATTCAAGTTCCTTATACGATTCGCCTGGTGAGTCCGGAATTCACGATGGTTTTTCATCTCCACGATGTGCGAACGAACATCCCCATTGTGAGCAGCACGTTTCTAAAACCCGCCGGCAAGGCGGCTCCCGCGGCGCCGGCTCCGAGTGAATCCGCGAGCGTTCCGGCGCGGCTCAATACAGCAGGCGCTTCCGAAAATACCTACACCAACAGCCAATTCGGGTTCACGTATACTTTCCCCGCCGGCTGGACCGTGCACGGCGACGCCACCAACAAAGAGATCATGAAAGTCGGAAAAAATTTGATGGCCGGCGACGACCCAACCAAGAAAGCCGCTTACGACGCTTCGGTCGATCGCACCTCTCAATTGCTCACGGTCTTCCAGTATCCCTTGGGGACGCCGGTAAAATTCAATCAATCGATCCAGGTCATTTCGGAGAGAGTGGATTTCGCGCCGGGTATCAGGAGTGGAAAAGAATATTTGCTGGTTCTGGAAAACACCATGAAAAAGGGAACGGTGCCCGTGGATTTTGCCGACGACATCACGGAAGCGACGTTTGGCGGCAAACAGTTCTTTCGCCTGGACGATCAACTGCATTTTCCGAGCGCCACCCTTCACCAGTCTTTTATTTCAACAAGATTAGAGACCCACACCCTGAGCTTCATACTGACCAGCATGACCCAGGAAGACCTGGAAAAGCTCGTCAGTACCCTCAATTCTCTGAAATTTGACTCGACATCGCACTGAGCCGCTTCCGGCGTCTCTTTTGATTCGTTTAGGCATGCTGCAGGCGATTGGCGACCCCTTGACAATCGACCTGTTCGCCGACAGACTAACCCCATGAACTCATTCCTGAAGCGGCTGTTTCTGGCGGATTTCTGGAAAGGCCTGCTCCTGACATTTCGGACGCAGAATCCGAAGTACGTTTATACGGAGCAGTATCCGCTGGAGCGGCCGATGGTCGCGGAGCGCTACCGCGGCGCGCCGCGCCTGAACATGAATCCGGAGACGGGCGAAACGCTTTGCATTGCGTGCAATCTGTGCGCGCTGGCCTGTCCGGAAAATTTGATCGTGGTCGGCTGGCATCGCGATGACGCGACCCGCCGCAAGGTGCTCACCAACTTCACCTACGACACTTCGCGCTGTATGTTCTGCGGGCTTTGTGAGGACGCCTGCCCGACCGATTGCCTGGAACTTACGCAGGACTTCGAGATGGCCTCCTACTCTCGCGAAGGCGCGATCTGGGACCGGCACCGTCTGGAAGAGGGGCCCACGCCCGCGCGGTATACGCGGTAAATATCCTCGGTCCGGTTATTTTTCTGGCGCCAGCGTCTCGCTTGTCCCGATGCAAGAGGGGCCGGAGATATTTATAGTCGCTGAATCTCGCAAAAACGTGAGCGCTGCACTTCCTTGATTTTTCTTTCCCCAATCGAATGAATCCTTCTGCAATCCGCCGCCTTGACTTAGAATCCATGCATGGAACTTCGTAAAGATCCCATCACCCGCAGTTGGGTGATCGTCGGACACCGGGGAGACACCTGTGAAACCACGGGCGGCTGCCCGTTTTGTCCCGAGAAGACGAACTCCAGGAACGCTCTTCTTCGTTTACCGTCACAAGGGTCGCCGCAAGTCTCCGTTTTTCCGCACCCGGACCCGCTCTACCGCGTGGAAGGCGACCCCCAGCGCCGGGCAGACGGAATCTACGACCAGATGCAGCCGGTGGGCGCGGACGAAATCGTCATTGAGACACCCGAACACAACCGCAAGCTCGAAGATTTGACCGACGACCAGATTCTGCTGGTGATGCAAGCCTGGGGGCAGCGTGTCGAAGATTTGAAGCGCGATCTCCGCTTCAAATATGTTTCTATCTACAAGAATTACGGTCCCCTGGCCGGACAGGAGGGCTCGCACGCCCACTCGCAAATTACGGCCACGACGTTCATGCCGCGAAGGGTTCTCTACGAATTGCGCGCCGCGCGGGAATGGTTTAAAGAAAAAGAACGCTGTGTTTTTTGCGACATCGTGAAACAGGAAGAGCGCCAGGCGAAACGCATCGTGGATACCCAGGGCGATTACGTCGCCATGTGCCCCTATGCCTCGCGCGTTCCCTACGAAATCTGGATCCTCAACCGCCGGCACAATTACATGTTCGAGAGGCCGCGCCAGGGCACCAACCGGAAGCACCTAGCGGCACTTTTGCGCCGCATTCTGAGGCGGATTCGACTGATCGCGCCGGCTTACCACCTGGTCGTGCACACCGCACCCAATACGTTTCACCCCAAGAGTGATACCGCCACCCAGTACTGGAAAACCATTGCCGACGACTATCACTGGCACATCGAAATCCTGCCCATCGTGGAGACGCGGAGCAAGTCCTACAGCATCAAGGAAGTCTATTACAACGCCATTCTGCCGGAAGAGGCCGCCGAACGGCTGCGCAAACTGGACCCCATCCCGTGAGGCGAAGTGAACAGGGCGGAATTTTCTTCCGGTTGCTGCTCCTCATGGTCTTCTTTGGATTTCTCGTTCTTCTTTACTCCGCCAGGCATCCCCTTTTACGTTTTGCCGGCGAATTTTGGGTGGTGGATGAACCGGCCGCGCAATCCGACGCACTGATCGTTCTGGGGGACGACAATTACGCGGGAGACCGCGCTTTTCATGCGGCGGAGCTTTACCGCGAAGGCTTGGCGCCCGTAGTGGTGGCGAGCGGCCGAATGTTGCGCCAGAATGCCAGCCTGGCTGACTTGATGGGACACGATCTCGAATCGTTCGGCGTACCGCCCAAATCGATTGTCAAGCTGTCGCACCGAGCGCAGAACACGCGCGAAGAGGCGGTCGAAGTCGCGCGGCTCATCCAGGCTCGTGGATGGAAGCGAGTTCTGGTTGTGACCTCCAATTACCACGCGCGGCGCGCGCGGTTCATTTTTGAAAGGGTGCTGCCGCCGGGCGTGAGCCTGCGGGTCAGCGCCGCCCGCGATTCCGAATTCGATCCCACCAGCTGGTGGGAAACGCGCCAGGGGCAAAAGCTTTTTATGTCCGAGCTGTTGGGCTACTTGGTTGCGAGGTGGGAATTGCGGGGCAGACTGGCTCCCAAAAATGAAGCTGAATTCCTGATTTCCTGCGCCCGATGCGATGAGCGGGGGAGAGTCCTGAGGCCAGGCATGGCGACTGCCTTTCCCTCCCGTGCCTGATTGGCAACACGCCACGCCTGCGGGGTTCGCCCCGCGGCCCTGGACATACTATAGTTCGCAAGTTACCGTCCTCTCCGGGCCACTCTGCACCCTCCCCAGCAACGTGGCGATGGAGTTTTCGGTGGGGGAAAAAATTATGTGGCGAAAACCAGAAGATTCAAAACCAGGAGCGCCTGCTCCGGAATGCTCGACACCAACACCGGCACAGGCGCCGCGCGTAGATCCGCCCGTCCGAAGCGTTGCGGGACTGACTGCGGAGGTGGTGCAACCCTCCGGAGGAACCATCACTTCGACACTCTTGATTAAGGGTGAAATCAAGGGCGCCGAGGACCTGTACATCGATGGGGAGGTGCAGGGCACCATCCATCTCTCCAACGGGCGCGTCACTGTCGGGCCGCACGGCAAAATTTCGGCCGACGTCGATGCCCGCGAGATTATCGTCCGCGGAAAAGTGACCGGCGCGTTGCGTGGCCGCGACCGCGTGGAAATCGGGTCGACCGGAGAAGTCCGCGGCGATATTGCCACCTCGCAAATTGCCATTGGCGAAGGCGCGCAAATTCATAGTAAAGTTGAAATCACCCGCGAGGACAGCTCTAAGAGCAACCGCGCCGGGGCGAAATCTTTTGGGGGCTCCACGGCAATGGCCCAGGCAGTGGCCATGAAGGCCAGCGGAGACAACGCAAACTAAGATGAGTTTTTTCGGGAAATCACGGGCTGGCCAGCTTCCTCCATTGCCCCCGCGGCCCTCGCCGCCGGCGAAAACCCATCCTGCAGCTGCCGTGGCTGTCGCCGCCGGCGCACATCCCGCAACCGCGGGTGCCGCTGCCAGAGAGGGGCGCCAGTCCAACGGCCTGAAGGAATTTCTTTGGCAGCTCGATGGAATCGGCCACGGCCATTTGTTGGACCTTGGGCCTGCCCGGCAGACCACAATTACTTTTTTCATTGAGCGAGGCTTCAAGGTCTACACCGAGGATTTGCTGGCCACCTTGCAATTATTCCTCACCGAGGAAGAGCAGCGTGTGAAGAAACTTCAGCCTGGTGCGGACCGGTCGGGGTTGACTCCGGAAGGGCGTGCGGTGAGGTTTCTCGAAAGCACCATGCTGTACCCGGAAGGCACCTTCGACGCCGTACTGCTCTGGGATATTTTGGATTATCTCGATAACGATCTCATGACCAAACTCGCCGCGCGCGTTACCTCTCTCGTGCGCGACGGCGGAGTGGTTTTCGCCATCTTCCACACCCGAAAACCAGAAGTTTTCCATCGCTACCGAGTTCTGGACGGTCAGAATCTGGAATTGATTCCGGCGTCCTGTCCCTTCCAGCCGCAACGCGTTTTTCAGAACCGGGAGATATCAAATCTGTTCTCCCGCTACCGGTCTTCTAAGATGTTTGTCGGCCGCGATCAGCTTCGCGAAGGCCTTTTCGTCAAGTAAGCCCGCCAGTCGAATTCCGCCACCTCATTTCGGGACCTAGCCTCTAGTAAGGCTTTTCATTCGCCGAATTCCTCAGCTGGGGAAATTGCAAGGGCGCTCTTGCCAAAGGCGCAGCATGGGCGTAGAAGGGAGTTGTAGTTCGATAGCCGCGGAGGCGAGGATGACTCCACCGGGCTTAGAACACTAACAGCTACGATCACACCGCGCACGCGGTGCGTACCGCCAGAGGCGCAAATAAGCGCCGCGACGGCGAAAACAAAAATACGCTGAAACGGGGAGCCGCCAGGCTCCCCGTTTTGGCTTTAACCCGGAAACGCCAATCTCCCGATTGGCGTGTTGCAGAGTACCGTTCAGAAGAATGGCGTTTTCGCTCGAAAATTATGCGCTAGGCGGGCTTTCGCTTGTGAATGCCATGGCGGCCCTTCAATATCTTTTTGCTCTTCCTGGGCTTGGATTTGCTTTTCTTTTTGCCGCCTGAAGTGGCCGCTGGAATCGGCCCTGCGTCCACGCGAGGAACAAAAAATGTGGCGGAAGGTATAGATAGTATCGCTAGGACAGATAAGAGCGCAGTCCGGCAAAGTTTTCTCATGGGAATTCTCCACTATTTCCTGCGACTTGCTGGAGAGGGGAAGTAGTTGTAGCCAAAGACTACCCGCAGTCATTATACATGACTATAAGATTGCCATTCGTTAAAAAATGGGCGGCGCGAATGCTTCCGCGCCGCCCATGCTCATTCCCCCGGTAGGGAAAGATCAAATTCGCAATCCCAGCTTACGATACTGAGAACAATTATGCTGCTCCGCCAGACCCGGTGATCGATAGAAGCCGGATGAGTTCGCGCTGGTAGGCGATCACGTCGGCTTGCCAGATGATGGCGCAAAGCATCAAGCCCATGACAACCGCCGCCAAAGCCAGCGCCATCCCCAAATGGGACTCCAGGGCCGGTTCAGTCAGACGGCGAAGCGCTTGGTGCATCCATCCTCTGGGCATGTCCTACGCCTACTGGCGGGGCCTCATTCTTGAATCACAAGGCGCCGCGCGACAAGTAACCTCTGGCAAAATAGGGGCCACCCGTCAGGCAGGGGACCGAATCTTGTAAATCCATTCCGCTGTGCAGATTAGATCCGCCGGCAAGAAATCATGGCAAGTGAGCTAAGACAGAAAACAGCGCAAAAGTGCCCGCGAATTGCCAAAGAATGAAAAGGATCTCTCAGTGGGGGGGCGTATTAGTATTTGCAAACCTAACCGATGATATCCAGGACCGCTTTGTTCCATCCCGCCGGCCCAGGTGTCTCTCCGATAGCGATTGTCTTGGTCCGCCCGCCGTCCTTCCGCGGAGACTCAGAGGGCCTAGCGGCGTCCTGCGAATTCGGGAGCAGAATTGGCTGATCCACGGCGCGGAGCCAGGGCAGATCCTCTTGGCCGCCCCCAATGCCAACGAGACGCAGCTTGATATGGGTCGCTTCCCGGAACAGCTGGGAGAGAGTACGCACTGCGCGCGCAGCGTCGCACTTGGCGGAAAGATGCCAAAACGTGGGGCCACGCCGCGTGTCGAAACCTCGCTCACGCGCGGTTTCCACAAATCGCACTATGGCTTTGTCGTCGGCGGAGGTGAAATAGAATGGTTCGTCGAATTCCCGGGCGCGGGCCAGTTCGGCGCTGCGCGGGCGCAGGCCGGTATTTTCGGCGATCTCGCGAACGCTCATGTGATGGAAGCCGGCAACCCCTACGGCGCATTCCTCGGCGATCTCATCGAGCCCCTCACAGACTTCCGCATACGGGCGGCCCTGGGCGATGCTGAGATAGCGTGCCGTGCGCACAGCGCCCGGTATCCGCAGACTGAAGTAGCCGTCCGGAAAAAAGATCCCTCCGCCGTTCTCCGTGACGAAGGGATGGTTGTGCCCCATCTTTCGCCGAAGGGGTTCGATTTCTTCCCGGGTGCGCGACGTGAGCAAAACGAATGCGATCTTTCGCCGTTCGAGTTCAGACAAAGCCTCTTCCGCGCCGGCAAAAGAATCGTTGCGCGAATCGACTAAGGCTCCTTCGAGGGCGGTAAAAATCAGATGACGAGGGGCAAGCAAGACGTCTAGCAGTGTAACGTGAGATAGGGATGCTTGGAAGCAGTGCGTTCGCTCGGCGAATCCGCCTGGACCAGGAATGCATCAGACAGCAGCCCGTCCAAAGGGCATGGGCCTCTATAAAAAACAATCGGCGGACAGAGCGCCCCTGCGCTCCGCCCGCCGAAACTACTGTCCGTGGCGCCGGTACAACGCCTGGACCCTATCCAGTCCCGCTAGTCGCTCGATGCAGATTGAGCGCCGGCGGCCTTGGGGATGCTGATGTAACCGGTAACCTTATCCTTGGCCACGCTGTTGACGACCAGTTCCAGGGGGCGGCGATCAGTGCCCTGGTGGAAGAAGATCGGTTCGTTGATCGGCAAGTTCTTCTTGTCAATGCGGGCGTCATCCACAATCAAGGAAACGTTGTAGCGCTTCTTGTTGGGGTTGGTGCCGCGCAGTTCGACCACGAAGCTTCCGACCTTTTGAGGCTTGTTCTTGGCGTCGATGGTGAATTCGATGTAATCGCGCTCACCGAGGCGGCGCAGCTGTTCCACGTCTTCATGGTTGCGCGCGATCAAGGTGCCCAGTTCGCTGCGCGCCATTTTCAGATCATTTTGTGTCCCGGAGAGGTCTGTGCGTACGCCGTCCACCTTACCGTCCACCGTCTTGACTTCATCCGTACTGGCCTTGGTGGCCAGTTCGGTCTTGGCCGCGGCGTCTACTTCGGCAATCTTCTGCTGGTCTTCTGTGCGAATCGTTTCGGCTTCCTCTCGCGCAGTCTTCAAGTCTTTTTGCGTGAGCCGCAGCCGCTTGGTCACCACGGTGATGTCGCTCTGCAAGCCGGCGTTGGAAGTGTCGACTTGCGCCTGATGCTGCTGCAATTGGGCGATCTGGGCCGCGAAATCGGTCTGCAAGGCCTTAACTTTGGTGTCGAACGATTGCTGCGCGTCCTGGGCCTGCGTGGAGGCGTTGTGCGCCATCACCAGCCCCACCAAAGCCACAACTCCAAGGACAGCTACCGCCGCGATTACCCATCCGGGTACGCTTCGGTTGCCGTTAGCGGAATGATCGAGCTCTTCAGCCATATATTTTCCCCCCTTTTAAATACCAACTCTGTGAAGGAAAGAGCACGCCAGACGCCAAGTAGCCTTTTCGGATCGAGACGTGTATCGAAATGAAAACTAAGGGGATATTTCAGCACCAGGATTTCTGGTCAATCCGGCGTATATGCAAACTTTACGCGCTTTAGGAGTTTTCTGGATATACGGTAAGGGTTGAAACGCAAGCCGGGTAGGTGGGTGTGGCGGAGGCGGGCAATGGCAATCGCTCCGCCCCTTCGAAAAACCACGAAGGAGCGGCCGCCCGGAAGATCAAACCCGACTCAAATGCTGGCCCACCCGCCCACTCCAATACACAAACGCCGAAGGACTGATTTTCCTTTTTCAGGTGGCCGACTCTTTCGGTTCTAAAGGGTCGGGGTTTTGGTTTTCCCGCCGTTCTGTGGCCAGCAAACTAGGTAATTCAAAACCCTAAGCGCGAGAATTCGGCAAGCAGGTCGTCCGCAGAAGTGAAGTGGAAGGCATTGATCCCCACGCTGGCTGCTGCGAGCACATTCTCATGCATGTCATCGATGAACATGGCTTCGTCGGGCATGGCATCGACTTCACGCAGGGCGTGATGAAAGATCGCGGGAGAAGGCTTGCTTGATCCTACCCGGCAAGAATAGACGCGGACAGGGAAGTGGCGCACGAAGGAGTAGGTGGACTCGAAATGGGCCACGTGGATGGGATCGGTATTCGACAAGAGCGCGAGACGGCATTTTGTAGCGAGACACTCGAACAAGCGGTCCGGCAAAATCGTTTCGGGAACCAGCACGCTACTCCAAATTGCGCAGAATTCTTCAAAACCATAGGCAAATTGCAATTTTTTGGAGAGGTGCGCGTGCCAGTCGCGCGGCGCCATGCGGCCTTCCTGCCAGTCCGGCCAGCGCGGGTCCGCTTCCAATTCCCGGAGGACTTGCAAACGCGACAGCCCCTGGCGCTTTCCGAGCGCTCCAGCCGAACGCGACATGTCGACCTGGATGATGACGCGGCCAACGTCGAAGATCACAGCGCGCGGAGGTGTTTCTATAGGAGGACCGAGAAACGGCACGGCTAGTCACGCTCGGGCGGTGCAGGCTGTGGAATGGAGGCTCGCGCCGCCGATCCGGAAGACCGAGCGCGCAACACGCCGATAATGGGTGGCAGCAGGGACAAGAAGATCACCACCGCGATGACGTAGTGAATGTTTTCGCTGATGTTCGGGACTTGCCGGCCCAGAAAATAGCCGCCGAGAATCATGCCGCCGCCCCAGAGAAGGCCACCTACCACGTCGTACGCAAAATAGCGCACGTAGGACATCTCGGCGGCGCCGGCGACGGGCGGACAAAAAGTTCGCACGATGGGAACAAAACGCGCGAGGATGACTGTCTTGCCGCCGTATTTTTCGTAGAATTCGTGAGCGCGTTGCAGGTGGCGCTTGCGGAACACCAGCGAATCTTCGCGCTGATAGAGGGCCTGACCGGCTTTCCTGCCAATCCAGTAGCCGATCTGGTCTCCCACAATCGCGCACAGGGGAACGAGGAGCAAGAGTTCAGAAACTTGCAGTTGCCCCGAAGCGGCGAATACTCCGGCGGTGACGAGAAGCGAATCACCGGGAAGAAAAAATCCGACGAAGAAGCCCGTTTCAACGAAAACGATGGTGCACACCAGTAGCGTGCCGCCCCACTCGATCAGGCCCTTAACGTTGAACAGGAAATGAAGTAAGTGTACGAGTGATCCGATCATTTACGCTTGCGGGCTGCCCTTCGTTACTCAGGCTAAATTAAGTAGAGCCCGCGCCCGCATCCTTGCGGGCGGCCCCTTAAAACTCAAGGCTAACAGGAGAGGCCCGCACCTGAAAATCTGTCACCGGCGCCGGCCGAATCGTCCGAAGAAGACTCGCGCAGGCTGACTCCTATACGGTAACAGAAAACGACCGGGTCTTGACTGCCGAGTTCCCACTCGAGCGCCAACATGCCAACGAGCGTCTGGATCAAAAGGAAGGTTCTCATAGAGCAAGACCCCTTTCCGGAGGGAAGCCCATGCCGGCTGCCGGCGCCAACTGCGAGCGCTGGTCGAGCAGTTCGCGCAGCGCGGGCAGAGCGCGGCGCATGGCCTCGGCGCCCGCCGCGAATGCCTCATCCACGCGAGAGAAATCATTCCAATCGATGTGGTGCACTTGCGGTTCAAGTAGAATGTCCGCATGTCTGCACCAGGAAGGCTCCAGAGCGTTCCTGTGCGAGGCACGAAAACGAGGATCGAATATTTTCACTACATTTTCCGAGGTCGAGGAACCGGCGTCATCCGGACGCACGCTGACTCCCAGCACGCATCCCCCACTGATTCTGGAGGCAATCGCAGTGGGCACCGCCGCCGCGATGCAGCCGTCGGCGAGCATTCGACCTTCAAATTCGACGGGCTTGACCAGTCCGGGAAAAGCGCAGCTGGCGCGGATGGCCACTTCGATCGGGCCTCTCGTAAATACGTATGGCGCGCCGGTGGCGAGATCCGTGCTGACGATCGCCGTGGGAATAGGCAGCTCTTCCACGGACGCGGCATGAAACCATTCTTGTACAAACTGGCCGATGCAATCCTTCTTCTGCACGCCCTGGCCTGATTGATGGAAACGGAGAAAGTCGCGGACACGGACCCGCCGCCCAAGTTCACAAAGGTCGCGCAGGGAAATGCCGTCGGCGTAGGCCGCGCCAAGCAAACCTCCAATACTTGTGCCCACGATTGCGGAAATAGGGACGCCCTCTGTTTCAAGAACTTCCAGTACCCCCAGATGTGCGAAACCCCGTGAGAAACCGCCACCCAGCGCCAGTGATACTCCAGTTCCCGGCTCCCCAGCCTGCATTTTCCGCAGGCGCGGGGTTCCGGTCGCTTGCCCATTGATTCTTGGCTCGGGTGCGCGAAGGGCCGTCATAGCGCCAGTTTGGCTTGGTGGGAGGGGGACGGCAATGAAGCACAGGTGCCATATTTTCGGTACTCCCGTACTGCGTACCGGAAGGTCCCAAGTATTTGTGCCTCAACGGCTAACAGTACTTTTCTCCTATCAGTTTGTGGCCTCCGTACCATTGTTGGGCGCGCTAGTGGGAAGCAAAATCGCAATTGTTCGAACGGAACTCAATCGCTCTGAGGGGGGATGCAATGCCAAGCGCTTATGCTTCCTGGGTGGGTCAGGCGGTAATCCTGCAAGTGGCAGCTGGCGATCTTCGCGTGCCACTGCGCGGCATCATTGTGGGAGAGTCCGACGGCGCGATCCGTTTTCGAATTGGCGATACCTGGGATATCGATATTTATAAGCCGATGATATTGGCGGTAGAGCAGGACAACTGGGCCAGCCTGGTCATGAACTAGACGGCTCGCACCAGCATCCAGATCCAGGCATATCGCCCTAGGAGAGGCCGAATCGGATGACAAGCCAAACTGTCCGGAGAGAAATGATCGAAGAGAGCAGGGCAGCTTATCTGTTGGGCCTGCCGCAGGACCAACTGCGAGAGATTTGCGAACTATCCGGGCTCGGGCATTTGGAAGAAGGAACGACAACCGTGCGGTTGGTTTTCACGTACGAGGAATTGTACAAGCTGTGCCGATTGATCGTGGGCCCTACGTCATAGCCCAGCGCAGCGCTTGAATCGAGATTGAATTTACTCCGGCCCCGCTTCTGTTTCAATCCCCCAGGCCCCGGGTTTGCATCCCCCTGACGAACCCGGGGCCTTCTCCCCCCTTGAAGGCGTGAATCGTGATTCGTGACCCGTGAACCTTTGACCCGCAACTGGACCCCAGTAATTCTCTCCTCTCGACTCTCAACTTGCAGTCGGCCAATCGCGCGGGACATCTACGTACGATTGGTCCAGCTCGCCGATCGATGCGCTTCCCAGCAATTTCATGGTGCGCTCCAAATCCGCGCGCAGGATCGCGATTGCTCTCGCAACGCCGGGTTCTCCTGCGGCCGCCATGCCGTAGGCGTAGGCGCGGCCGACCAGAACGGCGCGCGCGCCCATGCAAATTGCTTTGACAATGTCGCCGCCGCGGCGCACGCCGCCGTCCATCAGGACTTCGATCTGGCCATTCACGGCCTTCACAATTTCCGGCAGCACGCGCAGCGTTGCGGAAACTCCGTCCAGTTGGCGGCCTCCGTGATTGGAAACGACAACGCCTGCGGCTCCTGCATCGATCGCGCGGCGCGCGTCGTCGCCAGTAAGGACGCCCTTGGCGACTATTGGACCCGGCCACACTTCGCGCAGCCAGCGAAAATCCTGCCAGGTTACGACTGACTCGGCTAGCGCGGCGGCCACGTCAAGGAGAGCCATGGGTCCCTGGCCGGGAATAATCACGTTGGGCAATTTGTGCAGGCCGCCATCCATCAAATAGGAGGCGACCCAGCGCGGGCGCGAGAAAAATTGCGAGAGATACGGAATCATTCCGATCCAGTTTCCGCCCATGAGCTGCCCGGTTCCATTTCGGATATCGCGTTCGCGCATGCCCGCTGTACCAGTGTCGATCGTGACAAACAATGCCGAGAAGCCTGCGGCCTTGGCGCGTTCCAGCGCCGCTTCCGCGGGGGCGCGGCCACCCAGCAAGTAGAGCTGATACCAGAGCGGACCCTTCGACGCGGCGCGAACGTCTTCGAGTTTGTGCCCGGAAATCGTGGAGAGAACATAGGCTGTGCCTGCGGCGCCGGCGCCGGCAGATGCGGCGCATTCGCCATCGGGATGGATGAGTCGGCTGTAGCCAATCGGGGCGAGGATTGCAGGAAAAGAAAGTTCGGCCCCCAAAACTTTTGTGCGCAGATCGCATTGCGGCACGGCCATCGCGTTGCGCGGGCGGAATGTCAAGGAATCAAAGGCGCGGCTATTTTCGCGCAGCGAGGTTTCCCGTTCGGCGCCGCCGTCGAGATAATCGAAGACGGCCCGCGGCAGGCGGCGCATGGCCATCTGGCGCAAATCTTCAATATTCACGACACGAGGAGACGCAAGGGAACGCGGCCACTTATTCATCTGCCACCGAATTCGCATAAAGGCGGAATTCGTCCGGCCGCTGCGTTTTTGGATTGAACATGGCGGGTGGCATTGTACTCCACGAAATCGATGCCCGAAAATCCATGAACCGGATTTTTGTTTGACACTTCGACGGGTTGCAACCACACTGGACAGCCGATTCCTGTAAAATTGCCGGACGATCTGCAGCCGGAAAATTGATGACGCTGACGCTACTCGACTGGGCAGTGATCGCCGGTTACCTGCTGCTGATGCTCGCGCTGGGGGTGTATTTCCGGCGGCGATCGAGCCGCAGCACAGAAGAATATTTTGTGTCCGGGCGGCGGGTAGCCTGGTGGCTCGCGGGAACTTCGATGGTGGCGACGACCTTTGCAGCGGACACGCCGCTCGTGGTGACCGGCCTCGTTTACACGCAGGGAATCGCGGGAAATTGGCTGTGGTGGAGTTTCCTGCCGTCGGGAATGATGACCGTATTTTTGTTCGCGCGGCTGTGGAGACGTTCGGGCCTGCTCACCGATGTGCAATTCGCGGAAATGCGCTACGCCGGCAAACCCGCCGCGTTTCTGCGCGGATTCCGCGCGGTCTATCTCGGCCTGCTGATGAATTGCCTGATTCTTGGCTGGGTGACCAAAGCCATGACGAGCATCGTGGGAAGCGTGCTCGGCAAGAGCGAAGCGACGAGCCTGGCGATCTGCATTTTCTTCTTAATCCCGTTCACAGGATTTTACGTTTCGCTCGGCGGCCTGTGGGGCGTGCTGTGGACCGATCTATTTCAGTTTGTTTTGAAAATGGGGATTGTGATCGCAGTTGCGTATTACGGCGTGCGAGGCGCGGGCGGCATGCAGGCAATGCTGGCGAAGCTTTCAACGATGCGGGAGGTCGCCGGCCCAGGAGCGTCGCGGATCACGGCGATGTTCCCCGATTTTTCCAGAGGGCTTACGGGCGAAGCCTTGTGGACGCTGCCAGTGCTCACATTTCTCGTGCATTTGGGAGTGCAATGGTGGGCGTTCTGGTATCCGGGATCGGAGCCGGGCGGCGGCGGATACATCGCGCAGCGGATTTTCAGCGCGCGCGATGAACGCCACGGTTTGCTTTCCGTGCTCTGGTTCAACATCGCGCATTACGCGCTGCGCCCGTGGCCGTGGATTCTGACGGCGCTCGCCGCCGCAGCGCTGTACCCTGGCCTGCAGCATCCGGAATCGGGCTACATGCTGGTGGCAACCACGTTCATGCCGCATGCGCTGCGCGGAATATTGATCGCTGGATTCATGGCGGCATTCATGTCCACGATTGCGACACAGCTCAACTGGGGAAGTTCTTATCTCGTGGAGGATTTTTACCGGCGATTTATCCGGCGCGATGCGACGGAAATACATTACGTGAATATTTCGCGGATCGCGACGCTGCTGCTCGTGGCGGCCTCCGCGTACGTCTCGGCGCAACTGGTTTCGATCGGCCAGGGTTGGGAAGTGGTGCTCGAAGTCGGCGCTGGCACGGGTGGAGTTTATCTGCTGCGCTGGTACTGGTGGCGCATCAATGCCTGGAGCGAAATTTCCGCGATGGCCACGGCGCTGGCCATGACGCTCGTCCTGCACCACTGGCAATTCTTTGGCGGCAGCGCACCCGTCATTTTTGCGAAGACCACGCTCGCGACGACGGCCGTAACGACGGTCGTGTGGGTTGCGGTCACGCTACTGACGCCCGCCGAGCCCGCGGAAGTTTTGCTCCGCTTTTACAGAAAAGTTTGGCCGCACGCCGCGGGATGGCGCCAGATCGCGGCGCTCGCGCCGGAACTTCCGGAAACGCGAGACCTCGGCAAAAACTTGCTGTCGTGGGTTCTGGGATGCGTGATGATATACGCGGCTTTGTTTGGCATTGGCAGGGTTTGCCTCGGCGAGACGAACTCGGGCATCGCGCTCCTGGCGATGTCCGCTGTTTGTGCCGCCGTGCTCTATCGCGATATTGTGCAGCGTGTGACGGCCGATCCAATGGGAGGCACTGTTGTTTAACAAGGACCGCGACACCGGAGTAGCCGGACTTTCGAGTTCGGGGCAGGCGCACGCGGTGATTGCATCTTTTCTGGGATGGACGCTCGATGCCTTCGATTTCTTCGTCGTCGTTTTCCTGATCAACAAGCTCGCCGCGGAATTTCATGTAGGAAAAGAAGCCATCATCGCTTCGTTGTTTGTGACCCTGGTGATGCGCCCCGTAGGCGCGCTCATCTTCGGCCTGATGACCGACCGGTATGGCCGGCGCATTCCACTCATGACCAACGTGGTTTTCTTCTCGGTGGTGGAACTGGCCTGCGGATTTTCGCCCAACCTCACATTTTTTCTGATCATGCGCGCGCTCTATGGCATCGGAATGGGCGGCGAGTGGGGCATCGGGGCTTCGCTGGCGATGGAATCCGTCCCGCCAAGGCTGCGGGGAATTCTTTCCGGAATTTTGCAGAGCGGCTATTCGCTGGGGTACATCCTTGCGGCTATTGTGGCGCGGTTTGTTCTGCCCACGTGGGGATGGCGGCCGATGTTCTGGCTGGGCGGATTGCCCGCGCTTCTGGCGTTTTATATCAGCGCGCGCGTGCCGGAGTCGGAAGCGTGGAAACAACATCGCGCGCCGTCGACGGTCGCGGTCCTTAGGATCGTGGCCACGCAGTGGAAGAGTTTTCTCTATCTCGTACTGCTGATGACCTTCATGATGTTCCTATCGCATGGAACGCAGGACCTCTATCCGGATTTTCTCGGCACAGTCCACAAAATGGCTCCCGCCATGCAGTCGTACATGGCCATTCTTTACAATATAGGGGCCATCGTGGGCGCGATTGTCTTCGGCCAATTCTCGGAAAAACTGGGCAGAAGGGTCACGATGATCGCGGCGATGTCATTGGCGTTGCTGGTGATCCCGTTCTGGGCGTTCGGTTCCTCGCTCGTAGTGTTGGCCGTCGGATCTTTTCTGATGCAGGCCGGCGTGCAGGGCGCCTGGGGAGTGATCCCGGTCCATCTAAGCGAGCTTTCCGCGGATGAAACGCGCGGGCTGGTCCCGGGTCTCGCGTACCAGCTTGGAATTCTCATTGCGGCGCCAACGAATTCGGTGGAGTTCATGTTGCGGGAGCACGTAGGCTACCAGTGGGCGCTCGCGGGATTTGAAGTTGTAACGATCGCCGTGCTCATCGTGACGATCGCGCTAGGCAAGGAACGCAAAGGCCGCAGCTTCCATCGGAGCGCCGAGATGCCCGTCTCGACTTAAAATCCAGTTTTCCTCAGCCCAAATTCAATGCCCGGAACATCGCCAGGCGTTGTTCTCTTAGCGGATCGTTGATCACCTTGCTCACATTGTTGATGACCATTGTCGCGCGGTCCTTAGCGTCGTACGCGGGCCAGTGTGGCAACTTCGGAGTGTTGGGATCCCCGGTTCGCGCGAAGGCGATCCAGGCGTCGCTGACCTTATCAGCGAGGGCCATGGCGTCCGCTCCTCCGCCCGTCATGCGGGCTGAAATCTTTACGTTGTCAAAAGCGAACGGAATTTCCATGGTGTGAGGTGACTTGAGGCGCCCGCCTTGCACCGGCGTCTCCCAAGTGAAGTAGTACAAGAACACCGGCGCCTTGCCCAGCGCGGCGCGCCGCTGGGCGGCGATCATGGTGGGAGCTCCGTAGCGGGCATCGCTGGCAATCAAAAAGTAGATGTCGGAAGGCGACGCCCCCGGATTAAGTTTCCGGTAGAGGTCGATCATCTCGGACGCCTGGGCGCCCAAGATGGCGTTTACGCGTTTGCGCATGTCCGCGTCGGTGAGCGAAAACGCGGATGGGTCGTTCAGAGAGAACAGCGTCATCTCTGTGCGCGTGCAACCGATCATCACGGGCACATCGGCGGAGACTGGCGAGGCATCGGGGTAGAACGGGTGCTGCGGCAGGATTTTGCCGTCCACCGCGGGAGAGAATCCGCCAAGGGATGGGTCGACGTCCGGGTTTTCCTTCACAACAGCGAAGTATGCCGCCATGATTTTTTCAACGGGCAACTTTTGCAATGCCCGAACATTCGCTTTATCGATGCCCAATTTGGCGAGAAGTTGTTCCGCGTTGCGTACCGCGACATCGCGATCCACGACCTTGACCGCTGCGCCGCTTTCAACAATAGCGCGATCAAAAAGCCCTTTGGCCGAGGGCATGGCCAGCAAAGTCTCCACTTTGCGCCCGCCACCGGACTGGCCAAAAATTGTGACCGTGCCCGGATCGCCTCCAAACTGAGAAATGTTCGCGCGCACCCATTTCAGCGCCTGAACGATGTCCAGCATGCCGGCGTCACCGGAGGCCGCGAAGTCTCGGCTGAATTCGCCCAGGTCCGCAAAACCCAAAACATTGAGGCGATGATTGATGGTCACGACGACTACATCGCCGCGCCGGGCGAGATTCGTTCCGTCGTTATCGGGAGACGACCCCGAACCCGTGGCGAATCCTCCACCGTGGCACCAGAACATGACGGGGCGTTTGCGTCCGCTGTTGCCAGAAGCGCCCACGGCGGGCGTCCAAATGTTGAGCATCAGGCAATCTTCACCTTCGGCCGGCAGGTTCTCGCCCGAGATCGTAAGGACGCCTGAGGGACGCGGTGGAGCGGCCGGATCACGCTGCGGGGCGCTGTGTCCGTACTCAAGAGCGTCGCGCACGCCGGACCAATCGGCCGGTTCCGCGGGCCCCATAAATCGGTTCGAGCCCGCAGTGCTTGCTCCATACGGGATGCCTTTGAAAATTTTGATGCCGCCGTTGTCAATGCCGCGAATCTTGCCGAAGGCGGTTTCGGCAACAACAAAGTTGGAGTCCTGTGTGTGCAGACCGTCCAGGAAAAGGCCGCCAGAGACGGTGAGGACTGAGATGTGCTTCAAAAACTCCCGGCGCGTAGACGGAGAGACGCGAAAGATTGAGGGCATGACGGTCTCCTTGCGAGCGATCTTAACACCGGAGTCAAATCATTTGCGGCATCGCCACCGCCGAATGGCTCGCGGGAACCAACGCACAATTGGGAAGGAACGCAAGGGGCGGAGATTCCATCGGTCGGTTACGCTTTCTCCCTCTTGAAAACCATACCTTTGCAAAGGGTTTATTTTTAGATTGCACAGACAAATCGACAGGAAGAGCGGGCACACAATGATTGAGTCGCGGCGCGAAGAATGTTTGGTCATGGCTGTATTTTCATTGCTGCAACGCGATGCTCAGCACGAGCCGCGATGGCCAAAAAGTGTGAACAATCCGGCGAGCACCAGCGCCCACGCCGCTCCGAGCGAGATGCCGCTCACAACGTCAGTCGCATAGTGAACGCCAAGATACACGCGTGAGGCACCAACCATGATGAGCACCACCGACACGGCCAGAAAAATTGCGGCTCTTGCGCCCGAGTGCTGAACATAACGCCCCGCGATGATCGCGATCGTCAGGTAAAGCGCGGAGGTCGAAAGCGAATGTCCGCTCGGATATGAGAAGCCCGACACTACGATCAGCTGCTGGGCCTCCGCTGGACGAATTCTTTCGATGATGTCCTTAGTCACGAGCGTCAATATTCCTGCTCCCGCCGAAGCTGCGAGCAACTGGAGGGCGCCCAGCCGGTCGCGCAACACAAGCAACACCACGAGAGTGAAGGCGGAAAACAATACCACCAATGTGATCGATCCCAGCGCTGTCACGTCCACTGCCGCGCTCGTAAGCCATGGGGTCCGGATTCTTGCGACAGCTAGCAGAATCGCGCTGTCCAAAGCACTGACGTCTCCTTCGATCAACTCCCTTGTAATACGTACGAATGCCAAGAGCGCGAGCGCAGCACCGCCCAACCACAGAGAGAGGCGCCCTGCGCGGGCCGAGAACAAAGGTCGACTCACAGATTTAACCTCTGGAACAAATCGCGACTCATCGAACTGGTTACGAATCGGAGTAACTGTGACCAAAGCCGCGAGAGCTGTAAACTCTCACCTTCATCGCGCCGCCGGAGGCTCCTGATCGGCGGGAATTCCGACAAAGTAGCGATAGAACGCAACGGCCCGGTTGACCGCGGAAGACTCATTTCCCGCGATCAACCGGTTCGCGTTCTTTCCTGTTCGCACGA
This sequence comes from uncultured Acidobacteriota bacterium, assembly GCA_963696605.1. Taxonomy (GTDB): domain Bacteria; phylum Acidobacteriota; class Terriglobia; order Acidiferrales; family UBA7541; genus Palsa-360. Next base: position 37,980 of record CAVOKV010000011.1, on the reverse strand, counting down.
TGCTGTAGTAGCGCCAGACATTTTCCGATTCGCGATCCAGAAAGTAGATCGACTGTATCTCACCCGGATGGAAGACAGTCATGAAGAGATAGCTGCATCGTGCTGACGTTCTCGACATCGAAGACGATCCGGTCCGCCGAAGCCTCAGCAATGTGCATTCGGTAGATGCCCTTGCCAGAAAGGTTATCGACCTGTTCAAAGTAGAGTATTTTGCCTTCCCTCATCTCATCGGGCGTGAAGTCTTCGCGGCGTTGACCAGTCTGCAACCCGGTCAGAGCGTAGGCGTCCACAATTAGTGTTTGCCACCGCTTGTGAGTGGTCGACCAATAGCGCATGCCCGCGAGTTCTGAAATTGCACCGATGTGGCGAAGCAAGCCTTCAGCTTCCGAGGTATAACGAAATCGCGCGACTGTGGTTACCAATGTTGTAAAGCCTGTCGCAGCCCAACCGGTGCATGCGGGTGGTCTCCAGTCGCTGCCAACTTCAGACTTGCTCCATGACTTCACGACGGCCGAATCATCCAGACCAGGATAGGCGGGAACGGGGTCACTTCCGCATGGCGGCTGCGGTCCCGATTGCGCATAGCCGTGCGCGTGGCAGAGGAGAATTGCCGACAATACGAACCAGACGCGGTGCCGGGTCCGAGTCCGACGAGCGTTTTATGGCGCGGAGCTGCGCTCATTTAAGCATCATGGTTGTTGCCTGGAGCCCCGATATACTACAGAAAATGCAATCGACCAAAACTTGGCCGGCAAATCCTTACGTCGAGTCCCTAACACCGGAGCAATGTCTTCTGCCTAGTCCTGTGAGGCCGCCTCTCCCGTAACCACCGGCGGAGCCGCCTTCTTCAATTGTTCCAGTTGGGCCTGAACTTTCGCCCACGCTTTGCGATTTCGTTTTGTCGCATATGGAGCATCCGGATGGCCGAAGAATTCCAGCATTTCAGCGCGAAGCTCCGGCGAAGCGCCACTAAAATTTTGTTTTGCGAGCGCGTCGAGCAGCTTTGCGTGGGTCTCATCGTTGAGCCGATACTTTCCGGGCCCAGTTACCCCACCTGTGTCAAAATTGTCGTTTGGCAAATCCGTCTGGCCAGCGCCTACCTGGCCTAACAACTTTCGGTAGCTATCCAAAGTCGCGTTGAAGCTGGCTTCGAACATCCGTTCCGTCTCCGGCGTGGGCGTCCGAAGCTGCAGCACTTTTAGCGGACCGATCTTCGGGACAATCCTCGCAAGAAAAGCGAGAAATCTTTCCCAAAAAGTGGGCGGCTGATATTTTTTTCCCCAGTTTTTTTGATAACTCGCACGCGAAAGATTGAAGAGAAACTTATTCTTCGTGATGCCGGGCTGGTCCTTCATGAATATCATTTTTCTTCAGGCTCCAGGCAATGCGCGTCGCTTTGGGGAGAAGCTGGCTGACGTCATAACGGTAAGATTCGAGCACCTTGTCTTCGTCAGTGAGAACGCTCTTGAGATCCAAGCCATACGTTTCCTGAAAGGCTTGTTCCAGCAACGGAACTGAAACCCCGAAGCCGATAAAATCGTGATAATTGTCCGAGGCGTAGCGACCCTGCGCTACTTCCAGAACGTCGAATCCAAATTCTGTCTTTACGTGGGCCAACTGGTCCTCTTCATACGTAACCGAATCGCCGTACTTCTTTTTCAACTTGGGATACAGGACGGGGACCGCGCGATTCACGCCGATGCGGTGGCCGTCGTTGTCCGCGGCGTAGTGAGCGAGCGCGCCCGAGCGCAAAAGCGTAGCCGTCAAGGTCCTTGGAATCGCGCAGCAGAGCCAGGACAAAGTCACCGCTTCGCACATAGTGCGTCAAGTCGCTGAAGAAAAAACTCCCGTGCGGGTAATAGCCCATGTCCTGGATAATGACGCCTCCATAGGCATAGCCGTGGGCTTCTTTGAGTTCTTCCGCCGTGGCCTCGGGAAAGCGCTTCAAAAGTAAGGGCGTATGTTGGTGTCCCATGACGCTGTCGATGATGGCTTCATGCGAAAGGACCGCGTAGGCCGCAGTTTGGACTGGCCAGCCTGCAAATAAGAAAAGCACCAGCACGAGGGCGCACACCCTTGCGAACCACGTCCTGCCTCCGTCGTGTCGCATCTTATGCATCGGCCTCGTTCCGATCTTATCTCAGAAATCGCGGTTCCGAATGGGCCTTGATCCCAAAGGACATTCCCAGGCCGCTGGGACTGTGTTCCTCTCGCTCGATCCTTTGGGCAAGTTTACCGAACATCGAGCCCGCCGCCGCTTCGTTGCATTTGGAGAGCGCAGTTTCTCACACAGTATGGCCCTTCGCTCAAACCGACACTGGCCGAGCCCCCGTCGCTAGCAGGTGTCGATGGCATCGCAATCGATGGACGGTTAGTTCAAATAGACCATTATCGCGATACGATCCTGGGGATACCTGCGGTTGTACAGGTAATAGCCGTCGCCGGAGTAAACGATGTACACATCATCGTTGTCATACCAATTGTCTGACCAATATTCAGGCCATGGGTCCATGAAACCAAACCAAAAGCCGCCGTACTGGAATCGTGGATACCCGCCATACAACTCCATCGGGTATCTGTTGACCCGGAACCAGTGACTCGAACCAAAGTTGACACGATAACGGTCATCGGGAATGCGGTAGCCGTTGTAGCCGCCGCGTTGTTGCCAGTCCCGATGTTCGGATTGCCAGTTTTGTGCGCGATGCTCCTGCCACACCTGCCGCTGCTGACTTTGCTCCACGCGTTGCCCTTGCTGTGAAGGCCGATTGTCCTGCCGCTGAGCGTGTTGTTGCTGCTGTTTGTTCTGGTCCTGCTGCTGGGCGTGCTGCCTGTCTTGCTGCTGCTGTTGCTGCGCGCGTTGTTGCTGTTGCTTGTTGTGGTCCTGCTGCTGTTGCTGCGCGCTGTTGTTGCTGTTGCTTGTTGTGGTCCTGTTGTTGTTGCTGGGCGTGCTGCTGTTGCGCCATTGTTCTGGTCCTGCTGTGTTGCTGGGCGCTGTTGTTGCTGCTGCTTGTTCTGATTCTGCTGCTGTTGCTGGGCCTTCTGTTGATGCTGCTTGCCCTGCTCTTGTTGCTGTTGCTGGGCCTTCTGTTGCTGCCCCTTATTCTGATCTTGTTGCTGCTTGCCTTTATCTTGCTGCTGGTTCTGGTCTTGCTGCCCTGCGCAGAAAGGAGCAGTGGTTCCGAGAAGCAGGAGCAGAACTCCCGTGCTTACAAATCTGATTCGTTTCATCGACGTCCCTCCGTCATACCTTGCTTCGTCCTAAATGCTTCTCCTTCACTACATTTGCAAATACCAATCCCCTCGATTTCAGTTCGATCCGACCCAGGTCAACGCACCCCGCCAACCAGGTAGACGATCACCACGATCAGCAGGACCGTCCCGACTATCCCCAGGCCCCCGCGACTCCCCCATCTGGAATACCCGTAATAACCGCCGCCTCCGCCAAACAAAAGCACCAGTAGAATAATGAGTAGTAGCATCGAAGTTCTCCTCTCCGTTCGTAACTCAGAATCCCTCTCGTAGACTTCCCCTACTTCATGCCCTGGCAGGAAAATGCCGGAAACCCGTCCCTTCGTCCGGGCTATGATTTTTTTCCTGCGCCCATGACCACCAAGACGACCCCTCCAACCAATGCCAGCCCTCCAATTATTGGAGGAAGGGGAATTCGTTCGTGAGTTTCTGCAGTGAGGTGCACCGATCCCACATCGAGAACATCTTTCTGACGCGTGTAGTTGATGCCTTGATAGGCGAAGATCAGGGCGCCCACAACGATTAGCAAAATTCCAATCCAAATCTTCGGTTTCATTTTTGTGCCACCTCCACTAGACAGCTCTTCGTCCTTGAACGAGATTGATGACGAAAACAACGATGGCCAACACCAACAGGATGTGGACGAACCCACCCAGGGTGTACGAAGTGATCAGTCCCAACAGCCACAGCACGAGCAAAATCACGAAGATTGTCCAAAGCATTGCATTTCTCCTCTCAGGGCCGATACGAGCTTCCTCGGCCTTTGTCGCAACCATCCCAATTGCCGCCTCATAACTTTCAATTCCACCCTCGCCGGCTCAGATTCGGTCAACTGCCGACGCGGATCTTGGGGAGGTTATGAAGCAGTCCAAATACGTTCAGAAGCCAGACCACCACAGCGATGACCACGATCGCATTCAAGATGGACTTGATCGTCCCCTGCATTGGTATGAAGCTGTTGACCAGCCAAAGCAGGACACCCACTACCACCAGAACGAGTAGTAATTGAAGTAACGGCATAACCTGTTGACCTCCTCTTCTTTGTGGGCAGGCCCGTCTGGCCTGCTCCACGGTATTGCGCCACTGGGCCCTACTTATCGGACTTGTTCCTCGGAGACTTCTTGTCGAGAGTGGAAACGAGCAATTTCGCGGTTGCGGGCGCGTGGATCTTGCTATTGATTACGATGTCCTGCGCCGTGACCCCTTTTCCATACAGCCTCTCGTTGCCGTCGTTATCGGGACGCAGCGTTGAGCCCTCCAGAGAAATTCCGGCGAACAATCCCCGCGAACGCGAATACGACAGAATTTCCGCGCGCATGGTGACATCCGTTGAGGCTGCAGCGCTTGCGGCCCTTGGGTCCGGCTGCTGCAGCTAAATCGCCGCCGAGCTTGACCTGACTGGTGAGGATCGAGCTAGCCCCGCGCGCATTCATCACCAGCAAGACAAAGTCCGTCGCTTGGCCTCCCAACTGCAGGCCGAAGCTCCCGCCTTCGAGCGCCATCATGGAAGGCGCGCTCCAAGATCCGTTGAAATCCTTGCCGCTCCGGCATGTCATCACGCCACGCCCGTAACTGCCCCCGAAACCGATCGCAAACTTCAACACCGAAGGCAGAACGATGACGCATTCCGCCTTGTCCAGAAGATCCTCGGGAATATCGTCGGGAACATTGAGAATCTCAACCATCACTTGGCCGGCATTCTTGATGCGATTGTTTTCATCTTTCTGGGCAAACGCCGGCAGGCCAGCCAAGACCATCACGGCCATTAATGACAAGATTCTTTTCATTGACGTGCTCCTTTTCGCGGTAGCAAGTTCACTTATCCCGGAGATATTTGGTTCGTCTGGCACTCCGCCTGCCAATGCTCTGTTTCTAATTCGTTATCTTTTCATCGTCGGTGATATGTGTCACAAGCTTAGGTGATCTGTTCGGGACAGAACTGTTCAAAAAGAGACAGTCTGTTCGCCCTGGCCATGTATCTCTGAATGCAAGAAATATTTGGGGTCGTTCAGAATCTAGGTGGGGCTTTCTAGAGTGGTTTGAAATACCAGTACCAAATGCGCAGACTGCTGTGACACAGGCTGCTCAGGAGCGAACAATTAATTGAACGCGGCAGCGAGAGTGACATGTTCTTACTCGCAGACATTATCGTTGACCTTGTGCAGTGATTGGAAGGAACTTTTCATTTCCGTTGCTTCAGATCCTTGAAGTCATCGCGCACTTTTTCGATTCCTTCGCGATAGGCGGGGGCGTCGCCGTAGGGAAGGAAATGCGAATAGCGATCATGCGCGTTCTGGATTCGCCGTGCATGCTTGATCGGACACCAGTGTTGCTCGGTCCGCCCGGCAATTTCCACGACGTAGGCGAGCATTCCGTTCGCGTACGAGCAGTACAGGCAATTCAGGCCTTCGAGAGCATTCAGGTATCGCAACCTGTTCCGGTCAATCGCCATGTAATCCGTGCGTCGCGCTTTCGGTATGCCGTAGACAGGAAAGCAAACGGCTTGATAGACAGAAACGAACAGATCGAGCAATACAAATGGAATGATGCAAGCATAAATAAATGGCGCCGTAAGAACCGCGAACAGCCGGGAATGCAGAACGTAGCGGACAAGCGAAGTCTTTAGCCGGCGATGCTCCCGCTTGATTTCCTCGGAGAACCAGATCTTGCCCCGGCGCAACTCGTAAAACTCAGACTTGACCTCCTCTTCCAGCTGTTCGACGGTCGGAAGCTGGAGGAGAGGATCGGGTTTCTTGGAGTGATGGTCGGCCACATTCACCTCGCGCGCCAGGTAGCAAGATCAGCGTCGAACACTTCTACACTCATATCGCCGGCTTGCCTATTGGAAATATGTCCGGCAGTCCTACGAACGGGATTTGCAGCCTATCGACAACATGCGGCATGATTGCAGGCATGGAAATCGGTGAACGGAAGAAGGACTTTGCCGGGCTGCGTGTGCTTTCGCTCGAAAGCAGGCGCGGGCCGGAAATGGCGAAGCTGATTGCGAGCTATGGCGGCGAGGCTGTCGTTGCGCCATCGATGCGCGAAGTTCCTCTCGAAACAAACACCGAGGCTCTGGCCTTCGGCCGAAAACTTTTCGCGGGCGGGTTTGATCTGGTCATTTTTTTGACGGGGGTCGGGACGCGCGCGCTCGCGAGGGTGGTAGAGACGATTTATCCGCTCGAACAGTATTTGGCCGAGCTTCGCAAGATTGCGATCGTGGCCCGCGGGCCGAAACCCGTCGCTGTGCTCAAGGAATGGAATGTCCCGATCGCCCTGACCGCGCCCGAACCGAATACCTGGCGCGAACTTTTGCGCGCCCTGGATGAACACGCCGCGACGTTGCCATTGAAGGGGCGACGAGTAGCGGTACAGGAATACGGCGTCTCGAACGCTGACTTGGTGGCGGGACTCATCGAGCGCGGCGCGCAAATCACTTCCGTTCCCGTTTACGAATGGGCGTTGCCGGCGGACACTGGCCCGTTGCGTTCCGCGATTACCGCGATTGCGCACAATGAAATCGACGCGATCCTGTTTACGACCGGCACGCAGGCGGACCACCTCTTACAAATTGCGGCGGAAATGAAAGAGGAGGCCGCCTTGCGCCGCGCGCTTTCGCGGATGCTCGTTGCGTCGATTGGCCCCACGACCAGCGAAAGGCTGCGCGAACTCGGTATCACTCCGGATCTGGAGCCGGCGCACCCGAAAATGGGATACCTCGTCCTCGAAGCGGCGCAGCGCAGCGCGGAGATTCTGCAACGCAAACGAAGCCGCTGAGAAGAAACCCCGCACGCCCGGAAAGCGCAGCGACGCGACGCCAGAAATTCAGAATCTGAAATCTAAAATTTGAGATTTGAAATCCAAAATCCGAGATTCAAAATCCGCCTTACGCTTGCCAGCAATTCCTCGTTGCCTTCCAGCCATTTGTGAATGCCGTGTGACAACAAGCAAACCCTGATCGTACGCATCCATAGGACGAATTGGACAGTCATGGCCGACCCGCTTAGCCTTGATGCGTGAATACAGAACTTTCCAAACTGGCTATGTCCGACAATCCTGAAGTTGATTTCATACACAAGATGGCCAGCCGAATGGCTGCGGCCGACCCTCTACATGAAGTACTCTCGCAAATTGTGGAATTCGCCGCTTCCGTGGTGAGTTGCGATTCCTGTTTCCTGTACGCTCTGGAAGAAGGCGAACTGATTTTGCGTTCCTCAAAAAATGCGCACCCGGACGTCGTGGACCGACTCAAGTTGCGGTTGGGGCAGGGCATCACGGGATGGGTGGCGGAGCACGGGAAGCCCGTCGCCGTGGCCGTGAACGCGTCGCAGGACCCTCGCTTTCAATTGTTCAAAGATCTGCCGGAGGACAAGTTTGAGGCGTTCTTGTCGGTGCCCGTTTTGTGCCGCGGGAGAATTGTGGGGGTGATCAATCTGCAGAATCGCGAGCCTCATGAATACACGGAACGCGAAATCATGCTGGTGTCCACGATCGGATTCCTGGTGGGCGCGGAAATCGAAATGGCGCGCCTGGAGAGCGAAAACCTGCACCTCTCGGAAAAGCTGGAAACGCGCAAGCTGGTCGAGCGCGCGAAAGGCATTCTTCAGCGCGAGCTCAAGATCACGGAGGAGGAAGCCTACCTCACCATACAGCGCCAGAGCCGCCAGCGGCGCAAATCGATGAAGGAGGTTTCCGAGGCCATTGTGTTGAGCGAAGACGTGAGGCGCGGGTTGAGCGAATAAGTTAGGATAGGCTTCAGCCTGTCCGGTTTTCGGCGATATTCCAACATTATTGATAATGTGCGCCAGGTTTTCATCACTCCCCAAGAACGGAATCCAAACCCGACAGGCTGAAGCCTATCCTACGTAAACCTGTTGTAGCAACATAAATCTGTCACCCTAACGGCAACATAGAAATGTCACCCCTCCTGGGCGTTGGTGTGTTCCAGCCGGGTATCGCCGTAGTAGAGCGAGACGCGGCCATCGAGCGTCTGATAGAGCTGGATTTTTGCTCCCGCAAAACTGAAGCGGCGGTTCTGGGGCGGGATCTGGAAGCGGCGCCCGTCCCACTGCACGACGTTGTCGTTGCTAACGATGCGTTCGTGCCGGAAGGCACAGATGCGCTGGAGATCATCGGGAGCGGGCCGCCAAGCTTTGGCGGCGTCGCGCGGAGTGCGCGCGAAACGGCGGTTGTAATCAGCGATGAACTTGCCCAGGAGGCGGTTGGCCGAGTCGATATCGCAGGCGTTGGCCAAACGCAATTCACTGCGCAAGCGATCTTGCAGCACGCCCCAGAGGCGTTCGACACGGCCTTTGGCTTGGGGAGATTGCGCGGCAATGAAGGTGATGCCGAGTTGAGCCAGGGCGCGGCCGAATTGGGTGGGTTGGCGCTGGCCGGCGAGTTCTTCCTCGACGGTCCAGTAATCGTCATTGCGGACGAAGACGCCGCTGCGATCTCCGTAGAAGGCCGTGGGCACGCCGAAGCGTCGGAGCAGGCTTTGGAGCAGGCGAAAGTAGCCTTCGGCGGTTTCCGAAGGAAAGAACTGAGCGGCGAGGATTTTGCCGGAAGCGTCGTCCTGCATGCCCAGAGCGGTGAGACGCGGGCCGCGGCCTTCGAGCCAGTCGTGAGGCGAGCCGTCGAGTTGCACCAATTCGCCTTCGCGAGCGACGCGCAAACGGCGCTGGCGATGAGCGGGAGGGCGACGTTTGCGGGGAGAGCCGAGACCTTGGCTGCGCAGCAAGCGGCGGAGGGTTTCACGGCTGAGCGAGAAGCCTTCTTGCTCGACCAGTTTTTCGCAAAGGTGATGGTCATTGAAGCCGGCATAACGGGTGCGGGCCAGTTGCAAGATGTGATCCCGCACGCGCTGGGGCAGGCGACGATGACTGGGCCGACCGCGGCCGGCGTGTGCCAGAGCCGCCTCGCCGCTTTGCCGTAACCGGGCTTTGAGTCGTTTGACATGTCGAGGAGTAAGGTCGAGCAGCGCGGCGGCTCTGGCACACGCCAATTCCCCCTTCACGCACGAAGAAATCACTGCCACTCGTTGCAATTCTTTCTGGCTCAACGTGAATGTCTCCATAGGGGTGACATTTTCACGTAGCCATTAGGGGGTGACAGAATTATGGAGCTAAGACACTATCCTACGTAAACCTTGACATTCCTGCTATTCCTGCGTATTCTGAGTCCCGCATGCATTCACGCTATTATTCTTGGTTGGCCTTTACGTACCGCTTCCCATGGTCGGGAAGCGGCTAGGGGCGGATCGCGCGCGAGTCGAGGTAAAGCGAAAAGTTAGATAGCGCGAAAAAGATTCCCAAACTGGCCGCGAAAACCCACAGGGTTCGCGGCTTTTTTATTGCCCTAAAGGGCGGAAGAAAGCCAAAGGAGATTCTCAATGATCGTCAATATGTCGGCAACTGCGACGAAGGAGCAAATTCAACACGTCATGGACAGAATCAAGGAATGCGGGTTCCTCCCCCATCTTATTCAGGGGGCAGAGCGGACCGTCATCGGCGTGGTGGGAAAGAATCGCGGGCGACGCGCGGAGGTCGAAGCGCTTCGCGTCGCGCCCGGCGTGGACGAGATTCTGATCATCTCCCAGCCGTACACGCTGGTCAGCCTTGAGCTGCGGCCGCAACGCACGGTAGTGGACGTACGAGGCGTGAAAATTGGCGGGCCGGACCTTGTCGTGATTGCCGGGCCCTGCTCGGTCGAATCGCGTGAACAGTTGATGGAAACCGCGCGCGGCGTGAAGGCAGCTGGTGCGAACATGCTTCGCGGCGGCGCATACAAGCCGCGCACCTCGCCGTACGATTTTCAGGGCCTCGGTGTCGAAGGACTGAAGATCCTGGCGGAAGCGAGAGAGGAAACCGGCCTGCCCATTGTCACCGAAGTGATGGGTGTTGAGGACCTCGATGCGGTCGTCGAATACGCGGACATGATGCAAGTGGGCGCGCGCAACATGCAAAATTACCCGCTGTTGCGGCGTCTCGCCACGGTGCCGCGGCCCGTGCTGCTGAAGCGCGGCCCATCGGCCACCATCAAGGAGTGGTTGCTGGCCGCAGAGTATTTGCTTTCGGGTGGAAACCCCAATGTCGTTTTATGCGAGCGTGGAATCAAGACCTTCGACTCTGAATTGAGGAACACGCTGGATCTCGCGGGGGTAGCACTCGCCAAAGAACTTTGCCACTTGCCTGTGGTCGTCGATCCTTCGCACGCCACGGGACGCCGTAGCCTGGTTCCAGCCGCCGCTCGCGCGGCAGTCGCCATTGGCGCTGACGGGATCATCGTCGAAGTGCATCCATGCCCGGAGCGCGCGCTGTCCGACGGGCCGCAGTCGCTCGATTTGCCGGGATTCGCCGCCTTGATGAAGGGATTGCAGCCGGCGATCGCCATGGTAGCCGCCGGGAGATGAGGCAAGTGGTGCGCCCTGTGTCTTGCCCTTCGCCGAAGAGTTCCTGCCATTGGCGCGATGCGGCAGAAACCTAGGTTGCGCCGTTTCCGAGTGGCGCAATGGCGACTGCTGTCAGCTTGTACTCAGGACACTTGGACTGTGGATCGACAAAGGGGCTGGTCAAAACATTCGTGTGCGTTTCCGGAAAATGGAATGTGAGAAACAACATGCCGGGCGAAACGCGATCGGTAACGCGGGCCGGAACTTGAGTCGATCCCCATCGGCTTCGCACCTGCACCGTTTGCCCGTCCTTAATGCTATGGCGCGCCGCGTCCGTTGAGTGAATCTCCAGAAAATCCCCGGGCAAAAGGCTGCGATTCGGCGTCCGACGAGTCATTGTTCCGACGTTGTAATGCTCCAGAGCTCGGCCCGTAATCAGCATGAAAGGATAGGCGTCCTCAGTGTGCTCCGGGCTCGGAACGAAATCGAGCGCAACAAGCCGGCCCTTCCCGCGCAGAAATCCTTCCGAATGAACGGTCGCAGTGCCAGGGTGGCCAGCCGTGGGGCAAGGCCACTGCAACCCGTCCGGTGTTAGCCTGGCATAGGTGACACCGCCAAAAAGGTTCGGAGCGACTTGCGCAATTTCGTCCATTACGTCCGAGGGAGTTTTGTGCGACCAATGCGCGCCCATCGCGTTCGCTACGTCGCGAATCACTTCCCAGTCCGCGCGTGCACCTATGGGAGGCGGGACCGCTTGCCGGACCATCTGAATGCGCCGCTCGCCGTTGGTGAAGGTCCCTCCCTGTTCGAAAACGCCCGCAGCGGGAAGCACGAGGTGAGCAAAGCGGGCCGTCTCCGAAAAAAACATCTCCTGCACAACCAGAAGCTCAAGTGCTTTGAGCGCTTCGATAACGTGCGCCTGGTTCGGATCGCTTTGGGCTACATCCTCTCCCTGCATCCACAGAGCTTTGATCTTGCCGTCTCTGGCGGCATCGATCATTTCGGGGATGGTGAGGCCCGCCTCTGGCGGTGGAGCGATTCCCCAGAGTCGCTCGAGCCGCGCCCGTACATCCGGGTCAGTAAGGGATTGGTACCCCGTGACCTGGTTTGGCATGCCGCCCATGTCGGCGTTTCCCTGAACGTTATTCTGTCCGCGCAAAGGCAGCATGCCAGCTCCCGGTTTGCCTATGCTGCCGGTCAGGATTCCCAGATTGCAAAGTGCCATCACTGAGGCGGTCCCCTGGGTGAGCTCAGAAAGTCCGAGCCCGGAAACAAACAGTGCCGGCCCATTTTTCGCGAGGAGCGAAGCCGCCTTGAAGATTTCTTCCTGATCTACTCCCGTGATTTCCGCGATCTGTGCGAGCGAAAGTGTATTCAAGAATTGTCTAAGTTCTGCAAAGCCTTCCGTGCGGGAATGAATGTAGGATTCATCGATCAGTTCTTTTTCAATCAAGATTTTGGCGATGGCATTGAACAGCGGCACATTGGTGCCGGGTTTCGGGCGAAGATGGACATCGGCATACTCCGCGAGTTCGATTCGCCGAGGATCGATGACGACTAAGGAACTTCCGGAGAGCACAGCTTGTTTTATGAGAGCGCCAACCACTGGATGCGCCTCCGTGGGATTGGAACCGGCGAGCACAATGTTTCGGGCCAGCGGAATATCAGAGTAAGAAGCGGTGGCCGCGCCGGTTCCGGTAACGGTCTGCAGAGCAAGCGCCGTGGAGGAATGGCAGACACGCGCGCAGCAATCCACATTGTTGGTTCCAATACAAGTGCGGAAGAGTCTCTGAAGAAGATATGCAGCTTCGTTCGTGGAGCGGGAAGAAGTAAACGCTCCAAGAGACTGCGGGCCGAAGCGGTCGCGGAGCTCCAGCAGGCGCCGAGACAGCCATGAAATTGCTTCCGACCAGGCGATTTCCTTCCAGCCACCCTCGGTTCGCAATAATGGCGTGGTGAGGCGGTCCGGAGAATGATGGAAGCTGTGAGCGTACCGTCCCTTGACACACAGGTGTCCGTGATTGACCTGGGCGGAGGGTACACCGCGAATGCCGGCCACGAGGTTGTGGGAGACTTCGATATCAAGCTGACAGCCGACGCCGCAGTAGCCGCAAGTGGATTGCACGACGGAATCAGGTGGACGCGCGCCAATGCGGTCGATGTCGGTGATCGCGCCTGTAGGGCAGTGGTCCACGCAAGAGCCGCAGGATACGCAGGGGCTATCCGCAAAACTCTGGGAAGGCCCAAAGATGAGGCGCGTTGCAGAGCCGCGGCCTTCGAGCCCATAAACAAATTGCCCTTGAATTTCATCACACGCATGCAGGCATCGCCGGCAGTCGATGCAGAGTGACCGGTAAAAGCGAAGGTATGGATGGCTCTCATCGGCGGGTACGGATTCGCTAGCGTTGCCGGATGCAGAGGACTGGAGGCCGAGGCGGTGCATCAATCTTTCAATTTCGGTTCCATTCTTACCAGGTCGGAACGCGCCAGCAGGGTGAGCGGAAAGGTACAGAGACAAAATGTCACGACGGAGTGAATCGATACGGCCAGAGGAAGTGCGGATTTCCATCCCCGGCTGCAGAGGCGTATGGCAGGCGGCATGAATTTGCCCACGCCGATCGGTCTCCACCAGGCAAATGCGACAACCGCCTTCGGGTGAAAGATCCGGGTGATAGCAAAGCGTAGGGATGTCAATGCCAGCCTGGCGGGCGGCTTGAAGGATGGTTTCTCCCTGTTGGACGGAAACCTTCCTGTCATCGATTGTGGCCGTTCGCGTTGTCATTCGAGAATACGATCGCCGAAATATCGCAGCATTTCGGACATAGGACCTGGCATTTGTTGGCCGAACGCGCAGAGACTGCCTTGCGCCATGACATCAAAAAGACGTTCGAGTTGCTCCCGTGATTTCGAGGCGCCCGCGGTTTGAGCCACCTCCAATGCCTGTCTGGAACCTAAACGGCACGGGACGCACTTGCCGCAGGACTCCTCGGCCATGAACTCGATCCAGTGAAGGAAGAGTGTCCTCATGTTCGTGCCTTCCGGCACGGCAACCAGACCCGCGTGGCCCAGATTCAGGTTGCGCTGTTTCATCGCCTCGTAGCATATGGGCACGTCCCATTGGCTGGGCATCGCAACGCTGCCCATGGGCCCACCAATAAGGATTGCTTCCAATTTCTTGCCATGCGCGGTGCCGCCCGCATCCCGTTCGATAACGTCTCTCAAAGAACGGCCAAATTCGATTTCCAAAATGCCGGGATTGGCAAAACCGTGATTCAGGCATATTGCTTTTGTGCCCGGCGAAGCCTTCGTGCCAAGCGCGGCGTATTCGGCAGGGCCGTGTTCAAGAATCCAGGGCACGTTGACCAGTGTTTCCACGTTGTCTACTACTGTGGGCTTTCCGAATAGACCTTCGACAACTGGATACGGCGGACGCAGACGAACTTCCCCGCGAAGTCCTTCGATGGCGTTCAGCAAGGCCGTTTCTTCGCCGCATACGTAACTGCCCATCCCCGGTACCACATACGGCTTGAAATCCTCAAGGAGACCAGTCGCCCTCGCGGATTCAATGGCACCTTTCATCCGCTCGATTGCATGAGGGTATTCGGAACGGATATACACGATGCCTTCTTGCGCACCGACAGCATGTCCACAGATAACCATGCCTTCGAGAATGCAGTGTGGGTCATCCTCCATGAGGACGCGGTCGATAAAGGAACCAGGATCGCCTTCATCGCCGTTGGCGATCACATACTTGGAGTCCGAATCGACTTCCGCGCACCGGCGCCACTTCGTGCCTGTGGGAAAGGCAGCGCCGCCGCGGCCACGCTCGCCGGACTGTTCCAAGATTGAGATAACGTCTGCGGGTCGCATGCGGCGGACCTTGGCTAGAGTTGCATACGCGCCATCCGCGCGGGCAGCTGCGAAATCGGAAAAGTCGCCACGGCTGATGCGGCGAGTCACTATTGTCTGCTTTGCAACACTCCTGATTGCCGGGCGAGTTGGCTCGGGAAGGGAAAGGTCGAGAAGTGGTTCAACGGAAGAATTGCCGTTCAATGCCACGACACGGCCACTGGATCGTAAAGCTGCCGGAGAACGATCGCAGTAACCGACGCAATACACACTGCGGCATGGGGTCCGCTTACTTGCCGCGGCAAACAGATCCTTGGCGCCGGCCAGCACACAGGATGTCCCGACACAGATGCGAACGGCTTCGGAGCTTTGGTGTAGATCGGAGTAGTAGGAGAGCGCACCGCGAACCGACGCTTCAGGAAGCGCCAGCTCATTCGACAATTGCTTGACCTGGACGGGATCTGGAAGCCCGTGAATTCTTACAAACTGCTGAATCGCAACGAGGGGCGACTCGCCTCCTCGACGCCCTCCAAGAATTCGGCGTGTGCCAGACATTTGTGCAGTCATAATACATTAGTACGCCTTGAATAGTGGCACCGCCAAGGAGGCGCGCATCTGCGCACTCGTAAGCTATCTAAACGAGTGAAAATGGACTTTCTGTCAGTGGTAAGGAATTCCATTGCGCCTCGGGCCAAATTGTGTTTCTTTGCCATAACCACGCGCATCTTGTAGCCTGAGAGATGCCGAACGGGGAGCCAAGGGCTGAACATGAATCCGATCGCGGCGAAGCAGCCACGGGGCACCAGGAAATCCTCGAAAATCAGCCGCGCCTTCCTGCTGAAACTTGAGCTGCGCAGCCATCCCACTTTGCTCTGCGTGATCCGCGGCGCGCTGGAACCCCTGATGGAAATGCTCGGATTTTCCGACGAATATAATAGGGCCATCATCCGGGCAGTAGACGAAGCCGTGGCCAATATCATGCGCCATTCCTATCACGGCCGTCTGGACCAGCCCATCGAGGTGTACTGCAGCCGCCTCGAACGCCGCGCGAACGGGGGAACCGAAAAGGGTGTCGAGATTCTGCTGTTTGATTGCGGGGCCGCCGTGGACACAACGAAGCTCCCCGCTCGCCCGCTGGACGAGATCAGGCCCGGTGGTTTGGGTTTGCATATTATTCGGGGGAGTATGGACACCGTCGACTACAAACGCGCCGGCCGGCTGAATCGTCTCCGACTCGTGAAATACACGCGACCATCCAAGGGTGGGTGCGGATCCGCAGAGGAGAAGCCATCGTGAAGATTTCTCTGCGGCGAATCGAAACGGCCACGATTCTGGATGTGACCGGAAACATCGACATGTCGAATTCGCCGGAAGTTAGGAAGGCCCTGTTGCGCGAAATCCGCGAAAAGGGCGTGACTCGAGTCGTTTTGAATCTTTCCGCGGTTTCATACATCGATAGTTCAGGCGTGGCCTCCCTGGTGGAGGGGCTCAAAGCCTCCCGGGATTCGGGTTCGCGCTTTGTCCTGTTTGGATTGAGCGATTCCGCTCGCGAAGTATTGAAGATCTCGCGGTTGCTGAAACTTTTTGAAGTGTACGACGACGAAACACAGGCCATAGCCCCCTAGGCGCCATCCCCTTGACGGGACAATTGAGTTTGCCAAGGCCGCGGAAAACGTGATGGAACTCGTATCTCAAATCGGCGCCGGAGTCACCGACAGCCTCGCTTATCTTGGCTCCCTGGCCATGCTGGGAACCCGCGCCGCGTATTTCACTTTCGTCGCGCCGTTTAAGGGCAAGCCGCTGCGCTTGCAAAGCGCCGCCTCGCAGGCGATGGAGGTGGGAGTCCGAGCACTGCCCATTCTTTCCCTGATCACATTTTTCATCGGGCTGATTCTGGCGCTGCAGAGCGCCTATGAACTGAACAAATTGGGCGCCATGAATCTAGTGGCGAAGGCAGTCGCCCTCTCCATGTCGAGAGAGCTTGGCCCTTTGATCACCGCCATCGTGGTGATTGGCCGATCGAGCTCCGCATTTGCCGCGGAGATCGGAACCATGAAGGTCACCGAAGAAATCGACGCGCTGGAAGTGATGGCCATCAGCCCGGTTCATTTCCTCGTTGCTCCGAAATTTCTGGCCATGATGATCATGCTGCCTTGTCTCACCATATGGGCAAATACCATGGGCATTCTTGGCGGAGCGCTCTTCGGAGTCACGCAAGCGGATTTCACTTTGGGCCGGTATATTCAGGCGTCCATCGAATCGCTCTACCTGCGCGACATCCTTTCAGGGCTGATCAAGAGCGTCATGTTCGGCGTCACCATTACAGCCGTGGGGTGCCTCGAAGGCTTGTCCACGAGCGGAGGGGCGGAGCAAGTGGGCCGCTCGACCACGCGAGCCGTGGTGATTTCCATCTTTCTGGTTGTGGCCGTCGACCTGGTTTTTACGGGGATATTTTTCTTTCTGGGGAACAGGTAGTTCGTTTGAGTCCTTTATGGATCAAGAACATCCAAAATCAGGTGAGCCAAAGACGGTGATCTCCATGCGCGACCTCCGCGTGAGTTACGGTGAAACGGAGATCCTGCACGGCATTCATTTTGACGTGAAAGCGGGCGAGACGCTGGTCATCCTGGGAGGGTCCGGTTCAGGCAAGAGCACCCTTCTGCGGACGCTTGTCGGCCTGGAAAAGCCGAGTTCGGGCCAGATCTGGGTCAACGGCCGGGATATCGCGGCCATGTCAGATGAAGAGCTGTACGAGATGCGGAAAAAAACGGGGATGTCCTTTCAAGGAGGCGCCCTGTTTGGCTCGATGACGGTTGGCGAGAACGTGGCGCTGCCGCTGCGGGAACACACGAAGCTGGAGGATTCCACCATTGAAATCATGCTGCGGCTCAAGCTGGAGCAGGTCGGGCTTGCCGGATTCGAGTACCATATGCCCTCGCAGCTCAGCGGCGGGATGAAAAAACGGGCCGCTGTAGCGAGGGCGCTGGCGATGGATCCGGAGATATTATTTTTTGACGAGCCATCGGCCGGCCTCGATCCCATCATCGCCGCGGGGATCGATCATCTGATCCTGGAATTGAAGAAGGCGTTTCACATGACCATCATCGTGGTCACGCATGAACTCGCGAGCGCCTTTCTCATCGCCGACCGCATGGTGTTGATCGATAAGGGCAACATCGTGGCGATCGGAACGACCGAGGAAATGCGGTCCAGCACGCAACCGCGCGTGCGGCAATTCCTGGATCGAGTCCCCGAACCGGACGTTGAAGGTGAATTAGATTATTTGCAGACGCTGACCGAGCAGTACCGGCGCCATGCTTGACTGCCGCCTGAAAATAGGCGGGGCAGGAAAAAGCGGAATCGACGGTCAGAGCACAAGAGTACAAGAGCAAAAGAGCGAAGAATGATGAGCCCAAAAACCGAACAAACGCTGGTGGGGCTGTTTGTGCTGGTTGCCGGAGGCATTCTGCTCGTAGCGGTTTTCGCGATCAACGGGGCGTTTGGCAAAGCAGCCAAAACGTACCATGCCCATTTTCAGTTTGCAGGCGGGTTGGAGCCAGGTGCTACCGTGCGATATTCGGGAGGGCCGAAAATCGGGCGCGTCGAGAGTCTTCGCATTGACCCGCAAGACCCAACCCACATCGATCTCAGCTTCAGCGTTCAGCCGGATTTAGTGGTGAAAACGGACAGCAAGGTGAAGATCATGAGCCTGAGTCCACTCGGCGACAATCACCTGGAGCTGTATCCGGGATCGGCTCAGGCCGGCCCCGCGCCTGCGGGGTCCTTGCTACCTTCCGATACTTATGTTGACTTCAACTCCCTGACCGAGCAGATCAACAATCTCGCGCCGCACGCGCAGGACCTTATTCAAACGTTGGACGCGCGGGCGATGGAGCTAAAGGTAACGCTCGATCGCGTCAACGAACTCTTGAACGCGCAAAATCGAGCGAATCTTTCGGCCACGCTGGCGGAGACGCGCGGGCTGATTGCGGATTCCCGCCCGCAGGTGCATTCCGCGCTTCAACACGTAAATGATCTGAGCGAAAAATTGGGGCCGCTGATCGCCGATTTCCGAAAGACGTCCGGCGAGGCGAATGAAGTATTGGCGCACGTCGACTCGACGATCGGTGAGGATCAGCCGGAGGTTCGCAAGGCCATTACCGAGCTGCGCGGCACGTTGAAATCCTTGACCGAATTGACCGGGCAGCTCAACCAGACGCTCGACGTCAACTCGGAAAACATCGATCAGCTTCTCGACAATTTGCTGCATGTCACCGAGAACCTGAAGGAATTTACCGAGACGATCAAGATGCGCCCCTATTCGCTGATTCGGGCGACCAATCCGCCCGAGCACAAGACCGGTGAGTAGTGGGAAATGGTGACTGGCCACCAGCCATCACAAAAGGGAGTTCGATGAACCGCGGATTTTTATCCATGGCAGCGCTCATTGCCGGACTTCTCGCCGGGTGCGGGGCCGCGCGGCCCAGCAAGTACTACCAGCTGACCATTCCCAGCGATGCGACGCCCGTGGCGGAACGCGCTCCCTATCCGGTGACGTTGCTCCTTGGCCCTCTGAGGGCTTCGCACCTGTACCGGGAAGATCACATCGTGTATAGCTCCGCTGGCGAAAGCATGGGCACTTATGAGTATCAACAGTGGGCCGAACCCCCCACCGAAATGCTCAGAGATGTTCTCTTGCGCGACCTGCGAGCCTCCGACAGATATCGCGACGTGGATATCCTGCGCAGCAATTCTCACGGGGATTACATTCTTTACGGCCGCTTGTACGATTTCAAAGAAGTCTCTGCGTCTCCGCTTGTGGCTCGCGTTACCGTTGATCTGGAATTGCGCGAAGTAAAGACGGGCTCGACGGTCTGGACCCATTTTTATACGCACGACGAGCCCGTCAGCGGGAAAGATATTTCCGCGGTTGTCACCGCGCTGGACCACAACGCCCAGCGCGGCATGAGTGAGGTAAAATCAAGCCTGGAACAATATTTTTCTTCCCGTTCCTTGAATTAGGATTAGAGCCATGCCAATGCCAAACAACGATTCGGGCGCAGTCAAGAAGCCAGCGCAACAAATGTCCTGCATGGAGGTGTGGAGCGGAAGCCAGCTGACCACGCGCCGCGTGGAAATGGGTGGCCTAGACGCGTGGGTTTACAGCAAGCCCTTTGGCGATGCGCAGCGCGGCGGGGATGTCTATTACGCCTCGAGTTGCGCCACGGGACGGATCACGCGGCTGCTGCTGGCGGATGTGTCCGGACACGGGAACACGGTTGCGTCAACGGCGGCTAATTTGCGCACGCTCATGCGGCGATTCGTGAATAGATTGGACCAAACGGAATTTGTGCGCATGCTCAATCAGCAATTTACGGCGCTTTCTGAGGCCGGCACGTTTGCGACAGCGGTCGTGGCCACTTTTTTCGCTCCCACCCAGCGGTTGATCGTCTGCAACGCCGGTCACCCGCGGCCTCTTCTGTACCAGTCGGCAAAGCAGGAATGGTCTTTGTTGGGCGCCGACCCCGCGACGGAAGAAGCCTCACCTCATAACATGCCGCTGGGGATCATCGACGCAACGGAATACGAGCAATTCGACATGGAACTGGAATCGGGCGACTGCGTTCTGTGCTACACGGACGCACTGATCGAATCCCGCGACGCAGATGGAGAGATGATCGGCGAGGCGGGGCTGTTGCGGATTCTGCATTTGCTTGGGGACGTCGAGCCGCAGCTGCTGACCAAGACCTTGCTACGCGAGATCAAGGACAGGTATTCGGACAATCTGACCGAAGATGACGTGACGGTTCTTCTTGTGCGAGCCAATGGGCGCAGGCCACGCCCTTCGTTCAAAGATTTTCTCTGGGCTGATCTCCGGTTTGTCGGCTCGCTGATTCGCGGGATCAATCCCTGGGCCGAGCGCCCGCCGCTGCCCGATTTGAATGTGGCGAATATCGGGGGCGCGATCATTCCCGCCCTCGAACAGCGCTGGCGGTCTGCTGGTTCGACGCGCAGCACGCCGGGCCAACACGCGTAGGATAGGCTTCAGCCTGTCTGGTTTTGATTTCATTGGCTCGTAAAGGCAGACAGGCTGAAGCCTATCCGATTGAAAGGCATTTCATGACTCGACAGTTCGTTCTGGCTGTAACACTGTTCGCCGCTCTTGGTGTCACATCTGGATGCGGAAGCAACGACAAGTCCAGCGCACCCAGCGCCCCAAGCACATCCAGCCCCATGAAAGTGGCCGGCACGCCGGTAACAACCGCGTCCGGTCTTCAGTACTGGGACATTGTGGTCGGCACAGGCACAACGGCCACGCCCGGTAGCGCGGTCAAAGTTCACTACTCCGGATTTTTAACCAATGGCCAGAAATTTGACAGCTCACGCGACCGCGGCGAGCCCTTTTCATTTCCATTGGGCGAAGGACAGGTCATCAAAGGCTGGGATGAAGGTGTCGCGGGGATGAAGGTCGGAGGCAAAAGGCAATTACGAATTCCCCCGGAACTGGGCTATGGCGCGGCTGGCGCGGGCCGAGCAATACCGCCAAATGCGACGCTGATTTTTGATGTGGAATTACTCGACGTCAACAAGTAAGCGAGAAGTTTAACTAAGGTTTCGGGTCTCCCGGTCCGCCATCGCCGGGAGTTCCGCCAAAAATTCTGCGGCCGTCGGGCAGCGTCACTCGTCTCGCGTCTGCGAGTTTCGAGCCATCCCGCGCGGGGTAGCCGCCCACGGTGACCGCATCTCCCACCTTCAGTGAATCTCGATTCCAGCCTTGCCGGTGCAGAGACCCTGGGCTCGCGGCCTCGCAGCCCCAATTCGTAGTATTGCCCTTGTCATCCTTCACGTCGATGTAGAAATAGACGTGTGGGTTCGCCCATTCGATTCTGGTGACGACGCCTTTGAGTTCGACCAGCTTGCCGCCATAAAATTCCGCCGAGAAGGAATGGTGGGCAAGCGCGGGCATCGCCGCCAGCAGTGCGGAGATCGCGGCCAACGCAGCAAATTTATGCTTCACGAAACGCAATCTATAACAGGGGGATAGTGCGGTCAAGCTATGGGAGTGCATTCCTGTATCCATTAAGATGCCCGTTCCGTCCCGAAAGGCGCGGCACGGAACGACCGCTACAAAACCATTGATGCAGGATGGTTTCGTAGTGGCCGCCCGATTTTTGGGCGGGCAGCCGTTTGGTCCATTCAGAACGAAGGTAAAACGCCTCTGGAGGAGTGCATTCCTTGACACTGCAATACCACTCCGCTAGCTTACGCACATGCGATTGCATATGGCCTGCAGCGTTCTCGCGGCATCGCTTTTGGTTTGCCACTCTGCGGCCGCACAATCGGCGCCGCCGGAAAACCCATACGGCGAATTGCCCGGCGCATCCGGACCTATCAAAGCGCCCACGGGACCTCCAAAACCTGCGCCACGCACGGCGGATGGCAAACCGGACCTATCCGGATTTTGGAAGGGGCCGCTCATTTTTGGCGGCATGTTCAAGGGCGTAGGCGGTCCGCCATTCACCCCAGCGGGGGAAGAGGCGTACAAATACAACCTGACGAAATCGTTCAATCCGGAATCCCTGTGTCTCTTTGCCGGGATCCCGCGAGCCAGCATCAGCGGAGTTCCTTTTGAGATCGTTCAAAACTCAAACCGCATCGTGTTTCTGTACGAGCTGATGTGGACGTTTCGCACGATTCCCATCGACGGCCGCGGGCACCCGAAGGATATCGAGCCTTCATTTTTTGGTAACGGAGTTGGCATGTGGGAGGGCGACACGCTGGTCATCGACTCGATCGGATTCAAGGATAAACTGAGCTGGATTGACGACGACGCGCACCCGCACAGCGATGCCATGCACGTGGTCGAGCGGTGGTCGCGGCCGGACGCGGACCATTTGGCGCACGAGGTGACCGTGGAAGATCCGAAGTACTACACCAAGCCCTGGACGTTTTCGCGCGTGTTCACGGCCATGCCTCCGGGCGATGAGCTTTATGAATTCGCATGCGACGAGAACAATGTTGACAGGGACGGCGGTCATTTGGGATATGGCCCGCTCAATCTGAAATCGTACCCGCTGAATCCTCCGGCGCCCCACAAATAGCGTGGTTCAATGAACGCGGGGCATGTGAGATCAAGGGAGCGCTGGCATTCCAGGAGGAATTGAATATGAATACTCGAATGAGTCCTCGATCCTGGTCGCTAACGATTGCCGCATTCGCGCTGGTGGCCATCGTGCTCGCCTGCGCTTCGCAGGCGCGCGGCCAACAACAGGCCGCCGCGAACACTGCCGTTTCCGCGAGCGACAAACCCTACATGGTCGAATGGGTTTACAAAGTGAAGTGGGGTTACGCGGATGAATTCTGGCAGCTCTTCAAGAAATATCAGATCGCGACCTTGAATCGCGAGAAGGAATTGGGTTACGTGACTTCCTACACCGTATACCGGCCGGGATATCACACCGGCGAAGACACTCGATGGGAATACCGCATCGTCATCACTTACAAAAATATCGCCTCTTCCGGGCATGGCAGCGAAGTGGAAAAGCAGCTGTTCCCGGACCAGGCGGAAATGAAGCGCGGAGAAAATCGCCGCTGGGAGCTGACGGAAGCGCATTACGATCTGCCGATTCATACCATCGATCCGAATGGAGACGGCACGGAATAGGATTCGCTTGCCTGCGTTTTCCTGGAAAGCGGATAACACAACGGCTTCTCTTGTACAATCGTCGTTGTGAAACTTAGGGAGAGGGAAGGTTTTCCATGGCCAGTGGATCGTTAAAAACAGGAACTAGCTCGCTCGTGTCCGTTATTCCGACGGGAAAAGCGCTGGGCGCGGAAATTCGCGGTGTCGATCTGCGAACAATCGGTGCGGATGAGTTCGCGAGCATCTATCGCGCCTGGCTGGACCACTCGGTTCTCTTGATTCGCGGACAAAATCTGACCGATGAAGATCTTGTCGCGTTCAGCAAAAGGTTCGGAGATCTGGACTGGGCGCCGATTCAGGAATCCGGGCGCCGCTTCGTCGAAGGGCACCCTGAAATTTACGTGGTGTCCAATGTGATGGAAAACGGCGCGCCCATAGGAAGCCTTGGCGCGGGCGAGGCCACCTGGCATACGGACATGTCCTACCTGCAGGATCCGCCGAAGGCAAGCATCCTCTACGCACTGGAGGTGCCACCCGCTGGAGGAAATACCTACTTCAACAGCATGTACCTTGCCTACGAAACCTTGCCCGAAGCGCTCAAGAGGCGAATCGAAGGCAAGCGACTCAAACACGACGGCACCTACAACAGCGGCGGGTATGTCCGCCAAGGGGTCTCTGCCGTCGACGACCCCGTTACTTCTCCCGGCACTTTTCATCCTCTTGTTTGCACGCATCCCGAAACCAAGCGGCGAGTGCTGTACCTTGGCCGGCGGCGCAATGCCTACATCGATGGACTGCCGCTTGCGGAGTCCGAATCCTTGCTCGATGAGCTGTGGTTGCAAGCGAACCGCCCGGAACTCGAATGGCACAACGAATGGCGTGTCGGCGATCTTGTCCTGTGGGACAACCGTTGCACTATGCACAGGCGCGACCCGTTTGACGCGAGCTCGCGCCGGGTCATGCACCGCACGCAGATCAAAGGCGAAACGCGTCCAAGCGCGTAACGCCGGCATGGAAAGCCTGCTCTCTCGGAAGAAAAATGGGCGAGAAAAAACTTTCGATTGCCATTGTCGGTGCGGGAATCGGCGGATTGGCCGTTGCGGCCACTCTGCGACAAATTGGTATCGACGTGCGAGTTTACGAGCAAGCGCCGCGCTTTGCTCGAATCGGCGCCGGCATTCAGATGATGCCCAACTCGATGAAGGTTCTACGCCGAATTGGCGTCGAGGAAAAAGTTCTCGCCACCTCCTTCAAGCCTTATTCGCACCTAAACAGGAAATGGGATACCGGCGAGGTGATGAGAGAATTGCCCATGCCGGAGAGCCTTTTCGGCGCGCCCTATCTCTGCATGCACCGCGCTGACCTGCACAATGCCCTTGCGGACGTTGTGCCAGAGGAGATCATCCACCTCGACAAGAAACTGGTGGGGCTGGAGCAGCGCGCGGGGCAGGTCACGCTCGCGTTGGCCGATGGAACGCGCGCACAGGCTGACGCCGTGATCGGCGCCGATGGCGTTCATTCCGTCGCGCGCGAAATTATCCTGGGTCCCGATGTGCCGATCCACAAAGGGCGCATCGCATATCGCGCCATTTTCCCTTCGGCCTTGCTGAACGGAATGGATATTGGTCCTTCGCGTACCAAGTGGTGGGGGCCTGACCGCCATATCGTCATCTACTACACGAACGCCGCGCGTAGCGAGCTTTACTTTGTGACCAGCGTGCCCGAACCAGCGGAGTGGGTAACGCGCGAATCGTGGTCGGCGAAGGGCGATGTGAAAGAGGTGCGCAAGGCGTACGAAGGCTTTCATGCCGATGTTCGCGCGGTCCTGGAGGCGTGCCCAGATTGTCACAAGTGGGCGATTCTCGAACGCGAACCCTTGCCACGCTGGAGCGACGGCCGTGTCGTGCTGCTCGGGGATGCTTGCCATTCCATGACGCCTTACATGGCGCAAGGAGGGGCGACCGCGATCGAGGACGCAGCCATACTGGCTCGTTGCCTCGAGGAGACAGGCGGGGAAGATATAGAAGGCGCATTCTGCCGCTACGAGGCTCATCGCAAACCGCGCACCTCCCGCATCCAGGCAATCTCCAGTGCTAACACCTGGATGAAGGGGGGAGACGAGGACACCAGCTGGCTCTACGGCTACGATGCGTGGAACGTGCCTTTGACTCCCGCGGAACCTTACGTCAGCACCTTCTGAGAAAAAATGGCAAAGGGCGCCGAAAAGAAAATCTTCACAACTTCCGACAACTGCGCCATTGCCTATACGCTGCAGCCCGCCCCACGGTCCGGCGAGCAGCGATTGGCGCTCATCCATTCTCTAGCGCTGGATCGAAGTATTTGGAATGGGGTCGCGGAGAGACTGGACGGCCAAGCCGAAATACTTACGTACGACTGCCGGGGACATGGGCAATCGGATCGGACTTCCGAGTCCTTCACCACGGAATTGTTTGCTGGCGACCTCGCTGAATTGCTCGATCATTTGGGCTGGCCGACCGCCGTTGTTGCAGGGTGCTCGATGGGCGGCTGTGTCGCGCAGGCGTTTGCGGGCATGAATCCCTCCCGCGTAAACGCGCTTGGGCTGATCGACACGACCGCTTGGTACGGTGAGGACGCACCGAAGAAATGGCGGGAACGGGCCGCCGCGGCCCGTTCGAAAGGCCTCGCGAGGATGGTCGAATTTCAGGTCACGCGATGGTTCAGCGACCGGTTTCGAACCGCGCATCCCGAGCTCGTCAAGCAGATGACCGAAGTTTTTCTGGCCAACGACCTGGATTGTTACGCCGCAACTTGCGTGATGCTCGGCGATGCGGATTTGCGGCCACTTTTGCTATCACTGCGAATGCCGGTCGCGGTGATCGTCGGCGAGGAGGACTACGCTACTCCCGTTGCCATGGCGCAGCATTTGCACGAAGCCATCCGCGGCTCTACGCTGACAATACTTTCCGGGGGCCGGCACCTGACTCCTGTGGAGTGCCCGGACCAAATCGCCGCGCAGTTAGTAGCGCTGATGGGTCGGGTCAATACCCACGAGAGCGCGGCCGAGGCGTAGCAAGCGTCGCGGCAGAAATGCGCGTTGGCCAAACGTTGCCGAACCATTCGAATATCATCATTGTTCCGATTGCGAGATCCAGTGGATTACATTGACGGCTCGGTTGGCGCCGAAGCGCGCGAAAGTGAGCAAATCCGCCGCACAGCCGCCGATGCGGCAAGCCTGCTCATGCGCATGGAGCAGGTACCGTTCTCGCGATGGCACATGGTTGCCCGGGTGGTCATGGGCAGCGCGACATTCTTCGATGCGTTCAATGCTTTGTCACTCGCGTTTGCGCTGCCCACTCTCATCCGGCTGTGGCATATCTCTCCTAAACAAAGCGGCCTCCTGATCTCGGCGAGCTATGTCGGGCAACTGGCCGGTGCGCTGGCATTCAGCGCGCTCGCGGAAAAAGTGGGGCGGATTCGCGGAACGACAGCTGCGATTGCCATCATGTCCGTCATGAGTTTCGGATGCGCGCTGGCCGGGAATTTTGCGGCGCTGCTCGCGTGCCGCCTGGTGCAGGGAATTGGCGTGGGCGGCGAAATGCCGGTGGCCGCCACTTATATTAATGAACTGTCGCGCGCGCACGGGCGCGGAAGGTTCTTCCTGCTGTACGAAATGATATTTCCATTGGGACTCATGGCCACGGGGCAGATTGGTGCGTGGCTCGTGCCGGTCTTTGGATGGAAGTTTATTTTTCTACTGGGCGGCATTCCGGGTTTGCTGATCGCATTTCTCGTGGCGCGGCTTCCGGAATCGCCGAGATGGCTGATTTCCAAGGGCCGCCTTCGGGAAGCGGAGGCGGTTGTCGAGCAAATCGAAGGCAGCACCGCGCGCCGAGTTCCGGCCGCGGCCAATTCCACCCCCGCTTCGACTTCCATTCTCACACAGCGCGGAAAATGGACCGAACTACTCTCGCAAATTTATCGCGGGCGCACGTTGATTGTTTGGGCTCTGTGGGCTAGCGCCTACTTTGTCGCCAACAGCCTGAATAATTGGATGCCCAGCCTGTACAACACCGTTTACCACTTGAGTTTGCGGCAATCGCTGCGTGCCGCTTCGATGACCAACGTCGCGCAAGTCGCGGTCCTGCTCGTCTGCGCGTTCAGCATCGATCGCATTGGGCGCAGGAACTGGACGGTCGCCGCTTTCTTGATTGGCGGAGGAATGCTGGCGCTGCTTGGAATCATTGGAGCGCAAAACGCATGGAGCGTGATGATTCTGGGCACGCTGGGATACGGAGTGATTGGATCCATAAATGCCGTTCTCTATCTTTACACTCCGGAAATTTATCCCACTCGCATGCGCGCGATCGGGACCGGGCTGGCTACCTCGTGGCTCAGGATCGCCTCTGCGGTGGGACCCGCGCTGGTCGGTTTCATGGTCGGAGCGGGAGGAATTCATTCCGTTTTCTTGATGTTTGCAGGAATCAGCGTCGTGGGCGCATTTGCCGCAATGTGCATGGTGGAGACCAGCGACCGCCGCCTCGAAGAGATCGCGCCTTGATTTGCGATCCCAGAATATTTCAGACGTGCGTCTATTTCTGCCCGGCGTCAAATCGAGAAGTTTCGGTCATCACGGACCAGTCCATTTGTCCTAGGCCGCGAGCTTGGGCGGCGAGGCACTTGTCCCGGACGACGCTGGCATAAGAGAGCGGAGCGTGGACTTCGGCGGCTGCTTGAAGAATCAGTGTGACATCTTTTGTCCCGCCATCCAGCGTGAAGCCGGCGCGCCCGAAATCTCGCGTGCAGATCCGGTCGACGTACTCCCCCGCTGCAGGCATGTATTGCTTAAACATATTGGTGAGGATCGACGGATCGACGCCGCGGGATTCCGCGAAAACGTAAGCTTCGCCAATCAGCTCGATCAAGCTGGCGACCATAAAATTTCCGACGAGCTTCATGCTCATGGCAATCGCGGGATCTTCCCCCATGGGAATAATTCTATTTGCGTAAGCACTCATCACAGGTCGGCAGCGCTCCAGCCACTCCGGTTTCCCGGCAGCAAATGTAAACAGCTTTCCCGCCGCAGCGGCTTCCGGGCGTCCCGCCACCGGCCCCGCGACGTAGTGGCTGCCTTGCGCCGCGTGCAGTGCCGCGAGCCGCGTGCTGAGCGAAGGCGAAATGGTTGTCGTGCCGATGTGGATGGCGCCCGGGCGCATGCCGGCAAGAATGCCGTCGTCTCCCGAAAGGGCTTCAAGAACCGAAGAGTCGTCCATTAGATTTGTGACTACGATGTCCGCCGCCGCAGCGGCTTCGCGGGGCGTGCTCGCAGCTCTTGCGCCAGCGTCGATGAATGGTTTCGTTTTCTCTGTCGTACGGTTGTAGACGGTGAGTGGAAAGCCGGCGCTTTGAATATTGCCCGCAATTCCCGTGCCCATACGCCCCAGTCCTACGCAAGCAACCGATAGATTCATGAGATTTCACCTGCCCAGAATTTTGCGATCGTAGCAAACGTCTCGAATAGAACAAGTGCATGCAGATCACAGCGAAACGCGCCTATTTATACCACGGGCTCCGTCGAGCTTCCTGCAAGGAGCGACAGTCGGCCGTCCAGTTACAAAACTGCACACAAAAGTGGACGGTGGCTGTCCGCGTGGTATACTCCGCCCACAGTGTTAGAGGGAGGTCCTCCTTGAGACACGCGATTTCCTCAATTTTGATCGCCATCGTACTTTTTTTTGTGGCCGCACCGGTGCGTGCGCATCACTCGCCTTCCGCCGTGTTCGACATGTCCAAGGAGTTCACCCTTTCAGGTACGCTGACGAAAGTCGACTGGATCAATCCGCATATTGTCGTTTATCTGGACGCGAAGAAAGACGACGGCAGCGTGGAGAATTGGAAATTTGAGAGCAATCCGCCCTCCTGGTTCCGGCGCGTCGCGCTGGCCAGAGATGATTTTGCGAAGGCTATAGGCCAAACCGTCACGGTGCAGGGAGTGCGTGCCAAGGCGGGAGGGCTATACGGCTATCTTTTGAAAATCACATTTCCGGATGGGAATTCTCTGGAACTGGTGTTCAAACCTCCTCCCAATGCTCAGTAGAAAGGAGTGCCACGTCATGAAACTCCGATTGGTTTTTGTATTCTCTGCGGCGCTGGCGCTTTGCGGCGCGGCAACTGCCGACAAGAAGGACAGCGCGACCGCAACTAAGGTTCCGCGCGCTACCGACGGGCATCCCGACCTGAGTGGGATCTGGGCCTACGCCATCGATTTGCCTCCCGTAACTTTGAAGAAGGAGATAGACGGAAAAGTATCCATCACGGAAATTGATCAGAGTGCGGCGAAACCCGCCAAGAGGCCCGTCCCAGGCGCTTTGCCGTCCACTCCTGCTCCTTCTTACAAACCCGAGTTTCAGCAAAAGGTGAAGGATCTTTTCGACAACGAGAGCAAGACCGACGAAGTGTTCTACTGCGGAAAGCCCGGCGTTCCGCGAATCGGACCCCCGCGCAGGATCATTCAGCTGCCGGGCGAAATGGTTTTCCTCTATGAAGACGTATCGGGAGATCCATACCGCATCATCCCCACCGATGGGCGCGCGCACCTCAAGGATGCCAATCCCTCCTATTACGGAGATTCGGTGGCCCACTGGGAGGAAGATACGCTGGTCGTGGACGTAACCGATTTCGCGGAAAACGGCTGGTTCGGGGAAGGCGGGTATTTCCATACGGACGCGATGCACGTCACCGAACGGCTATGGCGCGACGGCGAAAATCTTGTTTGGCAAGCTCAGGTGGACGATCCAAAGGTGCTTGCTGCGCCCTGGACTATGCCTCCGCGCGTGATTGCTCCGTCCGGCGATCCTTTGATGGAATCGCCCCCTTGTGTCGAAGATGACGGGCACCGGCTCTTGAACTCCGACCATCACCAGCAGCGCTAGTTCAAATTTCACTCTACGCGGAAATTGCCTACGGTTTTTTTGCGCGGAATCGCTATTGTTGTCCATGCCGCTCCGGGGCGAGCTGCGATTGACCTGGCCGCAATGGCGGGCGTATGGTCTTCTGGAGAGAAGAATAAGAATGCGGAACTCGCAATCCAGGCAATGAAAGACCTTCTAAAACGCTACACCAAACTCGCCATGGGGAAGCCGTTTTCGCCAGGTCTGCTCAACATTCTGGTCACTTCCGTCTGCGACATGCGCTGCACGCACTGTTTTTTCACCGAAGAGCTCGATGACGGCCCGCGCAAGAAATTTCAAATGACAACGCGCGAAATTGAAAAGATCTCCGAAACGCTGGGAGGAAATCTTGGCGTCTTGGTTCTTGCAGGTGGCGAACCTTTTACGCGCAAGGACCTGCCGGAAATCACACGCGCGTTCTACAAAAACAACAGACTGGAATCGGTCTACATCACTTCCAACGGCCAAATCCAGAAGCGGATATTTCCTGACATCGTCCGCATCCTGCAGGAATGCCCACGCCTGAATGTCACCGTCGCTCTCGGTATCGACGGGCTGAAAGAGCAGCACGACAAAATTCGCCAGAAGCCCGGGTCGTGGGACATCGTCATCGACACCGCGCGCCGACTTCAGGATATGAAGAGGGAATACCCGCGTCTCGATGTGCAATCCTGCACCTGCTTCATGAACACGAACCAGGATACGATTTTTGAATGGTACGACTTTTTGAAATACGAGTTGAAGCCTGACAAAGTCAATTTCAACTACATTCGTCCTCCCGCGGCGGATTCCACGGAATTGGAAATCGATGGCGCGCGATACGCCAGGCTCGCCGCGCAGATTGATGAAGACTCCCGCAGCGGCGCGATCAAGAACCACTACGCGGGCGACACCGGTTTTTTCAAAGCGGCCCTCGATGTTTACATGCACGGCCTGATCGCCAGGACGCAGGAAACGCAACAGGCCCAGTTGACTTGTTATGCCGGAACCGCCGGCGGCGTGATCTACGACGAGGGAACCGTCTCGTCCTGCGAAAATCTGGAACCTGTCGGGAATTTGCGGGACTATGACTGGGATTTTCAGAAGCTATGGTTTTCTCCCGCCATGCAGGCGCGCCGCAAAAAGGCCGCGGATGGATGCTTCTGCACTCATGAATCGAATTGTTATTACCCTTCGCTGCCGTATAACCCGAAACACCTCATCCAGATCAAGAAACTGGAAAGGGAAATGAAGAAAGGGTGGAGCGGAATGAACGGCAGAGAAATACGCGTAGGTGACGTCGCGAAGATAAGCCCCTCACCAAATGGATGAACACACCCTGAATCGCTTGGTGGCACGCAAGCGGCGGATCGTATGCACTCCTGAAGTCCCCCAAGAACATGCCACATTCTGAATCTGCGAATCGTCTCGTGGAGACCCCGGTCCTCATCGTCGGCGCGGGACCCGTGGGCCTCACTCTCGCTCTGGACCTTGGCCGCCGCGGCGTGCGCTGCACGCTGATCGAGCGCAATACATCCACAATTCAGCTGCCGAAAATGGAGCGCTGCAACGCGCGAACCATGGAGATCTACCGCCGTTTGGGCATCGCCGAGCGGGTACGCGATGCCGGCCTGCCGCGCAACGCGCCGATGGACGTTTTTCTGTCGCTCTCCATGGCCGGTCCTGCCCTCACGCATTTGCCGTGCCCATCGGTAGCCGCGGCTACCGCCGAAATCGCGGCGCACAATGACGGCGGCTTGCTTGAGCCGTATCAGCTGATCTCGCAATACACGCTCGAGCCGCTCCTGCGCTCGATCGTGGAAGCGATTCCCGGCGTGACGGTGCATTTCGGCCAAGAACTCATTTCATTCACCCAAGACGCAAACTCCGTGACCGCTATCGTCCAAGCGAATGATGGCGCAGAAGAAACGATTCGAGCGTCGTATCTGGTCGGATGCGACGGGGGTTCAAGCATCGTTCGGAAACAGCTTGGCATTCAACTCCAGGGCGAAGGAAATATCCGGAAGTTGCGGCAAGCGCTTTTTCGCTGTGACGGTCTCTACGATCGAATTCCAATGGGGAAGGGTCGCCACTACCACATCGCCGAGGGTCCTTTGTTCCCCTTCATCATTCTTCAGGACAGCACGCGCCACTGGACCCTGCACGCCGCCGCGTCCAGCGACGGGGAAATGGCCGAGATCTTCAAGAAGTCGCTGGCGATGCCAATTGCGTTCGAGATGCTGTCCGTCAATGAATGGACGCAACACCTGCTTTGCGCCGAGCGCTATGGGGAAGGCCGCGTATTTATCGCCGGAGATGCGGCGCATTTGGTGATCCCCACCGGCGGACTCGGAATGAACACTGGGGTAGGGGATGCCGTCGATCTTTCTTGGAAACTTGCGGCATCGCTAGCGGGTTGGGGTGGGACACAGATCCTTGCTTCCTATGAGGCTGAGCGCAGGCCGATCGGCCTGCGCAACGTGAAGGCCTCCCGCGCCGCCATGATGGGACGCCTCGGTTGGCGCGCGGCTTACGATCCCAATGTGCGAGACAACACGCCGGAGGGAGCGGCTACGCGAGCCCGCATGGCGTCGCTCTTCGATGTTGAGCAACGCAAAGTGACGGAGATTCTGGGAATCGAGGCGGGCTACCGGTACGTGGATTCACCGATTGTTTGGCAAGAGCAGGACGATGGTCCCGATCCGGACAACCCTGCGTATGTCCCGACAACCTGGCCGGGCGCGCGGCTCCCGCACGTTTGGCTCACTAACGGCTCAGCGCTGCACGATCGCCTTGGGCCGGGGTACACGCTGCTCCGGCTTGGCGGATCACATGCCGATACTACAACACTGGAACGATCGTTTCGAGAAATGCGCGCCCCGCTCGAAGTCCTCGACATTGCCGATACAAGAGCGCGCGAACTCTATCAGCACGATCTTGTGCTTGTGAGACCTGATCTGCACGTGGTCTGGCGCGGCAACCAATTTCCTCAAGACGTTGAAAAGATCGCATCGATTGCTACAGGCCGCCTCCCGTCTCGCATTTGAACGCCCACTCGCAGCATTCAAGAAACAAGGAGTTGAGAAATCGGGATTGTGTAATTCGACGGACCAAACTTCGGAGGAGGCTGGAAGGAGAGCAGAGTGGGCTAAGAAACCGGTTTGAGTTGGCTGACAATCTCGACTAACCAACCTTCTAATAGTAACCGCTGATCGGCAGTCATTTCCGTAAAGGCCAGGCCCATCCCGAATCCCGGGTCGCAGTACACCACCTTGGCCTTGGCCTCGAAGACGCCCTGGTCCCTGAGAATTCGCACCCGTACCTGCGTGCCCTCGGGAAGTGGATTTAGTGCGTCAACATAGCATCCGCCCATGGCGATCTCCGAGGTACGTCCGGAGAGAAGCGTCCCGGAATCCGGCTCGGTCACTTCCGCGGAAGCGACCAGCGGACAGCGACGCACGGAACGCTGCTTGCCTGGTGGGTAGGTTTTTTTTCTTTGGATCATCGAGCTTCGCTCAATCGCCAACTCATTTCGAGCCGGACAAACGTCGGCGTGGCTTCTCTCGTCGTCTTAACCACTCCCACTTGGATGAATCATCCCAATTGTTCATCCAATAGCCAACCCCATACACCACAATGCTAGCTTCACTTGGGAGCCTAAAACAGTGTAAATGTTTGCAGGTTTCTTAAACAATTAGCAGCACACCGATTATCGAAGGTGGCAGCGATATCGTCCCGGCCGCAATCCCGGAGTGGAGCCGGACTATTTTCAAGTTTTTTCTCTGGACAATGGCTGCAGTTTGGCAGTAATTGAATTCTTGGTGAAGCGCAATCCCACGCCCTCCGGGATGAACGAGCACCCAGAATTCGGCTTTTCATGAATCTGACGCACTCACCGAAGCGTTCACCCCGAGGGACCAGCCCACCGGGCGGAAAGCTCTCGCATGCGCGAAATGTAGCGAGCAAAGGAGAACGAGAATGGGACGCAAAATAATGTACGTCATAGGCGGACTGATTGTGCTTCTCCTCGTGGTCGCGGCCCTGCTGCCATTTATTATCGACGCCAACAAATTCAAGCCGCAGATCGAGTCAGCGGCGGATAGCGCGCTTGGCCGCAAGGTTGCGATTGGCAACATCCGCCTGGCCCTGTTCTCTGGTGGTGTTGCGGTCGAAGATATCGGCATTTCGGAAGACCCGAAGTTTGGCACCGGCTCTTTCTTGAGCGCGAAATCCGTCTCCGTGGGCGTTGAGTTGATGCCGCTCATTTTTTCGCGGCAACTTCATGTCACCGGGATCATCATCGATCAGCCCAACGTGACCTTGCTGCGCGCCCCTTCCGGCGAATGGAACTTCTCGACTCTTGGCGCGAAGGGCGCTGCCGCCCCAGCCAGCTCATCCTCTTCTTCAGGCTCGGCAGCGGGCGTTTCCGTGCAGAAAATCGAGATTACCAACGGGAAGCTCATCGTGGGGGAAGCAGGCTCAAAAGC
Source organism: uncultured Acidobacteriota bacterium (assembly GCA_963696605.1). Classification (GTDB taxonomy): domain Bacteria; phylum Acidobacteriota; class Terriglobia; order Acidiferrales; family UBA7541; genus Palsa-360. Next base: position 3,453 of record CAVOKV010000011.1, on the reverse strand, counting down.
CAAGATGCATGAGTATGATCAGATGAACCTCACGGCATCCAACCTCTCCTACACTTCTCAATTTCCATTTCAATTCTCCGCAACTACTCCGGGGAACGGCACGATCAAGTTGTCCGGCAAAGCAGGCCCGCTGAACCAAACCGACGCGGCGCAAACACCCCTCGAAGCTAATCTCGAGATCCATAACCTCGACCTAACCTTGACCGGGTTCATGGACCCCTCCGCAGGGATTGCCGGGGTGCTGGACTTTGCAGGAACCCTCTCTTCTGACGGCCAGCAGGTGACCTCGAAAGGGAAGATCACCGCCAACAAGCTGAAGCTCGTCCCCGGCGGGTCGCCAGCGGGCCAGCCCGTGCAAGTCGACTACGACACGAACTACGCGCTCAAGCCGCAGACCGGCTCGCTCAAGCAGGGAGACGTTCACATCGGCAAGGCTGTCGCGCACCTTACGGGGACGTTCAATAATTCCGGAGCGACACCGTCCGTAGCAATGAAACTAAACGGAGCCGACATGCCGGCTTCCGATTTGGAATCGGTGTTGCCCGCCGTGGGAGTGATCCTTCCTTCGGGCGCATCACTTAAAACAGGGACGATGAACGCGGAGCTCGCGATTGAAGGCCCCGTGAACAAACTTGTGACCACCGGGCCGGTCAAGCTCTCCAACGGGACGCTCGCAGGATTTGATCTGGGCGCAGAGATGGGCGCATTGTCGTCTTTCGCGGGAATTCCGAAAGGATCGGACACGGTGATCGAAACATTCAGTTCCACGGTGCGTGTCGCTCCCGAGGGCATTCGTGCGGACAGTTTGGACTTAGTAGTCCCATCCATCGGAAGCATGACAGGAAACGGAACGGTCGGGGCCGATCAGTCGCTGAATTTTGCAATGGTCGCGAATCTAAGTTCGTCGAGCAGTCCGATGGGGAAGATCGCGGGCTTGGCTGGTGGCGGCCAGAAGGGAGGCGGGATTCCCTTCAAAATTCAGGGAACCACGTCGAAGCCGGAGTTCATTCCAGAAGTGGGCGCAATGGCCGGGAGCCTGGCGAAAGGCGCTGTCGGTAGCGTGCCGGCCAGCGCACAAGGAATCGAGAAGCAGCTCGGCGGCCTTTTCGGCAAAAAGAAGTAGAGGCGGAGCTGGTTCGCGCTATCACCAACTCCCGACCTGCTTGAATTTCACCGAAATCGTTTTTTTGTCTTCAGGCGTATTCATCGGGATGTAGATAAAGTCTCCCGCACGGTCCACGGTATAGGTGTTGCCGGACTCCACCATCGGGCAGACGTTTCCACGCTGGACGCACTCATATACGATTTTTTTTCCGTTAATCTCGGTGAACAGTAGGTCGGTATAAGCGAATGAATTGTTCGAGTATGAGCCATGAATTCTCGTTCTTGCGGTCACCACTTCAAGTTTTACGCTCCCTTTTTCTTTCGGCATTGCAAATGCGGAAAGTGGGATAAGCGCCAAGAAGGCGAGTAATGCAGCCCTTTTCAGCATAACCGGTTCCTTTCTACGAAAAAGAGTTGATGCCGGGTTCGAGTTTTTCATTTCCGCGACATGGAAGTGCGGATCCCTCTCCATATATACACTCGGCAAAATGGGGAAGGACTTGAGTCCGGACTCAAGGGGCGGGCCGCTGGAAAAAATCCCGGCCGGTCCGATGCACCCCAATCGTTGAGCGGAGCGGACACCGGGCTTGGCTGGCATGAGCGCGGGAGGCTAGTATGGTGGGCGCCGCGCAGTCACGAAAGGACCGGAATGGCTAAGGTCACCAAGAGGAAAAAAGTCGATGGGCCGCTGCAAGGTCTGAAAGTCATCGACCTTTCGCATATCATGGCCGGCCCAGCCTGCACGATGTTGCTGGCGGATATGGGAGCGGACGTCATCAAGGTGGAGAAAATCCCGGGCGGCGAGGACGCCCGACGCATGATCCCGCCGGCCATTGCCGGTGAATCCGCGGCGTTCCTGATCATGAATCGCAACAAGCGCGGCATCGCGTTAAATCTGAAGACGGAGGCGGGACGCGGCGTCTTGTCTCGTCTGTTCAAAGATGCCGACGTCCTGATCGAGAATTACCGGCGCGGCACGATGGAAAAAATGGGATTCGGTTACGACGTCCTGCACAAGATGAATCCGAAACTGATTTACTGCTCGATCTCGGGTTTCGGGCGGACCGGGCCATACGCCGATCGCGGCGGATTCGACCTCGTTGCCCAGGGCATGAGCGGATTGATGAGTATTACCGGAGAACGGGCTGGCTGCCCGCCCATGAAAGCTGGAGCGCCCGTCACCGACATTACCGCCGGCATTCTCGCGTGCGTGGGCATTCTCGCGGCACTGCATGCCCGCGAAACAAGCGGGAAGGGGCAGATGGTGGACACCTCGTTGTTCGAAGCGGGCATCACTCATACCTACTGGCATTCGGCCATTTGCTTTGCGACGGGCCAGGCGCCCGGCCCGATGGGTTCGGCTCATCCATTGAACGCGCCATACCAGGCGTTCCCTGGGTCGGACGGGTGGATCACCGTCGGCGCCGCGAATCAGGAAAATTGGCTGCGGCTTCTTGAGGCATTGGGCGCGCCTGAATTGGGCGGCGATCCGCGCTTTGTGAGCAACGCGGACCGAATGCGCAACCTGCCGGCGCTGACCGCTGCGCTGACTCCTTTGTTCCAGCGCTGCAGCGTGGCCGAATGGGTTCGTCGTCTGGGAGAATTCGGCGTTCCCGCGGGGCCCGTGCTGGAAATTGCGCAAATGCACGCAGATCCGCAAACGCTCGCGCGGAAAATGATCGTCGAAACAGAGCACCCCATTGCCGGAAAAGTGAAATCCATTGGGCTGCCGATCAAATTCTCCGGCACGCCGGGCAGCGTGCGCAGGGCCGCGCCGCTGCTGGGCCAGCACACACGCGAAGTCTTACGTGAACACGGCTTCACCAATCGCCAGATTAAGCAGATGGCGCAGGAAGGCGCCATTCAATTCCCAGCTTCGAACAAGAAAGGCACGAAAAGATGAGCCAGGAAATTTTGTACGAACTCAAAGACGGCGTCGGCCGCATTACTTTCAATCGCCCCGAGGCCCGGAACGCTTTCACATTCCGGATGTACGAGCGGCTTGCGGAAATCTGCCGGCAGGCGTCGGCCGACTCGACCGTCAAGGTCCTCTTACTGTCAGGCGTGGACGAAAGCGCGTTTGCCGCCGGAACCGACATTTCCGAGTTCCGAAAATTTTCCACCGCGCAAGACGCGCTGGATTACGAAGCGCGGATCAACGGCCTGCTGGACGCTTTCGAACGCATCCCCATTCCGACAATCGCTGCCATCGCCGGGGCCTGCACCGGGGGTGGCACCACGATTGCCGCTTGCTGCGATCTCCGCATAGGCGCGGCAAATGCCAGGTTCGGTGTGCCCATCTCCCGCACGCTCGGCAATTGTCTGTCGATGGCCAATTACGCCAGGCTC
>CAVOKV010000010.1:0-450309 GCA_963696605.1 uncultured Acidobacteriota bacterium | reverse complement strand
ATACCGATTACCGCCCCGCAACTGGCATCGGTAGTTACCGTCGCGAACAGGGCTGTCATGGGATTGCCGAATCGGACTTCCTTCCCTTCCATGTTTCCGCCCGGCTGACTTCCCGTATAGACATGCTCGATCCCCATTTTGGTCAACATGGGATTTCCTGCTTGCTCAGCCCAATAGCAGATGAAAGCGCCGGCGAGAAACATCAGAGCCATTGCTGCAAAGATCGCCCAACCTTGGCGCGGATCGCGCACCATCTTGCCAAACATGTATGTAAGTCCAGCCCCAAGTGAAAAGATCAGCAACATCTGCAGTAGGTTCGCTAGTGGTGTTGGATTCTCGTACGGGTGGGCAGAGTTCGCGTTGAAGTATCCACCACCATTGGTTCCCAGCATTTTTATAGCTAACTGAGAGGCAAGGGGACCTTGCTCAATCACCTGGGTCGGCCCTTCCAGAGTTGTTGCGGTGGCGGGCCCTTTGAAGTTTTGGATCGATCCTTGCCACACGAAAAACAGCGTGGCCAGTATGCAAATGGGCATCAAAATATAAAGCGTGCAGCGGGTGACATCCACCCAGAAATTCCCGATCGTTTTTGCAGTGTGCCGCGCAAATCCGCGAATCAGGGCAACGGCTACGGCAATTCCCACCGCGGCGGAAACAAAGTTCTGGACGGCGAGAGCGGCCATTTGCGTCAAGTAGCTCATCGTCGTGTCCGGCGAATAGGCCTGCCAATTGGTATTCGTCGTGAAACTGACGGCCGTATTGAACGCCAGGTCCGGCGTCATCGGCGTGGCGTTAGCAGGAGCCTGCGGCGTCGAAAAGTGCATCGGATTCAACGGCAGATGTCCCTGCAATCGCTGCAGAAGGTACACAAACAGAAAACTGAAGATACTCAGCGAGATCATAGACGCCGAATAACGTATCCAGGATTGCTCCTCTCCCTCGCGGACGCCGCCGAGCCAGTAAATCAGCCGTTCCAGCGGGCGGAAAACAGGATGGAGGAAGGTCCGCTCTCCTTCAAAAACACGATGCATAAAGACGCCAATGGGTTTCGTTATGGCGACGACAACGGCGAAAAAGATCACGATTTGCGCAATACCGAGTAAAGTCATCTCACCACCTCAAAATTTCTCCGGCCGAAGCAGGGCATACATCAGGTAAACGAACAAACATGCCGCGACAATTCCTGCAATCACGTATTCCATCGAATCCCCCTACAGGCGATCGGACGCCTTGGTAAATCCCCACATCAGAACGAAAAAGACGACTACAACACCAACATAGAAAAGATCCAACATGATTCACCTCGCATCGACTTCGAGCGACATCGCATGATGGCACAATCGGGACATGATACACATGCAATACATTTCTTGCGCATCTTCTCTCTTTGTCACTTGTGCTGACTCACTAAAACCGGATTCCCGCTGTGAACACACATCGTAATGGACCCTGCACTAACAAAAGAGGCCGCGATGATGTTGACTTCCATGGTGAACGGCGGAGTGTTAACCGCGCGAAGTTGTGTTCTTGCGGAATCCAAGAGCTCCGGCACCAGAGTTTCGTCAACGTCGCCTGACAAAATGTCCTTCCCAAGAAGGTTGAGCGATAGTGGCGCCTTCAGGCTCCTTGCCAAGAGAACTGCCGTTCGAAGTACTGCCAGAACATCCTCCAAATCTCCCAGTAGAGTGATTCCCACTATCGCTGATGAAATTGGAAAATCTTCATTCACGTTGCGCGAAAGTATCCCTTCCATCGTTTGAGTCACTGGTCGAATTGGAGTTTTCGACTTCATTGAAGTCCCAATTTCGTTCCTGGCTGCAGGCCAATAAATACAACGCGATGACCTTTGGATTGCAGGGCTCTTGCTACCCGACGCTCTGGCGTGGGCCACCAGTGTTTTCGCCCACCAATAACCACCAAGGAATTTGGACTCAGCACACGCAAGAGAGTCTCGACCTGATCTCGGCATTGATATAAGTGAACGCTCGGCTCGAAAGCATCCAGTTCCAAACGACAAACCAAATCAGATAGAAACTCTTCGATGAAATCAGCGGACACTGGCGGCCTATCAAGAGGCAGTGCATACGGCACAGTAAGTGCAGCTCGTACTCGAATGCTGGCTCCGAGATCCCGTGCCAATGATCCAGCGGTCTTCAAGGCAGCCACCGTAGCTTGTGGATCAGTAAAGATCACGTTTACCTCAAGCCGCCGCTGCCCGAACCCTTCAGCCGTTTCAAAGTTTACTGATGGCCGTGCTGGCTGTGTGATTGCGCTGTTGAGTAGCTCTTTCATTGTGCCCATCCACTGCGGACTATGCAGTAGCGGGCATAAACAGCGCATAAACAACTTCTAACAAACGAATAAACCAGTTTGCTGGGTTACACGCGGTGACGCGGATCACACTAGCGCGAGTGAATGATCGGCAGCGCGTTGGAGACCCGATCTGTCGGGGAAGGATTTTCAGTCTGGGAGGTGAAAGCGGTAGCCCGCCCAGGCATCCGTAACCAGGAACCTGGGCTTGGACGGATCGGGCTCGATCTTCTTGCGTAGCCGGTTGACGAAAACCCTCAAATATTCCAGTTCGTCACCATAGTCAGGACCCCAAACCGCCTGCAGCAGCTCACGATGAGCAATTGTCTTGTTAGGCCGTGTGAGGAAGTACGAAAGCAGATCGAACTCCTTCGCCGTGAGGCGGGCGGTTCGGCCACGGACGGTTACCTGCCGCGAGGGAAGATCGATTTCAACGCCTTCTAGTGTGAGTTGTTGTAATCCTGCTTCATCGGGGACTTGGGGTAGTCGGCGCAAAGTCGCGCGAATCCTAGCAAGCAATTCAGGAATGCTAAAGGGCTTAGTTACGTAATCATCGGCTCCGGCGTCGAGCGCTTCGACCTTATCTTTTTCTGTGTTGTTGACAGTCAACATGATGATCGCAACGTCGGAACTCGAGCGGATAAGCCGGCATGTCTCGATTCCGCCGGTTCCAGGCATGTTCATGTCCAACAACACCAGGTCGTAGGTTTCCGAGCGCAGCCTATCTAAGGCTTCCTCGCCGTTGCGTGAGTCACCTACCTCATAATGGCGAGCGGTAAGAGTTGCCTTCATCGTACGACGAATTTGGGGATCGTCGTCCACTACAAGAATACGGCCTGCGCTCATTCGGCGACCTCCACGGGTGCGACCGGCAACGAAAACGAAAATTCCGAACCTTGATCCGGGCTGCTCTTGACCCAGATTTCCTCACCATGCGCACGCATAATCTCACGGGCAATTGCAAGTCCCATACCCGTGCCTTTGAGATGTTGCCCATTCCTACCACGATAGAACTTATCGAAGATCCGGGTTTGTTCATCTTCGCTAATGCCTGGCCCTTGATCAGCCACGTAAATAGTCACGGCTTTCCCGTCAGCTTTTGCGCCAATCAAAATGGGACTGCCAGGACGAGAATACTTCACAGCATTATCGATCAGATGCGCGAGCATCAGTACGATTAGTTCGGCATCCACGAACACCAAAGGCAGGTCATCCTCCACCTGCACTTTGAGGTCTCTGCCGTCCGTGAGAGACTTCGTCTGCCGAAGGGCGGCCGAAAGCAAGGAGCTCGGAAAATGAACCCCCCGATTTAATTGAAACTTGCCACCCTCGATTCGGGCGAGTTGAATCGCTTCGGTAACTAGCCTATCCAGACGATCCGCACCTTCATCCGCAATCGCGACCAATCCACGCTGCTCCTGCGAAAGCGATTCTTCAGGATTCGAGAGTAAGTCAGTCGTAACAGCTTTAATCGACGTAAGCGGCGTCTTAAATTCATGCGCAAGTGCATCAAGAAGGGTGGACTTCAGCTCCTCGCTCTGTCGGGCAACCTGTGCGCGGTTGACCTCCTCCTGGGCACGCGCTTTTTCCAGCCCCACAGCCACGAGGTTCAGGAGAGACTGCAATGCGGCATCAGACAGAAAGGTATGTGTAAGGGCCAAACTGCCAATGGGTTCTCCACCAAGACGGATCGGTGTGATAAGAATTTCGTCACCTTCTTTTAACACGCTGGATTGGATTGCAGACTCACGAAGCTTAGAATTAATAGCATTAATGTTGGGGAACGCGTCTCGGTCAGCCAGATAGACTTCACTTGTCTTGCGGTCATAGAGCGCCACTGCAGGACACTCAAAGGCTTTGGCGATTTGGTTTGCGATCTGCATCGCCGTGGGCTGCGTGGTGTCAGTGAGCAGTATCGCGCGGCTGAGCGCATACAATCTTTCCATCTCGTGTTGCCGATCCAGTGCCTCTCTTCTTTGTCGTTTCAATCGATCTGAAAGTTGACTGGCCGTAAGAGCCGTAGTCAGAAAAGCAAACAGGGCGACCCAGTTTTGCGGGTCGGCGATGGTGAAAGTCCCAACAGGGGGCAAGAAAAAGAAATTGAAGCACAGCATTGCGGTAATCGAGGACACGGTAGCTTCTATGAGTCCGCCCACTGTTGCAATTACAAGGATAGCGACGAGATAGAAAAAACCTACGGTCGTGGCATTCACCGGGATCAAACGAAAAAACACAAATGTGATTGCGGCAATCAGGCTCAACGCGAGCAAATGGCGCAAGATTAAGTATCCGGCCTGGCGCAAGGAGCCGGCGGAGACAGAGCGGATTGTCGATCCCGTTGAAGCGACCATGGACCCTATAAATATCAGATTGCCGCTTTCTGGCCTTTGATGTTTCTACGGCGGGAGTCCTTGCCCAGCGGATTATTCGGTATCCACGCCTAAAACGCTAGACCGGTTCACTTGTGTCTTGCCGTAATCAACATTAAAAAGAAAATGATAACAGGAATCATCGCGTACATGACGTACGTCAACATCGCTTTCGGCCCCGAGGAACGCCGCGATTTCCAGTTTTGTAATTCACTGCGCTCGGCTACCCCTACCGACTCGGGGTTGTTGAGATCATTGGCAAATTCACGAGCATTCGCATAGCGGTTCGCCGGGTTGCGCTCCAGGGCGCGGTAAATGATCTCCTGCAGTTGAGGCGAGATCGCGGGATCGAGTTCGCGTGGTGGAACGGGATCGTTGATGAGCCGATCATTTATGACGGCCAGCACGTTGGGCCCGTGAAAGGGCACCTCCCCTGTCAACATCTCGTAGAGCATTACGCCAAGCGCATAAATATCGCTCCGCGCATCGCCGCGTTTCGATTTCACCTGCTCGGGAGAGATGTAGTCGGGCGTTCCCATTTCACGAGTGAGCTTCCCAAAAGTTAGCCGCCGCATGCCCGCGCTGCCAGCGATGCCGAAATCGAACAGCTTTGTGCGGTCCTCAGAGTCGATCATGATGTTTTCGGGTTTCAAATCGCGGTGGACTACACCGTTGCGATGAATGTATTCCAGCGCCTCACATATGCCAACCGTGATGCGCACGGCCCGCTCGACGGAAAGCTTTTTGTTTTCGGCAAGTATATGGCGTAGCGGGCGGCCCTCTGCCCACTCCATGACCATGTAGACGCGGCTCCGTTCTTCATCATCGAGTCCCTTGATTACTCCGGGGTGATCGAGCTTCCTCCCAATTTCCTCTTCCCGCTTGAAGCGATCATAGAAGAGTGGATCACTTTCCACTTCAAAGGTCGGCACTTTGATCGCTACAGCCCGGCCGTTTCGCAGGTCCGTGGCCCGATAGACAGACGACATCGCAGTTTGCGAGGCGAGATTTTCAATGCGGTAGTGGTCGAGTTGGTCGCCAGACTGGAGAGGAGACATGGGAAATAGCCCGAATGATGCCCCCAAAGTAGACTTGAGCGCCTAAACAGGGCATAAACACAGTCTGAAAAATGCATAAACGAAAGAAGAACATCTGCACTGTGAATTCAACCGGCCGTAAGCCTTTCTAACGCAGTTAGGCGAATGAGCATCGGTTTCAGTTCCTCTGTATCGATTCTGTGTTCGCAGCCCGCGACAACGCGTTGAGCGCGCTCAAAAAGAGTCCTTCTGAGGCCTGGGTCTTGAGTGGTAACGGCAATGTCCCCGAAAGCACGCAGCAGGCGCATGCTAACCGCGATGTCCGTCTTCGAATACATACGTATCTGCTCAAATGCCGAGTCCAGCAACCGTTCGAGATCAACCCATCGGATGCCGACACGAGCCACACCTTTCAGATCGTAGAGCAGAGGCTCCGGCATCTCCCTGGATATAAAGCGGATCAGGAGGCGACTTAAGTGGTCAACGCAGCTAATTGCGGTAGTGGGATCGTTCACGGCGGGCGAGATCGCCTTGAGGGCGATATCAACGATCTGCAAGATCCCAAATTCTACATCCTGCTGCAGGGTTCTGGACGGTCCGAAGTCGAACGCACCTTGAAACTGGCCAATGTGTTCGGGAGAAAGCCGCTCCGCTTTGTAGACCATAAGCAATGGAGACCCCGCCGGAACAAATTGGCCAACCCGTCTGACCACGCGAACTTTCACGCGGTAGGTAGTCGCCAGATCGAGAAGACGCCTTGTATCGACGAAGCGGATATAGCCGGACTCGTTACACAAGACTGGTTTATTCCACGCACTCAGGTCAATGCTATCGGATAGTTCGAGCCGGCATTGTTCACGCGGCAATGGCATTACGTCGTCAATCACAACCTCTGTCTCCGACGCAATCCGATCCACAATGTGATTTACGCTGATCGCTTGGGATATGTGATGGATAAAGTAGAGCAGCAATCCCACGCAAGTTATTGCCAAAAGCATTGCTCCCGTTACCGTAGCGACAGGCGAGAAGGGCTGGGGCAGGGAGTGTGCAGCGGGAAGTGCCGCCATACAATACAAGAAGGTGCCGAGGAATATGCCAAGCGTCCATTGCGTTACCTTGTCTCTTGCAAAGCTGACAATAATTCGCGGAGAGAACTGCATCGAGGCCAGCGTAAGCGTCATCAGCAGGATCGCGAAAACGATTGAAACAACCGTCATAATTGAGGCAGCGATGCCGGCGAGGATGACCTGGGCCACCTGAGGATCGGCGCGAGAGAGGAAAAGTACTTTCGGGACCCAGTTACCGAAGGTGGGGTTTGACTCCTCCAGCCACGAGAGGAATGCACCGATGCAACCCAGCGTCAATGCAATAGTCAACGGACGGACGAGAAAGCCCCCACGCAAGTTATACACAACATGGCGCAGGAGCAATCTGAACCGCTCGGTCACAGCTTTACCTTACAAATTGAAGTTTCGAACGGCATTCCCCTGTTTGATCCGCAGTTCTTATAAGCGCCGTTATGGAAAACTCTGGGTGAGCAAACTTCGGCACAGCCGTTAGACTCTTTAACGAGCCCAGATCGTTAAAGGGTCATTCACCTCCTTACGACAGCTCAATCCTGCTTCGTAGCTGGGCGAGGTCCTATGCGGCAGCATTGTAGTGTCTGTTCGCCGCGTCCTTGCCTTTCAATTCGCGTGACTTCGAATCATCCTTACTTGAGAGAATGCGGCGCCATGTGCCCTCACTCCAGATCACCATCGAAGCGGGTCCGACAAATTGCACTGGAACAACATTCAACTTCTGCGATTCGATCCACAGGTCATCATCGGACCCGATCCGAGGCTCGTGCCTCAGTTCCTGCCCGAAATTAAAGAGGCAGTACAGCAGAAAACCTACGGCCGTCAACGCAAAGACTGAGAAAAATTGTCATGACCATGGTGTCCTCCACCTGCCGCCTTACCGCCCGCGGCCTACTGATCTCTGTTCCCACCATACATCTCGCACCATAAACGGCGCATAAACGGCCTCTAAGATATGCATAAACGGCAGCGCGTGTTTGCCCTTCCACTTCGTAGCGCCGATACCTACATTGGGCTGTGATGGAAAATCACTAAGTGCTGGAGAAAGATCGCCGGCTACCATGAGCGAGGGAAAGTCCGGAGTACCCAATACCCGAAGCATTAGCCGGCTGCTTCTTCGGTTCGCTTCCGTGTCGTCCCTGCACGTCTGAAATTACGGTTTCTTCTCAATTATATTGTTGCCAAAAATGAATCCTATTTCAGCTACGGCTCGGGGCTGGTTTGGGTTCATGCCCGTGAGACCAAAGGCATCACCCGGCGTGAAGTTGTTCGCCCGAACAAAAGAAAGGTCTCCGCGAACGAAGAAACCTCCATGTTGAAAGGTGGGCGTCAGAGTGGCCGACCAGGCGGCGCTCCCCGGTCCGTACATCAGGTTGACAGCTTGATCAGCAACGCTTCCGGTGCTCGTGATATATTCCCCGCGTCCTGCCAGCGAGAAGCCGTGTTTGAAGGTGCGACTCACCAGGAGTGCACCGCCCTGGGTTGAGGCACCCTTCACGACACCGATCTTCATGTTAGTCGGCACATTGCTATATTGATAGTAGGGCTGGATGATCCAGGACCCCTTAGTGTAAGTGTAAATGGCAGCATACATAGTGCTGTTGTTTTGCACGGGCGTGGCCAAGGTCTGAAAGGCTGTCTGCCCCAGGTTTCCCATCCCAATGAACGACAAGCTGTGAGGCCCATTGGCATAGGTTAACGAACCCGACAGCCACGAGTAGCGGTTGGAATAGTACCCGTCGTTCCAACTCAATGAGGCTGTGAATTTGCCCATGGTCTGATTCACTTGGATTCCGCGATTGACGGCGTTTTCCTGGTTCCACAACAGGCCGCGCTCGATGTTCATATTTTCGAAGGTGAACGTGTACTCGGCGCCCATCAGTGTGGGCAGCGCGCCGATGAGGATGGACGTGTTCTTCTCGGGTACCAGCTTCAGAAATGCGACCGGCAGCGGGCCGTAGAGGTCACTCACTGCCTTGCCGGTAGCGAGGAACGGCGTCCCCAGGGCCGGAATGTTATACGCGCCCGCCTGCAGGTAGAACTGAAACCAGCCGTCGGTTCTTTGAAGGAACAACTGCCCGTTACTTAGAGCAGCTTGAGTGGAGTTATCACCTGGAATGTGACCGCTCTGCCACAGGCCCATGCCGCTGAAAACACCATTCACAGCGACTTTGCCGAAAGGTCCGGCGTCGAAGATTGCTGGGGGGAGTCCCTGCAACGGACCCGTTATGGAAGGAGTGGGGAGCGCTGCCGGGGCTGGAGGCGGGGTTGTCGGCTGCTGTGCCGGCGTAGTCGAACTTGTATCCTGCCCTTGTGCTCCTGACAATGCGACCGATGCCTCTGACTGCCCCGCCGGTACAGTTGACTGTCCCGTAGCCGGCAAGACAAACAACGTGCCTACTAGAAGTGTGACCAGATATTTGTATACGCGCAAGTGTCCTTCTCCCTTCAATTCGGGGCCCAATGGACCAATAAATCTAAGGTGTCTCGATTCAACCTTCCGGATGCGAAACCACGCCCAATACCAAAGCATCCGGAGTACTTCAGGAAGGTTGTTTGCCATCGCGATCATGGCCAGAATTTTAGGAGGCTGGCACTAAACACCGCATAAATGGCGGCTTAGCATTTTGTAAACAGGACGCAGTGCGATACGTGAAACGCCCAGGTCACACGTGCTGATAAAGACTAACTCTCACTCTGACTTTTCCATGATCGACAAGGAGGTGAGGTGTGCTTTCGATTCGCTGCCCGATATGGAACGTAGACCTTGATAAGAGTCCTGCGTCTCCATACAGACAGGAGGACTAGGACAAATTCAACTGCCTGTTCCCCAAACATTCCCTTCCGAAATCGCGTCCCAGTAAAGATTCAACGGGTCGGATGCGTAGGGCAACAGTCCTTTCACCGCATTCGGCACAACAGCCTCCAGCGCTCTGGACGCGGAGCTAGGTCGCAAGAGCATTTGACGCTGGCATTCGGTGTGCCATCACTTAGAAATTTGGCTTATTTCAGGAGCACAGCGTCCCTGGCATTACGTAAAGCCCACGACGCCTGCTCACGCGGCAGGGTGCCTCCCAATAGCTGACGCCAGAATCTACGTCTGGAGACAGGCGGATTCTGTTGCCTCGCTTGTCATGGTTTCCATAGGTTTCCAAGTTTCCGTTGGTACATCGACGTTCGCAAAACCAAGAAATCTAATGATTCGAATGATCTGCACGAAAATTTCTTTCCAAATCGGTTGTTGCACAGTATTGGCACAGTTCGATTCTTGAAAAGCATAGACAAACCCACACTCTGCGGTAAACTCAGCACTTAGTCAGTCGGGGCGTAGCGAAGCCTGGTTATCGCGCCTGCCTTGGGCGCAGGAGGCCTCCGGTTCAAATCCGGACGCCCCGACCATCAAGCATTTCTGGATCGCCATCACCTTCTTCTTTGGCTTTGCCTCGGTCAACAACACGCGCCCTCACTTTGGCGGGCGGGACAACTTACTTGAGATTTGAAAAGTGTGGTTTGAAATTTCAGATTTGAAATTTCAACTTTTTGAGATGACCGGTCTTCCGTGTTACGTGACAACTTTCTTGTGGGGCAATTCTCTTTTGGCGTGATTCCCAGGGCAGCCATCTCCTGCGGGCAGTCAGTGACTGGCGATCCGCGAAGATTATCGGGCGCCGACGGCGACGGAACTCAAAACGGTCCCGCTTTTCTATTTTTTTCTGGTGACGTCTTCGATCGACAGGAGGATCATCTGCGGCCCGCCCTGCGATTCGATGCGGCGGGCATTCAGGATCATGTGGCGTGTGCCAAGGTGCTGGAATTTGTGGCGCACTTCATAGCCGTCGATGCGGGTGTTGTGCGAAGTGATTTTCTGAAACAACTCGCGCAGCTTTGGAATATCCCATTGCCGGTTGCCGAGTTCGTGGATGGAATGTCCCTTAGTCTCCTCGGGCAAGACTTGAAAGGTTCGGTAAAACACGGGATTCGCCAGGATGACCCGTAGGCCCTCGTCCAGAACCAGGACCGGCTCGCGCGCATTTTCGATCAGCGCCTCGGCGAATGTGCGGGTTTGCTCCAAAGTCCGCTTGAGGCTGTCGATATCCTGAAAGCTGAGGACGGCGCCTTCGATTTTGTCCTCCCAGGTCTTGTAGGGTCGCACGCGAAGCAGGTACCAGGGTCCTTCCTTCAGGCGCACTTCTTTTTCCTGGAACACGCCGTTTTCAATGGTCGCCCGGGCGACCTGCTCCAGATCGTCCGGCTCGATGTTTGAGCGGATTTCCCCCAACCGCCGGCCAATATCCCCGGGCAGCAAGTTCAGCAATTTTTCCGCCGGGGGCGTGAATCGCCGGATGCGCAAATCGTTTCCGACCATGAGCACGGGAAGATTGACATTGGTCATGAGGTTAAGCTGATCGTTGTTGGCCTGGGTCAATTCGGCGTTGCTGTTTTGCAATTCCTCGTTGAGCGTGGAGAGCTCCTCGTTGCTGGACTGCAACTCTTCCTTGGTCGTCTCCAGTTCCTCATTGGTGCTCTGCAATTCTTCGTTGGCGGAAAGAATTTCCGCGTTTGCGGACTTGAATTCCTCGAGGGTGGTTTCGTGTTCGTCAATCAGCGTATGCAGTTGCTCCCGGAGGCGTTCCACTTCATGGGTTGCGCGCGTCAGCTCGCGGGAGTCCCTTCCCTTTTGCGTCTCCTTCTCGAGCCGGCGGCCACCAGCAGCGACAGTGAATGCGGGCCGGGTTGCATCCTGGAACGCGATGATGTACAAGCGTTCGCCGGCGGATTGGCCTCGTATGGGAATTACCTCCAGATCGATGGCGCGCGTGCCGCTGTCGGATTTTATGCGCAGGCCCTCTTTGCGCACGGGCTTGTTTTCCTTTTTCGCGCGGGTCAGCGCCTCCCGGAGATCCACCTGAAGGTCCTCGCGAGCCATCTTTGAGAGGCTGAAGGTTGGATGGCCGCTTGCGGGCTCCAGATAAGGTCCAATCTTCCCGCGGAATTGCACTATTTCCATCTCGCTATTTACGACGAGGCTCCCCGGAACATAGCGTTGCGCAAGAATCCGTTCCACTTCCCGGTCCACGTCAAATCCCGCATCCATGATTTTGGGGGAGTGGACCGGTTCCATCCGCGGCACCACGTAACTTGGCCCCGTAAAGTGCGCGACCACGCGCGCGTTGGATCTCTTTTTCTGGTAGATCTTGTGCTTCTTGTCGATCAACAGGAAAAGGTCCTCGAACGATCCCAGGCTTTCCGAAGGGCCCAGCATCAGATACCCACGCGGTTTCAGGGCATAGTAGAACGTGGGAATGGCGCGCTTCTGCAAAATGGGGCCGAAATAGATCAGCAAATTCCGGCAACTGATCAGGTCCATATTGGAAAACGGCGGGTCCCTGACGACATTCTGTTTCGCGAAAACGCACATTTCGCGGACGGATTTTTGGATCTGGTATCCCCCGTCGTGGCGCACAAAGAAACGGGCGAGGCGTTCCTTGGAAACCCCCGCGATTTCATTCCCGGCGTAGACGCCGCTCCTCGCCCGATCCAGGGCGAGATCGCTGATGTCCGTGGCGAAAATTTGAACCGGCAATTGAGGCGTAGGCGGAGACTTGCGTCTTTTGTCATAGGCCCACAAAAATTCGAGTACGATCATCGCCAGGGAGTAAACCTCTTGCCCGGTGGAACAGCCGGGAATCCAGATGCGTAGCGGGCCTTCTTCGGGCTTGCGGTCCTGCAGGAGGCTGGGAAGAATCTTAGCGCGCAACGTATCAAACGCTCCCGCGTCGCGGAAAAACTCAGTGACGTGAATCAGCAGGTCCTGGTACAACGAGTCAAGTTCCGCAGGGTTGCGGTCGATGTGGCGGAGATAATCCTTCAGCTTCAAGAAGTGGTGGAGGAGCATGCGCCGCTTGATGCGCCGCTGCAGCGTGGTTTGCTTGTAGTGCCGGAAGTCCACGCCCGTCGCCCTCTGCAACAGGCCGAACAAAGCGTCCAGATCTGCCGCCGGCCCGGTCGCGTCAGGGTCCAGGGACTCGGCCAGGATTCGCTCGCCATTGGCGCGGCGGCCGATGCGAGCCAATTCCTGCGCGATGCCCTTGGGGGTCAACACAAAATCAATGCTTCCTCCCCGGATCGCATTCCCCGGCATGTCGGAGTATTTCGCGGACTTTTCGTCCTGGGCAAATGTGATTCCGCCGGCAACCTTGATGGCTGTGCAACCTTGCGTGCCGTCCGAAGCGGTACCCGACAAGATGATTCCGATGGACTGATCGCCGCAGTCATTCGCCAAGGCTGTCAAAAAGTAGTCGATCGGAAGATGCGGGACTTGAGATGCGTCGCGCTCGGAAAGCACAAATTTGCCGCCGGCAATTCCCATCGTCTTCTTGGGGGGAATCACGTAAATACGATCACGCTCTACCTGCATGCCGTCCAAAACTTCCGTGATTGGAATCTTGGTATAGCGGGAGAGAATTTCCGTTAAGACGCTTTGATGGTCGGGATCTAGGTGCGGGATGAGCACATAGGCCATTCCCGTGTCTACATGCAGAACGGCCAGCAATTCCTTGAAGGCTTCCAGCCCTCCGGCCGAAGCGCCGATTCCGGCGATGGGAAAGGAATCGGCCTGGGGCGACTCGTGTTGCCCAACCTGCCGTGAAATCTTCTCACTCTGCCTGGCTATTTTTTCGGTGCCGCGTCTCGTTCTTTTCACGGAGGATCTCGACAGACAAAATCGTGGCGCCTCGAAAAAACCGATTCCAGCCATACCCGTCGAATGAACAACCAGAAAGCCCTGGCCCAGACGCCCCACGCCCTTAATGAAGCGTATGGTACTCCAAACGTACTAAGATTTCCTATATTTGCCGGAGTAGTTAGAGGAACAAAGAAGCATGCGGGATTACAGGCGCGCTGATACGTATTTTCCGCTGGTGGCCCCAGCAGCGCAGACTTCAGTCTGTGCGGTTTCGTCCTTGCAAGGACTAACACCCACAGACTGAAGTCTGTGCTATTTAGAGCATCACGGCCCTTTTCGGATCCACCACAGGACTTTTCCGACGATCTGCCACTTTCTATCTTTTTCCACGGTGACGGGACTGTAATCGCGATTTTCCGACTCCAATAAATGCACTCCATCGGCCGAGATAAAGCGCGCGAGGGAAAGTCCATTCTGCCGGTGCCAGGCCACGACAATTTTGCGATTCAACTAATCCGGATTCGTTTGCGAGCCGTCCACGGCCACGATATCGCCGTCGTTGATGAGCGGGCTCATAGAAGTTCCCTGCACGCGCAGGCAGTTGGTCTGCACGGGATTGGGGCACCAGAATGCGGGAGCCGCGATCATTTCTTCCGCAGTGGCGCTGTCAAAATCGGCGAATTGGCCGCCAGCCTGCCCGATCGTGCCCGCATGCACGTCGAGCAGAGGGACCGCGACCATTTGCAGTTTGGGAGCGCCCTTGGGCCTTTTCCTCTTCACGCCACTTCCTGCGCGAACAATTTCAAAATCGACGGAGCTCGACATGTGGGCGATAGCGCGCGGGCCGGGAAACATTTGACGGAGATCGGAACTTCTCAGGCCAGCCCTGGCCCAGAATTGCCAGCAATCGGGCTGGCCAGCCATATTTCCGAGCTGGATAAAACATCTGGAGGTTGGTTCTTGCTTCCCGGTTTCCCAGCGGGAGACAGCCATCGCGGAGTAGTGCAAGCGGGACCCGAATTCGGATTGACTGAGACCGAGACGTTGTCGAAGGCTGAGGATCGCGCCTGACCATTCTGGAACGTTCACTTCCTGTAGCATCGTTGTCACCTACCGTGCCAACTATTTCTGGCAAAACTATATATCTTTATTCGCTATAAAGGAATCCCTAAGAATTTTTCCATGCATGCAATCGTACACGGTGGCAGCCTTTTGTTTTCTAAGAGTATATACCCTCAGATCGTAATACATGCCGATCGCATTCGACCATTTCACCTGGCGCCCGAGTCTCTAAAACCAGAAAGCAGCTTTCACATTCGGCCACATTCATCGAGCGAGCATCGGCGAGCCTATGACTCTTGCATCCGCAAGATTCCTGCGTGAAACATTTGCGTGCTACCCTGCGTAGTATGAGTGTGCCGGGAGAAACTACAGGTTCAAACGGATTCGCGATCCGCGCGGAGCGGGTCTCGCGCCATTACAAGATGGGCGAGGCGCTGATCCGCGCCGTGGATGAAATTTCCCTGCAAGTGGGCGATGGGGAATTTCTGGCCCTGCTGGGTGCCAGCGGATCGGGAAAGTCTACGCTGCTCAATTTGATGGCTGGGCTCGACCGGCCCTCCTCCGGCTCAATCCTGGCCCTGGGACGCGACCTGGCGGCCATGTCCAGCCAGGATTTGGCGACGCACCGGAACCGCACGATCGGCATCGTGTTTCAGTCTTTCCAACTGTTGCCGCGAATGACTCTGGAAGAAAACGTCGAGTTGCCCCTGCGTTTGGCGGAAATGCCGCGTGCGGACCGACCTGCGCGCGTGCGGGAAGCGCTGGAGCGCGTCGGCCTGTCTGCGCGAACCAGGCACCGTCCGACCGAGCTTTCCGGCGGCGAGCAGCAACGCGCGGCGATCGCCCGCGCGCTCGTCAACCAGCCCAGGATTTTGCTGGCCGATGAACCCACGGGAAACCTGGATAGCAAGACCGGCGAGGAAATTATGAGCTTGATCGCGCAAATTCATCGTCCGCCTTCGGGGCCGGCGAGGACCATCGTCATGGTGACGCACGAACGCGCGCTGGCGGAACGATATGCGGATCGCATCGTGACGCTTTCCGATGGAGCCATTTCACGAGAGGAACGATTGCGATGAAACTGGGGGACTTGACCGAACTCGCCGCGCGAAATTTGCGCGAAGCTGTGCTGCGAAACTCGCTGACGACTCTAGGCATTTCCGTAGGTGTGGCTTCGCTCGTGGCGCTGCTTTCGCTGGGAGTGGGGTTGCAACAGCTTGTAGACCGCTCGGTCGCCCGCGCCGGATTGTTCGACACGGTTTCGGTGCGGTCCCGGCAGAGCTCCCCGTTCGGCCAGCCCGGAGGAGGGCGGCGCAACGCGCGAGACGCCGCAGATGTGGCGCCGCCGCGGGCGCTCGATGACGCCGCGCGCAAGGAAATCGCCGCGCTGCCGAACGTGTTGGAAGTGAATCCGGAGATTCGATTCACGGCCGAGGCGCGGCGTGAACCGGTCAGCCAGCTGGTGATGGTGTCGGGGATGGCACAATCCTCGCAATCAAGCGGGACGCTCGACGGCTTGAACGGACATTTTTTCTCCGGCTCCGACGCCGAAGAGGCCATCATTCAAGGCGACCTTGCCAAACGCCTCGTTGCGGCCGGGCAAGCGCCGGACTCGCTCCTCGGGCAGGAAATTACTTTGCGATTTGCACAGCGGCAAGCGCTTCCGCCTCCATCCCAGCAGGCCCCCACGGACGCGCCCAATCAAGCGGTGGGCCCGGATGAAGAAGCGATGGGCTTTTCAATCGTGCCGAGCGAAAAAAAGTTTCTCGTCGTAGGAGTCACTCCCACATCGGAATCGGGCGGCCAGGTCGGCTTCAACAACGCAGGAATGTATCTGCCGTTGGCAGTCGCAGAAAAACTTCAAGTGGTGCAGCAAGGGGATCTGCGCGACGTGGCGCGGTCCAGTACCGCAGAGGGTCTGCGTTACGCGGCGCTGACCATTCGAGCCAATAGTCCAACGGCCGTGGCCCAGATCGAGTCCAGCGTCACGCACATGGGATTCGCGGCATTTTCTTTGATCGACGTTACGCGCAACCTGCGCACATTTTTCGCGATCTTCGACATGTTTCTGGGAATTTTCGGCAGCTTGGCGCTGGCCGTCGCTTCCCTCGGAATTATCAATACTCTAGTCATGGCGATCCTCGAGCGACGGCGCGAAATTGGAGTCCTGAAAGCGCTGGGCGCCGCAGACCGCGATGTGCGGCAATTGTTTTTTGCCGAGGCGGGAGTGATGGGGTTGGCAGGCGGCGTGTTTGGCGTGCTGCTCGGGTGGGCGATTGGCCGGGCGATTCAATTCGCCACCATGATCTACCTGAAGCGGCAAGGCATGAATCCGCCGAACATCTGGTCGGTGCCGTGGTGGCTGATATTGGGCGCGATTGCCTTCGCCGTGGTGGTCAGCCTGGCGTCGGGGATTTATCCTGCATCCAGGGCGGCGCGGCTCGATCCGGTTGAGGCGCTGCGGTACGAGTGACGTGAGTCGTGATTCGCAATTCGTGTAAGACCCTTCCGACCAAACCTTGCCAGCTGAAACGAGATATTCCAGCCTGTTGTTTCTGGTGCCTTTTCACGAATTACGAATCACGGGTCACGAATCACTCGCGCCACAGGGAGGAGATTCCCCACCAGGAATGGGTGCTGTTACCGGGTAATTTCTCGACCAAAAAAATTAACCGGGGCGCTCAGCTGAGGGGCCGGAGCACCCCGGTCTTCCCTGTCCGCCTCCGCAGGTGGCGGGCAAGACCTTATACGGGCAGGCTGCAAGTACAGCCCGCACCCATCCTACGCCGCGTGTTCGTCGCCGCGCAGAAATTCGTATCGTTCGATTTGCGCTACCACGCCGATGCGGCCAGGCTCGTCGACTTCGGCGCGTTTAATGCGCCCGAGGCAGCGAACCTTCACTGGCCCGGCGAGCGTGATTTCGTGGGGTAGCGTCAGCAGGATCTCCACGGGCGAGCCGCTGGAGACCTCCTTGGGTAGAAAGAAATAGACCCCCCGCGAGCTGACATCTCGAGATTCCGTGGATGCTTCACCAATCGCCGAATCGCTGGTCCAGCGAACGATCATGGGTAGCCGAATCTGAAACCTCTGTGTAGCGCGTCGCTCTTCGGCTGACAAGGTGTGGTCCTCCCGATTCATACCGCTAGTGTTCATGGGTACGAGATTACGTTCGGGGGGCGAAGGGCTCAATAGCGCGGGAGTCCCGATTCCAGGGGGGCAATTTGGTACGGGCGTACTAGGATACAAGGACAGTACCACTAAACTTAAGTCAAATAAGGACTTATGGAAGATTAGGCCTGGTCGATCAGGCGGTGGTGGATGGCGTAGAGGGCCAGTTCCAAGCGGTCGGAGACACCAAGTTTATCGAAAATATTGTGCAGGTGATTCTTTACGGTCTGTTCGCTGATGAACAGCTTTTCGCCGATTTCCTTGTTGCGGTAGCCCTGGGCGACCAACTGGACGATCTCCTTCTCGCGGTCACTGAGGAGCGGCTTTTCGCGCCGGGGGCCGCCGTCGGAGGACTTGGAAAAGGCCTTCATGACCTCGGCGGTCATATGATTGTCCAGCCAGATCTCGCCGCTGTGGACTTTGTGGATGCTGCGAACCAGAAGGTCCGTCGCGGATTGCTTCAGGACCACCCCGCGCGCACCGAGGCGCATGGCGCGGACCACGTCCCGGTCGTCCTCCGCAGCCGTGAGGACCACCACGCGGGTGGGAAGCTGGTCAAAATTGACTTCTTCCAGGACAGCGAGGCCGTCCTTGTCCGGCATGCGCAAGTCCAGCAGCAGAATGTCTGGCTTGAGCTTGGTCAGCATCTTGATGCAGTCGTTGCCGTTGGAAGCCTCTCCTACAATGGTGATTTCATCATCGCCATCGAGCAGTTTGCGCAGACCTTCCCGAAAGATGGCGTGATCATCAGCCATCAGGACACGGATTTGTTGTTTGGTAGTTTTGGCCATATCAGCCGAGAGGGACCTCGATCGTCAAACGTGCGCCGTGACCAGGAGTGGATTCCACCGTCAACACACCACCAACGCTGCGCGTACGCTCCTTGATTGAAATTGGCCCCAAGCGGAGGCGGTCCAACTCATCGCCGGTAAAGCGCCCGGCGAAGCTGAAGCCCTCCCCGTTGTCATCCACCACGAGGATAACTTCGCCTTCATTCTGCCATAGTTTTACCACGACGTGGGAAGCGCGCGCATGCTTTTTCACGTTGTGTAGCGATTCTCTATATATCTGAAAGAGGTCACGGCAGATGCGGTCGGGAATCTGTAATTCGGCGGCATCGATGAGCAAATCGAGCGCCAGGCCGGATTCATTGCGGAACCGCTCGGCAAAGCCGCGCATCAGGTCCACCAAATCGGCGCTCTGGACGCGGAGCGGGCGCATGTCGGTGACCATGCGGCGGAGCTCATCGGTCTCGTTGCGGACTGTTTGCTGCAAGGAGGCCAGGGCGCCGACGGCCTGTTCCGGATCGCTGGGCACCTTACGCCGCAAAACGTCAAGCTGTATGTCCACGCTCAGCAGGGTTTGCAGGATGCCGTCATGGATTTCGCGGGAGATGCGGCTGCGTTCTCCTTCGATAGCGTGGGCGCGAATGTGGCGAAGCACAAACAAGTTCTGCAAAGGCTGTCCGAGATGGCGGACGATTCGTTCCAGCCACTGCAAATCCTGAGTGAGGAAACGCCGGCGCGCGTTGCCAAGCATGAGGCGCCCAACGGGGTGCCCCCCCAGGTCAACCGTTACTCCCAGGACCGAGCGCCAACCAAGCTCCTGGCGCATGGGGCCCGGCAAGCGCGGCAAATCCTTCAAACGGCGGCCGTCAATCCGATTCCAGCCAAAGCCATCCCCCGCTCCCTCGAGCTCATTCCAGCATACGTTGGCGGCGGGCTGGTCGAGCAGGAAGCCGTCGCTCCGATTCATTGGCAGGTTTTCCGGGGTAAGCCGCGAATCGTCACCGGTCCTGAATTTCCATACGAAAATGCGTTCCAGGTCGGTGTCGCGAACCGCCAAAATTGCCTCTTCGCAATCAAAGGCGCGAACGAGTTCGCCCAGAACCAGACGCAAAGTTTCCGCCATGCCGCGGCCCACTTCCAGCTGCCCGGTGAGCTGAGCGAGAAACTCCTGCTCGGTGGCATGGCGCCTCTGACGGCTGCCGAGAAAGGACATGCCCGCCCCGGCGGCGAACGTCCCGGTGGACAGCGCAATCCAGGACACCATCTGCTCCCACGCCAACGGGCCCATCATGGCCGTTCGAACGAGCAGAGCAAGGGTAACGACGGCGGCCAGCATGATAGACCGGCGCGTCCCCCAACGAATCCCCGAGGCCAGGGCCACGAACAGGTAGACAAACCAGAATGCGACTACAGATCGCGTGAGGAGTAAGAACGCAGCCAGGGCCGCCAAATCAATAGGAAGGGGCAGAGCTAATCCCCCGGTCCATGGAAGGTTTTGCGCCAGCGCCAACAGCAGGGACACGCTCAGGTAAATGGTGACAAAAAGGACGGCGTGCGGGCCGCGTTGGGAAGGAGGACGGTCCAATAAATCGACGAGGGCGAGCACCATGAAAATTGGGCGCGCAAAGGCGATTTGCCGCTCCAGGTGGCGTCGCTCGGCTGCGTGGGGTTGCATAGATTGGGCGAGGCAGAAATTCGGACGAGAATTAGTCTAACAAGATTGGCTCGCCGCGCAAGATGGGCTTTCCTGGTCTGCAACTCGCTGACATGGACTCTTCAGGAATTTCCACCGCGGAGGGCACAATTTTATGTTCAAATCCGCATTTTTCGAGCGATAATCAGGCGCATTGGGGATCGCATGTGGAGCATCAGCAGTGGAACACCGCTACACTCGTAACGAAGTGGAACGCATGATGGGCGTCACCCGCCGCGAACTGGATTACTGGACGCGCCTGCGCCTGGTGCTTCCCCGCGCGCGCTGGGGCGAGCGATTTTTCAATTTTTCGGATCTTGTCGCGCTGGAAACCATCAAACGCCTGGCGGCCCGCAAAGTTCCGGCAAGGCGCATTCGCCGTGCCGTGACGATCCTTCAAACCGAATTGGGATCGGCGCAAACGCCCCTTTCCATGTTGCGCATTTCCACGAACGGGAGACAAGTGGTCGTATATCCCCCAGTGGAGACGGCGCGCCCCTTTGAGCCACTTACGGGGCAATTCGTCCTGAACTTCGAGACTTCGGAGCTGGCCAAGAAGGTGCATGCCTTGGCGTCACGCTCGGCGGAGGAATGGTTTGAAGTGGGTATGACGTGTGATTCCAATGTCGATTCGATTGACAAGGCCGCTGAGGCTTATCGCAAGGCGGTCGACGCCGCGCCGGAGTGGGTCGAGGCGCGCATCAACCTCGGAACCGCGCTATATCAACTGGGCCGGATGCAGGAGGCGTGCGAACATTTTTCGACCGCCGTGAAATATGAACCGAATAACGCCCTGGCCGAATTCAATCTGGGCTGCGTGCTGGAACAGCTTGGGAATACGGCGGAAGCGATTATGCACCTTTGCCGCGCCACCGATTTGGCTCCGGCGCTCGCGGATGCTCACCTGAATCTTGCGCTGGCCTATGAAAAAATCGGGCAGGGCAAGAATGTGCTTCGGCACTTGAATCTCTATGTGCAGTACGAACCAAACGGCCCCTGGGCTGAATTCGCACGGGCGCGCATTGCCCGGTACCGGCCTCCCAGCCCGACGTCCCCTTCCGGAAAGCTTACGCCGTTCCGGAGGATCCATTAGCCCGGATGGGGCCCGCTGACCCGATTTGATACAGACTACATTTGATGTGATCTATATCACTGATATAATATCTTGCAATCGTATAACCTGGCGAATCTGGAATGTTCACTAAGAGCAGGACGGACCCGAAAGGCTTATTCGCTGCGGTGATTCCGAGAAACTCAAATCTGAAAGGACAAAAAAAATGATCATTGGGGACCACTTGCGGGCCATCCGCGAAGAAAAGAAACTCTCACAGGGAGAAATTGAAAAACGAACGGGATTGCTTCGGTGCTACATCTCCCGCGTGGAAAATGGACACACCGTCCCCGCCGTGGAAACGCTCGAGAAGTTCGCCCGGGCCCTGGAAGTTCCCTTGTACCAGCTTTTCTACGACAGCGACAAACCGCCTGCCCTGCCCAATATTCTGAAGCGCAAGAGCGCGAGTGACATCGCCTGGGGCAGTTCGGGCAAGGACGCGCGCATGCTTGAGAGGTTTCGCCAGTTGCTGAGCCGCACCAAGGAAGGCGACCGGAAATTGCTGCTTTTCATGGCCCAGAAAATGGCGCGGGGAAAATCCGCGGCGCATTCCTCGGCAGACTAAATTTCCGCAATCGAAGGCGGCTTACTGTCTATTGCGCGTGAGGGTCCGGGTCCTCGCGGTCGAGTAGGGGTACGAGCGTGCAGGTAGCCAGCGTGAAGCCGCCAAGAACCGCGAAGTTCATCTTGAAAGACCCGGTCAAATCGGCCAAGTGTCCGCAAGGGCGGGCGCCGAAGACCGTGAGAGAAGACCTTGCTTGATCGCCATCTGCCTTCCGTGTATCTTCTACCGAGTTTTTGAGGGCTGGACTTGTCAGCTGCCCTTATCTCCGGCGAACTGAGCGCTCAATAGTTTCATCTGAGTTGGTTCCTGCCGATTCCGTTTGCCAGCAATTGAGCAAGCAGGCTTGTGGGAGTTTGCTGTTAGAGTCGCGGAGTGCGCGGACGCAATCTGGGAGGAGCACAGATGGGCACTACGATCCTGAATTCACTCGCTCCGGTCTTTTTTGTCCTTGGCTTGGGTTACTTTGCCGGCCTCTGGAAGATGGTGGACAACAAAAATGTCCACTCGATCAACGTCATGTTGATGAATTTCGCCCTGCCATGCGCGCTCTTTCTCGCGATTGCGCGCACATCCAGTAAAGTTCTTGCGCAACAGTACCGGCTCGTCGTGGCACTGGCGATTGCCATGATCTTAATTTATGCGCTTAC
Source organism: uncultured Acidobacteriota bacterium (assembly GCA_963696605.1). Lineage (GTDB taxonomy): Bacteria > Acidobacteriota > Terriglobia > Acidiferrales > UBA7541 > Palsa-360. The sequence continues at coordinate 427,795 of CAVOKV010000010.1, read as the reverse complement.
CTGGATATTGCAGCGCGAGATCTTCCACCTCCAGCCGAACGAAGCCGCCGTTCAATCCTTGACCGTATCCTTTTCAAATAATGTCGCCGTCGGGTTGCCACTTCTAATCAGCATGTTTGGACCCGAAGGGACAGTTGCAGTAGCTGCTAGTATTGGAGTGGGTTCCATCGTCATTTCCCCCGTCACACTGGTAATTCTCGAGAGCGGAACCGAAAAAGCCCAGCGCATGCCAGTAAGAACCCGCCTTCTCTATGCGGTGCTACAGTCCTGCAAGAGACCGATCACTTGGGCCCCGCTTTTGGGGATGGCTTTTTCGCTGATTGGCATTTCCATTCCCGACATTGCGGGGCGTATGCTCAATCTGATTGGTCAATGCACTGCGGGCGTGGCTCTATTTCTGACCGGTTTGATTCTATCCGCGCAGCCGTTCCGCCTGGGTGGCAATGCGATTATGAGCGTGATCCTCAAGAATATCGTGCAGGTTGCGCTGATGTTTGGTTTCGTTCTCTTACTTCGCGTCCCTGCGCCGGAAGCGCGTCAAGGGGTGCTGCTAGCTGCTGTACCTGCGGGCTTCTTTGGCACTGTATTCGGAGCCAGATTTGGCGTGGCTTCCATCGAGGCAAGTTCGACGCTAATCGCGAGCACGCTTTTCAGCATCGTTACACTTTCACTTGTGATTTATTTGACAGCAGGTATGTAACGCCCAGCTACTGGACTTCTACAAAGACATTTCACTGGGGCGTAGAGCCAGAGCCAGCACAGCGCCGACGAGGCAAAGCAGCGACATTTCTATTTCGCTGGCGCGCATCCATCCGCCCCAGTGAGCGAGCTTGCCAAGAAGCAGCCCTCCGAACGCCGCGCCGCCGTAGAGACTCGTCACGAACATTCCGGACCCGCTACTGGACAGGCTACGACGCAGGGCCTTCACGTGATAGCCCGCGAGGTTGACGTAGAGGATGGCGCTTCCCGTCACGCCGTAGAAGCAGGTTAAGGCTTCTCGCATCGGCATCGTTAAAGATTCTTGGAAAAAAAGATAGCCGAGCACGGCGATCGAGAGCAGTGAGCCGCTCAACACGAGCTTGGGAGAATAGCGGTCTCCAATCCAACCGCATGGGATCGAGGCCAGCGCCCCAATTCCAAAGAACCCGATCACCTTTCCCGCGCTGACGGGCGAGTAGTGGAGAGTCTCCCGAAGAAACGTCGGATACAGCCCGAGAAAACCGTACATGCTGAGCCCGTGAATGACGCTCAAAATCGCAAGTATGACCGTATTGCGGTTCGCCAAGCTCGCGGCGCCGCCACTGTCGGCCTTCGCTTCGGCGGCGCGGCGCGTTTCACTGAACCAGGGACGCACTGTTGCGGCGATCAGCGCAACCATCACGAACCCGAATAAGCCAAACGAAACCATCGGGGCATGCCAACTGTTGTAGCTCTGGCGAAGTTTTCCCGCCAGATACGGCCCGAGAAATCCGCCGATGCCGTAGCAAAAGTTGACTGAACCAATCGCCGCCGATCGATAACCAGAAAAATAGCTGGCGGCCAGCGCGAACATGCATGTGGCCAACATCGACATGCCGATGCCTTGCGCTGCAAGACAAACGAGCATGCTCCAGAAGTCAGGAACAACAGTGGTGAGTGCAGTGGCTGACGAAAAAATAACAATTCCCACCAGCAGAACCATTTTTCGCGAGTAGCGCGCCAGCAGAAAGCCCGTCGGCAGGCCGCCAATTCCCAGGCCAAGCGTAAAGATGGTTGCCAGGAGGCCCGTTTGCTCCAGGGAAAAACCGAACGCCTTGCGCACGTCGGCGGCAAGGACCGGGAACAAATAGCGATCGGCCGCCATCAGGGTGTAGGAGGCCAGAAGGACGCAGTACATGGCGATGGCGATGCCGCGCGCATCCGTCTTATTGGCTGCTGTGCTTGTCGGTGTTACTGCTGCTTGTGCTTGGTCCGGAATGATCTTAGCCTCCCGTTGCAGAGAGTGACATTCCCGCCGGCTACGTTTTCAGAACAAGTTCAGGACATGATACACGGTTCGCACGAAATATTCCCGGCGCGCCGTTACTTCGCATTTTCCAGAATGATTTTCATCCGCTGGTCTTCGTCGGATTCCAGCATGCCGATGGCCTTCTCGAGGTCCAGAAGCGGGATGACGTGAGTGACGAGGGGCTTCAGCTTGAGCGCTCCGCGCGCCACGAGGTCTATTGTGGGCGGATAATCCTCGCCCTTGGCCGCGCGGGTGTTCACGATGTTGAGTTCTTTATAGTACAGCTGATAGAAGGGCAACTCGGCCTGCTTGGCCGAAGTAATTCCAAACAGCAATAGCGTGCCGCCCAGGCGCGCCATGTTGATGGAGTCAGCCAGCGCGGAAGGCACGCCCGTACATTCAATGACGACATCGGCGCCGTGTCCGCCTGTTGCTTCCTTGACGCTGCGCACCGCGTCGGGCCCGCTGGACAATGTCAGATCGGCGCCGAGCTCTTGCGCGAGTTTTCGCTTGTAGGCGCTACGCGTGATCCCGATGACCGGGTGGGCTCCCCAGGCTTTGGCGAGTTGCACGTGAATTTGTCCCGCGACTCCGAGTCCCACTACAACGACGGACTGTCCGGGAAAGGTTTTGATTAGGTGGTGGCCGTGCATGCAGGTGGTCGCGACCTGGATGAGCGGCGCGACGTTGCTGTCAATGGAATCCGGCAGAGGGTATACATGGCTGCGCGGAGCAACGAGGTAGTCCGCGAATCCGCCGTCGGAATCGCGGCCGACGAGAGAGCCATTGGGACAAAGGTTCGTTTGGCCCGCCCGGCAGTTCAGGCACCTGCCGCAGTAAATGGCCGGGTCGACAATGACGCGATCGCCGCGATGGAGAGTGGCGTCTTCCCCGTCGACCACCTCGCCGATCATCTCATGGCCCATGATCAGCGGATGGCGGACGGGGATCGCGCCTTCGTAGATATGGAGATCGGTCCCGCAGACGCCGCTATGGGTCACTCGGACGAGGACCTGGTTGTGACCGAGAGCGGGCCGCTCAACTTCCGCAAGGCCCAAATCGCGGGGCCCTCGCAGGACCATTGCTTTCATGAGAGCTGCTTTCGTCAATCCGCGGCCCTGCCGGACTTCCCGGAAGCGACGGCGCGGCCCGGAAGAGTGGCTTCGACGACGCCGCGAAATTCCTCGTCCGTGAGCAAGCGTTTGCGCTGCAGCGAGAATTCCTTGATGGCGGCGACAACCTTCATCGCTTCTTCTTCGTTGAACTGAACGCCGAGCTTTCTCATACCCCACTTCACCGAGTCGATGCCGCTGCCCTTGCCGAAGACGACACTGACGGGGGCTTGCCCGACCACGTCCCAGCGGAACGGGAAAAGCTCGGTGGCGTTTTCGACGCCGCAGTTTTCAAACCAGCTGGCGATGATGCCGGACTCGATCTTGAAGAGCGCGTCACCAACGACCTGCCGGTTGGACGGAACGGCGTGGCCGGAGAGTTGCGCCACGAGTTTGGAGAGGCCGTAGAACTTTTCGTACTTGAGGCCGGTGTCGATACCATAGAGGGTCAGGAGCGCCATGGCGGTGTCTTCCATGGGCACGTTGCCGGCCCGTTCGCCGAGCCCAAGGACGGTGGAGTGAACGACTTCCACGCCTTCGGCCAAGGCCATGATCGTGTTGGAAACGCCCATGCCGAAATCCATGTGGAAGTGGGCTTCCAGTCGCTTGTTGATGCGGGCCTTTACGGAGCGGACCAGGTACTGAATCGAGTGCGGTGAAAGTACGCCGAACGTATCGACCAGCGCGAGCGCGTCCATGTGCCCCTGCGTCGCGACCTTCAGGATCAGATCGAGCACCCAATTCATTTCGGCGCGCGAGAAGTCGATGGGGAAGAACACAACTTCGAGTCCCTGCTCGTGCGCGTATTTCGTCGATTCGATGGAGAGGTCGACGGCCTTTTCTAGCGACCACTTGTAGGCGTACTTGATGATGTGCTCGCTGGATGGCACTTCCATGACCACGCCCTTGACGCCGCAGTCCACGGCGCGCTTGACGTCGTCCACCATGCAGCGCGAAAACGCGAAAATTTTCGGGCCGAGATTGCGCTTCACGATTTCCTTGATGGCCGCGGCGTCGCTCGGCGAAACCACGGGCATGCCCGCCTCGATGCGGTGTACGCCAGCTTCCGCCAGTCCCTCGGCGATGCGGATCTTGTCGTCTTTCGTGAAGATGACGCCGGTCTGCTGCTCGCCGTCACGCAGTGTTACGTCGTGAAACTCGATCTTCTTCGCGAACTTAAAGCCGCTGTTCACGGCGGGATCGAAATTCCAGGGGCTTACGAACCACTTGTCTGTCTTCCATGGCTGATTGGACATGATGATTTCCTCCTTTTATTTGGCGGGCTTCAAGTAAAGCCCGCACCCGAAGAAATTGTCTTACTTGCCGCGCGAGGCTGCCAGCGCTTCGGGATTGACCGGATTGCGGGGCGGCTGGCCGGAAAGGACGCGCACTACCTCTTCCGCTGCTTTGGTCTGCAATTCTTCAAGCGACTCCACCGAATAGAAACTCGTGTGCGGAGTCAAAATCACGTTGTCGCGGCCGAACAGCGGCGAGCTGACCGGCGGCTCCTGTTCAAGGACGTCGAGCGCCGCGCCGGCGATCTGCTTGGCGTCAAGCGCGGCCGCGAGCGCCGCTTCATCCACCACCGGACCTCGCGAAGTGTTCACGATGAGGGCGCCGGGTTTCATCTGGCGAAACACGTCCGTGCTGAACAGGTGATGCGTTTCGGGCAGAAGCGGCGAGTGAATGGAAACGTAGTCCGAAATTTTCAAAAGCTCCGCGAATTCCACGCGCTCGACTCCGGCCAGGTCCATCACTGCCTGCGGCACGTACGGATCATACGCCACAACGCGGAGGCCGAATGCCTTGGCCTTGGGCGCGACGAGTTGTGGAATCCTTCCGAATCCGACGAGACCCAAAACCGTTCCGCGAAGGCGATGAATCGGCGTTACGGCCGGCATTTCCCAGCGCCCCGCATGCGCCCGCGCGCTGGAAAACGGAATCTTGCGCACGAGCGAAAGCAGGAGCGCCATAGCGTGGTCGGAAACTTCGTCGATGCAATAGTCCGGCACCTTGGTTACGACAATTCCCTGCCGGGTTGCGGCTTCCAGGTCCACGTTGTCCACGCCGATCCCAAAACGCGAGATGATCCGGCACTTCTTCATTTCGCGGATCATATCCGCGTTGATTTTCGCGTAGGTCACGAGCAGCGCATCGGCTTCTCTTGCCACCGCTACGATGGCCTCCGGCGTCGGCTGCGATGCCAGGCGCAATTCTGCCCCGGCCCGCGATACCACCGCGCGGGCCGGGTCCAGATTTGGAAACACAGAGTCGGCTACAGCAACCAGGAGAGGAGGCATTAGCGCTTCATGGCCTCTTCCATGTGCTCCATCATCGTGAAGACAACGGGGCCTTTGCCGCTCACTAGAACGTTTTCCTCGAGGCGACAGGTCTGTTGCAAGCCCGGGTGGCCGGCGAAAGTTTCGATGGCGAAGTACATGTTCTCCTTGATCTCCGCGGGATACTTCAGCGAATACGCGCGGGACATCCACATGCCTTCATAGAGTGTGATGCCGATGCTGTGCGCGAACTGCTGCAGGGTTACCGTGCCGTACTTGTCGTCGTCATATTCGGGGAACGCCTTGGCGACGTCCGCTGTCGTGTTTCCAGGCTTCAGTTGTGCGAGCCCGGCATACATCGAGTCGTACACTTCGCGGTACAGGTCGATCTCTTTCTGAGTCATCTTCATGCCCTGCGCCCCGCCGCACTTGAAGCAGCGAACGAAGTCGATGAAGTATCCGGAAGGGCCGACGGCGTTGATGTCCACGATAACCAGGTCGCCCTGGCGGATCAGCTTGTCCGTGGCCCAGCGGCGATACGGGCTGGTGTTGCCGCCCGACGCGACGATGATGTCGTAAATGATTTCGCAGCCGCGCTCGAGCATGAACTCGTGCACTTTCGCTTCGATTTCCCGCTCGCGCACACCCGGCTTCAGCCATTCGTACTTGATCTTCCACATGGCGGCATCGCCGATGCTGGAGGCCTGCTTGAGCAGCTCGATTTCATCGACTGTCTTGACCACGCGCGCCTGGGAAACGGCCGGCCAACCGTTCACGATTTTGAGGCCGGTCTTCTGGAAGGCTTCGAGAGCGGGCATGTCAAAATTGTCGATCCCGATGCGCTCCTTGGTTACGCCGTTCTCCTTGAGCACGTCCATCACGCTTTCCGCCATGCGTCCCGCCATATACGGGACGGCACCTTCGGCCCACTGCCAGGTAATCGCGGGGCGAATACGCCCTTCCATCCACGGCAGGTCGATTTCGGCGCAGTGTAGATCGGACCCGGCGGTCTCAAATAGGACCGGCTCGGCATCGTGCGTCACCACGCAGTAGCGGATGTTGATGTTGTATTTCCAATTGCCCTGGTAGGATGCCGTGGCGTAACGAATATTCGCACCGGCGAAGAGGACCAGCGCTCCCAGGTCGTTCGCCTTCATTGAAGCGCGCAGCTTCTGCAAGCGCTCCTTGCGCAAACGCTCAAAATCCACGCGCATTTGCCAATCCGCGCCGGTTTGGCTGTAAAGGCGCCGGGGATCCCAGTGGTGTGGCTGGCCGATAAATCGAGTGTCCATAATTGTAGAGGAAACATCCTTTCATCTATTTTGAATGTGAGGCAGCACACAAATATAAAACAAGTCGCGGACTTTTGCTCAAAAAATCTTCCGGCCACAGCGTAGGAAGGGCTTTGCTACGCGGCGCAAGTTTTCGGGTCATACAAGAGAGTTATAGGGCTACCAGTACCAGCAGGCTCGTCGAGCAGTACACCCGAAAGAATTCGGTCTAAAAGACTGTGCACTCAAAAACCTGGCCCATGTATTGCCTGCTTGGGTGTATGTTATCGGCCGGGCGGAAAGTCAAAATAGAAATTCCAATGTATACCTGACGCTTCAATCGCAGATGGGCATTTCGCCTGTTTCGTCTATTATCGCGAAACCAGGACAAGCGGTCCGAGACACAATACGGAGGAGGAACTCCAATGAAATTGGCTGGTCGAGCAATTGTGGTCGGGGCGGTAGTTTGCGCCGTGATTGGCGCCGCGGCGTTCGTCAGTTTCTCGAGCGCGGAGAAAGTGAGCGCGGCGCAAAAACAGGCGGCGGGACAGTGGGTCGATCCGTCTAACCCGAGCGACGAACTGGTGGATGGCCCGTATCGGGTCGATCCGAACTGGCCCAAACCGCTGGCCACGCTGTTTCCTGAGGATAAGGGCTGGACCTGGGGCGCTGTCCAGGGAATCTTCGCGCAGAACCCCGATCGTATTTTCGTGGCGATGCGAGGCGAGCTGCCCGATCTGACAAACCTTAAGAAAAAATACGTCGAGATCGAGACCGCTTACGGAATCACGACGCACCTGGAGATTCCTGGGCGCGGCATGTACGGGCGGAACGCGTCCGTGGGCCCATACGCCAGCCCGGGCGAGGCCTCTGACGACTACATGGGTGTCGAAGACAAGGACTACCGGTGGAAACACATCATCACCGTGTACGACAGCCAAGGGAACGTGAAAGAAGCATGGACCCAGTGGGATTCGCTGTTCAAGCCGGACAACCCAAACGTTTTATCCCAGGGCCGCGTTCACAAAATTCTGATTAGTCCCTATGACCCGGAAAAGCGAGTGTGGGCCATCGACGACGGCCACGAAGTCATCCGGATTTTCAGCAACGACGGCAAGAAGCTGCTGCAGACGATCGGCACGTTGAACACCACGACCGAGAGAAACGCAAAGATGACCGGCAATACCGCGCGCCCGTCGTTCATCCAGAAGACCGGTCCTCCCAGCGAGACTTTCGGCCGCCAGACCGACATCGCCTGGCTGCCCGACGGCACCTTTTTTGTCACCGACGGCTACGAAGAAACGCGCGTCGTGAAATTTGACAAGAACGGCAAGTTCCTGATGGCCTGGGGCGAAAGAGGCGAGGCGGGAGGCAAGGAGAAGCGGCCAAACTATTTCAATACCGTGCACGGTATTGCGATCGACAATCAGCGCCGTCTTTATATCAACGACCGCAGCAACCGGCGCATCCAGATCTTCGATGAGAACGGCAAATTCCTCGATCAGTGGTACTTGGGCGACGGACCCACCGCGACCTATCACATTTACATGACTGCCGACCAGCACCTCTGGATGTCGGACGGCCATGGGAATTTCAAATTCTACAAATACGATTTGAACGGAAGGCTGCTGTACACCTGGGGCACCATGACACCCGAGCCCGGCGGGCTGTGGGGAACGCACCAGTTCGGTGTGGACCAGGACGGCAACCTCTACACCGCAGAGGTGTGGGGCGGCCGTCCGCAGAAGTTCGTCCCGCGCAAAGGCGCCGACCCTTCGTTGTTGATCGGCCAGCCGATTCGCGCGGCCTGGACCAAGTAGATCAGCCTAGAACGCTTGAAGGCCGGGAGAAGACATCTTCTCCCGGCCTTTTTTTGAAGTGGGCGACCGCGTGGGCTTCGTCGATGAACGGTGTTACCGGAAGGTGGCCCACACTAGCGCGTAGCTAAGAGCCAGTCACCTATAAAAGGACTTATTTGGACTTGGTGAGGAGTGCGGACCTACGGACTTCGACAATGTCCTGACTTATCTCGCGGCAGGTCAGTCTTCAGCTAGCCACCCCCCCTCCCGGCCGGTGACCTATGTCACGAGCCTCGGTGAGCTGCGGCACTGTGCAATTTTATCGATCCGTGCATGCTCGCCATAAATTCGAAGGAGGCAAATCCGATGAGTACAACAATGATCCAGCCACCCTCCCCGGCGGTTGCGCCCGGCCACATTTTCTTTCCAAAGGCTTCTCCCTTGCGTCCCAGTTCCCCCGTGCCAGAGTTCTCCTTTGACAGGCGAATCGATCTGAATCGAACTTTTCTTACCTCGCACCGGATGCCATCGACTTCGCATCGGAGGACCTTGACTGTTTCCATTTTGCTGCACTTGGTGCTACTCGCTGTTCCGATTCTGGTGTCGATGTGGTTTACCGACGCGCTGGACTTCCGCACCTATACGAAGACTCTTCTTGTGGGGCCTCCGCCACCGCCGCCCGTGCGTCCACCGGCTGTTGCGACGGCAATGGTGCGCAACGCCGCGCACCGCGTCTTAATCGTGAACGGGAAGCTACTGGCCCCTCGCGCCATTCCGACTCATATCGCCATGCTCCATGAGGAACCGCTGCCGCCAGAAGCTGATACTGCGGTGGGCGGTGTGTCGGGAGGAATTTGGGGTGGGCTCCCGAGCGCCGCCTTCAATGAAATATCGGGGGTGGCCAAGAGTGCACCCGCTCCCCCAACGGAGAAACCGAAAGAGCCGCTCCACGTGGGTGGAAAAGTTACTCCGCCTCGGTCCATCTTCGCGCCGCAGCCTGTCTACCCAGTGCTCGCCCGCCAGGCGCGTGTGGAGGGATTCGTTGTGCTCGATGCCACGTTCGACGCGCAAGGGGCCGTGACCAATCTGACCGTTATTTCCGGGCCGCAGTTGCTCTATGGCTCGGCGTTGCAAGCAGTCAAGACCTGGAAATACGAACCGGTGTATCTCAATGGGGTGCCCGTGCCTTTCGAGATGGAGGTGACCGTTCATTTCCACTTGGACTAGTTAGCTAAGGCGGAGACATACGATGCACGATTTCCACATCCAACTCAGAAATTCCAGCTCGGAGGGAGGAGAGCCATGGAACCATCGACAATGCTGGTGATGCTGTTTAGTGCTTGGGGTGTTGTCACTGCTGTTTTGGCCGTTCTTCTAATCTACCGTGCCACTCTATCGTCAAAGGAAGATGATCAGATCTTCATCGATGCGGCGGAGCACCACCACTTAGAGGAGCAAAAGGAAGTTATCGCTAGAATGACAGGACTTCGGAAGCCGATAATTGCCCTTACTACGATTTCGGCAGTTCTCTTTGTTTCAGGGGTCACCTTTTGGCTTTATCAGGGTTTGAAGAAATTCTAATCTGGCGATATCCCTCAACTTGCGACTAAGAACGCAATAAGTGTGGCTACGTCGCACGTTTGCAACTGCAATCCCGGCCAGTCCCTGAGAAACGCCTTATTGGAAGGTGGGAATCCGCCCCAATACGCCCAAAAGCCACATTGCGATTAGAGGACTTGTCGGGGGTTGGCCAGTCCCTGGTTCTCCCTATGCGGTTCCAAGGGATCTTGGCAGTGTCGCGTCCGCGATAAGAAATGGCGTCGCGGAAGCCGGGCGGCTCCCGCGACGTGCTTTGCCTTGCCTGCTACCTCGTGCTTTTATTTCTTGCCTTCGTTCTTGTCCTTACTCTTGTTGTCCACGCCGTGCTGTTGCTGTTGCACCTTCGGCTGAGCCGCGGGTCGCGCGGCCTGAGGAGGGGGCTGCGGAGCCGTCCTTTCAGCTCGCACGGGCGATGCTGACGGCTGGTTCCGGATGTTTCGGTCGTTCCCACTGTCGTTGACGCGTACATTCGCGGGTTGTGGCTGCGGTTGTTCCGCATTAGGCGATGCCTGCTTCGGGCGCTCAAAGCTGGCGTTGTTGGGATGTTGAGGTGCTGCAGGCTGCCCCTGGGAAGACGGCTGACTGCGGAAGCCGTGGTCATCCTCTCTGTGGTCCACCCGCTCATTCGCGGGTTGTGGCTGCGGTTGTTCCGCATTGGGCGGTGTCTGGTTCGGGCGTTCAACACTGGCGTTGTTGTGATGTTGAGGTGGCGCAGGCTGCCCCTGGGATGATGGCTGACCGCGAAAGCCATGGTCATTCTCTCTGTCGCCCACCCGCTCATTCGCGGGTTGCGGCCGCGGTTGTTCCGCGTCGGGCGGTGCTTGGTTCGGGCGTTCAAAACGAGCATTGTCGGGATGTTCATTGTGGAAGCCGCGGTCATCTCTGTCGTCCACTCGCTCATTCGCGGGTTGCGACTGCGGTTGCTCCGCATTGGGCGGAGCCTGGTTCGGACGGTCAAACCGTGCGTTGTCGGGATGCTCATTGCGTGAGCCGCGGTCGTCTCTCTCCTCCACGCGCTCATTTGCAGGTTGTGGCCGCGGCTGGTCCGCATTGGGCGGAGCCTGGTTCGGACGGTCAAACCGCGCGTTGTCGGGATGCTCATTGCGTGAGCCGCGGTCGTCTCTCTCCTCCACGCGCTCATTTTCATGTTGTGGCCGCGGTTGCTCGCCAACGCGCCGCGGTTCATTCGGCATACGGGTAGCATCGATTCGTGCACGGTTTTGGTAAGTGACGTCGCGGTGCACGCTGTTGTAACGCTGGACGTTGTCATAGTCCACGTGCCGGTCTACAACGTTCCGGTTTACGTTCACGTTCTCGTACCGATTGTTGACGTAAACGTTGGTGATGTGGACATAGGGTCGAGACCGTCCCCGCCATCCGCCGCGCTCGTCCCAACTGTTGTAAACCACGCGGTGGGTACCCCAGTCCATGTCGTAGTTGAGCCATGAACCAATTACAAAGCCGGTGCCGAAGTTGAAGAAGCCGTCGAACCCGAAACCGGGTCTATACACTCGCCGCGCGTAAATTACCCCAGGATCATACTCGGGCACAAAAATCACTCGCGGTTGTGCGGGAACGATCTGAATGTAACCGCGGTCCACGACGACCTGCTGCTGAGGCGTCGGGACCAGGTTGCCTTGAGAATACGCCATGTTGCGGAGGCGCTGCACCGACATCATGACGTCGCTCGGTTGGTTGACGTAGGCTTGTCCGAGCGCGGTGGTCCAGTCCATCCGGTCATTCAACATGCTCAAGACCGTCGGATAGTGCGCCACGGCTTTTACGCTGACGTCCCAGGGTTGATAGTCAATGCCATCGGGGTTGTGTACACGAACCCACGGAGCCGCACCCTGAATCTCATCCGGGAACGTCGCTGCCACCAGCACTTGGGCCAGCAGCGGGTCCGGATAGAGCGCGATTGGTGCCAGCAAGTTATCCAGCTGCTCCGGCGCATAGGGTTCGTAGTAGTCGGAAGCCTGCGGTTGGTTCTGCGGCTCGGCTGCCTCGGTCGACTCGGGAGCTGGTGCTGAGGCTTCCGCCGGCGATCTCGCAGCGTCGCCGGCCACGACGAACGTGAGTGGAGTTTCCGCGCGCAAGACGATCTCCTGCTTGCCAGTCGCAGCGGCGGTCGCGGTTCCCGCGCCGGCCCCGGCTGCAGCGCCAATCACCGCACCCTTTCCGCCACCGGCGATACCTCCAAGGATGGCACCAAGAGTTGCGGTGCCGCCGATCAGGGCCGCGTTGCGGCCTGCGTGCGATTTCCCGTCAATTTGCTCCGTCTGGGTCTCGATGGGGGAGTTGCCGATTTGAGTGAGTTGAAGTGTGATCGAAGCGGGCCGGCTGAGCCGCCCAGAACTTACTACCTCGACTACCGTGCCCTTAACATCCGTGCCCGTGGGCCAAGCCATCCCGTTATCCAAACGAACGGGTTGCGCAAGAGTGGCCGAGAATTCCTGGCCTGCCTCAGTCTTTCCAGTGTCCAGCTGACCCAGCAGCCGCACTTGGATTTCAGTGCCCGGGTTGATCGACTGTGCTGATCCTGTAGAGGCCAGACAAGACAAAAGAAGCAATAGCCCAGAGAATATCGAGAATAGTTTTTTCATGTTGGCCGCTCCTTCGGCTGGCCCAGGTCCACACTCGCTGGTCGTAGAAACGCACGGGCGCACCTGATTGCCCTAGTTAAGCAAGGCTACAGGTTTCAATCGCCGTACTGGAATGGCCCGAGGGGACAGGTATGATCCATCGGGCACCTGTTCTTGCGGACAGTCGAACCACAGTGAAACTGAGGCCAAAAACGCGGTTTTTTTGGATCCAACGTCCGACAGGCCCCGATAGACGGGATCATCCGAAACTGACCCTCTGCCAACGTAACGCTGAGCCTGCTGCGGGGAGCGAGAATCGGGAGCAGCCTTACCGACCGCGGAAGAGGAAGATCACGTCGAGCACGGCGAGGATGGCGACGAGGACTTCCAGGACGAACGAGCGAGTCTCGTTGAAGCGGTCCACCATGGAGTCGTAGAGTTCGCCAAACGTGTGCAGCTTCTGGTCCACAAGATTTCGATAGTCCTGCACGCCCATTCGCGTGGCCGCGAGCCGGTAGACTCGGGCGTAGTAGATGTCGCTGACAAACTTGATGGCGTTGTCGATGCGCTCGGTCAGATCCATCACGTCCAGGCGAATGGTATTAAAACGCTGGGCCTCGCGCGGCAGGCTCCAGCGCGAGAACAGCGCATTTCTTTTTCGTTCCAGCGCCGTGTAAAACTCCGCCAGCACGAGGGTCATGAAGCGGTCGTAGTAGCGAAACTCGAGGAGCTGCATTTTCGCGTACTCCAGAATCTGAGTGACCGCCGCGGCGTCTTCCGCTGCATCGTAGACTACCGCGCCATGAGCTCCGACCATAACCAAGTCGGACGGGTAATACGACAGACTCGACTGCTGTGCCTCCTCGAGTGATCGGGCCGCCAGCGGAACGGTCTCCCCGCGAATCAGCTGCACCAGTTCTTTCCCGTAGGAAGCGACAACTTCTTCACCGGAGGGCTGCTTACCCTCCGCGTCCCGGATTTCGTGAATTTCGACGACGAGATAGCTTTCCTGCAGCCAGTCTTCGGTTGGCTTAGTGATCGCCGAGGTGATCTGGGCCAAGCGCCTGCGTGCCAAGTCCCTGACGCAAGGCTCAACATCGGGCGCGTCCATCCACCTTGAGCCTTGCGCCACGAGGGCGTTCCATTCACACTCAAACGGCAGCTCGACCTGAACTACAATGGCGCCAAAACCGTAGTATTTCACCGGGCACGCCGCACTGACTCCGGCGCATACGGTGATGAATTCGGCCGGCTCGACGATGGGAGCTTCCTCAAAGCGCACGTAACCCGGCGTGCGCCGTGGAAAAGCGTGCTCCGCCGAGCCACCCCGGTTGCCGAGCAAGTCGCGAAGTTTTCCGAGGTCAATGGACTCAGCCACGTCGTAGAGGAACAGGAGCCGAAAAAGGCCGCGTATTTGCATCCTGCTTTTGTACCATTAATCGCCGCGAAGAAGAGAAGGCGATTGTCCGGCTTGGACGATGCCTCAATTTGCTTTGTAGGACGGCCACTCTTGGCTGTCCCGCGCGGTGTCTGCGAATTGAAATCGGACAGCCAAGAGTGGCTGTCCTACTCCTACTTTACTGGAAACGGAATGTGGCCTAAACTGTGTGTACTTCGTCTGTGGTGAGCGTAGCTCAGCTGGTAGAGCATCGGTCTGTGGCACCGAGGGTCGCGGGTTCAAACCCCGTCGCTCACCCCAACTCTTCCCCAATATTGATGCTGGTTTTTGAAGTTTCGTCCACAGTGAGGTCCGACCGAAGTACGGAAATTTGTACGTAAAATCAGCCATTCTCAGGCGACTTTCCGCACCTTCCTCCCCGCGCCGGTTTTCGCGTTCAGCAACTTTTTCAACTTTGGGGCCGCCACTTTCTGGATTTTATTCATTGCGGTGATTGAGACGGCAGGCACTGTCTGCGTGTAGTGCCGCTCGGTGACGACAACATCCGCGTGCCGAAGGATCGCCTGTCGTGTCTTTGCCTCGGTGCCGAGTTCATACAGAAGGGTGGATAAGCCTCTTCGAAACCCGTGCCAACCGCACCAAGCAATTCCCTTCTTTACCAGTGTAGGGCGAATCACGCGGGCAGCGAGATTGTGGAAATCGAGCGGTCGCCCGAGTTTTTCTCCGGTGAAAATAAACTCGCTGGCGGGAAGGTCATTTCGGTGCGCCTCCAGGAAATCTGCCAAAATCGGAATGATCGGCACCGGCGCGGCGGATGCCGCTGTTTTGGTTTGTCCCTCTCGCACGTCCGTTGTTCGCCATGCGGTTCTCCGAACATGCAGTTGACCGTCTTTCAAGTCGTCCCACTTTAGTGCCTGCAACTCGGACTTGCGAAGCCCAGTGAAAGCGGCCATAGCAACCGCAGTTGACGCGGGGCCATCGAGTGCTTCAATCATTTTCACAACGTCGGCGAGCGTAGCGTGTCGCGTCGGTCGCGGTTGGCGGTCTCGCTGAACGGGCTTCCAGATATCACCAATGTCCACCTTGAAGAACGGGTTCACCCGATTCGAATCGAACGATTTCTCGACGGCGGCTAGATTGAAAACTGAGACCAAGAACCATTTAACGTTTTTGATGTTGCTGATGCTCCGAATCGAAGGCGTTTCCATAACAATGCGCTCCAACAGGTTCTGCGCAGCGGATAAATCGAAATCGCACAACCGCTTCTCCTCCAACCGTGTCTTCAAATGCCTCTCCCAGATGTGGCGGTAGCCTGCTAGCGTTGAAGGGCGCAGGATTCCTTCCTTCTTCTTTAAGAAAACGTGTTCGATGAAACTGTTCACGGGTTGCATCGTGTTGGCCGTCATCGCATCCACTTTGCCCAATGCATCGTTAATGGTCTGGCGGAACTCTTTCTCGACAGCGCTTGCAGATGAGAACTGGGCGCGGGGCGCAAGATTGATGTACTTGTCCCGCCAACTCTTCCCCTGCCCGTCAACAACCGGTTCCTGATATCGGAAGTACCAGCGATTACCTTTGACGTAGATTTTTCCGGCTTGCATGGCTCTCCCTCCGTTTTTCTGCGCGGTACTTTCGTCGCCGCTCTTCGTTGACGCTGCCGCTCTTTTCGTTCCAATTTTCGTGCTTATATTTTTTGCGATATTCCCAAAAGCAGTTGATCTCTTTCCCGTCAACAACAAGACCTAAACGGCAAAAACGTGCTTTCGTTTCGCTTGTGAATCGTCTTCCGCACCACTCGCATGTTCTGGCCCTCGTGGGATTGACGTGCAAAAACAAAACAGCGCGCTGATACGGCCAAACTTTCTGTGGCCTGCTCTCCATTTCCTCGGTCGTATCAGAAGCAAGAGCGTGAGCGGCCAGAAAAAATTTGTTTGTGGCCAGTTCAAGCGTTGTATCCGCTGGAAACCCCATCGACCATGCTTTGCGGAGGAGGTCGCGCTCCCTCAACCACGGGCTGTAAGTTCCTATACCCTTATTCCACGCCGGACCCGTCCACCAAATCAGCGGAACGAAATCTGGGTGAGATTTCCTGAAACTCTCCGCACCTTCTTCCTCTAGATTGGCGAACTCTGCCAGTAGACCAGCGGCTTTCAATGCTTGTTCCTGTCTTTGCAGATTCGCCTCGCTCTTCATCTTCGTTCCTTTCGCAGACACATAGTAATTTAGCAAGTGACGACGACAACGTCAAGCGGTATTCTGATGCTGGTGAATGACACCGAGGGAGAACAGGCCATGAAACGGAATGCCCAGCCAACACCCACTCTACTTCCCGGACAGGTCCTAAAAATCCTGACCGTGGAGGAGGTCGCGAAACTCTTGCAAATTCCGAAGTCTAGCGTGTACGAGAAAACTCGCAGCCGATCGAACTCCACTCCCCCGTTGCCGTGCCGAAGAGTCGGCAAATATCTGCGATTTTTCGACTCCGAAGTGATGTCGTGGCTTGTAGGACTGCCGCAGAACCAGTTGGTGCGGCGGAAGCGGAGAGCCGCATAAACGCGCCCGCCACGCTCGACAAACTAGCGGCGCGATTTCTCCCGCTACCCGCTGCACTTCCCCGTCCTACAAACCTGCCGAATTTCCCAAAAAGCGGGACATGCACAAACCCCTGTATTCATATAGGTCGCAGCGATTTTCGAGGCAAAATGCGACCCAAAAACTGACTTTACTTCCTATAGTGTAGCCACATTTATGCCACTAACAAGGAGCACGCCATGGAAGCGATGATCAGGAGCAATATTTTTCTGAGTAAAGCACAGAGGATCGCACTCAAGAAAATTGGCCAGCGAGAGCGAATGTCGAGCGCCGCAGTGTTGCGACAGATAATCGACCGCGCCCTCGGCACTGCTCCAAAACCTATCGACCTCAACCTCCCGGTGGTGGACCTGCAAAGGCGGGCCGGGTCCGAGAAGTAGGCGTTTCAAAAAGCGTTTCGCACACCAGCCGAATAGCGGGGCCGTTCGCAGGCCGCAAGTTGATCTCGCGAGATAGTAGTAAAGCAGTTCAGTTTTACGGACAAGAGGATTTATGCCGTCGCAAGAGTTTCAGTTCAAACAGGATTATTCCACTCTAATCGCCGCGTTCAATACGGCTTTCCCAAATATCACGCCACCCGAGGCCCAATGGTTTTTCCATTGGCTCGCGAAGTATCCCACTTGGGCGGTTAAAGATGCGATCCAAACATTAGCGCAGCATCCTATGCGGGCGCGATTCACAACTGAATCAACCGGTCGAGCCCTTTCAGCACTCCTACGCCAGAGCGCATTGCAGCGAGCCATTGCCAGCGCCCAGCCGACTCCTGGTGGTGCAAAATGAGTGCGCCTATCAAATCCAACAGCATGGAACCGTATCGCCTCGCCAAGAAATTGCGAGGTTTGGGCCGGGCTGAGAAGCAGGCACTTCTTGCAATTACCGATGCGGCTTCAATGCATGATGTTGAGTGCCGCAAATCAAAGGCCACTATCGATAGAGAACGCGGCCTTGCGCCGCGCTCTTTTTACAACGGAGTTCATGGTCGAAGACGCAAAGACGGGACCATGTATTTTCCGGGGCTGTTAAATCGCGGTATCGTTTTCATCAAAGCGGGTGGATATATCAAGGCCGGTGTACCGACCACCTACGGCATCGACATCGCCGTGTTGCAGGCTCTTGTGAACGGGACGGCAACCTCGGCACAAACCTCGGCACAAAGTTCGGCACAAACCTCGGCGCAAGAAAACGGCGACCTCGGCACAATTGAGTTCGAACCTCGGCACGAAATAGGGCCAACCTCGGCACAAAATGGGGGTGACCTAGGCACAGGTGCCGACAAGGTACCCAATGAGGTGCCCGATAAGGGCACCGAATCAAGGTACCCAAGAGAGAGAGAAACACTCTCTCACTCCAAAAATCCATCTTCGCCCTACGGCTCGCCTGAGTCGGCTCGCACGGGCTCAGAAGGAAAATCCAAACTCAGCGGGCAAGGAACACAGGAGAAGACGATGCTCGAACAAGTTCTGCGTCGGGTCAAGGGCGTGTGCGCTCGTGCCCGCTTTTCCAAAACAAGCCGCGTTGAGTTGGAGAGGGCGCTGATTCGGCTCGGCAGAACCTCTTGGGACGATCTAGATTATGCGGTCCAGCAAACGGCCCGAGGTTGTACTGACGATGTGGCTTTCTCGATGTTTGGGACTACGTTGGCGGCGAATTTGGAATCCGACGTGTTGGCGCGCAGGGCGGCTCGCAAAGAGGCTGCTCGAAAGGCTCTTGAAGCAAAGCCTTGGTGCGAGCGCGTAGGTGAATTTATAAAATCGTCGGCCTGTAATTCCTTGGCGGATGTTGAAGCGTGGCTCGCATTGAATCCCGACACAAAAGGTAATCAGACTCTAAAGAATTTCTACGTGCATCAGGGTCTCGATCACGCAGATTCAAAACCCCAACTCCAAAAAGAATGGAATGAGTCGATTGAGAAAGCAAAGGAGAAAAATCAATGATACTCGACGAAGCAAAAATAATTCGCTTGCTTGACCTGTGTGAACAAATACTTGCCGTCAAGAAGGCACTGCCTCCCTCACCCAGGGGGTTCGACGTGTCCAACGAGATTGCAAAACAGTTGAAGCCCATTTTGCTTGAACATCACGCACCAGCGCTTCGTGAGTTGGCGCGTCTACTTCGGTGAGCCGTGGGCGTGTTGATTGATCTGACTGGGATGCAATTCGGTTTTTTGCGAGTGGACTCCCGAGCGGAACCGACAGAGCGGCGACAGGCCCGCTGGAATTGCACTTGTCTGCGCTGTGGGCGGACGAAGGCAATTCTGGGTTACTCGCTGACGACCGGCGCGACTAGAAATTGCGGGGAATGCAAACACGAATCGTCACAGCCGCGTCCGATGATCCGAGTGACAACAATTAGTGACCGTGGCGTAGCGGAAACACGATTTGCGAAATGCTGAGAATAAGGGGAAGAAATGTTCGACCAATTCATAGAATGGATTCAGAAACATTGCACTACTCCATCGAAAGATGAGGCACCGACAACGTCAGAGCCATTGAAACATCCCACATTTGATTTGTCAGCGCTGCGGACGCCAGGACCGAAGAGAGTAATCCTGCCCGAGCACGGAGCGACGACGGATGTCATCGATTGGGCCGAGGAATTGCGGGTTGATCTACCGCCGAGAAATTCTGAACGCATCGCCTTTTTATTAAAATTTGAAAGTTCTGCACAAACCGTCGAGCGGATTAGGAACGATAAAATTCGATACAGCAACCAGCGAGCGAAAGAAATCTAGTCGAAGGGTGGAAATGGTATGTCGTACTTTGAGGTTGGGTTGTTGGGCGGTCGGGCGAGTTAAGTAAACCGGCTCGCTGCGATCTTGATTTTTGTAACCTTTCGCCCTATGCAGCGTCCTCGCTCTTGGCCAAGAACTCGTACTTTTCAATCGCCGTGGCCATGCCCACCGTTTCACCTTCTTTCAGTTCACACCGGCGGATGTGTCCTCGGCAGCGTACTCTCGTCGGAGCCGCCAGAGTAATCTGCACGGGCAAAGTCATCTCAATTTCAACCTCGGTGCCCTCCGGGATTCCCTTGTGCAGGAAGAAATACATTCCGCTGGAACTGACATCTTGGGTAACGGTGTGCGCCTCGCGTTGTTCAGAACCTTCCGTCCATCGGACAATTAGAGGCAAGTCAAAATTAAAACGTTCGGCGCGGCGACGCTCACTGGATGTCAAGGACTTCCTCCTAGAGCGAGTGTGGTGACTGATTATAATTTGATTCATCTTCCCTCAATCAGATCGTAAAAGGAATGTGGTCCAATCCGATAATCTCGTTGGATGCTTTGACGCAGCAGGCTAATCTTGTGAACGAACACGAGCGAGTGAGTTGCGGGACCGAGGGAAACACCAATACTAGAAGCTACCGCCACCCTAGCCAGGACCAAATCCTGTCCTAAAGTGATTCGGTGGAAGGTGAAGACTAATGCCACGAATATCAGACGAAGAATTGCGAAAAAGGAAGGCGGACCCAGCCAAGATTGTTTACATGTGCGACGCTTGCAATTCAAACCCTTGTCTTGGCCCTCGATAGGTCATGACAAGCGGGATTATCGAAATGTACGTCCTGGGAACCTCGCCCAGCGTTCTTCAGTCCGTTACTGTTTTTCTGCCACGATCACGTTGTTGACGTTTTCACCTCGATCGTTCTTACCGGTTTGAGTGGCGGTCAGTGACTTGCCATCCGCCGAGACCACAACCCTGGTCGTAACCGTAGGCTTGCCATCTACTTCCCCCATGACTACAAACGTTCGCCCGTTGATGCGCCTGTAGGCCGCTGTCGTGTTCGGCGTCTGAGCACCTATAACCGGATTGTCCTTGCCGTCAAACTTTCCGACGGTTTCGGTGTGGGTTGGCTGGCCCTGCGCATCAGTAGCGTCGATGGTAGTCTTGAAGCCGCCCGCCATCGGCTCCATCTTGACTGTTCCCGCCACCGTTGGCATCGGGCCGGGACTATAGGTCGACCTGGCCAGATTGACTTTCCATGTTCCCATCCAAGGATCGGCCGATTGGGTTCGGGCCCTGGGACTTGCGGCCAATATTGCAGCCAGCGAGACAAGGACCACTGCAATTCGCTTTTGCACAGTACGCCTCCTCGGTTGATCTGAAATTGACGGCTGAGTCTTACGCGGCAGGCCCACGTCACTCTCATAACATGGATACTGCTACTCGCTGGATGCGTCCGTGATGCAAATCACACTGCTCTGTTACCGGTGAATATTTTCAGTCTGCGCTGGATTCCGCCTGATAAACGAGATTATCGGAATGTGGAAGTCGGCGTCACCGGCCAAAGTCCAAATTCTGATATGACCAGATGTTTTCTCTATCTTGATGACTTGTTTATGCCCAAATACCCATGCTATTTTCTCGGGCACTGTGTCAGACAAAGCCCTGACAATCACTGTCCGCTGCCTTCGACACTTTGCGGCATTCTTGGTATTGTGCGCAATTGAAGCCGTTCTGTGGTTCTTGTTGTTTGGTTCGGAGCGTCTTTTAAAGGGTTTCGGGGTGGCTTCTGTAGCGCAAGAATGGCGGAGTTTCTTCTCCCTAGTTTTTATTCTCGTTTCATTCCTAGTGATCTCTTGGATCGTCGACTTCTTCAGCCGCCAAGTGCTTGACAAATGGGAGGAGCGCTAAGGGTTGCCCAATTCCTGATAAACGGCGCCAGCTCAACCGGTCGATGCAACACTCTTCTAGTCTGTTGATCCGATAGTGCTTTTCAAAAGGACCTGATCTTTTGGGCTGGGGTCAATTAAACCTAAACAGGGCAGTGTTTTGTTTGGATCAGTGCTCGCGAACGAATTTAGCCATTGAAACATCTGCAGATACGACTCCGGGCAAGTGTTGCGTCGACCCTTTGAGACCGCCGGGATTATCGGAAGGTGGCTCGGACCCACCCCCACTCCGAGAAGCCAGGCCGCCGGAGCTTGACTGCCCATGAGAGATTGGCCTACAGTCTAACTTCCTGCTAGGAAGTCCAGATCACTGGGGCTGGGTGCAGCTGTCCCGCCATCTGGCCCCCTTTTGACTAATAGCCAAACCGAGGTGAAACGCCATGAGTGCGACCAAATGCCCTAAGCACGGCAAACCGTTCCCATGCGGACAATGCCGACTCGATCAGAAGAATAAGCCTCCGCAAACGCCGCCACCATCAAAGAGAAAATGAAATTTGGCGTCTGTAAGTAGCTGTCAGAGAATGCCCGACAGCGAAGGTCGCCAGTGTCTGAGAAACCGGATTATCGGAATGTGGACACTAAATATCTAGAAAAACACCGTACCATTGACTGAGACCAGATTAAAAACTAAGTTTGACTCAACTAAGAGGGGAACATCGTTCCTCTACACCCCGGGGCCGGATACACACCCTATTCGGCCCTTTTTTCCTTTTGCCGCTTGTCAGAGTGCCCCACCTCATGACTCTTCAGATTAAACAGCCTTCTGCTTAGCCATCTTCTGTGCCATGAAGAGCACTAATCCCCGGTCACCATCATTCATGCGCCCAAAAAGGCGGCAGAACTTGGCAAGCATGCGTGCATCCTTGCCGGAATTCCCCCATGCAATGTCATCGGCGGACTTGCGCTTTAAAAGATTCGGCAGCTTGGGTGGCTCTTCACCATCGTAAAACAGTTGGTACATGGGGACTTCGAGGGCGCGGGCAAACTTCTCAAGCGTCTCTACAGCGGGAATAGTGTGGCCGTTTTCGACACGGGACACGTAGCAACGAAGCAGTCCCGTCTTCTTCTCCATGTCGCCTTGCGAAAGCTTCTTTTCCTCACGTAGTGCACGCAAACGTTCTCCGATAACCACGGTTTGATCCTCCATAGAATTAGATCAATTCTGGAAATTGACTAAGGTTTAATCGGGGGACGAGGGAGAATAACCCAAACTTTGACAGTTGCCTAGGACTTTTCAGTTGAGGCTAAGTCCTGATAAACGGGGTGGTCTCAACAGGTCAGTGCAACACTGGCTTGCAGTCTATCGGCCGGAGTTTGAAATCCCAAAGTTTTTCTTGGACGCTGATTTAAGCGCAGCGCTACCTCATCGAGCTCGGCTTGTGAATGCGCTGACAAGTCTGTTCGTTTAGGGAAGTACTGACGCAACAGGCCATTCGTGTTTTCGTTCGAGCCGCGCTGCCACGGGCTCTGCGGATCGCAGAAGTAAACTTTCACGTCCGTGTCTACCGTGAAACTTTTGTGCTGGGCCATTTCCAGCCCGCGATCCCAGGTCAACGAACGTCGCAAAGTCGCGGGCAGCTTGCAAACGTGTTGGCTGAGAGCGGCGACCACGGTAGCTGTGTCTTTGCTGGGCACCTTAACCAGCATGACAAAACGCGAATGTCGTTCCACCAAAGTTGCGATATGACTGTTCTTGGTGCCGCCCAGCAGATCGCCCTCCCAATGGCCGGGGATGGCGCGATCCTCGATTTCCGCAGGCCGTTCTCGAATGGAAATGGCGTCGACGATTTGACCACTTCGGTGTCCCCTATCCCGCGCGTGCCGCGAGCGGCGAATCCGCCGCTGGGTCCGAAGATGTTGAATCAGCTCTTTTTTCAGCACTCCACGCGCTTGAATGAATAGGCTGCGATAAATTGTTTCGTGGGACACGCGCATACTCTCGTCGTCAGGATACTGACTCTTCAGCCATCCGGAAACTTGTTCCGGCGACCAGTCCAGGATGAGTTTACCCGCAACGACCTCTTGCAGCCTCACGTGGAGGGCGAGAAGGCACCGCTTGGGCCGCAAGGCCGAATCCCAAGCGTTCTGATCGGCGTCCGTTGCTCGATACTGAGGTCGCCCGCCATGGCGAGCGATCTCGCGACTCACCGTCGACACCGCCCGCCGCAACCCTTTGGCGATTTCACGAATCGACGAGCCGCAAGCGATCCCTCGTGAAATGGTTTCCCGCTCCGCCAGTGTAAGCGTCAGCAGCGAGCGCCGCCGCACGGCCGGAGCAATCCCGCCATGCTGCGCCAACATAAATTGAATGGACACGTGGTCCTTGCCGAAGACTCGCCCAATCTCATGCAAGGACTGCCCAGCCTTCCAGCGCCTCCACATGTCGTTCCGCTGCTGCTCAGAAAGCCTTATCCGCCGCCTAAATGTCATAAATACCACCTTTAGAGAAAAGATTTATAGCAGATGGTGTTGCATCGACCGGTTGAGCTGGCAGGGATTCTCGGTAACTGGGAACTGGCCAAAAGCCACATTCCGAGAAGCCGACTTACCAGGACTTGGCTTACAAGGTGGAACGGATGGAAGATTTGTTGATTCTGCGCGGCCGTCGAAGTGAATCCATTCGACGCGGGACTTAATTTGTCACATCCCTCTGTGGGAATTTTGAAAGCGTTGAGTGCAGGTGCTCACTTTGAAGTTAGCCGGTCCGCGTCTACGACTTTCTGAATTGCGGCGATCACCACGTCCGGACGGTCCATTTGCACATAGTGCGTGCTTCCGGTTGCGACCACGCGACTGCCATTTGTCGAGAGATGGACCAACTCTTCCTGCATCTGCGACCATTGGACTTCGAATCGTCGGCTCAATTCGGCGGGAATTAACCCGGGCGCTGCTCCTTTCTCCGGATCACGCGAAAGAACAACGAGCGGTATCGAACCAAGCGATCCCGCGTGGCGACCCACCGAACTGGCACCGATGGCATTCACCTCCGCTTCTCTGGCTTTGACCGTTTGCCAGCGGCAACCAACTGTACGTTGCATTGCTCTAATTTCCGGTGGTCCGCCGCCACAGGCACCCATCAGGCGCGTGAGTCCCAGCGGAAGGACCAGTCCCCAAAACTTCGATTTGAAATAGAGGCGCGATTGGATTTTTTTCATTTCAGGCGGTACCCGATTCTCCTGATCGGGATGCCCCGAGTCCACTAAAACCATCCCTACAACGTCAGCCGGATAGAGATTCTGGTAGACGAGAATATGAATCCCGCCGAGGGAGTGTCCGACCAGAACGTAGGGCGGGTTCACTCCCGCATTGGCTAGAAGCGTGTGCAGATTGTGCGCGATGTTGCGGCTGTCCGGCTGCTGGTCCGGTCGCGGATCGCTGAAGCCCAAGCCTGCACGGTCGTAAGAGCAGACCTGCGTAAACTTCGAAATCGCGGGTTGCACTTTGTACCAGACGACCCAATCGTCCCATAGTCCGGACTCAAGGACTACAGTCGGCGCGCCTTGGCCGGTACAATCGAGATGCATTTTGTGGCCGCCGACGTCCACGAACCTCCCCGGTGGAGGGTTCATGCGGCGGTCTCGGGAACTCTCAATTGATTGATAAGTTGCGCCGATGGCGGCCAGCAGCAGGATGATGACTATGAACCCACCAAGCGCGTAGCCTAACCAGCGAAGTACGCTGCGGCTCTTGATCGGATCGGCCATCTTATTTCCTTAATCGCAAATCTCCGGTCATCCAATTCTTCTATATCGAGACTCAACCCGGAATTTCCGATTTGGACCCCTGTCTCGCGCATCATACCCTTCTCCTGACCTCGGCCCGATGAATTTGTCATCTAGAGCGAGCATCAATAGGAATTAGGAGGTTCTGGTGGCCAAGCCCTGATAAACGGCCTTCTCGGAATGTGGGAATTCTTCCTGCTGCCTCTCAAAGGCAGTTTTCGAGAAGACGTAGGAGCGACTTTCCACTATGCAACTTAAAACAACATGTTTGGAGCCACGTACACAACTCTGGTGTCTAATTGCGTTATGAGGTGGCTCATCCTCACCGTCGCAGCTTTCCTCGTGCTTTTGTTAGTTTGTGCGTGGCTGGTCCTTTCCGGGAGAGTCAGCTATTTCGTTTTGAGTAGGGATGCAACGATTACATTGAACGGAACGCGAGTGCCGGGTCGCGTGCTAGATGGCAGGGCAACCGCCATCGGGACGACGCTACAGGCAGGCAAAGAGCATTCCTACCAACTGCTATTCGCGGGAGACACAGATTTCACCGGAAACATGGGAAATGTTGTCGATTGCGACGAGTGGGTGGCACCCCATTTCCCCGTTTTGATCGAGACACGGGATTATCCACCATGCGTGAGGCGGGAGGGCTCTGAATCTAATGGCTGGCCTCTGATTAACAGAGCGAACGGAATGCAATTTGTCACGAAGGACAGCAAAACTATCACGTTAACGCTTCACTCTGACGCTTTGCATTTACATTAGAACATCCCCCAAGTCCTTCCATGAGAAGGCCGGTTAGTGTCAAGTCGGTTTTGTAGTTGCCTTTGGTCGTCGAGTGGTCTTCCTTAGAACCGAGCCGCCTCTGTCGCCATCCTTCCATCCGCACTCTTTGGTGAGCGATATTCGCTTGGTGCAAGTTGGGTGTTCTCGTTTCAGTGGTGCTGCTACCTGAGAATCGACCTCTGTTCCCACCGTTTCTGTGGGAGTTGGGCCCCAGGACTTAGTCGCAGTCACCTGGACTCGGCGGTTAAGCTCGGCTGTCGGGATGGCCACTCTCTAGGCCACTTCCCGCATCGCTTTCTGGCTATTGCGCAGTGGTTCGTACACCTCGCCGCCTACCCACAACCGATGCAGCAGTACCGCCAACTTTCGAGCCACGGCCACCACCGCTCGCTTCTTGGCATTTTTTCCTCCTCGCTCCGCAAGTTTTAGTCCCCACCTCCGCAGATCGCTGTCTTCTCCAAAAGGCCCCAGAATGTAGTGCGCTCCCTGCACCATCATCGTGCGCAAATACCGGTCTCCTTCTTTGCTGATGCCCTTCTGTGGTTCGCTCTCCCCAGAGTTCCTGCGGCCAGGTCGTAACCCCAGAAAACAGCCGACCTGGCGACTCTTTGGAAACCGATACGGGTCCTCGATCGTCAGGACATACGTCAGAGCGATCTGTGTTCCCACGCCCTTCACCTGCTTGAGCAAAGAAACTTCTGGGTACGCCTCCTTGGCGATTTTCTCCATCCGTTCGTCGTATTCCTTGACGCGCTCGTTCAGCGATTCGATTTCTTTGAACAGCGGTACCAGAATCTCGCGCAACTCCTCGCTCAATCCCTCGGCTAGCTTCTCGCTCACCTGATACGTGCCACACTTGGGCAGTCGTTGGCCATAAGACTTCACGAGCCCCCGTCCGGCATTCACCAGGGCCGTTCGAGCACTCACTAGTTCCGCTCGCGCTCGAATCACCGTCAGGTGGAGTTGCGCTTGCACACTGCGATGCCGCACCGGTCCCAATAGCGCGGGATCGATTCGTACCAGTCGTGCCAGGGTCCGAGCATCGTGCCGATCATCTTTTCGATTGCTCTTGGTGATCAGCTGCACCTTTTGTGCATGCGCCACGATCACTTCGTGTCCCAACTCAGTGAGCAGCCGGCTGACCCAGGGGGAATGGGTTCCTGTCTCCAGTGCCATGAGACTTCGCGGTATCTTTCCAAAGGTCTGCTTCATCGCTTCTGGGGTCGTCGGCAGTTTTTGTTCCAAAAGGACTTGGCCTGCTTCATCCAAAACACAGTAGAACGACCAGCGATCTCCCAGATCCAAGCCGATGCTCAGCTTTTGCTCCTTGAAAATTTCGCTCTGGAATGCCTGCGCAGTGATAGTCTTTTTCATAGCCGGTCTCCTTTCGGTTGCGCTTCGAGCGCGTCGACCATTGGGAGCGTATCGCATCCCGCCGGAGACCGGCCTTCTCATCCCATCTGAGAAACGGGATTCTCGGAATGTGGGCTGAGGCCCTTCAGTAACGTCACCAGATACGTGGGAGGGGACAGACCTGGGTAAGTTCTGACCTACGGGATCACGGAGTAGATCACTGCAATATAATGGCAGGTGCTGCCCGCCATCACGAAAAGGTGCCAGATAGCGTGATTGTATGGAATTCTCTTCCATGCGTAAAACACAACTCCGACTGTGTACATCACTCCCCCTGCCACCAACCAGATCAGTCCGATGGCTGGAACTGCGCGGAAGAGGGGTTTCACAGCAACCAATGCCAGCCATCCCATCAGGATATAGACTCCCGTAGACAAAATCGGATGACGGTCCACAAACCAGACCTTGAGAACGATGCCTGCTACGGCCAGGCCCCAGACAGTTCCGAGCAGCGACCAGCCCCATTCTCCGCGTAGATTGACCAGCAAGAAGGGGGTGTACGTCCCAGCGATCAAAAGAAAAATCGCTGAGTGGTCGAAAATCCTGAGAACGTGCTTCACCCTTCGGGAGGGCAGCCCATGATACAGCGTCGAGCAAGCGTAAACGCAAACCAGTGCGACCCCATAGACCGCGCAACTCACGATCTGCCAAGCTCCGCCGCGCACGATGGCTAGAAACAGCAAAACAGCGAATCCAGCAATGCTTAATCCCAGGCCGATGCCGTGGGTAACGCTGCTTGCAAGCTCATCAACCGAGACTCGACCATTTGTAATTCGCGCCAAGGACGTTTCTCCCACAACGATTGTTCTCTAACAGTGCCGGATACGCAAAAATATGAGCAGAGATTTGCCCGACGATTTCTCTACCACTCAGCCCCAAGTTTAGCCAGCTTAATGCACCTGCCTCGAATCAGTGGGCCGTCCGTCGATGAATCCCCATGTGAGTTCCTCGTCCGTAACGTCCCGGTATTCAACACATCCAAACGGAACAGAAAAGAAACGATGACAGGCTGGACAGATCAATTCGAGACTTTGTTTGCCAAGCTCAACTTTCTTCATCTCGGCTCGGACAGCTGGGATGATCACGACAGCCGCACAGTCTTCTTTGTCGCAACGACCGCATGCAGCGGATTGAGAAATACTCATACAGACTCTTTCAACCGATAGCGATTCTGCGACGCAATCGAAATGTTCAAGTGAACCGGCGAGACAGTCGCATTAGAGACAAAATTATGCTCAGAAGCCCGGCAAATGATGTGACAACCGTCACGTCTTGAAGTGAGCGGCGTACCTCATGTAGCAGCGTTTTCGAAAACTCTTGGGAAGGTACTGATGGACGGCGCGGTCTCAACGGAATGTGGGGCAGCGCGCAACGCGGTTCGCATTCCAGAGGCCATCAGAGGCAGATTGGATTGGCAGCGCTTCGAACACACGCGCCCCCGCTTGATTCGTTCTTTCGGGGTTAGTCTGACCGAAAGACTGGAACAGTCAGATTCAGGTAAAGCACAGATACGGAAGAATGATACAGCAGATGGTCAAGGAGACGCGGAAGTGCCAGAGACGGTCGCTGAGCACTATGCTAGGGATGTGGTCGGTTTGGACCGGAGACCGATGGGTGTTCGGCCTGGGATTCGAGTCGGGCTGCCATGCGTTGGCGGCGTGATCGGCAGTGGGGTTCCTCATGCTTTGCATGGAACAGGGGCACGCGATATGCGGCGTAAGCAGGTGATGGAGCGGCACAACCCCTTCAACTTTTCTTTTTCGTGACCAAAAATATCGCGTTTTCTGAAAAACCAATGAAATGTGCATCCCGAAGATGAAAACCGCGTGGTGGGCTTCCTGTGACCACGGCGGGGCATCCTAGCGAGCGTTTCAGATTCGTGAATGCACTCGGACGCTTTCATTATCCGCTAGGTAATAAGAATTTTCTATTATCCTTGAGGGGCAAAACTAGACTTTTCAATCATAAGTGTGGGCACAAACTAGGAGAAACTTATGATTGGAACTGTTTACGGAGTGAAGAACCTTCTGACCGGGCGTATTGAGAAAGTGGGCTCGACGATTCAGTCGTTAGCTCGCCGGGAGCGGAACGGAGCGACCGCTTATCAAAAGCAGCAGTGGTTTCGTTCGGAGCCGTATGAATTGATTGCTCTTCGGACAGTGGAGCACTTTGACCCAGAGTTTTTCTGGTGGTATTTGCGTGCCATTGAGACCATGGAGATTGTTCGGCAACACACATGGAAATCGGAGGACGGGCGCAACAGCCAGTCTCCGCTTGCTCAGATGGCGAGTGGTAGGAGTTTAAATCCCACGGCACAGGGAAAATTGGGCGGTCGGCCTCGTGTACGGCTGGAACAAATGGACTGGGGAAAGTGGAATCGCTTACGGTTTACCGGTGCATCGGACAAGACAATTGCGAGTGCTCTGGGAATCAGCCGCCGAACACTGAAACGCAGGATCGCCGACCGGCTTCGGCAGGATGATCCGGTATGAGGGATCGAATTTACCCCGAACAGTAATGATGCATTTTCCAGCCCGAAAATAAGTCTGGCTCTTTCATCGGGTTGGAGCCAACAAAAGAGCCATAATGCAACAAAACAACTGTATTGTACGTTAGAAGGCTTGCGAGAAAGCCTTTTGGATGGCCGCCGAGGCATCGGCATCGGACGGGTTTACGTAGGCAAGGGTAGAATTGAAACTTCTGTGGCCAAGCGCCTGCCGAATCAGGAATGCATTCGCACCACCGTGAACGAGGCGCATTGCGCTGGTATGTTTGAGGGTGTGCGGATTCTGTAGAGTCTCCGGCAGCCCGGCGGCCTTGGCGATCTTCTTGAACAGCCTGTAAGCGGACACACGGTCGAGCCGAGTGGATTTCTGCGAATTGAACACGAAGTTGTCCGCGTCCGGCTCTCGAACGGCAAGCCATGCTTTGAACGCTGCAACTTCGTTGAACAGCGCATTGCCCTTTACGCGCAGCAGCGATTGAGTGGAAGCCAATGAGCCCTTCAAGCGTGCGATGTGCACCTGCTCGTTCTTGAAATCAACATCGGATATCCGAAGGTTGCAAACCTCGCTGATTCTTGCGCCGTGAGCAACCGCAAACAGGAACATCGCGTGTTCACGAGCGCCGTATTCCTTCGCAGCTTGCAGAAAACGTTCAAGTTGTTCATCGCTCATGTAGCTGATTCGTGTGCGAACTCGCTCCGATCTGGCTTTGGGGATCGTGACTACATTCCGAGCAACTGATGGCGTCATTGGACTTGCCTCCATACATACCACGTTACATTAGTAATGTTACATTGTCAAGTACGAATTGCGCTCTGCGATTCACCCCACCACAGCCCCGCCAAACCTTTTGGAATCATCGAAGTGCAATCGATTCGAGGCTTTGCGTTTCCCATCGTCTCGCGGCGAACGGCTGGTGAACGGCACGGGACCCTTTTGGAATCCAGTCTGCGGGCCAAAAACCCCCGACACTGACCCTCTACGGCAGTGCCTGGCTGCACCCATCTCGCATGATTCTTTAAGTGCTTCGTAAGTGTTTCGCCACGGAATCCAAATCGACGATTTTTCGCCCAGCGTACCTATGCTCCTGTCACTGTGGACCGAAGGCAGCCGCCCCAGGGACCCAGGCCAGCCAATTCCACCGGAGCAGCCGAAACCCCACGGAAGTGATTCGCGAGCCCGCACAAATCGCGATCCGCAAAATCACGCATGCTCACGAAAGTCGCATTATTATTGCCCGATTTCACACTTTGCAGAAATCTGCTCTGAGATCTTCGCTGAAAAGTGACTAATCATCCTTTTAGTGTAGGGCGACTCGGGGTCCGGTCCCTTCGCCGGGAAACCTCCTCACAGAGTCCATTCGAACCCCGAGTCGCCTTCATATTTTCACTGGGAGATTTTTTAGATGTCCGCATTGGCACCAGTTTTGATCGACAACCCCAAGACCTCTTGGTCCCGCCTGGAGTTATCGCCCGAGTGGGTGCGCCTCACGCCACCGCAGCGTGTTTTCGTTGTCGAATTTCTGGCGACCGGTTCCGCTTTTCTGGCTACGAAGGTCGGGTATCGGGCGAAGTCCGAGAAGAACTCCCGCGTATTGAGTTATGAACTTGCGAAGAATCCTTTCATCGTCGCGGCGGTAGACGTTGCCACGGGCAGGGTCAGAAGCGAGCGGGAGATTTTGATTTCAGAAGTCCAACGGCAACTAAAGGCGGCTGAGACGGGTTCGATTGCGGCCACAAAATTAACGGCTCAGTTGGAGCGGTTGATCCTGGGCGGACAGCAAGAAGAATTGGATGATGAACCTGCGAACGAAGTGGAGCCAAGTTCAAACTCGCAGAAAACAATTGTTGCAAAAGTGGGAGACATTGTTTTGGTCAACGGCGTCCAGCATAGAGTCAGCGTCGTTGATGAAAACGGCAGGCCCACGGAAGGCGAGCCCGTATGAAGTTCGACGAGGCCAAAATCGATCCGTTTATTGCGTTAGAAATCGCAACCAGTACGGAGAATTCTCCTATTCAAAGTTCACAATCGGAGGCGGCTCGAATCGGGTCAGCGAAGGTGCGGGCAATGCGACTATGCCAAAACGCGAATCTCCCCGGTAGCGGTTTTGGCTTCGGCTATTCGGACGAGTATTACAAAGATTTTTGTGGCCCCGAAACCTCGATCTGGATGTGCAACACGATTTTGTTTCTGCTTAATTTTTTGGAGGATTCGAAATTTGGGAACCTTTGGCACAAAGGCGATGGCCGGTATGACCGGCTTACCGGGATTTGGCGTTGCGGCGCTGTACAGATTTCGATTCAGGAGTTGAAAGCGGCGCTGGCCGAGCGAATCACGCAACTTGGAATTTCGGAAGCGCTTCTTTGGGAATATATGGCCGCGCCAAAAAGCATCGCGGGGGATCACGCGTTTTACAGTCAGGATTTTGCAATTAGGATGAATGCATTTTTGCGGAAGTAGCTGCGATGAACACAAAAGAAACGACCGACATGTTGAAAGCGGCTTTCAAAGACGTGCAGCCCCAGCTAAACGCAAAGCTCTTTCAGGCGTTTCAGGTTTTGAATCCCCTCGAACTCGCGCAGCTGCTCAATCACCTCGATCTATCCGATGCTGTCAGAGCACGGATTCTCTTGCTGAAGGTTTCATTGCCGCCGAAATTGGAAGAGCGGGACATTGACCGGCTGATCGAACAGAGCATGACGGGGGCCGAGAATCCGAATGGTGAAAGCCATGCCTAAAAAGAGTTCAACGGTGGAGCGACCCGAGCCACGTGCGGAAATGGTGTTGGACTTCGTGGACCGTCGCGACTTGGCCCGCCAAAAGTGGGCTGAATCCGGGGCGGATTGGGCGTACTTCATTGTCAGATTTTTACAGGGTCAACGCCGGGTTGAAGTTCATCCTGAGGAAATCACTGGCACGTTGCTCTACCAGAGGTCGAATGATGCCGAGAAACAAGCGCTCCGGCTGGTGTGCGAAGAGCCGGTCAAGGGCATTTTCCCTTCGTGGGAAGATCAAAGGCTCTTGCGCGAGCGCGATCATTGGTTGAACGAATTTATTGAAGGTCGAAATCTCGGCCACGGGGATTTGGTTAAACAACTTAGTGAAATCCCCTCGCAAGTCGCAGCCCGAGAAGATTGGGATCGCACGTATTTCCACGAGGTTTATCCCTCACGGAAACTGTTTTCGTGGTTGTGGGGAGGCAAATCATGAGTAACGTTCCAAGATCAAATCCTGAACTGGAAGCCGCGATTAACGGCGCACAGACGCCCCAGGAACTCCGCGAGGCAATGCTCTCAACACTCGCGAAACAGGGTCAGATTGTGCGGACGCGGGACGACGAGTTTAACAATAGGCTGATCCAGCGACCCAACACAGATTCATCGCCATTGCCCGCGAATGGCTACAGATTTGAACGAGTGCTTCGATTTGATCCCGAGTCCGGTAAGAGAGCACTCGTGCTTCGCGCAAATACCGTTGAAGACTTGAATGCGCTAGAGGCGCAAATTTTAAAATATTAAGATTTGTTGAACTGAAAATTGGCATCACAAAATTCGCAACAACGAGGAGACCTATCATGGCATGGAGTCCGAACGATTCAGCGATCCAGGTAACAAAATCTGTGGAGGAACAGTTGCAAGGCGCGACGAATGCCGAGCAGATCAAGGAAATTATGCGGTCTGCCTCGCTCGAACAAAATTTGGTGACCAGGGACTGGGACCCCAATATCCTCAATCCCGTAGAGCCCGGTACGGCTCCTCGCGGGTATGCGAAGACAATCGTGGTGAACGGAGTCAAAACAATTTTGGAAGGAGCGACCGAGGAAGATTTGCTCTCGAAGGAAACTGATTTTTATCGTCGGACTTTCGGACAGTCCGCTTCAACGGACACGCGGACAGAGCAGGCGCGTGATGCCGCGACCGGTAGATTCGTCGAGCAAACTCAGACGAATGAAGACGATCAGGCTGAAATTGCGCGTCTCGCCGATTTAGAATTGAAATTTAAGCGTGGAGAAATTTCCGTTAAGGATTACATTCAGCAATCCGGCGCGCTTGATGAAGTTCTTGCGGAACAGGGCCTCTCAGTAAAGACTTTGAAAGACGTTGTTGCCGAGAAGCAAGACGCCCGCTATCAAACCAACTGGAAAACCGCGACAGAAACATTCATTGCCCGTCATCCTTCGTGGCCAGGGGGCGACGCCAACCGCGATCTTCTGGGAAATATTATCGTGGAGCAAGGCTGGATTAATGAAGACCCACTCGAAGCTCTTGAAGCCGCCTATCAACATGCTGTCGCAAATAATCTGCTTGTCGAGAACCCCGACGTGGTTGCGCATCAGAAAATAAGCAGCGCGAACTCCCTGGAACAAATTCGTGAAGCCTTGGGCCGGGGGCGGTCCAGTGGTTTTTTTGGCCTGTAGAAGCGAGCAAGACTCTTGAAGTCATAATTGGGGAAAAGCAATGATAAAGGCAGAGACAGCGGAATCCAACAGGTATCTAGACGCCGCAGCCAAAGCGGAGGAGGCAGCACAAATTTCGGCTCACTACACTCGGTCCGCAGACGTTTATAGTTCTGCCGAACCCATCCTTGAACCATGTTCGGCTACTCTGGACGCCAAAGTTTTCACAATCGGTGCTCGGCTTCTTGCTATTGACAATTTTGTGCACTCTATTCGTAACGAAGACAGCGCACTGAGGGCGGCGAAGGCGGCCCAAGAAAAAGTTGAGTCAATTGTGCTTGAAGACCGGCTCACAACTATTGAAGCGCGGATCACAGCCGTGGACGCGTTTGTCGCCGAGTTGAAGGAACTTCGCACACGGGCAGAATCAGAGCGCAAAACTTCTCTTATCCGCAGAATTCGTTTTGTGATGTTGGGAGTATAGCGGAATTGAGACGAGTCAGGAGATTTTCAACCGAAGCAGAAAAGGAGAATTTTATGTCCACAAAACCGATAGATGAAAGCATGTTTGCGCACCTTGGAGGGAAACATGTGGGTCGTCTCCCCATTCCAGTTAAGGGAGAGAAGGAAATCGCCTTCAGTTCCGTCGGCGGGAAGTGCGTTCGCAAGGCTTGCGAATACCCGATGACCGAGGCTAAGCCCGAAGAAAAAGACGATGAGGCCCACACGAACACGCATCTCCAATGACGAAGCCGGGTTACTTGCGGCCGAAAACCAAATTTACCGCGAGGCAATGGCGCAGCCCTCTGCAACGACTCTGGTAATGGGCTCTTCAATTGGTATGATGTTGGAGACAATATGCTCAAGAAAGCAAAGATAGTCAGCAGCAATAGACAAACCAACATGCAGTTTTCTATAGGCCATTTGGATTCCACTCATGCTTACGGCACAGTTTCGAAGAATGCGTTGCAAAATTTTCCACCTCGGTCTTATGATTCGTGGGTGAACTGCGAGGCAACATCATTTCGTTTCGAGCGTGAGATGGTGAAGCCCCTGGTCGCTCTACTTCCGACCGTGTTTCACTTGCACACAGGGCAGCGCGCCCGCCTTCTTCGAGAACAAGCCATTGGCTCAGTCATACCTGATTTGCTCTTCGGCATCTGGTCGGGAGAGCTTCCTCGCTACCACGGTCTCAACACGGTTTCACGTTACATCCTCGCCTGGTTGTCAACGCAAAAGATGGCTAACAGTGAAGAGCAACTCCGCGAGGTCCTGTTGCTCAGCCAGCACGCGGCTGATTCTGCCGTGGCCACGTTGAAGCGGGTCGGCGCTATTTCAAGACGAGATTCTGGTGAAGTTGACCTAAGTCCGGAGTTCGATGTGTCGGGCTCCGTCCGAATCATTGCAATTGAAATGAAGTTAAAAAGATGGCGAGAGGCACTGGCACAAGCCGTCGAATATCTCAAGTTTGCGGATGAGGCGTATGTGGTGCTCGACGGAAATCAAGTCCGGATGAACATGGAAGTTCGAGAAGCATTTGTCGCGAACGGAATTGGGTTGTTCTTGCAGCGAAGCGGTGCGATTGAGAGGGAGATTCCAGCGGAACCAATAGCGCCTACGCCGTCTGAAGGCCGTCTATTTGCAGTCAGCAAACTGGCAAGTTCGGGTCCTTATTGCTTAGCATAGCTACGCCACTCTTCGAATACGTCTAACCAAACTTTCTGATGGTCGATTTCTGTAGCTAAGCTGACAAGCTTCTTCTGTTTGAGCAAGCTTACAAGATGCACGGCGTTCCTGAGCCATTCGTGAACCCATTTGCGTCGGTCAGTCCGAGACATCACTTCTAATTTCGCGCCTGTATCTGAAGCTATTTCCAAATAGTGACGTTGAGCGGCACCACAATTATTGGGACTGTGTCTCCATTCCGGAACGTCGGATGGGGTCCTGCCTCTTTTCAACGCAGTTCGCAGCACAGCATCGGCCGTTGTAGGCGTCATGAACTTATCGGCCATGCCTGCCTGCTGGATATTTGCGAGGTCTTCCTTCAAACCAATGTCGCCAGCTAAGGCTAAGCTGTGATAGCGAGGCCGCGCTATTCCCATCTTGCCCTTGCGGCTGAAACGACGTTGCGATAAGTAGTAGCCACTGGACCAAATTTCGGCCCCTACTGCCTTTGCCACAAGCCCAAACGTGCCAACGTAATTGACAATTACCTTTTTGTTAGCTCCTCTCTGAAGGTCATCCACAAGAATTAGTAAGGACATCAGAGCGTCCTTAGAACTCCAAAAATAGCTTCCTGGGTCGAACTGCTCAAGAACAATGTATGCTCCTGCCAACTCAGCGCGAGTTGCAACTTGATTTGAGAGTGAATGTATTACCGGATTTTTCAAAGCGGGCGCTTGCAGTACATCCTCGGAGACTGCGATGGTTGCGAACACAGGTAGCTTCACCTTGAGCTGTTCGCACGCCTCTAATCCTGCTTCAATCCAAGCAAGCTCAGACTGTAAGGTCGTGTTGACCATCGTGGTGAGCGGACCCGCAAGCACGATACTGTCGCAGGCAATTTTCAATTGAAATTCAACTGCTGCTCGGGCGGCACTTCGTACTGCGGATGGTGACCTGACCGGTGGTTTTTGTACCAGCCGAAGTGAGAGAGAATCTCTTACGAGGAGGACGGCTGGATATGCCAAACAAGAGGTACAAAGCGGAACAGATCGTGACATTGCTGCGTCAGATTGAAGTAGGAATCGCAAATGGAAAACCCACCCCGCAAGTCTGCAAAGAAGCTGAGATCACAGTACAGACCTACTACCGCTGGCGGAAGGAATACGGCGGCCTGAAGCTAGATCAAGCGAAGCGACTAAAGGAACTAGAGCGGGAGAACGCAAAGCTCAAGCGAGTGGTGGCGGAGCTGTCGCTGGAGAAGCAGGTTCTCAAGGATATTGCAGAGGGAAACTTCTAAGCCCTGAACGGCGTCGCTGTGCGGTGGAGCATGCGCGGGAGAAGCATGAACTCTCTGAGCGGCATGCTTGCCGACTGGTGAATCAGTGGCGTGGAACGCAACGCTACCAGCCGATCCAGAGAGTGGATGAAGATGCGCTGACCCGAGACATCATCACGTTGGCCAGTGAGTATGGCCGTTACGGCTACCGGAGGATCACGGCGCTGTTGCGGATCGCAGGCTGGCAGGTGGGGAAAGATCGAGTGCAGCGCATCTGGCGTCGCGAAGGGCTGAAGATACCCAGCAAACAAAGGGCACGGAGAAGGCTCTGGTTAAATGACGGCTCCTGTGTGCGGCTAAGGCCCGAGCGGGCAAATCACGTTTGGAGCTATGACTTCGTGAGTGCGATGACCCACGATGGCAGAACGGTCCGCATGCTTACGATGATCGATGAATACACGCGGGAGTGCTTGGCGATTCGAGTGGCGAGGCGATTGGGAAGCTACGAGGTCATCGAGGCGCTGGCGGATGTGATGCTGTGGCGAGGAGTTCCAGAGAACATTCGGTCTGACAACGGCCCAGAGTTCGTGGCAAAGGAACTGCGGAAGTGGCTGGCGAACGTGGGGACCGGAACGCTGTATATCGAGCCGGGCAGTCCTTGGGAGAACGGTTACTGCGAGAGCTTCAACGGGAAGCTGCGGGATGAATGCTTGAATGGGGAGATCTTCTACTCCCTAAAGGAGGCACAGATCGTGATTGAGAAGTGGCGGGTGGAATACAACACAAGGCGGCCACACTCGGCGCTCGGCTACAGGCCGCCTGCCCCCGCGGCATGTAGCCCATGGGCTCAGCCCAATCAAGCTTCACAGCCATTGGCTGTGATATAAACTCTTTCACTCACCGTGGTACAAAAACTCGGCCCGGTCAGGACTGGGTTATTCCGGCGCGCCAGACTCTAGTCAGGCCCACCACTTTTCATAGATTCAAAGTCTGCTTGTCAAGGTAGCGACATTCGCTTGCGGGGAAATCGTGGACATATCGCTGTGGTAGGACGAAAGTGTTGCTGTTGTCGTCGGTTCCGATTGCAAGAACAGTGACCCGCTGGTCAGCAACAGCGATTGTGATTCCCCGGATCATGCCCGGGGCCGACACAACATCACCCACCCTCGCCACGATTTTACCGTCTGAATAGGTTGGGTTTGACATTCTTTGCGCCTCCAGTGGATTTTATCATCGTTGCAATTGTTGCGCTCTGCGGATTTATGGTTTTTGTAACGTCGCCTGTTCGCCAATGACCGTGATAAAATCCGCCGAATGAACGCACACCTCCATCGAACGAAACTCGGAAAAGATAAACGCCGGAAGCATCGGCATTGGCTGACAACAATTTTCTATCGTGATGGTGACCGTTTTGCCAGGACGTATACGAACCGAGCGAAGGCCGTAGCATTTGCGGAGCGCCAGCGGAAATCGCCGGTCGTGAAACTCGCTCGGGTTACTGAGGTGAGTTAGAAGTCCTTTGTGCAGGCCATTTCTAAGATCGCCCGGCATACATTGTCACCTGTCCATCGGCCACGTTTGCCATATGACGAACTAAATTGCCATTCTCAGTGCCGTCGATGTCCCTTCTAACACTCTCGCCAGAGACATATTTATAGTGTCGATCCACGTCAGGAACCTGTGTCGAGGGCATTGATATGACCCTGCCCGTAGGCTGGCCATGACGTGGTGTACCGCCATAGGTAAAGGTCGGGCGCTCGATGATCTGACCATAGTTTTAGGGCTGAGGCGGTTTGGTGGCCAGTCCAAGCAGGGAGAGACTGACAGATTCTGGCCCCGATATACGGGTGTCCCGATGCTGAAAAGTGGCACACAGATCATCGCCT
Organism: uncultured Acidobacteriota bacterium; assembly: GCA_963696605.1. Lineage (GTDB taxonomy): Bacteria > Acidobacteriota > Terriglobia > Acidiferrales > UBA7541 > Palsa-360. Next base: position 388,861 of record CAVOKV010000010.1, on the reverse strand, counting down.
ATACTGTCCCGCACCATTCGCAGGGAGGCGGATTCCATCCCGTTCTTAATTTCGAAACCGAACTCGCCGGATGATTCATCCGTTGGAAGGACATTGTTTGTTTTAGGAGCATTCAACTTGAGCCCAAATGATTTTGGATATTCGTAGCCTTGCTTGACGTGCAACCACACGTCCGGGGTAGAACAACTTGGGTAACGAGCGATGTTTTTGACGCGCACGAAAACGAGCACAATGCTATACCCGGAGCGGGGGCGGAGCACGAAGTCCTGAACGTCTTGGCTTCCGGCAATCCTAGCCGCTATCACGGTGATCTGTATGTCACCCAAGCGGGCGGAATGAGTCCCCTCCTGACTGGCTCGCGGCGACTGGAGGAACAACAAAAGTGCCAATCCCAATGTGAATCGCTTACACATTCAGCGAAAACTCCCGGCATGGTGCAATCAGGGGTTCAACTTTACTTTGACCGAAATATCGCTGGCGCTTGAAGACAAGATTCCGAGCGACGTGTCACGCATCACGAGGTAGTAATTACCCTGACCTAGTTGGCTGGTGCGCATGTACGTTTTGGTTTTCGTTGCGTTGAATGCGTCGAACACTCTGACGCTGCTCCAATTTTCTTTCTTCATAGCATCCAGTTGGTCCACAGGCGATAGAAACACATCAACCGGATTGCCTTGGACCACTTGTAAATTGACATCAACAGTTCCGGCGTAGGGCAGATTCAGGGGGACCGCTTTCCACGAAGACGCTGGGAGATTTTCAACCTCGTCGGTGAGAGTGACGGGCGCGTGAACTACGGTTTCGATCATGCGCGTTGTGTTACGTGTCCCAGAGTTGTACCAGACAAATCCGAGGAATACCAAGACCAACACGATCAAGGCTTTGATTGGGCCGCTGATAAACGGACGCGGCGCATGGTGTTCACTTGCAGAATGATCTTGTCTCAGGGTTGCGGCTTTAGCATCGGCGTACTCTTGATCCGTGATTTTGCCGTTCGCGTGAAGTTCTTGGAGGGTTTTCAACTCGTCGGCTAGGGCCATAAGACCTCCTGCATCTTGAGGCGGATTCTAGCACGTGCTATTGACTAAGGTTGATTTTGACCGACTCGCACCGTCATAGAGTGTCTAATCTATCAATCACTGATTAAGGCATCGCCGTACATATGTCACGGGAAAGCACGTACACAAGCAACAGTGATTTGTGAAATGCTCCCAACATTTGCTGGGCTCCTAGAACCGATAAGCTCTGGATCAAGCTGGCAAGGACATGGACGTTTTTTGACCGTTGGTCCAAAGTTTGGTTCAAACGGGTTCTAGGATAAATAGCGAAAGCTGGCCGTCAGTCACCCTCGCTCTGATAAAATCTTCTCTATAATGTTCACCCTGAAGCGCACAAAAGTCAGCGTGGATCGCCTGCGCAACAGTGGAATCGTCTTCGATTGTCTGCTGCAAGATACTGAGTCCCGGATCGCGAATATTGTCTCTCAAGACTATGAACTGTGGTTGGCAACGGACGGGAGTGAAGGAGCGGCAGAGTTTCTCTCACGGTTCTCGTTCGATCTGACTTCAATTTCCACGAGCCCGGCGGGTTCTCAACGACAGCGCTCCCGTCAATTCAAGTTGATCTGGCATTTCTCTCCTCATCAACTACAGCGGATCGAAGATGTTCGCCAAGGCAAAGAGCCGTATTTTGAAATAAGAAGTCGTGTGGTTGCGCAGATTCGATACGTTAAGCTAGACGGATCGGCCCAGAGTGAGCCCTGCTTCGTTGAAGAGTCGGCGTCCGATTCGGACACAAACAGCTATCCGATTCGCTTCAAACTAGATCACGTTAAGTGGGCTGAGATTTTGAACGCTGTCGATTTCAAGCACATCATTCTCCATGAGTTTTCGATCCCGACCTTCCCACCCGCCTTTCAGCGCCCTGAAAATCATTTGAAGGATGCGTGGGACCACCATCGAGCCGGGCGACAAGACGCCGCGATGATGTCCTGCTTCAAGGCGTTCGAGTGTTTGGGCTACAGCATCAGTGGAGCACAGCTTACCCGTGCCGACGTACTAGCCGATCTCATGAACGGACAAGAGGAAGCGAAGCGGGAAAAGATCAAAGCTGTATGGGCGTCCTTCAGCGAATTTTGTCATCTTAGTCGGCATGACAAGAATGCACCCATTCACCTCACGCACGCGGATGGCGAGCTTGCGGTTGTCTTGGCAACTGCGCTCCTGAGATATTTGGCGAGTTAGAGCGTTTGTCACCCGGCTCGCGTCCTGCAAATGAAGGCGTCTTATGGGCTGGAACTTCAACAATTCGGCAGTGACCGAGTCGGTTCTGAAGCCGCTGTGCGTCCGGGTTGACGAATGGTTTCAGCTTCCCACCGACCGACTGTATCGCTATTTTGCTGTTGTGGACGACGAGTTTCTTGCTGACAGAATTGGCAAACATTATCGTGGGGTTCGTGCTGATGTCTCAGGAACAGATGAGGTATGCAATCATATTCGAGAGCTTTGCCTGCCTCCGGGAAGTGACACTCAATATGACACTGTGATTTACATGAGGAACAGCACGTGCGCGGACCCTACGAGTTGCGTAATAACATATGCGCATGAACTCCAACACATCGCGCAGCGGCATCGCTTCCCTAAACTGTTGCGGGCGAACTCGACGCTGTACGCGAATCTAAGGCGATTCGAACCGACAGCCACGGAAATTGATATCCCCTCGGAAGTGGATGCAAACATCGTATCTAAACGTGTGGCTGAAACTGTATGCGGAGTTGAATTCGTCAGGAGTTTTGCACACGAACAAGTCCGACTAATGACCGCACCCGAACAGGCCATTAGATGGAAATTCTTCCTCGACACTCCATCCTCGACCACCTACGACTTTGTGGGAAGGACATTGGAGCTTGTGGAGATTTATAAGGGACGCATGGATTTTGGCATGGACGTGGATACGCCCCGTTGGTGGGAAGGCTCAGTGCCCACTGATGACGCGGGAACTTGGTAGAGTGTTGGCCCTAAAGTCGCACCGACGCGCAAATGCCACGGTGTACCCAGTGAGAAGTGCAGAGCCCCCTATCCATTCGTGGTCTCGCTCATCTTCTCCTGAAAAGCAGATCGGAGGTCACTATGCCATCAAAAAGGAAGGCGAAACTTCGCGAAGAGCAACTCTTTCAAGAGCACGGGTGGTTCGCTATCTCTGAGGATATGTGGAAGGAGCCGGGCGAAAAATCCACAAAACTTAGATTTGTTTCCGACGTGAATTTCCCGGCTCCCCTAGCGGACCAGATTCGCGCCCGTGGAGCCGAGGTCAGGTCGGCGCAAGAACTGGGTTTTGGAACATTGGCGGACGCCGATTTGCTCAACCGCATATCTGGTATGGGCTACGTCCTTCTTACCATGGACGCGGATTTTTGGTCTGAGAGAAAGATTCCTTTGTGCAATTGCGGTGGTCTAGTGCAGGTCGAGGGTTCAAATCCAGCCTATCCGAAGTCAGACGGCTTCGAGTTGTTAATGGTTATCCTCGAAAGTCTGGGTGGGGTAGGGCGAAGGAAAAAGGTTAGGTCCACTTCGACCCAACTCTATTTGAAAGGTATTGGCGAGGGCGGAAAGGAGTTTTTCTACGAAATCAGGGCGATTCGCCCCCTTGTTTATGCTCGTGAGGTCGAATCGTCTGGTAACCAGTAATTGTGGTTGCATCGACCGTGCTGGCTTGACAGAGAGATTTCGCTACCGCTAACTTCGACAAGCGACCATGAAGCGCCCAGAACTAGTGGCTTATCTAGATTATCGAGAAATTAATGGTGGTAGGCCCTCTGGTCTTGGGGAATACCAACACGAGTTGGCAAAGTTTCCTCGCAATGCAGTTGCACGGGTATGCGCTGCGATGAATAGCGTCATCGCAACATGGTTAGGCGATTTCGATCTTGGAGTTCAGCAGAGACTCGTCCGCAGTTTCTTTCCCCCCGAGTTGGCCGAAAAAGTCATTGCCACGAATCGGCCCGTTTTCCATCGCCAGCAACTTCTCTTCTCGATTCAACAGGCTTTCCTACATTGCAAAAGAATTGAGGAACCGCTTCCGGCTCCCTACTTTGCTGGACTTGGCGTGGTCTTGCTTATGGCGAGCGATCATCTGCATGCACCTATGCCGGAAGGGCCAATGGAGACAGTTGATAAAGCCGCGCACGTAATCGTAAGCCTGCTTCCAACGCTCGAAGCAAACAACTCCACAAATTATCTGAACAGAGTCGTGAGGTCGTTTTTGATGCTGTCTCGTTTCGTTGAGCCCCTTCGCGGGGGACAGGTGTTTTGTGATGTCGGTGCCTTATTTGAAAGAGCCACGAGAATACCTCTTGCCACTTTTCAATCGCTGATTTGGGCTTCTGTGTCTCGATTCTCGAAGGTGGATAGGCTCCGCAGCGCACAAGACGTTTCAGATTTTTCGGTCACTCCCGAATGGTACGGGGCACAGGTTCCTCGGACTCAGATTGATTCTTATTTGAACGATCTGTCATCAACTTCAGACGAATTCGCTCAGACCCTAGTCAATAAGAGGCCCGCATTGAACGACTTTACTCCCCTGAGAGACAAACCTTTCATCAATGAAACCGGGCGGTTTTTTCCAATCGATTTCACATTTCTTTCGGATAAATTGGAGAGTGGGGTATTTTGGCGAGTTCACAACAATTTCCAAGACAGGAGAGATAAGGAGCGCTTCCATATATTTTGGGGGCTAGTATTTGAACTCTATCTAAATTGGATGTTTCAGCAGTCCTGCAATGGGAAAGCGAATCGGTTTTACCCGGACCCGAGATTTGCGAGTAACGTTGACGAACAGGTTTGTGACGGTCTGATCGTGTGTGGACGCGCAGCAATTCTGATGGAGTACAAAGGCAGCACCTTCACGGCAGCCAGCAAGTACGGTGGAGATGTAAATGTCCTGACGACCGAACTCGAAAACAAATTGGTGGGGGAACCAGACAGAAGAAAAGGTGTGAGGCAACTTGCACACGCTGTCGAGAGGCTTTGCCGACGAGAAAACACCGATGCGATTCAAGGCGTGGATATGGCTGATCTTGAAGTCATATTGCCGGTCGTAATTACGAGGGACGATATCGGAAGTGCTTGGGGCATGAATGCCTATCTGAATGCAAGGTTCAAAGAATTGAAAGTGATAGAGAACCAATGGCGTCCAGTGACTTCATTGTTTTGTCTTTCTGCGAATGACGTGGAAATGATTTCCTCGTACCTCCCTGACACATCGTTTGCTGAGATGCTGAACGCCCGATACAAGGCGGAGAAACCGCTGATGGCCTCTTTTTTGACAACTGAGAACACCGTGATGAACCGGAAGGGTTACCGAAAACCCGGGTTCGTTTATGAGGGGATGAAAGAACTGACAAAGATTACTGCCCAAGTCCTTGGGCTAAAACCTTAGGCTATGGTCGTCTGTACTCGACCGCTATCGGACTCACCTGACCTCGTGAGAGGGATGCCGAACTGTTGACAGCGACACCAGGGCGAAGGATACTAATCGCATCAAGGATTCTTAGTAGATATACCTATGGCGGCACTGTACTCAAAGGTGCCGTCCCGAAGGGTACAGCCCGAAGTAGACCTTACCTCACGATGGCGGTAGGAAGTAGCACTGACCATAGCAACCCGAGCGAGTAGGCGTCACATTGCATCGTGTGGCGGACGCAAAAGCAGGGGAGGCAAGAACTCAAAACGGGCCTGGGCTCAGGTTGAGCAAACGGAATCCGGCAGATGACACTTTGCTAGGAGTGTCGAAATGCCGGAGAAGGTTTCATTCAGCAAGAAAGCAATCCACTTCATTGAGGACGTTGAGCAGGTTACGCTTCGCATGCTAGAAACTGCCGACAGGATAAGTTTTCGCCTATTTCTTTATGCGCTGGCGCTCCGGGACCTGTATAAGTACCTGATTGCGCATCATTGAACCAAGGACGAAAGTCAGATAAACGTTGCAATTGTCGCGTTCCTGAGAGGAGTCGTAGAGCAGACTTCTTAGGTGAAGGAAAGTTGATGACAAAGACTCTAGGCCGATTTGGTTCTGCCGTACTGGTTTGTGTACTGTATTGTTCGGCTGTGGGCGCTCAATCGGCGGAGCCAACCAGCAACATTTTGTTCAAGACGTTGATGATTCGGACCAAGACTGAAGCGGGAACAATGTTCTCTATTGAGGTGGATAACCGCGAATATTGGCTGACCGCGAAACATATCCTCACAGGCCGTAAATCAGGTCCGGCTGGTGAAGTGAGCGAAAAAACTGTCTCTTTGGATGTGCTAGACCCAATCGGAGACGCGATAAAATGGAATCCAAATCAGTTCACCGTTATAGACCCCGGCAAAGATATTGATATCGTTGTGCTAGTGCCAACTACCGTGCTTCAAGACATAAAAATTCCGAGCCTCAAGGTTTCTTCGGAGGGTTTCGGAATGGGCGAGGAATGCTCGTTTCTTGGCTTTCCCTTCGCGAGCACTTGGACGGCCACTTTTTCGTCGACCCCATACAAGATGCCATTCATAAAGCATTGCTACATATCTGGAATCATCAGGCAGTCAGCCGCCGTGCTTGTGCTGGACGGAATCAACAATCCGGGATTCTCAGGTGGACCTGTTTTGTATCACACTGGGCCAAATCAAGTAGTTTTAGGCGTGATTTCTGGTTACCACAACGAACCAGGGGAAGTTCATTCCATTGAAGTACCCGATGTACCCACGTCAGCGCAAGCACCCGACAACAAGAAGCCCAAGCCAAATGGCAACAAAAAGATAGACGTGGTTGATCTCAACACAGGAATTATTTTTGCGTTCGCGGCGGACGTTGCCGTAGACGCGATCAAGAAGAATCCGATAGGCCGTCTCGTCGAAGTGAAGTAGCGTGCCCCGAACGGCCAAAGTTGCTAAAAGAGACACTGAATCGGTGGTGGGACAATGTAAGTTATGTTTGAAACAAAAGCGGCTTCACGAAAGCCATCTGATGCCGAGGGCATTGTATGCCCCTAGCAAGAAGGGAATCCAGTTCGCGACGCGCTCACAATCTGGCCAGAATCCAGAACACATGAAAGCGCACTTGCTCTGCTTCGATTGCGAACAACGGTTCGACCGACATGGAGAATCTGAAGTACTGCGATGGTTAGCACCCAAGGCGACAAGGCAATTCCCGCTACATGACCGCATGAGCGTTGCACTATCTTGCGGTGAGATTCCGCCTTACTCCATATTCAAAGGAGCTGACATCGGCATGGACACGGAGAAGTTCGCTTACTTCACTCTCAGTGTTGCCTGGCGAAGATCGATTCACGAATGGATGAATTTCGACGGGACACCACTTCCGATGTGGAATCTCGGAGCATTCGGGGAACAGATGCGGACGTTCCTGGTCGGCGAAGCAGAATTTCCCCCCGACACAGCGGTCATGATTATTGTGTGTTCGGACGAATATACACGCCAATTTTGGACCAGCCCTTCATATGATGTGGTCTACAATTGCCTTGGATTCGAATTTATTGCTCGTGGAGTCTACTTTCGTGGGCTGATGGGAAAGCATCTGCATCCGGATTTTTACAAAGTGAGTTGTGCGTCGGCCCATGGGCGAATTTTGTACGGGCATTGTCGAGAGATGACGGCGGAAAAACTCAAACTGTTGACAGCCTTTCCGAGTTGAAAATTGTCCGGCGAGGCCGCCAAAATCTTGCTAAGTAACTTCCTACACCTGTTGACCTATACTTGACCTATCAAACCGTAATTCATGACATTATATGATTGGCGAGCGAAGCAATGGCCGATTTAATTGTGTCCGTCAATCACCGGCTTTCACAGGACGAAGCCTTGCGGCGAATTCAAATGGCGGTCGCTCAGGCCAAAATGCAATATTCGGATAAGATCAGTGATTTGCGTGAGACTTGGAACGGCTATGTCGGGGCATTCCAGATTTCCGCCCAGAATCAGCAGGTATCAGGAACGGTGACAGTGAATCCCTCAGACGTGACGGTACAAATTACACTGCCGTTTCTTGCGTCGATGTTCAAACCAATGATTGAAACCGGGGTGCGGGAGCAACTGACGAGGATACTTGCCTAACGATTCGTGCGGGATGTGGCAACCATTCCGTCAATCTCCGAATTCAACGTCAGTTTTGAGCGCGCAACTTGCCTCTGTCAGTGACGCCGAGACAGACTGCTTCTATATTTCCCCGAGCAGTTTTTTTGCTTCCTTAATGTCAATCTTGGCGTTGTAGCCATGTCTGCCGAGTAGATAGAGCAATTCACTTCCACTCAAGAGCGTTAATGGCTTTCCCTTCGCAAACTCGTATGCATCAGGTCCGTAGTCTGAGGTGGTAACGAGGATTCCTTTGGTTGCCCCTTCGTTGTGTACGGTTCCGAATAGGTCTCGCACTGCAGCGACACCAACAGGATTTGTGTAGCGTTTTGCTTGTATAACGATTTTGCCACCTCGAATTGGATCAGGATCGAACGCGATGGCGTCTACTCCCCCATCCCGGCTCGCCTGCGTGATCTTAACTTCCCCGCCATTCTTGCTGAATTCCTTCTCGAACAGTTCGCGAATTAGGTTTTCAAAATCGAGCCAATCCATAGCCGCCAAGTTAGTCTTTTCGTTCAGGGAGTCCACGACGTTGTAAGAAGCTACGAACCGGGAGTCTTCACGGTTGAGGGTCAACACCGGGCGTACCGGGGAAAAATCGGAAAGACTGCTGCCAGAAATCCCTTTGAGCGATCTAAAACATGCTTTCAGATCGATCTGGCTAAGGTTCAAGGCCATGAACTCCGCTTTCAAAACCTGAACTGTCATGATGCAGGGGTGAGTGTCCGCGCCCGTAGCTTTGTCGATGGCATGAATCCATCCATTGAACACGATAGTCTTAATGACATCTATTATGTCTGATACGAACAACTCATGCAGGGTGCTCAGACACGTTTGATACAAGACATCGTCATATAGCTTTTTGAAAGCGGCGTCGGAAATAAGGGTGTCCTGAAATTCTCCTCGACTGGCAACGTACTTCACCTGCTTCTTAGTTGGAATTGCGCTTTGAGGTGGAAGTTCAAAATCTATCGCAAGCAATCCAGCTTCGATGTCGAAGGAAATCTCATTATCGCGTGGGAATGGGTCCGGGTAGTCTGATTTCGCTACAACTTCTGTGCAATACCGAATGACGGCTTCGGCGTCGCGATTGAGATAATGCTCCCGCAGTTCATCGATCCCTTGGTTGTAGGATTTCTGCTGCTTCTCGAAGGTATGTTTTTCAAGCAGCCAAGCCGCCTTTGCTTTCTCATGATCCGTTAATGCTGCCTGATTGCTTTGTAAGATCAGATCGGACTGAAATTTCCAGTTTCTGTGCTCAATTTCGAATCTTTGATCTGCCTCTGCTTTGCACGTTCGCTCCACCTTATGGGCCGCTTCCAACTTCTTAACCCTCGCGCCGGGGATGATCCAGTCAAGGAACTTAATGTTTGGAACTGATTGTGGTGTTTTGAATCGATCCTCAGAACGCAATGGCTCCACTGGCAGAGGTTGAGGAGTGGGCATGATTGGCAGGTCTTTGGAGAACGGCGTCGCGTCTTTTAAGGTATCCCAATCGAGCGGACGGCTCTTCTCAAGAGAGTTGCTCAGAAGGTTTTTAGCCCTCCATATCGCAGCTTCCGCTTCTTTCGTTAATTCCAGAGCATGGTTTTTCGCACGTTTATCGAAATCAACCTGTTTCTCCCATCGGTCGCGCCGGTTCAGCCGTTCTCTGCGTTTAGCGTCAATTTCTTGGATTCGGCTCCATCGATCATGCCATGCTTGTAATTGAAGTCGCGCCTTCAACTCGGCTTCTTCTTTTGAAACACCACGCACGACTCGGTAGGTGTGAAGGCCCTCATGGCTGATTCGTTTCTCCCACATCGTGGTGGATGGTATCAAAGTCCGCGCTGATGCGGCACTGCGAATACTGCAAGTTTACGCTGCGATCAACCAGTAGGGAGGTGCCGTGATAGAATCCGCCGAATGAACGCACACCGCCAGCGAACGAAATTCGGAAAGGATAAACGCCGGAAGCATCGGCATTGGCTGGCGACGATCTTCTATCGTGACGGTGAGCGTTTTGCCCGGACGTATACAGATCGGAAGAAAGCTGTCGCTTTTGTGGAGCGGCAGAGGAAGTCTCCGGTCGTGAAACTAGCCCGTGTTACTCAGGTCGGCTAACCAAAGATTTTCTGTGGATTCGTTGTCTGGGATGTTCTCGTCAAGGCCAAATACTTCTTGTGGCACTCAGACCTGCGACTCCGTTCCGCGCAAATGCACCCGATAAGGCGGGGATGATGCAAAGTGAAGAACAACGGATTATCGAGGAAGCGAAAAAAAGCAAGGAACGTGCCCGACAATCTGGTGTTATCACAAGCGCGTTCAAGTTGTATCGCAATGAATTGCGCCACTACGAAGCATGGGCAAAGAATTGCCCGCAGTTTCTCCATCCAGAGATTAAAGTAACGCAAAGGCTCGAAGCAAGCGGTCCGAGCGGGTCGGATGAACTCATAAGTGCGACGATTCGAGGACATGACTACTTTTTTAAATTTCGCAAACGCTCAACTTGCCTGCCTGATGGTGAGCTATTTGTTCATGGATATTTGGATGTTGATTTCCAAGGTCAGAGAGTCATGACAATCGACTGCGGGTGTGACCGTGACGAATACTCGGGGAGAACTTGGTACACGGGCGACGTGTCTGCCTTTATCGAAGGGCCGTGGATAAGTGAGTTAAATTCCGTTTTCGCCGACGTAACACATTTGCACGAAGCACAGGATAAGCAGAACCGCGAACAATCCAAGAAAGAAGAAATGGAGAAATTGAAAAGGAATTTTGGTCTCTGAAACTGTCTTGCTGTTTGCGAATGGCGGACTGGGTTAGTGTTAGTCTCGGATTCACTTTATATGACAGATTGGTACAGCTTGATTGGTGGACTAGGCATCGGTTCTGCCATCGGCAGCCTTGCAACGCAATACTTTGCCGCGAAGGCGCGCCGTCAAGAATGGTTGAAGGACAACAAGAAGCTGGAATGGCGGCAACCGATTGACGAAACAGATAGAAGCATTGATTGGATGAGACACGCATTTGAACGGGGGGTCGCACGAGCGGCTTCTGACCCTTTGATCGATTACATGGCGGGGATGGCTGTCGGAACCACCGTAGTGTGCAACAGAATCTTCATTGCGGATGTCTTGAAAAAGTCTGGTATCACCGCTAAATGGTGGGAGTTGGCTGGTTACGTGTCTTCGGTAGATTCCCCGCGTGGTCCTGAACAGAAGGGTGGATTGCCAACCATGAACGGTTACAACACCAAGGCGAATGCATTGCGCGAAGAACTGATTCGTGTTTCCCGCGAAGACCTTGGCATAAAGTAAAGACGCACTTGCGGCTCTATTTCTCGGTTTAACGGTGCTTGTTCGGTTCGCAGTTCTCAACACCTGATAGCGGTGCCGAATAGAAATCCGCCCACACATGCTCCCACTTGCGGTCTTCCGTCATTCCCACCATGTGAGGGAATTCAAACTGGCACCCCTTGACGGCGCAAATCCAAAACGGGTCTGGCGAGATTCTTGCCGTGTAAGTGGTGCGATACTTGAGAAGTTCGTCTGCCATCGGTGCTCCATTCGCTCCGAGAATTTTATCACATTTCGCAATGGAGTCGGCTCCTCTTCAAACCCCGAATGCCGCATCAATTTTCCCGCGCAACCTTCCATCGTCGTTAAGCAGCTTTCGATTTTGAGCCGAAGTCGGTTTTCCGCCGTTGATGCGGATTCGGGTCAGGCAGCGTTCGATAAGCCGTGCCACGAGCTGGACCACATCGCCGTTCCAAGATTGAATGCTGCTGGGATGGACGGTGATTGCGGTATCTCTCGTTCTTTACGTATTCTTCCAAAATCTGGCGAATAGTTTCCTTGATAACCATTCCCGTTATTTCAATTCCGAAGTTGCTCATATCTTCCCCCGATGGAGGCGAGGGTAGCGGAATATCTTTACGGACAGCTACTGGCTTTGTGGCCAGTTTCTGGACAGTATGCGGGACTGTACGAGGATGGAGAGTATTGGAATTGGATTCAGGAAATGTTTGGGTTAGGCCCGGTTGAAAATGGTGTGCCATGAGCGTGTCCAAGCCAGTGTGAGAGAATCTGTGGTTGCCAGTTGGTTGCCATGCCCGGGACCGGGAGTGCTAGAATTCGCAGAGGGGCAGGCCGCAGCGCTTTGCCCGCGCAGCAGCTTGCCGTCGAAAAGTTGAGGATGAAATCGGTACGGAAAAAGTACGTAAGACGCTCTAAAACAGCCCGAATAACTGCAATCCCACCGAATGACGAGAACGCAACTCATTGATTCCAAACAACCGGAATGCTGATAGCATGACTGTGGCACCGAGGGTCGCGGGTTCAAACCCCGTCGCTCACCCCAACTTTTTGAGGATGTAGATTAGAAAGCCCGCCCTCACGCGCGACCTGCGCGCTGCTGTCCCTTGTCGTTCGGCGCGAGTTGAAAACACATCTTTGGATTGACCATGGAAAGCAATACTTGCCGCTCTCGGCACAGGTCTCAATGGCTCAAGTAGCGCTCAATCCATGCCATGAGAAAATAACACTATGAATAACCTCGTCGGGCTGGTGATCGCTGCTATCGTCACGCTGTTTTTTGTGCGCCGGTACCTCAAGGAGCAGGCGCAGCGGGAGGTTCGCGCCCAGGAGGCGGCGAAAAAAGGGACGCTGCGTTCCGACGGCCCTCAGTCCCAGCATCCGCACATCAACACGGAATATTGCATCGGCTGCGCAACCTGCACGACGGTCTGCCCGGAAGGCGACGTGCTAGCCATGCTGGGCGGTCAGGCGGTGATCGTCAACGGCTACAAGTGCATCGGACACAGCCTGTGCGCGGAGGCTTGCCCGGTCGGCGCCATTACCATGGTCATGGCCAGCCCGAGCATGGGCGCGGACCTGCCTCAGTTGACGCCGGAGTATGAGACCAGCGTTCCGAACTTGTTTATCGTCGGGGAGCTAGGCGGCCTGGCGTTGATCAAGAACGCAGTCAACCAGGGGCGCGACTGCGCCGACCTGATCGCCACCAGAATCACCGCGCTGAAAAAGGGAAAATCGAGTTCGGATGTCCTGGACGCTCTTATCGTAGGCGCCGGGCCGGCCGGAATCAGCGCCTCGCTCCGCGCCATTGAGCGCAAGCTGAATTATCTGACCGTAGACGAAGGCGAAATAGGCGGCACGGTGTCCAAATATCCGCGGCAGAAACTGGTTATGACAAGCCCGGTGGAGCTTCCCCTCTACGGAAAATTCAAGAAGACAGAACTTTCCAAGGAAGACCTCCTCAAGGTCTGGAGCGAAATCCTGAAGAAAGCCGACTTCAAATTCCGCAAAGGCGAGAAGGTGGAAGACATCAAAAAGGGTGAGGACGGCGTCTTCACCGTCACCACCACCAAAGGACAGCATCGCGCGCATTCGGTGGTCCTCGCGCTCGGCAAAGGCGGCATCCCGCGAAAGCTGGGAGTAAAGGGAGAGGATCTGCCGAAGGTGATGTATCGCCTGATCGAGGCGGACCACTATATCAACAAGAAGATACTTGTCGTGGGCGGAGGCGATAGCGCAATCGAGGCGGCCATGGGGCTAGCCCACCAGGTGGGAAACCAGGTGACTTTGTCGTATCGGAAAGAGGGCTTCACGAGGTTGAAAGACCGCAACGAAAAGAGGATTCAGGAGACCATTCAAAAGGGCAAGATCAACGTCATCTTCAATTCCATGCCGGTAGAATTCAAACAGAACTCAGTCACCCTCGAGGTCAACGGCCAGTCGAAGGAAATTCCCAACGATTTTGTATGGATCTTCGCCGGCGGCGAGCCACCCACGGCGTTCCTCAAGAAGATCGGCGTGCGCGTCGGACAGCGCGACACGACGGCTGAAGGAAGCAGTGAGGCCAAGCAAGCCGCTTTAGTTCACGCGTAGTCCGGATGCAGAGCAAATGTTGAAGGTGTGTAAAACTTTACAATATTGTCATTCCGAGGCGCGCTGCGCGCCGAGGAATCTGGTTTTTTCCAGGGCTTTAATGAAAGAGAGATTCCTCGCTTCGCTCGGAATGACAACATAAATCACTATTTGCCACAGGGTTCAGCCTATCCCGTCCTGTTTATTGCGAGTAGGATTTTCCCTGGCCGTTTATGGGTGGGTGCCCGGGCGGAAGGGCATTGGAGCTTGCACCCCCTGGGACAAGATCGCGGAAATTAGGCATGGAGCCGCTCGACGATGGTGACGTTCCGTCCATATGTGGATTTTCGCCCGGCCCGGGGTGTTGAATCGATCCACCGGACGGCTGAGCGTTTTGCACGACCCACAAGCCATTTTGCTTTTGCAACGAGTATGCGACCTGCATTCCTGCGCCCTGCGGCGCTCCCGTCTTTGGCTTGAACTCCACTTGGGCTTGGGCCTGGTTCCCCTGAACGGAAACACTGGTGATGTTCATGTCCATTGCGCCGAGGTTGATCGTCTTCAAGGAAGCCAGGTGCTGATTGATGCCCGAGCGGATAGCATCGGCATCGCTTTCCTGCTTCTTGCAGCCGGCGAAGAGGACAAGGAGCCCCAGGAAAGTCAGAAAATAGGCTGAGCGCTTCATACGAATCTCCTCTCCCTTACCTATAACCCATCCCCAGCACAACGACAATGTGAAGGATGGCTAGGATAGCAAAGGAATAACTAAATGGGCGATGAACGACGTGCCACAGGTTGAAAACCTGTTTGGTCCGGGACAGGAACAAAATTCGCTTGGACAGGGACGCCTGTCTTCGCGCCGTCTGAATGGCAACTTCCAACTCGGCTTTACCCGTGGGGAAAATGCCGAAGAGCGAAATCAGCCACGCGAAGAACCCGGCTGCGCGCAAGCGAAGCCAGGACACCTGGAAGGGCCGCTTGAGATCCAGCCAGATCATCCAGCAAAGCGCGGCCATCATCGGGGTGCGCGCCACCTCCGCGGAGCTCGGCAGCGCGAACAGATCGACCAGGCTGGTGCCGATTTTTTCGTGCTTTTCCTCCGCGTTCCAGCGGAGATGCACTTCCGCATCCTGAATTTCCTTGATGGTCAGCTCGGCGGCGTTCAGCGTCCTGGGAATCTGCGCATATAGATAGCGCCCGATGAAGCCGCTGGCCGTCACGGCGGTCATGATCCAGAAGGCCATGCCGGCGATTCCTCCGAACTTAAATGAAGAATGGAGGGCGATCACGAGAGGCGCGGCAGTGCCCAGAACCACGTGGAAATCCAGCCAGTGGCGCGAGTTTCCCTGCCTTCCGAGCCAGCCCCAGCGCTTACGAAGCGGATAAAGATAAATCACGAAAAACAAAAGCACGCCAAATACGCCGAGGTTGACACCAATCGGGCCGCTTGGGCGCAGCATCATGTGCTTCGGCGAAAAGGGCCGGTCTTTCCAGGGCATCGTGTAGTAATCGAAACCGTAGACAGCAAAGGCGCCGATGAATAATGTGGATACGATCCAGGCGATTAAGACCCGGAAACGGTGCCTTTTTTCCGAGGCTTCCTTGCTGAACATCATGCTTTGTACGGCTGCGGATGATTGGCTCATGGGAGTGTTCCTATCTCCTCTTGGATGTTAACGCTAAATCTCTTGTAGTCGGTGAAGCGGTGCACGTTGCGCCAGTGCTGGCGCGGCGTTTCGACATCAATGACGGCGGAATCCGCGACCCAAATCGATTCCGCGGGGTCGCGGAAGGTGTGAAGCGCGTAGTGAACTTCGCTGCGCATGCCCGCCAGGCCCAAGTCGCTCATGCTGGAATCGACTTTGGCCTCGAGTTTCACAATGGCCCCGGATTGGGGCTCGATCCAAAGCGTGCCAGACATGGGCATGGGATAATTTTTGCCGCGCAGGCGAAGCGACGCGGGCGAGGATGCTCCCGATACGGGCGAAAAATGAACCTTGGCGTAGGAAACCCCGTCGATCGCTTCGGTTCCGGCGGGCTCGAACACATAGCTGGCTTCGTACATCGGATGCGCGATAAGCAGGAGGCTTGCAAAACCTGTGGTGACGAGCAACGTCCGTCCCGGGTCGCGGAACGATGGATTGCGGACGTCCCGCGTCTCGTTGAATTTCAACGCGCCGCTCGCGCTGGTGGCTTGAAACTGATAGTTGTAGGCCGAGTTCTCCCGGTAGATGGCATGGCCGCTGCCGTTCAATACGTACTGCGTAACGGATTCTTTGCAAGTCAGGTCGGAAAACTTGTCGAAATAATCCTGAACATTTTTTCGCGCGCGCGCCAATGCGTCGGGCAAGGGCGGAGCTTCGGCGGTAATCTCGCCAGGCGGGGCCTGGGCGGCGCAAGGCAAGCCGATGCCGGCGAAGATAGCAAGGAGGATCACCGCAGACCAAATCCGCCGAGCGTTGGCCCGGAGATTGAAGGCGCGATCGTGAATATTTCCGATCATTTCCGGAGCGCCCCTCCAAACCGGTATCCGAAGGTAAAATTCGTCTGCTGGTAGTTCATCGCATTCCCCATGTTCCAGCTGAAAAGCCATTCAAAGAAGTAGCGCGGGCCGATCGTCCAATCCACCGTGCTGGTCACGAAGGTTGAAGATGAGTTGGTGCTGAACGCGGAATTGAGATGCTGCATTCCACCTTGAACTTGCACGTGAAGCCGGTCGCCGATCGCACGGGAGACGGATACAAACTGGTAATCCCCCTGCCCGAAGGAGCTATTGAACTTGGTGTAGCGCAGATCGAGTTGCAAGCCGGTATTTCGGATTTCTCCGAAGGTCAGACCGTACATCTGGTTCCAGGAAGTCGATGTATCGGTGCTGGATTTGCTGCGGCCGATATCGGTGGAAACCGCGATGCGATACGGCAGATCCACGCGGACTCCCCCGCTCAACCCCTGAAATAGATATTGATCCAGGAGGCCGGTACTGATGAGGACCGGGTCAAACGTTGGCAAATTGCGCAGGTAGTTGTGGTTGAGATCGAACGTCAGCAGCGTGATCGGCTGGTATCGAACGCTCGAAAAACTTTGCGTCAACCCGGTGCTGTAGGTGGCGCCGCCGAGCGCCGTGCGCGCCGCATCGACCTGGAGCGAATTGTAAACGGAAAATTTGTGGCCCACCGAAATGGTGTTTTCGGCGAAAGCGAATTCGCGCGCGATGTGCCAGGCGATGCTGGTCATCGCCAACCCGAAGGTGTCATCGAACCGCAGGTGCTCGAAGTCGCCCTTTTCATAGTTCACGAAGGTTCCTGCAATATTCTGGTTTGGAGCGTAGCTCCATGAGGTTGGATCGGGCGTCGAACCGCCAAACACGCCGACGGTCAGGCGACTGGACATGCGATAGCCGAAGTACCCTCCGTCAATCGTGCTCAAGCTCGGCGCGTACGGCAAGAAAAGTCGCCCTACACCCATGGTGACGATGGAATCGGGGTTCTGATAATAAAGTCCCAGGTGATAGGTCCTGTTGAGCAAGTCGTTCAGAGTCGCCGCGGAAGTCCCGCTGAAGCCGGACGAATTTTGCGTATTCAAGTCACCCCGCCAGTAGCCTGTGAAATTCCAATGTGTTCCACCGATGCGGCTCATGTCCGCGTCGATCATGAGCCCCACTTGCCGCGAGCCGATGCCTCCCGGCTCGGAAATAGTTCCATAATCAAATCCGATTCGCCCACGCACCTGGTTTCCGACGGGAACCGCTTTGGCAGAGACCGTGGTCGCCCGAATTTCCTCATCCAACGGATCTCCGTAAGAAAAAGTGACGACGACGGGATAGTTTTCGGATTCGGCGGCGTTGGCTTTGTCCTCCCGCGCATGGACGCTTTCGACGTCCATGTAGGCAATATCCCCTGCGATGGTGTCTTCTTTTGATTTAGTGATTTCCGCTGCCGAGGAGGAATCGGCCACGGAAAAAATGCGCACATCGGCAATGGGTTCCTGTCCTTGAAACCTCACCGCGTCGGTGGTCGCCACGCTCGGGTCGGCATGGACAAGGTGCAAGATCATTCCCTCTTCGAGCCCGGCGTTACGCCCGGCATCCAGATAAACAGAACCTTCGGAAACGTATTTGACATGAAAAATATTGGCCGCTTTGGCAGTGGCTTGTGCGGGATAGGAAGGAGTCGCAGAGGCGGGCCCACCGGCAGGTTCCGGCCAAGCCTCTGGCGCAGGGGCGTTGGAGGGGGAAGGCGGATACGCGGGATCAGGCTGAGTTTGTGCCGGCTGTGGCTGAGAGGGTTGCGTCTGGGCAGACTGCGCCGACAGCGCAGAGGAAAGTGCAATCCCGACCGCCAGAACGCAAATTAGAATCCGCCAACGAAACATTTTGGTTTCTGGATCACCCATTGGGGTGACATCCAGAGGCTGTACAGGTCATGGGTCCATAGTTTCCAGCGTTATGCCGGCCGGAATCTTTTTGCCAGCTGGATTCCGGCGTATGGCACCCGTTGATGCAACTAAACGTCACGTAGTTCGTGGCCAAGCCCGGAGTTTGATGGCAGGTGGCACAGGTAGCCCCATTGTGGGGGATCCTCCACCAGGAGTGAGTGAACGTCGCAGTAGTCCAGTTCGTTGTGGTGTGACAAGTCGAGCACGTACTGGCAGCAGGGAATCCAGTGCCGGTGTGATCCGGAATGGCTCCGCCCAGTGTCGCTGTGCTATTCCAATCGGCAGTGTGACAGCTGTAGCAATCGGTTGGCGGCACGGCAGAGCTGGTATGGCAAAGGTTGCAAGCCACTGTTGTATGCGCGCCGGTCAGGGGGAATCCGGTCGTGTTGTGATTAAAGGTCGCGCCAAGCCAGGAAGTCGTCGTGTGGCAAGACGTGCAAGTAGTTGGATAACCGGAAGTGAGGTGATTCGGCACAGACCCGCCGAGGGTTGTTGTGCTTTGCCAATCGGCAGTGTGGCAGCTGTAGCAATCGGTGGGCAACGTGCCGCTGTAGTTTCCATTCACGTGGCACAGCGCGCAGGCTACGGTGGTGTGCGCGCCGGTCAGCGGGAAAGTCGTTGTGCTGTGATTGAAAGTGGAGGTCGTCCAATTTGCCGTGGAATGGCAAATCGAACAATCCTGCGGGAACCCTGCCGTTATGTGATTCGGAACCGCTCCGCCCAGAGTAGCTGTGCTGTTCCACTCGGTCGTGTGGCAGCCGTAGCAAGCCGTGGAACTCAACGAGTAGTTGTTGCCCACATGGCAGGAGGCGCAGGGCGTCGGGCTCGGAGAAATATGCATTCCGGTCAGCGCAAATCCTGTCGTGCTGTGATCGAACGTCGCTGTGGTGAAGCTCACCGTCGTATGGCAGGTGGCGCAGTTCGCCACTGCGAATAACGGCCCAGCTACGGAGTGCGGGGGTGCGGTAGTCCCCTGCCAGCCGCCGCCATAGTTTGTGTTCAAGTGGCAGCCGGAATTACCACAGTCGGTTGGGGCGATATTCAATGCATAGTTGCCGTTGATGTGGCAGAGATTGCAGGCCACGGTGGCATGGCTGTTGGTCAGCGGGAAACCCGTTGAGGCGTGGTTGAAAACGCCCGCGGACCAGGTCGTAATCGGGTGGCAGCTCGCGCAGGCCGATGCGGTCGTCGGGAACCCTGCCGTGACATGGTTCGGGACCGACCCTCCAATCGACGCGGTGCCGAGGTACACCGCCTGATGGCAGCCGTAGCAATCCGCTGAATTGAGCGTGTAATTGTTGTTCACATGGCATGTCGCGCAGGCGGTCGGCGTCGGAGACATATGCGTTCCGGTCAGCGTAAATCCAGTGACGCTGTGATCGAATGCTGCCGCCGTCCAGCCGGTTGTCGTGTGGCAAGTGGAACAATTCGAAGCGGCAAACGCGGCGCCGGCAGAGGAGTGCACGGGATTGTTGGTCTGTTGCCAAGTGGTCAGATGGCATTGCGAGTTGCCGCAGTCCGTCGGCGCGATATTTAAAGAATAATTATTGTTGATGTGGCACAAATTGCAGGCCACGTTGGCATGGCCGTTGGTGAGCGGGAAACCTGTCGCGGCATGATTGAAGACTCCCGCCGCCCAAGTGGTAATCGGGTGGCAGCTCGCGCAGGCCGATGCAGTTGTGGGGAATCCGGCCGTGACGTGGTTCGGCACCGAACCGCCAATCGTCGTGGTGCTTTGAAATGACGCTTGGTGGCAGCCGTAGCAATCCGCCGAATTCAGCGAGTAATTGTTGTTCACATGGCACGACGCGCAAGGGGTCGACGTGTGCGTTCCGGTCAGCGCAAATCCCGTGATGCTGTGATCGAACGCCGCCGCCGTCCAGCCCGCGGGTGTGTGGCAAGAGGCACAGTTCGCGACGGCAAACGCGGGTCCGGAAGTGGAGTGCACCGGAGTATTCGTCTGCTGCCAGGTGGTCAGATGGCATTGCGAATTGCCGCAATCGGTCGGCGCAATCGTCAAATTGTAGTTGTTATTGATGTGGCACAAATTGCAGGCCACGTTGGCATGCCCGCTAGTTAGCGGGAAACCGGTCGTGCTGTGGTTGAAAGTTGCCGTCGTCCAACTGACCGTGGTGTGGCACGCCGTGCAATTCGCAGCCGCGAATGCCGTGCCAGCCGACGGATGCACGGGATTGGTGGTGGTCTGCCAGGTGGTCAGGTGGCACTGCGAGTTGCCGCAATCGGTCGGGGCGATCGTCAGATTGTAGTTGTTGTTGATGTGGCAGAGCGCGCAAGCCACGTTCGCGTGGCCGTTGGTCAGCAGGAAACCGGTGGTGCTATGGTCGAATTTGGCGTTCGCCCAATTGTCAAACGAATGGCAGTTGGTGCAGTTGGAAGCCGCGAATGCAGCCCCGGCCGATGGATGCACGGGATTCGTCGTTTGCTGCCAATCCGACAGGTGGCAGGATGAGCAGGCCGTAGAAAGTCCAATGTAATTTCCGACTGCAGCGTTTTTATGACAATCCTGGCATTCCACGACAGCGTGCGCACCGAGCAACGGAAACCGGTTGAAGTGCTGCTCCATCGATTGAACCGACACCCGCCAGCCAAGAACCGTGTGGCATTGGGCGCAATTGGTTCCGAACTGGGCACGGTGGATGTCGGCGTGACAATTGGCGCAATTCTTCCCAACTTCGGTGAAAACCGGCCTCGTGTGGCAACCCGTGCAGGATACTTTTTCGTGCATGCCGCGAAGCGGGTAGCGCGTGGTGTCGTGGCTGAATTCGGGGATGGCGCGGATGGGGGACCAACTCGTGTTCGTGTGGCAATTTTCGCAGGGAATGGTGAGGGGACCGTGCGGACTCCGGCCAGGTTGCCGCTGGGCGACCGCGGGCGAGACCACGGCCAGCGCGAAAACAACCGGCGCAAGCCAACGGATAAGCTGGACCCCTCTGGAAATGATTGCCTCCTCAGGCTTTAGCAAGCTCCGACCCACTTCCCTACACAGGGGGTAAGAAATGGTAATCTTGCATGCAGCTGTGAATCTACTGGGCTTAAGGCCAGAATTCGGACCTGTACTAAGTGCCAATTTCCATCTACGATCGTGAAAAAAATCCATACATTCCGATAGGTGCATCGTCCTAAAACCGCCTGGTACTCGAGAACAGGTACTTTTCTGCTTTCTTCAAGCCTCCTATAGCGGCCGAACATCCGCCCCGTGGCAATCCGCACAATTTTTTGGCGTGGGCTTGTAGAACAAAACGTCCTTGCCCTGAACCTCCCGCTGCAGCGTGTGGCACTGCCGGCAACCCACATTGGCGTGCCCGCCAGTCAATGGAAATTGCGTGCGCTTGTCATGGTCAAATGTCGACGGGGCCCATCGCTGGTCCACATGGCAATCTCCGCACTTGGTAGTTCCGTCCTTGGCGGCAAATTGCCCGGCGTGCGGGTCCGTGTGGCACCCTTCGCAATTCTTAGGCGTTCCCTTGAACTGAATCTCATGGGAACCGGCGGGCACTTTGTGACATTCGTTGCATGCAACCGCGCGATGAGCTCCTAGCAGGGCAAATTTCGTTTTCGAATGGTCGAAACTGCGGATGTCGATCCATGACCGGGTGGTGTGGCACGCTTCACAACCGAGCGCAGTTCCATCGGCGCGCTTCTGCGCCATGCGGTCCTTGAATTCCCCCTTGTGCGGATCGGTGTGGCAAGCGGTGCAGGTGCTGTCCTCGAAATGGAACGGCAGAATCTTGTCGGTTCTTCCAGCGAGGCCCACTTTGTGGCATTCCGCGCAGGGCACGGCTACGTGTGCACCGGTCAAGACAAAGCGCGTCTTTTTGTGTTTGGCAATGGTGAACGTCGTGCGATGGAAGTCCTTTACCGTGTGGCAATCCTCGCAACGGTTCTGATAGGGAGCGGCGGCAAATTGTTTGTCATGCGCGTCCTTGTGGCAATCCGTGCAGGCCGCGAATTTCACCTTGTAGACGGTGTCTTTTCCGGCGGGCGAGTGGCATTTGTCGCAAGCCACGGCCGCATGTTTTCCCTCGAGCGGATAATGCGAAGTGGAGTGCTCTTTCACGCCGAACAGCGATGGCTTCCAGCCCTCGACGGTGTGGCACTCGGCGCATTCTCCCTTGCTCGCCCGCGCTTGGAATTGCCCTTTATGGGGATCGGGATTATGGCAATTGGCGCACTGGGCGAAGGCCAGAGGCTTCTTGAAATCGCCTCCCGCATGACATTCGGCGCAGCCCACTTTCAAGTGCATTCCGAGCAGCGGGTATTTTGTTTTCGAGTGGTCGAACTGCATCGACGCATTCACTTTTTTCCAGCTGGCCGTTGTGTGGCAAGATTCGCACGTTCCCTGGAATGCGCCCTTGTGCGGGTCCGTGTGGCAATCGATGCAGGCGTCGAATTTGATCCCGGTGAACTTTACAGTCTTGTCAGGCCCGGAAGGGACGTGGCATTTCTCGCAAGCCACCTGGGCGTGCATTCCGGTCAGCGGATATTTTGTCTTCGAATGATCGAACTGCTTGGCCTGCTTCCAGTCGGTTATGTTGTGGCAGCGCTGACAATCGTTCCCGAGCTGTCCCTTGTGGACGTCCTCATGGCACGTGGCGCACTCCTGCGAGAGTCCCTGAAATGATTCCGGAAGATTTTTCTTCTTGATCAATGCGCGCTGCGCCGGAGCCATATGCGCCGGCGTATGGCACTTTTCACATGCCACAGCTGCGTGCTTTTCGACGAGCGTGTACCCGGCCTGACGATGATCGAATTGCTTGAGTGACGGTTCCCAGTGAACCAGCGAAAAATCCTCGCCGTTGTGTTCGAGGTGGCAACGCACGCAGTCGCGGCCGTTGGGATTCTTCATCCCGAGAAGGGCGTGGTAGCCCTTGTGCACAGCCAGGCGGTCCGCAATTTCCTTATGGCATTCCAGGCATTTGAAGGTCGGCGTGCTGGTTCCAAATTGGTGGCAGGTGTTGCACTGGGTCGAGCCGCTCAGCGATTCGTGCGCCTTGGAGAGAGGTCCGGGCGAAATCTGGGCGCGGGCGCTTGTGGCGGCGAAGAGGAATCCGCAGACCGCCAACAAGGTGCCGAGGAGCCAAGGCGCGGACACGGTCCGGACACCAAGGCGCATTGTTTTTGCGGAGAAAGACTGCACACTCTGCCTCCGAACAACCACTCGTGGCAAAACGACCGCGGCCAGCCTGATTCAAAGCTAGCATGCAGGGAAATGCCCCCACACGAATGAGCCTAGCAGTTGTGTCTTGCATACAAAGCTGTACTGAAGGACAGGTAAGGGATAGGTATTGACACTGCTCGCATCTCCCGGCGAGGTCAGGGGAGCAAACTGAGGCGGTCTTGGAGGCGATATCGCGTGTACAATCAGCCGTGGTTGAGCGGCGCCGAGGGGCGCGAACTCATATCGCAACCCTCATCCTAACAACTCTTTGCAAGGCGAGAGGAAAGTACGGTGAATCGTTCCATGGCGATCAGTCAGAAACAAGATTTCGGTCCCACATCCGATGGAAAGAGTCTTTCGCGCAGAAAAGTTCTTAGTATGCTTTCCGCAGCCGTCGGTAGGATGGCGGTGTCACCCCGCTCGTTCGCTCAAAGTGTGGGAGGGGGCCCGCGGATCATCGACACGCATCATCATATTTTCCCTCCTGCATTCACGGCCCGGAACTTGAAACGGATGACGGATGACTCTCCCACGTTTCCGGGATCTTTTTATACGAATTGGACGCCACGCTATTCCCTCGAGCAGATGGACAAGAACGGCGTTGCCACGGCCATCGGCTCGATGACCAGCCCCGGCATCTGGTTTGGAAATAATGAGGAGGGTCGCAAAAATGCGCGCGATTGCAACGATTACGGCGCCAAAATGGCCCAGGATTATCCGGGGCGCTTCGGGATGTGGGGCGCGATTCCCTTGCCCGACACGGACGGGAGCTTGCGCGAAATTGAATACATATACGACACGCTGAAGCTCGACGGCATTGGCCTGCTGACAAGCTACGACGACGGGAAACTGCTCGGCCACCCCAACTTCGCGCCTGTCCTCGAGGAACTCAATCGCCGCAAGGCCGTCATTTTTGTTCACCCGACCGTTTCGTGCTGCGGATTTCCCATCGCGCATGTGAATCGAGTGGCAATCGACTATCCAACCGGTACAACACGGACGATCACGGACCTCATCTACAGCGGATCGCTGATGCGGTTTCCCGATATTCGTTGGATATTTTCACACGGGGGAGGAACGGTCCTGATGCTGACGCCGCGGCTCGCCGGCGGCGGCTTGACGCCGGAAGAGAAGGCGGCGACAATCCCGAACGGATTCGAGCACGAACTGCAAAAGCTGTACTACGATATCGCCAGCGTTGCCTTAAGCCCGATCCCCATGGCGGCCGTGCTCAAGGGGATCCCCAAAGAGCATCTTTTGTTTGGCTCCGACATCCCGTTCTTCACGATTGAAAAAATTGCCACGGCGGTGAACAAATTCGATGTGTCGGCAAGCGACCTTCGCATGATCCAACGCGAGAATGCGCTTGGGTTGCTGCCGCGTTTGAGGACTTGAAGGATGTGTAGGATAGGCTTTAGCCTGTCTGGTTTGAATTTCGTTTGGCCGCGAACAAACCAGACAGGCTGCCCTTCGCCAAGTTCAGGGTAAAAAGCCTATCCTACCGAGACTACTGCGATTGTTCGTAAGCTCGCAGCACTTCGCCGGCTACGTTGTTGGGATTCGGCCAATCCGGATACTTCGCTTTGAGTTCGGCGGTGATGGTCTTTCCCGCATCTTCCGCCGAGACGCCCTGCTTCTTAAGTTCCAACGCACGCGCCTGCAATGCCAGAATGTAAGCGCGCTCAGCGCCGATCTGTGAAGCGTCCACGATCGCCGCGCCGTGATCGGGAACGATGAACTTTGGATGCAGCGCTTCCACATTGTCCAGATTGGCGAGCCATCCCTTGATGCTCGCGTCCGCGTTCGGCATGATTGGAAAAATATCTTTCTGGACGATGTCTCCGGGGATAAGCACGCTGTCTTCCTCGACGAAAATCAGTTCATCTCCCTTGGTGTGAGCAGGGCCAACCCAAAACAGGCGGGCCGTCACGCCGCCGAGATCGATTTTTGCTTCGCGGTCAAAGAGGACGTCCGGTGTTCGAAAGTGAACTTCCTTGAGCAGATCGCTGTTTTGAGCCGACATTTTTCTGAATGCATCCATGTGCGCGCCCACACCCTTGGTCATTTCTTCCTGTTGCACGGTGTTGCGGATGATGATGGTGCTCGCTGGAAACGCCTGCTCGCCCGTAGTGTGTTCGGAGTGGTAGTGCGTGGTCGTAAGATACAGGATCGGGCCTTTGGCGAGCTTTTGCTCCGCGCGCATGACGGTGTCGCCATTGCGCTCGCCTAGCCCGGTGTCAACCACCAGCGTCGCGCGGCTACCGATCACGTAGACGACGTTGGGGAAACCTTCCATGACATACACGTGATCGGACACACGCTTCACATTGTCGTCCGACAAAAGCGGCTGCTTGAGCTGGGCCTTGGCGATCGCGGGTGTCAAAACCGCCGCACCGGCAAGGAGTAAGAACGCGAAGCGTACGCGCTGATTCAGAATCGACATGGAATGACTCCCTTTCGCGTGCAAATCTTGGAATCCTGCCGGCAATTGGACGCCTTGAAGAAATTGGAAAAATCGCCGGCAAGATGCAGGCGCTTCGAAAACAATGCGAGATCGCGCCGCAACTCCACTCAACTCTGCAAGTGCGGCACGACCAGGTGAAAAAGCTTCAGGGGGCCCGCGCCGGCCTGCTTGATCGCCACCGCATCCGATGGCCCGACGTACACGCCGGAGCCTTTTCGAACGCTGTAATCCTTGGAGTCCAGTGTGATGGTGGCCTCACCCTGCATCAAGTACACCAGCTGATGGGTGTTCTTGTCGGAGCGGACATCCAGCTTTTCCCCTGAATTGAGCCAGCGGAGCGAGCCGACCACGTTTTTCGCGCCGCAAAGCCGGTCATTCAGAATTTCTGCAAACTCGCCGGAACCGGGAGTCTTACTGTGCGAAATCTTATTCGTATCGATGAAGGTCAGTGACATTGTGGGTCAATCCTTTCGAATCCTCGATCGTAAAATTGCGAGCGTTCAATATTTGCCGAATTCGGCTGGTGATCACGCCTGGCCGGGCGTTTAACTTTGAATCCACACGCCGCCGTCCACGCGGTCCCACTTCAGATCGTCCTGAGTGCCTTCGAGGATAGTGGTCTGAAAGCGGTTGGGAGCCTGGAATTCAAAGTAAAAAAGAGGTTCGAGCGCCCGCAGGCGATGTTTTTCTTCCGCGGGTATGAAAACCATCGTGCCGGGGCCGATCTCGCGGGTTCCTTCCTCGGTCTGGACGGTGGCCTTGCCCTCCATGATGAAATAAAAATGTTCGCAATTTTTGTGAAGGTGATAAGGAGACGCCGCGCCCTGCTTGTAGTGCATGATCCCCGCCAGCATGTCGTCGATCTTGGTGAGTTCCTTGTTGACGAAGAATACTCGCTCGCGGCCGTTGGACAGCAGCCTGGGCAGCTGATCTTCATTGAAAATATATGCCATTCCTGGGCCTCCCATTTGAATCGGCAGCTCACGAACGCGCCGACGTGATTGCAAAGGACGTATCGTCCAGATACGTCATGCCTGCTCTGCAGCGATTGAATGAAGATATGCTAGCAGTTTTTGCGCGGCACTTCCAGAATCGGAATTCATTCGCACAAATGCAAATCGCGCGTAGCCCGGCGCCCGCTCACAAGATTATTTCTTGGGAAGTCCGAACACCGTCACGGTCGGATTTCCTCCAGTGACCTCGGGCATCGTTTCATGCCGGATGACCCCGCCGTCCCCCGAAGTGACGGCCACGTATTGCACGTTGTGCGCGGAATAGGTGATGACGCCGCCTTGGACGCTGTCCCCCAGATCATGGTGGAGAAGAATTTTGCCCGATTGGGCGTCGACCGCGTCAAAGAAACCGCCAACTTCGCCGGTGAAAACAAGGTTGGAAGCGGTGACAGCGACCCCGGCGACGAGCGGCGAAGGTGATTCGTAGCGCCAGCGCTCCTTGCCCGTCGCGGCGTCAAATCCAGTCAGCCGACCCCGCGCCTCGGACAAAGGTCCGTGCGTGATCGGGCCGCCAAAGTAATTTTTCTCTCCCGCGTTGGCTTTCTCTACGCTGGGTGGATCCACATCCCTCTGATTCATGGAGCACCACAGGTCATCGCTGGGCACCACAATCAGGCTGAGTTTCGGACTATAAGCTGCGCTGTTCCACTCATCGCCGCCCAAAATTCCGGGACAGACTTTAATCGGAGTCGCGCTCAGGGGAGCCTCCGAATTCAGCTGCGTCGTGAAGGGAACGCTGTAGACGATCTTGTGCGTCTCGGCATCCACAACACGGAGAACGCCGTCCTTCCCGGACGAAGCGATCATGGTACGCGAATTTACTGTGAAGATCGGATTGACGTGCGTGATGTCGTAGTCATCCACGTCATGTGGAATGAACTGGTTGTACCAGAGCAGACGGCCGGTCTTGGCGTCCAGCGCAATCATGGAATTGGTGTACAGGTTAGCGCCGGGCCGCGCATCATCCCAGAAATCGGGAGCCGGATTTCCGCCCGCCACGTAAAGGATGCCCTTTTCGCTGTCGTAAGATTGCGGAGTCCAGAGCGCGCCTCCGGCGTGCTTGCGCGCATCGGGATTCGTCCCCCAGGTATCGGCGCCCGGCTCGCCATCCCGCGGGATAATGTTGAATTTCCACATCTGATCTCCGTCGCTCAGTTTGAATGCGCCGATCCATCCGCTGCCGGCCCTTTCCGAGCCGGCAGGGCCGATGTAGATCGTATCCGAGGTCACCAGGGCCGGCATGCTGATGAAGTAGCCCTCCTTGGGATCCGCAATTTGCTTGGACCAGAGAAGCTTCCCGCTCTCGGCATCCAGAACGATTAAATAATCGTCGCCGGTCCCCCGAATAATTTTCCCGTTGGAAAGGGACGCTCCGCGGTGAGGGTGCACGGAATCGGTGTCGCGCGGCACCCATTGATAGGACCATAGGACGTGGCAGTCGGCCGCGTCGAGCGCGACGGTGTAATGGTCGCTCGTGGCGTACATGACTCCCGCGGAGACGATGGGTGTCGATTCAGAAGGTACTTTTTCGGGGAATGTGTACGAACAGACCTTGGCGAGTTGCTTCACGTTGCCTGGGGTAATCTGAGTCAGCGGGCTGTAACGCGTTCCATTGAAATCGTGATCCGCATAGGTCCAATCGCCGTTGTCCGCCTGCGGAGGGGCCGCGGCAAGAGCCACGCCGCCAAAGCTACGAATGGTTTCGGACGAGATCGCCAGCATTGCGGCTAAAAATAAGGCCACCGCAACCGGCCGGAAAGCTGCTGCTCGAACGTGGAAGGCGCCATTGCTCATTTTAATTGTCCTCAATCGGAAAATCGGAAGAAGCGGTTCGATCCGCTGCGGCCACTTTCTTTCGATTGGGGCCGTTTGTCAAGATGATGCGCATGATTTAAATGCTTGTTCAAGCCTACTTCGCGATTGCGCCCCTTCCGGTTCTCGGCGAGGCGGAACGGTCGCTTGGCAAGAGACCTCTGGTTCCCCGCCAGAGCACTGAAATTCTTTATCCAAGAATCCTTCCTATCGCAATCCAATTCATGTACTGTGCGCGACGAGGCTTTCCTGCCGGCGATGCAGGTAAGAGGCGTACCGAAAATCTATGGAAAATTTCCGGCTCAAGGTATTCCGCAAGGTTGCGGAGAAACTCAATTTTCGGGAGGCCGCTGAGGCGCTTCTTCTGACTCAGCCTGCGGTAACCCTGCAAGTCAAGGCTTTGGAGGAAGAACTCTCCATCCGCCTTTTTGACCGGACCGGGAACCAGATCGTGCTCACCGAGGCAGGCGGGCGGCTGCTGAAACATGCGAACAAGCTGGCGGCTTTGGCGCAAGAAGCGGAGCGGGACATTGCGGCACTGCGGGGAATCGAATGCGGGGAGCTGCACATCGGCGCATCCACGACGATCGCACAATATTTTCTCCCGAGGCTCATTGGCGAATTTGGAAAACTGAATCCACGCGCCTCGATTTCCGTCGTGAGCGGCAATACAAAAGAGATTGTTGACGCGCTTCTGAAGGGGACCATCGCTGTGGGGCTGGTGGAAGGCCCTGTGCTTCACCGAGGGATCAGGATCGAGCCTTTCCTCGACGACGAAATCGTGATGATTCTTCCCGCGCAGCACGAATGGGTCGGTCAAACCGTTCCCAGAGACCGATTGGGAACCGAACGGTTGATTTTCCGCGAGAGGGGTTCCGGTTCGCGCCGCGTGGTGGAAAACGCATTGCAACGGGCGAAGATTTCGCTGAAGAAATTGCACATCGCGATGGAACTCGATTCCACGGAGGCAATCAAGGAAGCGATTGAGGCAGGTCTGGGAGTCGGTTTCGTATCGGCGCGAGCGATTCAAAAGGAGCTGAAACTGGGAACGCTCCGGGAGGGTACCGTGGAAGGTCTGCGCATTCAGCGCCACTTTTCGATCATTCGCCTGCCCGGGGCGCATCCGGCCGCCTTGCCGGCGGCTTTCCTTCAGTATTTGCGTGACGTCTGCGAGCGGTCGGGTTTCCCACGGATTTCCGCCGATAAATCGGGTTGAAGACTCATAAGAATTCCTGCTTGGACGCGGGTCTCCGCGCCCGGCCATACTGGTCGGGAGACGATGGGGAGGCGGAGACCCGGATGAATACCAAAACATTCTTCTTTGTGGGCTTGATTCTCTGCGCCACAGGCGTCCTTTCACCTCCCATCGCTCTCCTCCTGGGTCTCTTCTATGGGTTATCGTTCGTTCATCCTTACGACGCAGATAGCCGCGCTCTTTCCAAATTTCTCCTGCAGGCTTCGGTGGTGGGCATGGGGTTCGGCATGAACTTGCAGGAAGTCGTAAAGACAGGACGGAATGGGTTTCTATACACGGCCGCGGGAATTGCGTTTGCCCTTACCGCCGGTTTGCTTTTGGGGCGCTTGTTCGATGTGAAGCGAAAATCTTCCGCGCTGATCTCTGTGGGAACGGCCATTTGCGGAGGAAGCGCGATCGCCGCTGTCGCGCCCATCCTACAGGCTGACCAGCAAGAAACGGCGGTCTCGCTCGGCACAATCTTCATCCTTAACTCGGTCGCCTTGCTGATTTTTCCGGCGATCGGGAGGGCGCTGCATATGTCCGAGCCGCAGTTCGGCCTTTGGTCGGCGCTGGCGATCCATGACACCAGTTCCGTGGTGGGAGCTTCCTCCAACTACGGCCCCATGGCTCTCGTTGTAGGAATCACGGTCAAGCTAACTCGCGCGCTTTGGATTGTCCCTGTCGCGCTGGGCGCCGCGCTCGTGCACCGTTCCAAAAATCGAATTCAGTGGCCGTATTTCATTCTTGTATTCT
This sequence comes from uncultured Acidobacteriota bacterium, assembly GCA_963696605.1. Classification (GTDB taxonomy): domain Bacteria; phylum Acidobacteriota; class Terriglobia; order Acidiferrales; family UBA7541; genus Palsa-360. The sequence continues at coordinate 357,979 of CAVOKV010000010.1, read as the reverse complement.
GTCTCGCGACCGTCGTGAATACCTACTTTCCTTCCCTCGCGAGCGTCTCCAGTATCTTGAGTAATCTGGGGAAATTGGGCTTGACCGCGACTCTATTCCTGATCGGGTCCAGCATTTCGCGGCCGGCCCTGCGCCAGGTTGGGGTCCGCCCCTTGCTGCAAGGCGTGGTTCTCTGGATCATAGTGGGCGTCTTGTCGCTCTGGCTGATTCTTGCCGGAATCATTTCTATACACATTTGACGGGACGGGCCCACTGGCGCGCGGGCCAAGAATTCCACATTTATGATTGCCGGCGCTGTCGATATCCGGCTTCCCTAACCTGCTTCACAAAATTTGAAATTTAGAGTTTGCCGCATATAATGCCCCAGGACTTCCTGAACGAATCGCGCAATTAGTCCAAAAATGCGGATGAAGAAAGGGTGAAATCCATGGATGAACCAATCGAACCAAAAAATTCCGAGCCGAAAACGCTGGTGGACCGGCGCGATTTCCTGGGCGGCGCGACCGTGCTGGCGGGCACTTCGCTGCTCGGCCTTGCTTCCGCGGCCAGCGCCGAAGCCGCCGAAGGCCCGGCGGACCGCATGCCGCCAATCCCCACGGAAAAATGGACGGACGCGCAAAAGAAAGCCGCTGAGGAAATAACTTCGGGGCCGCGGAAGGAATTGGTGGGGCCATTCATCCCGCTGCTGCGCAGCCCGGAATTCATGAGCCGCCTGCAAAAAGTGGGTGAGTACCTGCGCTTCAATACTAAGCTCGGATCGAACATCAGCGAGTTCATCATCCTGATCATCGCGCGGCAATGGACGCAGCAGTTTGAGTGGTACTCGCACGAAGCGCTGGCCCTGAAGGCGGGGATCAAAGCGGAGACCATCAAGGCTATCGCCGAGGGGCAGCGCCCTACGGAAATGACGCCCGACGAAGAGATAATTTACAACTACATTACCGAGCTTCGATTGCACCAGAGTGTGAGCGATCCCGTTTATGCGCAAGTGGTGAATCGCTTCGGCGAGCAGGGCGTGATCGACATCACCGGATTGTGCGGCTATTACACGCTGCTGGGGATGCTCATGAATGTGACGCGGACGCCTTTGCCGCCAGGCAAGACGCCACCGTTGGCCATGTTTCCGCGCTGAAGTAGCTTTGCAACAGAGGCGATGCGGCTACACTCATGCGGCTGGTGACATTCCAACAGCAGGGCGTTCAAGAAGTTGGCGCCCTTGCGGAAACAGACTCGAAAGTCATCCGGCTGCAGGCCGCTGCACAACTTCGCAGCGGCAAAACTAATCCTCATTTCCAATCAATGCTCGCGTTCCTGCAAGGAGGGAGTGCGGCTCGGGACGCGGCGCAGCGAACCATCGAGTTCGCCATGTCGCAACGCCCTGAAGGCGTGACACTCGAACGCGCGAGCGTCGAACTTCTCTCCCCTGTTCCCCGTCCCGAATCGATTCGTGAATTCATGGTGTTTGAGCAGCATGTGATCAACTGCACGCGCCGGTTCGGGATACCGCGCTGGGTGGCGTCGCTTGATCGAGCGGTGGAAAAAACATTCGGCCGCAAGGCGACGCTGGCGTACCGGATGGCCCGGCCATGGTACGAGCGGCCCGCCTATTACAAGGGTAACCGCATGAACGTGATCGGCGACGGGGCGCAGGTGACTATCCCGCGCTATACGAAAGCTTTCGATTGGGAACTTGAATTCGGAATTTTTTTGTGCCGACAAGGGCGCGATATTCCCAAAGAAAAAGCCCACGAATTTATCGGCGGCTACACGATCTTCAACGATTTTTCCGCGCGCGACATCCAAAAAAGAGAAATGGGCGGCCGGCTCGGTCCCGCGAAGGGAAAAGATTTTGACGGGGGCAACGCGATCGGCCCCGTGCTGGTCACGCCCGATGAAATTCCCGATCCTTACAATCTGGCAATGAGGGCACGCGTGAACGGACAAGAAGTTTCGTACGGGCACACCAGCGGCATGCGTTGGAAGTTTGAAGACTTGATTGCCTATGTTTCTCAGGACGAGACACTCTATCCGGGAGAATTTTTCGGCTCGGGCACTGGAACGGTCCCCGAATCGGGCGCCAACCGCTGCTGCTGCGGCCTGGAAATGGGACGCTTTTTGAAGGCAGGCGACACAGTCGAACTCGAGGTCGAACGTATCGGCAAATTAACGAATCACGTGGTAGCACAAACTTAGATCAAGCTTGCTCCGCGTGACCGCCGCTCTCTTCCCGCCGGAAACCCATCAAGAAAATGGATTGATGAGGAAAGAAATAGTATCGTGGGGTCTTCAGGCGCCTGGCCATTCCCGATCGGGATGGAATGCGTTGGGCGGTGGAAAGGTTTTCCTGTATGCGCTTCAAATCCATACCCAAGTCATGCGCGCTGCTCCTGTTTGCCCTTGCTTCTTCCGCGCATGCGCAGGCTCCCTCCAAACACGCCATGACCTTCGAAGACCTGATGGCGGTGCAGCGCGTCAGCGAGCCGCAGATTTCATCTGACGGTCGCGCCGTGGTGTACACCGTGGGCGCCACCGACATGGACACGAACCGAATCGCGCACGACATCTGGATCGTATCGACCGCGCCGGGAAGCCAGCCGCGCCAACTGACGCAGACTGGCCATGACACCAGGCCCCAGTGGTCGCCCGACGGAAAATCCATCGCCTTTGTCTCCAGCCGCGAAGGAACGCCTCAGATCTATGTCATGCCCGCGCAGGGCGGCAACGCGAAAAAAATCACTTCGCTCTCCACCGGCGCGGACAACGAAAAATGGTCCCCGGACGGGCGATGGGTTGCGTTTACTTCCAGCGTGTTTCCGGATTGCGCGGACGACGCGTGCAACCGCGCGCGCGACGACGCCGCGGAAAAAAGCAAGGTGAAAGCCCGCGTCTACGATCATTTGCTCTATCGCCACTGGGTGCATTGGAGCGACGGCAAACGCAGTCATCTGTTCCTAGTCAGGGCTAGTGGGGGCGCTCCGCGCGACCTGACTCCGAAGGCCGATTATGATGTGCCTCCTGACGAGCGCGGTGACGCCAACGATTTCGCCTTTTCTCCGGACAGCAAGGAACTCTGCTTCACCGCGGTAACCGACCGGCCCGAAGCGATCAGCACCAACGGCGACCTGTTTCTTGTTCCGACGAGCGGCGGCGACGCGAAGCGCATCAGCTCCAATCCGGGCTTCGACGGCCATCCGGCCTATTCGCCGGACGGCCGCTTCATCGCCTATCACTCCCAGAAAACTCCGGAGTATGAAAGCGACCGCTGGCGCCTCATGCTCTATGACCGAGCGGCTGGGACGCAAACCGAAGTTGCAGAATCTTTCGATCGCAGCGTGGATGAAATCGTCTGGTCGCCGGACAGTAAGGATATCTATTTCACTGCGATGAACGAAGCCGAGCAACCTGTTTATGAAATCGCGGCGGCGCCCGGCAGCACCCCGCGGGAAATCATGAAGGATTCGTTCAATGAGAGCATTTCGCTTTCCATGGATGGAGGAGAGTTCGCGTTCCTGCGTTCCAGTCTCATCGCGCCCGCGGAGGTCTTCACTTCACGCAGCGATGGAAGCGGCCCGCGGCAACTCTCCGTGCACAATGCCGCGCGCCTCGCATCCATCGACATGAATCCCCCCGAATCGTTCTGGTACGAGGGCGCGGGAGGCACGCGCGTTCAGGGAATGCTGATTCGCCCGCCGCATTTCGACGCGTCAAAGAAATATCCCCTTTTGCTCCTCATTCATGGCGGGCCGCAGAGTCTGTGGGCCGATTCGTGGGGCTACCGCTGGAACGAAGAATTGTTTGCCGCGCCGGGCTACGTAGCGGTCATGATCAACCCGCGCGGCTCGACCAGCTACGGGCAGAAATTCACCGACGAGGTTACCGAAGATTGGGGCGGGCGCGCGTATGATGACTTGATGAAGGGTGTGGACTACGTCATCGGAAGATATCCCTTCGTCGACCAAAGCCGCTTGGCCGCGGCCGGGGGCTCGTATGGCGGCTACATGATCGACTGGATCGCGACGCACACAGGTCGCTTCAAAGTACTCATCAGCCACGCCGGCGTGTACGATAAAACCGCCATGTACGGCGCCACCGAGGAGCTTTGGTTCGAGGAGCACGACATGGCGGGAACTCCCTGGACGAATCCAGAAAGCTATCAAAAATGGTCTCCCAGCACGTACGCCGGCAATCTGGGCAAATACAAAACTCCGACGCTGGTGATTTGCGGCGAACTCGATTACCGCGTGCCGTACACGCAGAGCCTCGAATTCTACACGGCACTGCAGAGGCAAAATGTGGCTTCGAGGCTGGTAGTCTATCCCGACGAGGGGCACTGGATCCTGAAACCATTGAATAGCCAGCTCTGGTACAAAACTTTTTTCGATTGGCTGGCGGCATACCTGGAGTAATCCGAGGCCAAGAGAATGAAATTTTCACTGGGGATCGCGTTTTTGCTGGCGGCCGCAGCGCTCGCGCGGGCGCAAGCGCCCGACCCCGCGCTGATGTCGCAAATTCGCAAGATTCGCGCCATCGACAATCATTCGCATCCGCCGCGCGTCGTGGCGGACGGCGAACGCGATGACGAATTCGACGCGCTGCCCTGCGATCCCCTGGAACCCACGGCGCCGAACACCGTGACGCGCCCGGAAAATCCCCAGTATCTCGCCGCATGGAAAGCGCTGTGGGGATACGCCTACGACGACCAGAGCGAAGCGCACGTCAAGGAACTTCTTGCGGCCAAAAACAAAATTCGCCAGGAACAGGGCGACAATTATCCCGCCTGGGTTCTCGACCGATTGGGGATCGATGTGGAGTTTGCCAACCGCGTGGCCATGGGGCGCGGCCTCGACGCGGCGCATTTCCGCTGGGTGCCCTTCGACGATGCCTTGCTATTTCCGCTGAACAATGATGCGCTGGCGGCAGAAACGCCGGACAGAAAATTTTTCTTCGGCCGGGAAAACATGCTGCTGGCGCGGTACCGCCGCGAACTGGGCGTCACGGCCATGCCCGCTACGCTTGCCGACTACACTGCCCGAGTGGTGGCGCCGGAACTCAAGCGGCAAAAAAAAGACGGCGCGGTGGCGATCAAATTCGAGGCGGCTTACTTACGCTCCCTGGATTTCGAGCCAGCGTCGGAGCGCGATGCCGCCGCAATTTACGCGAAATACCTGCACGGTGGTTCTCCCGCGAAGGATGATTACACGCGCTTGCAGGATTACTTGTTCCGATATATCGCGGCGGAATCGGGCCGCCTGGGCCTGCCAGTGCATATTCATACCGGTGCGGGCTGCGGCGGCTATTTCTACTTGCAAGGATCGAATCCGCTCCTGCTCGAATCGGTCCTGAACGACGAGCGGCTTCGGAAAACAACCTTTGTTCTGCTTCACGGCGGCGCGGCAGCTTTCTCGCGCGAAGTTTCTTTTCTCCTGATGAAGCCGAACGTGTACACAGATTTATCGGAGCAGACCTGGCTCGAATCGCCCCACCGCCTCGCGGAAGTGCTGCGGGATTGGATCGAGTGGTATCCGGAGAAAATTCTGTTTGGGACCGATTTGTCACCTGGAAGCGGCGCATACGATTGGGAAGAGATCGGCTGGCAAACCTCGCAAACGGCGCGGCAAGCGCTGGGAATTGCGCTGACCGGCATGCTGCAGGATGGAGAGATCACGGTGCCGCGCGCAAACGAAATCGCGCGAAGGGTGCTGCGTGAAAATGCGGTAAAGCTGTACCACATGGCGGACCATCCGTAGATGAAGCTGCAGTGTGCGCGCCCCATCCGCGGATACGCATCATTGCGAAGATGGAAAATGGTCCTGCCCCGAATTCTCCGACAGACATCCAGGGCAGGACCGGGAAAACGTTGCCTCGTCGCATCAAGCGAAGCAATCTCACAGGACAGGAGCGCTGACTGCGCCTGGGAGAACGCACCCGGGCGATCTCAGCGGTTAATTTCAGGCCGGCCTTACATTCCGGAAGAAAACTCGATGGCCTTGGTCTTTCCGGAAACCTGAATTTCAGTCAGCCTATTGTTGTCGATGACAAAGGTGGTCTGATTGATCTTGCCGTTAAAATCCTTGAGACTGCAGGGAATTTCGGCCACAACTTTGCTGCCCTGTTCAAATTTCGCTTTGCTCCCGTCGGCAATGACTTTGTATTCGCCGGGCGCGAGCTTGGTAGTGCCGATCGTCGTGGTTGCCGTGAGCTTCAAGTTAGCAGTAATCGTATCGCCCGAATCATTCTTGGCCCACACCGAAACGCTCATTACGGTAAGTGCCATGATCGCGAGAAAAAGCGGTAGCGAACGTCGAGACATAACGGAAGGTTCTCCCTTTTGGTTTTGGAATTGGGCCGCCGAGGTGTACCAGATCGAAACCTGAAGAACTACAGGTGCCGGGGCCGCACAAATCCTCAGCGTGCTCCTCGCCAATTTTGATGCACGGCGGACATGCGCGGTTACACTTTCAGCGATGAATCTAAAATGTTGCGGTTAGGAAAGTACGTAACTTGAAGGCTATCCACCGGACAAATTCTATTTCCAATTTCCCAGAATGCGTCGAACGGTCAGTACTTGCCCCAAATGATATGAATTGTGGTCGGCGACGAGCAGGGCCTCGCGCAGGATCGTCTGTCCCGTGCCGTGCGGAATTTTCGCGAATAGGTCGGTCTCGCTGTCCGTAACCAGCTTTTTCATCGCCTCGAGATCCCGGGCGAACGATTTGAGGCTCTTGTCCCAAGCCTTCGCATCCGGCGGAGCCGGCGTGGCGGGCCAGTAACCTTTGGGCCAGTCCGGCGAGACGTGCTTTGCATCGCGGGAGAACTCCAGGATGTCCCATTGCGCGATGCGCATGTGCTCAAGCAATTCCCAGATCGAGTACGGCAACCCCTCGGGACGAACGCCCCTCAATTTAGGCGAGACACCGCTGAACGATGCCTTCCAATCGACGTGAGCGCCGCGTCCGGAAAGGAGATTCACAAGATGCTCGCGCAAGACCTTTTCTTTCACAGGCTCCTCCTGAATTCTCTCGAGGCGTTTCAATCTGTGGTTCGATTCCCTTCCGCGGGCCTTGCAGGCAGCTGAACTGGGCACCCATCTGGCGAGATGGAGGCTTCCCAATCCTGAACCAGTTTTTGCCCTTCGGCATTAATTTCCTCGATCGTCCGCGGCCTACCGTTTCCGGAGCCCGGAAAAACGAGATACAGGATGCCTCGTCGCGCGCCGCCGTTTCGCGCGTCGGACCGAATCCCCAGATTTTCGGCGAGTGCCATCGAGCCTTCACCGATTCGGTCATAGGGACCGATATCTCCGAAAATCGCGTAAGAAAATTTGCCGTTTCGCTGATCGAAGACAACTGCGAAATCTCCGGGGCGCGCTCCAAGCTGGCGCGCCATGCCTCCGGGCAGCACCACAAAAGGAATCTTCGAAGCATCCACGTAGCGCGTGGGATCATTCACTGGCTTTGCGCGATCGGCCAGCGCGGTGGCTGAAACGTAATAGCCGGGGAATGGATCGTCCGGCCCCTGGATGAAGGGCTCCCCGTCCCCATCCTTGGCCAATCCCTCCCATCTCCCTGGCGTGCCTGCATTTGCAAGGTCGTCCAGGCCGGTATTGTCCGGGTGATAGGCGTTTGGTGCGCCATCGGCATCGATGGTCATCCCAGACTCATAAAAAAAGGCCTGGCTTCCAGGCAGCCGCCCGATTGGAATGTCCCGCTCAGGCTCCCCGTCGTGGCGCATCTCGAATTTCAAAAGCAGTTCAGCGAAACAATCTCCCGGCGGATCCGGAGGCGGCCCTTGCGCATCCGTTGCGAGAGAGCATTGAGCCAATTCCGATTGCCTTTGTTCGAGAGTTCTCAAATCCTGTTCAAGATGAACAGAGACAGAGGGTGGGTCCGGTGTCCCCGATTCGTCAGGCACAGCGGATTGCGCCTCGGGAGTGGGTTGAACATGATCGACTGGCTGTGATGAGGAATGTTGCGCCGCGAGGCCGCCGTTGCAATTGCTCGCAGTGTTTGGTGACGCCTGATTTCCGTTCGGAGAGGAAACTGGAGCCGTAGAAATCTGTTTGCTGTTTGCCACCGCCGATGAACATAGAAAAAATACCGCCACAAACAGGATTGCATGGTACCGCATGGCCTAGAACCTCCACCCGCACCGGGCGAAATCCGGGTGAATCCGCTCGGTTGACCTACCTATTGTAGACGATCACCCAGGATTGCGTGTTACACCATTCTTAATATCGCGCGACAGGTTCATTCGCTTTAGCGGTTTACGTACGCGCAGAGATTCGGCGCCTTCCCGCGGATCAGGGGGATACAGGATGCGATCTCCCCGGACGCGCGCAAAGGAAGTGATCGTGTGAACCTGGACGCGCTTTCCACTGACGATATGTGCGGCGCGGATCCGGCGCACGGCCAGCGCGTCGGCAATGAGCGAGCGGTGACACCGCCAGGGCACCGCCTCCGCGCACATGATCGCCGTCTTTTTCTGTTTCGCCAATTTGATTAGTCTCAGCAATCCCTTCATGAATTCGGGCGTCTGCATGTAATCCGCGAATCCTCGAAACGACGCGTTGCGCCAGCCCTTGTTCAGTGAATCGCGCCGTGCGTGGCGCAGACCGCCCAAGCTGCGCAGATGCACGTAGCCGATCCTGGCCCCCCGAAGTTTCGGGGAGAGCGTCTCCCGATTGAACTGAGGATTGTGCCGCGACCTGGGAATGCTGCGCACATCCACGACGCGTTCGATGCCATGTGAGCGCAGTAATTCGAGAAACCCTTTCCATGTGCGAGTCGAGTGCCCTATGGTGAAAACCGTGAGCATCCGCAAATTATGACTCGTGCACGCCCAGAAGGAGAATAAAAAGCTTTATTTTGCCCACACCTGGATGAGCCTGCGCTCGCGGGATGCCTCATACAATTCAGGGGAAAGAAGAATGCATTTATTTGACATTGAAGGCGCTAAAGACATCCTTCTTTGCACGCATGATACGATTGGCGGGATTTACCTCGAACTTCCTCAGGAGCACGATCATGGCGAGTTCTCCAGACAACGGAATGATTCATTTGAGCAGCCCCTATTCGGTCTCGGATACACTCAAGCGGCTGGATTCCATTTTGCAATCGCGGGGCCTCACCGTGTTTGCGCGCATCGATCACAGCGGAGAGGCTGAAAAAGTCGGCATGAAAATGCATCCGACACAGCTCATCATTTTCGGAAGTCCCAAGGGAGGCACGCCTCTCATGCTGGCCGCTCCTACTCTGGCCATCGATCTGCCGCTCAAGGCCCTGGTGTGGGAAGACGCGGGAGGCAAAGTGTGGGTCTCCTATAACACCGCTGAGTATCTCAAATCGCGGCACAACATCCCGGATGAGCTGGTGAAGAACATCGCCGTGATTGGCCCGCTGCTGCAAAGTGTCGTACAGTAGCGCCTCTCAATAGCCACACTGGTGAATGCAAAGGCGGGCCATGTCCGAGCAAACGCGCACCAACACTCATCCTGCAACCGATGAAAACTCCAACCGCGCTCGCGACCACCTTGCCAATGAGCGCACCTTTCTCGCGTGGTTGCGTACGGGCCTGGCCATCGTGGTGTTCGGCTTCGCGATCGGGCGCTTCGCCATTGCCATCCGCCAATTCATGCGGATCCAAGGTCAGACGCTTCAGACCGTGGGAGTCACGGTCTGGTTCGGGGCCATTGCGATTCTTGCGGGGGTAGTGCTGACGTTCGCCGGCTTGCTTCGTTACCGCCGGACACGCGAACAGCTCGAATCCGGAAGGTTCGAACCGGGCGGATTCTTTATTGATTTGGTGGCAATTCTCGTCGCGCTGTTTGGCCTGGCCCTGGGAGGTTACTTGGTTTACATCCAATTCCGAATGTAGGGGGCGTGAGTAAACTGCTACGCAGCCCGGGCTCTAGTGAGGTTCGACCGCAAAAGTTGTGGCAAGTCGGAGAGTGGCTGAAGCGCTAGGTCTTGCCCGCGGCAGCTCTGTGAACTGCGGCGAGACCGAAAGCATCCTCAAGGTGCTGGTCCGGTTTTTCTTTCAAGTATTTCGCAAAGAGAGCCACGCCGTCGGGATCTTCCAAAATATCTACCTGAACGCCGTTCTGACGAATCAATTCTTCCGTGCCCGAAAAATTTGTGACATTACCGACCACCAACCTGTTGAATTGCCGCCGGTAGATGAGTGCCGCGCAAATATCGCACGGGCTGAGCGTTGTAAACATGGTGGTCTCGCTGAAATCCATGCGCCCCGCATCCCGCGCTGCCGAAGTCTCGCCGTGATTGTAAGGATGGTTCTCCTGAACCAAAGTGTTGTGTCCCTTTCCCACGATCTGCCGCGTTTTGTTGCTGATGATGACGCCGCCAATGGGGCAGCCGCCTTCGTCGTATCCCTTTTTTGCCAGCAGGACGCCGATGCGCATGAAGTCTCTGTCCGTCAGCTTCTTGAAGAAGCCGTCCTCGACAATCTTGGGGAGGCTCTTGGTAGGGAGGTGAGCGATCATGTTCAAGACCTCGTCGGTTACTGGAGTATCCTTCGTGATAAGGGTCTTCATAATAGCTCCTTTCGGAACACCGGCGCCTCGAGCGATATGCGATTTTGGAAACCTATTCTCCGGGAATTGCGCGAAAAAGAGAAGAGGGGCGATGCCATGAATTGGAGCTGCATTCAAGTTTCCTGCCCCGCAACGCAATTGACCACTGGGGAATCTAGCGGCGCTTGAGGGCCTCGAGTTCTTCGAGCGTCCGCGGCCAATCCGATCCCAATAGCCGGGACAAGCCGCGATCCGCTAGAACTTTCCCGCCCGTTTGGCATCGTGCGCAATAATTCGTTTCGTTGTCCGCATATCGAATGTGCTGAATTTTCTCTCCGCATCTCGGACACGGCTCTCCATAACGTCCGTGAACCGCCATACCCTTGCGAAACGCGGTCACCTTTTCGGGAAAGCCAGCTCCCGCCTCTGCGTGCAGACGATCGATCCAGAGCCGGAGAGTTTCACGCGTCGACGCGAACAGCCTGTCCCACTCCTGGGGCTCCAGTTTGTGCGTGAGTTTGACCGGCGAGAGTTGCGCAGCGTGCAGGATTTCGTCCGAGTAGGCGTTACCGATGCCACTCACCAAGCGGGGATCCGTGAGAGCTCTCTTGAGCGTGCGGTTTTCTTCCGTAAGTGCAGCGCGAAATGCGGCGGCATCGCTTGCGAATATTTCGATTCCTCCCGGGTCGATGGAGCGCAAGCCTTCTTCACCGGCAAGGACGTGCAACGACGCGCGGCGCTTTGTGCCCGCTTCGGTAAGCACAAGAGACCCACTCGGAAAATCGAAGGCTGCAAGATTCTGGCGGCCAGACAGCTTCGCCCCCAGCGGCCTCCAGTGCAACCGGCCGGCAATCATCAAGTGCAGCGCTAGCCACAGATCGCCTTCCACCCCGATGGCGATCCGTTTCCCAATTCGCCGCAGTTCGCGGACGGTTCGGCCCTCCACATCGGACAGCGGCGGTTTTACAGTCCTCAATAGAAAAGCGCTAGCAAGCCGCACGCGCTCGATCGGTTGAGCCAGGATGCGCGATTCGAGTGCGCTGATGTAGGCGGCGATGTCCGGCAGTTCGGGCATACGGATCAGCTGGCAGGCCACACCCGCGCTCTTGGGCCGACGCCTTTGTGATTGCGAGAAATCAGCAGCAGCAATCGTAGGCACGGCGGGACTGGAAAGAAGTATGAATCCAGATTTACGGTGCTCAGGAGGCGCTTGCCGCGTGAGCAGCCTGCTGGCTGGCCATCTGTTCTTTCATTTTCTGTTGCATTTCCTTAGGTGTGGGTTCGGCCTTATGGGTGGCCACCATCCAGGTGTAGCCATCCAAGTCAACCACGGTCCCGCAACGGTCGCCCCAGAACATATCCATCACTGGTCCCTTGGAGGTGGCCCCGAGCTTCAGGGCCTTTGCGACCACCTGGTCGACCTTCTCGGTCAGCAGGTACAGACTAGCAGGCGAGGCGCCGACTGATTTCGCGCTGCGCGAGCCCATCTGCGGCATTTCCGGGCCCAACATTAGTGTCGTGCCCCGCAGAGTCAGCTCAGCGTGAACGGCTTTGCCGTCCGGGCCGTTCATGATTCCCCGCTTTTTAAAACCAAACGCCTTCTGATAGAAATCTGCGGCCGCCTTCACGTCGGTCACCGTCAGCATTGCCGTGATGGGGCCATACAGTTTCTTATTGAGCGGATCGATTTTCTTGGGCATAACGCTCCTCCGTTGAACTGAGTATGTGAACCGAAGTAGGGTGAAAGTTGACCATCCCGCGCCGCTCCAAATGGCTGCGTAGCGATGGACTTGAACAATACTGCAATAGGAAACATTTGGTCAACCCGCCAGCCAGGATTCGGAAGCAATTGGCGTCGATCCGGATGGGGGAGGTCTGCGGTCGGCTCAAGTGCGGTTTCCAACTAGTGCTGTTTGCTATAAATGTGGAGGGTCCACGTCCTTAAAAATGTGGCGGCGCGCGCCGGCAATGCCCTAGAATCAATACAAACGCGCCCGTAGCTCAGTTGGAAAGAGCGTCTGCCTTCTAAGCAGAGGGTCGGGGGTTCGAATCCCTCCGGGCGCGCCATATTTTCAGCAGCCTACAGGCAGCACACTTTCTTCGTTCGAATGGTGGTAGTAGATACGGTAGTGTCGTGGCATTGTTTCCGCGCAAAGCCGGGGCACCTCTCGCTGCTCCCGCTGACCTCAGTTTCCTTCCCAAGAACGCGCGCAAGCTTCGCGCGGCGTGGCCAACTGCGGCGAATAGTGCCGTTTATCCGGACTAATTTGGTGAAATTGTGCGACTCCTAATGGTGTGGCTCGTTCTTTACGGAATCCGTTCTAGATCGCACAAATACGTGTTGACATGGCAGATTCCATGTCAATAGAGTCTCGCCAAAGACCGGGAAAGACGCAGCCCACACGCCTACACAAAAGTGCGTACCGGCTTTGAGGAGGATTGACGTGAAGAAAATTCTTATCGTCTCCGGAATAGTCACAGGACTGATGCTGTTGCTGCCCACGCAATCGCCCGCGCAGCAGCAAGCGCGCCCAGCGCCAGCGAAGCAGGCGAACGGCGATCTCAAGGCAACCAGGGATATCAAGATCATATCGAGCGCCGGCGCGCGTGCTTTGGCGGATGCCTGTTCCGCTTGGGCCGAGCAGAACAAGAAAGTCGTGGCAATGGCCATTCTGGATTGGGGCGGCAATCTCGTCGAGTCCCACGCGATGGAGGGCGCGCCGATGAATTCGATCGACACCGCGCTGCTAAAGGCAAAGTCGGCCTTGCGCTGGCGGCGCGCCACTTCGGAAACCAACAAGATGGTTCGGAGCGGCGAGAACTTGGCACCGACCTTCATGCATGACTTCCCGCAACCAGGCGCGCTCCCTATCGTGGTCAACGGACAAGTTATTGGCGCGATGGGCGTGTCCAGTGGGGACGGCGAAAAATGTGCGCAGGCGGCGATCGACGCCGTGTTTAACGGACAAGCCACGTCTTCGGTGCAGTGATTCCGGCGCAATCGTAAGAGCGGCGAGCGAGAGGTAGTGTGGACCCACTCGAATCATGAAATACACGAGACGCAATTTCCTCAAGACAAGCGCAGCAATCGGCGCGGCTGCAGGCATTCCGAAAATGGCTTCCTTGCCACGCGGGGCCGCGACCGCTGTAGAATCGCCTCGCATGGAGACTCTCACTGAATGGCTACAGGCGGATCGCGAGGCGCGGAAACGGGGATTAGTGGTTTGCCTGCGACGGATCCAGGAGCTCGATCCGTCGATTCATGCGTGGGTCCAGGTAAAGCCCGAGCGGCCTACGGCGGACGGGCCGCTTTCCGAAATTCCGTTCGGGGCCAAGGACATTATCGAAACAGAAGGCATGGCCACGGAGTACGGGTCGCCGCTTTACAAGGGGCGCATGGGCTCCGAGGATGCCGCGATTATTCGGGAACTGCGTGGCCGCGGGGCGATTTTGCTCGGCAAAACCGTGACCACTGCTTTTGCGTATCGCACGCCGGGGCCGACTCGCAATCCCCGAAACCTCAAGCACACACCCGGAGGAAGTTCGAGTGGTTCCGCTGCGGCAGTCGCCGCGGGCATGGTGCCGTTTACCGTCGGCGAGCAAACGAAAGGCTCGATGCTTCGCCCTGCTTCCTTTTGCGGCGTTACCGGATTCAAGCCGACCCATGACCTTTTGCCGATGCAGGGCGTCCTGCCGGTTTCGAAAAGCCTGGACACGTTGGGCCTCTTCACGCACACGCCGGCGGATATGCTGGCGCTCTGGAAAGCGATGGGGCATTCGACAGGCCGCGCGGAGCAATTCTCATTCGGAGCACCGGAACCCATCCCTGAATGCGAGCCGGAAATGGCGAATGCTTTTCGCCAGGCCTTGTCGTTGCTGCGCCGCTCGGGTGTAATGATTGAGGCTGTCGATATTTCAGAAATGCTCAAAAAGCTTGACGAAGCCAACACCGTTCTCATGTTCTACGAGGGCGCACATTTCCATGAATCGCGCCTGAAGGAGTTTGGAGACCGGCTCGACCGTCCGCTGGCGGATTTGATTCGCGATGGTTTGAAGATGCCCATGGAAAAGTACGATGAGGCGAGGCGATACATTTCAGACAGCAGAGTGCGTATGAGGAAGATCTTCAATTCCACGCCAGTGATTCTCACACCCGCCGCAATTGGACCCGCGCCCATGGGCCTGTCCGACACCGGCGATCCAAGAATGGACGCCCCGTGGACGGCCCTCGGAACGCCGGCCATGTCGATCCCCATGCCATTGGCAAGCGGGCTTCCCCTCGGTTTGCAGTTGACCGCCGATCTCGGCCAGGATTCGAGAGTCCTTCAAGCGGCCCTTCTGCTATATCAGTGCTTCAGCATCGGACCCAAGATTCCGCCAGCCTAAGTCCGCGATTGCCATGTTAAATGCGATATCTTTCTGCGCCCGCTAACGCATAGTGGGCGTTAGAGATAACTGCAATGCGTGGATGGCGGCGGATAAAGAAAGATCTTTTTACAACATCCTTACATCGGTAAGCCGTGATCGCCTGTAGGCTGTCCAGGAATTCGATATCGGAAAACGATAATGATTACAACCAAGCAAGAACTCGGCGACGCAAAGCAACTCTATTCGGGCCTCATCCGCCTGCATATCCTTCATCACGCAGCAAGTGAGGGAATCTTTGGCCTGGGAATGATTGAAGAACTGGCTAGGCATGGCTATAAGCTTAGCCCCGGAACACTCTATCCAGTTCTCCACGCACTCGAAGATGCTGGACTGCTCCGTTCCCAGGAGCAAAACCTTGCAGGGAAAATTCGTCGCGTCTATCGGACCACACCAGGCGGGCAAAGAGTATTAAAAGCCGCGAAAGCAAAGGTCCGGGAACTATTCGGCGAACTATTCGAGCGTGAACCGGTGATTGACATCGCGCGACCTCGACCGCGAGTGGTAGCGGTCCGCGCTACCAACCTCAGAAAACGCGCCGCTGCGAACGCAACCCTATAGTCAGGCGAAAGATTGCCTTTTCGGCATGCCGATCTGCTTGATCCCTTCGGTCCGATTCGCTGTTGCGCTGCATTCGCATTTCGACGGACTTCACCGTGGCCCTTCCCCATTGACAGCACTTCCATCCTCTCCTATTATCGGCATTCGATAACGGTATTCGATAATAGCGGGAGATTTCCAGAGTGTCAGTCCATCGGACAGGCCTCGCCTACCTAGTCGCGTATCTTTCTTTGTTCGCTCCAATACTTCCCAAAGCGGCGGCTCAGAATCAGCAGACGCCATTGAAAACTTTCACGTTAGAAGAAGCGGTGGACTACGCACTGCAGAACTATCCGGCCGTTCGCGCCTCTTTGGAGCGGGTGTCCGCGGCCCAGGCTGGCGTCACTGTTGCTCGGGCGCAATATCTGCCTCAATTGAACGGGGTATACCAGGATAGCCGAGCGACGCAAAACCAGGTGGAAGGTATCTGGCTGGGGACGCCTATCACCCCTACTGTTGAAGGCCCCGTGGGTCCTTCGAGTGGGCAGAGTTACTGGGGCAGTCAGGCTGCGGCATTGTTTTCCTGGGAGCCGTTGGACTTCGGATTGCGCGCGGCGAGAGTCGGCCAAGCACGGTCTGCACAAGCCAAGTCACAAGCGGATCTTGCTATGACCCAACTCCAAGTTGCGGCCGCGGTTGGAAACTACTTTCTGCTGGCTGTGGCAAACCAGCAGGCTGTACTGGCGGCGCAGGCCAATCTCGACCGTTGGCAGACGTTCAATAGATCCATTCACGTCCTCGTTGACAACCAACTGCGAGCCGGAGCGGACGCTTCGCGCGCCGATGCTGAACTTGCGCGAGCAAAAATTCAGCTGTACCAATCTCAGCAATCCGAGCGCGCAGCCCTGGATACCCTTGCGGCGCTCATGGGAACAGCTGGCAGTGAAATCAAATTGGATCCAGGAAGGTTACTTGATCCCTCACCTACGGATTCACTGCCCAGCGTTTCCGCTTCGGAACATCCGTTGGCGCGCGATCAGATGGCCGATGTGCAACTCATTCAAACAGAAGAGAAAGTTTTACAGCGAACTGACTATCCTCGTTTGTACCTGCAGGGTGAGGTGTTTGGCCGCGGGAGTGAGGTTCCGAGCAGCGGATCAATCATCGGCAATTGGAACGGCCTGGCGCCGGCACGTGGGAATTGGGTTACAGGGATAACTATCATGTTCCCGGATGTCTTTGGCTTCAAAGCACTGAGCGCGCAAAAGCAGATTTCCAGGGCCAATGAGCAATCGCAAAAAGCACATTATGACCAAACGATCCAAGACTTAACTGGGCAGATTCAAGCGGCTCGCGACCAACTGAAGGCCGCTCAACTCGTCGCTCAAGAAACCCCCACCGAATTGACAGCGGCTCGTCAATCAGAGACGCAGTCGCGGGCACGTTATGAATCCGGTTTGGCGACGCTTGTGGAAGTGGCCGACGCGGAAAATCTTCTTGTTCAAGCAGAAATGGAAGATTCCATTTCGCGCCTCGATGTTTGGCACGGACTCTTCGCGGTCGCCAATGCGCAGGGTAATTTGCAGGATTTCTTGCAGCTTTTACGCGGCACGCCACAAGGAGCGCATTAGTCATGTGGCTGATTCGGGCAGCCTTGCGCAGGCCGATTACGGTGATCGTCATCGTTGTCGCCCTGGCTCTCTCCTCCATTCTTGCACTGCTTCGCACGCGAATCGACATCTTCCCGGATCTGAATTTGCCCGTCATTTCTGTAGCCCAGCCCTATGGCGGCATGAGCCCGCAGCAGATGGAAGGCTTCCTGTCCTACTACTACGAGTACCACTTCCTGTACATCAACGGAATCGAGAGCGTGGAGGCGAAGTCGATCCAAGGCATCGCGCTGCTCAGGCTTACGTTCCATGCCGGGACGGACATGAGTGAGGCGCTTTCGCAGACGATTTCATACGTGAACCGCGCTCGCGCCTTCATGCCGCCCGGCACTGTTTCCCCGTTTGTTTTCCGGTACGACGCGGGGACTTTGCCGGTCGGCTATCTCGTTTTTTCAAGCAAGTCGCGCACGCTAGGTGAAATCCAAGACCTTGCCTTGAACCGAGTGCGGCCTGTTTTTGCGACACTGCCGGGAGTTTCCTCGCCGCCGCCTTTTGGAGGCAATCAACGAACGATCGTCGTCAGCGTTGATCCGGCTAAATTACACGCGTACGGATTGTCTCCACAGAGTGTCGTCCAAGCGCTGGTGGCAGGCAACAGTATCGAACCAGCAGGAAATGCCAACGTCGGCAACTATCAGACGATCGTCACCACAGATTCCACTGTTGGGCAAATCAACGATTTGCTCGAAATACCATTGCGCACTGGCTCAGGCCCATCGGTCTATCTTCGGGATGTCGGAACGGTTTCTGATTCTTCGGACATTCCAGCAGGCTACGCCCTGCTGAACGACAAACGAACCGTGTATATTCCGGTGACGAAGCGCCCTGACGCTTCGACAATTACGGTGGTCAACGAAGTTCGCGCGAGCCTCTCCCGGTTTCAATCTCTGGTACCCGAAGACATCGCTATTACCTACGAATTAGATCAATCGCAGTACGTTCGCGACGCGTTGCTCTCGGTCTTGCGCGAAGGCTTGATCGGCGCGATTCTCACGGGCCTTACGTTGTTTTTCTTTTTGCGCGATTGGCGTAGTTCGCTGGTCGTCGTGATCACAATCCCATTTGCTTTACTCATCGCCGTAGTGGCTCTGTGGGTCAGCGGACAAACCATCAACATCATGACTCTTGGCGGTCTTGCCCTTGCCGTCGGAGTGCTCGTGGACGAAGGGACCGTGCTTCTTGAAAACATTCACGTGCA
This sequence comes from uncultured Acidobacteriota bacterium, assembly GCA_963696605.1. Classification (GTDB taxonomy): domain Bacteria; phylum Acidobacteriota; class Terriglobia; order Acidiferrales; family UBA7541; genus Palsa-360. The sequence goes on along the minus strand of CAVOKV010000010.1, from coordinate 339,618 downwards.
TCTGGCCCAGGGAGAAGCGAAGGCCCGTGCCGTATTGGAGGCGAGCCGGGAGGTCGCAGTCCCACGATTGCTCGCGATGCTATGCGTCCTCGCGGTCTTTTTACCATCGTTCTTCATGGTTGGCCCGGCTCGATCTCTTTTTGTTCCGCTATCGCTGGCAGTCGGATTTTCAATGGGAGCGTCGTACTTGCTTTCCAGTTCTCTCGTGCCGGTAATTTCCAACTGGCTTCTGATGGCGGAGAAAGTCCACGCAGAGGGTTTCGGGGAGACTGGCTTCGACCGCTTTAGAAAGAGATTTTTCAACTGGCTGGATCGTCTCATGGCTCGTCCAGTTCTACTTCTGGGTGGCTACACCGTGGTAGTGGTCGTCGTGCTGTTCCTGGTCGGTCCGCACATATCGCAGGAAATATTTCCTTCCGCCGCTGCAAATCAGTTTCGCCTGCGCTTCGACGCGCCCGACGGCACACGTGTTGGGGTAACCGAGGAGATGGCGCGGCGTCTTCTCGATACGATCCATCGCGAGGCGGGGCCGGGCAATGTCGCCTTGACCCTGAGTTACGTGGGCACGCAAGGTTCCTCGTATCCGATCAACGCAATATTTCTCTGGACGAGCGGACCACACGAGGCCGTTATGAACGTCGGCCTCCGTCCCGGCGCGTCCATTTCGCTTCGCGAATTGGAGGAAAAACTCCGCAGCACTTTGCCGCAGCAATTCCCGGGATCGCACTTCTCTTTCGACCCGGGCGACCTGATCAGCCAGACGCTGAATTTCGGGACGCCGTCGGTCATTGAGGTGGCGGCAACCGGCCCGCAATACAACGATGTGTTGAGCTACGCGGAGCGAGTAAGACAAGAGCTCGCGAAAGTGGATGAGCTGCGTGATCTCGGATACGAGGAGCCTCTCCATTACCCTTCCGTTGATGTCCGCATAAATCGCGTACTGGCGGGGCAGCTTGGCGTTACGGCGGATCAAGTTGGCCAGGCGGTAGTGTCGGCGACCGCTTCAAGCCGGTTCGTATCGCCCAACTACTGGCGCGATCCATCATCCGGCGTCAGCTATCAGGTCCAGGTAGAGATACCTCAGGCGGAAATGACTTCTATCAAGGATATCGAGACGATACCAGTTGCGAGCGCAACCGGGGCGGACCCGCTCGTCAATCAAGTGGCTTCTGTGCGCGCCGGTAGCTCCCCTGGTGAGCTCGACCGTCAGAACGGACTTTGGATGATTGGCCTATCCGCCAATCTGGCCAAGAGCGACCTTGCTCGTGCAGCTTCAGATATCGACCGGGCAATCGCACGCGCAGGCAACCCGCCACGCGGGGTAGCCGCGCAGGTAAGAGGGCAGGTCAGCGCCATGCGGCAGATTTTCGGCAACTTGAGCATTGGACTCGCACTCGCCATCTTCGTCATCCTGTTGTTACTCGCGGCGAATTTCGAGTCTGTCCGGCTCCCGCTGGTCGTATTTTCCACCGTTCCCGCCGTGCTTGCAGGCGTTGTGCTCATGCTTTTAATTACAGGGACCAGCCTGAATCTCGAAAGCTTCATGGGTGCCATCATGGCTATCGGCGTTGCCGTTGCAAACGCGATTCTGCTTGTAACCTTCGCCGAAAAGAACAGAAAGAATGGCGCGGATGCTCAGACCGCCGCAAGCAATGCCGCTGGCGAGCGCCTCCGCCCCGTGCTCATGACCAGCCTTGCGATGATCACAGGAATGATTCCCATGGCCCTTGCGATTGGGCGCGGCAGCGAAGAAACCGCGCCGCTGGGCCGAGCCGTCATTGGCGGGTTGATATGTGCTACCGCAGCGACGCTGCTTGTCCTGCCGACTGTTTTCGGACTCGTGCAAAGACGCGCTTCAATGGTTTCGCCTTCGCTCGACCCTGATGACCCAAATAGTCCGCAGGCGTCAGCATTGGAGACTTCGTGATGAGAGCGCACTTCTTAACCTTTTTCTTCAGCCTCACGATCATCGGGTGTAGTAACTCCGCCGTCCAGCAATCACAGACGGGTAATGCCGCCGGTGCAGGGTCTTCGCAGCAGGTCATTTCGGCGACGGTTGAATCTCAAAAGTTGGATACGACGCTGAGCCTGCCAGCTCAGATCTCGCCTTATGAGGCTGTGGATGTGTACCCCAAGGTGACCGGATTTATCGACTCCATTCTCGTTGATCGCGGATCGCGCGTGAAGGCTGGCGAAGTCATCGTCCGACTTTCGGCTCCGGAACTTGTCGCGCAGCGTAGCCAAGCGGAGGCCGGTGTGCATAGCGCAGAGGCGCAACTTGCCGCTGCACAGGCTAAGTTCGGATCCGATCACGGAACGTATTTACATTTGGCGGCGGCTGCACAAACGCCCGGAGTTGTCGCAGGCAACGATCTTCAAGTGGCTGAGGAGACTGCCGCGGCAGACAATGCGCAACTGGAAGCCGCTTCCAATAATGTGCAGTCGGCGCGCGAAAGCTTGCGTAGCGTGACTCAATTAGAATCCTACCTGGAAATCCGTGCTCCTTTTGACGGCGTTGTAGTCCAACGAAATCTGCATCCCGGGGCCCTTGTCGGGCCTGCATCAGGGCAACCTGGAGCACAACCGATCGTCCAAATAGAGAGTCTAAGCCGCTTGCGAGTAGTTGTTCCGGTGCCGGAAGCATACGCCGCCGGGGTTCAAACGGACCAGCAGGTCAGTTTCAGTGTGTCGACATACCCGGGACGGACCTTCCGTGCTCCAATTGCCCGCATCTCACACGACATCGATCAAAAGACTCGGACGATGCAGGTCGAACTCGATTTCCGCAACACGGATTCTCAAATCACGCCTGGGACTTTTGCAAATGTGGAATGGCCCATCCGTCGTTCATATGCGACGCTGTTTGTGCCCTCGTCTGCGGTGACGACGGACCTGCAACGGACATTCGTCATTCGCGTGCGTCAGGGCAAGACGGAATGGGTTGACGTCAAAACTGGTGCGACCGTGACCGGGAAGACTGAGGTCTTTGGTGACTTGCGGGCCGGTGACATTGTTGTGGCCAATGCAACAGACTCAATTCGAAGTGGGACGATTGTATCCGCGCAAGCGAAATAGGGTCTCCACGCCGGCATTGTGACCGGCCCATGCCGACGCAACGGATATATTTTTGCGAATTTCTGCGGGATTTTGCTTTCCTTTGCAGGGGGCCGCGCGTCAGAAAAGTTGGAGCAGAAGTGTAAGCCGCGTCAGGCAGTCCGGAAATTGTCGTGAAGGGACGTACAGGCGCTTCCGTAAGTTTCATAAGGCATTCTCTCCAGGCGTGGTCCTATGCTTGCTCCTTCTCGCAATCTAACCGGTAATGTTGAGGATTGACATGGGGCCTCCTAGGTTCTTAAGATTGTCGCTCGCATAGTAAATCTGCGTCTGTGGAACCAGTTATGCCCTGTATGCGTCTGTCTCAAAGAGAATCCCTATGATTACAGTAAATGGACTTACGAAAAGGTATGCACGCACGACGGCGGTCGACCAGATCTCGTTTGAGGTCAAGCAGGGTCAGATCGTCGGCTTCCTCGGGCCGAACGGCGCGGGAAAAACGACGACCATGCGCATGCTCACCTGCTTTCTGACGCCGACGGGCGGTACGGCGACCGTGGCGGGGTTCGACATCCTCGAACAACCCCTGGAAGTGAAAAAGCGCATCGGCTACCTTCCCGAGACTCCTCCGGTTTATCCGGAGATGAGAATCGGCGAATATTTGTCGTTCGTCGGGCAGCTCAAGGGGCTATCCGGATCGGATTTGCGGGCGCGCGTCGACTACGCCTGCGAGCGCTGCGCGGTCGCGGACGTTCGAAACAAGATCATCGGAAAGCTTTCGAAAGGTTACCGGCAGCGCGTCGGGCTCGCGCAGGCGATCATCCACAATCCCGATGTCCTCATCCTTGACGAACCTACCGCCGGCCTCGATCCCAAGCAAATTAATGAGACGCGCGACCTGATCAAGAGCCTCGCGGGCGATCACACCATCATCCTGAGCACGCACATCCTTCCGGAAGTCAGCCAGACGTGCGAGCAGGTCATCATCATCAACAAAGGCAAGATCGTGGCCACCGATTCGGTGAGCAATCTACAGCAACGCGCACGCTCGGGAGAAACGGTGCTGGTCGAAGTCGGGGGACGGAACGTCACCTTGGATCCCGCGGCGGTCCAGCGAAAGCTCGCGCAGATTGCGGGAGTGAGCCGCGTCATCGCCAAGGCGGACGGCCAGAAGCGCGTCATTTTTGAAGTCGAGGCGACCAAGACAGTCCGTGGCGATGTGGCCCGCGCCGTGGTCGAATCGGGTTGGGATTTGAACGAGCTTCGGCCCGCCGCGCTGAGCCTGGAAGAAATCTTCCTGCAACTGACCGGAACGGAAGCGCCGGCGGAAATGGAAGCCGTGGCCGCAGGAGGAACGAACTAATGAGAAATATCTGGATCATTTGCCGCAAGGAACTTCGCAGCTACTTCGTCTCGCCGGTCGCCTACATCTTGCTGGTGATGTTCGCGGTCATTTTCGGCTTCTTCTTCTGGAACTCCCTGGGCTACTTCGTGAACATGGTCATGGAAGCCACCATGGAAGGCGAACAATTTCCGATGAATATCAACGAGCAGGTGGTGCGGCCGCTGCTCGCCAACATCAATGTGATCGGGCTGTTTTTCATCCCCTTGATCACCATGCGCTTGTTTGCCGAGGAGAAGCGCAGTGGCACGATCGAATTGCTCACCACGTCGCCCATCACCGACTTGCAAGTGATCATCGGGAAATGGCTGGCCGCGTTGATCATGTACGGGTTGATGTTGTTCTCAACCGTGTTGGATCTGCTGTTCCTTTTCCGGTACGGCAATCCCGATTGGAAGCCGCTGGCCATAGGATATCTGGGCCTACTGCTTCAAGCGGGCGGCTTGCTGGCCATCGGGACGTTTATTTCCACGCTGACGCGAAATCAAATCATCGCTGGAGCCGTGACCTTCGGCGTGTGCCTGTTGCTGTGGGTGCTGGGCTGGGTCAGCCAGTACGAGAACGCCACCTGGGCACAGGTGCTCTCTTACATGTGCGTGATAACGCACTTTGATTCGTTCGCCAAAGGCGTGCTGGATTCAAAAGACGCCATATTCGATGTGACGGTTATTTTTCTGGGATTGTTTTTTACGGCGCGATCGATGGAATCGATGCGGTGGAGGTCGTAAGTGAATCGCCAGTGGATTGAAGCACGACAAACGAAGTACGCGGCCTATGTGACGGTGTATATCGTGGTGATCCTGTGTATCGTGTCGGTGGCCAATGTCCTGGCCAATCGCTACAACAAATCCTACGACTCGACGTCCAACAAACGCTACAGCCTCTCCGATCAGACCGCCAAGATCGTAAAGGGGCTGGCGCAACCCATCTCCATCACTTATTTCGATAAGACCAGCAATTTCCAAACCGGCAAGGATTTGCTGGACCGCTATACTTCGCTCTCGCCTAAGGTCCGTCTCGATTACGTGGATCCTGACAAAAATCCGCAAGCCGCGCGCGCGGCAGGCGTCACCAAGTACGGCACTACCGTCGTGCAAATTGGCGCAAAAAAAGAAGAAGCCAAGAATATGACGGAAGAAGACGTCACGGGAGCAATCATCCGGGACCTCAAGAGCAACACTCGGACCGTCTGTTTCCTGACGGGCGGCGGCGAACGCCAGATTGACGACACGGACCGGCCGGGCCTATCGCATCTCAAGGATCTTTTGAGCAAGGACGATTACACATCCAAATCCATCAGCTTGCTCGAAAAAGCGGAAGTTCCCTCGGACTGCACGGTCCTGGTGGTCGCCGGACCCAAGAGCGATTACCAGCAACCGGAAGTTGATGGCATCAAGAAATATGTGGAGGGCGGCGGGCGCGCCATGCTGTTGCTGGACCCGCCACTGAAGATCGGGCGACCCACGGCGGATAACACCGCGCTGGACGATGTCCTGCAGGGCTGGGGCGTCAGCGTGGAGAAAAATTTGCTTCTGGATTTGAGCCCCGTGGGCCAGTTACTGGGAATGGGCCCTACGATCGCGCTGGTCTCGACCTATGACCCGCACCCGATTGTGAACGAATTGAAGGGCACCGCTACTGGATTCCCGTTGTCGCGATCCCTGACCATCAAGAACACCGACAAAACGACAGTCGAAAAACTGTTTGAGTCCTCGGATTCCAGCCTGTCGACAACGAAATTGGATTCCGCAAACGTGAATCCGAATGACCCGAACAACAAGCGCGGGCCGCAGACGATCGCGGCGGCCGGGACTTATAAAACCGGCAAGGAAAATTCCGAGGGGCGTTTTGTGGTCGTCGGCAGCTCCTCGTGGGTGGCAAATTCGTTTCTCTCGTTCAACGGGAACAGCGACCTGGCCATGAACGCGATGAACTGGCTATCCTCGGATGAAGATTTGATTTCCATTCGGCCGAAGCCTCCAGAAGACCGCAAAGTCAACATGACCGGGGCGCAATTCAACTGGGTCCGCCTCAGCAGCCAGTTCCTCCTGCCGGGAGCGCTATTGCTGGCAGGCCTCTCCGTGTGGTGGCGGAGAAGATAGCGGCCGCTTCGAATTCCTATAATTCATTCAGCGCGAGATAAAACATGATGAAGATGCGACAACTCCTTGTAGCGACCGTTGTCCTGGCGGCGCTCGCCGCGACATTGTATTGGTCCAATCATCGCAAGCCCGCAAGCGACAGCGTTAGCGCCAGCCCGAGCGCAGCGAACGCCAAAGTTATTTCCCTGACTCAGGACGACATATCCAAATTGGAAGTCAAGAAAAAGGACGGCGACGACGTTGTTCTCGACCGGGTCGGCCCCTCGAATTGGAAAATCACTGCCCCCAAAAAACTGGTTGCCGATCAGGATTCGGTCTCCACGATTCTCTACAATTTGTCGCCGATGGATGGCGCCACGCTCATTGAAGACAAGACCACCGATCTGAAGCAATTCGGACTGGCCGAGCCTGAGGCCCAGATTTCCGCCACAGGAAAAGATGGAAAGACGCATACCATCCTGGTCGGCGATGAAACCCCCACGGGCGACTCCGCGTACGTCATGCTTTACGGCGACCCGAAAGTGTATTCGGTCTCCAAGAATACAAAAACGAATCTGGACAAGGGCTTGAACGACCTGCGCGACAAACGCCTCATGCCCGCCGATTTCGACAAGCTGTCGAGCATGCAAATCAGCGGAGCGAAATTACATCTGACCTTCGGTTCCGACAATGGAAACTGGACAGTCCGCAGCCCCGCGAATCTGCGTGGGGACACTTCCAAGATGGAAACGATCATCGAAAAATTGCGCACGGCAACCATGGACCCAAGCACATCCGAGGCGGACATGAAGAAGGCCGCGGCCCTGTTCGCTTCGGGCGCGCCGATCGCGGATTTGAAGGCTACCGACGCCTCGGGCTCGCAGGAGCTGCAAATTCGCAAGACCAGCGGCGGTTACTACGCGAAAACGACCGCGATGGACGGCGTTTATAAAGTGCCGAATGAATTGGGCGACGCGGTCAACAAGGATGCGGAAGACTTTCGTGAGAAGAGGGTCTTCGATTTCGCGGAAACGGATCCTGACAAGATTGAACTGCACGACGGGTCAAAAGCATATTTCCTGACGCGCAGCGGCGAGGACTGGTGGTCTGCCGACGGAAAAAAGATGGACCCTTTGAGCGTTCAGGATTTCCTGCGTCCCATTCGCGGGCTGACGGCTACCAAATTCGCGACGACTGGGTTTTCCAGCCCGGCGCTTTCTATGATAGTGACTTCCCAGGACGGCAAGCGCGTCGAAAAAGTGGATATTGCCAAGGCCGGGAGCGATTACCTGGCAAAGAGGTCGGATGGGCCGGCGCTATTTGAGCTTGACGCGAAGGCCGTCGAAGACATCCAGAAAACCGCGGGCGAATTGAAGCCCGAAGCGACTCCTCCAGCGAAAAAATAAATACCCTCCCAAAAATAGAAGTGGCGCAGGCTCTAGCCTGCGCCGCTCGAAACATTTGCCAGCGTATTTCTTTCAGGCTTTAGGCGCTCGGGTACCAATCAAGCAAACGCACGTCGATGCCCGTGCCTTCCAGGTCCTTCTTGAAGGTATTGGTGTCCTGCCCTTTGTAGTGATAAGGAATGGCTACCTTGGGATGAAACGCCTTGACCGCATCGGCCGCTTCGTCAGGCGTCATGGTGTAGGGCAGATTCATGCAGACGAATGCGACATCGATGTTCTTGAGGGCGCGCATTTCAGGAATGCCTTCGGTGTCGCCCGAAAAGTAGAAGCGCTTGCCGCCGTAGGTGAGCACGTAACCATTGCCGCGTCCCTTATCGTGAAATAGCTTGCCGGGTGCGGGTCCGCGCGTCGGCGTCGTGTTGTACATGGGAATGGCTTCGATGGACCAGGCGCCCCAGGTTGTTTTCTCGCCGTTACCAATAACTTTGGCCGTCGTCACGGTCTTGGCCACCGCAGCCGGGGCGATGATATCGGTGCCGGCCTTGCTCTCCGCCTTGATCAGATCCGGGTCGAGGTGGTCGCCATGAATGTCCGTTATCAGGATCAAGTCGGCTTGCGGAAGGCCCGCGAAATTCGCGGGTTTCGCCGGATCGATGATGATGATCTTCCCGCCGGCCTCGATTTCCAGCGATGCGTGGTACACGGGCGTGATTTTCACCGGTCCGGCGGAGGTGTCAAAGGTCTGAACCGGTCGCATCTGCGCAGACGCACCTGCAGCAAAGCAGAGCAAGGCGGCGCATGAAAAAATACTGACAATCGATTTCATGTTTCACTCCTGTGGGGAATTCCACCCTAAGCGGGCGAAATCTTAGCACGCATTCCGCAGGCCGTACAATCCTGATCGTCCCCGGATACAACGCTCAAAATCCATAGCCGTCTTTACCCTATTCTCGGCGGTTGCTCCACCTGTACTAAAGGACAGCTAGCTCTTTCGCAATCCCTCGCGCTTGTCTCCGTCGGGAGCCTCTCCAGTGCGTACAATGTTGTGAAGGGTCCACGGCCAAATGTTCACTGGAGCGATACGATACAATGAGTGACACTACCTACGCAGTGCCTCGAACGACTCCGCGCTTTGCATTTATCGCCGAGGCGGAGGTGGTGGGCTTGAAGGATAGTGCGCGCGTGTCGGAACTGAGCGCGCGAGGCTGCTACATCGATTCGATCAACCCCCTTCCCAAGGATACCGAGGTTCGCATTCGCATCCGCTACGGCTGCAGCAATTGTGAATTTACCGGCACGGTCATCTACACGCACGCCGGATTCGGCATGGGAGTGGTGTTCGGAAAGATGACCGCCGAGCAGCGTTCCACGCTCGATGTTTGGCTGGACGAACTCGCGCGGAAAATGGACTGAAGATGCGCCACCCGAAGTAATGAAGATTCTCCCGGCCCCGTGTTTTCTTGATTTGTTATCGCACACTGGAGGCTGCCATGCCGTTGTTTCTGCAAAACGACTTGATTCTTCTCCTACTGAAAATATATGGCGTGCTGTTTCTGCTTGGTCCAATCGTTCTGCGCGCAACATTTAAGTTCAGGGCGAACCTCAATCCTCAGATCGTCTCTGTGGAATCGCTTCCCCCCGATGTCAGGCAATTCATGACTCCCCGCGCGGCGGCGATCTCAGGTCTCGGATTTGAACCGGTCGGCTACATCAACGTGGGAACCATGGCTGGTAGCACGCAGAGCTTCATGGCGCTCTTCAGCAACCCCAAAACGCTCGAATGGGCGGACGTATCGGTGGTCAAATCCACGAAGCAGATGAAGGGATATTCAGAATTCATTACCCGGTGTTCGAACGATGCGCAGGTGGACACGAATACGAATGCCACGGCTCCTGTGCTGTTTCCCTGGCCGTCCTATCATGTCTTTCGATTTCCCCAGATCAAGGACGTTTTTACTCTTTACCGCGTGCATCGAATACTGGTGCAGCAAAACACGCCCGGGTCGAGGCCGGAGCTGCCGCCCAAGGGCCAGGAGCTCGCGGAACTGAAGCGTCGCCTGGAACGCTATGGCGTGCACCAGCAGCAACGCGGATATATGTACCTGGATTCTGCAGGCGAGTATTTCCGCCTGACTTGGAAAGGATCCCTCATGGGCGCTTGGCGCTCGATCTGGCCGATTTCCCTGCTGCGGAATTTGTGGATGCAAAGCCAGAGCCAAACGCGCCTGCGCTCACTGGGTGTTGCGCAGGTCCGTTCCACCTAATCAAAGCCTCACAAACATTTCCCGCGAGCAAGAGCAGGGCCGGGCCTGCCTTGACGTCCGCAATTCCCTCCTATACTGTTGCGCAGTTTCTCAAATCATCGAGAAAACTTCTTTGCTTCCATCCAAGAGGGAAATGATTCGCCATGCCCGCAACTTTTCGTGCTGAACACATAGGCAGCTTGCTTCGCCCTGCGGAATTGCTTCAGGCTCGCGCGGCGCATGCCGCGGGAGAACTCCCCCTGGAACAGCTTCGCGCCGCCGAGGATCGCGTGATTCTTCAAATCCTCGAAAAACAAAACCAATTGGGACTGGATGTCGTGACCGACGGCGAAATGCGGCGAGGCTCCTGGCTGACGGATATGGCTGATGCGGTGGATGGCTTTGTTTCCGAACGCGTGCCGCTGGAATGGAAAGGGCCGGGAGGAGGCGTGGAAGGGAGCACGGCGCATGCCGCCGGAGCGAAACTCCGCAAACTCCGAAAAATGACGGGCCACGAGGTTCCCTTCTTGAAAAAGAACGCGCGCGGACCATTCAAAGTAACCCTGCCCGCACCATCGAATTTCATGCTGGCCAGCTATAAGGCGGGCATCACCGACAAGTTCTATCCAACGCACGCGGACTTCTTAAAGGATCTGGTGGACATCGTTCGCGATGACGTCCAATGGCTCGTTTCGGAGGGCGTGCAATACATTCAGTTTGACGCGCCTTACTACTCCCACTACCTCGACCCGCAGCAACAGACGCGCATGCGGCAAGCAGACCTCGACCCGGACAAGGAACTCGAAAACGCGATCGCCGGCGACAATGCCGCAATGCGCGGCGTGCCGCTCGGCAGTGTAACCTTCGCGCTGCACGTCTGCCGGGGTAATAGCAGGAGCCGCTGGTACACGGAAGGCGGCTACGACGCCATCGCGGAAAAGCTCTTCGGATTGCTGGACGTGGATCGGTTTCTTCTCGAATATGACACCGCGCGCGCCGGCGGGTTCGAGCCATTGCGGATGGTTCCGCGCAAGAAAAGCGTCGTGCTCGGCTTAATCACCACAAAAGAGCCGAAGCTGGAATCACAGAGCGAGATCCGGCGGCGAATCGACGAGGCCTCCAAATTCGTGCCGCTGGAGAATCTGGCACTAAGCCCGCAATGCGGCTTTGCATCCGTGGCCGCCGGTAATTTGCTTACCGCGGACGAACAATGGAAAAAGCTTGAGCTCGTAGTGGACACCGCTCGCAAGGTCTGGGGCGCTGCATAATTCCGAGCGGAAACCCAACAGCATCGGCGAGCCGGCATGGAGGGACATTCGGCTCCCCGCATGCCGGTCTCGATACGCGATTACAGCGAACGCAGGAAGTTCAGCAAATCCTGCTTTTGGTTTTCGGTCAACTCGTTGAAATTCCGGATGACCGTGTTGGCTTCCGAACCGGGGCTTGCGTGATTTTCGATGGCCCGCATGAGATCGGAAGTTCTCCCGTCGTGCAGGAAGAACAGCCGCTGGCCGAGTCCCCAGAGCGGAGCCGTGCGGAATTGATCCGGACCCGCAGCTCCCTGAGAAACCCCGTCAGCCAACCCCGACCCCATATGGTGCAGCAGCAAATCGGAGAATAGATTCGCCTGGACATTGCTGAGCGCAGCGACGTAAGACGTTCCTGTCGTCAAACTCGGTGTATGGCACACGGAGCATTTAGCCACATTGATGAACAAATTCCTTCCGTTCTGGATCGATTGAGAGCAACCCGTTCCTGTGCAGGACGGCGCGGGCTGATCGAGGAAACGCATGAAGTTCGCGAAGGCCACAATGTCGCTCGGGGCCGCGACGGTGGATGTGGCGTCGAAATTCGTAGCGTCCTCGGGGATTGGATTGATCATGCAGCCAGCCGGGATTTTCGCCGGAGGATATCCGCGCTCATCCGGGAAAATCTCGTTCGTGATCCCCATTTCCACGTTGTAAGCCTCGCCCGCGAACATCAAGAGGGATTTGTTTTGCGCCTTCCAGCCAAATCGAGTGATCGAACCGTCGTTCCCGCTGCGGTTTGGCGTCCCGGAGACGCCCAGAAACTGCTTCCAGGCGCCTTCCGCAGACTGATTGGCAATGATCGTATCTTCGGTGATGCTTTCGATCAGCCCTTCGCCGAAAACGGGAGTGGGGATGCGAAAGGAGATGTTGTTTTCGTTCAGCATGCGCTCGAAGTTCGGCTGCGCCATCTGGCAACTCGTGGCGTCGCTGCGACCCGTAATAGTGAAAAGGCCATGCACGCCTCCATCAGGAGTGCTGGTGAGCCTTCCGTTGGGTTCGGTCGCAAGCTTGAAACGCGCCTCACGCACCGGTCCATTCAGCGTGATAAACGATGGAATCGTGTTGGCCGCGCCATCCAGGTTTGCGACTGCAATTTGAGGATTTACGGAAGGACTGGTCCCGCCGATGGCAGGCTGGGCGTGACAGCTCGAGCACGAATTGGAATTGAAGGTCGGCCCGAGACCATTATTCGCGCCGTTTTGGACGGACTCCACTTCCTGAAAACGTCTTTGCCCGTCGTTGAAATAGTCCTGCTGCGAAGGGGTTAGCCCGGTTATGAAATTGCCCGTGCCGGACGATCCGGCTCGGGGGCCCGGATCGCGCGCGGTGTTCTGGCCTTGCACGACGAAAACAAATGCGAGGAAAAAAGTCAGCAAGGACAAGCTGCGAAGTATCAACGCGCGTTTCGAGCTGTTCTTGCCGTTTCCGGCGGGGGACACCTCATGATCAGGTGAAACTAGGCAATCTTGGTTCATGGCTATTTCTCCCTTTCGTTTTGGGAGCTGGGAGTTGTAACTGCTGAGCGGGGCCTGGGCAGAGTAAGTCGATCGGCCCGCTCATTCGCCGATGTCGGAAAAGAGGGTGAGTCGCTGGCTTGGCTTATTCAGTGTCCGATCGGCCCGCTGCACAAATCGGGGCTTGTCGAATCCTTCGCTCAAAAGCAGGAACAGCTAAGCCGAGCAATCGTGACCTTCTCTCCACCAAGGGCTCATTTATTTGTGGAGACGTTATTCTTTTTGCATCACGGAGTCTCCTGTCCTGAAGGACAGAATCGGAAGGGGGCAGTGGGGCACCGCTCGGTACTAGGAGCGACCTGACCTTCTACCGGAAATCTTCCGCAAAGCCTCGGTCCATGGCTGTGCAAGGCGCGGTGGAAGGACAGGAAAGCTCGACAGGATTCGCCAGCGGCATTTACACTATGGCGCGCGACTGCGCACTTAGATCACGCCACAAGGATATTTATGCCCACGGTAACTTATGTTTCAGCGAGTGGAATTTCACGGCAGATTGACGTGCCTTCCGGCATGTCGGTGATGCAGGCTGCCCTAAATTACAGAGTTGAAGGGATTCTGGGCGAATGCGGGGGGAATTGCATGTGCGCCACCTGCCATGTGTATGTGGACCCCGCATTTTTAAGCCGGATGCCGCCGGCAAAAGAAAATGAGAAATTCATGCTCAGCATCGCCGCGGAGGGCCCCGAAACGAACAGCCGGCTGAGTTGCCAGATCAAAATGTCGGAAGAGCTGGACGGGATCATTGTCCGGCTCCCCCGCAAGCAGAAGTGAGACGGCCGGAAAATTTACATCAGGAAGGACACGGAACGAACATGAAACTACGCGAATTTGCGAAACCTTTCCGGATCGCGGATGGATCGCAGTTCCGCTTGAAAGACTTCGATCCGGCGGACACGCAGGGGCTGAAATCCAAAGAGCACGCAAAGAAAGACCTTGAGCGTGGGATCGCGCGTCTCGCCGAATTGCAGGAAAAATTGTACGCCCAGGATCGCTGGGCCATTCTGTTGATCCTGCAGGCCATGGACGCCGCTGGGAAGGACAGCACCATCAAGCACGTCATGTCCGGGGTCAACCCACAGGGATGCCAGGTCAATTCGTTTAAGGCCCCTTCCGAAGAGGAATTGCAGCACGATTTTTTGTGGCGAACCTCGCACGCTCTCCCGGAACGCGGAAAGATCGGCATTTTCAACCGGTCGTACTACGAGGAAGTCCTGGCCGTCCGCGTGCATCCGGAATTGCTGGCCAGAGAAAAGATTCCCACGCAACTGGTGCTGGACAATATTTGGAAGAAACGGTTTGAAGATATCAATGCATTCGAGCGCTATCTCTCGGAAAACGGGATCGTGGTGCTCAAGTTTTTCCTGCACCTGTCGAAAAAAGAGCAGAAGCGGCGCTTCCTTGAGCGGCTGGAGGAGCCGGAGAAACATTGGAAATTTTCCGTGAACGACGCCCTGGAGCGACAGCATTGGGAGAAGTACATGCGGGCCTACGAGGACTTGATCCGAAATACCAGCACGAAACTCGCACCTTGGTACGTGGTGCCGGCCGATCACAAATGGTTCACGCGGCTGGTCGTGGCGGAAGCCACCATCGATGCGATGGAGAGTTTGGATCTCTCATTCCCTAAAATGGATGCCGATAGACGCAAAGAATTGAAGGAAGCACGCGCTGCCCTCGAGCATGAGGCCTGAGTGGGGCGGCGGCCATGCAAAGGGAGTTTGCGGTTCGATTCCCGAGACAATTTATTTACAACCGTTTTCGGACCTGAGCGCAACTCCATCCACCGCACAGGCATCTGATGCTCTGATTGTGACGAAACCAATTCAGGTCATCGTTGTCGGAGCGGGGCCCGCAGGGATTGTCGCAGCGATCGCAGCGCGCAGGCGCGGATTGCGAGCCACCGTCCTGGATGCCCGAACTCCACCGATTGACAAGCCCTGCGGGGAGGGCATCCTGCCCCAGGGCATTGCGGCTCTAAGCGAAATTGGTATTTCCTTGCCGCCGGACAGCGCCTTACCTTTTCGCGGGATCCGTTTTGTGGACGAGGAGCATTCCGCGCGCGCGGATTTTGCGGGATCGACGGGTTTTTCCGTGCGCCGCGTAACATTACATCAACATCTGGTGAACCACGCAATCGAAGCAGGTGTGGAATTCCGCTGGGGCGCCCGCGTAACGCAAATCGATCATGAGACCGTGACGACGGCCGATGAGAAACTATCCTACCGATGGCTCATCGGGGCCGATGGGCAGAATTCACAAGTCCGGAAGTGGGCCGGGCTCGATCCTCGGGCCGCGCAGAAAAAACGATTCGGTTTTTGTAGTCACTTTCAGGTGAAACCTTGGTCGGAAGTGGCCGAGGTCCATTGGGCGTGCGGCTGCCAGATATTTATTACGCCGATGGCGGGGCGGGAGGTCGGCGTAGCCGTACTCTCGCGCGATCCCGGACTGCGCGTGGAAGGAGCATTGTCGCGATTTCCAGCAATCGCGGAAAAACTGCGGGGAGCGGCGCAAACGACCAGGGAGCTGGGCGATACCACGAGCCTGAGGGTCCTGCCAGCTGTCGTGCGAGGGCGCGTGGCGCTGGTCGGAGACGCATCGGGAACGGTGGACGCGGTGACGGGGCACGGTCTCAGCCTTTCATTTCAACAAGCGATTTCCTTGGCGCAGGCCATGGAACAAAACGACCTGTCCCGCTATCAACGCGATCACAAGAAGATCTCCGCCGTGCCCGTCAATATGACGCGTCTCATGCTGCTCATGGGCGATCATGATTGGATCCGCCGCCGGACCATTCGCTTGTTTGAGAAAACGCCTAGCCTCTTTGCAAGGCTGCTCACAATTCATTCGGGGTCCGAACCGCTCTCTTCGCTCGGCCTGTCCGAACTTGCGGATTTCGGCTGGAAATTCTTGCGGACCTAGCGCCCATGATTTCCAAAACCTATTCCCGTCGCCGATTCTCCGCACCCTTGGTGCTTGCGGTTTCTGTCGCCCTGATCACGATGATTCTGGTGCCCGCCTCCAGGGCCCAGGAAACTGCCGTTCAAATCGACCCGGCCGCGACCAAGATCGAGTTTTCGCTTGGCAGTACCATGCATACGGTTCATGGAAAATTTACTCTCAAAAGCAACTCGCTGCGATTCGATCCTTCCACCGGAAAGATTGCCGGCACAATTATTGTTGACGCGACTAGTGGCGAGAGTGGAAACAGTAGCCGCGACGGGCGCATGCATCGGGAAATCCTCGAAAGCGTTAAATTTCCAGAAATCATTTTTACGCCCACGGAAATGACGGGATCAATAGCCGCCGCTGGCTCATCTAAAGTGGAAGTGTCCGGCCGGTTTCACCTGCACGGGCAGGACCATGATGTGACGCTTCCCGTCGAGGTGACATCGGACGGAAAAGTTTTGCAGATCGCGATTCGCTTCGAAATTCCCTACGTGCAGTGGGGACTGAAGAACCCGAGCAATTTCTTTTTGCGCGTCGCCGACAAGGTCGCCATCAACATCGAAGCCTCCGGTCACCTGCAACCAGAAGGAAATCCCTAGACGGAACGGATTCCCGCCGCCTGGATTGCCTGAGACATCGCGCCGATCAGCGGCGCCTCCTCGTTCAATACCATTTGAATTGGAATTTGCGTCAGGAGCGCGGCGAACTTTTCCTTCTCGCAAAACGAGCGGTAAAACGCACCGTCTTCCATCTTCTTGCGAATTTTCACAGCAATGCCGCCGGCCACCCAAACTCCTCCCCGGGCAAGAACTTTCAGCGCCAGATTCCCTGCCTCGGCGCCATAAATGTTCACCCAGAGGTCGAGGGTTTGGACGCAAACGGGGCACTCTCCGGCAAGGGCCAGGCGAGTAATTTCAGGCGCGGCGTCCGCTTCCGGCTCCTCAAACGAAGGATGAATCACGGACGCGTCGAGAAAAGTGTGGATGGTGCGAAATCCGCGCCCAGAAAGGATCAATTCTATGCTCACAAATTCGTCGTGCTTTTTCATGTAGCGCAGCAATTCAATTTCTTGCTCGGTGCGCGGCGCAAAGTCCGTGTGTCCTCCCTCGGTACTCGCCACCACGTGCTGGTTGCCGTCCCAGAATAGGATGGCTTCTCCCAAGCCGGTGCCCGCGGCTAGGACGGCCTGCGTGGATTGCGGCGAAGGCACGCCACGATTGAGAGTGGAAAGCTCGGATGGCGCTAGGTGCGCCAAGCTGTAGCCGGTCGCTTCCAGATCATTCAGCAGCACTACGTGCCTTGTTCCGAGTTGCGCGGCAAGAGCCGAGGAATCCACGATCCAAGGCAGATTCGTGGCTTTGATGCGATGGTCGATGACAGGCCCGGCAACGCCGAAGCCCGCCGCCTCAATTGCATTCGCACCGCGAACATTCCCCGCGGCCCGGGCGTCGAGCAAGAATTTTGCGATGATTCCGTCAAAGGCGGGAAATTCGTGGCTTTCATACCGCTCTTTAAAAATTTTCCGGCGGGACTGGCCTGCGACTTCATAGAGCGCCAAATTGCACTTGGTCCCTCCGATGTCCCCGGCCAGAATCAAGTGCTTCTCCCCGGCCTGCCGCGAGTGGTTCCCGCAGGCTTCCCGTGTGGCGTGGCTTTATCAGAGGCGGCAGGCGTCAGCATCTCCGCCGCGGCTTTATCCACTAAAAACAATTTTTGCCCGAGATTTCGCGGCTGCACGAGCTGTGCGGGATAAGGAGGATCGGGCTTTTCCTCCAGCACGGCGTGCAGGATTTGCGATTTTTCCGGCCCCACAACCAGAAAGACGACGCGCGAGGCCGCATCGAGCACGGGCAGCGTCAGCGTCATGCGCCGCATATTCGATTTCGAAACCATGGGCGTGCTGACCCAGCGCGACGTTTGGCGAAGAACGCGCGTGCCGGGGAACAAGGACGCGGTGTGGCCGTCCTTTCCCAGGCCAAGAAAGATCAGGTGGAACCGCGGGAACCCGAGGTCATCCAGGTCCAGATATTTACGGAGAACTTCCTCGTATTCGTGCGCGGCGCGGCCGATATTCGGCTTTTCGGCCTCCATGCGGTGCACGTTGCCCTCGGGAATCGGAACTCGGATGAGGAACTCGCGGCGCGCCATTCCGTAATTGCTTTCGGGAGCCGTGGGAGGGACCGCCCGCTCGTCGCTCCAGAAAACGTGGACCTTGGCCCAATCCACCTGGCCTCGAAACTCTTCGGAGGCGAGTAGTTCGAACATGGCGCGGGGCGTTTCGCCGCCCGAGAGGGCAACCATGAACTGGCCATCCTTGGCAATCGCTTGCCAGGCGTATTCGACGAAATGCCGCGCCGCGCCGCGCGCCACCTCCGCGGGGTCGGCGTACACGAGCACGCCGGGAAGAATCTCCAGGTGTCCGCCCTTACGAATTCCGCCAGTGTCGGCCATCGCGCTCCAGCAATTCATCGGCTTCGTGTGGGCCCCAGGTGCCCGCCGCGTAATTGGGAAATTTGGGTTTGTGCATTTGAAAATAATTCAGAATGGGATCCACGAGCGCCCAAGCCGCTTCCACGCCATCGGCGCGGTCAAAAAGCGTCGCGTCGCCGCGCATGCAGTCATTGATCAGCGTCGCATAAGCGGATCGTTCGCCGCCGCCGAATTCCGCCTGATAGCTGAAATCCATGGTGACGGTTTTCAATTTCATTTCCTGCCCCGGCAATTTAGCATGAAAGGAAATCGAAATTCCTTCGTCGGGCTGGACATTCAGGACGAGTGCGTTAGTGGACAAATCCTGGCCGCGGAACACCAGGTGCGGCGCGCGCCGAAATTGGATGGCGATTTCGGTGACCCGCGAGGGAAGGCGCTTGCCGGTCCGCAGGTAAAACGGGACGCCGGCCCAGCGCCAATTGTCTATCTGCAGGCTCGCGACGACAAACGTCTCTGTGGCGGAATCCTTGGCCACGCGTGGCTCATCCCGGTACCCGGCCAGCATGGAAGAACTCTCTGGATCACCACCTGGACCATATTGTCCCCGCACGATATCGGTTTTGATACTCTCGGGAGTAAATGGCCGGATCGATTGCAGGACTTTAATTTTTTCATTGCGTACGGCGGTGGCGTCGAATGCGGCTGGCGGTTCCATGGCCACGAGCGAAGTCAGCTGCAGGACGTGGCTCTGGATCATGTCGCGGGTCGCGCCCGCGGTTTCGTAGAACGCTGCGCGCTGTTCAACGCCCAGTGTTTCCGCCGCGGTGATTTGCACATGGTCCACGTAGTTGCGGTTCCATAGCGGCTCGAATATGCCGTTGCCAAACCGCAGCACCATTAGGTTTTGAACGGTATCTTTTCCCAGGTAGTGATCGATGCGGTAAACCTGCGATTCGTCGAAGGCCTTTAGCACAGTTTGGTTCAACTTTCGCGCCGATTCCAAATCGCGTCCGTAGGGCTTTTCAATGATGATGCGCGTCCAGGATTTCGCGTTCGGGTTTTTCGCCAGGCCCGCCCGGTCCAGCTGTTCGATGATCAGGGGATAAACATCTGGCGGTGTCGCCAGATAAAAGAGGCGGTTTCCGTTCAGCTTGTGTTCCTGGTCAAGCTCTTCGAGTCGGCTCTTTAATTTCTCAAAGGCGTCCGGCTGGTGATACTCGCCCGCAACATACGCCAAGGCGTTCGCAAATTCTTTGCATTCCTGCTCCCGCAACGTGTTGGCATCAGCGAACTTCTTTACCGAATCGACGGCCGACTCCTGGAAGGCCTCATCGGTCATGGCCGTTCGCGAAAATCCGATGATGGCAAATCGCCGCGCCAGGCAATTCTGTGCCGCCAGGCCGTACAGCGCAGGAACCAGTTTCCGGCGCGAAAGGTCGCCCGAAGCGCCGAAGATTACAATGGTGCAAGGGTCGGCGGGAGAGATCGAGCTTCTACTGGCGGGCTCGGCGTCCCGGATCACTGCGCTCTTACCGGATGTCATATTCGGGCCCTCACTTCTTCGCGGCTGCCTTGATGGCGTGGCCGCCAAACTGATTACGCATGGCAGCCAGCAGCTTGTCGGAATAGGAATCGGAATCGCGGGAAGTCAGTCGTTGCAGCAGCGATAACGTGATGATGGGCGCCGGGACGTCGAGGTCGATGGCCTCGGACACGGTCCAGCGGCCTTCCCCCGAATCTGAAACGTAGGGAGCGATGCCCGCCATTTCGGGGTTGTCCTTCAGCGCGATGCTCAACAAATCCAGCAGCCAGGAGCGCACCACGCTTCCCGTTCGCCAGATTTCCGAAACCTGGTGCATGTCCAAGGCAAATTCGTTTTTCTTCTTAAGGATCGCAAAACCTTCGGCATACGCCTGCATCATTCCGTATTCGATGCCGTTGTGGACCATTTTCACGAAGTGACCCGCGCCGGAAGGCCCGACGTGGCCCCATCCCAGGTCCTTGGCCGGAGCGAGCGTTTCGAGCAGCGGGCGCAGATACTCGACCGCGGCTTTATCTCCGCCTACCATCATCGAGTACCCTTCTTTGAGTCCCCAGATTCCGCCGCTCGTGCCTACGTCCACGAACTGAAATCCTTGCGCTTTGAGGCCAATTCCGCGGCGCTGCGTGTCTTTGTAATTGCTGTTGCCGCCGTCGATCAGAATATCATCCTTGGAAAGGTGCGGAAGGAGCGCGGCAATCGTTTCATCGACCGGCGCGCCCGACGGGACCATGATCCAAATGGCTCGCGGCTTCCCCAGCTTTCCGGCGAGTGTCACCAGGGAATCGGCGCCGCCCGCGCCGGCTGCGGCGACGCGCGCCACAGCGCTGGCGTCGCGGTCGTAGCCCACGACGCGATGTCCGCCGCGCACGAGGCGCTCGACCATGTTCGCGCCCATGCGCCCGAGCCCTACCATTCCGAGTTCCATAACCGCCTCCGCCACTAGGTTCCGGGGATATTCACGCCGTTCGCGGCCAGATCCCGCCGCAGTTGCACCGCATCCTGAAAATGAATCGTGCGCATGTTCATTTGCCTCGCGCATTCCAGATTCAGCTCTCGGTCGTCAATAAACAAGCATTCATCGGGATTGCGCTGAGTCACTTCGAGCGCCAGTTTATAGATGCCTTCTTCGGGCTTGCGGACTCCCAAATAGCAGGAGCTGAAAAATGCCTTGAACTCACGCCGCAAATTGAATTGCTGGATCCTGCGTTCGTTTAATTCGAGCGGTTCGTTGTTGATGGTGGCCTGCAGGTATCTCTCGGTGGCGGCCACGCCGGCGAGGACTGCGCGCGATTCCGGGAATTCCTCCGACTGCGCGAAAATAAAATCGGTGAATTCTTCCCGCGTGAAACTTCGCTTGCGATAGAAGACCGTGCGCTGCAGATAGGTGTCGAGCGAGATGCGCCCGGTTTCAAACGCGGGGCTGGCGAGTTCGTGCCGGTCCTGAAATTCCTCGTAATCGAGTCCGAACTTCTTGGCCGCCGCGGCGCGCGCGTTGCGGTCCCAGCCGTTCGACAGGATTACGCCGCCCACGTCCCAAAACAGCGCCGTGACGTCCGACATCGCGCCCCCTCAGAGCCAATCGCGTGACCCGGATATTGTAAGCGAACGGGGCGAAAATGCGCTGCCCCCAGAGGAAATCTTTTTTACGGTTTGCCGACAGAATGCCACCTTTGGTAATGGGTCAGCCTCCGATTAAAGGGTTTATCCGGATTTGGCTTTGGTGGTCGGAGCAGTTCCCGCGCGCGCCCTCGTGAACGCCGGTTACAGAACCAATCGGTAAATCAAGTAGAACCATAACCCGTTCCACGCAGCTACAAATATCCGTGAGAACAGGAGGACACGCGGCGTCGGAGGTCCGTTCGAAAAACCCCATGCAAAAGCGTTCGCGCTGTAAAGCGTGCCGATCACTAGCAAACCCAACCCCAGGTTGCGCGCCCATACATGGTGCAAGAAAAGGCCAATGCCCGCGACAACGTATGCGATGGCGAACATCAGCACGCGGGTACGCGCGCCAATTCGGTACGCCAAGCTCTGCGCTTGATATTCGGGGTGGTTCGGTACCAGGCGCAACAATGGCCATATGAGACTGGTGATCCCGCATACGAGCATATATCCGGCAATGATTCGGAGGGTCAAGGGCGATGTAGGGTTTAGTTTGCTAGCAAACATACCTGGTGACACGCAACACCCTACACTTGAATAGAAGTCTGCCATTACCTAGTATACTGGCCTTTATCGTGAAGTCAGTTCAAGTGTCTATCCTGATAGGTCCCGACAATGGGATTATCGGAAGGTGGCTTATTACCAGGCGTCTGCACAGTTTGGTTTTCCTTGGTTCTTGCAGTATCGTAGATGGGAACAGGTTGCCCTAGTTTCCCCGATGGAGGATGCAGATGGCGGATGATTCCTGCGGCCCGACAAATCCAGCGCCTTCGAGCGTGCCGGCAAAGCCCGGGCAGCGCGTGGTCCATTGCGTGAAGTTTGACAAGGACATGCCCGGCCTCGAGCGCATTCCGTGGAAGGGAGAACTGGGCAAGCGCGTGTACGAGAACGTTTCGGCGGATGCCTGGAAGCTGTGGATTGAATACTCGAAGATGCTTGTGAATGAGTACCGGTTGAACCCGCTCGATCCGCAGTCGCAGAAAATCATGGAAGAGCAAATGGAGCAATACTTCTTCGGAGAGGGCGCCAAGCTTCCTGAGGGATATGTGCCGCCCCGCGCCAAGGGTTGATTGGTAGGATAGGCGTCAGCCTGTCGCTTTTCGTTCTACTAATCCCATTTGAAAACCTGACAGGCTAAAGCCTATCCTACTTGTCTCTACGCGCCTTGTACCGATCCTGTCACGGGATGCTGCACGGGCAAGCGCTCGACAATCTCAAATTTCAATTGACTGTGCGCGAGGCGGAGCGCGGCTTCGACTTCGGCGGGCGATTTCCCGCGCGCGAAAAGGAACCCGAGGTACGCCGAGCCTTCCGGCCACGCCGCAATCAGGTCATGCAAGCGCGCCGTGACTTGCAGATCTTCAATCCCGTTTGTCGCGCGAGCTTGCTCTTCCCCTTCCACTTTTTCCAGAACGCCGGTCCTGGGCACGGGAATCATCATCACGCCGGAGGCGCCGTCTTCGCGATCGAGGTCGGTTCCCTGCATGCCCAGGGCGTGCCGCACGAGTAGTTCCTCCAGAAAAATGCGTTGCGGGCCGAATCGAAGCGCACGCGAGCAAAGCCCGCCGATGGGCCTGGGCGCCGCTTCAAGCACCCACGGGCCTTCGTCATTGATGCGAAATTCCGCATGTACCGGTCCGTGCGTGAGGCCCAGGGCCTGAACCGTGCGTTCGGCGCAGTCCAAAAGGCGGTCGTACGCATCGTCCGGCAAGCGCGAGGGCGTGACGTAGATGCTCTCTTCAAAATACGGCCCCTCGAGCGGGTCCGGTTTGTCGAATACGCCGAGGATGCGCAGCTTCCCCCGCGTGAGCAATCCTTCCACGGCAAATTCCGCCCCGGCAATGTAGCGTTCCACAAGCAGGCGGTCGAGTTCCGGTTCGCGCGTGACCTTCACTTCCGGTGATTCCAGCAGGTCCTTGATCCGCGCCACAGCAGCTTGAAATTCTTCCGGCGAATTCGCGCGAATCACGCCCTGGCTTGCAGCGAGGCGCAGCGGCTTGACGACGCACGGAAATTGGACGCGCGGAAGAATTTTTTCCACGCGCTTGTCGAGCCGGAAAGAAAAAAATGCGGGCACGGGAAGTCCCGCGTCGCGCAAAACCTCGCGCTGGCGCAATTTGCTGCGGCAATTTTCCACGGATTGCGGTGAATTGTAGGCGAATCCCAAGGCCCGCGCCGTATACGCGGCCGTCGATGTTGGCCGGTCGCCAAGAGCGATCAATCCGTCAACCGGCTGCACCAGCGATTGCTTTACGATGCGCCGCGCGGCGTCTTCGGGTTCATCGAAGCGAACCGCGATGGCCCCGTCCGCCCAAGGGTCTTCGAGCTGGTGGCAGCGGTCGCTTGCAAATACGACGTGCGCGCCCAGCGCCTTCGCGGCCTCCGCGAAGCTGCGCGTCTGGTAACCCAATTTACTGGCGAGAATCAGTAGTCGGCTCATAATGGTTGCATCAGATACTTCCGCACCTTTCGTTTCTGGAGATCCTTATTAGCGCACGAGTCGACAATCATCCTAAATTCAAAGGGCCACGGCTAAAGCAGCGTCAATTCTTGGCGCATTACGGCACGGCTGAAGCCGTGCCCTACAAAGCTCTCCTACTATGGATCGATGGACAAGCTTTGTGGGTCGCGGCTTTAGCCGAGACATAAAACTTCGGTTGGAACAGGGCTTTAGCCCCTGAGGCGGTCAAATTACACCTAGACTGTTACATTCCACTCGCATTATACAAATTGATCCGCTTTGGCTACGGTTTCCTTTTCTTTCGCTTTGCCTATGGAGACAAACTGATCGTCCATCGGCTCGGCGCAACAATACCAGGGTTCGTCGAGATACGGCACCGGCGTACTCTTCATGGCGAAAAGGGCCGTGCCATTCACAGCACGATTTCCGGCCGCGGCATTTGCTGACCGCCGAATATGCGAAAAAATTTCCGTGCGCGAAAGTTTCAGGCTGTCGCCGCGCTGCACCAGCTGCGAAATTTCTCGCGCCAGGGCGTCGACGCGCGCATCTTTGTGTGCCCACGGAAAAACGAGCGCCGCGGAATCGAACGGTCCTCCCATCGCGCTCATTTCGGGCAGTTCCAGAAGGCGCGAACCTGCCGGGATCAGCAGGCGAATGGCCAGCTGGATGGGCGCCACGTTTTCAGTCAAGCCCTGTTCCGCGATCACATCTAACAAATCCATGTAGTCCGCGAACGTCGTCCACGGCGTGAACGGCACGAACGTGGGCAGGAGGGTCATGCCCAATTCCCTGAAGCACGCCACAACCGCGAGGAAATCGGCGCGCGTGTGGCCCTTGTCAAATCTTTGGAGCACCGCGTCATCGACCGATTCCACGGCGCTCGTGACAAACAGGCATCCGGTATCTCGCAGCGCCGGCAACAGCGCGTCTTGTTTTCGCAAATGCTCGATCTTGATGGTCACATCGTAAGTGAGTTCGGGAAATTCACGATGTACAGCCTCCACGATGGAAATCGCATGGGCGGGACCATTGAAGAAATCCGGATCGCCGAAGGTGATGTGCCGCGCGCCCGCCGCGACCTGCTGCCTGATATCTCCGAGGACGATCTCCCGCTCAACCACGCGAAAAGCGCCTTTATATACCGGCACGATCGGACAGTGCCGGCACAGATGTTTGCAGCCGCGCGTCGCTTCCGTCGAGCCCGCCACGCGATGCTCGCCGCCGGGCAGGACCACGCTCGCATATTTCGCCGGTTCCAGCATGCCCGTCCGGTCGGGAACGAGAAACTTCTGCCGCGCGAGGGAAATCACCGGCTCCGATTGCTTCGTCGAACCGTTGCCGTTCGCCGCGCCTTGCTTCAGGCGCGATGCGAGGCTCACAAGGCCTTCCTCAAACTCGCCGCCGAGGATCGTGCCCACGCCCAATCCGCGCAAGTACTCTTCATTCACTGGAGCGTAGAGTCCATAAAAGCAGATGTGAGCACGAACATTAATTTGAAGGACTCTCGGAACGAGTCCCGCCGCGAGACGTGTGGCTGTGTGCATGGGGACATAAAAGGAAATCAAATCCGCGGCGAGCACGGCTTTTTCGTCGAAGGCTTCACGCGTCAAATCGAGGCATGAAACTTCGTGCCCGCGGGCGCGCAGCCACGCCCCCGGCGAAGCCAAACCAAACGGCTGCCTGCCAAGTTCGTACGTGGAGATGAGCAGAATATTCATCAGGGTATGCGAGTGTCCATGACCATTCTAACTGAAGCGAATCGCGGAAAAATTAAGAATAGAAAAAAACGCCCCGTCCCGATGGCTGGGCCGTCCGGGACGAGGCGGGTGAGGACAACATTTTGGGCCGTCGTGCTGCGGATAGACCGACGACCCCAAAAATTAAAAAACTCTGCCTATTATGGGCAGGTCGGTGAAAGCATCTTTATGGATGTGACTTTCATGTAGTGAGGAGCCTTGGGCACACCCTTCATCGCTTCAGCATCAGCCGGAGGGACCGCAGTACCCGTAATCTCGATCTTGTGGCCGACATGGGGCTTCAAATTGGCGGCAGACGAAACAATTCCGACGCTCTTCGGCCCCTTTTCGAGATCGGTGAGCATGTAGCTGTCGGGGGCATCACCGGCCCTTAGGCAGCCGGTCATGCTGTGTTCTTTCGGAGCATCCTGCGCCCTGGTACCCATGGAAATCGTGAATGCGCATGCGACAACCAGTACCGCGAGAATCATTTTTTTCATGAAGGTCTCCTTTGAAGCGGATCGCCGGGGATGGTATCACAAATTCTACCAGCAATATTGAAATCTGATTAATTTAATGGATGGCAGGCCGCAAGGACACGATCCGCCGGGGCGGTTGGCTCTCGATTACAACGCCGTCGAATCACCCGTGCGAGAATGCGTTTCGCGGACTCGCGGCTGCGCGGAACAGCAGGATGCGCTATGATTGAGTCCTGCAAAATACGAGAAAGGAACAGGGTCCGTATGGCTCCGGCATCCAAAAATTCATTCGGCACGCGTGGCACGTTTCAGGTCGACGGCAAATCCTACGAAATTTTCAGTTTGAGTGCGCTGGAGAAAAAGGGAGTGGGGCATGTCTCCAAGCTTCCTTTTTCGCTCCGCGTGCTCCTGGAAAATCTCTTGCGCCAGGAGGACGGGAGGTTCGTTCATCCCGGAGATATTGAGGCGCTGGCCGGGTGGCATCCCAAGGCCGCGACGCAGAAGGAGATTTCCTTCATGCCCGCGCGCGTGCTCTTGCAGGATTTTACCGGCGTGCCAGCAGTCGTCGATTTCGCAGCCATGCGCGAAGCGATTCGCACCCTGGGCGGCGACCCGAAAAAAGTGAATCCTCTGCTGCCCGCGGAGCTGGTGATCGACCACTCCGTGCAAGTCGACAAGTTCGGCTCCGACATGGCCTTCGCGTTCAACGCGGAACTCGAATTCCAGCGCAACGTCGAGCGCTACGCCTTCCTGCGCTGGGGACAAGAAGCCTTGAACAATTTCAAGGTGGTTCCTCCGGATACCGGCATTTGCCACCAGGTGAATCTCGAATACCTGGCGCGCGTAGTGTTTGACGCGCCATCGGACGGCAAGACGCTGGCGTTCCCCGATTCTCTCGTCGGCACCGACTCGCACACCACCATGGTGAACGGACTCGGCGTCTTCGGCTGGGGCGTTGGCGGTATCGAAGCGGAAGCCGCGATGCTCGGCCAGCCGTTGTCGATGCTGATCCCCGAAGTGGTTGGGTTCAAACTGCACGGCCGCTTGCCCGAGGGCACAACCGCCACCGACCTCGTGCTGGTCGTCACCGAAATGTTGCGCAAAAAAGGCGTGGTCGGAAAATTTGTGGAGTTCTACGGCACCGGGCTATCCAGTCTGAGCCTGCCGGACCGGGCAACGATCGCCAACATGGCGCCCGAATACGGCGCGACGATGGGCTTCTTCCCAGTCGATGCAGAAACGCTATCTTACTTGCGCTTCACGGGCCGTAACGAAACTCGCGTGCGCCTGGTCGAGGAATACACCAAGGCGCAGGGCATTTTCCGCACCGACTCCACGCCGGACCCGATGTACACGGACAAACTCGAACTCGATCTTGCCACCGTCGAGGCCACTCTGGCGGGCCCGAAGCGCCCGCAGGACCGTGTCCCGCTGCGGCAATCGAAAGCGTCGTTCGAAAAGTCACTCGAGGGCGCCGCGCAAAAGCACATCGCCGTGCGCAATAACGGCGACAAATTCGAGCTTTCGAACGGTTCGGTGGTCATCGCCGCGATCACCAGCTGCACGAATACTTCGAATCCGTCGCTGATGCTCGGCGCTGGCCTCTTGGCAAAGAAAGCCATCGAGCACGGCCTTCACAGCAAACCCTGGGTAAAGACCAGCCTCGCGCCCGGATCAAAGGTTGTGACCGACTATTTGGAATCCGCAGGCCTCACGAAATATCTCAACGACCTGGGCTTCCAGTTGGTCGGCTACGGCTGCACGACCTGCATCGGCAATAGTGGCCCGCTCGAGGAACACATCGGCGCGGCTATTAAGGAAAACAGCCTGGTTGCTGTTTCGGTTCTGAGTGGAAACCGCAATTTCGAAGGGCGCATCCATCCGCTGGTGCGCGCGAATTACCTGGCGTCGCCGCCGCTGGTAGTCGCCTACGCTCTCGCCGGCCGCATGGATTTTGACATGGCCACCGAACCGCTGGGCAACGACAAGGCTGGCAAACCCGTATTTTTGCGCGATATCTGGCCCACGCCACAGGAAATCGAATCCACCGTGCGCGCGAACGTCACGACCGCGATGTACAACAAAGAGTACGGCGCAGTATTCCAGGGCGATTCCCGCTGGCAAGGCCTGAAAGTACCGGTGGGCGATATTTACGCCTGGGATACGAAATCCACTTACATTAAGAATCCGCCGTTCTTTGAAAAAATCACCAAGAGTCCGGCGCCGCTCACGGACATCCACAAAGCGCGAGCGCTCGCGATGCTTGGCAACAGCATCACCACGGACCACATTTCGCCAGCGGGCTCGATCGGTGTCGACACACCGGCCGGAAAGTGGCTCATCGAGCAGGGCGTAAAACCCGTGGACTTCAACTCCTACGGCGCACGCCGTGGGAATCATGAAGTGATGATGCGCGGCACGTTCGCCAACATTCGCCTGCGCAACCAGCTCGCGCCCGGCACCGAGGGCGGCTGGACCGTGCACCAACCCGATGGCGAGAAAATGTCAATCTACGACGCGGCAATGAAATACCAGAAAGAGGGCGTGCCGCTGATCGTTCTTGGCGGCAAGGAATATGGCTCGGGATCGTCGCGCGACTGGGCCGCGAAGGGCACGCTGCTCCTCGGCGTGCGCGCCGTGATCGCTGAAAGTTTCGAGCGCATCCACCGCAGCAATCTGCTCGGCATGGGCATTCTCCCGCTGCAGTATCGCGCGGGCGGTTCGGCGCAGTCGCTGGGCTTAACCGGGTTCGAGGAATTTACGATCGAAGGCATCTCAAAACTTGCCCCTGGCATGACCGTGGAAGTCCGCGCCCGCGACAAAAGCGGTAAAGAGACAGTCTTCCAAACCGTCGCGCGCGCCGACACGCCCGAGGAAGTCAACTATTACGGGCACGGCGGCATCCTGCCGTATGTTCTGCGGCAGATGCTCTGAGGTGTGCCGGTTTCAATTTTCCGTTCTTGCGCTCCGAGAACGACGATGAAAACCAGCGTTGATGCCCCCGATTGGTCGTCGATCCCTGCTCCGGCGGATGATGGAGCGGCCGCGCACCTTGCAGGAATGCGCGTACCTTCCCTTTCATTGCCTGCCACGGACGGGACAACGGTTGACCTAGCCGCGCTGCCGGGCCGCGTTGTGGTTTATGCGTATCCGCGGACCGGGATTCCCGGGGTTGATAACCCGCCGGGATGGGACCTGATCCCGGGCGCGCGAGGATGCACGCCGCAGTCGTGTGCTTTCCGCGATCACTTTGCAGAGTTGAAAGGTCTTGGCGTCCATCGCCTCTTCGGCCTTTCCACCCAGGACACGGTCTATCAGCGCGAGGTAGCGGAGCGCCTGCACTTGCCGTTTCCGATTCTCTCGGATGAACATTTCAAGCTCACGACAGCGTTGCGCCTGCCGACGTTCCAGACGACTGGGATGACGTTGCTGAAGCGCCTGACTCTGGTGATCCGTGACGGAAAAATCGAGCATGTCTTCTATCCTGTGTTTCCCCCCGACCAGAATGCGAGCGATGTCATCGCTTGGCTCACGGCCGCGGGCCGATCATGAAGGCACCGCACCATACTGCATGAACAATCTCCGAAAATTGACTTTCTACTCTTGGACGCGAGGTGCGACATGACGAAAAAACTAAACAGGCGGGAACTGGTGAAAACAGCAGCGGGCGCCTCCTTCGCCGCTGCCGCATGGGGACGGCCGATTGCCGTTCAGGCCGCGCAGAATTCCATTGCCGCGCCGCAGGAACCGGGCGTGGATATGTCGCACGAGTGCACGGTCGCCGATCCCGAGCATTACCATCTGGAATTTGAAAACGAGTTCGTCCGGGTGATCCGCTGCCGCATCCCCGCGCACGACAAAGTGAAAATGCACAATCATCCTTTTGGTTCGGTCATTATCTTCATGACGGACCAAAACCTGCAACAGACGCTGGAAAACGGGGCGACCGAAGAAGCCCACAACAAGGCCGGTAACATCGTGTGGGGAACCGGATCCCAGAAGCAACACATGGGCGAGAACACTACCGATCAGCTGTACGAATACATCCGAGTGGACATCAAGGCAGCCGTTCCCAAACGCTTCTGACGGCCAGCGCCACCAGATCCCCGGACAATTCAAGAGACACTTGCCTTTGCCCGGCATGGCCGCTTCCCACTGCGTGCAAATTCTGGCAACATTCCTCACTTAAATGAAGGAGTTCTCCATGCGCTCGCGATTCATCCTGCTTTTTTTGTTGCTGCTTTCCATCACCATGCTCGCGGCAGCGACGCCAAATGCGTTCGCGCAATATCCGCAGCCGGAGCCGGAGCGCGTCTATGCCATCAAGGCCGGAAAGCTTGTCGACCCGGAAAAAGGGACGACGGACACGAATCAAATTATTCTGGTGCGCGGAAAAAAGATCGAAGCCATTGGGTCGAATTTGACAATCCCTGCGGAAGCAAAAATCATCGACCTCTCTAAGTCGACTGTTCTCCCCGGCCTATTCGATGCACACACACATCTGTGCATGACCCTCAAGAAAGAGCGCGACGCGAACAACTATTTCTTCACCACGCTGCTCGACCCGACGCCTTACCGCGCGATTGAAGGCGTCGCCAATGCGAGAGACATGCTGGCCGCGGGCTTCACCACCGTGCGCGACGTGGGCAACGCCGGCAACTACGCCGACACGGCACTGCGCCAAGCCATCGAGCGCGGCATCGTGCCCGGGCCCACCATGATCAATGCAGGGCGCATCATCGCGCCCTACGGCGGGCAATTTCATTTACAGCCCGAAAAGCGCGACCTGGCCACGCCGGAATACGCATTCGCCGACACCCACGACGAAATGATCAAGGCCATTCGCGAGAATATTCACTACGGCGCGACGGTGATCAAGATCGTCGTCGACGACCAGAAATATATTTACAGCGCCGACGACATACGCTTCATGGTCGAAGAGGCGCACCGCGATGGCCTGAAACTGGCCGCGCATTGTTGGACGCGCGCCGGCGCGCACAACGCCGCCGAGGCCGGCGTCGATTCAATCGAGCACGGCGAAATGATGACCAACGAAGACTTGCAGCTGGCGAAAAAGAACCACGTAGTGCTGGTCGGAACGGATTTCACGGAAAGAGCCGCGCGGGAAAACGGTTTTCCCGAATTGCATGCGGTGTTTGTCGACCGCCTGAAGCGCGCCTATCAAATCGGAGTAACCATGGCCTTCGGCACCGATATGTTTGTGTACGTCCCCGGTGAAACGCGTGGAACCCTGGCAACAGAATACGTCGATTCCTGGGCCGAAGCGGGCGTGCCCGCGAAAGATACGCTACGCGCGATGACCATCAATGCCGCGCGCCTGCTGGGCGTCGATGGCGAGCGCGGTGCAATTCGGCCAGGCCTCGCCGCCGACATCATTGCGACGCCTGAAAATCCTCTGGACGACATCCAGACCGTGCGCAAAGTATCTTTCGTGATGAAAGAAGGAAGCGTTTTCAAAAACGACCACTAAGTGGATGCCCTTGCGATACTGTCGGTTCAGTTCGGCACCCGGACAACGGTAAGCGACTTCACCATTTCCACCCAGCGCGCCGGGCGCTTTTCGTGAGGAGCAACCAGGCGGAACGGACCGAGGGCGCCGGGAATAGGAGCGCCATCCAGAGTATCCGCCACGATGATTTCTGAATCCATGAAGCTGGAATTGAATTCCTCGAGGGCAAAAACCACACGGTAGTTGTCAGCGGCCTCCACAAGGACGTATGTGGCCATGGCTTGGCCGCGCAATGCTTCGCCCTGCGGCACGCCCGCCTTTTGGAGCAAATCTTCGACCAGCACGCCCTCATACACTTCCGTCTTTTTCGAGTGGGCATTGTCCACGCGCAGCGTCTTTCGCGGCATGGCCTTGAGATCCGCGACGGTCAGGTCCAGAGGGGTGGTCACGGCGCCGGCGATCTTGAAATCCGAGGGGCCGGACGAAGGTTTGGGCGGCGCGGCTTGCTGCGCCCAAGAAGAAAATCCGAGTAAAAGCGAAAACGCAACGGCAATTAAAATACGGCGCATTGGGGCAATCCCTTTCCTGTGCGAATCGAATGCGAATCGGCTGCGGCTTCAGCCTTTTTGCAGCATCACTTCCGTCGATTTGATCACGGCCGCCACGCGGTCGCCGACTTTCAGATTCATTTCGTCCGCGTTCCGCCGGGTGATAACACTTTCAATCAGATTCTTGCCCACCTGAACCGTGACGTGCGCCATGATGCCGTCCACTTCGAGCTCCACAATTTTTCCTTCGATCTGGTTCCTCGCCGAAAGTTTGGTGGCCAATGGACTACCCTCGTTTCTGCCGATCCCTTTCGGGACCATGCCTCGAGCGGGCCAAGCTTCGGATGTTTCCGCATCGCTGTCAAATCGCCTGAAATTGGCTATGAATCAGGCGCATTCATACGACTTGCAGAGACTCGAATCGCACAGCATGGTTTGCGTGAAAAGCGGGCAGGGTTCGCACTGGCACCCCCACGTACGATTTCTCGCTCGCGGCCATACTAATTCATATAGTCTTTATTCGTATTAAGTCGATTTGACATATCGATTCTTATTGTATTAAATCAGCCATCCATTCGCGTTTCCATTGCGATTTAGGGGAACCATCCAAATACAGCCCAGCTTGGGCGCTTCAGGGGGAACGTTTCATGAGTCGTTTCGTCAGTCCGGTTGTTGGCAATCCTGGAAGGCTTTCGTCCCACCAAACGGTTCGCAGAACTCTGCTTGCCCTCGCGGGTGGCTGGATGGCGATTTTACTGCTGTGCGCCCCCGCGACTCGGGCGCAGGTCTCCGCTTCCGTTTCGGGCAGGGTAACGGACCCGGCAGGAGCGACCGTATCCGGCGCGGCAGTCATGGCAAAAAATGTGGAAACCGGAGAGACGCGCAGCACAGTTACCGACAATGCAGGCCACTACTGGGTGCCGTCGCTCGCCGTGGGCGAGTACGAAGTGCACGTCACCAAGCAAGGCTTCCAGGAGCAGGTGCGCGCCGGCATCCGTCTGGTCGTCGGCCAGGAAGCCAGCGTAGATATGGCACTAAAGATCGGACAGGTCACCGAGCAATTCAAGGTAACTGCAGACGCTCCAGTGGTCAGCGTGACCGCCGCGGACATCTCCGGCCTCGTAGGGGAGAAACAGGTAAAGGACTTGCCGCTGAACGGGAGAAGCTACGATTTGCTGATGCTATTGAATCCGGGCGTGGTCAACTTCACGTGGGAAAAAACCGGCGGAACCGGAATCTCCAACTCGACTTCTGCAAACATGTTTTCCGTGGCGGGTAACAGGCCACAGCAAAACATGTTTTTGCTCAACGGCGTTGAGTTCTCCGGCGCAGCTGAAAACAACATGCAGCCGGGCGGCGCCAGCGGAGAAATGCTGGGAGTCGACGCGGTTCGCGAATTCAACCTTTTACAGGATACCTATGGGGCCGAGTACGGAAAACATCCCGGCGCTCAGGTGACGATCCTCACCCAATCCGGCACGAATCAGTGGCACGGGACAGCCTTTGAGTACGTGCGCAACAATGCCCTGGACGCTCCAAACTTTTTCGACCTCGGCTCCGCCCCTCCCTTTCAGAGGAATCAGTTTGGCGGCTCGATGGGTGGACCGATTCAGAAAGACAAGACGTTCGTATTCGCAAACTATGAAGGATTCCGACAGAATTTACACGAGACCAGCCTGACCTTTGTGCCCGATGCCAGCGCCCGCAACGGAACGTTCGTACCGCTCGGTTCCGGGTGCCCCGCGGCTGAACAAGCCGCCTGCGCGAGCGAAGTGACGTCACTCCTGAATCTGTGGCCTATCGCGAACGGCCCAGACAATCCATCCGCTGGAATTGCACAATATTTCAGCAGTCCGTTGCAGAATATTCGGGAAGATTTTGGAACCGCGCGCATGGACCACGTATTTTCGAGCAAAGATTCGGCGATGGCGGCGTACACCATCGACGACAGCGGCAGCGTGACTGCGACGCCGTTCGACCTGTTCGCTACCGATCTCATAACGCTGCGCGAACAGGTCTTCAGTCTCGAAGAAACACACATATTCTCGCCGAGCGTGGTCAACACCGCCCGGGTCGGATTCTCCCGCGCCGGATACTTTTTTACCGGTGAACCCACACCCGGCACCCCGGCAGCCAGCGTGCCAGGATTTGTGGGCACACTTCCCGTGGGCGCCGTGGTCGTCGGTGGCAGCCAGGCATCCAACCCGCAGGCGCAATTGGGATTGGCAGGAAGCAATAATGGCAGCAATCTCTTCGTTGCTCGAAACCTGTTCACATACACAGATCAAGTCGCGGTCACCAGGGGACGCCACCAGTTTACGGGCGGGGTCTGGTTTCAACGTCTCCAGTCCAATGAAGAGTTAGCGCTCAGCCAGTACGGGCAGCTGACTTTTTCCGGGGTGCCGGGCTTTCTGGCGGGTGTGGGAAGTTTCTTGTACGACCCCGCGCCGACGCCGGCGAGCTGGCGCTCCCTGTACGGGGCCTGGTACATCGAGGATGTCATCAAACTCCGGCCCAGCCTGACGCTCTCGCTCGGTTTCCGGGACGAGTTCAGCACCGGGTGGAACGAGGCTAATGGGAAAGCTTCAAACTTTACTTATCCAAATGGGGTGACCTCCTCTCAACCCACCGTGGGCCATTCGTTGTTCACCGTCAACCGTGCGGCGTTCCTTCCGGAACCGCGCATTGGCGTGGCCTGGAGCCCATTGGGGTCAAAGACGGTGGTGCGCGCCGGATTCGGGCTGTACAACGACTTGCAGGACGCGCTCGGCTATCGCGCCGACCAGAATGCGCCATTTAACCCAACCTATACGATTCCCGCAGGCTCGATTGCCAATTTGAATCTCCCGATCAATCCTGCAGCGCCGCCTGCAGCGAATGCCCTGATTGTTCCCGGCGGGGTTGATCCCAACATGCACACGCCCACCGTCATCACGTATTCCCTGCGGATCGAACGGGAGCTTTCGCCCAACACATCCTTAAGCGTGGGCTACGTGGGGAGCCACGGATACCACGAATTGATCGGGGCCGATGCAAACGCTCCAATGCCGGTCGTTTGCCCGGCATCGCCCTGCCCTGCTACGTTCCCAAATACTGCGGATTGGGGAGCGCTGGCCGGCACTCCCGTACCGGCCGGAACCTTCTTCATCGCGCCGGGCACGAAGAAACCCAATTCAACCCTCGCGAATACATGGACCTGGTTTTCCGAGGGCACCAGTTCGTACAATTCCCTTCAGGTGGATCTGAAGCGCCGGTTCAGCCGCGGTCTTACGGTGCGTGGCGTGTACACCTGGTCGAAGTCACTCGATGATGGTGATTCGCTGAATGCCACCGCTGCGGCCAATGCGGTTGCCTTACTGTCGAATCCGTACGTACCAAAGGCTGATTGGGGACTGGCAACGTATGACGTCCGACACCTCGGTGTGGTCACGGCGACCTACGATCTGCCTTTCGGCCAGGGCCGGCAATTTCTCGGGAGCCAAGGGGGCCCACTGGGGCAGGTGGTCAGCGGATGGACGGTCAACAGCATTGTAACCGTGCAATCCGGGTTTCCCTTCACTCCCCAGCTGAGCTACAACCCGTCAAACAACGGAGACACGCGCAATCCGGTGCGCGCATTTTTGAATCCCGCATTTACCGGTCCCGTAGTGCTCGGGACTCCGAGCCAATGGTTCAATCCTAATGCGTTCATCGCGCCGCCGAACAACAGCGGCTTTTTTGGAAACGTCGGGAGAGACACCTACATTGGCCCCGGCCTCGGTACTTGGGACTTTTCCGTGCTAAAGGACACGCATATTTACGAGCGCTTAAATCTCCAGTTTCGGGCGGAAATTTTCAATCTGCTCGACCGCGCCAACTTCAACACGCCCAATCTCATTACCCACGTCTTGCTGCCGGGAGCGACGCCGGGAACGGCTTCGACAACACCGGTGGTATCCCCTGCCGCTGGCGTGATTACGAGCACGTCCACATCCGCAAGGCAGGTGCAATTCGGTTTGAAATTATTGTGGTGAGGAATCAGTAGCACAGGCTTCAGAGGCTGCGGAAAAACTCAAACCTCTGTCATTCTGAGCGAAGCGAAGAATCTCTCTTCGATTTAAGTATAAGAAAAGAAACAAGGAGAGATTCTTCGCTTCGCTCAGAATGACAGAACAAGGCATTTCTTCCGCGGCCCGTTCAGCCTGTGGAATATGATTCTTGCACTCTTAAAACACACAGGCTGCCCTTCGAGGTTCTCAGGGTAAAAAGCCTGTGCCACTAAAAGCAAAAATCAAGTCACAATCGTCGGATAGAGCTTGGTTGCCACGGCCACCAGCACGGCAAAGGCAATAAATTGCATCAGAAAGTCTTTGCCCAGGCCGAACGACGTGCTGCTTCCCACGATCATCAGGCTCCTCAGGGCATCCACTTGGTACGAGAGCGGGTTCGCCTTGGACACCACGCGCAGCCACGACGGCATCAGCGTGAGCGGATAGATGGCGTTGCTCGCGAAGAACAGCGGCATGGTAAGCACCTGGCCGATGCCCATGAAGCGTTCGCGCGATTTCACAAGACACGCGACGATCAGCGAGAACGTCGAAAAAATCGCCGAGCCGAGCATCACCGCCAACACCACGCCCGCCAGCGCAACCACGCCGAACCGAAGCTGGATATGCAGGAGATAAGAGAGCATGTACACAAATACCATCTGGCACAGGCTGCGAACCGTCGAGGAAATGGCTCTCCCGAGCACCAGAGTGCTGCGCGGCGCGGGACTCACTAGAAATTTCTGCACGATGCCCAGGTCCCGCTCCCAGATGAGCGAAATGCCGTAGAAGATCGCTCCGAACAGAACGCTTTGCGCGAGAATCCCCGGCGCCATGAAATCCAGATAGCTGATCCCGCCGGTGGGGATCGCGCGCGTGCGGTTGAAAACCTGGC
Organism: uncultured Acidobacteriota bacterium; assembly: GCA_963696605.1. GTDB lineage: Bacteria > Acidobacteriota > Terriglobia > Acidiferrales > UBA7541 > Palsa-360. The sequence continues at coordinate 302,413 of CAVOKV010000010.1, read as the reverse complement.
CGAAGATCAGCAGCCACAGCACGGGCTGAACCATGCGCGTGAAGAGCTCAACGGGATCGTGAATGAGCTTGCGCACGTCGGCTTCTGCGACGGCCAGCGTTTGGCGCAGGTAGTTTGCGCCGGGGAAAGGCTCAGCCCAGGCGTTGAGATGTGATTCGTGTGCGAGCGGCATCCCGTAGTTCCCCTCCTTCCGAAATTGTGGCTCCCGTGAAATGAATGAATACATCGTCGAGCGAGGCCTCGGGGCCGACTTGCGCCTTGAGCGCCGCCGGCGTGTCCTTGGCGACGAGCACGCCGCGATGCATGACGGCCACCGTGTCGCAAAGCTGATCCGCCTCTTCCATGTCATGGGTGGTCATCAGTATGGTCGTGCCGAATTCGCGGCGCAGCTGGCGGATTCTCTCCCAAACGGAGCGCTTTGCGGAGGGATCGAGGCCCACGGACGGCTCATCCATGAACAAGACGGCGGGACGATGCAGCATGGATTGCGCGATTTCCAGGCGGCGAATCATGCCGCCCGAATATTGCCTCACGAGTTTGCCGCCGACATGCGCGAGGTCCATGAACTCCAGAGCCTGGGCGATCCGGCGGGACCGCTCCGCCCTTGGAATGCCGTAGAGCTTCGCGGAAATCAGCAGGTTTTCGTAACCGGTCAAATCGCCATCGGCCGACAGCATTTGCGAGACGTACCCGATCTTCTTCCTCACCGATTCGGGATGCTTGACCAAATCAAAGCCCGCGATTCTTGCCGTGCCTGCCGTGGGAGGCAGCAGCGTCGTCAGCATTTTGATCAACGTGCTCTTCCCCGCCCCGTTCGGCCCGAGCAAGCCGAATGTCGCGCCCGACGCAACTGAAAACGACAGATGGTCGACCGCAACCAGCAAACCATATCGCCGCGTGAGGGAGAGAACTTCAATGACATTGGTATCTGGGCCAGTTTCCATGGACGCTAGAGTTTACCTCGGAGAAGAGTTTGATGCGAGATCGGGATTCCGCGGCACGCTGCGCAACGCGGGAAGAAACTATTGCTGTCCGCGGGCGTCTATTGCAATAGGATAGAAGGCCAGTGAGAAATATGTCTGCTCGGAGTACAACATGAAGCGTTTCCGAATTCTCTCGACCGCGGGGCTCGCTGTGGCAGTGGGAATCGCGGCCGTCATGATTGCGGCAGCGCCGCGGAGCTTGCCAGCGCGGGCCGCGGCTTCCGCCGCCCAGGAAGTACGGATTCCCATCGAGCAATACACGCTCAAGAACGGTTTGCGCGTCGTACTCTCGGAAGATCACGCGGCGCCAACGGTGTCTCTTTGCGTCACCTACGATGTAGGCTCAAGAAACGAGAAACCCGGCCACACCGGATTTGCGCACCTGTTTGAACACATGATGTTCCAGGGCTCGCAAAACGTGGGCAAGGGCGAGCACCTGATCCTTGTGCGCGTAAACGGCGGCGACGTGAACGGGACCACCAGTGACGACGCGACCAACTATTACGAGCGCGTGCCCGCCAATCAGTTGGACATGGCGCTGTTCCTCGAATCCGACCGCATGCGCGCGCTGCGAATCACGCAGGCGAATCTCGACAACCAGCGCAGCACCGTGCAGGAAGAGCGGCGCCTACGGATGGATAACCAGCCCTACGGAAAGACGGACGAAATTCTGGAAGACCTGGCCTACGACAATTTCGCCTACAAACATTCCACCATGGGCTCGATGGCCGATCTGAATGCGGCGAGCCTCGATGATGTAGCGCAGTTTTTCAAGACCTACTATGCGCCCAATAACGCGGTACTGGCTCTAGTCGGGGATTTCAAGTCGGCGGAGGCCCTGGCCAAGATAAAGAAATACTTTGAAGACATCCCGGAACAGCCCGCTCCTCCTTCCGTGGATATGGCCGAACCTGCGCAGACCGCCGAGCGCAGAACCGTGGTCGAGGATTCTTTTGCGCGCTTGCCACGCATCGACATCGTCTACAAGACGGTGCCGGCAAATACTCCGGATTTCTACGCGCTGGACATGCTCGGCGATATCTTGTTTGGCGGCCCGTCTTCCCGGCTGTATCAAAAACTGGTAAAAGAAAAAGAAGTAGCCCTGCAAGTGGCCGGGGGAGTTGATTTTCGACGCGGTCCGGCGCTTTTTCAGGCTTTCGCCTTGCTCAAGCCGGGACAGGATGAAGGCGAGGTCGAGAAATTGATTTATGAGGAATTCGAGCGAGTTAAGACGGACGGCGTCACTCCCGTGGAAATGCAAAAAGTCCGCATTCAGGATCGACTGCAGCAGGCGGAGTCGATGACGAGCACGATGAGCCGAGCGCGAACCCTGGGCCAATACGCCGTATTCTTCCACGACCCGGACTTGATCAACACAGTCCTCGCAAAATACAGCGACATTACGCCCGCCGACATTCAGCGAGTGGCAAGCAAGTATCTGGGAGCGACGCAACGGACAGTTGTTTGGACCAATCCAAAGGCGCAAGCGGGGCCGACTCGATAAATGGCCAGTAGACAACGCGAACAGAAGTTCATTTTGTCATTCCGAGCGGAGCGAGGAATCTCTCTTTTTTTCTTGAGGTTAAACCGAGGAGAGATTCCTCGCTCCGCTCGGAATGACAAAAGCGTGGGCATCTATTCCACAGCATACTAGTGGAATTCGAGTGGCAAAGATCTGGAAGAATTCGCCCAATGAAGGCGATGAAGGAAATCGATGAAACGCAATGCGAGTACCCGATTTTCGACGCAAGTGGCAGCAGCCGTGATCCTGGCGGCAGCCTTGGCCGCAGCGGGATGGAGCCAGGGTGAATCCGCTCAGGACAAATCCATTCCCACCAGCAAAGTCGAGCGGCTGAATCGCGCACCGGTGTCGAAAGAAATCCTGAAGGTAAAGCTGCCGCGCCCAATCGAGACAACTCTTCCGAACGGTATTCACCTGATGATTCTTGAGGACCACAGGTTCCCGCTGGTCACGGTGCAATTCGACATCGACGGCGCGGGCCCAATGTACGAGCCCGCGGGCCAGCCCGGCCTGGCTGGAGCAACTGCTCAGTTGCTGACCGAAGGGACAAAGACCCGGACGAGCAAGCAAATTGCAGAACAAATTGATTCCCTTGGGGCGTCGCTTTCCGCGTCCGCGGGATTCGGCTCGGGCTCGACTGTGGTGGCCGCGTCGGGATTGGCGGACACGTTCGAGCAGTGGTTCGCACTGGCTGCGGACGTGCTCCTTCATCCCAGTTTTCCTGCCGAGGAACTAGCGCAATACCAGGCGCGCGCCAAGTCCACGCTCTTGCAGCAGCGCTCGCGACCGGGGTTTTTGGCCAATCAAACTATGAGCCGCGCACTCTACGGGGCCTACCCCGCGTCAGTTGTCTCGGCCACGCCTGAGTCTCTCGATTCCCTGACGCCGGCGATGCTTGCAGATTGGCACAACAACCGCTATGCGCCGCAAAACACGATCCTGGCCATCTCGGGAGATGTCCACGCAGAGACGATCATTCCCAAGTTGCGCGAATGGCTCGCGGAATGGCAAAAGTCGAAGCTGTCCGTAAAGTTTCCTCCCGGTCCGCCACCGGCAAGCAAGGAGAAGATATTTCTCATTGACCGCCCCGGATCGGTGCAAACCACACTGCTGATGGGTAACCTGGCTATCGACCGGACCAGCCCGGACTATCCAGCGCTGGTGGTTCTGAATGAAGTTTTGGGCGCGGGGTCGGCGAGCCGCCTATTCTTGAATCTGCGCGAAGAAAAGGGCTACACCTACGGCGTGTACAGCAATCTGATCGCGCGAAAATATGCGGGGCCCTGGACGGCAGGCGGGGACTTGCGCACCGAAGTAACCGACGGGGCGATGACGGAATTTCTGCGCGAACTAAACCGAATTCGCGATGAAAAGGTTCCGGACGATGAACTGGACGCGGCCCGCCGCTCGGTTGTCGCGCGCTTTGCGCTTTCCCTCGAATCGCCGCAGCAGCTGATCGGCTACGCCATCACGCGGAAGGCATACAATTTCCCCGCCGATTATTGGGACAAGTATCCCGCCCAGATTGCAGCCATCAAGCCGGACGACGTCCAGCGCGTGGCCAGGAAATATATCAATCCAGCGAGCATGCAGGTAGTGGCCGTCGGAGACGCCGGCAAGATCAAAACAGTGCTTGAAAAATACGGACCCGTTGAGATTGTGGACGCGTCAGGAAAATCGGCAGTCGCGGCAGGCAAGGCATCTGGCGCGGGACTGTAACCATCCGTCGCGCGCTAAGCGTGGAATGCTTCTTTGGTCTCCGGACGCAGCAAATACCAGAGCGCCAGCAGATCGAGAACGAGGATGGACGCGTTCCACAGCAGCCCGACGTGGCTGTAGCTCACCAGCGTCGCCACCAATCCGAGGCAGGCTCCAGTGGCAATCAACAGGAACAAGAAAATCGTCAAGACGCGCGCGGCATTGCGTAATTTGAATATCGCCATGGCCAGTACGACGTGCAATGCCCCGAAGAGGAGAAAGATGACTCCCGCAGCGGCGCCGAGCGCGGCCAGCACCGTTGCCATGGCGCCATTTTCCGGAGCGGTCGCGGTCGCCCCCGTTGATCCCATGAAAAAGAAGATGATGCCGGTGGCGGCGAATCCGAGGCCCGCCAAGATCATCCCTACACCAAGGATTGTGACTCCGAGTGGGCGTCCCATCGCTCGTTTCTCCTGACTGGCGAACGGGTCTTACAGAGCGGCGTATGTAAGGACGGTAAGCGAGCGCGCCCAAACCGTCAAGCATGGATCTTTTGGCGGGGCGACTTGCGGCAATATGCAAAGAGTGCCGCGCCGGCAAGCACCGAAACCACGCTTGCCGCTTGCGCGTTCGTTAGCCCATAGAACGAGCGCGGATTGATGCGAATAATCTCGACCAGAAACCGCGCGATCCCCGTGAGCACAAGATAAGCCGCAAAAATGATTCCGTTCGGGGCGCGCGATTTCAAGCCGCGCGCGCCGAGGCGCCATAGAATCCAGAAAATCAAAATGGCCACAAGAAATTCGTAAATGGGCGTGGGATGAACCCGCTGCGTGGTGGGCACGATGCCGTTCGGAAAACTCATTCCCCAGGGCAGCGATGTGGGAATGCCGTAATCGCCGTCACCGGAAATCAGGCAGCCAATGCGTCCAATGCCGTAACCCATCGCCGCAGCCGGTGACGCCGCGTCAAGCATAAGCAGCACTGGCATTCGGAAACGCTTGGCCAAAAGCACCAGGGCTGTGAATCCGCCGATAATTGCTCCGACGAACGCAAAGCCCATGGTGCTGAAAAGCTGCGGCCAGGGATCGGCGAAAAACTCCGCGGGGCTTTCCAGCAAATGATACAGCCGCGAACCGGCGAGGCCCGAGAGCCCCGTAATGCCGATGATTGCTTCGGCGTCTGCGGAAACTCCTCGTCGCGCGAAATCTGCGCGCAAAATGAAGAAAGCGCAGATCAGGCCGATGGCCACCATCAGGCCGTACGAGCCGAGCGTCAAAGGGCCAATGTGAATGAAGGGATACAACTGAGCTCTCGTCCTCGCGCGGGCTATTTGTTTCGTGCTGCTCTAGCCGCGACAGTATAACCGAATTAGTAGCGCAGACTTCAGTCTGTGGGTTTTAAGCCTTGCAAGGACCAACGGCCACAGACTGAAGTCTGTGCTACCAGATTCCTAGTGAATCACGGCCTGGTCACCAACCGCGGGCTTGTTTCTCCTCATGATGAGAAGAAATGGAACTAAGCAAAGAATGATGACGGCCAGAATGGAAATCACTTCGACGTAGGCGAGCGTTGTGGCCTGGCTGTCAATGAAGTACGACAAGAGTCCGTGGGCCTGCCGCGTGGCTTCGACGCTGCCGGCACCCTTGTCCTGAAGAGTCTGAGACAGCCCGGCGACGAGGCTATCGTACTGCGGCGTCCCGGGAGCCGTGTGCGCAACCATGAAATAGCGGCGCCGTTGGGCGACGCGCGCGATCGAGGTCGAAATGAGCGCGATTCCGATGCTTCCACCGACATTGCGCATGAAGCTGTTCATCGAAGAAATCTGGTTGTTCTTCTCGCGGGGGACGCCCACGTAGGCCAGAACGTTTTGCGGGACGAAAATAAACGCCAGGCCGAACATCTGCAACGTGCGCATTAGAAATGCCGCCCGGAAGTCCATCGTGAGGCTGAACAGGCTGGACATGTAATACATCGCCGCGGAAATCGATACGAACCCGAAGGCCATCATCTTTCGCGGGTCGACGTGCGAGACCATGGCCCCCACGAACGGCAGCACCAGGATCATGATGAAGCCTCCGCCGGCCAGAGCCTCCCCCGCCACCACCGCGGGATACCCTAGCTGCACCTGCAAAAATTGCGGAATCATGAAGGTCGTGCCATACAGCACGATCCCCACTGTAAAACTAAAAAACATCGCGGTCGCGAAATTGCGTCTCTGAAACAAGCGGATGTCCACCACGGGATTCGGATGGTGCCACTCCCAAACGATCCACACCAAAAAGGCGTAGCCCGCGAGGATCACCAGCGAGGTAATCCACCGCGACGAGAACCAGTCGGACTCCTGCCCCTTGTCGAGCGCAATCTGCAAACTAGCGATGGCGATGGTGATCAGGCCGAGCCCCACGTAGTCGGCGCGGATGCCCCTTCTTCTCTCCTGTTCGCGTTTCAAGAATGGAGGATCCTCGACCAGGCGATTGGTCAGAAACAGGGACAGCAAGCCGATCGGGACATTGATGTAGAAAATCCAGCGCCAATTGTAATTGTCCGTTATGTATCCGCCGAGGGTCGGCCCGATCGCTGGCGCAAGCACCACCGCCATTCCATACACCGCAAAGGCCATGCCTCGCTTGGACGCCGGAAACGTGTCGGCAAGGATGGCTTGCTCGCTGGGTTGGAGTCCGCCTCCGCCAACGCCCTGCAAGATTCGGAATAGAATCAGCATCCCCAAACTGGGCGCAAGCCCGCACAGAAAACTGCTGGCCGTAAACAGCGCGACGCAGGACATGTAGAAGCGTTTGCGGCCGATGATCGTGGAGAGCCACGCGCTGATCGGCAGGATGATGGCGTTGGAAACCAGGTAACTCGTGAGCACCCAGGCGGACTCTACCTGGCTGGCGGAAAGGTTGCCGGCGATATGCGGCAAGGAAACGTTGGCAATGGAGGTGTCCAGCACCTCCATGAACGTAGCCATGGTGACCGTCAGAGCGATCAGCCACGGGTTATACCTCGGTTTCCAGGGAGCGTCGATTGAGTCCGTCACGATATTATTCCCGTAGCACAGCCACTCTTGGTTGTGTGCCCGTTTGAGGCGCTGCTAAAACCGCACAGCCAAGAGTGCCTGCGCTACTTGAGCCAAACTTTTGGAACGACAGACATACCGGGGCGCAGTCGGTCAAGCCCTTGCTGCCCGGGCTTGAAACGGATGCGAACGGGCAGGCGCTGAACTACTTTGACGTAATTTCCCGTCGCGTTTTCCGGGGGAAGCAAGCTGGTGATCGAGCCTGTCGAGCCGGGCATGGCTTCGACAGTCCCATCAAAATCCTGGTCGAACGCGTCGACGGAAATCGTTACGGACTCACCGGGACGCATTTGTTTTAACTGGCTCTCTTTGAAGTTGGCCGTCACCCACAAGTCGCCCAGGTCAGCCAGCGTGACGAGGCGCTGGCCTTTGCTCACATGTTCGCCGACTTCGACCGTTCGCTTGGTGATGACTCCCGCCACCGGGGCAATGATCTTGCAATAGCTGAGATCGAGTTGCGCGCGGTCGAGCTGCGCCTTCATGGCCTGCACGTCGGCCTGCTTGGACTGCAAGTTGGCCTTGGATATGGCGACCTGGTTAGGCGCACTCACAATTGCCCACGCCAGCCGGCTCTTTGCCTGGTCGAACTGCGCCTGGCGTTGTTCCACAACCTTCTGCGCGGACTCGGCGGAAGAACGCGCCGAATCGGCCGAGGCGGTGAGTGCATTTGCGGTTGCGACCACCTGGTCATACTCGGCACGGGCGACTTCGTTCTTGTCCACAAGGGCCTTATATCGCGCCACATCGGCTTGCGCCTTGACGTTGTTCGCTTCCACTTCCCGCAAGCGAGATAATGCAGCCGCTTGATCCCGCTCGGCCGCGGCAACTCCTGCCTGAGCATTCGTGACTTCGGACTGGCTTGTCAGTACATTCGTCTGCGATGTGCTCTGCGTAATCGGCAGATTCGGATTTTCCGCCCGCTCGCCGGCCTGCGCTTTCAGAAGCTGCGCTTGGGCCTGTTCCACTGCGACTTGGTAATCGCGCGGGTCGAGTTCCACAAGCACATCTCCCGCCTGGACGGACTGGTTCTCTTCCACGTGGACCGCTTTCACGTCGCCGTCGATCCGCGCCGTAATGCCGTTGAGATGTCCGTCCACCTGCGCGTCGTCGGTGGATTCGTACCTGCGGGAATACAGCCAGAATGAGACTGCTGCCACAAAGATCACGCATCCGATGATGGCCGCAACCAGAAGGGTCCTGCGCCGACCTTCGGCATTGCTGCCGGAATCGGCCGGATCGTTCGCTCTTCCGCCAGGATCGGCGGGTCGGGGCGCGGTGGTTTGCTGCAATTGATCAACGGCCATGGTTATTGGCTCCTCAAAAGATCGCGCATGATTTTTTCGGCTTCGCCGATGGCTCGCGCCACGCTGGCCTTGGCCAGGTTGTGGGCATTCAAATTCGCGATGTAGTCCGACTCCGCGCTGGCCACCACTTCCTGGGCCTGCGTCACTTCGACCGTGTCCGCGACTCCGGAAGAGAATCGGTCCGTCGACTGGGCTAGCTCATCCCGCGCCAGGTCGCGCCGGCTTTGCGCGACGCGCACCAGCTCCGCGGCGGCATTCAGATCGAGATAGGCGTTCCGGACATCCGCTTCCACGCGGGAGCGCGTGCTTTCATACTCGGCGCGCCGCTGCTTCAGGGTTGCATCCGCCTCGACAATGTCGCCGTGCGTGTGCCCTCCCGCCCAGATGGGGAACAGGAGCTGCGCACTCACGTCGAACGTACCGTGAGAATTCGCCGGGTTTACGCCGATCACGCCGTAATCCGCCACGATGCCCAGCGTGGGATAGTGTTCCGCCACGGCAGCCTTGCGTGCGAATTCGGCAGCGTGCAACTGCGCTTCAGCGGCCTTCAGGTCGGAACGGTTTTGCGCGGCCAGGGCGAGCGCCTGATCGAGAGTTATATTGTCGAGCGGCGCATACGGCAGCTTGTCCGCCAAGGTAAAGGATTGCGCAGGCGACAATCCGATGAGCCGCGCAAGCCCGATTTTCTGCTTGGCGTATTCCGCCTCTTCCGCCGTAAGACGCTGCTGTTCTGTTTCCAGCTCAACCTGGCTTCGGGTCATGTCAACTTTTGCGCTGAGGCCCGCCGTAAAGCGGTCCGAGGCCTGCTGGAAAATGGCCTGGGCGCTTTGCACCTGCACTCTGGCCGAATCGACGCGCGCCGATTCAGCCAGCACCTGCAGATACGCCGCCGTCACCACGTAAACCACGATTTCCCGCGAGTCCGCAGCGGAAAGCTCGGCCGCCCGCTGCGCTTCCCGGGACGATTGATAGGAGCGGATGGCCTGCAGATCGGCGACGCGCTGCGTCAGGAACCCACGCAAATCGAAAAAGTTGAACGGGCCCACGATATTCGGAATATTGATTCCCAGGGCCGGAGGAAATTTGAACTTGAAACCGAAAGAGGACAGATCGATTTGTTGCACGTTTTCACGAAGGCCGCCGGAAAAGTCGGGATAAAGCGCGCTGCGCACGACGATGTTTTCCCCTTTCGCGCGCTGCGAGGACTGCTCCGCAGTGATCCCCCCCAGATTGTAGCGAAGCCCCATTTTCAAGGCTTCGTCGAGACTGAGCGAAAGCGGCTGTTCGCTGGGAGGACCCGCGCTCGCGCTGCCTTGATAGGCACCGGTTTGCGCCAGGCCGCTCATGGCAGGGGCTAAAATGCCGATCATCAGGAGGAAGAAACGAAACCGGGAAATTTGCATGAAAACCGCTCGATTCTTCAGGAATGGCCAGCCGCACCTGCCGCACTCGGTATTCCGTTTCCAAGGGGGAAGGCAAGGCGGGCCATCCGATTTTGCAATTAGGGCTTGCGTAGCCGGACGCACCCAAGTAAGATACATACACGTATGTATCCTGTCAAGCGAAGCGCCGGGGCAATATGAGGCCATTTTCCATTCCGGCACGCGCCAAGAGAAGCCGGGGACGCGCCGCGCTGGCCCCTGGGCTCCGTACGCGCCAGGCCGAGCGTACCCGGGTAACACGCCGGAAATTGCTGGACGCCGCCAAACGCATTTTCGCCAAAGACGGTTTTGAGGGGGCCCGGCTGGAAGACATCGCGGCCGGCGCGGGCTACACCAGGGGCGCGTTCTATGCCAATTTCAAGAGCAAGGAAGATATCTTTTTTGCCATCCTCGAGGAATGGGTGCGGGAGCGGATCGAATCTCTTACCAAGGCCGTCCGCCGCCACTCCGATCCGGCCGGCAAGCTCGTGGCGCTGCGAACCCATTACGCGGAACTCGCCACGGACCGCCGCCTGGTGCTGATCTCCATGGAATTCAAATTGTTCGCCCTGCGGCACCCCGAGGCGCACGCCCGGTTGCGCAGCAGGCACCGCCGCATTCGTGCATCGTTTGGAGAGCTGTTTTCCGAAATCATGAGCGCGCTCGGGAAATCCATCCCCATTGCCTACCCGGCGTCCTCGGCCTGTCTCGGAGCGGTTTCGCAAGGATTGCTGCTCGAGCACCTGCTGGACCCCAAAACGCTGTCAGATGGGGACGTCCGCAATGTCCTGGGACTGTTTTTCGACTCGATTTTTTCAGGTTGCGCGCAAACAGGTTAGACGCTCCGATAGGGCGATAATCTGGGAAAATGTATTTGTAACGGGATTTTGGGCTCTCGCATCAGAAGATTGTAAGGAAGGCGCGCCTCGGCGGTTCCCCGAGGAACGCGAAATGGCTTGGCAAAGCTCGGGCCAGGAATAAACTTCAGAGTCGCCAGCGAACACCGATTTTCACGCGTCGGAGACCAGGCGAAATTTGGAATCGCTGGAATCGCAATGGGCGAGCGTTGTGCTCGTGTCGATAAGGGCCGGCGCGAGCGGGTTCTGGGAGGCAGAAGTCCTGTATGTGGATAGTCCGTTTAGCACTGCGAAGACCCTACACCTTTGTGGTGATGTCTTTGCTGATTCTGATCCTCGGAACGCTGGCCGTTTACACCACGCCCATCGACATTTTCCCGAATATCGATATTCCGGTGCTCAGCGTGGTGTACGGATATCCCGGGCTTTCAGCCCAGGACGTCTCCGAACGTCTGGTCGTCAGTTACGAGCGGGGTCTGACCGCCACCGTCAATGATGTCGAGCACATCGAATCGCAATCCTTGAACGGCCTGGGCGTCATCAAGATTTTTTTCTACCCCAACGTGCGCATTGACATGGCCATGTCGCAAGTCACGGCTATCGCGCAATCAGCCCTGCGGCAGGATCCTCCCGGGACTACTCCGCCGTTCATCCTTGCTTACAACGCGTCCTCTGTCCCGATCATTCAGCTCGCGCTATCCGGGAAAAACCTTTCTGAGCAGCAAATAAACGACTTGGCGTCGAATTTCCTGCGCACCCAGTTGGCGACGGTGCAGGGCGCCGTCTTCCCGAACCCGTACGGAGGCAAGCAACGCCAGATTCAGGTAGACCTGAACATTCCGGAGCTCCAAGCCAAAGGCCTTTCGCCCAGCGACGTGGTTACCGCGATTGGCTCGCAAAACCTGATCCTGCCCGCCGGAACCGTGAAGATCGGTTCCTTTGAAGACGATGTGGACATGAACGGCAGCCCCCAAACCGTCGAAGAGATGAACGACCTGCCCATCAAGACGGTGGGGACGAACACGATTTATGTTCGGGATGTTGCGCACGTCCGCGACGGCAATCCACCGCAGACCAACATTGTCCTGGTGGACGGGCAAAGGGCCGCGCTCATGACCGTCATGAAGCTCGGAGCCACCTCAACTCTGGACATCATCAACAAGATCAAGGAGCGCCTGCCCATAGTCCTCGCAGGTATGCCGCCGGACCTCCGCGTGCGGCCGATTGCCGACCAATCCTTGTTCGTGCGCGCATCGATCAACGGTGTTGTCCGGGAAGCGGTGATTGCTGCTTGCCTGACCGGCCTCATGATCCTGATTTTCCTGGGAAGCTGGCGCAGCACGCTGATTATCGCGGTCTCGATTCCCCTCTCGATTCTGACGTCGATCATCGTTCTGAGCGCCATCGGACAGAGCATCAACATCATGACGCTGGGGGGACTGGCGCTGGCCGTGGGAATTCTGGTGGATGACGCCACGGTGGAAATCGAAAACATCAACCGCAACCTGGCCCAGGGAAAAGAAATCATTCAGGCCATTCTGGACGGCGCGCAGCAAATCGCCGTTCCCGCGTTTGTCTCCACGCTTTCGATCTGCATCGTGTTCGTGCCCATGTTTTTTCTGACCGGCGTGGCGAAGTATCTGTTCGTGCCGCTGGCCGAAGCGGTGGTATTCGCGATGCTGGCCTCGTACCTGCTATCGCGCACTTTGGTGCCGACCATGGCCCGGTATCTGTTAAAGGCCCACGTGGAGGAATCGGCTGAGAAATCGCTGGCCAGTACAAATCCCCTGGTCCGCTTGCAAGGGCATTTCGAATTGCAATTCGAGAAGCTAAGGAACGCCTACCGCGGCATCCTGCGAACCTGCCTGGCGCACACGGTGCTTTTTCCTCTGATATTTCTCGCGGTTTGCGTCGGTTCCTTCGCGTTGTATCCATGGCTGGGCGAGGATTTTTTTCCATCCGTGGACGCCGGGCAAATCAAGCTCCACGTGCGTGCGCCGACGGCGACGCGCATTGAAGAGACGGCTGCCCTGTGCGGCGACGTCGAGCGGTCGATCCATGAGTTGATTCCGGCGAATGAAATCGAAGGGGTGATCGACAATATCGGGCTCCCCTACAGCGCCTACAACTACGTGTACAGCACATCGGCGCCGATCGGACCGGAAGACGCCGACATCATGATTTCCTTTAACCCCAAGCACCACCCCACGGACCAGTACATTCACGATTTGCGCGTCAAGCTCAACAAGGAATTTCCCGGTGTGATGTTTTATTTCCCGCCGGCCGATATCGTCAGCCAAATCCTGAATTTCGGCCTTCCGGCGCCCATTGATATACAGATCATGGGACGCGACGTCGAGGGCAATCACCAATTTGCGGAAAATTTGATGAAGCAGTTGAGCGGGATCACCGGGATTGCAGACTTACGGATTCAGCAGCCATTCAACCAGCCCAAGCTGCACATCAACGTGGACCGCACTAAGACCATTCAGGCTGGCTTCACGCAGAAGGACGTCGCTACCAACTTGCTGGTTTCCTTGAGCGGCAGCTTCCAGACATCGCCGTCCTTCTGGCTCGATCCCAAGACGGGCGTCAGCTACACCGTCGCGACAGTGGCGCCACAATACGACATCGAATCCTTGCAGGACCTCGAGAATATTCCCGTGACCGGGGCGGGCGGCGGCACGACTCGCGCTCCTTGGCAGCAGTTGGCAAACCTGGGGACCGTTTCCCGGGGAGTGGGAATGGCGACCGTATCGCATTATGACGCGCAAACGATGATCGATATTTTTGGCTCCACGCAAGGGCGCGACCTCGGCGGAGTCGCGGGAGACATTGAAGCGATCGTCAACCGGAACCGCGGCCACTTGCCGCGCGGCTCCCAAATGTTCATTCGCGGCCAGATTGACACGATGCACAGTTCTTTCCTCGGGCTGCTGGCCGGCTTGGGATTTGCGATTCTTCTGGTTTATTTGTTGATCGTCGTCAACTTCCAGTCGTGGCTTGACCCATTTATCATCATTTCGGCATTGCCTGCGGCCCTGGCCGGGATCGTCTGGATGCTCTTCGTGACGCACACCACGATCAGCGTCCCCGCACTGACGGGCTCGATCATGTGCATGGGTGTGGCCACCGCAAACAGCATCCTGGTGGTCAGCTTTTCCAAAGAGCGGGTTCAGGAAGGGCTCGATCCCATTCATGCTGCGGAAGAAGCCGGGTTCACGCGCTTTCGGCCAGTGATTATGACGGCCATGGCCATGATCATCGGCATGCTTCCGATGGCGGCCGGCCTCGGCGAGGGCGGCGAGCAGAACGCGCCACTCGGACGTGCGGTGATCGGCGGTCTGATGTTTGCGACGGTCGCGACGCTGCTCTTTGTGCCGGCCGTGTATAGCTTGATTCACGGCTTCCGCAAGAACCCGGGCGAATCCGCGATCATAGAAATCCCGGGCGAGTAGCTGTGCCAAGTATTGAGAGGGTCTCGCCGCGGCGGGCCCTGCACCCGATTCTCGGAGGATCAGATGGAGGTAGTTTCCAATCAGCGGGACCATGCGGAAGCGCCAGGCGGTGAAAGAATGACGCGAGGCGGTCCGCCAACATCGGGCAGCAAAGTGACGCGCGCCGTGATGCTTCTGGTCATGGTGATTGTCGTCGCTTTGGTGGTTGTCTGGGGAATTTCAAGCCGCCGCCAGGCCAATGCGCAACTTTCTGAGGAGACGCACGACCTTGCAATCCCGACGGTCTCGGTTATCCACCCAAAGCCTGGCGCGCCTCAGCAGGAAATCGTCATCCCCGGCGACATGCAGCCGTATACCGACGCGCCCATCTTTGCGCGAACCAACGGCTATTTGAAGAAGTGGTACGCCGATATTGGTGCTAACGTAAAAGCCGGACAACTGCTCGCCGAAATCGATTCTCCGGAAGTAGACCAACAATTGCAGCAGGCACGGGCCGACCTGGCCACGGCCCAAGCCAACATGAGCCTCGCGGAAATTACCGCCAATCGCTACAAGGATTTGCTGAAGACAGATTCCGTGGCGCAGCAGGACGTCGACAACGCCACGGGAAATTACGACGCCCGCAAGACCACGGTCGAATCGGCGCAGGCCAACGTGAAGCGGCTGCAGGAAATGCAATCCTTTGAAAAAGTTTATGCTCCCTTCGACGGCGTGATCACCGCGCGCAATACCGATGTCGGACAGCTGATCGATTCTGGCAGCAGCGGCGGCACGCAGCGCGAATTGTTCCACATTGCGGCCGTGAACCCTTTGCGTGTCTATGTCAATGTCCCGCAGCTCGATTCTCCACTGATCCGGCCGGGGCTGCGCGCGGAATTGGTTCTGACCGAATTCCCCGGCCGGCGATTTCAGGGAACCGTCGTTCGGAGTTCCGGAGCCATCGACAGTTCAACGCGTACGTTGCTCACCGAGGTCGACGTGGACAATTCCTCCCACCTGCTCAAGCCGGGAGGCTACGTGGAAGTCCATCTCAAGCTCCCTTCCCCTGTCAACACGTTCACTCTCCCCGTGAATGCCACCATTTTCAAATCGGCGGGCTTGCAAGTGGCGATTGTAAAGAACGGAAAGACGATTTCACTGATACCTGTATCCCCGGGCCGGGATTTCGGAACGGACATTGAAATTGTTGCCGGCCTCAAAGGCGATGAATGGGTGGTGTTGAATCCTTCCGACTCGCTCGCCGAAGACGAGGTGGTCCGCGTGGCCGAGACTCCGGTTCTCGGACAGGGGAAACCTTGATGGTCTGGCAGATGGGGATTCCGCGGTCAATTCGGAATGGAGCTGCTTTTCGCCTGCGAGTGTTTCCCTTTCTTTCCCTGGGATTTCTTCTGCTGGGAGGCTGCTCCGTTGGCCCGAAGTATGTAAAGCCCACGACTGTAATTCCACCTGCTTACAAAGAGAATGCAAACTGGAAACCGGCGCAGCCGAGCGACCAGGCGCAAAAAGGAGACTGGTGGGAGATTTTTCAGGATCCCCAGCTAAATGCTCTGGAAGAAAAACTTAGCGTCTCCAACCAAACTCTGCGGGCCGCCGTGGACCGGTTTCAGGAAGCGCGCGATGTGCTGCGAGAAACAAGATCAGCCTATTACCCGCTCGTAACCGCCAGCGTATCGCCGAGCCGCACGCGTCAGTCCCAGCATCGAGCTCAGTTCGGCCCAGGTTCTCCCGTCAATTTTTCCGATTTTAACCTGTCGGGAGATATCTCCTACGAGGCAGACGCCTGGGGCGCCGTCCGGCACAGCGTGGAATCGAGCCGCACGCTGGCACAAGCTTCGGCTGCGGATTTGGAAACGATCCGGCTCAGCCTGCACGCCGAACTGGCGCTGGATTATCTGACCCTGCGCGGGCTGGATGCGCAGAAGCGGCTTTTTGATGACAACGTCGACGCCTTCGAAAAGGCTTTGCAACTCACGGAAGACCGTTTTCAAGGCGGCGTCGCTTCCCGCGAAGATGTGGACCTTGCCGCGACGCAGCTCGAACAAACGCGCGCCGAGGACATTGACATTACTTCCGCTCGCGACCAATTCGAGCATGCCGTCGCGGTTCTCATCGGGCAGCCTGCTTCCTCGTTCACGCTGGACCCTGCACCGTTACCTGCGACTCCTCCGGTGCCTCCGCCCGGTCTCCCGTCCGAATTGCTGGAACGCCGCCCCGATATTGCCGAGGCGGAAAGAAGAGTCGCCTCCGCCAACGAACAGGTCGGAATTGCCCGCGCGGCTTTCTTCCCGACCATCACTTTGGGACTTGTGGGAGGATTCGAGAGCGGAAAGTTTCCAAATTGGCTGACGGGGCCGAGCGCGCTCTGGTCCATCGGCGCGTCAGCAGCGGAAACTGTTTTCGATGCCGGACGAAGACGGGCGCTCTCCGATCAGGCCGTATCGACGTACGACGAAATGATTGCGGATTATCAGCAGACGGTGCTCATCTCCTTTCAGGAGGTGGAGGATTCTCTCTCCGATCTCCGCGTTCTCGACGAGGAAGCCAAGACGCAGGATGCCGCGGTCGCGGCCGCGAATCGCGCCCTTGATCAATCCACCAACCGGTATAAGGGTGGGCTCGACACCTACCTGACTGTGATCACGGCGCAGAATGCCGCGCTGGCAAATGAACGAACCGCCGTGAGTCTCCTGACGCGCCGTTTGACGTCCACCGTTCTTCTGGTAAAAGCCCTCGGCGGCGGCTGGGATGTTTCCAAACTCCCTGCGGTGGACTAGAATCCCTCTGCAACTGTGGCCGAATTCAAGGCCCTGCATCTTTGTTCTGCAATCGAGGAAATGAAACCATGAAGAAAATTGTGCCGGGAATTTTGCGGTTTGTTGCAGGGTCGCTGCTCATTCTCGCAGGTTTCGCCATCGCGATGCGCGCCGACGGCGCCTATCATCTGACCAAGAAGATCCCGATCCCGGGGGACGGTGGCTGGGATTACGTCGCGGCCGACAGTGATGCCCGCCGGCTGTACGTCTCGCACGATACGGAAATCGTCGTCCTGGACCTCGATTCCGGCACGATCGTCGGGAAAATCTCTGGTGGTCCGGATATGCACGGCGCTGCCATCGCTTCGGAATTTGGGCGCGGCTTCATCAGTGAAAGCAATCCCGGCTCAGTCGTGATTTTCGACCTCAAAACCCTGGCGAAAATCGGCGAAGTGAGAGTGGGAGACGATCCGAACGGAATCATCTACGACCATTTGACCAAACGCATCTTTACCGCGGATCGCGGCAGCAAACGCATCACGGCCATCGATGCCAAGACCGGGACGATCGCCGGCACGATCGAAAATCTGGGCGGACGAACGGAACATCTTGCCTCCGACGAAGCTGGACATGTCTTCCTGAACATGCAGGATCGCAATACTCTTTTGAAACTCGATGCGCGGGAATTGAAAGTACTGGAAACCTGGCCCACCGCCCCTTGCCAGGCGCCGAGCAGCATGGATATGGATCGTGTCCACGCGCGCATTTTCATCGGATGTCGCGGCGCCGGAATGATGGCCGTCGTGAATGCAACCTCCGGAAAAATTGTCGCCACCAACCCGATTGGAGGAGGCGTTGACGCAGCGGAATTCGATCCGAAGACAGGGCTGGTCTATTTCTCGACGGGCGCGAACGGCATGCTCTCGATTTTCCGCCAGAAATCTCCAGACGAATACGAACTCGTGCAAAACGTGCCAACGGAGGCGGGGGCCCGGACGATGGCCGTCGACCGGAAAACCGGCAAGGTGTACGTGGCTGGCGCTGAACTTGGTCCCCGTCCCGCTCCGACTCCTGAAAATCCGCGGCCGAGACCTCCGGTAATCCCCGGCACATTTTCTGTGCTGGTCATCGGGCAATAGTGGGACAGGCTTCACAGGCCGCGGTAAAAATGCCTTGTTCTGTCATTCTGAGCGAAACGAAGAATCTCTCTTCGATTTAAGAATAAGAAAAGAAAGGAGAGATTCTTCGTTTCGCTCAGAATGACAGAGGTTTGAGTTTTTCCGCATCCTCTTCAGCCTATCTGCTTGGCCTGTAGTGTTGACAATAATCAAAACACGGCAGGCTGAAGCTTTTTCTTCCAAGAACCGAACAGTCTTTTGCGACACATCCAGACTAATTCTTATGATTCTTGTCCCCGCCGCCGTGCATTTCGTTGCAAATCACGCACATGGTGGGCGGTTCCGAATTGTCCACCACGTGATGGACGGGTTTGATTGTCTTCAGATAAGCGAAAATGGCTTTCAAGTCCTCTTCGGTCATGCCGCCGTAATGCGGCCAGGGCATGATCTGATTCAAGGGCCGCGCCCTGACGTATCCGGTTCGAATCGCCTGCAAGAACAAAACTTCGTCGTAATACGGAATGCCTGACGGATCGGGCGTCAAGTTCGCGCTGGCAACTCTCCCCCAAGGGCCTTCGAATACCTCTCCGCCTGCCATTTCCAGACCGGGAATGGGCTCGCCGCGGTTCGCAGGCGTATGGCAGTCTTCGCAACGTGCGAGGGTGACTAAAAACTTTCCGCGCTTGATGGGATCGGAAATATCTGGCGTCGGCACGGGATCCGTAACCGGTTCGGGGGCGCTGCGTATGAGATATTTCACGGGAAAAATAATCGCGGTTTTCGGCAGCGGATTTCGAACCGGCGGCAGCGAACGCAGGAACACAATCACAGAAGCCAAATCTTCGTCCGGCATATTCCGGAAGCCCTGGTAGGGCATCATGGGAAACAACGTGCGGCCGTCGTGACCGATCCCTTCGCGGATGGCCCTGGCCAGTGCATCGTCGCTCCATGTCCCGCTTCCGGTCTCGGGATCGGGCGTGAGATTAGGCGCCACGACTTGGCCGGGCAAGCCTTTCAAGATCGACATATCCTCGCCCGCGCCTTCCATGCCGGGCAGGATCGGCGCGTCGTGCTTGGTCCAATCGTGCGGCGAATGGCAATCGACGCATAGCGACACGTTTTCCACCAAATATTTTCCGCGCGCCCAGCGCTGCGGGGTTCGTTCGAAAACTCGATTGGTCAGGGGTCGCGAGCGCGGGCCGATGAACGGTCGCCAGCCGATTGTCAGCGTAATCCCTGCAGCAAGCACAACGACAAGACACAAGACAATCGCGAGGGATATTTTGAAAAATCGTTTCATGATCACCTCGGGAACGCCTGATGGATATTATTCGATTTCGGCTATGCGGCGGATATGCCGCCCGCCCTCAAACGGCGTGACCAGCCACACTTTCACAATTTCCAGGGCCAGGTCCTCAGGAATCATCCGCTGGCCGAGCGAGAGACAGTTGCTGTCGTTGTGTTCTCGCGCCAGCCGGGCTGTTTCCAGATTCCAGCAAAGCGCGCAGCGGATGCCCCGCACTTTGTTAGCAACCATGGCTTCACCGTTTCCCGATCCGCCGAGCACGATGCCGCGCTCGAATTCGCCGCGGGCTACCGCTTCAGCGGTGGGGCGGATAAAAAGCGGGTAGTCGACCGGGTCGGCGCTGAACGTGCCGAAATCACGGACTTCGTGCCCGAGCGCGGACAAAAGAGCTATTATTTTTCCTTTGTACTCAAATCCTGCGTGGTCAGATCCGATGGCTATTTTCAAGGGCCTCAGCATAGGGCGCAGGAAATTAGGTTGTCAAGGGCGGAGATGCGTTGCCGGAGCCGCAAGCCGCGCTCATTTCACGCGGCCCAACTGGTAATTCAAATTCGCCGTCTGGCTTTCGTAATCGTACTGCGCGCTGACTTGCTCGACCTGAGCCTCGGTCAAATTCAATTGCGCCTGGCTGAGTTCAATGATCGAGCTCAGGCCCAATTGGTAGCGCCCCTTCGCCAGATCGTACGCTTGCGTTGTCTGTTCCAGCAGTTCCTGGGTCAAGGAAAGGCGCTGGTAGGCGGAGATGACATTCAACCAGGATGTGCGCACGTCCTGAGCTATGCGGTTTTCGAGATCCCGGAGAAATTGCTCTTGGGCGTTGCTTCTCGCTATCGCCTCGGCGTGCTCGGCGTTGAAGAGGCGCCCGTTAAAAATGGGAACATTCACGTTGAATCCTGCCGCGGCGTAACGGCTGGGTAAGGGATCTTGCCGAATGGGGACCAGGCCCGTCACTCCGGCGGCCGAGATCGTGGGAAACCAGAGATCGCGTTGCGCGGTGGCGTAGCTTTGCGCCGACTTCACATCCAAGCCCTGGCTGATGATTTCCGGCCGATTCTGAAACGCCTCGACGATAAGCGGCGCGACATCGGGCGGGGGAGCGCCCGGCATTGGTTCGTCCACCAGCTGATAGGTCCGTTGATCCGAAAAGCCCAGCGCGTCGGAAAGCTGCGCGTAAGAAGATTGCAAATCGTTCTGCGCCTGCACCAGCAAGAGCTGCGCCCTGGCCAGATCCACTTTCGCAAAGCTTACGTCCAAGCCGGACTTGAGGCTGCTCTTGGCCAGTTCGCTCACTTGATCTGTAACCAGTTGGCGGGCCTTCACAGTTTCCTCGGCAACGTGAAGGACGGACTGGGCCTTCATGACGCCGAAGTAGGACGCGTCGACGCGCAGCAACACGTCGGCGCGCGTGGTGATGACATTTTCCTGCTCGGCTTGCGCGTGGAAGTGCGAGCTCTTGGAAAGTTCGTGCGTGCGGCCAAAGTCGGTAACGAGTTGGGTCACAGTGATTCCATCGGCAAACTTGTCGAAGACTGAGGGGCTATTCAGAAATCCAGCGGCTATGCGGCTGTTGTTTTCCGCTTTCGTGCCGGTGGCAGCTCCGCTCGCCTGCGGATAGTAGAGGGATTGAACTTCCCTCACCTGCGCGGCGGCGGCAGAAGCCAATTGCGCGGCCGCCTGAATCTGCGGATGATTTTGGATGGCAATGCTCTCGGCCTCCGTCAAGGTTAGACGCTGTCCAGCTTGATTCTGGGCCTGCGGTTGGGCCGGAGCCGGCGTTGAATAAGGCTGCGCAGTTTGCGACTCGCAGGGGACGGCGCCAAGAGCAGCGCCGGAAATAATTGCAAAGAGCAGCCAGCTCCGGGAGCCACGCATTAGCGCGCCTCCTCGGTGACGGGAGCGCCGGCCGATGCTTCGCGACGCCGGTAAATCAACAAGTAGGCAGCCGGCACCACAAATATTGTCAGCAGGATGGAAGAAATCAGGCCTCCGATGATAGCCCGCGCGAGCGGCGCGTATGCTTCGCTTCCCGTCTCGAGTTTGAAAGCCATTGGGAGGAGGCCCACGACGGTCGCCAGCGAAGTCATCAGGATCGGGCGCAAACGGATGCGGCAAGCGTCCGCGACTGCATCGACGACTCTGCGTCCCTCGCCGCGCAGGACGTTGGCGAAGTCCACAATAAGAATGCTGTTGGAAACCACCATCCCCTGCAGCATCACGATTCCCATTAACGACTGAATGTTCAGAGTTGTTCCCGTAAAAACCAAGGTGATGATCACTCCCACCAGTCCCGTAGGGACAGCCAGCACGATCAAGAAGGGATCGATAAAGGAGGCGAATTGCGCCACCAGAATCAGGTACACGAGAAGGATGGCGAGGATCAGGCCGATCCCAAAGCTGCGGAAGGAATTCTGCATCGTCACCACGAGTCCGCGCACGTTGATCCGAAGATTTGATGGAATCTTCGTTCCGGCGATAATCTTCGAAATCGCCGCGGCAGGTTTCCCCAAATCCTCACCGGAGGGAGCAACGTAGATGTCCACGGAGCGCTGCAGTTGGTAGTGGTCCACTTCTGTCGGAGATTGCACCACCCTCACATCGGCGACTTGATTGAGGTAGGTGGGCAGCTTCAAGCCGAAGCCCCGAAGCGGCATGGCCTTTAAATCTTCGACGGAATGCAGCTGATTTTCGGGATACTGGACCGTCACGAAGTAGTTGTTTCCGCTCCTTGGATCCACCCAGTAACCCGGAGCGATCATCGCATTCGAAGTAAGTGAGGTGATGAGATTGTCCACGACTTCCTGGGGATTGAGACCCAGTTCATTGGCCCGGGCACGATTCACGTTTACCTGCAACGCGGGGTAGTCCATATCCTGTGGAATATAAACGTCGGAAATGCCGGGTACCGCCCGGAACTGTCGAGCCAGGTCCTGTGCGATGCGATCGTCCGCGTTGAGGTCCATTCCGCTCACCTGTATGTCGATCGGCGCCGGAGCGCCCTGGTTGAGCACCGCATCCACCAGTCCGCCGGACTGAAAGTAAGTTCGCAGTTCCGGAATTTGGGAGCCAATGCGCGCGCGGACCTGATCCATGTAGACGAAACTGCTTTCCTTGTGGTCTTCCTTCAGGCCCACCTGAACGAACGCGGTGTGCATTCCCGAGTTCGGCGTAAACAGGGAGGATAGATCCGGCGTCAGGCCGATATTGGAGACGATGGTTTCCAGTTCGTTGGGCGGGACAACTTGATGCACGATGTCTTCCACGCGCTTCACATAGTTGTCGGTCAGCTCAAGCCGCGTGCCGGTCGGGGCCTTCACGTTGATCACAAATTGGCCGGCGTCGGTTCGCGGGAAAAAGGAAACGCCCATGAAGGGATACAACAGGAAGCAGAGAAAGAAAAATATCAGAAATCCGACGACCACCTCGACGGGACGATCGAGGGCCTTCCTGACCCATTTTTCGTAAAAATTCAGCATCACCTCGAATTTCGCGTTGAACCCGGCGTGGAATCTCGCTCCCCAGGACTTTTTCTTTCCCTCCTCTCCTCCGGCATGTTCATGGATGGCCTTCAGGTAATTTGCGCAGAACAGAGGCACGACCGTCACCGCGTCGAAGTATGAGGCGAAAAGAGCGAGCACGACGCCGAGCGCCAGAGCGCCGAACAAATACGAGCTCACGCCAAACAGGAATGTGACTGGAAAGAAAACCACCACTGCGACCAGCATGATGGCCAGGACCGCCAGCGCGACTTCGTTTGTTCCCTTGACGGCCGCCACCGCCGGGTCTTCGCCCATTTCCAGGTGGCGGTACACGTTTTCTATCACCACCACGGAGTCGTCGATCAGGCGTGAGAACGCCAGCGCCAGTCCGCTCAGAACCATGGCATTAATCGATTTGTCAGCGCTATGCAAAATGAAGAACGTGATAAACACCGAAATCGGAATGGATAGGAAAACAGCGACGGTGGCGCGAAAGCTTCCCAGGAATACCAGAATCATCAGACCGGTCAGGAAAATTCCAATTCCGCCTTCGCGTAACACGGTGGAAATGGCCTCTTTCACAAACACGGATTGATCGAAGGTGACAAAGGTATGCAGCTGAGAGGGAATATCGCGCAGGTCTTTAATGGCGGCTCTGATCCCGTTTACCACCGCGATCGTGTTGGTGTCGCCTCCCTGCTTTTGCACGGCCACGTACACAGACTTCTGGCCATCCACCCGGACCATGTTGTATTGCAGCGCGGAACCGTCCACCGCTTTTCCAACATCGGAGATAAAAACGGACTTTTGTCCCTCGGTCTTGAGAGGAACCTGATTGAGGGCGTTGGCGTCTGCGACCTGTGCATTGGTGTAGATGTTGTAGTCGATCGGGCCGAGGCGCACGTCTCCTGCCGGCAAGATCAAGTTGGAGGAGTTCGTCGCACGAACCACGTCCATGGGGCTCAATTCGTGGGCCTGCAACTTGAGAGGGTCCACATAGACCATGATTTGCCGGTACTTACCACCATAAGGGGGCGGAACCGTGGCGCCCGGAACGCCTGCAATCTGGTTGCGAATCTGGAATTGCAGATAGTCGTGTAGCTGAGTTTCGTTCAGCCCTTCGCCCTCAACAGTCAGCAGGCACACCGGCAAGCTCGATGCATCCACCTTCAGCACGACGGGGGGCAGAGTTCCCTGGGGCAATCTGCGCAAGTCCGCCATGGCCAGGTTGGAAATCGAGGTGACGTCCGCGTCCGCGTCCGTGCCCGGCTGGAAATAAATCTTGATCAGGCTCACGCCGGGCAAGGATCGCGATTCCATGTGGTCCACGCCGCTGGCCAGCGTGAAGAACCGCTCAAACGTATCCGTGATGTCGGCTTCGATCTGCTGCGGAGGCATACCGCTATAGAAAGTTGCGACGAGGACCACGGGGATATTGATGGGAGGAAACATGTCCACGGGCATGCGCGCCACGCTGGTCAATCCCAACACGACGACGAACAGGCAAAACACAATAATCAGATAAGGATGACGGACAGCAAATGATGGCATTTATTTCTCCTGTACCGTGGGCCCATTTAATTTCGCTCTATTCCATGCTCGAAGGCGCGACAGACTTGGGTGCAACGATTTGGCCCGGCCGGTACTGTCCCAGGCTTCCGAAGATGACGTTCTCATTTTCCTGCAGCCCCGAGGTGATTTCGACGTCGGTTGCGGATTGCAACCCCACTGTCACTTCGCGGCGCTCGATTTTGTTTCCGGATCCCACAACGAGCACGATTCCTTTCCCTTCACTCCCGGCTTGAAATGCCTGCACCGGGACGGTTAAGACTTTGTCCGCCGCATGAAGGGGAATTTTTACGGAGGCGTACATGCCGGGAACGAGCTGGTATTTGGGGTTGGGAACATCCACTTCTGTATGCATGGTCCGCGTGGTCATATCGATTTGATCGGAGAAGCGGATAATTCTGCCTTCAAAAGTTCGGTCCATGCCGGACACGTTGACGGCTACAGACTGGCCGATACGAATATTGGAAACCGCCCTTTCGGGAACCGGTATCACGAGGCGCAAGAGATCGTTTTGCGAAAGCCGGCAAAGCGCCGATTCGCCCTTATTGATTGACGCCGTTCCCGCCGGGAGCAAGGCGCCGGTAAAGGCGTAAATCTGGGTCACCACGCCGTCGAACGGCGCCGTCATGCGCGCGTAATCGAACATAGCCTGATCCTTGCCGAGCGCGGCCTTTGCGGCGAGCAAAGCTTCTTCGGCTGCGGCCAGCGCTGCTTTTTGCGCGGACACGTCCGCGTCCGCTTCCAAGTCTTTTCCCTTGGCGACATCGATTTCCTCTTGGGAGATAAGTTCCGGGCGCGACTTCTGTACATCGGCGAGGCGCGTGTAGGTGATGTGCGCAACGCTATAGGCCGATTGCGCCCGATTCAAATCCTCGCGAGCGCGCGTCAACTCCTGTTCGCTGCGGCGGACGGAGGCTTCATCCTGCTGCAATTGCTGTTGGAGTTCCGGGATTTCCAATGTCGCAAGGACCTCGCCTTGCTTCACGTGGCTTCCGTAGTCCACATTGAGTTTCTTGATGTAGCCGGAGACTTTTGCATACACGTCGACTTCCTGAAAGGGCAGGAATTCCGAAGCGATTTCCAGGTTGTCCGCGATGTTTCCTCGCGCTACTTTCACGACGGCGGCCGCGGGCGCGTTGGCTGCATCGTCAGCAGCCGCCTTGTGCTCCTCGCCGCAGCCAACGAGCGCGCCGGAACAGATCAGTACGATAAAGAAACCAAAGATGCTATGGATGCGCCACACTGGATAACCTCCACGATCCCGTATCATTGCTTCAATCCCTTAAATTCTTTCTTTTGATCCTGAGCGCGGCCACATCCGAGCGAAGTTTCTCCAGCGTGAAGGCGCTGGACTGGCAGAATTCTATGATCTCTCTCTCTTCGCCGTTCATCCTTCGCGCGACAGCGGGAATCTTCGACGCGATCTCGATCGGAACCGTCTGAATTCCGTGCCGGTCTCCGTGCAAAAGATCTCCCGGCCGCACGTGCATATGGCCGACCTCAACCGGCCCTCCGAAATCGAAAAGATGAGCGAAGGCATGGGAAACCGACAAGTTTCCGGCAAACATTTGAAACCGGAGGGTTCGTGCGGCTTCGATGTTGCGAACCGCGCCGTTCGTCACCACGCCGACGCATCCGAGCGCCAGCAAGATATTGGCGTGGACATCGCCAATGAAGGATCCCAGCCCGGGATGCCTGTCCAGATCCTGGATAACAAGAACGCGCGGAGGCGGAACCTTCAACAGATGGTCCAGCCAATCGAGCCGGTAGTAATAGCTATCCCCCTCCATGGGCGGATCAGAGGTTCGGACGCGAACAGTGGCCGCGTGTCCGACCAGAGGAGGGAAATCTTCAAAAATGCAGCGAACGGTGGAATCGGTAAAGCCCGAATTGCGCAATCGCATGCCGAATGTTTCGATTGCGTTTGCCACACTGCAGGAATCCAATTGCCGCAATTCCTCGAGAGCGGCTTGCTCTATTTGAGTTAAAGTCATCAGATCTCCAGAATTGTAAGTCACCGCACGATACCCCCAGCAGCCAGAACTATATTCACGCCAGCCGCCGTTCTGCAATCGCCGCTGGCTAATTGAAGCTTTTCCTGGCCCAGCACGAAAATGCGCCTTAACGCATAGATTGACTCGGCATGCGCTAGAATTCCAAAGGGAATCACCGCAGGGATCGAGCCCTGCTTGTTGTTAGGCGGAAGGCGGTGCGCGCAGGGGGCGGTGGGTGAGGGAAAAATCATCCTGGCCGGAAATCGGGGCATCCGGCAAACGAACGATCCTGGACGCAATCCTCCGCACGGTGATCCTCGATTGTACGAGGCACGGACTCAGCCCATCTCCGACCAGACATTTGAACGGCGCCGCAAATTTGGATGTATGGCTTGCCGACAGATCCACAACGGCCTTGCTCGCTGCCGCCCCGTTCTGAATTAATATGGGAAGGAAACTCCACTGGACGATGCCGAAAACCAATACGCCCATTAAGAGAAGAATGCAAGCGACATATCGACGGTTTGGCGTGCGATTTGGATTCATCAGTGGCCTCCGAATATCTCGCGGAGGCTGTGCTAATCTATCGAGGCTAGCATCCTGTGAGAAAACGTGTCAAGAATTCAGCATGAGTGCGCGTACCTCAAGGTACACAAAACGCGCCTTATGCAATAGGTTGGACGTATGGGCGGTGAGTTTGGATGCGCGGAAATGTGCTTTTTGTTGAGGATGAACAAGCCCTGCAAATGACCGTGGGCGACCGCCTGCGAAACGAAGGGTACGCCGTCGACTACGCCTCCAACGGGGATGAAGGATTCGAGAAGGCCACGCAGCTTCCGTTCGACCTGATCATTCTCGACGTCATGCTCCCTAAACGCGACGGATTCGACGTGTGCAAGTGCATCCGCGAAGCCGGGCTCATCACTCCTATTCTCATGCTCACCGCCCGCGGCCAGACCAGCGACAAGGTCAACGGGCTGAAAATCGGCGCGGACGACTACGTGACAAAACCTTTCAACATGCTGGAATTGATGGCCCGGGTCGAGGCGCTGATGCGCCGCGCGCCCATTCGCCCGGCGGCGCAAAGCGGCGTGGTCGATTTCGGATCGATTCACGTGGACCTGATGGGAACGGAAGCCACGCGCGACGGAAAGCCTGTAAATCTTTCGGCTCGCGAATTTCAATTGCTGCGTTATCTCCTCGAGCATCGTGGCGCTACGCTTTCGCGCGAGGAACTTTTGAAGCAAGTGTGGGGCTACAGCGCGGACATGTACACGCGCACCGTGGACGTGCACGTCGCCAGCCTGCGGCAAAAGCTGGAAGACGATCCGAAACAGCCCAAATTCATCCTGACGGTGCAGGGATTCGGTTATAAGTTCAAAGTTTAGTTGGGCATATTATGAAATTCCCTATCAAAGAGCGTGAATTTTCTACGGTCATCATCATTCTTGCCGTCATCGTGGTGATCGTTTTGGGGCTGCTGCAATACCGCTGGAGCAATCAGGTCAGCGAAGCCACGAGCATCCGCCTTGCCGATAGCTTGCAGATGTCCATGATCAACTGGCATCTGGATTTCTTCCGCGTTTTCTCCGAAGTCTGCGTCGCGCTGCGCGTCGATCCCGAATCCGGCACGCAGGAGGACTGGGACCAATATGCGCGACGATACGCAGATTGGAAAAAAACCACGGCGAATCCGAATCTCGTTGCAGGCCTTTATATTTTGCGGTTTGACGGGCCACCTGCGACGCAAGTGCTTCGCCTGGCGGGTTCCGGCCAGCGTTTCGAGCCGAGCGACTGGCCCTCAGATTTCGGTGAACTGCGCGATGAAATCCAGAAGTCCGCTTCCGAATCCGCCGCCGAGGGAGCGTCGCCTTCTTCCGGTGGCGCGAATCCCCCGACTGCCCAAGAAGTGAACGCCGAATTCGCCAACCGTTTCTACACGGGCGGGCCCCTGGCGGGCTGGCAGTTTGAAGCGCGGATTCCTGCGCTCGTGCGATCGGTTGCGCGCGATTCTTCCACCTCCGCAGGCCGACAGAATGTTTCACGAAATGCAGCGGATTGGATTGTAATCGCTCTGGACCGAAACAATGTGCAGAACAATGTTCTTCCGGCCCTCGCGCAACGATACTTTCGCGGCACGGAAGGGCTCGACTACCAGGTTGCCGTTACTACCGGCAGGAACACGGGACCGCCGCTCTATTCCTCGGATGACGGCTTCGGCAACGCCGAAATCGCGGACGCAGACGGCACCATGAATATTTTCGGACGCCTGCGCGACAAGGGACAAGGATCTCCAATTCATATTTTCCATACGCCTTCTCAGGAAAATGGCCCGGCGGCATCGGTCGCGGTTACGTGGTTTCCTCTCTTGCACGACGAGGGGACGAACGAGGACTGGCGCTTGATCGTAAGGCATCGCCGAGGAGGAGCGCTCGGTGCTTTCATCGCGGATTCGCGACGCCGCGATCTGGCAATCGGATTCGGCGTGCTCTTCCTGCTGGTGATCAGCATGGGGATCCTGATTTTTACGAGCACGCGCGCGCAGAGGCTGGCCAAGCTGCAAATGGATTTTGTCACCGCGGTTTCCCATGAGTTGCGGACTCCCCTCACGGTAATCAGTTCCGCTGCGGAAAATATCGCGCACGGCGTGGTGGAGGGAAAACCGCAGCTCGAACAATACGGATCTGTGATCGGTGCGCAAGCTCGAAAACTATTCGAAATGGTCGAGCAAATCCTGCTGTTCGCCGCGATCCGCGAGGGCCAGCAGCGCTACAGCCTGCGCCCCCTGGAAGTGCCGGAAATTCTTGAATCGGCGCTATCCGGCACGGCCGGGCTTATTCGAACGGCGGGGTTCCACGTGGAACAACAAATCGAGCCGAACCTGCCCCAAATCGTGGGCGATCTCCCCGCCCTTTCTCAGTGCGTGCAGAATTTGATTACCAACGCTTTGAAATACGGCAGCGAGCAGAAGTGGATCGGAATTCAGGCGCGGCTCAGCGAACACGGATTGACCGGAAAAGAAATTCAAATCAGCGTCTCCGACCGCGGCATTGGAATTGCCCCTGAAGAATTGCGGCATATATTCGAACCGTTCTACCGCAGTCCTTCGGTGACTGCCGCGCAAATCCACGGTACCGGCCTGGGTCTGCCTCTGGCGAAAAGCATCATGGAAGCGATGCATGGCCAGGTTACGGTGAAAAGCGCTCCCGGGCGCGGCAGCACGTTTACGCTGCACTTGCCATGCGTGGAACACGCGGTGCGGCAGATGGAATCCAAGACCACTGCGGCGGTTTCCTCCTGATTCTCTGCCAATGCTAACTTACAGACCAGGCGCAAGTTAGCCCCCCATCCGTTTTAGGCCACTTTATTATTCGTGCGGCAATTCTTCTTCGCTTCGCGCTTTATAGCTTTTTACAACATCCTTACAGCATCCCATTTCCATTCCAGTGTAATTTCGGATTAGCAGCAGTCAGGAATCCCGCACTCAAATCGAGGCCCTCTTGTGCTGAAGCAACTCACAGGCATTGCTCGCAATGCAATTTTTCTTGCGGGCATCCTGGCGTTTGTTGCTGCACCCGGGTTTACACAAATGAACACGGGAGAAATCGACGGGATCGTGCATGACCCTACGGGCGCCGTTGTTCTCGATGCCACTGTCACAGCCGTCGAGACCAGCACGCAACTCAAATACGCCACGAAGACGAACGCCTCCGGTGAATATCTGCTGGCGCAGCTGCCCGTGGGGGTATACGACTTGACGGTGAATTCGCAGGGATTCAAACAGATCGTGCAGCGCCATGTGGAGTTACATGCCGGTGAACATCTCCGTCAGGCGTTCGCCCTGGAGCTCGGGGAACAAAGCGAAACCTTAACCGTGACCGTCGAGCCCGGCTTGTTGCAGGTGGAATCGGCTGCCATCCAGGACACCATCGAGCAACAACAGGTCATCAATCTCCCACTCAAGGGGCGTCAATTCATTGACCTGGTCGGATTAGCGCCAGGCATAACTCATGCTCCCTCAGGCACACGCGGCGGGGCGCTCCAGCAGACGGGGCAGACTTGGGGAATTCTCGGCCAGCGCGGCGGCCATAATCTGTACCTCGTGGATGGGGTGAGCATCACCGACGAATATTACAACAACCAGGTTTTGAACCCTTCCGTGGACGACATTCAGGAATTTAACGTGGACCAAACGTCCTACGGCGCGGAATTCGGCGGCAAATCGGGCGGCGTCATCAATGTGATTACGAAATCCGGCACAAATCGTCTGCATGGCAGCGTATTCGAATTTGTCCGCAATGATATCTTCAATGCTAAAAACTTCTTCAATTCCCCTTCGGCGCCTACACCTCCCTATAAACAAAATGAGTTCGGCGGGAGTCTGGGCGGACCGATTCAGCACGACAAGACATTCTTTTTTGTGAATTATGAAGGGCAAAGGACTCATCAAACCCAAACCCAGCGTTTTACGGTTCCAACGGATGCGGAGCGCGGCGGGAACTTCCAGGGAACAGGCATCGTCGTCATCAATCCGAGCACAGGGACGCCTTTCGCGAACGACACGATTCCCGCCATCGATCCTGTGGCGGCCGCAATTCTAGCGAAAGTCCCGCATGCCACAAACCAGTCCGCGCTATCCAATAACCTGCTGGCAACGAATTTGGCCACGTCGGAAGTGAACCAATACAACGCCCGGGTCGATCATACCTTCAGCACCAAGGACAGCGCCTTTGTTCGCGCATCGATTTTCGACGCAAACCAATTCAACCCGTTCGGATTGGGCGCGATCAACGAAACGCTCCTGCCCGGCTTTGGATACAATTTGAGAACTCACACGGACAATCTCTCCAGCACCTGGACTCACGTCTTCAACACGTCTTGGATCAACGAACTGCGATTTGGATGGTTGTGGGTCGGCGGGGGGCAAACCAGCTCCAATGCGGGAACGGATCTCGCGGCCTCCACAGGGTTGCAAGGTGTGACGACCAATCCCCTGGATATGGGATATCCCTCGGTGAGCGTCACGGGCTTTTCAAGCCTGGGGGAGCCAACCCAATACGTTTCACGTGTTGACAACAACTACGAAGCCTACGACAACGTGATGTTGCATCACGGGACCCACACAGTAAAATTCGGAGTCTACTTCTTCCACTTGGATTTCAATCCAGTCAGTGCAACCAATGCGCGAGGTACCTTCTCATTCACCGGCAGATATACGTCCAGTTCTTTGGGGGACTTCCTGCTGGGAGCTCCCAATCAAGGGCAAGTGGGAGTCCAGGGCCGCGGCGAGTTGCAGGGCCAGACGAACTGGGTTCACACCTATATCGAGGACAGCTGGCAAATCGTGCCCAGCCTCAAATTGGATATCGGACTGCGCTACGAATACAACCAGAACGTCACGGACGCCAACAACAATATGGCGGTGGTGAACACTTTGGCGCCCGGCGGAGAATTCGTCATCGCGAGCAATAACCAGGGCCAAATCTCGCCGGGCGCATCGGCTTTATTGCCGTTCATCCCCATACCCTTCGTTACTTCAGCACAGGCCGGGTGGGACCGCAGCTTGCTTCAGGCTCGGCCCTTGCGGCTGGCTCCGAGGATCGGGATCGCGTGGAGCCTGCCGGACCACAAGACGGTGATTCGCTCCAGCTTCGGCGTCTACACCAACCAAGCGGCGTATAGCATCATTCAAAATGCCGCGCTGAATCTCCCGTTCT
Source organism: uncultured Acidobacteriota bacterium (assembly GCA_963696605.1). Taxonomy (GTDB): domain Bacteria; phylum Acidobacteriota; class Terriglobia; order Acidiferrales; family UBA7541; genus Palsa-360. Next base: position 270,155 of record CAVOKV010000010.1, on the reverse strand, counting down.
ACTTTGCGAAGACAGTGGCCAATCCGGCGGGGGCAACTCCGAATTTCAACACGGAAGACATTATGGCTGCATCACCTACGGGATCCGTCAGCGCAAACAGCCTCAACCACGATCTCAAAATCGAATATAACAACGTCTGGAATCTTTCCGTCCAACGAAGCCTGACCTCTTCCACTGCACTCCAGGTGCAGTACATTGGATCGTACACGGTGCATGCCGACAACCTTACTTTGCAAAATCTCTTCCCCGAAACTGCGTTGGCCCCAGGCCCTGAGCACGTGCGCCCCATACCCCAGATGAGCGGATTCTCGTCCGTCACATGGGATGGTTGGGAAAAATATAACGCGCTGATATTGACCCTGACGCAGCGCGCCTGGCGCGGCCTGGTCATCGAATCGAATTACACATGGTCAAAGGCATTAGATGACGCCTCCAATCCCGGATCGAATAACGCCGGGTCAAATTTGCCGCAGGATCCGACGAACATGAACGCGGAGAAGGGCCTGTCAGATTTTGACCACCGTCATCGTTTTGTAACCAGTTTCTTGTACGAGCTTCCGTTCTTGAAAAATTCGGAGAATTGGGCGCGCACCGCACTGGAAGGTTGGCAAGTCGGAGGGATCTATACACTTGAAAGTGGCTCCCCTTTTACAGTCAATCTGACGTCCGACGTTGCCAATAATGGGGAACCTACGGCTACTCAGTCGAATATTTCCGAGCGGCCGAATCTGGTTTGCAATCCGAACGGCGGACCGAAATCACCTGTGCAATGGTTCAATACATCTTGCTTTGCCGCTCCCGCCGCGTTTTCGTATGGAAACGCGGGACGCGACATCGTGACGGGGCCGGACATCAACAATTTTGACATAACGTTTCAAAAGAATTTTGCAATTCGAGAGAGTGTGCAACTGCAGTTCCGCGCGGACATGTTCGATTTCTTCAATCATCCCAATTTTAATCAGCCCAACCGGTTCTACCAGGCTCCAACGGCCAACCCGTTCACATTTGGCACGATCACAAGCGCCAACGATCCCCGGGTCGCACAGCTTTCGTTGCGGCTTGCGTTTTAACGGATACAGACTTGGATTTAGAAACTGCAGTAGCAAAGAAATGTGCGGTTTATGCGGCGTCGCTGCGCGCGGCGGGCCGCACGATTCGGGGAATCATCATTCGTGTTCCCGGCGTCAGGATGTGAACGGATCGCTGGAAGACAAATTCCAAAAAGCGCCTCGCCACCGACAATTTTGCGTTGATAGGATCCCGATCGCGAAAACCATCGGCGCGAATCACCAGGAATCCCGGTCCATTTTCAACTTGCAGGCGGCGAATGGCACGGTACTCCTTGGCCTGAAACGCATCTGCCAGGCGCAAGATGGCAGCCAACCGAATGAGCGATTGGCGTAAAGGCAATTCGTACACTCTTAACTTGGCATGATCGGGATACGGCAAAGCGCGCCGATGAAAGCGCGCCACGAGCGCCGCAAATTCAAGATCCCGTTTCGTCCAGCCCGGAGGCGGGGAAATCTTGCGAATCATGCGGAAAGATTCCTTGTGGTAAGCCTTGGCCTTTTTGAATCGCCCGACTTCCTGAAGCAGCGCCGCCGCTTGAAGGATGAAACGCTCTTCGATCTGCGGTTCTTTTCCGATCAGGCCAGAGTTCGCGAACCCGTCGTAGAGTTGCAGAGATAACCGCGCAGCGCGGCGGGCCCGGGGAAAATCCGGCGTCACGAACGAGGCCCATTCCGCGAGCCGCGCGAGCCCCGTGGAACGTAAATCCTTCTCAGCCGGCAAACTTTCGCGCCAAGTCTGCAGGGGAGACATTTTCCCCGCCATCTTCGCACGATACTGTTGGAGGCGCGTGGACCGTTCGCCCTCCACTTTCGAGCGCCATGCTGAAAAGGAGGTTTCCTCAAAAAGATTTCGGCTCTTCACGATCAATTGATCGAGAACCGTGAGGTCGTGAACTTCTCCCAGCAAATCCTGCAGAAGCTTCAGATCAGGCGACCAGGCGGGATACATCGACGGCAGGAAATTTTCTATGGCGTAGCGAAATTTCTTCAGGCCCACGCGCAGGCGGTGATAGGCGAGGAGGCTCCTGCTGCGCTGCGCGCGGCGATTCAGGTCACGAACACTCTCCAGGATTTCCAGGACCAGGGATTCGCAGGCAGCGCGATCGGACGCGACGCGGCGATAATGCTTCGTGCATTCTCTTCTCCAGGCGCGCCACTGCTTTCTGTCAAATTCGCGGACGGCCGCGCGCGCCTCAATACGGTCCTGTTCGTGCTTCTTTTTCAGCGCCCCCAGCAGCACATCCGTGGATGCCTCGCCCGGGGTGCCGAGCTTCTCGACCCATTCCGTGAGGACTTGCGAATCGCGAAGCGTTCCGAGCCGTTGAAACGTTCGCCGCGCCGATTTCCGCATGGCCTTCCAATCGCATCCCAGGTCCAGGTCCAGGTCCATCATCACATCGGCGATGAGAATGCACCGGCGCAACGAGATGCGCAGGTCGTGGACGGGCTCCGCAGGCAAAGCTCCGCCGACGTTCGATTGCTCCTCCAGCACTCGGTCCATCCAATAAGGAAGGCCGACTTTTTCCTCGGTAGCTGAATTCGTTTGCGACAAGGTGGAAAAAATACCCTTCTCAGATATCGCCCTCAGATACCTGCTGGGGGGAGCTATTCTAGTCGCGAGAATCGAGAAAATGCAAATTCTGCAGGAGTCTCTAGTCGGGAACGACCGAGGTCTGTTCCTTGCGTGCCGGAATCGCGGCTGGCGCGTGGCGAGCGGGTTTTGAATAATGGTCATAGACGCGCCAACCCAAGAGAACCGCCATCACCGCTGCGTATTCAAGAGGCAAATGGACGTCGGACTTCACCAGCCAGTAGTAGTGAATCACTCCCGCGACGGCCGTCAAATAGATTGCGCGGTGAAGCATGGCCCAGCGCTTCCCGCCCATCCTGCGAATCCATCCCGCCGTGGACGTTAGTGCCAGCGGGATCATCAGGACAAAGCCAGTAAATCCCACGGTGATGTAGCGCCTCTTCAATACGTCTGCCCAGATTCCGTGGAGATCAAAGACTTGGTCAAAGGTCAGGTAGACGCTGAGATGGCAGCATCCGTAAAAAAACGCGAACAATCCCAGCATGCGCCGGAAACGGATCAATTGCGGCTGGCGGAGAATCTTGCGCAGCGGCGTAACCGCCAGAGTGATGGCTACGAAACGAAGCGTCCAATCCCCCATGGCGTGCTCCATGAATTGCGTGGGATTGGCCCCCAACGCGCCGGTAAACGCCTCCCAGATCAGCACGCCCAGGGGAACGAGACAGATCAGGAACACGAGTGCCTTCGTCCATTTGCTAGTTAGAATAGAATTCATAGTTGATATCTGTTCAGTAGTATTTCTTCAGATCCATTCCGTTGTACAGACTCGCCACTTGATCCGAGTAGCCGTTAAACATCTGCGTAGGCGTGTTTTTGAAGAAACCCGGCAGGCGGACTTCCTTGGCCTGGCTCCAGCGCGGATGGTCCACATGTGGATTTACGTTGGAGTAGAAACCGTATTCGTGCGCGTTAGTGATGTTCCAGGTAGTCGGCGGCTGGTCCTTCACGAATTTGATTTTGACGATCGACTTGATGCTCTTGAAACCGTATTTCCACGGAATCACCATGCGGACCGGCGCGCCATCCTGATTCGGAAGCGTCTCGCCATACATGCCCATGCAAAGCAGCGTGAGAGGGTGCATGGCCTCGTCCATTCTCAGGCCTTCCACGTAAGGGAGGTCGATCCCTGCGCGGCCCCAGAGCGGCATCTGCTTCTTATCAAAATAGCTTTCAAACGCCACAAAGCGCGCATTGGGATTGGGCTCCGCGAGCTTCACAATCGTGTTGAAGGAATACCCGATCCACGGCACCACAATCGACCAGGCCTCCACGCAGCGATGCCGGTAGATGCGTTCCTCCAGCGTGGCAAGCTTCAGGATTTCGTCCATCGAGTACTTGCGCGGCTTGGCGCACTCGCCTTCCACAGAGACCGTCCACGGGGAGGTTACGAATTTTTGCGCGTTCATCGCGGGCTGATCTTTTTCCGTGCCGAATTCATAATAATTGTTGTATGTGGTCACGAGCTTCTCGGGAGTAACCTTCTCGTTCGTGCTGAAGGGGCTCCCCGACATGCCTTGCAGCTTCGTGGACGCAAAGGCGCGGGTCGCGGGGCTAACCAGGTCCGCCAGGCCTTTCCCCGCCAGCGCCAGTCCACTAGCTAACCCCATTCCATAGAGAAACTTGCGGCGATTCAGATAGATCTTGCGAGGGGTAATGTCCGAATATTTCAAGTCGGGAGATTGCTTGAACATCATTGTAGACCTCCATCCAACTGCTGTGCCGCTCAACTATCTCTCTCTATGACTACTATACGCCGAAATGGTTTTATCGGATGAGGGGGCAGACAAAATAAATATCACGTCTGGCGTACCTCTTTTGCGACATTGCTGGCTAAGGCGCTGGTTCTGGAAGGGGATGCAAACCAAGGGGAGTCATGCGCGCGATCCGGGCGAAATCCTTGTCCAGTGTGAAAAGGGTTGCCTCGTGTTCGAGAGCGATCGCAGCGATTAACGAATCTATGGTTTTCAGATTTATGCCTTTCGAACGGGCCAGCCGTGAAATTGCGGAAGCTTCGCAGTAAGTGGAGAAACCGCGCGGCTCAAGCATTTCCCAAAGAGATAGAAAGTGTTCCATGCGGTGGACTTCCCGCCTAAGCCCTTGCAGGATCTCCGTCACGACGACACCAGTGAGGGCGAAGGGTTCAGCTTCCTCGATCATTCGCCGCAATTCGGCACCGCCGCGTCCTGGAGACGTGCCGAAAAAATCAATCCAGACGGAAGTGTCAACCAGGATCAAGAACGATTCCGGCGCAACCGCTTGAGGTCGCCCTTCCAAATTCCGCTTCCGTAATAGCGGACGATTCCTTTGCGGCTTTCCGACCGGACCAGCAATTCCAGCGCCTTGCCGACAATTTCCCTCTTGGTCTTCAGCCGTGTGAGCTTGCGCGCCTTCCGCACTAAATCGTCATCCAGAACTATGTTGGTTCTGCCCATAAACAAAGTATACACCATTTTGTGATAATTATGTGTATACATTCGGAGCGGAAGATGAGCCAGACTAAATATACGGCTCGCTCATCAACTCAGCGAGTGGTGTAATTCCTCTTACGCGGAAAATTCCTTAACGAGGGATTGGCGCAGGCGTTCCTGATGCTCGGGAGAGAGTTTCCCGCCCGCCGTGGTGAGGTAAAACACGTCGATGGCGGTCTGGCCTTCGGTGTCAATCAGGGCGATATCGATATTGCAGTCCTGCTGCGAGAAAATGGAGCTCATGCGGTACAGCAGTCCGGGCTGATCCTGCGTAATGATCTCAATTAGCGTGCTGTGCGCGGAGCATTCGCCGTCAAATTGAATCTGGAGCGTTCCGGCTATCTTTGCGGGCTGGTCTTTCTCCGCTTCGAGGCGTTCCCGAAGCATGCGCTTGAGGTCGCGTTTTCCGGAGAGTACGTCGTGGACCGTGGTCTTGAAGCGTTCCCACGCCGGAAGATTCATCTCCAACGTCCGGTAGCGGTCCGTGAAGGAAAATGTATCTACCACCGTGCCACCGGCGTTGGAGAACGCGCCCGCTTTTCCGATGTTCATGCCGCAGGCGGCGAGGGTTCCGGCAACTGTTGAGAAGAGGCGCGGGCGGTCCTTGGTCACGACGGTCAGTTCATACCAGTGGCGGGTGCGCTTCAACGCCAGTTGAACGGGATCCTGGCCGAGGCGGCCCGACATTTCAAAGTGCCGCAGGATTTCGTCGACGGGATGGGTGCGCAGATATCGTCTTGGCAGGCCCTCCAGAAATGTTTGCAGCTTCTGCCCCGCCGCCGCCGCGAGCGAACGAAGATGGTTCAGAACTTCGTCGTTGGCGTCTCCATGGACGCGTTCATCCACGCTGCGGTTAAAGTAATTGGCCGTGCCGATGTAGAGCTGCCAAAGATCCTCCGCTTTCCAAGGTGTAAGCGCTTCCGGGTTGACCGCCTTGATGTCCGCGTATGTGAACAGGCACAGCATTTTCAGGAGTTCCGGGGTGCCGATATTTTCTGCAAATTGCGCCACGGTGCGCGGGTCGAAAATGTCCCGGCGGAGCCCTGCCCCCAAATCCTGATGGTGCTGGATGAGAAAGAGCACGGTTTTCCGGTCGGATTCGGGAAGTTCCAGCCGCTCGAGACACTTTCCTGCAATTTCGAGACTGGCGGGAATGGGTTCCACGAGAGTGACAGCTTTGCCGGTGTCATGCAGCAGGATCGCAAGATCGAGCAACTCGGGCTGGTCCAGCTCGCCGAGTATGCCGGCGTAGCGTTCATCCCATTTGGATTTGGATTGCCGCAAGCCGTGCAGGATGTCGATGGCCTGGAGCGTGTGTTCATCCACCGTAAAGCGATGGGAAACATCGCGGACGGCGAGCGCGTCAATTCCCTGCAACTCCGGCAGGAAAAGGGTCAGCAGATGGAGAGAATGCATTGCGTGCAGCGCGTCCGCGGAATGCAGTTCCGGCAGCATATCTTCCAGAAACAGCCAAAAATCGGCGCCACGGGGAGGATCCGCGGCCAATCGCGGCCTCGCCAGCTCCATCTGGTGCTCGGCCGTAGGGCTGAGTTTGAACCCGCGCTGGGCAATCAGGCGGAAGGTGCGGAAGAAAAGTCCCGGATCGGACAAGTTCTCCGGCTTTTGAAAAAATATCAATCCGTCCACGACGGAAAAATCGTCATCGGAAAAGCCGGTCCGCCAGGTTTCCAGCTGCCGGTAGAAGAGAGACTGAGCCGCCGGCATTTCCTCGAGCAGTTGTCCGGAAATATGATCGACGGCGCGCGCATGGCCATAGAAAATCCGCATCCAATCCGTGGCACTCGCGACATTCTTGTTTTGCGTGCCAACGCTCTGAGCCGCTGCGTCATCCTGTGCATGCCAGGTTAGAAGATTGTGGTCTCGTTTGTTCCGGAAGTGCAGGAAGCAACGCACGGCAGCAAAGAATGCAAACGCACTATCCATCGCTGTTTGAATAGCGGGGGAAAAGTAGGTTTGCGGATCAGGCCAGCCGTCTCGCTTTTCCATAGCGCTCATGGCGGCCAGCCAGCGCGCCGTGACGTAGTCCTGCAATCCCCCCGGACCGTCCTTCACATTCGGCTCCAGGTGAAACACCGTGTTCGCAAACTTGCGATGGGTGTTGCGCGTCAATTCCGCCAGGCGCTCTACAAGGGACTGGGATTCCCGGACCATGACATCAGGAATAACCCTATTGCGCAGGCTTGAGAAGAATTCCGAATCGCCTTCGAGGAACCGGCAATCCAGCAGGGAAAGGATCGCCTCCGCGTTTTCAGAATCGAGCTGGGTGAAATCCGATAGGAGTCGCGAGGCGGTGTTGCTTTTCAATCCAATTTCGTTCATGCCCTGCGTGAGCTGCTGAATCGCATCCCTGAATTTTCCCGCCGCTTCGCCCGTTGCCGCGAGAAACACGATGTCGACATCCGAATAAGGAAAAAGAGTTTGTCTGCCGAAATCCCCGACGGCCGAGAAAACGATCCCGGTGGAATCAAGACCCGCGGAAACTAGTATTTGGTCCCAAAGGCGGCGCGCAATGGAATCCACCAGCGCCGTTCTTTCCCGCACGTATTTCAGGCCGTTTTTGGATGCTAGAAAATCGTGTTGGAGCCGCGCGGATTGAGCCTCGTAGTGCTCTCGCAATTCACTGCTGAGTGGGGACTGTGTGGGCATGCCAGCTTTTTTGGTCGCTTACCAGGAATCGCGCCAGTTAGAATGGCATGACCCCGGATGAAAAACCAGTAGCTACATGGATGTCTCCCAGTCGTAACCTTCCTCACCGTGCTGCGAAAGATCGAGCCCTTGCGTTTCTTGTTCCGGCGAAACGCGGAGGCCAATGAGCTTGTCTACCACGAACAGGATGGCGAGAGTCCCGACGATTCCCAGCGCCCAGGCAATCCCCACGCCCACCAGCTGATTTACGAGTTGGTGTGCATTCCCCTCAATTAGGCCTGAAGGCAGGACGTTGCCGTTCGAGTCTTTGAAAATAGGATTGACGGCGCTGACGGCAAAAACGCCCGTGAGGATTGCACCGATCGTTCCGCCTGCTCCGTGGACTCCGAACGCGTCGAGAGAGTCATCGTACCCAAAACGAGCCTTTACCCGCGCAACCATGAAATAGCACAGAATCCCGGCAATGAATCCAATCGCCATGGCCGGCATGGGCTTGACGAATCCAGCCGCGGGGGTAATCGCCACGAGCCCAGCCACGGCTCCGGAGATGGCGCCTAATGCGCTGGGCTTTCCACTGCTCCTCCACTCGGCCAGGGTCCAGCCCGCCGCGGCAGTTGCAGCGGCGAAGTGAGTTGCAACAAAGGCGCTCGACGCCAGGCTGCCGGCTGAAAGCGCGCTGCCAGCATTGAAACCGAACCAGCCCACCCAAAGCAGGCAAGCCCCGATAAAACTCAGGACAACACTATGAGGAGGCACGGACTCCGTCGGGTAACCCAAGCGCTTGCCAAGGTAGAGCGCGCAAACGAGGGCAGAAACTCCCGAGGTCACGTGAACGACCGTTCCTCCGGCAAAATCCAGCGTGGGGAAAACGCCGCCGAGAGAAGCGTTCAGCAATCCTCCCTTTCCCCACACCATGTGCGCCATGGGGCTGTAAACCACCACCGACCAGAGAGCCATGAAAGCCAGCATGGCCTTGAACTTCATCCGTTCGGCAAACGCCCCGGTGATCAGCGCAGGCGTGATCACGGCGAACATGAGCTGATAAACCATGAAGGTCAGGTGTGGAATCGTAGGAGCGTAACTTGGGTTTGGCTCCCCGCCGACGCCGCGCATGAACACATAGTCGAAGCCTCCGATGAAACTGTTTCCCGATCCGAAAGCCAGACTATAGCCAAACAGGCCCCACATGATGGTGACCAGCGACATCATGGAAAAGCTCTGCAGCATGGTCGCCAACACGTTCTTCTTCCGCACCAGGCCGCCATAGAACAGCGCCAGCCCCGGTCCGGTCATCATCAGGACGAGCGCGGCGCTCACGAGCATCCAAGCGTTGTCAGCCGAGCCGTTCACATTTGCAAATTCCCGCTCCAACTCAGCTATGCGCTCGGCGTCCGTGTGAATCTTGGGCGCGACTAAGAATGCCGCTAACCGCCCCGTGCCGTGGGTGTTCGCAGAAGCAACGACAGGTGAAATCAAGAGAATCAATGCAACGTAAAGCAGAAGAAACTTTTTGAGAGTTTTCATAGGATTGATTTTGGAACAATAGCAAATCCAACGCCCGGGCGCCACTTCATAAGTGATTCTTTACAATACATTTATGAGGTCTTCTCCCTTCTCGCATCGACCGCAAAAATGTTCGGCCGTCAGTTCAGGAACGGGGACTCAGGGGCATATCCGTACATGCTCGCGGAGGGCCTACTCACAGAATTCCTGATGGCTGCGATAGATTCTTTCATACGACGGATGGAGAGCGCTCTTGTTACAGTTATTTCATGGCCGCAGTGCCTTCAAAAATGCCTTTGCAGAGGCTATTCGGGGATTATCAGGTCGGGTCGTTTTACGACGAGATGTTCTCGGCGCCCGACGTGCCCCGGCCGCACTACGCCAAGATGTTTGAAAAGCTGGGCGCGATGATGCCGGCGCAGTTTGAAGAGCGCCGCCAGCACGCCGACCTTTCCTTTCTTCTCCAGGGAATCACGTTCACGGTGTACAGCGACGGCCGCGGGACGGAGCGGCTGTTTCCCTTCGATTTGATTCCCCGCATCATTCCAAATTCTGAATGGCAGCGCATCGAAAGCGGCCTGGCGCAGCGTGTCGTGGCGCTGAATTTATTTTTGCAGGATGTGTACGGCAAGCAGCGTATCTTTGCCGACCGCCAGATTCCCCGGTCGCTCGTCTATTCCTGCAAGCATTTCCTGCGCGAAGTGATCGGGATCGAGGTCCCGCGGGGGATTCACACGCACATCTGTGGGATCGACCTCGTGCGCGATTCCAAGACCGGCGAATTCTGCGTCCTCGAGGACAATGTGCGCACCCCCAGCGGTATTTCGTACGTGCTGGAAAATCGCCTGGTCATGATGCGCACGTTTCCTGATGCGTTTCAGGAATACGAAGTTCTTCCTGTTAACCACTACCCGGCGGAGTTGGCGCGGATCCTGCGCAGCCTGTCGCCCCGCGGTGGAAACGACGCGCAAATCGCACTATTGACGCCCGGCATCTACAACAGCGCCTATTTTGAACACAGCTTCCTGGCGCAGCAAATGGGCATCGAACTGGTCGAAGGGCGCGACCTGATCGTGGACGGCGGCATCGTCTACATGAAAACCATTCACGGCCTGAAGCGCGTGGATGTGATCTACCGTCGCGTGGATGATGAGTTCTTGGACTCGCTCACTTTCCGACCGGATTCCGTGCTGGGCGTCCCTGGCTTGATGGGAGCCTACCGTGCGGGCAATGTGGCCCTGGCCAACGCCGTGGGCAATGGCGTTGCTGACGAGAAAGCCATCTACGCATACGTGCCCACTTTTATCCGGTATTACCTTGGCGAAGACCCGATTTTGCGAAGCGTGGACACGTATCTTTGTTCCAGGAAAGAAGACCTCTCGTACGTTCTGGATCACTTGCCGGAACTCGTCGTAAAGGCCGTAGGAGAATCCGGAGGTTACGGGATGCTCATGGGCCCGGCAGCGGATCGTGAAAGAATTGATGATTTCAAGCAGCGCATCAAGGCGGACCCGCGGAACTACATTGCGCAGCACGTTCTGCCCCTTTCCCGAGTTCCCTCCTACGATCCCGCGCACGGGTCGATTGCCGGCTACCACGTGGACCTGCGCCCCTATTGCCTATACGACGGGGAGAAAGTCACGATCGTGCCGGGGGGACTGACTCGCGTGGCACTGCAGCAGGGTTCCTTAGTTGTAAATTCATCCCAGGGCGGCGGCAGCAAGGACACCTGGGTGCTCTTCGGAGATGAGTGAGATGTTGTCGCGAATCGCGGAGTCCTTGTTCTGGCTGGCCCGTTACATTGAGCGGGCCGAATACACCGCGCGCATTCTCGACGTGAATTTCCACACCGTCCTCGAGCAATCCAAGGAAAAATACCGGTTGCACTGGGATCCCCTGATCGTCATGGCCGGGGAAGACGAACGATTCCGTGCTTTGTACGGCGAAGCCGACGCGCGCGCCGTCTTCGAATTCCTCGCCTTTCGCCAGGACAACCCCAGCTCCATCGTGCAATGCATCACCAAGGCCCGCGAGAACGCGCGAACCATCCGCGATTACATTTCGCGGGAAATGTGGGAGGACATCAACAGCTTCTACTTCACCGTGAACCGCTTCCAGCCCGATGATGAGATGGCGGCGGGGCCGCACCGTTTCTGCGATGCCATCCGTTTTGGCAGCCATCGCTTCCATGGCGTGACCGACGCGACCCTCCCACACGACGAAGGCTGGGAATTTCTGCGCATCGGCTGGTTCATCGAACGCGCGGAAATGACGGCGCGGCTCGTCGACGTGCAATATCACATTCTGTATGATGCGCCCGCGGAAATCGGCGGTGCGGACAACCACCAATGGATGGCCGTGCTCAAATCCGTGGGAGCCTACGAGGCCTACCACCGCAAATACCATTCCTCGATCGAGCCGGAAAAAGTCGCGGAAATGCTGATCATGCATCCACTGCACCCGCGGTCGATCCGCTTCAGCATGTCTGAAGTGCAGGCCGGATTGCGCGCCATCAGCGGAACGAGTTCCGGCTCTTATGCCAATGAAGCCGAACGCCTGACGGGCAAAGTGCTCGAAAGATTGCGCTACGACAGGATTACGGAAATTTTCCAACTGGGATTGCATTCGTATTTGAGCGACATGCTGCAGATGTGCGGCTCCATTGGCGAAGACATTGCCCGTAACTATTTCTACTATTCGGTGGTCGCATGAACCGATATCATCTGGTGCACGCAACGGAATTTCGCTACGACGGCCCGGTGTCGGAAAGTTACAACGAGGTCCGGCTGCGGCCGATCCACGATGAATCACAAAGCTGCCTGTCGTTCCGGCTGCTCACCGATCCGGTCTCGCGTGGCACCTCCTATCGCGATTCGTTTGGAAATTGGGTGCACCAGTTCAACATCCTTCGCAAACACTTCCACCTGAAGATTGAGGCGGAGTCCGTCGTCCTGGCGCACGATGCACCGCCGTTACCGGCGGGCGGGATGAAGCTCTCCGAACTGGAAGATCACCGGGAGGAACTGGAAGAAGAATTTCTCGACTTCATCGTCCCGACCTGATACGTCCCGCACGTGCCGCAACTGGATGAACTTATCAATGCGGCGAGCGGCAGCAGCGATGGCAGTGTCTCGGGATTCGTCAAAGAGGCCTCCTTCCAGATTCACGAAAAATTCAAATACGTAAAAGGAGCGACGCACGTCAACTCTTCGATCCAGGACTCCCTCGCGCTCGGGGCGGGGGTCTGCCAGGATTTTGCGCATTTACTCTTGGGAGTGGCCCGCAAAAGGGGATTGCCTGCACGCTATGTCTCAGGGTACCTGGTTCCGGAAAGGGCGGCGTCTCCCGACGCTAAATTGCAAGAGGTCGTCGGGGGATCCGCTTCACACGCTTGGGCGGAGGTTTACCTTCCGGATTCAGGCTGGGTGGGCTTTGACCCAACTCTGGGAAAACCACTGGGACTGCAGCACGTTCGGATCGCCTATGGACGGGACTACGGGGACGTCGCTCCAGTTCGCGGAGTTTATAAAGGGCATGCGGGGCAGAGGCTTTCCGTGGATGTGAGTGTTCGGCCCGCCGTGGATGATGATGGGCGCGAGCAACTCAGCGAAAACAAGATCCCAACGCCTGAGCCTCCTGCCATCGTCGAGCGGGCGCAGCAACCTGCCCAACAGCAATAAAAGATTGCCGGTTTGGCCTAACCGTTGCGCCACCGGTGAGTTGCGGCGCGGCTTCAAACCTACATTACCCTTTTCTTCTTGCCCTTCGCCCGGGAACGCTTTCCCTGGTGCCGCCCTGCCCCGTTATGATTTGTCCCCACCAAGGTCATGATGCGCCTTAGCTCTCGCTCCAGAGACGCTTCGATCACGTCGGATTGGCGTTCTCCACGTGCTACACGGCTCACATAGGAGGGGTCCACCTTCAAATGCCGAGCGACGCGACCATAAAGGCCTCGGATCAGCGAAGCCAGATTCGTGGGAGTAGGTTTGTGTACACTTTTTGCGCGGGCCATGAGGCTCCTTGAAACTTACTGTCAAAGGTCAGGCCGAAAACCACCCGGTTTAACAAATATGTTAACGTACTGGGTCTGAGTAAGCAACCCGTTCATCCGGCGAACAGCGTCACACGGGTGAAGGGTGCGGAGAATCTCTTCGCTTCCCTACTTAAACCAACTCATCAAAGATCTTTCCATCAGGGGATCAAAAGCAATTTCCCGGTCGTCTTTCTTCCTTCCAAGTCTCGATGGGCCTGCTGCGTGTCCCGCAAGGGATAGAGATGCTCGATGCGCAGCTTCAGTTTGCCCGTGGAAATCATGTTCAGCACGTCGGTGGCACGCTGCTGAAGCTCCTCATGACTCGCGATGTGGTGCACCAAAGTGGGACGCGTTATGAAAAGAGACCCCTTTGTCGCCAGCTTGCCCAGGTCAAACAGGGGAACTGGCCCGCTGGAAGCCCCGAAAAGCGCCAAATAGCCGCGCGGCCGGAGACAGTTGAGATCCTGATCAAAGGTGGTTTTCCCCACCCCGTCGTAAATGACGTGAACTCCCTTTCCGTCGGTCAGGCGCTTGGTTTCGGCCTCAAAATCCTGCTTGGTGTAAAAAATCACATCATCCGCGCCGGCTTCCCGCGCAAGTTTGGCCTTTTCTTCGGTGCTCACCGTGGCGATGACCCGTGCGCCGAGGTTCTTGGACATCTGGACCAAAAGCAGCCCCACGCCGCCCGCGGCTGCGTGGATCAAGGCGATATCACCCTTCTTGAGCGGGTAGGTGCTGTGGGTCAGGTAGTGAGCCGTCATGCCCTGCAGCATGGCCGCGGCGGCCTGATGGTCCGTAATGCCAGCCGGCACGCGGACAAGCCTGTCGGCCGGCACCGCTGCATATTCCGCGTACGCGCCTGTAATCCCTGTATAGGCGACGCGGTCTCCCGGCTTAAAGTCCTTGACGTCTCCGCCTGCTTCGCTGACCACTCCACTGGCTTCCTGGCCGAGGATGAAAGGCGGAGTTACAGGGTAGCGGCCCTCGCGGAAATAAACGTCGATGTAGTTGACTCCCGCCGCGGCGATCTTTACGAGCACTTCGTTGGGCTTGGGCTTTGGAGTGGGGACATCCAAAAAGGTCAGTACTTCCACTCCTCCCGTTTTCGGGACCTGAATCGCTTTCATCTAGACTCCCCTAGGGTATGTGCTCACTATATTCGGACGCGTTTTGAGCGGCGGTATCATATTCCAACCGGCCTGTGGAAAAATTGTGGAACGTTTCATTTTTTCGGTGGAAAACTGCACTCCCATGAGCGTCAAGCGTTGACAGCAATCGTGCCCGGAGGTAAGCCTGCGATCCGATGTAAACTGTTCGCAATTTTATCGCTTGGACAAAGGCTGCGCGGCGGCTTGCAATTGCTCGGCCTCAGCCAGGTGCTTGATATGTCGAAAAACACGCAAGTGGATTTGGTGAACGATCGCATTCGACCACAGCTGCCAGTAAGAGACAGGCCACATTCGATTTCTGTAATGTGAAGTTCCTGTCAGCAGGGTGCGGTCGCCAGGCAACCGCGTTAACACAAACTCTGCGTCTTGCGCCTGAAAATACCCATCATCAATGTGTCGGGTATGAATATGCCCGTAGGGTGACAATTCTTCCATCACCAATGGTTCGCCGGATATTGTGAATACGAGACGCTCGCTCTCTTGCCACACTCGAATCGGTTCAATGAATTGGCCACTCGAAAATTGGCATTCCCGCTGTGCTTCGAGCCCCGATCCCCGTAATGTGGATCGAATCGGATAGGCGATTCCAACTCGGAAAGGCCACTCGGTAGGAGGGGGAAGCGTCGGAAATGAAGTAAGGAAATGCCACACAGTCTCCGGCGGCGCGTTAATCTCCATTTGCGTGGTGACTTGAAGGAGCGGCGGCTGTTGCGGTTTCAAGGCTTCCGTCCCCATGAGGAACGGTGCAAAGAGAAGCAAAGCGCCAAAAGTTGCTCGGGTCTGAAGGCGGTTCCAATGTCTTTGTTGCACTAAGTAACCCATTGAACCGCCCATCAAGGCCAGAATCAGTCCGATTGGCGCGGCCATGGCCAGACATATGACCCCTTCGACAGCGAGACCCAGCAACAATAATCCAAGCAGGGCAACCGACAAGCTAGCAACCGCCAGGCAGCTACGGAGACTTCGTCGCCGGTGATATCCATGCAGCAATACGGAAAAGAACCCGAGGCAAAATGGCAAGGCGACAAAAAGTCCCCAGCCGTAAATCGCGAGCACGTTCACACTGAGAAGCGTGGCTGCGGCACCCAGCACCGATGAAATCACAAGCGCCATTGCTGCACTGCCCCAGTTGCTTTCGGGAATGATTCGCTTGAGAGCGCGATTCCCTCCGGTGCGCAAGGATCGTTGCACATCGTCAGCGCGCCGCGATGGGTAAATACTTAGAATGACGAAAAAAAGAAGGTTCAAATACGGAGCAAAAAACAACACTACAAGCCATGCCGGCAGCCCCGCGGCTCGAAGCCGCCGCATCGTCAAAACTACGCCGACCCAAATAAAAGGAAGCGAAAGCACCAACATCGACAGAAGGAATGTTCGATCCGTTGGAGCAAGCGAGGTTACCTGCGCCGCTTGTGTGAGCGGTATCCAGTAGTTGAATAGGCTCCACTTGCGATGAAAAACAAATGTAGCCAACGCCCTATCTAAGTTGTGTTTGATTGCGAAACCAACCAATCCGACAAATGCGTAAGGACCTCGGTCGATGGTCCCTTCAGAGCTCCAGAGATCATTGAATTTCATTACGCGCCTCCCGATTCTCCTAATGGGCCCAGACTTTCCAAACGACGAGCCCTAAGTTCGCCACGGCAAGATAGGCGAAAAGCGATGTGAGCAGGATGTGGCCAAGCACAAAGCCCCGGCCGCGAGGCCAATCCGCGTGATCGTAATAAAGAAAGTCGACCGCAATCCGCAGCGACCAATAGACACCGATGAAGAGAGCCAGACCCAGCGCGGCACGGTCGCCGCGAAGCATTTCGGTGTGCAGCTCCAGCGTAAGCGTTCCGAACGCGATGATAGTCAGCACGGCAAATCCGCCGTGGACCCACATTAGCTTACGATTGAAGGAGGTTAGTTTCTGTAGATCTTCTCTCCAGCCCAGCCTCGCCGGCACCTGAAAGCTGGCGATTAAAACGCAGAAGTGGCCGATGCCTGCAAGCCATAGCGCCAGGCTGAAAACATCGTTGGCATCGTGCAGAGCGAGGAGAGCAGGAATGAAATACGTCATGAATGTGCTCCTGTCCGGCGCTACCGTGCGCCTACGGCCGCCAGAAATGGCAAGATCACGCCGCGCACAAACCACGGGTGAAACAGCAGGTACGCTGGTGCTCCGGCGCAAATGACAGCAAACAACCAGCCCCGAGCGCCTGAACCTAGCCTCAGCCATTTTCCTGGCAGGGATCGTTCAAAAAGTACGCCCAAGCCCTGCAGAACAAAATAAGAAGTCGGCAAGCCGTAACCACCCCGCGCTGGGAGAGAGATCACAAGTTCGTGGATCACACCGGAGGCGAAGAATGAAAGCAGCGTTGCAATCAAGGCGCCGCTTCGAGTTCGCGCGGGCTGAAAAATGAGGCGATGAGTCAACTGGCGAAAACCCAGATTCCACCGGCGCCCCCAGAAATCGCTGAGAGATGTTGCGGCGAGCGGCGCCTGCATGATCGGGGGAGCATACACGCCAGCGGACCGCCACAAGAGTGATAGGATGTGGAATGTTCCAAAGTGCAAGATCAAGATGATTCCCAGCATGCCCAACCATCCCGCGACGAGTTCATTTCCCGCAGGCACGCGCCGGACGGCTCCCCACAAAAGGATTGAGCCGAACACCGTTTTGGCAATCGCCCAGAGCCACTCCTTCCCTCCTGGGCTTTGCGCGCACTTTTCCGAATCGAAGAAGGCCCCCGCATCCATTCCCGGCCACGCAAGAAGAAATCCGATGCTTCGACCTGTCGAAACGCTGGCGATGGACCGATACTCCCACCAAGTTTGCCATTTGCATCCAAAGAAGATGGCCGCGGCAAGCGTCCACATGAAGCACCACGGCGCGAGATGCGACCTTATTGCAATCGCTGCCGCAGGCAACCCGATGAGGGGAATCCACGCAAGCGACGCAACGCTTCTTGAATCCACATCCCGCCTCGGTTTGAACGACTCTCCGGTCGCTGCGATCTTCATCCCAATTCTTCTTTCTTGTGTGCGGAAGGCCGAATCGAAAATGTCCATCCCATGAGACCGCACAGGATAAACCCCAAGCTATTCGCAGTTCCGTGCCATCTAGCCATCTGATCCAAATGCACGAACGGCTGGAGCGGGAATTCGCCAATAGCCCATACTCCCGCGAGAACCATCGCGAAAAGAACAGACGCCGCTGAAATTGCAACCAACATTTGGGCGAACCGAGGTCGCAACGCGCTGATGTTGGCCAGAAAAAACAAAGAGAGTCCAATCCAAGCAGCCCCGCCGGCGATGGTGCTGCGGCTCATCGGACTACTCCCAGTGCGGCAACGCTGAAAACAACGCCCAAATACGAAAAGGCAATCAGGAAGACCACATCTCCAAACCGGTTAAGCCTTCGAAGCTCGGAATCATAGAAAAATAATTGGATGGGCACGCGCAACAGCCAGAAGACCGCAATCACGGCGGATAGATATCGTCCCAGGCGGCTCGCACCCGCCAGTTCGGGGGCGAACCAAAAGCTCAAGGACGCAAAAATCCCCAGCACCAAAACGATGTAGACCCAGTGAACGATGAATACCTCGCGAATCATCGGGGAAACTCGAGCGAGATTCTCGCGGCAGCTCAGCTTTTTTGGAAGAACGAAATTGGCGCCAAATATCAGCAACTGTACTGCTCCGGCTGCCCACAACCAAGGAATTAGGTGTCGCATTGCTTCCTCCTGTGCAAGCTACTCGCAGGGTCTATCGGGCAAATCAACGGTAATGCCTCTGAAGTTCCGAGGCGTAGCGCTTCCCAAGGACGGATGCGTTTTGTGCCAGCCACGCGCTAAACGGCGTCCGGCCGGGCGCCGGGTGCTTCGATACGAGCAGATCTGCCATCAGCCCTTCGACTTCCTCACGAGTGAGAACCACGTCGCCGACGATGGGCCCCACGAAACGAAGCATCTGGACGGCAGCGCTCGGGCTCACATGGATCATCTTGGTCTTTGCGCCAACGGCGACTGCGATTTGGCGGACAAGAGTCTCGAACGTCAAGATTTCCGGGCCGACAGCGTCGAGCACCAAATCGTTTTCTTGCCTCGCGCCTTCGGTGGCCAGATGCGCGAGGTCTTCCACAAAAATGGGCTGGAGCCGGTATCGGCCTTCGCCTGGAATTGCGAAGACCGGAAAATGGCGCACGAACCAAGCGATGTTGTTGATGAGTATGTCTTCGACGCCGAAAATAACCGTCGGCCGCAGTATGGCGTAGGACAAGCCCGAATCCATGATCGCCTTTTCGACCTGCGCCTTACCGGAGTAGTAAGGAAGATGCGATTCAAGCGATGGATTGGCAATGCTGAGATGCACGATTCTGCGGACACCGGCATCTTTCGCAGCCTGGATCAGCGTGCGCGAATTTGTGACAGCCTCGTCAAATGTCGCGCGGCCGTGATTGAAGCGTACCCAATAAGTATTATAAAGAACCGAAGCGCCTTGCAGTGACCGGGTCAACCCCGCTCGATCGCTAAAATCCATCGAAGCGATTTCTACGTCACTCCCGAAGCTGTTTGCGCGCTGGGGATGGCCGGTGAGGGTCCGAACTCTTCTGCCGGAAGCCAAGAGCCGCCGCGTGATGTATTTGCCGCTGTAACCGAACGCTCCCGTGATAACGTCGAGTTCCTGTCGTTCACTCATCGCAGCCAACCTCCTTCCATGGGATCCTCTAGAGCAGTCCTTGGCGTCTTTCCTTCACCTGCCGGATGACAACACCCTTATTTCCTTGCGCGGGAAGCGAACATGTCCCGGATGAGCAGGTTCGGTGATCGGCAAACCAGCGGTAGCAGTCACTGAGAATCCGCGGGACGCCGGGCAATTTCGCCGCGGCATGGAGCGGCCAAGCCCACCAGATTTGCCGGGCAAGAAAGACGATGGCTTCAGCACCGCCGTAAATTTTTCCATCGGACGTGGCGACGCGCATTTCCCGGAGCAATTCCGCGGTCGGCAGGGCAAGAAGGGCCTGCGCTCGAGGATCCTGCAACGCAGCGAGGCCGAACCCGCGCGATTGGAGCGTGCGGCGGAAGCGCCGGGCAAGCGAAGTGCAGACGCTGCAGTTGCGGTCGAAGAAAACCCAGCCGCGCGTGGCGCGACTTCCTTTTACATCAGTCATTTCTGAACTGAGAGAAATCATGAGCCACCAAAAAAGGCGGTCGCCCGCCTTTTTCCTTTCAGCCGCGCAGCATCTTGCGCAGCCCGCCGCGCAGCTTTACGAGTCCTTTCAGGGCGCTCGGCGAGAGGCTGCGGAATTCCTCGAAAAGCGCGCTGAGCAGGACGATAAATTCCAGCAATTCTTCCATGTGCTCCCGGGCGTAGACGTCCGTTGAGCCCGATTTCTTGGCTTCCGCCACGCACTCCCGCACGACGGCAATCGTCGGGTCGAATTCGCGGCGTTTGCGCTCCTCCAGGATCACGCGGAACATTTCCCAGAGGTCCTTCATGGACTCGAAATGTTGCCGCCGGTCGCCGAACACGGAAACGCCGCGCACGATGCGCCAGCCCTGCAACTCGCGCAGGCTGGTGCTCACGTTGGACCGCGCGACGGAAAGAGTCCCGGCGATTTCCTCGGCCGAAAGAGGCCGGTCGGAGAGGAACAGCAGGGCGTGGACTTGCGCGACGGTGCGATTGATGCCCCAGCGTGTGCCCATTTCGCCCCAGTGGAGGATGAACTTCTGGGCGGCCTGGGAGAGCGATTTGGAGTTATCAGTCATTTCTGTCTGTACAGAAATTACAGTATTGTGGAGCGTTTGTCAAGGGCTTTTTCCTTTGGGAGGGTCGAGGTCGTGGCTGCTGACTCCTGATGGGTGACTCGTGTGAGGCCCGGACCTGGCGTCCAATCTGGGGTCCGAACCGCGTTCTAGCTGGTTTTTCGGCGATTGCGAATCTCGACGAGGTGCTGGCGCAGCGCAGTGATGATTTCTTCACGGCGGCCATTCACGATATTTCGACTCAGTTCCTCGAGCGCGATGTGCACGACGTCGTGGTGATGGAGTTCCTCGGGGGCGACTTCGTTGCTGAGATCGAGCCAAATCCCGTGCAGCAGGTCGATTTCCTTGTTGGTAAGGCGGGGGGCGTGCGGACCAAGGTAGAAAACTTTCTCCTGCCCATCCGGCGAGTAAATTTCCAGCGTTAAATTGGGTCTCGGTTCAGGCAGCGCCTCCCAGGCTAGGCCCGCGATGCGAGCCTCGTCTTCGATGGCCCTCCAGGACGACAATCCCAGCGCGATTGTGGACGACTGGAGATTTTGAGCCGCGCGCAGGATGCCTTCCCATTTTTCCGTCGCGGGCGCGACCGCCAAATGAATGGACTTGCCCCTTTTCTCGGCCAAAGACAGGGCGCGAGTAAACAGCTCCTGTTCATTGATGCTGAACAAATTCTCTTGTGCCAACTCCTCGCCGCCGGAACCTGCGCGGCCAAGAACGCGAAGGTGAAGAACCACGACATCCTGCTGGCGGGGATTGATCCGGTCCAGCACCGCGCCCAGGTTGTACAGGGCGTTGGAATTTCGGATCATCACAAGCTCGTTCCCGGGACGCACGCCCAGAGAGGCAGGTGACAGTTCCCCGTCGGACTCCAGGTTAAACATGTCGAGTTCCTGGTGCTTGGCGCCATGCTTAAGAGTGATTTTCTCGGAGATTTCAAACACCGTAAAAAAGACCAGTGTGAATGCCACGCCCGCAATCGTTGCCGTTTGCTTGGTGAAGAGATTCATGATGCTCAGGGCAAAGAGTACGATCGTAATCAAGCCAAGTCCCACGGGAATTTCCACGCCTCCCACGGTGAAATTCAGCGGCACGCGGAAATCCCGCTTCCCAGGCTGCTTGTATCGAAGCACCAGCACCGCCAGCCCCTTCATCGAGAAACTCCACATCACGCCGAACGCGTATGCTTCGCCCAGGACGAAGATATCTCCCCTGCTCAGGATGATCGTGAGAAGCTGTAGGCCCACGACGAGATTGAGCATGCGGTAGGAAGTTCCGAACCGGGGATGCGGGTGGCGAAACCAGTGCGGGAGAATGCCGTCTTCGGAGACTCGGTTGAGAACGCCGTTCGAGCCCACGATTGCGGTATTGACGGCTCCGGCCAGCATCAGAACACCGACGATCACGACAAAACCTTCAAAGCCCAACTTGAGGTTGATTGGGCCAACAAAATTCATTGCCAGGCCGCTGATGAGATTGCCGAAATATTGCGGCCGAATTGCATCCGGAATGATCATGGAGGCGAAAAATGAAACGCCTGCCGTGAAAATCAGGCTATAGACGAATATGACCAGGCCCGCTTTTTCCAGGTTGGGCAGCTTGGGATGCTCGACTTCCCGGTAGACTTGAGCCAGCGTTTCCTCGCCGCTCATCGCAAGGACGGAATGCCCGAGTCCGATGAGGATCCCGACAAGCGCAATCGTGTGCGGCAAGCTGCTGAGGCGCAGCCAGCCCAGTGCTTCCGGCGCAAACGTCAGATTCGCTTGTGTCGGAAATGGCGGGAGATGAGCGCCGCGCACCCAAATGGTCAGAATGCACCAGGCAATCATTACAACCACCATGACGGTGGTTACGTACATGATCCGCAGGGCTTTCCCGCTGGATTCCGGAATGCCCTTCACGTTCTCCCACCAAAAGTAAATTGTGACGGCGATCGCGAAGATTGCCGACGTGGAATTGATGGGCAGGCTCAGATTGAAATGGAAGCGGGTGAAGAGCTCGTTTAGAAATCCTGTCAAATATTGGCCCGCAGAGACGCCGCTGATCGGCCCCGTCAATATGTAATCGAACATCAATGCGGAAACGGAGAATTTCGCGAGCGTGCTGCCCATCGCCTCTTTCACCACGCGATAAACGCCGCCGCGCACAAACATGCTGCAGCTCTCGATATACATGGATCGCACAGCATAGGCGAATAGCATGATGGCCAGAATGAACCAGGGAGCAGCCTTGCCGATGGCTTGCTCGGCGATCGCGCCCGCATAAAAAGCGGACGACCCGAGGTCGTTGAGCACGATCGCGGCCGCCCGCCAGAAAGAAATGAAGGAAAGCATGGCCGTCGTGGCAATTACGACCTTGGGAAGAGCAGGCTTCTGGACTGGATTGGAAGTCTGGGAGATTTGGTTTATCGACATATCTGCTTAGACTTGTAGCCTCTGCAACGCAACAACCGCCGAGGGCGCTTTCTCCTTACACTCTGACGAACAGTGCGCCCGGTTCTCGATAAAGCAGAAAAAGACGCGTCTGAGCCCGCGCCGAAAGAGCGGAAAGGCGCTATGGCGTCCGCGCGCTTTACGATCAACAGGGATCGGGCTTTCCGAACACACGGAAGAACTGTCGGGATAAACAAATACAATAAATTTCATAAAGAACTCATAAAGATGGCGAATATTCCTGCATGCGGATTTACAGGCTGGACGTCTTGGGTATGCAAATCGCTGAAATTAAGAGGTTTGTCGTAATGCCCGCGAGCGCGAGAATTTCATTGAAAACATCGGACCAGATGAGGCCATTGCGAATTGGAGACACGCGAATTCGCGCGGATTTACAGGATGTAAGAACACAGTTATATATCTTATGGATTCTTATAGTTTGGGTGCGCTTTTCGTCGCGCACTTCAACTATTGATTGCCTGCACGCAGTTCAGGGAGCCGCGGATTTGACGATGATTGTGCGCGCGATTATTCTTATCGTTTTCTGCATTGCGTTGGGTTATGCCCTGCGACGCTTGTGGTGGCGAAGGAATGTCCGCGATGCGGCGGACAAAAAAAGCGGCTTCCGTCCTCGCATCGGATTCACTCAACTGGATGGTATGGTTTCCCTGTCGATCCTGTTGGAAAACGAATCGGCCAGGAGCGTCTGGGCCGAAGAGATTGAGATTCTTCTCAGCGGTCTGAGCGCGGAAGAACAAGCTTCACTGCCGTCCCATCATGAGATCCAAAAAATTCGTCAAATGGTCCGATCGGGTGACGTGCTGCCCATCAGTCTCTGCGAAGCGATTTACAAAGCAGCCGGGAATCCTCAGCGCAGTTATAGCTGCGTGCTGTCCTCGATTTTGCGCTATCGCATCGGTGAAGAGCTTTTTGTAAGGCCGATGGAAAACTACCGGATTCGGATGAAGGGACTCACAGTGACCAGTGTTCACCGGGAGCGCAAGCCTGTTCCCCCTTTTCAGGTTCAAGAAAAATCCCAGGAAATTCCTGCAGCAGCGGCAAAGCTCAAATAGGATTAAGAGGCAGAAACCTCGCGCTCTTACAACGGTATCTCATTCTTGTTTAAGCCAAAACGGGACAGGCGGAACTGGCGCTTCGTGATGCGCGGCATCTGAAGAACTCCATGACGCATGCTTCGGCCCAGAAGCGCGCGTCTGCCGTGTAGCGCGAAATGAAGGCGCAATGACCTCCGTGTTCAGGCGCGATCAAGCGGATGTGCGGATTGTTCGCCAGCGCGGGGTCGGAAAAGCTCGCGAATGGAACGAAGGGATCATCCTGTGAGGTCAAAATCAAGGTGGGGAGGCGAATCTCGCTCGCGACCCGCAAGGCGCTGGACCGGAAATAGTAATCGGTCGCATCACGGAACCCGCAATATTTCGCGGTGATCTCGCCGTCAAACTCGCGCATTGTTCGCACCCGGGCCATTTCGTTGAGGTCGAACTTCCCTGGAAAAAGCTTCGCCTTGCGGCGCATCCGCTTTTTCAGGTTGCGCACAAAATGCTCCTGGTAGATGAAATTTCCAGGCAAGGCGACCGCATCGGAGCACACACCCAGGTCGACAGTGGGACAAACTCCCGCGACCGCGCGTAGCTGGCGGGGCGCACGGTCCGCGAGTTCCGCGGCCATCTTCAATACCAGATTTCCGCCCATGGAGTATCCGGCGAAGAAGATTTCTGGAAGCGAGTCTCTTTCGATCAGTTCAAAGAGCACGGCCCGGTAATCCCCGGAAAGGCCGGAGTTGTAAAGCGTGGGAGTGAGAGACTCTGTCCCGCCGCAATTCCGCTGATTCAAACGCACGGCGTTCCAGCCGGCCGCAAACGCGCGCTCGGCAAGCCCAAGCATGTAACCGGATTCGCTCGATCCCTCCAGGCCATGCACCAGCACGAGAGTGGGCCGTTCCTTCGGAGCCGCCTGCCAGTGGCATTGGCCCCGAATTCGAGTGCCGGGTTCGGTTTCGAATTCGCGCGGCACGCTTCGCGGCAAGCGGGGAAACCGCCGCGGCAGAAAGGCTGCGGCGAGGGTCTGCGCGTGGGGATTGCGCAAGAGCGGGTGGGGTTCGAACGCTTTCATTCGAGCCAGTATCTTACGCCAGAAAATGCCAGCCGCGATGCGCCGGGCGCGCTTGATTTCGAGCGGCGGCGCGCATAGAATCGATTTTCACACATGAATCTCAGGTGTCGCGCATACTCCCGCATAGTCCGCCCAGCGGTCTGCCGCTGGGCTGTGTTGTATTTGGGGGCTGTTTTTTTATCGTTCTTTTCTCGATGAAGGAGAAGTGAATGGAAGGACCGATCCTCGAAGGATTGACGTTTGATGATGTGCTGCTGGTGCCGGGAAAGTCCTCAGTCCTGCCCACCGAAGTCAACACGCAGACGCAGCTGACCCGTAAAATTTCCCTTAACATTCCGCTTGTATCCGCCGCGATGGATACGGTCACCGAATCACGCCTGGCCATTGCCATGTCGCGGCAAGGTGGACTGGGTTTCGTCCACCGCAGCATGACCGTCGACCGCCAAGCCGAGGAAGTTGACCGGGTGAAACGATCTGAAAGCGGAATGATCGTCGATCCGGTGACGATTTCGCCGCAACTGTCGGTTCGCGATGCCATGGACATCATGACCAAGTACCGCGTCTCGGGGCTGCCGGTGACGCGAGGGACACGCCTGGTGGGCATCCTTACCAACCGCGACCTGCGCTTTGAAAAGAATCTCGATCAGCCCGTCAGCGCCGTCATGACCAAGGACAACCTGGTGACCGTATCGGTGGGCACCACCCTCGAAGAGGCCGAGCGCATCCTGCAAATGCACCGAATTGAGAAGCTGCTTGTTGTCGACGCCGACTTTAACCTCAAGGGTCTGATCACCGTAAAGGACATTCAGAAGAAACTGGAGTTTCCAAACGCCGCCAAAGACGGCCAGGGCCGTCTAATGGTGGGCGCGGCCATTGGAGCTACCGGGGATTTTCTCGAGCGCGCCGTGGACCTTGCGCGCGCGAAGGTCGACGTCCTGGCCATCGACACGGCACACGGACATTCCGCGCGCGTGATGGATGCGATCCGCGCAGTGAAGCACCGGCTTCCGGACATGCAACTGATCGCCGGAAATGTGGGAACGTACGAAGGCGCCCGCGACCTGATCGCGCTGGGCATCGACGGGATCAAGGTCGGCATCGGCCCCGGGTCCATCTGCACGACGCGCGTGGTGACCGGAGCGGGCGTTCCACAGATCACCGCCATCCTGGAGGCCGCACGCGCAGCCAAAGGAACGGGCGCGCCGGTGATTGCGGACGGAGGAATCAAATACTCCGGCGATATCAGCAAAGCGATCGCGGCTGGCGCGGCCGTAACTATGCTCGGTGGATTATTCGCAGGGACGGAGGAATCGCCCGGCGAGACAATTCTTTATCAAGGGCGCACGTTCAAGTCCTATCGCGGTATGGGTTCGCTCGGTGCGATGCAGGCGGGCTCGGCGGCGGCCGACCGATACGCACAGGAAGGCGCGCCGCGCGGAAAATCCGTGCCCGAAGGCGTCGAAGGACGTGTGCCCTACAAAGGCTCGCTCAGCGCGCTCGTCGATCAGCTCGTGGGCGGGCTCAAAAGCGGCATGGGCTATTGCGGCGTGTCCACGCTCGCGGAATTACAGGAGCGGGCGCGCTTTGTGCGAATCACGGTGGCGGGGCTGCGCGAAAGCCACGTCCATGATGTGATCATTACTCGCGAAGCGCCGAACTACCAGGTCGAATAGTGCGGCTCTCGGACCGCGAGAAGAATTGGCTGGAGGCTCTCGCATGGGCCTGCCTCATTTCCGTTCTTTCCACCGATCCGTTTTCCAGCCAGCATACTTCCAAATTCCTCATTCCTGTGCTGCATTGCCTGTTTCCACATGCCGGCGCCGAATCCCTCGACTGGATGCAGTTCGTTATTCGTAAGATAGCGCACCTCACCGAGTACTTCATCCTCAGTGTGTTGCTCCTGCGCGGGCTGCGCGGCCAAAATCGAGGATGGAGACTGCGCTGGGCCATCTGGGCGGTGGTTATCGTGGCGGGGTACGCGTCGCTGGACGAGTTTCATCAAGTTTTCGTGCCCAGCCGGCATGCCTCGCCATGGGACGCGCTGCTTGACACGGCGGGCGCAAGCGTCGCGCAGGTTGTCTTATGGCTTTGGCATCTGAGGAAGGGGAAAGTGACTAGTGATTCGTGACTAGTGACTGGTGCAAACCCGGTGTCTGACTTGCGGCCAATTGCGTGGAGTCTTGAATGGATCGAACGGGAAAAACACGACAGGTCGAGGAAAAATAAGGGCTGGCTTCCAGTGATTCGACAAGCGTTTTGCGAGTCACTAGTCGCCAGCCACCTGTTACATTCTTCCTACGCGCCGGCCTTCTCTTCCTTCTTTTCTTCCTCGGCGGCTTCGGGCGCGGCTGCCTTTTCCTTCTTAATCTTTTTCTTGAGCTTGGAGCCCAAGAGTTCGAGGATGGCCAGTTGCGCGCCATCGCCGATGCGGAAGCCCGCGTGAATGATTCGCGTATAACCGCCCGCACGATCGGAAAAACGCGGGGCGATATCCGAGAACAGTTTCTTGGTGGCGCCAGGCGTCATGAGGTAAGCGGAGGCCTGGCGGCGCGATTGCAGCGTGTCGCGCTTGCCGAGCGTAATCATATTCTCGACAAGCGGCTTCGCGGCCTTGGCGCGCGTGACCGTGGTGGTGATGCGCTCTTTCTCGATGACGTTGGTTACGAGGTTGCGGAGCGTGGCGCGGCGATGCGCCGGCTGGCGTCCGAGTTTCGATCCATAGTTGCGATGTCGCATACGTGATTGCCCAGGGCTATTACAGGCCCGCGGTTTCCTCCGGCGTCAGGGGCGCGGTCTGGCTGGGGAGCGGCGGCCAAATGATGCGGCCGTGCTCGTCGAACTTCATGCCCAGGCTCAAGCCCATCTTGTTCAAAATTTCCTTGATCTCGTTGAGCGATTTCCTGCCGAAGTTTTTGGTCTTCAGCATTTCGTTTTCGCTCTTCTGCACCAGTTCGCGAATGGTCTGGATATTGGCGTTCTTCAGGCAATTGTAGGAACGCACGGAAAGCTCGAGTTCCTCGACCGAGCGGTCCAGGTGCTCGACGCGCGGATCGTTGTAGGACTCGACCGATTCCTCGATCACTTCGGGCTGTTCCTCGAAATTGATGAAGATGCTCATGTGGTCTTTGATCAGCTTCGAGGCCAGGCCGATGGCGTCCTGAGGCGTGATCGCGCCATTGGTCCACACTTCGAGGGAAAGTTTTTCGTAATCGGTCATCTGGCCGAGGCGCGCCGCTTCCACCGAATAGTTGACCTTGCGCACGGGGGAGTGAACCGAATCCACCGGGATGTAACCGATGGGCAGGTCTTCGTCAAAGTTGCGGTCAGCGGAAACGTAGCCGCGGCCGTTCTTGACGCGCATTTCGAGCTGCAGCTTCCCGCCTTCGTTGACCGTGGCGATATAGACCGTTTTGTCGAGCACGGCGAAGTCCGCGTCTTCCTCGATCATGGCGGAAGTCACGACGCCAGGATTCTCCACGTTGACGAAGATGGTCTTGGCCTGGTCGTTGTTCAACTTCAGCGGTACCTGCTTGAGGTTCAGGATGATGTCGGTGGCGTCTTCCACCACTCCGGGGATGGAAGAGAATTCGTGAAGGACGCCTTCAATCTTGACGGCCGTGATGGCCGCGCCTTCAATCGAGCTCAAGAGAGCCCGCCGAAGGGAATTCCCGACGGTCGTGCCCCATCCGCGCTCAAACGGCTGCGCGGAAAATTTTCCGAACTTGTCTGTCAGCGACTCGAGTTCAGTCGCCAAGCGCTTTGGTTTTTGAAAACCTTTCCACATCTTTTGAGTCCTTCCTCCCCGCGGGTGCGGGGCCTACGAATCTCGGTCCAAAATCACAAAGTCCAGATTTGCGATTTCAAATTTGAGATTTGAAATCTTCTGGGCCGCTCTCGCGCGTGTCTTTAGCCGCTACTTCGAGTACAGCTCGACGATGAGCTGCTCGGTGATGGGCGGCGTCTGCACGTTTTCGCGCTTAGGCAACGCGGCCACCCGGGCCTTGAACGTGTCTCGATCGATTTCCAGCCAGGGTACCGCGTTCTGGCTCTGCGCCACGTTGCGCGCCTCGAGCACCATGGCGTTCTGATGCATCTTTGGCTTCAGAGAAATTTCCTCGCCTACGTCCACGAGGTACGAGGGAATGTTGACCTTCTTCCCGTTGATGAGCACGTGCCCGTGCAGAACGATCTGCCGGGCCTGCGAGCGGGAACTGGCGAAACCCGCGCGCCATACCGCATTGTCCAGGCGGCGCTCCAGCATCACGATGAGGTTTTCGCCCGTGGGGCCCTGCGCGCGCTCGGACTTTTCCACGTAGTTACGGAATTGCCGCTCCAGGAGTCCGTAAGTGCGCTTGACCTTCTGCTTTTCGCGCAACTGCAGGCCGTAACCGGCGAGCTTCTTCACGCGCCGCGATTGGCCGTGCTGCCCCGGAACGAAGTTGCGCTTTTCGATGGCGCACTTCTCCGTAAAGCAACGCAGGCCTTTTAAGAACAGCTTCTGCCCTTCCCTGCGGCAGAGCCGGCAAACCGCTTCTCGATGACGTGCCAAATTCGTTTCTCCTTATCTCAAACTTCCTAATACCGAATATTCGCTCGCGCCCGCATCAGACGCGGCGCCGCTTGGGCGGACGGCAGCCGTTGTGCGGAATCGGCGTCACGTCCTTGATGTGCACGATGTGCAATCCGGCCGAAGCGAGCGCGCGCACGGCGGACTCGCGTCCCGAGCCCGGCCCTTTGACGCGCACTTCAATCGATTTCATGCCGTACTGGTCGCGCGCCACGCCCGCGGCGGAAATCGAGGCCTGCTGCGCAGCATAGGGCGTGCCTTTGCGCGATCCCTTGAAGCCGATCGATCCGGCGGAAGACCACGACACGGTTCGTCCATCCGGTCCGCAGATGGTGACGATGGTGTTGTTGAAGGTGGCCTGAATGCAGGCCACGCCATGCGGGACAATACGCTTCTCCCGCTTCTTCTTGAATTCTTTCTTTTTCTTCGTCGATTTTGCCGGCGCCTGTACGCCTGCGTCCTGCTGCGGTTCTTTTGCCAAGTCAGTACCCTCGCTCGATTCTTGCCGATTTTCAGTAGGACAGGCTTCAGCCTGCCGCTCTTGTGCTTGCTTCTAGTCGCAAACCCGACAGGCTGAAGCCTGTCCTACTTACCTATTACTTGCGCGCGGCGACTTTCTTCTTGGCCGCGACGGCGCCCTTCCGCGGTCCCTTGCGTGTGCGCGCATTCGTGTGCGTCCGCTGGCCGCGCACGGGAAGATTACGCCGATGCCGCAGGCCGCGGTAGCACTGAATTTCGATGAGCCGCCGGATATTCATCTGCACCTCCTTGCGGAGATCGCCTTCGACGCGCCCCTCGGATTCAATCGCCTGGCGGAGACGGTTGACTTCTTCCTCGGTCAGGTCCTTGACCTTCTTGGTTTCTTCCACGTTGGCCTTGGCGCACAACGCGCGGGCGCGCGGCTGCCCGATGCCGTAGATCGACGTCAGGCCGATCCAAATGCGTTTCTGCGGCGGTAGATCAACTCCTGCAATACGTGCCATGCGTGCTCCTCAATTCTTCTTGCGGATCTATCCCTGGCGCTGCTTGTGCTTCGGATTGACGCAAATCACTCGCACCACGCCGCGCCGGTGGATCACCTTGCACTTGTCGCAAATCTTTTTTACCGATGCCCGAACTTTCATTTCCTGCTCCTCGCCAAAAACGACTATTTGTACCGGTACACGATGCGGCCGCGCGTCAGGTCGTACGGCGAAAGCTCCACCGCGACTTTGTCTCCGGCCAGAATGCGGATGAAATTCTTACGCATCTTCCCGGAAATGTGCGCGAGCACCTGATGCTTGTTTTCCAGTTCGACCCGAAACATCGCGTTGGGCAGCGGCTCGATCACGGTGGCCATCACTTCGATGGCGTCTTCCTTCGGATTGGAAGCGTCGGCCTTGCGCTTTTCCGGTTCGGGTCGCTTGTTCATGTGCCCCCTCGCGCCCCCTACCAAGAAGGTCCCTGCATTTCCCGGGGACGCGTCAAAACCCATGGACCATTGGAGGTTACCGCAACGGTGTGCTCAAAATGAGCCGATTTCGTGCCGTCGGCCGTCACCGTCGTCCAGTCGTCATCGAGCACCCGGATGTCCGGCCCGCCAATATTCACCATGGGCTCGATGGCCAGGACCATCCCTTCCTGCAATCGCGGGCCGCGGCCCGGCGAGCCATAATTCAGCACGTTGGGCTCCTCATGAATGTGCGTTCCAATGCCGTGGCCGCAGAGATCACGGACCACTGAGTAGCCGTTCTTCCGCTCGGCCCATTCTTGAACGGTGGCAGAAATGTCGGACAAGCGGTTTCCCACGCGCACCTTTTCAATCGCCAGATCCAGCGACTCCCGGGTGACCTGCAAAAGTTTCTGCAATTCGGGAGTAATCTCCCCCACCGGCACGGTCAAAGCAGCGTCCGCGTAATAGCCCTCGCATTCGACGCCAAAGTCGAGTGAGATGATGTCGCCCTCCTGCAGAACCCGCGACTTCGACGGGATCCCATGCACCACCTCGGAATTTACCGAGGTACACAGGGTCGCCGGATAGCCCCGGTAGTGCTTGAACGCTGGACGAACCTTGCGTTCCGCCGTCTTGCGTTCCGCGTATTCGTCCAAGTCCTTGGTGCTCACTCCCGGGCGGGCCATCCCGCGCAATTCGTTCAGCACTTCCCAGATCACCAGGCCGGCGCGATGCATCTTTTCAAGCTCCGCCTGTGACTTGCAGACAATCATTTGTGCGCTATCGCTCCGTCCAAAATCCGCGCGATGCATGCTGTAACCGAGTCCGCGTCAGCCATGGCATCCACGGGACTCAGCAGCTTTCGCGAGGTGTAGTACTCGACAAGCGGCTGCGTTTGCTGCTCATACGCGTGTAAGCGCTCGCCGATCACGCCCTCCGAATCATCGGGGCGGTGAATCAACTCGCTTCCGTCAACGTCGCAGACGCCTTCCCGTTTCGGCGGGCGCTCGTAAACATTATAGATGTGCCCGCCGGCCTTGCAGATTCTTCGGCCCGTCAGCCGGCGCATCAGCAGGGCCGGGTTCACGACCATGTGCAACACGATGGTGCAGCCCAGCTTGTGCTGCTTGCAAATCCGCTCCAGGTCATCCGCCTGCCGGAGCGTCCGCGGGAAACCGTCGAACACGAATCCCTTGGCGCAATCCGGCTGATCGATACGCCCCTCGACCATGCCCAGCACGATTTCGTCGGGGACCAGTTCACCGCGCTCCAAAAGCGGCTTGGCCTGGCGGCCAAGTTCCGTCTCGCGCTTGATATTGTCGCGAAACATGTCCCCGGTCGACAGGTGCGGCAAATGATACCGCTGCGCGATACGCTGGGCTTGCGTTCCCTTGCCGGCCCCCGGCGGGCCGAGCAAAATCACCGCACGCCCCAATCCCTGCGGAATGCCTACCGCGCCACGCTCAGCCGTAACGTCGGCCACGCAGCTTTCCCTTCTTCACAAAGCCTTCGTAGTTCCGCATCACCAGTTGGGCCTCGATCTGCTGGACTGTATCCATCGCCACGCCTACAACGATTAACAGTGAAGTGCCGCCAAAATAAAAATTGACTTTCAACCCTTCCAGAACGAAGCGCCACATATGGTTGTCAAACCAGGTTCCCACCACAGGCAAATGCTGCAGGTGAACTCCGGCCATGAGCCACTCGGGCAGGAGACACACCGCCGCAAGGTACACTCCGCCGACAAACGTCAGCCGGCGAAGAACCCGGTCGATATGCTCCGAGGTGTTGCGCCCGGGTCGTATGCCTGGAATGAATCCGCCGTACTTGCGCATGTTGTCGGCCAGCTCGGTCGGATTAAAAACGATTCCCACATAAAAGAACGCGAACACGACGATCAGCGCGATGTAGACCAAAACGTACCAGGGCTCGCCCCAGGCCAGGTTGGTGGCCAGCCAGTCGACTGCCTTGAATTTCCGTCCCAGAAACAAGTTGATGGTGCCGGGAAACGTGAGCAACGAGCTGGCGAAAATCGGCGGGATGACTCCGCCGGAATTGACCCGCAACGGAAGATAGGTCATCTGGCCGCCCATCATGCGGCGCCCCATCACGCGCTTGGCGTACTGCACCGGGATGCGGCGCTGTCCACCTTCCACAAAGACAATGACTCCCACGACCGCGATCATCATGGCGATCAGCAGGAGCAGCGCGAGGCCTGTGAAGGGCCCCCATTGCGCTGTCCGGAATTTGTCGAACAGATCGCCCACAGCTCGCGGAAGCCCGACCACGATTCCGGCGAAAATAATCAGCGACATCCCGTTTCCGACGCCGCGCTCGGTGATTTGCTCGCCGAGCCACATGATGAACGCGGAACCCGTCGTCAGCGTCAGAATGGTCATCAATACGAATGCGAGGCCGGGGTTGTAAACCAGGGGCTGATTGCTCGGGCCTCCGGTCTTCTCCAGGGTGACGGCGATCGACAGCGATTGCACGACGCTCAGCAGGATGGTCAGGTAGCGCGTGTACTGCGTGATCTTGCGCCGGCCAAGTTCCCCTTCTTTTTGCAGCCGCTCGAGGTAGGGCCACACCACCTGCATCAATTGCAGGATGATAGACGCCGTGATGTAGGGCATGATGCCCAGCGCAAAAATCGTCAACCTGCGAAAATTGCCGCCGCTGAACAGGTCGATAACGCCCAGCACGGAGCCTTGATTCTGCTGGAAGAATTGCGCCAGAACGTCCGTATTGATTCCCGGCGTGGGCAGGAACGCACCCAGGCGGTACACCGCCAGCATGCCCAGCGTAAACAAGAGTCGTTTGCGCAGGTCCGGAATCCGGAACATGTTGGCGAATGCTTCAAAAAACTGGTTCATGACAAAATCTCGGCCTTGCCTCCGGCCGCAGCGATTTTCTCGGCGGCCGATTTGCTGAATTTATGGGCCTGCACGGTGAGCGAATTCTTCAGCTCGCCGTCTCCCAAAACCTTGATCTCGGCGCGCACCTGCCGGATCAGCCCCGAACCGATCAGCAGCTCGGGAGTCACCGTTGTGCCCGCCGGGAAAATGTCGAGGGATTCGACATTCACCACAGCATATTCGCTGCGGGTCGGATTGTGAAACCCGCGCTTGGGAATCCGGCGGCGAAGGGGCATCTGGCCGCCCTCGAAGCCGGCGCGCCGCGAATAGCCCTTGCGCGACTTCTGTCCCTTGTTGCCCTTGCCCGCGGTCTTGCCGAGCTTCGAGCCGATCCCGCGTCCCACGCGCACCTTGCGGTGCCGCGATCCGCGCGGCGGCTTCAAATTAGAAAGGTTCACAGCCATGTTGTCCTCAATGAAAAATTCCCGCGCGACGCGCTGTTCTCGCTACTCATTACTCTTCCACGACCACCAGGTGCCGGACCTTGAGTATCATCCCGCGGATCGCCGGAGTGTCGGCCCGCTCGACGACCTGGTTCATGCGGCGGAACCCTAGGCCGCGAATCGTCTGACGCATGCCTTTCGGGCAGGCAATGAAACTTCGCACCCACTTGATTTTCAGTATTCCCGATGTCTTTTTCGCCATTGCTCGTGACCGTCCCGGCGCTCTCAGCGCGTGAGTTCTTCGACCGTCTTCGACCGCAACTCCGCGACCTTGGCGATATCTTTCAGCCGCAGCAGCGCGTCGAAAGTGGCCTTGATGACGTTGTGCGGGTTCGACGTGCCAATGGATTTCGTCAGCACGTTGGAGATGCCCGCGACCTCCATCACCGCGCGCACCGGACCTCCCGCAATGATTCCGGTTCCATCGGGCGCGGGCTTCAGCATTACTTGCCCCGAGCCGTACAGGCCGAGGACCTGGTGCGGAATTGTGGTGCCCTTCAAATTCAGGTGAATCAAATTCTTCTTGGCTTGCTCAATCGCCTTGCGGATGGCCATGGGCACTTCGCGGGCCTTGCCCATTCCGAAACCGGCGTTGCCGTTCTGATCTCCGACCACCACCAGGGCCGAAAAGCTGAGGTTCTTGCCGCCCTTGACGACCTTGGTCACGCGCTGGATGGCCACGACCTGGTCCTTCAAACTATTGGCGTTGACATCGATGTTCCGCCGGACCGCCAGTGTTTCCCTGAGAATGTGTTTGGACATAAACTTAAAATTTCAACCCCGCTTCCCGGGCCGCCGCGGCCAGGGCTTCCACGCGGCCGTGGTACATGTATCCGCCGCGATCGAACACCACTTGCTCGATCCCGGCCGCACGGGCGCGCTCGGCAATCTTTTTTCCAATCACTTTTGCCGCCGCCACGTTGTTGCCTCCCTTGAGTTCCTTGCGCGTTTCCTTGTCAATCGAACTGGCCGAAACGAGCGTGCGCCCGCTGCTGTCCTCGATGACCTGCGCGTAGATGTGCCCGTTCGAGCGGTACACCGAAAGGCGCGGCCGCTCGGGCGTGCCCACCACCCGGGTGCGGACGCGCAGGTGAATCCGGCGGCGATGCGCGTCGCGAGAAAGTTTTCGGACTGGTTCCGTTGCCACGATGTTCTCCTTCTTTCCTTCCAGCGCGCCCGGTCTAGGCGCCCGTCTTGGTGGCGGCGCCCGCTTTTCCAGCCTTCTTCTTCAAGCGCTCGCCGGTGATGCGAATGCCTTTTTGCTTGTACGGATCGGGCGGCCGCAATCCACGAATATTCGCGCAAACCTGCCCGACTTTTCCGCGGTCGGCACCCGATACGGTCAGGTGCGTCTGCTTCTCCACGGTAATCTGGATGCCCTCGGGAATCTGAAATTCCACGGGGTGCGAATACCCCAGCGCGAAGCTGACCATTTTGCCCTTCAGCTCGGCGCGGTACCCGACTCCGACGATGTCCATTTCCTTCTTGAACCCGCTGGTGACGCCGTGCACGGCGTTGGCCACCAGGGCGCGCGCGAGTCCGTGCAGCGCCGCTTGATCGTCGTTCTGCCGAATAGCATGCAACTCGGTGCCTTTTTGCTCCAGGGTGATTCCCCGTGGGAGATTCACGCTCATCTTGCCCTTCGGCCCCTGCACATCGATGGAACCCGGCGCCAGCTGGATCTTCACGCCCGCGGGCACGGCAATCGGTTTTCTTCCAATTCGCGACATAGCTCGATAACTCTCCTGCCGGGTTTCAAATAAACGACCGCTAAATTTTTACCAGACCTCGCACAACACTTCCCCGCCCACGTGCGACTTTCGCGCCGCGCGGCCGGTCATCACGCCCTTGGGCGTGGTCATGATGCTGATGCCCATTCCGCCCACGACGGGCCGAATGCCGGCCGAGCCGAGATAGCGGCGGCTGCCGGGCTTGGAGACGCGTTTCAGATCGGTGATCACGCTGCGCTTGTCCGGCGTGTATTTCAAAAACAGCCGCAGAGTCTTGCGCGTCTTGTTTTCCTCGATCAGCTTGTAGGTGGAAATGTATCCCTCTTCCTTCAGGATGCGGGCCACTTCCACCTTCAATTTCGAGGTGGGGATATCCACGCGCGCGTGGCGGGCTTTGGCCGCGTTGCGAATCCGCGTCAGCAAATCAGAAATGGGATCGGTCTGCATATTCTTTTTTTAGTGCTCCTACCAGCTGGATTTCACTACCCCGGGGATTTCCCCGAGCAGCGCGTGTCCGCGGAAACAGATGCGGCACATTTGAAATTTTCGCAGGTAGCCGCGCGGGCGGCCGCACAGGCGGCAGCGGTTGCGCACGCGAATTTTGAACTTCGGTTTCCTGCGCATCTTGGCAAATTGCGAAGCTCGCGCCATCGTTTCTCCTCTAATTCCTTCCGGTATCGCCCTGCGCGCGCAGCGGCACGCCCAGGAGCTTCAAGAGTTCGCGGCCTTCCTCGTCGTTCTTGGCCGTGGTGGTCAGGGTGATATTCAGGCCCTTGATCTTGTCCACCCGCGTGTAATCGATTTCCGGGAACACCAGCTGATCGCGAAGGCCCAGGGTGTAATTGCCCCGCCCGTCAAAGGCGTTCGGCGGCAAGCCCCGGAAATCGCGCACACGCGGCAGCACCACGTTGCACAGCCGGTCCAGGAATTCGTACATGCGGTCGCCGCGCAGCGTGACGCAGCAGCCGATGGGCATGCCCTTGCGAATCTTGAAATTGGCGATGGACTTCTTGGCCCGGGTCACCACCGGCTTCTGCCCGGCAATCTGGCCGAGTTCGATGACCGCCACGTCCAGCAGCTTGACGTTCTGGCTGGCCTCGCCCATGCCGATATTGACGGTCACCTTGGCGACCCTCGGGACAGCCATCGGATTCTTGCGCCCAAAGTGCTTCATCAGCGCGGGCACCACTTCCTTGCGATAGCGTTCGTGCATTCGGCTCATCATATTCAGTCTCTATCTGGATCTTTCCGTCTCTAAGCTCCCGTTACTTTTCGAGCGTGTTGCCGCAGCGCCGGCAGACGCGTTCCTTGGTTCCGTCGGGCAAAACTTTGTGGCCCAGCCGCGTCCCTTTGTTGCACGCGGGGCACAAAAGCTGCACGTTGGAGATCGGCATGGCGCCTTCCTTATCGACGATGCCGCCCTTCACGTTCTGGGACGGGTTGGGCCGCGTGTGCCGCTTGATCATTCCCGCGTGTTCCACCGTCACAGTCCGCTTCCCAGGATTCACCGCCAGAACGCGGCCGGTTTTTCCGCGATCGCGGCCGGTGATGACCCGTACCTGATCGCCCCTCTTGATTCCCGCCGACGTCGGCGCGGTTTGTTCGACACGGTTTCGAATCGGCATTACCAAACCTCCGGCGCGAGCGAAACGATTTTGGCGAAATTCTTTTCGCGCAACTCGCGCGCCACCGGCCCGAACACGCGCGTGCCCACCGGTTCATTCGCGTCATTGATCAGCACCGCCGCGTTATCGTCAAAGCGGATGTAGGTGCCGTCCTTGCGGCGGTGCTCCTTGCGGGTGCGCACCACCACGGCCTTTACCACCGAACCCTTCTTGACCGCGCTGTCCGGGGCCGCTTCCTTGACCGCCGCGGTAATCACGTCGCCGAGGCCCGCGCGGCTGCCCGCGTCGCCCCCCAGCGGCAAAATACAAGTCAGCTGCCGCGCGCCTGAATTGTCGGCCACCGTAAGCCAGCTTCGCATCTGAATCATGGCAGTTGTCCTTTAATCATTCTCTCGCGCACCTTAAACGGCCCGCGTGCTGCGCGTCACCACTTCGGCCAGCCGCCAGCGCTTCAGCTTGGACAGCGGCCGCGTTTCGACGATGCGCACCGTGTCGCCCGGCCGCGCCTTGCGCTCTTCGTCATGCGCGTAAAACTTCTTGGTGACCCGGATGACACGCCGATAGAGCTTGTGCTGCACGAGTCGGGTAACCTTCACGATAATCGTTTTCTCCATCTTGGCGCTGGTCACGACACCGGTCACTTCCTGGCGTTCGTGGCGCGCGGGCGCCGGTGCGGCTGCGGTTTCAGTTGCCATTGGCTTTCCTCAATTCACGCTCGCGCAAGAGGGTCTTGACGCGGGCCAGATCCTTGCGCGCCGTTCGCAGCTTGGTGACGGCTTCGGCCTGCCCAGTGGAGAGCTGAAAGCGCAGCCGGAAGACCTGCTCGGCCAGCTCGTTCTGCCGCTCGTTCAGTTCCGCCGTATCCTGATCACGCATTTTTTCGCTTCGCTTGGCCATCACAGCGCTCCCGCCCGGCTGACGAACCGAGTGCGAATCGGCAGCTTGTGCGCCGCCAGTTGCATGGCCTCTTGCGCCGTGGCCAGGTCCACCCCGGCCATTTCAAACATCACGCGTCCGGGCTTGACCACCGCCACCCAGCGCTCCGGAGCTCCCTTGCCCTTGCCCATGCGGGTTTCCGCCGGCTTCTTGGTGAACGGCTTGTCCGGGAAAATACGGATCCACAGTTTTCCCCCGCGCTTGATGAAGCGCGTGATGGCTACGCGCGAGGCCTCGATCTGCCGGTCGGTGATCCATGCGGGCTCCAGCGCCTTCAGCCCGTACTCCCCGAACGAGAGATCGCTGCCGCGCCAGGCTTTTCCGGCGCGCCGCCCGCGCTGCTGCTTTCGGTACTTCACTTTCTTTGGCATTAACATCGTCGTCTTCCCTCAAAACTCTTCAAAAATCATTTTGGCGGATGGTCTTTGCAATAACTTCCGCCGTTCGCTTCTATACAGCTACTGCTTGCGCTTCGGGCTTTTTCGTTCCGCGCTGGGGCACGTTTTCCCCCTGGTAAATCCAGCACTTCACCCCAATCACGCCGTAGGTCGTGTGGGCTTCGGCGGTGCCATAGTCAATGTCGGCGCGCAGGGTTTGCAGCGGCAGACGGCCCTGCAGATACCATTCCTTGCGGGCGATTTCCGCGCCGTTCAGGCGTCCGGCCACGCGAATCTTGATTCCCTTGCAGCCAAAGCGCAGCGCGGAATCGACGGCCTTGCGCATGGCCCGGCGAAACGCGACGCGTTTTTCGAGTTGCAGCGCAATCGATTCGGCCACCAGGTGCGCGTCCAGTTCCGGCCGGTGCACTTCCTGGATGTCGATATGCACCTCGCGTTTGGTGCGTTTCTGGATTTCGCCCT
This sequence comes from uncultured Acidobacteriota bacterium, assembly GCA_963696605.1. Taxonomy (GTDB): domain Bacteria; phylum Acidobacteriota; class Terriglobia; order Acidiferrales; family UBA7541; genus Palsa-360. The sequence continues at coordinate 230,841 of CAVOKV010000010.1, read as the reverse complement.
TGAGTTTGTCGATCTCCGCGCCCTTGCGCCCGATGATGATTCCGGGACGCGCGGTGAAGAGGCGAATCACCAGCTTGTTCGCGGCGCGCTCGATGTCGATCGAGCTGATGCCGGCCGATTTCAGGCGGTCCACAAGCTGTTCCCGCAGCTTGATATCTTCGTACAAGAGGTCGGCGTAGTCGCGGTCGGCGTACCAGCGCGACTTCCAGGGCTTGTTGTAGCCGAGGCGAAATCCGTATGGATGTGTCTTCTGTCCCAAAGTTTCCTCCGCTACTTCTTCGACGGCCTGCGGGCCGGCTTTTTCTTTCCGGAGAGCGCCTGGCGGGCCTTCTTGACGGCCCCGGCGACGCCCTGCTGCGATTTGGCTTCCGCCGCGGCGGCCGCGACGCGCTCTTGCGCGGCCACGTGGTGCTCGGCTACGCCGACGACAATGTGCGCCGTGCGGCGCTGGTAGCGGAACGCGCGGCCCATGGGCGCCGGCCGCAGCCTCTTCCAGCGCGAGCCTTCGTTCACGTAACAGTTCGACACGAACAAGTGGTCGACGTCCAGAGATGCTCCGGCGTCTTCCGCCTTGCGCTCCGCGTTGGCAATCGCGCTGCGCAGAACTTTTTCCACGTCGCGCGAGGCGCGCTTCATGGTGAATCTCAAAATCTGCAGGGCGTCTTCGGCGCGCTTGCCGCGAATGAGGTCGACCACCAGGCGAATCTTCTGCGGCGACATGCGCACGTGTTTGGCCATCGCTACCGCTTCAATCGCCGGGGCTTGTAGTATCTCGTTAGCCATATGTTATGCCTTCGGCGCTGCCGGCGCGCCGCCTCCGGCTGGTGCCGTTCCGCCCGGCGCCGGGGCGCCCGCCACCGCCGCCGCGCGTTCCAGCGCAGCCTTTACCGCGTGGCCCTTGAAGGTGCGCGTGGGCGCGAATTCCCCGAGCTTGTGCCCAATCATCTGCTCCGTGACGTACACCGGGATAAATTTCCGGCCGTTGTGCACGGCAATGGTGTGGCCGATCATGTCCGGAAGAATCGTCGACCGGCGCGACCAGGTCTTGATCACTTTCTTTTCGTTGCGCGCATTCATCCCTTCCACCTTTTCTCTCAGGTGGTTGTCGATGAACGGGCCTTTTTTAAGCGAACGTGCCATTGTTTCTCCCTACAGCTCAGCTCTGATTCTCTTTCGCGGTTTTATTCTTCCACCCGGCGGCACTTGACCCACTGCGCGCGCCGCAATTTGCGGAATCCGCGCACCGGGCCGGGCACGCGGTGCGAGACCGGGCAGAACGGGCACACAAAGCGCGTGCCCTGCGCGTTGGGCGTTTTTTCCACGGTGACCGCCCATCCCGGCTTGCACAGCCGGTAAAGCACCTGTACCGGAACCACCGGCGCAAACCGCCCGACAGCCTTGGCCGGCTTCGCAGCCGGACGGGCCGCGCGCGCTGGTTTGCGCGTGCGCGCCACCCTCCGCGCCGCAGGCCGCGTTCGTCTCGTTCGTGATGCGCTCATCATTGTTGTCTCAACTTCCCCTCAAATACCCGCCGCGCCAGGCTGAGTATTTTTACTTCCGTTCGGTAAAACTCTGTCAAAACCGTTTACGGCTTCCGGCGCTGCACAATCTGCCGGTCGGAACGCCGGTTGCGTCGCGTCTTCGCGCCCAACGTAGAAAATCCCCACGGTGTTTGCGGATGGTTGCCCTTCACGCGGCCTTCGCCGCCGCCGTGCGGGTGATCCACCGGATTCATCGCTACGCCGCGAACCGTCGGCCGCCGCCCGTGCCAGCGGGTGCGGCCGGCTTTGCCGTAGGTCACATTTTCGTGGTCCAGGTTTCCGACCTGGCCGATGGTGGCCATGCAATCGAGAGAAAATTTTCTGACTTCGCCCGACGGCAGCTTGACGAGGGCCACATCGCCCTCTTTGCTCAGAAGTTGCGCTGAGCCGCCCGCCGCGCGCACAAGCTGCGCGCCCTTGCCGGGCTGCATTTCGAGGTTGTGCAGCTGCGTTCCAGGAGGGATGGCCCGGATGGCCATCGCGTTTCCCGGCAAAATGTCCGCCCCTTCGCCAGTCGACACTGTCATCCCGACTTCGAGGCCGATGGGATGCAGGATGTAGCGCTTCTCTCCGTCGGCATAGTGAAGCAGCGCGAGGCGTGCCGAGCGGTTGGGGTCATACTCGATGGCCGCAACACGCGCCGGAATACCCTTCTTCTCGCGGCGAAAATCGATCGCGCGGTACTGCTTCTTGTGGCCGCCGCCGCGGTGCCAGATGGTGATTTCGCCGTGCGCGTTGCGTCCGCCCGAGCGCTTCTTGGGCTCGACGAGGGCCTTTTCGGGCGTCTCTTTGGTTACCTCGCTCTTATCGAGCATGGTGATAAAGCGACGCGATGCTGTGTACGGATTGAACGTTTTCAGTGCCATAACATTAACTCTCTTCCTCTTACCCGGCGGGCGCAATGCAGAGCCCGCAACCGAGGCACGCTCCGCGGGCCCCAGCTTGCGCGCCCCTTTTGGTGCAAGGAGTGCGCGCCGCCGAAACCCCGGGCTACACTACAAATTGTCCGCGTACTCGATCATCTTCTCGCCGGCCGCCAGCTTGACGTAGGCCTTCTTCCAGTCCCGCCGGTGCCCTTCGGCGCGGCCGCGGCGGCGGAATTTGCCGTGATAAATCGCCGTGCGCACGCCGGTCACCTTCACCTTGAAAATCTTTTGGACCGCTTCCTTGATTTGCGTCTTGGTCGCGGCAGGCGCCACCTCGAACACCACCGTGTGCTGGGTCTCCTTCACGCCGAGACCCTTCTCGGTGATGATCGGCCGCCGAATCACTTGAAATGCGCTGATGCTCATGACCTCGCCCTTCGCTGCGTCCTTGCGTTAAACCTGCTTCCAGCCTCTGTAAACTGCCTTCGTCAATCGAACCGCCGGCTGCGTTTCCCGTGCTGGGCTTACTTCTTACCCTTGCCTTTCGATTTGGCGGACGGCTTTTTCGCCGACGCTTTCTTCGCCGGGGACTTCTTGGCTTTTTCTTTCGCGCTGCCTGCGGACTTCGCCGCCTTGGCGGCCGCGGAAGGCTTCGCCCCTTCGATGTTGACGACGTCCGCCGCAGGGGCCGCAGTGCGCGGACCGAGGCCCAGCGTCTCACCGAGGCGCACGGCCGCGTCCTTGGAGAGATACAGGCGGTCGTGCCGCAGCAAATCGTACGGCTGCAAGGCGTGCGGAGCGACCAGCTTCACGCCTTCGAGATTGCGGCTGGCAAGCTCCAAGTTGCGGTTTGCCGCGGTCTCGACGAGCAGCATCGTCTTCGTTTCGCCGTCCAGGCGGCCGAGCGCCTCGCGGAACGCCTTGGTCTTGTGCGAAGCGAGTTGCCAGGCGTCCACCACCGTCAGCTTTTCATCGGCCAGCTTGGCCGAAAGCGCCGAACGCAGAGCTCCCAGAACCATCTTGCGCGGCAGGCGGTAGGAGTAGCTGTGCGGCACCGGCCCGTGAACCGTGCCGCCCTTGCGCCAGATCGAGCTGCGAATCGAGCCCACGCGCGCGCGGCCCGTGCCCTTCTGCTTCCAGAGCTTTTTCCCCGAGCCTGACACTTCGCCGCGGCCCTTGGTTTTGTGCGTTCCCGCGCGCTGCGCCGCCTGATACCAGCGCACCGTTTCATGCAGCAGGTTCGGGTTCACCTTGGCGCGGTACACGGCGTCGGGTAGATCGATCTGCCCGACGTTCTTGCCCTCGAGATTCTTGATGTCCACTACCGCCATCGTCGCGTCCTCTACGTCTTGAACTTTCTCAAAAGCTTCTGCTTCCGTTACTTCGCCTTCTTGGCCTTGCCCGCTTTGCGAATCAAAAGATATGTGCCTACCGGGCCCGGCACGGAACCGAACACCAGAAGCAGGTTTTCGTCCGCATCCACTTTCACGACGCGCAGGTTTTTCGCGGTCACGCGCGCGTTCCCCATGTGTCCCGGAAAATGCTGCCCCGGCCAGACCCGCGACGGGAACGAGCTGCCGCCAATGCCGCCCGGAGCGCGGTGGTGCATGGAACCGTGCGTCTCATCGCCTCCGCGGTAGTGCCAGCGCTTGACGCCGCCGGCAAAGCCCTTGCCCTTGCTGATGCCGGTCACATCGACGAGTTCGCCAGGCGCAAAACGATCTACCAGCACGCGGTCGCCGATCTTGGTTTCATCGGCGGCATCTTCGAGGCGCACTTCGCCGAGGCGCCGCATGGGCGCGACGCCGGCCTTTTTGAAGTGCCCCGTCATGGGCTTCGTCACGCGCTGCGGCTTGATGAATTCCACGAGCCCCAGTTGGGCCGCTTCGTAGCCGTCCTTTTCCTTGGTGCGCCGCTGCACCACGACGCAGGGCCCAGCCTGCAGCACCGTGCAGCCCACCGCCTGGCCGTCGTCGGTGAAGACCTGGGCCATGCCCAACTTGATTCCAAGTATTCCGTTCACAGCCATCGAAGTCGCCCTGCCTCTTCTTTCCTACTTAGTTCCCCGATTTCCTTGCTTCCCTGCCTCTTTGCTTCCTGCCTCGGTATTACTTGCCGCCGTGCTCGCGGCCAAAGGCCTTGATTTCCACGTCCACCCCGGGCGGCAGGTCCAGCTTCATGAGCGCGTCCACCGTGTCCGGCGTGGGCTCAAGAATATCAATCAGGCGCTTGTGCGTGCGCATTTCAAACTGCTCGCGCGATTTCTTGTCCACGTGCGGCGAGCGCAGCACCGTCCACCGGTTGATGGTGGTGGGCAGGGGAATCGGTCCGGCCACGTTCGCTCCGGTGCGCTTGGCGGTCTCGACAATCTCGCGCGTGGACTGGTCGAGAATTCGGTGATCGTACGCTTTCAAACGAATGCGAATTTTTTCTCCGGCTGGCATAAGTTACTCGATGATCTCCGTGACCGCTCCGGCGCCGACGGTGTGGCCGCCTTCGCGGATCGCGAAGCGCAGACCCTTCTCCAAAGCCACCGGCGTGATCAGGCTGATTTCCGCACTCACGTTATCCCCTGGCATTACCATCTCCACGCCCGTCGGCAGCTTTACGTCTCCCGTCACGTCCGTCGTGCGAAAGTAAAACTGCGGCCGGTATCCCGTGAAGAACGGCGTGTGCCGCCCGCCTTCTTCCTTCGTCAATACGTACGCTTCCGCCTTGAACTTGGTGTGCGGCGTGATCGACCCTGGCTTGGCCAGCACCTGCCCGCGCTCCACTTCTTCCTTTTCCGTCCCGCGCAACAGCAAGCCCACGTTGTCTCCCGCCATGCCCTCATCCAAGAGCTTGCGGAACATTTCGATTCCCGTCACTACGCGCTTCATCGTCGGGCGAAATCCTACAATCTCCACTTCCTCGCCCACTTTCACCTTGCCCCGCTCCACGCGACCCGTCACCACCGTACCGCGTCCCGAAATCGAAAAAATATCCTCGATCGGCATGGCGAACGGTTTGTCCACATCGCGCACCGGCTGCGGAATGTACTTGTCCACCGCCTCCATCAGCGCGTCAATCTGCTTTTCCCACTTCTCTTCGCCGTTCAAAGCACCAAGCGCCGAGCCGCGTATCACTGGAATGTCGTCCCCCGGAAATTGATACAGCTTGAGCAGCTCGCGCACTTCCAACTCGACGAGTTCCAAGAGTTCCGGGTCTTCCACCGCGTCGCACTTGTTCATGAACACCACGATCGACGGCACGCCCACTTGCCGCGCCAGCAGAATGTGCTCCCGCGTCTGCGGCATCGGCCCGTCCGTCGCCGCCACCACCAGAATCGCTCCGTCCATCTGCGCCGCGCCCGTGATCATGTTCTTCACGTAGTCCGCGTGACCCGGGCAGTCGATGTGCGCGTAGTGCCGGTTGGCCGTCTCGTACTCCACGTGCGATACGGCAATGGTGATCCCGCGCTCGCGCTCTTCCGGCGCGTTGTCGATCGAATCAAACGCCCGGAAGGCCACCTTGGGGTTGTGCTTGCTCAAAACCTTGGTGATCGCCGCCGTCAGCGTGGTCTTGCCGTGATCGATGTGCCCAATCGTCCCGATATTCAGGTGCGGCTTGGTTCGCTCGAATTTTTCCTTCGCCATCTCTGTGTCCGCTCCTCAGCGTGTGCGTTTGTTCAGCGTCCAGCATCCAGCAAAATTCTGGTTCAGGGCCGCTAGCGGGTCGCCCGTCCCGTGGCCTTCGAGATCACTTCTTCCGACACCGACGCGGGCGCCTCTTCGTAATGTGAAAAGTGCATGGTGAAACTGGCGCGGCCCTGCGTGCGGCTGCGCAAATCGGTGGCGTAACCGAACATTTCCGCGAGCGGCACCTGGGCGCGAATGATTTGCGCGCCGCCGCGCGAGTCGCTGCCTTGAATCTGGGCGCGCCGCGCGTTCAGGTTGCCGAACACCTGCGCCTGGTACTCGTCCGGCACCACCACTTCCACTTTCATGATCGGCTCGAGCAGCACCGGCTTGGCCCGGCCGCAGGCTTCCTTGAAGGCCATCGAGCCCGCAATCTTGAAGGCCATTTCCGAGCTATCCACGTCATGGTAGCTGCCGTCGATGAGGACCACGGCGATGTCCACCATTTCGTACCCGGCGAGCACGCCGTTTTCCATGGCCTCGCGAATCCCCGCGTCAATCGGAGCGATGAATTCCTTGGGGATCGATCCGCCGACAATCTTATCAATGAACAGCATGCGGTGCTCTTTGTCAAAGCGCCACTTGCCGCCCGATCCCGCCACTTCCTTGGAAACCGCGTCCAGTTCGTCCGTGGACATCTCGTGCATGTTCTCGTGGCTCGAGGACGGAAGAGGGCAGACTTCGATTTTGCAATGGCCGTACTGGCCGCGTCCGCCGGTCTGGCGAATGTACTTGCCTTCGGCTTCGGCGCGCTTGCGGATCGTTTCGCGGTAGGCCACCTGCGGTCGCCCGACCGAGGCCTGCACGCCAAACTCGCGCATCATGCGGTCCACGATAATTTCCAGGTGCAGCTCGCCCATGCCGGAAATAATGGTCTGGCCCGTGTCCTGGTCGCTGTGCACGCGGAAGGTGGGATCTTCCTGGGCCAGCTTCTGCATGGCGTTGCCAAGCTTGTCCTGGTCGGCCTTTGTTTTCGGTTCAATCGCAACGGAAATAACCGGGGCGGGAAATTCAATGGTTTCGAGGACTACGGCCTTTTCTTCATCGCACAGGGTGTCGCCCGTCGTTACGCTCTTGAGGCCCACGCAGGCGGCGATATCGCCCGCATAGATGGCGTCGATTTCCTCGCGCTTGTTGGCGTGCATGCGCAGGAGGCGCCCCACGCGCTCGCGCGTTTGCTTCGTCGAATTGTACGCGTAGCTCCCGGCCTTGAGGACGCCCGAATACACGCGGATATAGGTGACGTGGCCCACAAACGGGTCGGACATGATCTTGAAGGCCAGCGCCGAGAAGGGCTGGTCGTCGCTCGCGCGTCGCAATTCCACTTCGCCGTCGGGTGTCGTGCCTTCGACCGGCGGCACGTCGAGCGGCGAGGGAAGAAAATCGACCACCGCGTCGAGCAGCGGCTGAATACCTTTGTTCTTGAATGCCGAACCCGCAAGGACCGGCACGAGTTTCAGCGCTATGGTCGAGCGGCGAATCGAGGCGCGCAGTTCTTCCGCAGAAATTGTTTCTCCACCCAGGAATTTCTCAACCAGGGTGTCATCATGCTCGGCAATGTATTCGACCGTCTTCTCGCGATGTTCCTTGTAATACGCTTCGTCCAGGGCGGAAGCTTTGAGCGCAGTGACAATATCAGGGCGGTCGGCGAGGAAGGCGGGATCCCACAGTTTGGCGACTTCAAAGACTTCAAATTTTGCGCCCAGGGTTTCCTCGAGCCAGATGATCGCTTTCTCTTCCAGGAAATCGATGACCCCGATGAATACGTCTTCCTTGCCAATGGGGCACTGGATCGGCACGGGGTGCGCCCCGAGGCGCGCGCGAATCGTGCGCACGGCATGCTCGAAATCGGCGCCGGTACGGTCCATTTTGTTAATAAAGGCCAGGCGCGGGACGCGGTACTTGTCGGCCTGGCGCCACACGGTTTCTGACTGCGGCTGCACGCCCGCCACAGCGTCAAAAATCGCCACGGCGCCGTCCAGTACGCGCAGGGAGCGCTCGACCTCCACCGTGAAATCCACGTGGCCGGGGGTGTCAATGATGTTGACCAGAAAATCTTTTCCGTTACGCTTCCAGGAAGCGGTCGTGGCGGCCGAGGTGATGGTGATGCCTCGCTCGCGCTCCTGCTCCATCCAGTCCATCGTGGCGGTACCTTCGTCGACCGACCCAATCTTGTACGTCACGCCCGTGTAAAACAGGATGCGTTCAGTCGAAGTGGTCTTGCCGGCGTCGATATGCGCCATGATGCCGATGTTGCGCGTTTCCGCGAGTTGTGCCTTGCGTGCCATTTCTGGATTACCGCGACTTTCTCCCCTGAGCCTGGAAGACCACCCATTGCCCGTGACGCGTTGCAAATACAACCGAAACATCAGCAGGAATAACCAGCATCCTACGCTGGAGGCAAACCTACCAGCGATAGTGCGCGAAGGCCTTGTTCGCTTCCGCCATGCGGTGCACGTCTTCCTTCTTTTTCATTGCGCCGCCGCGGGCGTTGGCGGCATCCATCAGTTCCTCGGCCAGCTTGTCGGTCATGGTCCGGCCGGACCGCGTGCGCGCGTACAGCAGCAGCCAGCGAATCGCCAGCGATTGCCGACGGAACGGATTCACTTCGACGGGAACCTGGTAGTTCGCGCCGCCCACGCGCCGCGTCTTCACTTCCAATACCGGCTTGACGTTTTCGATGGCTTTCTTGAACGTCGGCAGCGGGTCGCCGTTGGTTTTCTGGCCGATCTGATCCATGGCCCCGTAGAAAATGCGCTGCGCCGTCGAGCGCTTGCCATCCCACATCATCGAATTGATGAACTTCTGCACCAAATCACTGCCATAGACGGAATCGGTAGTGACCTCGCGCCGTGGAACAAAACCTTTACGCGGCATTCGCTTCTTCTCCTCGTTACCCGCTCAGCTACTTCTGCGCGGCCTTAGGCCGCTTGGCGCCGTATTTCGAGCGCCCTTGCTTGCGGTTCTCAACGCCGGCAGCGTCGAGCGTCCCGCGAATAATGTGATAGCGCACGCCGGGAAGATCCTTCACGCGGCCGCCGCGCACGAGCACGATGGAGTGCTCCTGCAGGTTGTGGCCGATCCCGGGAATGTACGTCGTGACTTCAATGCTGTTGGTCAGGCGGGCGCGCGCGACTTTGCGCAGCGCGGAATTGGGTTTTTTCGGCGTCTGCGTGTATACGCGGATGCAAACACCGCGCTTTTCCGGACAGCCCTGCAATGCGGGCGACTTCGTCTTGGTCCGGATCTGATCGCGCCCGGATCGTACCAGTTGTGCAAACGTCGGCACGGCTCTCCCTCAAACCTGCTGGATTTCACTTCACTTTCCACAGCGCGGCATTCCGCACGGCGGCGTGTCGTGGAGTTCAATTAAAGAAAGGGTACAGTGGCGTTTCCGGAGCACCCGACAACAAACTCCGCACTACTCCCAGTGAGCAGATTCTACTTTCTGGTCGAAGCGGAGAGGGTTACTCGGCTTTGCGGGGCTGGCGCCCCATTCCGGCCGCTCTTCTTACCCCGATCCGTCTTACTTTGTTCCGGGGCTTGAAGACTATCCCTTTCACTACAGGGCAAAACAATCCCTGACGAAGCGGTAAGTATAGGAAAAACGAATACGTATGTCAAACAGAAAGCAAGCATTTGGCAGTGGAAAACGCTTCGGCGATCTTTAAGGTTGAAGTAAAGCTATCGAGAGCATCTAACACAGAAGAGCGACGACATGAAAACCCACGCCCTTTGCAGGCCACGCCAAGGGCGCGGCACGCCGATATCTCCCACATTGTCAATAAGTTGCGGAACCAGATAGTCCTTCGCTAAATATCCTCGCCCCCATCCACTCGAATTTGTTTCCGTCCCAATAAAGGAATACGCCGCGTGTGTCTCCGTTAAACCACGCCAAAGTATCGAATTTCAATTGGGGATAAATTGACAGGCGCTTGCTGCCCTTTCGAATTAAGATCCAATCGTCAAACGGTAAGACATCTTCTTTCCAAGGCACCGGTTCAGCAGCCCCGACAAGTGTCGAGTCTCGCTTTGCAAGGCACAGAAGAATTCCTTGCCGCTTGTCCTTGCTGGTTTTGACTTGAACGGCAATATCGGTGAAATCGTCTCCGTCGAAGTCGCCACCTATGTAGTAAGGGTTGATGCTCGTATTGATTTCAAGCTCAGGCCTTGCTTTTAAGCAGGCGCTGAGCCCGTCGGGCACGTTGTACGGAGTCGTTGTTTCTTGGTTCGGAAAATTAGGAAACAATCCCACCAACGAAATCAACCCAACGAAAATGGATCCGGCCCTTAAATTCATTTCACCTCCTTACGTCCTTGGAAAATACCGATTCGGTGTCGATAATGCGGAACTGGGTAGCGCGCCGGAAGCTAGTTGCGAATACTCTATGCCGCGCGAATCGGCAGGAGTATATCATTCAGGTAATTTCAACTGAATGATAATGCTTTGGGTCGCGCGGCGTGGTTCCCCTGGTTGCGGGCTATATTCGATCGGAGACGCAGTTGAGTTCGGAAAGCGATGTCTGTCGCTACACTTCCGCTACTTCACTTCGAGGAGTTCTTTTTCTTTTACCGCGCTTAAATCTTCGATCTTTTTGGTTTCGGAGTGCGTCAGTTTTTCCAGCTCCTCGAGCGTGCGCTTTTGTTCGTCCTGGCTGATCTTCTTCTCTTTTTCCAATTTGTCGACGGCTTCCTTGATGTCGCGGCGGATATTGCGCACGGCGGTGCGGTGATTCTCCAGGACCTTGTGCATGTGCTTGACGATGTCTTTGCGGCGGTCCTCGGTCAGGGGAGGAATCGGGACGCGCACAACTTTGCCGTCGTTCGTGGGGTTAAGCCCGAGGTCGGAAGTACGGATAGCCTTGTCGATCAGCGGCACGGCGCCCGGATCCCAGGGCGAGATGACGATGGAGGTGGCCTCAGGCACCGAGAGCGTGCCGAGCTGGTTCACCGGCATGGACGTGCCATGATAATCCACGCGGATGTGGTCCAGCAGGGTGACGTTCGCCCGCCCCGTGCGCACGCTGGCCAGCTCTTTGCGGAAATCCTCGACGGCCTTATCCATGCGCGTGCGGGCCTGGGCCATTGCTTCCTTGCTGTTTGAAATCGCGCTCATCGTCTCGAGCCCCCGTTCATTCCGCCGTCACCGTCGATCCCACTTTTTCGCCCATCACTACACGGCGGATATTTCCCGCCCTGTTCATATTGAAGATGATGATCGGCATGCGGTTGTCCATGCACAGCGAAATGGCGGTGGAATCCATGACGGTGAGGCCTTTTTGAATGACGTCCATGTAGGTAATGCGTTGAAACATTTTTGCGCCGGGCACTTTTTCCGGGTCGGCGTCGTAAATCCCGTCCACGCGCGTGGCCTTCAGAATGACGTGGGCTTTGATCTCCATGGCGCGCAACGCGGCGGCGGTATCGGTTGAGAAATAGGGATTGCCGGTGCCCGCGGCGAAGATCACAACGCGGCCCTTTTCAAGGTGGCGCATGGCCCGGCGGCGAATGAACGGCTCGGCTACCTGCGCCATGTCGATCGCGCTCAAGAGGCGCGTGACCACGCCCTGCTTTTCCAGCGCGTCCTGCAGCGCGAGTCCGTTGATTACCGTCGCGAGCATGCCCATGTAATCGCCGGTCGCGCGGTCAATGGAAAGGGATTTTTGGCGCGTGCCGCGGAAAATGTTTCCTCCGCCCACGATAATTGCCATTTGAATGCCCAGGTCGCTGACTTCCTTCACTTCGCGGGCAATGCTGTGGACGGTTTCAGCGTCGATGCCAAACCCGTGCGAACCCTGGAAGGATTCACCGGAAAGTTTCAGAACGATGCGTCTGTAAATGGGCTCAGGCGGCGTGTTGTCTTTGTCGGGCTTTGCGCGGGGTTTGCTCATGCTCTCGGCGGGCATTCTAACAAAGATTCATCTCCGCGTTCTCATGAATTTCTCTGTGTTTGGTTTTTCGGGTCCAAGGGTCAAAAACTTAGCACAGAGGACGCACAGAACAGCCGAGGGCACGCAGAATGCCGGGCGTGACAAGTCCGAATGAGGTACAAACTAGTTGGCAGCCACGGCGGCGGGCGGCTCTTCGGTGGAGGCAGTGGCGCTCTCGCCCACCTTGAAACGCACGTAGCGCCGGATGGAAATATTTTCACCCAGCTTGTGGATCATCTGGCTGACCATCTCGCCGACGGTCATGGACTCGTCCTTGATGAAGTGCTGCTCGTAGAGGCAGTTTTCCTCGTAGAACTTTTCCATTTTGCCGTTGACGATTTTTTCAGCCACCGCTTCGGGCTTGCCTGTCGCGCGAGCCTGCGCCTTGTAGATCTCGCGCTCGCGGTCGAGAATTTCCTGTGTGACATCTTCGCGGCGGATAAATCGCGTATCGAGCGCGGCGATGTGCATGGCCACGTCATGGCACAGGCGCTGGAAATCCTCGGTGCGCGCGACGAAATCGGATTCGCAATTGATTTCGACCAGCACGCCGATTTTCCCGCCGGCGTGAATGTAATGACCTACCAGGCCCTCGCTCGCCTGGCGAGCCGCTTTTTTCTGCGCGGCGGCCTGCCCTTTCTTGCGCAGGACGTCAATCGCGCCTTCGATGTTGCCCTTGGATTCGACCAGCGCCGAGCGGCAATCGGAAAATCCCGCGCCGGTTCGTTCGCGAAGTTCCTTCACCAGCTGCGCGGAAATGGTGACCGAGTCGGTTGGGTTTGTCATGGCTCTATGGCATTCCTTTGTCGCCAAATTCTATGAATTGAGAACACAGCCGTCCGCACGATTTCGCCCGCGGAATCCACGGTTCATTTCTATTCGGCGGCTTTTACGGATTTGTCCGGCTCGGATTCAAGTTCGGGTTCCGGCAAGGGTTCAACGAAGGGTTCCGCACCCGGCTCTACGAAATCGCCTTCCTGCTTCTCGTACGATTCGTATTTGCTCGTATCCACGTACTCGACTGTCTCTGCGCCCGCGGCGGCATCGGTGGCGGCCTTCTCCTGGGCGATTTGCGATCTCTCGTACGCCTGGCGGCCTTCGATCACGGCGTCGGAAATCTTGGACGTGAACAACTTGATCGCGCGCAGCGCGTCGTCATTTCCCGGGATGACCCAGTCCACCTGGTCGGGATCGCAATTGGTGTCCACGATGGAGACCACCGGAACACCCATGCGGCGCGCTTCGCGCACCGCGATTGCTTCCGCGTTGGAATCGATGACGAACATGGCGTCCGGCAGGGCCGACATGTTTTCGACGCCCGCCAGGTTCTGTTTCAAGTGCTTCATTTCGCGATCCAGGCGCGCGGCTTCTTTCTTGGAGAGTTGCGCCATCCGGCCGTCTTCGGTCATGGCCTTCAAAGTCTTCAATCGCTTGATGGACTTTTGCAGCGTGGACCAATTCGTCAGCGTGCCGCCCAGCCAGCGATGATTCACGTAGAACATGCCGCAGCGGTTGGCTTCCTCGGCAACTGCTTCCTGGGCCTGGCGCTTGGTCCCCAGAAACAGAATGGTCTTGCCATTGCCGCTCTGTTCGCTGACAAATCGCGCGGCTTCGCGAAACAGCTTCAGTGTCTTTTGCAGATCGATGATGTGGATTCCATTGCGTTCGCCGAAGATATACTCCTTCATCTTCGGGTTCCAGCGGCGAGTCTGGTGGCCGAAATGAACTCCAGCCTCCAGCAATTCCTTCATGGTTATTTCAACTGCCAAAGTTCCTCCTCAGGAGATAGATGTTTGCAAGCCCCAGACCGTTTCGCAAAAACTCAGGTCCGGAACCGAACATCCTATTGCCGGCTCCTTGCCGGCCGTGAATTTGGCCAGACCGAATGCGAACAGGCCGGGCCATAAAAAGTCTAGCGCTTGCTGAACTGGAACCGCTTGCGGGCGCCCTTCTGCCCGTACTTCTTGCGTTCCTTCATGCGCGAATCGCGCGTCAAGAACCCGTTCTTGCGCAAGCCCGCGCGCAATTCCGGATTGAAAATCGCCAGCGCGCGGGAAAGCCCCATGCGCACGGCGCCGGATTGCCCGCCCACACCGCCGCCATTCACGGTGGCAGTGATGTCCACGGATCCTGTCGTCTCGGTGAACTTCATCGGCTCGACGGCTCGGTTACGCCAGGTGACGTTGCGAAAATATTCGTCCGGGGTGCGGCCATTGATGGTTATTTTGCCCGACCCGAAGGTCAAGAAGACCCGCGCCACGGATTCCTTGCGGCGTCCGGTTCCGTAGAACTTTTGTTTCGCACCTTCCAAAGGTTGCGCGCTGGAACTCAACTTTCCTCCTCACATCCAAAAATCCAGATGATTTCGATTCGCCGCGTTCCGGGACACGGCAAGTCCGGGCTCCCCATTTGCGTGGAACGCAGTTTGGAGTCCGCGAAAGGTTAAAGAGCGGCCGCTTGTGGTTTTTGCCCCGCGTGGCGCTGCAAACCCTTTTCATCCAGATAAATCCGCAATTTCTTCGCGCGCAGCGCCCGCAATTTGTTTTTCGGGAGCATCCCCAGCACGGCTTCGCGCAGCATCCAGTCCGCGCGCGTCGGCCGCAGGCGCTTGGCCGGAACTTCTTTCAGCCCGCCAGGATAGCCGCTGTGATGGCGGTAGACTTTTTGCTCGAGCTTGTTTCCGGTCAAGCGGATCTTGTCGGCGTTGATGACCACGACGTGGTCCCCGCAATCAAGGTACGGCGTATAGTTCGCTTTGTCCTTACCAATAAGGATGCGCGCAATGCGCGTGGCCACACGGCCCAACACTTGCCCAGCGGCGTCCACCACAAACCACCCGCCACCCTGTTCGATTATTTCGGTATCCCGTCCCCGGGGGACATACGTGCGCATATGTTCAGTGACACCTTTCCATGAGTAGTCAATCGTAGACAATATCGGGTATGCGCACTTTTGTCAATCAAGGCATGCGGAAGGCCTGGAAAGTGCGCACGACCAGTGGCCGTGACAACAGCGAGGGGTCCAGCGAATGCGTGGAAGGCGGGACGCCACTCGCCGCGGCGCGACGCTTGTGGGCGCGGCACCGCGGGCGGCCTGCCCGTCTGGCAGGCGGGGCGCTGAAAGCTTCGCTGCGAATTTAGACTGTGGACTTCGTCGCCGACACGTGCGCCGGAGCCGTTGCGGAGGAAACCGTGGCAGCCCGGGTGTACGCTGGCTTGTCGATGTCGGCGTCGCGGCTTGTGGAACTGGAAGCCGTGCGATCGATCTCGATGGAGCCCTTGAAGTACGCGCCGTCCTCAATCATGATGCGCGCCGTGGTCAAATCCCCGACCACCGAGCCATCCTTCTTGATTTCGATGCGGTCGCGAGCCCGCAAATTACCCTTCACGCTGCCATAGACGACGACTTCGCGCGCCACCACGTCGGCGGTCAGCTTGGCGCTGGCGCCCACGGTGAGTTTGCGGTCTTCGAGCTGAACCAGCCCTTCGACGCTGCCGTCAATGTGCAGATCTTCATTTCCGGAAATTTCGCCCTTGACATGCAAGCTGGCGCCCAGCCGCGCGGTTGAACCGGACGGCGTGGAGCTCAGCGGGCGCATGGCATCAGTGCTCATGGCTATTCCCTCCGTTTTGGCCGAAGCCGGCTTCGCTACCGGTGCTGGTAGTTTCCGGAGCTTTCGCGGTCGTCGGTTGCGGCGTTTCTGGTTTTTTATCTCCCCACATTACGATCTGGCCTCCTCGGTCAGAGTACACCTGGAAAAACCACTGGTGCAAGACCGGGGTGAAAAACACTGTAGCTCCCTGGTCAAAAATGGAACAAGAGAATTACGGGCGTGGTGTTCCTTAAAGTAACACGGGCTGGGGACCCGGCTGGGAGGACCAAACACTACAGGAATATAAAGTCGGAGCGCAATGAAAAATTGCTGTTTCAAACTGAGACTGAAAGCGGAGTTTGGTTTTGTAGCGCCGGCGTCTCGCCGGCAGTTTTTCTGCTGATTGATTAAATGCAAAACCGCCGGCAAGATGCCGGCGCTGCAAGATCAATACTTGCGAAGCACGCCAACGACGCGGCCCTGAATTTTCACGTCGGCAGCGGGAACGATGATGGGCGCCATTTCCGAATTCGCGGGCTGCAAACGAATCTTCCCGCCCGACTCGCGATAAAAGCGCTTCAATGTGGCTTCGTCATTTCCGACGAGCGCCACAACGGTTTCCCCGGGATTGGCAACCTGCGTCGGCTCGATCACCACGTAGTCGCCGTTCATGATGTGGTCTTCAATCATGGAATTGCCCTTCACCTGCAGCACAAAAGTTTTGTCCGAGCGCGCAAATTCGCCAAGCGAAAGTGTTTCCTTTTCTTCGACTGCTTCGAGCGGGCGGCCGGCGGCGATACGGCCGAGCAGCGGCAACTCGACCGTGTGCCGGTCGAGCACTTGCTCGCGCACCGGCTTCGGCAGTTGCGTGACTTCGATCGACCGGCTCTGGTTGTAGCCGCGCCGGATGAATCCCTTGCGCTCGAGCGTGGTGATGTGCTTGTGGACGGTGGCCAGCGAAGTCAGCTTAAGCGAGCGCGCCATTTCCTCAAAGCTCGGCGAGTACCCGTGCTTGTTGTGAAAGGCGACCAGAAAATCAAGCACTTCTTTTTGCCGTTTCGTCAGCGTCATGGCGCGCTCCTCTCGTGCGCCCACATCTTAGGCGAATTAAAAGCGAAAAAGCAATACCTAAAATGGAAAACGAAGAAATCGCTTTGGTGCGCAAGATGCCAGTTACTCGATTCACCGGCCGTGCATCAAAGCTATGAAAACTAAAGTTTCGCGATCCTTGAACGTTGCTCCTATCTGGCTCATGGCGATTACGCAACATGGATTTTCCGCCTCGGTATTACAAGGCCAGTTCCATTGTGCTATGCTTGGTCATTGGAAGCCCTTTGGAAGAGTTTGGCATCCGCTTTTGACGGTCCTTCGGGGCAAACCGGGTGGGTAAAATACATAATTAAGAATTGGAGCTTTCCTAAGCCATGGCTACGATTACGGACCCAGTCGTCCGCGCACACAAGCGCGAAGTCATCGAGAAAGCCGTTCTGCGATTTTGCGGCGATTCCGGCGACGGCATGCAGATTACGGGCAGCCAGTTCACCAACACCGTTGCCCTTTATGGAAACGACCTAGCTACTTTTCCCGATTACCCCGCCGAAATCCGCGCTCCTGCGGGAACCCTCCCCGGCGTCAGCGGCTTCCAGATTCAGTTCTCCTCGGCGGATGTCTTTACGCCGGGTGACTCGGTGGACGTGCTGGTGGCCATGAATCCGGCCGCCCTCAGGACCAATGTTAAGGATCTGAAGCGGAACGGCATTCTCATCGTAAACAGCGATGCATTTACCGACGGCGATTTGCGTAAAGCGGACCTGACCACAAATCCGCTCGAAGACAGTTCACTCGACGGCTTCCGCGTGTTCCCCGTCGGCCTCGAACGCCTGACACGTACCGCGCTCCAGGACCTAGGCCTTGATGCCAAATCAATGGATCGCTGCAAAAACTTCTTCGCCCTGGGCATGTGCTACTGGCTTTACAACCGCTCGATGGATTTGACCTACAAATGGATCGAGGACAAGTTCAAGGCCAAGCCACTGCTGGTGGAAGCGAACAAGCTGGCCATGCGCGCGGGCTACAATTACTGTGAAGCGACAGAGGCGTTTCAAGTCAGCTACGAAATTCCTCCCGCAAAGTTGGTTCCCGGCACTTATCGCAACCTTAGCGGCAACCAGGCGCTGGCGATCGGCTTCGTAGCCGCCTCACAAAAAGCCGGCCTTCCAATTTTCCTGGGCTCTTACCCGATCACGCCCGCCTCGGACATTTTGCACGAACTTTCCATGTACAAAAATTTCGGCGTCATGACCTTCCAGGCCGAAGACGAAATCGCGGCGATCACTTCCGCCATCGGCGCCGCCTATTCGGGAGCCCTGGCGCTCACGACGACTTCCGGTCCCGGCATGGCGCTGAAGACCGAAGCCATGGGCCTGGCGGTCGCGACAGAACTCCCGCTCGTGATCTGCGACATTCAGCGCGGTGGTCCGTCCACCGGCTTGCCGACCAAGACCGAGCAGGCCGATCTCTTGCAAGCGATGTTTGGCCGCAACTCGGAAGCGCCGATTCCCATACTTGCCCCGTCCACACCGGGCGATTGCTTCTGGGTGGCCGTCGAAGCCTGCCGCATCGCGCTCAAGTACATGGTTCCGGTCATTATTTTGTCCGACGGCTACCTGGCCAACGGCGCCGAACCGTGGCGCATCCCCAAGATCGATGAAATCCCGGGCATCAAGGTGAAATTTGCGACCGATCCCAACGGATTTCACCCCTACTCGCGGGACCCGCAAACTCTGGCGCGCCCCTGGGCGATTCCGGGAACGGCGGGACTGGAGCACCGCATCGGCGGCATCGAGAAGCAGGATGTCACCGGCAACATCAACTATGAGCCGTTGAACCACGAAAAGATGGTTCGCCTCCGGGCCGCCAAGGTCGAGGCCGTGGCGCAGGATATCCCTGATCTCGTTCCTGCAGGCGATCCCGACGGCGACCTCTTGATCGTAGCCTGGGGCTCGACGTACGGCGCGATCACCGCGGGCATGAAGACCATGCGCGCCAAGGGGCATCGCATCGGCCACGTCCATTTGCGGCATCTTAACCCGCTGCCGCGCAATCTCGGAGAGATTTTGGGGCGCTACCGGCAAGTCCTCGTTCCGGAGATGAACCTTGGCCAACTGCTGATGCTCTTGCGCGCCAAGTTCCTCGTGGACGCGCAGGGTTACAACAAGATTCAGGGGCAGCCCTTTAAGCAATCGGAAATCGAAGCAAAGATCGAAGAAGTACTTGGCTGAGGCCCTCTGACGGGGGCAAGCCCGAAAGGAATTTGGAGAAAAGACCAATGACTACGGCATCGATTCCAGTACTGACCAAGAAGGATTTCCAGACGGACCAGGAAGTCCGCTGGTGTCCGGGCTGCGGAGACTACGCCATTCTCTCAGCCGTGCAATCCGTATTTCCTGAATTGGGGATTCCGCGCGAGAAATTCGTCGTCATATCCGGAATCGGCTGCTCCAGCCGCTTCCCGTATTACATGAATACGTTCGGCTTTCATACGATCCATGGCCGCGCGCCTGCCGTGGCGACCGGCGTCAAGATCACGCATCCCGAACTCGAAGTCTGGGTTGCCACCGGAGACGGCGATTCACTGGCTATCGGCGGCAATCATACGATTCACATGCTGCGGCGCAATGTTGGCATCAAAGTTCTGATGTTCAACAACAAGATTTATGGGCTGACCAAGGGCCAGTACTCTCCGACCTCCGAATTCGGCAAAAAGACGAAATCGACGCCGTTCGGCACGGCGGATCGCCCGTTCAATCCGCTGGGTCTCGTGATCGGCGCGGACACTTCCTTCGTCGCGCGTTCGGTGGACGTCTTCCAGGGACACTTGAAGGACACGTTGAAGAAGGCCGCCGCGCACAAGGGTTCGGCCTACATCGAAATCCTGCAGAATTGCAATATTTTCAACGACGGCGCGTGGTTCGACCTCACTGAAAAAGAGGCGCGCAGCGAGCACGTCGTGCAACTCGAACACGGTAAACCGCTGATTTACGGTAAAAATCGCGACAAGGGCATCCGCCTCAACGGCATGGAACTCGAGGTCGTGCATCTCGGCAACGGCAACGGCCTCACGGAAAAGGATGTCCTCGTCCATGACGAGCACCATCCCAATCCCGCCTACGCCTACCTGCTCGCGCAGATGGAAGAGAAGCCCGGCTTCCCCACCCCTATCGGCGTGCTCCGTTCCTGGGATCGAGACCGCTACGAGGACGTGATGTCCAAGCAGATTCAGGACGTCATCGCCAAGCGCGGCCCCGGCGATCTCGCGAAGCTTCTTGGCGCCGGCGATACCTGGGAAGTGCGCTAGACTTTCCGGCGTTTATCGCAAAATAGATTTCAAAGCGAAGGGCGGCCCGACAATTCGGGCCGCCCTTTTGTTTTCCGGGAAATTTGTCGCGGCCAGCGGAGGCTAGTAACGCAGATATTTCAAATTTGAAATCTGAACAGGAATTGGAGAACGTGAAGCAAGAAATTCAGGGCGTCGTGTCGAAGATTGAGTGTAGAACTCCGAGGTTTCCAATTTCAAATTTCAAATCTGAAATCTGCGATTCAAGGTCTGGAAATCGGAAAGTGAATTAGATATCGAGGCGCCCGCCGATTGATCGGCTACTGCCGAGTTCCGGCGGCCATCACTGAAGTGCGCGGTTCATTGTTGCGCGTCGCAAAATAGTTCTCGTCATTCAGGCGGCGATAGATCCGTCCCGCAACGCCCGCGGCCATAGGCCCTTTGATGGCCTTGGTGTGGCCGCGCATCAGCACCACCAGGACGATCTTGGGGTGCGCCTGATCGGCGTAGGAAACAAACCATCCAAGGCGCGACGAATTATCCGAGCAGGTTCCCGTCTTGCCCAACGCTTGTGCGTCGTCCGAAATGTAGCTCAGGCGGGCAGTGCCGTAGAGCACCGCGGCCAGCATGCCGTCGCGCACTTCGGGGAGCAGCGCTTCGATGTTGAGCTGCCGCTTGACACGCGGCGCGAAATTCGTCTGTTCCTCGGCTGTGCGCGGATATTGCAGATAATAGAGTGTGCCGCCGTTGGCGATGCTGGATACCAGCGCGCCGAGTTGCAACGGCGTCATCTGAATGCCCTGTCCGAAGCTGGACATACGCGCCACGCCTCCAAAGGCCGGCGGCTCGGACGGAAATGCACCCGGATGTTCTTCGGGAATCTGATACCCAGCAAGTTCGCCGAGCCCGAGGAGGTGGCCGTAATGCGAAACCGTGTCAAACCCCATGCGCCGGCCCAGCTCTTCGAAGAACGCGTTATTGGAGTGCGCCAGCGCTTCGGTCAGATTCAAATATTTGCGGGAAGCAACGCGGATCATCGTGTCGCGCGTCACCACGCCTTCCTGCAGCGCCGCGACCGCGATAACTGGCTTGATCGTGGAGCAAGGAATGAAGCCGGCGGAAAAAGCGAGATTCTGATTGACGACCGTGAGAATGCGCCCACTTTCAGGATCGATGGCGACGACCGAACCGTTGTAGCGGCCCAGCGCATCCACGGCAGCCTTGCGCACGATCGGATCATCGTAGGCCGAGACATCGCCCTTTTCAGAGTCAGTAAAAGTAGGTACGCCGTAGCGTGAAGATGAGCTTCTCCTAACGGAAGCGTGAGCCGCACGCGGCGCGGGAGCAGCCAGGGCAGGAGAACCCCCTGCAATCGACAGGCAGAGTAGAATTGCAAAAAACCGAAGATAGTTAGGCCGAGACATCATGATCAATCGTTCCAATCTGGACCGCTTAAGCGCTCCCGTAGCGCGTTTCGAGCTTAAGTTCTGATTCTAGGTAATTTGTCCGCTCGAACGCAATAGCTAATCTCTACCATGACGTACTATCACGCACGGGGCCACTCTCAGGGACTTTCGTACTAGCCTGAAAATACTAGGCCTAGAGATGAAACAGGTTTGCAAGAGGTGTGCCCGGAAGGAACAATCGGTTCAGGAAGTAGCGCAATCGGTGCAGCGCATGGCGGGAGAAGAAAGCGCGGCCCGGCAAACTGCCGGGCCGCAGTGAGTAAAATCTAATGTTTCAGCAGCGAAGCTGGCTATTTCACGGCGGGACGCGGCTTGCCTGTTGCGCCGGAAGCAGCAGCGGCAGCGGCCTGAACCGCGGGCTTTTCAGCGGGTTTCTCCGCCTGCGTGGCTGCGCCGTTGGCCGCGCCATTGGCTGCGCCGGGAATGGGAATATTCATCTTCTTTCGCAGCGTGTTTTCGATTTTTCCGCGGATGTCGGCATGCTCCTTCAAAAACAAGCGCGCGTTTTCGCGGCCCTGGCCAAGCCGTTCGCCGCCAAACGAAATCCACGTGCCTGATTTTTCAAGAACGCCCTTGTCCACACCGAGGTCGATCAGGTCGCCTTCGCGGGAAACGCCCTCGCCGTAAAGGATGTCAAACTCAGCCTCGCGGAACGGCGCAGCAACCTTGTTTTTCACGACTTTGGCGCGCGTGCGCGAGCCGACCACGCGGTCGCCTTCCTTGATGGACTGGATGCGGCGAATATCGAGCCGGATCGAGGAGTAGAATTTCAGCGCGCGCCCGCCCGTAGTGGTTTCCGGATTGCCAAACATCACGCCGATTTTCTCGCGGATCTGGTTGATGAAAATCAGGCAGGTGCGCGATTTCGAGACGATGGCCGTGAGTTTCCGCAGCGCCTGCGACATCAGGCGCGCCTGCAAGCCCATCTGCGGATCGCCCATGTCGCCTTCTAGTTCGGCGCGCGGCACGAGCGCGGCCACCGAATCCACCACGATCACGTCCACGGCGCCCGACTGGATCAGTTTCTGCGCGATCTCCAGCGCCTGCTCGCCGTTGTCCGGCTGGGACACCAGCAGGTTGTCCACGTCCACTCCCAGCTTCCTGGCGTAGACCGGATCGAGCGCATGCTCGGCGTCGATGAAGGCCGCCTGTCCGCCCATCTTCTGCGCCTCGGCGATGATGTGCAGCGTCAGCGTCGTTTTTCCGCCCGACTCCGGCCCGTAGATTTCGATCACGCGCCCGCGCGGCACGCCGCCCACGCCCAGCGCCGCATCGATCGAGAGCGCCCCCGTGGGGATCACGCTGACGGGCACCAGAACGTCGCGGCTGCCCAGACGCATGATGGCGCCCTTGCCGTAATCCTTTTCAATTTGCGAGATCGCATTCTCCAGCATTTTTGTTTTTTCGTCAGTCATCACTTCACCTCGGAAACGGAGTTGTCACGTTTAGTGACTTTTGGGAACGCGCGCCATGTTTTGGAGTCTACTACAAAGCGTCCCGCTCGGCGCAAATTCATTGCGAGGGGCAAGATACCATATGGCGAAGAAAAAGCAAATACTATTTGAAGCCTTTCGGCCCCAGTAGCACAACCACTCCTGGCTGTGCGGTTTTGTAAATCGTACAATAGCGCTACTAACCTAATCACGATCGCAAAACCCGCACAGGCAAGAGTGCCTGTGCTACTTGTGCGCACTTGACCATGGCCAATCTTGGGGATTTGCGCACAAACCCGCCTTTACCGGATTGTTTTCGATGTAGTTCTTTGTACGCACAAATTGGCCAGGATTGCGAATCCAGTGATCGAATGACTCGTCTTGCCAGAACGGCTTTCCGGTCCGCCCCAACTTGGTGTTCGAATAGCGCGCCGAAACTCCCTTAATCCCACTCGTGAGCTGCCGCAGGGACACGAGTGGGTCGAGCAGTACATGAACGTGATTGGGCATGATCACATACGCGCGCAATGCATATTGGCCCAGTTCGGCGCCGCGTTTGATAGCGCTATCGGTGAAAACGACGATTTCAGGGTCGCTCAACCGACGCGGACCAATGGATGCCTCGTCAAGTTCTTTGTCAGCAGCCAAAAACTGCTTTCCCGGCTCTTTTTCCCATTTGCGAAGATGTTTGGCAAATCCCAGGGGCAGTGAGCCATACAAACGCCAGGTTATGAAGATAGAGCATTCTTCCGGCTGCCAATGCGGCAAGTTCCGCTGGTAGTAGCTGACGGTCATTGGTCTTCATGTAGCACAGCCACTCTTGGCTGTGCGGTTTTGTAAGCTGAATGTTGACCTGCCAGTGTAACGAAGATCGCAAAACCCGCACAGGCAGGAGTGCCTGTGCTACTTGCCGTAGGTGTAAAACCCCCGACCCGATTTTCGGCCCAGCCAGCCGGCGGCGACCATTTTTCGCAGGAGCGGGCAGGCGCGATATTTCGAGTCGCCGAACCCCTCGTGCAGGACATCGAGAATGTGCACGCAGGTGTCCAGGCCGATGAAGTCGGCGAGTTCCAGCGGGCCCATGGGGTGATTCATGCCCAGCTTCATGATTGCGTCGACGGCTTCCGCGGTGGCGACACCCTCCATCACGGCGAAGGCGGCTTCGTTGATCATCGGCAACAGCACGCGATTGGACACGAAGCCGGGGGCGTCATTCACAGCGACGGGCTGTTTCTCCAGGCGCTCGCACAGCGCCATCGTGGTTTGAAAAGTTTCATCGCTCGTTTGCAGGGAGCGGATCACTTCGACGAGGACCATCACCGGCACGGGATTCATGAAGTGCATGCCGATGAAGCGGCCCGGACGGCCCGTGGCCGCGGCGAGCGTTGTCACCGAAATCGAGGAGGTGTTCGACGCGAGGATCACCTCCGGGCGCAGAAGCTTGCCCGCTTCGCGCAGCACGGAAAGTTTCAGGTCCAGGCGCTCAGGCACAGCTTCGACGGCAAAATCGGCGCGGGCAATTTCTGACAAGTTTGTCGTCGTTTGAATGCGGCCCAAAACCTTCGCTTTGTCCGCCTCTGCGATTTTCCCCTTTTTCACCTCGCGGTCCAGGTTCTTCGCAATCGTATCCCGGGCGCGAACGAGGAAATTTTCTTCCACGTCCCGCAGAATCACATCGAAGCCGCAGCGGGCAAAGACATGCGCGATGCCGTTGCCCATGGTTCCAGCGCCGAGCACGGCCACGGTGCGAATGGTGTCGAGGGTCATTTCGTCTCCTGGAATTCAGGATGGTGAGGAAGTATAGGAAGTAAAGGAGGGAAAGGAAATGTAAAAGCGCGCCGCGACGCGGCCGTTCATTCCGGCGGGCTTGCTTCCACGACTTCGCGCACAATTTCCTTTGCTCGGGATTCCTGTTCCGGACGAACAACCAGGCGCCAACGACCCGCTTCGGCGAATTTGCGCGAACCAATGCCGATTTCCCGCAAGCAAGCCGTCAAGATATCGGCGAAGTCTTCTCTGTCACCATTCCAAACTTCGGCAACAGGATCATCCTCGTGCCAATCGTCCGATGAATCAGGCCCCAGGCTCAATTGCTCGTGACTGTCTGCGACGTCCGATTCCGGAAGCGCCAGCGATTCGTGTTCCTCAAGAGTCAATTCTTCCGGATCGTGCCATGCACCGAGCCCGAGCAAGACTCTTTTTGCCCGCTCCAAATCGGTAACGGAAACGCAAATTTCTATCTTGGGCCGCATCGACGGAAAAATGAAGTAACCGGTCACCCCTGGAGCGATCACCGGAATCCCTGCTTTATCAAACGCGTCATTGACAGCTGCACCTTCTGTGGGGTCGTTTCCTTCCCAAACGGAGACAACCTCCTGGCCTTCTTGCGAACCATTAGCGGAAGGATCGAGCGCATCCACAAGCGCAACATCGCAGTCGGCACACCGCGTCACACCGCGAATGTATTCGCATTTGCATTGGGGGCAGATCATGGGCGATGCATTCTACCGCTGCTCCGCGCCGGAATCTATCCTTCGGCGATTTCACGCGCAATGTCGCGCGCGCGCGTCAAATCTTCGGGACGCACACAAAGCCGGGTGCGGTGGCCCGGCTCATCCGGGATGCGGCTGGGGATGCCGTTTTCGCGCAGCGCGCTGGCGAGGTATTCGGCCATGGACTCGTCTTCACCGGCCCAAACTTCGGAGGTCGCTTCTCGCGCATCCCAATCGTAAGGCAACGGCATCCTCGGATCGAGGCGGTCATGCTCCTCAATCGATGCACTGGAAGGAACGGGCGCGCTTTCCTTGCTTTCCACCCAGTCCAGTGCGCCATTCGCGCGATCCAAGTCCGCGGAATGTACGCGGATCTCAAAACCGGGGGTCGCCTCCAAATAATAGGGACGGGAAGAGAGGAAACCGCCCGCAGGGTCGTAGACCTGCGTCTGCCAGAACGGGATGCCTTCGTCGCGCAGGGCCGCCTGCAGGGCAGTGAATTTGGCGGGGTCGGAGCCGCGCCAGAGAATTTCGAGAGAATCGTTGGGCATGGATTTGTCGTTGTTTGCGCGAGGTACCGGTAGGATAGGCTTCAGCCTGTCCTGCTCGTGCTATCTCTCGACCGCTAACGCAACGGCGTTTCCGCCGCCGAGGCACAGCGCGGCGATTCCGCGATGTACATTGCGCCGCTGCATTTCGTAAAGCAGCGTGGTCAAAATGCGTGCGCCGGAAGCGCCGATCGGATGCCCGATGGCCACGGCGCCGCCGTTTACATTCACTTTCGCAGGATCGAGGCGCAGTTCGCGCGTTACGGCGATGGCGGCCGCGGCAAACGCTTCGTTCAATTCGTACAGGTCTACGTCGCGTTCGCGGTCCCAGCCCGTCTTTTCAAGGATTTTCTCCACCGCATAGACGGGCGCGATCATGATCCATTTGGGATCGACGCCGCTCACGGCCTGCGCGACGATGCGCGCCATCGGTGCCTTGCCCAGGCGCGCCGCAATCTTTTCGCTTGTCACCACCAGCGCCGCAGCGCCGTCATTCGTGCCCGGGGCGTTGCCGGCCGTCACCGTGCCGTCCTTCTTGAATGCCGGGCGCAATTTGGCCAGGGCTTCGAGCGAAGCGTCCTCGCGCGGCGACTCGTCATATTTAATGACAACGGGTTCGCCCTTCTTTTGCGGAATCTCGATTGGCACGATCTGCGATTCGATGAAGCAGGATTTCCTAGCGCGCACGGCGCGCTGATGGCTCTGCAGAGAAAACTGATCCTGCTCCTGCCGCGTGATGCCGTATTTTTCCGCGACGAGTTCGGCGGTGATGCCCATATGAAAATCGTTATACACATCCCACAAACCGTCGCGCACCATCGAGTCCACGACTTCCGCATTTCCGTACCGGTAACCGGTGCGCGCGCCCGGGAGCAGATAGGGACAGTTCGACATGGACTCCATGCCGCCCGCCACCACGATTTCAGTTTCGCCCAGCTTGATACCCTGCGCCGCGAGGCCCGCGGCCTTCAACCCGGAGCCGCAAACTTTGTTGATGGTCATGGCCGCAACGCGCACATCGAGCCCCGCGCCCAACCCCGCCTGCCGTGCGGGATTTTGCCCGAGGCCCGCTTGCACGACATTGCCCATGATGATTTCATCCACGGCTTTCGGCTCGATGCCTGCGCGGCGCACCGCTTCGGCGACGGCTTTCGCGCCGAGTTGCGTAGCGGAGAGAGGCGCAAGTCCACCTTGAAATTTTCCAATGGGCGTGCGGACGGCGCTGAGGATGACGGCTTGGTCCATGGTTGCTCTCCCGGACACCAAACTAGCGGGGTGCGCCACTAGGGCAATGGCATCGCCATGGATCAGTATAGGAGGGTGTTAGAGCCGGGTCAATTTCGCGCGGTTCAGGCGGCGCGAGACTGGCCACTCACGCTCATTCGCGGCGGCGGCTTGATTCTTCGCTTGAGGTGAAAATAGATTCTTTCCTGCGAAGTCATTTTTCTGCGCATCACTTTTTCAAAGATGCGCTCGATCGGTGTTTCGGTTGGAGCACGGGCTGGGCTTCGATGAGACATTTAGAACCTCCTTTTGTCTCGATCTACTTTCCCGTTCCAAATCTTTGCCGTTCTGTCGAAGTGTAAATTACAGGGACATTACCACAAACGTAATGGTGAGTTACATATGTTTTTGTACCTAATTACATGATAACACTTCCGTTATCTCGTTTCTTGTTAATCCCGACACCCCGCCCCTGTGCTACTGTTATTCCCTGGGACGAACCAAGATGGCCGACCTGTTCGATCATGCCGGCGCCCCGGCGCCGGGCATCCAACTCAACCCGGAGCAGCGCGCCGCTGCGCAACATGGCGAGGGACCGCTGGTCGTGGTGGCGGGCGCGGGCACGGGTAAGACCCGCGTGATCACCGAGCGCATCCGCTATCTGCTGGATACGCAGCCGGAACTCACCGGCAAGGAAATTCTAGGGCTTACGTTTACCGACAAAGCCGCCGCGGAAATGAAGCACCGCGTAGTGGCGGCGGAACGCGATCGCGGAGAAGCGGAGGCGGAACGCGCGGAGGCTGTTACTCTTAGTACCTTCCATTCGTTCTGCAACGCCCTTCTGCAGGAACTCGATCCAGACCTCAAGCCCATCGACAAAATCGACCACTGGATCTTGCTCCGGCGCAACCTGCCGCTCCTTCAATTGGAGCATTACCGGCGCCTGGCGGAGCCCGGACAATTTCTCGGCGACTTCGTGGAATTTTTCTCTCGCTGCCAGGATGAGCTGGTCACGCCGGATGACTACCAGCGTTATGCCGCAGCGCAAGCGGAAAATTTTCAGCGCGTCCGCGGCGCGATGCCCGAAGACGAGCGCAGCATTCGCGACGAAGAAATCGCCAAGATCCGGGAAATTGCGCGGGCTTACCGGGCAAGCGATCTTCTGCTGCGTGAACGCAAGCTGCTTACTTTCGGCACGCAGATTATGGACGCCGTTCTGCATCTTCGCGCGAACGAATCTCTGCGCGAATCGCTCCGCGCACGCTACCGCTACATTCTGGTCGACGAGTTTCAGGACACCAACATCGCGCAACTGGAATTGCTGTGGCTGCTCGGCGGCGAGCGGCCCAACCTGGTTGTTGTCGGCGATCATCGCCAGGCCATTTACCGTTTTCGCGGCGCGTCTTTCGGCAGTTTCACGATTTTTCTGAAGCGCTTCGTTTCGGGTTCGGCTGCAACGCATCAGGATCTGTTGCGGGCGCTCACCTTGAACTACCGTTCAGCAGGGCGAATCCTGCGCGTCGCGGGACAGGTAATCCGCCATAATGAAAAACCCACCAACATTCCCGAATACCCGCTCATGCCTGCGCGAGAAGAAGGCGACAAAGTGCGAATCGTCACGCACCCGTCGAGCGAAGCCGAGGCGCAGTGGGTTGCGGGCGAACTCGAGAGGCTACATCGCGCCGGAGCCAAATGGCGCACGTTCGCCGTGCTCTATCGCGGCCACGCCCACCGCGACAAACTGGTTGACGCGCTCAAGGCCCGCAAGATTCCCTTCGTGATCAAGAATCTCTCGATCCTGTCGCACCGCCTGGTGCGGGATCTGATCGCTTATTTGCGCCTCATCGATCATCTATCGGACGACGTGGCTTGTGCGCGCGTGCTGGCGATGCCGGCATGGGGTCTTGAGCCTACCGATCTGGTGCGCCTCATTGAACGGGCCGCCAAAGGCAAAGGCGTCTCGCTGTGGGACACGATGCAGGCTGCGAAAGGCGAACCGCCGTTCGCCGGCGGCGGACGCGATTTGGGAGCGCTCGTCGAACATGTGACGGAGCTCCGAAAAAAAGCCCGGCAGTTGACGGCAGCGGAATTATTTGACGAACTCGCTGAGAAGCTTGACATAAGTTCCGCCGCGGCGGGCGAAGACCGCAAGTATTTCGACCGCCTTGCCCAATTCGTGCACGAATGGCAGCCCAAGAGCGAGACGCAGCGCCTCAAGGAATTTGTCGAGTACCTGGATTATTTCGAGCAGGCCGGCGGATCGATCAACCTCGAACAGGAGTCCGGCGACGCGGTTCAGCTCATGACCGTGCACGCGGCCAAGGGCCTGGAATTCGACCACGTATACGTCCTGCGCCTCGTGCAGCGCGGATTTCCGGCGGGAGAAAAACCGCGCCTGCTCGAGTTCCCCGCGGAATTGATGAAGGAAGAGCAGCCCCAGGGCAGCTTTCACATCCAGGAAGAGCGCCGCCTGTTTTACGTGGCCGTGACGCGGGCGCGCCAACGGCTCACGCTCAACACGGTCGTGAACAAGCGATCGAAGCCCTCGCCTTTCCTGGACGACATCCTCATGGATGCGCAAATCAAGCGGCGCGACATCGAGCAGCTTGCGCCTACGCCTTTGAATGAACCTGTCCCAGCTCCTGAAAAGTCGGGGCCAGCGCTGTTCGATATGCCCGAACAGCGGCCGCGGATTGGCTCGCGAATCGGCGAGTGGGCCGCGTCTTACCGCCCGCCCGTGCCCGAGCCGTTGCAGATCAGCCCCTCGGGGATCGGAACGCTCGAATCCTGTCCTCAAAAATATCTTTTCAACTATGCGTGGAAACTTCGCGGCGGTCCCGCCGCGGCCATGAGCTTCGGCAGCGTGATGCATAACACGATCAAATACTTTATCGGCGAACTGTCGAAGGGGCACACGCTTCCGTTCGAGGAGGTGGAACGTAAATTCGAGCTGGAATGGACCTCCGCCGGATTCGAGGACGACTACCAGGAGCAGGAGTACAAAAAAGACGGCCTGGCGCAACTGCGCGCATTTTACGCCAGTACGCTCGCCGCGCCACCCGAGGTGATCGCGCAGGAAAAAGTTTTCGATCTGCCGATGGATAACAACGTGGTGCTCACGGGACGTATGGATCAGGTGAACCGCCTCGGTCCCGGCGAAGAAGAAATCGTGGACTACAAGACGGGCAGGCCGCGCAACGAAGACAAAGCCAAGAAGGATGTGCAATTGAGCGTCTACGCGCTCGCCGCCCGCGAAGTGTTCGACTGGAACCCGGCCAGGCTCACGTTGCATTTCCTGCAGACGAATCAGCCCGTGAGCGCCACGCGCGACGATAAGCAGCTCAAGAAAGTGCGCGCGGAAATTCAGGAAGCCGCCGCGGATATTCGCGCGGGCGAATTCCCCGCCAAGCCGGGTTTCGCGTGCAGGTTCTGCGATTACGAATCTATATGCCCCGAGCGGGAACAGGGCGCGGCGGCCAGCGCATCCGGCGAAGAATGACGCGCCGGTCCGTGCACACTCCGCCAGGCGCGCGACTCAAGAACAATTTTTACTTGCAGCAGGCGGACAAATTAAAAAGGGCGGTCACTGGTGTGACCGCCCTTTTGGAAACGTATTTCCCAGACCTGACTCGGTGTGTTGCGTTTCCCTGACGTGGCCGATTCGCGCAATCGCTCCGTGAACCGTTCTCCCCTCGGAGCAGCGAGCCGATCCATCACAGACTCGCTATCGTTCTTTTACGAGTGTGCGCGCCGGAAGTCAAGCGGAAATTCCAGAAGTGCAAAACGAAAAAGCGATGCAATCGGAAAAAATAATTTCGCCGGTGATTCGCGCGACAAATGCAGCTTTTCCGAGACACAAAAGACCTACGCGGGGAGTAAAAAACTATGGCGTATCACTGAGGTAGTAGCCGTCACGCGTGAGAAGCTCGAGGCCGGGGCGCTTCACGCGCACTTCAATCGCGTGATACGGCTTGGAGCGGTCGGTGTGCGCGCCGGAATAGCCGATGGTGTATTGATTGCGCGCCTGGTCGGAAACGCGCCCGTACAGCTCTTCGAGATTTTCCCGGCTCACGCCGCCGTAGAAAATATCTCCGCCCGTGGCGTGGGCGTATTTCGCCAGGATATTGTTCCCCAGAAACGTGATGCCGCGATTCAAGTTCGCTTCGCCGACGCCCACGGCGTACACGGAAATGTCTGCGGACAGCAGTAACTTCAGGGTTTCCTCGTATTTGTGCGTATTATTCTTGGCGTTCTGCCCGTCGGAAATCAGAAAAATAATCTTCCTTCGCTCGCGCGGCCGGTCCTGCAACTGTTGGGCGGCGGCATAAATCGCGTCGGTAACGTGTTTGGTGTTGGGATGGCTGTTGGCCTCGGCCGGAACCGTCGCTGGCCCCGGGGGTTGCGCCGTATTGACGCGCGGGCCGTTGGTCATGGTGTAGGAACCGATCCCGGGAAACGAACTGCTGAGGTCGATGCGCTTCAGCTGCGTCAGGAGCGCGTCGTTGTCGGTGATGAATTCCTCGGAGATTTGCTCGGGAACTTCATCGAAGCGCCACAGGGACACTTCATCGGAAGCGGTAAACGCGCCCGCCAGGGTTTCGAGGGTCTTTTGAACCTTTTGCGCCGTGCTTGTTTTCAGGTCGTCGTCGATCAGAATGGCCGCCGATAATTGAAACGCATCCACGGAGAACAGCGAAATGGGCTGCTCGATGCCATCCTCAAAGACCCGGAAGTCGTTTTGCTGGAGGTCGGTCACCAATTCGCCACCGCTGTCCTTGACCGTCACGGGCACAACCACCAGGGACGTTGTCGCCCGGATTCGAGCGCGGGAATCTTGCGTTTGCAGCGAGGGTTCCTGACCTGCGTCCTGACTGACTCCCTGACCGTACGCCTTCTGCGTCCTGAAGGCCGCCAAGAGAGCCAACGCAAGAAAGAATATCGCGGTCCCTGCCAGGAATTTTCGTGGACATTTCATAAGTGTCCCGCCACTATTTGCTTGTGGGCAGCCACCGGCCGCCGCGCTTCTTGCATTTGGTGTGGCATCTTACTGTTCCGGCGAAGCATCCAACACGCCATTGCAGCCGGAGGAGATTATACAATGCGGATTCGAGCCGTCCTTTCCTATCTGTGCCTGGCATCGCTCGCCGGAGGGCTGGCTTTTGCCGCGCCTCCGGGCCAAATCCGCGTGCAGGTGAACCTGGTCAACCTGTTCGCCACCGTGCGCGACAAACACAAGGCGATTGTCACCGGCTTAACAAAAGATGATTTCCAGGTCTATGAGGATGGCCAGCCCCAGGAAATTACCTACTTTTCGGCGGAATCCAACCTCCCGATTACCCTGGGCATACTGGTCGATACGAGCGGAAGCGAGTACTTCATGCTGTCCGCGGAGAAAGAGGCGGCTTCGCGTTTCCTCGGCCGCGTCCTGCGCAAGGGCGACCTGGCCATGGTCATGACCTTCGATACGGACGTGGACCTCCTCGCCGATTTCACCGATGACCGCGGCATGCTCGATCGTGCGATCAACCGGGCGCAGATCAACGCCCCCAGCGGCGGCATGATCGCACAGGGTCCCCTGCCTACGAGTGGCACCGGGGGCACGAATTTTTATGATGCCGTGTACCTCGCCGCCCATGACAAGCTGTCCGACGAAGCGGGCAGAAAAGCCATTGTTGTCCTGACCGACGCGGAGGATACGGGAAGCAAATTGAATCTGCAGGACGCTATCGAAGCCGCGCAGCGAACCGACACGGTGGTCCATATTCTTCTCGTTGCCGAAGACGGGGGCGACCAGTCCGTCGCCAGGAGGCTCACCGACGACACTGGCGGGCGGATGATCCTGGTGCGCAGCGACAAGAACCTGGAGCAGGCGTTCGATCAGATCTCCGAAGAGTTGCGCAGCCAATACACCATCGGCTATTCCCCCTCGAACAAGAAACATGATGGAAGCTACCGCAAGATCAAAGTGGAAATGAAGAACAAGGATTACTCCGTCCTCACGCGCCGCGGATACTACGCGCCCAACGACTAGCTCAGTCGAATGGAAAAAATCCACGCTTGTTTCGCAATCATGGGGGACCCGCGCCATACGAAAATTCAATCGCACCCGCACCCTAGGTTGCTCTTCCAAAGTACTCCGCTTCGACCTTATTCATCAGACTTCTGGCCTTGGCTCGAAGTTTCCTCTTGAGTTTATCCGCGAGAGATTCATCCTCGGCGACGCGCTCCAAGACGGAAACTACCAGAACTTCTTCCAAGAGAGCGTCGTCGCTTTCGGCCAATTCGTTCATGAAGGTAGATGCATGGTTTAGAAAATCGTCTTCTTCCTTTCTTTCAACGACCTCCATTGCGAAAAGGCCATAAGCCAGGTATGGGGATGCTGTGAAAGCATCCTGCGGAGAGTCAACCCGAGCTAGGACCTCCGGAAAACGATCAACGAGCCGCGCAACGGCAGTCTCAGCATCCATTTTAGTGCCCCGATAGAGCGTTATGTAGGTCCATTATCAGTTCCCTGCCGATCCTGCGGTCTCCAGAACTGAGAGTTGGGTCTCTGTAAAGATTGTGGTTAACCAGGCCCGCTACAGTTTCGTCCTGAGCGCCTATCGCGTGACCGGCGGCGTGGCAGCTGCGGGAATGGGAACGGAGAAGTATCCCTTGCGGGCGCGGACGATCACGTCCTTGCGATCGGTTTGAATGCGAATGGTGTGGTACTTGCCGTCCGCGGAGCGCCCCGCAGGGCTGTAGGCCAGCGCGTATTGATGGCGCAATTCGTCTCCGATGTCGAGAAAGGACTGGCCCAGATCGTCGACTTTGTACGGAAAGAAGACGCGCCCCCCGGTTTCCTGTGCAAGCTGTTCCAGGACTCGATCTCCCTCGCCTTTCTCGTACTTGCGGCTGATTCGCTTGGCGGGATCTTTTTCATCTTCCGCCGAAACCCAATCCGTGCTGGTGCTGATCGAGTAGATGATCACACCCGCGCGCTGCGACATTTCCACGGATTCGCCGCGGGAGCGATTACTGCTGTTGTCATCGCCGTCGGAAATCACCACCAGCACGCGCCGCACATCTGAATTCGGCCCGGGAGGCATTGGCGATTTGTTCAACAAATGATCGCTGGCCGCGTACACCGCGTCATATAAAGACGTGCCGCCGCCGGCACGCTGCTTCAAGATCGTGTCGCGGAGATCTCCGGTATCACCCGTGAAATCCTTGATAATTTGCGGGCCGTCGTCGAAGGTCATCAGGAACGCCTGGTCCTTCCCGCGGCGCAGCGCGTTGAACAGGAAATCTATGGCGGCGTCCTGCTCGAATTTCAGGCGCTCGCGGATGCTGTTCGATGTGTCCAGCACCATGCCGATGCGCAGCGGAAGATCGGTGGGCTGGCTGAAGGCGGTAATTTCCTGCTCGGCGCCGTCGTCAAACACCTTGAAATCTTCCTTGTTCAAGTCGGTGACCAGTTTGTCGCGCTTGGTGACTACGCTGAAGAGCACGTCCACCAGGTTGACGTTGCGGACGATCGCGCCCTGGCGGTCCACCTGCGTGGGGGCCGCGGGCGGAGATTGCGGCGGAGCGGGAGGCTGCGCCTGTTGCGGGCTCACAGCGGCTACCGCCGCGAGGGAACCAAGGATGGCGATCCACAGCGCTCGATTTTTCGTGGTTTTCATACGTACGGCCCAAGC
Organism: uncultured Acidobacteriota bacterium; assembly: GCA_963696605.1. Classification (GTDB taxonomy): domain Bacteria; phylum Acidobacteriota; class Terriglobia; order Acidiferrales; family UBA7541; genus Palsa-360. The sequence goes on along the minus strand of CAVOKV010000010.1, from coordinate 196,057 downwards.
GCGGCTTCGATCTGCGCAGCGCGCCAACCTAAAGTTGCCGCGACCTGCTCGAAGTATACCCGCAAATCCTTTGGCAGCGGAGCGCGAACTTCCACCCACTCGCCGCTCGATGGATGCGAAAATCCGATTCGCGCCGCGTGCAGGAAGTTGCGCTCGAGAAGTGGCAGGTCGCGCGTGCCGGCGCGCAAGCCCGCCTGCCGCCCACCTGCCAGACGGGCAGGGACGGCTAAGCTGCGCGGCGCGCCGTAGATCGTGTCTCCCACCACTGGATGCCCGATGGCCGCAAAGTGCGCGCGGATTTGGTGCGTGCGCCCGGTATGGAGCACGGCTTCGACCAGCGTGCAGCGGTCCAGGCGGGCAATGACGCGCCAGTCGGTCCGCGCATGGCGTCCCTTGTTTGCGCGCGCTGTCATGCGCGTGCGGCGTCGCGGGTCTCGTGAAATGGGCAGCGTGATCGTTCCGGATTCGCGCGGCAACTTGCCGTGCACGAGCGCCAGATAAATTTTTCGGACATTCCGCGAACGGAATTGTTCGGAGAGGTGTTCGTGCGCGCGGTCATTCCGCGCCACCACCATCGCGCCCGACGTTTCACGATCCAGGCGATGCACGATGCCGGGCCGCAGCGCGCCGCCTGACGCCGAAAGATTTCCCAGGCGGTGCAGGAGCGCGTTGACCAGCGTACCTCGAGAATGGCCCGCGCCCGCGTGAACCACCATCCCCGCGGGTTTATTCACAATCACGAAATCGTTGTCGACGAGCAACAGGTCGAGAGGCAAATCTTCCGGCAACGCCTCAGGCGCAGGCCGGGACAGAACTTCGATCTCGATGGTTTCACTGGCCGCGACCCGGTGAGAAACCTTTGCGATGTGGCCGTCCACGCGGACGTGCCCACCCCGTATCAGCTCCTGGATGCGCGTGCGGCTCAGCTCCGGGACATGTTCGGCGACAAACAAATCCAGCCGCCGTCCCGCATCACCCGATGCGGCGGTCAGTTTTTGGTATGTGGTAGCACAGGCTTCAGCCTGTGGATTTTTATTCGACGTATTCAATGTAATGAAGGTATAGTTCGCGTGATTTTTGTGTGAGCATCTGCAAAAACCCACAGGCTGAAACCTGTGCTACTAAACCCGTCCCCGCTTTTCGACGGTTGGAACATGCGGCTGCCGCGCGCCAAATAACAACTCGAAAAGCACCAGAATCGCACCGATCGTGATGGCGGAATCGGCGGCGTTGAACGCGGGCCAAATGTACTTCCACAGCCGGACCTCCAGGAAGTCCGTGACGCCGCCGTGGATCACCCTGTCGAGCGCGTTGCCTGCCGCGCCGCCGAGGATCAGTGCCAGCCCGCATTGCGCCAATGTGCCGCCCGCGCGGCCCGTGACGATCATCCAAACCAACAAAACCATCACCACCGCGGAACTTGCGATTAACAGCGGCGCAAGCCAAGGCGATCTGGAATCAGAGAACAAGCTGAAGGCAATGCCGGGATTCTGGCTGTGGACCAGGACAACGATGTCCGAAAAAACGGGATGGCGGAAAAACGGGTTCGTGTACCGCTCGATGGCAAATTTCGTGGCGCGGTCGACGGCCAGCACCGCGAGCGAGAGCCACAGCCAGCGTGCGCCGTGTGTCCCGCTCACGCGGACGCGGCCCCTTGTCCCCCCGCGCGGCCGGATTCCTCAATTTCGTTGAGCGCCTTCACGCAGCGCTCGCACACGGTCGGATAATCGGCGTTTTCGCCGACGTGCGTGGAATAGTTCCAGCAGCGCTCGCACTTTGCGCCATCGGCGCGCTGCACCGCCACACTAAATCCGGGAAGGGTTTCGGATTTCTGCGCATCGGCGGGCGCCGTCGCGGCAAGCTCCACCTGCGAAACAATGAATAAGCTGGGAAGCCAACTTTCATATTGTTCAAGCAATGGAGCCAAGTCCTGCGCGGCGCTCAAAACGACTTTGGCTTCGAGCGCGCCTGAGATCGTTTTTGCGTTGCGTGCGGATTCGAGGGCGCGCAGCACTTCGGTCCGAACCACCAGAAGCTTTTCCCAGTTAGCCGCCTTGGCGGCGTCGAGCGGAGAACCAAGTGCCTCAGTCTTCGTGAACAAAGCCAGGTGCGCGCTCTCCGGATCGCCCGCAACGTGCGGAAAATATTTCCAGATTTCCTCGGCCGTGAAAACCATGATTGGCGTCGCAAGACTCAGCAACGCTTTCGCAATGTGGTGCACGGCGGTTTGCGCCGAGCGGCGCGCCCGGTTCCTTGGCGCAAACGTGTATAGCCGGTCCTTCAACACATCGAAATAAAATGCGCTCAGGTCCACTACGGCAAAATCGTGCAGGGCGTGGAAGACGCGGTGAAATTCAAATCCCTCGTACCACTTGCGGCATTGGTTTATGAGTTCCGCCGTGCGCGAGAGCATCCAGCGGTCCAGCTCTTCCATTTCGTCTTCGGGCACGGCGTCGCGCACGGGATCGAACCCTGCGAGATTTCCGAGCGCAAAACGAAACGTGTTTCGCAGCTTGCGGTACGCCTCGGAAAGCTGCGTCATCACGTTGTCGGACATGCGCACGTCCGCCGTGTAATCCTGCGACGCGACCCACAAGCGCAGCAAATCCGCGCCCCACTTCTCGCAAATTTCCGTGGGCAATACGACGTTGCCGAGCGACTTCGACATCGGCTGGCCCTTGGCGTCGAGCGTCCATCCGTGCGTGAGCACGTGCCGGTAGGGCGCGCCGTTGCGCACGGCCACGCCAACAAGCAGCGAGCTGTGGAACCATCCGCGATACTGGTCCGGTCCTTCCAAATACATGTCCGCGGGCCAGGGAAGCTTGTGCCCGCCGGCATCGAGACGATCGAGCACCGCCAGGTGCGAGGAGCCCGAATCGAACCACACATCCAGAATATCGGTTTCCTTGCGCCAACTGGACGCCCCGCAGGAACAGCGCGTGCCCGCTGGCAGCAACTCTTCGACGGGATGCGTGAACCAGGCGTCAGCTCCTTCAACGGTGAACCATTTCTTCACCAGCGCGTGCAGCGTCGCGTAGTCGTCAAACTGCTTGCCGCACTTGTCGCAATACAGGATCACCAGCGGTACACCCCAATACCTTTGCCGTGAAACGCACCAGTCCGGCCGCTCCGCGATCATCGAGTGAATCCGTTCGGCGCCCCACTCGGGCGTCCATTTCACCTTGGAAATTTCCGCAAGCGCGCGGGATCGGATCGGGCCCGCACCCGTCCCCGCGCCATCCAAATCGATGAACCACTGCTCAGTGGCGCGGAAAATAACCGGATTGTGGCAGCGCCAGCAGTGCGGATAGCTGTGTGAAAGCTTTTGTTCGCCAAGCAGCGCGCCGCGATCGCGCAGCAGCGTCACAACAATGGGATTCGCCTCGAAGACCGTCTTCCCTTTATATTCCGGCAGTCCTTCCAGGTAGCGGCCGTGCCCGTCGATTGGCGCGTACGCCTCGATGCCGTATTTCTGCCCGGTTTGAAAGTCTTCAACGCCGTGCCCCGGCGCGGTATGCACGATGCCGGTGCCCTGATCGAGCGTGACGTAATCGGCCAAAACCGCCGGCACCGTAAAATCCAGAAACGGATGCCTGAATTTCAATTCTGCTAATTCTCTTCCCTTCCAAGGCCCGCGCACGCTTGCTGCTTCGAGCTTCAAAGCATCGAGCGCCGGGCCGACTAAATCCGCGGCGAGCAGCAACGCACCAGCGGCAGTTTCAGCGACGACGTAATCGTAGTCGGGATGAAACGCGAGCGCGCGATTGTGCGGCAGCGTCCACGGAGTGGTCGTCCAGATCACGGCGCTTACACCCGCGCCAAGCTTCTCCGCTGCGGCGCCGGGTACCACAGCGAATTTCACCCAGATGGACGGGCTGGAATGATCTTCGTATTCCACTTCCGCTTCTGCCAGCGCCGTGGAATCGACGATGCACCAGTACACGGGCTTCAGTCCGCGATACACGTAGCCTTTTTCGAGAAATGTGATGAAGGCATCCGCGATGGTCGCTTCGTACTGCGGGCTCATCGTCAGATACGGGTCTTCCCACTGTCCCAGCACGCCCAGGCGCTTGAAATCACGCCGGTGCTGGTCGACATAGCGCGAAGCGAATTCGCGGCACATGCGCCGGAATTCGCCCGGCGGAACGCTTCCCTTTTTTCCGCCGAGTTCTTTTTCCACCTGCGTTTCAATCGGGAGTCCGTGGCAATCCCATCCGGGGACGTAGGGCGCGCGAAAACCCGCCATCGTTTTCGACTTCACGACCATATCCTTCAGAATTTTGTTCAGCCCTGTGCCCAGATGGATCGTGCCGGTCGGATAGGGCGGCCCGTCATGCAGGACATAGGAGGGCGCGCCGGCGCGTGCCTGCTGGATGCGCTGGTAAAGTTTTTCTTCTTCCCATTTCGCAAGCTGCTTCGGCTCGTTCTGCGGCAGACCGGCCTTCATCGGAAAGTCCGTGCGCGGCAAGTTCAGGGTGCTTTTCAAGTCGACGTTTTTGGGCATAAGTTAGCTTCGGGTGCGGACTGTCCCTTTATGTTGATGCCTCAAGTGAAGCGAGCAGCCCGCCGATATACGGGTGCGGCTGGTCAAAGGGCAGTCTTCTCCCTGTACCGCAGTGCCTGTACTGCCTAGTCTGGAAACCGTCTTCCTCGTGGTAACGTCCCAATGTTACAATGGATTTGGCGGTGTGTCAGCCCGCCGCTCCTGCTGGGCATCCATTCGTGGCGAGAAAGAATCGTACAGCGAGAGGCAATTTTCGGTAGCGCGAGGTTAAAATTTCGTTGAACACCATTGCGCCAAAGTGGAGTGCGCCAAGTACACCGGCCCCCAAGGTCGTGTTGCCCGGGGGAACTGCCGCGCCGCGCCTCGGCGGAGCCCAGAAGCCGCTTTCCCGCGGGTTTCTCTCCAACCTGAGGGACTTCCTCATGGAGCGTCCAGTGAAGATTGCCAAGAATGTGCGTGGCGACGTCTTCACCGTCGACGAATATGGTGGCGGCCTCGCCGAAAATTTCAAAGAGTGGTTCAAGCCGACGCCCAAAGCTGTGTCCTCGCGCATGACGGTGGAGTGGCAGCCTCCGTACAAAGTCATGTGGCAGAATATCCGGGACCTCATCTCCCCGCCTAAGCTGCCACCGCTCAAGGTGACCAGCAAGCCGGTCAAGGTCAAGGACATTTGGTCCAAGGACAAGGCCTTCGGTCCCTCACAGGCGATAGCGCTAGCCTTTCATATTGGCATTACGGCCCTGGTTTTCTCTCCGCTTCTTTATGAAGCCGCGAAAAAAGTGGCCGCCAGTCCCGCCAACAACCTGCTCGTAACGCCGATTGATATTTCCCCGTATACGGCGAAACTACCCCCGGGCAAAGACAAGGCCGGAGGCGGTGGCGGTGGTGGCGAGCGCAATCCCCTTCCCGCAACGAAGGGTAAAGCGCCGAAGTTCAGTTTTAACCAAATCGCCCCGCCGATGGTGCACACCAAGCCTGACTCGAACATTCAGGCGACTCTTTTGGGGCCCCCGGATCTGAAAATTCCCAGCCCGAATATGGACAATTTCGGCGATCCGTTGGCTAAGTTGATGAGTAATTCGGGTGGTCCCGGTGGCGGCAGCGGCATTGGAAGCGGCACGGGAACAGGCATCGGCAGCGGAGAAGGCGGCGGCCTGGGCCCGGGTTCCGGCGGCGGGACGGGCGGCGGCGCCTACCATCCGGGAACGGGCGGCGTCGGATATCCCTCCTGTGTTTACTGTCCAGACCCGAAATATTCAGAGGAAGCTCGCAAGGCCAAGTACCAGGGCACCGTCGTTCTGCAAGCGGTGATCACTCCGGATGGGCGTGCCACGGAAATTCAAGTCGTGAAGGGTCCGGGACTCGGCCTCGAGGAAAAAGCCGTGGAAGCCGTGAAGCAATGGCGCTTCAAACCCGCCATCGGCCCAGGCGGGAAAGCGGTCCCCGTCATCGTTCCGATCGAAGTGACTTTCCGCCTGCTTTAGTATTTGCCTCTCAGTTTTTTCGCCCCGTGATTCCCCTCGGTTGCCGTTTGCCCGCGCGTTGATTACCATTTGACAGCGAGGTGCGTGCTATGAAACCGACCACAACCCGGACAGCAGGCCTGTTTCTCGCGAGTTGGCAGCATTCAATGGCGAAAGAAAACCTTCCCCACATCGCGGAATGCCTCCAACACCTTTCGGAAGAGGAAATTTGGTGGCGGCCCAATTCTGCTTCCAACAGTGCGGGAAATCTGGTTCTGCATTTGTGTGGAAACGTCCGCCAATGGATCATCGCGGGTCTCGGCGGAGTGGAGGACAGGCGGGAACGCGATCGCGAATTTGCGGAGCGAGGGCCCATTCCTGGGCAGGCGCTCGTCACCCAATTGCGACGCACAATTCGGGACGCATGCCGGGTGATCGGGCGACTTTCCGACGAATCGCTTACTCGCAAATATACTATTCAGGGCTACCACGTGACCGGCCTGGATGCGGCATTCCGCGTGGCCGAGCACTTCGGGTATCACACCGGCCAAATCATTTACATTACGAAACTCAAGCGCGCACGGGATCTAAGATTCACGCGGCTCCCGGTAATAAAACCCAAGCCAAAGATCGAGGACAGCAAGTGAGCCGCAGCGCCGGCCCGACTAAAAAGCAAGCTTCGCTGCAACACATGCGAATGCTTGTGATGCGCATGGCGGAAACACCTGCTCGCAGAATCGTTCCCAACGGCTATCTGCCGAGGTACACTGCGCCATGAGATCAATGAAGAAGATATCGTGCATTCGCGCAACGGCACTACTCCTCGGCTCTCTGCTGCTGCTGCTCCTGCTCCCCGCGCGCCTCGCGGCTCAATCCAGCGCACGCATTGAATTCACCGCGCGCGTGGCGCCGACCGGTGGCCAGCCTGAACCTGTTCGCCAGCTGACCTTCTATCTCCTCCGCAAAAGCATCGAAGACATTCGCGCGGAAGCGCTGCAGACGGCGCCCGCGCCGGATATGGACAAGTTCATTGATTCGCTCGGCGCGTCCTCGGAATTGAAAACTTGGATGAAGAAACACCATTCCGTGCAGCTTTCCGGCGAAGAGTTCACCAAGGGCCTGACTCCCGAGGAAATCCTGGACGTCCCTGAGTTTTTCAAAGCGTACATGGCGCACAACGCGGCCTTTCGAGGGATCGGCTTCCCCGAGCCGAAATTCAAAGAAAAAGACCGCACCTCCAATCCGGAAAAATACAACGCGCAGAAAGCCGATTACGAAGCGGGCATTCGTAAATTTATTGCGGGCTCCCCCGACACCGTAAAAGGAATGGACCTCGAGCTCATCGATGTGAACCCTTACGCAAAGTGGGAATCGGTCCAGGGCAAGCAACGCCAGCTCCTGGATACGCGCGCATTTCAACTGGCCCAGGAGCGTTACCTCGCCGCGCATACCGACACGGATTTGGATGGGCGCGGATCTTTCGCGGGCATCGCTCCGGGGAAATATTGGATCGGAATGCTCGGCGAAGAGGCGATTTCCGGCGACGTTCGCCTACATTGGGACTTTCCAGTGACAGTCCTCCCAGGCGAAACGGCCCAGGTGGAACTCTCTAACCTCAACGCCGCAAGACCCAGCATCGAAGCGCAAAATTCCAATAACTGAGGAATCCTCACGCAGTGACATGCCCTTACAAGAGCGCGGCCTAGATGGGCACCTGGCCGCTCTGGATCGCCTTTAACGCCGGCGTCGTGCTTTTGCTGGTGCTCGATCTGGGGCTTTTTCACCGCCGTGCGCACGCGATCGCGCTGCGCGAAGCTGCAATTGAAAGCGCTGCATGGATCGCACTGTCACTAGGTTTTGGCGCATGGATTTTCGTTTCGCATGGCCGCGGGCCCGCGCTCGAGTTTTTCACCGGCTACGTCGTCGAAAAATCGCTCAGCCTGGACAATGTTTTTGTTTTCTTGCTGGTCTTCCAATATTTTCGCGTCGATCCACGATACCAGCATCGGCTGCTGTTCTGGGGAGTGCTGGGCGCACTCGTCCTGCGCGGCGCAATGATCGGCGCGGGCGCCGCACTGATCGCGAGGTTTGACTGGACCCTCTACGTCTTGGGAGCTTTCCTGTTGTTTTCGGGTTTCAAACTGTTCGGCGCCGACCATGCCATCCATCCCGAGAAAAATCCCTTGGTGCACTGGGCGGAAAAGTTTCTGCCCATGTCGCAAAGTCAGCCCACGCAGAAATTATTGGTAAAGGAGGGCGGGCGTTGGCTCTTCACTTCATTCTTTCTGGTCGTGATCGTGCTCGAAACGACGGATCTGCTCTTAGCGGTGGATTCGATCGCCGCCGTGTTCGGCGTGACGCGCGATCCCTTCCTCGTTTACAGTTCCAACGTATGCGCGATTCTGGGTCTGCGCGCCCTCTATTTTCTCCTGGCCGGAATCCTGCAATACTTCCAATACCTTGACGAAGGCCTGGCAATCACCGTCATGTTTATCGGCGGGAAAATGCTCGCCGCACCGTGGGTGCATATTTCCACCGGCCTCTCGCTTGCGATTGTTGGCGGGATTATTGCCCTCGCAATCCTCATCTCCACTCTCCAGGCAAAACTTCCAATGAAACGTGCGCAGCTAAAGAGAGTGTATATCCGCGCTAGCGGTTCGGTCGCGGTGACTCCGGAACTCATCTCCCACCTCGCGGACGAAGACCTCGCAGAGCGCGCTTGGGCGGCCTCTAGTCTATTCGCAGCGGGCCTCTTTCGCGCCTTCGATTCCTTACAAGATTGGGAGCAGGATGACGAATTTCAGAAGCTCATAGTGCGGGAGAACGCTGCGAGCGGCGTGCCGATTGTCCCACACGGCGCGAGACTCACGGTTGGCATCGCTGTCCTTCCGAAAACGTTCGAACAGATTCGCGCCGCCCACGGCTCTCCGCCACTCGCCGACGGGCCGCCTGATCAGGATGTTTTGGAATTCGAGCTCGAATTTGCAGAGGGTAGCCTGCCACACATCCACCTGGACATCCTGACTACGAAGGCTCCCGGAGGGATCGGCGCCATCGCGCGTTTCCTCGAGAAATTCGGCGAAGGGATTCAGCAAGTAGAGCTGGACGTTACCGACGTGGACCGCGCAACGGAGATCCTACGCACACGATTCAAAATCGAGCCAATCTATCCCGCGACGCGCGCAGGCGCCAATGGCACGCGCGTGAATTTTTTCCTAGTGGCGGCCGACAACCAAAAAGTGCTGGTGGAACTCGTCGAGCAGCCGAAACTCCACTCCTAAGACCTTGGTAGGATAGGCTTCAGCCTGTCTGCTCTTCTGAACGTGCGTCGGCAAACCCAGACAGGCTGAAGCCTGTCGTACTAGCTCTTCCCATACACCGGAATCGCCGCGCCGTGAATGACTCGCGCCTCTTCCGAGCACAAAAACAAGATCACGCGGGCGATTTCTTCGGGCTTCGGCCATTTCGCAAAATCAGCATCCGGCATGGCCTTCCGGTTCGCGGCTGTATCGATAATGCTAGGCAAAATGGAATTCACATTGATGTTGAACGGTTTCACTTCCGCAGCGAGCGAATCCATCATAGCCAGCGCCGCCGCCTTGGATGCGGCATAGAGCGCTCCTCCCGCGGCGTGATCGAAGGCCGCCTTGGAGGCGATGTTCACAATCCATCCCCTGTTCTGCCGGATCATTTGCGGCACGACGGCCCGCGCGAGGACAAATCCCGCCTTCAGATTCAGCTGCAGCATCATGTCATAGGTCCGAGGGTCGACTTCCCAGAGGTTCGTCCCGCCCGCGTATCCGCCCACTGTGTTCACGAGGATGTCGAGCCGGCCATGCTTTGCAACAAGCTCAGCAATAAATTTTTCGACGGCTGGAGCGTCGGTCACGTCCACGTTCATCCCCGCAGGGGGCGCGGCACCGATTTTTTGTGCGGCGGTCACGACGGCGGCATATTCATCCGGCGCCCGATACGTAACCACAATGGTCGCCCCTGCCTCCAGAAACGCCATGGTGACTTCGCGGCCCAGACCTCCCGTGCCGCCGGTGACAAGAACAATTTTGTCTTGGAAATTCATACGTCCCCCGCTTGAGTTCCTGCTCGAAACTTTCCCCCGGGCGTCGGCTGAGAAATCACCTTTTACTTCTGAAAGCATGCCACTCGTCAGCCGTAATTTCCCAAACCTCTGAAGGGAGGCGGCCGGAAACATACTCGCGCTCTTCCCTGCCGACGAGTCGCATACCCTGCTTTTCCGAAATGCGGCGCGAAGCCGTGTTGGCAATGGCTTTCGAGATGTGCAAGACGGAAAATTTCAACGTGTCAAACCAATAGTCCGTTACCGCCTCGCTCGCTTCGCTCATAAGACCCTGCCCGTGCCACGGTAGCCCCAGCCAGAAACCGCGGTTGTCACGCTCATCCGCCATAAGACTGATGCAGCCAATCAATGCGGCGGGATTGCTCTTCAGCCTCAGAGTCCAATGCCATTGCTGCCCGCGTTCCACGGCAGGCAGGGCCGTATCACGGTAAAACGTATAGGCGCCGTCAGGCGGATATGGCCACGGCACGCGGTTTGCCAGGTACCGCACGATCTCCCAGTGCGGGAAGAGAACTTGAACTTGTTCCGCGTCGCCAATCTCGAGCGGGCGAAGCAACAGGCGTGATGTTTCAAGCGTGGGAGTCATCGTCAAGCCTGCAAACGAGGACCGTAGCGGCAATGGGAAGCGGAACACACGTTACTCCCCCGTTTGTTCGAGGAGCTTGGAAACCAGGCCCGTCCATCCGGTTTGATGGCTCGCGCCCAAACCGGCTCCGGTATCCCCGTGAAAATATTCGTAGAACAAAATCAACTCGCGCCACAAAGGATCGCTCTGGAATTTTTCATTTCCGGCATATACGGGCCTGCGGCCGTTTTCGTCGCGCAGAAAAATGTGCGTCAAGGATCGCGAGAGTTCCGCGCTCACGTCCCAGAGCGACATTTTCTGGCCCGAGCCGGACGGACACTCCACGCGAAAATCATCGCCGTAATAGTGATGAAATTTCTGCAGCGATTCGATCATCAGAAAATTCATGGGGAACCATACCGGGCCGCGCCAGTTCGAATTTCCTCCGAACAGGCTACTCTGCGATTCGCCGGGTTCGTAGTCAACGCGGTATTCATTGCCGTTGACCGAGAGGATATACGGATGCGCGGCGTGATATTTCGACAGCGCCCGAATACCGTGCGGTGAAAGAAATTCCTCTGTATTGACCATGTAGCCCAGCAGGCGCACGAGTTGCTTGCAGTCCACCAGCGACAGCAGCCGCCGCGGCCCATTCGGCGAAGTCTGGCTGCTGTCCACGCGCGACGCGAAGCCCGGCATGTTGTCGAGGAACCACTGCATGCGCCGCTGAAACCCCGGCAGGCGCGCGATCAGTTCGGGCTCGAGCGTCTCCACCGCGAAAAGCGGAATCAACCCAACCAACGAGCGCACTTTCAAGTAGTGCTGGTCGCCGTTGGGAAGATGAATCGCGTCATAGAAGAAACCGTCTTCTTCGTCCCAAAGCGCGATGCCCTCGGAGCCGTGAGAATTGATGGCGTCCGCGATGTAGACGAAGTGCTCGAAAAATTTGCTGGCCACGTCTTCGTAGGCCGGGTCCTCGCGGGCGAGTTCCAGTGAGATCGCCAGCATATTCAGGCAATACATCCCCATCCAGCTGGTGCCGTCCGATTGTTCGAGGTGGCCCCCGGTGGGCAGCGGCTGCGAACGGTCGAATACGCCGATGTTGTCCAGACCCAGGAAGCCGCCTTGAAAAACGTTCATTCCGTCCGGGTCCTTGCGATTCACCCACCAGGTGAAATTCAGCAGAAGTTTGTGGAACACGCGTTCAAGGAAGGTGCGGTCGGCGCGGCCGCGGATACGTTTTTCGATCTTGTACACGCGCCAAGCCGCCCAGGCATGCACCGGAGGATTCACATCGCCAAAGGCCCATTCGTACGCGGGCAATTGCCCGTTTGGATGCATGTACCATTCCCGAAGCAAGAGAATCAGCTGTTCTTTGGCAAAGTCCGGGTCCACCAGTGACAGTGCAACGGTGTGAAACGCCAGGTCCCATGCCGCGAACCACGGGTACTCCCATTTGTCGGGCATGGAAATGACGTCTGCGTTGTAAAGATGCGTCCAGTCGTGGTTGCGCCCTTTCTTGCGCTCCGGAGGAGGGGGCGGCTGGCCGGGATCTCCGTTGAGCCACGTCCGCACGTCGTAGTGATAGCACTGCTTGGACCAGAGCATACCCGCAAGCGCCTGCCGCATCACTTGATGCGCATCTTCCGAACGTTCCTGCGGAAAGCGGCGCGCGTAAAATTGGTCCGCTTCGCCGCGTCGCAAATCGAACATTTTTTCAAATGCATCGTCGAAGGGGTTCGCTGCCCCTTTTACAGGTTCCGTGCCTGTCAATCTCAATCGAATCGTCACGGACGCGCCCGGCGCGATCTTGGAGCGATAGCGCGCGGCGCATTTGGTCCCCTCCTGCGCTGGATTGACGCCTCCCTTCACGCCCGCGATTACGTAATCGTGGAAGCTGTCCTTGACATATGGAGATCCAGCCGGATAGGCAAACACGCGCTCGAAATTTGTTTCGTTTTCGGTGAAAAGCATTTCGGGGAAACCTCCGGCCAGCAGCCAGCGCTTGCCGTAGCGGCTTTCCTCCGCTGCAACCACCGCGGCGCCCATGAAGTCCGCCGTGCGCGCCAAGTGGGGATGCCCGTGTTTTTCTCCGAAGGACCAGATGTTTCGAAACCACAACGTCGGCAATAGATCGAGCTGCGCTTCTTCCGGTCCGCGATTCCAGGCTGTGATCTTGATCAGGATATCTTCGGGCGCGGCCTTGGCATATTCCATGAATACGTCGAAATAGCGATTCTCGTTGAACACGCCCGTGTCCATCAATTCGAATTCGGGCTCGCGCTTCCCTCGTTTGCGATTTTCCTCGACGAGCTGTTCGTACGGAAAGGCCGCCTGAGGATATTTGTACAGGAATTTCATGTAGGAGTGCGTCGGCGTGGAATCGAGGTAAAAATAGTACTCTTTGACATCCTCGCCGTGGTTGCCTTCATGGCCGGTCAACCCGAACAAGCGCTCCTTGAGGATGCGGTCGCGCCCGTTCCAAAGTGCCAGCGCGAAGCAAACGCGCTGATGGCGGTCGCTGATCCCGCCGATGCCGTCTTCACCCCAGCGGTAGGCTCGCGACCTCGCATGCTCGTGCGGAAAATATTCCCAGGCGGTTCCGCCTGGACTGTAATCCTCGCGGACCGTCCCCCACTGCCGCTCGGAGAGATAAGGGCCCCAGCGCTTCCAGTGCTTGGTACGCTGGTGGGATTCCTCCAGGCGCTGTTCTTCGGCAGTCATCGCGTGCGTTGTTCCTCGCTCCGGTCCTTGAGAAGGGGGGTGCAGCCGGCAGGTCCGGGAAACGATAAGTATAGTCAGAACGAGGATCGAGAGTGAAAGGGTTTTAAGTTTCCTGTCCTTTGGGTTTTCGGGGGGCTTGGATTGATTTGCAAGAAGTGGAATTTTATCTCCGGCGTTCGTCAATTCGAGTTAGAGACTCACAAACCTGCCCCTAATCACATCGCAAAAATGGGCATCGGGCCTTGAGAATCTGGCTCAGACAAAATTCGGGCACCTCTTCGCGCATGCGAGAAGGCGCCCGAAATTCGCAACAAAATTGGGTTACGCCGTCACCCTGACTATTTCAGACCCACGCCGTAGAAGTAGTCGTATGTATTCCCCTGGGTAAATGGGAGCGCCGTCGCATAGCTAGAAAAGATAACGGTGTTCCCCTGGAATCCCATGAAAACATCCTGCTGAGAGTTCGTTGTGGTCATGCGCACCGTAAAGAGTCCGTTGCAGGGGCTGGAAAGTTCGTTCGAGGTTCCGTCATATAGATAGGAAGCGCTCGCGATCGGAGTTAAGGTTCCGGTCGCGAGTACATTCTTTTGGCTGTCCATCATGGTCAGGACCCCGGTCGAGGTGATGGTTACAGTGGCACTTCCAAGGCTGGGGTTGCCCAACTCGACATTTCCCATGCCGGTTTGCGCGCCGGTCTTCTGATAGAAAATGGCTTTGTAGGTTCCAAAGTTTGTGGGATCAAACGCGCTATTCGCCGCTTGCGGCATGCCAAGAATGGCGCCGTTGCCGGTGTCGACCGCGAACAGGCCATTCGCCGTGCCGAATACGTAGCTTATGGAAGTATCGGATTCGGTTAGCTTCAGAAAAGTTCCCGACGCGTCTTGCATGAAGCTGGAAGCTGGAAATGTGCCTCCCTGGAATGGATCCATCGGCTGGGCCTGCTGGCCATAGGGCCAGAATTCCATGTGTTGCAGGTTTCCCTGGGCGTCCATACTGACCGAGCCGACGGATACTCCACCCGCGGCGGTCCGGAATTGCATGTAATTCAGCGTCTTTCCTGCAAATGTGGTCGTCGAGATCGAGCCGGTTTCGATTGCCGTGATGAGCGCCATGGTGTTGTGCGCCGGGCCAACCTTAGCCGCTTCGATGAGCAGCGCATAACCTGGCACCTCGTAGGCGGTGAGAAAATTTCCAGTTGGATCGTTCAACGCATACGTTCCATCCGAGTTGGACGTATACGGAATCGTTCCAGCATCTCCGTTGGACTTGTTGGTGTAGGTGACAGTGTGCGCCACAGAGTCGATGGTGATGTTCAGGAAGTCTCCGACGGAGGCTGTGCCATTGTACGTTCGCGTAGTAGGAATTGCCGACCCGAAGGATGCGGAAGAACTGGCGGACTGACCACAACCTGCTAGAAAAGCGACTGCCAAAAGTGTTAGAGCAAGCCTATTTTTCATACACTCTCCCTCGTCTTGACCACTTCGGCAGAAACAGCCAGACCTTTAGCGAAATTCAAAAAGGGAAACGAGTGTCACGAGGCGATACATGAGGGTGCAGTTTTCTATCATTTTGGAACGCGCGTCATAAACATGGTTCAAGTGGGAGCGTGTCTTTGAGGTTTTTCGTTGGGTCAGCTGATTTCTTGAAATCCTACACCGTGACAAGGAAGGACGCGCCCAGGGCCCATCTTAGCAGTCAGGCAGCGTCGCGCGCCGTGTGCGTCTGCGGTCGAGAGAGGATATAGATTCCTAGGGCGGCCAGAATTGCCAGACTGACTCCAGAAGACAAGAACTTCGTTACTGTGAACCAGGAAGCCAGCTTCGACACGACAATGGACTGGCCGGGATACATCTTAATGAGGTTCAAAAATGAGATATTTTCAAACCAGTCGCAGCAAGTTGCGACAAATCCAACCGCCCCGAGCCGGTAAGCCCATCGTGCGGGAATCCCAGCACTATGCGACGCGCCGCGAATCGACAGAAACAAGAAACTCCCATAGAGGATTGGAAAGACAAGATCGGTAGTGAGCAGCAAGAATGCATATGCCCTGCGCCCCGCTTCTCCGTACGCCGTCATGACCTGAAAAGCTTGCGCCAGCGTGTACCCGCGAACCATCTGATCCAGTGCGAACATCGGGACAGATCCCGTATATCCGAAAGCCCGCGCCACAAAGTCCTGCACTTTGACGATGTTCAGGAGGATTAGGAAGAGGATCACAGTTGCAGCAAGGGACCAATACCACTTGCGAGAAGCCTTCATTGGTCTGGACCATCCGTCCGATAGATGTGGGGCACGGGCAGAGGGATTTCATTCATATAATCACCGGAATATTCGTTGAATCCAACTTCGATTCCTTTCCTTCTGAACAGGCGACGGCATCAGAGGAAGCGAATCAAGGAAGGCCTTGGGGGCGTTGAGGAATACACTAAGATAGTCATCCACGCGCACTTTCTTGAGACGAAAAGAACTAGGTGGACAGTTTGAACAAAAGGGAAAGTCGAAAAGATACCGTTTGCGAAGACCAAGCGCAATTAAGTCCAGACCAGACGGCAGTAAGATCCAATATCCACCAAAATCGTGGAACTCCGTATTGGCAACGTTTCCCCACGCTGGATTACCGCACCCTACGCATATATCGGGAAATGAAGCCCCAGGCAGAACTATTAGCTCGCTGCCATAGCGATACGAGTTTCGTGCTGAAGAGCCCTTCGAAGTGTAGGTAATTTGCCGCATGACTCCTATACGCCGATCAGCCGATGAGACCGATCAGTGAATTTCAATCACCCGCGCCTGGCGGACGGCCGAGATCGCGCGCAATTCGCCGAGTACCTCGGGAGGGACCTTTTGGTCCACATTGACGATGCCAATGGCTTCGTCGGAATTCTGCACGCGGCCGAGGGCGAAATTGGCGATGTTGATGGCGTGCTTGCCGAGCAGCGTGCCGACGCGGCCGATCACGCCGGGGACGTCCTGATTGCGGAAAAGCAGCAGAAAACCGGTGAGCGGCGCGTCGATGTCGATGTTGTTCACGCCCAGGACGCGCAGCGCATTGTTCAGGCCGATCATGCCCAGGACGGAAACTGTTTCTCCGTCGATGCGCAATGCCACGCCCAGGGAATTCGTGTATTTTGCGCGGCGCGCGCTGCGCACTTCAACCACTTCAATTCCGCGCGCCTTAGCAAAATTTCCCGCGTTGATCAGATTAATTTGATCGGCCAGAATCTGGCCCAGGACGCCCTTCAGCACCGCGTTTTTCACAAGGTGCGTATTCAAGTCGGCGAGGCCACCGTCGTAGCTGATGGAAACCTCCGAAAACGGTTTCTCCGTCAATTGCGCGACGAATGTGCCCAGCTTTTCCCCCAGCTGGAGGTAGGGTCCCAGCTTCTTGAATTCTTCCGGAGAAATCGACGGCATGTTGACGGCGTTCTTGACCGCGCCGGTCGTCAGGTATTCGCGCAGCTGCTCGGCGATGCGCGTGCCGACTACTTTTTGCGCCTCTTCGGTCGAGCCCGCGATGTGCGGTGTGGCGATTACTTTGGGATGCTGCACGAGGCGCGGATCGGAGGGCGGTTCGGCCTCAAATACGTCGAGCCCCGCTCCGGCCACGTGCCCGCTTTCGAGCGCCGCCAAAAGCGCCGCTTCATCCACCAATTCTCCGCGCGCGCAATTGGCGATGCGCACGCCTTTCTTGGTCAGCGCGAGCGTCTTGGCATTGATCAAGTGCTTGGTTTCAGGCGTCAGCGAAGAATGCAGGCTGATGAAATCGCTGGCCTCCAACAATTCTTCGAGCGGGAGAAGGCGGATGTTCTGCTCGGTAGCCAGAACGGTCGAGACATAAGGATCGAAAGCCACGACCTGCATTTTGTGCGCCTGCGCGAGGCGCGCGACTTCGGTGCCGATCGTTCCGAGTCCGATGAGGCCCAATGTCTTGTCGCGCAATTCGCTGCCTGTAAATTTCTTTTTGTCCCACTTGCCGGATTTCATCGAAGCGTCGGCCTGCGTCACGGGATGCGCCATGGCCAGCAGCATAGTCATGGTGTGTTCGGCCACGCTAATGGCGTTTCCTCCGGGGGTGTTCATGACCAGCACGCCCCTGCGCGTGGCGGCGTCCAGGTCGACATTGTCGACGCCCACGCCGGCCCGCCCGATAACGCGGAGGCTCTTCGCTTTGTCCAGGAGTTCGGCCGTCACCTTGGTCGCGCTGCGGACGAGCAAGGCATCGGCGTCGCGGATTTCCTCCTCGACCTTGCCTTTCGTTTTGGGGAGGTTCACGACGGTCCAGGTGGGATCCGATTTCAGGATGTCCACCACGCTTTCGTCGACGCTGTCTGCAATCAAAATTTTCATTGTGCTCTCGGGATTCTCCGGAGTCTCGCGCCTCTCTGTGTCAGGTCTTAGCTCGTCAAAAAGTCAAAGGCTTTTAACACAGAGGGCACAGAACGCACAGAGAAATGCAAATCAACTACAAAAGTGGAAAAAAACCTGACACCCGCCACCTGCAACCTAAAACCTGTCCTGCTACGACGAATGCCGCAAATAAACGTTCTGCGCCGCGCGAACACCGCTGCCGAGCTCGACCTTGTGGCCGACTTTCTGCAGAGCGATTTCGAGGCCTCCGAGCACGGCCACCAGATCAAGAAAATCGTAATAGCCGAGATGAGCGATGCGGAACATGTGGCCCTTCATTGTGCCCTGCCCATCGGTAAGAATGGCGCCGAACCGCGAGCGCATTTCCTTGACTACTTTCGTGGATTCGATCCCCGCGGGAGCGTTGATGGCGGTCACGGCGTTCGCGGGTGAACTCACCGCAAAATTGGTCAAGCCGAGCGCGATGGCCGCTTCGCGCGTCGCCTCGGCCAGAAGCCCGGCGTTGGCGATCAGGTTCTCGCGCCCGAGTTCCTTGATGTAGTTCAAGGCCCCATGCAGGCACACCACGAGCGAGGTCGCCGGGGTGTAGCTCGACTCCCCCTTGGAGAGACTCTTTCGTTCTTTCGCGTAGTCGAAGTAATAGCGTGGGAGTTTCGATTTTTCCATCGCCCGCCCAGCCTTGTCGCTGATGCTGGCGAAGGCCAGGCCTGGCGGAATCATCGTCGCCTTCTGCGATCCGCCGATCATGATGTCGATTCCCCACTCGTCGGGGCGCAAGTCCGTGGTCCCGAGTCCCGTAATAGCGTCCACCACAAAGCAAGTTTCCGGCAGCCCGGCCAAGGTTTTGCCGAGCGTTTCGACGTCGTTGCGCACGCCCGTCGAGCTTTCCGTCGCCTGAATGAGCACGGCGCGGAAGGGCCCGCCGGTTTCGAGGTGCCTCTTCATTTCGCCGATGGGAACGGGGTGCCCGTAAGGCGCTTCGACGACGACTGATTCGATTCCGTAAGCTTTCGCGAGTTGGACCCAGCGTTCGCCGAATTTTCCCGCTGTCCCGATCAGAACGCGCTCGCCGGGAGAAAGCAGGTTGGATACGGCGCCTTCCATCGCCCCCGTCCCCGAGCTGGCGAACACAATGACGTCGTTTTTCGTGTGGAAGTAATAGCGCAGGTTATCGAGCGTTTCCCTCATGAGCGTCCGGAAGGCGTCCGTGCGGTGGTGCAGCGTCATGGTCAGCGCGCGAAGCTGCGCTTCGAGCAAAAGCGGCGTCGGTCCGGGAGTAAACAGTCTTTCTTTGATGATTCCTGGCATATCGGTTTTCTCAGTCCGTTCTCTTTAGATTAGGAGAAGATTTATTTGGGGCACACGCAGTCCGAGTTGGGCCAAATCAATTTCAAGGGCATATCCGCCTTTGCGAGTCAGGTTGCAGGCAGGAATACAGGTTAAGGGATGGCGGGAAAATGGTCAACCGCTGCGGACAGGCGTTCGTCTTGACACAAAAGCCGCTCTAACCTAAGGTTCCACGCAAACATAGCTTCCCAATCACAATTTTGTGAAAGCTCTACTGGGCAGGCCCGCAGTACGCTGAGGATGAAGGCCCCCATAACTGGTTGGTCGGGATTACTATTTTCCTTCGTGGACGCAGGCCGTACAATTGAAACATAGGCCGAAACTGAGAATGCAGAGGAAGTGCTTCCGTGGGTGAAAAAGTAAAGGTTGTCGACGTAACGGCGCGCGACGGATTGCAGAATGAACCGCAGCCTGTGTCCACTCGAGACAAGCTCGCGCTGATCGACAAGCTCGTACAGGCGGGCGTTCGCGATATTCAGGCCACCAGCTTCGTCCATCCCAAATGGGTGCCGCAAATGGCGGACGCGGAAGATGTGGCGGCCGGGCTCCACAAATTTAGCGGCGTGACGTTTTCCGCCCTGGTGCCCAACTTGAAGGGTTACGAGCGGGCGCTGGCCGCGGGCATTCGCCATATGGAATTTGTGATTGCCGCGAGCGAAACTTTTAACCGGAAAAACCTGAATCGCAGCATGGCCGAATCCCTGCAACTCCTGGAGCAGGCCACTCGCCTGGCCGAACGCGATGGCGTTGTCCTACGTGCGGGCTTTTCCACCTGCTTCCATTGTCCCTTTGAAGGAAGAATTTCAAGCCAGGCTGTAGTGAACGCGGTTCGAGCTGCGCGCGAGATCGGACCCTGGCGGATCGCCATTTGCGATACAGATGGGATGGCTTTCCCGGATCAAATCAAAGAAACCGTTGGCCGCCTGCTAAGCGAATTGAAGATGAAGCCGGCCGATCTGGTGCTCCATTTCCACGACACCTATGGTCGGGGCCTGGCCAACACTTTGGCAGGCCTTGAAATGGGGGTTCGCGAGTTTGACGCCTGCACTGCAGGCCTGGGCGGATGCCCGTATTGCCCGGGGGCAAGCGGGAACCTCGCGACGGAAGATCTAGTCGATTTTCTGGAAGGCATGGGCTACGACACTGGAATAAACTTGGAGAAGTTGCTGGATGCGGCGGAATTTGCATGTCGCTTTTCGTCGCGGCCCTATCAAGGACATCTCCTGCGCGCGCGCCGTGGCGGCGTGTGCGGTGTGACTCCACAAGTATCGGCTTAAAAATCAAATCTGCAGGGCGAGGGCTTCAGGCAGATGGCGCTTCCACTCCATGGTGTCCGCGTGCTGGATGTAACAAACGTCCTGGCCGGACCTTTCTGCAGCTTTCAACTTGTCCTGCTGGGGGCCGAGGTCATCAAGATCGAGCAACCGGAAAACGGAGATCTCGCCCGGCGTTTGGGCGCGGATATGAATGTAAATGAGAAGTTGATGGGCATTTCGTTCGTCGCGGTCAACGCAGGCAAGCAATCCGTAACCATTAATCTCAAGTCGCCGGAGGGCAAACAGATTTTCAAAGAACTCGCGGCGATTTCGCACGTGGTGATCGAAAATTTCCGCCCCGGCGTCATGACCCGGCTTGGGCTTGACTATCCCGTACTGGCGAAAGTGAATCCGAGCCTGGTGTACTGCGCGATTTCGGGTTTTGGGCAGGACGGCCCGCTGGCCATGCGGCCCGCCTACGACCAGGTGATCCAGGGGATCTCGGGCGTCATGAACGTGACCGGAGACGCGCAGACGGCTCCGTTGCGCGTGGGCTACCCCATTTGCGACACCATGGGCGGCATCACCGCGGCGATGGCCATCTGCGCGGCACTCGTCGATTCGCGAACCACCGGCCAGGGCCGTAGGATCGACGTCTCCATGCTGGAATCCACGCTTGCTTCCATGGGCTGGGTCGTTTCCAATTATCTCAACGCGGGCGTCGAACCGATCCCCATGGGAAATGAAAACTTCACAGCCGCGCCCTCCGGCGCATTTCGCACCAAGGAAGGGCTGCTCAACATCGCCGCGAATGAAGACGCGCAATACGAAAAATTGTGCGACGTGATTGGCCGCCCCAAACTCAAGACAGACCCCCGTTTTGCGGAGCGGGAAACCCGCAGGCGGAACCGTTTAGCAATCAACAGGGAAATTGCTCCAGAACTGATGAAACGCAGCGCCGCGGAATGGGAGCAAGCCCTGATCGAGGCAGGAGTGCCCGCAGGGTGCGTCCTGAGCGTTCCGGAGATCCTCGGCCATGCGCACCTCTCGGGTCGCAACTTCGTCTCCGAGTTTGAAGGATCAGCCGGAAAACAAAAAGTAACCCGCGGCGGGTTTCTTTTTTCCGATGACCAGGCGTCGCCGCAAGGGCCCGCCCCAGCCCTTTCCGAGCATACGGACGCGTGGCTCAGCAAGCTCGGCTACAACGCCGAAAAAATTGAGACCCTGCGAAAAAAGCGCGTCATTTAGCTTCGGGCGACCATCAGGCTGAGGTCTTCTTTGGCGCAGGCCCGATTGCGAAAAGGCCGCCTCTTCAAGCAACGAAGTTGACGCTCTCGTGGGATCGCAGAGCGAATTCCAGACGCTCAAATCCACCGGGAATCTTCGCGAAAACGGCTTGACTTCGATCACCTTCACGAATCTAATGTACGCATGCTTATGTGTTTAAGTCTGTAAATCGAGTATTGCCGCAGGGGTGTGTAAGAATATATCGCTTCACGAATCATTCTGAGGGAGGTGTTGGATGGGTGGATGGAGTTCTGTAAGATGTATTTCGCAAATTTCACTTTCAATCGCCTTGCTTTTATTCAGCTTACTCGGAGGGGTGGCCGTCTATGCGCAGGTTGCAGGGGCGACGCTTTCCGGCACAGTGACCGACGCATCAGGTTCTGCAGTGGCGAACGCGACGGTTTCCATCAAAAACACGGAAACGGGAATCGTGCGCGAAACCACGACCGATTCGGCCGGCTTGTACTCTACACCGAACCTGCCGCCGGCGGTTTATGACGTCACTACCTCGGCTTCAGGATTTTCTACGCTCGTAAGGTCAGGGATCACTCTAACGGTTGGAGCTCAACAGACTCTGAATATTTCCCTGAAAGTCGGCCAAGTATCCGAAAGCGTTACCGTAACGGGAGAAGCCCCGCAGGTGGAACTGACCTCTTCGGCGCTCTCCGGTGAAGTCAATGAAACAACCGTTCGCGAGTTGCCGCTCAATGGCCGCGACTGGAGTTCCCTCTCCGTTCTTGAGCCTGGCGTAATTGGCATCCGGACTCAGACAACGACTACGGGTACAGTAAGCCGCGGCAATCGCGGCTTCGGAAATCAGTTGTCCGTCGCCGGCCACCGCCCCACCGAGAACAACTACCGCGTCAACGGGATCACCGTGAACGACTATTCCAACGGATCGCCAGGCAGCGTGCAGGGATCGCAATTGGGCGTGGACGCGATCCAGGAGTTTTCCGTTTTGACCGCCAACTACACCGCCGAGTACGGACGGACCTCCGGCGGCGTCATCAACGCGATCACCAAGGCGGGCACCAATAATTTCCATGGGGATGCCTACTGGTTCCTTCGCGACGAGGGATTGGATGCCCGGCCTGTCTTTGCTGCTGCGGGCAGTCCGAATCCGTTTTTCCATCGAAATCAGTTTGGCGGGTCTGCCGGTGGTCCCATTCAAAAGGGTAAAACATTCATATTTGGCGACTTCGAGGCGATTCGTCAGCTCAAAAACACGAGCGCAAATTCGAACGTTCCTTCAGCAGCTGCCTTCGGGCAACCGGATGCGAACGGCATCCCGACGACGGTAGCGATCGTGAATGGAAGTCCGCTGCCCCTCTCCGGGCCGGGCTCCGCTCCGGATCCGGACCCGGTTTCGCACATCAGCAAAGCCGTTATTCCCTACCTCAAGTTGTTTCCCAAGGCGACAATCCAAGTGGCTGGCTCCGACACAGGGATATTTAACGCACCTATCCCCATTGTATTTACGGAGAACTACGCAACCGCTAGAGTTGATCACCATTTTTCGGACAAGGACGACCTTGATGCGGTCTGGTTCTTTGACAGAGGGCCGCAATTTGCTCCTGACGCCTTTTTGCTCTCCACCACGCAGACGTTCAGTGAACGGATCATGGGGGGCCTGGAATGGACGCACACCTTCGGCCCTTCACTCGTAAATACGGCCCGGTTAGGATACAACCGCACGGTCGGATTCGTAGGCGAGCCCGGCGTCGCTCTCAATCCACTTGCCAGTGATACGTCACTAAGTGATGGTTACCTGGCAGGTCACCCGTCCCCGATCATTGCTATAAACGGCCTGCCATTTATGCAGGGAAGCCTCGGCGCCCAGACCGCGAATAATCACTACGGAAACTCTTTTCAATTCAATGACGACGCGTTCTACACTCGCGGCAATCACGCTTTGAAATTCGGGTTTTCGGTGGAACGCATCCAATACAACGAACTGTCCGTCCAACGGCCCAATGGAACTTTCACTTTTAATGGTGGTCTGCAAGCGTTCCTGACAAACCAACCCTCGGGCTTCCAGCAAGGAGATTCGAGTATTGAAAAGGAACTGGGAACGCGAACTACCTTCTATGCGGGCTACGTCCAGGACGATTGGAAAATCCGGTCCAACCTGACTCTGAACCTCGGCTTACGTTACGAGTTTGCCACCCTCCCAACAGAAGCGCACTACGGGTTCACGGTGGTGCAGGGCCTCACCAGTGGCAATGCCCCGGTGAATGTCGCCCACCCTTGGCAGACGAACCCTACGACGAAGGATTTCGAACCTCGGGTAGGTTTCGCCTGGGATCCGTTCAAGGATGGCAAGACGTCTATCCGCGGCGGCTTTGGAATCTTCGACGTGCTCCCCGGCCCATGGGTCATCAACGTTCAGGAATCAGGCTCGTTGCCGTTCGCGTCGACCGTAATCAGCGCCGCCTTGCCTGCTGGATCATTCCCAACACTCACTGGGGTCGTGCTTGGTTCAAGTAGTGCCCAAGCCTATGCCCCCGATCAAAATCCGAGAAGAAACTACGCCATGAACTGGAACTTGACGCTCCAGCGCCAACTCACCTCGACCTTAACCGCGACAATCGGATACGTCGGATCGCACACCCTCCATTCCCCGTTCACCACGGATACCAGCAATTCGGTCGGTCCGCCTCAGGTCATGACGACTCCGTTCGGCTTGGAATGGCCGTGCGGACCCAGTGGCGGCAATCCGTGTGCTACGGGTTTCCTACCCAGTGGCGCGCCTACCACCGTGTTCAACAGTAATGTTGGCCAACTCCGGCCGACGGCCTGGATCGTCGGTGCACACTACAGCGCTCTGGACGCGCAACTCACCAAGAGGTTTGGCCACGGCGTGCAAGGGGAAGCCAGCTTTACTTGGGGGAAGTGCTTTGACACGGGATCAAGCGGGGACATCGGCGACGCGTATCAGAACTCTCCCTCATCCCTGATCTTCTTCAACCCGGCCGGCCGAAGCGGCCTGTGCGATTTCAACGTCACCAGGAACTTTGTCGCCAACTTGATCTGGGATGTTCCCTCGCCGAAATCCAATTCATGGGCTGTTTCGCACCTTGCCGGCGGATGGGAACTAGGCGGGATTCTGACGGCCAGCACGGGGACTCCGTTTACCCTGACAATGGGCGATCCGATGGGAATTAATAATGGCGATTCGTTGGGCTTCCCTGATCGAGTGGCGGGTTGCAATCCCATCCTGTCGAACTATAGATCGACTCTACAATACTTAAATACGGCCTGCTTCATCCCTCCAACCGTACCGACAGCATCGGTGGCTTCGTTACCGTACCCGTGCGCTGCTTTCACGGGCGCAGCAGCCCCCGCGCCGTCAGGCCAGACCTATTGCGCCAATGTATTTGGAGATAACGGGCGCAACTCCTTGATCGGGCCGGGCCTTTTCGACCTCGATTTCTCGGTCTTTAAGAACAACTACGTCCGCCGTATTTCGGAAAGCTTCAATGTCCAGTTCCGGGCGGAGATGTTCAACGTATTGAACCACGCCAACTACCAGCAACCGCTTTGTTGCTCGGCTATTTTCAATCAGGACGGATCGCCGGCTTCCGGTGCCGGCCAGCTGAGCGCAACGGCAACCGACAATCGCGAAATCCAGCTTAGCCTCAAGGTTATCTGGTAACATTAAATATAAAGAAAGAGCCGGACCTGACTGGTCCGGCTCTTTTCTTTGTATGGCCCGGGGCCGCCTGAATGAAGATTTCTCATGACTAACATCCCGTTACATGTTTCATTTTCATATAGATTCCTCGTTTCTTGAACAAAGCGCTTGACTTCTGGCCGTGTGGGTACTTAAATGACCGCAAGTTTGGGGTGTCGGAATCTGTAATTTAGGCCATCTGTCGAATTTAAAGTTGCGCGCGATGTCCCACGAGGGATCATCAAGGAGGCGTTGCATGGGTGTGGGAAATTTCAGAAAGTTCACTGCAAGTTTCGCAATATTGCTGACAATAGGATTCAGTTTAATGGCAGGCGTGGTCGCGCATGCTCAGGTCACGGGCGCGACGGTCAGCGGAACGATTAGCGACCCATCCGGCGGAGTTGTTGCCGGAGCCACCGTTTCCGCCACGAATAGCGCAACCGCGGTCACTCGAGAAGTCACTTCCGACGCCGCCGGTTTGTACACGATGCCCAACTTGGCCCCGGGAAGCTACGAAGTCAGAGTTGCGGCGACCGGGTTCTCGACCGCAGTGCAATCGAATCTTGCGCTAGCCGTCGGGCAACAGCTGCAGCTCAACTTTAGCTTGAAGGTAGGCCAAGCTACGCACGACCGTCCAAGTAACCGAAGCGGCGCCTCAGATTGACCTCACGTCCTCGGCGCTCACCGGCCAGGTGGAATCCGAGACAGTCCGCGAACTGCCGCTGAATGGGCGCGACTGGACTTCGCTGGCCCAACTGCAACCCGGCGTAAAGCTAATCCAAACGCAGATGGCCTTTGCGACTTCCGCCCGCGGCAACCGCGGCTTCGGCGGCGAAATGACTATCTCCGGTCAAAGGTCTACTTACAACAACTACCGGATTGATGGAATCAGCGTCAACGATTACGCCATGGCCGCTCCCGGAAACGTCATCGGAATCGTATTGGGTGTTGACGCGATTCAGGAATTTTCAGTCTTGACCAGCGGATTCCCGGCCGAATACGGCCGCGCGACGGGCGGCGTCGTCAACGCCATCAGCCGCTCCGGCACGAACCAGTTCCACGGGGCCGTGTACGAATTCCTTCGCAACGACGTATTGGATTCGAGGCCTTACTTTAATCGGGTCAGCGATACCCCGAACCCTCCTTTCAAACGCAATGTGTTTGGCGCCTCGGCCGGCGGACCCATCCTCAAGGATCGGCTCTTCATTTTCGGCGACTATGAAGGTCTCCGCCAGTCCAAGGGCATTACGAGCAACTCCACCGTATTTTCTGATAACGCAAGACTGGGAATCCTCGCCGCGAACCCGGCCCCCGCAGCGGGCCAACCGGCCGGGACGCCCTGTACTGACTTAGGTGGCAGCCCGGGGCACTTTCTCTCCCCCCTGGCAAATACTTGTGTAAACGATTACTCAGCCGCTCTGCTCGCACTGTGGCCGACCTCTACCGCCGTCAAAACAAACCCGGACACAGCGACCTTCATTTTCTCCGGCGTTCAGGCAGCGCCCGAAAATTTCGGCACGCTCCGCGCGGACTACAAGATCGGGGACAAGGACACCATATTCGGGACGTTCGTGAGGGACCCTGCGGATTATACGCAACCCGACGCGTTCAATGATGTCCTATCGGAATCCACCACCGTCCCGCACAACTATCGCAATCGAAGAAACCCACACATTCAGTTCCAGCCTGGTAAACGCGGCGCGCGTCGGCTTCAACCGCGATAACGTGCTGAACACGTTCACCCCCACCGCAATCAATCCAGCCGCCGCAATTGGCCCGCTGGCTGGGATCGTGGGGCAATCCGCGCCCCGCTTATCGGTCGGCGGCGGAATCACTGACTTTTTCGGCGGCGTCGAGTCAGGCTCGCACTATCTCCACGCCTGGAATTCGTACCAATACGCTGACGATGCGTTCTGGACCCACGGCGCTCACACGATCAAGTTCGGCGGCAGCATCGAGCGGATGGATTACAACGAGCATACGTTTCAGAATCCCGGCGGCCGCTACATTTTCAATAACGGCGCAGCATTTGCGCGACCGGCTCATGCAGTTCCTTGTCAGGCGAGCCCAGCCACTACGAGGCGGGTCTGCTCAATATCGTGGACAACCCGCGGGAGTTTCGCCAAACCACGTTTGGCTTTTATGTCCAGGATGACTGGAAGTTCCGATCCAACCTGACGTTCAATATCGGTCTGCGATACGAGCCGACCACCGTCCTGAAGGATGCCCAGGGCCGGATTACCAATCTGGCGGACATCACGCGCCACTGCTCCTACTTGCGGAGTGCAGTTCACGGCTCCCATCCCGGCGCAGCCCGGCTCCGCCTGCGGCGGCGTCGGTCCGTACTATAAGAACGCCACGCTGCGCAACTTTGAACCCCGCATAGGCTTCGCCTGGGATCCGTTCAAGGATGGAAAGACCTCGGTTCGCGGCAGCGCCGGCCTCTATGACGTTGACCCGTTCGCTGGCTACTTCCTCCTGCAGCAGAATCAGGCTGCGCCGTTCCTCATCTTTAAGAGCATAACCGGTAACTCGAACTTCACAACGGAACCGACGTTTACCGGTCCGTTCCAGGCTGGAGAGGGCGGCATACAGCTTGCTAATTCCACCGCCAGCAATCTGGCCATGTCCACAATCGAAGGCGCGCCTCACCGAACCTATGTCGAGCAATGGACCCTCTCCGTGCAGCGTCAACTTACGTCCGATATGTCTCTGACGATGGGTTACGTGGGTTCTCACAGTGTCCATCTGCTCATGCGGGGTGATGACGGGAATATGTCGGGTGCACCCGGTAGCGCAGAGCCGGCTGTGCAAACCCCGTATGGATATTTGTTTCCTTGCGGACCAACCGGGGCCGGCGCCGCTTGCACCCCGGGCGTTACTCAAGCGGGTGGAAATGCGGTCGTGAACCCGACCTTGGGAACGATCCGGTACATCTTCTGGAACACGGATGCTAACTACAACGCCTTAAACGTGAACCTGGACAAGGTTTTCGCTCACAACTTCCAGTTCCAGGTCGCCTATACGTATTCGAAATCGCAGGATGACAACTCTCAGACAATCGCCGGCGATACTTTTGCCAACGGCATCAACTCGCCGATCTGGTGGCTGCCGAAAGCGTATTACGGCCCGTCCGACTTCAACGTCACTCACGCGCTCTCCATCAACGGCCTCTACACGATCCCGACGCCAAAATCGTGGAGCGGCGCGATGAAGGAAGCTCTCGCGGATTGGGAAGTGGGCGGTATTTACACGTTCAACAGTGGGACTCCTACGACTGTGACCAATACCGGGGATCCCCTGGGCTTGAACAATCAGGGCGCGGACCCATTTGGTCCTTTGGTCAGACTACCAGGGTGCAATCCGATTAATTACACCGTTGGAGGTCCCACAGTGGGGTTTCTTAACCAAAGCTGCTTCACGGAGCCCTACTTACCAACGTCGGCGGTGGCGTCCCTACCGTACGGGTGCGCTGGCTTCCCGAAAGCGGGCGCAGCGGATTCCATCCCTGTGGCGCCATCTGGCCAAACCTACTGCGCCAACCTGATGCCGTCTCAACATCGGCCGGAACACCATTAACGGTCCTCACTTCTCCAATCTGGACTTCTCGGTTCACAAGGTTTTCCCAATCACGCGGATCTCGGAATCGTTCAACATCCAGTTCCGCGCGGAGATATTCGATATCTTCAACCACTCCAACTTTAACCCGCCGCAGCCGAACAGCGGCGACACCAATTCCGGATTGATTAACCCGGACGGATCGTATGCCGGCGTCGGAAACATCGTCTCTCCGGCGAACCTGCAGACACCGGCAAGAGAAATCCAGTTCGCTCTCAAGGTGAACTGGTAGTTTCAAGACAACCGAACCTACCCAGATGCCCGTCCGCCCGCGAAGCGGACGGGCATCTGTTTCTTACATGCGGAAATTAGATCGATCTAATGAACCTCCATTGGCTCTGATGAGGGTCTGCCGTCAGACCCACTTCTGGATTCGCCGGAAAACTCAGCTTCAGATCCAGCAAAAGGAAAAGATTGAGCCCTTTCTTTCAGGGAATTTTCAGGCTGGCGGGACTACAGTACCCTGCGTTTCACTCACATCCACATTGAGCAGATTTGTGGAACCGTTTTGCCTGGCATGGCGTCTTGAGATGAAGCCGGTAGTTGATCTGCTACAGACTGCGCCCTCGGACGAAGCAGCTTTTCTGATGATTCGCGGAATTCCTCGGCCAAGCCGAAATGAGGGTTTCGGAAGGCCACCGAATGCTGCTTGCAAGTGACACAAACAAATTAGGGGGAGAAATTTATGAAGGCTTCCAGTTACGCAAAACTCGCGCTCGCATTTTCGATCGTACTCTCCGCGGCCTGCGTGCTTGCGGGATCGCCGGCTTCTGGTTATCACCTGATTAAGAAAGTAACGTACGGCGCAGCACCGGGAGTCGGCGCCACCAGGGAATACTTCGACTACGTGATTCCCGATGCTGCCGCGCGCCGCATGTACTTTACGCACGGAACGGAGGTCGACGTCGTGAACGCCGACACCGGGGCCAAGATTGGCTCGGTGACCGGAGACTGGAAGCGCGTGCATGGCGTCGCGCTCGTCCCCGAACTGAACAAAGGATTTATTACCGACGGCGACGCGGGCACCATCATCGTCTTCGATCTGAAAACACTCAAACCTACCAAGACGATTAAAGCCGAAGACGACGCCGACTGGATTCTCTACGATACGGCGTCCAAGCGTGTGTTTGCCTTCAATGGCAGCTCTCACACCGCGACGGCAGTCGATCCCGTGAAGGAAGAGGTTATCAAGAGCATCCCCCTGGGCGGCGCTCCCGAGCAAGCGATTGCCGACGGCAATGGAATGATTTATGACACTCTGCAATCCACAAACGAAGTCGTGGCCATCGACAGCAAGGACCTTACCGTCAAAGCGCGCTATCCGGTCGCTCCCGCCGGCGCTCCCACCTCGATCACGATAGACCGCGAGAACCGGCGGCTTTTCGTGGGCGGCAGAAACCCCAAAATGCTGGTCATGATGGATGCCGACTCGGGCAAAGTGATCGGCGACTCATTTCCGATCGGCGACCGTGTGGATGCCAACGTTTTCGATGCGTCCACAAATATGGTAGCCGCCGCGACACGCGAGGGCACGCTGCACATTTTCCGTGAAGATTCACCCGACAAGTTGTCCGTGGTCGAGACCGTGAAAACCGAGTTCGGCGCCAAGACCATGGGATTGGATCCCAAGACCCACAAACTGTTCCTCACTACGTCGGATTTTGGTCCGGCTCCAGCCCCAACCGAAAAACAACCCAATCCGCAGCCGGTGGCTACGCCGGGCACGTTCCGTCTGCTCGTTTACGGAAAGTAATTCATTGTAGCCCGCGTCTTTAGACGCGGGGAAATTCGCATCGCACGACACACCAACCCCGCCTCTAAAGAGGCGGGCAACAGCAGCAGGGTAACGGAGGCTCTATGAAACGTTTGAAATCAACCTTGATCGTCGCCGTGTTAATGCTCGGCGCTGCGATCACGGCGTCAGCGCAAGGGCAAGTCACAGCGGTCCGCGCGGGCAAGATGTTTGACCCGAAGTCCGGAACCAATTTGACGAATCAGGTCGTGCTCATCTCCGGCGACAAAATCACGGACGTCGGGCCGGCCGATAAGGTGAAGATCCCGGACGGAGCGAAAGTGATCGATCTCAGCAAGGCAACCGTGCTCCCGGGATTGATTGACGGCCACGTGCACCTCACGGATGCCCAGGGTAACTTGCAGCATCAGATGATGGTCGCTCTCTTCAGCGCCACGTCCAGCTTGAACGCGGGTTACACGACGCTGGTGGCGATGGGATCGCACGGCGGCGGCTATGCCGACGTGGAACTGAAGAAGGCGATTCAGGCCGGGCTGGTGAAGGGCCCGCGGATCATAACTGCCGGCCCCATCATCAACATCACCATGCCGGGTAGCTCGCCTTTCCCGCTGATGTACACACCCAAGGATCCGGATATCGAAGTGAATGGGGCGGATCAAATGCGCGGCGCGGTGCGAGAGCTGGCCAAGTACGGCGTCGAGCACGTGAAAATTCACACGACCGGACCGTTTTATTTCGACAAGGACGGCAAGATGTACAACCAGCCGCTTCCCACGCGCGAAGAACTTGCCGCTGTCATCGACGAAGCGCACCGGCGGGGAATGTGGGTCGCCTCGCACACCTACGGCGGCGAAGGTTTGAAGATGGCAATCGACCTCGGCCTCGACAACATCCAGCATGCCACTGCCGCGAGCGATGACGACATTCGCGAGATCGTGCAGAAGCACTTGCCGATCACCACGACAATTCTCGACCACCGTCAGGACGAGCCCGAAGACCTGAAACAGTGGGCGCCATACAGCCGCTGGCGACTGGTGGAAGTCACCTGGAAGAAGATGCTGGCCGCCGGCGTGGTTCTAGGCTGGGGCAGCGGCTCCGCGCCGCCGCCAGGCCGCGTCTATAACACCGAGTGCAACTGCTCGCACGGCGTGCAGGGGGAAATGTTTCCCATCTTCGTGAAGTGGGGAGCGAGTCCCGTTTACACGCTTCGCATGGCCACCACGGTGAATGCGGAAATCATCCACATGTCGGACAAACTCGGCACCATCGAGAAAGGGAAGTTTGCAGACCTCATCGCGGTTTCCGGAGATCCCTTGCAGGATATTTCCGAGATGCAGCACGTGAAATTTGTGATGAAGGGCGGCGCGGTTATCAAGAATGATTTGGCGATGGCGCCGGGCATGATGATGTCCGGCAACTAATCTCGAACGTTCGCGCAGATCGCAGCGGCAGATACCCGCAAGATTTCGGTCCAAGTGGGTTTCTGCCGCTGTGGTTTGCGTGATTTTTTGATCGTGCTGGACACTCCATTTGGCACCGGCGGAAACCCCCTTTCCTCGAATTAGATCTTCTGATCAAACTCATTATTCTTCGTTCAAATCGTGGGTCTTGTCGCGCGGCCGTGGCTTACAAACCCAGATCGCTCAGCCCGGGATGATCATCCGGCCGTCGCCCCAGCGGCCAGTTGAAAAGGCGCTCCGAGGGGTGAATCGGCAGATCGTTAATGCTGGCGTACCGATGATGCATGATGCCCTGCGCATCAAATTCCCAGTTTTCGTTTCCGTAGGAGCGGTACCATTGCCCGGAATCGTCGTGCCACTCGTAGGCGAAACGCACGGCAATCCTGGCGCCGCCGAATGCCCACATTTCCTTGATCAGCCGGTAGTCCAACTCGCGGTTCCATTTGCGCGTCAGGAATTGCACAATCTGCTCCCTGCCGTTGATGAATTCGGACCGGTTGCGCCATCGGCTGTCAACCGTGTACGCCAGCGAAACGCGTTGCGGATCGCGCGAATTCCAGCCATCTTCCGCCTTGCGAACTTTTTCGATGGCCGTCTCCCGCGTGAAGGGCGGCACCAGACTGATCTGGGGTTGATCTGTCATTCCATTGCTCCTTTGCCTGCCTTCCCGATGCAGGTCGGCTAAGAGAACGAGGGTACGTCCACTTTTCCCGCCCGCGCAATGCCCTACTGCGAGGCGCCGATCAACCCCGCATTGTTACAGTTTATTCACTTGACACTGCTCGGATTAAAGGTGATATGAGGAGTTCTTTACCCTTCCTTTGCTTGACCGGCCTAACCATTGCAATGAGAATGAATTCATGACTCTGAACAAGGGAAACGGGAAAACCGGAAATCAGCGCCAATGGGTGAGCCTAGTCCCCTACGGAATCAACCAACAGCATCCCAACGCTTACAAAGATATTCTCGATACCGTTTGGGAAAACCGCGACAGTCTCGGATATGCCTATCGAATTTTGCGCGACGGCTGTTGCGATGGCTGCGCGCTTGGCACCTCCGGGATGCATGACTGGACCATGAAAGGGATTCATCTCTGCGCCGTTCGTCTGCAACTGCTTCGGCTGAACACCATGCCTGCGATGGACTCGCGTCTCCTGGAGGATGTTCCTTCGCTCCGTCAAGTATCCAATCGCAATCTCCGCAAACTGGGGCGCCTCTCCGTGCCGATGGTGCGGCGGAAGGGCGACAAGGGATTTCACCGCATTTCCTGGGACGAAGCGATTTACTTGACGGCAAAACATCTGCTCGCAGTCGATCCGCATCGCCTCGGTTGGTTCCTTACTTCTCGCGGGCTCACCAACGAGGCCTACTATGCTCACCAGAAAGTGGCCCGCTTCTTCGGCACCAACAACGTCGATACCAGCGCGCGCATCTGCCATGCGCCAAGCACGGCGGCTTTAAGCGCAACGATAGGATGCGCGGCGACGACCTGCTCGTATTCGGACTGGATTGGCAGCGACCTGGTGATTTTTGTTGGAAGCAACATCGCCAATAACCAGCCGGTTGCTACCAAGTATCTCTATTACGCCAAGCAAGCGGGCACTAAAGTATTTGTGGTCAATCCCTACTTTGAGCCGGGCTTGGACCGGTACTGGGTGCCCTCTGTTACCAAGAGCGCGCTGTTCGGGACACGCATGGCCGATGACTATTTTCAGATCCACATCGGCGGGGACATCGCATTTTTCT
The DNA here is from genome assembly GCA_963696605.1 of uncultured Acidobacteriota bacterium. Lineage (GTDB taxonomy): Bacteria > Acidobacteriota > Terriglobia > Acidiferrales > UBA7541 > Palsa-360. The sequence continues at coordinate 162,197 of CAVOKV010000010.1, read as the reverse complement.
ACGGCGTGCTGAAACACCTCATCGAGAACGACTGGGTGGACCGCGAATTTATCGCGGCCCGCACGGTCGGCTGGCAAGAAGTCGAAACAAAAGCGCTCGGGCTTTCCTGGGAGTCCCTCGAGCGGAGCGCGGGCCAGAGCAAGGCGGAAATGTACCGCTTCGCGGAGGCCTTCGGGAAGGCCCGCCACGCAATCATCGTTTGGAGCATGGGGATTACCCAGCACAGCTACGGAAGCGACAATGTTCGCTCGATTGTGAACCTTCAGCTCGCGCGCGGGAACGTGGGCCGGCCGCATACGGGATTGATGCCGGTCCGTGGCCACAGCGGCGTACAGGGCGGCGCGGAGATGGGCGGCATGCCCGGCGCATATGTGATGGGTGTGCCGGCCACCGAGGAGAATGCCAAACGCTTGGCGCAACCTGAGCTCTGGGGTTTTGAGCCGCCTGCATGGAAAGGGATCTCCGCCACGCAAATGATCATGGCTGCAGAGCGTGGAGAGATTGACGCCCTATGGCAGAGCGGCGGCAATTTCGTGGACACGCTTCCCGAGCCTGACCGGGTACTGAGGTCGGTGGCAAATATAGGTTTCCGCGTCCATCAGGACATCATGCTCAGTTCGAACATGCTCGTGGACCCCGCGGATACGGTCGTTCTGCTTCCATCGCGAACTCGTTACGAGCAGCGCGGGGGCGGGACGGAAACCAGCACCGAGCGGCGCATCATTTATTCCCCGGAAATTCCCGGGCCGAGGATTCCCGAGACGCGCGACGAGTGGGAGATCCCTGTACAAGTCGCGCGCCGGGCCGACGCCGAGCGGGCCGCCAGATCTTTCCCCTGGAAGGATACTCAGGACATTCGTGAGGAAATCGATCGCGTTTGCCCGACGTACAAGGGTATTGCGAGCCTGCGTAAGAAGGGCGACAACTTTCAGTACGGCGGGCCTCGCCTGCTCGTGGACCGCTTTTTAACGCCTGATGGGAAGGGCTACTTCTCGCCGATCGGTCTCCCCGATGAAAAAGTGCCAGCGGACCGATTCCTGCTCTCCACCCGCCGCGGCAAACAATTCAACAGCATGATTTACAAAGTCTCCGATCCCATGACAGGCCTCAAGAGAGATGACATCATCATGGCGAAGGAAGATGCGGATCGGCTGGGCCTGGTAAACGGAGACCCGATTCTGCTGCGCAACGATCACGGCGAATTTCGAGGGCGGGCAAAGATTGATCGCATCAAGCCGGGTTGCATACAAGGCCATTGGCCCGAAGTGAATGTGGTCGTGCCGGCCGGCAGACTCGATCCGAGTGGCGTGCCGGACTATAACGCTATTGTGGAGATAATACCGTTGCGCCAGCAAGAAGCCCTGGCAGGCTCGAAAGTCGCCACGGCATGAAAATGCCGCTTTTCTTCCGAGGCCAGCGCCGCTGATGCGTGAAAACGAAGTCGCAGAGAACAGGTTTCTTGGGTCCCAGGGTTCCTGTACGCAGACTTCTTCGACTTGAGGAGGTGCGCATGGCACCAGATGATCTTCCCAATCGGTGGGGTATTGCAGTGGCGGCAGTGATCATGCAAATCTGCCTGGGGGGCCGTGTACGGATGGAGTGTGTTCGTCAAACCGCTCATTGGCGTCGAGCATTGGCGGCTCACCGACGTGTCCTTGAACTTCACGTTGGCGATTGTTTTTCTCGGGTTCGGCACAGTGATCGGCGGCCTTTGGCAGGACCGCGTAGGTCCGCGGAAGGTGGCCACGGTGGCTGGGATCTTGTACGGAATCGGGTACCTCGTGGCCGCATTTGCCGCCTCTCGACATTCTCTCTACGGGCTGTATCTGGGTTACGGCGTCATTACGGGGATCGGAATGGGAATGGGATACATTTGTCCGGTGGCCACATTGGTGAAATGGTTCCCCGACCGGCGCGGTTTGATGACCGGCGTCGCCGTTTGCGGCTACGGGTTCGGCGCGCTGATCATGAGTCCTTTTGCGGCGTGGGAAATCATCCATCACGGAATTCCGACAACGTTCTCGACTCTCGGTATCGTGTACCTTGTGGTTGTCGTGCTTGCGGCGCAGTTTTACGCGAATCCTCCACAAGGTTGGCGTCCCGCTGGTTGGGAGCCGCGCACGGCGGTTGCGAAAGCGGCAAGTACGTACGATTTCTCTGTCAAGGAAGCGATGGGCACTTGGCAGTTCTATCTTCTCTTCCTGCTCCTGTTCCTCAATGTCTCAGCGGGCATCATGATCATCAGCCAGGCTTCGCCGATGGCGCAACAACTCGTCGGCATGTCGGTGCTCCAGGCCGCCGGAATGGTGGGCGTGATATCGATCTGCAACGGGCTCGGGCGGGTCTTCTGGGCCTGGGTCTCGGACTCTCTAGGCCGTGCCCGCGTGTATTTCCTGCTCTATCTCATCCAGGTAGCGATTTTTTTTGCCCTTCCTCATATCAAGGATCTGACGTTGTTTACCGCAGCGTTTGCCGTGATTGGATTGTGTTACGGCGGCGGCTTTGGCACGATGCCCTCTTTTACGGCCGATTTCTTCGGAGCAAAATATATGGGAGGAATCTATGGCTGGATTCTGCTGGCCTGGGGAATGGCCGCAATTCCTTCTCCGATCATGATTGCCCGAGTCAGGCAAAACACAGGCAGCTATGGTCCGGCCATTACGGTCATCGCGATCGTCATGCTGGTGTCGCTGGTCTTGCCGCTTGTTGCGCGGCGTCCGTCGAAAGAACAAATTGGCGGGGTACCCGCGGTGGCTGCCGGGTCCGATTGATTGTATGAAAGTCGCCCATATTCCGTGACTCAAAAAAACCGGAACATCGAACTCACGCAAGTCACCCAGTGGGAACACGGCAAGGCCCTGCGCGTCACCGACTACCTGGCCGCCGAAGAGCCGCTGGAGATGCGCGCGGGAAGATACTCCCTCGGCGTCACACTTCGCACGCCCGGAGACGATGAAGAACTCGTCGCCGGCTTTCTTTTTACCGAAGGCATCATCACGAAGCGGGAGCAGCTCGTTTCCATGCGGCTTCCAGACGAAGCAGCCCAGGAACGTAATCTTGTCCGCGTGACCCTTGCCTCCAAAGTGCGCCTCCCTGCTGGCAGCGCGGCCCGCAGATTCTCCGCTGGCTCGGCATGCGGCGTATGTGGGAAGGCCTCTATCGAACAACTTCGGCGGCGCGGCCTGCGCCGCCCCGAAAGCGCAACCCTGTTTGACCCTGATGTCCTGTGCGAATTGCCGCAAAAACTGCGCGGCGCACAGGCTACATTCGGCCGGACCGGCGGCTTGCACGCCGCAGCGCTTTTCAACTCGGACGGAGAGTTGTTGGTGTTGCGCGAAGATATCGGAAGGCATAACGCGGTGGACAAAGTAATCGGATGGGCTTTCCTCGAGGGCCGCTTGCCCCTCGGCGGACATGCGTTGATGGTCAGCGGCCGCAGCGGATTTGAGATCGTGCAAAAGGCGATCTCCGCCGGCATACCGCTTCTGGCGTCGGTCTCCGCGCCTTCGAGTCTCGCCGTGCAACTGGCCCGCGAGTTTGGATTGACGCTGGTAGGGTTTCTGCGCGGCCAGCGATTCGTCATCTACTCGGAGGAGGATCGAATCGCCACCTCAGCCCGAATGAAATTGTGATTGACTGATACCCTCAAATTGCATGCAAATGCCATTCACACAATCACAAGCCTATTGCATCCGGTGCTAGCTCGCACTTTATTGTTGCCAATATTGGGTGGGAGGCCTTACGTGAAGTTCCAGATCCTCTACCCTGCGTAAGGGATCAGAACCGCTGCCGTGGCAACGCAGAACCACAGCAACAACTCAGTGAAGCCGGCGATCTTGGCGAATGAAGGGACCTCCGCTGCATCCTCCCAAGCGGGCGCTTTTTGCTGAATTACGACGTGAAGCACCAATCCTAATGGGATTAGCAGGCCCAGCTTGGTCAAGAAGGCGAGGTTGGCAAGATATGTCTCGGCCGATACGGAGAAGAGTAAAAATCCACCTACCACCGCAATCGCAAATCCGATCCAATTCCAAATAAATAGCGTGTCGGATAGATGCGAGGATGGTGAAGATTTTCGGCCCACTCCAAGAAGACTGAGATCGACAATAACGTTGGTTCCCACCCATAAAGACAGCCCGGTGAAATGCGTCGCCTGTACCAACGGATAAGCCCAATCCGATCCGGCAATTGCCAGGGCGTACTGTCTGTTCTGCAACCAATGTCCGAAAACAAGGAGCGTGCTCTCCATTTAAGTGGATCTCCGTTTGTTCAACCCTCGTCTGGTCTTGATCGCAGAGATTTTCTGGCTCCATATTGCAAAGTCCCAATAAAAATGCGCCCACGCAATCTTCGTGCCTTCTATCCAACGCCGGTAAGAGCGGGGACTTCGACTCCGGCAATGATTGCTCCAATCCATAGACCGATCGAAAGAAAGGCTACCAATTTTGCCCACGCGGGCATCTCCGGCAGCTTGCCCCACGTGCGCACTTTTTGCTGGACGATGATGTTCGCTATGATTGCCAGCAGGACCACGGCCACTTTGTCATAGAAAATGTCGTTACGGTAGTAAGACACTGCAGAGCCCGCGAACATGAGGAATCCCGAAATAAAATTGAACAATAGCGAAATCCATATCCAGGGAAACAACAGGCCAGCGAGATGCCTCGCGTCTTGCCGGCGCCCCACAAGACCTAGAACACGCAAATCCACGATCACCATCGCCCCGACTAAAATGAACATGCTGAAATAGTGAACGATCTCGAGGCCCGCGGCGGTCCAGGCTGTCCCGTTGAGCGCGGCGATCATTGAATTGTCTTGCAGCCACCTGCAAAAGTGTAGAAGCATGATTCAACAATCCCCGCAAGATGATCCGCGCCGCTTCCTTCGGCTCATTGATCCGAATGGGGCGCTCTAGTGCGCGGCAGCCTTCTTTACGTTTTCAGGAACTGGAAAGACGAGATATGGATTGTTGGCATCCAGTATTTTCACGCGAATGTCCAGCACTGGATGTCCATTTTGTTTCCGCACGATATGACCGGGGGACTTAACGTCGGTCAGAATCTCTCCATGATCCGCGTAGTCGGAATACTCTGTTTCCGTAATCAGGTCGGTGAGCGCCGGATTGTCGGTCCGCGTCTCAACTTTGGCGATCTCATTTTGAGCATCGAGCGTCGCCTTAACCATGACTCCGGCAAGTTGTCCACTCAGCGGAAACGAAATGATGGTGGCGCCATTCTCCGTCGAGACCTTGGTGTTCTCGCCCGCCGCCACGGCGGACTTTATAACGCCGTAGGGAAGAACCCAGAGTTGGAGAAGACGATTGTTCACAGCAGCCATGGCGGGAGTCGCAGTGCCCTTCCCCGGAATCAAGCCCGCGCCAATCTCCGACTCGTCCCAGGCATACGTATCTCGCACGACTTCTATGGTGTGAAGTGGCGCACCGCCACCCGTAGCAGAAGCGCCGGAACTGGTGCGGGCCATTTCCACGCGCATGGCGGGCGGATTGTAACCGAGAGCGGCGTGATAATCGGTTTTGAACGCCGGCCCCTGTTCGCCGGATTTATTCGATTGGCTTGGACCGTAGGAAGTGCCACTGCCCCAAATTTCCATCGTGTTAACTACATCGACTTCTGGAAGGCGCTGGCCCCCTACCCCCGACCACCGAGCAAGGCCCAACGCTTCGGCAGCAGTTTTCAAGGTTTTGGCGACATCGGAGGGATTCGGCTTGTTCGCGTCGTCCACAGCCGCCAAAGTCGCGGTTTTCGCTCCGGCGCTGGCTTTGGTGTTGCTACTTTGCCCACGGGCTGCCAGGAATGGACGTCCTGCCAGTGCAGCGATCACCACGGCTCCAGTCACTAATATTTTTGCCATCCCTGCTCGCGTAAGCATGCTGCCTCCTCGCACAAACTATCGGGGCCTGAGCGTGACAAAATATTTTTCTAGTGATGTTCTTTGGTGACGACGTGAGCAAAATCCCTCTCGCTGCAAGGCAGCGATTCCAGCAAGATTGCCTTGGGATCAGGATTCAGGAGCGCTACGCGAGGAGTCGTTGTCCAAGGCTCGAGCAGCACGTCAGGATCCTCGACGGTCGCGGTCCAGGTGAGCGTATTTCCGTCGCGGTGCAGGCGTTCGATGACGTGCATGTTTTCGCTGTGGAAATAGCCGCCGAGCTGGTCAAACCAGCTGGTGCTGTTGAAACCGATGGAGTCGACCACCATGGTGTCGCCTTCCCAATGGCCAATCGATTCTCCGTTCCATGTCCCATCCAGATCTTCCAGGTTCGTGTGCTTACGGCCGTCGGTAGGGATCATACGGTAACTCGTGGCGGTCGCAATCAAGCCACCCTGGCCCGGATAAATGAAGATCAGATACGTGGGAGTCTGAGCGATGTAAGACGGAACCCCCATGCGTGGAACGCCGGCCGGCATGCAATTGTTCGATGGATCTTCTTCGTTGGAGTTCGCGTCGAAGTCTTTCACTCTCTGCCAGTACTGTGGCTTGTAGATCGGCCGGTTGGACCCCATCCGCCGCAAGAGCGTGGCTGCGCGTTCGTTTTGTTCGTTATTCTGCCGTTTGCGATTCTGCAGCGGCCAAGTGGCGATCTGCACGCCGCTGTGAATGTCACGTGTAGTGTCGGTCCCAACCTCAATCCCTACATTGTGCATTTGATTCGGCACACCCAACAAATTGTCCGCCAAACCATTCCAAAGTCCCGTCAAATCGGGATGTCCATCCGGGGTCATCGGTGTGCGGCCAACCGGTGTGGGGGGCAATGTGTTTTCATGGTCCATGCGCGGACCGCCGTTGTTTTGCGCAAAGATCGTTGCTGGAAGCAAGCACAGCAGTGCCGCCATAACGATGCTCCTGCCAAGCAGAAAATGACGCGTCATGCTGAACTCCTTTCGATGCTCAGTTGCCGTTGGGGTCCACAGCGAACTTGAACACCCGGCCATCCGCAAGTTTCAATTCCTGGAGAAATCCGGTCGTAGAACCGTCCTTGGCAGCCAAACCCGAGGCGGTAACTTCGTCGCCGGGCTTCAAACCGCCGCGATCTTCCCTGCTCATGCCAGCGCGGCGAAGCGCGCCAGGGCCGCCGAGTTCGAAAGCCCACTTTTGGATTTTGCCGTCCGCATCCTTGACGTTTATGGTCAGGTAGGAATGTGGATTGATCCATTCCACCTTGGCGACCGTACCGCTGACTGTAAACGTTTTGTGTATGTCGAATTGCGCTTGAACGGAATGGTGCGCAAACACCGGACCGGCGCAAACCACGGCCAGAATCGACAAGGCTCCGCCCATCAACAGGTCCCTGATCCTAAAATGCATCATATTGCCTCCGTGGGTATCTAGACGCGCAAAGCGCTTCTTACGTTGCAAGAGTATGATTTAGTTGTATCTTAACTCTTTGCGCCGTCTCGACACAACGAATTCTCCCTGTTCCTCACTTATGAACTGAAATGGTATCGGAATAGGACTGAATGTACCGGCCCAGAGTAATCACCGCAAAACACAAGATGAGCGAAGTTGCGGCGATAAATTTGGCCAAAGGCGGAGCGTCGTCCCCGGGTCCCAAACCTTCGACAGATTCGAAGGCGCCAGTCAGATAAAACGCGGCGACGTTCAGTCCAAGGAGCAGGATGGCCAGCATCTTGATCCAAAAAGCCCAGTCGTAAGTGTAATACTGATCCATACCAGTAAAAGCCAGGACGCCCGTGACAAGGTTGAGGCCGAACCCCGCCATGGCCCACGGAACCAGCCGATGCAAAGGACCAATCGGGATTTGCTTGGCGAATCCCAACATGCGCAGATCCAGGATGCCAACCGTCCCGATCAGCAGTACCAGCCCGATGAAATGTAAATCCATCATGAACGCCCACCACCACTTGCTGGCGGTCATAAGTTCCGCAAATTTGGAGGGTGATGGCTCTAGTCGTGAGACCATCTTCGACACCGCCGATCCTTCCGTGAACTCTTCCTGGCCCGTCCCGATCTCTGGGTGGCGGATGTCTCCGCCCGTGGTCCCAACTCTGGTCATTAAACCCACCGTGATAACCGAAAAGAGCAGTACGGCCGACAAAGTCCAGTTCCAACGTGTCGGCGCGGAATTCCCCTGCGACTTCCACAGTGCCGTCAGGGAGAACGCGCCAGTAATCTCCATAAAGAGAAGTGCCAGCATCGCCGCCCCTTGGTGTCTTTCGATCATCGCTTCTGAAACCCCCGGAAGCTTCTTGATCGCACCCTGCGCACCAGTGCCGCTAAAAAACGTTGGAAGCGCTAGAAGAGCCATGGCCGCAAAAGTAATGAGGCTCGCTCGTCTGAGATCGTTGTTTCTCCCAACCATGGAAATGAGAAAAAGCCCAAGGGCGACGATCGTGCCGATGATCGGAAAATGATTCAGTAAGAGGTGGAGATGCGGAAAATTCATTCACAGACCCCTCTGCGAAACCTGTTACGAAGGATACGTCAGATACTTGTATGTATACGCGAGCAAGCGGCCCGCGGTAATCGCTCCGCCCCACAAAATGAGAGACCACTTGGCCAGCGCCACGCCTCTTGCCGTCATGTCCGCTTCACTCAAACTCGCGTCGTCGAATACTTGTTTCCTGAGCTTGGCCATGACCCACACCGCAAATCCGATGATCGCCAATTTTGCGTAGAAGTCCGGATTGGTGAGGGACTTTGTCGGGTAGGCGATGACCAGCAATACGCCGGTTACTGCATTTATCGCGAAGCCCAGCCACATGATCGGGAACAACCGTTTGAGCGGCGCGAGCGGCACGGCGTTCGCAACGCCGAGAAGCCGCAGATCAACCACCACATTCGCGCCAACCAATAGCGCCAGACCAAACGTATGAAACAAAAGAATGAAATAGAATGCAAAAGGCGATTCTGATTCGCGCAGCCAGGTGCTGAAACCCGTATCTTCGATCGTTTGCAAAAATAAAGGAGGGGCCAAGCTGCATCTCCTTAACCGGGATTTTCCGATCGGCAATCAGGCCACTTATAGCACACGGTGTTGCGCGCGCATCGCCGGCAATGTCTAAGCAACTAGACAAACACCGCCACAAGCAAAGTTTGAGTAGGAGCGCGAGAAACAGGGCACCAAACAAAATCGAATGTGCCGGATCCCGGAGTCCTGAAGTGAGTCCCGATTGAGCGCACCCTTGTCGACGAAGTCGGTTCCTGATTTAGGAAGTTGCAAGGGGCCCTGGCGTGTTCTTGCCGGGAGCCCCCAGCAATTCCGCAATCGTTAAAACTCAAGTCTCAGCGCGAGCTGGATCTGCCGTTGGTTGTCCCTTAGCTGCTGTGTGACTTGGCCCGCACTCGGGTTCGGGGCTTCCGAGAATGGGGTCATGTCAGCTGCGTTACCCGAGAATACGATCGTGCTCATGTTAATGCCGCTGAAGTTTGGATGGTTCAGGACGTTGAAGAATTCGGCGCGGAACTCCAGCATGCCGGCCTCTCCCAAAAATCCCAACTTCGTATCCTTAACCAGCGAGAAGTCCCAATTCCTTTCGGGCGGCCCGCTCAGGATATTGCGCCCAGCAGTGCCCAACTGGCCAATCGAGCCCGAGCAATTTGTTAATCCCGGTCCAGTACATCCCGGAGAGATCGAGAACATGTTCGGGTTGAACCACTGATTGGGGTTGCCGGTAATGACTGTGTTCGGATCGTAAGGGATCGGGGTGTAGGCGCACGGATTGTTGCCTGCTGCCGGCTGCCCCGGCTGTGAGGTGCACGGGTAGGCTGCAAGCAAGGCGGGCGTGTTTATGTTGACCCGGTCACCTTGTTGGGCCTGCGCGACGCCGGAATTTGAGCGATTGTTGGCGGTAATCGGTGAGAATGGCTGGCCGCTCTGGATGCTTACGATGCTGCTCATGAACCAGCCGTTGGCCACCTTGGCCAGAATCCGATTGTCCTTCGCGAAATCCGGGAGGTGATACAGCACGTTGATTTCCCAGTTGTTTTTGATATTAAAGCAAGCCGGGCCCCTGTCTACAATCGGGTTTAGCGGATAAACGCCCAGCAAACCACCCGAGACGATGCAATCTTGAATGTTGGACTGGCCTTGCGTTTCATCCGTGACCAGGCTACGTGTGTAGGCGCCCTGGAATTCCAGTCCATGGCTGGTTTGTTTTTGCATCACTACTTGCAAAGCGTTGTAACGAGACGATGCGCTTGTGGCAACGTTTATGTTGCTGCCGAAGTTGGGGTTTACGTTGTGATAGTTCGCGGAAGTAGTATCCCAGAACGGAACCGCCCCGTCGACGCAAACACTTGCCGGATCTCCGCACGGACCCGTGGAAGTCGGGAAAATCGGATTTCCGTCCCGAACCGTAGGCAAGTGAACTCCGTGATTTCCCACGTAGGCCACACCGAGCGCCATGTTCCAGGGCAACTGTTGCTGAACGCTAGCGTTGTACTGGATCATGTAGGCGCTCTTCCAGTTGTAGTCGATAAACGTCGGAGTGAAAACACCGAGAGTGTTCGGTTGGTAGGCGCTCCGTACTGCATCGGGGATAGGCAATGGAAACCCCGTGCCGTTACCGCCGACGCAGCCCGGGTCCCCCGCCGCCGGGTCCGTATAGCATGTCCCCAAGGTGTGCTCCCAATCCGTTGTCGTGCAGGGAGAGGCGTTCGATGAGCATTGAGGTAAGATATCGACTAATCCCGCATACGGAAGAGATCCGTTCGCGGTTTGTCCGAGGGCCGTTCCAATGTTCCCCATGTCATAGTAGATTCCCGCGCCACCACGGATGGCGGTCTTTCCGTTTCCAAAAAGGTCATAGGCCAATCCCACACGCGGGCTGAAGTTTTTCAACGAGTTGTTCTGAATGACGGGACCAAGTGTAAACGCATCGGTCAGGTCATTTATCAACCTGGATTGCCTTCCGTTCAACTCGTGCGGCGTGTTCATGAATTCCCAGCGCAAACCAAGGTTTAGGGTCAGCCGCTGAGTTACCCGCCAGTCGTCCTGGCCATAGAGGCCATAGGTGTTGAAGATGAAATCCCGGTTTTCAGTGGCAAAGGTGGGCGCAAACTCTACCACGGCGGGTATGCTCTGCAAGAAATCAGATAGTTGATTGTATTGGAGCTGCCCATTAAAGGAGTTGGTGGCCTGACTGGCCTCATTGAACCGGTTGAACAGTATGCCAAACTTGAAGGCGTGTCTGCCGCGCGTCCAATCCACATCGTCGCTCAGCGTGTAGATGTTCTGTTTGTTAAATGTCGTCGGGGCGGCGTTGGTGGAACCGAACTCGCTATAGGCGCCGCCTGCAGTCCCGCCCATATCCACTACGCCGGTGGAGAAACCCGGCACGAGGCTGGGCCCCAAACCATTGTCCGGCAGGCCGATGTTATCCAAGTTGATGCTTGAGTTGGTGCGGCTGAAGGAAATCCGCACGGCATTGAATACGGTCGGCGAGAATATATGATTCTCAGCCAGGGTAAGCCACTGGTTTCGCGCGGGCACTAACTGGCGGAAGAAGCTGAAGTCGCCTACCGTTTCGTTGCTGAGCGCATTGTCAATGGTATACCGAGCAAAAAAAGCGTCCGAGTCGGAGAAATTATGGTCCACACGGATCTGCCCGTAATTCTCTCCAAGAGTGTCATGGTCGCTGGAAACCTGAGAAGGCGCTCCCGTGGGGTTTCCATTTGCATCGACTGGGGCTGCGAGGTTGGGCAGAGGTACGATCGCAAGGAGAGGTGCAGTAAAGGGACTAAGTGTCACTTGGGTAATCGGATTGCCGTTCGCGTCTGAGTCAAATTGAAGGTCCGGGCACTGCGCCACTGTAATGACCGTGCCGGCCCCAAAATTGGGCGCGCCTGCGGGCGGGTGGCATCCTGCTGCGGGGACAAGGTTGTTGATGGGGACTCCCAGGACTTGCCGAATTCCTTCGTAAACGCCGTACACGAACGTCTTGTCTTTTTTGATGGGGCCGCCAAATGCCGCTCCAAATTGGTTCTTTCGAAGCGGTGCGATCGGGATTCCTGCTTGGTTGGCAAAGAAATCATTGGCATCGAGCGCGTTGTTCCGGAGATATTCGAAGACGTCGCCGTGGAATTGGTTGGTTCCGCCTTTGCTCACGGCCACCATCTGACTGCCCATGGCTAACCCGTACTCAGCCTGGAAAGTGCCGGCAACGATCCTGAACTCCTTGACGCCATCCATACCCAGGGCATTACCGGAATCGCCGGCCACGGGGCTGCGCCCCAGCATGGTCTGCAGGATGGCCCCGTCTAACGTAAAATTATTGGACCGCGGAGGAGCCCCGTTCACGCTGAAGGTGGTGCCCTGCGAGTTGCGTTGGTTTTTGTCCTGATCGACGCCAGGCATATAGAGAGCCAGGTCAATATAATTCCGGCCGTTCAGCGGCAGCTCCGTCATCTTCGTTTCGTTGATCGTGCCCCCGAGAGTGGCGTCTTGGGTATTCACCATGGGCGCCTCCTCAGTCACGACGACCTGCTGCTCCGCCGAGCCCACCTCGAAATCCAAATTGATGACCGCTTGCTGAGTCACTTCCAGGGTGATGCCCTTTCGATCCACGACCTTGAAACCGGAATGCTCGCCTTTCACTTCATAGCGGCCCACGGGCAGTTCCGGCACACGATATTCGCCGTCGTCACTGGTCTTGACGACGCGGGTAAAACCCGTATCCACATTGGTGACCGTGACTGTCACACTGGGCAGCACCCCGCCGGAGGAGTCCTTGGCCACGCCCAGGATTGTTGCCGTAGGCAATTGGGCGACGACTGGAATTGCAAGCAGAAATAGCACAGCGGTCGAAACGATACTCAGGCGCAAACCTTTTCGATATGGTCCCATGTGGCCTCCTCGGACGAAGTCGCTCGACATTTCCCTACAGCGGGAATTAGCCCAGACACACTTTTGTTAAACCCCAGCCCCAGGTTATCGAATTGCGATTGTTTTTCATTCCCCGTGAAAGTTTAGCCTGACACACAACTACGGATTGGGAGGAGACTGATACTGATGCTCTATTCTGTCAAGGAAAAAATATATATATCTGTGCAAAGTAAAAATATTCGGAATAAACAAGATAAAACATCCACGCTTCTAAATGTGGCTCTTGCTAAGGTCACCGTGCATGCAAGAAACAAGGCCATCTTGAGGCCCACAACTGCAAGGTGCAAATTCGCAAAGAGGCAGGAATTTTTGGTGGGCCATTCCTGCCGGACGCGGAGATGACAAACAATTCAAGACGCCGAGAAGCCATGAGGAAATGGTCGGGGATCAGCGAAATACTGCCGCAATATTCTCGGTATTTGTTCAGGGGCCAGCGATGCGCGCCAGACTACGATGCATTTGGGGCCGGCAAACCGTTCATAATCAATCTGACGTCATGACGCGGATCGTTCACCAGCTTCCATTCATTGTTGATGATCATGGTTGCCCGTTCGTTCGCCGTGTACGCCAGCCATTTGGGCGCGCCCGCCGCGCTGGGGTTGCCTGTGCGCGCGAAAGCGGTCCAGGCGCCGCTCACTTTGTCAGCCAGGGGCTGAAGGTCCGGCCCGTTGCCAACTTCCTCGGGCTGTTCCAAAACATTGTTGAACACGAACGGGAGCTCGATGGTATGCGGCGAGTGCCGCTTGCCGCCCTCGACGGGCGTCTCCCACGTGAACAAATACATAAAGACCGGCGCTTTGCTCTGGGCGGCTTTGCGCTCGGCCTGGGTAATCGCCGCTGCGGGAAACGCGTTAATCAGAAAATAAATTTGGCTGGGCGACGCGCTGGGCATCTCTTTCCGGTATAGGTCGATGAGCTTGTCTGTGGCCTCGCCAAATCGAGGCATGAGGCGGGTGCGCATGGCTCCGTCATCCAACGAAAAAAGCGGCGAGTCCGGCGGCGTAAAGAACGTGCCCTCCGTATTGACTGATCCGATGATCAGCGGCACGTCGGCAGAAATGTCCGGGGCCGCGGGATCGAAGGGATCGCCTGGAAGCGCTCGGCCATCCACCACAGGGCCAAGATTGATCGGAGCTGTGCCCGGCGCCGCTCCGCGGTTATCGATTGCCGAAAGCAAACGGTCCATAGGCAGCTTTTGAAGTTCGTCGACCTGGTTCGCCTGCAGCCCCAGTTTGGTCACGATTCGTTCGGTCATCTTGTTGGCTTCTTCGCGGTGGATCCCTTTCAGAGCAGAACCGCTTTCGATAATCGCCTTATGGAACAGTCCTTTGGCGGGAGGCATGGCCAGCAATGTGCTGATCTTCAATCCCCCGCCGGATTGCCCGAAGATCGTCACATTTCCAGGATTCCCTCCAAAATGAGAGATGTTGTTACGCACCCACTCAAGTACCGCCACGACGTCCAGCAATCCGGCATTTCCGGAGTCGGCAAATTTTTCGCCGCCCGCATCTGCCAGATACAAATATCCGAAAATATTCAGCCGGTGATTTACGGATACTACGACGACGTCCCCAGAACGCGCGAGGTAGGTTCCGTCGAAAGAGTGCGCCGATCCGGCGCCCGAAGCAAAACCTCCGCCGTGCAGCCAAACCATAACCGGCCTTTTGCGGCCATCATTCACGCCAGTGGTAAAAACATTGATGACCAGGCAATCTTCTCCCTGCATCGCCGGCTCTTTATGGTTCAGTATGAGCGCGTTGGGCGGGCCTCCCAGTTGCGGAGCGGTCGGCCCATTCTGGAAAGTTTCGCGCACGCCGGTCCAGGGGTCCGGTTTCCGGGGCGGCATGAACCGATTGCTCCCTGCCGTTGAAGCCCCATAAGGAATTCCTCTGAACGTGTGGGTTCCGGCCTGAACGACGCCGCGAATCTTGCCGGCGGTAGTTTCAACGACGGGCCCCTCATACTTTGAGGCATCGTCGAGGGCCAAGGCCTCCGCTGGAATCAATCCGCTAAAAAGTGAGCAGGCGACTGCCGCGCCGCCGCCCAACAAGGAGGACTTCATCAATGTGCGACGCCCTACAATAATATTAGGGAAATGGTTTCGAGGATTCCCGCTATTCATCCGGCGCATATATAGACCCCCTCCGCGTCTGGTGCGGCTTCAAACCCAGTACTCAAATCGAAAATCCGGAGATGAGCTGGATTGCGAACTAGTCCTTCGCAACGGTGTTGGGCAATTCTATGCAATAGAAATTATTTGCGCGGAGATCGCTCGCTTGTGGCCGATCGGATGTAATCGGTCACCCATCTTGCCTTCGACTACTTCTCGAAATTGCTAAAGTCCAGGTAGTCTCCCGAGCAGGAAATTTCCCCCAACTCCCAGTTGGGCCTCAGCTGGTAATAGAACGTCGTCGTCCAGGGCTTCACCAGTGCTTTGGGATCTTCCATGGTGATGTCCATCTCCATGTGAGTTTTGTCCACGCGCCGGAAGCGCTCAATGACGTGCAACTGATCGCTATGGGGATGCCCGAGACGGTCAAGCCAGGTCTTGTCGTTGAAACCGACGGTATCCACAACCAACGTTGTGTCTCCGTCCCAGTGGCCGACAGAAGTTCCCATCCAGAGCAGATCCGGATCCTTTGGAATCGGGCGGCCATCGGTATAAATGCGGCGCACCATATGATCGTATTCGTAGAGCATGAGGATGTATTTGGGAGTCTGTACGAATTCGAATGGATAGGGATGAAAATAGACGCGCGGCACGCCGGGAGGATCGCATTTGGTGAGGACCGGATCGTTCGTCGTCTTGAGAGTGAATTCGCCCCCATTGGAGGCCCTGGCCTCTTTGTATTTCGCCTCGGCCCATGGCGTTAGCTCTGGGGGATCTTTCGTAAAAGTGTAGTTCGTAAACCCGCGATTCGATCCTGGGGGATTGCGCATCATCCAGACGCCAGTCAGGTCATGCACGGGGGCGGGGCCTGACTCCCCACTCACAGCTCCATTTCGTTGGTCTGTTGGCGGAGCTGCTGTTTGCGCATACAACGAATTCGAGAGGCACAGTGCCGCGATCATTCCGAGAGTCGAATAGCTCAAGCCACTGCGCACGTAAATCCTCCTACTCCACACCGCCCCCGCTCATTAAAGTTTGCGTGGGCCGGCCTCGATCATTCCTCAAAAAGGTGGAGTTGCTGCCCGTCGGGCCCAATGAGCTTATTGATCCACATGGTGTGCGGGTCGTTCTTGGAAACATAACCACTCGCTGTGATGGAGTCTCCTGGATTCAACGTGTGCTTATCCCAGCCTGCTCTGGTCAGCTTGTTCGGAGCGGTCAACTCGGCTTGCCATTTTTCGACTTCGCCCTTGTCGTTCTTCACGTCAAAAAAAAGTTGAACGTGCGGATTGACGAAACGGAACTCCGTCATCGTTCCCTTGACCGTGACGATGTTTTTCGTATCGTACGCCGCCGTCCCATGGTGCGCGAATGTGGGACCAGAAACGATCAGAATAGCGGCAACACTCATTATCAAAACGAATATTTTTGCTCTCATGGAATCACCGTTGGCGCCATCCTCTCACCGCCTCTTGCGATTTGTCAATTCTGTGTTTCAAGGCACGGCATCATTTGCGGGCGAAGGCCAATAATGGGACTGGGATCAATAACGCTTTGACTTTTCCGGATTCTGCTCATCCTAATCGCCAAGTCCGCAAAGTAAATTTCTAGGAGAATTTGGCGGCCCTATTTGGGTTCCTTGTCGCTGGCGCTGTCACCAAGTAACTTATTATATGCGGCGTTTTCCGAGGGTGAACAAATCATCTCCCGAATATCGAAAGTGCGCGGCTGCAGGTAAAAAGACAACTTGTCAACAGCGACCCAGGGTTTCGTATACATCTTCGGGTCGTCGATGGTTACCGTCAGCTCCAAGTGGTCATGGTCCACGCGATGGAATCGCTCTTCGATGTTCAGATCGCCGCTGTGCGGACGGCCGGCTCTGTCGACCCAGGATCTTTCATCTGTGCCCGAAGTCTGCACGACGAATGTGTAATCATCCACCCACTTCCCTACCGAGTAGCCATACCACCGGGGGTCGGGATCTTTGGGAACTTCTCGCCCGTCCGTCCAAACGACCCGCCACACCCGGTTAAATTGATAAAGGAGAAATACGCTGACAGGCGTCTGAAGGATTTGCGTTGTCCTAAATTCGTAGAGATCCTCACGTGGCATTCCCTGTGGTTCACAGGCGAATACAGGATCATTTGTTTCCGCGGGGAGAACGCTTCTAGCTCCGCTGCTCGGCTTGGTGCGGTTCAACAATTCCCGCCCCAAAGAGGTATACGGCGGCTGATGTTCCGGCTTCCCATCTTCCGGCATTGTGCTCGCTCCGAGGACGCCAAGTACATGGAGTGGATTCTCACCTGGTTCCCAAATTCCAGAAATGTCACGCCGTGGGGCAGGGGCAGGCTTCTGACCCTTTACGGGTCCGGTTACTGGGCGTCCCCAACCGTCGAAATCCGAATATTCCGGGGCAGCAGGGGCTGCCTCCTTGCCGTTCGCCGCTCCTGATTGTGGCGACGCGGACTGAGAGCGCATAACCGATGAGACTGTCAAAAGAGCTAATGCAAGCTCGAGAGCGACAAGTGGTTTTTTCATGATGCAAACCCTTTCCGTGGCCCAAATCCTATCCTGGGATTTGATCACGAGACAAACGCGTCACTGTAACAATCAGAATCGATTGGTCTGAGTAACGCCTCACTATTTGGGATAGTCCTCCGGATTGATGGGGCCAGAGATTCCACGTCCGGGCAACCTTTGGCCATTGGACAGCATGACGCCTGCGATGCGGCCGATGGGCTTGCCATTCTTGGCCTGATACACAGTGATCGTAATTTGGTCCCCAGTTTTCAAGGACTCCCTGGTCCAGCCCTGGTGGATCATAGAGGATGGATTTTCAGTCTCTGCACTCCAATGCACCACTTGGCCGCCATCGTCTTTTACGTCGAACATGAGCACGCAGTGTGGATTGGACCAAGCCCATTGTGTAACCGTCCCCTTGAGAGTAACGACCTTCGTCATGTCATATGCCGCGACACCGTGGTGCGCCGGCAATGGAGGCGAAAGGATCAAACCCACAACACCCAAAGTAAGAACAGTTACGAATTTGCCTTTCAAAAGTCACCTCCTATTTGTTGGGCCTGGTGCCTGCATCTCTAAGTTAGGGCCTGCCACATCTCTCCGAACCTGCACTTTGTTAATTCTGCTTCTGATCTTGACTATTTGCCGCCCTCAGTAACTGGATTGGCAACCTCCTTTTTATATTCCTCCATCTCCTCCGGTGCACAGAGTATCTCCCCCATATCGAAATCGGCCGGCAGCAGGTGAAAAATCAACTTGTCCGCGGCCACCCAGGGTTTGGTGTAGAACTTCGGGTCGTTGATCGTTACCGTGAGTTCCAGGATCTCGCGGCTTGGCCGGTGAAACCGTTCCTCCACGCGCAGTTGTTCGCTGTGCGGGCGGCCCGCATTATCCAGCCACGTCTTTTCATTCAGTCCGACCGTCTCGACGACAAAGGTGTAATCGTCCACCCAATGGCCGACAGAATACCCGTAGTACCTGGGGATGGGATCTTTGGGGAGTTCCCGCCCATCCGTCCAGATGGTGCGGAATACAGTGTAAAATTGGTTCAGCCAAAGCACGTAGTTCGGGGTCTGGACGATAGCCATCGTTTTTAAATTAAAAAGATCGGAGCGCGGAAACCCGACCGGGTTACAAGAGTGCACTGGGTCGTTCACCAACCCGATTGGAGCTTGTTCTTCTCCTTCTCCTGCTTTGTTCGCCAAGCGAGCGGCCCTCCCGAGAGCGGTGTATGGCACGTCCGGCAAATGGCGGGCGTCGTCAGGGAATTGCTTGGCCCCCTTTGCCTGGGTACCTCCCTCCGTGAAACCGTCCCATGTACCGGAGATGTCGCGGCGCGGCGCAGGTTCTGATTTTCTGCCGGCGTACACGGACTTATCTTCCGGCAAGGGCGTATCCCACTTATCGTGGTGCAACCACCACTCCTGCTTCTGAGCCTCAGTTAACTGATTCGGTGGATTGTTTTGAGCTTGATGAATGCGCGGGAAGAGCAGAATCACCAATGCTGCGGCCAGGGGAAGAGCCCGTATCACCGCGTGTTTTGACATTTCGGAAATCCTCCATGGATTCTGCCCGAAGGCAGAACCGGACACACACTGCGCCGAGACGCCTTTCGGAGCAAACCTGCAGACCTGCTTGCTCCTCTCTCTCCGGGCCTTTCGCCTAAATGACGTTTCTAGTGGTTGCTTTTAATACCGTGCCATCGCTCAGCGTGACTTGCCTGATGCGCCCGACGAACACCCCATTCTTGCTTGGCATTACGTCAATCGTGATTTCATCACCGGGCTTCACTACATTGCTGCTCCAACCAATTCGGAGCATGTCCACCGGGCTGCTGGCTTCCGTAACCCAATGCTGCACTTCGCCTTTGTCGTCCTTCACATCGAACCTTAAGAGGCAATGGGGATTGGACCACAGCCATTGCGTCACTGTCCCCTTGAGAGTAATCGTTTTGGCGTAGTCGTAAGACGCGTTTCCATGGTGCGCAAACATCGGGACTGAAACCGCGAAAAAGCCAAGCAAAACAAACAGAATTGACACACGCACTTTTCTCAAGGCATCCCTCCATTCGGGATTTCCACTTCGGCTTGCTTTCTGCCGCATCGTACGCCTCCCCTGCCCCCGACTCAACGGATTTGTCCGCAGAGCGGCCCCCTCCAGGCGAGGTCACGCGGTTCCGACGATCCGTCTTCGGCGCGTGGTCCGTCCATTCGCGCACTTTCAGCGCGAGTGAAGCGCATTGACATCTTGCTGTGTCGTCAACTAGACTCCGCGCGGTTGCCTGGCAAGTTCCGAGTTCACGCGAGACGGAGGAATACATCATGCAAATTCGCAAGGGATGGAACCATGCGTCCGCCGCGGCGATCCGCCTTTCCTGCTTTCTTTTTCTAGCTGTCGTTCCGGCGTTGCGAGCGCAAAACCCGCCAATCTATCAAGTCGATCCATCGTGGCCCAAACCGTTGCCGAACCATTGGCTCATGCAGGGAGTTCCGGTAATGGTTACGGATAAGGACGACCACATTTGGGTCTTCAACCGTCCGCGGGACATCAACCCCGATGAGTCGGGGGCAGCGACAAAACCGCCGCGCACGGATTGTTGCGTTGCAGCGCCGGCGGTTTTGGAATTCGATACTGCGGGCAATCTTATTAAGGGTTGGGGAGGCCCCGGCTATGTACCCGGCTGGCCTGCCGAGGGGATCGAGAAGCCAGGGGCCGGCGCCGAACATGCAATCCTCGTCGATCGAGAAGGAAACGTCTGGCTGGGGGGAAGCTCCCGGGGAGACAGCATCCAAAAATTTACGGGCGACGGAAAGTTTCTCTGGGAGTTTGGACATCGCGGAATGAGAACGCCGCCGGGTGAAAAACCGCAGCCCATAAAGCAGAACAACCAGGACACGGATACGTTTCCTGGAGGGATTTTTTTCTTTGATTTGGATGAAAACGCCCACGAACTATACATCGTGGATCAAAAGCGCGTCCTCGTGTATGACATGAACAGCGGCGCATTCAAGCGTGGCTGGGGCGGCCATGGCATACCCCTGAGCGAAATCGATAATGATCCCACGCCGCCATACGACTGGAAATCGGGCCCGCCCCCCGACCAAAAACAATTCGCGCCCGCCCTTCACTGCGTCCACATCGCGGATGACGGACTCGTTTATATCTGCGAGCGTGGCAGCGACAGAGTTCAGGTATTCACCAAGGAAGGAAAATTCGTCACCAGTTTCTTCGTGCATCCTTCGACGCCGGCTCGCGGCCCCGAATGTGGAGGTCCCGGTAGCACCACCTTTGGCATGTGTGGAACCATCTACAATCTAACCTTTTCTCATGACCCGCAGCAGAAGTACCTGCTGATTGCGGACGGCACGAACGACAAAATTTGGATCCAAGACCGCAAGGACGGAACTTTAGCGGGGTCGATCGGCGACAACGGCCGCATGGCGGGTCAATTTCACTGGATCGACGCGATCGCCATGGACTCCAAGGGAAATATCTATACCGGTGAAGTGGATACCGGAAAACGCGCGCAAAAATTTGTTCTTAAAAACGGAGACGGAAAGGCCCGGCCGCATCCGCACGAATAGCCGTCAGCGTCAGCTTCAAGTTTAGGAATGGAAGCGAGCAAAATAGAGGAGCAATCAATGCCCAAGCGGATTGGATGGAACCGGGCCTCCGCAATCGCTCTTGCGCTTTCCTGTTTTGCAATTCTCGCCGCGGCTCCGGCGGTGCGTTCACAGAACGGTCCGGTGTACAAGGTCGATCCCTTCTGGCCCAAGCGTTTGCCAAATAAATGGAGCATGCAACAGATCGTCGACATCTACGTCGACAAGGAAGACCACGTCTGGGTGCTCAACCGCGCCTCGGACGCAAGGCCCGATGAGTTGGGAGCAGCAACAACGCCGCCGCGCACCGAATGCTGCGTCATCGGACCCGAAATCGTGGAGTTCGACACCGATGGCAGCGTCCTCAGGGCCTGGGGTGGCAAGGATTACGTTCCTGGCTGGCCGGGCCGGTTGCAGACCATCGGCGTGGATCGCGACGAAAATGTCTGGATCTCCGGAACGACGCCGGGCGACAGCATCATCAAGTTCACAAAAGACGGCAAATTTCTGTGGGACTTTGGTCATCGTGGACCCAAAGTGCCGGCTTCGGAAGTAAAACAGAATAACCAGCAAACGGACACGTTCCCGCCGGGGATCGCCGCCTTCGAATTCGATGAAGACGCGCGCGAACTCTACATTCCCGACGGATTCCTAAACAAACGTGTCCTGGTGTATGACATGGATACGGGCGCGTTCAAACGCGGCTGGGGCGGAAAAGGCACTCCCCTTTCCGAAATAGACAATGACCCCACGCCGCCCTACGACCCGTCAGGGCCACCGCCGGATCAGACGCAGTTCGCGCCCGCGCTCCACTGTGCCCACCCGTCGAAAGACGGATTCGTCTACGTCTGCGAACGTGGCAGCGACAGAATCCAGGTGTTCACCAAGCAGGGTAAATACGTAAAAGAATTCTGGATTCATCCGTCGACGCAGTCCCGCGGCCCGCGCTGCGGAGGCATCTGGAGCATGACCGATCCCCCGTGCGGGACGATCTATAATCTGACTCTTTCGACGGACCCCAAGCAGAAATACATCCTGGTCGCGGACGGCACAAACAATATGGTCTGGATTCTCAATCGCGAAGACGGCGCGCTGGCGGGTTCCTTCGGAGGCAATGGCCGATACGCGGGACAGCTCCATTGGATCGATTCGATCGCGATGGATTCCAAAGGAAACGTCTACACAGGCGAGGTGGAAGACGGCAAACGAATCCAAAAATTCGTCCCTGTGAAATGAACCGGGAAGGTTTACGTTTTCAGTCTTGGCAGCAATTCCAGCGCATTTTCGCGATCGATGCCGCGCAATTCGCTTTCGGTGAACCCGCCATTTTCGATCAACCCCTTGCTGACCGCCGCCCCTGAACCGCCGCCGAGCGGGAAATCGGTGCCGAACAAAATGTGCGACGGCGGAACGAGCTTCTTAAATGACGGCAGCGTGTATGGATTAAAAGCCTGCGCGGTGTCGTAATAAAATTTCTGCAACTCGTAAATCAACCCTTTCGGAAGATTTTGGGCCACGCCGTTGAGGCGGCTGGTAATGTACGGTACCGTCCCGCCGCCGTGAGACCAGATGAAGCGAATGTCCGGGAACCGCGCGACGGTGCCGTTGGACAGCAAACTCACAATCGTCCGCGTCGTATCGAAAACAAATTCCACTCCGCGATTTTGTCCATCCGAAAGAACCGTTTGCGTGCCGCATGCGGCGCAGTAGGGATGGCAGAACACCACCGCCTTCCGCCGGTTCAGTTCCTCCATCAGTGGGGCGAATGCGGGGTTGCCCAGGTATTTGCCTCCGTAGCTGGAAAGGACGCATGCGCCGTCAGCCTTGAGCGTGTCAAAGGCGTATTCGATTTCGAGAAGCGCGCCATCAACATCCGGCAGTGGCAGCGTGGCAAAGAGGCCGAAGCGGCCCGGATAATCCTTGATCAATTTTGCCGCGTATTCATTGCATTCTCGCGCCAAGGCGCGCGCGGCGGCGTTGTCGCCAAACCAGACTCCCGGATCGCTGATCGAAATGATCGACGTGGCCACGCCGCCCTTATCCATTTGATCGAGCGATTTCTGGGGCGTCCAATCTTGCAGGCCCGTTTGGGTGACGCCCTTGGCCGCGCTTTCGGCAAGTAATTTGGGGACGGTAAAGTGGTGGTGAGTGTCTATGCGAAATGGGCGTGCCGCGGCAGCAGATCCCGTCTGTGCCGACGAGCCGAGTTCCGGCAGCGCGGCAGTGGCGCCCAATGCCGCAATCCCATAGAGAACATCCCGCCTCGAGAATGCGCCGGGAATCGGGCGACCTGATTTGACGTCACGCTCGCGAACGCTCATGGCGGGCCCTCTTTCACCTGTGAATTCACTGAATACTCAAACATCGGATTTCCAAGATCTATTGGGACAGGATAATTCGCAGATCATACTTACGCTTCGTTGCCGATTCAAGCACAACTATTCAAACATAGAAAATCCATTTAAGTGTAATCAAGATTTCCTTCACATGCCGCGCGGTGGAGCGTCGCGCTGCAGCCCGCTTTTTACTTTGGATGCGTGCGGTTCCCTGGTATACGATCCCGCCGAGGCGTGAACAATTATGAGAAGACAACTACTGTACCTTCTCTCTTTGCCATTCGTCGTTGCGATGATTTGGTTCCCAGTGCGCGCGCAATCTCCCACCGCGGGTACGATCGTCAAATTCGATCCGAGCCTCGACCAGATTCTTTCGCCTGACGCCAAGTTAGAACTCCTCAAAGGGGAAGGCGCATTTGAAGGCGGCGAGGGACCTCTTTGGATTCAGCATGGAGAGACCGGATATCTCTTGTTCAGCGACACGTCCGGAAATCGCATTTTTCAGTGGACTCCGTCGTGTTTCAACTACCCTTGCCCGCCCGATGGCAATCTGTCCGTATTTTCGGACCACTCCGGCTATGCCGACGCATCGCGCGCCGGGAGCGTGGATAGCAACGGAGCGCATCTTTACGGGTCCAACGGCCTGACCTTGGATCGAGAGGGCAGGATCCTGGTAGACGCCAATGGCGACCGGGCAGTCGAGCGGCTGGTGAATGACGATAAGCGCACCTCGCTCGCGGATCACTTTGAAGGCAAGCGACTCACCTGTCCAAACGATATCGTCGTCAAATCCGACGACTCCATCTACTTCACCGACGGCATGGCCGGTTGTCTTCCGAAGAGAGAGGACGATCCCGCGAAGGAGCTGCCTTTTCACGGCGTGTATCGAATTCGAGGTGGCAATCTGCAACTCCTGGACAAGGACCCGGGCGATTTTCCACCGAACGGCCTGGCATTTTCTCCCGATGAAAAAATTCTCTACGTCAACGATGGAGGGCCGAGCCCAAATCAGAGGCAAATTTTCGCCTACGATGTTCAACCTGACGGCACGATCAAGAATCGGCGTCTCTTTATTGATTTCACCGGCGAAAAAGGCCCAGGCGGCCCCGATGGAATGAAGGTGGACGTTTTGGGGAACCTCTACTCGACTGGAATGGGCGGAGTGTGGGTCATTTCTCCCGAAGGCAAACGCCTGGGAAAAATTCCCGGTCCGGAAGGAATGCGCTTTTCCAACCTCACATTCGGCGATCGGGACGGCAAGACTCTTTATATCGTCAGCCCAAAAACGCTTTGGAGAATCAGGTTGAAGGTCGCCGGAATTCGACCGCACTGAGAAACCTCACCTACATCCGTATGGAATTCTCGTGGGCCGAGGCCCTCGACTTGGTGCCGATGTTTGCGCCGGTGCCTGCGAGCGCCTGACCGCGCACCACAGTCTTTTGGCTCCCAGGAGTGCGAGGAGGCGGCGATGCCCGCAGCCTCGTTGCCGGTGATGCGGGGTTTGATGTAACGTACCTTCGTAGACGTTCCACCGAATGATAAAATCCGATTAAATTTAGGACGCTGTATGATTGGTGACATCCTCATAGTTAGCTTCGACACGAGCAGTCACAATCGGCTGGCCAAGGATGGTGCGTCTTCTGAGCCCGTACTTGCAGGTCTGAAGTCTGGACTGTCTTTTCGCTTTGTAGGTTTGAGCATCGACGAGATGGTGGCGACTGCGGACCCCGTCATGCGGGCTGCGCTTTTTGCTTACTGTTCACGCATCCAAGACGGGTTGAGCGAATGCATCTACCCTCACAACGAGTTGATTAAGCGCATGGTGGTGGAACATCACAAGAACGCATCCGCCTTCAACTGGAAGACCGTTGATGTAAGGGCGAGGGAGTATGAGCGCGCTATGCGTACGCGCGAATTGGTGGATGATGAGGCGCTGTCTTCTGAGCAGAGAGCTGACCTGAAGGCGCGACGGAGAGAGTACGAAGATATGTGGGCTGGTCTCCGCGCCGAGCTTGCGGAGGTCTTCAGGGAGCATGGGGAAGCCCCACCCCCTACATTCCGGGAAGTGGTCGCCCGGTCCAAGGGCGAGGGCAGCCTTATTTGGAGCATGGGCAAGCTGCTCTATGACCGAGGGGCTGAGACGAACGCTAGCGAAGCGACCGTCAGGGACTTCATGGATGCTTGCCCGCCGTTCCGGGCGCTAGTCTATGCGATTCTATTGTCGTGGTACGACCGTGCCGTGCGAGATGAAAAAGGAGAGAAGTTCGAGGCAGGTCGCAACGATTTGTTTATGGCGGTGCATCTGCCATACTGCGACCAGTTCGTGACTGCAGAAGTATATGGCGAACAGGAAAGGTGCCTGCGAGAGGTTGCATCTGTTGCAGGACTTGAAACGGAAATTCTTTCATACGATCATTTCTGCAAGGGTTTCTTGGTAGCGGTTTGAACATGAGTTCTCCAGTTTTTGTCCATAATTCACTCGCTGAAATTCACGAGGATAAGCTCGTCGACCGCATCGTGACTGACATTCAGTGGGGCCGCGAGTTCTTCCAGTTCCACGGCATGCCGTCCGGGCTGGAGAGTAGGCAGCGCGTACCTTTGCAAAGCGCGCCGGGCAATCCCAAGGGTGACATCGACGTGCTCTTTCGTGCGCCCGACCTTCCTCAGCAAGCGGTCGCTTACCAGATAAAAAGAGTTAAATGCGCAATCAATCAGCTTCGCAACGAAACTTTCGGCAAGTTGGAGCAGTTCAAGAAACTTGCCCAGCAAGCGAATCTCCTCGCCCAAATGGGATTCTGGCAGATATACGCCTATGCCATTGTAGTGGTGGACGCCAGAGAGCAAAACGCAAAAAAGGAGAACGCGGGGAAGACGACTTTTGAAGGCTTGTCATCTGAAATGCGGAGCAAGGTAGGGTCCGCTGTTTCCTCAGCAAGCCAGCTTTTTGATGAACGCGTCGGTTTCGGAGTGATGGAACTCGTACAAACGATGGACTCCCCTCCGCTTACAGCCGGCGCTCAGGGGCTCCATATTCGTCGGTTCTCAAATCCAGCAGCACAAAGCGAACAATTGACCAAGTGGGTCGTCGATATCTTCGCCAAGCCTGCTCGGTGACTGCGGGAGAATAGGAAACGGCAACGGAAATCATCGAACCCGAGCCAGAGCTGCGTTTGATTCTCATCCCAGCGCCAGACGACCCACTCCTGCCCGGAAGAGGCTTCCACTTGCGGAGGTTGCAGGTTAGGCTGAGCGCAGCTAAATTAGGTGCCCTTCGCCCCTCAGGGCAAGCGAGAGTTGGAGCTAAACGTGAAAAAGACCGTCCCGGTGGAATCTGCCTCTGCATCAATCGATGCGAAGATCAAGGAACTTGGGGACTGGCGCGGGAAGACGGTCGCGAAAGTGCGCGACATCATACACGAGGCAGACCCTGAGATCGTCGAAGAGTGGAAGTGGGCCAAACCAAAATCTCCAGGAACTCCCGTCTTTTCCCACAGCGGCATCGTCTGCACGGGAGAGACGTACAAGAACGTCGTCAAGATGACATTTGCCAAGGGAGCTTCGCTAAAGGACCCTTCCGGTCTATTCAACTCCAGCCTCGACGGGAATGTCAGGCGCGCCATCGACATCCACGAAGGCGACAAAGTCGATGAGGCGGCCTTGAAGGATCTCATCCGTGCTGCAGTGGCGCTCAATCTCATGGGCAAGAGCAAGATTAAGCCCGGGCGAGCGAGCAGCAAACGGGCCAGACTAGCCGAGCCTGATTGAGAATATCTTCGGCAGATCCACTCTTTCACGCAGCGCCGTATTAGTTGCGGTCGTTGTTTACAAGATGTCCATAGTCATGGTCCACGCAGGGGGCTTCCTCCAGGGCGTGTCCGCCCTGCAGACCGTGGATCAAGTGGCGCTCGATGACCCAATGCCGAGTGAATACCTTGGGGTCCTCAATCGAGATTTGCCAATCGATCATGAAGCCTTCCCGGGTCAGCTTTTCAACGACGTGCATGGCATCGCTATGAATTGTGCCGTTCTGGCTGAGCCATGTGTCATCCACGAAATTGGTTACGTCGATGACCATCGTGTTGCCTTCCCATTGGCCTATCGAGTCGCCGTAATACGAGGGATTGAGAGTCGCGTCATGTTCCCGCCCGTCTGTCGAAATCACCCGAAAAGCGTTTTGTTCCGAAGAGTTGACTGTGTCGTAGAGGAAGACGATCTCATTGGGGACCTGTACTATTTCGGTTGGCGGACCAACGCGGGGAAAACCTTTTGGCGCGCACCGGAATGCCGGGTCTTCGTGACTTTGATGCTCGCCCAAATACTTCACTTTCTCGACGAATTCAGGCTTGTAAGGAGGCAAGTTGGAACCTTCCAAACGGTGCTTTAGCTCAGCGACCTTATCAGCCGACTGAACGGGTCCCTCTTGCCTTCGCTGGGTGAAATGAGTTTTT
Source organism: uncultured Acidobacteriota bacterium (assembly GCA_963696605.1). Classification (GTDB taxonomy): domain Bacteria; phylum Acidobacteriota; class Terriglobia; order Acidiferrales; family UBA7541; genus Palsa-360. Next base: position 134,316 of record CAVOKV010000010.1, on the reverse strand, counting down.
CCGTCAGTACTGTCCGCCCCCGCACTAACGGCGTAACCCCAACCGGCCGGCGCCCAGAATCCAGTTAGGTCGGGATGCCCGTCGGCCAAATGCGGAGTCGGGCCCTTCCTTGCGGCCTCTACTGCTTCCGGAGGAGGCTCTTTCCAGGGAAGCCCGGTTCCATTGGGGTCTGCCCCAGCGAATGGCTGGTCTTTGTCGAGGCCGTAGCCCGTGGGGACTTTCTTGGTTTGTGTAGACTTGGGTGCGTTTTGCGCAGCGACAAGCGCTGGCATAAACCAAGAGGCAATAAGGGCGAGTCCAGCAACTTTGGCACGGCCAAGAAGGCGGTATTTCATTTCTCTCCCCCTCGTACAACCGGTCGAGGCAAATAAGAATTATTCCTTCTGTAAGCAGATCTGTGCGGCTCGCGCGGAACTAATAGTTTTTGCCTTCGCTGTCGGCAGGGCTCCCAAAGACAATCGTGTGCCCGTCGGCGAAGTGCACGGCCTTTAGAAGCCCCAGATGCTTCGAGCCATCCTTGGCCACGGCAGCATCAATCGTGACCACGTCGCCCACGTTAAACATGGTCTTGATCACTCCCGCCCTCCGCAAATTTCCCGGCGGACCAGTCTCGAAAGAATAAGGAGTCACTTTGCCATTCTCGTCGGTCACGTCAGCATAAATATAGACATGGGGGTTGAACCACTCGAGTTTGGTAAGCGTTCCCTTCACGGTAAACGTCTTCGAGCTATCGAACTCTGCCGTGGCAGAGTGGTGAGCCAGCACTGGAATCGCCGTCAGTAGCAAGCCGACAGGTATCGCCAAAAGAGTACGAAGATTTTTTGTCATAAACCTTCTCCCATCTACTTTTTGCCGCTCGCATCGCCACTGGATTCCTTCGATTTCAGCGCTTTGTACTGATCGACGTCCTGGTTATTGGTGCAGTAATACTCCAGCAGGTCCTCGTGACCAAGGGTCCATACGCGAGGCGCGGAGGCCCAGGGCTTCGAGAGCACCTTGGGATCCTCGATCGTCACCTGATAGACAAGGTAGTTCATCGACGGACGGCTGATCCGCTCAATGACGTGTTCCTGATCGCTGTGGAACCACCCCGTAAAATTGTTCCAGGTTCGCTCATCGATCCCAATCACATCGATCACTAAAGTGTCTCCGTCCCAGTGACCCACCTCGTCACCGTCGAAGGACGGATCCGGATCCTCGCTATGCGGGCGTCCATCCGTGTGGACCACTCGCCAGTTATTGTTCAACTCATCCAACTGCACGAATTCGCCCGGCGTTTGGATTAACTGGAATGGGTACGGATCGATCATGAACATTCCTGGAACACCACGCGGCAGGCAATTCACGGACGCGCGTCCCAGCTCATAATCGGTTGTGGTCATCGCCTTGATTTTTGCGGCCGCCCAAGGCTGGAATGGAGGGGGATCCTCTGGCGTGACTTTCGCATCGAATTGTTTTCTCAAGGCAGTGTTGAAAGTGAAGCCACCAGCGGTGCCCGGGAACCAGACTCCAGAAAGGTCCGGATGGCCATCCGCTGTGCGGGGCGCCGGCCCACCCTTGGGCACGGGCTGGGTTTTTGCTTTTGCGGGTCCAGGTTCCGATGATTTTCCCTCTTGAGTTGTGGCGGGTAGAACTGCCAGGCAGATGAGGACCAAAACGGCTGCAGCATTGGCAAAGTACGAGGCGAGGCGTCGGTTCATCTAAGCTCCTCCCATTGGGGAGTTCACGGCGGAATTAATTGGAATGCGCGCAGCGCATGTCCCTGGTCGACGGAGGATAGCGCCAGTTCTACATGCCTTCGGATTCGTCTCCCCAACGGGAGACTCCCCGAATCCGTGGATTTTCAATAACCTTCCTTTGCGCCTTCGCTGAATTTGCCCTCGACATCCTGCCCGATGCGATGCACCTGTCCATCGGACAGGGTGATGGTCTCGGCAGCAGCGCGGTTCTTGGCGCCATTCTTGGCGAGACACGCCCTCACGGTGACCGTTTTGCCGACGTTGTCGGTGAAATCTTTTCTCTCGGTCCCGCTCCTCTTTAGAGTAGAGAGAGAGACAGTTTCAAAAGTCCATGAGGTAACGCTGCCGCTGGGATCCTTCACATCCAGATGAAAATATCCGTGGGGATTCTGCCATTCAAAGCTCGTAAAGGTGCCCGTGAGATCCATGCATTTATTTGCGTCGAATTCGGCCGCAAACGAGTGATGGGCGGGTACGGGAATCGCGGCGGCAAGCAAGCCAAATGCCGCCACTAGAACGCCGGCGAGTCTGCGCTGCATGATTACCTCCTGGAACGAATCAGGGGCCGAAAACCGTCGGACGATTGCCTGGGATATGTTGAGCGCAACGTACCACGTTTGATAAATGGTTTCAATCCTCGAAGCCAGGAAACGATTCGAGGGTTAGGGGAATCCTTCAACAAAGCTGCAACAAGAATTTGGCGGCCAGCCCTCAAGGGCACATTTGATTTATTGCACCTGGAAGACGTAGACCTGTGCGGGCGTGGTCCCTCGCGGCGGAACGGCCACAAAAAGGCGCGCCAGTTGAGGCACCAGAAGTCCCGTTTTCGCCCCCGGACCGGAAGGAACATTCCCCAATGATTGATAATGGTCCGCGTCGGTTTCCTTGTACACATTGATTTGACCAGCGCCGCCGGAGGTTGCATAGATCCGCTTGCTGGCGGGATCAAACATCAGGTCGTCAGTTCCCCTTCCGATCGGAAGTGCCTGGAGTTCCTTCCCGCTCTGCGTGTCGAAGACCACGATCGCTCCAGTACGGCAGCCGACAAATAGACGATGCGTAGATTCATCCAGCGCCATCGTGGCATTGCCCTTTCCTAACTTGACCGGCCAGCTTGTGGCCAATTTGTTCGACTTGCGGTCGATGACTTCGACTTCGGTCTTGGCCGGATTATTCAAGAAAAGCCTGTCGCCCGCCTTCTCCAGCGCCATGGCTTCCAGCGTATCCCCGTCAATTTTGATGTCGGCGAGCTTGGCGCCCGCGGTGGTATCGACAACGCTCAACATCGTAAATGTTTCGTGGGCATTGTCACCGCCGTTGTCAACGTAAAGGTAATGCGTGGCTGGATCGTAGCCGATGGAATCCGTATCGACCTTGAGTGCAACCGATTTCAGAAGGTCGTAAGTCTTCCCGTCATATATGTTCACCACTCCTTTTCCTTCATCCGTTATGTAAATGCGACTTAGATCCTCCCGGTACAGGACCGCGTGCGGGTGATCGACTTTGATCGTGCGGATCAATTTCCCCGTGGTTATGTCGAATACCAGGACTTGCGCAGCTTCTTCCCCGACAACGAATAAGCGATTGCCCCCAATATCTATTCCGAGATGATCGAAGCGGCCCTTCACCGAAGCCGGCATGTCGTACTTGGTCGCTAATTTCAACGGGGCAGCAGTTTGAGCTGCGGCCGGTAGGCCGCTCAGCAACAATGTCGCGATAAAGAATAGTTTGAGTTTGTTCATTCTTTTCTCCCGTCCTGCTTCCGAGCGTGGAATCTCAATTCAAAAACTTCTGACCGCGATACCTGGCCTCAGAATACGATTCGTCCCCAATTTCCGATTTAGACTTCCAGCGCGTGCATCGTACGCTCCTCGCGCGTTAGACACAACGAATTTGCCGTTGGAATGGGCCGCGTCAGAACCACCGGAAACTTGCTAGGTCTTGAGTTACGCATACTAAAACGTTGCACGCCTTTTGCAATCCGTTGATTATCCCAGCAGTCAATATAGTGGAAGTATCTGCAGCAATTGCGGCAGCAACATCTCTAACCTGTTGGTTCTGGAAGATTGGCTGGGGGACTTGGACTCGAACCAAGATTAGCTGAGTCAGAGTCAGCCGTGCTACCGATTGCACCATCCCCCACCTGAGGTAGACAAAGAGAATGGGCCGTGGCGAGCCAGGATTCGTTCCTGGCCTCACGACCCAGCTTCCTTACTTTAGACAGGAAACGCAGATACGTCAACCAGTCGCCATTCTGCGGGTAAGCGGAAACAATCGAAGGCCATGCGAGCGTTTTTGAAAATCGAAAGTTCCTAATTCGACGAATCGGATTTCTGGGCGCCTGCATATTTCACGCCGCTATAGGCAAATCCCACTTCGCGGGAAGACTTTTGAGCTTGAGCTAGCTGGGTTCGCCCGTTACCATCTCCTGCCAGCGTTTCGCCCTGTCGCGGACACGCACACTTTCAGGGGAGCCGAGCAATATGCCGCCTGCGGTCAGCGAATGGTCGAACCTCATTCTCCGTTGGATTCACGTGCTCGCCGGCATTTTCTGGATCGGGCAAACCTATTACTTCACCAAGCTGGAAGGACGCATGGCCCTGGATGAAGAGACCGCGCGAAATTCCGGCAGGCTGCCCCAGGTTTGGCTGGTGCACAGCGGAAGTTTCTCCCTGGTCGAAAAGCAGGCTTCGCCCAAGTCCGTGCCGGCGAAATTCTACTGGTTCCGGTGGGAAGCATTGATCACCTGGATTTCGGGCTTCCTTCTTCTGGGACTGCTGTATTACTCCGGCGGGCTGCTGCTGGACGACAGTGTTTCGAACATCGGCATGGGGGCTGGAGTGGCGATTGGCCTCGGCACTCTCATTCTCGGTTTTATCTTGTATGAGGGAATTTACAGGTCGCCGCTCAGCCGAACGCCGCTGCTCGCCGCAGCCATCTGCTATTTACTCGTCGTCGCGCTTGCCTATGGATTGACCCATGTGATCAGCGGCCGTGCCGCTTACATTCACATCGGCGCGCTATTCGGCACGATCATGGTGGCCAACGTGTGGATGGGCATCCTGCCCGCGACGCGCAAGATGCTGGCGTCCATTCGCGCGGGAAAACCGATTGATCAAAAATTGGCGGAAAGAGCTAAGGGGCGGACGATCCACAATACCTACATGACCGTTCCGCTGATCTTCCTGATGATCAGCAACCACTTCCCGACCGCAACATACGGGGCGAATTACAATTGGCTGATTTTGTCCGTGCTGGTGCTGGCGGGGGCGGCCGCCGCCAAATTGATTTACAAAGCCTGACGAATCGTTTTTGCTAGCCCCGTCCCGCCCGGGGCGTCACAGGAATCATCCGTCCTTTTTCCAGTGTGAAGGAATTCCCCCGCCACTCGATTCGGTTCATTCCAAAGCTGGCGAGCCAGACAAAAAATGAAAGCAAGTCGCGCAGGGGCAACAGCCAAATGCGCCGCCGCAGGATTGGATCGTTCAACCCCCACACGCCCACGGTCCAGGCCATCGCGAATCGCAACACGAAATAGGCAGCAACATAAGCTGCGCCGACAGCGGCTGATGGCGCAGCCCACGCCGCTGCGATCGCCCAGGGAAGTCCGTGCGTGAACAGCATGCCGAAATGCCCTCCCGGCCGGATGTTGCGGATTCCGATAGCCCAGCGCAATTCGTGCCGCAGGTACGCGCCCAGCATCTCGGAAGGAAACGCCATCCAGACGGGCTCGGCCAGCAGTTCGATCCGGTAGCCGCGAGCGGCGATGCGTCGTCCGAGTTCGTAGTCGTCGGAGTGCAGGTCCGCCATGGCCTCGAAGCCACCGATTTCGGCGAGCCTCTCTTTGGTGGTGGCCATCGTCGAACCCATCATGAATTTCAGGCCCTCAAGTTCGCGCGCAACGAGCGCGGCGCCACAAAACGCAGCCGACGAGCCCACGCAATCCATCGCGGCTACGAATTGCAGATTGTCACGCCCGCGATAAAGCGCAGTCACGCCTCCGACGCCCGGATCGCGGAACATCGCCGCGACGCTGCACAAATATCCCGGCTCAACGCGCACGTCGCTATCGGTGATGACCAGCAGATCATGCCGCGCCTCGCGTACCAGCCGGCAAAGGTTGGAAACTTTAGTGTTCGGGCCAAGCCGCTCCGTGACGAGAACCAAGCGAACCGCCCGCCCCGGAAAATCCGCGATCAGTTTTTGCACGATAGGCACGGCTGGATCAGCGGCGTCGTTCACGGCAAACAGAATTTCAAATTCCGGATAGTCCTGGCGGCAAAAGCTCGCGAAATTTTCATACGCGCCGGGATCCAGCCCGCGGACCGGTTTCAAAACGCTGATGGGGGGAGCATTCTCCGAGCCGAGCGGTGTTTGCCTTACGACGCGATGCGCCACACGGAAAAAGCGCCAGGCGGAATAAATTCCAACGAGGTAATAAAACAGCGGTCCTAGGGCCAGCGCCAGGATCGTCCAGCGGACGATCGCAATCGCGGACGGGTAATGGAGGGACGCGGGCAGATCATCCACCCAGGCCATTCCCACGCCGAGACAGATCAAAAAAATTCCGGCCCAGCGAGTCCGATTCAACTGCTCGCCCAAAAATAATTTTGCGCCGAACGCTCCGGCCACGTATGCAAGCGACGTGGCGGGAATCACAAAACTGACGGGAAACCACGATAGCATCGCCAGAAACGAGAAGAACGACGCCGCCATCAACAGCACGCCGAGCCACAGCCAGCCAACCCGCAGCGAGCGAAGAACAAACGACGCAATCGCGCGCGGACGGAAATCGTGAACTTCGCCCAGCAGTTTCATGGCGTGGGTCAGGCAGATTTCCCCGCCCGTGCCGGTCACAACGACGAAAATGAGTATGGTCGCCGTGCGCATGTCAGGTCGTCGTTTCCGGAATGGTTCCTTGCGGGGTGGTGCGGTGCGGCGTGCGGTTTATCAGGACGACGCCGAGAACGATCAGAACGATTCCAAACCACCGCGCCGTAGACACCTGCTCGTGCAAGAAGAGGAACGCGAGCAGCGGAACTAACGCGTAAGCGATTGCGGAAAACGGCATCACAAAACTGTAGTCTGCCCAGGAAAGCACGAGCATGTGGCACACCATGAACGCCAACATCATGGCGATTCCGAGCCAGATCGTTCCGCTCGTCAGCACGCGCGCCGCTCCGGCCGCCAGGGAGGCAAAATGAGAAATATCCAAGTCCCCTGCGTCCTTCATGCCTTTGCTCAGAATCGTGTTCCCCACCGATCCGAGCACGACGAGCAGGAAAAGTAGGACGTACGTTTTGGTTTTGTGAGTTTGTACCGATGTCATCGCGGGAGCAAAGCCTTGTGGCGCCGGCCTCTGGCCGGCGGTTGTTCACACTTGAGAAAGCGAAGCCGCCGGCCAGAGGCCGGCGCCACAAAATCAGTTTAGTCCCCGGCGCTAGAAGCAGGCGCCGCGGCAGTCTGGGCCATTTCGCGCGCCGTGGCCTTGCGTTCGTGCAAGAACTTGAAAAATTCGACGCCCTCGCGAAGCCGCCGCTTCATGACTTCCGGATCGCGCAACATTCCGCCGAACAGCGAGAACATCTTCCGCGGGCGGAAATAAAATTTACGGTAGAGGTCTTCCACGGAATTGAAAATCACCGTGGAGCTGAGCTTTGGATAATTCATGGCGGCCGTCTGAATTCCATGCGTGTCCACAAGTTCCCCGGTTTGAATCTGCAGCCAGCCTTGCTCCTGCGCCTGCCGGTAAAGTTCCGTGCCCGGATACGGCGCGGCCAGCGAAACCTGAATCGTTTCGGGGTCGATGTCGCAGGCAAATTTGATGGTCTGCTGAATCGTCTCCGGAGTTTCCCCCGGAAGCCCGAGAATGAACGTCCCGTGAATTTTGATTCCGAGATCGCGGGCGTTGCGTGAAAATTCGCGCGCGATGTCGATGCGGACGCCCTTTTTAATGTTGATCAGAATCTGATCGTTCCCGGATTCATAGCCCACGAGGAGCAGCCGCAGCCCGTTGTCCTTCATGATTTCCAGCGTCCTGCGTGGGACGTTGGCCTTTGCGTTGCACGACCAGGTGAGCCCCAGCTTGCCCAAGCGGCGCGCGATTTCTTCCGCGCGCGGCAAATCGTCCGTGAACGTGTCATCGTCAAAGAAGAATTCGCGCACCTGCGGAAAATGCTTCTTCGCCAGCGCCATTTCGGCGGCCACATTTTCCGGACTGCGCACGCGATAGCGATGTCCGCCCAGCGTCTGCGGCCACAGGCAAAAAGTGCACTTCGACCGGCATCCCCGCCCCGTATAGAGCGAAACATAGGGGTGCTGCAGGTAGCCGATAAAATAATTCTCAATGGTCAGGTCGCGCTTGTACACGTCCACAACGAAGGGAAGATCATCCATGTTCTCGATCGTGGGACGGGGCGGCGTAAGCGTGACGCGACCGTTGTCCCGATACGCGATGCCGCCAACATCCTTGAGCGGCTTTCGCTCGGCGATTTCCGCGCAAATGTAGTCGAATTCGCCGAGGGAAACCCAGTCCACGGCGGGCGCGGCATTCATAGATTGCAGCGGCAGAACGCCGACGTGCGCGCCGACCATCCCCACCATGATTTTCGGATTGATTTCCTTGAGGTGCGCGGCAAATTTCGCGTCGTTGGGAAACGAAGGTGTGCTGGTATGCAGCACGGCCAGTTCGTAATCTTTCGCCAGCGGCGCCACCTGGTCCACCGTCAGCCCATCCGGGGGAGCGTCAATCAAGCGGCTGCCCGGGACCATGGCGGCGGGCTGCGCCAGCCACGTCGGGTACCAAAAGGACTTGATCTCGCGCCGCGCCTGATACCGCGCGCCCGCGCCGCCGTCAAAGCCTTCGTAGCTCGGCGGATTCAAAAACAGCGTTTTCATCACTTCGGGCATTCTTCTCTTCCCCTGATCTGTCACATCCGTGGCAATTGCAAACTTCCCGGAGTCAATATATTACCTGAAACTCACCCACCCCTGATACAAAACTCAACGCCCGGTGTTGTCCTAATCCGAAAATCCCAATTCTTTGCTACTGAAGCACTTGCGCCAGCTGGCCGGTCGCGCGGAGGATTTCCAGTTGCGACTGTTGGTGAGCATAGTTGGCGTCCAGAAACGCCAGCCACTTGTCGTTCTCCTCGATGTGCGCGGCCTCCAAGTCCTTCAGGCTGCCGCGCCCCTGGTCAAATTGCGCCTGCAATACGCGCACATTCTCCTGCGCGAGCTGCAACTCCAGCCGCGCCACTTCCCCTCCCAGTTCCGCCTCCCGCACCAGCCTGGCTTTGCGGCGAACATCGAGGGAAATCTCGCTGCGTTTCTTTTCCAGTGCCAGATTGGCGGCGTTGAAATCCGCGCGGGCAAATGCGACAGCGGAAGAAGTGCGCGAAGCAAAGATCGGGATTTGCACCTGAACTCCGAAAACGACGTTGTTGCGGGAAAACTTGTTAAAAAAATCGGTGTAGTTATTGATTTTGCTCAGCACATTGTATTGCCCGATCAACGAAAATGACGGCCAACGTCCGCCCTGTTCGCCTTTGAGTTTGAATTCTCGCGCGCGCAGCTCCGTCTGTGCCTGTTTCAGCTCCACGTTATTGGCCATGGCCTCCGAAACAACGTCCTTCGAGATTTCCGCGGCCGCTCCGGGAATTTCTTCGGTGGAGACCTCGATCATTTCATCGGACGGCAGGCCCATCATGTCGCGAAGCTCCCCCGACAGGGAATCGTCGCGGTCTTCCAATTGCGCGATGCGCTGTTCGATTCGCGCCGTCGTAAGCTGCGCCCGGATCACCTCAATGGGCAGCTCGCGCCCGGTATCCGCGCGCTCCCGCGTGGCGTCCAAGATCCGCCCGGCGCTCAGACGTTCGCTGTGCATGAGCTCCAGCGCGTGCCGTACTTTCGCCAACTCGAGATAATCGAGCGCCGCCCGCGACATCACCGCATCGCGCACATCATCCATCGATAGCCGCTGCTCCTCGGCTCGTTGCTCCGCCGCGTGCTGTTCCCCTTTCATCGGGGGATTAAAAATTTGCTGGGAGTAGGAAAGCGAGAAAATGGCCGGCGCGCCGCCTCCTTCCAGCAGCGGAAAGCCGCTGGTATATGCAACGCCCGTCCCGGTATAGAGGTTGGGAAGAAAAACGGACCGCGCCACGCCGATCTGGCGCTGCATTACTCCGTATTGCAGGCGCGCCAGAGCGAGATCGCGGCTGTTTGTCACGGCCAGATTCACGGCTTCCTTCAAAGTAAGTTTGCGCGCCAGCTCCTCGTCCTGCGCGCGACTCATGGCAGCGCCCACCAGAATGAATAGCGCGAGTCCCGCCGCGCAAGGCACTCTTGGCCAAAACCGATTAACGCATCCACCGCAATTTCTTCCGCCCATTGTCTTGCACCTGCTTTCCATCGGCCTCTCGCCCATCCCCGGACGCCCCCGCGGAAGCCGACATGGTTTGCCAGTTACCGCGCGAAACGCATCGTGCCAGGATTATTCATACCGCAGCGATTCCGTCGGCTGCAATTGCGCCGCGCGCTCCGCGGGCAAATAACCGAAAAATACGCCAACCGAACATGACACCAGAAACGCCAACACGACCGATTCCCACGGCACCGGAACGCTTATATTCGCGGGAAGCAATGGCCGCACCACGACTGGAATCGCAACCGCGATCAGGATTCCCAGAACCGATCCGAATCCGCTGATCATGAATGCCTCCAGCAAAAACTGGTACAAAATTTCCTGGTGCCTCGCTCCGATCGCTTTCCGAATTCCGATCTCCCGGGTGCGCTCCTGCACGGTCACCAGCATGATGTTCATGATTCCTATGCCGCTAACTAGCAGCGCGATGAATCCGATCAGCAGCAGAACGATAGTGAGCGCCAGGGCGATTCTTCGCGCCGCTTCCAGGATGGAGCTGAGATTCTGCACCGAATAGCGTGCGCGCGTCGGATGCCGGCTGGTCAACAGTGCTTCCAGTTGGTGAGTCACGGGAATCACACTCTCGGGAGTGCTGGCCTGCACATACAGCATCTCCAGGGAGGAATCACCCAGGTAATATTTCATCAACGGAAATGGAATGAGTACCGTGTAATCCTGAATTTCAGAGAGCCCGAAGGTTTCGACGCGTTCCCGAAAAACCCCGATGACCGTGAAACTGAGTTCGCCGACCCGCAAATTGTGGCCGATGGGGTCCGTGTAGGGAAACGCGAATTTGGCGAGTTGCGTGGTGATCAGGCAGACCCGGCTCCGCGCGGAAATATCCTCGGCATCCAGGAACCGCCCCTGCGATATCAGCAAATTGCGAATCTGCTGGAACCCTTCCGTGACGCCCACCAGATTCACATTTCGTTCCACGGATCCGACATTCACCGTCGCCGGGTCGCCGCGCGTTCCCGCCACGGTCACCACTCCCGGGATCCCGGTCTTCGCGGCGTTCATGTCATCGACGGTCAATTCATCCTGCAGCATGACCGGTTGGTTCGGATCGATGTCCAGCCGCGCGTAGACCAGGTTGGAGCCGACACCTTCGATTTGCTGGATGACGTAGCGCCGCCCGCTGAGCGCCACGGTCACGACCAGAACGATGCAGGCGCTGCCGATGATCACGCCCAGCGTGGTTAAAAACGCGCGGACTTTGTTGGCCCAAAGAGCGTCCAGCGCGACCATCCAGGTTTCGTTGCGTAGCATCATGAAGATTTCCGCGGACGATACTAAGCCTCATTGGAGAGACGCGCGCCCGCCGAGGATGTGTTCCTATGCTTTCTTCACTTCCGCAATGTCCCTTACTTCTTTTGCACCCGCTTCAAATCATCTTCTACGGCCTTGTTGTGCGGATCGAGTGAAAGCGATAGCCGGTATTCTTCCGCCGCTTCGGAAAGCCGCCCCAGCGACTCATACAACTTGCCGAGCCATTCCCTCGCGGCGGCGTGCGACGGCAGATCGGAATTATCGGGGACCGTGGCTATGTAGGATTTCAACAGCATTTCGGCTTCACTGGGGCTTTTTCCAAGCATCACCAGGAGTTCCCCGTTGTAAAACTTCAGCCGGCGGTCATCGGGATCGATATGCTCCGCTTTACGGATGGCTTCGCCCATTTTTTCTGTGTTGCCGCGATCCCGGTAATAGTCGCGTCACCTCGAAATAAACACCCACCCGGTCAGAATTTGATTCCAGAATCTTGCCGAACACCGCGTCCGCCTCGGGGAATCGCTTTTTCGTGGCGAAGAGCTCGCCTCTGGCTAGCTGCGCCTGGATCGGATCGAGCTTCTCGAGCGCATCGATATGTTTCAGCGCTTTATCGTCGCCGCCCCCGACAACACCCGGAGCGTTGATTTCGTATCGAATCATGTCGCGCTGCGCCTCGAAATTCAGCGGATCGAGTTCGACGGCGATTTCAAATTCGTGGTGCGTTTTTCGCGCCCCGCTCATGGCGCTCAGAAAAATACTTTGCTCGGCCTTCCGCCCGTAGGCCTTGCCAAGCCAGTCATGATATTCGGAATTCTTGGGAGCCAGTTGCACGGCGTGCTCCAGGCTCGCTACGGCCCGAGGGAATTCCCCGAGTTGATAGTAACTCTGCCCCAGCAGGAAATGCAGAGACGCGTCACCGGGAGTTTTGGCGATTGCGCTGCTCAGCGCGTCTACTGCTCGGTTATAGCGTCCAGCGTTGTAGTCGTGCTGCGCATCGGCCAGGGGAGTTTGCCCCGCGAACGCAGGCGCCCCGCTCCAAGCGCAGGCCAGAATCAATGCCGTGGCTGCAAATGAGAAATGCCGGATCATTCCTGGCGCACCGCGATGATGCGCAAGTTTTCTTTGAGGGAGACTTCGCCGGGCAGCGCCACCACATCCCCCTCGCTCAGGCCGGAAAGTACTTCAATCTTGGTCGGGTTGGCGATGCCTACTTTTATAAGACGGCGATGCAGGCTGTTGTCTTCCACGCGAAATACGAATCGTTTGTCACCATCGATATAAACTGCCCCACGAGGAACCACCAATGCCGCCGGCCGCTCGCTGATCTGAATTCGCACATCGACCGTCGTGTTGGGAAGCAGGTCCAGCCGATCGTTGGTTACCGAGCAGATCAGTTCGCCGACGCTGCGGGTGCCGCGATTCACAACTTGCTTGGGCAGCACTTCCGTTTTCCCATTCCAGACGCGATCGGGATGCGCGTCCCATAAAATCTCGACGGACTGGTTGACTTCCAGCTGACCTAACTCGGGCTCATCGACAAACGCCCTGATTCGCACCTTGCGCAAGTCCGCCAGCTCGGCCAGAAGGTCGCCGGCTTTCACGAAATCGCCTTGCCGAATCGGCAGCGAATACAAAATGCCGTCGAATGGGGCGGTGCCGTGAGAGGATTCCAGCCTTTCCTCGAGATCGCGTACGGTTACGCGCGCGTGCTCCACGAGCAGAGCGACGCGACTCTGATCGAGTTGCGCCTGCTGGTCCAGCGCCTTTTTCGTTTTCTCAAAAAACTGGACGTCGGCTTCCGCCTGAGTCAGCTGCAACCGGTTCTGCTCCAATTCCTCGGGTGTAGCCGCCTTTTCGGCCACCAGCTTCGACAACGATTCGTTGTCATGGCGCAATTGATCGCGGCTCGCTTGGGCCTTCTGCAAATCGGCGGCGGCCCTGGCAAGCTGGCTGGCGTGTCCGCCCGCCTTCGCCACATTCAGGGCTTCTTCCTGGGCAGAAAGATCGGCGCGAGCCTGCGCGAGATCTGCCTGAACCTCCGTGTCATCCAGGGCAAAAAGCATCTGGCCTCTCTTCACCTGCTGGCCCTCGACCGCGTAGACGCGATCCACAAACGTCGGGTAACTCGCGCGAAAAGACCGCGGCAGAATCGGTTCTACCTTTCCATTGGTGGACACCACCGAACTCACGTTTTCCCGCACCACGTCTGCGACCGCTACTCGCGCTGTGGATCTTCTTCCGCCGATAAACACCAGCAGAGCAATCAGCACCAGGGCGCCGCCCACAATAATCCACAGTCTTCGGCCTAGCGCCGATGTCATTCCGTCCTCGCTCTGCCAGACTTAACTGGCGGGATTAAAAATTGGCATTCTAACAAAGTTTCGGGCGGCAGACGAACGGCCGGCGGCTTGAATGGTTCCGACTGCGTCCCATAAGATGCGGTTCCCTTCGGCCAGGATGCCGCGGGCACTGAGCACACAAACGCAGAAGTGTTGCGACGCCCGCCAGTATGCTAAAATTCGCGTATGACAACCGAACCTGCTCAGCCCCAAACCCACGCCCCGAAACACGATTCTCCGACGCCGGGGCAACCCGTTCTTCATCGTGTTTGCATTCAGTGTAACAATATGTTCCGCGTTACGCCTGAGAATTTTGACGCCAAGCAGTGCCCCACATGCCATAAGGGCTAACTTCCGCCATCTGTATCCGATTTGATACTCTGCCATCCTGCACATGGCTCCGCCGATTCGCTACAATTTGCGCCGCATCCTCGTAAAATGAGATGGAATGATTGAAGCCCGCCAACTGGTGAAGCGGTTCCGGGACAAAAAGCGCGGCGCCGTGTGCGCCGTCAATGGAGTGAGTTTTTCGTGCCGGCCGGGAGAAATTTACGGACTGCTGGGAGCGAACGGAGCCGGGAAAACCACCGCGCTGCGCATGCTCGCCACGATCCTCGCGCCCTCCGAGGGCACCGCCATCGTCGCGGGGTATGACGTCACCAAAGACCCGCAAAAGGTTCGCTCGCGCGTGGGATTTCTTTCCACGGCGACGGCGCTCTACGGGCGGCTTTCCGCGAAAGAAATGGTCGAATATTTTGGCCGCCTGCACGGGCTCGACGAACCCACCCTGCGGCGCCGCATCGACGAAATTTTCCTGCGGCTCGAAATGAATGATTTCCGCGACCGGCGCTGCGAGGAGCTTTCCACCGGAATGAAACAGAAAGTTTCCATCGCCCGCACGCTGGTGCACGATCCTTCGGTGATGATTTTCGATGAGCCGACGGTGGGCCTGGACGTTATGGCCGCCCGCGCGATTGTCGCGTTCATCCGGGAATGCCGCGACGCGGGCAAGACGGTGGTTTTCTCCACGCACGTCATGAGCGAAGTCGAAAAGCTCTGCGACCATGTCGGAATTATTCATGATGGAAAGCTGCTCGCCGAAGGAACTCTCCCCGAACTGCGGGCGCGATTTGGAGTTCAGGATCTAGAAGAGTTGTTTGTGAAGGTTGCCGAATCATGAGCCTGCGCAACGTAGGCATCGTCTATCGAAAGGAGCTCATCGACTCCCTGCGCGACCGCCGGACGGTGATCTCCATGATTGTCGTGCCTTTGCTGGTCATGCCGGCGCTTACCATCGGAATGGGCGTCCTTTCGCTGACGCTGGTAGACGCGGCCATGAAAGAAACACCCAGAGTCATGATCCTGGGCGGCGAGAACTCTCCCCGGGTGACGGGGGAACTCCGGCAGCTCAAGGGAGTGCAAATTGTCCCCGCGGATGCGGACTACGCCGAGGAAATCTCGAACAAGCGGGTTCGTGCGGCCGCGGAAATCCCTGCGGATTTCGATGCGAAGCTTGCCGCTGGCGAATCGTCAACGGTGAAAATCTATAAGTACGAAGGCGAACTGAAGTCCGGATTCGCGGCCGACCGCCTGCAGCGATTCTTCCGCGAAATGCGCGAGCGGACCATTCGCGAGCATCTCGAGGCGCGCCAGCTTCCGGATACCCTGGCGCGCCCATTCGACATCGAGGAGAAGAATGTCGCTCCGCCGGAAAAAGTGGGAGGAGCGATCCTGGGCGGCGTTATTCCCTACTTCGTCATTCTTTTGTGCCTGACCGGGGCCATGTATCCGGCCATGGATCTGACCGCGGGCGAAAAAGAGCGCGGCACGATGGAAACGATTCTGTGCAGCCCGGTCTCCAGGACTCATCTCGTCCTTGGAAAATTCCTCATGGTGTTGACGGCATCGATCGCCACGGCGGTTTTGTCGATTGGGTCCATGGCCGTTTGCTTTGGCACGGGCAAGCAGATACTTCTCAGCTTTACGGACGGAGCGGCAGACGCAGCCTTGCACATCACAATCACCGGGAAAGCCATTGTGTCCATCTTTTTCATCGTGCTGCCGCTGGCGGTATTTTTTTCCGCGGCCCTGCTGGCCCTGTCCCTCTTTGCGAAGAGTTTCAAGGAAGCCCAGAGCTACATTTCTCCCTTGATGATTGTCGTGGCCTTGCCTGCGGTGGCCGCGCTTTTGCCAGGTGTGGAACTGACCCCCGCGCTGGCGTTCTTGCCCGTGCTGAACACCAGCCTCGTCGCGAAAGAAATTATCACCGGCACTTATCGCTGGGACTTGATCGCCCTGATCTTTCTGTCCTCCAGCGCCTATGCGGCGGTGGCCCTGGCCATCGCAGTAAAACTGTTCCAACGGGAAGACGTGCTGTTCAGGACGTAGAAAACGTGGCGGGAGGCAAGAAGTCAGGAGGCGGGGAGGCATGAGACGAAATCGGAGGGACGCGGCAAGCAGTACCGGCGCACATTCTTTTTTTTCTTGCTTCCTTGCCTCTTTGCCTCTTGTTTCGATTCTTCACGCCGGTCTTGCCGGCTCGTGATGCTCGTCCCAGGCATTGGAGAGGCGGCGGACGGTTTCGCGCAAACGTACGGCCAGCCCCGCGATGGTTTCCAATCGTTCGACGGCGGCGGGCGGCAGCCCGTCGCGCCGTGCGAGCAAGAGTTCGGTATTTCCGAGAATTCCAGTCAGGGGATTGTTCACTTCGTGGCGAAGAATTTCGCCGAAGTCGCCGGATAATTCGTCTTTGGGAAATTGCACCATGCCCGTCGCCCGCTCGGCCATGCGCACCCGCCGGTCCAGCATGCCCGCGACCACCGGGAGAAACTCCCCTGTGCGCGCCACAAAATCCACGGCGCCCGAAGTAATCAGGAATGCCAGTCCTGTCTGTTTCTCCGGCCCTCCCGCCACCACGACGGGAGCGGCTTCGATTAGCAATGCCACCGCGGATTCCAGCGACTCACCCCCGCGAGCAATGTCAATTGCGGATTCGTCCAGAAACAGGGCTGCGGGAGCGCTGTGCCCCATCCGCATTCGCGCCTGCTCGACCGTGCCGACTACCAGGGTCCGGTAGTGCCCTCCGAGTGCGGCGAGTTCCTCGAAGCATCGCTGTGCCAGGATCAGATCGCCGCTGATGATAAAAATGGTCCTGCTCGTCCAATTCATTGTTCCCTCTTCATTCTCCCTTTTTCCTCTATCGTTCCCGTGCGGCGGCGTGCGACTTTTCCGCTCCAGGCGTCATTTCTTCAGTTACTGGAACGCCGGCCAGGGCTTTGCGGACAGCCTCTTTCAATTCCTCGACCAGGAACGGCTTGGCCAAGTACGGCACGCCACTGGATTTCAGAAATTCGAGCGTGCGCGGCCCCATGGTGTCCCCGGTGACAAACAGGACCCTGTGTTGCATGGGGTTATCCCGCCGCACCAGCGCGCGATAGAGCCCCGGGCCATCGACGTGCGGCATTTTCAAGTCGCAGATCACCAGCGAATAATTTTTTCCTTCGAGCGTGGCAAGGGCCGCCCGGCTGTCCAATAAAGTGTCAACGTTGTGCCCCTCTTCGGTCAGCACGTCCGCAATCAGTGCTGCCACAGTCGGCTCATCCTCAACAACTAAGATGTGCTCCCTCGCGGTACTTTGCTCGACGGGTGGGAATGGCGAAACCGCGGCCAATCGCGGCTGAATGGCCATCTCTCCGCTCGCGAAATCAAATCCGGAAACCGTCAAAGCCGGGAGTTCAACGGTCAGCGTGGCGCCACGGTCCTTATGGCTATCTACACTGACTTCCCCGCCGTGCTCCTGCACGATCCCGTAGACAATCGAAAGTCCCAGGCCCGTCCCGAGGCCCGGCGGCTTGGTGGTGAAGAATGGATCGAAAATACGAGCTACGATTTCCGGCGGAATCCCTGGGCCGTTGTCCGATACTTCCATGGCCAAGCGGTCCCCGGCGAGGCGCCGCGTGCGAATCAGGATTCGCCCGGCGCTGGTTTCCTCTCCTCTGTCCAGCACGATGGCCTGCTCAGCGTTTACGAGGAGGTTCAGCACCACTTGCTGGAGTTGCGCCGCGTCCGCCAAGGTCTGCGGCAGTCCGGGATCCAGGGCCAGTTCCACTTCGATGTTCTGGAGTTTCAGTTCGTAGGAGCGCAGGGTCAGCGGATTGTTCAATTCGTGGGCGATCCCGGAAACGAGCTGGCCGAGCGCGGCCATTTTTTCCGTCTGCAAAAGTTTGGATTGAATCAGGCGCTGCCCGGTCACGTCGCGGTAAACTTCCAGCCAGCCCAGCCTCGCGCCGTCAGGCTTATGCAAGGGCCTGGCAAAGCGTTCCACGATTTTTCGCGACGGGCGGACCAGCTCGAATTCATCCCAGCTCGCCTCGTCACCCTGGCGCAGATGCTCGCGCCATCGCCCCAAAGTTTCTGCCGGGCGAAGAAAATGGTGCGCCAGGCTGTCCATCAGCGCATCCATGGTGCGGAATTCCAGCAGGCGGCGCGATTCAAATCCGAAGATGGCGGCCAGCCGGTCGCTGGCGATGAGAATCTGGCCGTCGGCGTCGAGCAGCAATACGCCGGATTCGATGGAGTCGAGCAGGCCGGCCATCTCGGCCTCCAGGCGTTCTTCCGCCTCGCGCAGGGTCTCCTGCGCTCCCTGATCTTCCACACGAACGAGCCACCTAGGCCCATTCCCTCCCATTCCCGTGATCTCGCGGCGGAGATGCAGTCGGACGACGCCGCCCCGGACCAGCGCAGCCTCGAGCACCACGGGAGTAACTTCTTTTTTCATCAGCGCCGGGACTGAGGGCGGCGAATGGAGGCGGTCCCGCCACTCGAGGACCGCTTCGCGCGCCACGGGGGAAAATAATTCCTCAAGGAGAGTTCCATCCATCCGGCCCCAGGGTGCAAACAAGAGCATGGCGGCCGCGCGGCTGGATTCCAAAATCTTTCCTTCCCCGTCGATAATGATCAGGCACTCGCCGCTATCCTCGACGATTTTTCGCAGGGTTTCGTTGGAGGCCGTTCGTTCCTCTCGCGCCGCCTCGCGATCCAGCGCCGAGGCGGCCAGCAGCGCATAGGATTCCAGCCTCGTAAAGTCCTCGCCGAAATCATCCGAGTGCAAAAGTCCCGCCATCAGAACTCCGCGCGTCCCGCTGCGAACTTCGATGGGGATGGCTACCACTCGTTCCAGGGCTGCGCGCGGAAATTCCGTGGAGATGGCGGAAAGATCCGCGAGCGCTTCTCCCGGAATTTCGGATTCACGGCCTTCCTCGAAAACGTTTCGCCAAAGCTGCAGGAGACTTTCCTGATGCAGTGCGGCCAGACAACCGCCCGCGCCGTCCCATCCCTCTCCGGCGGTGGGAGGCGCGCTTCCACGGCCTAGTGCGATGAATTCCGCCTGAACGAAGTGCCGGGCCGCGCGGGCTATTTGCGGGAGGATGGAGTCGGTCGAAACACCGCACAATATCGCGCGGGAAAGCCGCAATTGCGCGCGCAGCTCTTCGGCAGCCAACTCGTTGCGGCGGGCATTGCGATGGTGCTGGACGGCCAGGCTAACTTCATCTGCTCGCGCGCGAAGCGCGTCCAAGTCCATTGTTCCGGGTGGGCGCGCGTATCCCACCATGGCCAGCCCGAACGTCCGGCCGCGCTCCCGGAGCGGGATCCAGACGGCGCTGTGCATTCCGATCAGGGGACCCAGGGAATGGGCTGTCTCGCCTGTGACGAACTCCACTTGCAGCGGACTGGTGCTTTCGAGCGCGGCCCGCAGAAAGGGCATCGAGACATCCAGGCGCTTCCATTGCTCCGGGATGGGGCCTTGCAGTTTCTCCGCTACGTATCCCGCACCGGATTCTCCCCTGCGGTCTCCCGAAAGCCAAAGCCCGGCGCGATCCGCGTCCGCTGCCGCCAGCAACGCACGCGCGCCCAGACTGAGCAACTGGCTGAGCGGTTCCCCTCTCGCGGCGGCAAGAATCGGCGCACTGGCGCGGTCCCCCGCGCCACGACCTTCCCGCCATCTTCGCAACCAACCTGCTGCCGGCATTCCGTCCCCTACAGCCGCAACCACAAAACTAGATAGCTCAACAGCACCGCGCCCCCAATCGTCAGCACTGTCGTGATCGCCTCGCGAAGCGCGCGGTAGTGCAAGTAGAATGATCGGAGTATCATGGCAGCCTCCTGTCGCGATTTGTCTTGCACCACAGTGGCCAATGGGGACGACACAATAAGACGCCCGGAATCAGTGAGATGCTGGTCTCGCAAAAAATGCGGAAGGGCGCCGCTTTCCCATCCCGAAACCGGGCGAGGGCGCAATTCCCGGTTAGGAAAACCGCGCAGGCGGCGCACCGAAAGCAAATGATCTGGGCCTCCCGGCCAGGATGGAAGAATTTTCCGCGGAAGTGAACAGGGAGGGAGAGCTATATATCTAACTCTACCTAATATTTAATATATTTATACTGGACAGCTAAATCGCTGGGAACTAGGGGAATATCACAATTGAATGACGCGCGAATGGCCAGATCTGCCGAATTGCCGGCGCAATACCCTACGATTCACACCTCGCAAAGGATTGCGATTTTGATTTTGGCGTTTCGTCACGCCTCGCGAAGGTACACACGCATGCCAAGCCCATCACGCGTGCGCGCGGGCCGATTCGTATTGCTTGAGTTTCCTGTACAGCGTGGTTTTTCCGATGCCCAGAAGGCGCGCGGCGGCCAGTTTGTCTCCGGACGTTTCCTGCAGGGCGCGGAAAATGGCGCGCCGCTCCAGGATTTCCAGCGGCACGAGTTCGTCGCCGTCGGGATGTTTTTCCGACGCGTTGTATTGGAGGTTCGACGGCAGGTCGCCCACATGCAGGATCGGCCCCGAACCAAGCGCCACGGCGCGCTCAATGGCATTCTCGAGTTCGCGAATGTTTCCCGGCCAGTCGTAGCTCATGATCCGGCGCATGGCATCTTCGGCAACTGTATGGATCGGCCGCGCGGGATCCGAAAATTTTTCGAGGAATGTATTGACGAGGAGCGGGATGTCCGCCTTGCGTTCGCGAAGCGGCGGCAGCTTGATCTGCACCACGTTCAGCCGGAAATATAAGTCCTGCCGGAATCCCCCGGTTCGAATGGCCGATTCCAAATCCCGGTTGGTCGCCGCGATCACACGCGCGCGGATGCCGATCCTCTCGTTGGAGCCGACAGGCTTGTTTTCGCGCTCCTGCAGGGCCCGCAACAGCTTTGCCTGCAAGTCAATCGGTAGGTCGCCAATCTCATCGAGAAACAGCGTCCCCTCCCCCGCGGCTTCGAACAATCCTTGCTTGGTGTGCTGCGCTCCGGTAAACGCGCCCTTGACGTAACCAAACAATTCCGATTCGATGAGCGTCGGAACTAGCGAGGAACAATCCACGGGAGCGAACGTTTTGTTCTTGCGCGGGCCGGAAAAATGAATCGACCGCGCCACCAGTTCCTTGCCCGTGCCGCTCTCTCCGAGGATCAGGACGGGATAGGTATGCTGCGCTACTTTCTGGATCAACTTGTACACCCGCTGCATGCGCGGCGATACGCCCACCAGGCCGCCGAACCCGGGCCGGCTGCGCAATTCCTCGCGCAAAAGGCGATTCTCCTGGACCACTTCGATGGAGTGAATCAGACGATCGAGCTTGGAGCGCAGTTCCTCCACGTGAAAAGGTTTTGTCACGTAGTCCGTGGCGCCGAGACGTGTGGCTTCGATGGCCGTGGCGATGGTTCAGTATTGCGTCAAAACCATCACCGCGATTTCGGGATTGTTGGTGCGGGTTCGCTTGAGCAGCTCCAGCCCGCCGAGTTGCGGTACCTGCAAATCAGTGACGACGATGTCCACCGGAAACTGGTCGAGGATTTCCAGCGCCTCTTCCGTGGTCGCCGCCACGTAGACTTGCATGCCGGCATCGGCGGCCACGTCCCGGCACAAATTTCGAGTACTGACTTCGTCGTCGACGATTAAGATACTGAATGCCGTACCTCGCGGGGAATGCGTCTCAACTTTAGTTTCGTTGGCTTCAATCTGCATGGCTGAGGGGCCTCTTTTCACTAACGGAGCAATATTCGTGCCAAATCAGGAGAATGTCATAAATCGGGTCATTCGTGTCACTTATCATGACAACTGTAAATATATGCGGATGATTCTATTGCCGAATCGGGAACTAATGCAAGCCCATTTCGCTCTAGTGGTGGATAATTCCTTGCGCAAGTAGGCGGAGCAAGATTGGGAAGCGCGGGGGCTCCAAAATGGAACAGTTCTCAATGCGGGGTGGCCCAACAACCCGTTTAAGCAGCCTTCAATTCCCCGGGCCGGCCTCTTCTTGGGCAGGGACTTTCGGAGACCTGACAGGAGTCCCCGAATTGCTCGGCACGGAACCGGGCCATTGCAGCCTGTAGATCCCCCCGGTTGCGGATGCCGCGAAAAATACTCCCGGCCCACTAGATGGCGCCACTGCCGCAAAAAAACCGTCGCCACGATTGCCGTGAACGCGGTCCCAGGATTGGCCGGAGTCGGAGGAGACGTAGAGCCCGCCGGTGCGCATCGCGGCTACAAAGATGCCTCCGGCCGCGGCAAAGTCCTGGACGGGAGTGGAGGGCAGACCCGCCCCCGCTTGCCCCCAGGTTTTCCCCGCGTCCTGCGATATGAAAAGTCCATTGCGGGCAGTCGCCACAAGCGTATTTTCGCTATCCGGTTCGGCATGTAATGTGACAGCCCCTCCCGAATTCAGCGGCAAGTCATGCCAAGTCCAGGAGTGCCCGCCATCATCGGAGAATAGAAGCCCACCGAGAGATACGAGCTTTATCCGATCGCCGTTCGAAGAAACAAGCACCGATTGAACGGGCAGCGAGGATAACTGGACGGCAGTCTTGGGGGTCCAGGTCACCCCCCGATCCGTGGAAATGAGCAAGCCAGCGCTCGTGGCGGCGTACCACTCCTTCGAACTGAACGCCATGTCTGAAACAACGCCCAGCGGAGGCCGCGCGCCGCTTTTTGCCATATGGCGCGACGCAGGTGCCTTTGCAGCCCCAGCTTCGCTCACAACTTCTCCGACTTGCTTCCAGGCATTCTTCTCTGCGTCATAACGCAGGAGACCTCCGAGGGTCAGGGAAGCCCACCAGGCGCCGTCAGGCGCAGCGTAGACTCGGAGGATCTGTTCAGGGAGCAGCCCGGATCCGAGCGGCGACCACGTCCGGCCGGCATCCTGGGTGGCCAGGACAGGATCGGAAGAATTTGCGATCACGGCGAGCATTCGCGCGGGCTGATTTGCATCGACGCCGAGGGCGAGAATTTGGCGGTGATCGAATCCCGCATTGGAGCCTGCGAAATGTTCTCCCGCGTCATCGCTCACGAGAACGCCGAATTGCTCCGTGCCGATCAAGACGCGCCCCGGATTTCCGTCGGCGACCACAACGGCATTGACCACCCAGGACTCGGGAGTCGTACGGCGCCAGGTCATCCCCCCGTCCGCCGTCTTCCAGAGGCCTTCGGACGTTGCCGCATACACACGGGCTGGTTGTCCCGTATCTTGCGCAATTGCGTAAGTGCGCCGAGCCGCGTACGGAATGCCCTGGATTTTTCTCCATTGGGCGCCGCTATCGTCGCTGCGATAGATTCCTGAGCAGGCGCTGGCATAAATGTGCTGCGAATTTCCTCCATCGATAAGCAAGCTCATGACATCGGAATCGTCAATCATCCCTTCATGAATCGGACGCCAGTTGCGCCCGCCATCTTTCGTTTTCCAGGAAAGATGAAACGTGCCCGCGTAGATGATTTGCGGATCGCGCGGGTCGATGGCCAGGGAGTCGAGGTTGCGCAACTCCTGGTGATGCTCCGGGGAAATGCGCTCCCACGACTTGGCGGCGTCGAGCGTGCGGTAGACGCCATCCAGTGTCCCGGCCACGAGCACACTCGGATCCGAGGGCGCCATGGCCAGCGCGCGCACGGCCTGGCCAGCGAGCCCCGCGCCGCTCCAGGTGCGTCCCCCGTCGCCGCTGCGAAACACGCCTCTCGCTGCCGCGGCGTCGCGCATCCACGAGGATGCGAAGACCACGTTCCCATCTCGTGGGTCCACAACAATGGCGGTGATTACGGCGTCGGGGCGCGAGCTGGCCCGTCCGAGCAACGCCCAATGCGCTCCCGAATCATCGGAACCAAAAATGTGGCCGTCGGCCGTGCCCAGAAAAATCCGGCCGGGACGCGCGGGATCGGTGGCCAGGGCGCGAACATCTCCTCCGGGTGGGCCGAGGGCCGTCCATGCCTGCGCTCGCGCCGAATCGACGGCAAGCAATGACAGAACGATCAGGAGAACTTTGCGCATGGCTGAAGCTTGAATTTCGAGGTATCGCCCTAAAGGGAGTCCGGAGATCCCGTCGTCAGGTGCGGAAGCCTACGCTAGTAGGTCGCGCCTTCAGGCACCCAGATGACGTCGATGCGGCGGTTGTCGGTTGCGCCGGCCTGGCCACTGGCGGTTCGAGTGGGGACGCGCGACGCGTCAATTCCCTTTTCACCGAGATATTTCACCGCGTTGGAAGCGCGGTCGCCGGCGACTTTCCCGGGCTTCGCTTCCTTCGGGTCGGAGTAGCCGATGATCACGGCGGTGGCCCGCGGTTCGCTTTGCAGGCGGAGCCCGACATCGTCGAGGATGCGTTTGCAAACGTTGTCGATGCGGGTGCTGAGCGGCTTGTCGAATGCGCAGTCGCTGATCTTGCTGGCCTGTGGCGGAGGCGGCACAGCCTTCACTTCAATCGTCGACGAACAATCGGCGGCGGCGCCGCGGCCGTCATCCACACGTACTGTCACAGAGTAATTCCCCGGGGCGAGATCCGTGGTGTCAAAGTCCGCCGCTGCGCCGCTGCCGGTGATCTGGCCTCCATTCGCGTGCCAGGTGAATGTCAGCGGATCGCCGTCAGGATCGTTGGCATTTGTGGTGATATGAACCTTCTCTCCCGCGAACACCGACGATCGGTCGGCCGAGCAGGCAATCGTCGGCGGATGATTTGGCTTGGGATCGACTCGAACGGCAGCGCTGGAGCTGGCGAAGCCGCCGCGGCCGTCGTCCACTTTCGCCGTGATGTTGCACGTTCCGAGCGGCACTCCCGCGGAAAGCCAGCGGACCTGCGATCCTGTCCCGTCCACTTTGCCGCAAGTGGACGACCACGTGTAGGTCAAAGGATCGTTGTCGGGATCGGAAGCTGTGCAGTTCACCGCAACCGAGTCGCCCGAATCCAGATACACCATGCCCTTATCCGCGGTACACGAAATTGTTGGCGGGTGGTTGGCCGGCGGAGCTTTCTCGGGCCAAAACGCGGTCCCAATTTTCACCACAAATCCCGACCGGTCGTTGAGATCCCTCAGGTTCAGCATGCGCCGGTAACCGAGGTCAAAGGCCAGATGCTTCCAAGGGTACGCGCGGATTCCCCAAACTCCGTCGATCGGGTCGCGCGCGCCAAACGAAGTGTCCGGCGGGGTTCCGGGCGCGGAGGCAAAAATCACAGCCGAGTATTCCGACATCAATTGAAAGCGGCTTTCGGGAAATGAGATGAAACCCACACCAGTCCTCACCTGATCCGGCATGGCAAATAGAGGCTGGGCCTGATTATCGCGCGGGGCGCGGACGAACATGTATCCGAAATTGAACGTTCCGGTAATGACGTTGCTCCATTGCTTGCTCACCGCCAGGGAAACCATATCGCTCAGCGGGCTCCCTTGCGTGCCGTTGGCCAGCAGCTTGTTTACGTCCGTTCGGGTTGAAATATTCAGATCATTGCGGACCGAAAAGCTGACCGGAGCGCCCTGCCGTTCGGAGAGGAATGCATACTTCAGCCCCAAAGTGATATTCCCAATGCCGCCCGTATTATTTGCAGCAAAAGGATAGTCCTGCACATAACCGGGCGCGCTGCCGGGGAAGGCTTGGAAGAACGAATTGGAGATCGGAGGCCCCAAAGGGATGGGCGCGCAGGTGGATAAGGGGGCCGACTGCAAACTCAACTGGCCGGGACACCCGACATGCACATGGCCGTAGGGATCAAAGGCCGCGTAGAAATTCAGGTTGTCCGTGATGCCATAACTGAAGTCCACGCCTATCTGGAATATTGTGACGCTTCCCGGCATGCGGCCGAATTTATTTCCAAATGCGGAGAACGCAAATCCGCGCTTCGGGATGGTGTCAGCGGTCTCTAGTGTAAAAAGTCCAATCGTTCCCGTCGTTGCCAGCATCGGCGTGAATTTCGGCTCGGGCTTGGAATCGTCGCTTGCGCTTTTTTTATCGGCAGCCGCGTTTTGCGCACCGGGAGTGGGAGCAGCCGGAGAAGCTGTTTCGGAAGCCGTGGTTTCTTCGGTATTCGTCGCATCGGAAGAGGTTGCAACCGATGTGTCGTCGGGTTTCTTAGTGTTCTTATCGGCCTTTTTTGCCGAGTTCTTTGAGAAACCGGCGGGAGCGAGTAGCGAAATCAAAATTAACAGCCCTGCGCCCCGCGTGATCAATCGCAACATGAGCGGAAACCTCCGCGAATTTCCTCATAAAATAGCGATAGCCCTAAGGACCGGGCCACTAAGTTTGATAACATGCCACGCACAGCATCCCTCTGCGCCGACTGCCGTCTCATTTCAATCGTTCGTACCGCAAAGGGTGCCCATTATATAAGCACACTGCGCGGCACAGAAGATTTTTTCCCGCCTATTCCTATGGAATGGAAAGGGTTGAGTGGCGTCCCGACGCACATGGAATCAATTTGCGAACAATGGCCACGGATTTAGCTTCGCCGTTCCCAGCATCCGCAAGCCGGTCCGTGAATACTATTTCCACGCGGCGTAAACAGGCTTGCCGACGAGTAGCGCCGGATTCGCGCCCTGGCGCGGGCGGAACTTCTGCGCGCGGCCGTTACCGACCTCGGCGACGTAGAAATTCCCCTCCTGATCGACGCTCATTCCGTGGGTATTGAAAAGACCGCCCGGCCAATCGGCCAGCGTTCCCCACGCATAGAGCAAATGCCCGTCCAGATCGTACTCCACGATTTTCGAGTTTCTGTCGTCCGCGGCCCACAACTTCCGGTCGGCCGACATGTAAAGAAAATTGATAGACGAGTATTTGTCGACCGGCCACTGGTCGACGAATTTTCCATTCTGGTCGAAAACCTGGATGCGGTGATTGCTCCGATCGACCACGTACACGCGATGCGTCACCGGGTCCGCGGCAATACCGTGGACGACGTTGAAGTAGCCGGGACGCATCTCGTTTGGCGGGACACCCTTCTCTCCCCAGGCAAGCAGGAACTTTCCGTCTTTGTCGAACTTCGCGACGCGCGTGCCGTTGTATCCATCCGAAACGAACATGGTGTTGTCGGGAAGCCAAGTGAGAAACGTGGGCCGGTTGAAATGCTTGTCGTCCGCGCCGGATTGATCAACCGTGCCGATGGTCTGCAGAAGCTGTTTGCCATCGTGGCTGAACTTGAAGACGGCCTCTTTGTAGTCATCGACAACCCAAATATTCTTGTCGGGATCGTACGGGTTGATGTACACGGCGTGCGGCCGCTCGAAGAAATTGTCCCACTGCGTCCAATCTTCGGAGATTTTCCCGCTTGCGTCGACGACCACCAGCGCGTGTTCCCACCGCGCGTCGACGCCTTTCTTCCCGCTCCACTTCTTGTCGGCGTCCTCGGGCAGATCGCCCGGAGCCCCTCCGCCCGGCAGGCTGGCCACCGGCCCTTGCGAAGCATTGCGGAACGGAACCTCGCCGGTCGGAAAGGAAAGGCTCGGCCCAAATGCGGGTATAGGCGTATTCACTGGCCTTTTCAAAGCAGGCAATTCACCGCGTTGTGCGATAAACACGCGATTCGGACTTTCCGCGAAGATGCCTTCCACCGCTCCCCACGTCCAGTTTTCGTGGCCGGGCAACGATGTCAGCGGTTTCGGCCAGTCGAGAACGGGCTCGTAGGGGCCGGTGATGTCCTCGCCACCCTTTTGTCCCGGAACGGCCGGGAACGCGGCGGCGGGCTTTGCTTGCGCTTGCACGCGCTGGATTTTGCTCTCGACCAGCAGCCCGCCCACGAACCCCGACGCGGTCATCAAGATGAGCGCCAACATTCCTGTTCGATTTCGCATGGATCTTCTCCTGGCATTCCTGGATTCGGCCGCAGGATCATACCACTCAAGCACAACCGGGCCGAGAGATCGGCCTGAAAATTGTCGAGACTCAAGAGCCCATTCAACCATCCAATCTGATGTCGGTGCCATATTGCTCCGCATATTGCCCGACCGAATTCACGAGCATTGGCCGCGGAGGGATGCAATGCGGATTGAACACTTTCAGAATCTACTGAAAATACTCACATAGGATTTGAGGCACACAATGCCACACGACCTGGAACATACAATCTCGCTTCTCTCTCGCACGCCTGCTGCGCTGAACGCTCTTCTGCGCGAATTACCGGAAATATGGACGTCCCGCAACGAAAGCGAGAACACCATGAGCGCGTTCGACGTCGTCGGCCACTTAATTCACGCCGAACGCGCGAACTGGATGCCGCGGGCCAAGATGATCCTGGAATTTGGCGAGGCGCAAGCGTTTGTGCCCTTTGATCGCTGGGCGCAAATGCGCGAGAGTCAGGGAAAATCGCTCGGCCAGTTGCTGGACGAATTTGCACGTCTTCGAGCCAAGAACTTGGACGAACTGCGCGCAATGAAACTTAGCCAGGAAGATCTCGAAAGGCGCGGACGGCATCCGGCTCTGGGCACTGTGACTCTGTCAGAGCTCTTGGCGACCTGGGCGGCTCATGACCTGACCCATCTGCACCAAATTTCAAGAATCATGGCCCACCAATATCGCGAGGTTGTCGGTCCGTTCAGCAAATTCCTGGGAGTCCTGAAGTGCGCCGGCCATAGCTCTCCATAACGAACTCCCTGCCCGGCCCCCGCGCGCATTACAATCAATGTTGGCCGCCGAATCCTGTGCAGGAGGGAAATTCGCTCATGGCAGACAGCGATTTTCTGCAGAAACTAGGAATCAAATTTCCAATCATCCAGGCTCCGATGGGCGGCGGGTTGACGACTCCAGAGCTCATAGCAGCGGTGTGCAATGCCGGCGGTTTGGGATCGCTGGCCGCCGCCTATCTCAAAGCGGAAGAGATTCTGAGCGAGTTTCACCGGATCAGGACTCTCACGGACAAGCCAGTGAACATCAATCTGTTCGCGGGTGGTTATGAAACGAAAGCCGTTCCGGACGCGCGGCCCATGCTGTCTCTTCTCGGGGAAGTCCACAAAACTCTGGGGCTGCCCGCTCCGGTTTTGCCCTCCGTTCCGCCGGATCCCTTTGCTGAGCAATTCGAGGCCGTGCTGGAAGCCCGGCCGGAAATATTCAGCTTTACATTCGGGATCCCTTCTCCGGAAGCGATGAAGCGTTTGAAGCAAAAGGAAATTCTGGCCATCGGGACGGCGACGACGGTTGAGGAGGCGCGCCTCCTCGAAAAAGCTGGAGTCGCGGCCGTCGTGGCGCAAGGTGCGGAGGCAGGAGCACATCGAGGCACTTTTCTTGCATCATTCGAGTCATCGATGGTTCCAACGCTGGATCTTGTCCGAACGATTCGAGCCGCGGTTTCGGTTCCCGTCATTGCTTCCGGCGGCCTGACGGACGGACGCGATATCGCCCGCGCGTTCGCTTTGGGCGCCACTGCGGCCCAGCTTGGAACTGCATTCCTCACATGCCCTGAAGCAGGAACTCCCGAAGCTTATCGGCGGGCAATTCTATCCGCGCGCACCGATACGACTGTCATCACGCGCGCCTACTCTGGCCGGCCCGCGCGCGGCCTCCGGAATACGTTCATCGAAAAATTGCAAGGGAAGGAAGATTCCATCCTTCCTTTTCCTCTGCAGAATGTATTGACCCGTTCCATGCGTTCCGCCGCCGCGAAAGCGGGCGAGGCGGGATTTTTGTCATTGTGGGCGGGACAGGGCGTCACGCGCGCCCGTTCGCTCCCTGCCGCGGACCTGGTCAAATGCCTCGTTGCCGAATTGAAGGACGCCGCTAAAGCTATTCAATGAAACATTTTGGGGGCTCCACGCATCTCAGCTTGGCATTACCGGGGGGTACTGGTAGATTCAAGCGGAGGAGCCGACCCTAACCCTAAGCCCGGGGACAGCTTACAAATTGAATGGCTGAAGCGACCCGATTCGAAACATCGAAGCCTTCTCCTGACCGCGTCCTGATCGTCGAGGACGAGGAAAACGCTCGTCTGGGATACGAAGCACTCTTGCGCCGCTGGGGATTTGAAGTGCTGGGCGTAAGCAGCGCCGAGGACGCCCTGGCAAAATTTTCCGAATTTGCGCCGGCCGTGCTGATCGCCGACGTGGAGCTGCCAGGAATGAACGGACTGGACCTCCTGGCGCGGCTTGGGGAAGAGTTGCAGCACGTTCCGGCAATTGTCATCACCGGTAAAGGCAGCGAAGAGCGCATCGTAGCCGCCATTGAAGCGGGGGCGTTCTGGTACATCGAAAAACCGCTCAAGGGCGCCGTCCTGCACGTGCTGCTGGACAGGGCGCTCGGGCGCGTGCGGGACCGTAAGCAAGTCGCAGCACTCACTCGGCAACTGCGCGAATCGGGCAAGCTGGGCGATTTGGTGGGCCAGTCCAAGACGATGCAAGAGGTCATGCATCTGGTCGAGCAAGTAGCCCCGTCGTCCGCCTCCGTGCTGATTACTGGAGAAACCGGGTCAGGCAAGGAAATTCTGGCGCGTACGATTCACCGGTTATCGCCTCGCGCCGACCGTCCGTTTATTGCCATCAATTGTTCCGCGATCCCCGAATCCCTGATGGAAAGCGAAATTTTCGGCCACGAGCGCGGGGCTTTTACAGGCGCGGCGGAGCGACGGCTCGGTTGTTTCGAGCTTGCTGACGGCGGCACGCTGCTGCTCGATGAAATCGGCGAGATGCCCGCGCCGACGCAGGCAAAACTGCTTCGCGTGCTCGAAGATCACAAAGTGCGCCGCCTCGGCAGCAAAGTGGAAACCCCGGTCGACGTGCGTGTGATCGCCGCGACGAACAAGGAACCCGAGCAGGCCGTGGCCAAAGGGGAATTGCGGCAGGACCTCTACTTCCGTTTGAACGTGTTTCATATTCTTCTGCCCCCGCTGCGCGATCACAAGGAAGACATCCCGCTTCTCGTGGAACATATTTTGCGCGAAATCAACGTCAAGCACGGGCGACATGTTCGCGGCGTGAATCCCGAAGTGCTCGATCTGTTCGCGAGTTATTCCTGGCCGGGAAATGTGCGCGAGTTACGCAACGTGCTGGAACGCGCGGCGATTGTCTCCGAGCGCGACCTGATTGGACGCGCAAGTTTGCCGGGGGATTTCGGGCACGCGCCCGCGGCGGCGGCTTCCGACCTGGCCTCGCTGCGTTTCCCGCTGGGGACCACGGTGGAAGCGGCCGAACGCGAACTCATTTTGCAAACGCTTGCGTCCACGAACAACAAAACGCGCGCCGCCGAACTTCTGGGGATCAGTTTAAAGACTCTGCACAACAAGCTGAAGGAATACGAGGCAGCCAAAGCTTCCTCGGTGTAAGGGGCAGAGCGACGCATGCAACTCCGCCTGAAGACGAAGATTACGCTGACCACGGCGGCGCTGGTCCTGGCCGTCGTAGGCGTGAATTCGACCCTCTACGTCGTAAACCTCACGCGCCAGGTCATCCGGCAAGCCAACGAGCGCGCGCAACTCGTCTCCCGGCATATCTTTTTTGAGGCGCAAAACGCGCTGGTGGACGCGGCCAAATCCGGAGCGTCGCCGGCGTCGGATAGCCCAGAGGATTTGCGCGCCTACGTTCAGCAAGCTTTCGACGATAGCGCGCCGCTGGCCTCCTCGATTGACGCCGAGGTCGGATACTCGCCGCTGATTTACGAGGTGTCCGTCACCGGCGTCGACGGCACCGTGCTGGTCTCCAGCGACAAGTCCTTGCCCGGAACCGCCACGCCTGCCAGGTCAAACCTTTCGCAACTTGTTTCCAGCGGTTTCGTGCAGCAACTGAAGGTACTTTACGGCCCGCCGCGCACGTACGAAGTGGACTATGCATTCCAAATCGGGCCCCCGGGAAACCAGATCCCCTTTGGAGTGGTGCGCGTCGCGGTGCAGACCGGCTTGCTGCGAATCAGCATCACTCCCGCACTGCGTTCGGCTGCGTTGCTGGCCCTTGCCTCCGTGGGAATTTCCGTTTTATTGTCCGCGCTTGTCAGCAGCCTTTCGCTCGCTCCACTGAAACGCATTACCGCGCAACTGGATCGAATCGCGAAAGGAGAATTCGATCAGAAGCCGCTGCAGCGCGGAGACGAATTTGGGCAGGTCAGCACAAAAATCAGCCAGATTGGAATGCAATTGCGCGGCGTCCGGGAAATCTTCAGCAATCTGCGCGAAAACATTGACCAGGTTCTCGGCGGTCTCGATGACGGCTTGCTGCTCTTTTCCGTCGATGGCCGGGCGGTCATGGTGAGTCCCGCCGTCGAGCGGTTTCTCGCCACGCCGTCGGACCAGCTTCTGGGGCGGCGAGCGGAAGATATTTTTCCGCCGGATCATGATGTCCGGGAAGCCATCAAGCTGCAGAATGGCGAACTTGTACCAGTTGCTTCCGCCGAGGTGGTTCTGTCCGGCATCGATGGGCCGCCGCGGCGCGTGGGAGTGAGTGTCGAGGTCATTGGCGAAGGCGACGCACGAATGGGCACGCTCGTAAAATTCAAGGACCTGGAATCGAGGGAACGCATCGGCACGCAGCTGCAGGTTTCCGAACGCCTCGCTAATCTGGGACGCATCACTGCGGGCGTGGC
This sequence comes from uncultured Acidobacteriota bacterium, assembly GCA_963696605.1. Lineage (GTDB taxonomy): Bacteria > Acidobacteriota > Terriglobia > Acidiferrales > UBA7541 > Palsa-360. The sequence goes on along the minus strand of CAVOKV010000010.1, from coordinate 101,748 downwards.
GCACGAAGTAAAAAATCCCCTGAACTCGATGCGCATCTGGCTGGAAAACTTAAAAGCCAGCCTGCCCAACGTCGACGGGCTCCCGCTGCAGGCCGTCCGGGTTTTGGACAACGAAATCGATCGCCTCGACAGCGTCGTGAAACGCTTCCTCGATTTCACGCGTCCACCGGAGATGCACCAGGAAGAATCCAGCCTCAAAGATATTTTGGAGAGTGTCCTTGCAGTGGAGCGGCCCGAGTTCGACAAAGCAAATATCAAACTCGACGTCCGCCTGGACGCCGAAGTGCCGAACGTCCTGGTGGACAAGCCTCTGTTGAAGCAGGCCCTGATCAATCTGTTTGTGAACGCCCTGGAAGCCATGCCCGGCGGAGGGCAGCTTTTCCTTTCGCTTCGACGGCGCGGGGAGATGGCCGAGATCGAAATTCGGGACACCGGGCGCGGCATCGCTCCCGAACACCGGCAGCGAATCTTCCAGCTTTTCTTTACGACGCGCCCGGGAGGAAGCGGGATTGGCCTGGCGAGCACCTTTCGAACTGTACAGTTGCACAATGGTTCCATAGAATTCGACTCGGAGGTTGGACGCGGCACGACGTTTCGAATCCGGTTGCCGCTGGCTCGCCAGATGGATTCCGCGCTTACACGCCACAGAGACCCAAGCGCGGCCGTCGCGAGGATTCTGTAATGAGGAAAATCCAACTCCTTGCGCTGCTCTGCGCGGCCTCCGCAGGCCTGGCCGGTTGTGCCAGCAAGCACATCGTGCGGGCTGCGCCGCCATCAGTGAGCACGCCGCCGCCGGATGAGACTGCGCCCATGCCGCCGCCGACAGCTCCGCCTCCTGTGAGTACCACCGAAGAACCCGCGCCCGAGGTGCCGTCTCCCGCTCCGCCGCCCGCGCCAGCCAAGCGTCCCGCTGCGCCTCGGCGACCGGCGCCGTCAGAAACGGATGCGGCCGAACCGACGCCGGCCAAACCTGCGCCGCCGCAGATTTCGCCGCAGCTCTCCGCCAGGGACTTGGATGCGACGAAAAATAGCACAACCAAGAACATCACCACCGCGGAACAGAACCTCCAGGTCGCCAATGGGAAGCAGCTCAACGCCGCGCAAAAGGACCTGACGGAGAAAATAAATGGATTCCTCAGCCAGGCTCACGAGGCCATCATGGCCGACGACTGGGTGCGCGCGCAGAACCTCGCGGAAAAGGCGCGCGTACTCTCCGCGGAACTCGTGAAATCGTTTTAGGTTCGTTGAAAATCAAATCAACCAACGCAGATTCCAGCGCTGAAAGCGCCGCCGCATATTAGCCCAGAGCAACGCCCTAGGTTTGGGAATCCATTGAAAGTAGTGCGCCCTGAAAGGGCGCAGCATTCCCCCCTCCGCCCCTTCAGGGCGGGCGATGATACTCGGAGCAATCTACCCGGGGTGTTGCCCCGGGCTGGCATACTCCGCGCCGTCGGCGCGACAACATGACCTCATTTCCAAACGACAAAACTTGTCCCAAATGGCTTACTGCCACATAGCCATTTGAGAGAGAACTCCCATACAAAACGCGGCAAAATCCGCCATCCATCCGCATTGCTGATAAGATATTGTGGTGAAATCGTACGACGTAGTGATCGTTGGCGGGGGCATCATCGGCGGATCGATTGCCTTCGATCTGGCGCGGAGAAATTTGCGGGTTGTCGTGCTGGACCGCCAGGAACTTATGCACGAAGCCTCCTGGGCGGCCGCGGGAATGCTTTCTCCCGCTCCGGATTGCCCGGCGGCGATTCCCCTTGTCCCGCTGGGGCGCGCCAGCCTAGCTCTATATCCAAAATTTATTGACGCGGTAAAAGAAGCTTCGGGTCTTCGCACAGGTTATCGCGCGGGTGGCGCGATTGAAGTCATCTGCCACGGCGAGGCGGAACGCGAATTGAGCACGCTCGTGGCGCTGCATCACGGGCTGGGACTCGCCTGCGAACCCCTGCCATTGGACGAAGCGAAGAAGATGGAACCTGCCCTCGGCCGGGATGCACGCGCGACGGCATTTCTTCCCGACGAATGTTCGGTCGAGCCACGTGCCCTGACGTCCGCGGTGCTTGCCGCGGCGGCTTCCATGGGCGCAGAGCTATGCCCCGGCGTGGAAGTGACTTCGCTTGTGTTCGAGGGGAATAAGTGCGCCGGTGTGAAAACGTCGAGTGGCGAAATTTTTCACGCGGCGCAGGTGGTGCTTGCCGCGGGGTGCTGGTCTTCACTCATACCTGAGGCCGCGCCTTACGCACCCACGCATCCGGTGCGCGGGCAAATGGCCGCTTTGCGGCATTTCGGCGCTCCCATTCGACACGTGTTGCGCTCCGAGCGAGGTTATCTGGTCCCCCGAGGCATGGAACGCCCGCAGACGGTGGTCGTCGGCAGTACGCTTGAGAACGAAGGTTATGAAAAGCGCGTCACCTCGGGCGGGATCGAAAAAATCCTATCGGCGGCGAACGAGCTCGCGCCTGAACTCGGGAAAGCGGAAATCATCGAGACCTGGAGCGGCTTGCGTCCCGGCTCGCCCGATCAACTTCCCATCCTGGGGCCCGTGGATATCGATGGACTGGTATTCGCGACCGGGCACTATCGCAATGGAATTCTGCTTGCTCCCATCAGTGCAAAGCTCATCGGCGAGTGGATCGCCGAACGCCGGACCAGCTTCGACTGGGAAATGTTCAGCCCCCTTCGCTTCACGAGAACGAGCGTGGATCGAACCGCGTCTGCGTCTTAAATATCGATAACCCCGCGATACGTCGTCGCATCTATTTGTTATGGAGAGGAAAACATTCCGGGCGCGGCGCTTATTGACGAGCCGCGCAAACGGATAATGGAGGTGTTTTCATGCAACCACGGATCGACTACAGGAAATATTCTCCGGAGGCCCTGAATACCATGCTGGGCCTGGAAAAATATATTTCCGAATGCGGTTTGGATCATCGTCTGGTTCATTTGATGAAGATGCGGGCCTCGCAAATCAACGGCTGCGCGTATTGCATTGACATGCATTCGATTGATGCGCGAGCGCTGGGAGAAACCGAGCAACGCTTGTACGCGCTCGATGCATGGCGCGAAACGCCGTTTTTCAGCGACCGCGAGCGGGCCGCGCTCGAATGGACGGAGGCGATCACCCTCGTTTCAGAGACTCACGTGCCGGACGCTGTATTCGAGGAAGTAAAGAAATATTTCAGCGAGAAGGAAATCCTGGATCTGACCATCGTCGCGACCACCATTAACATGTGGAACCGCGTCGCTATTTCTACGCGAGCCGTGCCCGGGCGCTATCATGCTGCGAAGTCATCTGCCGCATCTTCCTGAGTTGGTTAGATTGTAATACGCACCGTTCCGCAGCGGCGCGCCTGCCCCGATCGAGTTGCGTATCAGAAGGGCGACCGGCTGCGCGTAGGCTCGCGGTCAGGCGGGCCGGGAAGCGACGAGGCTCGGCCGGGATCGGTGAAATTGATGCGGCTGGCATCAAGATAAATTGTGCGGTCGAGGATGACGTCAAGGGTTGTGCCGCGCGGCAGTTCAAGTTCAGGGCCACGAGTGAGCAGCACGGCGGCAAGCCCGACCGTCGCGCCTGCGCCCGCTCCAATGCCCGCGCCCTTGGCGCTTTGCGTCGCAATCCCTCCGACGCCTGCGCCGATTCCAGTCGTCTTGACTACGCTTCCAAAGTCACCGGCCTTGTCCGTATCCCCGTGAATCTTCCCTTCTTTGTCGGTCGCTTCATCGCCGCCCGTGCCGGCATTTGTGGGAATCGCATTGAAATCTACGGCGTAGCCATTCGGGAGAATCATCGAATTCAGCCGCAAGCGGATTTCTCCCGTGCCTTTTACTTTGCCGGGGCGCCTGGCTTCCTCAATCTCGCCCTGCACGTAGGATCCTGCGGGAATGAGAACTCGGTTATCCATGACAATCGGAAAGAGGGTTTCGAGATAGATCGGATCGCCCGGCTTAGCATTTCGCGTGGTCACCGCGTTGTGCAGAATCAATGGCAAACGTGTGCCGGAGGGAACCACGTAAGTTCCCTGGGCAGCCTTCGGTGCGGAGTTGGAAGCCGGAGCAGCCGGCGCCGATAGAGGTTGTGCAGGCGGTGTTTGCTCCATTGGGGCCTGTTCCGGTCCCGCCGGCATCTGCGCGGAGAGCACGGTTCCGCCTGTCCATAACCCCGCGACCAACAAAATAACCGGCAATCTGATTTTCATGCGGCTTCTCCGTTGCCAGCTTCGATGCGAATTCCTAACCCGGGGATGCCGTGAGTATACGCCCACCTGCCACGCAAAATGGAACCACAGATTGACACAGATGAACACAGATAACAGCTTACGACTCACGGGAAATATCGAGGGTCACTGCGGATGACGAAAGGGTTTTGTTATTTCTCCTTTTCAGGATTTTCCCGTCTTTTTTTGATCCGTGTTTATCTGCGTTCATCTGTGGTTCCAAATTCTTCTTCGCGGCCTTATGACTACGCGGCGGGGGCTGGCAGCGTGGGCAAAAATGGCTGCTCCTGCCCGCCACGATCACGCGGCGGATGATTGTTTTGCAACGAAAGCACGGCTTGCCGTCGCGCTGATAGACGCGGTGGCGGAACTGGAACTCGCCGCGCATGCCGTCGGAATCGACATAATCGGAGATCGAGGAGCCGCGTGAACGAATCGCCTCATCCAGTACCCGGCGGATTGTCCGGTGTAGGAGGAGGAGTTGCTTCTTGGTCAGGTTTTCGGCGATGCGCGCGGGGTGCAGGCGCGCGCGGAACAAACTCTCGTCCGCATAGATGTTGCCGATCCCGCACAAAACTCTTTGATCGAGCAACAGCGCCTTGACGCGAGCGCGCCTCGAACCAAAATTCCGGCAAAATTCCTCCGCGCTGATTTCAAGCGGCTCTTTTCCGAGTTGTCCGGTGAATTCCGCCAGCCGCGATTCTGGAATGAGAAGCATTCGGCCAAAGCGCCGAATGTCCGTATAGCGCAGCTCGCGGCCATCGTCCAGGACAAAAAAGACATGCGTGTGAGGCGCAACGGAGGCGCCAGAGGGAATTACGGTCAGGCGGCCCGTCATTCCAAGGTGGATGATTAGGTAGAGCGACGAGCGAGGAGCGGTCCATGAGGCGCTCGGCGCGCCCGCCTGCAAACCAATACAAATGAATTTGCCCTGGCGCGTGACGTCTGAAACACGCATTGTCGGGAGGCGTTCTGCAATCTCGCCAGGATTATCGACAAAGTCCGTCTTGCCGAAGCGCACTTCGACAAACATACGGCCCGGCAACGACAAGCGCAATCCGCGCACAACTGTTTCTACTTCGGGAAGTTCAGGCATTGGGAAGTCTCATTCAAAATAGCACAGACATTTGAACTGCGATCATCGAGGAATCAAGGCGTGAATGATTCTACGGGAAAAATATTGCCGGACCCTACACCAGGAAAAGGTTTCCCGGACACAAATCACAAGTCACGAATCACGGCAGCGGCAGGCCCGGAGTGGCGACAATACCTGCCATTCGCAGGATTTCCTGATACTCCTCTTCCGTGACCGGCGAAATGATCAAGCGGACGTTCTTCAGAAACTTGACCTTGCGCACCGAGGCGTTGTTCCGGAGCTCGTCCAGGGGGATTTGGCGCGGCAGGCGCTCCATGGCGCGCAGGTCCGCGACCATCATTTTCGATTCCCGGTCGTGGGGATCGGGGTAGGGATCGCGCGTGACTTCGGCAATCGCGTAAAGCGCCCTCTCCGGCGCGGAATGGTAGCAGAGCACACGATCTCCCTTGCGCACCTGCTTCAGGGCGCGAATCGCGTCGGGACGCGTTCCTGCCCCCCTCCACATTTCCTTGCCCTTCACAAACAGCGTATCCCAGTGATAATGGTGAGGATTGACCGAAAAAATCCAATGGCCTCGCCTGGCCGGTGGGCGAATTGTCGTCAAACCGGGAAGCCTCCGAATGATTATCGTTCTCCGAGAATTGAGTCGGTCGGACACTATACACGGGACCTCGCCCGTTGTGCAAAAATTTGTACATTTCTGGGCTTTCCCCTTATGGGAATGAACCCAGGATTCGTCAACCCTAGGTGGCCTGCATAATTAGACGCCTAAGTCGCAAGATCGGACTCAAGAGAAATCAAGGGGCTGAATTCCGCTAGGAATATACGCTATGTGGTTATTTGTGAATACTTTAGGAAGGAAACCGCTCCGCCCGGAAAACCAAACTAGCTTGCTTCAATCCAGAGGTCTTCGCCCCTCACTTCAATCGCGTAGGTCTTCACTCCAATGGCCTGATTCATGACCAGCTTCCCTGTGGTCACATCGTACTGCCACCCGTGCCAGGGGCAGGTAACAGCAACACCCTGAAGCTGCCCTTGCCCGAGCGGCCCTCCCCGGTGCAGGCAGGTGTTGTTGATGGCGTAGAACTTGTTTCCTACATTAGCGATAGCGACAGTCAGACCATCGACTTGAAACTCGCGAATGGAACCCGCCGGGATTTCATCTTTTCGCGCCGCACGCACAAAACCCATTTTGCAGACTCCTTCAGGAGATTTTCGAAATGGTTCGGGTTTGTAGCACGTCCGCCGAGGCGGGCGATGGCTTGCTCAGGTCCGTAGGTCAGCGAGGTGACGGCGTTTGCGCGACCATCACGTTCCGCTTGAAATCCTCCGCCATGCCCGGGTGCAACCGGATTTCCGTGGGCCGCTTGGCCAGGGACATCTGGTCAATCTTGTCCTGCAACTTCAGCAGCGCGTAAATCAGGCCTTCCGGGCGAGGCGGGCACCCCACCACATAGACATCAACAGGAACGATCCGGTCGACGCCTTGGAGCACGGAATAGGCGTTGAATGGACCGCCCACGCTGGAGCAAGCGCCCATCGAAATGCACCACTTGGGATCGGGCATCTGATCCCACACGCGCTTCAGAACCGGGGCCATTTTCAGGGTCACCGTGCCGGCCACGATCATCAGGTCCGATTGGCGCGGCGAAGGACGAAAGACTTCCGCGCCGAACCGCGCAATGTCAAAGCGCGAAGTGGTCGAAGCGATCATCTCAATGGCGCAACACGCCAGACCAAAGGTCAGGGGCCAGATGGCAGACTTGCGCGCCCAGTTGAACACATAGTCCACCGAAGAAATCATGAAGTTTTTTTCAAACCGCTGGTCGAGAACGCCCATTTGTCTCCTCTAGTCCCTAAGGAAGGGGGAGTATATCCATCCCCGGCAAGGCGAGTCAAACCCGATTGCCGGATTCGCCAAGCAACAGAATGTCACTTTGTCCCATGTACGAGCAGCGCGCCAATTTGACGGGAGGCGCGGTACTCTGCAGTGTCTCGAAACCATCGTCCAGTATAAGGATCGGGCGCGGGAGTGGGATCGGGAATCTGGCGGTGAGCGATATTCTTGAAGCCCACGTCGTGAAAAAACGCTTCCCACTCAGCGGCGCTGAGCAAGTGCGCGGGCGTGGCAAACTGTTTGGCCCACTGGTGCGAATGCGGATTCTCAAGATAAAAGTTGTTTATGATCCACGCCGTGCCGCCCTCGCGCAAAACGCGGTGAATTTCGTGCAGGCCGCGCGCCGGGTCAGGCCAATAATAGGCGGACTCGACCGAAATTGCATGCGTGAAAAAATTTGCGTCCCACGGAATCTCGTCCACGCTGCCGATGACGAACATGGCATTTTCGACAGTGACGTAGTTACGCCGCGCGCGGCGCACCATTTCGTCGGCAATGTCCATGCCAATCACGCGGCCCTCGGGCACACGCTCGGCAATCATCCGCGCGAGCCAGCCCGCACCGCTGCCCACGTCGAGCACATTTTCGTCACGGGCAAGATTCATCTGGTCAAGGACAGGGAGAACGATGGGGAGATGCTCTTCCTCCATGCCCTCGCCCATGCCGGCATCGGCCCAGCGATTGAATTCTTGGCGTATGGCTTCGTTTTCGGCGGGATCTGACATTGGAAATTTCATTGAAGGATGAAAATTCGGATTTTAGTAGCACAGGCTTCAGCCTGTGGATTTTAGGCAGAGCATGATTGTCCACGCTGCAACCAAAACCCACACTCTGAAGCCTGTCCTACTTACTACTTCTCGATTTTCGCGAGCAGCTCCACGAATTTCTGCTGGCGCTCGGACTGGTCCTGCCCGCCTGCCGATTCCGCCAGCTGCGTCACGTTCATCGAGCAGAATTTCGGCCCGCACATCGAGCAGAACTTCGCATCCTTGTAGAAATCATCCGGCAGCGTTTCGTCGTGCATGGCCTTCGCCGTCGCCGGATCGAGCGACAGCTCGAACTGCTTGTTCCAATCGAACAGAAACCGCGCATACGACAGCGCATCATCCCTGTCTCTCGCGCCCGGACGGTGCCGCGCCACGTCCGCCGCGTGCGCAGCGATCTTGTACGCGATCACTCCCTGCTTCACATCCTCCGCATTCGGCAACCCCAGGTGCTCCTTCGGCGTCACGTAGCACAGCATCGACGCCCCGTGCCACCCGATCATCGCCGCGCCGATCGCGCTGGTGATGTGGTCGTATCCCGGCGCAATGTCAATCACCAGCGGCCCCAGCGTGTAAAACGGCGCTTCGTGGCACAGCTCCATTTCCTTTTTCACCTGCAGCTCGATCTGGTCCATCGGTATGTGTCCCGGGCCTTCGATCATCACCTGCACGTCGTGCTCCCACGCCGTCTTCGTCAGCTCGCCCAGCACCTTCAGCTCCGCGAATTGCGCCGCGTCGCTCGCATCCGCCAGACACCCCGGCCTGAGCCCATCCCCCAGCGAAAAACTCACGTCGTGCTTCTTGAAAATCTTGCAGATCGCCTCGAAATGCTCGTACAAGAAATTTTCCTTCTTGTGCGTGTTCATCCAGTGCGCGAGTAGCGCCCCGCCACGGCTCACGATCCCCGTAATCCGCTTGCGCACCAGCGGCACGAATTCCCGCAAGACCCCCGCGTGGATCGTCATGTAATCCACGCCCTGCTCGGCCTGCTCCTCGATCACTTCCAGCATCAGCCCGATCGTCAAATCTTCCGTGCGCTTCACCCGCGACAGCGCTTCGTAAATCGGCACCGTCCCGATCGGCACCGGCGACGCTTCAATGATCGCCTTGCGTATCTCCGGAATGTCCCCGCCCGTCGACAGGTCCATCACCGTGTCCGCGCCGTAGTGCACCGAGTGATGCAGCTTCTTCAGCTCTTCGTCAATGTGCGACGTCGTCGCCGAATTTCCGATATTCGAGTTGATCTTGCACTTGAACGCCACGCCGATGCCCATCGGCTCCAGCGATTTGTGATGAATGTTCGCCGGAATGATCGCACGGCCGCGCGCCACTTCGCTGCGCACCAGCTCCGGCTCGATCTTCTCGCGCCGCGCCACGTACTCCATCTCTTCCGTGACCACGCCCTGGCGCGCATAGTGCATCTGCGAAACGTTGCGCGTCCCGTTGGCCGCCGCAGTCTCCTTCAACCGCTTCTCGATCCAAGCCTCTCGCACTCCCATCGCTTCCCCCTGAAGAGCATTCGCTCCCACGAGCGTCTCTTGCGCTGATGCGCTGGATTATCGCACCGCAACGCAAGTGCGGCAACCGCAACCCGAGTAGGATAGGCTTCAGCCTGTCTGCTCTTGACCTTCTCTCACACGCAGAAAACCAGACAGGCTGAAGCCTATCCTACTTAAACTGTGCGGCGCAGGGTGATGAGTGTGATTTCCGGGGGGACGCCCAGGCGGACGGGAGCGCCAATCGTGCCGAGCCCGCGATTGACGTAGATGCTGGAGGTTGGAGATTGGAGACTAGACGCCGGACCTGAACCTGGAATTTGGTGGTCGCCTAAATCGGAGGGAGCAAAGAACGGGCGCTTGTAAAGTCCCGCCACATACGGTGTGAGAAACTGCGCCGGGCTCCAGCGATGATCGAGGATTTCCACGCGCACCTGCCCGCCGTGCGTGTGACCGGCGAGAGAAAGTTCGATGCCCAGTTCGGCGGCGCGCGGAAACGAATTGGGATTGTGTGACAGCAAGATATTGGGGACGTCGCGCCGCACGAGCGGTTCGAGGCCGGCCAGCATCCGCGCGCGATTTCCCAGGGCGTCCCGCTGGCGCTGGTAGTCGACGCCCAGCAGGTTGAACGCGCTTCCCTGCCAGCGCAGCTCGGCGCTTTCGTGGCGGAGGAGCTTCATCCCGAATTTTTGGAAAAGCTCCGCGGACTGCGCTTCCGCTTTCGCGTAGATTTCGTGGTTCCCGTTGCAACCCCAAACGCCCAGCGGCGCGCGCAGCCGCGAAAGCTCCGCGATGCAATCTTCAAGTGGGTCCCCTCTGCCGGTGAGGAAATCGCCCGTGACCACGACGAGGTCGCCGCTCAATTCATTGGCCATGCCAACCGCACGCCGCACTTGAGCGACGGGCATATACGATCCGATGTGAATATCGCTCAGCTGCGTGATGCGCAGGCCGTCCAGAGCGGGAGGAAGATTGGCGACAGGAATCTGGACTTCGCGCACATAGAACCGGAATCGCTCCTCGGCAAAGCCGTACGCCGCACCCACAAACGGCAGCGCGCCGGCGATCACCCCCGCAGCTTGGAAAAAATAGCGCCGGGAATGGTCGATGCTTTCCGCGCGCGCCCCGGCCACCGCCAGAGCGGGCGGCGCATCTGGAGCAGCGGGTTTTTCCAAAGGCGACATTCGCAAGCGGCGCCACAACCACTCTGCTCCGGCGATGATTTTGATGAAGAGGTAGGAAAAGATTGAACTCGACAGCCATAAGCCGAAAAACGCCGGCCACCACGATCCGCGGGAAATCACCCCGCGCATGTTCCTCGTGGCGACGGCAAAGGCCGCAAGGGCAATCACGGCCAGCGCCGTGATCAGCGCGCCGCGGATTCCCTTGCGCAAGGCCGGCCGGTTGACTCGCCCGGCAAATCTCCACGCGCGCGCAAACCAGTAGCGCTGTGAAAGAAAAGCCAAGGAAAGCCCAGCGATCGCAGCTAGAAATGCAAAAAATATAAGAACATCATGAAGCATCTAGTATGGTCCCACTCTATTAGAGCACGCCTTAGTGGGTTCGGTTGCATCGGGACGCAACGGTGTTTCGTGACCGAAACGTACGCTTAGCACACTGAAAGAAAGTAGCCTTATTTTGCCGCAGGAGGCGGAGTGACCACCGCTGTCATTTTTCGGATCATGCCGTCGGACTTGCTCAGGACATAAATTTCTCCGTCGCCGCCCAGGGCGATGCGGACATCCGCGCGCCCGCCGCCGTAGGGGACTCCTTCGGCATCGGCTTTCGGCTGTTTGTGGTCCGGATCTCGCCACCCGGTTGTGGCCGCGGCCGCCCCAGGCAACACCCGATCCTGAGCGGGGGTTCCGCCCTTGTGCGCATAGGATTCAGCGACTACGTCAAACATGCGGCGCTTCGCCGCGGTTGGAGCGGAAGCGTCGTAGGGGCTCTTGTACATGATCTGTAGTTCGTGGATCGGCGCCTGGTGATTGCGCTGTCCGTGCGTGGCGATCATTTCGCCGAGATCAGTGTAAAAAATGCGGCCGGTGGTCATGTCGTTGAAGATAAATTTCCCGCGCATCTGCGGCATCATCTTGCCTCGGTACACGAAGCCGCTGCCAATTGAGTCGCCTTCCCAGTGGCTGTACACGGCGGCGGGATAGATGGGAACAACCGGCTCTTCTACCCCGTCCACATGCAAAAGGTCGCGATCGGGGAAGGCAACAGGCGGATTTTCGAGGCTGCCCGTCTTGCCTGCATCGTCCACAAAAAGTTGTTCGTTGCCTTCGCGTTCGGGATAACCGTAATTGGCGCCCTTTGCCACGACGTCGACTTCTTCCCAATAGTGGAGGCCAATTTCGATGACCAGGAACGTTTTGGTCGCGGCATCCCAGTCGAAGCGGTGCGGGTGCCGCAGGCCGTAGGCGTAAACTTCAGGCCGCGCGCCCGACACATTCAAGAAAGGATTGGGGTCCGGTCCGGTGGATGGAATGCGGTAACGGCCATTGGCGCTCATCATGTCTTTCGGGCGCAGGTTGGTGTCCGGAGTGATCCGCAGGATTTTGCCGAGCAGCGTATTGAGTTGCTGCGGGAGGGTGTGCGAGGGGCCGGGAGTTTCTCCCTGGGCGCCGTCTCCTACCCCGATGTAAAGATTGCCGTAGTCGCTGCTGCCGGGCTTGGCGAGAGGATCGAAAATCGTGTCGTCCATGGGGTGATTGCGGTCATAGCCGACGCGCAAAAGTTCTCGCGCGGCGCCCTCGAAAGTGGCGTTGCGAATGTTGGTGTCGGTCCATTCCACGAGAACGGACTCGAGATGAACCGGGCCGGCGGGCGGATTTACAGGATCGGTAGTCGCGTATCCTGTGAGTTTCAAACTAGGGAGCTGCGTGTTCACTGGCATCGCGGTCCCCGGCAATTCCGGATTTTCCGTGTGCACTGTATAGAACTTCCCATTCTTCGCGTAGCCCGGATCGAAAGTGATGGAAACTATGCCGGTGGCGTTGCCCTTGTCGGAGGCAAATTTTGGGAAAATGTCCGTAAATTTAAGGTATGGCGTGAATTTCTTGGTGGCCGTCTCCAGGATGTAAATCGTGGAGCTCTGATCGTCGACGAAAATGCGCGAGGCCGCAAGCGGCGCATTTGCCGGCTCCGCGCGCATTGCGGTCACGCGTCCCAGCTGCAGCTTGTAATCAATCGCGGTCGTATTCGCGCCAGAGTGCGTCGCGTTGGAGAGCGGCGGGGTGGCATAGTCATCGAGCCTGACCGTCGTCCCGTCCTTGCTCACCTGAGGTTGCGTGGGATATTGCGCCAAGGCGGCTGGCGCGGCCGCTAGCAAACAAGCCAGAACACCGAGCGCAACGTAATTTACAGCCGAACGCGTGAATTTTCCTTGTTTACTCGACATATTGAACTGCTCCTTTTCGATTCTCCGCTGATCGACCAGTCCAGCTAAAGTCGACGAGGCGCGCGATCAAGCGCAGTCTGATCTTCGTGTTCGCACCTTCGCGACCGCATCGTCGAGATAAGAAATAAACGGCCAGGGTTGGGCTTTACGTTTTAAATTGCATAGCCATGCCGAATCAGGTCCGCATTCTAACACCTGACCGTTTATTGAGCGTTTCATTTTTCTGCCAGCCCAAGGGTTCTAGTAGGAAAGCCATCCACGGCGATTGAACCTTCATCGAGCACTCCAGCCACTCATCCTTCTCCTCTGGCCACTCAACCCGCAAGAACAATTTGTACACTATAATTCATGTTTCTTATTAATCTGAGTTAATATACATGACTAGTCCAGGTTAACGGATCGGGGCTGGAATGAACGGCAACTCTTGCCAGGATATTGCTCGGACCCTAGCCGATCAGAATTCGTGAGGTTCCGTACCTATGCCGCGCGCCATTGCCTCCAAGTGGATCGCCCTCAGGCTTATCATTACCGTCGTTCTTTTTCTTACCTTCCTTCCCTTGAGGATATTTGCGCAGGGAGAAACGACCAGCGCGATTGTCGGCCAAGTCAGCGATGCCAGTGGCGCGGCGGTGCCGGGCGCCACGCTGACGATCCACAACACGGAGACCGGACTGCAACGAATGGCCACGACCGACGACTCGGGGCGATTCAACTTCACACAATTGAAGCCAGGCACCTACACGGTTCGAGTGGAAGCGCAAGGCTTCGAGCCCCAGCAAAATGACTCTGTAAATGCAGGCCTCGGCCAGAAGCAGACCGCCGATTTCATAATCAAGGTCGCCCAGGCAAGGGAAAGCATTGAAGTAAACGGCGAAGCTGTGATTCTCAATCCGGAAAATGCGAATACATCCACGACCCTCAACGCGCCCGCACTGGAAAATCTTCCGAATCCGGGTGGTGATTTGACCTATCCCCTGCAGTTTGCCACCGGGGCGCTCATCAACACGGCCGGGAGCGGAAATGATTTTGTCGGGGGGACGAACGGGTACGGCAACGTGGAGTTCAATGGGCTGCCCGCACTGTCGAACGGATACATCGCCGACGGACTCGAGACCAACGACCCGCTGACCAATTTGAACAGCGGACTCTCGACCAACCTCGTTCTCGGACTCAACTCGATTTCGGAAGTGACAGTGAATACGCTTTCCTATGCCGTCGATCAAGGGCGGTATGGGGCGTCACAGGTCAACTACGTCACAAAGTCGGGTTCCAACCAGTTCCACGGAAACCTGTATGAATTGTGGAATGGCGCGGCGATCGACGCGGCTGATTATTTCACGAACGCCACGCCGGGAAATCACAAGCCGGGCTCAACCGTAAACCATTTCGGAGGCAGTATCGGGGGACCGATCGTGCACGACAAGCTATTCTTCTTTTTCGATAGCGAGTGGGTCAGGATTGCGCTGCCCATCGTCACGTCCGCCACCGTACCAACTCCCGCGTTTCAAACTTATGTCTTGCAGCATGTCCCTCCGAGTGAGACGGCTTTCTACTCGAATATGTTTTCGCTGTACGGAAATATCAACGGAACGCCGCAAGCGGTCCTCGGATGTCCGCTCGGCCTGAGTGGGAACGGCAATGACGGGGATGGCTGCGCCAATCGCCAGAGCGTTTCCCATTCAAGCGACGATCATGAACAGGTCCAGACCGTTCGCATCGATTACAACATCAATGAGAAAAATACCACCTGGTACCGGCTTCAAGCCGACACGGGCGTCCAAGCCGCTTTTACTGATCCCATCAACCCCCTCTTCAACTCTGTTTCCCCTCAACCGCTCTACTCTCTTGCAGCAGGATATACGCATGTGTTTTCGCAAAACCTTGTGAACTACTTCAACCCGGCATTTTCCTGGTACGCAAGTTTGTTTGGGCCAAGCGATTTTCAGAAGACACTTGCCGCGTTCCCGATTGTGCTGCAGGGCACCGGCGCGAATCCATTCACAACGGTGGGAGGACTTGACAACACGTGGGTTCAGGGCAGGCGCGCGTCCCGATTCTTTATCAACGACAATCTCGCCTGGACCCATGGGGCGCATGAGCTGCGCTTTGGAACGAATATTCGAATCCTCCGGCTGAATGATTATGATTTTGGGGAGGGCAGCGTCCCGACCGTGACTTATTCCACGCTCCAGCAATATATTGACGGAGCTGCGTCCACAGCGGCAGAAACCTTTCCAACCTCCGACAACGAACCATTCAATTTTCTGAATCTCGACTTATACGCGCAAGACACCTGGAAAGTGAGCAAGAAACTGACCTGGACCTTCGGCGTTCGTGACACGTTCAATTCCAATCCGCTCAATCCGCACGGTCATACTGCCCGCCTACAAGGATCCTTCGATTCCATCTCTCATATTGTAAATCAGCCGCTGAACGCAGCCATACAAACCGGTTTGGGCACCGTGTTTTCCTCGACGCCCCTCGCAATCCTGCAACCTAGAACCGCGATTGCATGGCAATTCGAGCCGAAGACTGTCCTGCGCGCGGGCTTCGGAATTTTCAGCGACCTTTTGCCCGGGAGCATCGCTGACGTGGTTGGCGTCAACCCGCCTTACGTGAAGACGTTTCAAGGCGGCCTTCTTGGAACTGTAGGCGGCGCAGCCATTGCACCGGGAGTTCCCAACAGCGCGATTGACGCTGCCGTAGCCGCCAATCACACATTCAGTTCAGGCTTCGCAGCGGGCCAGCTTTCCTGCGCATCTGCGCAGGCGAGTCCTGCAAACTGTCTTCCTCCAATCGCCATCGCGGCAGTGCCCAGCGGGGAGCTCCATGCGCCATACTTCATGGAGTGGAGTGTCGGGCTCGAGCACGAACTCGGAACAACAGGAAGCCTGAAGGCGCAGTATGTTGGCACGCGCGCGGTCAACCAGCCGTTTTTGACACAGGTAAACGGATATCAAACTGTCTGCCCGGGATGTTTTGCTCCTTTCCCCTATGTTCAGCCTGGCAATCCTCTGCGCACTGGCGCGATCGATCCGCGATTTGGCGCGGTCACGCAATTTTCGACTGGCGCGAGCAGCCATTATTACGGGCTGCAATTGACCGCGATGAAGCGGCTCGGACACGGTCTCATGGGGCAAATCAACTATACCTGGAGCCGTTGCATGGACGAGGTTTCCAATGGCGGATTCCTGCAATTTTCGGCGGGAGGAATTCTCTCGCCTCTTCCGGGAGAGTTGGCTCGGAACTATGGGCCTTGCGATTACGATATTCGGCACAATCTCAATGCGCAGTACGTCTATCAATTGCCGATCAAAGTTGGAAGCCACTTCCTCGGACACGCTCTGAATGGCTGGCAGGTATCGGGAACGGTGTTCTGGCATAGCGGGCTTCCCTTCTCTGTTCTGAGCACGCCATATTCAGCGAACGGAAATGGCATTGTGAATGGCAGTGGTCCCCAATTCGCGAGCGCAATTCCCGGCGCGCCGCTTTATGACCACAATTTCATTCCCGGGGTTACGCAACCGGGCACAGTTCAATGGCTCAATCCCAATGCGTTTGTCTCGACAGTCGACCCGAGTACAGGTGCTTGCTACGGAGGCGACACCCCGGGAAATTGCCAATTCGGCAATCTCGGCCGCAACGCCTTGCGGGGCCCTCAATTCTTCTGGAGCGACTTCTACCTTACGAAGTGGTTCCCCTTGACCGAACGTGTGAGGTTGCGGTTTGACGCTCAATTCTTCAACATATTCAACCATCCGAATTTTGCGCTTCCGAGCATGGTGTTTGGCGGAATTCCGGGAAATCCTTCCACCCAGGCGGGATTTGGAGCGCTCGCGTACACCACTTCGCCTCCGACCGGCCTGCTGGGCGTCGGGTTGGGCGGCGATAGCACGCCGCGAATGATTGCATTTCAAATGCGAGTGGAGTTCTGAGACTTTTTATTTTGGATTGGGGACAGTCGGCGAGAACAGCGCCTGCCAGGAGTTGGCTTTTTTCTTCCCGGGCGGCAAATTCTTCCAAGAAATGCAGCGAATGATGTATCGTTGCGCGTATTGGAGTATGTCGGGAGTTTCGTCCCATTGATTGCACGTAAACGCGCAACGATATGTGTGGCACTGGTTTGCTTGTGTGCCGCCATTCCGAATTTCGCTCAGGGAACCGCGCCCGATGATAAGGGAGATGCTTCGATAGCGCCTACGACAACGTTCTTTTTGGCTCGTACCGGTCAAAGCCTGAGTGCCCCATATATCGGGACAATCCACTATCTTGAATTTTTCCAGATTCGCAAACGATGGATCTATCCCGACATCGGCTATGTGGATTTCGCTCACGGGAATTATCGTGAGTTCTTCATCGGCGGCGGCCGCACGCTCATTGACAACAAGTTCGCCTCGTGGGATCAGGAGTTGCTTTACGTGCAGGCCACGGGCCCGGCCGCGGCAAGCGCGCGCTACCTGCAGCCCTGGTCGATGCTC
Source organism: uncultured Acidobacteriota bacterium (assembly GCA_963696605.1). Classification (GTDB taxonomy): domain Bacteria; phylum Acidobacteriota; class Terriglobia; order Acidiferrales; family UBA7541; genus Palsa-360. The sequence continues at coordinate 84,385 of CAVOKV010000010.1, read as the reverse complement.
CGTGTTCGTTTCACTCCGAAGTGGACGAGCGAGACGGTTTATTTCGGGTATTTTCCTTTGAACGATTCCGCCCACATCCACCACGTTATCGAGAGGGCCAAATTCGAATATGCCCTGAAGAAACGCTGGAAAATAGGCGCAGGTTATGCCGGCGTGAAATTTCCTGGCGTGCCGTGGGTGAACAAGCCGCTGCTCACCACAACGATTTCCACGCGAGCGGGTGCTTTCGAGTTTTGGCTACAGAGAATTCCGGGCGGCGAACAAGTTGAAGTGCGCTACGCTTTGATCCATACTTCCCATTAGCTCTCGCGTGTCTCCCCCGCTACCCCGCCATGCGCTAGAGAAACATTTCAGCCGCAAGCGAGCCAGTACATGAGTGCCCAGAATAAGATTGATCATGCGCGAGGGAGAGAAGTATCTTCGGCAGATGGCCCCCCGCTTTACGGGGAAGCCCATGGCGCCTGGCGGCTCATCTTACTCGGCGCGCCGGGAGTTGGAAAAGGCACGCAGGGAGAACTCCTGAGCCAGCGATTGGGAATTTGCCATCTCTCCACCGGCGATCTTTTTCGCGCCGCAGGGAGCCGGAAGGAGAGCGAGCAAACGCCGGCAATGGCTGAGGCGATGAAGTACATGCGCCACGGCGATCTGGTTCCCGATTCCACGGTATGGGAACTGGTTCGCGAACAAAGCGATTCCCTCCTTTCGCACCAGGGCTTTTTGCTGGACGGATTTCCGCGCACGCTGCCTCAAGCGGAACAATTAAAACAATTCATGGACGATGAAAAACTTTTGCTGAGCGCGGTGGTGGACTACGAAATGCCTCAGTCCGAAATCGTCTTCCGTCTGAGTGGGCGCAGAATTTGCGCAAAGTGCAAATCGGTATTCCAAATCCCTTGGCGGCCTCCCAAAATCGAGGGCGTCTGCGACGACTGCGGCGGCCGGCTGTACCAACGGGAAGACGATAACTCTGCGTCGATCGCCATTCGCCTGGAGGCCTACCAACACAGTACCGCGCCCTTGATTCAATTTTATAGGGCGCTGGGCGTGCTGACGCTGGTGGACGCCGCCGGTTCGGCCGAAGAAGTTTATGCTCGAACCATGGCCGCGCTGCAGAAGCGGGCTTAGCCGAACTTCTCGCGGGATCACTTCTCCGGCGCGTAAATGGCGATGCACCCTTGTTTTTCGGGCAGGCCCAACAACACGTTGCATGCATCGGTCGGTGAATTCTGGGTAGGAACCGCGATCGGAACAAAAACGTGATTGTTCCCGCTGTAGGCCGCAACCGAGTGAGATCCCGGGCCCGCGGGCAGGTTGTAAAGCAGTTTTCCGGACTCGGCATCAATTACGCTCAGGGTTGGCGTGGGGTTTTGCCCGCTAGGGGCGTAAAAGTGATTTTCGCTGGCGTTGTACCAGACTTCATCCGCGCCATGCGTGTCGGCAACTGTCGTAATCATTTTCCCGGTTAGCGCATTTATGATGATCAGTGGTCTCCCACCTCCGCAGCCAACAAGCAGATGCTGCGATGGACCAAGTGCCAGGCCAGATCCACAACCGGGCGTCGCGTAGGTTGTCTCCACCACCGGCGATTTCGGCTTACTAAGATCGAGAACCGCAACTATGGAGCCCTCGCCCTTTGCCGGCACCGTGACAAGCATCCGGCCGCCCTTCAAGCCCGGATCCCACAAGGGCTGCTCGAACCCGTCGGCGTCGGGAAAAGGAATCTTGCTCAGGACGTCATACGGGGCGTCCGAGGAAATGATCGTCGCAAAGGGAGGATGCTCTTCCGGATTTCCCACCACGATAACGTGATCTTTCGGGTCGAATCCGAGTTCGTCGGCGCGGCAGACGGCACCGGTGGAAATCGTGGCGGCGGGAGTTATTCCGTTAAAGGGAGGCTTGGCGCTCGACAGATCAAACACTCGCACGGTGCCATGCGCGTCATCCGCCCAAAGGTGATTGTCGGGCGTGACCAGCACGCCATTGGGCCCCATACCTTCGATCCTTCCGCATGGATCGTCCGCAGCCGCCAGGCCGTGGAAACCGGAAATTCTGCCGATGAACAAATCATTTTCGGCGTCAAACACATCCACCGCTGCGTTTCCGGATTCCGCCAGATAATATCTCGCGCGGGCCTGGTCCACCCAACTGATGTCAAATCGAATCGGATTTCCCGGCACAAGAATCGCGCCCACGAGTTTTATCGGCTTCTTTGCTGCAATTCGAGGATGCGCCGCAGTCGAAGATGTCCCGGCGTGATCATTCTGTGGACGGGAGTGGACAGTTGTTTCCAGGACAAATGCGAGCGTCAGCGCGACAAGCACAGCGCCAATGACTTTGAATTTCATAGCCGTGCACCTCCGAACATGTACGCGGCCTTGAATATCACAGGATTCAGCCGGATGCCAACGAAACTCTCATGACGCTGAGAGCATGACAGGCTTTTGCGTGAGCAGCGCGACGAGCGCCGCGGGTTCGGTGACAGGCGGGCGGCACGACGTGCCCACGCAGACCAGTGCCTGCACGACGTCCGCGCGAAGGTTCGGAAGCGTTTCAGCCAATGCGGGCGGCAGATCATTTGGCGAGGCAAGGCGCTCAGGCGTGACGCGAAGGACGGCCTTGCCGAAGCGGAAGACGGAATTCGCGGCCCTCTCAAGGTCTGCCGCCTGCGGATCGCCACTCGCGCCCGTGATCACCACTTCAAATGGCCCTCGCTGATGCAGCAACGCGGCAAGCCCGTAACTCGCGGCGTGAATTCCGAATTGCGGCGCGATGGCGGCAAACGCTTCGAGCGTCGCTTCCGCGCACTTACGGTAGCGTGCATCTCCGGTGTAGCCGTGCAGGCGGTCCAGCAGAATAGCCGCGGAGGAATTTGCGCCGGGCGTGGGCGAATCCTGCAACGGCTTGCGCCGGACTTCGAGGCCGCCCATCGGCGGCGCGCCCAAAGCGCGATCGAAGAAGCCTCCACCCTCGGCGTCAAAATATTCGGCAATGGTAAAATCCGCCGCACGCCGGGCGGCGTCGAAATATTTCGGATCGAGAGTGGCCTCGTAGGCGTCAAGCAGCGCGATTCCGGCAAAAATCTGGTCGTCGAGCGATCCGTCGAGGCGCGCGCCGCCGACGCGGTGAGCGAATCCACGCGAATCGCTCCACGCTTCATTCAGCATCCGATCGAGCGTCTTCAGCGCGAACGCGCGGCAGGCGGCGCCCTTCTCTCCCCCGAGGGCCGCAGCAGCATCGAGATACGCGGAGACGAACATGGCGTTCCACGCAACGTAAAGCGTCGTATCCACGAACGGAGTGGGCCGAGCCGCGCGCGCCGCCAGCAATTTGCTCTTGGCGCGCGCCAAAATCTGCCGGATCGCGGCCATCTCCGTGTCCCCGCCAATCGTCCTGGTAATTTCGGCAATGGATCGCGCGATCCACAAAACGTTTTTCGCCGGGTTGTGGTGCATTTCGCCGTGCGGTTCCACGTCGTATCGGAGCTCCACGATGCGCGTTTCTTCGGGTGTGAGCACCGCGCGAACTTCGCTCTGCGTCCAGGTGAAGTAATCGCCGTCGTCGTCGAGCGTCTGGTCGGCATCCTGGCTCGCGTAGAAACCGCCTCGCTCCTGGTCCGAGAGGACAGAATTCGTCCAATCAATAATGCCTTCGGCGATTTCGCGAAAAAATGGTTCCTGCGCGACCTGGTAGCCGTGCAGAAAATTCTTCAGCAGCTCGGAATTGTCGTAGGACATTTTCTCGAAATGCGGCACGCACCAGCGTTCGTCCACCGAGTAGCGATGAAATCCGCCGGCGATCTGGTCGTAGACGCCACCGGAACCCATCTTCTCCAGAGTGAATTCGGCAACGGACAGCAAGCGCGACCGGCCGGTCGCCTGATAGGATTCGAGGAGCAAATCGATCGCCGCGGGATGCGGAAATTTTGGCGCGCGGCCAAATCCTCCGTTGCGCGAATCGAATAAATTCACGATGGACTCGAACTGCTCCTCCACCACGCGAAAATCGAACTCGCCTCGCCCGCCGACAAACGTTTCCGCTTTTGCGACCGCTTCGGCCAGGCGCGACGCTGACTCTTCCACTTCGGCGCGCCGGTTGCGAAAGCCCGCGGCGACGGCTTCGAGAATACGGCGGAATCCGGGACGGCCCATGGCGTCTTCCGGAGGAAAATAGGTGCCGCCGAAAAATGGGCGCCCGTCGGGCAACAGGAATCCGGTGAGTGGCCAGCCGCCCTGCCCAGAAAGCACGCTGATGGCGGCCTGATAGCGCGCATCCACATCGGGCCGCTCGTCGCGGTCCACTTTTACGGGAATGAAAAGCTGATTGATAATTGCGGCCAGCTCGGGATTTTCGTAGCTTTCGCGGTCGATCACGTGGCACCAGTGGCACCACACGGCGCCGATGTCGAGAAGGATGGGCTTATCCTCGGCGCGCGCTCGCGAAAAAGCTTCCTCACCCCACTCGTACCAATCCACCTCTTGGTGAACGGCGGAGCGAAGATAAGGGCTTGCGGCTCGGGCCAGGCGGCCTTCGGATTTTTCGTTCACGCTATTCCTTCCCGGACGCTCGTGACGCGGCCGCGCAAAAATTGCTTTTCACTATTGGATAGGATGCTGCGGACCGGTGTCTTCGGGATCGATAGGTTTGCGTCCCGAAAAACCTTCATCCTGACGGTGATAGAAGCGGATGCGGTCTTCCCCCAGCCGCCAGCACAGGTAGACTTCTTCATCTTTGATCACGGAAGGAAAATCCACGAGGCCTGAATCCAGGTCCTTCACGATACAACCCGTCGCCTGGATCTGGTCGAGTGCGTCTTTGACTTTGGCGACGACCCGGTTCAGGTCGGCGCGCATCCGCGCGGCCACGTCGTAGTCGATGGTCACGCCGCCTATGATCTGGATCCGGTTGGCGATGGCGCTCAGGCCTTCTTCCAGGTCACCCATCTTGCGGCGCCCTTCCATGGCGTCAATCAGAAGCGGCTCGACTTGACGCCGGGCACGCTCCGCCTCCGGGAGGCTGAATAATTTCGGTTCGTTTTCTTCGTGATCCATCGGTTTCCACTTGCCGAGACACAGCAACCGGTCCTGATTTCCCTGACCGGACTAGTCCTCATTTTTGGCTTCCACGTTGGATGCTGGGCCCCGCAACGCAGTTCTATTCTCGTTCATTGGGCCCTGCTTTACCAGTGGGGGGCTTGCCACTCGCCGGGTTGCCTGAAATCTTGGCAAGGAAACGGGATAACAACTCGTTTCCCGGGCGGGCGGTTTGGTGTATATTGCTCCCCAGCCGGAAAGTCAAAAGGGAAATTCAGGAGTCTTGCTTTCGCTTCTTCGCGCTCCATCCGCTGTGCTGGAATGTGCAGGGAGCGCTTTACGCGTTCGTGAAATCTCCAGGAGAGAGGGAACCATGCGGAAACGATTTTTGTTGCTGATTGCCACAGTTAGCTTGTTTTATTCCGTCGTTCAAGCGGCGCCTAAGCCCAGGCCTGCCGCCGCGGACCCGCTCGGCCCGCCCGCGCTCGTCGGGCAAATCTCCTCGCAAGAGGAAGGCCCGATGGAAGGCGTGGTGGTCAGCGCCAAGAAGGATGGTTCGACGATCACGGTCAGCGTGCTTAGCGACAACAAGGGGCATTACAGTTTTCCGGCCAGCCGCCTCGAGCCCGGCCACTACACCCTCAAGATTCGCGCGGTCGGCTACAGCCTGCCCGGTCCCACAACGGCCGATCTCAGCGGGCAACAGGCGACCACTGCGGATTTAAAGCTCGTCAAAGCCAAGAGCCTCGTACCGCAGATGACCAACGCCGAATGGCTGATGAGCATGCCCGGCACCGACGACCAGAAGGCCTTGATGCTCAACTGCGTAAGCTGCCATACCCTGCAGCGCATCGTCCAGTCCACTCATGATGCCGACGAATTCACGCAGGTGATCACGCGCATGATGAATTACGCGCAGGTCAGCCAGCCCATTAAGCCGCAGCGGCGCATGGAAGCGAATCGCGCAGGCGACCCCGAACAATATCGCCAGCAGGCGGATTTTATCGCGAGCATCAATCTGAGTTCGACCGATCACTGGGACTACCAATTGAAGACTCTGCCGCGTCCCACTGGCAAAGCCACGCACGTGATTATTACCGAATACGATTTGCCGCGCCCGACGATCGAACCGCATGACGTCATCGTCGACGAACACGGCATGGTCTGGTACACCGATTTCGGCGAGGAATTCATCGGCCGCCTCGATCCCAAGACCGGCGCCCTCAAGGAATACCCCGTGCCCACGCTCAAGCCCGGCTACCCGGAGGGCTCACTCGACATCGAGGAAGACAAGGCTGGAGATTTCTGGTTTGGCATGATGTATCAGGGGGCTCTCGGGAAGCTCGATCCCAAGACCGCACAGATCACCACGTACCCCTTGAACAAAGAATTCAATGACGACGCGGCCCAGCCCAACATGCTCGGGCTGCGCTATGACGTGGACGGAAAGATCTGGACGGACAGCCCCGGCCACTACGACATTTTCCGGCTGGACACCAAGACCGGGAATTACGATCGCTTCAAGCCGATGGACAAGCTGCCCGACAACCGCCGCGGCACGATCTACGGCATCGATTCGGATTCGCACAACAACTTGTACTTCACGGACTTTGCAACCGACTACATTGGCAAAATCGACGCCAAGACGGGCAACACCTCCTGGTTCCAGACGCCGACTCCGAACTCGCGCCCGCGCCGCATCCGCACGGACGCACAGGACCGCGCCTTCTTCGGCGAATATCGGGGCAACCGCATCGGAATGCTGGATCCCGAAACGAAAAAGATTACGGAATGGCCGCTTTCAATTCCCTGGTCCGGCCCGTACTACGTGACGTGGGATAGGAGCGGGAACGTCTATACGGGAGGCATGACCACGGATCGTCTCTCGAAGATTGATCCCAAGACCGGCCAGGACATCGAATACCTGATGCCGCGCGATACCAACATGCGCCGCGTCTTCGCCGACGATTCCACGACGCCGGCCACCATCTGGACGGGCAGCAACCATGGTGCAGCCATCGTCAAGATCGAACCACTCGACTAGAGTGTTTCAGGTTTTTGCAAGATTAGTTCTGCTGTGATTTTTTAGATGCCCCACTCTTGGTTTACTAAGGGTGGGGCTTTTTATTGCCTAATGCCCATTCTTCTCCAGCCAGTCCATAAAGAACTTGGAAATTTCCGCGCTGTTTTTCTCGGACATATACCGGTGTCTGTTCCCACGGATCCCCACGTCTTCGAGGTTCACGAAAGTGGCCTTCACTCCCGCGGCGTGCCGCAGACTCATGATTTCCAGGCGTGGGACTTTTCTTCGGTGAAATACGCCAAGTCTAAAGCACGACTGCGCCTTCAGCTTGCGCTGCTTTGCGCAAGTCCGCGTCCAGAGTACCAAGAGGCAATTGGCGGCGATGTGCCAGCTCTAAGTACGCCGCGTCGTACACCGTGAGACCGTGCTTTTCACCGAGAGCCAGGACTGCTTTGGCTTGAATGGTGGTGAGCGCCGGTTCGGTCTCGATAGGCAAGCGCGCAAGCTCGTCCCAGAAGAGTGCTGGCTGACCTGTCTTGATGCGTTTTCTACGGGAGGCGACGAGGAGACCATTCAAGATTTCTGTGGGCCAGTGCGCGGGGACCACGATTTGATCACCTTGCCGGAGGCGTTCAACAAGCCCATCGGTTCAGCTGCTGGCTTCGTCCTCAAAGCACCAAGCCAACGCCGCCGAAGCGTCCACAACGAAAATTGCCATCAGTACTTGCGGCCTTCGTGGATGAGGTCCTTCGTCCGAAGACCTTCGAGCTTGTTCCCCTTACGCAACTCGAAGATTCGGTCGATGGCCGCTTGAACCGGCTGGAGGCGCCCATCACCTGTAACATCAGGCGTTCGCCGCGCAAGGAGGTCCTGCACGTAGACCTCGACAGAAACGCCGCGAGAGAGCGCCTCTGCCGCCAACTGGTCAGGAACCTTTATAGTGACTTCCATTCTTCGGTCCTAGCCTCGTTCCATTATACGACGACGCATGCCGCATCCTTGAGATTTTAAAGGGTGCGGGTTTCCAGTACTCACGGCACGTTCTTCTCCAGCCAGTCCATGAAGAACTTGGAAATCTCCGCGCTGTTTTTCTCGGACATGAACTGGTGGCCGTTTCCGCGGATGCCCACGTCTTCGAGTTTCACGAACGTCGTCTTTACTCCGGCTTGATTGAGCCATTTGGCCACGCAGTGCGCGTAAGGACGGTGATAGCTCGCCTCTCCGGACACATTGAGGACCGGAATGCCCTCCAGGTTGATGAGTTTGTGCGCGGGCTCTTTCTGAACGACGCAAGGGATTAGGTCCGGCCCGTCCGCTTTGTCCTCGTGAACGGTCTGCAGCTCGGACGCGCTCTTGATTGGCGGATCGTAGGTGATCGGCATGTTAGTCACGCCCCACACGCGCCCGGGCCCTGTCGCGCCCCTTTCCGCGTTCTCGATGGGCGGGGCGACTGGCTCCGCAGCGACGATGCCCTTCACCAGTTTCGGCCGAGCGTCCGCCGCGAGCCATCCGGATGGCGCGACACCCGAGTGCAGCAGCAGGATAACCGGCTCGTGAATCAAATCCATGAGCGCGACGATGTCGTCTGCGGAAAGCTGTTCCATATCCTTGCCGGTCGGAGCCTGGGAGTCGGTCTTGGCAAAATTATCGAAAACCGGGTCGCCCATTTCGCCCTTATTGGGACCGTCGCCCGGCCACTGCGTATGCTTGGTAGCCTGCGGCCAGCTGCTTTGCGGCGTCGATGGCGGGCGCGCACCCGACCAGACTTCCTCCATCAAGGGACCGGAGCGAGGCGGAAGCAGGTCACCGTCCACACCCGGGACATACGCGGAACGCCCCCTAGCGGGAAGATCCATCATGTAGATGACGTAGCCCCGGTTCACGAAATCGTAGGCCCAGCCCGGGCGCCCGTCCGGCGTTTGCAGCAGGGCGACGTTCGTTTCCCCGCCTCCCGACTGGACGAACAGAATTGGGTACTTGTAACGGATCTTTTTCGGCACCCAGGTTTCCACATACATGGCCCCGCGCATGATTTCATGACCGGGCTGACCGACCCACTTCCCGCCCACGTAAAAATGCCCTTGCCGCGCGATGTTGGCCGTGGAAAAAGTCGGAACCGCCGTATAGGGAACAGAAATCGGTGCATCTTTTCCCGCCTGTTGCGCGCTGTATTGGCTCACGAGGACGAAAGTTAAAGCAGAGAACACCGCAACCGAGATCCTCGTAATTTTCATCACACACACCCCCTGATGTCTTTTCCTGAATTTCAATTTTGGAATTTCGGCTTTGATTCGCGTTGGGAGCTAATACAACGCGGTTCGTTCAACTGTCAAGCATTCAAAACAGATGGGCTTCGCTGGAATTCGTCATGCCTCTTCGGCGGGCGTATAACTGCACTAGAGTTATGCTGCGGGTTGTCGCATCTATATCAATACTCAATCAGCAGATCGACGCCTGCCGCTGTTTCCAGCGCCGTGAAATCACGATCGCGAGTCAGGAGAAGGACGCCCTCATCAATGCAGGATTGAGCGATGAGCGCGTCACCCAGACGAGCCCTCCGCCCCCGGGCCAGCACTTTTGCCCGGAGCAGGCCCGCTCGCTGCCAGTACCCGGCCGTGGTCTCGATCAAGGGCAGGCCAGCCAGGCTTGCGGCCACTTGGGAAGGTAGCTTGGGGTCGCTCAGCAGTTCACTGAGAACTACTGGCGCCATCACTGTCTGTTTGTCACTAAGCGCCCGGCGAAGCAGTTCCGTGTCCCCTTCCGGGTCGCCTTCGAGATACGCGACCCACGTGCTCGTGTCGGCCGCAATCATCGGTCTTCCTTCAACTCTTCCACGGAACGCGAGAAGCGAACCTTGCCTCGGAATTGAAGCAGGCGGGCATACGCTTCCGACGCGGCCATCAATTGCAGTCCGGCACGCACAGTCTGAGTGATACCGGAGCCGCTGGCTCGTTGAGCTTTTTCAAGAAGTTCCGCCGGAACTTCGACCGTGATCTTTCGCGCCTTAGCCATAATTGGAAATTATACCATATTGAATACCAGCATTGAATATGGTGTTTATTGCTCGATTCCCCCGCGAGCTTGGTGAGCGGTCCAGCCATCAGGGCTGAACGTCGTAGACCTGCAACGCCATTTTGGGGTTGGGTTTGCCCTTCCCCGACACGGCGATGTACAGCCGGTTCAGTTCCGGCACATAAATGGATGTCTTGGCGCGGTAGCCGGTCGGAACGTCCGTGAGGCGCGAGTAGTGGTCGGCGTCGAGCTGTGTCATTACCGCGGCAGTTTCCGTGCCGGTGACGTAAATTCGTTTGCGCGCGACGTCGAACCACATATCGTCATCCATTTCCGCGGTCGGCAGCACGGTCACGACCTTGCCAATATCCGTGTTGTATACAAAAAAATTGGCCGGCTTCCGAGTGGCGATGAACAAGCGATGATTCGGTTCATCAAGTACCAGCGCGTTACCGGTTTCCGCGTCTGGGATGGGCCACTGGGCGATTAATTTGCGTGAATCCAGGTCCACGACTCCCACCTGATCCACTCCCGTGAGATTGATGTACATTTTTTTGCCCGCTTGGTCGATGGCCATGGCTTCGGAGTGGCTCCCGGGCAGAGTGATTTCGCCGACGAGTTTGAACGCCTTGGTGTCAATGATGTTGATGACGTGGGTTTTTGCACCGGCATCGTCGCTGCCGCTCTCCACGTAATAATATTGGTTCACAGGATTGAAGACCGCGCCATCGACGCCATTCGGAAGTTTGATCGTGTTCATGATCTTGTAGTCTTTTCCGTTGACCAGCGCGACTCTTCCGAAATCGTCTCCGTCAGTCACGATGATGTTGGAATCGGACAAGACGACGGCGGCGTGGGGCTGCCCGAAGCCGGTGATGCTGTGAATCCGCTTGCCTTCAAGGTCAAACACTTCGACGGTCTTATGATCCTCGGCCGTGAGAAATAACCGCTTCCCCTTGAGATCCACGGCAAAATGGTCGAAATCGCCCGTGAAATCCGGCAAAGGAGTCGTCGCGATCAATTTTAAGGGCTGTTTTTCCTGCGATTGGGCGTTGGGAGCGAAAACAATGCAGAAAGCAAAGACTAATCCCAGTAATTTCTTCACGTGAATTTCTCCTCCGAAAAAATTGATCCTCATCTGCCTTATGAATCTACTGGAGCAACCTGCAAATCGTCTGAAAGAGGTCTTATTTTGTAGAGGTGGCCCCCCGTGAAGGCACGTGCAGCATATTCCGGCGATGCCTTGCCCAATGGCCTGGCCGCGCCCAGTCCGGACGCGGCCCAGACGGGAAGTCCTTCTTCCGATCCTAGAAGATGACCTTTATGGCAAATTGAATTTGCCGTTCGGGGATGGTGGTCTTAAGCAGGACACCCGCCGTTCCACCGCTGGCAGGATCCAGTAGGGTCCCCGTTGCGTCAAAAATGTCGGTATTCCCGTCACCGGGTCCGGGAGGCGCAAAGTTGGGGTGGTTGAGAATATTGAACATTTCCACGCGGAATTGTACGTTGAAATTCTCTGAGATTTTCCTGATTTGATTGTTCTTGAACACGGAAAAATCCAGGTTGGTGATTCCCGGCCCGTTCAAAATATTGCGCCCAGAATTTCCGCGAAGATTGAAGCATTGCAGCGAAGCGGGATCCACGGGTCCACCCAAACTCGGTGGCGCCGGGCTGCAATTGGCCGCCCAAAAAGTGGCATCCGGCGCTGTAGGCACGGCGAAACACTGCGTCTTGATGTAGTTCTCGGGATGGCCGGGATTTGTCAGTGTGCTGCAACCGGCGCCGCCAAGACGGTTCGGGTAGGCAAAATCGTCGCTGCTAAGTGTATTTGCAGGGTCGCTCCCGGTACCCCACGTTGGTGTGAATGGTACGCCATCACTCACAGTGAGGATCGTCCCAAGTTCCCAGCCATCCGCCAGCCAGCGTGCCGGGCCGGAGAATGATTTCGGCGAGGGAACATCCCACGTTGCATTGAGAACCAAGGTGCGCCCGACATTGAAATCGGAAAGCCCACGCGTGAGGCTCATGTCAAACCAGTTGAGACTGGAGATCGAGTTTCCGAATGCATCGCCCGCCAGCGTCGCCGAACTGGTGTCCATACTCTTGCCCCAGGTAAATGTTCCCTGGGCTTGAAAACCATGGCTCATGCGTTTGGCTAGCTGCACTTCGAGGGCATTGTAATAAGAGCGCCCTTGATAAAACATTCCGCGCACGGAACCGAAGTTGGGGTTGATGGTATCGGGGGGATTCCCTGCATTGGGCCCTGAGATCAGGTTTCCGTTGACGTCGACTTGGGGCCAGAGGTACCCAGCCGAGGTCTTTGTGGGAATAACGAGGTCGGCTTCGTCCACGCGAAACGGTTGATGCACCCCGCGCGACCCTACGTACGCAACCATGGCCGCCAGGTTCTGCGTGAGTTGGTACTGCAAATTCAAGTTCCACTGCGTGACGTAATTGCGCTTGGGATTGGGCTCCACATAGGTGGACCGCAATTTGTTCGCGGATATGTCCGCCGTGGGCACAAGCGGGAAAGTAAGAGGCGTGGCAAGAGTAGGGTCGCCGACGTTGATGGAAGTATATTGAAAAAAGGGAGCCGATTGAGTCGTCAGAAGAATAAATTGGTACGGCAGCGGCAGAACATCAAACAGCCCGGCTCCTCCTCGGATAGCCAATCTCCCGTTGTTGAAGGGGTCCCACGCGAAACCTATTCTTGGTTCGAAATTCTTCGTGGTTGGATTATTGAAGAAAGGATCGCCGATATGGGGTGTAGCGTCGGAGAGATTCCTTAAATTCGCCAGCTTTCCATCCGTTTCCGTCGGCACGGTGGCCATTTCGTAGCGCAATCCGAGATTCAGCGTCAAATTGGGTCGAAAATGCCAGTCATCCTGAATGTAGCCGCCGAAAATGCTCTGGCGAAGATTGCGCGGTGTCAGTGAACTGGCGATTCCGCCCTGGAATTTGCTGGGGTTGTTGGTAAGGAACGACTGCAAATCCGCGAACGCCCAAATCCCGTTCGGATCGGTCAGAGCGGTCGCCTGCAGCATCATGCGCTCGGCGGCAAAGCCGAATTTGATGGAATGTGTGCCGTGAGTCCAGAAAGCATCGTCATAGACCTGAAATGAATTCCAGCCATATAGATACGTCGGAAGTCCTCCCACGCCCCCAGTCATGGAAGAAAGACCGGTCACGTTTACGACGGCGGCATTGCGGCCGGAAAAAGCACCCAGGGTGGTGTCCGAAGCCGCGGGGTTAATCGCACTCAAGCTGGAATCGTTGTTAACGAATTCATGGTTATAGCCGAAACGCACTGCGTTCAGGAGATTAGGCGAGAAACTGTGCGTCTCCTCTACAGCGACGACCTGCCTTGACGATAGCGTGTCGAGTTGGACATTCCCCATCGAATCGGGGGAGTTGTAAGGCGACCTGTCGAAGAGATAGGTGCCAAACACACTGTCTTTGTCGGAGAATTTGTGATCGATACGGGCGGTGACGAAATTCTCGCTGACCACTTGCTGGGCGGAAAAGGTGGATTGGCAGACGTCTGTTCCGCAATTGGAGGGACTTGCCAGGGGAAAAAGCGCAAGGTACTTCAGGACGCTGGGGTCCACAGTAACCGTGATTGGATTCCCGCCCGAATCGTGAATCATTCCGTTCCGTGCGTCAGCCGAAGGCACAAAATTGACATTGGCAATTCCCTTCGATTGCCGATTGCCTTCGTAATCCACAAAGAAAAATGTGCGGTTCTTCACGATCGGCCCTCCGATCGTGCCGCCAAATTGGTTCCGGCGGAACTCCGCCTTAGGCTGCGTGGGATCTTCAAAAAAATTACGGGCGTCGAGCGCGCTGTTGCGGAGGAACTCGTACGCGCTCCCGTGGAACGCATCCGTGCCCGAGCGCGTGATAGCGTTGACCACCCCGCCGGAGGTCTTGCCGTACTCCGCCGAATAGTTGCTGGTGAGGACGGAGAACTCCTGGATGGCGTCCACGCCCATGTTCCCTCCGAGGACGCTACCGGGCGCCCCATTGGCGTAGTCGTTCAGGCTGATTCCATCCAAGCGATAATTATTTTGCTGTGGGCGCGCGCCGGAGATGGTCAGCTGCTGTCCGAATCCGCGATTGCCCCGATCCGCGCCGGTCGCAAAGCTTGGCTGGGTCTGGATGGTATCTACTCCCGGCTGCAACGCAGCCAGGTCCGTCCAACTGCGGCCATTCAGAGGAAGTTCCCGGACCGTGGTAGCGCTGACCGTGGCGCTGATCTCGGAACTCGTGAGTTGCACGGTCGGAGCCTCGGTGCTTACTTCCACGGTGTTCGAGACGCTACCGACTTGCAATACCAGGCTGAAGACCGGCTGCGAACCCACATTGATCGTGATGCCCTTCTTGATTTCCGTGTTGAAGCCGGGAGCGGAAACCGCGACTTCGTATTCCCCCGGAAGCAGGTTCGCCGCGGAATAGAAGCCGTCCGTGTTGGTGGTCACCGTCTTGGCTACGCCGGTCGCCGAGTTCTTGATTGCAATCTGGGCGTTGGCGATGGCCGCGCCGGATGAATCCGTGATTGTGCCGGAGAGCGTTCCCCCAGCGACCTGCGCGGGCAACTGCCGCGAATTCACAAGACAAAATACGAAAATGCACACGAAGAACACAACCCTGATGGCCTTGGGAATCATTGGAACGCACCCCCTTTTTTACTTTATTCAACAAGTAAAACTAATGGATGCCCGCAGATTTCTTTCCGGCGTGATTTCATGATCCGACTATTTTCTCCGACGATTTTGGGCACATGATTAGGCGAATGCGAGCAGGTGTCAAGCGAATGTTTGTTCGTCTGGGTAGCGCGGCCTATCGAGGTGAGCAGTAAACAGAAGAGAAGGTCCCAAAAACCATTTCAACTATTCAGTAAACACGATCCCGACCGCGGTGCGGTCTTTGTCTTCTTGCGCTTCGATGCGCACGACGTAGCCGCGCAGGCGCAGCGGGCTGTTGGATGCGCCGTCGATGCCGGGGTTCTCGAGCAGGACTTGCAATTCGGATTGCAGCTTCGGGCTGTGGTCCAGGTAGATGAGCGCGCCGTGCAAAGTTAAGTCGCTGATCACGGTTTCTTCTTCAAAGGCGTGCCCCACATCTGTATATCCCGTGACGCGCGCGCGGAAATGCGCGTCGCGCCGCTGGCCTTCGCGCGAAGCCGGAATCACTACATCGAGATCTTCCTGGCCGAGCGTCATCACCATGCCCTCGGCCGCGGCCCACACGTTTGCAAATCTTCCGCGCGCGAAGCGCAAAATGCTGTCCACAGCCTTGTCGGTCGAATCCGGGTCATGATGAAACAACACCAGGTTCTTGACGCCTACTTCCTCCGCGATTTTCACGCCCTCGAGCCAGGACGAGTGGCCCCATCCCTTGCGCGTGGTGGCGAGTTGCTCGGGAGTAAACTGCGCGTCGTTGATGAAAATATCCGCGCCGGCTGCAAGCTCCCGCAAACTTTTGTCCAGCAGCGGATCGCCCGGCTCGTTATCCGTGGCGTACGCGATGGTCCCGGCGGAAGTCTCAAACCGGAAGCCCAGGCATCCCTGCGGATGATGCAGCCAGCGCGCCGTCACGCGTGCGCCTGGCACGCTGATTTCGTCTCCGCCGCTCAATTCTGTAAATTCGCGCTTCGCGCACATGGCGTTGAGGTCCACGGGAAAATACGGATACGCCATCTGCGCTTCAAACACGCGCTTCAGGCTGCCCGCGCCGAGGTACTCCGAGCGAAAGCTGTAAAAATGGAAGCGGTTTTGTTCCGCGTATAAGGGGGAAAAAAACGGGATGCCCTGGATGTGATCCCAGTGATAGTGAGTGACGAAAATATGCGGCTCGTGCTTCGCGGTTTCCTGCGTCGTTTCCAGATGGCGGCCCAGCATGCGCAAGCCAGTCCCGCAATCCAGGATGACGCGCGCTCCTACGGGAGTGGTCAGCTCCAGGCAAGCGGTATTGCCACCGTAGCGCCAAGTGGCCTTGTCCACCGTGGGAGTCGATCCGCGCACACCCCAGAACCGCAACGTGGCAGCCCGGTCAGGGGTAACCTTACGCGATGGCTTGGCCACAGGTTCGGCTGCGATAGAGTATGTGGAAGGCACGGAAGCTCAAATTGCTGATCTTTTTCATACTAGGGAGGGCGTCCAGGTAAGTCAATTATCTTCCAGAGCACATGTGCGTGAACTGTATGCGTCACTAAATAGCGTCCTGTCAACGTTCTACTGTCCCTCCGGGCGGGACTCCCAGTACAATGGGGCCGATGCACGTTCATGCGCATGGCCACGATCATGCAGCCGGCCATTCGCACCCCTCCGGGGAAATGACCAGCGGGGTGCTTGCCGGTGCGGTCGCCGCAACCCTCTTGCTGGTTGTCGCCGAGCTTCTGGGCGGCTACCTGGGCCATTCCATCTCCCTGGTCAGTGACGCGCTGCACAATTTGTCGGACATCCCCACGCTGCTGATTTCCTGGATCGCATTGCACTGGGCCGCGCGGCCTGCGGACCACGAACGCACCTATGGCTATCAGCGCGCCGGAGTTCTGGCCGCGTTTACCAATGGAATTTTGCTGGTGCTTGTGTCACTCGGCCTGTTCTATGAGGCGTTCGAACGCTTCCTTCACCCTGTCGCCGTCCACGAGAGCTGGATGATCGGTGTCTCCTTGCTGGCCCTGGCCATCAATGGAGGGATTACGCTGGCACTCGTTAGCAGCCGTCGCGATTTGAATCTGCGCAGCCTGCTGATTCACAACTTCGGGGACGCGATTTCGAACCTTGGAATCCTGGCGGGAGCCATCGCCATCCGCATGACGGGAGCGCAGTGGCTCGACCCGCTGATCGGCGTAGCCATCGCCGCGATGGTGCTCTGGTCCACGAAAAGCCTTCTGCAAGAGGCCGGCAACATCCTGCTGGAGGGTTTGCCAAAAGGGATTCGACTGGAGTCTGTCGCGCGTTCCATCCTGACCATCAAAGGCGTTCAGGAAGTTCACGACATCCACGTCTGGACGATTGGCACGAATATGGTGGCGCTCTCCTGTCACGTGCGCATTCCGGATATGCACATGGACGAAAGCGAAAAAATTCTGCAGGCCCTTTGCGCCAAGGTCGAAGAGGATTTTCAAATCACGCACATCACCGTTCAATTCGAGCGCGCCGGTCTGCCGCAAGAAACCGGATACATCATGCCGCACCCGGTGCAAACCTCGAAATAGTCCTGTCGCTTCAAGCAAAGGCTAGGTTTTACTGGCTGTTGAAAAAGCAATTTATTTTGTCATTCCGAACCCGCCTGCGGCAGGCAGGCGAAGTGAGGAATCTCTCTTCGATTTAAACACAGGAGAAGAGAGATTCCTCGGCGCGCAGCGCGCCTCGGAATGACAAAGATTTGAGTTATTCCAAAAAAGCTTCGGGCAGGCTAGTTGTGAATTTGTACCGAGGTTCCGCGGGCTTCATTCATCTGTTGGGTGGCGTCGGCGTCAAGGTCGGAAATGGCGAGCGTGTGGCGAATCCCTTCCGGTGTGACGTACTGCAATTGCGCGCCCGCGACCGAGAAGATAGACGCGAACAGAATGCGCCCGTCCCGCCGGACAAGGATGAAATCGCCCACATCGCGGACTGGCACAGCCGGTTGAGATTCAGGCTCCAAAGCGGAAAGAGTTCCCGTGTCGCTGGATAGATCAGCGCCCTGCGGCGTGGGAACCGGCTGTTGAATCACGATGATCTGCGGCTGAGGCAGAACTTGCTGCGAAGTTTGTTGGTCCTGTTGGTCGTATTCCAGGTCGTCAGAGTAGTAGGGATACCCGCCAAACAGAATCGGTATGAAGGAACCCTCTCCGCGGCGGCCATCATGCCCGAAGCGCGGACTGGTGTTGCGCAGCGCCCCGCTGATCGCGGCCAGGTGCGGGAAATCGAATCCCAGTCCAGGGACGCCCGAGAAGTTGTCGGAGCCGAACGAATCCGTTCCTGCAGCAAATCCCGTAGTGATTCGTCCACTCGGCGAAATTTGAATGATGCTGGCTTGCTGGCTGAGCTGGGTCCTCGTTGCGGTTGGCTGCATTGACCTGGCGGGGGCTCTCCGGGCAGGCCTCATATGAGTGGATAAAGGCCGGTCAGAAGGCGATCCGTGGCGCACCTGCGCACCAGCCGATGAGCAAACTAGAACTCCCGCCAGTGCCCCTGCTATAAAGTGGACCTTTGAGATCATACCCCTGTACCTATGACTTCAGATGCTCCCGTAAGCGCAGCGGTTGCAGTGATTCGTGCGCAGCATGCGGATTGCGATTCTCAGCCCGTCATGCCTTCGACCCGATGTGGTCCGTGGCGGGGCAGACGCTCGTTGCATTCAGAACCAAACTGAACCATTGACTTAGCAGTTGCCGCACTTCCCACGTCCCCCAGGTTGTGCTATAACCTTCGGGCCGTGGAACGAACTACGAATGTGGGCGCCCGTCGCGTCGCGCTTGGCGTGGATACCTGCGAGCGGCAGCAGGCTGCGGAACATCCCATGAGTTTCTGTCCGGTTTGTTCCGAGCGGCTGGAGCCGAAGCGTTGCAAGCTGGTTTGCAGGAAATGCGGGTATTACCTGTCTTGCTCGGACTATTATTGACGCCGGCTTTTCCCGGCGCTCGAAGTTTTAGTTCACAAAAAAGCGATTGTGAGGAGGATGGACCGTGGCTTTGAAAATGACCGACCGCGTGGTGGATGGGGTGGCCGTAGTGGGGATGGAGGGGCGCATCGTGCTTGGTGAAGAGAGCACCGCGCTGCGCGAAAAGGTGAAGTCGCTGCTGGCCTCCGGACAAAAAAAGATTGTTCTCAACATGAACAACGTCACCTACATCGACAGCTCCGGGTTGGGCGCCCTGGTCGCCGCGCACACCAGCGCGAAAACGCAAGGCGCATCTCTGAAGCTGAGCCACCTCGGCTCGAAATTTCAGGAAATTCTGCAGGTGACCAAGCTGGTCACCGTGTTTGACGTTTATCCCACGGAGTCCGCGGCCATCGCCAGCTTTTCCAAGTAAAGGTAATTGGATCTCCAAATGGAATATTTCATGTAGCCGCCGGTCATCGACCGGCGGCTACTTTTTCTAGGCAGTCTTTTCAATCCAAAATGCTGAGGTGGCTAAAACGAATATTTCAGCCAGAATTTGATCTCCCGCCCGCCGCTGATGGTGATCGCCGTGTTGTCGAAATTGATGGATGACATGTCATAGGTAGGCGTGAAAAGATTCGGATGGTTGAAGGCGTTGAACATTTCGGTCCGGAAGGAAAGCGTCTGATTGTCGAGCTTCCAAAAATGAATCGGGAAATCGCGCTGGATGGCGGTATCGAAGTAAATCTGTCCCGGCCCGAATTGTGAATTGCGGACGAGATTCCCGGGAACGTTCGGCGGAATGACGAAATGAAACGTGCTGAGGGGTTCTGCGGGGCACGGGAGGGTGCCATTGTCCCAGCAATTAAAAGGGTAGAACGATCCGGGAACAAAGCCCGGAACGCTGAAGGTTCCACCGTCGACCCCAAAGGAATTGAGCGGTGCGGCGGGATTGGCAAGGTCAGGTCGCGCATTAAAATGACTGTTCCCAATGTTGTCGAAGAACCCGATTTCCACACTGTTCGGCGTGCCGGATTCGAGTGTCGCACTGCTCGACCAGTTCCATTTGTCGGTCAAGGCCCTCAGCAACGCGTTGTGATGAAAGTAAGGGACCTGCCAATCGTAGATCACAGTGAATCGGTGGCGCCGGTCGAATGAGGAAGGGCCCCAATCCGAGTGCTGATTGGTCAGCACTTGCGAGTAGCTAGCGCCACCCGTCGTAACGACCACATCGGACGTATCGTCCATGAATTTCGAATAGGTATAGGCCGCGCGCAAAACTAGCGTGTGAATTCTTCGTTCCACCTCGGCCTGCCCGGAGCTATACCACGAATCTCCCGCGTTCGTGCGAATGCCGATTTCCCTGAAATTGGGGTTCGGGTAAATGTAATTGAAGGATGCGTCAAAACCGAGCGGCGGATTGAAGTCCTGATTCGTGAACAGATGTTCGCCACGCGTTCCCACATACGCGAGCGTAAGGACGAGCCCCAAGGGCAATTCCCGCTGTACATTCACGTTCCACTGCTGCGTCAGGGGATTGTGCAGGTTGCTGGCCATCGATTCGATGAAAAACGTTGGATGGAGAGTGGGCGAAATGCCGGGAAACGTGGATGCATTCGCCTGGCCGCGGCCGACCTGCGAAGGGATGAATCCGCCAAACGTGTTCGGTTGAGAAACGCCCGAATTGTCTGTAATTGTCGTAAACAGACCGTCGTAGAAGATCCCGTAAGCGGCGCGGAACACGGTCTTGTCGTCCCCAAATAGGAACCGGCCCCAATGCGGTGTGTAGGCCAAGCCGAGGCGGGGAGCAAAATCCCTCTTATCCGGAACTTGTTTGAACGAGAACAAGCTATCGAATTTGGCCGGGTTGTTGGGATCGGCAAACGATGGATCGGTAGCGTTCGGGAGGCCAACCCCTGCGGCCGTATTAAACGATGGGAATGCCAGTGAGTTCGCCAGAGCGCCCCAGTATTCGTAACGCAGGCCCGCGGTCAGCGTGAGATTACTTTTGATTCTCCAGGTGTCCTGCACGTAGGGAGCAAACATCGTGGCGCTGGAATCGAGATTCGGATTTCCGAAGCTCCTGGAAATCGGGCCCGTTCCTTGGCCCGTAAAGTCATCAATGAAGTTTCCGAGGGAGGTATATCCGCCGCCAAAGTTATAAATAATCGAGCCGCGCGTGTTTATCGCAAGCGTGTCGTTCAGGCTGAGCACCGTGATGTCCACACCCGCCTTGATGGTATGTCGGCTGGCCGCATAGCTGACCGCCTCCTGGACCTCCCAGGCCTGGTGAGTCCTCCCCTGGGGAAAGCGATTGTCTACGCCGATGGAGGGGAAGTTAATATCGGTTCCAAACTGGATAAACGGGGTATTCGCCAGGGGGCCGGCCGCTGTCGCCGGGGTCAAACCAAATGCAAAATCGATTTTCGTGTAGGACAAGCGCAGTTCGTTGATCAGAGATGAAGAAATCGTGTGCGCCCACTGGCCTCGAAAAATGTCGGTTGGCCCGCCCTGCTGCGTTTGAAAATTGGGCAGTGCGGCGGCATTCGAGAAATTGTCGGGCGTTATGGATTGGTTGTTCCGCAGGACGCTTCCTATCAGGGTGTCATGATCGGTGAAGTGCCAATCCATCCGATAGTTCCAAGTGAGAGCGTTGGGTGTGGCTCTGACGTTCTGGACCTGGAAATTTCCGATCTCCACGCAGGGGCAGGCGCCGCCGTTTCCAACCCCGATACTCGTCAGACCGCTCAATCCAGGCGAAACCAAATTCCCAATCGAATTCAAGAACAGAGAAATATTGGCATTCGGCTCCAGAGATTTCAGGGTCGTAATTCCAGCCGCGGTCGGCAAGCTGAACACCGGTCCGGTGGCCGCCAGGACCTCACGGTCCCATTGAGCCGTGCCGAAAACAAAGAGCTTGTCTTTTTTCACCGGGCCGCCCACGTCGAACCCGAAAGTGTTCTCGTTGTCATTCGGATTCTTGGTTACGGTATTCGCGACGGTATCTTCGGCGGGGATGGCTGCCAGCGCGGAGTTTCGGTTGATCTCCCACACGTCGCCATGAAAATTATTAGTGCCGCTCCTGTAGATGTAATTGGTAACGGATCCGCCGCCACGCCCGTATTCGGCGCCATATGCGTTGGTCAGGATCGCAACCTCCTGGATCGCCCCATAGTTGATGGGCTGGTAGGCTTGTCCGGTGACGCCATAATCGTTGTCATCCTGGCCATCGATCAGGAAGTTGTTGGCACGCGGGCGGGCGCCGTTCACGGAATATGCGATTCCGTTGGTTTGGGCGTCAGGCGCTATCGCACCTTTTCCGACCGGCGAATCCTGCACACCCGGCAAAGTCAGCGCCAGTTCGGCCGGGTTTAAACTTTTGTATGGCAAGTCCGCAATTTCCTGGAAGCTGATGTTTCCCCCAAGTTGACCGGACTGCGTGTCAATGACTTGTCCCGCGGCCGCTCGCACCTCGATCAATTGCTGGGCTGCGGAGAGTTTTAGTTTGGCATTGATTGTGGTCGTCAGCGACCCGTTGATCACAACTCCCGTGATTGTAAGGGTTTCAAACGCAGGGGCTGAGATTGTTACGGAATAGATTCCAGGTTGCAGGCTCTCCAGACGATATGTTCCGGCAGAATCCGTATGTGTCTCATGGGACTGGCCGTACTGTGGGCTCACCGCGGAGACTGTCGCCCCCGTCACCACGGCCTCGGAAGGATCCACCACCGACCCCACGAGCGTACCGTTACTTGTCTGTGCCCAAGCGGCGACCGAAATCAGTATCGCCAGAAGCACCATGGCGGCTCGCGCGAGATTCTTTGCCAACTTCATTGCTTCCCCTCCCGAACTTTCGAATCTACCCTATGAGTACACTTGCCGAGCGTCTTGTTCGAGCCCGCGATAGGAACCGGGCTGCGAAAGATTCGAGCGAAGGCGGGTTGGAAGAGTTCTATTACCAAATCGCAACTCGTGAGTTGGGCATGCCTGACGCAAAATGGCCCATAGAACAATTGACCCTGCGCATTAGGGAACATCTCCACGATAGGAACTAAAGCCTTTTAGGTCAACATCATAAATCCGATTGTTTCGAAAATGTTGCTGGATCGCAAACACTTGGGGGGGGCCAGAAGAGAAGACAATTGCGGGGCATCGCGGCTCAACACACAGACGGAAGCCTCGCTCAAATCCATGGATCAAAAAAACACCGAACGCGGGCCAAAACCGCCCCACCCTGCTGCCCGCTTCTTGAGTTCACATTGTGTCTTTTAAGCGATACATGGTAATACCGCTCATCAGCTTGGGAAAGAAATCCGTGGATTTCTGCGGCAACACTTCTCCGCACATTGCCATCTCCGCCACGGTTTCCACGCTCACCGGGTTCAACAGGAAACAAATCTGCGCGCGGCCCGCGTCCACTTCACCTATGGCCGTATCCGTTTCGCGTTCGTAGGTGATATTTTTCTCCGTTTTCACCGCATCCTGCGTGATATTCAGGCCGCGCTCGAGGATCAGCCTGTGCAGCAGGACCACGTCCAGCCGCCGCTGTGCCGGGGAAACTCCTTGCAGGAGAACTTCAAGATTTGCTTCTTTCTTCAGCACAAAAATGTAAAACGCCCCGTCCCCTGCGTATGCGCCGACGGCCCGCTGTTCCTGGCCGCGGACCAAATCATGGCGAAACTGTTCGTAAACTCGCGCCCGCTCCGCGCTGCCGCTGAATGGATAGGATTGCACATCGAATGCGTTCGCCAGCGCGGCGCGGAATCCGCCGAAAGAAAAATTGGGGACGTTGGCGACGATGCGATGCGTCGGAAGGATCGTCAGTCCCTTGCCGGCGGTATTGAATAGGGACATCATCACTTTTTCGTATGGCGCGTTTGCATCCATGCGGCCAGCGCGCGCACGGCACTCGTCGCGGTAGGCCAGGGCCGTTTCGTAGCGATGGTGGCCGTCGGCGATTACCAGCTTTTTGTCCGCCATCTCGCGTCTTATCGTCTCGACTGTAGTGATGTCGGTTACAGGCCACATTTTGTGGATCACCTCGTACTCGTCTCGAATCTCTACCTCCGCTTTGGAGCGGGTAGCCGCATCGAGAAGGGTGTCGATGCGCGCATCTGGGTCACTGTAGAGCATGAAAAGCTGCCCCGTATGGGTCTGCGTGTGCCGCAGCAATTCCAGACGGTCCGCCTTTGGCCCCGAGAGGGTCTGCTCGTGCCGGAAGACAACGCCTGCCGTGTAATCTTCAATCCGGCCTGCGGCAATGAAGCCTTTGCGGACGCGCCGTTCGCTTGTGCCTGGCACCGTGTATTCCTGAAAATACGCATATATGGAAGGCTCTTTGTCCTGCAAGATCACCATGGCGCGAATCCACTCCTCGAGTTTGTTCGCGGCTCGCGTGTAGACGTTGTCCGCTGGAGTATCTTCAGCCCGCGATTTTCCCTTCTCGATCGGAATCAAATTGTAGGGGCTTGCCGCCGCGTATTTCTCCGCCATGGCCGGCGTGATCTTGTCATAAGGTTGCGTGAGCACCTTGGCCGGGTCCACAAGGGCCGGGTTGTATCGGAACGCCCGAAACGGAAAAATCTCTGCCATTCGCACTTCCTCCTGTTTGAAAAAATCGCCGCCGCGCTCGGTCCCGGATGAATACACTCGGAGACTTTGCTCGCTTGAAACACAACCCTCTATATTACAATTAATATTTCCGTAGGACAGCCACTCTTGGCTGTCCGCATTTGTGGTGGCAAAGTTTGGCCGCCTATCCGGTCTTTGAGCGCTCGCGACGAAAAGCGGTCTTCTCGCCGCAACCAATATTGAGTCATCACGAAAGGTTCTATGGGGGACCCCGTCAATCGTTTTTCGGAAGTGCGTGCCCTGATTTTCGACTTGGACGGCACGCTGATCGATTCCAAACTGGACCTGGCGTTGTCCGTCAACGCCACTCTGACCGAACTGGGCCGCAATCCCCTGCCGCACGAACAGATTTTCAGCTATGTCGGGCAGGGCGCCCCGGCATTGATCGCGCGGGCCCTGGGCAGCGCCGCCTCCGAAGAAGACTGTCAGCTGGCCTTGGAATTTTTCATCAAGTATTATTCCGCGCACAAACTCGACAACACCGCATTGTATCCCGGCGTCCGCGAAACACTCGATGCGCTCAGGGGCATGCCGATGGCCGTCTATACCAACAAACCCGTGCGAGTCAGCCGAAGTATTATCGAGGAACTCGGAGTAGCCGCTCACTTTCGCGCGGTGTATGGAGGCAACAGCTTCGAGCGCAAAAAGCCCGATCCCATGGGCGTCGAGTCAATCCTCCGCGAATTCGGCGCCGCCCCCGAACAGGTGATGTTTGTCGGTGACTCCGAGGTGGACGTTCAAACGGCGCGCAATGCTGGAACCTGGAGCTGCGGCGTAACCTACGGATTTGGCAGCCATCGCCTGGAGGAATATCCGCCGGACCTGCTGGTCGATAGCCTCACGGAATTGGTTCCGCACTTGTCAACGGGTCCTGCAAGCCGAACCCGCTAGGTTCTTCCTGCCTTTGCACGGGTACTAGCCACGGGGTGAATTCTGAGAGGCGGCAAACCATTCCCAGGTGCGCTTGAGTCCTTCTTCAAAGCCGATGCGCGGGTCATAACCGAGTCTTTCTCGGGCGAGGCTGATGTCCGCCTGCGAATCGCGGATGTCTCCTTCACGCGGGGCGGCGTATTTCGTCCGGGCGGGCCTTCGAGTAATTTTTTCGAGTAGCCCCAGGGTTTGGTTTAATGTGCGGCGATTTCCCGTGCCGACGTTGATGGCCAGGCCGGGCGCACTTTTTGTCTCGGCGGCCAGCAAATTCGCTTGCACCACGTTTTCCACGTAGACAAAGTCGCGCGATTGCTCGCCATCCCCGTACACGGTGGGCTGCGTTCCCGAAAGCAGGGCTGCATTGAACAACGACAGAACGCCGGAATAGGGAGAGCCGGGGTCCTGCCTCGGCCCGAACACGTTGAAGTAGCGCAGCGAAACAAATTCGAGCCCGTACAATTCTTGAAAAACGCGGCCATACGCCTCGCCCACTTGTTTGGAAAGACCGTAGGGGGAAATCGGCGCCAAAGCGGCGCTCTCCCGAATCGGAAGGGCGTCCGTTTTCCCGTAAACCGCGCAGGAGCAGGCAAACACCACGCGTTTTACTCTTGCGTCGCGCGCCGCCACCAGAACGTTCAGTGTGCCATTTACGTTGACATGATTCGTCTCGATTGGGTCTTTTACCGAACGTGGTACGGAGGTTTGTGCAGCGAGGTGAATCACGCTGTCCACGCCGCGGCAGGCCTCGCGGACTGCGCCAAGATTTGTGACGCTGTCCTGGATCCATGTGATTTTGGTTCTGACCTGCGCCAGGTTCGCTTCTTTTCCTGTCGACAAATCATCGAGCACCACCACGTCGTGGCCGCGGCGCACCAATTCATCGACGGTATTCGAGCCGATGAATCCCGCCCCGCCTGTTACCAGATAGCGCATTCCAGCACCCCTCTCCGATACCGATCCGGAACATTCCATTGCGGGATTCGTACGATTCCAAATCGCGCGCGCGTCCCGACACGCATCTAAACATCGGGCTCAACACAACTGGTTTCCGGGGCCCTTTTTCTGTACCCTGAATATAGCGTGCCCCTTGGGCGCCTTCATGGCGTCTAAGTTAGCATGCTGGAAAGGAACGGCGCGACCCAGCTTCGCCGCTCCGAACCAACGCATTGTTGAGGACATCCATAAGGCCCTATCAATCCGCTGTTGCTGTGCCGCTGCTCGCGGTGGCGCTGGCGTTCGCCTCGTTAGGATTCGCGCAGCAATCCAAGCACTCCAAGAAGCACGCCAAATCCGCGGCAGTTCCAGCTGCCCCGGTCGCGCTCTCTGTCCCGTTCCGGCCGGGTGAAATTCTCGAGTACCGCGTCTTGTTCTCGAAATATGCCGTGAATGCCGCCAAGGTCGAAACCACGGTCGTCGAGGAGCGCAATTTCTTTGGACATCCCGCCTGGCATTTCCGCGCCATCGCGCACACCATGGACACCACGCGCTCGCTGTTTGCCATTGACGACCAGTTCGACTCCTACACTTCGGCTGCCAATCTATTTTCGCTGCAGTACGAAATGTACCTTCACGAACAGGGGAAGGCGCAAACGAATTTGTACCGGATGACGACCGAAGGCGATCCAGCCCCGCCCGACGTCACGGCGCTTCGTGTCGTTCCTGGGACGCGCGACGCAATCAGTTTTCTATACAATTTGCGCGCTGCGGATTGGCAGCGCACCTCGGAATTGCGAGTTCCGGTATTCGATGGCCGCCGCCTTTATGACGTCGTTGCGCGAATCGACACGCCTCAAGGAACCATCACCGTGCCCGCCGGTAGCTTCCCTGCCTTTCGCGTTGCCCTCCAATTGTTCGATCACGGTAAGGAACTGACCGACACAAGGTTGTGGTTGTGGTTTGCTAAGGACGAGGCCCACACCCCGGTTCTGGTCGAGGCGGAAATCCCATTCGGCACTGCGCGAATTGAACTGACGCACATGCCCTGAGCCGCTGCTTGGAACTGCCCTGCATTGCATTTTGGGGGGAGTCGCCCGCTGCCTCAAAGGGTATCGGCTAAATCCTGGCATGCCGGCTTAAGGAACGGTAGAAGGCTCAGGAACGACCCAATCTTCAGGCGGGAAAGAGATGCGCCAAAAATCCGGGGAAGGTTTCAAGAACTCGATGCCGATCTGTGCCTTGCCCCCGGAAGCCGGACTCACCGTGGCCACGCGGCACAATTGCTCTTCCTTGGTGCGGCGGTTTGTCAGCCGAAGCTTTTGACCCTTTACCACTTTGCCCCTGAGGAGAATCAGCGCCCCGTGCACGTTCACGAGAAGGGTCTGCGTTTCCTCCTCGAAGGAGGATTCTTTGGGGGCGCCGTCGGTGCGAATCGTTACAGCCAGGGTCACAATGACACGCTGGCTGCGCCTCCGGCCCGTTTCGGGCCCCACTTGAAAGGAATTCCCCACTGGCATGCCATCCATGCTACCGGGGTACCCAGATTCAGACAATAGTACGCAAGGCCAGAAATTTCAATTAGTAACGGGTAAGGCAAGGAGGCCAAAGGCCTCCGTGGGCCGCTTCATACAAGGACGATCTTGTTGCGGTGCCGTGCGATGCGGCGTGTGGCATTGCGGGCATCCACCACCAGTTGGGAAGATTCCACAATCATGGGGTAATCAAAGCAGCTGTGATCGGTGGCAATGAGCACGCAGTCGTATGCGCCGAGCGACTTGCTGTCAATGGGCACGGATTTCATGCCCTCGAAGTTGTAGTGGCGCAGCTTGTGGATCTGGGGGAAATGCGGATCGTGATAATCCACCTTGGCGCCGCGCAGGGTCAGTTGCTCAATGATCTTTAGGGAGGGCGACTCGCGCACGTCGTCCACGTCTTTCTTATACGCCACTCCCAGAACCATGATCCGCGCGCCTTTCAATGATTTCTGGCGGTCGTTCAGAGCCGACCCGACGGAATCCACGACGTGATACGGCATGGCTGTGTTTACCTCGCCGGCCAGCTCGATGAACCGGGTCGAGAAATCGTATTCCCTGGCCTTCCAGGCCAGGTAAAAGGGATCCACGGGAATGCAGTGGCCGCCGAGGCCGGGCCCCGGATAGAACGGCATAAAGCCAAAGGGCTTGGTCGAAGCCGCGTCAATCACTTCCCAAATGTCGATGCCCATGCGCATGCCCAGCATTTTTAGTTCATTCACCAGGGCGATGTTCACGCACCGGAAGATATTCTCCAGCAGCTTGGTCATCTCCGCCGCCTGGGTCGAGCTGACCGGCACGACTCTAGACACAATCTGCGCGTACAGAGAACATGCCGCGCGCCCCGACGGAGGATTCACCCCTCCTACGACTTTGGGAATTTGCGCCAGGCCGTATTGCTTGTTGCCGGGATCCTCGCGCTCGGGCGAAAATGCCAGAAAGAAATCAGTCCCGATTTGGTCGTGGTCCGGCCCATGGGCGACCGGGCACTTCATTCCACCCTCCATCAGCACCGGGAGCACCAGTTCTTCGGTCGTTCCAGGATAAGTCGTCGATTCCAGCACCACGAGCTGGCCTCTCTGCAGGTGCGGACGAATCGCCTTCGCGGTGTCCCGGACATAGGAAAGGTCAGGCTCGCGCCGCCGATCGAGCGGCGTCGGCACGCAGATGAGGATCGCGTCGACTTCCGCGAGCCGCGAAAAATCCGTGGTCGCCGCAAAGTGCTTGGATTGCACGAACTGTTGGATTTTGTTTTGCGGAATATGCTGGATATAGGTCTGACCGCGGTTCAGCTTTTCGACTTTTGCAGGGTCGGTGTCAAACCCGGTTACCCGGTGCCCGGCTTCCGCAAACCGCAGAGCCAGCGGCAGTCCCACGTACCCACAACCAATAATTCCAACGCGCAGTTGAGCGCCCTTAAAGTATTCTGGCCTGCGATCGGTAGGCATCGATCTCTTATTCCGTTCCCGCCGGAATCCTATTCCGCGAATGACGAGCCGACTATAACAAATTCTTTCCTTCGCGCAATATAGGATCAGCGCACTTCTATACCCCCGGAGGAATTCACGAATGGAGAAATGGACCGCGTTTGATTGCGGGATTCAGGGAGTGGCGCTGCGTTTTTGGTAACACAGCAGGATGAGATCGGCCCGGCGGCGGACTCCAAACTTATTCAGCAAATTGGAGACGTGAAATTTCACGGTCCGTTCAGAGATATTGAGCTTGTTTCCGATTTCTTTGTTGGCCAGATTTTCCAGCAACGAACTCAGAACCTCCTGTTCACGGCGGCTTAAGTCGGCGGCCGTGTCCACCTTCAGGCGGCGGCTGGTCGACCCGGCGAGAACCGAATCGACAAAGCCCGAGAGAACGGAGCGGGGAACCCAGAATCCTCCGTCGGCCACCAGCGGGAGCGCGCGGGACAGTTGCTGCCGCGCTTCGCCGTAGGTGAGCAATCCCTTGGCGCCCATCTGCAGCAGCGAATAACTTTCCGCCGCGTCAAATTTTTCAGCGACTACGATGATGCGCGCCCCGGTGTGCTGGTCAAGAATATTTGAAAGAAGAGCGCCGGCCGCGGGCTTGGCCACGTGAGCATCCACAACGTACACGGAGGCTTTGGGGACCGGCAAATGACGCAAATCCGGCCCCAAGGTCGATTCCAGATGCCTCGAAACCGTTTTGAAGTCGGGATTTGCAAGCACGCGTTCGAATTCGCTGAGCACCAATGGGTGCGGCGAAATCAGGCAAACGTGCAACGCGTTCTTCTTGGCCGTCTTTTTCACGGGCTTTGAGAGTGTTGGACTCACAGACTTTGAGCGTATCGGAACCCTGGACAGGGGGCAAGGCTCGGTCAATGGAGAGTTGCGTAGACGCACAATGGTAACTGAATGGAGACCCGGGTACACAAAATATAGCTCTCCTGGTCAGAAGGACAGTCAAAAACGACCCAGGGGAAAGGGCCTGTCCTTTGGCAGGGTTCCCCTTAAGACATACCTGCCCCTGGACTTTAGCGGAAGCTCTGCCGGATCGATATAGGCTTTGAGAAAGAGGGCTGCCATGTCTGCAAACAAGAAAGACCGTAGATACGCTCGCGTTGCATTGCCGAAGGAAGCGCTGGTGGCCTGGGAACATTCGGGAAAAAGAAAGGTGTCCTCCCTCAGCGTTCTAGCCCTTGGTGGTTTGTTTATTTCAACGCCCGAGCCTCCCCCCAACGGAGATTCGATTAAGGTTGTGTTTGACGTCCCTGGAGGCGAGGTACGCGCTCGTGCCCTCGTACGGGATAGCCAGTCCGGCAAGGGCATGGGCATCGAATTTACAGCCATGGATCAGGACGCGCGGGCCCGCTTACACCGCCTGATGAAAACCCTCACACAAGTATGAACCGGCGTTGGTGTGCTTCACCATTCAGTTTCCGGGGGCATTATCTCTGCGGGAAGGCAAACGCTTCGAACATGTCTGCGCGAGCCTTGTGATCGGAAGCGATGACCTGCAGCAGGTCGGCAACCGATATCATGCCCAGGAAACGGCCCGATTCTTCCACCACCAGCAAGTGAAAGACGCCGTGCATTTCCATCAGGCGCATGCATTCCTCCAGCGGACATTCCGGATCCACAATCAGCAGGTCCTGCGACATGATTTCCGTCACACGCATCCAGGCTGGGCACTTGTTCTCTGCCGCCACTTTGTCTGAAATATCGCTTTGCGATACAACTCCAGACAGTTTCCCGGCGGCGTCCAGCACGCCCACGGATCGCACCTGATGTTCGCGAAGGTAGCGGGCCGCGTCATACACCGTGGTTTCCTCTCCGATCGAATAAACTTCCTGCCGGGATCGAATCAAATCGAAAACACGCATGGGCGGATCTCCTGGGGGGGCGGGTAGTTGAAGCGAATGGTAGGCCCGCGCTAGTCGCCGCGCAACAGGAATCGTGCCTGTGCTAGCATTCTGTCGCACTAAGTAGGAGCCAGTGATATTTAGCATCGCCAAGGGGAAACCGGTCTGAAATTAAATTCTGCCGACTAGTCTACAAAGAGAATCCCGATTCGGGCCAGGCCTAGAATGAGTGAATCGTCCACCGCTGAGCGTTTGCCATGAACAGGGCCAGAGTGAAGGTAGTCGTTTTTTCATCGCTAGTCTTCCTGGTCGGTATCCAAATTTTTCAGCCCAGACGAACTAATCCGACTCTCGCGCCCTCCAGGTCCCTGCCGGCTCATGTTCACGTACCGGAGGCGGTCTATGCCGATTTGATTCGATCCTGTGGAGATTGCCACTCCAACGAGACCCGTTGGCCGTGGTATAGCCACGTCGCCCCCTTGTCATGGGTGATCACCGATGACGTCAACGAAGGGCGCAGGCACATGAATTTTGAAGATTGGGAAGCCTTGCAAGACCCCAAACAGGCAAATGACCGCCTGGTTGGGATTTGTGAGGAAATCAAACAAAAAGGGATGCCACCCTTTTCTTATCGCCTGGTTCATGAAACTTTGGGGTTAAAGCCAGAGGAGATAGGCTTAATTTGCTCATGGTCCCAGTCATTTCGGGTCAGTCCCCAAGGGTCCGCCCAACTCCGGTGAGTGTGCCGTTGGGAAACTTCCCTTGGAAGGACAGTGCCCCGTTAGAGAAAATATTTTCCCGAAACTCCTCTCCTAAGAATTTTTGTGCTTTCCTGATCTCCTGCCTCCAAATGTAAAATTTTCCCTCAACTAATTGATATATAATAAGATACGCATTCAGGGGAAAGGCGTTTCCCGAAAGGCGATAAACAAAATTGGTAAAATAGTTTGGTTCATTGTGTGCATTTGGTAAACGGGGGGCGGGACCCGATTTCAATTTTGGCCTAAAAAACCTATATGGCAACCACAGCGATCTCAAGGGCAGCGGACCGAATGGTAATTCTACCGCCTACCAACGTAATTTTTGGCCGTTCGGGGGCGATGCAGACGGCGCGACAAAAGATCGATAAAGTGGCCCGCTCCGGGGTCCCTATCCTCATTCAGGGGGACAACGGCACGGGAAAAGGATTGCTGGCTAGCTTCATTCACCAGCTTTCTCCCGACCCTGGCGCAGCGTTTGTAAAGGTAAACTGCGCGGCGATTCCCGGGGCGCTTCTGGAAAGCGAATTGTTCGGTTACGAAAAGGGTGCGTTCACGGGTGCACATGCGGACAAACCCGGGCGCGTGGAATTGGCAGACGGGGGCACCCTCTTTCTTGATGGTATCGATGAGATTGACACTTCGCTTCAGGCCAAATTGCTTCAACTTCTGCAGGATGGGCAGTTCTACAGAATTGGCGGGCAGGAAGACCGGCACGTCAGCCTTCGAGTCATTTGCGCAACCAATCGGCGGCTCGAACAGGAAATCGCGAACGGCCGGTTTCGACAGGATTTATACTACCGGATCAATGTAGTTAGCATCGAACTTCCGCCACTGCGTTCGCGGACGGAAGACATCCCAGAGCTTGTGGCTTACTTTTTGCAGATTCACAGGGCAAGACATAGTATGCAGGCAAGGCCACTTTCTGCCTCGGCGATTCAATTGCTTTGCAAACATTCCTGGCCGGGCAATATACGAGAGTTAGAGAATCTCATTGAGCGATACGTGATCCTTGGTTCGGAAGACGCCATTTTCAGCGAGCTATTGAACCGGGAGCCCACCCACTCTTCGATGGAAATCCCACTCGAAGGGCAAATCCATCTGAAGAAAGTAACCCGCCAGGCGGTACACGATCTCGAACGAAAGATCATTTTGAACGTCCTGGAAGCCAACCGCTGGAATCGTAAACGAACGGCTAGCGCATTGAAAATCAGCTATCGTGCCCTGCTTTACAAGATCCGCCGGGCTGGTTTGCCCCGCAAGCGGGGGATCCGCCCTGCCACCGGTGAAGTCGCTAGCTCAGTTGGAACGGAAGACTGGGCGCAGAGGGAAGACTCCGCAACCGCGAACGGCAGCGTGCATCCCGAGCCTTGAACAAAGGAGATCTGGACTAAGCTTTGGAATGGATTCGCGCTTACTCGCTTTTTGTTCAACGCCATATATCTCTTTTGTTATGCGATCAATATCGACAGATTCTGGGAAGCGCAAATTTTAGGAAATATATTACCACATTGTGGCAAGCCTGGACATCCCTCGAGCAAGTCGTTCCGTGTGCTCACACTTCGTACAACCTCATGTTAACTTAAACACCTACAACGACTTAACCTAATCTGAATCCCCTCAATTTGTTGGACCCCGGCATGGCCCGTACTTTGCTCTAGGTCACTAGAACAATAGAGTTAAGGTGCGTTCCCACAGTCTTTACCGTGAACTAATGAGGCGGAATGGCAACACGGGCAAATGAGAACTTTCTGTCGTTAGGGATGCCTGATTCCCGGGCGCATGACCAGTACTTCGTGCCCGGCACCAGCCCAGCCATGCGCGCATTGGAGCGCATGATCGCCGATATCGCTCCCACGGAAATTCCTGTCCTGCTGGTGGGGGAAAGTGGCACAGGCAAAGAGGTGGTGGCTCTTGAAATACACCGGCTCTCCAGGCGCCGGACTGAGCCGTTTGTAAAATGTGGGTGCTCCGCCCTGACGGGAAAATCGCTTTCAGCGCGCTTGCAATGCGCCGAAAATGTTTCGGCAGCAGATGCGGCGAGCAGCGGTTCGTTGTTTCTGGATGGGATCAATCACCTGGACCCGGAAGCGCAGGCCCGCCTGCTTCACCTGCTCCCCGACGGCGGCGGCACGCCGCCTCCCGGTTGCCACAGCATGCGGATGATTTCCTCAACAACTCGAAATCTTGAGGAGGAGATGAAAAGCGGGAGATTCCGAGAGGAGCTTTATTACCGAATTAACGGAGTCCAGCTACAGCTGCCACGGCTGCGCGATCGGAAGGAAGACATCCCCGATTTATTGGAATTTTTCCTCAAGAAATACACCTCGCTATTCGAGCGGCCGGAGCCGAAAGTCGGCGAATCCACGATGAGTCTGCTGTTGCAGTATGCCTGGCCAGGAAATATCCGCGAGCTTGAAAATGTCGCGCGAAAAATCGTGGCCATGGGTGACGAACACCTTGCAACCCATGATCTTGCGATGGAAAATAGAGCCAAGGCACCCGAACCTCTCCCGAGCGTTCCAAAAATTCCAGTAAGCGGATATTCTCATGCGCCTTCCGGTTCCCTTAAAGAGGCAGCTCGGGCAGCTTCGCGGCTGGCTGAGCGAGCCATGATTCTGAATCAGCTCGAACGAACGCACTGGAACCGAAAGAGAGCGGCACGTGAGCTGCAAATTAGCTACAAAGCTCTGCTCTACAAATTGAAACAGTTGGGTCTGGATGGTTCCGACCAGACGGAGGAGCGATGAGAAAGTCTGCCATGAACCGAACAATTTTTTTCATTTGCGCCTTGTTTTTTCTGGCAAGCACGGGAAACGCTCGGGCCGCCCTCCAAGAGAAGCAGTCAGGCAAGCACGACCCGCCCGTCGCTTCTGCGGGAAGCAACGCAATAGCCACTGACAATGGCAGACCGACGGACACCCCGGCGACGACCGACCCGGCCTATGTGATTGGGCCGGAAGACGTACTCAACATTAATGTCTGGAAAGAAACGGACATGACGCGAGTCGTGCCCGTCCGGCCTGACGGAAAAATTTCATTGCCGCTTATCAATGACGTGCAAGCGGCCGGATTGACGCCGCTCCAGCTGGCTTCCGCCGTGACAGACAAATTGCGCAAGTTCTTGACGGACCCACAGGTCACCGTGATTGTTACAGCGATCAACAGCCAGCGCGTATACGTAGTCGGTGAAGTACTGAAAGCCGGAGCGTTCCCCTTGCTTCCCGGGATGACCATTCTGCAGGCGCTCGCAAATGCCGGCGGATTCACGACCTTTGCGAACGTGAAGAAGATACACGTCATGCGCGTGGTCAACGGCAAGCACACGGATTTGCCGTTTAATTACCGGGAGGTTATCAAGGGTGACAAACCGGACCAAAATATCAAGCTGGAGCCGGGCGACACTGTGGTCGTCCCGTAATGATTAAAACCATGAAGTCCGGAAAAAAAAGCTGCACCCTGATTGTCGCTCTGGCGCTTTGCGCTACTTCGTCTTTTGCCCAAAATCAAAAACAGGCCGCGCCGCCGAGCGATCCGAATGCTCCGCTCCAGCCCCAGGATACAAATCCGGGTGGCGCTTACGGAAATGAACCAACTGGAGCAGGACGCGGTGTAGCTGGATCGGACGATTCGCAACCTTATGATCCGTCGCAGGTCACCCCGGACCGGAATACGCTTGCAGGAGCTACGCCCTTTACGCTGGGATCGCTGCAGCACACCCGCAATGTTTTCGACCCTGTGATTTCGATTTCGCAGCTCGGGCAAACGGTCCCCGGCGCATCCGGGAAAGCGGTCCTGACTGGCGTATCCATGGCCGGCGGGAGCCTGAATTTCAATCGCACATGGAGCGAGTATCACTTCTCCACTCTCTATAACGGAGGTGAAACCTTCAATGAAGGATACGGTGCCGCGCCAGCCTTTTTTGCCTCTGTCCCCCCGCGCTATCAATTTCACAATCTGATCGTCACACAAGAAGCTGATTGGGCCAGGTGGCGAATTGTTCTTCAAGACAATTTTGCGGCCTCACCCGGCGCCACGTTTACCAGTCAGGGAATAGGTGGTCCCGGACTGGCTGCTCAATTTTCCTCCATGATAAGCGCTTCCCTGAACAGTCTCGGGGAGTCGTTCGTGCCGAGTGAAAACATCAATACTGGCTTTGCCATGCGTTACATGAACGCGGTTCTTGGCCAGGCGGAGTATTCGATTAGCCGGAGGTCGTCGCTTACTTTTTCCGGTTCCTACGGCTTGCTTCGTTTCAACATACCCGGGTACGTCAACAGCACGATGGTGGACGCGCAGGCGGGCTATGATTACCAGCTCGATCCCTCAAATTCCGTGGCCATCGTCGGAAGCTATGGCAAGATTGATTATACTGGGACTGGAAACTCCACCACTGACTATGTTGGCGCTCTCGCTTACGGGAGGAAGATCACCGGTCGTTTGGCATTCCAGGCCTCCGCAGGGCCACAGGAAATTCAATCGACAAGCGCCGGAGGGCTCGGAAACTTCCATCTATTGTTCGTTTCGGCAAGCAGCGCCCTAAATTATGCGCGGCGCCGGAGCGGAGTTTCCCTCAGTTATATTCGTGGGCTGAGCGGGGGATCCGGCGTGTTCCAGGGCGCGACGAGCGATACATTTTCTGGAACGGCATACTACAGATTCACACGCTTCTGGACGGGATCCGTGAATGGCGGATATGCACTGAACAACAGTCTTGCCCCTGCGGGCGTGGCAACGACGCAATTCGACAACTGGTTCGCGGGCGCGAATCTTGGGCGGCAAGTCGGCCGGCACGCACAAATTAATTTCAACTACGGCGCGACGATGCAGAACAGCCCCGTCACTTGTCCCGTGTTCAATTGCGGCGGAATCGGACTTCAACAAACTTTTGGAATGACGGTAAACTGGCACTTGCTGCCGATCGGCAATGGCCCCCGTTAGTCCGATGCGCAGGAATGCTGAAATATCAGCGGCCTTGGTTTGCATTCTGTTCCTGAGGGTTAGGCATGTATAAGAAGTTTTTCGGACTCAAAGAAAATCCGTTTAACGTCAATCCGGACCCGCGCTATCTATTCCTGACGCCGCACACCCAGGAAGCGCTGGCCTGCTTGACCTACGGAATTGAGACCCGCAAAGGCTTCATCCTTCTGACCGGCGAAGTCGGCACCGGCAAGACCACGCTGATCAACAAGCTCCTCGAATGGCTGCACAAAGAGAACGTCTCTACCGCGTTTGTGTTCAACCCGCGATTGAGCGTGGCGCAGTTTTTCGATTTCATGATGGCGGATTTCGGCATCCCCTGCGAATCGCACCAGAAGGGGCAGATGCTGATGAAACTGAATCAGTGGCTGCTCGATCGCTATCGCGCCGGGGAACGCGCCGTGCTTGTCGTGGACGAAGCGCAGAATCTTTCGCCGCAGATGCTCGAGGAAATCCGGCTACTGACTAACCTCGAAACCTCCACTGAGAAATTGCTGCAGATTGTGCTGGCAGGCCAGCCCGAGCTGGAACATAAGCTCAACCAGCCGGAGCTTCGGCAACTCCGGCAGCGCATCACGCTCCGCGCCAAGACGCGCCAGCTCACTCTTGAGGAGACCCGAGGTTATATCGAGGAGCGCTTGCGCATCGCGGGATCGGACAATCCCGATCTATTCACTCCGGAAGCGGTGGCAACGGTCCACCGGTATGCTCGCGGAATTCCCAGGGTCACAAATCTGCTGTGCGAGCATGCGCTGGTGAGCTCGTTCGCGGATCAAAAAAACCCTGTGACCGCCGAGATCGTGGAAGAAGTCGCGCGCGACTTCGACTTGCACATCATCGACCCTCTCGCGCAGGCGCCGCCGGCAAACTCGCTGGCAATCCCCTCCGTCGCCGGATCGAATGGCAGTCAGCCGCCCTTGATTGAATCGCTCTTGCAGGCGCTAAACACCCTTGTCGACCGGCTCAACCAAGCCGAAGCCCGCGTTGAATCTGACCCTGAACATAAAACCTGATTTTTTCGGGAAGCCAAGCAGATCCCAGGTGTAGCTCCGCGGGACGCCGGCAATGCACGTCCGCCGCGCTCTTCTGCAACAATGGTTTCAGGCTGGCGCCGGCAAAGGAACTTACTCTTTGATCTGGTGCTCGATCATCTTCTGATAAAGGAGGCGGCGATTGATCTGCAAGCGATTTGCGGCTTCCGTCTTGTTTCCCGAGGCGAGTCTCATCGCGTTTTCTATGAGTTTTTTTTCAAGTTCTCCGACGGATTTGTGAAAGGGGAGCGAGAGAAGATCAACTTCGATTGGGCCTGCTCCCGAGGCCGAAGATGATGCCGCCATTTGCGGGAAATGAATGGGCAGGATGACCCGCCCACGGGCCATCAAGACAGCCCGCTCGACCATATTTTCGAGTTCGCGGACATTTCCAGGATACGAATAGGCTTGCAACATGAGCATCGCTTCCTCGGAGAAGCCAATCGCGGGCAGACCATTGTTTTCACTGTACAGCCGCAGGAAGTGTTCAGCCAGGGGAACGATATCCGCCCGGCGCTCCCGCAAGGGGGGCACGGTGATCCGGACCACATTCAGGCGGTAAAACAAGTCTTCGCGAAAGAGTCTCTCCCGCACGGTTGCATCCAGGTCGCGATTTGTCGCGGCCAGAACGCGAAAGTCCCCGGTTTTGGTTTCGTTGCCGCCCAATCGCTCGAAGGTGTGGTCTTGCAAAACTCGCAACAGCTTCGCCTGAAGGTTGGGAGACAATTCGCCGATTTCATCCAGAAAGATCGTTCCGCCTTCCGCCAATTCAAACCGGCCGATTTTTCTTGCCGCGGCGCCGGTAAATGCTCCCCGCTCGTAGCCGAACAGCTCCGATTCCAATAGATTTTCCGGCAGGGCCGCGCAGTTGACGACCACGAAGGCGTTGTCTTTCCGGCGGCTGTAATTGTGAATGGCTTCCGCCACGAGTTCCTTGCCGGTGCCCGATTCCCCGCAGATCAGGACCGTAGTATCGGTCTCCGCAACTTTTCCGATCATCTTGAACGCATCCAGCATCCTCGCGCTGGAACCGAGTAATCGCCCCGCTCCCAACGTGTTCTGCCGTTCGATTCGGGCACGAAGGTCCATCACTTCCCGATTGAGGGAAGAATGGGCGAGGGCCCGTTCGACGGTCAGCGAGATTTCCTCCAGATCGAACGGCTTCATCACGAAATCGTATGCGCCGAGGCGGACCGCCTCGATCGCGTTATGGCTGGAACCAAACGCGGTGATGACAATGACGGGGATTGCGGAAAGACGCTGCTCGTTCCGAATGTGACGGAGGACATCCTCGCCTCCGAGTTTCGGCATTCTCCAGTCGGTGAAAACAAGGTCGGGGACGCCTTTGCCGAGGAGATCAATGGCTTCCGATCCGTCCCCGGCTTCCAAAATTTCATACCCCTTGCCGCCAAGAATTTCCGCAAGTGTTTTGCGGAGATTGACTTCGTCGTCGACGATGAGAATGGTTTGGCCCATGTCTGGCATTAAGAGACGCGCGCTGTCTCCGCGACGCTGTCGTGCACAGGAAGGATGATCCGAACGCTGGTACCGTCCCCTTCCGCGCTTTCGACCTGAATTTCTCCTCCGTGGGCGCGGACAAATTCATGGCAAATCGAGAGGCCGAGCCCCGTTCCGGACGGTTTCGTCGTAAAGAACGGGTCAAAGATTCTGCTGATCATGCTGGAGCTGATTCCGCTGCCGGAGTCGCGGAACTCGACGCGAACTTTATCTGTTCCAGCCGCGGATTTCACCGTGGATGTCACACTCACCCACAGAGTTCCGCCCGATTCCGTCATGGCTTCGATGGCGTTCTGAATGACATTGTCGAATACCTGCGCCATCTTGCTTTGGTCGATCGGAAGCAGTGCTCCGTCCTCTGGAAAGTCGGTCATGAATTGAATGCCGTTCTTCTTAGCGGACTCTAGAAATCGGTTCAATCTCTGCTCAGTCAATTGTTTCAAGTTGGTTGGCTCGGGTTGAAAACGGACAGGCCGGGCAAAGTTTAACAACCGATTGACCATGCCATTCAGCCGCTCGATCTCTTCAAGAGCGATTGCGCACGATTCGTCCACGCGAGGACTGCGCGCTTCCCGCTGGGCCATCTGCACACGCAATCGGATCGTGGCGAGCGGGTTGCGGACTTCGTGAGCGACTCCCGCAACCAGCCGCCCGAGTGCAGCGAGGCGCTCGGCATGCCGCAAGCGGTCCTCGATCTGCTTTTCCCGATCGATATTCTCCTTCAAGGACGCTCCCAGCCGATTGATCGCCTGCGCAATGCGCTCGATTTCCTCCGGATCGGAACCAGTCGGGATTTGCGCGGTAAGGTCCCATTCCAAGTCTTGGAGACTGCTCTCAATCTTTCTGACGCCCGCTTGTAGATTCCGTACCACCCACAGGGTCAAGAGCACGCACAACAGCGCCGCAATACCCAGCGCCACGGCAATGAGATAAGCGCGAAGACGGTTGGAGCCTGGAAGGCTCTGCAACCTCTCAATTGTCCACGCACTGCCCCAGTTAGATTTTTCAATACCAATTGGCGCGGCCTCGATCAGGAGGATATCACTGCCGCTTGTAAAAACTCTTTCCGAAGGCGAATGGGTATTGGCCGCGTTTCGGGCCGCGTCGAGAATGGCAGTCTGCACATCGTCTCGCGTTGCGCCCAGGTCGGGTATTTCCTCGCTCCCCCGGCCGGAAGCCGGAGTATAGCCAAGCAGAAGTTCGCCATCGCTTCGGTAGAAGCCACCGCCGATCCCTTCTACTTTTTGTAGCGCTCCCTGGCTGATCTCCGAGGTAGCTCGCGGTGAAGACACCAAGCTGAGGTCTATAGAGGGCAATCCTCTCGCTTGACTGGCGGATTTTGCATCATCCAAATAATTGCGGGCGAGCTCATTGGCAGCCTCGAACAGGCGCCTCTTTTCGTTGTTCAGAACCGCTGATTTCGTGTACTGCAAAGCGCCGAGAGTTGCAATCAGAACGGCGACGAACAGAACAACTACGACGGCGCCCAGCAGTGTAATTTGCCAACGAAAACTAAGTCTCGGGAGTGGAAGCCTGGCAGACATTGCACCCTCCCACCAGAATGCGCTCTTTGTTCAAAGTAATGTTGACGAATTGCGGTGCCTTTGACAAGGGTCGGTGATATCCCACCTTCAATGCCGGTTCAAGGTGAATATTCCCAGATGATAAGGCCGTTTAAGAAACCAGAGGTGGCGCTTTCTCAGGGGAG
The DNA here is from genome assembly GCA_963696605.1 of uncultured Acidobacteriota bacterium. GTDB lineage: Bacteria > Acidobacteriota > Terriglobia > Acidiferrales > UBA7541 > Palsa-360. The sequence continues at coordinate 43,370 of CAVOKV010000010.1, read as the reverse complement.
AGAGCGCGCGCCACCTCTGGAGCCACATCGGGGATTGGGGCGTTTGCGGCCCGCGAAAACCGTCCCGTTCGGTTTACCTGGCGCGCCAGCCCGATTTCCTCGAACAGGTTTGAAATGCAAAACCCGCTTCGAACATATAAGGTGCGGTAGCTAATGATGACGAACTGAAAAATGACTGTCGCATGACCTAGCCGGACCAACCATCGGAACGGGTGTCAGCGCATGCTTCATTTCATCCGGCATCCGCAATCGAGCAAGCATCAGGCTATTCCGCGAGAGTCTTCACGAACATTTTCGCCCGTTGTATCAAAAGCAAATTGGGGGCCAAAAAAAATGGATCCTCGAACTCGCTAATCTCTTAATTTCAACAAGGTTGCATTTCTGACTTAATAAGATTCATTTCTCTCTCGCATTGATTTGGGCTGAATGCGAACGCTAACTGTAAGGAAAGCGAACAACTCAATAGACATTTTAATCTTTTAATTTCACTTTTGCCGCCTAGTTCTTCCCCTGGTTTCGGCATCTTTCCAAAATCGATGCTTGAACGGCTATGCATGGCCTAGCCACTGAGTTTCTTGCACTTAGATCGTCGAAACGTCCATTCTTGACCCTGTCCAGGTATTCGACAAACCCCGCACAATCCCCAACGATCCACCACATTCGACCAATGGCATCCGAATTGCCCTTAGAGGAATAGCGCATGTTGGTTTCATGAATCGGAGCCTTCGGGAGGAATGCTTGGCCGACCAAATGTATTGCCGTGCCCAAACTCGTCAAGACGAATTAGCCTGTTGGACAACCGAAGGTGGGGGCGAGTCGCTGAACGAATTGTTTGGAGATTCCATGCCTCGGCTTTTTAGGGTGGCGGATTGCATTCTGCATAATTACCATGACTCCGAAGACGCATTGCAAGATGGCCTGCTTTCCGCTTTACGCCACATCGGCCAATTCAAAGGGAATTCCCAATTTTCCACATGGCTGTTTTCCATCGTTCGCAACTCCGCACTGGCAAGACTGCGCAAGCAGCGCGCCCATCCGTCCGTTTCCATAGACGATCAAGGTCCGAATGAAGAGGCGGAGTTGGTTGCGCCGGAAATACTGGCCGATCCTGGGCCGGATCCGGAACGGGGTTGCGCACAGAAGGAGTTGTCCTCCCAATTCGCAGAGACTCTCGAAGGCTTGCCCGCAAACTACCGCGCGATCATTCGCCTGTGCGACTTCGAGGGATTCTCGGGGAGAGAGGCCGCACAGCGTCTGGGCCTGACCGTCTCCGCGTTGAAAGCGCAGCATCACCGCGCCCGTCAGGCCATACGCGAATCCATGGGTGGCCACGTCGCGAGAAAGGGCGCCTAACCCCATGCCTCCGGCGACGTCCTCGGACCAAACGGACGGCGATCAGAAGGCCTTAATCGAAGCGCTCGTGCAGGCGCTGAACAGGTTTGTCACCCGCCTCAAGCAAACAGATCCCCGCGTCGAATCCGGCCCCGAGAACAAAGCCTGATCGGTTCTTGCAAAAGTGGAATCTGGCGTAAACGGCGCGACCGCATCGGTTCGCCGAGCATCCGCCAAACGGGGCGGTCTCCTGCACAACGAACTACCGGCAATTTCGGCGCGGGCTTGTTGCCTTAATCGAACAAATTAAATCGGATGATGCACCAGAGCGTGGATATTCCGTCGCGCCAAGTGATTTTCTTTCCTTCCGCGTAGGTGCGGCCGGCATAGGAAATGGAAACTTCGTAGATCCGCCAGTTGCCCTTGGAAATCTTGGCGGTGATTTCCGGTTCAAAGCCGAAGCGGTCCGATTCGAGCTTGATATTCTGCAGGACCTCGCGGCGGAAGACTTTGTAGCAAGTCTCCATATCCGTGAGTTTCAAATTTGTGAAAACATCGGAGAGCAGCGTCAGAAACTTGTTGCCAGCGTAGTGCCAAAAATAGTGGACGCGCTGCGGACCGCCCAGGAATCGCGAGCCGTACACCACATCGGCTTTTCCATCGACAATCGGTTCGAGGAGTTTTCCGTAATCCTTAGGGTCATACTCGAGATCCGCGTCCTGCACCAGAATGACGTCGCCTTCGGCCGCCTCGAAACCTCGCCGCAATGCGGCTCCCTTGCCGGCGTTTTGAGGCTGAAAGAGGAAGCGGATGTTTTCGAGAGACAAGCAGGCCTTGCCGTTTTGCACGGCGACTTCCCGTACTCCCTCCGATTGCGCTTTGGCAAACTCCTCCAGCAGGCCGCGCGTTCCATCGGTGGATTTGTCGTCCACGAGGATGATCTCCTTGTCGATCGGCGATGCCTGCACACGCAGCAGGACTTCCTCGATAAACGCGCGCTCGTTATAGACGGGAATTACGACGGACACTTTCATTCGGACCCACGCTGCTCCGCCTGGATTTGGAATTCCGGACCGTTCGTCTCTGTCCAACAATAATGATGATTCGGACCACATAATCGGTTACAGATGCGAAGAACGCAAATAGATTGCGGGCCTTGTTGCCCGCTGGATACGGGGGTTCCAGGCCCCCAGGTCAAGAATTGCTGGCCCGAGGATAGCACCCGCGGGCCGCGTTCCACCGGATCAATAACAGTTCCAGGAACATTCGGATACCGTCCAACGCCACGTTCACCTTCGTCGCCGAATCATGGGACCAGCGCACCGAAATCTCCGCCACGCGCAGACCGTGGCGTTTGGCCAGAAACAGGATCTCCGGGTCGAAGCCGAAACGCTCCACGCATTGCTGTTCAAAAATAACCCGCGTCCGCTCCCTGCGAAAGGCCTTGAATCCGCATTGCGTGTCCGAAAATTCAATTCCCATGATCCAGCGCACCAGGCGGTTGAAGAAAATCCCCGCTTGCTCCCGAACGGCCGATTGATGAACTTCAATGAGGCTTCGGTTGATCGCGCGGGAGCCCATGGCAGCGTCATATCCCTGCTCCCGGAGGGCCGCCAGCAATTTGTCTGCTTCCTCGATCGGCGTGGATAAGTCTGCATCGGTAAAGAGCGCGATTTCCCCGCGGGCTTCGAGCATGCCGTGGCGCACGCTGAACCCTTTTCCACGGTTTTCTCCGTTGGAGACCAGGCGCAACCCGGGGTACTTTTCGCGACATGAACTTACGATTTCTGGAGTCCGGTCGGAGGATCCGTCATCGACGACGATAACCTCAGCTCTGTACGTACGAGCTTGTAAGTAGGCAAAAATGCGATCGAGCGTTTTCGGCAGGCGACTTTCCTCATTGTAGGCCGGAATAATGATGGAAAGGTCCAGCGTCTGTAAGGTCATTTGCGATGGCGCCGCGGGAATCGCGCGGCACGCGGAACGCCTCCCGGTGGCGGGGATTATATCGTCTGATGAAAGATTCGTCCACGAACTGCCACGAAAGAAGTGGCGTGGGATTCAAAAAGAGCGAAGCACTTATTGAGTGGACGAATCGGTGCGAATGATTTCGTAGCGCTCGATAACCGCGGCGACGCCGACCCGGGCGGAAGCATCGTCCGGTTTTTTGTCAACGCGAACTACTTTACCCATGGCGCGAATGAAAACTTCCGAGCCCCGCGTTACCTCGGCGGGCAATGTAAGCGTAATGTCGAGTTCCGCTCCCGCGCCCATATCCTGATCCATTGTAAAGTAGACGCCTCGCGTGGAAATGTCCCGCGTCTTTCCACTGCGCGAGGAAATTTCTTTATCAACTGGCACCCGAATAATGACCGGCAAAGACAAATCATAGCGTCGCGCGGTTCTTCGCTCCGTCATCTTCTTCCCCCGGATCCCCGTTTTTCGTTCACTTGCCGCACTCCCCGCAAGGAAATAGAAGCAATTGCAGCTCCAAAGCGCCCGATCGTTCTAAATCGCAGCCAAAGTCTTGCAAGCGATCAAAATCGACCAAGCCTACGAATACCCCGTTTTGCCACTCTTAGCACTGTACGAAAACAGTAACGACTGCTGCAAAACTGCGGCTCCGACGATCTTGGAGAGCCAACTAAGGACGCACCGCACTATTCTCGAATCCCCAACAGGGAATGAGAATTTCCAACTTTTAAGCTTTACAACTTTGTGTTTCCCATTCCGATTCTACACCCCGATCAAATCGCAGAACGGGAAATACGAGGAAATTCGCTGCATACTATTGACTCATTCGTTGCACATACTAGGCCCTCTAGCTATGCCGGCCCGCGGGTGCAAGGTCGTTGGGAACGGAGCCGGAGCTCGGAGTTCCTCCCGAACCATCCTTCTTGCTGTTTGCTCGCGCTGGGCGGCCTGAGTCCAATCCGAATTGGCGAATTTTGTACAGCAGCGCCTTGTAACTGATGCCCAGCATTTTCGCCGCATCCTTGCGGCACCAATGAGTTTTTTCGAGGGCGTCCGCGATCGCTTCCATCTCGGCTTCGTCCTTCAAACTGCGCACGAGAGCTTTCAATCCCTGTTCGCGCACGGGTGCCGCTTCTTCTCTCGGAGAAATCCGCTGGCGCGTGGCGGACATTTCCAGCAATTCGCGGAAGCTGCCTTCATCGTCTTCCAAAATGACGTAGCGCTTCACGAAATTTTCGAGTTCGCGAAGATTTCCCGGCCAGGGATAGCGCACGGCGGCTTCCATCAAATGCTGGGAAGGAACCATGGGATCCTTGTTGAATTTCTCGCTGTATTTCTGGAGGAAATGGCGGAACAGCAGCGGGATTTCCGAGGCCCTCTCGCGCAGCGGCGGGACGTTGATGGAGAGAACGTTCAAGCGATAATACAAATCTTCCCGCAGCCGGCCCGACTTCATGGCCTCCTGAATTTCCACATTGGTCGCGGCGAGGACGCGCACATCCACATCAATCAATTGGCGTCCGCCCAGGCGCGAAAACTGGTGGTCTTGCAGTACGTGCAGGAGTTTCGCCTGCAGATGGGGGCTCATTTCCGCGATCTCGTCGAGGAATATTGTTCCCTTGGTGGCCAGCTCAAATTTGCCGGGCTTGGATCGCACCGCGCCCGTAAACGCGCCCTGTTCAAATCCGAACAATTCGGATTCGAGCAACTCGCCGGGAAGCGCGGCGCAATTCACTTTGATGAAGGCCTGGTTGCGGCGCGTGGAGCGCATGTGAATCATGCGCGCGACCACTTCTTTTCCAACTCCGCTCTCCCCGTAAATGAATACGGGGACGTCGACCGGAGCGATTTGCAGAATCTGCTGGCGAATCCGCACCATCTGAGGACTCGCGGCCAGGAAGCAGAGGTCTTCCGTGATCGTGTCGCAGTATTCGCGCAAAGCCTTGTTTTCCGCGCGCAGCTGCTGCTTTTGCCGGCACTTCAGCATGGCCACGTCGAGCTCGGCTTTTTCAAACGGTTTGGTCAAGTAATCCTGCGCGCCCAGGCGAATGGCCTCCACGACCGTGCCCACTTCGTTGGAACAGGACAGCATGACCACGTTCAGTGAGCGGTCTATCAGCATTAGTTGTTTCAGGGTCTCAAGGCCATTCAATTCCGGCATGAGGACATCCAGAATGATGAAGTCCGGACGGTCGCCGCCCTCGATCTTCTTGATCGCCTCCTGCCCGGAGGTCACCGCATCGACCTGATAGCCGTCCACTTCAAGCAACGTACCCAGATACTTTCGTATGCTGGGTTCGTCGTCCACTACAAGGATTCTTTCCTTTTCAGCCATTTGCCCCGCCTTTATCTTGCCCAAAATCTGTTATGTGTTGTCTATCGGCAGCAGGAACGTAAAGGTACAGCCCCGACGTGGTTCGCTTTCTACCCAAATTTTTCCGCGATGCGCTTGCACCAGCCGCTTGGCAATCGCCAGCCCCAAACCCATTCCAGACGAGGTGCGGTCCACGCGCACGAAATCCTCAAAAATCTCCTGATGATGTTCGGAAGCAATACCGGGGCCGGAATCCGACACGGAAACTTTGACGCAATTAGGATGCTGGATGCGCTCGCGCCGGCGATCTTGGGTCTGTACTTCCTCGGCGGTGCGCCGTTCCCAGAAGTACAGTTCCGCTCGAAACGTGACATGGCCCCCTGCAGGCGTGTGCTTTAGCGAATTGTCCAGCAGATTGGCGACCGTCTGCTGCACTTTTTGATAATCGAATTTGAAAATCGGTATGTCGGTATTCAGAATCGTGTCGAGACGGACGTGCTTGCGCACGAACGCTTCGTGCCAGCGCGTGGCCAATTCACTCAGGCAATCCCGCAGATCGTTTTCGCGCAGATGCAGGACCAACTTGCCGCTTTCCAGCGCCGAATAATTCAGGAACATGGAAACCAGGCGAACCAGCCGCTCGCAACTATCTTTCGATTCCTGCAGGATATCCCGCTGCTTGTCGGTCAATTTGCCGAGGGAACCAGACAGCAATAAATCGTAGTAGCCTTTGATCACGGCGAGAGGCGTTTTCAATTCGTGCGCGGCGGACGCCAGGAACACGGTCTTCTGGCGGTTGACTTCCTGCAGCCGCAGGTAGGCCGCGAGCAGGTTTCGATAAGTGATCTCCCGCTCCTGGAGCAGCTCCTGCACGGTATGCTGCGAAGCGGCAACCGCACCCGGGATCGCCTGCTTATCCGTTTCTTCGATGCGAACCACCAACCAATCCGCGTCCGGTAGCCATTGAATGCGTGCGAGAGCCGCGCCGCTCCAGAAATCGAATTTCGAATCGATCGGGTGATCCCCGCCCTCAATTTGGTCAGCAATCAAGCTGGGACTGATGCGGAGCAAATCGGAAAACAAATTCAAATTGGATTCGAACGACAAGCCGTGAACTTCCAGGAGTTGTCTGCCTCGCAGATTGGCCTGCAGAATCCGGCCGGACCGGTCAGAAATCAAAATAGGCTGTTCCAATAAGTCGAGGAGGCCGGCGATTACACTCACCGGGATCGCTTCATTGGTTGGCAACTCGATAACGGGACCGCGTCTCAACTGGTTCTCCTCAGGACACTTGTTCGCTTTGGGGAAAGCGGAAAACTCCATTTGATTCACATCGGTTTAGGTGCGGGGAACCAACGGGATACTGTCAAAACCCGAACCACCTGTCAATGGTAAATGGGTTCTATTTTGCACAAATGTAGAAAAGGACTGGCCCGATAAGAGAAGGCAGGGCGTGGAAAACAAATTCCACAACCTCGCACACGCCATCAACTCTATGTATTTGAATGACTTATATCGCAACTATTTTTTGGAGATTGCTGGCACTTAATGTGCTCCTCTTTTGAGGGTACTAGTTCCAAAGTACTAATGTTTTTCACCCAGGGAAATTATTTTCCCACACTCTTGTTGATTTCAGAAAGAGAAGGTATGCGCTTCAACCCCGCTGAGCGCCGGCGTTCTCAACGCATCCACGTGCAAATTCCTATGTTTGTACGCGGCACCGATGCGGCCGGGCTTGAATTTCTCGATCTTACAAAAACCCTTGATATAAGCGCCACAGGGGCCTATCTCGCGAGCCCTCGGCCCATACGCACCAACCAGCTCGTCAATTTGACGATTCCTGCTCCCTCGCCTTCTTCCGCGACGTTGCCGGCAGAAACGCCCCCCATACAGGCTCGCGTTCGCCGCCACCGCGCCACAGACGGAATCCATCTGTTGGGTGTGGAATTTTTAAAGGCGCTGGACTAAACAGCGGGAGAAATTACCAATGGAATCTGTGGTTACAGAATATCCCGGAAGAGTGTGCAATCATTTGCATCTTGCCCATTGGGGCATTCCTTCGCTATTATCTTCAAAGGGCCAGGGGGGTCTTACTCTCCCAGGCTCAATGCATTACGAGAAGTAGATATATCCGCACTTGGGTGCGGCCGATGGCCGTTCCCGTGCACTGGTCTCTACGCAGTTTTCCTCCACGCCCGTCCCGCGTTGGAGTATTCAGGAAAATTAACGGAATACTTGATGGCGCACTCTGGTGCTCCCAACCCACCGCGCTGGTCCGCCGAAGAGTCTTTTCTCGAACTCTTAACGGACACGCTCGACACGATGGACCGGGCCAACCGCGGGCAATTCTTGCAGCGGTTTTTTCGCACCATTGCGCAAATCGACCTAACGGAAACACAGAGCCTGGATATTTGGGACCAGGCACTGGCGCGTAAACGCGAACTTTCCGAGAGCATTGGAAAACGGGTTGCGTTGCAGGCTGCTTTGCTGGACGTGCTGGCATCCTCGGGACTGTTGCGTTTGCCGATACTGATGGAATACGAGGAACTCCGTAAGCTTCAAATCAATGCCACCACGGATCCATTGACCGGACTCTACAACCGGCGTTTTTTCGAGGATTACTTTGAGAAGGAACTCAACCGGTCGATCCGCTATACCCACAAGCTGGCGCTGGTCGTTTTTGACCTGCATCGATTCAAAGATGTGAACGACCGGTTCGGGCATCCGCAGGGGGATGCGCTGCTTCAGATGGCGGCTGCCACGCTGCGAAAATCTTTGCGTACTTCAGACTATGCGTTTCGGATCGGCGGGGATGAGTTCGCGCTTTTGCTTCCTCAAACCGACACGGAACAGGCGACTTCACTGAGCCGCCGCTTGCGCGCCGCCTACGAAGATTCCATCGAGCCTCTTAACCTGGGAATTCCCCTGGCGCTCGATTATGGCCATGCGGTTTATCCGGAAGACGGCGAATTGCAGGAAGTTCTGATCCGCGTGGCCGATGAGCGGCTTTATCAGCTCAAGAACGGAACGCGCGGATCGGCGCCCGCTTCGGCGCAGGCTCCGCTTCAGCCGCCTGCTCCTACGGTCGAAGCGGCTGCGCCTACGGCAGTTCCGGAAGCGAAGCAACCTGTGGCTCCCCCCACAGCGCCGCGCGTGGAACCTCCTCCGATAAGTGAGCCGAAAAAAACGGTCGCGGAACGACGGCGGTGGGAGCGCGTTTCCCTGGCGAATACTCACGCCTACGCGCTGATCGGAGAAGGAGTCGAGAGCACGGCCCGTGTCCTCGATCTAAGCTATGGCGGCGTCGCTCTTGAAACTTCGCGTCCGGAAGATTTCAGCGCGGCCTTCCATGCCGTGCTGCATGTGCCAATTCTGCCCCCTGTGCGCGTCAGCCTGTCCCGCGTCTACAACAAGCCGGGAGGCCCCGGCGAGGCGCGCATTGGCTGTTCGTTCGTAACCTGAAAGAAGCAGCACTCCAAGCAGAAGATTCATTCCGCGTCGCGTTGTTTTAGGGCACGGGGTCGAAACAAGAGCGCCTGTTGCACGCGGGCCAGCCCCAATCCCCAACGCAATTCCGCCTGCTGCGCCGACCCGCCCTCCGCTACCAGGCGAATATCCAGACAAAATCCAGTCCGGTTTTCGGCCGTGAAATCGCAGGAAGAAATCCGCAGCACCGCGCGGGTTGAATCCGCCGTATCACGCTCTAACAGCTCTTTCAGAGCGGAACTGAGATCGACGTAATGTCTCCTCTCCCAATTGAGAGAGGGCTCGGCGAATACGATTCGCGCCTGGGACGCGAATTCGTGCGCCTGATCGGCTGAAACTGCGGACGGCAATTCCGATTTCGTCGTAACACTTGCCGTGGTGAATATCGATTCCGCGCCGTTGACCGAAGAAAGGAAATTCCGGAGCGGCAGGTATTGGCGGGCCGCGGCAATTTGTTCGATCGCCTGAGGACTTGCCCGGAGATCGAAGTAGTTTTCGCTCGGCGGGAAAACCGATGCCGGGGCTTTGCCTTCGGCCTCCTCCACAATCTCAACCCGCATGCGCCGAATCCTTCCCTACCGGGGATTTGTCACCAACAATGTTGATTGCTATTCGAGACTATGATGAAGCCGCTCGTCGTAAGGGCTGCCGAGCTTGGGATCGATTTGCTGGCGGAACTGGCGCGTATGCTCCGCGGCAACATGAGCGTCGAAGGCTTTCCGGTTCTGCCACACTTCAACGATGGAGATGTGATTGCCGCGCGAAATTTCCGAGCTGGCCTCAATTCGCACAATGCCTGGGTCCTTGCGCGTATCGACAACATATTGCTGGACCAATTTTGTGCCGGCCGCCGCCTCAGGCGGGATGATATCGACGTGCGCGACGACGAAAATCCTGTCCTGCGCCCCCGCCTCTTGGGCCAACACCCGCCCCGCCAGCCCGCAAGAGATCACAAGTAAAGCAGCCCCTACGTGAAACAAAAGCCATCGCGTGGATTTTACTCTCGATTGTATCGGCATTTTATGCACCTCCCGGCAAGTTGATTGTCCTATCGTTGAATCGTTCGGCCCCGGCTGAGCATCCAAACGAATTCCCAACCCGCATGTATATCATGTTGGCAGGGCTCGGCGAATCACGTATGATAGAAAATTGTCCGCTGACCAAGCGACGCGGCTGTAGCCCCGGCGAATGTCCGGGAGCCGCGCAGACCGGCCAGCCGGCGGGAGAGCTTCCATGAAACCGAATATTCATCCGGACTACCACCCGGTAACCGTGCACTGCGCCTGCGGGCACACCTTCCCCACACGATCGACGATGAAAGGCGAATTCCTGCGCGTCGAAATCTGCTCGAGCTGCCATCCGTTCTTTACCGGCAAGCAGAAGCTGGTCGATACAGCCGGCCGCGTGGAGCGCTTCACCAAGAAGTACGAGAAGGCCGCCGAAGCGCAGCAAGCCATCAAAGACTCCAACAAGAAAAAGCGATAAGCGCGGGAAGGATTCGCGTGCGCACTCGCGCGGCTATTCCTATTTTGCGCTGCGGTGTAGAATGTCGCGCGAGACATGGCCGCTCAACCGATGACTTCTCCGCAGCCGGATCGCGTGCCGTTTGAAGCTGCCGCGCCGCGGGTCACGCTGCGCAATCACTTCGCGCATCCCTACGATTCGGCCATCGCCGCGGCGCGCACCTGCTACGCGCCTCGCCTAATCGGCCCCGAGGAAATTACCGACAAGCAGCGCCTGCAAATCGGAGCCTCCACATTCTACGGAGGCCACCACACCGTCTACCAGCACGCGCATTTTGAATTTGGCCTCGAGAACGTCAGCCGGCAATTCGTCTGGTCGTTTCTGCACGCGCACCCGTTTTACAACTCCGAGCAGCAGAGCCAGAGGTACGTGCGCCTGGACCACGCGCTCGCCTTTTTGCCTCCCGAAATGCCCGGTTTCGGCCCGGCCGAGCGCGCGATCTATGAAAACGCGATAGCGCGCGCGTGGGGCTACTACCGAGAGCTGACGGCGCTGTTGCAAGGTGACGCCCGGGAAATTCTCAGCGACATCTGGCACATCGGCCCCATGTCCCACGCCAAGCGAGTGCAAAAGGTGGACCGGCAGGCCGAGAAACGCGCGATCGAGGTTGCGCGATATGTCCTGCCCGTCGCGGCGGCGACCACGATGGTTCACACGCTCTCCGGCATCGTGCTGCATCGGCTATGGCGGATGGCCGCGGCGTCGGACACGCCGGCCGAAGCGCGCGCAGTGATTGGTGAGATGGTTTCCCGCGTGCGCGAGATCGACCCGCAGTTTTTTGACCGCTTCGACAATGCCCCGATGGAGCAGGAAGAAATGCCGGAGTGGTCGCAGGCCAATTTCGCGGGTGCGTCTTCCGTGCAAGGGGAGGACTTCGCGCGGGAGTTTGATGCGCGTCTAGACGGGCGCGTCTCACTGCTGACCGACTATTCTCCACAAGCCCCTCGCGTCGTCGCGGATGCCTATCGCGCCGTGCTGGGCCTCACGGAAAGCGCGTGCTCCGACGGAGAAGCGATCGACCGGCTGCTCAATCCGGCCCGTAATTCGTATCGCCTGGAAACACTTAATATCGGCGTGCATGCGCCGATCCTGCGCGCGCTGCAACATGCGAATTTCACCTTCGCGAAAAAGATCAGCCATACCGCCGACAGTCAGGATCAGCGCCATCGCATGGTGCCCGGATCGCGGCCGTTGCTGATGCTGACCGACACGCGTTCGCCGGATTTCGTAGTCCCAATGCTGATTGCCGGAAACGCAGCCGCTCGCGAAGTGTACGAACGAGCCATGGCCGATGCGTGGGCGGCGAAAAACGAATTGCTCGACCGCGGCGCGCCGCGCGAAATCGCTCTGTACCTGCTGCCGAACGCCAAAGCCATTCGCCTCGTCGAGACCGGCTCGCTGTTGCACCTATTGCACAAATGGACCATGCGCACCTGCTTCAACGCGCAAGAGGAGATTTACCAGGCGTCGATGGAAGAGGTCGAGCAAGTCCGAGCCGCGCTTCCCCTTCTTGGACGATACCTCGGGCCGCCGTGCTATATCCGGGCCGGGATTGCCACGCCGATCTGCACCGAAGGCTCGCATTTTTGCGGCGTCAAAGTCTGGCAGGAATTCCCAAAAATCGAGCGGCGAATTTGATTGCCGCGCGTCTAAAAATCCGTTTGGTTCTTTAATGACGCGCCGCGGCAGCTTCGTCTATTACCTCGCCTCGTGGATCTGCGGCGGATTGTTTCTGACCGTAGCGATGTATTTGCAGGAGCGCGCTTCGCCCGAAGGAATGGGGATCGGGCCATCGGGAGCCGGAGCCGCGATCATCACCACGTATTTTCTGGTCCTGGTTTTTTGCGCGTTTCTCTCGGTCGTGTTTGCGTTTTTCCTGCGCCTGTCCATGCGCTGGCTGCGCGCCGAAAGCCTCTGGCAGTGGGTCCTGGCCGGAGCCATTCTCTCCTTGCCACTGACCTGGGGCGTGCGATGGGCGTCGCGCGCCACGGACGCGGCGGGATTGCAAGGCGTGGGGTATCAGGTTGCGGTCTTGCTTTTTCTTGGCGTGCGCGGGATTGCGGAACGTCACCCGTTTCTAGGATTGCCTGCCGCCGGACTCAATGCTGCAGTCCTGTTCCTCATCCATCGCGCGTTTAAGGAAGTGGGATAGGCTTCAGCCTGTCAGGTTTTGAGTTTGCAAATTCAAAGGCAGACAGGATGAAGCCCATCCTACCCAAAATCCTAACTGCGCCAGCGCAGCGTCACCGGCCCGTCGAGCGGATGCGCCATGGGCGCGCCGGTTTGTTGCGACGCGAGATGCGCGGCCTTCAGCTGAAAATACCAGCGCGCTTGGCGATCGGCATCGTCGATCAGCATCATGCGCGGCTGCACTTTCAGACCCGGCTGCTGCCGCTGGATCACGTCCTGATCCTGCGCGATGAAGCGTTTTCCGAAAAATTTCAAAAACGGCGTCACCGGAAACCAGCGAAACAGATTCCAGGCGGCGACAAAATCCAGGCGGCACAGGTCGCGGCGGATCGGCGTGACCGTCGTGCGGTTGGTGAACCAGTACGCGCCGCAGCGCACCTGCTCCGTGCGCATGTTCGGCAGGACAAAATCGATCTGCGTCGTAACCCCTTCGCCATAAAAACGCAGCAGCTTGTACGGGCCGCTGTTGGCCGATGGCGCGTGCGAACTCATGCGGAAGCCGGCCGGAATCGGCTCGAATGTTTTCTGCTTTTCGCGGATGCTGCGGCGGCTGCGCCACCACCACGATTGATGCACGAACGGGCCGTGCGCCGGGTCCATCAGGCCGACGATACCCGTGTCCATGCTGCAAGTGAGGTCGGCTGTGAGATGCGCGATGCGGTAGCGCTCGCTAAATTTCGGCAGCTCGGGCGCCGCGGGAATCGCCGCGCGATTCAATGCGCGCCCTTCGGAATTCGCAAGGTACACCCAAACGTACCCGTCGCGCTCTTCGCAGGGAAAACTACCCGCGTAAATGCGGTCGCACTGCAACTTGGAATCCGCCGTGATCGAAGGAATCTCGCGGCATTGTCCCGTGTGCGCATCAAACCGCCAGCCGTGATATGTGCACTCGACCGTCTGCCCGTCGCACGAGCCTGCGGAGAGCGGAAACGCGCGGTGCGGGCAGACATCGCGCAGCGCGAATGCTTTTCCGCCAGCGTCGCGTCCAAGCACCAGCGGAACTTCCATGCGCATCGAAGTCACAAGCGAGCGCCCGCGAAGTTCGTCGCTACGCAATGCCGGGTACCAAAAACCCCATAGCAATTCGCCGTCGATGCTTGACGCACTTACACCCGGAATGGAGAGTGATTGGCTCATCGTCACGCGATCTTGCACGCCCATGATATACCCAAGCCATTCGGTCGCAATGAAGTACGGGTGAATTGGAAGTAGCAACTATGTCGTCCGCCGCCCTGGTCGGAGCTTAAAATCCTTTCCTTAAAGTCATTCCCTTGCTATATAATCCCGGCCAAAATCCCTGGAGAGGCGCGCGGGACTTTACCCATCATGCGGCCTCCTGCGCGACGCCGACCCTTCGATTGATCTTCAGGCAGGAGGAGCCTGCGGATGAAATCGCGAAATCGCCTCCTGGGTGCCTGTTGCGCCTTACTCGTGGTGTTGCCTGTTCAGGCCCAGCAAGCATCCCCTGCGCCGGAGCCATCCGATTCGATTGAGATCGGAGGAGTGGCGCTTCGGTTAGGGTCTGGCCCAGGACCTTGTCATTCGTGGCCTCAGCGAGTCTTACAACCTTCACAAGATCGATTCAGCGGAATCCTCCGAGGCCTCCTGGGTGGTGGAGACGAAAACCGGGCCGCCATTTACAGCGGTCGCAAACGTGGCGTTCGTTGGCGGGCAATTGGCATCGGTCTACAAGTTTTTGACGGTGGGCAGCGAGCCTCGCGCGGACTCAGGTTTTGCCGGCACCCTTTACGGCGCCGTCAGAAATTTTGAGCAGGAAAGCAAAACCCCCTGCGAAGTAAAGACCAACGCCTCGCAGCAGCCAGTCGGCGAATTGAAGGCAATGGTTGTCACTTGCACAGGACAGCAGAAGTTCCTGAGCGTCGATATCGTGCCATTGGGGAACGGTCAGGAGAGCGTTTCCCTGGCTGAAGTCCTCAAGTATTCCTCGGACGATGTGATGGTGCCGGACGAAGTTGCAGCGGCCAATGACTCCGGGAACATCCATCTCCCCTCGCCCGCATCGACGCAAAGCGAGCTCGCGCTGGTGGAAAAGCCGGTTGACAATACCATTCCTGCGCGACGAGTTCTGCGGTCCAAGGCCGATAGCTGGGCTCCTCCGGATGTTGACCAGGGCATCCCTCCAGTGGCTCCCGGAGCGGCATGCCCTTTGGCTGGCGTGCTGTCAAAGGCCAGTAAGCGGGTCCAGGAACTCATACGCAATGTTGATAAGTTTACTGCCACCGAAGTCGTGGAGCACCAAAGCTTGGACAAATCGGGCCAGTTACGTCCCGCGGAAATCCGCAAGTTCAACTACCTGGTTTCGATCGCGCAGGCGCCCAGCGGCCACTTGAATGTTGAGGAATTTCGCGACGGGGGATCGGATCCAGACCAATTTCCCGAGCACATTGCCACCGTGGGAACACCCAGTCTGGTCCTGGTTTTTCACCCGGAGCACGCCAAGGATATCAAGATGACGTGCGAAGGGTTGGGCCAGTGGCAAGGCCAGCCGGCTTGGCAGGTTCGCTTCGAAGAACGCGCTGATACCAGCCATCCCATGAGTGTTTTTGTCATGAGCGGCCGCGCATTCGGCGTGAGACTGCGCGGGAGAGCCTGGATCCTCGCAGACTCATACCAGGTGGCGCGCTTACAAACCGATCTTGCTACCGAAATACCGCAGATCCACCTTCACCTGCAACATCAGGACATCGAGTATCGCCCCGTGCATTTTGAGCATAGCAAGACGGAGATGTGGCTGCCGTCGACCAGCGATTTTTATATGGATTTTCACGGTCACCGGTTTTACCGCCGCCACCGCTTTACCGATTTCAAGCTCTTCTCGGTGGGGCTGGAGCAATCCTTGGGCGATCCGAAGGAATGAAGAAACCAGACCGCGCCCGGCTGAGATTCCAAGTCCTGGAGTCCAACTTATCATCAGCGAATTGCTTTTGCGGCGATTTAGAGCTATTTTCATAATTAGAAACAATGTTCACCGCGTTCTATTAGCCGCAACCCTTCCCGGATCCCGCCATGCGGGGTCGATGCACGAATTTGCTCTCTCGACACGAAAGTCTCATACCGATTGGAATTCTATTTCATAGGGGTAAGCCATGGCAGGGTTAACGCTGTACGAAAAGCTCGATCAGATCGAGCACCGCTACGTCCAAATGACCGCGGAGCTTTCTTCGCCGGAAATCCTGAACGATTCGGCGAATTACCAGAAGCTCGCGCGGCGGCACGCGGAGCTTTCCGAGATGGTCGAAAAATACCGCAACTGGAAGCAGATCGATAAAGGCCTCGCGGAGGCCAAGCAAATGGCCCTCGAAGCGGATGACCCGGAGATGAAGCTGCTCGCGCAGGAGGAGGAAAAGCAGCTCGCCGAGCGCAAGGAAGCGGTCGAGCGCGAGCTGAAATTTCTGCTGCTGCCGAAAGACCCGAATGACGAAAAAAACGTGATCGTGGAAATCCGCGCGGGCACAGGGGGCGATGAAGCCGCTCTCTTTGCAGGGGAATTGTTCCGCATGTACTCGCGGTTCGCGGAATCGCAGGGCTGGAAAGTGGAAATCCTGGAAAGTTCGCCGAGTTCCCTGGGCGGGCTGAAGCAAGTGGTCGCGTCGATCCAGGGAAAGAAAGTCTACTCCAAGCTGAAGTATGAGAGCGGCGTGCACCGCGTGCAGCGCGTGCCGGCCACCGAGCAGCAAGGGCGCATTCATACCTCGGCGGCGACGGTCGCGGTGCTGCCCGAGGCCGACGAAATCGACATCAAGATTGAAGCCAAGGACCTGCGCATCGACACATTCTGCTCCTCGGGGCCGGGCGGGCAGTCGGTGAACACGACGTATTCGGCCGTGCGCATCACGCACATTCCCTCGGGCCTGGTGGTTTCGCAGCAGGACGAAAAATCGCAGATCAAGAATCGAGCGAAAGCGATGCGCGTCTTGCGTGCCCGCCTGTACGAAATGGAGCAGGCCAAGCAGCACGAAGCGATTGCCGCCGAGCGCCTTGGACAGATCAAGACCGGCGACCGCTCGGAAAAAATTCGCACCTACAATTTTCCGCAAAATCGCGTGACCGACCACCGCATCGGCATGACGCTGCACCAACTTACGGAAGTCATGGATGGAAAACTCGGCCCGTTCGTCGACGCGCTCGTCACACATTTCGAGGCCGAGCGCCTGAAGCAGGAACTGGTCGAGGCGTAGGAGTAGCACAGGCTTCAGCCTGTGGGGGTTGGTTGCAGCATGAGCGACCATGCTTGTACAAACTTCCACAGGCTGAAGCCTGCGCCACCCAGACCTTCATCGAGGGCAGTCCAAAGCGAACTATTTCGGTGATGGGAAATGGGGCAAAGATTGTTGGATGAATTTGGCTCATGACATCACACCAGCCACATATCACGAATCGCGAACTATCCTTCGCTCGGGGTCAGGGCAAGCGAGGCGCGGACGTGCGGTCCGCTCTCGCCGACGGCATCGCGCAACTCGACCGCGAGAATGTGCCGTCCGCCGCTCTGGCTGCGGAGCTCCTGCTGATGCATTCGCTCGAGCGTGACCGCGCGTGGCTCTACGCGCATCCGGAAGCAGCGCTCGACAACGCGACTCGCGATCGATATTTTGCTTTGATCACTCGGCGTGCGAGCGGCGTTCCGACGCAGCATCTGACTGGCCGTCAAGAATTCTGGGGCCTGGATTTCGAAGTCGCGCCCGACGTCCTGATTCCGCGGCCCGAAACCGAGCACGTGATTGAGGTCGCGATCGAACGACTAATGGGGGGGGTGGCTGCTGACTCATCGGGCCGCAAAGAGGAATTTCAGATTGCAGATGTGGGCACCGGATCGGGCTGCATTGCCATAGCATTGGCGCACGAATTCCCTGCCGCAAAGATTTTTGCGACAGACATTTCTGCCGCTGCCCTGGAAGTCGCGCGTCGGAATGCCGTGCGCCACAATGCCTCTTCACGAATCGATTTCATCGAGTGCAATTTGCTGGATGATCTGCTCCACGGTTCACGGGCCACGGTTCGCGGGCCACGTCCGTTGGATCTCATCGCCAGCAATCCTCCCTATATCGGTTTCCAAGAGGCAGCTACCCTGCCGCGCGAAGTTCGCGAACATGAGCCTGCTTCAGCACTCTTCGGCGGTGAAGAAGGGACCGAAATCTACGCTCCTTTAATTGCGGGAGCGGCCAAATTGCTCAAGCCCGGCGGCCTTCTCGTGCTGGAACTCGGCCATAACTCGGCGGAACACGTCTCTCGCCTGCTTGATGCGCCGGAGTGGACCGGCGTCGCCGTTATGAACGATCTTGCAGGAATTCCGCGCGTGGCCTCCGCGCAGCGCAATCCCGACTGATTTCTGCCAATTGGGCAGGGGTATTCTTCCGTATCCTTTACTTCCACGACTTCCTCTGCTTCCTGATTTTCTACGCTACTATTGTTTATTTGCGGAGAAGACATGGAAGAAATGAAAAATCCCTGGACGATGCTCTCACAGGCGACCGTATACGAAAACGATTGGATACGTGTGGATCATCATGAAGTTTTGGGGCCTTCGGGTGGACCGGGCGTGTACGGGACGGTCCATTTCAAGAATCAAGCGATTGGCGTCGTGCCGATTGATGAAAGCGGGCGCGTCATCCTGGTCGGGCAATACCGCTTTCCGCTGGGCGCCTACAGCTGGGAAATTCCCGAGGGTGGAGGATCGCGCTCGGTCACCGCGCTCGAATCCGCGCAGCGGGAACTTTGCGAGGAATGCGGCCTCGCCGCGCGACGCTGGATGGAAATTCAGTGCATGGACTTGTCCAACAGCGTGTCCGACGAACACAGTACGGTATTCCTGGCCTGGGAACTCTCCGAAGTGCCCGCGCAGCCCGATGAACACGAAATTCTGCAGATTGCGAGGGTGCCCTTCTGGGAGGCGGTTGAACGCGTCAAGAGCGGTGAAATCCGCGACGCGATCAGCGTCGCGGCTCTCCTCCGCGTTGCTCTGATGGCATTGCAGGGTGAACTGCCGGAACATGTTGCCAGGGCGATCGGGCGTTAACGGAGAGGTCAGACCCCGAACGCTCTGCGGCCCCATTGGGCAGGTTGGGGAAGGCTTAACTTTCTGGAGGCCCGCAACGGGAATGGAATATTCTCTTTCTGGATGCCGCGGGCGCGAATGGTTTTGAGGCGTTTTCTTAGACGATCCGGATCCATCCCCGCGGAAGAACAAACGGCCTTGAAGTCGTTATTATCGTCAAACAGAAACTGTTCTGCCTTGCGGCTGAAACTCAGCGGCCCGCAAATCCATTCTTCCAAAGTTTTGGTGATTACGGCGCGCCAAAGTCTTTCCTCCGCCGTTCCCTTATCGTGAATCTGCAAAAGTGAACTTTTAAACATGCGCTAGGCCCCCAAGTTCAGATTTGTTTTCCGGCTGAGTGCGCTCCTATGTGCAGGCGGAGGACCACAACTCCATCAGATTCAGAAAGAAGCAGCGACTCCTGTGACGAATTCCGTCGCTGGCCTCGGAAACATTCGGAATACGCGGCTTGGCAAGGCCGCACATCTTGCCTCTTTGGGCACCTCAATTTCTCTTGACACATTTTGGCGCCGCGAACGGGCGCACTCATCACGCGAAAGGATGCGGAGCTATCGGGAATTTTTTGCATGCGCGAGGGAGAATTTACCAACGACGGACATCCGAAGCGCAACTACTTCATTTCGTCGCAATATCGAAGGGCAGTGAACCTTGGCGAAGGATGCGCCTCGTCGTCAGACAGGGTGAGAATAAAGAAACGATCGTATTCGGTGTGCGCGATGGGCTTTATTTGAGGCGCTCCCAGCGCGCTCATAATTTTGGGGAGAGTCGCATCATGCCACACCACCAGCACATTGGGGGCTTTGCTGGAACGAAGCGCCGCGATTAAATCGTCGGGCTTGCTCAACGGAATCGCCGTTGGCTTCAAGTGCAGCTTTCCCGCCAGGGGCGCGGCCGTTTGCTGCGTGCGTTGTAGGTCGGAAGTGAAAATTTGCTGAATCTGTGCGTCGGCGAGCGTGTTTGCCAGGCATTCCGCGCGCCTGTGACCGGCCTCGCTGAGCGGGGCATCCGTATCTTCGGAAACCTTGTCCGCGTGGCGCACAAAATAAATCGTGCGTCTGGTTTGGGCGTGCAAGCCCGGCACGGTCGTCAACGCCGCAAAGAGGCAAAGGGAAACGATTCCGGCTAGTGTGCGCATGATGCGCAAAACTCTATTTCCCAGGGGGCTTCGATGCAAGGCAATTCAGGCGCAAGATAAAACCAATTTGTGAATAGGAAACAAAAGCGAGATGAAATCCGCGTGTAGTGACGCCGAACCCCGTCTGGATAGAGCGCTGCTGGATGAAGGCTATGGTCGCGCCCAATTCTTCGCTATTCATTCGCCCTAGTGTATAGTAGCGGCCACGAGCCATGCCGAAGTTCGTCGCTTACCGAGCCAAGCGCGATTCTTCCGCGGCGTCTTTGTCCTCCACATCCCCCGCCTCCTCCACATCCACTACTTCCTCAACTTCCCTACCCTCCTCTGCCTGCATACTGCACGTTGATATGGACGCATTCTTCGTTTCCGTCGAGCTGCTGGACCGCCCCGAGTTGCGCGGCAAACCCGTCGTCGTGGGTGGACAGCCGGACCAGCGCGGCATTGTCTCCACGGCAAGCTACGAGGCGCGAAAATATGGCATTCATTCCGCGATGCCGCTGCGCACGGCGGGGCGGCTATGCCCCCACGCGATTTTTCTTGAGCCACGACATCATCTGTACTCGGAGTGGAGCGATCGCGTCGCGGCGATCCTCGGAAAATATTCGCCGGTGGTGGAAATGGCTTCCGTGGATGAGGCGTACCTCGACCTCGCCGGGACGGAGCGCCTGTTCGGTCCGCCGCTCGCGGCCGCCGATGCGCTGCTGCGCGAAATCACCGCGACGACTGGTCTGCCCTGTTCCGCGGGCCTCGCGCGCACACGCCTCGTGGCCAAAGTGGCCAGCGATCAGGCCAAGCCGCGCGGTTTGGTATGGGTGCCCGCCGAAAGCGAGGGGGCGTTCCTCGCGCCTCTGGATGTGCGGCGCATCCCCGGAATCGGAAAAGTCACCGAAGCGACTCTCAAAGCGGCGGGAATCGAAAAAGTAGGGCAGCTTGCCGCGACCGCGCGCGAAAAACTCGAACAAGATTTCGGCCGCTGGGGCACGGCGCTGTACCGCAAGGCGCGCGGCGGGGACACCTACGAATTTTTCGTGGATGCCGAGCCCAAATCCATTTCCCACAACCGCACGTTTTCCGAGGACACGCAGGACCGCGAATTACTCGACGCGACGCTCAGCCTGCTATCGCAGAAAGCGATGAAGCGGCTGCGCGAAGCGGGTCTAAGCGCCCGGGTAGTCACGGTGACGATCCGCTACGCGGGATTTGAAACCATCACGCGCGCCCATACGCTGCGCGAGCCCACGCATCTCGATCCCATCGTGTTTGAAACCGTGAAGAAATTGTTCACACGCCACTGCGACCGCGCCCGAAAGGTACGGCTCGTCGGCGTCGCGCTTTCTTCCTTCACGCACGGCGGCGAGCAATTGGACCTCCTCGACGCGTCGCGCCGTGAAAAACAAGAGCGACTGGCCAAGGCCACCGACGCCTTGCGCGACCGCTTCGGATTTTCCAAGATTCAATTTGGCGGCTCGATGACAAAAACGCGCAGGGAAAAGGAAGAATAAGGAAAGTTGTCCGGTCAAGAGGCCTGTACTCTCGCGCAGAGAGCTAAGTCGATGGACAATTGACGTCACCGCATTTGTAGTAGCTCCCGTTTTCAATTTCTAGGGTGATGCCCCGGATTTCTTGTACATTTTGGACAAAGGGCACCTGCTCGATTGCGTTTAACTGCTGGCAACCATTATTCGATGTATGAGCAACAATAACGCAAGGACGACGACGGCTATAGTGACGCCAGCAATGTAGCGCGCTCGTCCCTTGAGGCGAAGCAAGAGAAAACCTAGGGGGATCGGCGATGAAAAGATTTCCACGAGAGCCCAAAATAACAAACCTACCCGCAGGGTCTCACCTCTTCGCAATCCGACGTCATTGTTAATCTTTGTGAGGAGGTATAGCAGGAATGAAAAGACACAGACCTGCCATACAAGTAGTTTGCGCTGGTCAGCGAAGATGACCACGACGCATGGAATAATCAGGAAAGTGTAGGGGAAACCAAAGACAAGCCCTCCTAAACCCGTAAGGTAGCCAAAACCTATGCCGAGCCCAGTGGCGACTAATAGCGCGATACGATCTCGGCGGGAAAGCAGGCTTGACAGGTAACGCATTTCTAAGTCATCAGGTGCGACGGCGGACCTGGTCAATTCCACTTCCAACCCTCGATGTTTTAGCTCAAGGCTCAATGCCCGTTTCCCGATTTCGGTCAATGACCAAGCTTCTCTGGCCAACAATTGCAATTCGCGGTCACTCATACCCGCATATAATCGAGCGACTTGCTGTTGTTGATTTTCAGTGCTGGATTCTGCCATGGCCAGTTGAGTCGAATGGTACGTGAAACGTAGATTACATTAAAGCAGAACGATGACGGATCATAATCACAGGCCACGAAAATGATCCCACAGTTCGACCAGCCAATGGGAAACTCACCAGAAGATCTCAGGTTGGACGATTGGTCCCGATAAGTCATCTCATAGGAAAACAGCCCACTAGCGCATTCGCTGTATCCTTGGTTCATTTCATCGACTGGCGCATAATTCACGAGTGACCCCACGCGAACTCGCCGAACAGATTTGCGCAACACTGCGCCAGCACAGGCATCAGGCGTACTTTGTGGGCGGGTGTGTGCGCGATCTGGAGCTGGGACGCGAGCCTGCGGATTACGACGTTTGCACGGACGCGCGGCCGGACCGCGTTCAAGAGCTTTTTCCGCGCAGCCTCGCGGTGGGCGCGAAGTTCGGCGTGATTCTGGTACTAGAAGAGGGCGCGCAGGTCGAAGTAGCAACATTCCGCTCTGACATTGGCTACTCCGACGGCCGGCATCCGGACCAAGTGGTCTACTCGGATTCGCCGCAAGAGGACGTGCGGCGGCGCGATTTCACGATCAATGGACTGCTGATGGACTCCGCCAAGGGTGAAGTTCTCGATTACGTCGGCGGGCGCGCCGATTTGCGCGCGGGGATCGTGCGCGCGATCGGCGATCCGCGATTGCGTTTCGCGGAAGATAAACTGCGCATGATGCGGGCCGTGCGTTTTGCCGCGCGATTTGGCTTCCAGATCGAACCCGAGACCATGACGGCGGCTCAGAGTCTCGCCGCGCAAATCACGCAGGTTTCGCAGGAGCGCATTCGCGATGAACTGACCAAGCTGCTGACCGAAGGCGCCGCGCGCCGCGCATTCGAGCTGCTGGACGAAACGGGATTGCTCGCCGTTGTTATGCCGGACATTGCGCGGATGAAGGGCGTCGAGCAGCCGCCGCAGTTTCATCCGGAAGGCGACGTGTGGATTCACACACGCATGATGCTTGAAAAGCTTCCGCCGCATTGCTCCCCCACGCTCGCTTGGGGAGTGCTTCTGCACGACGTGGGCAAGCCGCCCACTTTTGCGCCAGCAACCGGGCCGGGCACTCGCATCCGCTTCGACGGCCACGTAGAAGTCGGCGCGCGCATGGCCGAGCACATCTGCCGTGAGCTGCGCTTCTCAAATGAAGACATTGAGCAGGTCGAAAGGCTGGTGGCGAATCACCTGCGCTTCAAGGACGTCAAGGAGATGCGCGCCGCAACGCTCAAGCGATTCGTGCGCCTCCCCCGATTTGAGGAACACCTCGAACTGCACCGCCTCGATTGCCTGGCCAGCCACGGCAGCCTCGAAGCGTACAATTTCGTACAGCGCTTTCTGATGGAAACTCCCCCCGAAAAAGTGTATCCCCCCAAGCTGGTCACCGGCGATGATTTGAAGGGCATGGGCCTCGTCCCGGGACCCCGATTCCGGGAAATTTTGCGGGCCGTGGAGGATGCCCAACTCGAAGGGCGGCTCCAGGACCGGGAAAGCGCCCTGCAGTTTGCCCGTTCCATCAGTCAGGCCTGATCAGAGGCAGGGATTTGTTTCCCCGGCTGGATTTGCTCAATATGTCCGGCGGCTCCGGTAGCTCACGCGGTTTCCAATCTTGCCGATGTGAGCTGTACGCGAGGGATTACAGGGAGTGCCGAGAATGCGGACTTTTGGCCATGCTGTTGTTAAGAGTTTTGTTTTTATTGTCTTACCTAGGATCATTACCTTTACGCGCCACCTTCTAATTCTTTAGTGGCATACACTAAAGGTTGTTGCTAATCATTCTGTTTGTTTTTGGTATCTTTCGGGCTTATCCTGCATCTAACTTGTATGTCGATTCAGATCGACGCTGCTTGCCTTAGAAATTTAAGGGGGACCCAATGAGTGAAAAGTCAATTCAAATTCCAAAAGAGCTTCCGATCCTACCGGTGCGAGACACGGTATTGTTTCCCGGAGGCGTTCAGCCCCTGACCGTAGGGCGCGAGGGGTCTCTGGCCCTACTGAACTCCCTGCACGGGGATGAGAAGCTGCTTGGAATTGTGGCGCAACACGATCCCCGAGTCGAAGAACCGGCCGCGGCGGATTTGCATCTGGTCGGCACGGCCGCCAAAATCCACAAATTAGTGAGGATGCCCAACGGGAACGTGGTTGTCTTCCTGGAGGGGCTGCAGCGGATTCGTGTGGTCGAACTGGTCAGCTTCCGGCCGTTTCTGACGGCGCGGGTGGAAATCCAGCCCGATCTCGTCGGTGAACAGGACGCGGAATTGGCAGCGCTGGAACGCAACGCCCGGGAATTGTTCCGCGACGTAGTGGCGCGTTCTCCGCAACTCTCGGATGATTTGCAAACCGCTGCACTGAACATAGAAGACCCGGTTCGTTTGGCCGATTTCATCGCCGCGAACCTGCCTTCTCTTCCGACGTTGCTGCGCCAGGAACTGCTGGAGACAGCCGATGTGCGCCGGCGCCTCGAAACCCTGATCCGCGAACTCTCCAAGGAGCTGGAAGTCCTGGAGCTTCGCAACAAGATTCAGGAACAGGTGCAGGAGCAGGTGAGTCAGAGCCAGCGCGAGTATTTGCTGCGCGAACAGCTCAAGGCCATCCACAAGGAACTGGGCGAGTCCGACGACGGCCAGGCCGAGATCGACGAGCTGCGTGAAAAGCTCGAGAAATCCGGAATGTCCGCGGAGGCGCGCAAGGAGTGCGACCGCGAATTGAAACGGCTTGCCAAGATGACTCCGGCTTCCGCCGAGTACATGGTCGCGCGCACTTATTTGGAATGGATGATCTCGCTTCCCTGGGCCAAATCCTCGGGGCTCGAAGAGATCGACATCCCGAAGGGCCAGGCCATCCTGGACGAGGACCACTACGACCTGGAAAAGGTGAAAGAACGCATTCTCGATTATCTGGCCGTGAAAAAACTCAAACCCGGGATGAAAGGCCCGATCCTGTGCTTCCTTGGGCCGCCAGGCGTGGGGAAAACTTCGCTCGGCAAATCGATTGCCCGGGCGCTGGGCCGCAAATTCGTGCGCATCTCGATGGGCGGGATGCACGATGAAGCGGAAATCCGCGGACACCGCCGGACGTACATCGGCGCGTTGCCCGGACAGATCATCCAGGGAATTCGCCGCGCCGAGACCAACGATCCGGTCTTCATGCTGGACGAAGTGGACAAGCTCGGGCGCGATTTCCGGGGCGATCCATCGGCGGCGCTGATGGAAGTGCTCGATCCGGAGCAGAACGCTTCGTTCCGCGATCACTATCTGGACGTGCCGTTTGATTTGTCCAAGGTGCTGTTCATCGCCACGGCGAACATGATCGATCCGATTCCGGAGCCGCTGCGAGACCGCATGGAAATCATCGAGCTCGCCGGCTATATCGAATTGGAGAAGATCCAGATCGCCAACAAATACCTGATTCCCAAGCAGGCGGACGAGCACGGGCTCAAGGTGGGCGAGCAGATCGAATTCACGGACGATGGCTTGCGCGAGATCATTCACAGCTACACGCGCGAAGCCGGCGTGCGGAATCTGGAACGCGAAATCGCCACGCTGATCCGAAAGCAGGCGCGGCGCATCGCCGAGGGCAAGACCGAGAAGCTGGTGGTCACGCCCGACGTTGTGCACGAGGCACTGGGCGTGCCGAAGTTTCGCGCCGAACGCGAAGTCGAGGAACGCGTCAAGACGCCCGGCGTTTCAGTGGGACTCGTCTGGACGCCCTCCGGCGGCGACATCGTCTTCATCGAAGCGAGCCGCATGCGGGGCGGAAAGCAGTTCACCATGACCGGGCATCTGGGCGAAGTGATGCAGGAGTCGATGACCGCAGCGCTGACGTGGGTGCGCGCCAACGCCGAACGATACGGCATCGATCCTGACTTCTTCCGGAAGCAGGACATTCACATCCACGTGCCGTCCGGCGCGGTGCCGAAGGATGGCCCTTCGGCCGGCGTGGCGATGGTCAACGCGCTGGTGAGCTTGCTCTCCAGCCGGCCTATCCGCCCGCGCGTGGCCATGACGGGCGAGATTTCGCTCTCCGGCGTGGTTCTACCGGTCGGCGGGATCAAGGAAAAGGTGCTCGGGGCGAAACGCGCCGGAATCCGCGAGGTGATTTTGCCCGCGGAGAACGAACCCAACGTGAAAGAGGACCTGCAGCCGCACATGCTCGAAGGGATGCAAATTCACTTCGTGCACACCGTGGACGAGGCCCTCGAAATCGCGCTCTCGAAACCCGTGCCGGTTGCGGCAACGCTCAGCAAGGGTCAGTTGCCGCCGGTCGGGCCCGCTCCTGTGGTGCCTCCAGTGCACTGATCGAACAAAACCTGAAGAAAAATGAAAAAGCCCGGCTCTCCAAACAAGAGCCGGGCTTTTTGTTTTTGTGACGCAAGCTGAGGCATACGAAACCTCCAAGGCAGTTGCATGCCACTCGCGAGTTGTGTGCTGCTAAGATTTGGCCGTGGCACGCGCACGCAAATTATTTCCCATCTACGGCAGCGCACTCGCGAACAATATGCTCGCGGCGCTGGTGCATGAACGCATCGTGGCCGGCTTCGTGGCCGCCTACGTGGATCAGTATGACCGGCGAGGAATTCTCGGCGGGCCCGCGCGCGAACGGGAACTGGCCGAAACGGTGGGCCGCGAAATCTTGCTGGCCATGATTGTGGAAGTGCGTGAGGTCTTGCCGGCTTTTTTCGGCAAGAAGCAGATTGGAAAATTGAAGAGCGAAGAAGTGGAAGCGATCGACGCCTTTTCCCGCGAGATGTTGGCTGCTCTCGGGCGGGCGCAAAATTGGAATGGAGAGGATCGCAAGCAGTTTCGGCGCGATCTGACTCTGTACTCGGATTTCAGCGCGCGGCAGGAGATGCGCGGCAAAAGCTCGCAAGAAAGGAAAGGCGAAGGAAGAGGAGTCTCCTTTTGTTGCGCGCGTGGCGTTGCTGCTCGATCCTTCCATGCTGGAGCAGGCCCGCGGCGCGGCGCGAAAATTCCACAGCGGCGTGGGACTGCTGGCCCGGAAACTTCTCCGGCAGACGCTGAGCCCGGGCAGGATGATGACTGGGTTTCAGTAGGATAGGCTTCAGCCTGTCTGGTTCTCGTTTGCGATGGCAGAACCAAGAGGACAGACTGAAGCCTATGCTACGGAAAACTACGAAATCCGCTCCACCTGCACGGCGGTGCCGTAGGCGAGCACTTCCGTGACGCCCTGCATGATTTCCGTGGCGTCGTAGCGCATGGCGATGACGGCGTTGGCGCCGTGTTCGGCGGCGTGCTGCATCATTAATTCGTAGGCCTCTTCGCGGGTGTTTTCGCAAAGCTCGGTGAGGAGCGTGATGTTTCCGCCGATGATGGTCTGCAGTCCCGCGCCGATGGAACCGAGCAGGCTGCGCGAGCGGACGATGATGCCGCGCACGATCCCGAAATTCCGCACGATGCGGTAGCCGGGCAATTCCTGGGACGTCGTGACCATCATGGGCTCCACGCGCACGGGCATGGCTGATTCTCCTTGTGTACGGATTGGCTTCATTGCGATAGTAACTGGGCCATCTCCTGCCACGCGGCGAAATTTATCTGTTATGCTCCGGGCTGTACCTCTCAGTGATGGCTAGTCACGAGGCAGGCGATGCTCACACTGTTCTACTTGCTCGTCCTCGAACAGATTTTGCAGGGCCTGTACAATCTTTGGGACGGGCTGGGCTGGCTGCGGCTGGCGCAGCGGCGCGCCGGAACGCATTCCGGATTCTACGCGCCGCGCGTGGCGTTGTTTTGCCCGGTGAAGGGCGCCGAGCCGGGCCTCGAACAAAACATCTCGGCGCTCACTTCATTTGATTATCCCGATTACGAAATTTTCTTCAGCATGGCCAGCGCCGACGACCCCGCGCGCAAAATCATCGAGCGCGCCACCGCGGCCAGCAAACACAAAATTCACATTGTGATCGCCGGACGCCCGAACGAGTGCGGAGAAAAAGTGAACAACCTCCGCGCGGCGGTGCATGCAGGCCACGGAAGGATTCGACGTTTACGTGTTTGCGGATTCCGACGGGCGCCCCGGCCGGAGCTGGCTCTCGCGCCTTGTGGCGCCGCTCGCGGATCCCGAATCTCGGCGCGGTGACCACGTTTCGCTGGCTTTTCCCGCAAACCGGCGGATTCTGGAGCGCGCTGGCGTCGGCCTGGAATGCGCCCGCCGCGACGTACCTCGGCGAGCACCACGGAAATTTCTGCTGGGGAGGCGGCACGGCCATTCGCCGGGAACGCTTCGAGCAGAGCAACGTGTTTGAATTCTGGAACGGTTCCGTCAGCGACGATTTTTCGCTCACCCGGGCTCTGCGCCAATCCGGACTTCCCATCCAGTTCGCGCCGGAGTGCATGGTCCCGACGATGTTCGATTGCGACGCGGGCGGCCTCCTGGAATTCACCGACCGGCAGATCATCATCACGCGCGTTTACGAGTCGCGGTTGTGGATCCGGGGAGGCTTCGGCCATGCGCTGTACTGCGGCGCGGTGCTGCTGGGAATCGGATTATTTATCAGCAATATGATTAACGGACGCTCCCGCAATTCAGCTCTTGATGCTGGCCATTTTGCCGCCGGTGCTTTCCATGGGGCGCGGAGTGCTGCGTCTTGCCGCGATCATGGAAGTCCTGCCGGAATGGAAAACGAAGCTGCTGGCCGACGGCTGGATCTGGACTTTTCTGGCGGCAATAGCGCCGGTCCTGGCTTTGTGGAACACCGTGGTGGCCTTGTTCAACCGGCAAATCCGCTGGCGCGGCATACGCTACCAACTTCTTTCCCCCGGCCAAACGCACATCCTCATTGCGCTGACGCCACGCGAGCCGGCAAGAAAAAACGATCCGCGAAACTTTTATCCCCCTGACAAGAATGGAAAGTGCGCCGACGCGGCCATGAAAAAAATCATCGGAAAACTCAGCCAGAAATTAATATGCATGGTGAGCGTGGCCACGCGTGTGAGTTTCGCCGCTTCGGGCGGCATGGGAGCGCCGTGCGCCGAGGCTTCGCGAGTCCACACGATCAATCGCTTCTGACAGCGCCAGGCAATCCCCCACACGTTCAGGAACAGGATGGTCCCCAAGCCGCCCCCGATTGCAATGCACAGCGTGCGATTGCTCGCTCCGGGTTGCGCCAAGAGTGAAACAACCAGCCAGGAAACTGCCGCCATGACAAAAAGCACCAGCGCTCCCGCCACGAAAAGATTACCCAGCGGGCCGCCGGCCTGGACGAGCGCCATCTCAACGGCAAACGCACCCAGCCAGCACGCCAGCCAGATTCCGATCCACGCGTCCCAGGCATGGGGCCGCCCAGCGTTGACCGCGTCGGTCCTGGCCAGGATCATGAAATAGCGAAATCCCGCCAGCCAACCGACCAGGGCGCTCCACCGCAGCCACCAAAGCCTTCGGGAGGCGATCTCCGGAAACACCTTGGCGCGAGTACCAGTATCGAGGGCTTTCAACGTGGGGGTCACCGCCAGAACGAAAAAGTACAGGAAACCCAGTCAGAGGAACCCGACCACGATGTGCGTCCATCGCAAGGCGATCTGTTCGATGCTTGTCGGGCTGGCGGCGAATGTTACGTCCAGCCTCCAGAAAACAAACGAGAACGACCATATCGGCTATTCGATCAAATTGCCCATGGTGCCCCCTTTTCCACGCGGGTGATCCGGTTCGGCATTGTATGACAGGCAGAGCTCAAGCGCCGGATGGTTCTGTACGAGAGTGAAAATTTTTCTGGTACAGGGAAATCTCTACCGGGAGCCAAGGTTCACAGTAGAGAAACATGGCCCAACTCCTTCCGATTGTGTGCAATTTTTTTCCGCGCCAGATGGTAGCTGGCTTGCTCGGTGTTGGTGTCCTTTTGACCTTTTCGCGGAAGTTGGTCATGCCAGACGGTGTGACTGACGGATTTCCGAGGAGTGACCCGGGATCAAGTCTCGTCCTCTGAGACGGTCCCCGTTCCCGTCTCAATATTGGTCCTCATCGGAGGGTGTGGCAGCGCTTCGTTGAATACCGGAATTGAATCGGCTTAAGTCTATAAATTCAAAATTGGTCCTTTTGCCCGGCTTGGACTGAAAACTGTGAGGCTACTCTGATAACGCAGAAGAAAGCAGTCCATCGAAGCCCAAAATCAACAATTACCGATTTCAATGCAAAGTTTTGTGTTGTGCGAGCGTTCCTCGGGTGCAGTGCGATTTCGAGTTGAAGCAGATCCCGACGGCGGCATGCCCGTGGAAAAAATTGCGGGTTTGCTTGCCGTGCATTGCCTTGTGCGAGGCCAGGCGCCTGAAGATTACGAGTTGATGGTTGTTCCCCGGGAATCTCTTTTGGACGCGGCCGCCGAGCGGGCCCAGGAACTTCTGGCCGCGGGGCGTGCACTCGGAGCGGGGGTGAAGGTAAGCCGCCGCGAGCAGGAAGTGCTGGACTGCATCCTTCAGGGTTTCACGAACAAGGAAATCGCCGCAAAACTCAACGTCGCGGAACGCACGGTGAAATTTCACGTTTCTTCCTTGTTGGCCAAATTCGGGGTCACCGATCGCGTGGCCCTCAGCCGGGAAGCGTCACTCGGCCGTATGCCGTCGCATTCCTCGGCCAGCCCGCTTACCCCGGAAAGTTTGTTTGGCTACTCGGTCCGCGGGCAGCAGGCCGCGTCGGAAGATGCCTTGGCGCCCAGTGCGCCAGAGAATGCTTGCGCTCCGCCGCGAGAAGCTCCCCGCACGCGCAGCCGCCTGATGCCGAAGTTGCTCGAGCGGTTTGCCACGTAAGCCAAGCCACAACCTCTGAGAGATGCAAACGGCCCATCCGGATCGATCTTCGGATGGGCCGTTGATTTTCCTGTTTAGATCTAAAAATCTCACCGGCTCAAACTGAGTTGCAGTCCGCCGGTGGAATTTTCATTTGGATAGCTACTTCGATGCCGAGTAATGGCTGGCGACTTCGTCCCAATTGACGACGTTCCACCACGCCTCGATGTAGTCCGGGCGGCGGTTCTGATATTTCAGATAGTAAGCATGTTCCCAGACGTCCAGGCCGAGGATCGCCTTTCCGCCGGCCATCAGCGGATTGTCCTGGTTAGGCGTGGATTCGATGGCCAGCTTGCCGTCCTTGACGACGACCCAGGCCCAGCCTGAGCCGAACCGGCCCACTCCTGCCGCCGCGAATTTGGTCTTGAAATCGGCAAACGAGCCGAAAGCAGACTTGATCGCATCGGCCAGCGCGCCCGCAGGTTCGCCGCCTCCGCCTTTCTTCATCAACTTCCAAAACATGGAGTGGTTCCAGTGGCCGCCGCCGTTGTTGCGGACGGCAGTGCGGACATTTTCGGGGACTTTGTCAAGGCTCTTAAGGAGCTGATCGATAGACAAAGCTTGCAGCTCAGCGTTTCCTTCGAGGGCCTTGTTCAAGTTTGTAACGTAAGCGTTGTGGTGTTTGCCGTGGTGAATTTCCATCGTCATCTTATCGATGTAGGGCTCCAGCGCGTCGGTTGCGTAGGGGAGCGGTGGAAGAACGTGGGCCAAAGGACCCTCCTTTTGTGACGTTGCAGCCTGCTGTGACATGGATACCTCCTTACTAGACTTGGATGATAGCTCAGTGTCACTGGGCAGTGGCATTCTAACTCCGACCATCGGGCGGCACAACCTTGTGGCTGTGGGAGAAAACGGAAAGCTGGCTGCAATGGGTGAGCAGAGATATCTTCGTTCCGATAATTTTGACTTTCGATCGATGCGAACTGTGGGCAGAATGCGAGCCTGCGATTTTGCGGCCTTGGAGGAATTATGAAGGAATTGCTGGCGGAAACAGCCGCTCGAGCGGCGGCATACCTTTCCGGAATCGCTAACCGGCATGTTGCGCCGCGCGTGGAAGACGTAGCGGGCCTGGATGCACTGGGCGGCGCTTTGCCTCACTCCGGGTCAGACCCTGCCAAAGTTTTAGCTCTGCTCGATGAAGTCGGATCGCCTGCAACCGTCACATCGACTGGTGGACGCTATTTCGGATTTGTGATCGGTGGCACTCTGCCCGCGGCCCTTGCGGCAAATTGGTTGGCGGGGGCCTGGGATCAGAATGCGGCTTTCTCCGCGATGTCGCCCGTCGCAGCCAGGATCGAAGAAATTGTGCTGGCGTGGTTCGTGGATCTTTTCGGACTTCCATCTACATGCGGAGCCGGCTTCGTCACCGGAACGACCATGGCAAATTTCTCGGCCCTGGCTGCAGCACGGACGGCGCTGCTTCATAAACTGGGTTGGGATGTCGAGGAAAATGGATTGTTCGAGGCTCCGCCGATACGGGTAATCGTGGGTGAAGAAGTTCACGTGTCCTTGCTGAAAGCGCTGTCGCTGCTGGGGCTTGGCCGTTCCCGTGTGACCCGAGTGCCAACGGATAGCCAGGGCCGGATGAAATTCAGTGAACTTCCTCCGATCGATGAGCGGACCATCGTTTGCATCCAGGCCGGGAATGTGAACACAGGCGCTTTCGATCCCGCAAAAGAAATATGTTTGCGTGCCCAGGAAGCCGGGGCCTGGGTGCACGTGGACGGCGCATTCGGAATGTGGGCCGCTGTATCTCCGCAGTTTGCACATCTGATGGAGGGCTTTGCGGCCGCGGATTCCTGGGCGATCGATTGCCACAAATGGCTGAACGTGCCGTACGATTCAGGCATTGCAATCGTGCGCCAGGAAGAGCATCTGGGTCGCGCCTGCGCTCTGAGCGCCGCGTATCTTCAGACCAGCGGAGTGCGCGAACCGTGCTGCTATACGCCCGAAGCTTCGCGACGGGCGCGTGGCATCGAATTGTGGGCTGCCCTTCGGTCCCTGGGCCGCGATGGACTGAGGGATCTGATCGAACGAAACTGCAGGATGGCGAAGCTATTTGCCGTTCGTCTTCGAGAAGCGGGTTTCGAAGTGCTGAACGATGTCGTGCTCAATCAAGTGCTTGTTTCCTTTGGCAGCACCGAAGAAACGCAACGCGTGATCGTAGAATTGCAGAAGGAAGGCACCTGCTGGTGTGGGGGCACGCAGTGGCATGGAAGGACTGCGATGCGGATCAGCCTATCCAGTTGGGAAACAACAGAGGAAGACGTCGAACGCAGCCTGGCGGCGATGATTCGTATCGCGAAATCGGGAAGCCTTTCGCCGGCGCGAGGAAGAGAGTCGCATTGATATCAGGATTTGGGAGTCTCGCTGTGCTCGGCACTCTCGCGTGGATTAGGGGGAAATCTCAGCCGAGTCAGCGCCCATTGCGCGTGCTCAGCGAGGATCGGGTCGACGGAGGCCGCCATTTCCGAAAGGCGCGCGCAAATTTCCGCGTAACGCGGCTCGCCTGGGCGGAGGCCGGAATTTCCAAGCGCGACGCAGGCATTGCGGACCAGACCGCGCCACTTTGCCCGCTTTACGGGGCTCCCGCGAAAGAATGCGCGGAAATCCTCTTCGGTGAGCGAGATCAGCCATTCGAGTTCCGGTGAAAAAAGCGCATGTTCTTCTCTCCTGCGGGGCTGGAAATTCGGCAGCGTGGTTACGGGTGCGCGGCGGTTCCACGGACAAACGTCCTGGCAGACGTCACAACCGAAAACGTGACGGCCGATGGGCTCACGGAATTCGCGGGGAATCGCGCCGCGCAGCTCGATCGTCAGATATGAAATGCAGCGCCGCGCGTCAAGAATGTAGGGCTCGACGATAGCGCCCGTCGGGCATGCATCGATGCACAGGCTGCAGTTTCCGCACAAATCCGCCGCCGGAGTCTCCTCCGTGCCCGGCGAGGCGGCGAGGTCGAGCGTCGTCACGATCACGCCGAGGAACAACCACGAACCCAATTCTTCGTTGATGAGGCAGGTGTTCTTTGCGAGCCAGCCGAGCCCCGCATATTTCGCGGCCACGCGTTCGACGATGGGGCCGGTATCCACGTAGGCGCGCGCTTCAAAGGGCTCCGGGATTTCGCTGCGCAATCGCTCGACTAGCGTTTCGAGTTTTTCGCCGAGGACGTGGTGATAGTCGTCGCCCCAGGCATAGCGCGAGATCCAGCCGCGGGGACCAGTGTTTCCCTCCTGCAAACCTTGCGCCTCGGTGGAAGCGGGAAACGCCGTGTTGTAGTTGAGCGCGCAGACTATGACGCTGCGCGCGCCCTGCATTGCTTGCGCGGGCGAGCGGCGCCGTTCGTCATGCAAGTAGCGCATTTCACCTGCGTGGCCGCGCGCGAGCCACTCCTCCAGATGCGCAAGCTCTGGAAATTCCGAAGCGGGAGCGATGCCGCAGAGATCGAATCCCGCCGCACACGCGATCTCCACGGTCCGCGCCGCCGGATTGACTTTCGTCATGGGTCGATTTTAGTAGGACAGGCTTCAGCCTGTCTTGTTTTGATTTTTGCGGCGCGGGCGGAATTCAAAAGAGGACAGGCTGCCCTTCACAGGGTTCAGGGTGAAAAGTCTGTCCTACTCGCAAATCGTGTACCATTCAGTTTTGGAAATTCATCCAAACGTGGCAAGAAATACGCAGCGCAAGAGAAAGGGTGTCTAAATGAAGAAACGGAACCTGGGCAAAACCGGAATGGAGATCTCTCCCCTCGTCTTTGGAGGAAACATCTTCGGCTGGACCGTTGATCAAGCCACGTCCTTCAAGCTGCTCGATGCGTTTATCGCGGCCGGTTTCAATGCCGTTGACACGGCGGACGTGTATTCCAGGTGGGTGCCCGGCCACGCAGGCGGAGAGTCAGAGACCATTCTTGGCGAATGGATGAAGCGCAGCGGAAATCGAAACAAAGTCATCGTCGCCACCAAGGTAGGCATGGATATGGGCGATGGGAAAAAAGGCCTATCGAAATCCTACATCCTGCGCTCCGCGGAAGATTCCCTGCGGCGCCTGCAAACGGATTATATCGATCTCTATCAGTCTCACAGCGACGACCCAGACACGCCGCTCGAAGAGACCCTGGGAGCGTACGCCGAACTCATCAAGCAAGGAAAAGTCAGAGCCATCGGGGCCTCCAACCACAAGGCGGAGAGACTCGCCGCGGCGCTCGAAACCAGTAAGAAATTTGGCCTGCCGGCCTACCAGACGCTTCAGCCGAACTACAGCCTCATCGAACGCGCGGAATACGAAAGCAACCTTGAACCGATTTGCCTTAAGGAAAGCCTCGGCGTCATCAACTATTTCCCACTGGCGGGCGGATTCCTTTCCGGCAAGTACCGTTCCGAAGCAGATGCGGCCGGCAAGGCGCGGGCTCGCAACGTAACAAAATATCTAAACGATCGCGGCTTCAAGATTCTCGGCGCGCTGGATCAGGTCGCGAAGAAATACAATGCCACTCCCGCAACGATTTCCCTCGCCTGGCTGCTGGCGCGACCGAGCATCACGGCGCCTATTGTGAGCGCGACAAATCTGGATCAGCTGAAGGACTTAATTTCTTCCGTCGATCTTGCATTGGACCGCGATTCCATCGAGTTCCTCAACCAGGCCAGCGCGTAAGGTTTTGGTGGCACAGGCTTCAGCCTGTGGGGTCTGGCCTTACAAGGACAAAAATCCGCAGGCTGAAGCCTGTGCCACCAAGAGACTTAGCGCACCCACATAAGCCAAAGCCAACCGAATGCCAGCGTCACGAGCGTGATCGGAACGCCGGCCCGCAAGTATTGGCCAAATGTGATGCGTACCTCGGGCTTGGCACGCTCCACGACGATAATGTTCGCAACCGAACCGGTGATCGTCAGATTGCCGGCGAGCGTGCTGGCCATCGCAAGCACTAGCCAGCCCTGCTGCGGATTCGGAAATCGCGGCACCATCGATTTCAGCAGCATCACCGCCGGCACGTTGCTCACGATATTGCTCAAAGCCGCCGTGACGATTGCGAACGCTGAAGAGTTCTGCAAGTTCCACCGCTGGCCGACTTCCAGAAGGCGCGCCGTCAAACCCACATTTTCAGCGCCTCCCACGATCAGGAACAATCCTACGAAGAAGACGAGAAGTCCCCAATCCACCTCGTCGTAAACCAGCCGCGGTTCGCGCGTCCGGGTCATCAGCATGAGGGCTGCGCCGACCGCCGCCACCTCGGCGGGAGGCAATCCTGCCAGAAATCCCGCAAGGACAAGCAGAATCACCACCCCTGCCTTCATAAGGTTGCCGCGTGGGCGAACCGCCCTTTCAACGGGAGGAATGACCTGCGTTGTAGGCGTTTCGCGCCGCGTGTAAATCAGCCAAAGCAGCAGCCAATCCAGCAGGAGCCCAACCAGCGCAACCGGCCCAAGATGAAATAGAAACGCGCGGTAGCGGATCCCCGAGAAGGAACCGATCAGCATGTTTTGCGGATTGCCCGTGATGGTGGCGACGCTGCCGATGTTGGAGGCCGTCGCAACGGCGAGCAGGTACGGCGCGGGTTGCAGACCCATGCGCCGCGCCACTTTCAATGTAAATGGCACCATCATCAGGCAAATGATGTCGTTCACGAAAAACGCGGAGAACGTGCCGCTCAAAAAAATGATCGCGGGCAATAGATGCCGCGCGCTGGATTCGCCCAGCAATCCATTCCGTCACCCAATCAAAAAAACCGTCCAGATGCAGGTAGGCGACCAGCAGCATCATCGAAAACAGCAGGACAATGGTGCCGAAATCGATGAAGTGCAGCGCGTCCGCGGGCCGCACTGCGCGAAACGCCACCATCAGCACGGCGCCTATGATGGCCGCGCCCGGACGGTCGATCTTCATTCCCGGGAATTTTCCGAGCGCAAAGACCACGTAGCTGCAAAGAAAAATCGCGTAGGCGGCGAGGCGCGTGACTTCGCTCAAGGCTGCGGGCGAAAGCGGCAAGAGCCGATGATAGCGCGCGGTTCCGCGACCGGCAACCGCGCAGGGAACGTTGCGCGCAAAGCACATTCCTTGCTTTTCTTTGACTATCTATGGCTCCCCGTGCGCCGCGGCTGTTACAATACCGCCCAGTGAGCGATTGGCGACAAATTCAGGCCCGCATCCGCAAGGCACGCACCAGCGCGGATCCCCCCGGCCAGCTATCCGCATTGTACGAACGCACGCACGACGCCATGGTGGCGTTCGAGCTGGCGCAGCTTTATGAGAAGGCAGGCGCGACCTCGGATGCCGTTCGCTGGTTCACCACAGCCGCCGAGCGTTTCCGCCGCCCGCAATGGAAGCAAAAAGCGGAAGAAGGACTTGTCCCGCCTGGGCGCGCCGATTCCGGTGACGCCTGCCGCAATTCCAGGCGTGTGCCGTCAGCGAAACCACCTGCCGAGCCGGTGACCCGATTGGAGCCCATCATTGCAGAATTTTCTGAAGAGCAGCCCAACGAAACAGGGGAAGAGATGAGCGACGGTCGAACAGGAATCCGTATTCGAACAGCCGCCGGCGGTAGCCGCAGGCTCAGCCGCGGCGCAGACCTCCGAGACTGGCCCGGACCGCCGCCGCAGACGCCGCGGACGCCGCGGCGGGCGCGGACGCCACAAAGGCGTGCGCGCGGGCTGCTCCCGCAACTGGCAGCGCCGGTCGCGCCGCCCGCTCCGCCATCCATGTTTGACCGCGTGGTTGAGCCGCGAACATTTTCTTCGGCGCGTTCCGCGCCCTCCGCGGAAATTGCGGAATCGCGCGTGCGCGAACCGGAACCCGCGCGCAATTATGAGCCGGCTCCCTGCCGGTCCCATCATTCTCGGCGCGCGTTCGCTCGGGCGATCCCGCGCTTTCCTCGCGCATGGCGCAACTCGAGTCGCAGCTTCGCCGCCTTCTGGCTTGCTCGGTCCATTCGCTCGAGCAGGCCGACGAAGCGCCCGCCGGTCCTGGCGTTTTCCTCATCACGGACACGGACCTGACCACCTACTATTACGCCGAAGCGTGCCAGACGCTGCGCGTCGGGCATCGGGAACATGCTTCGCAGCGGGCGCGGAACCCGCGAAGGCTCGAACCTGAAAGAAAAACTTGCCGAACATCTCGGCATCAACGAAGCGCGCGTCGGAAAATATCTGAAGGATCATTGCGGCGTGCGCTGGCTGCAGCTCGATGAGGGCGCGCCGCTCCTGGCGCATTTTGCCGTCGCCGTCCTTCGGCCCATCTCCAACGAATAACGCCTGAGCATTTCGCCGACACTTCCAAATTCTATTTCGCCTGTCATGCCGTGGACAAGCTGCGCCTTGTCTGTCTAAACTGCGACGTGGAGCGGATTTTAGTACCACAGGCACTCTGCCTGTGCGGTTTCGTAAATCGTTGCAAAGTCGTCTGAGGAATGGAAGCCGTGAAAGCGCACAGCAGAGTTGCCTGTGCTACACGAGACCGAGAGGAAAACGTGCGCACGCAAATCGGCATTGTCGGGGCAGGTCCGGCGGGACTGGTGCTCGCTCATCTGCTTCACCTGCAGGGAATCGAATCCGTCGTTCTCGAAACGCGCAGCAGGAAATATATCGAAGAGCGCGTGCGCGCGGGCCTGCTTGAACAGGGCACGGTCGATCTGCTGATCGAAACGGGCGTCGGCGAGCGCCTGCAAGCGCGAAGCGCTCACCCATCACGGCATCGAGCTGCGATTCAACCGGCGCGGCCACCGCATCGACTTTGACGATCTGACCGGAGGCAAGACCGTCACGATCTACGCGCAGCAGGAAGTGATCAAGGATCTGGTCGCGGCGCGGCTCGCAGCGGGCCTGCCGCTTAATTTTCGAGGCGAGCGATGTCAGCGTGCACGGCTTCGATGCCGCGAAGCCGTCCATCCGTTTTCGTGCGGCCGGGGAAACGCAGGAACTTCACTGCGACTACATCGCGGGCTGCGACGGCTTTCATGGGATCTGCCGCCCCAGCATCCCCGCGGGCGTGCTCACCGAATTCGAGCGCGAGTACCCGTTCGGTTGGCTGGGCATTCTGGCGCAAGGCGCCGCCCTCGTCGGACGAATTGGTTTATACCTACAACGAGCGCGGCTTCGCGTTGCTGACCATGCGCACGCGCGAAATCAGCCGCCTCTATCTCCAAGTGCCGTTCGATGAAGACATCGAGTCCTGGTCCGACGATCGCATCTGGAGCGAACTGCGATTGAGAACCGCCGCGGACGGCGACTGGAAACTGAACGAAGGCGCGATCTTTCAGAAAAACATCGCGGGAATGAGAAGCTACGTTGTCGAGCCCATGCAGTACGGCAAAATGTTTCTGGCCGGCGACGCCGCGCACATCGTGCCGCCCACCGGCGCCAAAGGCCTCAACCTCGCCGTGGCCGACGTACGCATTATGGCGCAAGGCGTTTGCGGAATTTTACAAAACCGGAAAAACGATCTGCTCGACCGCTATTCCGAAACGTGCCTGCGCCGCGTCTGGAAAGCGCAACGCTTCTCCTGGTGGATGACGTCCATGCTCCACCGCTTCGATACGGACAACGCCTTCGATCAGCGCCGCCAGATCGCCGAGCTCGACTACGTAACCAGTTCGCGCGCCGCCATGACGACGCTCGCGGAAAATTACGTAGGTTTGCCGTGGGATTAGGTAGGACAGGCTTCAGCCTGTCTGGTTTTGACTTTAGCTCATCCACAGAACGGAATAACCAAGACCGGACAGGCTGAAGCCTGTCCTACTCAACTCAGCGGCCGCCCGCCATCCACGGGAATAATTGAGCCGGTGGTGAAGGTGAGGTGTTTGATCGCGGCGACCACTGCGGAGGCCACTTCCTCTGGAGCGGCAAGGCGTTTCAGCGGCGTGCGGGCCACTTGTTCCTCGAGCCAGGCGGGTCCATCGAGCGGATGAAGTCGTTGTCGACCACGCCGGGCGAGACGGACACGACGCGAATTCGCGGCGCGAGCGCGCGCGCCAGCGACTTGGTCATGTTGTCCACCGCCGCTTTCGACGCGCAATAAATCACGTTGCTGCCCATCGCCGTCAACGCGGCAATCGAGGAAATATTGACGATCACGGCGCCACCGGGCTGCTTGCTTTTTTCGAGCAAGCGAGCGCAGCGCGCGCACGGTGGCGAACGGGCCGCGCACATTCGTGGAAAGAATATTTTCGATCAAGCCGTCATCGAGCGCGTCCAGATCGCCATGCGGCACGAATCGCGTCTACGCCCGCGCAATTCACGAGGACATCGCAGAAGCCGTAACGCCCGGAAATTTCCTCGGCAAGCGTGGCCAGCGCCGCGCTATCCGTCACTGGCGCAGCGAGCGCCACGTGCCCTCCTCCCGGCAACCTGGCCGCAAGCGCCTTCGCCTTCTCGGCGGAGCGGTTGTATCCGACCACCACGCGCATGCCCTCTCGCGCGAGCGCACCGCAAATTATTGCGCCGATGCTCCCTGCGCCGCCTGTAACGACGGCCACGCTGCGATCGTCTCGCGAGCCTGATTCAGGCTTGTCCTCGTTAGGGCCAATTCTAGCTTGTTTTTGATCTTGCCTGGGCGAAAACTTTCTGCCGAGTACGCAGGCCATCGACTAGGCCATCACTTTCGCGCCGTAGCGCCGCACGCGCAGGTCGGCCTGCTCCTTGTGCGCCGCAAACCCTTCGAGTGCGCACAGGCGCGAGCAATATTCGCCCACGAGCGCGGCGGCCTCATCGGTCAGGACGCGCTGGTACGTGCACGTCTTGATGAATTTCCCGACCCACAGGCCGCCCGTATAGCGCGCCGCCTTCATGGTCGGCAGCGTGTGATTTGTGCCGATCACCTTGTCGCCGAAAGCCACATTGGTGCGCGGTCCCAGGAACAGCGCGCCGAAATTCGTCATGCGCTTCAGAAAATAATCCGGATCGCGCGTCAGCACTTGCACGTGTTCGGAGGCGATTCGATCGGCCTCCTGCACCATTTCGTCGAGCGTGTCGCACACGATTATTTCGCCGCAATTCTGCCACGCTTGCCGCGCGACCTCCGCGGTCGGCAGCCACGAGAATAGCTTTTCAATCTCCGCGGGAACTTCCGCGGCGAGCTTCGCGGAATTGGTAAGCAAGATCGGCGGGGCTGCTCGGCCCGTGCTCCGCCTGTCCGATCAAATCGACGGCGGCCATTTCCGCGTCGCAACTTTCGTCCGCAATAATGAGCGTTTCGGTCGGGCCCGCGAGCAAATCTATGCCGACGCGCCCGAACAGCTGGCGCTTCGCTTCCGCGACGTAGCGCGTTGCCCGGCCCGACCAGCATGTCCACCGGCGCGATCGTCTCCGTGCCGAGGGCCATCGCGGCGATGGCCTGCACGCCGCCGAACGCATAAATTTCGTCCGCTCCGCCAAAGTGCATGGCCGCGACTGTGGCTGCGTGCGGCTTGCCCCCGGTAGGAGGCGCGCTCGCGATGATGCGCTTCACTCCCGCAGCCCTGGCTGTCACCACGCTCATGTGCGCGGACGCAACCATCGGATACCGCCCGCCCGGAACGTAGCAGCCGATGCTATTCACGGGAATATTCTTGTGGCCCAGCACCACGCCGGGAATCGTTTCCACTTCCACGTCCTGCAGCGCGGCGCGCTGCTTCAGAGCGAAATTGCGGATCTGCGTCCTGTGCGAATCGAATGTCGTCGACGACCTGCTTCGGCAATGCGCGTATGCACTCTTCAATTTCGCTTTCGGAAAGACGGAAGGAGGCGGGCGACCACTTGTCGAACTTTTCCGAGTACTCGCGGACGGCCGCTTCTCCCCGAGCTGCAATTTCGGCGAGGATCGCTTCCACTGTCTTGCGAACCTGCGCGCTGTCCTCGGCCTTCGCTTCGGCGGACCGGCCGGTTTTGATGTGTCGGATCATGGCGGGCTCTCCAGTTTTGGCCCGTCCAGTATACGACGAACTTTGTTGGATGCGCCCCCGCGCCACGCGTGAATCTCAAGAGTCGGCAAGCGGAGTGAGACGATCGCACAAGCCTCTCCACGTTCGCGGCTGGAGTCTTCGTTCCCTCCAGCCGCTGCATCGTCGCTATTCCCTGGCGTTGCGCCAGGAGGAATGGTTTGGATTAAGCCGCCTGCGCCGAGGAACTGCCTGGCGCTTTCCGGCGGATGCCAGAGATCACCTTGGCATGGCGATGGCCTTGGCCTGTAACTCGCCCCGCGCTTGATGGGCCGGCGGTGCGATTAATCCGGCATTGAAAGCCGCAGCCTGTGTGTCGATATGCGGCAGCGGGTAGATGAATACGGGGGTCAGGCCTTGCCCCACGTAATCCAGGCGTTGCGCCGCAGCTTGTGACAGATCGAGGATCCGGTGCAGGCGAAGATTCGGTCCTCGGTCGGTAATCGTAACGATCACGGACTTTCCATTCTTTACGTTCTCCACTCGGATAGTTGTTCCGAGCGGGAAATACCAACTCGCGGCAGTTAATTTTCGGCGGTCAAATCGCTTGCCGTTGGCCATTTTCCGCCCTTGATGTTGAGCTCCGTACCAGGAAGCCGTGCCTACGTATTTCGTCTTAAGCTTCTTGGTCTTGCTTTGCGCCATTGCCCCACGGGATACCGCAAACATTGGGGTGATCCAGAGCAGGCTGGCTACGACTACCAGACATAAGAAGCGTAGCTTGGTCTGCATGTGTATGTCTCCTTTTCCCCGGTCGTTTAACGCGTTTCCCCGGCTGTGCCGTGGTTTTTCGCCTCCTTTGCTTCCGACTGCAGGTCTAGAAGAATGCTTTCCTTGCATCCAAAGTTCAGTTCAGACCCGCAATCGATCTGAACCCTATTCCCTGCTTGGCTCTGAGCCTGAAGGGTTTAACTCACGCTCCGTAAAGAGCAAGTCCACCCCTTCCGAGTCGCAGGTTTCACACCGGCCCTGCTTGTTCAGCCCGACTTTTGTGTCGCATTCCATACACCACCAATACTTCATGTACTGTAGGCCTCCTAAAACGTATTCAATTGGGTGTATGAGACAAGTATGGACGTGGTCGGCCCTTTTGACCATAGGAGGAAAGACCCATTTTTCAAAGTACCCGGGTACTGGGGAAGTTTTTACCCATCTGGAAGCGAAAACGGGCTCATTGGGAAGGGGTTCTCTGCAGGAAAAGCACGTATGTCTTTTATTTACTTCTTGTTGCAACTAATTATAACGCGAACCCTAAGAGGGCGGACGGATTCGAGGGAAGGTATGGGTAAGGCTGGAGTACTCCCCGCCCTTGGCCAAGGGAC
>CAVOKV010000009.1:0-289629 GCA_963696605.1 uncultured Acidobacteriota bacterium | reverse complement strand
GTGTTCCTTGTCTTCGTTGCGCACTGCGGATTCCTGTGCCGGATAATGATCTCTGTCGCGCAAAGCCGGGATTTCGTTGGGATCAAAATCGGGAAATGGCAGTTCGTGATGCTCGCGCCATTGCTTCACTTTTTGCTCGGTCTCCGCCGTCTTGCGAGGGTCAAGCCCTCGATCGCCGGTGAGGTACACGGTGCGGGACGGCAGCGCGAATCCGGTGCCGGCGGCTTTGACCATTTCAAGGATGCGCAGGAGCAGGTCTTCACGAATGGCGAGATACTCGGTGTCGTTGGTGGTCACCAGGTAACAAGAAAGTTCGACGCGGAGGGCATGATCCTCGAAACCTGAAAACCGAATTCCCGCCGATTCCTGCTCAACTTTGGGGTGCTCGTAAAGCATACGGCGGGTGTCGGCCAGACGGCGCGCAGCTGGTCCGGCGTGGTCTCGTACCGCAGACCCAGTTTAGCCTCAAATAGAATTTTGTCGCGGCGTGTCATGTTCTCGACGCTCATAGTCGCGAGCATGCCGTTAGGGATGGAGAGTTCGGTGCGTTCGGCAGTGCGGATGCGAGTCGAGCGCAGACTGATGTCCTCGACGACGCCGGATTTGTCGCCGAAGCGGCAGAAGTCGCCAACGCGGATGACTTCGTCGCTTAACACCGCGATACCGCCGATGAGGTTCTCCAGACTCTTCTGTGCTCCCAAAGCAATGGCGATGCCGCCGATCCCCACGCCGGCCAGCGCAGTGGTCATATTGAATCCGAGGGCGCGGAAGACCAACAGCGCTGCGAAAAAATTAGGAAGACGTTTGCGATGCGCTGGCCGAGAAGTACCAGCGATCCGATACCCGCGCGGCCCGCCGCGATCGCTCTCTTCTCGACGGCCTCCATCGCGCTCCGTAAGATCCGCGAACAGAGCCAAGAAAGCGCGACAATAAAACGATCCAGGCGACGCGCACATAGTAGGCGCGCACAAACACGGGAATGACCAGGTACCCGACTCCCACCCGGTGCAATATGGTTGCGGCCACCCATAAAAGCCGCGTAGACACGCCGTGCAGCACGGGCTTTACCGGCGGCTGCTTTCTCAAACGTTCCACGACCCATGTCAAGTACATAGCCAATCGGATGAAAAGCCACGCCACACCCAGCGCCAGGGGAATCAGCAGAATCATGGCCAGCCACTGCCGCGCGGGCATGCCGAGAATGAGAAATCGCACCAGCGAGGGCGGAAGATGGGTCTCGAGTTGGTGAATCTGTGTTTGACTGTACAGTTCGGGGAGCTTCGACAGCGTGTCCGAGGAAATCAACCAGATCTTATTGCCGTCGGCGTCGGTTGCGCGAACCAAGTCGAGTGGAACTTCGGTGTCACCGAGGCCGAGAA
Source organism: uncultured Acidobacteriota bacterium (assembly GCA_963696605.1). Lineage (GTDB taxonomy): Bacteria > Acidobacteriota > Terriglobia > Acidiferrales > UBA7541 > Palsa-360. The sequence continues at coordinate 288,250 of CAVOKV010000009.1, read as the reverse complement.
TCCCGATCTGTTGGTGGCCGGGCGGGACGCCGATCTGCTCGGTGCCTCCCGGCTGGTCGGTAATGCTGTTGACGTTGCCGGTGAACCCACGATTGATCACGACAAGCAACTGTTCGGCGAGCCGCTGCCCATCGTTCCGGCGTTGGGAATTAGTCAATTGCAGATACTGAGCCGCAGTGTCGTATTTCCCGAGCTGTGCAGATTGCAGAAAGCCGAAAACGGTGCCACGCGGCGTGCTTCGGCCGAGCGGATCAGAGCTGCCGGAAGCTTGCGCCGTACCCGCGCTGGGCGTACCGCTCGTTCCCATGACTTGATTTAATATCTGTGAAGCTGAAGCTTGGCTGGACGCGCTCCGCACAGCCGTCAGGCCGGCCAGGAACAAGATGAAGAACTGCAGGCCGCGGAGGCAGAACTTGTTCACCATTCCCCCATCTATTAGCACTGCGAGCGCGCGTCTCGATCGCGAGCCAATGGTAACTCCGTAATGGAAAGCCATCCCTTCCTCTGACCAAAATGGAGGCAGGCTCCAGCAAGCTGCGGCGGTTCGACGATAGCGCGACCGTGCTTGCTGGAGCCATCAACTCTCGCCCGTGATGGGTTCGTGTTTCAGTCGTTCGGCGGGCAGCCGCCATAGACTACTTGTTATGGCTGCTCGGGGCTAAGTTCACGTTCCGCTCGAAGCCAATCCTGCACTTCGTCACCAGGCGCTCCGTTCCGAGAAACATATATTTCATATACCCGCTGGCGAATCTGTTCGGGCGTTGGCTGGGTCTGTAAAACCTGCTTTGACGACTCCACTACGGCTGCGGTTTTGACCCCTGTTGCTTGGCTCACTTTCTTCCTCCTATTCGAGTTGCATCCGTGCTGCGCATGCGTGCTAACGCGAATCGCTATTCCTTCCTCACGTGCCTACTTGCTGCAGAGTGTGAAGATATTTGACGATGTCGCCCCTCGAAAGCATTCCGACAAGGTTGCTTCCCTGCATGACCGGCATTTGATTGATTCCGTCCCGGCCCATCTTTTCCATTGCCGTCCACAATTCTGCGTTGGGATCGATCCTGCTTAGCTTCTCGAGGGGTACCATGGCTTGGGCTGCAGTGGTCGTCGTCCATGAGGGTCGAGGAATCTCCTTCATGTTGTGCAGGGTCAGCAATCCGACCACGCGGTCTCCCCGGTCCACGAGAAAGCACCGTCGAGCGTGTGCAAAACCTCCTGATCCACTAACTTTTGCAATGTGGTGTCTCCCGCGACGTGGGTGCATGCATTTCCCATCACCTCGGATACCTTGTGGCCGACTAATAGGCCTTGCACCATTTGCTGCTGAACTTGGGCTCCGGCTGCGCTTTCCAGGAACCAGCCGATGAAGGCGATCCACAATCCATTGACAACGTTCCCTCTCAGCACCTGCCATACGCCCCAAACGATAAAAAGGAAGCCAAAGAATCGGCCGGTGCTGGCGGCGATCAGAGTCGCGCGGCGAAAGTTCTTGTTCACTCCCCAAACGATGGCGCGAAAAACGCGGCCTCCATCGAGGGGGAATCCTGGGATGAGGTTGAACAGTCCCAGGAGGCCGTTAATGAGCGCCAGATACTTGGCAACCGCCAGCGCCGGCGTGATGTTCACGAGCAACGGCTCCAAAAGGAAAAAGAGCGCCGCCAGCGCAAAGCTAGTGAGCGGCCCGACAACCGCAATTAGGAATTCGGCGCTGGCGCTCGGGGGTTCGGCTGCAATCTGGGATACGCCGCCAAAGATGAACAGAGTGATCCGGCTTACCGGTATTTTGTAGCGAAGGGCCACCCACGAATGGGCCAGTTCGTGCACAACGATGCTGGCAAAAAACAGCACTGCTGTCACGGCGCCCATCAACCAGTATTCGGCGCTCGTGCCACCCTTGAATTCAACCGGATAGTAATTAACGGCCAACATCCAAGTGATCAGGACGGCGATCAAGAACCAGGAGTAGTCCAAATCGATAGGTATTCCAAGGACGCGTCCAATCGGAATCGTATGGCGAAACATAACTCACCTACCTTTTGCTAAACAGCATTCCAAAGTTATCCCGGGGTGGTTCGTCCGCTGGAACTCCTCCGCCTTTAGGAATCTCCCTGGCAACTCGCAGGAAGGCTAAACTGATCCCGCTGTCTTTCCAAGAGCACTTTCTGGATGTGTTCTGGTTCGGGACCACCATCGTAGGCGTGAGTGCATTTAGCCATCATCGTGAGTTCGTGTGCGGTACGTAGGCCCGGGTAACAAACGCATTCTAGGCCGGGGCGAGCCACTTGTCCACGATCAGCGGGTCGTCCTAGATGCTGTTAGTTGTCCTGCCGCAATCAAGTTACGCAGATACTCCTCAGTCGTTGCGACCATAGTTCGTGGAGCGAACTATTCGGGAGTGACCTCATTCTGCGAGTCGTTCAGAAAGCAAAGGATATTCGCGTGATCATTGTTGCCGAACGAAAAGGACCCAGCTAGTCCGCTCCTCAATCAGCAGAATATGGCCGAATTATTCCCAAGGAATCATTAGTAGTCACCCCTCCCGCTTTCTTCGGCGGATATCTTTTGCAATTACCCCGCTAGCAACCCCGCGCACAAGCAACCGTTTAGAGAATGTGTATGCGCCATTTATGCATCGTTTAGCGGCATGCGCGTAGCTTGGTGTCGATACTCGGCACCAAGCTGCCCCTCATGAGTTCCAGAGAGAGCTTGGACGGATCGAAAAAGGGAGCGAAGTATGTTCTCGAGAACAAATATACGAATTGAGAATGCAAGGCTCTATCCCTCAGAGGTCGTGGATCGGCTCTACGCAGCGTTGTCGCGCGGCGCAGAACTACGCGCCGATCAATCTCGAATGAATTTCTATGATGTGAACTCTGAAGGCCGCACGTATTTCATTTATATCTCACCCGCGAACGAGAAAGTCACACTGATTGCCACGTGGGCGCAAAAACGCGCGTCCGCTGATGGCGAATCGGAAGGGCACTCCAGGTGGTGGCAACGAATCGCGGAGCACATCCTTGCGGCCTAAAAATCTTTGGCGGCGACTGTGCATTACTCCAACCGTTTAGAGAATGTATATGCGGGATTTATGCGTCGTTTAGAGGCTGGGGGTTACCGTTACAAACATGAGCGCTGTGATTGATGATCGAGTGGATCTCGCGTTGCCGCAGTTCTTGCGGACCGAACCTGGCACCGAATTGGGTTCAGATTCTCCAAGCATGAACGTGACAGTTATCGCGACGAACGGTCGAGGAACTATCGCCGCTCTACGGGCTGCTGAAAAGCTGGCCGCAAATCTTGGGGCTTCAATTGCCTTAGTGAAGGCACAGATAATTCCTTTTGAATTTCCATTGGAGGACCCGCCAGTTTCCATCGACTTCCTCCAGCGCCAGCTTTATGGCCTCGTGTGCGAAGCAGGTATTGAGGCCCAAAAGATCACCGTCCGCCTTTGGCTCTGCCGAGACAGATTCGTAGGCTTGCGCAAAATCTTGCGTCCTCGTTCCTTGGTGGTCATCGGCGGACGAAAGCGCTGGTGGTCGAGAGAGAAAGCACTAGAGCGATTTCTCAGCCAAGCGGGTCATCAGGTGGTCTTCATTGATCCCGGCGCCGCCGACAGTTATGAGGCGCGGTCGACTCCCTGGTCCGGGTCAGCGATTCCTGTATTGAAACAGGGAGATTCATGGAGGGATGAACAATGAGTCTCGTAATTTGGATGCCGGCGATGTTTCTTTTGGGAATCGCAGGCATGGGGCTGTGCATCCTGTTTTTGGAAGCGTGCGACAAAATCTGAAACGACAATTCTCAGGGAGCACGGATGATCTACATCACGTTGATTTTTTCGGCTTTTCTTTTTGTCTATCTGTTTACGGCGCTGGTAAGACCGGAGTGGTTTTGATCGTGTTTCACTTCGCGGTTCGATTTTACCTGTGACAACGCGCGGGGCCGAGTCTCGCTGTGACCGCCATCATGGCGAGACCCGCGCGGTCCGTATGGATCAAGAGCTGACGTTTTGATTTTCGTTGCAAGGAATTTGGCAGGACGGCTTTGCCATGAAGCTCCAGGACGAGCTTCTGAATCCCGAAGGCGGACAGCGGCCCAGACGCCACTGCTAGTTGCCGGGCAACCTGGAGAGGAATCATGGAAACGCAAACGAGTGTAGAAATAACGCCGCAACCCCTGCACCGCAAGATCACGCGGGTCATTCGGAAAAGAACCAATCAACTCATGCCTCCTGGGACGGCCGGGCCCGCCTTGAAGCAGGCCGTCACGATGTTGCGACCCGACATCCAGTGGACCAACCCAGTGATGTTTGTGGTCGAACTGGGAGCCTTCCTGACGCTTCTCTTCGTCCTGCAGGCTGCTTTCGGACATTCGTCTAGCCAGATACCCATTACGTATTTCATCGCTCTGGACGCCTGGCTCTTTCTGACCGTGTTGTTTGCTAATTTTGCCACTGCCCTAGCTGAAGCTCGCGGCAAAGCCCAGGCGGAATCGCTTCGTCGAACCCGACGCGACACGGTGGCCCGTCGCCTGAGTAGCACGGGCGTTCTTGAAGAACTCTCTTCAACTGAGTTGAAACTGGGCGACACCGTCGTCGTGGAGGCAGGTGAAATCATTCCCGGAGACGGCGAGGTAATCAAGGGCATTGCTTCGGTGGACGAGTCGGCGATTACTGGGGAATCGGCACCAGTCATACGTGGCGCCGGGGGTGATCGGTCTGGTGTGACGGGTGGAACAAAGGTATTGTCGGATCGCATCGTCGTACGAATTACCGCGAGCGCCGGAGAATCGTTTCTAGACAGGATGATCGCTCTCGTTGAAGGGGCCATTCGCCAAAGAACCCCGAACGAAATCGCACTGACGTTGGTGCTATCGGCCTTTACGCTGATCTTTTTGATTGTTGTTGTACCGATCTGGCCGATGGCATGGAATGCCGAACAGTACATGATGGGGTACCTCGGCCTTCAGCAGCCTCTTCATAGTCTGGGCACGGATGTCCCCACGCTCGTCGCGCTTCTGGTATGCCTGATACCGACCACGATTGGAGCGTTGCTTGCCGCGATTGGCATCGCAGGCATGGATCGCGCTCTCCAAGCAAATATCATCGCCAAGAGCGGCAAGGCCGTCGAAGTCGCTGGCGACATCGACATCGTGCTGCTGGACAAGACGGGCACAATCACAATTGGCAACCGCCATGCCACGGAATTTCTGCCGGTAGAGGGATACTCTGCGGCCGAATTGGGTCGCCTGGCGTCTTTGGCATCCGCTGCGGACGAAACTCCTGAGGGCAAGAGCATCGTCAGCCTATTTGAATCGGATGCTCAAGCGCCCGTTGCCGTCCCTTCCGGCGCCGAGTTTGTTCCCTTTACAGCACAGACGCGCATGAGTGGCATTGATCTGGCCGGCGGGCGACGGATTCGTAAGGGTGCCTCCGATGCAATCGCACAATTTGTGAAAGAGCAAGGCGGTATGGTGGCAGCCGAGTTTCAGCCATTGGTCGACGGTGTGGCATCACGCGGCGCCACGCCGCTCGTTGTCGCCGACGGGCCGAGAGTCGTCGGTGTCGTTGTTCTGGAAGATATTCTTAAGCCTGCTATGCGCGAGCGATTCGAGCGGCTGCGGCAAATGGGCTTGCGCACCGTGATGATCACTGGAGACAACCCACTCACCGCAGCCACGATTGCAAAACAAGCGGGCGTCGATGATTATCTGGCCGAAGCGACTCCTGAAAAGAAACTTGAGTATATTCGCAAAGAGCAGGCGGATGGAAAGCTCGTGGCGATGATGGGCGATGGCACAAATGATGCTCCCGCCTTGGCTCAGGCCGACGTAGCCGTCGCCATGAATGCGGGCACTCAAGCTGCAAAAGAAGCCGGCAACATGGTGGACCTGGACAGCGACCCCACGAAGCTTATCGAAGTCGTCGAAATCGGGAAACAGTTGCTGATGACAAGGGGTGCGCTGACGACTTTCTCGGTCGCGAATGATGTGGCGAAGTACTTCGCGATCATTCCCGCGTTGTTTGCCAGTACGCTGCCCTGGCTGAAAACCATGGACATCATGCATCTGCATTCGCCGACGTCGGCGATTCTGTCCGCCGTCATTTTTAACGCGCTCATCATCCCGGTACTGATTCCAGTTGCGCTCAAGGGAGTGAAGTATGCGCCGCTGGGAGCCGACGCGCTCTTGCGAAGGAACTTGATGATCTGGGGACTCGGGGGCGTAATTCTTCCTTTTGTCGGGATCAAGCTGATCGACGTAGTCATGGTCGGCTTGCGTGTGGCTTCCTAAAGGTTCGGAGGGATTCTCATGTCGAAATACATTTCAAAGAGTGTCTTACTGCTTGTGTTTACGGTCGTCATCGCATGCGGTCTCTACCCGGGCGCGGTATGGCTGGTGGGGCACCTGTTCTTTCCCTTCCAGGCGGAGGGCAGCATGCTCATGGGACCCGACGGCCAGCCTGTCGGTTCTCAGTTAATCGCCCAGCCATTCACAAAAGACGAATATTTCCAGCCACGCCCGTCAGCGGCGGCCTACAACGCAGCCGCATCCGCGTCGTCCACGCTCGCTCCGTCCAATTACCTGTTGCGAAATCGTGTCGCTACGATGCTCGGACCGATCGTGAAATATCGGAGCGGCTCAAAGGCCGGTCAATTGGTGGCTCCTGATATTGAAACGTGGTTCCAGCAGGATCGATATCAAGGGAATCCAGGGATCGTGGCCCAGTGGGCCGATCTCCACAATGGCCTTGCGGCAGCTTGGGTTGCTGCGGATCCCACGCACGGCTCGTACGTGGACTCCTGGGCAAAGGAGCATCAGGCCGTTGTTGCGGACTGGGTGAAGGCCAACCCGAGCACTCCACAACCGAAAGCCGGCGACTTGGCGGTGGTGTTCTTTGAGGTCTTCTCGAAGGAGAATCCGGGGAGTTTTCCATCCGCTGTAACAAAGGCGGGGGCCGATAGTAAGCCAGAAACCTCGATCGAACCGGTGAAGGAAGGTTCCGATATACAGTCAACCTTCTTTGATATGTGGCGGCAAGACCATCCGGATGCGGACCTTCAAGATGTCCCTGGCGACATGGTCACAACTTCTGGTGCTGGGCTCGATCCGCACATCACGCTCCAAAATGCGGAATTTCAGCTGGATCGCGTCGCTGCCAAATGGGCCGCCGATACAAAACAGGATCCGACCAAAACGAGAACCGAGATCGAGCAGATCCTGCAAGCGAACGCCGCGGCTCCGTTTGGCGGCCTGGCTGGCGAAAAATTAATTAACGTTTTGGAAGTGAATCTGGAACTGCGCAAGCGGTATGGAGCCCCGAACTAACCGGGCATTTTTTGTATTCAAGATTTTCATGGGAGGCTAGTGCAATGTGGATTCTTCCGATTTCAATGCTCGTGGTTACGACTCTTCTTGCGATTCCGCTGAGCCGTTATATGACGCGAATCATGGATGGCAAGTATAGGGCTCCAAGGATTCTGGGATGGTTCGAACAGCGCCTCAACAGCGGACCGCAGAACTGGAAGCAATACACGGCCTCTCTGCTTATCTTCAACACCGTGCTCTTTATTTTCGGATTCATCATTCTGGCGGTCCAGCCGTGGATGCCACTCAACCCGCAACGCAAGGGGATGCTTGCGCCGACGGCCATCTTTCACACCGTCATCTCCTTCATGACCAACACGGATGTCCAGCACTATTCGGGAGACGTGCACTTCTCCAATTTCACGCAGCTATTCTTCGCCTTCACGATGTTTTTTCTTTCTGCGTCGATCGGCTTTTGTGCCCTTACCATGATCATTCGGGCTCTACGCAGTGATTCCTCGGTGGGAAACTTCTTCGTAGACATGTGGCGTGTGGTTGCGTACATGTTCCTTCCCATCTGCTTCGTCACAGCTATCTTGTTCGTCCAACAAGGCAGCCCGATGACTTTTAAGAGTTTCCAACAGGTCTCGACACTGGAGCCAGCGGCAATGGGAACTCTGGAAAACGGCCAGCCAAATCCTCAGACAATCGTAGTGGGACCCGTAGCGGTGTTTGTACCGATAAAGCAATTGGGAACTAATGGCGGCGGATTCTATGGCATGAACTCTGCCCATCCGTTCGAGAATCCCACTGCCTTCACGAATTTCCTTTCTTGCGTGGCGATGATGTTGTTTCCGTTCGGATTAGTGCTCATGTTCGGCCGCATGTTGAACCGGCTCAAGCATGCTTGGCTAATCTTCGGCGTCATGATGTTTTTCATGGTTGGCACCGTGGTTTGGGCGATCTACTTTGACACGCTGAAACCGAATCCCGGGCTGACGGCCCATCCGATCGCCCAGACGTACGAAGTCGCGAATGCCAACGCTCCGGGAGGCAAGCAAATCGTGACGTTGCCGGCGGTGGCCGGATTGCCCGTAGATCAGCATCTCGGAAACCTTGAAGGAAAGGAGTTGCGCTTCGGTACTTCCGCGGGCGCAACGTTTGCGGCACTGACAGTGGACGTCACCGATGGCGCTGTCAATGCCGAGCACGACAGTCTCAACCCGATTGCTGGGCTTGCTCCCTACGCGGGGATGTGGCTGAATTGCTTTTTTGGCGGCAAAGGCGTTGGCATGATCAATATGCTGCTGTTTGTTGTCATCGGAATATTCGTCGCCGGTCAAATGGTGGGCCGGACCCCGGAATATCTGGGAAAGAAAATCGGTTCGCGAGAAATGAAGCTGGCGATGATCGCACTGCTCGTGCACCCCATCATGATTTTGATACCCACAGGAATTTTTGCAGGAACAAGTTGGGGGATAAAGGCTGAAAGCAATCCAGGCGCGCATGGCTTCTCCCAAATTCTCTATCAATTCTCATCCTCCTCTGCCAACAATGGGTCGGCCTTTGACGGCTTGGGCACAGTTTACGGATTCAATGACAATCCAAGTCCTGCTCCGATGGCGCGCCAGTGGGATATTGCAAGTGCCTTGGTGATTCTCATAAGCCGCTTTCTCCCGATCATTGCGCCCATGGCGATGGCAGCGTTTCTCGGTGCAAAGAAATCAATTCCGTTCGGTCTTGGTACGCTGCGGGATGACACTTCCACCTTTGCCTTCCTCCTGGTAGGCACGATAGTGATTATTGGTGCTTTGCTCTTCCTCCCGGTGGCTGCTCTCGGGCCGCTGGCAGAACACTGGGGCCCCTTGCCGTTTGGCGGCTGACACAATTCCAAGCTGTCGTGACGGTGCGTTCACCCTTGGAAGCTTTGGAATCGAGCGTCACGTTTAGAAGCTAGATGCTCGCTCCCTTGAAGAGCCGGCGCCTCCCCAAGAGGGGTTCGACTGTGCACCAACTGTGCACGAATCCAACATTTTCATACTACTCGGGATAGCTTTGAGCGAAAAGCAGATTCCCCGATTTGTTGGAAACGTTGCTAGTTAAGAGTAGAAGAAGGAGCTGTTGGAGTCGAGTTCGGTGCGCCCAAGGCAGGCGCGCTACCAGGCTGCGCTACGCCCCGACATGAAGGGACTCACAATTCTAGGATACTTCCGCATACGCGGCTACCTCAATCCTGAAGGCAATTGATCCAAAGTCTTAGGAGGTGTTTGCATTGCAATCGAAGGCCGAGTCCTCCACGAACGATCGGGGTCGGCTGTGTCCGTCGGCAATTCGCGCAGGGGGATAGCGCGAAAGCGCCTTGGGTACCGCGCCCACTGTTTATCGTGCCAGCGCTACTTCATTCGACAACAGCCGCGTTCGCGACGCGGACGCACCCGCTCCCGTAGTGATAAAGTAAACTCGGGTGGGGTCCATTCATTCCAGGTGTGCAGTGCTTCTCCTACCCGGGTCTGATTTCTTACCGGGGGCCTTGCGTGGGCAATATTCGTCTGCGAACGAAGTTTCTGATTTCGCTTCTGGCGATTTCTGCCGGATTGACTGCCGCCACGCTTCTGATTGTCAGCTATAGCGTGCGCAAGCGCGTCCGGGAGAATATTCGTGAGGACGTTCGCAACTCCGTAACCAACTACGAAAGCTTCCAGGCGCAGCAAGAAGAATCCCTGACCCGTTCCGCAGCCCTGCTCGCCAACCTGCCCAACGTTCGCGCGCTCATGACCACCGAGGACCAGGCGACCATCGAGGACGCTTCCACCGACGTGTGGAAGTTGAGCGGCAGCGACTTGCTGGTTTTGGCGAACCGCACGGGCAACGTGGTCGCGCTCCGAGCCAGCGCTCCCGGCCTCGATTCCGCCAAAGCACAGATCCTCCTGCGCCAGTCGCTCGACCGCAGCGAATCCAAAGGTTGGTGGTTCGGCGGCGGCCACTTATACGAAGTATGGATTCAGCCAATCTATTTTGGACCCTCATCGCAGAACATGATGGTCGGACTGCTGGCCCTGGGCCACGAAGTGAATGCGCGCGCCGCAGGAGAATTTGCCAGCGTGGCGTCCAGTGAAGTGGCGTTCAACTTTGAAGGCGCGCCGGTCGCCAGCACGCTGAACCCCGCGCTGCAATCCGAGCTGGCGCGGCAAATCCGCGAGCACGCGCAAACTCTCTCCGGCGATCCGCAAGAAATTCAGCTCGGCTCCGAGCTTTACCTCGCCAAGACGGTGAATCTTTCCCCAGAAGGCGGCCCGCGCGTCTCCCTCACCGTCCTGAAATCGTTCGACAAGGCCACTTTGTTTCTCAACGAATTGAATCATGGCCTAATGGGCCTGGGCTTATTCAGCATTCTCGCGGGCAGCGTACTGGTTTTCTGGATATCGCATACTTACACGCAGCCCTTGGCGGGCCTCGTGGCCGGCGTTCGCGCATTGGGGCAGGGCGATTTCAGCTATCCGTTGGACACCCGCGGCGGCGATGAAGTTGCCGAAGTCACCGACGCGTTCCTGCGAATGCGCGCCAGCGTGGAAAGCACGCAGCAAGAACAAAAGCAGCTGGAGGAACGGTTGCGGCAGGCTCACAAAATGGAAGCGGTGGGCAGGCTGGCGGGGGGCGTCGCGCACGACTTCAACAATTTGCTGACCATCATCCGGGGCAACAGCGATCTGCTTTTGGATCGCGCAGGCGCCGACGCATTTCAACAGAAATGCGTGGACCAGATTCAAAAGGCCGCCGGCCGCGCCGTTTCCATGACGCGCCAGCTGCTGGCCTTCAGCCGGATGCAGGTGTTGCAACCGCGCGTCATCGATTTGAACGGCGTTGTCGGTGAAATGGGCAAGATGCTCCCGCGGTTGATCGGCGAACACATTGAATACTCGTTCAGGCCCGATTCGAAATTAGCTTCAGTAAAAGCCGATCCCGGACAAATCGAACAGGTGATCCTGAACCTTGCCGTCAACGCCCGCGATGCCATGCCAAATGGAGGCAAGCTCTCGGTGTTGACGCAAAATACCTATATGGATGAGGTGGAAGCAGCAAAACGGCCGCCCATGACTCCCGGCCGGTACATCCTGCTTTCCGTCACCGACACGGGGCACGGCATGGACGAGACCACCAAAGCCCACATTTTCGAACCGTTCTTCACTACCAAGGAAGTTGGCAAAGGTACGGGACTCGGGCTGGCTACTGTTTATGGCGTCGTGAAGCAGAGCGGCGGCTTCATTTGGGTCGACAGCGCACCCGGGGCCGGCACAACGTTTGAAATTTACCTGCCGCAAGCCGTTGGTAAAGCCGCAAACGGCGAAACCGAAGAAAAACCATCCGCGATTCCGGGCGGCAGCGAAACGATTCTTGTCGTCGAAGATGAAGCGGGCGTGCGCGAACTGGCTTGCCAGTTCTTGCGCGTCAAAGGCTACAACGTCCTGGAAGCTGAGGGAGGACCGAGCGCACTGGACCTTGCGCGCCGCTATCAAGGCGCAATTCACCTACTGCTCAGCGATATGGTCATGCCCAAGATGAGCGGAGGCGAGCTCGCAGCGCAGCTCACAGCTCTCAGGCCGGAGACCAAGATCGCGTTCATGTCCGGCTATTCCGAATTTTCCAGAGGAGATGTGAGCAAGGGATTCCCGGATGCACCCGTTCTGCAAAAACCCTTTTCAACTTCATCCCTTGTCGAGATTGTTCGCGAGGCGCTCGCGCGGCCTTTGAATAAACTGGTTCGCGAGAGCAGCGAACTCCAAGTTACCTAGATGCCCCACGCCTCCGCTCGGGCCCTGCGCCTTGAGCCGTCGGATTCGGGGCATTCCAGGAGGCAAATATGCAGGGCAAGCGCTTTCCAATACGAAGTCTAAAATTTTTTGCGGCTGCAGGCGTGTTATTTCTGTGCTCGTTTACGGCGCAAGGACAGGAGATCCGCGACTCGGCCTCGTCCAGCTCCTCCCCATCTGAAACGGCCGCGGAAGTCAGTGCGTTGTCCGATCTGATTCGCGGCCTGCAAGCCCAGGTGCAGACGCTTAACTCGCAGCTAGGCGACCTGCGTGCCGAACAAGAACGCTCGAGCGCGGAAGCACGCGAGCTCCGGCGGGAATTGGATCTCGTAAAAGCGCAAGGAGCCTCTGCGCCGATGGGGCCGATGAATCCATACTCGACGGCCCCGCCGAGAGAAACCGCGAGCCCAACTGCATCGGTTTCCGCCGCGCCGCCCTCCCAGCCGCAATCGACCGAGGATCGCGTCAGCAAGTTGGAAGAAGACCAGCAGGTCCTGGAAGGCAAGATCAACGATCAATACCAGACCAAAGTTGAGAGCGGTTCGAAGTACCGCCTGCGTCTTTCCGGCATTGCCCTGCTGAACCTTTTCGAGAATCGCGGGACCGTGGACAACCTGGATTTCCCGGAAGTCGCCGAATCGGAGCAGGCAAACCAGCCGAACGCTTCGGCGGGTGCGTTTGGGGGAACGCTTCGCCAATCGCAAATCAGGCTCCAGGCCTACGGCCCGGATATCGCCGGTGCGCGCACCAGCGCCGACGTCAATTTGGATTTCGCCGGCGGATTTCCCGACGCCCCGAACGGTGCCTGGATGGGCCTCATTCGAATGCGAACCGCGACCTTCCGGCTGGATTGGACCAACACTTCCATCGTCGCCGGCCAGGACCGGTTATTTTTTGCTCCTCTCGCCCCGACTTCCCTGGCAACTCTTGCGATCCCCGCGCTTTCTTATGCTGGGAATCTGTGGGCCTGGACGCCGCAAGTGCGCGTCGAGCACCGCGTTGTTTTGTCCGAATCTTCCAGCCTGTCCTTTCAGGGAGGGTTTCTCGACAGCGTCACGGGCGATATCCCGCGCGAATATTACAATCGGTACCCCAGCTGGGGTGAGCAATCGGGCCAGCCCGCCTATGCGATGCGGGTCTCCTGGAGCCATCATATGTTTGGCCAGGATTTCACGGTGGGGACCGGAGGATACTACGGGCGCCAGAACTGGGGATTCGAGCACAATGTGGATGGGTGGGCCGGAACAGCCGATTTGACGCTGCCTCTGGGAAAGCGGGTTGAGTTCACCGGAGAGTTCTATCGGGGCCGTGCGGTGGGCGGCTTCGGCGGCGGGGTTGGACAAAGCGTCCTGCTCAACGGCTCATTTATCGATCCGGCTACTACGTTTCGCGCGCTGGATTCAATGGGAGGGTGGGCCCAGTTGAAATTCAGGATAAGATCAAATTTTGAAATCAACAGTGCGCTTGGCGTGGATAATCCTTTCGCCGGCGAATTGCGGCGGTACAATGCCAATACCATTTATCCTGGCTCGTATACGAGGAATCTCAGCCCTCTCGTGAACTTCATCTACCAAATTCGCTCGGACATTTTGTTCTCCGCGGAATACCGTTACTTGAAATCCACAGTGCTCGACAGCGGTTCGTTTACCGCCAATCACGTCAACTTGAGCATGGGGTATATTTTCTAGTGCGCCTGATGGGAACAATACGGAGAATCGCGATCCTCGCTCTGGTTTCCTTCGGGGCTTGCGCCTTGCTGGCTCAAACCGCGTTGCCGCCCGTTGCCGTCAAGGTGGAAATCGTGAATCCGAAGTCGGCGAAAAAGCCCGTTGCGGCCAGGGAGTCCGCCGATCTGTCGAACATCGTGGTTTGGCTCACGCCACTGGCATCTGGAGGAGGACCCGTTTCCGTTCCTTCGTCGGGCCATGCCGCCCCGCAGATCGCGCAAATTAATAAGAGTTTCGATCCCCACGTCCTGGTCATTCAGGTGGGCACTCCCGTCCAATTTCCCAACAAGGACCCTTTCCTGCACAACGTTTTCTCACTCTTCGACGGCAAACGCTTTGACCTGGGATTTTACGAGGCGGGGTCCAGCAAGACTGTTCACTTCGACCGTCCCGGCGTGAGTTTTCTCTTCTGCAACATTCATCCGGAAATGAGCGGCGCGGTGGTGGCAGTCGACACGCCTTACTTCGGCATCTCCGATCGAAATGGGCTGGTCAATATTTCGAACGTTCCAGATGGACGCTATCAGCTGAATGTGTGGTACGAGCGCAGCCTGCCGGAGGACCTGAAGACTGCGGGCCGGACAGTGACAATTTCCGAGGCGAACCGAGCAATCGAAGGCGTCCGAGTGGTCGAGAATCCCAACTTCACGCTCGAGCACAAGAATAAATACGGCCAGGACTACATCCCGCCCGCGAATAGCAGCCCCACCTACCGTCCCTGAGAAAGCGGAGAGGAATGGCGGATGAAAGCCATTCACTTCGTCACGGGAGCCAGCGAGATGCTCCGAAAATGCCGGTTACTTGCGTTTTGAACGATGGGATTTTGGGGAATTGCCCTTGCGCGGCTTTCTGGCGGATTTGATCATGTCGCCGATGTGGAATAAACGCACGCGAGCGATGCGCGCGTTTTCCTTTATCCGCAATTGCGGCACACCGACGGTCAGCAATAATTCCACCGGATCCACGTGCCCGCGCACAAAGAGCGGAGCGTGCCAACCTCCGGCCCGCAACAGGCGGTCTTCCGGTTCGATCAGAGCGATCTGGTCCTGCGCGAGATTTAGCGTTTCATTGCATTCGATGAAATAACTTTCTTTGTTCAATTCCCACCAGAGATATTTATCTTCCGGGCGAAGCTGGCGCGGCGCAAGCTCGACTCTTCCGGCGGGGATGTATTCGCTGCCGCCGAAATCCAGTTTTCCCACGGGATCGACGCCGTGGATCTTGCGCACGGTGAGATGCACGGAGAATCCGTGCACTTGATATTTCGCGTGGATGATTCCGGCAATATGGTTTGCCGCGTCCTTCCCCGATAAAAGCTCCATAATTCGACTATATCCAACGGGACAGGAGGCGTCCACGGCGCATGCGGGCGCATGCGGCGAAAAGGGCAGCCCTTACACCGTCTTGTCTCTTGAGTAGCAGAGGGATTCGAGGTTGCACTCGGCGCAGTTGGGCTTGCGCGCCCGGCAGACTTTTCGGCCGTGCCAGATGAGCTGGTGGGAAAACAGAATCCACTTCTCCCGCGGGATCACCTGCATCAAGTCCTGCTCGATTTTTTTAGGATCCTCGTTGCGGGACAGATCGAGGCGGTTGGAGAGCCGGATCACGTGGGTATCCACCACCACGCCGACGGCGATGCCAAAGGCCGTGCCCAGGACTACATTCGCCGTTTTGCGTGCCACGCCCGGCAACGTCAGCAGTTCGTCCATCGTGCGCGGAACTTCGCCCCGGAAATCGTCCATGATTTTCTTGCTCGCGCCCATGATGGACTTGGTCTTATTCCGAAAAAAGCCTGTGGGACGTATGTCCCGTTCGAGCTCCGCCGGATTCGCATAGGCAAAATCCTTGGGCCCCGGATATTTCACAAAGAGGGTTTTGGTCACCTGATTGACGCGCTCGTCCGTGCACTGCGCCGAAAGAATCGTGGAGACCAGCAATTGAAATGCGGTGTGGTGCTCGAGGGCGCAGGTCACGTTCGGATAGGATTCATCCAGCTTTTGCAGAATCGACTGCACGCGCTGCGGATTGGTTCCCGCGGCTTTCAGGGTCGCGGCGTTCGGCCGGGAAGCTTTCGCTTTTCGCGGGGGCGAAGGCGTTTTCGACCGCTTCGCGGTTCGAGCCGCAATCTTTTTTGCCTTGTTTTTTTGTTTTTTCATTGCTATTCGGCGCACGAATATAGCACAGGTGCCCGCTCTCAGGCGTGGCGCGCGCCCAATAGGAAATCGAGCGCCTTGCGGAATGCTTTCCCGCGATGGCTGTGCACGTTTTTTTCTTCGCGCGAGATTTCGGCGTATGTTTTTCCAAGAGAAGGGAAGTAGAAAATCGGATCGTAACCGAACCCGTCGTGCCCGCGCGGCTCTTCCAGGAGGATTCCTTCGGCGGACGCGGAAAACAGGCCGAGCATCTTTCCCGATTCGGCCACGGCCACCACGCACACGAATCGCGCGCGCCGGTCTTCCCCCTTTTTCCCCTGCATTTCGCCGAGCACTTTCTGAACGCGGTCCTCGTCCGAGGCTTCCGGCCCGGCGTAGCGCGCGGAGAGCACGCCCGGCGCTCCACCGAGCGCCGGCACGACGAGGCCGGAATCATCCGCGATCACAACGCCCTCGGCAAGGCGGCTGTAGTGCAGCGCTTTCCCCGCCGCATTTTCCGCGATGGTCGGCCAAATTTCCTCGAAAACGGCCAGGGAATCGAAAATGGGAACGAACGCAATATCCACGGACGCGCCGGCCAGCTGGGCTAGCGCGCGGTATTCGCGCAGCTTCCCCGGATTCGAGGAAGCCACGAAGAGTCGGAGAGTTTTATCTGACACGGGCACGGAAATCGGTTTGTACCAGCTTGGATTGAAACTCGGTCATGCGGCGGATGCCGGCGGCCGCAAGGGCCAGCAGGTCCTGCAACTCCGCGCCGCCGAACGGCTGCCCTTCGGCCGTGGCCTGGACCTCGACAAATTTTCCGCTGCCTGTCATCACCACGTTCATGTCCACTTCGGCGCGGGAATCCTCTTCGTAGGCGAGATCCAGCAGCGCGACCCCGTCGACCACGCCGACGCTCGTGGCCGCGACCGAATCGGTCAGAGGAACATTTTTCAAGATTCCTGCCGCGACAAGACGCTCCAGCGCCAAGGCCAGGGCGATATACGCGCCGGTAATGGAGGCGGTTCGCGTGCCGCCATCCGCCTGGATCACGTCGCAATCCAGCCATACCGTTCTTTCTCCCAGCTTTTCCTGGTCGACGATGGCGCGCAGGGATCTCCCGATCAGCCGCTGAATTTCCAAGGTGCGACCGGACGGCCTTCCGCGCATCGATTCGCGGGCCGTGCGCCGCTCGGTGGCGCGCGGAAGCATTCCGTATTCGCCGGTCACCCACCCTTTACCCTGGCCCTTCATAAACGAAGGAACGCCATCATCCACGCTCGCCGTGCAGATCACGCGCGTGTTGCCGACCTCGATCAGCACGCTCCCTTCGGCGCTGGTGATAAAGTCCGGCGTCAATTTGACCGGACGAATCTGGTCGTGCGCGCGCCCATCGCTTCGCAAGTTTCCTCCTCGGGACATGGCGTCGAGTTTGCCCGCCGCCAGCGCGACTGTCAACCACAGACAAAAGTTGGCTGCATGCCATTTTGCCGTGCGTGGACGATGACATCGCTCTCAAAAATTGGTATTGTTCCCTCAGTTCGAAAGTCATCCACAGAATATCGGTTTGTGACCCGGAAAGGGTGCGACAACCATGGCAAAACATGATGCATCTCGCCGCGAATTTTTGGTGCGCGCGGCTGTAGGCGCGGGGGCCGCTGCGGGAGCGGGCCTTGTCTCCGGCGCAGCCGCCCAGGAGCAAATGGGGCACATGGAAGGGGGCCCCGCAACTCCGGGAGCGCAGCATCCCAGCGGCAGCGAGCACGGCGCATTCTTCAACCACGCCGACGCGGCCACGATTGCCGCGTTTACCGAGCGGCTCATGCCCAGCGCTCCCGGCAAACCGGGAGCGCGCGACGCGGACGTCCTCAATTACATCGATCTCGCGCTCGCGGGTGCATACGAAGAACTGCAGGACTTCTACAGGCGTGGCCTGGCGCAGTTGGAGGCGTACTGCCGCGCGACCCACAAAGAACCCTTTGTACGGCTAAGCGCAGAACAGCAGGACGAAGTGATCACGGCGCTCGAAAACGGCAAAGCCTCCGGCTTCACGTATCCCACTGCCCGGGACTTCTTCAACGTTCTCCGGACGCACACGATGGAGGGCATGTTTGCCGACCCGCTCTACGGCGGCAACCGGGATTTTGCCGGCTGGCGGCTCGTCGGTTTCCCCGGCGCGCAAGCGATCTTCACGCCAACCGATCTGCAGAGCAAACAAGCGTTCACGCGCGAGCCCATTGTCGGCCTGCAAACTATGGCCAAAGCTCCAGCGGGGAGGGCCTGAACAATGGCAACTGAAAAAACGGATGTGGTCATCGTTGGCATGGGCGCGGTTGGAGGAATCCTCGCGGCCGAGCTGGGCAAAGCGAATATGAAAGTCATTGGCCTCGAGCGCGGCCCGCGCCTCACCACTGCGGATTTCAACCCGCACGATGAATTGCGCTACTTCCAGCGACAGGATCTTCGCCCGAACTGGAAACGCCAGCCGGTCACCTGGCGCGCCAATCCCAGCGTACGCGCGCGGCCCATGAACATATTGAACTACGGCAATCAGGCGGGGGGCGGCACCGTGCACTACGGGACGCTCTCCTGGCGCATGCATGAAGACGATTTCCGCGCACGGTCTCACACGATTGAGCGGTACGGCGCTTCGGCCATCCCGGAAGATTCCTCGCTTGCTGATTGGCCGCTCTCCTACGCGGATCTCGAACCATTCTACGATCAAGCAGAATACGAGCTGGGTGTTTCCGGCAAAGCCGGCAATTTGCAAGGCCGCAAGATTGATGGCGGCAACATTTTTGAGGCCCCGCGCAATCGTGAATATCCCCTGCCGGCACTGCTTATGGATCAATCGGGCGTGCTGTTCGCGGAGGGTGCGCGCAAGCTCGGCTACCATCCATTTTCTTCACCGCGCGCGATTATTTCGCAGCCGTATCACGACCGTGCCAGCTGCACCTACTGCGGCTTTTGCCAGTCCTTCGGCTGCCACGTGGGCGCGAAGTCGAGCATCCTCGTCACCAAGCTGCCCGAAGCCGATGCGACCGGAAACTTCAAGTTGCTAACCGGCACCATGTGCTACCACGTGAATACCGACAACAGCGGGCGCGCGACCGGCGTCTCTTACTACGGTCCCGACGGATCGGACAACACCATCGAGGCGGAGATTGTGATTCTTTCTCCCTTCATCTACGACAATACGCGCCTGCTGCTGCTCTCGAAGACGGACAAATTTCCGAACGGTCTGGCCAATTCCAGCGGGCAACTGGGAAAGCACGTCATGGCGCACATCATGGCCAAGGTGTTCGCCGCGTACGACGACCGCTTCGTCAACATCTATATGGGGCCGAGCGCGCAGAAGCACACGATTGACGATTTCAACGCCGACAATTTCGACCACAGCGGTCTGGGTTTCATTCGCGGCGCGCAAATCTCCATTGGTCCCGCTGATCTGGAGGCCGGCCCGATCGGCACGGCCATGAGCATGGATCCGCCTCCCGGCACGCCTAAGTGGGGAGCGGCATATCGCGATTTCTTCGCGAAATACTTCGCCCGCTACGGTGCCATCAACGCGCAGACCGAAAACCTCGCCTACGCCGACCAGACCATCGATCTCGATCCGGACGTGCGCGACCAGTACGGCATGCCGGCGCCGCGCGTGACCTACGACTGGCGGCGGCCGAATGAACGCGCGCGCGTCGAATTCCTGATGCAAAAGATGGAAGGCGTGGCCCGCGCCATGGGCGCGACGCAAGTGTGGCGCGGAGCGCTCAGTCCCGGCGCCCCGGGGGCGCACCATGAGGGCGGCACGCGCATGGGCAACGACCCGAAAACTTCGGTCGTAAACCGCTATGGCCAGACCTGGGACATCCCCAACCTTTTCGTGATCGGCAGTTCAACGTTTCCATCGATGAGCGGCTTCAATCCCACGCTCACCATCCAGGCGCTCACCTACATGAGTGCCGACGCCATCGTGAAGCGCTACAAGAGCAAACCGGGCCCGCTGGTATAGCGGCACGGCCAATTTCCAAAATTTAACGTTTTAAGAAACTTTGCTAATGCTGAGTCTGTTTTCCAGGTCCTGGAGATGCAGGGCCTGGCGCCGCCGCTTTGCTTTGTCCACTGCCTGGAGTTGCCGGGGGTTTTTGGGAAGGCGCCGGCGGAATTGCTGCGGGAGCAGCAGCCGAATTAGGAATTACCGCTGGCAAGGGCGAGGGAACCGGGAATAGGCCGTAAAGATCCAAATGGCCTGAAAGCGTCTCCGCTTCTTGTCCGTGGATGAGGATTTTCAATTGGCGGATCCCGGTCATATTGGCCCCCAGCGTTAGAGCAATCGACTGCACCGCCAATTGCTCGCTTAGAATTCCCGAAGGCATTCCCGAAACAATTTCATCCGAAAAATCTGCGATGGCAGTTCCGTCCGGCTGAATGTAGAAGGCCAGCAGAATTGCTTCGGCAGGCAGTGTGCGCCTCTCCGGGGCGGGCGCACGGGTGATCAGCGCGCTAATAAGCTGCTTGGACCTCTCGACCAGATCGGCGGATAGCGGAAGTTGAACGGATACAGGATCCAGCGAAGTGGGGGAGGCCGCCGATATCCAGTACATATGCGCCTGCACCTCCACGTCGGTCGGCGTCGAAATCGGCTCCTGCATCACCTCATGGCGCGCCTGCTCCTCAGTCTTCGGAGTGCTGCGCAGCCTCTGCACGGCCTGGCGCAATCCCGGCAGGGTGACGAGGCCCAAGGCCACCATCACGGTGAGGATCACGATTGTTGTCCGGAGTCCCTTTGGCAAGGCGCTACCTGCTCCCCGATTCGTATATCGTTCGATATGCGGCGACGGCGCGCGCCACTCCATCGGCCAAGCCGGGCCCCATTTGATCCAGCTGGGAGCGGTCGGGCACGCTGACGCTAGATACCTCAATGGCCACCGCGGGCGCCCCCACCGTTCGCAATTGCCGCACGGGGGCTTCGAACGGAGTGTCTGATGTGCCGCGGAAGCGCTGCGCCATTTGAATCTGGATCAACTCGGCCAGTCTCCGGCTCTGATCGATAAAATCGAATTGTGCGCGGTCCCAGGGCAAGAGACCCCCGTGCGGCGCGACGACAGCCATTTGTGACACCGAAAGCTGGGGCAGGGAATACACGCGTACCGTTCCCGGCTGGCCCGTGGACGAAACGTGCAGGGTAATAAAAATGTCCCCGCGCTGCCCATTTGCCAGTTTGGAACGGTCATCGAAAGAGGGGTCGTCATTCGTCTGGCGCGTGAGGATAACGCGGAGTCCTTGGGCCTCCAGGGAAATGCGCATCAGCCGGGCATAGCTGAGGACCACGTCGCTTTCCGCGATGCCGGACAATCCGTGCGCGCCAGGGTCCGCGCCGCCGTGCGCCGGATCGAGAATGACAACCGACAAGGATTTTTTCGGGGGAGTAGTCGGTGCAATGGTTGGTTGCCCCGGCACGGGAGGAGCTTGCTGCAACGCCGGAGCCGAAGTCTGCGGGGCAGGCTGTCCCGGCGCAGCGGGGGCTTGTGCTGATTGCGCCCGCGCCAAAAATATCTGGGCGCCCGCAATCATCATTACGAATATTATGCAAATCGGTTTGCTGGGCACTCCCCCGAGGATACCAGAATCGTTCCAATCGTGAGAGAGAGCCGGCGGAGTTTTTTTCGCGATGTGGGATGGCAGCTACCTCACAATTATCCGCTTTCTGTGGCCGCTGCCGTTTCAGAACGGCAAGATTCCTTCCAACGTGACGTCGTCATTTTCATGTGTCATTCTCTGGACGCGATCGCCTCATATTATTTTTTTTCCTCACGACTTATTTATGGACTGCTTTCTATATTCTAGAGGGGGCGTGCGCAGCCCCGATCATCGGGCGCACACATCGCCAAGTTGAAAGAATGGACCGGGAGTCAAATAGGAGCGAGGGCGGCGTCTTTATCCATGATGAATACTATCTTGGGGTGGATCAGCTATCTATTGGCCGTTTTGGCCCTGGCGGCAGGAATGGCGTTGCTCCTCAGCGACGCGAAAATATGGTTTCCTCCAGGGCTCTCCGCCGCCGCAATTTCGGCGTCTCCCTTGCTCTTGGTGGGTTTGGCGTTTTTGATCTTGCAGCCGGCCATTCGCCCTCGTCTGATCGATTTGCTTAAAAACGCGCTTCTCGCGGCGACATTCCTGCTCTGGGGAGGCATTCAATTCATGCCGCAGAATGCGCTTTCTTTGCGGCTGGGAAATGTGGTGATCGCGCTTTACGTCGTGGACCTGGCCTGGGTGATTCTTGGCACTGGGATTTCGCGGGAGAAAAATTGAAACGATCCATCACGCGGCGTCTGCCAAAGTGTCCTAGGAGTAGTAACGCAAGATCCATCCGGCGACGCAGCAGGGCTTTTCGCCGCCCTCTGCTTCGATCGTGATTTCGTAGGTGGCCTCGACGCTTTCAGGCAATTCTCTGTACGATTCCAAACGAATGCGCGCGCGAATTTTTTCGCCTGCACGGACGGGCGCCGGAAATCGAACGCGATTCAGGCCGTAATTGATCGTTTGCTTTATCTCGCCCGGCAATTGAATTGCCTCCTTCATGAAATGGCTCATCAAGGAAAGCGTCATAAAACCGTGCGCGATTGCCGCGCCAAAGGGTGATTCACTCTTCGCGCGTTCAGGATCGATGTGAATCCATTGCCGGTCCCCGGTCGCTTCCGCGAATTGCCAGATTCGTTCCTGCGTCACGCGCAGCCAGCCGGTCACGGCGATTTCGCGCCCGGCGTATTCTTTCAGCGATTGCAAGGATTTAAGGACCAGGGTCGGCATGTTGATCAGCGGTTCTGTGGCGCCCGCCTTCAGGCGGGCATGGGCGCGAACCCACACTGTCCGTCTGAAGACAGGCGCTACATAAACCAAAACCGAGAAACCGGCGGGCTGAACCCACCCTGTGTCACATGGATGTTTTCAGTTCGGAGTACACCTGCCCGACGAACCGGTCCGTGTTGCGATCCCCGTTCGGGGCCGCTGGCGGGACCTTCGCGTCAAAGTCGGCAGTGGGATGCGCGGCGACGACTTCGTCCGCAGTCTTTCCTTCCTTCACGAGCTTGGCAACTTGCTCCCGCACGCCCAGGATCATATCTCTGTGAGCCATGACGGCAGTCCTGTCGACGATTGCTCCATGGCCCGGAATAATTTTCGTATTCGGCCCGGCGAGGGCAATCACCTGGCCGAGCCCGGTGATCATTCCGTCAAGGCTTCCGCCATTCACGCGATCGATATTCGGATATCCGACCGAGCGGTAGAAATCGCCAGTCATGATCACGTCCGCGTTGTGAAAGTACACTATCGTATCGCCGTCGGTGTGAGCCTTGCGAATGGGAATGAGGTCCACCGTTTCGCTGTCCATGTGAAAGGTTACTTTATTTTCGTAAGTAACGACCGGAAGCGCCTCCGCCGGCGCGGCCATGCCCGGCTGTCCATTCGCGCCGGGCGCGGGATGCATCAGGCGATCCCGCAATTCGTCGCGCGCGAAAATCGTCGCGCCCAGTTTGGCCATGTTCGCGTTGCCCCCGGTGTGATCGGGATGCACGTGCGTGTTGACCACGAAGCGAATCGGGTTCGGTGAAATTTGCTTGATCGCCGCGACGATGCGGTCGGTGAGCGGAGCGAATTGCGTGTCCACCATGAATGTTCCCTGAGGGCCCACGAGCACGCCGATGGTGCCGCCGCGGCCGTCCACGGTGTAGAAGTTGTCCGTTATCTTGTTCGTCTTGACTACGGTTTTGCTGTCATCGACAGGCGCCTGAGCGCGCGCCGATCCCGCCACGATGAGCGACACGAGCAACAAGGCCGCCGGCACGGCGAGGGCGCGTCGAATCAATGAAAGTTTCATTGGTGTTTGCTCCTGATGAGAAATGCGATTTTGACTTGGGTTGCTGATCGAGAGTATATACCAAACACGCTTTGCGCAAATGTTCAGGCGTAGGAATTCATTCGGCTGGTCTGGAGGCTCCATGAAAGTGTTGTGGAGGATCACTTTGCTTGCCTTGCTGGCGGTGCCGGTATTCGCCCAGGAAGGACCCAGCGTCCCGGTTCTTCCGTTCGAATCCGTGCCAAACCCATTGAAGTATTCGCCCGAGCAAAACCTGGGAGAAGTTCTTAGTGTGGCGGTGAATTCGAAGGGGCATATTATCGTCCTGAACCACCCCGGCACCGCTACAGCGGGCCCGGTATACGGGAACGCCACAACGCAAATATTCGAATTCGACGCGGATGGCAAATATCTTCGCGAGATCGGCCACGGCGTCTACGGTTTGGCCTACGCGCACTCGGTGCGGTTCGACAAGTACGACAACCTGTGGGTCGTGGACAAGGCGGCGATGTCCGTTATCAAGTTCAACCCCGCGGGATACGTCCTGATGAACCTCGGACGCCGCGACGAAGGGCCGGACCAGCCCCGCTACCGCCATGCCGATCCGCCGCCCACACCCGTGGACGGCTATTTTAACGGGTCCACCGACGTCGCTTGGGACAAAGACGACAACATCTACATCGGTGACGGTTATTTCAACTCGCGCATCGCCAAGTTTGACAGGCACGGAAACTGGATCAAGCAATGGGGAGAGCCCGGAACCGGCGGAGTCCACGCCAACGAAAATCCGGGCCATTTTCGGAATCCACACAACATCGGCATCGATCGCGACGACAACGTATACGTAGCAGATCGCGGCAACCGCCGCATTCAGGTATTTGATACCGATGGAAATTTCAAGAAATTCATCCTCCTGAATGTGCCATACGACAAGTCGCGGCATCCCGTCCTGGGCAACCTGACCGCGGACCGGCCGGATGAAACCGCGCCGTGGACCATCTGCATCACCAATACTACGCCGCAATATCTCTTCACCACGGACGCCGAACCCGGCCGCCTGTACAAGATGCAGTTGCCCGAGGGAAAAATTCTCGGCATGTGGGGCGAATCCGGACATGAACTTGGCCAACTTAACTGGGCGCACGGCCTTGCCTGTCCGTCGGAGGATCTGATCTATATCGCCGACATGAACAACTGGCGCGTGCAAAAGCTGGTCACGAAAGGGAAGAAGTAAAACGAAAAGTGGCGCAGGCTTCAAAGGCCGCGGGAAAAATGCCCTGTTCTGTCATTCTGAGCGAAGCGAAGAATCTCTCTTCGATTTAAGTATAAGAAAAGAAATAAGGAGAGATTCTTCGCTTCGCTCAGAATGACAGAGGTTTAAGTTTTTCCGCAGCCACTTCAGCCTGCGGCTGTTAGTCCTGCAAGACCAAAAACCCACAGGCTGAAGCCTGCGCCACTAAAGCGGCAATGAAAACAAAACGCACCCTCGGCTCTGGAGAGCCGAGGGCGCGTCGGTTTTCTGGTTGGCGCTAGTTTCCGATTTCCAGAATCACGAACGACCCTGCAATCGGTGTGGGGCGCGGCCGAGGATTGTCCGGCGTCGGCGCCGCAGCGGGTTTGAAGTCCGCGGTTTCCGTATAGACGCGGTGCGTTGTGGGATCCAGCGTCATCGTGCGGGTGCCTGCTTGCGTGTTGATATTCCCGACGACGGTGTACTTGTCCGCTGAATCCTGGTGAATCACGGAAACGAAGCCATCGCGGCAAGAGGCGAACGCCATTCCGGTGCCCGGATCATAGCCGTTCCCATCGGGGTCGCCGCCGATCGGCGGGGCAGCAACCACTTTTCCGTTTTCCGCATTCACCACGACCATGACCTTGTCGCAGGCCACGAAAATCCGCTTGTGACCGCTATCGTATGCCATGGCGGAAGGGCCGTCGCAGGGCGCGAGCGGCCAGGAGCCCTTGACGGCATAAGTCTTGGTGTCAAATTCCTCGATGGTGCTCTTGTCTTCGAGGTTGACCCACATGTTCCCACTTCCATCGAGAACGGCCTCTTCGGGCTTGCCCTTGAGGTCCACTCTGCCGATCACTTTTCCGGTGGTCGCGTCAATGACGGTGGAGTCCATGCTCTTGCCGTTAAAGGTGAAGACCTTCTTGGTCGCGGGATCGTAGCGGATCGAGTCGGGGTTCTTTCCCGGGATATCGATGACCGAAGTCGCTTTCAGTGTCTTCAAATCGATAACGGAAACTGTGTTAGCGTCTCCGTTGCTGGTAAATCCCTTACCCAAATCGGTCGCCAGAGCGATGCCATGTGAGTTCGTAGAATTGGCAATGGCAACGTCGCCGATCACCTTCTGTGTCGAAACGTCCACGACCTGGAAGTGCGATCCGCGGGCGACATAGAGCCGGTGCGTGGGCGGATCGATCAACATGTAATCCCACCCGCCGTCCCCGCCGATTTGCATCCTCTTGATGATCTTGTAGCCGCCGGCCTGCGGAGCGGCATACGCAATCACACCGGCAAGCAACGACAGGCAAATCATCGGGCTTGACCGACGCAACCATCCTGCCAACTTTTCTCGTGACATACGAAGCATCTCCTTATGGTTTCGTTTGAGCAGAAAGTTAAATACCCGGTCCTGAACCAATAATACGTTCCACTGCCGCAACAAATTTCAGCAGCCTTCCAGTCTTAACGCACCTCGACCGGCGTCCCGGCGCTCACCGTCGCTTCCTTATCACTCGTAAGGTAGTACTGAATCGCCGGCGTGATGATAAGTGACAGCACCATCGAGATCAGGATTCCCCCGATGACCGCGATCGCCAGGGGTTGCAGCATCTGCGACCCCGCTCCAATCGCGAGGGATAACGGTAGCATACCCGCCACTGCCGCCATAGCCGTCATGACGATAGGACGAAGTCTGCGACGCCCCGCCTGGATCATGGCCTCTTCCGCCCCGAATCCGACCCCCAGGAATTTCTGATTGGCGTCCAGCAGCAGGATGCCGTTCTTGGCCACGATGCCCAGCACCATGATCAATCCCATGAAGGAGGCGACGTTGAAATCGGTGCGCGTAATGTACAAGGCAAAAAACACGCCCGAAGTCGAAAGAATAGCCGACGAAAGAATCGCGAGAGGCGCTGAAAAGGACCGGAACTCGAATAACAGCACGATGAAAATCAGCACCAGTGCGAGCAAGAGGACCACCACCAGGTCGTGGAAGGACTTCTGCTGTTCCTTGTAGGTGCCGCCGTAGGCCACGCGAATCGACGGGGGCAAGTGCAAATCGTTTACAGCCTTTTGAACTGCAGCGATGCCGCGCCCCAAGTCGATGCCCTCGAGCCTCCCAGTGACTTCCTTTTCCTGCTGCAAGTTGTCACGGAGTATTTCCGTCTGGCCCGGCACTTCGGTGAATGTGGAAATGGAACCGAGAGTGGCCGATCCACCGTTCGCATTGACGATCACCGTATTGTTCATCGCCTCGAGTGAAGCGCGGCTCGAAGCCGGGTAACGGACGCGCAGTGTGTATGGTTTGTCGTTGATGATCATGGGTGCGGTAGCCGGTTCTCCATCCACGATCGAAGCAGCGACTGTGGTGAGCTGGTCGGTCGTAAAGCCGGCCTTGGCCGCTGCCGCCGGATTCACGGTAAACACCACAGCCGGACCGCTGGTGGTGTTGTCGATTCCGTCTTCCACGTCCACGATGGGCTTCTTGTAATTGATCTGAATGCGGCCCAGCGCATCGGCCACGCGCGGCGCCCATGCCGTGAGTTGATCCACGTCCGGTGAAAACAGTTGGACGACCACCGGTTGCGGAGCGCCAGTGAGGTCCGAAATCATGTCCTGAAGCACCTGGGTGAATTCGACATCGAGAGCGGGTTCCTCGGTCGTCACCTTGCTGCGGACGTCGGCAATGATGTCATCGATTGGCCGGCTACGCTTGTCCTTGAGCTTTACCGCGATGTCTCCCGTATTGGGCTCAGTGACAGCGGCCAGTCCGAGCTGCAATCCGGTGCGCCGCGAGGTGTTTTCGACTTCGGGGACCGATTTGATGATATTTTCCACATGCGTGACGACTCGATTCGTTTCTTGAAGCGAGCTGCCGGGTGGCATGACGTAGTCAAGAATGAACCCGCCTTCGTCCATGTGGGGAAGCAGGTCGGTGCCGAGCTGGCTGTAGCACACATACGAAACCGCAATCAAAATAAGGCAAAATGAACCAAGCCAGATCGGATGTTCGAGCGCGCGGCGCATCCAGCGCTCGTAAAACACGATGATCTTCTCGAACAAGCCGCCCTTGAGCGATTCCTCTTCGGCGGCCATCATGCGTCTCATGTGCTCGAATTCCGCGTTTTCGGAATCTTCCGGGGGCGCATGCTCCGTGGCTGGGGCGTCGGATTCCTCTCCGTGGCCGCGGCGGATCAGGTAAACACCCAGGTTGGTTGACCAGGTGAGCGCGAGGGCCAGGGAGGTCAGGAGCGACACGCTCATGGCGATGGCCAGCGCGCGGAAGAACGTTCCGGTCACGCCCGTGATCGAAATCAAGGGCAGGAACACGACGATGGGGGTCAGCGTTGAACCGATCAAGGGAACGGTCAGTTCTTTGAGAGCGCTGTTGACCGCTTCCAGCCGGCCTTCACCGCCGTCCCGATGCAGCACGATGTTTTCGACGACCACGATTGCGTCATCGATAACCAGTCCGCCTGCTGCCGCGAGCCCGCCGAGGGTCATCATGTTGAAGCTTTGCCCAAGGATCTTCATGGCAATGAAGGTGACGAAAATGGCCACGGGAATCACAAGGCCGGTCATCAGGGCCGTGCCAACGTCGCGCAAGAACAGCCAAATGATGAATCCGGCGAGCAAAAGCCCAATGATGATCGCGTCACGCACGCTTCCGATGGACTCACGCACGATATTGGACTGGTCGTAAAAGACGTTCAATTCCACACCTGCGGGCAATTTCGGCCGGATCGCGTCGATTTCGTCGTGGACCAGGTTGGCGACTTCCACCGTGTTGCTTTCCGGCTGCCGGCTGATGCTGAGGAGCACGGCTGGTTTGCCGTTCGCCGTGACCACCGTGTAATTTGGCGCCGAGGATGGCGCCACCGTCCCGATGTCATGCACTCGAATCGGGGCGTCCCCCACATTCTTGATGACCATGTTGCCGATGTCGTCCGCGTCGTGAACCTGCGAATCGACTAGGCCAAGAAACAATTGGTGGTTGCGGCTCAAGAGACCTGGCGAATCGACGATGTTCGTATGATTGGCGGCATCCAGAATGTCCTGCACGGTCACGTGGGCGCGCAGCATCTTGGACGTGTCGGGCGTCACTTGAAATTCCGGTTGCTGACCTCCTTGAACGATGACGGTCGCAACCCCATTCAGGCGGTTCAAGCGCGGTTTCATGTCATACGTCGCGATTTCCCAAAGCTGCGTTTGCGGGACTTTGTCGGACGTGAGGCTGTAGCCAATAATTGGGAAACTCGCGAAGTCGAGCCGGTGCGTTTCAATCGCCGCCGTGGACGGCAGAGTGCTCTGAATGCGCGCGATTTCCGAGTTCACCAGTTGCAGCGTGGTGACCATGTCCACGCTCCAATTGAACGACAAATCGATTTCGGCAGATCCCCGGCTGGTCGTTGAGCGAACATCTTCGAGGCCCGGCACGCTGTTCACGGCATTTTCCAGCGGGCGCGTGATCGTGACTTCCATTTGCTCGATCGGCATCACGCCGTTGTCCACGCCTACGATGATGCGCGGGAAATTCGTCGCCGGGAACACGGCAATGGGGAGCGAGAGCGCTTCGTACACTCCGACCACAGCCAGTGTCAAAATCAAAAAGATGATCGACTTGGAGTGTCGGGCAAACCAATAGCGCGACTCCGGAGAAGCTGCTCTTGCGGAATGGCTGGATTTTTTATCTGACATGGCTTTCTACCTGTCGCAAAGTCGTGAATGAACTCCGAAGTGCAAAGGCCGCGCGAACTTCGGCCATCTCATCAAAGCTGGGTGTGACTGGGATGTTGTTGGCCTTAATCATTACTCGTCCTCATCGTCCGGCATCTTAGGCGCCTGGACCTGAATCTTGGTCTTCGCCAAGACCGGATCGTCCTCGCTAGCTAACTCAAATGCTCCAACGGTAACCACGCGCTCCCCACCTTGCAGCCCATCGGTGACCTGCACAGTTTTCAATTCGGAATCCCGGATGCCGACCTTCACCTTCTTCTTGCTGGGTGTGTTGTCGCTATCCAGAACGATCACGCTATTGACCCCGTCCGGAGATGTCAGCAGGGCCGCTTGAGGAATCACAATGGCCTGGGCCACCGTCTGAGCGACCATGGAGACGCGCACGCTGGATCCGGGCCGCAGGCTCTCTTTGGGATTGGCGGCTTGCACCCAGACTTCCACCGTCGTGCTATTTGGGTCCACAGCCGGACTCACCATCGAGACTCTGCCTTTTACCACAATGGGTTGCCCAGGAATCGTGATGGTTGCAGGGTCTCCCACTTTCAGGTTTGCCGCTTCGAGTTGCGCGACATGCGCCCGGGCCACGACTTCGGACAAATCCATGATCGTGATGATGGGAGTGCCGGTTGCCGGGGTTTCACCCTGATAGTAGGGCCGGTCGGTGACCACACCGTTGATGGTGCTGGTAAGCTTGGTGTAACTCAACATCGCATTGGCGTTTTGTGTGTCACCCTCTGCCGCATTCTTTGCGCCTTCAGCAACCTTGAGGTCGAATTGTTTTTGCGCGAGGTCGTAAGTATTTTTCGCCTGAGACAACGCGACAGAAGCATCGTCCAGGTCTTTTGCTGAGACCGCGCCTTCCTTGTAGAGAGTGGCTCGGCCGTCATAAAACTTCTGTGCCGAATCCAGACTTTGTTTTGCGAATTTCAGATCTTGCGCGCTCTTCTGCAATTGCATTTGGTAGGTGGCCTCAGCTTGCGTTAGGCCGCCCGCGCTCTTCATCGCTGCACCGGCCAAGTCCTGGCTTTCAAGCTCCCCCAACAACTCTCCGGCTTTCACGTGGCTGCCCCGGTCTACGTACCATTTCTTGATCGATGAGACCACCTTGGGCACGATGGCCACTTGATCGCGAGGGTACAGAACCGCGTCCGTGACCACCTTGCGCTGGATCGGCTCTTTTTCCGCGGCGTCCACCTGCACGGTTACGGTGGGGGCCGCTTCGACTTCACCCTTGGATCCGCAGCCCGAGAAAAGCATTCCCGCGGCCAGCAGAACACCCAAAGTGCGGGCCAGCCGGCCCATTTCCATTTGATTCATCGCTAGAGATTGCATGGATTCGCTCCAATTCCTTTGCTTTTATGTATTCGACCACTTAGAAAGTCCCCGTAAACGTCTGTAGATTTGCCAGCAGCGTACGGTAGCGTACTTGCGCGTCAGCATACGCATTCCGCGCAGTGACCAGCGCGGTTTCCGCGTCCACCACTTCGGTCGCGGGCGAAGCCCCGCCCTGATAACGTAAGTTCGTGAGACGCAGGCTCTCCGCCGCGAGTTCCGCCGTGCGACGCGATTCATCCAGGCCGGCGCGCGCGATCATCGCTTCGTCATAGGTGGCGTAAAGTTCGCTCACGCCAGTCCGCTTGGCCAGGCTCAACGTTGCCTGGGTTGACTGTTGCTTGTACTCGGCCTGTTTCAGCTTGCTGTGCAGCGTTCCCCAATCCCACACGGGTAGTGTCAACGCCGCCGTCAGGAAATAACCGAGATTGGGAACTATTCCCACCGCAGGATCGTTTTGGACAGATGCGCGGGTACAACGCAAGGCAAAACAATTGGCCTCAATGCCCCAATCCGTTTCCACGGTGATTGTCGGAAGAAATGCGGCCTTGGCTAACTTAACGTCCAAGTCTGCCTCTCGGGCCGTCTCCAAGGCGACCCGAAGATCCGGATTTTGTTTTTCGGCCATCTCTTGAACTTCCGTAAAAGGCGGCAACGATGGAGCGGAGTCGAGGTCATCGACAACCGTAAAATTCTCCGTAAAATCGGGGAAGAGAATCACGGCAAGGCCCAGCCGGGTATCTTCCATGGAAAACTTGGCCTCGTCGAATGCTTGCTTCTGGATGCGGTACTGAATTTCAGCCTTCAGCGCGTCACTGTGGGGAGCCTGTCCCTGCCGCTCGAGATCCTGCGTGATCTCCATGAAATGCTGGGCCTGGTCCAGGCCTGCTTGCGCGGTCGCGTATTTGCGCTGCGCCACCACCAGGGCGTAGTAGCTTTTCGTCACCGTCACTACCAGGCCGCGGCGCGCAATTTCCGCCTTGGCGTTTGCCAGGGCTTCCGCAGCCTTGGCGCGGGTGACCGCGGTTCCCATCATGACGGCTGGCGAGAGGTCCTGGTGCAGGATGCCCCATTGCCTGTAAACGTGAACCCCGTCTTGGGTGACGAATCGCCCATCGGAAATCTTTCCGCCATCGCCCATATCATTGAGGTATTGCGTGGACTCCGTAATCTGAGGCAGCATGGCATTTCTGGCCTGGATGCGATCTTCACGCGCGCTCCTCGCATCATAGGTCGCGCCCAAGAGCGTCGGATCGAGTTTTCGAGCCCTCTCCATCGCGTCCTGCAATGTCACCGTCACGGGACCAGTCGCCTGGTCCGCTCCCTTGGGTTGCAGGAGCTTTACGTCGGTTTCTGTGCCGGGCGCGGCAGTTTCGCCTTGCGCCGCGGCTTTTGAGACCGGCAAGATCACGAATGCGGCCAAACCAAGAGCGATAGTCGCAATTTGTCTGATCGATCTCAGCGAGCCACGTTGGTGGGCATCGAGCCGCGCACCTTCTGAAGCGATATTCACAAGACCGAACGAATGACCCATGGAGCCCATCTCCTCCCGCTCCCCTCTGCCTTTGGCTAGTGGCCACGCTGGAGCGAAATCCACCAGCTGCTTTTGGATAAGCAGAATCAAACCGTAACAAGCAAGCGCATGTTCAGTTGACGCGTGCAGCATAACAATTTCACATGAAAATTACCTGAAGAATTTTTTGGCTTTCGACTGCGATTTGGCTGTGCTTTGACGCCACAACGCCGTAGCACTCTATATGAAGATATCATTGTCCTCAAGTTCCGCAGCTGCGCGAAGCGAGCGCCAAATTTGAAATCCGTGTCTTGTAGCTCTCAGCCTGTTTATTCAAACGAGGAGATTTTGGCGAGCGTACTCGAAGGTATAGGAGT
Organism: uncultured Acidobacteriota bacterium; assembly: GCA_963696605.1. GTDB lineage: Bacteria > Acidobacteriota > Terriglobia > Acidiferrales > UBA7541 > Palsa-360. The sequence continues at coordinate 255,239 of CAVOKV010000009.1, read as the reverse complement.
AATGGTGCTTGCTTTCAAGCTAGATTGGCGAGGGCAGGTATTCCCACGCGATCGAGCCCGCGAGCGCCAATCTCCCGATTGGCGTGACAAACGCTGTCAGTCAGGAGATTGGCGCTCCCACGAGAGATCGCACCGCGCTCAGGTGCGACAGATTGTCGTAGGTGTATTCCACATTGGTGATGTCGGGATAAGTCTTCTGCTTGAGGCGGTTCAGCGCGTCGTACAGGTAGGTGATGGTCTGGCCCTTGCGGTCGGGCTTTTGGGTGAGGGTGTTGTCGGTGTCGTACGGGTGTGCGGGCTCTACTTTTACACTGAATGCTTCAAGTGAAGTGTGGAGCCTGCCAAACTGAAATAGTACTCGCTGAGCGAGGAGGGGAAATTGGTCTGCGTGACGCGGCCAAAGGCGTCATAGGTGAAGGCCGTCTGGTTGCTGTTCGCGTCGGTGATGCTGGTGAGGTTGTTGTTCCAACTCTCAAGAAGAAAAACCCGCACCCTTCACTAAGAACGCGAAGGATGCGCCACCCAAAAATTCAAACCCGCTTCAAAGGCTGGCCCACACGCCCGAAAATTCGAACCCAGAGTCTGCGCCACCCGTCAGTTCTAGGGTGTCCTCGCCATCTTGACATATACACAATCTGAATCCGGATTGATCAAAATGACGGGCGGAGAGCTGAATCGGACGATCAGGACTTGCAGTTCCGCTTTTCCGGCTGGGTCGGCGCGATTCCGGCTCTCCGGTTTCGCGAGTGACGGGTCAGATTGTGTATCCCAATCTCGACGTTTGTCGAGGGAAACGGAGTCTTTGTCCATGCAGGCCCAGTGCTGACCTACGGAATCAACTCGTTGCCCGTCCTTCATCACCGTACGCTGGTCAAATGTGCTATCTGAATGCAACACCATTGTGTCAGATTGAATAGGATAATCTTGGCAATCATTTCTAACTTGAAGTTCCCATATACCTGCGAGTTGCGTAGATCGCGATTGCCCACTCGGTTGATCCTTATGACAGGACGTCAATAGAAATACCAGTAGAACAGAACACATCAATGTTAGTTTGAGCAGCACGGAGATTTATCCTCCCAGTGATACCAGAATCGCTGGACCTTCATAGGTCCCCAAGTTGAATTGTTAAGTATCGAACTCGGCATACCCCATTTTGCTTTGTGAAAGATCATGTCTTGGAGGGTGGCCCACCCTTTCACGCCTTTTAACGACGAACATTCACGATCGGATGATACTAGTCGAACGCGTCTGCCCGGAGGAACTGGTTTAGCCTTTTCGGGTGGCCGACCCTTTCGGGTTTAAAGGGTCGGGGTTTTGGCTTCTGTTTTGTTTCATGGCCGACGAACTCATTTAAGAGAAAAAACCAAACCCTCCGCCCCTTCGAAACCCGCGAAGGAGCAGCCACCTGCCGAGTGGACTTCATCCTGGAGCCCAAGGGCCAGGAGTCGACCGAGGTGTATCCAAACGCCCCCCCGACGCTCGCGTCCTGTGGCAACGGCCCGTTCCCAAACTCAGGGCAGTGGAAACGGCTTCCAAGCTCTCAGCTGGAAACGAAAGCGCACACTTATCCAGCACGCGCAATTAGCTAAACGAATGGGGGACGCACCGGCTGCCAACCGCGGCGGATTTATCGCCGGCCGGCAGCCGGTGTGAGGTACCCGATTTCCGTAACAATTGGTAGGTATTAGGTTCGTTCCGGCTACTGGAGCGGTTCGATCCTGTGCACTTCGATTGTCTCTGTTTCCGTGTCGAGTGTGCCGAATATGCGAACTTTTTGTCCGGCGTAGGGTTCCACGAGGCCCGGACTATCCAAGTGGTAGACTTTGTCCTTGATCTGAATGACGAACCGGCCGCCGCGGTTCCTGATGCAATACAAGGTGCAGTCCGCAGCCGTCTTTCCGACACCCTTCACTTTGAGCATCTCTTTGTGCGATTTGTCCAGGGAATGGACGTTCATGGCGCACTGGGTGTCTCCGATCACTCCAGTGAAAGTAGTCTCATTCCCGCCAAAAGCCGACGGACTGGTGAGACAAAGCAGAGTCATACCGAGCAAACACAACGCAGCATTCTTGCAAAAACGCATGTTTCCACCTCAGTTTTTGATTTCAGAATCCGATGAAGTCTTTACCTCTGGTTCTAGTTCCACAATAAATTTCATGTTCATTTGTTCATGGCCTTCGCTGCAGATCACCGTGCAAACGACCAGATACTCGCCCGGCTCGGCGGGAGCCGTAAGTAGGAATTCCTGGACGCCGGGTTTGAGCAGCAACTCCCACCCCGGAACGGGCTGGTGATCTTTGGGACGGAGCAGGGAAAATCCGTGGATCGAGCCGTCCCGGTTGCTTTGCTTGGCTTTAATCGCGGTTACGCGCAGAAGGATTTTTTCGTTTGCCGTGACCGTGATGCTGGGCTTGCTCATGCCCTCCATCTTGTAGCGGCTGTCGTGGCCGGCAGTCACTTCGATCACTCGGGGAGTTTGCTGGGCTTTTACGGGCAGGAGCAACGCCAACAAAAGCAGCACCGTGGACGCGCGCGCCCGCAGAAGGGAAAGTGTAGACCGATGACGGTCGTTTTCTCGGGTCATAAGCTACTCGGTCATATACCGCACGATGTATTTCATGTCTTCTTCGGTGAGTGTGGCGCGGACCCTCATATGCCGCTCGATGGTGGCCATCATGCGCGGCGGATACTTGTGCGGCGCCATGTGGCAACGTCCGCAGTTGGCGCGATAGCGTTTCTCTCCCTCGTAGCGCGAATAGGCCACTTCATGCACCGCCTTCGAGGGGCCCAGCGTCGAGCTGGAACCCGTGTCTGTGCTGGCGGAGGAAACTCTCGTTTCCGTCAGCTTCGTTTGTTCCTGCCCCGCGGCGCACAAAACTGCCGCGAGGGTCATCAGCGAAACGCAGGCGAGAAGATTCCGTCTGAATTTCAATTTTCATCTCCGTGGCCGAGCGGGAATGCGAAGCGATAGGTGAGGCCCACCGTCCAGACATTCATATTTCCCGCGGCGCTGAATTGCCTGCCGTAGCTGCTCACCGCCCGGAAGCCGTCGCGAAAGTAGTAGTTCACGCCGAATTCAAATTGCCGTGTGTTCACGGACGGCAGCAAATCGCTTGGCAGCGTCCCTACCCAGTATTGCTGCATTCGCGCGACCAGTTGCGTTCGGCGCATGGCGTACTGCCAGAAGGGAACCTGGTTCAGACGGTACGCGGGCTCGATCCAATAGCCGCTCCCTCGAGCCGAGCGTTGATATTCCCCGCGGAATTCGAGCGGCAATGCCGGCGGCTGCCAGCCTCCGTGAAAGCCGAAGGAGTTCGAGCGCTCGTCCTGAAGAAGATGTTGAAAGGAACCGCCGATTTCCAGCCTCTGACTTGGAATGAAGATCCCCGCTCGCATGCCCGCAAAGCGGTCCGAATCGAGCGCGGTAACGTTGCTCGGCAGGTAGGTGCTCAACGCCGAGAAATAGACGGCATAGTTGATATCGAATTTGGAGTTTACCGGGAAGCCGCCGCGCAGCATGGCGCCGGTGCTGGCGTTAGATGGTCCGACTCCAATTGGAAGGATCAACGGATCGGTTTGAAGGTTTCGGACCCAGATGGGGTAGAGCCGCTCGTTGAAAATTCCGAAGGGGGTAAGAAATCTTCCCACTGTCACGGTCAAATAGGGATTGGCTATGAAATCCAATTGGGCATAGTCGATGCTTTTGAGAACCTGGCCGTGAAACGAGCTGCTCCCGGGCTGTTGGGTCATGTCCGCTTCGAACGTAGTACGCGATTCGAAGAGCCACCGGTCTCCGATGGGGACTAGGAGGACGGGAGCGATGAGGGGGCCGAGATGCGGCTGTCCGCCATCAAATGTGGTGATGAATCCCCCTCCCCCTATGATCACCGGGACGGGTTTCGGAACTTCGGACTGGTCCTGGGCGCGAAGAGCAGGAACGCAGGGGAAGATCAGCAATGCGCCGACAAGCAAAAGTCGGATAGATTGCAAAAAGGACGGTTTTCCGCGCATCGGAGGCACTGCGGACACGCGTCCCTTATTGACTTCTAAAATCAACCGACCAAAGTATCGCACCACAACAACCCCACAATCGTCTGCACCCGGTTATACGTTTACAAATATGTTGACGGGTCATCTGGAAAGGGTCAAGCGCCATGGATTTGCTTTTTGCCGCAGTGATAATTAACGCAAGCGACACAATTTCACTGCAAGTTGGGCAACCACCGGATATTGCATGCAGCGGGCGGCTCGTGGAATCTCTTTCACGCCCACGTAGCTAACAACCTCGTTAGCCACGGGGGCGCGGCCAGTCCGCTGCATCATGCCTCGGGCCACCGTCTTGCCAAGTCTCAGCGGCCGAGCGAAAATATTTTGACAGTTCCGAATTTATGAACTATAGCTAATCCTTGCATTTTGTGATGGCGGTGTAGTCCGCCCGGACCAGCGACTGCCGAAAATCGAGGACACCATGAGAAACCAGAGCCGTATCCGTACTCGAATCATCATCCTGGCTGCAGTCACGATTGGGGCGGCCCTTCTCGTGGTGGGGAATGCCAGCCGGTCGCAGGCCGCGTCTCCGCGGCCTCGGGCGGCATCCAGCGCCATCCACACGGACGAATACCAGCGCTCGGCACGCCTCGATACCTATCGTGTGATCTCCGATAGCGGCGACGGGCGTGGGGAAAACATTTACTTCTATAAGTGTTGGATGTGCCACAACCAATACGCAAAAACCGGCCCCTATCTTAAGGAGTTGTTCAAGCATGAGTCTTTGATGTCCGGCGATCCGGTGACTCCGGAAAATGTGATCAAGAAAATCCGCGAGGGCGGGCCGGGCATGCCCGCATTTGGCACGACGCTTAAGGACTCGGATATCGCGGACGTCGTCACGTATATCAAGGACGGCAAGTGCTGCGTCGAGGGAGAGAATCCCGGACCGAATCCGTGGTATCGGGCGGAGACGAACAAATGGCCGGTGCAGAGTGGCGTGAACGGCGGCGCAACAGGAACCGTCAAGATTACGAGCGGAGATTCGCCCGAGGGCATTGGCGTGCAGCTGATCGCGCCGAACGGCATACGCACCACCGTGTACACCGACGAAAAGGGCCACTACGAATTCCCCAAGATGCAAACCGGCGACTACGTATTACGCGTTCCGACGCCGCTCATGTTCAAGGAGTACGTGATCCCATCGGTTCACATCGAGGGCGCCACGAAGCTGGATGAAATTGATCTGGAACGAGTTTCCGATAGCGACGCGTTGCCGGCCACTCCGGACATCGAGCGCCAGTTAAGCGGCGCCGAACTGCTCTGGAACATGCCCGGCACGGCGCAAGAGAAAGCAACTCTGCAAAAGAATTGCTCCGCCTGCCACTCCTGGAACCAGATTTTCCGCAACCGCTATGATGAGCATAGCTGGGGCCTGATCGTCGATCGCATGACGCAGTATTCCGGCACCTCGCTCGTGATTCGCATCAAGGGAACAACGACCACCGGCGGTGGAAACAATTCGGTCACCCGCCGCGACGGCACTTCGCCTGAGGAAGTCCAGACGCTGGTGAAGTTCCTGACGCGTGTGCGCGGACCCGAAGCGCAAGACGAGCCGCTGCGCGTGTTCCCACGGCCGCGAGGCGGCGACACGCACGTCGTTGTCACCGAGTACGAATTGCCGCAAGCGCTGCTAGCGTTACACGACGCGCAAGGGGACTCGAAAGGAAACATCTGGTGGACGAGCCACAAGACCGACGTGGTCGGAAAGCTCGATCCTAAGACCGGCATCGTGACCGAGTACACGATTCCACTCACGCCGAAAGGCATGCCCGGAACCCACGCGGTGCGGCTCGACAAGAACGATATTCCGTGGTTTTCGGAAAACTGGAGCCACAATCTCAACAGGCTCGATCCCGCCACTGGAAAAGTGACGCAGGTGCACATTGAGGACGCGGTGCCTCTCAATGCGCCCGGCTTTGGCAATTTCTCCCTGACTCCGGATGGCTACGTCTGGGACAGCCGCGACAACAACGTCCGGAAAATAGATCCTGAAACGGGCAAAGTGATTCAGCGCTTCCCACTGCAAGTGAGCTTCAGCTACGACAATCTCATCTCCCCCGACGGAAAATATTACGGTGGGGGCGGGCTGCCGGCCTGGGGAAACACTATCGAGCGCATGGACCTGAAAACGGGTGAGTGGATCAAGCAGAACTCAGGCGTGCACATGATGACGGGCAAGCGCGGCGGGTTTGATCCCTACGACAATCCTTGGTTCGGCGGCGGCGATGGCGCCCTGATCGAGCTGAATGCCAAGACAGGGCTTATCGAGGAGCACATTCCGCCGATCGCTCCGAGCCCGTACACGGACTTCTACGAAGCGCAGCCCGACGCGAACGGCGAAGTCTGGGCTGGTGTGCTGCACGGCCGGCAGATGGTCCGCTACAACCAGCACAACGGTGAGTGGCACGTCTACGAGATGCCCGAGCCGTTCACTTACGACCGCCGGACTTATATCGACGCCTCCACGCATCCGGTAAGCGTCTGGTACGTCGATTACAACGGTTACCTGGTTCGCGTTCAACCCCGGGACTAAGTGGAAGCCCAAGGTCAATTGGGGCGAAGGCCAAATCTTGCCCCCGATCGCGCCCGCCCAGGCGCGATCGAATTTCCGATTCGGCTTCCCGCCCGCAAACCGGACGCGCTTTTCACATCCGCAACCCCGAAAGCCCGTCTTTAGATGCCAGTCCGTGTCTGAGGTGTGTCTAAATTTTGTCCAATTTTCACCACAAGCGCTTTGACATTCTTTTGACCCCAGCTTGACAACCATTTGCCCGCGAAAAGCAACTCTCACCCTACCGCTACAAGGAGGCGGTAGAGTGAAACACAAATTTGCGTTGCTATTTTGCTGTGCATTTCTGGCCGGCTCGGGCTTGCTCGCTGACAGCGCCGCCGCACAGACGAAAGCCTATCGCCAGACGAATCTCGCATCCAGCGTTCCAGGTGTTGCCGCGAATAATTCGCAGAGTTTGATCAATCCGTGGGGAATCGCCTTCCTGCCGGGCCAGTCATTTTCCGTTGCTGAAAGCGGTTCTGGATTGATCGGTTCCCTGGATGCCAATGGGTTGCAGTCGAGTGCCGTCGCCGTTCCAGTCCCCCCGGGTGTCACGAGCCGCGCGATACCCACGGGCATCGCATCGGATGGCAGCGGCGTTTTCGGTCCGGCGAGCATGCCATACCAGTTTGTCCTGGTGACGCAAGGCGGAACCATTGCGGAATTCTCGGCCACCAACGGTGAGGTTCCCGCGCAGGCGACGCTAGTACGCGATGATTCCACGGCGGGCGCGGTCTACACAGCGCTAGCGTTACTTCACCCGGATTGTTGCGCGCCATTCGCCGCAGTCGCCAATTTCAACGACGGATTGATCCATAAGTTCACGAGCAATTTCGACCTTCTGGATGGGCCGGGTTCGTTCCAGGATCCGAATCTCCCTCCCGGTTACGCACCTTACGGTATGCAACTGATTTCCAACCAATTGTTCATAACGTATGCAGTGCAAGATGCCGCCAAGCACAGCCCCGTGGTCGGAGCAGGAAACGGGATTGTCGATGTTTTCGATACGCAGGGAAACTTCGTGCGCCGATTTGCCACGGGCGGCAGCTTGAACGCTCCCTGGGGAGTTACTCTTGCCGGGGCAAATTTCGGCCCCTTTAGCAACGCCATTCTGGTTGGCAATTCTGGTGATGGCACCATCAGCGCATTCGACGCAGCTTCTGCAAATTTTCTCGGTCAAATCAATGACGGAGACGGCAACCTCATCGTGAATCCCGGAATCCTGGGTCTGACATTTCGATCGGACGGGGTTGCGGACCCGAACACGCTCTTCTTCACAGCGGGAATCGGCAATGGTGAGGGGGGATTGTTCGGCGCGATCACAACAGGATTGGTCAGCGCTTCGCGAGCCTCCGCGCCTGCGGCGACTGCGAACACAAACGCCGTGGTTACTGCCACCGTGGATGCAGGGCCTGGCAATTCGGGAACGCCAACCGGAACAATAGCCGTTGCCGACGGCGGCGTTCCTCAAGGAGCCGCGCCGCTGGTTGATGGCGTAGCGACCTTCACCTTGCCGAGCACGGCGATGGGCGTGCACGTCGTCGACGTCGAATACAGCGGTGATGCCGCGTTCTTGCCGAGCAGTTCCAGGACGGAATTGCAAATCACCGGCATGCCCACATCGCTGACTCTTACCGCCCCTGCAAAGGTAGCTCACGGCTCTCCGGTGACCATGACCGCTTCGATTCAATCAACAGGCGGCACTCCTAGCGGAAGCATCGTGTTTCAAGAAGGGAATGCCGCACTCGGTACGTCCCCGATCAATGCCATGGGAGTCGCCAGTGTCACCGTCAACGCGCTTGCGGTCGGCAGCCATTCGCTGACAGCGTCCTTCGCGGGAGGCGGAACATTTGCTGGGAGCACTTCACCGACTGCGATCACCGACGTGACCGCTTCTCCCGACTTTTCCGTGGCCGCAAGCCCTGGGAGCGTAACGGTCTCGCCCGGTCAATCGGCTCCCGTGATGGTGACGGTTACGCCGGCCGGAGGCTTCGCGAGCAACGTCACGCTGTCCTGCTCGTCGGTTCCCGGCGTCACGTGCACATTTGGCTCCGCGACTCTGGCGACCGCGAGCGGCGCGGCGAGCACCACCATGACCATAAACACGGCTATGTCCGTGCCGCGCTACGGGCTTCTTCCGCCCGGCGGCATTGGCCTTGGCGGTCTTCTCGCCGCGTTGGCCTTGCTTGGATTCGTGGTAGCAAGGAGCGGGAAATTCGCGCACGTGCGCATTCCTGTCTTGACCTCGGCCGCAGCGCTGGCCGTTTTCTCATTTTCGCTTGCGCTCGGCGGCTGCGGATATGGAAGCTCCTACACACCTCCCGCAAATCCGGGCCCGGCGTTGCTTACGGTGACGGCTCAATCCGGGACGACTTCTCACACGGCGACGGTCAACGTGACGGTGCAATAGGTCGAGTCTAGACTAGACTGATAAGAAGAAGTGATTCCTTAGTCGTCTAGCAAAAAAACGAAGCCGCTTCTCGCGCGCGCAGTTCCGGCCATGAGCCGGCGCGGGAAGCGGCTTTCTCCAGAAAAGCCACCAGGCACTTTATTTCATTGCCTCGATCATTTCCGTTCCCTCGGTACCGCCAGGCGCGTCACGTTTCTTCAAAACGCGAGAATCGCATTCGAGTTTCCCCAAATTTACTGTGCCGGCGGGTCCTGTGCTCGGGGTCATCTCTTTGCCGTGGGACGATTGCCAGTATTCGTTTGTTTTACGAACCTCAGTTTTGCCTTGACACTCAATCTCAAGTTTTAGTATCAACATTTTGCAAACTTGCCTTCCAAGTCGGAGGAGTTCCAGCAATAGCGCGCGCCGCAGTGGGCACAAATTGTTGAAAGGAGTTTTAAAGCCATGGTTTTTACCGAGATAAAGAACGCGTGTGTTCGATTTGTTCTTTCCATAGCAATGTTATTGACTTTCTTCCTTCCCTCGCAGGTTTCCGCTCAAGTCGTTGGAGCAACCGTCTCCGGCACGGTCACCGACTCCAGTGGATCGAAGATGCCCGGCGTCGATATTGCGGTCACGAATGTAGGAACTGGAATTGTTACGAATACGGCCACAAAGGGAGAAGGGACTTTCGTCGTCCCGAACTTGCAGCCGGGAAACTACGAAATTTCCGCCGCCGCGAAAGGTTTTTCAACTCTTGTGCGGAAAGGCATCACATTGACCGTGGGCCAGGAGCTGATTCTGAATTTGTCCTTGCAAGTTGGCACCGTGAGCGAAACGGTCACCGTCACAGCTGAAGCTCCTACCGTCAACCTTGCCAACGCAACTCTCGGCGGCCTTGTCGAAGGGAGGGCGGTCCAGGAACTTCCTCTTAACGGTCGCTCTTGGACAGATCTGGCGACGCTGCAGCCCGGCGTCCACCAATCTCAGGACCAACCGCCGATCACCGCCGGCGACCGCATCAAGCGTGGTCTTGGCCTGGAGCTGACAATTTCGGGCGGCCGGCCGCAACAAAATAACTACCTTTTGGATGGCGTCAATATCAATGACTACGCTAACGCGGGCCCCGGGAGTGTGCTCGGCGGAAACCTGGGAACTGACGCGGTTGCTGAGTTCGCTGTTCTGACCACCAACTATTCGGCGGAATACGGGAGAACTTCTGGCGGCGTGATCACGGCGACCACGAAAGCGGGAACCAATGACTTTCACGGCAGTGTGTACGAATTCCTCCGGAACGCAGCGCTGGACGCGGACACTTTTATCGACAATGCTCAGGGGAACCCCAAGCCCCCCTTTCGCCGCAACCAATTTGGAGCGTCGGCCGGCGGGCCAATTCAAAAGGACAAGACCTTTATTTTTGGCGATTACGAGGGAGTCCGTCAGGCTTTGGGGATCACCACGGTTTCAAACGTCCTCTCCTCCGATGCGCTGAATGGAATAATCAACATGGCTCCGGACCCGGTCAATTTCCCCCTGTGCGCCGCAGTTGCGGGCAATCCCAATCAATGCCAGGTATCAATCGACCCCAATACGGCAAAATTCTTGGCAACGGGACTTATCCCCAAGGCCACTTCAGGCGACGTTCCTGGGGTCAATTCTGCGCAGTTCGCCTTCACGCAGATGCAAAATACGGCAGAGAACTTTTTCATCATCCGCGCCGACCATACGTTTTCAGCGAAGGACCGTATTTTTGCCACCTACGATTTTGACAAGGCATCGCAGAGCATTCCCGATCAGTACAATACCCTGCTCATTCACAACCCCATGTTCCGCCAGACTGTGGCGATCGAAGAGAACCACGTTTTCACGCCCGCCCTGCTGAATTCTATTCGTGTAGGCTTCAATCGTGACAATGTGGAATCTCCGTCCGGTGCCAGTACGATCAATCCGGCCGCCGGCGATACGACGCTCGGCTTCATACCCGGAACCTCAATCGGAAATATTGCGATCAATTCGGATGGACTTGCCGGATACCCAGGGGGTGTGGATGTGCAGGCACCCTTCAAATTCCATTGGAATTCGATTCAGGCGTACGACAACTTGTTTCTTACAAAAGGAAAGCATTCGATGAAGTTCGGCGCCAACGTCGAGCGGATTCGAGGGAACACTTTTGGCGCGGATTTTCCCGGAGGACAGCTCATATTCAACAGCTTGTATGATTTCCTGACGAATGACAGGGCTGCGGTGAATGCCGACGTGCCGGGACTTGTGACGGGGCGCGGAGTCCGGCAGACGATTTTCGGAGCGTACTTCCAGGATGATTATCATGTCCGGCCGAATCTCAGCGTGAACATAGGCATGCGATACGAAATGGCAAGCATTATTACCGAAGAAGCAGGGAAGCTTGCAAACCTTCGTAGCTTTGCCCCGGTATTCGAAAATCTTCAACCCGTCGTTGGAACCCCGGGTCCGGGTCAAGCCCAGATCTTTCTAGGAAGCCCTTACATTAACAATCCTACGAAAAGGAATTTTGAGCCTCGCGTGGGCTTTGCCTGGGATCCATTTAATAACGGCAAGACTTCGGTAGCGGGCGGCTTCGGCATTTTTGACGTGCTTCCCTTGCCCGTGGAGATGGGAAGCGGCGTTGACGGTTCGGTTCCTTTTGACGTGGGGGCAAGCTCTGGCCAATCGTCGACTGCAGGCGGCGCGATGCAACTCGGGTGTTCCACCGCCTGCGGCGTCTATGGCCAGGCCCTTAGTAATCAGAGCGGGCGTAACTACGTCATGGATTTCAATCCTCGCCGGAACTACGTGATGCAGTGGAACTTCAACATTCAGCGCGAGATCCTTCCTAATACCTCCATCATGCTGGGGTATGTTGGTGCACGCGGCAAACACATGAGGTTTCAGGCGGACGATGTGAATATGGTGTATCCGGTCACTGGAACATCAATGCCTTCTTCGGGTCCGCTCACATGGCCGGTTCCTAACACCGCTCCAGTGCCGGTTTCGGGCACTTGCGTGGACGGCTCGACCCCGTCCTCCACTGGATGTACTTGGCCCGTGGTCAATCAATTCATGGGGCGCACTCAAATGGCCCTTTGGGATGGAAGCTACTCCTACAATGGACTTCAGGCCCAGGTCAGGAAAGAGATGGCCCATGGCTTCCAAGTCGAAGGGTCTTACACGTTTTCCAAGAATATGGACGACGGCGGCGGATCGGTCGCCTCGGATCCTTTCCGCAATTCCATTTCGAGCCTGCTATGGTTCTGCAAAGCGTGCCGGCGCGGTTTGTCCGACGAGGATCAACGCCACGTATTAACCATCAATTATGATTGGAACATACCCACGCCAGCCTCGTTTGGGCGTACCGAGACGGCGATCCTCGGGGGATGGGAAACCGGGAGCATATTGACGGTTCAATCGGGCTCACCCTTTACGGTTCTACTCAGCGGTGATGATCTCGGACAGAACAACACCGATCCGTATTCCTACCCTGATAAGGTCAACAGCCCTGATTGCAAGAACCCCGTCGACGCGCGAAACGCGAGCGCCTACGTCAAACTCTCATGCTTCACGGTTCCCAACCCGATTAATACTCTCGGCAACGCAGGGCGAAACTCGGTCATCGGTCCCGGCCTCGTGGACTTGGATTTCTCGTTGTTCAAGAACATTCAGATCCGGGAAATGCTGAAAGCGCAGTTTCGAGCGGAATTCTTCAACATTATCAATCACGCGAATTTTCAATCTCCAAACGATAATCGCGTGATCCTGAACCCTGACGGCAGTAATCCGGCGAACGCTGGGGCGATTACCTTGATGAACACCACTGCGCGGCAGATTCAATTTGCGCTTAAGTTTACCTGGTAAGGGAATTCGCGGATTGCAAACGCACCGGGAATATTAGGCAGGCTCTTGCGCACATCCACGAAAAGCGGCCTAGCCGCTTTTCGTGGATGCATTTTCAGATGATGTGTCGTGGCTGAAAGTGGGGAGGGCCGTTGAAACTTTCGACCGCTTTTTACACCATAACTTCGGGGACTTCCAATTTTTGTTTGCGGAAGGCCGCGTCGAATGCTTTAACCACGGCTGGATCGTAATCGGTTCCCATGCCTTTTAGGATTGCATCGCGCCCTTCAGTAGGAGCCATCCCTTTGCGGTAGGGGCGATCGCTGATCATGGCGTCGTACGAATCGGCGACGGCGATAATCCGCGATTCGATGGGAATATCGGCTCCCTTGGATGGATGGTAGCCCGTGCCGTCAAACTTGTCGTGATGCGCCAGGATGATGGGCAAGATGCGGCGCAGGGAGCCGCCAACGGGATTAAGGATGCTGACACCTTTTTCGACGTGGGACTTCATTTCCTGCAGTTCGCCGTCGTCGAGCCGCGCGGCTTTATACAGGATGCCGCGGCTGATTTCGAGTTTCCCGATATCGTGCAGCAGCGCCGCAGCGCGCACGTCCTCGATTTGCTGTTCCGGCAGGCGCATTTCCGCGGCGATGGTTGTGGCGTAAACGGACACGCGGTAGGAGTGGTTCTGCGTGAACTTGTCATTCCCGATGAATTGATTCAGGATTTGCAGCACGCCGTAGTAGGTCTCGCGCAGTTCGCTCAGTCTCCGCTCGCCCAGCTCGTAAAGGCTCCCGGTGGCATACGCGGAAATTATGAGGAAACCAGCCCAGACGGCCAAGTCAGACCAGGCTAACAGTCCCTGGGTCTTCCATTGAAACTCTCCCCCCAGGACAGTAGGGTTCATCAAGTTCATCCATACGACGAACAGGATGGAGGCCAGGGCAGCCTCCACAGCGCGGCGGCGGCCAAAATAATACGCCGCCATGAGAGTTGGTAGGTTGTAGAAAGTCAGAACCAACCGCTGGCCTGCGATGAAGAAATTGACGATACCTGCGGCTCCGATGATTGAAAGGATGAGGAGCAGCTCTTTGTTGATGTCGCCGAGGCGAGAAATCCAGGTGCGTTTCAATGGACAACTCCTGCTCTTAGAAAGTGCAGTTTCAATTCGGGAATGCCCTTGGTGATGGTGCCGAAAATAGCCTCGCGGGGCAGTAGTACCTTAGTTTATTGTGCTTTATGGGTTATTGGCTCGTCTGCGGGCCATCATAGGAACCCGGATAAGGCCGGACGCCTTTTGCCAAATTCGGGCTTGGATCATAGGCCCGCCTCGCATCCTAAAGTAGTGGCCAGTACTTAGTAGTCTGCCGCAGCTAGAATGGGCAATCCTGGTATAGCGTCCTGCAAAATCGGTAGGTGGACCATTCGGTTGCCTTACCCTCTCGGATCCGCTGCAAGCTCCATTGCGTGCTCGAAGTGACGCTAAATGCCGTCGCATCCGATACTTCGGGATGGTAGATCCTTGAAATCTGCCAGAGTCCCCGGCTGGCCTCCCCGTCTCCCTTGGCCTGGGGGTTGAATGCGGATTCGTGCTTAACGATCCACAGAGCGAGGTTCGGATTGACTCCGTATTCGAGTGCCACAGTCCCGACATAGGCTTTCACCGCCCTCACCACTTGGGCCGAAAGCCTGCCACCCGGCATCTTGGGAGGTCCGGCCGGAAGCGCCGAAGGGCTGGAGAGTTGCGCCCGCTGGCTTTTGTAAATAATTATCTTTACTGGCTGCGGAAGACCCTCTGTTCTTGGAGGGGGAACAATTTGGGCGCGGGGTTCCGTGAAATTCGCGGCAAACGCGACGAGGGGCAGAGAGTAGAAAGTAAGGCAAAGCAGCTTTCTGACGATGGTGGTCCGCATAGCCCGGGGATTATACACAAAGGCGAATATAAAGCGAACCTAAAATCTTGCCTTTGACGGCGGTCCTAGCCGGCTTAGGAATGGTCGGGAGATTCCTGCTTCGCGGGAAGGGCGCCCGATTCAGAAAGCCCGCCTTCTCCTGCGCCGCGGACCACTACTGGATGATCCAATTCACATCTTTTTGGACAAATCGGAACGCGTAGCGTCGCTGGGGCGGGTTGCAGTCTTCGCACCTCATCACGCGTGCCACTCCCACGAACTTCTTTCCTTCAGTAACCAGGGACACGGAAACCTGAGAATCCTTCTTCAGGAGAGCTTCGGTCCTGCAGAAGAATGTGGTTCGGCTGATGTTCTCCGTTGGGCACATCTCATCAAAAGACTTGCCGTGGACGCCGGTTCCACGCAGGTTCACCATCACTCGCAGCGCAATGCGCACTTCACTTCGCCTCTCGGGATGCGCGTCGGCCAGCACCTTTTCTAATCGGTCTCGCAAAGCTTCAAAATCGATCGGTTTCTGGAAGTACGCCGCGGCGCCGAGCTCTTCGCAGTACGATTTTGTGCTGGCGCCCCCTTCCCCCGTCACAATGATGACCGGAATCAGCTGAGTGGAAGTAATCGATTTGAATGTGCGGCAGAGCTCGAAGCCGGAATAATTGGGCATTCTCAAATCGAGCAGAATGGCGTTCGGCTTGCTTTGCAGGACCGCCTCCAACGCAAGTTCCGGGTCCCCCGTATCGACGATTTTGTAGCGATCTTCGAGATTGATTCGCAACAGGCGCCGCATGGCGGCCTCGTCGTCGATGATCAACAATTTATGCATGATGCCATGGTCTCCTATCTATTCGATTTGATATCAGGTCCGGCGATCAAGGAGGCTTCGGCGCCTTCCGTATTTTTTGCTTCCTTGGTCTCTTCGTTTCCATCCAGCAGTTCGCGTAATTTCCGCATCAGGACTTCCTCGGTGAATGGTTTACGGAGCAAGTGGGTGCCGGGCTCAAGGACTCCATGACCGGCAATAAAGCTGTCCGTGTACCCGGACATATAGAGGACTTTCATCGCCCGATGAGTGGGAGCCAGTCGCTCCGCCAGGACGCGCCCATTCATTCCCGGCATCACCACGTCCGTGAGGAGAAGATGGATTGGGCCGGAAAACTCCTCGGCAATCTTCTGCGCTTCGGAACCGTCCGCTGCTGTCAGAACGTGATATCCGTTCTCCTTCAGAAATAGTTGCGCCAGCACTCGTAAAGGCTCGGCGTCTTCGACCAGCAAGATGGTCTCGGACCCTTTGACAGACTGTGGTTCCGGGCTGGACTTCGTCGAGGCCGCAACCGGTTGTTCGATGCGCGGCAAGTAGATCGTGAAGGTGGACCCTTTTCCTTTCTCAGATTCCACGTTGATATACCCGTTACTTTGTTTCACCACCCCATATACCGTGGCCAGACCCAGTCCCGTTCCTTTGTCCCGCCCTTTGGTCGTGAAGAATGGTTCGAAAATTTGCGCAAGGGTTTCCGGGTCAATCCCTGTGCCGGTATCCGTTACCGCCAGGACCACGTATTTCCCCGGTATGGAACCCGCGTGTTCTCTTGAAAAAGCCAGGTCGATTTCAGCGTCCGCCGTCTGGATCGTCAGTTTGCCCCCGTCCGGCATGGCATCGCGGGCGTTGACCGCCAGATTCATCAACACCTGTTCCATCTGGCCGGGATCCGCCTTGACCTGGCTGATCGCCGGATTCAAGAGCAAATTCAGTTCGATGTCTTCGCCGATCAAGCGCGGCAGCATCTTTTCCATACCGGACACCAGCGTATTCAGATTCAAAACCACGGGTTCCAGAACTTGCTGGCGGCTGAAGGCCAAGAGCTGCCGGGTCAAGGCCACGGCGCGCTGGCTGGCTTTTTCAATTTCCTCGGCGTATTCGTACAAAGCATTTCCGGAGACCAGGCTGCGCTTGATGACCTGGATGTATCCCAAGATGACTCCGAGTAAATTATTGAAATCGTGCGCGATTCCGCCGGAGAGCCGGCCGACTGCCTCCATCTTTTGCGCCATTTGCAGCTGCCGTTCCAGAACTCGCCGCTCGGTCACATCCTGATAAATGCCGAACGAGCCCAGCACCCTTCCGTTCACGGTCAGGGGCACAAGGTACAGCTCGACGTCAATGTAGCTGCCGTCCTTTCGTTTTCGATGAGTGATCAGGCTGACGCGCGCCTTGTCGGAGGTCGCTCCGGACTCTGCGTTCAATTCAGGGAGATTTTTCTCGTTCGGAAACAGGTCTACCACAGGCTTCCCGATGTCCTCTTTGTGCGAGCATTGAAATAAGTTTTCGAAGGCGGGGTTATACAACTGCACTTTCCGCGCAGGGTCCAAAACCAGGATGGCCAGCGGGCTGTTTTCAATCAACGCATTCAGATACGAAGTCCGCTCGACCACCCTGTCCTCCAGCTCGTTGTGAGCTTCCTGCAGCGCGGTGTCCCTCTGCTGAATGCGGTCCAGCATGCTGTTGAATTGGTCAAAGAGGAGCCCGATTTCGTCATTGCTCCTCTTTGTCGCGCGGATGGCGTAGTTTTTCTGAGTGGACACCGACAATGCCGTGTCCGCCAATTCCCGAATGGGACCCGAGACGACTTGCTGAAGCCGCGTGGACAACAAGAATGCGACGGCCAAAGAAGTCAGCAAGACCAGAGAATCAATCTCCAGGAATCTCATGAGCCGCTCGCGGAGGTCGGTTAGATCCGCTTCCAGGAAAATCGTGCCGATGGAATTGCCGTTCAAGAGAATAGGTTGAAACAGAACCATATGATCGTCGACGATCGCGGCCGACTCGGCCTGCGCAGGCGGGGGGGGTGAAATCTCCGGGCGCCCAGTCCCGGCTGTAACTGGCGAAAACTTCGCCATTTTTTTTATAAATGCACGCGTCGATCACATTTTGTTCGGCTTGCAGGGCGGACAGAATTTCCCCCGCCGATTTCGCATCGCCGAAGCTCAAGGCTGCGGTGCTGTTCGATCCAACCATTCTCGCCGCAACGGTGAGGTCCTGCGTCTTTGTCCGCAGGAAAGTGGAGCGGTCGAAGAAGGCAAACACGATAGAGGCCACGAGCAAAGCCGCGGTAGAAGTGGCCATCACGATCATTTGCAGCTTATGCCGGATCGACAAATCCAAGTACGAACGCATGTCGGCCCCCATTGAACGCCTTTCGTCACGCGCGAATTGTTGTTCGCGCCTTCAGTTCTTCACGATTTGAGCCAGTGCCAGCAACTTGGAGCTGATCTTGATTCCCACCCGGGAGGCTGCATCTACGTTGATATCGAAACGGACATGCTGATCCTCCAGGGAGAACTGAATCATGCCGCCGTGCTCCGCGAACTGCGTCATCTCTCCCACCGTGAGGGTGCTGCACCCCTTAAGAGCCGAGAAAATTCGAGCGGTGACTTTTCTCTCGGAAGAACTGATGTATAGGATGTGGCAGCCAGGGATTTCCGCGTCACTCTGTAGGTGACGAACGTGCACAAATCTGCCGGTATCGTTTTCAGTGGGAATGACGCTGGCTAATGAGTTCGCAAACGGATCTTGCCCCAGAATGCAAAGGTTGATCGGTGAGTGGCGGTCGAGGGATGCCGACCCAGGCCATTCGACAAATTGCGTCAGGTGATACAACATCGCGGCTTTCAATTTGTATTCATCCACTGAATCTTCCTGCGCGCCGGCAGTGCCGGGAAACGGGCCCTGCGCCACGATCAAAACGAAGGGTAACGCGAGCAGGGCGCGCATCAAGAAGGCAAGCAACCTGCCCCTAGGGCGGTCGCGCAGTTTCCTTCGTAGCTGGTTTCGTAGAATCATGTTGAGCGACTTAGCCAGTTTCTATTCCGAACCTATTTCGAATCCACATGCGGCCGGTAGGTCAGCTTGACGCCAAAGCTGCGCCCGTCCTGAGGAATCGAGACCTCCCGATCTTCGAGTCCGCCAGTGTCGGCGTACCGTTTATCCAAAAGATTGTAAAGACCTCCGGACAGATCGATCTTTTGCGTAATTTTGCGGCTGAAAAAGGTAAGGTTCACGAGGAAGAACCCGCCCACTTCGGTTTGCGCGACGGTTCTAGCCCTGCTCGTATACTGAGCGTCGACGCTGGCAAAGAGCTTTTTTTGCAGCAAAGGAACGCTGAGATTTACCTTGGCCAATTGTCTCGGAGAATTGGGCAAATCCTCCCCGCCGAGCAAGCTGCGCGTATTTTGGACGGTGTGCGAAACGGACCCTTCCAGGCCGCCCGGCCACTTGACCCCGAGTTCGTATTCCAGCCCCTTGGTTTGCACTCGTGTTGAATTGGCATAGACCGGTTGGCCGGTGAGTGGATCCATGCTCTGCTCAATCAGATCGTCGATCTGGTTCAAGAAACCTGCGCCTGACACGTAATATCTCTTTCCGAATCGACGCTCTACGTCCACTTCCCAGCTCCGGATTCTTTCCGGCTTCAACGTAGGGTTGGCAGTGTTGCTGTTGTTGCCAGCATAAAAGGCTTCATAGTCGTTCGGCGCGCGGAACGCCCAGCTGTAGTTCACTTTAAGGTCCTTACTTGGCGTTGGGTTGAAATGCAGACCTGCCCGTGGGCTCAGCGCGTTTCCATAGGTTCGATACCAGTCACTGCGAAGGCCCACCACGAAGGCCACATTCTTGCGGATGGAAAATTTGTCCTGAAAATACAGCGCCCCGATCCGGGCGGAAAGATGGCTATCAAAGTACAGGTGATACGGCTGTATATCGTAGTTGGTTTGCTGCTGCCGGATATCTTGACGGAATTCCGTGCCAAAGGTGACCTTATGTCGTTTGAAAAAGACCCTGGAAGCATCACCCTGGAAGTCCCACCAGGTTCCATTCGCGGCGTCGTAGTTTTCGGTGAATGGCGGAATTCCTGTGCCCGCGTAGTCGTAAATGTAGATTCCGTGATAGCCGTACCAATCGTAGGAGAGCCGCCCCAGCGTCTCCCAGGATCCGAAGGTGTGGTGGTACTGGGCATCGACATATCTGCGAGCATCTGTTGTTTGGTTCCGCGGATCGTTGAAAACAGTCCCGAAAGAGGCGGTGGGAACGTGTTTGGTGCGGGAATCTCCAACAATATGGATGTTGAAATCCCGGTAGATGATGTCACCAAATACGCTGTAAGCCT
This sequence comes from uncultured Acidobacteriota bacterium, assembly GCA_963696605.1. Taxonomy (GTDB): domain Bacteria; phylum Acidobacteriota; class Terriglobia; order Acidiferrales; family UBA7541; genus Palsa-360. Next base: position 235,325 of record CAVOKV010000009.1, on the reverse strand, counting down.
GGTCAGCGTCGGCGTTTTCAGCAATCCCATTGTTTGTGGCCGGGCTGTCAAATTCCGGGAAGAAAAGTTGCCCGTGGCCCTGGCTGTTGTAGAAAGTGCCGGAAAGCAGCGTTTCCAGGCCGCTGTCAAACCGCTCGCCGAAACTCAAGCGGCTCTTATAAGAATTCCAGCTTGCCGCTTCGGCAGAAACTTCGATGGCGTTCAAATCGCGCCCTCGCTTGGTGATCACGTTGATGACCGCTGCAAATGCGCCCGTGCCATACGCCGAGGAATCGGGGCCGCGAATAATTTCAATCCGGTCGATCAGGTCGATATCAACCGGAAATTCCGTTCCCACGTAGGCACCGTCGAAAATGTTGTCGTTGATCCGGTGGCCGTCGAGCAGGAAAAGTATTCGTGCGTTGTAATCCCCCGGCAGTGACAGCCCCCGGACACCCACATAGCTGTAGTTGCGGTCGTTGATCACGTAAAAGCTGCGGACGCCGCGCAGCACATCCGTCAGGGTTCGATACCCATGGCGCTGAATTTCTTCGGCCGTGATCACGCTGATCGAGCTGGCCGCGTCCTCCGCCTTCTGAAGAAACTTGGTGGCGCCGTATACTGAATCCACCTTCATCTTCACGAGATCTTCCATGCTCTGCTTGCCGAGATCATCCGGGCTTTGCTGCTGTGCCGCGACGGAACCGGCGCAGAAAATGGCCACCGGCAGAAGCCAGCGCAGCGTGCGATTTCGCCACGGATGCAGGTTCCCGCGGATTCGGCGAGCAATCCCGACCATGCCTGCTTCCTGCGAGATTGAAAAAACTGTTTGAAAATTCAGCATTAGCTGAGCCTGGCGAATACAGCAAGGCGCAATGAGCAATCGCGGAGTTTGAATAAATCTCCGCCGTCAATCGGTCACAATTGGAAGGGGGTAAAGCTGAAAGTGCCCGGCAGAAGTATTGTGGAACAAATTAGTTCAGGGCGAGAAGAAGTTTTTGCGCCGTGTTCTAACCATGCACCCTGCAAGGCTTGCTAGGGCTCGTTGCCATGCTTCGGAAATGTTTTCTTTGAAAATGGCCGTATAGACGAATGCCGCTGGCGGTTTAGGCAGTCACCCGCTGTCAAAAATGAAGCCTGGCTTTGCAGGCAGATCTAACAGTTCTTTAGTTCCAACTCTTACCCCGGCAATGGTGTTAAAATGGTTTGTATGGGGGCGACACGGTTTCGACGGAAGCTGTCGCGACTCGAAGGCATGCCGGGCGCCACCTGCCCGCAATCGGGTGGAAAACTAGAACTGCCAACCAACAGTTGGCTATGGCTGCCTAGCTTAAACTAGGTCAGCTACGTTTCCCCGGGCTTCGCCTACGGGCCCGGCAAGAAACGTCACACAGTAGGCTGGCCGTCAAGTCTCGGCCCGCGGCGAGACGGCGAGAACCAATCGGGCTAGCCGGTCGCGTTTCTTGCTCATTCTGAGCGTGGCTGGCGAAACAAACGGAATTGAGCTAAGCATGTAGGCTTCGAGCCGTAGCGCTTTTCGGACGGGGGTTCAACTCCCCCCGCCTCCACCATTTTTACGCTTTTGTTTTCAGCAAGCTGAGGGCCTCGTCTTTTCCGTGTACCTTCTGCGTACCCCTCGTTGAGGATATTGATGAGGCCTTGAGGCGTGGGACCATGAAAAATTTGGACCAACTGGAAACCCGACGGCTCAGTCACATTCATTTCCTTTCCAAATTAATGGCGGAGAACCTCCGGCTCGGCTGGGGTCTAATTTACTTGATAACTTCTCTTGCTTGCGATATAGCCAACTGATCATAACCGAGCACACGCATTACATCTGTAATCATGCGCTTTTTCTTGGCAGTGTCATTGTTTGAAACAACGAAGTAAGGAGCCCCTGGTATCCTCCGTGGCATCACGCTGTTCCCATTCTTTTCAAGGTCGCTTTCATTCGGCGCGAAGTATCGTCTCGTGCTGCCTGTAATATCCAAGACCGCCTTGAATTTCTCGGGGTCCTGTCGAAAAAGCCAAGACAGTATTTCCAAGAATTTTCCGATTGCATTAGATTGAACTAGAAATTGCGGCGATTCCAGGAACTTCGCAAGGGCTGTAGTTGGTTGGGACGCAGATGCCTTAAAACCAATTTTGCTCGGGCCAGAGACAACTGGCACCTTGGCGTCGATCAATAACTTCCTCAAAACCTGACTATCCGTTTCTCCGCTTCTCGATCTCTTTCGAATCTCTAAATAGACATCATCGTCGACTTCGATAGTCTCCATATCGCCTCCCCTTGCGGACGAGTATAACGAGTTATACTGAGTATACTCACTCGACTGATTTTGTCAAGGGCATACTTCGGGCGGGTAAAAGAACCCGTCGATCCTTCACAAGCACGGAATTCAGTTGATTATGCTATTGGTGTTCAGATGGATGTCTGCAGAAGGAAGTTGCTCCCACACGCGACGTACGTCTGCCTCAAGCTGTTCCTGGCGGGCGCGTATCCAGGTTGCGTAATGTTTTTCCGTAATCTTTGAATTGGTATGACCGAGTAGAGTAGCAACGCGGTCCAGAGGCACTCCCGCAAGTAACAAGTTGCTCGCAAAGGTATGACGGAACCGATGGGCGTGGCCACCTGGTACGCCTGCCGACCGAAATAGCTTCTTGAGACTCCGCTGCCAATCACCCACGCAAGATTTTGGCTTTCCTTCCCCGCTCCAGAAGAAAAACTCTGGATTCGTACCTCGCGCCAACTCCAGTTCATAGACAACAAAATCAGGGAGCGGAATGTAGACCAACGTTCCGGTTTTCGCGGTACGAAGTAACAGCTTCCCGTTGAGGATTCGGTCTCTTCTTAGAGTGACCGCATCGCGGATTCGCAGTCCGGAAAAGCGCAGGAGCTGTACAAGCGCCCGAAGACGGTGCGCATTGGCTCGCCCCCATTGCCCTCGCCCACATTCGTATTGGTTACAAGCGGCCAAGATTTGAGCCACTTCTTCAGACGAAAAGGGGACAACTGGCGGATCATCGATCTTAGGAGGTTTCAGATGGATGGCCGGATTGGTTTTGATCCACCCGCTCACCCAGCAAAAATTAAAGAAAGCCCGCAAAGCCTCTAGCTTCTTCCTAGCGGCAATATTCCTGTTCGGCCATGTCCCACGAAATCTCCGCAGACAATCCAGATCGCATTCACAGAGATACCTAATTCCCTGGCCCTCAACGAAAGTTTGTAGCCGACTAAAAAGCAGGCGATATTTGTAAAGCGTTGGCTCCCGCAATCCACGCGCCTCAGCGTCAGCTATGAACTTGTCACATGCTCCCTCTACTGTGATAGGCTGTGCCTCCTCAATGCGCTGGCCGTCAGCTTCCCATTGTCGGACAATATCCTGGGCCTTCTGCCAATCCCGGGTGTGCAGAGACTCCCGGATTTCCTCCCCGCCCACGGACCCGTCCACCCAAATCATGCACCGGCACCGACGATAACTTCGGCCTTCGTCTTGGTGCTCGCAATCCCTTTGGTGGCGCCGATAAATCGTTAGCATGGGCGAATAATACCTATTTAGTCAATACTGTGACAATAGACAGTTTGCGGTGGACTCGATGCAGGACAGATTGCGGGATTCGTAATGTGGTGTAACTGCGCGGCCCTCTGCGTCGGCGAGGGGAAATAGCAAGAACACCAGATTCATTCCTGAAAAGCCTCCGGACTGAATCGCGGCTCACTTTCCACATGGCCGCAATCTCATCGACGGTGTAATAAAGGCCGCCAATGACTGGCGACAACGAGTCGTCTTTTGCGGTCTTGGCTGAATTTGGTAGTGGTTCACTGTTTTGTGTCATGGGTCACCTTCGGTCAAAGACCTCGTAGAAATAAAAAAAGGTGCCTCCGGAGCCTAGCGCTTGCTCAGTCGCATGGCCAGGTTCCGACGGCACCTTTAGTTTTTAATGAGGCTGAGCCACAGCCTCGATTCAATCGCCCAGATGTCTGCTATTTAGGTTGGTCGAGTTCCTTTCGAATCCCGTTCAACAGCCTCCTGTAGCACTTGGATTACGTACTGCTTTAACGAAAGTCTCCGATTGACAGCTTGTTGCTTGCACTTCCAGTACAGGTCAGTTGGGAAGTCCCGAAAACTAAGGAGCCGAACGTCGTCGCCCAAATCGTCATCACTACTGCTGTGCTTCGGTCTCATTGGATCAATATAATCAATATATTCGCATGATGTCAAGTAATATTTATATTCGTACACTCTCTTGCGATACGATGAATACATGGTAGCGGATCGCAATTCTCATGGAGGCAGCGAAGATGGGAGAAACGGCAATTCAAATACGCGCAGAAGGTACGGCAGAAATCTATCGAGGGGGACGGCAATACCTTCGCACCTCTGGCGATGACAGCGAACATAGGTGGCTCAAGCGGGATTCGAATGGGCTCAGGCCCGTTAGCAAATCTCGCGAACGCCGGTTGGAACGGATCTATAGGCACCGAGAGACAGCGAAGGCGATTCGTCGCTGTCCCCGGTTAGAGTGGGAACGCAAGGCAGGCCAGCCCGTTTTTTCTCCAGCGTTTGGCTTTGGGAAAATCGTCGCGATCATCGGTAGCAAAATCGTCGTCAAGTTTGGGAAGAGCGAACGGGTTGTGGGTGCGCAAGACTTAATGACGCGAGCTCAGGTCGAGGCTGATTGGCACTTGTACTGGCTAAGAGGGGAGCGTAGGCGCTTAGAAGAAGGAAGGCGACTCTCCATTATTAAAAGCCTCTGCCAACATGGAGAATGGCAGGCATTTCTCGATAAATATGATTATCCGCGCAGCACTGCAGACGATTTAATTCGGCGCTACCACGATGAGGTCAAGTGGGAAACCCGGACTCAATTGACCGGTTACCGGTCAATTGAGCATGGAGACCCTGAGCAACCACTTAACGAACGTGTTCCAGATCGCGACAACACAGAGCTCGCGAAACTTGTCAGAAAGGAAGCCGACGAGCGGCGGGGCAAGGAACCCAGCCATAACAACGCATTCTGGACACTCCGCATCGTCGCGCCTCCGGAGATACTCGAGATGTGTCGCAGGCGGTATAAGCGCAAGCCAGAAAAATCCAAGGAATTTTGGACTCTCGCTGCTTATGTTTTCATCGGGAAAGACCGTCCACATAAGAAGCACCACAAGTCCCATCGATCTCATGATTGACCTAACGCCACGGTCGAGTCTCAGACCGTGCATCTGTAGTGACCACAGCGTATCAATGAATTGTTTTGCAAATTATATTTGCAATTAAATTTGCCGAATAGGCGAGAGAGGATATTGCGAATGTATAAGCTAGAAATCAAACCAAAGATGTGTCTCAGTGATGGCGAAGTTGAAGCCTTACGGGGCGCTGAACCGGAGTTGGGAGATGCGGACCTCATTGAAGAGGATGCGTATTTCTTTGAAAGAGTCGGAGGCAAAGAACACGCCTTGGCTTACTTAGTCAGGAACGGCCTGGACGAAAAACTTATTGCAGATTCAGCCAAGCTGCTCAGGACCGTCCACCGCGATCTCTCGAACCGAGGAAGCATAATTTACAAGGGCTCGATGATGAATCGTGAACGCAAAGATGGGACCTTAAGTTTCACAGAGGCTGTACCGCGAACCATCCTCCGATTTCTACGCGAACGAAACGCTCGTCTAGGATTGACCGGACCTTACTCGGATTTTCTGGGTTACGTGGACAAGTCCCCGCGCCATCCTTTCTGTCGCGAGACGAATTGGTCGCTAGAACGCCCCGACATTTTTGAGATCTCCCGGCCTTTGGTTCAAGGGGTTGATTACGTCTATCGGGACTTGCTGTTTGATCCCTGGAAGCGACAGAGGAACTTTATGAAAGGAGTATCGGAGAGCTTTAAGTACACGGGCTCAACATTCAGCACGGTTACGATCAATCTAAATGTGACCGCCTTTTATCACACCGATGAGGGGGATTTTCGCGGAGGCATGGGCAATCTCGTCGTGCTTGAACTAGGTCGCGACGAGAGTGGAATTTTGGTTATGCCGCGCGAACATCTTGCTTTCATCGTGCGGCCAACGGACGTCCTGCTCATGAACGTTCACCACTTACATGGAAATTGTCCACTTACGGTCGGAGGGACGCGGCTGACGGCGGTGCTGTATGCACGTGAGCGCATTAATGATTGCGGTAAGTAAAGACGACTGCCCGAATGAAATGCAAATTGCCCGTCGCAAGATCACTCAATGGCTCTGAGTGCTGCCGGAACGCGGGGTAACTAATAATGGCAGTACTCGCAGGATCGACGCTGAGCGGTTCTTGGTGGACGTCCTCCAAGCGGGCCATCTTAATCGCTCAGCGTTAATCCACAAGCTCTCTTGGAGGGAGCAAAGATGCACAAACCGTGGTTTCTCCGGTCGAAGAAGCTCGGTGACTACAGCCATCTCAGGCGGAAAGAATTCAACGAACTCCTGGATCTAGTCAGCGAAGAAGTGAACAAATATGCAGACTGCGATTGGAAAGCGATCAAAGACGCCGCACTTATCGCTCTGTGTCATCTGGCTCAGAAACATCATTGCACTTTTCAATTTGATGTACAGGGCGGCCATATCTGCATCTATCAAAAGGCGGACCCTGTCTTTGCCTTGCGGATAGGCTCATATGCTCGACACCGAGTGGAAGATCTGCTGAATGGAAAAGCTCTATATCGAGGGATCGTTGACATCGTGCCTTCGATTGCGTTCCCGGTTCCAACGGGCTTGCATCCTAGAGCGAGGAAGCACGCACTAGAATTGAGGAAAATAGCCCAAGAAGAGGAACCTCTGAGGGCGCTCTATTATCTTTTGCCTACTAGGGACGCTGGCAAGTGGAAGAATAAGGAAGCCATCGATATGGTTGACATAATCGGGTGTGTCAAGGAGCATCCCGGCTCCTCCGGTAGATATATTCAACAGGTGTTGAACATGTCGCCCAATAAGACCGTCCGGCTGCTCAACTGGCTCAAGAGAAGGCGAATCCTGCATAGACGGGGAGCCTCCAAGAGTTCCGGCTGGTACCTGAATTGAAAACCGAATTCAGATCCGAATTGAAGGCTGAAAACGGCCCAAAACAGGTCTTCAAAAAGTGATAACGCATTTTGTGGGAAAAGTCCAAAAGTGATAACGCAAAGTGATAACGCAAGTTCTAGCACCGGCATGGACAGAGCCTTCTACGAGTGCCAAGGTTGTATAAGGGAATGTTAATATAGCTTATAACTTACAATAGCTATTTTTAGCGTAATCCTCCAAGGGGGATCGCTGCGCGATCTTGAGAGAGAGATTTTTTCTTGGCAGGAAAACCAAGATTTTTGCGGTCTCCGCAAAACATCATATCTGCGATAAGGGGGCGCCCGGTCTCGCACCCCCTAAAGATTCAAAAATCAGAAGAGGAGAGATGGTATGGAAATGGGGGATAGATCACATCAGGAGCTCAAAGACATTTCCAACTGGCAAGCGATGCAGGAAAATTGGGAATTCCAAAGAGGGTTCAAAACTTGGGTCAAAAACGGTGTCGTGACAGACGACTAAATATGGACCATTTTTCGATTTGTGTGTTGCTATACGGGGGGTCCATATGTCCCCCCTAAAATCAGCACAATGTATAGTCGTTTAATGGTCGTTTTTTAGGGGTTGTAACCCCATTTTGGAGGGGTCAGCAACATGAAAAACTATGGCGGCTGGTTCGAGTGGAAAAAGCGGGTTAAAAAGGCTGAAGCGAAACTTCCGAGAGGGATCTCTTGGAAAGACCTTTCCAGTCTTTCCAAGAAAGCATTGAAAGAAGAGTGGAACCTGTCGGCGGAAGATATCAGGCTTCTCCAGTCTTGGGAAGCCTGGAAGACGCGAGAAATAGTAGCCAATCGAAAAGGATCGATCGCATCGGAAGAAACTCGCACTAAGATGCGGAAATCCCAAACGGCTAGAAGAATGAGAGAGCTTCGAGAAAGATGGCGGCACGTAAGGGTCCGAGTGTCCAGCGAAGATTAGCTCTGGCGGGAAGCCGTGTATGATCCATCTCTCTGCCTCGATTTTAGAAGGTTACCCATTCTCGTAAACTTAGAATCTTACCGGCTGGGAAGTCGCTCATCCACCGGAACAAAAACAAAAAAGAAAAGAGTAAGATTTAAAACGGTATCAATTATAGTTCTTTCACTGATATTCGAATCCCAATCGAAACCACGAGGAGCACACACAGGGCGAGAATCGCCAGGTCGAAGTATGTCGGGAAGGTTTTCATCTCCGAACCCAAAATCGTCCTTATGGACCAGAGAGAAAAAAAGAAGGAGGCTATTGCGGTTGGAAGGGATTCAGATTTCAGGAAAAACACGATGGCGAAAAGAAACACCGACGCCGCGAAGATCAAGACTACTGCCGTCAGTACCACCAACGGATTACGTTGTATCGGGAAGCTCACCCGGTAACTATTGTCGGTATTCCTGAAAACCGTAACGCGCTCACACGGTATGAAAAAACTCGGATTGGAATTTCTTATAAGAACAGTTGTGAAAATCGGCGAAGGAGCAAAAGAGAGCGTAAAGTCAAAGTTCGCGGAATCAAACGGGAAGTTCATATGCGAGCCCGTAAGCCTCACAAAACTCATATCGACCGGTTTAGTCCCCCAAAGGTCAGTACTGCTATTGTCGTATTGAAGGTCTTCGAACACCATCGACCGGGCGTACGGACCGACCGCCGATCTTGTTATTGTTACTCTTAGGGGGTTTTTCCCGGCCATATTTCCATAGTTAAGGAAAACGTCCCCGTCAAAATAGGGCTCAGTCGGATGTTGATCCTTCACTTCAATTTGGAAATACGAGAAATCTGACTGGTTCGGGGCGCCGAGTTGCGCAGTACAGCTCAGACTAGCCGAGTTACGAACTCGCAGCGCCTGTGTCAGTGCGTAGATAAACCACCCTGACAATCCCAGAGAAACGAAAAAGAGAACAGCTTTGAGAATCTTCCTCATATGAGTTCTAAGCACGTTTCCACGCCTGCTGCACCGCAGATTCTAACTCCAATTGCCGCTCGGCGATCCAATGAGAATAGTGCTTTGGGGTGATCTTGATGTTGCTGTGCACCAGGAGACGCGCGACGATTTCGGAAGCCCGTTGCCGGACCAGAAATAATACTCGCCAAACCCTCGAATGCTATTTGGCGTCTCGACCACGATAGCAGCGCGAAATCTGCAGCGTAAAGGTCCGAGAGACCGCACAACCCGCCAAGAGTTGCCCAGCGCCACATGCGGCAATACCAGGCCAGCTTACTGGGCTTAAGTGGCCAAAACAAACGGCTTTACAGCTACGCTTAGATATGTTACATATATCGCATTATGGCAAAGCATTGTAATACGCAGCAGGCCGCTAAAGCAGCGGGCATAGCGGTTATGACCCTGCACCGCTGGGTGGTGGCCAAAAGGCTAAAGGCCCCCAAGCTGCGCATACGCAACGGCAGGGCCGTGCGGCTGTGGGGCAAGGCGGATTTGGATAGGCTCATCAGGCTCAAGCAGGAAATTTACTGCAAGGGCCGTGGGAGGAAGAAGGGCTACAACAAAAAGTAAGAAGCGGGACGCGCCGGTGTTGAAGCACCAACGCGCCCCTAACCAAATCGACCTAAACGGAGGTCAAGATGGCTGCAAAAGAAACTATCACTCACGCAGTATTGCCTCAAGTTGTCAACGGGCCAGATTTAGAACGACGCGCAGTTTTGTACGCCCGAGTCAGCACAGCAAACCACCAAGATCCAGAGACGCAACTCCGTGAGCTACGCGAGTATTGCTTGCGTCGCGCATGGCCAGTTGTCGCGGAGTATATCGACGTTGGAATTTCCGGCAGCAAGGAACGTCGTCCTCAACTGGATCGCCTGATAGCAGACGCTCATCGCAGGAAGTTCGAGATCGTAGTCGTCTGGCGCTTCGATAGGTTTGCAAGATCAGTGTCCCATCTACTGCGAGCACTAGAAAACTTCCGTGCCATCGGCGTCGAGTTTGTAAGTCTGTCCGAGCAAGTGGATACGTCTACGCCGACGGGGAAAATGGTGTTCACGGTCTTGGGAGCAGTGGCGGAACTGGAACGAAGCCTGATTGTGGAACGAGTCAAGGCAGGGCTACGGAATGCACGCGCCAAAGGCAAAAAGCTAGGCCGTCCAAACAGGCTCGTAGATGCCGCCCAGATAGCCCAACTGCGGGCGCAAGGCCTAACGTGGCGGGCCGTGGGTAAACAGCTTGGCGTGGCCCCTAGAACGGCCCTAATAGCTTTACGGCCTCGGGGTAACAATGCCCGGTAACCGGGCAGGCGCAAATGTCCGTGTGTGAACAGCCGGTTTACTGCAAAAGTTTGGGTAGCAATCAAATGTTAGACACACACAAAGGAGGCACCAGCATGAAGGCATGGTTTGTGACTAAGCGGTTGGCATTTGGGTCAGCGATTACCACCTGGGGCCACGTGGACCAACTCCAGGCGCTGGGTATCACACACATAATCAACTTACGACACGGCAAGCACGGTAAGAAAGTGCGGCAGTTTAAGAGCCTATGGCTGCCATTCAAAGATGATATGAAGCCCCGCCCAAGATGGTTTTACCGCTACGTACTACGCTTCTACGTGAAGGCCATGCGGGAACCGGACTCAAAACTGTTTTTGATGTGCCACCACGGTCTTTCTCGCAGTCCATCTCTCGCGTATTTTTTCTTGCGCGGCGCATCAGGATTTTCACACTCACGCGCACAAAACGCCGTGCTCCAAGTCAGACCCCGCGCCATCATTGCTCGCGGATATCGGGAAGGCGGTGAAATCTTCTTGGCTCTGGAATGGGCGAAAAAGAAGTACTCCGAGGATTAGCTCGCACTGAATGTGGGAGGTAACGTGAAGCGACAGCGGATCATTGTCTATTGGGAATTCAACATTGACATTCTCGGGCTCCGGCATAAGAAGCTAGCGGAACGACGGAAGGCTCATAAGGCGCTGTCGAGAAAGAGGCTGCGGCAAATTGAACAAGCAGCCCTGCAAGCCACCAAGGCCAATCTACCTGCGGGCTTCAGTGCAATAGTTTCCTAAGGCGGAAAATCACACGCCCCGGAACAACTCCGCTATCGTCAACTTGAGTGTCTTCGCAATCTTCTCGATGTTGACCAGCGCCACGTTCCGTTCGCCCCGTTCGATCCCACCAATGTAGGACCTATCCAACTCGCACATATCCGCAAAGGCCTCTTGGGACACCTTGAGTTTGTTCCGCCTTTGGCGGATGGTTTTGCCGAACCGAATGCGTACGTCCTCGGACATTTATTGTTAAGCGTCATATTGAAAGCCTAAGCGTTTATATGTCCACGGACTATGCGTATCATTGTAGTATTGTGAGAAAAACACTCATACCAATCAGAGTGTTATGCGTCGTCCTGCTATCTACAGTCACGTTGATAGCGGGACAAAACGCAGCCCCATCTGGAGATTCGGACAAGTCACTCGGGGACATTGCCAGGAAGGTCCGCCCAAAGGATGCCAAAGTAATTTCTCAGCGAGTCTTTACTGACGATAACGTTCAGCATTCAACCGGCCAGGAAGCTGTGGCCCCTCCGAACGCTACCACTCTTGCGGATAGTTTGGAGAAGGCGAAGTTGGCTGTCACTTTGTCGGAAGGTCAAACCGAAAGGCAATACGCTGAAAGTGTCGTCCATGATGTTCGGTTCCCCGGAAGGGACGATTGGGAGCACAGGCTGTACGCCCAACAACTGAAAGTTATAGCAACATCTCACGCAGTTCTGGACGCTGTAGCTGCGAACGCCACTGACGCAGTAATTCGTGCAGCTAAGTATGACTTCGACCTAGCAGTGATCGCTCGTGACCATCTCAAGGCTGAAGGGATTGCCAAAGCCGCTGCCTGGGAAAGGAATCGCTGATCGTCCGGCATTAAGATCATTCCGCCCCGATCATACCGTTTTTTCTAAGGATCCATGAGATCACCCTGGCGTTCCAGGCGTCCTGGATTTATGGGAACTTTTTCAGAACCTGAAAACGAGGCCTGCCGAACCTCACTGGTTCGAAATCTGGCCCCACGGAGCTATCAATTACTCCGAACGAGAACTAGCCTAGCGACAGTGCTTGCGCCAGACGACCAAGATAGTCTTGGTATGCTCGGATCATAAGTTTGGCGATAGCACGAGCTTCATCAAGTTCGGCAAACGTCGCATCCCGGAAGTGCCCGATTTTCTGTCCTCGGTGGCGTCCTTGAGAGAGTGGGGCCTTATTCGCCAGATACCCCAACCGGGTCCAATGGCTTTTCGTGATGCCGAGATTGGAGCGAGCCTGGGTGTCTCCACCAAATTTCGTAGCCAGGGTGACCTGACCGGTGGTTTTTGTACCAGCCGAAGTGAGAGAGAATCTCTTACGAGGAGGACGGCTGGATATGCCAAACAAGAGGTACAAAGCGGAACAGATCGTGACATTGCTGCGTCAGATTGAAGTAGGAATCGCAAATGGAAAACCCACCCCGCAAGTCTGCAAAGAAGCTGAGATCACAGTACAGACCTACTACCGCTGGCGGAAGGAATACGGCGGCCTGAAGCTAGATCAAGCGAAGCGACTAAAGGAACTAGAGCGGGAGAACGCAAAGCTCAAGCGAGTGGTGGCGGAGCTGTCGCTGGAGAAGCAGGTTCTCAAGGATATTGCAGAGGGAAACTTCTAAGCCCTGAACGGCGTCGCTGTGCGGTGGAGCATGCGCGGGAGAAGCATGAACTCTCTGAGCGGCATGCTTGCCGACTGGTGAATCAGTGGCGTGGAACGCAACGCTACCAGCCGATCCAGAGAGTGGATGAAGATGCGCTGACCCGAGACATCATCACGTTGGCCAGTGAGTATGGCCGTTACGGCTACCGGAGGATCACGGCGCTGTTGCGGATCGCAGGCTGGCAGGTGGGGAAAGATCGAGTGCAGCGCATCTGGCGTCGCGAAGGGCTGAAGATACCCAGCAAACAAAGGGCACGGAGAAGGCTCTGGTTAAATGACGGCTCCTGTGTGCGGCTAAGGCCCGAGCGGGCAAATCACGTTTGGAGCTATGACTTCGTGAGTGCGATGACCCACGATGGCAGAACGGTCCGCATGCTTACGATGATCGATGAATACACGCGGGAGTGCTTGGCGATTCGAGTGGCGAGGCGATTGGGAAGCTACGAGGTCATCGAGGCGCTGGCGGATGTGATGCTGTGGCGAGGAGTTCCAGAGAACATTCGGTCTGACAACGGCCCAGAGTTCGTGGCAAAGGAACTGCGGAAGTGGCTGGCGAACGTGGGGACCGGAACGCTGTATATCGAGCCGGGCAGTCCTTGGGAGAACGGTTACTGCGAGAGCTTCAACGGGAAGCTGCGGGATGAATGCTTGAATGGGGAGATCTTCTACTCCCTAAAGGAGGCACAGATCGTGATTGAGAAGTGGCGGGTGGAATACAACACAAGGCGGCCACACTCGGCGCTCGGCTACAGGCCGCCTGCCCCCGCGGCATGTAGCCCATGGGCTCAGCCCAATCAAGCTTCACAGCCATTGGCTGTGATATAAACTCTTTCACTCACCGTGGTACAAAAACTCGGCCCGGTCAAGGGCATCTCGAATTTCGTAAAGGTGAATGAGTGCATTTTGTGGGTCCGCTATCGCAGCGCTATAACTTTTCAGTAGGGAACCGACGACCGGCTCTTTCCTATGTTTTGACGCCAAGGCCATAAGTTTGTTGGTTTCTTCGATTCGGTCCCTCCTAGTATCCGACTCTATGTTTCCCGCAGCGTCTCGAACCACTACGTCAACAGTGCCTACACTCATGCGCAGTGTCGCTCCCACCAATATGCCTGCTTCAATATTGGCGCTTCCATCTGGCTGGATTCGTCTTACCGTGTACTCCGAAAGGTGGTGCGACTTGTTATTGAAGAGTTGGGCAGCAAGAAAACGTGTTTCCAGATCCTCGTGAATCTCATTAAATGGGAGGGCCTGCTCCTCGGGGACGGAAAGTGTTGCGGTAATGCGTCCTTCCTTGATTTCGATGGCATAAGTCTTTTCCCGATATTCGACTGCTTCTTCGAAAAAATCGGCTGGGACGTAGGACCATTCTAGGGTGACTATTTCAGTCATTGCACAATTCTAGCAGACAGTGCAGCGGGTCACCGGTCGGCGCCAAGCCTCCGAAGAACCTGATAGGATTGCAGTGCGCCGTTTTTTCTAGGGACCGATGAGGACGCCCTGGCGTTCAGGACTTCCTTCGCACATGGAAACATTTTCCGAAACCTATAATTGGAGATGTGACGAGTCTATTGATATTGTTGCTCGAGTGATCAGCCGATGGCTAGAGAATTGGATTGAGAAGTAGCAAGAGATGTGGGAAGAGACAAAGGGAAAAGGCAAATAGGCGATGGCGATTAAGAAAAGCGAACTGTACAGCTCGCTCTGGGCAAGCTGCGACGAGCCCCGAGGGGGCATGGATGCCTCCCAATATAAGGACTACGTACTCGTTCTCCTATTCGTCAAATACGTCTCTGATAAATATGCAGGCAAGAAAAATGCGCTGATCGACGTTCCGAAAGGCGGCAGCTTTGCCGACATGGTTTCCCTGAAGGGCGACAAGGAGATCGGCGACAAGATCAACAAGATTATCGCCAAACTCGCCGAGGCTAATGACCTCAAGGGCGCGATTGATGTCGCTGATTTCAACGATGCCGACAAGCTAGGCAAAGGCAAGGACATGGTGGACCGCCTGTCCAACCTTGTCTCCATCTTTGATAATCCGGCGCTCGACTTCCGAGGAAATCGTGCCGAGGGCGATGACATTTTGGGTGACGCGTACGAATACCTCATGCGTCACTTCGCCACGGAGTCGGGCAAGAGCAAGGGCCAGTTCTACACGCCAGCGGAAGTCTCACGAGTTATGGCAAAGGTTATTGGCATTGGCAGCGCCACCCGCGCCGATCAAACTATCTATGACCCCACCTGACCTGATGGAGTTTTTGTACCAGGCGAGTGAGAGAGTTTATAGCACAACCTCCGACTGAACAGGGTTTGCGAATGGCGGATCGCAGGGAGCCGAAGGCGACCGGAGAGCCGCCATTCGCGGCGCGAACGCCACCGGCGCCGGCGGCCTATAGCCCAGCGCCGAGTGCGGTCTCCTCGTGTTGTACTCCACTCGCCACTGCCCGATCACCACTTGCGCTTCTTTCAGCGAGTAGAAAATCTCCCCATTCAGGCACTCATCTCGCAGCTTCCCGTTAAAACTTTCGCAGTAGCCGTTCTCCCATGGACTTCCGGGTTCGATGTACAGCGTCCCGGTTCCTACCTGGCCCAGCCACTTCCGTAGTTCCTTGGCCACAAACTCTGGTCCGTTATCCGAACGAATGTGTTCCGGAATTCCTCGCCACAGCATCACTTCCGCCAGCGTCTCGATCACCTCGTTACTTCCCAGCCTTCTGGCCACTCGGATCGCCAGGCATTCCCGCGTGTATTCGTCGAGCAGCACTAGCATCCGCAGCGTTCTTCCATCGTGCGTCATCGCACTCACGAAATCGTAGCTCCACACATGATTGGCATGTTCCGGTCGCAGCCGCACACACGATCCGTCGTTCAACCACAACCGTCCTCGCGGCCGCTGTTTCTGCGGCACTTTCAGTCCTTCCCGCCGCCAGATACGCTGCACGCGATCCGTCCCCACTTGCCAGCCCGCTTCCCGCAACTTTACCGTGATCCTCCGATAACCGTAGCGTCCATACTCACTGGCGAGTTCGATGATGTCCTGCGTCAGCTCCTCCTCGTCTACTCGACAGATCCCTTCGTAGCGTTGCGTCCCTCTCCACTGCCCCAGCAGCCGACAGGCATGCCGTTCCGACACTCGATAGGTCTCACGAGCATGCCTGACCGCGCTACGTCGCCGCTCAGGGCCTAGAAGTTTCCCTCTGCGACATCCTTGAGAATTTGCTTCTCCAAAGACAGCTCTGCTACCAGCCGTTTCAGCTTTGTGTTCTCCCGCTCCAGGTCTTTGAGTCGCTTGGCTTGATCCAGCTTCAGACCACCGTATTCCTTCCGCCAGCGGTAGTAGGTCTGTTGGGTGATGGCCGCTTCCTTGCAGGCTTGCGGGGTTGTCTTTCCGTTCGCGATTTCCACTTCGATCTGCCGCAGCAAATTCACGATCTGCTCCGGCTTAAATCTCTTCATCGGCATGACCGGTCTTCCCTCCAGGTGAATTCTCTCTCATTTCACCTGGTACAAAAGACCCCGGTCAGGTCAGCACGAAGCTCTATTACGTAGGGCGGACAGGCGATAATTCTTCGGCAAACGCACAGTCGCCTTTCAATCGCATGGGACAGCATCTTGGGTTTGCTGAGACTAGCAACATGTTGCGGCGGCATTTAGAGAGCCACCTCATCGAAGCGGAGCAGTGCTCGTTCCATTTGGTAGCCCACGGACCAATTCTCGGTGAGGTCAAAGACGTGAAAGGTCATCGGAAGCGCCGAGACTTCATCGCCGCACTTGAGGGAGCGCTAGAGAAGGCGATGCGTGAAGTCGGCTACGATGTGATGAACACAGTCAAATGTCGTGTAGAGGTGGATAAGAAAGCGTTCGCAGGCGTTCGAGCCGCGTTCGCAGCGCGTTTTAAGAAGCTCACAAGCCATTCAGGAATCGAATCAAAGCGCATTGACTGGAAGATAAGTGATGGAGGGGCGAAGTGACCAACTTCGGATTCCTTCAGGCCGAATGGTCTGAGGACTTTGAATCGGCAACAAAGGCCGAGGCCCTTGCGAATCCAGATACGAGCGCAGCCTGTTTCTACGCGAGGCAAACACTTGAACTCGCCGTTGCATGGTTGCGCCTAATAAGTCGTGTTATTGCAGCAACGCAAAAGCGCCCTCGCTCTCATCGACGTTGAACCGTTTAGATGCCAAAGAAATTGAAACGGTGTCCGTCGAAGCAGGAAAGCACCCGAGCAGGTACTGCTAGGCATTACATGCGAAGCAGAAATTAAGAGGCCAAGAGAAAAGGAAGGGCCTACTACTCGCGGGAAAGGAAGGGGGAGTTTCTGAGTTAGTCGGCGGTAGTTTCAACGGCAGGAGTTTCGGCTCGCGCCGCGTTTGCTTTCTCCCGAGATTGCTATCTGGGTCGAAACAAGAAGGCGATTGATGTGAAAACGCAAAGTTGAAATCGGCAAATCCAGTCAATGGAGAAGACAATCATTGGCAGTCCATCTAAAGACCCAAATCTGGGAATACGTCAAGGCTATCATCTCGGATGGTAAGTCGCTAATCGGATTAGCGCTCTTTGTCGTTCTGGGCGTTCTGGGGTGGTTCGTAGGCGACTGGGTCAAACCGGGGACTCCGGCTCGTCTCTACGTAACTTTGGTCGTCGCTGAGGTTTGCCTAGTAGTTGTGACTTTTCGTGCATGGAAGAAAGAGCGGGACGCCATCGACCAACTCCTGGGTCTGAAGAATGCCCCCAAAGTGTTCCTCACCTACCAAGCGAGACAACAAATGGGGATAGAAAATAAGTTCGTAGATTACTTTTCAATTAGATGCACTGAAGCAAATGCAAAAAATATAGCCTTCGATCCTTGTAGGCTTGCCGGGAAGGAAATCAAGTTCAGGACGATTCCCCAGATGCTCGTAAACGAAAGCCATCAGATCGAATGCCTGGTTGCAACTGTCGACCAACAGTTTTACGATTTTCTTGCAACCGCCTGCCACGAAGATGGAAAGTTGGAAATTTCGGTCAAAGTTCGGATTACGTACGGGGACGGGGCGGGCCAAAAGTTCGAAACCATCTCCACGATTACATACAACGCTCAGGAGTGCACCACCGTAACAAAGCTCGACGGCCCGAAGCTAGTTCAATGATTTCGGTTTATTCTTCTCTATGTTATTTTTCGGACGGGTCGTCGTACAGGCAGGATTCATCAGGTGCGTCATCGGGGTGGGAATTGTTTTTGCCGTTCGTTCATTGCTGCCCGGCGTCCAAAACGTGACGCAGGGGCCGGGGCTCGGGTCTTCGCGGAAGGGTGCCATCAGAGAACGAAACCATTCGTCGATCAAGGCAACCATACTCTTCGACGCGCTTGGTCGTGTAAGCCCACGCGGTACTGATCCCAGTTCACGCAAGACGTTTGAACATAGTGGTGATTATCGAGGAGTCCGATTGTGTCACCAAATTTGGCCCTACCTCCGATTTACACTCTTGGACCACCAAAGACCTGGAAAATAGGAGGGAAAAATCGCTCCGTGCGCAGACCGAGCCGCAGTATTGCACCGTTTTTTCTGAGGATCAATGAAGACACCCCGGCGTTCTAGGCATCCTGCCTAAATGGGAACATTTTCGGAACCTGGAAATGCGGCCTGCCGAGCCATTTGGATTCCCAGCTTCCGAGAATTCGCAGCAGCCAACATAGGCAAACGTGCGAGAGGCTCCGGATGGGAAGTTCGAAAGGGTAGATTGTAACGCCTGGCAAGGCGGGAAAGCGACATAATGGACGAATCTGTGTCGGTGGTACCATACGAAGATACTTGCCAGGAGTGTATACCTTATGACATCAGAACACGATCCCGCCCGTGAGAACAATCCAACTCCTCAAGCGCCTCCAGCATTGGCCAGTTCTCCACCACCGCCTACAAATATCCGTTACGAGATTGTTTGCAAGACAGAAAAAGACCGGTGGGACAAGATCAAACCTTTTGTAGAAGTACTTGGCATAGCTTTACTTGCGATCTATACCGCGTACACGATTAAGATGTACCACGCCAACAAGACGGCGGCTGATGCTGCCCGAGATGCCGCCACGATAGCTAAAAGCACGCTGGAATCTTCCAGTCAGTCTTTCAAACAGGAGGAGAGGGCTTACGTTGCGACTACCAATGCTCTTATGTCGAATCCCCCTATCTGCCAAACCCCTGGACCCACAAGAGTCTGTGCTGATGTTCATTGTGCGAATAGCGGTCGGACTCCAGCGATTGGGATTCGATTTCACCGGTATGCCACATTCGGTACGGATTCCGAACAAAAGATCAAACAGATGAAGATTCCTGCTTATGCAAGTCCCGCCGGAAATATGTTGGGCAATGTTGGAGACCAGTGGGGAACTGCACCAACTGACCCGGTTGATACCGCAACCGCACAAAAATTGATTGATGCTGACATCCCAATTTATATTTACGGCGTAATCCAATACTTCGACATCTTTCGCGAGTACCACGAAACCGGCTACTGTTATGAAAGGGTGTTGCACAGCACCGCGTTTATCTCCTGCGATTTCGGGAACTGGTTTGATAAACGGCCCGACTACACAAATTAACGCTGCAACGCCGAACATCTGAAACAGCAAGCAGCTTGAGCGTCTGTCCAGAGTTCGTCCCCAGATTCGTCTCGGGCGATGCGCGTTGATTTGGGCCAAGTCCCGATAAGTCCTGCCAGCTCAGAGCCTTCAGTCCATTGGACAATTAGAGGCAAGTCAAAATTAAAACGTTCGGCGCGGCGACGCTCACTGGATGTCAAGGACTTCCTCCTAGAGCGAGTGTGGTGATTGATTATAATTTGATTCATCTTCCCTCAATCAGATCGTAAAAAGAATGTGGTCCAATCCGAAAATCTCGTTGGATGCTTTGACGCAGCGGGCTAATCTTGTGAACGAACACGAGCGAGCGGGTTGCGCGACCGAGAGAAACACCAATACTAGAAACTACCGCCACCCTAGCCAGGACCGAATCCTGTCCTAAAGTGAATCGGTGGAAGGTGAAGACTAATGCCGCGAATATCAGACGAAGAATTGCGAAAAAGGGAGGCGGACCTCCCGATTGGGATCCGACGCTTATTG
Organism: uncultured Acidobacteriota bacterium; assembly: GCA_963696605.1. GTDB lineage: Bacteria > Acidobacteriota > Terriglobia > Acidiferrales > UBA7541 > Palsa-360. The sequence continues at coordinate 215,518 of CAVOKV010000009.1, read as the reverse complement.
CCCGACTTCGTTAAGTTCTGCGGCAAAAACGAAGACGTAATCATCCTCCACCAGGACTCATTTGCCGCAGATTATCAACAAGAAGAATACATGCTTCTCGGCAAGGCAATAAAGTTCGCAGGGCTCCACGGGAAGGAAGTCCGCATCATCGGAACAAACTGAGAAACGCTCAAGGAGACGGGGAAACCTGTGCCTATCCAATGATGGGCAAAGGTCCATAATTCTATTAGGCAAGACGAATTGACCCACGAATGTCGGACTGCCTAACCTCAAGAAATTTCAGCTTAAACGGCCTTACGCCGCACCATCTTCCGTGCCATATGCATAAGGATGCCTTGATTTTTCGCATCCGTTTTACTGAGGAGCCTACGAAACTTCTCCAGCATCCGCGCGTCCTTACCGGAGGCTCCGAACAACTTGGAACCAGCATTCCGCTTCGGTAGATCCTTCAGCTTCGGTGGCTCTTCGCCGTCATAAAAAAGTTGATACATCGGGACTTCGAGGGCGCGAGCAAATTTTTCCAGTGTCTCAACTGTTGGCACGGTATGCCCGTTTTCGACTCTTGAGATATAGCAGCGAAGCAATCCCGTTCTTTTCTCAATCTCACCTTGCGAAAACTCCTTTTCCTCACGCAACGCACGCAATCGATCACCGATAATCACAGTTTAGTCCTCCGTATCATCTGAACAATCCCAAGAACGAGATTGGGCCGAATTAATGAATAGAAAAGCTTACCTCACACTTCAAAAGTGGCACAGGAATTTTCCCAATCGAGGAGAGTCTACAATTTCATTTGAGCAATTGGCCTCGCTCTGCCTCTCGATTCCATTTGCCGGTCGTCGCCATTTGAGGAGAAGCCACAATCAGTCCACCTTAATGAAGGTTAGCACAACAGTATAGCAAACTCATTGATAACAGAGTGCGAGAATGTAAGCCGGGGCACACTCAGGGCCAAGTCCTGAGAAGTCCGCTTCTCGGTATGTGGGAAAGCACAGATTTCCAGTTACCGAGAACGCCTGCCGGTTCAACTGGTCATTGCAACACCATCTGAGCTAGAAGCTCTCATCACAGGTGGTGTATATGACCGCAAGCAAGTGCACAAGACTCTCTGCATCGCAGAGAGTTGAGGTCTGGCGTCGTTGGAAGGCGGGAGAGTCGTTGCATGCGATTGGCCGCGCTCTCGGCAAGGCACATCCCGTCATTCACCTTCTGTTGAAGCGTCATGGTGGAATTGCCCCGCTCGTCCGCCGTCGTTCGCGGACAGCTCTCACAGTTCAGGAACGGGAAGACATCTCCCGCGGGATCGCTTGCGGCTCGTCGATTCGTGCCATCGCCAAAGGTTTGGATCGCGCGGCGTCAACGGTGAGCCGGGAGATGGCCCGCCATGGCGGGCGCTCTCCCTATCGAGCCAGTGAAGCCGATCGGCAGGCATGGGAATCGGCCTTGAGACCCAAGACCTGCCCTCTGGCCACTCACACCAAGCTCCGGGAGATGGTTGCGAGTAAACTGATGCTGGACTGGTCGCCGAAGCAGATTTCCGGATGGTTGAAGTTGCAGTATCCCAACGACGAGAGCATGCGTGTGTCGCACGAAACGATTTATCGCAGCCTGTTCATCCAAGCGCGAGGAGTGCTGAAAAAGGAGCTGATTCAGCATCTTCGCTCCAAGCGGCGTATACGCCGTTCGCGGCACTCCCGTGACAGCGGGCATCACAGCGGTCAAATCGTCGATGCCATTTCCATCCGGGAACGGCCAGCGGAAGTGGAAGACCGCGCGGTTCCCGGGCATTGGGAAGGCGATCTGCTGGGCGGCGCGCATAACAGTCACATTGCAACCTTGGTGGAACGTCATTCGCGCTTTGTCATGCTGGTCAAGGTACCCAGCAAGGATACGGCGACGGTGGTCGCCGCTCTGAGCCAGCACGTACGCCAACTTCCGGCGACGCTGCGGCGCTCGTTGACCTGGGACCGTGGACTGGAAATGGCCCAACACAAGAGCTTCACCGTGGCCACGGATGTGAAGGTTTACTTCTGTGATCCGCAGAGCCCGTGGCAGCGCGGCTCGAACGAGAACACGAACGGCCTGTTGCGTCAGTACTTCCCTAAACGAACAGACTTGTCAGCGCATTCACAAGCCGAGCTCGATGAGGTGGCACTGCGCTTAAATCAGCGTCCAAGAAAAACTTTGGGATTTCAAACTCCGGCAGATAGACTGCAAGCAAGTGTTGCACTGACCTGTTGAGACCACCCGGCTTATCGGAATGTGGCTTTTTACACTTGTTCCGAAAACGCCTCTGCAAAGTCTCCTGCAAACCTTTGAATCTATAGGGTGGGAAATGACGGTCATGGCAACGGCTGAATGATTGTGTTGATCAGATTCGGATCGTCGAACTCCGTGCGATCTCCGGCTTTCGCGCCCGCGACTGGAAGCAGACGGGCGCTCAGTGGTTTCGACCATTTCACCGAAAGGCTAGCCATATCGCCAATGATTCGCTCGAGCCGCGCGGTCGTGACGTCTCCGGGGAGAGGGATCGTATCGAGCCCCGTGCCACAGACCGCCGAATAGGCTAAAAGCTGGTCCATTGAGATCGCTCCCTCACTCCAAAGTTGAGAGAGCCGGGTGTCTTCAAGAACAGGCATCATCAATCCCGAGTAGCCGACTTTTTTGACGGAAATATCACGAAGCGCTGCGGTGATGGTTGCGGCAGCGGTCATTGTGCCGCTGGTGCCGAATCGTCCTCCAGTGAACCCGGCAGTTGCCGAAGCGATCGAGACTTCTCTTCTTGGCGCGGGAGAGAGATCGAGACCCATATAGGTCCATCCGGATTCTTGATCGATCTTGCTTGCAATGTCCGCGACGGCCTGCGCGTGAATGCCCAGTTCGGAAACCAGGGCTTGGCGCGTTGCCTCCTGGTCGCGCTGCACGGCCATCACGGCGGCGACCACGTTCGCTGATTCCAGAGCGATTGCGAATTGATGGCCCAGACCCTGGTGATACGACGCGGGATAAAACGGCGCATAGGCAGGTACGTTGGCAATTGCCGCGAAGTAGAAATTGCCGATGCTATGGTCGGTGTGATCCTCGAGATATTTCATGACATCCGCGGCAGCATGGACGGCCTTCCAGTGGATGCCGTCGTCTCCAGCTACCACAACAGTGCCGCGCATGGAACTGGTGAGGCTCAGAATCTCGGCCAGGAGCTGAGCCTGTCCAGGATCGTCTTTCTCTGACATCAGCGCGGGACCGATACCGATGAGGATGTTTTCCTTCTTTGCAAGTTTGTCGAAATCGTGAAAGAACGCAAGGACGTCCTGCTTCGACATCCCGCGCGTGTATTCTGTGAAAGGCTGTGTTGTGATGCGGATCGTCTGCACTTCGTAGCCAGCAAGTTCAAATCGGGCCTTTGTTTTGTGCAGCATTGTTAAGGTGTCCGCGATCTGTTGCTTGTACTGCGTGGTATCCAGGTGGATAAACGCGGTGATGGCGCGGACTTTGGGCTTCTCCTGAGCCGAGGCGGGCGCAACAACCGTGGCAAGCAGAAACGCCGCCAAGAAAATACCATGCGAGAGGAATGGAATAATATGCAGGGAGCCGCCGCTTTTGCGAAACATCTGGTCCTCCTCAAAATCAAATATACGCAGGAATGCCCCTAATCCGCTCGCCGATGACGAGGTGATGAATGTCATGCGTGCCCTCGTACATACCCGACCGGCGAATACCCCATACTTTCGTAAAGCTTGAAAATACCACTTCATCGTTCCCACACTTTACACCCACAAATGAAACAAGTCCTGATAAGTCCGGTGCTCTCAACAGGTCAGTGCAACACTGGCTTGCAGTCTATCTGCCGGAGTCTTAAAACCCAAAGTCTTTCGTGGTCGTTGATTTAATCGCAGCGCCACCTCGTCGAGCTCTGACTGAGAATAGCCGGACAGATCGGTTCCTTTAAGGGCTTGTTGGGTACTGCCAACAAGCCCTTCTTTTATTTGGGAAAGAAGTCCGTATTCCCTTGTCAATCTCAGGCGATCCGGTTCCAAAAAAGTCTCCTAGCGGTTCCATCGTATCTTGCTCGCCTTGCTTGAAAGTATTCGTGTAGTTCTCCGTTATTCTAAGTTACCGATCTTCACATGCTTGACGTGGTACAAGGCTCGCATAGGGGCGGTGGGTCGAAAGCCTACTGCCTGAACTAGCGCGCCTGCCTTGTGAGCAGGTGCTCTACTTGATCTCGCCACGATCGTGAACTCTCCCTTCATGTCAGGAATATCTCTGGTTGCGATTCTTGTTCCTTCAAATTCCAATCCGCAGGAAGGTCTTGTGCAAAGTCATATTCGAATCACTAGACAGGACCTATGCGCAAGAGTTTGGAGCACGCCAATGCAAAATGTGGCAAAAGAGTTTGAGGTTTCGGATGTTGGTCTGGCGAAGCAATATTGCCAAGACCCGATGTAGGCTCCGCCGTACTTGTTCTCGAAGCACGCCTCTTCACCTTCAGGCTAATTCCGGCCTGAGTTATAGGGTTCAGAGAGGATCAGGAGCGGGTCGGCGTCTCGACCTGGCTTGAGTAGGATCGCATATGCGTGCTCCCCGCCCCGCATGCCGGGATCGGAAAACTCGCCGTCGACCCATCCCCCGGGCGGCATCTCAATCCACCGAAGAGTGCGGTCGATCGATTCCGGAGACCATTGCAGTTGAGACTTGGCGGATAGAGGCATCCAATCGGACGACGAGGATGTACGGGTGACAATCTCTCCGACCGGAACGTTTGTGCCCGGATACACAGGATAGAAAACTGAATGACTTCCCGCATTGCCCAACCGGAATCGCACAGTGAGCCCAAACTGGCTCTCGAGCCGCGCTTGAAGGCGCAGAACAAGAGTGACGCCTTGCCCTGACGGTTGGCTGGCAGTCGAATGCTGAGCCTTGCTGACGCGACCGAGCCGACCTGCTAGGATAAGCACCAACGCAACCGCCACATAGAAGACTGCGTGCTTCAAATTAGCTTTGCGCTCTTCCCGGTGCGCGAACTCGGATGGCCGGTCGGAATGACACTTGTGGCCGTTTCCATTGCCGGATGTTGAGGATTTTCTCGAGGGCGCAACAGAGAAGCGCCTTGTGAAATCCCGTGACATGCTAATATTCGCACATTACCATGTCCTTACATTAAAAACTATCATGCCACAGCAGCTTGCCAACTTCAAAGCGGAGTTTTTCAAGGCTCTCGCGCATCCTATTCGCATTCGATTCCTTGACTGCCTTCAGCGATTCCATAGTCCTTCATTTCATCCGGGAATGGCAGTGGAACGAACGATAGCGAGGATGCCGCCCAGGATCGCCGCCGGACTTGGGGGACAGCCTGGAACTGTGTGGTGCACAGGAATGATGTTGGCGATGCTACCCCGGCTGGCGTAGCCCTCACCGAACACTCCGCCGCAGGCTCCACAGTCTCCGACCGCGATGACGAGTTTGGGATCGGGGACGGCGTCATAAGTGCGCCTTAGAGCTTCTTCCATATTCACCGATACCGGTCCGGTTACCAGCAGCACGTCCGCATGGCGCGGGCTGGCGACGAATTTGACGCCCGCTCCCTCCAGATTGTAGTAGGGATTATTGAGCGCCTGAATTTCAAGCTCGCACCCATTGCACGAGCCGGCATCGACGTGACGGATGCAGAGCGCGCGACCCACGATGTTCCACAAATCCTTCTGCAGTGTTTCGACCGCAACAGATGATGCATCGCCGCAAGTTGGCAAAGGTTCGGTCAGAATCCCGGTGCGGAGCATCGTTGAAAGAACATCAAGCATGGCACCTCATCCGTCTTGTCCGCTGTAGGACAGGTTAAAGGATTTGTTAATCAGGGGGAAATCAGGAACGATGTTGCCGAGGATTGCATATTCGAGCAGCGGCCAGTTCTGCCACGACGGGTCGTGCGCGTGGCAACGCCGAACGGTTCCGTCCGGACCGGCTTCAAGAGCGATCATCACCGGCCCCCGCCATCCTTCGATCACGCCGATTCCGAGACGACCCGATTCCGCGAAAGGCACCTCCGTCTGGATTGGCTCCGATGAAAAATCTTCGAGAAGCGTTCGGCAAAGCCGCAGAGATTCGGTGAACTCGTCGAACCGCACTTGCACGCGCGCGGCAACGTCGCCTGAAGTGTGCGTGACCAATTTTGCCTTCAGTCGATCATAGGGCGGCCAGGGATGGTCCACCCGCAGATCGCAAGAAACGCCCGAAGCGCGTCCGGCCAAACCCATGGCTCCAAGTTTCTCGGCTAGCTCAGGTTCGAGCCGGCCCGCCTCTCGGAAGCGGTCTTGGAGTCCCCCATGTTCGTCATAGATGGAACGTAAATTGGTCACAGCTTGCTCAAGCGCCAGGTATTCACCGCGAAGCAGCCGGGGCGCGTCTTGAGGTAAATCGAGCGCCACTCCACCAGGGACTATGTAATCCATCAGGTAACGCGCTCCGAAAACGGCGACGTTGGTTCGCAGGAGGTCCTCTTTCAAGCGCGAAAACTGCGTGAGTCCGAACGCGAAACCCGCATCATTGCCCAGCGCACCCAAATCGCCCAGGTGATTGGCCAACCGCTCGTGTTCGAGCGCCAGCGCGCGCAGGTTCGCGGCTTGAGGAGGGCAGACGGTTCGGGTTATTGCTTCCAGAGCCGCGCAATATGCCCAGGAAAAGGCGACGGCGGAATCGCCGGAAAGGCGCGCCGCTAGACGATGGCCCTCATTTTGCGGCATCTCTTCAAACCGCTTCGAGACTCCTTTGTGCGTGTAGCCGAGGCGTTCTTCCAGCCGCAAAACTTTCTCGCCAACAACCGAAAATCGAAAGTGTCCTGGTTCGATGGTCCCCGCGTGAACCGGGCCGACAGGGATCTCGTGTACGCCGTCACCTTCGACCTGGAGAAACGGGTAGGCCTCAGACGTGACGGGATATTGCTGCTTCCCGTCGATGTCCCGCCGCAACGGGAATATCGTCTCGGGCCAGCCGCCGTGGCGCAACCAACCGCGCTCGTCCAGCTCCGTACTCGAAACCCCGAACAGGTCACGCATCGCGCGTTCCAGCCGCAGCGCGGAAGGAAACATGTGGGTGAGACTCGGATATATAGGATTCACTATGTCTTCGATCTCGTGCTCAAGCACGAGCACGTCTTCCGGAAGAAGATAAGCGGCGTAGATGCGGAAACGGCCGTCACGGTCGCGATCATCCGCTCCCCAAAGAGTGAATAACCGGCCGCCGGACACGCACAACTCTTCGGTCGCGCGTTGCCACTGTGCGGCTCCAACCTTTGCGTAACCGCAACTTATGTTCGAAGGAAGCTGCCTAATCGTTCCTTCGAGGAAAATAAGACTCATATACGTCACCCGATCAAGCGCGCGGCGGCGCGATACCACTCGGCCAGTGCCGGGGGCATATAGATTCCAAGTGTCAACACCATGGCGAGATGAATGAAAACGGGTAATAGAGCCGGAGAATGAGGTAAAGGAGGCGCGTCGCTTTCCCCGAAGACCATGGGCTGCACTCGGCTGAAAATTGCGGCAAACGCCACTCCGAGTGCAATCAGGAGAAAAGGAGTGCTCCAAGGATGCTCTCTCATTGCGGTTGTAAGAATGAGAAATTCGCTTGCAAAGACGCCAAATGGCGGCATCCCAAGAATGGCGATCGATCCCAGCATGAGTCCCCAGCCTATTGTTGGGCTGATCCCCAGTAGACCGCGAATGCCATCCATTTGCTGCGTGCCAGCAGTCTGCGAAGCATGCCCGGCGGTGAAGAAGATGGACGACTTTGTGAGTGAGTGGACTGTCATGTGCAACAGTGCCGCGAAATTGGCTACCGGACCGCCCAATCCGAACGCAAATGTAATGATGCCCATGTGCTCGATCGATGAGTAGCCAAAGAGCCGTTTAATATCGCGCTGTCTCCAGAGAAAGAACGCACCAAGCACCGCCGACAGTAGTCCAAACGTCATCAGCATGCGGCCCGGAAGAAGAGAACCGACAGAGCCCTCGACAAGCACCTTGCAGCGAATGACTGCGTAGAGCGCGACGTTCAGAAGAAGGCCGGAAAGAACCGCCGATACCGGCGTCGGGCCTTCGGCATGCGCGTCGGGAAGCCAGTTGTGGAGGGGAGCGAGCCCGACTTTGGTTCCATACCCAACCAGAAGAAAGACAAACGCAAGTCCTAACACCCTCGGTTCAAGTTGTCCCTTCACGGCATTGAGATGCGTCCACAGCAACGCAGTCATACCCTCGCGCCCAAGCGTTTGCTCAGCGGCAAAATAAAGGAGAATGGTACCGAACAAAGCTTGGGCGATACCAACGCCGCACAAGATGAAGTACTTCCAGGCTGCCTCCAGACTGGCCCGTGTGCGGTACAACGAAACTAGCAGCACGGTGGAAAGCGTTGCCGCTTCCATGGCCACCCACAGCAGCCCCATGTTATTGGTCAGTAGCGCCAGTAGCATGGCCCCCATAAAGAGTTGATACATGCTGTGGTAAAGGCGCAAACGACGGGGATTGATGCGTCCGTGGTGCTCTTCGATGCGCATGTAAGGGCGGGAAAAAAGCGACGTCGTGAAACCTACGAACGCCGTTAGCGCGACCAGGAACACGTTGAAGGAATCGACGAAGAATTGCTCGTGACCGACTAGGATCGGGCCGTAGCGGATGACTCGCAGGACCAACAGCGAGGCGGCGGTTAGCGTGGCCAAGCTCATACCGGCATTGAGGTCAGCTGCGTAACGGCGTGCGCCGAATAGGGCCAGCAAAATGGACCCCAGCAGTGGCAAACCCAGTACAAGCAAGAGTTCCACTTCAGTCCTCCTTCAGTGCTTCCAGGTGATGCAGGTCGAGGCTCTCGAACTGCTCTCGAATCTGGAAGAAAAAAATCCCGAGAATAAACACGCCAACTAATAAGTCCAGCGCAATGCCCAGTTCGATCACCATCGGCATGCCGTAGGTCGCGCTGGTCGCCGCAAAGAACAGGCCGTTTTCCATGGCGAGAAATCCGATCACCTGCGTGATTGCTTTGCGACGGGTAATCATCATCAGAAATGAAAGAAGGATCACGGCCAGCGCAATGCCGAGGGTGTGGCGCGTGATAGTTGTGGCCAGCATGCTAATCGGTTGCGCCAAGCCGAAAGCGAAGATCACGAGCGCCAAGCCGACCAACATCGTCGCGGGGATATTGACTAACGGCTCGCTGTCCCATTGCGCCCCGAGCTGATAGATCAGCCGATGAAGTATCCAGGGCAGGGCGATAACTTTCAGGATCAGGGTGAGCCCTGCCGAATAGTAAAGCTCCGACTGCCCGGAACTATGGGCCACGAGGCATGTCGAGAGAAAAAGGATGACTCCCTGCCAAGCCAGCAGGGTTATCAACCGCTGCGTGCGTCGCCGCGAGAGCATGGCAAAAGAGATGAGCAGCAAAACTGCGGCGAGAACATTGAGCAACTGTGAAATCAGATGAGATGTAGGCATCCTAGTCAGGCTCCCAATAGAAGATGAACAAGCAGGCCAAGCACCGCGATCAGAAACGCCATCGCCAGGTACTCGGGAGCCCGAAAGATGCGCAATTTGGCCGAAAGCGATTCGATGAGCGCCAATGCGGCCCCGGCAAGCGCGAGTTTCCCGATCAGTGCGGCGATGGCAATCAGCAGCGCCACGCCCCCATCCTGTCCATGGGTTGCGATACCCCAAGGCAGAAATAAGGCAAATCCAATACAGGCGTAATTAAAGAGCTTCAAGCTCGACGCCCATTCCGCCAACGCGAGATGCCGGGCCGAGTATTCGAGCAGCATAGCTTCGTGGATCATCGTAAGTTCGAGATGGGTGGCCGGATTGTCGATCGGGATGCGGGCATTTTCGGCTAGCAGCACCATAAGGAATGCGACCGCCGCAAAGATTACGCTGGGATCGACGACGGATCGATGCGCGGCGTATCCGTCGACAAGATCCGGCAACGCCGTGCTTCCGAAGAGCAGGAATGCATTGAACAGCACCATCAGCAGCGCCGGTTCCGCCAGGAAGCCGACCATCATCTCGCGCCGTGCCCCGAGCGTGCCGAAGGCCGTGCCGATATCCATGGCCGCCAGCGACTGGAACACGCGCGCCGTGGCGAATAAGCCGATGAGCGCGATGGCGTCGGCCACCCTGGCGAACGGCAGGTCGGTCACCAGCGAGGGGATAATTGCCGCTGCCAGCACCATCGTCCCGAACAGCACGTAGGGCGTCGCCCGAAACAGCTGCGATGCATCCGTAGCCAGCGCCGCATCCTTGTGGAATAACTTGTCCAGCATTCGGTAGGGCTGTAGCAATGGCGGAGCCGATCGGTTCTGTAGCCAGGCGCGACATTGCGCGATCCAGCCGGCGAATAGCGGAGCGAGCCCGATCGCCACCACCACTTCCGCGAATTGACGGATGAATGTGATTGCCCTCATAGGACGAATATCAATAAAGCAATCAGAGTTAGGAAACTGTAGAGCAGATAGATGGACAGCCGTCCGCCCTGCAACACGCCGATGAAATCGGCGAGCCATTGCACCCCGCGACCAACGGGCAAATAGATTGCCCGCCACAGACGATCTTCGATATGAATCCGGTACCGCGGGACGCTGTCGGAGGGCGACGGCAAATCCCGTTCCATTCGAAAGAATCCCCCGAACAAGTGCCGGATCGGCTGACCGAACCCCTCCGCTGTATCCTGCATGCGGGCGGTCAGCCACGGATAACCGCAATCCCACGTTGCTGTTCGGCGGATACGTCCGTGGGCCAGAAGACGCACGAGCACATAGGTGATGCCAAAGACGCCGACGATTCCGCAAATGAATATCAAACCGCTATAAGAGGCCTGCTCCGGTCCTATCGGCGATATCCACCAGGCGGTGGAGCTGGGCCTGACGTTCTCTCCCAACACCTTGACAGTGACCGGGGCCGCCGCTTTCAGCGCCAGCTGTGGCAGTACTCCGATCAGAATGCACCCGAATGCCAGCCAACCGAGCCCTAGGCGTTCGAGCCAGTTGGCGTCATGGGCGCTTGCTAGCGAAGCTTCTCGTGGCTGACCTAAAAAGATCACGCCATAGAACTTCACCATCACATAAGCGGCAAGAGCCACAGTCAACGCAAGCCCCGCAGCGCCAAGTGGGATCAGCATGTTGATGAAGGCATGGGGGATCTGCGGAGTGAACAGAAACGACTGCAACAGCAACCACTCGGAAACGAAACCGTTGAGCGGCGGCAAACCGGCAATGGCGAGCGTGCCGACCAGCGCCAGAGTCGCCACCCAGGGCATGGAACGGATCAGGCCACCCAGCTTCCCGAGGCTGCGCTGCTTCGTGGCGTGCAGGACTGAACCGGTGGCGAGAAAGAGCAAGCTCTTGAACAGGGCGTGGTTCAGGGCGTGGATTAAGGCGGCGGTGAGGGCGATAGCCGCAAACAGGCGCAGATTGGCTGTCTCGAACAGAATCGCGAGACCGATCCCTGTAAAAATCACTCCAATATTTTCAATGGAGGAATACGCCAGAAGGCGTTTCATGTCGGTTTGCACTGCCGCGAAGATTGCACCGTAGAGCGCCGAGAAAAGGCCGAGCCCGACAACGAGGGCTCCCCACCACCACATTCTAGCGTGTAGCAGATCGAAGCTGATTCTCAGCGTCCCGTAGATCGCCGTCTTGAGCATGAGGCCGCTCATCATTGCCGAGACCGGCGACGGCGCTGCAGGATGGGCTTCTGGCAGCCACACATGCAGGGGAACCAGGCCCGCTTTCGCTCCGAAACCCAATAGCGCGAGCAGAAACGCGGTGGTTGCCCAGAAAGGTGTTAGCGAAGCGCCGCGCATTGCGTCGAACGTGAACTGCCAACTGCCGCCCTGGAGCACCCCGAAGCAAAGCAGGATGCAGATGGCGCCCACATGGGCCATAATTACATATAGGAAACCGGCGCGACGGATGTCGGGAATGCGGTGCTGTGTGGTCACCAGAAAGTACGAGCTGAGCGCCATCGTTTCCCATGCCACCATAAATAGGTAGGCATCGTCGGCGAGCATCACTACCGCCATGCTGGCGAGAAATACGTGATATTGCAGGCCAAGCAAAGCCGGTGCGGTGCCTTCGCCCGATCGAAAATAACCGGCAGCGAATGTCGAGATGCCTGCCCCTGCGACACCCAGCAATAACAGGAAAAAGGCGGACAACGAATCCAGCCGAACGTGGAAGGGCAGGTCCGGAAGACCAAGCGGAAGGACCAGAATCTGTGCTGCCTGTCCTGCAGCTAGGAAGATTCCTGCGAAAAGGGCAACCCCGAAGCACACGAACGCCCCGAGCGAAAAAAGCACACGCGCAAGACGTATGCTGTGAGGGCGGAGTAAACCCGCGACTCCCAGGACAACCCAAAAGGTCACGAGAATCAGCAGGAAACGGAGGTCGTGAACCACCAAATCCGATCCTGCGCCGAACATCTTAGTGATGAGCACGTAATGACAAACCTCAGTCTCCAAAAATGCGCAATGCGAGTCGTGATCGCTAATTGCCGATTCAAGGAAGTAGCGTCCCCCGCGAGGTTGGGGGCAGCGTCGGAAACCAGCCAGTCCAGAAAATCACCGCCCCGCCTCTACGGAGCGGTGATCCATTTCATCCAGCAGCTCCAGCGCTTCTTTCAGGTGCTTCTGGAAATAGCGGCGCATGAGAGCAAGAACCTTGTTGATGATCGGGTCGCGAACCGAATAGAAGACTTGGTTTCCTGCCTTGCGGTTCACGACAAGCCGTTTCGATCTGAGAACGGTCAGGTGTTGTGAGATATTTGCTTGTTCCATACCAAGCTTTTCTATGAGTTCGCCCGCCGAAAGTTCTCCGTTTCCCAGCAATTCCATGATCGCGATCCGCGTCGGGTGCGCGAGTGCCTGAAAGATATCAGCCTTAAAGCGGCGCAGCGAGTCGGGTGTAGAGTGTGCTGTAGTCAATTGGAATATTCGATTCTTCGCATATATCATACCATAGTACCGAGCAAAGGAAAGAGGCGCACGATCCAGGCGAACGCCGTAGGAAGGCTAATCGAGTCCACCAGCACCCGGCACATCGGTCGAGCGACCAATGTTATCGATTGTAAGATTTTCGCAAGCGATCCGCTAACAACTTGGCCGCTCATGAGTCTATTGCGCCTGCCTGAATTTTCCTATACCTGATTGATAGCTTTGGAATAGAAAAGACCTGGAAAACAGGGGGAAAATCGCTCCAAGCGCGGACCGGGCCGAAAATCTGATGAGACCTTGGAGATAGGTGAAAAGTGCCGCTACCTTGGGGAGTTCGCGGATAAAGCATTTTGCGTCGTCAGGTCTGCAGACCATCCACCTCACCGTTTTTTTCAGGATGATCGTGGGGCCCCGCCGGTTCCAGCCTCTTTAGATACTCCTGAGGTTTTCAGCGTCTTAGAAACAGGACAGGCTCGGCATATTTCGGGGGACGATCTCGAACCATTCCGTGTACCCGCCGCGTACCTCCGATTGGCGGTTTGGGCGTTTTTGGCGTATTGGGCGCAACGTAAAATGAGTAAGTTGTGTGGTTTCAGTGGACCGTTGTAGTGCAACTCCCCCCGCCTCCACCAGCCGTCGCGCGCAAAGCGCGCTATGGCTGGTGCCCGCCGTAGCGCCATCTTAAAGTCACCTATTGTGCCACTCCCAAAAAGCCATGTTAGGATTAGCAAGTCCAGCATAGCAAGCGAAGGAGGGCTTTCGTGTATTACGTTTACCTCCTACGAAGCAGGTTACGTCCTGACCAGACTTACATAGGGTCGACTGGCGATCTAAAGAAGCGCCTCGCCGAACACAACTCCGGAAAGTCGATTCACACAAACAAATTCAAGCCTTGGAACTTGATGGCATACATTGCGCTGCACGAAAGGAATCTCGCGGAGAAATTCGAACGCTATCTGAAAAGCGGATCGGGCCGCGCCTTCACAAAACGGCATTTGCAATCCTAGCGCCCCCCCGCGCACGGACACTTGTACACACCTGCTCTTCCTCGTATTCAGGGGTTTTCTTTGTCCCCGCCGGGAGGCATACTGATGCACGCGCAACTTTATTCATGCGAAGATTTAAATTTCGCCCGCTGCAGCCGTCAGATAGCCGTGAATTCCTAACCGTCCGCCGGGACCCATTGAACAGGACCAAAGAAGCCGAGCGCATCGCAAAAGTTATCGCTCGCGCAGGGCTGTGCTCGCGCCGCGATGCCGAGCGGTGGATCGTCGACGGGCGCGTGAGCGTCAATGGAAAGACGCTGAGTTCGCCGGCCTTCACCGTGGCGCCGGAAGACAGGATTATCGTGGACGGCAAACCGTTGCCCGCTTCCGAAGCAACGCGCCTTTTCCTGTATCACAAGCCCGTCGGTCTGGTCACCACGGCGCGTGATGAAAAACACCGTCCCACCGTTTTTGCCAATTTGCCGGCGGGCCTTCCGCGCGTGGTCAGCGTCGGCCGGCTCGACCTCAACAGCGAAGGCCTGCTGCTGCTCACAAACGACGGAGGCCTGGCGCGCTATCTCGAATTGCCGGCGAATGCATTGCAGCGTTGCTACCGGGTGCGCGTGAATGGCGCCGTCACGGCCGCCACCCTTTCCAAACTCGCCCAAGGCATCACGGTCGACGGTGTGAATTACGGGCCCATTCAAGCCAGGATGCAACGCGCGCAGACCGGCGCCAATGTGTGGGTCTTGATCACCCTTAAAGAGGGAAAGAATCGCGAAATCCGGAAAGTCATGGCGCACCTCGGCCTGCAAGTCAGCCGCCTGATCCGCACGGCCTATGGTCCGTTTGAATTAGGCGGCCTGCCCCCAGGATCGGCGCAGGAGGTCGCGCCTGAAATCCTCAAAAACAAGGTCCAAGGTTATTTCGCCCACAGAGAACGAACCCAAGCTTCCTAACCGGAGCTCGCGACACGAGGCTGGTTTTGGCTGCCCAGCCTAAAATAAACATTTCACGCGACCATCTCATCGCGTATTCGATTCCAGACTGGGTTGCCCGCGGGAATTGTGAACAATAAAGCTCAAGTGTTACGTCCCCCGCCTCCGAAATATTCTCGCTAGAACTCGATCTCTTGTCTTTGACCTCAAATCTCTTACCTCCTTCTCCTGCCACGTGCGCGTGCCGAAACCGCTGTCCGATGTGGAGTTGACAATCGTTCCCTGGGGTTCCGATAATCGCATTTGGGGCCGACCCATTGGAGGCGCCCGGCTATGCCGGCAGATCCAAACACAGTTGAAAACGCGGTATCGCGGACGCTGCGTGATAACCTCGAGAAAATTCAGCGCAACGCGGACGAATTGCACCAGGCGGTTAACGACCTGGTGTCCGCGTGCGCGAGCAGCCGCGCGAGCAATGCGTTGCCCGCCATGCTGCGGGCCCAGACGTCTGCCGCTTCGCTTTCGGCCACGCTCGAAGTCCTCTCGCGATTTGTGACCAATTCGCTGCAACCCGGCATGCGCATGCCGTTCGAACCGGAGCCTTCGCGCGTTCCCACTGTGATCGCGCCGCCGGTTCCTCCGTTCGAGGAGCCTCCACCCCCGCCGCCGCGTCTTAGGGAAGAGATCCCGTTCGTGGCGCCAGTGCCGATCGTACAGCCGCCCCCGGAAATTCCTCCTCCGGTCGAGGCTATGCCCGTGGTTGGCGAAATGCACGCCCCTGTTGAAGCGCCCGAGGTTTCCGAAGTTCCACCGGCTGCCGAGCCTGCTCCTCCGATGAAGCCCGTGTTCTTGCCCGATCCCGTGCCTGTAACCCTGCGCGGTCCGGAGCCCGATTTTGAACTGGATCTTCCCGTCAAGCCGCCTCCCGCGCCCGCAGCGCAGCCCGCGGCCCGGCCCGTGGAAGCGGCGCCTGTTTTTAATCTCGACTCGCTGCCTCCAGAAGAGCAAGAATTGCACAGGCGCGCATTCCGCGTGGCCAAGGTTTCGATGCAGGATATCCGAATGCTGCGTCCGGAAGACGTAAGGCTCGGACGCGAGAACAAAGATTTGTGTTCCAGACTGCGTGACGACATTGAAAAGGCCCACAAAGAATACGATCGCCGCTTCCAGCCCATTCAGTCTCATCCGGTGGACTACTTCTATGATTGGATGGTGGAAATTTTGGGCGGCGGAGACCCGCAAGCGCTTGGCGAATACCCATACCCCTCTCCGGTCCTGCGCCGGTAGCGCCAATTCACACGCCGGGAAGACTGGCAGCTTCCACACCTTGACTGTTGTGATTGCGGTAGCGTTGTTCCTGCTTGCAGTTCCACAGGCGCGCGCGCAGGCTCCCGCCAGCCCCGCGAAAAAACCAGCTGCGAAATCTTCAAGCAAGTCAGCGGCAGCCAGGAAACGGGCGGCTGACGTTGCGATTGTTTCGGGACCGGACCAGCTGGAAAAACAACTCACGCAGCTCTGCCACGCGCTCCGCGACAATCCGGATGAGACCACCTACTCGGCGCTCTCCGCATTTGCAGCGCGCAATGCGAAAAACGAAACCGGCGCACGCGCGGCGCTCGCGCTCGGATATTACGACGTCAATCGTGACAAGCCGGACCTGGCATTGAGCTGGATGCGCAAAGCCGCCACCGAAAAATTGCTCCGTGAATACGTGCTGTACTGGCAGGCGCAAGCCTCCATCGCGCTGGGGCAGAAGCAGGAGGCGCTCGAGCAGTTGCAAAGTATTTTGCGGGATTTCCCCGACGGCGCCATGACCGAACTGTCTGTAACCTCACTCGCGCAGACAGCGCTCGACATCGGAAAACCCGCGGAGGCCCTGGCGGCGCTGAACGCCTATCCAGGCACAAATACCAAGCCCCCCCTGCTTTTAATGCGCGCGCAGGCGCGCGAAAAAATTTCGACAGTGAAGGGAGAAAAACCCGCGGCAGCAGCCGCGGACTATCTCGATCTCTACTACCGTTTCCCGCTGAACGACGAAGCGAAGGAAGCGGGGCAGCAAATCCCAGCCCTGCAAGCCGCACTCGGCGAGTCCTTCCCCGGCGTGCCCATGCAAACGCAGTTGGCGCGCGCGGAAACTTTCTACATCGCCAGGCGCTGGCGCGAAGCGAGCGCGGAATTCACCAGCTTGCTTCCGAAATTGTCCGGAGTAGATCACCAGCGCGCCGGCCTTCGCATCGCGCAGTGCGAAGTCGAGCTCGGAGGCCAGCCCCAGCAACTGAGCGAGATTGCCCCCGCCGATCCCGAACTCGATGCCGAGCGTATCTACTCGCTGGAACAAGCCTATCGCAGCTTGAAGCTCGAAGCGCCGATGCTCGAAGACGTCGACCAGATCGTCAAACGCTATCCGCAAAGTTCCTGGACCGCCGATGCGTTGTTTGGCGCCGCCAACTTTTATTGGGTGAACCTGGATCGCGCGCACGCCGCGGAATATTACCGGCGTTCGCTGGAGGTTTCCCCGGACGGAAAAAACGCGTCCACGGCCGAGTGGCGCCTGGCATGGATCGCATATCGCGATCGCAAACCCGAAGCCGCGGACATGTTGGAAGCCTACATCCGCCGGTATCCCCAGTCGAGTTACGTGCAGGACGCGCTTTACTGGCTCGGGCGTTCCTATGAGCGCTCGGGGAATCCTGAGCGTGCTCGGAATTTTTATCTCGCCGACGCCAATCGATTTCCGCTGACGTATTTTGGAGCCAAGGCCGCCGAACGCCTGCGTCCGGCGCCGGACGGGATCGGCGCTTTTCCCGTCAATACCGCTGATTTGCGATTGAGCATCCCCGCCGCGCCCCGAGTGCCGTCGCTCGATCAACCTGTTGCAACAGCGGCGGCGGAGGAGCAGCAGGCCCGTGCGCAGGCTCTCAGTGACATTGGTTTCGATGCCTCGGCGGAGTTGGAATATCGCGCAGCGTATGCGGCGACTCGCGCGCCGAAATTCCTGATTGACGCCGCGGGAGCAGCGATCGCCGCGGGACATTACGGAGCCGGGATGTCCGCCGTGCGGCAGGTTTTCCCGCAGCTTGAGGCGCGGCGCATCGCGGACATACCGAATGACGCCTGGCACGCGGCGTTTCCGCTCCCATTCGAATCGGACCTGCGAAGCGAGGCGGCGCGCGATCGAGTTGATCCAATGTTGGTGGCCGGTCTGATCCGGCAGGAATCCGCGTTTGATCCCAAAGCGTTGTCGCACGCAGGCGCGGTCGGTCTGATGCAAATGGAACCGGAGACCGCATTCAAAATGGCGCGCCAGCTAAAAGTGCGATTCGCGCGCGCGCGACTCACTGATCCGGGTTACAATTTACAGCTTGGTTCGCGCTACCTGGCCAATCTGATCGAGTCCTTCGGTACGCCGGAGGCGGCCCTGGCTGCCTACAATGCCGGCGAGGACCACGTCATGGAGTGGACCACGGGCCAGAATTATCTCGAGACGGCGGAGTTTGTGGAATCCATTCCGTTCACCGAGACGAGGGAGTACGTGCAGATCGTGATCCGCAACGCCAAAGTGTACCGGCAAATCTACGGCCCGGCCCCTGCCGGAGTCCAGGAACAGTCACTGCGTCCTCCGGAGGACGTAGTTAAGGATGTCGAGGCCGTCCCCGCTACAGAGAGCGAACCGCGTCCCGCAGGGGCGGAGGAAATCCATTGAGCGCCCCTTCTAGATTATCGGGCGCTGATGACGCATCCCCGACAGGCGCAAGGCACGTTGCGGCTGCGGTGCAGCGAAGGCTGTCCGACAAGGCCGAGCGGTTCACCGAATCCGTGATTCGGGAAATGACTCGTCTGGCTTTCCAATACGACGCGGTCAACATGGCGCAGGGATTCCCGGATTTTCCAGCATCGGCAGAAGTCAAGGAAGCCGCCCGCCAGGCCATTTCCGACGACATCAATCAGTACGCCATCACCTGGGGCGCGAAGGAATTGCGCGACGCCATCGCCCGGAAATTTGAGCGCACCCAGGGCGTGCGGGTCGATCCCGAACGCGAAATCACCGTCACCTGCGGCTCGACCGAAGCCATGATGGCCACGATGATGGGCATCATCAATCCCGGCGACGAAGTCGTCATCTTCGAGCCGCACTACGAGAATTACGGTCCCGACGCGATTCTTTCCGGCGCTACGCCGCGCTTCGTGCAGCTTCGCCCGCCGCACTGGAATTTCGACCGCGACGAATTGAAGCGCGCGTTCGGCCCCAAAACGAAGGCCATCATCGTCAACACGCCGAACAATCCCACGGGGAAAGTTTTCTCGCGCGAGGAACTGGAATTCATCCGCGATCTCTGTGTGGAATGGAATACCTTCGCCGTCACCGACGAAATTTACGAGCACATCATTTACGACGGCACGAAGCACATCTCCATGGCTTCGCTCGACGGCATGCGCGACCGCGCGATCACCATCAACGGCATGTCCAAAACCTACAGCGTCACCGGATGGCGCGTTGGCTGGGCCATCGCCCCGCCCGAGGCTTCCGTTCCGATTCGCAAGGTGCACGACTTTCTGACGGTCGGAGCCGCGGCGCCCTTGCAGCAAGCGGGCGCGGTGGCCCTCGAACTGCCGCCCAGCTACTACCAGAAGCTCGCCGAAACTTATCTCGTGAAGCGCGACCGCATGCTGGCCATCCTCACTGACGCCGGATTTCGCTGCTTCAAGCCCGCCGGCGCCTACTACATCATGACCGATATTTCCGGATTCAATTTTCCGGACGATCTTTCCTTCTCGAGATATCTGGTTGAAAAAATCGGAATCGCCGTGGTCCCCGGTTCCAGCTTTTACGACGATCCTGCCATGGGGGCAAATCAGGTCCGCTTCACTTTCTGTAAGAAAGAATCCACGTTGGCCGCCTGCGAGGAAAAACTGTCGAAGCTTCGCTCACGCTAGCGCGCGAAAATTGCCAGAGTGGTCCAGTTCGTCGTGTACATCGCAAAATCCCCAAAAAGGTCCGCCTATCGGAGCCTGGCTTGTTAGCTTGCCGTCGTCTGGTCCATATTCCGATAACCCCGTTTATCAGGCGGAACCCGGAGGGTGCCCGCGAAAGTGATCCGCTTGATTTACCAACTCCCTTTGGGAGAGGCTCTTGTAGGTCGAATAGTATGCGGATGATGCGGCAACGCCAGTGCCAAATACAGCAGTAGTGACTATTCCACCGCCAGTCATCGGAATGCCCAGCCATCTGTCCAATCCGGAATAGGCCATCGCAACAACAACCGCCGGGACAAATAAGCCCATCGCAAGGGCAAACCATAAAGCCGACGCCTTGGGGCGATGCATCAGTTGCCTTGCGCCTGAAATCGCTGGGATGCCCAGCAAGCCGGGGATGAGGAAGAGAATATAGTCCCATGCCGCCTGCCCAAAAGAAATCTTGGCAACAAGAAATACGATTCCAAACGTAATTGCGTTAAGTGTTGCGTAGCCGCCGAGAATCTTGGCAAGGTCACTTGTGTATGAAACTTCGTTCGCTGCCGCACGACTGCCGTTGCTCTTCTTGAAACGCCTAATTCGCCACAGAAGGAAACAAATGCAGATGGAGTCACCGATTGAGGCAAAAAGCAACAACTGCGAAGGCAGAAACACCTGCTGTCCTATGAGGGTGAGTTGCCATCTCAATACAAGCACCATTGCCATGCAGCCCAGAAGAATTACGATAGTTCGCCAAAGTCTTCGTACTTGCAATGCCGCACTATCGGACACAGGGGCGGTCCTTTCACTCACGGATTTCTCTATAAAACATTGATAGCGGGTCAGTGTCTCCTTTGAGTAGTGAAGCCAAGCCCTGTGAAGTCGCCTTACTCGAAACTGTCTTTTGGGCCTTTTCCGTCAGCTGACCCATGGTACGCACGGTCGCTCTCGGAAACCGGGCTAATGAAGAGGTTTTAGTTCCGGTTGGGCGCCTTCAGGCATCGGGTAGCGATCCACATTCAGTAGCATCGAGACGAAATGGTAGTAGCCGATCGTGGCGATCAGATCGACTACGGTGCGCTCCCCAAATTTATCAACTGCGGCGCGAAATGCGGAATCGCTCACCTGTTTGTTATTCACCAATTCCGAAGTGAAGTTATAGACGATCTCCTCATCCGGCTGCATGGAAGGCGGCCGCTCGCCTACTGCGACAGCGTCAATAATGGCAGGGCTTAGACCCGCCTGAAGGGCATTCTTGTGGTGGGCGGCCCATTCGTATTGCACATTCAAGGCGCGCGCCGTAATCAGAATCGCGAACTCATTCAATTTATTCGGCACCGTGGTATGAAATCGAATGTAGGCTCCCAACTGTTGCGCGCGGTCGCCCATCTCCGGGCTGCGCAGCAGGACATTGAATGGGCCGCTTAATGTGCCTCGCTCGCCCGACAACAAGTGTTCCACCAGGGTCTTTTGTTCCGGTGTAAGTTCGCTGGCAGTTAGTGGCTTGAAGCGGTCGCCGCGCAGATGCAGATCGGAAGGGGTCGGGGTCTGCGCGGTGCTACCGGCGGCGAGCGCCAGGATGCCAACAAAGAGAAATCGAAGTCGCATTTCGTCTCCTCATTCTATCTTTCGATTTTGTTGTTACGGAACCAACATCACGAGGAATTTCGCTCTGTCCATATTTGCGACCAAAGCATACACCCCTGTGCAAGCCCTGATAAGTTCTCTCACCAGAATGTGGGAATGACCGGATTCCCAGCTACCGAGAATCCCGTTTCTCGGGGCTTGGGGCAGCCTTACGGCTTTCGGACCGAACTACCGAGCACGACTCACCACAGATGGGGCAGCCCGGTGTTCGATCCGCTTGCGGAATGGAGAAAAAAACAAACTCTTTGCAAAAAGCCATGAATCCATCTCGCCAACTTGTCATCGAATTGAGGTAGTCGATTCCGGAAGCTTTATGAACCGGATTTGGTGAAAAGGAGAATAGCAGGTATCGTGATGTCACGATTTCATGTCTATGCAGCCACAATAGTCGCAATGGCGCTGACACTCGCCATCCGCACTCCGGGTCAAGCTGTTCAATCGCCAGAAACCCCGTCAGGACAAATCACAGGTACGGTTACCGACGTCAAAGGCGATGCCATCGCCGGCGCGACTGTCATCCTGACACGTAGCCCGGAGTCAACCGATCAGACAACGGTCCTAACAACCGAAGACGGATTTTTCCGGTTCGACGCTTTGACTGCGGGGGCGCCCTATAACGTCGCCATCGACGCGGATGGCTTTGCCGAGTGGACCTCGTCGCCGATCACCCTTGAACCGGGACAAGTTAAGTCCCTTGGAGGCATCTCACTTCGCATCGCGACCCAGAACACTACAATGCAGATTAAGTATGATCCCATCGAAGAGGCGACTGAGCAGTTTAAGGTCGAACAAACGCAGCGCATTTTCGGAATCATTCCGAACTTTTACACGTCCTTTGAAGGAGAGAACGCTGCGCCTCTCACAACGAAAATGAAATTCGACCTCGCCTTCAAGGTGTCTTACGATCCGGTCTCGATGGCGGGAATTGGCTTTGTCGCTGGTTTGAGGCAGGCGGTGGATAGCCCCAACTATCCGCAGGGCGCGAAGGGATTTGGGGAGCGGTATGGCGTAACGGCGGTTGATGGCTTTACCGACATCATGATCGGTGGCGCAATCCTCCCGTCTTTGTTGCATCAAGATCCCCGCTACTTTTATCAAGGCACCGGCACAACGCGCTCTCGACTCCGCCATGCGATCCTAAGTGCGTTCATCGCCAAAGGAGACAACGGCAAGTGGCAACCGAACTACTCCAGCGTGGGCGGCGATTTAGCATCAGGTGCTCTTTCGAATCTCTATTTTCCTAAATCAAATCGTGGCGCGGGGCTGGTGTTTTCGCTGTTCGCGCTTGGTACAGCCGAGCGCATCGGCTCTAATGTGGCTCAAGAGTTTCTTCTGGGCAAATTCACGCGCCGACGTCGCGAAGCAGCTGAAGCCTCAACACCATAGTTTACGTCGATGTTTTCACCGTCCGGAGGGCGATACCGTTGACCAACGTCGACTGTCTTTGGTCACAAGTGAAAGTTGACGTCCGGGGCGGGCGAGACTCCTGTCGAGAATTCATCGAACCCTCGCGTGTAGAAAGACGCGATAGCCTTTATAACTTTGCCATCTTTCGTCTGGAAGTCGCGGGATTCCCACATGACGACAATCCCGTTTATCGGGACTTGGCGTAACGGCGCGACATGGTTTGGCCGATCCCGGCGTATTCACTTCTTTCCGGTAGGCACGCTGTAGTCGCCTCTTCAGACCAGTTCAGCACAATTCTAATGCCACTCATGGTTGCGGAGTGTTCTGCTTTGCGCCAGCCTGGCCTTACTTCTTGAGCGCTGGATTCACGTATCCGTGCTGGAGGACTTTTTTCAGATCCGGCCGTATGCTCAAGTACGTGATGTGATCGGGAACGGCCGAAAATCCATGCGGTACGTGCTCCGGGATGATGACAATGTCGCCTGTCTTTATTTCACGGCTTGTGTATCCCACCATTGTCCCGCTACAGGACGGGCCGTTCAGGATAGTCGTCACTTCAGCGTCAGGTGCAGAACGCTTCCCGTTAACGATGGTGCCCCCCATGATTAGGGTGGCATTACCCGATATGACGACGTAACTCTCGGCTGTATCGTCATGGAAGATGCCGGTAGGACCCGTCGCTCCGGGGCGTTGCTCGCCACATGCCGACGAGGGGCTTGCCGTCGTCGCGCCGCCGCCGGCGTTGCCACTGCCGTCTCCCATCGCCCCGCGGTGGATGACGGCGACCCCAAGCTGATACTTGTCCATATCGACTACCCTGAGCGTATTATCCGGGATCGTGCGCTTCGTTTCGAGCGAGTGCTTTAACACTGCCTTGACGTCTTCGTCGCTTATGTAGACGCCATCCTTGGGTGCTTGAGCCCACGCAACTATCGGATACGCCGCAATCCACATCGCTAGAATTTGCAGGGCCTTGTTTTTCATGAGTCCCTCCTTAATTGATTCGCGCGCTCATTTCACTTCGACGATCTCAATCGCGACTCGATCGGGTCCCTCAATCATGGCCGCCCGTGTGTTGCCCCATACGTGAATCTCTTCCAGGAATTTGATCCCTTCGCTCTTCAATCGGGACACAGTCGATTCCAAATCCGACACACTAAGGGCCCAGTGATCGACGATATGCCCGCGCGGACTGACGAGGCCTCCGCCCGGCCACGGCCGGATCAAAATGTTAATGTCGTCGAACAAGACGCTTCCTGATGGCTCTCGAACAAAACCCGGAAACTTAAAGAACGAGGGCCACGTCGGTGGACTGTACAGCCGTTTGCAATCTCCATTGTCCATTTCCACGGGCACCCCACCGCTACCTAGCGGATTGGTGGCACCGAGGTGGATGACATACCACCGGATCGCGCAAATCGGGTGCTCATGGTACATGTGGACGTGGTTGAAGCGTTCCACCTTGCCTTCTTGAGCATTTTCTATCATGGCGTCATCCGGGCCCCGGAGATAGCCGAAGCCTCCCTTCTTGGTCGGCTCTACGCCTTTGGCTCGCATTTCGAGGATCTGCTCTTGCGTTGGCAGCCCCGGCAACACGTCACTCGACATATCAACGAGCTTGCCATCGGCGGCGTCCCACATCTGTGCGATTTTGAGGCCCTTGGCGCGGAACTCTTCATCGTATTTGCGCGAGTCCGGCGTATTCCACCCGAAATGCCACACTGACGATTGGGGCCCGGTGAGTTCCGTCAGAGGTGGTGTTTCGACCTTCGTGAAAAGCAAATACACGTTGCCGGTTTTGACCGCCTCATAGCCATTGTAGAGTGTCCTGCTAGTCGATGCAGGAAACGGCTTCAGGTAGTAGTCGGCTGCAGCCTTTGGGTTCACAGAATTCAGGTGGACGTGATGAAAATGCATCGGCGCGACTGTCGCCGACCCCTGCGCGAAGACTGGCCTACAAGTTGGTACTGAAATCCCTAACAGGACCACCATCAAGGTCATGACGTGATTTCGCACTTTGAAACTCCTTCCATCATCCATTTGTTCGTGT
This sequence comes from uncultured Acidobacteriota bacterium, assembly GCA_963696605.1. Lineage (GTDB taxonomy): Bacteria > Acidobacteriota > Terriglobia > Acidiferrales > UBA7541 > Palsa-360. The sequence continues at coordinate 190,574 of CAVOKV010000009.1, read as the reverse complement.
GAACAGTCAGCCATCGGAAAGCACGAGGTCCAAAATTCGCCCGCCGAAGGTAAACTAAACTGGATTGTCTTTGTGCGCAATACTGGCGCCTCTCACGTATGGATGGGTGAGGTTTTATCACAACCAGGGCTGACTCCAGGTGAGTTGTCTTCTCGGATTGAGGGATTTTCCGTCGCGTGCGGCCCCGGCCAGTTTCCGACAATCCCGTCCCTCAGGACTTGTCCTGCCAACCCCAATTCAATTCGTATAGCTTGTGGCAACATAGGTATAATCTGCCGTTCAATTAAGGAGGGGCGATGCGTGTCGCAACTGCGTTGCTGATCTACCTCGGAATGACTTTCTGCAGTCTATCCTCTCTCGCTCAGACTTCCACGAGCGTGCCCAGTACCCCCGCTTCGAGGGCCGAGAGGGCCATCGAAACACCACGCGCTCCTGTTTTTGAGTATCTTGGCACGCTGCATGCCGAAACGGGCACCCGCACCGTTGTCGAAAACGGCCCGCAAGGGACGCGCACAATCGTGCAGATCGTCAGCGGCCGCTTCGAAGGCCCGCGTGTCAAGGCGTCGGTGCAGACGCCGTCTGGGGACTGGATCACCAACCGGGCCGACGGCAGCTACCGGCTCGATGTTCGCCTCACACTCAAAACGGATGACGGGGCACTAATTCTGGTGACCTACAACGGCATTGGCCAGACGACAGATGCGGGCGCATCACTGCGTGCTGCACCCCTCTTTGAAACTGGCGATTCGCGCTACTCGTGGCTTACCCGACTGCAGGCGGTCGCGGTGGGAGAGCGCGTCGGTACAGCGCTTTCATACGACATTTTCGCGCTAAAGTAGTGCGCGATGCAGGCTCAGCCCGGGAGACGATGATTCTTTGTTGCAGACGATTCGCAGCTTTTGCAATACATCCCGCACCGACTCTCTTAGGTGCCCATTCCCGCGGCCTTTTTCTTTAGAGCAAAGATTGCTATTGAATGCTGAATTGACTCAATTTCACATGTCCCGATAATCCGTTTCTCCGGACTTGGCCCTGAGTTACTGCGACGGGAAGCACGAGACGTAAAGGGCCTTCTGGTGGCCTTGGCGTCCGCGGCAACCATACAGGTTTTTCTAATTCGCTTCCCACCACTTGTGCTACCCTGTTCGGCGTTTTCATGTTTGCGGCGTTACCACGAACGATCGGTTGTTCTCAGACATTCGAAAGCTGCGGGTCGATCCAATCTGAACAGGTCCCGTGCCGGCCGGCACGGCCATGGAGTGTGCTTCCATGAGAAAACTTGGCCCTTACCAGGTCGTCGTGCACTTTTCTGCTGTTGCGAGGCTGCTTGGAGTCGGCGCCGGTGACCACCGTCATGACCGGCGGATTGGCCGGAGGTCTGGGCGGCAGTACGGCCGGGCAAGTAGCGGGCGTGACGGCGATGTCGGCGCAGCAGGCCGCGGATCATGGAGACGACGCTCAAAGGCAAGGCCAAAACCGATGGCGAAGACTTGTTGACTCCCATGATTCAGCAGGCAGCAAACTCGATACTGGCGGAATCAATCAAGAAACAGTAACCACTTACTGTGTGTTTAAAGGTCAATTGTCCAAATGCAATTCCGCATGATGTTTCCGGCGAAGGTGATCTGTGATTCTTTATTCACCGTGGATTCTTCGTGCCCGAAATGCCGGTGACGATGAATCCACGCGCTCAGACCGAAAAGGAGCGAAAAATGGTCCCAGCCCGTCGGCAGCATATAGAACTCCCATCTCACGGCACGTTTCTCGCCGTCCTGCTCTGCACGCTTCTTACTTTCATAGTTGGCCGTGCGTCCGCGCAGACGACGAGCAGCGCGCAATGGTCCGGCCAGGTCGAATGTAAGCTCAATGTGCAGAGCGCCGGCTACACGCACATGGAAACACAGACGTGGAAGCTCACCGGTGCAGCGCCCACGCTGCAGGGCGCCATCGAGGTCTATCCGGCGAATTGGATCGTAACCGGCCAGGGCATGACGCAGCGCACCGCCGGCGTGCAGGCGCTCGCCGCAAACTGGAATAGCAGCGTCCCGTCACTCAGCGCGCCGATGGCCATCTTCGTCCGCGCCTCTGACAATCGCCTGGTCATCAAGTCGTTCCACTCGCAACTGGTCGCCAACGGAGCAGTCTCGGGAACACGCCAGGTGAGTAACCCTGGCATCGCGCCCGCGCAAAGCAGCGTGCAGCTCGCCGTCAGCGAATGGACGCTGCCCGTCATCGAAGACGCCGGCACCAGCACCAGCGTAAACGGGTCAGGCACCGTCCCGATCGCAGGAACGCAGATGCCCATGCAGGTCGCGGGAGCAACCGGGACCGCGTCGTGCATCTGGAGCTTCAGCAAGGGGGCCCCGGCCGCGCCCGCCAGCGCGGGCACTGTCGCACGCGTGCCGGGTGTTCAACCAGCGCCCCTAACGCAAAACTCGGTAGACGCCCCGCCATCGACGGGCGTGAGTTCGCCTCCCAGGGACACGCTGCAGGCGCGCGCCCCGGCGGCGAATAGAACGGTCACTAACCCAACGCCTGCAACCTCGGCGCAAACCTCTGGAACTGCAACGAGCGTTGCGCCCACCAGCAACGGCCCGGCGGTGAAAGCGGCTCCGGAAGGGACAGGAACCACGGCATATCAGAATGTTACCGCCACGCCGGCATCGTTTCAGATTTCGCTGCAAGCAATCGTTGCTCCCCCAACGGGATATGGATGGGACGACCAACACGAATGGTGTGACGCCGCGGGCTGTAAGATGTTGGCAAGAGGCGGCGACACCGCCCGGTTGAATGGGCAGTTCCAGACGGGTGATGAAGTCCACGTCATCATTGGCCAGTCCGGGGCCGATCAGGGGATTTCAACCGTTCCCGCCGCCTTCGGTTTGCCGGGCGCCCCATCAGCGTATACCACGACGCCCGCGTGGATTTACGTAAAACGCGGGAGCCAACATAGCAATTTGATCTCCTTCAGTTACGCTCCACCAATGCAGCAGCTTTGGATGTCCCCCCAGACGCCGAGTTTGGCTCCCACCCAAACGATCGCAGGATTTGGTGCCGATCCGCTCCTCGTGCCCGACGGAGCTGACGGTCCGGATACTATAAGGGTTGAGCACCGCGGCGGGTTCTTTGGCGGCGCCAAGGGCGATGATACGGTGTTCAGCGGTCCGCTGAACGACGGGTGGTACGTCGTCCAATTCGCAATAAGTTGTCAAGGCGGAACCTGTACCGACAACAACGGACTGGGTGGCGGTGCCACGCTTAATACACCCTTTGTGCCAGGAACCATCAACCCAATCACAGTTCACTGGTGGGTCGACGCCAACGGCTGGTCCAGTTATACGGTTGGCAAGTTTTTGATGATTGGCCCCGCGGGCACAACCCCTTATCGCATCAACTGAAACTAGGCCGTTCCGCGGTACCAAGCTTTCATACGACATCTTCGCGCTAAAGTAGTGCGCGATACAGGTCCAACTCGGGAGACGATGATACGTTGTTGCAGACGATTCGCAGCTTTTGCAATACATCCCGCCCCCACTCTCTTAGGTGCCCATTCCCGCGGCCTTTTTCTTTAGAGCGAAGACGGCTATTGAATGCTGAATTGACTCAATTTCACATCATGGGATGGTCCGCCGCGGAATTCTAGAAGTTGTAGAGTTCGAGGACGGAGGATCCCACTATGTGGCCCTCAGGCCACCGGATTCGGAGTGCTATCCAATGAGTTTTGGCGTCTAATCTGAAGAGAACTCCCATGAGAGCGCCTACTATGCGCTATTTGTAGCGCTCCTAGGCTTCTTTGAGCGATACCTTTGCTCAACCTACAGTAAATCGCACGAATGGAGGAAGTAATGATGGGTTGACTTCTTGTGCTCTTATTGATTTTGAGTCCTATTGTCGGAGGCGGAATTTCTGCTCAAACAACGGTCCGACAAGTGCAGGAGCCGACTCAGAACCATGTGGATTGGGTCGGACAAGTTCTGAAACAAATGCAAACAATCAAGCCGGGCATGACGCGCACGGATCTCCTCAGGGTTTTCGCAACCGAAGGTGGCCTGTCCACAGCATTGCGCCGAACGTTTGTCAGTAAGGATTGTCCATATTTCAAAGTTAACGTCGAGTTCCGGGCGGTCGGCCGAGCGAGCCGTGACAGCGACGGACGGGAAACTATGGTCGAAGGCAGTCAAGACATCATCGTGAAGATTTCAAGGCCGTATTTGGGGTTCAGCATTGTGGACTAACCACCACCAGTGCGAAGCCAAGCCCTGATGAGTCCTATTGTGGGAAACTGACCCTCAGCAGACCTCGCGCGTTCCGTGTCCCTGTAAGAGTCCTGTGTTAGAATCCGCCGCAAAATCTTGCTAGAGAACGAAGGGAATCGAACACAACGGATAATCCGGAGGCTCTATGCTCAGGGCTAAAAGAGCAATTTTCCTGTTTGCCGCGATACTCGCGGCGGCGGAAGGCGCGCCTTCGCAGCAGTCTCGCTTTCACCTTCAGGAAACCACGATCGACGACATTCACCAAGCCATCCGAAACGGCCAAATCACCTGCCGAGGGGTCGTCCAGCTCTACCTCAACCGTGCCAAGGCTTATAACGGGGTTAGCGACGTGCTCGTCACAAAAGACGGAGCGCCGATCCCGCCTGCTCCCGGAGTTGTTCGCGCAGGCTCGCCGCTGAAATTTCCTACGCAGACGGTAGCCATATCCACTTTGCTGCCTGACTTCGATCAGTATGCCGGACCGCCGATTGAATTTGGCAGGATGGAACCAACCGCGTCCGATCCGACCGTGCAGCAACAGTACGGCATGACCATCGGCATTCCCCACGCCGGCCAGCTCAACGCACTTGGCACGCTCAATATCCGCGGCGAGCGTTCGGTAACGTGCAAGGGCGATCGCGACCGGCGTCCTTCCGACGGGCCGCTGCCTCCCGGCTCGCCGGCGGTTTGCGAGGAATTCCGCAAGCAGCCCGATGCGCTCGAGCGCGCGGCTGAGCTCGACGCGCAATATGGAAGGAATCCCGACCTGGCGAAACTGCCCATGTACTGCGTCGTTTTCACATTCAAGGACTCGTATGACGTCAAAGACATGCGCAGCACGGGCGGCGCCGATGCCAACTACGATATTGATTTCCCCGCTCGAGACCAGACGCTCGTGGCGCAGCTTCGGGAAAAGGGCGCCATCATTTATGCCAAGACGGCAAACACGGAATACAACGGGCGGCCCGTTCCGGCCATTCGCGGACGCTCCGGCGGGGAGCGCGGCACGAACAGGCCCGTAAAGGTATTTGTCTCTGTCCAAGGCTACCAGCGCAGCACTTGGGCGGGGAATCCGAGCGAAGTCTATGACACCACGCGCGCCGCTTCCCTGGGTTCCAGCTCCGGTTCGGGCGTCTCCGTAAGCGCAAATCTTACGACCTGCAGTCTTTGCGAAGAGACCAGCATGTCCTGCCGCGGTCCCTCCAATCACAACGCCGTGGCCTTGGTCTTGCCTCACAAGGCGCTCATTTCATTTCTCGGCGGCTCCATCGGGGCGGACATTTATCTGGACCGCGCAGGCATCATGTGCCGCACGGTGAAAGACGCGGCAAAAGTTTTGGATGCGCTCAAGGATCCAGCAAACGGATATTACGATTCACGCGACATCTTCACCACGGTTCCCAGATCGAGTGTTTTGGACAAGCCCTACTCCGCCAGCGCCGCTTCGCCGGGCACACGCGGGTCGCTGCGCGGAATGCGCATCGGGATTATCCGCGAATCGATGCTCACTTTCCCGGGCATAAAGGCTGACGAGCCGATTTCTCAGGCCGCCGACAAGGAAATGAAAGCCATTCTTGGTGACTATTTGGGAGCTACTTTGGTCGAATCCGTCGATCCTCTCTGGCCGGCGGATCCCAGTTTGAAAAAATTGAACCCGTCCTATACCCAGGCTCTGGCGCAACTTGTTCCCGTATTTTTTCCAGATATTTTCTACCGCCTCACGCGCGACGGCCAGCCGCAGTTCCCCGAGTTCGCCGCGAAGATCAAGCCGACGGAGTTTGCGCCGGGAAAGACGTTTGGGTCGGGCACCATGAAACCCATCGACTACTTTCTCGAATTAACAGAAGGTCGCGTACCGATCCCCAAAAACCTGAATATTCGCGCGATCGAGGAAGAGATTGAGCCCAACGCGTTCACCTTTCATTTCAACCAATACGCCTCGCGGCGAGCGGCCGACTGGAAAGAACGTGGATTCACCGAAACCTTGATCGATTTCCCCGCGCTCAATGCGCGGTCCAAGTTCTGGGGCGACGATCAGCGGGCGGCATTCAAGAACTGGGAAGAGATGGAGGACATGCGCAACGCGCTCGGCGAACGGCAGGGAATCGACGAGCACATCATGATGCGGGAATTGCTGCGACGGGTGGAGATGAAAGTTATCTATGAAAATCACCTCGACGCCGTCGTGCGTGTGCACTATTCACTGCCGCCGGGGAAGATAGGTTTGGCGGGCCAGCCGGAGCCTCCGGGCGATATCCGCGCCGAGCTTCGCATGGGACCTTTTGCGGGTCTCACGGAGGTCCTTATTCCTGCGGGCTACGTGCGAACGGTCTACGATCCCCTCTTCGTATTGAGCGGCGATAAGAAGCGATATATTCCGACGAGCAACAACACGCCCACAACCCTGCCACCGCCCGGTCTGCCCTTTTCCCTTGTTTTTCGAGCCGAGCCCGGCAAGGAAGATGTCATTTTGAAAATCGCCTCAGCCTACGAAGCAGCCTCCAAACGCCGCGTTCCCCCACCCGATTTTGGACCTCTGCCGGGGGAACCGTAAGCATTTTGCGGGAAAGGTCCGCAAGCCCCATGGCCGTGTTTTGGGATTTTCACGGCCTCGCGTCTTTCTACCCGAACTCCAATAGTTGCATTTGCCAGGATCCACCTGCCACAGGCTGCAGCCCTTGTCGTAATTCCTCGGTTGCAGTAGGCATATGAAGCGGTTCTCCCGTTTCTTGGGGACTGTATTCCACACGTACAGCTGATCAGCCAGCCTTACAGTCGTGTTTCGCGATCATTTTCGACCGCTTGCAACTTGCTGATTCCAGGCAGGTTTCCAAATTGGCAAAAGGCAAGCCACGTGCCATGTAAGGGGCAGTGCCCAATTTGAGGTGGTTTCACGGTGCGAATCGAGGAATGTCATGATCGAAGAGAACAATTTCAGAATTTATGTTTCTTCTGACTTCGGTTTACCGGAACGCCGCAAACATCCGCGATATCCATTCACCGCGAGTGCCGAAATAGTGGAACCCATCTCCCAGGCGCGAATTCAAGGACGCACGAGCGACCTAAGCCGAGGGGGCTGTTATGTCGACGCCGGCAGCTGCTTCCCCGCAGGCTCAATTGTGGTAGTGCGCCTTACGAGAGAAATGCGTTTCTTCGAGGCCCAGGCGGAGATCGCCTATTCGATCGACGGGATGGGGATGGGCGTCAAGTTCACCGATGCTGTTCCAGAGCAATTCTCAACTCTCGAAAGTTGGGTAGCGGAACTCAGCGGGGACCTGCAGCCGGAGCGTTCGCTGCCACAGCCAACCGATCCATCTTGCGTCCACCGAAGTTCTGCTAACGAGGAGCATATCGTTCTGAATGAGCTTGTAATGGAGCTTAGGAGACAAGGGCTGCTTTCGAACTCCAAGTGCGATGCCATGCTTCAGCGGCTGAATCGTGCGGGACGCGTAGAGCCCAATTCAGTTGCGCCCGAACCTGATCTCACTGGACTGTTTCCCATGTGACCTGGGTTATTTGCCAGTTCGCATGGTTCCCGGGCCGGGAAAATGTCAGAGGGAGCGTGCTTCATGTTCGTCGAAACAGAAAAAGCTGAAATGGCTTCACTCCGGAGTACTCAGCGCGTTCTCGCTAGAATCCGCTTGAACGTCTCGGGGAAAATCAACGATGAAATAGCCTTCGAAGAGGAAAGCTTCACCATCGCAGTCAACGCCGCAGGCGGGCTCCTTCGATTGCGGAATGCAGTTCGAAAAGGTCAAAGCCTAAGCCTAACCCAGGCAAAGACGGGGCAACGGACATCCTGCACGGTCGCTCACGTCGAGCCCGTTGCCGGCGGATTCTCAGCAGTGAGAGTCCATTTCGTTGAGCCTCAACCGGGGTTTTGGCACATTTGGTTTCCACCCGACAACTGGACACCACGTCACGCCGATTCAAAATTTAACAGGCGATCCATCGTGGAAGATCGCAAGCCCGTGAGCGCCTGATTGTGGGCCATTGTCAATGTCGCCCCGGATTCGCCGACCCCTGAGACGGCTGACGAGGAGAGTAGCAATTTACTGTTCCTTAGGAATACGGCGCGAAAGGAGCGGCGGGCCAGGTGATCGCTGCAACCCTATTCTGCCTTTCGGTGGTCGCGTTCGGCCAATTTGCGCTTTATTACTGGCGCGCGAGCATTGCGGCTGCCTCCACAGGTCAAATATCGGACCACGTTAGGGTTGCAACGGGCATCCCGGCAGCCTCCATTAGTTCGCGCGACTTCCGAGCTATTGTGATCATCCACGAATTGACTCCTGATCTGAGTGGCCCTGACCGTGGCTTCCGGACAATTCGGATCTACTATTCAATCATCGAAAAGATCGGCCGCCTGATTCCCCCGCTAAACGATTGGGCTGAAGCCGAGATGGCCATGTGCTCGCGTTATGCGGCGGTCCTCGTAGGCCAGCACCTTGAACGCAACATGAATTGCATGACCCAATTGCGAGGAATGTAGTGCAACCCTTTGGAAATCGCTCTCGAGTCGATAACTGCAAAGGCACGCCTTCTTGAATGCCGGCACTGCCGCTTTCCAACCTGATGCAAAATTGAATAGATCAGGCTCAGATGCTTGGAACACTCGTTGACAGTCGGCATGAGGCTTTCCACCACATTTCGGACGGGCTCTTCGGATTCCAATCCGGAGAACTGGCGTCGTACGGAGGGCCGTCAATGGTGGCTGGCTTCGACTGGAATTCTCGTCACGCTTCTACTGACGTTCGGAATCGTTTCTTTCGTGCTCCCGGCGCTTATTCCAGGGTTGGGAGCCTATCCGGTCGACACGGACCTGGCTGTGCACGCCCTGGTGGGCTTGATTCTGTTGTTCGATGTTTACGTCATATTTCAGCAAGTTCAACTCTTCCGCGCCCGCAAACAGATTGCGGAACGGGAAGAACTATTCAGATTGATCACGGAAAATGCAGCCGACATGATTGCGGTTGTGGATGGCGGCGGCAACCGCATTTATAACAGCCCCTCTTATCAGAAATTGCTCGGATACTCTCCTGAGGAATTGAGGCAGACAAAGGGGATCGAGCAAGTTCATCCCGACGACCGGCAAAAGGTAATTGACGCAGCCATCGAAGCACAACGGTCGGGCGTGGGGCGCAGCCTCGAATACCGCATTCGCCACAAAGACGGGCATTGGGTCCCGCTGGAATCAACGGCCAGCGTTGTCAAAAACAGTGGCGGGGGAGTTGAGAGGCTAGTCATCGTAAATCGCGATGTCACGGAACGCAAAGATCTGGAGAAAAAGCTGCTGCTTTCGCAAAAACTCGAAGCCATCGGAAAATTATCGGGCGGGGTAGCCCATGACTTCAACAACCTGTTGGGAGTGATCCTGGGCTACTCCTCGGAATTGCAGAAGCGGATTCCCCCCGATGACCCATATCGCGAGGCGGTCGACGAAATCCAGTATGCAGGTAAACGAGCGGCTTCCCTCACGCAACAACTCCTGGCCTTTAGCCGGAAACAAGTTTTCGAGCCGCAGATCCTCGACCTGAAAACGATCGTCGCCGAAGCAGTCAAGATGCTGGAACGGTTGATCGGCGAAGACATCACACTCGACATTGTCCCGTTCCAACAAATCGGAATGGTGAAGGCAGACCGGGGTCAGATTGAACGGGTGATTCTAAATCTTGCGGTCAACGCGCGGGACGCCATGCCGCAAGGCGGGAAGATCACCATCGAAATCGCAGACGTAGAGCTGGACGAATCAAATCGCAGTCTTGGCTGCACGATCGCACCCGGATCCTACGTCCTGATGAAAGTCACGGACACCGGATGTGGGATGGACGCTGAATTGCAATCCCATATCTTTGAGCCGTTCTTTACCACCAAGGGGCAGGGAACCGGATTAGGACTCGCGACGGTATACGGAGTCGTCAAGCAGAGCGGCGGCGATATTGCAGTCGAAAGCGCGCCGGGTGAAGGCGCAACTTTCAGGATTTATCTTCCTCGGGTTTCCGAAACCGCGGAAAAGATTCAGGTAGTCGAGCCGTCAGGAAAGGGCATGCTGGAACATCGGACCGTTCTGCTCGTCGAGGATGAACGAACTCTTCGCAAGCTGACTCGCAATATGCTTTCGGAGATGGGTCTCACGGTCCTTGAGGCAGAAAATGGCTTGCAAGCGATCGAAGTGGCCAAGCGAACGGAAGGCCCTATTGATTTACTTTTGACGGACGTCGTCATGCCCGGCATGAGCGGGTGGGAATTGGCTGAGACGTTGTCGGCTCTGCGCCCGGAGTTAAGAGTTCTTTACATGTCCGGCTATCCCGATGGCGTGATCGCCAGACATGGGATCACAAAAACAGCAGTCACGATCCTTCACAAGCCTTTTACGAGAGACGAACTGACGCGGCGTGTTGAAGAAATCGCGATTGGCGTTGCAGGATAAGAAATTAGTTGCAGTTGGTTCGTCGCAAATACAGCGAAGGGAAAGAACGATTCAAACATGATACTCGTAGTCATCGACGACGATCCCGCGAACATCAAATTCGCGCGATTCGTTTTGGCCGAGGAAGGCCTTGAAATTCACTCCGCGACGGACGCACAGAGCGGTTTGGAGCTGATCCGTCGAACGCGCCCGCAAATCGTTCTTCTCGACCTGGTGATGCCGGGTGTCGAGGGGATGGAGGTGCTGCAACAGATCCTGGAATTCGATCCGGGCATCGACGTCATTTTGATGACTGGTTTCTACTCCACGGAATCAGCGGTGGAAGCGATTCAAAAAGGCGCCGCCGACTATTTTCCCAAGCCATTTACTCCCGAAAGGCTCCGCGCAAAGATCAATCAGATCAAGGAGGATTCGAAACATCGCCAGCGCAGCTTGAAGCTGGAAAACGAGCTCCTTGAGAATTTCGAGTTCGACGGGATGATCGGCCGCAGTCCTCTCATACTTGAACTCGTTTCCAAGATTCGCCGCATCGCCCCGCATTTTCGCAGCGTCCTCGTCGTCGGACCGACCGGAGTGGGCAAGGAACTGGTTGCCAGAGCTTTGCACCGCTTAAGCCCCGGGCAGAAGGGAAATTTTGTCGCCCTGAACTGCTCTTCGATCTCAGAAATGTTGGCCGAGAGCGAATTGTTCGGCCATGTCAAGGGCGCCTTTACCGGCGCGCATCAAGATAAGGTGGGAGTTTTTGAGTATGCCGAAGGCGGGGTGGTCCTGTTGGACGAAATTGGTGAAATGCCATTGCCGCTGCAGGCTAAATTGCTTCGTGTATTGCAAAACCAGGAAGTACAGCGAGTGGGATCGCCGGCGGTTCGCAAGGTCAGTGTTCGGGTAGTCGCCGCCACCAACAGGGACCTTCCCGAGATGGTGAGCCAAGGCAAGTTTAGAGAAGATCTCTATTTCCGGCTTTGCATGATCGAATTGAGAGTGCCGTCGCTTGCCGAACGGCGCGAAGACCTGCCCATTTTGCAACGGCACTTCCTGAAAACCTTCGCGGCGCAATATAAGAAACCTTTGGCGGGCCTGACGCGGCGCGCGCAGACGTTGTTGTCCCGCTACTCGTGGCCCGGCAATGTTCGCGAACTCGAAAATGTCATCGGAAACGCTTGCATAATGACGGAATCCGATGTGATTGACGTGCGAGACCTGCCTCCCCGGATTCAGACTTTGCGGCCGGAAGAAAATGAGCAAAATGAAGTGGAACTATCGCTGGATCAGGTCGCCCGCATGCACGCTCAGCGCGTTCTAGCTCACGTCAACGGGAACAAGGTTCGCGCCGCGGAGATTTTGGGAATCAGCCGCACTTACCTGTATGAACTACTCAAGAAAAGTGCACCGGACCAGGAAGAAAAGGACGCAGACGCCAAGCAGCAAGAATCAAAGCTCGCAATACCCAAGAGCCCAAAGTAAAGAATTTCTCGATAAGGTCAGCCCCCCCCCGAATTGTCCATGGATTACAATCGAGTTCGCCTGATCTGGCTTACGGAGCGCGTCGTGTCGGTTTCAGCGTTCCGACTCGCCGACACGACGCATCAGCGTAGCGCATGCGGGGCCCTACGCTGACTAAGACATTCTCTCAAACCCACTTCAGAAATTGCTAGACTAATTACGTTGTTCTGAATGAAACACAATTACATGTGGTCTTCGTCGCCCGGGCCCGGGGCCGGCGCCCGAACGAACTTGCTCCTTGCCTGGACATCTGCGCGCAGGACCTTGGCCTGCTCGTCTGAGAGACCGAGTTCTCCGGACTGGGCGCGCAATAAGTCCTCATTGTCCCAAGAGGGACGCATAAGACCCGCCGGCGCGTGTTCATTCTGACCGAGCAATAGATGGACGATTTCGTGAGCCATCACCAGGCCCAGGACCAAGTCCAAAGGAGCCTTCCGATCGTTGCCGAACTTGGAGACATTGGGAAGCGAGACATAAGCCTGATCCGCGAGGGCGCATTCCCCGGGAAGAACTGAAAACCCCAGCGTGCGAGCTCCACTTATTTTCGCCTCCGCAGGGAAGCGATTCACAAGTAAAATGTTCGCATCTGTTATTGCAGTTTCGGAGGATCGATCGCACGTAACGTAGCTAAGTGTCGCCTCCGCAACCGTGTGGCAGTCCACCCAGGCTATCTGGATTCCCGCGCGGCCCAGGATGCTGGCGGCAACCCGTTTTGCATGGTCGAGCGTCCCTGCGGGAACTTCAGCATAAGAGTAGGTTCTTATGGACACTCGCAGGTCTTGCTCGGGTTTCGGGCCGGCATTCGCTTGAGAGCGGAGCAACGGCAAACACGCTAGCAACATCGGAACTACAAGCTGCTTTGCTATTTGATTCATGGCGTTACCTCAGCAAGCTGAAGTGGCCAAGGTTGAATAAGTTGGCGCGTACCTCAATACCGCCGGGGTGAAATGTGGGTAACGCGCCAAGTGGTGTCGATCCAGCAAGGTAACGCGCAGCCTCACGCGCCTTGCGTGAGCGTTATGGAAGGGGCTGTGGGATGACGGATTCGGCCAATACGGGAACCTCCGGGGAGCTGGACTCCAAGACCACGAAAAGTCCGGTCTCGCAGGGCTCACACATCATTCGCTTCGGCGTGTTTGACGTGGATTTGCTTGCGGGGGAACTGCGCAAAGCCGGGGTAAAGATCCGCTTGCAAGACCAGCCGTTCCAGATCCTGGTCATGTTGCTGGAACGGCAGTCTGAGGTGGTGACGCGCCAGGAATTGCGGGAGAAGCTGTGGCCCGCGGATACGTTTGTGGATTTTGAACACGGTGTAAACTCGGCGGTGGCCCGGCTGCGCGAGGCCCTGGGTGACTCGGCCGAAAGCCCGCGGTACATCGAAACGCTACCGCGGCGGGGATATCGGTTCATCGCTTCTGTGGATGGCGCACGGAAGGCGCCCCCCACAAAAGAGGATGGCCATGAAAACAGTGTCCTAGGACCCGCAGCCGAGCCACTTTCGTCTGCGGCCTCTTCAGGGTCGCAGGCCCTACCGCTTGCCGGGCGCGTACCCGCTGGCTCCATTTGGCGGCGCCGGATCGCGTGGGCAGGTGTGGCCGTCGCGCTCATCGGCGGCAGCTACTTCTACTTGCGCCCCAAGTCCCGGCTCACCGAAAGCGATTCCATCGTGCTCGCTGATTTCGTCAACTCGACCGCCGATCCCGTCTTCGACAGCACATTGCGGCAAGCGCTGGCCGTCAATTTGAGCGAGTCACCTTTCCTCAATATCGTTCCCGAGGCGCGCATTCGGGAGACGCTGCGATTCATGGGCCGCTCCCCAGACGATCGATTGACCGCGCCCACGACACGCGAGGTCTGCCAGCGGGTTGGTGCCAAAGCAATGCTCGGCGGCCAGATCGCGCAACTGGGCGATCGCTACTCCGTCATCCTGGAAGCGATTAATTGTGCCAACGGCGATTCGCTCGCGCGCGCACGCGCGGATGCCGGGGGGAAGGCCGAAGTGCTCAAAGCGCTGGACGGCGCCGCGGCGAACATTCGTGGGAAATTGGGTGAATCCCTCAACTCCATTCAAAAATTCAGCGCGCCCATTGAAAACGCCACAACCACGTCACTGGAAGCCTTGAAAGCCTATAGCCTCGGCGAGGCGGAGCGCAATCGCGGCGCCGAGCCGGAATCTATCCCTTTCTTTAAGCGCGCCATCGAACTCGATCCGAGTTTTGCCATGGCTTACGCCGTGTTGGGCCAGGAATATGCCAATTTAGGTGAAAGCGCGCTGGCGGCGGAATACACGCAAAAAGCATTCGGCCAGCGCGAGCGGGCGAGCGACCAGGAGAAGTTCTACATTTCGTCCCACTATTATGACAATGTCACCCATGACGTCGACAGCTCCATTCAGACGTATAAACTGTGGGCGCAGACCTATCCCCGAGACGTGGTTCCGCGCATCAACCTGTCCGCTGCGTATCAATCCCTTGGCCAGGCCGACAAAGCCTTGGAGGAAATCCGTGAAGCCCTGCGCCTCGAACCGACTCGCGCCTTTGTGTATAGCAACCTGCTCTCGGACTATCTTTCCATGGATCGGTTCGGCGAAGCCAAATCCACGTTTGACAAAGCAGTCGCTCAGGGGCTGGATACTGAAGACGTGCGCCTCGAGCGGTACATCGTGGCCTTCCTCGAAAATGACCAGGCCACCATGCAGCAACAGGTGGCCTGGAGCGTGGATAAACCAGCCGAGAGCAGCCTGCTGGAACTGGAGGGCACGACTGCGGCGTTTTCCGGCCGGCTCCGCACTGCCGACGATCTCTTCCGCAGGGCGGAGGAGTCCGCGCGACGCTACGGCCGCAAGGAATCGGCGGCGGAATGGCAAGCCCTTGCGGCGCTGACGGAAACTGAATTCGGCAATCATGAGCGAGCGCGCCAGTTGGCCGCGGCTTCCCTGAACGGCGTAAAGAGCAGGGACGTGGAGACGCTGGCCGCCTTGGCATTGGCCCGCGCAGGAGATTCCAACGGGGCTCAGGCGTTGATCGCCGAGCTGAGTCAGAGCTTTCCTTCCGATACTTTGCTTAACAACCTGTGGCTGCCCACGATCCGCGCACAGCTGGAAATCAGGCGCGGAAATGCAAATGCGGCCATCCGCCTTCTTGAATCGCCTGCTTCGTTCGATTTGAGTGAAGGTCACGCTTGTCCAACTCTCACTTCCGCGTATCTGCGTGGTGAGGCCTACTTGCGCACGCGGGACGCGAAAGCCGCTGAAGCAGAGTTCCAGAAAATTTTGGATCACCGCGGGTTAGTGGCAACCCTGCCTCATGGAGCGCTGGCCCTTCTGGGCCTGGCACGAGCGCGGAGCCTCGATGGCGATCTCCCGGGCAGCCGGTCCTCTTATCAGGCTTTTCTGACGCTCTGGAAAGATGCTGACGCCGACATCCCTGTTTTGCAGCAAGCAAAAGCCGAATACGCCAAGCTGAAGTAGTCCCGCACTACAGAGTTGGAATCACGGTTGGAACAACGCTAATCCTGCTCGCTTCGTGACCCCTGCATGCGTCCTGTGTTAGAATCCGCCGCGAAATCAATATTCTGGCGGGCCGTCCTTCGAAACTCAGGATGAACATATCCGGCCCGCGCCCGTGGAGAACCCGAATGGCCCTGGAATTTGACCTTATTCCGCAAGGCACGCTGCTTCGCGAAAACGGACACGGCGAGAGCGTCGACATCCGCGCGAGCTCGACCCGCACTTTTTTTTGCACCATGCTGATCCGCGATCAAATCGAGCAGGAATCGGTCGACGTGTCCATCTGGGGATCCGCCAACGGAGAAAACTGGGGCACGCATCCTCTGCTCAAATTGCCGCAGCAGTTTTATCGCGGCGAGACGCGCGCCGTTTTGGAATTGTCTCTGGCGCCGGAGGTTAATTTTATCCGCGCGGGGTGGGATCTAAACCGCTGGGGGCGCGTCGCGCCTTTGCCCATGTTCGTTCTTGGATTGCACTTGGCTGAAATTCCCGCCATGCCGCATCACGCACCACAGAGTCATGCCAGTGCAACGACGTAATTTTTAATGGGAATTTCGAGGCCGCAGCCTCGAAATTAAAGGGGTAGGAAGCAATTGGTCGGTTGCTTCTTGGTGGTCGCTTCCTACCCCCCCGAGTGGTCTTACTGAATAGACGCCCCGCCTTCCCCGCAGGTTACAAGCTTATAAGAATTTTATTTCACGGCGCCCAGTGCTCCAATGGGCTAAGAAAAGATAGCCTGAAACCTGGAAAATCACTGATTTTCGGGGGTAGGGGGTGGCAAGGAGGGAAGGCCTGAGGTGTCCGGTTCCGTGGCGGGATGGGTTGCTTTTTGCGCCGCTGGATGCGATTGGTCTGAGTCCTTTTGTGGCTCGTCATCATCGCTGTCATCTGCATCGGAGTCGTCTTTCGGGGCATTCATCATGGCTTGCACGCGTTCTCGCGTTTTGCGCGCCTGGTCGGCCTCCGGACCAACCGGCGCCAATCGCAGGTAGTCGTCGAGGTCTCTCACCAGATCGGGGTAATCCTTCTTCTGAATGTGGATGTTCGCCAGCAGCAGATAAACGGGTGGATTATCCGGCATCAGATCGCGCGATTTTTCCGCGTACTTCTCGGCCTCTTCCGTTTTCTTTAGTCCTGTCAGGGCGCGCGCCAATTCAAACGGGCCCCGCCAGGAGGAGGTGTCAACGGCAACTCCCCGGCGGGCGACGGTCTCAGCCTCCGCGAAGCGCTTCGTGTCGCTTTCGATGGCAGCCAGGCTGAACATGGCGTCGGCGTACTGGCCTGAGCTCAGGTCGATGGATTTTTGCAGCGCCTCCTCGGCGTGGGCCAAATCCTGCAATTGAAAGTACGCATCGCCTTCCTCCGCGTACGCCTCGTAGTAGGTGGGGAAGTCCTTGATGGCCAGCTGGAATTGGGTGATCGCCCCGCGATAGTCCGACTTCAAATAGATCAGGCTCATGCCCTTTTCAAACTCATCATGAGCCTTATGCGGGACGCTCAACTGATGGGCCGAAATCGAAAGCTCCAAGCCCGGCGCCGGCGTTTTCGCGGTTCTGGCAAGAAAGATGGCAAGTCCCACGCGGCTGGCCCCGTCAATCGAGACTTCCTGCTGGAATTGATCGTAATCCTTCACCCTTACTTCGATGGTGTAGTCGCCGTTGCGAAGTCCATCAAATTGGAAGTCGCCGTTGTCGCGCGTAAAAGCCGTGGCGATCGGGGTTCCGGTGCCCCCCTTCAAAACCACTTGAATGCTTTCCATGCCGTGGTGGTCGGTATCATCGCGAATCGTGCCGCCGATGCTGAAAATGGAACGTCGACTGGGTGTGTTTTGTCCTTGAGTGTATCCAGGCAAAACACTCAGAGCCATTGCGAAAAGAATAAGCGGCAAACGGCGAAGAACCATCGCGCCTCCGGTGGCGGGGGGAAGGTAAGCCGATTCTAACATGCCTCGCGTCGCCCGGCGCAAGAACGGCGGCGGAGAGTTAACCGTTCAAGTCCACGGTCTGAAGATATTGCGGCAACGCCACGCGCCAATGAAAGGCCGATTCGATCTTTGCATTGAGCGCGGCGGAAGCCTGTGGCTCGCCGTGCGTGAGATATGTTTGCCGAGGAGGCGCGGGAAGACCGGTGAGCCATCGCAATAGTTCGCTTTGGCCGGCATGCGCGGAAAATTGCCGCAGATTGATGACCTCCGCGCCTACCGGTACGTCTTCCCCGTGAATCCGCACCGTTTTCGCGCCCTCCTCCAGCGCGCGGCCGCGCGTGCCTTCCGCCTGGTACCCGGCCAGGAGGATCGCGTTCTTGCGGTCCGGCGCGAGGCGCGCGATGTGGTGCAGAACGCGCCCGCCGGTGGCCATGCCGCTCGCGGAGATGATGATGGCCGGCGTCTTCACATTGTTGATTTTTTTTGAGTCGTCAACCGTGCGCATGTAGTGCACGGTGTGAGCGTCCAGAGGGTTCCCGTTCTTTTCTTCGGCCGTAAACGTGAGGTCGTGGTCTTCGTGGTGGCGCAAATACAAATCGGTCACGCTGATGGCCATGGGGCTGTCCATGTACACGGGCAGGCGCGGAATTCGGTTCGCGTCCTCGAGCTTGCGGATGATGTACATGATCGTTTGCGTGCGATCCACGGCGAATGCCGGAATCACGATCTGCCCGCCGCGTTTGGCGACGCGGTTCACGACGTCCGCTAGCGCGTCTTCCGGTGAATCCGAGGGATGATCGCGGTCTCCGTAGGTGGATTCGCACAGCAGCACGTCGCAACGCGGCGGCGTTTCAGGATCTTTCAGAATGGGCTGGCCGTAGCGGCCGACGTCGCCCGAAAACAGGACCACCATTTTCTTCCCATTTTCGGTGATGGTCAGTTCCAGACTGGACGAGCCGAGGATGTGTCCGGCGTCGTGCGGGCGCACCGTGAATTGCGGAGAAATCGTGAATGGGTCCGCGCGCGGGATTTCGCGCAGCGCCTTCAGCACCGGAGCGACATCTTCGGACGAGTATAGCGGCAACGGCTTTGCGTGTTTGCTGTACCCGCCGCGCTTGGCTTTTTCGGCGTCTTCTTCCTGCAAGTGCGCGGAATCGGCGAGGAGGATGTTGCAGAGCTCGATGGTCGCCGCGTCGGCATAGATTGGCCCGGTGTATCCGTCGCGCACCAACCGAGGCAAATATCCGGTGTGGTCCAGGTGCGCGTGCGTCAGGACGCACCAATCGAACGACGCGGGCTTTTCCGGGAGTGGATTCCAATTGCGCAGGCGCAGTTCTTTCAGTCCTTGAAACAGGCCGCAATCCACCAGCAATCGCTTGCCTTCGGCTTCCACCAGATATTTCGAGCCCGTAACGGTTCCGGCCGCACCAAGAAATGTGAGTTTAGGCATAGGGCTGACATTCTAATGGAAGTTTTCCGTTTGCGGGCGGGAAAGGATGAAAGGAGTACCACAGACGATGGCGAGAGGAATCACTCGAGGTATGAAATTCTCTTAATTGTCTGGGGCGGGATGCTGCTGGTCCTTATGCGCTGAGAAATCAAGAGAGAGCTTGCCCGGATCAGTTGGGTCTGGACGGAAGCGTAGACCGCAGATCGAACAGGCATATTCACCTGTCCATGCGCGCTTGCCTCCCCGGTTTGTCATCACCGCCCTGAGGCAGATTTTTTTTGCCAGCATACGGAAAGCCTACGCCGATTCCATCGATACCATAGGGCAAAAAGTTTCAAAATAACCCACTACCAATATATCCATCTAGGGTAAATCATGTGTATGATAAAGGTAGGATGAAAAAATTCTTCGTGTACGCCTTTTCGATCTCGTCGGGTCTGTTCGTGTTTGGAGTGGGCTTGTACCGAGGCTTGGACAGGGTTAATACTACTTCATCGCGAGCAGGCGCGGCCACAATTCTAGCCCACTCGGTAATGACATCAATTCTAATCGCTTTAGGGGCTATCGGTCTTTCATGGTCACTTCAGTGGATTCGGAAACACAAGAAAGCCTCTCAAGACTCCCAAAGTTCAAACTGACCCACTGCCTAATGTTCATCGCAGTGGAATTTCATGAACAGATTCGTTAAGATGCTTGAGGTCCGCCAAACCATCCGTTGATCGTTTTGTTCTGTGACGGGCGTGTAGCTCAGCTGGGAGAGCGCATCCATGGCATGGATGAGGTCGCAGGTTCGATCCCTGTCACGTCCACCAATTTCCGATTCCACGCGATCTTTAATAAATCATTCCAGAACTTTGGCGGCGAAGCTGGTAAGCGTATCGTCTTCCGCGGAGTAAGATATCTCAATCGGATTGCAGCAGACCTCGCAATCCTCGACGTAAGTTTGCCGGCGAACGGAAAAATCGAGCACCATCGAAATTTCCTCCCCGCAGTAAGGGCAAAAAAAGTAGTGCTCCATCGAACTCTTACCCCTATTCGCGGCGGCGAAATCGATGCATCGCCGATCAAAGACTATTCCTCGACAATCAGTTTGCCGGTCATCTTGTCATGGCCGTGACCGAACATGCTGCACTGCACCGAGCATTTGAAATCGTACGTGCCCGCGCGCACCGCGACGAACTCGATGACCCGGTCCTTCTTCTTTTCAACCTTGGCGTCGTCCTGGGGATGGTCGAATACCAGACCCGGATTGCCGTCTTCGCTTGCGCCCTCGGGATAAATATTCAGCTTCAGTCCATGAGCCCTGTCCGCGCTGCGCAGCTTGATTTGCACGCGCTCGCCCGCCTTAACG
The DNA here is from genome assembly GCA_963696605.1 of uncultured Acidobacteriota bacterium. Classification (GTDB taxonomy): domain Bacteria; phylum Acidobacteriota; class Terriglobia; order Acidiferrales; family UBA7541; genus Palsa-360. Next base: position 170,155 of record CAVOKV010000009.1, on the reverse strand, counting down.
TGAATTTCGTTGGGAATGAATTCAAAGGTTTTGGCGGTTACTTCGATCACGTGCGCGGAATCAAGAGCGCCCGAACTCTGACTCCTGGCCAGGAGAGTTGCAGACAAAGCTGCAGGCAGCATAATCACGAATAGAACTGCAGTTCTTCTCATCTTTCTCCCTCGTGACGCGCTGCACCGCGGAAAATAGAATAAATCAGATGCCGTGGTCAAATGTAGAGTTGTCGGCCAAGTCTTAGATTTTCCTGACTTGGCTGGATAACTTCGTAGTATAAATTCCTACGAGCGCTTCACGTCAACTGGCGGAGTGCCGTACGTATGGAACGGTTCGATGGTCTTGAGCCCCCAGGCCTGGCCTTTCTTGGGTTCTTCTTCGGTCCACACAATAGGCTTCCAGTCGGGGGGCTTGGATCGGGTGGCCCCCGCGCGTTCGCGCAATGTCGCGAAAGGACGTGTCACCCAAAGGAATAGAAGCCACTCCGTCCGACGCTTGACGCGACAGGAGGGCGGGCGTATGGTTTTGCGGCAAAGATAAACTTGAAACTAGAGATTCCGCGTAAAATCCCAAGTTCTCAATTTCCGGGGAGGAACAAACATGCAGATACGAAAGCACGTGTCGCTGTTGGCTGCCCTCTTCGCGATATTGCCGGTCGCCGGGCGATTCCTGGCAGCGCCTCACCAACAGGCCGCCGGGTCAGATGCAGCTCAGGCCGAAACCCGAACCCCAGGCTTGTACATGACATTTCAAACCGACAAAGGAGACATTGCGTGCAAGCTCTATGAAGCCGAGGCGCCAATCACTGTCCATACCATTGTGGGCTTGGCGATCGGAAAGATTGCCTATATTGACCCGCGAACGAAACAGGTTGCGCGCAAAAGGTTTTTTGACGGCCTTACGTTTCACCGGGTGATTCCCGACTTCATGATTCAGGGAGGAGACCCTCTTGGCAACGGCATGGGACGCCCTGTAGGTCCGGGCTTTCCGTACAAGACCGAATCCGTGAAATCGCTCAAGTTCAATATGCCAGGACGGCTGGCCATGGCCAACGCCGGGCCGAAAACGAACGGCAGCCAGTTCTTCATTACCGAAGTGCCGCGGCCTGATCTCAACGGCGACTATACGATCTGGGGACAGTGCGACAATGTGGATGTCGTAAAAGCCATCGCACGGGTCAAACGCGACGCCCGCGACAAGCCTCTCACACCCGTGTTTATCCTGCATGTAATCGTGGAGCGCGTCGGCCCCGTCCCGGCAGATGCCCCTGAAGCCATGCCGCTGGCAAAGCCGTCCAACTAAATACAACTCAATGTCCCGTATCCACCGGCGGGGTCCCGTACGTGTGAAACGACTCGATCGTCTTAAGTCCCCAGGCCTGACCTTTTTTGCGTTCTTCTTCGGTCCACACGATGGGCTTCCAGTCTGGTGCGAGGATCAGGCGGGCGCCGGCGTTGGCGACTTCCACGCGGTTGCAGCCGGGCTCATACACGTACAGGAAAAACGTTTGCTGGACGGCGTGTTTGTGCGGGCCGGTTTCGATGTACACGCCGTTGTCGAGGAAAATATCGGCGGCGCGCAGAACGTCCTCGCGGCTATCGACGGCGTAGGTGACGTGGTGGAAACGGCCGCGCGTGCCGGTATGGTCGCGCGTGTAGGCGAAGTCGTAGCTCTTGTTGCAGACTGTCAGCCACATGCCTGCTTCAGATCCGTCGTTCATTACGATTTGTTCGGTGAGGCGGCAGCCCAGATATTCCTGGAAGAAAATGCGATTGGCCTTGATGTCGACGGCCAGGCAATTTAGATGATCGAGCCGCCGCACGTTTACGCCGCGGGCAGGGAATCGCATGGCCTGATTTTTCAGGGCCGGGCGCAGCTCAGGCGGAGCCTTGTACCACTCCGTCTCATAGTAGATCTCGACCTTGTGGCCGTCGGGATCATGGAAGGCAAACGCCGGGCCGTGGCCTAGATCGCCATCGGTCCATCCGATTTCGTAGCCTGAACCCTTCAGCGCGGCGACGCGTCGCTCGAGCGCCTCCGGGCTGCGAGCCCGAAACGCCATGTGGTTCATGCCCGAAGTTTTTGACGCCGTCAGTTTCAGTGTGTGATGCTCATAGTCGTCCCAGCCGCGCAAATAAACGGAATCGCCCCGACGCGCCGTTTCCGTCATGCCCATCACGTCGACAAAAAATTTCAGGCTCTCGTCCGGCTTCGGCGTCAGCATTTCCAAGTGAGCTAGGTGGGCGAGGTCAAAGATCGGTTCTGGCTGCATCCGGTGTTTTCCTTTAGCTTAGGTTTGGACTGTGTAGCGCCGGCCTTCAGGCGGGCACGTTAGTAACACAAAGATTGCCAACCTGAAGGTTGGCGCTACAACTGGATTCCAGCGGATGATTTTTCTTCCGGCGAAGTGGCCTCCGCGATCGCATCAGCGAGTTCCTGCCACGCAAATTTCTCGTCTTTCGGCACGGCCAGGGAAAATTCGGCAATCGCCTGCACGAGCCAGTCTTGCCGCTGCGCGGTCGCCAGAGCCGTCAGCGGCTCGAGGCCCGACTCGGCAACGGCCTGCGACGCTTCGCGCATTTCTGCCGCGCGCCGCTTCCCGTGTTCCGCGACGCGGCTGATCAGGTAATCCGGCAGTGCGCCGTCCCAACCGAGGCTCGGGAATGTTGCGGCGAGTGACTCGAGAACTTGTTTCTCGGCGCCGTATCTGCGTGCCGTAAACATCGACTCCACGGTGATCGCTTCGAGCCCCTTGATGATAATGCTGCGGCACATTTTGATAGCCGAGGCGACACCGACGCGGTCGCTGATGGGCTTCACGTTCATGCCCACCGCTTGCAGCGGCTTGGCGGCGGCCGTTGCATCGGGGCCTCCCAGCAACATCGGAACTTTGAGCCGCTGCGGCGAGACCGCCGCCATTACGGCGGCTTCGACAAATGTAGCGGGCGATCCACTCAAGATGTGCGCGATGGAGATCTTCGTTTCGGGGGAAACTGAGTTGATATCCAAAAAGATCTGCCCGCCGCGCAAAAAGGGCAAAGCGTTCCTAGCCACATCAACGGCGGAGGAAGCCGTCACAGCGGATATCACGAGGTCCGCGCCGCACACCGCGCTTTCGAGACTCTCGCACGCGCGCACGTTTGTGTTTTTCGCCTTGGCCAGCATGGCCGAGCGCGACGGTTCCGCATTCAAAAGAATATCGAATGTCGAAACAGCAAGGCCTGCCGCCGCAAAATCGCAGCCGAAAATGCCGCCGACCTCTCCAAATCCTATCAGCGCAATTTGACGTATCGAATTTCCGTCCATAACAACTCCGTTACTCCGCCGGGCCCTGCTTCCGGTGCGTTGCATCGATGGTATCGCCGAACCAGCAGCCTGTGAATACGATAGTTTTTCGAGCCGCGGGTAGGTTCCATAGTACAAAAACAGTTTGGTTAACCCTTCCTGGGCCGGGGATTCAATCTTTGCCAACCTGCAGAGTCTTCCTAACTCCTTTCCCTGCAAGTCAGTTCCACCACCCGTGTACCATTGCAAACCTGGCACCCAAGGCGCACAATCCTAGAAAGAAGGGGGAACCATTCCCCCTCTATGGTGTCTAATCCCAATGAAGCGCTTACCAGCCGGCTTTTTTGGCTCAACGGGTCTCTGGTCGGGAAACTCAGTAAGCGGCTTCAACGTCTGTTGCGCGAGACACATAGCGTATGGCGCGAGTTCCCCGCGACTACGCTTGGCGCATGCAGGCAAGAGAGGCGGTAACCGTGTCTGACTTGGCGCGCGTCCTCCCCTGGTCGCAGGACGAAGCCGAGCTCGTGACGGAGCTGCAGGGCGGTTCCGGCGCGGCGTTCGACTGGCTAGTGACGCATTATTCAGGCCCGGTCTATGGCCTCGTTGCCGGGATGGTCTCGGAATCGAGCGACGCCGCCGACATTACGCAGGACGTTTTTCTAAAGGCGTTTCGCGGCATCCGCGGTTTCCGGCACGGCAGTTCGCTGAAGACTTGGCTTTACCGGATCGCCATCCGTGAGGCGCTGAATCACCGGCGCTGGCTCTGGCGGCATCACCGGGAACAGGATTCGATCGATGTGGCGCCGGGAAACGGGCACGCCAGCGTCGAAATCGAGGACGAAAGCAGCACGCCATTTGACCAGGCTGCTTCACACGAAGTGGAGCATGCTGTACAGCAGGCCTTGCTCAAAGTTCCGGAAGTTTTTCGGAGCGCAGTAATCTTAAGGGATCTCGAGGGGATGTCGTACGAGGAAGTGGCCGAAGTCCTTACTGTAACGGTGGGCACAGTGAAGTCGCGCATTTTGCGAGGGCGGCGGATGTTGCGGGAAATCCTGGATCCTTTGCTGCGCAACCCGCATGGAACGCAAGCCCAGGCGCACGCGGCGCACAAGAGAGAATCGGTTTTGCACTCCCCGCTATTTTCCGCGGCGGAGGAAGACAAAGCCAGCCGGACGGACACAACCGGCTGGGCGCATCCGGGCAAGACGGGTGACGCTGAGGGAGGTGTCTAGTGGACTGCGAAAAAGTAAAACAGCTTTTGCCGGGTTATTTAGACGGCGCTGGTTTGACCGGCGCCTCTGATCCACACGTATCCATCGGGCATCACTTGGAGAGCTGCGAGGATTGCCGCGAGGAACTGCGGGCGTATCAGGCCATGTCGTCGTTGATGTCCAGCGCGCAACGTCCCATGCCGCCTGCGGATCTGGCGTTGCGGATTCGCGTTGCGGCTGCGCAACGCTTGTCAGACCGCAATTGGCTGCATTACGTGCGCCGCGCGCGGAATCGCGCCGAAATTGTTCTGAAGAACATCCTCGAACCTCTTGCCATTCCCGCGACGGGTGGTTTCGCAGTCGCTTTCGTCGTTTTTGTCATGGTGTGCCAGTTGCTTGGACTAGGGGTGCCACTGCGCGCTGGGTCGAACGACTCGCCGACGAATTTGCTTCAGCCGGCACGCCTGGAAGCCTTGGCTCCATTCCCGATCACCGGCCTTGAGGAGTCCGGGCATTCAGGACCCCACGCACTGCTGGTGGAAGCCACAATCAGCTCCCATGGCGAGGCGGTGAGTTACAGGATTTTGGCTGGGCCGGACAACGATACGGTTCGCCACCAGCTTGATCTGGTGCTTTTGTTTTCGCGATTCCGGCCGGAGATGAGCTTTGGCCGCTTCACTTCCGGCGGGCGCGTGGTTCTCAGTTTCAGCGATATTTCCATCCGGGGCTAGGGGGGAGGGCTGAGATTCCCGCCGATCTGAGTGTGGCGATCCCCCTATCCGCACGCATGCGTTTGCTAGTTGCGCATTTGTCCCCACGTAGTACCCACGTACTATAGCCAACGTTCCAATCCGAACTCGAAAATAGTGTCATTGCCGATAGTGCGTGGGAACCCCTCTACGTGGGGCCTTTCACAATCGGGACGCCATGACGCTCACGGTCAAAAACCCCGCCGATTCGAACGGTCCCGGCCAATCCCCGCGTTCCAATCCCGTTTGCCTGGAACTAGCTGTCACCATCCGAAGTCTACCGAGTGAAGCGGGCGGCCAGGCTCAGCCGATTCGGGAAGAGGGTAGGACTGTCATTGTCTTCGATAATGGAGCCGTCCTTCGCACAACGAGCATCCTGCCCATCGGTCAAACCGTGATCGTGTCGAATCCGAATGGACGCGAAGTGGTCTGTCGCGTCGTAGGCGGGCGCAACCTGCCGAGCGTCAAGGGCTACGCCGAAGTTGAATTTGTCGAACCTGCAAAAGATTTCTGGGGCATTCACCGGGATGCTGAGACTGTTCCTGTAGCCGCTCCGCCTGCCCCTCCACTTGCTTCACGGGAACCCCCTTTGGCGCCGCCGCAAGTGTCCCCTCGTGCGGCCCTACCTTTGGAGACTCCGGCGAAGCCTGCGAGTGTGTCTTTGGGGAGGGGGCCAAGTTTCGAAGACATCCCCGGACTTGTGAGTGCGCCTGTTTCGCAGGCGCCGAGAGAATCGAAGGCCCAGTCTCCCCGGCTCGGTCCAGCGAGGATCGCCAGGCAGGAGTCCGACTACAGTCCTTCCGGAATTGCTCAGCACACTTCGGTGGCGAATTGGCAACCCCCAGAAGCAGAACTGCCCACGGAGAAGCGCGCGATTCAAGCGATGAAAGAGGCCTTGTCAGCCAAGACGCAGATACCGCCTTCCGCGCCGCCGCGCGATTTCATGGGCAAAGGCTTAATGGCCTACGAGAAACCTCGCCCTTCCTCTAGCACTACGATCGGACGCGCGCCGTTGCTTCTGGGCCTGGCCACCTTCGTTCTGGCAGGGGTTGGCGGCGTGGTGTTCTATATGCACCAAAGCACGGGCCCCGCTTCAATCGCGAAACCGGATGCCGCAATGCAGCCATCCGTGCTGAAGTCGCAGCCGCCTACGAGTACGAATGCGCCTCAACACGTCCCAGTGTCGCAAGGAGAATCTGCGCAAGTTCCGTCCAGGGCCCAGGCCCAGTCTGTCGTTGCGGATCAGGCGCAACCTGCGTCCTCATTTGCAGCGGTTCCTGCTGTAGTCACGAGCACGGAAAATGGAAATTCGCGGACAGAGCCGGGGAGCCTCAGGCATAAGGAAGAAGAAGCCGAGTCCACGAAGCAGACTAATCTTTCGTCGGCCCACCGTCCGGCGATCCCGAATTTGAAAATTGGCGCCCCCAGCGCGCCGGCTAAAAAATCAACGAATCTGGATGAAGGAGCCGCGCCCATCACCGAGATTGCTTCTTCGGAGCCAATCGGAGGAGCGACCCCTGCTGGGCTCCTGACATCCTCCGGACGGACCTCAAATCCGCCGGCGCCACCGCCTTCCGCGCTGGAAGCAGCGCCCGCGCCTGTCTCTGCGCCCGCTCACAAAATTCTTCGGGATGCGAAATTGATTTCTTCGACTCGGCCGATTTATCCCGCGACCGCCAGGCAATCGGATGTTCAAGGAATCGTGACGGTTGAAGCCTCCATTGATGATAGTGGCAAGGTTGCGGGCGCGTGGGCGCTGAACGGCCCGATGCTTCTGCGGCAGGCGGCCGTGGACGCGGTAAAGCAGTGGAAGTATTCGCCGGCAACGGCGGACGGGAAATCCGTTTCCTCGAAAATAACCGTTGGCGTCGAATTCCGATTACGGTAACCTCGCAGGAATTCTAGACTTCCTCCCACCACTTTTTTCAGGACTTAGCAGGACAACCTCGCCGCACTATCGGACCTCCAAATATTGAAGGGCTTTCTTGACGGAGTCGGCTGGGCCTTGTAAATTCTAGTGCAGACTGGATAGCCGATTGCGGATAATTTTTGGCAGAAATCGCTGTGCGTGGAGTGCGTGCACCGGAGCTGTCGTGCTCACGGTTGCGCTCGCGCGCGCCTACGCTCAAACGCCGGCGGTAAAAGCTCCTGCGGCCTCAGCATCAAATGAATCTCACCTGGCTGTTTCCGTCGATTCGAGTCCCCAGCTTTTTGCGGTGATGTGCGCGCTCGACGCCGCCGGATACGAATCCGGCGCGAGCACCGCCGGAGGCACCCCCGGCCGGGTGCAATTGCGGAAACGAATGCTGGCGCTGCAAGGGCCCGCAACGGCCGCCCTTCGCAAATATTACACGGAGCACGCCCTGGGCGATTCGGGTGCCACGTTTTCCCGTTTTGTTTCCTTCGCCCTGGTGGTTGGACCGCCGCCGGATTTTCAGTTCGAGTTGCGCAGGGACGATTTGCCGCCGGAAGCCCTTACCCTGGATGGATTCAATGCGGTCCTGGCAAATTTTTATAGCGAGGCGAAGCTCGACGAACTCTGGAAGCATTATCAACCGGATTACGAACGCGGCGTGGAAAGCCTGCGCGCTCCCGTTTCCAACCTGATTTTCCTGGTTACCAATTACCTTCGAGAAATCGTGCGTTCCAGCAGCGGCCGGTCGTTTTCCGTCTATGTCGAGCCTCTCGCCGGAGACAAGACCATTTTCAGAACATTTGGCGACCAGTACGACCTTGTCGTCCGGCCCAGCGCCGATCCGCCTATGGACGACATTCGCCACGCCTTCCTGCATTTTCTCCTCGATCCGATCGCCATTCGCTACCGGGTGCAGGCTTCCAAGGCTTCGCCGCTGCTCGAAATCGCCGCGCGCGCCCCGCTGCTTCCCGTGGACTTGCGCGACGATTATTCGGCTTTCTTTGACGAGTGCCTGGTTCGCGCGGTGGAGCTTCGATTGCGCCGCCTATCGCCGGCGGATTTGGCTGCGGCCATCGACCAGGCTGAAGGCAGCGGGTACGTCCTGGTCCGCCCCATTTATGCGGGGCTTTCCGGATTTGAAAAATCGGAACCTGCGATGGGATATTATTTGCCGGACCTGGTCAAGGGGATCGATGTCGGAGCGGAACAACGCCGGTTGAGCGCAGTGAAATTCGCGGACGCGGCTCCCGCGAGCGCAGAACCGCCCGAAAGCACGAAAGTGGCGGCGAAGCCGGCGGCATCGTCGAATCCGCTGGATGACGACTTGGCCGAAGGGCAGCGGCAAATATCCGCCCGGAACGGGGCCGCAGCGGCTGCGTCCTTTGAAAAAGTGCTCGCCGCGCATCCGGATGATGAGCGCGCAACCTATGGCCTCGCCGTGGCATCCGCGCTTCAGGGCAAGCCGGACCAGGCGCGCGAGCTCTTTAACAAGGTCATCGCGGCAGCGCAGAATCCGCTCGCAGGCTCGGGGGCGAAATCCGATCCCGCGAATGTTTCCTGGTCGCATATTTATCTCGGGAGAATGTACGATGTAGAGGGCAAGAGGGACCTGGCAGTGCTGGAATATCGCGCGGCTCTGGCGGTTGCAGGAGCGCCGGATTCGGCGAAGACCGCCGCGCAACGCGGAATCGAGACGGGCTACCAGACGCCGTCGCGCGACAGGCAGTCGAACGGTAAGTCGTAATTATATTCCTGCTTTCCTCGGCCGCAGTGCAGCGTGGTCTGGAACGCAGGTAGAAGATGCAATCCACTCGGAGCGTTCGATCAATCTCCGAGAATTATTTTCGTGGAGGAGAGTCCTAAAATGAAGGCAAAATTCATCAATTGGGCGGCGGCAGTGCTCGGCCTGACTGTGGCCTTGTCCTTGGGAGCGGGCACATCCAGCGCTCAATACGGCGGGGCAGCCTCGCCATCGCCGGCTCCTACGCCTGCGCAGAATACGCCACCTGCAAAAGAGTCTGGAAAACCCCAGAAAGTCAACAAGGCGGAGGAAGCCGCCTACAAGAACGTCCTGGCGGCGCAGAGCGGCGATCCGGCCATGCAAATCCAGGTCGGCGAGGAATTCATTACCAAATTTCCGATGAGCAGGTACGTGCCCGGAGTTTACGGCATGTTGACCACTGCCTATTACACCACTGGCAATACGGATAAGATGTTCGCCGCGGGAGCCAAGTCGCTGGAACTCAATCCCGATAACGTGGACGTGCTGGCCCTGCTGGCCATGGCCATTCCGCGCCGCGTGAAATCGAACACTCCGGACGGCCCCCAGCAATTGCAGAAGGCCGAGACGTACGCGCACCACGCGATCGAATTGATTCCGGCGTTGACCAAACCGGAGACGGTCGACGACGCCACATTCGAGAAGGCCAAGAACGACAAGCTGGCGCTGTGCCATAGCGGATTGGGCCTGCTAGACATCGACAACAAAAAGTATGACGACGCCAGGACCGAGTTGACCCAGGCCGTGCAACTGGCTTCGGCTCCCGATCCGGTCGACTACTACTTGCTCGGTAACGCCGACGATCAAGCCAGTTTCCTGAATGGCGCCATCGCCGCGTATGACAAATGCGCCGCTACCGGCCCGCTGGTGGCCCAATGCAAGGCCCGCGAAGACGCCGTGAAGAAAAAAGTGGCGGCGGGAACAACTTTGAGCAGGGATTAAGCTTGAGCCGATAACATTCGCGGAGCTCGCGGATTGGGATTCGACTGTCAAGCTTCCATTCCGCGATCCCCTGCGTTTTTTCCAACAGAAGACTTTGCGTCGACAAAAACAGGGGCATTCTTTGAAATGTCCGCAGCAATCGGTCTTGCTGCGATACTCAGCTTCGTGCAGGATGCCGACATCATGAGCGCAAAAACACTAGGATGGCCGGCATCATTCTTGGTTTGCGGTGGCGCCATATTGCTGGCATGCACCGTATCCAGCGCGCAGAACGCCTCAGTGGGCAGCGAATCCGGCCTGGATCGGGCCATGGAGCACAACGTGGTGAAAGATGTGGGCTTGAAACCGGACAAGAATGTAAAGGTCAATAAAGCGGAAGAGGCCGCGTACAAGGCGTTTCTTGCCTCGCAGAACGCCGATCCGGCCACACGGATTCAGCTTGGGGAGGATTTCGCGACGAAATACCCGTCGAGCCACTATCTGCCGGGAGTTTATGCAGTCCTGACCAGCTCCTATTTTGCGGCTGGGAACACGGAAAAGATGTTTGCCACAGGGAACAGGGCGGTCCAGCTCGATCCCCAGAACGCGGATGTGCTCTCGCTCCTGGCGATGGCCATTCCAAGGCGCGTGAAACCGACTGCCCCGGATGGCACGCAGCAATTGCAAGCCGCCGAGACTTACGCGCATCGCGCCATCGAGATCATTCCCACCATGACCAAGCCGGACACGGTCGACGACGCCGCCTTCGAGAAGGCCAAGAACGACAAGCTGGCGCTGGCCCACAACGGGTTGGGCCTCATCGACATCGACAATAAGAAGTTCGAGGATGCCCGCACGGAATTGTCCCAAGCCGTGCAACTGGCATCCGCTCCCGATCCAGTCGACTACTACCTGCTTGGAAATGCCGACGATCAAGCCAGTTATTTGAATGGCGCCATCGCCGCGTATGAAAAATGCGCCGCGACCGGGCCGCTGATGGCGCAGTGCAAAACCCGCGAAGACGCCGTCAAGCAAAAGGTGGCGGCGGGAACAACGTTGAGCAGGGACTGAGCTGGAGCATATGTCTTCCACCGAGCTCGCGGAGTTGGAGTCAATTCTAGGGCATCAATTCCGCGATCCTGGAGGGCTCCTTCAGGCGCTCATGCACAGCTCGCGCATCCCGGAGCGCGCGGCGGGAGAGCCCTCCGAGAGCAACGAGAAGCTGGAATTCCTCGGCGACGCTGTCCTCGAGCTGGTGGTGAGCGAGGAGCTTGTCCGCGAATTTCCGAATTGGAGCGAGGGGCAACTCTCCAAGAGCCGCGCGCGCCTGGTGAATGCCACGGCGATTTCTCTCTCCGCCCAACGTCTGGGCATAGGCAAGTACCTGCGTCTCGGCCGCGGAGAAGAGAAGACCGGCGGAAGAACCAAACCCGCGCTTTTGGCGGACGCCTACGAAGCCTTGATCGCCGCGGTCTATCTGGATGGCGGGCTGGAGGCGGCCCGCGGATTTGTACGGCGCTCCCTTGTGGAAGGGGCTATTGCATCCGAGGCGGAGCGCCTGGGCCACACCGACCATAAATCCGCGCTGCAGGAATATCTGCAATCGCGAGGAATGGCGCCGGGATCCTATCACGTGATCGCGGAAACCGGCCCCGATCACCAGAAGACGTTTCGTGTGGAGGTTCGGCTCGGCGGGCAAATCACCGCAATGGGATCGGGGAGAACAAAAAAAGAAGCGGAGCAAGCCGCTGCAATCGCGGCCCTGATACAATTGGGAGTTGAGGAGAACTGAGGAGCGAAGTGACATCGGAAACCGCACATGCCGTGGGAGCGCGCGAAGCCGCCGCGCAGCGCGTGGAATCGAATCCCGCCACGGTGCGCGAATACATTGAATCGCTCCTGGTGACGGTGATCCTGGCGCTGTTTGGCACGACGTTTATCGTGCAGGCATTCAAGATTCCCTCCCAATCCATGGAGCCGACACTTCTGGTCGGCGATCACCTCCTGGTGAATAAATTTATTTTCGGCGGGCGCGGACACTGGTACGACCATGTTCTGCCGTATCGAGAAATTCGCCGCGGCGATATCATCGTTTTCAAATTCCCGTTTCAGGATCACCCGCACTACGTCAAGCGCGTGATCGGCATTCCCGGCGACCACGTCAAAATCGTGGACCAGCTGGTCTATGTCAATGAAAAGCGGATCGTCGAACCGTATATCGTCCGCGACCCGGCCGCGCCCTACGACCCTTTCGGGGACAATTTCCCCCCACGTAGTCCGGAATACCTGCAGGCCAACATGCAGCCCGAATGGGCGGACGAAATTTTCGATTACATTCACGACGGTGAAATTGTGGTCCCTCCGGGAAAGTACTTCGCCATGGGGGATAACCGCGACCATAGCTGGGACAGCCGGTTCTGGGGATTCGTGGATCGCGACGCCATCATGGGCCGCCCGGTGATCATTTACTGGTCGGTGGTAGGAGACGGCAATGAAGGCGCGGACCGCAATGTGAGTTCCTGGTTCTTCGGTCTCCTCGATACGGTGCTGCATTTGCCGTCGCGAACCCGCTGGTCGCGGATGCTGCATGAAGTTCACTGACGCGCCGCTTTCCTTCTTTTCCGCCATTTGCAACAATTCCTGATTGCAGAATGAACAAGCGAAAATGGTTGCGTGCGGTACTGATCGGCGGCGTATTGCTCATTGCCGCGAGCTTCGGATTCTCGCGTGCCTTGCGGGCCCGCGCCGCGCGCCGCTACCTGATCACACACCTGGCCGCAAGCTTTGGCCGGCCCGTCGATGTGTCCTGGTTCGATTTCAGTTTGCTCGATGGCGCCCGGATCGAGGCCCATTTCGTCAGCGTTTCCGACGATCCTCAGTTTGGGAACGAATATTTCCTGCGCGCGGACACGCTCACTGCCGGCGTGCGCTGGACCGCCCTGCTCGCCGGACGATTTGAGTTTGGTTCCGTTTCTCTTACGCGGCCCAGTTTGAATCTGGCGCGCGACGCCGAAGGCCATTGGAATATCGAACGCTGGCTGCCGCCCGCATCGCCGCCCGGCGCGCGCCCCGGTTTTGTGGGGCCAGTGGCCCCTCCGCGCGATGCCCGGGCGGCGCGCCCTTACCAAATCGATGTGCAGGGCGGGCGCATTAATTTCAAGCAGGGAGACAACAAGAGCCCCTTCGCCCTCGTCGATGTTACAGGCAGCGTCGGGCAGAATGGCGAGGGGCGCTGGCAACTCGACCTGAAGGCCCGCCCCTTGCGCGCGGGCGTCGAGCTGCAGGATATCGGCACGCTGCGTTTGCGCGGGTCCATTGCAGGGACAACCGCCCGTCTTCAGCCGGCCGAGATCAATCTGACCTGGCGCGCCGCGTCCCTGGCCGATGCGTTGCGTCTCGTGAGGGAGGACGACTACGGCATTCGCGGCCAGCTGGATGTGGATCTCAACGCCCGCATCGCTCCCAGTGCATCCTCTCCGATTCGCAGCGCCAATCCCGGCGGAGCGCAATGGTCCGTTTCAGGAGTGGCGCGTATGACCGGCATGCACGGCTGGAGGCTCCCCGGGCGAGGCACGGACCCCGCAGCCAATCTTGCCGTGGAAATGAATTGGAGGCTCGGCGAGCCTCATGCGGAAATACGGAAGCTGATAGTGGAAATGCCGGCGTCCCGCCTCCAAGCGAACGGAGAGTTGGATTGGGCGCAGGGTCTTCATCCCCAACTGCACATCGAGTCTTCGACGTTGGCGCTGGCGGATGTCCTTTCCTGGTATCGAGCCCTGCAACCGGATGTTGCGGAGGATTTGCGCGAGGATTGCGTCCTCGGTTTGGATCTCAACCTCGGCGGATGGCCAATTGAGCTTCAGAATGGCGCTATTACGAGCCGTGGAGGAGCGCTTACGGCCAAATCGTTGCCCGCGCCGCTGCGGATTGGCGCCGTGAAAGCGACCGTATCGCACGGCGAAATTGATTTTGCGCCGGCGGAAATATCTTTTGTTCACACACCTTCGACAGCGGCGATTGACGCCGCCCCGGCTGGCAACGTGCCTCAGAATTCATTTGTAATGCGCGGTGCCCTTTTTCCCCAGCAGAATGGAGCGTTCCACTGGCCGCCGGACTGGAATTTTTCCATCGAAGGGGCAACGCCGCGCGTGCAGGATTGGCTGGTTCTCTCCGCGGCGCTTGCCCACCCCATCAATTCCGGCTGGACCGCCGCGGGAGGACTGGCGGTCAAGATTCGTGGAGTTCATCGCGGTGTCTCGCCCGCACCCACATGGCTGGGCACGATGGATTTTCTTGGCCTGGCGTTGAGTCCTGCCTACATCAATCAGCCATTGCGCCTGGCAAAAACTCACGTTGAATTTGCGCCACAGCAGCGGACCGTAACGCTATCCGCGGCGGAAGCGTTCGGCGGGGTCTGGCACGGCACGATCGCGCGGAAATATACCGATAAGCAATGGACATTCGATCTGGCCGCGGATCATCTTGACGCCGCGGACCTTGACCGCTGGCTCGGTCCGCGTGCAAGGCCGGGTTTGCTTGCGCGGCTCACCGGATCGAATTCCGCGGCAGCGGCAGCGCCGCCTGCAGACGCGGTCGTCACGCGGCTCTCCGCGCGCGGTCGTCTACGCGCCGGCGCGATTGTTGTACCGCCGATGCGTCTCGAACAATTTGACGGCGAAGCGGAGCTTTCCGGACGTACGGTCCGAATCCGCCAGGCCCAGGCCAATTTTTTTGGAGGGAAAATTTCCGGCTCTCTCGATGCGCAACTCGTGCCCGATCCTTTTTATGAATTTCAAGGGCGTTTCGATCGCGTGGATCTTGCTCAACTTGGAAGTGCTGTGTCTTTCTTGAGTGACCGGATCGGAGGATATGCTTCTGGCACGCTCACCCTGTCCGCACACGGCGTTGGCCGCCAGGATCTTGTCGGCTCCATGCAAGGGCAGGGAACGCTGATAGGGAAGAATATCATCCTGCGCGGTTCCGGTCTTTCAGGTGCGTTTCCGGGTGACAATCCGGACACCGCGCCAGACCTTTTCGCATCGGTGCAGGGGGCGTACCGCATTCAAAGCAGGGGAGTCGATCTAGCGAATTTTGTGATGGACAATTCCAGAGGGCGACTCGATGCGGATGGCCGAATCGATTTCTCCCACGCCTTGGATATTCGAGTCCACCCCGCAATCTTTCAGGCCGCGACCTCTCCTGCCTCCGCCTCGCCGCCCAGTTTTCTTTTGAGCGGCACGATTGAGGCCCCGAAACTCGTCCATCCGTCCAGCGTTCCTAAGCCGATAGCGCGGGCTAATCCCAGATAAACAAAGCTGCGAGGATTAGTACAAGCGCGGTCCTCTCGCAGGCCGATGCCGAATGGTCCAGCGGAAAAGAAGGAAAGAGCTTTGCACATAAGTGGACCGCATGTAACACTGCTTGGAGCCCGCCCACACCTCGCCCGTGCTTTAACTATTGCAAAATCAGCGGCTTAAGGAAGAGCGGATTTGGAATTAAGAATGCTCTCTTACTACCGCCTTATTCGCTCAACAAATTTTGCCTTGGATTGGATTCTTTAACTTAACTATGGAACCGATACATTGCAGGCATTGTGGAGACGAGTTAACAACGCCCCGGGAGCAGTATATCCACGTTTGCTATGCATGCAGGCGGACTGGATTGCTCACCGGACGCTGGCCGGAGGAGCTTCCCACTTCAAAGCAATCCTTTGAGCAGTCGGAACCTTCCCCGCAGCCTCCGGGTTTGATTTTTGATTAGCGTCTTTGTCCAACCCCGCCAGGGAATACTACCCTCGGGACTCCCCTCGTTAGCGCCACGCGACACTCCCACTTCAGCAAGAATTTTCGGCGGCCAGGACCACTGTTGAGTTCTCGCCTTCTGTAGAAAGCTCAGCCACTTCGCCTTCCAGCCCCGCGTTGCAACCAGTGATCCAGCATCATACTATCCAGACATGCGGAGCTATTCCTTGCTTCCGGGCGATGACTGGCCATTTATACGGCGTGTTACCGGACTTTGCGTAATCTTGTTTACGATTTCGCTCAACGTATGCGCTCAAAACAGCGGCGCCAAGAAATCGGCTCCGACGCAGGAAAAAAAAGGCGGCGCAACTTCGTCGCGAGTGTCTCTCTCTCCGCGATTTGATCCCGGCGAGACATTCCGCTACGAAATGCAATTTGAGACCACCACCGATACCAAGCGGTCCGGCCTCGCTACCGATCCGCAGGGACCCTCCAGCCTGGTGGTGAACTGGAACGCCACGGTGCGTATCGAAGTTCTGCCCGCCGATGCCACCACGCCGGGAGGAATCCGCCTGCGAACCACGTACGAAAAATCCACGGCCAGTGTGCGCAGCGATACGTTCGATCCGGCGGCCGCCGACACTCAGGATCAATATCATAAGCTCGAGGGAAAGTCGGTCGAATTCACGCTCGGTACCGATGGCAGGGTGAAATATGTTGCCGGACTCGAGGGAACTGTCGATTCTGAAAAAGCGGCGCAATCGGCGCGAGAGTGGATCGCGCAGCTCGGCGCCAGTGCGGGCGCGCCGCCCGGCGGCGTTTCCGTAGGGCAGACTTGGTCCTCGGAACAGCCTGCGGACACACTGCCCATCGCCGGTTTGGTTTGGCGCTCCGACTCGCAATATCTTCGCAACGAGTCCTGCCACCCCGCGAATCCCGATCTTCCAAATGCGCCCGGCGCGGCTAACTCCGCAGCGAGCTCGCCAGCGCCGAAAGATTGCGCCGTGATTCTTGCGAACTTGAACCTAATCCGGTCCAAGGCCGCCCGCGACACCACCCCGCCGGATTTCCGCAAAAATGGAGTGACATCTGCGGGGACCTGGAGCGGCGCGGCGCAAAGTTTGCTCTATGTGTCGCTCGATTCGGGCATGGTCGTAAGCGTCACGCAATCCGGAAAGCAGGAAATGGATGTGTTGCTCACTTCAAACCACAATACTTCCATGCGCTACGCCGGGACAATCTCGTCGCGCTCCCAAGTTGGGCTCGTTGTGGACAACGCGCATGAAAAATAATTTGTCGAGAACTTGCTCCATGTCCACCTGCCTACAATCACCGGGCCTGGTGCGGAATCGCTAGCCAAAAATACTCCGGCACATGGGACGATCGGAATCGTCATAGTCCGCGGCGGACTCGATAGTGGACGAGACATCTTCCGCGCCGGTCGAGCGGAGCAAAAATTTGGCTTTATTCACCCAATTTGTGCTATCGCAGTGCACGGATAAGAGGATGCCACCTTTTTCGATCCGCCCTTGATACCGCTTGGCTTCGTATTCAGGCGTACCTAGCCCTACCAGTGCTCCTGAAACCCCGCCCAGCGTTCCGCCAACTCCAATTCCCGCCAATGTCGCAATAATGGGTCCTGCTACGATCAATGGCCCGAGGGTGGGAAAAGAAAGCGCGCCAGTTCCTGCCAACCAGCCAAGCGCGCCTCCGATAACTGCTCCCGAGCCTGCCCCAGTGGCCGCACCTTCCGGCGCTTTCGTTGTCTTCTCCGTAGCAAGATCCTTTGTCCCCGAATTTTCCTGAAGCAGGACGGAAATGTCCGTATCGCGGAATCCTTCTCCCTTCAAAACTCCGAATGCGTATTCAAAGCTTGCTCGATGTGGATAGATCCCAAAGACGGCAATATTTTTCTCAGCCATCACTATTCCCCTTTCGCGCCTTTCATTCCGGTATTCGCTCCTGCTAGTTTCCCCGTTTTAAGCGCGCGAGCGAAGAAGAGAGGCGGACTTGCGAGTCCGCCTCCTCCTGGTCACAATTTCTAAGACCTTAGCCGGGGTGATGCGTTTTCCAATTGCGCGATCAAACTGCTCGCAATGGAAGGAGCCCGCACCTCCGATTCCCTGACGATTTGCGTCGCAGTCACCGAGCGTCCGTAAAGGTTGCGGTTGCCCCTACGATCCGGGCGTAGTGTTGAGCCTTCGAGCGAGACGCCCGCGAACACTCCTCGCGCTCGCGAGTAACTCAGAATTTCAGATCGCATATAAGCGTCCGTGTCCGCAGCCGCGTCCCGTCCCACGGGCCCGGCGGCTATGGATGCATCGGCGCCAAGCTTGACCTTGCTATGCAAGAGGCTGTTCGCGCCGCGATCGTTCATTATGAGGAAGACGAAGTCTGTTGCTTCCCCGCCGATCTGAAAACCGATGCTGCCACCCTCTAACGCGTACATCGCTGGAGCGCCCCAGGAGCCCGAGAAATCCTTTCCGGTACGGCAGACCATTGTCCCGCGACCGTAATCGCCTCCAAGGATAAACGCCGCTTTAAGCACCGACGGCATTACGACAACACAACGCGCCTTGTCGAGTAAGTCTCGCGGGATATTGTCCGGGACATTGAGAATCTCCGTCATGACCGCGCTCGAATTGGCAATGCGATCCTCTTCTTTCTTCGCCTCGTCATTGCCCCGTGCGAATATGGCTGGACCGAATGCGAGAATCACGATCATTACCATCGCCCATCGATTTAGGAGAATCATCACTAAGCCCTCCTCAAGTCGTTTTGATTTCCTTCTTCTCGTTCTTCCTGAACCTGAAGTACTTTTTTCCCTTTCAGCTCAGTTGTTGCGCTACTAGGGTCTGAAATGGTGCAATGCGCGCGCCAGGCAGGAGAAGAATTGCTAAATGGCAGCGGCTCAGATGGATACGTCTTGAATCGCAGGCCAATTCAGAGGAGTACTAGCACTGGTAATTTTGTCGGCGGTAGGACTTTTTTGCGTAAGGGTAATTTCTGAACGCAAAAACTCCCGAGGAGTCGGCTCATGGGAATGCAGACCGCCTTGAAAATCATGCGCTCCCCTCGGTTCGCTGCAGCATGCGCTATAATAACTGGTTCTGCGCGGCCCGTTGGGGGCGCCGTCCTGTGCATACACGATGAACTTCAAACTCATGAGCGACTACGAGCCTCGCGGCGATCAGCCGGAGGCTATCGACCAGCTTTCGCGTGGCATCGAGGCGGGCGAAAAGCATCAGGTCCTGCTCGGTGTGACGGGATCGGGGAAAACGTTCACAGCGGCCAAGGTCATCGAGCGCGCCAATCGTCCCGTCCTTGTGCTCGCGCACAATAAGACCCTGGCCGCGCAGCTCTACAGCGAATTCAAAAGTTTCTTCCCGCAGAACGCGGTCGAATATTTCGTCAGCTACTACGATTTTTACCAGCCGGAAGCCTACATCCCCGCTTCGGACACCTACATCGAAAAGGAATCCACCATCAACGACGAGCTGGACAAGCTGCGCATGAGCGCGACGCGTTCCTTGTTCGAGCGGCGCGACGTCGTCGTGGTCGCCTCCGTTTCGTGCATATACGGCATCGGCTCACCGGAAGCGTATTACGGCATGCTGCTGATGATCGAAAAGGGGCAGAGCACCAATCGCGAAGCGGTGCTCCGGAAACTCGTGGACATGCAGTATCAGCGCACGGAAGACCTGCGCCGCGGCACATTCCGCGTGCGCGGTGATCGCCTGGAAATTTATCCGCCGTACGAAGACAACGGTTACGCCGTCGAGCTTTGGGGCGACCAGGTCGATGCCATCCGACAGATCGATCCGCTCACAGGAGAAGTGCGCTCCGGCCAGAACGATTTGTCGAGACTGACGGTTTATCCGAAGTCGCACTACGTCATGCCCGCGGCGCAACGGGAACGCGCGATCCGCACGATCCTCGAAGAGCTCGACTGGTGGAAGCCCGAGCTTGAGCGCCAGGGCAAGTACGCGGAGGCGCAGCGCGTTTGGCAGCGCACCATGTTTGACATTGAGATGATGCGCACCATCGGCTATTGCCACGGCATCGAGAATTATTCGCGGCACATGTCCGGCCGGCTGCCCGGCGAAGCCCCGCCCACGCTGCTCGATTATTTTCCGCAGGATTATTTGCTTTTTATCGACGAATCGCACCAGACCGTTCCGCAGCTCCACGCCATGTATCACGGCGACCGCTCGCGCAAGCAGACGCTGGTGAATTACGGATTCCGCATGCCCTCTGCGCTCGATAACCGCCCGCTGAATTTCGAGGAATTCGAGCACCGCACCGGGCAAGTGCTCTACGTTTCGGCTACACCGGGACCGTACGAGCTGACGCGTTCGGCGGGTGTGGTGGTCGAGCAGGTGATTCGTCCGACAGGCCTCGTCGACCCGCAAATTGAAGTGCGGCCGGTGAAAGGGCAGGTGGACGATCTGCTCGAAGAAATTCGCAAGCGCGCCGAACGCAACGAGCGCGTCCTGGTCACCACGCTAACGAAACGCATGGCCGAAGACCTCGCCGAATATTTCACGGAAACCGGCGTGCGCTGCCGCTACATGCACTCGGAGATCGATACGCTCGAGCGCGTCCGCATACTGCGCGACCTGCGCCGCGGGGAATTCGACGTTTTGATCGGCATCAACCTGCTGCGCGAAGGGCTGGACCTGCCGGAAGTTTCGCTGGTGGCCATCCTTGACGCCGACAAGGAAGGCTATCTTCGCAGCGCGACAGCGCTCATTCAGACGATTGGCCGCTGCGCGCGGCATGTGGAAGGCCGCGCCATTCTTTATGCTGACCGCATGACCGGCTCGATGGCCCAGGCCATTGAAGAAACCAACCGTCGCCGCGCCAAGCAGGTCGCCTACAACGACGCGAACGGCATCACGCCGATTTCCATCACCAAGTCCGTGGATATGAAACTGGCCGCGATCGTGGAAGCAGACTACGTCACTGTGCCCGCCGAAGATTTTGCCGACGCGGACATCACTAGCGAAACGAAACTCGGCGAAGTTCTCGCGCAGCTCGAAGTACAGATGCGCGAGGCCGCCAAGAAATTCGAGTTCGAGCGCGCCGCCGCCCTGCGCGACCGCATCCGCACGCTCAAACAGCGAGATCTTTCCGGATTCTTTTCCGCCGCATCCGAGCCTGCACCTGTAGAATGAGGGAAGTTTGAGGCAGCCCACTACAACGCATTTTGGGATGCTCTTTGGCGGTAAACACCGCATTTAGTTCTGTGAGAGGCTGCTGAGCCAATCTGCCAAGAGCGTTTCGCGGTCATAATAAGAAAATTTGACATCGGGGAGAACAATAGCTGCGTACTCATTCTGATCAGAATCGCTTGTCCCATAAATGTCGCAATAAGAGGCATTCACGAGATGGTAGACATCGTCCGCCGCGTCCCTCCGAAGAGCACCGCTACGCTCTTTCCGCCAATTCAAGAACAGGTCAGTTCTAACAAATGCATGCGCTACAGGATAGACGCCTCGAAGCATTCTCTTTGCGAGTCGCGTCAGATCCGCCCCAGAGCCGGAATCGTGAACATTCGCCAGATGGACCTTCAGGATATCCCGCGCGAGTTTCTCTCCCCAAAGTTGGTTGATAAATGTTTCGAGGTCCATTTGGGCCAGTTGTGCCAGCCTTGAGGACCTAAATGGACTAACAGTCTTTCGAAGCTCCATAACCTGATTTTTCCTAAATTCCATCGCAAATTCCGTCTGAGAATCGAGAATGCCATTGGACAGCCTTTCCACTCGGTTGCGGAAAAGGCCATACTCTAGCCCGTTGAAAGGCTGAACACGACTTATCTTCCCATCTGCGGCGAGAATTTCGTCTCTCAGAATTGAGACATTTTGCCTGATATAGGGAAACCCTTGCTCTACAAACGATCGGAAACGACTGAATAATCCCGGAGCTCTTTGCCGGGTACGTGGCCTACTACCGCGAAAGCTTTTAGCCAACTCATAAAGTACATGTGTGCTGTAAACGAGATCGAGTCCGCGTTCCAGAAGATGTGAACGAAGCGTCGCTGGATCAATTGTATCGTCGAGTAAATCATTTCAAATTGCTGTGTCTAAATACACTGTCTTAATAGCGTTAGACATATTATCGGTCCTACGGTGATCGCGGGCGCGGCTCCTCGAAAGGTTCGAATATCTCACGCCACACAGGTCAACTGCGTCCAATGCAGCAATATTCTACAGCCCTTTTCAGAGGTCGCGCTCACCGAAATGGTAGACGGCGATGGCGAGGGCAATGATCAGGTACACGCAGGCATAGCCGATCATCGCGCCGCTGGGAATGGAAACGTCCGCGAAGGGTGAGAACTGCAAGGAACCGGAAAGCGGCGACTCCATTTCGAAAGCGGCGCGGCGCCAGATGGCTTCGCTCGGCATGACCAGGCTCGAGATGATGCCCACCATCGCGAGGCGCGATCCCTCCGTAAAGCCGCTCATTTGTTCGAGCCATCCGCCCAGAAACGCGACCCCGAGCAACCCTAGCGTGATGACGCCGCTGGTCAGCGTTGAAAACCAGGTGCCGAACATGAACGTGACCGACAGCGCGACGACACATTCAAGAATAACCAGAAGTGAGCCGCGGACCGGATGTTGCGCCATCACGCCGCCGATCCAATATCCTTCCGCAATCGCTCCCCAGAACATGATGGCCACATAGACCCCGGCCATGGCCACGAAGCCCAGCCATTTGCCAATCAGGATTTGCCAGCGAGAGAGAGGTTTGGTGGCGATGGCGTGAATCGTTCCGGAAGTGATTTCGCCCGAAATCGTGTCCACGGAAGTGAGCGTGGTCATGACCACTGCGAGGAGATCGACCGTATAGAGGCCGATCATGAGCATGGCGCTGATGACCTGGTAACGCAAAAACGGCGGCACTGCGGAGTTGCGAAAATCTCCCACCTGAAAACGCAATCCAATGCCGAACACCAGAAGAAAGGCGAGGCCGGCAAGGAGGGCAGTCCACAGAATTTTCTTGCGCGCCGCTTCGCGAAACGTGATGCCGGCCATGATCCAAACGCCCATCAGAATCCTCGATCCTCTCCCATGACGCTGATGAACAATTCCTCCAGAGAAAGCCGCTGCGGCATGAATTGGTAGACGTCGGCGCCCGCAGCGACGAGGTAACGCAGAATTTCGGGAAGAGGTTCCCTGGATTGCGCCGTCAGGGTCAGGCGCTCCTCGTCGACTTGCACGGATGCACTCCAGCGGGCAAGGCCCGAGACGCATTCCGAGGAAAGCTTGCGCGCGCGTACCTCCACGCGCACCGCTTCCTCCTGCTGCTTGCGCATGTCGCGGCTGGTGACCACCTCGCCCTCGCGGATGAATACCACCTGATCGCAGGTGATCTCGATTTCACTGAGCAGATGCGAATTCAAAAATACGGTGGCCCCGCGGTCGCGCTGGGCGCGAATGATGTCGCGCACCATGCGCCGCCCCAGGGGATCGAGTCCCGACGTCGGCTCGTCGAGAAAAATGATTTCGGGCTCGTGAATCAACGCCTGCGCCAGTCCTATGCGTTGCAGCATGCCCTTGGAAAAATTCTGCAGGCGTTTGTCGATGTGGGGCGTGAGCCCTACCAACTCGATGAGGGCGGGAACGCGCTCCGCGAGTTTGCCGGCGTCAACACCGCAAAGACGCCCGTGCAGGTGCAGAAGTTCTGCGGGCGTCAGCCATTCGTAAAATCGGAAATTTTCCGGAAGGAATCCGATTTTTCGGCGGATTTCAACATCGCCCGATGGCGCGCCCAGCACAAACGCCTCGCCGCTCGTAGGTTTCGCGAGGCCCAGAAGCATTTTGATCGAGGTGCTCTTGCCAGCGCCGTTCGGACCGAGGAAGCCGAAGATCTCGCCCCGGGGCACGGTCAAAGTCAGGTCGCGCACCGCGACTTTGCCGCCGAAGACCTTGCGCAAGTTTTGTGTGCGTACCGCGAAGTTATCCGCCTGGGACAGAGTCAGCTCCTGTTCACTTCAGCGAATCGGCCAAGCCTACGGCCTGGCTGGAATCTCCGAATCCCGTGAGCGAATAAACGAGCCCATTCTTCGTCCAGATGAGCGCATACCCAGGCCCGCGTCTCCCGGCCATGCTGAGGAGCGTGCCGTCGGTGCCATCGACCTTCACCGTCTGGTACGAGCGCAGCGAACGTGGAACCGAGAGCGTCAAGACCGCCTTCCAATCGACGGTATGCAGAAAATCGCTCGCCTGCGCGGGCGTCATGCCTGCAGTCTCCAGGCCGATTTGCGCCAACCCGCCGACATCCAGGCTCGAAGGCATATTGACAATGGGAGTCGGCCCTTCGCGCAAGCGAACACAGTCGCTGTATTGAGTTGTGGTCGGCGTCGGCCCGGTGATGTTATCGGCAACCACCTGGCTGGCGTTGGCGGCAGTCGGACAGGTTCCATATTGCAATTGCACCGACCGCGGAACTTGCACTCCTACCGTTGCGCCGTCGAGAGATTGCGGCAGCACCAGGTCGGCGTGGCCCGCCTCGGTGGCGATCGCTTGCAGGCGCGCGCGATCCACAACCACATCGATCTTGTGCGAACCTCCGACAACAATTTTCGGCGCGTCTTTCCGCGCGTTGAGCAGCAGTACATCAAATCCCGCCATTTGACGCGCGCCAGCCACGTCAGTAACCGGATGATCTTCTTCGTTCACTTCGACCTGGACCTTATCCGAGATCATCTGCGTGACCATCTGGTGGAGCGTGGGGTTGGCATTCGCATCCACGTAGGGCGAGAAATCCGCGTTGACCGCCTGAACCTTTTGCATGCGCAGGGATTGGAGCGATTTCATCGCCGCATTTCTTACGCCCGGGATGCTCAAGCCGCCGGCGACGATAACCAGCACAATGAGAACCAGCCAAAAACGCCGTTGCGAGGAAGCGGAAGCAGTCATAGCAATTTCTCCTTCTGCTCAACAAAGTTGCCGGAAAATCCTAGCTTCAATTCCCACAAATTAACAAATAAACCTGAAATTTACATGAAGGTTTAGGTAGCACAGACTTCAGTCTGTGGAGGGTTCAACTGAATCTTCGCTGAAGTCCAATTCTAGCTGGGTTTATTTCCTTCCGGAAAATCGATCGGGCTACGCTGGTAGACCGGGCCAGCGAACGGACCTCCACAGACTGAAGTCTGTCCTACTTAAACCATTCCTTTGCGCAGCTCTTCCAGCGGATAAAAAGTGTCGCGCCACACCACGCCGCCGCGCCAAAGAGTGGCGATCGCCGAACGCCCGATCATCCAGCAAAAGAGAAGCGAGCCAAGCGGGTGCGTGAGCCCATACAGCGGGGAAGCGTCCGTCGACCAGATCATTCCCGTGTGAATCAGCACGGCTGCGCCGGCTGCGATCCCCGCAAACACGCGCGCCCATCCGGACGCGAACGCCAGGCCAAAAAACGGGAGGACGCTCATGGTGAGAGAAAGCAGCATCGCGGCCACGGCAAGGAAAGGATTGTAGTGCACCGCGGCAAACATGTTTTTGGTGACCCCGCGAATTACATTGTGAACCCCGCTGTGCCAGCGCACACTGACCATGTCCTGCGCGACTGCCACTCCGGACCTGAAGCCTGCCACCTTCATCAGCTTGCCGAGCTTCATGTCTTCGATCACATCCATGCGCAATCGCGCATGCCCGCCGCTTTTTTCGTAGGCTGTGCGCCTTACCAGTTGAAAGGCTCCCACTCCCACGTATCGCGCCGAACGCGGGTTCGCAGCCAGCCAGGGCTCGTTGCCGAAAACGAATCCGAGACCAAAATACGAAATCGCGGTGGTTTCCCAGAAGCCGCGCATTTCGACCGATGTGAGTAGCGTCAAATGATCCCATCGGCGTTCGGCGGCAAGACCGATGGCGCGCCCCAGGACATCCGGCGCGAAATGGACGTCCGCATCAGTGAACACCAGCCAATCTCCGCGGGATTTTTCAAAGCCGGCTACCAGTGCGTGCGGCTTTCCCAGCCAGCCTGCCGGCAGGCTGGCAACGTTCGTGACAATTAGATTGGAGCGCGAGCACTCAAATTCGTGTAGGATGGCGGGGGTTTGGTCGGTGGAGCGGTCATTGACGGCAACAACCTCAAACCGAGGATAATCCTGCGCCAGGAGTGTTTCGATTGCCGCGGGTAGTTTTTCGGCTTCATCGCGCGCAGCAAAAATAATGGAGATGAGCGGCGCGTCCCGGGAAGCGACTGGATGCGCATCGGAAAGCCACGGCAGGCGGGACATGCCAAAGCCCGCCCGGATACCCTGAACAATCCATAGAGAAGCGATTAAACTAAATAGTACAATCCAGAATGTATGCAATGGTAATTTGTCCACAACCGATCACAGGCTGCACGTAGAATGCTAACACAACGCATGTCGGAGACTGTATCCATCGTCGGCGCGGGGCGCGTGGGGCGCGCCCTTGGGCGCCGCTTGCATGAGCTCGGTTGGCGCGTGGGAGGCGTCACGGGCCTGTCCATAACCACGGCCCGAGCGGCCGTGCGAGCGATTGGCGCGGGTCAACCTTTGGACGAGCTGACCCACGAGGTCTTGAATTCGAGAGTCGTTCTGGTTACCACGCCGGATGGCGCCATCGAGGGCGTGGCAAAAAACCTCGCTCAGCTCGGCGGGAAGGAATGGTGCGGGAAAGTTGCGCTGCACACCAGCGGTTCTCTCGATCCCAGCGTGCTTCAGCCTCTCGCCGATCTGGGTGCGGCGACGGGATCGATGCACCCCATGCAAACTTTCTCCAACCAGAATTTTCCGGACCTTACGAACTGTATTTTTGGTATTGACGGCTGCCCCGCCGCGCTGAAGGTGGCCCGAAAATTGATTCGCCAGTTGGGCGGTGTGGCCGTGCGCTTGTCGGGAGCAAACAAGGCGGCGTATCATGCGGCAGGGTCGTTTGCGTGCGTTTATGTTCTGACGCTCATGGAAACGGCGACGCGCCTGCTCATGACGCAGGGATTCAAGCGCCGCCAGGCCATGCGCGCCCTGTTGCCCTTGACGCGGCAGACGCTGGATAATTTCGAGCGCGTCGGCCCTCTCGCGGCCTGGACCGGGCCCCTGTCACGGGGAGATGTTTCGACGATCGAACGGCACGTCAAGGCACTTGCGGAATTCGAGCCAGAATATCTGGAGGCCTACAAGACGCTTTCGCGCCTGACTGCCGCGGTGCTCGCCGCACAGCCCGGCGCCATGATGAAACAGCTCGACCGGACCTTCAGCTTGGCAGCGGTTGCGAAAAAGAAATAAGTCTGCAGGATCGAGATTTGCTGCAACCGGATTGTGCGAGCATGTACCTTCATTCCTAGGGGGCCTCTTGACACCATTGAACATTCCAATCGAAAGTATGACGCTGCCGAACGGCCTTCGCGTGGTCATTTCGCCCGACCGCACGGCGCCCGTGGCTACGGTGGGGGTCTATTACAACATCGGGTTCCGCATCGAGCCGCATGGGCGCAGCGGTTTCGCGCACCTGTTCGAGCACATGATGTTTCAGGGCTCGGCGAATGCCGGCAAGATGGTGCACATCAAGCTGATTAATTCTTCCGGGGGCGTGCTGAACGGCTCGACGCATTATGACGTCACGAATTACTACGAATCGGTGCCCTCGAATGCGCTGGAGCGGGTCCTGTGGCTCGAAGCGGACCGCATGCGCGCGCTGAAAGTGGACGACGAAAATTTGCGCAACCAGCGCGACGTCGTGAAGGAAGAAGTCCGCGTCAACGTGCTGAACCAGCCTTACGGCGGATTTCCCTGGCTCGATCTTCCTCCGATCGCGTATCGCAACTGGTCCAACGCGCACAATTTTTATGGCGATTTCGACGATCTCGACGCGGCAACCCTCGATGACGTCCAGAAATTTTTCAAAACCTATTACGCGCCCTCGAATGCGGTCCTGCTGATCCTCGGGGACGTGGATGCAGACGAAGCGATCCGGCTCGCCGAGCGACATTTTGCATCCATTCCGTCGGGGCCGCAGCCTTCGCCCGCCGACATCGAGGAGCCTCCGCAGATCGAGGAACGGCGCGGCGTGGTGGAGGAAAAATTCGGCACGCTTCCCGGCGTGGCCATCGGTTACCAATCGCCTCGGCGCCTCACGCCCGAGTGGTATGCGGCGGCCATGCTCGACCAGGCGCTGCACGGCGGGCGCGCGGGACGCGTCTACCGCCGCCTGGTGCTCGAAGAACAAATCGCGGTGGACGCCGAGGGCGGCATCCACTATCCCGTCGGCGATTTATTCGATTACAACGGCCCGACGCTCTTGGTGACGCGGATTTTGCACAAGCCCGAATATTCCGTGGACCAGACCCTCGCCGCCTTCGATCAGATTATTGACGAGATGAAGGAGAAGGGAATCACAGCCGAGGAACTGGAGCCGATCAAGGTGAAATTCCGGTCGAATTATTTTTCCAATCTTGAAGGCGGGCACGGCGCCTACATCCCGCGATACGGGCTGATGCATCTTCTCGCCTGCTTCTCCCTGTTTGACAACGATCCAAATCTGGTGAACAGCATCCTCGGCGGATTCATGGAAGTCACTCCGGAGGCCGTGCAATCCGTGGC
Organism: uncultured Acidobacteriota bacterium; assembly: GCA_963696605.1. Classification (GTDB taxonomy): domain Bacteria; phylum Acidobacteriota; class Terriglobia; order Acidiferrales; family UBA7541; genus Palsa-360. The sequence continues at coordinate 141,985 of CAVOKV010000009.1, read as the reverse complement.
TCACAAACTTTTAATGCGGCACAACCGCTCCATCGTCATTCGCCAGCCGGCGAAGAAAGGGGCGGCCTGATGGGTTCCGCGCCTCGTTCGGAAACACATTCGATTGTTCCACCGCTCACTCCCGCGCGACCGGTGATCTGGCCGCCTCGCGTGCACAAAACCCTTTCGAACGGGCTTGAAGTCGTCCTCGTCGAATCGCACACCATCCCGAAATTCACCGGAGAGCTTTTCTTTCGCAGCGGAAACGCGGCGGCGGCAGCGAAGGCGCCCGGCTTGGCTGACATGACCGCTACAGTGGCCCGCACGGGCACCACAAGGCGCACCAGCCGCGAGATCGAAGAGGATTTGCGCCGGATGGGCGCGGACCTTGCTTCAGGCGCTGGCGCCGACACCAGCGTGATTTCCTTCGCGGGTCTTGTGGATTATTCGAACGATCTCCTGGGGCTCGTCTCCGAGTTGGCGCAGCAGGCTTCCTTTCCCGCGGACGAATTCGAACGCGAGCGGCGCCAGCTCATTGAAGGCTTGCGCATCGAACGAACCACGCCCGGTTTTCTGGCCAGCGAGCGCTTGCGTCGCGTATTGTTCGGCGCGCACCCGTACGGCACGATTTCTCCGACGGAAGAACAGGTGACTGGCTACCGCCTCGAACAGCTCAAGGAGTACTACGAGCATTACTACCGGCCCGGAAACGCATTGCTGGTGATGGTGGGAGATTTTTCGCCGCAGCCGATGCTGGACCAGATTCAAAAAATATTCGGCTCGTGGACGGGAGGCCCGGTGGAGGCGGCGCCCGACCCGGCGCTGCCCGACCTGCCTGCGCGCCGCGTCTACCTCGTGCATCTGCCGGATTCCGTGCAGACGCAAATCGTTGTCGGCAATCGCGCCATCACGCGGAAGCACCCGGACTGGCTGCGGCTCACGCTCGCGAATTCGATATACGGCGGCGCATTCAACTCGCGCCTGGTGATGAACATCCGCGAGCAGAAAGGCTATACCTACAGCCCGCGCAGCGGCGCGCATCCTTTGCGCCAGCACGGCTATTTCAGCATCGGAGCGGCGGTGCGCAACGACGTGGTGGCCGCTTCGCTCACTGAAATTTTCTACGAGATCGACCGCATGCGTTCCACCCCCGTCGGCGAGGAAGAACTGGACGACGCGCGCAACTACCTGACCGGAGTATTTTCGCTGGGCCTCGCCACGCAGGACGGATTGGCCGGGCAGCTGGCTACAACGACGCTCGAAAAACTGCCGGATGATTATCTGGAAACCTATCGCGAGCGCGTGTTGAAGCTCACTTCGGCGGACGTGCTCGAGGCGGCGCAGAAATATTTCGATTCGGCCCACGCGCAAATCGTGATCGTCGGCGACCGCGCGCAGATTGAATCGCAAGCCGCACAGTTCGGCGCGCCCGAGGTTTATGACGCGCAGGGAAATCGAATTTAAGTAGCATAGGCTTCAGCCTGTGGATGTTGCGTTTTCCGGCATTTGCGAAGTCCCCAGGCTGAAGCTTGTGCTACTAGCGGCCATTCCCTCATGCGTGCGAAGCATTCGACAGTCGGAGCACTGCTTTCGGGTCTCGCATTGCTCTTTTTATGCGCAGCCGCGAAGGCCGAGAAGCATCCACCCGCAAAGCCAATCGATCTGAACCTCGCGAATGTAAAGGAACTTCAGGAACTGCCCGGCGTAGGTCCCGTCACTGCGCAGAGAATCATCGCCATGCGCGAAAAGAGCGGCCGCTTTCACCGCGTCGAGGATCTGCTAGCCGTGCGCGGCATCAGCCAAAAAAAGCTCGACGCGATGCGGCCATACGTCACCGTTTCCGCGCCGTCTCAGTCCGCACCTCCAGCGCAGAAAAGCAACGCTCCGCCGAAAAAGACTGCTTCCCAATAGTCCGTGTGATATTTCGACCGCTCTGTTCGCACATGACCGCAGGTTGTGCGAATACATCTGGGCCTCAAGGCAGCTTCAGGGGCTAAAGCCCAACTTTCTGCGAATCTTTTGTCAGGGCTGAAGCCCTGACCCACAAAAAAAGCGCTTCTAATCTCAGAATCTACATGCTCAAGTGGTGATTTTGTGAAGTAAATGTTTGTGGGTCGCGGCTTCAGCCGCGACATAAAGTTGAACGGATTTGCGGCTTTAGCCCCTGAAGTCATGGGTCGTTCTGCGAAGCTTGCCAGCCAATGGATTAAAGCGACTGATGCGTGCGTTTTTTCGACTGAGAGGTTCGCAGCGGGACTTGTTCGGTGATGGTCAGGCCGTAGCCTTCGAGCGCTACTACTTTTTTCGGGTGGTTGGTGAGGACGCGCAGGCTTTTCAGTCCCAGATCGATCAAAATCTGCGCGCCGATGCCGCTTTCGTGTTGCAGGAGCCGCTGGCGCGCAATATCCACATCAAGCTGTTCGCGCGAATGGTACACAATGCGTGGCAGCGCACCGGGAGCGGGCGCGGCGGCGTCGATGCCAAAGCCTCGCCCTGTGTGGTGCAAGTAGACGAACACGCCCCGATTCTCGCCGACAACCGCTTCGAGTGAGCGCTCGATAATTTCGTGGCAATCGCACTCGGTGGACGCGAAAACGTCGCCGGTGAGGCAGTGCGAGTGCACGCGCACGAGCGGCGGCCCTCCGGACAAATCTCCGCGAACGAGGGCGATGTGCTGCTCGCGGTCCACGTCGGAGGCATACACGATCATTCGGAAATCGCCGTAGCGCGTGGGCAAGGCCGTCTCGGCGACGCGCCGGACGTAGCGCTCGTTGCGCATCCGGTAGCGGATCAATTCCGCGACGGTCAACAGCTTCAGCCCGTGCGCGCGGCAGAATTCAGCGAGCTGCGGCAGGCGTGCCATCGTGCCGTCGTCATTCATGATTTCGCAGATCACGCCCGCGGGTGTGAGCCCGGCGATCCGTGCAAGGTCCACCGACGCTTCAGTCTGCCCGGCGCGCACCAGCACGCCGCCGTTTCGCGCGCGCAAAGGGAAAACATGTCCCGGACGCGCAAGATCGGTCGGGCGCGTGGCCGCGTCGATGGCCGCGAGGATGGTAATCGCGCGGTCGGCCGCGCTGATTCCGGTGGTCGTGCCGCGCCGCGCGTCGATGGATTCGGTGAAGGCCGTGCCGTAGTTCGATGTATTTACCGGTGTCATCAGAGGCAGGGCCAGATCGTCGCAGCGCTCTTCCGTTAGCGCCAGGCAAACCAGGCCCCGGCCGTGCTTGGCCATGAAGTTGACGGCATCGGGCGTGATTTTTTCCGCCGCCATGGTGAGGTCGCCCTCGTTCTCGCGATCCTCGTCGTCCACCAGCACAATTTGCCGGCCCTGGCGGATTTCTTCGAGGGCTTCCTCAACGCTGGCAAACGGGATCGCTTCGTCGGGCATGTCGCGTCGGCAACTCCTGGGCCTTATTCTGTGAATTTGGATGACTATTTGAACTATACCGAATCCGGTATTTGGCGGCAAGCAGACGTGACGTCGCGTGTTCGTGGTTTGGTTTGAAAGAAGCGCAGGCACCCGCGGCAGGCGCCTGCGCGGCACAAAACATTACGCGCTCTGCGAGTTGAACATACTCTTCTCGTCCGCCGATGGACCGTACATGCCCGGGATTTCGATATTGTTGAGGCGCAGATATACCCCCAGCTGCGAGCGGTGATGGATGAGGTGACTCAGGACCATGGTGCGCAATACGGCGGCGCGCGGCATGGCGAAAATTTGCTGCCCCTTGTAGGTCAGCGTCCAGATCTTTGCCAATTCCTCATCCGTCGCCTTGGAAAGCGCTTGGCGGGCCTCCGCAACGTTCTTGTCAAAGGCGTCCAGAATCTCTTTGCGCGTCGCAGGTGAGAAGGGCTTTTCATCGCCGGTGAAATCCATGCGCTCGACTTGAACTATCCCTGATACCCACGACGCCATCTCGGCCGTGTGCGAGGCCAGCCGGCCGAGCGTCATCGACTTCTCGTGCGGCTTGTAGTCGAATCTTCCGTCGGGGACGCGCTCCAGCATCTTTCGGGTGTTGGCCATTTCCTGATCGAATTCCGGTAAAAGCATCTGAGCGATTGGCATTGTGTTCCTCCTGAGATTTTCAATTTCTAGCGGGGAGGCAGAGCATACCACCAATCCAAAGGCGAAGACAAGGCGAAAATTGAAAGGCCCCCGTTTGGAATGAATTTGAATGAAATGTGCCCGCTCCGTCCCGAACTGCACGGGACGCAGCGGCCGCTACACAACCAACCTGCACGCATAGTTGCGGGTTTCGTAGAGGCCACCCGTATTTAGGGCGGGCACCTTTCGGATCGTCTATTTTCCCTCTGGCTGCGAACGGGCAGCGTCCGGGCATCCGCTGTCCGCGCTCCTCCTATAAACGTCATAATTGGCGAGACTTTGAACGGACGCGAAATCTTCGCGCAACAGATCGAGCAGCCGGTTCTTGTTCTCTACTGGCTCGCCACCCAGCTGCAGATGCTTTTTGAGGATCAGCCAGCTGATATTCCGGCGGCGGCTGATTTCGACAATCCCCTCCGGGCTATACGGATTGATGGTGTGGTCGAACATCAGCACCGGGAAGCGCGGCCGCCGGCCAGTGGCGTAGTAGAATAGATCTTCTCCGGGAATCATGAGTATTCCCTGATCCTTCGGAATTTCGCGGTCCGTGAAGCGAACGAGCTCCTCGAATTGCGGGATCCACGGCCCACGTATCGAAAGGCCCGCGAGCGCGGGCAAAGTTGATCTGGCCATCCCTCCAGAAGGAATGTCGGCGTAGTTTAGCCGCTCGTGGCTCGCGACATAAAATCCTCCGGAAACTAGCATGCAGATCGCTGCCACTCCGGCCAGCAGGCTGATCTCCCATGTGGGCTTTTCGCCTCCGAGCTTGCGAAATGACGCTAGGACGCCGGCAAGTAAAATCGCCAGCAGTGGCCAGATGGCGTAAGTCGAGCCCCACAGTTGCTGCGAGAGAAACGCCCCTTGCACGGTTCCGATCAACACGATAGGGAGGAGCCGCGCGATACTCAGGCCCTTTCTGGCCTCCCACAAAGCGAAGGCCAATGAAACAAACAAAATGACGGGCCACAAGGCAAGGAGACGCTCAGCCCGTTCCGCCTGGTCGTCTTCGACGAGCAGGTACAGGACCGCCCAGACAAACGGGGCGGATGTTAATGAAACGGACAGCAAAGAAAGCATTCGGCTGCCGACGCGGTTGCGGTGCGACAAGAGAGCGCCGGCTGCAAACGCCGCGAGCCACAACGGCAGCATGGGATTCTGATAGGGAGCAAACATATCGGAGAAGTGGGGCAGGCGGCGCGACGCGGCGAATTGCACGGTCCAGTGCCAGTAGTTTCGGACGCCAACGGTAAAGTGAATCAGTAGCGTCGCCGCAACGAGGCCCGCGGCCATCCCGGCGAGTAGCCATACGTAACCGGACATTCGCTGGCTGCGCCAACCTTCCCACGCGATCAGAAGAACAACGGCCAGCGCCACGGTGGCGAGAAACGCGAGCCCGGTATTCTGCTTTATGAATAGTGGAACGACGCAGACGGTCCCCGTGAGAAACGAGCGCAGCGGCGGAAACTGCTTGCGCTCTGCATGCAGCAGTAAAAGGATCGCGCACAATATGACGAAGGTGCAGTCGGGATCGTAGAAAGGATGCGGAAGGACCGAGTAGATTCCCAGGACTGTGAGCGGCGCGGCCAGGAGAAACGCCACGAGACGAAAGGCAGGCAGCGCGCCTCGCAAAACTTGGACGAGAATCCGCCACGTGAGGACCGTACCCAATCCGCCCACGATCGCGCAGTAGAGCACATGGTGAAAAAAGACCCGTCCGGTAAGGCGGATGAGCAATGACTGGATCAGAAACGTAACGGGAGGGTAGGGAAACGGGAAATCGCGATAGGGGAAATTGCCGAGGGAAATCCGGTAAGAGTTCTCCAGAACGTAGCTTAGGTCCCAGAGAACTCCGAGCCGCGAATTCTGCCATAAGACTACTGCGGAAGTGCCCAGGAACAGGGACAGAGCCGCGGCCCAGTCCCACCATACCCGGCATCCACAGCTTCCGGACTTACCGGACGCTTCGACCGAGACCACTGGCCACTCTTCCTTGGAGAAAATTCAAACTCTTTCTCCCAACACATTGAAGCTGCCGATCTGAACTTCCTCCATTGTGAGTCTTTCAAAGGACTTGTCGAGGGCCTCAAATTGGCTTCTGAACCGCTCACGAAAAGACGCGCAGGCCTCATAACTGGACCAAAAATCGATGGTCAGGAAACGCGCCGGGTTTTCACGGTCGGCGAGCAGGTCGGTGCGAATATATCCCGGATCGCTTCCAAAGAAGCGCGCCCAATCGCCACTGGGTCCGTAGGCGGCTTGGAATTCTTTCAAATACTCGGGACGAACCGCAAACGACCACACATAGCAATACATGAAAAATCCCCCGGGTCGCGAAGTTGATGCATGGACTAGGTCACGCGCGCAACATTGTACTTGTCAGCAGGCTAAAGCCGAATACTTGAACTGAGGAAGCCCTATTTCTATCGACATAATGCTGAAAAGTCGTGAAGGAGGAGAGGCTTGCCGGCGAGTGTCTCCCAGAAAAGGAATCCTTCGACAACTCCCTGGTTTGCTAGATCCGCAGGACTTCTGATTATTACGAAAGGTAAAACCAGACAGGCTGATGGTTCGACTTCGCTCACCACAAGAGCCCGCCCTACCTTTTTAGGAACGTGCCTTGCTCGAGCTCCTGATACGCTTTCTGGAGCTGCTCCTGCGTGTTCATCACGATGGGGCCGTACCAGGCCACGGGCTCTTCCAGCGGCTTTCCGGAGACCAGCAGGAAGCGGACGCCGTCGTCGCCGGCCTGCACCACGACCTCGTCTCCTCGATCGAAGAGCACCAGCGAGCGGTTCTCGGCTGCCGAAGGGGGCGCGGTATCTGCCCAGCCGACCGGCTCGGTGGGCACCGAAAGGGGATCGGAGGCGTTGCAGAATTTTGCCGAACCCGCGAACACGTAGGCAAAGGCATGCCGCGTCGTCTCGACCGGCAGCGATTTTCTCTGGCCGGGAGGCACGGACACGTCAAGGTACATTGGATCGGCGGCGACGCCTTCGACGGGACCAGTCTTGCCCCAGAATTTTCCGCAGACCAGGCGAACGTGCGTGCCATCGTCGTCGGTAATCACCGGGATATCCTTCGCTTCCACGCCCTGGTAGCGGGGCGGTGTCATCTTGAGCGAGCTTGGAAGATTGGCCCACAATTGGAAACCGTGCATGCGCCCGGCGTGATCGCCGCGCGGCATTTCCTGGTGAATGATGCCGCTGCCCGCCGTCATCCATTGGACGTCGCCCGAGGCGATGGAGCCGCGGTTGCCCATGCTGTCGCCGTGCTCGACGGTACCGGCGAGTACGTACGTAATGGTTTCGATCCCGCGGTGCGGATGCCACGGAAAGCCCGCCAGATAGTCCTCCGGAACGTCATTGCGAAAATCATCCAGGAGCAGAAATGGATCGAAATCGGAAGTGTTGCCGAAGCCAAACGCGCGGCGCAAATGTACGCCCGCGCCATCGCGCGTCGGCTTGGATCGGATCAGGCGCTTTACCGGTCGTATCGACATGGAAACTCCCTGCATGCAGAGTTTACTCTATTGTGCACTAACCTGCCAATGCTGGCTTACGCATTGACACTGGACTTGGTCAGATGTACTTTCGCACCACAATTCGTTCCCCGCGAACCCAAAGTCCAAACTGCGCTGTCAGGAGGAAACAATGGCAAAGCAGATCATCAATTGGAGCTACTGGCTGGGAGCTGTGTGCGCCGTGCTGGCGTTGCTGGCGCGTGCATTCAATGCCTTGGGGGTCCCTTTTGCCCTTTCGTTCTCAACAAGGGGAAATCCGGTTAGCTACCGCACCTTCCTCGATGGGGCGATACTGCTCTTTGTAATTTGCATCGCCACGGCGAACCACGTGAGGGTCAATTCGCGAGTGTCCCAGCCTTAGTGGGCAAAGAGGCTGCAGAGACAAGCGGGTCTAGGCTGGAAGTGTTGCCGAATCCATACGCGCGGCGCAAGTGCACACCCGAGCCATCGTGCGGCGGCTTGGAACGAATCAGGCGCTTCACCGGTCGAATCGACAGGGAATCTCACTGCATGTAAACGTTATTCTGCTGCGCACTGGCCTGGAAACTATTTGTCGCATGAGCGAGGACAACCAAGAGTGGCTGTCCTACCAAAACCTCGGCAATGATTCGCTGGCAAGAACTTCGTTAGTAAATGAAAAGGGCGTCCCGACATGGTCGGGACGCCCTGGAATTGCATTTTGTTTCCTTTGCTTTAGTACATTCCGCCCATGCCGCCGCCTGGGCCGCCGTGACCACCGGCGCCCGCTGCGGCTTGCTTGGTGTCTTCCTTGATGTCAGCCACCAAGGCTTCAGTGGTGAGCATCAGGCCGGCGATCGACGCGGCGTTCTGGAGAGCGAGGCGCGTGACCTTGGCCGGGTCGATAACGCCCGCCTTGATCATGTCGCCGAACTCGTCCGTGTCCGCGTTGAAGCCGAAGTTATCGTCCTTGCTTTCGCGAACGCGTCCGACGATGACAGCACCTTCGGCGCCCGCATTCAGAGCGATTTGACGCAAGGGTTCCTCGAGCGCGCGCTTGACGATGTTCACGCCGATGGCTTCCTCGCCTTCGAGCTTGAGCTTGTCAAGCACCGCGATGCAGCGGATCAGCGCCACGCCGCCGCCGGGAACGATACCTTCCTCGACCGCCGCGCGAGTGGCGTGCATGGCATCCTCGACGCGAGCCTTTTTTTCCTTCAGCTCGGTTTCGGTTGCCGCGCCCACCTTGATCACCGCGACGCCGCCGACCAGCTTGGCGAGGCGCTCCTGCAGCTTCTCCTTGTCGTAGTCCGAGGTGGTGTCCTCGACCTGCGTGCGGATCTGCCGGACGCGTCCTTCGATTTCGCTTGACTTGCCTGCGCCTTCGATGATCGTGCTGTTGTCCTTGTCGATCGTGATTTTTTTGGCCTTGCCGAGGTCTTCCATCTTCACGTTCTCGAGCTTGATGCCGAGATCCTCGGTGATGGCCTTGCCGCCGGTCAGGATGGCGATGTCCTCGAGCATGGCCTTGCGGCGGTCGCCGAAGCCGGGCGCCTTGACGGCGGCGCACTGCAGCGTGCCGCGCAGCTTGTTCACGACGAGGGTCGCCAGGGCTTCGCCCTCGACGTCCTCAGCGATGATCAGGAGCGGCTTGCCGAGTTTGGCAATCTGTTCGAGAAGGGGAAGCAGGTCCTTCATCGAGCTGATCTTCTTTTCGTGGATCAGAATGCGCACGTCTTCAAGCGCGCACTCCATGCGTTCCGGGTCGGTGACGAAGTAGGGGGAGAGGTAGCCGCGGTCGAACTGCATGCCTTCGACCACTTCGAGTGTCGTCTCCATCGTCTTGGATTCTTCGACGGTGATGACGCCGTCCTTGCCGACCTTCTTCATGGCTTCGGCGATAATGCTGCCGATCTGGCGGTCGTTATTGGCGGAGATCGTACCGACTTGCGCGATCATGTCGCCCTTCACGTCCTTGTGGAGCTTCTTGATTTCTTCGACCGCGGCCTCGACGGCGCGCTCAATGCCGCGCTTCAGGGCGGTGGGGCTTGCGCCGGCGGCCACGGTCTTCACGCCTTCGCGGAAGATGGCCTGTGCCAGCACGGTTGCGGTGGTGGTGCCGTCGCCGGCCACGTCGGAGGTCTTGGAAGCGACCTCGCGTACCATCTGCGCGCCCATGTTCTCGAGCGGATCCTGCAGCTCGATTTCCTTCGCTACCGTCACGCCGTCCTTGGTGATGATCGGCGCGCCGAACTTCTTTTCGATCACCGCGTTGCGGCCCTTGGGGCCGAGGGTGATCTTTACCGCGTCCGCGAGGGCGTTGACGCCTCGCAGGATCGACTGGCGGGAAGCCTCACCAGTCACGATTTGCTTTGCCATGAGTATTTCTCCTCTTCTCCAATAATTTCAAATTCCGAAAGTGCAGAAAATTGCGGCCCTCGGCCCCGGTCGTTCCTGCGTAGGGTGCACCCTTTGCCCACGGCGCTCAGGGTAAACCCTTCACTCACGATGTTCAGGGTAAAGGGGAAAAGTTACTTCTTGCCGCCGGCAGCCTTGGCTGCGCCGGACAGTTTCGCCAGGATTTCATCTTCCCGAAGGATGAGATAATCCTCGTCTTCCACTTTGATTTCCGTGCCGCTGTACTTGCCAAACAGCACGCGGTCGCCAGCCTTGACGTCGAGGGGGATGCGTTCGCCCTTTTCGATCTTGCCTGCGCCTACGGCAATCACCTCGCCCTCTTGCGGCTTCTCTTTCGCCGTGTCGGGGATGATGATGCCGCCCTTGATTGACTCTTTCTCTTCGATCCGCTTGATCAAGACGCGATCGTGCAGCGGAGTAACATGTACGGCCATCGTTTCGTGCCTCCGTTCAATTAGGTGGGTCAGGATGCTTTAGGCGGAATGCTGAGCAGACTGTTAGCACTCCTCTAAGACGAGTGCTAATATAGCAAATGGGCGGGGAATGTCAAGGAAAGTTGCGTTTTTGACGGAGCCGGAGAAGATCTTGCGCAATTATGCTACCTGTTTATTTTCAATCGCTTACATTGAATTTTGGGGTTACGTAGGATAGGCTTCAGCCTGTCCGGTTTTAACTTCTGTCAGCGCAGCAAAGGTGAAAACCGGACAGGCTGAAGCCTATCCTACAAAACATTTGCTTCTGCGGGCGGCCTCATCAACAATAGTGGCCTAGCATGGGCGAGCGAATCCCTCTGCACACGATGGCAGCCTCGGCGGGCCACTTCATCGAATTCCGCAATGTCAGCAAGTCCTTTGACGATCATCTCGTGCTGAACGACGTCAGCTTCTTCGTGGACCATGAGGAGACGTGCGTCATCATGGGACGCAGCGGGGTGGGGAAGTCGGTAACGCTGAAGCACATTCTTGGGTTCTTGCGGCCGGACTCGGGCCGCGTGCTGGTTGCCGGAGAGGACATCACCGACTGGACCGAAGACCAACTGACCGAGATTCGCCGCCGCGTCACCATGGTTTTTCAATCGGGCGCGCTGTTTGATTCGCTAACGGTGGCGGAAAACATCGCATTCCCGCTGGAAAAGCGCACGGACCTCACCGAGGAGCAAAAACAAAACCGCGTCACGGATTTTGCGGAGATGCTGGAGGTCTCCCAGATTGCCGACAAGCTGCCGTCGGAACTCAGCACGGGAATGAAGCGCGCCGTGGCGATAGCGCGCGCCCTGGCGCAGGATCCCGAGGCGATTCTCTACGACGAGCCGACCACGATGGTCGATCCGCTGATGGCGGCGCATACCGGCGATCTGATCTTGCGGCTGAAGGAAAAATTCCACAAAACGTCGGTGGTCGTCACGCACGATACGCACCTGGCAAAAAAACTCGCCGACCGCATTGTTTTTCTGCACGAAGGCCGGGTGGCTTATTTCGGGCCGTGGGCCGGATTCGTGGCCGCGCCCGAGCCCTACCTCCGCAATTTCCTCCGCCAGGACGAACTCATCCCCGAATTGGACGTGACCTCGTGAGCGAGGCAGCCCCCAGCGCTTCCGACGTGACGCATCAGCTGCGCCGCGTGATGGGTTTCTGGGACGTCTTGTTGTTCTGCATCGCCACGGTGCTGGGGCCGCGATGGATCGCGGCGGCGGCCCGCAACGGGCAATCTTCGATCAGCCTGTGGATTCTGGCGGCGCTGCTGTTCTTTGTTCCAACGGCATACGTGGTGGTCGAGCTTTCGACACGATTTCCGGAAGAGGGCGGGCTGTACGTCTGGACAAAGATGGCGTTCGGCGATTTTCACGGGTTCGTCGCCGGATGGACATACTGGATTTACACGGTTTTTTATTTTCCTGGATTGCTGCTGGCCAGCGCGGCCATGTCCGCGTACGTGGGCGGCCCGGGAACGGCATGGCTGGCGCAGAGCCGCACGTTTCTGCTGGCCGGTTCATTCGCGATGCTGGTCGTGGCGGTATGGCTGAACATCATCGGGCTGCATATCGGGAAGTGGCTGCAGAACGCGGGCGGAGTGGGCACCTACCTTCCGCTCATGATGATTGTGGGCGTGGCTTTTTTGCTGTGGTCGCGGCACGCATCGGTAACGCACTTCACCTGGGCGGCGATGCTTCCGCACTGGGATTGGGACACGGTGAATTTCTGGCCGCAGCTGGCATTTGCATTTGCGGGATTGGAACTCGTTTCCGCGATGAGCGAGGAAGTGAAGAATCCGCAACGGACATTTCCGCGCGCGATTTTTGCTTCGGGGGCGCTGATCGCGCTCATGTATATCGCGGGGACTGTAGCCGTGCTGATGATGTTGCCGAGCGAGACCGTCGACCCGAAGAGCGGAGTGTTCCAAGCCATTACGGAGGGCTCCGCCGTATTGCGGATGGCGGCCGTCGGCGTGATCGCCGCGCTGCTCGTGACCGTGGGCAACGCGGGGGGCGTGGGCTCGACGGTCGCGGGCGTTGCGCGCATTCCGTTCATCGTGGGGATCGACCGCTATTTGCCGGCGGCCTTCGGAAAAATTCATCCGCGATGGAAGACGCCCTACATTTCGATTCTCGTGCAGGCGGTCATTTCCGGCGTCATTTTGCTGGTCGCACAAATCAATGAAAATACGCGCGGCGCGTATCAGATCCTTGTGGATGCCGCGACGATTCTCTACTTCATTCCGTTCATTTACATGTACGCCGCGGCCATCAAGCTGTTCGCGCGCGCCGACCGCCGCGAAAACCGTTCGGCGGTGCTGATTCCCGGGGGCAAGGCGGGTGTGTGTATCGCCGGCGGATTGGGGCTTCTGGTTGTCGCTGTCGGAATCGTGCTGTCTTTCATTCCGCCGGGGGATACGTTGAACAAAATTCTTTTTGAGACCAAGCTGGTTGCCGGGACCGTGCTATCGGTAATGCTTGGATTGATTTTGTATTACCGCGGAGTGCGGCTGCGCGCCAAGTAGGACGGGCTCCAGCCTGTCTGGTTTTGATTTTCGGTGGCGAAAAAGGCAGACAGGCTGAAGCCTGTCCTACTCAAACCTCAGTACACTTCCCAGATTCCGGGCGTCGCGAGTTCCACCAGATGATTGTCGGGGTCGCGGAAATAAATGCTCTGGCCGCCCTCTGGCCAGTTCACTTTGCTCTCGATTTTGATTTTTTGCGCGATCAAGTGTCTTTCCCACGCCGCGAGGTCCTCTTTCGAGATGGCGAAAGCGAAATGCAACTGGCCTGCGGCCTCGTGCGGGGGGATCATCCCTCCGGGAGTGGGGACTGGTTCCTGGCTGCCGCCGCTCTGAAAGATGAGGAGAAGCTGCTTATCCGCCACGCTGAACACGCCTAGGCGTTCGTTGGATACGAGCAATCGAAGCCCCAGTCGCTCTTGGTAGAAGCGAATCGAGCGAGGAAGATCGTCAGAGTAGATGCAGGTTTCGACGATGCTGTTGATGCGCGGCGTGGGCATTTCAGTTTTTCCAGTTGGTTGTGGAGAGAGATTCCGTGCGGAGTCTACCTCCTCCCGTTCGGCCCTGCAATCGATGCATTGCGGAGTGCGCGCGCAGCCGGCCATCGGATACTTTATGAGTGAACCGTTCAACTACCTCGCAATTCAATCGGTCTATCATCTTCGGCATTGCAAAGGGCGCCTGTAATCTGCCAAGGTTATTGTCCCAGGAGGTAATCCTATGGCCGCGAAAAATAAATTAAGAAACGCCGCCGTGAGAATCGGCTCCGCTGCGGGGAAGGCAGACGGCACGGCTCACAAGGCCGCGAGGAAGGCTGCCGAAGCGGCGAAAGTAGCGAAACAAGAGCTGATCGAAATATCGAAGCATGTGGACGAACTTAAGAAGCAATTGAAGAAGAGCACGAAGCGGCTGAAGAGCGCGTTGAAATAGCGTGGCGTTGAAGTGCAGCAAGGACGACTCGCGCGATTCTAGTTCGGCTGAACTCGATGCGATGCCTACGGGCACCCGTTTGCGTCCAACTCCGCCAGCTTTTCTTGACCCTGCACGTTCCCATTTTTCGAGGCCGCCGACAGCAGAACTCGTCCTTGCTCGCAGCTTTTTGCGACCCCGTCGCCGCGAAGGTAAAGATCGGCGAGAACCACTTCAGCCGTAGAATTGTTGTTCTGTACGGCGGCCCAAAGCAGCCGCGCGGCCTTGGAGCTATCGCGAACGCCGTTCGCCCCGCGCAATGACGCCAACGCGGCCGCCAATTCCGATTTGCCGGCCTCCAGCGCCACCTCGGCATTCTGATTCTGATCGGACACCTTGGCGTCAACCGCTTCATCGCCGGATTGTTGGAATGAATTCGCGAGTACGCCACCGGTCTTTGATGCGTTCACAAACGTGCCACCAAGATGGGAAGCCGGCTCATTTTGCGCAGTAGGCACGTCACGCTGGCCCGTACTCGTATTGCTCGGAACTGCGGGAGTGGCGGATGGAACAGCAGGGGCGTCACTTTCCTCCGGTGAGGCTGGTGCGGCCGCCGGTTCTGGCGCTTGCGAGGTCGCTTGGGGAGCGGGCAAGGTCATGGAATCCATCGCGGAACCAATTTCCGATTTCCCCACGCGCTCGCCATAAACAAACGCCGTGACCGCCAGTGCCGTACCCAAAATGCCGAACATGATCCAGAAAAAGACTGGCTCCCGCCAGACGGACCTGTCTGTTGGTTCCGATAAATAGATTTCAGCAGCGGGAGAATTGGTGATTAAAGGATTCGCTTCCTTGGTTGCCATGCTCGCTTGGGAGGCGGGCGAATGTGGTGTGTCCGGGATTGCCCGCGGGACGGGCGACAAGGCCCTTATGTGCGCAGGCGCGGCCATTCGCGATTGATTGGTCCAATTGTTCAGGTATTCGCGTGCGCCGGCGGAAAGGGAAGTAAACCTCAACCCGCAGACCGTTTTCATTTCATTGGTCCAGACGACTTCCCCGGCCCCTTCGATCCGGCTGTGGCCACGCAGAGACAACAAGAAATTTATGGTTTCGGACTTGCGGACGGGAGCCACGGAGTGAAAGGACAAGCCGCCGTCAGAAACATCCAATACGAGGCCGCCGTTTTCAGGGCCCATGCCGATGTAGGCGATCTCCACGAGTTTCGTTCGTGGGGCTTGACGGCGGTCAGGCGTCTTTCCCGAGGGTTCGCGCATTTGCAAAGTGAGCCCTAATCCCAGATGGAAAATGAACCGCTCTTTTTTCATGCAGGCCGGGCGCGCCCATTTCAAGGACCGGATAGAACCCGATCTGCCGTGTCCACTATCGTGCGGGAGGCTCACCTCGTCAAAGACGAAAAATGGACGATATGTCTGAAAAGTATAGTGGGCGTTTTCCGCCGCGCGCCCGCTTTCGTCCTTGCGGGCGCCTCAGAAGGCGGCGATGGAAGTCGAGCGACGTACAATGCGGCCCGTATTAGAAGGCTGTGTGGAAATTGCGATTCCCATGAAACGTGTGACTCTCACATTTGACAACGGCCCTACGCCCGGGATCACGGAACATGTTCTTGAAATTTTATCCGCCCGCCGGATTCAAACTACTTTCTTCGTCGTGGGAGAAAGGCTCGCGAATCCCGGGGGACATGAGCTGGCAGTCAAGGCCCACACGGAAGGCCACTGGATCGGCAACCATTCTCTAACGCATAGCGCGCCGCTCGGAGAGAAGCCCGACGCGCAATATGCCCGGCGAGAGATCCAGGAAGCGCAGAATTTGATCGGGAAGCTTGCCCATCCGGACAAATTGTTTCGGCCGATGGGAGGCGGAGGCGCCATTGGTCCGCACTTATTGAGCCTCGCGGCGCTTGAGCTACTGCAAAAAGGAAAATACACCTGCGTGTTGTGGTCCAGCGTGCCGGGGGATTGGAAGGATCAACAGGGCTGGGTGGATCGATGCATTTCAGAAATAAGCACTCGCGATTGGGCGGTGGTAGCGATTCACGATGTGGAAAATGCCGCTTTGCCCCGGCTTCCTGAATTTTTGGACCGGCTGAATTCGTTGGGTGTTGAATTCCGCCAGGATTTTCCGGACGACGTTGTTGTTACGCGGCGCGGTGAACTGGCATCTCCATTCACTTCGCAAATAGCGAAGTAAAGAGCGTTATCACGCAAAAAAGCGCGGCAAATATTTTGGCGTGGCTCCCGTTCCGGCAAGAGCTCTCTTTACTTCCCGGCCTGATCCGCCATTTCATTCTTGATGATCTTTCCGCCCTTCATCACGAATTTGACCCGCTGAAGTTCAGTGATGTCGGCGATCGGATCGCCTGAAACCGCGATCAGATCCGCATATTTCCCTTCGTCGATCGATCCGATATCCTTCTGCCATCCAAGCGCCTCGGCGTTGATGGAGGTCGCGGCCTGGATGGCCCGCGTTGGAGTCAAGCCGCCGAATTTAACGAGCGCCACAAAGTCCAGAGCCTGCGTGCCATGCACGTAAGTTTCGCCGTCCGCCCCGCTACCCATCATGATTTTCATGCCCTTGGTGACGGCCGCCAATTGCACGGCGTGCTCGAAAATCGGGATGATGCGGTATTTGCCGCCGGTATTTTTGGCGTCGTTATCGTCCAGGTAGGGTTCGATGTATCGCTGCAGGGTTGGATCGTAGTACAGCCCCTTGGCGACGATCATGTTCGCTTGCTCCTGATCCAAGCCAAAGGCGTGCTCGATCGTGTCGCATCCCGCGACGATGGCGTTCTTTTGCCCCTCGCCACCGTAGACGTGGCAGCCCGTTTTCTTTCCCAGGCGGTGCGTTTCGTCAATCATTGCCTGCAAGACCGGCAGCGGGTAGGTCACCACGTACTGAGCTTCTCCTGTCGGGGAGAAGGAATAGGCCCCGGCGGGATACAGTTTGATCCAGTCGGCTCCGTGCCCAATTTGATCGCGAACGGCTGCACGGCCTTCATCGGCGGAACGAACCACGGCGGCGGCCAGCGGGTTGTCAGGAACGGCAGGATTCGGCGGCTTATCTCCCCAAACGATGCCCCGCGTGGAAACCTGATAGCGAGGCCCGTCGATGCGGCCTTCGTTGATGGCGTTGCGAATGGCAACGTCGCCATAACCGTTGCCGTGCGTGGTCATGTCCCGCGCCGCGGTGAATCCCGCGCGCAGGCTGGCCTGCACGTTTTGCACGGCGATCAGCATGTAGTCTTCGGTGGTTCCGTTGGGTTTGCGCGCGTTGAACATGTGCGTGTGGCCGTCGATCAATCCGGGCAGCACGGTCGCGCGGCTGAGGTCGATCACCTGCGCGCCGGCGGGGATCTTGACTTGCGCCTCCGGACCGACCGCGGTGATTCGCTCGCCATTCAACAGCACCACCTGATTGGTCAGCATCTGGCCGGTCTTGCTGTCAAAGAGGTGGCCGGCGCGAACGGCCATTTCGCGCGGGGGCTGCGGGCAAAGCTCGACCCCGCCGTCAGAGCCCACGCACGGCGTCGGTCCCGCCCCGCGCCACGGAGTGGAGGGACGCTGACCCTGAGCGAAAAGAGCGCTCGCGCCGAACAAGATTCCGCATGCCGCTACCAGCAATGATTTGCATCGCATGGACTGGCCTCCTCGTCGAATTGAATCCTGACCCGAACCTTCGCGTTCACACAGCGCGCGCCGCGCACGTCCTCGCGGGAATTTTCATTGTGATTCTTGAATGGGCACCCTTATACACCGGAGGCCCGGGCGATTGCACCGAATTGTTTGTGCCAGCGCGCCGGTTTCCGAAAATCCGATATTTAGGGTACTTTGCCTATTTGGATAAAGCCTCATCTTGAGGAGGGGGAATCATGGATAGGAAGCTTTTGCGCATCGGAGTCGCGGTTTTGTCGGTGGTCTCGCTGCTGCCCGGGCCGCTCCTTGCGCAGGATCAAAAGGTGGGAGACCAGGCGGCGCAAAGCCAGACTTCGACACAGCCCGGAGCGCAGGCTGCGCCTTCTGGCGCAATTCCGCTGCGATCGGTGGACTTGAAATTGGATTATTCCACGGAGAGGAAATGGTTTCCCGACATCAGACGGCCGTACACGCCGATGAGAAGCGAGGAGCCGTCCCTTACAAATTCTCCGCGCATCGAACAGTTGCTCCGCGACGGCAAGCTGATGCTGGGCCTGCAGGACGCCATCTCGCTCGCGCTGGAAAATAATCTGGCGATTGACGTTGAGCGCTACACGCCGTGGCTGGACGAGGTCAGCCTGCTGCGCGCCAAATCCGGAATTAACGGCCTGGTGCCGTTTGATCCGACGGTGACGAGCAATCTCAATATTCAGGACTCGGTCACTCCACTTAATAACCCGTTCTTTGCCGGATTCTTGCCGACAGCAGCCACAATTCCCGCGGCCCAGACGCCACCCGCATTTGTCCAGCACATCGGCAACGTGAATTTTCAATACAACCAGTATTTTCCGACGGGGACTCAGTTTCAGGCGGGCATGACCAACAACCGCACTTCTTCCAATTTCGGTTTCTTCAATTTATACAACCCTGATATTCAATCGGCGCTAACCGTGACCATTTCCCAGCCGCTCCTTCGAGGGTTCGGGATTCTCCCCAATACCCGCCTGATTATCGAAGCCAAGCGCACCATCAAGGTCGGACTTTCGCAGCTCGAGCAGCAGGTGATGGCCACGACCACGCAAGTTTCAAACGACTACTGGGAGCTGGTCTACTCCCGCGAAAACGTGAAAGTACAGGAAGCGGCAGTGGAAGTTTCACAGCGGCTGTACGAGGAGAATGCCAAGCGGCTGCAGATCGGGACGCTATCTTCGCTCGATGTGCTGACGGCGCAATCGCAGCTCGCTTCCGACAAGCAAGCCCTCGTCCAGGCTCAATCGGTTCAATTGCAGGATGAAACGACGTTGCTCAACGACATCACCATGAATCCGCTGGATGGGCCGCTGTTGCGGGCGGAAATTATTCCCACCACGGCTATATCGACGCCGGAAACGGGCGAAAACGTCCCGATCGAAGACGCCGTGAAGGAAGCCTGGCAGAAACGCCCCGAACTGAAGCAGGCGCAGTTGAATCTGGAGAACGCGGGGACCGACGTGAAGGCCACCAAAAATGAGCTCCTCCCGGCTGTCAATATCTTCGGGCAATACACGGCCACCGGTCTCGGCGGAGTCCAGAACGCCCTTTCGACAACTCCGACGGGGGCGTTATTGGCGGGGCTGCCCGTGGTGGATTCCGCGGGAGTTCCCATCCCGGGTCTATTCCAGTCGACGGCGGTCACGACTTCCGCGCCCGTCGTTTTCCCTGGCGGGGCCGGACAAGATCTTGGCCGAGTATTCCGCGGAAATTATTCGTCATTCGAGGCTGGGATCAATTTGACGCTGCCGATTCGCAACCGCGCGGCGCAAGCGGACAACGCCCAGGCGTTGCTCATCGAGCGGCAGCAAAAAACCCAATATCGCCAGGAACAAAACGCCATCTTCGTCAGCGTGCGCAACGCCCTGATCGCCATGCAGGAAGATCGCGCCTCGCTCGCGGCCGCGGAAGAGGCGCGAAAGCTGGCCGTGCAATCTTTCCAGGACGAGCAGGAAAAATACCGGCTGGGAGCGTCCACGAGTTACAACGTCGTGCTGCGGTCACGCGACGTCACTTCCGCCGAGGGCGTGGAACTGCGCGACCGTATCAACTTGCTCGAAGACGAACTGAAGTTCAACCAGGCGATGGGGCGAACGCTGGAGGTGAATCAAATTAGCGTGGCAGACGCCTTGAAAGGGCAAGCGGCTGGGTCGCCCAACGGAACCGGAAAGCCCTAATCGGACCCACTGCTTGGGGGACTGAGTTGGTGACAGATTAGATGGCTTTTGAGCGCACCCGGGGCCTGCGGAAGGGCAGTTGCGGCCCTTCTTAATACGTGTTCTGCCCGTAGCCCCAAGTGCCATTCTCTCGACCGGCAAACATCGAAACGTAATGCCATAGCCGAGGTGCCGGACTTCTCCCGGTCCTCGATGTGTCCTATTAGTTACCTATCCCGGTGATATCAATCACATATCAACTGGCTTGGCGCATCTAATCTATTATTGGTGACCTGTATGAGGACTGTTGAAAACACCGTGCAATTGGACACTCGGACGTTCTTCGAGAAGCTGTTTACCTCTCTGCCCGATGCCATCGTGGTAGTGGACAACGAGGGGCGCATCGCAGAAGCGAATCCGCAGACGGAATCGCTTTTCGGATACGCGTGCAGCGAATTGCTGGGCAGCCCCATTGAGATCCTGATTCCGGAGCGGTTTCGATCGTCTCACGCGGGCCATCGCGGTGGCTTTGGCAAGCATCCGCATATTCGGCCGATGGGCGCGGGCCTTGAACTCCTCGGACGGCGGAAAGATGGAAGCGAGTTTCCGGTCGACATTATGCTTAGCCCAATGGAGACGGAGAGAGGGCGGCATGTGTTGTGTGTCATTCGTGACATGACGGTACAGAAGCGCCTGGAAACGGATCTGCGGCGGCTTGTTTCGAGCGATCCTCTCACGGGTCTTGGCAACTATCGGCGACTGGAAGAGGCATTTGACACGGAAAGAAAATGGTTCCAGCGCACCGGCCGGTCCTGCGCACTGCTTCTGCTTGATGTCGATGGATTGAAAAAGATCAACGATACGTTCGGCCATCTCGCAGGCAGCCGCGCGTTGTGCCGCTTGGGTGATGCTCTCCGAGCCGAGTGCCGCGCCGTGGACACTGCTGTGCGGCATGGGGGAGATGAATTCGCAGTGATTTTGCCGGACACGAAAGCCGACGGCGCTCAAAGTCTCGCTCGCCGCGTTGCGGGCCGGCTCGCCAGCGACGCGGACAATCCTCTTTGCTTCAGCTATGGGGTGGCTGTCTATCCGCAAGACGGACAAACGCTTCATCAGCTTCTTTCGTTTGCCGATCGTCCTCTCTACGAGATGAAGAAATCAAAAAACATCGAAAAATAAGAGCGGCAACCTTAAGCCCGAAATGTGAAACAAATTCTCACGAGCCAGGTTCTTGGAAAGCCATTCTTACTCGGTCAAGCCTAAAAACCTTCTTCGATCAGACGCGCAACGCTGAGGTGGGACGGTGCGGATTGCCCGCGGGATCCCACCATGCGTTCGACATATTTTGCGAGGATGTCGCATTCGATGTTCACGGGATCGCCCACTTTCAGCGAAGACAAATTGGTGTGATCGTAGGTGAAGGGAATGATGGCGGTTTCGACGATGCCGTCGTGCCAGCGGGCGACGGTCAGGCTGATGCCGTCGAGCGCGATCGAACCTTTCATAGCGATGTAGCGCGCAAGATCGGCAGGGACCTGGACACCGAACCACCAGTTGGCGCCCTCAGGTTCGAGGCGCGAGACGCGGCCGACTCCGTCCACGTGGCCCTGCACGAAGTGGCCGCCAAGTTCCTTCATTGCGGTCAGCGGGCGCTCGAGATTGACGCGCGTGCCCGGCTTCATTTCGCCGAGGCTGGTGCGGCGCAGCGTCTCTCCGGAAAGGTCCGCGGCGAAGGTCCCGCCTTCAATATCCACGGCAGTGAGGCAGCAGCCATTCACGGCGATGCTGCCCGATTTTGCGAGACCCGCGGTGAGCGGACCCGCTTGCACGCGGATGCGCGCGCCGATTTGATCGGCCTGCGTGCCGTTGGAATCAGGCCGGGCGCCCACGTCGCACAGTTCCACGGATTCGATCGTGCCGACGTGTTCAACGAGTCCGGTAAACATCGCGAAGATACCCCTCGATTGCGAAATCCGGTCCAAACGGTTCAATAGTTATGTTCGTCAAATCCTGCGCGCCACGCGGGCGCCCAGGAGCGGAAGCCGCCCTCAGTTTCTTCGTTGTGAGTCCGGCGACTTTGGGCGCGTAGAACATGCGCATTTTATCCACAATTCCTGCGGCCAAGGCGGCGGAATTCAAATTTGCGCCTGCCTCGAGCATGACGCTGAGTATTTCGCGACGGCCAAGTTCTGCCACGGCTAGGGCGAGATCTGGTTTTGCGCCGCGTCCAGCGAGGCGAACTACCTCCACTCCGGCGCGGCGCAGGGCGCGCGCTTTTGGGGAATCTGCCTTTGCGCGGGTGAAGACAACCACGTCACCGTCTGCCGAGCGCACCAGCTTCGAGCGAAGCGGCAATCGCAAGCGCGAATCCAGAACGACGCGCAGAAATTTTCTTCTGCGCGGGAGGCCGGTGCGGTCGGTGAGAAGGGGATCGTCCACGAGCACTGTGCCGATTCCGGTGAGCAGCGCGTCAGACGCATGGCGCATGCGCTGCACTTCGGCGCGCGATTCGGGAGAGGAAATCCAGCGGTCTTGATCCGAAATGCGCCTGCCCTTGCGGGCGCCCACCTTGGCCAGAGGAAGCACAAGCTGGCCGTCGAGCGTGAGCGCGGATTTGAGCGTTACCAAGGGCTTGCGTGAAACGATCCAGCGCGCGAACGGTTCATTCATGCGGCGCGCTTCGGTCTCCCGCAATCCGGTGTTGACTTCGATGCCAGCGACGCGCAATTGCTCGAAGCCACGGCCGGCAACCGAGGGGTTCGGGTCCGCCATGGCTGCTACGACGCGAGAGACGCCCGCCGCAATCAACGCTTGCGTGCATGGCCCGGTACGGCCCGTGTGGCAGCACGGCTCCAGGTTGATGTAGAGCGTTGCGCCACGCGCGGATTCCCCTGCCGCGCCCAGTGCAATGACCTCCGCGTGGCGAATTCCGTCATAGGTGTGGAATCCTTCGCCCGCAACGCGGCCGTCGCGCACCAGAACTGCGCCGACGAGCGGGTTGGGGCTGGCGAGCGCAACGCCGCGAGACGCAAGCTCGAGCGCACGGTCCATGAAGACGGAGTCAGCAGCAGCTGTGGAACTCGAAGATGCAGACGCGTTCATATAATTGCTTTCGATAAAACCGTGTCTCGATTGAGTCGTTGTGTATTCGTGGCGCAGGCTTCAGCCTGTGGGTTTTAGTCCTTGCAGGGATGAGCCCCCACAGGCTGAAGCCTGCGCCACTAAACCCCGCGTCTCGGAACTTTGCTCACAACGCAATTCATTGAGTTCAGTCGAACAGAGAAGAAACGAATGTCTCCGCGTCAAACGGAACCAGGTCTTCCATCGATTCCCCGGTGCCGACATATTGCACGGGCAAGCCCAGTTCGCGCGTGATGGCCACGACGATGCCGCCCTTGGCCGTTCCGTCGAGCTTGGTCAGCACGATGCCGGTGACGCCGGCGGTGGCGGTGAATTCGCGCGCCTGGGAAAGTCCATTTTGTCCGGTCGTCGCGTCCATCACGAGCAAAACCTCGTGGGGCGCGCCGGGAATTATTTTTGTGGCCGTGCGTTTCATTTTGTCGAGTTCGGCCATGAGGTTCATTTTTGTGTGCAGGCGTCCCGCGGTATCCACGATTACGATGTCAGCGTTTCGCGACCGCGCGGAAGACAGTGCGTCATAGACCACCGCCGCAGGGTCGCCGCCGGATTTGGTCTTCACGATCTCAGACCCGGTGCGCGTGGCCCACACAGCAAGTTGCTCGATGGCGGCGGCGCGAAACGTATCGCCCGCGGCGAGCACCACATTCTTGCCGCCCTGGCGAAAGCGGTGGGCGAGCTTTCCGATGGACGTTGTCTTTCCCGTGCCATTCACGCCCACGACAAAAATAACGTGGGGACGATGCTCCTGCACAGCTCCGGAGAGCCCGTTCGATGAGGGCACCGTGCGCAAGGCGTACAGCAGTTGGTTTTTCAGCTCGGCCTTGAGGTCCGCCGCGCTGCTGAGGGCGTGGCGTTCAAGTCTCTGCCGCACGGCTTCGAGTATCTGATGAGTCGTTCGGGGGCCAAGATCGGCGGCGAGCAACGCATTCTCCAACTTCTTGAGCAGTTCGGGATCGATCTTCTTTTCGCCCGAGATCAGATCCTCGACCTTGGCGGTGATCTGTGAGCGGGTCTTCGATATCGACTGTTTCAGGCGGTCGAGGAGCGACCCGCCCTCCGCGGGCTTCTTGCGTTCATCGTCTTTGCCGAAGATAGAAAACATAAGTGTTTCGCGGCGCCACGCAGCGAATCCCTCATTCTAGCAGAAGAAAACCTTCTCACACGCGGAGCCGATGTCCCGCAGGGTTGGCAGGAGCAAACTTATTGCGTTTGTTGTATGATGCCGCCAATCGGCTGGGTCTGGAGCTGAGGCGGGCCTGATTTCAAAATCAATGCGTAGAGGTGCGCGATGATTTCATTCTCTTCGAAGGCTGCGCTCGCGGTACTGTTTTTCCTTACAATTTCCGTCGCTGGTTCCCGGGCGCAGATGGCGTCCGACCGGGGAGAGGATACCGCCGGCATCAAACAATGCGTCGCGGCGTTTGCAGACACCTGGAATAGCCATGACGCGCACGGCGTGGCCATGCGATACGTGGAGGATGGCGACTTTTCGAGCGTCAAAGGGGATCCCAGCCACGGCCGGAAAGAACTGGAAGAGCACTACGCGACCATCTTCAGTACGTTTCTTAAGAACGCGCACACTACCGATACGGTGAGAAGCATCCGGTATCTCGCTCCAGATCTCGCGTCCGTGGACATCGACTGGCTGGTGACGGATCCCAGTGCGCCGAGTGGCGTTTTGCGCAAGGGACTGCTCACCTGGGTGGTGAGCAAGCGCAACGGACAGTGGATGATCGTGATTTACCACGAGCAATCGTTTTAATCTTTTTCACGGTGACCGCGCCGACTTGGCGCGGCCAGCTTATGCGCAAAGCTTCAAAAATCAGGAGGGCGCGATGATCTCATCTCGTTTGAAAATGGCGCTGGCGGTTTCTGTTTTCCTTGCGTTTTCTTCAGGGCTCGTTTGGGCGCAGATGCCGACCAGCACGGAAGCGGATTCGGCCGCCATCAGGCAATGCGTGGCCGCATGGGAAAACGCCTGGAATAGCCATGACGCGCACGCCACTGCGATGGCGTATGTGCAGGACGGCGATTTCACCAACACTACGGGGATCCCCAGTCACGGCTCGAAGGAATTGGAAGCTCACTACAATGAAATCTTCACCACGTTCCTCAAAGACGCGCATCGGACCGACACCGTGAAAAGCATCCGCTTTCTGACTCCAGACGTCGCTTCCGTGGATATCGACTGGCAGATGAGCGGGGCGAAGACACGAGACGGCAAGGACGCACCCAATCGCAAAGGACTTCTCACCTGGATTGTGACCAAGCACAACGGCCAGTGGATGATCACGATTTATCACGAGTCGGCCTTCTAGTTTGTTTTGGGGTTTTGTGGCGCGGGCCTCAGCCTGTGGGGTTTGATCAAGCGGAATCGTTCTTACTGCGAGTAGAACCCGCAGGCTAAACAGGCTGCGGAAAAACTCGTAGCGAGTCAATCCGTAGGGCTGGCTGTGCTCGAGGAATCTGCTTTTTATCGGGTTTGGCGAAGAAAAGCAGATCCCTCGCTTCGCTCGGGATGACAAGAAAGGACTCTTTCCGCAGCCTGTAAAGTCTGCCCTAATCTTCAGGGAAACAAATCCATCAAACTTCGACGAGGTTGGCGCTGAGGCGGATTTTTCCGGCGCGAACGGAGCGATGAAGCGCGTCCACGACGGCCGCATCGAACTTGGTATTGGCCAGCTCGAGAATGCGGTTCATTGCGAATTCCAGGTCCATGGCGGACTGATAAGGTCGGTTGGTGGTCATGGCGTCGAGCGTGTCGGCGACGGCGATGATGCGAGCCATCAAGGGAATCGCGTCACCCTGCAATCCGTGCGGATAGCCGTGCCCGTCGACGTGCTCGTGGTGCAGCTCGATCCCCGGCAGCATATCCTTCAGCTGAGCGACCGGACGCATGATGTTCGCGCCTTTCAAGGGATGCTGCTTCATCAGCGCGAATTCTTCGTTGGTCAGCGCGCCGGGCTTTTTCAGCACGCGGTCATCGACGCCGATTTTTCCCACGTCATGCAGCAATGCCGAAATCCGAATCTTTTCCAGTTCGCCGGAAGGCAAGCCCATATACTGCGCGATGATGATGGAATACTTGGCCACGCGTCCGGAATGGCCGCGCGTGTAGGGATCTTTTTCATCGATAGCCGCCGCGAGCATGCGAATCGAGCCCAGGAATAATTCGTGGTTCTGGTCCGCGGCCTGTTTGAGCTGATCGACGAATTCCTCGATGTCCCCGGCCATGTGGTTGAAGGTTTCGGCGAGCTCGCTGATTTCGGCGGCGCCCTGAACGGGTGTTCTCTGGTGGAATTCTCCGCGGCTGATTGCCAGCGTGGACGCGGCGAGAGCGCGGATCGGCGTGCTGATGCCAACGGCGAACAGATAGCCAAGAATCAGCGCCGCAAACGTGACGACCACCACGAACTTAAGCGCCTGCGCATTCAGCTCCGTGACACCCGCATCTTCGCGCGCCTTGTCCAGGCCGCGCGTCGCCACCACCGCCCAGTTCAAGTCCGGAATCGTGCTGTAGGTTCCCACCATTTCCGATTTCGTTCCATTGTCGGTGGACTCGTAGCGGCGAAGGGTCTCGGTCGTGCGCAGCCCTTTCGGCAGGGAAGTGACTTGAACGACGACCGGTGAAGTAAGTTTCGCGTCAGAGCCGGGCACGAATTGGTGCATGTCCGGGTGGGCCACGATGTGCCCGTTGTGGTCTACGACGAACACCACGCGGCCGCGTACGCTGGTTTCCTGGAGCCGCCGGAGAACGCTGTCCAGCGAAACGACAGCTGCCAGCATCCCTGAAAATTGGTCGTTCACTTCCAGCGGCACCGCCATCACAAAGGCGGGGCGGTTGTCGGGGCCGATGGCCAGCGGATCGCTGCGGAACACCAGGGATTGCAGTGTCGTCGTAAATGCGCGCTGCAATGCCTTGGCCACAAAGGGGTCCTGGTCCGGCTGGAAATTGCCGGCTCCATTGCCCTTGGCTTCCTTGCCGACCGCGGTCAGATACAAAATGTTTGGATTGCTGGCGACGAAGTTTTCGAGCACTCGGGACACTTGCGGAGCGCTCTGGGCGTTGTCCACCTTGTCGATCAGGCCAGTAAGCGCCAGAATCTGGCGTTCGCTGATGAGCTGCTGGTAAAGGTTTGCATCGAATTGCTGAATTTCTTCGGCCAGGGACCGTGTGACTTCGGTCTGCTGCACGCTCTCGGTATCGGTCAGTTTCCCCTGGCTAAGTTGCAGAACCTCCCGATGATAGAGCGCCAGGGGCAACACGCTGACAAGCAGCATGGCACCCAGCACCAGCCAGAGAATTCTCGGCCGCTGGGAGAACACCGTTTTGAGGCTACCTAGGTCCACGTTAGGGCTGGTCCAATCCTTTCTATTTTACGATTCGCGGTGGCGGGGACAGAAGGGAGGAAAACTGGCTTGCTACGCATTAGCCAAGAGGGGGTAGGGGAGAACTATTCCTGTTTGAGGCGGCGTTCCATAAGTTCGCGGATGGCATCCTTGGTAACAATGCCGGCGGTGAGGACGGCGTGCACCTGTTCTGTTATGGGCATTTCGATCTCCACGCGACGTGCCAACTCCAATGTGGCCGCCGCGCTCCCGACGCCTTCGGCGACCCTGCGCGTCGAGCCGAGGATTTCCCCCAGCTCGCGGCCCCTGCCAAGCTGAATCCCAACGGAACGGTTGCGGCTGAGCTCGCCCGTGGCCGTGAGGATGAGGTCGCCTACTCCCGCGAGGCCGGAAAGGGTTTCGCGGCGGCCGCCCAGAGCAACGGCGAGGCGGGTCATTTCGGCGAGTCCCCTCGTGACGAGGGCGGCTACCGCATTCGTTCCCAATTCCAGACCCGTGCAGATTCCCGCGGCAATCGCAATCACGTTTTTCACCGCGCCGGCAATTTCCGTTCCGATGACGTCATCGTTGGTGTAGAGGCGGAATCGCGGGCCGGAGAATTCTTCCTGAACTTCGGCGGCGAGCTTGGGGTCGGCCGAAGCGAGAACCACCGCGGTGGGATCTCCGGCGGCGACTTCCAAGGCAAAACTCGGGCCGGAGAGGACGGCGACGCGCGCAGACGGGGCCAGGCCGATTTCTTCGGCGATCACTTCGCTGATGCGTGCGTGGGTGGCCGGCTCGAGCCCTTTGGTCGCGCTGACGAACACGGAACTCGGTCCGGCGAATGGACGCATGGCGCGATAAATCTCGCGCGCGTGGGCCGATGGCATCACGCCCAGCACGATGTCGGCCCCGGCGAGCGCTATATCGAGGCCGCCTGTAATTTCGACATCCGCGGGCAATTCAAACCCGGGAAGGTAAATTTCATTTACTCGGCGCGCGCTCAGCGTCTCAACGACGTCGATGCTGTGCGCCCAAAGGGTCAGCCGATGCGGCTGTGAGGACCGTATCAAAGCAATGGCCAGCGCCGTCCCCCAGCTCCCGCCACCGATGATGGCAATTTTCTTCATGATTTTTTGCGGCCCATCTCGAAACGCGGCTCGGTACCGGCCAGAAGACGCTCGATATTGTCGCGATGTTTGACGATAACCACCACGGCAGCCAGCAGCGTGCAAACCGAGACCGCGGTCGGCGGCGCGTGGCCGGGCGCGTAGAGGAGATAAACGAGGAGCGGCAACGCAGCCGCGGCCGAAATCGAAGCGAGGGACACATATCGCCAGAAAACGGCTACGAGGAGGAACAGCAAGACGGCCGCGACGAGGGCTGGCCAGCAGATGGCCAGGAAAACACCGAGTGCAGTGGCCACGCCCTTGCCGCCCTCAAACTTGAGCCACACGGGAAAAATGTGTCCAAAGATCGCGGCCAGTCCCGCGTACATCATGAAACGAATATTTCCGCCGGAGAAATGTTCGGTAAGCCAAACGGCCAGGAAGCCCTTCGCAGCGTCGAGGACTAGCGTGGCGATGCCAACGGACCAGCCTGAAGTTCGCGCAACATTGGTGGCGCCAATGTTTCCGCTCCCTTTGAAGCGGATGTCGCCGCCTCCCGTCGCTCGCACGAGCAGGTAGCCGAACGGGATCGAGCCCAGGAGATATCCCAGGACAGCCCATACCCAGAGGCTCGCGGCGCCCGCCGCCATTTCCAGATTCACTCGGATCCTCTCCCTGCTAACGTCCCCGCGAACGGAAAAGTTGCCAGCCGAGTATATTCTGCCCCGCCGCGTTTCAGAACGCTTTCATAGAGATAAAATTCTTTCGCCGTGGTGCCGCCAAATTCAACTGGGCCGGCTTTCTCGATGGCTGCATGAAGGGCGTGCAGGCCGCGGGGCGTGTCGAATCGCGCAAGCGTGAGATGCGGGGAGAACGGGCGCCCCTCGCGCGGGATGCCGAGCGGCTCGAGCACCGCCTCAAGCGCCGCGACAAACTCGGCGAGCTCCGAGTTGGCTACGATCCCGGCCCAGAGCACTCGCGGCCGGCGCTCGTTTGGGAAAAATCCAAGCCCGCAAAATTTGATGGAGATGGAGGGCCGGGAGGGAATGGCCGCGAGCGCCGTTTTAATCGTTTCCGTTTTTTCCGCCGGCGTTTCGCCGATGAATTTCAGCGTGACGTGAAGGCCCTCGATTCGCGTCCAGCGCGCGTCACGGCACGCGATGCGAAGCTTTGCCGCAAGTGCGCCGATGGCGGAGCGTACCTCTTCAGGAATATCGATCGCGACGAAAAGACGCATGCTCTCAGCCCTTGGCGCTGTTTTTGGGCTGCGCTGCGTAGAGGAAATATCGCCGCACCAGGTCAAGCGCAGTTTGCGAGGCTTGCCAACGAATGCGGTCTCGCTCGCCGGGATAGTGGACGCCGCGCTCTTTGCTGCCCGTCGCATCGGCGATGGCCACGTGCACTGTGCCCACGGGTTTTTCCGGAGTGCCTCCGGTGGGTCCAGCCACGCCTGTGATTCCGAGGCCGAGCGTCGCGCCGGTGCGGCGGCGGATTCCGTCGGCGAGGGCGATGGCCACCTCGGAGCTGACGGCGCCGCGCGATTCAATAATTTCCGCGGGAACGTCCACCCACGCGGACTTCAGCGTGTTGCTGTAGGAAACGACGCCTCCCAGAAAATACGCGGAGCTTCCCGAGATGCGCGTGAGGCGCTCGGCGAGCAGACCTCCCGTGCAACTTTCCGCCGTGGCAACGGTTGCATGGTGCATCGTGAGTTCCCGCGCCACCACCTCTTCCATCGATTCGCCCGCCGTGGTGAACACAGTTTCGCCCAGAGCGAGCACCACGCTTTCCACGATTCCCTGCAGCTGGCGTTCGGCGGCGGCCGTGTCCGTAGCCCACATGCGCAGATGAATTTGAATTTCCCCTGGCGCGGTGAGGATCGTCGTTTGCACGTCGCTGTAGCGCGTATAGATCGGCGCGATGCGCTGGTCGACGTCGGACTCGCCCATTCCGGCGACGCGCAGCTCGCGCGCCACCAGGCGCACACCAGTCGAGAGGCGGGCAAGGCGAGGTTCCACCTGCGCGGCGAACATGGCTTTCAATTCGTGCGGCGGGCCGGGAAGCAGAATAACGATGCGGCCGCCGGCCTCAAGCCAAAGGCCGGGAGCGGTTCCGCGATCGTTTTCGAGGACGGTCGCGCCCTCGGGAACCATGGCCTGGCGCGCATTCACTTCGGACATTTTGCGGCCGAGCTGGCGGAAGCGCGCTTCGATCTTGCTCATCACGGCGGAATCGCGCGCGAGTCTCCTTCCAAAGAGTTCGGCCACGGCGTCGCGCGTGCGGTCGTCTTCGGTGGGGCCAAGGCCTCCACTGGCGATTACGAGTTCGACGCGCTGGCACGCATCGTCGAACGCGTTGCGCAACGGGGCGAGATCGTCGCCAACGACTGTCTTGCGGGTTACCTCGATGCCCAACCGGTTGAGCTGCGCAGTGAGGAAAAGGGAATTGGTGTCGACCCGGTCCGGGGTGAGCAGTTCCGATCCGACTGCGATGATTTCAGCTTTCATGTCAGGTTAACGTGGAAGCGGAAGGCCTTCCACTTCCCAATCGACGGTGAAAAGCGCGCTGGTGGTGGCCAGAATCGCGCGGTGGCCTGGAAGCAATGCGAGGCCGACGAGGCCGCTGCCGCCGAGAACCAGCTCAGCGCGCGCGTCCGTGGAAATTCGCACGACGCCCCGGCGGCCTTGATACGAAGCCGTCACGTACAGATTTCCCTTGCGGTCAAAGGCCAGGCCCTGCGGCCGGCCTAGCCCGCGGAAAAAGGTGCTGACTTCGCCCTTCTGGTTGATGCGCAGGACGCGGTCAAAACTCGAAGTGGTCGGGCCGGTAACGAACAATTCGCCGGTAGGACTGAACGCCAGGTGATACGCCGCCACGGACGGCTCGAGCGTGGCAAACACAAAAATCTGGCGATCGGGGTTGATCTTGAAAATCGTGCCGCTGCGGTCACCCACAAAAAGATTGCCGATGGTATCGAATGCGATTCCGGTGGCAACGCCCATGCCTTCCACCCAAAGTTGCGATCGGCCGTCCGGCGCCACGCGGTGCACGGTCCCGTCATCGCGGCAGGAGACGTAGAGGTACCCCTCGCGATCGAGCGCCAGTCCCGTGGGATTCACGAGTTCGGTGACAAAGGGCTTCACCGCATAGTTCGGAGTGATCTTGTAGAGCGAGACAGCCACCTTTTGCCCGCGGTGGCCGCTGTAGGTGACGTAGATGTTTCCTTCGACGTCCACCGCAGGATTGGCCACGGGGTGAAGATTGTCGGCGATCTGCACGCCCAGGTGAAACGCGAAGGGCTGGCTCGCCGCCCGCGAGGTTTCCACGCTCACGATGCTACCTGCCGCGCCTTCCGGGACGCGCGCGATCAGATAATTCTGCGTGGCGATCAGGAGACTCGCCTCGGTTTCGCCAAAACGTACGTGCGGCCGCGTGTTGGGGCGCGGAACAAAGCCCGCGCCGTAAATCGTGACGTCTCCGCCGGGTATGCCTGCACCCGGCTGGATGCGGTCAATGCGCGGTATGCCGTTGGTTTCCAAATTCAGATCTCAAATCTCAAATTTGAAATCTCAAATTTCAAATCCCATTCCTAAAGCCCGAGCGCCCGCGCGATCCACAAACCCAGCGCCGCATAAATTCCCGCGATCCAGTCATCGGCCATGATTCCCAAGCCGCCGGGGAGCGATTCGGCTTGCCGCGCGGGGAACGGCTTCCAAATATCGAAGACCCGAAAAAGTATAAAGCCCAGCAACAAACTTTTCCAGTTGAACAGGGTGAACGGCGAGAAGTAGGTGATCATCTGGCCGGAGACTTCGTCGATCACCACGAACTGCGGGTCTTTCTTGCCTGCGAACTTGGCCGCCCGGTCCGCAACGATCACACCAAATAAAGCAACGAGTACAACAATTACATATTCCACGTATGCCGGCGTCAAACCCACGGTCCAGAAGTTGGCATTTCTTTCCATGTTTGCGTATTGCAGGGTCTTGCGCGAAAACAGCCAGGTCATGCCAAGAGATATAGCGACGCCCGCCAAAGAACCGAACGTGCCAGGTGCTTTGGGGAGGTAGCCGAGGCCAAGCGCGGTCGCAATCGCGAAGGAGATGCGCGGCTTGCGTTTCCCGCTACTCGTCGTTGTTGTCGGAAGAGTCGGGGTGGGTTCGCTCATTCGTATCGATTTCTTCTGGTTCCGATTCGTCCATCTGCGGCACGGCTACTTTGTATTTTTCGGTGGCCCAGTTGCCCAGGTCGCGTTCGCGGCAATGTGCGCTGCAGAAAGGGAATTCCTCGGTCGTTTCCGAATCGACGGGCTGCTTGCAAATGGGGCATTTTAGTTTCATGTTCAAGTAGGGCGGGCTTCGGCCTGCCGCTTTTGATTTTACTTGAATTAGGGAAAAACCAGACAGGCTGAAGCCTATCCTACAAAATCCTCAGCGCCGCGCCTGTCAACACGCGTTGTACGGGTGCGTTCGGTGGTATGCGCGCGGCTGCCGGGCACGGCACATCCAGAATCTCCACCACACGGCCAACCATGTCGTACTCGTGCGTCTCGGTGATTTCCGCAGTTACCACATCGCCGAGACGCGCTGAGATCGTCGTTCCTGCAACCTCGATATCGTTCAGGTACAGCTTGCCATCGATTTCGGGGGCCATGCCTTCGAGGCGCGCCTCCCACACGAGTGGTGTGTCCTTGGACGGCCCTTCGACGAGAGCGGTCAGGCGGCGGCCGCGGAAACGGCGCAGCTTGCGCGCCGAAATCTTTTGCTGAATTTCCATCAGGCGATTCTGGCGTTCTTTGATCGTGTCCTCGTCCACTTTGCCGTCGAGCGCGAAGCTTGACGCGTTGTCGACGTCGGAATAGGGGAAGACGCCCATCCAGTCGAATTCCGCGGCCTTCACGAAATCGCACAACTCGCGGAAGTCGGCATCGGTTTCGCCGGGGAAGCCGACGATGAAGGAAGTGCGCAGGGCCACGCCGGGAATCGTCGCGCGCATGCGGCCGAGCAATTGCAGAAACGCGTCGCCATTCGATCCGCGTTTCATTCGCGCGAGGACGTTGCGACTGGCGTGCTGCAGCGGCATGTCCACGTATTTGGCGATGCGCGGGTGCGCGGCGATGGTGTCCAGCAGGCGCTGGGTCACCCGGTTCGGATAGCAGTACAGGGAACGCACCCACTGCAATCCTTCGACGCCCGCGAGGCGCTCGAGGAGCAGCGCCAGGCCGTCGCGCAAGCCGAGATCTTCTCCGTAGGAAGTTGTGTCCTGCCCGATGAGCGTCACTTCGCGGACGCCGGCCGCGGCGAGATTTTCCGCCTCGCGCACCACGGATTCAAACCGCCGGCTGCGGAATTTCCCGCGCAACTGAGGGATGATGCAAAACGTGCAGGGATGGTCGCAGCCTTCGGCGATCTTGATGTAAGCAGCGTGTTTCGGCGTAGAAAGAATGCGCGGCGTTAGATCGTGATACAGATACGAAGGAAGCTCCGCCGCGCTCGACGCGTCCGTGCGCAACTCGCCCTCGACGGCGGCCAAGATATTTTCGATCTCGCCCGTGCCCACCACCGCGTCAACCTCGGGAATCTGCGCGAGGATTTGGTCGCGGTAACGCTCCACCAGGCATCCGGCTACAATTAATTTTTTCGCCGCGCCGAATTTTTTGTGTTCGGCCATCTCCAGAATCGTGTCGATGGATTCCTTCTGCGCCGGGGCGATGAAGCTACAGGTGTTGACGACAAGAACGTCGGCCTCTTCCGCGCGCGGCGTGAATTCATAGCCGTTGCGCGCGAGCACACCCATCATCACCTCGCTGTCCACAAGGTTTTTCGGGCAACCCAGGCTGATGAATCCTGCTTTTGGCATAAGAATGCGTCACGCAAAGACGGGACGGTCCGAACATTCTAACATGGCGAGGAGACTCGTGCTGCGGCGCAGGGTGAAGAGCTCTTGTTGAAGCTCAATGTCGATCGGGC
The DNA here is from genome assembly GCA_963696605.1 of uncultured Acidobacteriota bacterium. GTDB lineage: Bacteria > Acidobacteriota > Terriglobia > Acidiferrales > UBA7541 > Palsa-360. The sequence continues at coordinate 107,715 of CAVOKV010000009.1, read as the reverse complement.
CAGCGGCTAAAGCCGAATAGGCTTCTCCGCAGTTACGGCACGGCTGAAGCCGTGCCCTACAATTATTAGGCAGTCAACAAATCTATCTGAAGCTTGTCCTGTGCTTACCGCGAGCGGAGGAATGCGCGAATTCGGTCGATCAGCGAGGAAGCGCGCTGCGGGTCTGCGGGCTTGCCTCCGTAGCGCGCCGCCTGATAGATCGACGTCAGCTCAAATACGGGCGCGGCGAGATTTCCGTCGGGAAGAGACTGCGCGAATTCCATGGGAGTCTGCGCGGGTGTTTTGTAAATCCCGCTTCTTGCGAGGACGCGAAGCATTTCGCCGTACTGCAGTGACGCAAGGTTTGGCGTCATTTCGCGGGCGGGCAAGATTCGTGTGCGCCAGAGCACCGCAAATCTCCGGCGGACTTCCGGGCGCAAAATGAGCACGGCAAAGAAAAATAGACCAAAAATGACGAGAATCCCAGTTCGGCCAGCTGGGCTGCGCGATACGCTATCCTGCCACGATTTCAGCTGTTCGGTTGCGCGGCGGCGACTGCTCGAAAACTCGATTCGAATCCGTTCCGCCCAGTCTCGCGAGTAACGGCCCAGGTTTTGCGCCACGGTAATCTGGTGCACGAAATCGTAGTTGATGACCCACTCGCTCCATTGCAGCTGGAACCAGTCCCAATAGTGCGAAATCTGCGCAAACATTCCGGGCGGCGGTTCATTCGATGGCGGCGTGGGGTCAAACGTCAGCCAGCCGAAGCCCGGGAAATAGGCTTCCACCCAGCTGTGCGCGTCGCTGGCGCGCACGACAAGATCACCGGCCACATCGTTGAACTCCCCGGTCTGGAAACCGTTGATGTAACGCGCGGGGATGTCCAGCGTGCGCAGCATGACGGTCATGGCGGCGGCGAAATATTCGCAATGCCCCGCGCGCTTCTGGAACAGAAAGTAGGAAAGCGCGTTGGTCTGTGGCGGCGTCCCGCTGAGCTCCAGGGTGTAGCCGTAATGCGAGCGCAGATAAAGCTCGATCGACCGCGCCTGGTCGTAGGGATTGTTTTCGCGCGCGGTGATTTGCTGTGCCAGTTCCGGGATGCGCGGATCCAGCGTGGGCAATTGCAAGTACGCTGCGCGAATCGAATCCGGATAGTCCGAGCCGGCCTGGCGAACCGCCTCGGCCGGCGGGGCCGGCACGAGCGAGTTTGCTTCATACTCCATCCGCGCGTAACTGTGGTATGGATTGAAAATGGACCCGGTGAAGTCTTGCAAGAGGTAAGAACGCCGCGGGCCAAACGGCGCCCTGCCCGTGTCGTCAGAGAAACGGCCGCGCACGCTCTCCGCTTCATTTGCAAAGAACAGGGCAGTGCTCCCAATAGGCTCGAGCAGCACCGTGTAATGGATGGGCCTGCCGTACTTGGATTCCCGCGCGTCTATAGAGTCTTGGGAATCGATGCGAAGCCAGCCTCCCTCCGCCCCCGTGCTGAGCGTCGTGGGTTCCTGCGGATCGTTGTACCAACGTTTGCCGTCGAACTTGGTCAGGGCAACGCCGCGCCAGTGCACTCCTTGCGCCGCTGCGAGGCCGCCGTCGACCGTGACGCGCATGACCACTTCGCTGCTCTTTTTGATTTCGCCGATTTCGCCAAGTTCCACGTCGTCGCTGAACCCGGAAATCATGGTCGGCTGCATGGTGAGCCCGGCCATGTAACCGCCGCGGAAGCGCGGCAGGATCAGAAAAATCACTGCTCCAACGATCAGTGATCCGAGCGCGATGCCGACGGAGGTTATGGCCAGCGAATTGTGCAGCTGATTCGCGGCCCGGGTGCCGGACTCGATGGGTCGCGTGACCGTCCCCTGCGCGCTTCGCCACATTTCCAGACCCACAAACGTTGAAACCGCGAGTCCCATAAATATGAAGAAGAAGGCCAGGAACACTGTGTCCACCGTGAGAATTGCGGAGGCCAGCATCGACGAAAAACCCATCAGCGTCAGGAACAGATAATCCCGGGTCGTCGAAGCGCTGTAGAGCCGAACGATGGTGGCGAACAACATCAGGTGAATCGTCGCGAGCAAAGCTGCGTAAAGTCCGGGACTCTGCGCTCCTACCGCCAGCATGCGGGAAACGACCCAAAGATCGAACGGGAAGAAAATAAAGTAGACGACCGTCAGCCAGGTGGCCGTGCGGTTTGAGATTTCAGGTCCCTTTCCATGCCACCACCGGTAACCCTTGAACAGCATGGCAGCCGGGAGCAGGAAAATCGTAACCAGGTCCAACTTTCCCGTGGAGACCAGTGTCAACACGCCCGTAAGAAGCAGAAAATACAGGGAGATTTCGAAATGGCGCCGAAGGGCGGAGAGATGCACCGGGAGCGATTCGGCGGGGATTTGGCCTGCGGGGTCCATAGCGCGAACTACCAGTTTAGCATCCTACGGGCCCCCGCGGGATCGCTTGGGGCCTATCGGGTAATGGCGCAAATGAATCACGCCTTGGCAACCCAATCCCTCGCTGCGCCTGCGATTTTTTGCGTGGCGTTTGAGATGGGCTCGCGGCGAATGCGCGCGAGAGGAACAATGCGCGCACCCGAAACGTCCGGCAATTGCGGGACGCGGACCAGAAAGGGCTCCAGACAGATATTGCGAAAAGTTACCGAGTGGCGAGCAGTTGCCAGCGGCGCAAGATTTCCATTCATTTGTATACCGAATTTTTCAAGCAGGTGTGCAGCGAGGGCCGCACCTGCATCAGCTCCCGTGGTCACGAGGGCGGGGAATTGCCACATTCGCGAGAACAGTGCGCCATTGCCGTCCCGTTGGCGAACGAGCAGGGTGCGCCCGCTCGGATCGAGCAGTACCGCCGCGGCGAGAGTGACATCAACCGGTGCGCGTTTCTTGCGCGCGGACGGCAATTCTTCCGCGATGCCCAGCTTGCGGGCACGGCACCATTTTTCGGCAGGGCAGTCACCGCACCGTGGCGATTTCGGCGTGCACACAGTCGCGCCCAGCTCCATCATGGCCTGGTTCCAGTCGCCGGAAGCATTCCGGGCGAGCAGGTCCTGCGCCGCAGCCTCCAGTTTCCGCCACGCGGCCGGCACGCGCAAATCGCCGTGCACCGCCCCGATCCGCGCAAGCACGCGCGCCACGTTTCCGTCCAGGACCGCGTGCGGCTCGTTATACGCGATGCTCAAGACCGCCGCCGCGGTGTAGCGTCCGATTCCAGGAAGCGCCAGCGCCGCTTGGTGTTCGCGCGGAAAATTGCCCGCGTGCCGCGTGACGATTTCCTTTGCCGCGCGTTGCAGATTTCTGGCGCGGCTGTAGTAGCCGAGGCCGGCCCAGCGGGCCAGCACGCGGTCGGTCCTCGCGCGCGCCAGCACACGCACATCTGGAAATGTTTCGAGGAATCGTTGGTAGTAGGGGATCACGGCCGCGACGCGAGTCTGCTGCAGCATGATTTCCGACAGCCAGATGCGGTACGGGTCCCGAGTGCGCCGCCAGGGAAGGTCGCGCTTGCATTCCGCGAACCAGGAGAGGATGCGGCGTCTGAATGCCGGCAATTGCGCCTTGGCAATCTTGAGGATGCTCACCGGCGCGATTTTCGCACATCGCAGGATCGAACGGAAATTGAGGCCCACCGATAATGGTTCCAACGAGGAATGAGGCTTAGAGTGACGAAATAAAAAGAAAATATGCGGAGTTCCAAAGAGATGAAGGAATCGAACCCTGCGGAAGGCTGGTCAGAACAATTTTGAAAATGTCCGGCGTGTCGCTCAGCGTATCGAGGAAGCTTTTGCCCGGCTGCTGCTTCAGCGGCGTAACGCTCGCCAGATGGCGCAAAATATCGTAGATAACTTCGCCTGCGATCATCCGTGGGGTGGCGAAGCCCGCGGACCGAAATTCCAGCACGGAATTGATCTCAAAAAAGTGCCAGGCCAGGCCGGCGCAAAGCGTTACGGCGCGCTCGAATTGCTCGGCGGATTGCGCATCCGTCCCTTGCGGGCCGACGTAGGGATCGAACGCCAGCAATACCCGCCGCTCGTCTTCCCGCGCGTATTCCTTCACCTGCAGGGCCCCGGTCCGGGCGGAGGCTTTCCAGTCGACGTGCCGGGCGCTGTCGTTGAATTGGTAACCGCGGATGGCGTAGAGGTCATTGCCGCGGCCGCGTTGGTAGCTCTCCATTTCGCCGCTGACCAGTGGAAGTATTTCGTAGAACTCTTCCGTGGGCTGAATCCGAGGATACACGACCGCCTCAATGGCAGAGTGCACCCGCCGCGTTTTTTGCAGGAAGCCAAACGGAAATTTGGTGCGCAATCCGAGAGCGTCCTGACGGTAGACTCCGCGCCGGGGAAATGTCAGCTCCACAATTTGCCGCACCGTCTGTCCGTGGGGGATGTGCGGGAAATAGACCGGGCGATCCAGAATCTGTTGCCCCGAGTTTGCGGCCGAAATGTTTTTGGCTCCATGCGCGTCCTCACTCACGAGGGAAACGGAAAAAGACGGCATCATCTGCTTCGCATTGTAGAGCTCGGCGACGGCCAGAATCGTGCGCTGGGCGAAAATATGTTCGGGCAATTCAAGCCGCACATCGACGCTGCCGAGCACCACTCGCGAAAGGAGTCCCGAAATCAGCAGGCCCGCAAGCAGGCACGCCAGCACCATGAACATCAGGTTGTTTCCCGTGTTCACCGCGGCGCCGCCAACCACCACGATCCCGATAAAGTACGCCACACCCTCGCGGGTCACTTTGTAATCGATTTGATAGCCGAGCCAGCTGAGCGGCGTGCGCCGGGCCAGCGCAGGCACGAGGGTCAGCGCGACCCATCCGGCCAGCGCCAGGGCCGATATCGCCGACATTCCCGCGATGAGCAGATGGCCTTCCTCGGCCGCCGCGCCCGAATACAGCGCCAGGAAGAGCGCCATGGCCAGCGCGCCCATAGCGATGCCAAAGCTGCGCCAGCTGGACCGGTCCAGAGTCTCCCGCAACCGGTTCCATTGGGCGGCACGCGAAATTCCCACCGCTTTGCGTAAGAGCGGAGGACCGACACGGCGTTCGACAAATTCGGGGTTCATTAGAGAGGGACTGGAGTGGAATCCATGATTTCGCGAAGAACCATCTCCGCCTGGGTCGTTTTTTTCTGGGTGGCCGCATAGCGCGTATTGACCACCATGCGGTGGGCGAAGACCGGCAGGACCAGCTGCTTGAAATCGTCCGGCGTGCAGTAGTCGCGGGCTTCGAGGAAGGCCCGCGCCTGCGCTGCGCGCTGCAGCATCAGCAAACCGCGAGGGCTCACACCGAGCGCGAGCTGCTCGGAATTTCGTGTGCGTTCGACGATATCCAGGGCATAGTTCCGCAGGCTGTCGTCCACGCGAACCTTTTCGACGGACCGCTGCATGACTTCGACTTCCTCTGCTTCCATCACGGGTGTAACTTCGGCCGCTGCGTTGCGTCCGCTGGAATGCTGCCGCATGATTTCGCGCTCGCTGTCGCGCGAAGGGTAACCCATGCCGATGCGCAGCAGGAATCGGTCCAGCTGCGATTCCGGCAGTGGATAAGTCCCGTGGTGCTCGACGGGATTCTGCGTGGCCAGCACCATGAACGGCTGCGGGAGTTTGTAGGTGTGGTTGTCCACGGTTACCTGGGCTTCGTTCATGGCTTCGAGCAGCGCCGACTGCGTCTTCGGCGTGGTGCGGTTGATTTCGTCCGCCAGGATGATGTTGGCGAAGATCGGCCCGGGCTTGAAATCAAACCTTTGTTCGATCTGGTTGAATACGCTCGTTCCCACGACGTCGGAGGGAAGCAGGTCCGAGGTGAACTGGATCCGCTGAAACGAACAGTGGAAGGAATTGGCAAGCGCCTGCGCTAGAGTCGTCTTGCCCACTCCGGGGACGTCCTCGATGAGCAAGTGGCCCTTGGCCAGGAGGGCCACCAGAGAGAGGCGGATCACTTCATCTTTGCCGCGAATTACGCGCGCAATAGACGCCTGTAGCTGAGCAATCTGGTTTGCCGTGGCCGTGGTCATTGGGTTGAAAATCCCTATCGCTTCTGCTACAAACGGAGCGTGTCTGTTGGGCGATTAGCTCAGTGGTTAGAGCGCTCGCTTCACACGCGAGAGGTCCAAGGTTCAAGTCCTTGATCGCCCACCACTCCTCACGCACATCCATGTTGCCATCAAATCCTTGAATATCTTAGCGTTTGCCTGCCCAGCTGTGCTTAAAAAGTTTTTCAGTAGCGCAGGCTTCAGCCTGTGGGTTTTTAGTCCTTCCGAAGCGACTCCCGCAGGCTGAAGCCTGCGCCACTGCGTGCTGTGATACTCTCAACGGGCAGATCGTTTCGATGCGTTCGCAAAGGAATCCAAAGTGGCGGCGACACTGCGTTTTCTGCAATTTCTCTCACTGGGCTGCTGGCTCGGCAGCATCATCTTTTTCATAGTCTTCACGCAAGGAATTTTCTCGGTGATGCCCACAAAGGATTTAGCGGGCGTGGTGGTCGGCTATTCACTGGCCCGGCTGCACATTCTGGGGATCGTGGCGGGCTGCGTTTATTTGATCGCGACTGCTGCGCTCGAAAAATCCGTCGCGGGGCTGGCGCGTCCTGCCGCGCTGCTCGTGTTCGTCATGATTTTATGCACGATGGCTTCGCAATACGGCGTCATTGCACGGATGGATGCGCTGCGCCTGCAGATGGGTTCCGTCGACGCGACGCCGGCCGGGAACCCCCTGCGTATGTCGTTCGACCGCTTGCATATGTATTCGGTGCGCCTCGAAAGCGCCGTTCTGCTCTCCGGTCTCGCCGCCTTGTTTCTCACTGCGCGTCAGAAATCTTTTTGACCTTCTGCGACAAATTGGATTTCGCAGTTGAACCTGAATGACCGGGACGTTAGGATTTGCAGCTTCATATTTTCAGCGGGCTCCCAAAAAAGCCCGCACCTGAGGGGGAAACCGAGATGGAAGTTTCCGCATTTTGGCAAAAGGCTGACCTGGAAATTGCAAAATACGATTTATTGAAGCACCCGTTCTATCAGGCATGGTCCGCGGGCGAGCTGACCAGGGACGATTTGAAATTTTACGCCGAGCAGTATTACCACCAGGTTTCTCAATTTCCAGCCTATCTCACGTCGCTCCATTCCAGGCTTCCCGAAGGGGCCATCCGCCGGGACGTCCTCGCCAACGCGTATGAGGAAGAGTGCGAAGCGTGCCCCCATTCTGATCTTTGGTTGCGATTTGCCGAGGGCATGGGCACTACGGAGACAAAACTTTCGGAAAAGACGCCGATCCCGGAAATGGGAGATCTGGTGGAGACTTTCCGCACGCTGGCCAAAGAAGCGCCGGTAGCGTCGGCATTCGGCGCATTGTTTGCCTATGAATCGCAAGTCCCGAAGATCGCCGCCGAGAAACGGAACGGGCTCAAAAAATATTACGGCGCAGACGACCGCACCTGCAGCTACTTCACGCTGCATGAAAAAGCAGACATTCACCACGCAAGCGTGTGGCGAAAGATCATTGCCGAGCTGGTTGTGGAAGATGACCGCAACGCAGCGGATGCGTTAGCTGGAATTTCTCTTGCAGCCCGCGCCCTGTGGACGGCCTTGGACGGCATCGAACGCGACCGCCCGAATCACGGCGCCGCGAGTTGCGCTTCGACGACAATGAATTGACGAGTTTCAGGCAGGGTAGCTTCTTGTGGTTAGCTCGCCGCAACGGGCCAACCGTAAGAATTTCCCACTACTTCACTTTCCTCTTACTTTTTTTAACGGCGGATTTCTCAGCGTTTTTCTGGTCGACGGCACGCCACAAATACCAGCTCGCAATGGAACGGTAGGGGCGCCAGCGCTCGCCGTATTCCAGGACCGCCTGCGGTTTGGGCTCGTTCTTGAGCCCGTAGACGTGCTGAAACCCCTTGCGAATTCCGAAATCTTTTATGGGTAACACGTCCGGCCGTCCTAGCTGAAACATCAGGAACATGTGCACGGACCACTCGCCGATCCCGCGCACCCGGGTTAGCCGTTCCAGAATTTCTTCCTCACTCATTCGGCGAATCGTGGTCAGCGGTGGCACCGTTCCGTCGATGGTTTTCTTCGCAAGATCCTTCACCGCCGCGATCTTCTGGCGCGAAAGCCCGGCGCGGCGCAATTTCGCCCTGCTGGCGCGAAGGATTTCTTGCGGGGAAGGGCACTTGCCGTCCGAACCGAGCGCTTTCACACGCCCGAAAATTGTCGCCGCAGCCGCGCCCGCGAGTTGCTGATAAACAATGGCTCGCATCAGGCTCTCGAATGGGGGCTGCGATTTCTGCTTCTTCGTGGGAAAAGAGCCAACCTTGCGGATCACGCGCGCCAGATACTGGTCGACGCGGCAGAGTTCGCCCATCACATGTTCTGTGTCAACGGGGAAGTGAGTCTTTGCCATGATGGAGGGCGAAGCATACGAGGGCAGCAAAGAGACGTCAAGAGCGGGGCAAAACGCCTTCTTCCTATTATCCCGTTTAAGCGGGCGCTGGCCTGTCGGTCCCGCCAGCCCACTTCCATAGGACCGTCGGGGGACAGGCTGGGGCAAACTAGTGGATGGAATTCAAAGTTTCGCGGGCTTTCGCCAAAATTGCCGGAGGTAAGACCGTGTATCCAAGGCTACTCGCTGTTTCCTGCCCTTCAGTGAGCGCCCAGTTCCAGAACTCTTTTAACGCCTCGCTTCGCACAGGGTCGGTACCCGAAGCCGCAAGATATATCCGAGTGAAACTCACCAGCGGATACGAATCTTTCCCTTCTGCGTTGGTCAGCGACACGCCGAAATCCGCCTGAATATTCTTTTCGTTCGCCGCGCACGCGGCCAGAATACTCTGCTGCGTCGCCCGGATGAACCGCCCAGCCGGATTCAGCACACTACCGTATCCAATATCTTTTCGTTTCGCGTAGTTGAGCTCCACATAACCAAACGCGCCGGGCGTCGCGGCCACCTTGGCCACCATATCTTCGCTGCGATTCGTCTCCGCACCCACTGGCCAACTCGGCGAAGCGCTTTTCCCGATCTTTGACTTCCATTCCGGGCTCGATTTACTCAAAAAATCCGTCAGAATGTAGTTCGATCCTTTTCCCGGGGTTCGGTGTACGACTGCAATTGGCATATCCGGCAGTTCCACGCCAGGATTCAGCTTTGCGATTCTCGCGTCCTTCCAGTTCTTGATGTTCCCCAAAAAAATATCCGCCAGCACCTCGCCGGAAAATTTCAGCTCCTGCTCACGCGGCAATTTGTAAATAGGAACGATTGCCACGAGCACTGTCGGGAACTGCAGCAGTGGATGCTTTCCTCCATGCATCTGCGCTTCGGTCAGCGGAACTTCGCCACCTCCGAAGTCACCAATACCCTGGCTAATTTCTTTTATGCTTTCCGATGTGCCCAGCTGCAGATAACTCACTCGCAGGTTCTGTTTCAATTTCCCGTACTGCTCCGTCCACGCAGTGTACAGCGGACTCGGCACACTCGACCCTGACCCCACAAGAGAAATCTCATCCTGAGCCAAGAGCGGAGCAACACCGATCCCTACGGACATTGCAGCCAGGAGAAAGATTCTTATATTTCGCACGGACCGCATCATTCGGCCCCTCGATTCTCAGCCTCGAGGCTGTTTCTTTCCCCGAAATTTAGTTGTTGGCCTTTACGGTGATGGTATTTTACACCTGCCAGTCATGCTATTTCACAAATCGCGCGAGAAATGTTCATCGGGCGCACCCCCCAACGGTTTGCGGCCACAAGCTCAGCCAGTTAAGACCCACCAATTGGAATGTGGCCAGCAGGTTAGGCCGTCTCGTGGGTGCTTATGCGGCGATCCGGGATCCAGGCAATCTTGGAAACGGGGTAACCACTTGCAGCGCCATTGTTGATTTTGCGGCTACGACTCCGAACATTGCTCCCCCAAATTGGTTGTCAACGCTTATGCTGATTCGGTTCATCCCGATTCAACACCAGCGCCCGTGAATTCAGAGGTTCCCTTTGGGCAAGGGCGAGAGTCTTTGGTGCGAAGTTCGGTAGGAGGCAGGATGGCAAGCCGAGCGACAACAATCCACACTGAGAGCATCGCCCCGCAGGGCATCTGGCGAGTGATTACAGCCGCGGCCGCGGGGACGATGATCGAGTGGTATGACTTCTATATTTTCGGCAGCCTCGCCGCCGTTCTCTCGCTGAAGTTCTATCCCCCGGGCAACGACACTTTTGCTTACATTGCGTATCTGGCCACTTTTGCAGTGGGATTTGTGGTGCGGCCTTTCGGAGCATTGTTTTTTGGCCGCATCGGCGATCTGGTCGGGCGCAAGTACGCATTTCTTGCGACGCTTTCTATCATGGGCGGAGCGACGGCGGTGACTGGCCTGCTTCCCACATTTGAGACTGCGGGCTGGTTCGCTCCTCTTTCCTTGATTGCGATTCGCGTTCTGCAGGGGCTGGCTGTCGGCGGCGAATACGGCGGTGCCGCCGTATTCGTGGCTGAACATGTTCCAGACCGCCGGCGAGGCTTCTATACGAGTTTCATCCAGGTCACCGCGATGCTCGGCCTGTTTGTCTCTCTGCTGGTGATCCTGATGGTACAAAATACGATGACTAACGAAGCGTTCAGCGCGTGGGGTTGGCGGATTCCTTTCCTGCTGTCGGTCCTTCTGGTGCTCCTGTCCTTCTACGTCCGGCTGAAGATGAAGGAGTCACCCATCTTTGCAAATATCAAGAGCACTGGCAGGGCTTCGACGCAGCCCCTGAAGGATGCATTTGGAAAGTGGGCAAATCTAAAAGTAATCCTGATCATTCTTTTTGGAGCGACGGCGGGGCAGGGCGTGGTGGCCTACACGGGTCAGTTCTATTCGCTGTTTTATTTGCAGACGATTCTGAAAGTAAACGTGAAGACCGCAAATATCGTCGTCGCCCTGGCGCTGCTGATCGGTATGCCGTTCCTCACCGTTTTCGGCGCATTGTCGGACAGGATCGGCCGCAAATGGCTGATGATGGCCGCATGCCTCCTCGCGGCGTTCACCTATATTCCCATCTACAAGGCAATGACAAGAGCGGCGGGAAACAACGTCGTGACCGTAATGTCGACGCGCAACAGCGTAACCGGCGCGATCAATCTTACAGCCATGACGCTGGATCCCGTCACGCACGAGCGCGTCCCCGCGAAGGAGGCGCCGAACCCCAACGTGCCCGAACTGGTGCTGCTCGTGCTCCTGCAAATTGCGTTCATCTGCATGATCTACGGCCCGATTGCCGCATTTCTGGTGGAGGCGTTTCCGGCGAAAATTCGTTACACATCGCTCTCACTTCCATATCACATCGGCAATGGCGTCCTGGGCGGAGTGATGCCCCTGGTTGGGCTTTCGGTGTGCGCAGCCACGGGCAATCTTTACGCGGGGCTTTACTACCCGATCTTCGTGGCGGGGCTAACCCTGATAGTGGGGACCTTGTTCCTGAAGGAAACGCACGCCACGCGCATCTGGGATGAGGTGGAGGCTTGAGATCTGTCAGCTTTCCCGCAACTCAGGCCACATTCCGGTAATCCCTACCGATAGCCGGCTTTTGCAACTGAAACTGGAAAGGCCCTGGGCACTCAAGCCTGCACAGGGCAACTCGCACATGCTGGCGTGTCTATTTCGTGGATTGTGGCGACTCGAGTTTGGCTAGGAGACGCTTCGCTGCATCTTCGTATTGTCGATCAGTGGGGTGTTTTAGGAATTGGTGGAGCTGGACTATGGCATTTGCGCTGTCGCCCTCGCGCGCATAGATTTGGGCCAGGAGCAAATAAAAAGACGGCTCATCGTGATTTCCTTCAGTCTCCTCGGCCTGCAATGCATTTTTCTTTGCCTCAACGGGATTGTTCATGTGAAGGAATGCCATCGCGCGGTAGTAAAAGGCGTATGGATCGCCTTCCGATCTGAGACCCATGGCCAGGTCCGCCGAATTTAGCACTTGTTGCCATTCCCGGTTCCGAGCCGAGACCTCTGCCGCGCAAAGATACGCCGGCAAGTAGGTCGCATCGATTGCGGCTGCATGAGAACAGGCATCGCTAGCCTCTTGCGCCTTATGTCTCTCTTCAAGAATCACTCCTAACATCACCCACGCTGCCGAATAGTCTTGAAATTTGTCAATCGCGCTATGTGCGTGCTGCTCGGCTTCTTCGAACTTATTTTTATTGGAGGCGTCACATGCCTTCTCATATTCGATTCTTGCGTTCGGAGGAACTTTCAATCTCGTAACACTCACGGTTGTGGATCGCCCTGCCGCCAATTTCCATGGAAAACAACTCTCTTCATCAGCCGCCAGGTTGGTATCAAATGTGGAGTTATAGACGACATTCACTGATGGTTTGCCGGCCGCTCCGAAGTTTGGAGTATATCTGGTCTTTTGCGCGCACAACGGTACGACCGAAACTAACATCGCCAAACCATAGAATGGCACTTGTTTCCAACTCCAGATTGCAGACAGACTGTGGCCATCTGGTTTCAGTTGGCAGCTATTCCGCTGGCGGGTCATCACGCTGGAACAAAGTCCCCCAGGCGATTTGCGGGTAGCTTTCATACCACGAATGCTAGTCCTTTTCCATGCAGAATCAAGATGATTCGCCGAACTTGCAGGAGGCAAAAGCCAATGCCCAACAAGCCTCTGATCGGTAACTAATGTTGCCCGCGAGGCGCGCCGCGCACGGGTATGCTACGATTCCGAACCTATGCAAACTGGGATCATCGGGCTCCCGCAGGTCGGTAAGACAACTCTGTTCAAAATTCTGACGCGCGCTAAGCTGGACGAGAAGTCGGCGCGCGCGGCCACGCACGTCGGAGTGGCGCGCGTGCCGGAACCGCGCCTGGAGCAGCTCGCCAAGCTTTACAATCCAAAAAAAATTACTTATGCGACCGTCGAATACGTCGACGTGGGCGGCATGGTGAAGGACCGCTCCAAGGATTCCGCGGTGCTTGCGCCGCTGCGCGAAGTGGATGCGCTGGCCCACGTGCTGCGCGTGTTCGATGATCCTTCCGTGCCCCACTCCGCGGGTTCGATCGATCCGCTGCGCGACGCCGAAGTGCTGGACCTTGAATTGATGCTCTCCGACCTCGACCAGATTTCGCGGCGCATTGAGCGCGTGGAAAAAGATCTGAAGAAAAAGAAGGAGCCGGTGCTCGAGCAGGAACTGGTCCTGCTGAACCGGTGCAAGGCGGCCATTGAATCTGAAAACCCGCTGCGCGAGCTGGAATTCAATCCCGAAGAACGGAAGATAATTTTCGGTTACAAATTCCTGTCGCAGCGGCCCATGCTGTACGTTTTGAATCTTGGCGACAGCGAAGTCGCCGAGCCGGACACGGCTGTCGAACGGCACAAGCTTTCAAAACTCGTGGGCCGCCCGAACACCGTGGTGCTCTCCGTTTGCGGGCGCATCGAGGCCGAACTGGCCGAACTCGAACCCGCCGAAGCCGCCGAAATGCTCGCGGCGTACGGGCTCAAATCTTCGGGACTCGACCGCATCATTCAGGCGACCTACCAGCTTCTCGGACTGACTTCTTTTTTCACCGCGGGCGAACCCGAAGTCCGCGCCTGGACCATCAAGCGCGGCATGAATGCGCAAAAGGCCGCGGGCGCGATTCACTCCAACATCGAGCGCGGCTTCATTCGCGCGGAAGTCGTGCGCTGCGAGGACCTGCTGGCCGCGGGAAGCCTGGCGGTGGCGCGGGAACGCGCGCAGGTGCGTCTCGAAGGGAAGGAATATATCGTGCAGGAGGGTGACGTCATTCTGTTTCGCCACAGCGGCTGACCATGATCGCAGCGCCCTCCATCCCTGTCCCCTCCTCCCGCATGCTGCTGGCGCTGATGCTCGGTTTGACGGCCGCGGCGGCCAACATTCTCGGCGGACTATTTATCCTGCACCGCGACTGGTCGCGCCAGTACTTGAAATATTTTCTGGCGCTGGGCGCGGGTTTCATGCTGGCCGCGGCCGTCCTCGAAATTCTTCCCGAGTCGGTGGCCTTGACCGGAAGCCCCGCGTATTTCCTGGTGCTGGTCGGATATTTCATCGTTCATTTTTTTGAACATACGCTCGCGCCGCATTTTCATTTCGGAGAAGAAACGCACGTGGAGCATTTTGTGGCGGACCACGCCGGAATTTCCGCCTTGCTGGGCCTGTCCATTCACACGTTTTTTGACGGCGTGGCGATTGCCTCGGGCTTTCTGGTTTCCGGCTGGCTGGGCGGGATCATTTTCCTGGCGATTATTTTGCACAAGATCCCGGAAGGTTTCACCGTGGCTTCGCTGATGCTGGCGAGCGGACAGAGCCGCCGCACGGGCCTGCTGGCCGCGATCTGGCTGGGGGTCGCCACCGTTGCCGGCATTCTGCTGATGGGCTTGCTGCATTCCCAGGTTGGCTATGCGCTGCCCATTTCGGCGGGAGTCACGCTGTACGTCGCGGCGACCGACTTGATTCCCGAAGTCAACCGCGAGCCGGACATGCGCATGGCGCTGCTCGTTTTTCTCGGCGTCTCGCTCATGTTGTTGCTTGCCCACCTCTTTCGCGCTTAGTAGCACAGGCTTCAGCCTGTGTTCCTTTTGACTTTTCTAGGGCTAACCCCACACAGGCTGAAGCCTGTGCTACCAAAACCCGAGCATTGAATTCTTCACGTGCCGGATGTATGTTGCCCATCAGCCCTGAAACGAAAATCGAAATCGGAAGATGAGGGAATCCATGAGCAACCTGCCTGGCCGCCGAACCTTGCTTAAGTATGGGCTCAAGTATGGATCGGCCGCAGCCGCATCCGCAGCGCTTGGAAATCTCGCGATGGGCCAGGGCAAACCGGGTTCCCAGCAGCGCGTCGTTGTGATCATGTTTGACGGCTTCGATCCCCGCTACCTTGCCGAAAGCAAAATGCCCGTACTCGGCCAGTGGAAGCGTGAGGGGATCTACAAGCAAGTGAAAGGCGTGATGCCATCCGTCACCAATGCCAACAACGCCTCGATTTGCTGCGGGTCCTGGCCCGAAACGCACGGGATCATCGCGAATTCTTATTTCGACGAACAGACGGGCGAAGAACTCTACGTGGAATCCGCGGACCTCTTGCTGGCTCCGACGCTGTTTGAGCGCGCCGCCCGCCACGGAGTGAAGTCAGCTCTGCTTTCGAGCAAGGCCAAGACGATCACGTTCCTTTCGCGCGGCGCGGAGATTGTGCTGACGGCGGAGAATCCGACGCCCGAGTGGGTCCAGAAACTCGGCCCCGCGCCGACGATCTACAGCCGGGAAATTAACTACTGGCTTCTGCAATCTGCGATCGACATTCTCAAGCACCGCCCGGACATTGGCGTTCTTTACGTGCACACCACCGACTACCCAATGCACATGTGGCCACCCGAAGCGCCCGAATCGAAAGAGCACCTGGCGCGCCTGGACGATCTTTTTGGACAAGCCATGGCCGCAGCGCCCGATGCGGCATTTCTTGCAACCGCGGACCACGGAATGAATGCCAAGAGCGCGTGCTGGGACCTGGAGCAAGTCTGCGCCGGCAAAGGCGTCCCGATCCGCAAAGCCGTTTCCACCGGACGTGACCGGTACATGAAGCATCACCGAGGATGCAGCGGAGCATCGTATGTCTACCTTAAGGATCAACATGACGCGGCGCGGGTCAAAGAGATTCTGTCCGGCGTGAACGGAGTTGAACGGATTCTAACGCGAGAGGACGCGGCGCGAGAATTCAAATTGATGGCCTCCCGGATCGGGCATCTGGTTGTGATCGGCGACAAGGACACGGTGTTTGGTGAACTCGATGACGAGAAGGAAAATTTTCCCGGGCTGCGTTCGCACGGGTCCCTGCACGAAACCGACGTTCCCCTGTTCGTCTACAACGCAAAGAACGCGCCATCAGCCGACTACTTCAACCACAATCTCGACCTGGCCCGCTGGCTATATCCCAGTTGAGGAATCGCTGAAGCCACTGAAGTTTTCCGCTGATTCTTCCAGATCCATTCGAAAGAAATGATGGAAGAAAATAAACAAGTCTTCGACAGCATTCATCGACTGGTCGAGGCCTGGTGCGATCGTCGATGCTTCGGAGCGCTAAAAAGCATCTTGCCTGCTTATCCGCTCTCTTCACCGCTCACGGATGGCTGGGGTGAGCTTCTGATTGCTCTTCAGGACGTTAGGGCGTTCGCCAGGGAAGAACTGACTCCTGAAGAACGAAAAACGGTGGATGACTGCATTCGTGCCGTTGAAAATTCCCTTCATCGTGATTGATTTTGGGGCGGACCGAGTCGGCAATTGGATCATGCTGAAATGAAAGGACTTGTTTGTCACGCGTTACAATTAGGCACATCAAATTCCTCGCAACTTTTTGACAGAAAAGGGGTTTGATACCATGTGGAGGCCATGGCAAGGACCGACGTCCAATTAATGCTGGATGTGAAAGCCGGGGACGAACAGTCCTTTGAGCTTTTGCTCCGCAAGTATAGGACTCCCCTGGTCAATTTCCTTTATCGGATGGTCCGCGATACGGCTGTCGCGGAAGATCTGGCCCAGGAGGTGTTTCTGCGCGTCTATCGGGCTCGTCAGGAATACGCTCCGAGCGCGAAATTCACCACCTGGATGTTCCGTATCGCCACGAATCTGGCGCTCAATTCGGTGCGCGACAACCGGCATCGCAGGATGGAAATTTCCGTGGACCAGCCGGTGGACGCGGGCGGGGACGAGCTGAAGCCGCTGGAAGTTCCCGACCGCGCGCCGAGCGTGGAGCAGGAACTGGTTACGCGCGTTCGCGCGGAATTGATTATGAAAGCGATTTATTCGCTGCCCGAAAAACAGCGGGCGGCCGTGTTGCTGCACAAGTATCAGGAACTGGATTACGACGAGATTGCGCGTGTTCTGGAATGTTCCGAAAGCGCGCTGAAATCGCTTTTGTTTAGAGCTTATGAAACGTTGCGTGTCGAACTGGCGCCACTCGTGAGCCCTACGGTGAGGGTGGATCGAGAGCCTGTCGGCCGCAGCGGACAGCCCGCCTGAAATTGGGTGAGGTTGTTTGTACCGCCCGCCTTGATGAAGCACGGTGAGGGAAGTGAGGGTTCTATGTTTGGTAAAGACAGCAGTCCGAAACAATGTTCTGCGATTGAAAGCAAATTAATCGAATACCTGGACGGACGTTCCCGCCCTGCCGACCGCCATGCCGTTGAGGAACACCTGTCTCAGTGCGCCACTTGCCGCCTGCGCGCCGAGGAGTTTCGCGCGCTCTGGAGCGCACTCGATGATCTCCCGGCGATTTCCCCTTCGCCGGCTTTTGATGCCTCGTTGCGCGCGCGCATTGCGGCTGAACCCCCGCGCCCCAACTTCTGGGATTGGATTCCGTCGCCCAGACTCGTCTTTGCGGTTACGGCGCTCGTCGCCATGGCGGTCTGGATATCTTCCTTGCCCCGCGTTCCTACGAACTCGCCGGTGGCTAGCCAATCGAGCCAGGCCAGCCAAGTGAATCCGGCAAGCCAGGCTTCGGCGGAATCAGATTTTGGCATGATCCGGGATTTGCCAGTGCTTGAGAATTTCGATGTGGTATCGAAATTTGACGCGCTTTCCGAGCTTCCTGCTCCGCCATCTGCGCCAACGCCGGAGGCGACAAAAGAAACCAGGTAATGAAGCTGCGATTCCAATTCGCCACTGTCTTGGCCGCCTTTCTGACGGCGGCCTCGATCTGCCCGTCCGTTTCCGCGCAAAGAATCCGGCTGATTGCACAAACGGCAGCGCAGCAGCGGCGACTGGAACGTCGCCTGAGGCGTCAACAGATGCTGCAACCGAAGGCTCCAAATGCCGCGCCTCCCGGCGTTAATCCCGGCAACCTGGGAGCGAGAAACATGAATAATCTGCCGCCGAAGGCCATTGAGCGAATCCAGGACATGCCTCCGGACAAGCAGGAAAAATTTCTGCAGAACAACGAGCGATTCCGAAGTCTGCCGCCGGAACAGCAAGCGCAGATTCGCCGGCGCCTTGAAGCCTGGAACCGGCTGACTCCCGACCAGCAGCAAGCCCTTCGCGACCGGCAACGCGTATGGGAACAGATGACCCCCGAGCAGCAGAGGGACGTCCGGCAGTCGCTGCTTCCGCGCTGGCAGCAAATGCCGCCGGACCGGCGTCAGGCCATCCTGCAGCGCCTGCACTCGCTACGCAACATGAGCGAGGCGGACCGCCAGGCCAAGCTCAGCGATCCCGCTTTCGTTGAAGGCTTGAATCCCGAGGATCGTGAAATGCTCGGACAGCTAGCCCACCTGCACGTCGGCATGGCGCCCGATCCACCGGGAATGTAGATTTCCCGGGCGGACCTCCGCTGTAAATTCGCCGGAAATGCACGCGGTATACTGAAATTTACGACGGAAAACGCCTCACAGTAACTCTTACGAAACAATTTTGCGGAGCGGTCCCGGGAAATGCTGTTCAAACTCTAGTCGGGATTTTTTCCTTCTACACAACCTGTAGTGGTTTTTGAAAATCCCTCCACAAGTGCGCTGGAAATCCACAATTAAATTTTTTATGCAGCGCATTTTCACTTGACAAGTTTTCGTTCCTGACTAAAATCGTGGCACAAAGTGGGAGAAAGTGGTAGCAAGTGAAAAGCAGTGGCGAAGTCGACGGGGCTGTGCAGCACTAAAGGGGACCACCAGTGAGGAGCGAACGCTCGACAAGTTCTTTGGGCCGACGACTACATGCTAAGGGGAAACATACCGGCAAGAGTGGACGAGAAGGGTCGTCTCAAAATACCCGCGGCCTTTCTGGAAGAGCTCAAGGGATTTGGCGAGCAGTTCTACGTTACGAGCGAAACAGGTGACTACGCCCGGATCTTCCCAATGAAAATCTGGGAGGAACTGGAGAGCAAGCTGGCGAGGCTTTCATCGCATAACAAGACCAAGCAGAAGTTCCTGACCTGGACCAACTATTACGGCCAGGCGGTGGAAGTCGATAGCCAGGGAAGAATCCTGATTCCACCGGTGCTTCGCGAAGCGGCCCAGATGAAAGGCGACGTGGACGTGATGGGGCACCTGACGTACCTGGAAGTTTGGAATCACGCCCGGTCGCTTGAGAATTTGAAGAAGAGCCCGATCACGGACGACGACCTGAAGATATTGGACGACTTGGGCATCTAGCTTGAACGTTGAGCACAAGCCAGTACTCGTCAAAGAGACGATGGACTGGCTGGCAATCAAGCCCGGCGGTTTGTATGTCGATGCCACCGTTGGACTTGCTGGGCACGCAATCGAGATTGCCCGCCGGCTCGGCGATGGTGGAAGGCTGGTCGGACTGGACCGGGACACGGAAGCGCTGGAAATCGCGCGCGGCAGGCTAAGAGAGTTTGGAGACAAGGTGACTTTGGTGCACGCCAACTTCTCACAAATCGGCGAGGTTTTCGCGGAGCGAAGGCTTCCTCCCGCCGATGGCGTGCTGGCGGACCTGGGCGTATCGAGCATGCAGCTGGATTTGGGCGAGCGCGGTTTTTCCTTTCGCGCCAAGGGCCCGCTGGACATGCGCATGGACCGCAGCATGGAAGAAACGGCTTCCGATATTGTGAACACGGCGGATGAGAAAGCACTCGCCGACCTGCTCTACCACTACGGGGAAGAGCGGGATTCACGCAGAATCGCCAGGACGATTGTTCGCGCGCGTCCCATCCGGGACACCGAACACCTGGCAACGGTTGTGGCAGGGGCCCGAAGCGTAAGGGGAAGGCAGAAGCTGCATCCCGCGACAAAAACGTTTCTGGCGCTGCGGATTGCGGTGAATCGAGAGATGGAGGAACTCGGGCAGTTTCTTTCTAGGGTTCCTGCCACACTATCTCCCGGCGGCCGGTGGGTGATGCTGAGTTATCACTCGCTGGAAGACCGTCCGGTCAAGCAATGTTTTCAGCGGCTCGCGCGTGAGGGCGTGCTGAAAATTCTTACCAAAAAAGTGATTCAGGCTTCGGACGCGGAAATTGCGGCCAATCCGCGGGCCCGCAGCGTGAAGATGCGCGTCGCCGAAAAGACCGATTCCGCCCGTGCGGGAATGCCGCAAGAAGACGCGTGGCTGCAATGACCGAGTTCTACACAGTAAAGCAAATTGATAATTCGCGCCTGGTGCGCCTGGTTGCGCCGAATCATCTGCGCGAATGCGCGCGCGTCGTTTTTCTTGGAGCCTTGATCGCCCTTGGCGCTTTTCTCTACGCCTGGCAGCATTTTGAGACCATCCAGCTGCGCTACCAGCTTGAATCGTTGCGCAGCGAACGGGCACAGGCCACTGAACTCAACCAGGAACTCAAATTGGAAATGGCGGGTTTGCGCGCGCCGGAACGCATCGACATGATTGCGCGGCGCCAGCTTGGCCTCACCGTCCCCGTGCCGGGACAGGTGGCTCCGATGGAACTGCCGCCGAACGCGGTTCTGGCGGAGGCCAGCCCGGCCAACACTCCGGCCGCGCGGCAATAAATTTCTTGCGGCGGCCATGCACCCCGCCGCTTCCGGGTCAAGCGTAACAATTTTCGGAAAGGTGAACCGGAGCCGCCCGGCCAGACGGACGCGCCCGAGCCTCACGGCTGTCCGGCCCGGAATCCCCGGCGAATTTATGGATCCTCGCAGTCCGCGGACCCGGATCATCATCGTGGCTGCCCTCGCGGCGATTTGGACCGGGGCGGTGTTCGGACGGCTGGCCTACCTGCAACTCTTCCGCTACAGCGAATATTATTCCCGCGCGCAGCACCAGCAGCGGGTCATCGTGGACGTGGGCGCGAGCCGCGCCGAAATTTTTGACCGCAACATGAACCCGCTGGCGATGAGCGTGCCCGTGGATTCGGCCTTTGCCGTGCCCTCGGAAATCGCCGACTCCGATATGGTGGCGCGCTTGATCGGCAAGGTGCTCGATATTCCCTCCGACGAAATCGCCACGCGGATCGCCAGCTCGCACTCGTTTGCCTGGATCGCGCGCAAAATTCCGCCGGAGAAAGCGGACCGCATCGCCGCCATGAACCTGCGAGGGATTTATTTCCAGCGGGAGGGCGGGCGCTTCTATCCGAAACGCGAACTCGCTGCGCACGTGCTGGGCTACGTGGACATCGACGAGAAAGGCCTCGGCGGAATCGAGTACTCCCTCGACGACAGCATTCGCAGCAAGCCGGGCAAAATGATGATCCTGGCCGATGCGCACCGCCGCTGGTATGACTCGAGCGACAAGGCTCCGGACAGCGGCACGAGCGTGGTGCTCACGCTCGACGAAAAAATCCAGTACATCGCCGAAAAAGAACTGGCGCAGGCGATGCATGATACCCAGGCCAGGTCCGGAACCGTCATTGTGGAGAATCCGAATTCCGGCGAGCTGCTAGCCGTCGCGAACTCGCCGACATTCAATCCCAACTCGGTGAAGGACAGCCCCGCCGATGCGCGCGTGGACCGCGCCGCAAGCTCGCTGTACGAGCCGGGCTCTGTTTTCAAAATTGTGACTCTTTCCGCCGCGATCGATCAGGGCGTCACGAATCCAAGGGAGGTCGTCGATTGCCAGAATGGCGCGATCTATATTGCCGGGCACCGCATTCGCGACCATAAACCCTACGGGCTGCTCACCGTTTCGCAGATCCTGGCCTACTCGAGCGACGTCGGCGCGATCAAGGTCGGCCTGCGCCTCGGAGCGCCGAAATTTTACGACTACATTCACGCGTTCGGTTTCGGCCAGCTCACCGGCGTGGATTTGCCCGGAGAATCACGGGGCATATTGCGCCGCCTGGAAAGCTGGACGCCCGTCTCCGTTGGCGCGATTTCCATGGGCCAGGAAGTCGGCGTGACGCCGTTGCAGATGATCACGGCGGTATCGGCCATGGCAAACGGCGGACTGATCGTCCGGCCTCACGTCGTACGTGAGTTGCGCCGCGGAGGCCAGATCACCGAGCCGCCGGATTCACAGCAGGTCCCGCGCCGCGTCATCAAGGCCACCACGGCGGCCTCCATGCGCAACATGCTCGAAGGCGTCGTATTGACCGGAACGGGCAAGCTGGCCAAGCTGGAGGGTTACACTTCAGCGGGAAAAACCGGAACCGCGCAAAAATATGATCCGAACACGGGCCGCTACTCCACGCACGACTTGATCGCATCCTTCGTTGGCTTCGCGCCGATCAACACGCCTGCCATCACGATTCTTGTGCAACTGGATTCGCCGGTAGGGCCGCACGACGGCGGCCAAGTCGCCGCGCCTGTATTTCAGCGCATCGCGCAGCAGGTGCTGGCATATCTGGATGTGCCGCACGATGTTCCTGTTGCAGCGGAAACACTTCGCGCCAGCCGCGCGAAGCCCGGCCAGGAGAAGAATGATACTTTGACGGATGTGAGCGATTTTGATCCCGTGCAGACGCCTGCGACGGCCTCGGCAGAAGAACCCGCGCCCGCGATTCCACCGGCCGCTCCTGCCGCCCCGGCGCCGACATTGGAAATTGCGGAAGGCGGCGGCATCCCTGCGCCGCAACTCCTTGGAAAAACTGTCCGCGAAGTGACGGAAGAGTGCTTGAAAATGGGACTGACGCCCGTATTGGCCGGGACGGGTATCGCGACAGAACAATCTCCAGAACCCGGCGCGATGATTCGACGCGGGAATCGCATCACCGTGCAATTTTCCCGTGACAACTCCCTGCTTTCCGCTGCGGCCAGGGGCAAGGTAAAGTGAGTATGAAGGCGGGGTTTGTGGCTGACAAAGGCGAAAGTGAATCGCACGTGCCTCTCGCGGGAACCGCGCGCGCCGCCGTGCGCCTGACGAAACTGTTGCGAGGCATTGATACGCGCGTAACGGGCGCGCACGGCGACCTGGAAATTTCCGAGATTGCTTACGATAGCCGCCAGGTAAAGGCTGGCACTTTGTTCGTCGCGATCCGCGGAGAAAAGACTGATGGCAACAAATATGTGAACGAAGCCGCGAGCCGCGGCGCCGCCGCCGTGATCAGCGAGCAAGAGAAGCCCGGGGCGCTTCCACCCGAATTCCCGTGGATACAAGTTGCGGACGCGCGGAAAGCATTGGCGATTTCCGCAGCCAATTTTTACATGCGTCCCGCCGAAGTGCTGAAGCTGATTGGCGTGACGGGAACGAATGGAAAAACCACGACTACCTACCTGGTGGATTCGATTTTGCGCGCGGCGGGCTGCGAAGTGGGCCTCCTGGGAACGATCGGTTACCGGCTGGTGCGAGAAGCTCTCCCCGCGCCGAACACTACGCCCGAATCGCTCGACCTTCAGAAGTACCTGGCCGAAATCGTGCACGCGGGAGGCACACACGCTGTGCTTGAAGCCAGTTCGCACGCGCTGGCGCTCAACCGATTGTGGGGATGCCCGTTCGCCGTGGCCATTTTCACGAACCTCACGCGCGATCATCTCGACTACCACAAGACATTTGAGGAATATTTCGCGGCCAAACGCCGCTTGTTTGAAGGCACGGGCACAGCGGCTCCGACGGCAGGCGTGATCAATATCGATGATGAATATGGAAAAAAACTCTCTGGCCTGGCTTCGCGGACGCTGACGTATGGCCTCGAACCCGGCGCGGAAGTAACCACACGAAAACCTGTCTTCTCCGAGTCCGGCATCGAGTTCGTCGCCGAAACTCCCGCCGGGAAAATAGAGATTCGATCGAAACTCGTGGGCCGGCCCAACGTGTACAACATCCTGGCCGCGATCGGCACCGGCGTGGCGCTCGGTCTTCCGCTGGAAGTCATCTCCACTGGCATTGCGCAGCTTGCTACCGTGCCCGGCCGGTTTGAACGCGTCGATGCGGGACAGCCTTTCCTCGTGGTCGTCGATTACGCGCACACAGATGACGCGCTGCGCAACTTGCTCGCCACCGCAAAGGAACTAAATCCCGGCGGCCGCATCATCACTCTTTTTGGCTGCGGCGGCGACCGCGACCGCACCAAGCGCCCGCTCATGGGAGAAGCGGCGGGCCAGGTGAGCGACGTTGTGGTGTTGACGTCGGACAATCCGCGCAGCGAGGATCCGCTGCTGATCATCAACGACGTCATCGTTGGCGTGCAGCGCACCAAAGCCAAGTTGTTCGTGGAAGCGGACCGGCAAAAGGCCATCGAAGTGGCTCTGAATGAGGCGCGGGCCGGAGACATCGTGCTTCTCGCCGGCAAAGGACACGAAACCTACCAGGTCCTGCGCGAAGGCCCGATTGAGTTTGACGATCGCGTGGTCGCCAGAGCTGTCCTGCGCCGTCATGGCTTTGGCGGCGATTGACAGGCGGCGGTATCGAAAGTGCTCACTAATCGTAAGGGACGCTGAACCAAGGGTGAACCCAGACCGGTGAAACCCAGCCCTTTGAGGACGATATGCGGTGGACGGTTGAAGAAGTGGCTCGCGCTCTGGGGGTTACACCGCCCCGGGGCGTTGACCCCCTGGCCAGGCTGGCCGGTGTCTCGATTAATTCTCGCACCGTGGCTCGCGGCGAGCTATTCGTGGCGATACACGGACCGCGTCACGATGGACACGATTTTGTCGTGGCGGCCCTGGAAGCCGGTGCGCTTGCCGGAGTCGTTGCGGGGGAGCGCCTTTCGAGATATGCCGAGTCGTATCGTTCCAAGCTATTTGCAGTTCCAGACACGCTCATCGCGCTGCAAGACCTCGCGCAGGCCGTGCGAACCGGGTGGGGGCGGCGTCTGGCAGCAGTTACCGGGTCGGCCGGAAAGACCACAACAAAGGAAATTCTGGCGGCGCTGTTGGCCGCGCGGTTCCGCGTTCTGAAGTCCGAAGGCAATCTGAATAACGAATTCGGACTGCCGCTGCAATTGTTGCGGTTGGAGGAATCGGACGAAGCCGCGGTCGTGGAATTGGGGATGTCGCATGCGGGCGAACTAAAGCGTTTGGCGGAAATTGCGCGTCCAGACGTGGGCGTGGTCACGCGCGTCGCGCCGGTGCATCTGGAATTTTTCGCTTCGGTGGACGAAATTGCGCTGGCCAAACGCGAATTGATCGAAGGGCTTGCGGGGCGCGAGAGCGTTGCCGTGCTGAACGCCGACGATTCGCGCGTGGCGAGTTTCGCAAAAGTCGCTCCGGGGCGCGTGCTGACGTTTGGCGTGGCCGGACGCGCTGAGTTCCGTGCCGAAAATATTCAGGACCGCGGATTGAACGGCAGCGAATTTGATTTCTTGGGCCCGCAAGGCCGCGCGCGACTGAGCTTGCCTCTGGCCGGGCACCACAATATTTCAAACGCGCTGGCGGCACTTGCCGCGGCGAGCGTCTGGGGCGTGGGCGCCGCGGAGGCCAGAGAAGTTTTTCCGAAACTGGAAGCCACTGGGATGCGCGGCCGCGTCCTGCAATACGATGCGGGATTCACCGTGATCAACGATTGCTACAACTCGAATCCTGTGGCGCTCGCGGCGATGGTCGGGCTGCTCACCAGCACGCCCGCAGCGGGGCGTCACCTCCTCGCAGTCGGCGAAATGCTGGAGCTCGGCCCCGCTTCTGCCGAACTGCATCGTGAGGCAGGACGTGCGGCCGCCGCGACCGGGAAGCTCAGCTGGATTGTCGGCGTGCAAGGCGGCGCGGAAGATTTCGTTCAGGGCGCAGTAGAAGCCGGCCACCCGGCCGCGCAGGCCAAATTTTTCGCATCGTCCGCAGAGGCTGGTGAGTTCGTCGCGAATTTGATCGAGCGTGGAGACGTTCTTCTGGTGAAGGGTTCGCGCGGCGTGAAAATGGAACGCATCGTCGAAACGCTCGATTCCCGCTTTGCCCGCGCAAACGCCGATCCGGCTGCTTCCGTTGCCGCCGGCGCGCCCAAGGAGCGCGCCTGACATGCTGCTCTACCTTTTCTACCACGTGCTCCAGCCCTATTTTCACGCGCTCAATGTGTTTCGCTATATCACCGTGCGGACGGCGCTCGCCAGCCTCACGGCCCTGCTGATCACTCTGGTGCTCGGCCCCTGGGTCATTCGGCGCCTGCGCGATTTGCAAATTGGGCAGTTCATCCGGGAAGAGGGCCCCAAGAGCCATCAGTCCAAGGCCGGGACGCCGACGATGGGCGGCGTGCTGATCGTGGGCTCAACCGTCATTCCTACATTGCTCTGGGGAGATCTCGAAAACGCTTACGTGTGGCTCGCCGTGCTCACCATGCTGGTGTTCGGGATCATCGGCTTCATTGACGATTACAGCAAGGTGATGAAAAAAAGAAATCTCGGGCTGACCGGCAAACGGAAATTTGCGCTGCAAACTTTTGCCAGCTGGGGGCTCGCCGTGTCCCTGCTCACGCTCACGGCCAGCGGCACTTACTCCACGCAACTGAGCGTTCCATTTTTCAAGAATTTTCATCCGGACATGGTCATTCATTCGCTCCTCTCGTCACACTATTTTTGGTGGCTCTCCTATGTTCCGTTTCTGATTTTTGTGGCGTTGGTAATTGTTGGCTCCTCGAACGCGGTGAATCTCACGGACGGACTCGACGGTCTCGCAATCGGGTGCGTGGTAGTGGCGACAGGGGCGCTCACGGTTTTGACCTACGTGACCAGCTTCGCCCGGTTCTCGGAGTATCTGGATATCCCGCACCTGCCGCAAGTGGGCGAGCTTACGATTTTTTGCGGCGCGCTGGTCGGTTCGTCGCTCGGATTTCTGTGGTACAACGCGCATCCCGCCGAAGTGTTCATGGGTGACGTCGGCTCCCTCGCACTAGGCGGCTCGATCGGAATGGTCGCCGTGGCCATCAAGCAGGAGATCCTGCTGTTTTTTATCGGCGGAGTGTTTGTGCTGGAAGCCGTTTCCGTCATCTTGCAGGTGTTGTCCTTCCGCTTGACCGGGAAACGCATTTTCCGGATGGCTCCGATCCACCATCATTTCGAGCTGCGGGGATGGAGCGAATCGAAAACCATCGTGCGATTTTGGATCATGGCCCTGGTGTTTGCGCTGTTTTCATTGACGACGCTTAAATTGAGGTAAACGTTGAAACCAGTTATTGAACTCGCGGGCAAGAAAGTGTTGGTGGTGGGACTCGCCCGCACCGGCATCGCGACGGCGCTTTTCTGCGCGGAGCGCGGAGCCCACGTCACCGCCACCGAGGAGCGGCCCGAGACGCAAATCGCGGAAGCGGCGGCGAAATTGCGCGCCGCGGGCGTCACTCTAGAGCTGGGTGGACACCGCGCGGAAACATTCGTGCAGCAGGATTTGATCGTGCCGAGCCCAGGCGTCGCCCCGACGATGCCCACGCTCGCCGCCGCGCGCGCCATCGGGGTTCCGGTATGGAGCGAAATCGAACTGGCCTGGCGGTTCTTGCGCGGGCGCCTCATTTGCATTACCGGCTCGAATGGCAAGACCACTACGACGTCGCTCATCGGCCACATTCTGGAAACCGCAGGGATGCCCGTGCAGGTCGCCGGAAATATCGGCACGCCGCTGATCTCCCGCGTGTACGTTTCGAGCGACGCGAGCTTCACGGTGGTGGAGGCCAGCAGCTTTCAACTCGAATCGATTTCAGCATTTCGGCCGGACGTTGCCGTGTTGCTCAATATCACGCCGGATCACCTGGACCGTCACGGTTCGATCGAAGCGTATGGCCGCGCAAAGGCGCGCATGTTTCAGAATCAGACCGCGGAAGACGCGGCGGTCATCAATGCGGATGATGAGGTCGCTCCGCAATACGCCCCCGCCGGGCCGCGTGTGTTTTGGTTCAGCCGGTCGAAGCGCGTCGCCAATGGCTGCTACCTCCGCGGCGATGAAATTGTTTTTCGGTGCGACGGCGTCGATTCCGTGTTGCTCGAACGTAAAGCGATAGGACTCCGCGGGAGCCACAATCTCGAAAACGTTCTGGCTGCGACTGCCGCCGCGAGACTCGCCGGCGCCAAGCCGGCCGCCATCGCGGAGGGCGTGCGCACCTTCGCTGGAGTGGAGCACCGGATCGAATACGTGGCCACGATTTCCGGAGTTGAGTATTTCAACGACTCCAAGGCCACCAACGTCGATGCCACGCTGAAGGCGCTCGATGCCTTTCCAGGAAACGTGCTCTTGATTCTGGGCGGCAAGGACAAGGGCAGCGATTACCGGATTCTTCGCCAGGCGCTGCGCAGCCACGCGCGCATGGCGCTGCTGATCGGCAGCGCGGCGGACAAGATCGAAGCGGAACTTGCGGGCATCGTCCCCGTGGAGCGCGCGGAGACGCTGGCGCGCGCGGTGGAGTTGGCTTCGCGGCGCGCGCAGCCAGGCGATACCGTTCTGCTCGCGCCCGCCTGCGCGAGCTTCGACCAGTTTGAAAATTACGAGCACCGCGGACGCGTTTTCAAACAACTGGTCCGCGAACTCGAAAAAGAAAACGCGGCGTAAGAGCCGCGCGAAAGGTTTTCTTAAAAACAATCATGCCCCGGCAACTCCAAACCGACCGATGGATGTTCGGCTCGACGCTGGCCTTGTGCCTGGTCGGCGCCATCATGGTGTTCAGCGCTTCGGCTGTTACCGCGCGCGATGAATACGGAAACGGCGCGCACTTCCTGCTGCGCCAGGCCCTTTGGCTGGCCTTCGGACTCGGCGGGATGATGGCTCTCATGAATCTGGACTATCGCAAATTGCGGCGCCCCGAAGTCATCTTCACCGCGCTGTTCGGAGTGCTGGTGATGCTGGCGGGCGTTTTCTTCCTCGACAAATCGCACGCCACACATCGCTGGATTCGCGTGGGCCCGGCAAGCCTGCAGCCTTCCGAACTCGCCAAGCTCGCCGTGATTTTCTATCTGGCGTGGTTTCTGGAAATGCGGCGCCGCCCGGACGGATTCGGCATGAATGACTGGAAGCGAACGATCGTGCCCGCGCTGGGCCCCGTCTTGGTGCTTGTAGGTCTGGTGGTCATCGAGCCGGACCTGGGCACGGCAGTGGAAATATTCATCATCGCAGTGACGATGCTGTACGTCGCGGGGCTGAACGGGAAATACATCATCGGAGCGGGCCTCGCCGCGATTCCAGCCATTTATTTGCTGATTGTGCGCGTTCCGTATCGCCTGGAACGCGTCATGGCTTTCCTGAATCCCTCGGCGGACCCGCAGGGCCGCGGCTTTCAGCTTTTGCAATCCCTGATCGCGGTGGGCTCGGGCGGATTCACCGGCGTCGGACTGATGGAGAGCAAGCAAAAATTGTTCTACTTGCCCGAGGCGCATACCGATTTCATTTTTGCGGTGTTGTGCGAAGAGCTGGGATTCATTGGCGGCGCAATCGTCCTGACCCTGTTTGTGATCTACGGCTGGCGCGGCATTCGCTCCGCGTTCAAGACCACGGATGAATTCGGCCGCCTGGCCGCACTGGGCATCACGGTGATGATTGTGAGCCAGACCATGATCAATCTCGGCGTGGTGCTTGGGATGATGCCCACCAAAGGGATTCCGCTGCCGTTCATCAGCTACGGCGGATCGAGTTTGCTGGTGATGCTGCTGGCCACCGGCGTTTTGCTGAACATCAGCAGGCAGGCGGATTAGGTTGTGTAGCGCCGGCGTCTCGCCGGCAGTCTTGCGATGAGTCGAGAGTAGAAAAATTGCCGGCGTGACGCCGGCGCTACGAAGGGCTTGCGATCGCGATGATTCGGGGCGGAAAAGTTTGAAACTGTTAATCGCGGGCGGCGGTACGGGCGGCCACGTGTTTCCGGCGCTGGCCATCGCCCGGGAATGGATGTCGCGAGCAGGAGAAAGGGAAGTCGTGTTCGTCGGAACGCAACGCGGAATCGAAGCGCGCCTGGTGCCCGAGGCTGGATTTCCTCTTGAGACGATTCGCTCCGCAGGGCTTAAGGGAATTGGCGGGATGAAACTGGCCCGCAACGCGGCGAAGCTTGCTCCCGCGATGTGGGATTCGTTCGCGATTCTGCGCAGGCATCGCTTCGCAGCGGCGCTGGGCGTTGGGGGATATGCCGCCGGCCCGATGATGCTTGCTGCCGTACTGCGCGGCTTGCCGACCGTCGTATTTGAGCCAAACGCGGAACCCGGCTTCACCAATCGCGTGCTCGCACGCATGGTGACGCGCATCGCCACCGCGTATGAAACTCCGACGAAACTGTGGGGAAGCAAGGCCACGCTCACAGGAATTCCGGTGCGTTCCGAATTCTTCGCGATTCCCGAACGGACACCGGCGGAGCCGTTTCACTTATTGATCACCGGAGGCAGCCAGGGCGCGCTGGTGATCAACCGCACAATGGTGGACGCCGCCGACTTGCTGGCTTCGCAACAAAATCGCATCTGCATCGTTCACCAAACCGGGGAACGCGACTATAATGCGGTACGCGTGGCCTATGCACGTCGTGAAATCAACGCGGAGGTTCTGCCCTTCATCGGGAACATGGCAGAAAGGTTTGCCCAGGCCGATTTAATTGTCTGCCGCGCGGGCGCGATCACGGCCGCGGAAGTTGCCGCCGCCGGACGCGCCGCCATCTTCATCCCCTTCGGCGCATCCACAGACAGCCACCAGTTGCGCAACGCCCAGGAAATGGAACGCGCGGGCGCGGCGCGGCTGATCCCGGAGCCCCAGCTCAACGCGGAACGCCTTACGCAGGAAATTTTTGGACTGCTCGACCGCCCGGCCGAATTGCAAGCCATGGCCGTCAATGCGCGGGCTCTGGCGAAGCCGCATGCGGTGCAGGAAATTGTTGACCTGATCGAAGGGATCGCTCTCACGGGTGCGGGCTCTACTAGGAGCCCGCGAGAAAAAAAATGATGGTGACGTTCCACAATTTCAAACGCATTCACCTCGTCGGCATCGGCGGGATAGGAATGAGCGGGATCGCCGAGGTATTGCTGACGCTCGGCTATTCGGTTTCCGGCTCGGACGCCAAATCTTCCGCGATTACCGAACGCCTGATGAACATGGGCGCCGATATTTTCGAGGGCCACCGGGCGGAGCAGGTGCAAGGCGCGCACGTCGTAGTGGTTTCCTCGGCCATCCGCGCCGACAACCCTGAAATCGTCGAAGCGCACCGCCTGAAAATTCCCGTGATTCCGCGCGCCGAAATGCTGGCCGAATTGATGCGCCTGAAATACGGAATCGCCATCGCCGGAGCGCACGGCAAGACCACCACCACGTCGATGACGGCGAGCGTTCTGGCCGCGGCGGGGCTCGATCCCACGTTCGTTGTCGGCGGCCGCGTGAACCATATCGGCTCAACCGCCCGTCTGGGCCGCGGCGAATACATGGTCGTCGAAGCCGACGAAAGCGACCGCACGTTCCTGCTGCTCGCGCCGGTGGTTGCCGTGGTGACCACTATTGACCGAGAGCATCTGGACACTTACAAGTCGCTTGAGGAAATTCAGGAAATTTTCACACGATTCGTAAATCGCGTGCCGTTCTATGGCGCCGCCGTTCTCTGCCTCGATGAACCGAATGTGCAAGCTATCATCCCGAACGTAACCCGCCCGGTGATTACCTATGGCACTTCAAGCCAGGCGGACCTGGTGATCAGCGGCATCGAGCTTCTGGGACTGCAGAGTGAATTTCGTTTGACCTATCGCGGGGACGATCTCGGCAAGTTCCACTTGAACGGCCCTCCGGGAATCCACAATGTCCGCAATGCCGCTGCCGCAGCGGCCGTCGCGCTCTATTTGAATGTTCCTCCCGAATTAATTCGCGTGGGCCTGGAGGAATTTGCCGGCGTGGGCCGCCGGTTTGACGTCAAGGGCGTCATCAATGGCATTACCTTGATCGACGATTACGGCCACCATCCCGCCGAAATTCGCGCCACGCTGGAAGCCGCGCGCGGCTGCCATTTCGAGCGCCTCCTGGTCCTCTTCCAGCCGCACCGGTACACGCGCACTAAACACCTCTGGGATGAATTTTGCCGCGCCTTCAATCACGCCGACATGGTCGTGCTGATGGACATTTACGCCGCGGGCGAGCAGCCCATTCCCGGCATAACCGGCCGGGCTCTCGCGGATGCGATCCGCGCCGCCGGACACAAGAACGTCGTCTTTCACAGCTCCATGCAAGAGGGAATCGAGGAATTGCTCCGCGCCGCGAGGCCTGGCGACGCGGTCCTTACCATCGGCGCGGGCAACGTAAGCCGCGCGCCGGGCGAGCTGGCGATTCTGCTCGGAGCAAGGGTGTCCTTGCATCATGCGAATTGATTTGAATAACTGTGGGCGAGCTTCGTGGCGCAGGCTTCAGTCTGTGGGCGTTCGTCCTTGCGAGGACCAAAATCCACAGGCTGAAGCCTGCGCCACCAAAACCCGGTGAGAAATGCGCATTGACGATCCCAAATTGATTGGGGCCATTGGCGCCCTCGGCGTCGAACACAAAATTGGGGTGTCGCTCGCGGCGAAAACTTCACTTGAGATTGGCGGAACGTCGGACGTCTTAGTTATCCACAAGCACGAATCGCTTCCAGAGTTGATCCGCTTGCTGAAACAGGCAGGCGTTCCGCATCGGTTCCTCGGGGGAGGCAGCAACGTCCTGCTTCCTGACGGAGAACTTCCCTGGGTGATTCTGCAACTTGCCAAGCAGGATCCGGAAGTGCGATTTGAAGGCAACAATGTCTTCGTCGATTGCGCGGCCGACCTGGGACGCACGGTCACCACATGCGCGAAGCACGATCTGGGCGGCATGGAGGGACTGATCGGAGTTCCGGGATCCGTCGGAGGAGCGCTGCGGATGAACGCGGGCGCCTACGGCACCCAAATTGGAACATACGTCCGGGAAGTGCAAGTGTACCGGGCGGACACAGGCCGGATAGAAATCCTCAGAGGCGCTGAAATAAATTTTGAATACCGGCACACATCGTTTGCGCTCGATGATATTATGCTGTCGGTGAGACTGGAACTTCCGTCCAAACCTTACAACGAAATACTTCAAGGAATTCGCGTCTGCAATGAGAAGCGGCGAGCCAGTCAGCCGCTCAATCAAAAAAGCGCAGGTTGTATTTTCAAGAATCCGCCGGGCGGATCCGCCGGGCGGATGATCGACGAACTGGGCCTGAAGGGCCACTCGGTCGGCGACGCCCGCGTCAGCGACCGCCACGCCAATTTCTTCATCAACGCAGGCCATGCATCCGCCGCCGATATGCTGGCGCTGATTGCCGACGTGCGCCAGCGTGTGCGCGACCGGTATGGAGTGGAACTCGAAGAAGAAGTAATCGTGTGGAAGGCCCGGTGAGGGCCCGGTGATGAAACGATGAGCGCAGAACCAGATTATCTTCCCGCGGACGCGCTGGCTGAAGACGAGCCGAAGTATCTTCGCCGGCAAAAGCCGGTAGAGATTCGCAAGCGCAAGTTCAGCCGCAAGGCCTGGCCCTTGTACCGCCGCGTGCTTGTGGGAGGCGTCGCCGTGCTTTCCACAGGTTTCGCGCTGTACGAGGCCGCGAGCTACTTGCTATATTCTCCCGGCGTTTTACTGCAGAGCGCCGACCAAATTGAAATCACGGGCAATCGTTTCGTGCCGCCTGAGGCGATCGCGGAAAAATTTTCGGCAGACATGGGCCGCAGCGTGGTGCGCGTTCCGCTCACCGAGCGTCGCGAAGCGCTCGAGTCGCTCCCCTGGGTGGAGGAGGCGCACGTCCAGCGCGTCCTGCCCAACCGGATTCGTGTGGAGATCACGGAGCGCACTCCCGTCGCGTTTCTCCGTTCGGGCAGCGACCTGGCTCTGGTGGACGGACAGGGTGTGATTCTCGACCGGCCCGCCGATGGGGAGTTCCGCTTCCCGGTCGTGGGCGGCATGGATGAGTCGATGCCGCTTGAGGTGCGCGCCCAGCGCATGAATTTGTACGTGCAGTTCATGAAGGGAATTGAATCGGTCCAGCCCGGCGCGGAAGATCACGTCAGCGAGGCGGACCTTTCCGACGCCTCCGATTTGCGCGCGACACTGACCGGACTCGGAACTTCGTCCGGCAGCACACCGCCGATTCTGGTGCACTTTGGCGATTCGGATTTTGGCAACCGCTATCACCTGCTCGCGGAAAATATTGACCAGTGGCGGGCCAGCGCCGGGAGCGTCGATTCGGTGGACCTGCGCTTTGCGCGTCAGGTGGTGGTAAATCCGGAATCGAAGACGATTGCGGCCAATCTGAAGCAGGCCGCGCCGCAAAGCGTGGCGCTGCGCGTGCCCGCGCGTGCACACAGGGCCGCGGCAGTCGCGCGCAAGAAGCGCTAATCGAAATTTGAAGGTCTCTTGTTTGGGCGCGCCCCCGCCCGGGCGAAGTAGAAGGAGCGGCGGCTTGAATAAAAAGGAAAAATATTTGGTCGCGCTGGATGTCGGCAGCACGAAGACGTGCGCCATCATCAGCGAGTTGACCGAAACGGGCGCGAAGTTTGTGGCCATGGGCGCGGCGGAATCCAAGGGCCTGCGCAAGGGATTGATCGCCAACATCGGCGCGGCGGCGACATCGGTGCGGCGCGCGATTGAAGAAGCCGAAAGCGTTGCCGGAGTCCCTGTCGAGCGGGTCGTGGTAGGCGTT
Organism: uncultured Acidobacteriota bacterium; assembly: GCA_963696605.1. Lineage (GTDB taxonomy): Bacteria > Acidobacteriota > Terriglobia > Acidiferrales > UBA7541 > Palsa-360. Next base: position 73,386 of record CAVOKV010000009.1, on the reverse strand, counting down.
GCAGGCAGCCATGTGCGCGGAGTGAACAGCCGCGGCGGAATCACCATGGGACACCGCCCGCGGGACATCAGCCGCGACGACGTGCACCACGCCGTGGACGCCGCGCGCAATATCACACTTCCCGAGGATCGCGTGGTGCTGCACGTCCTTCCGCAGGAATTTCTGCTCGACGCGCATGACAATATTCGCGATCCGCTGGGCATGATCGGCGAGCGCCTGGAAGTCAATGTACACCTCGTAACTTCCTCGGCTTCAGCCATGCAGAACCTGGTCATTGCGATCAATCAGGCGGGCGTGGAAGTCGCAGACACGGTTCTGGAGCCGCTGGCTTCGGGGGAATCCTGCCTCACTCAGGATGAGCGCGAATTGGGCTGCTGCCTGCTCGATATCGGCGGCGGCACGACCGAACTCGTCGTTTTTGGCAACGGTATGCTGCGCCACGCGGCGGCCATTCCCGTGGGCGGAGATCATTTCACGAACGACCTGGCGGTAGGGCTGCGCACGCCGATTCCGGAGGCGGAAAAAATCAAGCGCGGGCACGGTTGCGCCTTCAAGGATTTGATCCTGGAGGACCACGCCATCGAAATAGCCAGCGTCGGCGACCGTCCTCCGCGCACGGTGTTCAAGCGGATGCTGAATGAAATTTTGGAACCGCGTGCGCAGGAATTGCTTTCGCTGGTTCGCGACGAATTGCAACGCGGAGGGTTTGCATTTCTCATTCCTGCCGGACTGGTGCTGACCGGCGGCGGCGCGCATCTCACGGGGCTCGTCGAACTGGCCGAGAGCATGTTCCATCTGCCGGCGCGCGTGGCAGTTCCTCGGGGACTCGAAGGGATGCCCGAACAGCTTTCCCGGCCCGAGTACGCGACGGTTGTCGGCCTGCTTCTTTACGGCGCGCGAGCCCGGCGCCAGGCGCCCCAGAAGCCGGCGACATTTGTGGGCAGAATCAAAAGCATGTTCGCCGGGGCCTGACGCGAAAAACTCCGGCGGGGCTAGGCCAATCTTTTTGTTGGGGGGACGGAAATGGCAAAAGACGCGGGAATCAGGATTTCGTTCAGCGAGGATAACCTACAGGGCGCGAAGATCAAGGTGATCGGCGTCGGCGGAGGGGGATGCAACGCCGTCAACCGCATGATCCGCGCCAAAGTCGAAGGCGTCGAATTTATTGCCGCGAACACGGATTTGCAGGCGCTCAAACTTTCGCAGGCGCCCGTTAAATTGCAACTGGGCGGCAAACTCACCAAGGGGCTCGGCGCGGGCGCGAATCCCGAGATCGGCCGCAAAGCGGCGCTCGAAGACACCGACAAAATTATCGAAGCGCTGGAAGGCTCGGACATGATTTTTCTCACCACGGGCCTGGGAGGCGGCACGGGCAGCGGCGCGGCTCCGGTGGTTGCTTCGCTCGCGAGCGAACTGGGCGCTTTGACCGTTGCGGTCGTCACCAAGCCGTTTCTGTTTGAAGGCAAGCGCCGCCAGCAGCAGGCCGAACAAGCGCTTTCCGAACTGGTCGGCAGCGTCGACACCGTCATCGTGATTCCCAACGAGCGGCTGCTCGAGACGGTGGAAGCGGGAACGAGTTTCTTCGAGGCGTTTCGCATCGCCGATGACGTGCTCCGCCAGGCCGTGCAGGGCATCAGCGACATCATCACCATTCCCGGCATCATCAACCGCGACTTTGCCGACGTGCGCACCATCATGCAGGGGCAGGGCTACGCCGTGATGGGCACGGCCGTGGCTTCCGGCGCGAACCGCTCCGTCGACGCCGCCACGCGCGCCATCAACAGCCCGCTGCTGGAAGACAATTCGATTCAGGGCGCGCAGGGCATCCTGATCAACATCTGCGGATCGTCCAGCCTTACACTGAATGAAGTTCACGAAGCTTCTTCGGTGATCGAAAAGGCCGCGCATGAAAACGCCAACATTATTTTCGGCGCCGTCCTGGACGAGAACATGAAGGAGCAGGTAAAAATTACCGTCATCGCCGCGGGATTCCGCGAGGCGGCCCGCCGGCAGGCGCATCAGAAGCCCTCTTATCTGCCGAAGACCTGGAAAGCCGGGCGCGAGGAAGAACCGATCATGCCGCCGAAAGAGGTTCCGCAGGAAGCGCCGCGGCCCGTCGTCAACGAAACAGTTCACCAGGAGAATACGGCGGGAGCGGATGATCTCGACGTTCCCACGTTCCTCCGGCGCGCCGCGCAAAAAGCGTAGGCCTTTCCTTTAGAGGGTTTCTAAGGCGTCCCGGCCTTGCCGGGGCGCCTTTTTTGTAGCGCCGACATCTTGCCGGCTGTTCTTGGCGCGAGCGGCTCAAACAGAGCCGGCGAGACGCCGGCGCTACCAAGTACTCAACCCGAACGCTTGATTCCCAATTGAAAAGAATTGCACCGAAACGGGGCAGCGGCAGAATTTGCCGTCGTTGCACGCCGCCAAGAATCGTTCTTTCCTAGCGCACGGAAGGAGTAAAACCGCGAAGTGCTTTCTCTCGCTGCAACGTATTCAGATCCGATGGATTAGCTCTTCTGCTTGGGATCGCGTCTTTGGCACGCTGCATGCCGCAGTAAAAGTGCCGCTTTGCCGCTTGTCCGGGCGGCTAAAGTGTTCCGGCGGTTTGACGATCATGTATTTGACCCGGCTTCGACGACGAGAAAGTCTGAATTGTTTTTTGAAACTTGTGAAGAGGCGCAAACATGTCGATCATAGGAATTCTTAGCAGCAACCTATTCTCCGCGGGCGCGGCTCAGAACACCCAAAACTCCCAAAACACTCCGTCCGTATTCCAGCAGATTAAAACCGAATTTCAGCAATTGGGGCAGGATTTGCAATCTGGCAATCTGTCCGGGGCGCAGTCCGATTTCGCCACTCTGTCGCGAAATCTTTCAGCCGCAAATCAAAGCAGCGCCACTACAGCCAACTCCGCCACGGGCAGCAGCGCGATAACACAGGCTTTTGCTCAATTGGGGCAGGACCTTCAATCGGGGAATCTGCAAGGTGCGCAGCAGGATTTCACGAACCTTCAGCAGGATGTGCAGCAGGTCGCCAGTCAGCAGGCCGGAGGGCATCACGGACACCGGCACCACCACGTGGAAAGCTCGCAATCTTCATCCACGTCCTCCCAGCAGTCCAACCCGATCGTTCAGGCCTTCAGCACGCTGGTGCAGGATTTGCAGGCGGGGAATCTATCAGGAGCGCAGTCCGCATTTTCGGCGCTGCAAAATGATCTTCAACAAATCGGCGGTTTCCTCACGGCGGGATCGAACGGAACCCCCAGCACGGCGGTGCCGTCGAGTACCGGCAACCTAAACGTGACTGCCTGATTTTCGGCCAAGCCTCGCAAAAAATCACACCTACTCTGATTCGGCCATGCGGGCTGAGGTACACTGGCGCGCATGGCCGATTCTGTCCGTGTGCGCGCGGAGATTCTAAAGGAAATGCTGGCCCATGCTCGCCGCGAGCCGCAGATTGAATGTTGCGGATTGCTCGCGGGCCGCGACGGCGTGATCGGGGCAATTTTCCCAGCTACGAATTCTCTTGCCAGCGCGACAGCCTATGAGATCGCGCCGCGGGAGCTGTTCGATCTGTTTCGCACTTTGCGCGCCGAAGGGCTGACGCACCTCGGCCAGTATCATTCGCATCTTTCCACGGACAATGTTCCGTCTCCGAAGGACATCGAGCAGGCCGGGTATCCCGACCAGGCCTATTTCATTGTTTCTCTGCGAGCGGACGCGCCGAAGCCAGTCCGCGCATTTTCCATTTGCGACGGTAGCGTGCGGGAACTCGAAATCATCGCGACAGGATCGTAGGCGCATCAGGCAGAATGGATTTCAACACAGAGGACGCAGAGAACACATAGAACGCACACGAGAGAGAAAACAGACTGTATTCCGGAAGTTTCTCTCTAAGCATTCTTTCTCTTCCAGTCTCTGTGACCTCTGTGTTCTCTGTAGTGAATTCTTTGGTTTACGCGGAAGATTTCACCGGCTCGCCTTCGACTACCGCTCGGTACAAGTCCCGCACCTGCTCCGCGGATCGCTCCCACGAATAGCGCTGGACGAGTTCATAACCGCGGCGCACCAACGTTTCCCGCAGGACGTCTTCCGTGAGGATTTGCCGGATCCCGCGCGCAATTTCAAAAATATTTTCCGGGTTCGCGAGCAGGGCGGCCTGGGAAAACACTTCCGGCAGTGAGGACACGCTGGAGGTCAGTACCGGAGCGCCGTGCGCCATGGCCTCGAGCGGAGGCAGGCCGAATCCTTCATACAGCGAAGGGAACAGGAACGCACTTGCGCGGGAATAAAAAACGCGCAGCACGGGATGCGGCACAAACCCCAGAAAGCGGACGTCCGCCTGTACGCGCGAGCGCAGAACGGCCCTCCGCAGGTCCGAATGTTCTCCCGCGGAATCGCCGATCAGAAGCAGCTTCAGGTTGGAATAGGTCGGATGATCGCGCAGTTCCGCTTTGGCCACCGCGAAGGCTTCAATCAGGCGCGGCAGATTCTTTTGCGGCTTGATGTTCCCCGCGTACAGCACAAAGGGATCGGTGACCGCGTGGCGCTCCAGGATGCGGTCGGCGCCCTCGGGCATCGGCTCGCGTACAAAGCGCTCGTCGAGCGCGTTGTAGACGACCTCGATTTTTTCTTCCGGAACGTCGAAGGCGCGGGAGAGATCCCGCTTGGACGAATGGGACACGGCCATGATGCGGTCGGCCCGCGCCAGCGCGCGGCGCGCGAAAAACAAACGTCCCGCTTGAAACGTGGCCGAAATGCCCGGAGGCGGAGTAAGAACGTCAGTCAAGTCGTGAACCGTGATCACCAGTCGCGATGGCACGACGGCCGGCGCATAAAACCAGGGCATGTGCAAAAGATCGACGCCCTGCTTGTGCAACAGGAAGGGCAGATGCAAGTGCGTGTGGAAGGAGCCCGGCTCGGACGGATAGTCAAGCAAAGTGAAATTGTCGGGAAGGGGATCGAACTCTTTGAGGTGCGACCGTTGGCCGATCAGCAGATATTCCGTGCCGTCGCCGGCGCGCGCGAATTGATTGACGATGTTGCGGATGTATGTGCCGATTCCGAAATCACCGGCGCGCCGGATATCGATCGCAACACGCATCTGTGTCGGCGCTTAGCGTGCGGCGCCGCGGCTCCCGGCCAGCGAGGACGCGAGGTCCCAGCGCCGCGTATATAGAGGAAACTGAACGGCAAACTCCGCGACCTCGGAGCGAATGCGGCGTTCGCGTTCGGCGTCGCCCAGGTGCGTCAGCACATCGGCAATCCATACGGCGATGCGTGCCATGTCCGGCTCCAGCATGCCTCGCGTGGTCACGGCGGGAGTGCCCAGGCGAATGCCACCGCCCGTCATCGGCGGAGTGGGGTCGAAGGGGATGGAATTTTTGTTCACGGTGATGCCAGCGCGATCCAGCGCCGGCTGCGCGTCTTTGCCGGTGATGCCGCGCGAATATAGATCGATCAGGAAGAGATGGTTGTCCGTGCCCCCGCTGACGATGCGGAATCCCGCTTTCGTGATTTCGGCGGCCAGCCTTTGCGCGTTGGCGACAATTTGTTTGGCGTACTCGCGGAATCCGGGCTCGGCCGCTTCCTTCAGGCACACGGCCTTGGCGGCGATGATGTGCATCAGCGGGCCGCCCTGCGTTCCCGGAAACGTGATGCGGTCGAGTTCTCTTGCGTATTGCGCCTTGCACATCACCAGGCCGCCGCGCGGGCCGCGCAGTGTCTTGTGCGTCGTAGTCGAAACGAAATCGGCGTACGGCACCGGGCTGGGGTGCATCCCACCGGCGACGAGGCCGGCGATGTGCGCCATGTCCACGAAAAATAGCGCGCCAACGGAACGCGAGATCTCCGCCATGCGCGGAAAGTCGATGATGCGTGAATAGGCACTCGCGCCCGCCACGATCATTTTGGGCTTGTGCTCGCGCGCCAGGCGGTCCAGTTCGTCGTAATCGATCGTCTCGGTTTCCTTGCTCACGCCGTAGGGAATAAATTTGTACATTTTCCCGGAAAAGTTGAGCGGATGCCCGTGCGTCAGATGCCCGCCGTGTGCCAGGTTCATGCCGAGCACCGTGTCGCCCGGCTGCAGCGCGGCCATGTACACGGAAACGTTCGCCTGCGTGCCCGAATGGGATTGCACGTTGGCGTGCTCGGCGCCAAACAACGCTTTCGCGCGATCGATCGCCAGCTGCTCGGCGCGGTCGGCGAATTCGCAGCCGCCGTAGTACCGCTTGCCGGGATAGCCCTCGGCGTACTTGTTGGTCAGCACCGAACCCATCGCTTCCAGCACCGCTTCGGAAACAAAATTTTCCGAAGGAATCAGCTCGAGGCCGGTGCCCTGGCGGCGGCCCTCTTCGCGCAGCACTTCGGCGATGTCAGGATCGACTTCCTGCAATGGGCGGTTCATGTGTTGTGAAATTTTCGTGTCGGTTGTCATGTTTGGAGGACTAGATGACCAATTCTATCGGAATCCGCAGGGGAATTCCAATTCTTGAAACTCGATTTGAGTATACGACCGGCCGATCTGAACAAGGAGCTGATCAACCTTGCCATTACGAATTTCTCATATTCCTTGCTCTGTAGCTTCACACCGGCACAAGTCGGAAAATGCCGAATGATACTTCTGGCTTTTCCGGTCAAGGAGGCGTAAGAATGGCTGCTATAGGCTCCCCACTTTCCCCAAGCGGCCCAGCTATCTGCCTGTAACTAGGAGGACCAAGATGAGTTCCGAATCCAATGTGATCGCACCGAAGAAGGGCGACCGCGTGGCTATGGCTCAACAAGATGGTGTGTTTGAAGTTGCCGACATCAATTCCTTGATGCAAACGGCAAATCTCAAATTGACGGACGGGCAAGGCCACATTACGCGAAACGTGCCATGGACGGCGCTAAAGCCGATAGGTAAGAAGTAGGAAGAAACAGCAAGAAGAAGCCGGAACGCCCGCGGCGTCCCGGCTCAGTACCTTCCTCAGAGACTATCTTCGAGGAATGAGCGGAGATTCCTCGACCTGGAGGGGTGTCGCAACTTGCGCAGCGCTTTCGCCTCGATCTGGCGGATGCGCTCGCGCGTGACTGCGAACGACTGTCCCACTTCTTCCAGCGTGTGTTCGGAACCGTCTTCCAGACCAAAACGCATCTTGATCACCCGCTCTTCGCGCGGCGTCAATGTCTTCAGCAGCGATTCCGTTTGTTCCTGGAGGCTGATGCTGATGGCCGCGTCGGAGGGAGACACGGAAGACTTATCCTCGATGAACTCGCCGAGGTGCGAATCTTCCTCTTCGCCGATGGGGGTCTCGAGCGAGATGGGCTGCTGCGCGATCTCTTTGGTCTTGCGCACCTTCTCGACGGGAACACCCAGACGATGGGCGATCTCTTCGGCGCGCGGCTCGCGCCCGAGTTCCTGGACCAGTTGCCGGCTGGTGCGAACCTGTTTGTTGATCGTTTCAATCATGTGCACGGGCACGCGAATCGTGCGGGCCTGGTCGGCGATGGCGCGGGTCACGGCCTGGCGGATCCACCACGTCGCGTACGTGGAAAATTTGTAGCCGCGCCGCCATTCAAATTTGTCGGCGCCCTTCATCAAGCCGATGTTGCCTTCCTGAATCAGGTCCAGAAATTGCAATCCACGGTTGGTGTATTTCTTGGCGATGGAAACGACGAGACGCAGGTTGGCCTCGACCATTTCTTTCTTGGCCTGGCTCGCTTCGGCCTCTCCACGCAACACCACCTGGAGCATGCGCTTCAGGTCCACCAGTCCAGTTTCGCTGGCGGCCTCAATTTCGCGCAGTTCGGCGCGCCGGGCGCGCAATTCCTTGCGTGCTTCCGCGGCGTGATCGCCCTTGGAGGCGTCGGCCCGGCGTTCCAGCTTGACGATTTCTCGCTCGAGCGATTGCAACCGCTCGACCGTGTGGTGAATCTTGTCGATCAGACGCTTTCTTTCCAGCGAATGGAAATCGATCGACCGGGCATGCTGCGACATCAGCACTCGCGTCCGGGCCAGGCGATTGCGGTTGCGCAGGTAGAGCCGCTTGCTTGATTTCGGCGTATTGGCAAGTTGCGCCGCTTGTTTGTGCGCCAGGGCATAGAGCTGTTCGATCTTGGCAACGATCCGAAGAATTTCCTGGGTCTTGCTCTCGGTTTCCTCTTCGGTCAACTCTTCCTGGTCGAACTGAACAATTTTCTTGATCGACAGCGAACCGGAGCGAAGCTCCTTGCCGGCGGCAATCAATTCCTTCAGAACAATGGGAGACCGCGAGATCGTTTTCAGGACCATGAGGTGCCCGCGCTCCATGCGCTTGGCGATGGCCACTTCGTCCTGACGCTTCAGCAGCGGGACGGTGCCCATTTCCCTCAGATAGAGGCGGACAGGGTCGTTATTCTTGTCGAGCATCCCCGGCGTGAGGTCGAGCTCGCCCTCTTCGGCGACCGTGCCGTGCTCAACATCAACTACATCCGTGGGAGCAATCGGGGAGCTTACGGCCGCGATGTCTTCATCCGCGGCAACGCCAATCTGCTCAAAACCGGAAAGGTGCTGTTCGCCCTCTTCCGGCTCCCGCGAGGTCTCGACGGCAGGCAACACCCCTTCTTCCTCATCGGGCAGCAGGAACCTGCGTTCCTTGCCGATGCCAATGATGCTCCGGACCTCTTCTCCCGCTTCTTGATTATTCAATGACAAGCAGTTATCCCCCCTTGCCAATCAACTCAATACGGCCCTGCAACCTTACCCGTTATCCCCACGAGGGCAGCATTTTGATGCACACACGAATCATTCAGATTCTCTAAGTATTAGAGTCAGATGGCGGTCCTAAGTCACACGGCGCAGGCCGATGCTGTGGCCATCGTCTAATGCTTTCTTTTTCATCACGATACGGCGTGGCAGGACGAGACGCAAACCTGGGATCGTCGATCCGTGTCTTCTCAGCGCAGGCCTTCTTCCTTCGACGGAATTGAACGAAAAAAGTATGCTGCAGAGGTTCTGCCAAAACCCCTGACCCCTATCCAGACCATACACAAACCAGAAAGCTCCAGGGGCCATTATCTCATGATTTCACAATTCTTGCACGGAACATCGATATAGTACGGCACTGATACAATTTGGTAACGGCGGGCGAAAAGGGCTGCCCCGTTTGCCCGTCTTAACCGCCCCGCACAAAGCGCGATACCTTACCACAAATACCCGGCGTGCGCTCCTGACATTTTGACTAGAAGCATGTCGCCGCATTGTTGCAGAATGAGCCACCATGCCTGTCGATAAGATTCTCAGAGGGCTCAAACGTTTCCAAAAGAAGGTCTTTCCGAAGCACCGCGAATTGTTCCATAAGCTGGAACTTCAGCAGAGGCCCACGGCCCTGTTCATCACCTGCTCTGACTCCCGGATCGATCCTTGTCTCCTGACGCAAACCAAGCCGGGCGAACTGTTTATCTGCCGGGTGATCGGAAACATCGTCCCGCGCTATCCTGAGTCGATCGGCGGCGTTTCCGCGACGATTGAATATGCGGTGGGGGTGCTTGGCGTGCCCGACGTCATCGTGTGCGGGCATACGGATTGCGGCGTGATGAAGGGCGTATTGAATCCGGAAGCGTTGAAACCCCTCGCCAACGTGAGCGCTTGGCTAAGGCACGCGGAGCCTGCGCGTCAGGCCTTTGCAGATTCTGCTGGTCATTCGGGCGACCCTCAGTTTCTATTGGCGCTTACCGAGAGGAACGTGGTCGAACAGCTCAAGAACCTGCATACGCATCCCTCCGTTGCTGCGCGGCTTGGACAGGGGAACCTGAAACTTCACGGATGGGTGTATCACATCGGCAAAGGCATGGTGACCACTTACAGCGCCCGCCGGAAAAAGTTCATTCGAGTACGCACGGTTAAGCCGCGGAAAACGGCGGGAAAGCGCTGAGTTCAGGCATTCCAGACGATCGAGGACACGAACGAAAAAAGTGGGTAAACGTCGCGAAATAGACGGTCTGTGGCCGCCACGAACCCGGGGAGCACAGCCGTGCTTTGCGAAAATTTCCGGCGCACCACCCAACCCTGGAGCTTCTCCCATTCCGCCGGCCCGAGCGGCCAGCCCTCGTGCTTTGTCCATTCGCCCTTCTCGGTTGAATACCAGTAACTCTCGTAGCGGCGCGCCAGACGTTTCTTCTGCCGCGGCAGCCAGTTCGGATCGGCCACCACACGCGGAAGGACCATCTGCCGAAAGTGTGATTTTTTGGCCGGCCCCATAGAGTACGCGCGAAAGCCAGCCGTGACGGCCTCAGCAGAGATGCCAACGTAGAGCTGCGTCCTTGCCTCATCCCCCGCCTCCGGATCGGGAAATGTTAAATACATGTGAGTGTGATAGGGGGTTTTGTCCCGCGCGAAGCGGATATCGCGATTGATGCGTGAAAAATTGACCCCTGTCCGTCCTGCCGTATCAAGGCCGGGGTGCAGCTGAAGCACATAGGGTCTCACTGCTGCAAGGAGCGCTCGAAAGGGCTCGACCACATCTGCGCGGTATCGATCGCGGTTCGCATCCATCCACTCTTTGTGGTTGTTACGCTTCAAGTCGCGAAAGAATCGAAGCGTTGCAGGTGTAATGATCGCGCCGCGCCCAGGCATGCGTGTCCGTTCTCCTCTCATTCCGCTCAAAAAAACCATCGCTAAAGCGAATCGGGAGCAGTCTGTGAATATAGACCGACATTTCCGATTTGGCCATCGCTAGGCGACAAGCCTCTTGAATTCAGCTCCTGGGAATGTGGCTATTGAGCCTAACCCGCCAGATTCCCACAGTCCGATAATCCCGTTCTATCTGGCCCTATCCGATATAGGTGGCCGATTACTTCCGGGTTGCCCGTCATGCGTTAGAATCGGAAGTCGAACGCACCTTAACTTCCGGTTTCCCCGTCATTCGGCCACGATCGATAGTGGCTCCAAACAGGGATTCTAACTTGCCAGAACCGGGCTTTTGGGGAGTAAGCTGCCACTTGTGTGGTTAGGGGTTAATCGTCCATTTGCCCCTTAGTTAGGGGCGAATGGGGACTCTTCTTGCAATGTCCATCAAGTTCGGAGCCACGAGCTTGGGCTTCCCCTTGAGCGACTGCTCGATGTACTGTCGCCGTCTCGGATGTACAATCCCTGCTGGTTCGAGAGGCAAGGCCACCTCCAAATGCGAGGACGCCATGAAAAAATTGATTTTCTGCGTTCTTCTATTAGCTCTCTCCTGGCAAGTTTCGTCCCCTTACGCCGCAGATACCCCCGACAACACCGCAAAAATCGATAAGCTCATGTCGCAGTATGCAGATTGCTGCTCATTCACCGGCGCGGTCTTGGTCTCGGACCACGACAAGATCATTTTCAAAAAGGGTTATGGCTTGGCCAATCGTGAGTGGAACATCCCCAACACGCCGGAGGTGAAGTTTCGCCTCGGCTCCATCACCAAGCAATTCACTTCAATGCTGATCATGCAGCAAGTGGCCAAGGGCTCCATTAAGCTCGACGGCCACCTCTCCGACTATCTTCCCTACTACCGCCAGGATACTGGTTCGAAAGTCACCATCAGCCAATTGCTCAGCCATACGTCCGGTATCCCCAGCTATACCGACGACCCTAAGTTCTTTCCCGAAGTGTCGCGCAACTCCTACCCAGTAGAGGATTTCGTGAAGAAATTCTGCAGCGGCGATTTGCAGTTCGAGCCCGGCACGAAGTTCCACTACGACAACTCGGGATATTTCCTTCTCGGTGCGATTCTCGAGCATGTCACAGGAAAAACCTACGAAGCGCTATTGAAGGAAAACATTCTCGTCCCACTCGGAATGAAGGACTCCGGCTACGACCATTATGCCAATATCCTTCCGCAACGCGCCTCGGGCTATCAGCAGGATTTTGCCGTAGTTGAGAACGCCCCCTATCTAGATATGGCGTTGCCCTATGCTGCTGGTTCCCTCTATTCCACCGTCGAAGACCTTTACAAGTGGGACCAGGCTCTTTACACCGACAGACTTGTTCCCAACGAACTCGAGCAAAAGCTCTTCACCCCGAATCTGGAAAACTACGGATACGGCTGGGACATTCGCACCATACCTGCTGATGAGCCGGGCGCCGGACAAACTATGCTTTCCCACGGTGGCGGCATCAACGGTTTCAATACCCTCGAAGAGCGCCTCGTCGGCGACCACGAACTTATCGTCATTTTCAACAACACTCCCGGTGCGAACCTGGGGGAAATGGCGAAGGGCATTCGCGCCATCCTCTATGGCCGGGAGCCGGCCATGCCAAAACGCTCGCTCGTCCCCGAGCTCGGCGCAACGGTGGTAAATCGTGGCGCCGATGCTGCTGTCGCTCAATACCGCGAACTCAAGCGCACCAATCCCAATGGTTATAATTTCGACGAACGTGCCCTCAATCAGCTCGGCTACATGCTCCTCGAAAAGGGCCGGAATGCCGACGCCATCGCCATTTTCAAGCTCAATGTCGAGGAATATCCCAAGTCCGGCAACGTCTATGACAGCTTGGCCGAAGCCTATGCCAAGGACGGTCAAAAACAACAGGCCATCGCCAACTATCGCAAATCCCTCGAGCTCGATCCCAAAAATCAGAACGCAGCAAACAAACTGAAAGAGCTCGAGCAAGAGTAACGGAATGCTGGTCTATCTCATGCCGAGCTCAATTCGCGAAATGTGCCCTCGCTGGCCGGAAACATGGTTGCGGGAAGCAAAATACGAGGCTCAGGGCGTATTGTCGGCAATACTGAAGTATTCCTCGGACCTCACGTTACGTAACAAGTCGCGCCAAGTCGGCTTCTCGGCTGTTGTCCGATTCCCAGTTATCGAGAAGACCGCTCATGAGGACCTATCTTCGAACGGCTATAGCTCTCGTCGTGATTTCGTCAGGCAGCAGCAGGGAGATGAAATCAATCCACCGCCTTTTAACTGTATTCCACACGTACAACGGGTATGCCAACTGGACAGTGCCGTTTGCTCATTATTTTCGGCCGAGCATAACTCGCTGATTCCAGAGATTTTGTTGACTTTACAAAAGGTGAGTCACGTGCAACGTCCCCCTGCAGGACTCGATGTCGGAGTCAACCAACGGAGTTTCTTAAGGAGCATGGCAGATGCGTAACGAGAGCGCGCATCGGGGGACTGGCACGGGTGAGGTTACATGCGGATGGGCTGGCTGCAACAACAAGTCGGCGGCGGGTCTGGATGGATACCGGCTTTGCCGAAACCATTTCTACGAAAGAGCTGCTAAGCGACTCGAGGAGTATCGTGCGGGTTTGCGACAGATCGCGCCAGGAATAGCAGATCATGCCGCGACTCTCAAATTCATTTCTGAGGTCATCAGCCAGACAACGACTCTAGTCGCAAATGCGAAGTCCCTCGATCCGGGGCAGCGTGATCAGTTCCTCAAACTATCTTTGTCCGCGGCACAGCTTTACAAACAAGTTCAGAGAAATGCGAGGATACGGCGTAACATGCCCATTCTTGTCTATCGCGAAACGGATTCCACAGGGATGCGGGAGCTGACGAACACGGTCGATGTGAGCAAGAAGGGAGCTTGCATCGCAACGAGCTGGTTATGGGAAATCGGAGAGAAGATTTGGGTCGAAAAACCGGGAAATCAGCTGCGAACGCTCGCGCGCGTTGCTTGGCTGAAAAAAGGTGAACCAACTCAATTTCTTATGGGGATTGATCTTCTGGACTGCGAGGACTTTTGGGGATTAGATCTGGCCTCGCGAATGAAGAGAGACTGACAACCATCATCCACGTGTTCATTTGGCACTTGTAAACGAAAGCCGGAGCCAAGTCCCAATAAGCCATGCCCGCTCAACCGGCAGATGCAACACCCTATAACAAGTTGATCTGACAATACTTCCCGTCGAGAGCCGATCTGTATGGCAGTGCTCGATGAGAATCTAAACAGGGCTTTGTTTTGCTTGAATTTACGCCCGCAAACGAAATCAGCCTCGTAGACTCTTACAAGAAGAACTTCAGCAAGGGTTGCGACGACCCATTGAGACCGCCCGGCTCATCGGAATTTGGCTTTTTGCAAGAGTTTGGCCAAATTCTTAGAATGCCCTCCTATCGGAAAGTGATCGACTGCGCTTCCCGGAGTTGGTTGACACCTCTCGGACCCTCGGCTACGCTTCTTTTTCCTGATTCTTGCCGCGCTTGATCTGACGGCACACAAGTGCGAACTCCGGTTGCAAACAGCTAGAAACAGGTGCGGACTGCATTGTGAGCCCGCCGAAATGAGGATGATCGCGCATGGCGGATCAGAAACTTCCTTCTCGCTCTGAAGATTTCTCGGAATGGTACAACCAGCTGGTCTTGCGGGCGGAGCTTGCGGATTATGCTCCGGTGCGCGGCTGCATGATCGTGCGTCCGTACGGTTGGGCGCTGTGGGAAAACATCACCGCGCAGCTTGACCGGCGCTTCAAAGCCACAGGGCACGTGAACGCCGCGTTCCCGCTGCTGATTCCCCAGAGTTTCATCAGTAAGGAGCAGTCGCACGTGGCCGGTTTTTCGCCGGAACTGGCCGTCGTTACGCACGGCGGCGGAGAAAAGCTGGAAGAGCCGCTGGTGATTCGTCCGACTTCGGAGACGATCATCGGCCACGCCTACGCGAAGTGGATACAGTCCTATCGCGACCTGCCCGTTTTGATCAATCAGTGGAACAGCGTGGTGCGCTGGGAACTGCGCACGAAATTATTTCTGCGCACGCTTGAGTTTTTCTGGCAGGAGGGCCACACCGCGCACGCAACCCTCGGGGAGGCCGAAGCCGAGACGCGCCAGATGCTCGACATTTATACCGACTTCGCGGTGAACGAAGCGGCCATCCCCGTCATTCCCGGCAGAAAATCCCAGTCCGAGCGCTTTGCCGGGGCCGATGCCACCTATTCGATCGAAGCGATGATGGGTGACGGCAAGGCTTTGCAGGCGGGCACCTCGCATAACCTGGGCCAGAATTTCGCCAAGGCCTTCGAGATCCGCTACCTCGACCAAGGCGGCGCGCTGCAGCACTGCTGGACTACTTCCTGGGGCCTTTCCACGCGATTTATCGGGGCCATCATCATGGTGCACGGCGACGATCAAGGGCTGATTCTGCCGCCAAGGCTCGCGCCGTACCAGGTGGTGATTGTGCCCATCTTCAAGACTGATGAAGAGAAGGCGCTGGTGTTCGAGGCCGCGAGAAAAATCCGGGAACAACTCGTGAAACGAGAGATTCGCGTAAAAGTGGATGAACGCGAAGGGCAAAGCCCCGGCTTCAAATTCAATGACTGGGAAATGCGTGGCGTGCCGCTGCGCATGGAAATCGGCCCGAAGGACGTGGCCAAGGGCAGCGTAGTGCTGGCGCGCCGGGACAGACCCGGCAAGGAAGGGAAGAGCTTCGTATCCCAGGAGGGCATCGCGGAATCGGTCGAACAACAACTTGGCGCGATTCAGAAAGCGCTCTTTGAGCGAGCGCTGGCCTTCCGCAACCTGCATACGTTTGAGCCGAAAGACCTCGAAGAATTCAAGATCGCGGTCGAACAGGGCTTCGCGCGCTCCTACTGGTGTGGCGACGCCAAGTGCGAGGAACAAATTAAGGAAGCGACCAAGGCCACGCTGCGCTGCATTCCTATGGAGCAGCCAGGGGGAACCCGGGGTTGCATCTTCTGCGGAAGACCCTCCAAAGAATTGGCCATCTTTGGGAAGGCCTACTAGCCCCTCCGATACATTCCAAGCAGCCCACAAGTCATTTACTATCAATTAGCTGTGGAAAGTGACTGTGCCGAAACTGGGCGCGCACTCTCCCTCGACACCGTTCTGGACCGATGCTAGCATTTTAGCATATGGAACTTTCACCAATCTCAGAGGTGCCCGGAAGAAGCGCAACCCGCGCTGGAGACGGGCGGGTGTCTACTTGTTGCTCGCTGCGCTCGGGGGATGGTGCGACTGGACGCAGCGGCGAGAAGGGCGCGGGGAACCTCAAAGCAATTATCTGGACGGCGATCCTGGTGGCCTTCATTTATGTGGCTGCAATGGTGCTTCCAGTATTAATTAATGAATATCAATTCCAAGATAGCATTCAGGAAATTGCCCAGTTCGCCAGCATCAATCACGCCCCCAGCGAAAAGGTGCAGAAGACTGTCTTGGAAGAGGCGCAGAAAGAGGATCTACCGATTGAAGCCGAGGATATCAAGGTGCAAAGTCAAGCCGGAAACATCCACATCATTGTCGACTATTCGGTGACCGTGGACCTGAAGGTGTATAAGTGGACTTTGACCTTCCACCCGACTGCGAGCAATTCAGCGATCATATAGCGAGCGGCCGTGGGGGCGCTCGCTCGCGTCAGGCCCCAGCCTAATGTCCGTAGGTTGCAATCCATGTTTTGAGGACGATTCTCCTCACAGATTTGTCGAATGCGAAATCGTAGAAATCGGCGCCGACGCTCATTCCTGTTCACCCTGAAGACGCATCTAAGTGGTGAGGGCGAAATAGGGTACTGAGGGCGACGGGCGGTTTTTTCGCGGCGGAACGGAGAACTACCTTGCGTATTCGAATTGGCCGTGGCAAATGGGGCGCCCGGCTTGGCCTTGTCCTTCTTGGGACTTCAATTCTTCTTTTCCTCGCCGCAGCCGGCATAGGAACGTATTACTGGATTTCCTTCGGCCGGATGATCGATCTGCGCCTTTCCGGTCACATCCAGCAAACGACCGCCAGAATCTACGCCGCTCCCATGCGGATTTATGCGGGCGAATCCCTCAGTGAAACGGATATGGCGAATCACCTCCAGCGCGCCGGTTACAGCGAGCTGGACGTTTCGGGCACGCCGGGGCGCTACATTCTTCATGGCAATTCGATGGAAATCCGCCCATCGAATGAGTCCATTTTCGGCCCCAAGAATCGGCTGAACGTGGAATTCAATGGCCCGGAAATCCAGAAAATCCGCTCCATGGAGAGTGGAGCTGTGCTGGATTCGGCAGAGGTTGAGCCGGAACTTTTGACCAGCCTGTTTGACAGCTCCCGGGAGAAGCGGCGGGCCATCAGCTACAACGACATTCCCAAGATATTACGCGACGCCGTGCTTTCAGTGGAAGACAGGCGTTTTTTCGAGCATCCAGGTTTTGATCCCGTCCGGATTCTGGGCGCGGCCTGGGCCGACTTGCGCCATGGGGCGCGAGTGCAGGGGGGCAGCACCATTTCGATGCAAGTGGCGCGCAGCTTCTTCTTCAGCACGGACCGGACCTGGCGGCGCAAAGTTGCCGAAACCGTGGTGGCGCTGGAGCTGGAGCACCGCTACTCCAAGCAGCAGATTTTCGAGCTCTACGCCAACGAAATCTATCTAGGGAACCGAGGCAGCTTTGCGATTCACGGATTCGGCGAGGCTGCCCTCGCGTATTTCAACAAAGATCTCCGCGAAGTGACACTGCCGGAAGCTGCGTTCCTTGCCGGAATCATTCACGCGCCGAATCGCTATTCGACCTCGGAACGGCGGCCTGAGCGCGCCGTCGAAGCCCGTGACCGCGCCCTCCTGGCCATGACCGAGAACGGCGTGATCAACGCCGATCAGGCACTTGGCGCCAAGAAGCCCCCCCTACAAATCGTGGGCGGCGGGCTGGAAGGCAGCACCGCGCCCTATTTCGTGGACATGGTGAAAGACCACCTGCTCGACCGCTTTTCCGAATCCGAGCTCCTTTCCCAGAGTTTCCGCGTCTACACCACGCTCGATCCTGAATTGCAGCGCGCCGCCAGCGACGCCGTTGATGCGGGTGCAAAGAATATCGACACCCAGCTTGCCAAACGTTACGCGCGTTGGAGCAAGGCTGGGCAGCTTGTCCCCCAAGCGCAGGTGGCGATGGTTGTCCTAGACCCGCACACCGGGGAAATCAAGGCGTTGATCGGCGGGCGCAATTACGGCGAAAGCCAGCTCAATCACCTGCTGTCGCGCCGGCAGCCCGGCTCGGCGTTCAAGCCCTTCGTCTATGCGGCGGCCTTTGAAGGCGCGGTCGACGGTGTGCAGCCCATCGTGACTCCTGCGACGACAGTGATGGACGAGCCGACTACATTTGATTTTGACGGCAAGGAATATACCCCCAACAACTACGGCGAAAAATTCCACGGCGAGGTGACGGTTCGAGACGCGCTCACTTACTCCCTAAACGTCGCGACAGTAAAGGTTGCAGAACTCGTGGGCTACACCCGCGTGACGGACATGGCGCACCAATTCGGATTCGAGTCTTCGATTCAGCCCACGCCGGCGGTGGCGCTGGGCGCCTATGACATGACACCGCTTGAGGTTGCCGCTGGGTACACGATTCTTGCCAACCAGGGCGTGCGCACCGAGCCGATGTTCATCCGCAACGTGGTCAACGCCCGGGGAGAATCGCTGGAGCAAAACGCGATTCGCTCGAGACGCGTGCTCGATCCGCGCGTCTCTTATCTCGTGACCAGCATGTTGGAAGACGTCATCGACCACGGCACGGGCGCAGTCGTTCGCGCGCGCGGGTTCGACGTGCCCGCGGCAGGGAAAACCGGCACATCGCGGGACGGATGGTTTGCCGGCTACACTTCAAATTTGCTGGCCATCGTTTGGGTGGGGTTCGACGACAACCGCGATCTCGGACTTTCCGGCGCGAATGCTCCGGCGCCGATCTGGGCTGATTTCATGAAACGCGCCGTGACATTGCCGGCGTATAACAACGTGCAGCCGTTTGAAATGCCCGAAGGCGTCACCAAAGTTACGATTGATCCGGAGTCTCTGGCGCTCGCCACTCCGGAATGTCCGGTCACGCGCGAGGAAGTCTATATCCACGGCACGGAACCCACGGAGTTTTGCCCCTTGCATGGCGGGCATATGACCGCCGATACGCCGCCGGGCTCCTGGCTCTCGCATGTTTTTGGCGGAGATAAAGACAAGGGCGCCGATTCCGGATCCGGGCAGGCGAGCGCGAGCGCAGGTCCAACTTCGACTCCGCCGCCCGCTCCGGCAGACAATCAACAAACAGACGACGAGAACAAAAAGGGAATCTTGACGCGAATCTTTGGTATCTTTGGAGGCAAGAAAGACGCCGACAAGGCACCGTCCGGAACAACAGATCAGCAACATTAGCGCGGCGTCGTCCGGAGGGGTTCGCTATGAAATCGAAACCTCCTTACTTATTGTTTCTGTGGTTCCTGTGCTTAGTTTCATTTGCCGCCATCCCTCGTTTAGCGGCGCAACAGCCTACGCCAGACCAGCCGCCCCAATCCGCGCAATCCCAGCCGGTAAACGTCGGCCCTGCCTCCCTCAGCCCCAAAGAAATGCAGGTGGAACGGGCGGGAGTGCAAATGGCGGAAAAGCGGTACGAGGCGGCCATCCAGTCTTATCAGGATTTGTTGAAAGCCGATCCGAAAAACGCCGTCTTCCTGAACATGATCGGGATCGCCTACCTGAACCTCTCCAATTACAACCAGGCGAAGAAATATTTCATCCGCGCGTCCAAGGCGGACAAAAAATATTCGAGCGCCGTAAATAACCTCGGCATGGTCTACTACCATCAGAAGGATTTCCGCCGCGCGATCCGCGAATATCAAAGAGCGGCCGCCATCGACCCGAATCAAGCAGGGACTCATTCGAACCTGGGCTTTGCATACTACAATTCGAACAAGTTCCCCGAAGCGGCCATCGAATTCCAAAAGGCCATCGAAATCGATCCGCGAATATTTGAACGAAACGACCGCGTAGGCAGCATGGTGCAGGACCGCTCAGTTTCCAATCACGGACTGTTTTTCTTCACCATGGCCAAGGTATATGCGCAGAAGGGCGATGCCGAGCATTGCGCCGAATACCTCCGCAAATCCCTGGACGAAGGGTATAAGGACATCGGGAAGGCCGCGACCGATCCTGCGTTCAAGGATGTGATCAACGACCCCGGCGTGCAGGCCGTGCTCGTCCGCGTAGTCCCCACGGAGCAAAAAGGATCCGCGACGCATCCTGGCGCGTAATCACTTTGCAGCATGTGATGACAACCGCGAATTCTCGCTGCATGGCCTCTGTTACTATGAGAACGTGATAGCGATGCCCTCTCGCATTTGCCGAATTGGATTAATCGTTTTGACTGCGGCTGTTTGTGGAGCCGTGTTTGCGGGGCGCGCTGCTCATGCGCAGTCCGCAGAACATTCCAGCACCCCCGCCGCGGAAGCCCGTCCCGAAATCCTTCTTGTTTTTCCCTTTGAGAATGAAAGCAAGGCAACCGACCTCGACTGGCTGGGCGAGGGTCTTTCCGAGTCCACGGTTGAGCGCATGGAGGACCGGGGATTGAATGTGCTTACGCGCGAGGACCGCCTGGCAACGCTGGAACGAATGGGCTTGCCGGATTCCGCCCGCTTCTCGCACGCAACACTCGTGAAGATCGCGGCAGAGGCCGATGCGGACGCACTGATTTATGGGCGATTCCAATCCGACGGCAAGACGGTGACACTGGAAGCGCGGATATTGCACCTAAGTCCCCCTTCACTTTCCTCACCGCTCACGGAAACGAGCGCCATGCAGGATTTGCTGCGCGCGCAGGCGCGCCTAACCTGGAAAATCATTTGTGCGCTCGACCCGAAGGAATGCCCGCCGCAAGGGGCGAGCACGGACGAATCGAGTTTTTCCGAGCCGCCAGCGTCGCTGCGACTGGACGCCCTCGAAAATTTCGTGCGTGGAATTGCCGCCTCGGGTGATGAAGAGCGTCTTCGATTGTTGCGCGAAGCGGCCAGACTAGAGCCGGCGTGGGACCGCCCGGCATTCGAACTCGGGCAGATCTATTTTCAGCGGCACGATTGCGACTCGGCTCTGGTGTGGTATTCCCGCGTGCCGCCCAACCGGCCTGACGGCCCCGAGGCAAGTTTCGCGACGGGTGTCTGCCATCTGGCGAGCAACGACGCCGCCCGCGCGGACGCCGCGTTTTCCGGGCTCCTTGCACGAACCCATAAGGCGGGCGAAAAAGATTCGCTTCCGGAACTGCCGGAAATGCACAATAACCTGGGCGTAGCTCGCCTGCGGCTCGGAAAATGGAGCGACGCGGGAACCGAATTTGAGCGCGCGTTGGCGCTCGATCCGGAGGAAGCGGATTACAGCGTCAACCTCGCCATTGCAAAATTGACAGGGAAGCAGGCGGCCGCCGCGGTGGACCCTCTCCAAAGCGCGCGAGCGATTGATCCCGATGATAAGGAAGCCAAGGCGCTGCTCATTGCGACTCTGGAATCTCTCGGACGAGGCCCGGAAGCAGCGGCCATCCGCGCCGAAACTTCTGATGCCCCCGCCAAGCAGGCGCTGCCGAATATTCAGGACGCCGCGGCGCTTGCGCGGCTGGCGCGCGTCTCCAGAGATTTGGATCGCTCGCTTCTGCGTCCCTCGGCGGACGCGCCCGAAGGGCAGCCACCCGCGTGGAAGGTCCCTCGCAAGATTAGCAGCGGCGGAGAACGTCCATGAAAGATTCTGACGACGCGCGCGCCGCCATGATATTTCCGGCGAGGCGCGCCGGCCGGCTGGTGATTGCAATTCTTGCCGTGGCGCTCGCAGGAGCATTCGCTCTGCGAGCACAGGCGCCGGTTACGAAAATTTCTCCTGCGCCTCCCCGACCGGCGCAAATCCTCGAATTGCAAATCGGCGACCAAATCGAGCCGGTGATGGCGGAGTACGTCGACAACGGAATTGAGGAAGCCGCCCAACGCCACGCCAGTCTTATTCTAATTACCATGGACACTCCGGGAGGCCTTTCGACCTCCATGGAGGACATCATCCACCACATCCTGGACTCACCAGTGCCAGTGGCTATTTTCATTTCGCCTGTCGGTTCGCGCGGGGCTTCCGCTGGATTTTTTATCTTGATGTCCGCGGACATCGCGGCCATGGCTCCGGGAACGCACACCGGCGCGGCGTCGCCTCTGCTGGCGATCGGCGGCGTTCCACTGCAAGTGGATGAAACCCTGAAGAAAAAAATATTGAATGACGCCACGGCGTTCCTACGCAGCTACACCGCCAAGCGCGGACGCAACGTGGAGTTGGCGGAATCGGCCGTGGTCGACGGCAAGGCCTGGACCGAGACGGAAGCGCTTGACGGCAAACTCATCGATTTGGTCGCCAACTCGCAGGAGGATCTGCTTGCAAAATTGAATGGACGGGCCATCAAACGCTTTGACGGTTCGACGATGCAGCTTGCGCTTGGCAATCCGGAGGTCATTCCTTTCACGATGTCGTTCCGGCAGCGATTTCTTTCGCGGATCGTGCAGCCGGACGCGTTTTTCATTCTGCTGATCGTGGGAGTGCTGGGGCTGTACGCTGAATTCACGCATCCGGGAATGGTCGCGCCAGGAGTGATCGGCGGGATCGCCCTGGTGCTGGCGCTATACGCGATGCACATTTTGCCGGTGGCGCCCGCGGGCATCGTTTTAATTTTGCTGGCGCTCGGGTTATTCATTCTGGAGGCGAAGTACACGAGCCACGGTGTGCTGGCGATTGGCGGCATCGTGGCCATGCTGCTCGGAGCGCTGATGCTGGTACGTTCGCCGTTGACGCATGCCGGAGTGAGCCTGGGCGTGGCGTTCGGCGCGACGCTGCCGTTTGCCTTGATCACGATTCTGCTGATGCGCCTGGTGCTGCGCTCGCGTTCCTGGAAGCCGAAGACAGGCCTTGAGCAAATGGTGGGTTCGCCGGGAGAAGTGACCCAGCCTCTCGTCCGGCAACCGGACAGCGACATTTTTCAGGGGATGGTGCGGCTGCACGGCGAATTGTGGCGCGCCGTGGCGCGGGAGGAAATTCCCGCCGGAGCTCAAGTGCGCGTCACGCGCATCGAAGGACTGACGCTGCACGTCGTTCTTGCCGGTCATCACGCGACGAACGCGTGAACGCACGCTTCATATGGAGTACGATACTCGCGGCGCGCCATCCGCGCCTGAAGATTTCGAGCCTAGGAATTCTTGGGAGGGCGAGAAAATGGATTTTTCATTGTACGGGCTCATGATTGCAGTATTCATTTTCCTGATCTGGTTCTGGAATTCGCTGTATGTGATCAAGGAATGGGAGCGCGGCGTGGTGCTGCGCCTCGGGCGCATGCAGCCAGACGCGAAGGGCGCGGGATTACGGCTCGTGTTCTGGCCGATTGAGACGCTATACCGGATTTCACTGCGCATCGAGACGCTGGACGTGCCTTCGCAGGACATCATTACGCGCGACAACGTGTCCGTGAAAGTGAACGCGGTCGCCTACTTCCGCGTGGTGGACGCGAATCTGGCGCTTTCCCAGGTGCAGAATTATCTGTACGCGACTTCGCAGAAGGCGCAAACCACGCTGCGCAGCATCGTCGGGCAATTCGAGTTGGACGAGATCCTTGCCGAGCGCGAAAAGGTAAACAGCAAACTGCAGGTGATCCTTGACCAGGATACCGAGCCCTGGGGTATTAAGGTAACGAAGGTGGAAGTCAAGCAGGTGGACATTCCGGAGCAGATGCAGCGCGCAATTGGCCGGCAGGCGGAGGCGGAACGCGAGCGGCGCGCCAAAGTGATTCACGCGGAGGGGGAAGCGCAGGCCTCGGCGAAACTGGCCGAAGCCGCGCAAGTGCTCGAAACGCAGCCCGCCGCGATTCAACTGCGTTACCTGCAGACGCTGACGGAAATCGGCGTCGAAAAAAATACCACCATCGTGTTTCCGCTCCCGATTGACATTATCAACGAGTGGGTCAAGGCGATCGGTTCCAGAAAACAATAAATGGCGTCAAAAGAAAGAAAAAACGGCGGCGATTTCGTACTTGAGAGCAGGCACCTGGTCGGGCTGTTTCTTCTGCTGGTGGTCATCTTCGGAGTAGTCTTCACGCTCGGCTACTTGATGGGGAGGAGCCAGTACGATTCCAGGGTTCGCGCCGCTGTAGGTCCGCCACCGGGAACCGATCTGCCGACCGTTCCGCCAGCGGCAAAGCCCAAACCCAAGCCGGAGCCTCCGGACACCCAAGTTCCGAAGAAAGATTCCGACTGGGACTTCTATCATTCCTCCGATCCGCAAGCAGCCGCGGATCATTTACAGCCGCCACCTAAATCTTTGACGCCCTCCGCGCCAAAGGCAGCGGCGCTCAAGCCGGCTGCTACTCCGTCGAAGACTCCCAAACCGGCAAAGCCATCAGGCGGCGCGGGTGGTCCGCTGATTCCGCAAGGCGCGATCATGCTTCAAGTCGCGGCCGTCACCCACCAGGAGGACGCGCTGGCGCTCGCGCAAGCCTTGCAGCAGAAAAAATTCCCCGCATTCGTCCTGACGCCGGGTGCGGACAAGTTGTATCGCGTTCAAGTCGGCCCGTATGCGGACAATCAGTCCGCAGCGAATGCGCGGAAGGACCTCGAAGCCAAAGGGTTCAAGTCCATCGTCAAGCGCTGAAGTTAGCCTCCGTTGAACTAAGCCGCCAGCATTTCAAGTCCCCGACGCGCCATTTGTTAGGGCCGCTCCTTTTTCAAGTGGATATCGAACGACCGATCAGGGCAAATGTCTGCCGGATTTCTGCGTCAAAGGATAATCTGCATTTTTCGAAAGACAGGTATAACATCGAAAAAATGGCTGTCATTCGCATCCATCCCTGGGTCGCTTGCTTGAAGCCTGCGGTGTTTTGGACCATGGCGATACTCCTGTGCGCCTTTCCCGTTCGTGCGCAGAAGGGTGGTTCTCCGGGAGGTGGATCAGGAGGAATCAGGGGAGCGCCCGGGGTGGGAGGGCCTATCCGCTCCGGCCCACCTCCGATTCAGCCCGGAACGGAACCCACCGAGGAGCCCGGAGTGTTCCTCCCAACAACGCAGCCACCTCCAAAGCCCGTGGTGGCTGAAGATGAGGCATGCCTTCCGTGGGCGCTTCCCGACGTTCGCGGCGCGACCGTGAGCGCGGTGCGGTTGGGGGTTCCCTCGAAGGCGAGAAGCCAGTACGAAAAGGCCTGCGGCGCTTATAAGAAGAAAAAATGGACAGAGGCTGAACAACACGCGCGCGACGCCATCGAGCAGTATCCGAATTATCTCGCCGCGTGGGTCATGCTAGGAGAAGTTCTCGAGGACGAGCAGAAGTTGGATGAAGCTCACGATGCATGCTCAAAACCATTGAAGGCTGATCCGACCTACTTGCCTCCGTATCTTTGTCTGGCAGGACTTTTGAATCTCCAGAAGAATTGGGTCGATCTTCAGAACCTGTCCGAACGGTTTCTCGGCATGAATCCAGCTGCTGATATGTACGCATATTATTACCGCGGGTTAGCCCAATTCCATCTCCGCAATCTGCCGGAAGCGCAAAAGAGTGTATCGCAAGCTATCGCCATCGACTCGGATCATCACCAGCCCGCCCTCAATTTTTTGCTTGCTCAAATCTACGGCGAGCAGCGCGATTTGGCGGACGCGACCGCCCAGATCCAACAATTTTTGAAATATAGCAACAGCCCACAGAAAAAGGACTTTGCAAGAGAGTACCTGTCGGAGCTTCAGTCCGAACTCAACGCGAAATGAGCAACCCAACGATCTCACTGAGGATGTAGTTTGTGACGACGCCGAACGAATCTTGACTTCGCCACCAGATTCCACTTCCAAGCAAAAGTTCTTACCGCCAAGTGACCTTTTATCCTATCAGCGTATTCCTGGCGTGCGGCGGGCGCTCGGGCGGTCTACAATGCCGTGCCAATGAACTTGTCGAGGACTGTCCGGCTACTGCTGGCGCTCGCTTCGGGCGTTGCGGTGGCCCTCGCCTACCCGGCTTTTGATATCCCACTTCTGGGATGGTTCGCTCCGGCGCTGCTGATCGTCGCGGTGCTGGGCGAGCGGCCGGGATTCGCATTTCTATTGGGGTGGCTGCAGGGCGCGGCATATTACGGGCTGAGCGTGCCGTGGTTTTACACGGTAATGCGGCAGTACGGACCTCTTCCCGTGCTTCAGGCAGGGGCCGTATTCGCACTGGTGATTGTCGCGACGTCTCTGTTCCACGCAGCGTTCGCGGCGGCGCTTGCCTGGCTGGGTAAAGGGGCGCCCGAAAGGGCCTGCCTGGCTGCGCCGTTTCTGTGGGTGACCATGGAATTCGCCATGACGCACCTGCCCGCCATCGGCTTTCCATGGAATCTGCTGGGATATGTGGCGGCGGGAAATCTGGTGTTCGTGCAATTGACGGCGATCACTGGAATTTTTGGCCTTTCGCTGGTGGTTGCTGCCTACAACGCTCTTGGGGCTTGGGTGGTGCTGCAGATGTCCCTGCGCAAACAGGCGGGCAAGACGCCCTGGATTGCGGCCAACACTTTGCTGATTGTGATTGCCGCTGCCGGTCCTCGTTTTGTTCCGGCCGCTCCCGCCGATCACGTTGCGCATTTGGTGCAGACGAATTTTCCGGTGTCCTTCGGATATCCCCCGGATTGGATGAAGACGCACGCTGCGGATATGGATCAGCTGGAACAGATCAGCATCGGCGCAGCGCAAAAGGTTCCTGGGATCGTGGTGTGGCCGGAGGTGCCCGCGCCGTTTTCCCTGCAAGATGGAAATTTTCTGGCGCGCGCGCAGCGTATCGCGCGCGGCGCAGGAGGCGGCTTTCTGGTCGGCGTGATCGATTGGAAGCCTCTGCACGGACACGGTATCGGCGCGAGCAACAGCGCGGTTCTCCTCGGCTTGGACGGTTCAAGGGAATTTACCTACGACAAAATTCACCTCGTGCCGTTCAGTGAATATGTCCCGCGGAGAAAGTGGTTCTTCTTTGCCAAAGACCTGACCGGCATGATCGGCGATTTTCAGCATGGCTCGCAATATAAAGTAGGAAAAATTGCCGGCGGGCCGTTCAGCGCGTACATATGTTACGAAGCGATTTTCCCGAATGAAATTCGGCGCTTCACGCTCGCGGGTGCGCAGCTCTTCATTAATATTTCCGACGACGGCTGGTTCGGCGGGTCGGGCGCGCCGGGACAGCATTTGGCCATGGCGCGCGTGCGGGCCGTGGAAAATCGCCGCTGGCTGCTGCGCGACACGAATGACGGGATCACCGTTTCCGTCGATCCGTACGGACGCATTGTGGCGCGGATGGCGCCAGACATACGCGGGGAACTGGACGCCCCGTACGCATTTCGCTCGGACCTCACGCCGTACGCGCGCTGGGGCGACTGGCTCCCGTGGCTGTGCGTTCTCGCCGCGCTCGTGTTAGTGTGGATGGCTGCGCGCGATACCCTTGCACGCAAGATTTCCTAACCTTAATGGAGCGGGCGGAATACCAAATGATGATTGAAGATTTGCAGCGCCAGCGGGAAGAATTGACCAAGCGCATCGAACTTGTGCGGAGCTATCTTTGACGTCGCCCGCAGCCGCGAATCCCTAGCCTCCCTGGAAAAGAAAATCTCGCAGCCGGACTTCTGGCAGGATCAAGAACAGGCGCAAAAAGTCATGCAGCAGCGCAAGGCTGCGGAAGCCGTGGTCGCCTCCGACGCCAAGCTCGGGACCATGGCCAGCGATATCGATACTTATTTTCATCTGGCAGAAGAAGAGCAAGACTCCGCGCAGCGCGATTCGCTACTCAAGGAAATCGAGCGCGAGATGACTGCTGCCGACGGCTACGTTTCGGATCTTGAAACCGTCACGCTGCTTTCCGGGGAGAACGACCGCCTGAACGCCATCATGACCATCAAGCCCGGCGCGGGCGGGATGGAATCTCAAGATTGGGCGGAAATGCTGCTAAGGATGTATCTTCGCTGGGCGGAGCAAAAGGGATTTACCGCGACCGTCATGGACCTGACGCCCGGCGAGGGCGCGGGTTTGAAATCGGCGACCGTGCGCGTCGAAGGTGAGAACGCTTATGGATTCTTGTCCACGGAAAGCGGCGTGCATCGCCTGATTCGCATTTCGCCATTTGACCAAGCCGCGCGCCGCCACACCTCATTCGCTTCGGTATTTGTGATTCCGGAAATCGACGACCGGATCGACATCGTCGTGAAGCCCGAGGAAGTTCGCGTGGACACTTTTCGCGCGGGCGGCGCGGGCGGCCAAAATGTGAACAAGGTGGAAACGGCGGTGCGAATCACGCACTTGGCTACCGGTATCGTCGTCCAGTGCCAGAACGAGCGCAGCCAGCACAAGAATCGCGAACTGGCGATGAAATGGCTCCGCTCGCGCCTGTACGAGGCGGAAATCGAGAAGCGCCAGGCCGAAACGCGCAAGCTGGACGACACCAAGCGCGACATCAGCTTCGGCAGCCAGATCCGCACCTACACTCTTCAGCCCTACCGCCTGATCAAGGATCACCGCACGAAATTTGAGATGGGAGATGTGGACCGGGTGTTAAACGGCGATCTGGACCCCTTCATTCGCAATTATTTAATGGCCCGGCGAAAAGGAACCCTCGGAAGCGCCGCCGAGGCGGGGGAAGATTCATAGCTGGTGGCGCGCGGCTATACGCACTCTTTACCACAAATTGGAGCCGTATAACCTCGCATTCTTGCTATTTAGCGTTCCCTCATAACGCTTGGCCCCAATTCGTTGACAGGGTTTGGGTCGCATGTTAGCGTCGATTCGAACAAAAATGGACTCCCGCACATGAAAAGAACTTGTTTTTCCTTGCGGATTACTTCAGAAGGGGTGCTGGCTTGAGCGAGAAGAATCGCAAATTTCTGTTTACCTCGGAATCGGTCACCGAAGGACACCCGGACAAGATTGCAGACCAGGTTTCCGACGCAGTTCTGGACGCGGTGCTGACGGAAGACCCGAACGGGCGCGTGGCCTGCGAAACCCTGGTGACCACTGGTTTGGTAATGGTCGCGGGCGAAATTACGACCAAGGCGGTATTGGACTATTCCGACATCGCTCGCGACGTGATTCGCGACGTTGGTTACACACGCGCCAAGTACGGCTTCGATGCGGAAACTTGCGCCGTTGTTTCTTCGCTGAAGCGTCAGTCCCCGGACATCGCCATGGGCGTGGACACGGGCGGAGCGGGCGATCAGGGACTCATGTTTGGGTTTGCCTGCGATGAAACTGAAGAGTTGATGCCGTTGCCGATTACCCTGGCTCACAAACTCGTGCAGCGTCTCTCCGAGGTTCGCCGCAAGGGTATCGTCGACTTCTTCCGGCCCGACGGCAAATCGCAAGTCACCGTCGAATATCAAGGCGACCGGCCAGTTCGCGTGGATACCGTGGTCATCTCCACGCAGCACAGCGAATCCGTCTCCACCACAGACCTGCAAAATGCGGTGCGCGACGAAGTGATCCGCAAAGTGGTTCCTGCCGCGTTGATGGACAAAAACACAAAATTCCACATCAATCCCACCGGGCGCTTCGTGGTTGGCGGGCCGATGGGCGATGCGGGCCTGACGGGCCGTAAGATTATCGTCGACACCTATGGCGGCTACAGCCGGCACGGTGGCGGCGCGTTTTCGGGTAAGGACCCGTCCAAAGTGGATCGCTCGGCGTGTTACATGGCGCGGCACGTGGCCAAGAATCTGGTGGCCGCGGGAGTGGCGCGCAAGGTGGAAGTGCAGCTGGCCTATGCGATCGGCGTCGCTGATCCCGTTTCCGTCATGGCGGAAACATTTGGCACCGGCGCGATCCCGGATGAGAAGATTACGGATCTGATCCGCAGCACGTTCAAGCTTACTCCGCGCGGAATCATCGAATCGCTCGACCTGCGGCGGCCCATTTACCGGCAGACAGCCTCGTTCGGCCACTTCGGGCGTTCCGGCCCGGGCTTCACGTGGGAGCGGACAGACAAAGCGGAAGCGATTCGCAGCCAAGCCGGGCTTAACGGCAAAGAAGTTGCCGTCCGCCGCTAAGGGAAATACGGATTCATGCCGAATTAGGTAGCACAGGCACTCTTGGCTGTGCGCTCTTCAGTGACTATAGGCGCTGCAAAACCCGCACAGGCAAGAGTGCCTGTGCTACTTGAGGAACAGGAGACATTCGCGTGACCAAGACCTTGCAGAGTACTTCGGGTGATGTTCGGGACATGGCCCTTGCGGAACAGGGCAAGCGAAAGATCGAATGGGCTAATCAGCAAATGCCCGTCCTTCAGTTGATTCGCAAGCGGTTCATCAAGGAACAGCCGCTGAAGGGCGTGCGCCTTTCTTTGTGCCTGCATGTGACCAGCGAAACGGCGAACCTGGCCATCACGTTGCGCGACGGCGGCGCCGATCTGGTCTTGTGCGCCTCAAATCCGCTTTCGACGCAGGATGAAGTCGCCGCGTCGCTCATCAAGGATTACTCGATCCCGACTTACGCGATCAAGGGCGAAGACAACGCCACTTACTATGCGCACCTGAATGCCTGCGTGGATCACAAGCCGCAGATGACCATGGACGACGGCGCGGACCTAGTGACGTTGCTCCTGACGAAGCACCAGCATCTCGTGGCCGACGTCATCGGCGGCACGGAAGAGACAACGACCGGCGTGATTCGCCTGCGCGCCATGGCCAAGGACGGAACGCTGAAGTACCCCGTGATCGCCGTGAACGACGCCGAGACCAAGCATTTCTTCGACAATCGTTACGGCACGGGGCAATCCACGATTGATGGCATCATTCGCTCGACAAACCTGCTCATCGCCGGCCTCAAAGTGGTTGTTGCCGGATACGGGTGGTGCGGCAAGGGTGTGGCCATGCGGGCCAAGGGCCTGGGCGCCGACGTGATTGTCACCGAGGTGAACGCGGTGCGCGCCATTGAAGCCGTGATGGACGGTTTCCGCGTGATGCCCATGGCGGATGCCGCAAAGATCGGCGATATTTTTGTCACCGTGACGGGCAACAAATCCGTCTTGGCGCACGATTCCTTTGAACGCATGAAGGACGGAGCGGTGATCTGCAACTCGGGGCACTTCAACGTGGAGATCGATATCCCGGCGCTTGAGAGAATGTGCAACGGCAAGCGTATCGCGCGCCCATTTGTCGAGGAATACTCGACCAAGGATGGCCGCCGGATTTATCTACTGGGCGAAGGCAGGCTCATCAATCTGGCCGCCGCGGAGGGGCATCCGGCCGCCGTGATGGACATGAGCTTTGCCAACCAGGCGCTTTCCGCCGAATACATGCTGAAGCACGCATCGGAACTCAAGCCGCAGGTTTACGTTGTCCCCGAGGCTATCGACCGCGAGATTGCCAGACTCAAGCTCGATTCCATGGGCGTGAAGATGGACAAGCTCACACCCGAGCAGGAGCTGTATCTCGCGTCGTGGTCTGAAGGCACCTAGGGATTTCTCAGTGCCCTCTGTGTTCTCTGTGTTGAATGATTTTGACTTTTCCTTCCTGAATCCATGATGCGGGACTTCGCCAACTGGGCGCTTGAAACCGCTAGGTTGCGCGGCGCCACCTACGCCGACGCCCGCGTCATGGATATCCGCCTCCGCGATCTCTCCACAAAAAACGGCGAGGTCGGCACGCTCGCCGAATCGGAATCCTACGGCATCGGCATTCGCGTGATTGCGCGCGGATCATGGGGCTTCGCTTCCACCGACCGCCTGACGCGAGAGGGAATCGACGCCTGCGCGGTTGAGGCTGTAGCCATCGCGAAAGCGTCGGCGCTCGCCAAGCGGCATGACGTCGAGATGGTTCCGGTCGAGGCCTATCAGGACACCTGGCAGAATCCCTATATCAAAGACCCGTTTCAAATTCCGATCGAGCGACAACTCGATCTGCTGCTGGCGGCGGACCGCGAAATGTCGCGCGTCAAGGGCGTGACGGTCGCCGAATCTTCAATGAACTTTCGCCGCATCGAACAGTTTTTTGCTTCGTCACTCGGTTCGGCAATCCATCAGATCAAAATGCAGTCGGGCGCGGGAATCGTCGCGACCGCGTTTGCCGGAAACGAAATTCAGAAGCGCTCGTATCCGAACAGTTTTGGCGGACAGCACCAGCTTGCCGGCTACGAACTCGTGGAATCGCTCGATCTCGTCGGCAACGCGCCGCGCGTCGCCGAGGAGGCGGTCGCGCTGCATTCGGCGGCGCAGTCGCCTGCGGGGACGAAGACGATTATTCTGGACAGCTCGCAGCTGGGCCTGCAGATTCACGAATCCATCGGCCATCCGATCGAGCTCGACCGCGTGCTTGGCATGGAAGCGAATTTCGCAGGCATGAGTTTCTTGACCACGGAGAAGCTGGGCAAGCTGCGCTATGGCTCCGATATCGTCAACGTCGTGGCCGATGCGCGGCTCGAACACGGGCCGGGCCTCGGCACGTTCGGCTACGACGACGAAGGCGTTCCCGCGCAGTGCACCCCGATCATCTCCGACGGACTCTTCACCGGCTACTTGTCTAATCGCGAGACGGCCGTTTCCATCGGCCTGAAACACTCCGGGGGGACGATGCGCACGGAGTCGTGGAACAGGCTGCCGATTATCCGCATGACCAACATCAGCATTCTTCCCGGCGCGTGGCGCTATGATGATCTGATCGCCGACACCGACGACGCCATCTTGATGGAGACCAACCGCTCCTGGTCCATCGACGACCGCCGCTACCATTTTCAGTTTTCCACGGAAATCGGCTGGGAGATCAAGGGCGGCAAGAAAACGCGCATGCTGAAAAATCCCAGCTACAGCGGGATCACCACGGAATTCTGGAACAGCTGCGACGCCATTTGCTCGCGCGACCACTGGACGCTGTGGGGCACGCCCAATTGCGGCAAGGGCCAGCCTATGCAGACCATGGGTACAGGCCACGGTGCATCGCCGGCGCGTTTTCGGAACATCAAAGTGGGCGCCGCGTTCGCAAAGTCTTGAGGGCCGCCCGGATTTTGTAGCGCCCACCTTCAGGTGGGCATGTGTCGGCAATACTAGACTGTCGGTCAGGCTTTGTGGGTCGGACCTTCAGGTCCGACATTAGCGGGAATTGGAAAAGGCTTTTAAGCCCTGAGGCGTCAGGGGCTAAAGCCCCAATGTGGCTGAGGTTTATGTCGGAGCTAAAGCTCCGACCCACAAATCAGATTGGGAAATTTGTGACTCAGAGGACTCTGAAATCCGCGAAAAAAAATCGTGCGATCGGCCGACGGAAATCCGCCGTGGCCGTGGCGGGGCTGCAATTGCTTTCTGATGTGGAGCTGAGGCGCATTGCCGAGAGAGTCTTCAAATTCAGCGACGCGGACGAAACCGAAGTCGAAATCGACGCGGTCACGGACGCATTGACGCGCTTCGCCAATAACACGATCCATCAAAACGTCGCGGAGCAGTCGCTCAACGTTTCGGTACGGACCGTGCTCGACGGCCGCACGGCGCGCGCGACCACCAACAAAACCGACGACGAATCGCTGCGGCGCGTGGTCGAAACCGCAAAGTCGCTGGCGCGCAGCCAGCCGCGCAATCCCGATCTCCTGCCCATGCCCGGCCCGCAAAGGTACACGAAGGTCGCGCGCTATTTTGAGAACACCGCCTACGCCACGCCGGCCGATCGCGCTCGCGCCGTCGCCCGCGTCACTGAAATGGCCGAAAAAAACAGACAAACGGCCGCCGGCATTTTTTCTACGGGCGTCACGCAATCGGCGATTGCCAACACGAGGGGCCTCTTCGCCTCGCATCGCCAGACGCGGGCCGAATTTTCGATCACCATTCTGGAATCCGATTCCTCCGGCTGGGCCAAGGCCAATTCGCCCGATCTCGCTCAGATCGATCCCGCGGCCATGGCTCGCAGCGCGAGCGAAAAATCAGCCGCCTCGCGCAAACCGACCGAGGCCGCGCCCGGACGCTGGACAGTGATCCTCGAACCCTCGGCCGTGCTCGATCTTGTCGGGTTTTTCTTTTACGATTTTGCGGGCACGGCCATGGCCGATCAGCGCTCGTGTTTTAACAAGCGCATGGGCAAGCGCGTAATGGGAGAAAACATCACGCTTCACGACGACGCCTACCACCCCTTGCAATCGGGTGCTCCCTTTGACGGCGAAGGAATTCCGCGACAGAAAGTGCTGCTCGTGGACAAAGGGGTCCCTCGCAATCTGGTGTACTCGCGCGCCACCGCCAAAAAAATGAAAGCCAAGCCCACTGGCCACGGATTTTCCCTGCCGAATGATATGGGCGAAGCGCCGGTGAACCTGGTTTTCGGGGGCGGGAATTCCTCGGTGGAGGAAATGGTGCGCTCGACCGAACGCGGAATCCTGGTCACACGCCTCTGGTACATTCGTGATGTCGATCCCTACGAAAAAGTGCTGACCGGAATGACGCGCGATGGAACGTTCCTCGTGCAAGACGGCAAAGTCGCGGGAGGAATTCGAAATTTCCGTTTCAATCAGGGCGTCCTCGAAATGCTTTCGAACGTCGAAATGATGGGCCCCGCCGTGCGCGCCGCCGGAGAAGAGTCCTTCGAGATGGTCGTCCCGCCGATGAAGGTCCGCAATTTCCACTTCTCTGAGGTCACGAAGTTCTAGTAGGACGGCCACTCTTGGCTGTCCTCTGCGGACGCTGCTTGCGGATGGCGCCCTCGTAGATTGAGATTTTGCAATTTTCGCAGCTCCAAAAATCCGGACAGCCAAGAGTGGCTGTCCTACTGTCTCATCCGAACGCCTCCCTCCTCCGTAGCATCTAAGTAGTGGTACAGTCAACCAAAGCCACATGGAGCGACGCAGATTCATTTCGATTGCTGGAGGAGCGGGGCTGGGGATTCTGCTGCCCTACGCCGTGTACCGTTCGCTGGCGTATGGATTTGGGGCTGGACACGTCAACGTCAAGGGCTACGAGCAATTTGGGCCGGAGGCGGCGCTGCGGGCGATTGCGCCGGTGGATCAGTTCTACGTCACTTCGTCACACGGTGAGCCGTCGGTGGACGTCAACAAATGGTCGCTGACGATCGATGGGCTGGTCACGGACCCACTGCACTTCGACTACGACGACATTCGAAAGCTTCCCAAGTATGAAACGACGCTCACGCTCGAGTGCATCTCGAATGAAATTGCGGGCGGGCTGATCGATACGGCTGACTGGCGCGGGACGCTGATAGGGCCTCTCTTGGAACGCGCCGGGCTGAAGCCGAATGCCAAGTTCGCGATCCTGTACGCCGCGGAAGGATACACGACGGGCCACACGATTGAACGATTGTCGCGCGGCGGGAATTTCCTGGCCTATGACATGGACGGCGACCCGCTGACGCGCATCCACGGATTTCCGCTGCGCGTGCTCATGCCCGGCATTTACGGGATGAAGACGCCGAAATGGCTCACGCGCATCGAACTGGTCGACAAAAGCCATCTCGGCTACTGGGAATGGATGGGATGGTCGGATACGGGCGAGCGGCAATTGCAATCGGTGATCGACGATCCGCACAACTTGACAGATATCGGGGCTCAGCAGATCGAAGGGCAAAGTTTTGTCATCACCGGCTGGGCGGTCACGAACGCAGTGGGCGTCGCGAAGGTGGAAATCTCGACCGACGGCGGCGCCACCTGGAATCCCTGCCAGATTTTCAGCAATCCGATGCCGTCGCAAGTGTGGGCGTTCTGGCGCTACGTGTGGGCCAATCCGCAGAGCGGCAAGCATGAAATTCAAGTGCGTGCTACCGACGCGAACGGCAAGTTGCAGACGTCTTCCCGTTCGGGCGAATGGCCGGACGGCGTGACGGGCTATCACACGGTGACGGTGAATGTGGCGTGAAGCCACGTTTATCTTGAATCGTGCCCGCCCAACTGCCTAATTCTTATTCCTTCCGATTCCCGGCAACTAAAATCTACAACGCTTCGCGTTTCTCGGAGAGTTCTGCAAGAAAGGAGCGAAACTTCTTCCGCTATGCGGATATCCAACTAAGTGGAGGTGGCGCGATGAAGCTAACAATAATTGTCTTCGCCGCTCTTGTTATCCTGGCGGCCACGCCCGCTTTCGCGAAAAGCTGGTCAGGTTTTCTGGTCGATTCCAACTGCTACGAATCCGAAGAGCGCAACAAAGGCCCAAACGACACGCTGAATTACGTCAATCGAGACAAGGACCGGGAAGTCCGGTATTGCTCGCCCAACGCAAAAACGAAATCCTTCACTTTCGTGGATCATGACGGAATCGGGTTCAGGTTGGATCCTGCTGGAAACGCAAAAGCGGCCGAGATTGTCCCCAAGACTGGCAAAAGTCATGTCCTGGAAGTCACTATGACCGGGGAGAAGAACAAAGATTTGATTGAGGTGAATTCAATTTCAAGGGCGAAGTAATCAGTCTGGAGAGAACCCGTTCTGTTGCTTCGCACGCAAGGAAAAAGCGTGCTGGCGTATTTACTTTGCCGTGAAGGTAAGGCTGCTCACCGCTTTTGCGATCACGTTTTCCTGGACCTGAATCAGGTCGGAATTTGCCCAGGTCATGCCGAGCAGGGTGTAGGCGTTATTGTCTTTCAGGAGAGTCAGCAGGATGACGGACCAGTCGCGGCCGTCCGCGGTGCCGCGCGAGCGCTGCTCGATGGCGGGGACGCCGGCGACGGACAGAGTGCGCGTGGAAATCAGCCGGTAATTTTCGTACACATCCTTGAGAGCGCTTTCCGTGGCCGTGGCATGCGCGTCCAGAGAATCCTTCGCGGGAGTTCGCCCGATGACGAGCAGCGTAGTCTGGTCATTGGTGCCCAGTGCGGCGACGGCGTCGGGCAGCGCCTTGCGCGCCGCCGGGATCAGGTCCCAGCTGGGCGGCCTGAACATCTGGAATCCGTAGGTCTCGTTCACATATTGGCTGCCGCGAATCTCGTCGCGAATCACAGGCGGTCCCGGAGCCGGCGGAGGCGCGGGAGGCGCGACAGGCGGCGCAGGCACAGTGTCAGCTACGTTTTCCACCTTGGGTGCGGCAACCTCATTCTTCGCGGTGGGATTAGGGGCTGAGCCATGGCTGACGGGGGGGCGCATCGGCGCTAGCGGGTTTGCTTCTGGAGAAACTCCCGCGTTGGCAACGGGTTCCTTCACCACGGCGGGAACAATGCTAGTTGCTGCGGCAGCAGGCGGCGAGGGGGACGCACTCGATTTTGCACTTGGTTCGGCTTCCTTTTTTGTCGCGGTAATATTGATGTCCGCGACCTTGTCTTTCCGGATGAGGGCGAATCCGTAGGAAGTTTCGACGCGGAAGGAATCGTTTTCGAAGCCCACGATAGTGCCAATAATCTTAGTGCCGTCTTTCAAACGAATCTCGTCGGCGCGCGCTGCGCCGGCTGCGATCAGAAATGAAAGGAGGACACCCGCGGGAATCGCCCTGCCACGCATATTTATCAGTATGGCAAAGCCGGGATTCGATCAGCAAGCCTTGGGCTCAGGA
The DNA here is from genome assembly GCA_963696605.1 of uncultured Acidobacteriota bacterium. GTDB lineage: Bacteria > Acidobacteriota > Terriglobia > Acidiferrales > UBA7541 > Palsa-360. The sequence goes on along the minus strand of CAVOKV010000009.1, from coordinate 36,249 downwards.
GTGTTTCCGGCAGGGCACGGGGCTGCCGCAATTCTCAAATTTGAAATTTCAGATTTGAGATTTCGATGCCGTGATCCCCGGAGGGCGGGTCACTTCGCAATAGCGACTGGCAAAATTGCGATCATTTCAAATTTGAGATTTCAAATTTCCGGCATTGCGGGGAAGTCGACTGCTCAGGTCAATACGCGATCCAGACTCCGGCGGCGAATTTCTTCACCGTGCTAAAACCAAGCTTCTCATAGAGCTGGACGGCGCGCTCGTTGCCCGAAGTTACCGTGAGCGATACATGCGTGAAGTTCCGCACGCGCAGCGCCTGCAGGGAAGCTTCCATCAGCAGGCGCCCGAGTCCGCGGCCCTGGTATCCCGGCATGGCGCAGATTTGCGTGGTGTGCCCGACTCCGTCGGAAACGCGTGAATTCAGAATCACGCCGACCAGGTGGTTGGCGTGCGGGGCGCGCAAGACGAAGGAAGCCTCGGGCTGAAACTGCCCGCAGCCCGGCAGGATGATGATGTTTTTCAGGAAGCGCAGGGCGCCGGATTCGCTGCGGTACTGATCGTTGATTTCACCATCCACGTGGTTTGCGTAGGCGAGCTGGATCAGCCGCGCGCACGGCTCGAAATAGCGGTGATCCCATCGCTCCAGGATTAGACCTGCTCCGGGCCCTTCCCTGATGGTTCCGAGGGATGCCTCGAGTGCCTCTCCCGTGTGCGGTGCGAGCGGCGCGATCATGAACTGCCGCGTGTATAGGCGGAAGCCGTACTCGGTCAAGACAGGATCCAACTGATAGCCGAAGGGGATGAGTTGCGCCTCCACGCGTTCGAGCTTGGGTATGCCGCTGAGCGTGGTCAATGTGTCCGTCAGCAGGCGCTCGCTCAACTCCTGCTGCGAAAATCGGGGAGATACAAATAGCCCGCCCACCAGCCCCTTATGATCTTCGAGGACGTAGAATGCGTACCCGACGGGGCGCCCGTTTTCCATGATGGCGGAGCCAGTGAGCGACCTCGCGTCGACGAATTTCTTGATCAGCTCCGTTGAGGCGCGGTAATCCCAACGCAACTCTTCCCGCCACTGCTGCGCTTCTTCAGCCAGCAATGGTTCGAGCTGCCAGGAGGTCATTTGGCGGAGATCGACGATCTGCATGGAACCGGTCCCCAGCCTTTGGCTAACGGCGTTCATGGTTATTTCTATCATATCATTCGTCACGGGCGACTGGATGTACTTCGGAAACACCTAGCGGATCGGTTGTCCGTTGCGCCGTGCCATCTGTGCTACCATGCGTTTGCCGAGCGACACACCGTCCCCAGCGGATTTGCCGGCTGGGCGGAAGTTCGCTCTATGGCCCGAATCCGAGCGCATGGGTTTCCTTTCCGAAGTTCGACATCCTTCGAGGTGGTACACGCAGCTGGCCATTGCCATTGTGGCCCTGGCGATCTTTGCGCTGCTGGCCCTCGGGAGCGTTTCAGGATATTTGGTTTACCGCATGGTTGCTCCCGTTCCCAGCCACTCCCCGATAGATCTGCAGAATTTTCCAGGCCATCCCGACACCATCAATTTCACGGTGAAAGGCGAGGGGGCGCGCGACGCCTGGTTTTTTCCCGGTCTGAAAGCGGCACCCACGGTCATACTGTGCCCGGCCTACGAATCGAGCCGGGCCGAACTTCTTACGCTGGCTTCGGCCCTCCAGTATCAGCAATATAATGTTCTGCTCTTTGATTTTTCGGGTCACGGAACGGCCGGAGGCCGCTCCACGCTGGGATTGCAGGAAGTCGTGGAGTTACGTGCTGCCATGGATGCCGTTGCCGCTCGCGGCGACGTGGACGCGAACCGCTTTGGCCTTTGGGGAGTGAACATGGGTGCTTACGTGGCGCTTGCCGAGTCCACAAGTGACCCCCGCGTTCGCGCCGTTGCCGTGGAATCCCCCTACGGCCATCCGAACGATATGGTCGCGCTGCAGGTCAGCCGCTCCGGGCTCGGGTCGATTCCTCTCGTGACCCGAGCATCGCAGCTGATTTTCCGCTGGCTCAATCGGCAATTCGGGAAAGTGCCGCCACTGAGTGCGCGAATTGCAAAACTTTCGGGCGTTGCCCAACTCTATCTGCAAGCCGCCGATGAACCCGCGCTCGCCGCATCGACCGCCGAGCTGTTCCGGATCTCTCCACCGCCTCACGAACTCGCCGTCCTGGAGCATGGAAATTACACGGGAATGATGGACGACGAAAAACGCAGTTACGAAAACCGCATCGTGAGTTTCTTCCTGGTGAATTTGCCGCTGACGGGCCCGCCTCTGCCCGAAATTAAGTAGGAAAAGAAATATCTTACTTTTCGGCTGGCGGAGGCGGGATCACAAAAAATATTTTCCCGTCTCCGGTTAGTGGACCTTTGTCTTCTGCGGGCACTTCGCTCAATCGGGAAGCTCCAAGTGCTTCTCGGCCGCAAATTACGATTTTTGCTTTCGTGTTGTCCGGAGTCCATTCCGGTAAGGCCGCATTAAAATAGTAGTTCAAGCCGTACTCGGCCGCGCGTGGGAGCCGGTAAACCGCGACTTCATCCGCCGGCAACCTGCGGCTGACGTAGGTCCCTGCAGGTCTTGTCGACACAATCTTGTCGGCTCCCGGAAGAATGAGGCGATTAGCAAGGAGGATGAGCATGGCCGTAGCAAAGGCAGCGAAAAATATCGATTCGTTGTGTTTGCGGCGAATTGAAAATCCAGCAATCAGACTGCCGAAAACGATTGCCGCAGCGAGGGTAATTTCAAGCCCTCGCGCAATTTCGGCGTGCAGTAAATAATCGATGTTGGAGGCATGGGCCCATTCCGCAAGAGCGATTCCAGTGCCAACCGGGAACAGTAAACCGATGCCGACAACCATCCATGACAGGATTCCTGATTTACGCTGGGAGTGCCTCGCTACGCTCGCGCCGACCAGCAAAACGGCAGGGGGAATCGCAGGCAGAATGTAGCCCGGCAACTTCGATTGGGAAGCGCTGAAAAATAACAGCGTGAAGAGTGCCCAACAGGCCACAAAAAGCGCCGGAGAGCTTGCTCTCTGGATCGAACGCAGGCTAGTCCCCGCTTCATTCACGGAAGGGATCAGCAGTGGAAGCCACGGCAGAATTCCAACAAGAAATACCGGACCGAAGAACCAAAATGGCTGGCGATGCTCGAAAATGGGCGTCAGATACCGCTCAAAATTGTGCTGCCAGATGAAGACGCGGAGAAAATCCGGATTACGCAGGGCGCAGAGTACATACCAGGGCAGGGCCGTCGCGCAAAACACCACGATGATCAGCGGGTGAAGGAAACGAAATGGCGCGCGCCACTGGCGAGTGAAGGCAGCCCACAGGAGCGTCGCCCCGCCCGCGAGAATCACGGCAGCGGGGCCCTTTGCCAGTACGGCAGCGCCGAGAAAAAATCCGAATGCGACGCGCAGGATTGGTCCTGGCCGGGGCTTCTGCAACATTTCGACGGCCACGGCCATCGCGGCGGTCAGCAAGCCCGCGAAGAGCATGTCCGGACTTGCGGCGCGTGAGAAGCCGGTCACCGCGACCGAAGTAGGCAGCATCAGAAGCGAGTACCAAGCCGCGCCCAATCCGTAAGATCGCAGAGCCGTCCACGCAACGGCAACGACGGCAAGGAGCGCAGCCAAAGCCGACGGCAGCCGCGCCGCGAATTCGCTTACGCCGAAAAGGCGCATGGCGATTCCGGCAGTCCAGTAATACAGGACCGGCTTTTCAAACCACGGCGTGCCCCACAGCCGCGGCGTGATCCAGTCGTGCGTCTCAGCCATCGCGCGGGCGATCGCAGCGTAGCGCGGCTCGTCAGGCCCTACCAGTCCCAGCGCGCCCAATCCGCTGAACAGGCACACGTACAGAAGCAAAAGAATGAACGGGACGCCCCACAGGGGGATCTGAAAATTGCCCTCTTCAGCGGCACGCGAGCGAATTGGAGGGGTGGAATCCAAGCGGTTGAGTCTAGCATCTGGGCCGGTCTAGTAGGATAGGCTTCAGCCTGTCTGGTTTTGTTTTTGAGTCCAGCGCGCAAAAGCAGACAGGCTGAAGCCCGTCCTACTATAATCCCCTCGTGCGAGAACGCTTGGAATACGCAGCGGTGTGGCTGCTGCTCAAGACGATTGGCGCGATGCCGCGCCCCATCGCGAGATTTGTGGGCGCACGCACGGTAGCGCTTTTGTTCTGGATGCGGCCCAGTTTGCGAGCAGCCGCGGCGGAAAATTTGAAGCTAGCGTTTCCCGAATGGACCAGAAAACAGCACCGCGCCGCGATTCGCGGGATGGTGCGGCAACTAGGATGGATGGCGGCGGAATTGGCCCATTTTCCGGGCTACACGAAAAACAATATCGACCGGATCGTGCTGCTCGACGGATTTGAGAATTTCGCCACGGCTCAGGCGCAAGGCAAAGGTGTCCTGTTTCTTACCGGGCATATGAGCGCCTGGGAGCTCGCTCCTTTTGCGCAGGCGCTTTTCGGAAACCCGTTGCATTTTCTGGTCCGGCCCATCGACAATCCGCGCGTGGACGCGCTGATTACGAGATATCGATGCCTGAGCGGGAACCAGCCTATCGAAAAGAATCAGTCGGCGCGCGCGGTCTTGAAAGTTTTGGCGGCGAATGGGACGGTAGGCATTTTAGCCGACCAGAACACGCAGTGGAGCGAGGGTGTGTTTGTCGATTTTTTTGGCATCCCGGCGTGCACCACGGCGGGGCTGGCGCGGTTCGCGCTGCACACGAGCGCCGCGGTCGTGCCGGGCTTTCTGCATTGGGACAACACCCTCCGGAAATACCGGCTCTGCTTTGAGCCCCCCGTAGAAATTGTCCGCACGGGAGACGACACCGCGGACATTCGCGAAAACACGCAGCGATTCACGCGCGTGATTGAAAATTACGTGCGCCGCCATCCTGACCAATGGCTCTGGGTGCATCGCCGCTGGAAGACGCGTCCGCCGGGCGATCCGCCAATCTACAAGAAATAGGCAGGCGAAATAGCCCGAGCTTCTCGCAGGCAAAGGGTCGGAAGTCGGCTGGCCGATCCCACAGGAAGGGGAAACCGTTCATGACACGCACGATCAAGGAACTGGCAGATTTCCTGGGCTGCGCGCTGGAGGGTGACGGCGCGGCGAATGTATCCGGCGTGGCTTCACCCGCGTCCGCAGGCGCTGAAGATTTAATCTATGTAGAGTCGCCGCGCCATTTGGACCGGGCCGCTGCTTCCCGGGCCAGGTGTGTGGTGATTGCGCCGGGACTTCCGCTCCCCGGAAAGATCTTGCTGCGCGCGACAAACCCAAAGCTGGCATTCGCCCGCGTTGCCGAGTGGCTTCTTCCGCAGGCTTCCATCGCCAATGGAATTCATCCCACTGCTTTGATTGCCGCATCGGCTCAAATCGCTCCCGGCGCTGCCGTAGGGCCCTACACGGTTATCGAAGAAGATGTGCATGTGGGCGCAGGTACAGAGATCGGAGCATTCTGTTTCCTGGGCCAGGGCGCGAGCCTCGGGGAAGATTGCCGCCTCTATCCACGCGTGACATTGTATGCCGGCGCGCGACTCGCAAGCCGCGTGGTCCTGCATTCCGGCGCCGTGATTGGCGCGGACGGCTTTGGCTACGTTGCCGAGGATGGAAAATATAGGAAATTTCCACAGGTCGGAGAGGTCTTTATCCACGATGAGGTGGAAATCGGGGCAAATGCCACCATTGATCGCGGGTCTCTCGGCCGCACCGAAATCGGGGCAGGCACGAAATTGGACAACCTGGTTCACATTGCGCACAACGTGAGCATTGGGGAAAACACCGTGATTGCGGCGCAAACAGGGGTTTCAGGCTCCAGCTCAATTGGGAAAAATGTGGCCATCGGCGGGCAGGTGGGGATCGCCGATCACTGCCAGATCGAAGACGGCGCCGTGGCTGGAGCGCAAGCGGGCATCCCTACAGGAAAGACCGTGAGAAGTGGGCAGATCGTCTGGGGCACGCCGGCGCGTCCGCTTGATAAATTCAAGAAGCAATTTGCCTGGTTCAGCCGCTTACCGGAACTGGCGGAAAGGGTGAAGGCGCTAGAGAGCCGCATCCTGCCGAAGCGTGAATGACTCGCAAAGCCCCTTGATACCAAAGAGGCTATCTTCTGGATTAACAAGAGTTGCAATCTTAGTTGACCCACGTCTAAAGACCGAAGATAATACGAATGGGGATTCCAGGTACTGGTGCTTGGGGACCGGGCTGGTGATTCTGTTCGGAGCAGTCCGAAACGTCCCAAGCCATATCTTCGACGAACTGAGGGCCTACGGTTTGGTGTATTCGAATGAACCCTCTCCACTGAAACGGCATCAAAGAATCTGTGAGGTCTGGGCATAGTCGATGGCTTTAGGTACACGCGTTCAATTTGAGCAATCAGGTGCGTCCCACCCCGCGGGCGTACTCGCGGTCATGGCGGAGCGTCTCTCCGACGCAATCGATCGCGGCGTGAATTATCTCCTTTCCTTGCAGGCATCTGAAGGCTACTGGGCTGGTGAACTCGAAGCCGACACGACCCTCGAATCCGATTATATTTTTTATCTGCATGTCATCAACAAGGCCAATCCCGACCGAATCGCCAAGCTCGCAAATTACGTCCGTCGGCGGCAGTTGGAAGATGGCGGCTGGAACATCTATTACGGCGGGCCGTCCGAGCTGAATGCCACGATCAAGGCGTACGTCGCGTTGCGGCTGGCGGGCGATGACCCTGCCTGCGACCACCTGCAGCGCGCAGCCAAAAGGGTGCACGAACTTGGCGGCCTCGAAGCTGCAAATTCTTACACGCGGCTCTATCTGGCGCTGGTGGGTGCGGTGGGTTGGAACATGGTTCCGGCGATCCCTCCTGAGCTCATGCTGCTGCCGAATTGGTTCGCGATTAACATTTATGAGATGTCGTCCTGGACTCGGGGAATTGTGATTCCGCTGACAATTCTGTACGCGCATAAGCCGCGCTTCAATGTCCCCGGCGGGGTTTGCGTGGACGAACTGTATCGCGATCCCTCACGAAAAGCCCTCGGCCTAAGCTGGGATAAAGAATTGTTCAGCTGGCGGAATTTCTTCCTGGCCTTGGATCGCGGTTTGAAACTGTACGAACGAGTGCCGTGGAAACCCCTGCGGCAGCGGGCGCTGCGGCAGGCGCGGGAATGGATGTTCGAACACCTGGAGCGCAGCGAGGGTCTGGCCGCGATCTATCCGGCCATGATGAACGCCATTTTTGCGCTCGTCGCATTGGGCCATTCACCGGACGATCCGCTGACCGCGCGGGAAATCGACGAGTTTTCGCGCTTTGAGATCGAAGAGGGCGACACGATCCGCGTGGCGCCATGCGTTTCGCCTGTTTGGGACACCGCGATTGCCATGGTAGCTCTCGAGGAAGCGGGATTGCCGCCCAATCATCCTGCGCTCGTTGAGGCGGCCAGTTGGCTACTGAAGAAACAAATCAGCGGCCCTGGAGACTGGATGTTGAAAACTCCCGGGGTCATGCCGGGTGGATGGGCGTTTGAGTTCCGCAATGATTTCTATCCGGACGTGGATGACACTGCGTTCGTGCTGATGGCGCTACAACGTGTGGATTATCCCGATAAGCGCCGCATGGAAGCTTCTGTGCGCCGCGGCCTGGACTGGCTGCTGGCCATGCAGAACGAGGACGGCGGATGGGGCGCGTTCGATCACAACAACGACCGGCGATTCTTGTGCCAGATTCCGTTTGCCGACCACAATGCGATGATCGATCCGTCCACGGCGGACGTGACCGCGCGCGTCGTGGAGTGCCTGGGCCGATACGGATGGCCCGCAACGCATCCTGTGATCGAGCGGGCGGTGAGATTCTTGCTGAAAGACCAGACCGGCGAAGGACCGTGGTTCGGGCGCTGGGGCGTGAATTACGTGTACGGGACCAGCGGAGTCCTTCGCGCGCTGGAAACGGTCGCCCTGACCGCGAGAGACTACTGCCAACGTGCTGTGGGATGGCTGCGCTCGGTGCAAAATTCCGACGGCGGCTTCGGCGAATCCATCGCTTCCTACTACGACCCGGCGCTCAAGGGCAAAGGCGCCAGCACTGCCTCACAGACCGCGTGGGGGCTGATCGGATTGCTGGCGGCAACGCCGGAAATCGAAGATCCCGCGATCGCGCGCGCCGTGAATCACCTGGTGGAGCAGCAGGAAGCCGACGGTTCCTGGGCCGAAAAGGAATTCACGGGCACCGGTTTTCCCTGCGTGTTTTATCTGAAATATCATTTGTACCGGAACTATTTTCCCTTGTACGCGCTCGCGCGGTACCGGAACACGGCAAACCGGATCACGCAATTCTGCGGATTGATGGTGCGGCCGCAGGAATTCGACCAGCAGAAGGCTAGGAGAGAGAATTGAGATACCCCCTGAAGATGACCGCGAACCTCGCGAAGTACGTGGCCGGCCAGCGTTTTCGCGGCACCAAGAAATTTCCGATGGTGATGATGCTCGAGCCACTGCACGCCTGCAATCTTACGTGCACGGGCTGCGGGCGCATCCGAGAGTACAAATCGACAATCAACGAAATCATGACCGTCGAGCAATGCCTCGCGGCGTCGGATGAGTGCGGAGCGCCAATTGTCTCGATATGCGGCGGCGAGCCCATGATCTATCCCGAAATCGGAAAGCTCGCGAAGGAAATTCTGGATCGCGGGCGGCACATCATTCTTTGCACCAACGGCATGTTCATCCGCAAGCGGCTGCACGAATTCAAGCCGGTCTCCAGCTTTTTCTTCAACGTCCATCTGGACGGGCTGGAGAGAACGCACGACCTGTGTGTCGAGCGCGACGGCGTGTTCCGCGAAGCTATCGAGGGAATTAAGGCCGCCAAGGCTGCGGGCTTCCTGGTCTGCTCCAACACCACGATCTACAAGGAAACGGACCTGAAGGAAATTGCCGATCTCTACTCTTATCTCGACACTCTGGGAGTTGACGGGTACATGCTCGCGCCGGCATACGGCTATTCCGCGGTTCAGACCACCGACATTTTCATGACCCGCGAGGACATTCGCGAGAAATTCCGCGAAGCCGTTTCCCTGCTGGAAAAATACAATCTGATGGTTTCGCCGATCTACCTCGATTTCCTGCGCGGGGAGCGCGAACTGGAGTGCACGGCCTGGGGCACCCCGACTTTTAATCCACGAGGCTGGAAAGGTCCCTGCTACGTCATTACGGACAATCACTACGCGTCTTACCGCGAGATGATTGACAAGACTCCATGGGAAAAATATGGACCCGGAAACGATCCGCGCTGCGCGGACTGCATGATGCACGTCGGATTTGAAACTACTCCTGTGCTGGGCGCAAAACGCCAGTTGGGGGATACCTGGACGATGCTGAAATGGCAGTTTGGCGGGCACCTGGGAGGAAATCCCGATCGGAATGCACCCAAGGAACCACCTACAAATGGGCATTCCGGCGGAAGCTCCACGCTGATGCCACCGCCCCCGGCCAATACGGATTTGTTGTCAGCGGACGGAAGACTGCGAGTGTTATGAAAACGCTGGTCACCGGAGCGACAGGCTTCCTCGGCAGCCACGTCGCCCGCGCACTGGCAGGACGCGGGGAGAACGTGCGGGTGCTGGTCCGCCCGTCGAGCGATCTCCGCGCGTTGAATGGATTCGAGGCGGAGCGCATCACCGGGGACTTGAGGGATTCCGCTTCTCTGGATCGAGCCCTTCAGGGCGTGCAACGCGTGTTTCATGTTGCGGCGGACTATCGCCTTTGGGCCCGCGACCCCAGGGAAATCCACGAATCAAATGTGACTGGCACGCAGAACCTGCTCGAGGCGGCGCGCCGCGCGGGAGTCGAAAAGTTCGTTTATACGAGTACGGTCGCGACCATCGCCGTTCCTCGCGAGGGCGAATTGCCAAACGAAGAGACGCAATCGTCCGTGGACGAAATGATCGGGCACTACAAGCGTTCCAAATTCGAGGCTGAACGGTGCGCCCTGCGCGCCGCGGAAGCTGGCTTGCCGGTGGTGATCGTAAATCCGACCACTCCCGTGGGTCCTGGCGATTGGAAACCCACGCCGACGGGAAAAATCATCGTCGATTTCTTGAATGGTCGCATGCCCGGCTACGTGGATACGGGGTTGAACTTTGTTCCCGTCGAAGACTGCGCGCAGGGACATCTACAGGCCGCCGACCGCGGGCGCACGGGAGAGCGCTACATTCTGGGCGGGCGCAATCTGACGCTCAAACAAATGCTGGACATTCTTTCTTCGACGAGCGGTCGCCCCGCGCCGCGATGGAAAATTCCGTATCTATTAGCCTACGCTGCTGGATGCGCGGATTCCGGGGTTTCCCGTCTGCTGGGCCGCGAGCCGCAGATTCCACTCGAAGGCGTACGCATGGCGCGGCATAGAATGTTTGTGGATTCCTCCAAGGCCGAGCGCGAACTTGGATTTGTTCCCGGGCCAGTTGAAGCTGCCTTGGAGCGGGCGGTAACATGGTATGAATCGAACGGTTATATTGCCGCAGGGCGCGCGCCGGCAGTCGCGGGCGCGCGTGCGGCCTAGATGAGTGTCGGAGTCCATGAAAATACTCGTGACATTCGCGGTGCGATCGGAATTTGCGCCATGGCAGCGTCGCAGGAGTTTTCTGCGCGTACCTGGAGACGGGCTGGTGTTTGAAGCAATGTTTGGCGGCGCAAAAGTCCGCGCATTACTGACGGGTATGGGGCAGGAACACGCGTTGAACGCCGCCAAGAAAGCTCTTGGCTACAAGCCCGATATTTGCATTTCGACGGGCCTCGCGGGATCACTGCGCGAAGGGTATCGCCCCGGAGACATTCTGGCCGCGCGGCTGGTTAGTGAAGTAGGAGAACCGGTTGCCGTGGCAAGCCATCGCGAGCTGCTCTCGACCGCCGTGGATTGCGGAGCTCGGCAGATTGAGCGCCTGGCCACATCAAAGACGCTCGTCACGCGGACCGAGCAGAAGCGCGAACTGGGGAGCCAGGCGGAAGCGGTCGATATGGAGAGCTACACGATCCTTGCGGAGGCGGCGCGGTGCGGCGTTCCGGCTGTGGCGATTCGGGCGATCAGCGACACCGTTGACTTCGACATGCCCTATGATTTCGAGCAGGCCCGCGACGCCCACGGCCAGATTCGCGTGACGGGAATTCTCTCTCAAGTATTGCAAAGACCGGCCGGATTACCGAAGCTCATGAGATTGGCGCGCGATTCCCGGTTTGCGTCCCGGCGTCTCGCCGATTTCCTGGACGCGTTTGCGGGGGCCATGGCCGATCGACTGATTCCCATCGAGCAAGATACGGTGGCTGCGCTATGAGCCAGTCAGGAACCATCCTCGAGACTTCAGCGGCGGCGCACGCAGTCCCGTCCACGATGCGCGCGGCGGTGTACCGCGGGAAGGGGAAAGTGGTTGTGGAAACCGTTCCGGTGCCCGCGATCGGCGCGGGAGAAGTATTGATCCGGGTCGCGGCGTGCGGAATCTGCGGCACGGACCTGAAGAAAATTGAACATGGATTCGTCGCGCCTCCCCAGATTTTCGGGCATGAGGTTTCCGGGACCGTCGTTGGGGTCGGCTCTGGCGTTACCAAGTGGAAGCTGGGCGACCGCGTCATGAGCTTTCATCACGTCCCGTGCGGGGCCTGTTTCTATTGTGAGCGGCGGCTGTATTCGCAATGCCCGGGCTACAAGAAAGTCGGACTCACCGCGGGATTTGATCCCAATGGCGGCGGATTCGCGCAGTACGTGCGCGGCATGCCGTGGGTTGCCGAACGCGGGATGGTGGCCGTTCCGGACGATGTCAGTTTTGAGGAAGCTTCGTTTATCGAGCCGGTGAATACGTGCATCAAAGCAATAGAGAAGGCCCGCGTGGCCGCGGGGGAGACCGCGGTGGTCATGGGACTGGGGCCGATCGGGTTGCTCCTGGCCATGCTCTCAAAGCTGGAGGGCGCGACCGTGATTGGAAGCGATCCCATGCCGGAGCGCCGCGCAAAGAGCCTATCGCTGGGTGTTGATCTGGCTGTGGATCCGCGCGAAGGGCGGCTGGCCGAAAAAATCGGTTTGCACACTGAAGGGCGCGGAGCGGACGTGGTGCTGGTTGCGGTACCGATTCCCGCGGCGCTGACGGACGCTTTGGCATTGGCCCGGCCGGGAGGGCGCGTGCTTCTGTTCGCGCAGAATGATCCGCAGATGAAGATCGAGTTTCCGGCGGCGGCGGTAGGGGTCGAAGAAAAGGAAATATTGGGTAGCTATAGCGCCGCGATCGATAGGGCCGGCGAGGCCGCGCGGCTGATCTTTACGCATCAGTTACCGGTGAAGGAATTGATCTCACATCGTTTTTCATTGGAAGATATGGATCGGGCGCTGCAGTTGGCGGCCCGTCCGGTAGGGGATTCTCTAAAAGTGGTGATTCATCCTTGAATAGCAACCAACAGAACGGACGAAATAACGGTCACATGACCGCTGCCATTTTATATGGAAGCGAGAATCTGAAGATCGAGAGCGTGGATATCCCCAGGGTCGCCGCGGATGAGGCGCTGATCCGCGTAAAAGTCGCGTTAACCTGCGGAACGGATTTGAAAGTCTGGAAGCGGGGATACCACGCCCGCATGATTACCCCTCCCGCGGTCTTCGGGCACGAGCTTGCCGGCATCGTCGAAACCCTCGGTTCCGATGTGAATGGCGGGTTGAAGGTTGGCGCGCGCGTCGTCCCCTCGAATTCGGCACCCTGCAACGTCTGCCTTTTTTGCCGCAAGGGGCAGAGCAATCTCTGCGAAGACTTGCTGTTCAACAACGGAGCCTACGCGGAATACATCCGCATCCCGGGACGAATCGTGCGGCAGAACATGCTGGTGATCCCGGAACACGTTTCCTTTCAGGACGCGGCGATGGTCGAGCCGCTGGCCTGCGTGCTGCGCGGCATTCATGAGACCGGCATCCAGCCGGGCGATACGACCGTGGTGATTGGTTGCGGGCCGATCGGGCTCAAATTTATCCGCGTCTTGTCGAACCGCGGCGTGAAAGTGATTGCGCTCGGCAAGCGGCCGAATCAGATTCGCGCGGCGGAACGCTTTGGAGCGCGCGCGGCGTTTATCGCTCCGGATCTGAGCGATCCGGCGCAAGCGATTCGGGAACTGACCGAAGGCGGACGCGGCGCCGACTCCGTGATCGAAGCCGTGGGCACGGCGCAGACATGGGAATGGGCGCTGCAGATGGTGCGCCGTGGCGGCACCGTCAATCTGTTCGGAGGCTGCCCGCGGGGCACGCAGGTGGCCGTGGACCCGAACGCGCTGCACTATTCCGAGATCACCATCAAATCTACCTTCCATCACACGCCGCGATTTATTCGGGAAGCGCTGGAAAGCGTGTCGAGAGGCGAAATTCGTTCGAACGATTTCGTGAATGCCGAAATTCCGCTCACCGATCTTCCCAAGATGTTCGAGCATATGAAGCATCGCAACGGCGAAATGAAAGTCGCGGTGATTCCGTAAGTAGCACAGGCTTGAGCCTGTGAGCTTTTGGTTTTGTTGAACACAAACCCCACAGGCTGAAGCCTGTGCTACTTGTCCCGCAAAATGCAAATACCTGTTGAACTCGAAATTGGACGAGGCCTGCCGCCGTCCGGATGCACGGTCGCGGAGGCCGAGCGGTACACCCGCTGGCTCGCCACGCATCACTACGAAAACTTCAACGTCGTTTCCTGGCTCTTGCCACGGCGGCTGCACCAGCATTTTTATAATCTATACGCCTACTGCCGCTGGGCCGACGATTTGGGTGACGAAATTCCAGACCCCGCAAAAGCCCTGGCGCTCTTGAACGAATGGGACCTGGAATTGCGCGATTGCAATGCAGGGAAATCTGCGCACCCCGTGTTTATTGCTTTGCACGAAACGATTTCCGCGCTCGATATTCCCATCGGGCCGTTTTCCGATCTGCTTATCGCCTTTCGCCAGGACCAGACCGTGAAGCGGTACGCAACCTGGGACGATGTTTTTGATTATTGCCACTATTCCGCGAATCCGGTGGGGCGCTTGGTACTTTATTTGTGCGGGTATCGCGACGCGGAGCGGCAGCGGCTTTCCGATGCCACCTGCACGGCGTTGCAACTCGCGAATTTCTGGCAGGACGTCACGCGCGATCTTGAGAAAGGGCGCATCTACATTCCGCTGGAGGCCCTCGGTGCCCACGGGCTCACGGAAGACGACATCGTCGCGCGCCGGTTCGACGCGCGGTATGTTTCGCTGATGAAGGATTTGATTGCGCGGACGCGACAGCTGTTCGCGGAAGGGATGCCGCTCGCCCGCGGTGTGGATTCCGCCTTGCGCGTGGATATTGAAATGTTCAGTCGCGGCGGGCTGGCGGTGCTCGATGCCATCGAAGCCGTCGGATACAACACGCTGGAGCACCGGCCCTCGATCCCGAAATCGAAGCAGTTTTCACTGCTCGCGCGGGCGCTTGTCCTTCGCTTGTTTGCGTTCGCACAGCCATCGGCGAGCATGATTCCATCTGTCCCCGCCGCTCCTGGAAAACTGTCGATTGTCGAAGGCGGTTGCGCGAATCCGGGCGTACAGACAAAACGGCCGGAGAATGGAAACGCGGTCGCGCGCTCCTACGCGGAATGCCGTCGCGTCGCACGCGCATCAGCCAGCAATTTTTACTATGCGTTTTTCATGCTGCCGCAGGCCAAGCGGGACGCATTGTGCGCGCTGTACGCCTTCATGCGCCTCGTCGATGACGTCTCCGACACTGTGGGAAGCGCGGCGGACAAGCAGCGAGGCCTGGCACGCTGGCGCGCTGCGCTGGACGCTACCGCAGCGGGCGATGTTTCGAGCCACCCGATTCTCCCTGCGTTTGCGGACACGATCGAGCGTTTCCATATTCCCCCGCGCTACTTCCATGACTTGATCTCCGGCGCGGAAATGGATTTGACCGTCGGCGAGTACGCCACCTTCGACCGGCTGCGCGAATACTGCTATCGCGTGGCCGGAACCGTGGGGCTCACGTGCCTGCACGTATTCGGGTTTGACGATCCGCACGCGCCGGACCTGGCGGAAAAACTGGGCATCGCTTTTCAATTGACCAACATCCTCCGCGACGTGCCCAAGGATTACGAGATGGGCCGCGTGTATCTTCCGCTCGAAGATCTCGCGCAGTTCGGTGTTCGCACCGAGGCTCTGGCGCATGGCCCATTGAACGCGGAAATACGAAGTCTGCTGGAATTCGAGGCAGCGCGCGCCTGGAATTTTTACCGCGAAGGTGTGGAACTCATCCCGGGCGTGCACGCCGACGCGCGAGCCGCGCTCTGGGCGCTGGCGCGGATTTACAGCAGCCTGCTGCGCCGAATCGAGGCGCGCGGGTATGATGTTTTCTCCGAACGTGTGCGGCTGAGCACTCCTGAAAAAACCGGGATCCTGTTGCGCGCGCGGCTAGGCTGGTACTCCCAAAAAAATGTCCTCGAAGAGCGTGATCGTGATCGGCGGCGGCCTGGCGGGACTTTCCTCGGCCGTCGCGCTGGCTGAAGCCGGCTTCCGCGTGCGTTTGCTCGAAAAGCGACCCCATCTGGGCGGCCGCGCCGCGTCTTACGTGCTGCCCGGCGGCGAGCACGTCGACAACTGCCAGCACGTCACCCTCTGGTGCTGCACGAACCTTGAGGATTTCTACCGCCGCGTAGGCGCTGCAAATCAAATTCGGTTTTTTGACCGGTTGCTGTTTGCCGCACCCGATGGGCGGCGCGGCTCGATCGCATCCGTGGCGCTGCCGCCGCCGTTGCACATGGCGCCTTCCTTCGTGCTTTTTCCGCTGTTCGGCTGGGCGGACAAACGCGCCATCGCTCAGGCGCTCCTGGCTATCGCGCGCAGCGGAGGACGCCCTGCGGATCTCTCGACGGCCGTCGCTGGTGAGAACGTCACCATGCTCGCGTGGCTGCAAAAACATCGCCAGACGAGCCGCGCGATTCGCCGCTTTTGGGAAGTCATCCTGGTCAGCGCGCTCGATGAAGAATTGGATCGCATTGACGCGCGCTACGGCATCGACGTTTTCTGGAAGGCGTTTCTGTCGACGCGCGGCGGGTACCGCGTGGGCATTCCGCGCGTTCCTCTCGGCGAACTGTACGAAGGTTGCCGCAAGGCACTGGCGCAACAGGGAGGGGAAGTCCAACTGCGCGCCGGGGTGCGGGGATTTCTGATCGCGGATGGACGCGTCGACGGCGTGGAGAGGGAAGACGGCTCGGTGGAGACGGCGGACTACTACCTCGCTGCAGTTCCGCACGACATTTTGCCCGAATTGCTGCCCGCGGAGATTGTGGAAAGCGAGCCTGTGTTTTCGAATCTGCGCAATTTGCGGACTTCACCGATCACAGGTGTGCATCTCTGGTTCGACCGAGCCGTGATGAGCGAGCCGTTTCTCACGCTGCTGGACACCACGACGCAGTGGGTGTTCAACAAGACGCAGCTTTATGGCGATGGCAAGAACGACGGCGGCGGACAATATTTGCAGCTGGTCATCAGCGCCTCGTACAGCCTGGCATCGCGCTCGCGGCAGGAAATAATCGCGTTGTGTCTCGAGGAGTTGCGCGATGTGCTTCCCGCAATTCGTGAGGCTACGCTGGTGAAGGGAACCGTCGTCAAGGAAATGTCCGCGACATTTTCTCCGGCGCCTGGCTCGGACCGCTGGCGCCCCGCGCAAAAAAGCCCCCTCTCAGGATTATTTCTCGCGGGGGACTGGACATTGACGGGCTGGCCGTCCACAATGGAGGGAGCCGTTCGCAGCGGTTACCTGGCCGCCGAAGCGATTCTCTCCGATGCTGGAACGCCACGGAAATTTTTGCAGCCGGATTTGCGCGCGGAAGGATTGGCGCGTCTGTGGGCCCGTAGTTCGTAACCAGGAGCCCACGAATTTTTTTACCCGCAAGCAACGACTATTAAGACTATCAGCTACTTCACTTAATATTCGAATTGCATGTTTCGATTCAGAGTATGATTGAGTATCCTCCGGGAGGTTTCCTTGGACCGGAAGTATAAGCACAGGGGCTACCAGAGCACCGACGAGCCCCAGAAGAAAGAAAAGCGTCCGCACGAAGGGCATCCACGACAGGAACAGATCGGGCCGCGCACGCCGCGCATGGTCGGCACGATCACGCGCGCGCGCTGTTCGAATTGCGGCGCCGTGCTGCAGCAGGGATTCGACCCAAAAGGGAAGTGCCCGCGCTGCAGTTTCGAACTGCATTGCTGCAAGCAGTGCGCCTACTTTGACACCGCCGCGCGCTTTGAATGCATGGAGCCCGTTCCCGAGCGAATCGCGCGAAAAGACCAGGTCAACGACTGCGCGTTCTACGAATTTCGCACCACGATTGAGAAGGACACCGCGCCTTCGGCTCCCCCTTCCGGCCCTTCGGCTTCGCCGGAACGCGTTTCACGGCCTCTCGACGCCCGCCAGGCGTTCGAAAACCTTTTCAAGAAGTAGCGGCAAATCTTCTTTGGCGTCGGCCGCAGGTAAAATCCGTTGCCACAATGGAATCCGCAATTTGCAACCGCATCGGCGAATTGTTATTCTGGTTTTGTCCATGCGCTTCGGGATCGAGCCACGAATCGCACCCCCTCCCACGTATTTCCAGGAAAGGTCCTGCCATGAAATTGACGATTCGCAACGCCCATGAGGAATGGCGCGAGCCCGTGGAAAAAGAGACGCACCGGCAAGCGGCGAAGCTGGACAAACTGCTGAAGAGCTACGCCCCGGACCTGGTGCAGTTGCACGCGGCGATCGAGAAGCACGCGCGCAAGGAAAGCTACTCGTTTACCGTCAATCTCTCGCTTCCCACGGGCACGCTTCACGCCACAGGTGAAGGATATGACGTGCTTGCCAGCGTGAAAGTGGCCTTCGCCGAATTGTGCGCGCAGTGCAAGAAACATCAGGCGCTCTTGCGCAAGGACTATGAGTGGAAACGCAAGCGTCCCCGCACCCGCATCCCGGCTTGACCTCGACACTTTTTGAATTGACGGGCAAATCCGAGCCGATGACACGAGGGCCTGAAGGAAGTGCCGCAACGTCGTTGGCTGCGAGAATTTCTGGACGGCTCGGTTAATCGACGGCCGAAATGAAATTCAATTGCTCTCGTTCGCTCCCTGACATAGCGGGAAACTGAAAGTGAAAACTGAGCCCTTCCCCACGCGGCTGGCAACCTCGATATTCCCTCCGTGGGATTCAACGATAGCTTTTGCGATTGGCAACCCATACCAGTGCCAGGGATTCGGTGCCGCTGACCTTTGCCCCGATAAAACCTGTCGAAAATATTGTTTATCTCCGAATCCTCAATCCCCGGTCCCTTGTCCGCTACACTGAACACGACGAAACCGTCCTTTTCCTCGGCGCCTATCGTGATTGGTTCTCCGGGAGATGAATACAGGTCGGCATTGCGAATGATGTGGGTAAGAACTTTTCTTGCCCAGGTCGGGTCTACATAAACCCTGCGGCTTGGATTTTTCACTTCAATCTGTATCGCTCGAGCGCTCTTGACACTCTCACAGTCCTCCAGCGCCGCGGAAATCAATTCACCCACTGGCATTGAGACGAATTGGAGCGTTACTTCACCGGCCTCCAATCGAGCCATTTCGGCCGTTTGTCCAATCAGGTGATTAATCCGGTCGCATTCTTCATCGATGACCACCAACAACTCTTTTCGCTGTTTCTTATTGAAGTTGAGATCTTCGAGCAAGCTGGTCGCCGACGCTTTGATGGAAGTTAGGGGTGTCTTGAAGTCATGTGTGACCGCATCCAACAGGACTGATTTCAATCGCTCGCTCTCACGGACGGCCTCCGCCTTGCCCAACAGTTCAATTGCCTGTGCGCGGTCGATTGAGGATGCGATCAAAGTTCCAATGGCTTCGAGAGTTTGGTGCGAAGCAAGCGATCCACAAATTGCGAAGCTGCCAATCACCCACGATCCGAGGCGCACGGGGGCGAAGCAAACTCCTCGCGAACGATCTATATCTGCGTCATCGCGGACCGCAGCGGCTTTCAGGCGGCTCTCGTCCAATTGCGGGGTCGCAATGCCCGAGCGATAGACTTCTCGCTTCTCAGGCACGTATAGCGCTGCCGCTGTGGCATGAAACAATCTCACGATCTGCTTGGGAATCTCATTTAACAACTCAATTTGATCGCGCGCTTTCATTAGATGGCGGCTGAACTCATACAACTGTTCCACTTCAGTCCGTCGCCGATTGGCTTCATCCGCTTGCCGCCGCGCCCGAGCGGAAAGTTCGCTCCCGATCATTGAAGTGAGCAGAAAAGCAAAGAGACTTGTCCAATCTTGTGGGTCCGAAATGGTGAAGCGGCCGACCGGGGGAAAAAAATAGTAGTCGAGAGCCATCGTAGCTACAGCGGACATGAATACCGAAATGCCAAGGCCCCGCAGAGCGGACGCAATCAAAATAGCAAGGAGGTAAGCCAGGACGACGGTGGTTATGGCGAAGCTGGTTTCATGACGAAAGAACAGAGTTATCAGTACGACGGTCAGGAAGGCTGTCGCGTAGCGGCCAAAATGAGCTAGGTATCTCAGCACGAGAGAATTCTAACGCAGCTTATTGCAGTCCGCCCGGGATAGACCATTGATTTAGCGGAAATTCTTGTTTATTGAGGATAGATTATTTGTTTATGCCTCGTTGATGATCCGCTTGCCACACTCCCAGCGACCGTCATGTAGTGCCGAGAAGCGAAGCTACGAGGAATCTCTTCCTGATGAATAGGGTTGAGGTTCCTCGCTTCGCTTGGATCGACCAATTCCACCAAGGCTATCTTCGATAGATCAGTAGCAGAACCGAGTTTGCTTCGACCTGTTTAGAAGTTTCTTATGGCAGGGCCACGACTTCTTAACCATTAAAGAGGCACGATATCTGAGTTACGCGGATCTGCGCGGGCCATGTCGGACATCACGAGACGTGACGAAGCTCACATCAATGTGGGCCGTGATGGACTACGAATGAGGCCAGCACTGGAGATTTTGAAGCCCCATTCCTTTGCCGAGTTGAGATCCCGAGTAGAGAGCGAACCAGGAAGGGGGCGAAGACCATGACCATTTTTTTGGTACTCAATGGGATAGGCCTCGTTTTCATGCTCTATGTGCTGGCGAACTTCTGGAAAGAAGGAAGGCGCACGACGCACGGCGTCATGCGGCCATATCGACTTGGATCACAGTGCGGAATTGCTAGCCAAGTATTCGTGGCGACGCGGCCTTTGGGGTTTGAGGCTAAACAACCAGGCAAAACTTCTCTGATCCAGTTCCCAGTAGCCAAGGGGCGCACTAATGTTGTTGGCAGAGAGTCTGATCAGGCCGGGGACACGCCAACGCTGAGGAAGTATTCCTAAGGGTGAGAGCCCCAGTTTCCGGAATAGGACTAGGATCCGGCCACTTAGGCCTGGATTTGGTTAGGGAAGCTGACCGGAGGAGCCGAAACGCCATGCTAGACACAATGTTTTCCGTTGCAACAGTGGTATTTTTCGCGGCGAGCTTATTGTATGTCCGATTCTGTGACGGATTGAGGTAAGGGAAATGCTCGATACGATTGTTTCGCTGGCGGTTTGCATAGGACTGCTCATCTATCTTGTGTACGCGACGCTGCGTCCGGAGAAGTTCTGATCATGACAAACAACGGCTGGTTCCAAATCATATTTTTCCTGCTGGTGGTGCTGGCGCTGACCAAGCCCCTCGGCTCGTTCATGACGCGCGTGTTCAACCGCGAGAAGACACTCCTCGACCCGGTCATGCGTCCGATCGAGAAGCTGGTGTACCGGCTGACGGGGGTCGATGAAACCAAAGAGATGCGCTGGACCGAATACGCCGGCGCGATGCTGATGTTCAGCGGCGTCACGATGATTGTGCTCTACCTGCTGCAGCGCCTGCAGAACTATCTGCCTCTAAACCCGGAAAAACTAGCCGCCGTGGCGCCGGACTTAGCGTTCAACACGGCCGCGTCATTTACGACCAACACCAACTGGCAGGCGTACGTGCCGGAAGTCACCATGTCGTACCTGACGCAGATGGCTGGCCTCGCATACCACAACTTCGTTTCCGCCGCTGTCGGAATTGCCCTGGCCATCGCCATCGTTCGCGGGATTGCGCGACGCGAACAGGACACCCTCGGCAACTTCTGGGTAGACATGACGCGGGCGACGTTCTGGGTGCTGATGCCAATTTGCATTTTGGGTGCGCTGTTCCTGGTGTGGCAAGGCGTGCCTCAGAATTTCAAGCCGTACGACACTGCGCAGCTCGTCGACCCGCAAACGGTGCAGACGACGGATTCGAGCGGAAAGGCCACCACGCAGGTTGTCAAGGAACAGACCATTGCGCAGGGGCCAGTCGCTTCGCAGGAAGTGATCAAGGAATTGGGAACCAACGGCGGTGGTTTTTTTAACACGAACAGTGCGCATCCCTATGAGAATCCCACACCCTTCACGAATCTCGCCGAGATGGTTTTCATTTTTGCGATTGGCTCAGCGTTGACTTACACGCTCGGGCGGATGACGGGATCGCAGCGCCACGGCTGGGCTGTGTGGTGCGCGATGGCCATACTGTTTTTGGTGGGTATCACAGTGGCCTATGGGATGGAAGCGCGAGGAAATCCCCTGATACAAACTCCGGCGAACCACTTGCAGGCGGCCGGCAACATGGAGGGCAAAGAGGTTCGCTTCGGCATCGCGAACTCCTCTCTATGGGCCGTGGTGACAACCGACACGAGTTGCGGCGCGGTGAATTCGATGCATGACTCTTACACGCCGCTCGGCGGGATGATTCCGCTCATCAACATGCTGTTGGGCGAAGTCGTATTCGGAGGCGTTGGCTCCGGTCTCTACGGAATCATTGTGTTCATCATTCTTTCCGTGTTCATTGCGGGGTTGATGGTAGGGCGCACTCCGGAGTATCTGGGCAAAAAGATCGAAGCGTTTGACGTGAAGATGGCGATGCTGACCGTCCTGATCTATCCGCTGTTCGTGCTGGGATATACCGCTATCTCACTGGTCTCAAAATTTGGCGTTTCGAGCCTTGCGAACGCGGGCCCACACGGGCTTTCCGAAATTTTTTACGCCTACGCGGAAGCGGGAGCCAACAACGGGTCGGCCTTCGCCGGACTCAATGCCAATACGCTTTGGTACAACACGTCAATCGCCTCGACGATGCTGTTCGGACGATTCTTCATGGTGATCCCGGTCCTGGCGATTGCTGGAAGCCTGGTCCGTAAGAAGCACGTGCCGGAATCTTCCGGGACGTTCCCGGTCACGACGCCGCTGTTCAGCGGATTGCTGATCTCCGTAATCTTGATCGTAGGCGCGCTCACCTTTTTCCCCGCGCTCAGCCTGGGCCCGATCCTCGAGCACCTGCTGATGTATGCGGGAAAGACTTTCTAAGGAAAATAAGAACCCATGACAGCCCAATCGACAAGAAAGAGCAAGTCTATCTGGGACCCGGGAATTGCCCGCCGAGCCACCTGGGATTCCTTGGTGAAACTGAATCCCGTGACGCTCATGAAAAACCCGGTGATGTTCGTCGTCGAGATCGGTGCGGCTCTGCTTACCGTCGACCTCATCAGAGATTTGTTGGGCCACTCCCACTCTTTTGGATTTGAATTCCAAATTACGATCTGGCTGTGGTTCACGGTTCTCTTTGCCAATTTCGCTGAAGCCATGGCGGAAGGCCGGGGCAAAGCGCAGGCGGACACCCTGCGGAAGGCTCGGACGGAAACCATCGCGCATCGATTGAAGCCCGATGGGAGCAAAGAGGAAATTGCAGGATCCAAATTGCGCGTTGGCGATGTGGTCGTGGTCACCGCCGGGCAATTTATTCCGGGAGACGGCGAAGCCATCGAAGGCGTGGCCTCAGTCGATGAATCCGCCATCACGGGAGAATCCGCTCCGGTGATTCGCGAATCAGGCGGCGATCGCTCGGCGGTCACCGGCGGCACACGCGTCCTTTCTGACGAAATCAAGATTCGCATCACATCGAACCCCGGCGAAACGTTTCTCGACCGCATGATCAAGATGGTTGAGGGAGCTTCGCGGCAGAAGACGCCGAACGAAATTGCCCTGAACATTCTCCTGGCAGGGCTCACGATCATCTTTTTGCTGGCTGTGGCGACGCTGCAGCCCATGGCTATCTATTCTGGCGCGCCGCAAAGCGCCTTCGTGCTGTGGTCTTTGCTGGTGTGCCTCATCCCCACCACAATCGGCGGATTGCTTTCCGCCATCGGCATCGCGGGCATTGACCGCGTCATACAACGCAACGTCATGGCCATGTCGGGCCGCGCAGTCGAAGCCGCGGGTGATGTCGACACGCTGCTGCTGGACAAAACAGGCACGATTACGCTCGGTAACCGCCAGGCGACGGAACTCATTCCCGCGCCCGGGGTGCCAGACGCGGAATTAGCCGACGCGGCACAACTCGCGTCGCTCGCCGATGAGACCCCCGAGGGACGTTCCATCGTGGTGCTCGTCAAAGAAAAGTACGGCTTGCGTGGGCGGCCCCTTTCGTCCCTTGACGCCACATTCATTCCTTTCTCCGCGACGACGCGCATGTCAGGCGTCGATTTCGACAACCGCGCGATCCGAAAGGGTGCGCCGGATGCCATCAAGAAATATGTGATCGAAAAAGGCGGCCAGGTGCCCGTGCAGATTGATGAAATGGTGCAATTGGTTGCCAACTCCGGCGCGACGCCGCTACTGGTTTCGACGGACCACCGCATCCTGGGTACCGTGCGGCTTAAGGACATCGTCAAGGGCGGCATGAAAGAACGATTCGACCATTTGCGGGCGATGGGGATCCGCACGGTCATGATCACAGGAGACAATCGACTGACCGCGGCAGCTATCGCGCAGGAAGCAGGCGTCGATGATTTCCTGGCGGAAGCCAAGCCGGAAGACAAACTCGCGCTGATCCGCCAGGAACAAGCAAAAGGAAAGCTCGTGGCGATGACCGGAGACGGCACCAATGACGCCCCGGCTCTTGCGCAAGCCGACGTGGGCCTGGCAATGAACGCGGGAACGCAGGCGGCCAAGGAAGCGGGCAATATGGTGGACCTTGACTCCAACCCCACCAAGCTGATCGAGGTAGTGGAGATCGGCAAACAAATGTTGATCACGCGCGGCGCGCTCACAACATTTTCGGTGGCAAACGATGTGGCGAAATATTTCGCCATTATTCCAGCGATGTTCGCGGGTGCGTTTCCAGTCCTGCAGGCGCTCAATATCATGGCGCTGAAGACGCCTGAATCCGCAATTTTATCCGCCGTGATCTTCAACGCGCTCATCATCGTCGCATTGGTCCCGCTTGCTCTACGCGGCGTGCAATATCGACCGGTGGGCGCTTCCGCGCTGCTGCGGTGGAATCTGCTCGTCTACGGCGTGGGCGGAATCATTGCGCCCTTCATCGGAATCAAGCTGATCGACATGATTATTACCAGGATAGGATGGGCCTGAAGGCCGAACTGAGGAAACCGCTATGAAAAAGCACTTTGTAACTGCAATTCTGATGACCGTCGTGACAACGGTTTTGCTCGGCATTATCTACCCGTTCGTGGTGACGGGTCTGGCGCAGCTGATTTTTCCGAGGCAGGCGAACGGCAGCCTTATCACCGCCAACGGCAAGCTCATCGGCTCGCACCTGATCGGCCAGCCGTTTTCTTCGCCCGGGTATTTCCGCTCGCGGCCTTCCGCGGCGGGAAACGCAGGATATGACGCGGGCAATTCCAGCGGGTCCAATCTCGGCCCTACGAATAAAATGCTGATCGACCGCATCGCCGGCGACGTGCAAAAGGCGCAAGCCGAAAACCCGGGTACTCCTGTCCCAATGGACCTGGTCACCACCTCCGGGTCGGGGCTGGACCCGCACATTTCACCGGAAGCAGCAGCCTTTCAGGTTCCGCGAATCGCCCGCGAGCGCAGCATGAGCCAAGCCGATGTCAGCGCGCTAATCGCCAGACACACCGAAGGGCGCCAGCTTGGATTCCTCGGCGAGCCCCGTGTCAACGTGCTTGAGTTGAATCTCGACCTCGATGTTGTCCATCCATTGCACTAGATTCACTTTCTGCGTCTTTTTCGTTTAGTAATGAAATAGGATTTGTTTATGCCTTGTTAATTCCCCGTAACCTAAGCTGCTACTTGGAGAATCTGAACCTCTGACCTGACCGGGGTCTTTTGTACCAGGTGAAATGAGAGAGAATTCACCTGGAGGGAAGACCGGTCATGCCGATGAAGAGATTTAAGCCGGAGCAGATCGTGAATTTGCTGCGGCAGATCGAAGTGGAAATCGCGAACGGAAAGACAACCCCGCAAGCCTGCAAGGAAGCGGCCATCACCCAACAGACCTACTACCGCTGGCGGAAGGAATACGGTGGTCTGAAGCTGGATCAAGCCAAGCGACTCAAAGACCTGGAGCGGGAGAACACAAAGCTGAAACGGCTGGTAGCAGAGCTGTCTTTGGAGAAGCAAATTCTCAAGGATGTCGCAGAGGGAAACTTCTAGGCCCTGAGCGGCGACGTAGCGCGGTCAGGCATGCTCGTGAGACCTATCGAGTGTCGGAACGGCATGCCTGTCGGCTGCTGGGGCAGTGGAGAGGGACGCAACGCTACGAAGGGATCTGTCGAGTAGACGAGGAGGAGCTGACGCAGGACATCATCGAACTCGCCAGTGAGTATGGACGCTACGGTTATCGGAGGATCACGGTAAAGTTGCGGGAAGCGGGCTGGCAAGTGGGGACGGATCGCGTGCAGCGTATCTGGCGGCGGGAAGGACTGAAAGTGCCGCAGAAACAGCGGCCGCGAGGACGGTTGTGGTTGAACGACGGATCGTGTGTGCGGCTGCGACCGGAACATGCCAATCATGTGTGGAGCTACGATTTCGTGAGTGCGATGACGCACGATGGAAGAACGCTGCGGATGCTAGTGCTGCTCGACGAATACACGCGGGAATGCCTGGCGATCCGAGTGGCCAGAAGGCTGGGAAGTAACGAGGTGATCGAGACGCTGGCGGAAGTGATGCTGTGGCGAGGAATTCCGGAACACATTCGTTCGGATAACGGACCAGAGTTTGTGGCCAAGGAACTACGGAAGTGGCTGGGCCAGGTAGGAACCGGGACGCTGTACATCGAACCCGGAAGTCCATGGGAGAACGGCTACTGCGAAAGTTTTAACGGGAAGCTGCGAGATGAGTGCCTGAATGGGGAGATTTTCTACTCGCTGAAAGAAGCGCAAGTGGTGATCGGGCAGTGGCGAGTGGAGTACAACACGAGGAGACCGCACTCGGCGCTGGGCTATAGGCCGCCGGCGCCGGTGGCGTTCGCGCCGCGAATGGCGGCTCTCCGGTCGCCTTCGGCTCCCTGCGATCCGCCATTCGCAAACCCTGTTCAGTCGGAGGTTGTGCTATAAACTCTCTCACTCGCCTGGTACAAAAACTCCATCAGGTCAGACGATGGTCGAGTTTTTCTTTCTGAGCGAACCGGATTACCGCTTGAACACTCTCGCCACTGGTTCGACCCTGAGTTAGAGGAGGCAAAGATTTCGGGATTTCACTGGCATGATCTTAGACATACATTCGCAAGTCGGTTAAGGATGAAGGGAACGCCGCTAGAGGACATCGCTGACCTGCTTGGGCACAAGGGGCTCACGATGACCGGGCGTTACGCCCATTTGGGGCCGAACCGCTTGCACGAAGTAGTTGCGCGCCTAGTGAAAAAACCAGTGAAAACCGGCACAAAGTCCGGCACGGTCGCTAGAAGGCCTGCAATCCATTCCGTGGTAAGCTATTTGAACTAAAAAATTTAGGGGCGTAGCTCAGTGGTAGAGCAGCGGCCTTTTAAGCCGAAGGTCGTGGGTTCGATCCCCACCGCCCCTACCAAACCTCACTGAATAAAAGACATTTACGGAGTCGAGCCAGCAATTGGAGCCCTAGTCAGCAATTGGGTTCCGCTGATTCTGTCCGCGAGAGCCGTCACGGCGTTGCGCTGGGACTCAGGAATTACGTGTCCGTAGAGGCCAAGCGTTATTCGTGCGTCGCTATGTCTTAACTGCGCCTGAACAACTGTGATGGGTGCTCCGCTATCAATCATCTCGGTTGCTACCGCATGCCGAAATCCGTGAAACCCGCCAAGCGGCATTCCCAGCAGATAGAGTAACGGGTGTAATTTATTTTCCCTTAACTTATTTGCTGAGCACGGGCGGCCTCGGCGATTAGCGAACAATAATCCAAGGTCGTTCTTGCGGTACTGGTTTGATGCTAGGTACGCTTGGAGGCGAGTTTCAAGAACAGACGGCATCGGCAAATCGGCGATGCTGGCCGCGCTCTTAGGAGTACCCAATTGGCCGCCATAAGTGGAGCACCTGACATTGATAAGCTTGCGTTTGAAGTCCAAGTCCTCTACCCGAAGCGCCAGCACTTCCCCAATGCGCATTCCCGTAACTGAAAGAATGAAGCAGATCATAGACAAAGGTTCATCGGCGGAAGACACAATCCGGGCCATTTCTTCTGCCGAGTAACATCGTACCCTCGCCTTTACATCCCGTTGAGGTAACGTTAAGTCGGAAAGGGAGAATTTGGGCAGTGCGTATCCCCATTTGCGGGCGAAGCCGAGAATCGAAGAAAGCGTCATTAGAATATTTTCGACGGTTTTTCGTTTCCGTTGGCCCGCAGACAAGGTGTTTACGAATGCCTGGACGCGCTTAGTCGTCAACTCAGCCAAGGCACAGTCACCGAGCAGCGGCACGATATGCCGCCGCAAGTGCGATTCAGCTGACTTCCGGCTGCTGGGCTTGAGTGTACCCGCCACCTGTTCTCTCCACTCCAAAACGAGCTTCGTAGCCGTTATGGATGTCTTGGGAACTGGTGGTGTAGCCCTGTTCGTTGAATTTACGGCATCAAGAATGGGCTGAAAAGCAGCGCGGGCCGCTCGTTCCGACAATCCAACGAACGTTTTGCTGCGTTGCTCCCGTCTAATGGTGCCGTCGGCTTGCAAAGTATCCACGCGCCACATACCTACGCAATGCCCGTTCCGCTTAACGAACGTACCTTTTTGAAACCGTCTTTTCGGCACGATACGTCCTTTCGTGCCCGCGAAAGACGGCGTTGCGATAGCGACTGTACTTTGTGGCCCAGCAGAAGGCAAGTCCGCAGCTCGAATGTTGGCTTCCGTCGCAGGCCGACCATCCAACGCGGCCTTGTGTTTCTGGCGGTTGTTGCTTTGCGTCAAAACCGTGACGCGTCGCGTTGTGTTTTTTGCCAGCAAGCATCTACCTCAATGCAGATTTCCGAAACTATTTGGCTTATTCTCTTGGGCAGGATGCCAGACGGGAATGGAAGCAGTCAGTTACATCTCGCGGTGGCGAAATGAAACGTAAAACGAAGCCTTGGCAGGAGAAGGTTGACAAGTTCTGCCGGAAATATCTGGAAGTGCATCGAGAGGCCCGGCGGTTGATGTCCCAGGTTAAGACCCCGGACGACTTATTTTCTTATGCCCATTCCCCGAACCCTGCAGGAGAAGTATTTGAAGGGCACCCCGAAGTCCGTGAAATGAAGACGATCACCCTGGTACCCGAGTTCGTTCAAATGATCGAGGGAATACCCTGGTTAAAGGAACTCGCCCAAGCGGGTGAACGCGAGTACCCGGCTCGGATGGCCGACATTTTGAACATGATGCAAACGCTGGCCCTTTTTCCGAGCCTGGCACCTGATACAAAGATGAACGGATACTTTATGCTGTCGCTATTGATTGTGATGGTGAAAGACTTCTTGGGGACGATGCGCCATATGCAGTACGGAGCAGAACCGTTAGATGATGCCAAGATTGCCACACTGGCGGCTCAGTTCTTCGAGATGCTGGCGCAATTGTGCCGGGGGCGAATCCCGCAGGCCAAGGGACGGTACAACCTGGAATTGGTGGGATTGGTGAAAATGATCGAGGAGCATCAAAATGAGAAATTGAGTCCCGACGATCTTCGAGAGGCCTTGAAGGCGGCTGGAGTAAACGTGCCGGGAGGGGAAACGTGGAGGATATGGTTATGGAGAGCCGGGAAAGACGGGCTGATCGCTCCCCGCCCGACCCGAGCGCGTGGCCACTCGAAGAAACCGTAAAGAAACATGCATACGCTCAGAGCATCTCACTCGTTGCGAAAATTCTACCGGGCGACTTGGGGTGCGAGCCAGTGGATCAGTTTGCCTGGGAAGCCATGGTTGTTAGTTACCCCGTTATTTTTGCTCCGCTGATGGGTAAGCGATCCGTTATCGTGGAAGGATTCCAAAACCCTGATACACCTTATCGCCACAACTGTAACGGCCCACTTCTAAAGAGGTCGATCCTGGTTTTAGGCTCGCTCCTCTCGTTTCTGGAAATAGAGGAGCCGAGCCCGTCCCCGCTCGGTCAGGCGATACGCCAACGTTCCTCGGCGACCTTCTCGGCGCTCCAAAAGACCCTGCCGGTGAAGCCGGAGCAGATAACTGTACATGGATCGGCGATCGGGATGCGATCTGAGCCTTGCGCGTATCTGGTCTGGGGTGAGAAAGCCCCAGGCGTGGTCAAGAATCGACAGAACTTCTTGTTTAGACATGGTTAGGAGGGTTCTTCCGGCTAAAGGCCTCAAATGATTTTTGCACTCAGACGCTAGTGTATGATAATCCGAAATGGCATGCGAAATTCCGTGTTCATGAGAAACGCGCAATGTTTGCGTAATAAGATTCCTGTGCACATCAGAACCACGGGAGTCAGATTCCGTGCAATTCCCATTCGCAAAAGGGCCGGGAATTCTATTTTGGTGATGGAAAATGAAACTTGTTGAAATTTGCGCGTGCTAATGTGACGGCTCACAAAAATCTGTCTTGCGTACATTCAATTCGAATATCGGAATGTGGGATTCCACTCCGTTCGCCCCCAAAGTCACATTCCGATAAGAGGTGCCAGCTCAACCGGTCGATGCAACACCATCTGCTATAAATCTTTTCTCTAAAGGTGGTATTTATGACATTTAGGCGGCGGATAAGGCTTTCTGAGCAGCAGCGGAACGACATGTGGAGGCGCTGGAAGGCTGGGCAGTCCTTGCATGAGATTGGGCGAGTCTTCGGCAAGGACCACGTGTCCATTCAATTTATGTTGGCGCAGCATGGCGGGATTGCTCCGGCCGTGCGGCGGCGCTCGCTGCTGACGCTTACACTGGCGGAGCGGGAAACCATTTCACGAGGGATCGCTTGCGGCTCGTCGATTCGTGAAATCGCCAAAGGGTTGCGGCGGGCGGTGTCGACGGTGAGTCGCGAGATCGCTCGCCATGGCGGGCGACCTCAGTATCGAGCAACGGACGCCGATCAGAACGCTTGGGATTCGGCCTTGCGGCCCAAGCGGTGCCTTCTCGCCCTCCACGTGAGGCTGCAAGAGGTCGTTGCGGGTAAACTCATCCTGGACTGGTCGCCGGAACAAGTTTCCGGATGGCTGAAGAGTCAGTATCCTGACGACGAGAGTATGCGCGTGTCCCACGAAACAATTTATCGCAGCCTATTCATTCAAGCGCGTGGAGTGCTGAAAAAAGAGCTGATTCAACATCTTCGGACCCAGCGGCGGATTCGCCGCTCGCGGCACGCGCGGGATAGGGGACACCGAAGTGGTCAAATCGTCGACGCCATTTCCATTCGAGAACGGCCTGCGGAAATCGAGGATCGCGCCATCCCCGGCCATTGGGAGGGCGATCTGCTGGGCGGCACCAAGAACAGTCATATCGCAACTTTGGTGGAACGACATTCGCGTTTTGTCATGCTGGTTAAGGTGCCCAGCAAAGACACAGCTACCGTGGTCGCCGCTCTCAGCCAACACGTTTGCAAGCTGCCCGCGACTTTGCGACGTTCGTTGACCTGGGATCGCGGGCTGGAAATGGCCCAGCACAAAAGTTTCACGGTAGACACGGACGTGAAAGTTTACTTCTGCGATCCGCAGAGCCCGTGGCAGCGCGGCTCGAACGAAAACACGAATGGCCTGTTGCGTCAGTACTTCCCTAAACGAACAGACTTGTCAGCGCATTCACAAGCCGAGCTCGATGAGGTAGCGCTGCGCTTAAATCAGCGTCCAAGAAAAACTTTGGGATTTCAAACTCCGGCCGATAGACTGCAAGCCAGTGTTGCACTGACCTGTTGAGACCACCGGACTTCTCGGGACTTGGCTTTCTTCATACTCTCTCAAATCGAAGGTGAGACACCTCGCAGACCCGCTCCACACGTTCTCTTTCCATGCAGGACTGGAACCGTAGACAGGCCAATTCAGTACATTTTCAGGTTGTAGTGTTCTGATAGGAACATGCATTTCCTCATCGTAGAAGACGAGAAAAAAATGGCGGAGCTGCTCAAGAAAGGCCTGGAGGAAGAAAACCATTCCGTAAGTCTGGCATTTGATGGCCGCAAGGCGCTCGAAATGGCCCAGTCTCTCGAATACGACGCCATTGTACTGGACTTGATGCTGCCGGAGATCGACGGCATCGAGGTCGCGCGGCGCCTCCGTAAGAACGGGAACGATACACCGATCCTGGTTCTGACCGCCCGCGACACCGTGCCGGACGTTGTGAAAGGGCTCGACATTGGCGCCGACGACTACATGACGAAGCCGTTTTCTTTTGAGGAATTCCTCGCGCGGCTCCGCTCGGTCTCGCGCCGAGGGTCGGCCCCGCGCCCCGCGCTTCTGCAAGTGGCGGATCTGGTGCTGAACCCGGCCTCCCACAAAGCGAAACGCGCCGGCAAAGAGATTTCTCTGAGCCGGACGGAGTTTCGACTGCTGGAATTCCTGATGCGGCGCGCCGGCCGGGTGGTCCCTAGAAACACGATCGTTCATTCGGTGTGGGCTTCGGACGACGTCGAGGAAAATACGCTCGACGCCTTTATCACCCTATTGCGCAACAAAGTGGATCGAGACCACAAGGTGAAGCTGATCCAAACCGTTCGAGGGACGGGATATACCATTCGGGACACGACAAGAACGTGATGACTCTCCCATTCGGCTCTACACGGTACAGTTGATCAGTGCGAGAAGGATTCAGTGTTACTTCCCGATCTCTATGACCTGAAACGTGGTGGGGTCGGGTTTCGGTCTGGGGTGGGGCTCCTTCGCAGTTGGGGCCACTGGATCATTCTTTTCGGTCCCAATTAAGAAGACATGATGGGTCTTTGGATCGAGTGAGATTGTGCGCGCGCCGTAAATCGTTTTCACATCAGCGACTGGACTGATTTTGTCGGGTGAATCGGCATGGAAGATCTTGGTTACGCCGGTTTTTCCGTCTCCACTATCGCGGCATGGAGCAAAAATGTCTCCTGTGCCCGGATCGAAAATAGTTCCGTCAACTCCAATTGCGATTGGCGCAGACGTGACGACTTTGCCGTTGTCCGCATTCATGACCACTAGGACACCGGGAGCAGTTGGCCCTTTCCCACGGCAGGCGATATACAGCCGGCGGTTCGTTTTGTCCATCGCGAGGCCAACGGGGTTTGTGCACGGCGCGGTTGAATACTTATGTTTGACCATTAGGGTCTTCGCGTCATATTCCATCACTTGGCCCTTATCTTCGAGATCGTTGAAGATGCTTCCCTTGCCGTCAGCCACCGCTGCCTCGGGGTTGGCATTGTATTTCATGCTGCCAACAACTTTCGCTGTGGCCGCGTCAACCACGGTCAAGCTCGCGCCGTCACCGTTGTTGACGAAGACATGCTTCGTATCCGGATCGTAGATCAATGAGTCTGTGTCTATGCTACCGGACTTGATCGAATTAGTTAATTTCAGTGTCTTCAAATCGAAAATGTAGACCGTGCCTTCCTGCTCTGATTTGTTCCCAGTCACGAATCCGCGATTGAATTCCGGCGCGACGGCAACGCCGTGCAGCTCGTTCATTCCTTGGATATCGCCGACGACCTTGCCCGAATTCTCGTCCAGAACCATGATGTGCGTACTGCGAGGAATGTAGATTCGCTTGGCATCTGAGTCTACCGTCACATAGTCCCATCCGCCTGTTCCTCCAAGCGGTATGGTGCGGACTACTCGGTAGCCCGAATTTTGTGGCGCGGCGCGATATGCTCCTGGAGAAAGCAGCAGACCGCAAATGACGAGAAGTGTTGACCAACACAATGAGCCCGAGAATCGACGGTGTGACATTAGTGTCTCCTTTGTTTCACAGAGGGTCCGATCAGGGCATCATCTTGTAAACAACCCTAGTTGTCAACAAAGCTGAGTTACATCCAGAGGCATCTTTGAGCTAAGACTCATAGACACCCAGACTTTGGAAATGTTCCCTTCCGCATTTGACTGTCCGCTTCGGCGGATAGCGCCTAATAAACGGGGTGGTCTCAACAGGTCAGTGCAACACTGGCTTGCAGTCTATCGGCCGGAGTTTGAAATCCCAAAGTTTTTCTTGGACGCTGATTTAAGCGCAGCGCTACCTCATCGAGCTCGGCTTGTGAATGCGCTGACAAGTCTGTTCGTTTAGGGAAGTACTGACGCAACAGGCCATTCGTGTTTTCGTTCGAGCCGCGCTGCCACGGGCTCTGCGGATCGCAGAAGTAAACTTTCACGTCCGTGTCTACCGTGAAACTTTTGTGCTGGGCCATTTCCAGCCCGCGATCCCAGGTCAACGAACGTCGCAAAGTCGCGGGCAGCTTGCAAACGTGTTGGCTGAGAGCGGCGACCACGGTAGCTGTGTCTTTGCTGGGCACCTTAACCAGCATGACAAAACGCGAATGTCGTTCCACCAAAGTTGCGATATGACTGTTCTTGGTGCCGCCCAGCAGATCGCCCTCCCAATGGCCGGGGATGGCGCGATCCTCGATTTCCGCAGGCCGTTCTCGAATGGAAATGGCGTCGACGATTTGACCACTTCGGTGTCCCCTATCCCGCGCGTGCCGCGAGCGGCGAATCCGCCGCTGGGTCCGAAGATGTTGAATCAGCTCTTTTTTCAGCACTCCACGCGCTTGAATGAATAGGCTGCGATAAATTGTTTCGTGGGACACGCGCATACTCTCGTCGTCAGGATACTGACTCTTCAGCCATCCGGAAACTTGTTCCGGCGACCAGTCCAGGATGAGTTTACCCGCAACGACCTCTTGCAGCCTCACGTGGAGGGCGAGAAGGCACCGCTTGGGCCGCAAGGCCGAATCCCAAGCGTTCTGATCGGCGTCCGTTGCTCGATACTGAGGTCGCCCGCCATGGCGAGCGATCTCGCGACTCACCGTCGACACCGCCCGCCGCAACCCTTTGGCGATTTCACGAATCGACGAGCCGCAAGCGATCCCTCGTGAAATGGTTTCCCGCTCCGCCAGTGTAAGCGTCAGCAGCGAGCGCCGCCGCACGGCCGGAGCAATCCCGCCATGCTGCGCCAACATAAATTGAATGGACACGTGGTCCTTGCCGAAGACTCGCCCAATCTCATGCAAGGACTGCCCAGCCTTCCAGCGCCTCCACATGTCGTTCCGCTGCTGCTCAGAAAGCCTTATCCGCCGCCTAAATGTCATAAACACCACCTTTAGAGAAAAGATTTATAGCAGATGGTGTTGCATCGACCGGTTGAGCTGGCAGGGATTATCGGAATGTAGGTCCTGGGAACCTCGCCCAGCGTTCTTCAGTCCGTTACTGTTTTTCTGCCACGATCACGTTGTTGACGTTTTCACCTCGATCGTTTTTGCCGGTTTGAGTGGCGGTCAGTGACTTGTCATCCGCCGAGACCACAACCCTGGTGGTAACCATTGGCTTGCCGCCTACCTCCCCCATGACTACAAACGTTCGCCCGTTGACACGCTTGTAGGCCGCTGTCGTGTTCGGTGTCTGAGCACCTGTAACCGGATAGTCCTTGCCGTCAAACTTTCCGACGGTTTCGGTGTGGGTTGGCTGGCCCTGCACATTGGTAGCGTCGATGGTAGTCTTGAAGCCGCCCGCCACCGGCTCCATCTTGACTGTTCCCGCCACCGTTGGCATCGGGCCGGGACTATAGGTCGACCTCGCCAGATTGACTTTCCATGTTCCCATCCATGGATCGGCCGATTGGCTTCGGGCCGTGGAACTTGCGGCAAATAGTGCAGCGAGCGAGACAAGGACCACTGCAATTCGCTTTTGCACTGTACACCTCCTCAGTTGATCTCAAATTGACGGTTGAGTCTTACACGGCAGGCCCATGTCAGTCTCAGAACATGGATACTGCTACTGGCTGGATGCGTCCGTGATGCAAATCACACTGCTCTGTTACCGGTGAATATTTCGGTGAATATTTTCAGTCTGAGCTGGATTCCGCCTGAGAAACGGGATTATCGGAATGTGGGGCAGCCCACCCGATAAGGCCAAAAAGCCAGTTTCCGATAACGCCGTTTATCTGGACCTACAGCGCATAGCCGTGAATGGCGCCATCCGACCTACCCGGCCCGGCGTGATAGATTCGGCGCTGGCGGAACAGTGAAGAGCATCCTTTTAAACGTCGTTGGCGGATTACTGACGGTCTGGATTACAGCAGCCTACTGGTTCGTACATCGCAGGCTTCGACGGGAAATTCCGCAAAGTATTCGGTCACGCGAAGTCGTACTTCCTGTGTTATGGCGCTTTAATTCTTCATCCCCAAGTTCGCAAATTCATTCCGCAGCAGTTCCAAAAATTGGCCATTTCCCGCTCACAAGGCGGTCAAACCCTGCGCTCATCTTTTCAGCCGACACGGCAGTAAGCGCGTGTGAAATACGTACAGCGTCATATGTTTCGTCTATCCTTGGACGAGGGGTTAAGGCGCAGTGTCCGCTGAGTTTGCGTCTGATGAGGTTTTGGCCGCCGAATTGGACATCGATACTATCTTTGATTCGGCGCAATGAACAACGGAAAGACTCTCGACTTGTTTTCGAACAATGCTAACGATCTTGCTGAGTATGACGTCTCACAGAGAATTTTCGTATGGAAGAAGAGTAGGACGCCGCTTTATTCTCCTCTACCAACTTGTGATTACGGGATCATTCAGAAGATTCATCCGAAACAATTCCCAGATCGCACCTGGATTACCTGCGCTGGTATAGGCGAGTGGGGAACATCGGGCAGCGCATGGTTTTTATCCAAACGGTGGAAGAAAATAGCAAAGCAGATTCGTGGCCAAGACCGGTTTGTATGTGTTATTCAAGTCGAACCAACGAAAGATCAGTCAGCCACTCTGATTGCAACGCATAGTCGTTAGATCGCTGGCCGTCTGAAGGAGACTACTGCGTCCACAGACTGATGATCTACTGATCTGGGTACAGACAGAGACC
>CAVOKV010000008.1:0-335875 GCA_963696605.1 uncultured Acidobacteriota bacterium | reverse complement strand
GATTGGAATTAAAGTATCAATGATCTTATTCCCAGTCAGAAGCGGGCGATTCACGAAATCGCGAGCCACAATTGGTGGAGAAGCAACATCCATATCGCCCTGGGCTTCGAATCGAGGCTCAGCTTCTCCGTCCAATGCTTTGCCCAGTGGGTCTAGAACCCTTCCGAGGAGCACGTCTCCACACGGAATACTCAGGCGAACACCTGAGTGATGGGCAATGGTTCCGGCAGTCAGTTGTCTTGTTTGCTCTAGAAGAATTGCTCCGACGAGCTGCTCGGTGAGATGAAACACCATGGCCCGGCTCCCATCTTCGAGCAGAAGCACCTCGTCGATCGAAGCTGATGGCAGCCCCTCAATCCAGACAATTCCATCCCCGACCGAGAGGACTTTCCCACGCTCAACAATGCGGGGCTGGAACCTGTAGTCCTCCAGCCACTCCCTTTGCCTCTCAAGCAAGGAAGCAGATGTCGCGCTGCCATCATTACTCATGGTTCCTCATCGCCGAAAAGTATTCGAGTTCATCCCGAAGATTTGCCCGCAACACATAAGACCCGACCATAATTTCCAGGCCCGCCAGCAAGTCCCGGTCCACCGCAAATTCTATCGGCGCTCCCATGCCCAGCTTGTTCTTAAGAATCGCAGTCAGCGCGCCGCGTTGCGGCTCCGTCAGGCAATAGGCGGATCGCACTCGCACGGCCGCGCCATGATCCCATGACTGTGCTGCACCGGACAGGAGACTCCCCCGTTCGGTCGAGGAGAGCTGCTTTTCGACCAACTCCACAATCTTCCCTTCGAGCTCTGGGCAAGCCACGTCCTTTAAGAGGCGCGATGTGAACTCGAGCGCCTGTTTCATTGCCTCTCGCTCCTCGTTCATTCGACGCTCGGCGTCTTTCTTCTCCTGCTGCGCCTTCGCTTTCTCACGCTCCTCTGCGACCAAGGTTTCGGTCAGCTTCAGCTGTTTAGCGCGTTCCTCGCTGAGTTCGTTTCGGAACGCTTCTTTCAGTTGCTCCTTTTCCATTTCCCATTCTCGAAGACGGCCTTCGTACCTGGTTTGCAAGTCCTGTGCCTCACGTTTTGAGGACTCGGCGTCGCCAAGCGTCTTTTCGACGGCTGCCCGACGCGCGGCGATCGCTCGCTTGACAGGAGCATAGAACAGGCGCTTGAGCACCCACACGAGCACCAGGAAGTTAATGATCTCAAGAATGAAGGTCGTCCAACTCAGTTCCACTTGTGCTCCCGTGTTACGGCTTGACCAGATACTGAATCAAAGGATTGCGGAAAAGAATGATCAAAACGACGACCAAGCAATAGATCGAAAGCGACTCGATCATCGCGAGACCTACAAACAGCGCACGTGTGATCGCACTTTCTGCTTCCGGTTGATGTGCCAGGGCTTCGAGGGCTTTGCTGATTGCCCTCCCCATGGCGAGGGCCGGGAGCATGGTTCCGAGCACGATCCCTAAACCTGCGACAATGGTGGAAATCGTCACGAACGAATTTATGTCTTTCAACTTGCACCTCTTTCCTTTTCTCGCCGGAGTTCTTGGGCTTGAATGCCTCCAGCGATGTAAATCAACGCGAGCATGCCGAACAGATATGCTTGAATGACCGCTTCGACCAGATGAAGCATCAGCAGCGGAACTGGAACCAAAAAACCTGCGACCAAGAGAATTAGGGCGTAACCGATCTCAAGACTCATCACGTTTCCGAACAGGCGTACAGCCAGAGCCAGCGTCCGCGATACTTCGCTAATCAGATGGAAGGGAAGCAAAATCGGGCTTGGGGTCACGTAGTGCTTCAGGTAAGCTTTCAAGCCCTCCGCCCTGACGCCAAACCAATGAACTGAGAGGAATACAAGAACTGCCAGACTTGAGGTAACCGAGAGGTCAGAAGTGGGAGAATGAAGGCCCGGTATGATTCCTGCCAAGTTGGCAAGCAGGATGAATATCCACAATGTCGCAATAAATGGAAAAACGAGATCACACCTCCCGGGCAATACGGATTCAATTGCATCTTCCATCGTTGAGACGACACCCTCCAGAACAATCTGGTAGTTGCCAGGACTTTGGCGGAGCATGCGCGCGGATAGCCAGGAGACGCCCGCGAGAAATAGCATGAGGCCCCAAGTCGTGATTACGCTGGGCGAAATCCTGATCTCGCCAATATATGGCAGCGCGCCAAGGAGATTTGCTGAGCTCATCTCATCCTTCTCGCACGAACAAATAGACATCCATTGCGCCAACAAAAACGCCGAGGACGATCAAAGTTACTGTCCAACTGAAGGAATAGCCTTTGATCCTGTTATCAAGCCAGTTGCCGAGGTAGGCTCCCGCGACAACTGGAAGCACGAAGATCAATCCGAGAGTTCCTAGGTAGACCGTATTGGCAAGAAGAGTGCGCCGCGCTCTTTTGGCTTTTTGGATGCGGCCTACTTGCGTCTCCACGCTCACCTTGAGCTTCTCGCTGTCAATGTCGCCCTTCATATCCCGGGCTTCCTCTTCAGTTCATACAACCGCTTCATGATCTCCTCGTCCAATCGGTGGAGACTTTGCTTGATGTCACGGAGCCCCTCTTCCTCCTGCCGGAGCTGACTTTCCAACGCTGCGGATATTTCTTCGAGCTCGGGACTGCGCACGAACTTCGTTGTGGCAATGCGAAGCTCATTGTCCACGAAATAGAGAATTCCTCCGGGTAGAGCGAGGTACTCGACTTTGCCCGCCGCATCTTGCAAATGCGCGAGCCCGAAAACCAGAACCGTCATGCGTCGCGAGGCGTTTGCGAGAATGCCAAAACTGCCGGACGTATCGCGGCCCGTAAATCGGACTACTTCGGGTATCCATTCCGATCGGGTTGCGCTCATGAGATGGAGCCGAAACGTTTTCATCGGTAGAGCTCCGCAATCGAGCCCCGCATATAGAACTGGTCCTCGGAGAACTTGTCTAGCTTGCCCGCAATGATGGTCTCACAATCTGTCACTGCTGCATCGAGCGGCACGGATACACCTTTGATGCCAGTACTCTCCTCGGTGACGTGGAAAGGCTGAGTAAGATAGCGTTGCAACTTCCTTGCCCTCTCGACGATCAGGCGATCCTGGGGGGCGAGTTCCTCGATCCCGAGCATCGTGATAATGTCCTCAAGCTCTCGGTACCTCGCAATGTGTTCCCGAACTGCCTGGGCGACCGAGTAGTGCTGGTCCCCTAGGAAGTAGCGGTCCATGAATTTACTCTTGGATTGCAAAGGGTCAACCGCCGGATAAATTCCTTTAGCGGCCTGTGAGCGTGAAAGAATCACCGTCGTATCGAGATGGCTCAAAATGCCGCTAACAGCCGGGTCCGTCATATCGTCAGCTGGTACATACACCGCCTGTACGGACGTTACAGCGTCACGCTCAGTTGAGAGAATGCGTTCCTCGAGTTCCGCAATTTCGGTCATCAGCGTTGGTTGGTAGCCCACCGCTGCGGGCATTCTGCCGAGGAGCCCCGAAATTTCACTTCCCGCCTGCACGAAACGATACACGTTGTCCATGACGAGCAGGACTTCATGATGAAGCTCATCTCTCAAGTATTCCGCATAAGTGAGAGCAGAAAGCCCTACCCGGAACCGCACGCCGGGCGATTCGTCCATTTGTCCGAAAACGAGAAGCGTCTGGGGCATCACCCCTATGGACTGCATCTCGTGCCAGAGTTCGTGGGCTTCGCGAATGCGTTCGCCGACACCTGCGAAAACCGATACGCCTCGATGAAGCTTGGCGATCGAATGCATGAACTCCATGATCAAAACCGTCTTCCCCACGCCTGCCCCGCCAAACAGGCCCGCCTTTCCTCCTCGGATGAATGGGCACATGAGATCAATTACCTTGATCCCTGTTTCCAAGACTTCGTGTTTGGAGGATGACTCATACAAGGGGGTAGCTTGTCCGAGGATATTCCGAAGTCCTTCGGTCAAGAGGAGAGGACCTCCGTCGAGAGGTTCCCCAAAAATGTTCAGCAAACGGCCCAAACATTTCGGCGATACCGGAACCTGTATTGGAGCGCCTGTGTCGTAAACCGATAATCCACGTTTGAGGCCAGTCGCTCGATGTAGAGCGATTGCGCGCAGATGTCTTTCGTCGACGTGCTGATGAACTTCCAACACATAGCGGTCGCCGTCAATTCGCGTCTCCAGGGCTTGATGAAGAGGGGGGAGGATATCGCAGGACACCGTTACCACGGGTCCACGAACTTCTTTAATAGTGCCAATTGCTGTTGGGTACATGCTGCCCCTTCCGCTCTACCCCACTTCAGTGGTCAGATCGAAGTCGAACAATTTCGACTGAGCATCGAGCATAACGGGTCACTGCCTCAGATACGCTTCCCATCAAAAACCGATTCATACCCTTTCGCCCATGGGAACCAACGACGATTAGGTCGGCGGGCCACCGCTGGGCGTATTCGAGGATAACCTCTCGCGCATCGCCTTCCTCCACGAAATAAGAGGTCTTGAACCCAGCAGAACGGAATTTCTCCGTGGTTTTAGTAAGTAGGTCTGTGGCCTGATCGCGGAGTTTCAGACGCGCGCTTGGAAAATCAGGAGCCTCCTTGCTCCCCATTTTTTCCGCCAGAGCTGTGGGAAATGGCTCGAGGACGTGCAGCAGTCTTACTTCTGTATCATTCGTCTTCGCTTGGGCGATGATGGCGTTCGCTGCTGCCTCAGAGAATTTGGAATCATCAATGGCAACGAGGATCTTCATAATTTCTCCGGCACGGTCTTCGTCGGATTTGATGGTGCCGCCGCTCCGGAATACGGAGAGGAAAGCGGCGAGAGATGCTCAGCAATCTTCGTTCGTGCTTCTTTTGAACCGATGATTAGGATGCGGTCATTTTCTTGCAAGACTGTAGCTGGAGTCGGGAGAACGATTTCTCCGGCACGCAAGATCGCGACAATTTCCAGGTTGCCATTCCTTGCTGCCTGATAGCAGGATTGAATTGTCCCGCCGACCAGGGTGCTTTGTGGACGTAGCACCCCTATGTTTAGGTGCTTTCGTCCGGGCAGCCGGACCGGGATTCCCGAATCGAGCAGTGTAACCAAATCGATATGCCCCACTTTGGCCGCTCGCGGAATTTTACTCTTACCGAGTAGCTTGAGGGCCAACTCGACATTCTCCAGATAGCGCGCCGGGGATTGACCCCGTCCGAGCACTTGAGCCTCATACAAGCTGAAGTATTTCAGGTGCGCTGACAGTTGGGTTTGGATCAGATAACTGAACAGGACCGCGAAGGCGGCTGCGGGGAGTAATTGGTATCCCCCCGTCATCTCTGTGACCATTACCAGTGCGGCAATGGGAACTCGGGCGGCCGCCCCAAAAACTGCAACCATGCCCACGATGACGAAAGTTGCGGACGGCAGATGAAGCGAGGAGGACATGAAACCTCCAAGCATCGCTCCTACAAAAAGAGTGGGTGCAAAGACTCCACCGGAACCTCCCGATGAAACAGTCAGCGCGAAGGCGATGATCTTTAGGAATATAAGCACAAACAGCAGCTTGAGCGCGATTTGACCGTCAATCGCTTCCTGAATCCACCCATATCCTCCTCCTAAGATCTGCGGAAACTTTAACGCGAGAAGGCCAACACCGAGCCCACCGATTGCGGGATTCATGGCAGCCGGGAAGGGGAGGGCGCGGAATGCGTCGCGGAGCCTATAAGACACTACGGGGAGCAACGTGGCGACAAGACCACTGGCGCAACCTAGCACACCGAACCAAACGTAACGTAATGGTTGGAGAGGGATCACGCTCGTGGGGAAATGGAACAGGGGTTGCCAGCCCACAAATAATCCGTTGACGCCGTACGCGACTACTGAGGCAAGCATCGTGTAAAGCAGCGCCCCAGTTTCGAATTCCATGTTTCCGTATAGGACTTCCACCGCGAAGAATGCCGCGCCAATTGGAGACCGGAAGATGGCGGAAAGACCGGCCGCCATGCCCATCAAGACGAGAACTCTTCGCTCTTCGTCCCGTCTATGGCTAACGGTCGCGTAGATTGAACCGACGCCAGCACCGATCAATGCCGTTGGCCCTTCACGTCCGGCGGAACCGCCCGACCCAATGGTGATTGCTGAGGCTACTAACTTAACTGGGGCGACTCGAGCCCGGATGAATCCTCCAGTGCGATGGAAAGCCTTCACGACGGTGTCCGTGCCGTGGCCTTCTGCTTCGGGCGCAAAGGTGTAAACCAAGAAGCCGGAAATCAGTCCGCCCATTGTTGTTACTATCGGAATCAACCAAAGACCGTGGGGGCCAATGACTTGCTGGAGGACACCTCCCTCCTCAGGCAAGCCGGGAGGATGGTATCCTGCAATTCTGTTTAGGAAGAAGTGTTCACTGATTCGCAGAGCGTAAGTGAAGCATTGAGCCGCGAGTGCCCCTACGACTCCCAGAACGGTAGCCTCGGCAAGCAATCTTGGTTCGTTCTCTTTGACCAAGAAACCCTCTGGATTCACAAAAATTCCGTCGCACGAAATCCTCAGACTCAGGGAATGCGTACTATCTCCACCGAACAAGGCGCATGGCGCGCAACGCTCTCCACAACGCTTCCCATAAGGAAACGGTCGAGCCCTTTCCGACCATGTGATCCGATGATGATCAATTCGGCTCGCCACTTTGAAGCCGCGTCGATGATCCCGGATTTTGGGTCACCCTGTTCCACTTTCGTCGTCACCTTCAGGCCCTTAGAACGCAACTGATCCGCAACCTTCGTGACCAAAGCCTCGGCCTGCTTTGTTTCGCCTTCCCAAACAGCATCGAGGGCCCTGTCATACCCGCCCATCTCCCGGGCTACCAGCAGTGATGGCGGCTCCACGATATGCAATACCTGAATCTCTGTATCCTGAGGTCTCGCTTGTTCGATTACAGCTTGTACCGCTGCCTCCGAGAACTTGGAACCATCAACCGCAAGTACAATTTTCACGTTTCTTGTCCTCGTACGTGATGCTAATCGGCTGACCGTGCGGTCTCTGTGACACAGATCACGTGCTCATGCGATTCGAAAGCTGATTCCGCAGCCGCTCCCGTCCTTCGCCAGTCGCTGACACAGACATTATCGAGGGAAATATCCCGTACCGCTCTCCGTACCGTTGAAACTTCGTCTTAGGCGTATTTAGCCGTGTTTGCCCGTCGTCCGACGGCCTCTAAGTTATTGTAGGTATTGGTAAGTTGGCCTTTGACACGGTAGAGGTCTGCGGTTCGAGTCCGCACGGGCCTACCATTCTTTTCAATACTTTAGAGAGTTTTCTCCGGTATCCGAGAGAAACTTCACCTGTAATTCTTCACCTGTAATTTGGGCTACGTTCATTCAGGCGAGATCTTGCCGTGCGCGGATAGAAGCGTCCGAATCAGTTCGCAAGATGCATGATCGTCCCGATGACCACGACGGCGATAGCCGTGCCCACAAAAAGCGCGGGCACAAGCACCCATGGCAGGATACGGCTTTTCGGTTTCCAGCGGGTGAGCATGTGCAAGGCGAATAGGAGCGGCACCCCGCCCGTCAGCGCCAATTGGTACATGACCAGAATGCGATCCATGTCGTCGCGAAAATCGCCAGACGCAAGCGCTCGACGGCCCAGGATAC
Source organism: uncultured Acidobacteriota bacterium (assembly GCA_963696605.1). Taxonomy (GTDB): domain Bacteria; phylum Acidobacteriota; class Terriglobia; order Acidiferrales; family UBA7541; genus Palsa-360. The sequence continues at coordinate 328,268 of CAVOKV010000008.1, read as the reverse complement.
GAAGCAGGAAGAAGAAGTCACGGTCGACTCGGAAATACCACACCGACATTAGAACGATCAGCCCGACGAGCGCGGCCTTCACCGACGCGTGCCAGCGCGCCATGGCAAAGAAATCGAGCATGTTCCTGTACAAGCCAGTAGGTGCCGAGGGCAACGCCAGACAAGCGCGTAACGCCAGGACCAGAACAATCACAGCAACCCAGTCGCCGATTTCAGCGGCGAGAAACAGTGGCACTGTCTGCCCATAAAGGATCCGAGGAAGTTGCAGCAAAAAAACGAGGCCAACCCAACCCGCCGTAGGAATGCCAAAAAGCGCAATCAATTGGAGAAAAGGGCGATGCCTTCTCCAGCAAGGATTCTTCCTTTCGCGCTCTTGCTGCCTCTAAGGCCATAGGAGTGTGCGGACTTATTTCCATGCTAGCGCAAAGCCTCGACTTGGCACGTTTTGTGAGGGAGAGATGTTCCTAAACGCGCACTCCAATGATTGAAATATCTCCGTGAGGCGCGACAAGCTTTTCGGCATAAACCGAGATTTCCGTTTTGACCGTTCAAACGGTACCCTAATATACAGTAGAGGTCTGCGGTTCGAATCCGCACGGGCCTACCATATCATTGCGATGGACTTGCCCACGTTTCTCGGCACCCTGTTTTTGGGAATTCCGTACCGTTGAAATCTTCGATCTGGCGGCGGGTCTCCTGAATTGGATTTTTTGCAATATGCGTAAACCTTGGGCAAGCAAACCATTCGAGGATGATTTCGCCAATCTAACTCAGCGATTCAGCCGCAGCTTTTTCTACCTCGCTATTCAGGGAGTGGACAAGTTGTTGCTGATCGTAACCTTCTTGCTTTGGATTTCGTGTACGTGTACACGAATCGGTTGGCTCTTGAATAATGCAGTGGGTCCTGCGGAGGAATTTAGATCGCGGCTGCGACGTCGCGATGAATTTCGAGCAGTTTTTTCAGCGACTGGTCGGCCGGGCGCCGGCCGAGGCCGCATTCCGTAGCCACTCCTGTTGGGCCGGAGTAATGCCGCTTGAAGGCCGCTAGCCGCCTCAAGCTTCCTTCCACTCCGTCGGTGTAGTGCACGAGGCCCGCGTAGACCGTGCCATCCCCGAATCGGAGATTCTTGAGCGGCGCAAAATAGGCGTCGTCGCTTCGATGGCGCGGGACAGCCATTTGCACGTGATTGATCGGACGCGGCGAAACTTCCTGCGCCCGGTTGGCCATCGAAACGCTGGTCGACAGGTCGACGGGGTCTTTGAAATGCTTGTGGTGGAGATCGCCATAACACAGGTGCATACCGACGATAACCGCCTTGGGGATCGGGGTATTTAGCTCGCGGACGTAACGCACGAAGCGGTCCATGGGATCGCCATTGGGTTTGAACTGCAATGGAGCGGCATCCGGCAAGTAGTCGCCATGTTCAAGCGCGACAGTTTCCCAGTTGATGTCCCATTGAATCAACAAATCATCGTGTGGAATCATTTCACACAGTCGCGCGACATCGCGCTTCATGACATCCACGTAGGCATCCACCATCAGGTCCATATTGCGGGCGTTGTCCGTGAACAGCCGGCCGGCATCGTCTGGAAACGGCAGTGACTGCTGAAAACGCACGCCGCGTGGAATCACCCCCTCATCACGCAGGCGGCAGAACACCTTGTAGGACGCGGCCGCTATATCCGGGTAACCCAGCGTCTCAATGCGCGAGAGTTTTTTTACTCCCGGTTTTGGGCCGTACCATTGCAAAGTGTCGTAGTCCTTTGGAAGAAAGCCAGGCAGCCCACCCCCGGCCGGAACGACAGCCCTGATCTCTTCCAAGTCGGGATGTTTCGCCCAAGTGTTTACGACCACGAAGTATATCCAGAAGCGCCGCAAGCCAAATTCTCCGTCCGTGAAGCCAACGGCCAGATCCCCAAGTATCGGGGCGAGGGTTCGAAATACTTCCTCGGCGCTGTTTCCGGGAACCCCTCCTACCAACATGACAGGCCTGGCAGCTTTCGACATGGATTCTCGCCTCGATTCTCGCCTCTTGAAAATATCACTGCAGTTTTTGATTCACAGAGAAGCCCGCTTAACTTTGGCGCATGATACCCCTGAAGCCACAATCTCGCCAACCATTCGGAGATTTGCCTAAGGGCGCTGGAAATGATTTACTACCGCCAGCTTCCCCATGGGTCCCCGGTCATGCCTGACATTGAAATCCCGGTTTTGATTGTTGGCGGCAGCCTGGTAGGCCTGTCTACGGCGCTGTTTCTTGGCCACCACGGCATACGCGCGCTCGCTGTCGAGCATCATCGCGGCACCGCAATTCATCCTCGAGCCGCGCAAATCAGCCAACGCACGATGGAGGTATTTCGCACCGTCGGCGTCGAGCAGGTCGTCCGGGACAAGTCCGACGAGCAATTCGTCCAGGATGGTGCGATTCTGGCCGTCGAGTCGCTGGCAGGTGCCGAAATCGAACGTTACATTGCGAACTTGAATGCCGGCGTTACCGACATCAGCCCCTGTAGACGCTGCTTCATCTCGCAAAACCTTCTGGAACCGCTCCTAAAAGCACGGGCACAGGAACTCGGGTCAGACTTGCTCTTCGGAACGGAAATGGTTTCCTTTGAGCAGGACACAGACGGAGTGACGGCCATTCTCAGCGATCGTGACTCGGGCAAGAAGACTACGGTGCGCGCGCGATACTTGGTCGCCGCCGACGGGGCCCGCAGTAAAGTCCGCGAGCTGTTGGGGATCCACATGGCGGGCCACGGCACCTTTTCAAAGAGCATCACGATCTATTTTCGCGCCAATGTCGAGCCGTTAATGCGGGATCGGAATTTGACTGTCATTTACGTATTCAATCCCGTGTTGCGCGGTTTCTTTCGAATTGAAAAACCGTTCCAATCCGGTTTCCTCGCTGTCAATATCGCCAATGATTCCGGCCATCCGGTGACGGACGTATCTACTGGCTTGACGGAGCAACGCAGCCTGGAATTTGTTCGGGCAGGTCTCGGCAGGGACGATATCCCCATCACGATCGAAAACGTGATGCACTGGGATTCTGCCGCAGATGTAGCCGACCAATTCCGCGCGGGCCGCGTCCTGCTTGCAGGAGACGCCGCGCACGTCATGCCGCCCAACGGCGGCTTCGGCGGCAATACGGGAGTGCAGGACGCCCACAACCTTGCCTGGAAACTTGCCCTGGTGCTGAAAGGGCTCGCGAATCCGGAACTGCTTTCCACGTACGAGCCCGAGCGACGTCCGGCGTCGGCCTTCACCGTTGAGCAGGCCTACACACGCTACATGGTGCGCGTCGCGCCAGACCTCCCGGCAGATCCGCATCAGCCTTTGGCCAACGACCTGAACATCGAAATGGGATATATCTATCGTTCATCCGCTGTGATTCCCGAAGATGCGAACGACGCCCGCGTCCACGAAAACCCGCGGGAATCCAAAGGGCGTCCGGGAACGCGCACACCGCACGTTTGGCTCGGACAAAACGGCCAGCAAATATCTACGTTGGACTTGTTCGGGAGGAACTTCACTCTACTTGGAGGCGCGGAATCGAATGCATGGTGCGAGTACGGCAAAGAGGCATCAAAGAAACTGAGAATCGACCTCGATGTCTATCGCGTGGGTGTGGATGGGCTGACAGATCCCACCTGTGGGTTCCTCTCGGCTTTTGGAATCGATCCGACAGGTACGGTCCTCGTGCGGCCCGATGGCTTTGTTGCGTGGCGCGCGACAACCGGCGAAGGCACATCCGTTGCAAAAATGGAGAACGCGCTCTCGACCATATTGTCGAGATAGGCTGGCAGCTGCCTGCCAACCCGGTTTTACCAGTGGGATTTCCTAGCCCAAAAAATGTTTGTTTTCCTCCGGGCAACCTAAACCGCATTTCTCACGCGTGCCCAGGGCTATGCTCCCGCACAGCAATCGCTTCTCGGAATGTGGGATTTTCGTTGGGTGCGATTCGGGCCACATTCCGATAATTCCTGCCAGCTCAACCGGTCGATGCAACACTCTTCTACTCCGTTGATCCGATAGTGTCTTTCAAGGAGATCTAATCCTTTGGGCTACACTCAATAAAACCTAGACAGGGCAGTGTTTTCTTTGAATCAACGTTGGCGAACGAATTTAGCCATTGAAACACCTGCAGATAAGACTTCGGGCGAGTGTTGCGTCGACCCATTGAGACCACCCTGTTTATCAGGACTTGGGAACTTGCTTGAGATTCCAATACACGTCCATTCAAATCTTGTATCCGGATTGCGGTGCGCGAGTGGTTACTGCGCGCTCTCGACGCACCGCATCCTGAATTTCCGCGAGATCAAACGACGTTGCCTATTCAATTTGGATCAAACTGCACAGCTACCTGTTCGGACTGCCCTTGAGCCTTGACGGTCTCTTGTTCTCCCGCCCCGACTGACTGGCGAGGATTAAAGGTCATGTGAAAGCCGGCTACGTCCAGTGAAGTGACGATCCGGTCGTTGCCGCGGACTGCGAAATTCAATGAAGCGTCCTGGCAAGTTGCGCAGGGCGAGTCCGGATAGACAAGGAAGCTCATGGTCAGGTTTGAGCCGTGAATCACCAGCATCTCCGCGTTCGACTTGGTGCTCTTCAACTTAAATGCGTAGTCACCAGCGGGAATGACGGCATTGTTCCACCTCGTGGGGTGGGGAAGCGAAAATTTGCCGGTTCGCACATCATTGGCGCTGACCGACAAAGACGACAAACCGAATGCAAGCAAGCCAACCGCAATAACAAGAAACTTGGATTGAGATCGCACGATTATCAACTCTCCTTAAAAGTTTGGGTTCCGGCGAATCGTGCCGGCTTCCCTGGATTTCAATTACATTTTCATTACGTCTTCATGTTTGACTATCCTCCAGAGAGGCAGATATGGTACCGACGTACCAACGAGCCGCGAGATGATTACCTGTACGGACGATCAAGGCGCGGGGGAAGTGAACCGATAGCCCCGAAATACCGTGAAACAAGCTACTTGGCGGGTGTAACGCTATGGTTGAGGAAGCCGTCGGAACGAAGTGCCATCGTCATATTGAGCACACGTCAAGCCAATTCGGCTGTAGGAAGCGTGGAAAGTTGGGTCTTCAGAAAGGCAGATCGGTCAGGCGAGCATCGTTTCACACGCGCGGCAGCGCGCTATTGCGCGGTCAAGATGCGACTCCCCAGTCGAAAAACTGAACCAATATTCTTGGGCATTTGCTTCGCATGCGGGCTGAAGTGAAACGGAACATGCATTCCACCTTGGACCGTCAAGTCCCGAGAAGTCCGCTGATCGGGAACTGGCTATTCGGCCGGCTACGGTTTGGCAAACACTCGGATGACGCCGTTTATCAGGAGCTAGGATACGGAGGGACTCGACTGCTTCGAGTTTGACAATGACACTGGGCCGTCCGTTACAATTTTGACGCGCGACAGGAAAAAGGAGAAACATATGCATCATCTGCTTCGTGCACAGGACATTCAGCTCGTGCCCGCCTATGTGGGGAATAGCAAATCGTTTACCCGTTGTTCCCTGGTTGATGGCACTTCCGGTTCGGTGCACATGGGGCTGGGGTTGTGCGCCCTCAAAGCAGCTGCGGTGATTAACACGCATCTCCATTCATTCGAAGAAAGTTTTTACGTCCTCGAGGGCCAACCCACGCTCATCCTGGACGGCGACGCCTATCCGCTTGTGCCCGGCGCTTGCGGCCTCATTCCGGTCGGTGTGCCACACGCGTGGCTGGGGCCAGAGAAGGGCCGCGCGAAGTGGATTGATATGCTGGCTCCGCAACCGCGTGCGAAGGGTATGCCCGACGACACGTTTTTCATGGGCCCGCCCGCACGATACGAGACGAAAAAACTCGATATCCGCGACCCGCGTTCCCGGCACCTGTTCCGAATGGCCGAGAACGATATCGTGGTCGACGAGCTCAAGGTCGGCTCGCGCGTCAGCGCTCCGACGGTGTCCGCGAGCATGTCGACTGCGCTTCTCGCCTACAGCGGCATAGCGCTGAAAATGCTCGTCGATCAGCGCCTGGACGCGCAGCTTTCAACAATGTTCATGGTCGAATACCAGCCCGGCGGCGTCGCACACCCGCACGACCACCCTCTGGAGGAGTCGTACGTCATTCTTTCCGGCAGTGTGGAAGCGGTCGCCGATGACGCCCGGTACACGCTTCGGCCAGGCGATGCGTTCTGGACTGGCGTAGGCTGCGTACACGCTTTTTACAACACGAGCGAGGGCACCGTGCGCTGGCTGGAGACCCAGTCCCCTCAGCTTCCGCCGAGGTATGGGTACCGATTCAGTCGTGACTGGGAGTACCTCAAGGAGAAGCTTGCAACGCCTTCCTCGACGCGAAAAAGTAGACGCTGACCCCGATTGGCCAGCGCCATTGGAAAGGATCGGCGGATTTAAAGCCCGTGTACATGGGTTGTGCGTGAATCTCTGAACGGACTGGAGGCGATATGTCTAGCCAGGGTAGTGTTGTAATTGTGGGGGGAACCTCGGGTCTCGGAAGACAGGTCGCTCAAGTGCTCGCGGCTCGCGGAGACGACGTCGTGATCACCGGTCGCGACAAGGCTAAGGCCGAGGCCGTCTCCGCGCAAATCGGTGGCCGGACCAAGGGCCTTGCATTGGACCTCGCCGTTCCGAAGGAGATTGCCGACCGCCTTGCGCAGATCGGTCAGGTGAAGAGCCTTGTCATCGCGGCGATCGAACGAGATGACAATAGCGTGCGCAAATTCGATATTGCTCGTGCGACGCGGCTGATGACGCTTAAGCTTGTTGGCTACGCCGAGGTCATTCACGCGCTTGTGTCGCGCTTCGAGCCGACGGCATCGATCGTCTTATTCGGCGGGCTGGCCAAGGAACGGCCCTATCCAGGTTCGACCACCGTCTCTACGGTGAATGGGGGCATAGCCACCATGGTTCACACACTCGCTGTGGAACTTGCACCGCTTCGCGTGAACGCGATTCATCCGGGGATCGTGGGGGACAGTCCAGCTTGGAGCGGAAAACCGCCCGAGGTCCTCGAACGAGTGAGAGTTCGCACGCCGACCGGAAGATTGGCGACGATGGCGGACATCGCCGGAGCCGTGATCTTTCTCTTGGAAAACCAGTCCGTAAATGGCGTCAACCTGAATGTTGACGGCGGTTGGTTGCTTCTCTAGACGGTTGAGACACGGCATGTAAAGCAATCATTTGGACCGGCGGCACATCGTTACAGTGGCGCCATTCTCAGGGTGCCATTGCACTGCTCGCGCGATGCGCCAGGCGAGGGTTGCCCAGTTTGTCGGATTTTGCCTGAGAAGTCCTCGCATCGAAGTACGCCTCCGATCCGGATGACCCAAATTCCCACATTTCAATAAGGCGAAATCTGGGGAATCCCTCTGGCTTCTCGAGGATTCTGTAACCACTGATGTTACCTGCCATGCGAAGAGCAAACCGCAAAGACCTGGCTCGCCTCAAATTCCTGATGGAGCAAAGCCGTTGATCACTTGGCCGCCGAGAGAAGCGGGCAGATTTCACGTACCGCTCTCCGCACCGCAGAAATCTTCGATCTGGCGGTTGAATGCCAATTCGTGGAGCCGGCAAATCTATTTGCTTGCAAGCTGAGAATATGCGGGCGTACAAGATAACCCGCTGGGAGGGGAGGATGGCAAGGATTGCCGCGCTGGATGGGACGATGCTGCATGTTGAGGAGTGCGGGTCCGGAACTCCTGCATTGTTCGTCCACGAGTTCGCCGGCGATCACCGGTCCTGGGAGCCTCAGATGCGATTCTTCGCGCGTTCCCATCGCTGCTTGACCTTTGCCGCTCGCGGTTATCCTCCTTCGGACATTCCGACGGACCCGAAAGCCTATAGTCAGGACATTGCTTGCGAAGACGTACTTGCGGTCCTCAATGAGTTTGGAATTGAAAGAGCTCATGTCGTCGGACATTCGATGGGCGCCTACACGGCGCTGCACGTGGGTCTTAATCATCCCGAGCGCTGTCTGTCTGTCGCCGCGCTTGGGTGCGGATGGGGTTCGAATCCCGCCGAGCGGGACGCGTCCGTGCGCACCTGCCAAGAGATCGCCCGGATGTTCCAAACAGAGCCGATCGAAGTTGCCGCGGAGAACTATGCGAACGCTCCGATGCGGCGGACATTCCGGGCGAAGGATCCCCGCGGTTTCGCTGAGTTCAAGCGCATGCTCGCGGAACACTCCGGCACAGGCTCCGCTCTCACCATGCTCAATCTTCAGCTCAAGCGGCCCACACTATGGGATCTGGAAAACCGATTGCGAGGGTTCACCTTGCCTTTGCTGGTAATCGTGGGGGACGAGGATTTCCCATGCCTTGACGGAAGTCTCTTCCTGAAGCGCGTCGTCCTCACGGCCGGGCTGCTTGTTATTCCTCGCGCCGGACACACAATCAACAGCGAAGAGCCCGGCGCCGTGAATGCCGCGCTTGCAGAACTTTTCAGCGCTGCCGAAACGGGCTGCTGGATGGCGCACCGAGGCCCGACGGAAAGCGCATAGCGGCCGCCGGTGCGGGCTAAAACGTCTTTCAGGGAGAATCGAATGGACCTAAAGCTCGAAGGAAAAACAGCGCTCGTCACCGGTGGCAGTGAGGGGATCGGCAAGGCCATTGCGTTAGGTCTCGCTCGCGAAGGCGTTGACGTCGCGATTTGCGGTCGCCGCGCGGATGTGCTCACTGCAGCTGCCCAGGAAATCGCTGCGGCCACCGGCCGGAAGATCATTCCGATCCCAGCAGATCTCACCAAGGACAGCGATGCCCAGCACTTCGTCGAGTCAGGCCATCAAGCGCTGGGCCGGGTCGACATCATGGTAAACAACGCCGGTTCCGCGCCGGGAGGCGTCATCGAACATCTCAGCGAGGCGGATTGGGCGCAGACCCTGCAGCTCAAATTCATGGGCTACGTCCGCTGCCTCCGCCACGTCCTACCGATCATGGTTCGGCAGGGCGGCGGCCGCGTCGTTAATCTCATCGGCAATGACGGGGTGAAGCCCTCCTACTGGGAGATTGCGCCGGGCGCTGCAAACGCCGCCGGACAGAACCTGACGCTGGCGCTCGCGGGCCAGTACGGCAGGCACGGGATCACTTTCGTTGCTGTCAATCCTGGTCCGGTTCGCACCGAGCGCTGGGCGGGCCTTGTGAAAGCAATGGCGCGCGACATGAAGCTCACCTATGAGGAAGCCGACCGACTCGCTCCGGCTTCGATTCCCACGGGGCGCATAGCAGAGCCCGAAGAGGTTGCGGACCTTGTGGTCATGCTGGCCTCGCCCCGCATGCACAACGTCAACGGCACCATGATCGAAATCGACGGCGGGCAGGAGAAAGCGCTCATGGATCGCGCACGCGATCGCTAAGCGGAGGGCTTGAGCATGAAGTCGGAATATGACCGGGTCGGCAGCCTGTTGGCAGAAGAAGGCGCGCCCGCAGGAGCAAACCTCCTGGTTCTGTCGCTGCGCTACAGACTCGAAGACCGGCCTCCTCCCACCGCTTCATTTCTTTTCGGCCTTCAGCACGTCTTGATCATGTTCACGGCGATGATCGCGTCGCCGCTCGTGATCGGCGGTCTCTTGAATCTGCCGCCCGACCAGCGCGGGTACTTGATGACCGGCGTCATGCTGGGCTGCGGCATCGGAACATTGATCTCGGCGCTGGGATTTTTCTGGATCGGCGGTCGCCTTCCTCTCGTGCTCGGTGCGTACGTCATTTACATCGCGCCGGTCGTTGCCATCGCCAAAAGCGAGAGCCTCGCAGCGGCTACCGCGGCTCTGATCATCGGCGGCCTTGTGCTCATCATCGCCAGCCCCGTGATCGGCAAAATGCGCGCGCTGTTCCCCCCGCTCGTCGTCGGAACGCTGCTCGTCGTAACTGGCGAAAGCCTGATCAAGGTTGCCGCCAATATCGCCTTCGGCGTCAATACACCGTACTTCGGCAATCCCCGCACATTTATCATTTTGGTCGGGAGCATAATTCTCATCCTCGCGATCAATGCGCTGACAAAGGGCACAACCAGATCCCTGTCCATCTTCCTGGCTGTCGTTTGCATTTATTTTTCGTCGATCCTGATGGGCTTGGCAAACGTCAAGGCAATCGCAGACGCTCCCTGGCTGCGCTTGCCAAAGTTGCTTCCCTATGGGCTCGCTTGGCCCAGCGCGGGCGCCGTCGCGACGATTGTCATCTATCATTTTGTAGCGGCGGTCTACACGATGAGTATCGCGCTCGCGCTTTGCAAGATGGTGGGAGTCGAAGCCAGTGAAAGCCGCATTCGAGGTGCGGTGGCCGCGGACGGTTTCGGCTCGGTTGTCGCTGTGCTGTTCGGCGGCGTCCCTCTGGTTTCCTACGATCAGAATGTCGGCGTAATTTCGCTAACTGGCGTCGGCAGCCGGTTTGTCGTCGCGGCCGCGGGCGTGCTCCTGGTAGTCATGGCCCTCGTGCCAAAGATCGGATTGGCCATTGGCATCGTGCCGACATTTGTGCTCGGTGGAACTTTGATTTTTATGTTTGGCATGATCGTCGTCGTGGGCGTAAGCATTTTGGCAGAGAGTCTTCGCGGTCAGAGGGACCTGCTGATCGTCGCCGCTTCGGTGGCGTTGAGTACGACCATCAACTTCACGCCCCCGGTTGTGTTCGACGCCCTCTCGCCTTCGGTGCGCCTCCTGGCCTCTGACGGCATCATCGTCGGGACTATCACGGCCGTGCTGCTCAACTTGCTGCTTCCAAAAAATCCGCTCGCACGGACGCCACGCGGCACTGAAGAATTGTGATCGGATTGTCTCCTCTACCTTGTTCAGATTCAATTTGCGCGCTGATTCGTCATGTGCAGGACGGGCGAAGCGAACATCGGGTGTAAAGATGGGATTTGAAATTTTGGCTAGAGAATCATCAAGTCGCCAAGAATTCCGCTAGGAGATGCGTCACTTGCTCCGGCCGCTCCAGAGTGGAGAAGTGGCCGCACTCCTGCAAGACCTTCAGCTTTGCACCGGGAATTCCGGCGGCAATTTCCTCTGCACAATCGGGTGGCGTTAGCTGGTCGCTGTCTCCCACCAGCACAAGCGTAGGGCAGGAAATGGCGCGCAAGCCTGGTCGCGAATCGGGTCTGGCCAGGATGGCCCGCTGTTCCCGAACGTAAGCCTCAGATCCGGTTTCAGCAGCCATCCGATTGTGGATTTGCCGTAGTGCCTCATCATTTTGACGCGAAGGGTAGACGAGTCGCGGGAACTGGAGGTCTGGGACTTCGGAATAGCGGCCATGCTCCGCCAGATCCATCATGGCGCGGCGCCGTTCGCTTTGTTCGGGTGTGTCCGGACGAGCGGAGGTATCGAGCAGAGCCAGTTTGAGGACGCGGCCAGGCGCCTGCCGCAACAACTCAAAAGCAATATACCCACCCATGGATAATCCCACGAGGACAAACGATGGCGGGGCCACCGATAGAATGCGGCGAGCGATCGCTTCCATACTTTCATCGCGGGTGTGGTCGGCCACAGTGACGGGCCCGAAGTGCCAGAGAGCGGGAATCTGATCGGAGTAAAGCCGGGGCGAACATATAAGGCCCGGGATGAAGAGGATTGGGATTGGTTCGTTCATGGGTAGCTCCAATTTACAATCATTTCAGAAATAATGACCGAAGTGCTGAATTGGCACAGAAGTCTCGCACCGAATTCAGCGGGGCACAATTCACAGGTAATTCTGCAAAGGCAGAGTTAATCCACTGGGCACCACCCGCAGCGAATTCGGCAGCCTCCGTCACCAACAAAACTAAAATTTGGAAAGGGTGTCTGCTTTCTTCCAATGACTGAATACTCTGCGGGCAGTGACGAACCCCAACTCGGAAAGCCAAAGGATTCCGGCTGGATTTGGCTTACTCCCACGCAGAACGGTGGGAAGGGGTGGAATTTCATTCCATTGGCGCCGGGCATTTTTGGCAGCTTTTTCGCCTACAGTCTCTATCCTCTTCTTGATGGCCGCTATGTGCTTATGGGGATCGTTTTCCTGTTTTTGATTTTGACGGGGCTTGTGCCGCGGGCGGCTGTTCTGTCAGGGTTTGCTCTCGCTCTCCTTGCCGCCGCGCTCATGTTAAACGGGGCGCTCGATAAGTTTCCACCGGCCGAAATAAAAACCACCGTCGTCAGGAAAGCGACGGTAACGGGCAGCCAAAAACACGGGACGCAATACCATGTGATTGTTTCCTCCTGGAGGCCCGGCAGGACCGTGGAGCAATTGAACGTTGACTCGAGCGTATACCGGCGGGCAGTAGTCGGGAAAGTCGCCATGGTGGAACTGCACAAGGGTTACTTCGGAATCCCGTGGTTCGGCAACATTTCCCCCCAATGAAGTTCGCGCTCCGGGCATTCATCGCTGCCGCACGCACAAAACCAGTTGCTAACGCAAAAGCGCGGCGCGCTCTTGCAATTCCTCTACCCACGCACCGGCCAGCCCGGGCACGCCAGCAAGGGCGAGGGTGAGTGGCAAGTCCCTCTGATGGTGATGCAGGATTTCGTTGGCGCGCGCGATCGACCACTCGGGGTTGCGGCGTTCTATCAATATGATCCCCATATTCGCGTCTATCCAGCCTTCTTCCAAAACACGGAGATACCATCCCGATCTCCCATTGCGGACAACTATGCCGGTCAATTCGTGCATGCGCCAGCGCCTGGCCAGCTTCCAGCAAGGCTGCCGCGGCTGGCTCACCTCGAAGGTCACCGTTCCAATGCGAAAGATATCGCCAATACAGACTGTTCCTTCCTGCATGCCGGAGATCGTCAGGTTTTCGCCGAACGCGCCGTATGGCATGTCTGGCATGCGCAATTCGCTGCGCCACTTCGGATAGTGCTCGGCGCTGTACGCCAGCACCGCTTTATCGACGCCGCCGTGATTGATGAGATCCGCCTGGCCGTCGCCTGCGAGATTTATCGCACCGACAAACACCGGGCCTTTGATCGGCGTTTTGAAAAATCCTGTCTTCCAGGGCCTGTCGTGCGGATCGATTGCATCCTCGAAACCGTATTCCTGGGGCATCGCGACTTGAATCGAGATAAGCGTGGCGGGAGGAAGGTTCGAGGTCAGCATCAGACTACAGTAATTGTATCACCGACGCGAATTGTCCCCGACTGAACGACCGAGGCATACGCGCCGACCTTGAATTGATTATGCCGCGCTGCGGTCTTGAGAATCTCCGGATCTTTGGGCAGATCCCCCTGTGCGAGCGTGGTCATGACGCAGCGCGGGCAAAGCCCGGTCATCTTGATGCGAACCTCGGGTCCTACGGCGATCACTTTGTCGACCCACTCGTTCTCGACAAAACCTTTCTGGCCGCCGGTGTCAATGATGATGTTCGGCCTGAATCGGCACGGCTCAAAACGGCTGCGCGGATTAAGTTCCCGCAGCTGGTCAAGCGTGCTGGTGGTGAGGACATGCAGGGTTGCCAGGTCGAAAAACGTACCTTCCGGCATGGCCTCGTCCGTGACCACGTCGCGATTCGCGAGCTCCTCCATGTCCGGCCAATACTCTTCAAGCTGCGCGTGCTTGGGAGATGACGTCAGTAACGTGACCGATCGGCCCAAATTCGCCGAGAGAGCCGGCGCGAAATCGGCGCTGGAACTGACCGCGTAAGCTCCGTCGGGAAGCATCACTCGAACTGGTGGCGCGGCCGAACCCACCGCGGGAGGACTGGTGTACGCCGCGTGATAATAGAAAAGGTCCGGCCACCTCCGCGGGTTCTTGGCGCTGACCACTTTTCCGGTTTCGGTGTCGCACAACGCGTAGGATCGGTCGCCTAGCAATCCTCGCTCGGTGATCTTCGCCGCGTTCAGAGACTCCCCCATCATGGACTTCACCGGATACCGGTGGAGACTCGCGAGTGAACCCAGACTGGCTGTCATGCAGCTTCCTTTGTGGGACCAAGTTGGCCTCCGGCCATATGGGGGATCGCGGGCGAAGCTGTGGCCATCGGCGCCATCGCGGTTTCTTCGAGGACTTTGCGTATGCCGTCGATCTCGCTGTGACTGCGGCTGCGAATCGACACGAGCACGATTCCGCCAAAAATGTAAACCAGGAAGATGTACGGGAAATAATTCATCGGGTAGGACGGCACTGGATAAACCGTGCCAACAATCGGCACCATCAGCAGAACCAGAGAAATGACGGCCACGGCTACGTGGTGGAGCTTCATCTCGCCGATTTTCTTCAAGTAGAACGGCGTGGCCAGCGAAATCAGAACGTAGGCACCGCAAAAACCCATCGCTCCAAACAACCCGGCATCGTTGAACGCGTCGAGAGGCGCCATTTGCCATCCGCCGACAGCCCCGTAAGACAACAGAATAAAGGCCGTCGGGATAAGAAATTGTATCACCGCAAAGGAAGTGATCGCCACGTGCGGAGTGAGGTTGTGCTTGTGCGAACTTCCGATCGAAATCGGGAAAATACCGTAGCGTCCCATGGTGAACAGCACGCGCGCGCCGGCATTCAGGCAGGAAAGCGCCAGCGCGAAGAAGCTGATCATCGCGCCGATGGAGATTAGGACTCCCATCCACTTGACGCCGAGATTCTGGCTGAGTGTGGTCAGCGGCGCATCGAGCATGTCGAGCGGCGGATTGTTGTTGGCCAGCGCGTGCGTCTCAACGTAGGTGATGAAGACAAAGAAGGCCCCCGTCAGCAGCAGGCTGACGATGACGGCGCGGGGAATCGTTTTTAGCGGGTTGCGCGCCTCTTCGCCAAACGCCGTGGCGCACTCGAATCCGACCAGGCTGAAAATCGCAACCACCACGCCGAGGCCGATGTCCTTCAGGCCATGGCCGACCGGATGAAGTTGCGCCGCGTCGACGACGCCGGTTTTCGCGAGAGCCAGAAAGGCCAGCATCACGATGAGCGCCACCGAGACGCCTTCAAATATGAGCATCAGGATCGTCGAGAAGGTGATGTCCTTGTACGCCAAAAACCAGGCCGCGAAGACGCACAGCGCAAAGAGCGTAATCGATGGATGCGACAAATAGCCGGTCGCGCCGGTCAGCCCCAGCAGCTTAGTCGCGAAGTGCGTGAACCCGGTTACTCCGGCAATGCCGATAAACATGTAGGCCCAGATCAGGCTCCAGCCGGACAGGCCGCCGGTTTTTGGACCGAGTCCTTTGACCGTGTACTCGTACATGCTGCCCGCCGACGTATATCGCTTGCTGAACTGATTGAGGCTGAAGGCCACAAAAAGCAGCATGATCGTGCCGAAGAGATAGCACAGCCATCCGGCCGTGCCCGCCGTGCCGAACATCAGCGGAACGATCAGCGCGGCGGTCATGCTCGGAGAGATCAGCGCGACCGCTTGCGCAAGGACCTCCCAGAAATTCAGCGCGTTGAGCTTCAAACGAGTGTGAGTCTTTTTGATGGTTTGCTCGTAGCTGACTTTCGTGTCGGTCATAGCAGCTCCTGAAGTAAACACGTGACTGATGAAAATCCAGTGCCTGTGTTCATTTGAGTGGCCGAGCCTTTCTGTTTGGAACCTGCCTACGACACGGTGGGCGCAACGCAGAAATCGCTGGCTACCAAATCAAGTATCCAGTTTCGGCAAGGAGATGACCCAGCCAACGAGGTGGGAGTTGCAATCCGGGCGGTCAGTACGTGCAATCGCCTCGAATTTGTGCGACGACAAGGAGCACCGGAGCGCTCATCATGAGGCGACCCCGGAGTTAACGATTCGTAAAGTAGAAGCGCACCTCGCATTTGTCCAATTGAATGTTTCGATGGTTCCGATTCATTCCGTCACGCGTTACAGCTTCTTCCTCGCCGCGACAGTAGCTATTAGGTGCGTAGTCCGCCAATTTGCGCCGGATCGTGCTGGAGGCGTGATTCTCGTTCTGCCATAATGAAAACGATGCGCGGTATTTTTGAACGACGTTGCGATGGTTGCGAATGAAATTCTGTAACGGCATCTCTCGGGTTTTTCCAAACCACATGCGCGCGGCGGGTCGCGCGCATTGCCTGCGTAGCTGCTGGCATTTGTCTTTCTTGTTCTTGATTCCTTTTTGCCTCCTCGCCTGCGGTAACCAGGAGCACGTGTCCGCGAGTACCCGCGAAATACAAGTCGGCTCCGATTTGGCCTCCGAACAAATATTGAATCGCCATCTGGAAGCTGATCCGCGGACGCTCGATCCCACGCTCGCCACGGACGTAATGAGCGAGCACGTTCTGGACGATTTATACGAGGGCCTGGTTTCCCTCGACGAACAGGGACACACGATTCCGGGCGTGGCCACTTCCTGGGAAACAAGTGTGGACGGAAAGACCTGGACGTTTTACCTCCGCAATAACGCCCGTTGGTCCAACGGCCAGCCCGTCACGGCGGACGATTTCGTTTATTCCTGGCGCCGCGAGGTGGATCCCGCGACGGGCTCCGAATACGCCCAGGCACTCACACCCATCGAGAACGCTATGGACGCCATCGCGGGCAAAGTGCCTCCCAGCAAACTGGGGGTTGAGTCCGCCGGGCCACACACGCTGGTCGTGCACTTGCACGCTCCCACCGCGTATCTTTTGGCGCTCCTCACCAACCCATACCTGCTTCCGATTTACGAGCCCGCCGTGAAGCAATGGGGCGATGCCTGGACGCAAGCGGGGCACATGATATCGAACGGACCTTTCCTGCTGTTCGAGCGCGTCATCAACGGGCACATCACGATCGATAGGAATCCGTTCTATTGGGATGCCAGGCACGTGCGGTTGTCGAAGGTCATCTACCATACGGTAGAGGACAACAACGCCACGACGGATCAGTATTTGGCCGGCAATCTCGACTTCACGAATCGGCTAAACCAGCCGGATATAGATCGGCTCCGGCGAATCCTCGGCGATCAGGTGGTCCTCTCCACGAGTTATGCCACGGCGATGTTCGGCTACAATCTGGCAAAACCTCCGTTTGCAGGAAATCCCAAGTTACGCCTGGCCCTCAACATCGCTTTAGACCGGGAAATTTTGACGAAGTACATAGAACACGGAGTCGGAGTCCCCGCTTACAATATTTTGCCTCCGCTCGATGGGTACGATCCTGCAGTTCCCGATTGGGCGCATCTCTCCGACGACGCGCGCCACGCCCTGGCTCGGAAGCTGTATCAGGAAGCAGGCTACTCGGACGCCCATCCGCTCGAAGTAGTGATGACCTATCCCAGTGCTGGGCCGGAAATCCGACGCTTCATGGAAGCGATGTCGGCCATGTGGCTGATGAACCTGGGCGCTAAGGTGCAGATCTACAATGTGGAGTGGAAAGTGCTTCTCCAATCCCTGCAACTCAAGCAACCGGTCTTCTATTGGGATGCATGGATCGGCGACTTTCCCGATCCCTTTACATTCATGCAACTGTTTCAAACCGGCTTTGGAATGAATTACGGCGATTATTCCAATCCGCAGGTTGACGCGTTGATCGACCAGGCCAACAGCATTAACGATCCCGCCACGCGTTCTGCACTATTTCACAAGGCCGAAGTGATCTTGAACGAAGAGGCGCCGCTATTGCCGGTTTATTACTATGTGAATCCGCATCTGATCAAGCCCTACGTGAAAGGCTGGCAAGCCAACATTACGGATCGTAACTTGTCGCGGTACATGTATATTCTGGCCCACCAGGAGAGTTGATTTGCTGCGTTACACGGTTTCCCGGTTACTGGGCGCCATACCGACAATACTCGTTATCATCACTCTGGCCTTCCTGTTGCTTCACGCCGCTCCGGGCGGCCCTTTCGATTCGCAAAAAAAACTTCTTCCTGAGATTAAGGCAAATATCGAACGGAAGTATCACCTCGACGAACCTTTGTATAAAGAATATCTTCGTTATCTTGGCGGAATTCTTCGGGGCGATTTCGGCCCGTCCTATCAATATCGCGACACTACGGTGAACGAGATCATCCGCCAAGGCTTCCCGATCGATATCGTTATCGGCAGCGCCGCGCTGATCGGAGCGTTGCTCATCGGCTTGCCGATTGGAATCATGGCCGCGCTGCGGCGCGACACCGCGTGGGATCACGCGTCGATGGGATTTTCCATGATTGGAATTTCCATTCCCGTCTTCGTGATCGCTCCGGTCTTGATTCTGGTCTTCGCCGTGATCCTTCATTGGCTGCCGGCGGGCGGCTGGGGAACAGGTTCCCTGAAGAATGTGATTCTGCCGGCCACTGCTTTGGCGGCTCCGTATATCGCTTACGTCGCGCGGCTGATGCGCGGGAGCATGGTCGAGGTTCTGAACAGCCCTTTCATCCTGATGGCCCGGGCCAAGGGCGTGCCGCGACACCTGGTGATTTTGCGTCACGCGATAAAGCCGGCGCTGATGCCGTTGGTTTCGTTTTTGGGCCCGGCGGTTGTAGGCGTGATTACCGGATCGATCGTGATCGAAACGATTTTTGGACTTCCCGGGATTGGCCGGGCATTTGTCGACGGGGCACTCAATCGCGATTACACGCTGGTACTCGGCGTGACCATACTCTACGGCGTTCTCATCGTCCTCTTCAATCTATTGGCCGACTTGAGTTACTCCATTCTTGACCCGAGGGTGCGCTACTGATGGGGGCCGCCACGCAGGCACTGAACATTTCGTCAGCGCCCGCCGGTCGCAGTCTTTGGCAGGACGCATTCTCGCGCCTGTTACATGACCGAACCGCGGTGGCCAGCGGAATCCTGCTCGGCGTGATCGTGCTGGCTTCGATCGTGGTGCCGTGGATTTCTCCTTATAATTATTACACGCCCCAATGGGCTCTTTTGAACGCGCCGCCCACACTGCACGGCGGGCATATTTTCGGAACCGACGATTTGGGGCGGGATCTCCTGGTGCGCGTCATGTGGGGATGCCGCGTCTCCTTGCTGATCGGGATGGTGGCCAGCATCGTGAGTGTGGTCATCGGCGTTTTGTGGGGAGCGGGGGCGGGATTCGTCGGCGGGCGCGTGGATTCCTTCATGATGCGCATCGTCGATATTTTGTACTCGGTGCCGTTCATTCCCTTCGTCATCGTGCTGGTCGTAATGTTTGGCAGGAATCTGTTTCTTATCTTTGTTGCGATTGGCGCGGTATCGTGGCTGGACATTGCCCGCATCGTGCGCGGGCAGACACTCTCGCTGCGCAACAAGGAATTCATCGAAGCCGCGCGCGCTTCGGGCGTTCGCGGGCCGGCCATCGTCACGCGGCACCTCGTCCCCAACCTCATGGGCATCGTCATCATCTATGCGACGCTCACCGTTCCTTCCGTGATTCTGTTCGAGGCCTTTCTGAGTTTTCTTGGCTTGGGCGTGCAGGCGCCCATGACTTCGCTGGGTGTGCTTGTTTCCGATGGCGCGAGCGAGCTGCAATCCTATCCTTACCTCCTGTTCATTCCGGCGCTCTTCCTGGCATCGATCGTGTATTCCTTGAATTATCTTGGCGACGGGCTGCGCGACGTGCTCGATCCCAAAGAGCGCTGACATGACCGCGGCCCCCCTTCTTGAGGCGCGCAAACTAAGTGTGGAGTTCGCCACTCGGGAGGGCGTCGTTCGCGCCGTTTCGGAAGTGGACCTGGAACTGGCTGCCGGCGAAACGCTGGCCATCGTGGGGGAATCCGGCTCGGGCAAAAGCCAGATGCTCCTGAGCCTGCTAGGCCTCGTCGCCCGAAATGCGCGAGTCACGGGCAGCGCGCGATTCAAAGGCGAAGAACTGTTGTCCGCTTCCGAAAAGCGCCTGAACGAAATCCGCGGCTCCGGTATTGGGCTCGTCTTCCAGGATCCCATGACCTCGCTCAATCCATATCTGTCCATCGGGGTTCAATTGACCGAACCCGTGCGCATTCATAAGGGCGCGGATCGCGCGGCGGCTTCCGCGCAAGCCATCGAAATGTTGAAAGCCGTGCACATCGCCGAACCCGAGCGGCGCATGCAGCAGTATCCGCATCAACTTTCAGGAGGAATGCGCCAGCGCGTGGCCATCGCCATGGCCCTGATCTGCCGGCCTGAAATCCTGATCGCCGACGAGCCAACTACCGCGTTGGACGTAACCGTGCAGGCCCAGGTGCTTTCCCTTTTGCGCGAAATCCGCGAACGGTTCGGCACCGCGGTGATCTTGGTAACGCATGACTTGGGGGTGATCGCGGAATTAGCTGACCGGGTGAACGTGATGTATGCGGGGAAAATAGTGGAACGCGGATCGGTGGAGGATATTTTTTATAATTGCCGTCACCCTTACACCGAGGCGCTGGAACGCTCGATTCCTCAATTCACTGAGGTCCGGCCCGCGCGACTGACGGCCATCTCGGGCAACCCGCCGAATCCCGTCCATCTACCTCCCGGTTGCGCGTTCGCGCCTCGTTGTCCGTACCGCCTGGACATCTGCGACCAGAGCGTTCCTCCGCTTGAAACCGTTTCGCCAAATCACGCCAAGGCGTGCTTCTACGAAGGCCCGCTCGGAACGGCCGCGGAACTTTCGGCATGAGCGAGCCCATCCTTTCCGTCCGAAATTTATGCGTGTACTTTGAAGTTTCGGGCGACGGATGGTTTCATGGCCGGAAAGTTTTGCGCGCCGTTGACGGAGTCAGTTTCGACCTGGACCGAAGCGAGACGCTGGGAATTGTGGGCGAGTCGGGCTGCGGAAAATCCACGCTGGCCCGCGCTGTTTTGGGACTCGTTCGCGTGACTTCCGGCGAAGTGCGCTTCCTGGGGCAGGATTTGGCTCATCTCGGCCATGAAAAGTTGCGCGAACAGCGCCGCCACCTGCAGATCATCTTTCAAGATCCACTCTCTTCGCTCGACCCGCGCATGAACGTGGGCCAGATCATCGCCGAACCTTTGCGTTCTTTTTTTCCCCGCATGACCCAGGAGGAGAGGCAAGCGAAGGTCGTCGAGATGATGCGTCATGTGGGCCTTTTGCCAGAGCACATCAACCGCTACCCGCATGAATTTTCGGGTGGGCAGGCGCAAAGAATCGGCATTGCCCGCGCCTTGATCACGCAGCCGGAAGTCGTCGTCTGCGACGAGCCCGTTTCGGCGCTGGATGTTTCCATCAAGGCCCAAATCGTAAATTTGCTGGCGGACTTGCAAGCCAAGCTGGGCCTGTCGCTCTTGTTCATAGCACACGACCTGGCATCGGTGCGCCACGTCAGCCGTCGCGTGATGGTGCTTTATCTCGGCAAGATGATGGAATTGGCCCCGTGGGATGAAATTTATCGCGCGCCTCGTCATCCCTACACGCAGGCGCTGATCCAAGCTATCCCGCCCGCGGACCCCAAGCGCGCGCGCGCCAATCCCGCCAAACCTCTGGGCGGAGAGCTTCCTTCGCCGATTGCTCCGCCATCCGGCTGCGTATTTCGCACCCGTTGCCCGTACGCGATCGAGCGCTGCGCGCAAGAAGAACCGGTCTTGCGCCAGATCGGGGAAAGCTTGGTCGCCTGCCATCTGGCCGAAGAAATTCCAAGGCACGCCTGAACTGCGCGAGAAAACGTCTATGCGCACGAAGGTTGCAATCAGGCGCAGGCGGATATATGTTGCCCGGCGGTCACCAAAGGGTGCCGGATTTTCCTGGCGCATCAGGCGCGGAGGAGAAAGACATGAAACGAGGGATCGTGTTAGCGTTGTGTTTTGCAGTTGGAATTGGATTAGCTCTCATGCTGCCGGAGGTGCGGGTGCATTCCTCGGATAAGGAACAGCGTTTTCCTCTGCTCAAAGTGGAGCAACTCAACGATCAGCAGCGGCCGTTTGCGGATGAGATCCTGAAGGTCTCAAGCATCGGGATTTCCGGCCCGTACAACATGATGCTGCGCAGCCCGGTGATGGGCGAGCGGATGTTTGCCATGCTCGATTACCTTCGCTTTAACACTTCTGTTCCGAAGCGCTTGAACGAGTTTGCAATTTTGATCCAGGCCCGGCTGTGGACTTCGCAGGTGGAGTGGACGGCTCACTACCCCCTCGCGCTCAAGGCCGGGTTGCCGCAAGCCGTGGCCGACGATCTCAAAGTAGGAAAGCGGCCGGCTTCCATGCAGCCGGACGAGGCGGCGGTATACGATCTCTCGATGGAATTGGCCACCAATCACGTGGTGAGCGATGCCACATTCAAAAAAGCCCGCGAGGTTTTCAGCGATCAGCAAATCGTCGATCTCATCACCGTCAGCGGCGTCTATATTACTCTCGCCATGCTGAGCAATACGGCCGAGGATGCCACTCCCGGAGGCAAGACACCGCCGCTTCAGCCGCTTCCCGCGCGCTAAAAGGGAGCTTGCGTTCAGCTCAGTTTCCTGAAAACAATGCGGAACACAACGACAGCTGCAACCAAGCCCGCTGGGATACCAAGTGCCAATGGAATCCCATAGCTCATTTCGCCTCGAAAAAACATCGCGCCTACGAATATCATCAGCAGCCATCCGCCTATGGAGGCGAATACCGCAGCGACAAGTGCCACGATCGCCGCACCAATGTTGTCCTCAATCCATTCCAGGACTCTCATATAACGAAATCTTAATATAGCTGGACGATTGAGCCAAATTGAAGGCCGCGAAAAAGCGCCATTCAGCTAGTCGCGGAAAAACGTGGCATTGCTTGCAGACGCAGTCCGACGTACAGTACCGGGTGCCTTGCAATTACAATTGAACTCCCGGCGAAATCAAAAGGAGAAAAAGTAAAATGAATTGGAAGCATGTACTCACGATCTGCGCGACCCTTGCAATTTCCTCGGCTGTTTCGGCGCCCGCAAAAGCGCAGGCCCCGCCAGCGGCAGCCCCGGCGGTTCCCGGTTTGACTCTAACCGCGCCCGCATTTGAAGACGGGTCCGTCATTCCCGGGAAATACACACAGTCGGTGACCGATTTTGTCTCGCCCGAGCTGAAATGGACTAACGTTCCGTCGAATACGGTCAGCTTCGTTTTGATCGCCCACGACCCAGATGTAGCGTTGGACAAGAAGATCGGCGACGTCCTTCACTGGATGGCATTCAACATTCCCGGTACCGCTACCGGGCTTCCCGAAGGCGTGCCCGCCAACGCCATGATGTCCGATGGAACCGTGCAGGCCAAAAATCGCCGCGGAGCGGTCGGCTATCTTGGACCGGGCGCCCCTGCTGTCGGCCCGTATCATCACTACACGTTTGAACTTTTCGCTTTGGATACGAAACTCAGCCTTGGCGCAGACGCAACACGCGCGGACGTCCTGGCGGCAATGGACGGCCATATCTTGGGGAAGGGTGTGCTGGTGGGGCGATTCCACAAATAGCCTTATTTCAGAAAATAGATTCATGTCTTCCAAACAGAACGGCTCAGGGAGCGTAATCGCTCCCTGAGCCGTTTTGCTTTTACGAAAGTGCGATCCGTTTGCGTGTTACTTCAGGTCAGGCTGATTTGGCGTGGCCGTCATCACAGGCGAAGCCAAAATGTAATTGTGATAGCTCTCCATCATTTGCCAAAGGCCGGACTCGTTCGGAGCGAGCACGCGACTCGACCAGTACGCTTTGTCGCCGTAGGTTGGCTGCACCGAAACCATCACCACGGCATCGCCGAAATCCCACGTGCGAATCCACAATGCCGGAGCCGCTCCAACCTTGGGAGCATTCGGATTTGCCGCTTTGCGTTTGTTCATCCCGATGATCCGGTCGGTCTTGGAGGGAGACGCCCCGCCGTAGGTGCTCACGACACGCTGATCCATATTATCGGCGACGTGGATTTCCCAGTTGGCCTGGCTGGATTCCTGCGTTTGCCATTCGTCGAGGGAAGCTTTTTCCCCGGGAGTGAGCGGTTTGTACGGCACGGCCTTGCAGGGGTTATTGCAGGGAATATCGTACGTCGGCTCGACGGTCTGGAAATCCCGTTTGGGCATCGCGGCAATTTCAGTGGTGTGCAGAAGTTTCCAACCGGCCGGGCGCTTCACCCAGAATCTCGCCGAATATTTGTTGTCCTTGTTCCATTGGATCCACACCACGCTCTTGCCGTACTTGTGCTCGGTGATCTTGACGTCGTCACCCGCCACCACGAGCGGCTTCAGGCCGGCACGGAAGGCGTCTTCCTTGGCCCACATGATTCCTTCGGAGTCGATCCAGCTGAAATCGGGGTCGAGCCACTTGTTCGCGGCTACTTTATCGCCATTGGCGAGCGCCGCCACGACGGCTTTGTCCGCGGTCACGACAGCGTCATCGGCAGCGGCTGCCGGAACGCTTGCGAACGTTGCCAAAAGACCGGTGCACGCCATTGCAGTTACAAGAAAATTCCTGACCAAACCGTGCATTCTTCCTCCTTGAATGGGACGATGTGCGCATTCTATTACATCCATGGATACCGGGGATGACATGTTGCAGGGCGCCACCGCAGTGCTACCTGTCAGCCAAAGCTGCACTAGCGTCGCTGGCAGGAGTGTCCCAGCCTCCGGGCGGTGTTACGCGTGTAATCTCAGCGGGACCCCATGTATTCGACGCGTACGGATAAACCGGCGTTCCTTTTTTCAACACGGGATCGACGATGCGCCACGCTTCTTCCACGTAGTCTTCTCGCGCGAAAAGCGAGTTGTCCCCCGCCATGGCTGCGCCCAGCAAGCGCTCGTAAGCATCCATGTCGCCCGCGTCGGAGCTGGTGGCCACCATTTCGCCGGCCTGAAGTTCCATTTTTTCTCCCGGGGCCAGCGACATCAGCCCCATGGCGATGACCACATCGGGGCTGAGCCGCAGCCGCAGGTGGTTCTCCGTCAAAACGCTATCGGGCAAAAGCGTAGGAGGCTTGCGAAATTTCGCAAGTATTTCCGTGCATGTGATGGGCAGGCATTTGCCCGCCCGGATATAAAAAGGAACGCCCTTCCAGCGCCAGGAATTAATTTCCAACTGCAAGGCTGCGAAAGTTTCCGTTTGCGAATCCTTGGCGACCCCGTTCTCATTGCGGTAGCCCTGAACTTGGCCGCGCACCAGGTTTTTTTCTTCGATGGGCGGAATCGCTTTCAGCACTTTGACTTTTTCGTCGCGCAGGGACTCGCCGTCGGACCGGACCGGCGGCTCCATCGCCAGGTTGGACAGCACCTGAAACAGATGGTTCTGGACCACATCCCGGATGGCCCCGGTTCCGTCGTAAAAAGCGCCGCGGCCTTGAACTCCGAAGTCTTCCGCCATGGTGATTTGTACGCTTTCAATGTAGTGGCGGTTCCAGAACGCCTCGGCGAATGCATTGGCGAAGCGAAAGACCAGCATGTTGTCCACCGGCCGCTTGCCGAGGAAATGATCGATACGGAATATGCAGGTTTCGTCGAAGAGGGAGAGCAAAACCTTGTTCAACTCCAGGGCCGACGCTAGGTCATGCCCGAATGGCTTTTCGACAATTACACGTCCGCCGGTGGCGCCATTGGATTTCGCGATATTTTCGACCACGGTTTCGAACAGGACAGGTGGAATGGCAAGGTAGTAGGCGGGTCGGTGCGCGTCCTTTAACTGTCCGCGCAAGGCTTCAAATGTCGCCGGGTCCTGGTAGTCGCCGTCGACGTAACGCATCAGGGCGCTCAACTTTTCAAAAGCCGCGGGATCGACTCCGCAATGCTTTTCCAGGCTGTCCTTGGCCCGCGCACGGAGCTGATCCAGATTCCATCCAGCCTTGGCCACGCCTACGACCGGGACACTCAGATTTCCGCGTTTCACCATGGCTTGCAGCGCCGGGAAAATCTTTTTGTAGGCCAGGTCGCCGGTGGCTCCGAAGAAAACCAGCGCGTCGGAATGGTCATTACTCATAAGTTTTCTCCTTAAACGGGTGGCGGGCTTTCGGCGGGCTGATCTATTCGCGCTGTCCTATCTGGTTGTTTTTTGTATTGCTCTATCCGGCGACTTTTAGAGGATCGCCCTTCCCGAGCGCGGCGCTCTTGGAAGCGATCACTCCCATCAAGTCGTTCCAGGACGCCACGAACGATTTCGCTCCTTCGTCCTGTAAGCGCGCGGCGAGCGCGTCAATGTCAATGCCCGCCTTGCCGAATTCCGCGAGCACCTCCTCACAATCGCCGCCGTCTTGCGGCATGAGCCCGCTCAATTCACTGTGAGCGGCCAGCGCTTTCAACGTGGCCTCGGGCATGGTGTTCACCGTGTAGGGCGAGGCCAGAGCCTGCACATACAGAAGCGCCGGCGCATTCGGATCTTTGGTCCCTGTGCTGGCCCACAGCGGGCGTTGTGGGCGCGCTCCGAAATTGTAGACACGCCGCCATCGCTCGGAACTGAGTAGTGCATTTGCAGCCGCGTAGGTCCGCTTGGTGATAGCAATCCCAAGCTGGTTGCGCAGTTTTTCGGGAACTTTATCGGTAGCGGCGACATCCCACCGGCTGACGAACAGGGAAGCGACCGAGTCAACTCGCGGATTTAGTCCCGCAGCGATACGCCGTTCAATGCCGCGCAGAAATGCATCGGCAGCGGCCAGGTATTGTTCGCGCGAAAATAAGAGTGTGACGTTCACGGGTACGCCCGAAAAAATCGCTTCCTCGATCGCCGGGAGTCCTTCCTTTGTCCCGGGAATCTTGATGAACAAATTGGGTCGTTTGGCGCGCGCAAACAAATCTTTGGCGGCGGCGATGGTGCTGGCCGTGTCGTAGGCGAGGAGCGGCGACACCTCCAGAGAGACATACCCGTCCACGCCGTTCGTTTTTTCATGGATGGGCCGAAACAAATCCGCCGCGCGCGTGAGATCTTCCAGCGCCAGCTCGAAGAACAAAGCCTCCCCGGATTTACCGCTCTTCAGTTTCTCGGCAATGGATGCGTCGTACGCCCCGCTATTTTTGATGGCGTGATCGAAGATGGTGGGATTGGAAGTGAGCCCGGTGATCGACCACTCGTTGATGTAACGTTTGAGCGTACCGTTGTCGAGCAGATCGCGGGTTATGTTGTCGAGCCAGAGACTCTGGCCTTTGTCGTGCAGCGATTGCGGCGCATTCATGTTTTCACCTCGGCCGTGGAATGTCCTCTTCCCTATTATCGCGTGGAATCGCGATCTTGCCGCAAAGAATCGCGCGGAACGGGCCGGGATAAATATGGCCATGAGAGTGGTGAAGACGGTAGTGGTACAATCCCACCTCCACCCTCGACCGCCCATCGGCTCGTTGCTCGTCACACAAGACGAAAGCTAGCCGAAAAAAGGAGAACCCTCCATGTCAACAATTCCGATGAAAGACGGCACGCAGATTTATTATAAGGACTGGGGCACAGGCCAACCCGTGGTCTTCAGTCACGGCTGGCCCCTCAGTGCGGACGCCTGGGAGGACCAGATGATGTTTCTGGCCGACCGCGGCTACCGCTGCGTCGCACACGACCGCCGCGGCCATGGCCGCTCCGGCCAGCCCTGGGACGGCAATGAGATGGACACGTACGCTGACGATCTCGCGGCGCTTGTCGAAGCCCTTGACCTGCGGGACGCCATCCACGTCGGCCACTCGACGGGCGGCGGAGAAGTCGCCCGCTATATCGGCCGCCACGGCACGCAGCGCGTCTCTAAAGCAGTGCTGATGGGCGCAGTGCCGCCGCTCATGCTCAAAACCCCGGCAAATCCCGGCGGCTTGCCGATGGAAATATTCGACCAGCAGCGCGCCGCCGTCCACGCCGACCGCTCGCAATTTTTCAAGGATTTGAGCTCGCCCTTCTACGGCGCAAATCGCGCCGGTGCAAACGTCTCGCAAGGCTTGCGGGATTCTTTCTGGCTTCAGGGCATGCAGTGCGGATTCAAGGCCGCCTACGACTGCATCAAAGCCTTTTCCGAGACGGACTTTACCGAAGATCTGAAGAAGTTCGATGTGCCAACGCTCATTCTTCACGGGGACGACGACCAGATCGTGCCAATCGGCGCCTCGGCGCTTATTTCCTCGAAGTTGGTCAAAGGCGCCACGCTGAAAATCATTCCCGGCGCGCCGCACGGCATGGCCTCCACACTGAAGGACCAAATCAACGCAGAGCTGCTTGCGTTCCTGCAGCGCAGCCGGCAGGCGACGGCCTGAAGTAGACGCAAGGCACAAAAATTTGATGCGGTGAGGGCCATGGAAAAAGGCGATGTACGAAGTGTGGTTGTACGCGGCAGCGCTGCGGGATTCGCGCAGGAAATACACGCCGGTCCGCATCGTCTTCATGCGGACGAACCGGTGTCCGCCGGCAGCACGGATACCGGGCCGTCTCCGTACGATCTCCTGCTCGCTGCTCTGGGCGCGTGTACTTCTATGACCGTGGCCATGTATGCCCGCCGCAAAGCCTGGCCGCTCGAGGAGGTAACGGTTCATCTGCGGCACTCCAAGATCTATGCCGCCGATTGCGCCGAATGCGAAACCAGGGAAGGCATGCTCGATCAGATCGAACGGGACATTCATTTTACGGGAGTGCTTACGGCGGAACAGCGATCCAAACTCGTGGAGATTGCCAACAAATGCCCGGTCCATCGAACGCTGACATCGGAAGTTGATATTAGAACGCGAGAGGTTTGAATCAAACCGCGATTGCACAGCCGATAGGAGGCGTCCATGAGCCCAGCCTACGTCTTGCTTCTGGCATTTCTGATTGGCGTCGTTTGCGGCTTGCGTTCTCTCACTGCCCCGGCGGTTGTGGCTTGGGCCGCGCACCGGAGCTGGATCAATCTCAACGACACACGCCTCCATTTCATGGGTTCGATCGCCACCGTCGCGATCTTCGCTGTGTTCGCGCTCGTCGAGTTGGTCGCCGATAAACTTCCCAAAAGCCCCAACCGCACCGCGCCTCCAGGCTTGATCGCTCGCATCATTCTGGGCGCATTGTGCGGAGCCGCGCTGGCGGCGTCCGGCGCGCAATCCATGGCGGTAGGGGCAGTGTTGGGAACCGTGGGTGGAATTACCGGCGCCTTTGGTGGCTACCAGGCTCGCACGCGCCTGGTGAAAGCTCTAAAGGTTCCGGATTTTGTGATCGCAATCCTGGAAGACGCGCTGGCGATCGGGGTCGGATTTTTTCTTGTGTCGCGATTCTGAGCGTGCCGTTTTTTCGCAGTGAACACGCGCGATTTTGCGGGGCCCTCGCGCAAATGTTGAGAAATTCCGCGTTCTGCGGCGTTTTTTTCGCTTGTGGCTCCTAGGAAACGCACCACTAGGGATAGACAGTTTGAACACCCGGCAACAAGATTTTGTGCTTTCGGGTGCATTTGCCTCTTGACAGAATTTTCGCTCTTGATTACATTGCGCCCTCGGATTCAGGGGACCGTGATTCGACGAGCGGACGGCCCAACCACCCCGGGAACACCGCAAAGTCGTTTGACGCAACCTGCCGGGTTTCACCGTGACATCGAGGAGGCTCCCTTTCACTCCCCATGGCCGGCGCCGCCGGCTAGGGGTCGCGTAACGCCATTGGCTGGGGCGATGCGCAAGGGATGCCTTTTCTATTTTGCTGCGGAGTCCGTTTTCACGCGGATTGCGCCAGAAACGCGCCGCCCCCGCCGGGGTAAAAGTGAAAAGTGGATCCCACATCACGGATGCTCGTGAATCCCCGGTGCTAAGAATTCGAATTAAGCAGTGACCTGCTGAGAATCAGGTAACTGCATGCTCCCGGCCGGCAATTCGGGAGTAAAATACAAAGGTTCCCTCTGCGCGGGGGAGCCTACCTGCGCGGAGGCGATATGGCACATACGAAAATGGCTTTGAACGAAAAGACGACGCTGCAAACCGGCACGGCCACGCCCGCAGATGTCGAGGTCCGCACCGGACTCGATTTCGAACGGTATTTCACCGATGGCCGCACTTCGCCGTTTGACGCGGTCGAGTGGGAGCGCCGTGTGGCGCTCATCGGCAACGAAAAAGGCAAAACGATTTTCCGCCAGGAAGATGTGGAAGTGCCCAAGGGATGGTCGCAGACGGCTACCAACATCGTCGCGTCGAAATATTTTCACGGCAAGCTCAACACGCCCGAGCGCGAAAACTCGGTCCGCCAGCTCATCAGCCGCGTGGTGAACACTATTGTCGGCTGGGGCGAAAAAGGCGGCTACTTCGCCAGCGCTCCCTCGCGCGACGCCTTCCGCGACGAGCTGACGCATTTGCTCGTCGAGCAGAAGATGGCCTTCAATTCGCCGGTCTGGTTCAACGTCGGCGTGCAGCCCAAGCCGCAATGCTCGGCCTGCTTCATCAACTCGGTCCAGGACGACATGGAATCGATCATGAACCTGGCCAAGACCGAGGGAATGCTGTTCAAGTGGGGCTCGGGCACGGGCACGAATTTTTCGACGCTGCGCGGCAGCCGCGAGACGCTTTCCGGCGGCGGCATCGCCTCCGGCCCGGTCAGTTTCATGAAGGGGTTTGACGCGTTTGCCGGCGTGATCAAGTCGGGCGGCAAGACGCGCCGCGCCGCCAAAATGGTGATCCTGAACGTGGATCATCCGGACATCGTCGAGTTCATCGACTCGAAAATGAAAGAGGAGCGCAAGGCGCACGTTCTCATCGAGCAGGGCTACGACCCGGCGATCGACGGCGAAGCCTACTCCTCGGTCTTCTTCCAGAACGCCAACCATTCGGTGCGCGTCACTGACGAATTCATGCATGCGGTCGAAGACGATCGCGACTGGTGGACCCGCAACGTGAACGACGGCAACCCCGTCGAAAAATACAGCGCGCGCGAATTGCTGCACCGCATGGCCGAATCCACCTGGCAGTGCGGCGATCCCGGCATGCAGTACGACACCACGATCAACCGCTGGCACACCTGCAAGAACACCGCGCGCATCAACGCCTCGAACCCGTGCTCGGAATACATGTTCCTGGACGACACGGCGTGCAACCTCGCGTCGCTCAACCTGATGAAATACCTGAACTCGAACGGCACCTTCGACGTCGAAGCCTTCCGCCACGCCGTGGACGTCACCATCACGGCGCAGGAAATTCTGGTGGACAACGCCGGCTATCCGACGCCGCGCATCGCCGACAATTCGCACAAGTTCCGCCCGCTGGGCCTCGGCTACGCCAACCTGGGCGCGCTGCTCATGTCCATGGCGTTACCGTATGACTCCGATGGCGGGCGCGACATGGCCGGCGCGGTCACCGCGCTGATGTGCGGTGAAGCCTACGCGCAGTCCGCGCGCATTGCTGAGCGCCTGGGGCCGTTCGCGGGCTACGCCGTCAATCGCGAGCCCATGCTCGAAGTCATTCGCATGCACCGCGACGCGCTGCGGCCGATCAAGCCCGAAAACGTGCAGCCTTCTCTGCTCGGCGCCGCGCAGCAGTCCTGGGACACGGCGCTTGCACTCGGTGAAAAAGTCGGCTACAAGAATTCGCAGGTCACCGTGCTCGCGCCCACCGGCACCATCGGCTTCATGATGGACTGCGACACGACCGGCATCGAGCCCGACCTCGCGCTCGTGAAGTACAAAAAGCTCGTCGGCGGCGGCGTGATCAAAATCGTGAACAACACCGTCCCTGCGGCGCTGATGAAGCTCGGCTACTCGCCCGAGGAAACCTCGCAGATCGTTTCCTACGTGGATCGCAACGGCAAGATCGAGGGCGCGCCGGGATTCAAGCCTGAGCACTTGCCGATTTTCGATTGTTCCCTCGCCGCCGCGGGCGGGCGTTCCATTGCCTGGCGCGGCCACTTGAAAATGATGGCGGCGGCCCAGCCCTTTCTCTCCGGCGCCATCAGCAAGACGATCAACATGCCCGAGGAATCCACGATCGAAGACATCATGCAGGCGTACATCGAGTCGTGGAAACTGGGCGTGAAGGCCGTGGCGATTTACCGGGACAACTCGAAAGGCTCGCAGCCGCTCTCCGCCGCGGGCGACAAAAAAGACACCGCGCAGCAGACCCAGCCTGCCGCGGCAGCCGCCAAGACGGCAGAGGCCGCGTCGCCCGTAGCCGAACAGCGCGAGCTTTTCGTGCGCTCTTTCCGCCGGAAGATGCCGAGCGAGCGCCAGTCCATCACGCACAAATTCTCCATCGGCGGCCACGAGGGCTACATCACCGTGGGCATGTATGAGACGGGAGAGCCCGGCGAAATTTTCATCAAGATGGCCAAGGAAGGCTCGACGCTCTCCGGCTTCATGGACGGCTTCGCGCTCTCCGTTTCTATCGGCCTGCAGTACGGCGTGCCGCTCAAGGCGCTGGTTGATAAATTTATCAACACGCGCTTCGAGCCCGCGGGCTACACCGGCCATCCGGCGATCCCGTACGCCAAGTCCGTGCTCGATTACATCGCGCGCTGGCTCGGCGGCCGCTTCATTTCACCCGACTACCTGACGCACAGCGGAGAAGCTGCATTGCCCGTTGCCACGGTTGCGGCCGCGCCCGCTCTGCCTTCAGCCGTCGTGACTACTGCTGATGACGATCCACCACCGGCTGTGGCAGCTCCCGCGGCAATGAGCGCTCGCACCGATCCGCGCCCCATGTTTGACGGCGCGCCCACCTGCTCCGAATGCGGCATGCTCATGACTCCCAACGGCGCCTGCTACAAATGCGAAAATTGCGGCGGCACCTCGGGCTGTAGCTAGACTCAATCATTTAAAATTAGTCCAACGAAGGGCACGGTCCGCCGTGCCCTTTTTTGTTTTGAGTGGCGCAGGTTTCAGAGGCTGCTGGAAGGCTCTCGAACTGTCATTCCGAGGGCGTGGTTCGCCCGAGGAATCTGCTTTTTGGATCTTTGAGAAAAAGCGGATCCCTCGCTTCGCTCGGGATGACAACCGGGGTACTCTTTCCAGAAACTGTCAAGCCTGCAACACTCGCATCAGTGGCCCGCCGCGAAGTTCGATTCACGGACAAGGTTTATGGGTCACGGCTTCAGCCGTGACATATGCTGAGTAGGATGAACCCGGCTTTACAGGCTGCGGAAAAAGTGCATTTTTGTCATCCCGAGCGAAGCGAGGGATCTGCTTTTCTTTGCTAAATCTAAGAAAAAACAGATTCCTCGGGCAAACCCGGCCCTCGGAATGACTAGTTGCGAGTCTTTCCGCAGCCTCTTTAGCTGTTGGTCCGTTAGAAACAATCTGCCTCCAGCGCGGCTTCATCTTGGCGCCCGCTTGTCCAGGATGCCTGCATGTGCTCCAATGATTTCCCAATGCTTGCAGCAATTACGCGCCGGAATCGCGTTGCCGTTGTTCAGAAACCTCTGCCGCGGCTGAGGCCGGGCTGGGCCCTCGTGCGCGTTCGCCTCGCGGGAATCTGCAACACCGACATCGAAATCCTGCGCGGCTACCACAATTTTCACGGCACGCTGGGCCACGAATTTGTCGGCGAAGTCGTGCGCGTCGCGAGGGGGAAGGATCAGAACTGGGTCGGGCGGCGCGTCGTCGGGGAAATCAATCTCGCGTGCGCTGGCCTCGGATTCCACAAGCCATGCACCTATTGCCGCCGGGGCATCCCGACGCACTGCGCGCGCCGCCGCGTCCTCGGAATCCTCGGCCACGATGGTGCATTCGCCGAATACCTCGCCCTGCCCGTCGTGAACCTGCACCGCGTGCCCGCAGGCATTCCCGATGAAGCGGCCGTCTTCGCCGAGCCGCTCGCCGCGGCCTGCGAAATTCTCGAACAAGTAGACATTCGCGCGCACCGCGCGGCGGTCGTGATCGGCGACGGCAAACTCGCGCAACTCTGCGTGCGCGTGCTGTGCGCAGCAGGTTTGCAGGTGACGATGATCGGCAAGCACGAAGGGAAACTGCGCCTGGCGCGCCTTGCGCGCATCGCGACCGTAAAGGTCACATCTCCACGCGCGCGGCGTTCGAACCAGTTCTCACTGACGGTGGAAGCAACAGGCTCGCCCTCGGGCCTGGCCCTGGCGCAGCGGATCACTGTTCCACGTGGAACAGTCATCCTAAAATCCACATTTCATGGCGCCGCCAATGTTGAAACGTGGCCCATCGTCGTGAAGGAACTGACGGTCATCGGCTCGCGCTGCGGCCCTTTCCCGCGCGCGCTGGCGCTCCTGCGCTCCGGCCGAGTGGACCCACGACCATTGATTTCTCGTGTCTTCCCTTTGAAGGACGCGGCCAAAGCGATTCGCTACGCGCAGCAGCCCGGAGTCATGAAGGTGTTATTGCGGCCAGACCCCGCCGGAACCGGGGAAAATCATCAGGAGGAAAAATGAAAGAGTTGAGCGAAAAGTTGGTACGAGCCGTTGAGTTCGCATGCGGAAAACTCCGCCACATTTCCGAAGCGGATAGCGGCAAGCCGGCCCTGAAAGGCGGCTGGTCCCGCAAGCAAGTCATCGGGCACCTGATCGACTCCGCTTCCAACAATCACCAGCGATTTGTACGCGCCGCGTTGCAGGGCTCTCTTGCATTTCCTGGCTATGATCAGGATGGCTGCGTGCGCGTCCAAGCCGTTCAAAGCGCGCCCTGGCCTCTCCTGGTCGCGCTTTGGATGAATTATAATTTATACCTCGCTCAAGTCATCGCGCACCTGCCCGCTGATAAACTCGCGGCGCAATGCAAGATCGGCGACAACGAACCCGTGACATTGAAATTTCTCGCTGAGGACTATTTAACTCACCTCTTGCACCATCTGGGACAAATTGGGGCCGCCGCCTAAATATTAGGAAAAATGCATGAATATGCGCACATTGCTTCACCGACCATGGCTCAGGTTAGCAACGAACCTACGAAGGAGGATGGGTAGGCTGTATTTCCTGCGCCCCTTCTGACGCAGCAATTGGCATGATGTCTTCCTTTGTTCTGCAAGGGTGTTGTCTGGTCAGGCAGGAAAAATTGATTTGCGAGAGACGTCGAACATCTGCTGGGTCTGCAGTGGGATTAAATATCACATGGATTTCTACACAGCCCAGGCATCCATTGGAGCCGACTTGGTACGCTGGATGTTTATTCACGGTCTGCAGGACCGGATCGTCTGAGTCCGCTTGAGGCTCAGTTGAAATGTTCCCTTCGACATAGTAGTTCAGAGAGCGACCGTCTGCGTCAACAACAGTTGGGGCCTCAATTGCGAGCGAATAATATTTCGCCTGAACAACCCCGTTCCGCACATGAATGCTCGCGCGCACAATCGCTGGATGACCACCAAGGAATCGATAAAAGGGTAGAAATACTTGGATAAATCGGACAAACATTGGATTATTGTGCCAGCTAGTTGGCTCACTGATCCCAATGTTAGAATCACAATCCTGCTCCGTGCAAGGTTTCACAAACCCGCCAAAGCTGTCCCATCGAACGACAAGGGAGCTTACCTGTTGTAATGTTGCATGAGTGACTTCAATTGATTGTATGTCGCTAAAGAGACGCTCGGCACGATGACGGAAAATCCAATCTTGAATTCGAATTGAGACGGACAGCAGAGCCAGAATTAGCAGGAGTAACCCCCCACCATAAGAAACGAAGATAAGCAGTCGTGCCACCCGCTTACGCATAATTTATTAGACACCTCTTAAAGTAATTCGGTATCGCTGTCCACGATTTCTGGTGCGAAATGCTAACCAACTATGCGAATAGATAGGAGTACTATTGAAATGTGGTTTGGTAACTTCTCGTCAAGCGATTATCGGAAACTAGCCAGCCATCGCCCGTCGGCGTTTCTTGACTTTCCTGCAAGCGGCTGTCTAGACTTATTCCTCCCGCGCAAACCATGACCCAGAAAGAACAAAAGACCATCGTTGTAGGTGTCACCGGAGCTTCAGGAGCGGTACTGGCGCAGGCGGCGCTTCGAATGCTCGAAGCCGACACACGCGTCGGGCGAATTCACTTGGTTGTCACGGACACGGGCGCGCGTCTGCTGGCCCATGAATTGAGCATCGCCACGACCGATGCGAAAAAGCTTCCATCTCTGCTCGTCGGCGGCCGTGCGTCGAAAACCGAAGTCCTGCCGAACAAAGATGTGGGCGCATCGATTGCTTCGGGCAGCTATCAAGTGGACGCGATGGTAGTGATCCCCTGTTCGATGGGCACGCTCGCGACAATCGCCGCGGGGACGAGCGACGATTTGATTGCGCGGGCCGCGGACGTTTGCCTCAAGGAAGGACGCCGCCTGGTGCTCTGCGTGCGCGACACGCCGTTCAGCAGGATTCATCTCGAAAACATGCTGCGCGCGCAGCAGGCGGGCGCAGTGATCATGCCTGCGATCGTGTCGTTCTATCACCAGCCGAAAACGATCGACGATCTCGTCGCGCAGTACGTGTATCGCGTCCTCGCGCAAATGGGTTTGCCGCAGGAAGAAATGTACCGCTGGGAAGGCCAGGCGAAAGGCAAAGCCCGCGAGGCTTAGGTAGGATAGGCTTCAGCCTGTCTTCATTTGACTTCTGCCAGGTTGACGAAAACCAAAAGCAGACAGGCTGAAGCCTATCCTATAGGAAATCGGGAGATCTACAGTGAGTCCCACCCGCATCCACACCATTCTCGAAATGATCAAGTTTGAGCACTCCGTGTTCGCGCTACCGTTTGCGTTGACAGGAGCCCTGCTCGCCGCGCGCTATGCACCTATTTCGCACGCGGTGGCGGGCTTGCCCGCCGTAGCAGGTTTTCATGCGCAGGCGGGGTGGCCTTCGTGGCGGCAAATTGCGTGGATCATTGTTGCGATGGTCGGGGCGCGCTCCTGGGCAATGACAACGAACCGGATCATCGACCTGCGCTACGACCGCGAGAATCCGCGCACCCGCGTGCGCGCCCTTCCCACCGGCGCTCTCACGGTCCGGTTTGCTTGGGTTTTCGCTGCAGCGGCTGCGGCCGTGCTGGCGATCGCGGCGTGGCAGTTGAATCCGCTGGCGTTCAAACTCTCTCCCGTCGCACTCGCCGTCCTGTTTTTTTATTCCTACACTAAGCGGTTCACGTCGTGGTCGCACCTGGTGCTGGGATTTTGCCTTGGCATGTCGCCGGCGGCGGCGTGGATCGCCATCGCCGGTTCGCTCGATCCGCGCATGGTGATTCTCTGCGCTGCAGTGACGCTTTGGGTTGGCGGCTTCGACGTGCTGTACGCCTGCCAGGACCTCGACTACGACAAGTCGGTGAACCTTTTTTCCGTGCCCAAACGGTTCGGCGTGGCCCGCGCGCTCGTCATCGCGCGAACGATGCATGTCCTGATGATCGCGCTGCTGGCGTGGCTGGCGTGGAGTTTCCATCTGCCGTGGCCTGCGTGGGCGGGAATTGTGGTGGTCGCCGCGCTCCTCGCCTATGAGCATTCGCTCGTTTCACCGAACGATTTGACCCGGATGAATGCTGCGTTTTTTACCGTGAACGGTTATATTAGTCTCTTGTTTCTGCTGTTCTGGGGCGCGGCAGTGGCGCTTAAGTAGCACAGACTTCAGTCTGTGTGTTTTCGCCAGTTTGCCCGGACCGCGCGCTAGTCAAGATCAAACGGAACCCCACAGACTGAAGTCTGTGCTACTCAAAGCCGTGCAACATAAAAGATGAGCGAACTTCAAATCACCGACGAGCAGTTGAAGCCGATCGCGCACAAAGTTCTTGCCGGCGAGCGCCTGAGCGCCGAAGACGGCGTCACGCTGTACCGTTCGCCGGATCTGTTGGCCACCGGCTGGCTTGCCAATCATGTGCGCGAAAAGCGCCACGGAAACACCTGCTTCTTCAACGTGAATCGCCACATCAATCCCACAAATGTGTGCGTCGCGCATTGCAAGCTGTGCGCCTTTGGCCGCGATCCGAATGCGCCGGGCGCTTACACGTTCGCGCTCGAGGAAATTTATCAGCGCGCGGAGCAGGGCATGCGCGAAGGCGCGACGGAATTTCACATGGTCGGCGGCCTGCATCCCGATTTGCCGTTTGAATATTTCCTGGACTTGATGCGCGGCCTGAAAAAACGCTGCCCGTCCGTGCACCTCAAGGCCTTCACGATGGTCGAGGTGGGTTATTTTTCACGCATCTCGAAACTTTCGATTCGCGACACGCTGGTCGCGCTGAAGGAAGCGGGCGTCGACTCGCTGCCCGGCGGCGGCGCGGAAATTTTCAATCCGCGCGTGCGCAAAATCATCTGCGATCACAAGGTCAGCGGTAGGCAATGGCTGAACATCGCGCGCACGGCCCACGAAATCGGCCTGCGCTCGAATGCCACGATGCTCTACGGCCACGTGGAAACCGAAGAGGAACGCGTCGAGCATTTGCTGCTGCTGCGCGAATTACAGGATGAGACGCACGGCTTCTCGGCGTTCATTCCGCTGGCGTTTCATCCGGACAATACCGGCCTCGCGCACCTTCCGCCGCCCACGGGCTATCACGATCTGAAATCCATCGCGATTGCGCGGCTGCTGCTCGACAACTTCGACCACATCAAAGCTTACTGGGTGATGCTCACGCCGAGCATCGCGCAAATCGCGCTGCGCTTCGGCGCAGACGACCTTGACGGCACCGTGGTCGAAGAAAAGATTTATCACGACGCCGGCGCGAAGACCGCCGAGTTCACCCCCCGCGTGGAACTCGAGCGCCTGATCCGCGAAGCCGGCCGCGTCCCCGTCGAGCGCGACACACTCTACCGCCCCGTCGACCGCTCGAAGATGCCTCCGCCGCCCGGCCCGCGTCCCGATGTGACACTATCCATTAATCTCTAGAAAGAGAAAGCAAGTTCACGCTGATTCTATTTCCCAGGAGCTAGCCCCCCACTTTTTTGTCATCCCGAGCGAAGCGAGGGATCTGCTTTTCCTCTAGCGACAAACGAAAAGCAGATTCCTCGGGCAAACCCCGCCCATCGGAATGACATTGCTTTTAGTGTTTCGCAATTTTTTACTGTTCGTTGTCAGGCGGGCGAATCCTCTGCCCGCCTGCGCAGAATTTCCCACCCCAGCAATGCATAAAACGGCCCGTAGCACAGCCACTGAAAAAACGGATCGAAGTGCCACACGCCCAAGGCGCGGTAGTTGAGGAAGATTTTGTACGAAAGGAATTCGAGGATCGTGAGCAGCAGCCACGCCGGGCTCGGGTAGAAACACAAGAGCGGCACGATCCACGTGAAGTACCACGGATAGCCGTTCGGCGCGAAAAGCAGGACCGTGCCGATCAGCAGAAACGCCGCCCGCGTCGGGTCAGCGCGGCGCACCGCCAGCCACATAGCCAATCCAATCACGACGCCTTCGCCCACTCCGGCGGCAATTTCATGCGAGCCCGTCAGCCACAGCAGGGCCGGGTAGATACTCGAATGGTAGTTCCGGAAAATAAACTGGTAATACTTCAGCATGCCCAGAAATTCGCGCCAGCCATGCCGGTACGGCCAGACGCATGCCGCAGCCAGCGCGGCGCAGCCGCCAGCCGCAAGCCATCCACGCAACCTGGGGGGCCATCCCGCGCGAAAAAGTGCTAGGGGTAACAGGACTGCTGGGAACGCTTTGGCCAGCGCCCCGGCGGTCAGCGTCAGCGTTGACAACGCGGGAGCGCGCCTTATAATCATCAGCGTAGCGACGACACCGGCGATGGCGAGAGCGTCGTTGTGGCCGCTGGAAGCGAATTCGACCACTACTAGCGGATTCCAGGCGTAGATAGCCACCTGGTAGTTCCGTCCCCCAGTCGAACGGATCCACCCGGCGAGCAGCGCCGCGACGGCCAGATCGGCCAGCAGAAACGGCAGCTTGAACCAAATTATAGGCGGGCTCCAAGTAGAGCCCGCACCCGCCGAGTCTGGCAGCAAGCGCCACGTCGCGCGAAACACCAGCTCAGCGAGCGGCGGGTACATCGTGGGTATTTCCGGCACAGGCATGACGTACCAGCCAGCCGCGGCAGGTTGGCCCGCAGCGCGCAGAGGTGCAAGCCGGGGGTCCGTAGGCGCCACTGCATAGGGATTCCAGCCCTCGTTCTGGACGAGGCCGTCCCAGCGGTAGCGGTGCAAGTCGGTCGAGAGCGACGGCGGCTGGGGAAACAGCGTCAGGCGAAAGGCCAGCGCGCCCAGCAGGACGATCCACAGCACGGCCCGGTTTTCTTGCGTGTGTTCCAGGGCGTACAGCGCGATGAAGTAGAGGATGCCGCCGCCCAGCGCCAGGGCCATGAATTCGGGGATGTGAACGGAGAGATCCCCGAGGCGGGCCATCGCGGCAAAGACGGCTTCGAGCGCCACCAGGGCGACGAGCGCGATCAGGATTTGCGGTTCGAAGAAACGTCGCGACGCGCTCAACTTTCGCATACTCGCGGTTTCAGTGGATGGATGGTTTGCAAGGAGGCTTTCCGTTTTGATTTTCGCGCAACATACGATCAGTTTGCTTGCCATGGCGGCGCAAAATCCGCTCACGAACTATTGGTCCAAGCTCACCGACCCGAACCGCAATCCCTTCCGCGGCCTCTACCAGCTCAACACGTTTGACCTGGCCATCATGATTCCGTATTTCGTCGTGCTGGTGATCCTGGCGACGTACGGCATGCACCGCTATATCCTGGTCTACGAATATTTCAAGAATCGCCGCAACGTCCCCGGGCCGCCTCCCGCGGTCTCCGAGTGGCCCAAGGTTACCATACAGCTTCCCATCTACAACGAGCGCTACGTGATCGAACGCCTGGTGGATTCCGTCGCGCGCTTCGATTATCCGCGCGAGTTGCTGGACATTCAGGTGCTCGACGATTCCACCGATGAGACGCAGCAAGTCGCGCGCGCCTGCGTCGAGCGCTACCAGGCGCTCGGTCTGCCGGTTCACTATCTGCATCGCACTGACCGCACCGGATACAAGGCCGGCGCGCTCGCCGAAGGGCTCAAGTCCGCGACCGGCGAATTCGTGGCCATCTTCGACGCCGATTTCCTGCCCTCGCCCGATTTTCTGCGCCGCACGGTGCCATATTTCACCGATCCCAAAATCGGCATGGTCCAGGGGCGCTGGACCTATCTGAACCGCCACTACTCCGCGCTCACCGAAGTCGAAACGATCCTGCTCGACGGCCACTTCGTCATGGAGCACGGCGCGCGCTCGCGCAGCGGCAGCTTCTTTAACTTCAACGGCACGGCGGGCGTGTGGCGCCGCCGCGTGATTGACGAAGCCGGCGGCTGGCAGCACGACACGCTCACCGAGGACACCGATCTCTCCTACCGCGCGCAATTGCTAGGCTGGAAATTTCTCTACCTGCCGGACGTCGAGTGCGCTTCCGAGCTGCCCGTGGAAATGAACGCGTTCAAGGCGCAGCAGGCGCGCTGGGCCAAGGGCCTGATGCAGACGGCGATCAAAATTCTGCCGCGCATGCTGCGTTCGGACGAGCCCACGAATATCAAGGCGGAAGCCGTCTTGCACCTCACCGCCAACATCAGCTATCCCTTCATGGTGGTTCTCTCAACCTTGCTTTTACCGGCAATGATCGTGCGCTTCTATCAGGGCTGGTTCCAGATGCTGTTCATCGACTTGCCGCTCTTCATCGCGTCCAGCTGCTCGATTTCCGGCTTTTATCTCACCTCGCAGCGCGTCCTGTATCCGAAGACCTGGAAGCGCTCGATCCTGTACATGCCGTTCGTCATGGCCGTGGGCATCGGCCTCTCAGTGCGCAACGCCAAGGCCGTGATCGAAGCGCTCCTCGGCGTGAAATCGGAATTTGTGCGCACACCGAAATTCAAGATTGAAGGCCAGGCCGGCACCTGGAAGAAAAAACTCTACCGCAACCGCTCCGGCTGGATGCCGTACCTGGAAATCGCGCTGGGCCTGTACTTCATTTCGACGATTGTCTATTCCATCCAGAATGAAAATTACGCCACCGCGCCGTTCCTGTTCCTCTTCGTCTGGGGTTTCCTCTACACCGGAGTCATGTCCGTAGCCCAAGGCTGGATCGAGCGCCTCCGCTTCGGCGTGCAACCGAGCACCACGTCAACAGAGGCTCGCGCCTCCGCCTCCGGTGCGCCCGGGTTTTAGTTCCTGCCTTCAGGTAGCACATTCAAGGGCGCCCGATTATGTATTTGACACAGGTTAGAAATGAGGCGGTGCTTGGCTTCCAATCGGAATGCACCCTATTTCAAAATTACCGCGATAGTCGCGATTGCTCGTAATTTTAAACTTCCGTGGAGGACAAATCCGTCCATCCACGTCCTTGCATTTCAGCGTGACTTCCAATTCGTTAGAAAACCCTTTCTTTTCCTCAAAGAAACGGTGAATCTGTCGGCCAGAAATCCCACCAACATGATGAACTAAATCTTGCTGGTACAGGACGCAGCGGGCCTGAACGGGTACGGGGGTACTGCCAATCGGCTGTTTGGGAACCTCCCACTGCATTGCTATCCTCTTGTGATTCTGAGCCACTACGGCCTCGGAACTTATCGTCACGTCGAATGCCCTTTTTTCGCCTTCTGCCTGCACAAAAAAACCTGAATTATAAAAGTCAGTATCGTGGGTCTGGTCGTACCGGAGATAAACTGTGGGGTATTGTTGCGAATGCGCTTCCGCTTTGGACCCCTGAAATTCCGTGTAAAAGTGCCAAGCGAGACCAGCGAAGATAATTGTTCCGAACAATCCCCATGTTGGATGCCTTCCCGTTCCTTGCTGATACAGAAGCAAACTAATCGTGACCACCGGGCCCGTTAGGGCCCTTCTCCAATGCTGGAGAAATCGCAGAACGGCGGTGCGGGTGAACATTCGCCAGAATTATGCCCGCCCGGCACCTTGGGTCGCAAGAGTGCGGGTGCTTCGAACTTATCGTTCCTCGACAGGCTCCGGATGAATCGTAACGCGGGCGATCTGCGGGAATTTCTCCTTTACGCGGTCTTCGAGGGCGCCGGTGACGTCGTGGATTTGGGTGATGGGCAGGGCTCCGTCCATGGCGCAGTGGCAGGACACCAGGATTTTGTGCTCGACCTGGCGCACGTGCACTTCGTGGCAATCGATCAGCTCGTGAAATTCGCGGGGCAGGGTGTTGATGTAGTTTTCGATGGCGCGGCCGAGGCCGGTCATTTCGCCGCGCTGGCCGTCCACGGAAGCGATGTGCGTTCCGAGCGGCTCGATGTGGATATTCACTTTTGCGTGCGCGCGGTCTGAAGACGCGGCCACGCCGGGAAGTTTGCGGATTTCCTCTTCGAGTTCGGTGGCGCGGCGATGCGCTTCCCGCAGGCTGGAGTGTTCGTCGACTTCCAGGTGCATCTCGATAAACAGGCGTCCGTCGAGCTGGTCGGCGGAAATTTCGTGCACGGCGAGGCCCAGGCGCGCGGCAATCACGCGGATGGCGTCAAACAGATGCTCGCCCACGGCGGCGCGCGGTTCCATGTGCACCATCACGTCCGCGGGAACAATTTCGCCGACGCGCCGCTCGACGGCGTCGGAAATGGCGTGCACCTGCTCGAAGCTGGCCGAGCGCGGAACGCTGATGGTGACGTCCACGAAGTGCTTGTTTCCCGCGCGCCGCACGCGCACGCGCTCCGTGGAAATCACGCCTTCGAGCCCTTCGACCGCATCGACCACTTGCTTCTGCAATCCTGCAGGAGCCGTGTCCAGCAGCGCGTCGAGCGTGCGTTTGCCCAGCCGTGAACCCACCCAGATCACGATGGCCGCGACCACGAGCGCGGCGATCGGATCGGCCTTCTCCAGCCAGTCGACTCCGAAATGCTGGCCAAGCCAAACCGTTCCCATGCCCAGGATGACGACAAACGTGCTCCAGACATCGGTCGAAAAATGCAGCGCGTCGGCTTCCAGTGCTTCGCTCGGATATTCCCGCGCCACGCGCGAAAGTGCCCGCGAACGGGCGAGATCAATGCACATGGCAAGTCCAAGAATCACCATGGCCAGCGCACTCGGCTGCAAATGCACCTCTTTGAACAGGAGGCGCACAAACGCCTCCCCGATGATGTACACGGAAGTCGCGAGGAGCAGCCCCGTCTCGACGAAGGCGGAGAAATTCTCGAATTTTCCGTGGCCGTAGGTGTGCCCGGAATCCGCGGGCCGGTCGGACACCCGCACGGAAAGCCACGTCAGGATTGCCGCGATCAAGTCCAGCCCCGAATGCAGCGCCTCGGAAAGGATGCCCAGGCTGCCCGTGGCGACGGCCAAAAACACCTTGAGGCTCACGAGGATCAACGCGGAGCCGATGGACCCAAGCGCCGCCATCTGCTTGACCGATGTGGGAGAACGTGTGATGGAGGAATCCTCGAAAAGGATTATACGATGGAGCGGGAACAAGTGGCGCAGGCTTCAGCCTGTGGGGTTTGACGTCAAGCACGATCGATCGTGCTTGACACTAAAACCCACAAGCTGAAGCCTGCGCCACCGAATGCCTTTTTGTCAGTTAATTGGTGGAGGAGGAACGAGCGGCAGGCGTTCCGGCTCGCCGCGCGCGCCTTTGACTTCCACGTCATCGAGCAGTAGCGATGGCGCGATCACAGTCGCAGGAACACCGGAATCGGCCGAGCCGAACGCGGCCAGTGCCGTTCCGGCAAAACCAGCCTGCTGGCTCTGCATGAAATCGAATGCAGTGGCATCGCTTCCAACCGCGTCGATATTGCGGATGGCGCGAAGCGTTAGCCCGGTGAGGTGCGCGCCGCGAATCAGCGATTCTCTCCCGTCGGCAACGTCCACGCGATATACGAGCAAAGGCAGCCGGTCGCCCGTGGCCGCGCCGGACGCGGCACCCATCACGATGTCGGAAAGATCTTCCTGTTCGCGCACGCCGAGGACAGGATTGTCCATCTCGCGCACGATGATGCACCATTTGTTGCCGTTCTGCTTGCACGCATCCATGAATTTCTTCTTCATGTCATCCGGTGAGATTCCGTCCGAGGAACTGAAAAACAGATTGCTGGCCATGGGGCGCGGATCGCCCAGATAAGCGGCGCGGCCGTGGCCATTCGAATGATCGAGGTCGGGCCCCGGGCGGCGGGACATCAGAAAATTCAAGAGCAGGCCGCTGTTGACGAGTTCAACGCGCTGCGCTTTCACGCCCTCTTGGTCCACATCGTACGTGCCCATCAAATCCCGCCCCTGAAACTG
Source organism: uncultured Acidobacteriota bacterium (assembly GCA_963696605.1). Lineage (GTDB taxonomy): Bacteria > Acidobacteriota > Terriglobia > Acidiferrales > UBA7541 > Palsa-360. The sequence goes on along the minus strand of CAVOKV010000008.1, from coordinate 283,548 downwards.
CTTGGCCGTGGGGTCGTCGAGCAGAGAAACCGGCCCGGGAAGAACGCGCGAGCCGAGTTTGCCCGTCCATTCGCTGCGTCCGCCGAGGCGGTCCATCAATTGGTCGAAAGCCGATTGCATCGCCAGGGGGCCGCGCGCCCCGGAAAGGGACGGTCCGAGCATCTGCGCGAGCAGGGAGCCGGCCGCGGGCGCTTCGAAGAGCACCGGGCCATCGTAATCGGCCGCGGGAGGAGAAGCGCGGAGCATGATCAATTGCTGCCCCGCTTTTTCGAGGGCTTTTCGAACGTCGTCGGATCCGGGCAACTGGTCGGGCCGGTGGCGGTAAACGGCGTAGAAATTGTGCAGGGCCATGCCGTCATCCGATTCGGTCTCGAGGCTGGCTTCGATGGCCGCAAGGCTGTGATTCGCACGAATTTTGGTGCCGTCGCTATTGAGCAGATAGCTCGTGGTGTAGATCAGGTGGTAGGTCACGCGCGAGCTGTATAGCTGCGGGAACTGGCGCAAAGCCGCGGAAACCGTTCTGGCTTCCTGCTCCCAGTTGCGCGTGCTCCAATCCGAAGCTTGCAGCGGCTCGACGGAAACGGTGGGATCCGCGGGAGAAAAATCGGGGATGCTGGGCGCCTTCGCCAGGCGCGACATAAACGCCTGCTTCTTGGAAAAATTCTCTACGGCCGCCTTGAATGCCTGGTCGGTGGCGAGCCACAGATCCTGGCGCAGGGAATCGTAATCGCGGTCGATGCCGATCGTGCCCGTCGAGCCGAGGAAGCCGGCGAAGCCTTCATCGGTGATGAAATTCGAGCTGTCGAGATTGTCGTTGCCGACGCGAACGTCCACGCTCATGATGCGGTTCCGGCCGGCGGTGGAGGAGACCAGCGCGCCAAATTCCGCGACAATCGTGTGCACGTCAAGATCGAGAACGCGGTACTGGATGAAGTAGGGGCGCGCGGGCTGATTCGTGCCCGGAATTGTCAATTCAAGGCGTGCGCGCGCGCGGTTCAATTCATCCTGCATGGCCGCAAGTGTGTGGTCGGAATCCGCCGCCGCGGCTGTTTGCGCCTGCTGGGCGAGCGTCGCGTCGGGATGGCGTGGCGGTGCAGCCGCAGCGGGACGAGTAGCTGTCAAAAAAAGCGCGGCAATTGCCACAAACGCCAAGCAGGAATTGCGAATGGAAATTTTCACTGGCGCACCGCCTGCGGGTCGTGGGCGGGCGGCGGCAAGATCGGCGGCTTGTCGGTGGAGGTTTCCTTCTTCTGGACTTCCATCTCCGTAATCAGAATCGCCGGAGCCGAGGCGGAAACCGGCACGGAGCCCGATTCCGCTCCGCAATATCCGTTGAAGGTTTCCATGGTGTCCCCGGTCGCTACAATCTTGGTGAGCGAAACGAGCGGCGTGCCCACGATGTCCACGCCGCGAACGAGTTCGTCCGGTCGTCCGTCCGCGAATACTTTGTAAACCACCAGCGGCTGCACCTGGAACGCCTGCGGCTGCCCGCGGCCCGTGAACGTGAACCCGCCTGCGATATCGTCGATCAGCAGGCCAAACGGTTTCCCCTGACGCTTGATTTCTTCGACCAGTTTTTTGCGCAACTCGTCATTGGAAACCTTGAGGCTGCTCTCGACAATCAGATTTCCCTGGCGCGAAACCGGCTGCGCGCCAATCTGGCGCCGGCCATGCCCGTTGGACACAGGAAACCCTTTGAGTGGCTGGCGCGACATTTCAAAGTCTTTCAAAATGCCGTGATCGACCAGCGTGACGCGCTCGGAAGGCGTCCCCTCATCATCGAAGGGATAGAAGCCGATGAGGATGTCCTTGCCGAGTTTCCTCTCCGTCGGATCGTCGTAGATGGAAAGAAATTTCGGAAGAATTGGTTCGCCGACCTTGTTGGCGAAGGTCTGCCCCTCGTTGATGTCCTTCTGGCGGAAACCTTCGGCGCGATGGCCGAAAACTTCGTGGAAGAAGACAGCGGTTGCGCGGCCGGTCAAAAGCGCCGGCCCGGCATAAGGTTCGACGAGCGGCGCGGCCACCAGGGCTTCGAGTTCCTTGCGCAGGACCTGTCCTTCCGCGAGCACGGTCTGATCGTCGGGAGCGTCCGAAGGATTGACCCAGTCAAAATTATAATAGCGGTTGATGTCCATCCCGTCCGGCGCTTTTCCCTGAATGAACAATTCCAGACGGTAATGGATCTGCCCGAATTGCAGGCGCGTGCCCTCGCTCGTGACCTGATACTGATTGTCTCCCGTGGCGCTGAAGGTCACGATGGAATTCAGAACCTGCGGCGAAGCGCGAAAGGCTTTGGTGTACAGACGAACTTTGTCTTCCCATGGCTTGCGATCGGGATGGACGGAAACTTCCGGTCCGTAGAAAGTGTGCGGCTCTTCGCGGGCAAAATCCGGAGCGTGCTCCTCTGTCGTTTGCACCTGAACTTCCTTGCTGGTATTGATTTTGATCAGTGCCTCTGAGGCGGCGCGGAATTGCTTGTCGGTTTCCTGCCACATCGCGCGGCGCAGCACATCGGGAGCGTCGTCGACCGGCACCGCCGTGCCATTGCTGCCCTGGCTGGGCCCGGAGTTGCCCACCTTGTGCGTGTCGTCGAGATCGTAGCTCCCCACGCGCACCTGCGTTTCGAGCCAGCGCGAACGGCTATCCTCGCTCGAGAGTAGCGCCCCGTTCGAGCCCATGACTTCCGTGCGGTCCGTCGCAGTCAGGATGTAGCTGATGAAATACGCCGGCGGATTCGCCTTGGAAAGAATCGGCATCTCGCGGTCCAGCTCCTGGCTCATCGCGGCGATCAGAGGCGATGGCGCCACCTGGGCCGCGCGTTGCGCCGGGGGCTCAGGCTCGGCTGGATGAGCGGGTTTGTTCGTCGCGAATGCATTCATGGAGAGCAGGGACGCAAGGATTGTAAGGCCGAAAGTTTTCACAGAAACGCTCCATTCCGCCGCTTCAAGATTCAAAAGTTAAAGGTAACTAGTGTATGCCTATGCCCCAGCGATCTCAACGCGCTCATTTCGAAGTGTTCCACGAGCGGCGATCAGCGGTCAACTATCCCAAAATCATTTGGATGCGAGAAATGGGACAAGTGTCGCCATTGGCCCCACCCCCCCTTAGACGCCTGAAAAGGTGACTTGGTGGCGCGAGTTTTGCGGCCCTGGCGGGGCGCCGGCGCCACAAAACTCGCTCTTCAAAGCCGTGAATGGAATTCACGAATAAATAACGGGAAAAATCGCGAGGTATCCGGACCAGCCGATCCGCTCAGCACGCGCTTGCCAAATTCTTGCAAGTCACCGGCGGGCGGCTGCCCCTCGTGGCTATTGGCACCACGATAGCGGGAATGACCACGGCCGCCGTCAGGGCAATAATCTGCCCTGTCGTGAGGTGATGCGCAGGCTCATTGCCTCCGAACGACAATCCCACGGCTGTCGCGTTCGCCGCATCGGTCAATTCCGAGGGAGTGGCTTGCCCGGGCTGGTCGGGAGGCTGATGGCCGTCCCGGATCGTGGCGATCTGCCCGCCGAGTACATCCACGCAGATCCCATCCAGATTGCAAAATCTCACGTGGCCTTCAAACACGATGATTTGAAACAGCCCGTTCATGTAGCCAAGAAAAAAATCCGTGCCCACCACGCCCGCCACGCCCACGGCCGTGTGGATTTCAAATTTCGCATTCGGCTTGGATTGCTTGACCACCTGTGAACGCACGCGCCCGTAGGTCAGCTCGATCTGTGTCTGTTGTGCCGCCGCGTTGTGCTGGGTCACCATCAGCGTGGAACTGGAGCCGACATTCAGCACGGAACCATCGTCGAGCGCGACGCGCGCGCGCCCCCCGTCGCCCGTGTGGACCGCGTCGCCCCAATCCACCAGCGTTTTCACGACGGCTGGCAATTGCTGCGGGCCGCGCGCGATGGCCACTTCCGGGATGGCGCGCGAAATTTGCCCGGCCCGCTGCGCCACCTGCGCCGGTACGTCTGGCGGCACCACGATCGTGAGAGTCATGAGCACGGCCACGGCGATCAAGAATGGGGAACGATTCTTCATGCGAATCTCCTGAGAGGATCAAATTATGCCGAACAATAAGTACCCTTAGTTACAGGTTGCCTCCATGCATGTCAACGCCGTGAACCATCCGTGTCCCGTAATGGATACCCGGCGAATCAACGGTTTCGGGCAGCGATTGTACTATTGAAGCCACTGGGGAACAGAAGGAAAGCATACGAAGGACGGCGCACTCGCCCCGCCTCAGTATGGAGGATCCTCAGAAGTGGCGGCTCGGTTTTCATGCGTGGCGCGCAAGATTCCGGTGTCATCCAAGAAGAAGTTTCGGAAACCATAATTTCCGGCCCGCGCCTGAAGCGAAAATGTGCGGATCGCTCCGTCAGCCTCGGCGGGACCGGGCGTGTACTGGACCTGGTAGTTCACGCTCTGGGCCAGCTGTGCGGCCAGTCGCACGCGTTCGCCAACAGCCTCAAACTGGCGCGGATACGCGCCGCCTTGTGCCGACGCGAAATCAACCAGGGCGGTGCGGATTTCTCGCAAGGACTCGGCAGCTCGCGCTTCGGCCTGCGCTGTGGGATTACCTTGCCGCTCGGGAACGACGAACCACAGGAAACTCCAGATTGCGGCGAGCAGCACTCCCAGGAGCACGCCCCAACGCAAAAGAATTTTGCCGATGCTCGGCTTCGCTTTTGGCGCTTCAGCGCCTGGAATCGGCTCCGTCAAGTCCGCGCCGCAATGCGGGCACAGCTCGGTGGCCTGATTGATTTCGTTCTCGCATTCGCGGCACGTGTACATTTTGGAGGGCTACACTCTTCTTACCGCAAAAAAATGGAGGAAGCCGCGGAGACTTCCTCCCTCGATCCTCATCACATTGCGCGGGAAGTCCGCTGCTTCAGCTGAGCGGCGTGCTGGTGGAATCCGCCGTGCCATTCGAGGTGCTGCGAATCGTGCCGCTTTGATCCGTGAAGAACGACCGCTGGCCGGTCGATCCCGGCACCACCGGAGTGGCCGTAACCGTGTAGCTGAGCACGTTGCCGGCAGGATCGGTCGCCACAGCCACGTACGAGAATCTGTACCCGCTCTTGACGCCGCTCGCCATCACGGAGTCGATCAAATCAGCGCCCGCCGATGTGGCCGTGGTCCCGCCCGAACCCGGTCCCAAATCCGCGAGGGCATGCGGAAATCCGCCGTAGGAGTTCGAGTACAAGAGGATGCTTTCATTCAGGGTCCGCATCGCTCCCACGGCCGCAGTCTCGTTTGCCTGGATTTTATTTCTCATCAAGTTCGGAATCGCGATGGCGGCGATGATCAGAATGATCGTCACTACGATCAGCAATTCGATGAGGGAGAAACCCTTGCGTCCATTATGGCGTTTATTCATGCGATCTCCTGTAGCGTCTCTAGTCGTTCCCCGCGGAACTTCGCAGTAGGCAGAATCCTTTCCGTCGCAGAACGCAGGAGGGGGGAACTCCGGTTTGCTCGAAACTCCTGATTGAACCGGTATTCTACACCGGGAGGCGGAGAATGGGGTGACGAGAAAGTATCTTTTTCAGGCCCCGCGCCGCACTGGTAGTCCTGGGTCGGCTATGATGCATCGAAATACCAGAGACCGTCCGAATTCATGCCCAAAGAATCGCCTCTCGCGTCGCTCGATTCATTCCTGGCGCAATACGCGCGTCTTGCCGGAGTGTTGCATGCGGAAGGGAATTGCGCGCGCTGGGAATTGCCTCCGGAAGCGTTTGCCGAAAGTCTGCGGCGCAGCGCCGTGAAAAGATTTGGGGGCAAGCAAGCAGACTCGAGCGAGGTCGAGACCTACCTGAGATCACTTCGCCTTGAGGATTTGGCGCTGGCCTGCGCTTGCAGCCAGGGAATCGAGAAGGCCTGGGAATTTTTCATCGCCAATTTCCGCCGGGACCTGCGAATTGCCGCGAGTTCCATGCTCCGTGGATCGGGCCGTGCCGATGATGCGCGCGCCGAGGAACTTGCGGATTCCCTCTATGCCGAATTGTACGGCGTGCGCTCGGACGTGGATGGGCGGCGAAAATCCCTGTTCGAATATTTCCACGGCCGCAGCAAACTGTCCACGTGGCTTCGCGCCGTGCTCGCCCAAAAACAGGTGGACATGTTTCGAACAAGCACCAAAACGGTTTCTCTTGAAGACGAATTCGAAGGGGACGGGCCACGCGAACTTGGCGGCCGCGCCAAATCCATCAGCCCTGAATCTGATCCCGACCGCGAAAGATATCTTGGCCGCTTCGACCAAGCCCTTTCGGAGGCGCTGGCGGGCCTAACAGCGCGCGATCGCATGATTCTGGCTTGCTATTACGTGGATCAACTCACCCTGGCGGAAATCGGCCGCATGCTCGGCGAGCACGAGTCGACCGTGTCACGGCAACTCGAACGCATGCGACGCGCCCTGCGCGAGAGCGTAACCCATGCCTTGCAGCGCGAAGTTCCAGCGTGCAACGGCCGCCCCGCGGATCCGCCTCTGGACGCGGCGCAGGTGGAATCGGCATTCGAATACGCACTGGAGGATTGGCCCTTTGATTTGTCTCGCGCCCTTTCCAGATCGGAATTGGCCAGAGACACGCCGGAAGAATGACGCACGGCGCGGCTGAAACGCGCCGCGCGAGAAGAAAATGCAAGGTTTTTGCAGCGGACCGTTCTAAATATGTGCCGTTGTTGACGAAAGAAGAGCCGTGATGGACTCACAAGATAAAGAGAAATCCAAAATTCGGCGACGCGAAGAAATGCTCGTGAGGCGAGTTGGAGAAGCCCTCGACCGGATGAATGCACCGGGCACGGCGGATTGTCCCGACGCCGAGGTCCTCGCGGCCTACGCCGAGCAGTCGCTCGGCGCGGACGAGTCGGGGCATTGGGAGGGCCATTTCGCATCGTGCGCGAGGTGCAGAAATATTCTACGCGTGCTCGCTGCATCGACGGATACGCCCCTGGCCGCGAAGGAAGTCGCTCATCTCGGAGAACTCGTTTCGTCCACTCACGCACCAGATGAAACAGCCGGGCGGCCAGTGGGGCGCGCCCGTCCCTGGTACACGGATTGGCGCATGCGGTGGCTCGCGCCCGCTTTCGGCGTGGCCGCCGTGCTGGCCGCGTGGTTCGCCATACGGCCGCCGTGGCGCGCGACGCGCCCAGGAGCTTCGGAAACGCTCGTCGCGCAGGCGCCAAAAGAAGAAGCGCCTCTGAGTCAAGCGCCCGCAGAGTTGGACCGGGCCTCAAGAATTGCGCTTCCGCAGGAAGAAAAATCGAAGGCTGCGCCTTCACCCAATAAATCCACCGCGAATGCACCCACGTTCAATTCGCCTGTGGAGGGGCTCGCAAAAGAGCGCGGGGATGCCGCCAGCGCGGCGGACAGGATCTCATTAGGCGCGAATGAGGCAACAAGTTCGCTCCAGCAGCAGAAAAAATTGACCGCTCAGCTTGGTGCGCGTGAGATTCAACCCCCGGCAGTTCCCCCTCCTCCGCCCCCTCCGCAGGCGCAAGCTGCGACGGGAGGGCCAGCCACCCCTCAACCAGAGGCCAAAGCTGCGCTCGGTACGCCTGCGGCGGCACCGTTGCCGCAAGCTCGAGCCCAGGCGAACGCTGCACCTGCTCCGGAAACTCCTGCATCCACAGGCCAATCGGTAACGGTTACCGAGTCGGTACCGCAGGTCGGCACAACAAATGGAATCATCGGGCAAAATATCGAAAAAGAAAAATCCAAGGATCGGCCGGTAAACGGGCGGGATTTCCAAGCTCTCATTTACTTGCGTCCAGCGCCTGAATTCTTGGCTTCCCTGAAGGCCCCATCGGGTTCGATCGTCTGGCGTGCCGGAAAAGACGGAGTGATTCAACGATCCACCGATTCGGGAAATACATGGGACCCACAGAAAAGCCCATCCAAGGAAGACTGGCTTGCGGGAGTGGCGGTTTCCGACAAAATTTGCTGGCTGGTGGGGCGCAATGGCGCGATTGCGCGTACGACGGATGGAATGAAATGGAAAACGATCAAGCCTCCGCAGTTCACTGCGCCCGCCTCGGAAAAGCTGTCGGATTGGGTGGGCATTACCGCGAATGGCGCGCAGGACGCGACTATTACGGGCGGCGATCAGCGGCGCTACTCCACGAAAGATGGCGGCAGGCACTGGCAGGCTGAATAGCAAATTTCCCTGCAAGAAATCCCGCCTGGTTCGTTCTAAGTGTGGAAGCTGGATATTGAATCCCTATGGGAGACTGCCATGAGAAATGCCACATCATCGAGGTTCCTGGCCGCCGCTGGACTCGCGGCCCTGCTGCTCGTGTTGCCAATCCTGCGCCACCCGGCATCTGCAAACGCTGCAAACCAGGCTCCCGCCCAGGCCGCCGACGGGAACATTACAATCTCGCAGGCGGATCAAACCGATCTCGCGCTCACCGTCTATAACTCAAATCTCTCCCTGGTGCGCGACGTTCGCCAGCTCACCCTGCCGCCCGGGGAGTCGGTCGTGCGCTTCATGGACATCGCCGCTTCCATCAATGCCGCGACGGTGCATTTCCGTTCGCTCACGGAGCCAACCAAGCTGGACGTGCTCGAGCAGAATTACGAGTACGATCTGCTCGACCCCAATAAACTGCTGCAAAAATATGTGGGACGCGAGGTCACCCTGGTGCGCCCAAAATTGGCGAGCGGCACGACGGAATACGAAGAAGTGAAGGCCACGCTCCTCTCCCTGAATGGCGCGCCCGTGTGGAAGATCGGCAACGAAATCGTCACGGGGGTTTCGTATGAGAGCATCCGATTCCCCGAACTGCCCGACAATCTATACGAGCGCCCCACGCTGCTGTGGACGCTCCAAAATACCGGCGCGAGGCGGCACAAAGTGGAGGCGTCGTACCTCACATCGAATCTTTCCTGGAGCGCGGACTATGTGCTGAATGTCGCCAAGGACGAAACGAGCGGAGATCTCGACGGATGGGTCACCCTCGTCAACCACAGCGGGACGGCTTTCAAAAACGCCTCGCTGCAATTGGTGGCGGGCGATCTTCACCGAGTCATGGCCCAAGGCGGTATGGATCAACTGAGGGCCTTCGAGTCAGTGGCAAAGGCGGCCGCCGCCCCCGCTCCGTTCCAGCAGGAATCGTTTTCCGAATACCACCTCTATTCATTGAATCGCCGCACATCGATCTTCGATCAGGAATCGAAACAGATCAGCTTGCTCAACGCCTCGCATTTTCCGGTGCGGAAAGTGTACGTAGTGAATGGGCAGAGCTACTACTACCGCGCGGCGGCGCAACCCGGCGCGCCGGTGAAGGATCCCGTGCAAGTCTTCTACAAATTCAAGAACGAAGAGAAAGCCGGCCTGGGAATGCCGCTTCCCTCGGGCACGATTCGCGTGTACCAACAGGACTCGCGCGGCGGTTCGCTTTTTGCCGGCGAAGATCACATCGACCACACGCCCAAGGACGAAGAAATCAGCCTGCACATCGGTAACGCATTTGACATCGTGGCCGACCGCAAGCAGACGGATTACAAAAAGCTCTCCGACCGCCTCTACGAATTCGAGTACGAGATCACCCTGCGCAATCATAAGGACGCCCCGATTTCCGTGGAAGTGAACGAGCCGATCGGCGGCGATTGGGAGATTGTGAACTCGACGTACAAATATTCGAAGACGGCGGCATTCGCCGCGCAATTCGAAGTCCCGGTCGATAAGGATGGCACATCGGTGCTGATGTATCGCGTGCGCGTGCGTTATTGATGGTATCCGAAAACATATGAAGAGATTACGATGAGCCGAAAATCAGCTTTGGCGGTGATCTCCCTGAGTGGCGTCCTACTTGTGATCGGGCCTATCGAATTCGTTGGCTCCCGAATCCCTGTATCGAAACCACTCGGGGAAGCGCCGCAAATCCAATTCCACCCGGCTGACTTGTCTGAATCGGAGAGACGGCATTTCTTAGATGGAAATTTCAAAATTGTCAAAGATGTAAGGGCGCTTCCAGAACTTGTACTTCAAACATTCATTGAAGAAGGCGGTACGCGATCTCTGATCGCTAATCCCGGTGAGGAATTTGAAGCAGGGGATGTAATCAGTGATTCCACCGTACCCAGGAAGCGATTGATAATTGCGGGGTTCGCAGACGGCAAATGTTTCGTCCACTACGCTCAAGGAGGGCGGGCGCTCACGTACACAGTTGAATTTTTTAGATTGTCCTCGAATCAGAAAATAGAAGGATTGTGGAAAGGCTATTTTATTTCCCCTGCGGCCGATATTAAGGCATTACGCCATTGCGTAAATCAGAATTTTTGACCAACCGAAGCTTGTGGAGAATAGATGTTCTCTACTTCCTTCGCCGCTTACCTTGAGCTGCGCGCCGTCTTTTCGCCCCGCGCGAAGTCACAATGGCTTCAGCCTCAATTTCCACCAGCATTTCTGGCGAGACGAATCCGGCGACCTGCAACATCGCCGTCGCGGGGCGAATCTTGCCGAAGAACTCTCCGTGCGCGCGGCCGATTTTCTCCCACTCCGCGATGTTGGTGACGTACATGCGTGTGCGCACCACGTCTTCCAGGCGCGCGCCGGCCTTGTGCAGCGCGGATTCAATGTTGCGCAGCGTCTGCACCGTCTGCGCGTAGACGTCGCCGACTCCTACGATGTCCCCGTCCGCGCCGGTAGCGGTCGTGCCGGAAACGTGAACCGTATCGCCCACCCGCACCGCGCGCGAATATCCGATGATCGGCTCGTACTTCGTTCCCGTCGAAATATTTGTACGTTTCATGTTGGCCTACTCTCCTGAATGAAGAGCCCTCTATTCTGCCACGAACATGCGGGCGTTGAGAAACTGGACAACACCTCTCCAATCCACTTAAGCTTTACTCGCTGGTCAAGGAGCCGCTCGTTGCGCTGCAACAACATCCTCGAAGCCATTGGACACACGCCGCTCGTGCGCTTGAACCGGTTGACGTCCGGAATCGACGCGGACGTCTACGTCAAGGTCGACTACATGAATCCGGGCGGCTCGGTGAAAGATCGCATCGGAATCTCCATGATCGACGATGCCGAACGCAAGGGCATGCTGAAGCCCGGCGGCACAATCATCGAGGGAACTTCGGGCAATACCGGGATCGGCCTCGCGCTCGTGGGCGCGGTCCGCGGCTATAAACTGGTGTTCACCATCACGGACAAGCAGTCCAAGGAAAAAGTGGATCTGCTCAAAGCGCTGGGCGCCGAAGTGATCGTCTGCCCCACGGCGGTCGAGCCCGACGATCCCCGCAGCTACTATTCCGTGGCCAAAAAGCTTGCCAAGGACATTCCGAATTCCTTTTACCCGAATCAATACGAAAATCCGATGAATCCCGAGGCGCACTACCGGACCACCGGCCCGGAACTCTGGGAAGACTCCGGTGGAAAGATCACGCACTTCGTCTGCGGCATGGGTACCGGCGGGACGATTAGCGGCGTGGGCCGCTACCTGAAGGAAAAGAATCCCAAGGTACAAATTATCGGCGTCGATCCGATCGGCTCGCTGTATTACGAATTCGCGAAAACAGGAAAAATCGGCAAGGCCAAGACGTACGTCGTCGAGGGCATCGGCGAAGACATTTTTCCCTCCACCATGGATTTCAAAATTGTCGACGACGTCGTCCAGGTGAATGACCAGGAATGTTTCGTCTGGGCGCGGCGCCTCGTAAAGCAGGAAGGGATTTTCACCGGCGGCTCAGGCGGCGGCTGCGTTTCGGGGGCGCTGCGCGTGGCCAAGGGCCTGCCGAAGGGCTCGTTCGTCGTAGCGTTTCTGCCGGACACCGGGATGCGCTACCTCAGCAAAGTGTACAGCGACGAATGGATGCGCGAGCGCGGCTACGTCGATTCGGAAGTGATGCTCACGGTCGAAGACGTCGTCAACGCGAAGCACAAGGTCGGGAAGGACCGCGAATTGCTAGTTGTCGGCCCCGATCAGACCGTTTTCCACGCGCTGCACACCATGCAGACGCAGGATATTTCGCAATTGCCGGTGTTTGAAGCGAAGCAGCCGGTGGGCGCGATTTACGAAGATCAGATCCTGAATCTCGCGCTGCAGGGCAAAGACCTGCGAAAGATGGTGATCCGCGAAGTGATGACCGATCCCCTGCCGACGGTGTCCTGCGAAGCCCCGGTCGAGCGGCTCACGTATCTGCTGAGCCACGAAGAGCCCGCCGTGTTCGTGCAGATGAGCAATGGCCGCCTGGAAATCATCACCAAGTACGACGTGATGGGCACCATCGCAGGATTAATGGACCAGAAGCGGTAGGTAGGACAGGCTTCAGCCTGTCTGGTTTTGAATGCCGCACGTACAGGCTGATGGGCTGTATCACAATCGCAAGAACGGGACAGGCAGGAGTGGCTGTCCTACGTAACCCTTACGCTTTCTCCCCGCGCTGAAACAATTTTGAAAATTGATCCTGCGAAGCCGGCGCGACGCCAACGATGGCAAGATTCGCGCGCACGTGCTCGACGCGGCTCATGCCCACGAGCGCGGTCGTGATCCCCGGCGTCGAGCGCACAAATTGCAGCGCGCGCTCGGCGTCGGATTTCATTCCCAGCGCGCTCGTCACGAACGGCGGCAAGCCGCGCGAGAGTTGTCCCTGCAGCATCGCCGCGCTGGCCACCAGCGTGATGCCCAGCTTGGACGCGGCTCCGACCATCGGCACGCGCGTGCCATCGAGCGGCTGATTGGCGCGCGTCAAGCGCCTCGGTCATCCCCAGGTTGCATGGCAGTTGCACGAAACGGAAATGGTGCGATCCGCCGGCAACGTCCCGCGCAAGCGATTCCATCGCGGCAAGCGAAAGAAAATCCTGCGCGTTTTCGGTCTGGCGAAACGCGTTCCAGGTGGCCAGCCCGTAGAAATGAATTTTCGCCGCGGCCACGGCGGATTCCAGAAACTCAAACGCGGCGCGCAGGCGGGTGTTGAACATCTCGCGCGGCACCTCGCCCAATTGCGTTTCCGGATTGTGCAGGTAATACACGTCAATCGTTTCGACGCCCAGATTGCGGCGGCTGCGCTCGAGCTGGTCGGCAATAAATTTCGGCGCCATCGAGTGGCAGCCGGCGGCGACGTCGCCTTCGCGCAAAATGCCGGTTTCCACGTACTCGCGATTGAAATATTCGCCGGCGTCGGCGGGCATGTCGCCGTCCGGCGTGAGGAATCCGCCCTTCGTGCAAATCACCAGTTCTTCGCGCGCATAGCCGCGCCGCGCGAGTTCCGCAAGCGCCGCGCCCACGGAACGCTCCGAGCGCTGGAAGCGGTAATTGATCGCGGAGTCGATGACGTTCACGCCGGATTCGACCGCCTGCGACAATCGCGTCCGTGTACGCCTGGTCGGTGCGCGCGTCGGGCTCTCCCAGATACGTGCCGATCCCGAGCGAAGAAAGCCACAGCCCCTGCTGCTCGCGGAAATGCCCCTCCGCGGCGCGCCCGGCAAATCGCGCGGCATATTTCTTCGTGCCATCCGGTGTCGCAAACGTGGTCATTTCTTCTCCCTGGATTGAGGCCGCGATTATATGCGAATACAAGACGAGTTAAGAGTCGACAGTTGAGAGTTGACAGTTAGGGCTTGAAAGATGGAACACTCGATGGCGCGAAGTTGCTCTTGACTCTCAACTTTCGACTGTTAACTGTCGACTGGATTCCCCGCTGTCGGCGGCGCGAGCAAACGCGAGCAGGCGCGCAAGATGCGGCGATAGGGCCATTCGCTGTTGCGGCGCGCGCTGGCCTCGTCCTGCGGCGCGGCGGCGGAAGAGCGCGCCGTCGCTTTCGCGAAAGAAAATTTCTCCCGCTCGCGGCTTCTTATGGAACCAGCGAGCGAGCAGGCTGAGTTGATCTTCGAGTTCGCGATAGCTTTGCTGTGAAGCGGCTGCCTTTGCGGGTGGCGAAGCTTGCTCTCCCGCGCCTTCGAGCCATTCGCGCAGGATTTGCTCGACCGAGCGCGGCTCGCTGGCAAGTTCCGCGAAGCGCAGCATGCGCGGCTCCTCGATGCGCCCGGCGCGCACGACGAACACAGCCACCGTGTTTTCCTCCGCCGCGCGCTGCAGAACGACGGCGTTGAAGTCTTCGAGGCGCCGCGCGAGTTCGGGCAAGCCGCGCAGCGCTTCGCGCGGCTTTTTCGATCGCGGCGGTGGACGGCGGCGGCGCGCTCGAAATCGAGCGCTTCGCTCGCAGCCTCGCGCTCGCGCTCGAGTTCCGCCGTGAGCGAGGCGCCGCCCGTCGCCAGAAACGCGACGACGCGGCCCACTTCCGCGTCGTACTCTTCCTTCGTGCATCCCGCGAAGCACGGCGCAAGGCACATTTTCATTTCCGAATAAATGCAGCCGGGAAAGCTGGGATCGCGGCGAATCTTGATCTGGCAGCGGCGGATCTTGAACAGGTCGAGAAAACCGGAAGCGAACGCGTCCGCCGCGCGGCGCGACGCGAACGGCCCGAAATAAAATCCGTTCGCGCTGATGCGCCGCGTGGCGTAGCAGCGCGGATACGCGTTCGTCAGGCTGACTTTGAGCACGGCAGGCGGCCGCAGCCGCAGCCGCTCGCGATAGCCCGCGGGCCACAGCCGCCGCGCGTGCTGCCAGTGCAAGAAAACTCAATTCAAACGGCGAACCCACGACGCGGTAGCGGACGCGCGCCGCAAATTCGCGCAAATTCAGCCGCTTCGACGCCGGATCGGGCGGCCCCGAGCAGCCGCGCGAGGCGCTGCCGCAAGATTCGCCGTGCGCAGCAGGTACGGTTTCGCGCCAACGAATTCCGCGCGCGGCTCGACGGAAAACACCGCAGGCCGCGCCGGGAGCGACAGCGAAAAATTCGCCGTCGTGCGCGGCATCGAATTCAGCGGTGGAATCGAGTTCTTGCATGGAAGGGCGGAAAGCCGTGATTCGTGACTCGTGATTTGTGAATCGTGAAAAGGCAACCGTCGAACTGTTCTGCCACTCGGACTTTCAACTTTAGACTGTCAACTCTCAACTCTCAACTCTTCACGAATTACGATTCACAAATCACATTCTTCATCCGTGTTTATCAGTGTGCATCTGTGGTTTCAAAAGCTCTTCAACACCCACGCGGCAATCACCAGGCGCTGAATTTCGCTGGTGCCTTCGTAAATTTCCGTGATGCGCGCGTCGCGGTACATGCGCTCGACGGGATATTCGCCGCTGTAGCCGTAGCCGCCGTGAATCTGCATGGCTTTGTGCGTGACGCGCGTGGCCAGTTCCGAGGCGAATAATTTCGCGATGGAAGCTTCCATGGAAAAGCGCGCGCCCGTGTCCGGTTTCCACGCGGCCTTGCGCACCAGCAGGCGCGCGGCGTCGATTTCCGTGGCCATGTCGGCGAGCATGAACTGGATCGCCTGGAAATCCGCGATGGGATGGCCGAACGCCTGCCGCTGCTTGCGCGTAGGCCAGCGCCTGCTCGAACGCGCCTTGCGCGATGCCGGTGGCCTGCGCGGCGATGCCGATGCGCCCGCCGTCGAGCGTCGAGAGCGCGATCTTGTATCCTTCGCCTTCGTTTCCGATGCGATTGCCGACCGGCACTTCGCAATCGGTGAAGGAAAGTTCCGTGCAGGCCGTGGCGTGGATGCCGAGTTTCTTTTCTTCCTTGCCCACCTTGAAGCCGGGCGTGCCGCGCTCGACGACCAGCGCGGTGATTCCTTTTTCGCCTTTTGCCGGATCGGTATTCACGTAGACGATGGCCGCGTCGGCCACGCCGCCGTTGGTGATCCAGGCTTTCGTGCCGTTGATGACGTAGCGGTCGCCTTTGCGCACCGCCTTGGTCGCGAGCGCCGCCGCGTTCGAGCCCGCCTGCGGCTCGGTGAGCGCGTAGCAGCCGATTTTTTCGCCGCGCGCAAAGGGCAAGAGAAATTGCTTCTTTTGCTCGTCGGTGCCGAAGCGATGAATCGGATCGCAATACAGCGAATTTTGCACGGAGAGAATGACGCCGGTGGAAGCGCACACGCGCGAAATTTCTTCGATGACGATGGAATAGGAGACGTGGTCGAATCCCGCGCCGCCTTCGGATTCCGGAAGCGCCACGGCCGTCAGGCCGAGTTCCGCGGCTTTGCGAAACGTTTCGCGCGGGAAATGGCCGGTCTCGTCAATCTCGCGCGCCAGCGGCTTCACTTCGTTTTCGGCGAACTCCCGCACCGTGCGCTGCAGCAATGCTTGTTCTTCGGTGAGTGCGAAGTTCAACCGTGACTCCGGAAATGACTTTCGTGCAGATTACAGAGCCGAGCGCTTTGCGAAGCTTCGTGTACGTTGTGGAAAGCTCTTCCGGCTCGAGGCGCGTTTCGCCCACCGTGGTCATGAAATTCGTGTCGCCGGTCCAGCGCGGCAGCGAGATGCATATGCAGATGATCGGCGATGCCGGCGCCGGCGGAGCGGCCCAGATTCATCCCCAGATTGAAGCCGTCCGGATGGTAGACGTCGTCGAGCGCCGCCTGCACGCGCTGCGCGAGCAGCATCATTTCCGCCGCGGTGTCCCGTTCCAGCCCGGAAAAATCCGCGGTGTGCGCGTAGGGAACGATCATCACGTGGCCCGGCTGTGTACGGATAGCGGTTCAGGATGACGAAATTTTTCACGCCGCGCTGGACGATCAGCCACTCCTCGTCGCTGATTCGCGGCAGGAGCATTGCAGAAAACGCAGCCCACAGCGTTCTTGACTTCGGCAACGTATCGGTAGCGCCAGGGCGTCCAGAGGTAATCCATAGGGAGTATTGGCCGCGGACGGCGAAGGGCCGGAGTCGGCCGCGCGCTTTCTAACTCGGCGGCGCGGCCGGCGCGGAGCCCGAACCTGGTGCGGCAGGCGCGCCGGAGTTGACGTGATCCTTCAACTCCTTGCTGGGCTTGAAAAACGGGAATCTTCTTGGGCGGCACTTCGACCTTGGCGCCGGTCTTGGGATTGCGCCCGGTGCGGCCGCGGCGCTGGCGCGTTCGAAAACTGCCGAAGCCGCGGATTTCGATGCGGTCGCCGCCCTGCAGCGCGCCGATGATGCTTTCGAAAATCGTTTCGACGACCGCTTCGGATTCTTTGCGTGGAAGTTCTGTGACGCGGACCACTTCTTCGACCAGGTCCGCTTTTGTCACGGTGGAATCGTTCATTGATGTATGCTCCGCCTAATCCTAAAAATTGCACCCCTGGGTGCCAGGCTCGGACGCGCCTCGGGAACGCGCCACTCGGCTCGCCGGGAGAAAATCTCCCCGGCGGGCCGCCTTTGGTGGCAATTCCATATCACCAAATGAGGCTCAAGGGAAATTGTTATTTACACTCCGGCCGGGGGACTGCCGGAGCGCCTACAGGGAACGCTTGGCCATGATGGCATCGCCGATCGTGGCTTTCGCCGAAGATTTCGACGACCGGTAATCTTCCATGTCGCGGCGTTCCGCCTGCTTTTGCGCGCCACGGTAGCTGAGCCCGATTTTATGCTGGTCCTGGCTGATCTTGACGATCTTGAATTCGTAATCGCGGCCGGGATCGAGCAGTCCGCTTTGGCGGACGCCGGGACGCGGCGGGGCTTGCGGTCTTTTCGCCCTTGCGCGCGGTCGTCGATCTCCGAAATGTGGCAGAGGCCTTCGATCCCGTCGGCCAGCTCGACAAACGCGCCAAACGTCGTAACGCGCGACACTCTTCCGCGCACCAGATCGCCGACCTTGTGCTTCTCAAACCACGACGACCAGATGTCGTTGACCTGCTTGACGCCGAGCGAAACGCGGCGCGAGCCCTGGTCGATCTTCAACACCTTGGCCTCGACCGTGTCGCCCTTCTTGTAGACCTCGGAGGGATTCTTGATCCGCCCGGTCCAGGAAATGTCGCTGACGTGAATCAGCCCGTCGAATCCTTCCTCGATTTCCAGGAAGGCGCCGAATTCGGTCAGGTTGCGAATTTTCCCGGTGACCACCGTGCCGACCGGATACTTTTCCGCGAGCTCCTGCCACGGATCGGACTGCGCCTGCTTCATGCCCAGCGAAATGCGCCGCTCGTTCGAATCGACGCCCAGCACAACCACCTCGACATCGTCGCCCACTTTGACGATTTTCGAGGGGTGCTGCTTGCGCTTGGACCAGCTCATTTCGCTGACGTGCACCAGGCCTTCGATGCCCGGCTCCAGCTCGACGAACGCGCCGTAATCCGTCAGGCCCATGATCTTGCCCGTGAGCTTCTTGCCCTGCGTGTAGCGCTCCACCACCGAGGCCCACGGATCGGGCAGCAATTGTTTGCGCCCGAGCGACACGCGTCCTTTTTCCTTGTCGTACTTCAGGATCTTGACTTCCACTTCTTCGCCCGGCGAAACAGCATCCAGCGGGCTGGCCACGCGGCCCCAGGACATATCCGTGATGTGCAGCAATCCGTCGATGCCGCCCAGATCCACGAACGCGCCGTACCCGGTGACGTTCTTCACCACGCCGCGCACGATCTGTCCCTCGGCCATCGATTCGAGCATGGCCTTGCCGCTGCGACTCCACCTGCTCGTCCAGGATCGCGCGCCGGCTGACGACCACGTTTCCGCGCTTGCGGTTCATCTTCAGCACGCGGACGGTAAGCTCGCGGCCCTTCCATTCGTCCAGGTCGCGCACCGGATGCAGATCGGCCTGCGACGCCGGCAAAAATGCGCGCACGCCGATGTCCACCACCAGGCCGCCCTTGATGTGATCCACGATTTTTCCGGTAATGTCGGCCTTGTTGCGGTAGGCCTCTTCAATCTTGCCCCAGGCGCGCCGCCGCTTCACGCGCTGGTAGGACAGCAACACCATTCCTTCCTTGCGGTCGCCCGTGCGCTGGACTTCGACCGGCTGCCCGACCACCAAAGGGAAAGGACCGTCCAGTTCCGCGAATTCCTGCGCGGGAATCAGGCCCTCGGTCTTGCCGCCCAGATTCACGACCACGCCCAGGTCGGTGATCGCCACGACCTGGCCCGATTCGATTTCGCCTTCCGCCGGCGCCTGATGCGGCGCGGCGTACTGCTCCATGAGCTGTTCCATCTCCGCATTCGATTCCGTCGGAGGCTTCGCCGGACTCCACGGCGGTTTCCACCATTTCGCTCACGTTGGAATGTTCCACGGCGGCGGCGCCGTCCGGCGCGGCCACAGGCTCCGCAGGAGACACGGTAACGACGGCCGGCTCCGGGGGAGGCGGTGCGATAGCAGGCAATCGGCTCTTGCGCTTGAACCGCGGCAGGCGCTGCCTGCTCGGTTTCTACATTTGCGGTTTGTTCCGGCGCCGTTGTAGCGGCGGTTGCGGTCTGTCCGGCGGAAAGCTCCGCGCCGGGGTTTTCATTGTCGGAAAACATCTTACTGCCTCCAGTGAGGTCCCTGCCTTGCTCCCAACAGGAAATCGCCCGGGTTATCTTCCGAGTCACGGGGAGGTGCAAGGAAGGAAGCGCGGCTTCCCACCCAGGTGCCGCACCGTGGGGATGATACCCGCGCCTTGTGGCCTATGTCAATGAAAGCGATAAGGCTAGCGTGATTCGTGATTTGCAGGCGGAGATCAAAAGTTCAGAGCTAATAGTTGGGAGTCGACAGCATTGTCGTTCTTCATCTCATGAATTCCAAATCGCCCGTAGTGCTACACCTAAACTCCCGACTGTAGACTCTTAACTTCCGCTTCTTCAAGTTTCACGACCGCACCCGCCCAGCCTGGCGGACTTCGCGGCGGTAATCGGGGGCGAAAAGTTCGATCGTGCGGCACATTTCATACAGGCGGGAGCGGATGCGCATTCCCAGCCGGTCGGTGAGGGAATCCTCGCGCGCGGCGGAGACCGCCTGGCCGGAAGGAAGCTGCGGTCTGCGCGGCGCAGGCATGCGGAGCCGGTCCGGCGGTGTCGAGATAATTCGTTGTCAGCAGCGTGATGCGCCGTTCGTTGTACCGGGAATTGAGGATGTGGCCGACGGTTTCGAGCGCCCACGGAGACGGCTTGCTCGCGCCGAGGTCATCGAGAAGCAAAACGTCGGCGGTCAGCACGGGTTCGAGCACGCCCAGTTCGCTGGTCTGGCTTTCCGGATTGTAGCTTCCCTGAATTTCCTTCAGCAGTTCGCGGTAGTCGTAAAAAAGTCCGGTGTGCCCGCGCAAAACGATTTGCCGGAGCGCGGCGACGGCCAGATGCGTCTTGCCCGCGCCGCACGGCCCCATCAGCAGCGAGTCCCGTGTCGGTGCCGGCCGGATAATCTCGGGCAAACGCTTCCGTGACCAGCTTGGCCTGTTCGAGGCCGTGATTCCACTTGACGAATTCAGGGCCGTTCTCCATGTCATACAGTTTGGTATCGAAGTTGTCGAAGTCGCAGTGTTCGTAGCGGTTCGGAATGCGCGCGCGGCCCATCGTGCGCGCGGCGCGGTCCTTGCCCGTGCAATCGCAGGGCACGGCCCACACGCGCTTGAGCAGCGTCTCGTCGCCCTCGACGGGCTTCATCCAGGAACCGCGCGTCAGTTTTTCTTCTTCCGCGACGTGCTCGACGGTCTTCCATCCAGTGCCGCCGCACAGCGGGCAATCCGGTTGCGCCATGAGGCCAGCATAGGCGCGGCGCGTGGAGTTGCGCAAGTTGTCCCGCCCTGTGGAAATTGGTAGTGAGTGTGGAAAAAACAGAAGGATGGAACCACAGATGAACACAGATGCACACAGATGAAGATCTGAAAACAGACTAATCGCGAATAGAAAATGAAATCGCGGCTTTTGAGATTTTATCTGCGTTCACCTGTGTTTATCTGTGGATTCAGCTCTTGTGTACGCGGATCACCTTGGGCGGGGGAACGCGCACCAGGGCGTTGTCCTGCGGCCGCGCGGTTGCCGAACGCAGCCCGCGCGCCAATTCATGCTGCACGAACGAAGTGAACGCTTCCATCTGGTGCTGCATTTCCGCCATTTTTTCGCGCATGTTCAAGATAATTTCGATGCCCGCGAGGTTGACGCCCATTTCGCGCGTCAGGGTCAGGATGACTTCCAGGCGTTCCAGGTCGGAGTCCGTGTAAAGCCGCGTGTTGCCGTCGGACCGCGAGGGCTTGAGCAATCCGACGCGTTCGTAAAGACGCAGCGTTTGCGGATGCAGTTTGTACAGTTCCGCCACCGCCGAAATCATGTATCCGGCGCGGGCCTTTTTTCGTTTTGGGTTTACGCGCGCCATTGCTGCGCTCCTTATGCCTTGGCCCGGTCAAAAAGATCCTTGCGCGGATCTTCCGGCGCGATCTTCTCCAGTTCCTTCAGGAGTTCCCGCACGCGTTCGTCCACCGGCTTTGGCACCATCACCTGCAGCTCGACGTACTGGTCGCCGCGCAGCCTGGGATTCCGAACCGACGGCACGCCCTTTTCACGCAGGCGCAGTTTCTGCCCGCTGTTCGTTCCCGGCGGAACGCGCAGGAGCGAGCGCCCGTCGATCGTGGGCACTTCGATTTTCGCGCCGAGTGCCGCCTCGGTGACGGTGATCGGCACGGTGGTGTAGAGATCGTCGCCGCGGCGGTCGAAAAACGGATGCGGCTGAACGTCGGTGATGATGTAGAGATCCCCGGGAGGCTCGCCGCCAGTTCCCGCGTTGCCGCGCCCTGCCACGCGCACGCGCGAGCCGGTTTGCACGCCCGCGGGAATTCGAACTTCAATCGTGTCCGCGCGCCGCACGCGGCCCTCGCCGCCGCAGAGGCGGCAAATGTTTCGAGTACGCCCGGTGCCGCCGCAGTGCGAGCAGGTCAGGTTAAAGCGCATCTTTCCGCTCGTCTGCGTGACCTGCCCAGAACCGCCGCAGGCCGTGCAGGTTTGCGGCTGGCCGGCCGTGCCCGTGCCGTGGCAGTCCGTGCACGCGTCCAGGCGCGAGATTGTGAGTTTTTTTACCGTGCCGCGAACGGCTTCCCAGAAACTGATTTCAATCTGGTATTCGAGACTCGAGCCCGGCTCCGCATGCGAGGGCGCTTCTGTCGCTGCGCCGCCGCCGCGAAAGAACTGGCTGAACAGGTCGCGGAAGCTCGGCCCCGCGCCGCCCTGACCCGCACCGCCGCCGAAATCAAATCCGCCAAAATCAAAATGAACGTTGCCGCCATCCGGTCCGCCAGGGGGCATTCCTCCGGCTCCTGGAGTTTCAAAGCCAAATTGATCGTACATCTGCCGTTTCTTGGCGTCGGAGAGGACGTCGTAGGCTTCCTGCACCTGCTTGAATTTTTCTTCCGAGGATTTGTCGCCGGGGTTCAGGTCCGGATGATATTTGCGCGCGAGTTTCCGGTAGGCCTGCCGGATTTCCTTTTGCGCGGCTTTGCGAGAGACGCCCAGCAGTTCGTAGTAGTCCTGTTTGGTTGTCGTGGCCATATAAATTCAGTGACTAGTGATTCGTGACTGGTAACTCGTGAACCTCAACAAATTCTTTCCAATAAGATTGCTGCTGTTGCGCGTCTACAAGTGCTTTGTGGGTCGCGGCTTTAGCCGCGACTTACAGGGCCGCAAGGGTTGGGCTTTAGCCCCTGAAGCTCGCTTCACAGCCTTTCCCAGTTCGCGTTGATGGCCGCCAGTTCCTGCTGTTCGCGCTGGTGCTCCTCGCGGCGGCGCTTGCGTTCTTCGTCCAGCTTTCCGCCCATAGCCGCTTCCTTCTGATTGGCGCGCTCGATCCATCGGTCGATCCAGGCCGTCCTGGCTTCCACACTCGGCACGTCCGACCGGAATCGAATGAACGATCCGCTGATATCCACGGCGCGAGGAGGAAAGTCGGGCGGCGGCGCTTGCTGCGTTTCGTAAAACAATCGCTTCCAATCGGCCGTCGGCGTTTCCGAAAGCACGATTTGAATCATGAACAAATCTTCCCGCAACTTTTGAATGGCGTGCGGCGGTCCGGTCCGCTTGATGCCCTCGTACGTCGTCAACGCTGGCTCCTGTCAAAGAATATTCGGAAGCGGATGTAGCGCCCGCCTTCAGGCGGGCACCCGGGTGATCCGGCGTGCCAACCTAAAGGTTGGCGCTACACTTCCCGCGCGGTTCCGCTTAATTCGGCTTCTTCGATTCATCGACGTCCACGTACTCGGCGTCGATCACTTCGCCTTCCGGCGCTGAGCCTGCTCCGCTCTTCGGAGCGCCCGGCCCTGGCTCTCCGGGGCCTCCGCGCGCCCGCTTGCGCTCCGCTGGCTTGGGCAGTCTTGTAGAGCACCTCGGCGAGTTTGTGCGAGGCGCTCTCGAGTTGCTGCGTCGCCGACTGAATCTGCTCGAGGATGCCGCCCGCGAGCGCGGACTTCGCCGCCGCAACTGCTTCCTCCACCGGCTTGGTATCGGATTCGGAGAGCTTGTCGCGGTTGTCGGCGATCAGCTTCTCGACCTGGTACACGCGGTTGTCGAGGATGTTGCGCGCTTCGATTTCCGCGAGTTTCTTCTTGTCTTCCTCGGCGTGCGCTTCGGCGTCGGAGCGCATCTTCTCGGCCTCGTCCTTGCTCAGGCCGGTCGAAGCGGTAATCGTGATCTTCTGCTCCTTGTTTGTGGCGCGATCTTTCGCCGAGACGTTCAGGATGCCGTTGGCGTCGATGTCGAAGGTCACCTCGACTTGCGGCAAGCCTCGCGGAGCCGGCGGAATTCCCATCAGATGGAATTTGCCGAGCGTGCGGTTGTCGGGCGCCATCTTGCGTTCGCCCTGCAAGACGTGAATTTCCACTGACGGCTGGTTGTCCGCCGCGGTCGAGAACACTTCCGACTTGCGCGTCGGAATCGTCGTGTTCCGCGGGATCAGCACGGTCATCACGCCGCCCAGCGTTTCCACGCCCAGCGAAAGCGGAGTCACGTCGAGCAGCAGGATATCCTTCACTTCGCCGCCCAGCACCCCGCCCTGAATTGCCGCGCCCACCGCGACAACTTCGTCCGGGTTCACGCCCTTGTGCGGCTCCTTGCCGCCGAACAGGTCCTTGACGATCTGCAGAACGCGCGGGATGCGCGTCGAGCCGCCCACCAGCACCACTTCGTCGATCTTGTCCGGCGTGATCCCCGCGTCCGAAAGGGCCTGCTTGGTCGGTCCAATCGTTCGCTGCAGGATGTCTTCCATCAACTGTTCGAGTTTCGCGCGCGTCAGTTTCAATTGCAGGTGCTTCGGGCCCGACGCGTCCGCCGTCAAGAAGGGCAGATTGATGTCCGTCTCCTGCATCTGGGACAGCTCAATCTTGGCTTTTTCCGCGGCTTCCTTCAGCCGCTGCACCGCCATGCGATCCTTGCTGACGTCGATGCCCTGATCCTTCTTGAATTCCGCGATCAGCCAATCGACGATGCGATTGTCGACGTCATCGCCGCCCAGGTGCGTATCACCGGCAGTCGCCTTCACTTCGACCACGCCTTCGCCCACTTCCAGGATGGAAATGTCGAACGTGCCGCCGCCCAGATCGTAGACCGCGATCGTTTCGTCTTTCTTTTTATCCAGGCCGTAAGCCAGAGCCGCTGCGGTCGGTTCGTTAATGATGCGCAGCACTTCGAGGCCCGCCACTTCACCCGCCTGCTTGGTCGCCTGCCGCTGGCTGTCGTTGAAATACGCTGGCACGGTGATGACCGCCTTGGTCACCTTTTCGCCGAGAAAGTCCTCAGCGGCGGTCTTCAGCTTCTGCAGGATCATCGCGGACAGTTCCGGCGGGGTATAGGCTTTGCCGAATATTTCGACGCGCGCGTCGTCATGCGGCCCCTTGGTCACTTTGTAGGGCACGCGCTTGGTTTCGTCCGTCACTTCATCGAACCGATGGCCCATGAATCGCTTGATCGAATAAACCGTGTTCTCCGGGTTGGTCACCGCCTGGCGCTTGGCGACCTGGCCGACCAGCCGCTCCCCGGTCTTGGTGATAGCCACGACGGACGGGGTAGTTCGCCCGCCTTCCTGGTTGGGGATTACCACCGGCTCGCCGCCCTGCATCACGGAAACCACCGAATTTGTAGTTCCCAAGTCAATTCCAATAATTTTGCTCATAACTCGTTCCCCTCCTCGATTCCTCGCCCGGCAAGATCCGGTATGAGTGCATTAGATGCAGGTATCTTACATATTGAGTGTGTTGTTGTCAAGTATTTTGACTGCATTGTATCCATAGTATTTACAATATGTTACAGACGCTTTTCGCTTTCGTGGCTCATTTTCGGCGCCTACCGCTCAGGCTTTGCACTAGCTGGAAAGACCCGGCGCGACCGCAGGCTGCGCCATTGCAAGTGAGGCAGTCCTAAAATTCAAACGGACGAATCAGGGCCCGGAAAGTCTCAAAAGCCAGTGCCAGGCGGATAACCCGGCGCTTGCCGTTCGCACGTCTATGAGTGCAGAAGAATCCGTTTGGGGTTAGAATGCGTTGCTCACAAAATCCCAAGGAGATCGTCGAGTGAAATTACTTCCCGTTCGCCAAATTGGATTTTTGACCCTGGTCGCGCTGTGCGCGGCAATGCCGGCGGCTATCGCAAATCCGCAGACGAAAACGGCCACTCCAGCGAGCGCGAAGGTCGCGCAAAAGGAAACCGCTCCCCCGACATTCGTCAAGGCGATTGGCAATCCAAACGCTCCCATCACCATGGAAGTGTTTGGCGATTTTCAGTGCCCAGCCTGCAGGGGTTTCTTTGAAGGAACAACGAAGCAGGTGATCGACGATTATGTGATCCCCGGCAAGGTCTACCTCATTCACCGCGATTTTCCGCTGGAGATGCACCCTTATGCCCGCCAGGCCGCGCGCCTTGCAAACGCCGCGGCGGAATTTGGACAATTTGAAGCCATCGAACGGGCCTTGTACGATCACCAGGATGAATGGTCAACCAAGGGAAATATAGACGACGTCATCGCCTCGAATTTTCCACCGGCGCAATTCAAGAAATTTCAAGCGTTTGAATCGCAACACATCAGCGATATCAACGCCTCCATCGAGCGCGACCGCGCCCTGGGAATGCAGCGCAACGTGAACCAGACGCCGACGATTTACATAACGGCGCACGGCAAAACCGAAGCCCTGCCCGGCGGCGGTGTGGACTACAAGCTGCTGAAAAGTTATTTCGACTATTTGCTGCGCCAATAACGATGGCTACGACCGAAATTCCTCTACAGACTTCAGCGCGTTCGGCTGCCTGGCCGAGGATTCTTCTCTTGGTCGGGCGTGTTGGTCTGGGCTCGATTTTCCTGATTTCAGCCTACACAAAACTTCATTTCAACGGCAGCTGGCACCTTGGCGATTATCATTTTTTCTTTGCCATGGCCATCGATTCCTACAACATGCTCCCACTCTGGGCCGTCGAGATTGTTGCGCGAGTCCTTCCCATCCTGGAAGCGATTTTGGGTGCGTTCCTGGTTTCGGGCGTGGGCCTGCGGTGGGCCGCCTCGATCACCAGCGCGTTGATTCTCGTTTTCATCGGGGCCATGATGCGCGCTTTGATTTTGCACATTCAGATCAAGTGCGGCTGCTTTGGCAACGACGATCCGCTGACGATTTGGACATTGCTTCGCGATAGCTCCTTCCTCGTGCTCGCGCTCGCTGTGACGATCGGCGCTTTTCTCTTGCACAGGCCGCGGAACACAGCTTCCTATTGATGCGCGCGTTCTCCTCGCCGGTTTGCGTTAGAATGAAATCCTCATGGTAGATCTGCCGCCGATCACGCTCCGTTTGCGCGGCCGCAAAGTTGTCGGGCGTCTCGCCTTCTCATTGCTCTTGCTGGGCTCGATTGCCATCGGCGGCCTGGCGGGCCTGCTGTTTGTCTATTCGAGCGACCTCCCGCAGATTCACGCCCTCGAAGATTTTCAACCCGACGTGGTCACCGAACTTTATGCCGACGACGGCCAGGTGATTGGCAACTTCGCCTTGCAGCGCCGCGTGCTTCTTACCTACGAGCAATTCCCGCAAGTCCTGAAGGACGCGATTCTGACCACCGAGGACCAGCACTTTGAGGAACATTGGGGCGTGGATTTCATGCGCGTGGCCGGCGCGGCCTGGAAGGACCTTCTCGCGCACCGCGTCGTCGAAGGCGCCAGCACCATCACCATGCAGCTGGCCGGCACGCTTTTTCTCGACCGCTCCGACCGCCGCATGGGCAGGAAAGTTCAGGAAGCACTGCTCGCGCTGCAGATCGAGCGCCACTACTCCAAAGAGCAAATCTTTACCATGTACTGCAACCAGATTTATCTTTCCCACGGCAACTACGGATTTGAAGCGGCTTCCGAATATTATTTCGGCAAGCCCGTGGGGAAGCTGAACGTGCAGGAAGCGGCGTTGCTTGCGGGATTGATCCGCGGCCCGAGTTATTCGCCGATCCTGCATCCGCAGCGCGCCCTCGCGCGCCGCAACCTGGTGCTGGAACTCATGGAGCACGCGGGCAAGATCACCGCCGCGCAGTACCGGCAAGCCGTCGCGCAGCCGCTGGGCCTCCACCTGCAGGCGCCGCGAAATACGCTCGCGCCGTATTTTGTCGAGGAAATCCGAAAATATCTTGAGAGCACCTATGGCACGGAGATGGTGCACCAGCGCGGCCTACGCGTGTATACGACGCTCAGCGTCCCGATGCAGCAGGCCGCCAACCGCGCCGTCCGCGACGGCCTCCACGCCTACGACCGCCGGCACGGCTGGCGCGGCAAGCTCGACAACATTCTTGCGGACAAGTCCGACACGCTGGATTCCTACGAAGACGACGATTGGCGCTGGCCGATCGCCAAGGGAGACTACGTTCAGGGCCTCGTGACTGCCGTGGACCAAAAATCGGCGGCCATCAAAATCGGCTCGCTGCACGCGACGCTCACTCCGCCTGATTTTGCCTGGACTGGCACCAAATCTCCCGCCGCGCTGCTAAAGACTGGCGATTTGGTACAGGTCAACATCCAGGAGATCAACGGAACGCGTCGCCCACGTCCGGCTGGAGCAGAACGTTGGCCCGCAAGCGGCCATGGTGGCCATCGACAATCCGACCGGCGAGATCAAAGCCATGGTCGGCGGCTACAGTTTCGACGAATCGAAATTCAACCGCGCCACGCAGGCGCAGCGGCAGGTGGGCTCGTCCTTCAAAATTTACGTTTATTCGGCCGCTGTTGAGCAAGGCTTCACTCCCTTTGACACCATCCTCGATGCTCCCTTTACCACCATGAGCGGCGGCCAGCCGTACTCGCCGCACAATTACGATGAAAAATTCGAGGGCGTGATTACGCTGCGGCGCGCACTCGACGGCTCGCGCAACGTTCCTGCCGTGAAGCTCGCCGAAAAGTTGGGCATGAACAGCGTGATTGACATGGCCCGCCGCTTCGGCATCACCAGTCCCGTTGCCGCCGTATTTGCCCATCACGCTGGGCGCCGCGGATTTGAATCTTCTTGAACACACTTCGGCGTTCACCGTGTTTCCCGATGACGGCATCCGCATCGATCCGCACATGATTCGCCGCGTGACCACGTATGACGGGGCGCTGCTCGAACAGGCGCACCCCCTGGTGCACGACGTGGTGGAACCGGACGTCGCGCGCACCATGACGGCCATGCTGCAGGATGTTGTCGAGCGCGGAACCGGAACTCCCGCGCGTGCCCTCGGCCGTCCTGCCGCAGGCAAGACCGGCACGACCAACGATTTTACCGACGCCTGGTTCATCGGCTTCACGCCCGAACTGACTGCGGGCGTCTGGGTCGGCTACGACGATAAATCCGTGTCGCTCGGGAAACCTGAAACCGGCGCGATCGCCGCGCTGCCGATCTGGCTGGAATTCATGCAAGGAGCGCTGGACGGAAAGCCCGTGCAGGCATTTCAAAATGTCTTGCCGCTCGACAAGGTAGCGCTGACGAAAAATGTAAAGGTTGACACGCCGGACAACGCACCGACGGAAGCAGGCGAAGGCCCGATCACGCCAAGTGGGGCTCCCGAAAATGCTCCCACGGTTCCGGAAAGTCTGCCCCCGGGCGAGGCGCCCGCCAAAGTCACGCCCCCACCACTGAGTCCTCCCGCAACGCCTGGCCCCCGCAGCTAGTGTGACGCGAATCGTCGGCGAAGTGGACTCCGCTCGACTCGCGCAGTAGGATACGGAAACCAAAGCGCGCACATTTTCGACGCCGCTTTCGTTGCACGCTCAACAGCAACGAAGTAAGGATTGCAGATGCCCACCTGGAAAAAATGCAAAAGGCCTGTGCTTTCCTCTTTGCTTGTTTCGCTCGCTGCCTTGCTGGCAGCGGATTTTGCCTCGGCGCAGAACGCCGCGCGCGGAACGATTATAGGAACGATTTCGGCGGACCAAGGCCAGGTGCGCGGTTTCCGCGTGACGGCGCACAATCTCCACAGCATGATCTGGTACGTGGTATTCACCAAGGACGCCAAATACACTGTTCCGCAAGCGTTGCCGGGCCCTTACGCAATCAGCGTTTTGCAGGATGGCTATGACTCGCCGGTGCAAAAAGTGGAACTCGCTCCCGGCGGGTCTCAAACCGTAGACATCGAGCTCAAGAGGCAGGCCGAAAAACCCAGCGACGTCGTCTACAAAACCTTTGAGGAAATGTATCCGTCCGGGCCTGGGTCTCGACTTGTTGAAGAAAAATTGCATTGGGTGCCACGGCCCGGATTCCTACAACACCATGCACCTTACCGAAGCAGGCTACCGCGCGGGACTGCGGAAGATGATGCATGGCCCGTTCAATTTGGGCGGAGTCGTGCCTCCCATGGCGCACACGGTCTTCACCAAGGCGGACCAGGACGCCATGGTCCAGTACCTCGCGGCCCACTTTGGCCCGGACTCACCCAATCAGCGGCTCAAGCGCGATGCCTACCCGGTAGATGAAGACGCCCTGTCGAAAGCGATTTATGTGGAATACGATTTGACGAATTTGCCTCCCGCGCCCTCCATCAAGAAGTCTGAAAAACAAGCGGAAAGCGCCGGCGAAACCATCAGTTCGGAGGCGCGCGAAACGCGCCTCGTGGCTGACCGTTTGAAGAATCCCGATCCGAAGCCCTACTTGCACGATCCCTTTATCGCCAAAGACGGGACGATCTGGTACGCCGATCCTCCCACCAACGCCATGGTCCATCTCGATCCTCGCAACACCGATCCCGGTGAGCGCTGGAAATTTTTCCCTTTGCCCGCGGATGCACCTGCATTTGTCTATGCACACGGAATCACGCTGGACAGCAGAGGGCACGTTTACTGGGCGGAGATTTATGGTGGGATGGTTGGCGAACTTGATCCCGCCACTGGAAAAATGACTCGGCACGCGCTGCCTACCGTCGGTTCGCTCCTGCAAGTGGTCACCGATCAGAAGGACAACATCTGGTACGACGACGTGCACGGTGACGGGATCGGCAAACTCGATGCGCAGACGCGGCAGATCTCGCAATTTCCCACGCCCACGCCGGACCTCGGCCTCTACGGAATGGCCGTCGACCCCAAGGGAAATATCTGGTCGGCGGGCTATGCCAAGAGCATGGTCGTGAAATTCGATCCTCTGACCGAGAGCTACACGGAATATTCGTCGCCTACGCCGGGCGGCAGCGCGCGACGCATCGGCGTGGACTCCAAGGGATACGTGTGGTTTTCCGAATGGGCCGGGGGACTACTCGCCCGAATCGATCCTGCAAGCGGCCATATTACCGAGTACAAACTCCCCATCCGCTCGCGTCCCTATGAAACGTGGCCGGACAAGCTCGACAACATTTGGGCCAGCGACGATTTCAACAACTCGCTCGTTTACTTCGAGCCGAACACGAAGAAGTTCACCTACTATCCGCTGCCTCAAGTATGGCCGCTGGCCGGCGTGCCAAAAGTCGAGATCGATTCCAACAACACAGTCTGGCTCGGCTCGCGGTTTACCGAACACATCGTGGCCATCCATTTCTATCCGCACGGCTACTCGGCAGACGCACCGCCTCTACCCTAATTTTTGCTTGGGAGTTCAGGAGAACCGTACTTCCAGCGCTTCCGTTAGCCTAATGCTGTCTTTCCGGAAATCGCGCAAGTAGGGCAATACCTCGAAAGGCATCCCGGCTTAGTTTGCCGGGACGCCTTTCGCAGTGATCCGAAGTAGATATTTAGATTTAGAAGTCCAACCGAAGTGCGAACTGGCCGAAACGACGCTCATCGTGCTGGCCGTCGTTGGCAAGAACGCCTAGGCCGCCCCGCTTACCTTGAATTACGATCGGAGTTCCCGGCGCCGACAGTGCAGCGTCATTGATGAACCCGTTGAAGTACATGTTGGAGTGGTTAAAAATATTGAATGCTTCGGCGCGGAACTCGAGCTTAAAGCGCTCCGTAAGTGGGAAGGACTTGCTCATGGCCAGATCGAAGCTCCAGGCGCCCGGTCCGTAGAACTGATTCCTGGTGGTCATGGCAGACGGATATGGACCGAAGTCGGAAACTCCAAGCAGGCCGGTGAAGCTGTTGGCTGCGGGGAGGGAAAGGATATTGAAAGTATTGGGACTCCCTGCGTCCGTTGCCGCCCCCGTATGGAAGCTGGAAATAGTAGTGGAGGGCGTGTACCGCGGAATCCCATAGGGGCCTGTCTGGCAGTTCAGGCAAGTGCTGCTGTCGGAGATGCTGAACGGGGTCCCACTGCGTGCGGTGAAGATCGGGTCGAGCGACCAGCCGCCCGCCACCTGTCCGAGGACGCCTTTTTGGCCTTTGAAAAATGGCTCGTTCCAAATTGCCGAAAAGCCGAAGTGGTTTCGGATGTCAAAATCCGAGTTTCCATAATCCAGGGCCGGGTCGCGCGGATCGAGATAGCCGAGGTTTCCGACGCCGTTCGAACTGGTGCTCGACTCGGAGAACGTGGAGCTTCCGTTATCCAACGAATGCGACCAGGTGTAATTGGACAAGATGCTGATCCCCGTGCGCCACAACTCCTGCGTCTGGAAATGCACGTTCAGCCCGTTGTAGTGAGAGAACCCGTCGCTGCCGCGATTGTTGATCGAAGTGAATTGTTGGTTTGGACGTGTAAGGCAAGGGGCCGCAACGGTGCAATTGCCATTGTTCGGGTCACTGGTTACCAATGGCTCGCCGAGATAAACCTGGCCGCCGCCGATTTCATTCAGGTTCTTGATATCGTACAGATGCACACCGTGTGCGCCGTTATATTCCAGTGCAACCACGGCCTTGCTGCCCAGCTTGCGCTCCAATGTCATGCCCCAGAACTGCGTCTGGGCTGTCCGGATATTCTGGGCCACGTTGCGGGGACTGACCGGAGGCAACGGAATGCCGGCGCCTCCGCCGCCAGCCAGCGGCCCAAGGTTACTGACTGTTAGAGGAGTGTTGCTCACAGAAACCGTGGCATTGTTGGGCGGATTCTGGATGATGTTGAACGTTACGTTCCCGAAGTTCCTTTCGTAGGTGATGCCGTATCCCCCGCGTAGAGCCGTCTTTCCGTCACCGAACACATCATAAGCGAAGCCGACGCGTGGACCGGCCGTGCCCCAGGACGGAGACCACAATTGGCCTATTGGGCTGTCTGGGGCCAATTGAATCGAGCCGTTGTGAATCTGTTCGAAGACCGAACTTCCCGATCCGTAGTAGAGGTTGGAGTCGAGCAGGCCGTTGTTATTATGCTGCACGCCGTAATGCTCATATCGCAGCCCGTAGTTGAACGTGAATCTCGGCGTGACCCTCCAGCTATCTTCCGCGTACAGGGCCCAGTCGGTGTTCCGATCGCTGCGCGTGAAGTCCGGCGCGGTGAGCGGCGGCGTCACGGTACATTCGGGGGTCACGATTAGTGCGCCCCTGCTCGCTCCGTTGTAAGCGCCCGAGAAACAGGAAAACTTGCCGGCAGGGTTGACGGCCGCCTGAAAGTTGGTCAGCGTGCCGGTCATCATATTGTCGAGACCGGCCCCGGCGCTTTTTCCGAGTTGCTCATTCGCCTGCGCGTACGCGCCAAACCCGCGGTTCATCTGGAAGTAGTTGAGTTGCCCACCATATTTCATAGTGTGTTTCCCTTTAATCCAGGAAAAATCCTCGTTCACTTGAACCGCGTTGAGAGGTCCTCCATAGGGCAGACCGCCGGTTCCCGTGGTCGCTGGGAAGAAGCCAGGTAGGCTTACGGGTTGGCCGTTGATGCTGGCGTTGTTGTAAAGAAACAGAGTGGGCGTGTTTTGCAGTGAGGTGTCGTAACTCTGGTTCGTGTCCACGCGGAAGAAGCTCAGCTTCGTGGTGCTCAGCAAGTTCGAGGTAAAGGTGTGCGAGACCGACAGCAGATAGTTGTTGTTATAAATCGTCTGGCCAACATCGTATTGCGAATAAGGAGAGATGCCGCCGGAAGCGGATCCCGGAAAACCAAATAGGCTCTCCCGAGCGAACCGGAAGAACAATTGCGTCTTATCCGTAAAATTGTAATCCGCGCGGGCGACCATGGTGTAGGTGTTTTGCGGCACGTCGCCCCCTGCATCCACAGGAGCGGTGTAATTCACCAGTCCGAAGATGGGGGTCCCATCCGGCACACCCGCGAACGGGCCGCCTGGGTTCCCAGCCGTGGAACCGACCATCGGTGTGGCAACATCTGCGCCAGAGCAAGGAGGAGGTGTACCGGAAGGCTGGCAGAGGGTCGTCTTCGCAACGGTGCTCACGAAGTTGAAATTTTGCTTCCCGTAGGCAGTGAAGAAATCCTGGACATTGGCTGACGTCAAACCCAGGAATTGAGGTGTGGGCACATAGGTGAGTACGCTCGCGGCGCTGCGGACCCGGAGGAACTCCGTGCTTTGGTAAAAGTATAGTTTATTTTTTATTGCCGGCCCGCCAACCTCGTATCCGAATTGATTGCGCGTGTATTGGCCCTTGGGCACGCCGTTTGAGTCGTTGTCGAACGTGTTCGCCGTATAGGCTGATACCCGGTTGTACTCCCAGGCGCTGCCGTGGAAGGAGTTGGTCCCGGATTTTGTGACCACGTTCACGATCCCGCCGGAGGCCCTTCCATATTGCGCGTCGAAATTGTTGGTGATAACGCGGAACTCCTCCATGGCGTCCTGGGGAATGAGAATTCCAACGGTAGTGTCAAAAATATTTGAATTCTCAGCGCCGTCCAGCAGGATTTCGGTGCCCGAAGCCCGCTGGCCGTTAATGCTGAAGCCCAGTCCCCGGTCGAACCCATTTTGACCGGCGCCGCTCAATTGCGGATTACCGTTGGCGAGACCTCGGTCGCCGCCGCTCACGTTTCCGGAGAGGGAAATAAAATCATAGGGATTTCGTGTCAGGCTGGGAAGATTTTGGACCTGTTCAGGCGTAATGAGCTGGGAAACTTCCTGGGTCTGCGTGTCGATTCCTGTCCCTGCCGCCCCCACCACTTCAATTAAGCTGGTCACTTTGGACAATGAAAGTTGTATACTTACGTTCACGGAACTTCCCACGGTGACCTCTGCACGCGCAATGTAGTCGGCAAAGCCCGATTTTGAGACGGTTACGTCATAGACGCCCGTGGCAAGACCAATAATTGTATATCCCCCTGCGCTATCCGTTTGAGCCACACGTTCCACCGCAGTCGCTACATCCCTCACGGAGACCTTGGCATCTGGAACAATTGCGCCCGTGCTGTCGCGGACGATACCCGAAATCGAGCCAGTGTTGGTCTGCGCCCAGGCTTCGCGGAAACTGAGCGCCAGAAGGACGATTAGACTTAAAGCGATGACGAAACCTTTAGCAAAGCGCATTGTTTTCCTCCTTTGGATTTGCCGAAGCTTCAAGGCTGGGCAGGCTACACGTGTTTTGCGGGGACAGTAACTTTCACGCTTCCGTAAATAAAGCGGAAGTTTTGGATGGGGTTGATCAAACTTTTCGATGAGGCTGCGCGGACACAAAGCATCGCTTCGGGCTGGGTATGGCCAAAAATGCCCAGTCTGGTGCGGGGGAAGAAAATTTCCCTGGGTCCTTGTCTTGCACGGACAGGTTCCCATACTCACCTGGATACGTGGCCGTGGTTTATGGCGCGAACACCACTTCAAGACGGAACGTGCCAAACCCCTGAATAACCACCGGACACGAGACGTAAACTGGGGCGAATTTAGCTACCGGGATTACCGAATGTCAAGAAGTATTATTCTATATACCTAAGGTACAAGCTGCCGGTTACCCAGGCACCGGAAAACCGCCATCTGTTTCCGTTGCTGCTTTTCGTTGGGCAAGCCCACCTTTCATCGACGGAACGGATCCCATCCTCCGGCTCGTAGTGGTTTGCTGCGCCCTTGCGTGTCCACGAGGTCGATCCGCTTTCCTCGGACGATTTCTCCGATCACCGTGATGGGAAGTCCTCCCAAACGGCGAGGCAAACGTCGGGCCAGCGCCTTTGGTACCGTGAACAGCAATTCGTAATCCTCGCCGCCGTGGAGGGCCAGACTTAACGGATCAAGACCGAGCCGCTGTATTTCCGGCGGGATTATCACGGTCGGGATTTTTGACGCCCACACGATGGCGCCCACGCCGCTGGACTTGCAAATATGGCCTAGATCCGTCGACAAGCCGTCCGAGAGGTCAATCATGGACGTGGCGCATTTGTGAGCCGCAAGCCACTCGCCGAGCGCCAGCCGTGGCTCCGGGCCGCAAATGTTTCTTGAGGAGCCTAGCCCAGCGCTTCCGCGTGTGCAATTTTCGCTTCAGGAGACGGAGACCCATCTCAGCTTCCCCCAATCTGCCGCTGACGCACAGGAAGTCTCCCGGCCGCGCGCCGGACCGCAAAATCGCCTTGCCTCGATCCACTTCTCCCATAACGGTCAGGCTAGAGACAAACACGGGATACTTCGTCGTGTCGCCTCCGGCCAGGATCAGGCCGAACCGGCGGGCTGCGCTTGCCAACCCGTCGAGGAAACCGTCCAGCCACGCTCCTGTGCTTCCGTCCGGCAGCCCCACGGTCAGGAAGAAGCATCGCGCTCGGGCGCCCATGGCCGCGATATCACTTGCGGCGCGGGCAAGCGCTTTGTAACCGACAGCTTTTGGCGGGTGAACCTTGCGGAGGAAATGGACATTTTCAAGAAACGCGTCCGTCGTGACCACCCAATCCGTGCCTGCTTTCGGGCGCAGCACAGCGGCATCATCGCCAATACCGGCGCGAAGGAAGCCCTGAACCGAAGGGAATCGCCGGCGCACCCGTCCGATCAGTTCCTCTTCCCTGACCATCAGGACAGTTGTCCAAAACCACTTTTGTGTGGTCCCATAGGAAGCATTCTAGGGCATGGTGGCTGTTCGCGCTACGGGCGTAAGTCCCTCTTCTACTCGGATCGGCTCAAGTGAAGTCTGCAATCTGCCGATACCAAGAGGCGAACGGCCGGACCTGGAAAAATGAAATTTGAACATAGAGATTGACTCTATCGAAGTCTGAAACTAGACTCGGAGCGGTTTTTGGTTTCGAACCAACGCTTCCGGTTTAAACTGCTTGACTAGATTGCACGGGCCGCTCAGGGGTTGAACGGCGCCGGTTCCCTCGAAAGTAACGCGGGTTTAGCTTTAAGAGATTTCAGACGATGAAGCCTGAAGCATATACGCTTTTTGTGGCATCCAGCCGGAAGGGAAGCTTCCGCAAGATCACCCTTCCCGGCTATATGCTCCATTTGGTCGCCATTCTGGCAGTCGTGGGCGGCGTGACGGTGCTCGCCGCCGCCGGTTCCTACACCCGGATGCTCTGGAAAGTGGGCAACTACAACGCGCTTCGCCGCCAGCAGGACACCCTCAAGCACAATTACGAGAAGCTTCAATCCAGCGTCAAAGATACCAACGAGCGGATGAACTCCCTGCAGTCGCTGGCCACTGAAGTGGCCATGACCTACGGTTTCATGCGCTTTCGGCAGAGCCCGTTCGGCGTGGAGGAAGCTCCGTGGCATCCGACAATCGGATTCGAACAATCCGTGGCGCAATTTAATTTTCTTGAACACAACTTCGGCGAGGCGGCTCTTCCCCCGGGCAACCTGCAGTTCCTCTCCTCGGCGGGTATGGCGGACCTGACTTCCACGCCGAGCTTGTGGCCAGTAATTGGCCATCTGACGGGCACATTCGGCGAGCGCATGGACCCGTTCAGCGGGGAAGGCGCCTTCCACACGGGCGTGGATATCTCCTCGCAATATGGCGATGGGGTGCGGGTATCCGCTGATGGCATTGTCATTGAGGCCGACGAACGCGCGGGCTATGGGCAGGCTGGTGGTCGTCGATCATGGATTTGGAGTGACCACCTATTACGGCCATCTTTCGAGCTTCAACGTTTATCGTTGGCCAGCAACTGAGGCGCGGCGACACGATCGGCAATGTCGGTGTCAGCGGGCGGTCCACCGGTCCTCATGTACACTACGAAGTTCGCATCAATGGCGCGCCGGTCAACCCGATGCGCTACCTGCGGCAAGCCTCCGCGGCGGACTGATTTTCTTCCCTACATTTTTCCGTGACATTATAAGCAGTTCCTTACCATTCGCTGAGGCACAGATTTTAGCGGCTGTCGGGCTTCAGCCTGTCGGCGGATTTTCGCTCGGCACAACGCGGCGAGATCCCGCAGGCTGCAGGCTTACTGCACGTTTGGGTTTATTGCGAACTTTCAGAATCCGGCTAGTCTACTGCGCTGGACCTCTAGGCCAAATGTCCGGGGTCAGTTCGACCAGGATGCGAACCCGCTCCGCTGCCTGCGTGACTTCCGCGCCGCTCAATAGTGTCTGGAGCATCGCGAGGACAGCCGGGTCCATGGACTGGCGCGTCTTGGGACTTTCCAGGCCGGCGCGGCCAATCATTCGCAGGAGTTCCAGCGCGGACCTGATTTTATCGCGTCCGTGCTGTTGTCACATTCGCCTTCGAGCGAAATGCGCAGGTTGTCTCCCTCGGGCCTCGCGGCCAGCGTGATCCACTGCACCGACCGCGCGAGGCTTGCGAATTGCGCGGATTGCGCCCCGCCCGCGGCAAAATTGTCCGGAATCGGCGGCACGCGCGTGATCGCGAACATGGCGGCGCCGTCCAGGCGCGCGGCGCGCTCGCGGGCAGGGTCGGCGCCGAGGATCATCGGCCATGCCCGGCAAAGAGAGGAGCGATGCTCGGCCCTCCGACGAGTGCGATGCGATGATCATTCAGGAAGATGATGGAATTAAAACCCAGCCGATCCCCTGTGGGGAAGAGAAACACTTCGTGCCCTTGCTGATGATCGAGTTTTCCCTTGCGCAGTGGCGTAGTCGCGAATTTTCGCCCGGTCAAAACGGCCATCGGCGATCGCAATATTTTTTCTTGGCTCTTTGCCGGAGCCGCAGGCCATGACGCAATCACCACGCGGTCCAAATCCTTTTCAAAATCAAATCCCGTCGAGCGCACAAAATCCGCATAGTCCTGATTGGGCACGGCGATGGGCCCCTTGTCCGGCCGATGCTGGTAAAACGAGGAGCGCGCACGGCAGCGAGATCCAAATAAACCAGCGTCGGCGCTCCAGCAGGCAAAGCGCAGAGCAGTTCCGGCGCGGCGGAGGCATGCGCCGTCATCGCTGCGCCGGAAATTTCCATAGAGCAGCAACGCCGCGGCAATCGCGGCGGCCGCAAGCCCAGCCGATATCAAAAAAGTTTTCCGGGACCGCTGCATTCGCGTTTTCTCCGAGGCTCATTCTCTCACTGTCGGTCCAAAGGCGCTACGGGCATCGAGAGGCTATTCCGCTGCGGGGTGACGACCGCACGTTGGTGTGGGCTACTAGAGTTTGTTTCCGAACCGTGAACCGGAAAGAATACAGAAACTGCCCTAATCTGAATCCGACGTGAACTCTGGAGACCAAGCACAGTCACTTTGGACTGACGTACTTGAGTGGTATCATCCAATTGAGACTACTTGTTAATGGGAGAACGCTAGGGCCCAACCACCCGTCGCGATTCGGCGGGCAGCTAGGAATCGCTACTCCACAAAATGTTAAGAAAGAATAGTCGATTAAGAGACACCCTTGGGGATGCTGGCCACCAATTTCTCGAATACGCAACCGATGCAATTGAGCGCATTCTGCCCCACGTCCAGGTTTCAGCGTGGGAAGAGGACCATTGGAAGAATCCCAGGACTGTTTGGGACTCGCAAGAGCGAACCGCAATCCGTGTCACCTTGGCGATAGGAAAAAAGGACGGAAATCATAGCCGATCTCTAGAAGCAACCGTAAAGCGTCGAAGTGTCCCAGGGCCTGGGACGGCTGCGAGAAGGACACTCGACGAACGCGAGTACGGCATCTGCAAATTGATCGCAGAAAGAATCTCGCAGATACTTTCCAGAGGGGCATCTGGCAATGGCGACGCTTCAATAAGAGCGATTCGAGACGCGTTTGACGAATACGTCGTCGCCAAGCATGTCCAGGCATACCACAAGCTCGTACAGATGCCAGTAAACGCGGTCTTCGACGCCCTTCACAAACTCTCTGAAGAAAGTTATGAGAATAAGGCGCTGACTTTCGGTTGCATTCTCGATCTCAAGAAGAAAATGAAGGGCCAAATCGCCGAATTCCCGGACGAATTTCTCAGTTCGAAGAAGTATAAGGCGCTCTCGGATGGGTTCCGCACCGCTTACCATGTCGCTGCAAATGGAAAGATCCTCGACTTCGTTGACCTGAATCACTTTGATAAGAAAGAGCTCACCGAGAAGCACCACTACCCCGACTGGACCGAAATGATTGCCCGAGCGAGTCGTGACGGTCGCTGCGGGATTGCGCTGAGTCGCCAAGGCGAGATTCTCGTCTTCGACGAAGGAACCCTCAGGTTCACATATCGCTACGGCCGATGGCAATACTGGAATCACGCACACTTAGTGCACTTGCTCCGTGCCCGAGCACGTACTCAACATTTGCCGACGAAAATCCTGGGCCGTGTCGTAGGAGCAATCTACCGGGCTGCGCTGGACGTGTCTTTTCGGCGCTCCGGTGGTCTATTCGTAATCCTTCACAACCGCAATCGCCTTCGCAAGGTTGTCCGCGTCGGAGACGCGATCGGGGATCATAGGCGCACCGCTG
Organism: uncultured Acidobacteriota bacterium; assembly: GCA_963696605.1. Lineage (GTDB taxonomy): Bacteria > Acidobacteriota > Terriglobia > Acidiferrales > UBA7541 > Palsa-360. The sequence continues at coordinate 243,760 of CAVOKV010000008.1, read as the reverse complement.
CGGACAAAGAATTCGATGAAGTCATTTGCAAGCACAACATCCAGTCCTTGCGCCGCATTGTAACTGTCGAACTAGCTTCACTTGATGGCGCGATAGTCTTGGATAATTCTGGTCGAATTCGCGCGTATGGCGCCGTCCTAAATCCTAGGAAGGCGGGGCGACACAGGGGCGCCGAAGGAAGTCGAACGAAGGCAGCTATCGGAGCGTCCAAGTATGGCTTGGCATTGAAGATCAGCTCGGACGGCGATATTACTGTTTACCATGCCGGTAAAGCGTTCATCAGAATGTAGCCTCGTACGCCGATCTTTGAGTGTCATCGGTTCTTGCATATTTGAATCTGTCCCCCACACGAATCTTCAGTTTGAACGTTGAAAGATATCTTCCCCCTGTAAGACCCAAAGGTCTAGAATGACTTTTCCAGCACGGGCTTGAACTTCAGGTGCGAGTGTGGGCTCAAAAATGAGGCCACAGGCAATTGGGTGAGGTTTGCACAGGTCTTCCACAGGGGACCCTTGCAATTGTAGTTCCCTTTTGTTATATTTCCTCGGTTTGCGCCGTGCTGGCGTAGCTCAGTTGGTAGAGCATCTGATTTGTAATCAGAGGGTCGGGGGTTCAAATCCCTCCGCCAGCTCTGCCAAAATTTTTCGAGTCAGGGGAAGATTCCCAATTGATTGCGGGAGGCAGGTTCCTGCATCGCGAAGATTATGCGAAAGTGTCTTTGGTCTTTGCAAATTTCGCGGATGCACTGCGGCCTTCTATGCTTAATTCCCCCCGTGCGGACGGGTGGGTGAGTGGCTAAAACCAGCAGACTGTAAATCTGCCGCTCCTTGCGGGCTACGGAGGTTCGAATCCTCCCCCGTCCACCATCTTGTTCGCACCGCTCGTGGCGAAAACTCGCGGCGAGCTGCTGGAGATGACCTGAAACGCGAACCGGGTGAGATCGCGAATTTTGCTTGCGCCATGGTCGTATTGTGAACTCCGTCGGCGTTGGGCGTATACGTTTCGCGTAACAGATGGCGCCGCACGCGGCAAACAAGACTCGCCTGGGTAGCTCAGATGGTAGAGCGCGTCCTTGGTAAGGACGAGGTCACCGGTTCAATCCCGGTCCCAGGCTCCAGAAGCTGTTTTGGACGAGCCGGGCGGGGGTAACTCAACGGTAGAGTCTCGCTCTTCCAAGGCGATGGTTGCCGGTTCAAATCCGGTCCCCCGCTCCAAAGAATTGGTTTTAGTTGTGCTTTTGCCCGGAACGAAAGTGAATCGTTAAGCCCCTTCTAACGAGGACTTGAAGCGATGGCGAAGGAAAAATTCGAGCGAACCAAGCCGCACCTGAATATCGGGACGATTGGGCACATCGATCACGGCAAGACCACGCTGACGGCGGCGATCACCAAGGTTTTGAGCAAGCACAACCCCAAGGTGGCCTTCCGGGCGTTTGATTCGATCGACAACGCGCCGGAAGAGCGCGAGCGCGGGATCACCATTGCCGTATCGCACGTGGAGTACGAGACGGCCAACCGGCACTACGCGCACATCGACTGCCCGGGTCACGCGGACTACGTGAAGAACATGATCACGGGCGCGGCGCAGATGGACGGAGCGATTCTGGTGGTGGCGGCGACGGACGGGCCGATGCCGCAGACGCGGGAGCACATTCTGCTGGCGCGGCAAGTGGGCGTGCCGTCGATCGTGGTGTTCATGAACAAGTGCGACGCGGTGGAAGACCCGGAACTCTTGGAACTCGTCGAGTTGGAAGTGCGCGAGCTGCTCAAGCTGTATCAATTTCCGGGGGACGACATTCCAGTGATACGCGGCTCGGCGCTTGGTGCTTTGAACGGCGAAGAGAAGTGGGAAAAGCAGATTGACGCGCTGATGGAGGCGGTGGACAAGTACATTCCGCAGCCGGTGCGCGATGTGGACAAACCGTTCGCCATGCCGATCGAGGATATTTTTTCGATTTCGGGACGCGGTACGGTGGTGACGGGTCGCGTGGAGCGGGGCAAGGTGAAAGTGGGCGAGGAAGTGGAGATTGTAGGATTTCGCCCGACGATGAAGCGCGTAGTGACGGGAATCGAAATGTTCCGCAAGCTCTTGGATGAGGGCATGGCGGGAGACAACGTGGGCTTGCTGTTGCGCGGGACGGAAAAGGAAGAAGTGGAGCGCGGGCAGGTGCTGGCCAAGCCAGGGTCGATCACGCCGCACACCAAGTTCAAGGCGGAAGCGTACGTATTGACGAAGGAAGAAGGCGGGCGGCACACGCCGTTCTTCACGGGATATCGGCCGCAGTTTTACTTTCGCACGACGGACGTGACGGGAGATGTAAAGCTGCCGACGGGCGTGGAGATGGTAATGCCAGGGGATAACGTGAGTGCGGAAATCAGCCTGATCACGCCGGTGGCTTTGGAGAAGGGTCTGCGCTTCGCGATCCGCGAAGGCGGCCACACCGTCGGCGCCGGAGCGGTCACGGAGATCATCGAGTAAGCCAGAGGGAACCTTATGCGCGAAATCATTACGCTGCAGTGCAACGATTGCAAAAACCGGAATTACACGACCACCAAAAATCGGAAAAAGCATTCCGACCGGATGGAAACCAAGAAATTTTGCAAAGCGTGCCGCAAGCACACGGGTCACAAGGAAGTGAAGTAAGGTCGGTTTGATTGGGAGTACGTTTAACGGCTTGCCCTGAGGGCCGGGTTCATCGGACCGAAGGGTAGACCAGCGGGGGCTGAAATGGCGAGCGAGCCCGAACCCTGGTTTTGTTACATGCTGCGGTGCATGGACGGCTCGCTGTACGTAGGGATAACGAACGACATTGCGACCCGAGTGCTGAAACATAACCGAGGTCTCGGACCGGAATTTACGAAGAAGCGGCGGCCAGTTGAGTTGATTTGGAGCCAAGAGTTTACGGACCAATTTGCGGCTCGCGAGAGAGAAGTTGAGTTGAAGGGTTGGAGCCGGAAGAAGAAATTGAGATTGGTTGCCGAGCTTGAGAAGAGCGGAGGGGAAACCCGGAGAGAAATGCTCAGGGTAAACCCTTCGCGGGAGCCACTGGCTCCCGCTCAGGGTAAAGGGGAGTAGGTTCAACGGTAGACCATCGGTCTCCAAAACCGAGAGTGGGGGTTCGAATCCCTCCTCCCCTGCCACTTTGGCAGGCGATGGAAAGTGCGGGATGCGGTCCGTAAGCATTGAGCTGAGGGTGGAGAGAGCGGCACACGATGGCAACGCAGGTGAGAAAATTGAAGAGCGACGAGACACAGGGGCAAGGCTCACCACTCGAGATGTTGGGCTTTTTCGCCCGCCTGGCGGAGCATCCCCGCCGCTGGCGCGGGTTTCTGCACGAGGTGCGCGTCGAAATGCGGCAGGTCACCTGGCCGACGCGGCGGGAAGTCTTTGTGACCACCTGGGTGGTGATGGTAACGGTCGCGTTTTTCGGGGTCTTTTTCTTCGGCGTGGACAGCAGCGTGAGCTGGCTGGTGCAGCGCATCATCAAATTTTTCGGGCACTGAGGTATGAGTTTGGACATGGCCAAGCAGTGGTACATTATCCACACCTATTCGGGTTTTGAGAAGAAGGTGAAGGAGAGCCTCGAAAGCCGCGTGGCGGCCTTCGGGCTGCAAGACAAGATTGGCCGGATGATGATTCCGACCGAGGACGTGCTGGAAGTTCGGGGCGGCAAAAAAGTAGTTTCGTCCCGCATGTTGTATCCCGGCTACGTGCTGGTGGAAATGGACATGGACGACTACACCTGGCACGTCGTCCGCAATACGCCGCGGGTCACCGGGTTTGTCGGATCTGGCGAAACGCCCACACCGCTTTCCGAAACGGAAGTGGAAAATATTCTGCACCGCGTGACCACCTCCGCGGACCGGCCCAAGCCCAAGCTGGTGTTCGAGCGCAATGAGCAGGTGCGCATCATCGAAGGGCCGTTCGCCAATTTCACGGGCGTGGTGGACGATGTGAACGCGGACCGCAACACGCTGAAAGTTTCCGTAACGATTTTCGGCCGCTCGACGCCGGTGGAACTTGATTTCGTGCAAGTTGAAAAAATGGCTTAATTTCGCTGCGGCGCCTCAGGCGCCGCGCGCAGGGGAAGCAGGGGAATTTCGATGGCCAAGAAAGTACAAGCAACCGTCAAACTGCAATTGCCCGCAGGGAAAGCTACTCCTGCGCCGCCCGTTGGCACCGCGCTCGGTCCGCAGGGCGTGAATATCATGGATTTCGTCAAGCAATTTAACGCCAAGACTGCCAAAGAACCCGATGGCATGATCATTCCGGCGCTGGTCACGATCTACAGCGACCGCTCGTTCACTTTCATCACCAAGACGCCTCCGGCCTCCGAGCTGCTCAAGCGCGCGGCGGGAATCGTCAAGGGATCGGCCGAACCCAATCGAAACAAGGTCGGCAAGGTGACGCGCAAGCAGGTCGAGGAGATTGCCAAGACCAAGTTGCCGGACTTGAACACCACAAGTCTGGACTCGGCTGTGCGCACCGTGATGGGCACGGCGCGCAACATGGGTCTGGAAGTGGAAGGGTAGGAGAAACCATGGCTAAAAAGCCTGGAAAGAACATCACCAAGGCGCGCGCCACAATCGAAGCGCGTCCTTACAAACTTTCGGAAGCCGCCGAAGCCATCAAGAAGGCCCACTACGTCAAGTTTGACGAAACCGTGGAGCTGGTGGCGAATCTGGGCGTCGATCCCAAGCAATCCGACCAGATGGTGCGCGGCACCGTGGTCCTGCCGCACGGCCTCGGAAAATCCAAGCGCGTGCTGGTAATCGCCACGGGCGAAAAAGTTCGCGAGGCGCAGGATGCCGGCGCGGATTTCGTGGGCGGCGAAGACATGGTGCAGAAAATTCAGGAAGGCTGGACCGACTTCGATGCCGTGATCGCGACGCCGGACATGATGCGCTCCGCCGGACGGCTAGGTAAAGTTCTCGGCCCGCGCGGCCTGATGCCCAACCCCAAGACCGGCACGGTGACATTTGAAGTCGCCAACGCGGTCAAGGAAATCAAGGCCGGAAAAGTGGAGTTTCGCGTCGACAAGCAGGGAATCATCCACTCGCCAATCGGCAAGATCAGTTTCGACGCCGGGAAACTGGCCGAAAACGCGCACGCCCTGATTGGAGCGATCCTAAAGGCCAAGCCCGCGGCGGCCAAGGGCAAATTCGTGAAGAAAGTCACGCTGACCTCCACGATGGGCCCGGGCGTAACGATTGACGAAGCCGAAGTCGAATCCGCCGTAGCGGCCTGAGCCGCGAGGGGTTTTCGCGGTGTTGGGGAATTAAAGCAGCAAGAGAATTTGGAGCCGGAAATGAAAAAGCGCAGTGAAAAACAGGAAGATCTCGACAAGCTGAAAAACAAACTGGCGACCGTTTCAACCGTGATTCTGTCGACATTCCAGGGCATCACCGTGGAGGACGACAACAAGCTGCGCCGCGCCGTGGAACAAGCCGGCGGGCACTACCAGGTTGTGAAGAACACGCTGGCCGAGCGCGCCGCTTCGGGCACGCCCATCGAGCCATTGCTTAAAAATCTGGCAGGAACGAATTCCATTGCCTACACGGCGACCGATCCGGTATCGCTCGCCAAGGCGCTCACCAAGATCGCCAAGGACGTTCCGGCCTTCCAGTTCCGCGCCGGAATCGTCGAAGGGCGCGTGCTTTCGATCGCGGAAATTCAGCAGCTATCGTCGCTGCCCTCGAAGGAAGAATTGATCAGCAAGATCATGTTTCTGGTCAACGCGCCGGCGCAACGCATCGCGTCCGCGCTGTCCGCGGTCAACCGCAACCTGGCCGTCACGGTCAGTGAAGCGGTCAAGGCCAACAAGTTCGGACCGGGTTCTGCTCCGGTCGAGACGGCTCAATAAAGAATCTAACTTGCATCTAATGAGGAGAGGACACAGCAATGGCAAATAAGGTGGAAGCGATCCTGGAAGAAATCAAAGGCCTGACCCTGCTCGAAGCAGCCGACCTGGTCAAGAAGATGGAAGAGACCTTCGGCGTTTCAGCAGCGGCAGCGGCGCCGGTGATGATGGCGGGCGGCGGGGCAGCGGGCGGAGCGGCCCCGGTCGAAGAAAAGACGGAGTTCTCGGTCGTGCTCACGGATGTGGGCGCGAACAAGATCAACGTCATCAAGGCGGTCCGCGAAGTCACCAGCCTTGGCCTCAAGGAAGCCAAGGACCTGGTCGACGGCGCGCCCAAGCCCATCAAGGAAGGCGTGAACAAAGACGAGGCGGCCACGATCAAGAAGAAGTTTGAGGAAGTCGGCGCCAAAGTCGAGATCAAGTAGCGGTATCGGAGTAACCCAGCAATTCCGGCGCGAGGCGATCCGATAAAATCGGATCTGCCGCGCCCTGAGGGGTTTGCTTACGCAAGTTCCAAAACGTGATTTGTCAACCTTGACTCGGTCCCGCCGGGACCCGGGGCGGCGGTGTCTTCCTTGCCGCCCATCGGCGTTTCGGCCCAACCCTGCGCAATTTATGAGGTCATAGCATGCCGAATGGAAACGGGAATCACCATATGCGAGAGCGCGAGCGCCTGGATTTTTCCAAGATCCGGAGCTCCATTCAAATTCCGAACCTGATCGAGGTTCAGAAGAATTCCTATCAGCGATTTCTGCAGATGGATTTGCTTCCGTCCGAGCGCGAAGACGGCGGCCTGCAATCGGTGTTCACTTCGGTGTTTCCGATTCAGGATTTCCGCGGCCTGTCGCAGCTGGATTTTGTGGACTACTCGATCGGGAACTGGGAATGCAAATGCGGCAACCTGAAGGGGCTGCACCACCTGCGCGCCACCTGCCGCAGTTGCGGCGCTTCCGTGGTCACCAATCCCTACCAGACGGGCGACGTGCTTTGCACCAAGTGCGGCACGTTCAACAAGAACACGCCGACGTTCTGCGAAAAGTGCGGCGACCCCGTGGGCATGCAGCTCAAGTACGACGTGAACGAGTGCCAGGAGCGCGGCATGACCTACGCCGCACCTCTCAAGGTCACCATCCGACTGACTATTTACGACAAGGATCCCGACACCGGCGCGAAGAACATCCGCGACATCAAGGAGCAGGAAGTATTTTTCGGCGACATTCCGCTGATGACCGGCAACGGCACCTTCGTCATCAACGGCACTGAGCGCGTAATTGTCAGCCAGTTGCACCGCTCCCCCGGCGTGTTTTACGAATCGGCCAACAACCGCAGCTATTTCCTGGGGAAAATCATTCCCTATCGCGGCTCGTGGGTGGAGTTTGAGTACGACACCAAGAATATTCTGTACGTGCGCATCGACCGCAAGCGCAAATTCCTCGGCACCATTTTCCTGCGCGCGCTGGGCATGAAGTCCAACGAAGAAATCCTGCGCACTTTCTACCAGGTCGAGCGCATCACCCTGCGCGACGGCGACCTGCACTGGAACATTTCCGAAGGGCTGATCGACCGCAAGCTGTCCCACGAAATCAAGAATCCCAAGAACGACGAAGTGCTGGTCGGCTCGCACAAGCGCATCACCGAGGCGCTGTACAAGGAACTCGCCAAGGCCAAGGTGCCCGCCGCGCACGTTTCGGTTGCGGATCTCGAGGGCGCGTACTCCGTCGCCGATCTCGTGAACCGGCAGACCGGCGAAGTGCTGCTCGAAGCCAACAAGCCGCTGACCGCGGAAATCTGGACTTCGCTCGCCGAAGCGGGCATCACCAGCGTCGACATCTTTTTCCCGGATCGCGACGATGTGGGCGTGGTTCTTTCGCGCACGCTCGACAAGGACGCTATCAAGTCGCCCCGCGAGGCGCTGATCGAAATCTACCGCAAGCTGCGGCCCGGCGATCCGCCGACGCTCGAAACGGCCACGGCTTTGTTCAACGGCATGTTTTTCGACCCGCGCAAGTACGATTTCAGCCGCGTGGGCCGCTTGAAATTTAACATCAAGTTCGGCCTGGAAACGCCGCTCAACACGCGCACGCTGGATGCTGCGGACTTCGTCGCGGCCATCCGCTACCTGATGAAGCTGCGCAAGAACATCGGCACGCTCGACGACATCGACCATCTCGGCAACCGCCGCGTCCGCGCGGTCGGCGAACTCCTCGAGAATCAGTTCCGCATCGGCCTCGTCCGCATGGAGCGCGCCATCAAGGAAAAAATGTCGGTGTACCAGGAAATGTCCACCGCCATGCCGCACGACCTCGTGAACGCCAAGCCCGTCATGGCCGCGATTCGCGAGTTCTTCGGCAGCTCCCAGCTTTCTCAGTTCATGGACCAGACCAATCCGCTCTCCGAAATCACGCACAAGCGGCGCCTCTCGGCCCTTGGGCCGGGCGGACTCTCGCGCGAGCGCGCCGGATTCGAAGTGCGCGACGTTCACCCGACGCACTACGGGCGAATCTGCCCGATTGAAACGCCGGAAGGTCCGAACATCGGCTTGATCAGCTCGCTGTCCTGTTACGCGCGGATCAACGAATTCGGATTCATCGAGTCGCCCTACCGCAAGGTGAAGGCCGGGCGCGTGATCGACTACGTGCAGATCGTCAACGCCGGCGAAAGCGAATTCAAGGCCGGCGAAATCATCGAGCGCGACAAAGTAGAAGCGGTCAATGAAGAATTGAAGCGCCGGAAGGTCACGAACGATGCGTACTGCTTCTACCTCTCCGCATGGGAAGAGGACCGCTACGTCGTGGCGCAGGCCAACGTGCCGCTCGACGAGCGCGGGCGCATCACCACGGAACTCGTCAACTGCCGGCAGGCCGGCAACTTCGTTCTGAAATCGCGCGACGAAGTGGATTACATTGACGTCTCGCCGAAACAGCTTGTTTCCGTCGCGGCGAGCCTCATTCCGTTCCTGGAAAACGACGACGCCAACCGCGCCCTCATGGGTTCGAACATGCAGCGCCAGGCCGTGCCGCTGATTCGCGGGGAAGCCCCGCTCGTCGGCACCGGCATGGAACGCGTCACCGCGCGCGATTCGGGCGCCGTGGTCATCTGCCGACGCGACGGAATCGTCGATCAAGTCGACTCCGAGCGCATCATCGTGCGCGTCGAATCCGACCACTCCGGCGTTCTCTCGCGCGAAGTGGGCGCGGACATCTACCAATTAATTAAATTTAAACGCTCGAACCAGAACACCTGCATCAACCAGAAGCCGCTCGTCCGCGTGGGCGACCGCGTGAAGCAAGGGCAAGTGCTGGCCGACGGCCCGTGCACCGATCGCGGCGAACTGGCGCTCGGCCGCAACGTGCTCGTGGCGTTCGTGCCCTGGCGCGGATACAACTTTGAAGACGCCATCCTGGTCAGCGAAAAGCTGGTTAAGGACGATTACTACACTTCCATCCACATCGAGGAATACGAAATCGAGGCGCGAGACACGAAGCTCGGCCCCGAGGAAATCACGCGCGATATTCCCAACATCAGCGAAATGTTCCTTCGCAACCTCGACGAAAGCGGCGTGATCCGCATTGGCGCGACCGTGCGTCCCGGAGACATCCTGGTCGGCAAGGTCACGCCCAAGGGCGAAACTACGCTGACGCCGGAAGAAAAACTGCTGCGCGCGATCTTCGGTGAAAAAGCCGGTGACGTGCGCGACGCTTCCCTCTACTGCCCGCCGGGCATCGAGGGCACCGTCGTGGACGTCAAGATCTTCTGCCGCAAGGGAGCGGAAAAAGACGAACGCCACAAGGCCATTGAAGCCGCGCAGGTTTTCAAACTCGAAAAGAACCTGTCGGACGAAATCCGCATTCTCACCGACGAACGCCTGAAGCGCCTTTCCGTGCTTCTTGAAGGCAAGGCCCTAACGGCCGACTTGCACGACGAAAAGACCAACAAGCGCCTGATCACCAAAGGCACCGAGCTCACGCGCGACATCATCGAAAAAATCGCCACGCGCAACCTCAAGCGCCTGCGCCTTGCCGACAAGGATCCTCTGCTCATCGAGAAAATCGACGAGATCGAGGAGATGACCTCGCGACAGATCGACGTGCTGCGCAAGATTACCGAAGAGCGCAAGGAAAAGCTCCGCAAGGGCGATGAGCTTCCTCCGGGCGTCATCAAGCTGGTGAAGTGCTACATCGCCATGAAGCGAAAACTTTCGGTCGGCGACAAAATGGCCGGCCGCCACGGCAACAAGGGCGTCATCGCGCGAATCGTTCCCGAAGAAGACATGCCTTACCTCCCGGACGGTACGCCGGTGGAAATCGTTCTAAATCCGCTCGGCGTTCCTTCGCGTATGAACGTCGGACAGATTCTCGAAACGCACCTCGGCTGGGCCTCCAAGGAACTGGGCCGCAGCGTGGCGCGCCTGCTCGATCAGAACAAGCGCTCCGAAGCGCTCCGCCGCTGGTTCCGCGAAGTGTTTTCCGACACGGCCATCTGGAAGACGCTCACCGATCTGGACGACGACACGCTGCTCGAATACGCCGACAGCTTCCGCGAAGGCATCCCCATGGCCACGCCCGTGTTTGACGGCGCGCGCGAAGCCGAAATCCGGCACCTGCTGGAAGTCGCGGGCCTGCCCAACGCGGGAAAAATCACGCTCTGGGACGGCATGACCGGCGAGGAATTCGGCCAGGCCGTCACCGTCGGCTACATCTACATGCTGAAGCTGTCGCACCTCGTTGACGACAAAATCCACGCGCGGTCCATCGGGCCGTACTCGCTCATCACGCAGCAGCCGCTCGGCGGCAAGGCGCAGTTCGGCGGACAGCGCTTCGGCGAAATGGAAGTGTGGGCGCTCGAAGCCTACGGCGCGGCGCACATTTTGCAGGAACTGCTGACCGCTAAGTCGGACGACGTCTACGGCCGTGCGAAAATTTACGAGGCCATCGTCAAGGGCGAGCCGGGCATCGAGCCGGGCGTGCCCGAATCGTTCAACGTGCTGGTCCGCGAGCTGCAATCGCTCTGCTTGGACGTGGAATTGATGAAGCGGCAAAAGGCGCAGGAAAAACCGGCCGCGGATTAGTTTCGCGTCCACTGGTTCTTGAGGTTCACCGTTTTTCTTACTCCCGGGATTCCGGGATGGCTCCGATGAAATTCACCGGGGCAGGAGGGACACACCTTGTATCGAAGCAGCCCTTATGATCGTGCCAGCTTGATCGCCGATTTCGATTCGATTCGGATCAGTCTGGCAAGTCCGGAAAAAATCAGGTCCTGGTCGCACGGCGAGGTCACCAAGCCGGAGACCATTAACTACCGCACCTTCAAGCCCGAGCGGGATGGCCTGTTCTGCGCGAAAATTTTCGGTCCCGTCACGGACTGGGAGTGCCTCTGCGGCAAGTACAAGCGCATGAAGCACCGCGGCGTCATTTGCGACAAGTGCGGAGTGGAAGTCACGCTTAGCAAAGTCCGCCGTGAACGCCTCGGCCACATCGAGCTGGCTTCGCCCTGCTCGCACGTTTGGTTCTTCAAGGGCCTGCCGTCCCGTATCGGCTACCTGCTCGATATCTCGATGCGCGATCTTGAGCGCATCCTGTATTTCGAGGGCTACGTGGTCATCGATCCCCTCGAGGTTCCCGGCATCAAGGAACGCGAGATGCTCCCCGAGGAGAAATACCGCGAGCTGCAGAAGGATTTTCCGGGACAATTCCGCGCGCAAATGGGCGCGGAAGCCATCAAGGAACTCCTGAAGCGCGTGGACGTGGAGAAGCTTTCCGAAGAACTGCGCGAGAAGATGAAGGTCGACCCCAGCCTGCAGAAGCGCATCAAGTACGCCAAGCGCCTGAAGGTGGTCGAATCGTTCCGCAAGAGCGGCAACCGGCCCGAATGGATGATTCTCGATGTCCTTCCGGTTCTTCCGCCCGAGCTGCGGCCGCTTGTGCCTCTGGACGGAGGGCGCTTCGCCACGTCCGATTTGAACGATCTGTATCGCCGCGTCATCAACCGCAACAACCGCTTGAAAAAGCTGATGGAGCTGCACGCTCCGGACGTCATCGTCCGCAATGAAAAGCGCATGCTGCAGGAAGCGGTGGACGCCCTCTTTGACAACGGGCGCCGCGGCCGCGTCTTGCGCGGCACGAACAACCGCCCGCTGAAATCGCTTTCCGACACCCTCAAGGGAAAGCAAGGGCGCTTCCGCCAGAACCTCCTCGGCAAGCGCGTCGACTATTCGGGACGCTCCGTGATCGTGGTCGGCCCGGAACTCAAACTGCACCAGTGCGGCCTGCCGAAGAAAATGGCGCTCGAGCTGTTCAAGCCGTTTATCTATCACCGCCTCGAAGCGCAGGGCCATTGCACCACCATCAAGCAAGCCAAGGAAATGGTGGAGCAGCAGGAATCGGTGGTCTGGGACATCCTCGAAGAAGTCATTCGCGAGCATCCGGTGCTTTTGAACCGCGCACCCACGCTGCACCGCCTCGGCATTCAAGCGTTCGAACCGGTGCTTGTCGAAGGCAAGGCCATCCGCATCCATCCGCTGGTTTGCACCGCGTTCAACGCGGACTTTGACGGCGACCAGATGGCCGTGCACATCCCGCTTTCGCCCGAAGCGCAGGTGGAAGCCTCCGTCCTGATGCTCTCGGCGAACAACATCCTTTCGCCGGCCAATGGCTTGCCGCTCGCCGTTCCAACTCAAGACATGGTTCTCGGCATTTACTATCTGACCAAGGCCAAGCCCGGCGCCAAGGGCGAAGGCCGCGCCTTCGGCCACACCGAGGAAGTCGTCCTCGCGCTTGAATCCGGCGAAGTGGAATTGCTCACGCCGATTCGTCTGCGCTACGAAGGCGAAATGATCGACCTCGCCGCGGCGTACGACGATCAGGACGTGCCGCACGCAGAATCCGTCAACCTGAAGCGGCAGTTCATCAACACCACCGTCGGGCGCGTGATCTTCAACGATCACCTGCCCAAGGAAATGCCGTTCATCAACGGGCTCATCAAGAAAAAGGGCGTGCAGCAGCTCTGCTATTACTGCTACCTGCGCTTTGGATTGAAGCGCACCGTGCAGATGCTCGATGAGCTCAAGGAGCTGGGCTTCCAGTACGCCACCAAGTCCGGCATCTCCATCGGCATCGATGACATGCTCATCCCCGGCGACAAGTTCACACTCGTCGACAACACGGAGAAGGAAGTCGTCAAGGTGCAGCAGCAATATCTCGACGGCGCCATCACCAACGGCGAGCGCTACAACAAAGTCGTGGCCATCTGGAGCGACATCACCGAAAAAGTCGCCGAACAAATGTTCAAGGCGATGGAGCGCCAGGACAAAGAAGGCGTCATCAACCCGATTTACGTCATGGCTGATTCCGGCGCCCGCGGATCGAAGCAGCAAATCCGCCAGCTTTCCGGAATGCGCGGCCTGATGGCCAAGCCCTCGGGCGAAGTCATCGAAACGCCGATCACGTCCAACTTCCGCGAAGGACTGACCGTGCTGCAGTACTTCATCTCGACGCACGGCGCGCGCAAGGGACTCGCGGACACCGCGCTCAAGACCGCCGATTCCGGCTACCTCACGCGGCGCCTGGTCGATGTGGCGCAAGACGTTATCATCAGCGAAATCGATTGCGGCACCGCCGACGGCATCTTCGTCGAACCGATCACCGAGGCGGGCGTCGAAGTCGAGCCGCTGCGCGACCGCATCGTGGGCCGCGTTTCTCTCGACAAGATTAAGGACTACGAAGGCAATATCATCGTGGATGTGAACCAGGAGATCAACGAAGAGTTAGCGAGCGCCGTGCAGGCCGCCGGCATCGAGCGCGTCAACATCCGTTCCGTGCTGACCTGCGAATCCCGCCGCGGGGCCTGCGCCCGCTGCTACGGACGCAACCTGGCCACCGGCCGCTTCGTGGAACTCGGCGAGGCTGTCGGCGTGATCGCCGCGCAATCCATCGGCGAGCCGGGCACGCAGCTCACCATGCGCACGTTCCACATCGGCGGAACGGCCACGCGCATCACCGAACAATCGAAACTCGAGTCCCGCAACAACGGGTTCGTGCGCTTCATCGGCATGAACGTCGTGCGCGGGCGCGGCGAGCACCTGATCGCCATGAACCGCAATGGCTTGATCGCCATTGTCGACGAAAAGGGCCGCGAAAAGGAGCGCTACCACGTGGTCTACGGCGCGCGCCTGCGCGTCGAGGAAAATCAGCCGGTCAAGCTCGGCGAACTTCTGGCCGAATGGGATCCCTACACGTTTTCGATCCTTACCGAAGCCGGAGGCACGATCCAGTTCAAGGACCTGCAGCCCGGCATCACCATCGAGGAGCAGGTCGACGAAGTCACCGGCCTGTCGCAGCTGGTCGTCACGCTGCCTCCCGGCGATGAAAAACACGCGCCCACGATTCAGGTTCGCGATTCCGCCGGCCGCACCCGCAAGAAATACCTCATGCCCTCCCGCGCGCACTTGATGGTGCAGGATGGCGACGAGGTGCAGCCGGGAGACGTGCTGGCGAAAATCCCGCGCGAGACCACCAAGACCAAGGACATCACCGGAGGTCTGCCTCGCGTCGTGGAACTCTTCGAGACCCGCAAGCCGCGCGACCCGGCCGTCATCAGCGAAATCGACGGCGTCGTGAAATACGGCGAAATCAGCAAAGGCCTGCGCAAGATTTACGTCGAAAGCGAAGACGGCAAGACCCAGAAGGAATACTCGATCATCCGCGGCGTGCACATCAACGTGCAGGAAGGCGAACACGTCAAGGCGGGCGAACCGCTGATTGACGGCCCGCTCAACCCGCACGACTTGCTGGCCGTTCTCGGCGAAAAATACACGCAGGCTTATCTCGTGAACGCCATCCAGGAGGTCTACCGCCTGCAGGGCGTCAACATCAACGACAAGCACATCGAGACCATCGTGCGCCAGATGATGCGCTGGGTGAAAGTGGAAGACGTCGGCGATACGGCGTTCCTCCTCGACGAACAGGTGGACAAGTTCCGCTTCCGCGAGGAAAACGACCGCATCATTAGCGAGGGCGGACGACCCGCCACGGGGCGCCCGCTGCTCCTCGGCATCACCAAGGCGTCGCTCTCGACGGATTCGTTCATCTCCGCCGCGAGCTTCCAGGAGACCACGCGCGTGCTCACCGAAGCCGCCGTTGCCGGCAAGGTGGACTATCTGCGCGGCCTCAAGGAGAACGTCATCATGGGCCGCCTGATCCCTGCCGGCACCGGCCTCGAGCGATACCGCAACATCCAGTTGCTCACCGAAGTGCCACCGCCGCCTCCGCCGGAGGAGATCATGCCACCGGCAGATCTCTCCGCGGAAGAAGCCGCCGCGCTCGACTTCCTGCGCAAGGATGCCGACGCACTCGCGGAAGGCGGAACGGACTAGCGAGAAGTTTACAACTCGAACGAAAAAAATGGGCGGCCCAAAAGTTTGGGCTGCCCATTTTATTGTCGGTCGTCGGAAGCGCAATACGTGACAAGACAGGCTTCATCCACAGGCGATGAAAAAGCGAATAATTTCCTTGTGCTGTGTGCTGCGGCATTGTATCTTTTCCACAGCGTGGGCCGTGGGATACGGTTGGTGGTCGACGATGGCGTAAGTTAACATTCGGTGGGCCTTGATCAATGGACACGCTTACGCCGACTGAGCGCAGCAAGCGAATGGCGCTCATCCATGCAAAAAACACTAAACCAGAACTCGCGGTAAGAAAAATAGCCCGATCATTTGGCCACAGGCTCCGGTCGCACGTCGCCGATCTTCCAGGCAAACCGGATTTGGTTTTTCCGAAGCTCAGGAAGTTCATTTTCGTTCACGGTTGCTATTGGCACCGTCATCCCGGGTGCTCACTAGCAAGGTTGCCAAAATCAAAGTTGCGATTTTGGCTTCCTATATGTATGACTCAGACGCATCGGATCATTGCTGAGTGGGAAGTGGACTCCAGTGGCCATGATTGATGTATTGAGGGTGGGACAACTTTACTCAAACGAAGAGATCTTCAAAGCTCTCAAGGTGTCAAACGCCGGCGGTATCCGCCTTTCGCTGCAGGGCAAATCAGTCCAGCGAGTAATCATTATGACTTCCGTTCAGCGTTTCCATGGTTCGGGTGAGAACCCTTATCAAGATAGGTTGGAGGGCGGAATTCTCACTTATACAGCGGCGGGGAGGCTTGGCGAACAGACCCTTGCTGGCACAAACAATCGGTTAATTGAACAGATTAATTCTAATTTTCCTATACACGGGTTCATCTTAACTGCTAGCAGACGAGACAAAACAGTTGGACCTAAACGGTGGGAGTATCTCGGTCTGCTCGAGTACCTTCGTCACTATCCGGATACGCAACTCGATGCCGACGGTGACGTTCGCAAGGTCTGGCTTTTCGAATTTAAGGTTCATGACGAACACCAAGTGGTGCCACTTGCAGGCGAAATGGCGATTTCGAACGATGTACTTAGCGCGTCGAGACTTGAGCAAAGCAACAATCCCAGTGATGATGAAATCATCAGCCAGAGCGAGAATCAGCAAGCTGAAAACATGAAGCGAGTCGAGCAAGTTCGTGGCAAATTGCTAGGAATGGAGCCGAGGGAGTTCGAGCTTTTTCTTAAGGATTTGCTCATACACTGCAGATTCCTGGACGTCTGCGTCACACGATTCAGCGCAGATGGCGGCATCGATGTGAATGCGAGAGTGGGCGGTAGGATTTGGATGTTCGAAAACACTGTGGTTCAAGTACAGGCGAAGCGTTGGCTGCACTCGGTTGGACGCAAAGAGGTCGCCGAGTTGCGTGGAAGCTTGCAACCATTCGCAAGGGGTGTCGTCGTTACGACGAGTCATTTCTCAAGGGCAGCCATCAATGAGGCCACGGACGAGGGCAAGAATCCAATTGCTCTTGTCGATGGATTTAGGCTCTCGAAAGTTGTGCTCGATGAACATTTCCACCTAGCCGTCTAACCCCTTCCCATAAGTACCTATAGCTCTGAATGGAGGAGTGTATGGACACAGCTAAGCGCAATCTCTACGAATCCCTGAAAGCCATACTCAGCGCCCGGAGCAGCGGTTTCCAGTCTCCAAGCATGAGGAAAGCCGTAGCGTTCGCCGATAAGGCCATTATGAAAGTGGACGCGCCGCGATCCAAGCGCCAGACCAAGCTATTCTTCGCCGCCAAGGATCAATGGCACAAGGATGGTGAATGCGAGATTGATGATGACGCCGTAGTCAGCACGTCGAAGGAAGGCGCGTACGTCCAAGCCTGGGTCTGGATTGACAATCCAAGTCGCTAAAGTTGTCAATGCTGGGCATATTGTTCTCAACTACGCCCTCAGTCCAATCGAGTGAAGTCCCCTAGCACTGAAAGGCGCGGGTGGCCAACCCTTAAGATGGCTTTCGATTGGTGCAATTTCGCGACCCGAAGAAACCAATGCAAGCCGCCAAAACCAAGTTCGTGATTTAGGTTTTTCGGGTGCACGACTCTTCCAGCATTTGGAAGGGTCGGGGTTTTGACTTCCTTTCTGGAAAAATCAAACCCTCTGGTTCCTCGAACACCACAAGGCATCGGGTGCCCGCAACTTCACACGCCGAGTTCGCCCTCAGTTGTCCGGTTTTGAATTTTGGGGTGCCGCACCCTTGCGGTTTTCAAGGGTGCGGGTTTTCGTCACCATATGAGAATCGTCCCACCGATCGATCCCGATGAGTCCTACCTCCCCTACGGTGTAATGCGACCAACTACTCCAAGGCCAATCTTTTGGATGCGCCACTAGATTTCTCTTCATCGGATTCAAGTGCATGTAGTGAAGTTTTTCTGTCAATTTCTTACCGTTCCACACGTTGAAATCGTAGAAGCGTCTCTGCCAAAAATGCCGCCCCGCGGAAGGGGCGCGGTCTGCGCGTTTTGCGAGCAAAGTCCTTGAAACGCGCTGCTTCAACACCTGCAAGACAATTGAAAGGTCTCCTGTCGAAGGCTCACTGAGGAGAAGATGGACGTGCTCCGGCATGACAATGTATCCGATCAGGCGGAACGAGTATCGAAGGCGCACATCCGCCAGGATGCGCACAAAGCAATTGCGTGCCGGCGATGTTCCGAGCAGGGGCCGGCGTCCGAAACAACTGAAGGTAATGAAGTGGAGATCGCCTTGTCCGTAGCGGCGTTGCAGAGGGTTGCGCATGGAAGAAAAACCCGCACCCTTGAGAAACGCAAGGGTGCGGCACCCCACCCGAATAAGTCCGCGTAGTTTACGGATCATACGCCCGTAAGCCGCCGGACGGCGGGGATTTCTTGAGTGGGCGCCCTTTCGCCTTCAGGTCTCGCCGGCAGCTTCCGAATGGTTACGGTCCGCACCCCTGTATTCAGCCGTCTCCCACCGAGGGTTTTAACTTTCTCGCTTGCTCCAGAATTTGCAGGATTCCGGCGGGAGCCACGCGGAGAAATCGTTCTTGGAAAGATTCTTCGGCGCGAAGAGCGGAAAGCTTTTCGGCTACGCAGACGTTAAGCCACTGGTTCAGGGCTACACGTTCGGAATTTGCCACCCTGCGCGCCTCCGCCAGCAACGACGGCTGCAGGCGCAAAGAATAGCAAGGTAATCTATTGGCTCTGTTCCCGCCGCCGGTTTTTCCGTAAGGACTCATGCAGACTTATTAAGGCCTGGGGCTTGGAACGTCAAGTGCTGTTCGAGGTCTCGTTTGAAAACCGTTCGAACGATATCGTTTTGGAAGATCAGTTCTCGTTGGCGGGTGCCCGACTCTTCCAGCATTTGGAAGGGCCGGGGTTTTGATTTCCTTCCCGGAAAAATCAAACTTTCCGAACCTTCGAAAACCACCAGCGATCGGGCACCTGCAACTTCGACCCCGATTCAAAGGCCCGACAACCCGCAATGCTGCCCTCTCCATCCCGAAGAACGCGGGCGGAGAGGCCTCTACAAAATCGTCTTCATTTAAAGGGAAGTTGCACTTGTAGAGGCCGCCAGCATTTGGGGCGGGCATCTTTTCGTTTTCTCTTTACGATGTCTAGCTAAGTGCCCAGTCTGGTAGTTCAGGAAGAACCCGACACCCAGGCCGACTCATCGAGCGGGCGAACCTGACTCTTCACGGTCGCTTCTTTTTGACTGCGCACGATCCGCAAATCGAACTCCGATTGGAGATTGAGCCAGAAATCGGGCGTGTTCCCGAAGAAGCGACCAAGGCGAAGCGCCATTTCAGGAGAGACACCCCGCTCTTCGTGGATGATATCGTAGACAGTCGGGGCAGGGACGTGCAGAGCCAGAGCCAGTTTGTTGGCATTCAGGTGCAGCGGAAACATGAACTCTTCCCGAAGAATTTCTCCAGGATGAATTGGTTTCAATCTAGCCATATGTTTCTGTCTCCTCAATGATAGTCCACAATCTCAACGTCGTGAGCGTCGCCTTCTTTCCATACAAAACAAATGCGCCACTGATCGTTGATACTGATACTGTGTTGCCCCTCGCGGTTTCCTTCTAGCGCGTGAAGTCTGTTACCGCGAGGCACACTCAAATCCATCAAACGTTTGGCCGCGTGCAGCATCAATAATTTTCGCCGCGCCGGCTGCCGAATATTCACGAACCTTGGGACGTCCTGGTCGTTGAAAAGTCGCTTCGTGTCGGGACAGCGGAAGGACTTGATCACACTCGTAGCATATAATGCATAGCATTAAATGTCACGCATTATTTAAATGGTGGGCTACGTGGCTAATCTCTAGATCGGGGCTGACCTCATTCTCAATTTCTCATGCCCGTTGCACCAGGGCCATCATATCGGGTGTGTAGCGCTCGCCGACGACTTGAAACTGCGCGGTGCGCTCCGCAATTTTCTTGCGGTCGCTTTCATTCAGTTTTACTTGGAGTGCGCCCATGTTGTCCTCGAGATAGCGAAGCCGCTTCGTTCCGGGGATGGGAATCAGGTCTTTGCCCTGGGCGAGCACCCAGGCCAGCGCGAGTTGCGCGGGTGTCACGCCTTTTTCCGCGGCCAATTCCTTGACTGCCGCGGCCAGCTTGAGGTTTTCCTGCAGAGCCTTCTCCCCGAAGCGGGGATTCGTTCGCCGCCAATCGGTTACATCCAGATCTTCGAGCTTCTGGATCGCGCCCGTCAGGAATCCGCGCCCCAGGGGACTGTAGGGGATGAACGTGATGCCCAGTTCGCGGCACGTCGCGAGCACACCGTTGGTCTCGACTTCGCGCGACCACAGCGAGTACTCACTTTGCAGAGCAGCAATCGGATGAACTTTCGCGGCGCGACGCAATGTTTCCGGAGCGGCTTCCGAAAGTCCGATCATTTTTACTTTTCCAGCAGAAACCAGCCCGGCCATGGCGTCCACTGTTTCCTCAATCGGCACGTTCGGGTCGACGCGATGCTGGTAGTAGAGATCGATCGTTTCGATGCCCAGGCGCTTGAGGCTGCCGTCGCACGCGCGGCGCACATTCTCGGGCGAGCTGTCTACGCTGCGGACCCCGCCGGGACTGATCTTGAAGCCGAACTTGGTCGCGACGATCACGCTGTCGCGACGAACCTCGCGCAAGAACCGTCCGAGCAATTCCTCGTTCTTGTACGGGCCGTAGATTTCGGCCGTATCCAGGAAGTTTCCGCCAAGCTCAAGATACCGGCGGAGAACTCGAAGCGATTCCGCATCATCCGTTGGTCCGTAGGCGAAGGACATTCCCATGCATCCAAGTCCTAGCGCTGAAACCTGCGGTCCATTCTTTCCCAGTGTTCGGTATTCCATATTTCCTCCCCGCCGTGAGATGCCTTGTTGGATGTTCAGGCTTTGAAGAAGGGTACCGCCCCCGAGAGAAAAACGTAAACCGCAATCTTGGTTTATCCGGCACAGAACAGGAAGACGCGACAACTCAAGTCATTCAAAAGATTTGCGATAGGGGGATCCGGAGCGCATCTACTCTTCGGACGGGATGTTCCCTGTTGGACGGCTTCGTCCACGTTTTGGGATGCAGCCCTGCCGGGTCGGTGCCGCGATTGAGAATGTTCTCGGCGTGATCGGAGCGGCGGGATTCCGACGGACCATTCGGGCGCCGTATTGGGCTCATTTCCCGGATACCTTACGTGTTATACCGTCAGTGTTTCTCCTGGCGATGGGTTATCAATTTCGCCATCCCGCCATTGTCTTTGCGTTGCTCGCGGCATCGTTTCACGCCATAATCTCCGGGCAAGGCGAGCCCCCGAGATCGCCCGTCCATCCGGTGGTGCCTTCCAATATATATTACTGATGACCAAAGACTCCACGCCGCGCGGGGATGCTCCGGCCGAATCGCCTTCGGCAAGGCTGGAACGCGATCACTTGAGTCGCAGGGAACGCGGAGTCTGGCGCGCCGCCCTCCTGCTCCTCGGCGCTCTTGCCGTGGCTTTCGCCGCAACCTCCTGGGAACCCATCCGCAACATGCCGCACCACCTGGAGGCCTTGCCCGTAGGTCTGGTGATCCTGGTGTTCTTGTTCGTCGTTTATGCGTGGACTAAGACCAATGAAATCTCGGAGTTGCGGGGCCTCGTACGTGGCATCGAGCAGCGCACGACCGCGGGGCACGATAACGACCAGCTCGACCAACTCTTCTCGCTCATTTCCAGATCCCAGCAAGGCTATCGCGACCTGATCGACACCTTCGAAGACCTCCTATTTTCCGTTTCCAACGACGGAAAGATTCTGACCGTCAATCGCAGTTTCGCCGATTTGCTGGGCCTCTCCTTTTCCGAAGTCGTCGGTCGCTCGATGGACGAATTCTTCGAGCTTCCCGAAGCCAGCGATCGGGCGACCCTGGAGCAGTGGCTCCCGCGCTTCCTGCAACGGCGCCGCTGGACGGGCATCGTTCGCGCGCGCGTGAAGCAAACTGGAGCGCTCCGCTATTTTGATTGCGTCCTGCACGCCATCGTGCGCGACGATGTGGTCCACGGCATCAGCGGCTTTGCGCGCGACGTCACCAAGGAACGCGAGAGCGAAACGCGCTTCACGGAACTGTTCCAGACCCTGCGCGAAGGCGTGTATCTCGCCTCCGCGGACGACCGCATCACTGAAGTCAACCCGGCGCTGGCGCAGCTGCTCGGGTTTGACAATAAAGAAGACCTGCTGAACCACGAGATCGCCTCCCTGTACAGCAAGCCTGAAGACCGCGCGGAAGAACGCAAACAACTCGACGATTTGGGATTCTTGCGCGCTCATGAGGTTACCCTTAGGCACCGCCAGTCCGGGAAGGACGTAGTTGCCGTGCACACGACCGCGGCAATCCGCGATCCGGCCGGCAAATTTGTGCGCTACCAGGGCACCTTTGTGGACGTCACCGAGCAGCGCGAAATGGAGCGCCGCCTGCACCGCGAACAGGAATTTGTGGGCCGGCTCATGGACAGCTTCCCCGACCTGGTCATCGCCCTCGATAGCGAAGGGCGCTACACATTTGTCAGCCCCCAAATTACCGACATCCTGGGTTTCCGCCCGGAGGAACTGGTCGGGAAAAGAATGGGGGGCCGCACGGATCCGTCGGACCGCACCGCAATGCTCGAACTGTTCGACGATTTGATTTTCCAGCGGATCTCCGAGGGCCAGATCGAATACCGCACACAGCACAAGAACGGGGCGTGGCGCGTGTTCCGCGCTTCCGCGCGGCCGCTGCATGATGAAAATGGACGCATCACCGGCGTCATTGCTTCGGCGCGCGACATTACCGATCAACAGCGGCTCCAGCAGCAGCTCATTCAGTCGGAGCGCCTCGCGGCCATGGGCCAGATGATTGCCGGCGTGGCGCACGAACTGAATAATCCGCTGACTGCAATTCTCGGCGTCACGGAAATGCTGCGCGACCAATCCACCGATGAGAACGCCACCCGCCAGCTGGACCTGGCCCATCGTCAGGCCCGTCGCGCCGCGCACATCGTTCAGAGCCTGCTGGTTTTCTCGCGGCCCTCGACGCCGCGCACCACGTTGCTTCATTTGCCGGACTTGCTC
This sequence comes from uncultured Acidobacteriota bacterium, assembly GCA_963696605.1. Classification (GTDB taxonomy): domain Bacteria; phylum Acidobacteriota; class Terriglobia; order Acidiferrales; family UBA7541; genus Palsa-360. Next base: position 220,966 of record CAVOKV010000008.1, on the reverse strand, counting down.
CAGCGCACCTTGCAGCTTCACGAACATTCCCTGCGCCAGAATCACATCCACGTGGACCTCGCCGCGCGGCCCGATCTTCCCACCGTGATGGGCGATTCCAATCAGCTTACGCAGGTTTTTCTGAACCTCATCGTGAATGCCGAACAGGCCATTCATGAGGTGCGCGAGCGCGGCACGCTGCGGATTCGGCTGGGTGTCGTCGGCGACCGTGTGCTGGTCACTTTCCAGGATGACGGCGTGGGCATCCGCCGCGAATTGCTTCCGCGCATCTTCGATCCGTTCTTCACCACCAAGCGACCCGGCCGCGGCACCGGCCTCGGCCTCAGTATTTGCATGGCGATTGTTCGCGAGCACAACGGCGACATTTCCGCGCAGCCGCTGCCCGACGGTGGCTCGGTTTTTACGGTGTCCTTGCCGGTCTGCACGGAATCGGTAGCGCTTGCCGAACCGGCCACACCGCCTGCAAGCGCCGGCCGCAAGGAAACGGGGGAAGCGCCCGCCTCGCCGCTTGCACGAAAGAAAATTCTGATTGTCGACGATGAGGAAAGCATCCTCGAACTCGTGGCCGACAGCCTGGGTGCCCGCGGCTGCACGGTGGACTGCGCCGCCTCTTCCGAACGGGCGTTAGAACTTGTGGATGGAAATCCGTACGATGTGATCCTGTGCGACTTGAATCTGGAATCCGGAGCGGGAAAGGTGGTTTCCGGATTCGATCTGCACGACCGCATTCTGGAAAGAGTGGAATCCCGCAGCGGCCCTCGTCCGTTCTTCATCTTTATGACCGGCGACCTCGTCGACGCCGCCGTCGGCGAACAAGCTGGCCGCGAAGGCAACCGCTTCCTGCAAAAGCCCTTCCGCATCACCGAACTGCTGGCCATCCTGAACGAATTGCCGTCTCCTGGCCTCCTTCAGCCCAAGAACAGCACGTCCTAAGTTAGCCAATCTGCAAAGTGCAGAGGATTTTGGATAGTTAGGGATTTAGGATGCTCAGAAGTTGCGGTTTTTGAGCGTGCGAGCATGTGAAGGCGGCTACAATTATTTTTTCTTTCCTCCGGGCAGATCGATGCCGAAATCCCATACGTAACCGCTGATGCCTTCGTCGGTCATTTCGACGAAGGCGTATTCGCCGGGTTCGAGGCGCTCGTCGACGGTGTAGCGGAAGACGCCGGTGGCGGGGGTCCAGATTTGGATCTCGACGTCCGTGGCGTTGTGCTTTTCCTGGCCTGTGGCTTGGACGCTGATGCTGTCGATGATGCGGCGGCCTCCCTTGACTTGCGCGCGCAGCAAGCGGAAACGCGGTTCGCGTGAATCGGCCGGGCGCATGAAAAATTCAGGCTCGGCGGTCGTGAGGCGCATGGCCGCTCGTTCGCCCGGAATTTCCATGGTCCTCTTGCTGGGGATCAATTGCACGCCGCTCAATATTTTTTCGACTTCGCGGCCCGTGGAGGTTTTCACTACCGCTTCGCTCTGCTTCATTTCGCGAATCTGTTTGTCGCGGTCGAGCGCGTAAAATCCCACAGCGTCAGGGAGAAACAGATCCGGCTTGATTTCCAGGCTACGGTCCACATCGATGTCCTTGGTCAATTGGGCCACTTGAGAGGCGTGGATTTTCGCTTTCAGTTCCGCGTCACGCGCGGCCTGCTCCGCTTCGGACTTGTGCGTGGCGTCCCAGTCCACCAGGCTCGCCGGAATTTCCTCCCACTGCGAGCGCTCCACGCTCCAGTAGCGCACCCGGTCGCCCTCTACCGAGTACTCCCGCGCCAGTTGAAACGTCCCGTCCTTCAAGATCAACTTTTTGCCCTTGGGAAGTGCAGCGGGAATCTGGCTTGTTGCGGATGAACGATTGGCATCTGTGTCTTTTTGAGCTGCAAGAACCGATTTGACAATGGGAGAGGAGAGTCCGAGCGGCGCCGCAAATAACGCGGCAAGAAGAATTACGAATTTCGCTGAGGATTTCATGTCGTACTTGAGTTATCCGATTCCAGCACTGCTTATACGATGCCGGTAAGGCCATACGGGTTTTTCTTATGTTCCGAGCATAACGCGCAAGCGCGACGCGTGCAACGGAAGCGAAGCACCCGAGGCCCGCACACCTAGACCCATAGCAGCATGACCCAGTCCCACAATTTTCAATTTGGTTTTGAGAAAAATGCGAAGAAAGGCGCGCCTTCAGTGGTCACAGCGAGGGAAAAGGGCAGTGAGGACACTCAAATCCGCATTGCTGAAGAGCCAGCGCTCCGCTTGCCCTCCGACGGCGCCGGCGGCGCGCACAATCGATCCGAGATGCTTGCTGCGGGCTACGGCGCGAAGATGCTCGGTGCAGATTCCCGTCAGACGGGAAATTTCGTCTTCGGTGAAAACTTTCTGAGTGGACTTAACCGTGATCATTCCGCAAGATCCTCCGCCAGCAGTGCGGCCATTCGGCTCCGTTCGAGACGGAATCCAGGAAACGAGAACACCTATTTTCAGAGCAATACTCCTGCCGTTTTCCAGGCCCCCGGCACGCTCTTCTTTTTGAATCTGCAACACTAACGAAACAAAAGGTTTAGCGGGAAGAAGCGCACGCGGTGGTCGTGCAAGGGCGGGGAACTGAACGTCCAGAAGTGGAAAAGTGTGCTATTTTTTGTACCGTCCTACGAATTTTTGTGCCCCTCCGGATCACTCGACATCTCTACTCCAGAGTTGTCATCACAGATCCTGGCCGCCTGCCTGTTCAAATGCATGAGCCATCTGAAGCACGCGATCTTCTCCAAACGCGGGCCCATAGATTTGCAGGCCGATGGGAAGGCCGGAGGCTGTTTTCCCGGAGGGGACCGATATGCCCGGCACACCCGCCAGAGATCCTGTAACTGTGTAAATGTCGGCGAGATACATCTGCAGTGGATTCTCGGTTCGCTCTCCCAGCCGGAATGCCGGAACGGGCGAGGTGGGCGTTACGATGGCGTCCACTTTTTCAAACGCTTCACGGAAATCGCGCGCGATCAATGTGCGGACCTTTTGCCCCTTCAAGTAGTACGCGTCGTAATATCCTGCCGAAAGAACGTAGGTGCCCAGCACAATGCGGCGCTTTACTTCCGCCCCAAATCCGCGGCCGCGCGTCTTCTGGTACATCTCGATAAGGGTCGCGCCGGGAACGCGCGGCCCGAACCGCACGCCGTCGTATCGCGCCAGATTTGAGCTCGCCTCGGCGGTGGCGATGATGTAGTACGCCCCAATGGCGTATTCCGTGTTGGGCATGCGGATGGACACCCGCCTGCAACCCAGCTTTTCAAGTAGAGCGATTCCCGCCTCGATCTTCTTGCGCACCTCAGGATCGATTCCTTCGCCAAAATAATCGTCGGGAACACCAATGCGCAAACCGTGCACCGACTTTCCGAGACCAGCGATGTAATTGGGAACGGGAACAGAAGCCGAAGTCGAATCGCGCGGGTCGCGCCCAGCAATGACGGACATTACGGTGGCGGCATCGCGCGCCGTGTGCGCAAATGGCCCGATCCGGTCCAGAGACGACGCGTAGGCGATCAGCCCGTATCGAGACACGCGGCCATAACTCGGGTTCAGTGCCGGGACGCCGCAAAACGAGCCGGGTTGCCGAATCGATCCGCCCGTATCCGTGCCGAGTGCGGCCACGGCGAGGTTTGCGGCCACCGCCGCAGCGGAACCCCCACTCGATCCGCCGGGGACATGATCGGGCGCAACCGGATTACGCACGGGGCCATAGGCGGAATTTTCGTTCGAACTTCCCATGGCAAATTCATCGCAATTCGTCTTGCCGAGGACTATCGCGCCGGCGTTTTCGAGGCGCGTGACTGCGGTCGCGTCATAAGGCGGGCGGTAGCCCTTCAGAATGAGCGAACCGCAAGTGGTGGGGATGCCGCGCGTGCTGATGACGTCTTTCACCGCTACAGGGACGCCGGCCAGGGATGGAAGCGCGTCTCCCGCGGCGATGGCGGCGTCAATTTTGTCCGCCTGCGCGTAGGCGCGCTCGGGTGAAAGGGCCAGGAAGATGTTGAGTTCGGCGTTGCGCTTTTCAATGCGCGCGTAGAATTCCTTCACCAGCTCGCGCGCCGATATTTTTCGTGCGTCCAGGGCCGCGCGCACCTCGAGAATTGTCCATGCGGTCGCAGCGCTCACTTTTCGATCACCCGGGGGACTCGGAAATAGGGCGCCTCGGGATCGGGCGCGCCCTGGAGCACTTCCGTGATCACATCGGCGCGCACGATGACGTCGTCGCGCAGGGTCGAATCACCGGCGGAAGCCGAAACCACTTGCGTCAAAGGCTCGACGGCGGAAGTGTCAACCTCATTCAACTTGTCAATGTAAGTGAGAATGTCATCAAGGTGCCCGCGATACGTATCCACTTCCTCGGCGGACAATTCCAGGTTTGCCAGAGCCGCCACCTTCAACACATCTTCCCTGCTGATTTTCATGGCCTCACCAAACCGCGCGGATTCGAGTGCAAGATTTTAGCACAGGCGATTTGCACTCCTCGCAGTTCCGGTCGTCGCAGGCTTACCAACGTGGTGTGCCGCCGAGGGGACGCTCCCTCCAGCCCCTGGAAATGAGTTCTAGTTGGCTGACAAGCTATTGGTAATACGTGGCTTAGCTCAATCCAGCCTAGTCCCAGTACCCCGGGACCAAAATTTTTGAAGCTGGCCGCCTATCGGTCATTTTTTGAGGGTGTGTTTACATGGGAATGCTAGCGAATGGGATGCCCTCGCGCTTGGCGACCTTTGGCCAATCGGCAGTTGTGCGAGATATGGATTGATCTTGGCGCCAATTTTCGGAGCATGCCTTACACATATCGGAAGTCTTAACAAGACCACCTATGCATTGGCTGACTCCAGGGATCGAAACCGGCTTCGCGTTCGGAACGTGCGCAATTCTCTTTGGGCTGCTGGTTCTATTGCTGAGGAACAGGAGAATGATGAACAGAGCTCCCTATACTTTCTATGCATCACCGTCACGTGGCGCATTTCCCCCAATCCCGCCCGCGCCAAAGACCAAACCGGCGCAAGGTTTGCGGCGCGCGGCCACTCCGGTTAAGCCCTCCGGACTTCTCCTGAGCACAGGCCTCGGCTTCACGCCCCGCGGCACTGGGAATTGCAAGGTGCCGGCGCACTCCTCGACTCGGATTCAGGCGATCGCTCCTTTGCAATTTCCCGTTCTCCAGATTTCAGCGGAAGCCAAAAAGACCGATTCCGTACCATGTCCGTTCGAGCACCTTCACAACGAAGCCCTGACAGAAATTCCCGAGTTGCCTGCCTTGGCAATCGGGCCAGACAAAATTCAGGAAGCGCGTGCGCAGGAAATTCCGACCGCGACCGATTCTCAATTGGCGGATGAAAGCATTTCGTCAACGCCCATCGCCGTGGAAGTAAACAAGGCGGAAGAGATTGAAGCGAATGAAGTGGCGATGAATTCAGAGACACCGCCTGCTGAAACGAAGCGCGAAAAGAAAGCGGCGAAAGAAGTGCTCCCGTTTTACGGCATTCCGCAGCAGCCCTTCGACGTGACGCCCGATCCGGCTTACCTTTATTTCAGCCCGTCGCACCGCGAGGCGCTGACCTCGCTCAAGGAAGGGATCGACCATTTCCGCGGATTCATGGTGCTGGTCGCCGAACCCGGCATGGGCAAGACCACACTTCTGAATAAGTTGATGGACCAACTATGCGATTCCGCGCAGGTGGTGTTCCTGTTTCAAACGCAGTGCACCTCCCGCGAATTGCTCTGCTTCATTTTGAATGAACTCGAAGTTGACCACGCGGGGATGGACGTCGTGGCCATGCATCGCGCGCTGAACCAGGCCCTGCTCGAGGAAATGCTGCGCGGGCGCCGTTTCGTGCTCATTGTGGACGAAGCGCAAAATCTCCAGGAGCCGGTGCTGGAAACGATCCGCCTGCTTTCAGATTTTGAAACCACCCATTCCAAACTGATTCAAATCGTCCTGGCCGGGCAGCCGCAATTGGCGGAAACGCTCATGAAGCCCGGCCTCGTGCAACTGCGCCAGCGCATTTCCGTGCTCTCGAGTTTGAAGTCGCTCAGCGCCGAGCAGACCGCGGAATACGTCGAGCACCGCCTGCGCGCGTCGGGTTGGAGCGGCGATGTTATTTTCACAAGCGAGGCGCTCGCGCAGATTGCGGAATCGAGCCAGGGAGTTCCCCGCAGGATCAATAATTTGTGCTTCAACGCGTTGCTGGAAGGCTTCCATCGCGGGCTGGAAATCATCGATGCAAAACTCGTGAAGGAAGCGGCACAGAAACTGAATCTCGAATCGCTGATCCGCCGACCGCAACTGGAGGCGGCTTCCAGCCAGGCAGCCGCGCCCGCGGACGAGATCAGCGCCGCGGAGCTCGCGCAGGCTTTGACTGCCGCGCTCAAGGCAGAAACACGGCCACACGCGAACGCCAAGCCCACCATTGTGCCCAAGCCGAAGCCCGAAGTCGTCCTGACCGGCAACCTCACGGAAAAAGTCCGCAGCCAGAGTTGGAGCGACCGCCCCGAGTACAGAATCATGGTCACCCTTGAACGCGATCCCGTCACCGGCGCCCCCATCGCCGACCGCTACTATTGCTGCAGCATCTACATGGACGAGCCGCAAGCCGCCGGCCTCAAGCCGGGAAAACCCGTGCGAATCAAGATCGAGCAGGATTAGGTAGCACAGGCTTCAGCCTGTGGATTTTGATTTTCTCAGAAAGAAAAGCCACAGACTGAAGTCTGTGCTACTCACCCACATTCAATTTCGCTAATTTTGTGGGATTCTCTGGTTCGGTTGGATTGCGGAAATAATTCGAATAGGGCTGTCTACGCCAACATTCCCGGCTTCTTCAAATACTTGTCCACGATCGTGTCCGCAGTGCGGTAGGTAAGAGCAAGAATCGTCGGAGTCGGGTTGGCGGCGCCGCTGTTGGGGAACGTGGACGCGCCGATGACAAACAGGTTGGAAATGTCCCAGTGCTGCTGCTGCAAATTCACCGCGCCGCGATCCGGGGTCGACGCCATGATGGTGCCGCCCTGAAGGTGCGTGGATTGGTAGCGGGTCACGTCGTAATTGCCGTAGCCGGGGAACGGGTTCACTTCTTTCGCGCCCATGGCATGGCCGATTTCGACCATTTTCGCGTTCATGAACTCGACTAATTTTCGTTCGTTTTCGCGCCAGTTGATGGTCACGCGCAGGAGCGGATCGCCCGCGGGATTTTTGTACGTCGAATCGAGATCGAAAAAGTTTCCCGTGTACGGAATGTGCTCGCCGCCAAATCCGATGTTAGCGACGCGGTCGTACCATTCGATGGACGCTTTCTTCCAGGCCGAGCCCCAGCGCGGCAGCTTCATCGAGCGCGGAAGATCGCCGAAGGTTGAAACCGGCTGCGTGCCGGTCATGGTGGCGCCGATCACGCCGCCGCGGATGAAGCCGACGTTGCTGTGATCGAAGACGTCGGCGTCAAAATCGGCCATGCGGATTCCCGTTCCGCCGGCGCCCATGAACCGGTTGAGCGGCTTGTCCATGAACACATTCACGCCGAACTGCAGCTGGTGCGTCAGATTTTTTCCCAGTGTGCCCTTGCCGGTCGAAGGATCGTAGGGCGTGCCGATGCCGGAGAGAAACAAGAGATGATTGTTGCCGAGCGTGTACGTCGCCAGGATCACCAAGTCGGCGGGCTGAAAAATTTCTTCCCCGGACTCGTCGAAGTACGTCGCGCCGCGGGCTCGTCCGCCATTGGGACCCTTTTCATGCACGATGCGGCGCACGGTGATGCCGGTGCGCAACGAAACGCTTTTCCGCTGCCGCACCACGGGCAGATAGACGCTGGTGGGCTGAGCCTTGGCGCCAATCATGCACGGCGTGCGTTCGCAGAATCCGCAGAAGGCGCAGGGCGGGCGCGTGACGCCGTCGGGATTCGTATATTCAACGCTGGGAATCGCCGTGGCGTTGATGAAGGGATGATATCCCATCGATTTTGCCGTGGCGCCGAATAGCGTGGGAAAATGCGGCACCTGCGTTGGAGGCATGGGGTATTCGGAGCTGCGCCGGCCCTCGAAGATGTTGCCGCCCTCAATCTTTTTTCCGTTTAGATTTCCCGCTTTTCCGGAAATGCCCACTTCGCGTTCCGAGCGCGCGTAGTACGGCTCCAGCTCGTCATAGGTGATGCCCCAATCCTGGATCGAGTGGTCTTCCGGCAATTTCTGTTTGCCGTAGCGCTCCACGGTTTTCGAATACATCTCGAAGCAGTCCGGCATCAGCCGCGGGTAGACCGCTCCCCAGTGTTCGCCCGTGCCGCCGACGCCGGTGCCGGGGAGAAATGCGCCGAATTGGCGAACGGGGCGAGATTTCTCGTTGGCGCTGTATCGCAGCGAGATGGCGTCGGTCGATGGATCCTGCATCATGTGCATGCGCACGAAAAATTCCAGCTCGTCCATCCCGTCGATGTACTCGGGCATGCGCGGGCGGCCGCGTTCGAGGATCGTGATGGAAAGCGGCGTGCGCCCGCTCAGTTCCTTGGCCATTAGCAGGCCGGTCCAGCCGCTGCCGATGATGAGCACGTCGGTCGAGGGTAGAGTCTTCATGATTTCCGATCCTCGTCCGCATCCTCAGTCGTGCGAACTTTTCGTCCGATGGCCTGTTCGAGGCTGATGGGCTTGGGGCGGAAGGCTTCGCCAAAATGCTTGGTCAGGTCATCGTAATTGCTCATGCGCGGGCCGGGGAATCCGACGAGCTGCCAGCCAACCATGTCCACGTTGCCGCCGTGCACGGGATCGGAGAACATACCCTCGATCGTGTTCTGGCGCAGCAGGGCGAAGAGGTGGGTGCTCTCGATCTGTTGCAACTTCTTGTCCTGTTCTTCGGGCGAGAGTTTGTCGAATCCCTTCAGCGTTTTCAGGCCTTCGCGATAGGTTTCGCGCGGAGTGGCTTTGCCTTGATAGCCGAATTCGCGCGGGGCATTTTCGTCAAACGGGCCTTGCGTGTAGCGGAAGCGGTCACGACCCCAGGGCCCGGCCAGCTGGCGGTCGATATAGATCACTACGCCGGCTTCGTTGGCGCCTGGCCCCGAATCGTCGCTGGGGAATATCCGCGCCGCCGCCGCCGCGACGATCAGCGCTTCTTCCCCGGTGAAAAAGCGCAGCGGAATTTTCAGGGTTTGGGTTGATTTTTCCTGCGCGAACAGGCGCGAGGCCCGCCGGTCCAGCGAATAAACCAGCACACCGCCGACGCTTGCCGCGGAAAGAACCAGAAATTGTCTGCGCCGCATGCGCGAAAGTTTATCACAGGAAAAAAGAAGTCGTCCAAGATCTCCAGATCAAGTAGAGAGGGATGGTGCCAGTTTCTTGACAACCCCTTTCTACTTTCATTCCTATGCACTTCATCGGAACGCCGTTACTGTTTAGACGAATACGACGGTCGTGCCCCTCTCCCTCAACTGAAATCATAGTCTAAAATGCTCTTCCTATCCCGGGTGCGAGTACGGATCAATTACCAACCTTTGTCAGATGTCTGGCAGAAGTGGTTGGAATGCGCATCTCGGCTGGATTGGAATTACCTGATGGCGTGGGGATCCATGATATTCAGAACTCCAGGTGACAGGGTTTGGTCGCTGGCCTCTCCCGGCGCAAGGAAGGGCGTCGTTGCAGGTATTGTGTTGGCGTTAACAGCGCACGCGCTAGCAGGAAAGCCTGCGCCGCATGTTCCAAAGGGTATCGTTTTGGACTGGACGCATCGTCATGTCCTCTATCCGGATTCGAAGGACGAATCGGTGATCGCCCAATTCCAAAATGATCCTCGCTTGGAACAGAACTGGTACCTCCGGCATCGGGAAGCATGGTGGCCGGACTATCATCCCGAGTCCAGCTCGCCGGATGAAGATAGCGAAAGTGAATGGGCGCGCCAGCACCGCCCGCCAGATAAAAAAAGTGATAGAGACTGGAGCCTTGCCCTGGGCACGGCCGCGTTTCAGCCGATCATCAATTTTAGCTTCACCATTTCCACTCAGACGGCATTCGGTTCTCTGAACGTAACGGATCAGGGTGGCGGCAAGTGGCTGGCCACCTCTGGGAGCCTTACCGTGACCGGCGGGAGCGACGTGGGGACGTACACGCTTTTCCCAGGCGGGCCTGGCGTAACCACCAGTCCGCTCGGGAGTTTCCTTTACGACGACGTGATTACCCCGTCCGCGAATCCGGCCCTTGATACCGATGGACTTCTATTTAGAGCCGCCGGAAAAGAACTTAACGTTTGGGGGAACAGCGCGAACAATTATTCCTTTTACGATAGCACCCGCCGCGGCGTGTACGGCACGCAATTGACCGCAACAGGCGGCTTCAGCTTCCAGACCGCTCCTGGCGCCGGAGAGGGCTACCCAGCCAAATATGTATTTGACGTGACGGCGGCTCCCAGTTGCGCGAATGACTATGTTGCAATTGGTATTGGGGCGACTCCCGCGTCGGGCGGCCAAGCCAACATTCTTGGAGTGAATAACCTGTACAGCACGAGTCCCGCGTCTGGGGCGCCGAATTGCACCACGAACGGGCCAACGGTCAAGTTCGCCTATGCCTCCGGCACGGGTCAAGTCCCTGCTTCCCTGGCGATTTCGCTTGGTGGAACACAGCTCGCCTACATCGAGAATCTCAGCACGGGGAAATCTTTTTTTCACATCCTGACGATTGGAACTACCGGCGCAAATGGGGCCAGCCCGACCGGTGCGGTTGTGCCGGGCGCCGGAAACAACGCGGTGGATAAAACCGTCCTGCTTTCGCCTGACGGCGGCGTAACAAACCAAAGTTCCACCAGCGCTCCATACATCCATTACAACGACAACGATATCAATGATGTGGCCTATGTTACGACCTACAGTTCGGCTGGGGCAGGCTCCGGGTACCTGTACAAAATCAGCAACGTATTCAACGGCGGCGCTACACCGACCATCGTTTGGAGCGTCGCCATCAACGCCATTCCCTCCAGCCCGATCTACGCCACAGTAAACAACAGCATTTATTTTACGGACAGCAAGGGGCGGATCGATTACGTCGTGGATAGCGGTGCATCTCCCTCGGTCGTCTATGGGCCGATCGTTGCCAGTGGCACCACATCCCTGAACCCGGTGGCCGTCGATAACGGCAATGGGTACGTCTACGCCACCTTCAACACCAACGGCACAAATGCCATTCTTGCCCAAGCCCCCACAAGCCTGGCCAGTTTCGTTACGGTCGCCGTTGGCACCGGCAATACCACGTACACGGGGCCGTATGGGATAGCGGTTAACAATGCCTGGTTTACCGGCGTGGGGACCCCGCTGATGTACGTGGTGGGAACCGGGAGCGGAACGACTCCCACACTTTACAGCGTGGGCTTTAATGGAAGCGGGTTGATGAACGGCACAGTGAGCGGGAGCGCAGCTCTAACCAGCGCCGCCGGGGCGGACGCGTCGCCCATTACGGAGTTCTACAACGCCAGGCTGCCGAAGGACTTCCTTTTCGTGGGGGTCACAAACCATTGCGCTGCCACCACCGGCGGCGGGACGGCTGGCTGCATCATGAGCTTGGACATCACCGGCGGCTTTCCCAGCGTCACTGCCGGCAGCACCGCACTCGCCGCGGCCGGAGGCACGAGCGGGATCATCATTGATAACGACAACAGTATTACTCAAGCATCGAGCACTTACTACGCGACAAAGACCGGCCAGACCTTAGTCAAAGCCACACAGTTGGCGCTGAATTGACGCAAGTGCTCCGGGGTGTCCGCCCATGCGCCACCGCGTGTTGAGCTATTCGCCGCGGGCCTGAACATTCTTCCGCAAGCCGTAAGCGAAACGCCGCGATCGGTTTTCCTGTACATTAGTTGGGGCGAATTTTTCAACGCTGGCCTTTTTCGGCGGCGTTTTCACTCAAAAGGAGCGCAGCAAGAGGTCGACATCTGTCCGATCCCATGACCAACGCAAACCAACAGAAGATTAGCGCTGGCATGGGCCGTATTGTTATCGCCACCAGCTTCAGTTTTGTGGTGACGCAGCTCGACGTCACCATCGTAAATGTCGCGTTGCCACACATCGCTTCCAGCTTGTCTGTTCAAGTGGCAGGGTTGCAGTGGGTGGTCGATGCCTACACGCTGCCTTTCGCGGTGCTGATGCTTTCAGCGGGGGTGCTGGGCGATCGGTTCGGCTCCCGCCGAACCTATCTGATGGGCCTGGCAATTTTCGGCGCCGCCTCGCTCGGATGCGGACTTGCGCCGAACGCGGCAACGCTGATCGCCGCGCGCGCCGCGCAAGGCGCCGCTGCCGCCCTGCTGATTCCCAGCTCGCTCGCGCTTCTGAGCCATGCGGCCGGGAACGATCATGGTTTGCGGGCGCACTCCGTGGGCCTGTGGACCGCGGCCGGAAGCGTGGCCATTGCCGCAGGACCGGTCCTCGGCGGGCTGATGGTCACCAGCATGGGATGGCGGAGCATTTTCTTGGTGAATGTTCCGCTCTGCGCGGTGGGCGCCGTGCTGACCATTCAGTCTATCCCAGCCAGCAATCCCACGGGGTCGACGCACCATCTCGATCCGCTGGGACAATTGCTATCGATCCTGGCCCTCACCGGCCTCACCTGCGCGGTCATCGAATTCCGTCCGCTGGGAGCGCATCATCCGTTGGTCATCGGAGGTTGCATTCTCGCCGTTTTGGCTGGAATCGCTTTCTACTTTGCGGAATCGAAGTCCAGCGAACCCATGCTTCCGCTGGGACTTTTTCGCGTGCCGAATTTCAGCCCTTCCGTAGTTTTCGGCACGATCATAAATCTCACGTTCTACGGAATGATTTTTGTCCTCAGTCTCTACCTGCAGCAGGCGCGCGGTTATTCGGCCCTCGGCACGGGGCTTGCCTATCTTCCGATGATGACCACTTTTATCGTCGTGAACGTGGCCAGCGGAGTGGTGGCCGCTCGGACAGGGCCGCGCTTTCCTATGATCCTTGGAGCGTCCGTCACGCTTGCCGGGTACGTGATGCTCTCCCAATTGGGGGCCGCGACCCCCTACTTGGCAATGCTGTTCCCGTTCATCGTCATTCCCGCCGGGATGGGCTTTGCCATTCCGGCCATGACGGCTGCCGTGCTTTCGAGCGTGGATCGCAACATCTCCGGAACCGCTTCCGCCGTGGTCAATGCCTCGCGGCAAACCGGCGGAGCCATCGGCGTGGCCATCTTCGGCGCTCTGGTGGGAAACGCCCCGGCTCAAATCGTGCAGGGAATCAAGATGGCATCGTTGATTTCCGTTGGCCTCTTGCTCGTCGCTACGTTGGTAGCGTGGAAATACATCCGCCGGCCACAGGAAGCCGTGGGGATCGAGGATCGGATTGGGTTTCAGATTGAGTAATGGAAACGCGAGAATTGTGCGCTTCAGAAAAGCCGAAAGGCACGACGCAAGAATTAATGAGTCGTAGGATTTGGCGCTGCTATATTTGCTCCGACCAATTGCGCCACAGCCGCCAGAGTCATCTGTGCCGCGTTCAGCCCCAGACGAAAATCCTTGTCATTGTATGTGGCAAAGACGTCGGTGGGCTGATGCCACTGCGGATCCCAGCCGTTGCCGATCTCGGTGCCGCGCTCGTTCTCCCGGACGCTGATCGCGGCAACTTCATTCATGAACGGATTCGAGTCGGTATTGGTCATGTGGTTGCCGACGCGCGATGGATAGTCCGTCGCGTACTTTTCATCGGCCTGCTCGAACGCCCAGGCAAGTGACTGCGACTGGGCGGCAAATTTTGAATTCACCTGAAATTCGATGTTGACGTCCGCTTCGGGGCGCTGCTCCTTGCTCACCGTGCCGTCTTCCCGCGGAGCACCGTGGTCGAAGAGCATCATGTCGTGCTGGATCATCCCCAGCCATTTCGGCTCGGGGTAGCGGCCCGATCCCGGCGGCGTTTCCTTGCCTTGCAGGTCCTTGCGCTGCTCGACGTACGCGGCGCTGCCGTTCAAACCGGTTTCTTCGTTGTTCCAGAAAATGAAACGTATCGAACACTCCGTCTTCACGTCGGGACTGTTCAACACGCGCGCCAGTTCCATCACCAGGGCTGTGCCCGATCCATCGTCGTTGGCAGCCTCGCCCCAGCCGATGCCGTCCATGTGCGCGCTGACGATGTACATCTCCTCCGGGTGCGTGGCTCCGATTTTCGTACAGTAAATTTCTTCTCGGGGTCCCGGGGCGGACGGCTGCGAATCGAGTGCGCGTAGAATCGGGTCGGGTTGTGCATTCGAGTCATTGTTGACCCCGGTGCGAACGCGTAGCCCCCTCGGATGTCCGCCGCCAACGGATGTGGCACCCGGTGGAGTTGGAGTTCCGGGGCCGCCTGCGGTATTTGCCATTGTGCTGCGTGTGTCCGGATTGGGCGGCTGGTAGTCGTACTTGAGGCGTTCAATGTTTGCGCAGCCGTAACTTTTGAGCCGGGCTTCGATCCAGTCGATGGCCTGGCGGTTGCGATCCGTTCCCTGGCGGCGATCACCGAACTGCGTGAGCCCTTTGATAGTGGCCTTATAGCCCTCCAGATCCAGTCGATCGACTAGAATTTTCGCTGGATCGGGAGATGTCTCCGTTTGCGCTTGCGAACTGGACGCGCTGCTGCGCCCGGCGGACGCTGACGGCATGAAGCTGCTCAGGAGAGCACACGTCGCGGCAACTAACAGTGTCGATCGCATGGCCTGTTTTCTCTCCATCCGCTCAGCGCCCCGTCTGCTCCAACTCCGTCGCCGCGGAATCGATGAGTGCACTCTCGTTATCCAAAACTTTTGCAACGCGCAGAATTTCGGAATCGGCTTCGGCCCAAAATCTTTCTTCGATGGCCTCGCGAATTCCAGGAAGCGTTTTCACGCCATAGCCGGAGTAAACGCCGGGCGCGTAGAGCATGTGTTTGTACCACGGGCGCCGCAGCAAACCTTCCGGGGTGATCAGTCGGCGTTCGCTTTCCATGAGCTTCTGATTCAGGTCCGCGAGCTTGGCGGCGGAAATTCCCGCTGGCCAGGCCTTCTGAACAGCCGTCCGGTAGCGTTCCGCGCTGCGAGTAAGCGCGTCAGCGGAATTGTCCAGCGGCGCGAAATTCAAAATCGGCGGAACGTCCACGTGGGGCGGAGGAATCGTCGGATGGCGCGGATCATCAGTGGCGGCGAAAAGTCCCTCGTCGATTTCCTTGTTTTGCTCGATGATCTGTGCCCGCTCATCATCCGCCAGTTTCTTCAATTGCTTTTGATACAGGTGGATCGTATCAGCGAGGTTCGTGAATTCAAAGGGCAGCAGGTCGGAGTCAGCCAAGCGCATCACGGCCGTCCCGCCGGTTTGCGACAGGGCCCGCCCGTAGACAAAGTCCGTGTCGGAGAAATGGGTGAACCAATAGAAATCGTCATAGGCCGAATGATAAATGCCCGAGTCGCCTTCGCCCGTGAACTCCACGTTAAGGGAAGCGATCCCCAGGTGATCGAGGAACGCGGTGTAGTCGGAGCCAGAGCCCAGCGCTCCGATGCGCAGGTCGGCGCGCTGCCGCAATTCCCTGCGATCCTCCTCGTTCCTGGCGAGTTCAATCTGGCGCAACTCGGAGCGGCGCGCCAGGGAAAGTTTTGTTTCCGGATCCTGAATGTCGCGAGCGACTTCATTCACCAGGTGTTCCAGCGAGTGGGAGCCCTGCACTTCGAGGTAACCTCGCGCGCTGCTATCGGTGTTGATGTAAGCGACGGCGTGTTCGGCCAGTTCCTTGTCGTGCTCTTCCACCCACTCGGTCGATCCGAGCAGCATGGGCTCCTCGGCGTCCCACGCGCAGTAAATGATCGTGCGTTTCGGACGCCATCCCTGCTTCAATAAGTCTCCGAGCGAGCGCGCCTCTTCCAGCAGGGCGACTTGCCCGGACGTCGGATCTTGCGCGCCGTTCACCCAGGCATCGTGGTGATTGCCGCGGATCACCCATTCGTCCGGATATTGCGACCCGGGAATCCGCGCGATCACGTCGTAAATTTCCTTCATGTCCCAATTGAAATTCACCTTCAGGTGAACCTTCGTTTTCCCAGGACCCACGTGATACGTAATTGGCAGCCCGCCGCGCCATTCCTTGGGCGCTAGCGGCCCCTCGAGGGTGGCCAGCAGCGGCTGCGCGTCGCTGTACGAAATAGGCAGATCGGGAATCTTGGTGATGCCCGGCGCGTCCTTGATGGCCAGGCGATTGGCATCGGGCGTAGCGCCCACACCCGGTGTCAGCGGATCGCCGGGGCTGGTGGATGGAAAATCCAGCACGCTGCCGCGTTGCACGCCGTCGGAAGGCCGCATGGGGCCTTGCGGGAAAACGTTGTCCACGGCGTAGCCGTCATCCGCGGGGTCGGAATAAATCAGGCAGCCGATCGCGCCGTGTTCCGCGGCGACTTTGGGCTTGATCCCGCGCCACGAATTGCCGTACTTCGCGATGACGATCGCGCCTTTTACTGAGACACCGAGACGCTCGAGTTGCTCGTAGTCCCTGGGCAAGCCGTAATTCACATACACGAGTGGCGCCGTCACATCTCCGTCGATAGAATACGCGTTGTAGCTCGGCAGCTGCTCGTTTTGCTGATTGCTGGTGGGGTCCACGGCAAGCGGCGGCTCTTGCAATTTCGCCGTGTAGCGCGTGGGCGCTACCATCTCCAGCACGCGTTCCTTTGGCGTGGGAAAAAGTACGGTGAAGGTTTCGATTTTTGCGTCCCAGCCCCATTCCTTGAACTTCGAGAGAATCCACTCCGCGTTTTCCTTGTCATACGCCGATCCCACGTGGTGCGGGCGTGCGCTCAGCCGGCGCATGTATTCGCGCTGATTGTCCGGACTGGGAATCGCCCGAAACTTCGTCTCCCACTCGCGTTCGTTCGCGGAGCTTGCGTGAGTGAAACCCTGCAGTGGCTCGTCTTCCGCTTCCGTGGAGGCCAGGCCAAACAGGAAGACCAGTAGAATTCCCAGTATCGCCAAGCGTCGCATCATTGCACCTGACTTTCCTTTGCCGACTGCCGCCCCGGCAGTTTGTGGAAGAAAAGCTTACTGCAAAGAAATCGCCGGACCAAGCTTGCCGATTCCTTGAATCAATAGAATGCCGTTCAAATATTTCCACCCTGCTTGGGATTGCGTGCGGCCATCAGCATCAAACTGCGTTGCGAAAACGGAAGGTAAAGCAGCGCCGCCGTAACAGCAAGAGCCAGTCCCACACCGATTACTTCCACTGACAGTAGTGGCGCGAGCGCCCAAAGTTCATCGAGGAATATCACTAAGGGGAATAAGCGGCGAAAGTTAACGGGCAATCCACGATATCCAAAAATGGCCGCGGAGAGCAGGTACAAACGGATAGGAATCCCGACGAGCGCGGTCACGATGATCAGCGCGAAGACCCACATGGGATGCTGAAGCGCCTGGACAAGAAGAGGCTCCACCCAGTGCAGCCTCGCCAGTGCGATCACGTAGAAGGATAGATACATGACCTGAATGAGCGAAAAAAGAATTTGCACGACGCGGTGCGGCGCTTCTGGAAGGTCGCGCGATTCGCTGAGCGCGGAGGCGCCTTTCTCATCAGAAACGTTCGCCGAAGTTTCAGCTCCAGTGCCATTTTCCTTTTTGGATTCCGTGAATTGAGGTGCGCCGTCCGCCGTCTCTTCCACTGGAGCGATGAAGCGGTAGCCGCGCCGTGGAATTGTCTGAATAAACCTCGGATTTTCTGCCGAATCGCTCAGGGCCTCACGAAGCTTGTTTACCGCCGTGTTGAGGCTGTGGTCGTAATCGACGAATGTATCCGCAGGCCACAAAAGGGCGCGCAGTTCTTCCCGCGTCACCACATCACCGGGATGAGTGAGAAGGTGCAAGAGAACCTCGAGGGTCTGCCCCTGGAGCCGTGGGCGTACTTTGCCATCTTTGCGCAGATCGCCTGTGCCGGCGTGCAATTCGTACAAGCCGAAGCGAAAAATGGATTTTTGATGGGTCGATTCGGGCACTGGCGATTGCTCACCCACGGAATGCGGCGCTCATTTTAGTCGATGATTGCCAATAAGGCTATAACCTTGTTGCACTTACGGAATGATCTAGACTCCACAGAAATTGAGCTGCCGTGCATTGCAAGGTCTCGTGGAGTTAGGGCAATCTTGCGCCGCGTAAGGAGGCAGCCATTCGAAATCGAGTTTTATTTCTCATGCGATGCGCAGTCGCGATTGGCCTGTTGGTTATGCCTGCTCCAGACGGTGCTGCTGAACTGAGCACGGCAGCCGCCCAAGGATTCGATCGCTACGTTCGCCTCACCGAGCACCGGATGCGTGGCGAATTGGCCCCAGGTGGCGTGTTTCTCTGGATCGACGGTCTGCCGGAAGCCGGACGTGACGAAGCGTATGCCCGGTTGCAACGAGGCGAAGTGGTTTCGGCGAGGTTACAGACCCCGGATCCCTCTGGCCAATCCTCCACACCGGGCGCCCTCATTCACCACTGGGTGGGAACGGTTTTCATTCCAGGAGCTTCGCTGCGCCAGGTGCTGGCGCTCGTCCAGGATTACGACCATCACTCCGAGTATTACAAACCGCAAGTCGAAAATTCAAAGGCCCTTGAGCATATGGGGGAAGATTTCAAAGTTCATATGCGACTAATGCAGAAGAAAATAATCACGGTCGTGCTCGACACGGAATACACCGTTCACTATCAGCATCTCGACGCCGCTCGGGCATTCAGTGACTCCCACAGCACGCGCATCGCCGAAGTCGCTCACCCCGGCGAAGCAAACGAGCAGCCTTTGCCTCCCGGAAAGGATGATGGATTTTTGTGGCGGCTCAATTCCTATTGGCGCTTTTCCGAAGCCGATCACGGCGTGTACATCCAGTGCGAAGCAATCTCTCTGACACGCGATATTCCCGCAGGTCTCAACTGGATGATTGCGCCCTTTATCGAAAGTATTCCCAAGGATTCGCTCGAATTCACGTTGCAGTCCACGCGCAACGCGGTCATGCGCGCTGGCTTGCACACCGGGAATTAGGACAACACGCATCGCTACAACAGGAGGCCGATCATGACGGACGAAGGAAGAAGAAAAGTCGCGGAATCGCCGGCCGCAGAAACAGCTCCGGCGCAGGAAACCAAGAAATCCCTTTCATTCAAGGATGCGTTCCGGCTTCAGGAAAGCTTTACGGCGGCGGTTGAGCGGAAGGCCCTGGCATGGTTCGCCTTGCGACTGCCGGCGCGCATGAACTCCGACCACTTGACCCTCATCGGTTTCGTGGCGATGTTCCTGGCTGGCGCTAGTTATGCGCTCGCGAGGGCGAATCGCGCCGGCCTGATCCTCGCGACATTTTTTCTGGCGCTCAATTGGTTTGGCGACAGCCTCGACGGCACAGTCGCGCGTCTCCGCAACCGCCAGCGGCCGCGATATGGTTTCTACGTCGATCACATGATCGATACATTCGGCGGATTCTTTTTGATGGGAGGTCTGGCGATTTCTGGTTTCGTCGACTGGAGAATCGCTCTGGGAATGTTCATGGCCTTTCTGATGCTCTCGGTCGAGGTATATCTGGCGACGTACACCGTTGGAATCTTTCGACTCTCATTCGCGAAATTTGGACCCACGGAAATCCGGATTTTGCTCGCGGTCGGAAATTTGGCGCTATGGCTTCATCCGGATGCGCGGGCCTTCGGCTCGTCCTACAGGATATTTGACGTAGGCGGGATCATCGCCATTGCGGGGATGTCGCTGATGCTGGTGGCATCCGCCATTTGCAACACCGTGAAACTCTACCGCGCGGAAACCCTGCGGCAATAGAAAAGTCTGCGTGAAGGAAACAGCGGCAAACTCAGCCGGATGAGAAAGGAACTACCTTGCGAAAAGGCCATTTGCTTCGAGTGATCAGATTTGTTGTTTCACTTTTGTTTGTGGCGGCCAGCGCCATAGGCGCGCGAGCGCAGGATGCGGCCAGTCCCAAAATCACTTTATTTGCAGGGCCTGGGATCGTTGCGGCACAAGGAAATTCGCGAGGAGAAATCCAGGCGGGCGCCTCCTTCGACGAAGCCCCGCCAAACGCATGGGGAGGCGTCTCGTTCGAATGCGGCTATCTTGGTCCATGGTCCAAACCTCGCACGGGGTCGGCGTTCCTGTCCGCGAACTACATGGCTGCCTGGTCCTTCGGTCCGAAGGGAAATGGACGAACCGCCAACGGTACGCCGTACTGGGCCGACCGCGGGTGGAGATTCCTCCCCTTTGCGACTGCCGGATACACGCGACTCTTCGGCACGGGCAATGCAGTGAATTTTGGCGGCGGATTCGACTATCGCCTCAGTCAAACTCGCGCCATTCGCGTAGAGGTCCGCGACTACTATTCGTTCTCAACTCCGGCCCAGCATAATATTGGCCTGCGAATCGGATTCGTCTTCTACATTTGGGACTAGGTGAAGCGGGAACCCTCAGATTGGAATTGCGCGGTCATACTTGGAAGTCGCGCCAGCTATCGCCTTGCACCGGCAATTCCCATGTGATGCCGTCCTCGGATGTGGATGGACCCTTGAGGTGGCGCTGCGCTTGACTATTGTCGCGCAGTGTCGCAGCATCGCAGCGACCCTGAGAGGAGTTACCAGCATGTTACCCATTCTTCTGGCGAATCCCTTGATCATCTCGTGCCTATTGTTGATCGCTTTCTACCTTTGGATGTCGATTCGCGTGGTTGGCCCTACGGAAGTGGGATTGGTTATGAAGCGGTTCGGACTGCGAAAGCTGAAAGACGATAACCCGATTGCTTTTCACGGAGAGGCCGGCTACCAGGCCGATCTTCTGATGGCGGGCCGCCGCTGGAAGCCATGGCTCTTATATGAAGTTCAAATGTATCCGTGGGTGCAGGTTCCGGCCGGCGAAATCGGGGTGGTCATTGCGCAGGTAGGCTCGCCGCTTCCAATTGGAGCGAAGTCGGCCGTTTACAAAAAAGAGTTCGGAAACTTTTCGGATCTCCGCTCTTTTGTGACCAGCGGAGGACAGAAAGGCGTTCAGCGCCCGGTGTTTCCTCCAGGAACATTGGCTCCCGTTCATCCAGTCGGATTTCTGGTGATAACCAAGAGCAAGGTGTACGGCCTGCCGGTATCGCCCGAGCTTCGATCGAAGGCAGGTAGAAATGAAACACTGACCCCTGAAGCGTTCGGCTTGCGCCCGGAGCAGCTCGATTTGGTGCGCATCGAACCCAAGGCCACCGGAAAAGATGGCACGATGCTGGATATGGTAGGCATCGTGACGGTATTTGAAGGCGACCCGCTTCCTTCGGGCGACATCGCCAGCCGACTGGGCGGCTTTGCCGACCTCGACAAGATGGAAACCGCGAACGCGACCGATGGCGACATTATCGAGGTGCTGCTCGGAAATAAAAACAGTCTGCACAACAATTATCAGGATTTCCAAGCGTTTTTGGACAGCGGCGGACGCATCGGCTTGCAGCATGACCCACTGCTCTATGGCGCTTACGCGCTGAACCCATTTCTGGTAACCGTCGAGCTGGTGTGGATGCTGGTGGTGCAGCAAGGCCAGGTCGCCGTGATCAAGGCCTATGTGGGATTGCCGACCCACGACACTTCCGGATCGGATTTCAAATTCGGAACGCTGGTTCGGCCGGGACATCGTGGAATTTGGCAGGAGGCGCTAAGAACCGGAAAATATCCGCTGAACCCACGCTGCTACCAAGCGGAAATAGTTCCTACTTCCATACTTACTTTGAACTGGGCCGACGAAGTGTCGGCGGCTCACAATCTAGACGCGCAACTCAAGCAGATTGTCGCGAAGAGCAACGAAGGATTCGTCTTCGCAATCGATCTGCAGGTGCAAATTCATGTGCCGGACACGAATGCGCCACGCGTTATTTCCATGGTCGGGACCATGATGAATCTGGTGAACGAAGTCTTGCAGGCTGCCGTGGGCAATCATTTCCGCGACAAGTTGCAGAGCATGCCGGCCATTCGTTTTATCGAAACGCGCCAGCAAGTGCAAGAGGAAGCGTTCAAGCACATCAAAGAACAGCTGGACCAATATCGTGTGGAGACGCGCGGAGTTTATATCCAGGATGTCGTGCTGCCCCAGGACCTGGTCAAGGTTTTAACGCAACGCGAAATCGCCAACCAGGAGATTGAAACCTATCGCAAGCAGCGCGCTTCGCAAGAAGAGCGCATCGCCATGGAGAACGCGAAGGGAACGGCGGAAATGCAGGCGGAACTGGCAAAATCAAAAGTGGGAGTGGATATCAAGACCAACGACGCGAACGCACGGACGGAAGAAGCTCGAGGCGAGGCGGAATTTATCCGCCAGACGGGCACGGCTAAAGGAGCCGAAGTGGAAGCCGTGGGTTTGGCTAGGGCTCGTGGATACGAAGCGCAAGTCCGCGCGTTGGGGTCCAACGCCACGGCGCTGGTCAACGTCATTACGGCCCTTGCCGACGGAAGCATGAAGTTTGTCCCGGATATTCTCGTCGCCAGTGGATCGAACGGTGGGGGCGCACTCGACGGCCTCGCCGCCACCGCGATGCGATATCTCGGCGGAAACGGCGGAAAAAGCTTGCCAGGGACTCCAGCCGCCGATCCCGGGCCCGGCTCTCCGACAAGTGAAACAGCGAAGCAACCGAGAAAGTAGTTACGCCCAGTGTGCTAGATGCTCTGGCCTGGCGATTCGCCGATTTCGATGAGAGTTCGCCGAACGTGACATTCAATCTCACGCCGCGCGATCCACCGTTCCTCTCCACTGAAGTCCTGAAATAACATCGCATGACTTCCCAAATTGGACTCCGCTCCAGCCTCTTAGTGCCAGCTTGATACGCAATAGTATTTATTTTCGGAATCAGCAGCCCGAGGTTCACTTTTTGGCGAGCAACTCATGTATTTTGAAAAACTTATAGAAGCAAGGTCAATGCAGGGTTGGTCTAGTACATGCTCTCTGAATTTGCGGAGGGATATGTGTCCAGACCCGGCGGCGCGGTCGTTTCACGGATTTTAGCAAGAAGGTTTGGCGGGATACTAACGCTGACCCTGACGCTCTTGTCGGGGGAAGTTTTGGGACAATCCTCACAGCCCGCGCCTCAAACTTTGGCGCAACCGGCACGGCAGCGCGACCTCTCTCAAATACCCCTCGAAGATCTGATGAATATCGAAGTGACCTCGGTTTCCAGGAAAGAGCAGAAAATGTCGCAGGCGGCGGCCGCCATTTTCGTAATCACGCAGGAGGATATTCGCCGTTCGGGCGCCACCGATATTCCGGACTTGCTGCGCATGGTGCCTGGGATGGACGTGTCGCAAATCAACGCCAATAGCTGGGCTGTTTCGGCTCGTGGGTTCAACGACCAATTCTCAAATAAGTTGCTGGTCCTCATCGACGGGCGCGCCGTATACACACCGCTTCTCGGCGGCGTGAACTGGGATTCTCAAGACGTTCCGCTCGAAGATATTGACCGGATCGAAGTGATCCGCGGGCCGGGCGCCACGATCTGGGGGGCCAACGCCGTCAACGGAGTGATTAACATTGTGACCAAAAAGGCCGCGGATACGCGGGGGGCGCTGGTCACGGGCGGCGGGGGCACGGAGGGTCAAGCGCGAGGTATGGTGCAATTCGGGGGGGCGATCAAGGAAAAAACGAACTATCGAGTTTTTGCGAATTATTTCAACTATGGCTCCTTACCAGCTGAGGGCGGCGGCTCCGGCCAAGACAGCTGGAATCTGCTGCATGGCGGTTTCCGTTCGGACAGCAAGATTTCCCCGCACGATTCGCTTACCGTACAAGGTGATTTATATACGGGCCAGGGAGGAGCCACAATCATCCACTTATTCTCAATCGATCCGCCCGTGATCGGAAATCTGAACGTGGACTCTCAGCTGTCCGGCGGAAATCTTCTGGGTCGATGGAACCATACTTTTTCCAGCCGTTCCGATACTTCGTTTCAATTCTATTTTGACAACTATGAACGGACAGGCCCCGAATCGGTTGAAAACCGGAATACGATCGATTTTGATTTCAGCCATCACTGGGTCTGGGGATCGCGCCAGGACATCATTTGGGGCGCCGGATACCGCCGCACCTGGGACCAGGACATTGGCACGGTCGATCAGGCCTTCACGCCGCCCGATACGGCGCTGCAACTTTTCACCTTCTTTGTTCAGGATACGTTTACGCTGCAGCCGGACCGGCTATTTTTTACGGCCGGAACCAAACTGGAGAACAGCTACTTCACTGGTTACGATCTGGAACCGAGCGCGCGTCTGGCGTGGACCCCTTCCAACTGGATGACTTTCTGGTCCGCGGTTTCACGCGCCGAACGCAGCCCGACCCAGCGAAACGCCGGTCTCAACGCATCCCTGGCTGCATTTCCCGATCCCGGCGGATCGAGCACCCCTGTGGAGGTCATTCTCTTTGGAAACCCGAAATTCATGTCTGAACACCTCATGGCTTTCGAGGCGGGCTTCCGCGTGCAACCCAACACAAGGCTTTCCGTGGATATTTCGACGTTTTTCAATCACTACTACCATTTGGAAACCCTGGAACCGGGACCTGAGTTCTTTCAACCCAGCCCAGCCCCTGCTCGCTTCGTCATGCCCATCACCTTTGGGAATCTAATGCACGGCTATACGGAGGGCGGCGAACTTTCCGCGAATTTGAAACTCACGGATCATTGGACTTTGAGCCCGGGCTACGCATTTCTTGAAATGCATTTGCACACGGAACCGTCGAGCCTGGACACATCGTCTGTGGCGGAGAACCAGGGTTCAAGCCCCCAGCATCAGGTTCAACTGCGTTCTCACGTGGACTTATCGCACGGCCTGTCGTGGGACGCGAGCGCCTATTTCGTCAGCGAACTCCCGATTCAGAGAGTCGCTTCCTACACTCGCATCGATACTCAAGTGAATTGGAAGCTGGCGGGACGCGCCGAAATCAGCCTGGTGGGGCAGAACCTGCTACAGAACGATCACCTGGAATCGATGGATGCCTTGACGCTGGTGAATTCGTCCCTGATCAGACGCAACGCCTTCGCGAAATTCACCTGGCGGTTTTGGTAGAAGAAACTTCAGAGTCTCATGCTAACTGGGTCTTACCTTGTGTAGGGCCCGCCTTCAGGCGGGCATTCTTGGGTGCAAGCACAATGCCCGCCTGAAGGCGGGCGCTACAGGCCCAAGGTGCCCAGCGCCCGTTCAACTACTCAGCCACGCAATACGCCCGGCGGAATATCGTGCTGCCGGGCCAGGTCGCTCAGCTGATCCATCTGGTCTTGGATTTCCTGCACCTGCGCTGCTTGGTTCGCTAGGCCCTCTGCCGGGGTCATGCCTGGGCCATCTTTGTCCAGGGCCAGTCCCGGTTGCGTAATCCGGTTGCTCACTGCTTGCGCGATCGCTGCCTTTTGCTGGAGCAGGGCAGCTTCGCGTTTGTCCAGTTCCGCCTGAAGATCAGCCGCCGTATCGGCATACCACTGGGGATCGTCCAGGCGGGACTGATAAACCGGAAAAGTTGCTTCGGCCGGCGCAGCGGGCGCTTGCGCTGCCGTTTCCGCGGGCTCCTGGCCGACGATGGAAATCAGGCCGCGCGAGCGCAGCTGATCCATATCGTCATTGGTCCAGACTTTCTTGGGGTGATTTTGATTGCCCTGCGCGGGGCGTGGCTTCTCTGCCGCTTGCGAAGAACTCGCAATCAGCAAAGCAAAAACCGCCGCGAGCGGGAAGGGGTGATTCCGCATGTTTCCTCCTCGGCGGGGACCATCTCAGTTTACAACCAAATGAGGATAAGGCAAGGAACGAGTCTCACCTGTCCTGATGGGCCCCTTTCGGCCCTCTTCCGAGATTTCTCTAATTTCGCCCCACGCTCTGTCCAGCCCTGGTTTTAACCCAAAAGCTCAAATCTGAATCTCACGAGCCATTCCGTCGGGCCACTTTTATCGTTCTCGCGGAATGGGTGAAGGCCGCGATAGAATAGTTCTCCGAGCATGCTTTTCGGAAACGGGTATGCACAAGCACCGGGGGCAGTAATTTAGGCCTGTCGCACTCGTGTGCAGGAGGAGTCGGAGCCCTGATGGCGAGTCCGCTAGATTCTCCCAAACCAGACCTGGGCTCGCTGCGAATCCGGGACGACCAGCGCGGCAAGTCGGTTACGCGCAAGAGAGTTGCGTACGCCGCTATTCCGGTGATTCTCTTCGGAGCGATCGTCGTAGCCGCGTTTGCCCTGCGTAATCAGAAGCCGATCGTTCAAGTGGCAACGGTGGCCAAACCCGACAGCGGCGGACCTCAGACTGCGCTGAATGCCAGCGGCTACATCACGCCGCGGCGGCGGGCCACCATCGCTGCCAAAATCACTGGCAGAGTCACTGCTGTTTTTTTCGATGAAGGCACCCGTGTTAAAGAGGGCCAGCTTCTTGCAACTTTGGACGACGCCGATTATAAGCGGGCTCTCGATTCCACCAAGGCGGACCGCGATTCCGCCCAGGCGGCCATCGCGGACCTTGAAGTGCAACTCCGAAATGCGGCAATTGAATTGAAGCGCGCCGAGCAGTTGCATGACGCAGGAATCGGAACGCAAGAAGCTCTCGACAACGCCGCCACCACAGCCGACAGTCTGCGGGCCAAAATTGCCCTCGCCAAGCAGCAAGTGGCCGCTTCGGAATCACGCGTCGCGGAGGCGCAGCAAGCCGTGGACAATTGCATCATCCGGGCGCCCTTCGCGGGAGTTGTGGTTTCCAAGGACGCTCAGGTCGGGGAAATGGTGTCTCCCAACTCCGCCGGCGGGGGATTTACGCGCACGGGCATTGCCACCATCGTGGACATGAACTCCAACGAAATCGAAGTCGATGTCAACGAATCCTACATTGCAAGGGTCAAGGATGGTCAGGCCGTAAGAGCCACGCTGGACGCCTTTCCGGACGCGCCCTACAATGCGAAAGTCCGCACGGTCATTCCCACCGCCGATCGTCAAAAGGCCACAGTAAAAGTGCGCATTTCCTTCTTGAAGCTGGACGATAAGATCCTTCCCGACATGGGCGTGAAAGTCGCGTTTCTCGAGGAGCCCAAGCCTGCCGCCTTGAAAAAAGGCGCCGACAAAGCTCCTGAAGCAGTTGCCTACATTCCAAAAAGTGCGGTGCGGTCCGATTCCAATGCGTCCTTTGTGTATCTAATGAAAGATGGCGCGGTCGAGCGCCGGGCTGTGACCATCGGAACGGACCGGGGTACGGACGTTGGCGTACTCGGCGGCCTGGCGCCCGGCGATTCCATCGTGGTCAAGGGTCCCGAAAATTTACGCGATGGTGAAAAAGTCGAAATCGGACAATAGGCCAATAGGAGAAAAGCCGTATGGTTCGTGTCGACGGAAACGGGAATTCGCAAAGCCTCATCCGCGTGCGCGGTTTGAATAAGACGTACAGCCGCGGCGGGGAAAAAATCCAGGTTCTTCAGGGATTGAATCTCGATGTGGACAAGGGTGACTTTGTTTCCTTCATGGGCCCCAGCGGTTCGGGCAAGACCACATTGCTGAATTTGCTCGGCGGCCTCGACGTTCCATCGGCTGGCAGCATCACCGTTGACGGCGACGAAATCACGCACATGTCCGGCAGCAAGCTCACGGAATGGCGGGCGCGCCACGTCGGGTTCATCTTCCAAATGTACAATCTGATCCCGGTGCTGACGGCGTTCCAGAACGTGGAGCTGCCACTTCTCTTGACCAAGCTCTCCAAGGCGGACCGGCGCAAGCACGTGGAAACCGCGCTCGGCGTGGTGGGCCTCACCGACCGCATGCAGCACTATCCACGGCAGCTTTCCGGCGGCCAGGAACAGCGCGTCACCATCGCGCGGGCCATCGTCTCCGATCCTACCTTCCTGCTGTGCGACGAGCCCACCGGCGACCTGGACCGCAAAAGCGCCGACGAAGTGATGATGCTGATCGAAGAGCTGGTCGGCAAATACGGCAAGACTGTGCTGATGGTCACCCACGATCCCGTCGTAGCGGCGCGATCCCACACCACGCTGCACTTGGAAAAGGGGGTTTTGGTCGAAGCCGCCAGGAAAGGGCAGGATGTGGCCGCGGGAGGCGTGTCATGAAATTCAGCTCGTTGATTTTCGCCAATCTGTTCCGGAAGAAAATACGCCTGGCCCTTACAGTCGGCTCATTTGCCGTGGCCCTTTTCCTTTTCGCATTTCTCGGCGTCGTGCGGAACGCGTTTAACCGCGGCGCGGATGTTGCCGGCGCCGACCGTTTGGTGGTGATCGATCGCGTTTCGATCATTAACCTGATTCCGCTCAAATACCGCGACCAGATCCTGCAGATTCCCGGCGTCAAAGTCGTCACTCACAATAACTGGTTCGGCGGCGTCTACCAGGACGAAAAAAACTTTTTCCCGCAGTTCGTGATCGATCCGGAAAATCAGCGCCAGGTTTTCCCGGAGCTTGTTGTTCCTGACGACCAGTGGAACGCCTTCCTCAAGGACCGCCAGGGCGCCATCGCGGGGGCCAAAACCGCGGAGCGCTTTCACTGGAAAATTGGCGACCGCATTCCGATCAAGACCACCTTATACGGAGGCGGCTCCTGGGAATTCAATCTGGACGGTATCTATCACGGAGAGCGTCCTGAAATGGATGAGACCCAGTTCTGGCTCCAGTGGGATTACTTTGAAGAGCGCGTTCCGGAGGAAGTGAAAGGCCAGATCGGCTGGTACGTCCTCCGCGTGAACAATCCTGACGATTCCGTACGCGTCGCCAAAGCCATTGACGACAAATTCGCCAACTCCCCAAGTGAGACAAAAACAGAAACGGAATCCGCCTTCGCCGCCGGATGGGTGAAGCAATTCGGCAACATTCAATTCCTGATTCTCAGCATCGGGTCCGTGGTGTTTTTCACGCTGCTTCTGGTGACCGGCAACACCATGGCCATCTCCGTACGTGAGCGCACCGCGGAACTTGCGGTCTTGAAAGCCATCGGATACTCCGGGCGCAGGGTTCTCATTTTCATTCTTGCGGAATCGTTGGTCATTGCGCTGATTGGCGGCTTGCTCGGGCTCGGTCTTGCGATGCTGGCCGTTCCCGCGCTGGCCAAGGCGCTGAACGGCATGCTTCCCCAGCTTCTGCTCGAACCTTCGATTCTCGTCTTTGGACTTATCTCCGCTCTCGCCGTCGGTATAGCGAGCGGTATTCTCCCGGGTCTGGGAGCGATGCGCATGCGCGTAGTCGAAGCTTTCCGGAGGGTCTGACCATGGCCGTACCGCTGATTTACAACGTTCGCAGTGTCAAGGCCCGCTGGACATCCGCGATCGTCGCCGTAATCGGAATCGCGGGAACCGTGGGCGTGTTCGTGGCCATGCTTTCTCTGGCCCGGGGCTTCCGCGCGACGTTGGTGGCCTCCGGTTCGCCGGGAAATGCGCTGGTGATGCGCGCCGGTTCGACCTCCGAAATGATGGGCGGAGTCACTTTGGATAGCGTCAAAATTATTCAGGATGCGCCAGGAATCGCGCGAGATTCGGAT
The DNA here is from genome assembly GCA_963696605.1 of uncultured Acidobacteriota bacterium. Taxonomy (GTDB): domain Bacteria; phylum Acidobacteriota; class Terriglobia; order Acidiferrales; family UBA7541; genus Palsa-360. The sequence goes on along the minus strand of CAVOKV010000008.1, from coordinate 191,537 downwards.
GGCCCGCTCGTCACCCAGGAAGTCGTCGGCGTCATCCCCTTTCCTCTGATCAGCACGGGCACGGACGCGAACGTGCAGGTCCGCGGTGTTTCGCCAAACGTCCTGCGCATTCGCAACTTCGTCAAAATCGCGCAGGGACGCATGTTCAACGCGGGCCTGAACGAGTTGATCGTCGGCAAAAATGCGAACACGACCTATGCGGGGCTTACGGTAGGAAATACGGTCAAATTTGGCGGAACGCCCTGGCAGGTGGTCGGAGTCTTCGACGCGGGCGGCTCCGCATTTGATTCCGAAGTCTGGTGCGACGGACCGATCCTTAACCAAGTCCTCAAGCGCCCTCCCAACATCTTCCAATCGGTCACGGTTCATCTGGCCTCGCCCGATACTTTTCAGCAATTCAAGGATGCCATCACGGCCGACCCGCGGCTGAATGTCGACGTGACGCGCGAAATCGATTACTACGCAAAACAATCCACCCGGATGACCACCCTGATCACCATTCTTGGAGGCGTCGTCGCCGCGATCATGGCTATCGGGGCGGTGTTCGCCGGGCTCAACACCATGTACTCCGCGGTTGCCGAGCGTGGCCGCGAAATCGCCACCATGCGCGCCCTCGGGTTTGGCGCCGTCGCCGTGGTGTTCTCCTTCCTGGTTGAAGCCTTGCTGATCTCTTTCATTGGAGGCCTGGTCGGGTGCGTGGCCGTCCTACCGCTGAACGGCCTGACCACGTCCACGATGAACTTTCAAACGTTTTCGAGCCTGGCGTTCGCTTTCAAGGTCACGCCCGATTTGCTGGTGCGCGGCGTTATCTTCGCGCTGGCAATGGGAATCGTCGGCGGCCTGTTGCCTGCGATCCGCGCCGCCAATACGCCTGTGGCTACTGCCCTTCGCGAGTTGTAGAGTCCGAACTCGTGCAGCTTTGCCGTTCACATCGCCCGATCTGTTGTATCCTCGGACACCATCGGTTCTGTAGGCTCCGGCGCTGGGCCCCGAAGACAAGCTGCGGGGGACATCAATGAAGGCCGCACGATTCTTTCTTCCATTTCTGGCGCTCGTTTCGGGCGCGGGATGTTTCGCGCAAAATGAGCGAGCCGATCCCAATTCCCTCCAACGCGCCATTACCAGAGCAAGAAACGAAGGTCGGCTCGTGGACGCGGAAAATCTGCTCCGGGACGGCATTAAAAAATTGGAGGAAGACAATCCCCAGAATCCACAGATTTCGACTTATCTAAAAGAGTTGGCCCCACTCGTGGCTCGCAGAGAGGGTGAGGCAGCTTACGGACCGCTTGTGGAGCGCGCCTATGAAATCGACAGGGCTGCCTTTGGCGCCTCGGACTTGCGCGTTGCCAATGATTTGACTCTGCTGGCCTCTTTCTCGAACCGCGCCGGGAACAATCGAGACGCCGAGCGAGAGTTCGCCGAAGCTGTTGGCATCGTCCGCTCAATGGAGGCGGATCTTCGCTGGAATGAGGGAGCTGGCCTGGCAGCAGGCATCTTAGGCGGGGCCGTGACATTTTACATCCAACAGAAGAAATGGGTTGACGCCGAAGTTTTGATGCCGGAAGAGGTGAGGTTGTGCAATATGGTTCCGTACGAGTTCCGCCCGGGCTTCGGCCTTTGCGAACGCACTGAGGAGACGATGGCGGAGATTTATCGCGGGGAGGGGAGGGCGGCCCAGGCAGAGGCGGGGGCTCCCCGTACGGGCTTGCCCCCGGAACTTGTCGCACTAAACCAAGCTGCCGAGAAATATTTGAACGATGGCCTCTACCCGTCCGCCGAAGATACCTACAAGCAAGCCATCGAGCTCGCGGGCAAAATGGACTCCGACCACGACCACTACGGCACACTCAGGACTGTGGAAATGATTCAACTCGGCCAATTATTCGAGCGGGAGGGATCCAAGGACCGAGCTGAGAAGTCGTATCTGGGCGCCCTCGAAATCGGAGAGCGTGAGGCTCGCTCCGGATCCGATCATTCCGGCTTCGCGATATCACTGCTCCCCCTGAACCTGATCTCCCTCTACAGAAATGAGGGACGCTTGCAGGACGCCGAGGCTGTTGTCCAGGGCGTGCTTGAAATCCAGGTTGCCTCACTGGGAGAGCGGCATCGAGCCATTGTCGATACGCTTGCCGAGCTCGCCGATATTCGCGAGCAAGAAGGGCTACAGGATCCCACGAAGTTGGCCGAGGCGAAGGCCACCTACGAGCGCGCGATCGCGATGCAAGAGGCCAACTTGGGCCCCAATGACCCGAGCCTCATCAACCTGCTCGAGAGGTACGCCAGCTTTCTTTCCACATTAAATGAAAGCGCGAAAGCGGCCGAAGTGAGCGCTCGAATTGCCTCGATTCAGGCGATCCAACGGAAAGCGGGCAAGTAAGGATCGAATGAGACAAGGGCGCGGCTCGCGCCGGGCCCTTGGTCTGTCTAGCTGCCAGCAGGGCCTCCGCCTCAGCCTTCAGTCAATTGCTTTCTCATCCCAAGTCAAAGTCGAACGACGCGTTCGCGAAGCGGTGCGAAAAATCAGGAGATCGAAAACGAAGACGATTCACTAGGGACGGCTGGTAGAGGCGATTGCAGGAGTAGAGACGCGTGCGGCGTATTTTGATTGAATGTAATCGTCCACTAATTTGCGAAACGCGGCGGAGAGTTCGTCGTAGTTTCCGTGCAGTGTGACTGATTTTTTGCCGTCGATATAGACCGGGCAGCTCGGTTCTTCGCCGGTGCCGGGGAGGCTGATGCCGATGTTGGCAGCTTTGGATTCGCCGGGGCCGTTGACGATGCATCCCATCACGGCGAGCGTCATATCCTCGACGCCTTCGTATTGCTGCTTCCATTGCGGCATGCTTTCGCGAATGTAATCCTGAATCCGCTCGGCGAGTTCCTGGAACGTGGTGCTGGTGGTGCGGCCGCAGCCGGGGCAGGCCGTCACGCTGGGCGCGAACGAGCGCAGGCCGAGCGACTGCAGGAGCTCGCACGCGGCGTAGACTTCCTCGCGGCGGTCGCCGCCGGGGCGCGGCGTGAGCGAAATGCGGATCGTGTCGCCGATGCCCTCCTGCAGCAAAATGCCCAGCGCCGCCGAGGACCACACCACGCCTTTCGTGCCCATGCCCGCTTCCGTGAGGCCCAGGTGCAGCGGCTGCTCGGTCTTGCGCGAGAGGTCGCGGTACACCTTGATGAGGTTTTGCGGCTTGGAGACTTTGCAGGAGATGATGATCTGGTCGCGGCGCAGGCCGCACTCCAGCGCGAGTTCCGTCGATTCGATCGCGGACTGCACCATGCAGTTGTTGATAATCTCTTCGGAGTCGAGGCCTAGCTCGCGGTCGGTGTTCTCCTGCATTTTGCGCATCACCAGCTCTTGATTGAGCGAGCCGCCATTGACGCCGATGCGCACTGGCTTGCCGTTGTCGACGGCCACTTTGCAGATCGTGGAAAACTGCTCGTCGCGCCGCGCGCCCGCGCCCACGTTGCCGGGGTTGATGCGGTACTTGTCGAGAGCCCGCGCGCAATCGGGATATTTGGTGAGCAGCACGTGCCCGTTGTAATGAAAATCCCCGATGATCGGCGCCGTACATCCCAGGTCGCGCAGGCGCGCCACGATTTCCCCAACCGCCGCCGCCGATTCCGGCATGTTCACCGTGATGCGCACCAGCTCCGAGCCGGCATCGGCCAATTCCTTGCACTGCGCCACGGTCGCGGCGATCTCCGCCGTATCCGTGTTGGTCATCGACTGGACCACAACCGGCGCGCCGCCGCCAACCTGAAATTGGCCGACCTTGACGCCGTACGTCTTCCGCCGCGTAATGGGAAAAATCTGCATGATTTCCGTAATCACGTAATGGTAGCACAGGCTTCAGCCTGTGTGGTTTTGGCAAAGGAGAATTCAAAATCCACAGGCTGAAGCCTGTGCTACTCAGGCGCCAGCCGCTTGATTTCCGCGCAGACCCAGCGCGTCGGCGGCTTCACGCATGGCGGCGATGCAGAACGCAATGTGTTCCTCGATGGGGACGCCCAATTCTTCGGCGCCTTTGCGCACGTCGTCGCGATTCACGCCGCGCGCGAAGGCTTTGTCCTTGAGCTTGCGCTTCACGGAATCGGGCTCGACCTCGAAGATGCTCTTGCCCGGTTTGACCAGGGCGCAGGCGGTGAGGAAGCCGGCCAGTTCGTCGCACGCAAACAGGGTGTGTTCGAGCGGCGTGTCGCGCGGCATGTTGCAATAGTCGGCGTGCGAGACGATGGCGCGAATCATTTCTTCGGGGTAGCCGCGCTCGCGTAGGATTGCCGATCCGCCGGCGGGGTGCTCTTCGGTGGGACTGTGCGCGTCATTGGGCCAGCGCTCGTAGTCGAAATCGTGAAGCAGGGCGGTGAGGCTCCAGAGCTCTTCGTTGGAGCCGGTTTTTCGAGCGTAGGCGCGCACGCAGGCCTCGACGGCCAAGGCGTGTTTGCGCAAACTTTCGTTTTGCGTGTATTCGCACAACAAAGCCCAGGCGTCATTTCTGTCTGGCATGGCTTTCTCCCGAGTCACTAAATATTCGTCAAATGAACGCTATTTTTGGCACATTCCTGGCTTGAAGCTCTTGTAGCGCCCGCCTTCAGGCGGGCACTTTGGAATCGAGCAGATGCCCGCCTGAAGGCGGGCGCTACAGGAACCAAAACCGAATTCTCATACAGACTCTGAAGTCCCGACCTCCTGAGAAACCACGCCGCGGCAACGACTTTCAAATTAAGACAATACACTTTTTGTCCGCGCCTACCCAGCATGGGCAGCCCCGCCGCGGCGGGTGGCTATCCTAACTAAACCCCGGCAAGGATACCGCAACCCCGTGGATTCCGGCGGGTTGTTCTGCTCCGGAGGTCCGGAGGGGAAGGAAAAAGTTCTAATGGATTTTCATATTTAACCGATTTGATTATCTGAATGGAGAAACTACTTGACACCGGAAGCGGATACCCCCATTATGTCGTTCGCGCCAGCTGCTGCCTTCCCCACGCACGAAGTCCCTCTCATCCGCATGCCGGAATAGTCTGCGAGGAGCACCGGTGTCGGAACAAAACAGTACGAACGCAATGAACGGTACAAACGGAAATAAGGTTGCCGTGGATATCGACCTTGATCGTGAAGTAATCCGTTGCAAGACTTGCGGGCTCGTGCAGTATCGCACCCGCACGGGGAATTGCCGCCGGTGCCTGCGCTTGCTGCCGCCCAAGGTGGAATTTCTAATTCCTCCTCCTGAGCCGCAGGAGCTTCCGGGCGACGACCGGCAACTCTTCGAGAAGTGGCCGAACCGCGAGACGGTGGAGAATATTGGCCAACGCATCCGGCAGTTGCGCGAATCGCGCGGGATGACGCAAAGCCAGCTCCAGGCGCGCTCGCGCGTATCCCGGTCGTACCTGTCCCGGATCGAAAGCGGACAGATGACGCCCAGCCTCGGAACTCTGGAGAAAATTTCCGAAGCGCTTGGCGTCGGCTTGAACCGATTCTTCGTTCCGGAAACGAACGGCGAGGCGCTCCTGGAAGATCCATTCATTCAGGGGTTGCGGCCGTTCCTTCGGCAGCTCGACTGGGAACAGTGGCAATCGATACTCAAGCGGCTGGCTGCGATCAGCGACCACGTTTCGAGCGGCAATGGGCTTGCGCGTCCCTTGGCACCGCCCCAGGCTTCTCGCGTGGAACAACTGACTCGCCGGATGCATCCAGCTGCGATGGGCCACCGGTAGTCGGCTAAGAAGATCTTCTTACTGAACGGCGCGAACTCTTTCTTTCCGGGGAGTTCGCGCCGTTACGTTTTTACTCGCCTTCGCCAGAATCGTGGCTACGGCGAGAACCATCGCTTCGGCGAGCGGGCTCGCTCCAGCGAAACTCCTTAGCAAGAAAGTATGCGGTTAGTGCGCATGTCCTGCGCAGCAGTCTCGAAACTCGTTTACGCGAAACGCACTTTTACATCCGGGCGCTTATCGAGCGTCACGGTATCCACAAAGCGCACCTGGCGCTCGTCGAGAGTGACCACCAGCGACTGGGTGCGAATGCCTTCGCCGAAGAACCGCACGCCACGCAACAAATTTCCGTCCGTCACGCCGGTACAGGCGAAAATGATTTTCTTGCCGGGCGCTAAGTCCTCGGTGCGATAGATTCGCTTGCCGTCCTTGATTCCCATCTTTGCCATGCGCTCTTCGTGCTCGGGCTTGGAAACCACCAGGCGCGCCAGAATTTCTCCGTTCAGGCAGCGCAGCGCCGCAGCGGTCAGCACGCCTTCGGGAGCACCCCCGACGCCCATTACGGCGTGGACGCCGGTGCCGATGACGGCGGCGGAAATGCCCGCGGAGAGGTCTCCATCGCCGATCAGGCGGATGCGCGCGCCGGTGGCACGGATATCGCTGATCAGTTTTTCGTGGCGCGGCCGGTCGAGGACGATCACGACCAGATCTTCGACGCCACGATCGAGCCGCTTCGCGATGGCGCTCAGATTATCGGCGACTGGCGCGTCCAGGTCGACAGCGCCCTTGCAGGACGGCCCGACGATGATTTTTTCCATGTACAAATCGGGCGCATGCAGCAGGCCGCCCTTTTCGCTCGCGGCGAGAACCGTGATCGAGCCGGGCGCACCTGTCGCGCAAAGATTGGTGCCTTCCAGGGGATCGACGGCGATATCCACGGCGGGAAAATTAAATCCCCGGACGTGCTGCGCGGCGCCGATTTTTTCGCCGATGAACAGCATGGGAGCTTCGTCGCGCTCGCCTTCGCCGATGACGATCGTGCCGTCCATGGGCACTTCATCCATTACCCTGCGCATGGCCGCGACGGCCGCCTGATCGGCCATGTGGCCGTCTCCGCGGCCCATGGTTTTCGCCGATTCGATGGCCGCCTGTTCGACGACGCGCAAAAATTCCAGACTCAGTTCTATTTCCATCACCGCTCCCGCTCACTCGGATTTTTTGGATCTGGCGCGCAACCGGAAACGATTCGCGCGCGGTACGGCTAGGACATAGCCTATCCTAAACCAGGCGGCGCGATACACCTAGTGGAACGCCCTGTGGATTGTGTTTAAAGATTCTGCTTCAAAAATTGAGACCCGCTATAAGCCGCAATCGCGGCAGGTAAGATATATTGGGGACCGGGAAAACATATTCGTGACCGACAACTTGATTGGCCTCTGCATGAGCGCTTCGATAGTTCGCAGATTGCAAATTTCAACTTGAAGGCGCACCCCAAATGAAGATCTCGATACTCGACGACTATTTCGACACGCTGCGATCGCTCCCCTGCTTCCAGAAACTCAAGGATCATGACGTGCAAATCTGGAACGAGCATTTGCAAGAGACCAATCAGCTGGCCGAACGGCTGAAAGATACGGAAGTATTGGTGCTGATACGAGAGCGGACCAAGATTCAGGCCCCGCTACTTGATCGTCTGAAAAAGCTGAAGCTCATCAGCCAGCGCAGCGTTTATCCACACATCGATATCGACGCCTGCACTCGGCACGGCGTGATTGTCTCGTCCAGCCAGCACGCGGGCACGCCCTGTTACGCGGCGGCGGAATTGACCTGGGGGCTGATTCTTGCCGCCATGCGCCAGATCCCGCAGCAGATGGCCGCGCTAAAGGCGGGAAATTGGCAAATTGCAGTCGGCGACACCTTGCGCGGCAAAACGCTCGGAATTTATGGCTACGGACGGATTGGAAGCGTCGTCGCGGGTTACGGCAAGGCGTTTGGCATGAAGGTGCTCGTGTGGTCAAACGAAGAAGCCAGGGAACGCGCGCAGGCGGAAGGCTACACCGCCGCTCGGAGCAAAGAGGCATTCTTCGAAGAGTGTGATGTGATCTCGCTGCATCTGCGCCTGTACAGCGCCACTCGCGGAATCGTGACCGCCGCAGACTTGGCACGGATGAAGCCCACAGCGCTCCTCGTGAATACCAGCCGCGCGCCGCTCATCGAACCAGGCGCTCTGGAGCGCGCTTTGCAGCTGGGGCGACCGGGAATGGCGGCGATTGATGTCTATGAGCAAGAGCCGCTTGTGGACATGACCTATCCCTTGCTCGGCATGAAAAACGTCGTATGCACGCCGCATATCGGCTACGTCACCCGCGACGAATACGAACTTCAGTTCGCCGAAATCTTCGACCAAATTCTGGCTTATTGTGCGGGCGCGCCAATCAACGTGGTGAACCCCGCCGTCCTCAATTCCGCCAGTCTTCGCTAGTGGTTGCGGGACTAACGACGACGCTTCTGGCTTACGGCAGAGACCACGAATTCGAGGGCCGTCTTATCCACAATTTCTTTCGTCTTCCTCTGTATGTGTGGATCCAGCGTTTACGACTCGTGCATCAGGAATCCGATTCTGTACTTGCGGCCAGTATGCGGCTCGAATCCATTGTCGGTAGACTGGCACTGCCTTCCCCGCGAAGGGAACACGCATGGACTTCCCTTTTTCAGTTTGCAGAAATAGGCTCGACTCCCGAGGACACAATCCCTCAGTACTCGAATTGTGCGCGCTGGTACTGACTCTAGCTTTCTTTGCCGCTCTCTCCGGTTGCGCCGCGGGGACAACGTCGAACACGTCTTCTGGAAAAGGCTCCGTGCCGGCGATCACGTCCTTCAGTGCAAACCCGACAAGCATTAATTCTGGTGCAAGCAGCACACTGAGTTGGGCGACGACCGGCGCGACCAGCATTGCAATTACGCCGGGAACGTTCACATCCACTTTGGCGAGCGGTTCGACGAGCGTGAGCCCCGCGGCGACGACTACCTACACACTGACGGCAACGAATGCCGCCGGTCCCGCGACGGCCACACTTACCGTCACCATAAACGGGACAAGCAAGCCGACGATCACTTCCTTCTCGGCTAATCCGACAAGCATTACTTCGGGTTCCAGCAGCACGCTGAGTTGGGCGACGACGGGAGCGGCGAGCATCGCGATCACGCCGGGTACATTTACCTCCAATTTGGCAAGCGGTTCGACGAGCGTGAGCCCCACGGCGACGACCACTTACACGTTGACGGCAACCAATTCCAATGGATCAAGCACGTCCACTGCAAAAATCACTCTGATTTCGCCCGGCTGCCCATTGAGGTTCACAACCAGTTCATGCCCGGGCGGAACACAGGGCGCTGCTTATTCGGGCTGCACCATTACCGCCACCGGAGGCTCTCCCCCTTACACCTTTTCCGTGAGCACGAGCGCCAGCTTTCCGCCACTGCCGGAGGGAATGTCTCTTAACGCGTCAACGGGGAGTATCAGCAGTTCACTGATCGGCGGCCAGGGCACCTACACGCCTGAATTTGTGGTTACCGACTCGGCGCATGCGCAGGCGACTCAGCAGATCAGCATTGCCATCAACGGAAGCAACGCGTTCCTTGCAAATATTTTTCCGTCCAATTCCATTTTTCATCATCGCGTGGACGCAGCCACCACAAGCTTGCCTGTGGATACTTCCCCCGCGGCGCCGATGTACAGCGGCTATTTGTCGGAGACAGTGAAACCATTCTTCGGGAACAATTCGAATGCGCCATTTCCCAATGGAATTCCTGCCATCGAAGTTTCTTCCAACCAGGCGAACGTATCGGTCTCAACGACCCTGTACCAGTCCTATTTTACGAGTGGCCCAATTCCAGCGAATGCTCCCGTGGAGGGCACCAGCAACTCGACCGGAGATAGGCACGTGCTGGTCTACCTGGAAGGGGGCGGCGGAAAAACGCCGGCCCTTTACGAGATGTGGCAGGGAATTTACGAAGGCGGTCCCTGGACCGATTCCTCGAATGCGGTATGGCCCAATGTTTCTTCGAATGCCCTCACACCGCAAGGGAACGGAACATCCGACGCTGCCGGACTTCCGGTAGCGCCGCTGCTCGCCAATGCCGACGAAGTCATCGGCACCGGAACGCCCAGTTCACCGAACGGCGCCATCCAACATCCAATCCGCTTCACACTAAACCATATGGTGAACTACTGGGTTTGGCCCGCCACGCAATCGGCGGGCGTGGGGAGCTGCACGGCTTCCGGAGGTGGCACGGTTCCGACGGAATCGCAAATCTCCCAATCTGCTCCGCCCGCGAGCTGCACCATGTCCGGACCCGCGGGCGAAATCTACCGGCTGAAAGCCTCAGTGGCGACACCTTCCTGTGCTTCCACGAGTCCGCAAGCGGCCATTATCATCACCGCATTCCGAAACTACGGAATCATCTTGGCCGACAACGGATCCAGCGGAGGTCTGATCGGCACGCCCGACGCTCGCTGGAACGACACCGACCTCGCCTGCCTCACGAGTCTCACCTTATCGGATTTCGAGCCTGTGAACGTTTCGAGCCTCATCGTCAGTAATGACAGTGGGGCAACGAGCCACTAGCTCTACTGCGACATGCCGTGGAGAAGTGTAGAGCTACGTTAGACGATTCGGATTTCTTCAGGCGGCCAAATAAATTCCAGAGTGTTTTTCCGGCGATTTAGTGAAGTCAGCGCCATCAAAATAGCGTTCGGAAAATCGCCAATCGGGGGATTGGCGTTCCGCTGGCTGCCCAACCCTCCGCCCGAGTGGCGCTTTCATATCCGGCCTGAAATCCCGAGCTGAAGGCTTCCAAACCATCCAAGAGCATGCAGTCCCGCGCGGGGTGCAATTGAAGTTGGTCTTGGATCCGGAAGGATCGACTACCGCTCTGGCTGCGTTTGATTCTATTCTCTGTGTGTGAAACATGGCTTGAAAGGAGTACGGGCAATGCAAAAGCGCAAATTGGGTAAGAGCAATCTGGAAGTTTCAGCCATTGGGCTCGGCTGCATGGGAATGAGCTTTTCTTACGGCCCGCCCAAAGATAAGAAAGAGATGACCGAAGTCCTCCATGCCGCCGTGGAGCGCGGCATCACGTTTTTTGACACCGCCGAAGTCTATGGCCCGTACTTGAACGAAGAGCTTGTGGGCGAAGCGCTGGCACCATACCGCGGCAAGGTCGTCATTGCCACGAAGTTTGGGTTCGATCTGAGTGGCAGAGACAACCGGCCGGGGGCGGCGGGTCTGAATAGCCGGCCAGAGCATATCAAGGACGCTGTCGATGGTTCACTCAAGCGACTTAGGGTGGAGAGCATCGACCTGCTGTATCAGCATCGCGTTGACCCCAACGTGCCGATCGAAGACGTTGCGGGCGCAGTAAAAGAACTGATTCAAGCCGGCAAGGTCAAGCACTTCGGACTGTCCGAGGCGGGTGTAAAGACAATTCGCCGCGCGCACGCGGTCCAGCCACTCACGGCACTGCAGAGCGAATACTCGCTGTGGTGGAGGAAGCCGGAACAGCAGGTGATGCCCACGCTCGAGGAACTCGGCGTTGGTTTCGTGCCGTACAGCCCGCTTGGGAAGGGCTTCCTGACGGGCAAAATCGACGAAAACGCAAAATTCGACAGCTCTGATTTCCGCAGCACGCTCCCTCGCTTTGCGCCGGAAGCTCTCAAGGCGAACCAGGCGCTCATCGACTTGCTCGACACGATTGCGAAGCGCAAGCACGCAACTCCCGCTCAGATCGCACTGGCGTGGCTGCTCGCCCAAAAACCATGGATCGTTCCAATTCCCGGCACGACGAAACTAAACCGTTTGGAAGAGAATATTGGAGCCGCCACGGTCGAACTCTCACCCGAAGACCTGCGAGACATCGAGGCCGCCACGTCGAGGATCAAAGTGGAAGGAAATCGGTATCCAGAACGCTTGGAGAAAATGACCGGTCTGTAGGCGTCAAGACGAGAATAAGAGATCGTTTTCAGGTGAAGGAGTTCAGAAAATGGAAATCAAAAGAGTGGGATCGCAACCGTCTGCAAAGGGTCCGTCGGATTGGTTCACCGGCACAGTGCGGATTGATCCGCTTATTCAGGCACCCGATCCGGCATTTGTTCAAGCTGCCAGCGTAACGTTCGAGCCAGGCGCGCGGACAGCATGGCACACGCATCCGCTCGGTCAAACCCTGATCGTAGTGGCCGGTTGCGGCCGGGCGCAGCGTTGGGGCGGGCCGGTCGAGGAAATCCGCCCGGGTGATGTGATCTGGTTTGCGCCCGGCGAGAAACACTGGCATGGGGCCGCCCCAACCACGGCCATGACGCACATTGCCATTCAAGAAAAGCTCGACGGAAAAGTTGTCAACTGGATGGAACAGGTCACTGACCACCAATATCAAGGGGCCGCATAGATTACGTAACGCTGTCAGGGCAGCGGTTGAAGGACCGTATTCACCAGGTTGGGATCGTCGAACGTTGTCTGGTCGCCGGGCTTAGCGCCCGCGACGGGCAAAAGGCGCGCGCTGAGAGGCTTCGATAATTTCACGGAAAGTGTGGCGACATCGCCGATGATGCGCTCTAGTTGCTGCGTGGTGACATCTCCCGGCAAAGGAATCGTGTCAAGACCGGTGCCGCAAACCGCGGAATATGCGAGTAGCTGATCCATGGTAAGCGCGCCTTCCCCCCAGAGTTGGGCGAGGCGCGTGTCTTCTAGGACGGGCATCATCACGCCGGAATAGCCCACTTTTTTCACGGAAATATCCCGCAGCGCAGAGGTAATCGTGGCCACTGCGGTCAGCGTGCCGCTGGTGCCGAATCTTCCGCCCGTGAATCCAGCTGTCGCTGAGGCAATCGAAGCGTATTTCATCGGCGCGGGGGATAGATCGAGACCCATGTAGCTCCATCCGGTTTCCTGATCGATTTTGCTGGCGATGTCCTCCACGGCTCGCGCGTACCTCCCCAGTTCGGAGATTAATGTCTGGCGCGTCACTTCCGTGTCGCGCTGCACGGCCATTACCGCGGCGACCACGTTGGCGGATTCGAGAGCGATGGCAAATTGATGGCCGAGTCCCTGGTGATACGAAGCGGGATAAAATGGCGTATAGGCCGGTACGTTGGCGATCGCGGCAAACCGGAAATTTCCAAGCCCTTTGTCTCCATGGTCCTCGAGATATTTGATGGCCTCTGCCGCGGCGTGAATGGCTTTCGGGTGGACCCCGTCGCTTCCGGCAACGACCACGCTGCCGTACAAATTGCCGGTCAGCCCCAAAATTTCCTGGAGCAGTTCCGCCTGCGCGGGATCGTCTTTTTCGTCCATCAAAGCGGGACCAATACAGATCGAGACGTCCTCCTGTTTGGCCAGGGCATCGAGGTCATGAAATAATGCCAACGCCGCCTGCCTGGACATGCCCCGCGTGTATTCCGGAAACGGCTGCGTCGTGATGCGGATGGTTTGCACTTCATACCCAGCCAGTCCGTAGCGGGCCTTGGCGTTTCGCAACATCGCCGCGGTTTCCGTAACTTGCTGCATGTACTGGCCGGGGTCCAGGCGGATGAATGCGGTGATGGTGCGGACTTTCGGTTTTTCCTGAGCCGAAGCGGGTGCGACAACCACAGCAACCAGGAAAGCCAACAGGAAAATCGCGTGCGGGAGGAACGGAAGGACCTGCGCGGAGCTGCCGCTGTGACGAAACATCAAGCCCTCCTCAAAAATACGCGGGAATGCCGGTGACGCGCTCGCCGATGACCAGCCGATGAATGTCATGCGTGCCTTCGTATGTGTACACCGATTCGAGGTTGTTCATGTGGCGCATGATGCAGTAGTCGTCGACAATGCCGTTGGCGCCCAGGATGTCCCGCGCCTTGCGGGCCGTTTCCATGGCCATCCACACGTTGTTCATTTTCAGCATGGAGACGTGCGCCGGGTCCACCTGGTTCTTGTCCTTTCGCCGGCCCACATGCAGCGCCAGGAGTTGCGCTTTGGAAATTTCCGTGATCATGAACACCAGCTTGTCCTGCACCAGTTGATGCGAAGCGATGGGTTTGTTTTGAAACTGTTTGCGCGTCTTCGCGTATTGCAACGCCGTGTCGTAGCAAGCCATGGCCGCGCCGATCGCTCCCCAGCCGATGCCGTAGCGCGCCTGCGTCAGGCAGCTGAGCGGGCCTTTCAATCCGGACACGCCGGGCAGCACATTCTCCGCGGGAATTTCGCAATCGCTCATCGTCAATCCTGAAGTAATGGACGCGCGCAGCGAAAGCTTGCCGTGCACGTCCCAGGCTTTGAATCCTTTCGTGCCTTTATCCACAAGAAAGCCGCGAATCTTGTCGTCCTCGCATTTCGCCCACACCAGCGCGACGTCGGCGATCGATCCGTTGGTGATCCACATTTTTTCGCCGTTGAGGATGTAGCGGTCGCCATTCTTCACGGCGCGCGTCAACATGCCGCTGGGGTTGGACCCGAATTGCGGCTCGGTGAGGCCGAAACATCCCACGGCTTTTCCAGCTTGCAATCGGGGCAGCCACTTGTCCTTTTGCGCTGGCGAGCCGTACGAATGGATGGGATACATCACCAGGGCGCTCTGCACCGAAACGAAGCTGCGCAGGCCGGAGTCGCCGCGCTCCAGTTCCTGCGTTACCAGGCCGTAGGCCACATTGGACATTCCGGCGCAGCCGTAGCCTTCTAAGTTCGCCCCAAAGAATCCCAGTTCGGCCAATTTTGGCACCAGCTCCAAAGGGAAGGTTGATTCGCGATTATGTTTTTCGATGATCGGGAGGACGTTCTCGTCGACAAACTGCCGCGCCGTCTTCCGCGCCAGTAGCTCTTCATCGTTGAGCAGCGAATCGAAGTCGAGAAAATCCACGCCGGCAAACGCGGGCATCAAGTTCTCCTTGTGGCAGGTCGCACGAAAGAAAAGCCTGGCGGGGCCAGCCCGGTTCAGAATGGAACAGCCAAACCCGTCGCGCGACTCATTCTAGCGCGCCCCGTTTGGCCCCAGCAAGCTAACGATAGCCACCAGGGACGATGCGGAGGTAATATGGAAAAGCAAACCTTCGCGCTTTGCGAGGGGGCGCGTCCATAGTTTGTAATAATCGACAAACCCCTGTCGTGGACTTGCATGAAAGCGGCTCGGATGCTATAAAATCACTCCTTTATTCATAGGGGAATCGTCTGCAGGGGCGGGTGTGCACCTCAGGTGTTCCGGAGATGAGTTTTGGCGGGCATGGTCGGATGCCTTAGCATAGTCAGTGGAGATCGTTAACCAACTCGGCGAGTTGTTCCTGGCGGCTGTTCCCACGGTCATTATCGTTTTTCTTTTCTATTTGTTCATGCGCTGGAGCTTTTTCGGGCCCATGGAGCGCGTGCTCTCCGAGCGACACAAACGGGCCGAAGGCGCCAAAGTCGAAGCTGAAGCCAGCCGCGTAGCCGCGCACGAAAAGCAGCGCATTTATACCGACACGGTAAAGAAAGCCCGCAGCGAAGTATTCGCCGAACAGGAAATCCAGCGGCGGCGCACTTTGGAAGAACGCCAGGGCACGATCAACACGGCGCGCGCCAATGCGCAAACCGCGCTGCAGGAAGCCAAAAAGGGAATCGCCGCAGACGTGAAGGCTGCGCGGGTGGAACTCGAACAGTCCAAAGACAATCTGGCGAATGATATAGCCGAGGCCGTTCTCGCGGGTGGCCTTTCCGGGCCGGGTGGTTCCCAGGGCAAGGGGGCGCGATGAAATCCTTCCAGCGCTTGCTCGGCTTTGCTTCCGGCGCTCTGCTGATTTTCTTTTTCATGGCCCTGCCCGCTCTTGCAGCTGAAGGTTCCGAGCCTGATCCCGCCGATTCGACTGCCGGATTGATTTTTCGCTGGCTCAATTTTCTGATCGTTTTTGGCGGCATCGGCTACCTGATTGCCAAGCACGGGGGAGCATTCTTCCGCGGCAATGCCAAGGAGATCGCTGCGAGCATCGTGGAGGCCACAGCCGCGAAAGCGGAAGCCGACCGCGAGTTGCGCGTGGTCGAAACAAAAATCGCTCGTCTCGATCAGGACGTGGCGGAGTTGCGCGAAGAGGCGCGGCGGAACTGGGCCGCGGAATCCGAGCGGCTTTACGCTTCAGGCGTGGCCGAGATTGAAAAAATCAACCAGGCGGCGCGAGCGGAACTGGCCGCCTCGGAACGCGCCGCGCAACAGCAGGTCCGGGAAATCGCGGCGTCGATGGCCGTGGAGCGCGCCGCGGCGCTGGTCAGTTCCAGGATGAACGCGGAAATTCGCGCGAGAATGTTCCAGTCGTTTTTAAGCGAGCTCGGAAAGGGCGCAAGATGAAGGCGCTGGCGGAGCGGTACGCGAGCGCGCTGGTCGATGTCGCGCTCGAGAATAAGCAGGCGGATAAGGTCAAGAAGGAGCTCGCGGAATTCGCGACGCTCATGCGGGAGTCGCCAGAGTTGCACGCGTTTCTCGCGAATCCTTCAATCGCGCGCGCGGCCAAGCATTCGGCCATCGAAGCCATCGTCAAACGGATGGGCGCGACACGTACGCTGCGCAATTACCTGTTTGTGATTGTCGACCAGCGCCGCGCTGGAATGCTGATCGAAATCGAGCAAGCCTTCAGCCGGCTGCTGGATGCCCGCCAGGGAATTACGCAAGCCACGGTAACGTCGGCAACGGAATTGACGGCCAAGGAGCGCACCGAGCTGGGCGCGGCTCTCGGGAAACTGACCGGGCAAAAAGTGCATCCGCAGTTCGCGACGGACGCGGCCCTGATCGGCGGCGCCGTCGTGCGCATCGGTTCGACGATTTACGACGGCTCGGTGCGTACGCAATTGGAACGCATGCGCGCCCGGATGATTTCGGAATAGGAGCGGGGAATGGCTTCGATTAAAGCGGATGAAATTACAAAGATCCTGAAGGCGCAGATCGCCAACTACGAGCAGGCTGTGGCCGTCGAGGAAGTCGGCACGGTCATCTCGGTGGGTGACGGCATTGCGCGCGTGTACGGCCTGGAAAAAGCGATGTCCGGCGAAATGCTGGCCTTCCCGCACGACGTTTTCGGCATCGCGCTGAACCTCGAAGAGGATCAGGTTGGCGCCGTGCTCCTCGGCGAATATACGCTGGTGCAGGAAGGCGACACGGTCAAGCGTACCGGCACGATCATGTCCGCGCCGGTGGGCGAAGCGATGGTGGGCCGCGTGGTCAATCCGCTGGGCGTGCCTCTCGACGGCAAGGGCCCCATCTCCACCAGCCAGCGCATCCCGATCGAGCGCATCGCTCCCGGCGTCGTCGATCGGCAGCCGGTGCGCGAGCCGCTCCAGACCGGCATCAAAGCCATCGACTCGATGATTCCGATCGGCCGCGGACAGCGCGAACTGATCATCGGCGACCGCCAGACCGGGAAGACCGCCATCATTCTGGACACGATCCTGAATCAAAAGGGCGGCGACGTAATCTGCATTTACTGCGCGATCGGCCAGAAGCGGTCGACCATCGCGCAGGTGGTAAAGATTTTGACGGATGCTGGCGCGATGGATTACACCATCGTGGTCGCTGCTTCGGCCACCGAGCCCGCCACTTTGCAGTACATCGCCCCGTACGCGGCCTGCGCCATGGGCGAATATTTCAGGGATACCAAACGGCACGCCGTCTGCTTCTACGACGACCTTTCCAAGCACGCCCAGGCCTACCGCGAAATTTCGCTTCTCCTGCGGCGTCCTCCTGGGCGCGAAGCGTTTCCGGGCGACGTGTTTTATCTGCACTCGCGCTTGCTGGAACGCGCCGCGAAACTCAACGATAAGCTGGGCGCTGGATCTCTGACGGCGCTGCCGGTCATCGAAACGCAAGCGGGAGACGTTTCGGCCTATATTCCGACCAACGTAATTTCCATTACCGACGGGCAAATTTATCTCGAAGCGGATTTGTTCAACAGCGGCATCCGCCCCGCGATCAACGTGGGCCTTTCGGTAAGCCGCGTGGGCGGCAACGCGCAAATTAAGGCCGTCCGGCAAGTGGCCGGATCGTTGCGGTTGGACCTCGCGCAGTACCGCGAACTCGCGGCCTTCGCACAATTCGGTTCCGACCAGCTGGACAAGGCGACCCAGGCCCAGCTTGCGCGCGGGCAGCGTCTGACCGAAATTCTGAAGCAGGGGCAGTTCTCACCGCTCGCGGTCGAAGAGCAGGTGCTCGTGATTTTCGCCGGCACGAGCGGCCTGGTCGACGACGTGGCCGTCGCCGACATTCAGCGCTTTGAGAAAGGCCTGGTCGAGTTCGTGCGCACTCGCTACGGTTCATTGCTCACGCAGATTGTCCAGAAAAAGCAGATTACCGACGAGGCGCGTCCGGAACTGAAGCGCGCCATCGGCGAATACAAGGAGCAATTCCAGGCCAGCGCGGCAACAGCCCGCGCGTAAATCGGTAACGGAACCCATTCGATGCCCACACTTCTCGATTTCCGGCGGCGGATTCGTTCGGTGAAGAATACGCAGCAGATTACCCGCGCGATGAAATTCATCGCGGCGGCGCGGCTGCGGCGCGCGCAAGAGACGGCCGTATCGCTCCGGCCGTACGCCGGGGGAATCCGCGAAATCCTGCGCTCGGTGATGTCGCGCATTGAGAATCCCGAACAATTTCCGCTCCTGGCGCAGCGCCCCGAGGAGAAAGTCCTCGTGCTGGTCACCTCCGGCGAGCGCGGCCTGTGCGGCGCGTTCAACGCCAACGTGCTGCGGCGCGCGTTTGAATTCCTGCGCGAGAAGAACGGCAAGTCCGTGGAAGTGATCACCATTGCGAAGAAAGGGCGCGACGCCTTCCGCAAGCGCTCATGGAAAATCGCCGCCGAGTACGTGGACGTGACTTCGCGTGCCGACCTCGGCAAGGCCGAGGAAATCGCCGCCCAAGTTATGAAGATCTACGAGGCGGGCGGCGCGGATTCCGTCTATCTGATTTACAATGAATTCAAGAACGTGATGATGCAGACGTTGCGGGTGGAAAAGCTTCTGCCTTTGGAGAGGTCGGTGCTCGGCGACCACGAAAAGGGCGCCCCTCCTGCGTCTTCCAGCGAAGCGGTGGACTACATTTACGAACAGCCAGCCGCGGAGATTTTTAACAAGCTGGTGCCGCGCTACGTCGAAATGCAGATTTACCGCATGATTGCTGAAAGCTCAGCGGCCGAGCACGCCGCGCGCATGACGGCCATGGAATCGGCCACCAGCAACGCGTCTGACGTGATCGACGCGCTGACGCTGCACATGAACAAGGTGCGTCAGGCCGCGATTACGCGCGAGATCATCGAGGTGGTAAGCGGAGCTGCCTCCGCGGGCTAGGAATGTGATTCGTGAATCGTGATTTGTGATTCGTGTCTTGTGCGGTAGACGCTGTGAAGATTAATCGGTTTTCGGATTTGACGGTTTGGCAAAAAGCGCACGAGTTGACGCTTGCCACGTACAAGCTGACCGAAAAGTTCCCTCGGTCGGAGCAATTTGGGATCGTCTCGCAGTTGAGACGGTCGGCTGCTTCCGTTTCCGCAAATATTGCGGAAGAATTTGGCCGGCGTACAACGAAAGAACTTTTGCGCTGTTTGCAGATATCGAGAGGAGAGCTGGAAGAAACGCGATATTTCCTGATCTTGGGCCGCGACTTGAATCACATTTCTGTAGCCGAATTTGAAAGCATGAACGGCCGCTGCGATTCGGTCGGACAATTGATCAACGCCCTGGGGCGGTCTCTCAAGAATCGATTGTATACAAAGGGATCATAGCGGTTTCACGAATTACGACTCACGAATCACAAATCACGACACACGAATCACGATTCATGCAGCAAGGAGCCAAAATGGCGCAACACGAAACAGGAAACGTCGGCACCGTCATCCAGGTCATCGGGCCTGTGATCGACGTCCAATTTCCGGAGCATCACTTGCCGGAAATTCACAACGCGGTGCATATCACCAGCGTAGGTTTTGAGGGGCCCGAGAAGATCAATATAGTTGCCGAGGTCGCGCAGCACTTGGGCGAAGGCCGCGTGCGCGCGGTCGCAATGACCGCAACCGAAGGCGTCGTGCGCGGCATGAGAGCGGACGATCTTGGCGGACCGATCGCGGTGCCAGTGGGCCGCGCAACGCTGGGGCGCGTGATGAACGTGCTCGGCGAGCCCGTGGACGGCCTCGGGCCAGTTCAAACGGAGAAGCGGTATCCGATCCACCGTCCTGCGCCATCGCTCGAGGACCAATCGACGGAACTGGAAATGTTCGAAACGGGGATCAAGGTCGTGGACCTGTTCGAACCGTACCTGAAGGGCGGCAAGATCGGCTTGTTCGGCGGCGCGGGCGTCGGCAAAACGGTTTTGATTCAAGAGCTGATCCACAACGTCGCGATGAAGCACGGCGGCGTGTCGGTGTTCGCCGGCGTCGGCGAGCGCACGCGCGAAGGAAACGACCTGTGGCTCGAAATGCAGGAATCGGGCGTGGTTGTTCCCGGCAATTCGGAGAAATCGCGCGCTGCGCTGATATACGGACAGATGACGGAACCACCCGGCGCGCGCCTGCGCGTGGGATTGACCGGCCTGACCGTGGCGGAATATTTCCGCGACGAAGAAGGCCTGGACGTTCTGCTTTTCATCGACAACATTTTCCGGTTCGTGCAGGCCGGCTCGGAAGTTTCCGCGCTGCTCGGCCGAATGCCTTCCGCGGTGGGATACCAGCCAAACTTAAATACGGAAATCGGTGAACTGCAAGAACGCATCACCTCCACCAAGCACGGTTCGATCACCTCGGTGCAGGCGATTTACGTGCCAGCCGACGATTACACCGACCCCGCGCCGGCTGCGACGTTCTCGCACCTCGATGCGACTACGAACCTCAGCCGCCAGATCGTCGAGCGCGGTATTTACCCCGCGGTCGACCCGCTGGCCAGCTATTCGCGCATTCTCGATCCGCGCATCGTCGGTGAGGACCACTACAAGACCGCCCGCGCGGTGAAAGGCGTCCTGCAACGCTACAAAGATTTGCAGGACATCATTGCGATTCTGGGCATCGAAGAACTTTCCGACGAAGACAAGCAGGCCGTGGCGCGCGCGCGAAAAATCGAGAAATTCCTGTCGCAGCCCATGTTCGTCGCGCAGCAGTTTACCGGCCTCGAAGGCAAGTACGTGAAAATTGCCGACAACGTTCGCGGCTTCAAGGAAATCGTCGAAGGCAAGCACGACGATCTCCCCGAGCAGGCGTTCTACATGGTCGGCACGATTGAAGAAGCGCGCGAAAAGGCCGAGAAAATGGCTGCAACGGCGTAGGGAGAGTAATTCGTGATTCGTAACTCGTGATTCGTGAAAACCGACTAGCCGATCGGGCGAGGTCTTGAGTCACGAATTACGAATCACGATTCACAAATCACGAACAAATGGCTGACACATTCAAACTCGAAGTGGTCACACCGGCGCGGCAAGTCGTCAATGAGACGGCGAGCGAGGCGCAAATCCCGGTGCTAGGCGGATATATCGGGGTAATGCCGGGGCATACGCCGCTGCTGGCGGAGATGGGCATCGGCGAGCTCAGCTATGCGGTTGGCAATCGCGTAGTTTCCTGCACGGCGATTGGCGGGTTCGTGGAAGTTCTGGCCGATCGCGTGATCGTGCTGGCGGACAGCGCGGAACGAGCCGATGAGATCGACGTCGCGCGCGCCGAGGCTGCACGCGACCGCGCCCAGAAGCGCCTCGGGACTTCCAACGATCCGAACGTGGATTGGAAGCGCGCCGAAGAGTCGCTGAAGCGCGCCCAGGTGCGGCTGCAAGTCGCGGCAAAAGCTGGCTCGTCCTCTGTTACCTCATCGGCGGCGGGTGCACACTAAGCGGACCTCAAATTCCTTCCGGAAACGCTAAGATCAAATCAGGTATGGAAGAAATCACCATGTATTGCACGAGTTGGTGCGTTGATTGCCACCGCGCCAAGCGATTCTTGAAGGATCGCGGGGTGAACTTCGTCGAAGTGAATATCGACGAAGATGTCGATGCCGAGGAGTTGGTGCTTGAGGTGAATGAAGGCCGCAGAAAAGTGCCCACGATCAAGGTCGGCGGCCGCTTTTTTGCCTGCAGCCCGTTCGACCCCTACCAGCTTTCCTCGGAGTTGAAAATTCCCCTGAACAAATAGGTGTATCTCTGCGTCCTCTGCGCTATGGATTTTCCCGTAGCAAAGGCAAGGCTTTTAACACAGAGGACACAGAGAAATTCAAGACGACCAATCAAGCGAGCGCCAGTCCTGCTCCCCTGGTCATTACTCCGGAAACTTCGAGTTTATCATCGAGAAAAACCAGGTCGGCATCCGCGCCTGGGGCGAGGACTCCCTTGCGCGCGCCCAGGCCTATCTGTCGCGCCGGATTTGCGGTCACCATTCGCAACGCCGACGCGAACGGCACGCCGAGCGCGACCATGTTTCGCAGCGCGCGATCCAGCGTGAGCGTGCTTCCGGCCAGTTTGCCCTCTGCATTTCGCGCGACTCCTCCTGAAACTTTCACCTCAAACAATCCCAGCTGATATTTCCCGTCGGGCATTCCCGTGGCGGAGATGCCGTCGCTCACGAGGATCACCCGCTCCGGCGTTTTGATCCCGACGAGCATGCGCATCGCCGCTTCGTCCACATGAACACCGTCGGCGATCAGCTCGGCGCTCACCTTGGGCGAAGTCAACACCGCGCCAATCACGCCCGTTCCGCGGTGCGAAAAAGGGCGCATGGCGTTGAAAACGTGCGCGGCGTGGCTGGCTCCCGCCTCGATGGCGGCGTGGGCTTGTTCGTAGGTTGCGTCCGTGTGGCCAAGCGAAACGACCAGGCCGGCTTTGCGCGCCGCAGCAATTAGTTCGAGAGCGCCGGGCAGCTCCGGCGCGAGTGTCAGGATCAGCCCGGTACCGCGGGCTTCTTTGAGGAGTTGCGCGAGAATCTCGAGAGAGGGCCGCAAAATCCACTTTGCCGGGTGCACTCCGCGCCGCGCCGGACTGATGAAGGGCCCCTCAAAATGGATTCCCAGGACCTCCGCGGAAAGTTCCCGGGCGGCATACTGGCTGGCATTCAGAATATAGTGGGCGATTCCCGCCACGCTGTCTCCCGTTTCCTTTTCACTGGCTGTTACGGTGGTGGCTACCAGGGAAGTTGTGCCGTGCGCCGCGACGCTCGCCGCTATGATTTCCAGCGCCTCGCGGCTGCCTTCCATTACATCGCGTCCCCCTGCCCCATGAATGTGGACGTCGACAAAGCCCGGCACCACGGTTCTTCCGCTAGCGTTGATCTCTCGAGCACCGCGCGGCAGGTCGACTTTCCCCCGCTTTCCGACGGCGGCAATCTTGCTCCCCTTGATGACCACGACGGCATCGGAAATCTCTTCGAAGGGAGTGAAGGCTCTCTCGGCGTGAATAAGAATCGGCTTCATTTGCGCGGCATCATCCTACTTGAAATGCATCGAAATAGGGAACCAGGCTGCATGCTGGGATTTCGGGCAGCACTCTTACAGAATTCGGGGGTGTCAAGACAACCATTGCCCGCAGTCATGCTTCTTGTCAGTGAGAAGGCTCAGTGCTAGACTTTGCAGCGGTATCGGGCTCTCACGGGGTGTAGGGCGTTTGATCGATTTTGGATCAAATACCTCCAAGCCGATGTCGAAATTGTCCTCCATCTGCCCCCTCTCCAGATGGCCATCGGTTCAGGTGGCTGTTAAGAAACAGTAGTACAAAAGTCCTATTCAGACCCCCAACTGAGCCCAGTACATTTGTACCGTACGCGGCAGCGCCAGCCCCGCTCCTGTCTAACCACAGGTTCATAGCTGTCCCTACGCGTTCGGATTCCAAGAGATAGGCGACGTGACGACATGACAACGATGGCAAAAGAACTGACGCAGGGGGGTCTGCGGCTGCGCCCGGCATCTCCATCGCCAGGTCAGAACTCGCAGGCCTGGAAAGCACTGGTGGGAACTAAGCCGGTGGACGCGCGTTTTTCACTTTTGCCTGAAACCAAGCCGCGCATGAGCGCCCTGGGGACAAGTCTAATCGTTCAGATCTGCCTGGTGGTCTTTCTCGTCACCATCCCGCTGCTGTTCCCCCAGCAGATGATTCCCAAAGCCATGTCCATGGTCACGGACCTCGCAGGTCCTCCGCTCGATATTCCCGAGCCGCCGAAACCAAAACCCCCGGCTGCACCCAAGGCAGCGAAAGTGGAGCCTCCCCCTCCGCCGGCGCGGGTAGCCCCCCCAAAGCTGGATGTTGCCAAGTTTTTCGCTCCTAAAATTGTGGCGCCAAAACCCAAGCCGCGCCAAGTCGAGGCCGATCTTCCTAAGGTTAATGACACCTTTCAACCGCTGAACCTCAAGGTGAATACCGCAGAGCCGGTTCGGCCACGCGATCCCGTAAAAACGGGCCTTATGAATACCGGCAGCTCAGCAACTCCGACGCTTGACGCGCATGTCCCCGTTGAGAAAGTCCAAACTGGCGGATTTGGCGACCCCCAGGGAGCTAAGTCTCCGAACAATCCGAACAAGAGGGTCAACATGGCGGCGTTCGGCGATCCCGCATTGCCTTCCGGACCGGGCTATGGAAATGGCTCGGGCGGCGCCAACGGCCAGCGCGGAGTGGTCGCCAGCACAGGATTTGGGAATGGAGAGGCCATTTCTCCCACCGGCAAGCACGGCGGATCAGTTCAAACCGCCGGATTCTCCAACACGAATGATGTAGTCGCCCAGGCGCCAAAGGCGAAAGTGGACACCACACCGTCGGTCGAGCCGGTAGTAATCTTGGCCAAACCACGGCCGATATATTCAGCAGAGGCGCTCAAACTGAACCTCGAAGGCGAGGTTCTGCTGGAAGTAGTGTTTCCGGCCTCGGGTGGAGAAGTGCAAGTAAACAAGGTAGTTAAGGGGCTTGGCCACGGTCTGGACGAGGCGGCCACGCGGGCAGCGCAACAAATCAAGTTTAAGCCTGCGCTTTCGAATGGGCACCCCGTGGACTTTCCAGCAGTGGTTCATATCGTGTTTCAAATCGCATACTGAAATTTGAGTTCTGTTCGGAGGGGACATGCGCATTTTCAAGACGGTATTGGTGGTCCTCGCGCTAAGTGCTCTGCCGCTGCATGCGGCTGATTCTCCCAATAGCGCATTGGACCAGATTGTGGACCGCATCATCAGCACGGAACAGACGGAGATGCAAACTCTCAAGCCTTATACGCCGCTGGTGGAAACGTACATTCAGAATCTCAGGCAGGACAGCAACCTGGGTCCCGTTCCGGCCGGCGATCGGTATTTCCTCGGCCGCGCGCTTCTGGCCAAGGGTGTCGAGCTTGAGACCTTGACGGACGGCGGTGAGACCGGTGGCGGCGCCAAGCACAAAATGCTCGGCAACCTGAGCAGCATGCTGTCCTTGTCGATGGAGTATCTCCCGCAAGGTTTCCTGCAGATGATCTTTCTGGACACCAACGGATTCGACAAGCAGCACTACAAGTTCGACTATGTCCGGCGGGAATTTCTCGGTGAAATCCGAACCCTGGTGTTCGACGTGGAGCCTTTGCCCAAGTCCGGCAAGGGACGCTTCGCCGGCCGCATTTGGGTGGAAGACCAGGATTTCCACATCGTCCGGTTCAATGGAGCCTACAGCGGCAGCTCGCGCACCAATTACTACTTCCATTTTGACAGCTGGCGCGTGAATTCCGGCCCCAACCTCTGGCTGCCGGCGTTCATCTACAGCGAAGAGTCCGACCTGAATTTTGCCCTCTCCAAGCGGCTCTCCTTTAAGGCGCAGACCCGGCTGTGGGGATACAACCTTGGCCATTCCGCGCAGGAGCAGGAACTCAGCAAGATCCTGATCGAATCGGCGACGCCAATCAAGGACCAGACCACGACGGCCAACGATATCAGCCCCGTGCTGGCACAGCGCAATTGGGACCGGCAGGCCGAAGATAACGTCACTGACCGGCTTGAGCGCCTGGGCTTGCTTGCCCCCGAGGGCGAAGTGGACAAAGTTCTCGATACAGTCGTGAATAACCTTGAGGTGACCAACAACCTCGACCTCCAGCCTGAAATTCGCTGCCGCGTACTGGTGACTTCAACTCTGGAATCGTTTGAAATCGGCCACACCATCGTGTTCAGCCGCGGCTTGATCGACGTACTTCCCGATGAAGCCAGCCTTGCCACCATGGTCGCCCACGAACTCGCTCACGTCGTGCTTGGCCACCGCATTGACGGCCAGTACGCGTTCTTCGATCGCCTGCTGTTTGATGAGAAGGACACCTTCCGCCATTTCGGTTTTGCGCGCACGCCGGCGGAAAACGAAGCGGCCAACACCAAGGCCGACGAGCTCCTGAAGAATTCGCCGTACAAGGACCAACTCGCCACGGCCAAGCTTTTCATGGATGCACTCGAGGTTCGTGAAAAAGATATCCCGAACCTGATCAGCCCGCACCTTGGCGACCGCGTTCCCGTAACCATGACGGTCGCTGCTGCCGCGGCGCCTGCGCCGCAGCCCACAGCCGACCCGGCCGCACCGCCAAAGACCGGCACATCTCCTGTCGTCGCGTTGCCGCTCGGCGGCCGCGTGAAGATGGATCCCTGGAGCGACAAGCTGGAAATGCTCAGGGCAAAGCCCATCGTCGGGCAAGTGGCGGAGCGCGAGCGGATGCCGTTTGAAGTCACTCCGTTCATGCTTTACCTGACCCGCGAAGTCAACGCCGTCAGCGCGCCCAGCGGCGCAATCTCGGCCGATTCCAAGGCCGCAGCTGTCGACGCCGGCAAAGCGCCGCAGCAGTAAATACGTAGAAAATCCCCGCCAAGACGAATCGGCCAGCCCCACTCAGCCCGGGCTGGCCGCTTTTGTTTTTCTTGAGTCGGAAACAAATACAAAATGTTCAAAAGCCCCGCCCTTGAAAAGCTTCAAGGACAGATCAGCCCAAATTCAAAAATTCAACTCCGAGTGCACGTACGCGAGTAGTATCAGGCTGCGGAGTCGAGACGACCTTCTAGAACGCGAAAGGGTGGCCCACCCGCTCCTATGACTTATCCACTTGGCGGCGACTCGTCAAACTACAGCTACGTTTCCTTTGCCATCTCCCTCCTGATGAGTGTTCTGCTTTCATTTGTGTGGCGGGAACAGCTAATTCACAGAGACCGCGATTTGACTCGTATTCGCCAGTTTCTGATGACCGCGAGCCTATGGACTGTATCTGCTTCAGCGCTCGGACAAATGGCCTTCAGCTCATACCGGTGGTTCCATGCCCCGCATCTCGGTGTCCACAGCGGGCCGTCACTTGCAATCGCATTATCTGGGCTGGTTATATCCCTAATTTCGTTGCTCAGTGTATTTGCCACTGGGCCGAAAAAGTGGGTTGTGGCACTCAGCAGCCTGGTGCTGACAATAGTGTGGTTCTTGGCAGTCCTGGATAGCATCAATTGGTAATAGAGAAACATACGGTCGGGGTTTGCATTTTTTCCTTCATGTGTGTGACTCAGTGGACGGGACTGTTGCGGATCAAACAGTCCCTGAGAGCGGAGTAGAACGGCACGATCCCATATAAAATCTTTTCCCAATCTGTTTAAATCGAATATATATTTGCCTGACAGGGGAGCGGGTGACTCCCAGTTGGCGATTTCTTGTGCACTTTCGGAGGCAAGAAAATAATGTGGACACGTGGAATTCGAGGGTTGGCGGCGTTGGGAGTGCTCGTTGCGCTGGCGTGCGTGTTTGCCGGATCGCGCGCGAGCCGGGCCGACGATGATCCGTCGGCAAGCTTGATCGGTTCGTGGAGGGGCACGCGCCGGGCGCCGGGGACAACGGCGGTGCGGCATAATTTGCTCAGTTTTCTGCCGGGCGGCGTGGCCATCGAAGCGGGGCCGTCGGTTTACGTGACGGGTGCGAATTTCGGGAACGGCGCGTTTGTCGAGACGCCGTTTATGGGGACCTGGGTCAGCGAAGGGCACGGGAATTTCGTGGCGCACCTGATTGCGAATGTCTCGGATCCGCCGGTAAGCAAGGGAACCACGATCGGCACGGAAAATCTGACGTTCCGTTTTCACATCGAGAATGGAAAGAATGGGAAGGAATTGAAAGGGACTCTCGAAGGCATTTTCCTCGACCAGGAGGGAAACACGCTGGTGCAGATGCCCGCAGGACTCACCTGGGATGCGGTTCCTCTTACGATCACGTCGAATGGGTACAACTGAGAATTGGCGCAGGCTTCACAGGCTGCGGAAAAACTCAAACGTCCGTCATTCTGAGCGAAGCGAAGAATCTCTCCTTGTTTCTTTTCTTATACTTAAATCGAAGAGAGATTCTTCGCTTCGCTCAGAATGACAGAACAAGGAATTTTTTCCGCGGCCTGTGAAGCCTGTCAGTTTTCGTCATGGACACATAAATCAAAAGCGACAGGCTGAAGCCTACCCTACCCAGAAATTCAAAGCGAAAAAATCTGCGCGATTGAGGTATACTCCACGTCCTATGCGACTACACAACTCAATTGCAATCACGGCGGCACTGGTAATTTCATCGGCATTTTCCGCGGCGGCGCAAAAGACCGTCAAGGTGGAGTTGCACGACGGAATGGGGAATAGCGTTGGCACGGCGGAGCTTACGCCCGCGGCGCAAGGCGTGAATATTAAGCTCGACCTGAAGAATCTGCCGGCAGGCGAACACGCCATCCACGTTCACGGCGTCGCCAAATGCGAAGGGCCGGCATTTACTACGGCGGGGGGCCACTTCAATCCGGACATGAAACATCACGGCTTGCAGAATCCCGACGGCCCACATGCCGGCGACATGCCGAACTTTACTGTGGCCGCGGATGGGACCTCGAAGGCGACCGTGGTCGCGCCCGGCGTCACCATGGGCGATGACCCACATTCCGTCTTCACCGGCGGCGGAACGGCTCTGGTGATCCACGCCAGCGCCGACGATATGAAGAGCGATCCCGCCGGCAACGCGGGTGCGCGAATCGCCTGCGGCGTAATCGCGAAAATGTAAGGGATCCTGCAAACATTCTGGTTTTCGACCCTGCGCAAGGCGTTATTTTGCGCAGACGATGGGCAAACTGCTGGAAATTCACAGGATTCTCACATCTGTGAAAAGGACCGCTTGACGGGAGAGAAGAATCTGCTATACTTTCGATTCGTCTGACGAATAGCTGTGGTTGTGCTGTACTTATCAGGGGCGTTCAGAGTTACGAAGGACCTGTCGCAAGCGAGGTCAATTACGAACTCAGGATAGCAAACTAGTCGAGCATCGCGCGAACCCGTCCGGGTGGAAATTCGGACGGCTTGGCCCGGCGCTCGACGCCGGGTTTTTTATTGCTTTGCCTCGCTGTAAATGGGGTGAACGTTTCGCCGGGAGCGGAACGGTCCAGCAGCACCGGACGCAAAGATCTTTGACAACTGAATAGGCTGGCATTTCGTGTTGCGGCTGGGATTCGCACGAATCCTGGACGTAATACGAAATCTGCAAATTCTGCTCGAGCAGAGCAAATTGTGGAAAGGCGAGCTTGCTCAACGCCACTTCGGGCGGCGAGTCGGGGGTCTCTCTCCGGCAAGCGACCCGGAACGGCCATCTTTAAAGAGGGATGGGCGTGACGGCTTGGGTAAGTTTTATGGTTAAGCTACTAAGGGCGTACGGTGGATGCCTTGGCGCCAGAAGACGATGAAGGACGTGGCAAGCTGCGAAAAGCCTCGGTGAGCCGCAAGCAGGCTTTGACCCGGGGATGTCCGAATGGGGAAACCCAACGTGATGAACTCACGTTACGGCCGGCTGAATACATAGGCTGGTACGAGTCAACCCAGGGAAGTGAACCATCTCAGTACCTGGTGGAAAATAAATCTAACAGAGATTCCGAAAGTAGCGGCGAGCGAAATCGGAAGAGCCCAAACTGTCGTGTTTACACGGCGGGGTTGTAGGATCCCATGAGTAGAGTTACCAATCCGGAGGCTAGGTGAACCTGCTGGAAAGCGGGGCCACAGAGTGTGATAGCCACGTAACCGAAAGCTTACCGGACTCGAAGGGATATCCTGAGTACCACGGGACACGCGAAATCCCGTGGGAAGCTGGGGAGACCACTCTCCAAGGCTAAATACTCTCTGGCGACCGATAGTGAACTAGTACCGTGAGGGAAAGGTGAAAAGCACCCCTGCGAGGGGAGTGAAATAGAACCTGAAACCGTATGCTTACAAGCAGTCAAAGGGCTATCTCCGGGTTCGCCCGGCTGAATGCCTGATGGCGTGCCTCTTGCTTAATGAGCCGGCTAGTTATTGTCACATGCGAGGTTAAGCGCAAGCGAGCCGTAGCGAAAGCGAGTCCGAATAGGGCGAATAGTATGTGGCAATAGACGCGAAGCGGGATGATCTACCCTTGGTCAGGCTGAAGGTGGCTTAAACGCCACTGGAGGGCCGAACGGTTGTGAGTTGAAAATCGCTCCGATGAACTGAGGGTAGGGGTGAAAGGCTAATCAAATTCCGTGATAGCTCGTTCTCCCCGAAATGCCTTTAGGGGCAGCCTCGTATGAATTGCCGCGGCGGTAAAGCTCTGAATGGACTAGGGACCAACCAAGGTTACCGAATCCAATCAAACTGCGAATGCCGCGGACAAATATACGGGAGTGAGACTACGAGGGATAAGCTTCGTGGTCGAGAGGGAAAGAACCCAGATCTACAGCTAAGGTCCCTAACTACAGACTAAGTGGGAAAGGAAGTGTGATCGCTCGGACAGCCAGGAGGTTGGCTTAGAAGCAGCCATCCTTTAAAGAAAGCGTAACAGCTCACTGGTCAAGCGATCATGCACCGACAATCCAACGGGGCTCAAGTCTGTGACCGAAGCTTAGGAATATAACGTGACCACGGTCATGTTGTTTTGGTAGGGGAGCATTCTGTGGAGTCTGAAGGTAGACCGAGAGGACTACTCAACGCCACGGAAGAGACCCTGCCGGCATAAGTAGCGATAAACACGATGAGAACTCGTGTCGCCGAAAGTCTACGGTTTCCTGAGGAAGGTTAATCCGCTCAGGGTTAGGCGGGTCCTAAGGTGAGGCCGAGAGGCGTAACTGATGGACAACAGGTCAACATTCCTGTCCCACCTAATGGTCGTTATCACGATGGGGTGACACAGAAGGATACAGGAGTCGGGTGATGGACGTCCCGATTGGCATGTGTAAGCCGGATCCCGCAGGAAAATCCACGGGGTCATTTAACGGTGAGACATGCGACGAGGCCACACGGCCGCAAAGTCCTGGATTTCACGCTGTCTGGAAAAACCTCTAAGGAGAACATTAGGTGCCCGTACCACAAACCGACACAGGTAGACAAGGACAATATCCACAGGCGCTCGAGAGAACACTCGCTCAGGAACTAGGCACATTAACCCCGTAACTTCGGGAGAAGGGGTGCCGCTGTAGGGTTTATAGCCCGAAGCGGCCGCAGCGAAACGCGCTCTGCGACTGTTTAACAAAAACACAGCTCTCTGCTAAGTCGAATACGACGTATAGGGGGTGACACCTGCCCGGTGCCGGAAGGTTAAAGCAAGGGCTCAGCTCCCGCAAGGGAACGAAGGCCTGAACTGAAGCCCCGGTGAACGGCGGCCGTAACTATAACGGTCCTAAGGTAGCGAAATTCCTTGTCGGGTAAGTTCCGACCTGCACGAATGGTGTAACGATAGAGCGACTGTCTTGGCGAGTGACTCGGCGAATTTGTGGTTCCGGTGAAGACGCCGGATGCCCGCACCTAGACGGAAAGACCCCGTGCACCTTTACTGCACTCTGGCTGTGAGTAACGGGACGATCTGCGTAGCATAGGTGGGAGCCTTTGATCCTCTGGTTTCGGCTGGAGGGGAGGCAACAGTGAAAT
The DNA here is from genome assembly GCA_963696605.1 of uncultured Acidobacteriota bacterium. GTDB lineage: Bacteria > Acidobacteriota > Terriglobia > Acidiferrales > UBA7541 > Palsa-360. The sequence continues at coordinate 159,987 of CAVOKV010000008.1, read as the reverse complement.
ACCACCCTGATTGTTCTGTCGCTCTAACCTGCGACCCTAGACGGGTCGGGAGACATAGCCAGACGGGTAGTTTGACTGGGGCGGTCGCCTCCCAAAATGTAACGGAGGCGCCCAAAGTTCGGCTCAAGCGGATTGGAAACCCGCTGTGGAGTGCAAGAGCATAAGCCGGATTAACTGCGAGACACACAGGTCAAGCAGAAGCGAAAGCTGGGTCTAGTGATCCGGTGATCCCGCGTGGAAGGGTCATCGCTCAACGGATAAAAGGTACGCCGGGGATAACAGGCTGATCTAAGCCAAGAGTTCACATCGACGCTTAGGTTTGGCACCTCGATGTCGGCTCATCGCATCCTGGGGCTGTAGAAGGTCCCAAGGGTTAGGCTGTTCGCCTATTAAAGCGGTACGTGAGCTGGGTTCAGAACGTCGCGAGACAGTTCGGTCCCTATCTGGTGTGGGCGCAGGAGACTTGAGAGGAGCTGTCCCTAGTACGAGAGGACCGGGATGGACGGACCCCTTGTGAACGAGTTGTCACGCCAGTGGCATAGCTCGGTAGCGAAGTCCGGAAAAGATAAATGCTGAATGCATCTAAGCATGAAGCTTGCCTCGAGATAAGGTCTCCCAAGACGGCTGCGGCCGTCTAAGAAGGCCGGTCGAAGACTACGACCTTGATAGGTGGGAGGTGGAAGCGTAGCAATACGCGTAGCTGACCCATACTAATCGGCCGTTCGGCTTGATCATAAAACTTTCCCAAACTGTCAGAAAAGCCGTGATTTGTGATTGGTGACTCGTGACTGGTGAAAACCAAAGCGAGCCCCGGTCCACACGGTGGCTGAGAGTCTTAAAAAGTTCTGGTTCGAGACGAATTTGCAGAAAACCCAAGTAACAAAAGCCTATTCAGTTGCAAAGCTTGAAAGCTCGGGAGTTGAGAGTTCCTCATTGTGAACTCTCAACTTTCGACTCTCAACTTTTTTGACTTTCCTGGTGGTCATATCGCGGGGGTCACACCCGTTCCCATCCCGAACACGGAAGTTAAGCCCCGCTGAGCCGATGATACTGCACGGGTAACTGTGTGGGAACGTAGGTCGCTGCCAGGATTAAATTCGCCCCGGTAAGGGGCCAAACAAACGGCCCGCTGCGAGAAGTCGCGGCGGGCCGTTTTTGTTTTAATCGTCTCGCGAAAAAGCGAATCAAATCTCTAGTGATAGGCAATTGCGGCAAACGCGGCGGAAAACGACGATGATCGTCTATTATTCATGAGCAGCAGAACCCAATAAACCCGGAGAGTACTGATGAGTTTTCACCCACGCGTCACGGTCCTGGCGACGCTGCATGTGATTCAGGGCGCGGAGAAGCGCGTCGGAAATGTGCATGACCCGATGTACGTGGCGCTGCTCAACAAACTGATGATTTCAGAGGGAGTGGACTTTATTTTTGAGGAAGCTTCGGGGCTCGGACCCACAATTGCCGAAAAATTGGCGCTCGAACAACTTGCGTTCGGGCATTACGTGGACATCGATCCGGCGAGAAACGATCGGCCCGATTTTGGCATTCCCACCAATTCCAGCGAACCGAATATGATTGGCTCGCCTCCGACGGTGGCGTTTGCGAATTGGCAGATTCTGGAAGTGCACGCCAAGAGAGAAGAACTCTGGGTTCAGCGAATGCAGCAGCATGAGTTTCAAAGCGCACTGGTCATCTGCGGGCTAGTCCATTTATTGAGTTTCGCGTTTCGACTTCAGGGCGCGAAATATTCCGTGCGGGCAATCAATTACGCCAACTGGCAGCGCAACCCGCTATAGGTGCAACTTTTGCGACGTTCCCCTCGGCGAGATGTTTCTAGTCTCCCTCCTCCAAGCATGATATGCTTAAGCATATGCGGACAACCATCAATCTGCCTGATGATTTGATTCTCCAGGCGAAGAAGGCCGCTCTGGACGCCGACACAACGCTGACTGAAATCATCGCCAACGCTTTGCGCGAAGCGCTGGCCAAGCGGCGCGGCAAGAAGACGCGGCGCGATTTCAAAATCATCGCATCAGGAAGCGGCGGACTCTTGCCCGGAGTGGACCTCGACGACACGTCCGCTTTGTTGGACATCATGGATGGCATCAATGATCCTAATCGACGTTAACATTCTGGTGTATGCAAAACGTCTGGATTCCCCCAATCATTTCAAGTTTCGCGCCTGGCTGGAAGAAACCCTCCGGTCCGATTCGATCATCGGTCTCTCGCATTTGGTTTTAAGTGGCGTTGTCCGAATCCTCACCCATCCACAGATCTTCGGCGTTCCGAGCCAACTGGACGAAGCTTTGGAATACGTTAATTCCCTGCGAGAGCACCCCGCCTGCATTCCTGTTTCGGCGGGCGAGCAGCACTGGGAAATCTTCACTAGATTGTGCAAATCAGCGGGAGCTAAAGGCAATCTTGTGAGCGATGCATTCTTCGCTGCGATGGCAATCGAATCCGGCGCGGAATGGATCACCGCGGACCGCGACTACGCAAGGTTTCCCGGTCTGCGCTGGCGACATCCCCTGGCCTGATCGTTTTCTCCAACCGGGCGACGACCGAATCGTCGATATTGAAGAAATCATCTCGAAGAGAGTATTGTAGCGTCACGATTTCGACCGGAACTTCCTGGAGGTAGCCATGTCCTTCTCAAAATGTAGTCCGTCTCGTCGAAACTTTCTTTTGGGCGCGGCGCCTGCAATTGCCGGTGGCCTTGCACTGGCGAGCGTTGCTGCGGAAACATTTGCGCAACCGACTGGCGGCCAGACCGACAAATCCGTCGGCGCGAATGAAAAAATATGGAGCAAGGAATATTGGGCGCAGAAGGGCGACATCAAGCTGTACATGTTTCGGAAGCGCGCGGGCGCGCCGCAGGCCGGAAAGCCGGCGCTACCGGTTCTGTTCCTCGTGCATGGCTCTTCCATTTCTTCGACGTCGTTCGATTTGACCGTTCCCGGCAAGGGCGAGTATTCGCTGATGGACGCGTTTGCGAAGTTTGGGTTTGACGTTTGGACCATGGATTTCACGGGCTATGGAAAATCGTCGAGAGGCGAAGGAAATTCCAACATCGCGGACGGCGTCGCGGACTTGCAGGCCGCGATTCCGGTGGTGGCGCATGAAACAGGGCAGCAGCGGTTCCATGTTTTCGGCGAATCGTCGGGCGCATTGCGCGCCGGCGCGTTTGCCATGGCGCACCCGGAACTCATCGACAGGCTGGTGCTGGCGGCGTTCACATATACCGGCGAAGGGTCGCCCACGCTGACCGATCGAGCCAAGCAGGTGGAGTTCTACCGCACGCACAACCGGCGGCCGCGAGACCGCGATATGATTCGCAGTATTTTCACGCGGGACAAGCCCGGCACGTCCGACCCCGCCGTTGGAGAAGCACTGGCCGACGCCGAAATGAAGTTTGGCAACGACATTCCGACGGGAACGTACCTCGACATGACCACCAACCTGCCGATCGTCGACCCGCTCAAAGTGCATTCCCCAGTGCTTATCGTGCGCGGCGAATACGACGGAATCGCTACGGAAGTGGACCTCATCAATTTTTACACCAAGCTGCCTTACGCGGACCGGCAATTCATCATCCTGCCTGGGGCGGCGCATGCTCTTTCGCTGGGTATCAATCGCCAGCAGTTCTGGCACGTGATGCGGGCGTTTTTGGATATGCCGCCCCGCCTCGATAATTTGAAGAACAGCTAGGTTGCACGGCCGGTCCACTTCGCATGAGAGCTGGTGATTGGGCCTGGAGAGTCAAGCGGCAAATTGAATAGCGCCCTTTTGGGCCGCTCCGGCATCAAAATAATTGAGATGATTTCAACGACGGTAAGAAATTTCATGAAGCAGCAGGGTTTTGCGGAAGAGGCGGACTCCGTCTGCGACATGCATTTTTCCGGGTTATATTTTCAGCCAAGGATTATGGCACCCCTAGTAGTGATCGCAATTGTTCTGCAATCGCCCGTCTTTTTCTACGTGCTTTCCGCGATTCTCTGGTGGAATGTCGCTTTTCCCAGGCGGAATCCCTTCGAGATTTTTTACAACCGTGTGATCGCCGCTCCCCGAGGCAAACCGCTGCTCGCTCCCGCGCCTGCGCCACGCGCATTCGCACAGGGCATGGCGGCGGCCTTCATGCTCTTGGCGGGGGTGGCGCTGTCGGCTGGTTGGATGATATCGGCATGGGTTCTCGAGGCTTTCCTGGTGGTTGCGTTTGCAGCGCTCTTGTTCGGAAAATTTTGTCTGGGCGCGTATGTGTACCATTTGCTACGCGGGAAAGTCGCATTTGCCAATTCCACGCTCCCCTGGGCGCGTCCGCACGCCTAATTTTCTAGGACAATCAACCTCGAAATTCAGCCTGATTATCGCTGTTGCGGCGGCGGTTGCTGTTGTTCCGGTTGCTGCTGCGGCTGAACGGCGGCGCCAGGGGCTTGACCAGGTTGGAATCCATTTGGAAGGGGCTGACGCCCTCCTGGCGGCGGCTGGTTCGGGATGGGCTCTTGGGCGGGCGCAGGAGGCGAAGGTGGCGTGGATGGCTCACCCCGCCCGGCATAGATTGCCGGGACATCGTGCGGCGGCAAACGCAGGGCGCGCGGAGTTACAAGGATAAGCAACTCTGTTTTTTGATTGCTGGTGTTGTCCTCTCCCGTCAATAAGCCGACACCCGGAGCCGTCGAAGTCCAGGGCAATCCGCTGGTGCTTCCTAATCGGTTCGACTGCAGAATGCCGGAAACGATCGACGTTTCGTTTTCGCGCAGGCGGATCGTCTGTTCGATGTTGCGATTGCTCAGGATGGGAATCCCGTTGATGCTCGAGCCCGTCAGGCTCTTGATGTCGAATTGAAGCTGCAGCGTGACCTCATCATTTTCATGCAGGCGCGGCGTGGCTTTTATTTTCAATCCCAGATCCTCATACTCGGCGGACGGGTAACCGGTTTGCGCGGAAGAACTCAACGAAGATTGCAGAGTGTTGAGTGTAACGGACACCGTATTGGACGCATTGTTCGCGTCTACAAGATCGAGAATACCGTCGCCATTCAGGTCGGCGGCGGCCACCGATATGGGAGAGTTTCCCGTCGGCAGTGGAATGGGAGCGGTAAATGTTCCATCCCCGTTGCCGATCAGGATGTCTACATTGTTCCGCCGATTCATCCGCGACGGCCAGATCCGGATTTATGCCGACGAAAGTCAGCGGCAACAATGCCGACCGGGCCGGCCCCGGTGGTGTAGGCCGTTTGCGCCAGAAAAGTACCGTTTCCAATGCCCAGCAAGATCGAGACGGTGCCGTCGGTTTGGTTGGTGACGGCAAGGTCCGGGTTCCCGTCGCTGTTAAAGTCCGCCGCGGCGATTCCCGCGGGTCCGTTCCCTGTGGCAAACGTAGTTTGCGCGCCAAATGTTCCGTTCTGCGTGCCATTGGTCCCCAAGCCGAGCAGAATTGAAACTGTGTTGCTCCCTTTGTTCGTCACCGCAAAGCCCGTAAATCCACCTGTGTTGAAAACGGCGGTCGTAATCGCCGAAGGAGAGATCCCCACAGGGTAATCGGTTTTTGCGGCAAACGTTCCGTTCTGTGTGCCGTTTACCCCGTTGCCAAGCAAGATGGAGACCGAACCGGCGGTCGTTCCGTCGCCCTGATCTACTACGGCGAGATCAGGCTGTCCGTCGCCGTCGAAATCCTGAGCCACGAGAGCCACGGGATTGCTCCCTGTCACATAAGGCACTGGCGCCTGGAAAGTGCCATCCCCATTGCCAAGAAGAATCATCACCCGGCTGTTGGCCATGTCCGTAACGGCGATATCGATGTTGCCGTCATCGTTGAAATCGCCCGTGGCGATGGCCGACGGGCTGGCATTGATGGTGCCCCCGCTTGTTGCTACCGCAGGGATCGTGATGACAGTCTGTATTCCAAATGTTCCGTCGCCATTTCCGAGGAGGATCGAAATTGTGCCGTCGGACTGATTCGCGACCGCCAGGTCCGGATGGCCATCTTTGTTGAAGTCCGCAATGGCGACCGAGATGGGACCCTTGCCCGTGTCGTAATCCGTTCGCGGAAGAGTCAAACCCGAAAGGAGCGCCTGCGCGGCTGGCGCCGTGGCCGAAGTCAAATCCGAGGAGAGCAAACCGAGATCGATCGGATAACGATCGCCGACGAAAAACGTCGCGGGTTTCCCGTCCTGCGCGCGCAGCAAAATCCGTTGCGCGCTTCGCACGTCGCTGAGCGCTTCGCTGAAATTCGCGGTGGCGCTGGGCATGGTGGAGAAGAAAATCGATTTGCCACCGCCAAACGCAATCAATGACGGAAGAATGGAACTCGAAGCGGAGCTCCCCGCGCTGCTCCCAAAAATTGTTTGCAGGATTTGAAGCAGGTCCCGATATTCTGAGCGGCTTCGAGTTGCTCGATTTGCGGCAGGGTGAGCGCATAGATGGTCTGGAAGGCAGGCGGCGTAATTCCCAGCAGATCCGCCAGATTGCGGTTGAGTTCCAGGATTTCAATTTCCAGCATCAATTCGCCGTGGGGCTGCTCGATCTGTCCCAGCAGGGCTTGCGCCAGCGCCACGTTTTGTTCCGTGCTGCGGACGGTGAGCGTGCGCGTCGCGGAATTCAATTGCGTCCGGGTGATGCCGGTCATCTCTCGGATCATCCGGACCGTTTCGTTCATTTCGTCGGAGCTGGCGGCGGCCGGGAGGGGGAGCTCCTTTTCCACTTCGAGGGTGTAGTCCCGCTCTTTCTGCGCCGTGTCTTCCGTGACGAACATGGTATGCGGGTCCACAACGCGCGTAAAAGTCTTGGTCTGGCGTGAAAGGACCATCACGGCCGTGTCGAAGTCCAAATTTGGAACCTGGAACCGCAAGGCCCGGTCGGGCAGATCGCCGTCAAATACCATCTTGACGCCAAATTGTCTGCCGATTTCCTCGTAAGCTCCCCTGGTCGTGCCGCGGTAGTCAAATGCCTGAGTTCCCTTTTTCACAATCAGACGTGGCAGACCGGCGAGCCGCGGACCCTTTTCCGCGTCTTCTTCCGCCGGGCTCGGAGTCAGTTCTGCCAGGCGCTCCTGCGCGACCACGTAATTCGGGTCAACTTCCAGCGCCTGGGTCAGCAGGGCGCGCGCGCCAGGAATATTTCCGGCGACGGCCTGGCGTTCCGCGCCGTCGACAAGCGATTGAAGGACTTGAAACCGGGCGTGTTCCTTCAGCATTTTGTATTCCCGGTTAGACGGATCGTAGGTGGCCGCTTCGGAATAGGCGGCGAACTCCGCTTTCCAGTCGCCGGATTGCTCCGCGCGGTGCCCTGCCTGAAATGCTTTCCGCGCGCGGCCCTTGTCCGGATGGGGGGAAGGCGTGGATGGCGCACTTGTCTGCGCCTGTGTGGCAGCGGCCGGCGCGGGGTTTCCCGCGGATTGCGTCCAAGCAGGGACCGTGGCGAGCAATCCCGCAAATGCCATAGCCACTAAGCGCCTCGCGACCATGACCAATCGGTCAGTTCGGGAAAGAATTGCGAGGTGACACCGGGGCTGATTCATGGCTAGAATCATGTAGATGCCTATTCTACCGTCAGGGGAAGCAGCAGGGCGGTAGAAACTTGCAACCTTGACCACAGTGCAAGGGGCGTGTACACTTGTAATTCCAGTTGCGAATCAGTTGCAACTAGAGAACATCCCTCGCCTCTCGGGCTCTTACCGGGTGCGGGCTTGGCTTCCGCGCGGATGGCGCCAAGCGAAGCGTGGAGCTCGCAAGGACCGGGAAAAGGACTGCTTTTGCTCTCTGCTTTCCTCATTGCTCTTCGTGAAGGTGTCGAAGCCGCCCTGGTTGTCGGCATCGTGCTTGTGTATCTAAACCGTACCGGGCGCGCCAATCTGGCGCGCTGGGTGTGGGGAGGCGTCGTTGCGGCGGTGGCGTCCAGCTTGGCCGTAGCCATCGCCTTGGAGCGCTGGAAGGTCAGCGAGGACGGATTCGAGGGCGTGCTGCTTTTGGTCGCGGCCGTGTTCGTGGTCACCATGATCATCTGGATGAACCGCGTGGCGCGGCATCTGAAATCGGAAATCGAAAAGCGCGTCGAAAAGCATGCGGCAAAATCGGAATTGTCCGCAGGGATCGGCCTCGCCACTTTCGTCTTCCTCATGGTGGTTCGCGAGGGCGCCGAACTGGCGCTGATCCTGCGCGCAGTGGAACTTTCCACGGAAGGCCTGGCCGTTTGGATTGGAACGGGGCTGGGGCTGGCAGTCGCGGTCGCGGTGGGCGTTTTCTTTTTCCAGGGGACGCTGAAGATTTCGCTTGGAAAGTTTTTTTCCGCAACCAGCACGATTCTGATTATCGTCGCGGTGCAACTGGCGTTGACCGGCGTTCACGAATTGAGTGAAGCCATGTGGCTGCCGTCGAGCCGCGTGGAAATGGCCTATGTGGGCCCTATCGTGCGCAACGAGTTTTTCTTTTTCACTGTGATCCTTGGCGCGGCTGCTCTTCTCGTGTTGCGCGAATGGATGGCGGCCCGCGGCCGGGCAGCGGAAAATGTGCCTGACGCGGCGGAGCGCCGGCGGCTTGAATGGGAGCGCCGCAAGCAGCGCCGCTGGGCGTTCGCCTCGGCATTCACTTGCACCGCCGTTATCATGATTTTGGCCGCGGAATTTGCCTACACACGCGTGACCGCGACGACTGAGGCCCGCTCGATCCAGTCGGAAAACGGGTCGGTGCGCATTCCCCTCTCCGAGATCAGCGATTCGAATCTTCACATTTACAGCGTGGACGCCAGCGGGACGAGCGTGCGCTTCATCGTGATTCGAAAACCCAATGGAAGCTGGGGCACCGCGCTGGACGCCTGCCTGATTTGCGGGACGGCCGGATACCGCCAGGATGGTTCGAACGTCGTGTGCCGCAATTGCGCTTCCGCCATTTACATTCCGACCATTGGAGAAGCGGGCGGCTGCAATCCCGTCGGCGTTCCCTCGCAAATGGAAAACGGGGCGCTGGTGATCAACGTCTCGAATCTGGCCGCAGCGAGGAGCCGGGTCTCTCAATAACGAGAGACGGCGGATTATGTTTTTCCGAATTGTCAGCGATTCCTTCACGCGAAAGCCGCGCCGGAAAGTCCTCACGGCGGCGGCGCTGGCGCTGGGCATGGCTGTTGCAACCGCCACGCTCGAAGTCGCTCTTGACGTGGGAGACCGCCTGGCGCGCGAATTCCGTTCGCTTGGCGCGAACCTGCTTGTCACGCCCGCGTCGGATACGCTGCCGCTCGAAATTGGCGGGGTCGATTACCGGCCCGTGGACGCCGGCGCGTATTTGCCCGAAGGCGATCTCGGCAAGTTGAAAACGATTTTCTGGCGCAACAACGTGATGGGATTTGCGCCGTTTCTCGACGTTCCCGTGGCGATCGGCACTAACGGGTCGCAGGAAATTTCTCAGGAAGAATTGATCGGCACGTGGTACAGCCATTCCGTTCCGGTTCCCGACGGCAGCGCGTTCACGACCGGAATTTCGGCCACCGATCCCTGGTGGCACGTCGAAGGTCGATGGTTTTCGGATACTTCTGAAGAAGGCGTGGTGGGCTCGGCACTTGCCCAGCGTTTGAATCTGCGCGCCGGAAGCAAGGTTAGAATCGATGCGGGCGGCCACTCGCGCACGCTTACGATTACGGGCATCGTTTCCACCGGAGGCCGCGAAGACAACTCCATCCTCGCGCCTTTGGCGATTGCGCAAGATCTGGCCGGCCGCCCTGGCGAGTACCGGCGCCTGCTGGTGAGCGCGTTGACGAAGCCTGCGGACGCTTTCTCGGAGCGCGATCCCGCAACGATGACTCCGGTTGAATATGACCGCTGGTATTGCAGCCCGTATATTTCCTCTATCTCGCACCAGATTCAACAGCAGCTTCCCGGCGTTGAAGTGCGCGCGATCCGGCAAGTCGCCGAGGGCGAGGGGCGTATTCTGACGCGAGTCAGCGGCCTGATGTGGATGGTGACGATTGCCGCTTTGTTCGCGGCGGCGCTTGCGGTAGGCGCGACATCCGCGACGACGGTGCTCGAGCGGCGCAGCGAAATAGGATTGATGAAGGCGCTAGGCGCCAGCCGCCGCGCCGTCGGCGAGTTTTTTGCCGCCGAGCAATTACTTCTTGCGTTCGTGGGCGGCGTCCTGGGATACGCGCTGGGAGTTGTCCTGGCGCGCGCCCTCGGCATTGGAATCTTCGGCGTCGCTCCCGCGATTCGCTGGATTCTGCTTCCGATTGTTTTGGTCCTCGCGGCGGCAGTAGCGCTGCTGGGAAGTCTCCTGCCTCTGGGACGTGCCTCGCGCGTCGATCCCGCTCCCGTGTTGCGGGGAGAGTGAGGACGTGTCGCGCCCTTCGATGTTCCTGCGAATTCTATGGAAATTGCTCGGGGCCAGCCGGGGCCGCCTCGCCGTGGCTCTGATTGCGCTTACGAGCGGCGCAGCGGTTTGTTCGGCCTTGCTGAATGTCAATTTGGATGCGGAACGCAAACTCACGCAGGAATTCCGCACCCTTGGCGCCAACGTGGTTGTCGCTCCGCCGGCGGCCGGGGGCAGTGAAGCCGCGCTTGCCGACGCCGCCGTTTTGGATCGCATCGCCGCGCTGCGCCTTCCGCAAATTGTCGCCACTGCTCCTTATCTTTACGTGGCGGCGAATCCCGGGTCGCAGCCGGTCATTCTGGCTGGGACCTGGTTCGATCAGGTAGCCAAAATGAATTCCTGGTGGAAGGTCGAAGGTGGCTGGGTGTCTTCCCGCGAAGACCACGAGCATTGCCTTGTGGGCTTTAACGCCGCGCGCCAGTTGGGGCTCGCGCCCGGCAGCTCAGTTCAACTGCGTTCCGGCGACCACAACATTTCCCTGACCGTCGCTGGAATTGTCACAACCGGCGGCGCCGAGGACAATCAAATCCTCACGAACCTCGATTCCGCGCAGACTCTCGCGGGGCTCACTGGCCGCGTGAGTCTCGTACAATTGAGCGTTTCAGGACCGACATCGGAAATCGAGGAAGTTACGCGCAGGCTTGCGGAAAACTTGCCGGGCCTTGACGTACGTCCGGTGCGCCAGATCGCCGCCGCCGAGGGAACGATTCTGGGCAGGATTCGCGGGCTAATTTTCTGGACCATCGCCCTGATTCTGGTCCTCTCGATGTTCGGCGTGCTGGCCTCGATGGCGGCTCTGGCGATGGAGCGGCGGCGGGACGTTGGCCTCATGAAGGCGCTTGGCGGATCGGTCCCGCGCATCATGCGATTGTTTCTCGCGGAAGCGGGCACGCTCGGCGCCGTGGGCGGCGTGCTTGGATTTCTGTTCGGCGTGCTGCTGGCGCGCTGGATTGGCGAGAGTATCTTCGGCGTCGTCATATCTGCGCGCTTTGAAGTTTTGCCCATCACCATTGGGTTGACGATCGCAGTGGCGCTGGCCGGGGCTTTTCCGCTGCGCCTTCTGGGGCGCGTGCGCCCCGCGGAAATTTTGCGAGGGGAATGATGGCGCCGCTGGTCCAGGTCGACAAACTCGAAAAACGCTTCGGGGAAGTGCGCGCGCTCGACCGCGTGAGCTTCGACGTGGAGTCCGGCGAGTGGATCGCCATTATGGGGCCTTCCGGCTCCGGCAAAACGACGCTCATCAACATTCTCGGCGGCCTGGATCATCCGAGCGGTGGCCGCGTTATTGTCGACGGCTTGGAAATCGGCGCTCTTGGCGAACGCGAATTGACGCGCTACCGGGCCGACAAAATCGGATTCGTATTCCAGCAATTTCACCTGGTTCCCTATCTCACGGCCCTCGAAAATGTGATGCTGGCGCAATATTTTCACAGCATCACCGATGAAAAAGAGGCGGCCGAAGCCCTCGCGCGCGTGGGCCTCGGCGACCGGTTGGATCACGTTCCCGCTGCGCTTTCCGGGGGCGAACAGCAGCGCGTGGCCATCGCCCGCGCGCTGATCAACCAGCCCAAGGTGATCCTCGCCGACGAACCTACTGGCAATCTTGACGAGGCCAACGAATCGGTCGTGCTGAATCTGTTGCGCGAACTGCACCGCTCCGGGCACACCATTCTTGTGGTCACCCATTCGCAGGCCATCGGAAATCTTGCCGATCGCCGCGTGGAACTCGAACACGGCCGCCTGGCCCGCATCAGCGCTCCCTCGCTGGCCAAGGAGTAATGCCCTCGCGCCATGCCTATTCCCATCGATGCGCGAAGAAAACCGGCCAGCGTGAAAGTGCACGTGTCCTCGGGGAAAGGCGTGGACATCACCTGGGCCGACAATCACACGAGCCACTACGATTTCGCCTATTTGCGTGAAGAATGCCCGTGCGCGATGTGCAACGACGAGCGGCAGAGGAAGGCGGCTGGCCAGCAAAAAGACCTGCAGTTGAAGAAAGAAAATGCGCCCCTCACCGCGGCCCCTCCGCTCAGTTCACCGCTGCTTCCCATGTACAAACCGAAACTCGCGGCGAAGTCCGCGCACGCGGTCGGCAATTACGCCCTACAGATCGATTTTAACGACGGCCACACTGCGGGAATCTTCAGTTTCGACTTCCTGCGAACCATTTGCCCCTGCGAAGAATGCGGCCGCGAGTACCGGACAAATCCTGACCCGGAAACCTGAATATCGAATCCTCAAATTGGGGCGGTAACTCCTCGGCTACAGGCTTTCCTGTCGCCCGGACCTGAGGCTTCACTCCGGCGTATCATTTCATTCCAGCCCCTTGATTCCAGCCCCCCGGAGGAACTTGTGTCATCCCATCTGGCTGCGCACACCCTGAAGCGGCGAAGCAAACGAATCGAAGAAGCCATCCCAATCGTTGTGCATGGAGTGGGCTCTTTACGGGAACCCTACCAGGAACAAGTCTCGACTTTATTGATCAGCTGCCACGGTTGTTCGTACCAGTCGAAACATGAGGTCCTTCAGGGGGAGACCGTGTACCTCGATATCAAGCCACAGGACGGCGGTTCCGTGGCTTGCTCGACACGGGCGCAAGTCAAATGTGTGCAGCGGCTCCCGGTCAAGGAGAGGGCTTTCCACATTGCGGTGGAACTTGAAGTCGCAGGAAATATCTGGGGCATCTCCTCCCCGCCCGCCGATTGGTTCCCACATCAGCTTCCCGAAGCGATCGAACCTGCAGTTTCCGGGAGAGAATTGAAATTGGTGACGCGGAAAGAGCCGCAAGCCGCCCCAGAGCCTGGCCGCGCACATGAGCAAACCACTCAGCTTGCAAAGAGCGAAGCCCCGACGGCTCCGATCCCGCCGCTGGCCCAGCTGATGGTCGGCGTCGGTGAACAGATCCAAGCCATGGCGTCGGAGGCCGCCGCCGCGGCCCTTGCCAAGGACAAAGGACGGCTGCTGGACGAGTTTCGGGCGCAGCTTCGCGACGAGGCCATCAAGACCATCCAGTCCGTGATATCGGCCTCCAAGGAAGTCATCGTCCACCAGGGAATGAAAGAGTTGAGGGCGGCGCAGGAGGCTGGTGCCCGCAATAGCCACGCCCTGTGGAGGAAACAGATCGAACAGGACATGGAAACTGCACGCAAGCATTTGCTGGGTCAAGGAAAGGAAATGAGCGAGCGGATGGACGCGATGGCGCTGAGCACCATCAAGCGCGTGGAAAGCGAGGTCGAAGCTACACGCAGCCAAGCGGTGGACCACTTCGTGGCGCGCATTCGCGACCAGGTTGCGCCCATGCTCGACGTCGCCAGGGATTCCTTGCAGAGACTCGAAGGCGCCGAAACCGCATTGAGAAAAGAATCAGAGGCGATTTTCGCGGGGATCGAGAACCAGCTGGCCTACACCACAAACGAAGGCATGGCCAGGGCGCTGGAAGATTTGGAAAAGGCTGCCGCTGCGCATACCGCGAGAACCAACCAAAATCTATTCCAGCTCTATCAAACCTTTGAAAAGGCGGCGCAGGAAAATGTGGAACTGCTCCTGGCATCCCTCGGAAGCCAGATGACCGCGATTCTCCATGAAAAAGCCGATGAAGTTTCCCGCGAGTTCTCAAGCGGGCTCGAAGACTACACCCGGAACTACCTCGAATCGATCGGGAAGTCCATCGCCGAAATCCCACGGAACGTCCCGGTCCCGGTGCGGTCGGATCAATAGCCCTGCCGGAGCAGCGCGAAATTCATTTCCCGCCATTTTCCCATCGCTTCTAGCCGCGGAATAACGAACCTCGGCCGGCGATTCTTAACTCCCGTCAAAGCGGAATTATTCCAACGATGCCCCTTTCCGTGTTGTAGCAACATAAATCTGTCACCCTAACGGCAACATAGAAATGTCACCCCTCCTGGGCGTTGGTGTGTTCCAGCCGGGTATCGCCGTAGTAGAGCGAGACGCGGCCATCGAGCGTCTGATAGAGCTGGATTTTTGCTCCCGCAAAACTGAAGCGGCGGTTCTGGGGCGGGATCTGGAAGCGGCGCCCGTCCCACTGCACGACGTTGTCGTTGCTAACGATGCGTTCGTGCCGGAAGGCACAGATGCGCTGGAGATCATCGGGAGCGGGCCGCCAAGCTTTGGCGGCGTCGCGCGGAGTGCGCGCGAAACGGCGGTTGTAATCAGCGATGAACTTGCCCAGGAGGCGGTTGGCCGAGTCGATATCGCAGGCGTTGGCCAAACGCAATTCACTGCGCAAGCGATCTTGCAGCACGCCCCAGAGGCGTTCGACACGGCCTTTGGCTTGAGGAGATTGCGCGGCAATGAAGGTGATGCCGAGTTGAGCCAGGGCGCGGCCGAATTGGGTGGGTTGGCGCTGGCCGGCGAGTTCTTCCTCGACGGTCCAGTAATCGTCATTGCGGACGAAGACGCCGCTGCGATCTCCGTAGAAGGCCGTGGGCACGCCGAAGCGTCGGAGCAGGCTTTGGAGCAGGCGAAAGTAGCCTTCGGCGGTTTCCGAAGGAAAGAACTGAGCGACGAGGATTTTGCCGGAAGCGTCGTCCTGCATGCCCAGAGCGGTGAGACGCGGGCCGCGGCCTTCGAGCCAGTCGTGAGGCGAGCCGTCGAGTTGCACCAATTCGCCTTCGCGAGCGACGCGCAAACGGCGCTGGCGATGAGCGGGAGGGCGACGTTTGCGGGGAGAGCCGAGACCTTGGCTGCGCAGCAAGCGGCGGAGGGTTTCACGGCTGAGCGAGAAGCCTTCTTGCTCGACCAGTTTTTCGCAAAGGTGATGGTCATTGAAGCCGGCATAACGGGTGCGGGCCAGTTGCAAGATGTGATCCCGCACGCGCTGGGGCAGGCGACGATGACTGGGCCGACCGCGGCCGGCGTGTGCCAGAGCCGCCTCGCCGCTTTGCCGTAACCGGGCTTTGAGTCGTTTGACATGTCGAGGAGTAAGGTCGAGCAGCGCGGCGGCTCTGGCACACGCCAATTCCCCCTTCACGCACGAAGAAATCACTGCCACTCGTTGCAATTCTTTCTGGCTCAACGTGAATGTCTCCATAGGGGTGACATTTTCACGTAGCCATTAGGGGGTGACAGAATTATGGAGCTAAGACAACGATGCCCCTTTCCGTGGACAGGGCCGCATAAAGATGCCATAATGAATTCTTTATATTTTCTTTACGCCTCATGTCATCGACGCCTGTGGGCCAAAGCCCTGAACCTTCTCCCCTTATAACCGTACCTCGCGTGATTGTGGCCACCACGGCCATGCTGACGTTCATCTCCTTTTGGCGCGCGGCCGCCATTGTTTTGAACGATCTGGCGTCTTCCGCCTACTACGCCGGGGGCGAGTCCGAGAGCTTCATCGGCAAGTCGGCGCCCTGGTTCATTCTCGGCGTGATGCTCTTCTCCTACTGCGTGCGCGCTGTGTACGTGGAAAGCTGCAGCATGTTCGTGCGCGGCGGCGTATATCGCGTGGTCAAGGAGGCGCTGGGCGGAACGCTGGCGAAATTCTCGGTTTCAGCGCTGATGTTTGACTACGTTTTGACCGGGCCGATCAGCGGTGTTTCCGCGGGGCAGTATCTCGCGGGTCTCTTAAACGAATTGTTCGCCTATTTCCACCTGGGCATCCAGCTTTCGGAGAATTCCACCGCCGCATTTTTCGCGGTCCTCGTCACGCTCTTTTTCTGGTGGGAGAACATCAAGGGCGTCCACGAATCGAGCGACAAGGCGCTGAAAATCATGCAGGTCACCACGGTGATGGTGGTCGTGCTGATTGTATGGTGCACCTACACCATTTGGATTCGCGGCGCGCACTTGCCGCCGTTTCCCATGCCCAGCACGATCCGGCTGGACAAGAGGTCGCTCGGTTGGCTCTCCGGCAGCCAGATTGTGCACATGATTCCGATTATCGCCGTGTTCGTCGGAATCGGACATTCCGTTCTGGCTATGAGCGGAGAGGAGTCCCTGGCGCAGGTATATCGGGAGATCGAGGCGCCCAAACTGCCGAATTTGAAAAAGGCCGGCTTTGTTATTTTCGTTTACAGCCTGCTCTTCACTTCCCTGGTATCGTTTTTCGCCGTCATGATCATCCCCGACGACATTCGGGGCAAGTACCTTGAAAATTTGATCGGCGGCTTGTCCATGAGCCTGGCGGGCCCGTTCGCGATGCGGCTGGCGTTTCATGTGTTCGTGGTGACGGTTGGCACGTTGATTCTCGCGGGCGCGGTGAATACGGCGATCGTGGGCTCAAACGGCGTGCTGAACCGCGTTTCCGAGGATGGCGTGCTCGCGGACTGGTTCCGGCAGCCGCACCGGAAATACGGCACTTCCCACCGCATCATCAACATTGTCGTCCTCTTCCAGATTCTGACCATCATCGCCAGCCGCGGTGATGTGACTTTTCTCGCCAACTTGTATGCGTTTGGCGTGATCTGGAGTTTCACGATGCAGGGGATTGCCGTGCTGGTGATCCGCTACACGCATCCCGGCGACCGCGAATATCGCGTGCCTCTGAATTTCCATTTGTTCGGCAAGGAAATTCCTCTGGGGCTCGCTCTTATCACCGTAATTCTGTTTCTCATCGCCATCGTGAACCTGTTCACCAAGCCCAGCGCGACCGTCGCCGGAATAACTTTCTCGTTCATCATGTTTGGCGTGTTCACGGTGTCTGAAAAGATTACGCATAGAAATCGCGGCGCCGCGCACGTCGAGATGGATCAGTTCAACGTCGCCGCGCGCGAAGAACTCACTCGTCAGTCCGTCGGTGTGCGCCCCGGAAGCGTTCTCGTGCCGGTCAGCAACTATCATGCGCTGTACCACCTGCAGGCGGTTCTGG
Organism: uncultured Acidobacteriota bacterium; assembly: GCA_963696605.1. Lineage (GTDB taxonomy): Bacteria > Acidobacteriota > Terriglobia > Acidiferrales > UBA7541 > Palsa-360. Next base: position 142,810 of record CAVOKV010000008.1, on the reverse strand, counting down.
ACCGCATCCGGACCGAGCGCCGCGACATTGTCGTGATGCACGTCCGCCTTCTCCGCCGCGCGGCCTCGGGTTCGAGTGAACTCGAAGCCGAGCAGCTTTTTGGAAGCATTGAACAATTTCTTTTTACCAAAGCCCTGTCGCTCGCGGAAAAGCGGGGCAAGCCGATTCGCTTGGCCGTCGTTTCCGCCAATGACTTGTGGGGAGGAATTCTGAACGCCGCGGTCAAGCTGGAAGCCGGCACCATCGTTCTGGGCCGCTCGGCGAAGGTATCGCTGGCCGAAGAGGCCCGGGAGATCGGCCTCGCCTGGGAGCAGCTACCCGATCCGCGACCGCAATTTAACCTGGAAATTTTTACGCCCGGCGGCCAGCGCGAATTCTATCTACTCGGCCCGCACGCGCCGAATCTCACATCCAACGAAGTGCGCCTGGTGCACCGCCTCTGGTTGCGCCTCAGCGATCTGGTGTCACCGGACGAGCTTCACCACCACGACGTGGTCCACTTTGCCCTCGATGAAGTGATGAAGGAATTGGAAGACGGCAAGGAAGGCGATGTCGCCGCCCGCCTGAAAGAACACATCAACAAAAACAAGGCTGCCCACTCGCAGCATCAGTAGCGAAGGCATTGCCGCGCCTGTTGGCCGTTTCACGCGAGACCATCGCGGTCTCGCGCTGAAGCGCAAAACGTTCATGTGTCTACGCGGGACGAAGTTCCGAGGTGCAATGTGAGCACTTCGTTGCCTTGGCCGGGATGGCGCTCAGGCAGTAGGGGCAATCGCGCGTTGCGGGCGCGGCCGCGGGAGCCGGCTTCGGCGCGAGACGATTGACCTGACGCACCAGCAGGAACACTGCGAACGCCACAATCAGAAAATTGATGATGGTGTTCAGAAAGACGCCGTAGTTCAGCGTGGCGGCGCCCGCCGCTTTGGCTGCAGCGATCGACGGGTAATGCGTCTCGGTCAAGTTCACAAACAGGTTTGAGAAATCGACGTGGCCGAGGAGCCTCCCGATTGGAGGCATCAAAATGTCCTGCACGAACGAGTTGACGATTTGCCCGAAGGCCGCGCCGACGATGATACCGACGGCCATATCGAGCACGTTCCCTCTCATCGCGAATTCTTTGAATTCCTTGAGCATGGAAGGTTCCTCCGGTTTGAGTGAATTTGACTAATCCGTCCGTAGAGATAGCACGGCGGCCAGGATTCCGCGCAGCGACAAAATCCCCCCGGCAGCCGCAAAGACCATTCCCACCCGGCGAAATTCCACAAAAAGCAGAGAGAACATCATGAGACCAACAAGGATCAGCGAAGCCCCGCCCACTTGCGCCACGGTACGATCCGCGGTGCGCGCCGCGCGCGCCGTTTTGGCCCAGGTGCGCGCTCCCCAGTAGATGAGTACCGCCCCGAGGCCCAGCCAGGCCGGACCTCGCGGATTAAAATTTCCAAGCTCCAGCCGGCCGCTCAAACCGAGCCATGCCAGAAAACCGCCGAGCAAGATAAAGATGAACTCGGTCATCATCCGGAATAAATTGGCCGGGCTTAGCATGCTGGCTTCCGGGCTTTCAGGCCCGCTCGATCCGCACGGATTTCAGTTCGACGGCTTGTTTGGGCTTGTCATTCGCCCCGCGCGGCAGTTCCGAGATTTTCGTGGCGACGTCCATTCCCTCGATTACCTCGCCGAAGATGGTGTGCTTGTTATCGAGCCAGGGCGTCGGCGCCACGGTAATGAAAAACTGGCTTCCGTTCGTGCCGGGCCCGGCGTTGGCCATCGACAGCTTTCCCGGCTTGTCGTGCTTCAAAGATTTGTGGAATTCGTCGGCAAAGCGATAGCCGGGATCTCCGGTTCCCGTACCGAGCGGGCATCCGCCCTGAATCATGAATTGCGGTATCACGCGATGGAAGATGAGGCCGTCGTAGAACGCTCGCTTTACTTTTTGCCCGGTCTTCGGATCCTTGAATTCCTTGGTGCCCTCCGCGAGGCCGACGAAATTCGCAACCGTCTGCGGGGCTTCCTTTTCGAATAGCCGGACGACGATCGTCCCCTGCGAAGTATCGAACACGGCGTACGTGCCTGGTGCGCGGCTCAAGACCACCTCCTGTGGGAAGCAAAATGCGCTGGCATTATCACCCATTCTGGGCGGGGAGGCCAGCGCTGGTCCTGGTGAGAGGCTTCAGGCAATTCGGCTCGATTAGGGCATTGATGCGGACGTCATTGTGATGCTGCACTTTATTTCAGTTTCGGGAGGAGTCCGATCAGGGTGTGCGATTTAAAGCGCCTCAATGGCAATAGTTTACCGGCGTCAAAACGACAACGATCTTGGTGAGATTTCGATTCACGATCCACAAGCTTCGTGATTCGCCTCGGTACCCGTCGAGCGATATCGCTAACTTGTACTTCCCTGATCTGAGCTCGGCAAATCGAAATTCGCCCTTGCCATTAGACGTTGCAACTTGAGTTTGGCCTGACTTTGAAAGGGAGAAAGTCGCATTGGACAATGGCCTCCCTTCAAGGTCCAGGACGACGCCTTCCAAGTTCGTATCGTCAATCTGCTTTTCGTACGAAACGCCACCCGAAGGGCCCACCGCCCTTGCCGCAGTCTCACTCAAAGCTGCGATGCAAACACCGTTCCCCTCTCCAACGCGCAAGATGATCGAGATTCCGCCGACGGCCTCTTTTGCGACATGAATGCCTGCAATACTTTCGGATCTAAAACCGGGAGCGGCGATCTCCATCTCGAACTCCCCCGGAGATACATCGGAAAATTCGAACCGCCCATGATCATCCGACATTGTCTGTATCACGAATTCGCCGGAAACAAGGATTACGGAGGCTTCGGGAACATATCCTCCTGATTGATCCAACACGACACCACGGACTTTTACACCAGGCGTCGAGCCCGCCGACAGTTTGTAAGGCGGGTAAGCGCAGATCAGGAAGCCAAAGAGCAAGACAATAACTCTTGAAGCTCTCATATTTGCGAGCATAGCACCGAATATATGAAGGGTTAAGTTCCTTGCTGTCAGTCGCTGCCTGCAGAAGGTCGCGACAAACCACGAGGTCAAAAACATTCCGCGAGCAGGGACGCTCGCCGGAGTGCTAAACTTTCGTCCTTCGCGGTTTGCATCGCGGCGTCGTGCTGGTGAATCCAATTACGGGCAGGGAGAAAACCACTTGAACAACGTCATCATCATCGGCAGCGGCTGCGCCGGACTGACAGCCGCCATTTATGCCGGGCGCGCCAACTTGAAACCTATCGTGATCGACGGCTTTGAGCCCGGCGGGCAGCTCTCGCTCACCACCATGGTTGAGAATTTTCCCGGATTTCCCGACGGCATACTCGGCCCCGATTTGATCGAAAACATGCGCAAGCAGGCGCAACGCTTCGGCGCGGAATTTAAATCCGGGGCGATCACCGACGTCGATTTGAGCAAGCGGCCGTTTAAAATCACGGCAGGCAACGACACGTATGAGGGCCGCGCGCTGATCATCGCTTCGGGCGCGACGGCGCGGCTCATGGGCCTCGAGTCCGAGCGCAAGCTGATCGGCTACGGCGTCTCCACATGCGCCACTTGCGACGGCTATTTTTTCCGTGGCAAGGATATCGCCGTCGTCGGCGGCGGTGACTCGGCCATGGAGGAAGCCAATTTCCTTTCACGATTTGCGAAAAAAGTGTACCTGGTGCACCGGCGAAAGGAATTCCGCGCCTCGAAAATCATGATCGATCGCGCGCGCGCCAATGAAAAAATTCAATTTGTTACTCCGGTGGTGGTCGAAGACATTTCCGATGTGTCCAAAGGCGGCGTGGAATACATGACGTTGCGAAACACCGAAACCAATACGACTTCGAAGCTGGACGTGGAAGGCGTGTTCATCGCCATCGGCCACGTTCCCAACACCAAAGTCTTTCGCGGAAAGCTCGACATGGACGAGAACGGCTACCTCATCACGCATCACGGCAGCCAGACCAAAATTCCCGGCGTCTTCGCCGCCGGAGATGTGCAGGACCATCACTACAAACAGGCCGTGACCGCCGCCGGCTCGGGGTGCATGGCCGCGATGGACGCCGAGAAATTTCTCGAAGCCAATCCGGACCACTGAAATCGCCCCTCACTCTAAGGCGTTGCCGGCACAACCCCGATGCTACGCGCGCTGCTGCTCGAACTGGCAAAAAGCTCCCGGCTTCGCCGCTGGATTGTTTCCCATGGTGCAACGCGCCGCATGGGGCGCCGTTTTGTCCCCGGTGAGGAACTGGCCGCCGCCATCGCGGCGGCGCGCGCCTGCAACAAGGCCGGAATGGCCGCGAGCCTGGATCACCTCGGCGAAAACGTAACGACTCGCGAGGATGCCGAACGCGCGCGCATTTCCTACATGGAAGCGCTGGAGCAGATTGCAGCCCAGGGCGTCGAGGCCAACATTTCACTCAAGCTGACGCATCTTGGCCTCGATCTCGGAGGCGAGTTTTGCGCCGAACAATTGCGCATGGTCACGCGGCGAGCGGAGGAACTGGGGAATTTCGTGCGCGTGGACATGGAAGGCTCGGCCTACACGGACCGCACCCTGCGCATGATCAAGCAGGCCCGGGCGGAAACGGCCGCCGTCGGAACCGTCATCCAGGCGTACCTCTACCGGAGTGATGAGGATGTCCGCGAATTGCTGGGCATTGGCTGCCGCATACGCCTGGTCAAAGGCGCGTACAAAGAGCCCTCGCGAATCGCCTTTCGCCGCAAGAAAGATGTCGATGCGAATTTCATCAAGCTGATGAAAATCCTTCTGCCAAGCGGGATCTATCACGCCCTGGCCACGCACGACCCGAAGATGATCGAGGCCGCCATCCGTTTTGCCGCCGAGCAAAACATCACCAAGGACAAATTCGAGTTTCAGATGCTATACGGTATCCGGGCGGACCTGCAGAGCCGCCTGGTGCGGCAGGGCTATCGCGTGCGGGTGTACATTCCGTTCGGGAAGGACTGGTTTCCGTATTTCATGCGCCGGCTCGCGGAACGCCCCGCGAATTTATTCTTCTTCGCGAAAAATTTGCTTCGCAGGGCCGCGGCTCCCGAGCAAAACGAGGCGTAGTAGAAACGGATGTGAACCGCCCTATTAATGAGCCAGAATAAATTCATGCGCGCGATGGTCTTTGAGCAAGCGGGCAAACCTCTTGTCCTCCGTGATTGCCTTGTGCCGGAACCCGGGGAGAGCCAGGTGCAACTGCAAGTGCTGGCTTGCGCGGTGTGCCGCACTGATCTGCATGTGTTGGACGGCGAGTTGCCCAATCCGAAAGTTCCTCTCATTATCGGGCATGAAATTGTGGGCCGCGTGACACGCGTGGGCGAGGGAACGAGCCGCCTTTCCGTCGGGCAGCGCGTGGGCGTGCCGTGGCTTGGCTGGACCTGCGGTGAATGCTCCTACTGCCGCGCGGGCAACGAAAACTTGTGTACGCAAGCGCGCTTCACCGGCTACACGCTCGATGGAGGCTACGCCGAATACACTGTTGCTGACGAGCGCTACTGCGTCCCCATCCCCGAATCCTATTCGGACGCCGGAGCTGCGCCTCTACTTTGCGCCGGCTTGATCGGCTATCGATCGCTCGTGCGTGCGGGCGACGCAAAACGGCTGGGCATCTACGGATTCGGCGCCGCGGCGCACATCGTCGCGCAGGTGGCGCGGTATCAAGGCCGCAGCGTCTACGCCTTCACGCGGCGCGGTGATGAAGAGGCGCAAAGTTTTGCAAAAGGGCTGGGCGCGGCCTGGGCGGGGCCGTCCAACGAGCGCCCTCCCGAGGAACTGGACGCCGCGATTATTTTTGCGCCGGTCGGCGCGCTGGTTCCCGCCGCGCTGGCTGCCGTGCGCAAGGGAGGAACGGTCGTATGCGGCGGCATTCAAATGAGCGACATCCCTTCGTTTCCCTATGATCTTTTGTGGGGAGAAAGGACCGTGTGTTCCGTCGCGAACCTCACGCGCAAAGACGCTGCGGAATTCATGAGCATCGCTCCCAAAGTTCCGGTGCGAACGACCACCCAGCCATTTGCGCTCGAGCAGGCCAACGAGGCTTTGAATGAATTGCGCGGCGGAAAGCTGCAAGGCGCCGCCGTTCTGATGTGCGATGGAGGGCGCTAAAGCTTCTGATATGCCCAAGCAAAGCCCGCGTCCCCGGACGTGCTATACTTTTTCCGTGGAGAATCCGGCTTGTGCCACTGCCGGTTTGGTGATATAAACCGATACTTTCCAAGCAAAAGAAAGCCGGTTTTTGTTTATTTTTAGCAATCGATATCCTTATGAAGGAGAGTCAAGATGGCGTACGTAATCGCTGAGCCCTGCGTCGGAACGAAAGACACCGCATGCGTCGACGTCTGCCCGGTCGACTGCATCCACCCGCGGAAAGATGAGCCCAAATTCGAGTCCGAGACCCAACTCTACATCAGTCCCGTGGAATGCATAGACTGCGGCGCTTGCGTTCCGGTGTGCCCCGTCACGGCGATTTTTGCTTTGGAAGATTTGCCGGAGAAGTGGGCCCAGTTTACGGCGATTAACGCGGACTGGTACACCAAGCAAGGCTGATCCTTACCGTCCGAAAACGGCAACTTGTCGGAGTGGGTTTTCGTGCGGCGTTCCCTTTGCAGAGGAAGGGCGCCGCATTCTTTTTGGAATGTGGGTGCGCGCATTTGCCTGGGTGATGCAGGGGTGCAAGAACCGCGATCCACTTTCCTTTTTCAGTGCCTGTTGCCAAGCATCTGTGCCTTACCGCGGTTGTTGCAAGCTTGGCGCCGGGATCTCTTACTCCGAGATTACCCAACCGGAGCCGGAGTCAGAGGAGCCTCATCTTGTCATCCATGCGAACGCCAAAGTCTGTAGCGGTAGAAGAAGCCCTGGCGAGCCGGCAAGGCCCGCAAACCAAAATCAAAAACAAAATCGTACCTGCCGTGGCCACCATCGCCGGGACCGCGACGGCCGTGCCGCCGTACGTGCTGTCTCGCGAAGTCGTGAAAAACGGCATCGGCGGCGTCTTTCAGCTGGAGGGGGCGCGGCTGGAAGCTATTCGCGAAGTGGTCGACAATTCGGCCATCGATCAGCGATACACCGTGTTTCCGCCGGAATACACGATTGAGCCCCGCCCGCTCGCGCAAATCAACGCGGAGTATCAGGAAAAATCTGTCGAGCTCGGCCTGCAGGTTGCCGAACGCGCCCTGGCGCAAGCCGGTATGGTGCCCACCGATGTGGATTTGCTCGTCACGGTCTCCTGCACGGGCGTGATGATCCCTTCTCTGGACGCTCACCTAGCGACGATCATGGGATTTCGCCCGGACGTGCGCCGGCTGCCCATCACGGAACTGGGCTGCGCGGCGGGCGCCGCCGGCCTCGCGCGCACCTGGGAGTATTTGACCGCGTTTCCGGATCGCACGGCGCTCTTGATTGCCGTAGAAATCCCCACGCTGACGTTTCAGCGCAAGGACGCTACGCAGGCCAATTTGATTTCAGCCGTGCTGTTCGGGGACGGCGCCGCGGGCGTGGTGGTCACCGGGCGAGAAGCACCGGGACCGCGGATTCTCGCGTCCGAGTGTTTTCTGTTTCCCAACTCGCTCGCCGCGATGGGTTTCGATTTGCGCGATTCGGGCTTCCATATCGTTCTTTCCAAGGATGTGCCCGAACTAATCCGCGAAAGAGTGAAGGATCTGGCGGAAGGCTTTCTGGCGCGGCAGGGATTGCGGCGCGAGGATATTTCCGCGTTTCTTCTGCATCCCGGCGGGCAAAAACTGCTGTCCTTCATGCAGGAGGAATTGGGCTTGAGCCGCTCCGACACGGAAGTGTCCTGGGAAATCCTGCGCCGCTACGGCAATCTTTCGAGCGCCAGTGTTTTGTTCATCCTCAATGAATGGCTGGTGCAAAAAGAAATGCCCTCGGGGAGCTACGGGCTCCTGATGGCTTTCGGGCCGGGATTCACGGCGGAGATGCTCCTGCTGCAATGGCCATGACGGCTGCGTATATCTCGCTGCTGGTAGTCGTTGGGATTGGGCGGTTGGCGGAACTCGTGATTTCACGCCGCAACCAGCGGCAACTCGAAAAGCAAGGCGTCCGCAAGATTCCCGAACCGCATTTTCGCTGGATGGTGATTCTGCACGGCAGCATCCTCGTCTGCGCGGGAGCTGAAGTTCTCTTTCTTCATCGTCCCCTGATTTTCGCGCTGGCAATTCCGATGGCGATACTGTTTCTTCTTTCCAATCTTCTGCGTTGGTGGGTCATCCGCGTCCTGGCGGGGCACTGGAACGTCGAGGTGATGGAATCGCCGCGCATCGGCGTGGTGAGCTCAGGTCCGTATCGCTGGGTGCGGCATCCAAACTATGTCGGCGTGGTGGCCGAAGTATTTTCCCTGCCCATGATCCACACGGCATGGATCACAGCGATTGCAGGAACTCTGGGATACCTTTTGATTCTGCGGCGCAGGCTGAGGGTCGAAGACGGTGTTCTTCTCGCGGACCCTGGCTACCTACGCGCTATGGGCGGGAAACCCAAGTTTCTTCCTCGATTATTTAAGCAACGATCGAGGGTTCCTGGGGGAGAACGCGCCGCCTGATTTAATGGGAGCGCTGTGAGCCGCTATGGCGTCCGATTCTTGGCGGCTTCTTCGAATCGGGAATGTCTCCGGATTCGAGCACATCGAGCCATTCTTGCACGGCCTTGCGAAGGGCCTCAATTTCAAGTCCTCCATGAACATCCGGGAAGCGATCGAGTTTGACGAGCCCCGCCCGCAGCAACTTCCGCGTCCCCAATAAGTTGGCGCGGGAGTAGTGGTGAAACGCCGCAGCCACTTGGATGAGTCCCTGGAGAAAAATCTTGTCCGGGTTTGGGGTCTCCAGCCAGACTTCTTCCCAATGCTCGTGGGCGTCGTAGAAATGCGCGGAATTAAACGCTTCAAGTCCTTTTTGATACAGCCGATCTTTTTCGTGTGAATCCATGCGTGTTTTTGGACCTTGAGTCATCCGGAAGGCCGTGCACGGCATCATAGCAGACGCAGGATTGTGCCGTCCGTGACTGCCGCAAATGTCACGGTTCGTAATCGTGACAATCGGGCATTTGAATTTCTCCATTGGTGACAGTCCGCGCTATCATAAAAGGCCTGCGCGGCCGCGAGGTTCTTGCTTGCCGAAATTCAACTTGGTTTTGCTCATTCACGCGCACCAACCTGTCGGCAATTTTGACGAGGTGATGGAACGCACCTACGAGCGTTCCTACTTGCCATTTGTGGAGTGCGTGGCGCGGCATCCGCGCGTCCGTTTGGGGTTGCACTATTCCGGTCCGCTGCTCGAATGGATGGCCGAAAAGCATCCTGAGTACATCCGGCGCATTGGCGCGCTCGTTGCGCGCGGCCAGGTGGAGATCGCCGGCGGCGGATTTTACGAGCCCATCCTGGTCGTCATTCCCTACGAAGACCGTATCGAGCAGATCCGGCGCCTGAGCCATTTCGTCGAAGAAAATTTTGGAAGGCGGCCCACCGGCGCCTGGCTCGCGGAACGCGTCTGGGAGCCTCAATTACCCGAGGCGCTGGCCGAGGCGGGGATAGACTACACACTTGTCGACGACAGCCACTTTCTCACGGCGGGTCGCGAGATCCCGGAACTGTTCGGCTATTACGTCGCCGAAGAATGCGGCAAAACGGTCAAAGTCATTCCCGGACTGCAGGAGCTGCGCTACCTGCTCCCTTTTGGAAGTGTTGAGGATTCCATCGCTTTTCTTAAAAGGTCCGCGGCCGATCATGCAGGGGCAATGGCCTCCATGGGCGACGACATGGAAAAATTTGGCGGCTGGCCGCACACCTATGAGCATTGCTACCGCGACGGCTGGCTCGACCGGTTCTTTGGCGCTATTGAAGCCAATCACGAGTGGCTGGAAACGGTTCCGCCGGGCGAGGCGCTCGCGACGCACGCCCCGCTCGGCCGCGTGGGTTTGCCGACCGCGTCGTACACGGAGATGATGGAGTGGGTGCTGCCGACTTCGGTGCGACAGAAATTTCACGCGCTTCTCGACGAGTTTTCCGGGCGTCCCGACGTGCGGCGATTCCTGCGCGGCGGATTCTGGCGCGGATTTTTCAGCAAATACGCCGAAGCCAATCTGCTGCACAAGAAGATGCTGCGAGTTTCCTCGAAACTGCGCACCGAAACCGTGCGCGGCTTGCGAAAAGGAACGAAGGCAGCAACGCAGCGCGACACTGCGGTCACGCACCTCTTGCGCTCGCAATGCAACGACGCGTACTGGCATGGAATTTTCGGCGGGCTCTATGCGCCGCACTTGAGGACCGAACTGTGGCGCGAATTGGTCCGCGCGGAGACCATCGCGGATTCGCTCCGGCATGGCGCAAAGCAGTATCAAGTGATGACGCAGCTCGATTTTGACGCGGATGGCAGGGAAGAAATCGAGATTACTTCGCCCAAATTCGCTGCCGTCGTCAAACCTTCCGGCGGGGGCACATTGGATGTACTGGATTTTCGTCCGAGCGCCGTGACTCTGATCAATTCGCTGCAGCGGCGCGTCGAGGCCTACCATTCCCGGTTGCAGAATGCCGCTCAGTTCGCCGCCAAAGTGGCCTCGATTCACGAGCAGACGCTGGCCAAGGAACCGGGGCTCGAGAAAAGACTGAAATACGATCGCTGGGCGCGAAATACATTCCGTCTCCTGTTGTTCGCGCCGGACAAATCGCACGCCGACTATGAAGCGCTGCACCTCGAAGAGAGCGCCGCGTTCGCAGGAGGGGATTACCAGGTGGATGACGCAACCGCGGACGAGATTCGGTTAAGAATGCGGGCTCCCCTGCGCCAGGTAATTGCCGGGGCTGATCCGAACTGCAATCTTTGCGCGGAGAAGGTTTTGCAATTCGAAAGCACTGAAGAGGGCTTCGATGTTCGCTGCCGCATCGATCTTGCACACACAGGGTCGGCGCTTCCTGTCTCCGATCCCAACGGTTCTGCGCAATTCACCGTGGGTCTGGAGATCGTGATCAATCTCCTGGCGCCTAACGTGCCGGACCGCTACATCGAATTCGCGGGCGGCCGGAAACCTTTGGAGTGGGGTGGCGTGGTCGACGGTGCACGGGTGCGCCTCGTGGATGAATGGCAAGACGTGGCAGTGGAAATCGAAGCGGGTAGTGCGCGCCAGTTGTGGATTTCACCCATCGAATCGGTTTCGGAATCCGAGGAAGGGTTTGAACGCGTATATCAAGGATCGCAGATTCTAGGTGTGTGGAATGTGACGCTCGATCCGGCCGTGCCCTGGAGCGCCGAAACGGTTTTGCACGTATCAACGGCGAAAAATCCCTGAGTGTCACTCCGCAATCAGCAAACTTTCCGCGAAGGGCCACTCCGTATCGATCCACTGCGAATCGCACCGAAAACCGTTGCGCCTCGCCATCGGCTCAATATCTTCGGCGCGGTATTTGTGCGAACTTTCCGTCCAGATGGTTTCGCCTTTCACGAACGATACGGTGCATCCTGCGCCGGGGATTTTGACAACCTGATCGCGCATGGAACGCAAATGCATTTCGACGCGCTGGTGCGTCGTGTTGTAGCGCGCCTCGTGGCGGAACGCCGCAAGATCGAAGTCCGCGCCCAGCTCGCGGTTGATGCGCTCGAGCAGGTTCAGATCGAATGCGGCGGTGACCCCCAGGGAATCGTCATAGGCCGCGAGCAATTGCGGAAGCGGCTTTTCCAGATCGGTGCCAAGGAGAAGCGCATCTCCGGGAAACAGGATGCGGCGCACTTCGGTGAGGAAACGCTCGGCGGCGTCGCGATCGAAATTCCCGATCGTGCTGCCCAGAAACAGCACGAGCAAATGATCGTTCTCGCTGCGCCGGGCCGCGGCAGCCAGCAGACCGTCGAGATAGGGCCGCTCAAAGCCCACGATACTGACGCATTCGATTCGCCCCAACTCGTTTTCACAACGCGCCAGCGCCGTGGGCGAGATTTCAATTGGGCAATAGGTCGTGCACTGGCGCTTCGCGAGTGCCTCCAGCAGCCAGCGCGTTTTCTTGCCGCTTCCGCTGCCCAGTTCTGCTACCAGGACCTGCGGCATTAGCCGGGAGACGATGTCTGCGGCGTGGCGATGCAAGAGCCGCTCGTCGGCGCGCGTCAGGCCATATTCTGGCAGCAAACTGATCACCTCGAAAAGGGCCGAGCCAATTTCATCGTAAAGATACTTGGAGGGAAGCTCTTTCTGTCCCGGGCGGCACAATCCAGCACGCACCTCCGCGGCAAGATTTGGGCGGGAATATTGGGCGATCACTGCGGTAGCCATTGTGGGTCCTCGATTCTTTGGGGCGGGATTAACACGATCTGCCTCGCCGGATCGCGTCTCCGCTCGTCGGCGTCAGTGTTCGACGCAACGAAAGGTTGCGTACACATACGGGTAATGCGGTTGGAACCAGTTGCGGAACGACCGCCGCAACATGCAGGCGGCCGTGCGCGGCGAACCACCCTTCATCACGAAGTGTTTGCCATCAAAGAAATTCGCGGAATAGCCTGGATAGAAGGAAAACGGCTGAAACCCCGAGAAGGGCGCAAACGGCGTGCGCGTCCATTCCCAACCGTTGCCCACGAGATCGGCGACACCGAAATCGCTGTTGCCTTCAGGGTACGATCCCGCGGAAACCGGGTCCCACCGCTGGAAATCAAAATTGCCTCGCCGCGCTGACGGCGCTTCCTCCCCCCAGGGATACGCGCGCTCTGTGCCGCTACGAGTGCCAAGCGCGGCTCGATGCCATTCCGCTTCGCTCGGCAATTCTTTTCCCGCCCAGCGCGCATAGGCCGAGGCCTCGTCATGGCTGACGTACACAGGCCAATCGAGCGGCAGGGGAATTTCCGAGAACATGGATCGATAGCGCCAGGAATTCCCGCTGGGAATCCAAAACGAGGGACAGCAATGGTTCTGAGAAGTGATCGATTCCCAGCCTGAGTCGGTCCAGAGGCTGCGCTGGTCATACCCGCCTTGCTGCACGAATTGAATGTAATCACCGTTCGTGACGTTGTAGGCATCGATCGTAAATGCTGGAACTTCGACGCGGTGCTCCTCAAACTCATTGTCCCAGCCAAACTGGCCATCTTCGCTGCGCCGCAGACCAAGCGTTGCCGTTCCAGCGGGGATCTCCACGCGATGAGGGCCGCGCGCCGCAGCTGGTAAGGGGTCGGCCGGCGGCTGGCTGAATTTGCGGTCCACTGGCAACTGGTGCAGCATGTAACAGAGCGTTTCGATGTGCATGAGGCGGTGCTCGATGGCGACTTCCAGCAGGAGTCCATTTTCGAGGCGAAGGAAATTCGCGTCCATCGTCCCGCCTCCGCGAATCGCGGCGTCCAAGTTCTCTCTGAGTCGTCTGTTGTAATCCCGAATCCGATCAACTGCCGGCCAGTCCTTGGGCTGATCCGTCGGCAGACCAGCCTCAACGGGGTCGATGCCAAAGGCAAAGAGCTGGTCAAACTCCCGTTCGAAGGAAGACAGTCCCAGCGGCTCACGGAGAAGATTCCAGTCAAACGCCTCCAGGTGCCCAAGATAAAAAATAATCCGGTGGCGTTCCGGGACGGGGCGGTCGTAAAGTGCTGCGGGACGGACGATCTGGAAGAGTTCCTCGCTTCGGGCGCGCGCCGCTTGGAGGCGTGCAATTAGCTGGTCGAGCCGGGTGGATCGCGCTGTTGCTGCGGAATTCATGAAGTTCTCCTGCGCGACAGGATTTTCTTACTGCGGGGGCTCAAAGAAGCCGGGATGCCCTGAGAGACAAAGCTTTAGATGCTGCGACTCGGCAAGTCAATGCATGGTTTTCTGTAGAATCGGTGCGCCGGATTATTGGGTTTGGAGGCATCAGGGCGTGACTTCGCTAAGTGATGGATTCCAGGATGGATATGCCCTGGAATTTCGAGCTACCACCTACCGGCTCCCGTCCGGCGCGGCGCTCATTTCCGGCCTGAATCTCAGCGTTGCCCGGGGCGAGACGCTTGTTCTCCTTGGCCGCAGCGGTTCCGGCAAGACCACTACCCTAAAGCTGACTAATCGGCTTCTGGAGCCCACAGAAGGCGAGATCTTAATCGGCGGGCGTCCCAGCCTATCCTTGGACCCCATCCAGCTGCGCCGTGGGATCGGATACGTCATACAGGACGCCGGGCTTTTCCCCCACTGGACGGTCGAAAAGAACGTCGGCCTCGTGCCACGCCTGGATCGATGGCCGGAAGAGCGAATCGAAGCTCGCGTCCGGGAAATGCTTTCGCTGGTGGGGCTCCCCCCCGAGGAGTTCGCCGAACGCCGTCCCTCCAACCTCTCAGGCGGCCAGAAACAGCGTGTGGGAGTGGCGCGGGCTCTTGCCGCCGACCCTCCGATCCTGCTCATGGACGAGCCATTTGGGGCGCTCGACCCGATTACGCGCGCCGACTTGCAGAGGGAATTCCGTGCGCTGGCGCTGCGGCTGCGGAAGACCATCGTCTTTGTCACGCACGATGTACGAGAAGCGCTGTTCCTGGGCACGCGCATCGCCCTGCTCGATCAAGGGCGGCTGGTAGGGGTATATGCCCCGGCGGAATTTCTTAAGGCCACCGAACCGGAAATCCATGCATTCGCCGCTTCGCTCGGGTTCGGCGGGGGGCACGAGGAGGTGCAATGAACTGGTACGAGTTCATGTTGCGGAACCGCAGCGAGGTGCTCGAACGGTCGGTCGAACACATTGGGTTGGTCGCCGCTTCCATGGCAATTTCGCTCGCGATTGGTTTGCCGCTGGGGATCGCGCTGGTCAGCCGCGCCAAACTGCAGCGTTGGGTGATCGGGGCCGCGAATGTCGTGCAGACGATCCCGAGCCTTGCGCTGTTTGGATTCCTGATACCCGTTCCCTGGATTGGTGGCGTCGGGGCCAGCACGGCTATCGTGGCGCTCTCCCTGTACGCCGTGTTGCCCATTTTGCGAAATACTTGCATCGGGATCGCGGAAGTCGATCCAGCGGTCATCGAGTCCGCCATAGGCATGGGAATGACTCCTCGGCAGGTGCTATGGCAGGTGCAGTTGCCGCTGGCCGCTCCCGTGCTGCTGGCGGGAATTCGCGTCTCAACCGCGATTTGCATCGGCATCACCACCATCGCGGCCGCCATCGGGGCCGGAGGCCTGGGAGTCTTCATTTTTCGCGGGCTGGCCATGGTGAACAATCAGGTCATTCTTGCGGGAGCGATTCCCGCCGCATGCCTTGCGATCGCCGCCGATTCCGGGCTGGGGTATTTCCAGCGGAGCAGCGCCAAGAGATGAATGGCAATCATTCTTCGGGGCGGCCTGAATTTCCGTGGCGGGGGAAAATCTCGCTGCTGCCGTTTGTTTTCGGGCTGCTGTTCCTGCTGGTAGCGAGCAGCTGCAGCAAACGCGACGCGGAAACCCTCGTGGTTGGATCGAAGAATTTCACCGAGCAGATCGTGCTCGCGGAACTTTTCGCGCAGCAGATCGAGGCGCACTCGGGCCTGCATGTAGAGAGGCGGCTGAATCTCGGCGGGACTTTCATTTGTCACGATGCGCTCGTCTCAGGAAAGATCGATCTTTATCCGGAATATACGGGCACGGCGCTCACGGCAGTTCTGAACGATCCGTTGCAGAAGGACCCTGCAGAAGTTTTCCGGCGCGTGCAGGAGGAGTACCGCTCGCAGTTCAACGTGGAAGTGATGCCGCCGCTGGGCTTCAACAATACATTTGCCATGATCGTGCGCGGCGAGGACGCGGATAAGTTGCATCTCCGCCGGATCTCCGACATTGCGCCGTACGCCCCAAAATGGCGCGCGGGATTCGGCTACGAATTCATGGAGCGCCCGGACGGATATCGCGGCTGGATTGCGGCGTACGGCCTCCATTTTTCCGGCGAGCCGCGCATTCTCGACCTCGGCTTGCTCTACCGCGCGCTTGCGGACAAACAAGTGGATCTGGTGGCCGGGAACTCGACCGATGGGGTGATCGCGTCGCTGCACATGGTCGCGCTCGAAGACGATCTTCACTATTTTCCGCCGTACGAGGCCGTGCCCCTCGTGCGCCGCGCCGCACTCGATAAGCATCCGGAGCTGCGTGGAGCCATTAGCGCGCTTGCGGGAAAAATATCGGAGGGCGAGATGCGCCAAATGAATTATGCGGTCGATGGCGAGCATCGCGATCCCGCCGATGTCGTCCGCGAATTTCGCGAAGCCAAGGGACTATGATTGCGTTGCAGCAGTTGCCCAGGATAAATCGACTCTGCTAGAGTGCGTGCATATGAAAATTATTTGTTTTCTACAGTGCCCGAATAGAGGAAATCGAAGACCGCAGACGCGCGTCCCCCGGACATGACCACCGACAACGGTAAGCTCATGCGCTTCGCGAAAGCCCTTCGCGGCCGGCGGATTGGCGTTGTCGGCGACTTTATGCTGGACCGCTACGTATGGGGTTCCGCCACGCGGCTCTCGCCGGAAGCCCCCGTTCCCGTCGTCGATTTCATGAACCAGAGTCAGGTGTTAGGTGGCGCGGGAAACGTGGCCACCAATCTCGCCGCGCTGGGCGCCACAGTTTTCCCATTTGGCGTGATCGGGGAGGATGAGGAAGGGCGCGAGATCCGGTCCGGCCTCGCTGCAACGGGAATGACGGCCAAGGGAATGCTCGTGGACTCATCGCGGGTCACGACGCTGAAAACCCGCATCGTCGCGCGGCACCAGCAGATCGTGCGCGTCGACCGCGAGCGCCGCGAACCGCTCAGCCGCGCCCTCGAAGATCGCCTGGTGCGCGCGATAAAGGCCGCGCTTCCCCGGCTTGGCGCGCTGGTGGTCTCAGACTATGACAAGGGCGTGGTCAGCGACTCGCTCGCGGATCGAGTGCTGACCGAGTGCCATCGCCGCGGCGTTCCCGCGCTGGTGAAGCCGAAGACGTCTCGGCTGTTCGCCTATCGCGGCGCGAGCCTGATTGTTTGCAATGCAAAAGAGGCCGGCTTTTTTGTCACGCGCTCTCTCGACGATGACGAGTCGGTGGAACAGGCCGGACGCGCGCTGCTCGCCCACTTCGGCTGTTCCGCCGTGGTGATCACGCGAGGCGCCGAGGGGCTAAACGTATTTGAAGACACTTCGCCCAAGGGATTCCATGTTTCCGCGACCAGCAGTGAGATCAGCTATGCGCGTGTGGGGCAGGCGGGCGTCGATCGCTCCGCGCACGGACGCCAGGTGTTTGACGTGACTGGCGCGGGCGACACGGTGCTTTCCGTCCTTGCGTTGGCGGTTGCAGCGCGCGTGCCAATTCGTTATGCCGCCGTCATGGCCAATGCTGGAGCCGGCGTGGTCGTTGGAAAACTCGGCACTTCGACAATTACGCCCGCCGAACTGTTCGCCGCCGTGCGCGATCTCAGCTAAAAAGCTTGGGGGAGACGCGCCAATCAGCCTTCAGGGGTTAAAACCCCTGAAAATAGTCAGGCCTTCATGTCATGCCTGAAGGCATGACCCACAAAGAATTAGTCTACGGTGGGGGAAAGCTCATCGACTGGTCGGAGCGTTCGATCCACAGCTGCACTTCGCGGTTTTGAGCGAATTTTATGGTCTCTTCCGGCTTGGGAAACGGATCGTACGCGCTGATTTCGACGGTGACCACTACGCCGCTGCCGCCTTTGGGCGGCACTTCCGAGCTCTCAATTCGATAGGTCTTGAGCGGGCTGTAGTAACCGTTCGGTCCCCAGAAACTGAGGAAGTCCTGAAAGGAAAATCCCGCATGCGGATGCCAGATCTGGTAGGCCTGCTGCGAATCTCCCGTGACGACCGCGTGCATGAAGCGTTCGACCGTGTGTTTTTCGGGGGTATAGCGCAGGAAATACCACATGCCCGCGCCGATGAAGATCACGAGGGCTACCCCGCTAACGACGTAGCGCAATGCCTTCGACTCGGGTTCTTCCGGACCGGCGTCGAGAATTCCCATGAATGCATCTCCCTTTAGCATCCTAAATCTGCCTCTTGAAGAAAGCAACGGACAGGATGACCAGCACGACGGAAAAACCGGACAGGATCAGGAGATCCGAATAGATGGCCGTGAGTCCCGAATTCTTCAGGAGCAGCGCCTTGAGCGCGTGAACGGCATAGGTGAACGGATCGACGTAGGAAATCCAGCGCAGCCAGACCGGAAATCCTTCCACGGGATAAATGGCTCCCGAGGGAAAGTACAACAGCGTATTCAGCACGCCGAATATCGCGCGCGGGACGAGCGGATCGCTGACGCGGACCATCAGGAGAAACATAAAACTGATCATAGCCACCGAAGTCGTTACCAGCACAGCCCCGAGATAGAGCAAACGCACCGGATCCCACAACCGGTCGATTCCCGCGATCAGTCCGCCGATGATCGTGATCGTCGTTCCGGCCATCACGCCCTTGATCGCTCCGGAAAAAATGAGGCCCAGAATCAACTCGCTTTTCGTGATCGGAGTGACCAGGTAGCCCTCGTGCAAGCCGCGCGATTTGTCGTCGATGAACGTGATGCCGCCGCCGATCATGGCCACGATGAAAACGGACATGGCAATCGAGCCCGAGAGCAAATACTTGATGTATTCGATGTAGGGATAAAGTTCGACGACCTGCAGATCCACGAGCGGATTCAGGCGGGGCATCGGGACGGTCAAAGGCTGCCCCGGCTGGAACGGGTTCAGGCCCTGATTGATGTCCTTCACCAGGTCCTGCATGCGCGTGAGGATTTCCGAGGTGACGAAATTGTCCGTGTTGTCTTCGATAAAAGCGATGCGCGGGCGGTTGCCCTGGTCTACGCGCCTCGAAAAATCCGCGGGGATATAGACCACGGCGCGAACGAATCCCGCGCGCAAGTCGACGATGGCGTCGGAGACCGAGTTGTAGTTCTCCACCCGCATGGTTTGCGGCCCCGCCACGATGGCGCCAAAGCGTTCGCGGAGGTCGCGCGAATAGACGGTGCGATCCTCGTCCACGACCGCGATTTTGATCCCTTTGATTTTTCCGCCGAAGGCGTATCCCAGCACGATGAGCTGCATCAGCGGGAAAATCATGGAGCTCATCATCAGCGCGGGACTGCGCAGGAATTTCCGCATGTCGCGTTCGATGATGGCGGAGATGCGCTGGGGCTTCATGCGATTCGGGAGGTTCCTTATTTGTACAAATGGCTCATGTCGCGCTTCATCGTTTCGGCGGC
Organism: uncultured Acidobacteriota bacterium; assembly: GCA_963696605.1. GTDB lineage: Bacteria > Acidobacteriota > Terriglobia > Acidiferrales > UBA7541 > Palsa-360. Next base: position 123,664 of record CAVOKV010000008.1, on the reverse strand, counting down.
GGTGTCGCGCAACTGGCGTCCCGTGTAGTGCAGGAACACGTCGTCCAGCGTCGTGCCCTGCACGGAAACGCGCCGCACATCGACGCCGCGGTCTCGCGCCAGGTCCATGAGCTCTCGCACCGTTACCGGGCCACTGGTTGTCGAGATGTGACAGATGCCGTCATGATTGGCCACGCTCGCGACTCCGTTGAGTTTTTCCAGGGACGCGTTCCAGTCCGCGGGCGGATTGTCGAATTCCGCTTCCACGATGTCGGCGGCCGGCACGCTGTCCTTCAATTTCGTGGGCGTATCGAGGGCCACGAGCACTCCATGGTCCACGATCGCGATGCGGTCGCACAGTTTGTCGGCTTCGTCCATGTAATGCGTGGTCAGTAGAATGGTCAGGCCAGCGGATTCCTTCAGCTTCGTGATCATTTCCCAAACTGCCGTTCGCGAAACGGGGTCGAGGCCGGTCGTCGGCTCGTCCAGGAACATGATCTTGGGCGAATGGACTAGGCCGCGCGCGATTTCGAGACGCCTGCGCATTCCGCCTGAAAAGCTGCCCACCAACTTGTCGGCAAATTCGGTCAGCCCGACCGATTCGAGCAATTGCGGAATCAATTGCGCGCGCTGGGCGCTGGTCAGGCCGTACAGCTTCGCGTGAATCATCATGTTTTCGCGCGCGGTCAGTTCTGGATCGGAGGTGAGCGCCTGGGGGATCACGCCGATGGCGTGGCGTACCCCGTCGGCATCGCTTACCACGTCGTGCCCGCCCACTTCCGCCGTCCCAGAAGTGGGCGGCGTCAGGGTCGTCATCATGCGGATCAGCGTGGTCTTTCCTGCGCCGTTCGGCCCCAGCAGGCCGAAGATTTCACCGGTGTGCACCGTGAAGCTCACTTCCTTCACGGCCACGAAGTCACCAAATTGCTTCTTCAATTTGGTGACTTCGATCGCATTGTGGTTCGTTTCATTCATGGCAAGAATCAATGGCTCAAGGACGGCTTAGTAGCACAGACTTCAGTCTGTGGGTTTTGGTCCTTGCAAGGACGAACCCCCACAGACTGAAGTCTGTGCTACTAAAAGCCACAACCTAAATCAGCCGGCGCCACCAGCTTTGTTCCGAAGGAAGCGGCGGCAACAGTACCGTGGCAGTCATCCCGGACATGAGCGTTCGCCGCGCATTGGGGATGGCCACTTTTATTTCAAACGTTTTGATGTCGCGCTTGGTGCGGCTGACGTCACGCTGGGTGGCGAAATCGCTTTCCACACCCTTGAAAATAACCGTGCCGTTGAGAATGTCGCCGGAGGGAAGTTGAACCTTGATCTGCTGGTTGAGGCCGACGCGGTCAATGTACGTTTCTTCCACATCCGCCTGCACCCAAAGATGGTCCACGTCGAGAACCGTCACGATCGGCTCGCCCACCTGAAGCACTTCGCCCTGCCGAGCGGCGCGCACCGAGACGATTCCGCCCAGCGGCGCGAAAATTTTTGTGTACCCTAGACGCACGTCGGCCGTGGCCTTGTCGGCGCGCGCCTGCTGCAGTTGGGCGCGCGTCGCCGCCAGATCGCTTTGCTGAATTCCAACTTGCTTGCGGTTGGCGGTTGCCACGGCCACTTGCGCCTCTGCCGCGCGCACCTGATCCACCAGTGATTTGACGGCCGCGTCGGAGGCTTGCATGGCGGCGAGCGCCAGGTCGCGGTCCTGCGCGGCCGCCACGCCGGCGTCGAACAAACTCTGCTCGCGCTTGTACGTAGTCTGGTCGCGCCAGAGATTAGCCTGGGCCTGCGCGAGTTGCGAACGCGTGGACGTTAAGGTGGCCTCGGCTTGTTGTTCGGAAGCCTTGGTTTGCTCGTCGGTCCAGCTTCTTGTGTCCGCCGCGGAGAGGACTTTGTTTTCCAGCATGTGGATATTGGCCTCGGCGGAATCGCGCGCCGTGATCCATTCCGCGGGATCGACTTCCGCGATCAACTCGCCCTTCTGGACTTCCGAGCCTTCATCCACGGTCAGGCGGATCATGCGGCCAGCGATTTGCGAGCTCACGATCACGTCATTGCCGGTGACGATTCCGGTGAGCGGGATTTCCTTTCCACTCGGCGTCGTGGTCAGGTACACGACCACAGAGATGGCAAACAACACCCCCACAAAGACGAAAAATTTGGACAGTTTCATGGTGTCGCTACCCTAGGCTCGTGACGACGGTGAGTGCAGTGTTCCGCGCATCCACGCGGCGGATTTTTCCCGCACTTTCGTCGAAGGACTGACTCATTGTGTCGATGGATTATCGCAAGAGGCGGGGGTTTTTGGTAGCGCCGGCATCCTGCCGGCGTTGTTCGTGGCCGGTGAGGAAACCCGCCGGCAAGATGCCGGCGCTACAAGGACCCGCGCGCAAATCGCCCGGGACCAGGTTGCTACGCAACAGGGCCGCTATTCGGCTCAGGCTCCGGCGCGCGTGGCCCGCCGCAGCGGCCGCGCCAGCCCGCGCGGAATTTTTCGCGCTCCTCGGGCGTCATCTGTTCCCAGCGGCGCATCATCTCGCCCCGCCAGCCGAACCCTCCACGCCCTGGCCGGAACCCCCCGAACAGCAGCCGCCCCAGGACCATCAGTCCCACGGCCTGCCAGAATGTAATAGTGTGAAGCCCGAACAGCCCCGGCATCAGATAGTTCCACAAATGCGAAACCACGAAACCGAAGACCGTAAAGGCCACGATTACGATGGCCACGACTTTCAAAATCCGGAAAATCCTTCTTCCTCTCATGTTCATTCTCCTCATTTGCCTACAAATTCTTCGTAGATGGAATTCAGCCGCCGCCGAAGATATAGAACAGCGTGATGTTTGCGAGAGAGCAAAGTGTTGACGCCGACTCCCGTTCCCGCGGAAATTTCCTTGAAGCTGAGCCCCTCGAATTCATGCGCAAGGAAAACTTCGCGCTGCTCTTCCGGGAGTTCGTCGAGCGCCGCGTCGAGTTCTTCGAGCAGGATGCTTCGCGCAAAAGTGGCCTCCGGTCCTGCATCAGGGGACGGCAACAATTCGTCGAGCGATAGCACGTCCCCGTCCGCGGCGTCTGGATTTTGTTCAGCCGAAAACGGCTGCGGCTTTTTCTTCCGGAAGGCGTCGATGATCCGGTTGCGGGCCACGCGATACAGCCACGCGCCCACCTGCTCGATGGGCTTCATCAACCGGTAGGCCTCGATAAGCTCGTAGAAGACATCCTGCAAAATATCTTCCGCATCGGCTTCGTCGGCGACGCGCCTGCGAATGAAATTACGCAGCCGTCCTTGTTCCCGGCCGATCGTTTCGGTGAGCCGCTCGTCTTGCTCAGCCATGATCCAGTTTGTGCTCGCCGCTTCGTCCATCATCACGGCGGGTTTCAAGTAAAGCCCGCACCCGCTACTACTGAAGACGTTTGAAGGGTGAAAATATTGCAGTGGATGAGTGAAGGAAAGGAATCTGCGGGCAGCGCGTTGAAAGAAAGGGGCTTACGTGGTTCCCTTGGCTGCCGCTTCGAGGGCGTCGCCGATCAGAATCGCCGGCTTCCATTCTTCAAGAAAAGTCGCGCCGAGGTTGTTGTAAAACTCGATGGCCTGCTTGTTCCAGTCCAGAACTTCCCAGCGCATGCAGAAGTATTTTTCGCGCCAGGCGATTCCGGCGACGTGTTTGATGAGCGCGGTGCCTATTCCGTGTTTGCGGAACGCGGGCCGCACGAAAATGTCGTCCAAAAACAATCCGGCGCGCCCCTGGAATGAGGAGTAGAACTCGAAGAATACGGCGTAGCCGACGGGCTCGCCATTCCACTCCGCAATGACCGCGCGGAATTTCGGGCGCGGGCCGAAGCCGTCGCGCGCGAGGTCCTCTTCCGTGGTGCTGAATTCATGGCCGAGGTGTTCAAACTCCGCTAATTCGCGGATCATCGTCGCGATCAGCGCGGCATCCTGCACGGTGGCGGGGCGAATTGAGAGCATCGGGAAGCTTCCTGAACAACCTGTTTCCGAACGCGCCATTATAGACTAGCGCCAATGCCGCTGTCGCCTGAAAGAGAATCGCGGTTCCGGGCCAATCTTCCCTGATTTCGCTGCGACCGGGCTGAACTCAAGAGCTCGGCTGGCGTATTGCAATACGGACGGGACGGGTGTAGGTTCTCGCCACCGGAAGCCAAAATCGAATTCCCGGCAAATCAAGGTCTGAGGAGGTTGGAATGAAACGCTTCGCGCTGGCCCTCGCATTTTTTGTGGCTGTCCCGCTCGCGCTGTTTGCGCAGCAGGCGGCCCCAGAGATTCCCTTTGACTCGGCACCCAACTTGTTGAAGCTTCCGAAAGACCTCTACCTTGGCGAGGCATCCGGCGTAGCGGTCAATTCCAAGGGACATATCTTTGTTTTTTCGCGCGGCAATTCCACAGGTCCCGCCTATGCCGCGTCGGCGGCGCAGCTCTTGGAGTTTGGCCCCGACGGCACATTTATCCGCGAGATCGGCCACAACCTGTACGCGTGGTCCTTCGCGCACACCGTGCGAGTCGACAAGGAAGACAATATCTGGGCCGCGGACAAGGGCTCCGACATGGTCATCAAATTCAATCCGGCGGGCCAGGTCACCATGGTCTTCGGACGCAAACAGGAAGCCTCGGATGAGGGAACCGAGCCGCTGAAACATCCCCACCCTCCACTGCCGCCGGTAGACGGAATGTTCCGGCAGGTGACCGACGTGACTTGGGACGCGGCCGGTGACGCATTCATCAGCGACGGCTACATCAATTCGCGCGTGGCCAAGGTGGACGTCCATGGCCGCTGGCTCAAGTCCTTTGGAGAACCGGGCGACGGGCCCGGACAACTTGACACGCCGCACGGCATTGCAGCGGACGCGCAGGGCAATGTGTATGTGGCGAATCGTGGCGATTCCCGCATCGAAGTTTTCGACAAGGAGGGCAAGTACCTCCGCCAAATCAAAATCGATGTGCCTTTTGACTATGCTAAGGAAGTCGCGGCCATCGGCCCCAAACCGGTCCTTGGCGGGACTGACATGTATGCAAAACAATTGGGGCCCGGCTCGCCATGGTCGGTATGCATTACTCCGGGACCGAATCAAGTACTTTACGCTTCGGATGCCTTCCCCGGCCGCGTGTACAAACTGAGCCTGGACGGAAAAGTCCTGGGCTGGCTGGGCGAGTCCGGCAAGGAGCTGAAGCAATTCGGGTGGATACACGAAATCGCCTGCCCGTCGGAAAACGAAGTATACGTCGCTGAGTTGCTGAACTGGCGCGTGCAGAAACTCATCCTGCACCCGAAGAAATAAGTAGCACAGTCTTTACAGGCTGCGGAAAAAGTACTCTTGTTGTCATCCTGAGCGAAGCGAAGGATCTGCTTTTTCGCCGAGCTCAGCAAGAAACAGATTCCTCGGGCAAACCCCGCCCTTCGGAATGACAGGTCGTCACTTTTTCCGCAGCCTATTTAGTCTGTGGGGGCAGTCCTTGCAAGGGACAAAACCCACGGGCTGAAGTCTGCGCCACGAGTGCCGACTTATTCGGTTGCGCCGGGAGCGGCGGGCAATTCAATCGTGTATTTCGTGCGCTGGCGCTCGCGATGCTGCGCAAGCGCGAGTTCGATCAGGCGGTCGAGCAACTGGCGGTAGGGCAGGCCGGAAGCTTCCCAGAGTTTCGGGTACATGCTGATGGAGGTGAAGCCGGGGATCGTGTTGACTTCATTGAGCAGGATTTTCCCGGTGCGATTCTCGAGGAAAAAATCCACGCGGGCCATGCCCAACAAATCGAGCGTGCGGAACGCTCGCACACCATACTCCTGGAATTTTTTCACCTGCGCTTTTGACAGCTTCGCGGGAATCAGGAGGCGCGTGCCTTCCTCCAGGTATTTGGCCGCGTAATCGTAGAATTCGCGGTGCGGGACGATTTCACCGGGGATCGACGCCTTGGGATCTTCGTTGCCCAGAACTGAAACTTCGATTTCGCGGCCACGGATGGCGCGTTCCACCAGGATTTTTTGCGCGAATTCGCCGGCAAAGTCCATGGCTTTTTCGAGTTCCTTCGGGTTGTGCGCCTTGGTCATGCCCACCGAACTTCCGAGCGTCGCGGGCTTCACGAAAATCGGGAAGCGGAATTTCTTGCGAATCTCGCTGAGAACCTTGGCGCGCGATTTTTCCCATTCCGTGCGCGGAACCGCCAGGAAATCTCCCACCGGCAGCTTGGCCTGCAGAAACAGCCGCTTCTGCACATCTTTGTCCATGCCGACAGCGGATCCTAGAACCCCGGAGCCCACGTAAGGAAGCCCGGCGAGATCGAGCAGGCCCTGAATCGTCCCGTCTTCGCCAAACGTGCCGTGCAGCACGGGAAACACGACATCCACGTGCAAGGAGCCTGGCCGCGAATTACTGACGGGAACGAGCGCGGCCACATTGGGATCGGCCGAGAGCATCACGCTTTCGCCGGTGCGCAATACTTCGCCGAGCGCCGGTTTGCCTTGAGCGCCCTCGGCGAACGGCGGCAGCATTTTGTGCGCCGCGGTTCCGGCGAGCCAGCGGCCGTCTTTGGAGATTCCGATGGGCACCGCTTCATATTTTTCGGGATCGAGCGCGGAAATGACGGAGGCCGCCGAAATCAGCGAGACTTCGTGCTCGCCCGAACGCCCGCCGAACAGAACGCCAATTCGCAGCCGCTTTTTTTCTGTGGTCATGAGTGAAGTTTCCGTTGTAGCGCCGGCATCTAGTGGCGCAGGCTTCAGCCTGTGGGGCCTAGTACTTGCAAGGACCAAATCCCGCAGGCTGAAGCCTGCGCCACAAAATACACACCTACAAAATCTTTTTGCCCAATCCGGAAAGCACCATCTCGACGCCCAAGAGCGCCGTCTGATTGTGCAAGTCGATCACCGGATTGATTTCCACGATCTCGAGGGACACCATTGCCTCGCTGTCCGCGATCATTTCGAGGGCCAGATGCGCTTCGCGATACGTTACGCCGCCGCGCACCGGAGTTCCCACGCCGGGCGCGTCGTCTGGATCGACAAAATCCAGATCCAGGCTGACGGCCACGCCGTCCGTGTCGTCAGTCACGAAACGCAGAGCTTCGCTCATAACTTCACGCATGCCGCGCTCGTCAATGTCGCGCATGGTGAACACATGCACGCCCGAATCCTTGATCAAGCGGCGTTCCTTGGGATCGAGATCCCGCACGCCCACGAGGGCCACGTTGCGCGGCTCGACCTTCGGCTTGTAGCCCAGCAGCTCGACGAGTTCCGGAGCGCCGTAGCCGATGATGGCCGCAAGCGGCATCCCGTGAATATTGCCGGAGGGCGAGCTTTCCGGCGTGTTCATGTCGCCGTGCGCATCGAGCCACAAATACCCCACGCGTTTCGAATGCCCGCGAAAAAAGTTCGACACTCCCGAGCAGGAACCCACCGCGATGGAGTGGTCCCCGCCGAGCACCAGAGGAAAATAGCCCTCCTTGAGCGCGTTCTCGGTAATTTCCGCGAGCCCCCGGCAGGCTTCGGCAATTTCGTTCAGGTACTTGGCGCGCTTTTCACCGTAAGGCTGCTCTTCAGGCTGCCTCACGTTTAAGTTGCCGATGTCTTCCACCGTGTGGCCCAGGGACTTCAGGCGCGTTTGCAGGCCCGCGACGCGCAGCGCCGAAGGACCCATGTCCACTCCCCTGCGGCTTTGGCCGAGGTCCATCGGCACTCCGATGATGCGAATTTTTTGCGCCATAGTTGCGGCCAGTCCGGCTCGCCCCACCTGGGCGGGATAGCTGCGGGACTAAGGATAGACTCTGTAGATCATGCGAGGGAAGGGAATGACTTCGCGGATGTGCTCAGTTCCGCAAATCCAGGCCACCGTGCGTTCCAGGCCCAGGCCGAAGCCCGCATGCGGGACGCTGCCGTAGCGGCGCAGGTCCAGATACCACTGGAAAGCTTCTTCCGGCAGGTTGTGCTCCCGCAGCCGCTTCAGGAGCAGGTCGTAGTCGTGGACGCGTTGGCCGCCGCCGATAATCTCGCCGTAGCCTTCGGGAGCTAGCATGTCGAAACCCAGCGCCAATTCGGGCCGCTGCGCGTCCGGTTGCATGTAGAACGCCTTCATCGCGGCGGGATAGCGGTGCACCATCACCGGGCGATCGTAGGCGCTCGAAAGAATCGTTTCTTCGTCGCCGCCGAAGTCGTCGCCCCATTTCGCCGGATTGCCACGCTCCTGCAAAACCTTAATCGCTTCATCGTAAGTAATTCGAGGAAAGGGTGCGACGACGCTTGCGAGTTTGGAAGTGTCGCGTCCAAGCGTTTCGAGTTCCCTTGCACGATTCTTGAGCGCTGATTGCACCATGTGGCTCACCAGACCTTCGCCGAGCGCCATCATGTCTTCCAGGTTCGCGTAAGCAGCCTCCGGTTCGAGCATCCAGAATTCGGTCAGGTGGCGGCGCGTCTTGGATTTCTCGGCGCGAAACGTCGGACCGAAGGTGTAGACCTTGCCGAGCGCCATGGCGGTCGCTTCGACGTAGAGCTGGCCGGACTGCGTCAGGTAAGCCTTCTCGTCGTCGATATACTGCACTTCGAACAACGTGGTCGTGCCTTCGCAGGCGGCCGGCGTGAAAATGGGGGCTTCGGTCAGGACATAGCCTTGCGAATCCATGTATTCGTGCGCGGCTCGAACTACCTCGGCGCGAATGCGCAGGATCGCCGCCTGGCGCGGCGTACGAATCCACAGGTGGCGGTGATCCAGGAGGAAATCGACGCCGTGCTCCTTCAGCTGGATCGGGTAGGGCGTATCGTCCGGCACGCGCTGCACGACTTCGATCGCGGTGATCTGGATTTCGAACCCGCCGGGCGCGCGCTTATCGGCGTGGATGCGCCCTGTGACGATCACGCTGGATTCCTGCGTTAGTCCCCGCAAGGATTCGAACGCTGCCGGCTGATCTTTCAGCGAAACCACGCCCTGGATTGTTCCTGTGCCGTCCCGGAAAATTGGGAAAAGGAGCTTCCCGGCTTCGCGCAGGTTGTACAGCCAGCCGCGCAGCGTGACTTCTTGCCCGTCATGCTTTCCCACGTCCTGGATGGCTACTACCGGCATGGAATTCAGCACATTCCTTTCCAGTCGCACTGTTGGTTTGACGCCTCGACCGATTGCTCGCCCGCTCGGCGACGAGCTTTGTGGGTCGCGGCTTCAGCCGCGACATTCATGGCCTTCGAAAAATGGCCTTTAGCCCCTGAGGCTCGATTCCATCTGGAAATGCACTAAAACATCAGGGGCTAAAGCCCATTTGCTCGCAGACTCTGATGTCAGGGCTGAAGCCCCGACCCACAAAGCAGATTCGTCCAGAAACTCCAGGACCCTGTGCTCAATTCATACAAATCGAGCAATCTAAAGCGAGCTGCTAACTACCGTGCCTTAAGCTTGTGCCCGCTCCTCGTCGAACTTGTCGAATACGCCTCGGACGCCTCGCAGCGTTTCCGCGAAGGCAAGTTCATCGACGGAACCCGCCGCGGCCGCTGGTTCCTTCAATTCCAGGACGATGGGCGCCTCGGGCGGGAGCGCCCGAAGCGTGGCGCTCCAGTCGATGGTCCCCTCGTACGGCAACAAATGGTCGTCGCGCTCGCCGCGATTGTCATGAATATGTGTGGTGGCGACAAAATCGCGCACAATTTCCAGCGCCGCGGGAGCGCCGCCCTCGAGATGGGCGTGCCCGGCGTCGAAGCAAATCTTCACGCTGGTGAGGCGCGTTTGCTCCAGAAAATTCTTTAGGTTCACGGGAGTGGCCATTTCGCCCGGAGTATTTTCAATGGCGATGGTAACGCCGCGCTGGCGCGCGAACAGGGACAAGTGTTCAAGGGAACTGAATGCAGCGTCCCATTTGCGCTCGTCCGGAATATCGCGGTGCCGCGCCACGTGCTGAACGCAATAGCGGAAGGGAATGTGCTCGACCAGGTCCAGCGCGCGCTTGATTTCGTCCACGGCTTCCTGGCGCCGCAAACGCTCCGGATCGCAAATGGAGAGCGGCGCACCGCTTTCCCGCGTGAGGTGGAAGTCGCGCGTCGTCGGCGAATGGATGGAATGGAGCGTGAGATTATTTCCCGCGAGCCACGAGGCCAGATCGTGCGCATCTTCGGCCGAACGGTAATCGAAGTGCCCGCGCGAGCAAAACAGTTCGATGGCGGAAACTCCCGCGCGCGCCGCATCTCCCACCAGAGCAGCCGTCAGTTTCTTATTTACGAAAAGATACGTGGAGAGAACGCGTTCCATGGTCACAGTGTGCAGGCCCTGTTCGTTTTCATTGAAATGACATCGACTGTAAGCGATGCCTTGTACACCCGTCAAGGCGCCCGTGAGAGACTATGAACAGAGCGGTTTCATAATTGAGCGGTGACTTACTGGAACGGTATAATTAATTGACATTGCGTCGCGGGAGAAAAATTGATTGCGGCGATGGGAAACCACATGAAATATTCAAGAGTCAGGAGAATCCTGGCAACATCAGTTGCGGTCTGCGTGATTGCCTGTCTTTTCTTCCTTGAAGGATGCGAAGAACCCGTGGAAAAGAACGGAGTCTTCCTAGCTTCAGCCGAAGAAATGCGCATACCCTGTCCTGAAAATGGTTTGGATGCAGTAATAATCCGTGAGGCATATAGCGGAGCCGCTAGTGGTCATGAATGGTATGTGTTTATCAATACCAAAGGGAGTCTTATACCAGCAGACTATAACAAGACTGTTTTCCACGCCCCGACACTAACTGGTGAAAAACTTGTTTGGCGGGATCCTCATCTTCTTGAAATTCATTATGACGTCGCAAACATTGAGCAATTCCGGAATCTGTGGAGCCTGCACGAAGTGCGGAAAGTCGGCAGTGCACCTGGAGATGACTACGATGTTGAAATTCGACTCGTACCATCTTCGCCGAACTTCTCTCTCTTGAATCCGGGAGGGAATTTCAAAGAGAAATAAGGGAGTACGTCACCGAACGTTGTTCGAGCGGCGAAATAGAAACCCAATCTGGAAATTGGAGGCTCGCGTTTTTCGGGAATCTAGTCTTCGCGCAAATACTCGGCGTCCGGAGGGCCGGGGATTAATCCCGCGTCGACGCCGCGCTTCAAAAATTCGTGAACGGCTTGGCGGCCGCGTTCGCCGTAACCCAGCGTCCACTTGTTCACATACATGCCGATAAATTTGTCGGCCATGTCCGTTTCCATGTCCCGCGCGAATTGCATGGCGTAATTAACGGCCGCCTCGCGATGCTCCAGTGCGTAGGACACGCTCTCTCGGATAGCCCGCCCGATTTGCAAGCCAATCGTTCGCCCCAGGGCGCGCCGCACGGCGTTGCCTCCCAATGGAAGGGGGAGTCCGGTTTGTTCAATCCACCACTGCCCCAGGTCCACAACCTTGTGCATTCCCATCTGGGGGAAATAGAGCTGGCCCTCGTGGATCAACAGACCAGCGTCGACCACGGAGTTCTTCACCGCGTCCAGAATGTGATCGAAGGCCATGACCACCGGCTCGACCCGCGGCTCGAACAGCCGCAGCGCCAGAAAGGCGGAGGTCTGCAGCCCCGGCACAGCCACCCTGCACTTTGGCAGGTCCTCCTTCTTCATCGGGTGCTGGGAGACGACGATGGGCCCGTAGCCTTCACCGAAGCTCGCCCCGCAATCCACCAACACGTATTTGTCCCGTATCGACGGATATGCCCCGAAGCTAAATGCCGTCACGTCATAGATTTCCTGGCGAGCGGCCTGATTGAGCGTCTCAATATCGGCGAGCACGTGGGCGAATTTAAGGCCGGGCGTGCGCACCTTCTGAGTAGCCAGGCCGTAGAACATGAAGGCGTCGTCGGAATCAGGCGAATGCGCCAGTTTAATATCGGTGACCTTGCCGGTAGCTGGTTTCGTCGGCATTGCGTTCTGCGATCTCTCCCTTCTTGCGTTCCCTCGGAGGCCGGATGGGCTGCCGCAGAGTCACTCCTGCCTGCTCGTTTGTCAGGCGCTCAGGAGTCACAGGAAATCGGCACCACACCGCGTCACAGAGAGGAACGTCCGGGGCGGATTCCACTTCTGGGGAAGCCGCACTTTTGAGTGCAGAAGGGTAGCACACTCGGCGTTACCCGACAATTGCGGCACGGCAGCGAGCATGTCTCAAATTTGCAAATTCTAAGAATGGATTCTTACTTCAGAAATACTGAGTTTCACTTTTTTCCACGAGTACACACTTTGAGTTGGTGTAGTTCCCGCCATTTGAAGGGAACTCAGATCCAGAATGCCAAACTGAGGTTCGGCGTTACATGTCGGCAGCCAGGCGGGCCATCGCGGTCTCAAAGGAAACTTTTCCGTCGAGGTACGGCAGCCAGTACAGGTCCAGCAATCCGCGAAAATGTTCCCACGAACCGGAATAGAGGCCGAAACGCGCGGCATAGGGAAGATATCCCGAGGGGCCATTGGCCTGTTCGCGCGTAAACGTCATGGACCCATATTCCACATCGCGGCGAACGATTTCTCCCGTGGTGTAGAACAGCAGCGCGTGCCAGAAATCTCGCGGGATGGGTTTGTCGCGCTCGCGGAATTCGTGGGCAATTGCAGCGGTCACGGCGCCGGCCAGCGCGTGGGACGATTCGTGAAACAAGACTTCAAAACCGTACATGCCTCGATTGCGCGGATCGTGGCTCGATATCGTGACATGAATGGGATCGAGCGTGGTGTAGGCGCCGAACGGGCCTCCGTACCAGACCACATCCACACGCAGCCGTTCCGATGGCCAGGGCCTCTGATAGACCTCCGCAAGCTGTCCGGAAAGTTGCACGCCCATTTTCTGGATCATCGGCGCAACCTGAGCGATCCAATCGCGGTTGGCGCGATCTTGCTGCGCCCACCAATGCGCGCGATAAACGGGCGCGGCCTTTTCCAGGGCTTCGACCAGGTCTTGACGTAAGCCGGATTTGCAGAGCGGAGTCGTCTTGCCGTCGAGATCGGGGCAGGTCTCCAGCGCCGACAACTGGTTGTTGATGATCTCCATGTCGCCATTCAGCAAGAGATCGCGACCCGCCAAATCCTTCGCGTAAAACGCGACGGCATCCTGCCAGGCGTGGATGTCTGCCTCCGGGAAATCGATCAGTGACACGGGAAGCTCGTCCGGTTGCGCCGCGCCTCTCAGCGTTTCTGTGGACGAAGGGTTACCTTTCAGCAGCCGCGCTTGAAGGTAGAGAAAGTGGTGCAAGTTCACCCAAAAACCGCTGTGCATTTCAAAAACAGGTAGTGGGGATTCCGGTCCGGATGTCTGCGCCGATCCAATCTGCCATTCGCCGTCCACGGGCGCGGCAAATATGGGAGATGCCGCCCAGAGCGCCGCTACCGCCAGCGCAAATGGCGCGATCATGCAACATCGCAAAAGCTTGTTTCGGCGGAGGCGGGCCATGACTGAGGCTGCCATGTTATCGCCAAAAGTGTCATCCGTGCCAGAGCAGTGCAGCGTGAATCTTGTAAGGGGCTAGATTGCGCGGAGGCTGGCGACTTCAGCGAAGCATCTGGCGGAGAAGACCCGCCCCTTCCTCTTCCGTAATGATCTTCTTGTGAACCAACAAAGTGATCAGTTCGTTCAGGACAAACCGCACATTTGCGCTTGCGTCGATGCCTCCCGTCTCCTCCCCCGAAATGGAGATTGCAGGCTCACTGGGATGCTGGCCGCTCAGCTTGGCGATCCAGGAGCGCAATACCTCCCGATTCTCGCGTTTGATTTCGGTAAACGCGAGTCCCATTCCCATCGACACGTGCGCGTAGGTTACGACAGCCGCCGCTTCAAATTCGCGCGAGTCGTGCGTGATGCGAACGCTCACGAGGGTGCCCACGGTGAGCGGGGATAGCGTGTCGACGTAACATCCGCCCGAGCTTAGATCCGAGCAACGGCCATTCAGACGTGTTTGCGAGCTAAGGTCGGTTACTTGCGCACTCGCCGCAAGGGGAAACCGAACCTGCGTGCGGCGTTCCGGTCCCCCGACTTGCACCTGTTCTTCCGGCAAAGGTGCGGGGAGTACGATCGGCATGTCGGAGCGGTCGGACATTTCGCTCTCAGGGCGCAAGATCACACTAGTGCGCCGGCATATGGCTGAATTTGGGATTCCGCGCGAATTCCTGCACGGAAATCGGAAGGGTAGACTTATTCTGGCTCCGGGGAGGATTGGAGCGCAAGAAGATACTTTACATGGTGTGATGCAAACGCGAGGGGGTTAAGAAGGGCCGATGCGTGGATCGGTTGCCGTAGCGACGCCGCCCTGTTTGTCGGCGCCGCGTAGGATCCCGGACGAGTCCAGAAAGAACGACCGGCGTCCCGCCTTGCCGTATTCCTGGGGGGAAGAAGCCAGGGAGAAAGTCTCCGCTTTATTGGCTTCGTCCTCGGGCAGGTTGCCAGCTGCGGGAGTGATGCTGTACCGAATCGTATAGCCGTCCTTGCTTCCCGCGGACAGATCTGCATCGAGCAGGCCGGCCGACTCTGGCGAGACTCCGTTGGGCGGCGCGGGCCCAAGCGCCGTAAGCGTATCGGGGAGTTTTCCGTATGCGCGGCGGTAGGAGTCCAGCGCCAGGGCCACCGAACGCAAATCGGCGATCGCCGCGTCTTCGCTGGCTTCCAGATCCGCCTGCTCCCATTGTTTGGCCATGGCAGGCACGTCGAGCATCACGAGCCCCACTGAGATCAGCTTCCAATTCCCGCCTTCGCGCACGAAACCAAACGTAATCGTGCGCGGGTCTTCCCCGGTGATAGGGATTTCCATGGGAACAAAGGCCAGATTTTCCCGCACTCGAGTCTGGCCAAGGCGCATTTCCGTGGTGAAGCCGGGGCTCTCGCAGCGCACGATTTTTTGGCCATTGGCGCTGGTCGAGAGCAGCGCCCTTCCCGGTTCGTCGAGCAGCACAAACCGCTTCATCATCGCCGTGCGTTGCGCGCCCGGAAGCGCGCGGAAGGCCGTGGCGTTGTCGGCCGTCAGGGAATTGGCGAACGCCGGCGAGTCCTGGCGGCAAGCGGCGGAGAGAGCGTCGGAAAGCGCAGTTTCAGGGTTGGCATTTACTTGCTGCTGAGCGCGCGCAACCGGCCCGGAAAGAAATGTGATCGCTGCCAGGACCAGTAGGATAGGCTTCAGCCTGTCTGGTTTTCTGCTGCGATTTGCAAAATCAAAACCAGACAGGCTGAAGCCTATCCTACTCAACCGCTTCACGATTTCGCCCCGCGCAAGATTTCGGCGAGATTCTGCGTAAATTTGGAGCGAGGCATGACGTCCGCGCACCCTGCGGCGCGCGCGCGTTCAGCTAAATCCGTCTGAACGTGGGAAAGAAAAGCGATCACGCGCCGCGAATTTCCATGCCCGCCTGCCGGACTGACAGGCCCATTCGCCGCGCTGTTCGGCGCGCAAAGACGCTCGACGGCGGCGAGCGCGCCTTGCTTTGCGTTCAAATCCACCAGGATCAGCGCCGCCGGGCTGGCCGCGGCCGCCTTCAGTAGCTGCTCGCCGGTCGCCGCGGTTTCCAGCGTAACCCCGGTGTGTTTCGCCGTTTCGTGCACCTTGGCTAGGAAAAATATGTCATCGATCAGTGCAATTGCATCAGCCATGAATTTCAATCCTCACTGTGCTTCCTCATTCCCATGTACCACGCGCGCCGCCTCAACACAAGCCGCAACGGATGCATTGCAATTCAGTTGTTTCACCTAGGATGCCAAAACACGCTCAGACGTCTCCGGTTTTCTCTGTGCTCCTCTGTGTTCTCTGTGTTGAGCTTTTGCTTTCTTTGAGGCGGCAAAGGCTTTTAACACAGAGAACACAGAGGGGCACAGAGAAGAAGTGACTGAGCCATTTTGCCTGCTTCCGCCATCGATCGAAATGAGCTACAAATGTTTCCCGTCATGGATTCGCTGCAACTGAAAATTCTCGCCGCTTTCGATGGACCTGGCGCGGGCGCGCGATCACTCTCCGGTTTGGGGAATCCCGCGGATGTGAAAGCCGCAGCGTTGAATCTCGTCGAGCGTGGATGGCTGCGCGCAACGGATTCGCCGGGCACGTATACGCGCACCGAAGACGGCCGCCTGCAACTTGCCGCGCCGCGCGATGTCACGATCTACTCGCGCCCCGGCTGCCATCTCTGCGACGAGGCCAAACAGCAAATCGCTCCGCTGTTGAAAGAGTTCGGCGCGCGCCTCACCGAAATCAACATTGACGAAAATCCGGAACTGCGTGTGCGCTACGAATACGACGTTCCGGTTATTTTTCTCGGCGCGCGAAAAGCCGCCAAACACCGCGTCGACCTCGCCCAATTTCGACGCCAGTTGCGCGACGCCGGCGCCCGATAGAGTCAACGAGAAGTTGTGTCGCCGAAATTAAAAGGAATCAAGAGAAGAAAAAGGTCTAAGCTCTTCGCAAAGCACCGCCCGGATCGCCTGATCGGGTTAGCCTATATAAGCAACTTGAAACCGTGGAACCAGTCGTTGCGCAGGAAGCCCGGAATGCACCAGAGCATGCAAAGCGGCTCGATAGCCCGGGCCGCCTCAGCCTTGCCCATGTCGGCTGCCTCCCAGCCAAACTGCGCGAGAATTCCAGACACGGCCTTCTTCGCCACCTCGTCGTTCCCGCAGATGAACATCGTCGGGGTGGCGCTGAATTGCGGATTCACCATGCAGGCGGCGCCCACGGAGTTGAAAGCCTTTACGAAGCGCGCGGTTTCAAACTCCCTCTGAAGACGTTCCATCAACGATTCGTTGAGATCGGTGAAGAATTTTAATACCCCATTCACGGGCGGGGCGTCCGCAATGGGATTGGCCGCGTCGATCACAATCTTGCCGGTCAGGTTGGCGGCGCCCGCGGCGTGCAGGGCTTCGCTTGCCACCGAGCCTTTCACCGCCAGAACGATCACATCGGCGAATTTCGCAGCGTCCTCGAAGCTGCCGATCTGGCCGCGCGGGTTTTTCTGTTTCCACTCCGCAAGCTTGTCCGGAGTGCGCGTGCCGATCATGATGGGATGTCCATGCTTGATGAAACCGGCCGCAAGCGTTTTCCCCACGTCGCCCGATCCCAGGATTCCGATTTTCATGTTTTGCTCTTTCTCCGCTAATGGATTCCGCCGATCGCCCTATAATTTATGTCCGGGCGCGCCGCCGCGCAATGTCCTAGTTGGATGCTCGGGAACGCAGCACGATTCCATTTCAGGGGTGGACCATGGCCACGGGCCTAACGCCGGATCAAATGAAACAGTTTGTCAGGGAACACTTCGAGGATTTCGTGAACAAGCGCAATGCCTCGGTCATCCGTAAGAACATGACACCGGACTTCTACGACCACGACGGCCCCGGCGGCAAGCCCACCGGCGTCGCGGGCGACGAACAAATGATGACCGCCATGTACAAAGCCATGCCCGACCTGCGCGTGACCATCGAAGACCTGATTGCCGAGGGTGACAAGGTGGTGTGCCGCAACGTCTGGCGCTGGACCGATCCCGCGTCGGGCAACAAGATGCAGTTTCACGGCTTTGTGCTGTGGCGCTTCGAGGGAAATAAAATCGCCGAGCGCTGGGCCACCGTCACCCCGCCTGCTAACGAGAAATTTTAGGAAATGATCCCTAATGGCCGGAAGTGGGTTTCACACCGACAGTCTTGTCGGGAATATCGCCGGCGCGGCCTTTGACGCGGTCGTAGACGGACACGAGCGAAGTCGAGCCGAGGGCTTCGTTGTAATAGGTGGGTACGCCCAGCGCGGTTCGCAGCTCTTCGTTGAATTTGCGCATGTTGACGAGCTGCTCGGCGTGCGCGGGAAATTTTCTGCCGTCGTCGGTGAGCAGGAATTTTTGATAGCCGGCATCCCAGAGGCGGACGAATTGGCCGTTCATCAGGATGGTCGGGAGAATCGTCATCGTGTAGTGGTCGTCGGCGGTGCGGCGAAACTCTGCACCGCTCCCGTACTTTTCGACGCGCATCACCCCGCCCGTGCTGCTCACGATGAATCCCGCGGACGACAGGGAGTCCATCAGCTTGGCCGGGAACTTATCTTTCACATTCCACATAGATTTCAAGAATACGGGCGGCAGCATGGGGTGTAAAGCCAAATGTCAACGGCGACAGAACAATTCTCACTGCGAGGGAAGTGCAAACATCGTTCGATGCTGATACTTGTTAAGAAAACCTTGTGGGGCAGATTTTCGTGGCGCAGGCTTCAGCCTGCGGTGGTTAGTCCTTGCAAGGGCCAAACCCCATAGGCTGAAGCCTGCGCCACTCAAGGCCGGAAGCGGCCTAGTTTATGCTAAATTAACTGAATACAAGGGAGCTACTCCGGCATCTATATGCAGGCGTGGCCTTTGGCTTGTCGAATAGAGCCTCGGCAGGCGTGGTAGCAGAGGGCTGACAATACCGCGAGACATGAACACTGCAAAAAAAACTTCCTTAGCCGAAGCGTCGCCGAACGCGGGAGCGATTGGCCGCAACGTGCTCGATTGCATTGGAAATACACCGCTTTTGCGTCTGGAGCGTGTCGGCCCGAATTATCCCAATGTGGAATTTTTCGGCAAGGCCGAGTGGCTCAATCCGGGAGGTTCGGTCAAGGATCGTCCGGCCCTCGAAATGATTCGAGAAGCGGAACGCTCGGGGAAGCTAAAGCCGGGCCAGACCATTCTGGACGCGACCAGCGGAAACACCGGGATCGCCTACGCCATGATTGCCGCGGCGCTGGGCTATCACGTGAAACTTTGCTTGCCGTCCAGCGCCAGCGAAGAGCGAAAGAAAATTCTAAAGGCCTTTGGCGCCGAACTGGTTTTCACGCCGGGGGATGAAGGCTCCGACGGAGCGATTTTGCGCGCGCGGGAAATTATCGCTGCCGAGCCCGGCAAATATTTTTATCCCGATCAGTATGGCAACCCCGCGAATTGGCGCGCCCATTACAAAACCACTGCGAACGAAATCTGGGAACAGACCGAGGGCCGGATCACTCATTTCGTGGCCGGGCTTGGCACCAGCGGAACTTTTATCGGCACGTCGCGGCGCCTGAAGGAACTGAATCCCGCGATTCGCTGCGTCAGCCTGCAGCCCGACGCTTCCTTTCATGGACTGGAAGGTTGGAAGCACATGGCCACGGCGATCGTTCCGGGCATTTATGACCCGAAGCTCGCCGATGCCAATCTGGAAGTGGGCACCGAAGAAGCCTATCGCCTGGTGAAGCGGGTGGCGCGGGAAGAGGGCTTGCTGCTGAGTCCGAGCGCCGCCGCCGCGCTCGAAGGCTGTTTTCAAGTGGCCGCGTCGCTCGGTCCGGACGAGCGCGCGGTTATCGTAACCATTTTCCCGGATTCCGGAACAAAATATTTGAGCGAGCGTTTCTGGGACGAAGTTTAGTAGTTTGCAGGCAATTCAACTTCAGAGGTTAAAACCCCTGAAGAAGAGGCAACTTCAAGTCATGGCTAAAGGCATGACCCACAATGCGAGCGAGCTAATTAACCAGTCGGAGACGTTTAGCAGGCAGGCGGAATTGTTAGGGATTCCTTGTGGGTCACGGCTTCAGCCGTGACATCAATTCGGGCAATCAAGCGGCTTTAGCCGCTGACGATTTGGATTGAGAGCTCCAAACGGGTTCTCCAGGGACAGAGAATTTTCATGTTGCTGCTGGCAAAAAAATTGGAGCAGGAAATCCGCGATCACGGCGCGAGGGACTATCCTCACGAGTGCTGTGGCGCGATGCTCGGGACAGACAACGACGGCGCGGGACGCGAAGTGCGCGCGCTGTTTCCGCTGATCAACCGGCGCGATGATTCCCCGCGCAACCGCTTTTCGATTACGCCGGAGGATTTTTGTGCGGCCGAGCGTGCCGCCGCCGAACGTGGACTCGATCTCCTGGGGTGGTATCATTCCCACCCGGACCATCCAGCCCGGCCGAGCGAATTCGACCGTGAGCATGCCTGGCCATGGTACAGCTACGTGATTGTGAGTGTGGACGGCGGAGTCCCCCAGGATTTGACCTCCTGGCAACTGGAGGATGACCGCACCAAGTTTCAGCCGGAAGTAGTTGTAGCGGAACGGGTTGCCGGCTAAAGGGAAAACAGCTGAGCTTCCCATTTGAACCTGGAATCGCTGTTTACGCATCCGATGTAGTGCTTTGATTGGCGGGGGCCGCGCCTTAATTGTGATGTTCAGCGCGCAGGAGGAACCGCCTTGTGAGTCTTTTGAGGAGGAAACGTCCGTATGGCCGTAAAGGTTTTGATTCCGACGCCGCTTCGCCAATTTACCGGAAAGCAGTCCAGCATCGAGTGTAGCGCGGCCACGGTGGGCGAGGCGCTCGGCAGCCTGACGGGCACGTTTTCCGAGCTGCGGAAGCACCTCTTTACAGAGGAAGGAAAAATTCGCAGCTTCGTGAATGTATATCTGAACGACGAAGACATCCGGTTCCTCGAGAAGGAAAATACGCGAACGAAAGACGGCGACACGATTAGTATCGTGCCGTCCATCGCGGGGGGTTCTGAGGCTGGCGATCAAACTAATTCGGTTGTCATTCCGAGCGAGGCGAGGAATCTGCCCTTCCGCCCCGGCCGCAATCAAAAGCAGATTCCTCGCTTCGCTCGGAATGACAATAATTTGAGTTGCGAGAAATTAGAGGAGAACGTCCGTGGCAATTCCGACTGACACATTGCAGCAACAGGAAGTAAAGCTTTCCAAAGAAGAGATCCAGCGCTACAGCCGGCACCTGATCATGCCGGAGGTGGGCATGGAGGGGCAGCTCAAGCTCAAGCGCGCCCGCGTGCTGACCATTGGCACGGGGGGATTGGGCGCGCCGCTGGGACTTTATCTTGCCGCCGCGGGCGTGGGGCATCTAGGGCTCGTGGATTTCGACGTGGTGGATTCCTCGAATTTGCAGCGCCAGGTGACGTTCACGACCTCGGACGTGGGCAAGCCGAAGTCCGAAGCTGCGAAGGCGCGGCTTTCGGCGCTAAATCCCTCTATTGAAATCGTGTCCTACGAAACGCGTCTGACCAGCGAAAATGCGCTGGAATTGTTCCGCGACTACGACATTATCGTCGACGGCACGGACAATTTTCCAACGCGCTTTCTGGTCAACGACGCGTGCGTGCTGCTCGGCAAGCCGAACGTGTACGGCTCCATTTTCCGGTTCGAGGGACAGGCGACCGTGTTCGGTTACCCGGGCGGGCCGTGCTATCGCTGCTTATATCCCGAACCACCTCCGCCGGGCCTTGTGCCTTCGTGCGCGGAGGGCGGCGTTTTGGGCGTGCTGCCCGGAATCGTCGGCTCGATCCAGGCGATGGAAACCATCAAATTGATTCTGGGCGCTGGAGAGCCACTGATTGGGCGGCTCCTGCTGTTCGACGCGCTGGCTATGCGCTTCCGGGAATTGAAGTTGAAGAAGAATCCGGATTGCGCGATTTGCGGCAAGAATCGGACGATTAATAAACTGATCGACTATGAGGAATTCTGTGGAATTCGCGGCGAGGAGGCCCCGGCAATGACGGACGGTATACCGGAAATTACTGCAACAGAGCTCAAGGCGCGCCAGGATCGAGGCGAGAAAGTTTTCATCCTGGACGTGCGCGAGCCGCACGAATATCAAATTTGCAATCTGAATGGGAAATTGATCCCGCTCGGGGAGCTTCCGCGCCGCGTGAACGAACTCGACAGTTCCGTCGAGATGGTAGTGCATTGCCGCAGCGGTAAGCGCTCCGCCGATGCCATCCATTTCCTGCAGACAGCCGGTTTCAAGAAACTGTGGAATCTGAAGGGCGGAGTCCTGGCCTGGGCGGACGAAGTCGATCCCCGAATGCCGAAGTATTAGCAGGAGAATTCAGGCCCCGCTTTTCATCGGTACGCCCCGGCCGGGCTTGGCCGGGGCGACGAGCCGCAAATAGGAGCACAAATGCCCACGACGAAGATCACTGTCCGCAATGACGGCCCGCTGCGAGTCGAAGGGGAAGTGGAACTCGTCGATATGGATGGCAAGCCGTACGGCCTTGGAGGCCGGACCGCTGTCGCCCTTTGCCGTTGCGGCCACTCGGCAAGCAAGCCGTTTTGCGATGGTTCTCACAAGACCGCCGGATTTCAGGACAAGCAGCAGGCCCGGGACCTCCCACCGCAACCACCCAAGCCTTAAAGCCAATGCCAGCAACATTATAATTTCCTAAACATGTCGCCCAAGTTGGCTTCACCTCAGTTTCATATTAGCCATCGGGGTGTACCAGATTAGGAAGCCTGCTGGACTCCCGGTCACATTCCTATCCATTCTTCCGGCACGCGCATTCCGCCCCCAGAATTCATCCATTAGGTGGAATTAGCAAGTCCTGTGCGTTCAATATTTTACATGGATAGCCAAATCTTTGGCAAAAAGGCTCTGAACTTGCTCCCCTTTGTTGCGCTGTAAGAAATGGGGCCCATGGAACTGCTCAACTGGGGGAGCGGTGAGTGTGCTATATCAAATTCGGGCGTGGTGTTGGCACGTTCGATGGTTTCTCGGAATAGTCGGCGCGACCGCGTTTCTGGGAATTGCTGCCTGGCTTCGCCATCTTCCGTTTTCGTCTGAGCCCATCCTCTATTCGTACCTGCAAATCGTCGGCAGCCTGCTTTGCTTCACCTATGCCGCGAACGCTTTGGTGCGTTTCCGCGGCACGCACGATCGTCTTACGCTGACGCTTGCCTTCGGATTCGTCCTCTCCGGCGTGATCGAAACCGCCGCGACGCTGAATTTCTACGACATTCTGTCTTCCAGCACCTTCAACCAGACGCGCGTGCCCCTGGCGTGGATGGTGAGTCGGACCTTGCTGGCCTTGGTTCTGATCGCAGCGCTTATTGTAGAGAGGCGCGTGCCGAACTCACGCGATCCTGGCCGAGAAATTGCCATGGCGCTCGTGGTAGTGGTCGTCGTGGCCTATATGACCAGCGCCGCATTTTTCGGATCGCCGCTGGAACCCGTCATGCACCCGAGGGCTTTGCTTTCCAGGCCGGGAGACCTCCTGCCCGCGATACTGTTTGGAATTGCCGCCATTGGATTTGGCCGCAGGTCGCGGCGTCATGCCTCCCCGTTTGACCGTGTTTTCTGCGCGGCCTTGTGGATGAACGTGGCTTGCCATGTTCTGGCCACACAATCCGAGAGATTGCTGGACGCTCCGTTCACCGTCGCCCAGTTCTTGAAAGTGGGCAGCTACGCCATCGTCCTGGGCGGGGCGCTGCTGGACAACGCGCGACTCTTTGATCAAGTCCGCCAGCTTGCCGTGACCGACCCTCTGACCGGCCTTTCGAACTACCGCACGCTGATCAACGTCATGGAAACGGAGATGCAGCGGTCACGCCGCACCGGCCGCTCGTTTTCCCTCCTCTTGCTCGACCTGGACGGACTGAAAGCCATCAACGACCAGCACGGGCACCTGGTTGGCAGCCGCGCTATCTGCCGCCTGGCCCAGGTTCTTCGCATCCACTCCCGCTCAATGGACACGGCGGCCCGGTATGGCGGAGACGAATTTGCCGTGGTGTTGCCGGAAGCGGGCGAGGAAGCGGCGGCCTCCGTGAGCCGGCGCATTTGCGAGCGCCTGGCAAAGGACGGGGAATTTCCGCAGGTCACTGTGAGCGTGGGCGCCGCAGTCTTTCCGCGGGACGGAGAAACGATCGATGGACTTTTCGGCGCAGCTGACCGGGCTTTGTATGGAATGAAGCGGCGGCCGGACGGGATTCGGACCCTAGCGCGCATCGCGGCCTGTCTGTAAGGAAAAACCGGGCGCGCCTCCGCCGCAGCGGAGAGCCCGGCCGAGCAGTTAGGAATTACTGAGGGAAACGATGATGCAAGAGTTCGCCGTCGAACGGCTCGAAAAAAGAATCCCGATGACCATCGCAGTCCATATTTACGGGCACCAATCCGCTTCCTTCGTGGAGACAACGTTCACCGAGGACGTCAGTTCCCGCGGGGCGAGGGTCCCGAGTATCCGCCGCTGGAGACCCAACGAAACGCTGACGTTCGAATCGTTGCCCGGCGATTTCCATACCCTGGCCCGCGTGGCCTACTGCAGGCCACACCGCGAGGGGTATGTCATCGGACTTGAGTTCCTAGAGCCCAGTGGCCGGTGGGTGGTTAACGCCCCAGTCGGCTCAGGGAAACCGCTGCAAGGATAGGAGGGACACGCGAAGGCAAACAACTGGCGTAAGGTTTTACCCAGAGGCGCCTGACATTCCGCGGGAACGGGATGGCAGGCGCTTTTGGTATTTTTCGGCTTGTGATTTGTGAAATCCGAACTCTGGCTGGCGGCAGACGATTTTTTCCAATGCAAATCACCAATTCCAAATTTCAAATCTCAAATTTAAAATCAGGTGTGCTTTTGCTGGCCACCGGCAACAACGCTTTCATACAGGCGTATCGTTTCCTCGACCATTCGAGTGACTGAAAAGCGGGTGATGATGGTTTCGCGGGCGGCGTCGCCGAGGCGGCGGGCTTCGGAGGCGTTCGATAGCAAACTCGATATCGCGGTAGCCAAGGCGCTGGAATCGAGTTCTTTCATGAGCAGGCCGTTCTTGCCGTCCTCCACAACTTCAGGAATTCCTCCCCGCGCGATTGCCACGACAGGCAAAGAATGCGCCATGGCCGCGAGCAAAGCGCTGCCGAGAGGTTCTTCGTGGGAGGGGAACGCGAAAATATCGCTGGCTGCAAACACGGTTTCGATCTCGATGGATGGGGATAAGAATTTTGCCGCGTCGGCCAGGTGCAGCGATTGTGCCAGTAATTTCAGCCTTGTTTGTTCCGGACCCTCCCCGCGCAAGATCAATACGCATTCGGGAAACTGCGCCCGCACTCTCGCAAATGCATTGAGCAGGAGCGCGTGGCCTTTCTCCGGGACGAAGGCCGCAACATTTGCGATGCAGGGGAATTCTCGCGAGATTCCTAACGTGCTGCGGGCGCTCTCACGCCGCGCTTGTGAAATTTCCGAAGGGATTTGTACGCCGTCGTAGATCACCGAAACGCGATCGGCAGAGAGCCCGCTTTGAATCACAGACTGCTCCACAAAATGAGAAACGGCCACCACGCGCGCCGCCGAATGGTATCGCGCCATAGAAAAATGACTTTTTGAAATTGGAAGAGCGATCCTTCTCGAGACAACGACGGGAACAGCGTGGTGAGCCCCTGCGAGCCATGAGGAAGTCAGCGCGTGGGGTTCATTGGCATGAATGAGGTCAATGCGGCGATCGCGCGCCAAACTGTGGATTCTCCACGCAGCCGAGAGGCGGCGCCGATCAGGATTCGCGCCATGCACCGGCGCGCCAATATCCCTTGCGCGCGATGCCAACGGCGAATCCCGTACCGCAATCAATTCCGGAGCGTGGCCGAGATCGCGCAGGCCCTGCAGAAGGAGCAACGCCTGGTGCTGCCCTCCGCGGTAGTGACGGCCGAGGTCGACAATGAGCGGGCGCACGCTCAGGCCTCGCCGGGACTCGGCCAGGACCGGCGGGCAAGCTTTTCTCCGGCGAGCAGCCGGCCGAGCTTGCGGTATTTCAGATAAATGTAATTCCCGGAGAGCCAGGCAATCAGCCAGCCGCGCCGCCCGTCCAAAATCGCCAAGCTGAAATACGAGTCGCTGCACGACCGTCCAGGGCGGAGCAAAAATCATCGCGGCGCGCCAGCTCTTGCGGCCGTGCGCGAACATATCTTCCGCCGCAATGGTCGACATGGCATCGAGCTTGGCTCTGTGTTCGGCAAGGGAGCGAATCGTGTAATGGAACAGTTGGCCGTCCAAACGGCCGAGAGAGCCCTCCAGATGGACGCGTTCATGTAGCGCGGCTGACAAATTTGCCTTTGTCGCGACGGTAGAGAAGCACTCTGAATTCGGGATACCAGCCGGAATGGCGAATCCATTCGCCGAGATAGTTCGTCAGCTGAATGATTTCATAGGCGTTCTTGTCCGGGGTTTGCTGCTTCCACGCGAGCACGGAAGCGCGCAGTTCGGGGCTCAATTCCTGGTCGCAGTCGATGGAAAGTATCCAGTAGTTGCTGGAAAGGGATGCGGCGTAGTTCTTTTGTTCGGCAAAGCTGTCCAGTTTGCGCGCGTACAGGCGAGCGCCAAAGGAGCGAGCGATCTCGCAGGTGCGGTCCGTGGAACCCGAGTCCACGACGATGATTTCGTCGGCAATTTCCGCAAGCGAGGCGAGCGCGCGCGGCAGGTCCTGTTCTTCATTGTATGAAATCAGAATCGCAGTCAGTGCGGGCATCGGAAATCCAATCGGGTACGGTAGCACGAAATTCGACGGGCGTGAGGTTTAGTGCCTGCAGCCTGGGCGTGCCGCGCCTTCGGAAGTTAACGCACGGGGGCGAGCTTGGGCGTGACGCTGACCAGAATGACGGACGTGCCGATGCGGAATTCCGAGAGGTGCGTCAACTCCGCGACACGGACGCGTTCGTCGGCAAAGTAGGTGCCGTTGGTCGAATCCATATCGCGCAGGCGGATGATGTCGCCCTTGATTTCAATGGAGCAATGCCAGCGCGAAATTTCTTTGTCGTTGATGACCATATCGGCGTCAGCCCTTCCAATTACCACGCGAGGCTTCGCCACCGAATAGACAAGCCCGCGAGCTGGACCGGCGATCACGGAGAGTGCAATCGCTTTTCCGGTTGGCAATTGCAGCGAATTGGCTTCGGTGCCGCCACTCCCTGCAAGCCAGGGTGCGCCCGCGCTGCGCGCAAAACGCGGCAGGGGAGTGAGGACCTGAGTCGCGTCGGGACTCGGCGCGATTTCCACGACAGTGGTTTTCCCGCACTTGGCGCACTGAAATTGCACGCGGGGCAGACCCACCAATTGCTTGTCTGGGAGAGAGTGCTGGGCGCCACAATTCGAACAAGCGGCTTTCATTGGATCCTGCGCGAGCGAACCCCGTTCTTTCGCTGAATAGCTTGGCCGGCAAAGGCCTTGCAAGGCCCGGGCATGATCGCTTCCTCGTCTAATTTAGCATGCCATATTCGGCTCGCCGGGGAGACTTCGCGGAGGGTGTTTCGACACGGGAACTGGCCCAGCGGACAGGGGGGGATTTCGTGGAGCTTGTGCTGTTAATGGCAGTGTCGGCGTCGAGTTCGGATGCCCACCTTCCGGGCAGGGCTTATGCCCGCTGGCGGGATGGAGGCGCTTGCAGCGTCGTCCTACTGCACGAAGCCCACGTTGGGGACTGGGGTCGGCTCGGGGACTTCGCGAATCGGGCCAAACTGCATTTCGTAGCGCCGGACATTCTCCTCGAGCGCCCGCAGGATGCGCTTGGCGTGTCCCGGGCTGACAATCACGCTCGAAACCAGCTTGCCTTGCGGAACATTCGGGAAACACGTAAATGAAATGCACCGTGAATTCTTCCGCCGTGTGGTGAAACATCACCAGGTTGGAAAATTGTCCGACTAATTCCTTTTCATCCGCCTTGATCTGAACCTGCACCTGCTCGCCACCCGGTTGCGCCATGGAAGTTCCTCCATGCCATTTCCGACACTACCATATTCCGCGGGAGCGGGGCATGGGCAGACGTGCCTTCGCCGGTTTCGTTGTGCGCGGCGATTCGTCACAACGATACACCTGTGGAATTTAAGTCACACTTTGGCTGCATAAAGCATTGACTCGCCGGATCGTTAATGCTAGTTTATGAGAGATATTTATCTAGGTTAACTATGGCGGTTCCTCCCCTATCTCCTGCCTCTACGGACGCGATTTCGGGCGCCGCCAATCCGCACGAAGCAGCGTCCGCTACGCATATCAATCTTCACCCGCATGCGGGTTCTCCATCACTTCCGGAGTCCTACCGCAGCGTCCCGATTCTGGCGGGCGCATCATTTTTTCGGAAAATGATCGCATTTGCAGGGCCCGGCTACCTCGTTGCCGTGGGGTACATGGATCCGGGCAACTGGGCGACGGACCTGGGCGGCGGATCGCGATACGGTTACACGCTGCTCAGCGCCGTGATGATTTCCAGCCTTATGGCCATTTTTCTCCAGGCGCTTTCCGCGAAGCTGGGAATTGCCACGGGACGCGATCTGGCGCAGGCCTGCCGCGAACATTATTCGCGGCGGACGACGGCGGTCCTTTGGGTGCTTTGCGAAATTGCGATTGCCGCGTGCGACCTGGCGGAAGTGCTGGGGTCCGCTGTGGCGCTGAAGCTGCTGTTCGGATTGCCGCTGCTCGCGGGAGTGCTACTTACGGGCCTTGATGTGCTGCTCGTTCTGGCCTTGCAGGGGCGGGGCTTCCGGGTGCTTGAGACGCTGGTCATCACGCTCATCATGACGATTGGCGCGTGCTTCGCGTATGAAATCTTCTTTGCGCGTCCGCTGTGGATCGAAGCGGCGCGGGGCTTCCTTCCGACAATGCAGATCCTGAAAGACCGCGAGATGCTTTATCTGGCGATCGGCATTTTGGGCGCCACGGTGATGCCGCACAATTTGTATCTCCATTCCAGCATTGTGCAAACGCGGGCCTTCAAATTAGATGCAGAGGGAAAACGCGAGGCGATCCGCTTCGCCACGCTCGATTCCACGCTGGCATTGGGATTTTCGCTTTTTATCAACGCGGCCATCCTGGTCCTGGGCGCCGCGGCGTTTCATATGCGCGGGATGAATGACGTGGCGGACATCAGCCAGGCCTACCAGCTGCTGACGCCTGTGCTGGGCGTGAGTTTCGCGAGCGTCCTGTTTGCCGCTGCGCTCTTGTGCTCCGGGCAAAACTCCACGCTCACGGGGACGCTGGCCGGGCAGATCGTCATGGAGGGGTTCCTTCACTGGCGGCTCAAGCCCTGGCTGCGGCGATTGATTACGCGGTCGATGGCCATCATCCCGGCGGCGATCGTAATCGGCGTCATGGGCGAAGGGCGCGCGACCTCGCTGCTCATCCTGAGCCAGGTGATTTTGAGTTTCCAATTGCCCTTTGCGGTGGTGCCCTTGATTCAATTCACCGGTGACCGCTCCAAGATGGGCGAATTCACGAATGGCCCGGTCACAGCAATTTTTGGCTGGTTCCTGGCCGCCGCCATCATCCTGCTCAACGGGGCGCTCCTGTGGCTCACCTTTGGCGGGAAGCTTTGAGTAGGATAGGCTTCAGCCTGTATGATTTTTGATTTGCTACCCCAATGAAAGTGCCACAGACTGAAGTCTGTGCTACTAGTGCTTTAACAGGTGAAATCTGCCCTGTCTTGTGGCAAACTTTTTGAGGCCTCGCAAAATCTCGATTCAAACGGAGACATGGGAATGAGTGGATTCGACAAGGGAGCTTCTTTGTGGCTGGCGCGCGCCGTGGGCGCCTGTGTGGTGCTTGGAGTGTGCATTTTTACGATGGGACGCGTGACCGCCCAGGAAGCGACTCCTGCGCCGTGGGTTGCGCCGGATGACGCTAAGAAAGTGAAGAATCCGATTCCTCCCACCCAGGAAACGCTGGCCGATGCGGAACAGCTTTTTACTGACAACTGCGTGCTTTGCCACGGCGAAAAGGGGATGGGCGACGGCCCCGGCGCCAAAACCATCAAGGTTAAGCCGGCAAACTTCACCGATCCCAAGGTTCAGGCCTCCGAAACAGATGGCGGATTGTTCTGGAAAATGTCGAACGGCCGCGGGCCGATGCCATCCTGGAAGGATACCCTGACGGACAAGGAACGCTGGGAACTGGTGGGCTATATCCGCAAGCTTGGCAAGGACGCAGCAAAGAAGTAGCAATACGGAAGAAACTAAGAAACTAGGGCGCGGCGCCCGCGAGATTCACGCAGGATCGCAGCCGCGCCCCGAACTTTCCTCTTACTTGACTGCCGCGAGGGCCTGCCCGACTTCCTTCATGTCCGGCACGACCGGAATATCGTAGTTCTTGAACCAGGCGATTTTCCCCGCCTTATTGATAATGGCGATGGCCCGTCCGGTGATCCCTTTTTCCGCGAGGTACACGCCGAACTTGTCAGCCACCGCGCCCCGGGGATGAAAATCAGCGAGGAGCGGGTAGGTGATCCCCATCTTTTCGGCGAACGCCTTGTGCGCCCACGCGCTATCCACGCTCAGGCCGAGAACCTGCGCGTCGAGCGATTCGAATTGCTTTAAATCATTCACGAAGCAGGCGTGCTCGTTCGTGCAGATGGGGCTGAAATCGAGCGGATAAAAAATCAGTACGACGTTGCGCTTGCCCGCAAAGTCGGAGAGCTTGACTTCCTTCTGCGACTGGTCTTTCAGGGTGAAGTCGGGAGCGGGCTGTCCTACGGCGATGGGCATGAAGCCTCCTCAAATTTGAACTATGATCTGCAAGTCCCGCAAGCGCCCGGCCACCAGGGCAAAGGCGCGGCGGCGAACGATCTGCTTGAGTGGCGCAGGCTTCAGCCTGTGGGGGTTCGTCTTCGCACTTACCAAGACCCACAGGCTGAAGCCTGCGCCACCACAACTCCAATGATAGCGGATTTTTTCGAGCGCTGTCCCGGATTCTGGTACCATCGCCGCGTTATGGCGCGCCTCCAGGTGGACCAGGCCTACCCGGGATTATCGATTCGTCCGCGTTCACGCGGTTTGCTCGCGAGGATAATGCGCTGGCCCGTGGAGTGCGTTCATCTCGAAAACGGGCACCACTGGATGGCCACGTTCCTTCCGGACACGCTCTATCTTCGCGGCAAAGCCCGGTTGCGCCGCGATCCGGCGCGGCCGGAAGTCTCGGTCTGCTACGATTGCCTGGCAGACCTTTTAGAACCGGAGCTGGCGGCCTGGCCCAGCCGCGTGGTTGCGTTTGAGCCGGACGGCGAAAATTTCACGCAATATTTTTTCCTGGATCGCAAGGATTTCGCCGCGGCTGGCCTGCGCTCCGAAGTGGCCGCCGCGATCGAGGCGCGCCTCGCAAAATTGAATGGGGAGTGCAGCGACTGCGGCCAACCCGCATCCTGGCTGTGGATTTCGCGCCGCGAAGTATCAAACCTCGACCAGACCGAACGGATTGAGACTTCGCCCGGCGCTCTTTTCTGCGCAAGGCACGGCGCCGCGAAATTGTGCGATGCGCTGGGTCAAGTGAAAGAGGCCAATCTTTTTTACGTCAACGCGCCGTACGGAGATTCCGGCGCGTACGTGTGGATTTGAATCCATGACCCTGCGCATGAATCATTTCTTGTTGTCATTCCGAACGAAGTGAGGAATCTCTCTGTGTTTGGAAAGTGAGGGAAAGAGAGATTCCTCGGCACGAAGCGTGCCTCGGAATGACAAAATATTGGTTTTCACAAGGCCGCTATAGCGATGACGCTGCGCGAAATTGTCGAGAAATATCTGGTCATCGCGGGCGGGTTTGCCTTCCTTGCGCCGCTAGCGGATTTCGGCATGGATCCAAGCGAGGTCGAGCGCGTTTTCGGCGCGCTCGATGAGGATTACCACATCAGCCGCTACTTCCACTTCAGCCAGGTTTCCGGCCCCGCTTACAAGATCAACGGTTTCGAGCAGACGCATATTTCGATTGACGCGGAAATTCAATCTGTGCTGTGAGTAGGATAGGCTTCAGCCTGTCCGACTTTGTCCTCGTAAAATCAAAACCAGACAGGTTGAAGCCTATCCTACGAATGGTAGCGCCAAAGCCAATAGCCGATGCCGCAAGCGAGGAGAATCGGAAGCGAGCTCATGACCACGGTCATGCCGAAGTAGGTTGCGGCGGTTTTGGGGTCGCCGACCATGCATGCGGGGCAAGCCGATGCTGCGGTGGGGATCAGCGACACACTAGCCGAAGCGATGAGAAAACGCGCTACAAAATTTAATCTACGCATAGGCCCCTCACAAATAGACGCGCAAATAAATCACCGGCCAAAGCAGGACTACGAAATACCAGAACAGCTGCGTCGCCGCGAAAGTTGAAGGCGCGAGCGTGCCGCGGCGCATCGGGAAATAGATCGCCGTCAGGACGGCGATAGCGACCACGGCGTGGAGCGCGTGCGCGCCTACGATCAGATAAAAGAACGCTCCGTGCGTGCTGGACTGCATGGTCAGCCCTTCGCGCAGGAGCGCTACCCATTCCACGCCTTGCAGCAGCACGAAGGCAATTCCCGCGGCGATGGCTCCCGCGAGATAAGCGAGTGCTTTTTCGTAGCCGTCGCGCGCGCGGCGGCTGGCGATAAACAGCAGCACGCCGCTGAGCAGCAAAATCGCCGTGTTGAACGCAGTCCGCTCGATCGGAAGGCGCGGCTGGCCAACGGGCGGCCATATGCCTCCCGGCACGGTCGCGCGCGCGATCGTATGCGCACTCATCAGCGCCGCAAAGAACATGATTTCAGTGACGACGAAGATGATCATCCCCAGGACAGAGTTGGGCAGACGCTTCCCGGCATCAGGTGCGTCATGCGCCATCCGAGATTCGATGGTTGCGGTCGGGCTACTCATTTTTGGCGGCCGCGCCCGCGGCGGACGGAACGGACTGATTCGCCGGGTTCTTCGTCCAATGCAGGCCGCCATGCTTCATCACGTCAGGAGCAACGCCGGCAAATAGAATCGCGATGAAAAGCAGGCACATGATCAAAAGATATGGCACCCAGCGCTTTTCCACGTTCACGTGCATGAAGTTCTTGGCGACCATGTAGGCCTTGACCAGCGCAACTCCGAAAGCGGCGATGAGCACGACTTCGCGGATGTGGGACATCGAGCCGAGAACGCTCACGATGAGCAAGGCCACGAGGATGGCCCAGACCTTGACGTAGTTGGGATGATGAACGTGAGCTTCAGTGGTCATTGTTCCTCACCGGCGCACCTCACCGGGCGATGTACAGCAACGGAAACAGGAAAATCCAAACGATGTCGACGAAGTGCCAGTATAGCCCGATACACTCGACGCGCTGCAATTCCTGATTCTTCGCCGCGTCCGCCGCAACGACCAGCATGATGATCATTCCCGCGAGAACGTGAAGGCCGTGCAACCCTGCCAGCGTGTAATAGAACGACCAAAACCCGCCTGAGGAAAGTACGAACCCCTCGCGGATGTCGAGCGTCCATTCGTATCCCTTGATGCACAGGAAGATCAATCCACCGAGCGAAGTCAGGCGAAGCAATTTCGCGGCTTTGGGGCCATCGTGAGCGTCCGCGGCCTTGTGAGCCAGAACGGCGCACAAGCTGGAGGTAAGCAGCACAAACGTGTTCAGCGCTCCCGCCCAGGTCAGCGTATGCGACGCGGACTCGGCCCATTCCGGGTGCGCGATCCGGTGCATAATGTAGGAGGCGAGCAGGCCTCCGAAAATCACGATTTCCGAGGCGATCACCCACCAGGTAATCAGCCGCGCGGTCGGGATTCCCGTGGCGCTGCGAGTATTGGCAATTGGCTTGGCGCTTGCGCTCATGTGTCCTTTTCTCTAAAGGCCTAATCGGGAACGTTCTGCGGCAAATAGTCATCGGCGCGGCCGGGCACGCCATATTCGTAGGGGCCGCGGTACACGGTCGGCATCTCGGCGAAATTACCGTGCGGGGGCGGTGAGGGCACCGTCCACTCGAGTGTAGTGGACCGCCACGGATTCGCGCCGGCGCTCTTGCCGTTGCGCAGGCTCCAGACAAAATTGAATAGAAAGACCAGCTGGAAAGACAGCATGACCAGCAGCGCGATCGTGGAGGTCGTGCGCAAATGCTGCAGCCCGGGCCGCGACTGCTCGGCGAACTGGGCGTAATTGTAAATGCGCCGCTGATCGCCGGCGATTCCGGTGATGAAAAGCGGTATGAAAATCACGTTGAATGGAATCACCGTGCCCCAGAAATGGATTTTTCCAAGCGTTTCGTTGAGCATGCGCCCGAACATTTTTGGAAACCAGAACGTCAGCCCGGCGAAAACGGCGATGATGGCGATGGGGACGAACGTGTAATGGAAGTGCGCGACCAGGAAATACGTATCGTGCAGATAAATGTCCGTGCCGGAGGAGCCCAGGAAAATTCCGGTCACGCCGCCGATCATGAATTCCGCAATGAACGCCAGGGCCCAGAGCATGGGCGTGTCCAGATGGATCGAACCGCCGTACAGGGTTGCGATATACAGGAACACCATTTCCGTGACGGGGATGGAGATCATCAGCGTCGTGATCGAAAAAATATTGGCCATGCGCGGGTCGATGCCGGCCACGAATTGATGATGCGCCCACACGACGAAACTGAGGAAGCCGACAGCCCACGTGGTGTACAGGACGGTCTTGTAGCCAAATATTTTTTTGCGGGCAAACACCGCGATGATTTCCGCGACAATGCCCATGGCTGGGAGCAATACGACGTACACCTCGGGATGGCCGAAAAACCAGAACAAGTGCTGCCACAACAGCGGATCGCCGCCGCGCGTGGGATCAAAGAAGCCGGTGGACATTGTCTGGTCGAATAGAAGCATGACCGCGCCGGCGATCAGGGGCCCGGCGGAAGCCATGAAAACGATGTTTGCGATGATGATCATCCAAATCAGGATCGGGATGTCGTACATTTTCATGCCCGGCGCGCGGCTGTTCATCGCGGTGACGGTGAAGTTGATGCCGCCCATCAAGAACGCGACGAATTCCAACGCGACCGCAAGCAGCCACAGGGTTGCGCCGATGGGAGTCAAGTTGTAGGCGCCACTCGCGGAGAGCGGCGGATACGCGGTCCATGCGCCGCCAAACGGGCCGCCCTTTACCAAAAACGATGAGAGAAGGACGAGGGCGCTCAAAAGGAAAATCTGATACGAAAGGCGATTGATGCGCGGAAAGGCCATGTCGTCGCAGCCGACCATCAGCGGAATCAGAAAATTTCCGAATGCGGCGATGAGCACGGGCATGGCCACCCAGAAAATCATGATGCTGCCGTGCATGGTGACGAGCGCGTTGTATCTTCCCGGCGTGACGATTCCATATCCGGGAACATACTGGTTGGGAAAGGCCAGCTGCATGCGGAAAACGTACGCGAAAAAGGCGCCGATCATGGCCATGGCCATCCCGGTAAACAAATACTGCATGGCGATAATCTTGTGATCGGTCGACCACAGGTATTTGCGGATAAATCCCGGTTCGGCGTGTTGAACTTCAGTGATCATTGCCGCACCTCCGCCATCGTCGCCGGGCCATCGCTCGCGGCCGCGGGAGGCGCTTGCTGCGCGGCCACGGCAGGACTCGCGTTACGCAGCAGCCAGGCGGCGTGGTCCTGCGGGGTCTCGACAATAATGCGCCCCGCCATCATGGCGTGGCCGATGCCGCACATTTGCGTGCACTGAATGTCGTAGGTGCCAACGCGATTGGGGCGAAACCATCCGGAGATGGTGCGGCCGGGCAGGGCATCTTGTTTCAGGCGGAAAGCCGGAATGGCGAAACTATGAACGACGTCTCGCGACAGGAGTTCGAAGTGATACGTGGTGTTCACCACCACGTGCATTTCGCCTACTGTGCGAATGTCATCGGCCGTATCCAAGACGCCGTCGGGGCCGGGCTGCTGGAAGCTCCAGGCCCATTGCTGGCCGATGACGCGCACCGTGGCGTCCGCAGGGGGCATGACCTGCTTGATGTTGTACCAGACCAAGATCGCCCCGGTGACGATGACGATGTCGCACACGATGATCAGGTAGTGAGGGATGGAGATCCACCGCTTCAGGTGCGGTTCTTCGCCGGTGATATATTGCGTTGGCCGCCCGTCCTTGGCGCGAAACCTGAAGATCAGCCCGAACATCATGCCCTCGGCGGCGATCAGCCAAAAGCCCACGATCACCGCGATCAGGATGAACAGGTGATCGATCGAGTGAGCGTACGTCGAAGCTGCCGTCAGGTACCGCTCCAGCATGGAGGCTCCTGTTACCGGATTAGAAGCAATACTCCCGCGATGAAAGCCAACGAACTCGCGACGATAATCCAAAAAACAGTCTTGGCGACTTGATCGGACGATGTTTCGGCGTGATTCATGGGATGTTTTGCTTCCGTCCTTTCGCCCTAGGGTTTCAGCGTGCCGACGTATGCGACGACATTCCGAATCGCATCTTCGTCGGCAAGCGTCCGCGCCATGGGGCGCATCAATCTTCCCTCGCGGTCCTTGGGATTTGTTCCGCGAACCCCGCTTCTGAATTTTCTGAGTTCCGCGGCCAGATACCAGTCGTCCACGCCGGCAATCCGCGGCGCGCCCAAATCCTGATTCCCTGCGCCGTTATCGCCATGGCAGGCCCCGCACGTCGCGTACAACGTCGCGCCCGCTTTGGGATCGCCGGGAAGCGTCGACGCGTGCCGGATGGGAGGCATATTTTCCACGTAATGTGCCACCGCTTCCATATCGGCATCCGAAGTTATGCTAAGTGCCATGGGCCGCATGCGCATCCCTTCGACGTCGTTGAATTGCAAGCCTCGCACGCCGGCGCGAAATTTTTCGAGCTCCCTTTCGACGTACCACTCTTTCATCCCCGCAATATTCGGCGCGCCGATTTCAGGATTTCCCGATCCGTCCGTGCTGTGACAAGGAACGCAGGTCTGGAAAACTTCCTGGCCCCTGGTGGCGGCGTCTGTCGCACCCAGACGGCAGCCAGAGAGACTCAGTCCGCCGATCAAAAGCAGCAACCATAGCTGCAAGGCCGACAAACCGATTCGATGGAGAGCGGATTTTTGGACGAAACGCATGCCTGATCGCAAGGAGATACTTGAGACGCGGATGATATCAGTGGGAAAAATCAAAGACAAGCGCAACTTGCTCGAAACGGAGAACTACTGTCGGCGAGTTAACTAACCAAGTTTCAATACGAAACATTGCTGTGGGTCAAGAGTCATGTTTGGTGACCCCAAGCCGCCAATTGTGCAGGTATTAACGACTGACGGCTGCGCCCTGGAGGCGCTCGCCGAGACGATTGTGTTCTTCGCGGATCTCATCCGGCAGGCGATTGCCGAATTTCTTGAAGAATTCCCCGACGTCGGCATGTTCCTTGGCCCAGTCGGCGGGCTCGACGCGCAACAGTTCGTTCATCGTTTCGCGCGGCACGTTAATGCCGTCGAGCGTTATCGCGTTGGCAGCGGGAACGGCGCCAATGGGGGTTTCCGTCGCCGCGGCCTTTCCTTCGATGCGTTCGAGCATCCACTTGAGAACGCGGGCGTTATCGCCATAGCCGGGCCACAGGAATTTTCCGTCGGCGCCCTTGCGGAACCAATTCACATGGAAAATCTTGGGTGGATGCGGGATCTTTTTGCCCATGTCAAGCCAGTGCCGGAAATAGTCGCCCATGTTGTATCCGCAGAAGGGAAGCATGGCCATGGGGTCGCGCCGTGTGACGCCCACTGCCCCGGTGATCGCCGCTGTTGTTTCCGACGCCATCGTCGCCGCAACGTAGACGCCGTGCTGCCAGTTCGTCGCTTCGTACACTAAGGGAGCCAGACGGGCGCGGCGGCCGCCAAAAATGAATGCGGAGATAGGCACTCCGGCAGGATCTTCCCAGCGCGGAGAAATCGAAGGCGCCTGCACGGCCGGCACGGTGTAACGCGAATTCGCCTGCGCCGCGGGGCCGTTCGAGGACGACCACGCACGGCCCTGCCAGTCCTGCATTCCCGAAGGAACGTTGTCGCTCATGCCTTCCCACCAGGGTTCGCGTTGCGAAGTCATGGCAACGTTCGTAAAGATCGTATTCTTGTGCAGCGCCGCCATCACGTTCGGATTCGTTTTTTCATTGGTGCCCGGAGCCACGCCAAAGAAACCGGCCTCTGGATTGATTGCGTGCAGGTAGCCGTCGGAGCCGACTTGCATCCAGGCGATGTCGTCGCCTATGGTCCACACGCGGTAGCCTTCGTTTTCCAGCGCGGAAACCATCATGCAAAGGTTGGTCTTGCCGCAGGCGCTCGGAAACGCCGCGGCCATGTAAGTCACTTTTCCAGAGGGCGATTCCAAGCCCAGGATGAGCATGTGCTCGGCCATCCAGCCTTGCTC
Organism: uncultured Acidobacteriota bacterium; assembly: GCA_963696605.1. Classification (GTDB taxonomy): domain Bacteria; phylum Acidobacteriota; class Terriglobia; order Acidiferrales; family UBA7541; genus Palsa-360. Next base: position 85,898 of record CAVOKV010000008.1, on the reverse strand, counting down.
GCGCGCCATCACGCTGGCGATGCGCAGGGCGAAGCACTTTTTGCCGAGCAGGGCGTTGCCGCCGTAGCCGGAACCGATGCTCCAGATCAATTTTTCTTCGGGGAAATGCGCAATTAGGCGGCGGTCAGGACTTAGGTCTCCCAGCGAATGGAGCCCCGGAACAAAATCCGAAGAGCTGCCCAGTCGGTCCAGTGCAACTTTTCCCATGCGCGACATGATGCGCATGCTCGCGACAACATAGGCGCTGTCGGTGATCTCGACTCCGATGCGGCTCTGCGGTGAGGCAGCCGGACCCAGAATGTACGGGACGACGTACATCGTGCGGCCCTTCATCGAGCCTTCGAAGAGTGCGCCCATATTCTGTTTCGCTTCGGCGGGAGCGATCCAGTTATTGGTCGGTCCGGCGTCTTCGCGATTGGGCGTGCAGATGTAGGTTACTTTTTCCGTGCGGGCTACGTCGCTTGGATCGCTGCGGTGCAGGATACAGTTCGGGTAGGTCTTATCGTTCAGAGGAAACGTGCTGCCCTCACGGAACAATTGCTCCTCGATGCGGGCGGCTTCGGCTACCGATCCATCGCACCACTGAATTTGCGCGGGGCGAGTGATGCGCGCAGTCGATTCCACCCATTGTTCAAGGGGCGTAGACACGAAACCTCCTCCAGATGATTTCGGTATGCAGGCGGAAGATTATATGGCCCGGACAAAACTGGGCTACGAATCAGGCAGCAAACACACACCGAAGCATAAAGTTTAAGACACGAATGAGTCGAACGCAAGCCGTCGGCGTGAGCATTGCACCGGGAGGCAATACACTAATCTTACGTCTCATCTGGTGCCAGCGAAAGTAAAGCAATGTCGAATTGAGCCGATGAAAAGAAAAAGAGCTGCGAATTTCATTTTCGACGGATTGCCATGGGGGTACTATCTCCAGGGATGCGACCCACCCGGATGGCGAAGGAGCGGATGGGTCGGATGGTTCGACGGACCAACGTTTGCCAAGTCGTACGTGCTGGGCCCCGGCAAACCTTTACGGAAGGTTGTGACGTATGTCACAAAGGCCCGTGAGGTTGGTCACAGATGAAATGCTGGTGCTCATGCGAAAAATGGGTTCGCACGCTATGAAGTGTTTCAAAACTTAGTTCTTTGCGAGGGGAAAATGTTTGAACGAATCGCCAGAAAATGCAGGGTAGGCGCCATTGCACTATTCCCGTTGTTTCTATTCGCACTCCCTCAATTCTTGGCAGCGCAATCGGACGGACAGAAGCTCTATGACACCAACTGCGCAAAATGTCATGGCCCCGACGGCAGCGGGAATACGGTTGTAGGAAAAGCGGTCGGAGCCAAGGACCTGGCTTCCGCCGAAGCCAAGAAGCTGACCGATGCCGAAATCCATACGCAAATTGATCAGGGCAAGGGGAATATGCCCCCATTCGGAGGCACCCTGAACAAAGCCCAGATTGACAGCTTGGTTCCCATCGTCCGCGCGTTTGGCAAGAAATCGGCGGGCAGTAAGAAGCCAAGCTGAGGTCCCCGTTCAGACAGCTTCGGCAATAGCTGCCATCACCATTGTATGTAGGGCCCGCGCGGGTAAAACGGTGAAACGCCCTCACGGCCTCGTTGGGAACTTACAGGGTTGGAGCGCTAAGGGTGTCTCAATCTTGGAATTTGGAAGCACGCAGAGAAAGGGGAGAAACGAGAATGAACAGTCAAAGGGCATGGTTGAGGGCAGCCACTTTCATCGGTACTTTTATTGCGATCACTATAAGTCTGTTTCTGCAGGTCCCGACGGCATCCGCGATCCCCAGCTACGCGCGGCAGACAGGATTTCCCTGCAAGTCTTGTCACTACATGCCACCCGAACTCACGCCGCTCGGCCGGGCGTTCAAACTGAACGGCTATACAATGTCCGGAAAACCAACGGTCACTTCGCCGGGCAAGGGAAACACCAGCGGGCTTAACATTCTGGAATCCTTCCCGCTTTCGGTCTTGTTCGATACCTCCTACACCAATTTGAAATCTCCGGAGCCGGGCTCTCAGAACGGGAGTTTTCAGTTTCCCCAGCAGGCCTCCCTCTTCCTGGCGGGTGCCTGGGCCACGCATGTCGGGAGCTTTGTTCAGGTGACCTATACCAGCCAGGGTGACCATTTCACCTGGGACAACTCTGACATCCGCTACGCTAATTCCACAAAGCTGTTCAGCAAAGACCTCGCGTATGGAATTACCCTGAACAACAATCCCACCGTGGAAGACCTCTGGAACAGCACTCCAGCATGGGGTTTTCCGTGGGTGGGCAGTGATTGGGCGCCGGGACCGACTGCCGGAGCAATCGTTAATGGCGGACTGGCGCAAGATGTTGCCGGGCTTGGCGGCTACGCCATGTGGGACAACCACCTGTACATTGCCGGAACCATCTATCGTTCGGCGCATATCGGCGCCGCCCAGCCAAATACCGGAGTGGACGGTAGCGGCAATCCGCTGACCTTTAACATCCGCGGGGTCGCTCCTTATTGGCGTTTGGCATGGCAGCAAAACTGGAAGAACAACAACCTGGAGGTCGGCACCTACGGCATACACATGAAATCGACACCGGGAGCCGTTACCGGCCTCGAAGATGGCTATACCGACTGGGCCTTTGATTTTCAGGATGACCTGACCATTCCCAAACTCCATGGCGATGTGTTATCGCTCCGCGGCACGTACATTCGTGAAAATTCATCGCTACTCGCAACAGCCACCCCATTGTTAGACCCGATCGTGCAGCATCACCTGAATACCGTTCAGGCCAATGCGGAGTATCACTTTGGCGACAAATATTCGGCTACCATCGGATATTTCGACGTGGACGGAACACCCGACTTCTTGCTCTATTCGGGTGCAACCACACCGGGTGATCCAACCACGGTGCCTCCCGTGACCGGCAGTCTAAGCGGCGACCCGCGAAGTAACGGCGTTATGGCAAACGTATCGTGGTGGCCCGTTCAGAACATCGGCCTCACGTTTCAATATACGGGTTACACGCGCTTCAATGGCGCCGCAACAAACTACGACGGGGCAGGAAGGACCTCCGGTTCGAACAACACGTTGTACCTGATCGCGCGATTCGTTTTCTAGCAAGTTTGGAAAACAATCGCCGGTTTTTAGATTCTGATTTGAAGGAACAATTCGACGGCCGGGCTCGGCCCGCAACTCACCGGGCCCGGCCGCTTTGACTTTGTGGCGGAAGAATCACCGGGAGATTTCACTTGTTGATGTCATTCCCTTGAATGGAGTCGCGCAAGATGCCCGCCGCGGCTGGGAGATTGGCGTTCCCGAGAAATCGTGGAGGGGCGAAACCTGGACTCTCCACCAAATTCACCGCTTCAAAATTTGCCCGAATTTACTTCAGTAGTTTCCTTGCCGGATTTCGCTGCAATCGCGGCGCGAATTTTCGGCAGCGCTGCGCGCGCGGCGGCTTCGCCAGCGGCCATCAGTTCGGAGGTTTTGTCGAAATCATCCCACAGGAAATCTTTCACCACCGGCTCGATGATGATGTCGGCCCGGGCCCGCCATTCGAGGTCGGCGTGCCGCTGCAAAATAGCAAACGAAAGGCCAATCACATCCACGATGCTGGAGGGCGTGCGGTTGTTGGCGGCTTCGAGAAACACGGCGATGACAAAGTCGGCTCCCAGGCTGCGTGCTGCGTCGACCGGAACGGGCGCGGCCAGGAATCCGTCCACAAGCATGCGGCCTTCGATCTCCACCGGCACAAACATACCGGGGTAAGCGCACGACGCGCGCAGTGCCGGACCCAGCTGGCCGTGCGAGAAATAGACGGCTTCCCCGGTGGCCAAGTCGGTCGCCGCGATGGCCAGCGGGATCTTCAAATCTTCAAACGTGCTCACTCCAAGAAATCTGCGCGGGTAGTGTTCCAGCCTTTGATTTGAGGCCAGGCCCAGCCAGGAAAGCTTCCAATTGCCGAAGTCCTTAAAGCGCGTGGCCTGGGCCTGCCGTTCGATTTCCGGGATGGTGTGGCCGCTGGCGTAGGAGATAGCCAGCAGCGCACCCGCGCTGGTTCCGGTCAGATAGTCGACCGGAATATTTTCTTCTTGGAACACGCGCAGGACGCCGAGATGAGCGATTCCCCGCGCGAAGCCTCCGCCCAGCGCAACACCGATACGCGGTCTTTCCTGCGGCGTGGCGGGCGGCTCCGCATAGGCGAATTCGCGAACGCGTCCAACGGCCCCTTGAAGCCAGGTCATTACTTTCTTTGTGTTGCTCTCGGCCATGGCAGGATTATGACAAGGTTAACGCTAAAACGCTTGCCCGGTGTTTCTCGTTGACCCCGGATTGTCGCTTCTGTAACCTGCATTGGCGAATGAAACAATCCGATTCAATTTGACCCACCAGCGCGACGGGCTTAACGTAACAGAGATGGCAAAAAAATCGATCGAAAAAGTTGTGGTTTTAGGCGCGGGCACTATGGGCGCGCGGATCGCCGCTCATATTGCCAACGCCGGAATCTGGTGCGCGCTGCTGGATATTGCGCCCAAAGAGCTTACCCCCGAAGAGCAGAAGCGCGGGCTGGCGCTCGAACGTCCCGAAGTCCGCAACCGCATCGTTCGAGCGGGGCTCTCCGCCGCCGTCAAGGCCAAGCCCGCCGCGTTTTTCACGCGAGGCCTTGAAAACCGCATTATCACGGGCAATTTTGAAGACGATTTGAAACTTTGCGCCGAGGCCGACTGGATCATCGAAGTCGTCGCCGAAAATCTGGAAATCAAGCGCGCCTTACTCACGCGCGTCGCCGGGATCCGCAAGCCCGGCACGATCGTTACCACGAATACGTCCGGCCTCCCGGTGCGCCGCATCGCGGAAGGCATGCCCGAGGAATGGCAACAGCACTGGGCAGGGACGCATTTCTTCAATCCGCCGCGTTATTTGAAGCTCGTTGAAATTATTCCTGGAGTCGCGACGCGCCCCGAGGTGATCGAAGCGCTTTCCGAATTCTGCGACCACAAGCTCGGCAAGGGCGTCGTCGTCGCCAAGGACACTCCGAACTTCATCGCCAATCGCGTGGGAACATTTTCCATGCTGAACGCGATTCGCTTGATGAATGAGCTGGGCATGACTTTTGAAGAAGTGGACGCGTGCACTGGACCCGCGCTCGGCTGGCCGAGGTCGGCAACGTTTCGCCTTGCGGATATTGTCGGCATCGACGTGCTCCTGCACGTGATCCGCAACATCTATGAAAATATTCCGAACGATGAGTCGCGCGAGCTCTACCGCGTGCCCCCGCTCATCGAAGAGATGTCGAAGCGCGGATGGCTGGGCGACAAGACGGGCAGCGGCTTTTACAAACGCGTGAAAAAATCCGGCGGCGAATCCGAAATCCTCACCCTCGATCCCGTGAAAATGGAGTACCGACCGCAACAGAAGGCCCGTTTCGCTTCCATCGAAGCGGGAAAGGCCATTGAGGACACGCACGAACGGTTGCGCATGTTGACAGGGCCGGCGCTTGCAGGGAAGGAAGCCGACAAGGCGCAGAAATTTATCTGGGGTGTACTCTCCGGGATGTGCCTCTACGCCGCGAGGCGCGTGCCCGAAATTTCGGACTCGATCGTGGACCTGGATCGCGCGATGCGCTGGGGATTTGGCTGGGAGCTGGGGCCGTTCGAGGTGTGGGACGCCCGTGGGGCCGAGCCTATGGCCAAGCAGCTTGAAAAAGAAGGCAACGCGCTGCCGCCGCTCGTAACCGGGTTGCTTTCCTCAGGGAAGAAATCGTTTTACCAAACGGCGCAGGGCGAGATCTCCTATTTCGATCTTGCGGGAAAATCCTACAAATCGGTGCCGCAGTCCCAAGGAATCATCGTCCTAAAATCGCTCAAGGAACGCGCCAGGGAAATTGAGAAAAATTCCGGCGCGAGTCTGATCGATCTGGGCGATGGCGTGGTGTGCTGCGAATTCCACTCCAAGATGAACGCCATCGGCGGCGACCTGCTGGCCATGATTCACAAGGGCCTCGCGCGCCTGCGAGCCGATTTCGACGCCATGGTGATCGCCAACCAGGGCGAGAATTTTTCCGCCGGCGCTAACCTGATGCTCATCCTGATGACCGCGCAGGAGCAGGAATGGGACGACCTGCACGTCATGGTGCGCCAGTTCCAGAACACCACGCTGGCCATCAAGCATTCGCCGAAGCCAGTGGTCGTTGCGCCGCAGGGTCTCGCCCTGGGCGGCGGCTGCGAAGTCGTGCTGCACGGCACGCGCATCCACGCTGCGGCGGAGGCTTACATGGGCCTCGTGGAAGTTGGCGTCGGCCTGATCCCGGCGGGCGGCGGCACGAAGGAAATGATCATCCGCGCCAACGAACGCGCGGAAGGAGAAGAGGACCTCGACCTGTTCCACGCGCTCAAACCGGTGTTTGAAAACATCGCCATGGCGAAAGTGTCGACGAGCGGGGAGGAGGCGCGCGAACTCGGCTACCTGCGCCGCGCCGACCTCGTGGCCATGAATCTAGACCGCCTGGTGGCCGACGCAAAAGAAACGGCGCTCGGTCTCGTCCGCAGCGAGTGGCGGCAAACGGCGCCCGCGCCCACCGAGCCGTCCATTCGAGTGCTCGGCCAGGAGTTCAGCGCCGCCGCGAAGCTCGCGGTGTACATGATGCTGCGGGGCGAATATATATCGGAATACGATGCATTAGTGGCGCGCAAGCTCGGCCACATCCTGGCCGGCGGCGCGCTCACCTCGTCGCAGCTGGTCAGCGAGCAGTATCTCCTCGACCTGGAGCGCGAAGCTTTCGTCTCCCTCTGCGGCGAACGCAAAACCCAGGAACGCATCGCCCACACCTTGAAGACTGGCAAGCCGTTGCGCAATTGATCTTCACGTTTCAAAGGCACTCGAAAGATTGTGGCCAATTCTCCGATCAATCACCACCTGATTTGGGGAATGCCGCTGATCGTGGTTGGCGGCACCACAATAGTTGGCGGAGACAAATAGCGTGAGACCAATCATCCGCATTATCGCCAGGGCTTTGTTTCGTGCAGGTGGATTGGGATTGCTGACGCTGGGCGCGTTTGATTCGTCGCCTCTTGTCGTGCCGTTTGGCAATGACCTGCTTATGCTGGCGTTGAGCGCACGCTATCACGATCGCATGCTTTACTACGCGGTGATGGCGACGCTCGGATCCTTGATCGGGTGCTTTGCAACGGTCTGGGTCAGCCGGAAGGGCGGTCCCCACCTGAAGAAGATCGTATCGGGTAAGCGCCTGGGCAAGATTCAAGACCAGGTGCAGAAGCGCGCAGGGTGGACGCTTGTGGCGGCGTCCCTCATGCCGCCGCCGTTCCCTTTTACGGCGATCGTGGCCACAGCGGCGGCGTTTAAGTATCCCCGAAACAAGCTCTTCAGTTTTGTCGGCGCGGGAAGATTCGCGCGCTTCGTGATCGAGGGCGCTCTCGCAATTCACTATGGGCGCTGGATCATTAGGCAGGCGAGATCGCCTATCCTCGAAGACGTGATGATTGCTCTCATCGTAATTTCGATCACAGCGAGCCTGATTTCCATTTACCAGTGGAGTGGAAAAAACAAGAGAGTGTCCCAGCAAACGGCATAGTTAGATTTACCTCCCCAAGAAGCGATTTACTGGGGATCCGGCGCCGCGGGACTGGCCGGCTGGGGCGACTCCATGGATACGTTCTTGAGGGCGTGATCGACCGCATCCTGGACGGCCACCCCGTTACGGCTATGGTCGGTGATGGAGTCGTAGAGCAGTTGCGTTGGTTCGGGGTTTAGTTCGCGGTCGTATTCCTCGGTAATTTCTGAGCCCATTTGTTTGAGCGCTTCCATCGACGCGGCATTCAGATCCGGGCCGGTGATTTCGACTTGCTTGCCCATGTAGTTCGCCGCGATTCGCGCGGCCAGCTTGTCGGCGGTGCTGTAGTAGTATTCCGAAATCTGGCGATGACCTCCCTCATGTTCGGCGACGTGCGGCGTCACGCCAGTCGGCACCCAGATGACGATGTTGAGCAGCAGCGTCACGCTGACCTGCGTGACGGTGAGCGTCCCATGCGTGGAATCCGTTCGACGCGTCTGTCCGCCCACATTGGCATTGGAGCCGAAATCGGAGACGCATTCCGCGTTTTCTCCGGAATCCAGAGGCGGCATATCGGGCGGCGGGCTGACCGGGTCAAATGTCCGGCTGGCGAAATTGACTGGCTGTTTGACGATGGTTGGGACAGCCGTTTGGCGGGGCTGCGGGCGCGACGAAACGCCGGGCCAATTCATCCAGCCCAGGATCAGCAATCCAAGCAACAGGCAAAGGACAAGTATGCGGCGCAAGGGCGGCATGGCCTCCACCTACTATTTTCCAAGGAGGGCCGCTCCTGAACCATGAATTCGTGTCGATAGATGACGCGAAAGGTACTCTCAGCACCCGCCAAACCGTTTCCAAACAGACGCAACTTTTTGCAGTCGAGCAAATCGCCGCCAATGTGGCCGCGCCACAAAAGGCACAACCTCCGCTCCAATTTCGCGGATCTCACAACTATTGTGCTACCTTGGGCTTGACCAGGCGATGCTCCGTTTTCGCTCATGCGAGCATCCAATATCGTTGAAGCGTGGGACGGGCCACCCTTCGGTCGCGAGGCGGCCTCAGGGCAAGCGGACCACGGGCCACCAATCACACGCTACGCATCACCAGAATCGAGCCAGAACATGAGAGACGCCTTTATCGTCAGTTCCGTGCGCACGCCGGTCGGGAAAGCTTTCAAAGGCACGCTGCGCGCCACGCGACCGGATGATCTTGCCGCCATCGCCATACAGGAGGCGATTCGCCGAGTCCCCGGGCTGGATCCCAAGGACATCGAAGACGTTGTCCTCGGCTGCGCCATGCCCGAGGGCGAAGCGGGGATGAATGTCGCGCGCATCGCCAGCCAGCGCGCCGGGCTGCCCGCGGAAGTTCCGGCCATCACTATCAACCGGTTTTGCTCCTCGGGCTTGCAGGCGATTGCCATGGCGGCCGAGCGCATCATGATCGGCCACGCCGACGTGATTCTAGCCGGCGGCGCCGAATCCATGAGCATGATTCCCATGGGCGGCAACAAGGTTTCGCCGAACCCCTGGCTGATGGACCACTACCCGGACGCCTATGTCAGCATGGGCCTGACCGCGGAAAACGTGGCCAAAAAATACGGCATCACGCGCGAAAAGGCGGATGAATTTTCGCTGGCCAGTCACCAGAAGGCACTGGCCGCGATTGCCGCCGGGAAATTCAAGGACGAAATTGTGCCGGTGGAAGTGCAGACCACGGTCGTAGCCAGTGCAGTGAATGGCGGCGCAGCAAAGGCCAAGAGCTCCACGGCGCTGTTCGAAATAGATGAAGGGCCTCGCGCGGACACCAGTATGGAAGCCCTGGCCAGGCTCAAACCGGCATTTCATGCGCGCGGCACGACGACGGCCGGCAACAGTTCGCAAACGAGCGACGGCGCCGCTGCGGCAATCGTGATGAGCGCGGAACGCGCCAAGGCGCTGGGTGCTAAGCCGCTCGCGCGCTTCCTTGGGTTTGCGACGGCGGGAGTCCCGGCGGAGATCATGGGAATTGGCCCTGCCTACGCCATTCCCAAAGTGCTGAAGCTGACAGGGTTGAAGCTCGACCAGATGGACGTGATTGAGCTCAACGAAGCTTTTGCCGTCCAGTCGCTGGCCGTGATGCAGGAGGCTGGCCTTGACCCTGCGCGCGTGAATCCCAACGGCGGAGCGATTGCCCTCGGGCATCCGCTTGGCTGCACCGGAGCGAAGCTTACGGCGACCATCCTGCGCGAACTCGATCGGCGCAAGGCGCGGTATGGGATGGTCACGATGTGCATCGGCGGAGGGATGGGCGCGGCGGGGATTTTCGAACGGATCGCGTCTTAACTAAAGGCAAAGGCTCTTAACACAGAGGACACAGAGAAAGACGGAGAAAAGCCTTCAGTGAATAAACCCTCGGCGCGACTTGGCTCGCTACCGGATCAGCAAGTATGCCCCGTAACCGAGTCCGGCCCCCAGCAGTGATCCAACCACCACGTCACTCACAAAATGCATTCCCAGGATGACGCGCGAGACGGCGATGCTCACCGACAGAGCGAGCAGAGCCGCTTGCAATTGCGGGTAGAAGATGCACAAAGGGATCGCGATGGCAAAGGCGCTCATGGCGTGGCCCGAGGGGAAAGAAAACTGGTCGGGCGGGAGGATATTCGCCCAGCAGTGCCTCTCCAGGTGGCATGGGCGCTTCCTCTTGCTGGCTTTCTTGATAAACCGGAACAGCACCACGGTTGCAGCCTCGGCCGATGCGCTGGCGGCAAAAGCAACAAACCGCATATCGCCTCCGAACAGGAGCAGGGCGATCCCAACGGAATACCAGATCCAACCGTCTCCCAGCCGCGTGGAGGCAATCATCCAGAAGCGCAGCCATCGTGGCGGTCTCCAGCGGTGGACCTTCCGCATCACCTGGTAGTCGCGGGCTTGTATGAACTCCCAGACCATTCTTCGAGCGGTCATGGCTGCACCTCTCTACCCTAGGCCATTTGCTTTTCGCGCACCGGTAACGCCCCCAGGAGGCGCTTCGGCGCGGGCTGGGGACGCACGCCGTTAATGGCTGGGCCCCAGCGGCGGATAAAGCTCAGATCCACAAAATAGTCGACGGCGACTCCGGCAGGGACCAGAGCGATCAGCGGAGCAAGGAGCATAGTCCAGCGGTCCTCGCGCATCATTTCCACGCAGAGAAGCAGAATGTCGCGCGTCAGTTTCCAATAGCTGCCCGATTCGCCGCAGAGCCGCCCTTTTCCGGCGCGCAAGCCGGCGAAGAACTCTTCCTTGTTTCTTGCGCCCGGCACTTCCGTGTACGTGGTGCCCACCGAAGCCAGCGCGTGCGCGTCGCTTCCGGCCACCTGCGTTTTGCAGCGCTTCCAGGCAAAATCGACGGCGTGTTCGTTGGCGGAGGGCAGCATCTGGCCGTTGCGGGCCTCGACGGCGGGAAAGTATCCGGAAAACCATTCGTAGTCGTCCGCGTTTCGCCGGCCTGTCACGGAAGAAAACACGTGATTTACGGTGAAAAAGAGGCGCTGTTCGGAAAGATAGGCGAGCAGGCGGACCATGTCATTCCGCCGGCGGTTGATTTCAAGGTGCTGGCGTTCGGTAATATCGTAAACGCCGACGTGGGCTTCCGTGCCGCTCGGCATGCGGCAGGTTACTTCTTCGCTGACAAAGAAATCCGGGTATTGGCGCAGCTCTTCGGCTCCGCCGATGGAATCGTGATCGGTTAGTGTGACCAGGTCCATGCCGCGTTTGCGCAGCGTGGAGTAAACGTCTCTCGGAGCACTGTAACTTTCCAGAAAAAAATGGCGCAGGATAGCTACAGGCAGGGTACCTGAGTGAAGCGAGTGGACGTGCAGATCGCATCTCATTGTGGAAAAGTCTCTCAAAAAGACTTTTCTAATTTGTTACGCGGCGTTGAACAGATTGTAAGAATTGTCTGTTACTAATTGAACACAAACAGGTTAACGATCACGGAGGTGAAACGGTAGATGGCAGACGGAATGTCCGGCCCGCAGGACCGCAGACGCCGCATCCATCTTGTTTTCTTCGACGCAGGGGGGGGCCACCGCAACGCCGCCACGGCTTTGCAAGTGCAAATCGAGCGGCAGGGGCTGCCCCTCGAAGTGTCCCTGGTAAACCTTCAGGAAGTGCTAGATCCCCTTGATATTCTCCGCAAGCTGACCGGAATCCGCATTCAGGACATGTACAACAAAATGCTGCGCCACGGCTGGACGCTTGGAAGCCCTCAGCTGATGCGCGTCCTTCAGCTGGTCGTGCGGACCTACCACGGGCCGTCGGTGAAGGTGCTCGAGAAGTTCTGGAAGGAGCATTCTCCGGACATGGTGGTATCGCTCGTGCCGCACTTCAATCGCGCGATGCGGGAAAGTTATGAGAAGGCCTTTCCGGGCCGGTCATTTGTCACCGTCCTGACCGACCTCGCGGATTACCCGAAGCATTTCTGGATCGAGCGCGAATCCCAATATGTAGTTTGTGGAACGGACAAGGCCGTCGAGCAGGCCCGCGCGCTCGGGCATATGGATGGCACCGTTTTTCGGACTTCCGGGATGATCCTTCATCCGCGATTCTATGAGGCCGGCGAAGTGGACCAGGCCGCGGAGCGGAAAAAACTGGGGCTCGATCCAGAACTTCCAACGGGTATTGTTTTGTTCGGAGGATACGGGACCTGGAAGATGCTGGACATTCTGCGGCAGATCAGTCGGTCCGCCTTGCAGACGCAGCTCATCCTGATTTGCGGCAGGAATGAAAAACTCGCGGCGGCCCTCCGGAGGGAACCCGCGAGAATTCCCATCCATGTGGAGGGGTTCACCACGCAAATTCCTTACTTCATGGCGCTCTCGGATTATTTTATCGGGAAGCCCGGGCCGGGAAGCATCAGCGAGGCTCTTTGCAAGCGCTTGCCCGTGATCATTGATTGCAACGCCTGGACGCTGCCGCAAGAGCGCTACAACGCGCAATGGGTTCGCGAAAAAGAGGTGGGCATCGTGGTACGAAGCCACCGGCAAGTGACGGCGGCCGTGGCGGAGCTATTGAAGCCGGGAGCGCTGGAGCAATTCCGCGCGCGCGCCGCCGCGATGGACAACCGCGCAATCTTTGAAATTCCAGCTATCTTTGAAAAAATCCTGGAGGGCAGTCCGGAGAAAATGTTGACGGAATCCGAAAGTAAAATCTGAAATCTAAGATTAGTAATTTGAAATTTCAAATTTGAGATTTGTGAATTCAAGATCGCGTGGCAGCATTCTGCGCGATGTCCCATCCAAGTGCCGCCAGCCTTGAATTATTGTTTGCCCTTCGGCCGCTGAGGCGGTCTCAGGGCAAGCCAGTCACCCTTCGCCAAGGCTCAGGGCAAGCAAATCACATCTTCTTCTTCATGCGCAGATCGCGTCCAGTCATTTCCGGTGGCACGGGGAGACCTAAGACGCCGAGCAGCGTCGGCGCGACATCGCGCAACGAGCCGCCGGGCACGAGGGGACCGATTGAATCTTCCGTCGCGAGAATCAACGGGACTGGATTGGTGGTGTGATAGGTGTGCGGGCTGCCGGTGACGGGATCGATCATGGTTTCGGCGTTTCCGTGATCGGCCGTGACAATCCATGCCCCGCCGCGCGGCTGCAGCACTTGGCGGATGCGGCCCAGGCAATCGTCCACTGCTTCAACGGCCTTGATCGCGGCTTCCAGATTGCCGGTGTGTCCCACCATGTCGGCGTTGGCGAAGTTCATGACCACGGCGTCGAAGCCGCCCTTTTCGATAGCCTTCACCACCGTATCGGTGATGCCCGCAGCGCTCATTTCCGGCTTCAGGTCGTACGTAGGCACCTTGGGCGAGGGGACGAGAATCCGCTCTTCGCCGCCGAAGGGCTTCTCGATGCCGCCGTTGAAAAAATAGGTGACGTGCGCGTATTTTTCGGTTTCCGCGCAACGCAGGTTTTTCAAGTTTTGCTCGGCAAACACTTGCGCCAGAATGTGCACGATTTTTTCCGGCGCGATCACGTAACGCAACCACGGCCAGGCTTTGTCGTATTGCGTCATGGCTACGTAGAAAAGATTCGACGGGCGCTTGGGGTCGGCAAATTCCTTGAAGCCGGGCTCGGCGATGGCGCGCGTCATCTGGCGGGCGCGGTCGGCGCGAAAATTGAAGAAAATCACGGCGTCGTCGTCACGAATCGGTCCCGAGGGCGGCGCCGAAGGAGAAGCGCTCGCCGCCATCACGATGGGCTCGACGAATTCGTCGGTCACGCCTCGTTCGTAGCTGCGGCGCATCGCTTCGAGCGGATCGGAGGTTTTCACCGGGGCGTCGCCGTGCACGACGGCGCGATAGGCGCGCTCAACCCGTTCCCAGCGGTTGTCGCGATCCATTGCATAGTAGCGGCCAGTGAGGGAGGCGATCTTCCCGCAGCCGATTTCGCGTATCTTCTGCTGCAATTGCTGGACGTATTCGACGCCGCTGTGCGGAGGCGTGTCGCGGCCGTCCGTAAAGCAGTGGATGAACACGTGCTCGACGTGCTGCTCGCGCGCCATCTTCAGAAGCGCGTACAAGTGCTGCATGTGCGAGTGCACGCCGCCATCGCTCAGGAGGCCCAGTAGATGCAGGTTGCGCGCGCGGCCCCGCTCCATCGCCTCGACGAGCAGTGGCTGCTTGAAAAATTCGCCGTTCGCAATCATCAAGTCGATGCGCGTGATGTCCATGTGGATGATGCGCCCGGCGCCCATGTTCATGTGGCCCACTTCGCTGTTGCCCATTTGCCCTTCGGGCAAACCGACGAAGGGTCCGGACGTCTGGATCAGCGTGTTGGGAAAATCCTTCAGCAGGCGGTCGGAGTTCGGTTTTCGCGCGAGAGCAATCGCGTTGCCCTTGGTTTCGGCGCGGTAGCCCCAGCCGTCAAGCACAGTCAGCACAATCGGTTTCGGTCGTTTTGGCATATCAACATAGGATACATGCAAACGGCGCGAAGCCGCATCTACGTATTCGAGCGTGCTACGTCAAAGCGTCGAAATCGTCTTTCCAGACGGTGGTGGTGTCATGTGGGCTTGCGCCCTAACGTACTTAGAGACGGACCGTAGCCTAAATAGATATAGTAAGATTCGTTATCGCCCGACGAGCTTGGTCAGAGGAAGGATGGCGCGTATGGAGCAATTTTTTGCGGAAGTGCGACCCTGGGCTGAACTCGCATATTTCACGAGCGCGGCAGTTTTGGCCGTAGTCTCAATAATCGGTCTCCTGCAAATATCTCTCTTGAAAAAGGACATCCGCCTTCGGAATGACCGGGCGGCCAAAGAAAAGGCGATCGAATATTCGCACAGGTATCTAACAGTTTTTATCCCTCTGTATAACACTTATCTAGCTGATCGGGATAAGAAGGGATTCACTCCTTATGGAGGTGCAGTCGGTGATTTCAGCCCAGAGTCCCTGCGAGGGGCAGACCGTATGATTGCCCGAAAAAAAGGCTTGGCGCTTGCTGAATCTTGCTTGCCGGCGCTCAATGAGCTGCAAAGTATCGCGTCGGCGTTCATGGTTGGAGTTGCTGACGAACGGGTTGGATTCGATATCATCGGGCGGACTTATTGTCATTCAGTCAGAGACAGTTATGATATCTTGGCGGGCGTCCGGTGGGATAAAACTTGTCCCTATTTTCAGAGCATAGTCGGTCTATACCAAGTATGGGCCTCGCGGATGAGCAAGGCTGAGCTTTCCGCTCTCACTAAGGACCTCGCTTCACAGATTCGAAATATTCCTGACGCAGAGGTTCCGCCGATCGGTTCTGCCGACTAGCATATTCACCTAAATCCGACTGTTTCTTTTCATCGGCTTTCGAATCCGCGGTAGTCTGTTCATGGTTAACGCTACTTTCGCACCAGGGCGGCGCTGCCTGGAAATTTGGCGGCGGCGCCCAACTCTTCCTCGATGCGCAGGAGCTGGTTGTACTTGGCGACGCGGTCGGTGCGGGATGCGGAGCCGGTCTTGATTTGGCCTGTGCCCATGGCCACGACGAGGTCGGCGATGAAGGTGTCCTCGGTTTCACCGGAGCGATGCGAGACGATCGAGGCGTAGCCGGCTTTGCGCGCCATCTCGATGGCTTCGATGGTCTCGGTGACGGTGCCGATCTGGTTGAGCTTGATCAGGATGGCGTTGGCGATTTTTTCCGTAATGCCGCGCTGCAAACGCACGGTGTTGGTCACGAACAAATCGTCGCCGACGAGTTGAACCTTTCCGCCCAGCTCGGCAGTCACGTGCTTCCATCCCGCCCAATCGTCTTCGGCCAGGCCGTCTTCGATGGAGACGATGGGGAATTGGCGGACCCAGTCGGCATAGAACTTTGTCATTTGCTCGGAAGTGTGCGTCGATTTGTCGGATTTCTTGAACACGTACTTGCCGCTGGCCTTGTCGTAAAACTCGCTCGAGGCCGGATCGAGCGCGATGGCCACGTGTTCGCCAGGCTTGTAGCCGGCTGCGGTGATGGCTTCGAGAATCACTTCAATGGCTTCGTCGTTCGATTTCAGATTGGGGGCGAAGCCGCCTTCGTCGCCAACCGCCGTCGAGTAGCCGCGCTTGTGCAGAACTGTTTTCAGGCGATGGAAGACTTCGACGCCCATGCGCAGGGCTTCGTCAAACGTTTTTGCGCCTACGGGCATGGCCATGAATTCCTGGAAGTCCACGGAATTGTCAGCGTGAGCGCCGCCATTCAAGATGTTCATCATCGGCACGGGCAAGGTATTTCCAGAAGGGTCGCTCGAATACCGCGCGAGATATTTATACAGCGGCTGCCCAGCCGCCGATGCGGCCGCGCGCGCCGCGGCCATGGAAACGGCGAGGATGGCGTTCGCGCCCAGGTTCCCTTTGTTCGGCGAGCCGTCGGTTTCGATCATGCGGCGGTCGAGCGCCTTCTGGTCGGAAGCGTCGAGGCCTGTGACCGCGCGGGCGATTTCGCCATTCACGTTGGCGACGGCCTTGAGCACCCCCTTGCCGAGGTAGCGCGATTTGTCGCCATCGCGCAATTCGATGGCTTCATGCTCGCCGGTGGACGCGCCCGAGGGCACGGCGGCCCGGCCCAACGCGCCGCCTTCGAGGATGACATCCGCTTCCACGGTCGGATTGCCGCGCGAATCGATGATTTGCCTGCCACGCACTCGCGCGATTTTCGTCGACATGCTTCCTCCAGGAGAAAAAGCAAAATCTAGTGAAACCACAGATAAACACAGATGAACACTCATAACAGAAATGAAAGTTAAGAGATGAGGGCTGAGAGTTAACAGTTCAGAGGTACATCATCGGTCAGAATGATTTGGCTCTCAACTCCAGACTGTTGGCTCCCAACTGCATTTCTCATTCCGGGTCCTCGATCATGGATTCTTCGCGGACGACGACTACGATTCCGCCTTCGGTGACGTGGT
Source organism: uncultured Acidobacteriota bacterium (assembly GCA_963696605.1). GTDB lineage: Bacteria > Acidobacteriota > Terriglobia > Acidiferrales > UBA7541 > Palsa-360. The sequence goes on along the minus strand of CAVOKV010000008.1, from coordinate 68,945 downwards.
AGCGCTGGCGGTCGGCTTCGAGGTCGTAGCCAATCTCGGCGCGCTCGGGAATGGTGACATGGCGGTCGATGATGGCATTGCGCACGCGGGCATGGCGTCCGATGTTCACATGATTGAAGAGGATCGAATTTTCGACTTCGGAGTAGCTGTTGGTCCTCACGTCGTAACCCAGCACGGAGCGCGTAACGCGCCCTCCCGATATGATCGAACCTCCACCCACGATGGAATCCAGGGCCACACCCATGCGCTTGGGGTCGGCAAAGACGGTTTTCGCCGGCGGGTACTGGTGCTGCCAGGTGCGCAGGGGCCAGGTTTTGTCGTACAAATTGAAAACCGGCGAGACGGAAACCAGGTCCATGTTAGCTTCGTAGTACGCCTCGATGGTGCCCACGTCGCGCCAATACTGCGCGCCGACTTTATTTTCATCGATGAAATTGTAGGCGTACACGCGATATTTGGAAAAAATGCGCGGCAAGATGTCCTTGCCGAAATCGTGCTTGGAATTTGGGTCCTCGGCGTCCGCCAGGAGCGCCGGAATCAAAAGCTGCGTGTTGAAAACGTAGACGCCCATGGAGGCATTGACCATGTCGGGATGCAGGTGCGAGCGTTTTGGCGCGCCCGGCTTTTCCTCGAAGCCGACGATTCGCCAATTGGCGTCGGTCTCGATGACGCCAAAGCGGCCCATAGCCTCCTGCGTCGGAACCTCAAACGTGGCCACGGTCACATCGGCGCCGGAGTCCACGTGCTGCTGCAGCATTTTCTGGTAGTTCATTTTGTAAATATGGTCGCCAGACAGGATGATCACGTAGCGCGAGTGCTCGCTGCCGATCGAGTAGATATTCTGGTACACGGCGTCTGCGGTTCCGAGGTACCAGTTGGTCGAAACGCGCATCTGCGGCGGTAGGACCTCGATGAATTCGCCAAGGCCCAACAGCTGCGACCAGCCCTGTCGGGTGTGCCGGTTGAGCGAAAGCGCCTTGTACTGGGTCAGCACAAAGACGCGGCGCAGGTCGCTGTTGATGCAGTTGGAAAGCGTTACGTCGATGATCCTGTAGATCCCGCCGAAGGGCACTGCCGGCTTGGCGCGGTCGCGCGTGAGCGGCCACAGGCGCTCGCCCTGTCCGCCCGCCAGTAGAACGCCGATCGCATCACGCATCAGGGACATCAGAGCATCTCTTTACCCGCTCCCAATTGGCCGGGGCACGGAGCAGGTGCTCCGCCATTCTAGCAGGTACGCCCAAAAGTCCCATACAGCCCTGTCCACGACCGTGCCCAACCCAGGGGCAGCCCCGCAAAAACAAAGCTTGACTTCGGTGTTCGGGTCCGCTAGAAGTGAGTCCCAATAGGCTGTTTTTTATACGAGTGGACCTCTCTTAGTATTTATGGCTAACAGCACTCATTGCCACATGCATCGGAAGGATGGTGATTTTTAAGTGGCTGAAGTCAGCATTCAGGAAGGTGAGTCCCTGGAAAATGCGCTGCGGCGGTTCAAGCGCAAAGTGCAACAGGAAGACATCATCAAGGAAATCAAGAAACACAGTTATTACATGAAGCCTGGTGAGAAGCGCCGAGCGAAGCAAGCGTTATCGCGCAAGCGGCTGCGCAAGAAGCAGCGGCGGGAGCAGGATTAAGCTCCCCCAGGCCAGCAACACGACCCGGGATTTTCCTATGCACCCTCGGAGCAGTCGGACTTGGGACCCACGTTCATCCCCGGCGTATCCCAGCAAAATCTGACTACGACCGCGGGTGCCGCGGGCTCTCCAACCAGCGTGGAGCCTCGGAGACGCGTATGGAATATCACGATAAGGTCCTGAAGTGTGCGGAATGCAATCAGGAGTTTGTCTTCACCGCCGGCGAACAGATGTTTTTCGCCGACAAGGGCTTCAAGAACGAGCCCAAGCGGTGCAAGGATTGCAAAGCCAAACGCACTCAGAGCCCGGGTCCAGGTACCAATAACTTCCAAAGGGCGGAAACCAAAACAACCTGCTCGCAGTGCGGAAAGGAAACTACAGTTCCTTTCCGCCCGACGCAGGGACGGCCCGTGTTCTGCCGCGAATGCTTCCAGCAGCGGCGGTCCATGAGCTCACCGGCCTAGTTTGAGGGAGGGAATCGCGGTTGGGCCACGCTGCCGAACGCGGCAACGCAGCGAATATCTCCCTCGTTTCATTGTTCGGTTGCCCGGGTCCTGCCACGCGCTACAACACTGCTTGTATCCTGAATTTCCACACCTGCTTATTTGTCGACAGCTTTCCCCAACCCTAATTTGTCGGGAAAATTTCCTAAATCCCTTGCAATTTGTATCTTCCGCACTCCGCGTTTAATATGGGCGGCGAGTTTGTCGCTGTTTCTTGTCGGTTTGCAAGCGACGCGCGCCAGGGCTCGGCCAAGCCTGCGCCAAGACTGAGAAAGATCGTGAAAATGAAAACATCCTTGCCGGATTCAGCCGTGCAATCAGCATTGCGAATATTGGAGGGTCCTTCGGCGGCCTTCGCACGCCGCTATCCCGGCGAGACGGGGCGCCGCCAGCCGGTGCACGTTGTATACGGCGGCGCGCATCTGTTTCGCGCGGGCATTTCGAGAAGGCTCGGAGATGTGGCCCTCGCGACACTCGAAGAATTCGCTCCGGACGCGTTCACTTTCGCGCGCGCTGTGGGATTGCCAGGGGCGGGGGCGCTTCCAAAATCCGGCAAGCAAGGCGCTGCGGCCGAGCGGCAATTCGCCAAGTCGCCTGAAAAACTGCGGCTGGAAAACCGCGCCGCTTGGATGGCCCTGACGATCTATTCCCGGGTGCGCGAAAAATTGCAGCGCGAGCCGGTTGAGGATTTCCGGATTGACTTCGAAGACGGCTATGGGAACCGCCCCGATGCGGAAGAAGACCAGCACGCGAAGCTCGGCGCGGAGGAGGTCGCCAAGGGACTGAAAGAAGGGACGCTGCCGCCGTTTATCGGCATCCGCCTCAAACCGTTTTCGCCGGAATTGCGTGACCGCAGCATTCGCACCCTCAACCTTTTTGTGAGCGCGCTGTGCGAAGCGACGGGCGGACGGCTTCCCGCCAATTTCGTGGTCACTTTGCCAAAAGTTGTAATCCCCGAGCAAATGGCCGCGCTCGCGCACTTGCTCGACGCAATGGAACCCGCGCTGGGCCTGGAAAAAGGGTCGCTGCGATTCGAGATGATGGTGGAAACAACGCAGGCGATTCTCAACGAACGCGGAGAATCGAGCCTGCCGAAATTTCTGGAGGCAGCCGCCGGACGCTGCATCGCCGCGCATTTCGGCACCTACGATTACACGGCCAGCTGCAGCATCACCGCCGCCTACCAGGTGATGGACCATCCCGCCTGCGACTTCGCCAAGCACATGATGCAGGTCGCGTTCGCGGGCACGGGCATCTGGCTCTCCGACGGCGCAACGAACGTTCTCCCCACTCCGCCGCACCGAGCCGAAAAAGGCAAGCGGCTCACACGCGCCCAGCAGGAAGAAAATCGAGAAGCCGTTCATCGCGCCTGGCGGCTGCACTACGGACACATTCAGCACTCGCTCGTTTCGGCGTATTACCAGGGCTGGGACCTGCATCCGGCGCAGCTTCCCACGCGCTATGCGGCCGTGTTTTCATTTTTTCTTGAAGGGTTCGATTCCGCCGCCGCGCGCCTGAAGAATTTTGTCGAGAAGGCGGCGAAGGCCACACTTGTCGGCGACGTGTTCGATGACGCCGCCACGGGGCAAGGCTTACTGAATTTCTTCTTGCGTGCAATCAACTGCGGAGCGATTGGCGAAGGGGAAGCGGAACGCCTGACGGGAGTCACCGCCGAGGAACTGCATTCCGGCTCGTTCCTGAAGATCCTGAAGAATCGCACAAAATAGGAATCCGGGTTTTCGTAGCGCCGGCGTCTCGCCGGCATCTTGCGTTGCGTCGAGATATGAAAATTGCCGGCGAGACGCCGGCGCTACAAAACCGCATCACTCTCTCAGAAGTGCGCAGCCGGCGGACTGAATTTTCGGTAAGGCACCCAGGTTCGTGCTTCAACTTCCGCGGTAAGTGGAGTAGCCAAACGGGCTGATCAAGAGCGGCACATGGTAATGCGTCCTCGCGTCCCGCACTTCAAAGATGACCGGAATGTCCGAATAAAACGATTCCACATGCAGCGCCTGGAAGTAAGGCCCTGCGTGGAACGTGAGGCGGTATGTGCCCATCCCCAAAGGGGTTTCTCCTAATAGGGCATTGCAGCGGCCGGTCGCGTCGGTAACCCCGATACCGATGGATTTCCAGTCCTCACCCGATTTCTTGTGCAACTCCACTTTGAGGTCTGCGGCCGGGCGTCCGCGTGAGGTGTCGAGAACGTGGGTCGTGATGGCGCTCATAACGGCTGTTGCTCGCCGGCCAGGAGTTTATCGAGGCGAATGCGCGTAATCAGGCGTTGCTGTTCCGCGGCAATCGAAATTTCGCTGGCCAGATCATTCTGCAATCGCTGATTCAGAATCGCAAGCATTCCTTCGGCGGTTTTTCCGGCAGCGCAAACGATGTAAATGTAGCCGAATTTTTCAAAATACGCACGATTGGCCCGGGCGAGGCGCGCCTTCACATCGTCTGTCGCAACGCGTGCGCCCGCTTGTTCGCTGGCGGCCCACTGCCGCGCCGATTCTGAACCGCTCGCGGACTTGTCGCCGATTTGCGGGTGATGGCTGAAAGCTTCCAGCCAGTCGGCGCGATCGAGTTTCCACCACACGGAGTCCGCAGCTTTACAGAGCGCTTCCACGGTTGGGTAGGGCCGCCGCGAAGCTACACTCGCGGCCCAGCGCGCCGAACCGCAACAATCCATCAGCGCCGATTCCGCTTCAACGGAGGGTAGCGCATTGAATTCCGCGAGCGTCATGCTAGGAAGCCCTCTTCGCCAGAGTTCCAAAGATGCGCAGCCGCGCCACGCCGCCGTCGGGGTAAATGTGAAAGCGCGCGTGCGTGATTTCGCCCGAGTCGAGCAGCTCTTTTTCGTAGACGTGCCGGGAATCGGCTTGCAGCTTGGTCCTGGTCAGGATTTCTTTCCAAGCAAGCGCACCGAGTGCGGCCGGATCGATGAGGTCGCCCGGCGCGGCGCAAACCTCGAGCGAGCAGCCTTCCGGGAAATTACCTTTGAAGTGGGAGGTGTCGACTTCGACGCGGCTGACTTTCCCTGGCGCACCCAGGCGTACGATGCACCAGTCATGCCCGGGACCGCGGCGGCGGCGTGTTTCCCATCCGTCATGCATCCCAGTCGAGTGGCCCGGCAGGATCAGATTGTTGCGCGAGCCGAAAAACATGTCGCTTGAAACGACGACCCATCCGCCGCGCTCGACGGCGGCGAGATCGATTTCGCCCCCCGCGCGATAGAGCGCCGGCCAGTCCGGGATGACTTCGCCATGGACGCGAAGGCGCGCCACGCCGCCGTCCGGATAAATCTTGAAACGCAGGTGCGTGACCCTGCTCGATGGCGAGATTGGAAACGGATTTCGAGCATCTCCTGAGAGAGGTGACTTCGGCAGCAGCGTGTTCCACTGAGTTTTGGAGTCATCGAGTAGGGCAAGGCTCGGATTCCCGTCCAATGCGCAGGCCTCGAGTTCGCAATGTTCCGGAAAGTTTCCTTTGAAGTACGCGGTATCCACCACGATTCCGTGAATGATGCCCGGAAGCCCCAATTTCACGATGCACCAGTCGTAGCCCGGTGTGCGTCGGCGGCGCGTTTCCCAGCCGTCCATCCACTTGCCAACGTCGGTGTATTTGTCCTCGATCCAGACGGGAGCGGAATCTTTCAGCAGATTTTCTTTCGGCGCAAAAAATTCGTCGTTGGCGGCGAGCACTCGCCCGCCGAGCCGCTCCGCGGCGAGATCGATGTATTCGGTGAAGTCCATCAGCGTTCGCCTCGCCGCAAAAGCGCGCCCTGCGGTTTCCCAAAAAAACCCCCTCGATCGCAGATCATTTCGCCTCGTAGAAATGTGGCTTCCACAACGCCACGAAGCGCCTGATTCATGTAGGGCGTTAACTTGTGGCGTTGTTGCAGCATTTTCGGCCGGACGATGAAACGTTTCTCCGGATTCCAGACCACGATGTCGGCATCATATCCGATGGCGATCGCCCCTTTCTGTTTTTCCAGGCCGGCGAGCCCCGCCGGTCCACTGCACATCCAGCGCACCAGATGCTTCAGAGAACCTTTTTGCATCCTCATTTTCGTCCACATTGCGGGAAGGCCAAGCTGCAGGGAGGCGATTCCGCCCCAGGCTTTAAAAAAATCGCCTATGTCCAGGCATTTCATCGCTGGCGGTGACGGGGAATGGTCGGACACAACGAAATCGATGGTGTTCTTTCCGAGAGCGGTCCAAAGCTTTTTGCAATTTTGCGAATCCCGGATGGGCGGGGCGCACTTGAATTCCGTTCGCCCATTCGGAATCGAGCCTGAGGTGAAAAATAGATAGTGGGGGCACGTTTCCGCGGTGATGCGTACTCTTTCCTTTTTCGCGCGCCGGATAAGTGGGACGGAAAGTTCCGAGGAGAGGTGAACGATGTGGACTCGCGCTTTGAATTCTCGGGCAAGGCGAATCATCGTCTCGACTGCTTTTGTCTCCGCGCTCGGCGGCCGCGACGTCAGCCACGTTCTGTACCGTCTCGGATCTAACTTCGCGAGTTTGTTGGTCGCTTCCTCTATTGGTCCCGGCAATTCCGCGTGGACCAGCAGAGGTGCGTCCAGTGCCGCGAGTATTGGCACAGCGACTCGGAGGTCGTCCTCGCCGACGTGCGCAAATTCTGGCACGCCCGAGGGCACCAGAAAACACTTGAAGCCGAAAGCCCCCGCTCGATGCAGTGCGCGCAGCTCTCTCGCGTTGCCCGGCACAACGCCACCCCAAAAGCCTACGTTGACCCAGCATTTTCCGCGCGCCGCTTCGCGATTGGTTTCGAGCGCCGCAGCAGTCGTCGTCGCGGGGATACTGTTGAGCGGCATGTCGATCAGCGTGGTCACTCCGCCCGCGGCCGCTGCTTGCGTCGCCGTCTCGAATCCCTCCCAGTCGGTGCGTCCCGGCTCGTTGACGTGAACATGCGTGTCCACAAGGCCCGGCATGACCACGGATTCTCCGGCGTCATAGATGTGCTTGCCCGAAGGGAGGTCGTTGTAACCGGCGATGGCCTCGATCGTGCCCTTGCGAACGTGCACCGTCGCCGCCCGAATTCCTTCCGGCGTCACGACGCGTTTGCTGCGGATCGCTTGGATGGTGGTCATTTCGCGAGCTGCGAGAGAAATTCCTGAACCAGATTTTGCGCGACCCGCAAACGATAGCGCGCCGTCGAGCGAATATCATCGATGGGCGCAATTTCCCGCGCGAGCGCTTCCAGCGCCGCGTCGATCACCGCGGGCATGACGCCTTTGCCCCGCAATGCGTCCTCAGTCTTCACCGCGCGCAGCACGAGGGGAGCCACGCTGCCGAGGGCGATCCTGACGTCGCGAACCGCGCCGCCTTCAACGAGCGCCGCCCCCGCAAAGCACACTTTGGAAATCGCCTGCGCCCTGCGCGTGCCCACTTTGCGGTAATACTGCCGCCACGGCTTTGCGCGCCGAGGCAGCCGGACGGCGCGCAGCAATTCATCGGAGGCGATTTGCATCTTCTTGTAGCCGGTGTGAAACCCGTGGTACGCCTGCCACCGCGCGCCGCGAACGGAAATGAGTTCGATTGCCGCGTCGTAGACCAGCAGGGCCGGCGGCGAATCGGCCGCCGGCGAAGCATTCACAATATTTCCGCCCAAAGTGCCGCGATTCTGCGTGGCGATACTGCCGGTTTCGCGCGCAGCGGCGCACACCAGCGGAAATTCAGCCTGCAGCACGGGATGATTCTGAATTTCCGTGTAAGTCGTCAGCGCGCCCAGAATCACGTAATCGGGGGCTATTTCGATGCCGCGCAGATCTCGCAGCTTCGACAAGCCCAGGAATCTCCTGTGAGGGAGCTTGCCGGCCTCCAGCAACACCATCAAGTCGGTGCCGCCCGCAAATGGCTGCCAGACTCCCGGCTCGCGTGCCAGCAAGGCTAACGCTTCCGTCAGGCTTCCCGGGACGCGCAAATCGTATGCGGGAATATACGCTCTCATCGGCTCTCCAGCTTTTTTCCCGAGGTCGATTCGCAGGCGCGCACAACGGCGGCAAAAATCTTCTGATAGCCGGTGCAACGGCAGAGATTTCCCGCCAGCCCTTCGCGAATTTCGGCATCGGTGGGATGAGGATGCCGTTCCAGGAGCGCCACGGAGGCGATGACCATGCCCGGTGTGCAAATGCCGCATTGCGCTCCGCCGCATTCCAGAAACGCAGCCTGCACCGCGTTCAATTGGTCGCCGCAGGCAATTCCTTCGATGGTGCGAATGTCCGCTCCATCCGCATCGACAGCAGGGACGAGGCAGCTATTCACAATGTCGCCGTTCAGGAGCACCGCGCACGCGCCGCATTCGCCTTCACCGCAGCCTTCTTTCGTGCCGGTCAGATGCATCTCCTCGCGCAGAACATCGAGCAAGCGCGCCATGGAATACGCTTGCACCCGGCGCGGCGCGCCATTGACGATGCACGAGATGCCGATGCGGTTGAATATTTCAGACAAATATTGCCACCTCTTCCGTCATGGCATCCATCAAGATTTCCGGCGTTGCGGGAATTTCGCGCACGCAAATTCCCGTGGCATTCTCAATCGCATTCAGAATCGCGGGCGCCGGGCCATCCATCGGCAACTCGCCTATGCCTTTCGCTCCATGCGGGCCGAAGGGATACGGCTGCTCTTCGAAAAATACACGGATGGGAGGAATATCCGCGGCGGTGGGCATGATGTAGTTGGTCATCTGACCGTTGGCCATGCGCCCTTCGCGCCAAACCACATTTTCGTAGAGCGACATGCCGATGGCCTGCGCCACGCCGCCCTCGATCTGTCCCGCCGCGAGCACGGGATTAATTACTTTCCCGACTTCCTGCACGCCCACAAAATCGGTGACGCGCGCCTCGAAGGTAACCGTGTCGACGGCAACTTCGGCCACATACACAGCCCAGGCGTAGGCGCCGTAGGCGTCGCCGCTGTAGGTCCTGTCGTCCCAGTGTAGGCCGGGAGGAGGCTCGTACTGCGCGCGCGACCGGAGCGGCCCTCGCGTTTCGATGTAACGCCTGCAAGCGCGCACGAATTCATCCTCGGTGCACGCGTCGCAGAGCAAGCCGCTCTCCACTAATTTTCGTTTTAATTCGAGTGCAGCGCCCTCAACCAGGTGGCCGACAACCATGGAAGTGCGCGATGCGACCGTTGGGCCGCTGTTCGGCACCGCGCCCGTATCCGGCTGAGCAATTTCGATGCGGTCGTAGCCGATGCCGAGCGCGTCCGCCGCAATCTGCGAAAAGATCGTGTTGGTGCCCTGCCCGATTTCGGTGCTGGCCGCGAGAACGCGGACGATTCCTTCGCGCGTCGCTTCGATTTCCACGACCGACGCCAGGTACACTTCCCCTGACCCGGTAAATCCCGCTCCGTGCATGAAGGAGGCGAAGCCAATGCCGCGTTTGACGGTTGCGCCCGGATTTTCCCGCGCAAAGCGTTCGCGCTTGGCGTGGTAGTCGCTCTCCCGGAAAGCGCGATCGAGCAGGGCGTTGAAATTTACGTCCTCGTGGATTACTTGGCCGGTGGCGGTCGTCTGGCCCTTGTGAATAAAATTCCGCCGGCGGAATTCTTCCGGGGAAAGATTCAGGACGCGCGCCACCTGATCGAAGTGGCGTTCCAATGCGAAAATGCTTTGCGGCGCGCCGAACCCGCGAAACGCACCGTGCGGCGGAGCGTTGGTCGCCACAGCCCGCGAACGGACGCGCACATTCGGACAGTCATACGGCCCGGCCGCGTGAATCGTTCCACGCGAAAGCACCACAGAAGAAAGCGTCGCGTACGCGCCGCCATCGATCACGAAATCGATGTCCATCGCCACCAGCTTGCCGTCGCGTGTGACGCCGGTGCGATGCCGCGTGCGCGAAGGATGGCGCTTGGTGGTCGACACCATATCTTCGGCACGGTCGTAAACAATTTTCACGGGCTTCCCGGATTTCCACGCCAGAAGCGCCGCGTGCCCCGCGATCATGGAGGGATATTCTTCCTTGCCGCCGAATCCGCCGCCCGTTTCGGCTTGAATGACGCGGAATTTTTCCGCCGGGAGGCCGAACAAGGCGACGAGCGCTTTGTGCACGTAGTAGGGGCACTGCAGCGATCCCCAGATCGTCACCCCATCCGTAGGATTAGCCGCCGCGATCATGCCCTGGTTTTCAATGTAAAGCTGTTCCTGCGCCCCGGTGCGATATTCGCGTTCGACGATGATCTCCGCCTTCGCCCACGCGGCATCCACGTCGCCCTTTTCCACGAGATAGGACTTGAAAATGTTGTCCTCTCCATAAATTATGGCGCGTTTCGCGATGGAATCTTCGATTGAAAATATCGCAGGAAGCGGCTCGACATCGATTTGCACGGCGCGGCGCGCTTCTTCGAGCAAATATCGGTCCGGATGGGCGAGCAGAACGATCGGCTCTTCGGGATGGTTGATCACGTCCTCGGCGAGGCAGGGCTGGTCGTGCTCGATCAGCGCTACTTCATTTTTACCCGGTATATCGGCGGCGGTGACGATCGTGAATTCACTCCATGGGATGCCTTCGCCGAAACGGATGCCGCGGATGCGCCCCCGCGCGATGCTGCTGCGCACGGTCACACCGTGCAGCAGATCCGGAAAGGCGAGATCGTCCACGTAGCGGGCGCGACCGGTCACCTTTTCGCGTCCTTCTTTGCGGATGACGGAATGTCCGAAGAATTTTTCTTCCATATTTTGCCGCGCTACATACCCAACTGAGCGAGGAACCATTACATGCGCCGGCCATCCCTAAGTCTCAATACTTGATCCGGTCGCTCTTTCGCGCCCATTCGCGAAACGGTTCAAGTCCCGCTTCCCGCATCATCGGCTCGAAGGGAATCCTGCGCTCGCGATGCAGGCGCTTCAATTCTTCGTAGATGAAGGAATCATCAAACCCAGCTTCGGCGGCGTCACTCGCGGTGGCCGCAAAATAAACACGGTCCGGCCGCGCCCAGTAGATGGCGCCGAGGCACATCGGGCAGGGTTCGCAACTCGTGTAGATCTCGCAGCCGGTCAGCTGAAACGTGCACATGGCGCGGCAGGCTTCGCGAATGGCGTTCACTTCCGCGTGCGCCGTGGGATCGTTTGCGGAGGTGACCAAATTCGTACCTGTCGCGATGACACGGCCATTTTTCACCACGATGGCGCCGAACGGGCCGCCTTGTCCCGAGCGGACATTTTCCACCGCCCGCTGGATTGCTTCCTGCATGAAGGGGTTGCTCATATCGCGATATGCGCCCCCTGGCGTGCGCTGGGCAAATTGTACCGGAAAAGCCGATCCCTCCGTTTACGGTTTTGCGATGTGTCCAATAGGATTTACGCATCGCGATCTTCGATTGGACTTTCGCATATTTGGTTGTAAAATCTGTTCTTTGGTGTACGCTTCTACAGGTTGCAGAGTGAGTGGCTGCGTCACGGCAGCATTGGGCGTCTCAAGCTTGGGACCCGCGGCGGCAGTCACACGGAAGCCATTCCTTCCTGGCATGGCCCTCTCGAACAAAATTCTTGGTCCTGGCTTGGGCAGGATAGACCATCTGGCGCCGATCGCTGAATTTGCGTTTGCGCCACGCCGTTCGGACCGCAGGGAGGAAGTTTCATGATCGTAGGTGTTCCCCGAGAAACGTATCCGGGGGAGCGGCGCGTGGCGCTGGTGCCCATCGTCATTCCCAACCTGGCCAAGGCCGGTCTGGAAGTTATCGTCGAAGCCGGGGCAGGCGTTGCGGCGGGCTTCCCGGACGCCGAGTACGCCGCCAAGGGCGCGAAAATCATTGCGGACCGAGCTCAGGTATTCGTCGCTTCGGACATTATCATCCAGATGCTTTGCTACGGATCAAATGACCAGACCGGCCGCGCCGATTTGCCGCTCTTTCACCGCAATCAGGTACTGATCGGATTCTTGCGTCCCATGGGATCGCTGCAAACCATTCAAGACATCGCAGCCGCGGGCGTGACTTCCTTTTCGGTGGAATTGATGCCGAGGACGACGCGCGCGCAAAGCATGGACGCGCTCTCCTCCATGGGCACCATGTGCGGCTACAAAGCCGTGCTGATCGCCGCGGACACGCTTCCGAAAATTTTCCCCATGCTCACGACGGCCGCCGGCACGATTACGCCTGCGCGCGTTCTGGTCATCGGGGCGGGCGTGGCCGGGCTTCAAGCCATCGCCACGGCGCGCAGGTTGGGAGCCGTAGTCTCCGCTTACGATTTGCGGCCCGCGGCCAAGGAGCAGGTGCAGAGCCTCGGCGGGCGTTTTGTCGAGCTTCCCCTGGAAGCCAAGGATGCGCAGGACGCCAGCGGCTACGCGAAAGCGCAGGATGAGGAATTCTACCGGCGGCAGCGCGAATTGCTGGGCAAGGTGATCGCGGAAAGCGATGTTGTGATTACGGCTGCGGTCGTGCCGGGGAAAAAATCGCCCGTGCTGGTAACCGAAGAAATGGTCAAGGGCATGGCGCCCGGCTCGGTGATAGTCGATCTGGCTGCCGAGCGCGGCGGAAACTGCGAGCTGTCCAAGGCTGGCGAGAAAATCATCGCTCACGGCGTAACTATCATCGGCTATTTCAACTTTGCCTCTACCGTACCCAATAACGCCAGCCAAATGTACGCGCGCAACATCTCGGCATTCCTCCAGTTGCTCGTGAAGGACGGAAAGCTTCAGCTCAATCTGGAAGACGACATCATTAAGAGCGCTCTGCTGACACACGGAGGAGAAGTGGTCAACCCTCGCGTGCGCGAATTTTTCTCTTTGCCCGCATTGCCAGCCAGGTCTTAAGGAGGAGTGGATGCCCGCGGATTTCATATCCAGTTTGTTTGTGTTCATCCTTTCGGCCTTTTTGGGATTTGAGGTCATCAAGCGCGTTTCGCCGTTGCTGCACACGCCGTTGATGTCTCTGACCAACGCGCTGGATGCCATCGTGGTGGTTGCGGCCATCATTATCGCGGGCAGGCACGAGAGCCGGTTGTCCACTATTCTTGGCCTCGTGGCGGTGGCCGCTTCGTTCAGCAACATGGTTGGAGGATTTGTCATCACTGACCGGATGCTGCACATGTTCAAGAGCGGCAAGGCGAAAAAGCCATGACGGTGTTCATGACCCAGCAGCTCATCGACTCCACTTACATTCTGGCGGCCATCGGCTTCATCCTGGCGCTGAAATGGCTCAGCTCGCCGGTCACGGCCATGCGCGGAGTTCTGATCGGCGAAATCGCATCGGCCCTCGCCGTTGTAGCCACCTTGTTCGATCCCCAGGTGAGCCAGTACAAATGGATTCTGATCGCCCTGATCATCGGCGCCGGCGTCGGCGTGCCACTTGGTATGGTGAAGATGACCGCCGTGCCGCAGCGAACCGCGATCAGCCACGCGTTTGGCGCGCTTTCGGCGGCGCTGATCGGCATCGCGGAATACTATGTGGCCGCGCCGCACGTGCCGAAGTTTGAGATGGCGGAAATCGGGCTCGAAGTGATTATCGGCTCGCTCACATTTACCGGGAGCTTGATCGCCGCGGGCAAGCTGCAGGAAATCCTGCCGCAGCGCCCAATCACCTATCGCGGGCAGAATTACGTCAGTTTGTCGGTGCTAGGCGCCGCGCTTGCTCTGATGGTGACGCTCGTCGTGCACCCGGAGTTTACGCACGCTTTCCTCGCCATGATCGGTGTCGCGCTGGTGTTCGGCATGATGCTGGTCACGCCGATCGGCGGCGCGGACATGCCCACGGTGATCTCGCTGTTGAATTCTTACGCAGGCTTCTCCGCCGCGCTTCTAGGCTTTGTGCTCAACAGTAAGGTGCTGGTTGTGGCTGGCGCGCTGGACGGGGCTTCTGGCTTCATCCTGTCGGTGAACATGTGCAAGGCCATGAACCGCTCGTTCACCAATGTGCTTTTTGGAGGCTTCGGGCAAATCCAGACCAGCGCCGCGGGCGCGGTGGAACAACGCCCGGTGAAAAGCGCTACCCCGGAAGAAGCGGCGGCGATTCTTTCCGCGGCGAGCAAAGTGGTGATCGTGCCCGGTTACGGCATGGCGGTGGCGCAGGCGCAGCACAAAGTCCGTGAACTCTACGATTTTCTGACCAAGCAAGGCATCGACGTGAAGTTCGCGATCCATCCAGTCGCGGGCCGCATGCCCGGACACATGAACGTGCTGCTCGCTGAGGCGGACATTCCCTACGACAAGCTGATCGACATGGAAGACATCAACGGCGAATTTCCGCAGACCGACGTGGCCCTGATCATCGGGGCGAACGACGTTACCAACCCGGCCGCGCGCACCGATACGACGAGCCCCATCTTCGGCATGCCGATTCTCGACGTGGACAAGGCGCACACGGTCATGGTCATTAAGCGCAGCATGGCCGCGGGCTTTGCCGGAATCGACAACCCGCTCTACTACCTAGACAAAACCCTCATGCTTTTCGGCGACGCCAAGGGCTTCGTGGGCTCCATCGTCCGCGAACTTTCCGGCGGCGGTGGCCACGGATAGCAGCTTTCCGGCCGCGTACCCACACTGCCGGGAAAGGATTTCGGTAAAGGGCCAATCTCCGATAACCCCGTTTCTCGAGACTTGGCAAGAACATTCTTAGCATTTCCCCATCACCAATCCGAGGACTAGAAAAAGAAGAATCGGTGCAAGCAAACCCCACCAAAGTTCCATGACAAGAGGTGACCGCGATTTGCTCGGAACAAAGGGCGTATCTTCCCCTCGAGACTCCCTAACGATTTCGGATGCCGGTCCTAAACTTTGTCGATTGGACTGCTTGTGCGGAATGCCCGCTCCATCGGCGACGTAACCGGACCCCGAACAGTACCGGCAATTGTTGTTACTTCCTCCACAGACGCACGGTTTCATCGCCGCTTATTCTCGGGCGGAAGTTCACCGTGCTCCAATTCGTATCGCTCCAAGAGCTTCGCCTCCAGCATAATCGCCTCGGGCGCGGCATTCGTCGCGACGAAAGCAAGCTCGTAATCGGTAGTGCTGCCGATGAGCGCGAGTAGCCGGATATTCGTTCGCTGCGTTGGTCCCGGAGAAAAATACTGCCGGATGCGGTGCCTCAAACCATTTCGATTCGTCCCTTTTCCGAAATAGAGAATATCTGAGGTGCCCCTCTTCCTCTTAAACTCACGACAGCATCTGATAGCGTAAACGCCCGGCTCGTTCGGAAGCGCCAAGAAGAGCGCGGCCTTTCCCGCCTTAGTGAACGGTGTCCATGTCCCGAAACCATCGGCGGTGAGGTCGGTGCTCCTCATGAGAGGGAACATATCATGACAAACACTGAACCTGGTAGCCAGAGGAAGTGACCCAACACCCGACACGTCCGCCAATCGCAAATTGGCTTGCCCAACTGACCCGCCAGATAGACCCCAGCCCGCGATTAGGTGGCTGCCGATGTTTTCTCTGGCACAGGGCTCAGTCGGTGGCCGCTGACGGCGGCGCCTGCGTCTGGGGCGAGGAGGAAACAGTCGAGCGTCGCCAGGACGTTCAAAACTGCGACGAGCAGGAACGCGATATGAAACTCCTTCGTGGTCGGAACGCTCGCTGAACTGCCGTCCAGGAAGCCGGCGAGACGCAGCGCGATGGCGCCCACAGCCACTCCCGTGCCCATCGACATTTGCGTCAGCATGCTGAAGAAGCTAGTTGCGGAGCTCATATCCGGCTTGGCGATGTCCGCAAAGGCCAGAGTGCCCACCGACGTAAACTGCATCGAGCGGGACAGGCCGTTCACAAACAATACAAGAAGTACAATGATCTTGGCGGTCTGAGGAAACAGCAGCGCGCAGAGGGCAGTCAGAACCGCGCTTAGAATACCGTTCGTCGTCAGCACCGTACGGAATCCAAACTTGCGGAGAACGGGCGTCACCACGGTTTTCATGAGCAAATTGCCCGTGAAGAGGCCGAGCATCAGCAGCCCCGACTGAAACGCGTTCAATCCAAAACCCACCTGAAACATCAGCGGCAGGAGGAACGGCGACACGCTGATGGCAATGCGAAACAGCGATCCGCCCTGCAAAGAGATCGCAAACGTCTTAATTTTCAGAAGGTCCAGACTTAGGAGAGGCGCCGGCGAGCGCAGAAAGTGAAGCACGGAGAACAAGCCCAAAACGCACCCGGCAATCAAGTAGGCTGCGGTTGGCTGCCAAAGCTCGTTCTCGCGCCCCACCAGTTCCATGCCGTAGACAAAGCTCACGCACGCGCTGGCGCTCAGGACAAATCCGATCCAATCGAACGGCTTTACACCGTCTTCCCTCAGGTTCGGAATCAAATAAGAGGAGAGCGCCATGCCCGCGATGCCCAGCGGCACATTGAGAAAGAAAATCCAGTGCCAGGAAGCATATGTCGTGATGAATCCGCCGACGGGAGGCCCCACGACGGGCGCAATGAGTCCCGGCCAGGTAATGAAGGTGATGGCGTCAATCAAATTGTGTTTTTCCGTGGTGCGCAAGACGACCAGCCGCCCGACGGGAACCATCATCGCGCCGCCGATTCCCTGGATAATGCGGGCGCCGGTAAACGTCACAATTCCGTTGCTCAGTCCGCAAAGAATCGAGGACACCGTAAAAATCGCGATGGCTGAAACGAAAACGGTGCGCGCGCCGATCCGGTCCGCCACCCACCCGCTGATCGGAATAAAAACCGCGAGCATCAGCAAGTAGGCCGTCATTCCGATATTGAGATCGACCGGGCTCACATGGAAGGATTTCCCCATATCGGGCAGCGCCGTAGCGATGACGGTGCCATCCAGGTTCTCCATAAAAAACGCGGTGGCCACTAGTATGGAGATCGTTTTGGGATTTGGAGTGAGAGACGCCATTAGTTTGGGCGGCCTGAGCAGACCGCAGCACAGGTCTCTGCAAAAGTTCGTACATCGGACGTTCTACGCTCGGGCCGCGAACCCTCGCTTGGCCAGGCCCTATTTTGCATTGGCAACATCTGGCAGGGGAATAGCCTCAACCGGAAAGGACATTTGGTACGGCTGGTAGGGATACACTTTATTTTTCTTGGCTTTCAGATCCATGAGGATTTTATCTTCGCAGGCGATGTCTTCCTTGAGCGACCAATCCGGGCGCAGCTTGTAAACAATCGTGGAGGTCCAGGGGCGCGTGTACGTTTTCGGGTCGGTAAATGTGAGCGTGTTTTCCAGCGTGTCGTGATCCACGCGGTGGATGCGCTCGACGACGTGCAGCGCGTCGCTGTGCGGATGCCCGGCGGTGTCCAGCCAACTCTTGTCTGTCAGCCCGACGATGTCCACGACCAGCGTGTCGCCCTCCCAGTGGCCGACGGAATGTCCCATCCAGGAGGGATCCAGATCCTCCGGGTGGCTCCGCCCGTCCATCCAAATTTGTTGGATCGCGTTGCCGGTTTCAAAGAGCAACAGTACGCGGCCTTTGTTTTGCAAAATTTCGAAGGGACCCACATGGTTCATCAGGCGGGGAAGACCATACGGGGCGCAACTCGCCAGATAAGGATCCATATTGTCGTCGTTGGCGCGGCCGAGCGGCCCTGTGCCGCAACCTACCAATTCGCACCGTTTTGCCGCCCACGGCTGCATGGGAGGAGGCGTCTCGGGAGAGAAGTTGTATGGCAAGAACCCCTTGGGCGTTCGCGGAGGGGACCAGATTCCGGTGAGGTCGGGCGCCGCGGCGGCTGCCTGGGGGCGCGCCGCACGAAGCTCAGGCGCGAGTCGCGGCAAGAGTCCAAGCGACAAGACGAGCACTGCCACAGCAGCCAGGACCGAACCCAGTGCGTACTTTTTCATTCGAAAGAACCTGTCCCTCAAGAACAAGAATCTTGCACTGCGGGAAGAATCTGGACTTGCTAAAGATCCCGCCGATCCTCGGCCTTCAGTATCCGGGCGGATCCACCGTTACAACTTGGCCGCCGGGCATCGTGACCTTCACGGGCCTCAGACTTTTCATCCCGTTGACGATGGGGACGCTTTTTTTCTCAGGATGCCCGTAAATCGTGACCTGGTCCCCCGTTTTGAACGTGCTGTGGTTCCATCCCACGCCGCGGCTCATGACATTCGGCGGATGAAATTCCACGGCCCAGGTTTCGACTTCGCCCTTGTCATTCTTCACGTCGAGGAGAAGCAGCGGATGGGGATTCTGCCAATCGAATTCCTTGACCGTTCCGGTGATGGTCCCCCAGGCATCGACGTCCCAGCGCGAAGCGCCGTGATGCGCGAAAACACCCGGTGACGCAATGCCGAAACTGCAAACCATCAAGAAAATGGCTAACGTTTTGTGCTTCATGCCGCCACCCCCAAGCGTCTCGTCGATGGACAAACTTTACGTGCCCCGCATGCGTTTGTAAAGAGTTGGGGGAAAAGGAAGGTGGCTCAGGCCAGTCTTGTAGAGGCCGTTCCGTTTACGGAAAATGGTCTCATTGAACCGTCCCGTGTATTTGGGGACGGAACGGTAATTTTCATTATCAAATTGGGTCAAGCGTGCAAAAGGCGAAAAGTGGGCGGGGCTATTTCTCTACTGTTTGAATGGGAGCCGGAACCAAACTGGCCATGAAGATGATCAAACGCCTCTTCGATACGGCAGAGAGGTTGGTGAATTCAATTCCCATGCCTTCGTCAACGTCGGAATGCCGGACGATCCCCTCCAGCGCGATGTCTGTGTGCCCGGCGCGCAGAGTGAAGGTAAGTTCCGATCCGACGGGAAGCGGGTCCGGGTCGAGGACAAAAACGCCCTCCTCGGTCAAGTCCCTGATGGGGGCGGAGCGGTCTCCATAAGTGATGTTATTTTCCGGCTTGGCTTGAAAACGCGTTATCGCACGCCTGTCTTGTGATTTCATGGTCTCGGGGTGCCTCTTGAATTAGTAGTCTATTGATTATCCCAGCTTTTTTGCCTTGGACCGCCGCTTTGATTCCTCAATGTGCCGAGAGTCTTACTCCTGAGACCCTTGGAATTCGAAGCTGGCAGAAGGGCTGTTGCCCTGGCATCGAATAGAGGGGGTAACCTATGCTGTTTATTTTCTAGGGTTTGACCGGATCGTGGCTGCGGACGTTTGGGGTCAATTTGCGGATGACGAATTCCTGCAGAAGATTGGCGGCGGCGGACGCGCCAATTTCGATGGCCGCGTTTTCAAAGGTCAATCCGGCTCCATTGCGATCTTGCGCGGGATAGTAGAGATTTGAGATGCCGCCCGCTGCGAGACTTCCGAGAATATTGGAATAATTGGCCTGCCAGCGCCCGTTGTCGCCCTTGCAAATCACGGCATTGGCGATCGCATAAATAATGCGCGATCGCACGCCTCCGCTTCCCTTGTAGAAATAACGCGGGTCTTGTTTTAGGAGCGACGGCAGAATGGCGCTTCCGATGAACGTATTGGTAACTGCATCAGCGTAAGTAGCCCCGAATCGCTTCCCGTACCCCTGCGCGCCTTGTCCATACCCGCTGAAATCATTTTGCGCCTGCTGAACTCCAGCAATCGCGCCGGTCAGGATGAAGGTGACCGGGTCAAGAGTCGACCTCCAGGCTAGTTCGAATTTTTGCTTCGAATTCAGCGGAGCTGCATCCGGAACGTAGCTGACATAGAAATTTGGAACGAAGCCGAGCACGCGTTGCTTTTCCTCCTCCTTGATCTGCCCTTCCGCAACTTCCACGCGCGAAACTTCGACTCGCATTTCGGTTTTCTTTATCGCAAGCGTCAATGCAATCCGCGGGGCATTGTAGTTCTCTCCCTCCTGCAGCGTCCCTGACAACGCTTGCGCCGCAAATCCCTCTGCCGCAACGGAGAGTTGAAACGGCCCGGGAGGAATATTGCTAAAGGAGAATTGCCCCTCGTCCCCGGAAATCGCAATCCGGCTGGCGGAGCGATCTTCGCGTGTAAGACCCACGCGCGCTCCCGCCACGGCGGCTCCACTTGGATCAACGACGGTGCCGCTAATACTTCCCAGAGATGGCGAATCAAGAAGACGCTCGCTTGCGGGTATACCCGATTCCTGCGGCGGTGGCAGGGACTGGGCCAGTGCCGGATAGCACCAGAGCAGGGCAGATAGAATTAGAAATACGAAGTTCACACCCCAGGCAGCCGAGCTCGGGACATTTTGGGCCAATGATTCCCTGTGCGAGCCCATTTTTGTAGCACCCACAGTTAGCAGCTTATAGCGCTCTTTGTCTATTCCCTCAATCTTTGAGTGCGCGCGGTTGTTTGAGGTTGTGCGGGCCAGGGGAAAACTACCTTCGAAAATGCCGTATAGAAAATGCTCTTCGCGCTAGTAAGCGCTTACAAGTGGAATGCGTTCTACATTTCGTCCATGGAGAAGGCTGAGAAACTCCGCAGTTCACCCAGTTTGCCGCCTGCTTCAGTTGCTCCCGGGACGCACCTCCCAACTCCCATGTTACCGGGAGTTCATACGAATCAGGATTGACCATTAGGACAGAATTGGACCAGCCCAGGCCAGTCTTTGACTCCAGATCTGGAGGACCCAGGGCTCACCGCCAAGCTGAATATCGGGTGGAGTGCGTACAAGTGCGTGCGCGGTGAGGTGATTTCGGCCCGCCGCGCACGCACACTAGAAGGGTCTAGAACTGGTTGGTTGCGTTGTGTCCGGCCCTTGCTTCATTCCTTACTTGACTGGGACGAACTTCTGTACCCGCTCGCCGCCGAAAACTTCTCCCGTGTAAATGACGCCTTTGGAGTCCACGGAGATCATGTGCAACCCGTAGAATTGCCCGGCATTCTGGCCCATGCTGCCGAGTTGTCCTACGACCTTGCCGTCCTCGCGGTTCAGGAACCAGATGTGGTTGTTGGTGAGATCGGAAATGTACAAGAACAGCTGCTGTTTGTCCGGCGAGAACATCACGCCGCCCGTTGAGCCGCCCACACCTGTCCACGGGGCCATGACGAATTCCTTCACGAACTTGCCCTCTTTCGTCGTGACATCGATGCGGTTGGCCATGCGGTCGGCAGCGTAGACCAATCCATCGTGGGATACATTCAGCGTGAGGTGGCCCCTGAATTCCTTGGGTTCCGGTCCGTTGGGGACGTAGGCTCGGTCCTTGTCATCCGTGGTGATTTCGGACAGCTTGTGCCCATACGCGCCCCAGCCACGCTTGAACTGGAAGGTGTCCATGTCAAATACCATCACGCGTCCGCCCAGATAGTTGTCAGCCGCGTAAAGCTCGTGCGCAGGTTCGTCCAGCCGAACCTCCTCGATTCCTCCCACGATCATGGGCGTCGTCGGAGGATACTTGGCGCGGAAAGCGGCAGTCGCCGCTTCGCGCGCCGCGCGTTCCTCGGGAGTGATCTTGGGGCGGCCAGCCGGCAGAAATCCAAAAACTGGCCCCTTGCTGCCGTGGCCCGGAACGCGCGGATTGTCGGGTGCGGCATCGCCACCGCCGCCGCCCGGAGGCATATCGGGTGTGCGAGGCAATTCGGCGAGGAGCGCACCGGTTTTCGGATCGTACTTGCGAACGTTGCCCAGTCCGTTGACCACGTTGCCGAGGTAGATGAATCCTTTGCTGTCCACCGCCATCCCGTGGCCTTGCGGCGGATCGAAGGAGCCGATAACGTTGCCCTCCTTGTCGATGTGAATCATGGACGGAGGACGGACGCAGCAATCAGCAATCGGGGGAGTCAGTTCGGCTTCGAGCTCGATGTCGGTCAGATCGTTGGGGCGGTCGTGCACCCAAACGTTGTCGTCCTTGTCCACGGCCAGTCCCGTGACGCCGCCCATCTTCCACTTGTTCGGCAACGGTTTTGGCCAGTCCGCATCGACCTTGTACTTTGGCGCGTTCTGCGTCTGCGCGCCGCGAGCGCCAAACAAGACCAGCAAGCACAGGCCCGCCGCCAGGCCTAATGCCATCACAATCCTATGCTTACTCATGGGCCTCCCCCTCATAATCCGTAGAAAATCTTGTTTTGACCATCCCGGTGGGAAATCTTATACACCTGAACGAACTAGGATGCCAGCGCGGGACCTGCTACCAACGATTTGGAACTCTTAGAAAGCCTCCTGAAGAAGACGCAGGAGATCGCTTTTGTCGAAAAGTATGGGACTGTTGTCAAGAAGTCGGCGCACAGTTGATGCCATTTCTGAAAGCTCAGGAAGCTGCTCTTTTTTTACGCCCAATGCGCGCAGGCCTTTTGGGATTCCGACTTTCGCGCCTAGCTGCTCGACGAGTCCGGCGGCCTGGCTGGCGGCGTCCGCGTCGGGCTTGGTGTTGAGGCTGGGATCGAGGCTGCGCGCGATGAAGGCCATTTCCTCGATGCGCGAGGGCGTGATGCTTTTCATGACCGTGGGCAGCAGGACGGCGTTTCCCAGACCATGCGGCGTGTGCGTTGCTTCGCCAACTGGATATTGCAGTGCGTGCACGGCTGCGGTTCCGGCGGCTGAGAATGCCATGCCTGCAAGAAGGCTCGCCAACGCCATTTCTTGCCGAGCCTCGCGGTCTTTCGGTTGCGTTACCGCCGTCGGAAGGAATTTTGCGATCGCCGTAATGGCCTTCGTCGCGAGAACATCCGACATCGGATTCTTGCCGACGAAAATCGCGTGGGGCGAGCAATCCGTTCGCACCTTCGCGCAGAAGGATTCAATCGCGTGCGCCAGCGCGTCCATGCCGGAATGCGCTGTCACACTTGCAGGACAGGAAACCGTCAGCGCGGGATCCACGACGGCCCATTTCGGAATGAGGGCGCGGGAGGCTATGCCAACTTTCATCGCGCGTTCAGGGTCGGCCACAACGGCAACGGGGCTTACTTCCGATCCTGTTCCCGCGGTGGTGGGAACCGCCACGACCGGCGCAATCGGGCCGGGAACATTATTTTCGCCGTAATAAGCGGAAAGCGAGCCGGGGTACTTCACGAGAATCGCGACGGCTTTGGATAGGTCGAGGTTGCTGCCGCCGCCCAAACCAACCACGACGTCAGGCGCGTACGCTTGGGCCACCGCAGCGGCACGCTCGATTGTTTGACGATCGACCTCCGGCTGTCCTCCGTCAAAGACTTTGATCTCTGCTTTCCCCTCCGCAAGTTGCGCCACAACGGTTTCGCACACGCCGGCCTTGACCATGTTCTGGTCTGTGCAGACCAGGACACGAGGACCAAAGTCGCGCGCGACGTCCCGCAAGACTGATGACGCGCCCCATCCAAAAAATATTCTGCCCGCAGTCGAAAACCCCCAGACGTGATTGCCGCCCTCAAAGTTCATTTCTCAACCTTTCTGCCGCGAGCCAGACTTCCTTTGGCAGAGGTATCCCCGAGCGCATTCGCTCTTCTCGAAGCAGCCGTGCCCGGTCCCCTGGAACGATAACACTCTCGACACCCTTCTGCGGCGGCGAATGGCGAAGCTCGTCGAGGTAGGCGGCGACCTGGTTTGTAAGTGTCGGTCCGCCCACAAAGGCGGCAGGGTTCAACAGAAGAAAAAAATCTCCTTTGGTGCAGCGAGATTCCGTATCTAAAGTGCCAAGCACCAGCCTTCCGATTTCACCACCGGGCAAAAGTCCGGCGAGTATTCCAATGGAGATGCCGAGGCCGTAGCCTTTTGGTCCGGCCGCGGGGGTGAGAGAACCTTTCAAAGCGTCATCCGGATTGGTGGTCGGGTTGCCCGCGGCGTCGATGGCCCAACCGAGTGGAATCGGCTCGCCGCGATGCTTGCTGGCATAGATTTTGCCAATCGCGCTTGTGGAAGTGGCCATATCAAAAACGAACGGCGCGCTCTCGCTGGGAATGCCAATGGCGATTGGGTTTGTGCCGACTAGCGCTTTTGTTCCGCCATGCGGATGGACGAGCGCTTCGCTTTCCGTCATTGCCAGGCAGATGAATCCTTCGCGCGCTCGCTTCTCGCAGTAGTACCCGATCATTCCGATGTGGCTGCTGTTGCGAATCGCGACGGCAACGATTCCCCTTTGTTCCACCGCGGATTTTGCCCGCTCGAGCGCGGACTCCGCAATAAATGGGCCCAAGCCATCCTTTCCATCGACGCCCAAGACGGAATCGGCAGTCCATGTGTAATCGGGATCGACATTGACGCGGATGAGGCGTTTCTTGATGCGCGTCGCCAAAACCGGAAGGCGTTGCAATCCGTGGGAATGATGGCCGCGCAGATCGGCTTCCGTCAGAACGTCTGCTTGAACCAAACGCTCCCGTTCGTTGGCTCCAAGTTTTGCCAGGACGTGGACGATTAGCGCGCGTTCGTCTTCCGAAGAAACGACGATGGGAGTTTCAGGGGGAAAGGTCATGCACTCTCTATGAAGGCGTTATTCTAATTCAGGGCCTTGATAATTTCTTCGCAGCTCAATCGGTCGGCGATATTTTGCAGAGCAAAATTTATACCCGCATTTTGCCATTCGTCGTTGATGGTGGAGGTTCCGTCGGTCGCCACGACAACTTCGTAGCCTGAATCGGCGCCGTGCCGGGCGGTATGCTCGATGGAAAAATTAGTCCAGGCCCCGGTGATCACCAGGGAGTCGACCCCGTAACCCTGCAGAATCGTCTCGAGTTTTGTGCCGTGGAAACCGTTCATGCGCATCTTTTCGACGACCACGTCGCCCTTTTGAGGCTCGAGCCCTTCGACCGGCGCCGCTCCCCACGTTCCGCGCACCACGGCTTTGCTCTCGGCGAGGCCGCGGAAGAGCGGGGCGTTCAGCTTGAGTCCGGGCGCGCCTGGCTCGACGATGTAATGGACGTGAATCACGATCCCGCCGGCTTTGCGCATCGCGGCGGCCAATTTTTTCACGTTTTCAACGACATTTTGTTTTTTCGCATGGGCCGGCGCGCCGGAGGAAGCGAACGCGCCGCCCTCAATGATGACGTCATTTTGCAAATCCTGAATGATCAGCGCCGTTTTTCGCGCGTTGAGCTTCCGGTCGGCCATAGTTCCTCTTAGTGCATACTCATGTATGCGACGGGATTTCCTCGAACTTTCAACTTCACACGATAAATCGACGTCGAGCAGGCGCAGTACAGCTCATCCCAGTTCCGCCCGCCCCAGTTCAGATTGCCGGCGTGTTCGGGCATGCGGATCACGCCCAGGTGTTCGGCGGACGGGCTCAACACCCAGATGCCGCGCGGGCCGGTAACGTAGATGTTGCCCTTCTCATCGGCTTTCATGCCGTCGACGATGCCGTTCTCGAGAACGCCGTCACCGATCTTCGCTGCAAAAATGCGACTGTTGCTGAGCGAGCCGTCGGGCGCGACATCGAACGCGCGGATATGCGCTCGCGGGGAATCGTTCACATACAGAATTTTCTCGTTCGGCGAAAAACATAGCCCGTTGGTCTGGCCAAAATCATTTGCCTCCAGATGCAGCTTCCCGTCGGGCGAAATCCGGAAGAGGCCCTGAAAGTTTAAATCCTGCTTGCGTTCGAGCCCGAAGACCGGCATGCGGCCATATCCTGGGTCGCTAAAATAAATGGACTTGTCGGACCGGAGGACGACATCGTTGGGGCTGTTGAGTTCTTTTCCTTGCCAGTGAGATGCCAGGACTTTGCGCTCGCCCGACGGCGTCTCCATAACGAGCGAGCTGGTAACGTGCTCGCAGACGTACAGGTTGCCCGCCGCGTCGTAGGTCATGCCGTTGCATTTGTTGCTGGGCTTGCGGACTTCCTTGACGCCATCCTTGGCGCTCCAGCGCCGGCGCACGTCGCCGGGCATGTCGCTGAAGTACAAGCACTGTTCCTTGGCATTCCAGATCGGGCCTTCGGTGAACCAAAAGCCTGTGCAAAGTTTTTCGACGGCCGCGTCCTTATCGATCAGCTTGAGCAGTTCGGGCGATTTGACTTCGACGGCCGTGGTGGAATCACTCATTCTGTTTTCGCCCCTCCTGAGAGTCCAAGCTCATCCGGCGGCTGGACGCGCACAAAGCATGTTCAGCCAATTTCCCGATTTCAAGTTTTTCTTTGCGCAGAACTATATGCTGGGCGCTATCTTGTGTCAAACGCAGGTGTTGTAGCGCCGGCGGTCGCGCGGGCGGTATTGAATTACCCGAGGTTACGGAAATCGCCGGCCCCTCTCGCATCGGGACAAGCGAGACGCCGGCGCCACGAAAGTACTCCACCTGCGGAGATACGACGCATCGCACGTCTACAGACGCGCTAATGAGCTTGAGTGACGATCTTCAAAAACTCATCATTCGTCCCAACGTGTCCATGGATCGGAACGTGCTGCGCGACATCGAGCTTCAGCTTCTTCATGTTTTGATACAGCGTTCGCATGGCTGTAGTCGGCGCGGGCGGCTGCGACCCAGGCTGCGGCGGTGAGTAAAGGTCGGCGTTGATCAGGATCTTCTCCTTCGGGAGATAGGCCATCAACATGTCGGCGCTGTGATTTCCCTGGCTGAGGGACGGATCCCCCAACTCGTAGGCCAGGTCCTGCACATGGAAGATTTCCATCATGCGAGCGCCATCGGTCACCACATATTTCCCCTCGCCGCGTGTGTCGCCACCCACCGTGTCAATCGGAGC
This sequence comes from uncultured Acidobacteriota bacterium, assembly GCA_963696605.1. Taxonomy (GTDB): domain Bacteria; phylum Acidobacteriota; class Terriglobia; order Acidiferrales; family UBA7541; genus Palsa-360. The sequence continues at coordinate 42,406 of CAVOKV010000008.1, read as the reverse complement.
GGGCCGCCTGCTAATCATGTACATGGGACTGAAAATCCCCAATCGGTCCGGATCCAGTTCTCTCGGCGCGGGGTAGAACATAATGTCGAGGTAATACTGCTTGTTGGACTCATGCGTCACGATCGTGGTGCCTTGCGAAAGATACGTGCGCAAGCCGCCGGCATGATCCATGTGGTGGTGCGTGTTGACCAAGTACCGAATCAGTTTGTTCGGAACGAGCCTATTCGCTTCAGCGATCACCGCGAGCGATCGCGCCTCGTTCTGCGGGGCTTCGACGACCGCGACGAAATCATTGAATTCGACGAGCACGCTGTTATGCGTCCCTCCGCCCAGCAGCCACACGCCGTCCGCCAGTTTCTGGCTTTCTACCTTCACGGGGGCTGGGGTTGCGGTCCGCACGACTTCAGGGACCGGCATCGGCGTCACCGGCACATTGGCCTTCACGTCAGTCACATTGATTTCGTAGTAGTTGTGCGCAGGGTTCAGCCTCGGGTCGCCTTGGTGCACGTGGATCTGACCTGGATACATGATTCCACCGAAATCTTTGTATTTCGTGTAGCGCATCTCGTAGTCCATGTCGCCGTACATGGGGTTGGGAAACCAGGTGTCGACCAACTCGACGAGATTCTGGTCGTTGATCGTTCCATTGAATTTATATTTTCCCAAGGTGAAGGAGACGATGGTCACCTTTCGGCCATACTGTGACAGGCCAATGTCTGACGGTCCTATGATGTTCAACGAGATGGCTTTCGCATCGGTCGCCGCGAGCGCCGCTTTGAGGAACCCGTCGGGAGTCAGCACCATCTCGAGCTGGCGCAAATCGGAGTAAGGCACTCCATCCAGATACATCCGCGTGAGCGGAACGGGCACTTCCCCTTGCATGTCCCAGGCGTAGTTGCCACTCAGTATGGTCGTGACATGCTGTTCCGGCATCGGCGGCCTGCCAAGAGTCGGGTACTTGCCCTGCCTGCGGGTGTAATCCTCACGCGACCATTTCGCGTCGTAGTCGATTACGCGCGTGTAGTCCGTCACTTCATAGTGCGGCCAGTCTTCCGCCAGCCCGTAGGTCTGGCCAATTTGCGAAAACCAGCCGCTCGCGGAATATTGGATCGTCTTCAAATTGGTGGCGCCCATGGCCTTGACAGACGCCTCCAAAGCCTTCCGGGCGTCCACCGTCTGCGCGGACGTGGTTCCCACGAAAAGACTGAGCAGTCCAACCAGAATACAGAGTCTGCGCACCATACGGTTTCCTCACTCTCGGATAATCAATCTAGAGACAACAGGCTATGATTTCTACTCTGACGCTTCGAATGGGCATTCTTATACACCCGAGGCGCGCCCGACTGAACCAAATTGTTGTTGAGGACGCGTGATGAGGTTGCTTTACATCGCACGAATGGCGTGCTATTCAGGATCATATTTCACGGATGCCAAAGCAAAAAGCAGCGGCGAACGGGCCGCCAATCTTTCTAGTCTGCGCGGATCGGACGGAGAACGGTAATGTCTAAATCAAACAAATCAGAATCCACCAAGAAATTAGTCCAGCGCCGTGAGTTTCTAGGCGGCGCGGCAACCATGGCTGGCGCGTCTTTCATGGGACGTGGGGCTGGATCTACATGGCCGGAAATTCTGGCCGCAACGCCGCCCGATCCGGCGCCCGCGCCCGAAATGAATGCTGCGACGGAGCGCAAGATGAAGCGCTGGCAGGAACAGCGCTGGATCCTCGACGCCGTGGTGCAGACCATCGGCCTGGAATGGGATCAGGCGCGCATCGCCTACACGCTGGGACCCTGCGGCCCGGACGCGACAGGGGATTTCATCGGTATTCGTGCGAGAGTGCGCAAATACAACGACATCGCGCGGGAATATACGCGCGCCGCCGTCCGCCGCGAAAAAATGGCGCGGCAGTTCGAAACCGATGGCCATACCATCGCCGCCCGCGAAAGCTACTTCATCGCCGCGCTGCTCTATGGAAGCGCGCAGTGGCCGATCTTCGAAGTGTCGCGCGAAAATCTTGCGCTCAATGAGAAAAAGGCCGCCGCCTATGCGAAGTACATGGAACTCGCCGATCATGAAATTCGCAAAGTGGAAATCCCGTTTGGCGGGAGCGGCAAATCCTTGCCCGGCTATCTGCATATGCCGGTGAAACGCGCGACGGGCCGGATTCCGGCTGTGTGGGCGATCGGCGGGATGGACAGCATCAAGGAAGTTGGCGTCGCGCTCTACGGGGACAAACTGCTCGAACGCGGCATCGCCGTGCTAGCGCTTGAGGGACCGGGCCAGGGCGAATGCTGCGTTCGAGAAATTCATCCGACAGCGACTAACTGGATGCAGGCCGGGCCATTGGTGCTGTCGTGGCTGCGCTCGCAAAGCGAGATCGATCCCGACCGCATTGCGCTCTCGGGCGTGAGCATGGGCTCATTTTGGGGCACGCAAGTGGCTTCGGTGGACGACCGGCTGAAGGGATGCGTGTTGCGATCTGTCTGCCACGAGCCGGGGATGAATACGCTGTTCAATGTGGCTTCACCTACATTCAAGCTGAGATTCATGTACATGGCGGGCTTTACCGACGAGGCGGAATTCGACAAATTCGCGCAGACACTTTCGCTCAAGGGAGTCGGGGAGAAGATCAAGATTCCTTACCTGGTCATGGCCGGAGAGGACGACCAACTCAGTCCGATTGAATACACCTACGATTTGTTCGAGACGATCTCCGCGCCCAAACAATTGCTGGTCTATGAAGGGGCGGAACACGGCCTCGTCGGATCATCCGCCGCGGCGCTCGGCCCCAGCCAGACGACATATTTCGCGGACTGGCTGAAGGATCGCCTGGACGGCAAGCCCATGCAGACTAAGCATATGAAGGTTGACGCCGGCGGGCAGATTCACGAGTCCACATTCGAAGTGGCGCGCAAGGCGCTTTCGATTCCACTACAAGTCTGATTAGGGTTTCTTACAGGGATATGCTTCTCGGCGCTTATTGTTCCACCGTGAATTTCACAGGCTTGATGAAGAGTTTGTCGCCCACCTGAATGGAGACGTTGTATCCGCCGGGCTTGACTTGTGGCACCTTCGCCGTAATTTTATCGTTGCTCTGATCAACGATCGCGGCTTTGTAGTCATTCTTGTCGTCGGACAAATACACGGAAGATACCGACTCCTTGCCCAAATTGCTTCCGGACAAGGTCACGGTATCATTCACTTTGCCGGAGGCCGGATCGACGCCTGTCACTTGCGGCGCGTTCTGAGCAACGGCCAGGGATGAAAATAGAACTAATCCGGCGAGGATCGCCCACCGCCTGCTAATTTTTCCCGCGCGCCCGATCTCGCTGTTGCTTGCGGCTTCAGAGCAATGCGGAGATTTGGAGATGCACGACCCGCTGGCTGAGAGAGTGGCCATACGTTCACCTCACGTAGGGATGCTCGAAATTGAATTTCAACCTGCTCTTGCGCAGGACCGTACACCCTCTGCTATGCCGTGTCAATGTCCAGAACAAGCCTGTTCAGAACAAGCCCTTCGCGCAACATGAAGGAACCCCGCACGATCCGCGAGCCTGCCCTTCGTACGCCTACTGTACCCGCGCTTGTTCCTGCTGCTGCGCCTGCTGCTTGAGCGCTTGTATGTCTTCCTTGCTGCGGAACGTCATGCGCGCAACCCGTCGCGCTCGGGAATACGGCAGAATGATTTCCATCTTGCCGTCGCGTTCCACCATAGATACGTAGCGCGTTTCCGCTCCGAGTGTGGGGAACGGATACTCCGTCCATTTGGAAGTCTTGGGGTCAAACTTGATGACTTCATCCGAATTCATGAGGTTGACCCAAACATTGTGGTCTTTGTCGACCACGGCCTGGTAAGGCTCCTGAGCATCGGGCCGTGGGAGGGGAACGATCGTCACTCCGAGCGTCTGCGTGTCGATCTTGGCAAGGTTTCCACCCCACCAGTCGCAAACCCAGACTACATGGTCATGTTTGTCAGCGCCCATCCGGCGCGGGCCCTCGGCCCACGGCGTGGCCGTATTCCACGTCGATCCGGCGGCGTCATACATTTTCACTTCCTCGGGAGAAAACTCAGTCTTGATTCCCGGCACCGGTGGAATTTTGATTTCGGTGACTTTCCCGGTCTCGAGGTCGGTCTTGGCGACGATATCGAGATTCATCTCCGCCCACCAGCCGTTGCCGTCGCCGTCCGCGGTCAGTCCGTAGGTGTTTCCGATTCCGTCGGAATTCTTAAACGTGGGCGACTTGTATTCGGTGAACTCTTTCGTTACGGGATCGAAACGCGAGGCGCCGTGGTAGGTCGAGGCCCAGATCTTGCCCTTGCCGTCCACGTCCAGAGTACCGGCGACAAATGTTGGCCCTTCCATCGTGCTCGGCGGCGTAAAGACCTGCAGCGTCTGTGTTGCCGGATCAACCTCGATCAATCGCCCGGGACCTTTTTCCTCAGCCGGTGCGGTGTTGAACCAGAGATGGCCCTGCGCATCCCGGGTCGCGCCATGCCCGTTTGCGGCGAGGCCATGCATTCCGTCCACGCGGAAGAATTTCGTTTCTCCAGTTTTCGCGTCGACTCGCCCAAGGCTTGCGTAGGGGTTCGGAACGTTCACGGAAAACCAGATGTTGCCGTCCAGATCCGCCTGTGCGTCGTGAACCCCGTGTTGTCCCCAGAATGAGGTCGGCGTGCCCAGCGACCAATCGCTTCCGTTATTGAGAGCGTATTTTTTTGGGGCATTGTTCGCGCCAAACAGCGGCACGTCATACTCGGTGAAGACCGCGCGAGCCGCATCTCCCGTCGGCCGCGGACGCACCTTGAAGCTCTTGATGGCGCTCGGTTCCGGGCCGCGAGCGCGCGCGAGGTACGCGGCCAGCTCCTTCTCGTGGAAGTCGATAGCAGGCGCGATAGGACTGTTCGCTCCCAAGTAGCCTCCGGCCACGTTCACGCGTTTCATGGCCTCCAGAATCGCGGTCCAGCCCTTTTCGTCAAACTTGTTCTGCAGAATGTAGTTGGGCTGGTGGCAGCTGGTGCAGCTGTTGCGGAACACGCGCTTCAGACGGTGGTCGTCGGGCGTCTGGTCCGGCAGGGAGGCCAGCATCTGGTCTCCCGACAATTGTTGTGCGAAGTCTTTCGTGGGGTTTAAAACGAAATCCTGATGCTTGGTTGCCGTCAGATCCACCGCGCCGCGCGCGATCTCGAAACCGTCCGCCTGCGCCCATACCTCATAGTGACCCGCGTTCATGGCCGGAAAATAATATGCGCCGTTTTCCTCCGTAAACACTGATGTAGTGATGGTCGCGCCATCCAGCTTCGCGGAGACGGTCACGCCGCTCATCTTCGCCCCCGCTGCGGACTTTACCGATCCGGTCAGCAGCGTGCCGTCCGGAGACGCCTGCGCCATCAAGGGGAGGATCGCCGCCAGCGCCAATGCCACGAGGGCGGCGCGGAGAAATATCACGAACGAATGAGTTTGCTTCTGATTCATTGCAGGCTCTCCTTTTGCTAATCGAGTGGGCCCATGCTGCCGCCGGTGGCCGGTTCCGTGCTTTTTTGCGGCTTCGGCACCGTTTTCAAATAATCGACAATCGCGTCAATCTCCGAGGGTTGCAAGCCGAGCTTGAATCCTGGCATTTTGGCCGAACCGCTCCGGATGATTTCTTTGATCGGATCTTCGCTGCCGTTGATGAGGTCCTTGTACAGGGCCGGCCCGTACATTTGGAATCCCGGCCTGGCCGGGGCATGGCAGATGGCGCAGCGCTGTTGAAAGACACGTTGCCCCAATTTCTGGGTGTCGGTAAGCGGCTTTTCCGTGTTTGCTTGTTGCGCGTGAACGGCGAGCGGACAAATGCCCAGGAAAATCAGCAAAACCCATCGAAAGCATTTCATGGAGGATTCTCCTGGGCAAACTCTACCATGAAGGGCACTTCACGGAATAGGTTCTTTAATCAAAGGCTTAAACTTCGGCGTCAGGAAGCAAAGGGCGGCCCCGGCCCCGGCCCCGGCATTTCGGTCTCCCCAGACAACGCATACCTCACTGATTGCATCTGGTTTAGGTGTGGAATTGTGGCCTTGGCGATTTCTCTTTTGCAGGCGAGCTGTTTGAGTCGCTCAATATAATCCCTTGCGGCTGCACACAGCGCCTTATGATCCGAACTCCTCAAGCGACCATTCTCCAGTTCGAGCGAAAGTCTTGCAAGGTTCACAGGGAAAGCAGCGGCAGATTGGATTCGCAGGAATAAAAGGCTCTACAATCGGATGGCGAGCGGCGCGCCCCAGCCCACTGCTCAGGCTTTCGTGGGATTGACTCTCGGCTTTGAGATTCTTCGAGAGCACCTGTGTTTTTCGGGGGATGAGCGCCATGCGTAGTTTGAGGCTGGTTCTGGCCGTAGTGTTTTGTGCGTTGCCGCTCGCCGCGCAACAGCAGCCGATTGCGCCTGTCGGGGCCCTCGACCAAGTCCTTGCCAAGATGGCTTCCCGCGAAAAGCAGGAAATGGCCTCGATTCAACAGCGCTCCCCCCTGGTCGAAACGTACATCCAGAAAGTCCGGGTTACGGAGAGTGACGGCAGCTGGATACCCGACGGCGATCACTACTTCATTGGACGCGCGGAATTTTCCAAGGGGCTCGATCTCAAACCTCTCCCGAGGCCCGGTGACAGCCCGCAGCGCAGCTTGGTCGCCAGCCTGATTCGCCTTTTCGATTTCGGCACGGAATTCCTGCCGAAAGGTTTTCTTCAGTTAGTTTATCCCGACACGGATGGCCTGGACGCGCAGAACTACAATTTTGACTACATCCGCCGCGAATTCCTTGGCGAAGTGCGTACGCTGGTCTTCGATGTCACTCCCAAGAAGAAAAACGCCAAAGGGCGCTTCCTCGGGCGTATCTGGGTGGAAGACCAGGACTTCACTATCGTTCGCTTCAACGGCTCCTTTTCCGGCCACGACTTTTCCAATCTGAAATTTCATTTTGACAGTTGGCGCGTGAACGCCGGGCCGAATCTCTGGCTTCCCGCGTTTATCTATTCCGAAGAGAAATCGGCGGCATATCCTCTTACGAAGGGTCAAACCTACAAGGCGCAGACGCGACTCTGGGGTTACGACATCGGAAAATCCCACGACGAGCAGGAACTGAGCCAGGTCCTGGTTGAATCCGCCTCCCCCGTGGTCGATCAATCGCAGAAGGACAACGATCTCTCACCCGTGCAGGAGCAACTCGCCTGGAACGAGCAGGCGGCCGACAACCTGACCGGCAAACTGGAGCAAACCGGCCTCATCGCCCCGAAGGGAGAGATCGACAAGATTCTCGACACGGTCGTGAACAATCTGGAAGTTACGAACAATCTGGAACTACAACCCGAGATTCATTGCCGCGTGTTGATGACCTCCACCATCGAATCTTTTTCCATAGGGCATACCATCGTCCTCAGCCGCGGATTGATCGATGTTTTGCCGGATGAGGCCAGCCTCGCAGCCATGTTGGCCAAAGAAATCGGCTACATCCTGACCACCCGTAGGAGAGTCGATACGAGATTTGCTTTCTACGATCGCCTTCAATTCGACGAGAAAAAGATATTTCAGCACTTCGATTTTGAACGCAAGCCGGAAGAAGATGCCGCGGCAACGGCAAAGGCCGCGGATTTATTGAAGAATTCGCCGTACAAATATCAGCTGGGGACCGCGGAAATGTTCATGTCTGAGTTAAAGGCCCGCTCCCGCGAGATTCCCAACCTGATCAGCCCGCGCGTGGGCGATGCCGGATTGCTGAGGTTTCCTGTGGCCACAAAAGCGGAAGAGACGGAATCGGCAAAGCATATCGTCGCGCTGCCACTGGGCGGACGCGTGAAGCTGGACCCGTGGGACGATACCCTGGCTCTCCTGAAGCCAAGCTCTGTCGGGATCGTCCCGGACCGCGAGAAGATGCCGTTTGAAGTCACCCCCTTTATGATTTATCTGACGCGTGTGGGCGCGGAAAACCCGAAAGGTTCGGATCTCAACGCAACTCCTCACCCTGGAGATTAGAGAAAATCGCGGACAACCCGCGGGAAAATCCGCGATGCTCGCACAAACCCTGAATCCAAAGAGCCGCTAATTACCGAAGATAAGTTAGGAATTACAGGGCAAAATTCCGTTCCGATCCCGCTTCCTGGGACACGCTATTTTTTCTCTAAAATCATGGCCGGGGATCTCTAGTTCACACGTAAGTCCATTCCCGCCGGGCCTACGCATCTTCACGAAGCGTTCCCCGACTGCTAGTACTACCAATGCCACCACATGACTCTCTGAAAGTGTGCCATTGCGGAACTTCCTACCATGTTCCACTTTCAGGAGTTTGCAGTGCGATTTGTCAATTCGCGGGACTTCGGCGCGACACTAACTCGAATCGGATCAATCCACTGAATTGGTGCCGCGTTTGCACAATCATTATGGGTGCGAAGGAACGAAAATTAGTTTTAGGGCCCGGTACTACTATGATGAAAACCGAAAATTCCAAGAAAGAAGAATCGCAGTGGGTCGCAGTGAGACGGCGTACGGGATGGCTGGCCGGCTTTGCGTTAGTCCTGGGGCTAGCCTGGGCACTCGGTTGGTCTGTGTCGCAGCGCCACCGTGCGACTGCCACTCTTCTGTCCAGAAACTCAGGTTTGAGCGCGCTCCCGAGTCCTCTCGTCGCTTCCAAAGGCGTTCTTCCTGCGGCACTTCGCAATGAGGCGAGTCGCAAAGTTGTCTATCCGTTTTCGATCATACCGGGAGGCGTTCAAAGTATCGATGAACTGAGAGGCGCCATTTCCAGAGATCCGGTCGTGTCCGCGCAGTACGCAGCATTTCGCATGGAGTACGCGCGGATCCTGCGGTTGGACCGAGAACTCAAGATGCACGTGTCCTATCGCCGCGGCGACAAGGTGTACTGGACGGAACGCGAAATCAAACTCGCCAAGGGCGAAATCATAATCACGGATGGCTCAGAGACTGCCCTGGCCAGGTGTGGGAACCTGGTTGCCCAAACAGTTGAGACGCCCGTTTCTCCGAACGAGCCAACCGAGAGCGAGCTGAACACGCCAATCCCAATCCCCTACGGGCCCGTCGAATTCGAAAGCGACAATCGGTTCCCCGGAATTCAGTTTGTGAGTGACCCCTACGTGCCGCCTGCCGTGACAGGTTTTCACCCCGGCGGCGGACCCGCGCCCGCTGCGTTCGTGCCTTCCGGCCCCCCGGGACCAATTCCTTATCCCGGCGGGTCCACGCCTCCCCCAGTCGTGAAGACGCCGGAGCCCGATACCGCGATTCTCTTGCTCGCGGGATTGCTGGCACTGTGGTTCGTCCGAAAGCGTTCAGCGAACGATGCGTCCAGCAATCTGAGCTGAAAAAATCGGGCGCTTGCGGGCTCTCCTGGAAAGCGCTACTTTGTTCGTAGGATGCCTTCCGAAAGCGAAATTCGGGCGCAAACCAAAGCACAGGGACTGAGAATCAAGAGGAACAACCTGCTGGCTGCGGTCTTGTCCAGTTCCGTTCTCGTTTGGATTTCCATCCGCTTGTCTCCTTATTCCATTGCAGGGACCCTGGGCGGTTTCGTGCTGGGCTTTTTTTACGCCAACGGTTTCGAGTATTGCCTGCACCGGTTCGTCTTGCATGCGGGCCGCGGTTTCTTTTGCGAGCAGCACATGGTGCACCACGAGACGCTGACTTCACCGGAGGCGGCCCGGTACGTCAACTTTTCCCGGAATCCCTGGGGAGTCGTCGCGCTTTTTTTCGCGAATGCCGCACCTTTCTTGCTTTTGCAATGGATTTTCCGGGGCGGCTGGACCGCCGGAGTATTCGCCAGCTTTGCGGTCTATTACATCGCGTTTGAAGAAATTCACTGGCGCTCGCACATGGGCGGCTGGCTGCCAAAATGGATGCGTCCGGCAGCGAGGCACCATCTGCTCCATCACGCGCAAGACAACGGCCGCTTCAATGTTTTCCTGCCTATTTTTGATTGGATTGCAGAGTGGTTCCAGCCGCAAGGGCAAGTCTCAGGCGGCGAAACGCGAAGATGAATTACGGATGTGGCGCCGGCGCTACAAGACTTCTACTGTGTCTGTGCTAGTCGCTTCCGGCAACTGTCGCTAGGGCTTTTTCTTCTTTTTGTGGGTGGTCTTGGAGCAGGGGGCAATCGGGGGGAAGCAGGGCCAGTTTCTTCCGTATGATGTTGTCCGAATATTTTGCCAGGTAGTGAACGATGGTCTCGATGCGGATCTTGATGCTCCCGGCCGGTTTTGTGGAATCCAGGTCCCCAAACTTGAAGAACAGCGTCCCGGTGGCTTCCACGATTTTTTGCGTCGGCGTGTAGGTCGGCTGATCCATGCCGCATTCGTAACTCGACAGGCGCAGCACGCAGGTGATCCACGGGAAACGCGTCGCGAATTTCGCGCCCCACAAGATTTCGTTCGTGTTGCTGCTGTTTGACGAAGTCCACACGTCGGAAATATCGAGCGGCGACCGGATTTTTTTCGCCTGCACTTCCTCGCCGAAAATCCATCCGAGCAAATCCTCGTCAATCGGGAGGTATTGCAGCCAGACGATAGGGTAGCCGTGCGCTTGCAAATCGGCTTCGATCTCGTGCCCGATTCCCGGGTCCATGTGGTACGGGCGCGCCAGCACCAGCACGCACGGTTTTCCCTCACGCGCGCACCAGGTCAGGATCTTTCTCGTTTCGGCGCGCGCTTTCTCGTTGAATTCGCGCAAGGCCTTGTATCCGGCATTCACGGCGCGCTGCGTTTCCGCCATATCGATGTCGAAAACGTCTTTCAGGCAATCGTACATTTGCTTGGGGACCATCTCCGGCTCGGCCATATTCACGAACGGAGCGGCGTACCGGATGCCGTTGTCGGCGAACACGTCGCTTTCCTTCACGAATCCGGCGCGGATGTTTTCGGGGCCGGCCATCACGCGCGTGCAGGCCAGGGTTTCCGAAACGTGCCCGCGCATGAAGGACGGCAGCGAATAAATCATGGGGCTCATGATCACATTTAACTTTTTCTTCTGGCCGAAGATGAGTTCGCCGTAGTGCCCGCTCATGGCCTTCACGGGATAGCAGCAGTCCACGGTGCCGCGGCCCTTTCCGAATTCGCGGCCTTGTTCCTCGGAAGTATCCGAACTGAAGACGATGTTTTCGGAGGCGATCCCGATTTCGCGCAGAAACGCGACCCAGAACTGGTGGGTGCTCCACATGTTCAGAACCTTGGGAATCCCGACGCGGATTCCCGAGCGGTCCTTAGGCGGAGACGGTATTGCGGCGGAAGCCTTCTTGCCGAACCATGTCTGCAATGTTGGGAAACGCATTCTTGGTTTTCTCTATTCCGGCCTTGATCACTTTCATTTCGTTCAAATCTTCCACCAGCCCTTTGGGGCACGAGTTGTTCACGATGACGCGCTCCCAACCGAGGGACAGCGGCACCTTGCTCCATTCCCGGCCCATGCCGCCGGGCAGTTGGACGTCGATGAAACTGCGCTGGCAATTCACGGGGCACCAGTTGCAAACCGTTTCCTTGGCGGTCGTGGTCGCGTAGGTCAATTTTTCGATTACATCGAAGCCGCGGAATTGCGACCGGCCGCCCTTTTCCCACCAATCGAGGGAAACAAGCGCCGCGCCGATCGCGCCGGCTTCTCCCGAATAGGGATGCACGACAACGTCTGCGTCGGGAACCTTGGAGCGGATGAAATCCACCTGAGTCTTCACCACGGCCAGATTCTTGTGCGTGCCGCCCTGCAGGATGAATTTCTTGCCCACCTGATTGAGGTTGTTCATGCCGCCGGCGTAGATCCAGACATTCAGCGGAAGGATCGAGCACAGCGCGGCGAGAATTTCCTCGGCCTGCCAGCCCTTGCGTTGCTGGTTGACGATGTCGCTTTGCAGGAACACACCGCATCCCATGGAAAGCTGCGGCATGGCTTGCGCCAGAAACGCTTTGTCGGCCATCTCGCTCAGCGGAATGCCAAAACGTTCCGCGACGCCCTGCAGAAACGCGCCGTTGCCCGACGAGCACTGCGAGTTGAGGCGGAAATCGCTGACGGTTCCGTTCTTGAGGAGCATGATCTTGACGTCAACGCCGCCGACGTCGCAGATGCAATCGGCGTCGGGGAAATAGTGCAGCCCGGCGGAGGCATGCGCAATGGTTTCCACCACGCCGCAATCCGCGCCCAGGATGCCCTTGAGCAAATCCTTGCCGTAGCCCGTGATTCCAAGCCCGAGGATCTCGCCGTCGCCAATGGCTTCGCGAAGCTGGCGGAACAAGCTCTTGGCGTCTTCGATGGGGTTGCCCTTGCTCAACGCATAGCAGGAGAAGAGGAGTTCCCGATCGGGCCCCAGGCACACGGCTTTCGCCGTGGTCGAACCAAAATCGCAGCCCACCACAACGCGATCCAGTTTTTTCTTTTCCACCGTCACGTCGGCAGCCTTCGCGGCGATGTTTACGCTGGAAGTGGCGTCCATCTTGGAATACACATCGATGAACGTCCTCAAGCTCTCTTCGTTGTCGCTAAGCCCGCCACGGCCCTGTTTCTTTTTCTCTTCGTACTGGCCTTCCTCGATCCACCATTGCAGCTTCTTCATGCCCTGGTAGATTCCGACCGCGTGAGGCTCGCCCATGCCCACTTCGACGCAGCCGAGCGCCGCGTAGTACAGCGCATCCTTCGGAACGACGATGTATTCCTCGGGCGCCTTGCCGTTCGGCATCTGGATCTTTCTTTCCTTCCAAATGCGCGTGAGGTGCAGCCTCCAGGCCTCTTGCAGCCCCTTGAAAAACAGGTTCGGTCCCCCGAGCAGCAGAACTTCCGGCGACGGCGTGTTCCCGCGCGTCAGAGTGGCGAGGTTTTGGTAGACCACCGCCTCGAACAGGGAAGCGATGATTTCATCGACGGTGACGCCGGCCTTGAGCAAGGTGTTGGCGTCGGCCTCCGCGAAGATGCCGCACTTGCTGCTGATTTTGTGCAGCGTGTGCCCCGTGTAGCGCATTTCGGAGAGCGCTTCCGGAGCAATTTGCAGTTTGCGCGCCGTTTTTTCGATGAACGTGCCGGTACCGCCGGAACAGGCGCTTTGCATCAGGACTTGCTTGCTCTTCGTCGTCCCGTTGCCGTTGAAGAAGATCGTCTTCATATCTTCTCCACCGATTTCGCTGACGAATCGCACCGCCGGGTGCAGCCGCTCGACGCTGGCCGCCACGGCCACGACTTCCTGAATGACCTTGGCTCCCACGGCAGGAGCAATCAGCCCCGCTCCAGAGCCGGTAAAGAAGATGCGATCGCGCTGCGGCGTGAAGTCATGCTGCGCCTCGAGGCGCGACAAAAACTGCAGGACTTTTTCACCCTGTTTGGTGTTGTGCCGTTCGTAGGCCTGGGAAATCACTTCGCCGGACGGCGAAGCGAGAACGTATTTGACCGTGGTGCTCCCCACGTCCATGCCGCAGAGCATCGCGCCGCTGGCGCTAGGCTGCAGCTTCGGCGGCGTCTTGATTTCCATCACGCCCGGGTCCCGCATAAGGGGCGCGATCTGAACGAAATTCCCGTCAGCCATGGAAGAGTCCTCTCAAGTGGGACAGCCACTCCTGGCTGTCCTCCTTGTCCCTGTTAGGTGCCGCAAACCCGCACAGCCAGGAGTGGCTGTGCTACTTAGTTCGCCCTCATGCCGGCGAGGTGCAGAGCGTAATTCGCCGCGGTGCAGGCATACCCGTAGTGCGGGATGCGATAGGTTGCCTTCTTGACTTTGGGATTCTTGTCTTCGATCTGGCGGATTTTTTCGAGCGTCAATCCGGTCTTGGCCATCGCTTCCACGAACTCGGATTGCGAGCGCTTCTTCGCTTCCGTCAAGATCATCTGGCAACGGGAGAGCGCGTGGACTTCGGCGTCTCCCTTGATTTCGATGGGGGCGTAGAGCAGGTCGGGATGCCGCCCCAGCACGTTGGCCATGGCGCCCTGGGACATGGTGTTGGGCATGCAGGAATAGGGAGAGAGTTCGCAGGTCATGTTGGCATGCTTGTGAAGGTGCGCATGCAGAGCCTTGCCGATAAGCATGTGTCCTTCGCCGCCGCGCAGTTCGTGGTGGAAAAAGGGCGTGGCCAGCTGCTTCAACTCTTCCTGATCCGGCAATTCGTGCGGCACGTAGCCGAGCGCCTTGCGGAACCGGTTGTAGGTCCCAACGTAGAGCTTCTCCATCCCGCGGATCATGGCCATCTTCATCTTGGCCTTACGGTCAAAGTTTGGCTTCTCCGGTATGCGCCACAGCGGGGTGTGCAAGAGGTAGCCCAGCCATACGGCCACAGGCGGAGGCATCACTTCGGAGCCTTCCTGTTCGAGCCATCGCTTGATGTTGTAGTTGCCGTCGCCTTCGTGCGTCTGCAGCCAGAATTCGCCGGTAATTTTCACTTTCGGCTTCACTTGCAGGCGGTCAACCTCGATCGCATCGAATTTCTTCTTGACCACACGCAGCGCATCGGCGAAGTAGCCGGAGAGGAAATGCCATGCCAGCATGCCGTACTTGTTGCTGCGCAGAGGTCGCTTTTGGAAGACTTCGAACAGATAATCCGCGCTTTCCTTCAGGACCTTATCGGTTTCTCCGGGCGTGACCTCATAGGGGCGGGTCAAATACTCCATGTCCGTGAGAATATCTCCCACAAGAATGGCCCAGACGATCCCCAGGCTCAGGTGCATGTTGATTTCCAGCCCGCCTGGCTTTTCGGGGGCTTGGTCCAGTTCATCCTGCGCGAGGAGGAAGAGGCGGAAGTCCTTCAGGCCCATGCCGTCGAGGGCCATCTCATAGGATTCGTGGTATTGGCCGAAGCGGCAGGGACCACATGCGCCGGCAGTCAGGAAGACGTAGTCGTCGAGGGTCTTTTGCTTGCCATTCTCAGCCACCTCGGACTTCAGGAAATTCACCAGGCTGCCCGTGGTAAAGATCGTGGGGCAGCACGCGCCGGTATCGATCAATTCCTTGCCGGCGTCGAGGTCCGCGCGCGCGATATTGGGGAGGGGCTTGGCCTTGTAATTCAAATTGTTGAAAACCCCCTGGACCAGCCGCTCATGCTTCCAGGTCAGGCCACCGAACAGAATCGTCGTATTGTCCCGCTGTTCCCTTGTGAAAGGCCGCGCTTTGTAGGAAGTGTAGTGAGTCACTTGAGTAGCTGCGGTTGCCATGCGTATCCTCCTTGCTCCCTCAGACTTTACCTTGATTGAAGAAAGACTTTGCTTCCCTGCTTCTGCGTAGATGTCGTGTGGTTCGCCTTCGCTGCCTGGCGAAAATATGCGATTGAAAATTGGGCAGCCTCTTGCCCATGGGCAGACACGAATCCGCGATTCGCACCTTTGGGGACATCAGTGAAACTCATGACCCAATCTCCATGAGGTCTCAAGTTCAGTACAGGGCAGGTGACGTATCCCAAGACCAAACCGGACACTTCGCTTATAGCAAAAGTAACCCGCAAAAGCCATACCCGTTTCCGTCGAGTTATCTGGAAGATAGCGGGACGCCTCCGGGTCTAGGCGAAGTGGCCAGCATTCACGGATTAAATGGTTTCGGGCCGTCGTCCAGCAGGCGTCCGGGGTGCACAAATGGAGTCAGGCGGTCGCGACACCGGGCTGAAGGGACGCATTTCCCGGGTACCATGGTGTGTAACGAAATCTTTCAACAAATTCAGAGGCACAAGTGCGCCAGCGCTCTTTAGTGGTCGCAATTTTCTTCGCCGCTCTTTCCATTTGCCCATGGGCGCAAGCGGACTCTTCCACCCAAGGCGGAATCACTTTTTTCCGCGCCGACGTGACCGTCCGCGAAGACGCCACGCTCGAAGTCCGCGAAGAAATTGCCGTCCGCAATGCCTCATCGTTTTACAAACACGGCTTCCAGCGGGACTTGCCCATCTCCCTCACGGATCGGTGGGATACGCGCTACGTGGGCACCTATCAAAAGGATAACGGCATTCGCGTAAAGATTCTGGAAGTGACAGAAGACGGCCGGCGCGTCGACTACGAGCAGGGCAAGCGCTACGGCTATGCGCAGCTTTTCATCGGGGAGCGCAACGTGGCGCTCGATTCGGGCGAGCACCGCTTCGTGATTCGTTACACTGTCGATTGGGCGCTGATTTCGGGCGCGGGGCGCGACACGCTTTACTGGAATTCCGTGGGCACTGAGCGCACCGTTCCGATTGCAGAAGCGATCCTTGCCGTCCATTTGCCCGCCGCAGTCCCGGTTGAAGCCATCGAGGTCGAACCGAGAGTTGGCGGCCTCGGCCTGAGTTTTCCTCGCCGGCCTGAAAATACACTTGAGCGAGTCGATGACGCCTCCGGCGCGATCGTCTATCGAGCGACGAACATGAACCCGCGCCAGAGCCTGAGTCTGGCCGTCACCTGGCCGTCCGGCTATATCCGCATGCCTAAGTTCGTATTTCTGCGCCGCGAAGGCGGGGTGCTGATCGCACCCGCCCTGCTGTTTCTTTATTACTTGATCGCCTGGGTGTGGATTGGGCCGGAGCCCAAGCCGGGTGTGTTTGTCGCGCGTTATGAGCCGCCGGAGGGAATTTCGCCGGCCGCCGCGCGCTATATCGCTTCTGGAACGACCGATGGCCGTTCCTTCGCCGCCGTGATTGCACAACTTGCCGTTCACGGATGCCTGCGCGTGGAATCGGAAAACGGAAAGTACAGATTGTCGCGGCTGACGGGCGATAGCGCCGCCAAGGCCGCGCTGGCGCCCGAGGAGAAGTTCATCCTCGCTCTTTTATTTGAAGACGGCCCCGAGCTCGTCTTAAGCGGCGCGATGGACCAGCGCAGCGCCGCGCAGAATGGCCGCTATGTTTCTCACATCCACGATGAACTTGGTAATCAGCTCGGCAACAAATATTTCACGCGGCATATGGGAATCATCGCGCTTGGCGTGCTGTTCACATTTGTCTCCGCGCTGGCGCTGGCCATCACGGCGCGCGGCCGGGACACTTCCGCCGCGGTGTTCACCACGCTCTGGGTGCTCTTCATTGGTTTGATGCTTGGCATGATGATCGAGCTTTCGTTCGCCTCGGCCTGGAAGACCGCTGTGCGCGCGGGAACGGGCTGGGTCAAGCTCCTTCCTGGCGTAGCCGCGCTGTTTGTATTCGGCGCCGCGATTGCGTTCCTCTTGAAAAATCTGGCCTCGGGTGTTTCCCTTTCTTTTTCCCTGATGCTTGTCGCGTTTCTGGTGATCAATCTGGGGTGGGGGCCGCGCATGAAGCGCAAATCCCCGCTCGGCCGGCAAGTTTCCGATCAAATCGCCGGATTCCGCCAATTCCTGCAAAAAGTGGATCAGGACAAGCTGGATCGCCTGAATCCAGCGTCAATCTCGCCGCAGGATCTTGACCGCTTTCTCCCCTATGCGATCGCCCTCGATGTGAAAGAAGCCTGGGGAGACCATTTGTCGCAAGCCTTCATCTCCTCCACGGTTTTCGTGGAAAACTAATTCCGGCAGACATTCAAAGAATGGCGGGTTGGACTCAAAGAAGGACCAGGCCGCGTCGAATGCCTTGGGACACGGCCTCCGTGCGGCTGCCGGCGCCAAGCTTTCCCAGGATGGATGCCACGTGAAATTTGACCGTATGCTCTGAAATGTTCAGTCGCGCGGCGATTTCCTTGTTGCTTAGACCAGCGGCGAGCATCTGGAGAACCTCGAGTTCGCGACGGGTCAAGGACTCGGCAAGCTCGTCGAGCGCGCGCGGGGGCCCCGAACCGGCTGGAAGAGCTTCACTCGCATATGCTGGGTGCAGCACGAAGAGGCCGCTGGCTGCAGCTTGCAGCGCGGCGACGAGTTGGTCGGGGGAAATATCGCCGGGCAATGCGGCGCAAATCCCTGCGCGCAAGGCACATGCCGAGGCCGCGGGAGTTAGGCCCTCGCCAAGAACAACCACGCTGATATCTGCCGCCAATCCTGACGAGACGACCGATCCAATCACGGGATCGAACGGCTCCCCGGATGAGTCGATGAGGATCACGTCAGGCGCGGCATCGGCCAGCATGTCCGCGAGGGCGTCTATCGTCGCGCTGCTGCCCACCACTTCAATTTCGCGCGCCGCGAGGAGATTTTCCAGACCGGCGCGGGCCAGCGGGGAAGCGGCGACAATGAAAACTCGGATCACGCCGCCACGGGGCTCCTTGCCGGCAACGGGGTTCCGAGCTGCACCGCCACGCTGCGGGTTTTTGAATAGTCGCCGCGAAGAAATTCGATGCGCAGAATGCGTTGACCGCCGCCCTGAAGCGAGAGCGCCAGATCTTCAATTGCCGTGAAAGATTTTTCTTCCGCTCCGAGCAGAATATCGCCGGGCAAAAGCGACGCAAGATCGGCCGGACTGCCCGGCTCAACCTCGAGAACGACCAAACCAAACGTCTTGGCCGCGCCGGCAGATCGCGGAATTTGCGCGGGATGAACGGTGACGCCGAGCCAGGCGGTTGCCGGGCCCGCAGAAAGAAAATCGCGCACCGCGTTGCTTGGAATGGCCAGCGCCAATCGGCCAGCCACCATCGTGTTGATGCCGACGATCCTGCCGTGTGCATCGGCAAGCGGGCCGCCGGAGTTGCCGGGCGCGAGACGCACATCCGCCTGCACCCAGGCTTGTCGCCCGAGGCCGCGAAGCGGTCCGACGGCGTGAATTACGCCGGTGGCGAGGGCGCCGACGAAACCCATGGGATTGCCGATGGCGATGGCGAGTTGGCCGGGGCGCAGTTCGGAGGAATCGGCGGCGGACGCGGCGGGCAAGTTTGCTGCGTCGATGTGAAGTTGCGCGAGATCGCGGCGCGGATCGCGTGAGCGGACGGCGGCCTCAAATTCCCGCCCGTCCCAGAGCTGGACATTCACTTGCGAACCGCGAACGACGTGAGCGTTGGTCACTACTATGCCGTCGCTCGACCAGATGACGCCGGAGCCCGAGCCGCGGCCGCCCGAATGAATGAGCACGGTTGAGCGGCGCAACTGCTCCGCGATTTCTCCAAATCCCGGGATGGCCATGTTATTTGCCTCCGTGCGCGCGCTCACCCACAACGATACTGGTTTCCTGCGCTGCGCCGCCACGCACAAATTTGACTACGATCGATTTGCAGATTGCCTCGGCACTCAGTTGCGAGTGCACGTCCTCTACTTGCGAAATCGGATGCCCGCCGAACGAAAGCAGCAGATCGCCGATCATGATGCCGGCCTTGTGCGCGGGACTTTCGGGCTCCACTTCGACGACAATGGCGGCAGTTTTTTCACTGCGTTGCAGCGTTTGCCGCAGCGCCTCCGGCAGGCGTATTGGATGCAGGCCCACGCCGAGGTAGCCGTGCGGAATGTGCCCCGCCCCCAGTAGCGCATCGGCGACGCGGTTCACTGTGGATGCGGGAACGGCAATCGCGCCGAAACGAGCGAAGCGCGGCGTGGCGATCCCGATTGCGCGGCCGGACGCCTCGATGACGGCGCCTCCAACGGCGGTCGGTTGCAGCCCAACGTCAAGCCGGATGTAGGGAGAAATTGGTGCGCCCATCCAGGTGCGGCGCTCGGACGCAACCAGGCTGACGGCGCCCAGCGCGGCAACTGGTCCGCTGGCGCGAGTTCGCCCAACCACAAGCACTAGGCTGCCGGGCTTGATCGCGGAGACGTCGCTGATTTCCGCCACGGGCGAAATGGCTTCGGCGCATTTTAGGACGGCCAGGTCGGTCGACGCATCCCGGCCGGCAATGGCCGCAGGCACGATGCGCCCGTCCGGCAAGGTCACGTGAATTTCTTCATCGCGCCGCAGGGCATGCTCCGCGGTCACGATGACGCCGGAGCGCCAAACTACACCGCTCGAGGAGCCACGCGCTTCCGTGTGAATGGCGACGATATTTGCCGCGGCGCGGCCCGTTTCCAGGGCCAGCGCATTGGATAGATCGATAAGTTCTGTGGACATGTTCTGAACCTCCGCGAGCAGAATGCCGCAGACCCCTAAGCGCTTACATCCGCCAATCGGCTAGGTTCGGGCCCGGCCATTTGGACTATGGAGTTCTGCGAATCCCGGGGCTTGATTTGGGTGCATGCCCGACCTATAGTTCCTCGTAAAGACGGCGTATAATTTTTTTGAGGGATATTTCTGAAATTTGGCGTTCCCGCGCTGCTGCTGAGCCTGACGACAAAAATTAGGGAGGCAAGACCGATGAAGCGTCGGACTTCTTTGCCTGCGGAGCAAACCTTTAATGACCGAACGCGATCAGGCTGCGAATTCCGCACAAGAATTTTTGTTTTGTTTCGCGCGAGTTCCCTCGCCACCCTGGGAGCGGCATTGGTTTTAGCGCCGATCGCATTTGCCCAGTCCGAAAAACCAGCTGAACCGGCAAAAACTCAAAATGCGGCCGCGCCACTTTCGCATGATCTGTCCGGGGTGTGGATGCAATATCCCGAGGGAGACGTCCCGGGAACACCGGGCATGAATACCGTCAATCAAAGATTTCGTCCCCCATTGACGCCGTGGGGGCAAGCGAAACTCGATGTCGCGCGACCCCTGGTGGGCCCGAAGGCCGTCGCTGGCGAAGAAAACAGCCCGACCTTGCGCTGTGATCCGGATGGCCCTCCGAAGGTTCTCAATCATCCCAACCCGTTTGAGATCGTGCAAATTCCCGGCAGGATGTTCATGTTTTTCGAGGAGCAACACATCTGGCGCACGATCTGGGCTGACGGGCGAGAGCTTCCCAAAGATCCTGACCCGAGCTACTTGGGTTACGCGGTCGGCAGGTGGGAGGGGGACACATTCGTTGTCGAGACCATCGGTTTTAACGACAAGGTGTGGGCTGACGCCTATGGCGATCCGCGCAGCGAGCAAACTCACCTCACGGAGCGCTACCGCCGTTTGAATCGTGACACGCTGGAATTGCAAGTCACCATTGACGACCCCAAGTCGTACACCAAGCCCTGGGTTAGTCCCCCGAAACTCCACAAGCTTGAGGCGGGCTGGGAAATCGCGGAGTGGTTCTGCGCCGCGGAGGAAGACAAGTCCTACGACGAGGTTGTTCGGAAACCGGCCGGCATTGCGCCAGCAGCCAACAAATAGACGTGCAGAAGCCGCAAGGGGAGCTATGGAATTGAAAGAAGTTAAGGAAGCTAAGGAAATTGAGGACCAAACCTTGCGCGGCCCATTGTGCCTGGGTGATGTTTCCGTTCCTCTATTTCCTTCGCCTCCTCAACTTCCTCCACTTCGCATTCGACGACGAATGATTCTCGTAGTGCGGCTCGCGGCTACTTTGGCTGCTCTCGGAATCATCTTGCCCTTCACGCCGATTCTTTCCGCTCAGACTGGTCAGTCTTCAGGAATGGCGCACGCGCCAGCCGCCACGGCCGCAACAACTCCGGCCCTGTCACACGATTTGTCCGGAGTCTGGATGCAATATCCGGACGGCGACGTGCCGGGGGTCCCAGGCATGAATGCAGTCAGCAATAAGACCCGGCCTCCCTTGACGCCCTGGGGAAAAGCGAAATTCGATGCGGCTAAGCCGCTAGTGGGCCCGAGAGCCATTCCCGGTGTGGAAAACAATCCGGAGTTGCGCTGCGAGCCGGACGGCCCTCCGAAGCTTCTCAATCTTCCCAATCCATTTGAAATCGTTCAGATACCGGGCAGGGTGCTGATGTTTTTTGAGCTGGGGCACATCTGGCGCGAAATTTGGACCGACGGCCGGCCCCTCCCGAAAGATCCCGACCCCACGTATTTGGGATATTCGGTGGGCAAATGGGAAGGCGATACGTTTGTTGTCGACTCGATTGGTTTCAACGACAAACTCTGGGACGATTCTTACGGCAACCCGCGCAGCGACGCGACACACCTGACGGAGCGCTACCGGCGTTTGAATCATGACACCTTGGAATTACAAATTGTTATCGATGATCCCAAGGCCTATACCAAGCCCTGGGTCAGTCCGCCCAAACTTCACAAGTTGGAGCCCACCTGGGAAATTGCGGAATGGTTTTGCGTCCTGGACGAAGATAAAGCTTATGACGACGTCGTTCGGAAGCCTGCGGGCGTTGCGCCTGCGCCTGAGAAATAAAGAAGCCGAAGCAGAAAGGATATATAGAAAGTGAAGGAGTTAAAGGAAGCAAAGGAAAAGACCTCTCGCCTCCGCTCACGAGTCGGCGATTTTTCCGTTCCTTTACTTCCCCTGCCTCTTTCACCTTCTTTTCCCCAACGAAAGATTCTCCCCATGAGGTTTGCATGTTCACTGTTCTTTATAGCTGCAATGTTGGCTTTTGGTCCGTCCCTGTCCGCTCAAACCGGCCATCCATCGGGTCCCGTCGCGTCCCCATCTGCGGCTTCCAGTGCTTCACCCGCTCTCTCCCATGACTTGTCAGGAGTGTGGATGCCGTATTCGATCCACATGGACGGGATCGATGAAAAGCTGCGTCCGCCGTTGACGCCCTGGGGGCAAGCGAGATTTGAAGCCGCGGTTCCCCTGGTGGGACCGAGGGCCATTGCCGGCAAGGAGAACAACCCGGCACTGCATTGCGAGCCGGAGGCCGTTCCCAAATCTCTTATTCTCCCGAATCCGTTCGAGATCATTCAGATACCGGGCAGAATGTTCATGTTTTTCGAGCAATATCAACTTTGGCGCACCATATGGTCTGACGGCCGGCCTCTCCCCAAAGATCCCGACCCCAGTTTTTTGGGAACTTCGGTCGGAAAGTGGGAGGGTGACACTTTTGTGGTCGACACGATCGGCATGAATGACAAGCCCTGGGTCGATTCCTACGGGAATCCCCGGAGCGAGCAGATGCACCTCACCGAGCGCTACCGCCGGCTGGACCATGACACCCTGGAAATGCAAATCATCATGGACGACCCCAAGGCCTACACGAAGCCCTGGGTAAATCCTCCGCAACGCTTTAAACTGGAACCCAGCTGGGAAATCGCGGAATTTTTTTGCATCCCAGACGAAGAAAATAGTTATGGCGACGCGGTGCGAAAACCGGCAGGGGAAGCGCCAGCGCCAAAATAAGTGAGCGATGGCAAAAGGGAAGTAAAGGAAGTTGAGGAGGCAGGGAAAGCAAAGGAAATCAAGGAAACAAACTTTGCCCAAACGAGCAAGCGCGGAGGATTCTTTTCCCCTCCTAACATTCCCTCATTTCCTCAGCTTCCTTTCTTCGGAGCCCAAGTCCAATGATCATTGAAAACCTGGAACAGGTCACACAAGCCGTACTCGAAGAAACGAAACGCACGCCGGACGCGCGCACCAAGGAGATTCTGCAGTCACTGGTCCGGCACCTGCACGGATTCGTACGCGACGTGAAACTAACGGAGAAAGAATTCGACGCGGCAATTAATTACGTCGCCGCGCTGGGACAACTTACGACGGAGAGTCACAATGAGGTCAGGCTGATGGCGGGGTCTTTGGGTGTTTCCACCCTGGTCTGCCTCATGAACAATGGGCCAAACGCGGCCACCGAAAGCTCCGCCAATCTTCTCGGTCCGTTCTGGAGATCGGATTCCCCGAGAACGCAGAACGGCGGATCGCTGCTGCGGTCCGCGACTCCCGGGCCGGCTCTTTTCTTCAAGGGCTGGGTGCGCGATCAGGAAGGCCAGCCAATCCCCGGGGCTGAGGTCGATGTCTGGCACGCCTCGCCCGTGGGCCTCTACGAGAATCAAGACCCCGAGCAGGCCGAGATGAATTTGCGGGGTAAGTTCACGACCGACGCAAACGGAGAATTCAGCTTTCGCAGCATCAAGCCCTCCGGTTATCCCATACCAACGAACGGCCCGGTGGGCGCTCTCCTGAACGCGCAGAAGCGCCACAACTTCCGCCCGGCGCACCTGCACTTTCTGGTTTACAAGCCCGGCTATAAGGCCGTCACATCGCAGATCTACACGCCCGACGATCCCCATCTCCAAACTGATTCACAGTTCGGCGTCACCCGCGCGCTTGTCGGCAACTTTGAGCTTCATGAAAACGAGCCGGCCCCCGACCGCGAAGTGACCGGCGCGTGGTATTCGCTTCAACATACGTTCATTCTCCAGGAAGGAGAGAGTTGGCTGCCAACTCCGCCAGTTTCCAAAAAGGCCGCGGAGCGCGTCAAGTAGGATAGCCGGCCCAATTTGGATCAGGATCCTCGCAGGTCGAGCGTCATGAAAACGCTGTTCACATCCAAAATATAATCGGCGAATGGCGCGCACTCCACGAAGCCATGGCTCGTATAGAGCGCCCGAGCAGGCCGAAAATATTCCCAGGAACCAGTCTCAAGACTGAGTCGCGACATCCCGCTTTTTCGAGCGCTCGCAATGATGTGGCGCAACATCGCACCCCCAACTCCTCTTCCACGCGCGAACTGGGCGGTATGCATCGACTTGACTTCGCCGTGGTCGGGCGAAAGTCGCTTCAACGCGCCGATCCCCAAGAGCACTTCGTCCTCCCAGATAGTCCAAAAGCTGATTTCAGGCGATTGCAGACCTGTGAGGTCCAAGGCGTGCGCACTGTCCCGCGCCGTTTCCGCCCGGGCAGTGGTCACATGGATATGCAGGAGATCAATCACGCGAGGGTCACTAAAGTCGCCTGGGGTGATCCGCATCATGCTCGTTCCCAATCTCTCCTTTCCACGGATAGTAGGTAACATAGTGATGAGGGCTGGATTACGTCAAGGTCCGCCAAGAGCTAGTAGTTGAATTCAAACGGCCCGTACATCAATCTATGTGAAATCTTTACAGTGAAACTATTTCGTGATTGAATTCGTATATAGTGCATAGCGACGGTTCTTTCGCAGGCCAATGAGCCAGGGACTCCGCGATCGGAACTCGAACCAGGACCCGCCATTGACTGGACCGGAAAAATAATTTCGGGAGAAGTTTAATGAGGATTTTAGTAGTTGTGTTTGCGATAGCCCTGCTGTTTGTTCCGGCGTTTGGAGGTCCCCCTCCCGATTCCCGGTGGGCCGACGGCATGGACCTTTCCTGGGCGTTTCCCGAACCTTCTCCGGATTTTCCGCCTGAGGACAATAGCGTAGTCAAGCATGTTCCGGGCAGCACGAGATCGTATACGCAGGGCCAGGTCGACGATATTTACAATCCGCCCGACTGGTTTCCCGACGAGCACGCGCCGTTCCCCAAAGTGGTTGCCAGCGGGGAAGGAAAAGCGACGCCCGGCTGCGCGTCTTGCCACCTCGCGTCGGGAAGCGGACATCCTGAGTCGGCCAACCTCACGGGCCTGACCCGCGATTACATCATCACGCAGCTCCACGATTTTCAGCAGGGGATACGCACGGACCCGCGCCACCGCATGAGCGAAATTGCCAAGGGCATGACCGAACAGGACGTGCAGGAAGCGGCCGCCTATTTTTCAGCACAGAAGCCGCGGCATTGGATCAGGGTCGTCGAGACCGACATGGTCCCTGAAACTTATATGAATGATGGGCGCCGGCGTTACGTGCGTCCGGGGGGGAAGATGGAGCCCATCGGTTCACGGGTTATTGAAGTCCCTGAGGACCCGGCGCTGGTGACCTGCCGCGATCCGCACACCGGATTCGTGGCCTACGTGCCGAAGGGCGCCATTGCCAAGGGCGAGGAACTGGCCACGACGGGCGGCGGAGGAAAAACGACCGCATGCATTGCTTGTCACGGCCCGGCGCTCATGGGGCTGGGTCCAATTCCCCAAATCGCTGGACATTCGCCAAACTACATCGTGCGTCAGCTGGCCGGCTTTCGCGTAGGGGCCCGCAACAGCGATTTGGACCAACTGATGAAGGGCGTCGTGGCGAACCTGACCCAGGACGACATCGTCTCGTTGGCCGCTTATGTGGCTTCGCGCAACCCCGAGAAACAATAGCGGCGACAGTTGTAATGTAAACCGTTCGAAATCAGGCGCGGACCCCGGGAATTTGGCCAACGAGGAGACTGCTACTTACCGGACTCCAGTGTCTTCTCGGTATCGGCGAAGTTGGCATTGTCGTCCACACAGACCACCTCACCAATGTTCCATCCCGGTTTCAGGTCGAAGAGGGTGTGTGCGACCCAGGGTTTGGCATACGCCTTCGGATCGTCGATCGTAAAATCGATGGTCATGGCGTCATGGCTGATTCGCCGGATGCGCTCCACAAGGTGTAGTGCTTCACTGTGCGGATGACCATCCCCATCGAGCCACGTTTTGTCATTGAATCCAACCGTATCGACCACGAGCGTATCCCCCTCCCACCTGCCGATCGAGTCCCCCATCCAAGAAGGAGTTAAATCCTGGGGGTGCTGCCGCCCATCCATGAAGATTTGGCGCACAAAATGATCGTACTCGAAGAACATGATTACCCGGCCGGGAATCTGCATGATCTCCACCGGTTGCCCAACTCGCATAATATAGATCCGTGGCACGCCGGGGGGAAAACACTTGGTAGCCGGATCGTTTGACTCCGATATGGGAACTCCGCGCGGTCCGACGTTGGGTTTGGCGGCCTTGTATTTTTCTTCACCCCAAGGCGTCATCGGGGGCTCCTCGTTGGTAAGGGTTCCTGCTATCTCATGCATGGTGTACCGGCGAGCCTTATCGGGCGGGCGCCGCGATCGTCTCCAAACTCCCGTGAGGTCTGGCGTCGGAGTAGGCGCATTTGCCGCTCCCTGTGGCCCTGCCGTCTGAGCGGGAATGCCGGAAGAGAGGACAAGCGCTATCCCTACGGCTGCCGCCGAACCCACCAGCCATTTGAGCATCACAAAACTCCTCTCTGGGTTTCCATTCGAGATTTCGACGCAGGTCCCGGTCCCCACGTACCGAAGCAAATGGTCACGCGCGGCTATGGAACGGCCCCTACTGATCCGAGTAGTCTTCGCCGCTCTGGATTGAAACCTCTTTGCCGGTAGGAAACACGATCTTTTTGAGACGAATGAAATGCGTGTTGTTTTTCGAGAGATTGCCTGTCACCGTGATCTGATCCCCCGGCTTAAGCAAATTTTGGGTCCAGCCGATCCTGGACAAGCCCAAAGGGCTAACCGATTCCACGATGTACTTCTGGACTTTCCCCGTCGCGTCGCTCACATCAATGGCAATTTCCGCATGCGGATTCATCCACTGGATACTCGTTACAGTTCCCTTGAAGGTCGTCATTTTTGATATGTCGTACGACGCCGCACCGTGGTGCGCAAAGATAGGAACTGAAACCAAAAGGAGAAGAACGCCGACCAAAGCCGGAGGGCCAAAAAGCTTGATTTTCATGGGGAACCTCCAATTGCGGGGGAGTGTTTCAATTCCATCATCTATTGTCAACGCAATTATTGCCGGACTGAGGATTGGGTATGGCTATGGAACGCACAAAGCGAGAGGGGAGAGCCGCTCGGGCTGGCCGGCTTTTTTTCATGGCACAAGCATCTTAAACTGGGCCGTGCGAACGCTTGAAGCGCGCCTTTTTCTGTTTGTTACTTGGCGGCCTTGCGATCGTTTGAACTAACTACAAGACTTGCCGACGTCTGGCTGGCTGGCGCGGTTGAGGAGCTATCTTCCTTGCCAGGCGGCAGCGAGCCGACGTATGCCGCGATGGCCAGCATGTCGTCCTGAGTCATCTGCGCGACGACGCCTTTCATCAGCGCGCCCATGGTCCCGTGGCGTGAGCCATCCTTGAAGTAGTAGAGCTGGCGGAAAAGATACATCGGGGAATGTCCCGCGATGGGCGGCACTTCGGCCAAACCGCCAAGCGTCGCGCCGTGGCAGATCTCGCATTGAATCGTTTTTCCGTTGCCGCCCGTGGTCACAAATTCCTTGCCTTTCGCGATGCTGCCCTTGGGCACATAAGCAACAAATCCGGAGTGAGGATCGCGGCTCTCCGCCCGCGCGACGTCCTGGGGCAGCTCGATAATCCGATCGCCGATCGGTTCGTCGCCGCCTCCGGGCAGCGGCATGCGCATCAAATGTTCGTTGATAAATGTTTTCGGCACGCGATCGGTTTCGACAACCGATTGCCACACCTTCGGTTTGAGCGCAGCAAACCACTCGGCGGCTTGCTGGGCGTCTTCGTCCGACAAATTCCTGGACATATCATTCATCGCCTCGCCCATTCTTCTCTCCGCCTTGAAATCGGAAAGCTGGCGCAGGATATAGGCGGCTGAAACGCCGGCGAGATTTGCGGATTCGGGGTGGCCGAGTCCCGATGCCAGGTGGCAGGAAGCGCATCCAAGCACTCCGCCTTCCGCGCCGTGCGCAACCACTTTCGGCATAGGGGCATGCTCGTCGGGAAACCAGTCCGGCGGATTTTGGATATCATCAATCTGATCCTGATTGTAGGTCTTGGAGCTTCCCAGGACATGGATCGGCCCGGTCCTTTCATCGATTACGGGTTGAACCTTGTCGCGAATGGGGAACGCCCATGGGATATCCGGAAGTTTCCATTGTTGCGCGGATTGAGCGCCGATCCGCAACGCAGGCAAGAGCGCGAGCGCCATGGCGCAGGCAAAAATTCTGGCGGGAATGGGAATCGATTTTCGCGCGCTGCTTCCATTTGGACGAGCAAGACGCCAGTGCGCTTTTACTTCCGTGATCTGCTTGCCTGTGCCGCAATATTTTGACCCGAAACGATTCCCACCCTGTAGAGTTTTCATTTTTCCTATCATTCCCTCGGTTGCATAACAAATTTGAAAACTCGCTTGCGAACTCAGCTCGAGCCGGGCATTGAATCGTTGCGAAAATTTCTCTGCTATTTAGAAGCGGGAGCAGCGCCAGCCGGCTTGCGTACGACCTGGTCATAGTCCTTGTTTTCGTCCAACACGCAAAACCACTCGGCAATTTCCCAGCCCGGCTCCAGCTTGTGTAACTTCGGAGGGCTTACCCACGGCTTTGCATACACTTTGGGGTCCTCGATGATGATCTGCTGCTCCAGCGTGTCGTGGTTCAGCCGGCGATAGCGCTCCGTCAAGTGTGTCGAGGAGGTCCGCGGATTCCCGTAGAGATCGACCCACTCCTTGTCGTTGAAGCCGATTGTTTCGACGACAAACGTGTCGCCTTCCCAATGCCCGACCGAATATCCGAGCCAGCTGGGATCGGGATCTTTCGGCAGCTGCCGCCCGTCTGTCCAGATTTCGCGCCAAATGTGTTGCTCCTCAAAAAACATCAGGACCCTGCCCGGAATCTGCACGATCTCCCACGGATTGGGAAGGACGAGAACTTGCGGAGGTCCGCTCGGCTCGCAACGCAGCGCGGAATTGTCTTCCTGGCCGGCAACGGCCTTGGCCCCTGACAGTGGCTTCGCTTCATCGAACTTCGCTTGTCCCCACGGCGTCAAAGGAGGACGAAAGTGCTCATTCACTCCGTTCATGCCGGGAGTTCCTGGGACGTCGCCGTCCCGGTACTGCATCCACACTCCCGACAGATCATGGGAAAGAGACGCGGACGCTTCTTGAGATTTCCCGGGCTCGGCAGGCCTATCCGGTTGAGGATTGGCCTGGCCAAATCCCGTCGACGAAAAAATGAGAACCACTGCGAGAACACCGAATGAACCCGCGATTCGCTTTGCAAAAAGTTTTCGACAATTGTGGGGAAGGGAAGGAAGTTGAGAAAGTGTAGGAAGCGATGAAAGTTGAGGCCTGCAAAAATTGCCCACGCATGAATGGATTGATTGGCTTTCATCCTTCACTTCCTCTACCTCCTTTGCTTCCTCAATTTCCATCCCGGCTATTTGCTTGGTTCGGTTG
Organism: uncultured Acidobacteriota bacterium; assembly: GCA_963696605.1. Taxonomy (GTDB): domain Bacteria; phylum Acidobacteriota; class Terriglobia; order Acidiferrales; family UBA7541; genus Palsa-360. The sequence goes on along the minus strand of CAVOKV010000008.1, from coordinate 12,801 downwards.
ACCCGCCGCCAGATGGTTTTCTTACATCTTTGTCATAGGTTTGCAGCTCGCTCGACGCGCAAAACCATTCCGCAATCTCCCATTTGGGCTCCAGCTTGTGGAGTTTCGGCGGGCTCACCCAGACTTTTGTGTACGACTTGGGGTCATCGATGATGATCTGCTGCTCCAGGGTGTCATGATTCAAGCGCCGGTAGCGCTCAGTCAGGTGCATTTGTTCGCTGCGCGGATTCCCGGAGAGATCGGCCCACACTTTGTCGTTGAAGCCGACCGTGTCGACCACGAATGTATCGCCCTCCCAGTGTCCCACCGAATATCCGAGCCAGCTGGGATCGGGATCTTTCGGCAGCGGCCGCCCATCGGTCCAGACCGTGCGCCAGATGTGATACTCCTCGAAAAACATGAACGTCCTGCCGGGAATCTGAACAATCTCCCAGGGATTGGGAAGAATGAGCAGTTGCGGAGGGCCGCTCGGATCGCAATGCAGTGCGGCGCTGTCTTCCTGGCCGCCTACCGCGCGCGGGCCCATCAGCGGTTTCGCGGCATCGAACTTCGCCTGCCCCCAGGGCGTCAGCGGAGGGCGAGTGCGATCATCGACGCCATTCATGCGGGCGAATCCCGGAGCGGTACCGTCATCGTATTGCATCCAAACTCCCGACAGATCGTGAGACAAATGCTTGGTTGCTTCGGAGCTTGCCGAGGGCGCTTTTTTGGCATCCGATGGCGCAGTCGCCTGAGCAAACACGATCGGCGAGAGAACCGCACCAAAGACAAGCACACCAAATGGAACGATCAACCGGTGATACATCTTAAAGTCCTCGAGTCATTGCGAATTGCAGGCGTGTGAATCCGTCTCAATTCCATCCTTCTCTCGGCGCAAGAAGGGCTAGAACGCTTTTGCCGTGGACAATTCCTTGCCATCGGGGAACACGACCTTCTGCAGAAACGTGACCTTCGCCCCCACCTTATTGGGGTTGACGAACAGCGTGACCTGGTCCCCCGGCTTCAGAGTATCCTTGGACCAGCCAACCCTGTTCAACATGGCCGGATTGGTGGTTTCGGCTACCCAGTGCTCGACTTCGCCTTTTTCATCGGTCACGTCGTAATAAACCTGGGTATGAGGATTGCTGTACTCGAATTTTGTGACGGTCGCTTTCATGGGCACCGTTTTCGACATGTCGTAGGCCGAATTCCCGTGATGCGCGAAAACCGGTGCAGAAACCAAAAGGAAACTGAAAATCACCGCGAAAAGGACCGCTAGTTTGCCCTTCATCTGATACCTCACGAACGAAAGTACTGGGTTCGCCTGAACCCAGTTCCTGCGGACAAACGCCTGATGGGCGGAATTTTGCCTAGTTTGAGGAAACCACACGCGGCCAATTAGTGTCAAACAATTTCGTCGGTCCAAATCATGCCAATAAGTGAGGGTTAAGGAAACATTTAACTCGCGGCAAGCGTTTCCAATTGATGCCTCGGCTATTTTCCTTGAGAGTTGGTTGTGGATGTTTCTAGGGCCGGATTTGCATAGCGAACCGCAGGAATCCCAGGCCAATTCGATCTTCCTTGACACGAGCTGGGAGCGGCAATATGGTTCCGCGCAAACCCGAATGATCGTTTTCTTTCAGAGATAACAGATGCGGTGCCGCTGTCGAAACACCAAGAGTGATCACGAGGAGCTAGAAATGGAATCCAAATCAACGCCGCAGTTGTCGCGCCGCGCACTGCTCGAAACGATTCTGCTTGCGGGCAGCCTTCCGATGTTGGCGGAAACCCAGGCCGACGCACAAGCCGCCGGATCAGAGCCGCGACGCTTTCGTGTGGATATCCCGCAGGAGACCATCGACCGGATTCTCAACCGCGTGCGGGACACTCGATGGCCTGGTCGGCTGGAGACGACCGACTGGCGATACGGCGCCAACTGGGATTACATGAAAGCTTTGGCCGATTACTGGACCACGCAGTTTGACTGGCGAAAAGCCGAAGCAAATCTGAATCGCTACCCGCAGTTCCTCGCGCGCGTCGGCGATTTCGATATTCATTTCTATCATGTGAAGGGCCGCGGGCCGAAGCCTGTCCCGCTCATCCTCACCCACGGATGGCCTGGCTCAGTCTTGGAATTCCTGGAAGCGATCGGGCCGCTCACCGATCCCGCGCGTTTTGGAGGATCTCCCGACGACGCCTTCGACGTGGTCGTGCCGTCGGTTCCGGGTTTTGGGTTTTCGTCCAAGCCGAAGGGAAAACCAGTCGGCCTGACCACAACCGCGACACTTTGGAACCGGCTCATGACCGAGGTGCTCGGGTACAAAAAGTACGGGGCGCAAGGCGGTGACGTGGGAAACGGAGTCACGAATCAATTGGCCCATCAATTTCCGGACTCGCTCCTGGGCATCCATTTCAATGGCGTGGGGGTCCAACCCCCTCCTGAAGCGGAACAAACTCAGGAAGAGCGCGATTGGGTGCGCACGGTCAACGCCTTCGTTGCTGTGGAACGGGACTATTACAACGAGCAGCAGCACAAGCCTGAAACCGTCGCGTTCGCTCTTACGGACAACCCGCTTGGAACGGCTGCGTGGATCGCCGAAAAACTGAAAATCTGGAGCGATTCGCCAGATGAGCGCGAACCGGTCTTCACGAAAGACCAGGTCCTCACGAATATCATGATTTACCTGGTCACGGACACCATCGGCTCATCAGTGTGGTTTTACCGTGGCAGGGTGGACGAAACATCCAACCTCACTGGAAGAGTGAACGTGCCCACCGCCTTCGCTTCGTTCCCGCGCGAGCTGCCGACACTCGATCCCCCCAGGAGCGTGGTCGAGCGAAATTTCAATTTGCTGCAGTACACAAGAATGCCGCGAGGCGGACACTTCGCGTGCTGGGAGCAGCCGGAATTGCTCGTGGGAGACCTGCGGAATTTTTTCCGAAAGTTGCGAAGCTGAACGCGCCCCGAGGACCGGCATGCCAGCCACTCTAATTTCTCTGGGTTAAAAATTTGGTTGGTGGGCCCGCCAGGATTTGAACCTGGGACCGACGGATTATGAGTCCGCTGCTCTAACCAGCTGAGCTACAGGCCCAACGCTTGCATAACATCCTACACTGGTTTCAATTCCTGGGCCTATACCGCTTCGATTCGATGCGCAAAATTATCCCCAATTCGCCGATTGCTACAATGTGAATGCGGCCTTGGAAGGATTCGAGGAGTGCGGTAACGTTTGGGCCGTTTTGAATTCTTTTTGGGAGTCTCGTCCTCTCGAAATTTGAAAGGATGAGTGGTTTTTTTGGCAACGCGTGCGCATAAGTTACGAAGGCGGTCCTGATTCCTCCACCTGCGGCGACGGCGACATCATCCCCTGCGCGGCGATAAGTTCGCGCGCTGGGCCGCGCATGGCGGGCCATTTGCGCGCAAATGCCAAACCGCCGAGGCAACTGATAAACCCGCCGATCGCCACGGTTACCGGGGCGCCAATACGATCCGCCAATGCGCCGGCGAGAAGCGAGCCGATGGGCGACATGCCCAGAAACATCATCGAATACAGCGACATCACGCGGCCGCGAAGCTGGTCCGGCACCATGGCCTGAATCAGCGTGTTGGTCGCCGTGAACTGCATCATCATCGCGAAGCCGGAAGCGACTAGAATCGTGAACGAGATCCAAAACCAGTGTGAACCGCTGAAAAGGACAAGCGAAGCTCCCAGCCCGGTCGCCGAATAAGCCACTATTTTTCCCAATCCCCGCAATTCGTGACGCATCGCCAGCGCCAGCGCACCGAACATCGCTCCGACTCCCACTGCGCCCATGAGTGTGCCGTAAGCGGAAGCCCCGCCGTGCAGGATCTTGACCGCGAAAATCGGCATCAGCACGGTATAAGGCAGCGCCATGAAGCTCACGATGGCCACAAGCACCAGCAGGGCGCGGATCGGTCTTGTATGCCGCGCGAAGCGGAGTCCCTCGCGCAGTTTTTCAAGCGGCGCGGCGCCATCGTGCACCGGTTTCAATTTCTCAATGCGCATCAGGAAGAGGCCAGCGATCACGGCAAGGTAGCTGATGCCGTTGAGCAGGAAGCACCAACCCTCGCCAACGAGAGCCACCAGAACGCCGGCAATCGCGGGTCCGGCCACGCGCGCGCCGTTGAACATGGAGGAGTTGAGCGCTATGGCATTCAGCAAATCCTCGCGCCCGACCATCTCGATCATGAACGATTGCCGCGCCGGCACGTCGAAAGCATTCACGATGCCCAGCAGCGTCGCAAGGACGATGATTTCCCCCACGGTAATGCGTCCGGTCATGGTCAGTGCCGCCAGAATGAACGCCAGCACCATGGAAGCGGATTGCGTCGCGATCACTACAAACTGTCGCGGCCACCGGTCGGCCGCGAGTCCAGCCACCGGCGAAAACAGAAAGATCGGAAACTGGCCCACAAATCCCAGCACGCCGAGAAGCTCCCCCGACCCGGTCATTCGGTAAATGAGCCAGGCCTGTGCGACGGTCTGCATCCAGGTGCCGACCAGGGAAATAATTTGTCCGCCGAAAAAAAGCTGGAAATTGCGATGCCTCAGCGCGCGGAACGTCGCGGCCGCGCGGCCTTGTCCAGCGGCGCCGGGCGCGGGAGCCGTCCCGGATTGCATATCAACAGTAGTTGGAGGGGAATCCGCCATATTTTGCGAACCGGCAGTCCATTGTAGCGCACGCCCGGCATCCACAAACAGCGCCGGCTGCACAGACGGTTACCAAGGCCCTTCCCGCCAGGCGGGCCATTGCCGGTTCCGATGAGGCTGCGCCACATCCCGAAACGAATGTGGTAGAGTTTTTCCCCAATGCGCATCTTCGTCCTGGGGACTGGAGCAACTGGTTCATATCTCGCTCACCTGCTTACGCGGCAGGGGCACCAAGTCACCTGCGGCGACCGCGACGTTGACCGCGCTCGGCGCTTTCTCGGCAAGAAGAGCGCGATTCCCGTCGTTCAGGTGAATGCCCGGAATCTGTGGGGCATCGTCCGCGCGGCCAGAGGTTCGCAATTGCTCGTGAATGCGAGCGCCGCGGTCTTCAACGAAATTGTTCTGCGGGCGGCGCTGCGGATTCGCTGCCATTACCTGGACCTCGGCGCGCACCTTACGCGCAATCCCTTCAAGGCGGAACAGCTTCGCTTCGACAAACGCTTTCAGCAGAAGAACCGCGCCGCGGTGATCACCGCCGGCGCGGCTCCGGGATTGACCAACCTGTTTGTCGCGCGGGCCGCAAGTTCGATGGATTCGGTGGACGGCGTGTATATCCGGCTTTACGAGAGCACGGAGAGCGAGGATCCGATTTCGCAATGGTCCGCGGAAGTTTCCTTTGACGAGGCCATATCGCTTCCCCGCGTTGTGCGCAACGGCCGATTCCGGTTTGGCAAGCGTTTCGGTGACCGCGAAAAATTCCGCTTCCCTCCGCCGATCGGCGAAACGAATGTGGTTCTGGCGGCGCAGGATGAAGTCGGCACAGTACCGTACTTTCTTAAGCTGAAGGAAATGGACGTAAAGATCGGCGGAAATGAGATTGAAAGGTTGCGGCGCTGGTACCGGCAGGGAAAACTCTCGAAGTCCCGCGGCCTGATCGCTTCTCGTTTTCCCAAAACGCCGACTCCGCGACAAGTCGCGCGAATGATCCGCAGAGGAAAACTGCAGAATGCCAGATTCGCCGCTGCCGTAGTGGTGCGTGGACGCAAACAAGACGATCTCATCGAAGTCCGATACGACGCCATTTTTCCCTCTCTTTACCAAATCAGGCAGCACGGATTGGCGCTCTCGCCCATCTCGTATGCCACTGCGCACGTGGCCTCACTTTTCGTCAAATATTTTCCGCGTGAGTCTGCCGGCGTTTTTCCTCCCGGCGCGATCCCGCTGGAAGACCGTCAAGCGATCCTCAAAGACCTGAAATCGCGAGGCATTCGCATGACTACGAAGATTACGAAGAAGAAGCTGTCAGACGACGAAGAAGAGTTGTAGTTCGCGTTTTTCAAATGGGATCGAAGATTTTCGCAAGGGCGGCTTGCGATTGCGTGGCTAAAAGTTCGTCCGCGCAAGACCCGCCGGACCGAAAACTAATGATGATCGGGTACGGAAGACTGAGGGTCCGGGTGCCGCGATTCATTCCTGCCCGTCAGTGATCGACAGGATCAACTGGAAGTGTTTCCACGGCGAATTGGTTTTCCGATTGAGTTTTCTCTCCGCTCTTCCGGCTGCGCGGCGGGGAAATGAGGATGGGGAGGATGAGGGCGAGCGTCATGGTCCCCGCAATGAGATAGAGGGCCTGATTGTAGTTTCCATTGACTTGGCGCAAATACGCGAACAGGTACGGCCCCGAAGCAGCCGCGAACGCCCAGGGCAACATCATCAATCCGAAAATAGACCCGACGTCGCGCGGCCCAAAATAATCAGCCGCAAACGCGGGCGTAATGCCGTAGGCTCCCCCATAGCACATGGCCACGATGAAGGTAGCGATGGCGAGCAATGGCAAAGAATCGATCGAGTGGTACGTCCAAAAAAGAATCACTTCGACGAGGTACATCAGAAAGAAGGCGATTTTCCGCGAGGTCAGATCCGAGATCCACGACCAGAAGATTCGTCCGACTCCGTTGAAAATCGCGACAATTCCGACGAGAAACGCGGCCGTTTCAGCGCTCGCTTTTCCCATCTCCTGAAGGATCGGCGATGCCTGGCTGATGATTGACAAGCCGGACATCGTGTTGACCGACATGAGCAGGCAAATGGCCCACCACTGCCAGGTGCCCAGCGCCTCGCCGAGCGTGTAATCGCGATCGGATCGCTGGGACAAATGCTTGGCAGTGGGCGTCCATCCCTCGGGCTTCCAGCCGTCCGGAGGAAACTGCATAAAGGAGGCCGACGCGATAGCGATGATCCCGTAGGCAATTCCCAGATAAGCAAAAGTGGGCATCAGCCCGACGTGCCGCGTGAGCCATTGGGCGGCAGGGGCTGCGAACAACGCTCCCGATCCGAATCCTGCAACGGCAAGCCCGGTAATGAAACCCCGGCGGTCGGGAAACCACTTCACCAGAACCGCGATCGGCACAACGTAGCCCATGCCTAGTCCCGTGCCGCCAATCACCCCATACATCAAATAGAGCCACCAGAGCTTGTGGGCCGAAAAGCTCGCCAGAAAAACTCCTCCGCCCCACAGAAGGCCCGCCGTCATCGCCACGATTCTCGGGTGTTGGCGCTTCATCCACATTCCGCCCATGAATGCGGCGCAGCCCAGAAAGAACCAACTGATCAGGAATGTCGAAGAGACTTGTGTGATGCTCCATCCGAATTCCTTGGAGAGGGGAATGCGAAACACGCTCCAGGCGTACGCAGCTCCCAGGGCCATCTGCAGGCACACACCAGCTAGCGCGATCCACCAACGATTCAGGAATGGCATGATTCCTCCGGCAGCCTTTGCGCCTGGCGCGCCATGATTTGCGGCGAGCGCTTCCTTGACTGGCAATCTCGCATTATTGGGCGGGTTTCGCAACTCCCGCTTGCACGCACCATTCTTCCCAAGCGCGTCCCTGGCTCAGCGGCTGCCTGTGGAGCTCTCCCGACTGATCCACTTCTCCGGGCGAAAGATAGGTGATCTCTTTCCCCATCGATATTGCCTTGATGAGGACCTCGGCGTTCAAGCGCAGATAGTAGGTCGTAAACACGGCGTCCGGCACCGATTTTCCAGCGATCACGCTGCCATGCCCGCGCATGAGCGCCGCCCTGCCTTGGCCAACGGCACGAGCGAGGGAATTTCCCATCGGGTTCGAGCTAACCAGCAAGTCGGTGTCGCCAAATTCATCGCGGATATCCCAGACCGGAACTTCGTGGCCAATGACTGCCGCTGAGTGAAGCGCGGGACGCATGGCCGTCTTTGTGACAGCCAAGGGAAGGAGTTCGTGCGCGTGGTTGTGGCAGACCGCCATAACTTCCGGCCGCGCGCTGTAAATACAACCGTGGATGAACCGTTCCTTATACGGGCTGAGTCCGCGCAAATCCACAGGTGTGCTGTCCAAATTGAATTCCAGGATGTCTTCTCGCGTGACCAAGCTGGGCGCGCGCGATCGGGACATGAAAAACCGCTGTGGATTTTCCGGATTGCGCACCGTGACGTGCCCGAAGGAATCGACCAGCTTCAGATGCGCAACAATACGGTTGGCAATCACCAATTCCGAAATGGCCGCGCCGGCATCCACGAAGGAACTCCTCGCACTCAATTTTCAAAGATGAATTGACGCAGGAAGTTTGCACGCAACGGAAAGATACTGCAAGGTTTTAAGTAGCACAGACTTCAGTCTGTGGGGTTTCGTACTTGCAAGAACTAACTATCACAGACTGAAGTCTGTGCTACCAAACCCGCTAGTGGCATCCGCAGGAGCTGGGCGTGCAGCCGGAACCGCCGGAAGCGGAAGCAGAGCCGGAAGAGGCAGTTCCATTCGGGGATTTTCCCGCGCTGAACACCGAGAGTTGCAGCGTGTGCTGCTTGCTAGCGCACTTCGGGCATTCAATCTCCTGCCGAGCGGACATCACAATACGCTCGTAGCGCGTTTGGCAGTCGTTGCAGACGTACTCATAAATCGGCATTTTCCATTTTCCTTTGATAAATCTTCCGTCGTCTCTAAAAGCAACTGCCCCCAGCGAACCAGGGGCAGTTGGAAAGTTTAAGAATCCTTTTTCCGAGCCTAGTCGCCGGCGACTTGCTCGGCCACCTGAGGCTTCGCCGCGCCATTTCCGTTCCCATTGGCGTTGCTGATGGTCACGGGAGCGACCGACGGAGTCGCCTTCTTGATGTCGGTGAGCGAGCCGATTTGTACAACTTCCGGCGCCGCCTGTTTCAGAACGAGTTCCTCGTAAATCTTGCGGACGCGGGCCTCTTCCTTGAGGAAGTCGGCGCGGCGTCGTGCACGATTTTCCTCTGCCGCGGTGTTGGGCACTTCGTGGTCGACTTGGCGGACGCGGGCAGCGTCCTCGGCATCGATCACCAGCGAGTGCTCGTAGGCATCGAGGCTCACGGCCCTGCCCTTGGCGTAAATTTCGTGCTTGCCGTGCTCTTTGTACCACTGGGCGACGGTCGCGTTTTTGTACATGTTTTCGATGATTTTGCGCCAGCCGATGCCCGTATTGTACGCGCAGAAGGAAATTTCGCCCTGCTGCGTCGCGTACGGGATGATGCACATTTCGGTGCGGCGGAAATCGTAGTTGAACAGGTCCTGGAACCACATGCCGGCGATCATCAGGAAATTCCACTTGTCGGTGCGGCGTTTCTTGGCATCTTCAAATGTGCGGTCCGGGCCCGCTGTCCCATATTTCTCCCGCTGGTTCTTCGTCAGTCCCCACGATTTGTCCATCTTTTTCAGCAAATCGATCAGGTGGAAGGTGCCTGGCGCGCCATACGGGTTGTAGTTCTTCAGCATGGCCAGAGCGAACGTGAGGTTTGAAAATGTCTTGCCTCGCGCAGCATCGGTGACCTTCTTGATGTCCTCGACGAGTTGCGGGACGTTGAGGAATTTCGGAACGGGCGCCCATTCCTTGGTCTCTTTGTTGATCAATACCCCGGTGCCCACACCGCAGTTCGGATGGCAGCCGCAGCTCACCGAGCCCCACGTTGCTTCGGGCCCATGGGAGAGATCGGCGAACGCGGAGAAGGTGCTAATCAGCGAAATGGGGAACCAGTCGCGGGTCGGCTCGATCTTTCCAACTTGCGCGCTGACGTCCTTGGCGAGATGGGACAGCGTATAACGCTGCTTCATGCGCCGTTCGGGAGTAATTTCCTCGTCGCGGCCGGTGAACGACACGGGCTGGAAGGCCACGAAAGAGATTTTCCCCGGGTTTTCCATTGCGAACTTCACGATGGCGCCCACCTGGTCGTTGTTCAAATTGTTGACGATGGTGGTAACCAGGATGATTTCGATTCCTGCGGCATGCATGTTCTCGATGGCCCGCAGCTTTACGTCGAATAGGTTGCCCACCTGCCGGTGGCTGTTCGCATCGTTGCCGATGCCGTCGAATTGCAAGTACGCGTAGCGCAAGCCGGCTTCAAAAGCCTGCTTGCAATATTCCTTGCTCTTGGCGAACTCGATGCCGTTGGTCGCCGCCTGCACGCTGTTGTAACCGATCTTGCGCGCGTGGCGGATGGCATCGAAGAACCGCGGGTGCATGGTGGGTTCGCCGCCCGAAAACTGCACGGACATCTGCCGCCGGGGCTTGATCTTAAGCGCGTTGTCCAGGATCTCCTGGATTTCTTCCCAGGAGAGTTCGTGAACGTACCCAACCTGGTTAGCGTCCATGAAGCAGGGATCGCACATCATGTTGCAGCGGTTGGTGAGGTCCACGGTGAGTACGGAGCCCCGTCCGTAACGGACGGTACTGGAGCCGTGTTTGTGCAGGTCCTCGTCATTGTGGGCTGGGATGTCGCGGCCAGGGAAATTCTGCTCGATCCAATTCAGGAATTTCGCGTCAATGGCCATCATGTCTTCGTACCGGCCGTGGATTGGGCACTCTTTCACCATCCAGACCTGCCCGTCGCGCTCGATAATCTGCGCCTTGATCTCGCCGACCTTTTCGTGCATCAGGTCGCGCCAATCCTTCTTGCCCTCAAAGATCGCATCGCGCGCGTCCTTGACGCAGCCAGGGCAAAGCGAATCGGTCTGCCGCGGCCAGCCGAGCGTGGGCTTGGACTTTTCCCACGACTTCAGCAGCGGCTTATCCGACCACTTCGGAGTGAAGTTCGGATTGGGATTGTACTTGTTGAAAATCTGAATCGTATCGAAGGCCACGCCCGCGGTCTTGCAAAGGACAAAGTCCATTGCTTTCCATGCACGTGTACCTAGAGATTGAGCCATCTTTGCAGTCCTCCACAATTGCGATTCGACAACAAACCACTCAAAACCGAACGGGAGCCCCCAGTTGTAGAATACGGCCCCTGATGCCTATTTAGCCTACCAACTACGTGCCACTTGCGTCCAGATAAACCTTTCCCACACTGTACTTTGCACGTTAACCCAAGAAAACGTCCACAATGTTGTACCAAAAGGGATAAATATGGCACCGAACGGTCTTCTGGTGCAGCCAACGGTTGCGGTCTGAAAGTGCCATACCAAGATATTCCTTGACCCGATTAAATGAGCTTGCTTTGATCTGGTTCCCGCTTTGGTCTTCAAAAGTTTGGATGGGATTACACCAAAAAAGTGTCAAGAGAATGGCAATCATTTCGACCGTTCATTTGCCCTCACCCGGGTAGTTAACCAGATGTCTCCCAGGAAGTTCCGCTCACTCATTTCCAGGGAAAGTCCCTTGGCCAAGGGCGGGGAGTACTCCAGCCTTACCCATACCTTCCCTCGAATCCGTCCGCCCTCTTAGGGTTCGCGTTATAATTAGTTGCAACAAGAAGTAAATAAAAGACATACGTGCTTTTCCTGCAGAGAACCCCTTCCCAATGAGCCCGTTTTCGCTTCCAGATGGGTAAAAACTTCCCCAGTACCCGGGTACTTTGAAAAATGGGTCTTTCCTCCTATGGTCAAAAGGGCCGACCACGTCCATACTTGTCTCATACACCCAATTGAATACGTTTTAGGAGGCCTACAGTACATGAAGTATTGGTGGTGTATGGAATGCGACACAAAAGTCGGGCTGAACAAGCAGGGCCGGTGTGAAACCTGCGACTCGGAAGGGGTGGACTTGCTCTTTACGGAGCGTGAGTTAAACCCTTCAGGCTCAGAGCCAAGCAGGGAATAGGGTTCAGATCGATTGCGGGTCTGAACTGAACTTTGGATGCAAGGAAAGCATTCTTCTAGACCTGCAGTCGGAAGCAAAGGAGGCGAAAAACCACGGCACAGCCGGGGAAACGCGTTAAACGACCGGGGAAAAGGAGACATACACATGCAGACCAAGCTACGCTTCTTATGTCTGGTAGTCGTAGCCAGCCTGCTCTGGATCACCCCAATGTTTGCGGTATCCCGTGGGGCAATGGCGCAAAGCAAGACCAAGAAGCTTAAGACGAAATACGTAGGCACGGCTTCCTGGTACGGAGCTCAACATCAAGGGCGGAAAATGGCCAACGGCAAGCGATTTGACCGCCGAAAATTAACTGCCGCGAGTTGGTATTTCCCGCTCGGAACAACTATCCGAGTGGAGAACGTAAAGAATGGAAAGTCCGTGATCGTTACGATTACCGACCGAGGACCGAATCTTCGCCTGCACCGGATCCTCGATCTGTCACAAGCTGCGGCGCAACGCCTGGATTACGTGGGGCAAGGCCTGACCCCCGTATTCATCTACCCGCTGCCGCATATCGACACACAGGCTGCGGCTTTCAATGCCGGATTAATCGCACCGCCGGCCCATCAAGCGCGGGGCGAGTTACAGGCCAAGGCCATCGCCATGCCAAGGTGATCTCTGGCATCCGCCGGAAAGCGCCAGGCAGTTCCTCGGCGCAGGCGGCTTAATCCAAACCATTCCTCCTGGCGCAACGCCAGGGAATAGCGACGATGCAGCGGCTGGAGGGAACGAAGACTCCAGCCGCGAACGTGGAGAGGCTTGTGCGATCGTCTCACTCCGCTTGCCGACTCTTGAGATTCACGCGTGGCGCGGGGGCGCATCCAACAAAGTTCGTCGTATACTGGACGGGCCAAAACTGGAGAGCCCGCCATGATCCGACACATCAAAACCGGCCGGTCCGCGGAAGCGAAGGCCGAGGACAGCGCGCAGGTTCGCAAGACGGTGGAAGCGATCCTCGCCGAAATTGCAGCTCGGGGAGAAGCGGCCGTCCGCGAGTACTCGGAAAAGTTCGACA
>CAVOKV010000007.1:0-319123 GCA_963696605.1 uncultured Acidobacteriota bacterium | reverse complement strand
ATTATTGAAGTCATGCGCGATTCCACCGGCCAGGCGCCCGACCGCTTCCATTTTTTGCCCCTGCCGCAGTTGCATCTCCATGGCCCGCCTCTCGGATATATCCTCGACAATACCCTCCAAAAATTCCACGTTCCCGTTGCTGTCCTTCACAACGTGCGCGGCGCAGCGGATGGTGAACGGCCTGCCGCTCTTATGCTTCCAGTCGACTTCGATTCCCGCCCGAATCCTGTTGCCGCGACCACAGAGTCGCTTCGGCGCGCTCACCAGGATAGTAATAAAAGTCCGTATCCATCCTCAGGCGCAGAACCTCTTGTTCAGAGGCATAGCCGAGCATCTGCACGTATGCGGGATTGGCTTGCGCGATCCGCCCGTCCGGAGTTGTCCTCGAATTCCATACGGCGCGTTCTCCACGAAGGATCGGAAGGTTGCTTCTGAGCGCCGATGTACGTCTTCCATGTATTTCCGTTCCGTAAGGTCCCGCAGGATGGCCGAGCCCCCGACAATCCGGCCGCCCTCATCCCTGATCGGTGGAACGGCGATGGCTACGTGAATCAGTTTTCCGTCCTTTCTTTGCCGCATGGACTCCATGCGCACCACACTCTCGCCTTTTAACAATTTTGCCTGGCTGTCCTGAGGCTCACTGCGAAGTTCCGGAGGGGTGATCAGGGAAATGTGCTTCCCGATAATTTCGTTTCGCGAGTAGCCAAGCATTCGCTCGGCGCCGGCATTCCAATCCGTAAGTATGCCGTCCAATGTGGCGGCGATGATTGCGTCATCGGAACACTCCACAATCGCCGCCAGGCGGCGAAGGTCAAGTTCTCGCGCCCCCCGCTCATTCACTTCTTCCCTCAACGTGTCCACCGCGTGAACCAATTCCTCGGTTCGTTCCGCGACTTTCTCTCGAGATTCTCGTTGAGATTCCGAATAGCAAATTGAGCGCTTTCTCGCTCCCGCATTTCCCGGCCTAATTTTCGCGTGACAAATACCGCGATGCAGGCGGCTAATCCTATCGCCAGAGATACCAATGTCGCGGAAAGGCGCCGGACGACCGCATAACTCGCAGCGCTCTGCGCACTTGCCCGGCTCAACTGATCCTCCTCATAATCTGTGAAGGAGACCCGGCGTCGCGATACTTGTTCAGCAGCGGGAGCGTTTCGTTCACCAGCGATTTGTTTACTTCAGCGGTCTTGCCTTGCTTGACCAGCAAACTCCAGGTTCTCTTCAGGCTCTCGTCCGCAGGCAGCTCGGCCGTGGTTATTTTGGCAAGCAGTTCCCGTTCCTCGGGGGGATAGGCTGCGTCTCGATTTGTTCCCACGCGGCGGAAGCCTTCAAAGTGTTCTCGGTGGTTTGGGCCGCGAGCGAGGATGCGTCCTCATGGTTCACGTCCTCCCTAAGGAAGGACCGCATGATGAATCGATTGTTGGTATTGAAATAGCTGGCAGCAAGTCGAGCGGTGTAAAGTTTCTCCCAACGCTCCCCGAAGAGGCGGTTGGTGGAGGCGTTGATCTGCCCCATGCGGCTCAATCCCAGCCATCCGACGCCAATCAGAAGGGCTATAAGACATCCGAACGCGATTTCTACCCTGGGTCCCGTGGAGTCCCTGCTCATAGCCCGTGCCTCCCACCCGCACGCTTCCGGTAACGCTCCCTGTGGTTGTAGACAGCTTATCGATAAGCCGGACCGGCACTCTCCTCAAATGTCCCGGCTGTGCCACCTGAGGGGTAATTTCATTGTGGTCCACATCTGTGGGAAGTAAAACGGGACAGAATAGTCCCGCTCCGGAAGAGTTACCCCAACGATAATAATTTAAGGAATCGTTGTCTCCGAATCAGGACCTTCGGTTGCCGCAAAAGCGGCTTCCCTGGCCGTGTTTACAGGCTTGGTACCCCCCGCAAAACGTTTGACCCACATACTCCAGCATGTTATAAAAGTGGGCTTTGTGCCGCCCGGTTACCGGTTATGGGTGCTGTCCGCTCCTGGAATTGACGGTTTGCAGGCGGATAACCGGGGCGAAGCGAGGCACTTCCGCTCTTCTTGAAGTGGCAACCTGTATCAAATCCGGCAGGCCATTCCCGAAACGCCCTGAGCACAAAATGCGGGGTAAACTGGTGTGCCGGAAGAAGTTAGCAAGGCGTGACTATACCCTGACTTGATTGATTGCAACGGAGGATCACTGATGTGTACCTGGCTTGCGGGCATTGGCTCGCTTAGAAGCCGATTCGCGAAAGCAGGCGCTGCCGGCGCCATGCTGACTCTGCTGAGCGCTGCGCGCGCGGCCGCTCAAGAGAACCCTGGGGGCGAGGCCAGCCTAAAACTGCCTGACCTCTCGCAGGTGACGTTTTGGATGGACGGGCACAAGCTGCTCACCATCGGGATCCTGTTTTGTGTATTCGGACTCATCTTTGGACTAGCCATTTACAGCCGCTTGAAGAACCTGCCGGTGCACCGCGCCATGCGCGAAGTGTCCGAACTGATTTACGAAACCTGCAAAACATACCTCTTCACGCAAGGCAAGTTCTTGCTTTTCCTGTGGGTCTTCATCGCGGTCGTGATCGTCCTGTACTTTGGCGTCCTGTCCGCCTGTGCCGGATAAGCCTGTCGGCATCACGCTACCAATCATTCTGCTGTTCAGCCTCCTGGGAATGGCCGGCAGCTACGGCGTCGCCTGGTTTGGGCTTCGCGTCAACACGTTTGCCAATTCCCGACCCCTTTGCCGGACTCGCGGCAAACCCTACCCTAGTTACGCGATTCCGCTGCGAGCCGGAATGAGCATCGGCATGTTCCTGATCAGCGTGGAACTGCTGATGATGCTCTTCATTCTGCTCTTCGTTCCCGGCGATTCGCGGGGCCCTGCTTCATCGGTTTTGCTATCGGCGAATCGCTGGGCGCCGCGGCTCTGCGCATCGCGGCGGCATTTTCACCAAGATCGCAGACATCGGCTCGGACCTGATGAAGATCGTTTTCAAAATCAAGGAAGACGACGCGCGCAACCCCGGCGTGATCGCCGATTGCACGGGCGACAACGCGGGCGACTCGGTCGGGCCCACCGCCGACGGTTTCGAGACATACGGTGTGACGGGCGTGGCACTCATCACATTTATCCTGCTGGGCGTGAAAGATCCGGTCGTGCAGGTCCGGTACCGTTGGTGTGGATTTGCGCTATGCGCATCGCCATGCTGGTCGCCAGCGCGGCGGCTTATTTCATCAACGCGGCCTATGCCAAGGCTCGATTCGGAAACGCCGACAAAATGAATTTCGAGCAAGACCAACCAAGCAAACAGGCAGAACCCTACGTATTGCTCGAAATTCATTTTGTCGGCGTTTCCGAATCGAGCCTTGGCATAGGCCGCGTTGATGAAATAAGCCGCCGCGCTGGCGACCAGCATGGCGATGCGCATCACGAAAATCCACACCAGCAACTGGACCTGCACGACCGGATCTTTCACGCCCAGCAGGATAAATGTGATGAGCGCCACGCCCGTGACGCCGTAGGTCTCGAAACCGTCGGCGCTCGGCCCGACCGAGTCGCCCGCATTGTCGCCCGTGCAATCGGCGATCACGCCGGGATTGCGCGCGTCGTCTTCCTTGATTTTGAAAACGATCTTCATCAGGTCCGAGCCGATGTCTGCGATCTTGGTGAAAATGCCGCCGGCGATGCGCAGCGCCGCGGCGCCCAGCGATTCACCGATGGCAAAACCGATGAAGCACGGCCCCGCGTAATCGCCGGGCACAAAAAGCAGAATGAAGAGCATCATCAGCAGTTCCACGCTGATCAGCATCATGCCGATGCTCATCCCGGCTTGCAGCGGGATCTGGTAAATGGGGTACGGCTTGCCGCGCAGCCCGGCAAACGCCGTCCGCGAATTGGCAAACGTGTTTACGCGAATGCCAAACCAAGCCACGCCGTAGCTTCCGGCCATTCCCAGCAGGCTGAACAGCAGAATGATCGGAAGCGTGATGCCGACAGGCTTATCCGGCACAGGCGACAGGACGCCAAAGTACAGGACGATCACGACGGCGATGAAGACCCACAGGAAAAGCAAGAACTTGCCCTGCGTGAAGAGGTACGTTTTGCAGGTCTCGTAAATCAGTTCGGAAACTTCGCGCATGGCGCGGTGCACCGGCAAGTTCTTCAGGCGGCTATAAATGGCCAGTCCAAAGATCAGTCCGAAGACGCAAAACAGGATCCCGATCGTCAGCAGTTTGTGCCCGTCCATCCCAAGAAACGTCACCTGCGAGAGGTCAGGCAGTTTCAGGCTCGCCTCGCCCCCAGGGTTTTCTTGGGCCGGCGGCGCACGCAGCGCTCAGCAAAGTCAGCATGGCGCCGGCCGCGCCTGCTTTCGCGAATCGGCTTCTAAGCGAGCCAATGCCCGCAAGCCAGGTACACATCAGTGATCCTCCGTTGAAATCAATCAAATCAGGCTATAGTCACGCCTTGCTAACTGCTTCCGGCACACCATTTTGCCCCGCATTTTTTGCTCAGGGCGTTTAGGGAATGGCTTGCCGGATTTGGTACAGGTTGCCACTTCAAGAAGAGCGGAAGTGCCTCGCTTCGTCCCGGTTATCCGCCTGCAAACCGGCAATTCCAGGAGCGGACAACACCCATAACCGGTAACCGGGGCGGCACAAAGCTCACTTTTATAACATGCTGGAGTAGGGGGGTCAAACCGTTTTGCGGGGGGTACCAAGCCTGTAAACACGGCCAGGGAAGCCGCTTTTGCGGCAACCGAAGGTCCTGATTCGGAGACAACGATTCCTTAAATTATTATCGTTGGGGTAACTCTTCCGGAGCGGGACTATTCTGTCCCGTTTTACTTCCCACAGATGTGGACCACAATGAAATTACCCCTCAGGTGGCACAGCCGGGACTTTTGAGGAGAGTGCCGGTCCGGCTTATCGATAAGCTGTCTACAACCATAGGGAGCGTTACCGGAAGCGTGCGGGTGGGAGGCACGGGCTATGAGCAGGGACTCCACGGGACCCAAGGTAGAAATCGCGTTTGGATGTCTTGTAGCCCTTTTGATTGGCGTCGGATGGCTGGGATTGAGCCGCATGGGGCAGATCAACGCCTCCACCAACCGCCTCTTCGGGGAGCGTTGGGAGAAACTTTACACCACTCGACTTGCTGCCAGCTATTTCAATACCAACAATCGATTCATCATGCGGTCCTTCCTTAGGGAGGACGCGAACAATGAGGACGCATCCTCGCTCGCGGCCCAAACCAACGAGAACACTTTGAAGGCTTCCGCCGCGTGGAAACAAATCGAGACGCAACCTATCTCCCCCGAGGAACGGGAACTGCTTGCCAAAATAACCACGGCCGAGCTGCCTGCGGACGAGAGCCTGAAGAGAACCTGGAGTTTGCTGGTCAAGCAAGGCAAGACCGCTGAAGTAAACAAATCGCTGGTGAACGAAACGCTCCCGCTGCTGAACAAATATCGCGACGCCTGGGTCTCCTTCACAGATTATGAGGAGGATCAGTTGAACCGGGCAAGGCGCAGAGCGCTGCGAGTTATGCGGTCGTCCGGCGCCTTTCCGCGACATTGGTATCTCTGGCGATAGGATTAGCCGCCTGCATCGCGGTATTTGTCACGCGAAAATTAGGCCGGGAAATGCGGGAGCGAGAAAGCGCTCAATTTGCTATTCGGAATCTCAACGAGAATCTCGAGAGAAAAGTCGCGGAACGAACCGAGGAATTGGTTCACGCGGTGGACACGTTGAGGGAAGAAGTGAATGAGCGGGGGGCGCGAGAACTTGACCTTCGCCGCCTGGCGGCGATTGTGGAGTGTTCCGATGACGCAATCATCGCCGCCACATTGGACGGCATACTTACGGATTGGAATGCCGGCGCCGAGCGAATGCTTGGCTACTCGCGAAACGAAATTATCGGGAAGCACATTTCCCTGATCACCCCTCCGGAACTTCGCAGTGAGCCTCAGGACAGCCAGGCAAAATTGTTAAAAGGCGAGAGTGTGGTGCGCATGGAGTCCATGCGGCAAAGAAAGGACGGAAAACTGATTCACGTAGCCATCGCCGTTTCACCGATCAGGGATGAGGGCGGCCGGATTGTCGGGGGCTCGGCCATCCTGCGGGACCTTACGGAACGGAAATACATGGAAGACGTACATCGGCGCTCAGAAGCAACCTTCCGATCCTTCGTGGAGAACGCGCCGTATGGAATTCTGAGGACAACTCCGGACGGGCGGATCGCGCAAGCCAATCCCGCACTCGTGCAGATGCTCGGCTATGCCTCTGAACAAGAGGTTCTGCGCCTGAGGATGGATACGGACTTTTATTACTATCCTGGTGAGCGCGCCGAAGCGACTCTGTGGTCGCGGCAACAGGATTCGGTTCAGGGAATCGAAGTCGACTGGAAGCATAAGAGCGGCAGGCCGTTCACCATCCGCTGCGCCGCGCACGTTGTGAAGGACAGCAACGGGAACGTGGAATTTTTGGAGGGTATTGTCGAGGATATATCCGAGCGGCGGGCCATGGAGATGCAACTGCGGCAGGGGCAAAAAATGGAAGCGGTCGGGCGCCTGGCCGGTGGAATCGCGCATGACTTCAATAATCTTCTCGGTGTCATTTCCGGCTACGCCGAATTGGTGTCGGAGCAAATTGATCCGTCCGGCGAGGCGCGCAATTCCGTGGAACAAATTCGCAAGGCGGCCGACCGGGCGTCTTCACTCACCGGCCAGCTCCTCGCGTTCAGCCGGCAGCAGGTTCTGGAGACAAGAGTACTCAACTTGAATGCCATCGTGGAGGATATGGTCAAGATGCTGCCGCGGCTCCTTGGCGAAGATATCGAACTTCATGTCTCGCTCGATCCCGCGCTCGGAGCGGTGAGAGCGGATCAAGGCCAGATTGAACAGGTAATCATGAATCTGGCCGTCAATGCGCGCGACGCCATGCCCGAAGGAGGAAATCTGGCGATTCGCACTCAACGCGCTCAATTTGATTCCGACCAGGCACAAAGGCATCAGCCTATGGCGCCGGGTGACTACGTATTGCTTTCGGTGAGCGACACAGGTACCGGAATGGACAAACAGACGCAGACGCACATCTTTGAACCCTTCTTTACAACCAAGGAGCGGGGACGGGGCACAGGTCTCGGTCTGGCGACTGTTTATGGATTCGTGAAACAAATCGGCGGATACGTTTGGGTGGACAGCGAGCCGGGCATGGGATCGACATTCGCGATTTACTTGCCTGTGACCTCGGAGGCGACGCCACAAAACGCCCCGGCTCCCGCTGCGGCCGCCCCAGTGCGCGGCGCAGGCACCATCCTGCTGGTGGAGGATGAAGAGTCCCTGCGCACCCTGACGCACACCATCCTCGAACAAAACGGGTACACCGTTATCGAAGCCTGCAACGGAATGGAGGCGGTGGAAATTGCCAGGGACCACAACGGCCCAATCAGCTTGCTGCTCACGGACATGGTTATGCCGGGAATGAATGGCCAGGCCGTGGCGGAAAAAGTCAGGCAAATCCATCCGGGAATCAAGGTTGCTTTCATGTCGGGATACACCGGGTACAGCTCGCAGGACGCCGATAGCCTAGATACAGTCATTATCGCCAAGCCGTTCACTCGCAACATACTGCTTCAAAAATTGAGCGAGGCGTTGGAGTTCGACCAGAAACCGGCGCGAACCTAGTTCCATGGGAACGCCAATCTCCCGATTGGCGTTCCTTGTAATACCCAATCTAAACCAAAAAGGGCAGTCCGGAAAATTCGGTCCGGCTGCCCTTTTCATTTTTCAGGTGTGGCGTGAGCGCTTACATTTTTTTCTGCGCGGTTGGAGGAAGCAAGCCATTCATGCGCAGGTGCATCGAAAGTCCCGCGTAGTGATCGGCAAAATCGGTGATCACCGCGAGGGCCGCACCCAGGCGGGTGATCTGCCTGCCGCCGAAAAACGGGACCATTTCGGCCAGATTGGCGTCCGTCATCTTTGAAAAATGCTCTCCGCAATAGTCCATGGACGCTTTGAGTCCGGCGACCAATTTCTCTTTTGAATCGGTTTCCGAACTTTTCGCAAATGGCGTGGCCGGGGGGGTGAACAGCTTCGAGCATACGGCGTTATTCACATCGGCGATGTGACCGATCGTTTTTCCAAACGTCATGTTTTCGGGGGTCGGGCGGAAGCTGTATTTTTCCTCGGGCATGATTTCGGCGGTCGCCACCAGATTCTTGGCGTAATCATCGAACTGTTTGCGAACGGCGGCAGTAAGCGGATTTGCGGTCGCTTCCTGCGCGTGGGTCATCAGGGGCATGGCCATACAAACTGCAACAAGGCAGATCAATCGTTTCATTCCGATATTCTCCTTTGAGGTCACTCGGTCAAGGCAGCATACGATGGATGGCGGCGGCTTTCAACCCGGCGCGGGAGAAGCGTGCGCTCAACTTGCCCAAGTCACCACCGCCGCGACGGTCCCGCTACGTGTATTTCACCAAAGTCATGAATCCGAAATCCATGTGCAATTGCATGTGGCAATGGAAGAGGGACGGACCGGGATGGCTCGCCACGAAATCGACTTCGGCATCGCTGAAGCGTGGAATATTCACGATGTCCTTCTTTATGCCGGCCGTGGTCTTCCCGCCGATCTTGACGATCTCAAAATCGTGGCGATGCAGGTGTAGCGGGTGCGTGTCCCCGGTTTGATTGTGGAAGACCATGCGGTAGCGCTTACCCTTCTCGACCATCAGCGGGTCCGTGTCCGGCCAGGATTTCTCATTGATCGTCCAGCGATTGAAATCCACACGATTGCCGGGAATCTTCTTGAACGCCAGGTCGAAGGTCTTATCGGGATCCGGGAGCTTATCCTGCGTGCCGAAAAGGGTGTAGTCCCACGGCACCTTGGCAGGCTTGACCCAGGCCGGTTCTCCGGTTTGGCCCGCGTACTCGATCACGATACCCATCCCATTCATCCGCTCTTCGTCGTTGGTGGAGCCCAGGATCCAGACGCCGGGCTGGTTCATCTCCACGACGGCATCGACGCGCTCCGCAACTCCGAGCATTAGCACATCCACGGAGGCTTGCGTGGGGACGGGGTTGCCGTCCATGGCGATCACCTGGAATTTGTGCCCCGGAAGGGCGAACGAGATGTCGTCGGTCGCGCTGGAATTGAGAATGCGTAACAGCACGCGCTGCCCTTGCTTCACGCGGATGGGATCGCCGTGACCGAGCGCCTTGTCATTGATCGAGCCGTTTTTGTAGGCGATTTCCCAGCCGTTATTGGGCGGCCCGAGGTGGGCGAGGGAGGGTCCCCAGTGATGCGCGGCCAGGAAGAATTCCTGATCGTATTTTCCCGGCTCGCTCTTGGGCTCCACGTAAAAGAATCCGAATTGTCCGTTAAATAGACCCATATCCAGGTTTCCCTTGGACGGCATGTGCGTGTGGTACCAGCGCGAACCCACCGGTCCCGGCTCAAACGTGTACTGGCGGCTGCCCTGAGCGGGAACAACCGGCGTCCCTTCTTCTTCGGAACCGTCCACGTCGGAAGCAACGAATTGTCCGTGCCAGTGGACGATTTCCGGCATATCGGTGTCGTTATGGACGTCGACCGTGATGCGTTTGCCCTCGCGGAACCTCAGGACGGGGCCCGGAACCTTGCCGTTATATCCGAGCGTCTTGATCACGACCCCCGGCGCGATTTCGACGCTGACCGGAGCGATGCGCAGGGTAAGGTCGGGCTTCGCCGGCGGAAGCGCGGCCAGGTCAGAAAAGCGCGGCACTGAATCCAATGCCGCGCCCACGGCGCTCACCCCCGTTACGGCCAGGAACTCTCTGCGATTGAGCATGGCAAACCTCGTGTCTTCCGGAACGGATGGATTGGAAATGATCGCGAAGCGCCATAATCCAATCGACACCGAATCGTGTCAAGCAAGAATCATGGAAGGCCTGGAATTAGATTGGCTCAATCGTTGGAATGCAGCACCCGGGAAACGCATTCACTAGGCGAGGCGGGAAGGAAAGCACCTGTCTTTAAACTGTTCCCAAGGCCAGTAGATTGGATGTAAGGGAATGCGTAAATTGGTTCCAACTTATCTTTGTTTCGCGGTCCTCGGGGGAAGGGACAGAAAGGGGTTTATGGCGGAAGATTCTGCACTTGCCAAATTCAAACTAGGAATCAACCTTCTGCGTAAGGGGCAGTCATACGAGGCCTGTGAATACTTCAGACACGCTGCCGAACTCGAACAAAAAAACCCGTATTACCTTTCTTTTCTGGGGGTTTCAGTTGGCCGCGCCCAGCGCAAATGGGCTGCGGCAGCGCAACTTTGCGAGCAGGCCGTGAGTATGAAGCGCAGTGAAGCCCAGCTCTATTTGAACCTGGCGGAAGTTTACGTGGCCGCCGATCGCCGCGATGATGCGGTTGAGGTGCTCGACAAGGCTTTGATTTATTGCAGCACCGATATACGAATAAGGAGAGCGCGCGCTAACTTAGGCAAGCGAAACTCTCCCGTTTTGCCCTTTCTCGAGCGCGGCCACTTTCTGAATCGGAGTCTTGGCAAGCTGCGCCACAGCGTCTCTGGAAAACTCCGGAGGGCAGAAATCTAAGTTCGAATTTACAAGATCGAAAGTCGTGTTCGGGTCGCCACTCCAATCGGAAACTGAAATTCCACAGAACTGCCCGTCCGAGTCCTTGGGCTGAATGAGTCTGTTACAATCTCCCTTCTTCGATTGCCCCCTATGGACTTACCGGCGCCGAAATTTCATCTGCCTCACTGGCTACAGGCGGTCGTCGCCTCCGCTGGAGGGCTGGGCCTTTTCCTCATTGCGTTTCTTGATTCTTCCGTCCTGACATTTCCGGTAATCAATGACCTGCTGCTGATCGATCTTTCGATTCGCAATCCGGCGCGGATGCCGTACTACGCGGCGATGGCCACCATCGGCTCAGTTGCGGGATGCCTGCTCCTTTACTACCTTGCGCGCAAGGGCGGGGAAGCGATGTTCCAAAAGCACGCCGGGCCGCGCGCGCTGACGATTCGCGCCTGGACCAAGAAGAATGGCTTTCTCAGCATCCTAGTGACGGCGCTGCTTCCTCCTCCCAACCCTTTCAAAATATTTGTCATCGCGGCGGGCGCATTCGAGATGCCGGTGCAAACGTTTGTGCTGGGCTTATTGGCCGCGCGGGGGATTCGTTTCTTTGGCGAGGGATTTCTGGCAATTCGCTACGGGGAAGAGGCCAGCCACTTTCTGCTCACTCATAAACTGGAAGTCACCGGAATTACTCTGCTCGTCGTCCTCACGCTTTACCTGGCGATGCGCATGGCTTTTGGGCGCCCCGTCGCTTCCTGATCGCAGCGGTTGATTCAATTCCCCGCATTGGAATCAAATTGCAGATGTTCACCGATCACGAGGCTCTGCGCGTTCAGTTCGATGACGGCGATGACGCCGCGCCGGCCGGCCAGTTCCGATGCGAAGCGCATGTCGCGAAGGCGGACCTGGAAGCCGTCACCTTCGGGCTGGATGCTCGCGAGAGGGAATCGCGCGAAGTTCAAAAACTCAATCGCCGTGGGGCTGGCGACTGCGTTCTTCAGCGTCAAGGAAGGCTGCGGCTTGAAATGCACGTCCGCGAGTTCGGGGTCGAATGGGCGGCCGAGTCCCAGAGGAACTTCCAGATTCAGGATGGCGTTGTCCGTCTCCACGGCACCGGACCAAAGCAGGGGATTGGACGGCCGGGGAAACGCTGCCACCTCGAGTGGCGTTTGACCTGAATAATCGCGCGAATCGAGAAGCGCAACTGCCCGCTGGTGCGCAAACCCGCGCCCTGTGACGGCCAGCGCTACGAATAGCAATCCAATGATTGCCCCGCGCTGCCGCCCGCGGCGCTTCGGCTTCGACCCAATTTCTTCGAGGACCAGGCGAAACAATTCCGGAAGGAGCAATCCGGCCAGCAGGAAGAATAGAATCCACGAGTCCACCCCGTCAGCCAGGTCCCACGCATACCAATGGGAATTGAATGGCCAGAGGAGCTTCACGCCGTAGCCGTTCAGCAGGTCGAGAAGCAGATGTACTCCTGCTCCAACCGCGCAAATCGAGAGGGCAGGCAAGATTCCCACCGCGAATTTGGCATATTTGTGGCCAGCAAGCCAGGAGGCCGCAGCAACGATGGCGACGATTGCCGCGGTGCCGACGAGCGAGTGCGTTACCGTCCGATGGCCGCGCAAGAATACGTCCGCGCCGCCAAGCCGCGTGATCCAGTCGACGTCTGCAATCATGCCCGAGACCAGCAGCATCGGAGTCGCTGCGCGCGTAAGTTTGTTCAGCCCCACGCGGCCGAGAGCGATTGAAGTCAGCGCATGCGTCACTGGTTCCATTTTGTGCCAACCCAATTTTTCCGTGGGTATTGTGATTTTGCCAAGATTGCATTCCCCTGCACGTCGATGAAGGGTTGTCGCGGCGAGGTCAAGTAGCACAGGCTTCAGCCTGTGGCAGTTGACTTTCGCCGCCGCTAAATGCCACAGACTGAAGTCTGTGCAACTTGAATCGCCGCGGGAAATACTACATCGGATCGGGTATGGCGAGGGTGAGGGCGTCGGGCACAATCCGAAACTCAACCGGGAGACGTCCGGCTGGCTCTCCATCCACCTGAATCTGGACTTGCGAGGAGCTGTTCGACGCGCACTGCAGGGAATTGGTCTTGAAGAAGCGGACGTATCGCGCGTTGCGCAGCTTTCCAGCCCAAATCAAGGGCATGTAGGAGAGGTAGCGCCAGGCGCTGCGCGTGGTGACGAAAGCGAGTTCGAATTCGGGCTGCAGGAGGTCAGCTTCGGTGGTGATTTTGAACGGCCCGCCGTAATGCTTGGTGCGGCCCACGATGACGAGCGAGGCGTCAATGTCAATCGCGTTGCCCGCCATCGACGTGCGAAACAGGGGGAAATCGTACTTTGTCAACTGACGAAGGCCTTCCTGCCAGTAGGCCAGAATGCCCGCCTTGAGCTTGACCTCGGGGCGGACCGCGGAAACCAATGCGCCGTCGGCTCCGGCGCCCGCGACGCTCAGGAAGTAGCGCGGCGCGCCGCTCGATTTCTCCGGGGTAGCCAAGCCGAGCGCAATTCGCCGGTAAGGCGCGCGCACAATGCGTTCGGCGGCGCGCGGCAAATTCCACGGCAGCGACAATTCCTTCGCCAGAACATTGGCGGTCCCGGCGGGTAAAACGGCGAGCGGCACCTGGCTGCAAGCCAGCCCGTTCACCACTTCGTTCACCGTGCCGTCGCCCCCGCACACGATCACCAGCTCGCGGAATTCATCCACGGCGCGGCGGGCCATGGCGGTCGCCTCGCCCGCAGCCGTGGTACTCTGAAGCTCCGTTTCGATTCCGCCCTCGCGGAAAACGCGGCGCGCCTCTTCCAGTTTGCGCATGGCGCGGCCGCCGCCGGCCGTGGGATTCACGATCAACACAGCATTGCGAACTTGCTTAGGCACCTGGCTCACTCCGATCTATTTTACAAGAACTCGTCAAACTTGCTTACCCAAAGAAAACCAAGATACCGTGATTTGGTGAAAAACGTACACACTGTTTCGGGGCCGGGCGCGCATTGTATACTGAACGCCCGTTTCCTTCGATTCTCCGAGGCCGCATGGCGAAGAACGAAAAGGTATCCAAACAGATCGAAAAGCTGCGCGAGGAGCTGCGTCGGCACGAATATCTCTACTACGTGCAGGACGAGCCGGAAATCTCCGACGTCAAATTCGACCGGATGATGGAAGAACTCAAGCGCCTCGAGGCGGAACATCCCGAACTCGTCACGCCCGATTCACCGACGGTACGTGTGGGCGGAGCGCCGCGCAAAGGATTCGAGACGCGCCAGCACTCTCCGGCGATGATGAGCCTTGACAACACGTATTCAAGGGAAGAGCTGGAAGATTTTGACCGGCGCGTGCGCGAACTCTCCGGACGCGATCACGTCGATTATGTCACCGAGCACAAATTCGACGGATTGAGTATTTCGCTGATCTACGAGGGCGGAATATTGACGCGCGGCGTCACGCGCGGCGACGGCACGACCGGAGAAGAAGTTACGGCAAACGTGCGCACGATTCGCTCGATTCCGCTGCGCGTGGAAGCCGCGGATCTCAGGAAGCTGCACATGCCCCTGGACTTTGAGGTGCGCGGGGAAATCATCATGCCGCTTCGGGCCTTCGAAGCCTTGAACGAAAAGCAGGAGGAAGAGGGCGGCAAGCGTTTCGCGAATCCGCGCAACGCCGCGGCCGGTGCCGTGCGCGTGCTCGATCCGGAAATCACGCGCTCGCGGCGCCTGGACTTCTACGCATACTTTTTGCTGGCGGGCGGGAGGATGCCCACTCGGCTCCACTCTGAAGCGCTGGAGGCTCTGCAAAAGCTTCACTTCAAGGTTTCGCCCGACTGGCATGTGTGCCATTCGCTCGAAGCGGTGAGGAAGTTCATCGACGCGTGGGAGGGAAAGCGCGAGAAATTGCCGTATGAAATCGACGGCATCGTGATCAAAGTCAACGCCGTCGCGCTGCAACAGGAACTTGGATTCACGTCGAAAGCCCCACGCTGGGCTGTCGCTTATAAGTATCCCGCGCGGCAGGAAACGACAGTGGTGAACGACGTCATTTTTCAGGTGGGGCGCACGGGCACGCTCACGCCAGTGGCGGTGCTCGAGCCGGTGCAGGTCGGCGGCGTGATCGTCAGCCGGTCGACGCTGCACAACATGGACGAAATCGTGCGACTCGGCCTTCACATCGGCGACACCGTAATCGTCGAGCGCGCCGGGGAAGTGATTCCGCACGTGATGAAGGTAGTCAAGGAAGGAAAACACCGCCGCGAAATTGTCGTCCCGGAGCGATGCCCCGAGTGCCACAGCCGGATTCACAAGGACCCGGAAGAAGTCGCTTACCGCTGCGTGAATGCCAGCTGCCCGGCGAAACGCAAGGAATCGCTGCTGCACTTTGCGGGGCGGCACGCGATGAACATTGACGGCCTCGGCGATAAAATCGTCGACCAGCTTGTGGACAAGGGGCTGGTGAAGGATTTCGCCGACTTGTACGAATTGAAGCTGGATGACGTGGCCGCGCTGGAGCGCATGGCGGAAAAATCGGCGCAAAATCTGCTGGACGAAATTGTGGCAAGCAAAAATAACAGCCTCGCGCGGCTGATCTACGCACTGGGAATGCGTTTTGTGGGCGAGCGCACGGGCCAACTTCTCGCCGATCATTTTGCTTCGCTTCCGAAGCTCGCCGAGGCGACCGTGGAAGAACTCGAGGAAGTTCCGGAAGTCGGCCCCAAGGTTGCACAGAGCATCGCCGATTTTTTCTCTGAGCCGGCGAACCGGAAATTAATTCAGCGCCTGAAAGAAGAAGGCCTGAAGATGATCGAAAAACGCGCGGCCCCGGAAGATACGCGCTTCGCCGGGAAGACGTTTGTCTTTACCGGCGCGCTGGCACGGCGTTCGCGCGATGAGGGCGGAGCGGAAGTCGTTCGCCACGGAGGAAAGGTAAGCAGCTCCGTCAGCAAGCTGACCGACTACGTTGTGGTCGGCGCCGACCCGGGATCAAAATATGACAAGGCGCGCTCCCTCGGCGTCACCATCCTGAACGAAGACGAATTCGAGGATCTCCTGGCCGGGCGGAGCAAGGTCGAATCCGCCTCGGCCTCATTCCGGGAGGCCTCGGCTGCCACCAAAGGGAAGGGGCGCTCGAAAAGGGCTTCGAGCCAGCGTTAATTTCCAGGTAATTTTGTGCACCCATTTTAAATAACGTGTAAAGATTACGCGGGGTCATGCTAGTTGCATGTCGCGTACCATAGCCGGATTTCTTTCTATTTGTTTGTAAGGTTGGGACTTAATAGTACAATTCGATTTAGCGGTGAAGTGGTCGGCCACGTGCCACCATTTCTGTGAGTCTTGGGGAAAATCGGAGAGGCTCCGGCTACGGCTCAACGCACCCAGAACTGAGAAAAGTAGAGGGGAGACTGAAAATGAGCAAGGCAATATTGTCCGCAACGATCACACTTGCTGTAGGTTCGCTGTTCATCGCCGGTTGCGCGACCAAGAATTACGTCAAGCAGAGCATCACGCCTGTGGATCAAAAGATCGATCAGGTGGATAAGAGCTCGCAGTCGCGCGATACCTCGCAAGTCGCCGACATCAACAAGACCAACCAGGTTGTCGATGAAGACGAAAAGAAGCTGTCCGCCACCACCGAAATCGCTAGGACTGCAGACAATGAGGCCAAGGGGGCGACGGCCAAAACCAACCAGAATTCCAAGGATATAAACGACTTGCGCAATGTGGTTGCGAATATCGACGACTACAAGGCCGGCAATAAGACCGTCGTGCACTTCGCCATCGCCAAGGACACGCTCACCAAAGACGAGAAGGCCAAGCTGGACGAAATGGTCGCGCAGATCGCCAACCAGGCGCGCTATTTCATCACCATCGAGGGATTCACGGACCAGACCGGGGATAAGGCGTTCAACGACCAGTTGAGCCGTGCGCGCGCCAATCAGGTAATTTCTTACCTGGTGGGCAGCCACGATGTTCCCGTTTACCGGATCCATACGGTTGGCCTGGGGGATCAGAAGTTAATCGATGACGGCAAGGGCAAGGACGCGCGCGCGGCGAGCCGTCGCGTTGAAATCACGATTTTCACCGCCAAACCGCTCGCAACATCTGCAACCGGGGGAAATTAACTCCGTTCCGCAATCTAAGTTAGTTTTTTTGCAAGAATGCCGGCCTTCGAGGCCGGCATTCTTGCATTTGAAGGCAATGGCATAAGAGCCATAGCAGCGGGTGATCAGAACGACCTGTAGAGTTGACCCTCCTCGTTCTAGGTAAACACCTCGACAGCCATTCGGCGCCAAAGGCGCCGCCGCATGCTAGCCCAGGGCAACGCCCTGGGTTTCGATAATCGTCCGTGGAGATGCGCCCTGACAGGGCGCGGGGCCCCCCGCCCCTTCAGGGCGGGCGGCGTGCGCTTGCAGGATGCCTAGGGCGTCGCCCCGGGCTGCTATCCTCCGCGCCGTTGGCGCGAAATTTGTAGTGCTTTTGGCGTGAACCTCAGACCTCGGGATGGAGAGAGATGATATACTGGCCTTGGCGGGCAGGCCGGGTGATCGCTGGGCTGGCCTTCGAAAGTCTTCGGGGCGAAAGCGCCTCAGACTAAAGAAGGCAGGCCGGGAGGAAAGTCCGGACACCGTGGTCTTCGCGTCTTGCGCAGGGGACGAAAGTATCGGCAGAAATGCCGGGACCAAGTCTTCGGCGTGCGACGCCTCAGACTAAAGGGCAACGCGCCTGGTAACGCCAGGGGGCCGAGAGACCTTACGGAGGCGGGCTGCAAGTACAGCCCGCACCCGGTGCCGTTCGCGCAAGCGAGGCGAGGTTTTCGGCTACGGACAGTGCCACAGAAAATAAACCGCCGGTGCAATGCGCCTCGGTGGCCATCTGAAGGAAAACCTTCAGACAGCCTGAAAGCAGCCCGCGCAAGCGGATTGCGGATGGTGACAGTGCTCGGTAAGGGTGAAACGGTGGGGTAAGAGCCCACCGCCCCGATGGCAACATCGGGGGCACGGCAAACCCCGCGTGGTGCAAGGCCAAATAGGAGGGGAGAGCTGGCCCAGCTCGTTAGGACCCTCGGGTAGGCTGCTGGAGTCCAGGTGCGAACCTGGACCTAGAGGAATGATCGCCACGGCGCGCAGGCGGCAAGGTTTGCGCGGCGAACAGAATCCGGCTTATAGGCTTGCCCGCCATAACTTATTTAGAATCAACGGTTCATTGAATCCTGACCGGAAATTGTGACGGTATTGTGACGGACTTTTCCGAAATCTCATCGGAATTTAGCAACGTTCGGACTCGCTCGCGCAGTTCAGGAACGAACGGACTGTAGTGCTGCTCAATCGTGTTGATCGTGTCACCCAACATCTTTGCCACGTCGTAGGGACTTGCACCGCGCGCCAGCATGTAAACCGCTAAACTGTCCCTGAAACGGTGCGGGTGCGCTTGGGGAACTCCGGCACGCTTTCCAAGAGCAAGCATCCGTTCATAGAGCCTTGGCCGGGTCATTGGTGAGTTTGTCGTTGGGTTCAGTAGCACGCGGTCCGTGGGCTGTGGTTTCACGCGCTGGTATTCATTTTCCAGAGCAAACAAAAGTTCCACGGGAATTGGCAAAATAACTTTTTCCCCACGCTTCTGTGTCACGCGCTCAATCTCTTTGCGATCAAACTTTATTTCCTGCCAAGTCAGCGCAACAGCATCACCACCGCGCAGTCCCGTCCAGCGAAGCACAAGAAAAGCCAGCAAGTCATCGCCCGTGTGCTCTCTGAGCTTGGTCAGTTCCTCCGCGTCGAACGGCTGTGCGCCACGGTCACCAGAAGGCCTCAACAAAATCCCGCATGTCCTCGCGCAACTTTTCAAGCTGAAAACGGACTTCTTGCTTGATAGCTTCGACATCGACGGATTCATGCTCGGCTTGGTCCTCTTGGGTTGAACCCGGATTGCTTGCAGACCGGTTCTTAGAAGATGGGTTAGAAGTCTTCGCCGGAAGAACTTGCAGGACATCCTGAGATCGGAAAAATTCCAACCGTTCGCGGCCTGGTCCAGTGAGGCGATAGACTCGCGGTCGCTCTTTCTCATCCCGTTCTACCAAGCCCTGCGACGTGCAGCGCTCAAGAAGTTCTGACGCGGTAGCCGCGCGAGAATCGCGATCAATCGCCAACTCTTTTGCAGTCGCCTGGCCCTGTTTCTCCAAATATTCAAGCGCGGCACGTTTCGCTAACGGTTTTTGTTCCACGATCTGTGCTTCAACCATCACAACTCCTTCCCACAAAAAAAGGGCCTTCGAAATCAAACACGCAGCAAGCCACTTAAATACGCTCGCCGCGCACTTGAATTCGAAGGCCCTTGCTGACCGTTTCCGGCCAACCTCGACGTTGGACGATTCCATAAGCGACGGAAAGTATACTCAACGAGTCCCGCCGTCGGACCGTAGCGACGGGTTCCAATGGTATCTTTCATTCTATTCGACGCTGCTGAATGATGTAGGAGTTTCAAACCAAACCGTACTTCTCCTTGATAATCCAGGGCTTGAACTACACGTTGACGGTCAACGCGATATCAAAAGGTTCCTCGAAGAAAAAGTTTCCCTGAACTCACAGGTGCTTTATGTGACCCACTCGCCAGCGATGATTGACCCATTCAATCTACACCAGGTCCGTGCTGTAGAGCTTCTGGGTGACCAGCAGGGTACGAAAGTAAAGAATTTTGCAGTAAAGAAAGGAGACAACTCCGACTTGCTCGAACCCGTGAGGTCCGCAATTGGCATGAGCTTAGTTGCAAGTCTTGACCTGCTCCCCGAAATTTAGTCCAGCCAAGAGTTAGCTCCTCCGGGTATAAGAACGCGAGAGGAGAAGCGCCATGAAAGGAAGCCGGTTTAGTGAAGAGCAGATCGTGGGGGTGTTGAAAGAAGCGGAGGCCGGAGTTCCCATGAAGGACCTCTGCCGCCGGATTGGTATCAGTACCGCTACGTTTTACCACTGGAAGGCGAAGTACGGTGGCCTGGAAGTGAGCGAGACGCGGCGACTGCGTCAGCTAGAGGAAGAGAACGGACGGCTGAAGAAGATCGTGGCGCAGCAAGCCTTGGACCTGGACGCGCTGAAGGTGGTACTAGCAAAAAAGTGGTAGGCCCGCGGGCAAAGCGAGAAGCGGTGCGCGTCGTGCGGGAACAAGCAGGGCTCAGCGAGCGACGCGCCTGTGGGCTGATCGGAATGCACCGTGGGAGCTGGCGGTATCAGCGAAGGGAACGGAACGAAGGTGCGTTGCGGGCTCGGCTGCGGGAGTTGGCAGGCGAGCGTCCGCGATTCGGCTATCGGCGATTGTACATTTTCCTGCGGCGGGAGAAGGCCGCGGACGGAACGCCGCGGTGGTTGGTCAACCATAAGCGGGTCTATCGACTCTACCGGGAGGAGGGGCTGGCGATGCAGCGTAAGAGGCACAAGCGATTTCGAGCCGAAGCACGAGTGCCATTGGCGCTTCCGACGCGTGCAAATGAAATGTGGACGATGGACTACACGCATGACGAACTGGCCGGCGGGCGGAAATTCCGCACGCTGAACCTGATGGATGGCTACACGCGAGAGGCCCTGCGGATCGAGCCCGACACGTCGCTACCCGGCCTGCGTGTGGTGCGGGTGCTGGAGGGGTTGCGAGAACGACGTGGAGCACCGGCCGCGATCCAGGTCGACAACGGAACGGAGTTCACCAGCCGCGTTGTGGATCAATGGGCGTATCAGAATCAGGTGGCGCTGCACTTCATCGAGCGCGGCAAGCCCACGCAGAACGCGTTCATCGAGAGCTTCAACGGAAAGTTCCGAGATGAATGTTTGAACCAGAACTGGTTCGTAGATCTCCGACACGCTCGGGAAGTGATCGAGGCCTGGCGGGTGGATTACAACACGGTACGCCCGCACAGCTCGCTGAGGTATCTGACGCCGGAAGAGTTCGCCGCGAGTGTCGTCGCGCGACCGGCGTCTCCCCCCACGCCGGTCGTTTCCATCGCCCCGACGTGGGAAGGTTCGGATGTGCAGGACCCCCGGAGTGCTAACTTATGACTGGACCAAAAACGGGGGGCAGGTCAGTCCAATCAACATTTGGTCGCGCTATCGTAATTGTAGCGGCTTGAATGCGGGCAAATCCGGCAAGTCTACTCGTAAAGTCCTCATCGGCAATCGGATTGAAATCAAGTTCCAGAGATTTGAATTCCCTCGTTCTACGAGCAAATTCCTGAATGAGAAAAGAGAGGGAATGCGGATTTATATAGCCCCTCTTAATTTCCATTGCAATAATCCTTTTGCTCGCATCAATCAACACGTAGCTTTTTCGAGCTTGAAACCGTCCTGGCAGAGTAGATTCTGTTAGTTCCCGCTGAGACGTGAGATCAAAAAACAGAGTGCTTTTCTCTGAATAACCCGTGTAAATGACCAAAAATAATTGACCATTGTTCCAAGATGCCGTCCCAATGAATACATGGTGGTGGCCGTTTTCTGAATGGTGTCCCTTTAGTGCAGTCATCGCGCCAAAAAGCTTGGAATAATTTAAGGGAGCATTATTTTCCAGATGGCCGTGGACGGAATAGAATTCGAAATGAAAAGATTTCTAAAGCATAGAACCGAAGAATAGCACTGTTTAGTGACTCGTTGACCAATACCATGCCCAGTAAATCACTTAAAGATTAACATGATTCGCCAAGGTGTATTTCTTCCAGCGAGATTCGGCGGCTTATAAGGCTATCGGTTTTCGGCGCTTGGCGGTCAACTTCCCGGCTCTTGCCTTCCGAACGGTTGAGATTTTCCTCTACAGGAACTGTGACGGAAATTGTGACGGACGTTCTGACTTTAGTGCCAAAACTGACTTTATTGACAGGTTCGGTTCCTGTAGAATCAACAACTTACGTGCTATCAATGCCGCGTGAGTGCATCCGGCTTACAGGCTTGTCCGCCACAATTTCGCGTGCGATTTTTTCTTGAGTCCAGCGAAAAATCGCGACTCTTCTACGTCATTAGACATTGTTCCCAGATTAGTTCCGCCCTTCTAACAGCGAAGAACGGGGCATCCTGAACTCCGAATCAAAGCTACGGCCAGCCGAGCGTCGAGCGCGACCCGCCAAAAGGGTGTTGGTCTAACTTGCTTGGGAAATGAAGGTCGTTGGGGGCCGAGCCTTTCGCCTGCACCGTGTTCAACGAGGAACGGAAATGACACGGTTCAAACATCGCTCCTCGTTGATGATTCCAACAAGGAAAGCGCGTGGTCGCTTTGTCCGCGAAGTCCTCGCGGCCCCCTCTGGACTTGTACCGTTCGCCCAGTATAAGAAGGAAGACTTTCTCAAAGTCGGGCGAAGGGATAGTCTACCACAGCAAGATTAGATCGCCATTCCGTTATTTCGTTGCGCCAACTAGAAGTTGCAATTTAAGACTCGCATAGGTGAAGGCTATATCTTGGGCCAATAACTCATCAGTCTTCGCGGCAACAACATTTGATGAGACATGAATGGGGCCATCTTTCCGACCCGTTATGACGATAGAGACGCTCGCCACATACGCACCGAGAAACTGACCGACTACAACGTCCAACTCAATGTTTTCCCCGGTCTGAGGGCACGGCTCTAGGACGTTGTTACTTTTGTCAGTTCTCAAGTCTTTGACGATCAGAAGCCGAATGAATTGCACCTCAGATCCGGATATGGAATTTACGGAGCCACCAGGTTGTGTCGGCATAAGGACGCCGGGGTCTTCACTGTCAGCCCAAACGCAGATCTTGCCCGATTTTGCTTGAGCGCGGGCAATGCCAGGAACCGCAAACATTAACACTAAGAACATGATCTTGAGCTTCATCGTCTTCTCCCGTCATTTCGCGGATTTCCCGGGGATAATAAGGGCGTGTTCCTTCGTCCACCGCTCTGAACCCTTAAGGACAAAAATATCCTCTTCTGTCTTTTCGGCCCCAAAAAAAATTGCAGGCTTGCTTTTTCTTGTCGTTGAGTTGCTTCATAGAATGGGTTGAGGAAATGCGCTCTTCTGCGAAAGAAATTTGCACCGCAACTGTCATACAGATTCCACTGGGGTCCGATGCGATAATTCCATCGTTATCCCACTTGATCACCTGGAGGTAGTTAAGCGTGACGTGAGGATGGCCTGAATAAAACTCGGCGGTAGCCTCCACACACGACAGACTATTTTTGAAGCAATCTATTTCAGTTTCGCTCCGAACCGATGAGCTTGTTGTCGTATCTGCCGGAATCCAGCTGCCAGTAGCAGAGAAACTGTTTTGGTCGTAAGAGAAGAAAATCGTCGATACCGACTGAGGCCGCGCACTTGGCGCGTGGGTGAGTAAGAGGAGCAGAACGGTTGCGACGGCTGTTTTGGACACTGGTGCGCTACCTCCATTTATTTACGTCCCCGCTTGCTGCTCTTGAACGGGCGCGTCCTTACGGACGGGTGGCCGACCCTTTTGCATTCCACAAGATTGTCTCAGCCCCACGGAATCATCCTCTCGTATACATCCACTCTGAGTTCAGATTGTGAATTTGGGGGTGGGCGGGTGGCCCTCCCTTGGACATCCCCCAAGATCGCCTCGGCTCCAATTTCTCATACTACTCCGGTACACCGACTCTGAGTTCAGATTGTGAACTTGGGGTGCCCCGTCCTTGACGCTCGCCGCGGCGAGAGCGGGGCTTTTGGTTCGCGTTTCCATACCAAATGGTAATGTGCGGTTCCCTACGAAGGAACGAAAGTAAAAAGCCCCACCTGTCACGCGGGGTGACAGACGGGGCACCGGAAATTCAAGATCAAAGGCCGGGCGACCCGTCCCTTGGTTCTTTTCAGGCCATTGGATAAATTCGTTTCAAAGTGGATTCAGGATTACGACCGGGCACATTCGGGGCGCGTCTAGTCAAGAGGCTCGACCTTCATCATTCTCGCGGTACGAGTGTTGATCATCCACAGGGTCAAGCGGCTTGTCGTGGGATCGTAGGTGATCTTCTTCGAATCGAACTCGGTCGGCATCTGATATTCGACGATCTCGCCGGTCTTTGGATCAAGGCGGATGAGGCGTTCGGACATGTTGCTCGTTGCATACACGTAGCCGTTTCTGTCAGGGGCCGAGACCGCATATGGGGTCGTGTACTTACGCAGCATGGGCCATTCTTCGAACTTTTCCGTGCGTGTGTCGAACATGCCGATCTTGTCGCCGGTGTATTCGGCAAACCAGAAGCGGTCCTGCGCGTCCATTCGACCACGGCGGGGCGATGACCTTGGCGTTGGGACCTGCCAGAACTTGGCCTCACCCGTCTTGGCGTCGATGCCGATGATGTACGAGCCGGCAATGTCCGGTGCGTATGGATTCCCCTTGGAGTTGACCACTGTGAGATCGACGTACTGCCAGTGTGGACCAGGAGGGATGTTCGGTGAGTTCTCCCACCCGTACGTGGCTTCCACTTTCATGCTCTTCGGATCGACCCGCGACCAGCCCGCCCAGATTTTGCCTTCCGGTCCGAGTGCCATGAATTGCGTCCCGACTCCTTCGATCGTGCTCAGTTCTTCTGTCTTCGGATTAAACTTCGTTAGCACGATCGCGGCATTGGCGATCCGCCGCGGGAACCAGATGTTGTCGTCGCGATCCACTTGGATGTCCCTAGCTCCCGGCAGATCTCCGGGTGGCACGGGTGGCAACGCGTACTCGGTAAACTTGCCGGTTTTCGGATCCATCTTCCCGAAGAACATCCGGCTTTCGTCGGTGTACCACGGCGTGCCCTTGGAATCGAGGTCAAGATCGTGTGCCACCGTGTCGGGCCGTGGCATGTCGTACTGAGTGATGATGATACGTGTGGCCTTGCCCTTCGGCCGCGGCAGCGTTTTCAACTCAAAGGGCCACGTCGTCTTGCCGCCGCTAAGGTTTATTGTCGCCAGATATTCGGCTAATTCTTTTTTCGGAACGGCCAAAGGCTCACGGCTCCATTTCGGGTTCTGGTCGGCAGCGGCGACCCAACTAGGCGTACCTACCTGACCGCGTCCCCGTTCGTCTCTGCTGACCGCTGACCCATCCGGGTAGTACTTCTGCATGCGGGTAATCAGCTCTACGAACTCATCGGCCGAGTGGTTCGACCTCATGATGCGTTCCCAGCTATGGCAGTAGGCACAACTCCCAATTTGATAGATGACTTTGTCCTTCTGTTCGGCTGTGCCGGGCGCGCTCATGGCCCACTCAAGTGAACTTAGCTGCGCGGCGAGATCCTTGGATTTTTCGAGCTTGAGATTAGCGGTTGTGGTTTTGCCCTCAGAGACCTCCACGGACCCGGGACCGTTCAGATCGTATCCCACGGCTCGGATCGTGAGGGCGTATTTGCCGGGCTCCACGTGGCTGCGGGGGAATCTATATTCCCCTTTCGCGTCGCTTACAACCGACACAGTGAAGTTGGCGCCATCGCGTCTGGCGCTGACGATGACGCCCTCCATGAGGCCTTCCTGCTGTGAGCTAACGACCCCGCTGAGGGCGACGGGCTCTGAGTTCTGAGCTCCGAGATCGGGGGGTACCCACATCGTAGCGCCGACCACGATGCTCCCGAGAGTGATAATGGCCAATAGTTTCGACATGGTGGGGACTTGTAGCATAGACGTTGGGAGCCGTCAACGAACGCGGATTGAGCGTTTTCAGACTTTACTTTTGGTTCGGTTGGCTCAGTTTCTAGAGGCCCGGGAGCAGGAATCCGCCGTCCACCGTGAGCGTTTGGCCGGTAATGTAAGAACCCTTCTCGGAAGCGAGGAGCAGGGCTAGTTCCGCGACATCGGACGGTTGTCCGAGGCGCTGAATGGGCTGCTTTGCAAGCAGGGCGGCGCGTTGCGCTTCGTCCTTCCAGTAGTGCTCACTTAGCGCGGTCTGAATCAAGCCGGGGGCGAGGGCGTTTACGCGGACCCCTTTTGCTCCAAGCTCCAGCGCGTATGACTTCGTCATCATGATGAGCGCGGCTTTGGTCATGCTGTAGAGGAGACTGTGCAGTTGCGGTCGAAGGCCGGCGACCGAGGCGATGTTGATGATCGATCCGCTACCACGAGTGCACATTCCCGGGGCGATGGCTTGCACCAGGCGGAAAGCGCTCTTTAGATTGATCTCAACCATTTTGTCGAATTGCGCTTCGTCGATTTCCAGGCATGGGCCGAAAGAAATATTCGTTGCGGCGTTATTCACCAGGATGTCGACGGGCCCAAATTCGCGCACCGTGACCGCGACCATATTTTCGATTTGATCTGCGCGGCCGACGTGGCAGGCGATGGGCTTCACGGAAGGCCCGATTTCACTCGCGACCTGGTCGAGTGTTTCCTGCTTGCGCCCGCAGATCACGACGCGCGCGCCTTCGCGCGCAAAGATTTCCGCGATGGCGCGGCCTATGCCGCGGCTTGCGCCTGTGACGATGGCAACTTTTCCGGTCAACTCGCCCACTTTTCGCTCCTTGATATGTCTTGGCGACAAGTTCATTTCGAAGAGGCCAGCGGCTAAAGCCGCATTGATTGCTACGACTTTATGGCACGGCTGAAGCCGTGCCCCACAAAGATTCGGCTATTGACACGAAGCCCACGAATTCCAACGTGAAGCCATCTCATGAATGTCTTTGTGGGTCGCGGCTTCAGCCGCGACGTTCACGGATCTGAACAACGAGGGCTTCAGCCCCTGACGCCTTGCCGAGTTGGGGTCGCTTGGCATTCAAGAAATAGGTCCGTCTCAAAAGCTATTTCGGTGCTGCGTTGGTTTCCAGTCCTGCAAGCCGCATCGCCAGCGCGATGGACCGGGACGGGTCGTAGGCTCGAAACATCGCCATCTTTTCAGCCTCAATCGAGCCCTCGGCGTGCACCGCCAGGACCGCCTGATAGCCTCCGTAAAGGCGCGTTGTCAGATCGCTGATCAGATTCATGATAGCCATCCGCCGGTCGGCGGGCCATGCGCCGGGCAAATATTTTTCCAGGACGGGCCGGATCTCGGGCGAATTCCAATCCATGCCGCCCGGCCCGGTGACGAGCAGGCCTCCGGCGAGGTCTTGCACGGTTTCAATGGCCCGGTGAAAATCGCGCGCGAAGGTCCACTTAGCCATATTCGTTGTGAACACGTCCGGGTAGGCGACGCCATTTTCCATTTTGCAGCGAAGCGCGGCAAGCTCCGTCAGCCCGCGCACTGTTTCAGCATATCCGCCGAGCCATGTCAGTTTATCGCGCACGTGCCCGGCCCGATCGATCCCGTTCGCTTTGGCGATCGAGATTGCCGCGCCCACCAGCGCGTCCAGCAGCGGAAGCTTATAGCTCACCGCGGTGAATCGATGAAACTCGACGAAGGTGAGCGCGGTCGCGCCTGCCAGGTCGGGCCGATCCACGTAAAACACGCGGTCCCACGGGACGAAAACATTTTCAAAAACCGTCAGGGTTTCCACCATTTTGTGATTCGTGGAAATGGGGCGCGTGAAGGGATCATCCGTCCCATGGAGATAATCAGACGCATACAGTCGAAGCCCGGGCGTCGCCACGGGAACGGCAAAGGCGAGCGACCACGGCTCATCGCCGGGCCCCATGGACCGGCTGGGCAACACGATTACCTCGTCCACATAGGGAGTGCAGGAAGTATGGATTTTCGCGCCGCTGACGGTGATGCCGCCGACACCCTTTTCCACAACGCGGACGTACATGTCGGGATCGCTCTGCTCCGAAGGCCGCTTGCTGCGGTCGCCCTTCACATCGGTTTGCGCGACAGCCATGGCCAGGTCATTTTTCCGGCAGTGGCGGTAAAACGCCTCGACGCGTTCGATCCCTTGCGCATTGCCGTCGCGGCCGAGAACGCGCTTCAGAGCGAATAGCGCGTCGGTCCCGATTTCCTTGATCAGCAGAACCAGCGTGCCGCCTTCAGTCGTGCCTGCTTCGATCAGCTTGGAGCGGGAAAGCAAATCCTGTGAGCTGCGGGGAACGCGGTAGTAGGCGGAATATTCTTCCGAGCCTTCGCGATGGACTGCAAGCCCTCGATAATTCGGGTTTTCAGCGAGCTCAAAATCGATGGAAGCATGCCTGGCGGCGACGCCCAGCTCGGGATGGTCGACCACGCTCGGTACGCGCGCGCCGCGGTAGTAAACTTCACGGGTGTCGCGCAGCCCGGCGAGAAATT
Organism: uncultured Acidobacteriota bacterium; assembly: GCA_963696605.1. Taxonomy (GTDB): domain Bacteria; phylum Acidobacteriota; class Terriglobia; order Acidiferrales; family UBA7541; genus Palsa-360. The sequence goes on along the minus strand of CAVOKV010000007.1, from coordinate 291,471 downwards.
GGGCAGCCGTTCGCAAAGCCATTTCAGCGCCTCCAGGGGACGATGGCGGATTCTACTCGATCAGGATGGCGCGCGCCCTCTTGAATTTTGCGATCTGGGATCATTGTTCATCGCCCGCCTGCGGCGTTGAGGTCATGGAAAGGTACATCATTTTGTCATTCCGAGCGAAGCGAGGAATCTGCTTTTTCCCTGAGCCCAATAGAAAAGCAGATTCCTCGCTTCGCTCGGAATGACAACCTCTTAGTGTTCGCTCAAGCCGCTCAAACGGCGGCGCAAAATGTACTTCTGAATTTTGCCTGTGGAAGTCTTGGGAAGCTCTTCAAACAGGATTTCACGCGGCGCTTTGAAGCGGGCAATGCGTCCACACACGAATTCGATGAGCTCATCTTTTGTGGCAGCCATCCCCGCCCTCAGAACTACAAATGCAACTGGAATTTCGCCCCACCGTTCATCCGGGCGCGCCACTACCACCGTCTCCAAAACCGCGGGATGCTCGGCGAGGGCTTTTTCAATCTCCACCGAGGCGACATTTTCTCCTCCGGTGATGATGATGTCTTTGGCGCGGTCGCGGAGTTCGATATATCCATCCGGGTAGCGCACGCCAAGATCGCCCGTGCGAAACCATCCCTTAACTTCGGCGGCGCTCGTGGCCGCATCGTCTCGGTAGTAGCCGGTGGTCACGTTGTTCCCGCGGATCACGATTTCGCCCAGTGTTTCGCCGTCGGAGGGGACTTCCTCGCCGTTGGCATCGATCACGCTGATTTCCTGTGTGACTACGTTGCCGACACCTTGTCTGGCGTTCAATCTTGCCTTTTCAGTTTCGGGCTTGGCATTCCATTCGGGCTGCCAGACGTTAATCACGGAAGGGCCATAAGTTTCCGTCAAGCCATACAAGTGCGTGACGCACAGGTTCAAGGCGGCCAGTCGCGCCAGCAGCGCGGGAGTGGGAGGCGCGCCTCCCGTGAACGCTTGGACCGGATGGCCAACTTTTCCGCCACCGGACGATGCGGCGGCCTCCGCGATCATCGTCATGACGGTAGGCGCGGCGCAGAGATGGGTTACGGTGCCGCTAAGAATTTCTTTCCAAATGGCCGCCGGATCGATCTGGCGCTGGCAAATGTGAACCGCGCCGGCCGCCGTCACTGCCCACGTGAAGCACCAGCCATTGCAGTGAAACATAGGGAGCGTCCACAGGTAGGCGCTGTCCAGCCCAAGACGCGCATGGAAAGCCATCGCCAGCGCCTGCAGGTACGCGCCGCGGTACGTATACATCACACCCTTCGGGCGGCCAGTGCTTCCGCTGGTGTAATTAATCGCCAGCAGCGACATTTCGTCCACCAGTGTCGCGGGGATGGGACCTGAAGATTTGAGCAACTCTTCGTATTCGCTGGATGGGCCGCCGGCAAGAATGAGCCGCACGCCCGTGGAAGACGCAAGCGCTTTCGCGGACTCCGCAAGTTCGTGCGTGGCAATCAGCACGCGCGCGCCGGAATTATCGAGGATATAAACCATCTCTCGCGGCGAAAGCCGAATATTGATTGGCACCAGAGCGCAACCCGCCATGGGCGCGCCATTGTGCATTTCGAGCATGATGTGGCTATTGGTGCAGAGCGCGGCAATTCGATCGCCGGGTTGCGCCCCTGCGCCGCGCAGCAGTCCCGCGAGGCGATGCGACCTTTCTCCAAAGTCGCGATACGTGAAGCGGCGCTCGCCATCGATGATGGCAGTGCGCTCCGAAAAGATTTTCGCGGCACGATCCAGGAAGTGTGCCGGGTTCAATGGAGTTGCGGCGTGCAGGGGCATGGCCCGCTCCAGTTAAAAGTGGCCCTAAATTAACATTAACTTGCGCTTCGCATCAGAAATACTGACGCCGCCACTGCCTGTGACCGCCGCCAGAAATTCTGTCTGCCCCAGAATTCATAATTGGTAGAGAAAGAAGGCTCCCAGCGCGGTGAGGACAATTCCGTACAATCGTTCGAGAGTGCTGGAATTCGAGCGAATCGCAACTCGGACGCCGAGATACGAGAACGGAACCGAGCCGAGTGCAACGAGTCCCGCGACCGTCCACGATATGTGCCCGAGGTAGGCGTGGACGACGGTTCCGGGCAGTGCCAGAACCGCAGACACCGCCAAAGAGCACGCAAACGACTTCTTGATCGGCTGCTTAAGGAAGCGGGAGTACGCCGGCGCAAGCAGGAATCCACCGGCATTGGCCAGAAGCCCCGATATGATTCCTACTGCGGCGGCGATCAGCACCAGCCGCACGCGCCAATACGGCGGACGATTTTCCGCCGACTGATCCGACGATGATCCCGCGGATTTTCCTTCTCTTGGTGAAAACAAGAAAGCAAGGCCGAACCCAAGCACCATCAGTCCCGTGATGATCAGCAAAGGCCGCGCGCCTGTGAACTTCGTGAGAGCGGAGCCCAGGATCGTTGCGGGAATCCCTACAGCGACGCTCCACCAGACGATTCCCCAATCCAGCTGGCGGGATTGCCAGTATTCCGAGGAGGCGATCAGCGTTCCCGGAATTGTGGCCGGAAGCGGCGAAGCGACGGCAATGAATCCCGGGAAGCCGACCAGGCTCAAGAGCGGCGTCGCAATCGCGCTGCCCCCCTTTCCAAACAACCCTCCAAGAAACCCGATGACAATCCCAATAACAAACGCTCCGAGGTGCTGCAATTGGCCGCCTTTCGCAAGTGGCAAAAGTCCCGTCAAAAGTTTTGCCAGATGGAGCGCGGAAAGTCCAGCCGAGGCCTGCGACGAAACAGAGGCGCTCAGGAAGATTCAATCGGCACAACATCGACGGAAAAGACCAACCAGTGGCGTGGGCTGCCAATCAGAATTCCTCGTGAAAGGCCGACATCGTCTAAATCTATTCCTCAGGGGGCTGAATGCCGGGCTCCACGCGGGCCAGGTTTTTTATGGGAAAGTTATGAAATGCGGGAATTCATAGCAGGACACCTACGAACCACTTTCAATCGCCGTTGACCATTTGGATCACGGCCTGTCCTCGACGCGCCGTCTTCAGCAATGCCTTCAAGAGATTGCTTCTTGCTCGTCGAGAACTTGCCGGACATTTCGGGCCAGGATTTCGCGCGTAAATGGCTTTTCGAGAAGAGCGACTCCACTGGCCAAAATCCCCGACCGAACGATTCCATCATTCGGATATCCCGACATGTACAGCACCTTCATCTCCGGAAGAAACTGCGACAACTGCGCGGCGAGTTGCTCGCCTCCCATTCCCGGCATGATAACGTCAGTCAAGAGCAGATGGATGGGGCCCTGAAAATCGTGCGCAATTCGAATGGCCACATTGCCGTTTTCGGCTTCGAGGACCTTATAGCCGCAATTCATCAGAATCTCTTTGATCAGCACCCGGAGCGGCTCGGCGTCTTCCACCAGTAAAACCGTTTCTGTTCCACTCTGGATTTGCATGGGTTGTTTGCTGGGACGCTGCGGCGCAGTCAGGTTGTCGACACGGGGCAGATAGACCTTGAACGTCGTTCCACGGCCGCATTCGCTATAAACCCAAATATATCCTCCACTCTGTTTAACAATTCCATAGACCGTGGCCAGACCGAGCCCTGTGCCCTTGCCAAGTTCTTTTGTCGTATAGAAAGGTTCAAAAATCCGAGTTTGAGTTTCTTCATCCATGCCGCAGCCCGTGTCCGTGACGGCGAAGAGGACATACCTGCCGGCGGGAACAAACGAATACTTGGTTTCGTGCTTCTCCTCCAGACGGATGTTTGAAGTTTCGATCGTTAGTTTTCCTCCTTCCGGCATGGCATCCCGCGCGTTGAGAACCAGATTCATAAGAACCTGCTCGATTTGGACTGGATCCACGAGCACCTGACCCAGATTCGGGTCCAGCGAGGTGAACAATTCAATATGCTCACCGATCAATCGTCCAAGAAGTTTTTGCGTATCGACGACGATGGCGTTCAAATCCAGCGCTCGTGGATGGAACACTTGCTTGCGGCTGAATGCCAGAAGCTGGCGAGTCAGGGCGGCGGCGCTATCCGCAGCCTTTTTTATCTGAATCACATTGTTGACCACAGGCTCGTTTGGACCGAGCCATTCGGACAACACCTCGGTATGACCGATGATCACGCACAATAAATTGTTAAAATCATGAGCTACTCCACCCGACAGGCGCCCAATCGCTTCCATCTTTTGGGATTGCCGCACAACATGTTCCATGTTGCGGCGTTCGGTGACATCACGAGCGATCCCTTGCACCCCCTCCTTCTTGCCTCCGGATTGAATCGGGCGAGCGCTCGTTTCAAGCAGCACCCTCTGGCCGTCTTTGCGAATCATCTGAATCTCAAAATGAGGCAAAGCTTCCTCATTCAAGATGCGTTCCATCATCTCGCGGCAAACACCATGGTGCTCAGGGGCCACAAGGCTTTTGATATTATTTTGCAGGGCTTCGCTTCGGGACAATCCCATCACCTCCTCCCCGGTCTTGTTCAGAGAGGTGATATTGCCGTCCGCGTCGAGCGTGAAGAGGATGTCCTTTGTGTTTTCAAAGAGGTCATGGAAGCGCTGCTCACACCGCCGCGCCGCATTCTTCGCTTGATCGAGTCCGATAACGTAGCGCAGGGTCCTTCGTAGCAATTCCTGGTTCAGGGTCTCTTTCAACAAGTATTCAGCGGCGCCTTCAGTTAGCGATTGCCTTCCGAGTTCTTCATTTTTCTGGGGAACCAAAACCACGACTGGCGGTGAACAGCCGTGGGAGCGGATCTCGCTCGTGGCATCGAGCATTTTAAAATCACAAACATGAGTGTCCAGGAGAACTGCATCAAATTTCTCGGAAGCAAGTTTGGACGCAGCGGTTCGCAGGGACTCCGCCGACACCATCTGGATAACAAGATCATGGCCGCCCTGCACCATGCGCCAGATGCTTCCGGCAGATGAGGGGTCATCCTCAATCAATAAAATTCGATACGAATGTGACAACATAAATAATTCCGTTTTGTTTCGCGTTGCGAACGTTCAGGGGGCCACCGCGCGGAGGGCAAACACTCGGCACTCGGAGTTGAAACTATTCGGCCTATCAAAGATCCTGAATAATCCGGCAGGTGCACCCTGCCGGTGAGGCGCGGAGAAGGCCACGGTCATTCTGGTTCGTTTGGGAAAAGTCTGCGAACCTCCTCCAGGAGTTTTTCGGGCATTTGGCTCTTCTGAACAAGGCTATCCGCACCGCATCGAAGGCACTCCTCCCGAAGGGATATGCCATTCAACGCAGTGAAGATAATGATTCGCATCTTGGGGAATGCCTTTCGCAGCGTCGTTGTGGCTTCGAGTCCATTGACTTGAGGCAAGCTCAAATCGGTCAACACCAAGTCGGGAAGGTGGTAGGCGACCTTGCTCAAAAGCTGCAAGCCGTCGGTGGCGGTCGCAATAACCTCGAAATTCGGCTCGGACTTGAGATATCTATGGACCGAATCCAAAGCCTTTAACGAGTCATCGGCGATCAAGATGCGAATTCTACGATTACCGGAATCCATAACGCGCTCCAACGTGCCAGGTAGCGTTCTAATCCGTCACGTAGTTTGCCTAAGCGCGATGGGGAAAGAAATTCGGCTGATTCCCTAGGGAATTACCTGTATACGGAGAGGTGACGTTTCAACCTCGAATGATGTGGTTACGCACCGCGTACCGGACAAGTTCTGTAATCGAGTGGAAGTTGAGTTTGAGCATGATGTTGGCGCGGTGCGTCTCGGCTGTTTTCACGCTAATTCGCAGGTGTTCGGCGATTTCCTTGTTGCCTTTTCCTTCGGCCAGAAGCTGCACGATCTCCCGCTCGCGTGGCGTTAAGTGGCGGCGGCGCCGCGTGGATGCCTCGCCAAAAGGCAGTTCGGCCTGGAGCGCAGCCTCCGACACTCTCGAGGAAAAGAACGGCTTGTGACGGCGAAGAGCATCCACGGCCGCGATTAAGTTGCGATCCGCATCATCCTTCAGGATGTACCCCCGGGCTCCAGCTTCCAGAACGCCCTGGATCATGAGCTCAGAGTCGTGCATGGTTAAAATGAGAACTTCCGTATTGGGCGAAACCTTGCGGATCTGCCGGGTGGCTTCGATCCCGTTCAGCAGTGGCATTCCAATATCCAGGACGGCCACGTGGGGCTTCAGAGCGCCGGCCTTTTCCACGGCTTCACGCCCGTTAACGGCCTCCGCACAGACTTGCCACCCTTTCCTGGTCTCTAGCAGGGTGCGGAGCCCGGCTCGCACGACGTGATGGTCATCCGCCACTAGAATCCGGAACCGCACGAGAAACCTCCACTTTCACAGGGATAGTAGCTCTGACGGTAGTTCCCATTGAACCGGATTCCACTTCGAGCCTGCCACCGAGTTGCACCATTCGCTCGCGCATACCGAGAATGCCGACTCCCAAGCTGGTTCCCGCGTTGCCCCGGCGGTCCACCTTGATTTTGCTCATCCCGCTCCCTTGATCGCTCACCAGTAACTCAATGCGGTCAGTAATGCCGCTCAACCGAATTGTCGCGGCCTTGCTGCCGGAATGTCGCTGGATATTCGAGAGGCATTCCTGGACGATGCGAAATAGTGCCGTTTCGGCTTCCTGAGTCAATCTTCCAAAGTCCTCTTGGATGTCCACTTTCAGTGCGATTCCACTCCGCTCGCTGAACCCCGTGGCATATTCTTGAATGGCAAGGGCCAAGCCTAATTCATCCAGCACCGGAGGATGCAACGTATAGGAAAGGGTTCGAATCTCACGGGACATCTCTCCCAGCATGCTGCGCGCAGCGGAAAGCGCCTGCTTTGCTTTTTTGTCCAGAGGAACAGAAGAGCGCGCCACCTGCGCCAGATCCAGGTTCACAGCCATCACGCTCTGTGCCAAAACGTCGTGGAGTTCCCGGCCAATGCGCCTCCGCTCCTCGTCCTGGAGCCGAAGCAAGCGCGTCGAAAGTTGGTGCAGTGCTTCCTCCGACTGCTTCCATTGTGTAATGTCGCTGTAGGTTGCAATCAGTCTTTCCACCTCGCCGTTTTTATCGAGCAGAGGCAGGGCTTCTCCATGAATCCACAGGACGTCCTCGACGCCCGGGAGCCGCCAACCCATCACCCAATCCAAGACCGCCAGCTTGGTTGCAATCGCTCGCGCCACAGGGCGCATCGATGGGGGCATTTGCTTTCCATCCTCGTCCAGCGGAATCATGCCCATATCGATCGTACTCTTCCCCAAACTTTCCCCTTCTTTCAGCCTGAACATTTTGGAGCTTGCCCGGTTCGCGTACTGAGATTCTTGATTCGGTCCCAGCAACACAACACCCACGTGCAAGTTTTCAACGAGGGTTCGGAAAAGCTCTTCACTCTTTCGCAGGGCCTCCTCGGCCTTTTTCCGTTCGGTGATGTCGCTATGCGATAGGATCACCATATCCAGCTCGCCGTTCTCGCGGAACACAGGCACAGCGTCCCCTTGAAGCCACAAAATGTCATTCGAGCCTGCGCGCCGCCAACCTAACACCGCATTCGAGACCGCCTGCCTGGCCGCAATCGCCCGTGGCGTAGGGCGCATCGAAGCCGGCATTTCTGTTCCATCCTGGTTAAGAGGAGTCAGGCCAAGATCGGTCGTTCGCTTCCCCAAAACTTGCTCTTCTTTCATTCTGAACATTGTGAGGGATGCCCGGTTTGCGAACTGAATTTCTAAATTCGGCCCGAGGAGCATAATCCCCACGTGCAAATTTTCAACCAGGGTGCGGAATTGCTTTTCGCTCTTTCGCAGGGCCTCCTCAGCCTTCTTCCGCTCGGTGATGTCGCTGAACGATGTGATCACCTTCTCCACCAGGCCATTTTCACCGAGGATAGGCACGGCTTCCCCTTGAAGCCACAAGACCTCATTTGAGGCCGGGAGCCGGTAACCCATCACCCAATCCAGGACCGCTTGCCGGGTGGCAATGGCTCGCGACACGGGTCGCATCGAAAACGGCATTTCCGTGCCATCCTCAAAAAGCGGGGACGGGCCAAGATCAAACACTTTCTTCCCCAATACTTGTTCTTCTTTCATCCCGAACATTTTGAAGCTTGCCTGATTTGCGAATTGGATTTCTTGATCAGGCCCCATCAGCACGACGGCGGCGTGCATGTTTTCAACCAGCGTGCGGAACAACTCCTCACTGGCACGCAGGGCCTCCTCCGCTCTCTTCAACTCCGATATATTCGTAATGGATAGGATTACGCTCGCGACTTTTCCCTGCTCGGTCAATTGAGGAATTGCGCCGATCAAAGTCCAGAGGACGTCATTTGACACTGGCTGGCGCCACCCGACGACCTGATTGCGAATAGTCTGCCCGGATTCGATCGATCGTGCTCCGGGCAACATGGATGATGGGATTTTCGTTCCGTCTTCCTGGATGGGATCAAAATAGATTTGTGAAATCCTGTTACCGAGTGCCTGTTCCCGCCTCAATCCAAACATGTCCAGGGCCGCCTGATTCGCGAACGTAGCTTCCGCATCCGGTCCGAGCAGGAGGATACCCACGTGCAACTCTTCAATCAGGCTGCGGAATCGCTCTTCGTTGGCGCGGAGCACTTCTTCCGCCTTCTTGCGTGCCGTTATATCCCGTGCCAGGGTTAGGGAAAGACGCCGCCCGTCCTGCTCGATGATCCTGCCTGAAAACTGGAAAATGCGTGTGCCGCCGGTCTTTGTCCGGCAAAGAAACTCCTCCTCGCGAACTTCGGATGCTTCCTGAAGTTTGGCCATGACCTTTGCCCGATGCTCGGGATCAACCCACAGGTTCATTTCCAATGCTGTCCTTCCGACAATTTCTTCCCGTGTGTAGCCCGTAAGGCGAATAAAGGCATCATTGACTTCCAGAAATTGCGATCCCGGGACCGCGTTGATCGCCATGGCGTCGGGGCTCAAGCGGAATGCGGCGGAAAATAAGCTTTCCGATCGCGGCCGCACCTGCTCGGTTTGGGGAGAACCCTCCGCGCGCCGGCGTTGTCTCCCGTTCGACAGAATGAAGCGCGCAGCGGAGATCACGAAAGAAGCGGCGATTGCAACCCAGGCAAGGCGCATCTGTTCCGGAGCCACCCGCATGCCCATGAAAAGGACAAGCAGTGGAATGGATGCGGGGAAAATACGAGAAAAAGTCGTCTCGCGTACCGGGGAAAGTGAGTCTTGAACGGGATCTTCTTTTCCGGCCTTCCAGCTGGCCGCCATGACCGTCACATAAAGGTACGGCGCGCACCAGGCAATATCCGCCCAATTGGGCGCGCTGGAAAAAGTTCGAGGACCGAGGAGGTAGATAAAATCAGACGCGATGGCGGCGAGGAAGAAATAGAACATTCCCCGGAAGAAAGCGCGGATGAGTTGCCCGTAGGCTCTCACTCCTATTAATAAAAAGCCTGCACCAAGCGCCACGTCGCGAATCAATTGGGCCTGCAACATGCGGTGCATCGTTTGTGGTTCGTGGTCTACGGAGAGATAAGGGACGTAAATGAAGCAGAGATAAGCGGTGAGAGCAACGACTGCAACTTGTACCAGATCCAAAATGCGCTGCCAATCGATCTCGGAGGGTTCTTTCACAGACAATGGCAGGAACATCACCACCGCGGGCGTAACCCAAAGAAAGAACAAGACATCGGAAACCCATTGCACCGCGCCCGAAGGATGGGCAGAGCCCGAGTAGTAGGCCACGGCCAATTTTGCCGCGCCGCTCATCAGGAGCGCCGCGACAAGAAGCAGCCACACCTGGCGCATGTAGCCTTGCGAAATCCGGGCCGCGCGAAACGAGCAATAGGCGGCCCAAAAGACCACTGCACTTTGGAGAACATTGGACAGCAGGAGATTTGCAGTGGGAGACCTCATCCCTTCGATAGCAGGGATCAGGAGCGCGGTAAGCAGACCCGCGACAACGAGAGCGAATTTAGAAAACTTGGCGGAGGCGTGCAAGGGCCACCCCACGCGCGCGATTATAGCCTACGTTGTCATAACAAAGTAAATAGGCGCCGCCATGCGAGCCGATTGAAGATTCCCCGATGGCATGCAACGCGCGCTCGCACGAAATCTCAGGCGGCAGATACGCTCCTCGAGAGCGCGATGTTCATTGATCTGTCGAGAGCGACGCAGGCAAGCCATGCAGGGGCGGGGCCAGCGCCCGCTGCAACTGACCTTCAAATTTTTAAGTGAAGGATATGAATCGGTGGTGACTGGTTGAAAGCGGCTGGGAGTTAACAGTCAAGAGTTGAGAGCCAAATTAGAGCTCAGACATGCTCGATGCTTTCGACTCTCAACTGTTAACTCTTAGCTTTCGATTCTCGTATCCGCGTTTATCTGCGTGCATCCGTGCTTTCAAACGCTTTACTGCGCCGCAAAAACCAGAAGCGCATTGCCGGGCGTGCCCGCTCCAAATACGTAGCCGGAGCCGACAAAGACCATGCCGCCAGCGACGGTGGGGCCGGGAGCAGCCATCGAGCCGCCCTTGGCCGGGACGTGATTTACGGTTTCGTAGTCACGGATCATGTTGTATTCCCACAGCATATGCCCGTCCTCAGTCGAGAACGCGCGCAACATGCCGTCCCAACCTCCGAGAAAAATAGCGCCGGGAATTGCTGTGACGGCCGCGGTTTCGCCCTTCGGTCCGGGGCCCGAAGCCGGCGGGATCGGAGTGAACCACTTTTGTTCGCCCGTGTCCATGCGGACCGCGGCCACGCCGCCCGTCCGCAAACCAAAGTAAGCGTTCTGGTCGTCGGCGGCGCCGCCGAAGGTGATCATGCCGAGGGCGAGCTTCTTTACGAGTTGCGCCTTCCAAACGACTGTGCCATCGCGGTCAGGATCATGACCCCAGACCATTCCGCTCTTTTGCCCGGCCACCAGAATCCGATGTCCGTTCGGCAATGTCCTCAAGATGGGAGAGGCGCCAAAGTCGTAGTCCGGGCCAATGTCCGCGGGTGGAAGGCAATTTTCCGATTTGATTTCGCCTCCGCAGCCGGAGAGCCAGGCATCTTCCTCCGTGTCCTGAACCGACCAGATCACCTTGCCCGTTTTCAGGTCGAGGGCCATGATCGCGTCGGTATTTCTAGAAACGGGCTTGGTATACGCGTCGCCCGTGCCGATGTAGAGCGCGTGATTTTTGGCGTCAATTGTGGGCGTGTTCCACACCGCGCCGCCATTGGGACCATATTGCTGCACACCGTTGGGATTTTTTGTTGTAGGCTTTGGAGGATCCTGAACCGGGTAAGTTTTCCAGATGGTGCGCCCGTTCGCGGCATCCAGCGCCACGACGCTGCCTCGGAACGTGCAGCAGGGATAGACCGTGCTCCAACCCGCCGAGCGCTCCTCCTGCGAAGAGACCGGAACATAGAGGCGGTCTTCGTAGAGCATCGGCGCCCCCGTAATTTTGGCAACCGGGTGGTCTTCCACTTGCACTTTCCAGACTTCTTTGCCCGTGGAGGCATCCAGCATATAGACATTCGCGCGGATGTCGCCAAAATAGACGCCGAACTTGGTCGATCCCTTTCCTTTCACTGGCCCAATGCTGATGGCGGTGCGCACGCCGGCGTCAGCCTGGTAGGACCAATAGACGCATCCAGTCTCCGCGTCGATGGAATAAACTGCTCCCGTATCCACCCCGAGGAATACGCGACCTCCCGCGACCGTGGGCTGGCCGTAGACTTCTTCGGCGCCCGGAAAGCCGAAAGCCCACTTCAGTTTGAGATTTGGCACCTGAGCGGTGGTCAACCCCGCTTCTTTCGCGGATTGGAAACGAGCGTTCGAAACGTCATTGCCCCAGCCATTCCACATGGGTTTTGATGACAGGTTGCCGAGCGGGGAATTTCCCGGGCACGCGTTTGGCATGAGCTTGGCGTCGGTGATCTTCGCAATATCCACGCGCCGGCGGCCGAGATAGAAGGCGACTTCGCGCCAGTCGGCGTCCGTAGCGTCCGTCAGGGAAGCATGCTGAGCTTTATCCATGGCTGCGTAGATCGCCTCCGGGGTCAGCTTCCAGAGGGACAAGATATCCGGCGCGACCACTGCAGCGCTTGGGTTTCCGTGGCAACTGGCGCAATGATTTTCAAACGCAACCGCGCCTTTCGTGGTTTGCGCGTTTGACGAAACAGCGGGCCAGAGCATTGCCATTGCCACAGCCAAAATCCATGCGGAACGTTTCATTGGAGCTTTCCCCCGAACCCAGATTTTATCGAGTGATCGATATCTTCGTCACAAAAGACGTTCTGCCTTTCCAGCGGGTTACATCCCTCAGACGAAAATTCCACTTCATCATATGCCTGTCCGCCCCGGGTGACAATGCGCGCCGTCTCCAAGCGGCGCTGCATTCGGACATTCATCCTGGTTCTCGACATCCTGCAGGCGCTTCTACACGACTTGATATCGCTTTACCTGTTCCGGATTCCAGTTGATCCCCGTTCCCGGACGGTCCGAGGGCGAGACGGTGCCGCCAGTCACTCGAAGCCGTTCCGTCAGAATCGGTGCAGCCCAGTCGACGTACTCGAGCCAGTGCGCCGTGGGGGAAACCGCGAGCAGGTGGGAACTTACCTCAGGGAAAAGGTGCGACGATAATTTGATTTTTTTGCCGGCGGCGAGCGCGGCTGCTTCTTGCCAGCCTGTTACGCCGCCAATCCTGCAGAGATCGGGCATCATGAGGTCTGCGGAATTGGCGGCGATGGCGGATTCCATCGCGTGCACGCCGATGAAATTTTCGCCGATTTGTATGGGCGTCGCGAGAGCCCGCGCGATCGCGGCACAACCGGCATAGTCATCATGGCGAGTCGGTTCTTCGATCCAGGCGAGTCCTTCGCCATCGAGGGCGCGCCCGCGGTTCAGCGCTTCGTTGACGGAAAGCGCCTGATTGTAATCCGTCATAATGGCGATTTCCTGTGGCAGGCGTTTTCGCACAGCTCTAACAGCGGCGAGATCCTCTTTGAGACTTGGATATCCCAGACGGAGCTTCACCGCCCGAAATCCCCCTTCAAGCAATTGTTCCGCTTCGTCGGCGCACTCCGCAGGAGACATCAGGCCCAGCCCGTTGCTGTTATAAGCGGGTATCGGCTTCGGAGCTCCACCAAGAAATGAAGCGAGCGGCATGCCGGCGGCCTGCGCCAGCGCGTCCCAGCAGGCGACATCGAGACCGGCCATGGCCATCCAGATAACTCCTTGCGCGCCAAGAAGACGGAATTGCCGCAAGAGTTTCACTTCGATTTCCGCGGGATCGACCGCGTCGCCCTTGACCAGCGATAGCAATTCCTGGAGAACTCGAGCGATGAGCTGCGCTCCGAGCGGCGAGTAGCAGAACAAGTAGGTGCGGCCGGTGATCCCTTCCTCGGTTTCGAGATCGATCAGAAGGAGCGGAGCCGAGCGAACCGTGACGGCGCTTGTGCCGAGCGGCAGATTCATGGGGACCAAAACGGCGACTGCTCGAATCGAGCTAATCGTTAACCGTGGGTAGTTCACGCGGGGCTCTGCTTTCCTTGTGAGTGGAGGGCCAGCAGATCGCGGACCGCCCTGTTCAACGGAGCGGGGACGCCGACTGCTTTGCCCAACTCGAAGACGGCGCCGCTCAGCCAATCGACTTCGAGGCGTTTGCCGCTGTCCAGGTCCGCATGCATCGAGGAGTCCATTTCCGGCGGGAGGCCATCGCAAAAGGCGAGGCGTTTCTCCGCATAATCTTCGGGAAGATGGACCCCATGGGCGCGGCCAACGGCAACGACCTCACGCATTACGTCGAGCAGGAAGGCTCGCGTGACCGGGTTGCGAACAATGGGGCCTAGTGTGCTGCGCATGGTTGTCGTGGTGGCGGAAAGGCCGACGAGGAATACGAATTTTTCCCAAATCGCCCGACGAATGTCGCCACTGATTTCGGCGTCGATCCCTCCACGGATGCAAGCCTCGTGCAGCGCGACCACGCGCGATGATTTGGAGCCATCATATTCGCCAAACACGAGTCGCTGCATGGTGCCCGTGTGGCTGATTACGCCGGGACTTCCGATTTTTGATCCTATGTACCCAACGCCTCCGATGACCCGCTTTTCTCCCACAATTCGACGAAGCAGGTCGTCTTTCTGCACGCCATTTTGAAAAGAAATGATGGCGGTTGCAGGGCCCAGGATGGGTGAAGCAGCCTTCAGGGCGTTCTCGGTGTCCCACAACTTTACGCAAAGGAAGACCAGGTCCGCAGGGCCAAGTGCTGCGGGATCGTCCGAAGCCCGCACATTTGGAATTTGGATTTCGCCGAGCTGGCTCTCAACCCGCAGCCCACGCTCTCGTAAGGCGGCCAGGTGGGCACCCCTCGCGACGAAACCGACATCGCAGCCGGCCCGGGCGAGTCGTGCGCCGAAATAGCCGCCAACCCCTCCGGCGCCGATGATCGTAATTCGCATTCACTCTCCTTGAAATTCACAAGCGATACGCCGGCTGATGGTTGGAAGCCTCCCACGGACCGGCGACCCTCGTCAACTTGGCGGCAAAGGAGATCGCACCTCGATTCCCGCTGGCGCGAGGAAGGTCCGAGATTGACATGGAAGGTCCGCCGGAGTACGGTCGCGTCCAAGGAACCGGGAGGAATTGCAATCTCCAAGCGAAATGAAATCGCTTTGGATATTCCCCGCAAAAATGGCCGCCCGCCCGACTTGACGGGACGGGATCCGGAATCGCCCGAGGGATACTACAATGAAGAAAACTTTCCGTGTAATTTCGATGGTTGCCTTGCTGGCCGCGTGCGCATTCGTGCCGCGGGCCTGGGCGGACACCGTGGTGGTGGCCTGCAAGTCCGAATTCCAATTGGCGCTGGTGGATCCTGCAACTGAAAATGTACTGGTGAGATTGCCTACGGGCCGCGGCCCGCACGAGGTCGCGGTTTCGCCGGACGGCCGCACCGCCTACGTTTCCAACTTCGGCCGGTACAGCGTTTATCCAGCGGGAGACACGGAACACGACAAGGCCGGCAATACCATCACCGTCATCGATCTGGTGGAGCGAAAGGTGAAGAACAGGTTCGACCTGGGGACGCACACGGGGCCGCACGGCATGATCGTGAGCCATGACGGAAAACTCGTCTGGGTTACAACAGAAACGCCGCAAGCGGTGCTCGAGCTGGACTCCGCGACGGGAAAAATTCTGCACGTGTGGAACACGACCCAGGTACGCAGCCACATGATCGTGACCACGCCGAATGAGATGAAGTTTTATGTAACCAACACGGTCTCAGGAAGTGTCAGCGTAATCGACAAATCGACAGGCGAAGTGAAACTGCTGTCGAGCGGGCCGGGCACGGAAGGGATCGCTATTTCGCCGGACGGGAAAGAAGTTTGGGCGGCCAGCCGCCTCGACGGAAAAATTTCGGTCATCTCAACGGCCACGGACACGATCGTGGCATCATTTTTCAGCCGGGGCAAAAGTCCCAAGCGCATGGAGTTCACGCCCGACGGATCGCAGGTTTGGGTGACCAATTCCGGCAGCAGTCAAACGACGGTCTTTGACGCGCACTCCCGCGAGCTCATCGAGAGTTTAACGACTTCAAAAGATCCGAGTGGAGTTTCCATCTCACCGGACGGGCGCCGCGCCTATATTACAAATTCGGCCGCCAACGTCCTGACGTTCGTGGACGTGGCCACGCGGAAAATTCTGAGCACGATGCCGATCGGCTCCGACCCCGATGGCGTCGCCTGGTCTGCGCGATGAGGATAGGATATTCCGAACTTGACAGGCCGGAAGAGCTGCCGTAAGGTCGTGCGCAAGGCCATCCATAAGTCGGTAATCCGGAGTTCTGTTCAAAAACTTAACGAGGGACACCAATGAACCTGGTCGACACGGTTCGATTAGTCCTGAAACAGAAAGGCCAGAATGTGTGGTCTGTTTCGCCGCATGCGTGTGTTTACGACGCGATTGAAATCATGGCGGAAAAGCATGCGGGAGCCCTGATGGTGGTGTATGAGGGCAAACTCGTTGGCGTCGTTTCCGAGCGCGACTATGCGCGAAAAGTTATCCTGCAGGGGAAATCTTCCAAGGAAACCGCTGTAAAGGAAATCATGACCAGCCCCGCGATTTTTATCAGTCCCGAAGAAACGGTTGAAGATGGGATGAGGGTCATGACGGACAAACACATCCGCCATCTCCCGGTGGTGGAGGATGGCAATATATTGGGCGTGGTTTCTATCGGCGATTTAGTGAAGTGGATGATTTCCGCGCAGCAGCAGACCATCTCGCAGTTGCACAGTTACATCACCAGCCAATATCCAGGCTGATTTCAGGCCAATCGAATCCCAGTGTTTCCCCTTTTGACTGGCCTGATATCGCTGAATCTATTGTAAATTCCTACGGCAGCTTTCTAATTTTCGCCATTCTTGCCGTTGCCATCGTTGGCATCATTGCCCGGGTCAACATCGAGCTGCATTAACCGCAGCTGGATGCCTTGTTCCCAGTCGGCTGAATCATCCGATCCTTTTTCCACGATCACGCGCGCTGCCATGGCCATCACGATCTCAGAAGATTCCTTGTCACGACTCTTGGCAGTTGTTTCGGAAACTACGGAGGTCGCCTGAGCCACCACTGGGGGTGTCGGCACCGCAGGGCGAACGGGCTGCTTTTCAGGATTCTGACTCGCCGCAGTGGAAACGATGGGAGGGGGCGTCTTGGCCGCAACTGCCGGCGCCGCATGCGCCGCCGGTCGCGGGGCTTCTTCCGCGGCGATTTCGAGCCGCGCCTTCATCAGTTCTTCCGCGTGCGCGAAGAAATCTTCGCGGGAGATTTTCCCAGATTCCTGGTCAGCCAGGAGCGCCCGTTGAGCTTTGTACTCCTTGTTCTCTATGCCTGCTTTGCTCTGCAGCATGCGCCAGGCCTTGCGGCGCTCGACGCAGAACATGACGAGCTGCCGTGAAAGCGAGCGGTACTCCACATCGCCCTTGGGCCCCTGCACTTTGATGTAAACACCGAAGTCGGGAATGTAGGAGCGGTGATCGGGAACCAAGTAGCGCCTGTAGACCACATCCTGTTGCGTGATGCGGACGAGCATATTCTCCAGAGGAATCAGTTTGTCCGCATCATCCTTCTTGACTTTCTTCAGATGGTTCCGGAAGCGCGCTTCCGTGGCGCACCAATGAGCTACGGTAAAGCGGTAAGGCTCGTTCGTCGCCTTGAACTTTGTCTCGTACCAGTCCTTCTCGAGCGACGGGTTGCCCTTTAGGTCGAGCGCTTCCTGGTAAGTTTCGCCAAGGCGCGGATTGAAAACAAACTCCGGCGCCCCGCGGGAATCGCGGACGCGCTGCGCCTGCGTGAGGGCCATATCATCGGCAACGCCGTGTTCCGGCTGGCAGGTGGTGAAACATTGCAGGAAGGCCGTACCGCGGTACTCGATCCCGTCCAGGATGGCCCGGAACAGTTTCGGGGCGTTGGCAATCGAGACCTGCGCGATGAAAGGCGATCCGTGGCCGGCCAGGAACGTTTCGGCCACCGTTTTTTTCTCGACGTTTTTGCCCTGCGTGGCGGCGCCGAACACGTTCATGTCGTTGCCGCCCAGCATCGGCGTGGAATCCGAGTTCTGGCCGCCGGTGTTGGAATAAACCTGCGTGTCCAGCATCAAGGCTTTGACGTTCGGGCGATTCTGGAGAATGACCTTGGAAGTATTTTGATACCCGATGTCGCCCATGCCGCCATCGCCGCCAACCACCCACACTTTCGGAAGTTCCAGAATTTCCTGGTCGGTCATCAGCGCGTCGGTGAAATGTGTGTATTCGTAATACTCGCGCGGGCTGATAACGTTGTCAGTCCGGTGCAACAGGATATCGGCCAGCCGTTCGGGGACCACGGACCGGCGGGCGTGATCCACGATGAAGCTCTCACCCAGCAGCCAGCCCACGGTAATGCCATCCTGGAAGAGAGAGTTCATCCACGGATACGGGTGTGGGTTGTTTGAGGGCGTCGAACCATAAACCGTATTGCAGCCGGTGTGCGCAGCCATGGCCATCACGGACATGCCGTTTGCCAGGCGGCCATCGATCGCCTGGAGATTCATATGGTTGAATGCTTCTTGCAACATCACGGTAGCCATCGCGTGGACCAAATCGCCATCCGTAATTTCGCCATGCGCGGCGATGCGCGCCTTGGTGTCCTTTTCATCCTCGCCGCCCAGTCCCATCACCAGGTGAGCGATGGTCTGACGCAATAGTTCGTACTCCTGTTGATTTCGAGCCTTGAGATCTGCGAGTTTCTGCACGCCGGTTTTTTCGAGGTCACTCGCTTTGGCGCGCAGCCGCTCGGCTTTCGCGTGATAGAGGGGACGCATGTACGCTTCCGTGACCGAGGTTATGGCCCGCAGCACGCTCTTTTCGCCGCAGCCCGCGCAGGCACCGTCGCCGGAAACCAGCGCGTCATAATTGCGCCGCACCATCAGCAAATTACGCAGCGCAGCGGTCTTGGAGTCCTCCGGGTGCGTATCGTTGTACAGGCCCAGGTACTTCTGCGAAGTGTCCGGCAAGAGATTCAGGAACGCGGTTCCGGTCTCGTGCTCGGCGTTGACCTCCTCTGTCTCTTGCACCATCCTGAGCGCCTGGTGATCGCCGCAGGCTGTGACGCAAGCAGCGCATCCCTTGCAGAGGTCGGAAACGAAGATCGAGAACACACCGCCGCTTCCCGGGGTTCTCCTCTCCGGGGTCGAAAAGATCGCGTTGACCTTTTGGAAGGCCATCGGAACCTTCTCGATGACGGCGAAGAATTGGCGTTTGGCTTCGTCCGAGAATCCGTCCACTTCGCTCGTAACCTTGCGCAGGAGTTCGGGAAGGGGAGGAGCAGCCTTGGCCGTGACAGAATCCCGCATTAGCGCGCGTGTGCGCTTGTCAATTTCCGGCACGGACCGGAACATCTTGGCCCGCTCGGCAGGATCCGTCACGTAGTTCGCGATGGCGGTTCGCAGAACGGTTTCCAAATCCTGAGAGCAATTCGGCAATGCCGTGTCCGGACAAACCGAAATGCACTCCATGCATTGCGTGCAATTTTCAGGGATGAACAGGGGGGTCTCGCGCCGCGCAACGTATTTGGAGGCGGTGTCGCCGCTCCCAGCTGCCATCACGCCAACCGACGCAAGCGGCGAAGATGGCTGATTGTAGCCGTAGTTCGAGCGAAATTCGGAATCGAACATGGCGATGGTGGTAACAGGCGTCCGCGGCCCCTGGCCCTCCGGGACCGGATGGGAGCGGCATCCTGAGCCGCAGCCGCCTTCCGCGTTGTTGCTGGCGAGCATTGGCAGCAGGGCCTCTCCTCGGAGCGTGGACCGGTCCGGCGCTTCCATCTCCCCCACACGGATTTCGCGGACGCGCTCGAAGCCCTGCGTCATGACTTCCATGTTGGAATTCACGACCGCATCGCCCAGGCGGCCGAATTTCTTGACGTACTGCTTGTGGACCACATCCCGGAACTGTTCCGGCGTAATTCTGAATTCCTGCAAGATCGGCGATACGGCGAAGAACGCGCCCAGAAATGCGTTTCCCTGCATTCTGAGTTGCAGGTCGGCGCGATCGGTTGCGTTTCGCGCGATCACGAATCCTGGCAATGTATAAACCCGAATCTTTTTGTCGATGATTTGCCTGCGCGCCCACATGGGCAGGCGTTCCCAGGCCTTCTCGCCTTCTTCCTCCGATTCCCAGATCAAGGCGCCGCCTTCCAACATTCCGTCCAGCGGATTGGTGTGCGTGAATGCCTTGGGATCGCAGCAGAGCACGACCGTAACGTGGCGAAGGTCGCAGTTCACGCGAATGCGCTCGGGAGCGGCGACCATGAAATAGGACGTGGGCGCGCCCTTTTTCTCGGAACCGTATTTCGGGTTGGCGCTGACGTGGATAATTTCCTTGGGATTGCCCCACTCGTCCACAACCTTGTCGCGATCGTAGAGCAGATCGTTCAAGTCGCCAATAATCGCGCCAAGATTTTTCCCAGTGGTAATCGCGCCCCAGCCTCCAATGGAATGGAAGCGCACGGCCACGGATTTTTCGGGCAGCAATGACGGCGTCTCGTCCGATTTCACTTCGTAGGGATGGTCGACGCCCAGCACGAAAAAGGAGACTCCGTCGGCTACGCCTTTGCCGTCCTTGCGTGTGCGCGTTCCGGTTGCGAATTCGTACGCACCAAGAATGTGCTCGGGCCTGAAGTCGCGTGATCCCAGGCCGTAAATTCCCGCGATGAGCCGCGGCATGCGATCCGGCGTAATGGCCGGGAGATTCGACTCCGCGGCGTGCCCCTGGGTGACCAAAGCTTTCGACAACGCCGTGCGGATGTCACGTCCCATAGGGTTGTCGCCGGCCATGGCTTCGTCGGTGCGCTCGAGGACAATGACATTGCGCTTGCCAATCAACGCCTTCACGACTTCAGCTTCGGGGAAGGGCCGGAAAACATTCAGGTGAATCGAGCCGACTTTTGCATTGCGCCGCTCACGTAAATAGTCGACGCCCGCCTCAATGTTCTCAGCTGCTGAGCCGAGGGAAACAAATACGGTATCTGCATCCTCGGTTCTGTATTGCGTGACCAGGCCGTAGTAGCGACCGGTCAAGTCTCCGAAATCCTTATAGGCTTCTTCGAGGAAGTGGAGAATGGGCTCGGTGAAATTGTTGCGCCGGGCCACCACGCCCTGCATGTAGTGCTCTTGATTTTGCACGGGGCCGAGGAGTACGGGGTTCGTCAGGTCAATCATTTTCGGCACGCGCCTGCGCTTGGGGCCGAACAGGATGCGCTGGCTTTCGGTCGGGCAATCGATGATGTCGTCGGGCGCGCCGAGATATTCGCGCATCAGTTCCGACTCGTGCTTGTAAAAGGTGCGCTCCAGATGCGAAGTAAGAAAGCCGTCCTGCACGTTCATTCCCGGAGTCAGGCTGAGCTCCGTCACGCGCCGCAGAATTAGCGCCTGGTCAGCCGCTTGCTGGGCGTCTTTGCCGAACAGGATGATCCAGCCGGTATCGAGCGCGCCGTAAACATCGTCGTGCCCGCAGTGCACATTCAGAGCGTGCTTGGTGAGCGCGCGCGCACCTACCTCCAGCACCATCGTCGAGCACTTGCCGGGCGCGTGGTAATACTGCTCCACGCCGTAGACGACTCCCTGGCCGGAAGTGAAATTCACGACCCGCTGGCCGCAAACGGAGTGCGCGATGGCTCCGCCCTGTGCAGCGTGCTCGCCCTCCGCCTCGACCGCAATGGTGTTGTGGCCGAAAACATTCAATTTGCCTTCCGCGTACGCCTGCTGGTACAACTCGCCGCCTTCGGTGGACGGCGTAATCGGGTAAAAGATTCCCGCGTCGGTAATTCGTGTTTCGGTATGGTACGAGACCAGCTGATTTCCGTTGGCTGTTACGCGGATACCGGGATACCGGGGCTTTGCCTGCATGGGGCCTCCATGGTCACGTCAATTTGCCTGCGCCTCAAAGAACTTCAGGCGCTCGGCAAAGGCCTATTACTGCGATGTGAATCCTATTGAGATGAAAGTTAGCACTACACGGAGAACCGTGCAAGCAAACAGTTGCGATTAGATTCAACTAACCTGGAAACCGGCACAGTACCAATTTCGCTGGTTTATGGGGCATAATGCCGATTACAGTTTGCTAATTCGAGTCGGCAAATTCGGCGCAGAACTGTGGAGGGAGCATGAGGTTTCAAATCAAGTTCCTGGCCCTTGCAGGCCTTGCATTTTCACTCGCGGCCTCCTGCACTGGTGCGACCCTCTCCGGTACCGTGAAGGGGCCGGACGGCGCGCCGGTCGAAGGCGCGTTTGTGCAGGCGCAAAATACGAAAACGAAAATCAGTTTCTTCGTTTTGTCGGATCACGAGGGGCGCTACCGCGTTGAAAAATTGCCCGAGGGCGAATATCGCGTGCAGGTCAAGGCGACCGGTTGGCGCGGCGATCCTAAGAGCGGCGTCGCTCTTGCCGCGGACCAGAGTATGTCGCTGGATTTTGCGCTGCAGACCGGCATGGTGCGGTGGAACGAGCTGTCCATCGAACAGGCGAAAAAACTTTGGCCGGAAGATAAGGCCAAGCAGATCATTTTTACGAAATGCTTCATTTGCCATGGATTCCAAACTCGCATGGCCAGCGTGCGGCGGGACCTCGACGGGTGGAAAGACCGCGTGCAATTTATGCGCGAGGCCATGCATTTCAGCTTGTCCTACCGGATCAATGACCAGGACGCCGCGGACATCGCCGCGTATCTGACCAAGCTCTATGGCGAAGATTCGGATTTCCCAAAGTCCCCCGCGGAACTGCCGGGGTACAAGGAAACCGTGCGGCCTTTCACAAGCGAAGCAATGAAGATCGCGTACGTCGAGTATGACATGCCGGGGCCGAGCCGCATGCCGTTCAGCGCCGCGCCGGCGAAAGACGGATCGGTCTGGATTCCGAATTTCGGAATTGGAAACAAGATCACCCGGCTCGATCCGAAGACCGGCGCAATGCAGGACTTCCCAGTTCCGAACGAGGGGACCGCGGCTGTTCATTCCGCTATTGCCGCGCCGGACGGCTCGGTGTGGCTCACGGAGCAGGCTTCCGACAAGCTGGGCCGATGGGACCCAAGCACGCAGAAGATTACTGAGTATCAGGACACGTATCTCCCCGGCATGGAGGGGAGGGAAGACGGCGGCTCGCGGCATACGGTGCGCATTGATTCCAAGGGAATGGTTTGGTCGAGCGGCTACCCGCTGACGCGCTTCGATCCCGAGACCGGCAAGTACTACGATTTTCCGGAAGCGGCGCACACGTACAGCCTTGCGTTCGACAAGGATGAAAACGTCTGGTTCACGAATCCGGGCACCGGGCAGATCGGCAAAGTGGATGCCAAGAGGTTGAAGGTGAAGCAATGGATGCCGCCAACCCTCAACACCTACGAACGCAGAATCGCAGTCGACACCGACGGCACGGTCTGGTTCGGTGAATTTCAAAAGGGAAAGATCGGCCGCTTCGATCCCAAGTCGGAAACTTTCAAGGAGTATGACGTGCCGGGAGGAGTGGATGCTTTTCCGTACGCAATCGGAATCGGGGCCGACCACAGCATCTGGTATTCATCATATTACTTGGATGTGATCGGCCGCCTCGATCCCAAGACCGGAAAAATTATCGAATATCCGTTTCCCCATTCGGAAAATACCATCCGGGAATTCTTTCCCGATTCCGAAGGCAGGATGTGGTACGGCACGCCCTCAAACAACAAAGTTGGCTATTTTTATCTGACGGGTGCTTCAGCGGTGGCAGGAAACTAGGAAAAAGTTCGAGTCGATGTCGCAGCCCTTGAAACAGCGGTAAGATGAAAGTTGTGCGGTTTCTATGAGCGATCAAACGAACAGTCGGGCGACCACCTCTAAAATCGGCAACGTAGTGCGCGTCTCCGCGGGCAATTTTTTGGAGATGTACGACTTCATGGTGTACGCCTATTACGCGTCGTACATCGCGCACGAAATTTTCCCGTCCAGCAACGCATATGCATCGTTGATGTTGACGCTGGGAACTTTCGGAGCGGGCTACTTGATGCGGCCCCTGGGCGCCGTCGTGCTCGGCGCGTATATTGACCGGCACGGACGCCGCACCGGGCTCATCCTCACTTTATTTTTGATGGCGATTGGGACGCTTGTGATCGCATTGACACCCGCTTACAGAACTATCGGGATTACTGCTCCCATCGTGGTTCTGTTGGGCCGGTTATTGCAGGGGTTTTCGGCTGGAGTCGAATTGGGCGGCGCATCCATTTATCTCTCGGAAATGGCGACGCCCGGGCATCGCGGATTCTATTGCGCCTGGCAATCGGCGAGTCAGCAGGTCGCCGTAATCTTTGCGGCGCTTCTGGGAGTAGCGCTCAGTGCCGTCGTGCCGCCCGCGGGGATGGCCCAATGGGGCTGGCGCGTTCCTTTTCTCGTTGGTTGCTTGATCGTGCCGCTTCTGTTCTGGCTGCGCAGATCGCTGGCGGAAACGGAATCCTTTCTCGCGCAAAAGCGCCATCCCAAGATTTCGGAAATATTCGCCTCTCTCGCGTCCAATTGGACAATTGTGGGGATCGGCGTATTGCTCTCCACAATGACCACAGTCAATTTCTATCTCATTACCGCGTATACGCCGACGTACGGCCGTGAAGTTTTGCGCCTGACGGACCGGGAAAGTTTGATCGTCACCATGTGCGTGGGATTGTCCAATTTCATCTGGCTGCCCGTTGGCGGAGCGATCTCAGACAAAGTCGGAAGGCGGCCAATGCTGATTCTGGTCACCGTCGCCGCGATCGTGACGACCTATCCCGCGATGCTGTGGCTCGTGAGCGATCCTTCGACTGCCCGTCTGCTGATCGTGGAGTTGTGGCTGTCCATGTTCTTCGGCGTGTACAACGGGGCCATGATTCCGCACCTGGCGGAGATCATGCCGCCGGAAATTCGCACTTCCGGTTTTTCCCTGGCGTTTAGTTTGGCGACGGCGATCTTTGGCGGGTTTACACCGGCGATTTGCACTTACCTCATCCACGAGACCGGAAACCGGGCCATGCCGGCACTATGGTTGTCCTTCGCGGCAGTATGCGGGCTGGCTGCAGCACTCGCCGGGGGACGGCAGAGAGCGGTTTTGCCGGAACTGGAAGCCAGCATTTCCTCGCGGTAATCTCGGAAATTTAGGAGCCAGGGAAGGCGATTCGCACGCTGCGCCCGTAGCACGGCCGCGCCAAGGAAACGCGGTCTGCCTTATTTATACGTAGGCGATCCAGCGGCCCGCCGCTACGATACCGAACCACAATAGGATGGAAATCAATCCCGCCGCGCGCGCCGAGAATGGGGCCACCGGATCGTTGTCCCACTTTCCCACGCTCTGGTAAGCAATCGAGTGGAATACGAAGGCGTTGATTCCGGCGACCAGAATCAACAGCATTTTGATATCGAACCCCAGGTTTCCATACATCTTGGTGGCCTCGGAAGAAAACAGCAGAAGTCCCGTAACGACCTGAATGAGGAAGCCCGCCCAGGCCCAGGGCAGGAACCGCTCGGCCAGCTTGGAGACCGGCTCGTCACGAAACGTCAAACCCATCAGGCGCAGATCGAGGATCGAAGTCGCGCCGACCAGCAATATGATTCCGAAAATATGTACCGTCTCGATGATCGGAAACAGCCACAACGATTCCCGGATGGACGTGCCCACCGTCGTTTGCTCCAGCCACTGACAAATCGCAAAAATGTAATGCATTTCCCTGGCCCCCACAGTTGATCGGATAAATTGATTTTTCCAAAGCCGCAATCAAAACACACAACCGGCTTTCCATCCAGCAATTTACGCAATATTTCTCCGCTGCTGATTTGCGTCCCAATTAGACGCAAGGCGCATTTCTCCCGTTTCGAGCGCAAGTGCCTAGCGCAGGCACACAGCGTCTTCACTAGAAGGGAGCTAATATTTTAACTCGATTCTTAACCCAAGGCCATACGCCGGATAGCATTTCTCTGAGTTTCAAGGGAGCGCCTGTCTGGCCGACAACCTCGCTTCGTTCAAAAAATCCTCAATGCCGCGCTGTGTTCCGCTGTACGGGCCTGCGGAAAAACTATAAGCTTCGTCTGCAACGCAATCGCGGCGAACAATTCGGGCGAAGCCGCTTCCGCGAGATTCCGGGCAGGGGGAGGAAATGATGGCTAAACGATTTGCGGTTCTGTGCGTGCTCTTGGCTTGGGGACTGATTGGCTGCAAACCAAAATCGGCCGCCGAAACCAAGATTCCGCAGGAAGAAGTGGACCGCAAAAACCCCATCGCATCGAATCCTCCTTCCCTCTCGGAGGGGAAGCGCCTCTACGGCGCGACGGATTGCGCCCTTTGCCATGGGAAGGATGGAGACGGCAGGGGAGTGGAGGCCAAGGACATCAACATGAACCTCCATGACTGGCGAAAGCCTGAATCCCTGGCGCATTTCACGGACGGTGAACTTTACTATCTGATTCTGAAGGGCAAAGGCCGTATGCCGGCCTACGATGGCAGGGAAACTCCCGAGCAAGTCTGGCAGATCGTCAATTACATGCGCTCGATGTCCGCAAACGGGGACGCCCCCAAACCCTAATTTACTTTTTCAGGTCTTGATGCGGAATCCGTTTCGGGCTTCGACCCCGCTATTAGCGATGGCCACCCGATGATCCCATTGACCCACCTGAACGAGATGCCGAGCTCATCCCCGAGGTGCTCGAACTTACACTGGTTGCCGGACTTGCACTCGTCATCCCCGCACTGCCGCTCGCGCGGGCACCGTATCCTCCCCGAAATCCACCCATCGATGCGCCGCGCACCATCGTCGGCATGGGCGGAGAGTGTGGCGCCATCATGGCCTGAGGGGCAGAGCTAAGGCGCGGTGCACGCATGGCCAACGTCGAAGCGCTCGGCCCTCGGATTGATGCCGGAGCAGTGGCGCCGCGGGAAAACGGAGTAGGAGCGGATTGGGGTCGGACAAAGGATTTGGTGACCGCGGTTCCGCGAGAAAGAGCCGTCGATTCCGCCGACTGCTTCGCGAGTGCGCTGAAACTGGGTGCCGAAGCGAGAGTAGCACGCAGCATCATCCCATCACGGACCACGGGTAAGCGGCCGCCCGCACCGATCGCTCCACCCGCGCCCGGTGTCGCCAGAATCGCTGTGGACGGGATCGCGGCCAGTTGAGTTTTCGTGGGGTTGGACGATAGCGGAGGTCCGTTGGGAATCCAGCCCAATTGGTTGTTTACATTGACCCAGCTTGCCGTTGCGGGCCTCCAGGAAGTTGCGCCGACCGGCAACCACGCCCAACCGATTCCCGGAGCATTGACCCACGATCCGAAGTGATAAGGGAGCCAGCCCCAGGGCTCGCCACTCACCCAATTCCAACCCGTACCGCCCATGAACTGCCATTGCCCATCCATAAATGGCATCCAGCCCAGCCCCACGCCATAAGGCATCCACCCTGCTCCGTATCCCGGTATGTAGGACCAGAGGCCATAATCGTATAGGTCGGCGTAACCTTCCGTATACGAATTGGTCCCGAGGACGGCAGAGGTTTCGTTTTCCGCGGAGTTCAAGGCGTCTTCGCGATGAGAAACCCACTTGTCGAAATCATCCTGACGCGGGTTGCTGGCGACTTCGGGCGAACCCGACCCGCTCGCGTCCACATGCAGCGTGTGACCGCTGGTGAGAAGAGAGCTAGCTTCGGTAGGAGAGGCAACCTCAACCTTGCCGTGGAACACCGTCACCCAACTGTCAGTTGGCGATATGTCTAGTCGAAAGCGGCCGCTGCGAGTCAGATTTAGATTCAGATTAGACGCGGCAACTGACAATGCGTCCTCGCGCTTCAGTTTTGCGCTGAGAATAGCGGTTCCCTGTGGAATCGTGAGCTTGGTTACTCGACCTCCGTTCTGCAAGGTCAAACCCGTAAACTCCACTGTGGCATTGGTTGCCAGCCGCAAAGTCAGAGCGTCTTCAAACTCCACTTCGGCGTATCCGTCGGCGGTCCTCAAGGCGAAGCCTTCCTGGATCGGTAAATTGAGGCCTGCGTCCTGCCAATCCTGCCCGGGCCGCTGGTATTGGACGGTTCCTTCCACGAAGCTGAGGCGCACGATGCGTATGTTGCTGTAATCCTGGGCGTGCGCGGGCCTTGCGAGCAACACGAGCCCCGCTGCCAGCAGCAAGAAGAACAGTCGACTTTTCATATGAACCTTCCCCCAGGAAGGCGTGTCGCTTCCCTTGTCCGTATGATGCTCCTAAAGCTGGCCGAGTGACTAACTATTATTCAGAAATTCACGCTTTGGCGCCTGGAGCTCCGAAGTATTGCGCTAAAGCAACTTGAGTGAAACCGCAGGTTTGAATGGGGGTGCCAGGGCGCACAAACGGTCCGTCGGGCCGCTCGATTGCCGGCAATCCCTTCGCGACGCTCTGAGCAACATGCGTTATAGGCGAGTCTAATGGACTTTGGTCCAGGTGAGATCAGGATTGAATACGGTCATGGCCTTCGCAAGTTGCCCCGTCACGGAACCAAGATCCTTTTCGTAGACTACGCCATCCTGGTCGACGATGAACGTCATCACCCCGGAGGATCGGTAACTCGCCGGAAAGGCTACGAAGGCGAATCCACCGGTCATCTTTCCGTCGACAATGTATTTGCGCGCCCCGCCCGGCGCCATCGGCCCCTGCTCGGTCAAGATCCGAAAATAGTAGCCGTGTAGCGGCTTGCGATCGGGGCGGTTGAAGCTGGCCTGGGCCAAATAGGGGCCGATGGGGCTTTCGTCGGGCTCTTTACTTCCCGGCCAGTACAGGCCGTCGCGCTGACCCGGGTCGCTGTTGAATCGATGAGCGTATTCGTGATCACCGCTCGAATCGCCTGTTTGGGAATAGTATTCATTTTCGGCGTCTACCATGGCGTGGAGAATGTCCACGGTTTCCAACTCGTTCTCGCCGATGCGCCGATATAAAATCTCGCGTCTGCCGAGATTGGCATCGAAATACCAAGCGCCGTCCTTCTCCACCAAGGGAATGGGCAGCGGCCAATTCTCGGCGCCGACGTATAGAGTCGTTTCGTTATCGGGTTCCTTGACCAGTCGGTGCATTTGACCATATTTCTCGGCAAAGAGCTCGACATCGGCGTTGCGGTCTGCTGGATCGTCCGTCCAAACCACGACGTCCTTGGCATCGGAGCCGAGAATCAGGAGCATCCCGTTCTCGTCGTGATTGCGAGCCGCTCCATACAGCGCCTCCGCCGCTTCCTGGGGGGAAGAAAAGGCCTTCTGCTTCGCACCCGGCCCAGCGTGTGTCGTAGATGATTGCGTCTTCAGTGGAGAGGTAGCTTGCGGGGAGGTGGGTTTGGATGAGGATTGCGTCTGCGAAGATTGCTTGTCTTGCCCCAAGGCAGATTGAGGCGCCCGGGAAAAGGCAGCGATTGCCAAGAACGCTGCCAGCCAGATGTGTATTCCGGAAAAGGGCTTTACATGACGTCCCATTGTCGCTTCTTTCTTAACTGAGCAAGATTTTGTTCTGCCATTCGACTCCTCCCGGAAGATATTCCGAACTCTGGGGTCATGACGCCTAGCGGTGGCCGCCCCCGCCGTGGAACCCCCCTCCCCCATGAAAGCCACCCCCGCCAAAGCCCCCACCACCATGGAAACCCCCGCCGCGGAATCCGCCGCCGTGAAACCCTCCACCGAAACTGCCCTGGCCGCGCGCGGAAAACCCTCTCACCGTTCCACCATGATTAAACCCGCTAAATGGTCCCGACCGGAGTCCCGGGGCATACCGTGGCGCATTGAACCCTCGTTGAAATCCCGGGTCTCGCGGGAAGGGCCGGGCGAAACCGGGATATCCACGGTAATAGTCGTAGCGGTTGAAAAATGCCGGGCCATATCCGTAGTAGGGCCTGCCGCCAAAATATAGCCCGCGGTTGTACCAGTCCATACCCCAGTTATTCCATCCCCAGCCAAATCCAAGAAAAGGACCAACACCGAAACCAAGTCCAAAAGAAAGGCCAGGGCCGTCCCACCAAACTCCCGGTACATCCACCCAACCGGGCCAGGGATCGATGGGATAACCGTAGGCAATCCACGGATCGTAGGCGGGGACATACACTTCGTCATTTTCGGGAGATGCGGGCTCGATGCTGATGTATCCGTGCTTGTCGATCACGTGGATCTGATCGTTGCTCTTGAGCGTCTTATTTTTCTTTGCCAGCCGGCGCATCGCCTGAATGGCGTTCATGACATCCGGCTGTTGATTGGTGTAGGCGTCGCCGAGTTCTGAGGTCCAGGAAAGGTTGGAAGCCAAATTCTGCAGCACCGGGGGAAATGGCAACAGCTCCTTCACGCTGGGGTCCCATGATTGTTTGTCGGCTTCGGCCGCGAGTTCCTGCGGCGAGAGATTGCGGCGCGGCGCAAGCCAATTGTTGGCTTCGGAAATTTGTGCGGGATAGCTGGAGGCCGCCAGAAGGGATGCAACCAGAGAGTCCGGGTATAGCGCAATCGGCGCCACCAGCCGCTGCAGTTGCTCCGGGCTTTCCAGGTCGTAGCGCTGGGCCGGTGGAGAATTCTGTTGTTGGCCGGTTGGCTCTTGCGCTACCGCACCGCAGATCGCAGCGGCGGCAAGTATGACCACACTGAGGATTGCGGCTTGCTCTCTGTGACGTTCCATGGCTCCCCTAAATTGTGATGCTATGAAATTTAGAAAAGTGACGCGGAAAAACTGAAAATTTTTAAAATGTGCCGATCGTTGTATTTGCATTTCAAACGATTCATCCGGACTTGACCCTGGAAGCCTGCCGTCGTAGACGTAAGATATGCGAGGCAACGCAAATACGGAGGGTCATTCCGTGTCCGCTATTCCGAAGATTCAATCCAATTTGCAGAGATTTAGCCGCGAGAAAATTTCCAGGTTCCGGCAAAGTGGGATCCTCGCTATTTTTGTCTTCCTGGCGTGCGCATCCATTGGAATCCTGCGCGCCGGGCAAGCGGGGAGCAGTGCACAATCCGCCGGCCCCGCCGCCCACGGCGTCGATCTCTCGATCCTGGACAAGACGTGCAAACCGTGCGAAGACTTCTATCACTATGCCAGCGGCGAGTGGCTGGCCAAGAATCCCGTTCCGGCCGCCTATCCGAGTTGGGGACGCTTCAATGAGCTTGCGGAAAGAAATCGCGAGCTGCTTCATCAGATTCTGGAAGCCGCGGCGGCGGATCCCAAGGCGCCTGCCGGTTCCAATGAACAGAAAATCGGGGATTTGTACGCCAGCTGCATGGACGAAAAACAAATTAATGCGGCCGGGGCCAAACCGCTCGACGCGGAATTTGCTCGCATCAATGCAATCCAGAGCGCAGGCGAACTTCAGGCGGAAATCGCGCGCCTGCAGGGCATGGGCGTGGCTGCGCTGTTTGATTTCGGCTCCACGCAGGATGAGAAAAATAGTTCACAAGTGATAGGCGGCGCGGACCAGGGCGGCTTGGGCCTGCCGGACCGCGATTACTACACCAAGACGGACGACAAATCGAAAGAGATTCGCAAGCAATACGAAGAGCACGTGGCCAAAATGCTCGCGCTCGCAGGTGACGATGCCGCAAAGGCCTCTTCGGAGGCGACAGTCATCGTGGAACTCGAAACCAAGCTGGCCGAGGCTTCCTTGACCCGTGTCGAGCGGCGCGACCCAGAAAAGACTTATCACAAAATGAATCGCTCCGAACTGCGGACACTGACGCCCAACTGGTCCTGGGACACTTATTTTCAGGAAATCGGATACGCCAACATCGATTTCGTCGACGTTTCCGCGCCGAAATTTTTTGAGACAGCGAGCCAGGCGCTCCAGGAAACGCCTCTCGAAACCTGGAAGACGTACCTTCGCTGGCATCTGGTGAATTCGGCCGCGTCCTATTTGTCCGATCCATTTGTGGATGAAAATTTCAATTTCAACGGGCGCGTCCTGCAGGGCACCAAGGAATTGCTGCCGCGCTGGAAGCGCTGCGTTTCCGCCACAGACCGTCAGCTCGGCGAAGCGCTCGGGCAGATTTACGCGCAGAAATATTTTCCGCCCGAAGCCAAGACCCGCGCGCTGGAAATGGTGAACAACCTGACCGAAGCCCTGCGCGACGACTTGAAAACGCTTCCGTGGATGGGCCCCGCCACGCGCAAACAAGCGCTTGCGAAGCTCGCCTCGTTTGCGCGCAAGATCGGCTATCCGGACAAGTGGCGCGACTATTCCGCCTTCACGGTGGACCGCGGCCCGTACGCGCTGAATCAAATGCGCGGCTCCAATTTTGAATTCAAGCGCGACTTGAACAAAATCGGGAAGCCTGTGGACCGCACCGAATGGGACATGTCTCCCCCCACAGCGAACGCCTACTACAGCGCGGAAATGAATGAGATTGTTTTTCCCGCGGGAATTCTGCAACCGCCATTTTTCGATCCTAACGCCGATGACGCTTCCAATTACGGAGCGATGGGCGCCGTGATCGGCCATGAGATGACCCATGGCTTCGACGACCAGGGCAGGAAATTCGACGCGCAGGGCAACTTGCGCGATTGGTGGACGCCCGCAGACGAAAAGAATTTCAACGAGCGGGCTGCGTGCGTTGAAAAGCAGTTTGACAACTACGTCGTGCAGGACGACATTCACGAAAACGGCAAGCTGGTGCTGGGAGAGAGCATCGCGGACCTCGGCGGCTTGAACCTCGCCTACCGCGCTCTTCAGAAAGCGGAGAAGGGCAAAAAGCCTGCCCTGATTGGTGGCCTAACGGCAGATCGGCGCTTTTATCTTTCCTACGCGCAGATCTGGGCGTCCAACGACCGCCCCGAATTCGAGCGGCTGATGGTCAACACCAACCCGCATCCGTTGGCGCGCTTCCGCGCCATTGCCGCGCCATCCAACATGCCGGAATTCGCTCGTGCCTTCGACTGCAAAGAGGGCGCCGCGATGGCCAGACCCTCGGCAATCCGCTGCCAGATTTGGTGAACCGTCGCGGGCGCGGCCTCTGCACCCGGGCATACGGACGTGCAGGTACGGAATAGACAGTCAGACAGTAGGATTTTGCCATGGAAGCCGACGAACCTCGCCCCGCCTGGAAAACCATATCTGCATTCGCGATTATTTATCTTGTTTGGGGGACCACCTATCTCGCGATTCGCGTTGGCGTCCACGAGGTTCCGCCATTTCTTCTGGCGGCGATTCGCTTCCTGGTCGCAGGAGGAATCCTCTATGGATGGATGATCGCGCGGGGTGAGCGTTCACCCACCGCGCGACAATGGATGGGAACATCGGCGGTTTCCTTCCTGATTTTTGTCCTCGACTATGGACTCCTCTTTTGGTCCGAGCAGAGAGTTCCTTCTGGGTTAGCCGCGGTCATGCTGGCTACGATTCCTGTGTTTATGGCGCTGTCGGAAATCATTTTTCTTCGCACGCAGAAACTTACTTTTCGCCTGACGATGGCGCTCCTGGTAGGAATTGGCGGAGTGGCCGTTTTGGTGAGCCGCTCGCTGAACCTCGCAGGGGCTCCTATTGATGGGCTGGGCGCAGCCGCACTGATCATCGCGTCGATAAGCTGGTCGATCGCTTCAGTGCTTACGCGCAAGCTGGAGCTGCCACCGTCGAAAGTCATGAGTTCGGGAGCGCAGATGCTCGCCGGAGGGGCATTTCTTGCACTCACGGCGGCTGGCCTCGGGGAATTTCGAAACTTCCATCCATGGAATGTATCACGCGGAGCGTGGCTCGCATTGGTCTATCTGATTGTCGCGGGTTCCATCATTGCGTTTACGGCGTATGTTTGGCTCATTCATCATGAATCGCCGACAAAAGTCGGGACGTATGCCTACGTAAACCCGGTTGTAGCCGTGCTGGTGGGATATTTTCTGGGCGGCGAATCGCTCGGTCTCCGAACGATCCTGGGGACTTTATGTGTTCTAACCAGCGTGGTGGTGATTACCAGCACGAAAGGGAACGGTTCAACTGCGACGCTTAAGGTGGGAGATCCCGTAAAAGCCGTGGAATCGTAATTTATTTTTTTGTTTTCTTTTCCAGGAAGGGAATGAACTTATAGCCGAGTCCGCGCACGGTCACGAGATGGCGGGGCTCCGAGGGCTCGTCCTCAATATATTTACGCAAGCGCACGATAAAATTATCGATCGCGCGTGTGTCGGTATCCTCTTGCAGGTCCCATACATTTTCCAGAATCGCTTTTCGTGAAACAGGATGCCCGGCGTTCTGAATGAGGTAGCGAAGCAACTCCGATTCCATGAGCGTCAGTTGCACGGTTTCTTTGCCCGTCTGCAGAAGCAAGTTCTGAAAGTCGACGAGTTTGTCCCCAAATCGAAACGTATCCCCCGCGCCAGCGCTTCGCGCAGCGGGCTTGGCCGATCGCTCCGTCGCGCCGTGCTCCCAGATCTTGCGGCGCAGCAGGCTTCCCACCCGGGCGATGAGGATGGAAAGGTTGAACGGTTTGGGCAAATAGTCGTCGGCGCCGGACTCAAATCCCTGCAAAACGTCTTCGGGGCGCGCGCGCGCCGTAAGCATGAGCAGGGGAATATAATTCTTGGTTTCGCGCAACGCGCGCGCCACGGTGAAGCCGTCCTTGCCGGGAAGCATGACGTCCAGCACCAGCGCGTCGAAATCCTCTTTGCGTTTCAAAAGGCGCTCGAGCGCTTCTTCGCCGTTGCCCACCACGTCAACGGAGTAGCCTTCCTGTTCCAGATTAAAACGCAGGCCCTCCGCCAGGTGAGCTTCGTCCTCCACCACCAGGATCCGGCTCATACGGGATAGACCCTTGGGAGCCGCAGCGTGAACGTGCTTCCGCGTCCCGTGCCTTCGCTTTCGGCGAACGCGTCGCCTCCGTGCCGCCGCGCGATCGAGCGCACGATGAATAGCCCGAGTCCCGTTCCCTTGACCCGGCCGTTGGCGGAGCTGGCCACGCGGTAGAAACGCTTGAAAATTCGTTTCAGTTCCGGATGGGGGATGCCGACGCCCTTATCCCTTACGCGCAACAAGATCGTGTCGATGTCGGGGGTCAGCAGATAGACTTCGATTTCCTTTTTCTCGCCGGAATACTTCACCGCATTTTCCACCAGGTTGAACACGGCTGTGCGCAATTCCTGGGGATTTCCGCGCAGGTAGATTTTTTCTTCCGGAGAGCCCGCAAATTGCAGCACCTCGGCCGGCAGGTGATGCCGCAGCCGAGTGAGATCCACCGTCTCCGCCACAATCGAGGAAAAATCGACCTGCTGCCAATTTTTTTTGCTGCTGGCGTGGCGCTCTTCTCCGGCTTTCAAAATTTGTTCAACTGTCCCCAGCAGGCGGTCCGTATCCTCCAGCATGATGCGATAGAAATCCTGATGCTGCGTCTCGGAGAGCTGCCGGCTCTGGAGGGTTTCGAGGTACAGGCGGAGGGAAGCAATTGGAGTCTTGAGTTCGTGCGTGACCGCGTTGAGAAAACTATCCTGCTGCTCGTTCTTGTGAATTTCGCGGACCAGAAAAACCGTGTAGACCACAATTCCACCGATGATGAGCGCGAAAAAGATGACGCCGAGGACCAGCGGGACGACTTCCCGCCACTTGAGCACAATCCAGGTGACATTCAGCGCCAGCGCCAGCCCCACCAGGCAGGCGCCCAGCGTTACGAAAATCGCGATTTTCCAGGCTCGTCTGGTAAGGCGCATCGCAGGTCCTATAGGACCATACTAAACGAGGCGCGCGCGAAAAAAAACCGCGGGGCAAGGGCCCCGCGGCGAAAAGCGCTACGTTTGGATGCGATTCAAGCTTCGGGCTAATCTCCCACTGCTTCCTGCGGAAGGGTCTCAGGGGCTGGCGCTGCAAGGACGGCCGGCGATTCGGGGACAGCGGCAGGGTCGATCCCTTTCACACGCCCCAATTTTGGCAGGGAAATGTCCCACGCCAGGCCAACCATGCGCAGCGCGCTGATCCCGTACCAGTTCAAGTCGACCTCATACCAAGCCAGGCCGTGACGGGCCACTTGCGGAAAGGCGTGATGATTGTTGTGCCAGCCTTCGCCAAAGGTCAGGATCGCGACCCAGAAACTATTCGTGGAGTCGTCGCCGGTCATAAAGCGCTGCGATCCCCACATATGTGTGGCGGAATTTACGAGCCAAGTGGAGTGGAGTCCAAACACGGTGCGGACAAACGTGCCCCAGAGTAAATACGGAAGGCCGCCGAAGACGAGCAGGAGGACGCCCACGACAACTTCCGGAACCCAGTGCCACGTGCTCATCCAGGAATGAAATTTGTCTTTGCGGAGGTCAGGGACGTAAGGCAGGAGCGAATCAATCTTATTGTGCATGGCCTTGCCGGTCAGGATCCATCCCATGTGGGCCCAGAATCCGCCGTCGCGAGGCGTATGCGGATCGCCCTCTTTGTCCGTATTCTGGTGATGCTTGCGATGCGTGGCGACCCAGAAAATCGGTCCGCCTTCGAGCGCCAGCGTTCCGCAGGTGGTCAGGAAATATTCGACGAATTTCGGCGTTTTGTAGCCGCGATGGGTGAGCAGCCGGTGATAGCCCATGCCGATTCCCAGGCTTCCCGCAACCCACCAAAGCAGGACCGCCACTAAGACCGGTTTCCACGAGAAGAAGAAAAATGCCGCCACCGCGCCAATGTGGAATGCGACCATGAAAAAAGTCGTAACCCAATTCACTGGCTGAGTAAATGTCCTGTCGCGTTTCCCGTTGCTGGCCATAGCCCGGTCCCCTTTGTCAGCGGTTGACTGTCACTAATGCTTTCAAGCATTGCCGCCTGAATCGAACGTAACATGAAGGTGTGAAATGCTTTGTAATACTTCTGTAATTGTTGATTCGACGCCTGAAATCACACAGGTGTAGTCGCGTCCACCATACCTCTTAGGACGACTCATTCTCTTAATCCATAGCCAAACCAAAGCGGATGAGTGCAGGATTACTTGATGGAGAAAAATCGCCGCCTGCGGCTCCTGGTAGTGGCGCTCATTTTTGTCGGCGCTGTCTTCCGCTACTGGCCCATTGCCACCGCCCTAAGCCCTTGCGGCATTGGTTACGAGAGCCTGCAAATCGCCTGCTCGCTCGCCCACAAAGCATCTTTCTCTGATCCCTTTTCAGTTCTGCCTACCGGGCCTTCAGCTCATCTCGCGCCGCTGTTTCCGTGGCTGGTTTCGGTTCTAATCCGGCGGTTTGGGGAAGGATCGACGGCTTTGAACGCGCTTCAATGGATGGGAACCCTGGTGATCGCGGTTCAACTCAGCCTTTGGCCCTTGGTTGCGGAGAGCTTGGGAATGGGATTTGTAGCCGGAGCGATCGGGGCGGCAGGGTGGCTCCTCGTCCGATTTATTGTCCTTCCGATGTGGGAGGCGGCTTACGTCGCTCTCTTAATTCTCATTCTGGTCATTTGCATGCAGCGCATCCTGACCCGCCAAGTTTCGACTCTGTTTGTCTTACTCACCGGGATGCTTTGGGGGATCACGTTTCTTCTTAACCCTGTACCGCTCCTAGCCTTTATCGCTCTGGCTTTTTGGATAGCCTGCCTCGGGCGGATTCGACGCATTCAAAAACTGGCACTGATTTTTGTGCCCTTTGTGGTCATCTCGCCCTGGCTGGTCAGAAATTATCGAGTCTTTCATCACTTTTTCTTTATTCGCGACAACCTCGGCACCGAACTCGTAAATTCGAATAACCCTTGCGCAACGTTCTCGTTCAACATCAACCGGGCAGTGAAATGCTACAACCACCCGAATGAAAATCTTATCGAAGCGCGTAAGATCCTTGCGTTGGGCGAGTATGAGTATAACCAGAAAAAATTGCAGGAGGTTCTGGCCTGGATCAGGAACGATCCCGGAAAATTCACGGACCTTACCAAACAGCGTTTTCTGGCCTTCTGGTTCTACAGTCCGAGCGGGAACTATTTTGCCGGCCAGCGAATTCCCGCGATGATCCTGATCGTCGCGACGGTCACGGTATTGAGCATCGGAGGACTTTGGTTGCTCTTGAAAAAGAACAGGAACGCGGCCGGCGTATGCCTGGTTTGGCTGGTCCTATTTCCGCCGATCTATTATTTTGTGGCCTTTATCCCGCGTTATCGATATCCGATCCTGTGGGCCAGCTTTATGCCTGCATCTTTTTTCATCACAGAAGTTGCCCGGGCGGCATGGCAATACATGAAGAAATTAAAAGTCGCGCCTGTTGCACCCGACAAATCCACCGGACCGCAAACCGAATTTTAAAGATTGATCAGGTGAAAATATTCTGACTTTTCAAGCCGTATCGACGGGCCCGAATTCACAACTACATGCCGCTAGCGTGTGTGCCCGGCATTTCCGGAATTGTTCGGAACTCCCGCTGAATTTTCAATCGACTGCGCTTGTAGGCGCGCTTTTGAAGCATCCGCCGTATGGCCCTCCGCCGTGTAAAGGTCCGCGAGCGCAGCCCATCGCCCTGAATTCTCCGGAGTCAAACTCGTCGCGAGTTTTTGCTGAGCAAGCGCGCGGTCAAGGTCGTTCAATTGCCGGTAGGCGCGCGCCCTTCCCTCCGCGACCTTGGCGTTAAACTCTTTTCCCAACTCCGTTGACTCGCTGCCGTAAGGGCTGGCACGCTCGGCTTGGTCGAACGCCATGAGAGCGTCCTGCGGCTGATTCATAGCAAGGTAAAGTCGGCCCACGTTGCGTATACGCTCGTAAGGAACCAAGGAGAGAGGAGTGGCCTGTTTCACGGCTCGCAGGGCATCGGGGTAGCGATGCTCGCTCGAGTAAAGATTCGCGAGGGCGAACCAAGCCGGATCGCTTGGGCGGGTGAGAACTACGCGCAGATATTCCTGCTCCGCCTCGCGCGGCCGGTTGGTGGCGGCGTAGAGTTGAGCCTTTGTCAAATGAAGGTTGGAATCGTCGGGGAACAAAAGTTCCGCCTGCGACAGTGCGGACGCCGCTTCCTCGTTGCGCGAAAGAACGAAATAAATGGATGCGGCATTCATGAGGTAACTGAATCGTTCCCCTTTGGCGCGAAAGGAATCCCCGGATGCTGCGTCAGGAGGCGGGATCGGAGCAGTCTCGCAGCGGATCCCCAGCCTGTCAATCAGGCCGGCATTCTCCGGGCGGTTCCGTACAAAGATTACGGCCACATCGTCGAGATACACAGGTTTCCACGTCTTGCTCGCGCAGAAATCCTGGAGCTGAAAAGTTCCGAGCCCTGCGTATCGAGCCACCGAAAAGATGGCCGTATTGATCTGCCAGCGGTCGGCGGCACGCTGCCATTCGGGGGCATCCGGTCCGAGCGAGGCCAGCAATCTTTGTTCGCTGAAAAGATCGTAGCCAAAAGGAATGTACCGGCCATCGACGAAGTCGGGATACTGCGGACCGATTCGCCACGTAAGATAGCCGCCCAGATCGTAATCGTGAAAAACGTTGCCCGGCAAACCCTCGCGCTTGAGAAAAGCAGTGGCTTGTTCGGGGTACCACCAGGAGGGCCCTGTGCCGAAAAGCGCGGTCTGGCCGGAATTAAAATAGTAGCGATCCGTGATAAGGTCCGTGCCCCGCAGCCCTACCAGGATCACCATCATCGCGGAAATCAACCAGGCCATCCGCGGCGCAATGGCGCCCTCGGAAACGGCGAAGCTCGCATTTTCATCGGTCTTCGAACGCGTCTTGCTGCGAGCGGCAATTTCTCTGGTGAGTCCGCTGAGCTGCGTCCCACCGATGACTACCGCGAGAATTGCGAAAAGCGCTTGTAAACGGACGTGCTCGATGGAGAGATACATTCCCGCGGCGAGTACGACTGCTGGACCGATGTTCTTTTTCCAAAGGGCCACGAGAATTGCCACGGCTGCGGCAGCCAGCAGCCACCAATCCGCGCTGGCGGGATCGCCCGCGTCAAGCGCCTGCCGCCAGGTCAGCGAAGTAAAATGAACAGAGCTCCACTCGCCGATGAACGCGGTGTGAATCTGCATGACTTTGTTCTGGCGATAAATTGCCTCATAGAGGCGCCATTCCCATGGGTTGACAAATGTCGCCGCGAAGGAGGCGGCGATCCAGGGGACGAGATGTTTCAGGCGTGCGAGCGCTGACGGGCGGCGATCCGCGAAAAGCATGTCGCAGAGATCGAAGAAAATGGCTGCACCGAGTAGTCCGAGGCCGGAGATGAATCCAAGATGAAGATTGCCCCAGAGAAGAAAGATTATGGGCAAGACCCATAAGCGCGCCGGCTTGCCGCGGTAATTCCTCCAAATAATGGCCAGGACCGCGGCGAACAGCACCGTGGTAAACATTTCAGCACGCGGAATCGTCCGAAATGCAACGGCTGGTACGGCCCCAATCGTCAGTGCGGCGACGGTCCTCCCCCCGGAGAGAACAAGAAACGCGACGGCAGCCGTGCAGGCAATGGCCCCCAGCCACGACAAAGCGGAATAGCCGCCGGCCACATATAAGAGATAAAAAATAGCGCCGGAAAAGGGCGGGTAGATCCATTCCTTGCCCTGCGCGGTATAGGAGAAGAGTTCGACGCGCGGAATTTGGTGATGCTGGACAAAGTAGCGCCCAGAAGCCAGCTGCCAGCCCAGGTCTAAATCTGTCACGGTGTGTAGGCCGGCAAGAAAAGCGTAACTGAGGGCCAGGACAATCAGACAAACGCGCAGCCAATCAGGGCGGCCCTCGGAGCGGGTAGGCATAGACTAGATTCTGAACGAGCGAGCAGGGGAGAACAATCCGGAAGGTCTTTGGGGAGACGTGAGAGTCAATGATTCAGCCAGCGAGATCAGCTCCCGAGCCTGCGCGCCAAATAGACAATTGATAGGCAGCTTGGATGCGAACTCAATTTGGCCCGGTCCCTTTTGTCTGCGGTCAGTTAAGTATCTCCGCGGCGTCTCCAATGCTTTCATCCATTGCCGCTTGACTCGAACGAAGCCTGAGGGGGCTGAAATGGCAAATACAGCCCAACATGAATATCCGTTCTGAGGTCTTGCCTTGACACTCCGCGCGGGCTGGCCTAACGTCTGACAAAACGCCGTACAGATTTAAGTGTAGGGTTAAAATCACATTTGCCGCATTGACGAAAGGAACCCGCATTGAAACGAACACTCGCGGTCATTTGGTTTATAGCTATGGTCCTGCTGCTGCCGCTGGTATTCGCTGCGGCTGCAAAAGCGCAGGCACAGCCCAAGGGCTGGATTGCGGCGCAAGTTCAATTTGAGAAGAACTGCTCGAAGTGCCACGGCAGCGCTAGTTCACAGGGGAGCGCCGCGTCCCGCGAATCGCTGATGAAGTTGTCTCCGGAAGCCATTTATACGGCACTGACGACCGGTTCCATGAAAGACCTGTCCAAGGATTTGACTGATGACCAGAAGCGCTTGATTGCCCAGCATCTCGGCGGTCGGCCTTTCGGAGTTGCGGAAGTGGGCGATGCCAAAGCGATGTCAAACCGGTGCTCGGCAAACCCTCCACTGAGCGATCCCGCGTCCGGCGCGTTCTGGAATGGCTGGAGCAACGACGCCACCAACACACGCTTCCAGTCCGCGCAAGCGGCGGGCCTGACCGCCGATCAGGTCCCGAACTTGAAGCTGAAGTGGGCATTCGGAGTTCCCGACGCCACGGAAATGTACAGCCAGCCGACGGTTGTCAGCGGGCGCATCTTCATCGGCGGCGATTCGGGCTACGTGTATTCTCTCGACGCGGCCACTGGATGCGTGTACTGGTCCTTCCTTGCCCAGGCCGGCGTGCGCACCGCCCCAACCATCGGCGCCCTGAAAACGCGAGGCGGGGCGAAATATGCCGCGTATTTCGGCGATCAGCGCGCCAATGCCTATGCCGTCGATGCCGCAACGGGCGAATTACTTTGGAAACAGCGCGTCGAAGACCATCCGCTCTCGCGAATCGTGGGCGCTCCTAAACTCCACAATGGGAAATTGTACGTGCCTGTCTCCTCCGGCGAAGAGGGCATTTCAGCGAACGCCGCTTATCCCTGCTGCACGTTTCGCGGCAGCGTCGTGGCGCTGGACGCGGAAACGGGCAAGCAAATCTGGAAGACTTATTCGGTTCCCGACGCCCCCAAGCCGACCAGGAAAAATTCTGCCGGCACTCAGCTTTCCGCTCCCGCGGGGGCGGCGATTTGGAATTCGCCGACGGTTGATTTGAAGCGCAATGCCCTGTACGTCGGCACCGGGGATTCCTACACTGAGCCAGCCGCGAAAAATTCGGACGCGATTCTGGCGATGGACCTGGATACCGGCAAGATGCTCTGGTCCTTCCAGGACATTAAGAATGATTCCTGGGCCGTGGGCTGCGACGGCAAGCATGTCGTGGGCAATTGCCCCGAGGAACTCGGGCCTGACTACGACTTCTCGGTTTCTCCCATGCTGCGAACATTGCCGAACGGGCGGGAATTCCTCGTGGTCACAGGGAAGAGCGGCTATGTACTCGCGCTGGATCCGGACAAAAAAGGCGCCGTATTGTGGAAGACGCCTCTCTTCGAAAAGCCGCCGCTTGCCTCAGGACTGATTGTTTTTGGCGGCGCCTCCGACGCGCAAGACGCGTACTTTGCGCTGAACCAAGTTGGCGGCATGGCCGCGGTCGATATGGTGACAGGAGAGCGCCGGTGGTTTACACCGCTCGCTCCAGCGGAGATTCCGGGCGAGCCCCCGCGCCCCGGACAGTCCGCTGCCGTGACGGCGATTCCGGGAGTGGTGTTTTCCGGAGGATGGGATGGCAGACTGCGCGCGATCGCTGCGGGAAAAGGTAACGTCATCTGGGAATACAACACGGTCCGCGATTATACGACCGTGAACGGGGTGCCGGGCAAAGGCGGTTCGATGGGAGCACCTGGGCCAACGGTTGTGGGCGGGATTTTGTACGTGACTTCAGGCTACGTGGGAGTCAGCAATGGCTTGCCCGGCAACGTCCTGCTGGCGTTTTCGGCGGAGTAGGATCGCGATCTGTTCCCCCCCACGTTGGCAACTATGGCCAGAGCCCGTTTAGGATCATGGCCAACCGGGCTCCAGCCTGGGCGAGGCGTTCGCGGACGATCGGAACCGCCATGGTCTGATACGGTTCGACCAGGTGCTCGTTCAGCTTTAGCATGCGCGTGGAAACGTGATTGTCGTCCGCGCAGGACGTGATTGGTTGCGGGGCTTCCACCGGGATGCGCACCGGCAATTTGCCGTATACGTTCTTCGCCGCTAATTGATAGCTCTCCCAGGCCCACGCGTCAACGTTCGCCGGGCCTTTTTGCCACCCCGCCATCTTCCTGCGGAAAGTTTGATCGAGATCCGAAGCCACCTGGTCCACGGTTAGTCCCGTTGTCGCCCTTTCCAGGATGTTCGTATCCCACACGCCGTGCAGGTTCGGGGCGTAGCTTTCGGTTTGCGGGTTTCTCAATTGCGGAACGGCGTCAAAGAACGCCACAGGAACGCAATTGCCGCCCTGATCGTTATTCGTGACCGCGTGCAGGGGCTGATGCAAATCGCCCACGAAATGGATCAGGAAGCGCAACGCATCCGCATGCTTTTGGGGGCTTGCATCAGCGGAACGCAGGACCGCGATGTCATCGCTGATAGCCCGAGTGACGCAGCCTTCTTTCGGGTCGCAGAATTTCTCGACGTCGCGAAGCTTGGTGCCGCGGGGAATATCGATGTAGTGCCACGGGCTCGCCTCAGGCCTGATGCCGCGAATGTCATCCGGCCAAGTAGAGGCGTCTGCCAAAGGGTCGGAGCCGCCTTCCTTGCAGTACCGGCTGAGGCTCGGGTCGATGGGGCCTTCGGCCAGTATCTTTTTTGCCATCGCCAGCGCGCGCGGGTTGAGATGCATTTCAGCCAGCAGGGCAACCACCTGGTGCCCTTTGCAGCCCCAGGCGTGCGCCGGAGCAGGAAGACTCACGACGCCGGAAAATAAAAGAGCCGCAAAAATTCCGGCGCTCAGGAATTGGCGCGGCAGGGAAATGCTGCGCTGCAGGGGAGGGGAACAGGGAGCCACCGCGTCATTCGGCATTATTCGTCCGCCTCGACCAATTTAATGGAAGCGGAATTGATGCAGTAGCGCTGACCCGTCGGGCGCGGCCCGTCGGGAAAAACGTGGCCGAGGTGCGCATCGCATCGGCT
This sequence comes from uncultured Acidobacteriota bacterium, assembly GCA_963696605.1. Taxonomy (GTDB): domain Bacteria; phylum Acidobacteriota; class Terriglobia; order Acidiferrales; family UBA7541; genus Palsa-360. The sequence goes on along the minus strand of CAVOKV010000007.1, from coordinate 247,989 downwards.
GCAGAGCACTTCCTCGCGCGTCATCCCGTGGCTGGTGTCGCGGTCGATCTCAACTTTCGATTCATCGACCGGGGAATAGAAGCTGGGCCATCCGGAACCGGAATGAAATTTCGTTTCCGAACTAAACAGCGGCTGCCCGCAACACACGCAGACATATATCCCCGGCTCCTCCGTGTCTTCGTACTCACCCGTGCCGGGCGGCTCGGTGCCTTTCTGGCGGGTCACATGATATTGCTGCGGCGTCAGCATTTTGCGCCACTCCGCTTCGCTCTTACGAATTTTTTCAGTCATATCTGGCCTCGCCGGAACATCTTAACATCGAGCGGAATCCGGAAGAAATCGCTTGCCTTCGGGCGCGCACAACGGACAGAATCTCACGAACGAAAAGCGCAGTTATGCACGATTATTCAAAAAATGGACAAGAGAATGGGCCAGAAAATGAGAGTTTCGCGATGATGCGCTTGCCGTGGAAGCTTGCCACGACCCTGTCGATTCCGGCCATCGCTATCGCCGCGCTCGTGCTTGCGGCGCACGCTTCGCTCGCGGGGCAGTCCTCCTCGCAAGCCCCAAAGATGCCTTCTGCCATGGAGCCTGTACCGGCCGCAACTCCCTTTGTGGAGGAGCACGCGCACTTTGACGAGAAGGATCCTGTCGGAGCTGTTCGTTCGGCGATGGCCGCCATGCGCCGCGAAAACGCGGCTATGATCGTATTTCAGATTTCGCCGGACACTTTCGATCATCCCGGCCGCTATGACTCCGAGATTATCCTCGCCGAGGTCAAGAAGCATCCCGGCAAGCTTGCCCTAACGGGGGGCGGCGGATCGCTCAATGCCATGATCATGAAATCCGTGGCCACCGGCGACGCGGGCCCGCAAGTCCAGAAGGAGTTCAAGGCGCGCGGGGAAGAACTTTTGCGGGAAGGCGTGATCGGATTCGGCGAAATGACCGCGGAGCATTTTGACGGCTTCACGCCCTATCAAGCCGCGCCTCCGGATCATCCGCTCTTTCTCCTGCTTGCCGATCTGGCCGCCGAACACAACGTGCCCATCGACCTGCACATGGAAGCCGTTCCGCAAGACATGGCCTTGCCAACGGATCTCAAGTCGCCGCCGAATGCGCCGCGCTTGCATGCCAATATCGCTGCGTTCGAGAGGTTTTTAGCGCACAATCCGCGCGCCAAAGTTATCTGGGCGCACCTCGGTTCGGACTTTACCGGATTTCGCACCGTCGATCTCGACCGCCGCTTGCTGCTCGCGCATCCAAATTTATATATGGAAATCAAAACCGATCCCGAAGCGCGGGAGCTCAACTACCCGATTGCCGAGGACGGGAAAATCAAGCCGGAGTGGCTCAAGCTCTTCACTGAGTTTCCGGATCGCTTCGTTATCGGCAGCGATCAGCATTACCCGGAACCGAAAGACGCCAATAGAAGGTGGCAGGAGACTATCCTCCTGTTCAATCAACTGCCCCCCGCCGTGCGAAAGAAAATCGGGACAGAAAACGTAGCTGCTATTTATGGAAATTCCGTGGCGCCTTACTTGCGCGCCGCGAAGAATTGAATCCCGTAAGGAAACGAGGACCTGACTCATGAATCGCCGTGATTTGTTCAAGACTTCTTTGGCCGCTTCAGCCTTGGCGCTAACCAGCCGCCGAGTGGACGCTTCTCCGGCGCCCGCCGCGGAATTTCCGAAGGCCCCCGGGCTCACCAAATCCGTCGCGGAATTCATCGTCAATACGAAGTATGAGGACATTCCGGCGGACGTGATCGAACTCGGCAAGAAATCGATTCTGGATGGTTTCGGATTGGCACTTGCCGGATCGGCGTCGGTAATGGGACCGATTGCGCGAAAATATGTGGAATCATTTGGACTGGGCGAAATGCGGGCCAGCGTGATCGGCACCGGAATGAAGGCCCATCCGCGCTTCGCAGCCTTCGCGAACGGAGTGTCCATCCACGCGGACGATTACGACGACACGCAGCTTTCCGCGGCCAAAGACCGCATCTACGGCCTTCTGACGCACCCGACGGTCAGCGTGCTTCCCCCTGCGTTTGCTCTTTGCGAATTGGGGCGCCGCTCCGGCAAGGATTTCATGGTGGCGTATCACATGGGCGTGGAAGTCGAGACCAAGATTAACGAGGCCATCGCTCCCCGCCACTACGACGAAGGTTTTCATTCGACGGGAACTTGCGGCACCTTCGGCGGCACCGCGGCGTGCGCCCGCCTGCACGGGCTGGACGTGAAGCAAACGGTCTACGCCCTGGGTGTCGGGGCCACCGAGGGCGGCGGCTTCCGTGACAATTTCGGCTCCATGACCAAACCTTTTCAAGCAGGACACGCCGCGGAAAACGGAACTGTTGCAGCAGATCTGGCGTCGCTCGGATGGACCGCCGCAGTCGACATTTTGGAAGCGCCGCTCGGATTTTTTCAGGCCGAGGGCGGCGGCTTCGATCCGGATGCGATCGTGGGCCGCTTCGGAAAACCGTGGACGCTGGCGTTCCCGGGCGTTTCGATCAAGCCGCATCCATCCGGTTCGCTGTCTCACCCCGCCATGGGAGAAATGCTGCAGCTGATTCACGAGCACGACATCAAAGCTGCGGACGTCGAAAAAGTGGACGTGGGAGCAAATCACGCCATGACCACTTCGCTCCTGCATCACGATCCCATGACCGGACTGCAAGGAAAATTCAGCATGGAATTTTGCATGAGCATTCTTTTGCTGGACCGCAAGGCAGGCCTTGTTGAATTTCAGGACAAGGTCGTGCAGCGCCCCGACGTGCAGGAAATGATCAACCGCATCCATTTCTACATCGACCCGGTGGCCGAGAGCGCGGGCCTCGACAAGATGACCAGCCTCCTCAAAATCACCATGAAAGACGGAAGGGTGTTTACCGGGCGGGCCGAATTTGCCAAAGGCAGCCCGTCCAATCCCATGAGCTATGACGAGGTGGCCGACAAATTCAGAGGGTGCGCTGAATTTGCGAAGTGGCCCACCGCCAAAGCGGAGTCCGTCATCGCCTCGGTGAAATCGCTGGAAAGCCTATCCGACACGAGCAAGCTCACGCCTATGCTGACAAGCTAATCGCAGCGCTGCGATTTCCGAAAAGGATGCATGGCTTCGATCCCAAAACAAAACGTTACGCACGAGGCCGGCGAAGATTCCGCGGGTGTGTTCGTGCGAGTGGGGATGAGCCTCGCCGACTGGTCCCAGAAGTGGTTTCCGGATGCGTTTGTGTTTGCGCTGGTGGGACTGATCGTCGTTTTCTTGGCGGGATTATTTGCGGGAGTCGGGATACCGAACCTGATCAAGTATTTCGGGGACGGATTCTGGGGGCTGATTCCGTTCACGATGCAGATGGCGATGATCATCATCGGCGGATTCGTTGTCGCCACGTCGCCGCCCGTACACAAGTTGATTCAGAAGCTTGCGAAAGTCCCGCGCACGCCCCGCGGGGCAGTCGCTTTCGTCGTCTTTTTTTCCATGATGACCTCGCTCTTGAGCTGGGGACTCGGCCTAATCTTCGGCGGCATCCTCGTGCGGGAAATTGTGAGAAGCGTGCGCGGCATCGACTATCGCGCGATTGGTGCGGCGGCCTTCTTAGGGAATGGAAGCGTGTGGGCGCTGGGGCTTTCTTCCTCTGCAGCGCTGGTCATGGCGACTCCCGCGTCGATTCCCACGGCCCTGCTCAAGGTCAGCGGCGTAATCCCGCTCAGCCTGACGATCTACACCTGGCAGAGCGCCCTCACCGCGGCAATCCTCACGGTTTCCTCGGTCAGTGTGGCCTACTTGTCGACGCCGGCGAACTCTGCGAAGGATGCGGAATCGTTCGGGGTTACCGATGGGCTCGAAGTCATAAAGGTCGAGGAACGCAAGACGCCCGCGGAATGGCTGGAATATGCGCCGGTGCTGACGATCGTGGTCGGAATGCTTGGCCTCGCCTACATCGCGCAGATCCTCGCCGCGAAAGGCCCGCTCGCCGCGCTGGATTTGAATACTTACAACCTCCTGTTCCTCATGCTAGGTCTTTTGCTGCACTGGCGGCCGCGGTCCTTCGTGCGCGCGGTGAATGATTCGGTTCCAGCGACGGCCGGCGTCCTAATCCAATTTCCGTTTTACAGCGGAATTTTCGGAATCATTACCTATTCAACGCTGGCCGCGAAGCTGGCCCACTTTTTTGTGAGCTTTTCCTCGGCCAATTCGTATCCGATTCTGGTCTCGATTTATTCGGCCTTGCTCGGGATGTTCGTACCCTCGGGCGGGAGCAAATGGATTATTGAAGCGCCGTATGTCCTGCAGGCAGCCAAGGACCTGCACGTGAACCTCGGATGGGTCGTGCAGATTTACAACACGTCAGAGGCGTTGCCAAACCTGATCAATCCCTTCTGGATGCTTCCTCTTCTGGGTTTGTTGAAAGTGAAGGCTCGCGATTTGATTGGATACGGGATGCTTTACTTCATGGTGAATTTCGTGTTGGTGATTTTCTTCATGTGGCTTCTGGCGCGAACGTTTACATACGTTCCGCCCGTCCTTCCGTAAGGCCCTGTCTAATTACAAGCTGGTCCGGTGATCGAGCAATTCAGATGCAGCGTCGCGTTATAGTGAGCCGCTTGAGCGTGCTCAAAGAGGGATAAGGACTGCGGCAGCGCCCAGAGCGCTTTCCAGTACAATTTGTCTTTAGGGCCGTGACTCCGAAAATAGTGTGACGCGACTGCTTCGATGCCGATCTCGATGGCGCCTCCGATGATGAACTTGTGCGCGTCGGGGCGCTGTCCGACGAAAAATCTCGATACGCCGATTTCCGTGCAAGTCGCGCAAACGCGAAAATTGTTCAGTGTGGTTACTTCGTCCGCGGTGGCAGCGCCAATTTGCGCCAGAGTCAGCACACTCCATTGCGGGTCGCGGAACGTCACAAAATCCCTGGCTGTCGCTTTCACTTCGCGGGCGAAGCCCAATGGCTTCGTGAGCAGTTCGCTGCGAACCGGCTGTGCGGGCTGGACCTTTTCAATTTGTTGGGAACACGCAGCGGGCGAACGCAGGAGTTCCAGTACAACAAGTACAATCAGTACCTGCCAGCAAGTGTGTCTCATGGTGACTCTCTATTTCGGGTAGAGTGTGAAGCCCATGCCGGCGGGGACGCGCTTTTCTATCGCACGGTTTATTGATCGTCAAGTTGATATTTGGGAGTCTGCAAGGCCCTCTTTCGCCAATCCAAAGTACCAGCAGCGAAATTCCAGGTTAGGAAAAGCGAATTGCTGCGCCTGTTGTGCCTCGTCGTGTGGATTTCCGAGGCAGGCAAGCAAGTCAATGCCAAGAAGCGGGCTTTACAGCGACATCGAATTCGGGAAGAAATAATAGAAAAGCACGCTGATCAGGATGAGATAGGCGAGCAGGATGAGCGTCCAGCCCATATTGTGCCGGATGACCTGGCCTTCGCTGCGCACCAGTTTGCTGGTGGAAACTCCCACGCTGGCAGTTTGCGGCGCGATCGGCTTGCCAACTTCTGACCCGACTGAATTGAAAGAAGGCAGCATCAAGACCGGGAGATGCAGCAATCTTCCGGTCATCGCTTGCACGGGGCCGAACATGGCATTCGTGGAGGTATTGCTTCCGGAAAGAGCGACGCCGACCCACCCCAGAACGGGCGCCAACACAACGAAGAACAGTCCGATTTTGGAGAGCCCGTAGGCCAGCGAATTCGCCATTCCCGTATAGACGAAAACATAAGCGAGAGCAAAAATAAAGAACGCCACCATTAATGCGCCCCACATCTGCCGAAACGTGCGCCGGAAAACTTCCCCGAGAATCTTGCGGCTGGGCCGAAGGATCATAAGAATAATGAGCCAGGCCGCGAGGGTTGACGTTCCTCCGCCCAGCGGGTTGAAGTTGAAAGTCGAGAAAATAGCAGAATGCGTGACGGATGATCTCGTCGCGACCGACCATTTAAATAGGCTGATCCCTGGGAGCGGAGAGTAGGGATTTGTCCAGCCGACCACGACCAGAATGAGCGCGAGAAAGGGAACCCAGGCGTAGATGGCGTCGCGCCCGGTTACGACTCCCGTCTTATTCACGCCCTGAGAGGAGAATGTTTCGAGAGGCTTTCCGCCGAAGCCGCGAATTGTTTTCGGACGCCAAATTTTCACGAAAACAAACAAAACCCAAAAGGAAACGAGCGCCCCGCTTAAATCCGGAAGATAGGGGCCAAGATAATGGGCCACGGGCCATTGCCCCAGAACGTAGGAAAAAGAACCGACAATCGCCAGCGGCCATGCCTCGACGACGCCTTCCCAGCCGCTCACCAGATAAATCAATACCCATGGAGGAAGCAGTGCAAGAACGGCCACCACGTTGCCGATGGAAGCGGACAACGCATTCATCGGCAACGCCGTCACGGCCGCGAGACCAAGGATCGGAGCGCCAAGAGCGCCAAAGGAAACAGGGGCGTTGTTTGCAAGCGCCGCCACACGAATCGCATCGAGGTCGGCGATCCCCAGCCCGACGAGAATGGGCACGACGACGGCCCATGGATAGCCAAAACCTACGAGCCCCTCAAGCAACGCGCCAAAAGCCCACGCCAGCATGATCGTCTGAATTCGAATATCCGGGGTGGCGTGATGAATCAGCCAGTTCTTGAAGTGTTCGAAGTCGCCCGTCAGCACGATCGTGTTGAAAATGATGAGCCCCCAAAACGTGATCCAGTCAATCACCCAAAATCCTGTCAGCCCCCCGTACAGATAGGATTTGAGGGTGTTCTCAAGCGGCGCATGCCATACCAGCATGCCGATCGGAATAGTGATTACGCCTACGATGATGGTGGCTAGCCAGGCGGTCATGCGCAGGACGGCAAGCATGAACAGCAAAACGAAAAGGGGAACAAGCGAGACGAGCACGCTGAGCCACAAGTGTCCCATAGGATCAAGAGTCTGCTCAAACATTGCGGATGTCCTTTCGCCAACGATGTGGCGTTTTCAACGGACGATTCTCAGGCGCACCGGGCTGCCAACAAGGTTTTCCCTGCCAGAATCTCAAGACTGTTTTGTTGGCTTAAAAAGTCAGGGCAAAGCAATATCACAACCAGATCACAGGTCAACAAGGAATTTTGTCACGGAGTTAAGGCCGCCTCAGGGCTTTCCGAAGCCTTTCAGTTGCATGGCGTTGTAGGTATCGACGAAAGCATCCAGTTCATTCTGCATCTCAAATAGCGAAAGTTGAAAATGCCTTCGGAGTGCCAGCGGGAAGAATTCTTTCAGCAGAAACCGGTAGAATTGCTCGCAAAGATGGTTATAGGGCTGGCTGGAGTGGTCCATTTCCAGATGTCGAATCCGGGAAGTGGAAAGGAACGTTTCAAACGGGTGCGCCGTTGGCAGTCCGCTATATTCGCTTGTTTTTCGCGTATGAATTTCGCTGATCGCAATTCCTTGGCTCTCGAAATAGGGCAGGACTCGGCTCGTGAGAATATCTACAGCGTTCATCGCGCTCTTTGCGGGATAGACTTTTGCGAAGGCCACGCCGGAATCGCGGTCCACGACCGTTTCAACATAAATACATCCTGTTCCGGGAACGTCGCCTATGTTCTTCACCCGGCAAAAGAAAAACCATTCCTGGAATAGCGACCTGCCCTGAGGGGATACCGCAGAATCTCTTACCTTATTTTCATCGACTGTGCATTTTGCCCTAGCGCCTGGTTGCACAAGAAAATGTAGTTTTTCCGCCTCCGGATCAGGATGCCGTTCCGATTCGGCCGAGGCGGGACGTTGCAGCCGCAACGGGGGATATTCCCGCAGGGAGGGCGATGCTGGCGAACTAGGCCCTTCAGTGGAAGGGCTCGGTGGAACCAATTCTTTCAACATGGGCGAGCTCCTTTCCGAGCCCGAGCAAAAACTGCCCTGGGGCTCGAAAATGGGGAGGGGCGTCTCCGACGCGATTTCTCGCATTTTCATGAGACTTACCATGCGCCCCTCCCTTGAATTGGCCGGCCTGACTTCTGCACACAGCATTGCCTAAGACCACTTTTTGATAAGTGATCACTCGCACCTTCCAATGTGACAGCAATCACATCCACCATTCCCGGTTCGGTATATACATGAGACGTAAGGAGGTGACTTATGAAAGCTGTCGAAGCCAAGACTCGAATCGCTCTAAAGAACATCCTGTTCGCCACGGATTTTTCTCCCGCTGCGGAAGCGGCTTTGCCTTACGCGATTGGCTTGGCAAAGCAATATGGCGCCAAGGTGCATGGCCTGCATGTCCGGTTCCCCGCGACCTATCCGATCGTGGGCCCCGAAGCTATGCCGCAAGTAATCGAGGCCGCCGAAGAACAAGCCAAGTTTGAAGCCAAGCAGATGCACGAGATGCTGGAGACCGTTCCCCATGAGGTGACCGTCACCGAAGGTGATTTGTGGCCTTCACTGAATGAAATCGTGAACAAGCAGAATACAGATCTGATTGTGATGGGCACACACGGGCGCAAGGGCGTCGGTCGCGCGTTGCTCGGATCGGCGGCGGAGGAGGTTTTCCGGAAGGCCTCCTGCCCGGCGCTAACGGTTGGACCGCACGTTTCACGCAACGCTGAGCGCCGCCTGGCGATGAAGGAAATCCTATTTGCGACTGACTTTTCAGCCGAATCCCTCGCCGCGTTGCCCTATGCGGTATCGCTGGCCCAAGAGCATCAGTCGAACCTGACTTTGCTCAACGTTACCGGCAAGACTGAGGTCGGAGAACTGGTGCATGCGGGGCAATACAAGGAGTCCACAATGCGCCGGCTACAGAGCCTCGTGCCGGCGGGCGCCGAACTGTGGTGCGAGCCAAAGTGCCGCGTCGAGGAGGGCGCTGAGGCAGAGAAAATAATGGAAGTTGCCGTCGCGCTGGGCGCCGATCTGATCGTCATCGGTGTGCGTAGTCCGCAAGGCGGAGTGGGCGCGGCAACTCATCTTCTGCAGTCGATCGCACATCAGGTGGTCACGCAGGCGCAATGCCCGGTCCTGACCGTGCGTGCGTGAGTTACGGCCGATCGAGGTGAATGTGGTCCCAACGCCGATTGCGGCGGAGATTCCCGGGACTGAGGAGCGCACCGGTATTGCGGGCCCGAGTGGTTCTCCTCAATCCCGGGTTTTCTCTATCGCCAACGCCGATGGGCCATTCCGGCGCGACTTGTTCATTGCGGCGCTCGCGACATTTGGAATTGCCGCTCACCTTATACTGAGGTTCGGATTTGGTTTTCATGGTTTGACGCTGGAATTTCCGCTTTACGCGGTCCTCGCCTTTGGCGGCCTGCCCCTCGTTTTCCGATTGATCCAAAAAAGTCTGGCTCGCGAGTTTGGCTCCGACCTGCTCGCCGGCATATCCATTATCGCTTCGACACTCATGGGGCAATACCTTGTCGGGTCGATCGTGGTGCTGATGCTCTCGGGGGGAACAGTTCTCGAGGAGTTCGCCACGCGGCGCGCTTCGTCGGTATTGGAAGCGCTTTCCAAGCGCATGCCCGAGACCGCGCATCGCAAAACAGAATCGGGAATCGTGGATATCCAGGCGGCGGAGATTCGGGTCGGCGACGTGCTCGTGGTGTTTCCCCACGAGATTTGTCCCGCGGACGGAATCGTCGTGGAAGGCCAGGGAAGAATGAATGAAGCGTATTTGACCGGTGAGCCATACGAAACATCGAAAGCGGAGGGAGCCGCGGTGATTTCCGGCGCGGTCAACGGCGAAAGTGCTCTGGCCGTTCGCGCCACGAAGCTCCCCATCGATTCGCGATATGCGCGGATCATGCGCGTCATGCAGGAAACGCAGGCGCATCGGCCGAGGCTGCGGCGTCTCGGAGACATGCTGGGCGCTTGGTATACCCCACTTGCCGTCACTATCGCAATCGGTTCGTGGCTCGCGACCGGACAGTCTGAGCGATTCCTGGCCGTTATGGTGATCGCAACACCTTGCCCGCTCCTGCTGGCTATTCCCGTTGCAATCATCGGGGCAATTTCGCTTGCGGCGCGGCGCAGCATCATCATCAAGAATCAGACGGTGCTGGAGCAGGTGGGGAATTGCACAACGCTGATTTTCGACAAGACCGGGACTCTAACTTACGGCCGGCCCGCGCTGACCGAAGTGATTTGCGCGGATGGAGCCAGCGAAAGCGACGTCCTTCGCGCGGCGGCGAGCCTGGAGCGCTATTCGAAGCACCCGCTAGCCCGCGCGATCCTCGATGCCGCCTCGAAAGCCAACCTTCCGCTCGATCCCGTCATGAAAGTGAGTGAAATCCAGGGCGAAGGTTTGCATGGCGTGGTTGGCGGGCACGAAGTATGGATCACGGGGCGCAAGAAAGTTGCCGAATTGGGGGCGCCGCTTCCGGCAGTTTCGGCCGGCCTGGAATGTGTTGTGTTTCTTGACGGCGAATATGCCGCAACGTTCCGGTTTCGCGACATTCCCCGCGCTGGCGGGCGCAAATTTGTGGAACATCTGAGGCCGCGTCACCGCGTCAATCGTATTCTTCTCGTTTCCGGCGACCGAGAATCCGAAGTCCGCTATCTCGCCGATCTGATGGGTATCCGCGAAATCCACTCCACGAAGAGCCCGGAAGAAAAAGTTGCGATCGTCCGGAAAGAAACTGAGGCGGCAAGAACCCTGTTCGTCGGCGATGGCATCAATGACGCGCCGGCTATGCAGGCGGCCACGGTGGGAGTGGCGTTTGGAATGAGCAGCGACATCACCGCCGAAGCTGCTGACGCCGTCGTCCTGGATGCATCACTCGAAAAGGTCGATGAACTCCTGCACATCGGGGGGCGCATGCGGTCGATTGCCCTGATGAGCGCGGTGGGAGGCATGGGCCTCAGCGTGATTGGAATGGTGGCCGCTGCGTTTGGATATCTTCCTCCGATTGGGGGCGCGATCGCGCAGGAAATCATTGATTTAGTGGCAGTCCTGAATGCCGTCCGCGCCGCTTTGCCATTCCACCACATGACGGATTTCTGAGCGTGCATGTGATCCGCGCCTTTCGTATGATTCCTTCTTCAGCAAGTTCCAATGCGCAAGTTTCAATAATGAAAAGGCATGGCAGCCATGAGTGAACCCGACGGCTACGCGGGGGAACCGCGTTCCGCGCTCGACAGTATGTTTTCCCCGAAAACTGTCGCAGTAATCGGCGCGACGGAAAGGGAAGACAGTGTGGGCCGGACCGTGCTGGAACGTCTGCGAATCCCCGCTTTTCGGGGCCGCATTTTCCCCGTCAATCCAAACCACACGTCTGTGCTTGGGCTTCCTGCCTATCCCAGGATCGGTGACGTTCCGGAAAAAGTTGATCTCGCCGTCATCGTGACACCGGCGAGGACCGTTCCGGGCGTTGTGGGCGAATGCGTGGATGCGGGCGTTCGTGCAGCCGTGGTGATTTCCGCGGGATTCAAGGAGCGCGGAGCGCAAGGCGCGGAGCTCGAACTTGAAATTCAAAAACAGTTGCGCCGGGGAACGATGCGGCTTCTTGGTCCCAATTGCCTCGGGGTCATGAATCCACACGCAGGATTCAATGCCACGTTCGCGCAAGATATTGCGCGAACGGGCAATGTCGCCTTCCTCAGTCAGAGCGGCGCGCTGCTGACGGCCATTCTAGATTGGAGTTTTGAAGAGCAGGTCGGCTTCAGCGCGATCGTTTCGACCGGTTCGATGCTCGACGTGGGTTGGGGCGATCTGATCAACTATTTTGGAGACGATCCGGCGACCGGAAGCATTCTGCTGTACATGGAATCCGTCGGCGATGCACGGCCGTTCCTTTCCGCGGCGCGCGAAGTCGCGCTGCGCAAGCCCATCATTGCCATCAAGGCGGGGCGCACGGCGGCGGCCTCCAAAGCGGCTAGCTCCCATACCGGGGCGCTCACTGGGAGCGACGAAGTATTCGACGCGGCTGTGCGGCGCTGCGGGATCCTGCGCGTATCGAGCGTCTCGGATTTGTTTTACATGGCGGAAGTTCTCAGCAAGCAGCCCAGGCCGCGCGGGCCCAAGTTGACGATTCTCACCAACGCGGGTGGGCCGGGCGTGATTGCAACTGACCGGCTGCTTTCCGTGGGAGGCGAACTCGCGCCGCTTTCCGCTTCCACCATGGAAGCGCTCAATGCGCTACTTCCCGCCCACTGGAGTCACGGGAATCCCATCGACATACTCGGTGACGCCGACCCGGAGCGCTACTCCAAGGCGTTGGAGATCGCCGCAAAAGATCCGAACAGTGACGGCCTGCTAGTCATCCTCGCCCCGCAGGGAATGACGGACCCAGCCCACGTCGCCGAAAGTTTGAAGGCCCACGCCAGCCAGCACGGCAAGCCGGTACTGGCCAGTTGGATGGGTGGAAAATCCGTCGCGGGAGGCATCGCAATTCTAAACGAGGCGGGCATTCCCACTTTTTCATACCCGGACACAGCCGCGCGGGCCTTCACCTACATGTGGAAGTACACCTACAACCTTCGCGGCCTCTACGAGACACCCGTGCTGAGTGACCCAGCCGATTCGCTCGCACAGGCCGAGTCGCAGGTGAAGGCTTACCTCGAAAAGATTCGCGCCGCCGGACGAACTCTGCTGACCGAGGCGGAATCAAAGCACGTGATCTCACTCTATGGAATCCCCGTCGTGGAAACGCGGTTGGCTTCGAACGAGTCCCAGGCCGCCGAACACGCGGCGGCCATCGGTTTTCCCGTCGCGCTGAAACTTAACTCCGAAACGATCACGCACAAATCCGATGTAGGCGGCGTGAAGCTGGATCTTCAGAGCAGGGAAAGCGTCGCGCAGGCGTATCGCGAAATTGAGACGTCGGTGCGGGAAAAAGCAGGTGCGGGGAATTTTCTCGGTGTCACGGTACAAGCCATGGTGAAGCTCGACGGATACGAACTCATTTTGGGCAGCAGCGTGGACGCGCAATTCGGCCCCGTCATACTTTTTGGGTCCGGCGGCCAGATGGTTGAGGTGTATCGCGACCGCGCACTGGCGCTGCCCCCGTTGAATTCCACGCTGGCCGTGCGCTTAATGGAGCAAACGAGGATCTATCGCGCCCTGCAAGGCGTGCGGGGCCATGCTGCCGTGGACATGGCCGCACTCGAAACCACACTCATCCGCTTCAGCCGCCTGGTCATCGAGCAGCGGTGGATCAAGGAAGTGGACATTAATCCGCTGGTTGCTTCGCCTGGGCGCGTGATGGCTCTCGATGCGCGGATCGTGTTGCAGGATTGCGGAATGACGGCGGATCAGCTTCCGCGCTCAGCCATTCGGCCGTACCCCGCGCAGTATGTTTCACACTGGCAAGCGAAAAATGGGATGCAGGTGTTGATCCGGCCGATTCGCTCCGAGGATGAGCCGGCGATGGCGAAGTTTCATGAGACGCTCTCCGACCTCAGCGTGTATCTACGATATTTTCACATGGAAAAACTGAGCACCCGTGTCGCGCACGCCAGGCTGCTGCGGAAGTGTTTCATCGATTACGACCGTGAATTGGCGCTGGTGGTGGAGCACGCGAATCCGGAAAGCGGGGAATGGGAAATCATCGCCGTGGGGAGAATGACGGAAACGCCAGGCGCCAGAGAAGCGGAAATCGCCGTTCTCGTTGCTGACAAGTTCCAGCATTGCGGTTTGGGATCTGAGCTGGTGCGCCGGCTGATGCAGGTCGCGCGAGATGAAAAGCTGGAACGAATCGTCATGACCATCCTCCCGGAAAATACGGCGATGCGGGGTCTCGCCTCGCGTTTCGGATTCGAAACCGTGAAAAACGCAGACTTGAGTGAAATTCGCATCGCATTGAAGTTGTAGCCGTCCTGTTCACGCCTGGATTTCACTTAAGGCCAGCAAATCGCGGGGCTCGAAACACGAAATTAGGAAGGCCGGCGGCCGCACTTGCCGTACGATTGGGTTGGATGGCGGCCGCCGGATGCGATCCTTGCCTCTTTCTCCCGATGAATCCTCACCGAAGAGGCAAGTGCATATTGTTTTTCGCTGCGGGCAATTCGGGCCACAGCGGCAAAATCACAACTCCCCGGCCGGGCCGATAGTCGAGGCGATAGACATTCGAGCAGCGTTCGCACAGCCAGAAATGTCCGATCGGATGCGCATGGCCCACTCCGGTGTCTGTTCCGTTCGTGGACGTATCTTGGCTGATATCGCGGCGAAATCTGTACATCCTGCCCCCTGAGAGCCACTCGAATGATGCTGCGCAACTGGGATTCGCGCATTTAGGGCGAAGATTTAGAACCATGACCGTTCTCCATTCCTTTGAAGATACTATTCCCGCAAGTGCTGGCGTCCCTCTTATTCGGGTTTGAACGCCCCTGGGCCTAAGTCGTTTCTGGCCTTTTTTCATCTTCAAGCTTGGCGATTTCTTTCTTCAGCCAGATAGTCAAAGCCTCTTCGATTTCCTGTTCTGTACCGCCGCGGTACAAGTGCAGCAACGTGTCGCCTTGTGACGTCAAGGGAATGTGGCGGCACGGGACCTTTTCCTCGCGTCTATCGGCAGGCACGAATTGCATTAGCAGACACTCCGAGCACGGGGTTCGATCTTCCTTCGTGTCGTAATTCATGCAGGTTGGCGAGTCTTCCAAAGCCAGCGTGGCCCGCCATGGTTCGCGTGGAGAGCGGCCGTAACCGCCTTTCTCCACAAAATTGAGCTCCGCCCTCAGAACCTCCAGGGTATTTCGATCGTCCTTTGGCATCGCCGCACCTCCTCCATCGGATACGGATTATGGGGCCGTAGATCGAAACGATATGTGACCCGGATCACGCAATCGCGTGATGCTTGTCACTGTCAATGGAGACGCCTTGGTCCAATCTTGCGCCAGTGATTCGCGATGGACAATTCGCAAAACCCGGTAAGCGGTAAGTTTCATTTTGTGACGCGGGGCAGGGGGCGTCCGATGGCGACAGGCAATTCTATGCGCTCTCCGTACGGACTCCAGATCATCGAAAGTTGCGTTGCGTGTCCTCACAAGGAATCGCGGCTCTTTTGCAACCTGCCCCCGGCGGCGCTGCAACGGCTTTCGGAGATCACCTCTTCCGCCACGTATCCGAAAGGGGCTACGCTTTTTGTGGAAGGGCAGGTTTCGCGAGGCGTGTTCATTCTTTGCGCCGGACACGTCAAGTTGTCGACTTCTTCCGCCGACGGCAGGACGCTCATCCTGCGCATCTCCGAGCCGGGCGATCTGCTGGGTTTGTCGGCCACGATTTCCGAGAAGCCCTATGAGGTCACGGCGGACGTGATTGAGCCCACGCAGGCCAATTTCATCAGCCACAGCGATTTTCTGAATTTCTTGCGCGATCATGGCGAAGCGGCCCTGCGCGTGGCGCAGGAACTCAGCGAGACTTACCAGACCGCGTTTGCGGAAATGCGCACCATCGGGCTTTCCCATTCGGCGCGGGAAAAACTGGCCCGCTTCCTTCTGGATTGGAGCGCGCACCACCCGTCCGAGAATGGGGCCATTAAATTCAGCCTCACGCTAACTCACGAAGAGATTGCGCAAATGATTGGCGCATCCAGGGAAACGGTGACGCGGCTGTTTGCCGACTTCAAGAAAAGAAATCTCTTGCTAATCAAGGGATCGAGTGTCACTATCAAGGACAAGCTTGGGTTAGAACGGCTGTTGCTGGAGAATTAGGTCTCCCCCTTCCTGTAGTAATCAAATTCATATTTGTGCCGATGTCTTTGTAGTTTGTGACTGGTTTCACGGATATTCACAAATCTGTGATGCACGTCACATCCCTGGGTAATGTCGGTCACAGATAATGACCCATTTTCGATCTGGCCGAAGCGTCCTGATCGAGAAGACTCTACAGGAGAGGCAAATGAAACGCCGCAAAAACTCTCTGGTGCACGTCGTAGGCATTGCAGTGATTCTGTGCGCCGCATCTGCCGCCGGTGCGCGGGCGGACACGAAAGCCGCCCGTTCACCCGATGCCGATCGATCAAGCGCATCGCCGAATCCAGATAAGCAAGCAGCCGGCGCTGCGGATGCCTCCGATTACGTCGGGACAGACACTTGCAAGTCATGTCATGAAAATATGTACGACAGCTACGAGAAGTCTCCGCACTGGAAGACATTGAATGACACGCACGGAGGCCCCTCCAAGCAGGGTTGCGAGGGGTGTCATGGCCCCGGGGCGGCCCACGTCGCCGGGGGCGGCGACGTCACCAAGATCTTCACGTTCAAGAACGCTTCGGTGAAGGAAATTAACGGCCGTTGCCTGACTTGCCACGCTGGCGGACCCCAGCACATGAATGCCCTAAATTCCGTGCATACCGAAAACGGAGTCAGCTGCATTTCTTGCCACTCTCCGCACCACGCCGGGTCGCGCGAGTCGCTGCTGGTCAAATCCCAACCCGAGCTTTGCTTTACCTGCCACCTCGAGCAGAAAGCGCAATTTGCCATGCCTTTCCATCACCGCGTCGAGGAGGGCCTGATCCAATGCAGCGATTGCCACAACGTGCACGGCTCGGCGCTCTCGAAACAGGTTCGGATGTCCTCCACGCAAGACGCGGTCTGCTTCAAGTGCCACACCGACAAGCAGGGACCTTACGTCTACGAACATGCGGCCGTGAAGGTGGACGGCTGCCAATCCTGCCACTCCGTTCACGGCGGCCCGAATCCGCACATGCTGAAGGTCAGCAATGTGAATTTGCTCTGCCTGCAATGCCATACGACATCGAGCTTCAGCAGCGCACCGGGCGCTCCTTCCTTCCACAACCAGGGGACGTTCTTCCAGGCCTGCACGCTGTGCCACGTGGCTATTCATGGTTCGAACTTCAATCCTTTCTATTTCAAATAAACCACGGGACGCAGTCGCGAAGATTCAGGGAGATCGAGGGGCTGCAAATTCGGAAGAAGGGGGAGACAAGGATATGAACAACCGTCAGGCTGTCATTGGGTTGGGCGTGGGGCTGTTTGCCGCGATATTCCTGGCGCCCGGGTGCTGCGCCCAGGACGCGCCCAGCGAAAGCAAGGGCACGAATCAGGGCAATTACAACATTCAGCAATCGGTGGAGGCCGGTTACCGGTTAAACGAAGTCAACGGGAACCAGGACACGTACAACACCTTCGTCAACCTGGGATCCGGCGTGCGCCTCTTTGACTACACGGTCGACATGCGCTCCTTGAACCATCAAGGGCTGCTTTTCGACGACCTGAATTTCAGCAACTTTGGCTATGGCGGAGATCCGAACGACGTTTCGCGGCTGCGCATCGACAAGAACAAATGGTACGACTTCCAACTGCTGTTCCGGCGCGACAAAAATTTCTGGGATTACAATCTTTGGGCCAATCCACTGAACCCGGCGGCGCCGAACGCCGTGGGATCCGCGACCAGCGGCTGCATCCTCAGTCCGCCGACGGCCGCCCATCCAGGACTGCCCGGCTACTGCGCCAACCCGGCCGTGCCGCAGACGACTTCGCCGCACGCCCAGGATCTTGTGCGCCGGATGCAGGACTACGATCTAACACTCTTGCCGCAATCCCGCGTGCGCTTTCGCCTGGGCTTTTCGCATTACCGCGACGAAGGCCCCGGCTTTTTCACCACGGACTCGGGAGGCATGCCAGACTTCCCCGAAGACTTCAGTTACACGACGAATGCCTATCACGCCGGAGTGGACATTCGCCTCTTGCCGCGCACGACGATCTCCTACGACCAGTTCCTCAACTACTTCAAGCAGGACAATGTTTCGGTCGAAAGTCCCACGGCCACGCCAGGGGCCTACGGCTACCAGCTTGCCAACGGCACGCCCGTCGATTTCGGCATTGTCTGGAGCAACCTGACCCCCGCGGAAGCGCTGCCGTGCGCGGCCCCGATTGCGGTGGCCAGCACCACTCCGCCAACGGCAAATCCCAACTGCGCCGGATTCCTGAGCTACAGCCAGGTGGGCTCGCCCAGGAACTACATGCCCACCGAGAGGCTTAGCTTCCAATCGAATTATTTCCGAAAGCTGGAGATCAGCGGTTCTTTCGGGTACAGCAGTTCGGACAACGTGATTCCCAACTTCGACGAAATTCTCAACGGGTATGTAACTCGCACGGCCACGCGCGTGAGCACGACCGCAGGTCCCGCCGCGGCCAAACGAGTTTCAGTGAACGCCGACGGGTCCGCGGTCTATTCGGTGACGGACAAATTTCGTGTCGAGGATTTCTTCCGCTATGACGACTGGCGCATTCCCGGCATGTGGGCGGCGTTCGAAACGAACCTTTTTGCCGCGGCAGGCTCCGGCCTAACCGGTCTGGCGACCCCGCTTTCGCAGTTCAACCAGGTGTCTCCCGCAGCGATCACCACGTTCGCCGGGCTTTGCCCTGCGGCGCCCTATAACCAGGCGACTTGCCCGTTGCACACCACCAGCTCGGGGGCGGACGTAACCAATGAACTCACTTCTCAATTCCTCGCGCAGAATTTCAAGTCGAATACTTTCGAACTGGAATACGACTTCACGCCGCGCTATACCGCCCGTCTCGGCTACCTGTATTCCGATCGCATCATCTCCCAATTCAGCGCCACGTGGGACACCGGCGAAACGTATTTTCCGGGCGGCACCGGGGCGACGGCGGCGACCGACTATTTTGCCGCCCGTGGAGACTGCGCGCTCGTTGGCGGCGTACTGCCGGCAGTTTGCACGCAGAACGCGGACGGATCGATTACGGAGGGTTCGCCTACAAATCTTGCCGCGGAGGCCGGCAACGACACTGCCCGTTTGCTCACCACGATCCATGAACACTCCGTCATTGCCGGATTGACGGCACGGCCAGTCGATCAATTAACCGTCAATGGAGATGTCTCGCTCGGCTTTGACGATGGGTCATTCGCCCGTACCGATCCGCGTCAGGTGCAAAGCTACAAGGTCCACGTAACGTATAAACCGAAGATGTGGGCGACGCTCGACGGCGCGGTTGAAATTCATGAGAACCGGGACAATGTGTTCACCGTCTCAAACCTTGAGCACGACCGCTCCTACAGCTTCAACGCCACGATCATGCCGAATGCGCGCCTGGCGGTCATCTTCGGGTACAACTATTGGGATGTGTACAACCAGGCGGACATTTGTTTCAACTATTCCATCACCTACACGAATCCGGCGCCGCCTCCGAGCACTTTACCGGTGAGCACGTCGCCTCCCGGCGTAACTACGGCGGCGTGCACCATTACAGGCGCTTCCGTGGGGGCGGCGGGGCTCGAGACGCTATCGACGTACGCCAGTACCGACCACTTTGCCCATGCCGAAGTGACGTGGAAGCCGATCAAGCGCCTTACCACGGCTCTCGGCTACGGCGGCAGCTTCGTCCGCGGCACTTCCACCTTTCTCAATCCGCTCGCGCCTTCAGGCACCCTTGATTACAACTACCTGATGCCATTCGGCTCGATCACCTTCGACATCTACAAGGGCTTGAGCTACAAGATGGCCTGGAACTATTACGGGTTCAACCAGGAGGGGAACACCAGCCCGTTCGGCTTGGCCGCCATACCGTTGCAGGACTTCAACGGCAACAACGCCACATTTTCGTTCCGATATGCGTTTTGAATGCAGCCATTTCCTCGAACGCTGTATGATTCGTCGGATTGGTCGAGTGGCATGCCGGGGATTTCGATTCCGCTAGAGCCTGGAGTGCCCGCACTGCAGGCGAATTCATGAAGAGGAGAAAGCGAATGAAGAACAAGAATTCGAAGACCTGTGTGAAGTGGTTTCTCGCGCTGATTCTGTCTCTCGCCTTCGTGCCGGCGGTTTACGCACAGGGAACCGCGGAAGCTACCTACAAGGCCAAGTGCGCCGGCTGCCATGGTGTGGACGGCGGCGCGAACACGCCTGCCGCGAAGGCACTTGGCGTTCGCGATTTCCAGTCACCCGACGTGCAAAAAGAGACGGATACCGAACTCGCGGACATTATCACCAAGGGTAAAAACAAGATGCCCAAATACGGTGAGAAGTTGAAGGAGTCGGAAATCAAAGATCTTGCAGGCTACGTGCGCGTGTTGGGAAAGAAAAAGTAAAGGGCCGTTGGAGCGGGCGCACCGTCATTTTAGCGCGCAATTTTCCCCGTGTACGAAAGCTTGGAGCCCGCCTGAGTCACAGCGCGGGCAACAGCGGAACAAAAGAGCGATCAGGCGAAAATCGCGGGGGAATCGAGTCGATACGTATTGCCAATGCGAAGTAGGAATCGAATGAGGTGTTCATGCCAGGGCCGACTGCCATCCTGTTCGTTCTCCTGGGGACCACGATCGTATTACTTATTGTGATGCTGACGCGCGCATCCTTGACGGCCACCCCGGCCGGAAAGATTCTTGCATTCCTGGTATTTTGCGTCCTGCCGATTCTTTGCGGATTTTGGGGATTGACCGAGCATCTGGAGCGGTCGAAGCAAACCGTGTTCTGTTTGTCCTGCCACATCATGGAACCCTATGGCCGAAGCCTTTACGCGGATGATCTCATGTACATCCCCGCGGCCCATTTTCAGAACCACCGTATCCCGGCCGACGAGGCTTGTTATACCTGCCACACGGATTACGCGATGTATGGAACGATTCGCGTGAAGCTGCACGGTCTGCGCCATATTTATGTGCAGTATTTCGGAACGCCGATGAATCCCATCCGCCTGTACGACCCTTACAACAATCGCGAATGTCTGCATTGCCATGCAGGTGCGCGCTCTTTTGAAAACGACACGCACATGGCCCTGATGGATCAGATCAAATCGAACCAACTGTCCTGTGTCTCCAGCGGATGTCACGACACGATTCACAACGCGGCGTCGATCAGCAAGGTCAAAATGTGGAGGCCTCAGGAATGAACACTAGTGAGCGCAAATTTTCCGTGTCATTTCGGCTCGCCGGCCTCTTGCTGATCGTAGGGTTGTGCATCGAAGCGATCAGCTTGCAATGGATTCACCCTATCGCTTTTCTCGCTTTCTTCGTGGCCGGGGGCGGCTTTCTGGGAGCCGGAGTGCTGCTGTTCCTCTATTCGATCGTTTCCCACCCGCCGTCGTCAGGTCAAAGCGATTCGTCCCCGCAGTGAATGCACACAAACGGGCCGCCCGCCGCCAGACCGCCTATAATCTCAAAATAACCCAGGAAATTATTCCCGTGAGGGTTCAGCGCGACATGCAGCCCCCTTCAGCCAAGATTGCCCCGGAGGCAGGAATTCGAAAGCGCATCGAATAGCAACCCCCGGAAGCACCTCTCCCGTATCGCAATCAACAACTGATCCGCCAGCTTTCATGGACGCAGGGGAACTAACGTGAAAAAATCCTCGAATTAATTCGTGTGCGAGCCGAGGAATGGATGCATGCTGAAAAAAGACGCCATGGCGACTCCATCTGGTCCCGAAGTTCCTGGCGCGGGAGTTGAGCGCGGGCAGGCAACTAACCCGGCTGGGCGGGGAGTGGCCCGGGGATGAAATCGCCGTCGCCTGTTTCGAACGCGCCGCTGAATTTAATCTCCATCGTGATTCCGGCGCGCGACGAAGAGGGCTGCATCGCAGCCACCGTCGAGCATCTGCATGTGGAATTGCGTCTGAAGGGCATTCCCCACGAAATCGTGGTGGTCGACGACGGCAGCACCGACACCACCTGGGCGGTGTTGCAGGAGCTCTGCACCCGGATTCCGGAATGCAAGCCGGTCCAAAACAACGGAGAACATGGGTTCGGCCGGGCGATTACCTTCGGGTTCAACCATATGGCCGGAGACGCCGTGGTGATCATGATGGCCGATGAGTCCGACGACTGCCGCGACGTCGTGCGCTACTGGGAAATCCTGGGCGAAGGATGGGATGCGGTTTTCGGTTCACGGTTTGTTCGGGGGGGAATGGTGATGGACTATCCCTCGCTGAAATTGTTTATCAACCGGCTCGCCAACCTGTTCCTGCGCATTTTGTTCAATGTGCCGCTCAACGATTTCACGAATGCGTTCAAGGCCTACCGGCGCACGGTGATCGAAGGCTGCCGGCCCTTCTTGTCTCCCCACTACAACCTGACGCTGGAGTTGCCACTGAAGACCATCGTTCGCGGATATTCCTGGACGGTAATGCCAATTTCGTGGCGTAACCGGCGCGCGGGAGAATCAAAATTGAAGATCAAGGAAATGGGAAGCCGCTACTTGTTCATAGCGCTTTATTGCTGGCTGGAAAAATATTTTAGCCGGGGCGACTACCAGGCAAGATGAGGAGTGCAGGTGGCAGGCGGAAACTTCAACATAGAACGCTCTGCAGGGGAAGCGGTGGGTGCGGGGAATTTCGGGGCGTAATGGTTGGAAGGAAAGCCTTCAATCGTGTTTCACGACAGCTTTGTACGCAGGCGTTTCAAAGTGTTTGGCCTTTCGAAGGCAAGCGCTCACCAATCCAATCCACCTGAACAATCACGACGGAATGCCACTCTTAACGCGCCGCGAGGAAGAAGTGGTTCGCCTCGTCGCCGACGGCCTGAAGAACCGCGAAATCGCAGAGAAGCTCCAGGTAAAGGAAAATTCCGTAAGGAATTACATATACCGAATTTTCGACAAATTGGGAGTTTCTAGCCGAGTCGAACTTATCCTATATGCCTTTAGCCAGCGTGACCACGGCATTTAGGCTACGGCCATTCAACGCAGTATCCGCAGCATTCCTAAGCCGTATCCCTGGAGAATGGGCAAACCATTGTTGCGAATACTAGACTCGATTCGGTTTGGATATCTAACGCTATCCCGACAGATGTTCAGCGGGCTCTTAGAGGAAGATTTGTGACGACGTCCAGACCACGATCGGACGCGAAAGGATTGCGAATCAATCTTCCTGTCGGACAGATGGCCTACTGCGTGGCCAGGCGTGTAACAAGATTTAGGGAAGTCCTAAAATCCATTTACTCCTTGCGGACCATGAAGTTAAAACGGAGCCAATCCAGCCGGTCATGTTACATTTCTTGCTGTCCGCTCAATTGTGAACTCAATTGGATGAGAGCGAAGACGAATCCCTCCAGGCCAAATTCTGATCGTATGAACGAGAACACCCGAGTATGAACGGCGCGGAAATATATAAAAAGACACTAATAGTTTCCTTTTCGGAAGCACGGGTGTGTTTCGCGAGAGCTGCTACCGCGCAGGTTCGCGGGGTACATTAGAAGTAGGTCGGCCAGCTCTATAGGGCTGGCCGACTTCCTTAGGACAATTCACTTTTTGACTCGGGCGTGTTCACATTGACCGCTTCTGGTTCCACTCTCTGCTCCGTCGATGCCATGGCCGACGGAATCCCTCCAGGATGGGGAAGGGTCCAGGCCATTTGCGATTGGGTACACGAAAAAGTGAGCTTTGGGTACCAATACGCCCGCCCGACAAAAACTGCATTGGATGTATTCGGTGAGCGTTCTGGAGTTTGTAGAGATTTTCAGCATCTTGCTGCTACTCTGTGCCGCGCGCTGCATATTCCCGCCCGCTATGCCACGGGTTATTTAGGTGATATCCGCGTGCCTGCCGCCCCTTCTCCCATGGACTTCAGCGCGTGGTATGAAGTGTATCTCGAAGGCCGTTGGTGGACTTTCGATGCACGTTATAACCGCCCCCGCTTTGGCTGCGTGCTCATGGCCGTTGGCCGTGACGCTTCCGATGTTGCGTTGACCACCTCGTTCGGAATGGCGAATCTGACCCACTTTTCTGTGGCGAGCGAAGAACTCACTCAGGAAAATGCACGCTATGCTTAGGTTTCGGGTGCTTCACGCCTTGTTTTATCAGGGAATTCTGTGCGCACGCACAATGAATCTCTTCGGAGCGGGTCCTACAAAACAAACGGATCACAGGTCACAAGGGTTAGGGTTAGAGATCAGATTTTCACTCTCCAATCATTCCGTTTGTCATGCACTCAGCTTCCCGCAATGAACCCCGCTTGACTGTTCAATTTGGAACAGACGCAGATGCGCCAAAGGAGTTTCAATGTGGGAAGCCGATCAATGCCATGGGGCAGTCTGGCTCATTGCCAAACCCTCGGCAATTGTCGGGAACGTTTTAAACGGAAACGATGGAGAGGAAAGTATGTTTCATTTGATCTGGTATGTTCTTATCGGGCTGATCTCAGGGGTTGTTGCGAAATCGGTGATGCACGTACACATAACGATCTTCTGGACGATCGTGCTCGGCATCATCGGATCTATCATCGGGGGCGCAGTCACCCATCTGTTTTTCCGCCCGGCAAACGAACGCTATCATCCCGCCGGCATCATTTTTTCCACTTTGGGCGCGATCCTGGTTCTCTTCATTTGCTATAAGCTGAACATTCATTTTCCGGAGCCTAACCTCGCGTTCCGATAGGACGGTCCCGAAAATACCGCGATTTCGGCGAACAGCCCACCTCCACATTTTCTGCATGGAAGTGTGGTCAGGGAAAAACTCGCTCAAGAAAATGCACGCAATGCTCAGGATTTTAGTGGTTCGCGCTTTTTTTTATCCAGGAATCCTGTGCGCACGTACGATGAATCTCTTCGGAGCGGGCCCCACAAAATAAAACGGATAACAAGTCACAAGGGTGAGGGTTGCGTCACCGGAATTGTCGAGCACTTGCGTGTCTTCAGGCAGAACCACTTCCGTAGAATCGACAAGATAGTGGTACGAGCCGACCAGCGTCGTCAGAATGATTTCGTCGTCAGACTGTACATTGCGAAGTGGGCGAAAAAATGTATCCCGGTGTCCCGCGATCGCGACGTTCCCCAGCTGTCCCG
This sequence comes from uncultured Acidobacteriota bacterium, assembly GCA_963696605.1. Taxonomy (GTDB): domain Bacteria; phylum Acidobacteriota; class Terriglobia; order Acidiferrales; family UBA7541; genus Palsa-360. The sequence continues at coordinate 223,342 of CAVOKV010000007.1, read as the reverse complement.
GCAAGGGCGTTCCGCGAATGTGTCCGGCTGCTCGCCGTAGGGTTTGCCCGTCCGTGCCTTCCATGACCATCGCCTCAAGGCCGATCCTGGCGATTTCGATTCTTCCCAACGCTCCCCTTGGGGCCTGAGCGACAGGCAGATCGGAAGGACTAACTGCACTGGCGACGGGCGATCTAAGGCTCTCCAATTCTTGTTGAAAAATTCTAGCTTGATTGGCTTGGTAGAGCTTCGCGTCGAGCAAAACAAATCCGCAGTAACCTAATGCAAGAACGCCGGCAACCAGGAAGGCGTTCCGACTCCAATGCAGGAACCGACGCGCACGGGTCGAAGGATGCAACCGCCGTGCAATTCGCAGCTTCATGGTCGGCTGTCCGGATTGCTATCAGATGAATGAAGGTTTGAGGGTGCGGAAAAACCGGCTCGCGTGATGACAGACAATCGTGTGCCCCCTGATGGTTCGTGCGCCTTCACTTCGATAGTCCGATAGGTCCCATCTTGTTTCCTGTTTGTCGGGACGAAAGTGATCGTGTATTGGCTGCGAATCTCGTGAGCGATTTGTTCACAAATCGGAAGGATTTCTTGGAGAGTCATTGGGAAGAATGCTTCTCCGCCGGAAGCTCGTGACATTTGCTTGAGCACGTGTGGGTTGCGATCTTCGTCGGTCTCCTCAAATATCCCCAGGGTGTAAATGACGGCGTTCGACTGGTTCACCATGGACAGGACTTGGGCCAAGTTTCGCTTGCTGGCGTTGTCGCCCCCATCGCTCACGACGATCAATACCTTCTTGTCCCATTTGCCGTTCTGCAGTTGCTCAAGACCCGTGGCAATGGCGTCGTAAAGAGCTGTCATTCCTGATATGACGTTTGTGGATAGTGCTTTTTCTAGTTGGGCAGCATTATTCGTGAATGGCAAGGCCGGTGGAAGGCCCATGGAAACATGTTCATTGAAATTGACGACGAACATCTGATCCGCCGGATTGCTTGAGCGCACAAAAGCCATCGCCGCGGCGATTACGTCACCGCGCTTCGGACGCATGCTTCCGCTGTTGTCGATTACCAGGCCGACTGTAACGGGCACATCTTCGTGACTAAAAAATTCGATTTGTTGAAGCACTTTATCTTCATAAACCTGAAAGTTTTCCTTGCTGAGTCCGGGGACTGGAGCGCCTTTATGGTCCCTCACGGTTGCCTGCAAGACAACCAAGTCTACATTTCTTCGGATCGCGTACGGGCCAACTTGGCCAAGCTGGGGGGCGCCTTGGGACATGACGACGCAAGGCAAAGCAATTAGAACGAGGAGCGAAAACAGCCAGCTCATTTGAAATGCGTATCGTTTCATAAACTATTCCGACTTCGCTTAGGTTCTCAGGGATTCTCGTGGAATTTGAGCGGGAGTCCCGGATCTTGGACCCGCCGCCCAGGAGGACAGGCCAAATTCACCCGCCCCCTCCACAATACGTGTACGTTTCTGATTTAGACAGATCGCTTCGCAACGAACAGGAGAGTAAATCCTGCGATCAGTGACAGCGTTCCGATCAATGCAAACAGCGGGATAGAACTGGCAGTCTTCGGCAGGGCCTCCGCGACTTCAGTGGCCGGCGGGGTTGCGGCAACTGCCGCTGGAGGTGTTTGCACTACTGCCGTGACTGGAACTTCTTCGCCGGTCGGTTGAATCGCGGCAACCGGTACGGTTTTCAAGGTTTCGACTGGCACTACTTCTGTTGTATCGAGAGGCATCGCCAGAACGGGTTCTTGTACGATCTTGGCAAGCTCGATAGCCCGCTTTTTGGGGTAAACAAATTCCTGGCCCCAAGCGTATCCCGGATAAAACCAGGCCTTAATGGCTTCCGGTTGGCCTTCGCCACGTTCTTTGAACGTCAATACAGTCTTGTCAGTCGGCTTTAGGCGGACATTGTCGATTGCCAGGATGGTGGTAAAGACATGCGTTCCGTCTTCGTTTGTGATTCTGACGATGTTCCGATCGGAAAGCGAGTCTACAAGTGTAAAGACGTAGGTGCCGGCGGGAAGGACTTGGGCGCCCACACCGGGCACTTCGAAGGGCTCAGTGAAAGTCATGATCGTTTTCTCGTTGGCCGTCTGAGCCTTGACCCGAGGTGTAATTGCCAGGGCTAAAAACACAAAACAGCAAAGCATCGCAACAAATTTGAATCGCTTCATTTTGTAACCTCTTTTTGTAATTCGCAGTATGTCCGCGTTTCCGTTTCCCAAGATTGATCGCCACACAGAAATCGAGGCGCTTCGGCTTCTCGGCCGTTTTTGTTTGTGTGAACTAATTGTTCCGCTTTAGGGGCATCCACCCTTCACCAGTTTCTGGCTGGCGGGTGGCGGCGCATCGTTTATAGGCGCCGGTATTTGGAGCGTCAGTCCAAAACAGCACACTTAATCAGAAGAAAATGCGCATTCGGAGTCCGAACGCGAATCCGGTGCACACGGGCAGCTGATTTCACCGATAGTCACAATTCAAAAGCAAGAAGATGTTCACAAGTGAACAGTTTCTTGCGCTCCATAGTCGTAATATGCAACACGACCGCAAAGAATTGTGTGTAGTAAAGTGAGGTCACAAATCATGCCTTTAGTTCAAGTATTGTTCACTTTGATTGTCGTTGGCGTAGTCCTCTGGCTAATCAACACATTTATCCCGATGGCAGGTTCCATCAAGTCGATTTTGAATGCGATCGTTGTCATTGGCGTCTTGTGGTGGCTCGGCAATGTATTTGGATTGTTCCACTCCATCTCCCACGTTCGAGTCGGATAGCAAACGCGGTTGAACGAACTCCAATGGGGAAATCTAGGAGCCGCATTCCGGATTCACAGGTGCGGGCAATCGCCGTGGCGACGAGCCCGCCGGGAAAAGGATCGAACAGAAAATCTGCGCCGCATGAGAAGTCTGGCGAGTCTAGGACGGTACTGCAAAGGAGATATAATGTTGAAATCAGTTCGAATCATCGGTGTATTCGCGTTGTTCCTGTTTCTTGGATGGACCGTTCCAGCTGGCGCACGGCCGGAGAAGCAAGAAGAAAAGGCTGCGCCTGCAAGACAGGAGCAACAAGGTAAGCCCGAGAGGCAACAGCAGGCTGAAACACCACGACCGCAGCAGCAAGCCAAGCCTGAACATCAACAACAAGCCAGGGCTCCACAAAGACAACAACAAGTTAAGCCTGAGAAGCAGCAACAGGCGAACGGGCGACAGGATCAACAACACCAACAGCCACAGCAACAAAACTCCGCAAGACAACAACACTCGCAAGCGACGGGGCAACAACGGCGGCAGGCAACATATTCGCAACACCCTCAGCGCACAGAGCAGGCAATGGCCGCTCAACGCGCGCAGCCGGAAGTCCGTCTCAGTGCCAGGGGTAACGGTCGAATTCCCGACGAGCGTTTCCATTCCAACTTTGGCCGGGAGCACGAGTTCCACATGGGAAATCCAGTTTTTGTCGGCGGATATTCTCGTTTCCAATACGGCGGCTATTGGTTTGGATTCGTTGAACCGTGGCCGGTGGGCTGGTACTACACTGACGACGTTTATATTGATTACGTCGATGGCGGATATTACATGTTCGACCCATACTTTCCCGGCGCTCGCTTTGCAATCAGCGTAGTTCTCTAGCATTCGATCGTGAACGCTAATCGAATAGGATCCAGCCCCGGCGCGGGAATTCATATCAGGGAATTGGAAATCCCGCCGGGGCGGGACACTTGAAAATCTGTAGAAGGAGTCTTTATGGATCACTCCAAACAAAGTGCTGTGAGATTTCTTGAGAAAGAAATCAAGACATACCTGGCGCTTTCCTTATTCCTTGCGAAAAGGGGTAACAAGCGACATACGGGTGGAGGAGAGAAAAAAGTCCCAATCAGCCCCTCGTTTTACAAAGAGAGAATGAAGGAAGCGAAGATGCTGGCTCATGAACTCACCAAATCAAACTAAGACGCAACTCTCCCACAGTCCTGACTCCCGAGGCTGGCGCGCTTTTGGTATTCGCGTCGCGGCAGTCCTTCTGGGCACGCTCCTATGCGCCACAGGTGCGTTCGCATACTCCGTGCTCACCCATGAGGAGATCGTAGACCTAGTCTGGACGGATGAAATCCGCCCTCTTCTACTACAGCGATTTCCCGGACTGACGGAAGAGCAAATCACGGAGGCACACGCCTACGCCTACGGAGGCGCCGTCATCCAGGACCTGGGCTACTACCCTTTTGGAAGTGTGGAATTCAGCGATTTGGTGCACTACGTTCGCAGCGGTGATTTCGTCCGGGAGCTGCTGTCGCAGAGTCAGGATGCAAACGAGTACGCCTTTGCCCTGGGCGCACTGGCACACTATGCCTCAGATATTGCCGGCCATCCGGCCGTCAACCAGTCCGTTTCCATCGAGTATCCCAAGCTGCGGGCAAAGTACGGAAATTCCGTCAGGTACGCACAGGACCATACCGCGCATCTGAAGACGGAGTTCGGATTCGATATGGTGCAGGTGGCGAAAAATCGTTATGCGTCACAGCAGTATCACGATTTCATCGGATTCCAGGTGTCCAAGCCTCTGCTGGAGCGAACGTTCCCCATCATTTACGGAGTAGAGTTGAAAGATGTGCTGACACACGAGGATCTCGCAATCGGCTCCTACCGCTATGCGGTCAGCCGGATGATCCCGCAAATGACCCAGATCGCTCTGCGGACGCACAAGAAGGATATGATGAAGGAGTCGCCGACCTTCGCGAAAAAGAAGTTCCTCTATCGCCTGAAGCGCTCCGAATACGAAAAAGAGTGGGGAAAGGATTACACGAAGGCAAGTTTCAGCACTGAATTTTGGTCAGTAATCTTGCGATACATGCCCAAAATCGGACCCTTCAAGGCGCTGGCCTTCAACAATCCCACGCAGCAAACCGAGGATTTGTATTTCAAGAGCATCAATACGACCGTCGACCAATACCGCGCTTATCTCCAGCAAGTACGTTCCGGCTCACTGGAACTTGCCAACACCGATTTCGATACGGGTAAACCAACAAAGGCGGCGGAGTACTCTCTGACCGACGACACCTATGCAAAGTTGTTGGGACAGCTGACAGACAAGAAGTTCAACCTGACGTCGACGGGCCTGCGCGACAACGTGTTGCAGTTCTATTCCGATCTTTCCGCGCCGATTGAAACAAAGAAAGACCAGGGCCGTTGGCAGAGCGTACTCACGTCCCTCGATCAACTAAAGCTCGTGACTCCGGTTCCGGCGGTTGCGGACAATCCCCCAGAGATCCTGCCATTGGTCCACAGCGAAGCGATTACAAAACCAGTTGCCGGGTCGTTGGCCACTGCTGCACAGACGGGTCAATGAAGCACCTACGCGCGAGCGAAGTCTTCAGGGAAGGTCACCGCGTATGATTCTCTCGGAATTACTCCGCTTGGCCCGTGCTCCCATTGGCGTTTTTGCATTTTCCTTTGCGGCGATTCTCACGCGTGGTCAGACGGCTTCGACGCGACCTGTCTCTGCCGACGAACCATCCACAAAACCGCCGGCCATTGTGATCGGTTTCGTCGGCGGGTTCATCGCGCACGATAATCCCGTCCACAGTGAGGTGCAGCTCGCAGGCGTGGATGTGGAAACGTTTGAAAGTTATCGTGAGGCAAGGGCCAAGCAGAAAATTCTGAAGCTCCTGGATACAAACCGTGGCGGAACACTGACGACGGAAGAGAAGCAAAATGCCCGGATTATCATATATGGACATAGCTGGGGCGGATCGGAATCCATCACTTTGGCGCGTGCGCTGGAAAAAGATGGCATTCCGGTGCTGCTGACCCTTCAAGTAGATAGCGTTTCCAGGCTCGGTAGCAATGGCATAATTATCCCCACTAACGTGGCTCAGGCAGCCAATTTCTATCAGCCGAATGGAATCGTCCACGGCGACCACGACATTCGCGCCGCCGATCCGGCCCGCACGCGGATCATTGGAATTTTCCAATTTAACTACGAAAAGAGCTCCCTCAATTGCCCTAAATACCCTTGGTACGACCGTATCTTCGTGAAGCCACATACCCAGATCGAGTGCGACCCGATGATTTGGGAACGCGTGGAATCCCTGATCCGGGCGAATCTACCTCAGGAAATGCCGCGCGGACCGGAATAATGGCCAGAAATTTGCTGTGCGCGCACTTATTTCACTGATTGTCGCAAAACGAGCAATACAGCACAGTATTTCTATTCGCAGGCTCTGATACTACGGCCTCACCGTAATTCAAGGAGACTCACCGTGAAAAGTTCCGCAGTGCTTTTGGCAGTCCTCGCAGTTCTGGGCGTATCGACGTTGACTCAGGCCCAAACCACAAATTCCGACGAACACTTTCAATCGCTGAATTACAACGTAACCGTTGTCAGCCGCACGACGCGTGCAGTGAAGTATGAGCACCGCCATGGTTCCACAAAAATCGATTTTGAAGGTACGACTCTTATGCCGGGCGCATCTGGCGTAGCCGAGGTAGCGAGCAAGAGTGGCGCCATGAAGATTGAGGCTGAATTCAAAGGCCTCGATAAGCCCACGTCATTTGGAACGGAATATCTCACCTACGTGATGTGGGCAATTTCCCCTGAAGGCCGGTCCGTAAACCTGGGCGAAGTATTGGTAAACGATGATCATCGCAGCAAACTGAACGTCACGACAGACCTGCAGGCATTTGCGCTGATCGTGACCGCGGAACCTTATTACGCGGTGCACCGTCCCAGTAACGTTGTGATTGCCGAAAATGTGATTCGGCCTGACACGGTCGGAACCAGCGAAGCCGTGGATGCCAAGTATGAACTCATCGACCGGGGCGGATATATTCCCACCGGCTATCACTTTGACCCGGTAGTTTTAAATTCCAAATTGCCGCTTGAATTTTTTGAAGCGCGCAACGCCTTGCGCATCGCCAAGTCGGCCGGAGCCGAGAGCTACGCGGCCTCCAGTTATGAAAAGGCCGCCAACCAGATGAAACAGGCCGACGATCTGGGAACCAGGAAACACATCAACAGGAAAGAGCTCATCTCCGTATCGCGCGAAGTTGTGCAAACGGCGGATGATTCCCGGGAAATCGCCGTAAAACGCATTGATGCCGATCGCCTGGATGCCGACAAGAATCGTGAGGCTGCAAAACTGGCTGATGCCAGAGCTGACTCGAAGAGCGAAATGCAGGCTCGCATCGAAGCTGAAGCGGCGACTGGCGATGCAAACCGCCGACGCGAAGACGCGGATAGGGCTGCAGCCGAGTCGCAACGGCTACAGCAGAACGCACAGGCTGATTCGGATCGGAATCGCGCCGTCGCCATCGATGCGAATCAAGCCACATCGGAAGCTCAACAGGCGCAAAGAAGCGCGGAGGCGTCAGCGGACCAAAGCCGTCTCGCCGCCGCAAACTCAGATCGGCAACTCAAACAAGCCGTGCTGGACCGAGAGGAACTGCGCGCCAAATTGCTGCAACAATTCAATCTGATTTTCGCCACCCGCGACACCGCCCGTGGCCTCATCGTGAACCTGTCGGATGTGTTGTTTGACACAGGCAAGTCCACGCTTCGTCCGGAAGCGCGCGAGAAGCTCGCCAAAATATCCGGAATCGTTCTGGCCTATCCGGATCTTAGACTCTCCATCGAAGGCAACACCGATAGCGTGGGCAGCGATGCCATGAATCAGGCGCTATCGGAGCAGCGAGCCGATTCCGTCCGCGATTACCTGGTAAAAGAGAACATTCCGGCGTCGTCCATGACGTCGCAAGGATTCGGCAAGACGCAACCCGTGGCGTCTAATGACACCGCGGAGGGGCGTCAACAGAATCGCCGTGTAGAAATGGTAGTCTCGGGCGAAGTGATCGGAACCACAGTCGGGGTTGTATCCGAAGTCCTGCCTCTGACTCCCCGTCCATAGGATGTCCAGCGCGGAAGTGGCAGGCCCCGGCGACTCAAGAGTCGTCGGGGCCTGCGCCGTTTGAGCCGTCCTCCCAAAGGAAGACAATCATCGTACAAGCATTAACCGATACGACACATTATTATGGGTGTTCAGAATGGGACAGTCGCCGGATTCCCATGAATGTAACGTGTTTAGTAGGGGAAACCTCACAAGTTCCATTAGCCGGGGCGGAAGCCCGCACCGGCCCTGGAGGATAAGAGGGCGGTCGCAGTGCTACATACAGTCCAGAAAGAAAAGCACCCGAACCATCAAATTCTTAGTGCCCGCCGTATGGCGACCCACCGGCGGCGGATCGTTCGAATTCTCTTCGTTGATGACAAGGAATCTGACGTGGAACTCTGTCTGCAGGAACTTAAACGGATGGATTTTGCAGTATCCGCAGATTGGGTTCAAACCCCGGAAGAGTTCGAGAACCTGCTACGGGCACAGTCCTACGACGTGATTGTGTGTGATTACTCCATGCCCAGCTGGACCGGGATGGAGGCCCTCGAACTCTTGCATAAAGTGAACCACGAAATTCCGTTCATCCTTGCCACACGCATTCTAGAAGAGGACGTCATGGACTCGTTCCTGCGGAAGGGCGCATTCGATTGCGTTGATAAGAATCGTCTGAACCGTTTGCCGCTGGCCGTCGCCCTGGCGGTGGAGGAAAAGACCCGGGGCGAGGAGCGGAGCCATGCGGAGAAAGAGTTGCGGCATTCGGAAGCGCACTATCGCGCTCTGGTGGAGAATCCCACGTATGGCATCTGCCACTTTGACGTGGAGGGCCGTATTCTCGATGTGAACGAAGCGCTCGTGGCCATGCTGGGTTATGGATCCAAAGAGGAATTGCTGGCAGTGAACCTGGCCACGGAAATTATTCGTGATCCCACGGAGCGCGCCCAACTCTTTGATTCCTACCGGAGGACGGGCCACGTCGATCTGATCGAACTCGAGTGGAAGCGGAAGGACGGAACACCCATGAGGGTGCGTCTCAGCGGCCAGCAGGTGGGAATCGAGGAAGGAGCACCGGACGGATGCGAGGTCATTGCCGAGGACATCACGGCGCAAAGGGCATCGGAAGACCACTTACGCCAATTAGCGGCCACCGATGCACTCACTGGGCTTGCAAACTACCGCAGGCTATCCGAAATCCTCGATTCAGAGATTAAACGTTCGGAGCGCACCACACGGCCTTTTGCTGTCCTTCTTTTCGATCTAAACGGAATGAAGCGGATTAACGACAGCCATGGCCATCTGGCAGGCAATCGAGCCCTCTGCCGATTGGCTGATATTTTCCGGTCTTCCTGCCGGTCGATTGACACGGCCGCGCGCTATGGGGGCGACGAATTCGCAATTGTTCTGCCGGAGTCCGGGCCAATGGAAGCCAGCGCTGTCGGACGCAGGGTCTGCGAACGCCTGTCCAGCGATTGCGAGGAACCCCGGCTTTCCGTGAGCGTTGGCATCGCGGTTTATCCAGGGGATGGTGCAACCATTGACGCCTTGTTTCAAGCAGCAGATCGCGCGCTCTACGAAATGAAGCAACAGAAGAAAGCATCTTGACCCAATCGGCGTTTTACTGCGGATTTGTCGCGCGCTGGTAGTCCGCCTCATGCCGGCCGTACTTATTTAGTAGCGCTACTATGCCCCGCACTGCGACTCCGTCTTGACCTGCGTGATTGCGATTGCTTGGTCGCGTATGGCCGTCGAATAGGCGTGGAAAACCATGCCGATCGGCGGGTTATTCAGGACATAGCTGTTCCATTTTGAACAGATTTTCGATCGCGGCTGCGCTACAAATACACCCGCATCCCGTGAAGTCGATCCCAAAAGATGGGAGGCTGTCCAACATGATCCCCGAGGGAACGAAAGGATTTTCGCCCGTGTATTCTGCCTGGTTCGGTAAACCGGTGGTTATGCTTGTCGTAATCCGCCAATGCCATATCCCAATGCCTTGCCGCATTGTTGGCGAATCGGCCGCCGACGTGCGCGTTCGCATCCAGCCCGGATGGGAACTGGATGTCCGAAAAGATTTGATTCTCGCTGTTGAAGAAGTCGTCACCGCCGCGGAAACCCGCGTGAATTGATACGGCTGCCTGAGGCCTCAATTGTTTCACCACCAGCGCGCCTGTCTATCGAACCAATGGGGCTACGTGCGACAGAAATTGTTTGCAACACCTCAATCATGATTCCAGCGGGCGCCACGGTTGATTTTTTCTAACTCGAAAGGAGACTTCCAATGCTACTTCTAATAATCCTTCTGGTGCTTTTGTTTGGCGGAGGCGGCGGTTATTACGGGTATTCCAGATGGGGAACCGGCGGCGGTATGGGGATAGTCGGGACGGTCGTGCTCATCGCACTGGTCGTGTACCTGCTCGGCGGAGTGCGTTGACCTGGTTAGGATCGGTCTGACATCCAGGGATTGATGTTTGCAAGTGCATTGATGGTGAAAGCGTCTTCGCGGCGACTCGGAGATCGAGTCAAAATTCTTTAGTTATTTCTCCAGCGCAGGTTTGGGAGAAATTGCCGGGTGCCCTTCGCGTGAATCGAAGGCGCACCGGACAAGAGTTCCCACCGCTATTAGGCAACTGTCCCCTATTGAACAGCTTATGTACGATCGAATTTGTAGGATGTCTCACAACCGGCGTGTGACGCATGTCACGGCAGCTGACAAGATAAAGAATTACAAACGCAGCAGTCGGAAGGCGGGATGCCGGACTGATTAAATGTCCCCGGAAATTTCGCGCCGCAAGTAGCGTTTAAGGATGCTGGGACAGAGCAGAAAAAATTCGAGTCACCCGCCGATCATCGGCAAGAGGAGACCCAATGCGTATCCGTATCATTCGTTCGCTGCTATTTGCAATATCAATGCTATTCCTGTCGACGGCGTCGTTCGCGCAAGTCGGCGTATCCGTTACAATCGCGCCGCCTGAGTTGCCCGTTTACGATCAGCCTGTTTGCCCTGGCGACGGGTATATCTGGACGCCAGGGTATTGGGCTTGGGATGGCGAGTATTATTGGGTGCCGGGCACATGGGTGCTGGCTCCTGAGGTCGGGTTTCTCTGGACTCCGGGCTATTGGGGTTGGGGCGGCAGCGGATTTATTTTCTATGATGGTTACTGGGGCCCGTCCGTAGGTTTCTATGGCGGGATCGACTACGGCTACGGTTACTTCGGTCACGGTTATGAAGGCGGGCGCTGGGACCACGGGCATTTTTTCTACAACTCGGCAGTAAATCGCGTGGACAACAACATCGTCCACAACGTTTACAACACACGAGTGGACCAGAGGGTGAACCGCGTCAGCTACAACGGCGGCAATGGCGGAATTAACGAGCGCGCCTCAGCTCAAGAAGAGGCTGCCGCTCATGAAAGACATGTTCCGCCTGTGGCCGCTCAAACTCAACATGTATGGGCTGCCCACAATAATCCACAACAACGGGTTTCGGCGAACCGCGGCACGCCCCCAGTTGCTGCGACTCCTCGCCCCAACCTTGCATTCCATCCCAAAGAGCTGCCGCCCATCGAACGTCCCGCCGCTCCCAACACAGGAAACGCGAAGATCGACCAGAAATATCAGCAGCAGCAACGGCAAATAATCGCGAAGCAAACCCAGGATCGACAGAATCTTCAGCAAAAGCAGGACCTGGAACATCAGCGGTTGACGCAACATAAGGCTCCGCCAGAGAGGATGCAGCAAGTGGAACAGCAACACCAACAACAGACGCAGCAATTGCAGCAAAGACACACGCAGCAGACGCAACAGATGCAACAGCGGCAGCAGCCGGCTGGCGGGGGATCTCACGGCGGCAGTGGCGGGCACCATTAATCGGAGATTTGTCTTGTTCCGGAACTTAGCGACCGAGACATGGTTCAAGAACGATTGGTTCAGTTCAACCATGACCGTTGTATCGATCTTCGGTAATCCGCGGAACCGCTGCTGCATGAAATCGGCTTCTATGCCAGGTGGCGGGAAGTCTCAATTCGATTCAATTGGAGGAGGATTAACCCATGAAGCAAAGCACGAAGGACAAAGCCAAGGGTAAGTTTCATGAAGTGAAAGGAAAAGTCAAGGAAGGTGTTGGACGAATGACGAACAATCCCAATCTGGAAGGCGAAGGCCGGGGCGAACAGGTCGGCGGGAAAATTCGAAAGAAGATCGGCCATGTGGAGAAAATCGTCGGACTGTAGTTTGGAGGGCCTCACTTAGGCTGTGTGCGAAAACGCATGCCGGTTTGGAGAAATCGGGTGTGGGCTATGACCTGAGCCCGCCAGAATCAATTTAAGATTGAACGCAAGAGAAGATCGAAAGTCACGCAATCGCAGTGTTGCTGCCGACTGCAATACGAGGTATGCCGCGCTGGCTCTTTCGCCTCGGCGGGGCAGGCCTGATTCCGCTCGACATTCTGGATAACTCCCTAGTCGTGCAGGACAACGCTGAGCAGGGAGTCGTTTACGTGGAGCCCGCCGTCGTAGTTGATGAATCCCAGCTTCTTGAATTTATTCATGAAAAAGTTGACGCGGGACCGCGTGGTGCCGACAATTTCCGCCAGCGTCTCTTGAGACACCTTGGGAAGGACGAACTGCGGCTTTTCATGATTGCCGTAGCGCGCCAATAACAGGAGAGTTCGCGCCAGCCGTTTCTCGCTGGAATTGAAAAGCTGATCGATCAAGTCTTCTTCAATCCGGATATTGCGTCCCACCATGTAAGAGATGAAGTGATCCGAGAACGCGTGCTCCATGTGGAGCACGCGGATCATCTCTCTTAGGCCGATCACGAGCACCGTTACCGGCGTAATTGCCGTAGCCGTCGCGATGCGCACAGGTTGCTCTGCTAGGACCCCTTCGCCAACGAAGTTGCCAGGCTTCAGCACGGCCACGACGGCCTCTTTGCCGGTCTTTGAAACCACGGAGATCTTTACCGAGCCTTTTTGGATGTACAGAACGTCCTTTCCGATGTCTCCCTGGGAAAAGATGGTGTCCTTCGGTTGGAATTCCAGAATGGTCCTTGCCAGTCCCGCGGAATCGAGGAAGGCTTGGACATTGAAGTTGCCGTCCATCGGACTCTTCGCTTTTTTCACTGTGGTCATGGGACTAATACCTCCACTTTTTTGGGCACGGCATGTCGCCCATTGGCAGCTCTTCCTAATTTTTTAACCACAAGCTTGCGCTTGCCGTTGCGCTTGGCCGTAGAACTCTCTTGCTCGAGAATTTTCTTGGCCACTTCGACGGGAACCACTTCGAAATGTAGATACTTTTTTCGCATCAATCGTTCTCCCTCCATACACCGTAGCAACGTCCAAGTGATACGGGGAGAATCTTTTAGAAATCTGTAGATGGCGTTAGCGGGCAATTCAACGGCATTTCGGTGGCACGCGGCGTGACCAATGCGCGGACGCCGTTATCGTCTCGAAGTGCTCAGGGCTTGCATGTCGTTACGAATACCGTTGTACTCTAGGCTTAGAGTGCGTATGATAGCGCGAGTGTAGTTCTACGTTTGGCACGGAGGATTCCTATGGCGACCAAAGCCGCGACGCCTCACTTCAAGACGATGGCCATGGTGGACGTCCCTCGATCGCGAAACGGCAAGCACAAGAAGATCGTAACCGCAATTCTGCGCGACCTCGACGACCTTGGAGAAGGCGTCGCCTTCAAAGTCCCTCTATCCGAATTAGGCGATACCAAGGAGAACGTACGTTCCGCTCTGAACCGCGCTACCAGAAAATCCGGCCGCGACGTGGCGACGGCCACCGACGAAAACTTCCTATATGTTTGGAACGTGGCGAAGGCTTAGCAATCGAGCGGAACTCGTCCCAACGGCCAAGGCAAATTACCCCGAAACAACGGTCAGGCCTGATCGATACTACACAGTTTCATTCTGAAAGGCTCTTTCGGGCCCGTTTCTGTACGGTATTGGTGTGACTCAATCGTTTGGCACTTCTTCTTCGTTTTGCTCATCAGCCCCCAAGAAGCCGCTTTATTCGTAATACGTGCAAAAGAGCACAGACACCCGCCTTCCATGCCTCTATTGTGTTCCTACCGATAACAAGTTTGTGGACGGCAGGGGCAATCGCTCAGGGCCCGATGAAATCGCCTCAACTTCTTGTCGGTCCAGACTGAGATCGCATTGCACGCTTGGAGGAGAAAATATGCGTTTAACAAACCGCTTCATCAGTTCGCTATTCTTGGCAGCTGCCATTGCGGCGCCGATGACAATTATCGCCGCCCCCGGACCGAATGATGACGGCGTTCAGGTCCGAGTCTATGATTCCCACCACAAGGACTATCACAACTGGGATGATCGCGAGAACACCTCCTGGGGGGTATACCTGACCAACAACCACAAAAAGCCCCACGAATTTTCGAAGTCTAGCAAGAGAGAACAGTCCAATTACTGGAATTGGCGACATTCCCATCCAGACCACGATTAGCAAAGGCATTTCGCAAGCCCGAAATGTGGCATGACCCAAGCAAGATGTGGCCCCGTCGGGAACGCCGCAGACGGGGCCGATATTGGCCCGCTCCTCACGTTTGGAAAAAGTGTCTAAGTACCAGTCGAACAAAACAAGGGGATTCATTGCGTGAAATTAAGATTAGAGACTACATATGTGGACTAATCGTTACGATCGTGGGGCTTGGACTATACTCCTACTACGTCCGCGAACTTCTGGCGGCCTTGACCCTATTTAGCATGGCCTTCTTCCTGCTGGCCCTTGTAGCGCTTGCTGCGCTGCTTGTCTGGTGTGCCAGCGTGCAGGTGGCAATCTGGGCCAGGCCCGCGTCGCGCAACATGGTCGCGTTTTCCCGCCGCCTGATCGCAGCTCACGCGAGACAGTGAGCCGCGATGACGTCTCCCAGCACGACAGGCAACTGTGCATAAGTGAACAGACGCGAAAGTTCGCACCGCCTAAGATGCTTGTCGGGGGAAAGCATTAAGAGAAAATAGCCGTAGGAACAGAGATGTCCAGCAGCCGAAACCTTCCGACACAAGGTCTCGCAACGAAACTGAAACGAACCGAATCGAACTCACTTCGGGGGGTGAATTAAAATGCTCTGGACAATTTTTGTGGTGTTGCTTGTGTTGTGGTTACTCGGGCTCGTCACATCCTACACGATGGGCGGATTCATTCACATCTTGTTGGTCCTGGCGATTGTGACCTTCCTGATCCAGATCATTCAGGGCCGCAAGACGATTTCTTGATTACGGAGACGAAAAATGAAATCGATCACTATGCTGGGAATTCTGCTCGCGGTTCTGGGGATTCTTGCCCTCGTCTACCAGGGTTTCAGCTATACGCACCAGGAAAAGGTTCTCGACGTGGGCCCGATTCACGCCACAAGGAACGATACGGAGCACATCTCGCTTCCGCCGATTGTCGGGGGATTGGCTTTGTTGAGCGGCGCTGCTTTGCTGGTCATCGGCGCGAAGCAAAAAACGTAACACCGTCGACCGAAGACGTTTGACTGCATGTTTCCCAGCCGGAAGTTTGAGCAACAACGCTTGAAGAAAAGTTTAGTACCAATCGAAGTTTATCAACTAGCAAGAGAATAGTGGAGGTTAGCGATGTTTCGTAAATTGACTCTTGGTGTCTGCATTTTGTTCGCCGCAACTGCCGTATTCGCTGCAAACAAGGAACAAGAACGTTTGGAAAATTCCGGAACCGTATTGCAGGAAGTGATGTCAGTACCCGACAACATCCCGCAAGAACTCCTCGAAAAAGCCGAGTGCGTCATCGTTTTCCCGTCCGTACTTAAAGCTGCATTCATCGTCGGTGGCGATTACGGCCGCGGAGCGATGGTTTGCCGCACGGGCGAGCATTTTAAGGGGCCGTGGGGCTCTCCAGCTATGTATGCGCTTGAGGGCGGCAGCATTGGATTTCAACTCGGCGGTGAAGCGACCGATCTCGTTCTCCTCGTCATGAACGAGCGGGGTGCATCCTCCATTCTGGACAGCAAAGTTAAACTCGGCGCCGATCTTTCCGCAGCGGCCGGCCCCAAGGGCCGTGACGCTTCCGCGGATACCGATGCCTACATGCGTGCGGAAATCCTGAGTTACTCTCGCTCCCGCGGTCTGTTCGCCGGGATTTCCCTCGAGGGTTCCTCGCTGCGTCCCGATAATGATGCCAGCTCCGATGTCTATGGACGCAAGATCACAGCCAAGGAAATCGTGCTGGGCGGAAAAGCCTCGATCCCAGAATCCGGACAGCATCTTGTCCGCGTGTTGCAGAAGAACGCCCCACACGACGAATCGGCAAAAGCGGATAACAAATAGTTACGCTTCTCGTCGGGTATTTCTTTTGAATGCAACGTGAAAGCAGGACCTCGGGCGCTTTTCGACGAGGTCCTGCTCCGACGTACCCAGTGGTTTGCGAGGAGAGTCTCAATGTGGCAAGCAATGAATGAGGGAACAGTCTTATTCAGGGACGGCACAATTTTTCCAGAGGCCTTCCAATGCGACAGCGAGTCCACTCCGCCTGGTTGGAGATCGTTCAAAGGGCTTGACGGCTATGGATTAGATCGAAAGTTCCAAAACGAAGGGTGGCATTTTTTCTACTTCGCCGGCGAAAGCAAGGTCACTGTGGTAGGCCGTGAAGGGGAGAAGACGATACGCAAAGCGATCAAGCGTATCCAGGCCAGCCTGAAGCTCGAGAAAATCAACTCCTTCGAGATCACGCGTGTGGCGTTCAAGACTTGCTTGGGAGTGCCGTACGCGAGCCTGTCCTTCCGTATGCGGAACATTCAGGAAAGCATGTTTTTACTCGGGGACCAATCGGGTCAGCCGTGGAATGGCGCGCGATTGACAGCCGCCTGATAAGACAGCGAAGGAGACACTTCTATGAACACTTTTATGAAAATGACAAGCCGTGCTGCCATCGTGTTAGCCATGATCACGCTTTGCAACCCATTGATTCATGCGCAGGATCTCTCAAAGTACCGGAACTTTTCATTCGGGATGAGTACGGCCAGCGTACTAAAGCTGGCTGAGGAAAAGCCGGCCGACCTGATCACAATTCACGACCAGCCGGCATTGATTCAGGAACTCACCTGGTATCCGCCGCTGCCCTTTGCAACTCCCCGTCCGACGGAACCCGTCCAGAAGGTTCTCTTCTCCTTTTTCAACGGAGAGCTCTACAAAATGGTCGTGACTTACGACAGCGACGCCATAAAGGGCCTCACCAACGAAGACATGATCCGAATACTCTCTGCCAAGTACGGAACCGCCACGAGGCCGGCTGCCGAGGTGAATGTCTCGCCGGACGACTCATTCGGGGCGAAAGAAAATGTGATCGCCCGCTGGGAAGACCCGCAATATTCACTGGACCTTTTCCGGTCATCCATGCTGGATACATTTGAAGTCGTTCTCTTTGCCAAACGATTGGATTCGCAAGCCGCGACCGCGATCGCCGAATCCGTAAAGCTGGACCGGCAAGAAGCCCCGCAAAAGGAAGCTGCGCGCGTGAAACAGGTAGCCGTCGACCTGGAAGCAGACCGGCAAAAGAATATCAAGGCGCTTCGTCCTTGAACCTGGCGGGGTATTAGAGCGCCAGTGTCTCGCTAAAATCCCTAAAAGAGTGCGCCATATAACCGGGCGAAGCGGATGAGTCCCAAGTCGTCACCCTTGCGGCGCTTCACATCTTCTTGCCGGTCTTTGAACATTGAACAACGGGGCTTAACAATTTCATGTGTGTCCATATCTCTATGGCCATCTGCTATGCTTGCTAGGAAGCGTCCTGAAGCCAACCGCGGCCCTCTATCTTTCGTTGAAAAAGTGTAAAAGGGCTGACAACCCCCCTTGCACCTCAGTCGCTGATTTCCAAAATGAGTACCAATCAATCTTCGACCATTCTTCTTCCTAATCAGGAACAACCGATACGCTCTGAACTTTTCAGTTTGGAGCGGCTCGAGCAACACGCCGAGAGCCTCGCGGCCGCGCAGACAGTCACGGAGAAAATGAGCCGTGGCCGCCCGCTTATCCCCAGGGTATTAGACAACGGCCGCGTGTTGCTTAGTTCCTATCGCTCGATCGCCCGTGCAATTCAAGATGAACACGCAATCACACCTGCAGCGGAGTGGCTGGTCGACAATTTCCACATCGTCGATGAGCAGCTTCGGGAGATCAAGGATGATCTGCCTGCTGGCTATTACCGCAAGCTACCCAAGCTTGCCTCAGGCCACCTGCAAGGCTATCCACGCGTGTTCGGCGTAGCTTGGGCGTTTGTTGCGCACACGGATAGCCGATTCGACCCTGAAGCGCTGCGCCGCTTTGTGGCGGCGTACCAACGTGTGCAACCACTCACGATTGGAGAGCTCTGGGCAGTGGCCATCACGCTGCGCGTGGTGCTGGTGGAAAATCTGCGCAGGATGGCCGAACGAATGGTCAGCAGCAGGGCGGCCCGCCACGAAGCCGACACATTAGCCGACAGCTTGCTCGGGCCGGGAGGACAATCCGCAATTCTGCCGGCCCTTGAGCGGCTTGAGAAGGCTCCTTTGGAGACGGCGTTCGCGGTGCAGCTCGTGCAGCGCCTGCGGGATTTGGACCCTAAGGTCGGCCCCGTTCTGCTCTGGCTCGATCAGCGTTTGGCCCTCGCGGGAACGAACGCCGATGAAATTGTCCGCGCCGAACACCAGGAACAAGGGGCCATGAGCGTTTCGGTGCGCAATATCATTACCAGCATGCGTTTGATTTCGGCCTTTGACTGGCAGGAATTCTTCGAGAGCGTCAGCCTGGTCGATGAAGTTCTACGAAACGACACCCATTTCGCCGATATGGATTTTTCTACGCGAGATGACTACCGCCACGCCATCGAAGATCTCTCAAGCGGATCGAGCCATTCGGAAATTGAAGTTGCAAAACGGGTTGTGCGGCGTGTCAAGCAGAGAGTCCGGGATTCGAGCGAGGTTTCAGGAAATTCCACTGAGATCCGCAGGGAACGCCAAGCGGAGCCTGGCTATCATTTGATCTCAAAAGGGCGTCCGGTTTTTGAGCGCGAGCTTGGTTTTCACCTTTCCTGGAAACGTTGGCTTCTCCGTTTCTACGTCCGAACCGCTGTCCCGGGCTATCTGGCCACCATCGCCATAGTCACCGCACTGATTCTTAGTGTCCCGCTGTGGTATGCCCGCGAAGGCGGCATTGCCTCGGGGGGGCTCCTACTCCTTGCTTTGCTCGCCGCAGTGCCAGCCTCGGATCTGGCGATCGCGCTGATCAACCGCGCGGTGATGGGCATGCTGGGGCCACGAAGGTTGCCGCGGATGGAATTGCGTGACGGTATCCCCGAGGACTTGCGAACCATTGTGGTCGTGCCCACCCTCCTTACCACCCCGAAAGAAATTGCAGATCTTGTCGAACGCCTGGAAGTTCATTACCTGTCAAATCCTGATGGAGACCTGCGCTTCGCTCTGCTCTCGGATTGGCTGGACGCACCGAGCGAAACTTTGCCGGGCGACGAGGATCTGCTCGCCGTTGCAAGGGATGGTGTCGCCAGGCTGAACAAAAAATATGGTCCCTCCCCCGGCGGCGGTGAACGTTTTTTTCTGTTCCATCGCAAGCGCGTGTGGAACGAGTGCGACGGCAAATGGATGGGCTGGGAGCGCAAGCGAGGTAAGTTACAGGAACTGAACCAGCTCTTGCGCGGCTCGACGAACACCACATTTGTGTCTATCGCTGGGACCCTCCGACCAAACCTCACTGGCGTTCGCTATGTAATCACGCTGGACGCGGACACGCGACTGCCGCGGGGAGCCGCCGCTCGCTTGGTCGGCACGATGGCGCATCCTCTCAATCGGCCGAGGTTCAGCGATCGCGAAGGGCGCGTTGTAGAAGGCTACGCGATCGTACAGCCGCGCATTACTCCCTCGCTGCCTGTCGATCACCCGAGTTCACTCTCACAAAGAATTTTTTCTGGCCCAGGCGGCATCGATCCGTATTCATCGGCCGTTTCGGATGTTTACCAGGATCTATTCCAGGAAGGCTCCTACACTGGTAAAGGCATTTACGATATCGACGCTTTTGACGCAGCACTGGAGGGTAAGGCGCCGGAAAATGCCCTGTTAAGCCATGATCTCTTTGAAGGAATCTTCGCCCGAGTAGCCCTGGCCACAGATATTGAATTGTTCGATGAATTTCCCTCGCGTTACGAAGCCATTGCGGCACGCCAGGACCGTTGGGCTCGCGGTGACTGGCAACTCTTACCCTGGCTTTTCGGAAGGGGTCGATCGGGACGCGGAAAGCAAGATCCCGTCAGGATCCCAATCATCGGCCGCTGGAAGATTGTCGACAACCTGCGCCGTACTTTGTCAGCACCCACCGCACTTCTTACCTTGGTCGCGGGATGGCTCCTGCCGCTTGCTTCTCCCTGGGTTTGGACGCGATTCATTCTTGGCACCGTTGCAATCCCTGCGCTCCTGCCATTCTTCATTGGACTCATCCCGCGTCGAAGGGGTATTTCCCTGCGAAGTCATATTCGTGGAGTGTTAAGTGACCTGGGGCTCGGGGCGGCGCATATTGGCTTGTCCTTTACATTCTTGGCATACCAGGCCTGGTTGATGTCTGACGCGATTCTGCGGACTCTCGGCCGCCTGTTTATCACGCATAGGAACTTGCTCGAGTGGGTGACCGCCGCCCAGTCTAAATTTTCGGCGGGATCAAAGCTTTCTGGGACATATAAGCGAATGGTCGGTGGAGTTGTAGTGGCTGTTTTGCCGATTGCGGGTCTGGTGTACACACGCATGCAGGCTTGGGTTGCGGCAGCTCCGCTCATTGTTCTTTGGGTTGCGGCGCCTGCTGTCGCAGTCTGGATTAGTGCTCTACCGCACTCTCCCAGGGCAAATCGATTGTCGCTGGCCGACGAGGAGGCATTTCGTTTAATTGCTCGCCGGACCTGGAATTTCTTTGTTACTTTCGTTTCCGAGAAGGACCACGCGCTCCCTCCCGACAACTTTCAGGAAACGCCCAAATACGTCGTCGCCCACCGGACTTCGCCTACAAATATTGGGCTCTATCTTCTCTCCACGGTGTGCGCACGGGACTTCGGATGGATAGGCACCCTGGAATCGGCCGATCGCTTGGAGGCAACGCTGGCGACTATGAGCCAGATGGAATTGTTCCGCGGGCACTTATACAACTGGTATGACACGCTTGACCTTCACCCGCTCGAACCCAAGTACGTTTCGACCGTCGACAGCGGAAATCTCGCCGGACATTTGTTAACCCTCGGCAACAGTTGCAGGGAGCAGATGGAGAAATCATCCCTTGGACCTCAGGTTCTCTCCGGATTGCAAGATTCAGCCCGGTTGCTGCGCGAGAGGCTTGTCAAAATCGCTGATATGCCACACGCGCATATCGTTACCCGGAAACAACTTGGTAATGCGGTGGATGCCATGATGGACTCGCTTGACCCGTTACCCCTGGATTCTGTGGATTGGGTGATCCGTTTCAAGGAGTGGCGCGGCCACGCGCAGACTGTGGCAGACATTGCTCAGGCTTTGGAGCAGGAGCATGGGGGCGATCTCGAATCTGAATTGTGCACCTCAGCCGATGCTTTCAAAGCTTGTGTCGATAGCCACATCCGCGACGCGGAGCTCCTGATTCCGTGGGCGCGCTTGGACTCGAAAAGCATTCTCGGACTGGCAAGAGCTCTGCGAGAAGTGGCTCCCGAAGGCATGGCGATCGAACAGTCGCTCCGCGCCGTCCCCAAGCTGGCAGACGCGCCTGACAGATTCGACTCGATTCTCTTTGACCTCTCTGCGATGCGCGCGCGTCTGGTGGATCGGCTCCCAGGGGAACGGGACACGATCGCACAAATCGATGAGTTGGCCGAGGCGTTGAGGCGTTCGGCTGCGGAGGCCGCTGCCCTCGTTCGCCGTCTTTCCGTCATTGCTCAGACAGCGGACCGAATGGTCCAGGCCATGGAGTTCCGGTTTCTGTTCGACGAAGCGCGCAAACTCTTCTCGATTGGTTATCGCGTCGGGGACGGAACCTTGGATGCGAACTGCTATGATTTACTCGCATCCGAAGCGCGCCTCGCAAGTTTTGTCGCCATTGCGAAAGGCGAAGCCCCGCCGTCTCACTGGTTTCACCTTGGACGTGCCCTCACGCCCGTGGATCGCGGGTCGGCCCTGATCTCCTGGTCGGGCTCCATGTTTGAATACCTCATGCCCGCGCTTGTGATGCGTTCCCCGGAAGCAAGTTTGCTGAGCCAGACCTACGGATTGATTGTGCGGCGCCAAATTGAATATGGCGCGGAGCGCGGTGTGCCCTGGGGAGTCTCGGAGTCAGGCTACAATGCGCGTGACCTCAACCTTAATTATCAATACTCCAGTTTTGGAGTACCCGGCCTGGGGCTTAAGAGGGGCCTCAGCGAAGATGTAGTCATTGCACCCTATGCCACCGCTCTTGCATGCATGACGGATCCCGCTGCGGCGCTGCAAAACTTTCGTCGCCTGGAAGAGGCAGGCGGAAGCGGCGCTTATGGGTTTTATGAAGCGCTCGACTACACAAGCACACGTTTGCCGGAAGGTGACACGGTGGCCGTTGTGCGTGCGTTCCTGGCGCATCATCAGGGAATGTCACTCATTGCCATTGCAAACCTTTTGAACGACGACGCGATGTGCAGCCGTTTTCACGCCGAGCCCATGGTGCAGGCGACCGAACTGCTCTTGCAAGAGCGCACGCCGCGAGACGTGCTCGTTGCCCGGCCGCGCGCGGAAGAAGTATCCGCCACAGCCCATGTTCGTGAACTTATCCCGCCGACGGTACGGCGATTTACTACTCCTCATAGCTCCGTCCCGCGGACACATCTGCTTTCCAATGGGAGATACGCTGTGATGCTGACGGCGGCGGGCTCAGGCTATAGCCGTTGGCGGAATATTGCGGTCACAAGATGGCGCGAGGATGTTACACGCGATTGCTGGGGCAGTTATATCTTCTTGCGCGATGCGCAGACAGGCGAATTCTGGTCCGCCGGGTATCAACCAAGCGGTGTCGAGCCGGATTCATACGAAGTTTCGTTTCATGAGGACCGGGCCGAATGCGTCAGGCGCGACCGCTCACTGACCACGACGCTTGACGTTGTTGTATCCCCCGAGGATGACGCCGAAGTTCGGCGCGTCTCCATCACTAACTTAGGAATGCGTACTCGCGAAATCCAGGTTACTTCATACGCCGAGCTCTGCCTGACATCACAGGGTGCCGATGAGGCTCATCCCGCATTTTCCAACCTATTCGTTCAGACCGAATTTGACGCTGATGTCGGCGCGCTGCTGGCGACGCGGCGCCGGCAATCCGACAAAGAAACTGCCGTTTGGGCGGCGCAGGTGGTCGCTGTCGAGGGTGAAACTGTCGGCGACCTGCAATTCGAGACAGACCGCTCGCGATTTATCGGGCGTGGGCATAATGTGCGCAACTCTGTCTCGATCCTCGATGGACGGCCGCTTTCGAGCACCGTTGGTTCCGTGCTCGACCCGGTCATGAGCATGAGGCGAACGGTAAAGATTCCGTCCGGGACCACAGCGCGCGTTGTTTTTGCCACCATGGTCGCATCCACTCGAGAGCAAGTGATTGAACTTGCAGATAAATATCGCGGGCCCACGACCGTTGATCGCACGCTGGCATTGGCTTGGACACAAGCACAGGTCCAACTGCATCACATGGGCATTGACGTCAACGAGGCCCACTTATTCCAAAGACTCGCCAACCCCGTGCTTTACTCCGACGCCTCCTCACGCCCAACTTCCGAGGTTTTGGGCCGCAATACATTAGAGCGGTCCGCGCTCTGGGCTCATGGAATCTCCGGTGATTTACCCATCGTCTTGGTGCGCATCGATGAAATAGAGGATCTCGAAATCGTCCGTCAATTATTGCGTGCGCATGAATACTGGCGTATGAAACAGCTATCCGCCGACCTGGTCGTCATCAATGAAAGGTCTTCCTCGTATGCGCAGGAATTACAGGTCGCATTAGAGGGTCTCGTGCGTGGCAGTCGATTGCGCCTTTCTCCGGACACAAGCAACGTGCGCGGCAGCATTTTCCTTTTGCGGGCGGATCTCATCTCTCCGCAGGAGCGGGCGTTGCTTCAGACCGTCGCGCGGTCCGTATTGCTTAGCCGTCGCGGCACGTTGTCTGAGCAGATCAACCGGTCCCAGCGAACCGAAGCTGTTGCTCCACCCATCCCGAGCCAGCGCCGCCAGGCCAAACGTATGGACGTGCCGCTTCCCCAGCAGCCCCGCGAATTTTTCAACGGTCTCGGTGGATTCGCCGATAATGGCCGCGAATATGTGACTGTCCTGGGAGAGGGTTTGCGGACTCCCGCGCCATGGATCAACGTGATTGCGAATCCTTCTTTTGGATTCCTTGTTTCTGAATCCGGTTCGGGACAGACGTGGTCAATGAACAGTCACGAAAATCAGCTGACGCCGTGGTCCAACGATCCCGTCACCGATCCTCCCGGCGAGGCCATTTACATCCGCGACGAAAGCACCGGTGAAATTTGGAGTCCCACCGCGCAGCCAATCCGCGATGAAACCGCCCCATATATTGCTTGCCACGGTCAGGGCTATAGTCGATTCCATCACGGCTCACACGGAATTCTGGCCGAGCTGCTGCAATTCGTGCCCTCTGGAGACTCGATTAAGATTTCCCGCCTCACGCTGAGGAATGATTCCGGCCGCGTGCGGCGTCTCTCCATAACCGGTTATGCCGAATGGGTGCTGGGAAATTCACGGAGCGCTTCGGCGCCTTACCTCATTACGGAGCTCGATTCGAAGACGGGATCGGTCTTCGCGAGGAGTGCGTGGGGCGGCGAATTTGGAGGACGCATCGCTTTTCTGGATCTTGGCGGCCGGCAAACTTCGGTTACCGGAGACCGAACAGAATTTCTTGGCCGCAACGGGACGATTGACCGTCCGGCCGCACTCGAGCGCGGGGGGCCGCTTTCTGGAAAGGTAGGGGCAGGCCTCGATCCCTGCGCCGCATTGCAAACTTCACTTCAACTGCGTCCAGGCGTAAGCGTGGAGATCGTTATTCTCCTGGGCGAAACCGAAAGTCGGGAGCAGGCGCGTGAATTGCTTGGCCGCTATCGCACCGCAAACTTGAATGCGATACTTTCCGAAGTTACCGGCCAGTGGGACAACCTGCTTAACACCGTGCAGATCACCACACCTGAACCAGCCATGGACATTCTCATGAATCGCTGGCTGCTGTATCAGACGCTCGCGTCTCGTGTCTGGGGGCGTGCAGCCTTCTATCAGCTAAGCGGCGCGTACGGTTTCCGCGACCAGCTTCAGGATGGGATGGCTTTGTGTGTCGCCAACCGCGGAGTCGCGCGCGAGCATCTGCTGCGCGCCGCCTCGCGCCAATTTATCGAAGGCGACGTTCAACATTGGTGGCATCCGCCTTCGGGGCGCGGCGTGCGAACCCGCATCTCCGACGATCTCCTGTGGTTGCCGTATGCCGTCACGAACTTCATCGAAACGACAGGCGAAATGGCGGTGCTTGACGAAGTCGTGCCTTTTCTGGAAGGAGATACGCTGGCCGACGGCCAAAATGAATCCTATTTCGAGCCGCGTGTTTCAGAAACGCGGGCGACGCTGTTTGAGCATTGCGCCCGTGCGCTGGACCGAAGTCTCTCGGTTGGAATTCACGGCCTGCCATTGATGGGCACGGGCGATTGGAATGACGGCATGAATCGAGTCGGCGAGCATGGCAAAGGAGAAAGCGTTTGGCTCGGCTGGTTCCTGCACACGATTCTTTGGGAGTTTGCCAAAGTCGCGGATTCGCGGGGTGAACACGAACGTGCCGAAGCCTGGCGCCTTCACGTGAGCGCGTTGAAGGCAGCGCTCGAACGCGATGGCTGGGATGGCGAATGGTATCGCCGCGCTTACTTCGACGATGGCACGCCCCTGGGCTCAGCGGAAAACGAGGAATGCAAGATCGACTCGATCGCGCAATCCTGGGGAGTCATGAGCGGAGCTGCTGAACCGGGCCGTGCGTTGCGTGCCATGCGCGCCGTAGATCATCGACTGGTACGCCGTCCCGAGGGACTGGTTCTCCTCTTCACACCGCCTTTTGACCACACACCGCATGACCCCGGCTACATTAAGGGTTACGTGCCCGGAGTCCGGGAAAATGGCGGCCAATACACGCATGCTGCCGCGTGGACGGTCATTGCCTTTGCAGCTCTCGGCGACGGCGATAAGGCTTTCGAACTATTCCGGATGATGAATCCAATTAACCGCATACCTCTTCTCGGGCGAGCGTGCAACGCTACAAAGTAGAGCCATACGTGGCTGCCGGAGATATTTATGCCGAACCTCCGCATGTGGGAGAGGCGGATGGACTTGGTACACAGGTTCCGCAGGCTGGCTCTATCGTGCGGGCCTGGAATGGATTCTGGGATTCCGCGTCCGAGGGCATGTCCTTTCTATTGATCCTTGTATTCCTCGA
This sequence comes from uncultured Acidobacteriota bacterium, assembly GCA_963696605.1. Taxonomy (GTDB): domain Bacteria; phylum Acidobacteriota; class Terriglobia; order Acidiferrales; family UBA7541; genus Palsa-360. The sequence goes on along the minus strand of CAVOKV010000007.1, from coordinate 196,985 downwards.
AACTGGCCCAGTTACTCCATTCGTTTTCGATATCACTCGGCCATCTATCAGATCAAGGTGGACAATCCGTCCGGAGTTTCTCGCGGCGTCGCTTCAGTCAGCCTGGATGGTAGGTTCCTCGCCAACCGTGCAATTGTTCCACTTACTGACGATGGCGCTGGGCATCAAGTCCACATCGTGCTGGGCTGACGTGACGCACTGCCACGCCCGGGCACAATTGTTCCGGCGCGGCAGACATTGGGCAGGCACACACTTCGGTGTGGCAAGCCCACCGTCTGCTTCGGCGGACGGACGCCTCCTGTAAATCCGTACATCCGCGGATTGCGTGGTCTGCTCCTACGCGCCTTTCGCCATCGCGTCTGCAAGGCGAATGATTTCGCCCTTGCTAACCGTCCTGGCCGCTCGCGCAATCATAGCCACGCAACGATGCTCGATTCCGTGGGCACGCCAATAGGGACGATGCAATCGCTTCTAGGGCATTCCACACCGGAGATCACGCGCGAAATCTGTTTGCACGCGATCCCGGAAGAGCAGCGTCGCGCAGTAGAAAGCGTCGAGAGGCTCGTATTTGGACCCAAATGGACCCAAGTTCAGGAGAGCGAGGAAAGGACGCTCCGCTAATCAACTGATTCTATTAGGTGAGAATGGCGGGGCCGACGAGACTCGAACTCGCGACTCCCTTCCTAACCGTCCTCGCGTCCGAAAAACACAGGGCAACACTGATTGAACCCGAACGACATCAGAAGGTAGAGTTCCTCCGCGCTTCACGCTGACTCAGTATGCCCTGCATATCCGAGACGAAAACGCGAGCTGTAATCTCGGATCATAACAGCCACACCAGATTATTAAGGGCTTAGTTTTCAGCAAGTTCCTTGAGTTCGTTTTGTAATTTCCTCCTACAAGTGCAAGCACAAGTAGGAACTTGCCACACTCATTAGGATGCCAACGGAACGACGTGCGTCCAGGAACAGTCTGGCTGCCAATAGCGCAGTATCGCACTCGTTGCTTATTTTGCAGGGCGCGAAACTGGCCCCACTACAACGTCGATTGCCAGAAAAGTTAGATTCTATCGGCGATTTGGCGCGCCTCTCACTGCATCAGGAGAACTTTAGCGTCCAATTGGGGCGCCAGCGGTTGCCCTTTGTGCTTCCAAGGCAACCGCTCCAGCCGGCTCCAGATTCTACCTATCTCGCGGCCCCCCATCGTGGCACCAACAATGGCCGAGATTACGTACACAACATACATTTCATACATACGTGCAATGATTAGCCGGTCGAATTTCATGAGTTCGACGTCCCGGTCTGTTCGCTCATCAGTTCGGCACAGTCGGGACAACCTGGAACTGCCTGCTCTGAATCTCCAACTCGGTGATCACGTGCGAGCCTGTGAATAAGGCGACGGACATCAGGCGTCAAGCGGATCGCATAACCTTTGCTGTCACGCTTTGTACGGAAACCGAGAAGTCTTAAGAGACTACCCATTTCCTTTGATTCAAATACTGTGGTTTCCCCGCAGTCAGCCAAAATGCCGGTGACTGTATTGGCAAGCTCACTTACACCGACTCGAGTGGGCCCATTTTCGCCGTGGCAGTGAAGGAACATTGCTTCGATGGCCACACAGTGTGGCTCAAGGAGGCGGGTCGCGCGCAGCTCTTCTCCTTGGCCTTCAAGCAACCGAACTATATCGGCCTGCAACTCGGGCGCATCGACGATGCACGAACCCAGTGCCCGCGCCAGCATTCTGAGTGGTGTAGGAAGCGTCGTCGCGTCGAAATTCGAATCGCGGACTTGCATGAAATGCTTGAGGCGATAATCCAGGAGCTTCGACTGGAAATGGGCAGCGATCTTGTCTAGTGTACTGCCAAGCAGCTTCCCACCAGAAAGAGCGCAGTTGATATTGAGGATGGCATCGCCTCTGAACCCAACCAAGGTTGACCCAGCGTACAGGGCCTTAGCGCAATAAAGATCTCTTACTTCTTTTTTGTTCGGGAAATAAGTATGAGGATGATTCGATGCGGAAAGCATTCTCCACATCGACGGGTGGACATAGCCGATTAGCAAAGAAGGCTGTACGTTCATGGGCAAGCAATCCAAGGCCGCCAAATTGATCTCCGCGAGCGGCAACGCATGACGGACCACGCAGCTTAGTAGTTGGAGAAGAATACGTGCTTCTGTTTCCGTGCCGGTGATTGCCAAACATGGGGCCACTGGGAGAAACTCCGGAAACCAGCTTGCCAACGCGAAATATGTGGAGGTTTTTGCAACGTCTTTCGAAACACCGTGAGCAAGAAACATATCGCAAATTTCTCCGAACATTTCCACAGTCAATCCGCAATCGGTGCGTTCCGAAGGTAAAATCAGGGCCTCCAACACCGAGGGAGCGAGGATTGGTGGAACATACTCTTCGCCATCGAGATTGATACGCGGGTGGAATTCCTTCTCAATTCTTGAATCAAAGAAGCCCAGCGTTCCGAGATCATTTTTAACGAGTTCTAGGCATTTACCATTAGAAATTGCGATGCCGCCGGTTTCAATCAGTTGTTCGAATTCCAGTGCGCCATCGAAACCGTACTGTATTTTCCTACGTACCCTGTTTTGAGTGGCCATTTGACACCCCTTTTCGACTGATAAAGGTGGAAGACCCGGACCCCGTCATCCCCGCACCCATCACCGCGACTACGGTGGGTCGGCTATCGCGTCGGGTGCGGCAAAGCGTCACTTACTTCCTCAAAATAGGCTCGATTCACAATCAAGTCGATTAAGAAACCAGACATTTTCAAAAGTAATTTTCTTAATATTTCGGGGACAAGAAGTGGAGATCTTAGTTGGTCCTATGCTTGGGATTGAGCTCTCTGGTGACGAAATTTCAGACTCTCGCGAACCCAAGCCATTCGTCGCCGTCGCTTGCTATGCATCTCAATGGCAAGTCGCTCGACCCATTTAGGGGCTTCGAGTTTACTAGCTTGAAATGCGCCCGTTATGAGAGTCTTAACTGTTTCGTATTGCGGGCCACCGGAGGATGCATCTAACCAACCCAGAATCAAAAGTGCGAATCTTACCTGTGGATTGGGACTATCCATTTTGGCCCTGATCAACATTGTTCTCTCACAGATTGTGTTTAATGTTTCGCCGACGCACTTCATTTGCCCAACAATCTGGAAGAGGCGCTCCTTGCCTTGTTCTCGACTACCACTGTAATAGGTCCTGATACGATCAAGAACTACGTTGGTTGTGAAAGTAATGCTCGCCTCATCGGCTAATGCTAGTAAATGCGATGCCATTGTTCTGAGTTGCCGCGTGCTATCGCCTTGTTTATAGTCCCCGGATGGCAGCCGGACGAGAGTCTGAAGCGCTCTTTCAAAAAGTGCCCGCAATACCGGTTGAAGGTATCCCTCCCTAATTCTCCAGCGTCTACATTTCCTTGAGCCAATTGGCTCTGCATAGACGTTCGGGCTGATTCCAGAAAATAGTGGATGACGTTGTGAGTAGATCTTTGAGCCATTTTGCTTGACTACACTCGAAACAAGTCTTTCGAGAGCTTCCTTGGCGACAGGACATTCCTCAATTTCTTTCAAGCCAAACTTTGATTCGGGTAAATGAAAGCCCTTTAGTATTCCATCCATCTCCCTCAGAAGATCATCCAGCACAAGTCCAGTTAATTGCTTTTCTTTCCGTCTCGTCACAGTTCTTGTTCCTGAAGGGTCATAATGTCTTCCCATGAGGGAAAGCCTTCACCGTTGGCAAAATTTGATCCCATCCCCGACTGACATTTTTGACAACAATGTACTGAATGAATAATTAGAATGTGAGATAAGAAGCCACTATAGCGATCCCCTAATTCCACGATTATACCTCGAGAGAATCTCGGCCTCAATCTGGGACTTACCGCGATACATTGTGGAAAGGTAGTGTTGGCTGTCCCCCCTTACGTTGGGTCAGACTAGGCCGAGCGGCGGGCGGCCTGGAGTCCACGCCGCTATGATGCGCGTCGCCAAAACTTTGTCCGAATTAAGTGGACCGCAGCTTGAAAACTGAATTATTCTGGCTTAGTCCCACTCAAATTTCGATTTCGCTCATAGCCTCTGCCTGCTTCCGCGCCTCAAGGCAGGCAACTGTGGGGTTTCACTCTTCATCTCGCCTCGGATTGCACGATCTAGAAGGAATTCGATCTGTCGATTAAGCGAACGGTGTTCCTGTTGTGCCAGCTCAACGATCTTTGCTTTGAGACTTGCGGGTATCCGTATCAGGAGCCGTGCGTTCGGTTCTGAAGGTGGTCTAGGCATGGGGCCTACGGGGAAAATTATTTATTGACAGATGGTTCCACAATGATATCATAATGATATTAGGTGAACATCATCGCCTTTTAGGAGTGCAAGCATGCGAAGCATTGAGACAACCTCCACCGTTAAGCTAGTACGTCAGAACCTACGACTAGTCAAGAGGCTTTATCCGGGTCTGCAGCAACAGGATTTCCAAGCTTTGCGTTCCCTGACTCAAACACTGCATCTATCTATTTTGAGGGGGGAGTTCCTCAACATAGAGGGAAAGTGGTACGTGACACACGCAGGGCTCCTTCAAATCGCCTTAAAGCGGGGGTGCTCTGGAATTTGCACGGCTCTTCAGGAGAAAGTCTCCGACTCGAACGCCTGCCGCTGGGTCTTCAAGGCTACGGTTTACAAGTCTTCCCGCTCTCGCGGCTTCGTCGGCTACGGCGACGCCGATCCATCTAACGTCTCTTCCCTCGTCCACGGCGCCGAAATGCGCGTCGCCGAAACTCGCGCCGTCAATCGCGCCCTCCGCAAGGCTTACGGCATCGGCCTCTGTTCGGTCGAGGAACTTGGCTGGGCTCCCAGATCGAACTCTTCTGGGTCGTCCGAACATCGCAAGGCTTCCACGAACGGAAATAACGGCCACCAGAACGGCCAGCCTCGCCTCCGCGACCGCCTCTGCCTGCTCATTCGTCAGCACCAGCTCGATGCTGGCCTCGTGAAGGCCTATGCCGCCGACTACTGTGGAACCTCTACTCTGCGAGATGCCAGCAGAGATCAAGTCGAAGCCTTCATCAACGATCTAGCCCTGCGCGCCACGAAAGACCGCGACGGGCTGATCTGTCAGCTGAATAGTTATTCCAAATCGCAGGAGGTTGCGTCATGAAACGCCATATTCCAGGCTTGCATGGCGACAGTCCCAACACTCCGAGCATCTTGGAGGGCATTTTCCTCGTCCGCGTCGATCGCGTCTTCTACCGCTGGCATCCCGAGCGACCGTTCTACGTCTTGCGGCTCATTATTCTCGAACCAAGAGAACATCAAGGCCATTCCCTCAACGGTCGCCTTTACTGCACTCCCAAAGCACTTTGGAAACTCCGCTGGTTCCTACGGGACTTTGGCTATGACCCCGATCTCATGGGCCGAGACGAAGTCGACGAAAAGGCGCTCGTCGGCCTACGAGGAATCGTGCGGATTTCCCGCACCACCCTGAACGGTCACTCGTTCCTCAATCTCGGCGGGTTTGCTCCAGCCAGTGAGTGGGAAGAACTCTCTGTGTCAGCGGCAAGCGGCCAGGAGGTGGCCCGTGACGTTTAGCTACACGCAGGTTTCCCAGTACCTACGCTGTCCGAGGAGCTACCGCTTTCGGTACCTGGACGGATGGAGGGAGAAGGAGTCTCGGGCAGCGCTGTGCTTCGGCCGGTGTTTCGAGAAAGCAATAGCGGCATTCTTCGAGCGCCAAGACGCCGGAGCCGTGTTGTTCAAGGAGTGGGGGACGTATCGCGATATTCAATTGAAGTACTCCCACGGAGATGACTGGGAGCGTTTGCTTAGGCAGGGAATTGGGCTGCTCGAGCAGTTTGCTCGAGACAACAGAATCAGGATTCGCCAGCCCAAACGAAACATGCAGAAGAAGATTGTACGCCCGCTCTCAAACGGCAACGAGTTTGTGGCCTATGTCGATGCCGTTGGCCACCTGGACGGCACGCGGCGTTTGCTGGAATGGAAAACCACGAGTGCCCGCTACCTGGACGAGCCCAAGGGGCTGACCGCACTGGACCTTCAGCTCGTCTGCTATTCCTGGATCACTGGGATTTCTGACGTTGCCATTGTGGCTTTTGTGAGGAAGCGCGTTCCGGAGATTCAGTACCTGTTGGCTTCAATCACGGAGGAGCAACGTCAAGAGTTCGGTCAGCTGGTCGAAGCGACCGCTCGTCAAATCGAAACTGCCCAATTTCCATCGCACCCAGGAATCCGTTTCCCGCAGAACGGGTGCGTTAGCTGTGCACATCTTGGACTGTGCCTCGGGAATGAAACACTAGTTGGAACCAAACTCATTCGTCAACCAGGAGCCGCCGACCTTGATTGGCTTGACGTGCTTGACGACTAACGGAAGACCTTTGATAGCTCCGAAGCTCAATCGCCGGCGTGCCGTGTTTGTGCTTTCGAAGATCGACGAGATCTTGGCGTGGGAGAAGGCAACGGACCGAGAACGCGATTCGAAGTTTGTCGAACTCGGTCGCTATCTGTGCGAGGTTCGGGCAGGGCAGTATTGGAGGGTCGACAACACCCGCTCGTTCGATGAGTTCCTAAAGGAAGTTCCCGGAATCTAGACGCAAGGCCTACTACCTGATGGCGATTCATGAGCACTTAACTCCAATCCGCAAGCGGGAACTCGAACAGATTGGATGGACCAAAGCGAGGGAACTAGCCAAGGTGGCACGGCGGGATAGGCAGGAGTTCGAATGTGCACCCTGGGTGCACAAAGCCAGCACGATGCCGCGAGAGGAATTCAAGCGCGAGGTCGATCGTTACTTGACCGGGAAGGACAGCGAGCCGTGGGAAATTCTCTATTTCAAGGCCTACAAGAGTCAATTGCCGGTAATCGAGCAGGCCCTGGAAACAGCGGGCCTGATGCTTGGGACAGAAAAGTCGCGAGGCTATTGCTTGGAGATGATCTGTGCGGATTTTCTGGCGGGAGTGAGCTTGGAGGGCTGCAACCAAGGCGTGCTATTGTCTTGCCTCACTCGGTTGGTCATTCGCCTTCCAAAACCCCAAATAAAGCAGCTAATTGAGAACGTCCAGGGGACACTTTGACTGGGATCCGTGCGAACCGGCCCCGCTTGAGGCTTGATCCTGAAGCGTATCGCCAGCTCTGCCGCGAGGTCCTGGAGCGAGATAGCTGGCGTTGCCAATGGTGTGGGCGGATGGAAGGTCTTCAAGTCCATCACATTCAGTGGCGGAGCCGACTGGGCGATGATGCTGCCGAGAATCTAATCGTCCTATGCGCGTTGTGCCATCAAGAAGTGCATCGGCAATCCTAAAGATTCAGTATCCCGAGGACGAGAGTATGCGCGTGTTCCACGAGAACCATTTACCGCAGCCTATTCATTCAAGCGCGAGGGGTGCTGAATAAAGAGCTGATTCAGCACCTTCGGTCCAAGCAGCGTATACGCCGCTTGCGGCACTCTCGTGTCGGCGGACAGTCTCGCGGCCAGATCGTCGATGCCATCTCCATCCGGGAGTCTCTCACGAGCGACGCGGTGACTATGAGCATCGCAGGACACGTATCGCAGCGAATGCTGGCGCATTACAGCCACGTTCGACTTGAGGCAAAACGAAAGGCTCTCGACGCACTTTCGGGAGGGGTTTCGGGGGTGTGTTACGTCACAATCCACGTCACAAAATTCGATGCCAATTCCCCAAGTCGCTGAAAATAATGGCGGGGCCGACGAGACTCGAACTCGCGACCTCCTGCGTGACAGGCAGGCGTTCTAACCGACTGAACTACGGCCCCGCTGTAAAGATTCTTGATTGGTGGGCAGTGTCCGATTTGAACGGACGACCTTCCGGGTGTAAACCGGATGCTCTAACCGCTGAGCTAACCGCCCAAAGCTTTTTATGCTCCCAAATTGTAACACTTCGGGCCGCATAATTAGGAAAAGAAAAAGGAGCCACTTTTAAACATCGTCTAAAAAGTGGCCAAGATGAAGGGCCTAGTCAGGCTCTTCCAGCCACCCTTTGGGGGTGGGGTAGTATCCGCTCGGAAATGTTAGGGCGAGAGTTTGAAAGCGTAAAAATTGAGAGAGGAAATTTCCCTATGCAGATTGTCTTCGGACTAGTTGTGCCCTAATTCCAATCTGACTACGGCCCGAATGTGCTTCTAATTCGGTTGCTTAATCCATGGGGCTCAAGGGTCACTGCCCGGTGGGAGGCGGATAAGACGGAGAGACAGCGCGATTAGGTCCGGATGGGACTGCGCAGTCGGACATCTCTTCAGGCAACGAACCGAGACCTTCGACTGTGCAAAGAACTAGGTCTCTGATCCGCGCGTCGCGCGTGACGGACCAATGTCCCACATTTTTTACCAAAATGTTTTCTGCCAACTTCGTTTGGCTCGGGTCCTCCAACTTGATTGTCTTTGGTGGTCAAAAGAAACATGGCGTCGTTCGCATGAAAAATCGCCGCAGCCTTGACGTTCTTTGGCACGGTGTGATCAGTGATCCCAACGCTGTCGATTTGCACGCACAATTCGACGGGGATTCCCTTGCGATTCAAATTGCGCGCGACACTGAGAACCCCCCATCCACCCAGGCTGTGGCCGACCAGGATCACTCTAGGTGCTCCCTCCAACTCATTCCTGGTTAATTGGCCGGGATGTGAAGGGAAGTGTCTCAGGATCCAATGAAAGCCTGACCTCCATGCGTATGGCGAAAAGGATTTAGCACAGACATTGGGGAATTCCGGCCCTCGCAGAATGTCGCGGATTTGTACCACACCCGAATGGCGATTGTTTGAGGGCTCGGTGCCGCCGACAATTCCGAGGTACACAATTTTGCAAGTTGCGTCGCGATTTTGTTCAGTCTGAATCTTCGATCCTGACCGGAGCAGTGAATTAGAGGCTTGCTGGGAATGACCTGAAGAAGGAAGCAAGCCAAAAAGAAGGAGGAAGCAAGCAAACGCGATGCTTTTCAAAAGACCGCGAAGCCCAAATCTGCAACCGTAAATCACGCGCCTCCCGGCGATGCGGACGATTCGTTGTATTTGTCCGCGGCTTGCGACTTACAGAGTTCTTGCGTCGTATTCGGTTCCGCGCAATTCGTGAATTTCGACCTACCCGGCGCTATTCTACGGTGTTTCCAGGATGTGCCGGACAGATGGCATGCCGAAATTCTGTTGGGAACCCATAAAGAGGAAAGGAGTTGGCTGCGGCTCAGGGGGCCGTCGCGTCGCGTCAATCACCTCCATGCGATTTTTAACGCCGATGCACCGCATGATTCCGTGAATGTGGTTTTTAACAGTTTGCTCGGAAAGGTTAAGGGTCGATGCGATTTCCTTATTTGTGAGCCCTTGAGCTATCAGGGGAACGATTTGCTGCTGCCGCCGCGTCAGCCCGAAATCGAGCCTAACGCTGGGCGCTCGGCGCAGTGACTTGCTGTCGCGAAAAAGCGCCAAACAAGATGGGCGCATAGCTGGGGCGGGCAAATGGCTTGTCCTTGCGCCACGGCGCAAACCCCGGCGATGACTTCCGCGGCGGAGGCGTCTTTCAGAAGATAACCACCGGCCCCGGCCCGCACGCAGCCCAGGAATATTTCCGGATCGTCCTCCATATCAATCAAGACAATCTTGATGCTCGGAATTTGATTGTTGGTTTGGGATATCAACGCGCAGTCGGATGAGCGCGCAGAAACTGAATCCAGTATTAAAACGTCAGCGTCAGAGGTGCCGATCAACGATAACGCATCTGGAAGGCAGGGTGAGACGCCGGATACTTTGATCCCGCCCCTGCGGATCAGGAGTTTGGCAAGAGTCTCGCGCAACAGCCGATTACTCGCCATCAGGAAGACAGATACGGATTAGCTTGGCACCGGGCCCCTCCACCAGGAAGCCTTGCTTCAAACGACCACTATTATTTAATACCACAAAATCAAACCTACGGCACTATCAATTAGCATTATTGAAAGATTAAAAAGTACCAAGAAACCTCATTTCGCTATCGCACGCATCCTTAGGCCCCCCCTGCGCGATTTTACTCTCGCTCGCTTGATGCGCTTTCGGCGGCGAATCGAGTTCGCTCCATGAAAGCAGGCGAGCGCCTTAGTCAATTATTAGAATGTCATAAATCTGAACATGCACGTATTGAAATTTGCGGCCCTCTTTCCGTTTGATTTAGCAGGAGATTAATTCTATCGCAATTCACGAGCTGCGATTTTCGAGACTCCTCCGACTAAAATCAATTTTAGTAACCAGATCATACAATTGCGACCCAGCGATTTGAGACAGTGAAATTTTCGATCCAAGCGATGAAGATTCTGAATAACTCGTTCACACTTCCGGAACCGGCGGGAGTCAATGATCGGAAGCAAGTACTGCGCCTAGTACCTGATCTAGTACCATAATTGGTACTAATTTAGTACCCGCGTAGCACATTTCGGTGAATATGAATTTGCGTTTTCTTAGTACTGCAATCAACCCATTTTTGAACCTTACTTTCTTCGCCAGCTTCCCGTAGTGTTCTCTCCGGGTTAAACCGATCGGAAGACGGAGCAAAACACATGACCCAGCCCATTCGTGTTGTCGTTGCCAATCGACCCCGCTTGATGCGCGAGTTGGTCGTAGAAACAATCAGCGAGCAGCCCGACATCGAGATTCTCGCGGAGATTCAGAACGAGGATGAAATTGTCGAGGCCGTGGACGAGACGCATCCCGATGTTTTGATTATTGCGCTGAACGAAACGAATGAGCGTCCTCCCCTGTGCGACATCTTGCTCCGCCGATATCCCGAATTGAAAATCTTGGCGCTCGCGCCGGAACGGAATAGCAGCATTTTCTACTGGGGCTCGTTCGATATTCACGAAAGCTCCGTAGAAGCTTCCGAGGCAGGAATTTTAAGCACTTTGCGTTGGAAGAGCGAGCAAGTGGGAGGTTAAACATGTGGCTAGGAACGCGACGGTATTTCGATCCCGAGAGGACTATGAAGAAGCGTTAGTCAATTTGTGATTGCTGCATTCGTATTCCTGGTTGCGTTGTACGCGCCCATGGCGCACGCGCAACAGCGGAATAGTGAAGCGGCCAAAACTTCTGATCTGGCGATACAGAACCTGAGCCGGGTTTCTGCCTCGGCTGCCGAGGTGAAGTCAGTTTTACTGAAGGACTCAGGGTTTGATGGTCGAGTTGAAGCGCTGGGTTGCAAAGGATGCTACCGACCACGGCCAGATCATCAGCGACTCCGATCTCACTGATGATGCGATCTTCGAGAAGCTTGGAGTCGGATGTTCCTTTCCGGGCCGTCGCGACCCTGCTCGTGCAACGGTATGGCTATCTTGTTCCCAAAGTGAATCCAGATTCTGAGGCCGGGAAAGAAAGAGAACTGCTGATCCAGGACCGGACCAAATGGCTCGCGCAGCGTCAAGAAGAAGAGCTCTCTCAGGCGCGCCAAGTCCAGACAAGAAATCAGCAAAACAACGGCGCTTGCGACGTCCAGGACGCTCAGTTTGATAACGAATGCAATGCACGCAAGCAAGCGCGTCCTTCGTCCGTCGGAGGATCCGGGCAAGGCCTCCGCAGGTGCAGCCCCCCTCCAGAACGGTTCCCGGAGAGTCACAGCCTTCCAATCTGCCCAACGCCGGGTGGAAATTCTTTGATGCGCGCGCAAGCTCACACCGAACGGGGGCGATTTCTCCGGCGCAACTTCCCAGCTTCCTTTCATGGATTCTTACGGCCCATCCCAATCTTTCAATAATGTCAGCGTGAACGGTTCTGGACGCCCCGGATGCACGAACAGGCGCAGAATCGACGGGCAGGCCGTCGAATTCCTCCGGCTGCTAACGGCAATTCTGGATTTGGAAATCCGAGCGACGGATTGCTCGCCGCGTATGGAAACGGAACTGGAGCGGGATTGGGAATGGTAAACGGAGCGCCAACCGTCCTGATTTTGACCGGAATGATAGACAGCCAGGGAGCAGACCTTCCGGAGCGCCTGGGAACTCTTCGACTTTTTCGACTCAACTTTTCCCGCGCGCGATTTCCAACCGATTTTGCGTCCTGAGCCGCCGGACATGATTCGCAAGCAGAGTCCTTATCGAGGACATTCCATCGCTTTACGATATGTATGTTCAGGCGGTCACGCGGCCTGCCACTCCGAGGACGGTTTGGCGCGGAAGTTTTTGAGAACGGGACGCGAGATTCCCAGTTGATTCCGATGGATGTCCCGGCCGGACCTGACTACGTTGTAGGGCCGGGCGATGGACTTTCCGTCGATATGTGGGGAGGCATATCGCAGCGTCTTTACCGCGTTGTGGATCGCGAAGGCCGAGTCAGTTTGCCGGAAGTGGGGCCGATCCAAGTAAGCGGAAAGAGCCTGGCCGAGCTTCAGCAGAGCTTGCAGCAGATCTTGAGGACCCAATTCCGGGATGTTTCGGCGGATGTGTCGCTGGCTCGCCTCCGGACCATCCGAGTCTATGAAGTGGGCGACGTCGCCAACCCCGGCGCCTACGACATTAGTTCGCTGTCGACTCCGCTGAACGCTCTTATTCGTCGCCGGCGGGCCAACGCCCCGCGGGTCCATGCGAATCCTGAAACACTATCGCGGCACGCAATTGATCCAGACCGTGGACGTCTATGACCTTTTGCTTCACGGAGTTAAGGCGAATCTTGCGCGGCTGGAAAATGGCGATACCGTGCAAGTGCCGCCGATAGGACCGCAAGTCACCGTGGAAGGCATGGTTCGCCGCCCGGCGATTTATGAATTGCTCGACGAAAAGAATTTGGCAAGTGTCTTGGAATTGGCGGGCGGCCTGCTGCCCACCGCCACGTTACGGCACATTGAAGTGCAACGCATCGTGGCTCATGACAAGCAGACGATGCTCAGCTTGGACATTCCAGAAGCCGACAATTCGGCGGAAGTCACAAAGAAACTGGAATCATTCGAAATTCATGACGGCGATCGAGTTCGAATTTACCCGATCGTTCCCTACAACCAGGACACGATTTACGTCGAAGGGCATGTCGTGCGGCCGGGCCGATTCTCGTATCGTCCAGATATGCGGGTTACCGATGTAATTTCCTCTTACAAGGATTTGCTGCCTGAACCTGCCACTCAATACGCGGAAATCATTCGCCTGAATGCGCCGGATTTCCACCCGAGTGTTGAAGGCTTTGATTTGGCGGATGCCCTCAACAATCCTGCTCAAGCGCCCATTTTGCATCCGATGGACACGATTCGAATCTTCAGCCGGTTTGATTTCGAGAATCCTCCGACGGTTTCCGTGCTCGGCGAAGTTCGCTCGCCGGGAACTTACCAAACGTCAGGCCAAGTTCGCTTGACCGACGCGGTCCATTTGGCCGGGGGACTTACGCCGGATGTGGAAACGGGGGACGCGCAGGTGTTCCGCTATTTGCCGGACGGAAAATTCAAAGTCTTCAGCGTGAGCCTGAGCCAGGCTCTTGCAGGAGATCCGGTCGAGAATATACTTCTGCAGCCGCGAGATCGCCTGCTCATTCATCGCAATCCGGACGCTGTCGAGCCGGCCAGCGTTTATATTCAAGGAGAAGTGGCAAAACCGGGCCGCTATCCGCTTACCACCAATATGGGCGTCGCGGACCTGATTCGAATTGGTGGCGGGCTCAAGCCCAGCGCGGATACCCAGACGGCCGACCTGACCAAATTTCAGTATTCGGACCAGACGAAATTGACCGGCCAGCATGAATCCATCGCGCTCTCCGCAGTGCTGGCAGCCAATGGCCAATCGAATATTCAACTACATAATGGCGACGTTCTCACCATTCGGCAGCTTCCGGGCTGGAACGATCTCGGCGCTTCCATCACTGTGAGAGGCGAAGTGAAACATCCGGGTACATATGGAATACGCCCGGGAGAACGGCTCAGCTCAATTCTTGAGCGAGCCGGTGGTTTCGGGCCGGATGCCTATCCCTTTGGCGCTGTGTTGCAGAGAGTGCAGGTCCGCGAGCTGGAATCGAAGGCGCAAAATGAAATCGATCTTGCGCGTGAAAGGGATTCAAGATGACCTTCAAGTTATTGCCGGATACCGACGCCAAGCAAAAGCAAACGAAAGAGATGGCAATGCAGCAATGGCAAACAACCCTTGAGCAATTGAGTGCCAACCCGCCGGCGGGACGCGTCACGATTCGAGTCTCTTCCCACATCAATCGCTGGAAGAACACCATCTCGGACGTGGAGGTCAGGGCGGGCGACCTTCTCGTGGTTCCGAAACGGCCGAGCTTCGTCATGGTGACCGGGCAAGTCTTCAATCCTACCGCGGTTTCCTACCGGCGGGGCAAGAGCGCGAAGTGGTATCTCGGGCAGTCAGGTGGACCGACTACGCTTGCCAACAAGAAAGCGATCTTTGTGATCCGCGCCGACGGCTCCGTGATCGGCTCGCAAAAAAGTCTATTCATCGGGAGACCCGCTGAGTGCATCGCTGCAACCGGGGGACACCGTCGTCGTCCCGGAGAAGGCGCTTGGCGGCGGCCTCCAATGGCAGAGCGTTCTGTTGACGGCACAAGCCGCTTCCGCCATTGCCAGCACCATTATTCATTGCTTTGCATTATTGATGGATGAATCATGTGACATGAAAAAAAGACGGAGGGGATTCGGGCTCACTTGTTGCTTGGCCATGGTTGCTCAAACTTTTTGCACCATTTGTTATGCCAAGCCTCAAGAACAGACGCAAGGAAAGACCGGCAAGTGACAGCGGCCGGAGCGCAAGATGCGAATGCACAGCCTGACCAATCGGGGCAGCGACAGCAAACGGGTGACGGGTCAATCGGAATCCCAATGAATTTACTGAAACAAAGTTGGGGATATCTCTTTTGAAAAATATTGTGCTCGACGAAAAAGCGATCTGGACCAGCCCAGCGCATTTGCGCCTCGCGGATACCGAGTGGATCATACCGTTCGCGGGAATCACCGCTATCTCCCTGTATTCGGATACGCATGTTTCGCGGGCTCTGACGCGTTCACCTTCACGCGTGAGTAAGTCGACCACATTTTCCAATTATGGGATTGGCGCCCTTGGTGGCATCACCGGGGGAATGTATCATCCTGGGAAAAATAACGCACAGTGACCATCAGCAGGAGGCTGCGTTACTGAGTGGGGAAGCCGCAGTGGACGCGGTGGGCGTAACCACAGTCCTCCAGTATGCGTTTGGACGACAGCGGCCAGCAGACGGCACGGGGCAGGGACCTTTTTGGCATGGCGGGACTTCGTTCCCATCGGATCATTCCACCGCGGCGTGGGCAGTAGCCAGCGTCATGGCTCACGAATATCCCGGCACGCTGGTCAAAACTATTTTTCTATGGACTGGCCTCGGCCATTAGCGTTTCCAGGGTGACGGGAAAAGATCATTTTCCCACCGACGTTATTGTTGGCGGCGCGATCGGCTGGTTCACCGGGCAACACGTGTTCCGCGCGCATCACGACCCGGACCTCGGCGGCAGTAGTTGGGAAACTTTCGCAGAGGCGCGCGAGGAAAATGGCGGCCGCAATGTCAGGAATGCCGGCTCGCCCTACGTTCCACTCGACAGTTGGATTTATCCCGGCCTTGACCGGCTCATCGCCTATGGGTACATCCCATCCGCATTTCAAGATGTGCTGGCCTTTGACGCGCGTTGAAATGCGCCAAATCTGGTTCAAGAAGCAGGCGAAAATATCGCAGCTGCAGAGCCGGCTCCGGGGCGACGCGGATCAAATTTACGCGGCACTGCAAAAAGAATTTCAAAACGAGGCTTCGCATTCTGGACGGAGAAGGCAAAGAACAATCGATCCGGCTGGAATCGCTATATGCGAGCGTGACGGAAATAAGCGGGCAGCCGCTGAACGATAGCTACCATTTTGGCCAGACAATCATTGATAACTTTGGACGCCCTTACCAAGAAGGCTTCAACACGTACGACGGCTTTTCTGGCTACGCGACGACAGGACGCTATACGATCTATGTTCGCGGAGAGTACCAGGCCGCCCCTTCCGGCGCCGCTTATCCCCTGGCTGCGCGCGAAGCGATCGCAACTGCGGATGGAAACCCTCTGCAACCCGCGACGCCTGTTCGCGGCCGCGAGTCAATTCAGTCTTCTTGACACGTATGTCTCGGCCAATGTCGGGGGCTGGGATCTATCCGTTGGCAAGCAAAGTCTCTGGTGGGGACGCGGAGTTGGCGGGGCGCTGACTGTTAAGCGACAACGCTGAGCCCATGTATATGTTTCGGGCCAGGCCGATTGAATCCTTCGAGCTTCCCTGGATCTTCAGCTGGCTTGGGCCAATGAAGGTGGATTTCTTTTTTGGTAAACTTGTCCGGAAACGAATTCCCGCCGCGGCCGCTGATCCACGGGTAAAGATCACCGCGAAGCGGACGCGAAATCTGGAAGCGAGTTTTATCGCCACCTCCGAACTCGGAGGAGTGGGCCGCCCGCTGACGCTGGACGCGATTTTCAACAGTTTTTCAGCTTCACATCGTCCGACACTTTATCCGCCTGAGCCGCAATCCCGGGAAAGCGCACGATCGGCGCTGATTTCTCCTATACACCGCCGCATGTGCGCGATTGGCTGCAGTTTTACGCGAATGGCTTGCTGCCGGAGGACAATCCCACTACCGTCGACAACAGCAAGAATCCCAATTTATATGTGGGAGAGACTGGCCATTCGTTCGGGCATCTATATGCCTCGCCTTCCGCGGTTGCCAAAGCTGGATTTTCGAGTCGAGGCCGTCTACACAGATCCTCCTACCGACCGAAGCCGGTTCGGGGACTATGTCTATTGGAATGATTTTTATCGCGATTTGTACACGAACAAGGGCAACCTCATCGGAGACTGGGTCGGAAGACAGGGAATGGGTTTTCAGGGCTGGAGCACGTATTGGTTCAGTCCGAAGAATTCGGTTCAATTTGCATACCGGCACGCGAAAGTCGATAGCGATTTCATTCCCAGCGGTGAAACAATTAACGATGGATCGGTCAAGGTGAATTGGCAATTGCGGTCCGAATGGAGTGTCTCGGCTTCGGTCCAATATGAAAAGTGGTTCGCTCCCATTCTGGCGCCGGCAGCGCAGACGAACTGGACCTCGTCGGTGCAAATTCAATTTACTCCGCATTCGTGGGGCTGGTAGATGAAACTGTTTCTTCAAAATTCCGGTGTGGCACCGACGGAGAAATCATGAGCGAGACCGTCCACGTTCAATGGGCACGAGAAGAGCGCGTCCTCGGGAGGATTTCGTTTTGGCGCGACCCGACGTCGAAATCATCCAGAACGAGGACCCACGAACTCGAATTGAGTCGCGCGCGCGCGGTGGCCACGCAGCGGCTTGTATGGGCGAATCGGCGGTTTATTTTCCGGGCTACGGCGATGCGGGGGCTGCTGTTGTCGGCGCTGATCGCTTTCTTGATTCCGAAGCGATTCCAAACTACGGCGCGTTTGATGCCTCCGGATCAAGGAAGCTCCGAGCATGGGCATGGCCATGATGGCAGCGGCAAGCGGCAGTATCGGCTCCCAGCTCGGATCGGGCCTGGGTTCGGTGGCGGGAGATCTGCTGGGGCTAAAAAATTCTTCTGACCTCTTCATCGGCATATTGCAAAGCCGAACCGTGCACGACGACGTGATCAATAAGTTCGACCTCAGGAACGTCTATTCCGATCAGGCGGATGGAGGATGCGCGAGAAGATCTGGCGAAAGAACACGAGTGTGTCTGCGGATCGCAAGACCGGAATCATTACGATTCAAGTGGCGGATAAGAGTCCCACGCGAGCCGCAGCGATGGCCGGGGAGTATATCAACGAGCTGAATCAGGTAGTCACACTACTGAACACGTCCTCGGCCCATCGTGAACGCGTATTTCTGGAGGATCGTTTGACTCAAGTCAAACAGGATCTCGAATCCGCCGAGCAGAACTTCAGCCAGTTTGCCACGAAGAACACGGCCTTGGATATTCCGACGCAAGGGAAGGCCATGATTGAAGCAGCCGCGACCCTGGAAGGTCAATTGATTGCGGCTCAGACGGAACTGGAAGGCCTCAAACAGGTTTACGCCGATGGCAATGTGCGGGTTCGATCCACGCAGGCCAGAGTGGACGAACTTCGGCGGCAACTTGAGAAAAGCTTGGGCAGCAAGTCCGGCGATCCAGGCACCGGTAATGGGCAAGAACCGGCATTCGCTTTATCCATCGATACGAGAGCTTCCCGCGCTCGGCGTCAGCTATGCCGACCTGTACCGAAATACCAAGATCCAAGAGGTAGTATTTCAGACGCTGACCCAGCAATACGAACTCGCGAAGGTGCAGGAGGCAAAGGAAACACCGAGCGTCAAAGTTCTCGATCCCCCTGATGTGCCAGAGAAAGAAATCCTTTCCTCCGAGGCTCTTGATCATGGTCGCTTGGGGCACTGCTGGCAATGGTGGGGAGCGTGTCGTGGATTTTCGGCAAGCAGGCCTGGGATCAAACCGAACAAGAGGACCCTCAGAAAGTGTTCGCGCAAGAGGTGATTCATACGGTCCATGCGCACTTGCCGTGGGTCGCAACGAATGGCTCTGGCCCGGGTTCAATGAGCAGCAAAGTCTTGGAGTCGGTTTCGCCGAAGTAAGAGACCATTCGGACAAGGATCTGCTAGTTCGACCGCTGCTTGTGTAGTCTGGATGTTCTGTAAGTACGACTAGATATAGACGGGTTAGGTCACAAACGCCCTGTAAGTGACGGGGCGGAGCTGTAGATAGTCGCGCGAGATCTGATATTGACATGCTCGTTACAGAACACCACAAGTTCAGGGGACGTCCGCTGGACTGCCTTCAATCTCTGGGAGCCGCTTTGGTATGCGGCGTACACCAGCGCAAACCACGAAAAACGCGTGGCAGAGCAGCTCGTGGAGAGGTCGGTAGAGCATTTCTTGCCGCTCTATCGAATCCGTCCGGCGGTGGAAAGATCGGCGGGTGAAACTCCAGCTCCCGCTTGTTCCATGGATACGTGTTTGTGCGGCTCGCGCTGAGCGACCGCTTGCAGGTGCTGCAAGTTCCCGGAGTAGCGAAACTTGTCGGCTTCAACGGAACGCCCACGCCCCTACCGCAGGAAGAAATCGAAGCGCTGCGAGCAAGTTTGGCGAGCGGTGTTCGTGCCGAGCCTCATCCGTACCTGACGGTGGGACGGCGTGTTAGAGCGAAGGCGGGGCCGCTGGTGGGAGTGCAGGGAATCTTCGTGAAGAGGAAGAACAGGACGCGGTTTGTGGTTTCCATGGAGTTGATCCAACGAGCCATGGCAGTGGAAATTGAAGAGGCAGATTTGGAGCCTGCTTAACTTCGATCAGACAAAGGCTAACATTACGAGGCAGAGAATCTGCGATGGAAAGAGACGGTTGGCTCTGATTCGAATGCCTGTCTGGCACACGGCAGGTTATTGTTTGTGTGAACGCCATTAGAGGAGACAAGCGGGAATGAAACGAGCGCTAATTACAGGTATCACGGGACAAGACGGATCCTATCTCGCCGAATTATTGCTTTCGAAGGGATACGAAGTCCACGGCATAAAGCGAAGGTCTAGCAGCTTCAACACCGCACGCATAGATTCAGCTCTGCCGGACTGGCACGAGCGCGATGCTCGATTGTTACTACATTTTGCGGACCTTGCCGATTCGACGAGTTTGATCAGGCTTCTATACAGACTCCAACCTGATGAGATCTATCACTTAGGTGCCCAGAGTCACGTTAAGGTTAGTTTTGAAATCCCAGAGTATACTGGAGATATTACTGCACTCGGGAGCGCCCGCCTGTTGGAGTCAATCCGAGAAACAGGTCTTAAGACCAAATTCTATCAAGCATCAAGTAGCGAAATGTTTGGCAAGGCAATTGAAGTTCCCCAACGAGAGGCTACACCTTTCCGGCCATGTAGCCCATATGCTTGCTCAAAGGTATATGCCCACTGGATGACAGTGAATTACCGGGAAGGTTACGGACTCTTCGCCTGTAATGGGATTCTTTTCAATCACGAGTCGCCGCGAAGGGGAGAGACCTTTGTAAGCCGAAAGATTACGCGAGCCGTCGCGCGGATTCGCGCCGGATTACAGAAGAAGCTCTTTTTGGGAAATCTTGATGCCAAGCGTGACTGGGGCTATGCACCTGAGTATGTTGAGGCCATGTGGCGCATGATGCAGCTGGACAAGGCCGACGACTTTGTTGTAGCAACGGGTGAAACTCACACGGTGCGCGAGTTTGTCGAAAGTGCGTTTGGACACGCGGGTCTCGACTGGAATCAGTACGTCGAAATTGACCCGGCATATTATCGCCCGACCGAAGTCGACGTCCTGCAGGGCGACGCCAGCAAGGCCGAGCGGGCCTTTGGTTGGAGACCCAAGGTAAAGTTTCACGACTTAGTCCGACTGATGGTGGATGCCGACTCGAAGTTACTTCAGGATCAACTCGATGGTCGATTCGTTCGGGAATATGCAGCTGGCGAATGACTAGGCGAAGGTTCCATTTCTCCTTAAGTTTTTAGTCGGCTTACCTGGCTGTAAACATTGGTGGTGTCGGAGAAATACACTGACTATATTCGACGCAGCCATTGATTCGCACTAATGCATCAATGCCGAGCAAAATCGCCTTGAGAACTTCCACTCTGTCGCATTGTTCCTGACCTATTGGAATCTAGTTTTCTTCGACGGCGTGGCAAATAAAATGACACTGGGCTGGAATGTCAAACTGACTTCAGGCTTCAAGTTGGATTTGGTTGCAAATATTGTCGGGGTGGGTTGGTCATTTCTTGTTCAAATTGTATGCATCCCTCTTTATCTTAGGTTTTTGGGGATTGAAGCGTATGGCCTGATTGGTTTTTACCTGATGTTGCAGGCAATGCTTCAAGTTCTAGATTTCGGGCTGAGCCCAACCATGAACCGTGAGATGGCGCGATATTCGGTCCAGCCCGAGAAATCAGGAGAAGCTCGCGACCTTGTACGGACTCTTGAGACAGGTTACTGGCTGATCGGAATCGTTATTGGTGCGGTGATTCTGGCAGCGGCACCAATCATTTCCGCGCACTGGATCAAAGCTAGCTCCATCCCTATGCACAATGTTGAGCACGACATTATGCTGATGGGAATTTTGACAGTGTTCCAGTGGCCTGTGAGCTTTTACCAAGGCGGGTTGATGGGACTCGGCCGGCAAGTTCTTTATAATGGAATCAACATCACTCTAGTTACTCTCGCCAATGCAGGAGCTGCGCTTCTCCTCTGGCGCGTTTCACGCTCGTTGCAAGCCTTTTTCCTGTGGCTTATTGCAGTATATGCGGTACGCGCTATTCTCTTGGCAATTTTCCTCTGGCAGAGTCTGCCTCCGACCAATCGGCCTTCGCGGTTCGACGTGCGTCGGGTTCGAAGTATTTCGCACTTTGCTGCTGGAATGAGCGGGATTGCACTGACCAGCCTGATTTTGACGCAAACCGACAAGGTAATAGTAAGCAAGTTGCTCCCCTTGAGGATGTTTGGGTATTATACCTTAGCTTGGGCAGTTGCAAGTGGCCTATCATTAATTTCAGGAGCAATATTCAATGTAGTTTTTCCGCGTTTTTCGGCACAGGTGGCCGCTGGCGATGAAAATAGTATTAGACGATCCTACCATCGCGGCTCCCAGTTGATGGCAGTGATCATTCTCCCGTTATCAGCCGTCCTTTCCTTGTTTTCGTTCGAGATATTGCGGCTGTGGACTCGAAGCAATGAAGTGGCGCTCAATGTCGCCCCCATTCTTAGTATTTTGGTGATTGGTTCAGCGCTGAATGCTCTGCTCTACCTGCCATATGCTCTCCAGCTCGCTTATGGTTGGACGAGGTTGAGTCTATATTGGGGATTGATTTCGACGGCCATCTTTATTTCGGCAATTCTACCAATGACCAGGCACTTTGGCGCTGTAGGTGCGGCTACGGCTTGGGCATCTCTGAACATTCTGAGCACGTTCGTCGTTGTCTCAATCATGCATCGTCACCTGTTGCGAGGCGGAGCATGGGGGTATATTTGCGATATTGGCCCACCTCTCTTGTGTTCAATGGCGATCGCAGGGTTTGGTCGAATCATCTATCCGAATATCGGATCCACTGTCATGACATTAATCGTCTTATCCGGTACTTGGGTCACTAGCATGATGATCGCAATATTGGCCGCTCCTCAAATCAGAGTTTGGGCATTGATCCAAATCGGAAAGTTTAGCCCGAGATACATTGAGTGAATTAGGAAGTACTTAAAGTAGAACACTAATTGCTAAACTAAGATTGAAATGATGACGGAAATGGAAATTAGTTCTAGAGCTGTTCCAAAGTCATATATTCGAATTCCCTCGATCCCGCGGCTCTCTCGCATACGGAAAGTCTGGCGGGGCGCGATAGGGGGTGTCCTGTCACCAATTTACTGGATATTGGCGTATAGATATGGTGTCCCTGGATTGAGATTTCGTCTGGATTCTACGCTGCTAGCCCTTCGAATCCTTAGTTCCCGAAGGGCGCCCATTTCTTACTCGGACATCCTTAGCCTCATGTTCTGGCCGATGGTTTCAGTCCGCTACTTCGAATTTGATTTCATGTGGCGCACGATCTCGACTGTTGCATGTCGGAGCTATTTGGACATATCGTCTCCGCGGCTCTTCCCGATACTTGTTGCAATCAAGAACCACAACATCATCGCAACGCTTCTTAATCCTGACGTGAATGATTTGGCCGTGACCCGCCAATTAGTTATGGCCGCAGGGATTGAAAACCGTTGTAGACTCAACTCCGATCTAATCGGCTCTGCTCCCTTTGCGGACGCGTCGTTTGATATAATTACGAGCGTTTCAGTGCTTGAACACATCTCCGATGACGTGGAGGCTGTTCAGAAAATGTGGGATTTGCTCAAGCCTCAGGGACGATTGCTTTTGACGGTCCCCTGCGCGGCTGTCCATTCAGAAGAGTACCTGGATCGAAATGAGTATGGCTTGTTGGGCCCGGTCGAAGATGGTTTTTTCTTCTTTCAACGCTATTACAATGAAGAGGTTTTACAGGATAGAATTTTTCGAATCACAGGACAACCCTGCCGTTCTGCTGTCTATGGTGAGATGTCCCCCGGCCTCTATCGGAAGAACATGGAAGCCAGAGCGTCTGAACCCAATTACCCGGCATGGCGGGAGCCCTATATGATGGGGAAAGAGTATGACTATTTCGAAAGGGTGAACGACTTGCCTGGGATTGGAGTTATTGGAATGGAGTTTTTAAAGTCCTGAGGATTATGTGAAAGCTGCTCTCCGCTCTCCCGAGCGCTTAGTTTTTCGCGCGGCGAGCGCTTGCGCTGTCGATGAAGGGCCAAGGCTCGTAATCTTGTATGTTTAAAAACGCTATCGACGAACGGAAATTGCCAGATGATAAAGGTATCATCCGTACTCGCGAACCCATTTCTTGGGCCAAGCCCAACTTCTGGGGCAAAGAGCAGGAGTATGTTGCCCAAGCATTAGCTTCCAACTGGATTTCAGGTGGATCGTTCGTTGATCGGTTAGAACGAGACTTTGCTCAATACCAGGGGGCTGGGCATGCCACCACCGCATCAAACGGCACAACCGCGCTCCATATGGCATTTCTAGCACTGGATGTGCGGCCCGGGGACGAAGTGATCGTGCCCGGCTTTGCTTTCATGGCGGCTGCGAACATTGCGCTTCATCTTGGTGCCAAGCCCATTTTTACGGATGTGGATCCAGTGACTTGGTGCATGACGGCCGAAGGAGTGGAAAAATGCCTTTCCCCAAAAACAAAAGTGGTCGTACCGGTGCACACCTACGGCAATGTGTGTGCTGTCGATGAAATCCTTGACGTCATTCGAGGTCGCGCAATTTCTGTTGTCGAAGATGTGGCCGAGGCATTTTGTTCCCGGTACAAAAACCAGCTTGCTGGCACGATGGGTGTTGTAAATACATTTAGCTTTCAGGCGACGAAGACGATCACAACCGGGGAAGGCGGAATGGTCACGACAAATGACCAGACGCTACATGAAAAGATGCGTTTGTTCCGCAATCACGGTGTGCAGCACAGGCGATATTGGCACGAAGTAGCTGGACACAACTTTCGCCTGACGAACATGCAGGCAGCCATCGGGTGCGCACAATTAGAGAAAATTGAAACAATTATCAATGAGCGCAGGCGCGTCTATCGCAGTTACCAAAAATGCTTATCTGAAATTATGGGCATAACAATGCAACGCTTCTCCAGTGATGTCGATCCTGTAGTATGGGCCATCGCCGTAACGTTGGACCGTCAGGCCTATCCACAAGGCAGAGACTCGGTAATGGAGCAGCTTGGAGAATGCGGCATTGAAACTCGGAATGGTTTCTATGCGGCAAGTCTGATGGGTGACTTGTATGGATATTCTAATTTGCCCGTCTGCGAGGAATTAAGCCAACAAGTCATAAGTCTTCCGACATACCCCACACTTCGAGATAACGACATCGAGTTGATTTGTAGCAACCTTGGAAGACTGTGCAAATAGTTGCGAGAAAGAAGAATTAAATGTATCGGGACGCCCCGCCCCTTGAATGTAGATCACTATCCGCCAAGTGGAAACAGCCACTTCTTGATTTTCTCTGTGCTCTTGAGAAGGCCGGCGATTCAGAATTATTTCATCCACATCCGTTTACAGAGGATGTAGTCGAAACTGTGATCAAACAAGTCCATAAGGACGTTTACTGTATCCTCGTAGAAGGGCAGCAGATCCTCGGTTACGGGATGCTGCGAGGATGGGATGAAGGTTTTGAGATCCCTAGCCTAGGAATTGCTATTCATCCATCGGCCAGAGGTATTGGACTGGGAAAGGCGCTAATGCATATCTTGCATCTGTCCGCGAAAAGGAGGGGAGCAACAAAAGTCAGGCTCAGGGTGAAGTCTGGCAACATTCGTGCTGCAAAGCTCTATGAAGATATGGGATACAAGTTTCAGCAAGAAGACTCGGGTTATTTAGTCGGATTCATAGAGTTCGGAAGCGTGCCAACCTGATACTGGAACTTGGCTTGAACGCTTGGCAAGAATTTCGAAAATTGGATGAATCATTCACAGTCGCAGATCGATTTGAGTTTGAATTTTGACTTGGCCACTCATGGATAGCGGAGTTAAAGCTCGTGGAAGAAAAATCACAAATTAGGCTCTCGATCTGTATTCCAACACTTAACAGAGGATCGTATATCGGCACAACTTTGGAAAACATTATGAGTCAGGCGACTGACGAAGTAGAAATCGTTATTGTCGACGGCGGTTCAAAAGATCGCACGCAGGCTGTGGTTAATCAATATCGGCAACGCTTTCCAAACATTCGTTATTATCGAGAAGATCATAAGAAAATGAATTTGGATTCGCCAGCCCCATCAAACGGGGGGTTCGATCGGGACTGCAACAGGGCCGTGCAGTTGGCCATAGGGGAATATTGCTGGCTTTTCACCGATGATGACCTATTAAAGAATGGGGCAATTCAAATAGTCTTAGACGCGATGCGGCACGATTACGGACTAATCGTGGTCAACGCCGAGGTACAAAACGCCAATCTATCCAAAGTACTTGAGCCTAAAAGACTCCAGTTAAGCGAAGACCGGATTTACAACCCGGCTGAAAATCGGCAACTTTTTACTGAAGTCGCCAATTATTTGAGTTTCGTGGGGGGCGTTGTAATCAGGCGTGATTTGTGGGAATCACGCCAAAAGGAACAATATATCGGGACGGGTTTTATTCACGCTTGCGTGGTTTTCCAAAGCCCGATTTTGGAGGGGGCATTCGTCATTGCCGACCCTTTGATTACGATTCGCTATGGTGACGCCCTCTATGCGCGCTCTTCGAGGTTCTTTGAAATTTGGATGTTTACCTGGCCCAACCTGATCTGGTCGTTCCGACATTTTTCCGATTCGGAAAAGAGTCAGGTTTGCCGAAAGGAACCATGGCGAAGGAAGAGGACTTTGTTGATGCACAGAGCGATAGGGGCGTTTTCCACAAGAGAATACAATAGTTGGCTAAAGCCACGCATGAAATCTCGCTTGGATCGATTCGTAACCAGCCTTATAGCTCGTTTCCCGGGATGCGCCGCAAATCTCATTGGAATCGTGGGCTGCTACATAGCCGGTCGGCGTACAGGCCCGTTCTTCGTGGACCTGGTGAAGAGCCCGTTTTACCTTCCTCGATACATTAAGGGACTGGGCCCTCTCCAGGAATAGTGACATGCAAATGGCCGGGCAGTGCGGGGTAAACTTTCCGGTTTCAAGCAAGGGGATTATGACAAGAACGAATTGCCGCGTTTGTGAAGGGAAGCTTGAGACCGTTTTTTCACTGGGAGAACAATACGTATCCAACTTTGTCTCGCTTGAACAGCCGGACGGCCCCAGGGCGCCACTCGATCTCATGCTGTGCACTCGTTGCGGACTTCTGCAGCTAAAACACACCGTTCCGCCGGAGGCAATGTACAGGAATTATTGGTATCGATCGGGCACGAACCAAACGATGCGCTCCGCTTTGGCGGATATCGCGAACCAGGCTGAATCATTGATTCACCTCCAAAAGGGTGACTCGGTCCTCGATATCGGTTGTAACGACGGCACTTTGCTGTCGTCGTACAAAACGAACGAAATTTACAGGATCGGTTTTGATCCAGCGGGGAATCTCGAGCAGTTTTCGCGCAAAGTTGCGGACAAAGTACTCACCGAGTTATTCGAGGCAGAACCGTTTCTCAACGATCCTGAAATGGGTGGAAAGCGTCCTAGGATCGTAACCTCGATTGCGATGTTTTACGATTTGGAGGATCCGAACAAGTTTGTCTCGGACATCAAGAAAGTAATGGATCCGAACGGAGTATGGGTGATGCAGATGAGCTACTTACCACTCATGCTCGCGCAACACGACTTCGGGAATATTTGCCATGAGCATCTGGAGTATTACTCGCTCCAGTCTCTCGAGTATTTGCTGAAGTCGCATGGATTTGAAATTGCTGATGCTGTACTCAATGACGTGAATGGGGGCAGCATCCGGGCATTTATCCGTAATCGTGAAGCTGATGAGAGAGTATTTGGCGATTCGGCATACCGGCAACAGGCGACCGCGCGATTAGCTTACCTGCGGGAACGAGAGAGCAAACTTGACCTGCTCGAAACTCGTGTTTACCGCGAATTTGGAATGTGGGTGGAGCGAATCAAGGAGGACGTTTCCTCGTTTGTGATGGAGCAGGCAAAGCGCGGAAAGAAAATTTGTGTGTATGGCGCTTCAACCAAGGGAAACACTATGTTGCAGTTTTTCGGGTTGGACAATCGCCTGATCACGTGTGCTTCCGAACGGAACCCTGACAAGTGGGGCAAGGTAACAGTTGGCACGCGAATTCCCATCGTGTCGGAAGCGGACGCGCGAAGCGCCAACCCTGATTGCTTTCTCGTGTTGCCGTGGCACTTTCTGGAGGAATTCTGCGAACGTGAGAAGGACTATCTTTTAGGCGGGGGGAGATTTCTTGTCCCCCTGCCTCACTTTACGTTGATCTGACGCCCATCCTCACGCAACTGGAGCAACTACACCGGCTCCGGTTGCACAGGCAATGGGGGCATATCCAAATACCCCACTGATTCAAGACATCTTTGAAAAAATGACAGCTTCGTTTTCTGCACGGGCGATCGGCTTGACGGCGACTGTGTTGCAATTCGAAAGTATCGAGTGTGGTGCGGTTCACAATTGGGACCGAGATGAAATCGAAGTGCAGGGCTCAGTGTTCGTAGGGACGAAGTGGGCTACTTGTGAAAGGTTGCTTGACAAATTACTGCGTCCTGGTCCGTGAGTTGCCGCAAAGCCTGTTACGACAGATTACACGGCGCAAGCGCCGCTGGAACTCGGTAGCTAAACCGTTGGCCACTGCGATTGCCGCTACGATCAGTACTCGACGGGCGAACCACTCTATTCTTCTGTTGCTCAGGAGATACGAGCCGTATTCCTTTTGCTGGGTGGCCTAAAGGTCTAAATGAAATTCATCGACAAGCTCTTGTTAATCTCAGTTCTTCTGGTAGTGGCATGGCAAGTGTCTTCGGAGGACTTGGGCTGGATTCCGGTCGTTGTCGTTGCGTTGGTAACCCTTGTCTTGGTTTCAGTGCGGTGGCCTATCGGCGGCCTCGGCCTTTTGGTCCTTACAACAGCTGTTTCTCATTTTTACATTGAGTTTCAGGGCTGGAAAGCAAGACCTGATCACCTGGTATCGTTTCTCCTACTTCTCGTGTTGGCAGTACGGATACTGCTTGGTTGGTCCCGGCCTTCCCCTGCATCGAGGTTTGACTACCTGCTGGGCGGCTATGTTTTCATGAACTATGTGAGTTCAATATTGATGTCCCCGTCGCGGTCTCTTTCACTGAGATGGGCGCTGCTAACCAATTTGGTCGTGTTGCCCTATTTCTTGGTTCGCTTTCTTTGCACAAACTACTCGTGCCTAAGGAGAGTGTTTTCGACCGTCGTTGTCGTTGGTGTCGTGGCTGGTGGGTACGGAATTTTCTGTTTCCTGCTAAACCTAATGTTCGGAATCACGACGGGAGTATATGTGGACAAGTATGGCCCAGGGATACCGGGCACTTTTGGAACGCTATATGACTCAAATAATTTCGGGATGTATTCGGCCACGTGTTCGGTAATGCTCCTGTCCCTCTATCTTTTCGGCGAGGAAGCAGGACGTCGTCGATATGGAGCAGGGTTTTTGGTAGTGCTGCTGGCAACGGTCGTAAGTTTGGCACGTGCGGTACTGCTGGCCCTGGCGGTGGCGGTCCTTTTCCTGGCATATGTGGCGATAAAGAAGCGGGTGCTCTCAGGTCAGAAGCTGTTGCAATTGGGAATGCTCGCATGTGCGGGGATAACGTTATCGCTCCTTGTCGCCGGGTCACACCTCGGAACGAGACTGGGCGTCATCGACCCGAATAATTTGTCAGCTGACAGTTCTCTTATTGGAAGAGTCATCGAAGACTCGGCGGCACTGCGTGACATCGCGCAACATCCGCTAATAGGAAATGGAACGGGTAGTTTCCATTTGTTGTTCGATCTGGCCGAATCTCCGGGCCTCTTCGCGGTGTTGAAGGGGGAGTCCTTTAACTTTATCGATGTGGAGAACGTAACCCTCAGGATGCTGCATGATATTGGTATCGTTGGGTTTTTGTTGATGCTCGCATTTTTTATATCTTTGGCACGGAGGGTGAGAAGGATTATTGCGGAGCCCAACAAAGAAGGGTTTCCCATAATGGTCGGACTGGCTGCAGCCATTCTCCTTGAAGCTGTGGCTTTCCAGTTTTCGGACGACAGCCTGCTGGCGTTTGGTTGGATTCATTTGGGGTTGCTTGTTTCAGTGGTTGTTTTCCTGGAGGGGCGCTGTACGGTACCGGTCCCTTCCACTGTGAAAGCGAAATTCGCGACGATTGAGCGTGCGGTTTCATAAGTGTGCTGTCGGTGTTGTTAAGATTCCCATCTGTAGAAGTGGATTCGGTAGTGGATGCCGCTGATGGTTCGAGGGCGGACGCCCTGAAATTATGGGAGATATGTGCACCCGGTGGGCTTTAGTCCCTCGCTTGGAAGTAATTTGTTCGCAAGGATGGTTATAATGCTTCATATAACTAAGGCGTTGAGTCGTCTTTTTTCCTATTTGTTAGCCGTCTCTAACCTTTACAATACTCCGCAATCGTTTGTTTCGAAGTCTGTTCTGTTGATCCGTATTGTTCGCAATCGCCTCCGAGTCACTTCGGCTACGGGTTTTGTCGAGCAGCTAGCCATGATCTCTGCACTGCTTCGGCTGCCTGCTTCAGTCGAAGGATCGGTCGTTGAATGCGGGTGCTACGAAGGGGGATCGACAACAAACCTCTCACTAGCGGCTAAGCTTGTTGGACGGAACCTTTACGTGTTCGATTCTTTCCGAGGTTTGCCTGAGCCCAAACTGAAGGACGTCAGACACGTTGCTGTGAATGTTGGTGAATTCCATCTGTACACAAAGGGCTCGTGGTGCGGGTCGCTGGATACGGTAAAGGCTAACGTGGCGAAATATGGGTCGCTAGAGGTTTGCACCTTCATCGAGGGTTACTTTGAATCGACGCTGCCTAACTTTTCGGAAGCTGTTGCTTTTGCGTTTTGCGATGTGGATTTGAGGGATTCATTGGAGACGTGTCTGAGGTATCTGTGGCCGCTAATGTCTTTGTCCGGAGTTTTGTTCACGCACGAGGCGCATCATTTGGAAATTGCATCCTTATTTTACGATCAAATGTTGTGGCCTGATTCTGTACCGGGACTCGTGGGTGCTGGCTCCGGTCTTGGCCTCTCTCCGATGAATGACGGATCGTTTGGGTCGTGCATCGGCTACATCGTCAAATCCCCTTCGATAGTAATAGAGTCAATCGAGCTCGGCTCGCGAGAACGGTACCGAACCCATGTCAAGTCTGCTGAGCAGTGTTAGAAAGAGAAGAGGGTAAGGCAGTGTCTGTCGCGAGCGTGACGACGGCCCACAATGCCGCGAAACTGTTGCCGAGACAGTTGGAGGCGCTCCTGACGCAGACGCGGCCCGTGCAAGAGATTGTGGTTGTTGACAACGCCTCAAGCGACGGAACCGCGGAGATGTTGGCCAAGCGATACCCCCAGGTCACGGTTCTGAGGATGTCAGAGAATTTAGGAGCGGCTGGAGCGTGGGCGGCGGGCTTAGCTTACGCGGCGCTTGAGAAGCGGCATGATTGGATTTGGGCATTTGACGATGACAGTGTTCCTGACAGTGAAGCATTGGGAATTATGCTGAAGGGATTGGCCTCCATTCGTGATGCGAATGGCGGAGTTGGAATGATGGTGGCTCTGCCAGTCCATTGCGCAACGGGAACGATCTATCCGCCGCTCCTTTGGCGAGAGGGCTTTGTTAAGCCATCGACCGAGTTATTGCAGAAGCAAGTGTGGTTCGCTGACTTGGCGTATGCGTCGGGTTGCATGGTGCGGCGCGAGGTGGTGGAGAAGGTCGGATTGCCGCGCACCGATTTCTTCATGGACTTCTTTGACTTTGAATACTGCCTGCGGGCACGGTCCCAGGATTACAAAATCGCAGTAATTTCCGCTGCGCGACTTGCGCACGAGGTGGGCGATGCGCGCCGGGTGCGACTACCGGGCTACTCAGGGCTTTGGCCGAATCATTCCCCTTGGCGGGAATACTACATGAGCCGAAACCTCGCTTACGCAGTCTGGTGGCTTCACCCGAGCCCACGCGCAAAGCGGTTTGTCGTCTGGCACTTAGCGCGGCATGCTGCAGGCGTATTGTTGTTCGGTTCCGATAAGTTGGCGTGCCTTAAGAAGATGTCGCAGGGATTTTTGGATGGCCGCCGAGCAAATTTGGGCATTCGGTTCCGCCCTAATGATGCCCAGTTCGCCAAAATCCAAAGCCCATTGAAAGTTCCCAACAGGACCAGAGGGTAGGCGCGCGATGGCGGAATGGGTGAGGGCGCATGGGGCCGATATAGCAGCGTCTACGAGAACATTCTGGTAGTGAAGAATATGCTGGCAAGCTGGTCGCGCGTGACGCTCAAAACGATTGGGGCTTAGAAGGCGCGCTTAGGGGCGGAGGAAATGCATGATTGAAGATATCAACAGCGAGCCCGAGGGACAGGGACGAGGAAAGTTGCGGATCGCGATCTTTGGGTCGCGGGGGATACCGCATACGTACGGAGGTGCGGAGGCATTCCTGGAAGAGCTGGCGCCGCGGCTGGCGGATCGCGGTCATGATGTGTTGCTGTACTGCCGCCGAACCCTGTTCAAAAACCGGCCGCCGACTTACCGGGGAGTGCGGCTACTTTATTTGCCGAGCATCGAAACAAAAGCGCTGGGTACGCCTACACACACTTTTCTGTGCTCACTCGACATGCTATTCCGTAAGGTTGATGTTGCGCTGGTTATCAATATCGTGAACGGGTTTCATTGTATCATTCCGCGGATGTTCGGGAAGAAGATAGCGATCAACGTAGACGGAATGGATTGGAAGCGTGACAAATGGGGCGCAGTGGCGAAGAAGTATTTCTATTGGAACGCTCAATGCGTAGGCAGAATTTGCGGGAAGGGCGTACTGACAGACGCGTATGAGATGCGGCGAATTTACCTAGACGAGTTCAACACACCATCGGCATGCATTGCCTATGGCGCCAATATCGAAAGCTCGACGAATCCAGAGCTAGTTCGCGAGTATGGATTGGAGCCGTTTCAGTATTATTTGATTGCAAGCCGTATGGTCCCGGAGAACAACGCGGATCTGATTGTACAAGCGTTTGAAAGGTTGCGGACTGATCGTGTACTGGCGATCGCCGGAGGAGTGAATTACAAGAGCGAATTCCTGGAGCGGCTGAAGGAAACAAAAGACCCCCGGGTGCGGTTTCTGGGGCACATCGGGAATGCGGAGCACGTTAAGGAATTGCATTGCAATGCATATGCCTATGTCCATGGGCACAGCATGGGTGGAACGAATCCAGCACTACTGAAGGCACTCGGATACGGGAATTGTGTGGTGGCCCTAAGAACTGCGTTCAACCAGGAAGTAATAGCGCAGTACGGTATCTTTTTCGAGCGCGACCCTGTGGATTTGACCCGGAAACTTCAAGAATTGGAAAACCATCCCGAGGTGGCAGCCGAATACCGCCGCATTGCTCCAAAGCGAATACAAGAGGCGTATACCTGGGAAAAAATCACAGACCAATATGAAGAGCTTTTTCTCCAGCTTGTGGCTGGGGAAGATCCTACGCGGGTTCATTCGAGTGTGAGGAACTTGACGGGCAAGAAAGACAAGAATGCCGCCATGGCGGCTAGTGCTTCGACTGACTGAGTGATTTCCACACTGAACGCCGCTTTGCAGACGGAAGCCGGAGTGGCGGCAGGCTGAGTTGCTGATATTGTTCGAAAACGAGGAGGAGCACTTTATGCGAGTGTTCGTGGATTCTGCCAACCAGAACGAAATTGAGAATTGGCTTGGCCAAGGCGTCGTCGATGGAGTTACCACTAACCCCAGTATTATGTTTAAAGACGGGGCGACGGACCTGGAGGAGTGTGCACGCCGGCTTGCGGGTTTCCTCGGCGAACGGCCATTGAGCGTCGAAGTAACATCTAATGATCGAGACATCATGGTGAAACAGGCACGCACGTTCGCTACGTGGGCCCGCAATATCGTTGTGAAGATTCCGATCGTCAATGAGTTTGGGGAATCCTGTCTTGGCGTGATGCATCGCCTTTCACAAGAAGGCATTGGAGTGAACGCCACGGCAATACTGTCATTCAATCAAGCACTGCTCGCCGCGAAGACTGGTGCGACCTATGTAAGCATCTTCGCCGGTCGGGTTGCTGATGAGGGTAGTGATCCTGCAGTTACGATCCGAAATGTTCGGCAATGGCTTGATGATTGGGATCTGCCCTCCCATATCATTGTCGGCAGCATCCGCTCGGTCATGGATATACAGAATGCAGCGCTAGCCGGTGCACATATCGTCACAATTCCTCCGCAGTTCCTGCCCAAGATGGTGGACCACAGATACACCCGTGAAACGGTCCGCCAGTTTGTGCAAGACGCCGAGAAAACACTCAAGGAAATGAGCAAAGCGAAGGTGGTTGCTCGAGGAACACGATAGAACGTTCGAACCCCACAACGTCACCCCTTGGAACAACATGTACTTTTAGTGGACCAACTGGAATTGGCGTGAGTTTTGGCCGCTTCCTATTGATCCGACTGTTTCTTCTATTGGAGAAGTTGTGGCTGTCTCGCTCGGAACGACTAGTCATGTAGCACACTATGTGTCCCCCGTATATAAACTGAGGAGATGTGGATTTGCCTAGGAAAAATGGGAAGATACACGTCGCTCTGATTGGAGCGGGTCGTTTCGGGGCGAAGCGGGCCAACGCAGTTGGAAAATCAGCAAGAAGTACGCTCACAGTTGTCGCCGACGTTGCAACGGACCTTGCTGTAGCAGTTGGACAGAGGTTCGAATCCCAAACCACGGCTAATTGGCGCGAAGCAGTCACTCGGGAGGACGTTGATGCTGTAATCGTCTCAACACCCACGCACTTGTCATCGCAGATAAGCCTTCTTGCTGTGCAGTCGGGCAAGCACGTGTTGGTGGAGAAGCCATGCGCCGCAAGTTCGGCGGAATTCGCCAGAGTCGTACAAGCAGCACAGTCTCGGGGCGTCCGCCTAAAAGCGGGCTACAATCACCGGTATCACCCAGGATTGCGCCATGCATATGAATACTTCACAAAGGGAGTGATCGGCCGCCCCCTGACAATCCAATGCTCTTATGGACATGGAGGTAGAGACGGCTACGAGCGCGAGTGGCGGTCACAGACGGATCTCTCAGGTGGTGGCCAGCTCATGGATCAGGGTGTGCACGCCCTTGATTTGTTCCAGTGGTTTCTCGGCGAAATCGAAGAGGTAACCGCGATGGTTTCGACTGCGTTTTGGCCCATTGCGCCCGCGGAAGATAATGTATTCGCGACGATGCGAGCATCCTCCGGGGTTATTGCACAGCTGCATGCCAGTTGGACGTATTGGAGGAACAAGTTCTCTTTCACGCTGATAGGGGAGAAGGGCTACCTTTGCGTTGATGGATTAGGGGGGAATTACGGGCCCGAGCGACTATGTCTCGCAGTCCGAGAAAATCCCGGCGACGTGCCCAAGGAAGAATGGAATAATTTCTCTGGTCCTGACGAGTCGCTCGAACTCGAATGGGAGGACTTCTTGGATTCAATTGTAGAGGGCCGTGAACCGATGAGTGGAGGCGATGAGGCATTGCATACGTTATTACTAGTCGATACAATCTATCGCGCCGCAAGAGAACGGCGCACGATTCGGGTGGAAGAATTGACGCAACCGGCCGGCACTGAATAAGCTCAATGACGAGTCGAGTCGGATCGGTGCGCACACAAAGCTATCGGAGCATCGAGAACACATGGACAAGCGGCCATACGTTCTGATTGTTGGTTCGGACCTGGAGGTTGCTGAACTCCTTGAACGAATGGGTCCTCGATCGGGAGATTCAGGGCACAGGATTTTGGGTTACTTGAGGTTAGATAGTTCTCCAATGCCCGACCGCTCCCTCGGGATCTCATGCCTTGGTTCGACTAAGATTTTGCGAGACTATATTTTTCGAAATCCGGTGGACGTTGTTCTTCTCTTGTCGTCTTTGTCGCCAGCAGCTTGCGAAGAATTGCTCGAACCAATCTTTGAAATCGGGCTTACGGTAACAGTTCCGCGAGGGGTCACAGTCTGCCTGAAGTCCGAGCTACTTGAGAGGACTTTCATCCGCCACAAGAGCTTTCTTGGTGTGGAAGCGACGACGATGACGACTGTTTGGCAAAGTAGGGGTTATCTCTTCGCAAAGAAGACTCTCGACAGTTTGCTTTCAGCCATATTGTTAATTTTATTTTCACCTATTTTACTCTTAATCGCCCTCGCCATTAAGCTTAGCGATCCTCGAGAAGCAGTTCTGTATCCCTGGCACGTTCTCGGTAAGAATGGCAAGCCCTTCGTCGGGTATAAGTTTAGGACGATGGTGCCAAACGCCGATGACTTGAAACGGGAGATGCTGGAGTTTAACGAAATGCAAGGGCCTGTCTTTAAAATGCGCAACGATCCCCGCATCACGCGTCTTGGAAGAATCTTACGAAAATTTAGTCTTGACGAATTACCTCAGCTATACAGCGTACTAAAAGGGGATATGAGCCTGGTGGGCCCTCGGCCACCCTCGGCGCAGGAGGCAGAGGGATTTGAGTTTTGGCAGCGGCGCAAGCTGAGCGTAACACCGGGAATAAGTTGCCTCTGGCAAATCAACGGGCGGAATGATATTCACAAATTTAGTGAGTGGGTTCGTTTGGATTTGCAATATATCCAAACAGCTTCAATCCTCTTAGATCTAAAGATTATTCTCCTTACAATTCCTGCGGTTCTTTCAGCTCGGGGGGCATCCTAGCTTCAGTTAAGAACGGCAGGAACTTTACGTCATCCCGTTCTCTATTCGTAGCTTCAGGCGGGTGCTGCGGCCGAGATATCCATGGACGAGACCGGCGTTGGAATAGGAATGAGAGCCTGACTATGGAATTGGAACACAAGACCTGCATGATTGCGGGGGCTTCTGGCAAGATCGGGGCCAGTATCGCGAAGCGTTTTTACCACGAGGGAGCACGGCTCATCTTGACTTACAACACGAAGAAACCCGTGTCGATTGACTCGGAATTGGAAGACAATCCGGACCGCGTGGTATGGCGCCAGCTCGACGTCACCGATAGGGCCCAAGTGCGGCGGGTGTCGAACCAAGCTCAAAGCAACTTCTCCCACGTGGATGTGTTGGTGAATTGTACTGGCGCGGTTGGCCCAATCGGCCCGCTTGAGGCGCTTGATATTCGAGAGTGGACACGCGCAATCGAAATCAATCTATTCGGCTCGGTAAATCTTGCTCAGGCAGTTCTTCCTGCCATGAAGGAACGACGCCAGGGGAAAATTTTATTTCTTTCTGGTGGAGGAGCAGCTTATGGACGGCCCTATTTCACTTCTTACAGCGCTTCCAAAGCAGCCCTGGTCCGCTTGACTGAATGTCTGGCGCAAGAGCTTGAATCGACCAATATCCAGGTCAACGCCATTGCTCCCGGAGCGGTCAACAGCCGCATGTGGGATGACATGCGGGCAGCAGCTGGATCCGGAGGCCCGAAGCTTCTTGATGAACTGAAGCAAATGGAGGAAAGCGGTGGCGCTTCACCGGCGTGCGCTGCTGGCCTTGCGGTATTTCTCGCATCGGCCCGTTCGGCCGGCTTGACAGGCCGCTTATTCAGCGCAATCTGGGACGATTGGCAACACCTCGAAAACTACATCGAGAAGATTGCCTCCTCTGATGCATTTACTCTGCGTCGCGTACCACTTAGCTAAAAATTATCTTAGATTTATCATTCACGGGGCCGAAATTGAAGAGACAATAGGCTCACAACTGTTACCCTCAACAGAACGTGCGTGGGCGGATTGTCCGGACCGGCTCTACTGACGACTCCCCGAAGCAATGGCTAATTTGGGCCAATGTATTGCCCAATAGGGTGCGGTTTAGCCCTAAATATAGCCACTACTGCGGGTCATTTGAGTCGATCGAGGACGCCGCTGTCGCACACCAAATCTTTTTTGCAAAAAGTAATTTACGCAACGACAATTATCTGCGAAATTACCGATTCCATTGCAAGCAGTAAACGCTGCTCGATCTGAGTCAACCTAGGAGCATTCATGATACTAACGAGAACCCCGTTTCGACTCACACTAGGTGGCGGTGGTACTGATCTGCCGTCATTCTATCGCGAGCACGGTGGGTTCATCCTTGCCGCGGGTATCGATAAGTATATGTTCGTGAATGTGAATACGCCAATTGTTGATGATAAAATTCGTGTACGGTATACCTCGTCTGAAATAGTTGACCATGTCGACGAGGTGCAGCACACATTGGCCCGTGAAGCAATGAAACTGTTTGGTCTTTCAAGCGGAATTGAAATTGTCTCCTTAGCTGACATTCCGGCGGGGACGGGGTTGGGTTCCTCGAGTTGCTATTTGGTTGGGTTGCTGAGCGGCCTGCGTACGCTGATGCAGCAGCCAACCGGTCCACAAGATCTCGCGGAGGAGGCTTGCCACATTGAGCTTGACATCCTGCGTAAGCCCATCGGGAAGCAGGATCAATATATGGCCGCCTTTGGCGGGTTAACTTGTCTCTGGATTGAGCGCGACGGAACGGTGAAGGTCGAAAGGCTCCCCCTCAGCACCGATTTGGTGAACGCGTTGGAGCGCAATATAATGCTCTTTTATACTCACGCCACGCGAGATGCTACATCCATATTGGAAAAACAGAATCAGGCGACAATTCAAAAGGAAAAACAAGTCCTAAGGAATCTATCTGAAATTAAGGACATAGGGGTTGAGATTCGCGAGGCCATTCTATCAAGCAATCTTCGCAAGTTCGGAGAGCTCTTGGACGCTCACTGGCAATGCAAGAAGGGGCTTTCAAAAGACATTTCCAACAGCCAAATTGATGATTGGTATGCTCTCGCAAAGCGCAATGGAGCCATTGGCGGGAAGATCTCAGGTGCTGGCGGTGGCGGATTTCTAATGCTTTATTGCGAGGATGACAAGCAGCGGTTGCGCGAGGCTATGTGTGGCGCGGGACTGCGTGAATTGCATTTCCGTATAGAATTTGAGGGCAGCAAGGTGGTGTTCGATGTTGTCTCAAGGGATCAACGCCTGGCTCACATTGCCAGACTTCAAACCAACCATAGGGACATTGATTCCATTTCCAGCACAGCCCGCGAAAAGTCATTTGTGGCTGGGCTACGTTAAGTATTAGGCCGCGTACCTTAGTCAACTAGCATTTGCATGGGGAAAAGTAAGATCGATTGAATCCATCGAGGTGAACGGAGATGGGGCGCGTCTTAGTGACTGGGGTCGCGGGTTTTGTGGGGAGTAATCTTGCAAAGCGTCTTCTTGACAGCGGGTACGAAGTGAGGGGAATTGACAATCTTTCTGCGGGCACCCGAGAAAATATAGATCCCCGCGTCGATTTCGATCAGGCCGATATTCGCGATCTTGAAATCCACCGTCTCTTCGAAGGAGTGGATGGTGTTTTCCACCTCGCCGCAAAGAATTGTCTGAGTGAATGTCTCAAAGATCCGCTCGGAGCCGCAAGCGCGAACGTTGTGGGAACCTTGAACGTTCTGGAGGCAGCGCGGAAAGCAAAGGTTCGCAAAGTCATTTATGCCGACACTTCCGCCGAGTACGAAGGAATCGCCGAGTTCCCCACTAATGAAGAGAATATCCGACCCATTGGTGTGTATGCAGCCAGTAAACACGGTGGAGCTACCTTTTGCGAGAGCTACAGTGAGCTCTATAAGATGAATATTACTGTTCTTCGTTACTTTAACGTTTACGGCCCCGCTCAGGATTGGCGCAGAGTGGTTCCCCCGGTTATGAGTTCTTTCATCATTCGGATGCTTTCGGGAGAGCGGCCAATGATTTACGGCACGGGTGAAAAAAGGAGAGACTTTATCTACGTAAATGACGTGAATGATTTTCATCTCCTGGTCTTGGAAGACTCGCGCGCTGACGGGCAGGTTTTTAACGTGGGTTCGGGGAGCAATTACTCAGTGAACGAAATTTATAAACTGATTGAGGAGCAGCTAAAGAGCGGTCTGACGCCCATTTATAAACCGGATCTCCCGGGAGAGGCACAGGTTACGTTGGCCGATATTGCGAAATCGCAAAGCCTCGGGTGGAGGCCGAAGGTCGACATCCGCGAAGGACTCAGTCTAAGTATTCAGTTCATACGCGAAAAAGTTATGAACGAACAATTAGGCGCCCGAAATGCGTAATTATTTTAACTATGCCGAAGATGGCCCCAGTGACCGGTGCCAGTTCTAAGAATCGAACACACAAATGGGAATGATCAGGTAAAGTTCATGGGATGGTGCTCCCGCAGGTCGGATTCCTCATTTTAGTTCTCCAACTCCGGAAATGGGAATCGAGCGATGAAAAGAGGGGCAGTTTTTCTTGACAGAGACGGCGTTATCAACGCCTACGTGTACAATTCTGAATTTGGGACCGTCGATTCGCCCGCTCACCCCGAGGAGTTCTCCTTGCTCCCTGGATCGGGGCAAGCCATTGCAGAACTGAATCGGATGGGGCTGCCTGTCATTGTCGTTTCGAATCAACCTGGAGTCGCAAAACGGAAATTCACCCCGGCCTTGTTGACCGCCATTACGGAAAAAATGCACGCCGAAACTCGGAACGCCGGGGGGCACCTCGATGCCGTCTATTATTGCTTGCACCACCCGGAAGGACTCCTTCCAGATTATAGAATTGACTGCGATTGCCGCAAACCGCGCCCAGGGCTGTTG
The DNA here is from genome assembly GCA_963696605.1 of uncultured Acidobacteriota bacterium. GTDB lineage: Bacteria > Acidobacteriota > Terriglobia > Acidiferrales > UBA7541 > Palsa-360. The sequence goes on along the minus strand of CAVOKV010000007.1, from coordinate 157,119 downwards.
CTTCAGGCTGCCAATGAATTAGACCTAGATCTTGCCAAATCCTATATGGTAGGAGACGGTATCATGGACATCCTTGCAGGTACTCGCGCTGGAGCGACCACCATTTTTGTTAGCCCTCGGAAGTGCTATATCTGTGACGAACTTGTCAAACAAGACGCAAGGCCGACGCTCATCGTGAGTTCTTTGTTGGACGCCGTCAATGATATCGGTTGCCTGGAGCGCGACACGGATGTGCCGCGTGACCACTTCACTTTGTCCCATTGTTTTAATTCTATGGAGGGAAAGTGACCTATACAGAAGAGTATCTTGCAGAGGCGAGTGAGATACTGAAGCTAATCAATACAGATTCAATCGAGAGAACAGTGGGATTGCTATCAGCCCTCAGGGAGCGCGGCGGGCGGCTTTTTTTTCTAGGAGTAGGAGGAGGTGCAGGTCACGCCTCACACGCTGTCAACGATTTTCGCAAGATTGCTGGAATCGAAGCGTATACCCCATCCGACAACGTTTCGGAACTAACAGCAAGGGTGAACGATGAAGGCTGGGACACTACCTATGAGAATTGGCTTCGCGGCAGCCGGCTCAAATCCAGTGACATGTTGTTCGTATTTTCGGTAGGTGGTGGAGATGTTGAGCGGAATATCAGCACCAATCTTGTGAAGGCATTGCAATATGGCAAACATGTGGGGTCCACGGTGTGCGGAGTCGTAGGTCGCAATGGCGGATTTACCGCTCAAGTTGCCGATGCCTGCGTTCTGATTCCCGTAGTCAATCCCAATTCCATCACTCCTCATACCGAGTCTTTTCAGGCCCTCATTTGGCACCTTCTTGTTTCTCACCCGGGTTTAAAATCGGCCGAGACAAAGTGGGAGTCGGTTACGCCAAGAACGGAACTCCGAAATGAAGCAAAGTTGCAAAAGTTTTAGTGAGTGAGTCCGGACGTCTCAAAGTGTCCTCGAAATGATTTGCGGACTGAAGTATTTCATTGTTGTACGTGGTGCGTGTGAACCGCGATGATTCACCGAAAGGTCAGCAACGCCCCGTTTTTTCAGTATGCGTGAGGAGTGGCTCCCCGGCAATGTTGAATCGTAGAAGACTGCGCGTTGACTTATTCGCGAAAATTGCACTGGGACTCGGATTTCTTGCTGTAGCTCCGCTTGGTGCCCTTGCGCGCGATCATGATCCAGTTGATCAACCACTCTTATGACATTGTCGCCGTTGGGCGCGGCCGCAGGCCAAATACTTCTCGCGACGCTGGCATCGCCTGCAGAAAAGCTGCAATGGCGCTTTCGCAGGATTCCGGTTTCCCCTTCCGATAAGACGGTAGCCGATGTCGTTCTTTCTGCAGGCGGCACGAAGGCTCTCGTTGTTTTCTACGGACGGCACGCCGCGTGTTGTCGATCTCACCAAACGCATCACCGGAATTAGTGCTAGCTGATGTTCCCGCCCCGCAGCATCGCCTCCCTCAGCAGGTTCTCCCGTACGCGGAACACGGGGAAGTCTGCCTGCTCGATGATCTGGGCAAGCCCACCGAAAGTATCTGCCCGAATGCTGTGGCAGCCGCAGTTCACGAGGATGGCCACGTCCTTTACGCGCAAGAAGATGGGCGATTGGTTGTCGGTTCCCCTCAGAGTGGAGTGCCGGAAGAACTTCCTTACCAGTTGCCGCGAGGCGCGGATTTTCAATTGTTGGCAGGTCATCGAGGAGACGTGCGGGATTTCCTGGTGCTCGTGACCGAATCCGGTAAGGTAAGACCGGAGCGGCTACTCGCTCGAGTAACAAAGATTATCGACCCGCGGAATCCTGCAGTCCCGGTTGGGCAGTTTGCGAATCCCACTGTGGCGGCACTTCGCGCACTGCTTGAATTTTCCGGTGCCACCCCTGCGAAGCCGGTGGTAGGGCGCTCGGGGCCACCGAGTGAGTCGACACTGGAAACGCTTGCTGCAAATCTATACAAGCAGACACTTCCGGCAGAATCTTACATGGTCGTTTTATCGCGTCAAAGCCAACGACAGCCTCTATGCACCTGTTCTCGAATTCGCCGACGGCGAGCCGGACTACCCAAGCGACGTGAATTTTTGGGAAGAGATTATGGCGCGCACGCGCGGCAACGCCATCGAAGATTTCAAAGCAGCCTACAAGTCTATGGGAGACAAGCGTTGGTCCCGGTGCACGATGTACGTGCGAACGCTCTCCTATCCCGGGACTTGGCTGATCGAGTATTGGTTCTATTATCCGTTCGACGAAGGCAAAGCCCACCCGCACATCCACGATTCGGAACATTTGTTCATCGAGGTCGACAAGCTCGGCGGAACCGTGCGGAACGTTTTCGCCTCCGACCATGATTCATTTGCCCCGAACAATATGTATTCCACGCTGGTCAAGAATGCGCCTCCAGTCTCCCTACCGCTCTTTGCCACCGCCGAACTCGGAAAACATGCGATGGCTCCAGACATGGACCATGACGGCCGCTTTACTCGCGGCGTCGACGACAACATGCACACCGAATCCTATGCGTTCTGGGGCCTTCGGGATCAAAGCAGCACGTTCAATTTCATGATGGAGCCGTATATGAAGTCCATGAGCCTACCGCACGCTCGTGACGGCCGGTTCGCTCTGGCGGATGCGGAAATCCTCTTTCCCGGTCTGGATATCCCCGCTGACCACCTGGTGTGCGCGCTACAGCCTTTTCCAGAGGATCCGCCGTGCCCGAAGTGCGGCATTACCACTGCCGAGGCCGCAACAACTTACTTGGTTGATCACCCCGACGCGCGCGTACCGGAGGACATCTACAAGCCTTTCGTTTTGCCGTGGCACGAGGTACGGTTCGGCGTGGGTCTGTTCGACTGGACGGACGGGAGAGGAGAGCTGTCTGTGGCGTATGCGGGTGATATTCGCCACATGACCGGCAGCTTGTTGCGAATTCCAGCCCGGCTGGCACTGGAATATGGCTGGCGGCCCTATGGCAGAGAAGTCGCAATTCCCATTGGCGGTGAAAGACAATTCGTATACAGCACGTCAACCATGTACACCGGCGTGCGCGTCGAACGCCTCGTCACCAATACCCAGGGCCTATATTTTGCGGTTACGCCGAAATTTGTAGACATATCTGTACGTGCAGTGAACAACGTCATTTCACCTTCTCCTCTTCATTGGGCCTATGGCGGGGTCTCTTACCATTTCGGATACGTCCTGGAACTTCCGAGCGCGCACAAAGGCAATATGATTCATCACATCGGGGCGTTAGTTGGGTCCGTTCCAGGATATCCGTTCTTGCTCGAGTGGCGTGTAAGCTTCGGTTTCTTCCGGACGAGAGGCCGGGACAAGTTCGGCGCCCAGCTTGGAGACCGGGACCCTTACGGTCCAGATTCAAAGCGGCCATAGAAACAATCTGTCGAAATACCTGTAGGCCGCCGATTATCGGCGGAGAATAGCCGCAGGCCACGCCAGTGGCCAGGCCGCGAGCAAAATATTTCGCGCTCAGGCACAGCGCGCCCGCTACCGCAACGGCCCCGCAACAATCCCACCAAACCAAAGCAATCTGCACTGCCCCCAGAAGTTTCGCCAACCTTGACACCACCGATCCCTAGGCATATCGTCTCGAACACTAAAGTAGGCAAATCCGCGAGTGCTTCATGCGTACGGGAATATTCCGATTCCCGGGAGGACGCCATATGGCCATCTCCAAGCGACTGCCATCGGACCTGAATTGGGGAATATTGATGCCGAATTCTTGTGGAGGCGGTTCCGTTTCACAGATTTCGTCCGGGCCGGTTTCTGAGCCTTGCCTGAGCGGCGTTTCGCGCAGGACAGTGCTCAAGCACGTGGCGGCACTCGGCGCGGGCGCAGGTCTTTCCATTCGCCCGTTTCTTGCGGGGATGCCCAGAGTCGATTCCGATCCGCAGCGTGGGCGAATCGACGTGCACCATCACATGCTACCTCCTTTCTACATGGACCTTCGGCGCGCGGTTGCCGACGTAGGGAAGATGCCTGAGTGGTCGCCGACCAAGTCGCTGGACGACATGGAGAAAAACGGCGTGACAACCGCCATGCTGTCGCTGGCCGTTTCAGGAGTCTCCTTCGATGCTGGGGAGGCCGGCCGGAGTCTGGCAAGAAAAAGTAATGATTTCGGGGCGCAACTCGTCAAGGACCATCCCAAGAGTTTTGGTTTGCTCGCGGCGCTGCCCCTGCCTGATCCAAAGGGCAGCCTGGTCGAGATGGAATATGCGCTGGACACGCTTCACGCGGACGGAATCGCGCTGCTAAGCAGCTACGGTGACAAGTGGCTCGGCGACGCTACTTACGTGCCTGTTTTCGAGGAATTGAACCGCCGTAAGGCTGTCATATTCGTTCATCCGAATGCGCCGAATTGCTGCGCCAATGTCATGCCGCACGTGCCGGCTTCCACCCTGGAATTTTATTTCGACACGGCGCGCACGATCGAGAGTCTCCTCCTGAACGGGACATTCTCACGGTTTCCAAATCTCCAGTTTATTTTTTCTCACGGCGGGGGAGTCATGCCTCTTCTGGCGTACCGAATGGCCAGGCTTTTTCCCAAGGATTTGGCGTCTTACGCGCCGAACGGCGTGCTCTACGAATTGAAACGCCAGTATTACGACACTGCCAGCGCCAGCAACCCGACTTCGCTTTCCGCCATCATGAGTCTTGTCCCCAGCTCTCAAATTCTTTTTGGGAGCGACTTTCCGTTTCTTTCAGCAGGGGACCCCGCAGGCGACTTGATGCATTCCGGTTTGCCTGATGCTACCGTGCAGGCGATCAACCGCGACAACGCCGTTCGCCTGTTTGCGCGCTTGAAAAACTAACCCGGATCTCTCGCATTTCCGCAGAACACCGATCGCGAATTAAGAATTGAATTTGGCGCAGAGTGCCGCGAGAGCGCCGTCCTGCGCGACGGCAGCAAGGCACAACTCAGCCATTTGGTCCGCTGCGGGTTTGCCGACAACTGGATCGGCAAGGCGATGGAACTTGGCCCCCACATCAAAACTGCAGGAAGACAGGGGATCGCCTGTTGCTTTGAGGACGAGACTTGCTTCGGTGCGCCCGTTTTTCAGCACCGCTTCGGTTCGGGCAGGCCAACATTCCGGATAGTGTTGCTCCAACGTCTTGTCTGGAACGACTTCGACGAGCGACATGAATGCCGCAATTTTTATGTCGCCCGCAAGGTTAGACCGCGCGATGTTCTCTAGCTCTTCCGGCCGGTACGCTGCAAGAGCGAGCTGGTAGGCGGCGCTCGTGATTCTTGCGATGCGGCCGGCGGCGGCATTGCGGTGCCCAATCATTTCGGCATACGCCGGCGGCACGGCCACTCGCAGAGCAATAATATCGTCGGGTGAAATTCCCCGTGACAGAAGTTCGCGGAACGCATCCATCGCCGCAATCGTTTGTTTCGCCGCACAATAGGGCTTGAGACTCAGCATGCCAACCGCTCCTTCCCCTTCGCATGCGGCCACCAGCGGGCCGGTGTTGCACGGGATCCCATGGGTGCGGATCATCCAGTCATGGTCGAGCAGGTTGCGGTCACCGGCGTAGCCGTCCGACGCAGCCAGCGCTGCGGCGCAACCAGCGCGCGCGGCTAAACCGAGCAGCAGCCACCGCGGGTTTGCGTCAACGGGTCTCCCCGGCGAGCCACTGCTCGTCGTCAGGGCAATCGCGAGAGCGTTGGCGGTTTTTTCGACGGTAAGGCCTAGTAGGCGGGCCGCCACGGCGGCCGCACAGACGGGCGCCGCTAAGAACGTGGGCCATATCCCGCGTTGCAGGATGCTGGGACCCTCGACTGCCACGCCGAACCGGGTCATTACTTCGTAGCCAGCACGCAATGCTTGCGCAAACGCCCGCGCGTCCTGCCGTGGCAAGCCACTCGCGATCCCCAGCGCCGTCGGGACCACCACGGCGCCGGGAGTAGTGCACGATGGCATGTGAATATCGTCAATCTCTGTAAGGCGCGTCGTCGCGACCGCGAGCGCGATCCGGTCGAGCGGCTGCTGTCCGAATACCGAAAGTCCGGGGCTCTCTCCTGCCGCCAGGCCTGCCAGCATCTTGCCCTCTTCGGTCACTCCTCCGGCGATCCAAGCCCCAACCGTATCGAGAAGATGAGTCGCCAGGCACTGGCGCACACTTGGCGGCAAAGAGTCATCTCTTCCCCCCGCGATCCATTCCCCCATTCGCTCCAGAACGGTCATCACGTAACCCTTACTTTTCCGCGATTTGCCGAGTGATCCGCCGCAGACCACAGGACTTCGATCCCTGCCCCAGTTACTGCGACCATGGCCGAAGCAATGGCATTGTCGTCGCCCTCGCCTATCGCACCGCTGCGAAGTGTATAGACTCCGCCCTGTTCAAGCCTCGATTCTCCGCTGGCACCTAAGTTCGGCGATTCTTCGAACGAGAGGCCGATCCCGTTGCCGATTGTTTTTTCAACGAAGGGATGAAACTTGTAGGGTGGCAGAAGTTGCGCTGCGGCGCGCGAGAGGTCGCTTGAACGCGCGCCTGGCCGAACTCCCTCCAACATGGCCCTGAGTGCCGCTTCGGCGCGAGCCAGCGCCCCGCCGGGCGACGCAGCCACGGTGATAAGGGCTTCGGCCCAATAGCCTGCGAATCGCACGGCAATGACCTGACCGGTGGTTTTTGTACCAGCCGAAGTGAGAGAGAATCTCTTACGAGGAGGACGGCTGGATATGCCAAACAAGAGGTACAAAGCGGAACAGATCGTGACATTGCTGCGTCAGATTGAAGTAGGAATCGCAAATGGAAAACCCACCCCGCAAGTCTGCAAAGAAGCTGAGATCACAGTACAGACCTACTACCGCTGGCGGAAGGAATACGGCGGCCTGAAGCTAGATCAAGCGAAGCGACTAAAGGAACTAGAGCGGGAGAACGCAAAGCTCAAGCGAGTGGTGGCGGAGCTGTCGCTGGAGAAGCAGGTTCTCAAGGATATTGCAGAGGGAAACTTCTAAGCCCTGAACGGCGTCGCTGTGCGGTGGAGCATGCGCGGGAGAAGCATGAACTCTCTGAGCGGCATGCTTGCCGACTGGTGAATCAGTGGCGTGGAACGCAACGCTACCAGCCGATCCAGAGAGTGGATGAAGATGCGCTGACCCGAGACATCATCACGTTGGCCAGTGAGTATGGCCGTTACGGCTACCGGAGGATCACGGCGCTGTTGCGGATCGCAGGCTGGCAGGTGGGGAAAGATCGAGTGCAGCGCATCTGGCGTCGCGAAGGGCTGAAGATACCCAGCAAACAAAGGGCACGGAGAAGGCTCTGGTTAAATGACGGCTCCTGTGTGCGGCTAAGGCCCGAGCGGGCAAATCACGTTTGGAGCTATGACTTCGTGAGTGCGATGACCCACGATGGCAGAACGGTCCGCATGCTTACGATGATCGATGAATACACGCGGGAGTGCTTGGCGATTCGAGTGGCGAGGCGATTGGGAAGCTACGAGGTCATCGAGGCGCTGGCGGATGTGATGCTGTGGCGAGGAGTTCCAGAGAACATTCGGTCTGACAACGGCCCAGAGTTCGTGGCAAAGGAACTGCGGAAGTGGCTGGCGAACGTGGGGACCGGAACGCTGTATATCGAGCCGGGCAGTCCTTGGGAGAACGGTTACTGCGAGAGCTTCAACGGGAAGCTGCGGGATGAATGCTTGAATGGGGAGATCTTCTACTCCCTAAAGGAGGCACAGATCGTGATTGAGAAGTGGCGGGTGGAATACAACACAAGGCGGCCACACTCGGCGCTCGGCTACAGGCCGCCTGCCCCCGCGGCATGTAGCCCATGGGCTCAGCCCAATCAAGCTTCACAGCCATTGGCTGTGATATAAACTCTTTCACTCACCGTGGTACAAAAACTCGGCCCGGTCAGCAAGGCAAGCCAGAAGCGGCGCGACGCGGATGTCTCCGGGCCCGTCGAAGGGCAATGGTGGGCCACCGTTTCGCGCGCTCGCGAGAATTCGAACATCTTGAGCCCCGGCGGCAAACGCGCCGCGCTCGGCTGCCAGCGCCGCAGAGCGCGCACCTGAACCCTCGGCTGCGGCGCGTTCGAATGCTGTACAGGCCACAGCGAGGATATGGCACGCTTCACGCAGAAGGTCCAGCTCACATGAGGACTTGCGCCGGCGCAGCGCATCGAGTTGATCATCCATATCGATAAGTTGGTCGAATGCTTGTGTCGCAGCCGTCACAGCTGAGTAGGGCCGATGAGCCAGCTTGCTCCCACCCCACAGCCCGAGCATAGCCCGGCCATCGTGAACCGTTTCCCCGAGCCACTCACTCAGAGCAATTCGCAGATTATTTAGCGGGCGAACATCTTCGACCCACGTAAGAAGCTTTGCCGAGCTAATCATTCCCGGTCCGCCGGAAGCGAGGAGGCGAACCGGGCCTTCCCGTGGCACGAGGGCGAACGCCGGGCCCAGTTTCGGGATGAAGCCGGTGAGATACGCGAGCGCGCCGTGCTCAACGCTATTGCCGTGCACTAGCAGGGCGGCGGCTCCGCTGGCGGCAAGGGCATGCCGCACCGCTGCGAGCCGCGCCTCAAATTCGGCGAGCGGCAAGAGTGCCGGATCCCAATCGTAAGGCCCTGTGAGGAGCGCAGTATTCTTCATTCTCATTGAATGAAATGAAACCTATGTTGCAAGAACGGCGAGCGCCGCCGTTTTCTTGCTCAGTGTTTCCACTCCCGTGAAAGTGACTCGTACGGGTTCGCCACACATTAGGTACCCAGTTTCCGGCAAATATTGATTTGGATGGACGACAAAGATCATGTCCTCTTCAAGAATCGTGTGGTTGTCTGCGGAAACGTCCCCGGGCGCTACCGAGCCGCAGCCGAGGCCATGCCCGCGGCGGCGCATGTGCGGCGGACGGCAATATTCCGCGTAGCCTGCCGCCTCGAGGATTTGATCAATCGCGGCGCACACTCGTGACATTGGAATTCCCGGACGAATTACTTCGATGCCCGCCCACATCGCGCGGAGGACAAGATCGTATTTCTCCTTTAGCTCGGCGCGCGGCGTACCCACCGAGACGGTCCGGCAAATTTGAACGAACTGACCTTCGTAACTTGGCGTCAATTCCGCTATAAGGATATCGCCGCGCTCGATCTTTCGGTTGCTTGATGGCATCACCGCCGGATTGTGCGGCGAAGCGCACAGCATCAGGAAGTTGTCATCGGCGCCGAGCGACTTCATGTAGCAATTGAGTTTGACGGCAAGGTCGCATTCGCGCATGCCGGGGCAGGCAAGTTCCAGCAACCGCTCCAATCCCTGCTCTGCAATCGCGGACGCGCGCTTGGCTCTCTCGATTTCAGCGCTCGTCTTTCGCCCGCTTGCGTTGTAAATGGCATCGTCATAGGAGAGGTTGGCATCTTTCCGAAGCGCAAGCAGCGGCTCCGCGAGAGGATGTGGCAAGTCATCGAGGCCAATCATCGCGACGCCTCCACGATTCGTCTCGCAGTTCATGAATTCTCGAGTGAGTTCGCCCCCAAGATCGTCCGTTGCAATACACGCCTGAATGTCTTTTCTGGCCTCCACGCGCTCCGCGTCAGCAGCAGGCGAGACGATTAATTTCGATGTGCCATCACGCTGCAGGATAAAGAAGCTTTCGCCGAGCGAGCGATATCCGCTCAGGTGAACCACCGCGTCGGGGCGATCTGGCATTTGCAAACCATTTGAGCAGGCAATCAGCAGCTCGACGCCGTCTTTGGCCATGCGCCGGAGCACCGCGTCGATCCTGGCAGTAAAATCCATAGGACCGGATCCTAAATGCGCGTCTTGTCGCCGAGTTCTTCGTCATCTGTGTTCACAAAAAGCTCAGCGAGGGGAATTTCACGGCGGATCAATCCTTGCTGATGCGTGTAGCGGATCGCGGCCTCAAGATTTTTACGGTTGGCGGCCCCCAGGCCGTAGACCCATGGATCGCGCCCCAAAATTTCGTTCTGCTCCTCCCAGGCGGCGCTGAACCAGGCAAGCGGCACCACGCGCGGATTGCGCACCCTCTCATAGGCGATCTGCTTTGCCTCGTTGAATGCTCGCACCAGGCTGGCCGCGACCCAGGGATGCTCGTCGACAATTTCCCTGCGGATCACGGTCACATGCATGATGGGAAATATTCCGGTGCGGCGGAAGTAGTCGGCTTCGACTTCTTTGTAGTTGGGAAAAAGACGCGCCACGCGCTTGTCCCCTTTGAGGAACGGGCGTGGGAAACTTGGCGAAATCATGGCGTCGAGTTCGCCCTCGGCCAGCATATCGTCGAGGGATTTTTGCGCGGGGATCTTCTCAATTATGAGTCCCGGGGGAGGGGTGAACTCAATGTCCTCATCGCGCTCCGTGATCCAGGTCAATTTTTTGTGCGGCACTCCGAAATATTCTTCGAGGATTCCGCGGGCCCAGATATTTCCCGCCGGCTGAAAATTCGTGCCGCCCACCTTGCGCCCGATCAAGTCGGTGGGTACTTTAATGCCCTTCGCCGTGCTGACGAAAACGAAGCCGTGGCGGAAGCGGCGATGCGTGAAGACCGGTATGGCGGTCCAGCGAACGTCGCGGTCGCGGGCCATAAAGTAGGCGCAGGCGTTGAATTCGCAGACGTCATATTCGTTGTAACGCGCCATGCGCCAGTGGCGCTCGCGCGACCCCGCGCCGGTGAGCACGGTCAGCTCGATTCCATCGGCTTTCACCGCGCCTTCCATGAGCGGCCGCGTGATTTCATAATCGCCACAGGCAAATGACAGCTCGAGTTTCTTAGCCATGGCAGCCTCCCTCACTGTTCCCGACGATCATTTCATGATCTCTGGGGCGGATTCCATCATACATTCCACTGGTTGAGCCTTCTTTCCGACGAACGGCACAGTTCGTTCAGCGCCACCGCGATTGCCGCCAGCACGGCCACGAGCGCGAACAGGTTTTGCGGCTGGAAAGTTTGCGTGAACATGCTCGTAAGATAGCCGACACCGGACTGGGATACATAAAGCTCGGCCAGCAACACGCCCAACAGCGCCGCGCTCATCGACAGCCTCATTCCCGTAAACAAACTTGGAAGCATGTGCGGAAACACTACGGAGAAAAGAATCTGGCGGCGGCTCGCGCCCATGGACTTGGCGCTTGTCAGCAGAATTGGCCTGATATTCTGCACGCCGGCCGCGACCGCCAGGATGATCGGAAACACTCCGTGACTCACGCCGAATGCGATCTTCGAGGCTGCGCCAATCCCGAAGACGATCACGAACAGTGGCAGGACGGTCGCGAGCGGCATGGCGTAAAGCAGCAGGACGATGGGATAGATGGAACCTCTGGTGAAACGGTGCATGCCAACGGCGAGGCCCACGATGAGCCCGATCGTCAGCGAGAGCGCGAACGCCGCGATCAGTTCCCAGCAAGTGAGTGTGACGGCGGAAACGAAATCTTTCTCGCTGGCGAGATGCACCATTGCAACGAGCACGCGGGATGGCGGGCTGATGAAAAGGGGATCGCCAAATATGCGCGCGCCCGCTTCCCAGGCAACCAGGAAGGCCGCCACCACTCCCAGGCGCGCTACGGCAGGATGCAGCCACATACTAGTGCGACCCATTCCAGAAATTTCCATTCTCCCGGAACTCGTAGTTCCCACGCCGCCTTCCCGCCGCCCGCGCGCCTCAGCGAAAGAAACCGCGAAATTGAGCAGGAACGCGATCAGCAGGACAAAAACGATATAGGCAAACATGCTTGCCGTATCCATATTTTCGGCGAGTCCGGCAATCTGATGGCCGAGTCCGGAAAACGACGAGATGGTCTCGGCGCCGAGAATCGAAAGAAATGCAAGAATCAGGCCCATGCGCAGACCAGTGAGAACAATCGGAAACGCGGCCGGAAGCATCACGGACCAGAACATCTGCGGGGAAGAAGCCCCCATGGAGCGCGCCGCGGTCACATAAGTCGAATCGACGCGGCTCAGTCCGGAAATGGTGTTGAGCACGACGGGGAAGAAAGCAATCGTCGCACCCATGGCGATCTTCGATCCTGGTCCGAGGCCGAAAAAAAGTACGTACAACGGATACAGGAGGATTGCGGGGATGGCAAAGATTCCGGCGAACAACGGGTCGAAGACGCGAATCGCGTAGCGCGACCGGCTCACAAGGTAGCCAATCGAACTTCCAGCGACGGCAGCAATGGCGAACGCGACCCCCAACTCGTAGAGCGTCACCTTCAGATCCGGCCAGAACGCCCCGGTCGTCAGTAATGACAGGAATTCTCGGTACACCGCGGCAGGTGATGGTAGGAGAAGGGGACTGACATTGCCACGAACGGCAGTGACCTGCCAGGCCAGCGCCACCAGTGCCAGAAACCCCAGTTGAACCAATCGCTGAGCGAGTCGCGATGCTCTCACGTTTTTTCACCATCGCCCGGTTCGGGGGCGCGCAGACTCATGGTCCTGCGAATTTCATCGTGCAAAAGTTCGTACAGCTCATTGCGCAATTGGCTGAGTTTTGATGATGTCATGAAGCCCCGTTTGCGCGGGTGCGGTTCGTTGACGGAGATAATTTGTTTGATCCGCCCGGGCCGCGCGGTGAATACGGCGACGCGGTCGGCGAGAAATATCGCCTCCACCAGGCTATGCGTGACGAAGACAATTGTCTTCCCCGTGCGCGCCAACAAGACAGAGAGGTCCTCTCCCAACACCATCCGCGTCTGTTCGTCGAGCGCGGCAAACGGCTCGTCCATCAACAATATTTCCGTTCGCAGGCCGAGCGCCCGCGCAAGCTGTGCGCGCTGCTTCATTCCTCCGGACAGTTGGCCGGGAAAATGATTGGCAAAATCCGAGAGGCCGACGGCCTCGAGCGACTCGCGCGCCCGCGATTCCCGTTCCGCTTGCGGCACGCCTTGAAACGCCATGGCTAGCTTGAGGTTGTCGAGAACGGTGCGCCAGGGGAACAGAGCATTCTCCTGGAAAACGTAGGCGACTTTCTGAGGCAACGGCCCGGTCACCGCTTCGCCGTCTATCCAAACTTTTCCGGACGTTGGCATGGCGAGGCCGCCCATTAAATTGAGCAGCGTGCTCTTGCCGCATCCACTTGGGCCTATCAGGCAGACGAGCTCGCCGCGGGCCACTTGCAGCGAAGCGCTCTCCAGCGCGACGACGCGAAGCGCAACTCCGGGAGCGCCGTAGGCTTGGGTTACGCCCTCCACTTTGATCGCCGGCGCTGCGTCGGTTACGATGCTCATGTCCTCTCGGCGCACGTGCGCGAGGAAGCGCGGAAACGCAACTCGTTCATCACCTGGAAGCAGACGGCAAGAATTTTTCAGTGACCAACTGGCTCATGTCCGGCTCGGTGGGAAGGATTCCCATCTCGACGTACGATCGCCGCAACACCGCCAGCGCTTTCGGATTGTACTTGCCGGTCGAATTGAACATGGGCATCAATTCGTCGTACACCCTGGCGGCTATCGCCGGAGAAACTCCCATGACGTGGCTGGAAATCTCCACGGTCTCGTTCTTGTTCTGGCGCATGAAGGCAATCGTCTCAAACCAGCCGGCGAGGAAAGCGCGCACCGCATCGGGGTTTTTGTCGATAAACGAGCGGCGCGCATAAATGATGTGAATGTGGAAATCCTGAAACAGGCTGCCGAACCGCACGACGATCCGCGTGGCCCCTTCCTCTTCAAGGCGATAGGCCGCGGCCAAATCAATGACGCATCCGTCGATCTGGTGCGTCTTGAGCGCCGAAATCTGCGACACGTCCGTGCCAACGGGAAGAGTTTTGATGCCATCCGGTCCCCAGCCCTGCTGGCGCGACAATTCATGCACCAGCCATTCCGTCAGCGAACCTCGAGTGGAAACACTGATGGTCTTGCCTTTCAGATCGTTGACAGAGTGGATCGGCCTGTTCTTGTCCACGATGAGAGTTAAAAGCAACGGCGCGTCCGCCATCGCGGCGACTCCGAGCACCGGCGCGCCCTTCACGATAAACGCGAGTTCCGGGCCGGAGCCCAGGCCCATGTCGATGCTGTCGGCGGCGAGCGCTTGCTGCAATTTGGCGCTGCCGCCAAAATCGAATTTCTCGATTTCAATTCCGTGTTTTTTGAAAATCCCGGTCTCGATCCCGATATCGAGAGGTGTAAAGGAGAATGCTTCCCCAATCGCCTTCCCAACGCGCACGGTTATGTTCGCCTGCGTCGATCCATCTAATGCGAACATGCCAACCGCAGCCAGAAGAATGGCGATCCGAAACAGTATTCGGCTTAGTCCCGCCTTGGAAGCCCTCATGTATGCCCCTCGCCAGCCTGCACGTTCTGATTCGATTTCGTGGTTGCGCGGAGACGCTGGGTCGCAGCCATATCCACGGCACTACTTTGGGGATCGAGAACGACAGCATATTCACTGAGCGCCTTTTCCGCACTCACGAAACCCTCAATCACGTCGGCCCTCACCATTTCCGGATCGCGGTCCAGCGGATCGCCCCATCCACCCCCGCCGCCGGTGCGCACGATCACTTCGGAATTTACCGGAACGAGATGCTGGCTCGCATCCATGCTGATGAATTCGCGTTCTCCGGGAAGTTTCAGCATATAGTCCGCAGTTCCAGCCGGCTTTCCGCCCCATAGTCCCCAGGGTGGGCAATCGATGCGGCGCGGCCGGTGAAGATTCCATCGTCCCTCGGCGAGGTTGCGCACGCGGAGATCGATGCCCAGCCCTCCGCGGAATTTCCCCGCGCCACCCGAATCGCGCCGCAGCGATCGCTCTTCGATCAGCACGGGATTTTTGAGCTCGATGGACTCGATGGTTCCGTTGCGCACATCGCCCTGGCAGATGGTGACCGATCCCGACTCCCCATCCTCGAACGCGCGCCCGCCCCAGCCACCGCCCTCAAGACTCTGCACGATGAATCGTTTGCCTGTTTTGGGATGGACGCCGAAGAATACGACCGCGCCTCCCAAAAGTCCGTGATGCGCAGCCGGTATTCTGTCGACGATGGCGGGCGCGAGCGCGGTGAGAATGGTGTCGACCACCGTAGGCACGATGAGGCTCCAACCCGCCATGGGAGCGGGGTAGCGCGCCATCATGATATTTCCTTCCGGGATGATTACATCCACCGCGCGGAAAGCGCCTTCATTGACGGGATCGAGCGGCGCGGTCAGTGCTTTGTAGGCGACGCGGGCTCCGGCCAGGGTTCGCGAATTGATGCCCGATTTTCGCTGCGCGGAGCAGCCCGACAGATCGATCGTCATCTTTCCCTGCGCGACGGTGACGCGCGCATGGATGCGCACGCGTTCGTTGCGCAGCATTCCATCGTTATCCAGAAATGATTCCGCCTCGTACACGCCGTCCGGAATTGCGGAGACGATCTTTCTGCATTTCTTTTCAGTCTCCGCAAAGATTTGCTCGATAGCCGGGAGAATCGTGTCTCGCCCATACTTGAGGAAAAGTTCATCCAGCCGCCGGAATGCCAGACGGCAAGCTGCAATTTGCGAGCGCATGTCCCCGAGCGAGGAATCGGGATAGCGGATGTTGTCGCGGATGATTTTCAACAACAATTCATTTACTTCGCCCTCTTCGTAGATCTTGAGCTGGTCGAGTTGCAGCCCCTCCATCCAGGGGTCGAGAATTTTCGCTTCGCCGCCGAAGCCCGTGCTCATCCCGCCGATATCGATCCAATGGGCGCGAACGATGGAGAAGAGCAAAAGCTCGCCCTCAAAGAAATAGGGCATATAGATGACCACATTATTCAGGTGCTGGCCCGCCACGGCCTGATGATTTGTGATGATGACGTCGCCGGACCTGAATCCGCTGCGCCCGTAGCGATTCATGCCGTCCACAATGATCGTCCCGAGATCGGCAATAAAATGCGAAACGCCGCCCACATTCTGCGAAATGAGCGCGCCGTCAGGAGCCACGAGCGCCGTGCAGAAGTCGCGCACCTCGTAGATCATCATGTTGTACGAGGTGCGGTGGAGGTCGGCGGCCATCTCGTTGGCGATGGCGGGCAGCGCGTTTCGGATGACCTCCAGCGTGACGGGATCGAGTTTCTCCGTCATGGATTTCTCCTCAGGGAAATTACGAGTTCTCCCGTGCCGGCAACGCTGAGATCATCGCCCGGGAAGAGCACAGTCGTCGAGCCATATTCGCTGACCAGCGCGGGTCCCGTGAATTCCGCGCCAGGAGGCAGGGATTCGCGTGAATAGACGGGGCATTCGATCTCGGCATCGGGCTTGTCGAAACACACTCGCCGCGATTCTTTCGGCACCACCGAGCCAGTCTTCGGCAATGGCGGCAAGGCAAGTTTGGCGCGCCGGCCCGACGCAACAAGGCGCATATTGATAATCTCGACGCGCTCGGCGGAAGAATGCTGGGCGTAGCGCTGTTCGTGCAGAGCATCGAACGCGTAGCGAATCGGCTCGGGATCTCCAGCCGCGAGTTCCGAGACGCTCACCGGGACGGGCAGCGTAAACTCCTGGCCAACATAGCGAAGGTCAAGGATGAGTTGATGTGCGACGTCGATTCCCGGCGTCAGCAAGTGCTTTGACTCGTCCACCATTTCCGCGTGGATTTTTTGAAGTGCCGGAAAATCGGCCTCTTGCAGATCGCTATAGTAAGTCCGCGTGAAATCATGGCGCTCATCCGCCATCAACATGCCCAGGGCAGAGAAGTGGGCAGGAAAGCGCGGCACAATCTACGTCCGGGATGTGAAGTTCTCGCGCGATGACGACGGCATGCAATGGTCCAGCGCCGCCGGACGCAACCAGTACAAAATCGCGCGGGTCGTATCCCTTCTCGACGGAGACTTCACGAACGGCGAGCGACATCTTGGCGATGGCAATTTGAACGATGGAACGGGCAGCCGTCATGGCGTCCATCTGCAGCGGCGTCGCGACGCGTTCTGTGATGCCCCGGATTGCCCCTTCGCGGTCGAGTAACATCTCGCCGCCGAGAAAATCGGAAACGCCAATCCGCCCGAGAATGACATTCGCATCCGTGATCGTCGGTTCCTTGCCGCCAAGACCGTACGCGATTGGCCCTGGATCGGCCCCGGAACTTCGCGGCCCCACTTTGAGGGCGCCGACCTCGTCGATCCAGGCGATGCTCCCGCCACCGGCGCCAACTTCGACAACATCCACAACGGGCATCATCACTGGATGGCCGCTGGCGTAGCCGCCCACGTAATATCCCTCGGCCATGGTTGGCTCGCCCGCACTGCACCAGGCTGGCCTTTGCCGTCGTTCCACCCATATCGAAGGAGATGACGTTTTTGTAGCCGAGCGTCTTCCCAATTTCCGCCGAGGCGATGATTCCGCCGACCGGTCCGGACTCCATCATCATCACGGGGCGGCGGACCGCCGCCTGGGGCGTCATGACGCCGCCATTCGATTGCATGATGGCAAGATCGCCGCGGAAACCGCGCGTTTCCAGCTGCGAATGCAGATTGCGCACATAGCCGCCAACGATTGGGCCGATGTACGAGTTGACGACCGTGGTGGACATGCGCTCGTACTCGCGATATTCGCGCAAAATCTCGTGCGACAGGGAAATGTAGCGGCCCGGGAGCGCCTCCTCGATGATTTTTCCGGCGATGCGCTCGTGCTCGGGATTGGCATAGGAATGAAGAAAGCACACCGCAACGGCATCGACGCCATCCTTCGCGAGTTCGGCGCAAGCCGCTTTGACGCTTTCCACGTTCAGAGGCTCGCGAACTTCGCCTGAGGCGTACATTCTCTCAGCCACTTCGATGGTCCTGTGGCGCGGGACAAGCGGGCGTGGCCGGTGAAAAAAAAGATTGTAGGCCTCGGGGCGATTTCCGCGGCCGATCAGATAGACGTCTCGCGTGCCGCGCGTGACGATCAGGCCGACGGTTGCGCCCTTCCGTTCAATCAGGGTGTTGATTGCGATGGTCGAGCCATGGATCAGGTTGTCGATTGATTTGGGGTCCAAAGCAGCTTTGCGAATGCAATCGAGGATGCCTTCGACGGGATCGTGCGGCGTGGTGAGCGTTTTTGATTGCAGGATGCGCTGCGAGCGTTCGTCGAAGGCGATCAAATCGGTGAAGGTTCCACCGATGTCGACAGCGATCCGCAGGCTCATCGCCAAACTTCCTTTCGCAATCGATCTTTAGCCGGCGGCGCGCTGGATGGGGGACCCACGAGCAATGTCAAACTCCGATACCTCAGTGCATGGCAACAATTTCACGGAATGCGTCAGTTGGGAATCTTACCTGTAACTTCCGCATAGGCGCGGCGTATCGCGTCCGCGTTGCGGTCCTCATAGTCGGGCATGGCGGAGTGCTTGCTAAGGTCGACATTCTTGACCGCCTCGTCCGCGGTCATGCCCTTCGCGGCGGCCTGCTTGACCCCGTCGGCCAGGTCCTGCAGATAGCCGGCAAAGCCGGTGATCGTCTCGCGATTATGCTGAATCCCGCCATGGCCGGGGATGACGATGTTCCAATCGAGTTTTTCAATCGACTGAAGAACGCTGAGCCACTTCACAGGATAAGCGCTGCGCATCATGGGGACGCCCGACTCGAGGACGTCGCCGGTGAGGACGATCTTCTCCGCGGGCAGATAGACGATGGCGTCGCCGCGGGTGTGCGCGTATCCGTAGTAATAAAGGCAGATATCGCGGCCGCGCTCGTGTAAGACGAGCGAGTCGTTGAATGTAAGATTTCCGGGCACGAGCTGGATTTGTGGGATCTCGGCAAGGTACGCGCGTTGCAAGTCGAGGGCATGCTGCAATTGCTCCCGGGCCGCCGCGGTCAGCGGGAGGCCTTTCTCGTTCTTGCCGCTGGATAATATTTTCTCGAGCCGCGCAATTTCCTCCGGGGCACGCGTTGCGATCTCGACCGGCTGGTTCTTGATTTGGTCTTCGCGCGAAAAATTCTGCTGGATGATGGTCACACCGGGCCCGAACGCAGCGATATACTCCTGATTTCCCTGCACGTGATCGCGGTGCCAGTGAGTATTGATGACGTAACGCACCGGCTTGTCTGTGACTTTCTTGATTTCCGCGATGGTCTCCCGCGCCCAGCTCGGACGAAGATGCGTATCCACAACTACGACATCATCATCATTGACAATGAACGCGCCATTCGACGCGATTCCCGGCTTGGCGATGACGGCGTAAACGCCGCTTGCAACCTGCGTAACATCAAAGTCAGCGGATTGAGACAGTACCGGTGCCGCAAATGCCAGCACTCCGAGCAAAGCCAGACTTAGGGAACGAATGTGACGGCGCATTAGTTCCAACCCCCGTCGAAAGGAGAACGCCTACACTGTCGTGGAAAGCGCGGAATGTAGCACAGTTTCCCGGTCCATTCAACGCAGCGTGACGCGGGTCGGAAGGGAATTGAAGCGTTCCAGAACTTGGAACGAAACTGCGACGGAGTTCCTGCGGGAATGTGTTAGTGGGCGATGATGATAGGCAGCTTGAATTCCTGGCAGATTCCGAGATTCCCTTGGTAAATTCTAGCCAGTCCCAGCGTGTAGGGGCCGCTCAAAGTCGAGACGTCCGTCAATGCGGCGTACCCGGGTTCCGGCATCCCAGGCTGCCCGAAATGCCGGCGCACATCCCCGCGCGGTGTTCTTTGAGTTTTGATGTATTTGATTTTTCCGGTTTCATTCGCTAGGGTCACATAGACGAGATCCGGAACAATTCCATCTTTTCCTGAGACCGTCATCCAGCCTTGAACGATCAGTGCGTTTCCTACTGTCGCTGCCTTTGGGCCGGGTGGGACTCCATTTATTTCCGAGATGGAGCCTTGACAGGACTGGGTTGAAGTGGTCGAAGGGCTCCCCGGCACGGCCGCATTCGTCTCGTCGAACAAAAGTGAATTTTCGGTATCCGTATTCTTCAAGAGATTCAATTTGCGCAATCGCAAGGAATACGTTTTATTCCAAAAGAGTCCTCCACGATCTGCGGATGACAACGTGATGCTCTTCAAATAGTTGTTGGCCAGATATTTATCGCCGGCCGCGGCCAGAAGAACGAATTCTTCCGTATTCTTGACAAGCGGCGTGATCAAGAAATCCGCCTTCATCATATTGGAAGGTGCGCGGTACACTTTTGTCGTGCCGTCGCGCAGGCGCAGGGTGGCGTGGAGTTCGGGGAGCTTAAAAAGGGATCTCACGATTCTCCCGAGTAGAGTCGGTTCGATATCGATATTTGCAAACAGGAGGTCGTTTGACTCGGGAAGAGTGACCTCCTCCCCGAGTACTCGGTTGGTCTCGTAAACAGTAGCTGTCATTGCACCCGCGTGTTGATTGTCCGTGGCCCTTTTGCGCAAATACGCCGTTTCTCCTTCCAACATTCGCACGGAATACCCGTTGATCAGGGCTGGCCAGCTCAACCCGTCTTCGAGGGAGGGCAGCCTGCCATCAATAGGTTCCACCCTGAACAAAATATTGTCCGGGGCGGTCGCGCCCTGAAGATGACGAAGGTTTAAATCGGCCAACTCGGGCGTGTACGCGGCATAACTTTGCGTCACCGGCCGCGGCGCCCATGTATTTCCGGAAGCTAGAAGCCACGATTGGTTGTACGAGTAAATATCTGCCGTCCCGGGCATCCGGGGAATCGGGAACTCTGTCCGCATTGCGGTAATGCGCGCGTCAAACTGTTTATGGAGGCTGTCGTTCATTTTCAGCCTTTCCAGCGATCCGCGAAAGGCTTGACCAAATGTGCCGCGTAGATTTTGCGAAATATCGTTTGCCGTGGTTGGCACGACTCCGTGACCGATATAGGTCCAGACCAGGATAGCCATCGCCAAAGGCAGTAGCGATGGTTTTGCTTCTAAGACATAAATTAGCAATAGGGCAGAGGCCAGGAGAGAGGTTCCGGCGATTACGTTGTGCCACGGGTCATGCCTGACAAATCCAGCCTTGAACGCAATGAAAAAGTACACGGCATAGGAAGTACACAGAAACCATGTGGAGTATTTAGGTCCGTGCGCGCTCCTTGCGATGACCAGGACGATTAGCATGCAGGCTAGCCCAAAGAGAACGCACTCCCAAACGTTTCCGGGAAAAGACATTGCCTCTGCAAAACCGGAAATGATTTTCCGCATATTCCAAAAGTAACCAAGCAACGCCGATATTGGCTGGCCGGAAAGGCGCCACAACACGATGCAGGAAATTGCAGGAATACCCACTACCATGTAGGCCAGCACTTCTTTTCCCCGGCGCCAGAAGATCGCAAAACATAGGATCGCTGTGATTCCGCAGATTGGCAGCAACGACCCTTTGATTAGCGGCAACAGACCCAAAGGAGCCGTAAGAAACATTGAACAGTAGTCGAATGGTTTTGCCAGAAGCAGGTGGAAGGCGTGATCCTCAGGCAGTGTCATGCGGAAGACTACAATTGACATAAGTAACGGAAAAGAAAAAAGGAGCGCGTCCCGCGAATCAACGAGGCATGCCAGGAATATGCCATACAGCAGCAGTCCATAAATCTTTTGGCCCTTTCCAAGCAGCAGCAACAAGAGGAAGTAGCTGATTCCAAGGAACAAACTGCCGCACACCATCAACCTATCCGTCGCTGGGTGGTAAACCTCGGTATAAATGGATGCGTACGGGCCGAATGTAAATACGATGTCCTTGCCAAACACAAATCCCTGCGCGACTCCCTGATTCATCGCATCCATCCAGGACGAATCAAGCCCGGCGGCAGGCATTGAGGGGGCCAATGGGACAAATGCAGCCAAGACGGTCAGGAATAATGCGATCTCAAATAGCCTCCGGAAAATCCAATGATTCGATTTGACGGCGCCTGCTGTCATCGAGCGCGGAGGAACCTCTTCGAGTGCGGTATTCGTATAGGACATGTCAGAACAATGTAATTCGGGGTATCGTCCCTGGCCGTTACATGCAATCCAATTTTACAATCGCCCTGAATGGCCTGAATGCGGTTTCTTTTCTTGCGTTTCCAACTACAGCCCGCGAATTCACGCATGCACAAAACACTCTTTGATTTTCAGGCAGAAGAGAACGGAGGACGGACTGCCGGCGATGAGGCTTGGCAGGGACTTACTACTCAGCGCCTAGGAAGGCGAAACGCAGCAAGAAGAGGGCGGACAAGACCCAGATGAGGGGGCTGATTTGTTTGATCTTTCCAGTGCCAATCTTGATGAAGGTGAATGAAAGTAGCCCTAGGCTCAATCCCGTGGCGATACTGAAGGTGAGCGGCGTGGCCACCAGCGTGATAAATGCGGGGAATGCTTCGGTGAAATCGTGCCAGTGCACTTTGGCGAGCGAGGCGCACATGAGCGCGCCCACCAGAATAAGCGCAGGAGCGGTTGCGTAGGTTGGAACCGCGGCGACGAGGGGAGCGCAGAAAATGGCCACAACGAAAAGACCCGCGATGAGGACATTGCCGAGCCCCGTTCGCGCACCCGCGGCAACGCCCGCAGCACTTTCGATGTAGCTCGTGACTGTGGACGTCCCAGTCAACGCGCCAGCCATTGTCCCAAACGCGTCGGCCAGCAGGGCGCGGCTTGCTCTCGGAAATTTTCCATCGCGCAGGAATCCAGCTTGTTCGCAGACGCCGACCAGCGTTCCCACGTTGTCAAAAAGATCCACAAAAAAGAAAACAAAAACCAAATCGCCGAGGCCCAGCTTCATGGCCGAGCGAAAATCGAGCTTCAGGAACGTGCCCCCCGGATGCGGCCATGAAAAGACGTGCGAGGGAATGCTGGTGATGCCTAGTGGAACCCCTGCGACGGCGATCACCACAATACCGATGAGAATCGCTCCGCCAATTCGGCGTGACATCATGATGGCGATCAGGACCAATCCGAACGCGGCGAGCCGAACCTGAGGGTCGGAAGATTTTCCGAGGCTGACGAACGTGGCCGTGCTGGCCACAATAATCTTGGCGTTGCGAAGCCCAACGAAAGCAATAAAGAAGCCGATACCTGCTGCTGTGCCGTGCTTCAGGCAGTCGGGAATATCGTTGACGATGTGCTCGCGGATGCTGGTGAGCGTCAGAATCAGGAACAGCGTGCCGGACAGGAAGACCACGCCGAGCGCCGGTTGCCATGGTACGCCACGGCCAAGAACGATTGAATATGTGAAGTAGGCATTCAAAGACATCCCGGGCGCCAGGGCAATCGGATAATTGGCCCACAGGCCCATCACCAGCGTCGCGAGCGCCGCCGAAATGCAAGTCGCAAAAAGGACGCCCTCGACCGGCATGCCCGCTTCCCCGAGAATGCGCGGATTTACGATCACCACGTAGGCCATGGCCATGAAAGTGGTAAGGCCGCCGAGCAATTCGCGGCGCACCGTGGTCTGGTTTTCCGTGAGATGAAAAATTCGCTCGAGCAACGCGCGCCTCTTTGAAAAGTGCGCCACTATAGGCCGGAGCAGCCTGCTCCGTCAACGGAGAAACTCTCCCGGGTAGGGTATCTTTTCCAGGGTGATTTATCGAATCGTAGATGCAGGAGCATCCGATTCGTTTTTCAAATGAATTTCTCCACAGTCATTCCACAGCCGAACTTGCGCCAATCGCAGCGGGCGGGTAAGGTACGGCATGCCCACGAGCGCCGGACCCACCAGACAGACGAGTGACTCCACTCCCGCCGAGCGATCAAGCGCAGTTCAAGTAAAAGTTTCAGAATACGGCTTACGCGGCGAAGCACTCTCCCCGATGGAGACGCTTGCGCAGTCGGTCTCCACGATCGCGCCCACTTCCACTCCCGCGGCCACGATTCCGCTAGTGGCCGCACTCGCCGGCAACGGCACCTGGCTCGCCTACCTTCTGGCGATGTCTGCGATTTTGCTGGTGGCGTGGTGCATCAGCCGATTCGCGCGGTACTCGGCTTCGCCTGGTTCGCTCTACACCTATGCGAACATGATTCTCCCCTCCTGGCTCAGTGCCGTCGCGGCGTGGAGCCTCCTGCTTGCCTATATTGCGACGGGTTCGAGCGTCATCGGAGGCTTTTATCTCTACGCGAATATCTTGTTCGTAGACGTCTTAGGTCACGGTTTTTCAGGAGCAGCCCTGGCGCTGATCGTCACGGGAGTGTCCGTTTGGATTGCCTGGCGCGACGTGAAAATCTCCGCTCGATTGATGCTGTGGATCGAAGCGATCTCCCTGCTCGTGATTCTCGTCGTTGTGGTGCTCGTTCTCGCGCGGCACGGCTTTCATCTGGATCCCGCCCAACTGCATTTAACGGCCATGACGGGCGGCGGCCTCAGGCTGGGGCTCGTGCTGGCCCTATTCAGCTTCGTCGGTTTCGAGAGCGCGACCACATTGGGGGCGGAAGCGCGCAATCCGTTAAAGACCATTCCGCGCGTGGTCATTGAGAGCGCGGTGATCGCCGGATTATTTTTCATCGTCTCGGCTTACGCCGAAGTGCTGGGCTTCCACGTGGCCGGGCAGGACCTGGGAACGAGTCAAGTTCCGATGCACGTTCTGGCGGGCGTGGCCCGTGCGCCGGCACTGGGAATCCTGATTGACATCGGCGCCGCGGTCAGCCTTTTCGCCGGAACTCTCGGCTGCATCACTGCTGCCGCGCGCGTCCTGCTCCTGATGTCGCACACCGGCCTCGTACACGGCACGTTTCGCACGACGCATGCGCGAAACGAGACGCCCACCTTTGCCATCCTCGCCACCGGATTTGCCGCCGTTTTGCCGGTCGCGGTGCTGGCCTATCGCGGGTCAAGCGGACTGGATGTTTATGGCTGGATGGGTTCTCTAGCGACGTACGGGTTTATCGTGACGTATGCATTGGTTTGCATTGCGCTGCCGCGATACCTGCGCGATCACGGGGCTCACCATCCCGGCGCACAAATCGTTCCCTGGTTGGCTTTCTTCGCGATGCTCGCCGCACTTGTCGGAAATCTTTATCCGGTGCCCGAGGGACCTTACGGCAAATTGCCGTACATCTATCTCCTGTACTTGAGCGCGGGCCTTATTTGGTTTTTCGTGCAAAGAAGCAGAGAGAAGAGGGTCTGATAGGCGGCGAGATCAGGGAGTAGCCCACGCCAGGGTATTGATCGGTGAGGGAGTGAGCCCTCCCATATTGGGAATGTCGACTGAAAACTCGGAAGATAGGACCGTTTGGTGCACGCAGAAACAAATACAAATACCTGATAGCGAAGATTGAAAGATTATTCTTTTAAACCAGATGGGAATGGCGTAAGTTCCTTCAAATTATCGGAGTCCGAGAATGGTAGCGAGATTAGGGGAAGGAAACAATCCAAACAGCCCCGAACCGTGTTTTGGATGATTTCGATTTTTGATTTCTGGAGAGGGGATAGAAGATGAAAATGCGTAGTGTATTTTCCGCATTGCTTCCAGGTGTATTTCTTGCGCTGGCGTTTCTATCCGTTCCGGGTGTTCGTGCCCAGCAAACGCTCGGAGGGATTACTGGCACCGTCACGGATACATCTGGCGCGGTGGTCAGTGGCGCGACCGTCACCCTGCTCGGCGATGAAACAAAGTTGAGCCGGACGCAGTCCACCAGCTCCACCGGATCCTATAGCTTTGTGAACTTGCCCATCGGAACCTACACGCTCACTTTCACGCAGCAAGGATTCGAGACGCAGAATGTTCCTTCCATCGCGGTGCAGGCGAACCGCACCGCCACCGTGAACGCAGAACTGAAAATTGGCAATGTGAATGAATCCATCACCGTTGAAGAGACGCCGCTGATCAACATGGTTGACACCACCAACGGTTACGTAATGGATAAACTGGAGATCGAAGCCGTTCCGCTTCCCACCGGTTCCTTCACTGGCCTCGCGATTCTTTCACCTGGCGTCAGCGCGGAACTCTCCTCGGGTACGGGAGCCAATGCAGGGCTGGGCAATGCGCCCGTCTGGGCCAACGGACAGCGCGATACCAGCAACACTTTCATGATGAATGGCGTCAGCGCCTACAGTTTATTCAATGGGAAAAGCACCAGCGCAGTCAATTCCGCCCGCGTTGTGAACAACACGGGTATTGGCACCACCAGCGCCCTCAGTTCTGTCCCGGTTCAGAGCAGCGCCTCAGTTTATCTTGCCATTGGCGAATCCATTCCTTCGCCGGCTCCGGAAACGATCTCGGAAGTGCGCGTGAACACCTCGATGTATGACGCGCAGCAGGGCGGCAGCAGCGGCGCGCACATCGACATGAGCACCGCGTCGGGCACCAACAATATCCACGGCACAGCATACCTGCACCGCGGCACGAACTGGCTGAACGCCGATCCGTATTTCTTCAATGCCGATCCGAATATTCCTACGAATGAAAAGAATCCTGAGCTGCACCGGTATACCGCTGGAGGAGCAATCGGCCTGCCGATTAAAAAGGACAAGCTGTTCTTTTATGGGAGCTACCAGTACACACACGCCTCAGACCAGGAGATTGGGATCTCACGCGCGTTTGTGCCGCTCGGTCTTGGTGCGGGCACTGCAGCCAACGGGGCATCGTGCACGGACCGCTCGGCCAATTGTCTGGCCACTATTGCGAACGGCAATTCAATTACTGGCCTCCCCACGAACCCCGATCCAGTCGCCAATACGCTTGCAGGAAACGGTATTCCAGCGTCGATCGGCACGGGACCCGGCCAGATCAACCCGATCGCCTATGCCTTGTTCAATTACAAGATGCCCAACGGCCAGTATATGGTTCCGTCTATGAATCCCAACGCCGTCGTTGCGAATCCGGGCGCGTTTAGTCTGAATCCGGCCGTACAATCCGCTCTCATCGAAGCGTTTCCCGAGGATGCGGAGGTTCCTGGGACGGCTTATTTCCTGGCCCATCAAGCCGTCGCGAATTTGGATTGGAATCCTAATTCGACCCATTCCTTTTCCGCGAAGTACTACTACCAGCATGATCCCACGATTGCTCCGTACGCGTATTCACAGGTAGCCGGATTCTCGCAGCGCTTGGATGCCGGCAGCCAGGTGATCGCGCTCAGCCACACGCAGATCGTCAAGTCCAATCTGAGCATTACCGAGGTTTTCGGATTCATCCGGGAAAAAGCCTACAGCACCATGGACCAGCCCTTCACACCGCAGTCGCTGGCTACGTTCGCCGCGACTCTCCCGGAAGTGGCAAGCGCGTTGACCTCCGGCGCGATCACCAGCGACGACTTGCTGATTCACAATTTAAGCGGATCGAGTATTTTCCCTGGAATCGGCATCGTCAACGCGTCCCCGATCTTTCCGTCTTATCCGTACAGCACGATGATCGGGTCCGGCTCGGCGGGGCAGGGCGCGTATACCGGTGTTTTCCAAAACCGGTTTAATCCATCGGCCAACGCGATTTGGACCTTGGGGCGGCACACGCTCACGTTTGGCGGCAGCTTCGCCTATACCCAGATGAATACGAAGGATCAGAGAGATCAAATGGGGATGATCGCGGCCCAGGATTTCTCAACCTTTATGCAGGGTCAGCTCATCGACGATTATCTGTACAACATAACGGCGACGATCAACGGGAACGCCAACCGCTATTGGCGCGCCAACGAATCCGGGGAATATGTGCAGGACAAGTTTCAATGGCGCTCGAACTTAACCATAACGGCTGGCCTGCGATTTGATTGGAACGGCGGATTGAAGGAGAAAAACGGCAACCTCCTCAATTTCGATCCGTCACTTTACTCGTACGACCCAACGACCGACACGCTTGCATCGAACGGTTTGATTATTGCCGGCAACAACTCGAAATTCGCAACGAAGGGCGTCAGCAATACCACCTTAACCGGGCGCCAGTGGGGGTTTGCGCCCCGGCTTGGCGTTGCCTGGAGCCCGAAGCGGTTCAATAGCAAGCTGGTGGTCCGGGCGGGATGGGGCATGTACTACGACCGCGGCGAACTATACTCCTACCTGTCGCCTGGACTAACCCAGAACATCACAAACGGCGGGCCTTTCGGAATCAATCAGCAGCAACCGTTCGTAAACACTCAGTTCTGTCCGTCGGGGTTTCCCGGACCATTCAACCCCTGCGTCGGAAGCGGCCCCAACAACAATCAACTCGCGTATCCCTGGGGCGTTCCCCCGGGTCTAGCACCCACGGGGAACCCCACGACCGTCATTCCGTCGGCCCCCGTCCCCGCCAACACTTGTTTTCCCGATGTGACCACTCCCCGGAATATTGGCGCCTATCTCAATTGCGGACTCCCGCCCTTCTATTTGGGCGCTTATGCTCGGAATAACAAGCTTCCGTACACCATGAACAGCACGCTGGACATTCAATGGCAGCCGCGAAATGATCTGGCGATCGATATCGGCTTCGTGAACGGCCTGGGCCGTCACGAAGTGATTCCCATACCGTTTAACCAGGCCAGGATCGCGACACCGTCGAATCCGTTGTGCGGGACCGCATCCGTTTGCCCCGACACGTCCGCCCCATTCGCGCAGTTTTATACTTACGGGTATCCTGTTCAAACCCCAGGGTGCGTGCCAGCTTTCTTTAACGCATGTGCAATCGGATTGCCGACCGGGCCGCAAGGGCAGGCGCTTGGGACAATGATTGCGAGTTCCGAAGGAGGCAACCTCGATCTACGGGTGCCCTACCTCGGTTACGGGGCGGAGTCTGAGTCGTATAACGCAGAAGGAATCTCGGCCTACAACGCTTTGCAAGCGCACATCGAAAAGCGGCTGAGCCATGGCTTGCAATTGGGCGTTTCCTACACGTTCTCACACTCACTCGACGAGCAGAGCGCCTTGGGGCTCTTCTACAATGGCAACAACCCGCTGGATATCCGCAACGCGTATGGCTCGTCGGACTTCGATCGCACGCACGTCATCAATATCGACTATCACTATGAACTCCCCAAGTTCTACCCAACCTCTACTTGGGAAGGCAAAGTCACGGATGGCTGGGCCGTTCAAGGCCTCATCATCTTCCAGAGCGGCCAGCCGTACAGCATGGTCGATTATTCGGGGGCGGTGGGAAGCGTGTTCTACGGCATTTCGGATGGAATCACGAATCCTATCGTGCCGCTGAACACCGCTGCAGGCTGCACGCCACAAAACGCGCTCACCGGGGCAAACGGCGCCACGCCGGGAGTTCCCGCGCTCAAGCCGACCTGCTTTACAGTGCCGCTGCTCTATCCTTGCAGCAGTACGGTGGTTGCCAACCCTCAATCGGCGGATGGTTCGTTTCCGTGCTCCGCGATTCCGGACGGCGATATGTTCGAAACCAATTTCACGTCCGGCCAACGCAACATTTTCCGGCAACCGTGGCAAAGTCGCGCCGACTTGTCCGTCGTCAAGACCACTCAATTGACCGAGCGTTTTTCGTTGAAGTACAGCTTTGACGTCTACAACCTGACGAACCACCCCAGTTTTGACATTCCCATCGACAACGTGTCGCAGAACCTGCTTTTCCAGGGGCTTCCGACGCAGCTCCCCGCCGGGCAATCACCCCTGCCGACCGGGTGCGGCACATCTTCCGAAAATGTGCCAAGCATCTACTTCTGCCCGACGGGCCTCGGCCAAACCACCAAGACGATCGGCAGCGCGCGGCAGATTCAGATGTCGCTGAGCCTTTCGTTCTAGGATTCTCTTTGAATTCAGGGCGGCGGCATCCCTTCGGGGTGTCGCCGCTTTTTTATTTGGGATAGTGAGCAGAGATGAATGAAAGGCTAGCGTTTTCGGGTCGCTCTGCACGTTTCCAAATCGACGATATTCGTGCCAAGTGAACGCGCCCGTCCAACGAGAACCTATCAAGGATCAAGCGACTAGGACGCACTTCCCCGAGTGGCAGCAGATATTGGGGGTTCCGATGGGCCGGATCCTGCTTGTGTCTTGGCAATTGCAGCTGCGATTTCCGCGAGGTCTTCGTGCGTCAACTGTAGAGCTGCCGCTTGAATCCATCCGTCAATTTGCGCGGGAGTGCGCGCTCCTACAATCGCGCCGCTCAGTCCCGGCCAGGAGAGCGCCCAGGCAATCGCCACCGATGAAACCGATACTCCATGGCGCGCCGCAATGGGCCGCAGCGAATCCCGCAGTGCCAGGTTGCGCGTGAGATTGGGCTCCTGAAATTCGGGGCCGCGCCGCCGCCAGTCGTCGCTCGCCATTTTCGAGAGGCGGTCAGGCGTAAAACCATCGGTCAAAATGCCGGATTGCATCGGGCTGTAACAAATCACGCCCGTTCTGTGGCTCTTACACCAGGGTAGAAGTTTGTCCGCCGCCCCGCGGCTGACCATGGAAAACAGCGGCTGCAGCGAATCAACGTGGCGAATCGCTTCGCAGCGCTCGAGCAATTCCACGGTGAAATTCGACACGCCCGCCGCGCGCACTTTTCCTTCCTCGATCAGCTTCACCATCGTGCCCCAGGAATCTTCGACGAGCGTCCCAGTCTCGTCCGGCCAGTGAAACTGGTAGAGATCGATGCGCTCGATTCCGAGCCGCCGAAGCGAGGCTTCGCATTCGCGGCGGATGGTTTCCGGCTTGAGAATGCGTTTGGCGGCTTGCATGGGATTATTTGCATCCCACGTGAGCCCGCACTTGGTGAAGACGAGTGGACGCTCCGACGCAGGCAATTCGCGCAGCAGCCTTCCGACGACTTCCTCGGAATGCCCCAGGCCGTAGACGGCTGCCGTGTCAATCCAGTTGATTCCCAGTTCAAGGGCATGGCGCATTGTGGCGATGGAGACAGTATCGTCCTGCGGCCCCCAACTGAAAGCCCAACCGCCTCCGCCAATGGCCCACGCGCCAAACCCAACCGTCGTGATATGAAATCCGCTGGAACCCAGCGGACGCGTCGGCAAACCCATGATGGCTCCTCCCTACCAAGTCATCGAATATAAAAGGGCGACAGTGCGCCCCCAAGGTCTGACAGTTTAGTCGCGATTGCATCCGCATGCCAGTCAAACGGATGGCGAAGGCCGGCCAAATGTTGCGGCAAAGAGTCCACGAATTTATTGTCGACATCGCGTGCCTGTGCCGATAGACTTCCGCCATTCAGGAGCCATCAAAGGAGAAGAGATGCCGAATCGCCGGGATTTCATAAAAAGCGTCGTGGGCGCATCCGCTGGCGTCGTGTTTACGGGATGCGGTGTCTGCGATGCCATGGCCGCGGGACGACCCGCGCAGGTCGGAAGTGGCGTGAAGCACAAGCCCGCCATGGTAGGGAAGCGCCGCGTGAAAACCGTGGACGTTCATTGCCATGTGAGCGTGCCGGAAGCAACGGAACTTCTGAAGGGCACGAAAATTGAGCGGCGTCTCGGCGCCGGAATCGCACTCGGCGGCTACGATGACTCCGGACTGACTCCCGCACGGATCCAGGTCATGGACGAGATGGGGATCGACGTCCAGGCCGTCAGCATCAACTCCTTCTGGTACTCCGCGGATCAGGATCTCGCGAGCAAGCTGATCGACCTGCAAAATCAAAAACTGGGGGAAATGTGCGCGGCGCATCCGGACCGCTTCGTCGCGTTTGCTTCTGTGGCGCTGCAGTATCCCGAAATGGCAGCGCAGCAGCTCGAAACCGGCATGAAAAAATACGGATTGCGCGGCGTGGCCATCGGCGGAAGCTGCGAGGGGAAAGAGCTGTCCTCGCCTGAATTCGATCCCTTCTGGGCCAAGGCCGAGGAGTTGCAGGCCCTCATCTTCATCCATCCGCAAAATAGCCCCGTGACCACCGGCATCAAGAATCGCGTGCAAGGGAACGGGGTTCTAACCAACGTCATCGGGAATCCACTGGAAACAACGATTTGCTTGTCTCATCTGATTATGGAAGGGACGCTCGACAAGTTTCCGAACTTGAAGATCTGTGCGGCGCATGGCGGCGGGTTCCTTCCCAGCTACGACGGTCGATTGGATCAGGGATGCCGTGTGTTCCCGAAAGAATGCACCAAACAGATCCTGAAGAAGCCGTCGGAATATCTGAAACAGATTTACGTCGATACGATCGTCTTTAATCCGGAAGCATTGCGGCATCTGATCGCCGTGGTCGGCGCTGGCCAGATCGGTTTGGGGACGGATTATCCGTTTCCATGGGCATACACGCCCGTGGATGACGTGATGTCGCAACCCGGCCTGAGCGATGCCGACCGGATCGCGATCCTTGGTGGAACGATGTGCAAGCTGCTGAAGATTCCGGTGTAAGCAGTAGGACAGGCTTCAGCCTGTCTGTTTTGAGATCGCAAGGTTGCCATCAAACCGGACGGGCTGAAGCCTGTCCTACGCGAAGAACGCAACGAGCTTTTTGACCAGCGATTCGTCCAACAGTGTGCCGTCCCCAGCGTGGCAATTCTCGGCCATGTGATCGGGATTTCCGGTTCCCGGAATCACGCAAGTCACCGCCTTATGCGCGAGCACGAACTTCAATAAGATCTGCGACCAGGTCTCGCATCCAACTTCATTCATCCATTGAGGAACGGGCTTCCCGCGCAGAGTTTTGAAGAGACGCCCCTGTCCAAACGGCAGATTGACCAGAACCGCGATGCCGCGTTCCGTGGCCAGCGGCAAGAGACGCCTCTCCGCCTCGCGATCATCAATAGAGTAATTGAGCTGCACAAAATCGAGCGCCTCGGCCCGCATGATTTTTTCCAAATCGCCGTACGCGCTCGAAGAATAATGCGTGATGCCGAGATAGCGGATGCGCCCTTGTTCTTTCCAGGCGCGAAGCGTCGCGAGGTGCGTGCGCCAATCAACCAGATTATGAATCTGCATCAAATCGATTCGCTCGCATTGCAGTAATTTCATCGAGCGATTCATTTGATCGATGCCGGCGTTGCGCCCCTCTGTCCACACCTTTGTCGCCACGAACGCCTTTTCGCGCCCACTTTGCGCGGTAAGCAGTTCCCCGGCGACTGCCTCGGCGCGGCCGTACATCGGCGAGCTGTCAACCACCGACCCGCCAAACGAGAGCAAGGTCCGGAGAACCTCCCCGAGCGCGGCACGCTCTTTTTTGCCGGGCCCTACGTCGAATCCTTTGTACGTACCGACGCCGATGACGGGCAAAGCCTCGCCACTGGAAGGGATAGTTCGTGTAAGCATTCGGACGCCTAATATAGTCCAACTCCTGCCGACAGGATAGCCGGGTCCAATCCGCGCCAATCCAATGAATTCGCTTGGCTTATATGCTCAACGACGGCAGTGTCAGGTCCAGGCTGTTTCTTGCCATGCGTTCTCCCGCACCGCGTGAACCTTCCTTGACACTCCTTCGCGCGGAACAGTAAACTGCTTTGCCGAATTCTTCAGGGGTCATTGACGATGCTTCTCTCTCGCGACTACGTTGGATACATGGCTGGGGAAGTGGTGAAGCGCCTGCTCGCGGGCAAAATGATTGAGGCGCCTTCAGCGGCCACGCTCGCCCAGCGCGTGCGCGTCGCCATGCAGGAAGAGATCAGCATCGAAGACCGCCTGAACGAGGAAGTGCGCGAAATTCTCACGAAACATGCCGACGAAATGCGCCGGACGGGTGTTCAGTACCAGGAGATGTACAAGAAGGTGAAGGGCGAACTGGCCCGGCAAAGAAAGCTGATCTTGC
The DNA here is from genome assembly GCA_963696605.1 of uncultured Acidobacteriota bacterium. Classification (GTDB taxonomy): domain Bacteria; phylum Acidobacteriota; class Terriglobia; order Acidiferrales; family UBA7541; genus Palsa-360. Next base: position 123,724 of record CAVOKV010000007.1, on the reverse strand, counting down.
GATGAAGCACAACGGAAGGGAAGATCGATAACCCACTGATGCGACTCACCCGCGAAAAGTCCATTCGCCTTTCTCATGTGATTACCGATATTTTAGTGGCTTGCGACGACGTGGAATTCGTCGAAGACCGCGACACCATCCGTCAAAAGGTCCTGCAAATCCTGCAGGATCTGCTGAAGGAAGAAGAAGCGATGGACGCCGAAGTCCGGAAAAAAATCAGCTCCCAGAAGAAAGAGATACTCGAAGGAAGCGAAGAGTGGGACGTGCTCTATCGCAAGTATTACGCGGAAGAAATGCGCCGCATGGGGATTGTCCATCAGCCGAGTTCTACGTAGCCGCATACCGCACACAGGCCAGTTCGTCCCGGGCGAATCAAACAGGTCAGCGGCTAAAGCCGCACTGCTTCCAAGCACATTTCGGCACGGCTGAAGCGGCGCCCCACAAATATTCAGTTTCCTCGGATGGGAGCAGGCGCCTACCCTCTTGCGGAACTCAAAAACCCTGATCGAAATACAAAAAGGCCGCCCGGGTCGCCGGACAGCCTTTTAAATTTTCAAAAATCGATTTTAGTTGGTGCTGTCGTCTGTGCGCTTCTTGAGTACCGGACGGTCCGGATCGGAATCATCGCCGGTTCCGGAACCGGTCTGTGGCTGCTGCGTGCCGGTCGTGTTCGCCGGTGGACCTGATTCGGTGCGCGTTCGCAATGTGGGTTTGTCGCCGTTGGCTTTCTTCTCGTCCAGCTTGTTCCTGTTTTCGATTTTGCGCAGCCGCGCCTTGACCAGATCGAATTCCGAAGTGGTCACGATGTATTCATCGCGGGCCGGAAGAATCGTTGCGATCTCCTCTTGGGCCTTTTGCACGCGATCTGGTGTTGGCGGATGCGTGGAGAAAATCTTGGGAATGCTCCCAGGGTGGCGGCGTTCCTCCGCTTCGATTTTCTCGAAGAAACTCACGAAGGCGTTGGGATCGTACCCGGATTTGTACATGTACTGGAGCCCGAGGTAGTCAGCTTCCTTCTCGGCGTCACGCGTGAATTTCAGATAGCTCATCGGAATGGCCAGGTTCAACCCCTCGTAAATGCCATATCCAGCCATTCCATAGGGCACAAGAATCATGACCGGTATGGTGGCCAGTTGCATAATCTCGCCCTTGGTTGCGGTCTTGGTTCCATGGCGCGCGGCCACGTGCGCGATTTCATGCCCCATCACGCCCGCGAGTTCGGCTTCTTCATCGGCGCGCAAGATCAAGCCGCTGTTCACATAGAAAAAGCCGCCGGGGAGGGCAAACGCGTTAATTTCATCCGAGTCGATCACCTTGATCGTGAACGGAACCTTGGCGTCGGAATTCCGCACCAGGTTTTGCCCCACGCGATTCACGTATTCGGTGACCACGGGGTCATTGATCATTTTGGCGGTCTTTTCGACTTCCATGGCCGCCTGTTTCCCCATCGCGATCTCGCGCTGCAGGGAATACAAATTCACGCCCTTGCCGACGCCGCGATTCCCGATGGAATTGACGTCTTTCTCAGAGCCGGGCTTGACGCCCTTCACGGTATCGTCTTCGTCAGAGGTGGCTGTCTGGTCCTGCGTTTGGGGCTGCTGGCTCGAGTCCGCGGCTGTGGCGGCAGGTTGCTGCTGGGTCTGCGCTTGGGGCTGCTGCTGCGCGGCAAACCCGGCCGTGGCGGCCAATATCAGTGCGAATATGGCCCCGAAGATTCCGTTGTAGAGGCGTCTCATGGCTCCTCCTGAAAGCTCCCGTCGGATCATTATACAACACACCCGGACCATGGGAGCATACTCTCTTTGCCATCTGATGTATGGCAGGGCAAATAGGTTTTCCAGGCTGGCCTGGAAAACATTGCACGGCAAGCGATTGACACCCGCCGGAGTTCTCACTACCCTGAATATATGCCTATAGTGGACCAGCAAATCCGGATCGGGCAGGTCTGGAAGAAGGTTGGAACCGAGGAAACCTTCCTCGTGACCAAGATTTACAACGAGGCCCTGTATAAGGTCGCCGTACTTCGCCCTACCGGCGCGGCTACTGAATCGATGATCCGGGTTCGAATTGAGCGGCGCGGCGAAGGCCATACTTTGCCCGGCTACTCCATGGCCCAGGAAAACGAAGGTCAGTAAGCCCGTGGGCCCTAAATAGAGCGCACCGGCAATTTTACGACGTCTTCTACCTGCATCACTTCCTTCACCAGAAACGGCTCGGCGTATTCCACCCCTGCCAAGTGCCCGAAGTAACGAGCGATCAAGTTGACCTCATGGTGCAGGCGGTCGAGAGGGATGTCTACCTTGGACTTCTTGTCCTTGGCCTTGGGGCTGAACTGTGAGTGGTAGGCCAGGATGGCCTTATAGCGCCTGTCGTAGTAGCGCGAAATGTCCACGACAAACGTGGGCCGGACTTCGCGGAAGTAGACTGTGGAATACAGGATCTTGAAGGGGCGAAACGCTTCGCCTTCGATCGGCAGCTGCTTCAGGCCGGCGAGGAAGCACCCCTCGTAGGCGAGGCGCGCGGCGGTGTAATGGTCGGGATGCCTACCCTCCCAATAGGGGAGGATTACGGTGTGAGGCTTGAGCGCCCGAATACGCCGCGCGACGGCCAACTTCAAATCCATGGTGACTTCGAGATGGGCGTCTGGCAGGCGCAGGTTTTCCCGGTGCGCTACTCGCAAGATTCGCGCGGCCTTCGCAGCCTCCTTGAGGCGCGTTTCCGGCGTTCCCCGTGTCCCCATTTCGCCGGCGGTCAAGTCCAGGATGCCTGTTTTGTACCCCTGCTCAGCCGCTTTCAATAAAGTGCCGCCGCAAGTCAACTCGACGTCGTCCGGATGCGGTCCAATTGCCAGCAAGTCCAGGTTCATTGCCCCTCCCAAAAGGTCGAAGAATAACATACACGCTGCGGCGCGGGCGCGGCTTGGGTTTTGAAACGGACCGCATGAATCTTCAAGCCTGCTCGATTTTTGTTGCCGCTAATTTGCCGCGATCGCGTTTGCCAGCTCTTTGGAGGTGATTAACAGGACGCCGATGTTTTTCATTTCCTCCCGGCCGCGATCGTATAGGCCGGATATGGCGTCTTCGGCGAGAACGATTCGATAGTCGCGCTCGCTGGCTTCGTAGATCGACGTGCGCGGGCAGTTTGGGAAGTTACAGCCCGCGAAAGCAAGCGACGTGACACCCAAACTCAAAAGGTGCTGTTGTAGGGGCGTTCCGAAGAACGCGCCCCACCGAGGCTTGTAGATGGCCCATTCCTTTGGCCCCAGGGCCTGCGGAGCGCCGGAGAGGAGAAGTTCAGCATCCAGGGCCGACTCCTGTGTGGGCAACAAAGGCGGCGCAAGTTCCGCGCCTGATGTTCCCGGGCGAACAATCGACGCGCCTTGCTCGACTGCGGAACGGCGGCACAGGTCGGCGTTGCTGCCGTCCGGTTTATATAGCCGCACCATGTGGATCACCGGCATCCGGGCGCGCCGAAACGCCCCAGCCAGTTCGCTCAGTTGCGGAAGGATCTCGGAAGTCCCGGGAATCTCGCAGGGCTGGCCCTTCAGAAAATCGTTCTGCATATCGATGGTAATGAGGGCCATGGACCGGAAATCGGGCCGGGTATAATCCGTTTTCGGGCGATTTGTCACTTGCGTGTACTACAGGGGACAAACGGGAATGTCAACTCGGATCCCGCGGCCGACTATTCCTGCGGCACACTGCTGACCGCCAGGGAATTCGTCGCGCAATCTCGAATGTCCCAGGACTCTAAAATCTTCTTTGGGGCGCCTCTTTTAGCCACAAAAATCATCGCGCGGCCGACATCTTCCGTCGTCAGGATGTAGCGAGGAAAAAGTCTGCGGAGCAAGGGAAGTACAGGTTTGGCGAGCATATAGGCGACACGGTAGGCAGTAGTCCTGGAGCGCACGCCGTGGATGGGTTGAATGACACCCGGCCGAAACATGTATGCCGCTTTGAATGGCAGGCGCAAAAGAGCGTTTTCCGTTCTGCCCTTCACTCTCGCCCACATCATTCGCCCCTTCTCAGTGCTGTCCGTTCCGGCTCCAGACACATAGACAAAGGTCATTTCCGAATTGAGACGCGATAGCGTTTCCGCAGCTGCAAGGGTGAGGGTGTAGGTCAGATTTTCGTACTGCTGTTCAGACACTCCCGCGGACGAAACGCCCAGACAGAAAAAGCAGGCGTCGAGTCCTTTCAGTTCCGCTTCGATGCCGGAAAAGTGAAACAGGTCCGCGTGCACGATCTCTCGCAGCTTCGCATGGCGCACTCCGGTCGGAGCCCTCCCTATTGTCACTACCGCATGGATGCCCGGGTCGAGCAGGCATTCCCGAAGAACGCCTTGGCCGACCATGCCCGTCGCTCCGAAAATCAGAACTTTCATGTCAATTTCCTGCCGCCATCGCTTGGCGGAGCCTTGCAGGAATATCAGTATCCGACGTCCATTGCCGGCAACACAGCTTTGCGCCTGCGGAATTTGAATTTTCTTAGATCATTCAGGATAGAGAACACAGTGTCGAAAGCTCTGCCCCTCCGGACAGTATCCCGATGCGAAACGGGTCATCCGGACCCAGACCAATGTACCTGTCCCAACCCGAATTCCTGCCTGTCCTTACGTACAATTGACGCCCTAGGACCCGAAGCCTAGCATTCTTTATAAGTAAGCGGGAATGTTCCACTTCCAAACTAAGGATGTGGCGAATCCCGCCATCCACTGAGGGGTCCTGGAATGACTGACTTTCGGGCCAAACGTGCCCCAAGTATTCCGGGCAGGGTAATCCACCCGGTTGTAAATGCCAAGCCTGCTCCACCCGGCGGGCGCGAAAAGCGCCGTGGCGTACGAGTTAATTCTCGAGTTCCGATTGCCGTGGAATGGAGCGCGGGAGGGGAATCACTTCGCAAGGAAGCGCAAACACGCGTCGTGGGGCCGTATGGATGCATGGTCGTGCTGCCGTCGCATCTCGAAGTTTCACAGTCGATCCGCTTAACCAACATGGTCAGCAAACAGACAAATTCCGGAGTGATTGTATGGCGCGGGCACGAACGCGCCGAGGGCTGGGAACTAGGAATCGAATTGATCAACCCACAAATGGGTTTTTGGGGGCTTGACCTATGATTCTATCAAAAGAACAGTTGAATCGCGGGACCGGCCTGATGCCGGGAGAAGAGCACCGCCGCAGCCAGCGCGTCATCATTCGAGTGCCGATCACGCTGGTCGCTACAGAAAAGGGCAAGCCCGTGAAGATCACCGCCCACACGGTTGCGGTAAATGTTCATGGCGCGATGGTGATGTGCCCGCGGATGCTCGATCCGGAGACGAATGTGGAACTTGTGAACGGCCGGACGTCAGAGAAGGTTGGCTCCAGGGTCTCGCGCGCTCCCCGCGAGAGCGCCGAAGGGTTTTTGATTCCCGTGGAGTTCACCACGCCTTCCCCCAACTTCTGGCAGATCTCATTCCCTCCGGTGAATTGGAAAGTGCCGGAAAGTTGATTGCGGCGGATGGCCCGGGCATGATCCTTTCGCGCGCGCTTTGACCCGTCCCGGCAATCACAGCCTTGAAGCTTTGCCCGCCGCCTTGGTGGTTCGGGAGAAGTCAGCTCGGGACGCTGGCCCGAATACTTTATCCGTGAATTATTTTTCCGCACCGCCCCCGCCTCAGGAGGTTATCTCTTCATCATGATGATTGCGAACTGGGCAACATTCTGTTTTTGCGGCGTGTTCATGGGCCGCGGAACAGCATAGTGTTCTGCAGTAGGCGAAACCGAAAAAACACGCAGGAAAATCTTCGGGAAAACCCGGAACCAAATCCTGCATCCAAGGGAATTGAAATAGGGCGGAAACCGCTCCTGGGTGGCAAAAACTAAATTTTGGATACCGGCCCCGTGCGGTTTGGGCCTATCATCCGACTGATTCGTCCTGAGGGAACCGTGAAGAAACGATTCGCCGGCACTACCTCCGTCCTTGCGCGCTCCCGCCCTGGGAACATTTTTTCGCGGGCCGTCTTTCAACTTCGAGGTGAACTTCGCCGCGCCCTCGCGCAATTTCCAGAGGCCGCGGTTTTCGCCGCGGTCTTGGCGCTGGCCGCGCCGTTCGCCGCCTCCGCGCAAAACGCCGTCCCCACGCGGGTTACCGATCGAGTCAATAATTCGCAGCTGGTGACGCTCAAGGGCAACACGCACCCGCTCGCGCGCGCTCAGTACGACCAGGGTGCGGCCCCGGCTGATCTGCCGATGAACCGGATCATGCTGGTCTTGAAGCGCAGCGCCGATCAGGAATCTTCGCTGCAGGATTTGCTTGAGCAGCAGCAGGTCACCTCCTCGCCCAATTTTCACAAGTGGCTTACGCCCGACCAGTTCGGCCAGCAATTCGGGCCCGCCGACGCGGACCTTCAGGCCGTAACGTCCTGGCTTGCTTCCTTCGGATTCCAATCCATCAAAGTTTCACGGGGCCGCTCTGTGATTGAGTTTTCCGGGACGGCCTCGCAGGTTCAGACGGCGCTGCACACGCCGATTCACCGTTACGTCGTGAATGGGGAATCCCACTGGGCCAACGCCAGCGACCCGCAGATTCCCGCGGCGCTTGCCCCCGTCATTTCCGGCATCGCGTCCCTTCATAACTTTCCAAAGAGGCCAGCTTCCGTCCGATCAGGGCGAACAGCGGCCTTTACAAGAGCACCCGGTGGCAAGCCGCAAATCAACTTTCAAGACGGGTCGCACGGATTGGCACCGGCGGATTTCAACACGATCTACAATGTCACTCCTTCGGGGATGACGGGCAGCGGGGTTACGATCGGCGTAATAGCGCGTTCAAACATCCTTCCACAGGACGTCGCTGATTTTCGTAGCACATTTAACTTAGGAGGGAGCGGCCCAAACATTATTTTGAACGGCCCTGACCCCGGCGATTTGGGAGGCAACGAAGAGGCAGAAGCGGTTCTCGACGCGACTTGGCCCGGCGCAGTAGCCCCCGCCGCGACCGTGGACCTGGTTGTTTCCGAAACCACGAACGCCGCGGTAGGCGAGGACCTTTCCGAGTTCTACATTATTGACAACAATCTTGCCGATGTAATGACCGAGAGCTTCTCGGTTTGCGAAACGGATTTTGGGCCTGCATTTTCATCTTCGCTATCTTCGGCTGCGTCCTTCTACTCTTTCATGGCGGAACAGGCGGCAGCGCAAGGAATCACGTATCTCGTGGCTTCTGGCGACGGTGGCCCGGACTCCTGCGATGACGCGAGCACTGTGCCGACCTCGGATCAACCGGCGTCCGTAAACCTTCTGGCCGCTACTCCGTTCACGGTTGCCGTTGGCGGGACGCAATTCAATGACACGGCGAGTCCAGGCACCTACTGGAATTCAGCAAATAGCTCGACAAATCCCGGGTCCGCAATTTCCTATATTCCTGAAAACGTTTGGAACGAAAGCTGCACGTCTGCACAAGTGGGGCAACCCGGCTGTCCATCGGTGGGCCTGTGGTCCAGCGGCGGGGGGGAGAGTCTTGCTTTCTCAATTCCGACCTGGCAATCGGGAGTCACCGGAATTCCAGCCAATGCAACGGGGCGACTTGTTCCTGATGTGTCGCTTGCCGCAGGCGACCACGATGGCTACGTCCTCTGTCTCGACGCGTCTTGTCAAGCAACAAACGCGACTTGTGCGGGAGGAGTCGGGCCCTGTTTCTCGATCCTGAGTGGTACGTCTGCGTCAGCGCAGGCTTTTGGCGGGATCATGGCCTTGGTCCTTCAAAAGATTGGGCCAGGTGCTCGGGTCGGGATCGCGAACTACACCCTCTACAAGCTGGCAGCTGCGGAGCCGCCTACTACGCCCGGAGCCAACGCATCTTTGTGTGACGGTTCGAGTACCACACTGCCGGGTAGCACTTGCATTTTCAACGACACGACGTCAGGAAACACGAACATTCCGGGAGAGACCGGCTTCGCTGCCGGCGTCGGCTACGATGAGGCAACAGGGCTTGGGTCCGTCAACGTATCGAATCTGGTCAATAAATGGAACACGGCCATCAACAGCGGATCGACAACGACGCTGGCCCTTAACAATGGCGCTGCCCCCCCATTCGTCTTTGCGTATGGCACGCCGGTACAGGTATCCGTTACCGTCAATCCCGTCGCGCCCGCAACGGCGACCCCGACAGGAGACGTGTCGCTCATCGCGAAGGGCATTCCGGGAGCGGCGAACCCCGATGTGGGTGTCGACTGCAATGTCCTGCCCAACACACCACCAGCACAGGGCGGCTCGGGCTGCAACAATGCGCAGTTTTCGATTGGAACAGCTGGCACTGTGACTTGGAGCACAACTTTTCTGCCCGGCGGCACATACCCATTGATTGCGCACTACGCGGGCGATGGCACGTTCCTCGGCAGCGATTCCACTCCCGTAACCGTCACGGTCAACCAGACAACGAGTGTGACCAAATTGGGCTTCGTGACCAACGGCACTTCGTGCACTACCGCGACTTCTGCCCCGTACGGCTCGGCTTATGTGCTGACTGTGGCCATTATCGACTCAGGATCCATTTCGAGCATCAATGGTCCGGGCACAGTTTGCCAGCCAACACCCACCGGCGCCCTCCCGACTGGAAGCGTTACGATCACTGACGGTGGCTCACCTCTGCCGACTGTAGACGGTGGTAGCAAATTTAATCTGAACAGCTTCGGATTTTTTGAGGACCAGCAGATTCAGAATCTTTCCGTGGGCATGCACAACATTCAAGCGGCTTACTCCGGCGATAACAGCTTTCAACCGAGCAATACCAATGCGCCGACTTTCACTGTAACGAAGGCGTCGACCACTGCGGCGGTTACGCCGAGTTCCACGTCCGTTCCCGCGAACACAACGTTCTCGCTGACCGTCCTGATAGACACACAAACTTCCTCCAATCCCGCTGTTGGCAGCACGGGCGCTGCGCCTACCGGTACGGTTACCTTCACTGCCACCACAGCTGCATCCGTTTTCAGTCCTGGACGACGCGATTGGCCGCAGCCCAATCGGTTCCTTGTGGGCGAGATTTGTGCTGCGCTCGCGTGCTTTTTCACGCTGCTTTTAGCGACAACAAGGCGGCGCGGCGGTGTCTTGCTCGGAATGGCATTAGTGATCGTGATGGCGGTGGGAACCAGCTGCGGCAGCACCGGAGGAACTAGCTCCACCACAAGCGACACGCTCGGCACTGTGAATGTGACCGCAACATCGGACGCAAACGGGTTTGCCGCCGCGACCGCCACATTGAGCAACGTCAAATTGGCGGCCACCGGAACCATCACGGCGACCTACAGCGGAGACGGAAACTACAATAGTTCAACGTCCCCGGCGGTCACAGTCACTATCCACTAGTGACTTCTTTCCCCTCACTGCCTGGGGACGGTGTCCGGGTCGAGATTCCCTCCAGAAAGAATGATTCCGATTTTCAAATCCTCGCCTTCGATCTGGCGATGAAGCGCGGGGGACGCGGCGACAGCGCCGGACGGTTCGACCGCGCTGCGCAGATGCTCCGTAATCAGGCGCATCGAATGGACTATTTCCTCTTCCGATACTAAAAGGATGCGGTCGACGCGCTCGCGCAGGATCGCGAAGGTGCGCGGCGAGAGAGTCGCCCGCAGGCCGTCGGCCATGGTGAACTTCTCGGAGCCGGGTTCGAGGTGGCCGGAGGCGATCGAGCGCGCCGCGTCATCGGCGTTGGCCGGTTCGCAGCCGATCACCACGATTTCCGGGCGCAACGACTTCGCGGCGATGGCCGTGCCGGAGAGCAATCCTCCACCCGAAACCGGCGCGCAGATAATGTCCAGGTCCGGAATTTCCTCGAGAAATTCGAGCGCCGCGGTCCCTTGTCCCGCGATCACACGGTCGTCGTCATAGGGGTGGATCAGTGTCCCGCCCGTGGAGCGCAGCAGTTCCACGGCGGCCGCCTCGCGCGCCGCAAGCGTCGGCTCGCAAAATGAAATGTCCGCGCCGTAGGCTTCAACCGCGCGAATTTTTACTTGCGGGGCGTTGCGGGGCATCACCACCCAGGCGCGGATCCCGCGCATTTGCGCCGCGAGGGCCAGCGCGGCCCCGTGATTTCCGGACGAGTGCGTCACCACGCCGCGCGCCGCCTCCGCTTCGCTAAGCGAAAATACGGCATTCGCCGCGCCGCGAATTTTGAACGAGCCGGAAAGCTGCAAATTCTCGCACTTGAAATAGAGCAGCGCGCCCGCAAGCTCATCGAGCGGGTAAGAAATCATCACCTGTGTTTCTTCGATGTGGGGAGAAATGCGGCGGTGGGCCTCCCGAATGGCCTGGAGGTTTGGGCCCGCGAAGGACGGAGTGTCGGATGCGCTCAATGAGAAAACTCTTAAGAAAGGCGCATTATGGCACAACTTGTCCCGGCATGGTCCAGGTCCTCGAAAAGATGCGCATTTCTCTTGCTTGCGATCCGCGGCGCAGTAAAATCGATTTCACCCCCTTCCTACTTAGATAACCGCGCGCACACCAACCAGCGAGCGGGCTTGCCCAACCGGCAGACAGGGAGAAACCCATGAATTCAAGTGAACGACGTTTCGACACTCGAGTGAATGTGAATGTGCCGTTGCGATTCCGGGCGCTCAACAATCCGGGAGCAACCGAACAGACGGCGCAATCGGAAAATATCTCGCAGCGTGGTTTGTATTTTTTGACCAATGTCCCGCTGAAAATCGGTACGCCCGTGGAAGTCTCGCTGCGCATGCCGCAAGAGCTTTCTGGACGAGTGTCGAGCGATGTGAAGTGCGTGGCGCGGGTGGTCCACGTGAAGCAGAGCTCCGCTCCCGGCGGCATGTCTGGGATCGGGCTGCACATCGAGCGGTACGAGGCCAAGGCTTCGGTGCGGGAACGCTGGGCGAGCTAGGGTTCGCCGCTAACCACAATGTTGGGCGGTTAGACGCCGGCGGGGCGCCAGCGCCACCATCTTGCGGTTCAATTTCCGGTGGAGGAAATTCGTACTGATGTCTTGGCGGTGGAAACGTTTTCAAACTGGTCGAACACCCTAACCGTGACTGTGTGCTCGCCCGAAGTAATTTTCTGCAATTGAAAATCGTAATTCTCGCGGGGCGCGTCGCTCAGGCCTCCCGCGGGAAAGACCAGCGTCCAATCTCCCGCATCCACACTGTATTCCGCGCGCGCGATGAAGCTCACCGGCGCGCTGGCCTGGAATCGCACGCGCACACCGGCGCTCACGGATTCAGCCGCGAGTTGACTAATCGACGGCGGCGCGTTATCCACAACGAAGCGGTCGGATTCCCGCTCCGAAGAAAGCCCTTCTCCGGCAGGGTTGGACGGAGAGTCGCTGGCGACGATCTTCATGTAGTAAGCGCCGTCGGGCATGGTGGTCGTGTCCCATGAATAAAACCGCGTGTCCAGCTTGTCCTTGAGCAGCTTCCACGAAGTTTCATTTTCGCCGCGAAAATAAACGGCGAATTCCAGCTGATCGTCATTGGCGTCATCCGCGGTCCACAGAACCGACTGAAACCCTTTTTGCGAGAAGCCCTGCGGGATGGGTTCAAAATGCGCGGGGCCAGCCGGCGCGACCGTGGGAATCGCGGTAACGTTGAACGCGCCATTGGCGGAAGATGCAGAGGGCGGGGGTTGCGGCATCCGAAGCTGTGCGGGAGCCTGCGGGCCCGCGCCCACCACCGGCAAGGTAGTTCCCTGGACGCGAATGCCGGGATCCTGCAACGCGATCGCGGTCACTTCGGGAGCAATATTTTTGGGCAAATACGCAATGCTGAACCAATCGACGGCAGGCGTGGTGTTGCCGCTCCCGCCACGCAGCACCGCTTTCCACTGCACAAAGCGCGCAGACGGGCAATCGAGCTTGTCGCCGGAAGGATTCGCATAGGGGCCCGCCCAGTCGCTCCAATTGGAATCGGGATCCGAAGTGTTGCCCGAGCGGGCATACACAGCGATGCGCGGGGCGCCAGCGTTGTTCGCAGCGGCGAAATTTTCACCCCACCAGACGGTGCGGCCCCAGCGCGAAAAAATGTGCGCGTCGAACGGCTGCGATTCGTAGGTTCCTTCGGATTCATTGTCCGGTCCGAGCGTAAAAACCTTTCCCGGATTGGCGGTGGCGAGAAAAAGCTTTCCGCCGGGGCCGGCGGCGATGGAGGTTACCTGGCGCGAGGTCGCCTTCACGAGTTTTGAGAACAGATGATTTCCTTCGATTTGCAAGACCGTGCCAACATTTCCTGTCCCGAGAAGCAATTTGCCGCCGGGGAGAAGCCCCATTGAGTAGACCACGTCGTCGCGCGCGCTCCAAAGCTCTTCGGGGGAGCCGTCCGCGGCGATTCGATAAACCGAACTCGAATTGACGGTAAAGAGCGGCGTGAAAGGGATGGGCTGAATCTGCGTTTGACCGGGGGCACCCGTGGCGTTCCCCGATGGGCCAATCGAAATTGCAAAATTATTTGTCACCGCGGCTTCCCCCGTCAGGGGACGTGGCTGGCCGGGGATGGGCGGGGTTTTCTCGCCTACCGCGGCGACGTAGAGGTCTCCACTCGCGGCCTGCAGGAGCGCGGTGATTTCCTTTTTCGAGGTTTCGTAGAGAACAAATGCGTGGCGGTTATTGGCGGCCTTCGGAATGCGCAAAACGCGCCCGCTGGGTTCCGTCCCTGCCAGCAAGTTTCCGTTCGCATCGAGCGCCAGCGACCGAATGTGGGTTTCTTCGCTGGAATAAAAAACGTCTCCTTTGCCATCCGGCGCGACGGAAAAGATCTTGCCGGTATCGCCCGTGGCAACGTAAACGGTTCCGTCCTTGTCCACGGCAAGGTCCCAAATGTATTTCGTCTTGGGATCAAAAAAGACGGAGGATTGGCCTGCGGGAGTCACCTTGTAGACTTTTCCGTCGGGCGATGTGCCGACAAATAAATTTCCTGCGGCGTCGATAGCGAGCGCCTGGGCGGAAAGTTCGGAGGATTCAAATACGCTGGTGGATTTGCCGCTGGCGTCGATGCGCAGCACTTTTGCATTCGAGCCGCCCGCTGCGTAAAGATTTCCCTTTGAATCGGCCCGGATTTGAAGGAGATAGGCGAGATTGGCGTCCGCAAATTCGGCGAAGCGCGGCGCGAGAAACATTTTGCCGTCGCTGCGCAGCGCCACGCCCTTCGCCGTCCCTTTGTCAAATTCCTCGAACGTGCTTTGCCGCCACCAGCGGGTGTGTTCGGCAAGCGCGGGCGCCGCGGCCGAAAGCGCTATTGCGGCGAGAAGCATCCAAGCGACCGGGTGAGCGAGGGCGGCGGTTCTTGCGCCGCGCGAATCGCGGGCGATTGAAAGTGCATTGCGCATGAAACTCCTCAGGAGCCAGCGACGCGCGCCAGCCTGCCGCTTACTTGATTTGAATCGTAATGGATGTGGACCCCTGAACGATCTGATCGAGCGGCAGAGACCATTCCCCCGCGGCCGATTCCCGAACCACGAGAGAACTTGCCGGCCCGCCGCGCTGGTCCAGAAGATTGATTTCGGACGCGGGGACGTTCGGCATCACTTTGTCCTGCACCAGCATGGTTGGTGAAGATCCGAGCAGCGTCACATACAGGCGGTTGTTTCTCCGCTCGCGATTCAAAACAGAAATGAGTTGTTCCAAGCTGTCCAGGCGCGCTTGCGATCCGGATACGATGCTCATGCGGTTCAAGGTGCTCGAATCGCTGGCCAGAATTTGCATGTTCGTGCCGCGCGGCGCCTGCGGGGGGATCACGATCCGCACGTCGCGAATGATTGGCGATCCGCGATACGGACGCAGTTGCACGCGCACGGTCACTTTGTCGCCCGGCTCGGCCTCGGATTTGTCCAGCCAGGCGCCCTCGATGGTCATCTGGCGGCGCTCCGGCAAGGATTCCATGCGCAGCGTCACGCGCTCGATATTCGCCGTTTCATATTGATTGGAGAATATTCTCTGGAAAATATTTTGCACCGAGCTGGCCACCGGCAAGCCATCGGGAATGAAGGAATCCATCGGCGGGAAAAGATTGTCTAGTGTCACGCTGGAGTGGCCAGCGATGTCGATTGCTCCCGTCAAGTGCATGGTGGTTCCTTCACCGTACACGCTACTCTGGATCAGGCCGTTTAGCGCGGCAATGCCCATCAGAATCGGAGTGATCTTGGGATTCGACATCATGCGGAAGGAAAGGTGCTTGTCTCCGTCGGGCGAGGCCACGGTCATGTCGATGGGGATCAATTTCGGCGCGGCGCCCAGACCGCCAATCACAGCGGTCACGCGATCCTGGCTGAATGAGCCGATCGTGCCGCCGACGTTCACAATTTTCGTCGATTCGAGGTCAGAGCTGAGCGTGGTCAGCACACGCGCCCGGGCCATGGGCATCTGAACGGCGCCGAAACCAAACAGGGGGTGCCCGCACACGTACACGCGTCCATCCACGATGGCCGTGACGGTACACGAAGCGGCCAGAGACAAATCACCTTCGAGTAAGACGGCGCTGACCATGTCTCCGGGACGAATGTTTGCATCGTCAGGACGCGCGTCGATGCTGCCGCCCTGTGCTGCAGACATGCCATATGCGGCAAATTCGTGCTCGAATTGACGAATGGCCACAGCACTAAAACCTGAAAAGACCAGAGGGGAATCTATAGGCGTCAGAAAACTTCCACCGGAAATGCCGGCGCGCGACGCCCAATCCGAAGGAATTTCGAGCCGCGCTTCCGTTTGTTCTGAAGGCTCTACAGCCAGCGGTGCTTCGGCGCGAATCGTCCCGGGCTGCCCCTTCGGCAGGCTCAAAATGTTTTCAATTGGCGTGACCCCGGCCAGGGGCTCCTTGCTGAACTGGCCGAGCTTAAGGGACAGTGCCCCCGCGAGTTTCCCGTCGATATAAACGGGACTCCCGCTCATCCCGGCAACCACGCCGGTGTGCTCCACTTTCGGTCCCAGGAGTTGCACCAGGATGATCGATTCTTTCGGCGCCAGAAAATTCGGCATCACCCCAATGACTACGAGATCGAACTTTTCGATCTGATCCCCGGCAAAAATCGTGTACGCCTCGCCCTTCATTCCCGGCTGGACCTGAGAAAGCGGAAAAATTTCAGGGTCGGCGGCAAAGAGCGCCGGCGCGAGCAGCGACACAAAGAGGGCGACAAGCAGGAAAGGCTTGCAAGAAAGAAAGCGGCGAGCCGGGCGGCCTGTTCTAATTACTGGCATTAACCATCCATGATACGCGGGCTGTCTACGGGAATCAATCACGTGGCCGGCCGCAGGACACCATTTTTCCTAAGGCAAACTTTTGGTCTTGATCGTGGGCTCCGGTCTTGGCGTACTCTTTTCCGCAATTCGGCCAAATTGATCAGCGGTGCTTTTGGGCGTGAGTAAATAGAGCGACGCGGTCATCACCAAAGCGCCCAGCATGACCTCCCCGGGAAACGCGTAACGGTGCATCCACTTCAGCTGCTCCAGGCCCAGCAGCGACTGAGGCGAAACGATCATCCACGCGCTCAAAGCCATAAGTATCCAGCCGATCAGTCTGGACAGTGCTGGAGGGCCGTCGCTGTTCGTGAAGGACGCAGAAGCGGACTGAACATTGGGCACCGCGGAGCCTTCCAGCTTCGGAGAGTTGCAGAAGCGATCGTTCAACAACGCGCCCACGAGGCCGTCGTTGGTGGTGTTGCCGGCGGTAGAGAACATTGGGATTAGACCGGAATACATGGTCACGAACGTTGCAACGAAACTATCGAGATCGTGAACGTGGAGCAGCACGGCAACGACCGGCGACATAAAAAATGCGGCGCCTCCGGGGATGCCGGGAGACTCCAATCCCAGAATGAGGACCGGCGGAATCAGCGTCAAGATTTCGGCCATGGAAATAGGGAAATTGAGCAGCCGGGCCACGGAAATCGTAACCAACATGACGGACATGGTGGCACAACTCTTGTTCATCACGGTGCCGAATACGATCGAAACTTCCGCCATTTCGCGGGGAAGTCCCAATTCGGATTCAGCCGAAACGACATTCATTGCCAGGGTTTCGTACGATCCCCCCGTCCCGAAACCTGTCGGCCACACAGTGGCATAGTAAGAAGCAATCTGCTTCCAAGAGCGCTTCGAGGTCAGCTTCACTACGGTGGCAAGCACGATGGACCAGCTCACCGTTACAATACCCACCCAAAGAGTGGTGCGGCCGTACGCAGTCATGCCCTTAATACCAAATTTCATTGGAATGCCGATAGCCAGGGAACCAATCATCAGCGGGTAATACCACAGAAGTTTCTTGAACAGCCATAGCGTGACTTGCCCGCCAGTGATCAGACCCCGCGCGACGGAACGCAAGCCCGGGACAATAGCTGCCGTGTAGCCCGTGAGTACGGCAATGACGAGCGCTTGAATCAAAGGCTGTTCGGAGAGAAGCGTGGAGAAGGATTGTCCGACTTGCTGAAGCCATTGGCCGGCCCCCGGGATAGGCACGCCGGGGGCGGCAAACGGCAATTTGGTTAGGATCGGGATCCAAATCGTGACGTAAACCAGTGAGGCAAATCCCAGGACAACATAGGCAGCGAAGATTGATCCGAACAAGCGCCCGGCGCCCTGCCGGTTGTACAGCACTAGTTTTGCGGTGGCTCCGGAAAGCAGCGCAAAGATCACGAGCGTGGCAAATGTCACCACGGCTTTGGGGAAGTACGTGCCGCTCGTGTAGATCGCAGCAGCCATACGGTTCCCGGGGAATAGCACGCCAATGAATAGGCCGCCAGCCAAGAACACAATCACCCAAAGCGCCAGCGGAATACCGAAATAGGCGCCGGGCTTCGTCTTGTGGGCCGAGGTTTTCTTCGTGTCTGCCGTCACGAGGGCTGTCCCGGTACCTGAGGAGTCTCCTCAAACCATACGAGCCGGCATTCTTGCGAGTCCACATAGTACCTCACGAATTCTCTAAGCGGTTACCTCTCTTTAGGTGATTGTCTACTGTTCACGCTCTCTGGTATCTTTCGCGCATGCCACCAATCACAAATTTAGAGTGTTCGCGTTGCCGAAAAACTGTTTCCGCGCAAACTCCGCAGACACTGTGCCCGGATTGCTCGGGTTCGCTGTATGTCCGGTACGACTTGCGGCCCCTGCACGGCACAGCAGCGCGCGACAAAATCGCGCAGCATGCTTCTTCGATGCCTTGGGCCGGCATGTGGCGCTACAGCCTGGTCCTTCCGGATGCCAAGCCGGTCACCCTCGGCGAGGGTTGGACGCCGATGCTCCAAAGCCGCCGCTCTGCGAATGTCTTTCTCAAAGAGGAGGGCGCCAACCCGACCTCCACTTTTAAAGCGCGCGGACTCGCCCTGGCAGTCACCATGGCCTGCCACTATGGACTGAAGAAGCTGGCCGTGCCATCGGCCGGGAATGCCGCGGGCGCTCTCGCTGCTTACGCCGCCGCGGCAGGAATCGAAGCGCACATCTTCATGCCAAAAGATGTGCCGTTCGCCAATTTCGTCGAGGCGACGGTCTATGGGGCCAAGGTGACGCTTGTCGACGGGCTTATCTCCGACTGTGGACGCATCGTGGCGGAACGAAAGGAGAAGGAGGGTTGGTTCGACATCTCCACTCTCAAGGAGCCATTCCGCGTCGAAGGCAAGAAGACCATGGGCTATGAATTGGTCGAGCAACTTGGCTGGGAATATCCCGACGCGGTTTTCTATCCCACGGGCGGAGGAGTTGGACTGATTGGAATGTGGAAAGCTTTCCTGGAGATGGAAGAACTCGGCTGGGTGCGTCCGGGCAAACGGCCTCGCATGATCGCGGTGCAGGCCTCCGGGTGCGCGCCAGTGGTCCGCGCTTTTGACCAGGGCGCGGACGTGAGCCAGATGTGGCAGAACGCCGCTACGTTTGCGGCCGGCCTTCGTGTGCCGAAACCTTATGGGGATTCCATTATGCTGGAAATCTTGCGGGAATCCGGCGGCGTGGCACTCGCACTCACTGACGAGCAGATACTGGCGTCGCTAAAAGATTGGGCGAAAAACGAAGGCATCTTTCTTTCGCCCGAAGGAGCCACCGCGACTGCTGCGTACGATCACCTGCTCGCAACGGGGTTTCTCAACGCTAAGGACCGCGTCGTATTGTTCAATACTGGAGGCGGTCTCAAGTACACAGACGTGACTGCACAAGCCTTGGGCCTGCATGTTCCTAAAACTCAAGCAGAAAATATCTCACCAGCTTGACCCTTTGTGGGCCACGGCCGTGTCGAGATGTGAACCCACGCTGCTGATCCAATTTCTGCGTAGCCAGATTCTAGGAAACTAGGCTGGCACCGCCTTCAGGAAACTTTCATCTGCTTGGATTAGTATTACTATAGTCGATCATGTCGAGATAGGGTGGCTGCTGGCGCAAGGTTCGTAACTGGTTTTACGGGCTGAAGAAACTAAGATGCATATCTCAGCGCCTTTCATACGACGGCATGTTGCCACATCCTTATTGAGCGTCGCAATTCTGCTTGCCGGTGGAGTGGCATTTTATTTTTTGCCCGTTTCCGCGTTGCCCCACATAGATTTTCCGACCATATATGTCCGCGCAAATTTGCCGGGGGCGAGTCCGGAGACTATGGCCTCCTCCGTGGCAACCCCGCTGGAACGGCAGTTCGGACGCGTCGCCGGCATCACCCAGATGACTTCCTCCAGTCAGTTGGGCAGCACGGGAATCGCTCTTCAGTTCGACCTCGATCGGGACATCAATGCCGCGGCCCGGGACGTACAGGCGGCCATCAACGCGGCGGCGGGACAATTACCTGCGGGACTTCCAAGCTTGCCGACGTACCGGAAGATCAATCCAGCCGAAACGGACATCCTGGATTTGTCCGTGTCATCGGACACGGTTACACGAGGCGCCCTCTACGATATATGCGATTCTTTTCTTGCTCAAAAGATAGCGCAGGTCGATGGGGTTGGCCTGGTACGACTCTCGGGAGGAGCGAAGCCCGCGGTTCGCGTGGATCTGAATCCCAACGCACTGGCGCATTATGGAATCGGATTGCAGGAAGTGAGCGCGGCACTTGCATCTGCCAACGCCAACATTCCAAAAGGAGCTCTGGAGAATTCATTCAACCGCTGGATCGTGAGCGACACCGATCAACTTCTCAAACCGGAAGAATATTCACCATTAATCGTTGCCTATCGGAATGGAGCTCCGGTCCGAATAAGGGACATTGCCAAAGTGTCCGAAGGAATCGAAGACGTCCGCAACGCGGGGTACACGAACGGCAAAGCGGCTGTGTTAATGGGCATTGGCCGGCAGCCCGGCGCGAACATTATTCAGACTGTGGACAAAATAATGGCTTTGCTCCCCGAATTGAGCGCTTCCATTCCTCCCACGGTCAAAATGGACACGAATTACAATCGCACGACCACCATTCGTGCCTCCGTTAAGGACATAGAATTCACGCTGTTATTGACCGTGGCCCTTGTGGTCATGGTCATTTTTCTTTTTTTGCGGAATGCCTGGGCCACGATTATTCCAAGCGTCGCAGTGCCGTTGTCCATCGTGGGAACTTTCGGAGTGATGTACCTGCTGCACTACAATCTCGACAATCTCTCTCTCATGGCGCTGGCGATTTGCACCGGTTTCGTCGTGGACGACGCGATTGTGGTGATCGAGAACATCACGCGTTACCTGGAGGCGGGGGAATCGCCGCTGCGGGCAGCCATGAGGGGTTCCCGAGAGATCGGATTCACCGTCTTGTCGATGAGCACTTCACTGATCGCCGTATTCATTCCTCTCCTGCTGATGGGCGGGATCATAGGAAGGCTTTTCCGCGAATTTTCGGTCACCTTGAGCGTGGCGATTCTTGTTTCTCTGTGTGTGTCGCTTACCACCACGCCGATGATGTGCGCTCAATTCCTGAGATCGGACAAGGAAATTAAACACGGAAGGATGTATCTCGCGATCGAACGAGTGTTTCAATGGAGCGTGAAAACGTATGCGGCCGGATTGCGCTGGGTCCTGCGTCACCAACCCTTCATGCTCGCCGTCACGGGCGCGACGCTCTGCCTCAGTGTGTATTTATATATCGTCATTCCTAAAGGTTTCTTCCCCCAGCAGGATACGGGGCTGATGGCCGGAAATGTTCTGGGAGCCCAGGATACTTCCTTCCCCGTGATGCAGGAGAAAATGAAGCAATTCACTGACATCGTCTTGAGCGACCCGGCGGTGAAGACCCTGGTGGGTGAAATGGGCGGCGGCTCCGAGAATACCGGGCAGATGGAAATTGAATTGAAGCCGCTCAAGGAACGAAAGGTCAGTGTGTATCAAGTCCTCTCTCGCCTCAGGCCCAAACTCGCGCAAGTTCCAGGAGCCACGCTTTTTTTGCGGGCCTATCAAGACATCACGGTAGGCGGGAGGATCAGCAGTTCGCAATATCAATACACGCTCTCCAGTGAAAATCTCGATGACCTGCTGGAATGGGCGCCTCGTGTGGAGGCGGCATTGAAACAGATCCCCGAACTGGGGGACATCGCCAGCGATCAGCAAACACGCGGGTTGCTGGCAAGCCTAGTGGTTGACCGGGATACGGCGTCACGACTGGGAATTTCGCAATTGGCGATCGACAATACGCTCTATGACGCGTTCGGACAGCGTCAGGTGTCGACAATCTTCACGGAACTCAATCAGTATCATGTGGTGATGGAGGTCGATTCGGCCTTTCGGGACAGTACGGATCGCATTCGCGGTTTGTATGTGAAATCGTCAAAAGGGGACTTAGTGCCCCTCAGCGCGTTTACCCACTTTGAGACGAAGAATACGGCGCTCGCGGTGAACCATCAGGGACAATTTCCCGCGGTTACGGTCTCGTTCAATCTTGCAGACGGAGTTTCCCTGGGCGACGCCGTAACGAAGATTGAAGCAGCTGTCTTGCGGATGGGCCTTCCCGCCGATATTCATCCGACCTTCCAGGGAAACGCGCGGGCATTTCAATCTTCGCTGGAAAGTCAGCCCTGGTTGATTCTGGCCGCGCTGGTGGCTGTGTATATCGTTTTGGGAATCCTCTATGAAAGTTACATTCATCCGATCACGATTCTTTCGACGCTGCCCTCCGCCGGAGTAGGGGCCCTTTTGGCGCTGATGGCGTTCCACACGGAATTGTCGGTGATCGCGCTGATTGGAATCATTCTGCTGATCGGGATCGTCAAAAAGAACGCCATCATGATGATCGATTTCGCGATTGAAACGGAACGGACAGGTAAGACCTCCGAAGAATCGATCTATCAGGCCTGCTTGTTGAGATTCCGTCCGATCATGATGACGACGGTTGCAGCGCTTTTCGGTGGATTGCCGCTGGCGCTTATGACCGGGACCGGTTCGGAAATGCGCCGCCCCCTTGGGATCAGCATCGTGGGAGGCTTGATGGTGAGCCAAGCCCTCACTCTTTACACGACCCCGGTGATTTACTTGTATATGGACCGCCTGCAGGCGAGGATCAAACGGCGCAAACTTGCCGGGGTCATCGGAGCGAGTCCCGCTTCGCAGCCAGTGTCCATCAAGGAAATTCCGCTCACTTAAACTCCTTCCGATGGTCCTCAGCGGCTTGGCGGTGCTTCCAAAAAACGCAGGCCAGGGCGGTTGCAAAACATTTCTTCCCGGGGCAAACTTATTTTCATGAGCACATACGACCTAATTTGCATTGGCGCCGGACCTACCGGGCTGGCGTGTGCAATAGAAGCCAAGCGCGCGGGAATGCGTCCGCTGGTGATTGACAAGGGCTGCCTTTGCAATTCCATTTACCATTACCCCGTCAACATGGTGTTTTTCACCACGCCGGAACTGCTGGAAATCGGCGATCTCCCGCTTACGAGCACTGCGGAAAAGCCCACGCGCAGCGAAGCGCTCAAATATTATCGCAAGTGCGCCGAGCACTATGAGCTGGACTTGCGGCTCGGCCATCGCGTGGAGCGCGTCGAAGGCGCCGACGGAAAATTCAGCGTGCATACGCGGGACGAGCAGGGAATTCCCGCGCAATTTGCCGCAAAAAAAATCGCGGTGGCCACCGGCTACTACGACCTCCCGAATCGTCTGGGCATTCCCGGAGAGGATCTGCCGCACGTCTCCCACTACTACACGGAGCCGCACCCGTTCTGGCGCCTGAATGTGGTGGTGATCGGCGGGAAAAACTCGGCGGCGGAAGCTGCGCTCGATCTCTACCGCAACGGCGCGAAGGTCACGCTGGTCCACCGGCGCGCGGAACTTGGCTCGACGATCAAATATTGGGTCCGCCCGGACATCGAGAACCGCATCAAGGCCGGGCAGGTTCGCGCCCTCTTTGAAACGAGTGTGAAGCGCATCGAAGAAGGCCGCGTAGTGGTTTCCAACCATTCCGGGGAAATGTCGCTGCCTGCGGCGCAGGTTTTTGCATTGACGGGATACCATCCGGATTTCACATTCCTGAAATCCCTGGGAATTTCGCTCGATCCGGAAACCAATAAGCCCACCATGGACCCCGTAACTCATGAAAGCAATGTGCCGGGAATTTTTGTCGCCGGAGTGGTGATCGGCGGAAACCACACCAGCGAAATCTTCATCGAAAATGGCCGCTTTCACGGCAAACAGATTGTTGCCGCGTTGACGGGCGGGCGTTTCCATTCCAGCGCAGGCGTTTGAACTATTTTCCGCGCGATGCTAGAGTGAATCGATCCAGTCGGCGATGGGCCGAAGTAGCTCAGTTGGTAGAGCAGTCGATTCGTAATCGACAGGTCTCCGGTTCAAGTCCGGACTTCGGCTCCAACATCCCTTTTCTTTCAGCGCGTGGCACAATCCATATCGGCTGCTCTTGGCCTCGACGTGTCTTTGCAAAATCAGGATCATAACGCCTAACTTCTTGTGTGCCTCGCACGTGAGAGATTCTTTTTCACTCGCAGACTCACATCACAATCCTTTTGATCCGGTCAATTTGCTGGTAGCCTACCGGTTTCTGAGAAGACGACTTCCCAGGGCTTGGCCCTTAGGAATCCTGCCTCCGCTCTGGCGCTTCACAGGGCAACAGTGTATAAGACGCTTCGTGGAATCGACTTGCTGGCGCTGCCAGGCAATCTTTAACCCAGAAGCCACGGGAAAACGATGCCCGAACTGCGGTAGTCATTCCGAAGCTTGGCTTGCAAAACTGCGCTTTGCGGCCATCGACTTTATCGGTCCTATTGTTCTCATCGGTATTGGTCTTGAAAGACTGCGCGACGACCCAGTGTTCTCCGTCATGTTCGTGGTGGGTTCCGTTGTTTGGGCCGGATTCATCTATTTTCAAGACATCGGCGACTGGGTTGAAACATCAGCGCCGGACAGCCCTCCCTTGTCGAAGCCACCAATGCCGGATAGCTGGAAACGGTCTACATCTCTGTCCTACACGGACAACGCATCATCTCAGGAATTACCGATGCGCCGGGCACAGGGCTTGACGCGGGCGGAACAGCTTCTGATAGCGGCTCTGGTCTGCGGTTCAATTGTTTATTTTGCCTCGCGCTGGCGACGGATTGAGAGCTTCGTACAGAGGGGAAAAATCTCCTTTGCGCCTCTTATCTACCCGGCAGTAATTCTGGGCATCATTGTTTACGCAGTCCAGCGGAGCCGTGGCGACGAACGAATCCTGCGCGACGGTGTGCTAACGCCCGGCGTGCTTACAGGCTGGTACGACAAGAGTAGCTACACTCGCACTGGCTACCACTCTCATATTCGCATCCGATATCAGTTCTGGATGGAATCGGGCCAAAAATTCGAAGGCAGCGGAACTTTGACTTCAGGCACTTCGGTCGACAGCCTGAGCATCAATCAGGAACCTTTGAAAGTGTATTACCTCCCTCAGAATCCCAGCAAGAGCGTGGCGCTCTGCTGCACAACGAGCCGCGTCAGCCTCGCTTAGATGGAGGTCTCTCTCCTGTTCGGCTAAGCTGCCAGAGCCAAGTCCTAGGAAGCGGGGTTGTGGGAATGTGGGAGATGGCTTCCGATAAGAGGACGTACCCTCTCCGTTCCCATTTTGCTCCTAAGCCAGTAGACTCTGGTTCTCCGGGGCCCATGGGACTGCCTGCCTTTGATTGCGCGCGGAGCGGGAGGAATAGATGAACCATGACGCTAGGCTGATCTCCGGCATTCTATTAATCACCGTGCCCACGATTCAATATGGCGGATATTTTTTACTGACGCTATTTAGCGGAAAGAGGGCGCGGATGAATCCTTCGCCGCTACAAATCAGTTTCTTTCGAGCCGGGCACGCGCATGCCGGCGTTTTGGTGATTCTTGCCTTGCTTTGCCAGATATTTGTGGAGCATGCGGCTTTGGCACCTGCCTTTGCGTGGTTAGCGCGAATTGGCGTTCCGTTGGCAGCCATACTAATTCCGCTGGGATTTTTTCTTTCGGTCGCGTTCACCTCGGATCGCCCGAATAAATGGATATGGTCGTTGTATGCGGGAGCGGTTGTGATGGCAATCAGCGTGGTCGTGCTGGGAGTCGGCCTGATTCGGGCGTAACGAGTGACCGGAACGTAGCCTTCAATCAAATTGCACTCTTGCGATTCGTCCGGGGTGCCGTTAGTAAATCGAGGAAGGCAATCCAATTTAAATATTTTTACGGAAGTGTGCCGCCCGCCTTGGCGCGTAGCGCGATAAGCTCCGCCACCAGCTGGTTCTCCGCCTGCGCGAGCTGCTCGACCGATTGGCCGTTGGCTTCCTTCTGCACGCCATCGATGACAGTTTGCAGCAGCTCCGGCGTGACGTCGGGCATTTCGAGTTTTTTCATGAGGACCACGAAGCCATCCATGAATTTCTCCACGAAGTGGCGCATTCCGCCGGGCCCGCCAGCCAAATGCCACTGCAGGCTGGGACCCATCACTCCCCAGCGAAGCCCCGCCCCGTAGCTCACGGCGATGTCCGCGTCCTCCACACTGAGGACGCCTTGCTGAATGAGATAGAGGACCTCCTTGTAGAGGGCCACTTGAAGCCGGTTCCCGACGTGGCCCGGGAGAGCCTTCCGTAACCGGATCGGCTTCTTGCCGATCGACGCGTAGAACTTTATGGTTTGTTCGATCACCGCCTCGGACGTCTTCGGCCCGCCTATGACTTCCACCAGGGGAATGACATGGGGAGGATTGAAGGGATGGCCCAATACGCAGCGCTCGGGATGCTTGCAGCGCAACTGAATGATATCCATGGTGATGCCGGATGCGCTTGAGGCGAGAATCGTGTCCACGGGAGCGGCTTCGTCCATCTGGGCGAACACCTTGACTTTGATGTCGGGCCGCTCCGGGACGCTTTCCTGGACAAAGTCGGCCTTCGAGAGCGCCTCCTTCATATCGGCAGTGAAGGTGAGCCGGTCGCGGCTTGCGCCCGAAGCAAGGCCAATGACAGTGAGTAACTTCCATGCCTCGTCGACGCCCTTGCGTAAATTGGCCTCCGCGCCTGGCGCGGGATCCGTCGCGATGACGTCTAAACCGCTTGCCAGATACTGCGCCGCCCAACTCGCGCCGATCAAGCCCGTACCGACAATCGCTACCTTCCGAATCTGCGTATCTGCCATTGGTTCTCCATGAAGAGTAATTTACTGGTTCCCGGTTCCGGTCCTGAATTCGATACAAGATTTTTTCAGCCCAATTGGACGGCGGCGGGCATTATTTTGACTGAGCTGCGAGCATTTGGCGGATTTTTGGGATCTCCGGATTGGTCAGGTTCTCTTTGTCAAAGGAATTAAAATCATCGAGAATAGCCTGCTCCCAAACTTCATTCTCTTTGGGATCAAATTTCTTGCCGCGATTCCCCAGATAAATGTTTTCCGCTTCCTGAGTCTGTCCCAGGAATAGCAAGGCGTGCGCGCGATTGGTATCCAAAAAGAGGTCTGAAGGATTCAGTTTCTTGCCGGCTTCGGTGGACGCCAGGGCGCCGTTGAAATCGCGGGTGAGAAGCTGGAACCAGGAGAGACCTAAATACGCGCTGGTCAAGGCCGTGGTGCGATTGGGCTCCTTCATCGATCCGCGCTGCACGTAGGCGATCCACTTTTTCTCCGCGTCCACAGCTTCCTGGTAACGCTTCAAGCGGTCATAAGCCATGGGCAAATCGTGCAAAGCGTCGGCGTCGGTTGCATCGGCCTTGAGCACTTTCTGGATTCGCTCCAGGTCCAGCAAGTCGTCAATATGGTCGAAGTCCGCGTTCTTGAGGTTCCTGTCGTTGAATTCCTTGAAGTCAGCGGCAATTTGCTTCTCCCAGGAGGTTGAGCCAATCATCTTGCCAACGTCGACGAGATAGCCTGATTCGGCCTCCTGCGTGCGGTTGAGGAAGAGCAATGTATGGTCGCGCATTCTGTGTTCTTCCAGATCGTCGGGCGCAAACTTTTTCCACGTATCGGTGGTGGCCAGCGCGCCGGCAAAATCTTGAGAAAATACTTGAGCCACGGACAGTGAAAAGTAGGCGCTCTGCAAATTCTTAGCGCGCGAGGGATTGTCCTTGGATTGCCGTTCGAGGTATCCGGTCAGGTTCTTGTATGCCGGTATGGCATCCTTCCAGCGACCGGCCTCACCGTAAAAGGCTGCCAAACGGGTCAGAGCTGTCTGATCGTTGGGGTTGCTCTTGATGCTGGCCTGCCACAAATCTTCCATGGACTGCCGAATGCGGATTCCATCCTCAAACGCATCCACCATGATCGGCAGATACTCTTCCAACGCCTTATCTCGCGGGAACTTGAATGTGCCATCCCGCAGAAGGTTGAAGCTGGCTTGATCAAGTTGGCCATTCAGCTCGATGGAGCCGATCGCGTTCCAGGTCCCGTTCGCCCCCGCCTCCAGGACCAGGGGAGTGGCTTTCCCGATGATAGTGGCGCGCTGCTGCGCCGTGGCGGAGGGGAGCCAATCGAGATCGTCGATTCCATCGATGAGTTCGAGCCTGCCGTCATCCACAAGCTGTCGCGCCCCAATCCAGAAATGCAAATAGGCCGAGGCGCGCTCTGGATTGTCCAGCTTTAGGGGTAAATTCTTGTTCACTTCGTCGATCTGTTCGAGCGAACCATCCAACAGGATCGAGCGCGCTCCGCCCGAAACGAAGTCCACAACTCCGTCCTTCCCGTCCGCTGTCTTGACCACCGCTTCGTAGAGGCCCCCGCCTTCGTAGAAATCAAGCGGCAGTTTTCGGATTCCCTGAACCTGGCCGACTTTCACGTTTTTAGCGACGGTCAGCAACTGCACGCGGGCCTTGCTGAACTCGGCCCCGTTGAGGACGCGCCACGCGCCGTGGATCAGGGGACGAAGCGCCGCTCCCGTTTGGCCATATTGAGAGAGCAAAGACGAGGGGTCCTTGTCATTGAGTAGCTTCTGGATTCGGTCCATGTATTTGGCCTGGTCCGGAGTGAGGTCGGGGTTCTGCGCTCCTCCCCCCTTACTCGAGGCGTTGGCGCTTAGGCCCGCGGCGGCTCCCGGTCCGATCGCCTTCTGGATGTCTTCCAGCTGTGATCGAAACTTATCCATGTTGGAATTCAAGAGCGGGTCCGCATAGTTGGATTGAAGCGCCGTCCAATCCGTGGATATGGCGGTATCCAGTTCGTCCAAAGCCGTCTTCACATCGTTGCGATCCAGCGCGATGTCCGCGAAGCGAGAGTGGATGACGGCGCTGTTTGCCAGGTAGACGGTGCTCTGGCTGGGAGTTTGCAGGGCCTTGGTCACCCAAGTGTTGGCGAGGGTGAATTCCGAGAATGCCTTTGCGGAATCCTTCTCCGCCCGATACGTATCTCCGAGTGTTACGTGGATCATGGACAGTTCGCCGAAATTTCCAGGACCGGGCCGCGCGGTGGCGAGGGCCTCGCGCGCCGCAACGGATTCGTTGTAAGCCGAAACGGCTTTTTGCGGTTGGTTCAAGTCGCTGTAAACGTCACCTATTGCAGCCTGAAGTCCGGCCTTGTAAGAGATAACTTCGGTGCTGCTCTTGGCAACACCCTCAATCGGATGCAGTGTTTCGAGCGCCCGGTTATAGGAATCAAGCGCACCACGTTCCTGATCATCGGCCTGAGCCTGGAGCCGTTTGTCCTGGTTCGCCGCCGAGCGTGAAGATCTTCCTTCTACTTTGCGCAGATCTCCCTCGTCCCAATACACCGAGCTAACCAGGCGGACCGCGTCCAATTCTTCAGGCGCCGATTTGGTCGTTCGCAGCAGGACATCGCGACTTTGGTCGTAAAACTTGGAGGCAGAATCGAAGGCAGCCCTCCTTTGAGCTGCTTGCGTGCCCGAGTCATCGGAGACGATAGTCCGTTGGGCATCCCCGAGAGTCGTCTCAATGAAACAGCGGAGGACCGCCGCGCGAGTCCAGGCAGGCTGACCGTCGTTCAATACTTGGGCTGTTTTTTCCGCCGATTCCAAGAGCCTTTGGGCATCGCTCACTTCTCCCTGATCAAAGTCAAGCTGCCCCAGGCCCCGCCGAGCCTGCAGGAGCATGAGTTGCCAATCCCGGTTGTCCGGATCGCGCGTCACCAGGTCTTCGGCATCCGCTTGCGACTCCTCGAATAGTTTCACGGCGGCGTCGTATTGATTCAACTGGTCCGCGGCAAACCCCCAGCGGTAGGTGATATCCGCAAAGAGCCGTTTCCACTCGGGATTGCCAGTGTCTTTTGACTTTTCCTTGAGCCATTGGACCTCATCGCCGGCCTTGGAAAACCATTTCACGGCTTCATTGTTATCCCACTGGCTCAATCCCAGTCCTTCGTACGCCAGGGCTCTCCACCAGTGAACGTCATCCGTATCGAGTCCTCTCGCGTTGGCGAAATCCAGGGCCGCCTGGAAATGAGTGGCTGCGGAACTCAGAGCCAGGCTTTGGAACTCCACTTCTCCAAGTCCGAACTGCGATAGAACGTAAATGTGCGCGAAGCCCGGATCCATATCCTTGGCCGATGCCGCAGGCACTAACTTCAAGGCCGAGTTATAGCTCTCCGCAGATTTCGATAACTGGCCTGTTGCCCGAAAACCCGCGGCCTGATTATGCAAAGCCTCCGCGCGCGTGAGCTTCAGAGCATTCAAGGAAGAATCCGGCCAGCTTCCTTGATTGAGGAGGGTGAGGGCCGCCTGCGCGTCCTGCATGCTCTCATCGAAGCGGCCGACGTCGTAAAGCGCCTCGGAAGACTGGGTGAGAAAATTCACATGCGCGAGATCGAGTTTCTGAAGGTCTTCTGGTGAGATCCCCTGCCGGGATTGCTTGTCGAAGGACTCTCTTCGGTCGCCGATCATTTGCAAGAGAGTCTGCGTCTGAACCCACGTGCCCCCAATCTCGGAACTCTGGGAGATCAACTGCGTGGTCATCGTCGAGGTGCTTTTGAGGGCGTTTTGCATCGCCAGCTGCGCGCGCCGATTTCGGAAGGTCACAAAGAAGTAGAGCGAAGTTCCTGCGACTGTTAGGAGGATGATTACAAGCAGCAATGCGCCAAACACGGCGGCTTGCTTTCGGGAATTTTTGAGCTGCGCGGAGAGCTCCGCTTCGCGCTGCCTGGCCGATTCCGCCGCGCGCCGTTGTTCGCGAACTGTACGGCTCTGGGAAGCGGGGTCGCTCAGGAGATCGTGGGTCAATTCCAGCCAGACGACACCGGCGCGCTCCTCGCGGTGCAGAATGCGGCGGTTCACGAGCTGATCGAACGAGCTCTCCGGCAGCCCGGCCTTGAGCGCATCTTCGAGCGCCGCGCGGTTGCGGTAGCCGGAAGCCGTCAGCAGCTTGTCTTCAACCCAATCGCGGACGGCCGTGGGGATGTTGTCGAAGGCGCGATCGTAAAAGTTTTGAATGATCTCCTCGCGCTCATCGGTGAGGAGATCGACGGTAATTTGAGATTTGCCGCGGTCGATGCGCCGGCGGTTCAACTCATCGCAGACCACGCTCAAGAGCGCCGGCTCCACGTCGCGCTGTTCCATGGCGCGCGAGGATCGCTCGCGCTTGGACTTGGAGACGAAATCCACGATCTCGTGGGCAGCCCCGCTGTCCAGCAAGTCGCGGCCGCCGCACTGGACGACGTCGAGGGCCTGCGCGCCGGTCATGCGCTCCAGCCGGAAGCGATTCGCCAAAAGCGATGGCATGCGCGCGCGCCAGGGGTCAAGCTCCGGCAGAAAATCTTCTCGCAGGCTGATCACGAATTTAACGGACTGGCGGTCCAGGGCGTAAAGAGCGGCCTCGTCGGGATTGGCATCCAGGCGGTTGCGAACAGCTTGCGGGGCGCGGTGCTCGAGTACTGCTTCCAATTCCGCCGCAAATTGCGCGACGCGGGCCGCGGATTTTTCGCTTCGCTGGCCCAACGTGAAAATTTCCTCGAACTGGTCGAGGACAATGACCGGGGTGAGCAGGCGGTTGCGCGGCCCCCAGAAATCGACGTCGCGGCGGTGAAAATATTCCCAAAGGGTTTCATCCGGCGCGGGCCTCGGCGTCGTACTCTTCGTTCGATCCAGTTCCGCGGCGAGTTCATTCTTGATTTGCTGCGCCAGGGGAGGCGCGTCGTCCCCATGATCGAACCGCACGCGCAGCGGAAGAAAATCGACTTTTTTCAAGTCCGGCAAAAGGCCAGCCTGAAGCAGGGAAGTCTTGCCGAGGCCCGACTGTCCGTAGAGCACGACGACCGATGCGCGCTGAACCAGTTCAAATAATTCGGAGGTCTCGCGCTGGCGGCCGAAGAAGAATTCGCGATCGCCTTCCGTGAACGCGCGCAATCCCGGCCAGGGATTCTGCGGCGAAAGTTGGGCGGCTTGGGCCATAAGCATCTTCAGGCGCGAGCTAATTGCTTTCGGTACGCTTTTTGCGCGATGTCCAGCTGGCCGATGAGTTCGGCCGGGGGAACTCCGGCCGGCGCCCGAACCGCGCTGCAACCGAAAACATCGCGGCGAACCGCATTGATGTCGCTCGAAGGAGTCTCATCAATAATCGCCGGAAAAAGAAAGTTGCGGTTCGTTCCAGTAAAACGTTTGTTCAGGTCGCGAGCCTGAAACCATTCGTCTCGGAACCAGCGTCCGGGCCCGTCTTCGTTATTCGTGTTCTGGGAGAGCACCGCCACGAACGCGCAGCACTCCCGGATGTGGTAATTGATGATGTCGCGGAAACCGTCCCCGGCATTGAGACGCCGGTCAACCCACACTTCCAGGCCGGCCTTGGTTAACTCGTCTGCAAGCCGGAAGGCCGCGTCATGATCTTCGCTGGCATGGCTGATAAAGATTGACCCCGGAATCCACGGAGTGATTTCTCCCGACGGAACGGCGGCCGTTTCCTTGGCGCTTTTCGCAAACCAGCGGTCATGCAGCTCGCGAACGAAATCAGCCGGTGAGCCGCCCGGATAAATTGTCGATTTCGGCGTGCTGAAGTAACGAAGAAATTGCGGGAAATCTTCTTTCAGGGCCCGGGGGTCGGCGAAAACTTCCGTAATGCTGCGGGAATCCCACAGCGGATTCTTGCGCGCGAAACGCAGCAGGAAACGCGCCAGCCAGTCCGGAAAATCGACTCCGAGGATCAGCAGGTGACTCTGCTGCAATTTGGCAATCAGTTTTACGGGGCGCGCCTCGCTGGTCATGAATTCATGCATTTGCTCGAGCATCTGCCCTTCGGTGACGGCAAATGGCGAGGAGGACGAAACCAGCCCGAGAATGTGGAACACCAGACTTCCATACGTTCTGATCAATGAATCGTCGTAATCGAGAAGATTGGATGCCGGCGGAAAAGCAACCACCGCGGGCCGGGCTCCGCGAACCGATGCGATCGCCTCCTCCAGCAGGGAATCAATCGTAGTGCTGAGGAAGAGATTGAAATTCGGAATCTCGGCAAGAAGTTTCAGCGGTTCAGAAATCGGCACGCTTAAACTCCGGAGGATGCGGGCCACAGCGGAATTTACCGCAGCGGGGTCGCCATTCAGCTCCTTGTAGGCACAGGCCACGCTGTTCATGTCGAATTCCGCCGGGAGTCGGTCGATGGGAACTCTCAATTGCGCGGCGAGCCGCTCGGCCACGATCCGATGAAAGGGGCGCGGGCCTTTTTCTGTGTTTATGAGGAGCAGGTCACGACCGACAATCGGTACGACTTTGCCCTCTCCGATGGCATAGAGGAGATCGTCCCAGAAGATGTCGTCCAAGGGTTGCGCTTGCGGTGAAAGACCGGTCAAACTCATGGGCTAGACCCTCGCAAACGAAGTTCAATAAACCCGGGATTAGAGCCGTTTTTCTTTCCTCAAATCCCGGCCAGCTGCGGGTATGCGGGCGTCCAAATACACGAGCTCGACAGGGAGCGTCCCGGGCCGAAATGAGGTAAACGGATCCCCAAGCCGCATGCGGGGAGACGACTGGGCTCTTACTGCACCTGGATTCAAGCGCATTCTAGCGGAGAAGCGAACAGCTTGGCAACACTCAGATCCCTGCCCCCTCCGAGAATTCTGCGCGGACCTGTAAAATCATCTTATTAACATAAACACTTAGATAATAAAAGGCGCAAATCGGCTCGGATGGGCCCGCGGGCGATGGCGAACTTAAAAGGGGTATTCGTAGAGGACTGCGGGAGGTAAAGCGGGCGGTTCCTATGCCATCCATTCCGCCTCGGTCATGAGCCGCAACCATTCCCTGTGTTCTGATTCCATGATTTGCTCGGAGCACCAAATGTCCCGGAGAGCGGCCTCGGCTTCGGCATCATTGGAGATTGGGTTGCTTCCCAACCTTTGCGAGATGTTTCTCAGCGCCACGTACTTGGCTCGGAACCGGCTCATGTTTCGCGTCGCTTCGCGCGCGGAACGCCAGGTGCGGATTCCCGAAGCGAAGACCGGGAGAAGCGCTGCAAGCGCGATGCAACCGATTAGCAACAAAGGCATGTCGCAGAGTGTCTGCGGCGCTATCCGCAACGCGTAGGCCCTCAGCGGAGTGGATTCGACGACCGAATGAAGGCCCACGAAAAAAACGCTGCCCACGAAGAGCCACTTCGGCACATTTCGCCACTCTTGATCGCGCTTTACATTTCGTTCGGACTGCTGCTTGAAGTAATTCGCCTGAAAATCCAGGCGCTTCTCCCGGTAATATTCTCGAAGCTGCGAAAGCTCCTGCAAATTAATTGGAACGATCCGCCCGGGAGGCGACGGCAGCTCATTTTCAGCCAGCCACTTTGCAACATCCTCATAAGCAATGTTCCTGAGATTCTCAACCTCATCGCCGATCCGGCTCGAGTCCGCTGGAGATGACAATCCTCCCTGCGCCAGATGCTGAGGAGAAATCATCGAGCCGAATTTGAAGAACCTGCATCTCTCGGCCTTGTGACGTTCCCTAAGCCACACCTTTCGGGACGCGCCACCCCGCAAAAAAGCCAGCGCCGCGACCGCAACGGCCACGACCTCGAGATAGACCATGTCTTGGTAGCGCAATCCGGCGAGCTGCAGGATTGCCAGGGAAACAGCCAGCGTGGCGAAAAGCGCTGCCCACAGCACCCACCACCGGTGGTTTGTCTGCGCGGCCAGGGAAGTGCGGTCGGACTCTAGGTAAGTTTTCGTGAGCAGGTCGCGGCATTCCTCGAGGACATGGCGCAAGAAGGGCCAGCGGCTGAAATCCTCCGGCATATCGATCATGTCGTCTTGCGTGAGCCGAGCGGACGCCGCTGCTGAATTGGCTGGCGAGCTGGCTTTCGCTGAGGGGATTGGCGATTGGTCACTCATATCCAGGTCCTGACGGCACTCGCCTCTCGATCAAACTCTTGAGCGAAGGAGTCAGTGTTTCAAGCCTGCTCGATCCGGTAGCCCAAGGCAACAATCGTCTTCAACGTTTCCAATACTATAGTGCGGTCATAATCCTTTTCAGACTCGGAAAGATCCTCATAGGGCACGAGCGAAGGATGCTCTTTCCGAGCATCATTGCGCGTGGGGCCGTATTTCCAGCCGTCCGCGAAGCGTTCCGTCGCCCAGACATCATGGGCGTTTTTTGCTAGCATTTCACGCAAATGAAGAATTTCGTCGCCGAGCTTGACGCGCGACACATCGATTGGCTTCGGAATGTAAGCATCGGGAACCACGAAATCTTCTCCTATTTCTTTGCGGCGCAGCTCTATGCGCTACAGATTCAGAACCCGCTAGATCAAATGTTCAATGCGCACATGTTCCTGCGCATACCCGCGGCCGATCTCACGCAATAGGGGCACGGCGCGCACCGCATCGATCTGCGAGAGTTGCGGGTTCTGCCGAACCACCTCCTCTGCCGCATGGCCCAGGTAAGATTTGTTATACCGCACGTAGCTGAACCAATCCCGCCCTGGGACTGCGAGGCCTTGCAGATTGCCAATTTCCGAATCGAGTTCTTCTCCGTGCAAGCATTGGCCCAGGCAGCGGCACACGTAGTCCTGTTCAAATGAGATCCCCTGAATCAAGGCGGCGGGGATTCGCGGGGCGTTATACCCGACCCACATGCGGCGCATGTTCTTGTTCGCCGCAGCCAGGGAAAAGCTCATCGTGCCCACGGCAATCAGGCGGATTTTGTCCGGCCCGGTTTCCCAAGCCAACCGGTAGCAGGGCAAGATGGCCGTCAAGGCGGCGATGAGCGCCGGGTTGTTGTACGGCGTGATCGCTCCATCCACAAAAACATGACGCCGGTCTCCCAGCATGATTTCTTCCGGATCAAAATAAACGGGCGCGGCGGCGCTGGCCCGGACGACTTTCCAGAGGGGGATTTTCAGATTGCAATCCGGCAAGTCGGCGCGGTTGTACATTGCCAACGGATTGTTGGTGATCGGCCAAGCGGAGCCGGTGGTGTGATTTCTCATCACCACAAGCAGGAGAGTCTTCAGTCGTTTGGTATCCAGGAGGGCGGGGACTTTGCCCTCGCCATCCTCGGAGAAGAGGCGGCGCAACATATCGGACAGGGGTTTGGCTTGATAGCGCGAGACAAGAAAGCGCTTGATGGGGTGGTACCAGGGCACCGGCTGAAACATCGTCGTGCCATTTTGCACGTACAGTTCCAGCACTTCCTCAACGGTCATTCCCCAGCTGAGGCAGGTAGCAATGATGGCGCCAGTGCTCGTTCCCGCGAAAAAATTAAAATAATCGGCCAGCACAAGTTTGGGGGTTTTGAGGTGCTCGCGCAGCAGTGTTTCAATACGCAGAAGTATTTCCAGGCTGAACACGCCCCGGATTCCTCCCCCATCCAGAGATAAAATGCGTTTCATGCGTTTATTTCTTCGCCAGTCTTTGATTTCGGATCAGCGATCGCCACTCGAGCAATTCAGCCAGGAGCGCCCGCTCGATTTGTCCGGCCACGCGCAACACGCTTGGCCAGGTTCGCAACGCTTCCATCTGGGCGTCCCACTTTCCGAGCTGCTGGTGCAACTCCTGATAGCGTTTTCTGCGGCGGTCGCAGTCATTTATCGCCAGCACCGCGCCAGTGACCGTCGCGATCTGGAATGCGATCGCCGAGCCAAGGGCCAGCCACTGTCCCCATGACGGCTGCCCAACATTCGAGACCGCACCCTGGCCCACGAACAGCCAAACGCTTGCCAGGATCGCCAGAGTGGTGAACACCCAAATCACCGCTCGATACCTCCGGGCTTCCGCGCCCGATTGCGCCGCATGATCGAAGAAATAGGAGATCTGGGTGGCCATGCGTTCTTCGCGATATCGCTTCTTGAACTCCTCGAGAGTCGCCGCGCGGCGCTCATACTCTAGGATTTTCAAGAGATTCAAAGACATCAAAACGCCCGCCAACTCGGGGACGACTTCCGGTCCAATCGCTTCGTATGGACCGGGCGCGTTCCAAAACGCCAGAACCGACCGGCAAACCTCGGCCGCGGTACGAGTCCGCACCCAAAGCGCTTGGCGCCCTTTTAACCTCAGGACCGCCGGAAGGACGGGAGCCATGATTCCAAGCGCGCCTCCGAGGGTCGACCAGGTTGCGACGTTGCTTGCCCAGGATGCGGCCCCGGCGGATAGCGAAGCCGCCGCCGTACAAACGATGGGAATGGTCGCCAGCCGCCGAACCTGCGGTGAAGATCGGGTCGCATTCTCGTCGACTTTCTGGAACCAGGCCCGCGCAAGACCTTCGGAGCGATTTGCGTCTATTGGGCTGTTCGGGTCCGGCAAGCCGTTCAGGAAGTCGAGCTCCGGATCGTCCATCAGATTTTTTTCCGGTACTTCGTTGAAGACCCGCACGTCGCCGGTGGTGTCATGCAGCCAGACGACGGGTTTGCCGACTCCTTTCGCGAACGTGACGATATCTTCGGTGCCGCCCAGGCCCTGCGAAGAATCGCCATTCCAAAGCGCGAGGAGCAAGCGGCTTCGCTGGACCGTCTCGATGCCGCATTCGTAGTAGCGCTCCTCGCGCGACTGGTTTCCGCCAATCACCTCAACGGAGGCGGCCTTCTTCAGTACCAACTCCGCGCGCGCCCAGCTCGTCTCGTCAAAATCCTTGCGAAACTCTTCTTCCGGCAGAGGCAGTAGGACGCAGAGCGGGAGCGCCAGTTGAATGCAACTTTCGGCGAACAGCAAATCCCCTCCGGCCGCGACGGAGGAAATTCCATATACAAGCCCTGGAGTCGACGCCTTCCGCTGCTCGAGAAATTCGAAAATGGACTTTCGACATTTTGCTTCGTCGTCAAGCGCCCGGTGGCCCGTAAAGCCGATTGCCAGCGTGGCTGGCAGCCGGATGGGGTGTGCCGTTGTGCTCGCCGCCGGTGTCATCGTTTGGAATGGGAGAAGTGTACGCTCGGGTCAGTCCGTATGCAATTGCAGGAGGCTGGGAAGCGGGAATTTGGAAATGTCCACGGTTACCTGCGCGGTGATTTGCGAGATGAGGCGAAAAAGGTCGCGGTTCCAGTACATTTCCTCCGGGGTTTTCGGATCGCCCCTGTCCGTAACCATGAACATCTTGTTCTCATAAGAAAGCTGAACGAGTGGCGACAGGACATCGTCCTCGGGGCTCCAAACGATTCGCAGAAGGGGCCGCTGTTCGATGGGCGGGACCAAGTCCTTGAAACTTTCGCGGTCGATCATGGGATTTTTGTTCAGTAGATCGTCGAATCCCTCTTGTTCCTGGGCTGCGGCGGTCATCAGACCAATCATCGAACGCATCACCAGATATGCTGATCCATTGTCGCTGCCGGCGGGCGGTTCAGCAGAGTTCACGTCTTGCTGAATCGTAAATCCCCTTTTCAGTATCGCCAGCATGGTTTGTAGGGCAGTCACTCCGGCGATTCCGCCGCGGTCCATTTCCGGCATATCCCGGATGATTTGTTCCCGCGATTCGCCGTTCAATCTGAATTCGGCGGTGACGGTTTCCTGCCCGAGCTCCCACTTTCCGTCTTCTTTTCTTTGCCGGTAAACCAGGTTCTTTGCCTGGGCCGCAAGAAGCTCTTCGGGTTTGGGGGGCGCAGCGAACTCCGCTCCCCTGGCTAGCGGCTGAAACTCCCCGCGGCCACGGAGCAGCAAATAACCGCGTTTCTGGAGCTCGTAGGCCAGCGCGCTGATGCGAAGAAATCGCGTGTAGTCGAGCTTGTTATCTTGCGCGGGCAGGTTGCGAATGACTTCCCAATCTCCGCTGTTGGGTTCGCGAATCTCGATGCGATCCACCATCAGCCGGAAGAGCTGGTCTACGCGCCAGCCTTGCTGATACAGGGCGTAGAACAACTCGGCGGGGACTGGTTTCAACAGCAGCTGTGCGGTCGCATCATCGTTCACCGGGATGAACTGAAACGTCGGGTCCTTCTCATACCCGAGCGTGGTGGTTCCGCCGCCCGTCACATTTGTGCCGCTGGCTGTCCCCTGCGTTACGTAGTTTCCGCCTCCGTTTACGGCCGCAGTCATCCGGTAAGAAGTGCCGATTTGCCCCATCTTGAAAAAGAACGTCGGATCGTGGTTGTTCAAGCGCGCCAGATTGAGCAGCAATTCTCGATTGGACGTTGTCGCATAGGCGCTTTCATACCCCGCGTAATCCGCCTGCAAACGTTTGGCCGCGCAGCCGGTCAGTCCGAGGAAGGCAAAACCCGATAGGAAAATCGAAAGATGGATTCCAAATTTCCTTACAGGCAAATGCGGAATGTGTGCGTGCCGATGCAGACGGGAGCGCGATCCGAAATTCATGGGACGCATTCTAGGATGGCCGATCAAGAGGTTGCAAGCCGGCAGTTGGCGAAGACCAAGAATGCATGCTTAGTCGTGGTGACTAGAAGGCGCGGCTATGCTCGGCTCTGGCCCGTCCCCAGAGTTCTTCGCTGGCGATTCGCGCGCCTTCGGCCATGACCTCGAGCTTGGCCCACATGATTGAAGGATGAACGCGCCGGTTGAATTGCTCCTGCGCAAAGCCGCAATCGGTGCTGGCGATCACGTTCTCGCGGCCCACGACGCTTGCGAACCGCAGGATGCGTTCGGCTACGAGCTCTGGATGTTCTACGACGTTTGTGCCGTGGCTGACGACGCCCGGGGCCAGGATTTTGCCTTCGGGCAGCTTGACGTCCTTCCAAACGCGCCATTCGTGTTCGTGGCGGGGATTGGCGGCTTCGATGAGGTAGGCGCCGGCGCGAACCTTCAGAATGAGATCGACAATTTTCCTGAGCGGAACGTCCGTCGTATGCGGTCCAGGCCAGCTTCCCCAGCACACGTGGTAGCGCACGCGATCTTCGGGGATTCCTTCCAACGCGTGGTTCAGGACCTCTACGTGTCGGCCGACCCAACGGTAGTAGTCATCGAAGCTCGCCGGGGGCACCATTCTGTCGTATGTCACGGCGGCGCGGGCGTCGTCCAATTGCAAAAGAAAGCCGGCGTCGACGATGGCGCGGTATTCGGTCCTCAGCGCCTCCGCAAGAGCAATCACCAGTTCTTCGTCGTTTCGATAGTATTCGTTTTTGCGATCCGGGATGGCGCTAGAGGGAGCAGCCACTGGGAGGAACGCTTCCTCCACCTGCACGCCTTGCAACGCCGCTTTCAAGTTGTCGATGTCATGCTGCAGTTCGCCGAGGCCGGTGTACTTAACAGGTGCGACGCAAATCGCTTCCTGTTTCGTGACATTCGACCACGTGCGGTCATTCCCGCCTTCGAGTTCCGCGTAAAATTCGGCGAAGCGCTCGCGGTCCGCGCCGCGGGCGAACGGGTTAGCGCCGGGCTGGACTGGGCGCATCTCGAAGCCGCTGACGCGCTTCAGAGCGTACAGCGACCAACTGGTGGATTTGCCGAATTCGCCGTCGTTGACGATGTCGATGCCCGCCTGAGCCTGCCGCCGCACGACGTCGGCAACGGATTCCTTGAGGCAGTGTTCGTAATCGCGGGCAGCTGCGGCATCGCCGCCTTCCCGAGCGCGCACGAGTTCGAGAAGCCGGGGAGGACGGATCAAGCTGCCAACGTGCGTTGTCAAAATTCGATTTGCGCTGCGTTTCATGGAGAGAGGCCTTAGGGTTTGAATTCGATCAGGATATTGCGAATCGGAACGGCGCCCACATCCTTGGAGGCGTGAACGACCGCAGGCCTCCAGGTCACGGTATCAGGGATCAACTCACGCGTTTCGTCTTTTCCATTGGTCCATTGCTCTACTTTCGTGTCATTCAGGAAAATTGCCACGCGCCAGTTGTGGCTGTGCGGCGCGCTGTATTCACCGGGCTGCATAGTTTCCGCAAAAACGGTCATGTCTTTTCCATCGAACAGGATTTTGTTGCCCGGCGGCGGAGGCGTTCCCGCGGCCGGGGGCATCACTTTGGGATGCGTCGGTTTGATTGCGACTTCGAGGAAATCTCCCGTTTTCGGCGGAGCATAGCGCTCGCCCGCCGCGAATACCTTGATGTCGCCTCGTTCCATTTTGTGGCCATTCACTTCGACATCTCCGAGGGCGACCACAACGCGCTCGCCGCAGGAAGCGGTGGCCGATGCGCACGGCGCGCTATTTTTGAATATGCGCACGAAATCATTTTCAAGCAGCGGACTCGTTTGCATCGCCTGCAGAAAAAGCAGAGCCAGTAGCGTCAGATTCATGTTCGTTGCGCCTTTCCGTTTCGTTGCCGCGAAGCCGCGCGTAGTGTACCGCAGGGAGGCCGCTAATTCACCATGCGCCGAACGCTTTCGAGCGCCTGGCGCGCCAGCGTGTAGCGCGGCTCGATGGCCAGGGATCTCTGAAAAAGTTCGCGGGCGCGGTTGATCATGCCTTTGGCGAGGTAGACGCGGCCGAGGTTGAAGTACGGGAAATGCCGCGGCTCATAGCGCTTCGCTAGAATGGCCTGCTCGAGCCATGGGATAGCATCGTCAGGGCGGCCGAGATCGATCAGGTAGACGCCGATGTCATTGTACGGATTCCCGAAGTCGGGATCGACTTCGATGGCCCTCTTGCATTCCGCGATGGCTTCTTCAATTTTTCCCTGGAAGTGATATGTCCAGCCGAGAAACGTGTAAGCCTCTGCGGTGGGATGCAAGGCCAGGGACGCGAGATAGAGTTCGACGGCGCGTTCGTAATCGCCTGCCATCTGTGCCGCAAACGCTTCCTGAAAGCGCTCGTTCGCCAGCTTATCGCGATCCGATGACATGGCTCATTTAGAGCACAGCGTTTCAGGCGTGTCAAATTCAGATGAGTTTTGTAGGACAGCCACTCTTGGCTGTCCTCCGCAGTCTGTGCACGAGGCAAGAGGACAGCCGCCCCTCGCAGGGGCTCGGGATAAAGAGTGGTTGTCCTACACGAACCTACATTTTGGTCATTGCGAATCCATCGATCTGAACGTCGAGCTGGTGGTTGATACGGATACCGTAGATTCCGTCAGTCTTGGCGGCCGCTCCGGTCTTGGGCAGGGTGCTGACGACAGTTCCGTTGATGACGAAATCGATCTTGTCGGCCATTACGCGCACTTCGAGAGCGTTGGTCGCAGTCCGCATCGGCGCCGGGTTTTTTCACGGCGTCGCTGGGAGTCTTGGGCGACACGCCGTGTGTTGAGGACCCGTCGCGCTGCTTGATGAGGTAGGTCCCGTCGTCCGTAATCATGAAGTACAAGTAGCTTTGCGACCGCGCCTTCGAGAGCGCTCCCGCCAAAGATGAGCCCGTAGTATTCGTCGTAGCCCGTCGACTTGTTCAGTTTGAATGTGCCCTTGAGCGTGTAGTTACCGGTCGCCGTATTCGCCGGGTTCCAGTAGATTGCGGCCATGGGATTCGTGGCGTGAAAACCCGATCCACTGACCACGAATTTGTTCGCGCCCGGCGCATCCGGGTCGG
The DNA here is from genome assembly GCA_963696605.1 of uncultured Acidobacteriota bacterium. Classification (GTDB taxonomy): domain Bacteria; phylum Acidobacteriota; class Terriglobia; order Acidiferrales; family UBA7541; genus Palsa-360. The sequence goes on along the minus strand of CAVOKV010000007.1, from coordinate 82,636 downwards.
ACGCCTCGGAACTATGGTCCCCGTGCATCTTCCATCCTTTTGGCGCTTGCGCGAGCGCGGGAGCGATGGCCAGCAGCGCGGCCAATGCGAGTCCAACGAAGTGCTTCATCTCAGTGCCTCCTCAGGGAATGGCTTCGCAGAATCATACTCCGGTTCCCAGCGTGTGTGGCGCAGATTTGTGTAGCGCCAACCTTCAGGTTGGCATCTGAGTCGGCTTAAGATGCCCGCCCGATCGCGGGCGCTACATGGCCACGATGGAATCGGGATCGTTTTCAGCCAATCAGCGCGGCAACTGCGGCCGGGTTTCCCCGCATGCTAGAATTCTGGCGTGTCCAAACAAATCATTCGTCCCGCGCGCACGATCAGCGGCTCTCTCGAAGTTCCCGGCGACAAATCCATTTCTCATCGTTACGCGATGCTGGCGTCTCTTGCCGAGGGCACGAGCGAAATCACGCACTTTTCTGCCGCGGCCGATTGCCGCAGCACGCTCGATTGTTTCTCGCGGCTCGGCGTGAAAATCGAAATCCAGGGTGACCGCGTGCGCGTCGCCGGCCTCGGCCTCGAGGGGCTGCGCAAACCGAGCCGCACCCTCGACGCCGGAAATTCGGGCACGACGATGCGCATGCTCGCCGGGATTCTGGCCGGACAGGAATTCCGGTCGACCCTGGACGGCGACGCATCTTTGCGGCGTCGGCCGATGCGCCGCGTCATGGACCCGCTCGCGCAAATGGGCGCTCGGATTCATGCGCGCGAAGGTGGTTTTGCTCCGTTGAAAATCGAGGGCACGCAACTTTCTCCGATCGACTACGCGCTGCCCGTGCCAAGCGCGCAGGTGAAATCCGCCGTCCTCCTCGCCGGATTGTTCGCGGAGGGCGTGACTTCCGTGACGGAACCGGTGCGCACGCGCGACCACACCGAACTGGCCCTCGCTGAATTTGGCGCGCGCCTCGATCACGAAGGACGCACGATCCGCATTCACGGGCGGCCGCGCCTGAAGGGGCGCGCGCTCGCGGTGCCGGGAGATCTTTCGTCCGCCGTATTTTTTCTGGCTGCGGCAATGGTGCTTCCGGAATCGAACCTGGTGATTCACAATGTCGGCTTGAATCCCACGCGTTCGGCCGTTCTGGATGTCCTCGGTTCGATGGGAGCGCCGGTCAGCCTGGTTTCGATTCGCAGCGAGCACGGCGAACTCGTTGGTGACGTTTCCGTTCGCCACGAGCCGCTCAAGGGCGGCTCGATCGAAGGCGACGCCATCGCGCAGTTGATCGACGAGCTTCCGGCAATCGCCGTGCTGGGCCCATACACCGAGCGGGGAATTGAGATCCGCAATGCAGCCGAGCTGCGCGTGAAGGAAAGCGATCGCATCGCTGTGCTGGCGGAGAATCTTCGCCGAATGGGCGCTCAAGTCGACGAGCTTCCCGACGGCTTGCGCGTGGCTGGCCGATCCGCAGGCCGCCTGCATGGCGCTGAGATCGAGCCGCACGGCGATCATCGCATGGCTATGGCCTTTGCCGTCGCCGCGCTGGGGGCAGAAGGCGAAACGGTGATTCGCGATGCGGAGTGCGCGGCGGTCTCCTACCCGGATTTTTTCCCCACGCTTGAGCGGCTGGTCGAGCGCTAGCTGTCTCGCAACGGGACAGCGCCCCTGAAATATATGTGAATTGTTTGTAACAATCTTTCAATCAATCAATACAGAATCCGCACGCGATAGAACGCGCGCGCACGTCCTTTCTTGACACTCCGTTGCCGCAACGGTTACGCTCGCCTGCGAATGCGTGGAAGACTTCGTAGGATATTCATAGCGCTGCTGATTTTGGCCGGCGTAGTGGCGATCGCCTATCACTCGCGCCACAAGATTCATTTGACCGACTTCACGTGGAGGAAATTTATCCATAGCGTCGGTCAGGCGAACCTTCTTCTCCTCTTTCTTTGTTTGATTGGCATTTATGGCTGCTATGCCATCCGCGCCTTGCGCTGGCAGCGCTTCTGCAAGTATGTCGGTCCCACTACATTTCTGAATACCTTCGCCGGCACGCTGATCGGCTTCGCGTCGATTTTTGTTTTAGGACGCGCGGGCGAGCCGTGCGGCCGCTGCTGCTCGCGCGCAAGGAACGTCTCCCTGTGGCCAGCATGTTTGGGATTTATTTCCTAGAGCGTTTCTGCGATTTTTCCGCGGCCGCGGCCCTTGCCTGCCTGGCCTTGCTGGTATTTCCCAGCCGCTTGTCCGACGCCGGGGCGGATATGAATTGGGTGAACAGCGCGCGGAACGGCGGTTGGTTGTTATTCGCCGCGATGATAGGCCTGCTTTCGATTCTGATTTATTATCGCTTGCACGGAGCGGCGATACTGGACCGCGGCCTCGAACGCTGGCGCAACGCAGGCGGTTTCCGCAGCCGATTCGCTTCGGCCATCACGGGAATTAGCGAAGGGCTGCAGGCCATTCGGACTACTTCCGACTTGTTGGCGGCGCTTTTCTACACGGCCGCGCACTGGATTCTGGCGACGCTGATTTATCTTTGGACCGCCAAGGCGTTTGGAGAAGCCTTCGTCCACAGCGACATGAATTTTTCGGGCGCCATGCTGCTGCTCGCCGTGACGCTGGTCGGATCGGTGCTGCAACTTCCCGGAGTGGGCGGCGGCGCGCAAATCGCCAGCTTCATTGCGCTTAACTAAAATTTTCGGAGTGGAGCAGGAACCCGCCGCGGCCATCGCGGCCGTTCTCTGGATCATCACATTTGCTGGCATCCACAGTGGTCGGCATCCCACTGCTGATCCACGAAGGAATTTCCATGGGCGAATTGCGCCAACTGGCGCGCGCCGAAGCCGAGGCGGAAGAGGCCGGCAAGCACATCACGGTTCCGGGGACCAACGGCGCTAAGCCCCTGGATGCAGCCAAGGAAAAGTTGCGAGGAGACACGGCGCGGTGAAATGTCCATTTTGTTCGGTGATGGAAGACAAGGTCATCGACTCGCGCGAAGGCCGCGCCGGCGACCTGATCCGCCGCCGCCGCGAATGCCTGAAGTGCGGCCGGCGCTACACGACCTACGAGCGCATCGACGAAATCCCCTACATGGTGATCAAGAAGGACGGCCGCCGCGAGCGTTTCGACCGGCAGAAAATTCTGCAGGGCCTGCTTGAAATCGTGCGAGAAACGGCCCGTGGCCACGGCCAAGCTTGAGGCGCTGGTGGATGAAGTCGAGCGGTTCGTCCACGAAGCGCCCGAACGCGAGCGCAAGACGAGCGAAATCGGCGAACTCCTGATGAACCGCATCAAGAAGCTCGACAAAGTCGCCTACGTCCGCTTCGCTTCCGTTTACCTGGATTTCAAGGACGTGAAGGAATTCATGTCCGAACTGAAAGGCCTGCTGAAAGACCGCTCGAAAAAATAACGCATCGATTGTAGTCTCTCTTCCCCGAGTAGACGGGCACGCGGCAGGCCCGGAAGACTCCGGGCCTGCCGCGTCCAATCGAGAGGGACGCGGCCTTATCCGATTCGCAAATTATTTTCCACGGAGAAGACTCCGGGAACGGAATTCGCGAAGATGCCCGCCATGTTCTTGTCCATCTGATTCATGACCACGCCTTCGAGGGACACGTGACCATTCTTCACGATGATATGGACTTGAGGGATGGCGCCCATGGTGTACCGCCCCAGGTCCGCCTGTGAGAATACGGTGCGAAATTCGGCCCTGCGAATCTGGTCGTCGAAGAGGGACGGTGGCAGAACCTCAATGTTGTTGACCACTTTCGTAACGCCGCGAATCGAGCTTACGAATTTTTCGGCATCATCTTTGGTCGTGGCATGCTCGCTGATTACCTGGCCGCTCAAAATCACTTCGGTGCCGTTCACCTGGAACGCCAGGTGGTCAAAGACACCATACCAGGGGAGCATTGCCAGCTCGTGTTGCACCTGGTTGGGGATCGCCGAGACGTCGGGCACTGTGGCAGTGGCGGCACTAACAGCGGATGTGCCAACTGTAAAGGCCACTAACCCGGCCAAAATCGTTGCAAATAGGAATCTTTGAAGACTTGCACGAAATCTCATGAAAGCCCTCCCTTCCGCGGCCATGTCGCGTCCGCGTTCGCTACAACCCTACACTTCCTTAGATGCGGCTTTCTTCCAAAAAGCAACCTGGACACAAAGCTCTCCAAACATTTCCAGCCGCGGCATCCCGGTCTGGTAGGATGGCAAAAGTTCCCGGTTCATTTGCGTCCTTTCAAAGGCGGAGAGGAAATGGGAGAGAAAGCCATCTGGACGATCGCGCATCGCGGGGCATCCGGTCACGCGCCAGAAAATACGATGGCAGCGTTTCGTCGCGCCGTGGAACTTGGCGCGCGCTTCGTCGAAACCGACCTGCAAATTACGCGGGATGCTCGAGTCGTAGCCATTCACGACTCGACGGTGGACCGCACCACGACAGGCAATGGACTGGTGCATATGCATACGCTCAAGCAGATTCGCGCCCTGGAGGCCGGGGCGTGGTTCGGCGACCACGGGTCAGGGTCATTTACCGGTGAACGCGTGCCCACGCTGAGGGAAATCCTCGATTTCGCGAAAGAGCACGACGTCATTTTTTATCTGGAAATAAAGTCGGGACCGGCGTGGGGAATCGAGCATGCCGTGATCGGCGCGCTGCGAGATCAGAACGCCTCGGCGCGGGTGGTGATCCTGTCCTTCGATCCGTCCACCCTTGATTCCATTCACCGGCTGGACAGCACCATGATGACCGGATTCTTATGCGAGCACCCATCGAACGATTTGGTCGAGCGCACGGTTCGAGCGGGTGCGCGGCAGCTTGTGGCCCGCGGCGACCTCATCACGCCCGAGGTGGCGGAGAAAGCCCACAGCGCAGGATTGCAATTGGTGGCCTGGACAATCAATGAAGAGGACCAAATGCGCCGTCTGATCGCGACAGGTGTGGACGGAATCATTACGGACTATCCGGACCGGCTTCTCCACTTACTGCGAAGCTCATCAGGATGAACACAGCGTTTAGCCTTTTGAAAACCGGTGTCATTGAGCCAATCGAAAGAGTGCCGCGAATTGAGCGACGGTAAGTTGTTCCGCGCGCACATCCGCGGGCAGAGCCGCTCCCTGTAAGATTTCTTCTGTCCGGCTTCCCAATCGCGAGCGCAAATTGTTGCGCAGCGTTTTTCGTTTCTGCGCAAAACACTCCTTCACAAATTCAAGGAATGCAGTTTCATCCGCGACAGAATTGTTCGCGCGTGCTCCCGGCATGCGGAAGCTTACGAGCGCCGAGGCAACTTTTGGCGGGGGCCGGAACGCCCCGGGGGGAATTCGAAAAGCGATTTCCGGCCTCCCGAACCATTGCGAGACGACCGAGAGATATCCGTAATCGCGCCGTCCGGGCTGCGCTACGATTCTCACCGCGACCTCGAACTGAATCACGATGTGAATCGCCGCAATCCGCTCCGCATGCTCGAACAGGCGGTGCAGGATGGGCGAGGTGATGTAGTAAGGCAAATTTCCGTACACGGAAAAACGCTCGCCGCCCGTCAGCTTCTCCAGATCTGCTGCCATCACATCGACTTCGACAACCTCCACGTTTTTGCAAGGCGCAGTGACTTCGCGCAATCGCCTGGCCAGCCGCGAATCAAGCTCGATGGCAAACACTTTGCTTGCCCGCTGAGCGAGGCGCGTGGTCATTTCCCCGTGTCCCGCTCCGATTTCCACCCACACCCCGCCGTCGACCCGAACCGCGCGCGCGATTCGCTCCTGCCAACTCGCGTCAGTGAGGAAGTGCTGCCCAAGCTTCTCAGGTGACATGGCAGGGAAGTGTACCAAGACGAGAGCGAATCCGTAGCCTAGAGGGGTGGACCGTCCCGTGAAAAGCCAGTGAGCCCGGTCGATTTTGAAATGGCCAGCGGCTAAAGCCGGTTTCATTGCGTACGCGCCGCGGCGCGGCTTCGCAGGCTGCGGAAAAAATGCCTTGTTCTGTCATTCTGAGCGAGGCGAAGAATCTCTCTTCGATTTAAGTATAAGAAAAGAAACAAGGAGAGATTCTTCGCTTCGCTCAGAATGACAGAGGTTTGACTATTTCCGCGGCCTCATAAACCGTGCCCTACAAAAGCCGGCGGTTGCCACATCGAGTCTGTTGCCTTCGGTTACGAGCCTGCCGACTGGCTCATCGCCGCCGTCATACGCTTGCTCATTTCTTCGGGCGAGACGTCCTCAACATGGGTCGAGACGGTCCACAGATGTCCGAAGGGATCGAGCAGCGAACCGGAGCGATCGCCGTAGAATTGGTTTTTGATCGGACGGAGGGCCTTGGCGCCGTTTTCCAGTGCTTTCTGTATGACAGCGTCTACGTTCTCCAAGTACAGGTGCAAGCCGACGGAAAAGCCTCCTACTGTTTGCGGGCTCATCATGGCGGTCTGCGGATTCTCGTCGGCCAGCATTACGATCGAGTCGCCGATTTTCAGCTCCGCGTGCATGATTTTGCCGTTAGGGCCCGCCATACGCACAGTTTCAACCGCTCCGAAGACGCTCTTGTAGAAATCGATCGCGCTGGCCGCGCTTCTCACAAAGAGGTAGGGAGTAACGTTGTGATACCCATCGGGAATTGCTTTTACGCTGCTCATGGTCTCACCTCGCTAGAATGGAAGAGTCATAGCGGACGGCATACAGGTGTCCGCGGGAATCGGCTGAGAACGCACAACCTGATTCTACAATCAAATTGATTTGGATGTGCCGCTTGAGACGCGCGCATCAGGACTAAACAGCAGCGGCGAGTGACCTTGACCGCATCCAACGGTTTCAGTACGTTGGATGCTTCGATTTTGCCATGAAAATACTCTTTGTCGCATCGGAAGGGCTTCCATTCTCGAAGACCGGCGGCCTCGCGGACGTAATCGAGGCCCTGCCCAAATCGCTGGTCGCCCTCGGCCATGAAGTGACTGTGCTGCTTCCGCGATATCGCAACACTCGGGCGGTCCCCATCCCGATGCCCACGCTCACAATTGCCACGGGAGAAGGCCTGCGTTTCCCGCAGATCGAGGAGGGCGGGACGCTTCGCGGAGTCGATTATTACTTCGTGGATGATCCGGAATACTTCGATCGCGAGCAACTTTACGGAGTCGCAGGGAAAGACTATCCCGACAATGCGGAGCGCTATGCGGAGTTTTGCGGCGCGGCAATCGAATTTTGCAAGCACGTCTGGATGCCCGATGTGATTCACTGCCACGACTGGCAGGCGGGCCTCGTGCCCGTGCTGCTGCGAACGCGCTACGCCAAGGATGAAGCATTGCGGGAACTGTCCGTGGTATTCACGGTGCACAACATGGGTTACCAGGGCGTGTTTCCCAAAGAATCGATGAAGAAAATCGGTTTGCCGGAAAGCTTGTTCGACGTCGATGGCATGGAGTTCTACGGGCGCGTGAATTTCCTGAAGGGCGCACTGATTTTTTCCGACTACCTGACGACGGTGAGCCCGAAATACGCCGAAGAAATAAAAACCGCGGAGTATGGCCACGGTCTCGACGGCGTGGTGCGGGATCACGCCGACCACCTCACCGGAATTCTGAATGGCGTGGATTACGCGGCGTGGAGCCCGGAGCGTGACAAGCTGATCGTCTCGCGCTATTCGCCGAAAGATCTGTCGGGCAAGCAGGCCTGCAAGAAAGATCTGATTGAGACATTCGGGTTGCCGGCGGAAGCAGCCGAGAAGCCTGTGATTGGCATCGTCTCGCGCTTTGCCGGGCAAAAGGGCTTCGACCTGATCGAAAAGATTGCGCCAGACTTATTGTCCGAAGACCTGGCCATTGCCGCTCTCGGCGCGGGTGAGCCAAAATACGAGAAATATTTCCGCGAACTGGCCAAAGCGTATCCCTCAAAATTCAGCGTGAAAATTGCCTATGACAACACCCTGGCGCACAAAGTTGAAGCCGGAGCGGATATTTTTCTGATGCCCTCGCGGTATGAGCCGTGCGGCTTGAATCAGATTTACAGCTTGAAGTACGGCACGGTCCCCGTTGTGCGCGCCACGGGCGGCCTGGACGATACGATAGAAGAATACGATCCTGGATCAGGACGCGGAACCGGGTTCAAGTTTCAAGCGTATGATGGCCCGTCGCTGCTCGGAGCGATCCGCCATGCTCTTTCGATCTACCGCGGCGAGCCCGCGGCCTGGCGCCAAATACAGTTGAACGGGATGGCCAAGGACTTTTCGTGGCACAATCAAGCGGTGGAATATGTGAAGGTGTATGAGACGGCCTGCAAGGCCGGAATCGAAAAAGATGCAACTTCATCTAATCGGCATGGGGCAAAATCGGCTAAGATGTCGCCGGTAGTTCCCACAGGAAAGGGTTCACATGGCAGATAATGTAAGCAATGTAACGGACAGCACGTTTCAGGCGGAAGTGATCGAGGCCAGCAAGACTCAGCCCGTGATGGTCGATTTCTGGGCGGAGTGGTGCAGGCCGTGCCTGATGCTGGCACCGACCGTGGCGGAAGTCGCCACCGCCTACGCGGGAAAAATTAAGGTTGTAAAATTGAACGTCGACGAAAACAGCAACTCCGCCGGCCAGTTCAACATCCGTGGCATCCCGACCCTGCTCATCTTCAAGGGCGGCCGCGTTGCCGAGCAAGTCGTTGGCGCGGTCCCCCGCGACCAGATCGAGAAAGCCGTTCAGCGCCACCTCGCGTAAGCCCGCCATGCCAGATCGAATTCGCGCCGGGACGCCCGAGCCGCCCCGGCGCAGATGTCATTGGGCGCAAAGCGGCGTCATGGCGCGCTATCACGACGAAGAGTGGGGCGTGCCCGTCCACGACGACCGCATTCTTTTTGAATTCCTGATCCTCGAGGGCGCGCAGGCGGGCCTGAGCTGGGAGACGGTCCTGCGGAAACGCGATCACTACCGCGAGGTCTTCGACGGCTTTGATACTTCCAAGATAGCGACGTACAACGCTCGCAAAGTGCGCGCCCTTCTCGCCGATCCAGGCATCATTCGAAACCGCCTGAAAATTTCATCCACTATTTCCAACGCGCAGGCGTTTCTCGAAGTGCAACGTGAGTTCGGGAGCTTCGATGCCTACATCTGGCAGTTCGCGGGAGGAAAGGCGCTGCGGCCCGCACGGCGCCGCCCAAGAGACGTGCCTGCGCGCACAGCGGAGTCCGACGCTATGAGCAAGGCTCTTAAGAAGCGCGGTTTTCGCTTCGTTGGTTCGACGATTTGCTATGCGTTCATGCAAGCCACCGGCATGGTGAATGATCATCTCCGAACGTGTTTCCGCTGGGCAGAAATCCAAACCTGAACTATTTTGCGAGGAGACGCAGCGTACTGGCGGGGTAGAGAGCGAGCAAACGTCCCTGAGGCGGTGAAGCGCGCTCCAATTCCAAAAGCGCCAAGCCAGCTTTCTTGAGTTCCGTGATTTTCGCGTTGGTATGGAGGACGTGGCCGATCACCAGGTGCAGGTGGGGTTCGTGGCCAAAGCATAGTACGACTTTCGCTTTCATGGATTGCAATTCGTGCAATAAATCGGCCGGGGCGCTGGTGCCTTTCAAGGCGTCCGTGCGGATAATTTTCTTGGGTGGATAGCCGATCGTCTCGCAAAAGATTTCTGCGGTTTGCACGGCTCGCAGCCACGGACTGGTCAGCACGGCAGCCGGCTTTACGTCGAGTGCGCGCAAGCCGAGCGCCGCAGCATGCGAGCGTTTCATTCCTTTGGGAGTGAGGGGCCGCTCGGTATCGGGCGGGCAATTGGGATCCTCGCGGTCCACAGCGATGCCGTGGCGAATCAAATAAACATGCATCATTAAGCGACCCTCTCCTTCTCAACCACCAGGACCCGGTGAAACGACAGGCGCAAATTCAGTTCGCGTTCGAGAAGCCGGGCTTTTCTTTCGATGCCCGCGAGGTTCAGCCGTGAAGCGTCGCGCATTTCCACGTGTATACGAACGTCGCGCGGCCCCCCTTCGACGGTGAGTTTGGAGATGCCCTGCCGGTGATCGCTTTCCAGGCGCTCGGCCAGGCGCAGCATCCCGGCCAGCAGCCGCGCTTTCTTCCTTTGTTCCCGGCTGAGCGTGGCGAACACGGAGTGTGTCGTGCTGGGCTCGGATTTCCGGTTGTGATAACGCACCAGGCAGGCGGTCATGTTTTTTGCCCAGCCGCGGAGCCCCGGAATTTTCGCGTTGTGAATGAGATATTCGCCGTGGCGATGATGCGCCTTGCGGTTGATCAGAACGCCACAATCGTGCAGCAATGCGGCGGCCGCGAGAATCGTCCGCGCTTCAAAATCCAAATGGTGATACGGCCAGAGCTGGTCAAAAAGTTGCAGGGCGAGAATCTGGACTTGCTCCGCGTGCTTCACATCGCAGCGCACGCGGCCGGCGAAGGACTCCGCACCGGCTAGCATGGCCTCCGAACGCTTCTGATGCTCCTCGGTAGTCTCGGGCGGACCCATTTGGGCGGTGGCGAGTTCGTACAACAAGCCTTCGCGCACTCCCACACGCGGGGCGATCATTTGCCGCAGGCGCAACCACCAACCCACAGTCACCAGAACGATAGCCGCGACGCCCATCACCTCTGCGCGGTCCCGCCGCACGGAAAATGATTTCATGCGCTCTTCCACGTTGAGCTGCAGAATGTTCCACAATCGGTCGCGCAGCAAGCGCGGATTCAGCGTTGTGAAGCCGCCCATCTTGGGCCCGGATGCGAGCTCGGCCAGGGTTTCCGCATTGCCCCCGCAAGCCACGGTAAAGGCGCCGGAGGGACGAGGGCGATTCGGCAGCGCGCTCTGCAGGACGGACAACACGTGCATGCGGAGTTCGTTGGTGGTGTGCTCGTGAATCACACCCTGCGCGTGGAACGCCTCCATCAGCCGGACCGTTCCGAGAGGCAGGCCGATGCTTTCCCGCAAGATGCCATGACGCAATTCATTGAGTTCGAGACTGCCGCCGCCCAAATCGAGGATGAAGCGGGGCGGATCGAAGTCGCGAAGCGCGCGGAGGACCGCGACGCGCACGAGGCGCGCTTCTTCATCCCCGGAAATGATTTCCAAATCGATCTTGGCCCTGTGGCGGATGCGCTCAATCAAAACATGGCGGTTGCGGGCCTCACGCGCGGCGCTCGTGGTCACTGCGCGATACGCGGTGACTCCGCGCGCATCCATGATGCTGCGGAATTCGCGGAACGCGGCGGACGCATCGCGCAAGGTTTTGCGGTCGAATTCTCCGGAAGTAAAAACCGAATGGCCGAGCCGCACCGGCGCCCGCACCGACTCCACAATCTCCCAATCGTCGGTGGAATGGATGCGCGCAATCATCAGCCGGAACGCGTTGGACCCGGCGTCGATCGCCGCGAGTTGGATGGGTTTGCGAAGTCTTAGCGCCACAGGTGGGCCAGCGCGGCGGATGGCCGGTAGTGCGTGTGTTGAATTCCGAGATGGGCGGCGATGCGTTTCCGCAGGTCGGTATTGACGGAGACCACGCTCGCCTCGCCGTCCAGCGCCAGAAAACCGTGGCGCTCGGAGAGCGATTCAAATTCGCTTTTGATTTTGGCCTGGTACAGGATGAAGGACTGGAACAAATCGTCGGAGAGCGAGAGGTCCCGCCCGGACTCCCAATAGCTGATCGCGTGCGACTTGCGAAACTCGCGCTCGAACGCCACTTCCGGGCGCACATTGAGCCAGAAGGTGAGATCGGGGCGGACCGCCATTTCGTATAGGCCGTTCAGATAGTCACGCTCGATGCCGCGGGCCACCGCGCGGGCGATCAAAGTATAAAAGTAGCGGTCCGCGAGAACAACAAAATCGGAGCGCAGCGCCGGGATGATGCGGTGCTCGAGCTGGTCGTAGAAATCGGTGGCATACATCAACGTGAGCGTCATGCGCGTGATCGTGTTTTCCGCGAGCAGCGCGTCAATGTCTTTGGCCACGAGGCCCGAGCGGCGCAGGCCCATGGTCTCCACCGCGAAGCCTTCGGACTCGAGCCACTCCGTCAGCAAGGAAATTTGCGTTGAGCGGCCCGATCCATCCATGCCTTCAATGACGATGAGGGAGCCGCCGAATTCTTCGTCGTTCACGCCGGGAAGGGGCAGCCCGTAATTGCGCGGGGAAGCGCCCGAGGGAGGGAAACCCTTTCTTGAATGTCCGTTTTTCCGGCCCATTTTCGCGGATTTCACCGGGCCCTCCGCGCGGACTTCTTGGGGGCGAATCGCGCCAGATCGATGCGCGCTTTCACCATCTGGCGCATCTGTTTTTGCAGCGAATTCACCGGCAGCGTACCGTCCATCACGACGAATTTGTCGGATTCAATCATCTCATCGTACTGCGCCAGGATGCGTCCCTGAAAAATCCGGAAACTCTCCGCACGATCGAGAGACAGGTTCAGGTCCATGCCGGCTTCATAATATTTCAGCTTGGGCCGCCCGCTCATGATGCGCTTGACGGCGACGTCGAGTGGCGCTCGAAAGTAAAATGTAATGTCCGGAACGGGAGCAAAGCGGTAAAGATTGCGCAGCCATCGCGGGGAACAATTTCGGGCCACGTCGCGCGCAAACGCTGTGTAGATGTAACGATCGGCGAGAACGAGGTACCCGCTGTGGAGGAGCGGCAGGATCTGCCGTTCGCAGCGATCGGCAAAATCGGCGGCATGCAGCAGGGAAAACGTGGTGGGAGTCAGAAGCCTGCGCTGTTTTCCGCGCCGCGTCGCGGACTTTACGAGTGGGGAGGAATTCCACTCCGTGAAATGAAGGCGAAAGCCGCCGATTTCCAGCCAGCGCTTCAATAAGTAAAGTTGCGTGCTTTTTCCGGACCCATCGATGCCTTCCACGACGATCAAGGCTCCTGGGTACTTCCGGGAGGGCTCCAAACGCAGGGAGAGGGCATCAGGCGCCTCTGCCAAGTTGGAGGGCGTCTGCTCAACCGCTGACAATGGACGCGAAGTCACAAATGTGTCCCCTGACCGTCCATTATACGCACAGTATGTAAAAGTTTGGTGACAACAAGATGAGTAGAGGATGAACGGCTCGGAGAGGGCCTGGCGCTTTGTAAAGAAATCGTCGGGTGCGGCCGCTTCACCACAAGCGGGTCGGTCTGACTATTTCGAATCCGCGCCAACCGTTTGAAGCGCGGGTTTCGGTTCGCTTTGCGGTTCGACGGCGGCGGGAGGTTTGGTAAACAGCGTCATCGCGTCGTTGATTCGCTGAGCTTCTTTTTGCTTTATCGTCTGCCAATTGAGGAAGGCGTCTTTGGCCTGCGTCACCTCGCCCAGGTTACGCTTGATCCGTTCGAGGCAATGGGCGGTCATGCGCTCGATCTCCGACTGGATTTGGGCGCTTTCCTGGGCCTTCCGGGCTTCGTATTCCTCGAAACGCTTGCGTTCGCCAGCCTCGTAGGCTGTAAGGGCATCCAGGCGTTTCGCGCCGTCCTGCAGGAGTTCGGTGACCGGGATCCCCGCTGCTTCGAGGGCCATCAATATCGAGGCCCGCTTTACTTCGGCCGTCATCCCCTTCATGTGGCCGCTGTCGAGCATTGCCAACACGGTGTCGATGTTGTAGCCCAGCTTAGAGCTCATGATTCCCACCGCCAGGTAAACATCTTGCAAGGGGAGCAGACTGCCCTGGTTGGGAGGCAGGCCTGCAGTTCTTGCCCCCATATTCGTTGGAATCTCTCGCGTGGTCTTCGCATCGGTGTTTTTCCCCTGGGCTTTCGTATTGCCGCTGTTTCCGTCGCTGGCGCTCTGCTGTTGGCGCCCGGAACCAAGATGCAGTAATTTGTTTAACACGATTGTCCTCTCTTGACCTTGTGAAGGCTCTGGCGCATTGGTGTCATTCCGCCCGGCTGCGATTGAGTTCTGCGGAATCTTGGGGTTGGGATCAGCCGCAGGTGCGCTTCTAGTGGCCTGCTCCGTCTGATTTGCGACGGCGGGCACAGCCTCCCCGACCACAGGAGATGCCACGGAAATGGCTGCAGCGGGCGGTGGCAAAGTTTCAGGTCTGGTCTTCGACAATTCCTCTGCAATCTTTTCACGCCGCGCCGGTGCATTTTGAGACTGGGGGACCGCTTCTGCGGCCACAGGCGAAGCGGCGGCAATGACCGCAATGGATGGCGGTGATACCGGTTGAGGAATGGCAGCGGGCAATTCGGGGGCATTGTGTTCTTGCTGCCCCCGCTCGTCAGGGATGTTGCCCGCCGAAGCCACCGCAAGCCGGGTGGTTGCATGGCGAAGTAACACTGTTGGGCGCGCCTCATTTTCAGAGATCTCCCTCTGAATTCCCAAAACATAGTCCCCTCCATCGCGGCGGCAATACTTGGCAATCCCTAAGAATTCCTCCCTGTGCCATTTGACCTTAAGTCTTTGCCCGATGCTGATCGGCACGGAGACACGAATACAAGCTCCGGACCGAGAAGTGTCTTCGATTCTTGCCTGCGCGCCTCGCCAGGTTCCCGGTTGATCTTCCCAGGTAACTTCAGCCCTTGCCATGATGGCTGTCCTGGGCTCCAGCCTGAGCCTGATCAGACCACTCATATCGGGATATATCGGCAAAAAAGCGAAGGACTTCATCATTAAAGCGGTCTAATGCGCTTACGGAAGAAACCGCTCGGGTTACGTCCAGGTTTTGAATTTCTTGGGAGTGTTTAGCGCATCCGCGGCGCTACTGTCCCCAGATTTTTTCGCGTGAATTCTCGAAGGGATAGACGTGCACCATCCAGCCAAATATTACAGGGTAGAAAGTGCCGCCGGCCTCGGTGCAGGCTTCCTTGGTGAGAATTGAGCCCTGCAAGCCGAACCGGGTGAGGTCGGCGTGTCCGCGCTCCTCTTTGGGAGGCATGCAGAGATTGGTGTGCAAGTGCCACTGCGCCACGCTGAGAGGGACACGCTCGTTCAATTGCTCTTCCGAGACGCGCTTGGGCATGGTGTACATCGCGCCGATCAAGTCGTATCCGGTTTTGGTCTTTTTATAGAGCAGGGAAGTGGGGCGAGAGGGATCGAAGCTGAAGGATTCGAGAAATCCGTTGTAGTAGTTCGTGAAGTGATATTCGGCCTGCGGGAGATTGGGCATGAAAATGCGGAATCCGTCGGCGAGCGCGACGTGGTAGTCCTTGTACTTCTCGATGGACTCGCGCAATTCGCTGGCAATCTCGTCGGCCTTGGCCCAATCCTGCGGCGTCGCGGTGCGCAGCTTGGTCATGTACATGTGCGGGCCCATCTGGTGATGGCGCATGTGGCTCATTGCGTCCATGGCCCCGTGCTCGGCCTGCGGGTCCTTTTCGTCGGCGCTCTGGCCCATTTTCATGCCGGGCATGTCGTGATCCATGTCCATTCCGGGCATGCTGTCGTCCATGTCCGGCATAGTTTGATTCTGGCCGGAATCGCCGCCGGGCTTTTGCTGTTGAGACTTCTGGGCCGCCTGGCGCGCAATGAGGTTCGTCGCAGTACCCGCCAGCGCAAGAGACACGATTGCGATAACTGCGATAGGAATGGGTTTTCGTTGGTTCATGGTGTGGTCCTTCTCCTTCCTATTCTACGCACCATAGCCGTGAAAATATCAAGTTGTGGGTGATGCGTTCCACGATTGCAAGAATAGAGTTCAGCATGTGGGACACGCACTGTTCGACAATCCTGAGGCGGCCGGCGTTGACGCATAATTCATGCAGACCTTGAAAATCAGCGAAACGGCCGAACCCGGGGACGCCGGGATAGCGTCTAATTAGGAGGCTATGATTACTTACCAAAAAGAGACTAGGAGACATCCCGCTGGCCGCGCGCGGTTCGCGGTGGCGCTGATTGTGGGGGGTGTATTTTTCGCGCCGCGAGTCGTGGGACAGCATCAGCAATCGGCGCAAGTTCCTGACGCGTTGCACCAGCTGAATGATTCCGTCGAAGCGCTGGTTCAACGCGTCTCGCCAACCGTTGTTCAAATCCTTGTTTCGGGGTACAGCTCCACCGAGGGCACGGACCAGGGACAGATGAGCGTCGTAATCGGCAAACAGCGGACGATTGGCTCGGGAGTGATCGTGGATCCCGAAGGCTATATCGTGACCAACGCGCACGTCGTGAAGGGCGCCGAAAAAATCGAGGTGGTCGTGCCCCCTCCCCCCATGGCCGGGGAGACGGCCGACACGATTGAGGCGAATCGCGAACAAACTTACGATGCGCGGATCGTCGGCGTGGCCCGGCAGCTCGATCTCGCCGTGATCAAGATTGACGCGCACAAGTTGTCCGCGCTCCACTTACGCAAGGGCGTCATGCCGAGACAAGGTGAAATCGTCTTTGCATTTGGAAGCCCCGAGGGATTGCGGAACAGCGTGACCATGGGCGTCGTGAGCGCGGTTGCGCGGCAGCCCGATCCCGATAGCCCTCTGGTCTACGTTCAAACCGACACGCCCATCAATCCGGGCAATAGCGGCGGGCCACTCGTGAACGCGGACGGCGAACCCGTGGGAATTAACACATTCATTTTGTCCAGATCGGGAGGCAATCAAGGTTTAGGATTTGCGATTCCGGCGGGCGTCGTGGCGTTTGCTTATCCACAACTCATAAAGTACGGCCATATTCACGCACCCGAAATCGGCGCGATCCTTCAAACCATCACTCCTGAGTTGGCGTCCGGGCTGCGCCTGCCGCGAGATTTCGGCGTCATCGTCTCCGACGTCGTGCCCGGCGGGCCGGCAGATCGCGCGGGGCTGAGAATTCAGGACATTATTGTCAGCGTGGATGGAACGCCAACGGCTAGTCTCCCCTTGTTTAGCCAGAGCCTGTATATGCATGGGAGCGGCGAGCACGCAAAACTTGAAGTCCTGCGGGGTTCGGGCCAACTGCAATTGGATATTTCCCTAGCCGAGCGGCCCCATACGGTTGATAGCCTGGTGGATTCGGTTGACCCGGTAAAAAATCTCATATCTCGTATTGGCATTCTTGGGATCGAACTAAATCCTGATCTGGCCCACTCGTTGCCTGACTTGAGAATTCCAAGCGGAGTTATCGTCGCGGCCAAGACTACCGGCGTCGGGATAGGTGAGGTTCCTCTCCAAACAGGGGATGTGATTCATGGCTTGAACGGCACCACAGTCACGAGCATGAGCGATTTGCGCGGTGGCCTTGCAAAATTGGCGACGGGTGACGCGGTTGTTCTCCTGATTGAGCGATTCGGTCAACTCATCTATGTTTCATTTTCATTGTAAAAGGTAGGCTTGGTTTGGTTTGACGGATAGACCCGTCCCGCTTCGAAACTCACCGATTCATTTCTTCTGTTTGTCGATTTGAATAAGGCCTCACAAAAACCGGTCCCGCCAGAATGGCGGGACCGGATATAAGGCAAGCTTACGACGCCTTCCCTCATCACCCGGCAGGCACTTTCAAGCGCCTGTCATACTTCTCTAGTTCGTCGCTGGCTTGGGCTTGCCGATTGCTTCTCGACCTGCGGCCACAGCCTCGCTGACTTGAAGCTGACCACGGTCCATGATCTCCTTCACGTGCACGCGAGACTTCCGAACTTTTTCATTGGCGGTATCGACCGCGTTCAGGCATTTATCCGCAATCCATTTTCGAGTCTCTTCCCCCGATTTTGGAGCCAAAAAGATGCTGAGCGCGGCACCGATCCCCAGTCCGGCAGCCAGATATCCAAATGTTGATCCTCGGCAACCGGTTTGAGTCGTTACGTTGGGACGTTCACTGGAAGTGTTCATAAGTCCCCTTTCCTTATTACAACTTCACTTACAACTGCACTGTAATCTTTTTTGCAATCGTTCGATGTGATGGCGGACATTCTGCGAGGTGATGGCGGTCACCTTTGCGGCGGGCGGCTCCAATGATACCGAAGAAAAAACGTCATGAACTTGAGTTCTCTCTTGCGATTGCAACGTGTGCGCGGCGTTCGGCATCCCCTTTCACGAGCCGGAGCCCCATTCGCCGGATCAACGCAGTCCCCGGCATTACCAACGACCAATACCATCGGAATTTTGCGCGCGAAATTGGATCGGTGGTGACGGCGCGGGTCTCGGTGCGGACGATAGAGTTCGTTGCGTCGATGGGATCGGCGCGCAGCGTCCATGCGATCTTTACAAAGCCAGGTTCGTGAAATCCGTGGAATTCGTCGGGCGGCAACGCTCTAAACGCGGGGCTGGCAAGCCAGGGCTGGGTCACTCCGCCGAAGACGATCTCACGGCCGGGTTGTTCGGCAAGAACGCCCCATCCCCAGGTCCCTGCCTGCTGCGCAAGGCCTTGGGGGCGAACCTCTCGTTCTGTCTGGCTCCCGAGAAACAACTCACGGGTTCTGAAGATGGCACGGATGATGGCCGACTGCTGAAGATTCATCTCACAGGCTGCCTCGAATGCGATAGCCAAAGGCGCTGCAACGCGGATGCCATGGCGTTCCACGACTTCGTATTCCGGGATAACTTCGTCCAGCAGTGGGTCTTCCTCTCCTCTGCTGACATGGAGCCTTGGACGCCCGTACGTGCACCACGTAATGCCGACGCATGAGGCGTAGGCTGCCGATGCCAGCGCGAACCCGGCTACCAACCATCCCACACCCGAACGAATCGTTGTGTTCCTCATGGTCCATCATATTCGGGCCAGTGGATTGGCCAGCGCAGTGATGTCAATCACTTCGAATGAATAAAATTGATTTCCCCCGAATGCGTTTCAAGTCACGACAATGGAAACGTACAGATCCCAAGGACGGTAGTGATCAGGCTTGCGCAAGCCGAGAAACTCCAGTACGCTGGCTGAGTTGTCGGCGGAGTCTCCCCTCCTCACCCGCTACCAGTTGCTCCGGTTGCAGTTCAATTTCAGGCGATGGAAAGAAGGCGCATGGCGCGCAAAAGCACTTTGGCGAGTTTTGTTGTGGCGGTAGTGCTATGTTTATCTTTGGCGGCCTGCAAGGATACGAAGACCCTGCAGGAAAACGAGCAGTTGAAGGCCCAGGTGGCGGATCTGCAGAAACAGAACGGCGAAATGGGCAACAATCTCGAAACTGTGACGGCTGCCCGCGATGCCCTGGCGAAAGAGAACGACTCACTCAAGGCGGAGATTAAATCCCTGACGTCAAAGAAGACCAAAAAGAAAGCTTCGACCCGAAAGCGTCGCCGCAAATAGTGGTTAGGGGCGCGGCGGATTTGGGAATCAGAACACGATTGATTGCCTCGAAACGATTTTCAAATTTCAGAAGAGGGAGGTCATGCGAATGAAAACATTTGAGGTGCAATTTCGCTTTCAAGACCGCAAGGAAGAAACGGTGGAATCGACGGTAAAAGTGGACGCGTCGAGTCTTCCGGGAGGCGTTGCCAAGGCTACTCGCGAATTCGTCAAAGGGCTGGACCGGAAGCAGCGATTCGACATGAACAAGAATGGCCTTGAAATTACTGCCAGGTCTGCCGGCACTGCCGCAGAGCCATCGGCAAAGGCGTCCGCGGAGACAGCCGCCAGTTAAGAAAACGGCGGAACTGCGAATTTTCCAACGTCGCATTTAGAACCGTTGGGCGGCCAATACCGCCCGACGGTTCCTTCTTTCTGCGAGTCTCCTTCCACTCCTCGGAA
Organism: uncultured Acidobacteriota bacterium; assembly: GCA_963696605.1. Taxonomy (GTDB): domain Bacteria; phylum Acidobacteriota; class Terriglobia; order Acidiferrales; family UBA7541; genus Palsa-360. Next base: position 63,134 of record CAVOKV010000007.1, on the reverse strand, counting down.
TATCTCCTTTCATTTCATCCAGCGGTTGCCGAAAATGTGAGGATTGAGGTATCCCGAGAATTAAAGCTACGGTTAAAGACCTGCAACAAGTTTCTTGACAAGCGCAGAACCCGGACATAGGGTCCACTAGAACTTTTGGCGAGAAGCGTAGAATAGCGCGCTGCGGTTGAGTCCGATTGCCCCGATCCTGAAAGGAAATGCCGGTGAAACACGAGGCCGCGTTTCTTGGAAGTCGAATCCTTGATCCGTGGATGGAGGGGCGGAGTCTTTCGCGGCGCAAAATTCTTGCCATGTTCTCCGCTCTGGGGGCGGGTTTGGCTGCGTCTCCGTTCTCTTTCGCTCAAACCATGGCGAGCGGGCCGCGCATCATCGACACGCACCACCACATTTACCCGCCCAAGCACACGGCCAATAACTTGAAGCGGATCGTCGATGACGCCCCGGCCGTCCCGAGCTCGCTTTACACCAATTGGACGCCGCGCTACTCGCTCGACCAGATGGATCAAAACGGCGTCGCCACCGCAATCGCGTCGATCTCCAGTCCCGGCGTGTGGTTTGGCAACAATGATGAGGGCCGAAGGAATGCGCGGGACGTGAACGAATATGGCGCGCAGCTCGCTAAGGACTATCCCGGACGTTTCGGAATGTGGGGCGCGATTCCTTTGCCGGATACCGAGGGGAGCCTTCGCGAAGTTGAACACATATTTGATGTGTTGAAGCTGGACGGGATCGGCCTGCTGTCCAGCTATCAAAATGGGAAATTGCTCGGCCATCCTGATTTTGTGCCCGTTATGGACGAACTCAACCGCAGGAAGGCCGTGGTGTTCGTTCATCCCACGGTGACCTGCTGCGGCGATCCCATTCCCCGCGTGAATATCACGTCGATCGAGTTTCCCACGGACACAACTCGAACGATTACGGACCTCGTTTACAGCGGAACGCTCATGCGCTGCCCGAACATTCGCTTCATTTTTTCACACGGGGGAGGAACGATTCTGATGCTGCTGGCGCGGCTCTCTGGAGGGGCTTTGAAGCCGGAAGAGCGCGCGGCCACGATCCCAAACGGGTTTGAACATGAATTGCAAAAACTCTACTACGATATTGCCAGCGTCGCGGTCAGTCCCACTGCCATGCAGGCCGTATTTGATGTGATTCCCAAAGAGCACATCTTGTTCGGATCGGACATTCCGTTCTGGACGATCGAGAAAATCGCGACGGCCATGAACAAATTCGATATTCCCGCGAGCGATCTGCGCAAAATACAGCGCGAGAACGCGCTTCAACTGGTGCCGCGTTTCAAAACTTGAAGTTTATTTGCTCGCGCGTTCGTTCGCGCCTGCCAGGTAGAAGTATCCCACTCTATTGTTCGTAGGCGTTGCGAACCAGATTCGCCCTTGTGCGTCGAGGAAAAATTCGCGCATCATGGCTTCGGAATGCGGGAAAGGATATTCGATCACTTTCCCCGTGGTTGGGTCCAGTCGGCCAATCAAGTCCTGGTCTGTGGACGCGTACCAAATCCCGTTGTCCTTGCCCACGATGATCGCGTAGGGCGTTGCGGCGGGGCCGGGCAGCGGGTATTCCTTGAACGTTTCTGTCTTCGGATCGAACCGGCCGATCTTGTTTCCTGTGCGCTCGCCGAACCATACGATTCCGGCGGAATCGATGGCCAGCCGTTGCGGCGTGCCCTGCGTTGGCGGAGACCACTGCGTCACTTTTTCCGTCTTGGCGTCGATCCTGCCGATTTTTCCGTCTTTCTTCAGCACGCAGAACCACACGTTGCCATCTTTGTCAAACGTGATGCCATAGGACGACGGCACCTCCATGAAGTGCGTGAACTTGCCGGTCTCCTGATCGTATTTGCTGAGCGGGCTACCGGATGACCACAGATTCCCTTTGGCATCCACACGGACCGTATGCTTATCTGCCCGCTCGCCAGGCACCTCCACAGAATCCTGAAATTCCGTAATTTTTCCGGTCGCGGGGTCCAGCTTGGCTAGCTTATCCAGCGCAAACTCGGTGAAATAGACCATGCCATCAGACCCACGAACGACGGAATGGACTCCGGCGGTTTCATCAAAAGGCAATGGGAATCTTGTGAGCTCGCCGGTGTTCGGATTCAGGCGCGCGACTTCGTTCCCGCGCCCGTAATACGGGATCCAGAAATTTCCGTCTTTGTCCGGGGAGGCGCTCCAGGGCAGGCCTTTGGATCCAGACACGTCGTACTCAACGTAGACAATGTTCATGGCGTCGTCGCTGAATGGCCGAACGGTTTCTCTGTACGCCGGCAACTCCGCCGGACTGCGCGGGACCGTTGAATCCGTTCCAAACACACTATTCAGGTAGGAAATCACTTCGTTGGCTTTTTCGTCGTTGAATCGCGCGGACAATTGGAATCCCATGGCGTCGCGCATGTAGTTGACGCGGTCGCGCCAGCCATCCTCATCGCGGCGAACAGCGGCCATCCTGGTTTGAAATCCATGGCAAATAAAACAGTTGGTGGAGAGGACGTCCTTTCCTTTTCCATCCGGCATCAACTGCTTGCCTTGATAAAGGTTCAAATCGCTCCAGCGCACCGTCCCCGGTTTCAGTGCAAATTCAAAAGAAACATTCTGGTCCGCCGCGAGCGTGACGGCGCTGTGGGGATCGGCGGTAAATCCAACGGCCCGCACACGAACTTGATAATCACCGGCCGGCAAATTCTCCACGCGGTAGTGCCCCAACTTGTCGGACAACACGCTGACGCTGATTTTCGTTTTGGCATTGACGGCCAGGACAAATGCTCCTTCAAATGGCGAGCCATCCGGCCCCTTCACCGTGCCGGTGACCGTCGCGGCAAAAGCAGGGGATGAAAACAGAATAAGAAAACTTAAAAGACCTGCACTTTTGCTGGTGGATCGCATGGACTCTCCTCGATCAACAATAGCTGCCAGACAGACCTACGCTTCCCGTTAGTTGGGGACTATACACTTGACCGCACCCCTATTCAATGCGTTCGAGATTTGTGGCATGTGGTTGAGTAATTCTGAGGAGCCGACTTTCTTTGGTGTATACGCGCATGCGTTTACGCGCATAAGACTTGACCCTTCGATTTCGGCGGTGATCAAGCTGCCGGCAATCCGGTGCTAGGGTCGGGCGGCAACCGGGCCGTTCAATTAGGTTTGAAGTTGATTTTCTAGAGGGCGCGACCACCGCAAATATTTCAACAAAACGGCCAGCGCCTTGCTCCTGATTCTCTGGCGGGGGACAAGGTGGCTGGCCGATGTTCCAAGATTGAGTGCGGAAATATTTTCCACAGTTGACAGGGTTTGCTCATGAGTTGAAGATTGTGGACGACACATGAATCGGGGATTGTATTGAGCGGTCAAGGCTCGAACACTCCTCGAACTGATTTTGCATGAGCGGCATTACCCCGGCTTCGTAAGTTTCCAACGTCGGTTTCTTCCTTGGGATCGCTGGACACCGAAGACCTCCTTCCTCCGCTTGAGCTATTAAGCATCAGTGTCGATTGAAGTCCTGATTTTGGATCTCGGGAGTGCAACCTGTTCGCGCCTGAGAAGGTGTGGACGCTTTGAATTTCGCGGATCCTTATTTCAATTTATGCGAGGACGACTCATGAAATCCATCCGTACATTTAACGTCCGGCCGTCGCTTCCACCGGCGCTTCAACCGCTGTTGCGAATCGCTTACAACTTGCGTTGGAGCTGGGACCACGGGGAAATCGACCTGTTCCGCAGGCTCGACCATGATCTTTGGGAAGCGTGCGATCGCAATCCGGTCCTGGTCCTGGGCACCGTTCAGCAGTCGCTCCTGGAAGCCGCGGCGAAGGACGATTCCTTCCTGGCGCACATGCAGGGCGTCGTCGACAGGCTGGATTCCTATGTTTCCGGAGAGGGCTCCTGGTACCGGCGAAATCACGGCAAGGAAGGCGACATGGTCGTGGCGTATTTTTCCGCGGAGTTTGGAATTACCGAGTGCCTTTCCATTTTTGCAGGCGGTTTGGGAGTGCTTGCAGGGGATCACCTGAAGGCTTCCAGCGATCTGGGCCTCCCGCTGGTGGGCGTTGGTCTCCTCTACCAGCAGGGATATTTCCGGCAATACCTTAATGCCGCCGGCTGGCAGCAGGAAGCGCTGGAAGACAACGATTTCCACACTTGGCCGATTGAGCTGATTCGGAACGCCAAAGTGTTTGTAGCTTTGCCGGACGGAAAAGCGGAAGCGCAGGTCTGGCACGTGAATGTCGGAAGAATTCAACTGTTTTTGCTGGATACGAATCTGCCCTCCAACACTCCCGAACACCGGAAAATCACCTCGCAGTTGTACGGAGGAGATTTGGAAATGCGCATCCGACAGGAAATTCTCCTGGGCATTGGAGGGTATCGCGCGCTGGAAGCGCTCGGCTTGAAGCCAACCGTGTATCACATGAACGAAGGCCATTCCGCCTTTCTGGGCATCGAACGCGTTCTCCGGTTAATGGAAACCGAGAAATTATCTTTTTCCGAAGCGCGCATCCTGGCTTCGGCAAGCTTGGTTTTCACCACCCATACTCCGGTGGCGGCCGGGCATGACTACTATCCGGCTTTTTTGATGGAGCGCTATTTCTCGGAATTCCAGAAGCACCTGGGTATCAGCCGCTCCGAGTTTTTGGGTCTCGGTCGCCAGGATCCAGGCAACGAGTCCGAAGATTTTTGCATGACGGTTCTCGCCCTCCGTCTTGCTTCCCATAGCAATGGCGTCAGCAAACTGCACGGCGCGGTTTCCCGTCAAATGTGGAACCGCATTTGGAAAGACGTCCCCGAACAGGAAGTTCCGATTGGGCACATCACCAACGGCGTTCATTTCCGAAGTTGGGTCTCGCTGGAAATGAACCAACTTTACGACCGCTACCTTGGCCCCAAATGGCGGGAAGAGCCGGCGGACTCGAAACTCTGGCAGCGCACGGAGACCATCCCCGGCGGGGAATTGTGGAGAACACACGAGAGACGCAGGGAACGCCTGGTGGCCTACGCGAGGCGCAGATTGCGCGAGCAGCTGATCTCTCGCGGTGCACCCAAGTCGGCCGTGGAATATGCCGATGAAGTTCTGAGTCCGGACGCGCTGACGATTGGTTTTGGCCGCAGGTTCGCTTCGTACAAAAGGGCCACGTTGTTGTTGCGCGATCCTGACCGCCTGGCGCGAATTTTGAATGACCCGGAGCGGCCGGTCCAGATCCTATTTGCGGGCAAGGCTCATCCGCAGGACGACGCCGGAAAACAATTGATCCAAACCATCATCAATCTTGCCGAGCGTCCCGAATTCCGACAAAAGCTTGTTTTCCTGGAAAATTACGATATGGCCACCGCGCGCAGCATGGTTCAGGGGTGCGATGTGTGGCTCAATACGCCGCTGCGGCCGCTGGAGGCTAGCGGCACGAGCGGAATGAAGGCGCTCGCCAACGGCGTCATCAACGTGAGCACGCTGGATGGCTGGTGGGATGAAGCCTGGCAAATGAGCAAGGTAAGCGAGGGGGATGTGGGCTGGGCCATTGGCGGCGGTGAGGCTTACGAAGATCCCTATCAACAGGACCAGAGTGAGGCGGAGGCGCTGTACGAACTCCTCGAGCACGAAATTGTGCCCACATTTTACGATCGGCGCTCGGACGGGTTGCCGCGCAAGTGGATTGAGCTGATGAAATCCTCGATTGCCAAGCTATGCCCCGAGTTCAATATGCAGCGGATGGCCATGCAATACGCGGAAGAAGCCTACTTGACCGCGAACCGGCGTTTCCGCAATTTGAGCGCGGAAAACGCGGCCCGGACCAAAGCGGTCGCGGCCTGGCTGAGAAAAGTTGAATCGGAATGGCCGCGACTCAGTGTAGAATCAATTGGCGAAGGCATTTCTGAAATTCGGCTCGGCGAAGAGGTCCTCGTGTCGGCCAAGGTGGCGCTGAATTCGCTCTCTCCGGAAGAAGTGGAAGTCCAGGTTTTGACGGGCCCTGTCGACTCGGACGGAAACCTCAAGGATCCCATCGTAATTCCCATGCGGCTTTCAGAACGCGATGCCGCGGGCGCCTATCTGTTTCAAACTGTGGTTCAACCTTCGGCAAGAAGCGGTTTGCATGGCTACGCCATCCGCCTATTGCCAAAACACGCGGATTCCGTCAGCCCGTTTCTGCCAGGCCTGATCAAATGGGCGCAGGCATCGTCGCCTGTCGCGGAATTGCAAGCCCGCTAATTCCCAGCGGCCCCCCGGCCAAGCTGGCTTCCATGTCGAAGGATTTCATCACTGTGTAACTTTCAGTGCATAGATTCCCATGGGGGCCCAGAAAAGGAGTTTCCAATGGCCGTCACACAGACACCCGGTTCCATCAAGGTCCGCGCGCCCGAAAATCCTCTCTCGCAAGAAGAGCTAGCCAGGATGGATGCCTATTGGCGGGCGGCAAATTATCTTTCCGTCGGGCAGATCTACCTGCTTGCGAATCCGCTCTTGCGTGAGCCGCTGAAGATCGATCACATCAAGCCGCGCTTGCTGGGCCATTGGGGCACGACTCCCGGCTTGAACTTCATCTATGTGCACATGAATCGAGTGATCAAGAAACTTGACTTGGACGCCATTTATATCACCGGGCCCGGGCATGGCGGTCCGGGCTTGGTCGCGAATACGTACCTCGAGGGCACATACAGCGAGTTTTATCCCAATATTCAGCAGTCCGAAGAAGGCATGGAGCGCCTGTTCAAGCAATTCTCGTTTCCCGGCGGGATTCCGAGCCACGTTGCGCCGGAGACGCCCGGCTCCATCCATGAAGGCGGAGAACTGGGCTACTCCATCGCTCATGCCAATGGCGCCGCGTTTGATAATCCTGAATTGCTGGTCTGTTGCGTTGTGGGCGATGGGGAAGCGGAAACGGGAGCACTGGCGGCAAGCTGGCATTCCAACAAATTCCTGAACCCCGCGCGCGATGGCGCTGTTCTGCCCATCCTGCACCTGAACGGATACAAGATCGCGAACCCCACCGTTTTAGGACGCATGTCCGACGGCGAGCTTGCCCAGCTTTTCGCGGGATATGGATACGATCCGTATTTCGTGGAAGGCCGGGAACCCGTCGCGATGCATCAGCTCCTGGCCGGGACGCTCGACGCGGTGATCGCGGAAATACGCTCCATACAACAAATGGCCCGGCTGCAGGGAGCTAAAGATCGTCCCGTGTGGCCGATGATCATTTTTCGCACGCCAAAGGGCTGGACCGGGCCGCGCGTGGTGGACGGCAAGCCGGTCGAGGACACCTGGCGCGCGCACCAGGTGCCGCTCTCGGAACTCGCGACAAAACCAGAACACCTGCGCCTTCTGGAAGAATGGATGAAGAGCTACCGCGCGGAGGAACTCTTCGATCGCGAAGGAAAGCTCATCCCGGAGTTGGCCGAGCTTGCGCCCAAGGGGGACAGAAGAATGGGCGCGAATCCCCATGCCAACGGCGGCCTGCTTCTGAAAGACCTGGTGATGCCGGACTTCCGGGATTACTCGGTGGAGGTCGTCAAGCCGGGCACGACGAATGCGGAAGCGACCCGGGAACTCGGAAAATATCTGCGCGATGTGATGCGGCTGAATAACGAGGCGAAAAATTTTCGCGTCTTCGGCCCGGACGAGACCGCCTCGAACCGCCTCGACGCGATCTATGAGGCAACCGACAAAATCCTGATGGAACCCCTGCTGCCCACGGACGAGCATCTTTCCTCGGAAGGCCGGGTCATGGAAGTCCTCAGCGAACACATGTGCCAAGGCTGGCTCGAAGGGTACCTGCTGACCGGACGGCACGGCTTCTTTTCCTGTTACGAAGCGTTCATCCACATCGTGGATTCCATGTTCAATCAGCATGCCAAGTGGCTCAAAGTTACGCACGGACATTCCCTGGCGCCGCCCGATTTCTTCCCTGAATTATTTGCTGACCTCGCACGTATGGCGCCAGGATCACAACGGCTTCACGCATCAGGACCCCGGGTTCATCGACCTGGTGGTAAATAAGAAAGCAGATGTTGTCCGCGTGTACTTGCCTCCTGACGCCAACACGCTTCTCTCCGTAGCCGACCATTGTTTGCGCAGCCGCCACTACGTCAACGTGATCGTGGCCGGCAAGCAGCCAGCCCTGCAATATCTGAACATGCAGGCTGCCATCCAGCATTGCACTGCCGGGATCGGCATCTGGGATTGGGCCAGCAACGACCTGGGGGCTGAGCCGGACGTCGTGATGGCGTCCGCCGGAGATATTCCCACGCTCGAAGCTTTGGCCGCCGTGGACCTGCTGCGCCAGCATTTTCCCGACCTGCGCATTCGCTTCGTCAACGTAGTGGATTTGATGACGCTGCAGCCTGCGAGCGAACATCCGCACGGCTTGCCGGATGCGGAATTCGATTCGATGTTCACGGTCGACAAACCCATCATTTTTGCGTATCACGGATATCCGTGGCTCATCCATCGCTTGACGTACCGGCGCAAGAACCACGAGAACCTGCATGTGCGCGGGTATAAAGAGGAGGGAACGACGACCACTCCTTTCGACATGACCGTGTTAAATGATATGGATCGTTTCCACCTGGCTGCGGATGTGGTGGACCGAGTGCCGCGCCTCCAGCGCGTGGGAGCGCATTTCAAACAGTTCCTCCGCGACAAGCTTATCGACCACAAGGAATACATCGTGCAAGTGGGCGATGATATGCCGGAAATCAAAAACTGGAAGTGGCCGTATTAGCTTGACGTTACGAGCTGGGCAGTTTGCGGATGCGCTCAAAGTTTTGTCATTCCGAGCGAAGCGAGGAATCTGCTCTTTTCGCCTCGACGCGCGAGAAAAGCAGATTCCTCGCTTCGCTCGGAATGACAACTATCATTTTTGACCAACCGTTAGAGCCACACGCGAAAAGGATTGAATGAACATTCTCGTTCTGAATGCCGGCAGCTCCAGCCTGAAGTTTCAAATCATCGCCACCGATCTCGACCGGATCCGCCAGGACAAAGATATCCGGCTGCTGCGCGGGGAAGTCGAGCGCATCGGCGCCGAAGCTGTCGTCACCGTGCAGAAGGGCGAAGGCCCGAAACAGAAACTCACCGCATCTTTGAAGAATATTTCCGGCGCGCTCGATTTCGTGATTCGCTGGGCGGCCTCGCCCGAATCCGGCGTGTCCGAAATTCAGAGCATGGCGGACATTCACGCGGTCGGGCATCGCGTGGTGCATGGCGGCGAGCTTTTTACCGATTCCGTCCTCATCACCGACGAAGTGATCAAGGGAATCGAAAATTGCATCGATCTGGCGCCCTTGCACAATCCCACAAACCTTCGCGGAATTCGCGCCATGCGCGAATTGCTGGGCCCGCAGATTCCACAAGTCGCTGTATTTGATACCGCGTTTCACCACTCTCTGTCGGAGCGTTCCTATTTGTACGCAATTCCGTACCATCTCTATCTTCGCTATCGGATTCGCCGCTACGGTTTTCACGGCATCTCCCATCGCTACATGGGATACCGCTATCGCACGATCCGCAATCTGCCGCGGGAGCAAACCAACATCGTCAGCCTGCATCTCGGAAACGGTTGTTCAGCCGCGGCCATTCGCGGCGGGCGTTCCGTGGACATTTCGATGGGCATGACTCCCCTGGAAGGGCTAGTGATGGGTACTCGGTCCGGCGACGTCGATCCCGCGATCCTCGGCTTCATCGCCGCGAAAGAGGGACTTTCCATCCACGAAGTGGAGACAATGCTGAACAAACAATCGGGCTTGCTGGGAATTTCCGGCCTCACGCACGATATGCGAGTCCTGCAGGATGAAGCTCGGGAGCGCGACGACCGCCGCGCGAAACTGGCCATCGATATTTTCTGTTACCGGGTGAGAAAGTACATTGGCGCGTTCCTTGCGGCCATGGGAGGAGCGGACGCCATCGTGTTCACCGGCGGGATCGGCGAGAATTCACCCGCGGCCAGGGCAAATATTTGTGAAGGGCTGGAATGGGCCGGATTGTCTTTGGACGCGGAAAAGAACCAGAAAACAAACGGGGTCGAGGGCATGATCAGCCGGGAAGATTCTCGCCTGTCGGCCTACGTCATTCCCACGGATGAAGAATTGCTCATCGCCCGTGACACCGCGCGCTGCATCCTGGACGAGCCCAACCATTAGTAGTCTTAAGATTTCTCAATAGCCGCTGGTTTAGCGGGACGAAAATCAATTCGTCAGGCGTCGGTTTGATCCTGCAGAACACGTTCCAATTCATGCGGGAACTCATTCCTGCGAAATGCCGGGGCGCCGTGGCAATTCCTCCCATGCCGCAAAGTGGGCAGCCACCAGCAGCCGGTTTCCACCGGGAAGGTATAAAAAATAGACACGTCCGAACCGAGGAGTTCGAAGGCGAGCAGCCTTCGTTGCTCCGCGAGAACCGTGGAATCGAGCAGAAGAAGATTGCATCCGCTTTTTCTCACGCTATCGGCCGTGACATTTTGCGGGGTTGCAAAAATCAATTCGGCTTCAAATTTTTCGAGGGTCTTCAGCACCGGCGTTCCCCAGGAGCCGTTCCGGCCCACCAACAAAACACTCGGACACGATACGGCGGTTGCGCCCTGTGAGCGCGAAATGGGTGAGTTTTTCTTTTCGAACATACCGGCCTGAAAATCAATTGCGGGTGAAACCTGTGGTCCGCTTGACATACAACCCTCCCACGTCGCGCCGGGAGAGGGACAACTGAGGGCGATCAGACAGCGCGGCAAACTCACGCTACACGCCTGCAAAGCATTAGTCAAGGCGAAGAGAGCGGAAATTTTAAAATTTCTTAAGTATAAAAAGTCCGTTCAAATCCTTAGGGTTTGGAAGGAAGGGCAGTGCGAGGTTCCGTACTCCCCGGGGCATCTTGAGGAGCGAGATTGACGGGTTCGCCTTGTTCCAGCGCATCCGGAGGATTGACCACAATGCGGTCCCTTGGATCGATCCCGTCAAGCACTTCCAGAGAATTCCCAAAATCGCGTCCGATGGTGAGTTTTCTAAGATTGATTCGGCTATCGGACCCGACCACCGCCGCCATTGTTCCATCCGGCCGGAAAAGCAAGGCGTTGATCGGTAGGGAGAGACGCTGGCCGGTGAACTTTACATCAAAATGCACTTCCGCGTATGATCCGGGCAAGAGTGTTCCCGAAGCGTTGGGAACGTCCACTTCCGTCAAAAGAGTTCGAGTGTTGGGATCGATGGAATTGGCGGTACGCACGACCTGCCCGCAGAAATTTCGCTGCGCCAGTTCCGCGAGAGAGAGGCAGGCTTTCAACCCAAGACGGATGGAGGGAGAGTAGGCCTGCGGCACAGCGACGTAAACCCGGATCGGGTCGATCTGTGCCAAATCGAACATCTCCTTAGTGGCGTTCCCGCCATTGCCGGCATTGATGAGTGTGCCGGGATCGACGTTCCGCTGCGTGATGATTCCCGTAAACGGAGCGTAGACGCGCTTGAACGATTCGAGCTCCTCGAGGCGCTTGACGTTGGCATCGGCCGATTGCGCCATGGCTCGCCGGGCGGCCAGGTCGCCGTTGGCATTGTCGAGGTCTTGCCGGGAAACCGAATCCGACTTGATCAGGTCTTGATAGCGCGTCGCCGTGATGCTGGAGAGGCTGAGATTGGCCTGCGCCGTGACCAGGTCGGCGCGGGCTTGGGCAAGTTGCTGGTCAATTTCAGGCGTGTCGATCTCGGCTAGAAGATCGCCCTTGGCGACGTGGCTGCCGATGTCTTTGTACCATTTCTTTAGGTAGCCGTTAGTCCGCGCATACAGGGGAGACTCGACATAGGGCTTGAGGGTCCCCGGCAGCACCATTTCGGAATTGGTATCGATGGGAGTAGCGTGAATCACCGAGACGTAGGGAACGGCCATTTGCTCGGTCTGTTGCGCCAGGGCCTTGTGTTCAGACATGCGCTGCGAGACGGCGTAAATTCCCAGAACCACAAAAATGAAAAGCAGAATGAAAAACCAGCGCAGCAGCGCGCCCGGTCCTTTGCCCGTTCCGTCCGGATCTTTCCTGAATTGTGGCTTTTCTTGCAACTCGACTGGGTCTTGAGGCATTCCCTGTTTGCTCCCTGAATTCATGGCACCGTTAAGAGATTTCAAGTTCCGACGCGCCGACGCGTTTGCCCGGACGATACCCTTTGTGCATCAAGGAAAATACGCACGGCACGAAATACAAAGTCGCGAACGTCGCGACCACCAGCCCGCCAATCACGGCGCGGCCCAACGGAGCGTTTTGCTCACCGCCCTCTCCGAGTCCGAGTGACAAGGGGACCATGCCGATGATCATGGCGAAAGCGGTCATCAGCACGGGACGGATACGAACGTACCCCGCCTGGACTGCTGCCTGAGTCGAATTCATTCCCTCGATTAAGCGTTCGCGCGCGAAGGACACCATCAGGATGCTATTGGCTGTGGCAACGCCCATGCACATGATCATGCCTGTCAGGGACGGTACGCTTAGCGTGGTATGCGTGAGCAATAGAATCCAGATGATCCCTGCCAGGGCCCCAGGCAGCGCCGTGATGATAATAAAGGGATCGATCCACGATTGAAAGTTCACCACGATCAGGAGGTAAACCAGAACGATGGCGACGCCCACGCCGGCGCTCAGTCCGGCGAAGGAGGAAGTCATCGTGGCCACTTGGCCGCGCCGAACAAGCTGCGTGCCGCGCGGAAGCTTGCCCTGGAAATCCGCTAGCACTTTCTGAATATCCGCATCCACTCCGCCCAAATCACGCCCTTCCACGGAGGCGTACACGTTCATCATGGCCTGGCTGTCATACTGGCTGAGCAAAGCCGGCTCGGCATCCACGCTTAGCGGTACCCATGTTTCCCAGAATCTGGGGGGTCTTGGTTGAGGCGGAAGTAATCGGAATATTGTCGAGCGATTGCATGGAGTCGATCTTGTACTGCGGCACTTGCACGGCGACGTTGTACTCATAGCCATTCGCCGGATTGACCCAAAACGACGGAGTGACCTGGGCGCTGGAACTGAGCGTGAGCAGGACGCTATTGGCCACGTCCTGCTGGCTGATTCCCACCGACTGCACCCGCGTGCGGTCGACATCCAGGAAGATCGCCGGGATAAGAGCGCAACTGTTGCACATGCACGTCCACCGCGCCGGGAATATGTTGTATGCGGTTGGTAATTTGCTCGGCCAGCTGATAGTTGGCCTGTTCGTTCGGGCCGATGAGTTGAATATCGACCGGAGCGGGCACTCCGAAATTCAGGATCTGGCTGATCATGTCCGCCGGCTGAAAAAAAAATTGCGTGCCGGGAAACTCTTCCGCCAATCGCTCGCGCAATTCATCCACGTAGTATCTGGTTTGCTGTTTGCGGCTTGGGTTTGAGCCCGATGAGAATTTCCGCGTCCGACTCGCCAATCACGCCTGAGTTGCTGTAGGCCGTGTTCACAGTGCTGTTGAAGAGGCCAATGTTGTCAAGGATGTTCCCCAGGTCTTCGGGCGGGATCACCCGCCGGATCAGGTTGTCCACGCCGTCCGCTTCCCGCGCGGTCTCCTCGACGCGCTGCCCCGCGCGGGCGCGCATGTGCAGGCGAATCAGCCCGGCGTCCACGGACGGGAAAGAAGTCCCGCCCCAGCACGGGAACCAGCGACAGCGAACCGACGCAGAACACCAGAAACAAAATCACGAAACAGCCACGCGCGCTCCAGGCAGAAGGTAAGCGACGCGCGATAGCCGCCGCGCATGCGGTCGAACCCACGCGCGAATCCGCGCTGCGCTCGCGAGAAAATATCGTTCCCGGTGGCGTATTCCTCGCCGTGATGACCCTTGAGCAGGTACATGGCCATGGTCGGCACCAGCGTTCGGGACAAAACGTAGGACGCCAGCATGGCGAAGATCACGGCTTCGGCCAGCGGGACGAACAGGAATTTTGCCACGCCCGTGAGGAAAAACATGGGCACGAACACGATGCAAATGCACAGCGTCGAGACCAGCGCTGGAATGGCGATTTCCTGCGAACCGTCCAGAATCGCGCGGACCGTTTCCTTTCCCTGCGCCAGGTTTCTCTCGATATTCTCGATCGCCACGGTGGCGTCATCCACCAGGATGCCGACCGCGAGCGCCAGACCCTCCGAGCGTCATGAGATTGATCGTTTCGTGCAGCGCGCTCAGCATGGTGATGGAAACCAATATCGAAAGCGGAATCGAGATGGCGATGATCAGCGTGCTGCGCCAGCTTCCCAGGAACAGCAGGATCATCAACGCCGTCAAGCACGCGGCCACCACTCCTTCGCGGAGCACTCCCTGAATGGCGGCCCGTCACGAAAATCGACTGATCGAATAAGTGGCGTGATCACCGTTTGCGGCGGGACGCAGATTCTTGATTTGCGGCAGCTTGGCATAGATCTGCGACACGACGTCCAGCGTGGAGGTGTCGCCGGTCTTGTAGATGGCCAGAGATCACGCCGCGCTGTCCGTCCATGCGCGCGATGTTGACCTGCGGCGAAAAGCCGTCGCTGACGTAGGCGACGTCGTCGCACGTAAATCGTCGCGCCGTTCGCCGTCTTGATCGGCAAATCGTTCAGCGCGGCGAGAGTGTCCGGCGAACCGTTCATTTCCACGTTGAATTCGGTCGAACCCATCTTGACGGTGCCGGAGGGCAAGTACCAGGTTCTGCGTGGAGATGGCGTTGATCACGTCGATGGGCGAGAGACCCTTGGCCTGCAGCGAAGGAATGTCGATGTTCACCGAAACCTGGCGCTGTTTTCCGCCGTAGGGCCAGGGGATTGCCGCTCCGGCCACGTTCGCCAGTTGGTTGCGGACCAGGTTGGCTCCGAAATCGAATAACTCCTGCTCGGAAAGCCCCTGCCCCCGCATGCCCAATTGCAGACGGGCACGCTCGACGCGGAATACGTGATGATCAGCGGCGGGGAAATGCCGGGTGGCAACTGCCGAATCATGGTTTGGGAAATGGCGGTGATCTGCGTGACCGCCACATGGACATCCGCTCCGGGCTGAAAGAATACTTTGATGATCGCGCGGCCCGCCACCATCTGCGACTCGGTGTGCTCGATGTTGTCCACCACCGTGGTCATGAACCGCGAATAAGGCGAGACGATGCGGTCCTGCATCAGTTGCGGCGACAAGCCGGTGTAGTTAAAGCAGATGCTCACCACCGGGATGTCGATGTTCGGGAAAACGTCGGTAGGCGTGCGCTGCAGCACGATCGGAGACATCAGCACGATGACCAGCGCGGCAACGATAAACGTGTAAGGCCGCGTCAGCGCTATCCGAACGATCCACATGATCAACCCTCGATGTTGCCGAAAATCTTACCGCGAATGAATTCGCCAGCGGAATTTCGTACATCCTACGTTTCTGGAATCGTACTTACTTTGGATGCCAAATCTCCCGCTCCGTTACATTTAGTTATACGACAGTCGCTCGCCAGGCGATGGACGCGACATCCATCAGCCCATCCGTCCGCGCGACGCGGGTGTCGATTCGTCCTGGACGGCGCGATCCCGCGGCACAGCGTATATTCCCGCACCCGTAAACCCGGCAGAATTTGTGACCTCGAGTCACGGCCGAATTGTGCGGTTTTTCACCATGGATGAAATAGAACGATTGAAATTATTTTTGTATTGCTGTTATAGTGTTGCGCGCGGGCGACGGGCGATCGGAATAAACTTAATAAATGAAATTTTAGAAGTACCCGTAAGACAGTCCGGCGGAATAATAAGATTGAAATGCGCAGTGCCGCCGGGTTGTATCCCCCTTCACAGGTTGAGGGCGCCGTTTCCCGCACCAAATTGAGGCCGGATTTGCGGCCCACAGAGAGGCGCTAAGACCGTCCAGACTGTACACCTCGGTGTGTGTTCCGAGGCCGGCACGCATGGCACAGATTTTTCATCGCAGCACCAACACTATCTCTCGCGTCAGCATTTACGGCGCGGTAATCCTGATTGCGTCCTCGGATTCGCCGTGAACGTAGTGAATCAGACCTCCTACGTCACCGAAGTGCATAACGCGCGGCCGCAGCCCGTGCCGTTCAGCCACAAACATCACGTGGGTGAACTCGGTCTGGATTGCCGCTATTGCCATAGCTCGGTGGAAGTCTCCTCCTCGGCGGGGATGCCTCCGACGCAAACCTGCATGGCCTGCCATTCGCAGATCTGGACCGGCGCGGCCATCCTCGAACCGGTGCGGGCCAGCTACCGCGATTCCACGCCCATTTCCTGGACGCGCGTCAACGCGCTGCCCGATTTCGTCTATTTCAATCACAGCATCCACGTTGCCAAGGGCGTTGGCTGTACCACCTGCCACGGGCCCATCGCGGAAATGAACATCACCTGGCGCGCGCAAAGTCTGTACATGCGCTGGTGTCTCGACTGCCACAACGCACCTGAAAAATATTTGCGTCCTCGGTCCGAAGTATTCAATGCGTTCTACCAACCGCCTCCGGATCAGGAGGCTTTGGGTAAGCGGCTTATGGCGGAATACAAAGTGCAGAAACTCACGAACTGCACCACGTGCCACCGGTAGCGGGTGCGGGCTGTCCGCCGCGACGGACAGCCCGCCGCAATAAATAGGGGATCAGCGAATTCATGGACTTCGACCGTAACAACGCCGGGCAGCCCGATGTGGATATTTCCGCATTGCGCAAGGCCGCGAGCGGCGGGGAAAAAACGCGATTCTGGCGCGGGCTCGATGAGCTTGCCGAAACGCCGGAATTCCTGAACCACAAGGAAAATGAGTTTCCGCACGGGGCCAACGATCCCGATGCGAAAATTGACCGGCGAGACCTCCTGAAAGTGATGGCAGCCTCCGCCGCGTTTGCCGGCCTGTCGGGTTGCACCAAGCTTCCCACGCAAAAAATTGTTCCCTACGTTCGCCAGCCAGAGGAAATCATTCCCGGCAAGCCGCTTTTCTACGCGACCGCGGTGACGCTCGGCGGCGTGGCCACCGGCGTACTGGTCGAGAGCCACATGGCGCGGCCCACGAAAATCGAGGGCAATCCCGATCATCCCGGGCAGCCTGGGCGCTACCGATGCATTTTCGCAGGCTTCGATTCTGAGTCTCTACGATCCGGACCGCTCGCAGGCAGAAATTCACGACGGGCGCATCGGAAGCTGGGCGGAGTTTCAAGACGAGCTGTCGACGGCGCTCGGTGCGGAAAAGGGAAACAGCGGGTCCGGAGTGAGGTTGCTGACGCTGACGATCACCTCTCCGACTCTCGGGGATCAAATCAAAACCTTCTTGAAAGCCTATCCGTCCGCCAAGTGGGTGCAGTACGAATCGGTGACTCGAGACAACGTGCGCGAAGGCGCGAAGCTTGCTTTCGGCGAATACGTGAACACGGTTTACCGCGTGGATCAGGCGGATGCGATTGTCGCGCTCGATTCGGATTTTTTGACCAGCGGACCGGGATCTCTCCGCTATGCCCGGGAATTCGCGAGGAAGCGCCGCGTAGAAGGCGCCGAATCGAAAATGAATCGTCTGTACGCTGTCGAGTCCACGCCCACGAGTACAGGGTCGATGGCCGATCATCGCCTGCGCATGAGGGCTTCCGACATCGAGAGCTTCGCACGCGCCCTCGCGCGCGAGCTTGGGGTGAGCACGGTTGCCGCACCAGCAATTACGCTCAATGTCCCGTCCGGGTTTGTTCCGGCCCTTGCCAGCGACCTCAAGCAACGTCCCGGTGCGACGCTGGTGATTGCCGGGGATCAGCAACCTCCCATCGTGCACGCCCTCGCGAATGCCATCAACCAAGCTCTCGGCAATTTCGGCAAGACTGTCTATTTCACTGACCCGATCGAAGTGTCACCGGCAAACCAGTGGGATTCCATCGGCCAGTTGGCGGCGGATATTCGGGCGGGAAGCGTCACGACGTTGTTGATTATGGGTAGCAATCCCGTCTATGACGCGCCCGCCGATCTGGGGTTCAAGGAAATTCTGCCCAAGGTGCCGTTCAGCGCGCGGCTCGGTCTCTACGAAGATGAAACCTCGCTGCTCTGCCACTGGCACGTTGCCCAAGCCCATGAACTCGAATCGTGGGGCGACGCGCGCGCATACGACGGCACGGCTTCCGTGATTCAGCCGCTCATTGCTCCACTTTATGGCGGGAAATCCGAGGTTGATTTTCTGGCTGTGCTCAATGGAACCTCTTCCAAGCCGAGTCACGATGTCGTGCATGACTACTGGCAGGGACAGCGCCCAAACGTCGAGCGTTTTGACGCATATTGGGAGAAGACGCTCCGCGACGGAGTGATCGCCGACACAGTGTTCCCGCCAAAGCAAGTTTCGTTGAAGCCCGGAATTGGCGCGGAAACCCCGGCCGCCGCACCGCAAGGCCTCGAAATCATCTTCCGGCCGGATCTCGCGATTTGGGACGGCCGATTTGCAAACAACGGCTGGCTGCAGGAATTGCCCAAGCCGCTGACCATGCTCACGTGGGATTCGGTGGCGATGCTCAGTCCGAAAACGGCCGAGCGCCTGGGAATCAAGAGCGAAGATGCCATTGAATTGAAGTATCAGGGGCGAACGATTGTTGCTCCCGCATGGGTGATGCCGGGGCACGCGGATGAGAGCGTCACGGTGTTTTTAGGGTACGGGCGCACGCGATCCGGGCGCGTCGGAACGGGCGTGGGTTTTGACGCGGGATGGATTCGTCCCTTCGCCACGCCGTGGATCGGCACAGGGCTCGAAGTTCGAAAAACGGGCGAGCGCTGGGCGCTGGCGACAACGCAGACGCAAAGCACCATGGAAGGGCGCGAGCCGATCCGCATTGCCACGCTCGACGAGTACCAGAAAAATCCGAAGTTTGCGCAAGCCGACGCGGAGCCGAATCCTCTCTCGCTTTACCCCGAAGTGAAATATGAGGGCAATCAGTGGGGCATGGCCATTGACTTGAATGCCTGCACGGGCTGCGGCGGTTGCGTGGTGGCCTGCCAGGCGGAAAACAACATCGCCGTCGTGGGCAAGAAGGAAGTCATGATCGGCCGCCACATGCACTGGATCCGGATAGACCGGTATTACGAAGGCAGCCTGGACGATCCCGGCACGTACCACGAGCCCGTGCTTTGCATGCACTGCGAAAATGCGCCCTGCGAAGTGGTTTGCCCGGTGGCCGCCACTGTGCACAGCTCCGAGGGCCTGAACGAAATGGTGTACAACCGCTGCGTGGGCACGCGCTACTGCTCGAACAACTGCCCGTACAAGGTCCGGCGCTTCAACTTCTACCTGTACTCGGACTGGGATACGCCGAGTCTCTTCGGCATGCGCAATCCCAACGTGAGCGTGCGCAGCCGCGGCGTGATGGAAAAATGCTCCTACTGCGTGCAGCGCATCAACGCGGTAAAGATCGACGCGGAAAAGCAGGATCGCCCCATCCGCGACGGCGAAATCGTTACCGCCTGCCAGCAGTCCTGCCCGTCGGAAGCCATTGTGTTCGGCAACATCAATGATCCCGAGAGCCGTGTTTCCAAGCTGAAGGCGATGAACCGGAATTACAAATTGCTCGAAGAACTGAATACGCGGCCGAGGACAACGTATCAAGCGAAGCTGCGCAACCCGAACCCGGAGATCGAAAAGACGTCAGCCGTCTAGAGTGGAATGACACATGGCAGATAGTCCAAGCGACAAACTGGCGGCGGCAGAATTCGCAAACGCGCCCATTCTCGGTCCGGGGCACGATTTCGCTTCCGTTACCGACAAGATCAGCGCGATCGTTCTTTCGCGCCGCACCCCGCAGTGGTGGATCATCGGCTTTCTGGTCTCCTTCGCCCTGGTCATGCTCCTCATGGTGTCGGTCACCTATCTTCTTGTCGCCGGCGTTGGGATCTGGGGTATTCAGATCCCCATCGCTTGGGGCTTTGCCATCATTAACTTTGTCTGGTGGATCGGAATCGGCCATGCCGGCACGCTGATTTCCGCGATCTTGCTTCTGTTGCGGCAGCAGTGGCGCACTTCCATCAACCGGTTTGCGGAAGCGATGACGCTGTTTGCGGTTTCCTGCGCGGGAATCTTTCCGCTGATCCACATGGGCCGTCCGTGGCTTGGCTACTGGCTCTTCCCCTATCCCGATACGATGAAGATGTGGCCCAACTTCCGAAGCCCGCTGGTGTGGGACGCCTTCGCGGTATCAACCTACGCGACCGTGTCGCTGCTGTTCTGGTTTATCGGCCTGATTCCGGACCTCGCCACATTGCGGGATCGCGCGAAAAATCGCGCCGCGAAAATGATTTATGGCCTGCTGGCCATGGGATGGCGCGGCTCGGCGGTGCACTGGGAGAGGCACGAAACAGCTTCGTTGCTCCTGGCTGGCCTCGCGACGCCATTGGTCTTGTCCGTGCACACGATTGTGAGTTTTGACTTCGCCTTCGCCATCGTTCCCGGGTGGCACGCCACTATTTTTCCGCCCTACTTCGTCGCGGGCGCGATTTACGCGGGCTTCGCGATGGTGCTTACGCTTTCGATCCCGGTGCGCAGACTTTTTCATCTCGAGGATTTCATCACCATGCGCCACCTCGACAACATGGGCAAGGTTATGCTCGCCACCGGATTGATTGTCGGCTACGGCTACATGATGGAGGCGTTCACCGCGTTTTACAGCGGCAATCCGTACGAGCGCTTCATGATTTTGAACCGCATGACCGGGCCTTACGCGGCGATGTACTGGATTCTAATCGCCTGCAACATCGTGACGCCTCAATTTTTGTGGTTCCGGAAAGTCCGGGCGAAGGTGGGCGCGCTGTTCGCCATCGCCATGGTCGTGAACGTGGGCATGTGGCTGGAACGGTTCGTCATCGTGATAACCAGCCTGCACCGCGATTTTCTACCGTCGTCCTGGGGCATTTATTACCCGACTCGGTGGGACATTTTCACGTTCGTAGGAACGATCGGCCTCTTTCTGTTCCTGGTGTTTCTCTTCATCCGCTACCTGCCGCTGATTTCGATTTTCGAAATGCGCACGCTGGTGGCGAGCGAGGAAGAGAAGAGGGCGGCCAACTGATGCGCGTTGCGCGAATTCATCTTTTGCAGATGGCGAAGGTGCGATGAAGCAGCAGGAAACCATATACGGGCTTATGGCTGAGTTCGCCACCCCAGAGCAATTGCTCGAGGCGGCCCGCCATACGCACGACGCTGGATACCGCAGCATCGACGCCTTCGCGCCGTTTCCGATTGAAGGGCTCGCTCACGCCATCGGATTTCACCGGACCAGGCTCCCACTCGTTGTGTTGATCGGGGGAATTTTCGGCGCGGCCACGGGCTTTTATCTCCAATATTACGCCGCGGCGGTGAGTTATCCCATCAACGTCGGCGGCAGGCCGCTCAACAGCTGGCCGGCGTTTATTCCCGTGACCTTTGAAATGACGGTTTTGTTCGCCGCTGCCGCCGCGGTATTCGGCATGCTGGCGATGAACGGATTGCCGACGCCGTATCATCCGGTCTTCAACGTGCCGCGGTTCGCGCTGGCTTCGCGGGACCGATTCTTCCTTTGCATCAAGGCGCGCGATCCGAAGTTTGACGTGGAGCTGACTCGAAAATTCATGCTTACGCTCAACCCGCGCGAGGTGACTGAAATTGAGCCTTAGCGCGAATTCCCGGAAACCGTTTACCGGCGGATGGACGCTGGCCGCTCTGAGTCTTCTTCTCGTGTGCTCCGGATGCCGCCTCGACATGCATGTGCAGCCGCGCTACAACCCCTACGATCCGACCGACTTTTTTGGCGACGGCCAATCCGCGCGCTTGCCCGTTCCGGGAACGGTTCCGCGCGGCGAATTGACGCTTGGCCCGGAAGAATTGCTGTACACCGGAAAAGTGAACGGCCAGCCGTCGGAAGCATTCCCGTATCCCGTGACGAAAGAAATCGTGGAAAACGGCCGCGAGCGCTACAACGTGTTCTGCTCGCCGTGTCACGGATTCGCCGGTGACGGCGACGGCATGATCGTGCAGCGCGGCTTCCGCCATCCGCCATCGTTTCACGAGGACCGCCTGCGCACGGCCCCCGTGGGACACTACTTTGATGTGATCACGAACGGGTTCGGCACCATGTACCCGTACGGCTACCGCGTGCCGCCGCGCGACCGCTGGGCCATCATCGCCTACATTCGCGCGCTGCAGCTCAGCAGGCAAGTTCCGATCGACGATGTGCCGGATGCGGAACGGACAAAATTGACGGGCCAATCGAAATGAACGAAACCGCGGAAACAACGCTAAACCTCGGAGGACTGCCGACGCGCCTGGCGGTCCCGGGCGCCGTGCTGTTGGCCATTTGCGCCGCGGCTGGGGTTGCGAACAAAACGGAATTCTTCCGCTCGTACCTGATTGCATTCTTGTTCTGGATCGGCATCACGCTGGGCTCGCTGGCCCTCTTGATGGTGCAGCATTTGACCGGAGGAAGGTGGGCGCTGGTTATCCGGCGAATTCTGGAAGCGGGCAGCCGCACACTGCCGCTCATGGCCGTTGCGGCGCTGCCGCTGCTCGCGGGAATCAAGACGCTCTACAGTTGGTCGCACCCCAACCAGACCGATCCGGTCATTCTAGCGAAGCAATCCTATCTCAATCCTGAATTTTTCATTGCCCGCACGGTTTTCTACTTTGCGGTCTGGTTCACGCTCGCCTATTTCCTGAACAAGTGGTCGCGGCAAGAAGACGCTGGCGGGGCGGGTCTGCAGCTATGGATGCGCCTAGAAGGTTTGAGCGGAATCGGTTTGGTGATCTATGGATTCACCGTAACGTTTGCGAGCATCGACTGGGTCATGTCGCTGGAGCCCCAATGGTACTCCACGATTTATGGCCTTCTTTTCATGGTGGGACAGGCGCTGACGGCAATGGCGTTTGCCATCGCCATCTTGATTTGGTTTTCCGATCGCAAGCCCCTCTCGCAGGTCGTGAGGCCGGCGCAGTTCCAGGACCTGGGCAGCTTTTTGCTCACGTTCGTGATGCTCTGGGCTTACATGGAATTCTCGCAATTCCTGATCATCTGGGGCGGAAATCTTTCCGATGAAATTCCCTGGTATATCCGCAGGATGGAAGGGGTCTGGGGAAACATCGGGCTGCTTTTGGTGATCCTGAGTTTCTTCTTTCCGTTTTTCCTGCTGCTGTTCCGCCACGTGAAGAGGAGAACGCGGTCGCTTCTGATTGTTGCCTTGCTGGTTCTCATGATGCGGCTCGTGGACATGTACTGGATGGTGTTGCCAGCGTTTGGCGGAGGAAATGTGCGCCTCACGTGGATGAATGTGGCGCTACCGATAGGCATGGGAGGAGTCTGGTTCGCGTACTTCCTCTGGCAGGTGCAGCGCATGCCGCTTTTGCCGGCCCACGATCCGCGGATGGAAGAAATTGCCGCCCAGGCGGTGGAACATGGATAAGCCGAACAACGCTCCCGCAACCTCTCCCGGATACGAAACGCGCGACGCGAATCCCGGAGGAGTGCTCAATTTTCTGGTGGCCCTGGGCATCGTGCTGGCCGTTACGGGCCTGGTGTGCTGGGGACTATTTCGTTATTTTTCGGCGCACACCATGAATCAGGCGGCTTCCGATTCTCCTTTCGCGGACACACGGCAGCTGCCGCTGGGGCCGCAATTGCAAGTGAATCCGCGCCAGGACTGGCTCAAATTCCGCGAGGAGCAGGAACAGGCTCTCGAAACTTACGCGTGGGAGAATCGCTCCGCCGGGACCGCGCGCGTGCCGATCGAAGTCGCCATGGAGTTGCTTGTGAAAAAGGGACTGCCCTTGCAAGGCGCACCGCAAGCGCCCGCCGCCGATACGAAGAAACAAGCGCCGGAAGGGAAGAAGAAGCCATGAGATCTATTTTTTATTCCGCGATCCTCCTGGCCCTGGCCGGCGTTGCCGCCGGATCCGCAAGAGCGCAGCAGGCTACGGTGCCCGCGATCTTGAGCAAAGTGGGTATTACGCAAAATCTGAACACGCAGATCCCGCCGGACCTTCTATTCCGCGACGAAACCGGAAAGACCGTGCGCATCGGCGACTTTTTTGGAAAAAAGCCCATCGTGCTTTCCCTGGTCTATTTCGATTGCCCGGCTCTATGCACGGAGGTTCTGAACGGAGAACTGCGCACGATGAAAGCGATCTCGCTCGATCTCGGAAACGACTTCGATGCGCTGACGGTCAGCTTCGAGCCGAAAGATACTCCGGCGTTGGCCAAGGCCAAGCGGGACGTCTACGCCGGGCAGTACGGGCGGCCAGGGGCCGCAGAACACTGGCACTTCCTGACCGGCGAGCAGCCTTCGATAAACGCTCTCACCGATGCCGTCGGCTTTCACTATGCCTACGATTCGTCGATCCGACAGTACGCGCATGCCGCCGCTATCCTCATTCTCACCCCGGAGGGACGCATCGACCGTTACTTTTACGGCGTGATCTATCCGGCGCGCGACATCCGCCTGGGACTTGTCGAGGCCTCCGAAGGGAAAATTGGAACCTTGACGGATCACGCGCTGCTCTATTGCTACCAGTACGATCCCATGACCGGCAAATACGGCGTCGTAGTGATGAACGTGCTGCGCGCAGCAGGCGGTTTGACCGTGCTGATCCTGGGGATTTTCATGACCCTGCTGTTTCTTCGCGAGCGCAAACGTTCGGTAGACGTTTCCCCGGCGCCGGGCGCCAAGGCGCGATGAGGATGAGTGAAGTGAGGATAGCAGCTTGATGCAGAACCTTCCATTTCAGCCGGACCAGGCTTCCACGATCGCGAAGTCGGTGGACCAGCTGTATTTTTTTCTGACCGCGGTCACGCTCTTTTTTACGGCCCTGATTTTCTCGATCATTTTCTATTTCATGATCAAGTACCGGAGGCGTTCGCCGGACGAGCGCCCCAAGGCCATTGAAGGATCGTTTCCGCTAGAGGTGCTTTGGACCGCCATTCCTACACTCATCGTGGCGCTGATTTTTATCTGGAGTTCCACATTATATTTCCGCAATTCGCAGGCGCCCAAGGGATCGCTGGAAATTTTCGTGACCGGCAGACAATGGATGTGGAAGGTCGAGCACCCCGAAGGCCAGCGCGAAATCAACGAACTGCACGTGCCCCTCGGCCGTCCTGTCAAGCTCACCATGACCTCAGAGGACGTGATCCACGATTTTTTCGTGCCCGCATTCCGCGTTAAAAAGGACGTCCTGCCGGGCCGCTATACGACTTTGTGGTTTGAGGCCACCAAGGTGGGCACGTTCCACCTATTTTGCGCGCAGTATTGCGGAGCTTTCCACGCCGGGATGATCGGTTCGATCATCGTCCAGGAACCCGATGAATACGAGCGCTGGCTTGCAGGAGGAGCGCCGGGCGAATCCATGGAGCAGGCGGGAGCGAAAGTGTTTCAAGCCAGCGGCTGCCCCACGTGCCATCTGGCCGACGGCACTGGCCTGGGCCCGTCTCTCCTCGGCGTGTATGGAAATCCCGTCAAACTGACCACCGGCGAGACCGTCACCGCCGACGATGCTTACATGCGCGAGTCCATCGTATTGCCCAAAGCCAAAGTCGTTCTTGGCTACAGTCCCATTATGCCGTCGTTTCAGGGCCAAATGACGGAAGAGCAGCTCAACAATGTAATTGCTTATCTTCGCGCGCTGGGCAAGGCGCAACCGAAGCCAAAGGAAGAGGGGAAGCAATGAGTACGGCCACGCTGGAACCACGCGTGCACGCTCCGAGAAATTACCTGAACGCCGACTACGGCTGGAAGTCCTGGCTGTTCACGCTGGATCACAAGCGTATTGCGCTGTTATATCTCGTCTCCATCACGTTCTTCTTCATCATCGGCGGGTCGTTTGCCGTCTTGATGCGCATCCACCTGGTCGAGCCGCAAGGCGCGCTAGTGCAGCCGGAGACCTACAACAAGCTCTTCACCCTGCACGGCATCGTGATGATTTTCTTTTTCCTGATTCCCTCGATCCCTGCGGTCCTGGGGAATTTTCTGGTTCCCCTGATGGTTGGCGCGCGAGACCTGGCCTTTCCGAAACTGAATTTGCTGAGTTGGTATATCTATATCGTGGGCGGCCTGTTCACGTTGTACTCGGCGATTGCCGGCGGCGTGGATACCGGCTGGACGTTCTATACGCCCTACAGCAGCACGTACTCGAACACGCAGGTCACCGCTGTCGCGATCGGCGTTTTCATCACCGGCTTTTCCTCCATCTTGACCGGTCTGAACTTCATCGTCACGATCCACAAGATGCGCGCTCCGGGCCTGACCTGGTTCCGCATGCCGCTCTTCCTTTGGGCCATGTACGCGACCAGCATCATCATGGTGCTTGGCACACCCGTGCTGGCGATCACGATTTTCCTGCTCGCTCTCGAGCATCTGTTCCACGTAGGCATTTTCAGCCCTGCGCTCGGCGGCGATCCATTGCTGTTCCAGCATTTGTTCTGGTTTTATTCTCACCCAGCCGTGTACATCATGATTCTGCCGGCGATGGGCGTCGTCAGTGAAATCATCGCCTGCTTTGCCAGGAAGCGCATTTTCGGCTACAAGATCGTGGCCTTTTCGAGCGTGGCCATCGCCGTCCTGGGGTTCCTCGTCTGGGGACACCACATGTTTGTCACCGGGCAATCCGTATACGCGGGCCTGATTTTCTCTTTGCTGAGTTTCCTGGTGGCCATCCCTTCGGCCATCAAAGTGTTCAACTGGACCGCGACGTTGTACAAAGGATCGATTTCCTACGATGCGCCGATGCTGTACGCGCTGGGATTCATCGGCCTGTTCACCATGGGCGGCTTGACCGGACTGTTCCTGGCTTCGCTCGCGACCGATGTGCACCTCAACGGAACGTATTTCATCGTGGCCCATTTCCACTACATCATGGTTGGCGGCGCGGTGATGGGATATCTCGGCGGAATCCATTTCTGGTGGCCGAAGATTTCAGGCAGGAAATATCCCAACATGTGGGCGGGCATCGCCGCGGTAATTATTTTTGTCGGCTTCAACCTGACGTTTTTCCCGCAGTTCATTCTCGGCTATCTGGGTATGCCGCGCCGGTACGCGTTTTATCCTGCGGAATTTCAGGTATTGAATGTGATGTCTTCGGCGGGGGCCACGGTTTTGGGCGTCGGTTATTTGATCCCCTTAATTTATTTGATCTGGTCGATGCGCTACGGTCCGATCGCGGAACCGAATCCGTGGGGCGCCACGGGGCTCGAATGGAAGACGTCGTCTCCGCCGCCGACGGAGAACTTCGCGACGATCCCCGTGGTAACCGAGGAAGCCTATGCGTACGCGCCCGAGGAGGCCGCCGGTGACTGACGCCGAAGCGCACGCCCAACACGCGGGACTCGCGCACCAGTTTGAGGACCTTGAACAGCAGCAGGAAGCCGATGCCCTGGGAATCTGGCTCTTCCTGGTCACCGAAATCATGTTTTTCGGCGGGCTGTTCGCGGCCTACGCGATTTACCGCTGGCTCTATTTCGGCGCGTTTCAGGGCGGCAGCCACATTCTGGACATTCGCCTTGGCGCCGCGAATACCATAGTTCTGCTCGGCAGCAGCCTCACTATGGCGCTCTCGGTGCGTTCCGCGCAGACCGGCAATCGTCGCGCCCTCATCTTGTTCCTCATCGCCACCATGATCCTTGGCGGAATCTTCCTGGGCGTCAAAGCCTACGAGTACGACCAGAAATTCGTGGAGCACGTGGTTCCCAGCTTGGACTGGGCGCCCGAAGGGCCAACGCTGGCGCGGCTCGCTCCCGGCGGACTCGACCATGCCCAGATTTATTTCTTTTTCTACTTCGCAATGACCGGACTGCACGCTTTGCACATGATCATCGGGATGGGCCTGCTGCTCTGGCTGGTTCTCCGAGCGCGGAAGGGCAGCTTCACGCCACACTATTTTGCTCCAGTGGAGGTAGTGGGACTGTATTGGCATTTCGTCGATATTGTGTGGATCTTCTTGTTTCCGCTGCTTTACTTGATAGGCGGGCGCTACTGATGTCACAGCCAATTGTTTCGCAAAAAACCTACCTGATGGTTTTTCTCTGCCTGATCGGGTTGACGATTTTGACCACCGCGGTGGCTTTCGTCGACTTTGGCCCGCTCAACACCGTGGCCGCGCTGGCCATCGCGTTTTCAAAAATGCTCCTGGTGATCCTATTTTTCATGGGAGTGCGCCACAGCAGCGGCCTGGTGCGGATCATCCTGGTCGCGGGATTTTTCTGGCTCGCGCTCCTGATTGCCTTCACCATGAGCGACTATCGCACCAGGTCGTGGACTCCGGCGCCGGATTCCTGGTCGTCTACCGCGCCACCGACTCACCCCTAAGTCTTGCCTTCTCTGTGCCCTCTGTGTTTTCTGTGGTGAAATGTTTTGTGGCATCGACGAGTAGGGCCGGAAAAACTTTTAACACAGAGGGCACGGAGAAACTCCCAAGATTCCGAAAGATTTATTTTGAGTTGGAGTTGGTCGAGAAACAGAAAACCCGTCCGTTTTCGCGGACGGGCTTTCCAGAGGGGAGAATAGTTCCGTGCCTATGCGCGGAAGGCACCAGAACCCTTTGTCCTCGCGGGAAGTCTAGAGGACTGGAAACAGGAATGTCAAGTAGAGAAACAACTGAATCTAAATTATTATAAGCTGTTTATAATCAGCGGGATGCAAAATATATCTCGAGAGGGGGATGAGATATTTCCTGGAGTTTTCAACAGGTTCTTGAGATTCCTAGTAGAAGTCCTTTGCCTTGATCGGCTTGCTGGAAATTCCTAGTTGCAGGATCTCGATCTGCTTTTCGCGATCGAAAATCTTGTTGGGCAGGAAAATCTTTACCAGGACGCGAATTCCCCCAAATCCAATTCCCGCGGCTACGGCGAACATCATGATCGCCCCGGTTCCAAGAAACGCTTCCACAATCATGCTGTTGATTCCCGGCTCGGTCAGCGTCTGTTTGGGCTCATCCCAGGTCACGTTACTCTCATAACCAACTTGGTCGAGTACCTTGTTCGCGGACTCTCTGGAAGGAGCTCCCACGACAATTGCGATGTAGGAACTGACTCGCTTTCCGAAGAGAACGGTTTGCCCCGGCTGCACACCACCGGGCGGGTCAAAGACGAATCGCCGCAGCATGCCGGCGAATTTGACAGCGGCAACCTGTTGTGTGGGGTAAGACGAAACGAGCAGCGTTTCGTCCTTGCCGGCGACCTTGTAATGCGCCAGGATCGTCTCCGCGCTGTTGTCGAAGCCCATCCAGTCGTCTGTACCCAGCGGGACAAAATGAGCGAGGCTGAGTGGACCGATCACGTAACGTTCCGAATCCTTCACCCGTCCCTTTTCGGGAAGATGCTCGCCGATGAAGGGATACGGCGTGTGGTCCGCCTTTTTGTCCAGCAAATTGGCAAGTTGCTTCAAATCGGCGTCCGAAGGGCGCATCTGTTTTGCGGGAGTAGACACGTCGAGCAGCATTTCCCCTACCACGATAAGCGCCCGGCCGGGGGAGGCGCTGGCGTACGAGCCTAGATCAGCGGGAGAAAGGTTGTCGTCGCGGAGGAACGTGTAGGCGCCGTAAGCAGAACTCGGGTCGCGCAGCCGGTAAAGCGTGATCGAGGCAGACTGAGCCCCTTGCGCGTAGGATCTTTGCTCCGCTGATTTCACGATGTATTCGCGGAAGGCTATGGCATCCGGTCCAAGAAGTGGGTCTAGGGCCGCGGCAGGAATGGGCGTAGAAGGTGCTGCGGAGGCCCAGCCCGCGAAAGAAGGCGGAAGAATACCCTGGGTGGCGGCCTGGGGAGCCGCTATGGCTAGACACAATAATCCGAGGCACCAGGGAAGCAGTCTGCGCATGTCTCTCTAATTTAGACGCTATAAGTTTACTGCGAGTTCCCGGATCGCGCCACTTTCCCCGCAATATTTTCCACCGAAGAACGGGCTTGATCGGACGTAAGACTATTGGTGCTTTGCAGATAGTTCTCTATCCCGCGGTATAAACCGTCGGCGATCCGCTGGCGGTTTTCCGGCTTCTTGAGCCATTGTTCGTCGCTGGGATTGGAGAGGAACGAAATCTCGGCCAGCACGGAGGGCATGTCGGCGCCAATCAAAACGACAAACGGCGCTTTGCGCACTCCCCGGTTGCGGTCGCCGCGGTTGATATTTTCCATGCGCTTGGACAACGAATCCTGGATCATGGCGGCCAAGTCGCGGGATTCCTCGATTTTTTCGTTGCTGGCGATTTTCTTGACGATGTCCTGAAGGTCGTGAACGCCGTTTTCTGACAGCGCGTTTTCGCGGGAAGCGACTTCCATAGCGTCGCTCGACCCCGTGAAGTTCAGGTAATACGTTTCGACCCCGCGTGCGTGGCGGTCCTGGCTGGAATTGGCATGGACCGAAATAAAGAGGTCGGCTTTGGCTTCGTTAGCGATTTCCGTACGTCTCTCAAGTGGAATGAAAGTGTCGTCGTCGCGGGTAAAGACCACCTCGGCGCTGGGCAAGTGCTGTTGAATAATTTTTCCCAGCCGCAGGGCCACATCGAGACACAAATCTTTCTCCATGAGTCCGGTAGGTCCGATTGTGCCGGTATCGTGGCCGCCGTGACCCGCATCGATCACGATGCGGCCGATCTTGAGTCCCAGCGCGCGGGTTAGGGAATGCTGCCCGTCGCGTGTCAATTCTGGGGTGGGAGCGGGCCCCATCTCTTCCGCCTGTTCGTGTGCCGATTTCATTTGGCGGCCGGATTTTTTCGGCAAGCCCGGTTGAGGCGAGAGCGGCAGTTTCTGCGTATCAGCCGGACTTGCGTCTGCGGACAACGTGGAGTCTGCGGACGCGGCGCGCTGCACTTTGTTTGTTTTCGTGGAGGCAGGAGCCTGCGCAGGCCGCGCAGTCGCCTGGCTAGCCGAATCGTTTACGGACGTTGCGGGTTGCGATTTGGGCGCGGATTTCTCGTTTGCTTTGGGCAGAGCCTTTGCCGCGGTTTCATTTGCCGGTTTTTCGGGCTTTGCAGGCGGAAGGTCTGTTGTCGTTGGCCCGGGCGGAGGAGCTGTGTCGCGGGCCGCCGCATCGGCAGCAGCGGAAGTGCCGTACACATCCACCACCAAGCGGTAAGGATCAGGCAGCAAGAACACGGAGTAATCCGTAACGTGGTTCACTTCCAATACGACGCGCACGATTCCGGAATGATTTTGCGCAACACGAACGGTCTTCAGAAATCCGCCACTGTCCAAATCGACCGGCGTTCGGAGCAGCGCGGAACTGAGCTTTGCGCCTTCGATGTCGAAATAAATCCGGTCGGGGCCCGAGATGCGCGCCGCCTGATATTTCACTTTCGATCCCACATCGATCACGATGCGGGTGTAAGTATCGGCGTTCCAGGTGCGGATGCGGGAGACTTCAGGGCCTGAGCCATCCAAAACGGAATTCTCCTCGGGCGCCCCTTGTTTTGTATCGGATGCTGGCAGAGTTTTCTCTGCGGAGACCGTTTTAGGGAGCACTCGGTCCACGCGATCCGTGGCGGCAGGAGGAGGCTGCGCTGGCTGCGGGATTTTTGCGGCGGCGCTTTCCGCGGATATCTTGTCCAGCGCGGCGTGAACTTCCGCAGCATGGGACGAGCGCGGATGCAGCGACAAAAACTGCTCGTACGTTTTCTGAGCGAGAGCGGTATCGTGCAAATCGTCGTGCTGGATGTGCGCGATGGCGAGCAGAGCGTCCTCGCGGTACTTGCTCACCGGGTATTCCCGCATCAGGAACTGGAAGGAATCGATGGAGCGCTGATAATACTTGGCATCGAAGAGGTCGCCCATCGTGCGGAACAGTTCGGCGACGTGATTGAGCGAAGCGGGAACGTCTGCGGCGTGAGAGGTGATCAGGTACACACGCTGATACTCGACAACCAGGGCCGTGTAATCCTTAAGCTTGCGCGCGCTTTCCGGGCGCGCTTCGAGCGCCTCACGCGCTTTTTCCGCGCGTTCAAATTGAGCTTTTGCGGCATCGCGGCGGGAGGAAGAGTTGCTATCGGCGCGGCTCGCAGAGGGAAAAATAGACAGAACAACCACAGCCGCGATTATGACGCGCAGGATTGGCCGGTTTGTAGCGGCTTGTTGCCGCAACTTCTGCCTCATTCGTTCGTAAAAACGACCCGTCCGTTCGCTTCTACCGTGCGGTAAATGGGACGCGGACTTCCAAACGCACGGGGGAGACGATCGGAACCGGGACGGAAGTAGGAATCGGTTACCTTCTGAACGTATTCACGCGTTTCCCGATACCGTGGGACGCCCCCAGCGCGATCCACGGCGCTCGGGCCTGCGTTGTACGCGGCCAGAGCCTTGTCGAGATCGCCATTATACCGCTCCAGGAGCGAATGAAGATAGCGAACTCCACCGTCGAGATTTTGCTGCGGGTCAAACGCGTTGTTTACGCCCAACTGATGTGCAGTTCCCGGAACCAACTGCATCAACCCACGGGCGCCCTTTCGGGAAATGGCGCTCGTATTCCAGTTCGATTCCGTCTGGATCACAGCCCGGACCAGCGCCGGATCCACGCGATACCGATCTGAAACTTCACGAATCATTTGCTCGATCTTCTCCCGATTGGCCTGCTCTGCGGCAGCCATTTCAAGAGATTCCGCAAGTGACGTTGGGGTTGGCTTCAGCGCAATCCCTGTGGAAGTGAAACCCTTCGGGACGACGGGTTTTACCGGCCGGGGTACGTAAGTCGGGTTCGAATTGATGAAGACCCGCTTGCCGCCGTCATCCCTATAGGAAACGATCTGGGCCTGGGCCGGAAGAGCCCACAAGACCAGCGTTGCCATAAGGATGACCACCGATCTGGAGAGGGAGCGCATATATTTCAGTTCTGGGAAGGCAGTGCGATTCTGCTTCCTTTGAGACAGAACAACCACCGCGGCAGGGAGAGAAATACTCGCCCTGGACGTTCCTGACACTACCTCCAATTATAGCAATTGGTCTATCAGGGGGTACACCCGGTCCAGGGCACTTTTTAGGGCAAATGTGTCTTTTCCGCCAGCCTCAGCCAAATCGGGCCGTCCGCCGCCTGAACCGCCTACTATTTTGGCGATGTCCTGTATCATCTTGCCAGCGTGTAACTTAGGAGTGAGATCCTTCGTAATTCCGGCCAAAAGGGCTACTTTGCCGTCCTCGGCGGTCCCCAGGACGACCACCCCCGACCCAAGCTTCTGGCGCAGGCTGTCCACCAGTTGCCGCATGGACTCCCGGTCGACCCCTTCGAGCTGGGCCGAGATAACCTTGACCCCCTTGATCGTCCGGGCTTGGGAGGCCAGTTCGTCAAGCCTGGAGAGGGCCCCCTTGCGCTTCATGGCTTCGAGCTGCTTTTCGATCTGGCGCATGGTTTGTTCTGTGCGCTCGATGGTAGCGGCCAGATTTTCTTCGTTTACGCCCATGCGTGCGGAAATTTCGCGCAGGAGCTGTTGGGTACGCTGATAATCGCCGAGCGCTGGAGCGCCAGTGATGGCTTCGATGCGGCGCACTCCCGCGGCCGCCGATTGCTCGACCACAATTTTGAACACGCCGATGTCACCCGTGCGGCGGACGTGCGTGCCGCCGCAAAGCTCCTTGCTGTAGAATCCGCGCGGCGCCGCGGAGTCTGGGATGGTGACCACGCGGACGTTCTGTTCGGGGTAGCGGTCGCCGAAAAACGCGAGGGCGCCGGAAGCAAGCGCGTCGTCGAGCGGCATGATGTTCGTTTGGAGTTCGTTGTTGAGCAAGATTTCGTCGTTTACCTGCTGTTCGATGTCGCGCAGCTCGGCGGGATCGATGGCCGCGAAATGCGAAAAATCGAAGCGCAGACGCGCCGGCTCGACGAGCGATCCGGCTTGCTTGACATGCGTGCCGAGGATGTTGCGCAGCGCGGCGTGCATCAGGTGAGTGCCGGTGTGATTGCGCTTGATGTGTTCGCGCCGCGCGCCGTCGGCGTCGCCTGCGACACGGTCGCCCACGGCCAGTTTTTCTTTTGCGACGACGCGATGAGCGATCAGCCCCGAGACCGGATAGTACGCCCCGCGTACGTCGGCCAGATGAATCGTGTGTTCGTTGTTCCAGAGAATCCCTGTGTCGGAGACTTGTCCTCCCGACTCGGAATAGAACACGGTGCGATCGAAAACGATTTCGCCTTCCGCGCCGGGCGGCAATTCGTTCACCGCGCCGTCTTTCGTGACGATCGCTTCGATGCGGCAATCCTTCGCCGTTGTTCCAAAATAAAAATCCGGTTCGGTGCGGTACGTTTCCGCGAGCTTTGCGTACACGGGGTTCGCGACGTCCTTGTGCCCACCTTTCCATGAAGCGCGCGCACGAGTGCGTTGCTCTTCCATGGCACGCTGAAAACCAGCTTCGTCGAAGGTAAGCATCAGATCGCGAACGGCGTCGGTGATGAAATCGAGTGGAAGTCCATAAGTGTCGTACAGCTTGAATGCTTTGCCGCCATCGTAGGTTGACGTGCTCTTTTCAAGATCTTCGTCGAGTCTCTTAAGGCCAATGGCCAGTGTATGGGCGAAGCGTGTTTCTTCCGCGAGCACAATCTTCGCGACTCGTTCGATCGAGTCGTCGAGATCGGGATAAGCTCCGCGCATCGCCGCGTGAACCGCGCGCGTCATGTCGGACATGAACGGCTCGTTCGCGCCGAGCAGCCGGCCATGGCGAATTCCGCGGCGCATAATTTTGCGGAGAACATATCCTCGGCCTTCGTTGGAAGGAACGACGCCGTCCGATATGAGAAACGTCGATGCGCGCGCGTGGTCGGCGATGATGCGAAGGGAAGCGTCGCTTCGGGCAGAAGCCCCTGGACGAGTCCCTGTCAGTTCACCGGCAAGCTCGATGAGAGGCACAAACAAATCCGTGTCGAAATTGCTGATCTTGCCTTGCAACACCGCAGCCAGTCGCTCGAGCCCCGCGCCCGTGTCGATCGAAGGTTTTGGCAGCGGCGCGACAGTGCCAGAAGCGTCGCGGTTAAATTGCATGAAGACCAGATTCCAGATTTCGACGTAGCGGCCGCAGTCGCAGCCGAATTTACAGTCCGTGTGGCCCTGGTCGGACGCAGTGGGGCCCATGTCGTAGTGAATTTCGCTGCATGGGCCGCAGGGGCCCGTGTCTCCCATGGCCCAGAAATTTTCCTTGAGGCCGGGGACGGGAATCACCCGGTCGCGCGGCGCGCCCACACTCACCCACAGATTAAGCGCTTCTTCGTCGACTCCCAGAACTTTTCCGGGAGCGACTTCGGCGCCTCCGAACACTGTGAATGTCAGTTTATCTACCGGAATTCCGAACCAATTTGGAGAGGTGATGAGTTCCCAGGCGTAGGCGATGGCGTCTTTCTTGAAATAGTCGCCGAAGGAAAAGTTTCCGAGCATTTCAAAAAACGTGTGATGGCGATTGGTGAAGCCGACATTTTCGAGGTCGTTGTGTTTGCCGCCGGCGCGGACACATTTTTGCGAAGTCGTCGCGCGCGAATAGTCGCGCTGCTCGAGGCCCAGGAAAACGTCCTTGAACTGGTTCATCCCGGCATTGGTGAAGAGCAGTGTCGGGTCGTTTGCGGGAACGAGCGAGGAACTGCGCACGCGACGGTGCGGCTGGGCGCAGGTCTCGAAATATTTCAGAAATTTCTCCCGGATTTCATTGCCGCTTAGCAAGAGTACCCCTGTGACTCGTGATTCGTGACTGGTGACTCGTGGGAACTTCAACCGCCCCACACGCAATTGCATTTTTCTAGAAACGGCCTTGCGTAGATAATTGTTCGCTTCGGTGAAGCATTATGGCAGACGAGTGGCGCGCTCGCAACGCGCGGAATGCCTGGGCAAGAGCTATTCACCACAGAAAACACAAAGGGCGAAGATATTTTTGGCATAGCTCACTTTTCGTGACAGTGAAAATGCGCCGCCTGTTGGCTTAAGCTGCGCGGATACGTTGAATCCATTTATTGAGTTTGACCGTTTTTGCACCGGCCGGTATCTTGCTTTTTAGGTGGTTTTGCGGGAGCCTGTGCACAAGGCGGCGAGACAAAAGCCCATGTATTTGAAATGCGCCCACCCGGATTGCTTGTCGGATTTCGATTACGGGCAAGGCCGTCTGTTCCGCTTTCAACAAACCCCAGGCCAAGAGAAACAATCTCCCCACTGGCACGCCGTAAAGCACTTCTGGCTGTGCGCGCGGTGCTGCGAAATCTACACAATCGAATATCACAAGGGAGTGGGTGTGTTGCTTATGGAACGCCTGGAGAAACTGGCCGGCGCACAACCCTGTTATTTCGTCCTGCAGCCGGAAATGGCGCCCAAGCCGGTTTTGACGCGGCGGCTCAGCCGGTCGAGAGCGCGGCAAAGAAAGCAAAACTCCGAAATGGCTTCCGCAGCGGCTTCGAGGGCAGGCGCAATCGAAATTCTCGAAACACGGAATTTGGAAAGGAGGGGATGATCCCAATGAGTGAAGAGATTGGCACGATGGCGGGCGCGATCTGGCGCACGCTGGAAGCAAACGGCGAGATGACCATGGCCAAGCTCAAGAAAGAACTGAAAGCCACGTCGCCTATCTTCGACTGGGCGATTGGTTGGCTGGCGCGTGAAGACAAAATCATGCTGACCACGGAGATGCGTTCCACGCGCGTATGCCTCAAGGGATGGCACACGCAAAGCATGCACGCCGCCTAATTCGAGCCTCAGGAAGTGTATAAGTACCGACGCCGGCGCCCAATTCGGAAGTCTCCTCAGCCGGCCAAGGTAAGTTCACCTCGAAAATAGCCGCAATGCCGCCCTTCGAGTCGCTCTCCCAAAAAGAATTCAACCGCTCTTCGTGCGCCGCATCCTGTCTTTGTGCTGCTCGGAGTCCCGAAGGGACGTTACACCGAAGCCCACCGTTCAAACGGTGGGGTGGAGGTTACGATCAATCAAAGCCCCGAAGGGGCGACACAATCGGTTCGTGTTGTGCCGTCCCTCCGGGGCTGGCTCTCCGCATGCTCAGGCGCCCACCGCTCACGCAGTGGGCTACGTTCTGTAGTCCCTATCGGGACTGGCTACGATGTTACGAGGGATTCTTCGTTCTTTGGGACAAATTCCTAGGCTTCTTCTCCGGCGTCTTCTGGAAGCTCCTGCATTGGCTGCTTGGCCAATGCCGTCAATTCGCGGCGGATCGTGTCCGCCGAAAATCCGGCGCGGAGCAAGCTGCGGTAAAGCGAGGCGACGCGCCGCTCGTCGAGCGGGCCGCGCAGCGATTTGATGCGACGTTCGAGGCGCGCTCGCACCAAGGCGCTCTCGCTCGATTCCGGGGAGCGCTCGGCAAGCGCCGCTTCAATGTGGCGGTCGGGCACGCCGCGAGCGCGAAGGTCGCGCGCGATGCGAAACGCGCCCTGCTTTCGCAATTCGCTACGCAGGCGGACGAATTGACGCGCGTAGCGCTCATCGTCCAGATAATCCAGGTCCTTCAGGCGATCCAGAACGCTCTTGACCACGTCCTTATCTTCCGTTCGGCGCTCGAGATAGGTCCGCATCTCGTAGACCGAATAGGCGCGCCGAGCCAAGCTGTTGATTGCGGCTGTGTAGAGTTCGGTCTCGGAGGAAAGCTTTCGCGGAGTGGAACGCATGGGAGGAGCATAGAGGGACGGGAAATGGAAGTAAAGGAAGGTGAGGAAGTAGAGGAAGTTGAGGACGTCGAGAACTGATTCCGGTTACGCGTTATTCCCGCTTCTAATTGCGGCATTCACACTGAAATCTTGGGAGGCGCGGCGAAGGGCGAATCCTCTACTTCCTATACTTCCTCGCCTTCCTCTACATCCTGCCCCTACCGTTTGCTGGTGCGCTCGAACTCGGTCATGCTCTGTTCCATTTCCTCGCGGGCCGAGTCGGATGCGGAGCGGATACCCTGGATGCGCAGCTTGAAGTCGTCGGGGTTGGAGGCGCGCGAGAGGGCTTCCTCGTAGGTGATCAGGTTGCGCGAATACAGATCGAAGAGCGATTGGTCGAAGGTCTGCATGCCGTATTGGCTGGTGCCGGCGGAGATGGCGTCGTGGATGAGTCGTGTTTTGTCCGGATTGATGATGCAGTCGCGGATATAGGCAGTCGCGATCATCACTTCGACCGCGGGAACGCGCCCGTTGTCATTGGCCGTGCGCACCAGGCGCTGGCTGACGACGGCCTTGAGCGTGGCGGCCATCTGCAGACGAATCTGTTTTTGCTCAGGTGGAGGGAAGACCGCGATGATGCGTTGAATCGTCTCGGTCGCGTCCAAAGTGTGCAACGTCGAGAACACCAGGTGGCCCGTTTCGGCGGCGAGCAATGCCGTGGCAATGGTTTCCAGGTCGCGCATTTCGCCGACCAGAATGACGTCTGGGTCCTGGCGCAGCCCGGCACGCAAGGCGGTTGAAAAGTTCGCGGTGTCTACCTCGACTTCGCGCTGATTGATGAAGCTTTTCTTGTCGCGATGCAGGAATTCGATAGGGTCTTCGATGGTGATGACGTGATCGGCCCGCGAAGTATTGATGCGGTCGATCATCGCGGCGAGCGTCGTGGATTTGCCCGATCCGGTGGTCCCGGTCACGAGGACCAGGCCGCGCTGCTCTTCGCAAATGGTCTCAATCACGCGCGGGAGATTCAGTTCTTCGATGGTGCGAATCTTGGTTGGAATAACGCGCAGCACCATGCCCACATTGCCGCGCTGCTGGAAAACGTTGACGCGGAACCGGCCCAGTCCGGCGACTCCATACGCCATGTCGAGCTCCGCCGTTTCTTTGAACTTCTGTTTCTGGCGGTTGGTCATCATGCTGAATGCCATGGACAGCATTTCTTCCGGACTCACACGCTGAACGTCGGTGAGCGGCGTTAGCGATCCGTCCACGCGCAGACAGGGATGGTTGCCAACTTTGAGATGCAGATCGGATGCTTTCGTTTCAACGGCGCGGCGTAGAAGATCGTCGATGCTCAGGGCCATGTTTTTACCTGTCTCAGCGAGAAGAAATGCACCATCGAACGTAGCATTGGGAGCACAGGCGGGCAAGCGCGCTGGAATGAAGTGATGCCGCTTAGTAACGGTCGATTTGAGTCGGAGGGAATGCTGAAGTTACAAGAGTAACTGGAACGGCGCGGTCAGTCCAGTTCGGCGAGGGCCGCTTGTCTTAGCTCCATAATTCTGTCACCCCCTAATGGCTACGTGAAAATGTCACCCCTATGGAGACATTCACGTTGAGCCAGAAAGAATTGCAACGAGTGGCAGTGATTTCTTCGTGCGTGAAGGGGGAATTGGCGTGTGCCAGAGCCGCCGCGCTGCTCGACCTTACTCCTCGACATGTCAAACGACTCAAAGCCCGGTTACGGCAAAGCGGCGAGGCGGCTCTGGCACACGCCGGCCGCGGTCGGCCCAGTCATCGTCGCCTGCCCCAGCGCGTGCGGGATCACATCTTGCAACTGGCCCGCACCCGTTATGCCGGCTTCAATGACCATCACCTTTGCGAAAAACTGGTCGAGCAAGAAGGCTTCTCGCTCAGCCGTGAAACCCTCCGCCGCTTGCTGCGCAGCCAAGGTCTCGGCTCTCCCCGCAAACGTCGCCCTCCCGCTCATCGCCAGCGCCGTTTGCGCGTCGCTCGCGAAGGCGAATTGGTGCAACTCGACGGCTCGCCTCACGACTGGCTCGAAGGCCGCGGCCCGCGTCTCACCGCTCTGGGCATGCAGGACGACGCTTCCGGCAAAATCCTCGCCGCTCAGTTCTTTCCTTCGGAAACCGCCGAAGGCTACTTTCGCCTGCTCCAAAGCCTGCTCCGACGCTTCGGCGTGCCCACGGCCTTCTACGGAGATCGCAGCGGCGTCTTCGTCCGCAATGACGATTACTGGACCGTCGAGGAAGAACTCGCCGGCCAGCGCCAACCCACCCAATTCGGCCGCGCCCTGGCTCAACTCGGCATCACCTTCATTGCCGCGCAATCTCCCCAAGCCAAAGGCCGTGTCGAACGCCTCTGGGGCGTGCTGCAAGATCGCTTGCGCAGTGAATTGCGTTTGGCCAACGCCTGCGATATCGACTCGGCCAACCGCCTCCTGGGCAAGTTCATCGCTGATTACAACCGCCGTTTCGCGCGCACTCCGCGCGACGCCGCCAAAGCTTGGCGGCCCGCTCCCGATGATCTCCAGCGCATCTGTGCCTTCCGGCACGAACGCATCGTTAGCAACGACAACGTCGTGCAGTGGGACGGGCGCCGCTTCCAGATCCCGCCCCAGAACCGCCGCTTCAGTTTTGCGGGAGCAAAAATCCAGCTCTATCAGACGCTCGATGGCCGCGTCTCGCTCTACTACGGCGATACCCGGCTGGAACACACCAACGCCCAGGAGGGGTGACATTTCTATGTTGCCGTTAGGGTGACAGATTTATGTTGCTACAACAGTTCGGCGAGGGCCGCTTCCATTTCGGATCGAGCATGCGCGTCGCCGGTGCGCTGGGCCGTGGCAATCCCGGCGGTCAGCATGGACCGGGCTTCCTCGGTGCGGCCGGACTTAGCCAGGAATTGGCCAAATTGGAAGTATCCGGCGACGTATTCGGGATGTGCGGCCAGGAGGGACTTAAAATGCTCGTCGGCTGCGGCGGCGTCTCCAGAATTGGCGCACTCCATTGCCAGGCCGTAACGGGCGAACGCATCGCCCGGTTTGGCGGCGACGAATTCTTCCAGGATCTGGCGACGTGTCTTCTTCTGTGGTTGGGTTGCAGTCATGCGCATAGTATATTCACGCTGGGACGGAACGCCAAATACCCAAGGGAGCGCGAGCTCAGCGATGAAACTATCTTCTCACCCGAGGAAATCGAAAACTCTACCGGAAGAAATGTTGCCCGGCCGGCCGGTTCGCGCTTCGCGTACGGAAATGACCGAGCTCGTTCTGCCCCAGGACTCGAACCTACTCGGAAATATTCTAGGCGGCCGAGTCATGCACATGATCGACATCGCTGGCGCGATTGCCGCGCACCGGCACTGCCTTCGCCAGGTGGTCACCGCGTCGGTGGATCACCTGGATTTCTTGAATCCCGTGCGGGTGGGAGACCTGATTGTGCTCGAAGCGCAGGTCAATCGCGCATTCCACACTTCGGTGGAGGTGGGAGTCGAAGTCTTCTCGGAAGATTCCGTGGCGGGCACGCGTAAACACACCACCAAGGCGCTCCTCACGTATGTGGCACTCGATGAACTAGGTAAGCCTGTCCTTGTGCCGCCGTTGATCGTAAAAACCAGCGAGGAGCGGCGGCGCTACCGGGAAGCGGGAGTGCGCCGCAATTTGCGTCTCAAGATGCGCAAGAAGAATTAAGTAGAAATGCTACTTCCGGGCGCCTCTCCCTCCGCTTTTCTCTGTGCCCTCTGTGTTCTCTGTGTTGAAAGATTTTACGGCGTGCGAGTCGCGCAAGAATTCAAATGCTTTTAACACAGAGAACACAGAGGGCACAGAGCAAGCCAATCGCTGAGGAGAGAAATCAACTGCAAGACGCTAGTTGACTTGGGCCATCCAGGCAATCGGTGTGGTGGGCTGCGGGCTGCCGCCGGCGGGCTCCTCGGTTACAGCCAACGCGGCAATTTCATTCCTGGGCATATTCACTGGAGCAACCAGCGCGATCTGGCCGGCAGAATCGGGATGGAAGATCGCTACGCTCAACGGTTTTCCCGACTTCGGCACAAACCAAAGCTGCAAAGTGCGCGCCGAAGGCATGGAGGGCATCTGGTCCGCCGTGATGGCCACGCCCATGTGCGGATGCAGGTAGGCATGAACCATGGGCATATTCTTGTCTTTCGGCATGAGTTTAAGCTGCATGGAATCGGGCGAGGTCATCACCATGGCGACCATGCGGTCCATGTCCAGTTGATTCTGTAGCGCCTGATTCTGGACCGTGGCGAGCTTCATTTGTTTGCGCAACTGGGCCAGTTGCTCGTTCTGATTGTTCATCTGGCGAATCGTGTATCCCGTGACGAGCGCGAGCGCTGCCGCCGCAATCCAGGCCCACGCGGGGAACATCGCGCCTTGCAAGGAAGGCTTCGGATTCTGAATGGGCAAGACGCTGCGCGCAGGCTCCACGGGCTTCTTGATCGCGTCCATGATCCGGCCGCGCAACTCCGCCGGTGGCTGCGCATCGGGGGCGGCCAGCGTCAACTGCACCACCACCCAACGCGCCTTGGCGACGCCGGGCGTGCACTTCGGGCATTTGCGCGCCAAGTGAGCTTCGAGTTCTTCGCGCTCTTTTCCCTCCAGCGCGCCGAGGGCGTACTCTTCGTAAAATGGAGCGAGCTGTTCGCAAGTGATCACGAACTTGCCTCCCCAAGCGATTCGCGCAGACGCAGCAGACCGCCGCGAATCCAGCTTTTCACCGTGCCTAGCGCCTCGCCCATGGCCGCGGCGATTTCGCTGTGCGACATGCCCTCGAAAAACGCCAGCTCGATGGCGCGGCGTTGCGATTCGGGAAGCGATGTCATGAGCGCGCGAACTTTTTCTGCGCGCCGAGTTCGGTCAATGTCGCCTTCGGGATCCGGCCGCACGATGGCGGAAGGAAGAATATCGGAATCCGAATCTTCACGCCGGCGCTGCTTTTCCCGTTTCAGGCGCAGGAAATCGAGCGCGCGATTACGCGCCATGGTGAAAAGCCATGGCTCGAGCGGCCCACGCGAAATTTGGAAGCGGTCGGCGCTGCGCCAAAGCTGCAGAAAAACGTCCTGCACGATTTCTTCGGCCGAGGAGGGATGCTGCGCGATGCGAAGCACAAGGGAATACACCGGCCTGCCGTAGCGGTCGTAAAGAGCCTCGAGAGCGCCGGAGTCGCGTTGCAGAATGCGTTCCATCAGAGCAGCGTCCGTCGGCTGTTTGCCCTCGGGCCAGGGTTGGACGACTGCAAGCAGCAAGATTCCATTCCCTTTCCGTTCTCCTTATTGGTACGGAGAAACGTTGCGATCGGATGAGACCACGCCGGCGGAGCGATCCTCACGCACATCTTACTACGACAACCCAGCAGGATAGGCTTCAGCCTGTCTGGGGGTCCTCTGCGAGGCTAGGTGAAAAACAAGAAGAAAAGCGGACAGGCTGAAGCCTATCCTACTGAACCATCACGCGTGCGCGACGGCTCCCACTCCTGCAACTCCGATCGACGCGAGATAGACGCGTACGGCTTCGGCGGTCCGATCAGCCTGCTCGACACAAGCCCCGATGGATGGGCCGGACAAATAATTTCCGGCTAGGAATAGTCCGGGCGTTGTGGCTGCGAGCGCTTCAAGGGATTTTACGATTTGGGTGTGGCCCAGATTGTATTGCGGCAGGGCTCGGGCGTAGCGGTGCACGTTTGTCGCAACAGGCTTTCCCGTGATGCCGAGGACGCGCGCGACTTCGGCGCAAATTGTTTCCTTAATTTCCTCGCCGCTCAAGCCGCAAAGCTGGGGATCCGTGGCGCCGCCTGCAAAGCTGGTGAAGCAAACCATTCCTTCCGGCGCGCGTCCGGCGAAAAGCGCCGAGTTGAAAACCGTGCCAAGAACCCGCAGCCCCTCGGCACGCGGCACCAGGAACCCAAATCCGTCAGGAGGCCTCTGCATTTGCTCGCGACGATAGCCCGCGGATACGACTGCAACCGGCGCGTACTCGATCTGCGAAAACAGGGGCGCAAATTGATCGGACATCTCCAGCAGGATTTGCGATGCAACATTCGTAGGCGTGGCGATGACGACCGCGCTGGCCGCCAGCGTTTCGCGATGATTGTTGCGCGCAATGTCGACCTCGAACCACGGCTTTCCATTGGCCTTGCCGTGGCGCAAACCCTCCACGCCGGTTTCGAGCAGCAGGGAATTGCCGAGACGCGAAGCGATGGCTCGGGGCAATGATTCCATGCCGTCGCGAAAGGAGCACAGCCCGGCGCGCGGCGTTCCCTTCGCGGGCCGCGACTTCATGGCCCCTCGGAGAACGCTTCTGTGCTGAACCTCGTATTCGTGAATCGTTGGAAACGCGGCGCGCAAGCTCAACCGCTCGGGATCTCCCGCGTACACGCCGGATACGAAGGGGGAGACTAATCGGGTGAGCAACTCGTCTCCGAATTTGCGGCGAACAAAATCTGCGATGGATTCATCGTCCGCCGGCGGCTGAGAGTGGCGCAGGATTTCCGATACCAGCCGCCATTTCGTACCGGCGGAAAACAGGGGAGTGCTCAGAAGCGAAGGCGGGGCCAGTGGCGCCGGCAGCAACTTGCCGCCTACCAGAATGTAGCGCGGCGCGCGCGGATTGGCGCGCAGAAGCTGGTCTTTGAGTCCAACGGCGTCGACGAGTCTGAGGAGCGGTTCCGTGGCCAGAAAACTTTGTGGGCCGAGCTCGAAGCGGAAACCGTCTTTCTCCAGCGTTGAAATGACACCGCCGGGACGGCTCCCCGCTTCCAATATGCGCATGGGGATTCCGGCCTGCTGCAAATGGTACGCGCAAGCCAGACCGGAAATTCCTCCGCCAATCAGAAGGACGGGATATGCAGTTTGGGCCGGAGTGGACACGAAACCTCGATCGGTCGATCAGAGCGTTTTTGAAAAAAGCTGGCGGCTTTCGAGCTTCTGCTTTTCCAAGTACGGGTCAAAAACCATGGCGATATTGCGAATGAAGATGCGCCCCAGAAGCGTTGTGCGCAGGACGCCGCCGTCGAGCTCGAGCAAACCGTCGGAGACAAAGGGAGCGAGGCGTTCGATTTCCGGGGAAAAAGTTTCGTCGAAGTTGATCCCAAATTCGCGCTCGATTTCACTTTTGTGAAGCACGCCGTGGCACAGGATACGGCTGATGACAGCGCGGCGTAGCAAATCGTCTTCGGTGAGGCGGTAGCCGCGCATGGTGGCGAGGCCGCGCCGCTCGATGCGCTCGCGGTAAGGAGCGACGTC
Source organism: uncultured Acidobacteriota bacterium (assembly GCA_963696605.1). Taxonomy (GTDB): domain Bacteria; phylum Acidobacteriota; class Terriglobia; order Acidiferrales; family UBA7541; genus Palsa-360. The sequence goes on along the minus strand of CAVOKV010000007.1, from coordinate 18,383 downwards.
GCGGTCGTTTTGCGCGTAGCACGCGCCGACGCTGCTGATCGCACTGACGCCCATGCCGTAGAGATCGGCGCCGGCTTTTGTTGTGTAGCCCTGAAAATTTCTGTGCAGCGTGCGCTCGCGCTGCGCCACGGCCAGTTCGTCGCCCGGCCGCGCGAAATGGTCCATGCCAATATACTGGTATCCGGCGCCTAGAAAACTTTCCAGGCCCGCGCGGAAGATGCGGAATTTTTCCATGCCCTCAGGGAGCCGCGTGGCGAGCGCACCCTGCTGTTTTCTCAGCCACGGAACGTGCGCATAGCTAAACATCGCGACGCGGTCGGGCGAAAGCGCGACGACTTGCTCTACCGTGTGCGCGAAGCGCTCCGCGGTTTGCAGCGGCAAGCCGTAGATCAAGTCGACGTTGATGCTGTCGAACCCGAGCCGGCGGGCAGTTTCGATCAAGCCACGCGTCATTTCCAGCGGCTGGACGCGGTGAATCGCTTGCTGCACTTCGGGATGAAAATCCTGAATGCCCATGCTCAGGCGGTTGAAGCCAAGTCGCCGCAGAGTTTCAAGATGCGCTTCTGTCGTCACGCGCGGATCGATCTCGATGCCGATTTCCGCATCCGGCGCGAACGTAAACCTCTCGGCCGTGAATCGGAACAAGCCTTCCATTTGTTCCGGCGTCAAATACGTCGGTGTGCCGCCGCCCCAGTGAAATTGAACGACGGGCCGATTGCGGGAGACGAAGCGGCCGACATGTTCGATTTCGCGCTCTAGAATTTCGATGTAAGGCGGCGCGACGCCGTGATCTTTGGTGATGACGACATTGCAGGCGCAAAACAAGCACAGGCTCTCGCAGAAGGGAAGATGCATGTAAAGCGAAACCGGTGTACGCGCCGCGTTGGCCGTGGCATAGAACTGCTCGAGGTCGTCCGGACCAAAATTGTCCTGCCAGACCGGCGCCGTGGGGTAGCTCGTGTAGCGCGGTCCCGGCCGATTGTATTTTTCGAGAAACGCCTCGGAAATTTCAAAGCGTTCCCGATTGAGCTGCAGATGGAGGCTTGAATCGCTCATTGATTAGGCAGGCTGCAACTGCAACCCGCTCCCGACGCGCATCTAGTGCGCCCCTTCCATGCGAACTTTATCGCCGACGGCGGCGGTCTGACCCGCTTGGACGAACGCGCGCGCATTTTCCACCGGCGTCTGCTGCAAAATGCCGTGGCCCAGGTTCAGGATGTGGCCTATGCCGCCTGTGCTCTCGACGGCCTCGCGCGCCGCCCGGCGCACTCCTTCTTTCGGCCCGAGCAGCACGCACGGATCGACGTTGCCTTGCAGCGCGATCCGCGGCCCGACCTGCTCGCGGACCGTTGCGAGATCCACGCGCCAATCCACGCTCAACACGTTCGCGCCCGATTCGGCCGCGGCGGACAGCAGGTGGCTCGACGCCTTCGTGTAGAGGATCACTGGCGTATCGCCGGCGCCGATCTCCTCGATCAGAAGCTGCGTCGCCGGCAACGCAAACTCGCGGTATTGATCGAGTGTCAGCTCGCCTACCCAGGTGTCGAAGAGTTGCACGGCAGCGGCGCCAGCCGCGATTTGCGCCCGCAGATAGCGAGCCGTGGCGCGCGCGATGCGTTCGAGCAGGTTCCGAAACAATTCCGGATCGGAGTACAGCATCGTCTTTGCAGCGGGAAAGCCGTCTTTCCCGTGTCCTTCGATCATGTAACAAGCCAGCGTCCACGGCGCGGCGGCAAAGCCCAGGACCGGCACATTAGGGCCAAGTTCTCGAACCAGGCCGCGAATCGCTTGCATCAGAAAGCCCGTTTCCTGCTCGGGGTCAAAGTTAGATAGTCCGCGGACTTGCGCGGGGGTTCGAAGAGGAGCCTCGATCACCGGCCCCTTGTCAGACAGTTCGAAAGGCAGCCCCATCGCGCCGGCGGGGATCAAGATATCGGAGAAAACGATGACCGCATCCACGCCCAGAATGCGGTGCGGTTGGAGGGAAACCTCTATGGCCAGCTCCGGAGTCTTGCAAACTTCGAGGAAATTGTGCTTCTCGCGTATGGCGCGGTATTCGGGCAGGTAGCGCCCGGCCTGGCGCATGATCCATACCGGGACGCGTTCGACTGGCTCACACCTGCAGGCGCGCAGGAAGAGCGTTTTCCGGTTCACGGACTCGGAAGATTGGGTCATCACGGTCGGGCTGCACACTCATCATAGCAAAAGTATGCGTCAGCCGCATGGCCGCGAGGCTTCCCGGTGACGGGTCCGTTTCCCCCAATTTGACTTCATGCCCCGGTGAGAGGGGCAGGCTGAAAACGGACGTGTATCAGAACTTGATCATCGAACTGCGCGTCACGGTTACTTGGCTGGTGACGACGGCCGGTCCGCCCTTGAAGAGATGGTACGCCGCATATTGTTCCATATACGTATCTTCCGAGGACAGGCAATCGATCGGGATGATCACTTTGTAGCCGCGCTGCGCCGCGCCTCCGCCTGTGCCGATGCCCACGCCTTGAAACGAAGTGCCGCATACGATGACCGTCTTGATCCCGCGCGCTTTCAGTTTCTCATCCAAATTTGAGCCGATAAATTTGTCCGGCCCGTTCTGGCGCACCCATTCGCCGTCTTTCGCCGTCAGCGCAGGATCGATCTGGTCGGCGGTCGTGGCCATGCCGTTGCTGCCGACAAAGCTGTACCACACCATCATTCCCGCTTTGCGCGCTTCCTCGTGCAGCTTCTTGACGGCGGGCACCGAGGCCACGCAGCGCGGGCGCGCGCCGCAGTTCGCTTTCATCATGTCCAGGACGAGTAGCGCCGTCGTGGACCCATCGACGGTCACCGGTTTGAGCTCGGGGGGCGGCGGAGCTTTTGCTGTAGCCCAATCATCGAGGATGTCGGCGGCCATAGCGGATGCCGCAAACGCAATCAGGATCGCCACAGCCACCGCGGCCGCGCTGCGCAAAAGAGTTCGCATGTTCAACATCGTGCTCTCCTTGGAAGGATCTGACCTGTGATCTTTCTCGATGATTGAGTCTGAGCCTTTTCTTTCTGGCGCATCCTACGCTTTCCGAGTTCTCGACACAACGAATTTGTGGCCGGAGCGGGCCGTGGTAAGTGTTTGCACCCTCGGCAACTATTCCGGCACTCTCCGCCGCGTAATCGTGCTTTCGTGCTTGTGAATTCGCTATAATGTTGACGCAACGGACATTTGCGGCGGGCTGTGCAGGACGACCTGTCCGCGGATGCATGCACACCATGACAAGCCCGTACGTACTCGCGACGCTTCTTTTTTACGCGGCGAGCCTTGCGCTATATCTCTGGAATTTGCGCGAGCCTTCGCGTGTGGCGGGGATTGGAGCGACCGCTTGCCTCGTAGTGGCACTGGGTCTTCACTACCTGGCGCTCTTGGCGCGGTCGCGAATGATTCATGCCGTGCCATACGATGATCTTTTCGGCTCGCTTTCGCTTTTTGCGTGGCTCCTCGCGGCGACCTATCTATGCCTTGAGGCGATTCACCGGCGCCGCGCGGTCGGCCCATTCGTGCTGCCGATCGTCCTCGGTGTGTTTCTCCTCGCCCACTTGCCCGAAGCGCGGGCAGTCAAAGCCCCGCCGGCGCAAGGGCCGCTTTTCGCATTTCACGTCACCCTGAATATCCTGGCGTATTCGGCGTTCGCGCTTTCATTCGTGCTCAGCATTATTTTTCTGGTGCAAAACCGGCGCCTGCGCAATCGCAAGCTGGGCGTGGTGGGCTGGCGATTCCCGGCGCTCGATATGCTGGAGCGCATGACGCGCAGCAGCGTGCTGATCGGCTGTGTTTCGCTCGCGGCCGGTATGACGGCGGGTTTGATCTGGGCGCACCGTCTGCAGGGGCAGTATTGGGATGGCGATCCAAAGGTGATCGTCACGGTCTTGATTTTGCTGATTTATGTCGGCTACGAGTTTCTGTCACGAACGGCTGCATGGCGCGGGGCGCGCGCTTCCGCGCTTTGCATATTCAATTTCATGTTCGTGATTTTTAGCTACAGTATTGTGAACCGGTACTTGTCCCATTTTCACCGATATTTTTAAGCAGATGTGCGGACGGGGAATCAGATGAGCGTGTCGAGCATCTTGTAAATGGAAATCGTTCTTATCGGATTGAACCACCGCACGGCTTCGGTCGACCTGAGGGAGCGCCTCGCCTTCACTCCCGAGCAGGCCCGCGAAGCCGCCGAACAGTTGCGTTCGCGCGGCATTCTCGAGGAATCGCTGGTCCTCTCGACCTGCAATCGCAGCGAGCTCTACGGCGTCCCGCGCGAAGACGCGGCGGACAGCGCCGGCGCGGTGGAATTGTTTGTCGCGTCTTTCCACCAGCTTTCCCTCAACGAATTGGATGGCTCGCTGTACCGGCATCGCGATAGCCACGCCGTGCGGCATCTTTTCCGCGTGGCGGCGGGGCTCGATTCCATGCTGCTTGGCGAAGCGGAAATTTTGGGGCAGGTGCGCGACGCCTATCAAATCGCGCTAGATCGAGGCGAAACGGGACCGGTCCTCAACCGTATGTTCCAGGCCGCACTGGAAGTGGGTAAGCGCGTGCGAAATGAAACGGAATTGGGCGCGCGGCCCGTTTCGGTGGCGTTCTCGGGAGTAAAACTTGCCGAGCGCATTTTCGGCAAACTGAACAATCATCGCGCGCTGATTGTCGGAGCGGGTGCGACGAGCGAACAAGTGGTGCGGCATCTTACAGACCGCGGCATCAAAAAATTGCGCGTTCTGAATCGCACGCCCGAGCACGCCGTCGATCTTGCAGCGCGATTCGGCGGGGAAGTCGTCCCCTGGGAAAGCATGGCTGCGGCGCTCGATTGGCCGGACTTGATCGTTACCTCCGTTTCGGCCAACGAACCAATCCTCTCGCGCGCAATCATCGAACGTGCCATGGCGGCGCGCGGCAATCGCGCCCTGCTCTTGATTGACCTGGGAGTTCCCCGCAACGTTTCCGCGGATGTCGGAAATCTCTACAACACGTATCTCTACAACATCGATGACCTGACTGAAATAGTTGAGCAGAACAAGAAGGCCCGCGTGGCGGAAATTCCGCGTGCGGAAACAATTATCGACGAACACGTCGAAAAATTTCTGCATTGGCAGGCAGGCGTGGCAGCGGGAGCGGTGCTCAGCGATCTCCGCAAGAGGCTGGCGGCCGAACGAGATGCGTTCGTGCAGGAACGACTCGCGTCGATGTCCCATCTTTCCGAGGAGGACCGCGCGCAATTCGCGGCCATGCTGCAGGAACTTCTCGACCGCGTCGTCCTTACTCCAGCGGAACGGATGCGCGGCATTCCAGAATTGCGCAGAAAACTCCAGAATTTTGAAGCGATTCGCGACATGTTCCGGCTGGACCGGGAGAAGCCTTGAAGGCGCTGCGAATCGGCACCAGGGGCAGCGCGCTCGCTCTGTGGCAGGCGCGCAGCATCGCGCAAGCGCTGCGCGAGACCACGGGCGTCGAACCGGAGATCGTGATCATCAAGACTTCCGGCGACAAATTTCAGCAAACGAGCTTCAGCCAAATTGGGACCAAAGGAGTCTTCATCAAGGAACTCGAAGACGCCTTGCTGGACGGGCGCATCGATCTGGCTGTCCACAGCATGAAGGACGTGCCGACGGAAATGCCCGGCGGTTTGACGATCGCTGCCATAGGCAAGAGGGAAGATGTGCGCGATGCGTTGCTTTCGTCGAGCGGCGCGAAGCTAGCCTCGCTGCCGCAGGGCGCGCGCGTGGGAACCAGCAGCCTGCGCCGCCAATCGCAATTGCTCTACGTGCGGCGCGATTTGCGCGTTCTCGAACTGCGCGGAAACGTGGACACGCGCATCGAGAAGCTGAAGCGAGGGGATTACGACGCGATTGTCCTGGCGAAGGCTGGTCTCGACCGCCTGGGGCTCAGCGGAAATATCAGTGAGGTGATGCCGCAAGATGTCAGCCTGCCCGCGGCGGGGCAGGGCGCAATCGGAATAGAGGCACGCGCGGGGGACGCTGCGACAATGCAGGCCTTGGCGCCGCTCGAAGATGCGGAAACCCGCAGCGCCGTGACCGCCGAGCGCGCCGCGCTCGCAGGCCTCGGAGGCGGCTGCCAGGTGCCGATTGGCGCATGGGGGCGCATCGAAAACGGGAAACTGCTGCTGGATGTTGCCGTGCTGTCACCGGACGGAACGCAGCGCATGAACGATAAAGATTTGGGATCGCCCGAAGAGGCTGAGGCAATCGGCATGCGAGTCGCGCAAAAATTGCGCAAAGGCGGCGCTGCGGCTTTGCTGGAGCGGGAAACACGCGGCACGCGCGCGTAAATATGCACGGACCACTCGAAGGAAAACGAATCGTGGTCACACGAACCGTGGAGCACGCGCGCGCCCTTATGACGCGGCTTGAGAGCTTGGGTGCTACCGTACTGCTGTTTCCTGCGGTCAGCTTTTCCGAGGCTTCCGATACCGCCGATTTGGATCGAGTGATCCGTTCTCTCGGCGAGTTTGATTGGATCTTGTTCACCAGCGCAAACGCAGCCCGATTTTTTTCGGGCCGTTGCCGCAAGCTGGGAGTGGAGCCGCGTCAGGACGGCGGCTATCGCTGCGCCGCGGTCGGACCGGCCACCGCCAGCGCTGTAGCCGCGGAAGGATTTTCAGTCGATCATGTTGCGCAGGAATTTCTTGGGGCTGCGCTGGCCCGCGAACTTTCTGAGTCGATGGCAGGCAAGAAAATTGTTTTGCCGCGCAGCGACCGCGCGAGGCATGATCTGCCGGACGCGCTGAGGGCTGCCGGCGCGGAAGTTACCGATGTCGTGGCGTATCATACGGGGGGCGTCGGCGCGATCGACCCTGGAGTGATGCGTGCAATACGCGAAGCCCAGGTGGATGTAATTTCATTCTTCAGCCCGTCCGCGATTGAAAATATGCGCGGCGAGTTGGGCGCAGAGGTGCTTTCGCGGCTCGGAGAGAAAGCGGCGCTTGCTGCTGTCGGCCCGGTAACCGCTGCGGCATTGCGCAACGCTGGCTTACCGGTGGCCATCGAAGCGCCGCTGGCGACCGCGGAATCCATGGCGGCGGCAATCGAAAAGTATTTTTCAACGCAAGCAGGCTCAAAAGTGAGGGTAGGATGAGTTTTCCGGTAACCAGGCCGCGCCGACTGAGGCGCAACGAAGCGATTCGCTCACTGGCGCGCGAGACACGGCTGTCGGCGCACGGGTTCATTTATCCGATGTTCGTTTGCCCGGGCAAGAATGTCCGCAATCCCATTGCGTCGATGCCCGGAGTCGCGCAGCAATCGGTCGACGCGTTTCTGGAAGAATGCCGGGAAGTGGAACAGCTCGGTATTCCGGGAATCATTTTGTTCGGGATTCCGGAGAAAAAAGATGCGCTGGGAACCGAAGCCTATGCCGCGGATGGCGTCGTGCAACGCGCGATCGAAGCGGTTCGCCGGGCCAAATTGAATTTGCTCGTGATGACGGACGTGTGCCTATGCGAATACACCGACCACGGGCATTGCGGCATCGTCGAAAACGGAGAAGTGAAGAACGATCCAACGCTGGAGCTGCTCGCTGCGGAATCGCTTTCGCACGCCCGCGCCGGCGCCGACATCATCGCCCCCTCGGACATGATGGACGGGCGCGTGGGAGCGATTCGCAAAGCGTTGGACAGCGGCGGGTTTCAGGATGTCGCGATCATGAGTTACGCGGCGAAGTATTGTTCCGGATTTTACGGGCCATTCCGCGAGGCGGCGGAATCCGCCCCGCAATTCGGCGACCGGCGCGGCTACCAGATGGACCCGGCCAACGCGCGCGAAGCGCTGCGCGAAGTGGAACTGGATCTCGCCGAGGGCGCCGACATGGTCATGGTGAAGCCGGCCCTCGCTTACCTCGACATCATTCAGCGGGTGCGCGAAACATTCAGCGTTCCGGTGGGCGCATACAACGTCAGCGGCGAATACTCCATGGTCAAGGCGGCCGCCGCGAACGGCTGGATCGAAGAAAAACGAATCGCGCTTGAAATTTTGACCGGCATTCACCGCGCGGGCGCGAGCATCGTACTCACGTATCATGCGAAGGATGCGGCACGCTGGCTGAAGAACTGCTGACGCGAACATCGTAATCCACAGAAAGCGATGAGCTCACCTAAACAGGTTAAGATGCAACGGCCTCACTCCCAGGAAATATTCCGCCGGGCGACCGACGTGCTCGTTGGCGGAGTGAACAGCCCCGTGCGGGCGTTCCGCGCCGTGGGCGGCGAACCAATCATCGTCGATCGCGCCGCGGGTGCGCGCCTGTGGGACGCCGACGGAAACGAATACATCGATTACGTTTGCTCCTGGGGTGCGCTAATCCTGGGCCATGCGCATCCGAAGGTCGTCCAGGCCATTGCCGAGCAGGCGCGCCGGGGCACGAGTTACGGCATGCCCACCGAACTGGAAGTCGACCTTGCCTCACGAATCCGAAAAGCAATTCCGTCTTGCGAAAAAGTGCGCTTTGTCAGCTCGGGCACCGAAGCGACCATGAGCGCCGTGCGCCTGGCTCGCGCGGCCACCGGCCGGGACCTGATCATTAAATTCGACGGGTGCTATCACGGCCACTCGGATAGTTTTCTTTCCCAGGCGGGCTCGGGCCTCGCGACGCTTGGCATCGCGGCGTGTCCCGGCGTGCCGCAGGCTCTTGCCGAGCTGACCCTCAACGCCCCGTACAATGACGCCTCGGCAGTTGAAAAATTGTTCAGTCTGCATCGAGACAAAATCGCCGCGGTGATCGTCGAGCCGATTGCGGCCAACATGGGCGTCGTCCCGCCGAAGCCCGGGTTTCTTCAGGCGTTGCGTGACCTCACCTCACGGCGCGGCGCGCTGCTGATCTTCGATGAGGTGATCACCGGCTTCCGCATGTGCTATGGCGGCGCGCAAAATTTGTTTGGAATTACTCCGGACCTGACAACGCTGGGAAAAATCATTGGCGGAGGATTGCCGGTGGCCGCCTACGGTGGCCGCCGTGACTTGATGGACCGCGTAGCGCCCCTCGGCCCGGTCTATCAGGCGGGAACGCTCTCCGGCAACCCGCTGGCGATGAGCGCGGGTATCGCTTCGCTCGATCTTTTGGCGCCGCCGGGATTCTACGAATCGCTGGACGCGCGAGCGAAACGCCTGGGCGACGGCATCGTTGCAGCGCTCGGCGAAACGGGAGCACCTGCAACCGCGGTTCGCACAGGTTCGCTACTCACGCTTTTCTTCTCGCGCGATGAGGTAACAGACTATGCCGCCGCGAAAAAATGCGATACGCGGCAATTTGCCGAATTTTTTCGAGGCATGCTTGACCGCGGCGTTTTTCTGGCGCCTTCCCAATTTGAAGCGCTATTTGTTTCGGCGGCTCACACGGATGCGGACATCGATCGCACACTCGCGGCGTGCCGCGAAAGCCTTGCCGGAATCGCCGGATAGTCTGCACTATTTTTGTTCTGCTTTCATTTTGCACATCGATCCAATATTCAGACAAGGAGCCAAAGTTCATGTTGGATGAACTGAGCGAATTGCAGGAAAATGCCGAACACGGCAGAGAAAACCCGTCGCTTGCCCCCATATCGGTCACCATGGCCATTCTTGCCGTGTGCGTGGCCGTCGTTTCCTTGCTGGGCCACCGGTCGCACACCGAAGAACTTCTTCTGCAGAACCGCGCGACCGATCAGTGGGCCTATTACCAGGCCAAAAATATTCGCCGCCACAACTATGAAATGAGCCTGGATCTCCTCTCCCTGATCGAATTCAAGGACAAGGAGCAGGCCGGGAAAATCCGTGAAAAATATCAGAAGGAGGCCGACCGGTACACCAAGGAGCAATCCGATATCGAGGAGCAAGCCAAAGAACTCGAAAGCGAATCGGTGCGGGCGGGAAACAAATCAGACCGGTTCGATCTGGGAGAAGTATTCCTTGAAATTGCTCTGGTGATTTCCTCGCTCGCGTTGCTCTCGCGCAAGCGTTTCTATTGGTTTTTGGGAATCCTTTCGGGCGTAGCGGGGCTAGGGATTGCCGCGACCGGAATGTTGATGCGCTAATCGGCTCTGGAAACTTGTTTATCCCGCGGGGGGCGCGCTCCGCAACCGCAGTGTTGCCAATTCGCGCGTGAGTTGATCGAGTCGGTCGAGCAATTCCCGATGGCGCGTCTCCTCGGGGGCCGGCTTTTTGGCGATGAAACAGATCGTGCCGCTGGGATCGAGTGTGGCGTGGTCCACTTCCCGGAGATCGCCGAATCCCTGTTTATGCGCGGCGGCTTCGAGTTCCTGGCGCGAGAGCACCTCCTTCGTCAACCTGTCCTCAAGAATTTCCCCGTGCTCAATTAGCACTGTGGGGCCGCCCTCGACCAGCCGGTCCAGCTTTTCATGGCGGAAAAGAAAACGCACCACGAGATAGTTGACCAGCAGCAGCGTTGCGGCACCGATGACCCCGCCCGTCACGCTATTGTCATCGCCGATGATGGCGTTCTGCACGGTGTTCGACAGCGTTAGCAGGACGACCAAGTCGAATGGATTGAGCTGGGCCAGCTCGCGCTTTCCCGCCAGGCGCAATCCGATCACAAGAAAAAAGTAAACGACGATCGGGCGCAGGATTTTCTCGGCCACGGGAAGAGCGAGAGTGAACATGTCGGTCCAGAGTTTGGAGTGCATCATTTCTCTCCTGAATAAGCATTAGCTTGGCAATAATCGGTGAAGGCCAATGGGTCGCGGACCCAGCTGCCTGGCGCAGCGTACCATGCCCCGGAATTATCCTGGAACCTGGCGAGGTAACGTGACCCCCTCTCTTGACGCAAATCGCCCGCTCTTGTATATTTCTTTTTGCCATGAGGTTCTCCGCGAGACATCACGGTCATCATCACCATCACGGCGTACGACCGTGCCCGCGGAGGCTTGAGTAGCGCATCGAAATTCGCACTCATCGGCCCGCTGGTGCGGTAAGCGCCAGCGGGTTTTTTATTTGTGGACGAGATTGGGCAGAGCTTTGGAGGGGCGATGGACTTGGATTTCAAGAAACTCGACGGTTTGGTTCCCGCTGTGATTCAGGACGCGGGCTCGGGCGAAGTCCTCATGCTGGGCTTCATGAATGCCGAGGCGTACGCCGCGACGCAGAAGAGCGGGGAAGTCACTTTTTTCAGCCGCTCGCGCAACAAGCTATGGCGCAAGGGCGAGCAGAGTGGGCACGTGCTGAAGGTGCGCGATATACGTGTGGACTGCGACCTGGACGCGCTGTTGATCCGCGTCGATGCGCTTGGTCCCGGCGTCTGCCACGAAGGCTACCGTTCGTGTTTCTTCCGCCAGCTTTCTACGGCCGGCGAAGCCAAGGTGGTTGCAGAGCGCACCTTCGACCCGAACGCGGTTTACGGAAAGGATGCGCGCTGATGAGCGTACTTCGCCTCGGAATTCCCAAGGGCAGCCTGCAGGACGCGACGATCCAGCTATTCGCCAAGGCTGGATGGCGGATCTCGATCAATTCGCGCAGCTATTTTCCGGGCATTGACGATCCGGAAATCAACTGCATGCTCGTGCGCGCGCAGGAAATGGCGCGCTACGTGGAAACCGGCGCGCTCGATGCGGGGATCACCGGGCGCGACTGGGTGTTTGAAACGGGCTCGAAGGTCGCGGAGATCGGCGAACTGATGTACTCCAAGCAAAGTCTAGCGCCCGTGCGCTGGGTTCTGGCGGTGCCGGAAGACGGGCCGGTGCAATCCGTGAAAGACCTCGGGGGGAAAGTGATCGCCACTGAAGTCGTGAACCTCACGAAGCAATATCTTACCCGCAATGGCGTGGATGCGCGCGTGGAGTTCTCCTGGGGTGCGACCGAAGTGAAAGTGCCGCAGCTAGCCGACGCCATCGTCGAAGTCACGGAGACGGGATCGTCCCTGCGCGCGAATCACTTGCGAATCGTCGATACCATCCTGGAATCGCGCACTGTATTCATCGCAAATCATGCGGCCAAGGCCGACCCCTGGAAATCGGAGAAGATATCCAATATTTTCCTTTTGCTTTCGGGCGCCATCGCGGCGTACACCAAAGTCGGCATCATGCTGAACGTGCGCAAAGAGCAGCTCTCCGCGGTGCTGTCAGTGTTGCCTGCTCTCAAGAATCCGACCGTGTCCACGCTGAGCGACCCTGACTGGATCGCGGTGAATACGATCATTGACGAAGACGTGGTGCGTTCGATCATTCCGCGCCTGAAGGCGGCGGGAGCGCAGGGGATTGTCGAATATCCACTGAACAAGATCGTGCTGTGAAGAGAGTTCAGGATTAAATGCGCATACTCAAACTAACCGATGCGGTGGCCGCGAAATTCCTCTCGCGGCGCAGCGTGCATGACGCTGCGGCCGAACGTGTTGCGGCGCGCATCCTCGCCGATGTCCGAAAAAACGGCGACGCCGCGTTGTTTCGCTGGGCGCTGCGCCTGGACGGACTTCGCCTCACCCGGAAGTCGCTGTGGATCAGCCGCCCGGAGATCCGCGCCGCGAGCCGCGACTTGCCGCACGACCTCGTGCGCGCAATCGAGCACGCCGCGCGAAACATCCGCCGCGTCGCCGAAGGGCAACGTCCTCGCTCCTGGACCATTACGGTCGAGCCGGGGGTTCGCGTCGGCCAGCGCGTCACCCCGCTTGGAATCGTAGGGTGTTACATTCCCGGTGGGCGATTCTCTCTCTTCTCGACTTTGTTGATGACGGCAATCCCGGCGCAGGTGGCCGGCGTGAAACGCATCGTCGTGGCGTGTCCGAAACCGAGTCCCGCGTTGCTGGCGGCCGCTGAAATCCTCGGCGTGACGGAAATCGCCCGCATGGGCGGCGCGCAGGCGATTGGCGCGTTTGCTTATGGGACGCCGTCGATTCCGCGCGTGGACAAGATTTGCGGCCCCGGCAACCGTTACGTCACCGCCGCGAAACGCATTGTTTCCAATGATTGCGCGATTGACATGCCTGCCGGTCCGACGGAAGTGTTGATCCTGGCCACAGGCGGATCGCCGCAGTATATAGCCGCGGATTTGCTTGCCCAGGCTGAGCACGATCCTGACGCTGTGGCGTTGCTGGTCACTCCATCTTCGCGTCTCGCGAAAGCAGTGGCCGCTGAAGTCGAGCAGCAGCTGCGCGATCTACCAAAAACGAACCCGGCGTGGAAGTCGCTGCGGCTCGTGAGCGCTATTCTGGTTGCGCCCTCTCTCGACGCGGCGATATGTTTTGCAAACCGCGTGGCTCCCGAACACTTGAGTATTCCAGATGCAAATAAGAGATTGGTCGAAAAATTATCCGAAGCGGGCAGCGTGTTTCTCGGGCCATGGAGCGCGCAGCCGATTGGGGACTATGCCAGCGGCACGAACCACGTTCTGCCGACGTCCGGCTGGGCGCGCGCGCGCGGCGGCCTGAGCGTCGCGGACTTCGTAAAATGTTCAAGCACGCAGGAAATCTCGCGCGCTGGGCTGAAGCGTCTCGCACCGGTTGTCTCTGCCATGGCCCGCGCGGAAGGCTTGGAAGCGCACGCCCGCGCCGTCGAGGTGCGCCAATGAAACGCGCGAGGGTTCCGGTCATTCGGGTCCGCAAGGCCGTCTTAGGTCTCGCGCCGTACAACGCTCCCGAGGAGGGGCGCGCCAAAAAGCTGCGCCTCGACTTCAATGAAAATACAGTGGGCTGTTCTCCCGCGGTCCTGCGCGCCCTTTCGCGGATGTCAGCGGAAGAGATGGCCATTTATCCCGAGTATCAGGCGACGACGAAGCGTCTGGCTCGTTTCTTCGGAGTCCGGCCCGAGGAAATGCACCTGACGAACGGCATCGACGATGCCCTGCATCTGATCGCGGACACATTCATCAACGACGGTGATTCGGTTCTAATCGTGGAGCCCACATTCGATATGTACCGCTTCTTCGCGGAGCTTGCGGGCGCGCGCGTCATCGCGCTGCGCTATGACGAAGAAATGCGATTTCCCGTGGACGCCGTGGTTCACTCCTTGCGACTGCCGGCGAAGCGCTGCCCGCGAGTCCTGTATATCGCAAATCCCAATAATCCCACCGGGACTTTGGTGCGGCGCGATGAGTTGCGGCGGATTTTGCGTGCTGCTTCGCGGACGCTGGTGCTTGTCGATGAAGCCTACTTCGATTTTTCGGGCCTCACGATTCTTCCGTGGATTCGCCGCTATCCAAATCTGCTGGTGGCGCGCACGTTTTCAAAATCCGCGGGCCTTGCGGCGTTGCGGGTGGGCTGCCTGTTCGGAAGGGTCGAAATACTCGCGGCGATGCGCCGGGCCTGCACGCCGTATCCCGTGAATTCGGCCGCGCTTGTGGCGGCCGGGGCGGCCATTCGCGATCCGCGTTTTTTGCGCGACTACACGCGTGAAGTTTTGCAAAGCCGGGCCATGCTGGAAAAAGGTCTTGTGCGTCTGGGCGCGCGGATTTATCCGAGCAGCGCAAATTTTGTACTCGCGGATTTTGGTCCCGCAGCAAAACGCCTCGTGCGCGCCCTCGACCAGAGGGGAATCCTCGTGCGCGGCCGGCGGGATTTTCCGCGCGAGGGATTCGTTCGCATCAGCGCCGGTACGCGCGCCGACACGCGCAAAGTGTTAAAGGCCATGGAGAGGATCCTGTGAAATTAGCTCCAAAGCTCGTTATTTTTGACGTCGACGGCGTCCTGGTGGACGTGCACGGATCGTTTCACAAGTCGATCGTTGACACGGTTCACTTTTTCACCGGCAAGCGCGTCACCTACGCCGAAATTCACCAGTGGAAGAATCGGTCCGGCTACAACGATGACTGGCGATTGACCACAGATTGGGTCGCGTCGCTCGGGCCGGCAGTTCCGTATGGGGAAGTGAAAGCGCGCTTCCAGAAATTCTATTGGGGCACGAAGACAAACCCCGGCAACGTCGCGAAGGAAAAGTGGCTGGTCACACACAAGCGGCTGGAGCGCTGGTCGCGCCGCGCCGAGCTTGCGCTCTTTACCGGCCGCACGCGCCGGGAATTGCGCCACACGCTGGAGGGCACCCACGCGAACGCGATTTTTCGCCGGTCGGTGACCATGGACGACGTGAAAAAAGGCAAGCCGGACCCGGAAGGCTTGCGCCTGCTGCTCAACGGCACGCCGCGCCATGAAGCACTCTACCTCGGGGACAACATTGACGACGCACTTTCCGCAAAGCGCGCGCGTGTGCCGTTCCTCGGAGTTCTTCCGCACGGCAGCGAAGCGCACCAGGCGCGCGCAGCGAGTCTGCGCGAGTTAGGGGCGATCGATATCCTGCACAGCGTTCGTGATCTGGAGAAATTGTGGGCATGAGAAAAGCAAAACTGCGCCGCACCACAACCGAAACGGACATTCGCGTGAGCCTGAACCTCGACGGCCAGGGCCGCGCGAAAATCTCCACGGGAATTCCGTTTCTCGACCACATGCTGACGCTTGTGGCGCGGCACGGCGCCATGGATTTGGAACTCACCGCTCGCGGCGACCTGGAAGTCGACCAACACCACACCGTCGAGGACACGGGCATTGTTCTGGGAGAGGCGGTGCGCAAGGCGCTGGGCTCGAAGCGCGGAATTTTGCGCGCCGGATATTTCCTCATGCCCATGGACGAAACCCTCGCGGCGGCGGCCATTGACTTCAGCGGACGCCCGCACCTCGTCTGCAAATGGAAATTCTCGGCGAAACATGTCGGCGGCCTGCAAACGGAATTGCTGGAAGATTTTTTCGGCGGCTTCGCGCAGGCCGCGGGAGCGAACGTTCACCTTCGTCTGATGTACGGCCGGTCGTCGCACCATCAGGTGGAGGCCATCTTCAAGGCCTTCGCCAGGGCGTTGCGTTTTGCGGCCACGCGCGAAGCCGCCCGAAAAAATCTTCCAGCAATTCCGTTTGCAGGCCGCCGACCTTGTTCGCCGAGAATTTCCATTTGCAGACGAGGTGCGGGCGTCCGCTTGAAGTCAATGGCCGCCGCCGCGAGGGTTTCGTCCATGGGCATGAGGAAATATCCCGGCGCGCAAAATTCGCGCTTCGAGCCCAGCGCCTTGCACAGAGCCTCTCCGAATGCCCGTGTCCTCGACGGTGTGGTGTTGGTCAATTTCCAGGTCGCCGCGAGCGGTGAGTTCCAAATCAGTGGCGCCGTATTTTTTTTGGGGTGAGCATGTGGTCGAGAAACGGAATTCCCGTGGAGATTTTCCGCGCGGGCTGGGCCGTCGAGGTTGAGGCTCACGCGAATGTCACTTTCGGTTGTGGTGCGGCGCAGTTTTTTTGTTTCTCATGCCCGCGATTTCTCCAGATCACGAAGGCTGTGCAGGATATGAGATCGCCCCTAACTCGCACAGACTCGCTGCGCGCGCCTGGTGCACTTCGCTGCCGTGCGGAAGAACTCCGAGGAACGGCACACGCGCGCGCTTTGCGGGAAGTTCGTCGTCAATGTTGTCCCCGAGGTAGAGGTTAATATAAAAAGTACCGCTGAGCAGCAGGCGCAAGCCTTCCGGGTCCGGCTTGCCTTTTTTCACATCATCCATCATAACCGACCGGCGAAAAATCGCGTTGCGCCGTGGGTGCCCTCCAGCGTGTCACGCCTGCCGGCGCGTGCGGCCGGTAAAGAGCGCAAGCTCGGCGCGGCGCGGAGCAGCGCTCCAGCCGCTTGTGTGTGACCAGCCAACTTTTTTGTTTTCGGCGGAGCGTATTACCGGGGTTTGTCTCGGTGCCCGAATGGATTTCTGGAAGCGCGCTTTCGCTTCCCTATACGGAACTGCAGGCCCGAGCAAACCGGTCCAATCTGTGGTCAATCGCCAGTCATCGTTGTGGCCCCGGACACGATTCTTCCACTGGCGAATTTCGGCGTAGGTGACGCGCTTCCCCCTCAAAGAGTGAACACATCTCCCGGATCGACTTGTGAAACGATCCGTGCACGTCCACCAGGACGCCGTCGACGTCAAAAATTATGAGCTTTGGAGCTAATTTCACCGGCTCCTCTCCCATGGCCCTTTAACACTTTGCGCGTGTCGGCGCGCGTACCGGCGCTGATGCGAACGAATCCCTGGCGCCAAAAATCCCGCCGGCCGCGCACGAGGATCTGCCCCTCTGGTCGAGGGCACGCACGAGGCGTTTTGCTGCGGGACCAAAATCCGCGAGTACAAAACTTGCGCTGCTCGGATAAATCCGCGCGCCCAGACGCACAAGACCTTTTTCCAGCATGAGCCCGGCTTTGCAAAACTTCACGCGTGTAGTCGCGCAAAAACGCGGATCGCGAAATCGGCCGCCCCGGCCGCCGGCAGAGCGCGGCCGAATTCACGGGATACGGCGTGCAGGGCCAGCGCAGTCGCCGCGGAGTATTTCGACCCTTCCGAACAGGCAGCCCACCCGCAACGCGGCAAGGCCCCACGGAGTTTTGAAAACGTGCGCGCCACCAGCAGATTTGGATAGCGGGCCAATCCACGGAAGAATCGTGAGGCCCGAAAAATCGAAGATAGGCTCCATCGACAAGCACCAGCGTTCACGAAGCAGCACGCAAAATCGCACCAACTCATCACGCAACACCGAATTTACAGTAGGATCATTCAGAGGGGTTTTCGAGATACAGGACTCGCGGGCAGCGCTTCGCCGGCAGTCGCAAGGAGTGAACCACGGCGTCCACGGGAAATCGCATTTCTTCCTCAGAGCGCAGCGCGATGACGCGCGCGCCCGCAAGCTCCGCGAAGAAGCGGTACGTATCGAACCTGTGGGTCCGACGATTAGAACCGAATGGCCATCAGTCATGAATGTGTCCGCGATACACGGCAGGGCGCCCGTCGATAATTTGAGGTTCATCGTCCTCGGGCCGGACTCCGAAGAAACGAGCCAGACGCTTCAGTAGTCGCCTGATACTCGGGATAAATGGCCATCTCTTCCGCTGACATCCGCGAAAGGGCGCGCAGGACCGAGGGAGAACAGCCCACTGTATTTTCATTGAAGTCGAGGCGCAGCTTTTTGGCGCGCCCCTCCTCGGGAGCGTTGTACGGCGCGAGATCTAAGACGGCCTTGCGGACCCCGAAATAACCAGAACCCTGCGCGCATTTCATCGGCGCACCTCAACAGCGCGGGCGTGCGCTTCCAAGCCTTCCGCGCGGGCCATGGCAGGGACGACCCGTGCGAGACGCTTCCCGTTTTTTTTTTTTCTGCATTCTTGAACATTTTACGAAGTCCGCGACGCTCGGCGCCGGCGCGCGCGCGCCCCCGCCGGACGTCGGCAGACGTGGTTCGTGTCGAGGGCATGTCCCCATCGGCTGCGCGCTCCATGGCCCCCCCCCTCTCTTGCCCGCTTCGGATAATTTTTCGACCAATCTCTTATTTTTTTTGCATGCTTTAGTGTTCGGGAGCCGCGCGGTTTGCAAAACATATCGCCGCGTCAAAGAGAGGCGCGACCAGAATAGCGCTCACGAGCCGC
>CAVOKV010000006.1:0-210754 GCA_963696605.1 uncultured Acidobacteriota bacterium | reverse complement strand
GAAACAGAAATGCGTGACTTCTCGGTTTCTGCTGAAAGCTGTATGCCTTGCAGTTTGTTGCCAGCAGTTTCGAAGGAAGCATAAGAACCTTTTGCGTCCGCCGACAACGTCAACGACGGAGAACCAGTTATGACGCCACCTAAGTTAAGATTGGCAAAGTGTTGCGCACCATCTGCAGAAAGTGAGACCAAATCCCTGTCTCCAGTTGAATCGTAGAAAGTCAAGAAAGCCGTCGTGGGCGACTTTGTCGGTTTCAGACCGAACCAAAGCCGCGCTCGCGTGTGGCCACTCGCATCCTTCAATATGAATTCGTTTGCCACCACGACTTTCGTTGCTTGCGACTGACCCATCACCAAGAAAGCCAAGGGCAAGACCAAGAGAGCCAGGGCGGTCCGTTTCATTGTCCGGTTCTCTCGCTCAACTTGTGCGATCCGCGCAGAGAGGACTTCGTAGCAAGGGGCTTCAGCGCTCATTCGGCACCTCCGTATAGATGAACCGGATTGTATACCCTCATATCACGGTCGCCGCCTTGGTTCGACGATCAGCGGTGCGACCTGCCTGAGGGGTTTAGAAAACGACACAGTACCATTCACGTGGTCTTGTGACGCCCTCACACTTGAGGATTGGAGGGCGCACCGATGCGTATTTTGAGAGTCAATACTGTGCTGTTAGCTGTTTTCTTATTATTCTTGCTTCCTTTACGTGCGCAGAATCGCAAAAGTCTAAGCGCCCATGACTACTACAAAGAACTCTATGCCGCCGGTGGGTTAGACCACATGGCAGGCGACCATGCTTGTTTTCAAGATGATCCAAACGTCGATAGTTTCTTTGTTTTACGGGAGAGCAAAAATCTCCGGGGTTCTATGCTTGCTAACGACACCCTCAGCAAGTTGCCGGAGGTAACCCAAGGACTCATGAAGAAAGATTTCCTTATGGTCCGGGGTTATGCCAAGGGAATTCCGTGGAAAGGGGAAGAGTTCTTGGAGAAGGACGAAGAGTCATGGATTAGCGATCAGTACATGTTGGACGAGCGCACACCAATCCGAATCAGGTTCAAAATCAATTGGCAGACACTGCGCTACAAGTACGCCGTGGAAGTCTTGAATATGGATTCAACCTATCGTACTGAGGCAGCATCATTTGGACGTTGCGAGGATGTTCCGGCTGAAGTACCACAGCATGGCGACGAATAGTCGCAGGGCCAAGTCCTGATAAGTCCGGTGGTCTCAACAGGTCAGTGCAACACTGGCTTGCAGTCTATCGGCCGGAGTTTGAAATCCCAAAGTTTTTCTTGGACGCTGATTTAAGCGCAGCGCTACCTCATCGAGCTCGGCTTGTGAATGCGCTGACAAGTCTGTTCGTTTAGGGAAGTACTGACGCAACAGGCCATTCGTGTTTTCGTTCGAGCCGCGCTGCCACGGGCTCTGCGGATCGCAGAAGTAAACTTTCACGTCCGTGTCTACCGTGAAACTTTTGTGCTGGGCCATTTCCAGCCCGCGATCCCAGGTCAACGAACGTCGCAAAGTCGCGGGCAGCTTGCAAACGTGTTGGCTGAGAGCGGCGACCACGGTAGCTGTGTCTTTGCTGGGCACCTTAACCAGCATGACAAAACGCGAATGTCGTTCCACCAAAGTTGCGATATGACTGTTCTTGGTGCCGCCCAGCAGATCGCCCTCCCAATGGCCGGGGATGGCGCGATCCTCGATTTCCGCAGGCCGTTCTCGAATGGAAATGGCGTCGACGATTTGACCACTTCGGTGTCCCCTATCCCGCGCGTGCCGCGAGCGGCGAATCCGCCGCTGGGTCCGAAGATGTTGAATCAGCTCTTTTTTCAGCACTCCACGCGCTTGAATGAATAGGCTGCGATAAATTGTTTCGTGGGACACGCGCATACTCTCGTCGTCAGGATACTGACTCTTCAGCCATCCGGAAACTTGTTCCGGCGACCAGTCCAGGATGAGTTTACCCGCAACGACCTCTTGCAGCCTCACGTGGAGGGCGAGAAGGCACCGCTTGGGCCGCAAGGCCGAATCCCAAGCGTTCTGATCGGCGTCCGTTGCTCGATACTGAGGTCGCCCGCCATGGCGAGCGATCTCGCGACTCACCGTCGACACCGCCCGCCGCAACCCTTTGGCGATTTCACGAATCGACGAGCCGCAAGCGATCCCTCGTGAAATGGTTTCCCGCTCCGCCAGTGTAAGCGTCAGCAGCGAGCGCCGCCGCACGGCCGGAGCAATCCCGCCATGCTGCGCCAACATAAATTGAATGGACACGTGGTCCTTGCCGAAGACTCGCCCAATCTCATGCAAGGACTGCCCAGCCTTCCAGCGCCTCCACATGTCGTTCCGCTGCTGCTCAGAAAGCCTTATCCGCCGCCTAAATGTCATAAACACCACCTTTAGAGAAAAGATTTATAGCAGATGGTGTTGCATCGACCGGTTGAGCTGGCACCTCTTATCGGAATGTGGGCCGGAACCATTTTTTCGAACGCTTCGTTTTAGCTGGCCCGAATTTATGCCCGCGTAAATTTCCTTGATCGAATTACACATATTGTTTGCATTGATGCAGTAAATGAAAAATGCTGTGGGGGATCTCCGTTTGGTTTGCACAAATCGCATTCGAATTTCGCCTTTGAGAGGAAACTGGGAAGACAAGAACCACAAAAACAGCTTAATTCATATGTGCCTGATTCTGTGACAGTTAGAAAATGCACCAAAGCCGTTGTGCAAGAGTGATTTTCCTTCCTGTCCCTCGATCAAGGTAATTGAGAGCGGAAGGAGGGTTCCATTTCCTCATTCGCGGGAAAGCACGCACACGATCCACAAATATTGTTTTACATAGCTAGCGGGGAAGCCGCCGGTGCAGTGCAAAAGAGGTAGCCGAGCGGTTTCGCACAATCTCTATTGCTTCCCCTGCAGGTATTCCTTCCAAGCTCTTAAGGACTCGAATGCGTTTGCCGGTATATCTCCCGTGGCCAGTTCCCGCAGCCGACCCAGCAGTGCAATCCTGGCCTCGCGGCAGCGGCCTCCTCCTTCCAGCAAATACGCCCAATAGGCTCCCACTAACCTGTCATTCAGCTCCCAGGCGACCTGCTTGGCTTTCGCCTCCGGATTAATTTCCCCCTGTTCTTGTGACTCTTGAACAGCTCTTCTTAAAGTGTTGCACCACTCTCGCGCGACTTGTGTGATCGCTTCTGCGATGGGTCCTGGTCGGCCCGAATATTCAAAGAAGGCTCCGACAAAGAAATACCCTCCTAAAAAAACGCGCCGTTCGATATGTTGCAGCCACAAGTCGCACAAGCTCCACAGTCTCCCGATCCCTGCCCGGGTGTCCTGGGCTGGTAATAAAACCGCTTCGGCAAAAACTTCCTTGGCCATTTCTAGCGTCGCCAGCTCCAGGGCCTGTTTGGAATGGAAGTGGGCGAACAAGCCACTCTTGCTCATTCGGATTTCTTCGGCCAAGCGCCCGATCGTCAGCGCGTCCAGCCCTTCCCGGGCAGCAATTTTCACCGCTCGCATCAAGATCGCCTGGCGGGTTAGCGCGCCTCGCGAGCGGGGTTCAACCGTTTGGCCACCCTTGGCGTGTCGCAGACTGTCGAAGTTCATCGGTCTAGGCATAATAGCACGAACGTTCGTGTTCGCTTCTCTCTCTTCATTTGTGCACCAATACACGCGCTGCAGAGGTCTAGATCGTAAACCGTTTGCAATGGGCGTATCAGGTAACACAAGCCCGGCCGCCGCAAGCGTGAACCAATTACTCTGGCCGAACTGCCGGTAGAGGGACCTTGACGGCTAGTATATATGATGCTATATAGTCATTCGAGGGTATTGAAATGAGACCAACAAAGACTCATGTGCCTGCCGCCGTCGCTCTGCTGCAGTTGGGTCCGGAAGTTCATGCGGCTCTGGAGTCAGCGGCGCAACGGAGCGGTCACAGCAAGAGCGAGTTCGTCCGACTTGCAGTGCAAGGGGCGATTCAGGCCCAGGATGGGTACTGGGAACGCCTCCTGATAAAGGTCTTTTGCTCCGTCCCGGAACTGGTAGAAGCGGCTGCAGACGCGGGACTGCTCACGAAGAAAGAGGCAAAGAACATTATTGGGGCCATGGACAACGCACGATCGCGACTTTACCGAGAGCTGGACCGAATCGATGGATTACCGTCGATTCATTGGGTTCCAGATGCAGGCGAACCGGTGCGCTCCTATGAGGAAGTTATGCACACTCGCGCGAGCCGCGACGAACTCGTTCGCCCGGAAATTGCGTCGTTGGAGCGCTTGGAAAGTAGGTTCATCGAACTGGCCGCGCAACGACTGTCAAAGAAAACGAAGGTGGCTCGAAAAGGACTGCAGCGGCCGGGGAGTAAATCTGTTGCGACGGTTGAGCCCCCCTCAGAGGGACCAAGACGGCTAGAGAAAGTACGCTGAAGAATACAGCTCTTGGATGGCTAACCTTTCTAGGTGCTGTAACAGCCGTGATCGCCAAACCCTCTACATTTCGGCGCTCTGAGATTTCAAATGGGACGGGATGCAGCCGTGATTAAAGAGGTTGAAAAACTATTGACTCTGGGCGAGGTGGTCCGAGGTGAGCAATGAATCAGGAACAGGATCACTGTCGCAACGCTGAATTCGAGCCGTTGTTGGACTGCAAAGAAGCTGCCAAATTGCTGGGCAATATTCATGTCAAGACTCTGCAACGATATGCGCGACAAGGAGAGCTACCCAGCTATCGCGTCGGAGGCCACTGGTATTTTCGCGCATCTGAACTGGACGCATGGTTGCGTTCTCGTATAAATTTGGCCTGCCATCCGTGCCGCAGAACAGAGGAGGCAGAGTGAATGTTCAAGCGGACACGGTATCAGTTCGGATGGTTACGTAGGAAATCCCGCAGGCGAGGTCCGGACGTTTGGGTATGGACCTACAGGTCCAGAACGCCGAGCGGTGGGCGAAAGGAAAACTCGGTGATTGTGGGAACTGTCCTGAAGTATCCCTCGAAACCCGAAGCCTGGAAGGCTACGGAAGGACTACGCCTTTCAATTAATGATCCAAATCCAGCCGAAGAGGTAACCTTTGGAGCGGTGATAGACCGATACGTTCGAGAGGCAATTCCCAAGCGACGTGTGACTCAGAGCCGGTATCAATCGTGGATCAAGAACCACATCAAACCGCACTGGGCAAACGTTCCTCTTGCGAAGGTCAAACCTCTACCGGTTGAGAAATGGATTGAGGGCCTCAGCCTTGCCCCGAAGAGCAAAGGGCACGTTCGAAGCATGATGCACATATTGCTCAACTGGGCGATGCGGTGGGAGCTGATTCCTTTCCAAATCAACCCCATAAATCTCGTTCATATTAAGGGTTCATCCAAGCGCGAGCGCGAGCCTCGGACACTCACAACCGAAGAGTTTCGCCGATTCATTGAACATGTCTCCGAGCCATGTCGGACGATGTGTATCGTGACCGCCTGTCTCGGACTCCGAGTGAGCGAGACATTAGGTCTCAAGTGGGGCGATTTCGACTGGAATGACCTGCGAGTGAAAATCCAGCGTTCATGGGTCGCGGGAGTCGAAGACGATGTGAAAACGTTGTACTCAAAGAAATGGATGCCCGTCGATTCTGTTCTTGCTGAGCTATTACGAGAACACAAAGCAAGAACATCTCCGCAGGCAAAGGATACCGATTGGGTCTTTGCCAACCCGGAGACCGGTAGACCATTCTGGCCCGGACGCCTACAGGAACATTATCTGGTTCCTGCTGGCATAGCGGCCCAGATTGGTCGTGTCGGCTGGCACACATTTCGTCACACCTATTCGACTCTTCTGCGAGCGTTCGGAGTTGACGTCAAGGTACAGCAAGAATTGTTGCGCCATGCCGATATTCGAACAACTATGAACATTTACACGCAGGCAGTCCCACAGGCGATGCGGGAAGCACATGGAAAAGTTGTTGCAATGTTGTTGCCGGTGCGGAAGGCGGGATGAACTACGAGGCAGCTTTAGGGCAGCTAGATGCGTTTCCTAGAATCCTAAGTTGTTTCTTTCTGTTCCGTAATGAGTTTCGTAAGTCCTTGAGAATGCTGGAAAGGGGAAATTCGATCCCCACCGCCCCTACCAATTTTTTCCCTTTAAACATCCCACACTTTGTTCCGCAAAGGATGGGCTGCCCCGAAATTCTGGTGCGCAAAGGGGCTGCCACCCATCACTCGGATCCGACCTTAGGGTCTCGGCGGAACTGCGGTTGGAGCCGCCTGAATCGTCGACGACCAGCTTTCCATCATCTGGTATGTGCCGGTCTTTGGATCGGGATGCCAGATGCGAGTATCATGTTGAGACTTGCCAACGTACGGTTTGTCTACAGAGATGATTACAACCGTTTTCCCGAAGTGGAAAAACCGTGCTGCTGGTTCTGCCGCCAACTGCGACTGACAGAGTCGCCCAGCCAACCACAGCGTCTTGCAATTACTTTCGGGACCAGGTTCTTTGATCGCTGCAATACGGTCGGCCTTGGTTATGGGCACGGGTGTTTTTGAGTTGATCATCACGTACTCCTCCGGGAAGTGGGGGATCCACGCCTTGGTGTCGTGCGTCGTGAGCGCCAATTCCAGCCCTGCCCAGGACTTAAAGACTCCTTTCTCCGCTTCGTCCTTCGGCGTGTATGGCACGCTCCCGCACGGATTGTCACAATCGTTTGCGCTGGGCCCACCACGGGGTTGGGCATGGTCAGCTAGCCTGACTTCGTGATATGCCAACAACCGCCAACCAGAGCCATCCTTTACCCACACGCGCAGGATGCGCGTCTTCCCTCCATCGACCCGAACCTCTCCAACCTGGTTATAGGTGTACTCTTGCACCTGGGCACTGCTCTCATCCCCCAAGGGCGGCTTCGGCAAGGCCGCCAGAACCTTCTCTTTGCTGAGAGTTTCTCCAGCCCAGTTCGTCCAAAAAAAGTCCGTGTAAAGGAGCTTGCCGAGTGCAGTCTTGTCCGCCTTCGCTAAGGCCTCGACCAGAGCGTGGTCCGCCTGCATCACTGCCGGTTCGTTGTCAGGATCAGTCGCAGCACAGAGCCGCACGTTCAGCGTGGTCCCTATGCCGATCCACACCGTGGCCATAACGAGGGCCTTTGCGAAAAAGCCTTTCATCGATCCTCCTTCTTTCGTCGTGAACTGCGTTGATTACAAGTTCAACGTTGAAATCCCCACTTCACTAGCAGCCTTCTGAAGAGTGCTCGATGAATTTCCTGGCGCGCTAAGCATTTCCCAAGTCTTCGCTGCGATTCACATAGAGCCGACCAGCGCGAATTGCCGCAACGCTCTGGAGCTTTTGCCGCCCCGTGCGACTCTTCCCGTCAGTGTCCATGAAAAGAAAGGTCCCTTCGCGGACCTCGAGGATACTTATATCCGCCACCGTGCCGGGCCGGAGGGTTCCCAGATCGGTTCCGAAATCGAACATACGCGTCGGCCTGACTGTGACCCGTTCAATCACTTGGTCCAGGGTCAGCCCGAGGGCCAGGAATTTTGAGGCCGTGGTAATCAGGTCATAATTCGGTCCGTTTATACTTGTGGAGGCGATGTCACTGCTGATGGTGTCGGGAATTAAATTTTGTTGCAGGGCCTTTTCTGCCACATCGAAGTCAAAACTGTTGCTGCCGTGACCAACGTCGAAAAGGACTCCTCTTTCACGCGCTTCCTTCACCTCCGGCCGGAGCCTTCCGTTTGCATCGAGGATTCCGTTCGGCCGCCCGTTAAAACAGTGCGTCAAAATGTCGCCCTTTCGCGTTTTGCCGACGATCTCCGGCAAGGGAGAATACGAATCCCCTATATGCACCATGAGCGGCAGACGAGAAGCAGTGGCGGCTTCCAGCGCCCTCTTAAGGACCTCGAGATCGTTTGAACCCGTAGTTTCCCTGGAAAGCCGGCATTTTATTCCCACCACCTCGGGCTTGTTCTCCGCGGCCGCCCGCACGGTGGATTGCGGATTCACCCAGTCGAGGTTTCCATATTCCCCGGTCAGGCCCATCATCACTCCGAAACCATTGATGTCCAGCAGCGCGTAGATTCGAGTGGCGGAGGGCTTGATGACGTATTTTTTAAACCCGAAGATGCCGGCGTACCCTGTCGAGCCTGTGTCCACCGCCGTCGTCACTCCGCGGTCCAGGCAGTAATGATCGGCATTCACCGTAATGGGGCCCATGCCCTCGAAGACGTGCACGTGGACATCGATAATACCCGGGGTCACGATCTTGCCTTTGGCGGAAACTACGTTGCGAGCCCGAGCAGCGGGAATTTCCGGTGACACTTCCAAAATCTTGCCGTCCTTCACAGCGACGTCAAGGGCGGCGTGCTGGTTCTGCGCAGGGTCTATAACTGTGCCGCCCTTAATCAATAAATCGCAGTCAGGAGGCGCATTCTGAGCAGGCGAAGCAAGCAGCACTTCCGCGCCGCCAAGATTGCCCGTGGGCAGCAGACCCGATCCGAGAATCAATTTCGAAAACTGGCGGCGCGTTAACACAAGTATCTCCCTGCTTCTTTATTTCGAATAGAAAGAATCTTCGGCTCCGGGCTAATATCCAGCGCGTTCGGCAACAACCGCTTTGAGGAGCATCTCACGCGCGCGCTATTTCTCGGTCTTGGCGAAGGGATTCCAATCACTTCCATAACTTAAGCTGACATGCGCGGCGCACGGCGGCGCCGTTTCCAATTCCATCGCCTTCGAGCATATGAAATTAATTCAATATCGAGATGACAAGATCGAGCTCAGGCTACAGCGATTAGCTCAATTTCGACCCGACCTCCGTGCAAACGGGCTACCTCGACCGTGGCCCGCGCGGGCGGATGAGAAGGGAAGTAACGGCTGTACACTTTCCCCATCGCGTCAAAATCGTTCATGTCTTTCAGATACACGGTCGTCTTCACTACCCGATCGAACGATGACTCCGCTGCTTCGAGAATGGCTTTGATGTTTTCCATTACAAGTTCCGTTTGGCGCGTGATGTTATCTTCAATCACCTGGCCGGTCTTCGGATCGCGCGCAGTTATACCCGCCACAAATACGAATCCGTTGGCCTTGATCGCTTGCGAGAAAGGCCCGACAGGTTTCGGCGCCCGATCCGTCGAAATCTCGCGGATCTTTGTTCCAGAAGGTGTGGGTTTGTTATCGGCACTGCTGGCCACGCCTGGCACGACAGCGGCGACCAGGCCGCCCGCAGCTGCGTGGCCTAGAAATGTTCTTCGCTTCATGTAGTCTTCTCCTAGTCTCCTAGAGCTGGATCAAGTTCCTGGAAAGTGCTGACGCCACTCCTTACTCACGATCTTGGGTCTCCAACTCGAAGGAATCCGGCAAACTTAATATTTGTGAATAGCGCGTCCGTGACTACGAATGCTTCCACCACAACCTTTAGCACGACAAGCAAGCTCGACACCCAGAACTTCCATCTGTGATTGTGTTTGCGCAGGACCATATACCGGCCAACCATTCGTGTCAACGTCCTCACGGATCGGAATGATCTTGAAAGTGGATAAAAATTAGCAGAGCACGCGAAAGAAAATGCAAACAAGTGCCTGCGCGAAAGTGAGACGTCCACGTTCAAATATTGATTACGGATTGACGGATTGCAGGTGGAGGTGCAATATGTCCCCCAATTGGCTAGGTGGCTCATGAACAATAAGAGAGCGAACGTCGTCCTTCTGGCTATTCTTCTTCCCATGGTCTCAGGCCCGCTGTCAGCGCATCACGGAACGGCGGCGTTTGATATGGACAGCTTGACCACCGTGAAGGGAACTGTGACGAAATTCGAGTTCATGAATCCCCACGCGTTAATCTATTTTGACGTGGAAGGCAAGAAAGGCGAGATGGAGCACTGGATTGCGGAAGAGAGTAGCAACAATCACCTGAGTCGGACCGGCTGGGACAAGAATACACTTAAGGTGGGAGACCTGATCACTATTGCCGGCCATCGCGCCAAGAACGGTGCGCGCGTACTGGAACTCCAGTGCCCCGAATGTTCCGTGACGGATCCGCAAGGAAAGGTTTGGCCGTACCAATAGATAGCTGGGCTGGTGTTACATTCCAGCATGGTGGGCGCGGATGATTGACCGTTATTCTCTCTCCCAATGGAAACTAATTCTCATCTCCGCTGTGACCCCCGCGAACGCAGGTCCCGCGCCACATTGAAGGATGGGATTCGCCCGGCGGGAGAATCATTTCAAAATGCGCGATAACCTGATGAGATTGGTTTTTTTGCTGGGTGCGGTATTTGCCTTCACCCAAGTTCTATGTGCTCAAATTGCAGAGCCGTCGGGGGCCGCAACGGCGCGCGCAGCAGTCCCTACGGTGGACCTGTCTGGAGTTTGGGAAGCCAACATGCCCGGCGCTAAGTGGGCTACATATTCCTTTACCCCGGACATCCCTCCCATGACGCCATGGGGCATGCAGAAATACCTGGCCGTGAAGCCATCCTACGGACCCAGGTCGTTTCCGGACTCAACGGACTACGTTAATCCGACCACGGGCAAGGACGTTGGCTGCCTTCCTCCCGGTGTGCCACGAATCTATATTCAACCCTTTGCGTTTGAGATTATTCAAATTCCTGGGCGCGTGGTCGAATACTTCGAATTTGACCACCATATCCGTCAAATCTTTACTGATGGGCGCCAGCATCCCAAAGACCCGGAGCTTACATGGATGGGGGACTCGATAGGGTGGTACGAGGGAGATACACTCGTCGTCGACACCGTCGGACTTAACGAAAAGACCTGGATCGATCGCGGGGGGCTTCCGCATTCCGACCAGCTACACGTAATCGAGCGCATCCGGCGTCCTAAACATGAGGCCTTGGAGGTGACCATTACCATCGACGACCCAAAGGCCTACACGAAGACGTGGTCGGGATATCGAAACTATAAGTTGGAGCCGACTTGGAACATTAAAGAATTCATCTGCGCGGACAATGCGGACTACAACCAAGATTTCATAATGAATAGCGGGGCATATAGTTCGCCAAGTCCGTCAAAACAAAAAAAACCGAAACCAGCGAAGCCCAACTAGTAGCCTTGCGGCCCGTCAAAATCCCATTTGCATTGGAAAAAGTGAATTGGCGGCGCAACTTTGACTCCGGGGGTCACTTTTTCGGACTGCGGGCTGGTTCCGAACTCTTAGAATTTGAGGCGGCGTTCCAAAATCCTGGTTTGGGTGTAATAAATTCGACCGCGACCTGCGTTTTGCCCATCAAGGTTGGGCCCAGGCTGGCCACTCGGCCGAGCAGTTCCTCTCCCGTGCTTGGATTTTCAAGGCGGACAATCTGCTGGGTCTTTACTTCAGCCGCGAGAAGGATCAGCGCTCCGTGGTCGTTCACCGTCATGGTGTGCGTATTTTCGGAGACGGAATTCTTGTTGACGTCTTGAAATCGCACCACGACGGGGGTCTTGTGATGGACACGTTTACTGCGACGGCGATTCCGCGCTGCCAGTTCGGTAGGGGTTACGATGCTCATGAGAAAAACGTAACAAACTCCCGCGGTATTCTCAATATTCAAGGTTCGGGTGTGTCCTCAAAGACATTGCAAATCCCGTGCAATTTGTGGCCAGAGGCAGCCGACGGGAACAATCGCTGCAGCGGGGTGGCCCATGTCCCGATTCGCACTTAAAGATGAAACAAATCCTGTCCCCAGCGAAGGAGAAAAACGCAAGTTAAGACCATTCGACAATAATCGGCAAAGAGGGCAGTCGTGCTACGCCTATAGCAAACGACGGTTCATTTTGTAATTGCGATTTCTATCTGCTCTGACGCTACCGACTTTCCCTTCAACTGCCCAAGACTGTGCTCCGCGAAGATGGGGTATGCGAAAAGCTTCTTCGTAGTGTAAGGTGTGCTACGCGCCAATATTGAGATTGGGGATTCCGGGTGGACCTGATTTCTTTCAAGCTTCAGTAGTGCTTCAAAACAAAATCTGAGGAGGAAAGGCAATGCAAATAAAGTCAGTCCAATTGCTAACGGTTTTGGCATTTCTAACGGTGGCGGGAGTTGCAAGCGTGGCCGCGCAACAGCAGGCAGCCCCGCCTCCGCCTTCCAAGTTCAAACTGACAAGCTCGGCGTATGCCGAAGGCTCGATGATCCCAACCCAATATTCTTGCGCGGATCCGAATGCGACTTCGCCGGCGCTTTCCTGGACCAATCCGCCCAATAACGCCGCGAGCTTCGCCGTGATTATGCATGATACTGATGCCGCCCCGATGAAAGGCGTGATGGACGTCACGCATTGGATCTTTTGGGGCATCCCTGCTTCAGCCACTTCCATCCCCGGCGCGGTGAAGCCGGATACGTCCCCCAATGGCATCGTGCAGGGCGTGAACATCCGCAAAGTGAATGGATACCAGCCGCCGTGCCCGCCTCCCGGCGCCACCCCGCACCACTATATTTTCGAAATTTACGCGCTAGATTCGACGCTGGACCTGGCGGCAGGATCCTCCCGCGCCGATCTTTTAAAGGCGATGGATGGCCACGTGATCGGGAAGGCGTCTTACTTCGGCATTTTTGGACGATAATCGACTGATGAACGTTCGACAGACTGAGGACGGCGCGATTGCCCCGCGCCGTCTTCGCCGGGCCCTCTTTCGGATTTCGTAAACGAAAGGGAACTGGCCGATATCGCTACTTGGTTCGCGATTCGCGTGTTTTCAAATGGCAGTCAGCGGAAGTGAATGGGCTCCCAGGAGTTGGCCCGCCGTTCGAGGGAAATTCGTGAACGCACCTGGCGCGCGGACCCAATGTCACTTCTTCTCCTGCCATCTTCTCGCCTCTTCGTAGTCCGACGGAGCATTCATATTTCTCAGGACTCGACCTTCCGGATCGAGATTGCTCCATTCGCTTTCAAATGGGCACTCCATCTGTATTTCGGCCATTGCATTGGTTACTTTTCGTACGCCGCGTTCGAGCGCGGCGACAATGGGCGCGGCGCACTCCTTGCGATAGACAGCTGCAAGCGGCTCAAATCCTCTTGAAGTGCGCGGCATCACAATTTGCGCGCTGGAATTGACCGCGCGAGCAAGCAGCCAATCCAGCCAATCGCCGGTTAGATAGGGAAGGTCGCACGCCAGGATGAGATTCAAGGGCGCCTTGGTGGCGTTGAGCGCGGCGGCGATGCCGGCCAATGGCGTCTGAGGCGCCTCTGAACCTTCACGCCCCCCAAGGCTCTGGTCTGGGATGGCGCGAACTCCCAAGAAGGTATAGCGTTCGGGAGGCCCGACGACCGTAATCTCGGCAACGAGCGGGTTGATCAACCGAGCCGTTCGCAAAATGAGCGGTTCGCCACCCAGCTCGAGCAAACTCTTCTCCTGGCCCATGCGGGAGCTGGCGCCACCGGCGAGTATGAATGCGGCGACCTGGCTATATCGATTCATAAACTCCGCGATTTGCACGACGACAGTTGTGATTTATTCTTTCCCTGGGGCCAGCTTCCTGAGAGGCCGCCGGCACTTCCAACCCTCTCAGAAAGGCCCATTGAATTCCAGCAAAAACTAGCCTCAATTAACTGCGGGATGCTGGGAAAGTCTCGAATCCGGTCGTACAATTGGCGGGCGATCCTGAAACACGTTCTTCGAAGGAAAGGGGCAACGATATGGCATCCATTCAGCAGACTGTAATTGCTTCGCCGCGAATCGGGCGTCTGCGGGACTTCGTCGTCGCATTGAGCGAGCTGGTTGAAACCGCTCCCGGTGAGCCGGACATCCTCCTTGCGGGTTCGCGGTTGCTCAAGGATTTGGTCGCCGTCGATGACTGGCTGCCAGCCCGGTACGCCGAGCCCTCCGTGACCGGGTATCAGCAATATTTGCTGCACGCCGATTCGCGCGAAAAGTTTTCCGTTGTTAGCTTTGTTTGGGGGCCCGGCCAGAAATCGCCGATCCACGATCATACGGTCTGGGGAATCGTCGGCGTCCTGCGGGGAGCTGAAATCGAGCAGCGATACTCCCGCGCGAGCGATGGACGCTTCGAGGAGCAAGGCCCTCCCTCTCGGCTTGAAAGAGGCGAGGTGACCGCGGTTTCACCGGCAATTGGCGATTTCCATCGCGTCTCCAACGCCTTGGAAGACCGGCCATCCACCAGCATCCATGTCTACGGGGCCAATATTGGCGCCGTCCGGCGATCCATGTACGAGCTGGATGGAACAAGCAAGACGTTCGTTTCGGGATATTCGAACACCGAACTGCCAAATCTTTGGGACCGTTCGAAAGATAAATAGGGAATTTGATTCTTCGCGCCGGCAATCCCGAAGATCGAATTCCCGGCTTGCCCACAAGTCAGGCGAGGCAATTTGTGGAGAACTCCAAAGGCGTAGCAAGATCGCCCTGTTGTCAGGGCAGGCATCCGCACATCCGGTCCCATTGCACGGTGTGAGATAATTCCAGAGTGGGCCCGGCCAAGACAATCCTCTCAAGATTGAGTGGTCTTCCATTGAAGCGATCGCAGACCCGCAAACACACTCGTCGAATTGCCATTCCGTTGCAAGAGTTGGTCCTGGTGTTCTTGATTCTGTACGCCATGACCGGCGCATCCGCGCTTGCCGCGCAGGCGAAGCCCGAAACGGTTGCGGCTTTTGAGCGCTACATTGTACTTACCGAAGCCCGAATGGACGAGGACGTTCGCCTCGATCAATTCCTGGTCATGGATCGCTTGCCCGACTTGCAGCGTAAGGAAGCTTACGACCAGCTTCAGCAAGGGCAGGTTTATATTCAGGAATTGCACACCCAGGAAGACCATCATTCAATTCACGTTCCAAGCGGTCTGATCCATCATTGGGTGGGCGTGATTTTCATCCCCAAAGCCACAGTGTCTGAAACAAACGATGTTCTCAACGATTACGCTCACGAGCCCGAAATTTACAAGCCGGACATTCGCCGGGCGAAAATAATCGAACAGAACGGAAATGAATCGAAAATCTGTCTTCAGTTTTATAACAAGTCAATCGTCACGGTCGTTCTAAATGACTATTCCAATGTCGTTGAAACACAGCTCGGAAGTACCCGGATGCAAAGCGCATCCCGCTCTACCCGCATCGCGGAGGTTGAGAATCCGGGGGAACCGGACGAACACGAGCGCGCGGAAGGCGACGACCACGGGTATATGTGGCGTCTTTACAGCTACTGGCGAATCGAGGAAAAAGATGGAGGCGTATACATCCAAAACGAATCGATCACGTTGAGCCGGACCGTCCCTGTCCTTCTCGCCTGGCTGATCAACCCATTGGTTAAAAGCATTCCCCACGACGTTCTTGTCCACACGCTGACCAATACGCGAAACGCCGTCACAAAGACCCTTGCGTCACCCGAGCCAGAGGGACTCTCAGAAGGAGGTCCTGCCTCGAGACAGCCGAATCAGAAAAGTCCCATCCCTCATTGATGTAATTCCCGAAAGAATGGTGGGAGAATCCGTCTTTCTTCAGCCGCACTCGCTTTTCAAGAGCTAATGATTCATGCCTGCGAAAACCTTCTTTACATTTTCCGGGGATGAGGCCGCCAGCAAGTTCTTGGCGCCGCCAATTGCAATTTCATCCGCGTCGCTTTCAAGTTCCATCATCGTTTCAGCGATAAAAGTGTCCAGAGGCATTTGCCGGAGAGCCCCCGCGGGTGCCTGGGCGGCTCCGCCGAGTTCGGTTGCCACGTAGGGCGGAATCAGTTCGATGACTTTTACGTTTGTGTCTCGCAACTGGCGGCGCAGCGAAAGCGAGAACGAATGGACGGCGGCCTTCGTGGCGCAGTAGACGGGGAAAACGGCGATGGGAACAAACGCGAGCCCGGAGGAAACGTTCAGGAGGGTTGCGTCTGGTTGATTTTTCAGGTGCGGCAGAAATTCGACCGACACGCGAATGAGGCCAAGCAAGTTTGTCTGAATTTCCGCAAGCATGGCGGAATCGTCGATGGGTTTCCCCGACGCGAAATCGTGTCTTCTCTGCACTCCTGAATTGTTGAAGACACAGTTTAGGGTTGGAAATTCGTCGATTACCTTCCGCGCCGTGTTCCGTATGGAGAAAGGATCCGTCACGTCCAGAACAAAATAGCGCATTCCGGGATTGGCGGCGCACACATTGCGCAATCGATCTTCGCGGCGTCCGCTGATGATGACCTGGTTTCCTAAACGATGAAATGCTTCGGCGAGTCCCTTTCCGATTCCGGAAGTGCCGCCCGTGATAAAGATCGTGTTGGAACGCATTTTCATGAAATTTTCCCCTATAATTCGTGACGATCGCTTTCCTGTGAATCCTGTGTTAAAGGCACATTATTCTACAGCGTCTTGCGCGAGGAGAGTGCAAACCATGACACGATTGGGGCGCCTGATATTTTTTCTGTTCGTTTGCGTCGTGGCCCCCCTAAGCGCGCAGCAAGCCGTGGGGCCGGCCGGGAACACGTACCAATTGAAGCCCTCGCCGAAGACCGTGGCATGGGGATATTACGACGCCAAGACGCCTCCGGCGCTGCGGATCAAGTCCGGTGACACCGTGGAAATCCAGACCTTGATTACGGCCAGCCGCGAGCGTTTCGAGAGCGTCGGACTCTGGCCGGACCGCGTCGAACCGGCCTGGCTTGAAATTTACAATCAGGTGAAGGATCACGGGCCGGGCATGCACATGCTGACCGGCCCGGTGTACGTCGAAGGCGCCGAGCCGGGCGACGTCCTAGAAATCCGCATCCTGAAAATTCGCCTGGCGATCCCGTACGCGCTGAACGCATTCTCGCCGGGGCGCGGCTTTCTGCCGGAAGATTTTCCATACGAGCGCGTGAAAGTAATTCCGCTGGACGAGAAACGCATGGTCGCGCAATTCGCCGACGGCATCGAGATTCCTCTGCGGCCGTTTTTCGGAAGCATGGGAGACGCGCCGCCGGCGAGCGCAGGACGCATCAGCAGCGCTCCGCCCTGGGTGAACGCCGGGAACCTGGACAACAAGGAGTTGGTCGAGGGCACGACGCTGTTCATTCCGGTTCACGCGCCAGGCGCGCTCTTCCAGGCGGGCGACGGCCACGCGGGCCAGGGCGACGGAGAGGTGGACATCACCGCGATGGAAACTTCGCTCGTCGGCACTTTTCAGTTTATCGTGCGCAAGGATATGCGCCTCCGCTGGCCGCGCGCCGAAACGCCCACCGAGTTCATCACCATGGGACTCGACGAAGACCTCACCGCGGCGACTAAAATGGCGGTCCGCGAAATGATTGATTTCTTGATGCAGGAAAAGCACATGACGCGCAACGACGCCTACATGCTGGCCAGCGTCGCCGCCGACCTGCACGTCACACAAGTCGTCGATGGCAACAAGGGCGTGCACATGATGATTTCGAAATCAATCTTTACGAAAACAAGATAGCGGCATTGGTTGCTCGATTTGCCC
Source organism: uncultured Acidobacteriota bacterium (assembly GCA_963696605.1). GTDB lineage: Bacteria > Acidobacteriota > Terriglobia > Acidiferrales > UBA7541 > Palsa-360. Next base: position 193,392 of record CAVOKV010000006.1, on the reverse strand, counting down.
CGCTCAACAGGAGTGCTCCATTGAGAGACACAAGGGTCATCTTTAAATCCCATAAGGAGATTGCAATGAAATCGAACAAGACGGCGAAAAATGGAACCACACGGCGTGGTTTTATTTCCAAGACCGGCCTTCTGCTTGCAGGTAGTGTGCTGGCTTCCTCAAGCGCGGAGGAATCAGTAGCCGCAAGCGCGGGCTTGCAAACACTGGGTCCGCCCCCGCCGCAGGATGTCCCAACGCTGCGTGCGGATCTGGTCACTGCGAACCGCATCTTGTACGACCAGGGCGTCGTCGACGGCTACGGCCACGTCAGCGTGCGTCACCCGACCAATCCAGAACATTTTTTGATCTCGCGCTGGCTCGCGCCCGATATGGTTACGGAAGGCGACATCCTCGAACTGGACTTCGACTGCAAGCCTGCGACGGGTGAAAAGGCGCGCTTGTACAGTGAAGTTTTCCTTCACGGCGAAGTCTACAGGGCGAGGCCGGACGTCAAAGCCGTCGTGCACACGCATGCCCCGGCGGTCATCCTGATGGGAATTTCCGGGGAAACTCTCATGCCGATGTACCAGATGACGGGATATATGGGATCCGGTGTGCCGGTGTTCGACATCCGGAATGCCATTGGCATGACCAACATGCTCATTTCCGATGCAAGTCGTGGCAAGGCCCTGGTGAAAACACTGGCGGATAATCCGGCGGTGCTCATGCGCGGACACGGAGGAGTCGTTACGGGAAACTCTCTGTATCAAGCGGTTGGCCGTAGCGTTTATATGAAAGTCAATGCGGAGCTTCAAATCCAGGTTTTGGGCAAAAAGGTCGTGTTTCTGTCTCCCGAAGAAGCGAAACTCACGAGCAACGGGGATTATCCGAAAGACTGGGAGATGTGGAAACGAAAAGTGTCCGCACAGCGAGCTTGAAGAACGCCGATCACTTCGCGACCAAGTTTCGTCGCAGACGAATTATTTTTGTGCAACGGCTTTTGCCGAATCCTCTCGCAGGCGCACGTAGCCAACTTTTCCGTAGGGTTGCGCGCCGTACCACATTCGGCCCTGGGCATCTTCAAACATGTCCCGCGTGCCGCGTTCGCCGTAAGGTGTCGGATATTCGATCACCTTGCCCATTTTGGGGTCCAACTTTCCGATGACGTCGGTATACATGGACGCGTACCAGAGATTGTCGTCGTGATCGACGCCGATTCCGTACGGGGTCGGCATAGGTCCGGGAAGCTTGAATTCCTTGAACGTTTGCGTCTTGGGATCAAACCTCGTGAGGTTTCCGCCAAAATAATCGCCGAACCAGACCATACCCTGGGAATCGATCTTCAGGCGGCGTGGCCTTGTGCCGGAGCCTGGCGGGGTCCATTTCGTGATTTTGTTGGTTTTCACATCGACTTTGCCGATGCTGTGATGATCCCGGGAGTTGAACTCGGCAAACCAGACGTTTCCTTCCTTGTCCACGGCGATGCCGTAGGTATCGGGAACTTCGGGGAAGAAAGTAAATTTTTTGGTTTCGATATCGAACTTGCTGAGCGGGCGGCCTGAACTCCAGATATTTCCCTGCAGGTCCGCAACGGCGGTATGTCTGCGCGGGTCCGAAGTTTGATCGCCGGGGGTGTATCGGAGGCTGGGCCACGGCGCGTTTGGCTCCATTTCAGCCGGTGGAGGGCCATCGTACGGCTGGCGGAAGACTTCAAATTTTTCCGTGCGCGTGTCGAATCGCGCCAGCGCATTTTGCTTTTCAATGGTGAGCCACACCGAACCATCTGCGGTGGGCAGAATTTCATGAATAAACGGGCGAGTGGGGTCGGGCAATCTCCACGTATGGAGCTCTCCCGTCGTAGGATTGAGCTTCGATAGTCCGCCGCCCATTTCCATCCAGATGTTGCCGTCCTTGTCCTGCTTGCCGCTTCCCGGACGATCCTTCGGCTCTCCGGTCAATTGATAATCGACGTAGACAATGTTGAGAGCATCATCGGAAAAGTAATCGTGTTCCTGCTTGACCTTTTGATATTGCGGCAAAAGCGCCGGCGAAGCCGGCGTGTCGGCATCCGGCCCGAAAACCGTGCCCAGGTATTCCGAAACCTGGGCGGCAATATCGGGCTTTATGTCCGCGACTCCGACCTGACGCATATGCTCGATCGCTTCGAGCCAACCCTCTCGGTCGCGCCCCATGACGCCGATCTTGCTCATGGCATGGCAGTTGAAACATTCCTGGAGGACCACATATTTGCCCTTCACATCCGGCAATAAAATTCCCGCCTGATACTTGGTCAACTGGCTCCACTGCACCGCGCCCTTCTTCATCGTGAAATTAACCGCTGAAGTTTTTCCGTCTTGCACCACGACATCGGTGCGGCGCGAAGGATCGCTCCGAAATCCTGTCGAGGTCGCCCAAACTTCGTAAGTCCCCGACGGGAGATTGTCCGTCCGGTATTGGCCCTGGTTGTCCGTCAAAACCATCATCACCATTTTAGTTTTCACATTTTGCGCGCGGACAAACGCGGCGCGAAAGGCGGCGCCATCTTCGCTCTTGACGGATCCGGAAATGTCTCCTCCCGGGGAGGCGTACGCGGAAGTTGCGAGCAGGCATGCCAAAAATGCGGTGCAGAATATGTTTTTCATCGCCATCTCCACGGATAAAGTGATGCGGCCATGTTGTGCCTTGGCAGGAGTATACCGCAAGAAAGCGCGCAGGCATTCAGATTCGGGAATGTTGCTAATTCATTCAGCCCCTGGAATGGGGATTTGACGGAATTGATTTCGATTACTGCGCGGTTACGTAGACTGGATTCGTGAACACCCAAAGCGTCCAGCGCCGCCAGCCGGTAAGGCCGGGCTGGCGTAGAAAAACTTCCGCCCGGTAGCGGCCAGGGCCGGCGATGGGCTCGTCGATGGTTCGCGCCTGCTCCTCGGTAATTTCCCGGCCGTCACGGAAGATTTTGATCAGCGGGATGTTGGGACCGGAAGGAGTGGAAATCTGGAGGCGCGCGGCTCCCGTCCAGTGAAGAACGTCACCCGGCCCACCGGAAGCAGTTCCGCTCGATACGCGAAATGATAGGCCGTCGGCAGGGTAGAGCGAATCCAAGCCGCAATACGAATGGCCGCCTTTAAGGGCATCGACGATTTCTGCAGCGCTCGCCAACGAGGAATTGCCGCCGCCCGCATCCGGAGGGAGCAGCACATGCTCGCGCGCCACCTTCAGGGACGGCTCGTAGCCGGGGAACCGCCAGTCTATGCCCGATCCCAGGCGTATTCGGGCATGCGTGTCGGCTGCGCAAATCCCTGCAACCGGCCTCTGCTGGAGAAGTTCATCCCACTTCGCAAAATTGTCCTCCGGCGTGCTCGCCAGCCTCACAAAAGCGAGCTGATCGTTTTCTCCATACAAAAGCAGCGCATCCATCAGATCGAAAAAGTTATTTTGTCTCCAGGCGGCGTCCTCGTTCCAAATCTCCAGGCCGTCGAAATCAGACGTTTTCCAATCGGTCCAAGGTGTGCGCGGATGAAAAGGATGGGCAAGGATCCGGAAGGCGCCAACATTTCGGGCGGCGGCCAGCAGCACACGGTCGTCCTTTGTTTTCGGAGGGACCCAGGACGCGGGAATTCCCAGCGCGAGGAAATGCCCGGCATCCGTGCCGATCTCCACGCCCGAAATGATGGGCAGGTCCGGCGGGTCTTCGGCAAGATCGCTTTCGGTCATCGCGACGTTGTGGTCGGTGATGGCGATAAAGGATAGATTGGCCTTTTCGGCGGCGGACATGATTTCCGCCACTGTGCCGCTGCCGTCCGACGCCTTGGAATGAATGTGAATTACGCCGACGCGCTCGTTGGCGATCTCACATTTGGACATCACGGGAAGCTTGACCAGCGAACCTTCCAGCAGGATTCCGGCGACAATTAAGAGCAGGGTTAGAAGAAATACCGCCAAGATTCTATATGATGGATTGCGTGGTGCTAAAACAGGTATTTGGCCCTCCTTCTTCGGCTAACTCGCAGCCGGCAACAAACGCGTTATGTCGTCTTCTAGCCACCTCCGACGCGCCTATGAAAAGTCTGATTGGAGCAGTAGAACCTGTCAAGCCGCAATCCAGACTTGCTTTGAAAAGGTACACAGTCGCCGCATGTCAGATTCAGGACGCATTTGTTCCTCGCACACCGTTTTGATTCCAGAGACGTGATTTGGGTTGTGTTAGAGTTGATTTGCAGGTTCCATAGGGGAGTTAGTTGATTTTTTCCCGACCCACAAATGGCCACTGCAAGCCTGCTCTTCTGACTTTTTTCGTCCTGCTAACTTTGGGCGCCCCCGCGATTCTGGGCCAATCGGCACCTCTGCCAGTTGGCGCGGATCAAGGGCCCGAACGCGGTCACGAATGGGAGATTTGGACGGGGGCGGGCGGAGATCCGATCGGAACGCCAAAAGTAACACTCGGCAACAGCATCTGGACCGTAGGTGCGCGCTACGGATGGGTGCTGACCGATGCGCACGGTCCGGGACTTCTTCGCGGCAGGTTTGAATATGCCGTGGACGCGCTGCCTGTGGTCATGGTCTTCCAGCCCGGGGGGCCAGCATATGGATTTGGGTTCAATCCCTGGATCATGAAGTGGAATTTTGAGCCACGCAGGCGGATTTCACCTTACATCGAGGTGGGCGGCGGGCTCCTGATCACGACCCGCCAGGTCCCACTCGGTGCGAATAACTTCAACTTCACGCCCAGTGGGGCTATTGGCGTGAATCTTCTTCGAGGTAAATATCACTGGAGCATTGATTTCCGGTATTTTCACGTTTCGGACGCGCAAATTACCCCGTTCAATCCCGGCACCGACACTTTTGGATTTCGCGTCGGTTTCGGAACTTTCACACACGCCAAATAGACAATGAAATCGGCTCCCAAGCCCGCCCGGCGCATCTACTTTACTTCAGAACAAATTGCCCCCAAGGGTTCATTTGCCGAGGTGGAAAACAAATCCGCTGTCCAGGCGCCAATTGTCTTGCGCCTCTGGACTGTTGACGGGGAAATGGGTGGTAATCCAATCGAACCCCAGCAGCCGGGCGGAAACCCGGCGCGCGAGCTTCAAGTCGACGCCGCCGCCAAGGGCGTAGGCCCAGGTTGTATTTGTGGCCGTGGGGATCTTGGGATATTCATTGTCCCGCCCGTAGGCGAGCCCAACCAGAAAATGACCGAAGATGTCGAATCTCTTGAGACCGCGGTAAGTGGCCTCCGGGCCAAACAAGCCGAGCAGCTCTTTGCTATTGACGTGCTCGCCGCCGGGAGGCGGAGGAGGGGCAATATTGACGACGTGATCCGCGAACTGCGCATTGAACTGGCCCGTGACCCGGAAATAGTTGGTCACCACACGATCCAGTTCCACTTGCGCTCCGTTGGTAGGCAGTTGTTGCTGCCCGGCAATTCCTGCCCCCGCCAGATCCTCCGAGTAACCACCGAATAGTTCCCATTTAGGAATGCTTTGCGCTGAAGAGTCCGCTGCCATGACAAGAAATATCAATGCTGCGAGTATGATGCGGTTCAATTCCCATTTCCCCCTGGCCTGGATAAGATAAGATTCACCTGCATGTACTACTGTATCGTTGCAGTTTTAGGTCCAAATTATAAATTCCGCGCAACGGTCTCCAAAAACAAAATGCTGCATTTTCCGCGCGCTTCGCATGAATTTGGATGGAGAGTTGGGTGAAATGGTGGCTTATCTTTTCGCAGCGGATGGCGATGGAATGCAAAATTCGGGACGATGTAGGGTATCTTATGCCTTGACACGTCTGTGCCGTAGCTGTACAGAAGGTTCGACCATGCTCGGAGCTCCACCGGACCTTGATTGCAAGGTAAGGACCATTCCATCGTGAAAATAAGACTGATGATCGTTACCGTCCTTGGGTTCGCTACTCTCTATTCTGGTGGAACTGGCGGTTTGTTGGCGCAGACCAAGTCTGCCGTGCCCGCACCCACTACGGAAAAACTGAGCGAGCCAGCGAGACGCGGTGAAGGATTGTTTCTGCAGCGCTGCTCGCTCTGCCATTTGCCCAGAAAACTGAAATTCGGGTCTCCGGTCGTGATTGGGCCAAGCCTCAGCGGCCAGTTCAAGGACGCCGCTCCCGATCAAATGAAGGTCTTGCGAGGCTTCATATTAAAGGGCGGGCCGGATATGCCGGGTTTTCAATATGGCCTTGAGCCAAAAGAAGTGGAAGACCTGATTGAGTACTTGAAAACTTTGTAGTTGCTATTTGCAGTCGGCGGAGGCGCTTTGTGCTGAGAAGGAAGATTCTGAAATCAATCGTATTCAGTTTCGTGTGGGTTGCAATTCTTGCCTGCGTGCAAATTAATTTTGCGCAGTCCGCGCCAGCGACGAGCACCTTGTCCGGGACGGTGAAATCTTCGGACGGCAAGGCCATTGAGGGTGTCGGCGTTTCCGCGCGCGGCGTGAGCAACACATTTACGACTACGGTTTACACCGACGAATCTGGACAATTCTTGTTTCCGCCCATGGTCAGCGGGCAATACAAGGTCTTGGCGCAGGCGGTTGGCTTTGAGCCTTCCAGAACGGATGCAGACCTCACCGTCGGAGCGAAGAAGCAGGTGGATTTGACGCTCGCGAGCCTCGCCGATTTCCACAAACAGCTTTCCGGAACCGAGTGGGCGGCGAGTTTGCCAGAAGATTCTCCTGAAGACCGGCGCATGAAGACCGTATTCATCAACAACTGCAGCGGGTGCCACCAGGTCAGCTTTCTGTTACAAAACCGGTTTGACGCGGCCGGATGGGGCGCGGTGATCACCTTGATGGAAAAAATGCTGTCCATCGGGTATGCGCCCGTCGATGCCACGCCTAATTCCGTGATTCACGCCTACAAACTAGAGCTCGCGGAATACTTGGGGCGCGTGCGCGGTCCTGGAACTCCGGCGCTCAATTGGAAACTGCTTCCACGGCCCACCGGCGACTCGGCCAAGATTGTGGTCACCGAGTATGACTTGTCACGGCCCGATATGCCGGGCTGGATCATGGAGCACAACGGCACGGATTGGTCGGAAGGCACTCCTTCCCGCTGGAACGGCCGGGCCGCGCACGACGTCGCGGTCGACAATGGCGGATCTGTATGGTTTGCCGACGATGCAACGCCCGGACGCACGTTGGGAAAGCTCGATCCCCGCACGGGACGCATCACTGAATACATGCTCGCGGATCAGAATAACGCGGCGGAAAGCTCGCACGCGCTGGTGTTCGACAAGGTGGGGAACATCTGGTTTGCAAACGGGACCGAAGGGAGTCCGACGAAATTCGATCCCGAAACCGGGAAGTTTTTCCGATTTCCCCGGCCTCAGGGCTATCCATTCTCAGGCGATTTCATCACGCTGGATACAAAAGGAAATGTATGGTCGCCCGACCGCGAGGGAGCCTTCATGCTCGATCCGATGACGGGAAAATATACCAATTATTCTGTACGTCCGGGAAAAGCGAATTACGACATTGCCGCCGATGACGAGGACAAAGTCTGGGTCTCGCAGCCCGGCGGCAATGACATGGTAGTGGTGGACTCGCACACGGGGAAAATTGATCAGCTGGCGTTGAGCTACCTGGCATCGCAGGATTACGAAGTCACCGCGAAGGACCGCGAACTTTCCGCGAGCCTTGGGCTTACGCCGAATACTGCGACGCCGCTTGAGAAAGGCCCGCGCCGTTCGGCGGCCGATTGGGGGACCGACACGGTCTGGGTGTGCGAATTCTTCGCGGACCGCCTGGCCAAAATCGACGCCAAGACCAGAAAAGTGACTGAGTACCCCTTGCCGCACCGCTTCAGCCAGCCCTATTCGGCGACCGTGAACAAGAAAGACCACACGGTCTGGATCACCATGCTGAACTCGGACAGGATCGCCAAGTTCGATCCCTCCACCGAGAAATTTACGGAGTACACTCTTCCGACGCGCGGCACCGAAATCCGCCACATTCAGGTCGACAGCAGCACGAATCCGCCGACGGTTTGGCTGCCTTACGACCGCACCAACAAAATTGCGCGCATCCAATTCCGGTAGGACAGGCTTCAGCCTGTCTGCTTTCCTCAAGCAATCTCCCTGGCAGAACCAGACAGGCTGAAGCCTGTCCTACATTTCCAGGGAGTCGGCGAATCCTCAGGGAATCAAAATGGTCTTCCCAAGCGCGCCTGTCTCCATGATTTCCTTGTGGGCGCGCACAGCTTCTCCGAGCGGTAATTCCTTGCCGACCACCGGACGCACCGTGCCGTTTTCAAGCCCCGCGTAAAGCCCCGCGTGGACATCTGCTTCATCGGCCTCGGAAATTCCCCAGAGGACGAAGCCGCGCACCGACGCCGTGCGCGCCATCAGCTCGCGCGGCGTGATGGAGATGTCTCCGCGGCTGCCGATGACAATGACGCGGCCGAAGCGGGCGAGGAGTTTGAGGTCCGCGGCGAGATTCACATTGGCCAGCATTTCGAGAACCACGTCGACGCCGCGGCCGTTCGTCGCTTTCAGAATTGCGTCCGTGTATCCCGCGGCCTTGTGATTGAACGCGTGATGCCCGCCCTCGCGCCGCACGAGCTCCAGGCCTTTGTCGGTGCCGGCCGTGCCAATCACCGTCATGCCCATGGCGCGCCCGATCTGCACCGCGGCAATTCCCACGCCGCCGCTTGCGCCGTGCACTAATAGCGTTTCCGAGGCGCGCGCTTTGGCGTGATGGTAGAGCGCGTGATACGCCGTGCCGCAGGCCACGTAAATTCCCGCGCCCTGGCTGAACGTTGTGCGCTCGGGCAGACGGTGCAGTTGCGATTCGAGCGCCAGCGAATATTCCGCGTACGTGCCCGTGACGGGATGCCCCACGTAAACGCGATCGCCGGCTTTGAATTTCGTGACGCCCTCACCGACGGAATGCACCACACCCGCGCCTTCGCCCCCGGGCACGTAGGGCAGCGGCGGTTTGATGGCGTACGTGCCGGCGCGCATGTACGTGTCGAATGGATTCACGCCCGCCGCATGAATACGCACCACCGCTTGTCCCGGTCCCGCCTTCGGCGTGGGGAATTCCTCCATCTTCATGACTTCAGGCGCTCCGAATTCGTGCACGACAATGGCTTTCATTTCGCTTTTCTCCCTTGCAGGAATTTGCAATCGCTGACTTGCGGCGAAAGGGAATTCTGGCGACTCGCAGGGACAAAGTCAAATGAGCCCGCGGCCCGAAAACCACGAGCCAAATTGTGTGCTAGATTAGTTCGCTGCGTCTAAACTTTTGTGCATTGCGCTTTGATAGTCCCCTATTCCACGGGCCGAGCGCACAGTCCACCGGAGATCATGATGATTATCGATTGTCACGGGCACTACACTTCCGAGCCGCCGGCTTTTATCGACTTCCGCAAGCAGCAGATCGCCGCTTTCACCGATTCCACAAAACCGCCAACACTGCCGCAAATCAGCGACGATCAGATCCGCGAGAAACTGGAGCCCGCGCAGCTGAAGTTTCAGCGCGAGCGCGGGACTGACGTAACCATTTTTTCACCACGCGCCTCCGCCATGGGCCATCACGTGGGCGACGCAAAATTGAGCTCGGCCTGGACGCGGATCTGCAACGACATGATCCACCGCATCGTGAATCTTTATCCTAAAAACTTTATTGGAGTCTGCCAGTTGCCCCAGACTCCCGGCGTGCCGCCTGATAATTGCATTGCTGAGCTGGAACGCTGTGTCAAGGATCTGGGATGTGTCGGCTGCAATTTGAATCCCGATCCTTCCGGCGGTTACTGGAAAGAGCCGCCGCTCACCGATAAATGGTGGTATCCGTTTTACGAGAAAATGGTGGAGCTGGAGGTCCCCGCCATGGTGCACGTGACGGGCACGTGCAATCCCGCCTTCCACGCCACTGGCTCGCACTATATCAATGGCGACACCACCGCCTTCATGCAATTTCTGACGTCCGACCTGTTCAAGGATTTTCCCACACTAAAGTTCGTCATCCCGCACGGCGGAGGTGCGGTGCCGTACCACTGGGGCCGCTATCGGGGCATCGCGCAGGATATGAAGCGCCCGCCGCTCAAGGAACTTTTGCTCCACAACGTGTATTTTGACACCTGCGTGTATCACCAGCCGGGAATCGATTGCATGACCAAAGTCATTCCCGCGGACAACATCCTCTTCGCGTCGGAGATGGTCGGCGCGGTCAAGGGCATCGACCCGGAAACGGGACACTACTTCGACGACACGCGGCGCTACGTCGATGGCTCGACGATCTTGAGTGCCGCGGACAAGAAGAAGATCTTCGAGACCAACGCGCTGAAGGTTTACCCGCGCCTCGCCAGGCAGATTCAAAAGCAGAGAATTGCGGCAAACGCGTAAAAATGGGCGACTTGTCATACGTCAATTGAGCCTCGTGAAAACCTTACCTTGGGCCAAGGTTTTCGCCTACCCTTTGGGAGCCGTGCGCATGCATTCATTGACCCAAGAGGAGTAGTTCCGGCGGATATCGGATGCAACCAGCGGATCAATCAATCGAAGTGAGAACCAGGAATGAATTGGACGAGGAATTCCATGCGCGGAATTGTGCGGTTAAGAACATGCGAACCGCGATGCTTTTCGTCGCGTTCTTCACGATAGAAGTGTTGGTAAGTTGGAGGAGCCTAGACAAACCCTTTTATCGTCCTTCTTTCATTGAGCTCCCCTTCTTCATCGTGACAATCGCGATCGGAGTGAGATGGTTGATGATGTTTAAATGTGTCGTGGAGCGATTGGTATTGGGACTGTCGCTTGTGAATTTTGAAGCTGGAATCGTCTCCGCCTACGTTCTGTCCATCAGAACCGGGCCGTTTTCTGAACTCATAAGGTCTTGCAAACTATCGCTTTGGGTCTTCGTCCTAGTCGTAAGCATAGGCATGCTTATCTTGTCTGTCCGAAGCCACGACTCAGTCTAACCTTCGCCGCTCTCCCGGGTGCTTCGAGCCTCGAAAATCATACGGCGCGCGGCATGGCAAAGACATCTGTGCCTCACAACCTGCTACCATCTGCTTCTCTGATTCCCCGGCGGCGGCGTGAAACTTAACCAAACGTTGAAACTCAGCCTGCGCCAGACAGTTCTTCTTGACGAACTCTGGAGGTTTCCGCACAATCAAGCCATCAGAGTCGGTTGAACTTCATCCGCGCAAATCTCTGTGAACAGGGAATGAGCCGCAATCGCCCACGCGCGGTCTGATGAAAAAGAGGAAAAGAAAATGGGCAAAATCGTAGCAGCATTCGGAACGGTACACGCGCCTCAACTTTTTGTCCGGCCGCCGAGTGAAGACCCCGCACAGCTCGACGCCGACATTGCGGCGATGCGCCTGCTTGGCAAGGATCTGGACGAAACTAAGCCGGATGTGGCCATCGTGATCGGCAACGACCACATGGAAACGTTTTTTCTGAGCTCCGTGCCAACCTTCGCCATCATGTCCGGCGAGCGCGCGCGCGCGGAATTTGCCCGCAAAACGTACGATCTTCCCGTTCATCAGGGTCTTGCGGAAGACCTGCTGGACAAGCTAGTCAACGACGATTTCGACATGGCCTATTCGCAGGACGCAGTACTCGGCCACGCGTTCGCGGCGGTATATGAATGGGTCATCGAAGGCCGCAAAATTCCGGTCGTGCCGATTTTCGTGAACGCTTACCTGCCGCCGCTGCCCACCGCGCGGCGGTGCCAGCAGCTTGGCAAAGCCATCGCTAAAGTGATTGCCGCCCGGCCGGAACGCGTCGCGGTGATCGCGAGCGGAGGAATGTCGCATTTCCCGGGCACGTGGAAATATCCGCAGCCCGATTTTGAATTCGATTACTGGGCCATCGCCCAGATGGAAAAGGGCAACAATGAAGCCCTCTTGAATTTGACATCGGAGCAGCTCGACGTCGTGGGCAACACCGAGATGCTCTCCTGGATGATCATGTTCGGAATGATTGGCGACCAGCCTGGCGAGCTGATCACGTACCAGCCCACCTGGCACCACGGTCACGCGGTGATGCGCTTCCTGCCCGACAAGCGAACCGGAAAACTTTCCGAGGAAGGCACCAAGGGCCCGGCCACGTACAAGTTTAAGGGCTCAGAAGGATACGAGTTTTACAAGCACCCTTCGCCCTCGGCTTACAAGCTGAATAAGATTCTCTACGATCTGCGCTTCAAGCCCAGCCTGCGCGTTCGCCTGATCAACGACATTCCGTCAGTGGCGGCCGAGTATGGGTTGCCGCTGGAGGAATCGAAAGTCCTCGAGACTTTGCAGGACGAAGACATCGAAAAATTCCGCAACGGCACGGTTCATCCGCTGGTAAAGGCCGGCGCCCATCCGCTCGGGATGTGGATGAGCGTGATCGTATTCCACGCGGAATTGCGCAGGCTGCGCGCCGCGGCCAACAAGCCCGCGTCCGAAAAGACAAGCGTAACGCAATGAAGATTTGGTGGCACAGGCTTCAGCCTGTTGGGGTTGGTATTTGCAAGCATTAATTGAACCCCAAAGACTGTCTTTCGCTCCACTCAGGATAAAAAGTCTGTGCTACTAATCCTTCCGTCCGATTTACTCATCCCATCGATATCACTCCGGAGGAATCATGCCCAAGATGCGCGCCGTTCAAGTCCCGAATGCCAAGGGGCCCATTCAATTGGTGGAGCGCGAAATCCCCGAACCTGCAGCAGGAATGGTGCGCATCAAAGTGCAAGCCTGCGGCATTTGCCACAGCGATGAATACGCCAAGGAAGGCTCGCGCCCGGGCATCACCTACCCGCGCGTTCCTGGGCATGAAATCGCCGGCGTGCTTGACGCGGTCGGCCCGGGCGTTCTCGGCTGGGAAGTAGGCCAGCGCGTTGGCGTGGGTTGGCATGGCGGGCATTGCGGCTATTGCCCTTCCTGCCGGCGTGGAGATTTTGTAACCTGCAGCAAAGGAAGGCAAATTACAGGCCTCACCTGCGACGGCGGCTACACCGATTTCCTGATCATTTCCGCCGTCGCTCTCGCTGCGATTCCCAATGACATTTCCGCCACGGATGCGGCTCCTCTGTTTTGCGCCGGCGTCACCACGTTCAATTCTTTGCGAAACAGCGGCGCGCGGCCCGGCGATCTTGTCGCCATCCTCGGCCTTGGAGGACTCGGTCATCTGGGCGTCCAATTCGCGGCCAAAATGGGTTTTGAAACCGTCGGTATCGCGCGCGGAAAAGATAAAGAAGCGTTCGCGAAAAAGCTCGGCGCGAAGCACTACCTCGATAGCGAGTCGCAAAATGTCGCCGCGGAATTGGAAAAACTGGGAGGAGCCAAGGTCATTCTTTCTACGGTCACCAGTGGGAAAGCGGTGAATGCGGTGCTGGGCGGCATGGGAATCAACGGAAAGACGATCCTGGTAGGGAATCCTGACCAGCCGCTTGAAGTTACCGGACGCCTTTTAATTGCCGGACGCCGCTCGATCAGCGGCTGGCCCTCCGGCTCACCCATCGATTCCCGGGACACTCTTGCGTTCTGCGCGCTCACCGGCATACGTCCCATGACCGAAGTCTACCCGCTCGAACGCGCGCCGGAGGCATACGAACGAATGCTCAGCGGGAAGGCGCGCTTCCGAGTCGTATTATCCACCGGACTTTGATTGATGAGCCCGACTTACGCCTAGTCCTCGCCGCCGGGCACTGTGACTTCAAATATTTCAATCATTTCGATTTCCGGTTGCAGCTCCACTTCCACGAATTCAACCGGGGCTTCGAATGTGGTTGCGGCCATTTCCGGTTCGGCTGCAACGTTTTGAACAACTTCCTTCTTCTCGGTTGCCGCGACAGGGCGGGCATGCTTTTTGCCGCGAGCGGCCTTCCTGAACGGTTTCGCGTGGTGTGCTGCTTTTCGGGCTACTTTGGCTTTCATTGTCTTGTACCTCCCATTTCCTCGAATATCGCGTCTTGCAGATCTATTCGCTATATGGCCCATTGCAGAAACTTTTGCTGGCGTCCTTCTTATTCCTCAGCTTATGTATGCCGCCGACAACTCAACGTATAGAAGATTAGGCATTTCGCAGCGATGACGCCGCGCACCTCTACTTGTGACGAGAATCACATCCCGAAGGATTCGCAGGCTGCTAGCGTACTGCCCAGAGGAAACCACAATGGTAAAGGATCGGATTATCTCGCGCAGGGAACAGGAACTCAGCATCATATGCGAAGACCGTCCCGGGACGATGTCTCATCTTGCAAAGGTCCTTGCGAGCGCGAAGGTGAATATCGTGGCCATGAGTTGCACGCCGTCGGGCATGCAAGGTGCGGTGCGAATCATCGTCGACGATATCGCGCGGGCAAAGAAAATTCTCGATCGCGAGCATATATCCTATTCCGAGCACGACGTACTCTACGTGGAGTTGCCGAACGTGCCCGGTGCTCTGGCCAACTTCACCGGAAAACTTGCCGAGCAAAATATCAATGTCACCACCGCCTACGGCTCCTCGACCAAGGGGGGCAAGAAGGCCATCGTTATTTTCAGAGTGTCTGATATCGAGAAGGCTGCTGGCGTGCGGTAGGCCGCGCGCCGCAGAGTGTGGGCCGTGACCCTGGCCGGATGGACCGCCTCCTGCCAGAGTTCTATACTCTCTTTGTGAATTCCGAGCCTGATCTTCTTTCGCCGCTGCGCCGATACTGGGGATACGACGCGTTTCGCCCTTTGCAGGAAAATATCGTGCGCAGCCTGTTGGCCGGGCGCGACACCTGTGTGGTGATGCCTACAGGGGGCGGGAAATCTTTGTGTTACCAGTTGCCCGCCGCAATGTCCCCGGACAAGACCGTCATCGTCATTTCACCTTTGATCGCGTTGATGGAAGACCAGGTGGCGCAGCTCGGCCAGATGGGAATTTCAGCCGCGCTTTTGAACAGCTCGATTTCGGCGGTGCAACAGTCGCGAGTCATTGAGAAAGCGCGCGCAGGCGAATATCGTCTCCTGTACCTTTCTCCGGAGCGGCTGGCCCGCGAGGACACGACCGATTGGCTCAAGGGCGTCCCGGTTTTGTTCTTTGCGATTGACGAGGCGCATTGCATTTCGGAATGGGGCCACGAGTTCCGCCCGGAATACCGCCAGCTTAGCCGCCTGCGCGCTCATTTTCCCGACCGCGCGATCGCGGCCTTCACCGCGAGCGCGACGCAGCGCGTGAGGCATGACATTATTCGCCAGCTCGAACTGCGCGAACCCCACAAATACATTGCTAGCTTCCACCGTCCCAACTTGCGATACGTCGTGCGCGCCTGCGACGCGCACTCTCAGACGGAATTCCTCCTGCGCGCGATGCGGAGCTACGGAAACGAAAACATCATCGTCTATGCGCCTACGATTGCGAAGGTGGAGTCCACGGTGGACCTGCTTCAGGAGAAAGGAATCGCGGCCATCGCCTACCACGGACAGATGAACGCCGACGATCGCAGGCGCAATCAGGAACGCTGGATGGCGGACGAAGTGCGCGTGATGGTCGGCACGATCGCCTTTGGTCTGGGAATCAACAAAGCCGCCGTGCGCGCGGTGATCCATCTCTCACTGCCAAAATCCATCGAGCAGTATTACCAAGAGGCGGGACGCGCCGGGCGCGACGGCCTTCCGGCGGATTGCGTGCTTCTCTGGCAGAAAAAAGATGCGGGGTTGCACGCCTACTTCATAGGCGAGATCAATGATCCGGCGGAAAAGGCGCGCGCGTGGGAGCGCTATCACGAAATTCGCGGTTTTGTGGAATCGGATATTTGCCGCCATTTGCGCATCTGCGGCCATTTTGGCGAGAACAGAAAGTGGGCTGCCTGCGGGGCCTGCGATGTGTGCGGCTACGAACCGGACTGGCTATCCGAGCCGGTGGAGAAGTCGCGGCCCAAGCGGGAACGTTCCAAGTCGCGGACCCTCGCGCCAGCCTCGCTGGCGCCCGCGCCGGCGAAACGCACGTGGGAGAAAACAGTTCCCCCACCGCCGCTCGTGCGAGAGATGCGCGATACAGATCCGAATTTACGTGAGTTTTTGCGCGAATGGAGAAGGGAAACCGCGAAGGAGCAAAACGTTCCGGCCTACGTGGTCATGCATGACACGACGCTCGATGAGATCTGCCGCGCTCGCCCCGGCTCGATTGGCGGCCTCTTGCAAATCACCGGCATCGGCGAACGCAAAGCGGAAATGTACGGCCACCAAATTCTTGATGCGCTGAAACGTTTTCACGGTGGAGCGCGCGCAACGGCCCACGACAAAAAGATCACGCCGAGTGAAGAAACGATTTCCCTGATCGAGCAAGGCAAGACGCTGGACGAAATCGCTGCGATACGTGGCCGGAGACGCTCCACCATTGTGAGCATGGTCTCGGACCTTGTGGAGCGCGGGTTGGTCGAGTTTCAAGCCGGATGGGTTGAGCAACACCGGCAAAGCGAAATTGAAGCAGCCGCAGCCGAATTGGGACTGGAAAGAATCACGCCGGTCAAGGACGCCCTGCCGCCGGATTTTACGTTTGACGAAATTCGCTTAGTGGTTGCAAATCTACGCCGGCGCCGCGGCGGCCAATCCATGGCCGCGGCGACTTGATTCGCATGGCCTTGAAGAGGGATCAGGCCCGGGAAGCAGCGAGCGATGCCGGTTGAGATTCTTTCAATTCCAGGGTGACCATTTCCAGATCGCCCATCATCCGGTGAATGATGAACCACGCGACGATGTAAAAACAGCTCATACCCATCAGCACCGGAACGTAGCCCACATGCGGGATCACCGTTCCAGGAATAATTCCAGAAAATAGAGCGCCCCCGAGTCCCCCGAGACACACACCAAATCCGTTGGCGCTGCCCACGGCCTGCGAAGGGAATACGTCAGCGGGAGAGATAAAGAGATTTGTCATCCAGGCCTGATGGGCTGCGGTAGCCAGACCAAATAGAAAGACCGCGAATTGCGCGTCGTGAACCACGACGCCCAGGGTGCACGCCGGCATAACAATCGCGCAAAACAGCATCGTCATCTTTCGCGCCTTGCCCACTGTCCAGCCGCGCTTCATCAGGAAACTGGAAACAACGCCCCCCAGCAACGCGCCCACTGCCGAAATGCTGTACACGATCATCAGCGCCGTGCCGCGCTGCTGGGGCGTGAAATGGCGCACGTCCGTCAGGTACGTCGGCAGCCAGAAAAGATAAAACCACCAAACAGGATCGGTGAGAAATTTGGCCAGGCCATATCCCCAGGCCTGTTTGTACTTCATCACCTCACTAATCGAAAGTTTTGCGCCTAGCGCGGCCGCCGCTACTGATTGTTTCGGCAGGCGATAGGTCAAGAACCAAAACGGCAGCCAGAGAAATCCAAGCCCGCCTATGATGGCGAAGCACGCCTGCCATCCCAGCGTCAATGCAATCACGATGAATAACGGCGGCCCGAAAATGTTGGCCAGATTTGTGCCCGCATTCACGATTCCCATGGCTGTGGCGCGTTCGTCGGGCGGGAACCATTCCGCGGCGGCTTTGCTGCATGCCGGAAAATTTGCGGATTCACCCAAGCCCAGGACTGTCCGGAACAATCCGAACTGGAACACGCTGCCCGCGAACGCGTTGAGGGTGGCGGCAAGGAACCATAGGGTCGCGGCGATGCCGTAGCCGATCCGCGTCCCCAGGCGATCCAGCAGGTAGCCGCCGATGAGCGATCCACCCGCGTACGCAAGCTGGAAAAACATCTGGATCACGCCATACGCTTCCAAGCCAAAATGAAACTTGTCGCGGATTTCCGGAAGGATTACGCCGAGTATCGCGCGGTCCAAATAGTTGATGGTGGTTGCAAAAAATAGAAGTCCGACAATCACCCAGCGCATGCGCATTTGGCCGCTATCATACTTCATGTTTCCGCAGGCGCCGCGCGTAATTTAGCTGCCGGCACTACGCGCCGATATTGCAAGGCTGGATTCGAGTTCTTGCGAAGAGGCCGCAACCTGTGGTTCGCTGCCGAGTCCCGCCGAAAATTCGTACCGCTCCTGTATTAATTTGGCAATCGACTCAGTGAGGTCGTGAATATGGCCTAGGCGAAATCGCTGTTCGGCTTTTCGGATCTCCGATGCGAGCGCGTGGTCTTGGAACACGTCTCCCACCCATCGCGAAAAGTCCCCGCGCTGGGCGTGTCCTGCAATGATGGCGGGCGAAACCTGCCTCAATAAAGCCAGGAATTCTTTGAGTGTCCGCGCCGGCCCGGCCAGCGTTCCGCCGCCATCCGTGAACCAAAAACCCTGTTCCACGAGCAATTGCACATCGAGGTATTTCGCTTTGTGCCGGACATGCGAAGTCAGGCGGGGAAATAGCGTGAATTTCATGCATTTCCCACCTGTTTCCCGCATACCTGGCAGGAGAACGGCTTCCTCCAGGCGCAGAGAGGTCAGATCCGTCATAACCGCGGGGCAGCACATCCTGGCTTGAAGCATCTCCGTGAGAGTTTCATGCTCGTGGGGGGCGGTCGTGCGCTTCACGATAATACATTCAATCGCGTTGCGAAGACTCGGATGCAAGTCAGTCAACCGGTAAGTGACTAGCGTATATGCGCCAAGCGTGAGGTCCAACAACTCATCAACGTTCGGATCATGCAAAAAATAATGCGCTTCATCGATTACGATCCGGTGCGGCAAGCCCGTGGCTCTCCGGATTGCAGCCAGCATCGGCAAAAGCGATTTCATGTAATTGATTTTTTCCTGATAAGGCGCGTGCGACAGATCGATCACCACGCTCATATCCGGGTGACGCAGCACGCGCGCAAGGTCGGGCAATTCCGGAGGCGGATCTTCTCCCCCGAACACGACGACTCCCGGCAGTGTTTCCAGAGTACGGTAGTCGCCCTCTGGGTCAATCACACAGACAGAGTACCCCTGCAGAATCAATTGTTCGCACATCAGTCCCGTCACCCAGGATTTTCCGGAGCGGGGATCGCCGGCAATAATCGTGTTGAGGCCGCGAATGGCAAGTGTCAGTTCGTGGCCGTCGTCGGCCGTTCCAAGTGACAACCGATGTTGCCCGATCTTTTCCGGCGGCAGCCGCAAATCGCCCGCAGCCTTTCGGATATACCCGGCCACAGCAGTTGGCCCGTCACCCTGCAGGACTTCGTCGGCGGCCTGTTGGAGGAGGCGGCTACCCCAACTGACGGCCACGCCGAGCTCGCACGCCGCCAGCAGATCGTGGTCGTTTTCCGCATCTCCAATCGCGATGGCGTTGTGAACCGACATGCGAAGCGTCGCCAGCGCTTCACGAAGGCCGGCGCCCTTGCTCACAGCCTGCGGAAGCACCATCAGTCGGCCGCGATTGAACAATTGCACGAGAGGCAATTCTAGTTCCCGAATGACGGCGAGGACTTGAGGGGCGGCAGCCGCGTCCAGTTCCACCACACACTGGCCTGCCTTGAATCCGAGGCCGCGCCGGCTGAGTTCCTGCAGGAACTGCGTGGAAGTTGAATATGCTAGTTGTCTGCTGTGGCCGTTCGCGAACCACATCACGGCGCCATTTTCGCCGACCACGGCATCCACGAAATGAAGATCGCCGGCTACTTGCTCCAGTTCTGCGAGAATGCGTCCGGTCACGATGACAACGGCAATACCCCGCGCGCGGACGTCGGCGATAGCAGAACGAACCTCCGGATCGAGCACGCCGTCGCGTGCGATTGTCCCGTCATAATCCAGTGCCAGCACTCCAAATTTCATCTAGGCCTCCCGTTGCCGGGCCTGTACTCGATGCCTCTCAAACCTCAACTTCAGTCTGGGCCACCCCATAGTGTAGCGCAGTGAGTAATGTCACTTCCAAAAGTGACGCCTGTCACATCGCAAAATAGATTTCTGGCCACAATGAGACAGCGGTAAGGATCGGGAGATAGGACGTTGGACCGTATGGAATGAATTCACTCCAGGGAGAGGGCCATGACGCTTCCACTGCAAGTCACCTTTCGGAACATGAAGCATTCCGCCGAAGTAGAGGACTGGATTCGGGCGGAGGCCGGGAAACTCGAAACTTTCTACCACCGCATTATCGGGTGCCGCGTCGCCATTGAGGTCCCGCATCGCCATCACAAGAAGGGCAAACCCCTTCACATTCGCATCGACCTGACCTTGCCAGGGAAAGAAATTGTCATCAAGCGCGAGCCCGTCGCGCATCACCGGACACCTATGAATGGGGAAGCGGCCGCCTTGAACCGCGCCAAAGCAAAATCGCCGCACGCCGATCTTGAATTGGTGATCCATGACGTGTTTAAGACAGCAGGCCGCCGAGTCCAGGATTTTGCGCGCCGCCAACGCGGCGATGTGAAGAGACATCAGGAGGCATTGGCGAAGGCATGAACTGAATGGAAGAGCTTGTGGTTTTGCGGGCACTTAGATTGTCAACTGCGTGCCAGGGATTGCTTGCATGGAAATCTCAGAATTCTCCCCAAAAAAACAGCCCGTGCCTCAGAGCGGGTTCTCCGACTTACCCGCTCTGAGGCACGGGCTGCGCAAACTTTCCGATTCTATGCGTTAGCAAAAGTCTCAAGAGCCGCACGATTCGGGATCATGAGGGTCGATCCCTGTATGGAAACCAGGTGCCGCACCTTGAAATCGCTCAGCGTGCGCGTGACGGTCTCGCGAGTGGTGCCGATGAATTCTGCAATTTCCTCGTGCGTCAAAGGCAGCTTGATTCGCGTGCCCTCTTTGGTTTGCTGGATGCCTTCGGACCAAGTGAGCAAGAGACGAGCGAGTTTTTCCTGCGCGGAAGCCGAGAGTCCGATCGTGTGCAATTGTTCGCATGCGCCGCGGTACTGAGAACTCATTTGCTTCACTACGTTTTGAGAAGCTTCGGGATGCTTTGCAAGGAAGCGCAGGAAATCTTCCCGGCGCACAAACGCGACCTGGCAGGGATGGATCGTTTCGGCCGTTACTTCGAACGGCAGACCCGCCATGGCGGCCATAAGCCCGAGCAGTTCCCCCGCCCTGGCAATTCTCAGGATGAGTGTCTTGCCCTCGGGTGAGCTGATTGAGAGCTTTACTTCGCCTTCGCACAGGACGTAGACACCGCGCGCGTCTTGTCTTTCGACGAACAGGAGGGCGCCCTTCGGATAAGTGGCCGTCGACTTGATCTCATCGAAATCCTTGACCGCAGACGACGGCAACTGGCAAAAGAATCCCGGGCCCTTCGCGTTGCACGTCTTGCAGCCTTCGTTCAGCTCTAATCCGTATGGACCTTTCATGGGTGCCTCCTCAGTCTAGTTTTCAGAACTCGTTCGAATGCCCTGCTGCGCCTCTTCCGCGAAGTATTTTGTGAGCGGTGTGTCTGCCACAAATTCGGCGCCCGTCCTGCCGTGGATTTCAGCCAGCAAATTGCGGCCCGCCCAGTCGACATGCGTCACGCCTCGAAGATCCACCAGAAGCTTTCTTTGCCCCACCGAGGGTGCCAGAACCTGCCACGCTTGGTTCAGAGCTGGAACATTGGGCCCGGCGACCTTCCCTTCAATCTTCATGGTTATGCCGTCACCATCCGCCTGAAGTATCGTCACTCTCACTGGTTTCCTTGATCCTTTGTTGTTACGCATACGTATAGGCAATCAAGGAGCCAAACCTCTTATCCGAGAGGGGGTTGAGGTATCCCGTTCTGGAACAGTAGCTTAGTTGGAAGGGAGGCTTTTGGTGTTCCAGCGCACAGGTCTAAGTGACGAAGCTCACTGGCGACTAATCGTCAGCAGTGACTAGATATAGTCTTTCCGCTCGATTCCCAGCTTCTTCATTTTGGAATTTAGCGTCGTTCGGATAAGGCCGAGGCGGACGGCGGCACCATCGGCACCGCCGATCTTCCCCTTGGTCTCGCGAAGAACGCGCAGAATATGCTCTCGCTCTTTTGCTTCGAGGGAAGAATCTTGTACAGGGCCGGTTTCTTCCGGCATCTCGAGCTCGCCCAGAGGAGCGCGCAGGACCGGCCCCTTGGTGAGAATGACGGCCCTCTCAATGAAATTTTCAAGCTCCCGGATATTTCCCGGCCAATCCCACCGGGTGAGGGCCCGCATGGTCTCCTCGGGGATTGTTTCAATTTTCTTATAGAGCTTTCGGGCGTGGTGATCGACAAAATAGCGTACCAGGAGCGGGATGTCCCCGCGGCGTTCCCGGAGGGGAGGGAGCAGGATCGGGAAGACCCTCAAACGGTAATAGAGATCGCTCCGAAACTGGCCTTCCGCCACCATTTTTGTAAGGTCGCGGTTCGTCGCGGCCACAAGCCGCACATTGACCGGGATTGGTTTGTTGCTGCCAAGCCTCTCAAATTCCTTCTCCTGCAGCGCGCGAAGGATTTTTGGTTGGAGCTCCAGGGGGAGATCGCCAATTTCGTCAAGAAAAAGCGTGCCCTCATGCGCCAATTCAATGCGACCGATCTTGCGGTCGATGGCACCCGTAAATGCGCCCCTCTCATGGCCAAACAATTCGCTTTCCAGAAGGCCTGCGGGAATCGCCGCGCAATTCAGCTTCACCATGACGTGCTTGTTCCGCGGGCTGAGCTGGTGGATAGCTCGCGCAATTACTTCCTTGCCTGTTCCAGTTTCTCCCAGAATTAATACGGTAACGTCGGTTGCCGAAACGGTTTCCACGAGTTTCAGAACTCGCTTCAGGCCCATGCTATCGCCTATGATTTCTTCAAATTTGGCCTCGGTGTTCAGTTCTTCTTCCAGATAGCGTTTCTGCAGTTCGCTGCGTCGCAAGGCCTCTTCGGCCTCTCTTTTTTCCGTGAGGTCGCGTATAACGCTCAGAACAATTCGCCCACCTTCTGTTTCTACCGGCCCCAGCATAATGTCCGCGGGGAATTCGCTTCCGTCCTTGCGCCTGCCGAAGAGCTCCAACCCCGCGCCCATCGGACGAACACGGGCTGCAGAGGCATAATCCTTGCGGCGAGCCGGATGTGTGTGGCGAAACCGCTCTGGAACGAGGATATCGATGGATTGGCCAATGAGGTCGCTTCGTTGGTAGCCGAATGTGCTTTCCACTCGCGCATTGATTTCCGTAATGCGCCCTTCCCGGTCGCTCGCGATGATCGCGTCGGGAGAGAATTCGAACAGCGCCCGGAATTGCGCCTCGCTGCGGCGGATTGCTTCCTGGGCCTTCTTTCGGTCGGAAATGTCGCGGATCACACTGATCACCACGCGGCCCTCTGCGGTCTCCATGGGGCTCAGCATGATGTCGACAGGGAACTCGCTTCCATCTTTTCGCCTGCCATAGAGCTCCAATCCCGCACCCATTGGACGAACGCGGGCTGCGGCGCCATATTCCTTGCGGCGAGAGGGATGAGTTTGGCGAAATCGTTCGGGAACCAGGATATCGATGGATTGGCCTACAAGCTCGCCTCGTGGATAACCGAAAGTACTCTCCACCCTTGGATTGACCTCCGTGATGTGCCCCTCTTTGTCGCTCGCGATGATCGCGTCGGGAGAGAATTCAAACAGCGCCCGGAATTGCGCCTCGCTGCGCCGGATAGCCTCCTGGGCCTTCTTCCGGTCGGAAATGTCGCGGATGACGCTGATCACCACGCGACCTTCCGCTGTCTCCATGGGGCTCAACATGATGTCGACGGGGAATTCGCTCCCGTCCTTGCGCCTTCCGAATAGCTCCAAGCCTGCACCCATCGGGCGCACGCTAGCGTGGGCCTTGTAGGCGCTTCGATGGTCCGGATGCGCCTGCCGGAATCGCTCGGGGACAAGAATTTCGACCTCCCGGCCGATGAGTTCCTGGCGGCCGTATCCGAAGAGGTGCTCCACTTGCGAATTGATCGAAGTGATTCGGCCCTCGGCGTCGGTTACAACGATGGCGTCCGGAGAGGCTTCGAATAGCTTCTCAAACAAGGTATTAGGTCCGGGAGATGGTGGAATGCCGGGAGAAGGCCCGCTCATACGTCTCCAAGTCAACTGCGCAGACAACCGTTCGTTCTATCCAGATCGAACCTCGCGGGCACACAAATCCACTCCCCAGTGAACTTCATGTGCGAGGGCAGCAAAAGTGACAGATAACCCAACCGAGGCCCATTCTAGCAAACAATTGTAAATGTGACGTGAATTTCATCCGCCTGTGATCTGAATCACTGAGAGCCATACAAGGATGTTGGAGCATCTAAGAGACAGTTGGTTGCGTTTGACCAGTGGGAAGGATGCTTTTCGCGGGCCGTGGGAATGATCACTTTTCTCAGGCCAGCGCCGCCAACCACTTTTGATAACTGAAGGAGAATTGAAATGACCGCGCAAACTGCAACCGCAATGCAACCCGCCAAAACCTCTGCAGTCTCCAAACAGCCCGAAACTGAGAATGTAGTCGATCGGTTCCAACAGGTTTTCGATTCGATCGAAAAACGAGCGTTTGAGATCTTCAATAACAACAGGTGGTTCGGCCGCGATTTATCGGATTGGTTCCAAGCCGAGTCCGAAATTCTTCACCCCCTCCATCTGGAAATCGCGGAGACGGATGACGCCCTGACAGTTCGAGCTGAGGTGCCCGGATTCACAGCCAAAGAACTCGATATCCACGTGGAAGGGAACCGGCTCACCATCGCCGGCAAACACGAATCGAAGGAAGAAAGCAAGAAAGGCAAGACGATCTATTCCGAACGCTGCGCAAAAGAAATTTTGCGAACCGTTGACTTGCCGTCGGACGTTGACGGCTCCAAGGTCAACGCGACGCTGAAGGACGGCGTTCTCAATCTTGAACTTCCAAAGGCGCCTCACGCGAAGAGTGTGCGAATTGAAGCGAAGGCAGCCAGCTAAAAAGAATTCAGAGGGCGGGCAACGTTTTACTGGGTGCTCGCCCTCCTACTTTAGAGAGAACAAGATTGCATCGCATGATGGAGGGGAGGAAATATGCTGATGAAATGCTGCAATCCCATGTGCGAAGCGCCATTTGACTATCGCGAAGGCCGTTTAATTCGATTTTCCAGCAAGCGGACCAACGACAAACCTGCGGAAAACCGCCCCTTGATTCAACATTTTTGGCTTTGCGGAAACTGTGCGGCAAAATTTGTCTTTGTATGCGAATCGGGAATAACCGTAAAAATAAAACCGCGTCACCAGGAATTGTCCAAGGAAAACCTTTCTCACTTCGTTTCCGCGGCATAACCGCTGGATAAGAAACTTCAGCTGTGGACAGTCAACACCGGGCAGAACGCATTCGCGGCAACGTGGTTTGCAATTGAATCAGAAAAGTGGGTCGCCAGAGTCAGATGCTTTTCGGCCCCGCGAGCCCCGAGAACGATCAGATCGGAATGTGTTTTCTTCGCGGCCCCCAATATCGCATCAGCTGCAGCGCCGCGTTCCAACAAATAGGTCGGTACGGACAGCAGACCCGCGCCCAGCGGCACCACACTTTTCAATGTCTCGAGCACAAGATCTTCCTGGGCCTGTGATCCGTCTTTCGTCGCATGGAGCAGAACAAGTTCCGCGCGATGGTCCTTGGCCAAGGAGATCGCGTACCTCGCTGCTGCGAGCGATTCCGGGCTGAAATCCGTTGCATAGAGGATGCTGTTCAATTCCGCGGCGGCCGCGTGGGCGGCGCGCGGAGCGACACCTGGTCCCACAGTCAAAACGGGGCAGGGGGCTTGTCGGAAGATTCTCTCGGCCACCGAGCCAAGCATCGCCTTTGCAATGCCCGTGCGTCCGTGCGTGCCGAGGACGAGCAGGTCCACTTTTTTGTCTAGGATGACTCCGCTGAGATTTTCCCAAACGTCACCCTTCAGAATGAGGACTTCGTGCGACAGTTCCCGCAATTCCAGCTCAAGACGATTCTTTTCCCGCTCGCGAAATTCTTCCTGGATGCGTGCGATTTCAGCCCATTGCTCAGGTGGCGCTTGGACATAATCGTCCGGGGAAATGACATGCACGGCATGGATTGTCGCCTGAGACCTTCTGGCGATCTCGACGGCGTATGGGAGCGCGTGATCCGCCGTGGCTGAAAAATCCGTGGCAAATAATATATTTTGAAACTTCACTTGCAACGATACTCGAAAAGAGTTCAAGTTGTGCCTCCAAGGCTCTGACCCCGATATCGCCGCTTGTGATTGAAATTCACCTGTGTGGCTCATCATGTCAGCCTCCCACGCTTGATCTTATGTAACCCTTTGGGATCTTTGCCGCTATGAGATGGATCACAAGTCCCTGTGATTCTGGTCATCTTGTGCCGTTCCGGATCTCCCCTTGTGCCTCACATCACAAAGAAATGTGACGGACGTCATAGGTCCCTCTGCGTTTCCCACCAACAATGGGGGCGTACCGAATCAGGCCATCCGCCGCATAGGCACCTTACAAACCTAAGGAGGCGGGAAGGAGGCGCGCCAATGATCTTTCTAGACCGTGTCGACGCTGGGCGCAGGTTGGCGAAGAGACTTGAACAGTATGGGAGGCGAAAAGATGTACTCGTTTTGGGCATCCCGCGAGGCGGAGTCCCCGTGGCATTCCAGGTGGCCACGGAACTGGGAGTTCCGCTAGACGTGTTTGTCGTGCGGAAACTCGGAGTTCCCTCGCACGAGGAACTTGCTTTTGGAGCGATCGCGACTGGGGGAGTTCGCGTTCTTGACGCGCAAATTGTGCAGGAAATGGGAATCTCAGACCAGGAGGTTGAACGGATCACCGCGAGGCAGAGACAAGAGCTAAACCGCCGGGAATCCGTCTATCGGGGCGGTCTCCCTCCACTGCATCCTGAAGGTAAGACGATCATCCTCGTGGACGATGGGATTGCTACCGGAGCGAGCACGCTGGCTGCAATCACTGCCTTGCGGGAGTTGAAGCCTGCGCGGATTGTGCTCGCAGCGCCCGTCGCGCCCGCTTCGACTTATAAGCGCCTCCGGGGCAAGGTAGAGGATCTCGTTTGCTTGCATACTCCAGAGGCCTTCTTCGCAATTGGCCAATTCTACGAGGATTTTTCACAAGTGTCCGACGAAGAAGTGACGA
The DNA here is from genome assembly GCA_963696605.1 of uncultured Acidobacteriota bacterium. Classification (GTDB taxonomy): domain Bacteria; phylum Acidobacteriota; class Terriglobia; order Acidiferrales; family UBA7541; genus Palsa-360. The sequence goes on along the minus strand of CAVOKV010000006.1, from coordinate 166,518 downwards.
GCCTGCTTCAGCTCAACGCCGAACAACGAGCCTACGCAGCTTCCGCGGCCCGCGCGAGCAATCGGAAAGGAGTTCATTCATGACTCCCACCCGCACGACGCATTTTGTTTCCAACGAGCGCGCGGTTTCCATCGGGCTGGTCAAGGCGACGCTGGAAGGGAATTTGGCTATCCCACCGCATCCGTGTGGGATTGTTCTTTTTGCGCATGGGAGCGGAAGCAGCCGGCACAGCCCTCGCAATCGCTTTGTGGCCGAAACGCTTCAGTCGCACGGAATTGCTACGTTGCTGATGGATTTGCTCACGGCCAGCGAAGAGGAGATCGACCAGCGAACATCGCTGCTTCGCTTCAACATCCGGCTGCTGGCCAACCGGCTGGCTGGGGCCACGACGTGGACGCTGCGGCAGCCGGACCTGCGTGGGCTAAGTGTCGGCTATTTTGGCGCGAGCACGGGAGCCGCCGCCGCGCTCGTGGCTGCAGCGCAGTTGTCCGGCAAGGTTGCCGCCGTCGTCTCTAGGGGCGGCAGACCCGATCTGGCGGGTGATGCCCTGCATTTCGTGACTGCCCCGACACTTCTGATCGTTGGCGGCTACGATGGACCGGTGATCGATTTGAACGAGCAGGCCCTGGCCCAACTTGGATGCAGCAAGAAGAACCTTGTGGTTATCCCCGGAGCCACACATCTGTTCGAGGAACCGGGAGCTCTAGAGGAAGTGGCCAGGCTTGCATCGGATTGGTTTTCGCGCCACTTTGCTTCAAAGAGCACCGGTCAAACCGGGTGAATCGCTTTTATTTGAAGAGGAGGACTTATGGCTTCCAAACGACTACTTTTCCGATCTGCAGCGCGAGAGAAAATTCTGTCTGGGGCTTCCGCGCTCACCGATGCCGTACGCATCACGCTTGGTCCAAAATCCAAATGCGTGTTGATCCAGAAAAAGTGGGGACGGCCGCTAGTCTGCAATGATGGGATCACCATCGCGAAAGAGGTTGAGCTTGAGGACCCCGAGGAGAATCTTGGAGCACAGATGATCCGCGAGGCGTCGGAACGCACGGGGGATGCCGTGGGCGATGGAACCAGCACCGCAGCGGTTCTTGCCCATGCAATCTTCGCCGAGGGACTCCACAACCTGGCGGCCGGGGCAAGCGCCGTCGATCTCAAGCGGGGTCTCGACCGCGGACTTCTCGTTGCCGTGAAGACGTTGAAAGGTCTCTCCCGGCCCGTCGCCAGCCGCCTCGAAAAAGCGCAAGTTGCCACGATCTCGGCGCACAACGATTCTTCCATCGGAGAACAGGTGGCCGAGGCGTACGAGAAAGTCGGGGCCGAGGGGGTCATTACAGTCGAGGAAGCGAAAACGACGGAATCGGCTCTCGAGGTTGTGGAAGGAATGCAATTCGACCGCGGTTTTATCTCGCCCTACTTCATTACGGACGCGGAAAAGATGGAAGTCGTCCTTGAGGATCCGGTGATCCTGCTGCACGAGAAGAAACTTGCGAACATGAAAGACATGCTGCCGCTTCTCGAGCAAGTCGCGAAGGCAGGACGCCCCTTTTTGATCATCGCGGAAGACGTCGAGGGCGAAGCGCTGGCGACGCTGGTTGTAAACAAGGTGCGCGGCACTCTGCTTTCCGCCGCCGTGAAGGCGCCCGGGTTCGGCGACAGGCGCAAGGAGATGTTGCAGGACATTGCCATTTTGACCGGCGGCCAATTAATTGCTGAAGAGCTCGGATTGAAAATCGAAAACCTCACGATTGCGGAACTCGGACAGGCCAAGCGCGTCTTGATCGACAAGGACAAGACCACCATCATTCAAGGGAACGGCTCCAAGGCCGCCATCGAAGGCCGTTGCGCCGAATTGCGCAAGCAAATTGAAAAGACAACCTCCGACTACGACGAGGAAAAGCTGCAGGAACGCCTGGCCAAACTGTCGGGCGGAGTTGCCGTCATCCGAGTCGGCGCGCCCTCGGAAGCGGAAATGAAAAATCGCAAGGAAGCCATCGAGGACGCCATCAACGCGACAAAGGCCGCCCTCGCGGAAGGAATCGTGCCGGGCGGAGGGCTTGCTTTGTTGCGGCTCATCGACGCGGTTCAAGCAGAGGAGGCCAACTGTTTTGGGGACGAGCGCACCGGACTCATGATCCTGCGGCGCGCGCTCGAATCCCCCACGCGCCAGATTGCGGAGAACTCCACCGTAGACGGAGGAGTGGTGGTGGACCGGATGCGGTGCGGCAAGGGCAATTACGGCTTTGACGCCGCTCGCAGTGAGTACGTCGATCTCGTGGAAGCCGGGATCATCGACCCGACCAAGGTGGTCCGCATTGCTCTTGAAAATGCAGTTTCGGTCGCCAGCGTTTTGTTGCTGGCCGAAGCGACGCTTACCGAAAAGCCGGAAGAAAAGAAAGAAGCCGTCCCGGCACACGCGGAATATGACTAGGAAGCGAGGGGCGAGGTGGTCACTTATGGAAGAGCATGCGCTTCGCAATCTCGACCAAAAGCAAATAAGTAATCGTGGACACAGCCAAAAACGCGAAATACGAGCCGGGAAGGGGGACGAACCCGAGCACGCCGGCGAGCGGGGAAAACGGAATCAGGGTTCCGATCGCCACGATCGCGACAGTGGTGATAGCCAAGGGCAAACTCGGGCGGCTGCGTAGCGGATTGCCCATCGTCCGGATGACGAAGAGCACCAGGGTCTGCGTGGCCAGTGATTCCACAAACCAGCCCGTATGGAACAAAGGCTCGCTGGCGTGAAAGAAATGCAATAAGACATAAAACGTCAGGAAATCGTAAATCGAGCTGATCGGCCCGATAAAAATCATGAAATTCCGAATCAGGCGTATATCCCACCGTTGTGGCGTGCGAATGTAGGTGTCGTCCACATTGTCCGAAGGGATGGTGATCTGTGCCGTGTCGTACATAAAATTGTTCAATAAAATTTGCGTGGAGAGCATGGGAAGAAACGGAAGAAATATGGAAGCCACCGCCATGCTGAACATATTCCCAAAATTTGAGCTGGTTCCCATAAGCAGGTACTTCAGAACGTTTGCGGACGCCCTGCGACCCTCGATGATGCCGCGGTGAAGAGTCCCGAGGCCGCTCTTGAGCATGATGATATCGGCGGCATCGCGCGCGACATCCACGGCCGTGGCCACCGAAATGCCAACATCCGCGGCGTGCAATGACGGGGCGTCGTTGATTCCGTCGCCCATGTAGCCGACGACATGTCCGCGATGTTTGAGCGCGAGAATAATGCGAAGTTTTTGCATGGGCGAGACGCGCGCAAAAATTGTAGTTTCCTCGGCCACGTGGGCAAGCGCCGTATCGCTCATCTGGTCAAGTTCGCTGCCGAGGACGGGCGTGCCGGCTTCCATGCCGACTTGTCCGCAAATGTATTGCGCGACCAGCTCGTTATCTCCGGTCAAAATCTTCACCTGAACGCCGTCTCGCTTCATTGCGGCGACAGAAGCAGCGACATCCTCGCTGGGCGGATCAGCAAATGCGAGGAAGCCTGCCAGGATGAGCGAGTGCTCATCTTCCGCCGTAAACCCGTCGTGCGTCTGGACAGCGCGATAGGCCACGGCAAGGATTCGAAAGCCTTGCGAGCACAAGTCTTTATAGACTTGGTTCACGCGTTCGATTGTTCCGGGCTCGACAGCCCGGACTTGGCCGCCCTCCTCATAGGATTCACAGACTTCGACAATCCCTTCGGGCGCGCCCTTGGTGATGAGAAGCCGCTCGACGCCTTGGGTCCCGTCGCGTTCGACGACGATGGAGAGCCGCCGGCGGTTGAAATCGAAGGGAATTTCGTCGATCTTGCGGTATTCATCCAGGTCATGCCGTTCCGTGCTCAAGATCGCGGTGTCCAGCGGGCTGCGAATTCCGGTTTCAAACTTGCTGTTGAGATAGGCCAATCCCAGGACCCGGTCGGAGGCCTGCCCCAACGGGTCCAAGGAGCGGCTCAAAACCATCTCTCCTTTAGTAAGAGTTCCGGTTTTGTCGCTGCAAAAAACGTCGATGCTTCCGAAATTTTGAATTGCGGGTAAGTGTTTGACGACCACCTGCTCCCTGGCCATTCGCACCGCGCCGCTTGCGAGCGTAACGGATGTAATCATGGGAAGAAATTCGGGAGTGAGTCCCACGGCCAGAGCCACGGCAAATACGAATGACTCGAAGGCCTCTTTGTGAAGAGCGAGTCGCACTACGATGATGAATAGCACCAGGACAAACACAACGCGCATGATGAGTATGCCGAAATGCCTCAATCCGCGCTCAAATTCGGTCTCTTCCGGTCGGACGACCAAACGTTTAGCGATGGCGCCGAAGGCAGTCTCAGGCCCCGTCTTCAGAACACGTGCGGTCGCCGTTCCGCTAACTACTGAAGTTCCTAGAAAGACAAGATCCGGGGCCTCTGGTGTCCCCTCGGTATCTTTTTCGCCGGGATGGGCGTGCTTTTCAGTCGGCATCGACTCGCCCGTCAGCGCCGCCTGTTGTACGTAGAGGTCGCGAGCTTGCAAGAGGCGTGCGTCGGCCGGAACCAAGTCTCCAGCGGACAAGCGAACCAAATCATCAGGCACAACTTCGTGGCGTTTTATTTCCTGCCATTTCCCGTCGCGTAGAACGGTGGCACTCAGACTGACATGTTCTCGAAGTTTCTGGATGGCTTTTTGCGAACGGTAGGTCTGCCAGAAATTGATCGAAACGCCCAGCAGGACCATCACGATGATGATTCCAGCATCGATCTTTTGCCCGAGTAAGCCCGAGGCAATTCCAGCAATCAGGAGAATGATTACCAAAGGATTGACGAACAGGATCAGCAGTTCCTGAATCAAAGCGCCACGGCGCACGGGTGTCGGGTCATTGGGGCCATAGCGAGACAATCGTTCCTGGGCCTCCTGGCTTGTCAGCCCAAGGACGCCCTCAGGAATGTCTCCGTTGCCCGTTTGGGGATCGCCGGGAATGGGGTTCATCCTCTCAGAATTTCTGGTGAGGTTATACACCAAGCGGACTGGATTCAGATTAACGTTTCGTCACTCAAGAGGTTAAGACTCCCCCGCGCAACCCACTGTGACGAAAGTCACTCGCTAAAGTGAGCGTTGTCACTTACCGCTTGCTTAGCTAGTGAGGACAATAGGCGCAGACATCGAATATCTTGCTCGCCGCAGGGAAGGGCTCTTATCTCCTGGAGAAGGGAGGAACCGACAATGACCCCCGAAAAGCCACAGATCGTTATTCGGCAAATGACATTCAGCGATATTCCCAAAGTAGTCGAACTGCAGCGGTGCGTTTTTCCCGGCATGCCGATCTGGGAAGCGGAGGAACTCGCCCACCACCTCGCTGTATTTCCTGAGGGGCAGCTAGTGGCGACGGATGAGACCGGACAAATTGTGGGTTCGGCGAGTTCTCTCATCATCGATTGGGACGACTACTCTGAAGATGCCAAATGGTCAACGATTACAGGAAGCGGAAGTTTCGACACGCACAATCCGCTTGGCAAGACGCTCTACGGAGCCGACATGGGGGTCGATCCGGCGGCGCATCGGCGGGGCATCGGATCGATGTTTTACGAGAGGCGCAAGAAGCTCATCCGGGAACGAGGCCTGAAGCGCTTGCTAACCGGAGGCCGGATCCCGGGATACGCGCAAGTTTCAAACGAGATGACGCCCATGGAATACCTGGCGGAGGTGATCAGCGGCAAACGAAAAGATCCCACGCTCAGTTTCCAGCTCTCAAACGGGATGGTGGTGCTGGACGTGGTTCCTGAATATCTCCAGGACAGCCAGTCCCACGGTTTCGCCACCTTGCTGGAGTGGCTCAATCCCGAATACGTGGCGGCCACCAGTATGCAAACGAGCGATCAGCTGGAAGCCTTCGGAGTATATACAGAGGAACCCACGGTTGTTCAGCCGCGAACATCCCGAGTGCGAATCGCCGCCATGCAATATCTGCTGCGTCCCATCAGCCGATTTGAGGAATTCGCCACCCAGGTCGAATTCTTTGTCCGCAGCGCAAGGGAATATCGTTGCCAGTTTGTTCTGTTCCCGGAATATTTCTCGATGCAGCTGCTCAGCTTCCTGCGCGACCCCAGTCCTGCTCGCGCGGTGCGCCGGCTGGCGCAACTCACTCCCGAATACGAAGCGCTGTTTGCCAGGCTGGCGAAGGAGAGCGGACTTTACATCATCGGCGGTACGCATCCCGTGATTCAAAGCGGGGAACTGTTCAACGCGGCGCACCTGTTTACACCAAACGGGCAGGTGTTTCGGCAGAAGAAAGTGCATCTGACCGCCACGGAAAAGGAATCTTATCAGATGAGCCGGGGGCATGGCTTCTACTGCTACCACACGGATCACGGCAACATTGGAATTCTGGTGTGCTATGACGTGGAATTTCCAGAGGCGGCGCGAGTCCTCGCCGAAGCGGGAATGCAGATTCTTTTCGTTCCGTCCTGTACGGATGAGCGTCAGGGCTATTGCAGGGTTCGCTACTGTGCGCAGGCGCGAGCCAGCGAAAACCAAATCTATGTCGCCATGGCTGGGACGGTCGGCAACCTGCCGGATGTGCCGTGCATGGCGACTCACTATGGCCAGGCGGGAATCTTCACGCCTTCGGACTATTTCTTCGCGCGCGACGGAATTGCAGCCGAGGGGAATGTAAACCAGGAACAAATGGTCATTTCGGATGTGGACTTGGACCTTCTCGATGAGCAGCGCGTGAACGGAACGGTGATCCCGCTTAAGGACTTGATCCGGGACGCCTACGATCGGGTGATCCATTATTCCGACCATCGTTCCACTACCCAGGCGGCCGAACCGGTTCGGCTCGTCAAGGCAGCATCCTGATTTGATGTAGTCGCCAGGATGCTGAGGGCCGTGAGGAGGCGGTCGTGACAGAGCACACTTGGCAACGTGAGCGCGGTCACCGATGCTTTTCATCAGGAAAGTTAGTCTGCAGGTGTAGAAATCTCGGGACGGGAGGCAAGTCATGACAACGCAGACTGGATCAAAGATCATAACTTTTGACAACATTCTTTTCGCCACGGATTTTTCCAAACAATCCGACATTGCCCTTCCATTTGCCCTGTCGATTGCGCACAAATATGCTTCCAAGATTTTCGCTGCGCATGTGATCCCGCCGCCGCCGCTCGGAAACTTTCCGACAATTGAAATCCAGGAACTCGCCGCGCAAGCGCTCCGGGAAGCACATGACTACATGAAGGTGCTCGGGCCGCGGCTTGGCCGGGTTCCCCACGAGGGCCTGCTAAGAAAAGGTGGCATTTGGGACGAGCTCTCCTCCATTGCGAAAGAAAAGAAGATCGATTTGATTGTCCTCGGGACGCATGGACGTGCCGGCGTCAGCAAGCTGCTGATCGGTTCCGTAGCGGAAAGAATTTTCCGCCAATCCACATGCCCGGTTCTTACGGTTGGACCAAATGTTTCGGCGGAACCGGGGAGCGTCGCGGATATCCACACGATCCTGTGTCCCGTCGACTTCACTGCCGAATCCCTGGCGGCAGTTCCCCATGCGGTATCGCTCGCGGAGGAGAATCAAGCGCGACTCTACCTCATGACCGTTGTCCCGACGCCAGTTCCCGAACACGAAGAGGCTTCCCTGGTCGCCCGTTTGAAGGCGCTCATTCCGCCGGAAGCAAACCTATGGTGCGAACCGAAGGTTTTTGTCGAATACGGAGATGCGGGGGAAAAAATTCTGGATCAAGCCGAAGAGTTGGCCGTCGACTTGATCGTCCTTGGAATCAGGCCGGTATCCACGCTTGCCGGGACGAGAACTCATTTGGGAATGGCAACGGCATACAAAGTGGTGAGCCGCGCCATCTGTCCAGTGTTGAGCGTTCGCGGGTAGGCCTGCGTTCTTTCTTAAGCGCGTCGGAGGCACTGCAACTGGCCGACTGAATCTCGTAATTTCACGAATCTGGTGCTAAGTTGATTGCATCGGGTTCTTGACGTGAAAGACGGCGAAGGAAATATCGAAAAGTAATTTGGAAAACGCATAGGCCCGAACTTCCTCGCCCCGGAAAGCGGGAACAGAAGGGACATCCGACCTACGGAACAGAATACGGCGACCGTGAGTCCCGCGCGCAACGGCACGAATTCCACATGAATAGAGAAATTTGTTCTCCTCAGCGACGGGGAACTTATGCTTGAAGCGCTGGGATGAATATGATTCCGGCTTATTGGCAAGGCAGTCAGCAAGGCTTTATTGCGCGGCAAGCAGAGCCGTAATACTAACGCTGTGATTCATCGAGAGGTTCTAAGACATGCATTTTATTTTTTCGATTTGCCAGTGGCTGGAGCAAACCCCGGTAGGGACGTCCATCCGGGAATCCTTGTGGCTTTTTCCCATCATCGAAACCGTACACATTTTCGGAATCATCTTATTGGTCGGCGCGACTTCGATCCTTGATCTGCGGCTGATGGGTTTGACGTTCCGTGACGAGCGAGTGTCCAAACTCGCCCAGCGCTTCCTTCCCTGGGCTTGGGCCGGATTCATCATTCAAGTCATTACCGGGCTTCTGCTGTTTTCCTCCGAAGCCACCAAGATGTACGGGAATATTGGGTTCGACATCAAGATGCTGCTGATCGCGGTTGCCGGGATCAACGCGTTCGTTTTCCACGAAATCTCGTACCGCAGCGTGGGGAAGTGGGATAACGATCCGGTAGCGCCCCTGGCGGCCCGCGCCGCGGGTCTGATTTCGATCCTGTTGTGGTTCGGCATCGTGGCCGCGGGCCGTTGGATCGCCTACGTCTAGCGCTGCATGATTGGAATTCCGGATCAGCGCCGGATGTAATTGACATCACCGCACGGGGGGCAGCCATGCGGCCCCATAGTATGGGACACTTCAGTCTGTGGAGGTGTGCCGTGAGAAGCAAAGTATTTCGTTTCCTCTTAGGGGCCGGCGTCCTCGCATTTGTATGTGTTTCGATTTCCGCGCACCACGGCGTCACGAACTACGACATGAAGAAAACGATTGTACTGGCTGGCACGGTAACAGCGTTCGATTGGTCTAACCCGCATTGTCTGGCCTATCTGGATGTAACAGATGATAAAGGCCATGTCAGGCACTGGACACTAGAAATGTCTTCGACGCTCACTATGTCTCATCGCGGATGGGATAAGTACACGCTGAAGCGAGGAGACCAGGTCACTATTGAAACTCACCCCGCCAAGAATGGTGCTCCTATCGGCATCACTTCAGGTCCCGCATTCGCTTTGAAGGTTGTGGTCAACGGTAAAGAAATGCCTTCCTGATAAGACCCAGGCGCGCATGTTCGGGAATGATTTTGAGAAGCAAGCAATAGGAAATTAACGAGTCAAAGAACTTACACGGGAGTTCCGACATGGATTTAAGCACGCACTCGGACAAAAGCCGCATGAGATCATTCTGCTTGCTGGCAACCAGGGTGCGGCTTGTGCGTCTTTTGATGACCTTGGCGCTGATCCCATGTCTTGCGATTGTGGTGCGGGCGGACACGGTGGGAAGCATTTCGGGAACTGTAACGGACCAAACCGGAGCCGTGATTCCGGACACCACGGTTACCGCTCTGAACCTGGACACGACGGTGCTGCAGACTACCAAGACGAACGCCAATGGCTTTTACAATTTCACCGCCCTGCCTGTCGGCCGCTATGAGATCGAAGTCATTCACGTAGGGTTTGAACCCTACAAACGCACTGGCCTCGTCGTTGACGTCAATTCTCAGCTCCGAGCGGACATCGCGTTGTCCATGGGCGGGCAATCGGAAGAAGTGGTTGTTTCCGCTACCTCCGTCCAGGTCGAGACGCAGAGCACCCAAATGGGGGAAATCGAAACCGGCCAGGTGATAACGGCTGTCGCCCTGAACGGAAGGAGCTTCACTGACCTGCTGTCGCTTCAACCCAGTATCGTGCCAATGTCGACCCAGACGAATGATTCGGTCGTCATGGCCGGTGTCACAGTGGCGATCGTGCCTTCGGGAGCCCTGAATCCAGGGAACCAATCCATCAACGGGCAACGGGAGGATGCCAACGGATTTCTCGTAAACGGCTCCGACGTCAAGGAGTTGATGAACGGCGGCACTGCGATCATTCCAGATCTGGATTCTATTGCCGAATTCCGCGTACTGACCAACAATTTCGACGCGGAATACGGCAACTATGCCGGCGGCATCGTGAACGTGGTGACCCAGAGTGGAGCAGACCAGATTCACGGTGACGTCTTCGAGTTCCTGCGCAACACCGATCTCGATGCGAAGAGCTTCTTTGCGACGCATAGAGACACCTATCAACAAAATCAATTCGGCGGCACGCTCGGTGGCCCCATCAAGAGAGGAAAGGTCTTCTTTTTCGGAGATTATCAAGGAACTCGGACCGTCGAAGGTCTGGAGACGGGATTGGTAAATGTCCCCAGCGCCACGGAGCTGCAGGGCAATTTCGCCGACACGGGCTTGAATGGCCTCGTACAAGGGGCGGGGTTGGCGGCGCAGCTTCAAAATTCGCTGGGTTACCCCGTTTCTTCAGGCGAGCCGTATTTCACGCCGGGATGCACCAGTGCCACTTGTGTGTTTCCGAACGCTGTCATTCCAAAGTCGGCTTGGACATCTCCCTCTCAGAACCTATTGCAGTACATTCCGCAGGCCAATGACGGCACAAGTACGTTCTCCGGTACCGGAGACGAGAGGCTGCGCGACGACAAAGGGAGCTTTCGCGCGGATACAAACTCCATGCGCTGGGGCAATTTCTCCGCGTATTATTTTTTTGATCAGTATTACGTCAACAATCCGTTTCCGAGCGGACAGGGCGGCGCGAGCATTCCCGGTTTTAACGGCATCAATTCCGGCCGTTCGCAACTGATCAGTTTGAGCAATACCAAGACGTTCGGCACGTCCTGGGTCAACGAAGCGCATTTCAGCTTCATGCGAAGCCATAACATTGTGGGGCAGCCGTCCGGTGGGCTGGGCGTTAGCTTGGCCTCCCAGGGTTTCAATACAAATCCAGCCCAGGGGGGCATCTTCCCCTTGGCTCCCCAATTCGAAGGGGTCGAAAACACAGTTTTCCAGGGCGACTTTGTGATGGGAGTGCCGATCACTAATGTGAACCAGGCCAATAACTCGTTTTCGCTGAACGAAAGTCTTTCCAAGGTCCTGGGCAGTCATACGATTAAGGGCGGATTCGAAGGGAGCTTCGAGCAGGTAAACGTAATTCCCAATGCAATATTCGATGGCACGTTCATATTCGACGGCTACCAGACCGGCAACAATTTCGCGGATTTTCTCATCGGCGCACCGAACCAATTTAACCAACAGGACTCAGCGTCATACTATCCACGCCATAAATATGTGGGCTGGTATGGGCAGGACTCGTGGCGCATCAAGTCAAATCTCACATTCAATTATGGGCTGCGCGTGGATTTGATGCAGTATTGGTCGGAAAAATACGACCAGGTTCCAACCTTTAATCCCGGCGAACAATCGCAGGTATATCCGAACGCGTTCCCCGGATTAGTTTATCCGACAGATCCGGGCATTCCGAATACACTGGTGCCGCAGAAGTTTCGATTTGCTCCCCGGTTCGGCCTGGCGTACTCGCCCGGCAAAAGAGGGGGGCTTCTAGGAAAGATTTTGGGAGGTCCCGGAAGCAGCAGCATCCGCGCGGGCTACGGGGTAATGAACACGGTCATTGAAGGCAATACACTAGGCGTCGACGAACCTCAACCTCCCTATGGTTTGAGCGGCACGGTTTTCAACGGACTCTACGCCGCGCCCTATAATTTGGCGGACGGGACGATCGCGGCTTCGCCGTATCCGCTTACCTTTCCACCGCTCAATGCCACGGCGAGCCATCCGAATCCCATCCCTTTCAACAATATTTATAACCCGCAGTCCGGCATGACCGCGCCTCCACCGTGGAATACGTATCCCTATACCGAGGATTATTTCCTCTCGTTTGAGCGCCAATTGCCCGGGCAGACCGTCTTGAGCATCAGCTACGCCGGATCGGAAGGTCACCATCTGCTTCTTGTGTATTCGGCAAATCCGGGCAATCCGGCACTTTGTATGGCGCTCAATCAGCCTGGCGTTCTTACTCCCGGGGAATCTTGCGGCCCAGGCGGTGAAAACACGAATTACAATTTGGCGCGGCCGTTCACCTTTGGCGGTGTCACTTATCCAGCAGGTACAGTCCTTCAGGGAACACGTTTCGGCTTGAACCCGAACCTTATTAACAACAATGTGACGGCGGGAAATTATTTCGGGAACGACGACTACGACGGCACTATCGGAAACTCGAACTATAACGCACTGCAAGTCACCCTTCGAAGTGCAGTGAAGGGCCTGACGTATTCCCTTTCCTACACCTACAGCAAGTCCATCGACCAGGCCTCGTCCATCTCCGATGCCGTCGATCCTTTCAATTTCAATTTCACGCGCGGCCTTTCGTCCTGGAATCTGAAGCACAACTTTGTGGCAACCTACGATTACCGGCTGCCGCTGCAACGTCTGTCAAATCGCTTTCGTCGAGCGCTGGAGGGCTGGGAAATTTCCGGCGTTACTCGTGCCGCTAGCGGCTTCCCGGTCACCCTGAGCACGAATGGCGACAACTCCTTGCAGGGAAGCAGCCCGAATGGCGTCAACAATCGCTATGTGGACCTGCCTGACTCCACCGGTCAGCCTCTAAAAATCAACTCCAGCCCCCGAGCCAACGGTCTACAGTATTTCAATTCCGCCGCTTTCACGGATAATGTTATAGGTACACCGGGTAATGTGGCGCGGCGATATTTCTCCGGGCCTGGCATGTTTAACACGGACGCGGTGCTGCATCGAAATTTCCAAATCCGCGAAGGGAACGAGCTGGAGCTACGCTTAGAAGTTTTCAACCTTTTCAACCACGTACAATTCTTCGGTCCGGCGGCGGTAAACGGCGATGTGGACAATTCGCAACTGTTCGGAAAGGTGCAGAACTCAGCAGCGCCCAGGCTGATGCAGCTCGCCGCCAAGTATACGTTCTGAGCGACGCGCCGAGACTTACGCGCGCCCTAACTCAGGCCGCCTGTTTGCTGGTCCAGGAGAGTCCTACTACGGCCGCCAACAACACCACAAATGCGAGCAGCACCATCCGCATGAGTGAATCGGCGGCGTCTACGAGCCCCACGTAAACGGTGAAAGAGACTGTCGCAAAGAACGCGGCCGCCAGCGCCACGCAGATGACCAGGATTGGCGCGCCGGGGGCGTTCGCCAATCCTGCCGATACCCTGCGTAGAAGGAGAATGACAATCAACAGTAGCACGACAAAATCCAGCAGGTCGAGGAGTGTGTTCATGGAATGGCAGGGTACACCGGCAGCGCAGCGAGCACAAGACCTTGACCCGTCTGTGAGCACATCTCATCCTGTTCGGGTCGCTCCAAACGTAATTGCTTGGCGCAAAATTCGGAACGGGGCGCGCCACGGCGCGCCTCGACCTAAATTCGCGCGTCTTTCGTCAGTCTGCCGCCGGCCTGGGTGCCGGGGGAGCAGGCTTCGTGAATTTGGCATCCTCAATGGGAGCGTTTGCGTCGACCTGCGCCCACTTGTAGGTTCGATTTCCTTCCGCGCTCACAACGCGCATGGTGAAGGGAACCTTCACGCCGCTGACGTCGCGATAGTCTTCGTAAAAGGTATCCTCGGGGAAGGACCCGATCACGCTTTGCATGGTTGTGTAGGACCGCACCAGCAACCCGGTCTGGGCGTCGAAGTTGATTCGGTCGATCACGGGGAAGCCTTCCTTGCGCGTGCCCACCACGCGGTAGGTATCGCGGTCGCCGATTTTTTCGACCACGTCGACCTGGACATTCGTGTGATCGTTTCTGAATTCGAGCCCGGGGAACTTTTCGCCGAGTTCGATTAGCATTTGGCGCTCATCACCCGTATCTTCGCGGATGGGCGTGTTATGCCAGGCGATAGTCCCGTCGAATCCTGTAGACACTGCGGGTCTGCCTGGAAACGTAACCGAAATGACTCCCTTTGTGCCCTTGACGTAGTGTTCGGCCGGAACCGTCCCCATCGTCGGAGGCGGTGGCGGAGGACCTCCCGGAGGACCCGGTGGGGGTGGAACGAGCATGTCCGCCGTCCCCACAAATGAGATGGACGTGATTTTGCCAACCGCGGCCTCGCCGCCAAGTGCCTGTTCGTACTTGCTGAAAACTACTTCCACGGAGGGAAGGGCCGCGGCCGGAGCGGCGGCCGGCTTCGGCGCCGGAGCCGGGCCGGACATTACCGTGGCCGGCGCTTTGCTGGGCGCCATGGTGGATTCGAGATTCGTAAAGTTCGTGACTGCTAGAGCCGGGAAGACTTCCATGGCGGATTTTTCCGTGGGCGCTTTATCGCCGGGGAGTAACAAGGTCGATGCAGCCTTGGCCGCACCGCGATGGCATGTGTAGCAGGTGATTTCGCGCTTGCCGTCAAACACGGTTTCGTTCATGGCCATGGTCATTTGGATCATGCTGCGAGCCACGTGCTTCTCGCGCTTGTCGTCCTGATCGAAATGCCCGATCACGTGGCAATATCCGCATCCCACGCCCAGCGCGGTGGTGATGTATTCCATCGCGGGGTGTATTTGGTCGGCCGGGATGCCCTTGAGCGCTTCGATTTTTTTATAGAACTGATCGGCGGTCTTGCCCTTCATGTCCGCCGCGAGGGGAGCCGGGGCAGGAGGGCCGGCCGCCGGCGCTTGCGCGTGAAGGCTCGGCGCACTCGTGCCGAGCGCGACGATCGTCATGGCCAGAATTCCCGCGAGGCCGGAAACATCGCGCACTGAAAATTTCTTGTTCATACTTTTTCGGGTATCCTCTCGCTGATTTTGTTTCGATCCAATTGAGCACCCGGCAACGATCGGATGTGGGGCTAATCCTAAGTCATGGCCAGCCCCAAAAGCAATGAGTGAACTGTTAACGCTCTTAGGCGAAGCTCACTGTTGTTGCCAGTTGGAAATCCCGGCTAGTGACATTTGGGCGCATTTGGGGCTACTCTCTCACCACAAATACAGGTTCAAGATATTCGTAAGACGCCGCATACCTTTTCTGGAGGGACGCATATGGAATCTCGCGCTGATGTATACGGATCGTTTCATGGATTCGTTGTGCGGTTCGGACTTGCGGCGCTGCTCTGCGCCGCATTCGCAAATATTCCGGCGATTGCCGCGGATTGCAGCACGGCCGCACTGACCGGGCTCAAAGTACCGGATATGACTTTTGCGTCCGCGACGGATGTGCCCGCCGCCGCGCCGAATCCCGAGTACTGCGACGTGAAAGGTTCCGTGGCCACCTCCGGAGAAGGCGCGGAACCCGGCTCCGCAAATTTTGAGGTCATGTTGCCCGCCAACTGGAACCAGAAATTTATTTTCAACGGAGTCGGCGGGCTGGCAGGTTCGCTCAACTCCTCGGCAAATCCTGTGGACCAGGCTCTGTTCCTCGCAAGGGGCTACGCCACCACGATTACGGACACTGGCCACCTTATAGCCAACCCCACTTGGGAGTACACCGCGCCGGGCACGCCGGACATGTCGAAAGTCATCGATTACTACTACCGTGCCGTCCATGATGTGACGCTGGCGGCGAAACAGTTGGTCAAGAGTTACTACCGCGCGGACACCATTCGCCGCTCTTACTTCGACGGCTGCTCGAACGGCGGAAAGATGGGCCTTATCGAGGCGTCGCGCTTTCCCAGCGACTACGACGGCATTATTTCCGGTTCGCCCTGGCTCGATCCCGTGGGCACATCGCTGTGGAGCTTGAAAAACATAAAAGCGCTGCTCGAGGCTTACATCCCTCCCACGAAATTTCAGGCGGTCAGTGCCGCGATCCTGAAGCAGTGTGACAAGGTGGATGGAGTGGCTGACGGACTGATCCAGAATCCCGCGAAGTGCACGTTCCAACCGGACGCGCTGGTGCCTGAAACCCTCACGCAGAAGCAGGCCGACGCGTTGAAACTGATCATGAGCACCGTCCGTGACGAGCAGGGCAAATTGATTTATCCCGGAGCGTCAGTGGGCAATCTAGGACAGGACAACATGACAGTTCGCGGCGCAACGAACTATCTTGAGACGCCGCCCGCCGATCCCACTTCCGCCAAGCCCTGGGGCGACGCCACAGTCCCGGCGAATTGGTCTCTGGCCCAGAATATCTTGATGAAGCTGGGCTACTACGACGCGGGCCAGGACATGAACAACACCATTGAGAAAAACGGTGTGGTGAAGACCGACGCGCTCAACCTCGTGTACACGCGCCTGGCTGCGGATATTCCCGATGACCCTTCGGCATTCGGGGCTTATTTCGCAAAAGGCGGAAAGCTGCTGATCTACCACGGCTACGACGATCTGATTATTTCTCCCTACAGCAGCATCTGGTTCTACGAAGACCTCGCGCAGGAAAACGGAGGCTACGAAAAAGTGCAGCAGAATGCGCGCCTCTTCATGGTGCCTGGAATGCAGCACTGCGTTTTGGGTGCGGGGCCGAACTCATTTGACACCTTGAGCGCCCTGGAACAATGGGTGGAAAAGGGCAACGCTCCTGATGCAATTCCCGCCATGCATTCCACGAACAACGCCGTGGACCGCACCATGCCGCTCTGCAAATTTCCAGAGAAGGCGCACTACAAGGGCAGCGGCGATTTGAAGAGCGTTTCGAGCTGGTCTTGCCCGCAAAATGACAAGTCACTGCTCGCCGTTGGACCGAACGGAATTCAGGCTGGAGCGGGCGCGGCGCCACCCGCGCGCGTAAGCGCTCCGGCGAAACTCATGTCGAAGAGCGGGAATTGAGGTTTCGGTAGGACAGGCTTCAGCCTGTCGAGTTTGGAGAGGCTAAACTTAAACTGACAGGCTGAACAGGTTGCGGAAAAAGTGCCTTGTTCTGTCATTCTGAGCGAAGCGAAGAATCTCTCCTTGTTTTTTTCTTATACTTAAATCGAAGAGAGATTCTTCGCTTCGCTCAGAATGACAGAGGTTTGAGTTTTTCCGCAGCCACTGAAGCCTGTCCTACTTCTTGCCTTCAGATTTTTGCTGCATGTCGCCGTACGTAGTGTTGTCCTCGCACACCATTTCCCCAAGATTCCATCCAGGCTTCAAATCGTAGATGGCGTGCCCTCCCCAGGGTTTGGAATATGCCTTGGGGTCTTCGATCGTGGTATCGATCGTCAAGGTATCGTGGTTCACGCGACGAATGCGCTCCACAACGTGCAGGTCCTCGGTGTGCGGGTGGCCATCGTTGTCCAGCCACGTTTTGTCGTTAAAACCCACAGAGTCCACTACCAGCGTGTCTCCATCCCATTTGCCGATCGAGTCTCCCATCCATGTACCGGGTAAATCCTTAGCATGCTCGCGCCCATCGGTGTAGATGTTGCGCACGAAATGATCGTACTCGAAGAGCATCAGCACACGGCCAGGGAGATTCGCGATCTCCACTGGTTCCCCTCGAATGAGATAGATCCTCGGAACCCCTGGGGGAGAGCACTGCATGATCGGATCGTTTGATTCTGATAAGGAAACAGCCCTCGGTCCGACGTTAGGCTTGTTGGCTTTGAATTTTTCTTCCGCCCAGGGAGTCATGGGCGGCTTCTCGCTGGTGATGGCAAACGCCAGCTCGTAAATCGTGTACTTGCGCAGCTTGTCAGGCGCGCGCCGGGATCGCCGCCAAACTCCGGAAAGGTCCACGGGTGGGGCCTGTGCGTGGGCGCTTGGCGCGACTCCGTCGGCAGTCTGGGCGCGGATCGCGGGCGCTGAGGCGAAAGCGGCCGCTACAGCAAGCATCAAAACCAATATGCGATCGCGCATTCCTGAAACTCCCCCGGCGGACGCTACTCCGCGTAATCCTCGCCGCGATCCATCACGGTTTCCTTGCCGTTCGGAAACACAACCTTGCGCAGGCGCATGATATGCGATCCGTTTTTCGCGAGGTTGCCAACAAATGTGATCTGGTCTCCCGGCTTGAACAAAGTCTTGTTCCATCCCATCCGGGACATAGTGGTCAGGCTTGGGGCTTCCGCGGTCCATTTTTCGACTTTCCCGTTCGCGCCCGTCACCTCGAACAAGATTTCCGTGTGCGGATTCATGAACTGGAAATCCGTGACCGTGCCCTTCACAGTGGTCAATTTCGTCGAGTCATACACCGACGCCCCGTGATGTGCAAAGACTGGCGCTGAGAACACAAAAGTCCAAACAGCGAACATCAGAAATGCCAAATTCTTAATTTTCACGGAACACCTCGTATTTCGCGCGACTATCCCATTGCCATTCGGCTCTGTCAATGCAAAATCACCGCGTGAAGCTTCACTGGTCTTGAGAGTGAAATTATTTTGAAAGGGAATCGGCCGGCGGAGCTTCCGGCGCATCGGCGGGAGCAAGGCCTACGCGCTCGATGACCACCTGTTGAATATGGACCGGCGTGACCGGAGTATCTCCAGCGTCGCGCGGCACCTGCCCAATGGCTTTCACAACGTCCACATTTTCGCACTGTCCCCAGATCGTGTACTTTCCGTTGAACGACGGATAGGCGGCCTCGGTGATGAAGAAATGCGTGTCGTTGGTATCCGGGCCGCTATTGGCCATGGCCAGACGCCCGGGCGTGTCAAATTTCAGAGACGGGGCGATTTCACTCTTGTAGGGAAAGCCCGGTCCCTCGGGATGTCCGACGCCGGTGCCAAGCAGATCGCCGCCTTGAATCATGACTCCCGGAATCACGCGGTCGAAAATTAGTCCGTCGAAAAACTTCTTGCGCTCCACTTGCTTTGTCTCCGGATGCACGTACGATATTTTCCCGATGGCCAGGCCCACCATGGTGTGGACTGTAACGGGCGCTTCGGCCTCGAAAAGTTTGCAGGAGATTTTCCCTTTGTCCGTTTCGAGCGTCCAGTACAGCCCGGGCTTGCGTTTGTCTGCCGGGGCAGCCCCCGTCCGGTTTGCAGGCGAGAGCAACAAAAATGCAATGAGAAGCGCTTTTAGAATTCGCATATGGTTTTGAATTGGAATCCTCGGTTTTCCTCTGTGTCCTCTGTGGTGAAAACCGAAAAGCGCAACGCAGAAATCGCATTACTTCTTGACGTACTTCTTCAAATCCATCGGGCCGACCTCCGCTCCGTATACATTTCCCTGGTGGTCCACCGCTACGCCTTCCGCCGCGCTGGACGCTCCCTTCGGCGCTGGGTCTGGGATGAAGGCCGTGACTTTGCCGTCCTTAACGCTGCCGATCCGGATCCCCCTCATGCATCCCGGGTTATACCCGTAGCCCGGCTGGTCCGTGGACTCCGAGTCAGCCACATACATAGTGTCGTCTTTGTCGATGAAAATTCCGCTCGGCCTTCCAAACTGCTTCCACTCGGCGATAAATTTGCCGTCCTCAGTGAAGATCTGGATGCGGTTGTTGGAACGGTCGCCGACAAAAAGCCGTCCCTTGGAATCGAAAGCCAGGGCGTGAGGCCCGTTGAATTCGCCGGGGGCGGTCCCCAGCTCTCCCCACTCCTTTATGAATTTCCCATCCTTTGAGAACTTCACGATGCGCGCGTTGACCACGGAATTCGGCGGAGATCCGTGTCCGTCCGCGACAAAAATGTCGCCGTTGGGAGCTACGATCACCGCCGAGGGCCGGTTGAATGTGTCCGGGGTGTTGCCGGGGACGCCGGCCTTGCCGAGTGTCATCAAAACTTTTCCGTCGGGGCTGAATTTGAATATCTGATGGCCCTTTCCGTGTTTGCCCACGTCGTCACTCGTGGCCATTCCTCCGACCCCGTCGGTCACCCACACGTTTCCGTCTTTGTCCGCGTAAATTCCATGCGGAAGGATGAACATTCCCGCGCCAAAATTTTTCAGAAGTTTGCCTGAAGGATCAAACTCGAGAATGGGAGCGAGGTTTGAATTTGCGCAGCTATTTCCCCCGCACCGGTCATAAGTCCAGATTTTGCCTTCCGGGCTGATCGTCACGCCCGAGGTCGACCCCCACTTCCTTCCGTCGGGCAATTGCGCCCAGTTGGTAACGGTTCGATACGGATTGGGCAGATCATTCGGAGGGGCATAGCTGGCCTGCGCCCGCGCGTTCACGCCGGAAACCGCAAGGATCACAATACTCGCTGCCAGCTCGAATTTTGGTCGCCTTGCAATGCCCATAATTCTCCCCCCTTGGATAGCCGCACGAATCGGATGCGTTGCGTGGATTCTATCACTCGGCAAGTGAGTTTCCAGCCCCGGCGAGTCACGGTTGAAAGCAGGCATCCGGCAGCCTACAATCTGCGCTCGACGCCGATTCCGGCCGACAAGGAAAGCATGATGCCTCGGTTACTCAAAATAGCGCTCACGTCCGTCTTTTTGTGCGTCCCCGCATTGTGCGTTTTTTCAAGCTCTGCTGTTGCGCAGACACCCAAGGAAATAGAAGCGCTCGCCAGCCGGACAGCCCAGCGTATTTCAAAGACGCGCCAGCAACACATTTTCGTCGCCGGCCTTAAAGAATGCCAACTAGATACGGAAGTTTGCACTTTGTTCGAGGCATCGTTGCGCGCCAACCTGGAAAAAGCAATTCCCGGCGTTCACCTTGTGAAGCGCGAGAACGTGATCAACATACTTGAAGGCAGAGGGTTCATCGCGCTCGACGCATCCTTTCCTGAAGTGCTGAAAGCGGTGGCCACCTCGGCGGGCGCCGATATTCTCGTGACAGATACCTTGGAGTGGCAAAGTGATGGCTACGAGTTGATCAGCGAAGTATTCGACGCCGTGCAACAAAAGAAGCTCGACCAATTCCGCGCCAAGATAACGCGACCCGCGGCCGATTCCAGCGGAGAACCGCTTGTATTCAAAGATCCTGAGAGCGGAAACTCTGTGATCATCCCGAGGGGCAAGCAGTCACGGAATTCCGTCATCGAATTTCCCGCGTGCAACAGATGCCCGAATCCGCCGTATACCGCCCAGGCGCAAGCTGACAGAATTCAAGGCCGCGTCCTTCTCATCGCGACGGTCACGGAACAAGGAGTAACCGATCACATCGGCGTAATTGACGGTCTGGCGGACGGCCTCACGGATGATGCGGTGGAAGCGATCCGCGCCTGGCGCTTCAAGGCAGCGATTGGGAAGGACGGAAAGCCTTTCGCTACGCGAATGCCGCTCGAAGTGACATTTCGTCTGCAGTGATATGGATGGAATGGATCTATTCGCCGACCTTACTCAATTACTCTCGATGTTGATCGCGTAGTAGCCGACAGTCTTCGTCGGGATTTCTTTCCACCAGTGCGGAGTCCTTGCAGGAATCGTGATGACGTCGCCCTTGCTCAAATGGAAAGTCTGTCCACCAGCGATGGATGTTGCCCTCATCTGGTCGGGACTGGTTCGTTGGGGGCCGACCATCGTTCCACCTGTAATGAACGTTCCCTCCCCATCGACCATGATGAAGATGTGATTAGTATGCTCATGGTATTCGACCGCGCCTGCTTCCCGACGATTGGCCAGCACGACCAGACCCGGATCGCTCACGATCGGGCCGCCCTTGGCCATCACCGCTGCGGCCTGGTCGTGGGGGATGTAGTGAACTGCGGCCGGAACACCCTCTCCTGTGGAGGCCGCGGAAGCGGTCAGCAGGACAAACACCGCGAACAATGCAATTTTCGCGAGCGTAAATTTCATTTTTTCCCCTTCCCAACTCGAGTTCTTATTTCAGGTCATGCTTTACTGTGTGGCGCCAACCGGCCGCGGCACATGCAGCGTCATCATCACGAGCAGTCCGTTGGCGGGCTTGAACTGGTGCGGCGTGCCTTCTGGAATGATCGCGAAGTCCCCTTTGGCAATCGTCCGGATGGTTCCGCCATCGATCGCCGTGCCCGAAAGATTCGTCGCGTTGGTGCGTTTTTCGCCAACCACGGTGCCGCCGGTAGTCAGCGTTCCCCCCCCGTCGATCACATAGACCATTTCCGCTTCTTTTTCGTGAACAGCGACGGCTCCCTCGATGGGCCGGTATTCCAGATTCGCGGTATACGGGGCGAGGGAAAGAATGTGTTCCGCGACCATGACCTGGCCTTCCTTCCGTTCCGCCTTGGCTTTCGCCAACAAGGCCTGCACATCTGCAGCGGACGAAAACGTATTCATCGTCGACGCGTCCATTTGTGCTGCGGGCGCTGATGGCAGCGCTGCGGAAGCCGCGGATACGGCCGGTTTCCCCGCCATTGCAATCACGCCCGCTATGACCACCAGCACCAGACTGATTCCAAGAGTGCGCATACGAACCTCTCCTTTTCAGTATTTCAGTTTTGACTTCCCGGCCGGGCACACTTATACACCCGCGGGCCGCCCCGATAAACCCAAAATGATTTACGCCGCAAATTTCTCGATAAGCGACGCGGCAGGGAATAGGGCCAGGGGTGGAATTGACTGGAAAACGTGTACGAATCGTCCGACCCATCGTACTATTTCAAGTGATTTGCGGCGATGAACGGCTGAGTCTTCCAAATGAGGATACGGAGAATTAGATGACAAAATTACTGGCGCATTGGATCTTGAGCGCACTGTGCCTGCTGCTGGTAGCGCATTTTGTCCCAGGATTCTTCGTGAGAGGATTTGGGACGGCCCTGATAGCAGCAGTGGTCATTGGCCTGGTTAACGGAACGATCGGCATGCTGCTGAAAATTCTTACATTCCCTCTCACCATCCTCACGTTTGGCATTTTCTGGCTGCTGATTAACGCGTTGATGCTGAAGTTCGCGGCGCTGTTCGTGCCCGGTTTCGAGGTGCGCGGCTTGTGGCCGGCTTTCTGGGGAGGTTTGATACTTAGCCTGCTAAACATGACCGTCCGGCAACTTCTGAAGAATCGCAACGAGTGACGGCGATTTCCCCGATTTCACGCAACAATTCCAAATGATGGGTAGCTAAGGGTTTGATCCACTCCCCGCGAGGTGTAGGCGCTACACAACTCTTAAAAATCTTCGACGGGCTTGCGGCTAAAAGGGGATCGGGGCGTTCGAGGCGCGCGGGCGCTGCGGTAATCCTCCAGCTCCGCGTTGGTAATGGCGTAGTGAGTTTCCAGCGGATGGTTTGCATTTGCCGCCAGTTCACGGCGGAGCTTCCGCGAGCAAACATCCGGCGCGTCCTGAATGCGCAGCAGATGGTCATTGAAGGCTTCCGTCGGAATCGTAAGCGTGAATTCGCGAGGGTCGGTCGATGCTTCCCGCACAGAGAAGGTGTATTCGCGGACCTGCGGCTTCACTTCATACCCGAGGAATTGCACGATGATTTCGTGGCTCACTTGGCGCCCGCGGCAAGCGCGGCTGTTTTCTTGATTTTCTTGGCTCGCCGCCGCTTGGGTGGTGTTCCTTCCGCGGCGTCGACGATCATAATGCTGGTGACGAATTTCTTCAGGCCATGAAGGTCGAAATCGATGGAAGTACGGTCGGAATTGGATTCGGTGACGACGCCCAGACCGTACTGGAAATGCTTGATATACGCGCCTTCTTCGAGTGCTTTCAAGGTGCCTCCTCGCGCGGAACACACTTGGGATGCCTGGGCGCTTGGGCGTGAATCCAATCGCTCCTGCCAAAAAAATGGCCTGCAAGTGTGGACTTGCAGGCCTCCAAGAAATCTAAAGGTTTACAAGAGCAACAATCTCAGCTGCATTCTAGCACGCTGACACTCCCTGTCCTAGGGATATCCAGCGAATGGGAATGGCAGGGACCGCCCCGTGGCGCTAGGTCATTCGGCAAAAGGGCGATGAAGCAGGTCAATTTACGGGCGAGAAGATCCAATCGAAAGGAAGGATCCGCAGAAGCCTCGTTTTCGAAACCTTGCCGTGCCAGCCGCATCGCGGGCTGTCGCAGACAATCTCCTCTTGCCCGAAAATCTTCATCGCCTCATTTTCCGAGAGAGCCGGCTTGGAGCACTTTCGCTGCAAATTGATATTGTGCCCACCTTTGGGGCACGCAAAGACAATTCTGTAAGCTTTACTCATGCCTCATAATAACACCTAACGCCGCTCCTGGCCAGCAGGAGAGCTTTCCCGTGTTCCATTTTGGGTAATGCCGGTTGACTGGAACCCATTTATTGTGAATAGTTTAGCTGTGGGCGCGGTCAACTTACATAAGAGGGCACGCACTATTGTTTTGGATTGTAATTTTTCTCGAATCCATTCCGGCTGTTTTTCACTGTAAAGCTGCCGTCCGGCCGCGCCGCCAATTGTATGTAATTCACGGCGCCCTCCTCGGGGACCCCAGACGCGGCCGTTCCGCCCGTTCCCTGGTTGGCGATGAACTTCTCCGGCATGTTGTGGTCTCCGGCATCCTCGGCGTAGTGCAACTGCCAGAGATCCTCCAGCCCGGGGGATGACTTCAGCGTCTCGAAGGTGGCCACCGCGCCGCCTTTTTTCGCTCCGTTATCCATGATCGCCACGCGGGGATGCTCTGCGTGCACCAGCATCGGCAGGCTGGAGATGTCCTGACCGTGATGCGAAACGACGTACACGTCGAGAGCGCCGATAAGGTTATTCGGGCAGGCCAGATCGTGTTCTTTGTTCCAGGTCAAATCGCCGAAATCCCCCAAACGGAATTTCGCCAGCGAAATCACCATCCCTACCGACTGTTTATTTTCGCCTCCAACGAGCGGGTCCAAGGTTTCGTCCTTCGGAACGAAATCCGCGCACAGTGGATTTGCGGCACCTGCGCCGGGGAGTGGCTTGTTAATCGTCTCCGCGGCCGAGGAAATCACCTGGACATCAATGCCCGGGACGGGGATTTTGTCTCCGGGCTTTGCGAGAATGTGTTGTCCTTCGCCGCGAACTTTCAGATAGGCAGCATAGGTTTGCGGGACGTTACGGGTCTCTTCCTCGCTCGGCCCGTGGTCGACAAAATGCCGTATCGGGATGAGCCCAGCGAGATCGACTACGCCGCCGGCATGATCGCCGTGATAGTGCGTAAGCACCAGGTAGTCAATTTGGCTGACTCCAGCCAGTTTCGCGACACTGGCGATGCGCCCCGCGTCGCGCACGCCCGCCCAGCCCGTATCAACCAGCATGGATTGGCCGCTAGGAGATACGAAGAGCGTGGATTGGCCTCCTTCCACGTCGATGAAATAAACTTCCAGGGCCTTCTTCTGCTGCGCCCACAGGACTGGCGATGCCAAGCCGGCCGCAACCGCGATCGCAAGGAAAAGCCTCTTGCGCATGATTCCTCCTCCTACGAATTACATCTCTCGCCGAATGCCTGCGCTGGGCCGATTCGTGCCCAAGTCCAAATCGGCTCTAGGACGCGTCACAATCCGCTGCCATCTAATTTACTTGGCTGACTTCGGCCACAAAACGCCCTCGTCCACTTTCGTCACCGGGCCCAGGCCTTTGTAAACAAATTTCTGCAACCGCTGGCCGCGATATGTCTCCGTCGTGTAAATGTTGCCTTTCGAGTCTGTCGCGATGCTGTGGACGGCGTAGAACTGGCCCGGTTGGCGTCCACCGTCGCCAAAATTGGCAACTTCCTGAAGGGTGTCGCGTAACAGGATGTGAATCTTCTCGTTGGCTCCATCTGACAGATAGATATACGTCTGCTTCGGATCCTTGGAGAAAGCAATGTCCCAGACCGATCCGTCGCCCAGCGTTCTTTTTTCGATGATCTGTTCCTTGACGAACGTGCCGTCCGGTTTGAAAACCTGGATACGGTCATTCACGCGGTCGCACACGTACAGCAGATTATCGTCCGCCAATTGTGCGCAGTGCACCGGACTCCTGAACTGCTGGTCAATCGGCGCGTCCGGATTGTAGTTGCCCATGTCCGTATCATCCGGCTTATGACCATAGGCGCCCCAGTGACGTTTGTACTGCCCCGTATCTGCGTCAAACACGATCACGCGTTTGTTGCCATACCCGTCGGCGACGTACAGTTCATTCGTCTTCGGATCGACGAACATTTTCGCCGGCCCTTTCAGGTTTTCGACATCGTTGCTGCCTTTGCTCTTGAAGGGATGCCCGATTTGCATCAGGAATTTTCCGTCCTGGGTGAACTTCAGGATTTGGTTGTCCGCAAAGGCGCCCGGCTGGCTTGCTTCGGGCACATTGCTGGCACCAGTATCCATAATTTTGGGATCAACCGTGCGGCCATTCCCGCCAATCCAGACGTTGCCCTTGTAGTCCACGGTAATTCCGTGATTGGAATTCGGCCAGTTATACCCTTTTCCGGGTCCGCCCCAATGGCCGATCAGATTCCCAGCTTTATCAAATTCGAGAACCGGCGGCGCAGTCACGCAGCAATCCGCGCCTGGGGGATTCGTGTCGCCATATTTTTCCTTGAATTCCAGCGAGCCGCCTCGATGAATGATCCACACGCTGTCCTGGGCATCGACGGAAACCCCGATCGCCATTCCGATGACCCAATGGTTCGGCATCGGCTTGGGCCACATCGGGTCCACTTCAAACATTGGGGCTTGAACCGTGGCGGCCTCGACGGCGGCCTTCTTTTCCAGCACCCTGGATCCGAATCCGAGCGCGGCGATGAGCGCGAGAAAGCCCGCGCTGACACACAAATTTCGCTTCGTCATTTCCATCCTCCCCTGCGAGGTGCCGATTTTCTTGAATGCCGCGGCCCGAGCGATGAGGTGCAATCGCATGGCCCTGCCTTGCGGCGCCGTTAGCGAAGGGAAGTATACACAATTCAAATTCAGATGATTCCGAATTTTGCTTGTCAGCAGGTGTGCCCAGCGATTACGCTTTCGGTCCATGCCGCGCAACATTGCCGCGTTTCGTATCTTTGCATCGTTTCTCGCGCTCCTGTCTGTCGCGCCTGCGCTGCCTCTCGCGGCTCACGATATTCCCAGCGACGCGACGGTGCAGATGTTTTTCAAGCCGGACGGAAACCACCTGAATCTCCTGGTTCGCGTGCCCCTCAAAACTATGCGAGACGTGGAATTTCCTGAACGCGATCGGGGCTACCTCGACTTCGACCGTGTGGACCCGATGCTGAGGGAAGCCGCAAGTTTGTGGATCTCCGATTTCATCGATGTTTATGAAGGAGACGCACTTCTGCCAAAGCCACGCATCGTCGAGACGCGCCTGTCCCTGGAATCCGATCCCTCTTTCGCGTCCTACGATCAGGCGCTCGAGCACGTCATGGGTCCGAAACTCACAAATGGCACGACCATTTTCTGGGACCAGTTGATGCTGGACGTGCTCTTCGAATATCCCATCCAATCCGACCAGTCGCACTTCTCGATCCATCCGGCCCTTGACCGGCTGGCCGCGCGCGTCGCCATTGCGCTTCGCTTTCTGCCGCCGGGCGGCGCAGTCCGCGCGTTTGAATTTCTCGGCGATCCCGGCCTCGTTCACCTGGATCCGCGCTGGTTTCAGGCCGCCGGGACAGTTCGTCAAGTTGGGCTTCTTTCACATCCTCGATGGGACCGACCACATGTTGTTTCTGTTTTGCCTGGTGATCCCGTTCCGGCGCTTCCGCTCGCTGATACCCGTGGTCACGGCATTCACCGTCGCGCATTCGATCACTCTGATCGCCTCGGCCTACAATCTCGCGCCGGATGCGCTTTGGTTTCCGCCGCTCATCGAAACGCTCATTGCCATGTCCATCGTATACATGGCGCTGGAGAACATCGTCGGCGGCGCTACCGTGCAGCGCCGATGGATGATTACCTTTGGCTTTGGCCTGGTTCACGGCTTCGGCTTCTCGTTCGCCTTGCGGCAGACGATGCAGTTCGCGGGTTCGCACCTCCTGACCTCGCTGCTTTCGTTCAACGTCGGCGTCGAGCTTGGACAGCTTCTGGTGCTCGCGCTGATGATCCCTGCTTTGGAGCTTCTCTTCCGCTATGTGGTAGCCGAACGTATGGGCACGATCATTCTTTCGGCAATCGTGGCGCATACGGCGTGGCACTGGATGATCGACCGCTATCAGGTGCTGCGCCAGTACCAAATTCGCTGGCCCGCGCTGGATGCCGCTCCGCTGGCGAAAGCGCTGCGCTTGTTGATGCTCATCGTGATCGCGGCGGGATTGGTCTGGCTCGTCTTCGGTTTCCTCTGGCCTCGCATGGGGCAAACGGAGGAGGAGCGCGCCGTTCGCACCCGTTGACCTGTAGGACAGCCACTCTTGGCTGTCCCTGGCAATCTCATCCAGGCTGAAGCGGACAGCCATGAGTGGCTGTTCCACGGACCCGTGCCTCTCCTTGACAACTTGCACAGCGCGTTTACACTGAGCAGGTTCCAAAACATTCACGTTCTCGTTTTGAATTCGCGTCAGGCGGAGATGCGGCGAAATAGACCATCCTTGATTTTCATTCATCGCAGCAACCCGGTGTGCCTGTGATCGACGTGCGCGAGGAAATCGCGAGCGCTCCGATCGGCGGCTATCACCGTTTTCTTGCCCTGCTCATCGGCATGGTTGTGTTTTTTGACGGCTACGACACGTTCAATCCCGCCTACGTCATTCACTATGTCTCCAAGCCGTGGCACCTGGCGCCGAGCCAGGCGGGGCTGCTAGTCTCCAGCGGCCTGATCGGTTTCATGATCGGTTCGCTTCTGCAAGGAAAATTATCCGATCGATTCGGACGGCGCGCTACGCTCCTCGCGGCATTGTGGATCGTGACCGTCTTCAGCCTTGCTACTGCGGCTTTCGGGCGCTCTTTCTTATCTTTTTGCGGCCTGCGATTCCTCACTGGACTCGGCATGGGCGCGCTCTTGCCGCTCGGTGTCACCTACGTCAACGAATATGCGCCGCGCCGTCTGGCCAATACTTTTTCGATGTGGGGCTGGGCGCTGGGCTGGGCCGCCGGCGGGATCGTCGCCGCTGCCATCGGCATTTATCTGACTCCGATGTTCGGCTGGCAGGCTCTGTACTATGCCGCCTCGTTGTCGATTGTTCTGGTCCTCGTTTGCCATGTGGCGCTTCCGGAGTCGCTGCAGTTTTCCGCTATGCGCGGAAATTGGGATGGCATCGCGAAAGTTCTTTGCCGCTTGAATCCTTCGCAAGCTGCGCGCTACACCGCCACCGGCCAGCAATTCATGTTTCCGGAGCCGAGCGATCGCCCTGCCTCGGTCTCGCTGCTGTTGTCACCCCGCTACCGGAGAACGACTCTATCTGTGTGGGTGGCCGCGTTTTTCATCTTGTTTGGAATTTGGGGACTCACCGGCTGGGTTCCTACGGCCATGATGCAGCGCGGCGAAGGGTTCGCGACGAGCTTCAGCTTCGGCGCCTTGATTCAGGCTATGGCCTTTGTCGGTTCGCTCCTGTGCGGTTACATCGCGGACCGTGGCGGCAAGGATCGCGAAGCGATGGCGGTGTGGTGGCTGGGCGGCGCCGTTTCAGTGGGCATACTCGTTCTTGTCAACATTCACGTGCTGAATATCATCTGCGTCGGCGCGGCGGGATTTTGCATTCTGGGCGGGCAAAACGTTCTGAACAATTTCACCGCGGCATCTTATGATACGGAAGTACGCGGCACCGCCGTCGGCATGATGTTGGGAGTAGGACGCGCCGGGGGAATTCTCGGCCCATTCATTACAGGCCTGCTTCAGCAACATACGCCCGGCACGGCCGGCCTGTTTGTGGCCATCGGCGCGGCGTCCCTGATTGGCGGCATCGCAATCGTGTTTGCGAGTCCCCGTCCGACACACGGGATGTTGGCAACCGCGGCTGAGGTTCGCGCTTCCTAAACAATCGCGTGTCGGCGCGAGCCTCGGCGGGGGCGACACACAGTGCTCGTCCAAATTAAGATTAGTTGTCGTCAAAGGGAGACCAATTCATGACGCAGGCGAAGCCAGTCGCATTGATTACGGGAGCAGCCACCGGCATTGGGCGTGCCGCCGCGGTTGCTCTGGCACAGGCTGGTTACGACGTCGTGATCAACTACAGCCGCAGCGAAAACGCGGCGCGCGAAACCGCGTCGCAGGCGCAGGCTAAGGGTGCGAAGACCCTGCTCTTCCAGTGCGACGTCAGCGATGACGCCACAGTGCGTAAAATGCTCGCAGCCGTTGAGCGGGAGTTCGGGCGTCTCGATGCTTTGGTGAACAACGCTGGCACGACATCCAACGTCAAACCCAGCGATTTCGAGGCCATGACGGCGGAGGAATGGGACCGCGTCTTCGCCGTGAACGTGCGCGGGATGTTTCAAGTGACACGAGCGGCCACGCCCCTTCTGAAGGCCGCCCGCGGCAGCGTCGTCAACACTGCCAGCATTGTCGGCCTGCGCCCCGGTCCGCAGCCGCTACCCTATGCGGCGAGCAAGGCCGCGGTGGTGAGCCTCACCAAACTCTTGGCGCTCAATCTAGCTCCTGACGTCCGCGTGAACGCAGTGGCTCCCGGCTGGATGGAAGGCGACTGGATGAAACGCATGCTGGCGGACAGGTATGATGACCTGATGTCGCGCCGCGCGAAGAGCACGCCCTTGCGCCGCTGCGCGACGTCCGAAGACGTCGCCGAGGTCATCGTTAATTTGATCACCAGCAATCGCTTCGTCAACGGCGAGATCATCGTAATCGACGGCGGCTATTCCGCAACCACCTAGGGAGGGTCACTCGTGCTGGAAGGAGTCGTTCCATTTCCGCCAGAATTTGCCAAACGCTACCGCGAAAAGGGCTACTGGATTGATAAATCGCTGGCACAGGAATATAGAATTGCTTTCGACAAATATGAGAAGCGAATCGCGCTGCTCGACCGCGACCGCTCCATTACCTACGGCGAACTCGACCGGATGTCGGACAATCTGGCGCTGAACCTCCTGGAAGTCGGCTTCCAACCGCTGGATCGCGTCGTCGTGCAACTGCCGAATGTTTCCGAATTTGTGGTTTTGTATCTGGCTCTCCAAAAGATCAGTTGCATTCCCATCGCGGCCCTCATGCCGCACCGCTTTGCGGAAATCAGCCAGTTCGTGGAACTCTCCGGCGCTGTAGCTTGCGTGGTTCCGGATCAGCAAGGCGATTTTGATTACTGCGCCATGGTCGAGCGCATTCGGCAAAAAGTTCCCAAGCTGCGTCACGGCATCGTTCTGGGCCCCGCGCGCCAGGGTTTTCTTTCTCTTCCCGACATGATCGCAAAGCCATCCAGCCTGCCAGCGTCCACACTCGCTGGAATCAAGATCGATCCCGTGGATCCGGCCATCTTTCAACTTTCCGGCGGAACCACCGGGATTCCCAAACTCATTCCTCGCACCCACAACGATTACGCATACAACTCGAAGGTAGCTTCAAGCGTCTGCGATATTGGAGAGCACTCGGTAGTTCTGATCATTCTGCCGATCGCGCACAATCTCCCTCTGGCCTGCCCTGGGATTCAGGGCACGTTCTTCCATGGAGGGCGCGTGGTGCTCAGCACCAGCGCTCGGCCCGAAGACGTTTGCGCCTTGATCGAAAAACACCGCGTCACGCACATTAAAGTGGTTCCCGCGCTGCTCATCCGGCTCTTGCACGATCCGGCCGTGAGCCGCCATGACCTTTCTTCGCTGAAAATCATTCAAAGCGGCGGCCAGTCCATGCTCCCCGAAGTGCGCTTGCTCTCCAAGAGGCTGATTCCGAGCGCGTTCGTGCAAGAAAATTTTGGAATGTCCGAAGGCCTGCTGATGTTTGTCCGTTTGGATGACCCTCTGGATGTGAGCCAGGAGACGGTTGGCCGCCCGGTCTGTCCGGATGACGAGGTGCGTTTGCTCGACGATGACGACCGCGAAATCCTCGGCCGGGAAGTCGGAGAGCTGTGCTGCCGCGGGCCCTACACTCTACGGGGTTACTTTGGCGTCCCGGAATACAATGCCCGCACGTTCACCTCGGACGGGTTTTACCGGTCCGGCGACCTGATGCGCCGCCACAAATCCGGAAATTACATCGTGGAAGGACGAAAAAAAGACCTCATCAACCGCGGCGGCGAAAAAATCAGCGCCGAGGAAATTGAGAACCTCATCCTTTCGCATCCCTCGGTGAAAAATGCCTCCTGCGTTCCCGTGCCGGACCCTGTGCTGGGTGAGCGGATGTGCGCCTGCGTCTTGCTGCGGCAAAACGCTCGCCTCAGTTTCGATGAGTTGAAAAACTTTCTACTCGGAAAAGAAATTGCAAAATACAAGCTCCCCGAGCGGTTGGAAATCATGCAGGATTTTCCGCTGTCGCCGTTCGGAAAAGTTTCCAAGAAGACGCTGACGGAAATGATTTCCCAGAAGATGCTTGCGGAGCAAAAAGACAGGGACAGCGCATCGGCTTAGATTGCGCAGAAGTGATTAGACAGAAAAGCGCATGAGAATTATTGACCTCCATTGCTACCCGAACACGCGCGAGTGGATCGCCTGCCAGCAGCCCTATGTCGACGCGCTTGCGAAATATTGGAATCGCCCCTGGGTGCCTAAAAAAGAGGAGGAAGTCGTCGAGGAATTCACCGCCGCAGGGGTCGAGGCGGTTCTTGTGGCATTGGATCTGGAAACAACTATCGGCACGCCCCCGTGTTCGAACGATTTTGTCTCAGCGATACAGAAACGCCATCCCAAGCGAATCATCCAGTCTTGGGGGGCCGTCGATCCTTTCAAAGGGGAGTCGGCTCTCCGTGAGGCGAGGCACGCCATTCAGGACCTGGGAATGCTGGGATTCCACTTTCACCCCATCATGGGCCATTTTGCGGTGAACGATCGCCGCCTGTACCCGCTGTTCGAACTCATCAACGAATTGAAAGTGCCCGTCATGATTGACGTGGGCACCACCGGAATGGGAGCCGGAATGCCCGGCGGCATGGGCGCCAAAATCCGCCATGCGCATCCCTCGGCCATCGATGAGCTGGCTGCGGATTTTCCGAATCTGACGATTCTCGCCGCGCATCCGGGCTGGCCCTGGGTGGATGAAATGACTGCCATAGCTCTGCACAAGGGCAACGTGTATTGGGAGTTGTCCGGCTGGGCCCCGCAATATTTTCCGCCGCAGCTCAAAAAAGATATTCGCAGCCGCCTGAAGGACAAGATCATGTTTGGCAGTGACTATCCCAGCATCCCGTACGAGCGCGTGCTCCGCGAATGGGATGAACTCGGCTATACCGACGAAATCAAGGAGCGCGTATTCCACGGCAATGCCGAGCGGGTTCTAGGCATTTAGAGTTCGCGTGAGACACCGGGTTTGATTCCTGTAGCGCCCGCCTTCAGGCGGGCATTCGGTCAAACTAACAATGCCCGCCTGAAGGCGGGCGCTACTAGTTGCAAGTCCGCACTCATCAGGGGGTGACCGTGGCTTTTCCCATTCGTCGTGTCGTCACAGGGAAAGATGCGAACGGCAAAGCCATCGCGCTGATTGACGCCGCAGCTACCACCGTCCACCGGCGGGAGGAACTGGGCGTCACGAACACGCTCCTCTGGGTGACGGATTCCATTCCCGCTGACCTTTCCAATCGAGATGACGCGGCAAACAAAAAGGTCGGCATTGTGCCGCCTCCCGGAGGCACAATTCTCCGTGTAATTGAGTTTGCCCCGGAAAGGGAAGTGAAGGCCGACTACCAAACCAAGCTCCGAATTTTTCAAGGACTCGGCCTCGCGCCGGAGGGAGAATCCCGCGAGAAACCGCGCGACCCAACCATGCACCGCACAAAGACCATCGACTATGCCCTGATCCTGGCCGGCGAGATCGACATGCTCCTGGACGATTCGGAGATTCACTTAAAGGCGGGCGATGTTGTCATACAACGCGGCACCAACCATGCATGGGTCAATCGCGGAAGCGCGCCGTGCAGCGTTGCGTTCATTTTGGTTGATGCAAAAGAATAAGCTGAGGAGGTTTGCCATTGTGCGCTAGCAATGCGCTGCCGACAGATCCTGGTGCAAAAGCGGCGTCAAATCCACGCCGCATCGATGTGCATCACCACATGCTCCCGCCAGAATATGCGAATCTCACCCGCGACCGCATTCTTGAAATTACGTCGGGTGACACTACTGTCTTGAAATGGACTCCCGACGTGACTCTAGAGCAGATGGAAGAGTTCGGCATCGCCTCGTCCCTCTTGTCGCTGCCCGTGCCGGGCGCGTGGCACAAGGGTAAGGAAAATTCGGTCAAGCTCGCGCGCATCGCGAATGAATATGGAGCGCGGCTATCCAAAGACTATCCGCAGCGTTTCGGCATGTTCGCCGCGCTCCCACTACCGGATGTCGACGGGAGCCTCGCGGAGATCGCCTATGCCTTTGACTCGCTCGAAGCCGACGGCGTTTACCTCCAAACGAGTTACGACGACAAGTGGCCGGGCGATCCTGCCTTTGCTCCGGTATTCGACGAGCTGAATCGCCGCAAGGCCATCGTTTTCGTCCATCCGACCGAGCCTTGCTGCTGCGCAAATTTAATCCCAGGAATTCCTTCCAATGTGGTTGAATTTGTTTTCGATACCACCCGCGCGATCGTCAGCTTTCTCGTGAACGGCACGTTCGCCCGCTGTCCGGACATCCGCTTCATCTTTTGCCATTCCGGCGGGACCATGCCGGTGCTGGCTGCGCGCATCAACGGTTTTTTCCAGGCGCGCAGCGCGCTGGCCTCGCGCGTGCCGAACGGCGTTCTCTACGAGCTCAAGAGATTGCACTATGACGTGGCGAACGCGACTAACAATTCATCGCTTGCCGCTCTCATGAACCTGGTGCCAACCTCGCAGATTTTGTGGGGGAGCGACTTTCCTTACCGTGCCGTCGGTCCGACGGCCAACGGCTGGGACAATTATCAAGTTTCGGACGAGATCAAGCGCGCCGTCAATCGTGACAATGCGTTAAAACTGTTTCCGCGCTTTAGGTAGGATAGGCTTCAGCCTGTCTGCTTTTAGTGGAAAGCCCTACCGTCAACGCGACAGGCTAAAGCCTAACCTACCGAGACACCTCACTGCACGTGAGCGTCGAACACGCCGGTTTCAACCCGCCCTCTCCGCTTGATCTGCACGAAGATGCGATAGTCGCCCGGTTGTGGGAATCCGTACGGGAAGCGGAATTCAGGGGGAATAGGTCCGGAGTCTTGCATCGGCATGGACATCGGCGCCGACATCGGCATCGACATGGGCATTTGCCCGGAAGCGGCACCATTCGGCAAGCCGTCTTGCGCTAATTCCAAAGCAGCAATGGACACCGATCCAGCCGGATGCACGTGCGCAAAAACGCTCAAATCCGAGCGGACAAATTCGGCATGTCCGGCCATGCCCATGTACGGCTCCATACCCTGCGCCGGGCGGCCGTCCTTATCCTGGACTGCAAAGGTGAATTCCAAGGGAACGCTGGCCTTCAAGGGTCCCGCCGGGCGCTGCCAAACGATGCGGCCACCATCTGGAATCGCCGAATTCGTGGAATCGGCGGTTGTCGCGACGAGCGGCGCACCGGACCACATGGAATCGTCGCCTGCTAGGGGTTTCCCTCCGGCGATTTGCGGAAGTTCGACGCTGCCAACAAGCGTCCAAGGAAATCCTCGCGGGTCGACGACGTCGGCGAAAACTTGATAGCGGCCGGTGGGCATGCTGGGCAAATCCACCGAGAACGCGTCGCCTTCTGCGGGATTCGGATGAAGATGCCACATGGCACTTAGTTCCGGAACGCGGAGGAGAAACAGGTGCATCAGGTGACCGTGATCCGGGATCACATCACCTAAGCGGAGATACGCCTGCGAACGGAAGCCGGGGCGCTCCGCCCCCGCGTCGGGGCGTTCGAGGCGAATCTCCAGGCGTTGCCCGTCAACGAGTTTTAAGGCGGCCGCCGGAGGTTTGAAAAAATTCACCCTGCGTTGAAAATCTTTGGC
The DNA here is from genome assembly GCA_963696605.1 of uncultured Acidobacteriota bacterium. GTDB lineage: Bacteria > Acidobacteriota > Terriglobia > Acidiferrales > UBA7541 > Palsa-360. Next base: position 130,855 of record CAVOKV010000006.1, on the reverse strand, counting down.
ATTCACACCCCACCAGGCATTCCCCAGAAGAAGCAGTGCGGTGACCAGAACCGCGGTGCCCACCATGGCGCGACGCGCCCGGCGCTTGCGGGATTCGTTCGGGATTTCGCCGCCATCCAGGTTTCCTTCGCGCACGATGGCGCCAACGATAAACACCACGCCAGCGGCCAGAAGCAACATCAGTGCAAACAAAAGCACGGCGAGGGATTTCTGCATGGGCAGAGTTTTCTGCGCGGAGGACGGCACGGGCACGGAAACTTCCGCTTGCCCTTGCGCGCCGTCCACAAGCACGCGCACCTGCAATGCCCCGGATTCCATCAGCCAGAGGCTGGCGGTGAAAAATTGCGCGTCGTCCTTGGATTGAACGGCGAGGTCGGGCGTGGGGGGCAGGTTGGATCCGGGCCCTGCAAGGCGCATGGGAACCACGCGAATCGCCCTTACGTTGCCCGATTCACTGCGAATCTGAATTTCGGCTACGCCGGGAATCACCTGCGGCACACGAACGGTGACAAAGAGCCGGTACGGTCCGGCGTTGCCTTCGTAAAAAACGTCCGGGCTGCCCACGTGCGCGCTCGCGGGAAGTGCGACCGCCAGGAACAGAGTTATAAGTCCGAAGAGTTGTATTCGTGAGCGCATCAGATATCGAAGCAGAATTCGGTAGCACAGGCACTCATGCCTGTGCGGGGTTTGCAACTGTCACAAGATTTACGGCCCACACTTGCAACTCACAAAACCGCACAGCCAGGAGTGGCCGTGCTACTAAAGCTTTCACCTGCGAATCTGCCGCATCCACTCGCCCCAGCGCGTCCCAAGGTCGGTCATGATAATAGCGACAAGGACCGCTATGCCCATTTCAAAACAGAAGGCCGTGGGGCTTGCTTCGGTCGGGAAAAAAATATTGCGGGCCCACGGAGACCTGGGCGGTATGAAATAGGGAAAATTGTTCGTCGCGAAAATCCAGTTGCGTGAAGCCGGAGACATCAGAAAATCCGCGAATGGCCACTGCACCAAAATAAAGCTGGCCAGAAACGCCGCGCCAAGCGCTGCCGCCTGGGCCCACCGGTTCCACACTCCGATTCGCCGGCGCACCAGATCGAAGACAATCGCCGGCACGATCAAAAGCATCGGAAAATCCGGCGGGATAAGATGCGTAATTTTTTGATAGACCGGTCCGAGCTTGGGTTCCGCCGGAAAGAGAGGCAATATCCAAGTGAACGCCAAATGCGTGGCAGTGTACATCGCGGTCGTGATGGTCGCAGCCCAGGGATGCTTTGTGGCCGCTGCTATCGCACCCATAATAATCGGCGCGATGAGCGCTGCCACCAGATAGAACCTCGCTCCATGCATGAGCGGGCGGACCGTGTACTCCTGAGCGATTCCGATGGTCATGCCAAACAGAAAAATAAACGCGAAAAACAGCAAGCGCTCGAGCCGGACGCGGTATTCCCCTTGGGCGCGGTTCATCTCGGATACGATCAGGACCACGGTGCCAAAACGAATGCCCGTCATTCCCAGCGCCAGCAAGACGTGCGGCGGACTGAGGATTTTCACGTCCAGTCCGTAGGCCGAATGCCACCAATTGTCGAACGGCGCCGAGGTAATCATGCACACGCCGCCCCAGGCGCACAGAAACGCGCCCATGGGCCCGCGGAAGCCCCACATCGAAATGGAATGGGCCCGCAAAGCCGAATTTTTCTGGAACGTAGTGGACAGACTCAGATAGCCGCAGCAAAGGCCTGAGATCACGCCGCACAGCTGAATCAGAATATGCGGCGTGGTCCAGAACGTGTCGCGGCCAATACTCTCGTGCCAGGAAATGTCCCACGCTCCGCCGATAACGCTGGAGATGACCGCAACGAGACACGACCAGATGTACCAGGGGATTGAATCCGTGGCGGCGGCAGCACGAAGATCTGTCCGGGCCTGGACTTGAGACGCAACGGAGATTGTGTCAGCCATGGCGCGCCTTTATCGCGAAAGTGACTTCGACTACGATGCACACGTGCTGATTGGAAGTTGCACTCCGCACGGGTGTGATTCAGCCGCAATCCGCTTTTTGACGCCCAAACGCATCACAATTGTATATTATCCCGCTTGATTGGATCGTTGCGAATTTTGGCTGAGAGATTGGGTTCAATCTTCAATGTGCCCGTTCCGTCCCGGAAAACACGTGCCGGAACGGCCGCTACAAAACCGTCCTGCAGTGTTGGAAGAAGGTCTCGTAGAGGCCGCCCGTTTTAAGGGCGGGCAGCTTTTTGGTTTTCCCCGAAATGGTTGGGAGGAATTTAATTGTTTTCGACCAAGTGGCAAACTTCGCCGCGAAAATACGGAATCACGATTGAGCGCGACGTGGCGATTCCGGTTCGAGAGGGAGTGACACTCGACTCGGATATTTTCCGGCCCGACGCGCCGGGTAAATTTCCAGCCCTGCTGGCAGTTCACGCCTACTCCAAATCGGCGCAGTCGGTCGAATTGATGCCGATCGGTTTCTCTTACGCGCGCGGCTTCATGGAAACGGGCGACTTCAATTTCTACGTTCGCCGCGGATACGCGCTGCTCATCATCAATATCACCGGAACGCACAAGTCCGGCGGCATTTTCGGAAACATCGATCCGCAGTCGATTCAGGACGTCTACGAAGCAGTGGAGTGGGCGGCGCGCCAGCCCTGGTGCGACGGCAATGTGGGAATGACCGGCGTATCGCATTTCTCGCGTGTCTCCAAGCGCGTCGCCGCCCTGAATCCGCCTCACCTGCGCGCGATTTTTTCTCCCTACGGTTGGACCGACATGTATCGCGATCTCTACTACCACGGAGGAATTTTTAATCACGGTTTCATGTCTCACTGGGTATCATCCAACGGCCCCTATTTCCGGACGAAAAACACTTTGAAAGAGAAATGGGGCGAGGCCCGATACTCTCAAGCTATAGAAGCCGCCCTCGCCGATCCTGAGATTTCCTCTGTGCCCTATCTGGTGGACGCCCTGAGCCATCCCGATGCCGGAGCGAATTCCATGCTCGTCGAAATCATCGTGAACAACCTGTGCAATGAATTTCACATAGAGCGTACCGTGAATTTTGAGAATTCCAGAATCCCGGCCTATTTTGGCGGCGATTGGGGGCTCTACGGTCTTCACTTGCCGGGCGATATCCGCGCGATCGAGAAATGGAAAGGCCCGAAAAAATTGACCGTTGGACCGCCCGTGTATCTGGACCGGCCGCTCTATCAATATGCCTATGAATCGCTCCGCTGGTTTGATCACTGGCTGAAGGGCATCGACACCGGAATCCTGGACGGGCCCCCCATTCAACTCTTCATCGTGGGGACGGGCGAATGGAAGCAGGCGGATGAATGGCCGCTCCCCGAAACCAAATGGACCCCGTTTTACCTGCACACCGACGGGCTTCTCAGCGAGCACGAGTTCTGGCCGAACGATGGGTCCTCCACGTACGAAGACTCGCCGCACCTTCACGGCGAACTCAACTTCATAACGCCGCCAATGGTGGAAAACACGGAGATCTGCGGCCCAATCGTCCTAAATTTGTACGGTTCCACGACGGCGAGAGAAATTTTGTGGTTTATTTCCCTATGGCATTTCGATGCCGATGGCCGCGGCAGCCTTTTGACGCGCGGCTGGCTCCGCGGTTCGCAGCGTAAGCTTGATCCAGCCGCATCCAAGCCCTGGCAGCCGATCCACCTGCACACCGCGCGCGAGCCGCTCGAGCCCAATCAAATTTATGAATTCAATATCGAAATCCGCCCCTACGGAATTTTGCTGAAGCCCGGCGAGCGCATCGGAATCAAAATCAAGAGCGCGGACAACGATGTCCCCAAGAACTATCTCGAACTCGTTGGAATCGGCCACGTCTCCAGCGCCAGCGCGTCTCAAGTGACCGTTCATCACAACGCTGAATTCCCGTCGCATCTCCTGCTCCCAATCACCAAAGGCAACCGCATCGGAACATTCATCTCTGGAGGAAAGCTGCCTCCCGTCGAGCGCCAATAATTCATTGGGGAATCTGGTAGCACAGGCACTCCTGCCTGTGCGGGGTTTACGCTAGTCTTTAATGCTCGGAGAAATGAACACTGCAAAAATCGCACAGGCAAGAGTGCCTGCGCTACATCAGCACGGGCAGGATAAGCTCCGAAGGATGATCCGCGTCGTGGTAAATCGTGTCGGTCCCGATTTTGTCCGGCCTGTAAAAGTGAAAGAACAAAGAGTCCGTCACGGGTGAATCGCCGTTGCAGATTTCCACGCGAATCCGGTTACGTTTGTGGAAGAGGTACGCGATTGGCTGGAACGGAATTTCAAACTTGTAGATCGTACCCGGATTCAGCGGCGTCGCCCGCTCGTGGGTATAGTAGGGAATTTCCTCGGTGTTGTGCACCGAGTCGCGGTCCATGTGGGAAGCGCGCAGCCATCCTTTCGTGACGATGAAATTTCGAGGCTGAACGCCGCGTGCGCGCTCCTCATGGCTTTGCTCAAACTGCTCCGAAATCTTGACGATAAAATCCGTGTCGCTCCGCGTCGATGCCGCGTAGAGAATCAATTTTGCGGTCCCGGCGATTTCCGTGTCATTCGCCAGCGGCTGTGTCGTGAACGTGAGCACACCACGGACTGGATCGGGTCCAGCGGGTCCGACCGGCACCACGCCCAGCACCCAGGAAGGATGCGGATACGTATAGCTGGTGCCCCCGCCGCTTTTGCCGGAAGCAGCGGCGTCCAAGCCGCCGTCGTTGAGCGACGTCACACTTCCTGTCGGTCCTTTGCTCAGATAGAAATGCAGCGGTTTTGTCCCTGGCGGCGGCCAAGCGTCGAATGCCCTTGCCTTTCCCGTATTGCGCACCAAATATTCAACGTTGGGCCTCTCGTCATAGCTGGTCTTGAGGTCTTTCAAATATTTGTCGTAGAACGGGAGCAAATATTTCTGGTGAAATTCCAGGCCCGCAAAATCGGATTGCGAAGAAAACGGAGTCGCCGTACCGCTGATGGCGAGTTTCTTCGGACCGCTGGCCAGCTGATAGCCTCGGATGTTTCCCGCGAGGTGTAGTTCCTGCTTGGCCCACACGCCGATCGAGAACAGCGGCACTTTGATCTTGCTCAATTGTTCGAACGCTGCGCGTTCCTTCCAGAAACCATCGTAGAAAGGATGCTGCTGCACTTCCAGGAACAGGTCGGTCGCCACGTGCCGCGGATTGTCTCCATTCGCCGGATAGAGATTCGGCACGCGCACGCTGGCATTCATCCAGTAGGCCAGGAATGCGCCCTCGATGCCGCCCGGATAGCCCATAAATCGATAGGGATCGTTCAAACCATCGTAGGGTGCAATGCACGCCAGGTGGGGAGGGTTCTGAATCCCCATGAACCATTGCGACATGGCATAGTAGGACTGTCCTATGCCGCCGACTTTTCCGTTGCACCAGGGCTGCGTCCCAATCCACTCGATCACGTCGTACAGGTCGTGCTGCTCGCGCTGGCCGAGGAATTCGAATTCGCCCTCCGAGCGCCCCGTTCCGCGAACATCGGCGTGCACGTAGGCGTAGCCGTGGTCCACGTACCACTCGATCGGCCCGGTTTCCCGCCACAAGAACATCGGTTGTGCAGGCAGAGTGTTGTTGTCATAGCGATAGGGCGAAGTGGCAAAGAGCGTGGGGAAAGGCCCGGCGCCATCCGGTCTGTAAATTCGCGCGGCCATGTGAATTCCATCGCGAACGCGGATCAGGACGTCTTTTTCTTCAATCATTGTTCCCGCTCCTGAGAAGTGAAAAACATTTATCACAGAGGACAGATGGAACACAGAGAAATTCGACGCAGTGAAATACACATCGGGCTCTCCCCGAATTACAAATCACGATTCACGAATCACATGATCTGGCGCATTGATTCCTTGGCCGGACGAGTCTATATTGCTACCACATTGGTATCCGGATTTAGCCATCTGCCAGGGAGGCGTTCATGGACCGCAAATTGTGGTGTTCGGGCCTCGTTTGGGCGCTCGATTTCGCGCTCGTCCTCGGCGTTGCGACTGCCGTCAGCGCCCAAAACAAGAGTGAGAAGAGCGCCGGCGGAGGCGCGGCCAGCCCGCTGGCCGGGCTGGGCTCAATCTCCGGCATGGTAAAAGCCCCCAAGGAGTTCAAAGCGGCAAAAGTTTACGTCAAGAATGTGGACAAGAACGTCGTCTACATGGTGTTCACCGAAGGCGGGCGTTACCAGGCGGTGGACCTTTTTCCTGGCAACTATGAAGTGAGCGTCACGAAGAACGGCTTCACAGATTCGGACGTGCAGAAAATTACCATCGCTTCCGGCGGAAGCGCTACAGCGGATTTTACCTTGAAAGAGGGAACCTACCGGCCGAACCAGCAAATGCGCAGCGGCCTTCCCAAAGGTGAGCCGCTCGTTTCCTATGACGAATTGTACCCGCCCAGCCACGCGCGCGAGACGATCGAGCGCACCTGCATCATGTGCCACGGCCCGGACTTCCTCCCGAATAAACAGTGGGATGAATCGCAGTGGAACGCCGCCATCGATTTGATGCAAAACCCGAATGACAACGCGGGCGTGCGCCTCGTCCCCGGCACTTTCGCCGCCGGCGAACGCGAGGAGTTAGTTGCGTACCTGGTGAAAAATTTCGGCCCGGACAGCAAGAAGCGCGGTCTCGCCGTTCCTGACGAGCCGATCGATGAAAAAGCCCTGGGCAAAGCGATGTTCATCGAGTATCACATTCCTCCGCTGCCAAAAGGGGATCGCGGATTTCACGACGCGCACCTGAGCCAGAACGGCGATATCTGGTACGTGGACGCGCGCGGCTTGCAAGTCGGCAAAATGGATCCGCGCACGGCCACCTGGACCGATTACCCGGTTGGCGGCCCGCAATATCGCGGCCACGGCCTGACGCAGGATGCCAGCGGCGACATCTGGATGGCCGGACACACAGCCTTCGTACGCGTCGACAGCAAGACCGGCGAGCTCAAATATTTTCCGTACGACCCCGAAGCCAAGCGGCCTCCGCACGGCAACACGCCGTTTGTGGATTCCAAGCAAAATATTTGGGAGTCGCTCTCTTGGGCCAACGAAATTGCCAAGTATGATCACACGACGGGCGAAGTTTCCCTCCACAAGACGCCCACGGATAACAGCTTTGCCTACGGCATGGTCATGGACAAGAACGACAAAGTGTGGCTGGCCGATTGGTGGCGCTGCAAAGTGACGAAATTTGATCCGGCGGACAGCCAGTGGATCGAATATGCCCCGTTGACGCGGCCCTGCACCATGCGCCGCGTGTTCGCAGACCACAATGGCATGATCTGGTACGCCCTCGAATGGCCAGGGAAAATCGGAATGCTCGACCCCAACACCAACAAGATCGTCGAGTACGCGCTCCCGCTGAAGTGGTCGTTCCCCTACGACATTCAGCAGGATCACGATTCAAATTACTGGATCGCGGATTCCGGTCAGGGCGGCGCGCTGATCAAGTTTGAACAGAAATCGAAGACGTTCACCTACTATCCTTACGTTCAGCGAACCGACATGCCCAAGATCGAAGTGTCGAACGAAAATTCGATCTGGTACACCACACGGTCCGCAGACCCGAAGGATCAGGCGCTCGGCGTGTTGTACCCCGACAAGTCAAAAATCCAGACGCTGGCGGGCAGCTACTAATATTTGTGACGCCTTCAGTAGCACAGGCTTCAGCCTGTGGGGTTTTGTAAGTGTGAGGACTAAAACTCACAGGCTGAAGCCTGTGCTAATCATTCAAACGTCATCGCTACGGTTGACGTAAGTCTTCCCGGCGCGAATCGCCGCCACGCTTTGCAACTTCTGTTTTCCGGTGCGTTTCTTCCCGGTGCTGTCACTGAAAGTAAAGGACCCCTCGCGAACTTCAAGAATCGTAATATCCGCCACCGCCCCTGTCCGTAAAGTTCCAAGCTCGACGCCAAAATTGAACATGCGTGTCGGCCTGAGCGTCACGCGCTCGATCACCTGATCCACGGTCATCCCCAGAAGCAGAAACTTGGAGAGTTCCGTGACCAGGTCGTAGACCGGTCCGTTGTAACTCAGGCCGCCGAGGTCCGCGCCGATCGTGTCCGGCAAGAAATTTTGTTGCAGGCACTTTTCCGCCACGTCCAGGCTCAAATGCGGCCCGCCATCGCCAACGTCGAAGAAGACGCCTCGCTCGCGGCAAGCCAGCATTTCGGGAAGAATTTTTCCGTTGGCATCAAGCGGTCCATTGGGCCGCCCCGTGAAACAGTGCGTTAGCACATCGCCCTTTCGCAACTGCTTGAGAATGTCCGGCAAGGGCGAATAGGAATCGCCGACATGTACCATCAACGGAAGGTTGGAAAGTTTCGCGGCTTCTAGCGCTCGTTTCAAAACTTCTAGATCGTTTGCGCCGGTAATTTCTCTGGAAAGCCGCGCCTTGACCGCCACGACGTCGGGCTTGTTTGCTTCCGCCGCCCGCGCCGTCAACTGCGGATTCACCCAATCAAGATTGGAATAGTTGCCGACGAGACCCATGAGCGTGCCGCGCGCTCCGATATCGATCATTGCGTAGACGCGCGTGGCCGACGGCTTGATGACGTACTGCCGGAACCCGGCGATGGAAAAATATCCCGCGGAGCCCGCATCCACCGCTGTCGTTACGCCGCGGCCCAGGCAATATTGATCCGCGTTCACTCCGGTCGGGCCCACTCCCTCGAAAATATGCACGTGCACGTCGATGAGTCCCGGCGTGACGATTTTGCCTTTTGCGGAAATGACGCTGCGCAATCCATCCGCTGGAATGTCCGGCGCAATCTGCTGAATTTTGCCGTCTTTCACTGCCACGTCGAGCAGCGCGTGCAGATTCTGGCTGGGGTCGATGACCGTCCCGCCTTTGATCAGTAAGTCGCGGCTCTGCGACAGCGCCGCGCCCATATCCTGCGGGGAAGGGACGGGTGCAGCGCTCGCATCACCAGTAAAACTACTTGAAGCCAAGAGAGGTGATCCGATCAGCAATTGAGAAAACTGACGGCGTGTCAGCATAAATCTCCTCTTTGTAGGGCCTAGGCCACAGCGATCAATTCAATCTCGATGCGCCCGCCGTGCAATCGGGCCACCTCAACCGTAGCGCGTGCCGGCGGGTGCGTCGGAAAATAACGGCTGTACACTTTTCCCATCGCGTCAAAATCATTCATGTCTTTTAAATAGACGGTCGTTTTCACCGTGCGATCAAAAGACGAGCCGGCGGCTTCGAGAATGGCCTTGATATTTTCCATCACCAATTCCGTCTGCCGCGTGATGTCATCTTCGATCACCTGCCCCGTCTTTGGATCGCGCGCCGTTATCCCTGCGACGAAAACAAATCCGTTGGCCATGATAGCCTGCGAGAACGGCCCGACGGGTTTCGGCGCCCGATCCGTCGATATCACTCGGACTTTTGATGCAGTGGCCGGAGGCTTGTTATCGGCGCTCCTCGCCGCGCCGGGCAGGACCGCCGCGGCCAGACCACTTGCTGCTGCGTTGCGCAAGAATGTTCTCCGCTTCATTTCGTTTCCCTCCAATTCAGAGTCGCTACCTTGAGTTTCGGGCCGTCGTCACGCCACGCATGGGTGGAAAATCAACGCAGTCGTGGCGCGCAGCATAGGCTAGTGCTCCTCAATCCGAATTACTAGGTTCCTATCGCGATCGCTAAATTCCGTAGAGAAGAGTACGCCATGATATTGAACTACTACCACCGTGGGATTACCCACCATTTCGATTCTTGCCTCGCCACTCCTATCTGCCTCGTACCATCTCTCTAACGACAATGTCGCGTCTCGATCGCGACAAAGAATAGAAGCCCCGGCCGCGGGCTGACCGTCCGGCCCGATCAATCGCAACAGTTCACGACGTGCTCCTATGAGGACGGCATCCCCATTGCCGTGAGTTGCCTTTGGCTCGGGTGTGATTGCGACTTGAGTGGGATTCTCTTTCACAAGGACTTCGCGGACACTTGTTTGCCATAAGCCATATTGATTGGTAGCGATGACCCGGTACAATCCCGAACGCACCTTAATCGGTGGTACGTTGCCTTCCCTGTCGGTCAGCGCGCGAAGAATTTCATTTTCATGATTGTTCAAGTCGTGGACTATGACGAGCATGTCCTTAATAGATTCTCCTTCACGAAGCCCCACTCTTACACTCAATTGAACTAGATCGTATGTCGCAACCGAATCTTCTCTGTTGACGTATCTTTTGAAATTTCGCGGGCCAACTTCCGCCCCGTAGACATTCCCTGCACCATCCGCCGCGACGCCCTCCGCCGCTGTCCCGTTCGTGGGTTCCAGCCCTTGCCTAGGATTCAGCACCGGATCTGGAATGAAGGCCGTGACGATGCCATCTTTCACGCTTCCGATCCGGATCCCGCGCCTGAAACCTGGATTGCGCGCCATATTCGATTCCGAGTCCGCGACGTACAGAACGTCGTTCTTGTCGATGAAAACGCCGCTCGGCCGTCCAAACTGCCGCCATTCCTCGAGGAATTTTCCCTCCTGATTGAAAATCTGGACGCGGCTGTTCCCGCGGTCTGCGACAAACAGACGCCCTTTGGAATCCATCGCCAGCGAATGGGGATTGTTGAATTCTCCCGGCCCTGTTCCTTCTTTGCCCCAGGCCTTGATGAATTTTCCATCCGCAGAAAATTTCACGATCCGCGCATTCGAGCCCGGCCCATGCCCATCCGCGACGAAAATGTCGCCGTTTGGCGCGACCAGCACATCGCTCGGCTTGTTGAACGTGTCCGGTCCGTCCCCAGCGACTCCCGCTTTGCCGAGCGCCAGCAATACTTTTCCATCCTGGTTGAACTGGAAAACCTGGTCGCCCTTCCCATTTTCCGCGTCGCCGTCGGTTACCCACACATTGTTGCTCTTATCTATAAAGAGACCGTGCGGCCGCACAATCATCCCTGCTCCAATACTTTTCACCAGGTTGCCCGATGAATCGAATTTCAGAACGGGCGCGAGATCTGATTTGGCACACGACGTTCCCCCGCATCTTTCAACAACCCAAATGCTCTTTCCGTCGCGGTCGATGTCCGCGCTGATCACTTGCCCCCACGTTCTTCCCCCGGGCAGCTTTGCCCAGTTCTCAACCGTGCGGTACGAGTTGGGCGCGGAATTGGGGTCGGCCTGGGCGAGCGCACTCCCGCCGGACGCAGCGGTCAGCACGACAAAAGCAATTCCAAGCGCGAAGATAATTCGATTCCCGAGTGACATAGCGCCCTCACGAATTTTCTTTTGAGAAATGACCAGCGCAGCGCGCCCATCTTACTTCAATCGCGTCCCAATTCTGAATGGATAGTAGGACAGCCACTCTTGGCTGTCCTCTCTCTCGCGGTCCCATCTAGGGCTTGCCTCTCCATCGCTGCACAGGCAATCGAAAAGCGGACAGCCAGGAGTGGCTGTCATACTGGAACGCGATGCGTGCGATCCTTACTGGACGTGATATAAGTTTCGTTGACGAAATAAGACGGAAATGGAAGGAACAGGAAATGCCGCAAACGATTGATTCGCAAACAATCGACCGCAAATGGCTGGGTCTTTATGACCGGCCTCATCGCGATTTGAGAGAATTTCTCGAACGCGCGGAAAGCCTCGGTGAAGTCACCCGCGTAAAGGGCGCGAACTGGGACCTGGAACTCGGCGCGCTGGCGGAAATCGTCAACCACAAGCGATCGGAAGCGCCTGCGCTGCTCTTTGAAGACATTACCGGCTATCCGAAAGGGTTTCGCGTTCTCTCTGGCTCGGGCAATTCCTCCAAACGCATGGCGCTCATGCTGGGTTTTCCAATGCCGCGAACGGCCATCGACGTCGTGCAGGCCTACCGGGACCGCATGAAGCAGCACAAACCGATTCCGCCAATCACAGTGAAGCACGGCCCCATCCTTGAAAATATCGATCGCGACGAAAACGTGGACCTGTACAAATTCCCCGCGCCACGAGTGCACGAAAGGGATGGCGGCCGCTACATCGGCACCGAAGATCTGGTGATCATGCGCGATCCCGACGAGGGATGGGTGAACGCGGCGACCTACCGCGTGCAGGTTCACTCCAAGAACAGCACCGGCCTGTGGATGTCTCCCGGCAAGCACGGGCGCCAAGTCCGCGACAAGTATTTCAAGCAAGGGAAACCTTGTCCCGTGCTGGTTTGTTGCGGCCACGACCCTCTCCTATTTCTTGCCGCTGCCAACGAAATAAAATTTGGCGTCTCGGAATTTGATTATGCCGGTGGGCATCGCGGCGAACCATTTGAGGTGATTCCCAGCGAAATTCACGGCCTTCCCATGCCTGCGCACGCGGAAATTATTCTGGAAGGTGAAATTACCGAAGGCGACGTGCACACCGAGGGCCCGTTCGGAGAATTCACCGGCTACTACGCGAGCCCCTCCAGCGAGCAGGGAGTCATTCGCGTTCGGCGCGTCTACTACCGCAACGATCCCATCCTGACCATGGCCACGCCCATGCGCCCGCCCTCGGACATGTCCTTCGGCAGGTCCATCGTCAAGTCCGGCATGATTTGGGACGCCATCGAACGCGCGGGTATTTCCGGCGTGCAAGGCGTCTGGTGCCACGAAGCCGGCGCGATGCGCCTGTTCAATGTCATCTCCGTCAAGCAGGCGTATGCCGGACACGCCAAACAAGTCGGCCTCGTGGCTGCGGGTTGCCAGGCAGGCGCGTACCTCGGACGCTTTGTCGTAGTGGTGGACGACGACGTTGACCCGACGGACTTGTTTGATGTCGTATGGGCGATGTCCACACGCTGCGATCCGGCATTGGACATTGAAATTATCCGCCGCATGTGGAGCGGCCCGCTGGACCCACTCATTCCGCACGGCTCCCCTGTAAGCTTCAATTCGCGCGGATTGATTGACGCGTGCCGCCCCTTCGAGCGCATCAAGGAATTTCCGCCGGTTGTGGGCGCGACGCCGGAGCTGCGCGCCAGGGTCGCGGCAAAATTCGCGGACATCCTCAACAAAATTTGAATGGAATCTGGAAAATTTCATTCCGAAGAAAGAATTAGTAGCACGGACTTCAGTCTGTGGATTTTTGGCCTTGCAAGGCCCAACCCTTACAGACTGAAGTTTGTGCCACTGGCCGAGACGCCATGACCACTGCAACCACCGTGAACGTCCCCGACTTGATCGACCAGCAGAAGATCGGCTCGTTTCAGATTCGCATCTTGGTGCTGTGCGCACTGGCCGCGACGCTGGACGGTTTCGCCGCGCAAATGATCGGCTATCTGGCGCCCTCGGTGGCGCGCGACATGCACCTCAGTCCGGCTGCGCTCACGCCAATTTTCGCCTGGGGACTGGTGGGCTTGATGCTGGGCGCATTGGTCTTCGGACCTATCGCCGACCATTTTGGGCGCAAGCCCGTGATCGTCGCCTGCACGCTGTTCTACGGTGTAATTTGCCTGGCCACGGCCAGGGCGGATTCGAGCGCCAGCCTCGCCATCTTCCGATTCCTTGCAGGATTGGGCTTTGGCGGAGTCATGCCCAACGCCATCGCGCTGACGGCGGAATATGCCCCGGAGCGGCGCCGCGGCACGATGATTACCATCATGTTCTGCGGTTTTCCCATCGGCGCATCGATCGCCGGATTTGCCGCGGTGCCCATTCTTCCCGTATTCGGCTGGCGAGGCGTTTTCATTCTGGCTGGCGTTATGCCGTTGTTGTTGACGCCGGCGCTGGCCTTGCTGCTTCCCGAATCCATCCACCACCTCGTGATCCACGGAAAGGAAGTATCGCGCGTGAGGGAACTCTTGTCCCGCGTGAACCCGCAACTCGTTTTCGGAAGCGACGCGAACTTCGTTGTTCGCGAAGAGCGTGCGCCCGGTATGCCCGTAGTGCACCTTTTCCGGCAGGGACGCGCCGTTCCCACGATTCTGCTGTGGATTGGTTTCTTCATGAGCCTGATCGATATCTACCTGCTGACCAGCTGGCTGCCCACGGTTTTTCACAACGCTGGAATTACCCTCTCGCTCGCGGTGATCGCCACTGCCGTATTTCAGGGCGGGGGCGTCATCGCCTCTTTGGCACTCGGCAGTTTCGTGGACCGCTTCGGCGCCTATCGGGTCCTGACGTTCACCTATTTTCTAGGCGCTGTTTGCGTCGCCCTGCTCGGTTACTCCCATTCCGTCGCCGCGATCATGATCTGTACTTTTTTCGCGGGCGCGGGCGTGATCGGCGGGCAAACCGGCGCTAACGCGCTGGCCGCCTCGTTCTATCCCACTTACATTCGCTCGACCGGCGTGGGATGGGCGCTCGGCATCGGGCGCATCGGATCGATTGTCGGCCCAATCTTTGGCGGCATCATGCTTTCGCTGCATTTGCCAATAACCACGCTCTTTCTGGCGGGCGCGATTCCATCCCTCATTGGTAGCGGCGCCATCTTCCTGATGGGCCGCACCCAGGCACGTGTAAGCACGAATGATGTTGTCGGCGTCGCCGCGTCCTGAATATCGACCCCACGCAGTCGGCCATGTGTTTTGTAGCCCTTGCGCCAAAAAACAGCGCACACAACGGTTATTCCGTTGCCTTGCAGAGGTTTTAAGTTTTCAGTGAGAGAGGGAGATCAGTGGACAGTTACGCCCAAGCCGCTCGGTGACATTGGCGTTGCAGCGGGCGCGAGGTTTTGCGTCAGTTCGATGCGCGTGCCCCACGGGTCAGTTATGTAGGCGACCTTCGTTGTCCCATTCGGTGCCAGGCGAGGGCCCTCGTCCAGCTTTACCCCTTGCGCGTCAAGCTTCTTGGCGAACGCTTCGAGGTCCGTCACGTCGAAGCCGATGTGATCGAGCGACCGCCCCTTTGTTGGAACGAGGCCCGCCTTCCCCGGCGAAAACGATAGATTCGCGCCCGGAAGATCATCGCAGTCGATCAATCCCGGCGAGGATTGACGCTGCCGTTTGCCCGGCACGCCGCCAAGCATTTTCGCGTACCACGCTTGCATCCCGGGAATGTCCACGGGGTAAAAATGGATGTGATTCATCGCCACGGGAGTGGCAAGCGTCGGGTCGCCGAAAAACTCCACGCGAATGCCGTCCGGCCCGTGCACGTAGCCCTGATTCGGATTTCCGGTCTGTTCGATTTCCACGCCGTCCGCTTTCCACTTCGCCAGCCGCGCGGGCATATCTTTCCATGCAAATCCAAAGTGATTCACGATGGAGCCGTCCGGAGGCCCCGTCGGATCGGCTTGCCGCAGCATGATGTAAACGCCGGGAAACTGGATCAACATCAGCTGCCCGTTTTGCACGACGGTGCCACCCATCGTCTCGGTCCAGAATTTCTTCTGCGCCTCAACGTCTTTCACGAACAGATGAATGTGCCCCATCGTGACGCCCTCGGCATTGGGCGGCGCGAGTTGCGCGCCCGCGGGCAACGCCAAAAACGCCGCGGCGATCAGGAACAGCAAACAACGAATTTTCGTGGCAGTATTTTTCATTTGGTTTTTCCGTTTCGCGTCCAGGAATGCCCCGTAACATACATCGAATCCGAATTTCTCACAAGCAACTACGCCTCATGACAGCCCGCGCCACCTACGGATGCGGCGCGACATTCAACCGGTTCAGCGCGATCCTGCCGTTATTCACCACCATCACCACGTCGCCGATGTGCCGTATGTTTTCGAGCGGGCTCCGGTCGATCACCACAAAATCCGCCTCGTACCCTACGCGAATTGATCCAGTGCGCTTGTCGACGCCCAATTCCTCCGCCGACACCGACGTCCCCGCCTTGATCGCGTTCATCGGTTCCATCCCCGCATCGGACAGCTCGATCATTTCGTCCGCCAGCGTCCGATTGTTCTTATCAAAATAGGAAGTATCCGTGCCCGCCACGATCTTCACTCCCATCTTCCACGCCCGCGCCGCCATTTCGCGCCCCGTGGGCAGCATGGCTTTCCCGCGCATCTGCAGGATGGGATTGTCGTACTCGCCTTCGGGATCGGACATATCCACGAGCGCCGTAATCGTGGGATCGAGGTACACGCCTTTTTCCTTCATCAGCCGCAGAGTCTCATCGCTCAAGTACGTCCCGTGCTCGATGGAGTGCACGCCCGCGCGCACCGCCGCCGCCGCGCCTTCATCACCGTGCGCGTGCGCCACCACCCACAATCCCGTCTTGTTCGCTTCGTCCACGATCGCGGCCAATTCCTCATCGTTGAAAATACGGATGCGCGGATCGGTGTCCGGCGTCCCCGCGCGCTCCGTCGCCATCACTTTGATCCGGTCGACGCCTCGGCTCGCCATTCGCCGCACCATCCGCCGCACTGCTTCCGTGCCATGCACCCCGCCCATCAAGTCGGCGTCCTGCGGAAAATCGATGAAATAGTCGTCCGCCGGATGCGTCCGAATGTGATACCCGGCCGCGACCACATCCGGCACATCCACCACGCCCTTATGATTCAGCTCGCGCATCCCGATGTCCGCGAAGTGATTGACACCGGCCTCGCCAATCGTCGTCGCCCCCGACCGCAGCGCCCTCTTGGCATCCGCCAGGTTGCCCACGTGCACATGCGCGTCCACGAACCCGGGAAGCAGCCAGTGCCCCGTAAGATCGACCACCGCGCCCCGCCCCGCGGGCGCCGCCCCGCGCCCGATACTCTGGATGCGCCCGTTCACCACCACGACGGTGGCGTCCATCGTGGGCGCATTGGAAATCCCGTCGATCACGTTTGCGTGAATGAACACCACCGAATCGTCCGTCGGCGCTTGAGCGTGGGAGGGAATCGCAGCGACGGCGGGTAATAGTATTCCCAGCGCCGTAAATCCCCATCGCAGCCAATGCGTTCTGCTCATCGTGGCCTCCTGCGTTTAGGTTGGAAAGACTCAAAGCTTGTGGAAAAAGTGGTCTATTTTGTCATTCTGAGCGAAGCGAAGAATCTCTCTTTCTTTTGGATCTCAAACACAGAGAGATTCGTCGGCCGCCGCGGCCTCGGAATGACAATCGAAGAGCGTGCTTCAGTAAAACGGAAACCCTACTCCGTAGCCATCGTCGGCACGGCCGCGTCCGCCGCAATCTTCCACTTCCCGCCTTCCTTCACGAACACCAGGACAGCGCGATGCGGCGTGCTCACGATGTTTCCGCTTTCGTCCGCAATCTTCCTGATCCTGCGGTCGGTCGCCAGCGCCACGTCCCCATACACCGCCATCAACTTAAACTCGTCCACGAAAATCCCTTCGCCCGGCTTGAAATTGAGGTGCGCGACGCGTTCCATCGCCATGGGCTTGGTCAGGACCACCGTGGGCAGCCACCCCAGAATCTCAAACCACTTGTCGGCATAAAAGTCTTTCAAATAGTCGGTCTTCCCGGAGCGCACCGCCTCCATCCACTTCTGATCCATCTCCGCGAGTTCCTTTTCCAGCTTTTCGTCGGGACTCTTGGTGCTCTTCGCGCCGGAGGTCTTGTAATTCGCTTCGGTCGGCGGAATCACCGGCACAAGTCCCGCCGCGGCCGGCCGCCACACGCCGTTCTGCCGCACGAACACGCGCAGGCAATGGCTGTCCGAAGTGAAGGGAATCGTTCCATCCGGCCGCGCGGTCTTGAAATCGGTGTGATCCGTTCCGAGCGCCACGTCTCCGTAAACCGCCATCAACCGGAAATCGGCAGGGAAGGGCCGCACGCCGGTCACGGGATTCGCCGCCGACTGCGTGGCCACCATCTCCTCCTTGTTGCGCAGCGTCCCTCCGGACTGCACCTCGAAAAATCCGTCCACCCAATACTGGCTCCGGAACTTCACGCACTCCGCGTACGGCTTCTGATAAGGACCGTCGCACAGCCACTGCTGATCCACATCCCAAAGCGTCTTCTCCAAATCCGCCTGCTTCGCCTCCTGCGCCGCAGCCACCCTCGGCAAACCCAACACCGCCAGCACCGCCAGCAACATGGCCACAACCCACACACGAACCCTGCTCATCCCGTTCCTCCACAAAATTTAGTTGCATTGCGTCGTACCACAGTTTAGTTCTTCGCGTCAACGAAGGGGAGGGTCTTCTTACAGTTCGAAATATTGGCCGCGGCTTCTCGATCGGAATAGCGTCTACTTGTTGGTGCGGAGTGAAAACAAATCGCTTACCGCCCTTCCCAGGCACGAGGTATTATCAGTCCATTAAATAAGATAACGAGTTATTTCCTGTGAAGCTTATCTCCAACCAAATTCGTTTGGCGGCAACCGACCTCGGCAACCATTCGGCTTGCCGTCATCTCACCACGCTGAGTCTAGGTGTCGCACGCGGCCGGCGAAATGCCCCAGAGTGGAGGGCTCCCGACGCAATCGTGATTCAAGAATTGGGCATGCAACATGAGGCTGCCTACCTAAGATCTCTCCAAGACAAGGGCCTGTCACTAGTGGATTTACGGGAAATAACAGACGAGCAGCGAGCGCTTGCCGAAACTTTGTCGTGTATGGAACGCGGTGTGGAAATCATCGCGCAGGGAAGTATAGGGGTTGGACGTTGGTTCGGACGGCCCGATGTCATGGCAAAAGTGACGAAGCCGAGCCGCTTCGGACCATGGTCATACCAAGTCTATGACTGCAAACTGGCGCGCGAGACGAAAGCGGCAACGATCCTGCAGCTTGCTCTTTATTCGGACCTACTCACGCAGATCCAGGCTGAATCGCCGGAGTTTATGTACGTGATTCCTCCCGGCCGGAATTTCGAAGCAGAGGCATACCGCTGTGCGGAATATTCTGCCTACTACCGATATGTGAAGGCTCGGCTCGAAAATTTGTGCGATCACGAGCAGTTTGAAAATACGTATCCAGAACCATGCAGCCATTGCGATGTGTGTCTCTGGTTTCGCGAATGTGATGCAAAGCGACGTGCCGACGATGACCTATCGCTGGTCGCTGGAATCACACGGCTCCAACGGAATCAATTCAACAGCTGGCATACCAAAACCATGGAGGAGCTGGCGATTCTGCCAATTCCAATTGAGCAGAGGCCGCTACATGGGTCCAAAGGTGGATATGAGCGGGCACGGGAACAAGCGCGTGTGCAGGTACAGGGACGCACAGAGAAAAAGCTATTGCATGAGCCTCTCTTGCCAATAGCGAACGAAATGGGTCTTTGCAGATTACCTGAGCCATCGGCGGACGACGTATTTATCGATTTGGAAGGCGACCCATTCGTGGGCGATTCAGGGATGCAATATCTGTTTGGGTTTACAGCAAAGAATGCGGACGGCGAAATGAGTTACCAGAAGCGATGGTCACTGAGCCGCGAGGACGAGAAGAGAAGTTTCGAGTGGCTAGTGGATGAGATCACCAAGCGGCGAAAGGCGAGTCCTCAAATGCATGTGTATCACTTCGGATCGTATGAGCCGGGGACGCTCAAGCGATTGATGGGAATGTACGCGACGCGGGAAGACGAGGTCGATCGCCTTCTAAGGGCGGGTGTGCTCGTTGATTTACATCAGGCCTTCAGGCAAGGCATGCGCGCCAGTGTTGAGGAATATTCCCTGAAGAAGTTGGAAGGATTCTACGGATTCGACCGGGGAACGCCGTTGGATGAATCACCGGCCAGTATGCGGTACATGGAACACCGGTTGGAGTTGGGCTGGGGGGACGAAGAGTTGCCGGACGCCGTTCGCGGAGTGATGGAAGGGTATAACTGCGAGGATTGCCTTTCTGCGGTAGGGTTGCGAAATTGGCTCGAGAAGGAACGGCAGAAGCTGGTGGAAGGTGGAAAAGCTGTTCCAAGGCCGCCAGAAAAAAGTGGAGATCCTTCCGAGAAGCTGCAAGAAAAATTGGATCGAGCGATGGCGTTGACGCAACGGCTCTGTGAAGGAATTCCAGCTGATCCGAAGTCGAGGTCTAGGGAGCAATCCGGTCAGTGGCTGTTGGCACAGCTTGTTAGTTGGCACCGTCGCGAGGACAAGAGGGCTTGGCAAGAAGGTAATCGCCTTGCGGAAATGGATGATGAAGGTTTGCTTGATGAGCGAGTGGGTCTGACACAAATGCGCTTTGTGAAAAGAATCGAGCTTGGACGGCAAGTGCCAACAGATCGTTACTTATTCGAACCGCAAAAGAGCAACGTGCGTGTCGGCAAGGATTTGTATTTCGGAGATGACAAATTGGGAGAAGTTGTAGCCATCGACCGAGAGAACGGCGTCGCTGACATCAAGAAGACGAAGAAGACCGCCGACGTACATCCTCCTACGGTCTACATGTGGGACGCTCCACTGAACACAGATGCGCAGGCGGGTTCTCTTTATCGGATGGGAATGTGGGTGGTGGCAAACGGACTCGACGCGCCGGGGCGCAATCGCGCGGGGCGAGATTTGTTGCTGCGGAATTCGCCCCGTCTGGTCGATGGAGAGACGCTCAAGCCAAAAGCTGCGGAGACGCCCGAGAGTACCGCGAGCCGGATAGTGCTGGCTCTGAAGGATTCAGTGTTTGCAATCCAAGGTCCACCTGGCTCGGGAAAGACCCATACGGGTGCAAGGATGATTTGCGAATTAGTAAGAAGCGGAAAAAGGATTGGCGTGACGGCACTGAGCCACAAAGTGATCCGCAACTTGTTGGAGGCAGTGGTCGAAGCGGCTCAGGAAAAGGACGTGGCGGGAGTGCGATGCATGCACCGCGAGCCGGATGGTGCTGAAAGCGAGGGTGTTGCCGTGGCGAAGAGCAGCGAAGAAGCACTAGAGGCTCTGCGCTCCGGCGAAGCCAATGTTGTTGGAGGAACGGCATGGTTGTGGTCTCCTGAGCCAGCTTTTGAAGCGGTGGACGTTCTGTTTATCGACGAAGCGGGCCAGATGTCCCTGGCTGATGTTCTTGCGGTCTCTCAATCGGCAAATAAGTTGGTCCTACTCGGTGATCCGCAGCAGCTGGAACGGCCACTGAAGGGGAGCCATCCGGATGGAGCCGAGAAATCGGCATTGGAGCACCTTCTGGATGGACGGAAGACGATTCCTGAGGACATGGGATTTTTATTGCCTGAGAGTTGGAGATTGCATCCGGAGATATGCAAATTTACTTCGTCGGTTTTTTATGAAGACAAGTTGAGTTCGCATGCGATTGCCCGGAGCCGAGTTTTGGACGGGCACGCTTGGTTAAATGGGGCGGGACTGTGGTTTGTTCCTGTAGAGCATGAGGGGAACCGAAACTCGTCAACGGAGGAAGCGGAAGTCGTAGCGCGGATTGTGGACGGATTGCTGCAGCCTAATGTGAAATGGTTTTATGGAGCGGGTAATAGCCGGAGGCTACAGGAGAAAGACATTTTAATTGTGGCGCCCTATAACGCGCAGGTAGCGGACTTGTCGACAAGGCTGCCGAAGATGCGGATTGGGACTGTGGACAAATTTCAAGGGCAGGAAGCACCGGTTGTGATCTATTCATTGACAACTTCTTCGCAGGAGGACGCTCCACGCGGAATGGAGTTTCTTTACAGTTTGAATCGGCTGAACGTCGCTACGTCCAGGGCCATGTCGAATGTAATTATAGTGGCAAGTCCACGACTGTTTGAACCCGAATGCCGCAGCCCTCGTCAGATGCAGGTCGCGAACGCACTGTGTCGATTCCGTGAACTCGCGCGAACCGTCGAGGAATTAAACTAAGAAAACTCAGCTCTACATACCCAAACATCTGGCTGCCCTGTCATTGACGCGCCTACTTCCGCGCATACTTAGGAGGATTGAGGACAATCGAATCGGAAGTCCTTCGGACTACGACCCAGCAAAAAGGAAACTCCTCACGAAACCGCCAGCCGCGAGTGAATCATCCAAACAGGGACAAAGGAACAGGCGAAAGTACAAGTGACATCTGGCTAGTCGGCCAGTTGAAGCCCCGCCTACGCTGAGAGACGATAACCGTGGCTCTCGAGAATCTGAAGACAAGCTTGCAACGGCCTTTATGCGCATTTCCGGCGGGTTCGTCGCCACGGCGGCAGCCCGCGCCCGGTGTGCATGCCGTAATGGGAGGGTTCGGTGTCAACCAATCAGGTCGCACCAGCACAAAAACGGCGCAGCTCGCGCATTGAAAAAGCCATACCGCTGGCGGTGCAGGGCGTCGATGCCTCCCATGCACCATTTCAGGAGGAAGTTGCAACGCTCACCATTAGTTGTCACGGCTGTTCCTGCCAAATGAGGCATGAGGTTCTTCCGGGCGCCATGCTGGTCCTGGACATGAGGCAGAGCGGAAACGGCCATTCTGAATTCCCCACGCGAGCGCGTGTGAAATGGATCGAAAAACTCCATACCTACTCGGATCCGGCCTACGGCGTCGCGGTGGAATTTGAAAGCGCCGGCAATATTTGGGGCCTTGCGTCGCCGCCGGAGGATTGGCTTTCCGTGCGGGGGAGCAAAGAGGCAGCGCCCCCCAATCCGGGAAGAGAACTACGAATAGTTACGAAGACCGAACCGCAATCCGTCCCGGCCCAGAGCGAAGGAACCGCTCCAGCTACCCTTTTGAAGAAAAGCGAAGCGGGCGCTTCGCCGTCCCCTTGGTTTTCCGACCTCATGGCCGGGATCAGCAATCAGGTTCAAGTCACGGTCACCGAAATCGCGGCCGCGACGCTCGCCAAGGAAAGGAGCCGTCTGCTGGACGAATTTCGCGCCCAGATACAGAACGAAGCGGCCGGAACGATTGAGCGCGTGATCGAGACCTCGCAGGAAGAGCTGGCCCGGCGGGCGCTGAAAGTTTTGAACGAGGCGACAGAGGCCACGGTCCGAGCCAGTCACGAGCGCTTGATAGGGGCCATCGAGAAAGATATCGAAAACGCCAGGCAACGCATGTTGACCCAGGGGAACGAACTCAACGAACGCGTCGACGGCATGGCGACTCGCACGATTGAACAACTGCAGCGCGCCCTGGAAACCTCGCGCACCGATGCAGCGGCCCGCTTTGTATCGCGGCTGCGAGAACAGGTCGCGCCCGTGCTGAAAGAAGCAAAGGCGGATCTTCAGGAGCTGGTGGCTTCTCAGTCCGTTTTCAAGGAAGAATCGCAGGCGATTTGCGCGCGGGTCACAAGCGAACTCGAAAGCGGCGTCAACGCCAGGCTGATACAGACTCGCGACGCGCTGGACAAAAGCTCCGCCGCGGTTCTGACCGAGTGCAACGAAAAATTGCTGGAGCTTTCGCAAACGTTCGAGAGCGCCGCGCGGGATAGCATCCAGACCCTGATCGCGTCGGCCAGGGACGATGCTAAAAAGAACCTGGAAGAAAGAGCTGCCGTGATTTCCGGCAATTTCACGGACAAGCTTGAAGGTCATGTCCGCAACTATCTCGAATTCATCGGCGAATCGATTGCCGAGTTCCCAAAGAAAACGCCGACCTCTTAACCCGACTCATCGTCTAACGTATTTCATGATATTCGCCGCTTGCGCCGCGTTCGATAACTTTCGCGGTAGTGGGCTTGTTTCCACGCATCGTCAGGAAGTTTGACGAACATCAGGTCTTACTTCATCCAAGGCTCTTACTTCGCCCCAAATCCTTTGACATTCTTTTGACAATTTCGATACCCTGCGGGAACAAACGCGGCATGCCATTCTGCCATCATAACTTGCAGATTTGACGGCAGCGCCGGAGTTGCCTCCCAGCCCCGACCGTTCCGGAATTCGCAATGCCCTGTCAAAAGTACGAGGAGGAGTTTATGGGGAAGCTCGGAATTTGCCTTTTTTTGACGTGCGTACTTGTTGCCACCGGCTGCGGCTATGGAAGCAGCGGCAATTATGGGGCTGCCATGGGCACGAACCCACCGCCTCCCATGATGGCCAACACGATGCTGAACACCGGAGATGCGGTCAACGACCAGATCCTCAAGTTTGAAATTACCGTCAGTTCCGTCACTTTGATGGGGGTATCACCGACCGCCACGACCGGCAACTTGCTTTCCAAGCCCGCGGAAGTTGAGTTCGTGCATGAGGCCGGAACCTTTGAGCCGCTGGCGGTGATCAATCTGCCCGCGGGGACTTACTCTGGAGCGACATTCATGGTTTCCAATCCCGAAGTAGTGGTGATAAATGCCGGAGCCCCGGTTTCGGTGCCCGCCACTCTCACTACCGCGACGGTAACGGCAGTCTTCAATCCCCCCGTCACCATCATGAACACCAGCATCGCCACCATCAATTTTGACCTGGATTTGGCCGCGTCCGTCACGCTCAACGGCACGCCCGTGACTTCGGCCACGGTAAATCCAATTTTCAACGTCACTTCTCTTGTCACTGTCCCGATGGCCATGCAGGACGACGACGACGGCGAGATCGAGGACGTTCACGGCACGGTTACAAACATTACCGCTCCGGATTTCACGATCCAGACAGACCAGGCCTCGCTTACATTCGTCACGGATATGAATACCCGATTTAAAGACGGGATTACCCAGCTTTCGGACCTAAAGGTGGGAGACGTCGTCGAAGTGGATGGCGTGACCAATCCGGACGGGACGAAATACGCTTCCAAGGTCGAGAAAGACAGCGAATCAACTGGTGAAGAAGTGGAAGGGATCATCACTTCCGTGACCGGTTCTCCGGCCACAGCGCTTTCCATCGCCGAACAGATAGAATCTCACGAGTCTGCAACCCCGCCCATGGCAGTGAGTGTTGCAGTGAATTCCAGCACAGTCTTCGCCGTGCGCACGGACAAGCTCAACCTGATGTCTGCGCCCGCATTTGATGCCAGCCACGTTGGCAAAGGCCAAAGAGTAGAAGCTGACAGCGACACAGCCGGATTCCCGACACTTGCAACCAGCGTGAAGCTGCGCGAGCAAGCACTGGTAGGCACAGTTGCCGCCATGCCTGCGCCGACGCCTTACAGCTTCACCCTCAACCTTAATCCCACCTCGGTGTTCGCAACCTTGAGTGGCGTGACATCGGTAGCGGTGACCGTTCCGGACGGCGTGACGCTAAAAGTCGCCCCGACCGCAGGCGCCACCGTGCTCATCCGGGGACTCGTATTTTTCAACGGTGGGAATTACTCGATGATTGCCATCCGGGGCCACCAAAATTAGGGAATCCTCCGGACTTACAGTCCCGAGTGGTTGCCACCGGGGCGGGAATGCCGGGAGCACAGCGAAGATTTTGCATTTCTAAAACGAACGTCAAAAAAGGCGCGCGCGTTGGATTTCTAAATGAAAATCCGCTAGCGCGCCTTTTTCCATTCATCCTCAGGCAGATTGACGACGATTGGCTCGGAAGTACTTCGGATCACAACCCACCGAAACGGCTTATCTTTGGACCGATTGATTTCGCGGTGCACCAGCCAGGCCGGCACGTGAATAAAATCCCCCGCGCGCGCCGTGAGGGAATGCTCTCCGCGCTCGCCCCACTGGATGAACGATTTGCCTTCCAGCACGTACGCGACGGTTTCCTGCTGGCCGTGATGATGGATCCCCGTTTGCGCTCCGGGCTCGACCAGAAACGTTCCAGCCCACAGCGCCGAGCGAATCCCCAGGTCAGAAGACACTGCCGCGAGACGCAGCGAACCAGGCGTCTGCGTGGTTCCTTGAGTGAACTGATTCGGATGGACGACTCTGATGGAAAGAGAATCGCTTTTGTTCATGCCCGATTCGATGTATTGAAGCGCGCATGGTTGCAGGTCGATTCCGAACGGGGCACAGGCCCAAAAATTGCACTGCCGCTCGAAGCCTTCAGGTCCGGCCAGCGCGTTCGTCAGATCGCCCAAGGAGCGATGCAAATTTGTCGGCCGTCTCCACGCCCCCGTAAGCAATGAGCAGCAAAATTACCGGTTCGATAGGGTGTCGGTAGCGCATCTGGCTGAAGGTCAAATAATATGGCAAGGGGTACAAGAGAAGTACCCCAAAAAACATGGGCCACGCGTACAATTTTCGCCGGTGCGCGACCAGCAATGCGGGAAGCAGCAAGAGCGACACGACAAGATAGCTGGAAGGCGCCCAATACCACGGGATCGAACCAAAATATTCCATTGCGCTTCCATCCCAGAAGTAACCGATCCGCTTTGCGGTCAGAGTCATGAACTCCCAGGGGTAATCCCGCACGAACTGATATCCCTGCCCTTGCCTCGTCTGTATGTATGCAATCTCTCCCATATGCATGTATTGGTTGAATTCCTTTTGATTACCGCTGGGATGCGTGCCGCCCCAGCCGCGCCCGAGGCTTAAATGGTAGTTCCCCAGGGCGAACTCAAATCCGAAGTTGCTGCGCACGAACACCCATTGCCCGAACTGGACGCGGTTGCGAATCATCCAGGGAGAAATCACAATCACGCACGCCAAAAGGGAAGCCAGCGCCGGTTTGAGCCACTCCATTTTGCGGCGGTGCACCTCGTAGCTGCTCCATGCGAGAAAAACGAGGAGAAGCATGCTGAGCGCGGGATTGGTCAAAATTGCTAAACCAAAAAGTGCTCCGAACCCCATCCAAGTTTTGCGTGCGCGCGATTCCGGCAAGCTAAGCGCATACCAGAAGAGGAGAGAAACAAATAGTGCGCTCACGCTTGTTTCCCACAGCCAGGTGACGCTCCATTTGCTGAACCAGGGAAACAGACACCAGGTCCAGGCGGCCCACAAACCAGCGCGACTTCCGACGGTGCGTCTGGCGATTCCGAGGAGCGGAACGACCGTTAGGGCGGAAAACAGACACTGCATCGTCACAATGAAGAGGACCGAAGCCCGGCTCATGAGCCCCAGGCATCGGAAAACGGTGGCAACGAAGTAGGGATAGGCAGGCGCAATCCAGGACGTTGGCCCAGTGTATACGTCATTAAAGGGCGAGCTGAACCCGTGTCCTCTTAAAATCGACGCCGCAATATTGGTAATCTCACCGGTGATGCGATTATCGTCAATTCGGTCGAACTGGTAAGTTTTCAATAGCAGCAGAAAAGAAAGGCGAACGGCAAAGGCAACGACCAGCGGCCAGAAAATCGTGGACCATCTCCAAAATTCATCATCGGCGGAAACAGGGGAATCGCCACTTCCACGAGGCTCCCGCTCCGTCTCTACCAATGCGGTTGTCACGCTAGGTCCTCGGAAGTGCTTTCATCCCCTGAGCGTTTAGAGTCCATGGATCTACAGGCCGGCAAATGACTGGCGATGCAAAATGATCAAGACAAGTCCGATGATATCATCTACCGCCGGGCCGGCCATTTCTCGCTCGATCAGTGTGTAACCTTGCAGGCACTACATTTTTGTCAGATAGGGGAGGGCACATCGCAATCTGGAGACGATGCAGATTCCCTGCGGCTGCGCAACCCGGTTCCGCTCAATAGGTGAACGACCAACTTACCACGGTCAACGTCAGGACCAGCAGGAGTAGCCCCAAGCAAACCACGCTCAGCGCCTTCCCGTGACCCAGCAAATAATCGCGCGATTCCGCGTTGATGCACAGGAGCACGGTAACGACCAGGATTACGGCCCACGCCAGAAGAGCGGGCACGCCCGGATACTTTCCAATCATTGCCAAAAATTCTCCAGGTGGCTGCCCTGCGGGAATCCACCAAGGCAGCATTGGGGCCAGCCCGGCGGCCAACGAAAAGGTGAGCAGCTTCCGCGTGAACCATCCCTTGATCTTTGGTTTGGCCGCCTTCCATACGAAATAATCCCACGCCAGGAGCCCGCAGGCGAGCGGCACCCAGCCGTACAACGCAGCCTTGTTGTCAAACCACAGCCACGCTCGGAACAAGAAGTGTGAGTGGCCTCCGGCGGCGAGCCGAGGCAGCACCAGCAGCCCGATCAGTGCGTTGCAAAGCACCGCGACCAGCAGCGTCACCAGGCTCATCAGCTGAAACCAGTGCCTCGTCGCTGCGACATTGCAGCGCGCGCACACAGATTGTTTGGGCAGAAAATTTAAACCGCAGCGTTCGCAGAACACGTTTTCCCTCCCACGGCGCTGGTGTGGGTCTACGGTACTCCAGCGTCAGACTACTTCGTGGGCTCCCAAAAAAATACTGGTCTGAGGTTCAGTGAATTGGAAGGCTAGTACCGCCCGTCCCTTCGGCCACCCGCTGATTCCCGAGAGCCTCAATGGCTCGCCCGGAGGGTTCAGGCGTCGGTTTCGGAACATACGGAGGACAAGAACCAAAGCTCGCAAGATTCTTTATGGAATTTCCGATTTAACTGTTAAAGATTGCGCTTTTCGATGGGCTCCGCCGCGAATTGTCAACTTCTGCCCGTTCCGCACGACAATTTATGGCGATGCTCAACCTCAAATCCATGTTGAATGGACCCAGAAAGTTCCAAATAGGGATCAAATTTATGAGTAAAGCCATTAGAATCAATCTGTTGGTCGTTTGGCTCCCACACCGATATATATTCCTTCAATTGGGCACCGCAATGCACTTAGATCGGTCAGTGCCCCAACGCGGGACGAGGTGTCGGATTCAACTTACTGGAGCCTCCAAGGAGACGAAATTAATGCGCAAGAAACAAAAGGGTTTCTCACTCATCGAGTTGCTGATCGTCGTGGCGATCATCCTGATCATCGCGGCCATCGCAATTCCGAACTTGCTGCGCTCGAAAATCGCGGCCAACCAGGCCTCTGCGGTCGCTTCGCTGCGCACGCTCAACACTTCTTCGATACTGTATGAAACCAATTACCAGCAGTTTCCCTCGAAGATCGCCGATATGGCTACTGGAACCGCGGTGACTTCGACGTCCGCGGACTTGATTGACTCGGTTCTGGCGACCGGCACCAAGAGCGGATATAACTTCAGCTGGTCAGACGGCGGAGTTGGCAAGACGGTCTATGAAATTTGGGCAGATCCGGTCTCCAGCTCGTCCGGGACGGTTCACTACTTTACGGATCAGAGCTTGGTGATTCGCTCCAATTCCAGTTCAGCGGCACAGGCCACCGACCTGGCGATCGGTAACTAAGCCCGATCGGCTAGAAATACGATGGGGGGAGGAAGCCTTAGGCTTCCTCCCCCCATTTTCATTTGACTAGGGCTTGGAACGGACAGCGAATCCTAGACGAATCACACTCATTGCGAATCGAGATCCTGAGGCTCTCACTTCAAAAGTCTTCACCCAGAGGCTAACTCTCTTCCGCATCCGTCTGAAATCCTACATGTAGTCCTGAGTGCAGCTGTCAAATTTCCGACTTGAACTCCGGCTGCAGACTCAAACGCTCCGTAGCCCGCTAGTCCCCCAATCTGAAGGTAATATTTGGTCAGGGCAAGAAGGAGTATGCAGGGATTTACGAGTGTGCGGAGCACGCCCTGCCGGTTTCGGCGCTCCGACTCGCCGACGCGGCGCATTAACGTAGCGATGCGTCCCGCCACGTTGACAAAGATGCTGTTGCACGGGGCCTTAAGAATCCCTGAAAGAATTTTGGTGTTGTTGCTGCAGGAGCCTTTCGAAATCTGGAGCGGGCGATGGGAATCGAACCCACGTCTAGAGCTTGGGAAGCTCCTATTCTACCATTGAACTACGCCCGCTCTAGGCTAACGCTACCAAACCCGCCGGGGTCTTGCAAGAATTCAATGGGCGGCGTTTCGTGCTAGAGTGTCGCGTTGCGATTGTCGAAACCGGTCCGCCGCGACAGTGGCTGGTCCTACAAATAGTGGAGGATGTTTTGGCGTACCGCGATTTACGCGAATTCATTGCCAGGCTCGAAAAAGAAGGCGAGCTGCGGCGCATCGCCGTGGAAATCGATCCCGTCCTGGAGATCACGGAAATCACCGATCGCGTGACGCGTTCCGGTGGCCCGGCGCTGCTGTTTGAAAAACCGAAGGGCTCGCGCGTTCCTCTGCTCATTAACATGCTCGGCAGTGAGCGCCGCATGAATCTCGCCCTGGAAGTTCCCCACATCGATGACGTGGCGGCGCGCATTCGCGGGTTTCTCGACATCCAGTCGCCGCAGGGCCTGCTCGATAAAATCAAGATGTTGCCCAAGCTCGCGGAACTCGGTTCCTTTTTTCCGAAATCCGTAAAGAACGGGCAATGCAAGGAAATCGTGCGCCACGAAAATTTCTCGCTATTTGAATTTCCGATCCTAAAGTGCTGGCCGCAGGACGCTGGGCGCTTCATCACCTGGCCTTTGGTTTTTACGCGCAATCCGGAAACTGGAAAGCGCAATGTGGGCGTCTACCGCATGCAGGTCTACGACGAGCGCACCACGGGAATGCATTGGCAAACGCAAAAGCACGGCGCCGAACATTTTCGCCGCGCGCGCGCTGCCAATCCCGATGGGCGCATCGACGTAGCGGTTGCAATTGGATCGGACCCGATGACCTGCCTGTCCGGCATCCTGCCCATTCCGCCGGATCTCGACGAAATGATGTTCGCCGGATTTCTGCGTCGCGAGCCCGTGGAAATGATTCCGTGCGAGACCTGCGATCTCGAAGTTCCCGCGAATTCCGAGATCGTTCTCGAAGGTTATGTGGACTTAAAAGAGATGCGCACCGAAGGGCCTTTCGGCGATCACACCGGTTTCTACTCGCTTGAAGGCGAATTTCCCGTGTTTCATGTCACCTGCGTGACGCAGCGCCGCGAGCCTATTTACCTCACTACGGTTGTAGGCCCGCCTCCGCAGGAAGACTTTTTCATGGGGCACGCCGTCGAGCGCGTGTTTCTTCCCGTCATGAAAATGCAATATCCCGAAATTGTGGATGTGGCCATGCCGGCCGAAGGCGTCTTTCACAATCTGATGATTGTTTCCATCCGCAAGTCCTACCCTGGCCACGCGCGAAAAATCATGCATGCGATTTGGTCTTTGGGGCAGGCCATGTTCACTAAGGTGGTCGTGGTCGTGGATCACGATGTAAACGTGCAGGACTCGGGCGAAGTCGTTTGGAAATCGCTGTGCGCAATTGATCCTGAACGCGATGTGGAATTCGTGATGGGCCCTGCCGATACGCTGGACCACGCCTCGCGCATTCAGGATTACGGCTCAAAAATGGGGATCGACGCGACGCGCAAGTGGGAAAGTGAAGGATTCCGGCGCCCCTGGCCGGACGAAATTGTCATGGATTCTGTCACCAAAAGGCGAATCGACGCGATCTGGCAGACGCTGGGCCTGGCGCGGTAACATAAAGTTCCGCAAAAAGTGTCTGGAAAGGCCATACTAGTAATAGTAGTCCTAGTATTCACTAAACCACACAGCTTGTGCTTTTGGCCCTTTTCCTGTCCACGTGGTCAGCCGTCTAAGCGGTATTCTTCAGAACAACTTGCGAATCCCATTGCTTGACACTCTAGGTGTGGGATGCCAAATTCGCTGTACGCGGCGATCGCTCCGCGGAAGTGGATTCAGATGCCGCGTCATGTTCCCGGGGCTGTATGGGGCCCTTGTTGGGGAAATCGACCAAAGTAAGAGATTTGCTCCGGCCATTGCCAGCACGGTGGATACGGAAATTGGTCCAAGCAACCAGGCAGGCGCAAATTAGGCGAACAGTTTTGGATTATGGCAAGCGCGGGTGTGAGGTTGGGTTCGTTTCCAAGTCAATCTGAGCCGGGCGCTTGAGCGGATCGCGAAGCAGAGACAGAAAGATCCAGCAAGCGAAGGATTCCTGAGGGGTTTGGATATGTTTGGTGGCTCGAAACAAAAGGCTCTCGTCGGTTTGGATATCGGCTCCAGCTCCATCAAAGCCGTGGAGTTGAAAAGCACAAAACACGGGTACGAACTCGTCAGTTTTGGGCTGGAACCATTATCCCAGGATACGGTGGTGGACGGCGCGATCATGGACGCCCCTCTAGTCGCCGGCGCCATCAGCAATATCTTTGATTCCCATAAGATCAAGACCAAGAATGTGGCCACTGCGGTCTCGGGCCACTCGGTAATTGTGAAGCGGGTTTCGCTTCCCACCATGACCGAGGAAGAGCTTTACGACCGCATTCAGTCCGAGGCCAGCCAGCACATTCCCTTCGACATCGCGGACGTAAACCTGGACCACCAGCTGCTCGAATCGGTCGACTCGCAAATGGATGTTCTTCTGGTGGCGGTCAAGAAAGACAAAATTCTGAACCACACCAACGTGCTGGCGCAAGCGGGAAAGAACTCCACAGTCGTCGATATCGATGCCTTCGCTCTGCAGAATTGCTACGAAGTGAACTACGATCCGGATCCCAGCCAGACCGTGGCTTTGCTGAACATCGGCGCCAGCGTGATGAACATCAATATCGTGCGCGGCGGCATTCCCCTGTTTACGCGCGACGTTTCGGTCGGAGGCAATCAATACACCGATGCTCTACAGAAGGAACTGGACCTGAGCTTTGAAGATGCCGAGCGGCTCAAGCGCGGCGAGAATATCGCCGGCGTCGCCGAGGAACACCGCGCCACCATCCTGCGCTCAGTGACGGACATCCTGGTTCTCGAAATCCAAAAGACCTTCGACTTCTTCCGGGCTACCGCGACGGGTGAGAGCATCCAGAGAATCGTCGTGGGCGGCGGCAGCGCGCGCGTGCCCGGTTTGATGGATGTGCTGCGGGAAGAGTTCGCCATTCCGGTCGAGGAAATGTATCCATTTCGCAAAATCGTTATCAATCCAGCGCGCCACAACGAGGATCAAATCCGGGAACTTGCTCCCCGCCTGGCAATCGCGGTGGGGCTCGCGCTCAGGAGTTTTGACGAACAATGATTCGCATCAACTTACTAGGAAGAGCGCGACCCAAAGCCACGCGCACAACCGTGCCTCTCGAGGCCACGCTGCAATATGTGCTGCTCGTGATTGCCCTGGTGGTGAGCGGCGGGGCTCTCTACGGGCACTACTTGCTGCTCGATCGCGAGAATACAAAAGTTGCGGCGCACATCCAGAAACAAATGGGCGAGAAGGCCCGCCTCGAACAGCTGAAGCAGCAAGTGGACAATTTTGAAAAGCAAAAAGCCGTCCTGCAGCAAAGGATCGGCGTCATTGAAGGGCTTCAGCGGAATCGCACCGGTGGCCAGGAATTGCTCGAAGCCATCGCCAATACCGTCAGCCGCACCGATACTCTGTGGCTTACTTCCGTGGACCGTAAAGGGGACGGGCTGACCATCAACGGTTCTGCGGGTTCTATCAACGCGGTTGCCAATTACATCACACAGCTCAAGCGCTCGGGGTACTTCCAAACCGTGGAAATAAAGGAATCGCACCAGGATGATTCCAACAAGGCCGTGGAAGTCTTTAATTTCACGCTGACCACCACGTTTGGTTTGACGCAATCCGCAGCCGCCATGCCGGGACCCGCGGGCGGCGCCGCGCCTTCCGCTTCGGCTGCCAAGACACCAATGCCGAGCAAGGCGACGAGTTTCTAGGGGGAGCGATGGCGATTTCGTTCCGCGAATATCCGTGGTACCTGCAAGCGCTGATCTTCTTCGCGCTGGCGCTGGTCATTTTTGGCGCGGGCGAATACATGCCGATGTCGCCTGTGGCGGCCATGCGGAATACGCTGGATGAAAATCACACCAAGGATTCCGATTTGAATCGCCAGGTTGCGGAATTGCAAGTTTACGAGCGCCGCAATGCCGAATTCAAAGTGGAAATGGCGGCTCTGGAAAAGCAATTGGAGACGCTCAAAACCATCGTTCCGGAAGATAAAGAAGTGGATGAATTCATGCGGCTGCTTCAGGAAGCTGCCTCCGCCTCGGGCGTGCAGATTCGCAGTTTGACGGCGCAGGCGGTTGTTCCTAAGGATTTTCACTATGAGCTTCCTTTCCTAATCAGCGTAGACGGGCCGTACTTCAGCATCGAGGATTTCTTCACCCGTCTCAGCCGCCTGTCCCGAATTATCAATGTGGGAGACCTTTCCTTCATAGGCCTTTCCGATCCGTCCAGGTCCAAGTATCCCGTACGACCCGGTACCACAGTCACTGGAACGTGCACCGTGACGACGTTCTTTAGCCAGCCGGCGGATACGTCTTCTGCCACGGCGGGCAAGAAACCGGCCGCTCACAAATAGGTGGAATTGAGCCGACTGACTATGCGACTCGCAAAACCATCACGAACCCTGTTGCCGCTGGCCCTCTCGGCGGTTCTTGCCACGTTTGCCTTGGCGCAAGACCAACCCAATGCCAAGCCAAGCGCGGCGCACGACCAAACGACCAAAGAGGCTCCTGCCAAGTCCCCTGCGCCCGCCGCCGCGAAGGCCCCAGCGAAGACTGCGGCTAAACCTGCGGGTCCCGCGGCCGCAAAGGCCCCGGCAAAGGCTCCGGCTCCAACTCCAGCGGCCGCCCCTGCGACAACGCCGGCACCCGCTAAAGAAGCCACCAAAGAGGCAGCAGCCAATCCGCCTACCCCGCCGGTCGAAAAGCCCCCGGAGGAAAAGCCCGTGGCGCGGCGCGATCCATTCGACACCCTGCTCACCAAGGCGCGAGCGGGCACTGCGCCGACGGAAAATCTTCCGCCCGGAAAGGCGGGTCTGATGGTCGAGACCTTGCGCATCAACGGCATTGTGCGCAGCCCCAATGGAATGATCGCAGTCGTCTCAAATTCGCAGAATCGAGTTTATTTTCTGAGGGATGGCGACAAGTTGTACGACGGGTCCGTTGAGAAAATCGCCCTCGATGCTATTTCATTCCACGAGACTGGCAAAGACGCATTTGGAAAACCGCTGGAACGCGTGGTGACCAAGCGACTCTATCCAAGTTCAGGAGAACAGCAATGAAGACCTATTGGTCGGCTCTCGGGTTCAGCTGCCTAATGTTGGCAGGCGCCGCTGTCGCGGCTCTCCCCGCGAGCGCGCAAGTTGCTTCGCAAACTCCGGCGAGCGCTGCCGCATCCATGGCCTCGATTTCGGGCGTCGAAGTCGTCCAGCCAGGGCAACAAACTACCGTGCGGGTCAGCGGGACTGGAGAGTTGCACTACTTGACTTCCCGGCTCGATTCTCCGCCGCGGCTGGTGCTCGACTTTGCCGATACCCGCTTGAACATTGTGGATAGAAAGGTATCCAGCGAGTATGCGCCAGTTCTGGACGTGCGCGTGGGGCAACCGAATCCCGGACAGTCCAGAGTTGTAATCGATCTCGCGAAACAGGTTCCGTTCACCGTGCAAGCGGAGGGAACGAATCTTGCGATCTCATTCACATCCGAGACGGCTTTGGCAGCTCCCACCGCGCTGCACCCTGCCAAAAAGCCCGCCCCGCGCAGACTGACCGCAGTGAACGTTCCGAATATGCCGCTCCCGGCCTGGCTGACGAGTACGAATATGGGT
This sequence comes from uncultured Acidobacteriota bacterium, assembly GCA_963696605.1. Taxonomy (GTDB): domain Bacteria; phylum Acidobacteriota; class Terriglobia; order Acidiferrales; family UBA7541; genus Palsa-360. Next base: position 95,810 of record CAVOKV010000006.1, on the reverse strand, counting down.
TTCGCGCGTCCTGCCCATGAACCAGCTGCGCCTGAGACGCAAGATCCACCGGCCACCGCGTCCCAAACTCCCGCTTCCGCACCCGCAGTCGAAAAGAAATATACGGGAGACCCGATCTCTGTAAATCTCAAGGACGTGGATCTGAAAGATTTCTTCCGCCTAATTCATGAAATCAGCGGACTGAACGTGGTGCTGGACCCGTCGGTCCGTGGAACTGTGACTCTGGTTCTCGATGAGGTTCCTTGGGATCAGGGGTTGGACATCGTGCTGCGGAACAACGGTCTCACCAAGGAAATTGACGGCAACGTCTTGCGTATCGCGACGGAAGAAACTCTCAAGCGCGAAGCGGATCAGCACCGGGACCTCCTCAAGGCGCAGTCGGATTCGATCGAAATGGTGACGGTCACTCGGGTGCTGAGTTACGCCCAGGCAAACGCGATGGTTCCTACGTTGAAAAGATTTCTGACTCCCCGGGGCGACGTTTTCGCCGATGTTCGTTCGAATACCCTGATCATTCGCGATATTCCATCCTCGATCCCCAAAATCGATAATTTGCTGAAGCAGATAGACCGGAAATCGCAGCAAGTGGAAATCGACGCCCGCGTCGTTCAGACCAGCCGTACTTTTGCCCGCGAAATCGGTACAGAGTTTGGCTTCTCAACGCCCGCCGGCAACACATCTCTAGGCGGGCTCGTCGGGAACACTACTTTCCTGAGCCCAGTCATTCACTCGATTGCTCCCGCATTTGGGACAGGTGGCCAAATCCCGCTGAGTACAAACCTAGGAGCGACTGCTCCGAACAGCGGCTTTACCTTCTCCACCCAGGGCCACAACTATGCGATCGATTTCATTCTTAGCCTGATGGAGAGCCGCGGCGTCGGCAAAATCCTTTCCGAACCCAAGGGCATCACGCAAAACAACGAGAAATTGACCGTGAAGCAAGGTCAGCAAGTCCCGATCCAAACCAACATCAACAATACGATTTCCACGCAATATGTGGACGCCGTCCTGGAGCTGGAAGTGACTCCGCAAATCACTTCGGAGGGCACGGTTTTCCTGGACGTCAACGTTCAAAATACCCAGATTGATAAGAGCATCAGCGTCCAGGGCCAGCCAGGATTGGACACGCAGTCGACCCAGACCAAGGTTCTGGTCAACGACGGCGGCACGGTTGTAATCGGCGGTGTGGTCGTCACCAATCAGACCACCACAATCGACCAGGTGCCTCTCCTGGGCAGCATGCCCCTCATCGGCAACATGTTCAAACATACATCGATCGATGTTTCCACTCAGGAGTTGCTGTTTTTCGTGACTCCTCGAATTTTGCCAGGCTGAGTCCCGAAAGGTACAATATCGCGTGACCTGGGAGGAGACCTCGGTCTCCTCCCTTTTTTATGCCGACCACCACACCCAGCCGTTTAAAGAGACTTCGTCACTCACTGGAAATCGCCGGAGCCGGCACGCTGCTGGAGACCCACCCGCCAAACATTTACTACTTGTGTGGATTTTCGGGCGATTCAGGAGCCCTGCTGGTAGATCCTACCTCGGCCACTTTGTTCACCGACGGCAGGTTCGCAATTCAGGCAAAGGAAGAGACTCGCGGAATCCGTGTTCACATCCACAAAGGCCCGCTCCTGGAGGCGGTTGGCGACCACCTTCGAGCCAGGAAGCGGCAGAGAATTGCAGTGTCGCCTTCGCGGCTCACCTTGGCGGGCTGGAAGACGCTCAGGAAAGGCGCAGCAAGCAACCTAAAGTGGGTCGCCATCGACGGCTTTGTGGAAAGCCTCCGGGCCGTCAAGGATACCGGCGAAATCGAACGAATCCGGGATGCGGCGCGCCTTGCCTCCCAGGTCATGGACGAAGCGATTCGCATGATTCGTCCCGGTGTCACCGAACTTGACATCGCTGCCGAGATTGGCTACCGGATGCGCCGGAAAGGCGCTTCGGGGGAGTCCTTCGAGGCCATTGTGGCCGCCGGACCCCGCTCCGCGTTGCCACATGCGCGTCCCACAGCGCGCCGAATCGGGAAAAACGAGTTGGTAGTACTGGACCTGGGTGCTATACTGCGCCGCTATTGCAGTGATATTACACGCACGGTGCACGTCGGCAAGGCCTCTGCGCGCGTCCGCCAGTGGTATCATGCAGTTCTGGACGCGCAGACGGCGGCAAGGAATGCGCTGAAATCGGGAGTCACCTGCGGGTCGATCGACGCAGCTGCCCGGAACGTGTTGCAGAATAAAGGCTTAGGGCGTTACTTCGTCCACAGTACGGGTCATGGAATAGGCCTTGAAATCCACGAGGATCCCCGAATCGCTAGGGACCAAAAAGAAGTTCTGAAAACGGGTAACGTCGTGACCTTGGAACCAGGTGTGTACGTGGAGGGTGTCGGAGGAATACGCATTGAAGACGATGCACTGGTGACCCCGCAGGGCGCCGAATTTCTCACGACTGCCCCCAGGGAATTCCTCGAACTCTGAGCACAACGATGAAGGGATCCAAAAAACAGCCGGCCGGTTCTGATTTTTCCGTCCCCGGAGTCGACCTTGGCCAACTAGAGCGATTGTTATCTTTCATGTCCGAACATGGGTTGGAGGAGTTCGAGTATGCCCATGCGGACCTGAGGATACGCCTGAAGAAGGCCATTCCGCAGACAGGCGCCGCCCCGGTATTGGCGCTTCCGGTGGCGCAAACTGCAGCTCCGCAAGGCATTCTTGCCCAACCGCCTTCAAATGCTCCCCAGGCGCCTGTGGAGGCCGGCCCAGGGCCGTCTCAGGCCGCCTCCGCTGCGGTTGCAGCTTCGGACGAGCACATCATCAAGTCACCTATCGTCGGCACTTTCTACGCGGGCCCGAGCCCTGACGCAGGGCCATTTGTTCGAGCGGGAGACCTGGTCGAGGCGGGCCAGACTGTCTGCATCATCGAAGCCATGAAATTGATGAACGAAATTGAAGCGGATATCAGCGGAGAAGTGGCGCGAGTCCTGGTCGAAAACGGACAGCCGGTGGAGTACGGCGAACCGCTGTTCGCGCTGCGGCCCACTGGGAAGAAGAAGTAGTGGCACAGGTTTCAGCCTGCGGGTCTTGGCCATTCAAGAATGAAACCCCGCGGCCCGCCGCGGCGGACCATGCAACATTCGGCCTGAAATGTTTCGAAAAATCCTTATAGCCAATCGCGGTGAGATCGCCCTGCGCGTCATCGATGCGTGCAAGGAACTGGGCATCGCCACGGTGGCGGTGTACTCCGAGGCGGATCGCAACGCCCTGCACGTGCGCTTCGCGGATGAAGCAGTGTGCATCGGGCCGCCTCGGTCGAGCGAAAGTTATCTGAACATTCCTCAAGTGATCAGCGCCGCCGAAATCACCAATGTCGACGCGATCCATCCCGGCTACGGATTTCTTTCCGAAAACGCGAATTTCGCGGAGGTGTGCGAGGCTTCGCACATCACCTTCATCGGCCCTTCTCCGGACTTGCTGCGCATGATGGGAGAAAAAGACCAGGCCCGGCGCGAAATGTCCGCTGCAGGCGTGCCGGTCGTGCCGGGCTCGCAGGGAATCGTGGGGGACGAAGCCGCGGCGCTTGCGGAGGCTGCTCGAATCAAGTACCCCGTAATCTTGAAAGCGTCGGCCGGGGGCGGAGGGCGCGGGATGCGCGTCGTCCGAGGCGAGGAAGAACTCCCCGGCGCGTTTGCCACGGCCCGCAACGAGGCACAGCAGGCGTTTGGCATACCCGATTTGTACCTTGAGAAATTCATTGAACGGCCGCGCCACATCGAGTTTCAAGTTCTCGGTGACAAACACGGGCGCGTCATGCATCTGGGCGAACGCGAATGCAGCATCCAGCGCCGGCACCAGAAACTGATCGAAGAATCTCCTTCGCCGGCGGTGGATTCCAAGCTACGCGCCGAACTGGGCGCCCGCGTGGTCTCGGCGCTCGAGCAAGTGGGCTACAGCAGCGCGGGCACGGTCGAATTCCTGATGGATGAAGACGGCTCGATCTACTTCATCGAAATGAACGCGCGCATCCAGGTGGAACATCCCGTGACGGAAATGGTTACTGGCGTGGACCTGATCAAGTCCCAGATCCGCCTTGCGACGGGCGAGCGGCTGGATGACGTTGTCGGCAAACTCGATTTGCATGGGCACGCGATAGAGTGCCGCATCAACGCCGAGGATCCCGAAACGTTCATCCCCTCGGCCGGACACATTACCGTCTTCCGCACCCCGGGCGGCCCCGGGATACGCGTGGATACGGCTGCGCACGCCGACGCCGTGATTCCGCCGTATTACGATTCCCTGGTGGCCAAGCTCATCGCTTACGGAGATACCCGTGCCGAGGCCATCGTCCGCATGCGCCGTGCGCTTGAAATGTTTGTGGTCGAAGGCATCAAGACGTCCATTCCGTTGCAGCGCAAGATCATGCTGGACCCCGATTTCAGCGCCGGGCGGTTGGACACCCACTTTCTTGACCGTTTCGCCACATCGCGTGCGGGATAACCCGATATGAACCTTGTGTTCCCCCGCCTCTATGCCATAATCGACCCCAGTTTGCTCACCATTTCGGAGCTAGATTTGGCCGAAGCGCTGGCAGGATCCGGGGTCGAGCTGATTCAGTACCGCAATAAGACGGCTTCTTCTCGCCAATTTTTCGAGATCTCCCGGCAACTTGTGAAGGCCCTCGGTCCGCGCGGCGTCCGGCTGATTGTGAATGACCGCCCGGACATTGTCATGCTGGCTGGCGCCGGCGGCGTGCATGTGGGCCAGGATGATTTGAGCCCCGAAGATGCTCGCGCCATTTGCGGACCGGATTGTTGGGTGGGAGTTTCCACCCACACGCTCGAACAGTTAGCTGCGGCGGACCGTACCTCCGCCGATTACATTGCCATCGGCCCCATTTTCCCGACCGCGACCAAGAAAAATCCCGACCCGGTCGTCGGGACAGAGCTCTTGCGGCAGGCGCGGAAGATGACGAAAAAGCCCCTGGTCGCGATTGGCGGAATCACATTGGAGCGCGCAGCGGAAGTCTATCGCGCAGGCGCTGATTCCCTGGCCGTAATTCGCGACCTGACCTGCGTCTCGAACCCTGCCGTTCGGGCTCGTGAATACCTCGACGTGGCGGCCTCCGCGGCATCTCGCGGAGAGTGATCTCGCACGCGGAATAATTTCGTGCTGGATTTTTTTCTAAAGCTTGGGACCCCGCCGAAATAAGAGGGAGCAGCCCCGTGTCTGAAGTGAATTCCAACCTGGCGACAGCGATTCCCGCCGAAACGGATTCCTCCGGCTTCGTTCGCGGGTTGGGCTTGTTCGACTCGACCACGATCGTCGTGGGTTCAATGATCGGTTCGGGAATCTTCATCGTTTCCGCTGACATTGCGCGCAACGCGGGATCGACCGGAGGATTGCTGGCCGCCTGGGTGATCGCCGGCCTCATGACGGTCACCGCAGCGCTTTCCTACGGCGAACTTGCGGCCATGATGCCCAAGGCCGGTGGCCAATACGTGTATCTTCGTGAGGCGTACTCTCCGCTCTGGGGATTCCTTTACGGGTGGACTCTCTTCCTGGTTATTCAAACCGGCACCATCGCCGCAGTGGCGGTTGGGTTTGCGCGATTCCTGGGCGTGATGTGGCCCGCAATTTCTCCGAACACCTGGGTTGTTTCTCCGATTGCGCTCTCCGCCAAATACGCAATCAGCCTTTCCGTGCAGCAACTCGTCGCATTGCTCCTGATTCTTTTTCTGACGGCCCTCAATACGCGCGGACTGAAGCTGGGAAAGTGGATCCAAAATATTTTTACTTCAGCGAAGACGCTGGGGCTCGCCGCGCTAATTTTTGCTGGAATTTTCCTCGGCCGGAACGCCGCCGCGATCCATGCAAATTTCAGCGGCCTGTGGACGCTGCACGATCCCCAAACCATCGAGCCGGGCGCGGCCTGGATGAAGTCTTTCATTCCTTCCGTGACCGCAGCGTCGGGAACGTTCGGTTTGATCATTGCATTCGGCGTTTCTCAGGTGGGATCGCTTTTTTCCGCGGATGCCTGGAACAACATCACCTTCACCGCCGGTGAAGTCAAAAATCCGAAGCGGGACATTCCCGTTTCGCTCGCCGTTGGCACGGCAGTGGTCATCACGCTCTATTTTTTGGCCAACCTGGGATACCTTTCGACACTCACCCTGCACCAGATTCAGACCGCCCCCGACGACCGCGTCGCCACCGCCACTCTGGCGGCGATTTTTGGCCATAGCGGAGCGACGCTGATGGCGCTGGCCATCATGATCTCCACGTTCGGCTGCGCCAACGGACTGATCCTCGCCGGCGCACGCGTTTACTACGCGATGTCGCGGGACGGATTATTTTTTCGCAGCATCGGGCGGCTGAATGCCAGCCACGTTCCCGCGATGGGACTCGTCCTACAGGGAATTTGGGCTGCCGTCCTGGTCCTGCTGCGGACGCGTCTGGTAAATGCGGCGAGCGGCGCCGTGAGCTACGGCAATCTCTACGGCGTCTTGTTGGACTATGTCATTTTCGCGGTGTTGATATTTTACGTGCTTACCATCGGCGGCGTATTCGTCTTGCGCCGCAAGCGACCTGATGCCGACCGGCCCTATCGCGCGTGGGGGTATCCCGTTGTCCCAATTCTGTATATCGTTACCGCTCTTATCATTATGCTGATTTTGATTTTGTATCAAACGCAGGACACCTGGCCCGGACTGGTGATCGTGCTTCTGGGAGTTCCGGTGTATTGGGCGTGGTCACGGCGGTCTGGGGAGGCGCGATTAGGATAGGCTTCAGCCTGTCTGGTTTTGATTTTTCGTTAAGTCGGAAAAGCAGACAGGCTGAAGCCTGTCCTACACAAGGTGATTATGGCGAATCAGTTGTTTCAAATAAAAACGCATGAATCGCTGGTCGAGGAACTCCAAAGCGATAATCGGTTACGCCGCGTCCTTGGCCCCATCCAGCTTTCCAGCCTGGGTGTGGGAGCGATCATCGGTACCGGCATCTTCGTCCTGACCGGGGTCGCGGCCCATGACCTTACCGGTCCCGCGCTGATGCTCTCCTTCGTGGTGTCGGGAATCACATGCGTTTTCGCGGCCCTTTGCTATGCGGAGTTCGCTTCGATGGTGCCCGTGGCGGGATCGGCCTACACCTATGCCTACGCCACGCTGGGGGAACTATTTGCCTGGATCATGGGGTGGGACCTGATTCTCGAGTACGCGGTGGCCTCGGCCACGGTTGCGCACGGCTGGTCACATTACTTTCAGGATTTCCTTGTCTTCTTCCATATCGGGCTGCCTCAGCACTTCACCAACGCTCCCTTTGACTACGATTTGGCTTCTGGACATCTCATATTGACTGGAACCTGGTTCGATCTTCCTGCGATCGCCATCGCGTTGATCGTCACGGCGATTCTAGTGAAAGGGATTCACGAGAGCGCGAGTGTGAATGCCGCGATTGTAATTCTTAAGCTGATCATCGTTTTTTTTGTCATAGGAGTTGGTGCGCTGTACGTCCACACGGCGAATTGGCATCCCTTTGCGCCGTTTGGATTGAGCGGTCTCAGCTTCTTTGGCCATACCGTGCTGGGGCAGTCCGGGCCCGGCGGGAAACCACAAGGTATGCTCGCAGGTGCCGCGCTGGTCTTCTTTGCCTACATTGGATTTGATTCGATATCCACTCACGCCGAAGAAGCGCGCAATCCTTCCCGCGACGTCCCCATAGGAATTATGACTTCCCTCGTGCTGTGCACGATTCTATACATCGCCGTCGCCGGCGTGCTTACCGGCATGGTGCCTTACAACCAGATCAATATCGATGCACCTGTCTCCGACGCTTTCCGTCAAGTGGGCCTGCCCTGGGCCGAATTGCTGGTTTCCATCGGTGCCATCGCGGGGATCACGTCGGTCCTTCTGGTCATGATGCTCAGCCAGCCGCGAATATTCCTGGCGATGGCGCGGGACGGCTTGCTTCCGACAGGATTTTTCGGCGCGGTGCATGAAAGGTTTCGCACGCCGTGGAAGTCCACCATTCTGACCGGGTTGTGCGTCGCCGCGATGGGCGCCTTTCTGCCGTTGCGCTTTCTGGCTGAACTCGTGAACATCGGAACCTTGTTGGCTTTCGTAATTGTTTGCGCGGCGGTTTTCATCATGCGGCGCACGCATCCGGACGTGCATCGGCCATTCCGCGCCCCGCTGGGGTCCATCGTTCCGATTCTCGGAATCTTGTGTTGTCTAGTCCTGATGTTTTCCCTGCCTGTCGCAAACTGGGAGCGCCTCTTTTGGTGGCTGGTGATCGGCTTAGTGATCTACTTCAGTTACGGCATTCGCCATAGCCGCATTACGATGGCAGCCCGCGTGGGGAATTCAACGGCAACACCCGGGCGACAGTAAACTTGCGCGTCCGCTTTGCCGATTGCTATTTGGTTGACGAATCCCAGCCTGTTCTCCGCCGCGAGCTTTAGCGGCTGAAGCCGGCGATCAGAACCAATGGGGACGGCCGAGCGGAAACTCGGCCCTCCTAACGGCGCGAACGACCAAATTGGGGCAGATCAGATCCGCACGCGCCAATTTTCTAGTAATCTCCCATCGCATATTCCGCCGTAGTATTCTGATAATTTGCGGCGGAAGTTCGTCCGTGAAGATATGGCCTCCACACTGACAACTCGAAGTCGCGCCCTTTGGGGGGGCATGAGCCTTGTCGATTGGATTGCCCTGGCGGTCCTGGTTTTATACGGAACACTTTTGGGATTGCGCGCGTACTACGCGCGAATCCCCCAATCCGGATTCCTTTTCTTTCTGGCGATATGCGCGGCAATTTATTGGCTGGTGCGCGGTTGGGTGTGGGCCCGAGACCATCTTCTCTGGAGCCTCCGCAACCGGCTGGTTGCGGCCTATGTTTTCATTGCCGTCGTCCCAGTCTTGCTCTTGCTGGCGATGGTGGGACTCGCGGCCTACCTGCTGTATTGGCAGCTTGGCTCATACGTCATATACACCGAGATGGAAGAGCGCGAGGCGCGCGTGGGCGTCGTGGCCACGGCCATGGCAACGTCGTACGCTGCTGAAGCGACGCTGGGACGCACCGCCGCGGCGCTAACATTGCCGGTGGACCCTGCGACGTACATCAAGAATGCCATGGCCGAATTGCCCGGGTTGAAAGTCGAAACGGGCGCCGGAGAAGAATTGCTCCATGCCAATGGCCCGTCCGGGGGAAACCGCTTCCGGGGGCTTGTCTTCAGCGGCGGGCAGCTTGCCTTGCGCGGCGTGGTCGTCCGCCCCTCTCCTGCGGGTCGCATTTTGGTTTCCGTGGTTGTTCCTATTACACCGGAATTTATTGAAACGCTCGCGCCCGAACTTGGGCCGATCCAATTCAACGTGCTGCGTCCGCAAAGCGGGAATATTCAGTCCGTAGTGCCAAACGTAATCAACCCGCAGGTCGTATCCGTACAGCAAATCGCGACGCGCGGGCGCGTGGCGCCAAAAGCTGTGAATCCGTTTGACAAATTAATCAACGGAATCGTTAGCCTCGACGTATTAGATCTGGACCAGAAGCAGGGACAGACACAATCGGTGCGAGTGTTCGCATCGTTCAGCACACGTCCATCGCTCTTGAACCGGCGACTCTTCAGTCCGCTCGGGGATTTAGGCGGCGCTGCGGCGACGGCTCTGCTGGTGGTCGGCGCGGTTTTCCTGCTCATTGAAATTGGGTCGCTCGTGACCGGCATCATCATGACGCGGACGATTACCACGGCGGTCAACAATTTGTACAGCGCCACCCAGCACGTGCAGGACGGTGATCTCACGTTTCGCGTGCGCTTGCCGCATCGCGACCAACTCGCGGCGCTCGGCGAATCGTTCAACTCAATGATGCAGTCGGTTGCCACGCTGATCGAGGAGCAGCGCCAGCGGCAGAAGCTCGAGAACGAACTATCCATCGCGCACGAAGTGCAGCAGCAGCTCTTCCCGCGCTCGCTGCCGAACCTGCGGGGAATCGAGATCGAAGCGATCTGTCGCCCGGCGCGGGTGGTCAGCGGCGATTACTACGATTTCATCCGCATCTCACCCACGCGGCTGGCCATCGCGCTCGCGGACATCAGTGGGAAGGGAATTTCCGCGGCGCTGCTGATGGCTAACGTACAAGCCGCACTGCGCAGCGACGTCCTGCGCTACCGCGATGGGCAGGGCGGAAACCACCGCGAGCAGATCAATACGGCGGAAATCGTCTCGCACCTGAACCGGCACTTGTTCCGTAACACTTCCGACGAGCGCTATGCGACTTGCTTCTTCGGCGTCTACGATTCCGAAACGCGCCAGCTGCACTACACTAACGCCGGACATCTCCCCCCAATTTACATCTGCGGAGGGAATGCCAGGCGCCTGGAAACCGGCGGAATGGTCGTGGGCTTGTTCAACGACGTGCCTTTTCAGCAAGGCGCCGTGGAAATCGAGCATGGCGGCATCCTGGTCGCCTACAGCGATGGCTTGATCGAGCCGGAAAATGTGTACGGCGAGGAATTCGGCACCACGCGCCTCATCGAAGTGGCCACTCGAAACAAGAGTGCGACTTCCCATGTGATTGCCGAGGCCATGATGCATGCGGCAGAGGGATGGTCCGGCTCACCCGAGCAGGCTGACGATATGACCGTGATCGTGATGCGCTTTTCCGCTGATTCCAAGGAGCGGCTCGCGTGAAAGTTCTGACTGCCGCACAAATGCGCGAGGCCGACCGGCTCACCACCGAGCGGTACGGCGTTTCCGGCACGCAATTGATGGAGAACGCAGGAACGGCCATCGCCGAATTTCTGCGCGATCGATTTGCGGATCTCCCGCGCTGCAAAGTCCTGGTTCTGTGCGGGAAGGGAAACAACGGCGGCGACGGTCTGGTGGTGGCCCGGCAGCTCAAAAATTTTGGCGCGCCGGCGGCCGTTTTTCTTTTTGCCAATCCGGGTTCGGTCGAGGGCGACGCGGCGGCCAATCTGAAGCGCTGGCAGCAGGGCCTCGGCGAATTGCACGTCGTAACCAGCGAAGCGGAATGGGAATCCTCGCGCGGCGCGCTGGGCGAAGCGGACTTGATTGTGGACGCGCTGCTTGGCACCGGACTGCGCGGGCCTGTCGAAGGATTGCTGGCCGCCGTAATCCGCGACCTGAACGAGGCGAGGGCGAAAAGGCGCGGCAAGTCGGTGGTAGTCGCGGTAGACATGCCCTCCGGGCTCGCTTCCGATGCGCAGGATTTCGGAGGGCCGGTCGTGGCCGCCGATTTCACTGTGACGCTGACGGCTCCCAAAGTGGGGCAGCTCGTTTTGCCGCATTCGCCGTGCTGCGGCGTGCTGGTTGTAAAAGATATAGGGACCCCGCGGGAGCTGCTCGAGTCCGACCCGCATTTGAAAATTCACTGGGTCGAGCCGGAGGAGTTTCGCGCCTTGCCGCTCGCGCGCGACCCGGCCGCGAATAAGGGAACCTATGGCCACGCGCTGATCGTGGCTGGATCGCTCGGGAAATCCGGCGCGGCAGTCCTGGCGGCGCATGGCGCGCTCCGCTCCGGGGCGGGACTCGTTACCGTGGCCACGCCGCAGGAGGTGCAGCCGGTGGTGGCTGCGGGAATGCCGGAAATGATGACGGCTCCCCTCGCGTCCACGGAAATGGGCACCGCAAGTCTGCGCAATCTGGACTATGGGCGATTTGACGAAATTTTGCGTGGCAAGACTGTTCTTGCCATCGGGCCCGGGCTTTCCATGCAAAACGAAACGCAGCAATTCATTCGGCAAATAGTGGGACAAACGGAGCTCCCCATTATTTTGGACGCAGACGGCCTGAACGCTTTTGCCGGCGTGGCCGACACTCTGAATGAGCGTCACGCCGCGGCCATGGTGCTGACTCCTCATCCCGGCGAAATGGCCCGCCTTCTAGGCATCACGGTGAAGGAAGTGCAGGCGCGGCGGTTGGAAGTCGCGCTCGAAGCCGCGGGGCGCTGGCGGGCGCACGTGATCCTCAAAGGGTTTCATACCATTCTCGCGACACCCTCAGGCTCCGCATACATCAACACGACAGGGAATCCCGGGATGGCCACCGGAGGGACCGGGGACGTGCTTACTGGTATCCTCGCCGGCCTGACGGCGCAGTTTGGCGTTGAAGATTGGGCGCGGGTGCTCAGCCTTGGTGTATATCTGCACGGTCTCGCGGGCGATATCGCCGCCTCGCGCGTCGGAGAAGCGCCCTTGATTGCTTCCGACCTCATCGATGCAATACCGGAAGCATACGGGCGTGTTCTCGCGGAGTGGGGGCATGCCCGCTAAGGAATTCACGACCCACTCCTCTGAAGAAACAATCGCCATGGGCCGTGAAATCGCCGGGAGCCTGCGCCCGCCCGTCCTAGTGCTATTGAGGGGCGACCTCGGCAGCGGCAAGACCACGCTCACCAAGGGAATCATCAGCGGCTTGGGCGCAGCGAAGGAAGAAGACATCACCAGCCCCACGTTTAATCTCGTCCACGAGTTCCGCGTTCCCGTTCCGGCGGGCTCCGGGCAAAGCATGCACCCGTGCAAGGTCTACCACGTGGACCTTTACCGCATCGAAAGCTTCCCAGATCTCGAATCCCTGGGCCTGGAGGACGCCCTTTCCGAAAAGGCATTTGTGATCATCGAGTGGCCCGAACATTTCACCTTCCGAACGGACTGGCCAACTGTGGAGATCCGCCTCGAACACGCCGGCGGAGACACGCGGCGAATCGCCATATCCGATTTGATAGCTAACAGAGTTAGAAAATAAAAGACGTACGCCTAGCAACCAATTGCTGCGGCTACGCTGCGTTCTCAATCGCTCAAAGCCCGCCCACTCGTCCGGATGCCCGATCTGCTGTTAACGGGTTGGATTCGCCGCCTTGTTCGCGCTTTCCCCGCTTGCTAACCTGAATGTGAGCCTAACGCAGCCGCTTATGCCTGAACGTACGTCCATGCTCTCCTCGGGTACGCCCGCCCAAGTCAACCTGAGGCCCTATTCGGCGGAACTTCCCCTCGGCACCCTGGCCGTAGGGGTGGACAATATTCATCATGATGTTTTTCTCAGCCCCACATTTGTGGAGATGACCGAAGCGTACCTGCTGGAATTTATCCGCCAGACCGCCAATCTCCCGTTCCTATCGCAAACCGATCGCCAGCCGGGAGAGCGGCGGCAAATGCCGCGTCGGGAGAACGTCAAGAAACCCGCACGCACGGCCGAGGCCACTTCTTGGAAACGCCAGCTTTCTGACCTGCTGCACGCGGGCCTGCAGCAGGCCAAGCACGAAAAGAACATCGAGATCGATTTGCTTCTTCGCGCAACCCTGACGAAGTATCTGTCACAGGAAATCGGCACGCAATTCGCGAACCTGCTGCTTGAAGCCAAGGAGTGGATTCGCGGCCGGGGCGAGCATTTCGATCGGACCGAGCAGTCCCATGTGATCAAGGCGCGTCTCGCTGAGTTGCAAGCCGACCGCCGCAATTTGTTCCGAGTCGTTGGCCAGCACGTGTATCAAGCGATCCAGGAGATTGAGGAAAACAGCCTTTCGAGATCCCGGAAGGCCCTGTTCGGAGACGAGGCAGCCACTGCTTACGACATTTTGAACAACCGGCTTGCCTTCGTTGAAAACGGCAAGGACGACGTGCTCTTTCTCGAGCAATACGTCCTGCTCGGAAATTATGTGCGCGACCCGGACCGATTCGAGTTGTTCGATTCCTTCTTCCTCGATTTCCTGCGCGAATCCGGACTGGCCGGTGACGATGGCAATAACCCCAACGATTCACTCCGCGAACACCAGAAACTTGTGCAGGGCGCGGCAACCCACCGCGCGGAAATCGCGCGCCTCGAGCAGGAGCGGGATGCGCTGGCGCGCAAGCTGGAACGCTCGGAAAGCCTGATTGGACGCGTGGGTTTGGGCGCCGATCCGGCCACTCTCCGCGCCTCCATTTCGGACGTCGAAAAGCGGCTGCGCCATGCGCGGCTAAAACTCGAGGAAGCGAATCCCCGCATCGAGGCCTCCCGCGGCGAGGCGGATTACCTGGCCAAGCAGCATCAGGAGCGCCTGGGCGAATATTTGAACCAGCCGGAAAATGCGCGCCGCCTGTTCGATCCGTCGGCGCCGGGCGAGCCGCGCGGACCCGCGGCCGAAATGCGCGCGCGACTGCTCGAGGAATTCATTGCCCGGCTGGAACAGCGCGACTTGCTGGTGCACATTCTGGCCAGCTACCAGGTGCGAAACATCTGCCACGACTACTGCCCGCCGATCCACTTGCAACAATTGAAAAAAGCGCTGGTGTCGCGCGAGGAATTCAAGCGCGTTGAGGACATCCTGAAGCAATTCCCCGCGCGGCAGTATTCAACGCAGCGCATCGACGAATTATCAAAGAAAATTCGGAAGACGCCCCGCGAAGAAGTCCGAGCGGTGGTCCTGCGCTTCGCTGAGGATTTCATGCTGCTGCGTCGCGACACGCGCAATTACGAGCGGCTGAGCGCGGCCATGGAGCGCGTCAACCTGGTGCGCAACGAGCGCACTCGGGAACTTTCCGAGATGAACCGCAGCCTGTACGAATTCCTGCTGCTCGAGGAAGCCCGGCCCACGGAAGACCGCGTGGTGGCTCACACCATCATCAAGGCCGACGTGCGCGGCTCGACGAAAATCACGCAGGAACTGCTGGCGCGCGGGCTCAATCCCGCTTCGCTCTTCAGCATGAATTTTTACGAACCGGTGAAACGCATCCTCGAACGATACGGCGCGGCGAAGGTATTTATCGAAGGCGACGCGCTGGTGCTGGCGATTTACGAGACTGAATCCAACCGCGGGCAGCACCGCGCGGTATCGAAAGCTTGCGCGCTGGCGCGCCAGATCCTGGCTGTCTCGGCCGCGTACAATGAGCGGCCAGATACGGGCGACCTGCCCAGGCTGGAACTCGGCGTGGGCATCGCCTTCCAGGGATCTCCCCCGACGTATTGGATGGACACCGATTCGCGGATCATGATCTCCCGCGCGCTGAACCTTTCGGATCGGCTCTCGAGCTGTTCCAAGGCCGCGAAACGCATGCTGTCCCAGAATCCTTCTCCCTTTCGCCTGTTCCTATTCCAAACCATGACAGAGGGCGTGGCCGAGGATGAGGCCGACGAATTTCTCGTTCGCTTTAACTTGAATGGCGTGGAACTCAACGACGAAGGTTTTCAGAAGCTGAAGGAAGAAATTTCTCTGACCCCCCTGGAAACCGATTGCGTCATGCCCTGGGGCAAGGAACGCGTCACGTTCTATTACGGTGAAACTCCGGTGGGCGAAGGGCTTGAACCGGTTCTGATCCGCCGCGGATTCATTCGCCAAATGTTGCCCGGCGGAAAAATTGGAGAAGCCGGCACACGTCCCTACTACGAAGTGTGCGTGAACACCAAAGTATTACAGCTTGCCGAAAAACTAGCGGCCACCGCCGCCGCAATACGTGAATGAGATGGTAGGATGTTGCCCGGAGCCGGCGCCGAGGTTTCAGAGGCGCCCGGCCTGAGCCGTTCATGAGTAGAAGCAAAACCAAATCCAAGCCAAAAAAGTTTACCGCTGCAGGCGAAGCCAGGCGCCGCGCGCGTGAACTTGCCGGCCCTCCTCCCGCCGCGCGCGTGATCCCCGACAAGCGCCTGAAAGCACCCAAGCACAAGAAGAAATTGGAAGAGAGTGAGCATTAGTAGCACAGGCACTCTTGCCTGTGCGGTTTTCTCCACTACCGCAAAGAGATCCACTATCGTCGATTGCAAAACCCGCACAGGCAAGAGTGCCTGTGCTACTAGTGAATGTGCCGCGTCTTCTTCTGCATGTAATCCATGAGCAGGTATTGGCCGAGGGTGTAGGGTGTGGTGAAGTAGGCTTTGCCGCGGCACAACTCCGTTACTTTTTGCACGAAGTGGACCAGGCTGTAGTCGCTGGCCAGCATGAACGTGTTGATCAAAATTCCCGAGCGGCGGCAGCGGCCAACTTCTTCGAGCGTCTGCGTCACGACAAGCGGATCGAGGCCGAAGGCATTCTTGTAAATTCGCCCGTCCTCCAGCGTGAGCGCCGAAGGTTTTCCATCCGTGATCATCACGATCTGCTTCATGTCTTTCTTTTGGCGCGACAGGATGCGCCGCGCGAGGCGCAGGCCTTCGCGTGTATTCGTGTAGTAGGGACCCACCTGCACGCGAGCGAGCTCGCCCAGCGGCATTTCCTCCGCTGAATCGTGAAACAGCACGAGGTGCAACGAGTCGCCGGGATATTGCGTGCGGATCAGATGCGATAGCGCCAGCGCCACTTTCTTGGCGGGCGTGAAGCGGTCCTCGCCATACAGAATCATGCTGTGGCTGCAGTCGAGCATCAGCACTGTGGCGCAGGAACTCTGGTATTCGGTCTGGTGGACCATCAAGTCCGGGTAGTCGAGTTCAATCGGAACTTTCGAGCCTTCGCGACGCACTGCGTTGAAGAGCGTACCGCTGATATCGAGATTCAGCGTGTCGCCGAACTCATAGGCGCGCGAGATGCCGCCCGACTCGACGCCGGTCGCGAGGTCGCGCGTGTCGTGGCGGCCGAAGCTGCTCTTGCCGAGCGAGCCCATCAAATCCTTGAGCGTTTTGAATCCCAGAAAGTCGATGGTTTTGTCGGTGATCTCAAAGCGCGCTTCGTTTTCGCGGTCGCGATCGCGCCCCTGGCCGACTTGCCCACGCGGCGTCTTGTCCGGAGGAGCGGTCACTTGCGGCTGCCCCGTAACGTAGCCTTCCTGCATGAGCCGGTCGATCAACTGATCGATCAGCTCTTTCATTTTTGCGTCCATCTGCTCGGGCGTGCCATCCAGAAGCTCTTTCAAGTCCTGGTTGGGAAGCAGATCGCCTTCCTCGAGCGCGCGTTGAATCGCTTGGCGCAAGGCTTCCATCGACTTTTCCGGATCCATCTCGGACATGCCGTAGAATTGCGATTCATATCCGCTCTGCAGGAAAAAGTCGGACAGGCGCTTGACGAGTTCCTGCAGGTCGACGCCGTCGGCTGGTTCGCCCGTATATTTCGTGTAGCGGATGAATTTGGTCATAGGCTGTGGCTCACCACTTCTCAGTTGAACTGGCGCCGGGGCGGGCGCGGCTGCTGTTCGCGCGGCTCGGGCGGTTTGGGCCGTTCGGCGTGAAAACCGCGCTCTTCGTTGCGGCTGATGCGCTTGTGCGCCCACAGCCCTTCCAGAATGAATTCCGCGGCAGCCGCCATTCCGGCAGGCCCGCTGCGCCCATCGGCTCCAAGCCTTTCGACGCTGTCCATCAGGCCTTGAATCTTCTTGAGCTGCGAGAGAGCCTCCGTTGCCGGAGCGCTCTCGGGAACTTTCAGCTCGCCGCCCAGTTCAAACCACTGCACCACGGGCTGAAGGTTTGCTCCCTCCATGCGGTTCGTGAAGACCTTGCCCACGGCGCCGCGGATTAATTCCCGCGCGATATTTTCCGCGCCGCGCAATTCGCCTTCATACTCGAGTTCCATTTTTCCTGTGATGGCCGGTAGCGCGGCATAGACATCCGCGATGCGCGCCGACGCGCGCGCTTCGCGATTGCGCACGGCGCGCTGCTCTGCGCTGCTGACCACGCTTTCGAGGCAGGCAATCGGCAGGCGCTGGCTGACGCCCGAACGCTTGTCGATCCGCTTGTCGTCGCGCGCCAGAAAGGCGATCAGCTCGACGACCTCGCGGAGATAATCGGGAATGTCGACGGTGGACCGCCCGCCTTCGCGCGCGACCCACGCCTCCTGAGAGGTGATGGAAACGCCCTCTTCCACCGTGGCCGGATAGTGCGTGCGAATCTCCGAACCGATGCGGTCCTTGAGCGGAGTAATAATTTTTCCGCGCGCCGTGTAATCGTCGGGGTTCGCGGTGAAGACCAGCAACACGTCGAGCGGCATGCGCACCGGGTAGCCCTTAATCTGAATGTCGCCTTCCTGCATGATGTTGAACAGGCCAACCTGGATTTTTCCGGCGAGGTCGGGAAGCTCGTTTACGGCAAAAATGCCTCGATTGGCGCGGGGCAGCAGGCCGTAGTGAATCGTGAGTTCGTCTCCCAGGGCGCGGCCCGAGCGCGCCGCCTTAATCGGGTCCACGTCGCCCAGAATGTCCGCAATGGTCACGTCCGGCGTGGCCAGCTTTTCGACGAAGCGCAGATCGCGCGGCAGCCAGGATATGGGCGTGGCATCGCCCTTTTCCGCGATCAAGTCACGGCAGGCGCGGCACAGCGGCGCGAGCGGATCGTCGTGAATTTCGCAGCCTGTGATATACGGAATTTCCTTATCCAGGAAGTCGATCAATCCGCGCAAAATCCGGCTCTTGGCCTGTCCGCGCAATCCCAGCAAAATAAAATTGTGCCGGGCAAGCAAAGCGTTGGCGATCTGCGGCAGAACGGTTTCTTCGTACCCGTGAATTCCCGGAAAGAGCGGCTCGCCGGATTCGAGCTTCTGGAGAATGTTGGCGCGAAGTTCGTCCTTGACGGTGCGGCGCGCAGTTCCCGGCGCATACCCGGGAAGCTTTCTTAGTTCGCCGAGCGTTGCAGGTTTGCTAGTCATCGAGGGCCCCTAATCGGTTTACTTCACCCATTATATGCCACACCGTGGAATCCTGCAGATTTCAGATCATTCACAAACAAATTCATATCCGCCGGCGCTGAATGCGCCGCCGCATACTAGCCCAGGGCAACGCCCTGGGTTACGGAGCCAGTAAATAGTTTTGCGCCCTGTAGGGGCGCAGGGAATCCCCCCGCCCTTTCAGGGCGGATACCAACACTTGGCCACGATTCCCGGGGCGCTGCCCCGGGCTAGCATCCTCCGCGCCGTTGGCGCGAATGCGTGTCCACCTTCTTGGCCAAGGGAAATGCAAAGCGATTGGATGAACAACTTTCAGCCGGGAATTTCACCTACAATTTGGCGTGGCCGTTGCCGGCGGCCTTCCCTCGGACATGTTCGCGCTTTTGCAGTTGCAAATACCATTGGGATAGATGCGCGACGAGCTGTTCTTGCCGCTCGGCTTCCGAGCGAATTTCCAGGAGCTTCTGGCGGACGCCCACGTCCACGGGCAATTCGGACGCCACGTGATACGCGAGCGAAATCCCGCCCTCGGTTTCAAAGCGGGGCGCGTTTTCGCCGTAAAGGATCTGGTGACACTGATCGCAGAGCTCTTCCAGCCGGGAAGAAACGGCGGAATCGACACCGATAAAATCCTCTTCCAGATATTCCACGTCCGCTTCCATATACAGCTTCTCGTCATGCGTGCGGACCAGACGAAAGGCATTTTGCCCCGCGGTCAGGATGTCGGAGCGGCCATCCTCATATTCCTTCAGAATTTTCACGATCATCGCGGAGCAGCCCGTCTGCGCGAGCTTTACCCCGTCTGCGCGGACGATTCCGAACGGGGATTGCGAGTCAATGCAGTGGCGGGTCATTTCCCGGTAGCGCGGCTCGAAAATGTGCAGCGGCACGGCCTGGCCGGGGAAGAGCACAATGTCGAGTGGAAAGAGCGGAATGCGCGCCGGATTCATGGACGTGCGAGCCATGATAACAGAAGCCGCGGGACGAATCCTTGCGCGATTCCAGTAGGACAGCCACTCCTGGCTGTCCCGCCTTGCCTTAGCGGCCCGAAAGAGGACAGCCACGAGCGGCTGTCCTACTAAACCCCGCGCGAATCGCGAAGATGATCCTTATTTCTTGCCGAGGAAGAGTGTGTCGTACAGCCAGCCCGCCACAACGCCGCCCGCGAGAGGCCCGATCCAGTAGACACCATGGTTGTTCCAGTGGTTCGCGGCAAGCGCGGGTCCGAAGGCTCGCGCCGGATTGAGAGCGGCGCCGGTAAACGGTCCGCCCAATAATACTCCCATGGTGACTACCAGGCCGATTGCAAATCCGGCGATCTTGTTAAACGCGCCTTGCACGTCAACGGCGGTTGCGAATACAACGAAGACTAGGAAGAAGGTCATGACGGCCTCGAGAATCATCCCGATCGTTCGCGTAACACCGCTCGCCAGATCCGGCGTGCCGAGTTGTACTGGACCCCATGCATCGAACGGGAGTCTACGCAACAGGTACGCAGCCGCCACGGCCCCGGCGACTTGGGCGACCCAGTACGCCAGCGTGTCGAACGTAGAAAACTTTCGAGTGACCCAAAATCCTATGGTGACCGCGGGATTAAAATGCCCGCCGGAAATGTGGCCGAGCGAAGTCACCATGATGCCGATGGCCAGGCCCTGGGCCAGGGCCACGCCCAGCAGTCCGAAACCGGATTGTCCATTGGTGGTCGAACGGAGAAACTGATCCGCGCTGATCGCACCCACACCGAAAAAGACAAGGGCAAACGTGCCCACAAATTCAGCGACGAGCTTCTGCGGCTTCGAGTACATGAAAACCTCTCCTGGCGGACCCGCTCGAGGCTGGTCCACACTGTTTTTCCTTTGGGAGAGCAGATTCTATGAGAAGTGGAAGCGCAGAGTCAAAGGCATAAGGGGCACCAGTCCGAAACTCGGTGAGGTTGATCTTTGTCGATCGCGGCTTCAGCCGCAACGTTTTAGAGGCGCAAAAACCGATCTTGATCCCCTGAAGGCTGGAATCTCAAATCTCAAATCTCAAATTTGAAATTTCAAATTCGGGTTCGTCAGCGAGTGCCGGCGCCGAGCGGCACGCTGACCGGCGTCAGCCAGTTGTGGCGGTCGGGCTTGGCTCCGCTGAGGATCGCGAAAAACTCTTCTTGCAACGCCTTCGTAATCGGGCCGCGGGATCCCTTGCCGACCTTGATCCGGTCGATCGAGCGCAGCGGGCTGATTTCCGCCGCGGTGCCGGTGAAGAAAACCTCGTCGGCGATGTACAACATCTCGCGGGGGATCACCTGCTCGCGGACTGGAATTTTCATTTCTTCGCACAGCGTTATGACGGAGCTGCGCGTGATGCCCGGCAGGACGCTATTTCCTATCGGCGGCGTGTACAGCACGCCGTCCATGGCCACGAAGATATTTTCGCCCGAACCTTCGCTCACGCATCCGTTCGTGTCGAGCGCGATGCCCTCGGAATAGCCGTTGGCATGCGCTTCCATGTGAATGAGCTGTGAATTCATGTAATTCGCGGCGGCCTTGGCCATGCTCGGCAGCGTGTTGGGCGCCATGCGGTTCCATGAGCTGACGCAGACGTCCACACCTTGCTCAATCGCTTCGGGGCCCAGGTAGCGTCCCCATTCCCAGCAGGCGATATACACTTCGGTGGGAACGGACAGTCCGCCGACGCCGATATCGCCGTAGCCGCGCAGCGCGATTGGGCGGATGTAGCAGGAATTCATCTTGTTCACGCGCACGACTTCGGCGGCCGCATTGGAAAGCTCTTCCGCGTTAAACGGCAATTCCAGCCGGTAAATCTTCCCGGAATTGACCATGCGCTGCATGTGTTCGCGCACGCGGAAGATGGCGGGCCCGTTCTTGGTTTCGTAGCAGCGCAATCCCTCGAAGACCGCCGAGGCGTAGCTGACCACGTGGGAAAGGACGTGAATCTTCGCGTCATCCCAGCGGATCAGTTTCCCGTTGTGCCATATTTTTTCGGTCGGCTTCATCGGCATCGTCGTTCTCCACGCAGCACTCAAATCAAAATTTGAACTATGCTGACGGTTGCTGACAAAATTATAGCACAGCGGTTCGCGTCGCCCTTGCACGCAGGTGCCTAACTTGGAAGCCGGCAATGCCAATTTGGTTGGCGCGGTTTTCGT
The DNA here is from genome assembly GCA_963696605.1 of uncultured Acidobacteriota bacterium. Classification (GTDB taxonomy): domain Bacteria; phylum Acidobacteriota; class Terriglobia; order Acidiferrales; family UBA7541; genus Palsa-360. The sequence continues at coordinate 74,099 of CAVOKV010000006.1, read as the reverse complement.
AGTACAGACTTCAGTCTGTGGCACTTCGAGTCGAAGAAAGTCAACTTCCACATGCTGAAGCCTGTGCTACTAGCGTTCGATGCGTTCCATCGAGTACGGTTCCCGGATGGATTGCAGGTTCTTCATGGCGTGGCTGCGCAAATCGCCATTCACAGTTTCCCAGACTCCCAAGAGGAGAAAGGGAACCACCGCGGCAGCGGCCCAGAGCTTGGCCTGGCGCGGGGCTTTGGTTTCGGGTTCCCAGCGGAACAGTTGCGCCGAAACAATGAAGGCAATCAAGGCGCACCCGACGAGCGAGGCCAGGTACATTCCGAGACTGGGAAGGTTGGTATGGTCGATCATCGCGCGCTGCAGGCCGCTGACAAGATACGTTGCCGGCAGGAAGACGGCAACCGCCTGCACTGCGCCCGGCAGGAGCGGGAAGGGAATCGTCGCTCCCGAAATAAATAGAAAAATAAACCAGATGATCTGATTGATGATCTGGGTTTCCTGCATTGTGTTGGTGACGCTGGCCACGATCAGGCCGAGCGAAGCGAAGGTTACGGTCCCGATCGTCACCAGAACGAAAATCGAGAGGACATTACCAAGTCCGGCCATGTGAAATACCGATCGTGAAAGGAAAAACTCAATGGCAATCGTTGGAAGAGTCAGAAAATAGTTGGAAACCAGGCTCGAAGCCAGCATCGCGCTCGCGCCCACCGGCGTCACGCGGAAGCGGCGCAGGATGCCCTGCTCGCGAAACGTCACCAGTTGCACGCTCAAGCCCCAGAAGCTCCCCATTACCGTGAGCGCCAGGACTTCGGCCAGTAAATAAGGCACGGCCTGGGCCTTGCCGCGCCCGAAAATCCCCGCATAGATGAAGAGGAACGCCAGGGGCATGATCAGGCTGAAGAACAAGAAACGCGCGATTGCGCATGGCTAGCCGCATGCGGCTCACCGTCAGCGCCCAGGTTTGGCTCAAGACGTGGCTCAATCGCGCAACCTTCTCCCGGTCAGCTCGAGGAAAATGTCCTCGAGCGACGGGGCGGAAATCTCCAGGCTAACCAGTTCGTTGTTCTGTTCTTCCAGATGCTTCACCAGGGCCACGATGGTGCGCGGCACGCGCGTTGAGTACAGCAGATAATCATCGGCCTCGGCGCGGCATTCGGTCACGCCTTCAAGGTTTCCCAGCGCGCCGTTAGTTTCGGGCCTGGCCATGCGCACGGTGATTCGCGTAACCGCGCCGGAGCGCTGCTTCAGCTCGCGCGGCGTGCCCAGGGCGATGACTTTGCCGTGGTCCACAATGGCCACACGGTCGCAGAGTTTCTCCGCTTCCTCGATGTAATGCGTGGTGATCAGGATGGTTTTCTTTTCCTTCTTCAGCTCTTCGACGATGTCGTATATTTCGCGCCGTACCTGCGGGTCAAGGCCGGCTGTAGGCTCGTCGAGGAAGACGACGCGCGGATTATTCACCAGCGCCATGGCCAGCGCCAGCCGCTGTTTTTGCCCGCCGGAGAGTTGGGAATAGAAGGCGTTGCGCTTTTCTTCGAGCCCAAAGCGCCCGAGCAGTTCCTGGGTACCACGCCGGCTGGGGATAAAAGCTGCCAAACAAGTCAAGTGCTTCGTGGACGCGCATCTTATCCGGCAGGGCAGTAGCCTGCAGCGCCGCGCCTATGATGTATTTGAATTCGGCGCCGCTCGTCTGCGGATCAAGCCCGCAAACGCTTACGCTGCCGCTGTCCGGAGTGCGCAGCCCCTCGAGAATCTCAACCGTGCTAGTCTTGCCCGCCCCATTCGGGCCCAGCAGGCCGAAAACCTCTCCTTCGTTGACGGCAAAACTCACCCCGCGCAGCGCTTCCACGTTGCCGTAACGCTTGGTCAGGTTATCGACTTCAATGGTGGCCCCACTCAGCATGAGTCCTTATCTATAACACAATCCACTTGCGCGGCGCGAACCGCGGCGGAACTCGGAGGCGGGCCAATTTCCAGTCGTATCTGGGCGCGAGCCGAACTGAACTTAATCTGGTGCTATGACGATACGGGTGTTTCACTTCGGTTCGCGTAAACATCTTGTCCTAGATTGTCGATAGTTCTCGTTGGAAGGCGGATTGCTACTGTTCATGGCCTGAGAAGTGCCGCTTAGCCGACACACTTGTTCAGGATTGAGGAGCGTTGGTGCGCATATCGCAAGTACTATCGCAGACGTTTTCAAGCAAGCGCAGGGGGCGAATAAATGACTGAAAAGGAAGTCATCGTCGTGGCGCCGCCGCGAGCTACGATCTCCCAAGAAATTGAACGCGACCCCGGGGGTTTTCTAGCCTCGATCGTGGCATGTTCCGATGACGCGATCTTCGGGCTAACGCTGGATGGCACGGTGGTCAGCTGGAACAAGGCGGCCGAGGAAATGTACGGATACACTGCGGAGGAAATTGTAGGGAAGCCGGTGACTCTGCTTTCTCCACCAGAGCGCGCCGGAGAAATGGAAGGCAACCTGGCCAGGCTGAAGCGGAAAGAGAGGGTCCCGCATTTCCAGACGGTGCGGATGACCAAGGACCATCGACGCATTGACGTTTCGGTGAGGACCTCCGCGGTCAGGAATTCTTCCGGGGAGATCACCGGGAGCTGCGGTCATCGCGCGGGACATCACCGAGCAGAAGCGGGTCCAGGAAGCGCTCGAGTTTGCCAGCGGCATCAAGCAACAGTTTCTGGACAACATGAACCACGAGATTCGCACGCCCCTGAATGGCATTCTGGGAATGACCGAGTTCGTCCTGGAAACTGAACTTACAGCCGAACAACGTGAGAACCTTGGTCTGGTAAAGATTTCGGCGGAATCCTTGCTCTCAGCGATCGACGACATCCTGGATTTTTCGCAGCTGGAAGCCGGGAAATTGGAACTCGAGTACATCCCTTTTGATTTTCGCGAAAGCCTCGGCGAAACCATGAAAATGCTGGGTTTCCGGGCGCAGAACAAGGGGCTGGAATTGGTCTATGAAGTGGATCCTGCCGTGCCGCAGGAGCTGATCGGCGACCCGGGCGGATTCGCCGTATCATCTATAATTTGGTGGGTAACGCCGTAAAGTTTACGGAGCGAGGGGAGATTCATCTGACCGCAAACCAGGAATCACGGAACTCCAACGACATCTGCCTGCAGTTTTCCGTCAAGGATACCGGGATCGGTATCCCGGCCGAGCAGCAGCAAAACATTTTCGAGCCATTCTCTCAGGCCGACGGTTCGACAACCAGGCGGTACAGCGGAACGGGTCTCGGACTTCCCATCGTGAGGAGACTCGTAGATTTAATGGATGGGAAAGTCTGGCTCGATAGTGAACCAGGCAAGGGCAGCACTTTCTACTTTACTGTTTCACTGAAAGTTCACGAAAATATGGCGTCAAATTTCGCTCCGCTGCACGTCGAGGCCTTGCAGAATTTGGTAGCCCTTATCGTGGATGATAATTCGGTGAGCCGCCGAGTCCTGCGAAGAATGCTCAGCCGCTGGGGAATGAAAGCGACGGATGTAGCAAACGGGGACACGGCCCTTGAGGCCCTGCGCATCGCAAAAGACATCGGGCATCCATTTGATCTTGTTCTGCTGGATGGCCATATGCGTCAAATGGACGGGTTTTCAATCGCCGGCGAAATCAAGAAGGATGCGTCCTTGGCCGGTGCCACGATCATGATGTTGACTTCCGTCGGACATGTCGGTGACGCCGCGCGATGCCGCGATCTTGGGATCTCCGCCTATCTTGTCAAACCGGTTCGTCTTAGCGAATTGGTAAGCGCGATTTGCCTCGCCTTGGAGAAAACCGCGAGCGCCGAAGGCAGCCCTCTGGTTACACGCCACATGTTGCGAGAGTCCAAGAGAGCGGCTCTTGCCCGAGGCCTGATAGTCTTCGCGGATTGTGGCTCTCCGCCTGGGAAGGCCGTCAGCACCGATTTCGTATTTTCGGCGATGCACGTCCTCCCGCTCCGCTGGGCCTCCACTCATGTTCCTTAAAATCCAGGATTCGTTTTTCGGTCAGCGCCAGTCCTTCCGATTCGAGCAGCTTGCGCTGCAGCGAAGCGTAGGGCTCTCGGATCAGCAACCTGCCGCCCGCGCCCACCACGCGATGCCACGGCACTCCCCGGCCGCTGGGGGATGCCGCCATGGCGCGGCCTGCGGTTCGCGCGCCGCCAGGAAGGCGCAGGGCTTTGGCCAGTTGGCCATAAGTCATGACGCGGCCGCGCGGAATTTTCTTCACCAGGATGTATACGCGATTCCAATTCATCGGATTCGTTCCTTCAATATGCGATTTTAGCGGCAATAGATCGAAGGTTCCAGCGGCTTGCAACTCCAGAACTATCGCCCTCGGCGGGTCCTTGGCGCACACTTACTATCGTTCCAGAGAATTTCCGCATCTAAGTAACTAGGAGCAACAGATGACGTGAAGATCACTGGAGAGAATGCCGATAGAAAGTAGTAGGGTCCTTCGAATGCGCAGGGGGAGCAGTTCGAAGGGGTAACAAAGGGAGTTACTGATACGAGGCAATTTGCCGAAGAATTCGACATCTAAATTGACAGCTGTAGTGGAAGAGCAATACACTACAACTTAGATGCCCGGGGCCTGGAGCGTCCTATGGCTTTTCTGAGACGAAAAGGGAACACCTTCTACCTGGTTCATAACGTTCGCGAAGGCGACCGGGTCAAGCAGTTGCACCTGGCCAAGCTTGGCGAGCGTCCCCGCATTACCGATGACGTCGTCAGGCAGGTCTCCCGTTCCTACCCGTTTGTGGATGTGAACTGGAGCGAATTGCGCGAGCAGGTGAACAACCGCGTCGAGCTGTTCGATCCGAAGTCCAATCAGGTACAGAAGCTCGTTTCCACCCTGCGCACTCTCAACCTCGATTTGGCAGACCTGTTTCCGCCCTTGCTGGACGTGGCGCATGCGCCGGAAGCGGGACAAGAGATTATTACGCAGCTCCGTCTGCTGCACTCCACCGTAGGAGTCAAACTGGATCAGTTTGATCGTGCCCCATACAGGGGCGTATTGACGGACCGGAAGTTCCGGTAGGAGAAAGGCCATGAGCAGCAACCGCCCAGCACAGCTAGAACTGGACCCCACACTGAGAAGCGTGGAGTCACAGGAATTTCAAGCCGCCCTCAAGAGCAAGGTCGTTGGCCAGGAAGAGGGAGTCCGCGCGCTCGTGGACCTGTATCAGGTCTTCTGCGCGGGGATGAGCTCCACCGGACGCCCGGTGGGCAACCTGCTGTTCCTGGGGCCAACCGGCTCGGGGAAGACGCGCATCGTGGAAGCTGCGGCGGAGATCCTTTTCGGAGACCCGCGCGCGGTAATCAAGGTGGATTGCGCGGAGTTCCAGCACTCGCACGAAATCGCCAAGCTGATCGGCTCGCCTCCGGGCTACCTGGGACACCGGGAAACGCATCCGCTGATCACCCAGGAAGCGCTGGCGCAGTATCACAAGGAAGATTTGAAACTGAGCTTCTTGCTGTTCGACGAAATCGAGAAGGCCTCAGACGCATTGTGGCAATTGCTGCTGGGGATTCTGGACAAGGCGACGCTGACGCTCGGAGACAACCGTCGCGTGGACCTATCGCAGACGATGATATTCCTGACGTCCAATTTGGGCGGCGGAGAAATCACGGAGCTCATGACTGGCGGCATGGGATTCGTGCAGCCGGCAGACAAGACCGAGGACAAGCTGGACCACAAGGTCGAGCGGACGGCGCAGGAAGCCGCCAAGAAGAAGTTTTCGCCGGAGTTCATGAACCGCCTCGATAAGGTGGTGGTGTTTCACCCGCTGCGGCAAGAGCAGCTCGAGCAGATCCTGGAGATCGAACTGGGAATGGTGCAGCAGCGCGTGCTGGACACCGGGCGGGGCCAGTTCTTGTTCCGCGTGACCTCGTCGGCCAGAGGTTTTCTGCTGCAGGAAGGCACCGATATCAAGTACGGCGCGCGCCACCTAAAGCGAGCCATCGAGAAATTCGTGGTCTACCCGTTGGCCAATCTTTTGGCGACCGAACAGATTCGCTTCGGCGATATGCTCGTCGTTGATTGGGACGGCAAGTCCGCCCACCTTTCGTTTCAAAAGGAAGGCGAAGGCGCGGTGGTCCCCACGCCGGTTAAAGCGGCGCGCGGCGCGGCTGCTCAGATGGCCAAGGCCACAGGCGGAAAAGTGATCGAAGCTCCCGCTCAGGTCATCGTTCGCGAGGCGAAAGCGCCTGCGGCGCTCCCCTCCGGGGCGCCACCTCCCGTGGCTTCCGGTCGGAAGAAGGTCGATCCGCAGTAGTGGCGTCAACTTACTTTTCTGAACACGATTAGGGCGGCCGCGAAAGAGTGGCCGCCCTATTTTTTCCTGTGGGAGTGTGTGAACGGAATCAGTTAAATGTTCTGCTTGTTCCAAATCGGCTAAGAATGCTCCTCAACGATACACTTCTGGACAGCTACTTCTGCGGTTCGCCGTCTACGCCGGGCTAGAAAGTTGATATCCTCCCCGATTTCAAGCGGATAAGGCCCGCTTCGATTCAAGAACAGTTTGGTCTCACGGTTGCCCTACAAGTGTTTGTGCGGGCGACCAATCAACCTCCCGTGCATGGAGAACATCTGGGGGAACGATGAGGCCTGAGAAAGCAAAACTTGATCCGAGCCGCCACAGCTTTGCATCGCAGGAGTTTGAATCCGCCATTCGCCGGCGGGTGGTGGGGCAGGAAGACGGCGTTCGCGCGCTTGCCAACTTCTATCAAGTATTTCGCGCGGGCATGTGCTCGGTGGGGCGCCCGGTAGGGAATCTTCTGTTCCTGGGGCCGACGGGCTCGGGGAAGACGCGCATCGTGGAAGCTGCGGCGGAAGTGCTGTTCGGAGACCCGCGCGCGCTGATCAAGGTGGATTGCGCGGAGTTCCAGCACTCGCACGAAATCGCCAAGCTGATTGGCTCGCCTCCAGGCTATCTGGGACACCGGGAAACGCACCCGCTCATCACTCAGGAAGAACTGTCGAAGCACCACACCGACAAATTGAAGCTGAGTTTTCTGCTGTTCGACGAGATTGAAAAGGCCTCTGATGCGCTGTGGCAATTGCTGCTGGGCATTCTGGACAAAGCAACACTGACGCTCGGAGACAACCGGCGCGTGGACTTGTCGCAGACGATGATTTTTCTGACGTCGAACCTCGGCGGCGGAGAAATCACGGAACTCATGACCGGCGGCCTGGGATTCGTCCAACCAAAAGACAAGTTGGAAGACAAACTGGACATGAAAGTTGAGCGCACAGCGGAGGCTGCCGCGAAGAGAAAGTTTTCGCCGGAATTCATGAACCGCTTGGACAAGGTGGTGGTATTTCATCCGCTGCGTCCCGAACAGCTCGAGCAGATCCTCGATATTGAGCTGGGAATGGTGCAGCAACGAGTGCTGGACTCCGGGCAAGGACAGTTCTTGTTCCGAGCGACGCCTGCGGCAAGGGATTTTCTACTTCGGGAGGGGACCGATATGAAGTATGGCGCACGGCATTTGAAGCGCGCCATCGAGAAGCACATCGTGTTTCCGCTGGCGAATCTTCTGGCAACGGACCAAGTCCATTTTGGAGACATGATTGCTATCGATTGGGACGAAGCGGATCAATGCATTTCCTTTCACCGCGAAGGCCGTAACGCCGTCATACCAGCTCCGCCGCGACGGCGAGCGCGAGCCGCCAGCATGCGTAGCGCAGGTACCGCACCGGCACAGGAAAAGCCCAATATGCCTGAGCCGGAGTTAGAGCCGGTTCTGCGCCGATAGGTCGTTATGTAGGATAGGCTTTAGCCTGTCTGCTTTCCTCGTGGAGCAACACAAAGAAAAAAAACAGTCAGGCTAAAGCCTAACCTACTCATGCTTCCGTGGAATGCGCTTTCGGCTTCCAGCGCAACACGGGCTTTCGCGCTGCGCCGACTTCGTCGAGGCGCCCAACGCGAGTGGAGTGCGGCGCGGTCTTCACCAACTCTGGAGTGCTTGCCGCTTCCTCTGCGATCGAGCGCATCGCGTCGACGAACAGATCGCACTCCTGCTTCGATTCCGATTCCGTGGGCTCGATCATCATGGCGCCGGGCACAATCAGCGGAAACGCCGTGGTGTAGGGATGGAAGCCGTAATCGATCAGGCGTTTGGCGATGTCCATAGTGTTCACGCCATTTTTCTTCTGCCGCGCGTCGCTGAAAACGACTTCGTGCATCGAAGGCAAATTGAACGGCAGGTCGTACACGTCCTCTAATTTCTTGCGGATGTAATTTGCGTTGAGCACCGCGTCTTCCGTGGCCTGGCGAATGCCCGGCCCGTAGGCCAGCGTGTACGCGAGCGCCCGCACCAGCACGCCAAAATTTCCGCCGAAGGCGCGTACCCTGCCTATGGATTTCAGCTTGTGACTTTCGAGCGCGAGATTTCCCCCCTTTTCAACGAGGACAGGAACCGGCAGGTACGGCTCGAGAATTTTTTTGACCATCACCGGGCCCGCGCCAGGACCGCCGCCGCCATGCGGCGTGGAAAACGTCTTGTGCAGGTTGAGGTGCATCACGTCCACGCCAAAGTCGCCGGGGCGCGCGACGCCGGCTAGCGCGTTCATGTTCGCGCCGTCCATGTACAGCAGCGCGCCGTGCTCGTGCAGGACTTTGGCGGCCTCGGCGATATTTTGCTCGAAAATTCCGAGCGTCGAAGGATTCGTGACCATCATGGCAGCCACGTCGCTGTTTACAATTTCCTTCAGTCGCGCGAGGTCGATCTGGCCGCGTTCGTCCGAGCGCACGTTTTCGACGTCGTATCCGGCAATCACCGCAGTCGCGGGATTGGTTCCATGCGCCGAGTCGGGAATCAAAACTTTTTTGCGCGGATGGCCCTGTGTGTCTTCGAGGTAGGCGCGAATCAGCAGCAAGCCGGTTAGCTCGCCTTGCGCGCCTGCCGCCGGCTCCAGCGTGCCGGTGTCCATGCCAGTGATTTCCACGAGGCAATTCAGGAGCAGTTGCAGAATCTTCAGACAGCCCTGCGAGAGTTCCTGCGGCTGGTAGGGATGCTCTGTAGCGATGCCGTCCAGGCGGGCGACGAACTCATTTACGCGCGGATTGTATTTCATCGTGCAGGAGCCCAGCGGATACATGCCCAAATCGATCGCGTAGTTCCAGGTGGAAAGCCGCGTGAAGTGGCGGATTACCTCGATTTCGCTGACTTCGGGAAATCCTTCGACGCCATCGCGGACGTAGTCCGCGCCCAGCGCGGCGCGCGGGTCGACGGCGGGCACATCGAGCGGAGGCAGCTCGAACCCGCGCTTGCCGGGCGCGGACTCCTCGAAAATCAGCCCTTCATTCTGGCTGATGTTGCTTCCCACTTTTTTAATGCGATCGGTCAATCAGCGTCTCCCGGTAGCACAGCCACTCTTGGCCGTGCGATTTTGTAGACCTCACCGCAAGCGTTGCCGCAACTACGATTGCGAAACCTGCACAGGCAAGAGTGCCTGTGCTACTGCCACATCAAATCGGCTTCGACAAAATATCCCGGACCGCTTCGGCCATGCGCTCGATTTCCGCGCGTGAAACCGTTTCGGTGACACAGAACATGCCGCGCTTGGTCAGTTCTGAGAAATAACTTCCAACCGGCAGCGGCCCGATAATTTTATGCTTCAGCAATTCCGCGTTCACCAACTTCACGGAGCGAGGGAACTCGACCACGAATTCGTTAAAAAACGGACCGGAAAACGCCCGGCGTACGCCGCGGATTTTTTCCAGCTCTTCGAGCGCGAATCGCGCCTTGGCTAGATTCTGGGCCGCGAGTTCCTTCAAGCCCTCCTTGCCGAGCAGGCAGAGGTGGATGTTCACGGCCAGGGCGCACAGCGCCTGATTGGTGCAGATATTCGACGTGGCCTTCTCTCGGCGGATATGCTGTTCGCGCGTGGCCAGCGTGAGCACGTAGCCGCGCTTTCCGTTGCTGTCCACAGTTTCGCCCGCGAGGCGTCCCGGCATCTGCCGCACGAATTTTTCGCGCGTGGCGATCACTCCCGCATAGGGGCCGCCGTAGCTTTGCGGCAGGCCGAAGCTTTGCCCTTCCATCGCCACGATGTCCGCCTCGACGGGGGGCCGCACGGCGCCAAGCGACACGCCTTCGGCGATGGAGACGACGAGCAGCGCGCCTTTCGCATGCGCCAGCGACGCGAGGCCCGGCATCTGTTCGAGGACGCCGAAAAAGTTTGGAGACTGCACCACCACCGCGGCAGTTTCGGAGTTGATCGCGCCTTCCAGGCGGCTCGCGTCCACTTGGCCGGCGCTATTAAACCCAATTTCGTCAATGCGCAGCCCGAGATTGCGCGTGTAGGTGTCCAGCACCTGGCGATATTCCGGGTGTAGCGAGCGCGCCACGACAACGCGGTGCCGCCCGGTTAGGCGCTCGGCCATCAGCACAGCCTCCGTGGTGGCGGTAGACCCGTCCCACATGGAGGCGTTCGCCACTTCCATCCCAGTGAGCTGGCACATCAGCGTCTGAAACTCGAAGATCGCCTGCAAGGTACCCTGGCTAATTTCCGCCTGGTAGGGAGTATAGGAAGTGAGGAATTCGCCGCGCTGGATCAGCGAGTCCGTAACCACCGAGCGCAAATGGCTGTAGACGCCTGCGCCAAGATAGCTCGTGTAGCCGCAGGAATTTTCCGCCGCACGCTCGCGGAAATACTGGATGATCTCCTGCTCGGACATTGCGGCGGGGAGCTTCAGCGGCTCCTTCAGCCGGAACGGCTCGGGGATCGGCGCGAACAATTTTTCGATGGATGGTGCGCCAAGGGCATCGAGCATTTCCCGGCGCTCGGCAGTACTCTTCGGAAGATAGCGCATCAGGCCGAGGCTTCCTTTTCAGAGATGAACGCCTGGTACGCGGCGGCGTCCATCAGCCCGGAAACTTCGGCGGGATTGTCGAGCTTGATTTTGACGAGCCAGGCGGCGCCGTGCGGATCGGTGTTCAGTGTCTCGGGAGTATCCGAGAGCGCCGTATTGGCTTCGGTCACTTCGCCGGAAACCGGAGCAAAAATCTCGCTGACGGCCTTGACCGATTCCACAGACCCGAAGACCTGCCCCGCCGTAATCTTCGCGCCGACCGCGGGCAACTCCACGAAAACGACGTCGCCCAATTCATGCTGCGCGTAATCGGTGATTCCGATCGTGCCGGTGTTGCCGGACACTTTGATCCACTCGTGTTCCTTGGTGTAGCGGTAGTCGCTTGGGTACATTCCGGCTCCTTGGATCGAGTAGGACAGACTTCAGCCTGTCGGGTTTAAAGTTGCGTTGCTCGCAAAGAAAACCGACTGGCTGAAGCCTATCCTACTAAATTCTACTTCGTCCGTTTGTAAAACGGCATCGGAACGATTTGCGCTGGGGCTAGATTCGCACGTATCCCGATGGTGATTTCTGTCCCCGGCGCCTTGGATGCCGCCGGAACATAGGCCATGCCGATGTTCTTTTTCAGAAATGGAGCGGGCGATCCGCTGGTTACGCGACCGGCCTGCTGTCCGCCGATCGAAACCACGCAGCCATCACGTGCGATCAGGCGATCCTGCATCTCGAAGCCGACGAGTGCGCGATCGATTCCTTTTTCCTTTTGGCGGATGAGCGCATCGCGCCCGAGAAATTCTCCTTTGGCCGGCTTGCAAATCCAGCCCAGGCCGGCCTCCCACGGCGTTGTGGTTTCGTCAATTTCGTGGCCATAGAGGCACATGGAAGCCTCCAGGCGCAGCGTGTTGCGAGCGCCCAGGCCGCACGGTTTCAACCCTTCCGAGGATCCCGCGTCGAGTAGCTTGTCCCACAATTTTTCGGAATGTTCCGGCGCGAAGTAAATTTCAAACCCGTCTTCGCCCGTGTACCCGGTGCGCGCTATCAGGCAGTCGATGCTGTCTATCTTTCCAGAGGCAAAGTGGTAATAGCGGATCGGTTCGAGCCGCACGCTTGTCAATCGTTGCAGGATCCCCAGGGCCCTGGGCCCCTGGATGGCGATCTGCGAGTAGCGTTCGCCCGCATTTTCGATCTGTGCGCCCGCGCGATTGTGCGCGCGGATGTGTTCGAAGTCCTGATCCTGATTGCCCGCGTTGACGCACAGAAAATAGTGCGTATCGGAAATCTTGTGCACCAGCAGGTCATCGACAAACGTGCCCTTCTCGGTCATGAGGCCCGAATAGTGTGCCTGCCCGACCAGGAGTTTGGACGCGTCGTTGCACGTCACGTGCTGGACGAGTTCGAGCGCATGGGGGCCGCGCACTTCGATTTCGCCCATGTGGCTGACGTCGAACAAGCCTGCCGCGGTCCTCGTCGCCATGTGCTCCGCCACGATGCCCGAATACTCGACAGGCATATCCCACCCGCCAAAATTGACCATTTTGGCCTTGAGACGGCGGTGAACGCCGTTCAACGCGGTCTTGCGAAGTTGGGTCGTGGTCGGAGAGGTCACTCGAAATTCTCAGGAACCGCAGCGCAAAATCGAAACTAACACGCGCCTTCGAAAGGTGTCAAGAAACGGGCGGGAGACCACTCAAAGTTCCCTGGAGGTGAGCGCCACGGCACATGCTTCTTGTTCTAGCGCGCTGGGCTGGCCTATAGTGGCTTCTAGAGGGCTTCGCCGCTGGGCGGCTCTTCTGGTCCCGCGCAAAAACGGAGCAAGTAAATGCAAACCACGATTCTCTGTTCGCAATGCGACTTACCGGAGGTCCATTGCAAGTGTGACCGCTATTGCTGCTACTGCCAGGGGCAGCAGAATATCCGCCTGTGCATGGACGGCAAATACTATTGCCCGGATTGCCGGGAAGCCTGCGAAATCAGCCCGGCCCAATCGAATGACAAATGACAGATGAGCCTGTCCGCGTTGTGTTTCACCTGGACCAGGATTGGCGGCTGGTGGGGGTGTTCTGCTGCGCCGTCGAACACCAGGCGATCCACGCGGGGTTTGAGACGGAGGCGGGCGCGGAACTGGCCAGGGCCGCGGGAGACGTTTGCCGCGAAACCATTTCTCAGCTCGGCCCCGACGGCGATGGCGTCGATGTCACTCTGGATACGTTTTCCGACCGCATCGAAATTGCCATCCGTTGCCGCGGCCAGGTGCTTCCAGCCCTGGGACTGGATGCGTTTGCACCTTCCCAGGCTCGCTCTGCTGGAGCAAGCGGGATCAATGGCCTGGAACTTCTATCCCGCGTTGACCGCGTGCTCTACAACACCGAGGACGGCGTGGCTCGGACCACGCTGGTCAAGTTCCTGCCCACGCACCACTGAAACCCTTCCCTCATTGGTTCCTAAAGGTCTTCCCATCTCCCGCCTTTTGGCGGTTTCTTCCACTTGAGAACCCTGTCACGTTGCCGCGCCAACGGCGCGGAGGAAATCAGCCCGGGGCAACGCCCCGGGTGTCGAGCCCCGACATAATTTTCCGCCCTGTAAGGGCGGAGGGAATTCCTGCGCCCTTACAGGGCGCATTATTCTTAATCGATTCCAAAACCCAGGGCGTTGCCCTGGGCTGGCACGCGGCGGCGCCATCAGCGCCGCAGGTTTTTGAGCGGAATTTTAGTTCTGTTGCAGCAGGACATCGATGGAGCGGGCGACTTCGGGCGATTGCCAGTCCTGAGGGCCCACGATCTTGCGCGCGAGGCGGCCCTGGCGGTCGATCAAGTACGTCTCGGGAAACATGGATGTGCCGTAGTCCGTGGCCGTTTTCTTGGAGGCGTCGCGGTAGGTGGGGAAGACCACGTGATTGTCGACTAGAAACTTTTCGTACGCGTCCTTATCTTCGTCCACACTGATTCCAAGAACCACGCCGCCTTTAGGGGAAATGCTTTGCTCCAAGGTGTTGAGCGATTGCGTTTCTTCCAGGCAAGGGGGACACCATGACGCCCAGAAATTGAGGACGACCACTTTGCCGCGCAGGTCCGAAAGATGCGAAGCGCCCGTGATCTGCAGGTCAAAATTCTGGGCTTTGCGGCCCGCCAGGCTCGGCTCACCCTGGCGATAGGAGGGGGCCGCAAACACATAGAGCACCGCCGCGACGAATACGAGCGCGATCGGACCTAGAATCTTATGCTTCAATGATTTCTCTCCCGCCCCTATATAATACCTTTTCGACCCGGCTGCGCGCGAGCCGATTTGCCCGGGAACGCCAATCTCCTGATTGGCGTCTTGCAACCCGCCAATCAGGAGATTGGCGTTCCCGGGGGCATATCATTCAACCCTTTCAACCTATGAATCTTAGCCCAACTGTTTCCGCGATCGTGCCCGCGCGCAACGAGGAAGCGACGATTGCGGCCTCGGTCGAATCGCTTGCCGCGCAGCCCGAAATCCAAGAAATCATCGTTATCAACGATCAGTCCACGGATGGAACAGCCGCCGTGCTCCAACAGCTGACTTCGCGTTACGCGCGATTGCGCGTACTCGAAACGACGGATCTCCCCGACGGATGGGTGGGGAAGAACTACGCGGCATCTTTCGGGGCAGCGCAGGCCACAGGGGACTGGCTGCTGTTCACTGACGCGGATGGTGTGCACCTGCCCGGGTCCACGGCGCGTGCCCTCGCCGATGCGGCCAGGACAGGAGCGGGCCTGGTCTCCTATTCACCCGAGCAGGAGACGCGCACCTGGTGGGAGAAGGCACTGATCCCCTTCGTTTACGCACGCCTTAGTCATAAATTTATCTACGAGGAAGTGAACCATCCCGATTCGCCTGCAGCCGCGGCCAGCGGACAATACTTGCTTATCCGGCGCGAGGATTATGAGCGCATCGGAGGGCACGCTGCCGTGGCCGGAGAAGTGCTCGAAGACGTGGCCCTGGCTCGGCTGGCCAAGCAGGCGGGCGTGCGGCTGTACTTTGCATCGGGAAACGGAATCATGCGCGTACGAATGTACCGGACGTTCGGGGCGATGTGGCAGGGCTGGACGAAGAACCTTTATCCCCTCATAGGGGGCACGTCGCGTGCCGTGGGGCATGAGCTTTTTAGGGTTGTACCGTGGATTCCTTTGTTGGTACTTCCGCTGGCGCTCGTGCATCTAATTTGGGGCGTGCTGGGCATTGCCCTGCTGGCGGGGCGGCACGCGGCTTACGCCGCTGATTTGCGGCGAAATCGTTTTCCGGCGGGGCTTGCTTTATACTACTTGCCGGGAGTCGCGCTTTACGCCGCGGCGCTCTTGAACTCGGAATGGCGTTATACGCGGGGCTCCGTGGCCTGGAAGGGGCGGGAGTACCCGGTGGGCCGTGATTCGTGAATTGTGATTCGTGACTCGTGAAAAGCTGCCTTTGTTCTCCTGGCAGAAATCGCTGAAGGCTTCCTTCACCTTATGGTTTACCTGACACGCAAGATTGAGTTTTCGGCGTCGCATCTCTATCACAACCCGGCGTTCTCGGCCGAGGAGAACCGGCGCGTCTTCGGGAAATGCAACAACCCGCACGGACACGGGCACAATTACGTGCTTGAGGTGACTGTGGCGGGCGAGCCGGACCCGGCGACGGGCATGGTGCTCGACCTGAAGGAACTGAAAGATATTTTGCAGCGCGAAGTGACCGATAGGATGGATCATCGTTTTCTAAATTATGAGGTTCCGGAACTCGCGGGACAGATTCCCACCTGCGAGAACATCGCGGCGGTCATCTGGCGGCTGCTGGAACCGAAGATTACTCGGGGGCACCTGAACCGCGTGCGCCTGTACGAGACGCCGGACCTGTTTGTCGATTGTTACGGCGAGGGCAACGGCGCGCACGGAAATGCGGGAGGCGCGCGGTGAAGATTCATCTGTCGCGGCGATACCGGTTCTCGGCGTCGCACCGCCTGCACAGCGAACAACTCGGAGAGGAAGAAAACCGGCGCGTCTATGGCAAATGCAACAATCCGTACGGGCACGGGCACAATTACGTCGTGGAAGTGTCTGTCTCCGGCCCGGTGGATCCGTCCACAGGCATGATCGCGAACCTCGTTGACCTCGACGCATTTGTGGAAAGCGAAGTGATCGAGCCCTTCGACCACAAGTATCTGAATGAAGAAATCACGGAATTTAGAGAGAATGTTCCGACCACGGAGAATGTTTGCATCGAGATCTTCAATCGCCTGAGCCGGTTTCCGCGGGCCAGGCTGGAACGTGTGCGCGTCGAAGAAACCGGACTGAACAGTTTTGAATACGCAGGAGAGCTTGCGGGAGCGACCCATGAGCGATGACAGGAAACGAGTCGAGGAATTGACGCTGGCCGAACCGGGCGGGGCAGAATCGTCCGCATCCATCGCCGATCACATGCGTGAAATTTTGCACTCGATCGGAGAGGATCCGCAGCGCGACGGCTTGCGCCGCACGCCCGAAAGGTTTGAGAAAGCCTTTCGTTTTCTGACCAGCGGCTACCAGCAGGACCCTGAAAAGCTGCTGAACGGCGCGATGTTCACCGTGTGCTACGACCAGATGGTATTGGTGAAGGACATTGAGTTTTACAGTTTGTGCGAGCACCACCTGCTTCCGTTTTTTGGGAAATGCCACGTCGCGTATATTCCCGACAAGAAAGTGGTCGGCCTGTCGAAAATTCCGCGCCTGGTGAACATGTTCGCGCGGCGATTGCAGATTCAAGAGCGCCTGACCAATCAAATCGCCAACGCCATCCAGCAGAAGATCGCTCCGCTGGGCGTGGGAGTGGTCATCGAAGGTCGCCATCTCTGCATGGTCATGCGGGGGGTCGAAAAGGAAAGCTCTCAGACGGTGACCAGCGCGATGCTCGGTTCCTTCAAGGACAATCCCAAAACGCGCGAGGAATTTCTGTCCTTGATTCAGGGAAAGTAGGACAGCCACTCTTGGCTGTCCGGTTTTGTATGCTGCAGGGCCAAACTGTGCGTCTCAACGTCAATTGCAAAAACCGCACAGGTCCGCCGCGGCGGATGCCTGTGCTACAGAAGAAAAATTTTGCATGTCGCCGTGACCCTATGTTAGTCTCCTAGAGTCGAAGAGAAGACGAAACGAGAGCAGAAATAGTGGGTTGGGCGGAGAGGACGACTTGAGAGAAGCTAAGTCAATGTTGATCGAGCAGTATCGAGCGCATGTGAAAGATACAGGCTCACCGGAAGTTCAAATTGCTCTTCTGAGCGAGCGAATCAACTACCTGACGACGCACCTGAAGGCGCACCTCAAGGACCATGCATCGCGACGCGGGCTGATCATGATGGTCAACAAGCGCCGCCGTCTTTTGGATTATCTCAACCGTCGTGACCCGGATCGGTATCGCGAGATTGTCGAACGCCTTAGTTTGCGCAAGTAACGGCTCCTCTGACGGAGCAAAATCGCGCCAACAACATCTCCCGACGTTCGCGGAGTTTTGCAGTTTTCTGGCGGCCCGAGGCGAATGTGCCCGGCCGCTTTTTTTGTAGGCAGACTCCGGCCGCCGCTCGCAGTCGTTCATCGCTTTCTCTTCCCAACAAAACGGGACGTGTTTCTCCCGCACTCAAATGGCTTTCCGCGCGCGTATGGCCCGATGGTTCGGGACGCGGCGGGAGTCGAAAGGAACTTAAGATATGTCGCAAGCAGCACCTGCTCCCCATCAGGTTACAGTCGAGGTCGGCGGACGTACGCTGACCCTGGAAACCGGGAAAATTGCAAAACAGGCCAACGGCGCAGTATTGGCGCGGTATGGCGATACCGTCGTGCTGGTCACGGCGTGCATGGATTCCAAAGCGAATGACCGGGATTTTCTTCCTCTCACCGTGGACTACCGCGAATACACGTATTCGGCCGGAAAAATTCCGGGCGGCTTCTTCAAGCGTGAAGGGCGCCCCTCGGAACGCGAAATTCTGACCTCCCGGATGATTGACCGCCCGCTGCGTCCGCTCTTTCCCGAGGCATGGCGCAACGAAACGCAAATCGTCGCCATGGTGCTTTCGGCGGACAGCGAAAACGATCCGGACATGATCGGCATCACGGCGGCTTCGGCTGCCGCATTTATTTCCGACCTGCCGTTCACGACTCCGGTGGCTGCAGTGCGCGTGGGCCTCGTGGATGGCAAGCTCGTCGCCAACCCCACGACTGCCGAACAGAAGACCAGTCTCCTGAACATTGTCGTGGTCGCCACCGAGCAGGCCATCGTGATGATCGAAGCGGGCGCGATTGAAGTCAGCGAAGACACCGTCGCCGACGCACTCGAATTCGGGCACGCGCAGATCAAGCACATCATCGCGGCGATTCGCCAGTTGCATGACAAGGTCAAGCCGAACAAGGTCACTGTTCCGCCGCTGCCGTTTGACGAAGCCCTCGCCAAGGAAATCCAGCAGAAATACGGCGCCAAATTGCACGACGCTCTGGACACCAAGAAATACCCGAAGAAGGAAAGCTATCACCTGATCGACGAAGTCAAGAACGCGGTGAAAGAGTCGATCCCGGAAGAAGACGAAGAGAAGCGCACGCTGGCCATTCGCGCGTTTGAGCGCTTGCGCGAACAGTATTTCCGGGAGGACATCCTGGAGCGCAACCGGCGTCCAGACGCTCGCGCGTTCGATGAAATCCGCGACATCACCTGCGAAGTGGGAGTGTTGCCGCGGGCGCACGGCTCGGCGCTGTTTACGCGCGGTGAGACGCAAGCCCTGGCGACCACCACGCTCGGCACCAAGGAAGACAAGCAGCGCCTCGACTTGCTCTTCGAGGAAGAATCGTTCAAGCGATTTATGCTGCACTACAATTTCCCGCCCTTTTCCGTGGGCGAAGTGAAATTCCTGCGCGGGCCGGGACGCCGCGAAATCGGCCACGGCGCGCTAGCCGAACGCGCCCTCCTGAACCTGCTCCCGCCGGAGACAGATTTCCCGTACGCCATGCGCCTGGTTTCCGACATCATGGAATCAAATGGATCGTCTTCCATGGCCACCGTTTGCGGCGGCTCACTCTCGCTCATGGATGCGGGAGTGCCGATCACTTCGGCGTGCGCGGGCATCGCCATGGGGCTGGTCATTGAAGGCGAGAAACACGCCATCCTTACCGACATCGCGGGCGCGGAAGACCATTACGGCGACATGGATTTCAAAGTTGCCGGTACGCGCACCGGAATTACCGCCCTCCAGATGGATATCAAAGTCGGGGGCGTCAGTGTGGGGCTCATGCGCAAGGCGCTCGAGCAAGCCCGGCGCGCGCGGCTGCACATTCTAGACATCATGGACCAGACCATTTCATCGGCGCGGCCCAAGATGTCGGCCTACGCTCCGCGGCTGCATCAATTGCAGATTCCTACGGACAAAATTCGCGACCTGATCGGTCCGGGTGGAAAGAAAATCCGCTCGATCATCGAAGCCACCGGCGTGAAAATTGACGTGATGGACGACGGCAAGGTGCACGTGTTCGCCAACAGCGGGCCGGCCGCCGAATCCGCGCTCCAGATGATCCGGGATATCACTGCTTCCGCCGAAATTGGCAAGACTTATCTCGGCAAAGTGGTGCGTCTCGCCGACTTCGGCGCTTTCGTGGAAATTTTCCCCGGCACCGACGGTCTCCTGCACATCAGCGAAATCGCCGAGCAGCGCCTCCGCGACGTGCGCGACGCGCTAAAACTGGGCGACCAAGTGCTCGTCAAAGTCCTGGCCATCGAAGGGAACAAGATCCGCCTGTCCCGCAAAGCCCTCCTGCGCGAACAGCGCGAAAAGCAACAGAAGGAAGCTTCGGCGGGCGGGGGCGGCGGCGAGCAGAGCTGAAGCGGCCTTGACCCGCGATGTCCTCGCTGCGGGTCCCGTTCCGTTGCCAACAGATGTTTAGGAAGAAAATAAAATGGGGAGGCAAATCATCGCCTCCCCGTTTTGCTTTAGGTTTTCTTGTCGAAATCTTGCAACGACCAACGGAACTCACGCCTATTCTCGGAACGTGACACGTTCCGGAGGCCACATTCCGATGAAGTCTCCGATAGCGTCCGGTGCTACTTCAATGGAATTTTCTTGTCGGGATCGGACCGGACAATCAGGTACGTGATGTCCCCCTCGACACTCGCCCACCCATGCGGCACTCCGCCCGGGATGACAACGATGTCGCCCTTGGAGAGCCGCCGTGACACGCCGCCCTCAATGCCGTCGCTGCCCATGTCCGTCCAATTTCCGAGAGTTGACTGCCGCGGCTTTGCGGGTTGTCGCAGTGTGCCGCCGGTCACCAGCACTCCCGCGCCGTCCAGCACGTAGTAGGTCTCGGTGACGTTTGTTTGGTGCGCGGTCGCGGTGAATGGAGCGTCCTTCGGCCGAAAAACGCCGAAGATGCCCACGTGGTAGCCACCGGCGTCGATCACGCGGATCGGCCGGTCGCTGTTGCGATCGTGGGGCGCATCTTTTATGAACGATTGAACCTGAGCAGCTGTGATGTCTGTCGCGGCCATCGGCGTTTGCGCCTTGGCAGAAGACGCGACGAGCAGCACGAAGAGACCCATAACTATCTTGCGCATGCGATCACTCCTCTCGTTTTCCGAATTCTTGAATAAGTTACCTGAATGTTGCCGGAGGATAGCACATTCCATGGCGCTACGGCTTGCGCGGCGGATTCGCAACAGGATAGTGCTTATGCTTCCCCGTGTGAGCAGTGCCGGTCGAAAAGGCAGCTATCAATAGTCCGATTTGCCTGGACTTGCCATCCTGTCACGGGGCGGGAATTAGTCTTACCGGGGAGAGATCTTTCTAGGGGAAGGCATGAGCTCGCCAGCGGCTCTGTTCAAACGCCTATCGCAGCTTTTCCATTCTTCCGTCGT
This sequence comes from uncultured Acidobacteriota bacterium, assembly GCA_963696605.1. Lineage (GTDB taxonomy): Bacteria > Acidobacteriota > Terriglobia > Acidiferrales > UBA7541 > Palsa-360. The sequence goes on along the minus strand of CAVOKV010000006.1, from coordinate 53,432 downwards.
GCACTGACCCTTGCGGCAGTCAAATTCGCACAGGCCAGAGTCTTCAGGGACTTCCTGGACAATCTGGTCTCGGAGCCAGTGCCAGCTCCTGCGAATGAATTGGCCGTTTCTTCCTTTTTCTTCTGGCATTGACGTGCCCCCCCAGATTTTACACTTGCGTGTTGCGCTCCGATAAGTTCGATTTATCGGGTGCTATCCATCCCCTTTTTAAGAACTGCCGCAAGACAGCCTGTTGCTGACCCGCAACTACACAGCCTTCCAGGCAGCGGAAATCCTCACTTCCGAAGCGTGTGGCTCGATCTGCCTCAAGCAGTCTTGTCCACAGCCTTGGCGCATCGGCCAGCGCGAGCACTCGCTGAGCCGGAAAGAAGGTTCACCCAAAATAGCCTGCATGCCCATAGACCCGGCAGCAATTTGAACCACTGCCTGCTTGTGCGTTTCAGGGCAAGTCACCAGTCTGGTCCCCCGATACTTGAAGTAAACGCGACTGGCATGGATTGCGCGGTACCCCCAGTAGGGAACCTCCAGGCCGAGAACGACGAGAGCAACGGTGAAGAGCGCGACGTCAAACGCTGCAACCATTACGTTCATATGGCCTCCTCGGAGTCCTATGACTCACAACTGAAGGCTCTCAGAGTTGCGGAAGAAACGCTGTGATCTGCGACACGCTGCCTTGTGATCTGGAACAGGGCCAAATTGCGATAATCCCCGCGGTTTGAATCTGCCTCGTTCATCAGGCGCAGTCCCGCACAAGAGAATTCCACGCTTAGAAAAACAGGACTTTAAGGGTCGCTTGTCGCAACTGCGATTCCGCTGATGGAGGTGAAACCGTATTGAGTTATCGCCGTGGGATCGGAGCCGGTGTTCTCTTGCGGGTTTCGCTGCCCGAGTTGGCGTTTGTCCTGCGGAACTTGTGAAGTCCTATCCGCCGCCTGCCGCCTCTACTTCACTTGCGTCGTCATGGGCAAGCCCTTCTTGAGGACAAAAGTCGCCAGGACTTTGACTGGCGTCTTGCCGTTGTTGATTCCCTCGTGAATCTTGTCGGGTTCGACGTACAAAGCGTCGCCAGGATTGTAGGTGGCTGTTGGCTTTCCTTCGTAGTCGAAAGTGAGGGTCCCCTCTTGAACGTAAATCATGACCGAACCGGGGTGCGTGTGCCGGCCTTCCCGCCCACCCGCTGGGATTTCCACCGCGACGAGGTCTTCCTCATAACCGGGAATGGGCGAATCTGTTTTCAGCAAAATCTTGCGCGCCACCGTCGGTTGTTGTGCGGCAGGAGTGGCAAGCAACAATGCCAAACCGGAAAACGCCGCAACAACCAGAACCACCGCTACGCCCTTGATTGAATTCTTGATCATCGGTTTTCTTCCCATATCCCGCAAAGTCGGTAGGCTCGCTGAGAGGTCTCAGCGCATATCCCAGCCTGTCCGCAGCACAAGCCTACTTCGAGAGACCTGTCTCGCACAACTCAATCTTTGCTCCACATGGCGGCCACATTTCGATAGACCCTGCCAGCTCAACTGGTCGAAAACGAGAGTGTGAAGCAAGGTCGGAGCCTTGAGCTTATCCATGAAATAGAGCAACATTCTCTCGCAACTTTCGCCGCGTCGTGCGAAATGGGCGAAGTTCTTTGAACGCGGCCCCTGCTGAAGACGGCCGAAGAGAGGCCGTGAAGGCCGGGCGAGCGAGGGCGGTCGGCGGCATGTTCGAGGATTACAGCGACATCACCGAAAGGATCGCGGAGACTCCCAAGTGGTGGGACGAGAACGGCGTGCCGCGCTATGTGGAGTTCGAGCCGCATCGCGCGGCCAACATTTACGCCGTGGAAGTCGTGCTGCTCGATATTGCCTGCTTCATGTGCCTCCGACGGTTTCAGGTGGCGCTTTCTGGCCAGGGCGGAGCGCACCGCGATGAAAACGGCATCAGCCTGGCCGACCAGATTCGCAGGGGAGACATTGATTATTGCGATCCGCCCAATTACGGCAACTGCCGCGACGGCGCGTCAACGGGCTGCTTCAACCTCGCGGTGCTTCAATACTGGCGCCGCGAAACACCGGGCGATTGGGAGAGGAATTCCAGCCTTGAGATCGTCTTGCCCGAGATGAAGGATTACGACGACCGCTACAAGTAAAGAGCGTACCAACCAAAGAATATTTTTTGGACTTCAAGAAAATGCTCCGACCATCGATACATGACAAGATTGGCCTGGAATCCTTCAGGCCTGAAGCGGACCAGAAGGCGTGACTGGCTCGCGTCATCGGGTCGAAGATCTCGTCCGCCAAAAATCCTCGATTTCTTCGAGGGTGCGTCCCTTGGTCTCGGGAACAAAATGAAAAGAGAAAATCCAGGCCGCCACCGCTGAAATTCCGTACAGCCAAAACGTCCAGCTCGGCCCGAGTCGTTCTACCAATGTCAAGAAGGTCAGCGCAATCACCAGGTTCGATCCCCAATTAAATGTTGCGGCCATTCCCTCGGCCGAATTGCGGATCTTCAACGGATAGATTTCAGATATCAGCAGCCAGAAAATCGGGCCCAGGCTGATTGCGAACGAGGCGACGTACGCCATCATACTAATTACGGCGAGCCATGCGAGCGCGCTGGAGTGATTGGCCGCGCGGAAGACGAGCTCCCAGGAGTCCCAACGTCACTGCCATCCCGGCGATGCCGGTGAGCAACAAGGGCTTGCGCCCCGCGCGATCAATCAGTCGCATGGAGACGATGGTCATCAACACATTCACCAGGCCGATTCCCGCGGTTGCCAGGATTGCGCCGGAAGCCGAAGAAATCCCAGCGGACTGGATAATGACGGGCGCGTAGTAAATGACCGTATTGATGCCTGTAATTTGTTGGAAGATCGCCAGGCCAATGCCGGCGACGAGAGCAGGCCTAAGAGACGGCTCGAGCAAATCGGAAAGCCGGCCCTTCTCCTCGGCGTGCGCAAGGCTTTGCTCGATTTCCGACAGCTCTTTGGCGACATCCGGTGTGCCCCGAACGCGCGCAAGCGTCGCGCGAGCGCTTTCGCGCCGCCCGCTTCGTAACAACCACCGAGGGCTTTCCGGCAAGAAAAACATTCCCGAACCAAAGATTGCGGCGGGAACCAAAGCAAATCCGAACATCCAGCGCCAACTCTGGATTTGCGCAAAGGCGAAATCCACAATATAGGCGAACAGAATGCCAACGGTGATCGCAAGTTGAAACAGGGAAACCTGCCAGCCTCGCGCGTCAGCTGGTGCAACCTCCGAGATGTATACCGGGACTGTGCTGGAGGACAGGCCGATTCCGAGGCCTACGATTATGCGGCCCACAACGAGAATCGCGGGCGATTGCGCGGCCGCGCAAAAAATCGCCCCTGCTGCGAAGATGATTGCCGTTGCGATGAGCAATTTGCGCCGGCCAAAGAGGTCCGCTAGCCACCCGCCGCCAAGCGCTCCGACGGCCGCACCTGCCAGCACACCGCTGACGATAATCTCCAAAGCAAAAGTCGAAAGCGTAAAGTCTTTTCGGATGAAAAGTTCGGCGCCGGAAATTACGCCGGTGTCATACCCGAAGAGCAGGCCTCCCAAGGCAGCGAACGCAGCGGCGAGATATACGAAAGAACGATCGACGGGTTTCGATGGAGCAGGGTTATTGGACAAATCCTCTCCTGTTCTCATGGCGTCGACTTTCTCCTCGGACACAGTCCCTGTGAGCCGCGCCTCGCTCCACAATTTACGAATGCAGTGGCCAAAGCCTTTCACTCTTTTCCCGGATTTCCGATTGGGGCTCCAAGCTGGCGCATCCTAAGGCCCCTTTCACTCTTTTAACACAAGAAAGTTTTGATCAGAGCGGGCTGGAGGGTTCCGACGAGAGATTATTGCACGTCAACCGAGGATAAATCACCAGTATCTGGGAAGTCCTACTACCGGAAACTGGCTCCTTGCGATTGGGGCAGGTTGGCAGGATGAACGATGATGCGCTCATACGGTCGAGAGGCAAGTTTGACGACTCAATATTCGTCAGACTTCTGTGTTTCTATACGCGGCGGATGCGGGCACCAACGGCGGCGAGTTTTTCTTCGATGCGCTCGTAGCCGCGGTCGATGTGGTATACGCGGTCGATGACGGTTTCTCCGCGCGCGACGAGCGCGGCCAAGACGAGCGAGGCGCTGGCGCGCAGGTCCGAGGCGATCACGTTCGCGCCGGAAAGCGTCGTGGGGCCGTGAACCACAGCGCGGCGCCCTTCGATGGAAATATCCGCGCCCATGCGGACCATTTCGCTCGCGTGCAGGAAGCGGTTCTCGAAAATCGTTTCGGTGATCACGGAAGTGCCTTCGGCCTGCGTTGCCAGTGCCATGAACTGCGCCTGCATGTCTGTAGCGAAGCCGGGATATTCCTCGGTGGTCACGTCGGCGCCAGTGAGCTTTTTCGCCCCGCGTACGCGCAGCTTGCCCGGACCGGTTTCGCGGATTTCGGCTCCCGTTTCCCGCAGCTTGGCGATCACTGAAGCGAGGTGTTCCGGCGCGCAGCCCGTGAGTTCGAGGTCTCCGTTTGTGATGGCTCCGGCCACCAGAAACGTGCCGGCCTCGATGCGGTCGGGAATGATGGTGTGCTTCGCTCCGTGCAGCGATTCTTTTCCGCGCACGCGAATCGTGGAGGTCCCCGCGCCTTCGATGTCCGCGCCCATTTTGATCAGCAAGTCTGCGAGGTCCGTGATCTCCGGTTCGCGCGCTGCGTTTTCGACAAGCGTCTCGCCCTTGGCGAGCGACGCCGCCATCAAAATGTTTTCTGTTCCTGTGACTGTGATCTTATCGAAGAAAACGTGCCCGCCCGGCAAACGGCCTCCGCGAGGGGCGCGCGCTTCCACATAGCCGTGGGACATTCCAATTTCAGCGCCCATCTGCTCGAGCGCTTTCAGGTGCAGGTCCACCGGGCGCGCGCCGATCGCGCATCCTCCGGGGAGCGAGACGCGCGCGTGGCCGCTGCGCGCGACCAGCGGCCCGAGCGTGAGGATCGAAGCCCGCATCGTTTTCACGAGTTCGTACGGCGCTTCGGCCCCATTGATCTGTTCCGCCTCGATGATCATCGCCGTGGGCGGGATCGCGGGCGTTTCCACGGTCGCGCTCAAATACGCGAGCAGACGGCCCATGGTAATAATGTCGCGCACGCGTGGAATATTTTCGAGTTCCACGCGGTCGCTGGTCAAAAGCGCGGCGGCCATTGCCGGTAGCGCGGCATTTTTCGCGCCGCTGATGTGCACCGATCCCCTGAGCGGCTTTCCGCCCTCGATCACGAGTTTATCCATGTGCTTTGGGGAAACTTCCTGCGCTTCTTTTGGCTCGGTCAAGTGCGTTGTGGACATGTCCGTGGGTATCGCGCAACAGGCGTTTGGCCTGCCTTGCGCTTGCTCCTGTCTTTAACATTATGAGCGCTGCGCCGAGATTGTGTCCGGATTGACGCAGGGCGCGTGTCGATTCGGCCACGCTCCCGCCGGACGCCTCCATCAGGATCCGCAATCCTCGGGCCTGCAACTTGCGATTCGTCAGGGCCACGCCGATCATCCAGTTGTTGTAGACGCGGCCAAGGCGAATCATCGTGGCGGTAGAGAGCATGTTAAGGACCAACTTTTGCGCCGTCCCCGCCTTCAATCGCGTCGAGCCTGCAATGGCCTCCGGGCCGGTTCGCGTGACGATGCTGATCCCTGCCAATCGTGTAATCGGCGTCCCCGGGTTAGAGGTGAGGCCAATTGTCATTGCGCCTTTCCTCTTGGCAAATTCGAGCGCCCCTAAGACGTACGGCGTGCCACCGCTCGCGGCGATTCCAACAACGGCGTCCCTGGCGTTGAACCCGCGCGCGGCGAGATCCTTCGCCCCTTTCGCGCGATTGTCCTCGGCGCCTTCGACGGCGTGGGTCAGCGCGCGGCGACCTCCCGCGATTACGGCCTGAACCATGCGCGGCGGAGTGCCGAAGGTCGGTGGAAGTTCCGCGGCGTCGAGCGCTGCGAGTCGCCCACTGGTTCCTGCGCCAACATAGAAGAGCCGCCCTCCTCGCTGAAGGGCGCGCGCAATTGCATCGACCGCGCGCGCAATCGCGGGTAGAGCGCCGGCGACGGCCCCCGCCACGGATGCATCTTCGCGATGGATCGCGCGCAGAATTTCGCGCGTGAATTTGGCGTCAATCCCGCGCGTGCGCGGGTTGCGTTGCTCAGTCGCTTTCCGCTTGATCATGGTTTTAGTAGCACAGGCTTCAGCCTGTGGGGTTTAGTCCTTGCGAGGTCCAAAACCCACAGGCTGAAGCCTGTGCCACTAAATTCTCCCGCAATCACAATAATGATATTAATTTCTGTCCTGTCGCATGGTTCTCAAGATAGGAGCTGGAACTCTATCTTCGCATGCATGGGATCAGTTTTGGTGCTGCGAAAATGCGGGATTCGCTCTTAAAGTAAGGGGCGCTTTTGGCAACCAGGCGGGTAGGGGGCTTATTTTGCCGCCGGCGCGAGGCCAAGAGACTCGATCACGGCATCGTGCACGGCGGGCCGCACGGCGGCAATCTTGTCGTTTTCGCGCGTGGGATAGACGCGGTTAGTCAGCAGGATGGCAAAAAGCTGGCGGTCCGGGTCGATCCAGATCGACGTGCCGGTAAATCCCAAGTGGCCGTAGGCGTGCGCCGAAAAATAGCGGCCGCTCGAGGAATTGGGCGTTGGCGTCATCCACCCGAGCGTGCGGGTATTGCCCGCGATCGCCTGAGGTGCAGTGAATTGCGAGACTGTGGCGCGAGTCAAAAGGCGGTGGTGGCCATAGATTCCACCGTTCAGCAGCATTTGGCAAAACGCCGCGAGATCGCCGGCCGTTGTGAATAGCCCGGCGTGCCCGGCGACGCCGCCCATGGCGAAGGCATTTTCGTCATGCACTTCGCCTTGTAGGAGGCGCTTCCGGAATACAGCGTCATTTTCCGTGGGCGCGATGCGGCTCCAGAGGCTCTTTGGCGGATTGAACATGCTGTTTGCCATGTCGAGCGGCGCGAAGATTTGTTCGTGCGCCAGCTGGTCCACGGTTTTTCCCGTGGCGCGCTCGAGAATTTCACCGAGCATGATGAAGCCGAGATCGGAGTACACCGTTTTCGTTCCGGGAGCGTATTCGAGAGGTTCCTTACAAATCGCGGCGATGAATTCGCGCTTGGAATGGAGTGTCAGGAAATAGTCCTTGTGCGCGGGGAGCCCGGAGGAATGCGTGAGGAGATTGCGGACTGTGACCGCCTTGCGCCAATCGGGATTCGGGCCGTCATTCCATTCGGGAAGGAAGCGCGCCACAGGCAAATCGAGCCCTATGCGCCCTGCTTCCACCTGCATGGCAATGAGTGTTGTGGTCACGACGGGCTTGGTCAACGAAGCGGCATCGTAGATCGTGTCTATATTTACTGCCGGGGATTTCGCGTCGTACGTTTGCTGGCCGAATTCGTGAACGATCAAATCATTTTTGTAGCCGACCGCCAGAACACCGCCGGGAAATGCGTGATCGGCGACCGCCTGGTTAAGCACATCGTACGCGCGCTGTAATTTCTCCTCCGAGCGCGCGTCCGCTTCGTGCAGTTCCATGGGATTCGCCGCAAGATCGAGCCCCGCGCCGAGAGCGGCAACTCCCGGAACATTTACCGGCAATCTGCCTCCGATGGCAATCTGGCCAAAGAGTGCGCGGCCCATGGCCCATTGCGCCACATCGACCGTGCTAAATGCGGCGATCCAAGTCTTGGCGGAAGGGAAGCGTTCAGCCAGATACGGGCTGCCAAAGCAGGCCACGACCACAGGTTTGCCGGCAGCAAGCAGGCGATCTACTACGGCGGCTTCGTCGTCGGGCAGGCCGATGCTGCCTTTGCGATCGGCGACGCGCACAAAAATCGCGGCAATCGCGACGTCGTATGTGTCCGGCGGAGGAAGCTTCGCGGTTTCGGCGCGCACAAAGCGCGTGTCCGTGCGAACGCTCACCAGCGAATCGACGCGCGAGCGAATTTCGTTTTCGAGGTTGCCCGCCGGGTACGGATCGACGTCGCCCGAAACGGCCACGAGCAGGACCCGCGAGGGCTTCGTCGAGTCGAGCGGAAGAATGTGCTGATCGTCGCGCAGCAGCGTAATGCCGCGGTCCGCGATGTCCAGAGCCGCTTTATCAAATTCGGGCCGGTCAAAGCTACCCGCCAGGGCGTCGAGATCTACGAGCTTCGATTTGTTCAGGCCGAGCTTGGCTTTGGCGCGAAGAACGCGCGTCACGGCTTCGTCCAGGCGCGCCATGGGAATTCGCCCGGAGGCGACGGCCTCGTGCACGGCTTGAAGCGCGGCATCCAGCACGGGCGGAACGAGCAAGACATCGGCGCCCGCGAGTATGGAACGCACTGCAACTTCGCCGGGAGGATAGCGCACCGTCACGCCGCCCATATCGAGTGCGTCGGTTACGACCAAGCCGTCGAAACCCATCTGGCCGCGCAGGAGATCGGTCGTGATTTTGGGAGACATCGTCGCGGGCACGTCGGGGTCAGGCTCGAGCGCGGGAACGGCTAGGTGGCCGGTCATGATCGACCCGACGCCGGCGGCGATGGCGGCGCGAAACGGCGCGAGCTCTACGCGGTCCAGGTGTGCGCGATCGCTGGACACGGTCGGGAGATCGAGATGCGAATCGGTGCTGGTGTCGCCGTGGCCGGGGAAGTGTTTTGCGGTGGCCAGGCCGCCGTTTTCCTCGACGCCGCGCACGAAGGCGGCGACGAATTCGGAGACGCGCGCCGGATCCTCGCCGAACGAGCGCGTGTTGATGATGGGATTGTCGGGATTGCTGTTGACGTCGGCGTCGGGCGCGAAAATCCACGGTACGCCGACGGCTTTGCCTTCGAGGGCCGTGATCTTACCCATGGTATAGGCGTCTTCCGTGCGGCCCGTGGCGGCGACGGCCATGGCGTGAGGAAACGAAGAGCCTTCTTCGACGCGCATGGAGGTGCCGCGCTCGAAATCCGCGGCCACGAGCAATGGTACTTTGGAGTGGCGTTGCAGCGTGTTGACTAAAACTGCGGTCGGGTATACCTGGCTGCGCACGATGCCGGTCGGCGAGCCTTGCGTCTGGATCGCGAACGATCCGATGTGCTTTTCCTCGACATCGCTCAGAAGATCCTTGTAGTCTTGGCTCTCGGTGGAGAGAAACGAGCCGTAAGCCCACACGGCAAAGAGTTGCCCGATTTTTTCATCGAGCGACATGGACTTGAGAGTTTGCGCGACCCAGCGCTGGCCCTCGGAGGAAAGTTCCGCCGGTTTCGGCGCGGCCGGCGCGCGCGGAGATTTTTGTGTGCGGCCCGTGGTAGCCATCAAGAGAAGAGGGAGCAGCAGGAGCCAGCGACTCAGTGTTCGCATCGCGCGGATTCCAATGTGGTCGCCCGCATGCCGCAATCATATATAGCACCCGCATGGTGCCGTAACAAACTAAGATTGGAACCACAGATGCACACAGATAAACACTGATAAAACTGGGAAAATAACAAATTCGGCTGAGAATATTTGGCTTGCGAAGAAGGAAATGGCAGGGTGCATGCAAAAACCTGAGAGATCAATTGTCCAGTTGTTCTTACCTCTCCGGTTTTGCTTATCCGTGTTTATCTGTGTGCATCTGTGGTTCCAAGTCCCTGCTTCCGCCGCACAGACGCTGACTGGAATTGACGTGCTCGAAGCCCAAGGATTTGCACCGCTCGCGGGGAAGCGTGTCGGGCTCATCACCAATCAGACCGGGATCGACCGCAACCGGCGCAGCACGATTGATCTGCTGGCGCACGCGCCGGGCGTGAAGCTGGTGGCCCTGTTCAGCCCCGAGCACGGCATCCGCGGGACGCTTGATGAGCGCGTTTCTTCCACAACGGATGAAGTGACGGGGCTGCCCGTCCACAGCCTCTATGGGGAAACCGAGCGGCCGACCGATGCCATGCTCGCGGGTGTCGACACGCTCGTGTTCGATATTCAGGACGCCGGCGTGCGCTTCTACACCTACATCACCACGATGGGATACGCGATGGAAGCCGCGGCGTCGCATCACATCGCTTTCTACGTTCTCGACCGGCCCGATCCGCTGGGAGGAGAGCGCATTGAAGGTCCGATGCTCGATCGCGACCGCACGAATTTTGTCGGCTATTTTCCGATGCCGGTGCGCGCAGGTATGACGCTCGGTGAAATGGCGCAGATGTTTAACGTGGAAAACAAGATCGGCGCCGACTTGCACGTCATCGCAATGCAAAACTGGCGACGGCAGATGTGGTTTAGCGATACCGGGTTGCCGTGGGTGAATCCATCTCCCAACCTGCGCTCCACCGCGGAGGAAATTTTGTACCCTGGCCTGGAAATTCTCCAGGCGGGAGGGGCCTCGGTGGGGCGGGGAACCGCGCGGCCTTTCGAGTTGCTGGGCGCGCCCTGGATTCGCGGCGAAGAACTCGCCGCCTATTTGAATCGCCGCGGAATTCCCGGCATTCGATTCGAGGCCGAGAAATTTACGCCCGATTCCGGTTTGTACAAGGGAGAGCTGTGCGACGGAGTAAAAATTGTGCTGACCGATCGCGACGCTCTGCAAACAATGCGCATGGGGATTGAAATTGCCTCAGCGTTCGGAAAGCTTTATCCGGGGAAATTTGAAGCCTCGAAAATGATTTTCCTGGTGGGCAATGCAAAGATTGTCAAGCAACTCGCAGACGGCAATGATCCAGCGGCAATCGTCGCGACGTGGGACAAGGACCTCGAGGCGTTCCGCAAAGTTTGCGCGAAATACCTGTTGTACCAGTGAGGCGATCTTGTAGGACAGCCACTCTTGACTGTCCTCCGCGGTGCGAATGCGACAAGAGAGGACAGCCAAGAGTGGCTGTCCTACTAAAACCAACCGGCCGGCACGACTTGCGGACTTAGGGAAGGAGAGTCATTTCCGTGGTAGATTGCGTGACATGAAGATTTGCTCCTTGCTACCTTCGGCCACGGAGATTTTGTTTGCGCTGGGGCTTGGCGATCAGGTAGCCGGGGTCAGCCACGAATGCGATTTCCCGCCCGATGCGAGAACAAAGCCTGTCCTGATCAAGTCGCGCATTACACATACGGAGAGTGCCGCGGCGATTGACCGGCAGGTACGCGAATTTCTTGAACGGGGCGAGAGCCTTTACAGCGTCGATTTTGAAAAACTGCGCGCGATTGAACCCGACCTCATCGTCACGCAGGACCTTTGCCACGTGTGCGCGGCCACGCCGGACGATCTGGGCGCGGCGCTGGCGCATTTGGAACGCCAGCCGCGCGTCGTGACACTCAATCCGCATTCCCTCGCGGATGTGTGCGCGGATATTCGCGCGGTGGGTGAAGCGACGGGGCGCCTCGAGCAAGCAAACGCTGTCGTGGCTGAGTTTGAAAAGAGCATCGCTAATGTCGAGCGCGCCGTTGCGGGGCTCGACCGGCCGCGCGTACTGTGCCTTGAATGGCTTGATCCGCCGTACGTCGCGGGTCACTGGGTGCCGGAAATGGTGGAGCGCGCGGGCGGAGTCGATGTTCTTGGCCATCAGGGCAAGCCCTCCTTTCGCGTGGAGTGGGACGCCGCGCTAGCAACGCAACCGGAAGTGATCGTGATCATGCCGTGCGGCTATAGCCTAGCGGCCACACGTGCGGAGTTTCGCGACCTGCCATTGCCGCAGGGATGGAATGATTTGCCGGCTGTTCGCGATGGCCGCGTTTTCGTCGTCGAAGCTTCGGGCTATTTTTCGCGGCCCGGGCCGCGCCTTGCGGCTGGATTGGGAGTTCTCGCCGGAGCGATCCACGCCGACAAGCAAAATCGGTCCGTGCCGTTCGAACCACCTGCCTTGTTCGCACGCGTTGCCGCCGCTGGCTGACCGCTTCGAACGGAAGGCGGATGCACGCCAATTTTTCGCTCCCACCCTGCTGTTAAAAAATCAGCCTCGAAAAAATCAATACGAGACGAATAGAAGAACGAACGGCGTTTGCAAGCCACTAGATTACGGTCGCAGGCATTTCGCGCGGCAGGAACGCCGCTGGCACGCGCGGAAACCCTCTTCATTTTGCGTTGGCTGATGATTCGGTTGCTAGACTCACGAGCGCGCCCACCACGAATGTGATGACCGCGCTAACCGGAACGTACCAGGTCCACAACAGCGGCGTTCGAAAGCGAGCGTAAAGAATTACGGCCAACCCCACGAACATGCCCGTAAGAACACCGGAAGCCGTTGCGCGTGGAAAAAGAAAGGAGAGGAGGAAAAGTCCGAGCAGGCTTCCAAGAGTAATCGCGGCGATGGTCAACCCCGCTTCAAGCATCGGTCCCCATTGCACCGTGCCAAGAATTGCCAGCGCGACGCCCCAGACCACCGTCATCCATCGCGAACGCCGCAGCAGTTGCCCGGGATTTTCTTCGAGTACTTGCAGCCCGCGCAGATGCTGAAAATCAACCACGCTCGACGCGGCAAGCGAGTTAAGCGAACCGCTGGCGTTGGACATCGCGACGGCAAGAATCGCAGCGATGATCGCGCCGCTCGCACCGGGCGGCATGGCCGTAACGATGAAGTCGGGGAAAACGGAATCGTAACTGTGCCCAGCAATCACTGTGGGCGCGCCATGCCATGCGTAAAGCATCACACCCAGGACCAGAAACAACGCGAATTGCAGCAGAATAATCACACCGCTGGCGAGTAGCGCAATTTTGCTTTCGCGTTCGGACCTGGCCGCGAGGAGCCGCTGCACTATGGTTTGATCCGTGCCGTGGCTTCCCATCGTGAAGAACGTGCCGCCGATGATGCCCGACCAAAACGTGTAGAGCTTTCCCGGATTTGTCAGACTGAACGAGAAATCAAAAATGCGAAATTTGTGCGCCGGGGCGGCGGCCTGAATGATGGTTTCCCATCCTCCGGGAATCCGGTACAACAGAAGAAAAAACGCGGCGAGCGAACCAGAAATGTACAGAACGAATTGCACGACATCCGTCCAAATCACAGCCTTCATGCCGCCCTCGAAGGTGTAAATCAAAACAAGCGCCATGATCAGCAAGATGGAAGTGCGCTGTCCGGTGCCCAGCGCAACCGTGACCACCAGTGCGATGGCCGAAATGCGCACGCCCTCGGCAAGAACACGGGTCACCAGAAACGTGGACGCCGCGACCGCCTTTACCTTTGCGCCAAACCGTCTTTCCATCAGTTGGTAGGCCGTATAATATTCCCCACGGAAGTAGTGGGGCAAAAACAGCAGGACAATGACTACGCGGCCTACGAGGTACCCGAGCACGAATTGCAGGAAAGTGAGATTTCCCGCAAAGGCCAGCGCCGGTGTGCCGACAATGGTTAGCGTCGAAGTTTCCGTGGCGACAATCGACAGGGCCAGCGCCCACCACGGCGCCGTGCGCCCGCCCAGAAAATAATCGCGCACGCTGCTCTGCCCGTGCCAGAACGCGATGCCGAACAAGGTAATGCCGGCCAGGTAGGCTGCAATGACAGCAAGGTCGAGAGAGCTTAGGCGCATGTTGAAAGCGTCGCGATGACGGCTGCGGGCTGTCGCCGCGGCGACGAACCCGCCAGAATATAGGTACGCACCCGGGCGGCGTCAAGCGCGCGTGCCTCGGTGACGCACTCAATTCCGGCAGCAATGAGGTGCCATGGGCTACTCCTTAGGTTTTGACGGCGGCGGGACAAAAACAGAATGCGTTGTGCTCGACCCGACCCGCGCCGCGATCGGCGAAGGGCGCGGAGGGCCGGCGAATCCTCTGCGATGCGGCTACGACACCGCGTTTGCCTCCATGCGGGAGGCCGCAGCCGGGGCTATCGCAGCCGCAGGAATTCAGGCGGACGCCATCACCGGCGTCTGCGCAGGGATCGCTGGAGCGGGCCGACGAGCCGTGGTGCGACGCATCACGGTTTTTCTCGCGCAAGAATATCCCACCGCCCTGGCGCAGGTCGCCACCGATTATGAAATAGCGTTGGAGGCCGCGGCCGGAACGGGACCGGGCGTGGTTTTGATTGCGGGCACCGGATCGGTAGCCTATGGACGCAACGCCGCGGGCGAAACCGCGCGCGCGGGAGGCTACGGACCGTGGATTGGCGACGAAGGCAGCGCGTTTGAGATCGGGAGGCGAGCCGTCTCCGCCGTGGCGCGCACTCGCGATGCGGATGCGCCCGCGACCATGCTGGGGGAAATGATTTTGGGTGCGTTGCGTTGCCCGGACTGGGACGATTTGATGCAGCGGATCATGCAGAATCCCGATGAAGTTTTCCCATTGCTCTTTCCGGTCGTGGCGGCAGCGGCAAATGCCGAGGACAGCGCGGCGAAAGAAATTCTGTTCACTTCTGCGATTGGACTCGGCAACCTGGCCATGATCGTGATTCGCCGCCTGGGAATGAAGGGCTTAGAATTTCCTCTGGTGAAATGCGGTGGCGTGTTTGGCCGCAGCCAACTGCTGGATAAGTTGCTGGACTCTGTGCTCGCGAGCGGTGCTCTGCGTGCGAAAATATCACGTCTTAAAGTGTCACCGGCAATCGGCGCGGCACGCATAGCCGCGCGGCTGGCCGAGCCCCCGCAGACCGCGTCTCATGGCGATTGAAGGACGCATGGATGCGGAGGCCGCTCGCTCGGCGGCGGTCGAAGCGATTGCAAATCTGCTCGCTTCGGGCAATGAGGAAGTGCTTCGCTCCCTGATCGACAATCCAATTTTCGACGAAACGCACGTGTGTCTCTTGCTGGAGCGCAAGGACCTATCGGGGCTGCTGCTCGAGGAAATCAGCAAGCGCAAGACCTGGCGCGGGAACTATCGCGTGCGCCTCGGGCTCGCGGCGCACCCGCACACGCCGCGGCTCATCGCCATGCGCCTGATGCGCGAATTGCACCTGATGGACCTGGTGCGGATCAGCCTGCTCCCCACTTCTTCCATGGAACTTCGGCGCCTCGCGGACGAGCGCGTCCTGACGCAATTGCCGCAATTGCCGCTGGGGCAGAAATTGATGCTAGCGCGCCGCGGCTCGACGCGCATCGCGGCGGGACTCGTGGCGCACGGGCCGGAGCAAGTGGCGCGCGTCGCCCTGGACAATCCTTTCCTGACGGAATCGCAACTGCTGAAAACACTCGCCAAAGAGGCGCTTCCTGCGCGAACCGTTGCCGTTGTGGCGAAGCACGAAAAATGGTCGAAGCTGGTCAACATCCGCGTGGCCCTGCTGCGCCATCCTCACGCGCCTGCGGAGCGCGTCCCGGCGCTCGTGCCCGGCTTGCCGCGCCGCGAGATCGAGGATTTGCTCGCGCTGTCGCGTCTTCCGGAATCCGTGCGCGCTCATTTGCGGAGAGAACTTGCCCACAGGAAATAGCGGTAAACGATGAACGCCTCG
The DNA here is from genome assembly GCA_963696605.1 of uncultured Acidobacteriota bacterium. Classification (GTDB taxonomy): domain Bacteria; phylum Acidobacteriota; class Terriglobia; order Acidiferrales; family UBA7541; genus Palsa-360. Next base: position 38,097 of record CAVOKV010000006.1, on the reverse strand, counting down.
CGCCAGCATCAGGACAGATCAATTCAATTGGAACGATTCGACCATACAATTCCGCATCTGTTGTAGCAACATAAATCTGTCACCCTAACGGCAACATAGAAATGTCACCCCTCCTGGGCGTTGGTGTGTTCCAGCCGGGTATCGCCGTAGTAGAGCGAGACGCGGCCATCGAGCGTCTGATAGAGCTGGATTTTTGCTCCCGCAAAACTGAAGCGGCGGTTCTGGGGCGGGATCTGGAAGCGGCGCCCGTCCCACTGCACGACGTTGTCGTTGCTAACGATGCGTTCGTGCCGGAAGGCACAGATGCGCTGGAGATCATCGGGAGCGGGCCGCCAAGCTTTGGCGGCGTCGCGCGGAGTGCGCGCGAAACGGCGGTTGTAATCAGCGATGAACTTGCCCAGGAGGCGGTTGGCCGAGTCGATATCGCAGGCGTTGGCCAAACGCAATTCACTGCGCAAGCGATCTTGCAGCACGCCCCAGAGGCGTTCGACACGGCCTTTGGCTTGAGGAGATTGCGCGGCAATGAAGGTGATGCCGAGTTGAGCCAGGGCGCGGCCGAATTGGGTGGGTTGGCGCTGGCCGGCGAGTTCTTCCTCGACGGTCCAGTAATCGTCATTGCGGACGAAGACGCCGCTGCGATCTCCGTAGAAGGCCGTGGGCACGCCGAAGCGTCGGAGCAGGCTTTGGAGCAGGCGAAAGTAGCCTTCGGCGGTTTCCGAAGGAAAGAACTGAGCGACGAGGATTTTGCCGGAAGCGTCGTCCTGCATGCCCAGAGCGGTGAGACGCGGGCCGCGGCCTTCGAGCCAGTCGTGAGGCGAGCCGTCGAGTTGCACCAATTCGCCTTCGCGAGCGACGCGCAAACGGCGCTGGCGATGAGCGGGAGGGCGACGTTTGCGGGGAGAGCCGAGACCTTGGCTGCGCAGCAAGCGGCGGAGGGTTTCACGGCTGAGCGAGAAGCCTTCTTGCTCGACCAGTTTTTCGCAAAGGTGATGGTCATTGAAGCCGGCATAACGGGTGCGGGCCAGTTGCAAGATGTGATCCCGCACGCGCTGGGGCAGGCGACGATGACTGGGCCGACCGCGGCCGGCGTGTGCCAGAGCCGCCTCGCCGCTTTGCCGTAACCGGGCTTTGAGTCGTTTGACATGTCGAGGAGTAAGGTCGAGCAGCGCGGCGGCTCTGGCACACGCCAATTCCCCCTTCACGCACGAAGAAATCACTGCCACTCGTTGCAATTCTTTCTGGCTCAACGTGAATGTCTCCATAGGGGTGACATTTTCACGTAGCCATTAGGGGGTGACAGAATTATGGAGCTAAGACACCATACAATTCCGCATCTTGACACTCCGCCCTTCGGAACATAGCATCCTGCCTGGGAGCGAGAAATGTCGCCTGAGCGTTTGGAGAGACCCCTCGTCAAAAAAGAGCGGCGCAATTTCCAGCGCAAGAAGTTCAGTGGAAAGCTGGAGATGGAATGGGGCTCCGCCATACTGGCCGGAGATGTCCGTGACATCGGGCCGCGAGGCCTCTTTGTCGAACTGACGCCGCCGCTGTGGGTCGGGGCGAGATTCCGCGCGCGCCTGCTGGTCAATCCGACCCTCTTGTTGAACGGCACGGTCGCCCGGGTTGAGCCCGGGAAGGGTATGGGCGTGGTTTTTGATGTTCCAGAGGAAAGTGGCAAGGCGCAGCTCGAAGCGCTCCTGATGAGTTTATCCCCGGCATGACGCGATGTCTCGATTGCGGTGCCGATCGCATAGCCGACCAGTGCCCGGCGTGCGGGCTGACTTCGGCGGCGGCCGAGCTGGTGGTGCGGCGGCGCCTGGTGAAGCGGACCGCCTTTTTTCTGGTGGGTATCATCATCTTCGTGGCCGCGAGCCAGGTTTTTCCCGCGCTGGAACTCGATGCCATCCAGATTTTTGGGGGCATCGTTTTTTTCCTCTCTCTCGCGCTCGGCTATTGGATCGATTATCGCGCCCGCAAACATCAGGAAGTCGAGGTCATGAAACGGATTTACTTCGGCATGATTCCCGTGCCGTGGATTTTCGCGGGCCTTCTCTTCCTGAACGGACAACTGGACAACTCGCGGCCCATTCGCGTTCCCGCGACAGTGGTGGGCAAAGTCGCCACGGGCGCGTTTCCGCGCAGCCGGCGCCTCATTGTCACTTCCTGGCGATACGGGCGGCGCTATGAACACATCGCCGTCGATCAGAATGACTTCGATCGCTTCCAAAAGGGTGACGATATCGTCGTTCAAGCACAGAAGGGCGAATTCGATATTCCCTGGGTGTATGGAGTCTTTCGGCAATGAAAGGTTTCGTGGTGGCTGGATCTTGAGCGCCAGGCGATATATCGATCGGCCCCATTTCTCTGGACTTGGGCTACTCGCTAAGTGGTTTCGCGGGATTGGAATGCTGCCGGTGTCAGTCCTCAGCTTGATTGGGCGGTGAGGCAGCGGTAGACTGAAGGCCCAGCCTCCGTGAATCCCCATTCTGGAGGAAGAATAATGAAGCCGTTTTCCCACTTGCTCGAATTTCTTCTGGTACTGGTCTTGAGCGTCCTTTTGACGATTCCGCAGAATGCGTTCGCACAGAGTCACGTTGTTTCTCCCTCGGATATTCAAAAAGATGTCGCGGCCGCTTCGGCCTCTCGCGAGAAAGAAGTGGCACAATTGGAGAACTTTTTTTCTTCGCCAGAGGCTCAACGGGCGATGAAATCCGCGCACGTTACTTACAAGCAGGTAGACAATGCTGTTCAGCAACTTAATAGTGATGACTTGGCGCGGTTGTCGGCTCGCTCTGAAACTGCCCAGAAGGATTTCGTGGCTGGCAATATTACAAACCGCGACCTGATCATCATTGCTTTAGGCATCCTGGCGCTTATCTTGATTATTGTCGCCGTTCGCTGAAGTCATGAAATTCCACGTTATTTTCATTCTGATGCTGGTTTCCGTAGCGAGCGCGGGGCTCCCGCTTGCTGCGGAAACCCCTGCAATCTGGATCGATGTCCCCTTCGTTCCGCAAGTGAAGGACGGGTGCGGTTCGGCATCAATGTCCATGGTGCTTCAATACTGGGCCAATAAGAATGGACAAGCGTCTCCGGACCTCGCGGATCCCGAAAAGATCCAGGAGGCCCTGTTTTCTCCAGCGCAAGGCGGCATTGCCGCCAGCCGCATGGAGGCATATTTTCAGAAGGATGGATATCGCACCTTCGCCTTTACAGGAGATTGGAGCGATCTGAAGCACCATCTGGAGCTTGGGCGACCACTGATCGTCAGTCTGAAGGCTAGCGGGCAGCACGGCCCACTTCACTATGCAGTTGTCGTGGGAATCGATTCCCAGCGAGGCTATCTCTTTGTCAATGACCCCGCTCAGCAGAAGATGCTCCGCATCTCGCTTCAGGGATTCGAATCCGAATGGAGTCCAGCGCACCATTGGACGCTCCTGGTGGTCCCGCGGACAGGCAATTGATTTCTCCTCTGCTGCTCGCGATTCTGCTCTTTCCATCGGGTTACACAGTTTCACAAGTTGCTTCTTCCTACGCGGACAGACTTTCCGAAGTACGACAGTTGTACGAGGCCGAACGTTGGAACGACATCGTGCAAGCCGTACCAGAGTCGCCTGATGAGGAGGTCGAGCTGCAGCTTTATCGAGGGTTGGCCCTCGCAAGAATGAATCGTTGGGAGGAGGCCGAGAAAACATTCGAGGCGGGACTTCAGCGCCATCCGCGTGACGCCCGCTTCCTGGTCGAACTCGCAGGAATTGCCTATCGCGAAAAGCGGTTTGCGAAAGCCAAGAGATATTTGCGCCGCTCGTTGGCAATCAATCGTCAAGACGACTATGCCAACAATTTATTGGCTTCGATTTATTTCCTTCAAGACAATCTCGAAGCTGCGCTGAAATATTGGAATCGCGCCGGCAAGCCAGAACTCTCGGACCTTGCCTTCGAGCCCCGGCCGAAGTTGAGCCCTCTACTGCTTGACCGCGCCTTTGCGTTTTCTCGCGGCAGCACATGGAGCCGCGATCAATTCTTGACCACGGGAGCGCAACTCGAGAGCCTTAATCTTTTTCGTCGCATGCGGTTTGAATTGGAAGCGCAGCCGGAGGGTTCCTTTGACCTGAAATTCCATGGCGGTGAAAGGAATGCGTGGGGCGCTACGAATTGGGAAGGCCTGCTTTCGCTGCTGCGAGGCTTGCCGTTTGAATCGGTCTATCCCGAGTTCTACGATCTTGGCGGCAAGGGATTGAATTGGCGGTCTTTGGTGCGCTGGGACGACGAAAAGCGCCGAGTCTGCACCGAAATTTCTGCGCCGGTCGGAGAAAACCCGGCCTTTCGATACCGGTTTTACTTCCAGGGATTAAACGAAAATTGGAACCTCACCAACACAATTGCCCCGGCCACTCTTGCGGGCGTGAATGTCGAGAAAGCAGTCGCCGGTGCGGGGATTCAACACATTGTGAGCGGGCGCTGGCAGTGGGACGCCGGTGCCGAATACTCGTATAGGGAATTTCGAAACCCACTGGGCGTTCCCACGCAGGCCGCGCTATTTTTCACAAACGGCTCGGCAATCGCGGTCCGGTCCACAATCCAGCGCTCCTTGATCCGGTTTCCCGAGGCCAGGTTCACACTCGATTCCAGCGCGACGGGAGAAATCGGAACTTTTTTCGAGGGCCCACTGAACAGGTACGGTCGCATTCGAGGTTCGCTTCAGGCGCATTGGCTCCCAAAATCGGAGGGAGACGATTTCGAGACCCAGTTCAGCCTGCGTGCAGGCTACACATTCGGAAATGTGCCTTTTGACGAGCTGTTTATGCTTGGTTTTGACCGCGATAATGATCTCTGGATGCGAGGGCATCCTGGGCTGCGCGATGGGGAGAAGGGAAATGCCCCTCTTGGTCGAAATTATGTCCTGGTGAATGCGGAAACGGACAAAATCGTCTACAGGGGAACTCTTTTTACCGTGAAGGCGGGGCCTTTTCTCGATAGCGGCGATATTTACGATCCCTCTGGATACTTCGGGTCGTCCAGATGGTTGTGGGATACCGGTATACAAGCGAAATTTCGCGTCCTCGGCAGTTTTGAGTTTGTGATCGGTTACGGCAAGAGCTTGCGCAGCGGCCAGAATTCCTTTTTCACAACTGTTTCCCGGTGACGACCTGAAACAACCAGCCGCATTCTTCAAAGTGCCGATCGTGGGAAACGTATGGGTGCTCTACCCGGCCCCCGAGTAAGTGTTGCGTCGCAGAAATTCGCCGGCGCCGGGCTTTCCTGTGAACGCGCCGTTGTCAATGATGACGCGACCGCGCGAAAGCACGGTCTTCGTCACCCCCTTCACGCGCATTCCCTCGAACATGGAATAGTCGACGCGCATGTGGTGCGTCTTGGCGCTGATGACCTGCTCCGCGTTGGGATCGAAAATCACGATGTCGGCGTCCGAGCTGACGGCGATCGTGCCTTTGCGTGGATACAGGCCGAACAGTTTTGCCGGGGCGGTGGAAACGAGCTGCACGAAGCGGTTGGCCGAGAATTTACCGCCATGCACGCCGCCGGAATAAATCAGGCTTAGGCGGTGCTCGATGCCCGGGCCGCCGTTCGGAATTTTCGTAAAATCATTCTTGCCCAGTTCTTTTTGTTCCTTGAAGCAGAACGGGCAATGGTCGGTGGAGACGACTTGCAGCGTGTCACGCGCCAGGCCCTGCCAGAGTTTTTCCTGGTTCCATTTTTCGCGCAGCGGCGGTGTGAATACGTATTTCGCGCCCTCGAATCCCGGAACGTCCATATTTTCGAGCGACAGGTGGAGATATTGCGGGCACGTTTCCGCGTAGGCTGGCAAGCCGCGGTCGCGTGCTTCGCGCACTTTTTCGAGCGCGTCGTTGCAGGAGAGATGCACGATGTACACGGGCGCGCCGGCCATTTCGGCGAGCGCGATGGCGCGTGACGTCGCTTCGCCTTCGGCGGTGGTGGGACGGGTGAGCGCGTGATATTTCGGCGCGGTTTTTCCTTCCGCCAGGGCGCGCTGCACCAGGACGTCAATCGCGCCGCCATTTTCCGCGTGCATGCAGATCATGCCGCCGTGCTTGGCGGCCTGCAGCATGGCTTTGAAAATCGTGCCGTCGTCCAGCATGAACACGCCGGGATAGGCCATGAAAAGTTTGAAAGAGGAAACGCCTTCGCGGACCAGCGCGCCCATTTCTTCCAGCTGTGAGTCGCCAAGTTCGGTGATGATGCAGTGGAACGCGTAATCGGCCACGGCCTTGCCTTCGGCTTTTTTCATCCAAGTGTCGAAGGCGTGGCGCAGCGTCTGGCCCTTGTATTGAATAGCGAAATCGATCAGCGTGGTTGTGCCGCCGAAAGCCGCGGCGCGCGTGCCGGTCTCAAAATCGTCGGCGCTGGTGGTGCCGCCGAAAGGCATGTCCAGGTGCGTGTGCACGTCGATCCCGCCGGGGATGACGATGCAGCCCGCGGCGTCAATCAATTTTCCGGCGTTCTCGATGGGGAGGGTCTTGCCGATGGCCACAATCTGGCCGCCCGTGATGCCGATGTCGCCCGCGTACGTGTCCGTGGCCGTGACAATCGTGCCGTTGCGAATAATGGTGTCGAACCCCATCGTTCCCCCAATGCCGCCCGAATGAAGACCACCGCATCTTAGGCTATGCAAGGAAAGCGGGGCAAGCAGACGAGTCAGCAAGCCGTGCGCGAATGTCCCCGCAACTCATGGCTCGGACGAGGGGAGGGAATTTAGGCGGTCTGGTTCCGACTGTCCATTACAGGGCCGCTCAAATTTCTGGACAGAAATTCAAAAATGGACTAAGGTCGCGTTCATGAGAAGAAAACCTTCGATCTTTGTGCTGGCGCTGTTCGGAGCTTTTCTTGGAACGACGGCAACATTGCCCATGGCCGCGCAAGAATCGGCGTCCAAACCCGTAGGACAGTTGGTATTGTTCGCGGACACTGCCGTCTTCGCCAATCCCGCGAGCCCCGAAAATTGCACTCTGAAGAACCGATTCAAGAAGGGCGACAACGTTGGATTCCGACTGTATGCCGTGGACGGAGGCACCAACAAGCCCGAGGAATCCGCCGAGGTTGTCGTGCATATCACTTCCGGCGGCAAGACGTACGACTTGCCTGCGCTGTACCGCGCCGTGCCGCACAAGAACGAAAAGGGAATGAACATGCCTATTCGTCCAGGCATGTGGACCGCAAAGTGGCCCGTCCCGGCCGATGCTCCAACCGGCATCGTTCATTATTCCGCGACGGCCAGCGATAAATATGGCCGAAAAGCGGAGTGGACCCCGCAAGGTGGCCAACCGTCCTGGGTAACTATCGTTCAATGACGGTGGAGTTTCCGGCTCGCCGTTCGCTCCGTCCCGGCGGCGCCGCGTTCCTAGGTTTTGTTTTCTGCGCATGCTTGTTTTTCGCCTTTCCTTTCGCACAGGTTACGCTTCTAGAAGCGGCGGCAAAATCGGACGCTGCTCCCATCCAAAAGCTGCAATTGAAATACGATAAGCCCATCGTTGGCGCAACCGTTCGAGTTGCCGCCGAGGGTTTGCCCGCGGGCGAAACTGTCGAGCTCCGGTGGAGCACGGTGACGGGCGGGTGGGTAATTCAGGATTATTACTACTTTCGTGGACGAAAATATTCCGAAACGACCTTATCCCTCGGAAAATTTCCGGTAAGTGCGGATGGCCGTCTGGATGCAACGTTTGTGATTCCCGAGGATTACGGCGGTGTTCACGACGTCATCGCGACCATCGATGGAAGGGTCGTCGCGCAAAACGGAGTGGAAGTCACTCAGAGCTTCGAAATGACTCCAACGTCAGGCCCGGTCGGAACGCCTATTGAATTGCGCGTCAAGGGACTTGGCTGGCGAGCGATGGAAAATACCTGGGTCGTTAATTGGGACAATCGGGGGGTCGGTTTTGTCACTGCCGCCGGCACGCGCGGCTCGGCTGTGGCGCGCTTTCGTGCCGCGGGTCCCGTCGGCGATCATTTCCTGAAGATCTACACGGGATGGCAAGGCCAGAGTTACCTCAACTTTACGCAGGCGCCAAACGCGTACCTGCCGCGTCCCGAATTCAAGTTTCGCACGACCCCGGGTTCCTCCTCGGTGTCTGCTCCGTATGCCGACGAATACCAGCCGTATTCCCTGCCGGCGGCCGAAGTTCACGTTGCGAATGGGAAGTTGATCGTCAGTCCGACCCAAGGGCCGGTAGACACCAAAGCCATGTTGCGCGGAGAAGGTTTTCCGGCCAACTCGACACTGGATCTCTTCTGGCAGACGTACGTCGGAAGCCGGGTAAGCGGCAACGGATTCGGGCCGCGGGAAAATTCGATAGCGAAAGTGAAAGTGGCTAGCGATGGAACAATCGATTTCCCGTTGACGATTCCTGAGGATCTCGGCGGGGAGCATGGGATCGAATTGCGCGATGGAGAAAAGTTGCTCGGGCGCGCTTACTTTGCGATTGAGACGACGATCGTGAGCATGCAGCCGGTCTCCGGTCCGGCTGGGACACCGATCACGATCCATTTGAAGGGCGTCGGCTGGACCGAATACGACAACATGTTTGCGGCGACCTACGATAACGCTTACATGGGATATGCCTGCGGCTTTAATTCGCAGGGCGATGTGGTGATTACATTCAAGGCGGCAGGTGAACCCGGCATCCACCTGATCGATCTTTTTCCGGGTATCTATCAAGGACCGCCTACGGAAATCCAACTCCTTTATCGGATGCCGCAGCTTACTTATGCCGACGATCACCCGGGCAACAAAATCCCTGCATTGCATTTCCAGTTCAACGTGACTCCGTAACACTTTCCGCTGGCCCGAATAAGGTTCGTTTGAATCGGCGCCAGTTACCGATAGCGGCGTTGCTCGCAATTTCGTGACACATTGCTCTTGTCGCGCAATGCTAGAATGGCGCTGGAAATCCGGCCCTGATGCCCGGTGGAAAAATTGGTCCACCGGGTTACGTGTTTCAGGGGTGACCACGAACTTGAGGTGAGCGCATGCCCCTTCGCGAGACCGCGCCGAAACTGTCCCCGGAAAAGTACGAAGAGAATTTTGCGGACATTACACCGCCGATGAACCCGCGCCAGGCGGCCATCGAAGCCTCGCGCTGCCTCTATTGTTTTGATGCGCCATGCATACAGGCGTGCCCCACGCGGATCGACGTACCCGGCTTCATCAAGCGCATCATGACGGCGAATGTGCGCGGGGCCGCGCGCGTCATCCTGGAAGCGAATATTCTCGGCGCAAGTTGCGGAAGAGTTTGCCCCACCGAAGTGCTTTGCGAGGGCGCGTGCGTCATGGTTGAGAAAGGCGAGAAACCCATCGAAATCGGCAGGCTGCAGCGATTCGCCGTGGACCACGTGCTGGACCGCAAGATTCAGCTGTTCCAAGCGGGCAGTGCGAATGGGCGGCGCGTGGCCTGCATTGGTTCCGGACCGGCGTCTCTGGCGTGCGCGGCGCATCTTGCGCGAAAGGGCTATGGCGTGACTGTATTCGACCGCCGCGAACTTTCCGGCGGATTGAGCACCTATGGCATCGCGGCTTACAAAACGCGCGTCGCTGATTCGTTGCGGGAAGTTGACATGGTGAAATCGCTGGGTGTTGAATTTCGCCAGAATGTGGAAATTGGTCGGGACATAAGTTTCGAGCGGCTAGAAAAGAATTTCGATGCCATTTTTATTGGAGTGGGCCTGGGCGAAACCTGGGCCATGCAAATTCCCGGCGAGGACCTGGACGGGGTGTCCGGCGCGCTGGAATTTATCGAATCCACAAAGTCGCTGCCATTTTCGCGTGTGGCCATCGGCCGGCGCGTGGCCTGCATCGGCGCGGGAAACACCGCGATCGACGTAGTCACCGCTGCCCGGCGCCTGGGCGCGGACCCTGTATATCTCATCTACCGGCGGAGCGAGCAGGAGATACCGGCGTTCAAATACGAATACGATCTTGCCAAGAAAGACGGCGTGAATTTTTTGTGGCAGACGCAACCGGTGCGCATCCTCGGCACGGGCGGCGTGGTGACGGGACTCGAATGCGTGCGCACGCGCCTGGGCGAGCCCGATGCGCGAGGCAAGCGCGCTCCGGAGACGATTCCCAACAGCACTTTCACAATCGATGTGGATATGGTCGTTCGCGCCGTCGGGCAAAAACAAGTAACGGAATTCTTGCGCGCCGTCAAAGGAATCGAAATTCGGATGAACGGGACCGTGGTGACGGACGCGCAACACCGCACCGGCAATCCAAAATATTTTGCGGGCGGCGATTGCGTGAATGGCGGCCGGGAAGTGGTGGACGCGGTCGCGGAGGGCATGGCTGCGGGGCGAGGAATCGACGCATGGCTTGGCGCGGCGGCCGGCGACAAACGCGAGGAGAATTAGATTTATGGAAATCCCTGCACCGCTCAGCGAACGATTTCCATTTCTCGATGCGCTCGAGGAGGACTGGGAGCCTGTATCGCGCGCCGCGTTTTTTGGCTGGCTGGCTTTCTACGTTCTGCTTATCGGAAATGCGCTTTTTGGCGGGCACCTGTTTCAATGGTTCGACCTCGTATTCATACCGATTCATGAGGGCGGCCATTTGCTCTTCCGGTTTTTCGGCGAATGGATCTCAGTGGCCGGCGGGACATTTCTGCAACTGTTCGTTCCATGCGCGCTGGCGACCTATTTTGCATTCCGCCGCCAGGTCCTCGGTACTGCCTTTTGCACTTTCTTTTTCTTCGAACAGTTTCTTCCGATCGCAGTCTACATGGCCGACGCCCGCGCCCAGGATCTCCCGCTGTTGACGGTAGGCGACTCGGAAGACGTCATCCACGATTGGTTTTATCTCTTCTCCCATGCGGGAGTGTTGCAACACGACACACAAATCGCCGCAACTTTTCGTTTGCTTGGCTGGCTGGGAATGCTAGCGACCGTCGGTTGGTTTTCCTGGCGTTCCTTGCAGAAGGCATGAATCGACAGAATGATCAAAGTTATGGAATACGAATCACCAGTTACCAATCACGGGTCACCAGTCACCGCATCGGAGGTACCCCATGGCTGATCTTCGAGTGAACTTATGCGGCATCGAATCGCCCAACCCGTTCTGGCTCGCATCTGGTCCGCCGACAAATACGGCGGGGCAAGTGATGCGCGCGTTTGACGCGGGGTGGGGCGGCGCGGTTTGGAAAACGATTGGCGAACCGATCGTCAACACGTCTTCGCGATACGGCGCGGTGGATTACAACGGAACGAAAGTGATGGGCTTCACCAATATCGAGCTCATCAGCGACCGGCCCACCGAAGTGAATATCCGCGAGATCGCGGAAGTGAAGAAGCGCTATCCCAAAAATCTGGTGATCGCGTCGCTGATGGTGGAGTCCAAGCGCGAAAGCTGGCACGAAATGGTGCGGCGCGTCGAAGGCGCGGGCGCGGACGCGCTGGAGCTGAATTTCGGCTGCCCGCATGGGATGAGTGAGCGCGGCATGGGCTCGTCCGTCGGGCAAGTGCCTGAATACACCGAAATGATTACGTCGTGGGTGAAGGAAGCCGCGAAAACACCGGTGATTGTGAAGCTCACGCCCAACGTCACGGACATCACGCGCATCGCGCTGGCAGCAGAAAAGGGCGGCGCCGACGCCGTCAGCCTGATCAACACGCTCAATTCAATCATCGGCGTGGATCTCGAGACATTCTCGCCGAAGCCGAATGTAGGCGGGAAATCTTCGCACGGCGGATATTGCGGCCCGGCGCTGAAGCCGATCGCTTTGCATCTGGTTTCCAGCGTGGCGAAAACGGTGAAGATTCCGATTGTGGGGATTGGAGGAATCGGATATTGGAATGACGCAGCCGAACACATCGCGCTGGGTGCGTCGATCACGCAAGTCTGCACGGCGGCGATGCACTACGGGTTCCGAATCGTCGAAGACATGATCGACGGTCTCTCCGCTTACATGGACGATCACGGTTTTCGCACCATCGCGGATTTTCGCGGGCGCGCCGTGCCCAACGTGAGGGATTGGGGGGGCCTGGACCTCAATTACAAGGTCATCGCCGACATTCAGCGCGATCTATGCATAGGGTGCCAGCTCTGCTACATCGCCTGCGAAGATGGCGCGCACCAGTGCATCGAGCCGTACACCGTCGCGGGGAACGGCAAGAAGAATCCGAACGGAATGGGCGTGCACGTTCCGCGCATCATCGAAGACGAATGCGTGGGCTGCAATCTCTGCGCGCTGGTTTGCCCCGTGGACCAGTGCATCACGATGAAGCAAATCGACACGGACCTGCCCTTTGAGAGTTGGAAGATGCGCGTGAAGAAAATGTCATCCGAGCCCGGTGCGGCGCGGCTGTCATAAAAATATTTGCGGCAGCATTGTGTTAAATTTGATGTTGCCATGAAACGAATCGTGGTGGTCGGGGCGGGTTTTGGCGGATTACAGGCCGTCGCGCACCTCGACGGCATGTTTCGCCGCGACCGCGAAGTTGAAATTCTCCTCCTCAGCGATCAGAATTATTTGCTCTTCACACCGCTCCTTCCTCAGATCGCATCCAGTTACACCGATCCGCGCCACATCGTCCAGGCCGTCCGCGAGATTCGCGGGAGGAAGAAGTTCCGGTTCCGGCGGGAAGCGGTGCGTGCCGTGGACACGGCGAACCGGCAGTTGATCGTCGATTCGGGACCAATCGATTATGATGCCCTGATTCTCGGGATTGGATCCCGTACCGAATTTTTCAACACGCCCGGTGCGCGAGAAAACTGCTGGGATTACAAATCGCTGCAGCAGGCTGTTGAACTGCGCGAACGCCTCATTGACTTGTGCGAACACGCTGATCACACCACGGACGCCCAGGCGCGCCGCTCCATGCTCAAGTTTGTTGTCGTAGGCGGCGGCTACACCGGCATCGAGCTGGTCACGGAAATGAGCGACTTTCTTTTCCGGTACGTCGCGCGAAAATATCGTGGGATCAATGCCTCGGAAATTCGATTGATCGTGCTGGAGGCGGCGCCGGCTGTCCTCGGCGGGATCGGGCCGAAACTGGCGGCGCACGCGCGCAGGCGTCTGGATGTGAGTGGAATCGAAGTGCGGACTTCTACGCGCGTCACGCGCGTGCTCGAAGATTCCGTCGAAATCAACGGAAATGAAATTCTCAAGGCGGACACAATTATCTGGACGGCGGGTGTCCGCGCCTCCGAGCTGATTGAATCGCTTCCCGGGCCGCACGATCGCATCGGACGGGCCGTCGTGAATGCTCAGCTTCAACTGGAGGGCCATCCCGAGGTGTTTGTCATAGGTGATTCGGCCGCGGCCGTGAACGCGCAGGAAGCGCCGCGAGTCGCGCCTGTGGCCATCGAACAAGGCCGAATTGCCGCGCGCAATATCGGGCACCTGTGGCGCGGCGCGCCGCTCGAGACGTATGAATACGCCTCGAAGGGCATGCTCGTTTCTCTGGGGATGAACTATGCGGTCGTCAAGATCGCGGGGATTCAGGTCAGCGGCTATTTCGCGTGGCTCTTCTGGAACGCCGTGCACCTATACAAACTGGTGGGCGTGAAAAAGCAGGTGCAGGTGGCGGGCGACTGGATGCTCGGCCTGATTTTTCCGCGCGACTCGGCCATCGTGCGCCAGCCGCGCCGGTGCAAATTGTGCGGCATGGAGAAGCCGTAGCTCGCAAGTCTGTTTTAGTGGCGCAGGCTTCAGCCTGTGGGGGTTCGACCTTGCAAGGACCAAACCCCACAGGCTGAAGCCTGCGCCACTTAACCGGCTTTTCCTGCAGTGGGCGGGCGCATCAGCGCCCAATACACGACGGAGCTCGCAGCGAATCCCACAAACCAGGCGTAGTCATAGAGCACGCGCAAAGCGGGCACGACGAGGCCGACGAACGCCACGCCCGCTCCGGCCGCGAGCGCGGCCATGGCCCGCCAGTTGATCCCGCGCGAGAATTCATAAAAACCGCGGTGCAGGTATAAGTCTTCCACGAGAATGATTTTTTTGCGCACCACAAAATAGTCGCAGATCATCACACCCGCGATTGGGCCGAGAAACCCGGAGTAGCCCACGAGCCAATTGAAAATATAATTGCTGAAGTTGGCGAGGAGCTTCCACGGCTGAAACACGGCCACGCCGACGAAGCAGGCGATCAGGCCGCCAGTACGGAAACTGATCAGCCGAGGCGAGAGATTAGAGAAATCGTTGGACGGCGAAACGAGATTCGCCGCAACGTTTACGTTCAGCGTCGCGAGCAAAAGCGCCAGCATCGCTACGACGACTGCGATCGGGTTTCCCAGGCGCGCGAGCACCTGCACCGGATCCCAGATCGCCTCTCCGAAAATAATCGTCGTCGCCGAAGTGACCGCAATCCCGATGAAGGAATAGAGCGTCATCGTCGCAGGAAGACCGAGCGCCTGTCCCACCACCTGGGCGCGCTGGCTGCGCGCATAGCGCGTGAAATCGGGAATATTCAATGCCACGGTGGCCCAAAATCCCACCACGCCCGTCAGGGATGGCACAAAGAATTTGAAAAAGTCCCCGAATGTTTTGAACTTTGACGGCACGGACAGCATCGGCCCGAATCCGCCGGCCTTCACCATGGCCCATCCGAGCAGCACCACGCCGATCGACAATAAAAACGGAGCCGTGACTCCCTGAAGAAACTGGATCGTGCGGATTCCCATCACGATTACAATCACGTGCAGCAGCCAAAACAAGGCGAAACAGATCCACACGCCATCCGCAAAGGTTTTCCATGAAGGAACGAGCGCGATCATCATCGCGTTGATCGCTTCGCCGCCGATCCAGGTGTTGATTCCAAACCAGCCACAGGCCACGAGCGCACGCAGCACCGCCGGAACGTTCGCGCCCTTCACTCCAAACGAGGCGCGTGCAAATACGGGGAAGGGAATTCCATACTTGGCGCCGGCATGCGCGTTGAGCAGCATGGGCACGAGGACGAGCACGTTTCCAAGAAACACCGTGAAGATGGCCTGTTTCCAGTCCATTCCTCCGGCGATCATGCCGCTGGCGAGCAGGTATGTGGGGATGTTGACGCTCATCGCGATCCACAGCGCCGCGTAGTTGTAGGTGCCCCAGCTGCGGCGCGAGGCGGGAATCGGCGCGAGATCCTCGTTGTAAAGCGAACTGGAGCGGATCGTCTCAGCGTCGAGTACGCCGGAATGGATGCCGTCCTGGCCAGAATGTTCGGCGAGGCTCACGGATCAGTAGATCCCCTGGCGCAGGTCGGGGACCTGAGGAATCTGAATATCGACGATACGGCCTTCGTCGGCAAGCTTTAGCAGGATTCGCATCGCTGAGCCGACATCCTTGGTGCTCCAATCCGAGGTGGCGAGAGGTTTCGCGGGCTTGTCCGTTTCACGCCACAAAAGATCCTCTCCTTTGTGTCCAAGCTGTTCCGGCTTGATCTCATAGACTTCCATCCTGCGCACGTAAATCACCAGGAATCGGGAGCCGAGCTGGAGCAGCAGCGGATCGAATTTCTTCCCCGCTTGAAAAACATTCCATATTTTCGGCGCGCGCGAATCCACTTGCAGGATCGCGTCGGGAATCGATTTCCAGACGATTTTCTCTTTATCGGCAGAGTAGGCGAAGCCCGCCATGGCAAGACACAAGCCCGCGATTCCGAAAAACCGACTTACGCGTTGGGAAATTTGTGTCACTTGCTGCGCCTCAAGGCCATTCGACGGGCAACTGGCGCGATTTCACGACCACGTATTTATTTCTGCGCGCGAAGTTCACCAGATCCACGAGCAATTGCACATCGTTCTCGCAATACTTGCAAACTTCTTCTTTGCGGCCCTCGCGCCACCACTGGACAATTTCCAAGCCGTTTCCCGTTTTCTGATTCCCCAGGGTCTCCCGCGCGAGATCGTCGAGCTTGATGCGGTGTCCCAGCCGGCGGTGCAAATCCACCAGCAGGTCGAACGACTTGCCGAGCAGATGATTCACCGGCTGGTACGCGCGGAGCACTTCAAAATCAAAACGGTCACCGTTGAAGGAAACGATGCGGTCGAACTGGCCGAGCTCGGACACGAGCGCTTTCGCATCCGGCTCGAACCAGCGCCGGAAGCGATTTTGCGCGTCCCAGGTCACCGCGACGGCGAGGCCGAAGCGCGCGATGTTCGACCAGCCGCCCTCGACCTCATGCGAGAGGCGCAGCGTTTCGATGTCAAAGAAAATTTCGCGTGTCGGGTCGGGAAAAAGGCTGGGTGTGGTCGACATTTAGGTTGGCCAGTGCCTGCATTCCTTCAAGCAGGTCACGCGGCATGCAATCTTCAAATCTGAATTTCCGCTAGCGATTGGTCCAGAATCCGAACGGCATCGTCCACGTCCTCCTTGCCGATATTCAGCATGGGGGAAAGCCGGATGACGTTGCCATACAGTCCGCCCTTGCCGACGAGCAATCCGTGTTCTCGCGTGCGTTCGAGCAACTGCGCAGTCGCTTCGGACGCGGGCTCTTTCGTTTCGCGATCTTTCACCAGTTCGAGCCCCAGCATCAGGCCTTTGCCGCGCACGTCACCGATCACCGGGTATTTCCGCTGCAATTCATCGAGTTTTCCCCGGAAATAGTTACCCACCTTCTCCGAGTTCTCGAGAAGTTTTTCCTCTTCGATGAATTCGATTGTCGCCTTCGCTGCCACCGATGTCACCGGATTTCCGCCAAAGGTGGAAATCGTCAGCCCTTGATAGGATGCGGCCAGTTCCTTTGTGGTGATCGTCGCGCCGATCGGCGTGCCGTTGGCCATGCCTTTCGCGCAGGTCATTATGTCCGGGGTGACTTCCCAGTGCTCGATGCCAAACCATTTTTTGCCGGTGCGCCCGAAGCCCGTCTGCACTTCGTCGGAGATGAACAGGCCTCCGTATTTCTTCACCGCCTTGAAGACGATCTTGAAATATTCGGGCGGGGGAGTAATGAATCCGCCGACTCCCTGAATCGGTTCGGCCATGAAGGCGGCGATCTGGCCACTGGTGCCGGTCTGGATTAAATTTTCGACGTCCTTTGCGCAAGCCACTTCGCAATCCGGATATTTCAATCCCAGCGGGCAGCGGTAACAATACGGATTGATCGCGTGCGTGATGCCGAAGCTGATGATTCCCGCTTTGCGCCACGGAGCCTGCGCCGTCACGCTCTTGGTGAGCGACGATCCGCCGGCATAAGCGTGGCGCAGGGCAACGATGTCGTAAGAGCCGGTCGCCATGCGCGCCAGCAGGATGGCGGCTTCGTTGGCCTCGGTGCCGGAGCTAGTAAAAAAACTGGATTGCAGCGCGCCCGGCGTGATCTGAGCGACTTTTTCGGCCAGCGCTACGATGGCTTCGTTGGGATAAAGCGTGGAAAGATGCTGTAGCCGGTCGACCTGGGCCTTGACTGGCCCAGCGATTCTGGGGTTGGCGTGGCCCACCGACACAGTCAGGATGCCGCCGAAGAAATCGAGGTACTGGCGGCCCTCGACGTCCCACACGTGCTGCATCGAAGCGTGATCTGCCACCAGCGGCTCTTTATAGAAATTCGTGACCGCCGGCCACAGATATTCCTTATGTTTGCGGACCGTCTCTTCGCTGCGCGTCGTCTGCTTGGGGTGGGTAGTCATGAAGATCCTTTTAGCCACAGATGAACACGTGTAGAAAACGTGATTCGTAACCCGTGATTCGTGACTCGTGGTTTCCCTCCGGAGTCCAAATCGCGAATTACAAATCACGAATCACACCATTCAGTCCGCGGCTTGCGCGCTGCGCGCGATCTGTGTGCGCGTGATCTCGCCGTAAGTTTCCGGGCGACGGTCCCGGAAAAACTGCCAGGTGTCACGGACTTGCTGAATCTCGTCGAGATTCAAGTCGGCGACCAGCAATTCATCTTTGTCGCGGCTGGCTTGCGCGAAAATCTTTCCGCGCGGATTGCAAAAATAACTTTTTCCGTAGAATTCCCCGATCTGCCAGGGTTTTTCAATCCCTACGCGATTCGAGGCGGCGACGAAATAGCCGTTGGCTGCGGCGTGTGCAGGCTGTTCCAGTTCCCAGAGATATTCAGAAAGCCCGGCGACGGTCGCCGACGGATTGAACACGATCTCCGCGCCGTTCAGGCCCAGAATTCTCGCGCCTTCGGGGAAGTGGCGGTCGTAGCAGATATACACGCCCACTTTGCCGAAACGCGTTTCGAAGACCGGGTATCCCGCATTCCCAGGCGTAAAATAGAATTTTTCCCAGAACCCCGGATGGCAGTGCGGAATATGGTGCTTGCGGTATTTCCCGAGATATCTTCCGTCTGCGTCGAACACGGCCGCGGTATTGAAATACACGCCAGTCATTTCCATTTCGTACACCGGGACGACCATCGCCATGCCATATTTTTTGGCGAGTTTTTGCATGCGTGTCACGGTCGGGCCATCCGGGACGGGCTCGGTCAGCTCGTACCACTTCTGCTGCTGTTCCGCGCAGAAGTACGGGCCGTAGAAAAGTTCCTGCAGGCCGAGGATCTGCACCTTGCGTTTGGCCGCGGCGGCGATGAGCTTCTCATGCTTGGCAATCATGTTCTCTTTGATTTGTGGGAGGGAAAATTTCGTAGGAGACCATTCGCAATGCGTCTGAATGAGACCGCAACGCACGATTCGAGCCATGCCGCACCTCCGCGGAGCCTGGACTGCGAGTGTACTCTGCGCCGGCGTCACGCGACAAGACCTGCACAGGAGGAGTACAGGCTTTAGTCTCTCCGATCTACGGGCGCGATCTAATCGAAAGGCGGCAGGCTGAACAGCTTGCGGAAAAAATGCTCCCTTTTGTCATTCCGAGCGAAGCGAGGAATCTCTCTTTGATTGAAACACAAGGGAAGAGAGATTCCTCGGCGCGAAGCGCGCCTCGGAATGACAAAATTGTTAGTTTTTCGGCAGACAGTGAAGTCTGTCTACACAAATCGAGGATTTCGATAACTCCTGCAAAGCATCAAAACGCAATCGCGTTTTGAACGCTGCCGTCGCGGTTCACTTTCCACGGCTGAATGGCGTTGAAGTGACCGACAACCGTGTCCGTTTTCTGAAAGAAGTCCGGCTCGACGCGCCAGAATTCGGCGATTTCTGCAACGGTGGGTTGCACCTCTCCCTGATCATCCGTGGCGCGGGATTGCAGGACAGTTTCCGTTCCATCCCACTCCCATGCGAACCCGAACCTGGTATGAGCTTTGGCATAGGCCGGGCCCTGCATGTCCGCAGTCTTCCAATTTCGCCCGCCGTCCGTGGACACTTCGATTCTCGCGATGGCTCCGCCCCCCGACCACGCCAGGCCTGAGATTTCGTAGAAGCCGGGACCAGAGAGCATTTGCCCTCCCGATGGCCGGGTGATAAGCGATTTCGGTCCCAACTGGGACTGGAACCAGCGGGCTTTGCCGTCGATCCTCAAACTGGGATACTTCGTCGTTTCACGCATGGCCATGACGGGCGCGTCGACCACTTTGATTCGCCGCAGCCACTTCACATTGTTAATGCCCTCCCATCCGGGGACGAGCAAGCGCAACGGATATCCTTGCTCGGGACGGATGGCCTCGCCGTTCTGGCCGTAGGCGACGAGCATGTCATCCAAGGCCTTTTCAATCGGAATGCTCTTGGAATGTTTTCCCTTTTCGGAGCCCTCGGCGATGATCCACTTCGCGCCGGCTTGCACGCCCGCCTGCTTGAGAAGCAGGGAAACCGGAATCCCTGTCCAGACGCTGCAACTTGTCAGGCCGTGCGTCTCCTGGGCGTTTGCTTTGAGGCCCCTGCGGATGGCGCCGGTAGGCCCTGTTGGTGCGCTGTTTCCGTTGCATTCCACGAAGTGAACGCGAGAAACGGAAGGCAACCGCCTCAGATCCTCCAGCGTGAAAATCAAGGGGCGATCCACCATTCCGTGGATCAGCAAGCGATGTTCCCGCGGATCGATGTCCGGAGGTTCATAACCGTGGGAAACGATGTAATGCAGAGGCGGCGGAGTGAGGATTCCAATCGAATCCTGGAGCGGTGTCCGGAATCCGAAATCCTTGTGGTAATCGGGCGGGCTGGTAGGCTGAGGCCAGGTGCCGAGGCTGCCCGTGCGTATCGAGGTCTCGAACCGGGAGCGCTCACCGTAGTCGTGCAAATCTTTCGGGCGAAGGTCAGTGGCTTCGGCTTCGGAACTTTCACCGCCCTCAACTCGCGCCCCGCCCAACGCCAAGCCGGCTAGCATGGCACCACCTTTCAGGAATCGCCTGCGATCCGGAATCTTTTCCATCGTGGGTGTCCTTTCTGCTTCGAGTTTCTTCGGGATTCCCGAATGGCGCCTAGCGAAACGTTCTAACTCTTCTTGACTTTCCGCGACCAAAGATCCCAGTCCTTCGGGAAATCCGAATTGCCGATTTCGGCCAGATGCGCTTCTTCAGGAGAAAGTGTTTCGATTTTCCTTCCGCCCGCCTGGAGGTACATTTCCGCGTTAACCTTAAGATACACGCTGCGGCCAACCGAATGCATGATGCTGGTTCCCACGGCAATCCCGCCGTGTCCCCGCATGAACGCAGCCGGCTTATCGCCGAGCGCTTGCGCCAGGGCCTTGCCTTTCGGCGCGTCGTTGATGAGCATGTTGGTCATACCGAAAGATTTGCGAATATCAAAGACCGGTAAGCCCGAGCCGATAAATCCTCCCATGTGATAGATGGGTAGAAGCGTCTCGTTGATGCCGCCCATCAGAACCACGGTGGGGGCGTGGGTGTGAACGATGGATTTAACGTCCGGCCTAGCCCTGTAAATCTCGGCGTGGATCCAGCGCTCGCTATAAAGCTTTCGCGTGTCGCCGTTGACCGGCACGCAATCCAGGTCCAATTCCACGATGTCGCTCACGGTCACCAAATCGGGGGCCAGCCACCGCGAAATATAAAAGTGATTCGGGTTGGCGGGATTGCGCACACTGATGTGCCCGTAGCCGTCCACGACTCCCTGATCCTGTAGGATGTGATTCGCGGTCACCAGATCGTCAAACAGAGCGTTCTTGTCCTGCGGATCGGCAGCAGTGGCCGGGAGAGCGGCTGGAAGCGGCGCAGTTTTGGCCTTTGCCTCTTCCGTCGCGCCCAGCAATGCACCGGTCAGCAAAAGGCTGGAGCCGGACAGAAAACCGCGGCGGCCGAATCCGGCCTTGAGCAGATGATTTATTCCCATTGAAATCTCCTTGGAAATCGATTTGATAGCGACGCCTCGAATGGAAACGTCTGCCGCCACCCGCGCAGGAAGCGTTTCCAACTTTCGACCAACTCTCGACCAATTTTTGAAATGATTGGCAGCTCATCGGATACACCGATTCGCCGCCCTAAGTCAATCAGGGAATGCGTCGCCCTTGACGGCGCGCAAAATCTGCGTTGCATGTCCCTAAACGGACGAAAGTAGGCTATCCTGACGGGGTTTAATTTGAGAAAACTTTGAAGCCCCGCCCAACATCAGAGTTCTTCCAACAGTTCTATCGCGCTGTGCTTCGTGTCTTTCCGAACTGCATCACCCTGACCCAAGCAGTCGCCTTCAACATGTTCCTCGCGTTCTCCCCCATGATTCTCGTGGTACTGGGTGCAGTGGCTGGATCCGCCGGTTTCCGGCAAGCATTAGAAGGAATCATCGAGCGATTGCGTATCGTCCTTCCGCCGGGGACGCTTACAATTCTCAACAATTTTCTCGGCCGGCGTGGCCCGCAATCTTGGCAATGGATTTTGCTGGGATTGGGTGGAACGCTCTTGGCGGGAACGCAGATGATGAAACTGCTGATGGAAGGGTTTCGCACCGTTTATGGCGACGAGAACCAGTTGAGCGTTGTCAGCAGGCACGTCCGCGCCGTGCTGCTGCTGAGCGCGACCATCGTTCCTTCCATTGTCATTGTGAGCTTGGTCGTTTTTGGCAGGACGGTTCGCAACCGCATGTTGCACATTTCTTCTATGCCCGTGCTCATTCGATTGATCTGGAGCGGCTTATACATCGTGGTTTCCTTGTTCATTGCCTTGATCGTGCTGACTGTGATCTACCGGGTGGGGCGGCCCGGCCATCACGGATTGAAGGCTCACTTGCCCGGCGCGCAGGTCGCCACGGTTTTATGGTGGGTGGTCAGCATCGCGCTGGGATTTTATCTGCGAACCGTGCCGTACAGCCTTATTTATGGGGGGTTGGCGGTCACCATCGGTCTCATGCTGTGGATGCAATTAACGGCAACGATCCTGCTCATTGGAGCTGCGTTCAACGCCGAATTGCTCGATTCCTCGAACTGACTTCCCGGCTCAATCGGAGTACACTGACCGTGACAGAGTTCGGTTACGGGAGGCAGCGATGGGCGAAATGCGCGTCGAGTGCTATGCCGGTTATCGAGCCGATGAGCGTCCCCTGCGGTTTACCTTGCGCGGACACACCTTTGAAATTACGGAAGTGGAAGACCGCTGGTATTCGCCCGGTGCGATCTATTTTCGCGTGCGCACCGAGGACGGCGACTATTTTGTCCTGCGCCACGATGAGCCTCAGGACGTCTGGAGCGTGGACGCATTCCGTTCGGCCCGGCAACATTTGGAATTGCCCGAGGCCGGGCAGGTCGGGCTGAGTTGAACACGGAAAAGGTTGCAGTGGGCAGGTTGTAGTGGAAAACCTGAAACCTAAGCCCTGCTACCTGCCACCTGCTATCCGAGCCTCCAGAGGCGTACTCTGAGAGCACGAGCTCCTTTCCGGCCGCAACTTTTCTTTTTCCATAGGGTTAAACTGTTGGCGCGAGTTTAGGGCACGATTCTGCCGTGCCAGCCGCGCGAACTCCCGCAAGCGGAGATGGGAAAATGAAGAGAGTTTCTTCGCGCAAAGCCGATTTCCGCAAAGCTCAACCGTCGGCTCTCGCCGGAATGATTGTGATTTTCCTCTTTGCCGTGGCCACTTTCGCGGCGCCCTATCTCCTTGCCGCGGCAGACAAAAAAGACCGGAATGAGAAGGCGGCCGAATCATCAAAGGTGTTGAAGGGGCTACCGCAAGAAGGCCTAACCGAAGACGAAGCCATCCTGCAGGCGCTTAATCGCCTGGGATTTGGGTCTCGCCCGGGCGATTTCGAACGCGTCAAGGAGATGGGCCTGCAAAAATGGATCGACCGGCAACTTCATCCGGACTCGATCGATGACTCCGCTCTCGATGCGCGCCTGGAACGTTTCCCCACCTTGAAAATGTCCTCTGCAAAACTCCTGGAAGAATTTCCCGAACCTGCGGCCGCCGCGCGCCGCGAGGGCATCACCGTCGAGGAATACCGGAAAGAGCAGATGGCACAGTCGCGGCTGGCGACGCCGCCGTCCATGCAGGGCGATAGTCAGAGTGAGGCGCAGGGTGAGCCGCCCAGCGGTGCTCAGGGCAACGGCCAAAGCGACATGCAGATGGCCGACGCCATGCACATGCCAAATTTCGAGGCCATGGACAATGACCTGAACGCGAATCCTGTGAAAGAGAAAGGGCAGGGCAAGGGCCAAGGCCAAGGCGCGTTCAGCAACCGCATGATCAACTACGAGCAGATTCGCCTGCCGCAGCGCATCGTCGCCGAGCTTTCCATGGCCAAGATGACGCGCGCCGTTTACAGCGAGCGCCAGCTTCAGGAAGTGATGGTGGATTTCTGGTACAACCACTTCAACGTTTTCGCCAACAAGGGTCCCGACCGCTGGCTGATCACAGCCTACGAACGTGACGCGATTCGCCCGCACGCACTGGGGAAGTTTCGCGATCTGCTCGAAGCCACGGCCAAGAGTCCCGCGATGCTCTTCTTTTTGGACAACTGGCTATCCGCCGATCCTGTCGCTTGGCAGAAGCTGCAAGAGGAACAACAAGAGCGGCGAGAGATGCGGGGAGGACCGTTCGGGCCATTCGGCATGCCGCGCTTTCCGCAGGGAGGGCCCGCGCCAAATGGAAATCCAAACGGTGCGGGCACGAATGCAAAACCAAAACAAGAGCGCGGCCTGAATGAAAATTACGGCCGCGAACTCATGGAATTGCACACCCTCGGCGTGGATGGCGGATACACGCAGGACGACGTCATCAATGTCGCCAAGGCATTCACCGGATGGAGCATCCGGCAGCCGCGGCGCAATCCGGAATTTTTCTTCGAGGAACGCTTGCACGACACGAGCGTGAAGACCGTTCTCGGACA
This sequence comes from uncultured Acidobacteriota bacterium, assembly GCA_963696605.1. GTDB lineage: Bacteria > Acidobacteriota > Terriglobia > Acidiferrales > UBA7541 > Palsa-360. The sequence goes on along the minus strand of CAVOKV010000006.1, from coordinate 13,978 downwards.
CAAGATTCATGCAGGTGGAATGAAGGACGGGGAGGAAGTTCTCGACATCCTGGCGCGCGATCCGCACACCGCGCGGCACATTTCGTTTGAGCTGGCGCAACGCTTCGTTTCCGACAATCCGCCGGATGCGCTCGTGGACCGCATGGCCCAAACGTTCTTGAAATCCGGCGGCGACATCCGCGAAGTCCTGCACACCATGATTTATTCGCCCGAGTTCTGGTCCAAGGACGCTTACCGCGCGAAGATCAAGACCCCGTTTGAACTGGTGGCCTCGGCTACGCGAGCCGTGGGCACGGAAGTAGAAGTCCCGCTCCTGCTCGTGCAATGGACGAGCCGTATCGGCCAGCCGCTGTACCAGTGCGAGCCTCCGACGGGCTACTCGGACAAAGCCGATGCGTGGGTGAATACCGGCGCGCTGCTCAACCGCATGAATTTTTCTTTGGCGCTCACGTCGAACCGCCTGCGCGGCGCGCAAGTGAATATCGACTCTCTATTTGGCACAGATACAGCCGCCGATCCGCACGCCACGCTCGACCGCGCGGTTCAATTGCTGTTGGGCGGCCAGGCTTCGCAGCAAACCAGGGACACGCTGGAGAAGCAGCTGGACGACCCGCAAATTTTGCAGGCCGCGCTCGACGACAAGGTCAAGCAAGTGAACGCGGCAATGATCGCAGGATTGGTTTTAGGTTCGCCCGAATTTCAGCGGCGATGAGTAGCACAGGCTTCAGCCTGTGGCGTTTGCTTTTTTAGGATATAGCCCGGGAAGGAGAACGACCATGAAAGTTTCGCGGCGCATTTTCCTGAAGAGCGGCGGCGTGGCCATGATCGGCATGAGCACGATTCCCGCGTTCCTCCAGCGCGCTGTAGCGGCGACGGCCATGCCCAACAAGAAAAAGCTGATCGTCCTCTTTCAGCGCGGGGCCGCGGACGGGCTGAACATCGTCGTGCCGTTCGGCGAAGAAAACTATTACAAGATTCGCCCGACGATTGCGATTCCGCGCCCGCGCAACGGCGTCGAGGGCACTGCGGTCGATCTCGACGGCTTCTTCGGCCTGCATCCAAGCCTCGCGCCCCTCGGGCCACTTTTTCAAAACGGGCAACTCGCCATCGTTCACGCCGCCGGATCGCCGGACACGACACGCTCGCATTTCGACGCCCAGGATTTTATGGAGTCCGGCACGCCCGGCGTGAAATCCACGGAAGACGGCTGGTTGAATCGCACTGTTAGCGAAATGACCGAGCAGGACGCTTCTCCCTTCCGCGCCGTGGCGATGGGTCCAAATCTTCCGCTCACGCTGCGCGGCGCCGCGCCCGCCATCGCGCTCGCCGACGTTAAACAGTTTCGCGTGATGAGCCAGTCCACCGCGGTCGAAGGCGGATTCGAGGCGCTTTACGCGCAGACGGTCGATAAAGTTCTGCGCGGCACGGGAACTGAAACGTTTGAAGCGATCGACATGCTGCGCAAAGCCGACCCCTCGCGCTTCCAGCCGGAGAATGGCGCCGACTATCCGAAGAGCCGCGTGGGCCAGACGCTGCAACAAGTCGCGCAACTTTTGAAAGCCGACATCGGCATGGAAGTCGGCTTCGTCGATACCGGAGGCTGGGACAACCACGTGAACGAAGGCGGAGCGCAAGGGCAAATGTCAAACCTGCTGCGCGACCTCGGTCAAGGCCTTGCGGCGCTGCACCAGGATCTGGGCGACCGCATGGAAGACGTGGTGGTTGTCACCATGTCTGAATTTGGCCGCACCGCGCATGAAAATGGAAATCGCGGCACGGATCACGGCCACGCGAATTGCATGTTCGTGATGGGCGGGCCGGTGAAAGGCGGAAAAGTGTACGGCAAGTGGCCGGGTCTCGGTCCGGGGCAGTTGAACGAGGGCCGCGACCTCGCGCTTACCACCGATTTCCGCTCCGTTCTCGGAGAAGTCATTTCAGGCCACCTCGGCAGCACCAACCTGCGTTCGGTTTTCCCCGGTTTTGACAATAGCCCCACGAAATTCCCGCGCCTTTTGAAGGCGTAATCGCCCCCTCGAGTGGAAAACACGCCAAGCGCGAATTGCGCTTGGCGTGTTCTCTTGGATGACGCGCGATTTCGTTCGCCTGAAGTTCCAGCGCCACAGGCTGAACAGGCTGCGGAAAAAATGCCTTGTTCTGTCATTGTGAGCGGAGCGAAGAATCTCTCTTCGATTCAAGTATAAGAAAAGAAGCACGGAGAGATTCTTCGCTCCGCTCAGAATGACAGAGGTTTGGGTTTCTTTGCAGTCTCTGAAGCCTGCGCCGTTTGAAAAACAAATCTAGTGGTACTCCAAATGGACCACTCACGCCCGAAAGCCAAAGATAAATAAAAGTTGCTTCACTCCATCGGAAGGTAAATTTGATACTATGTGCCATCTGTTCATTCAATAGACAAGTCTGATCGATCCGATCTAGACGAATGGGAAAAGCAACGAATCCCACTTGGAGGACGCAACATGGCTGCTGCTAGCCGACCAGAACCGTCCGCTTCCTTGCCCGGCGATTCTGCCGCAACCGCCGGGGCCGAAGTCCCTTCAAGTGTACAGAAAACGGTGTCCCCTCTTGCACCGTGGATACAACTTGTGGCCGGCGTGATCTGCATGGCCATGATTGCCAATCTCCAGTACGGCTGGACTATTTTCGTCGCTCCTATTGACGCAAAACACCATTGGGGAAAGGCCGCGATCCAGGGAACCTTCACGTTATTTATTTTGCTGGAGACCTGGCTTGTGCCGTTTGAGGCTTACCTTGCCGACCGCTTCGGCCCGCGTCTCCTGGTGTTAGTTGGTGGCGTGATGATCGGGTATTCCTGGGTGCTCTTTTCTTGGGCAAACACTCTTACGGCGCTCTACGTCGGCGGAATGATCGGCGGGGTTGGGACTGGTTTGGTGTATGGAACCTGCATCGGGAACGCGCTGAAATGGTTTCAAGCGCGCCGCGGGTTGGCTGCGGGTGTGACGGCGGCGGGATTTGGAGCGGGAGCGGCGTTGACGGTTTTGCCGCTGATGCATTCCTTGTCGGCAAACGGGTACGAGGCGACATTCTTCCGCTTTGGGTTGCTTCAGGGCGGCGTCGTTTTGCTGGCGGCGTTGGCGCTCAAAAAGCCGTCGGGCCGCGCGGCCGCACGTCGGAAGAATCCGCGTCTGCCGCAGACAAAGATGGACCGCACGCCGTTCCAGACTCTGACGAGCTTGGTTTTCTGGCTCATGTACGTCGACTTTGTGCTGGTTGCCGCCAGCGGCCTGATGGCCACCGCGCAACTCGCGCCTATCGCCAACGGCTTCGGAATTGCCACAACCAAGGTGACCTTGTTGGGATTCGCCGCGCCAGCCCTGTTGTTTGCATTGTCGCTCAATAACCTGATGAACGGCGTGAGCCGCCCGCTTTTTGGCTGGGTCTCGGATTGGCTGGGCCGGGAAATGACCATGTTCCTGACCTTTTTGGCAGAGGGCATCGGCATCCTGTATCTGGATCGCTACGGCAAAAACCCCGTCCTTTTTGTGATTTTGGCCGGATTGGTTTTCTTCGCCTGGGGGAATATCTTCAGCATTTTCCCGGCGCTTACCTCCGATCATTTTGGCAACAAGTACGCCACCACCAACTACGCGCTGCTATACACGGCCAAAGGCTGCGCCGCGTTCTTCGTGCCCATCGGCAGCATTCTTGCCGCTCGGACGGGCAACTGGCATCTGACGCTTGTGATCGCCTCCGCGGCGAACATTGTCGCGGCCTTGCTGATGCTGCTGGTGCTGCGGCCCATCCGGCTTCGAGCCATCCACCGCGAAGAAGCGCTGGCGGCGACTCCCGCGGATTAATTAATCAGAAGAGTGGCTCTCAGCACGGGGATCCCCTGAATTTTCATCCGGTTTTTTCATCTGGCCGCGTTTCTGGTAATATTGCTGGTGCACGCCTTTCTGCATTTTCCATCTACCTGGAGGTAGGTTCAAATGGCAAGCCCAATGGTTGAGATTCAGATCACTGCGCCGGTTTCCGATGCCCACAAATCCGTGCTGACTACGGAAGCAGTCGCTTTTCTCAAGAAGCTCTCATCGACATTCGAGGGGCAAAGGCAGCAGTGCCTCGCGCAGCGGCAGGAGCGGCAAGCGAGGATCGACCGCGGGGAATTGCCCGATTTCCTGCCCGAAACCGCCAGCATGCGCAAGGCGGAATGGTCCGTTGCGTCCATTCCCCAAGGATTTGATGGACCGGCGCGTGGAAATTACGGGGCCTGTGGACCGCAAGATGATCATCAACGCGCTCAATTGCGGCGCGGAAGTGTTCATGGCCGATTTCGAGGACTCCAATTCGCCGACCTGGAGCAACAACCTGGACGGCCACATCAATCTTCGCGATGCGGTGAACCGCACCATCACTTTCGTCAGCCCGGAAGGGAAGAGCTACAAGCTCAATGAGAAGACCGCGACGCTGCTGGTTCGTCCGCGCGGGTGGCACCTGGATGAAAAACATTTTCTTGTGGACGGCAAGCCGATCTCCGGCGCCTTGTTCGATTTTGGCCTGTTTTTCTTCCACAACGCCAAGAACCTGATCGCGCGCGGAACGGCTCCTTACTTCTATCTGCCGAAGATCGAGAGCCACCAGGAAGCGCGATTGTGGAACGACGTTTTCAACTTCTCCCAGGACTATGTTGGAATTCCGCGCGGCACCGTTCGCGCCACGGTGCTGATCGAAACGATCCTCGCGGCGTTTGAGATGGACGAAATCCTGTACGAATTGCGCGAGCATTCCTCCGGCCTCAACTGCGGGCGCTGGGACTACATTTTCAGCTTCATCAAGAAATTCAACAACCGCCCCGACTTCATTCTTCCGAATCGCGCCGAAGTCACCATGACGCAGCATTTTCTTGCCTCCTACGTGGAGTTGCTGATCCACACGTGCCACCGACGCGGCGCTCACGCCATGGGCGGAATGGCGGCGCAGATTCCCATCAAGAACGATCCGGTGGCGAATGAAAAGGCGCTGGCGAAAGTGCGCGAAGACAAACTGCGAGAAGTGAAAGCCGGACACGACGGCACCTGGGTCGCGCATCCTGGCCTTGTCTCCGTCGCCAAGGACATTTTCAACGAGTATATGAAGGGACCGAATCAAATCAACCTCAAGCGCGACGTGGTCAACATCACCGCCAAGGATCTGCTCGCAATCCCCAAGGGAACGATCACGATGGAAGGACTGAAGTGGAACATCGATGTGGGATTGCAGTATCTGGCTTCGTGGCTTGACGGAAATGGATGCGTTCCCATTTACAACCTGATGGAAGACGCGGCCACGGCCGAAATTTCCCGCACGCAGGTCTGGCAATGGGTGAAGCACGGCGCCAAGCTGGAAACGGGAGAAAAGGTTACGGCGCAGATGGTGCGCGAGGCGACGGCGTCGGTGCTCGAAAAAATGAAGACTCAAATGGGCGCGGAAAAATTCAACGCCGGAAAACTTCCCGCGGCTGGAAAAATCCTAGTGGAACTGATGACCAGCCCGGATTTTCATGAGTTTCTGACGACGGACGCTTACGCGTACTTGGCGTAGGGCTGGCGCTCTCAACGTGCCGAAAAAGTAGCGAGCCTGCATTCCGAGCGAAGCGAGGAATCTGCTTTTGATTGCGGCCCGGGCGGAAGAGCAGATTCCTCGCTACACTCGGAATGACAATTACTCTAGAGTGGTTCATCCTACTAAATCCTACTCATCGCTTCACGGGCAAATGCCCTGGGTGCAGCCGCGCTTGTGTTCGTCCGGAATGTCCGCAAATTTCGCGGGGAACGAATCCGTTGCGATTGGGCATTTGCACTTTCGGCAACGTTTTCTGGTCGAGAACGTCGTCTTCCTTGATGATGTTGCTCTTGAAAAGAATGAACGCGGTCAGCGCGTACACTTCGTTTGGGGTGAGCGTGCCGCTCTGGTCCTCGCGGCATGGCGCGGTGGATGAAGTCATACACCGAAGTCGCATACGGCCAGTAGCCCCCGACGCTTCTGACAGGCTTGAGCGTGGTGAGTGTTTCGGTGTCGGCAATGCCTCCGACCACGCGAGGGCCAATCTTGCCGCCTTCACCATTCGGGCCGTGGCATACGGCGCACTTGGCGGCGAAAATCGGCGCGCCATCCTTTGCGGTTCCTTGCCCCGGAGGCAAGCCCCTTGCCGTCAGGCCCGACGGAAATGTCCCAGGCCTGAATTTCCTCTTTGGTCGGTGTTCTGCCGATGTTTTGGTAGGACGGAGCCTGCGCCATCGCGCACGTTCGCACCGAGCAAGAAAATCCCGGCGCCCAGAAGTTTAGAAAATCGCATTTTGGACGCTCCCGTCGTGGTTCACTTTCCAGGGCTGAATCGCGTTGAAATCACCCACCACCTGTTGCGTCTTCTTGAGGAAGTCCACGTCCGCGCCCCAGAGCTTGGCAACTTCGACGACCGTCGGCTGGACCGTACCTGTTTCATCCGTGCAGCGGGATTGCAGAATGGTTTCGCTGCCGTCCCAAGTCCACGGGACGGAGAATCGAGTGTGCGCCTTCCGCGCGATGGGGTCGTGGAGCTGCAGCGTCCTTCCAGGTACGTCCGCCATCGGTGGAGACTTCGACCCGCTTGACGGCGCCCGCGCCGGACCACGCGAGGCCGGTAATTTCATGGAAGCCAGGGCCGGGCATTTTGTATCCGCCGGCAGGACGGGTAATTACGGATTTGGGTCCCAGCGTGAATTCGAACCAACGCGATTTTCCGTCCAGCCTCATGCTGGGATACCGGCTCGTTTCCATCATGGCCATGTAGGGCTCGTCCACCAGATCGATGCGCCGCAGCCATTTGACGTTGTTGATCCCTTGAAAGCCGGGAACGATCAGGCGCAGCGGAAAACCCTGCTCCGGTCGGACAGGCTCGCCGTTTTGCCCGTAGGCCACCAGCGCGTCGTCCCAGGCCTTCCCGATTGGAATACTCTTCGAGTGTTTGGGTTCGTCGGCGCCTTCCGCGATGATCCAGGTCGCGCTCTTTTGCACGCCCGCCTCTTTGAGCAGTGTGGACAGCAGGACTCCTGTCCACTGGCTGCAACTCGTGAATCCGTGCGTTTCCTGAGGCGTCGCATCCACGGAAATTCGGGCATCCCCGCCAGGGCCTCTCGGCGAGCTGTTGCCGTGGCACTCGACGAAATGGAATCGGGTCACGAAGGGCAGGCGCTTGATTTCGTCCACGGAAAAAATCAAGGGACGATCGACCATTCCGTGAATCAGCAAGTGATGTTCCTGCGGGTCGATGTCGGGCGGCTCAAAACCGTGGGAGATGGTGAAGTGCAGCGACGAAGGCGTGATCATTCCCACAGAATCCTGCAGGGGAGTTCGCAGGCCGAAGGCCACCTGTTCGTCTTTCAAGCGGCGCTCGGGATTGTTGATGCTGCCATTCCGCACATCGGTCACGTAATGGGAGCGCTCGCCGTAGAGGTGCAATTCGTCGACTTTTTCCAGCGGCGGTTCGCCGGCAGCCGCAGCGGGAAGCGCGCTTGCTGATGCGCCCACGGCCAGGCCTGCAAGCGCGGCGCTGCTCTTCAGAAATCGTCTCCGATCCGTTTGCTTAGGATTCATATGGTCCTCCAGTCAGATTTGACGGAATGGTATCACAGGACAGTAGGACAGGCTTCAGCCTGTCGGTTTCTTGCGAAGCAGGAAAGCGACCTGATAGCGTATCAGGGGCAATGCCCGAGCTTGCAGCCGCGCTTCTTCCAATCGTGGATTTCATCCAGGTTCTGCGGAACGAATCCGTCGCGATTGGGCATTTTGATTTTGGGCAGGGTCGCGGCGTCGATGACGTCGTCTTCCTTGATGATGTCGTTGCGATACAGGATGAACGCGGTGAGGGAATAGATCTCATCCGTCTTAAGCGAACCTTCCTGAAAGCGCGGCATGGCCCGGCGAATGTAGTCGAAAATCGTGGTGGCAAACGGCCAGTAGCTTCCCGCGGTCATCTTGGGGTGCAGGGAAGTGAGCGTACCCTTGCCGCCGACGAGCGCGGGCGCCTGGGCGCTGCCTTCCTGACTTTCGCCGTGGCAGGCGGCGCACTTTTGCGCGAACAGGACGCCGCCAGTCTTGGCAGTTCCGCTCCCGGGCGGCAATTCCTTCCCGTCCGTGCCGATGGCGATGTCCATGGCCTGGACTTCCTGCGCGGTGGGAGTGCGGCCTACGTTTTTATAGTCGGGCGTTTGCGCCAGCGCGGTGACACATGCAGCCAAAGCCGCGAACGGCACCAGCACACTAAAATGAAATCGCATTTTGGACGCTCCCGTCAGCATTCACTTTCCAGGGTTGGATTGCATTGAAGTGGCCGGGAATCGTTCCGGTCTTGATGAAAAAGTCCGGCTCGACTTTCCAGAACTTGGCCAGCTCAACTACCGTCGGCTGCCTTTCGCCTACTTCATCGGTGCAGCGGGACTGAAGGATGGTCTCCTCGCCGTTCCAGTCCCAGCCAAATCCGAAGCGTACGTGCGCTTTTGGGTAGACGGGACTTTGAATTTCAGCCTCGCGCCAGGTTTTGCCATTGTCCGTGGAAACTTCGATGGATTTAACGAGGCCTCCACCGGACCAAGCCAGGCCACTAATCTCATAGAAGCCCGGGCCATTCAATTTTTGTCCGCCTGATGGGCGGGTAATGACGGTGCGAGGGCCCATCTGAAATTGGAACCAGCGCGACAGGCCGTCGGGACGCAGGCTCGGATATTTCGTGCTCTCCCACATGCCCATGTAAGGTTCTTCGACAAGCTTGATTTTGCGCAGCCACTTGACGTTGTTGATTCCTTCCCAGCCGGGAACGAGGAGGCGGATTGGGTAGCCTTGCTGCGGACGCAGCGCCTCGCCATTTTGGCCGTAGGCAATCAGAACGTCATCCATTGCTTTTTCGATGGGGACGCTCTTAGTGTGTTTCCCTTTTTCCGAGCCCTCGCCAATGATCCACTTCGCTTCGGGTTTCACCCCGACGTGTTTCAGGATGATGGAAAGTGGCACGCCCGTCCACAGGCTACAACTGGTGAACCCATGCGTATCCTGCGCCGTCGCGTTCGGAGCAACACGATACTTTCCAGTCGGACCCGCGGGCGCGCCGTTGGCGTTGCACTCCAGAAAATGAGCGCGCGTGACGGACGGGAACCGTTTCAGGTCGTCGAGTGAAAAGATCAGGGGCTTTTCCACCAGGCCATGGATCAAGAGATGGTGCTCGGCGGGATCGATATCGGGCGGCTCGTAGCCGTGCGCGATCACGAAGTGCAGTGAAGCGGGAGTGATGTACCCGACCGAATCCTGAATCGGATTCCGCCACCCGAAGTCCTGGTGGTATCCGGGAGGCGCAGGGTCGTAGAGACCCATGGCGCCGACGCGCACGGCAGTTTCGTATCGGGAGCGCTCTCCATAGCTGTGCAAATCCTTCGCGGGCGCGGCGGAGCCTTCAGGCGCGGGGGTATCGCCCTTGGCGGTCTTGGCCATCCCGGCAGCCAAACCGGCCAGCGCGGCGCCATTTTTCAAAAATCTCCGGCGGCCGGAATCTTTCGGTTTCATGCGTTTCTCCTAAGGAATGCTTTGATCGAGGTTTAACAAAGGCGGCTGGCATTGTCAACGAAATGGTGCGGGAATTCTCCGCGATGAAATTAACCAGATACTCAAAAATAAAACGGGACGCCCGATCGTACGGGCGTCCCGTTTTTTCCAGCCGTGCGGAGGCGGACTTTTCCTGCTAATTCGATTGCCGGATGCGCATCCCGTAGAACGACCGGTAAACGAAGACAAAGGAGACGGCGAAAAAAGCAGCCGCGAGTGTGCGCGTCAATGCGCCGCCGGAGGTCGCCGTCAGTTTTACGGCCAGTTCCACGGCCAGCAGGCCGAAGAGCGTCGTGAACTTGATGACGGGATTCAGAGCGACGGAAGAAGTGTCCTTGAACGGATCGCCGACCGTGTCGCCGATGACGGTGGCGTCATGCAGCGGCGTGCCTTTTTGTTTCAGCTCGACTTCCACGATTTTCTTGGCGTTGTCCCAGGCGCCGCCGGCATTGGCCATGAAGATGGCTTGATAGAGGCCGGAAATGGCGATGGACATCAGGTAGCCGATGAAAAAGAAGGGTTCGAGGAAGGAAAACGCCAGCGTGGCAAAAAATACGGCGATGAAGATGTTCAGCATGCCCTTCTGCGCGTATTTGGTGCAAATTTCGACGACCTTTTTGCTGTCCTCGACGGAAGCTTTCTCCACGCCTTCGAGCTTGATATTCGCCTTGATGAATTCCACGGCGCGGTACGCGCCCGTGGTCACGGCCTGCGTGGAAGCGCCGGTGAACCAGTAGATCATGGCGCCGCCGGTGATCAGGCCGAGCACGAAGGGAGCGTGCAAGAGAGAAAGCTTATTCGACGTTTTCCGTAAGCCCATTGGTCAGCGCCATGATGATCGAGAAAATCATGGTCGTAGCGCCCACCACCGCCGTGCCGATCAAGACGGGCTTCGCCGTGGCCTTGAAGGTGTTCCCGGCGCCGTCGTTCTCCTCGAGCAGATCCTTGGCGCGCTCAAAATTGGCGTCGAAGTTGAAATCCTTCTTCAATTCTTCCTTGATGTTGGGAACCTGCTCGATCAGCGACAATTCGTAAACCGATTGCGCGTTGTCCGTTACCGGCCCGTAAGAATCCACGGCGATCGTGACCGGTCCCATCCCCAAGAAGCCGAAGGCAACCAGACCGAAGGCAAATACTGGCGCGGCGATCATCAGCGCGCCAAGTCCCATGCGGGCGAAGAGATAGGCGACCGACATCAGGAAAACCATGGCCATGCCAAGATAATACGCCGAGAAATTTCCGGCCACGAAGCCGGACAGGATGCCCAGCGACGCGCCGCCCTCTTCTGCCGAAGTCACCACTTCCTTAACGTGCCGAGATTCGGTAGAGGTGAATACTTTCACGAGTTCGGGAATTACCGCGCCCGCCAGCGTGCCGCAGGAAATGATCGAAGCCAGTTTCCACCACTGCGTAGTGTCGTTACCGAGCGCCGGAATGATGACCGCGGAAATCGCATAGGTCATGGCAATGGAAATAAACGAAGTGAGCCAGACCAGCGTGGTAAGCGGCGTCTCGAAATTCATTTTGTCGGCGTTGCCGAATCGAGCCTTGGCATAGGCCGCGTTGATGAAATAAGCCGCCGCGCTGGCGACCAGCATGGCGATGCGCATCACGAAAATCCACACCAGCAACTGCACCTGCACGACCGGATCTTTCACGCCCAGCAGGATAAACGTGATGAGTGCCACGCCCGTGACGCCGTAGGTCTCGAACCCGTCGGCGCTCGGCCCGACCGAGTCGCCCGCATTGTCGCCCGTGCAATCGGCGATCACGCCGGGATTGCGCGCGTCGTCTTCCTTGATTTTGAAAACGATCTTCATCAGGTCCGAGCCGATGTCGGCGATCTTGGTGAAAATGCCGCCGGCGATGCGCAGCGCCGCGGCGCCCAGCGATTCGCCGATGGCAAACCCGATGAAGCACGGCCCCGCGTAATCGCCGGGAACAAAGAGCAGAATGAAGAGCATCATCAGCAATTCCACGCTGATCAGCATCATGCCGATGCTCATGCCGGCTTGCAGCGGGATCTGGTAAATGGGGTAGGGCTTGCCGCGCAGTCCGGCAAACGCCGTCCGCGAATTGGCAAACGTGTTTACGCGAATGCCAAACCAGGCTACGCCGTAGCTTCCGGCCATTCCCAGCAGGCTGAACAGCAGAATGATCGGCAGCGTGATGCCGACAGGCTTATCCGGCACAGGCGACAGGACGCCAAAGTACAGGACGATCACGACCGCGATGAAGACCCACAGGAAAAGCAAGAACTTGCCCTGCGTGAAGAGATATGTTTTGCAGGTTTCGTAAATCAGTTCGGAGACTTCGCGCATGGAGCGGTGCACCGGCAGGTTCTTCAGGCGGCTGTAAATGGCCAGTCCAAAGATCAGTCCGAAAACACAAAACAGGATCCCGATGGTGAGCAGCTTGTGCCCGTCCATCCCAAGAAACGTCACCTGCGAGAGGTCAGGCAGTTTTAGGCTGGCCTCGCCCCCAGGGTTCTCTTGAGCGGCCGCGCGCGCAGCGCTCAGCAGAGTCAGCATGGCGCCGGCAGCGCCTGCTTTCGCGAATCGGCTTCTAAGCGAGCCAATGCCCGCAAGCCAGGTACGCATCAGTGATCCTCCGTTGCAATCAATCAAGTCAGGGTATAGTCACGCCTTGCTAACTTCTTCCGGCACACCAGTTTACCCCGCATTTTGTGCTCAGGGCGTTTCGGGAATGGCCTGCCGGATTTGATACAGGTTGCCACTTCAAGAAGAGCGGAAGTGCCTCGCTTCGCCCCGGTTATCCGCCTGCAAACCGTCAATTCCAGGAGCGGACAGCACCCATAACCGGTAACCGGAGCGGCACAAAGCCCACTTTTATAACATGCTGGAGTATGTGGGTCAAACGTTTTGCGGGGGGTACCAAGCCTGTAAACACGGCCAGGGAAGCCGCTTTTGCGGCAACCGAAGGTCCTGATTCGGAGACAACGATTCCTTAAATTATTATCGTTGGGGTAACTCTTCCGGAGCGGGACTATTCTGTCCCGTTTTACTTCCCACAGATGTGGACCACAATGAAATTACCCCTCAGGTGGCACAGCCGGGACATTTGAGGAGAGTGCCGGTCCGGCTTATCGATAAGCTGTCTACAACCACAGGGAGCGTTACCGGAAGCGTGCGGGTGGGAGGCACGGGCTATGAGCAGGGACTCCACGGGACCCAGGGTAGAAATCGCGTTCGGATGTCTTATAGCCCTTCTGATTGGCGTCGGATGGCTGGGATTGAGCCGCATGGGGCAGATCAACGCCTCCACCAACCGCCTCTTCGGGGAGCGTTGGGAGAAACTTTACACCGCTCGACTTGCTGCCAGCTATTTCAATACCAACAATCGATTCATCATGCGGTCCTTCCTTAGGGAGGACGTGAACCATGAGGACGCATCCTCGCTCGCGGCCCAAACCACCGAGAACACTTTGAAGGCTTCCGCCGCGTGGGAACAAATCGAGACGCAGCCTATCTCCCCCGAGGAACGGGAACTGCTTGCCAAAATAACCACGGCCGAGCTGCCTGCGGACGAGAGCCTGAAGAGAACCTGGAGTTTGCTGGTCAAGCAAGGCAAGACCGCTGAAGTAAACAAATCGCTGGTGAACGAAACGCTCCCGCTGCTGAACAAGTATCGCGACGCCTGGGTCTCCTTCACAGATTATGAGGAGGATCAGTTGAGCCGGGCAAGTGCGCAGAGCGCTGCGAGTTATGCGGTCGTCCGGCGCCTTTCCGCGACATTGGTATCTCTGGCGATAGGATTAGCCGCCTGCATCGCGGTATTTGTCACGCGAAAATTAGGCCGGGAAATGCGGGAGCGAGAAAGCGCTCAATTTGCTATTCGGAATCTCAACGAGAATCTCGAGAGAAAAGTCGCGGAACGAACCGAGGAATTGGTTCACGCGGTGGACACGTTGAGGGAAGAAGTGAATGAGCGGGGGGCGCGAGAACTTGACCTTCGCCGCCTGGCGGCGATTGTGGAGTGTTCCGATGACGCAATCATCGCCGCCACATTGGACGGATACTTACGGATTGGAATGCCGGCGCCGAGCGAATGCTTGGCTACTCGCGAAACGAAATTATCGGGAAGCACATTTCCCTGATCACCCCTCCGGAACTTCGCAGTGAGCCTCAGGACAGCCAGGCAAAATTGTTAAAAGGTGAGAGTGTGGTGCGCATGGAGTCCATGCGGCAAAGAAAGGACGGAAAACTGATTCACGTAGCCATCGCTGTTTCACCGATCAGGGATGAGGGCGGCCGGATTGTCGGGGCTCGGCCATCCTGCGGGACCTTACGGAACGGAAATACATGGAAGACGTACATCGGCGCTCCAGAAGCAACCTTCCGATCCTTCGTGGAGAACGCGCCGTACTGAATCT
>CAVOKV010000005.1:0-627721 GCA_963696605.1 uncultured Acidobacteriota bacterium | reverse complement strand
TCGCTGCGCGCGCCTGGCTGCGCTTCGCTGCCGTGCGGAAGAACTCCGAGGAACGGCACCCGCGCGCGCTTTGCGGAAAAAGTGCGTCGTCAATGTTGTCCTGAGGGAGAGTGCTTCATGGCGCGGCGTGCCGTCGAGCAGCAGGCGCAAGCCTTCCGGGTCCGGCTTGCATTTCCTGTCCACGAACCACGGGCGGAAAAATGTCGCGTTCGCGTGGGTGCCCTCCAGCGTGTGGCGCAATTCCCGCGCGCGCGGCTGGTAAAGAGCGGCAAACTCGGCGCGGCGCGACCAGCGCTCCAGCCGCTTGTGTGTGACCAGCCACTTTTCCTTCGCCGACGTTGCCGGGGTTTGTCTTCGTGCCCCAATAGAATTTCTGGAAGCGCGCTTTCATTTCCTGATACGAACCTGCCGGCCCGAGCGACGCGACCCAATCTGTGGTCAATCGCCAGTCATCGTTGTAGCTGGACCGATTTTCCACCGGCGAATTCCGGTGTAGGTGACGCGCTTGCCGGTGAAAAAGTGAACCGTGTCAACGATCGACTTGTGAAAGTGATCTGTCGCGCCCACCAGGACGCCGTCGACGTCAAAAATAACGAGCTTTGGAGCTGAGTTTCACAGGATCCTCTCCATGGCCTTTACACTTTGCGCGTGTCCGGCGCGCGTACCGTGCTTATGCGAACCAATCCCTCGCGCGGAAAATCCCGCCGGCCGCGCACGAGGATTCCCCTCTGGTCGAGGGCGCGCACGCAGGCGTTTTGCTGCGGGACCAAAATCCTGAGTACAAAAAATTGCGCTGCTGCTCGGATAAATCCGCGCGCCCAGACGTACAAGACCTTTTTGCAGCATGGCCCGGCTTCGCAAAACTTCACGTGTGTAGTCGCGCAAAAAACGGCGGATCGCGACGCAGCGGCCCCGGCCGCCACAAGGCGCGGCCGAATTCACGGACTACGGCGTGCAGGCCCGGCGCATCGCCGCGAGTATTTACAGGCACCCGCAACGCCGCAAGGCCCGCGGATTTTGAAAACGCGCGCGCCACCAGCATCGATAGCGGCGAATCCACGAAGTAATCGTGAGGCCAAAATTGAAGCAGACTTCATCGACAAGCACCAGCGTCCGCGAAGCAGCACGCAAATCCGCCAACTCATCGCGCCACCAAAGTCCCGGTGGGATTATTGGGATTTGCGATATACAGGACTCGCGGGCAACGCTTCGCCGGCAGTCGGAAGGGAGCCAACCACGGCGTCCACGGTAATCTCGCATTTCTTCGTCATCGCGTTGCGCTATGACGAAGAAATGCGATTCCCCGTGGACGCCGTGGTTCACTCTCTGCGACAGCCGGCGAAGCGCTGCCCGCGCGTCCTGTATATCGCAAATCCCAACAATCCCACCGGCACTCTTGGTGCAGCGCGAAGAACTGCGCCGGATTTTGCGCGCGGCTTCGCGGACGCTGGTGCTGGTGGACGAAGCCTATTTCGATTTTTCGGGGCTCACGATTCTTCCGTGGATTCGCCGCTATCCGAATTTGCTCGTGGCGCGCACGTTTTCCAAGTCCGCGGGCCTTGCGGCATTGCGCCTGGGCTGCTTGTTCGGGAAGCCCGAAATCCTGGCGGCGATGCGCCGCGCCTGCACGCCGTATCCGGTGAATTCGGCTGCGCTGGTGGCGGCGGAAGCCGCCATTCGCGATCTGCGTTTTCTGCGCAACTACACGCGCGAAGTTTTGCAGAGCCGCGCGCTGCTGGAAAAGGGACTGGTGCGTCTGGGCGCGCGAATTTATCCCAGCAGCGCGAATTTTGTGCTCGCGGATTTCGGCCCGGGCGAAACGCCTCGTGCGCGCACTGGAGCAGAAGGGAATCCTCTTGCGCGGCGCGGCGGGATTTTCCGCGCGAGGGATTCGTTCGCATCAGCGCCGGCACGCGCGCCGACACGCGCAAACTTCTGCGGGCCATGGAGAGGAATCCTGTGAAACTAGCGCCCAAGCTGATTATTTTTGATGTGGATGGCGTCCTGGTGGACGTGCACGGATCGTTTCACAAGTCGATCGTGGATACGGTGCACTTTTTCACCGGCAAGCGCGTCACCTACGCCGAAATTCATCAGTGGAAGAACCGCTCCGGCTACAACGATGACTGGCGATTGACGACGGATTGGGTCGCGTCGCTCGGGCCGGCGGTTCCGTACGAAGAAGTGAAAGCGCGCTTCCAGAAATTCTATTGGGGCACGAAGTCGCAGCCCGGGCAATGTCGCGCGGGAACGCTGGCTGGTTACGCACAAGCGGCTGGAGCGCTGGTCGCGCCGCGCCGAGCTTGCGCTTTTTACCGGCCGCACGCGCCGGGAATTGCGTCACACGCTGGAGGGCACGGACGCGAACGATATTTTTCGCCGGTCGGTGACCATGGACGACGTAAAAAAAGGCAAGCCGGATCCCGAGGGCTTGCGCCTGCTGCTCAACGGCACGCCGCGCCGCGAAGCGCTTTACCTGGGCGACAACATCGACGACGCGCTCTCCGCGAAGCGCGCGGGCGTTCCGTTCCTCGGCGTTCTGCCGCACGGCAGCGAAGCGCACGATGCGCGCGCGGCGAGTCTGCGCGAACTCGGCGCGATCGAAATCCTGCACAGCGTTCGCGATCTGGAGAAATTGTGGGCATGAGAAAAGCCAATCTGCGCCGCACCACAACCGAAACGGACATTCGCGTGCGCCTGAATCTCGACGGCCAGGGCCGCGCGAAAATTTCCACCGGCATTCCGTTTCTCGATCACATGCTGACGCTCGTGGCGCGGCACGGCGCCATGGATTTGGAACTTACCGCGCGCGGCGATCTGGAAGTCGACCAACACCACACCGTCGAAGACACGGGCATCGTTCTCGGCGAGGCGGTGCGCAAGGCGCTGGGCTCGAAGCGCGGAATTTTGCGCGCCGGATATTTCCTGATGCCCATGGACGAAACCCTCGCGGCCGCGGCCATCGATTTCAGCGGACGCCCGCACCTCGTCTGCAAATGGAAATTCTCGGCGAAACATGTCGGCGGCCTGCAAACGGAATTGCTCGAAGATTTTTTCGGCGGCTTCGCGCAGGCCGCGGGCGCGAACGTTCACCTTCGTCTGATGTACGGCCGGTCGTCGCACCATCAGGTGGAGGCCATCTTCAAGGCGTTCGCCAGGGCGTTGCGTTTTGCGGCCACGCGCGATCCGCAATTGAAGCGCGTGCTGCCGAGCACGAAAGGTCTGCTATGAATATCGCACTCGTGGAATACGGAGCAGGAAATCTTCCTTCCGTCGAGCGCGCGCTCGCGCGGCTCGGCGTCGAATCGCGCCGCGCTTCCACGCCGGAAGCGCTCGCGGGCTGCGACGCCTTGATTCTTCCCGGCGTCGGCCATTTTGGCGCGCTGATGCGCTCACTCGGCGAGCGTTCACTGGTGGCGCCGTTGCGCGAGGCCGTTTCGCGTGGGACCCCGCTGCTCGGAATTTGCCTGGGACTGCAGGCCATGTTTGCAACCAGCGACGAAGCGCCCGGAGACGCCGGCCTCGCGCTGTTTCCGCAGAAAGTTTCCGCGCTGCCGCCGGTCGACCGCCTTCCGCACATGGGGTGGAACCAGTTGCGCCGCGCGCGGCCCAGCAAATTGCTGGAGGGCGTTCCGCAGGACGCCTATTTTTATTTCGCGCACTCCTACGCTGCGCTCGATGCCGGCGAAGCGGGTGTCGCCTACTGCGATCACTGCGCCCCGTTCGTCGCTGTGCTCGAGCAGGGAAACGTTTTTGCCACACAATTTCATCCTGAAAAATCGGGGCCGGTCGGAGCGCAAGTGCTATCCAATTTTGTGCGGCAATCGGTGAAGGCGGGCAAAGGGATGAGCCTCGCGCACCGCATCATTCCATGCCTCGATACCGACGGCGAGCGCGTCGTCAAAGGCGTGAATTTCGTCAATTTGCGCGATGCCGGCGACCCGGCCGCGCTCGCCGCGCGCTACAACATCGAGGGCGCGGACGAACTCGTCGTCCTGGACATCGCCGCTTCGCGCGACCATCGCCCCACGTTTCTTGAGACGATTCGCCGCGTCGCCGCCGAACTGGCCATTCCGCTGACGGCTGGCGGCGGCGTCGCGAATGTCGACGAAGGCCGCGCTATTCTCCGCGCCGGCGCTGACAAACTCACAGTGAACACCGCGGCGATTCGCAATCCACCGCTGCTTACGGCGCTTGCCGCGGAGTTCGGTTCGCAGGCGGTCGTGCTTGCGATTGACGCCAAGCGCGTCGGCGACCGCTGGGAAGCGTTCGTTCGCGGCGGCAGCGTGCCCACTGGCATCGATGCGGTGGCGTGGGCGCGCCAGGGAGTGGAGTGCGGCGCCGGAGAAATTCTGATCACCTCCATGGACAAAGACGGCACGCGTTCCGGATTCGACTGCCCACTTACGGCGGCGATTTCGCAGGCGGTTTCGGTTCCAGTGATCGCCTCAGGCGGCGCGGACACTCCGGAAACGTTCCTCGAAGTGTTCCGCGAAGGCCGCGCGGACGCCGCGCTGGCTGCGTCCATTTTTCACGACAGCATTCAGGGACTGGGCGCGCTCAAACGATATCTAGGCGAACAGGGCATATCAGTTCGCCAGACAGGCTAAAGACTGGGTGTGGTAACCGAATCTTTGTAGGGCACGGCTTCAGCCGTGCCAAACCGCATGCAGGACCAAAGCGGCTTTAGCCGCTGGCCCGCTGAAATACGGCTTGCGAAATGAGGTAATCAAAGCTCGACATGATGATTCCTTGCATCGATCTGCAAGACGGACGCGCCGTACAGCTCGTCCACGGCCGCGAGCGCAAGCTCGCGGTAGACGACGTGTTCGGTTTGCTTGACCGCTTCGGCCGCTACCCGCTGATCCACGTCATCGATCTCGACGCCGCGATGCGAAAGGGAACGAATGCCAGCCTCGTCCGCGATCTATGCGCCGCGGCGAAAAAGCGCAAGATGCGAGTCCGTGTGGGCGGCGGAATCCGCACGGTCGCACAAGCCGCGCGGATTGCTGGATGGGGCGCGGAAAAAATCATCGTCGGCAGCGCAGCGTTCAAGGACGGATGCGTGAACGGCAATTTCCTCCGCCGTTTGGCCGGCAAGATTGGACGGCGGCGCGTGATGATCGCGCTGGACACTGAGGGCGGAAAGATTCTGGTGCGTGGCTGGCAGGATAAATTGCGCTTGCGCCCCGAGGAAGTCATTCCCGAACTCGAAAAATACGCCTCCGAATTTTTGTGTACCTACGTGGATGCCGAAGGCACGATGCGCGGCACGAATCTAGAGTGGTTCCGCGCCCTGCGCCGCGCAACGCGCCGCCCCATCACTGCGGCGGGCGGCATTCGCAGTCACAAAGAGATCCGCGCCCTCGCGCGCATCAAGATGAATGCCGCCGTCGGAATGGCGCTGTACACGGGAAAGCTGTCTTGATGGTGGCGCTTTTTTCGGATTGAAGATGGTCTGACAGGAATTAGGTCCGGCCGCGCAGGCGAGCTTCGCCACTGCCATCTCAAATCACAAATTTCAAATCTGAAATTTCAAATCGGGGTTGATCAGGCGGCGGGATCGTCCTCAGGAGTCACGTGCAGTTGCCAGAAATCGGGATTCGTTCGCGGAAACGCAACTCCCGTCTCCACAGTCCGGCTGTGCTTCGTTCCCAGATAAACGACGCGGCACTCTTGGTCTTGCTCGGTCTGTTGATTGGTGAGCAATAAAGATTGGCCTTCTTCCACCGGGACGTTGAGCAGCAGCAGGGCGCCATTGGCATTCACCTTTAGCGTATGCGCTTCTTCGTGGAATGGTTCTTTGCCCGGCCCATGGCCATACACATACACGGAAATATCCAGCGCCCAACGGCGGCTTCTCCGCCGGTCGGGAATTTCAACCACGTCCGCACCGGGTGGCTCCGCCAGCCCCTTGCCGTCGCGAACCGATTGCGCATTTTTCAATGCTTCGAAGATTCGGCTCATGCTTCATCTCACGGCCCTGCTGTAGCCTGGCCGCCAAGAGACAAAATACTCCCAACCCGCGGCGCACGGGGAAGCAATCCGCACTCTGCTTCGAATGGGTAAACCTGCACGCATGCCCCAGGGCCGGTTCCGGGCGGTCTCGGTAATCTTCTTGCGCCGGCTGCGGAGTGGCATCACTCTAGTGCTGGAGGTCGAATCCCGGCGTTCATGCCTGAATCTCAGAAGACACGAAAGGGGAGCGCGCACGTGATCCGTGTGGGCCCCGCCGGCTGGTCGTATGCAGACTGGGCAGGCATCGTCTACCCTGGGCGAAAGCCGGCCGGCTTTCACGAAGCCGCTTATCTCTCCCAGTTTTTCGACACCATCGAAATCAATACGTCGTTCTACCAGCCGCTGCGGCCCGAGCATTGCCGGCACTGGATGGAACTCGTCTCCGCCAATCCCCGGTTTGTGTTCACCGCGAAGCTGTGGCAGAAATTCACGCACGAGGCGGGTGCGGGGGTGGAAGACGAGCGTGCCGTTCGCGCGGGATTCGATGTACTGCGCGATGCCGGAAAATTGGGCGCAGTGCTCCTGCAGTTTCCGTTTTCGTTCCACCGCACCGACGAAAACATCGCATATCTGGGAAAGCTCCTGAAACAGTTTTCCGACTATCCGCTGGTCGTGGAAGTGCGCCATGCCACGTGGAACGATAAAGCTTTCTACGCCATGCTGCACGAGCGCGGCGTCGGCTTCTGCAACATCGACCAGCCCGTGATCGGACGCTCCATGAAGCCGACCGAACGCGCGACCGCCCGCGTCGCCTACGTCCGCCTTCACGGCCGCCGCTACGACACCTGGTTCAGCGACGATCCCGCCACGCCGCCCTCGGAGCGCTACAACTACCTCTACACCGAGCAAGAACTCGAACCCTGGGCCGCGCGCATCCAGCATGTGGCCGAATCCGGCGACTCCACCTTTGTCATCACCAACAATCATTTCGAAGGTAAGGCCATCGTCAACGCGCTGCAGCTCGTTCATCTCCTCACCCGCGCAAAAGTAAAAGTCCCCGAGCCTCTCCGCCAGCGCTACCCCGAACTCGACCGCATCGCCACCGAGCCTCCCGCCGAGCCGCTTCTGTTTCCGACCTAATTGTGTTATATGCTTCCGTCAGAATCGTCGGGGCTCCTCTAGTACGATCCACATTCGAGCATCGAGCGTGCGGGCAGGTCCGTCACAAAGGAGGAGGCGCATATGCGCTTGCTAAAAGACGTCTTAGTCGTTCTTGTTGTCGCAGGGCTTGCCGGCGTGGTAGTGCCGCAGGCGCACGCCGCCCAGCTTCAGAATCCTATTCAGGCGGCGAAAGACGCATACAACAAAGCCAAGCAACAGCAGCAACAGCAGCAGCAGAATAAGCCGCCGCAACAGCCTGCTCCGCCGGGCCAGGCAACACAGCCGGCCAATGCTCCGGTTCAGCCAAGCGCTGCAGCGCCCGGTTCGCCAGGCGAGAACGCCGATTGCTGCACTCCCGAGGCGATGAAGAAAATCGCGGCCTCGATAGGCTTCGTCGACATCGTTGGCATCAAGCTAGGCATGACGCCCGCACAGGCCGTCGCGGCCGTCAAAGCCTACAATCCGAATCTTAAGATTGAGACCCTGACTTCTAGACTGGAGCATCCTTCCGGCACCCCCGGAAATTTCGTTAGGGTGCCACATATTATTGACGCGTACACTGCAAACACCAGACAAGACCTCGGCCCTGTGGAATGGATCGCCATGCAGTTTACGCTGCCGCCCGGCCCTCCCTTGCTTGCGAAAGTTCAACGATACACTGGATTCGTCGCCAGCCAGCCGGTGATGGCATCGAACTTAGTTCAGTCCTTGCGCAAAAAGTATGGTCAGGACAATTATGGGGGCGACATGTGGGTGTATGACTCGAATGGCAAGTTGCTGACTCGCGTGGGTAACCCCCAGGAAACTTGCGCCCATGATGGAATGGCGACGGGTGTCCCGGGCGGCGGGTCGGGACCACACCCGCCACCCGGTGAAACGGGAGTTGGCGTAAACCTGAGTAACACGAGCAACTCCCAGCTCTATGCCCTCTCGGAGGCCGGGCCCGACTGCGTGCCATTGGTGTGGGTCGTGGCCAGCAGCAACGTTGGAGAAGACGTCGCGCCAAATAGCCAGCAGAGTAGCTTGACGGTGACGATGGAAAGTGGGGCCCTGATGAACATGTCGCTTAAGGCTACCCACGCCTGGTTACAAGCCGAAGCGGATGCCAAGATCAAACAGGAGAATGACGCCGCCGCGGGACGCTCGGCCCCAAAGCTATAGGCCGCGCCAAGCTTGGGTTTGAAAAAAAGGAGGGATCTTCTCATGTTTTCAAAGATACGCATCTTCGCAGTCGTCTTCCTGGTTGGGCAGTTCGGGCTTGCCTCTTTCGCGACGGCGCAGAGTATGCCGGCGACGCCACATACGCCGGATTTGCTGGGCATCTATCCCGGCATGCCGGCGTCGGCCGCGCGCGCTCTGCTTCAAAAGCGTTCGTCAACAGTGAACGTGACAACTGCTTCGCCGGCGGATTCCGGGTTTGGGCTCAGCATCCCGATCCTAAGGGTCCAGAAGGGACCTATGTTAACCTGACCCGAGCGCCCAATGATCCGACGGTGTGGCTGATTACGCGATCTCAGTCTTATTATTCGGGCGGAGGCGGCCCCCCTCTGATGCTGAACACCGTGCTTACGGCTTTGCGCGAAAAATATGGAAAAGAGACATTCACCCACGATCAAGGCGGCGGTGGCCTCTACGTGTTCTGGCTATTCGATCCGAGCGGCAAGCTGCTGGCGACCGCCGACCAAACGCTGCAAGGCTGCAACAGCGGTCAGTTCAGTCTCTATATGAGCAACGGCCTACCACAGGCGCCAACCCAAGTCGAACAAGCCTGTTTCAAATCCTATTTTGGCGTCAAAGCAAGTTTTAATCAGGGCTGCAAACGGAATGCTCAACTCCTACACCGTCGAGCTGGCCAACTTGCCCTACGCATATAAGGCTGCCATGAATACGGACAACGTGAAAAAAGCAGCCGATCAGAAGGCTCAGCAGGACCTGATCAACCGGGGCAACCAGAACAAGCCGACCTTCTGACGAACTGGGGTCTAACGTTGCATTCGCGGCGCTCCTAATGCCGTCGCGGTCGGACAGATTTATCCGCTTTCCAGCGTCTGAGAAACGAGATTCTCGGAAACTGGCCTACTACTGCTGCTTCACTATACATTCGCTTTTTATTCGCCTATACTGTAGCCATCCCCGGTCCCCCGGAATGCGCTATGGCTTCAGACTCGATTCCCGTTGCACTGGCCGCGCCGGTGGCGCCGTCGCCGCCGATAGGCAAACCCTGGGCGCTGCCTCCGGCTGGCCTGGCGGTGTTTTATGGGCGGCCGGAGACGCCGCGGCTGTTCCACTATTTTTTGCCGCGCTTGCTGGCCGAAGGGAAGCAGGTACTGTGCCTGGACGGCGCGAACCGGTTTGACCCGTTGCTGATCGCGCGCTTGGCGCGGCAGCGGGGAATTGCCGCGGCGGAATTCAACCGGCGCATTCGCGTGGCGCGGGCGTTCACTTGCTTTCAGTTGACCGAACTGCTGGTGCGAGTGCCGCGCTTTGTCGAAAAATTTGCCGCCGACGCTCTGATTGTGACGGCGCTGCCGGACCTATACTTTGACGAGGATGTGCGCGATCGCGACGCTGCGGTGGCGTTCCGCCACGCGCTGGACGCGTTGCGAGCGCTCGTTCCGCTTCCGCTGGGCGTCGCGGTGTTTTCCGACGCGACCAGCCATGGCGGGCCGCGCCGCGCGATGTTCACACAGCTTACGGCGCAGGCGACCGAGCTGTGGCGATTCGCGCTCGATGGAGAAAACGGCAAGCTGCGCCTGATCGGGGAGGGAGGAGGGGGCAGGATACAGGTGACAGGTTGCAGGTGACAGGGATTCCTGACTCCTCGTTTTCTCTGTGCCCTCTGTGGTGAAAGGTTTTAGCCCGCGGAAAAAGACATTTAACACAGAGGACACAGAGAAAACTGAGAAGAATTTACACGGGTCACGAATCACGAGCCACGAATCACGGACGCTATGGGCCGCACAGTTCCCACATTCCGGCAACTGGTCGACGACGCCATCGCGCGCTGGGCGAAGTTCCGCCGCGCGCTGCGCCGCGAGGACCAGGAATATTTCGACCGCCTGTTTCGCCGCGTGCGTTCCTACACGCAGGCGGCCACGTATCAGGCCAGCGACAACCCGATGGAAGCCATCCTGCTCTCCATCGCGCTTGATCAGGAAAAGCGGCTGGACGCCCTGGAGCGCGCCGCGCCCCTGCAGACCGGAGCCGCTCTGCCGCCGGAAACAGGCACGGACTCTACTTTTACGCTGAACACATCAAGTGAAGCGTGGAGCCCGCCGGGAGAATGTCTGGAGAAATCCGAAGCGGCGGAGCCGCTTGCCCTGCAACAGCAGCCCGGTGCGGGAATCCCGGAATTTGAGGACGACGAAACTGAATGAGGCCATCGAAAAAGGGAGAATCATCTTGGCGCCAAACAAGCCCTCATCGGAATCGAAGACACGCGAAAATGCACTTTCCGGCCTGCAGGCAAATGTGCTAATAAGTGTTTATGGCGAACACTTCCAGCACCACGTTCAGTATCCGGCTCAAGCCGGCCGTCAAAAAGCGTCTCGCGAAGCTGGCCCAGAAGACCGGCCGCAGCGCGAATTTCCTCATCGCCGACGCCGTCGAATCCTACATTTCCGACCAGGAGCGCATGCGTGCGGAGATTCAGCAAGCCGACCGGCAAGTGAAGTCCGGTCACTACGTCCGGAACGAGGACATGAAAGCCTGGCTGTTGTCCTGGGGCACGGATCATGAACTGCCGCCTCCGAAGTGTGTTTGCGGCAAGAATCATGATGACGAGTCATTGTGCCGGTAGAGCCGGTAGAAATTGTCTGGTCTCCTCTGGCACGCGCACGGCTTCAGGAAATCCGCGCTTACGTCGCGAAGGACAAGCCCGTTGCGGCAGAGCGATTGGCCATCCGGATTGTCGCCGTCATCGAAGCCCTGAGAAATCACCCTTATCTGGGGCACACGGGAACGGAACCTGGCGTCCGAGAATTGGTTGTTGGCGGTACTCCCTATGTTGTGTTGTACCGGGCGCGTGGGAAGAGGGTGACCATCCAAACGATTTGGCACGCAGCGCAACGAGAAATCCGCTGATAGGGAACCGCGTTTTTCAAAATGACGAAACGAAAAATAATGGGGATCTCCAATATCTTTTGAGATGCCGGTTTTTGGTGGCGCTGGCGTCCCGCCGGCGGTTTTTTGGCCCCTTCGACACAGTTGCACTCCGAGATAGCAATCCAACAATTTCAAGAACTCTTCACTTCTTCTGTCCCTATGCAAGTCAGCCCGAATGAATGGAAGATCCTGATGGCCAGGGACGGAATCGAATCGCCGGCAAAAATCCTGGAAGGCTGCCTCTTCGATCTCTACCCCAGCCCGCAGGGGATGACGCTATGGCTGATCGAGCCGAACCAGACGCGCCACCGGCTGATTGACCGCTTCGCGCCGGTATTTTACGTGTCGGGGCCGGACGCCGTCCTGCGCCGCCTGCGTGCGGCGGCCGCGCGGCAGCTGCACGCGCTGGCCTGCCGCGCGACCGAGCGCATGGATTTGTGGGAACAGCGCGCCCGCCCCGTGCTGGAAATCGAAGTCGCGTATCCCAACGAATTTGCTTCGTGGACGCGATGGGTGCGCCAGTTCGATTCCGCGCTGCGGCTTTACAACAGCGACTTGATGCTCGCCTCGCTGTACTGCTGGCAGCGCGGCGTGTTTCCGCTGGCGCGTGTCGAAGTCGAGGCAGACTCCGAAGGCCGCGTCCTCGCGCTGGAATGCCGCGACACCGAATGGGCCATCGACTACGAGCCGCCGCCGCTTGAAATCCTGCGCGTGCGCCTGGGCGGCCTGAAGGGCATCGATCCCCGCCACGGTTCCCCCTTCGGACAATGGACCGCGCTGGAAATCGAGGTGGACGGACGCCAGGTCGAACTCGACGAAGCGGGCGAACCCGCCGCCGTCGCCTTCCAGCATTTGATCGCGCGGCACGATCCTGACCTGATCCTGAGCGATTGGGGCGATGCCACCATCCTGCCGAAGCTGCGCGAGCAGGCCGCGAAGCTGCGCCTGCCGCTCACGCTCAACCGTGATCCCTCCGCCGAAGTGCAGGAGAGCCGCGCGCGCAGTTATATGAGCTACGGCCGCATCCTGTTCAAAAACAGCGCGACCACGCTGTTCGGCCGCCTGCACGTGGACACGCAGAATTCCTTCATCGCCGACAAGTGCGATCTCTCCGGTCTCTGGGAGCTCGCGCGCGTCACCAAACTCCCCGTGCAGTATTGCGCGCGCACTTCCACCGGCACCGGCATCTCCTACATGCAGATGGAGCTGGCCTGGCGCGACGGCGTGCTCATCCCCGAGCAAAAAGCCGAGCCGGAAGATCCCAAGCCGCCCGACGAATTGCTGATTGCCGACCGCGGCGGCCTGGTCTTCACGCCGAAAACCGGCTTTCACGCCAACGTCGCCGAACTCGATTTCGTCAGCGAGTATCCCAGCATCATGGCCCGGTTCAACATTTCGCCCGAGACGGTCGATTGCCCGTGCTGTCCCGACGCGCCGCGCGTGCCCGAGCTGGGCTACCGCGTCTGCCAGAAGCGGCGCGGCATCACCAGCCGCGTCGTCGAGCGGCTCATCGCCAAGCGCGGCGAACTGAAGCAGCGCCTGCGCGAATCCAGCGGGCAACAGCCCCAACCGTTCACGGAAACTGCTCACGGTAAACGCTACAAGCTGCAGCGCGATGCGCTCAAATGGCTCCTCGTTTGCTGCTTCGGCTACACCGGCTACAAGAACGCGCGCTTCGGAAAAATCGAGGCGCACGAGGCCATTAACGCCGTCGCGCGAGAAACGCTGCTGGTGGCCAAGGAGATCGCCGAGGATCGCGGCTACGAAATTCTGCACGCGCTCGTGGATTCGTTGTACGTGCAAAGAGCCGGAGCGACGCGCGGCGACTATGAAGCGCTCAACGCGGAAATCGCGGCGCGCACGAAGCTCCCGCTGGCGATCGAGGCCATCTACCGCTACGTTGTGTTTCTGCCGTCGCGGCAATTTGCGGACGTGCCCGTGCCCAACCGCTTTTTCGCCGTCGCCGAAGACGGCGCGCTCAAAGTGCGCGGCCTGGAATTGCGCCGGCATGACACGCCGCCCCTCGTGGCGCGCATGCAGCAGGAAGTGCTCGAGATTCTCGCCGAAGCGCACGATTTCCCGGGCTACCTGGCCAAACTCGAAGAAGCCCGCGAAATTCTGCGCCGTTGCGAGGAATCCGTGACCGATGGCAGCGTCGCCATCGAGGATTTAATCGTCAGCAAGCGCCTCACGCGCGAGCCGCGCGAATACAGCAAAGCCAACCAGACCGCCATCGCCGCGCAACAGCTTTTCGGCAGCGGTGTGCGGCTGCGGCCCGGCCAAACCGTCGAGTACATCATCACCGACAGTGACAATCGAGTCCCGAACGATCGCGTGCGCGCCTATGCGCTTTGGGACGGCTGGTTCGGATACGACCGCCGCAAATATACGGAGTTTTTGCACGACGCCTTCGACCCGCTCGCCTTGCTTCCATGCGAACTGCGCCCTTCGAACAAACGGAAAGCTGTCAAGAAGGACAGGTAGAACTCACCTGTACCGATTCTGGCCTAATGGACCCCATCATTCCTACAACTAGGTGTTTCAAAATGGGCTTTAGCAGCATCTAAGCAAATATGGCTGTACTCCAGAAACTTAAGACATTACGGCCTGTTGGGCGCCCCTGGTGGCTGGCGGTTGTGGCCTGCAGCGGAGCTGTGGCCGCAGGGCACTTCCTGCGGGAACTCAACATCGTATTGAATCCGCTGGCGTGGTCGAGCGCTGAAATCATTTCGGCCTTGCTCAGCTTTACGATCGCCGCCAGCGTGTTGGTAAGATATTACGGAACCGGGAATCGCGTGTCCCTTCTGCTGGGGCTGACCTTCGGGGTTACCGGCATCATCCACCTGGGCGCGATTTACGAATTCTACGATCATTTCCTGAGACATTCCGAGCAAACCAGGGTTCCGGTTTCCTGGATGATAGGGCAGACGCTGCTCGGACTGTTGCTGCTGGTAGCTTGCGTCATCAACAAATGGCTGCCCTGGCCGCGCGACCCCGGCAAAAATTTCATCGCGATATCCTCGATTGTGCTTAGCGCCACGTGCCTGGTTTCGGCGACGTTCCTGATTTTACCGATAGCTCCCGCGATTCACCCACATAGCCCCACGCCGCGTATGTGGGAATTATTTCCCGCGGTTATATTTCTGATTGCTGCCGTGGCCCTGAACGGGGTCAAAGAAAGCGACCTCTTTGCGTTCGACACGGCCCTGGTGTGGGTGGCGGGACTGAACGTGATGAGCCACCTGATCGCTTCCCAGTCGGCGCTCCTGCTGGACGCCTCCGCCGGCGTCGCCGAACTTGTCAACGCCATCAGCTATATCGTGCTTCTGGGAGCTACCTTGCTGGATAACGCGCGGCTGTTTCGTCAGGTGCGCACTCTGGCGATCAGCGACAGCCTGACGGGCCTGGCGAATTACCGCCATCTGATCGATGTTCTGCAAGGCGAGCTGGAACGTTCGGGGCGAACCAACCGGCCTTTTTCACTTCTGCTCATGGATCTCGACGGTCTCAAGAAGATCAACGATCAGCACGGCCACGTGATTGGAAGCCGCGCGCTTTGCCGCGTGGCCTCCATCCTCCGGTTGAATTCCCGGTCGATTGACACGGCGGCGCGCTACGGCGGCGACGAATTCGCCCTGGTGCTCCCGGAAACAAACGTCACGTCCGCCGATCAAGTAGTCGATCGTGTGCGAAATTGCCTGCAGGCCGATGAGGAAATTCCGCCGCTCAGCCTGAGCATCGGGATCGCTACATTTCCGAAGTGTGGCGTCACGGTTCAGCAGTTGCTCGAATATGCGGATCGGGCGCTCTACGCGATGAAGGAACAATCCAAGCGGGGCAAGGCGGAAAAGCGCAAACGTTTTTGATCGCCGTATGCTGGGGGGCAAAAATCGATACTTACTTAGCTCGGGTCGTTGCGGAGGACTTCCAGAAGTCCGCATTTGGCAATGGGAAACTGACTGATACTTCGCAGGTCTGAGCGTCCTGCACTCGGACGCTTACGATATTGCAGATTTGCTCCTGGGAAGTGCCGTTGTTGATGAGCAGCAGATTCTGGCCTTCCGTCACTGGAACGGACAATAGGAACACCCCTCCACTCGCATTTCCGCTGATCGCTTTTGCCGGCTCGTAGAAAGCTGCTTCGCCCTCGGACCGGCCATAGACCGTCAATTCGATGGATAGCTTCTTCCGGGTCGCCCCACGGCGTTCCGGCAACGTTATATCGCCGAGGGAGTCCGAGGTGTCCAGCCCTTCCTTGGATCGCGATTCCCGTGCGCTTTGGATTGCGTCGAAGATGCGGCTCATCAGTTGTAATCCTCGCGAGGCATTTGCGATTCAGTCAAAGGACACTGCAACGAAGTATGATTGCGAGAAAACCCGCACGGGACTATGGGAGAAAAGTCCTAAGATCGCTTGGTACGCCAGGACAGGTACTTTTCGACAGGTTCGCTGAATTCCCTTTGCGCGGCGGAAAATTCCTGGAACTGCGGGAGATTTGTAATCGGTGGCCTTGAACCGGCCGTGCCACCGTGAGAGGATTTTGACTTCGGCGCCGCGCGAGAGGCCGGCTCGCTGCGCCTGCGGGAACCGTGCCGGAGGGGACAGTGGACCGAAGAGATTTTTTGAAATTCGGCGGAGTGGCTGCGATCGAACTGGGCGCGGCGAGGCTGCTGATGTCCCAGGCGCAGCCCGGAATGCCTGGCGCGCAGCCGGACACAGCCGCGCAGGAAGCTGCCAAAGCCGATTTCACGCTGCGGATTGCGCCCGTTACCGTGGAGCTCACGCCCACCCGCATCATCAGCACCATCGGCTATAACGGAACTTCTCCGGGTCCGCTCCTTCGCATGCGGGAAGGGAAGCCGGTCACGGTGGACGTCATCAACGAAACCGACGTCCCCGAACTCGTGCACTGGCACGGCCTGTTCATCCCATCTGAAGTTGACGGCGTGGAGGAGGAGAACACTCCCATGATTCCGCCGCGAGGACGCATCCGCTATCAATTCACGCCGCGCCCAGCCGGGACGCGGTG
Organism: uncultured Acidobacteriota bacterium; assembly: GCA_963696605.1. Classification (GTDB taxonomy): domain Bacteria; phylum Acidobacteriota; class Terriglobia; order Acidiferrales; family UBA7541; genus Palsa-360. The sequence goes on along the minus strand of CAVOKV010000005.1, from coordinate 611,469 downwards.
GTATCACACGCACACGATGGCCAGGCAGGATCTGCACCGCGGGGCTTACACCGGCCAATTCGGATTTCTCATGATCGAGTCCGCGAACAACCCCGGAAATTACGATCAGGAAATTTTTCTGGCGCTGCGCGAATGGGAGCCTTTTTTCAATCCGGAAGAGGAAGATGACGATGACGAATCCAATGCCGGGCCCCAGCCCGAGCGGCCTAAAGTACTCGATACCAGCCCTTCCGGCCTCGAAGTGGGATACCAGATGTTCTCGATCAATGACAAAGCCATGGGAGCCGGCGAACCGATCCGCGTGCAGCCCGGCCAGCGCGTTCTAGTCCATCTGCTGAACGCCAGCGCGAGCATGAACCGGCGTATCGCTCTTCCCGGCCACAAGTTTCAAATCGTCGCCATGGATGGAAATCCTGTTCCCACGCCGCAATTCGTGGACGTGATTTATATGGGCCCCGGCGAGCGCGTGGATGCCATCGTGGAAATGAAGCAGCCGGGCGTCTGGATTCTCGGCACCGACACGGATGACGTTCGCAATGCGGGAATGGGAGTGGTAATCGAGTACGCCAATCAGCACAAGCAACCGCAGTGGGTAGCGCCCGTGAAATCGGTTTGGGACTACACCATCTTCGGGCGCGCGGGAACGCAACCGCAGCCCGATGCCACCATCGACATGATTTTTCAGAAAGTTCCGAGCGGCGCGGGACTATTCAACAGCTGGACCGTCAACGGGAAGGAATATCCGCACGACCGGGAATTTGTGCTGAAGCAAGGCAGCCGCTACCGTATCGTATTTCGCAATCGCAGCGAGGACGATCATCCGTTGCATATGCACCGGCATTCCTTCGAGCTGGTGGAAATCAACGGCAAGGCCACGGCGGGCGTGATGAAAGACACGGTGATCGTTCCCGGTTACGGGAGGGCCAGCGTAGACATGGTCGCGGACCAGCCGGGGCTAACGCTGTTTCACTGCCACATTCAGCAGCACATGGACTACGGATTCAAAGCCCTGTTTCGCTATGCCTAACCGGCAAGCGTCACACGATTACTTCTTTTCGTCGGGGGGAGGGGCCTGCGTCTCCTTTGCCGCGCCGATCTTGACGGTCACGCCGAACCGTTTGTAATTCTCATATTTCACGGTCATGCGAATCGGTATGTCGCCGTTGCTGAAGTGCAGAACGTCGTTGGACCGCGTGTAGGTGGGGAACCAGTAGTGTCCCTCGATGTTTTCGCGGAATGTCTCAAATCGCGGAAACACGTTTTCTTCTCCGCCCTTCTTGCGAATGTCCGGGACCGCCTTCCCATCCGTCTTCACGATTTCAAAGTCCTTGTCTTCCACCCATACGCGCCCCTGAAAATATCGCTGATTTTTCTCGATCGTTTTGGGACCTACGTCGAAGACATACGTCGTGAGCTCGTCGAGCTTCACGTGGTCCACATATTTGATGTCGTACTTAGGAAGTTCTGTCGTAGTTAGGACAAACGGTTGCACGTGCTCGAGGTCGTCCAGGTCTTGCTGGGAAAGGGAAATGCGCTCAAGGGTTGGAGCGGGAGCATAGGTTACTCTCTCAAACCGCTTGCCCGAGGGCGTGAAGACGATTTCGCTAGTCATCGTATATTCGCCGTCAGGACGCCCGCTGGTATCGAGCGTCTGGATCGTGAAGCTCTGCGTGTAGGTGAAATTGTCGCGCTCCGTCTTGAATTCCGCTTCTCGCGCCGCAAATTTCTGGATGATTTCGTCGATCGGCATCGTGGGTGGCCCAAGCGAGGAACTTTGCGGTGCAGCGCCGGCCGGAGCGTTCTGCGCCGGCGTTGTGGCGCTGACTGTGGCCGGGCCAGACAGCGTCTGTTGCCGGGCGGCAAGCGGGAGGTACACGCATGTAACAGTCAGAATGGTCAAGAAAATGATCGTCCCCCGTCGTCTGATATTCGTAGTCCATTGGGATTGAATGTTCGCCATGAATTGCTCTCCCCGGGATTTCCTCTGCTCCCTCTGTGGCCTCAGTGGTGAAAATATTGTGTCCTGGAGAATTGGAGCCTTCCAGGAGCAGAGTGGTTGCTTTGAAAAATGGCGCTTGAGCGTGCTTTACCTAATTTCGCGATACCACCTATGAGCATCAGCGCAAGGTAAGTTTACCTCTTTCCGTTGAAAGCGGGTTGCCCGTTCGTGATAGGTGGGCAGGGCTAATTGACAGTAAACTCGGATGTCTGGTACGTTCCCGCGGCCATTCTTCGATTGCGTCGCAATTTTGTGCAAGTCGAATGTCGTGCATTTTGAGGAGAGCAGGCAATCTTGTCCACGTCACACAGCAAATTTCGGCGTCTCACCCCCATCGATTGGGTCATTTGTGCCGTGGCTTGCATTGGGTTCGCGCTTGACACTTACGAACTCCTGGTCCTCACCCTCACCGTGCAACCGGCGCTGACAGAGTTCCTCGCGGCCAAGCCGGGCAGCGTCGAATTCAACCGCTGGATCGGATTGATGTTTTACGTGCCTGCCATCGCCGGCGGAATTTTCGGGCTGCTCGGCGGATACCTGATCGATCTCTTCGGCCGCCGCCGCGTTTTGTTCTGGAGCATTTTGATCTTTTCTTTTTCCGCGCTGGCCACAGGCTATTCGTCTTCCGCCCTGCAGCTGCTGATCTATCGCTGCATCACATTTGTCGGCGTATCGGTCGAATTCGTCGCGGCCACCGCCTGGCTGGCCGAATTGTTCCCGGAAAGGGATCAAAGGGAATCCATCCTCGGATTCACGCAGGTGTTTGCTTCCACGGGCGGGATCATGATGGGCGGCGCAAGTTATTTGAGTCTTTCCATCGGCCCGCTGCTCCCCGCCATTCACAGCGGCCACGAGGCCTGGCGCTACACCATCCTGTGGGGGATTCTTCCGGCCATTCCGCTGCTCGTCGTTCGCCCATTCCTGCCTGAGTCGCCCATCTGGCAAAAGAAGAGGGAAGCGGGCACACTGCAGCGGCCCAGCATCTTGGAATTATTCCATCCGGAATTCCGCAAGACGGCGCTCCTGAGTTGCTTCATGATGGCCTGTGCCTATGCAGCTTCTTTCGGGATGTTGCAGCACTTTGCACGAATCATTCCGGGCGCTCCCGAAGTCAAAATCCTGGCCCACGCGGACCAGCAAAAAATCGTGAGCGCCTTACAGGTAGTCCAGGAAGTCGGTAGCCTCTTTGGCCGCATCCTCATGGCGGGCCTAGCTATTTTTGTTCTCAGTCGGAAACGCCTGCTGCATATTTTTCAGATTCCCGGATTGCTGTTGATCCCGCTGGTTGTGCTCCTTCCCGCCATGCGGGATACCGCGATGCCTTCCTGGGGAATTTTCGTTCTCGGCACCGTGTCTGTCGCTCAATTCAGTTTTTGGGGAAATTATTTGCCAACGCTCTATCCCACTCACTTGCGCGGCACGGGCGAGAGCTTTGCGGCCAACGTGGGTGGGCGGATGCTGGGCACGTCCGCCGCGCTGATCACCACCACAATTGTGACCTACATGCCCGGTGGCACGGCCACGCGGCAACTGGGATACGCTGCGGGAATCGTGGGCTTCCTCGCCTATGCCGCCGGTTTCATCGGAAGCTTTTGGCTCCCCGAGCCTCCCGAGAAGCTAATCACTGAATAGGTTATATCTGCCAGCAAAAGCAAAATATGTTGTCCTTCCGAGGTCGCTGCGGCGACCTCGGAAGGACAAAAACTTCTGGCGCATCCTTGTAACAGGCCGCGGAAAAATGCGGTGTTCTGTCATTCTGAGCGAAGCGAAGAATCTCTCCTTGTTTCTTTTCTTATACATAAATCGAAGAGAGATTCTTCGCTTCGCTCAGAATGACAGTGGTTTGAGTTTTTCCGCAGCCTCTTTACGCCAGTTTCAGCCGCATCATCTTTCGCGCATTGCCCTCGTAAATCTTGTAGCGATCCGCGGCTGACATCTCCACTCCCTCGACGCAACGAATCGTCTCGCGAATATATCCCGGCCCTTTCTCCGGATCGAACGGCGAATCGGACGCGAACAGAACTTGATCGGCGCCAAAGAAATCCAGGCCGCAGCGCAATGCCGGGAGCGAACCAAAAGTAGCCGTATCGGCGTAAAACATTTTGAAATATTCCTGCGGCCGCTTCTTGAGTTTCCGGCCTACCAAAGCCAAATCCTCCTCTTCGGTACGCGCCCCCAGCTGGTCGAGTCCGGGACCCGTGCGCCCGGAAAAGTAGGGAATCATGGCACCAAGGTGGTGCGAAATGATCTTGAGATTGGGGAACCGGTCAAAATATCCGGCAAACAGTATGCGAGCCATGGCCACCGAGGTTTCGTACGGCCATCCAAACACCCACCACAGTTCGAACTTTGATTTCTTTTCGGTCGCGTAGTCGGCGAAACTGGACGACCTGCTCGGATGCAGCCAGATAGGCACGTTCCGTTCGGCAAGTTTTTCGAAAATAGGCAGGAAATCCGGTTCATCCAGGGGACGCCCATTCACATTCGAATAGATTTGAAAGCCGACGGCTCCCAATTTCAACGCCGCGCGATCGATTTCCTCCACCGCGGCAGTGGGATTATTCATGGGGAGAGCGCCCACGAATCCCGGGAAGCGGTCTGGATGCTTCACTACCAATTCAGCCATGCCGTCGTTGGCGATCTGCGCCAGTTCCGGCGACAGTTTTGGGTCCCCCATCGCTTCGATCGGAGGCGCGGCCATGCTAGGGACCTGGCAATATTCAGCAAAACGGTCCATGATACGGAAACGCGCATCCAGGTTGACCATCGCCGGAATATTGGCGGTTCGCCGCTTGATCGTTGTGCCGGTTTCCGGCAACTTAAGCATGCGGTCGTAGTAATTTTGCGGAACAATATGGCAGAAGATGTCGATTTTCATGAAACCCTTCTTTCTAGATTTTGGATTGCGAGACGTGCCAGGCAATAACAAGAATCGCCGGAATACTTCGCGCATCCGATGCGTGCTGGATAGACGGGGAAACATACCAAGCCACGCACGCAGTGTCAACGTAGCTGGATGGGACAACAATCACGCCATTTGATTTTGGAGAAATGAATGAAACGCATTCTGTTGGCGGTACTTTTTTTCGTATTCGCAACTGGAACCGCCCGGAGCCAGGGCGATATTCAGACGCGGACGAATGTCGAGTACGCCGTACACGACGGCGTATCCTTGATCGGAGATTTATATTTGCCCGCGAGTGGCGGATCGCATCCTGCGATGATATTTATCCACGGCGGAGGGTTCGCGAGGGGGTCGAAAGCTGGTTACGGCAACACCTGGGGACCCTATCTGGCTGCGCGCGGATATGCCGTGTTCGCCATCGACTATCGGCTGTCCAAGCCGACGGTGACCACCTGGCCGCAAGCCTTGCTGGATTGCAAAGCCGCGGTGCAATACCTACGAGGGAATGCCTCGAAGCTGGGGATCGACCCCGACCGCATCGGCGTCGGCGGTGATTCCGCAGGCGCTTCCCTGGCGGCCCTGTTGGCGGTCACGCAAGACTTTCCGCGGTTCGCCAATCACTACCCGATGGATGCGTACTCCTCCGTCAGCACGAAGGTCAAGGTGGCCGTGCCGATTTATGGCGTGTACGACATGGCAGCTCAACACCAATACGAGTCAGGCCTTGCGAATAATCCCAAGAATCTCGATCAATTTTTGGGAGGAACGCCGGACCAGCTTCCCGGCGCATATTTTGAAACTTCGGCGCTCAACTATATTCGCGAGGCCGCCACAAGTCTCGGCAACGAAGCCTCATCCAATGCGGGAGCAAAGATACCCTGGTTCTTGGCATGGGGGATGGAAGATCCGGTCGTGCCTCCGGGCGGGCAATCCCTTGTTTTTGTTCAAGCCCTTCGCGATGCAGGTGCGACTGTGACGGCTGTGCCGGTTCCCAAGACAGACCATTTTTGGTTTCCCGTAACGCCGCTCACGGGCAAAAAGGGAGAGCCTGCGTGTGAAGAGGTCTTACCGGCCAAGTTCTCCTGTAGCGGCGCGACACCCAACGACTTCATTGTCTCCCAGTTGCTCGATTTTCTTTCGCGCAGCTTGTGACCGAGGCCGGATAAGGGAAGCGACTCACAGCGGGCTCCGAATGTTTCGCATACGTTCAGGCTGGTAACCCTTTGCAAAAGGCGATACAACCTTATGTTTGGACAGGCAGTCAAACCGAGCGAAGATAAGGATTGTCCGCTAGAGGCACCAGACTAAGTCTCTTCATTTCCGATTCATGCGGCCAGTCGGGGGATGACGGGCATTTATCCAAGCCTGCAGAATGTCGCGAAGTATCATCCGCCGTGAAATTCCATCAAACTTGGGAAAAGTGAATATAGCGCGCGCGAAGTCAGGGAGTATTTTGTTGAATACGATGCGAAGCAGGGCGAAGTCAGCCCCATGGATTGTTTTTGCGACGTTGTTGCTCTCCGTCTCAGTTTGTGCGGTTCCCGGACCTCCGCGCGACGCTGATTCGAGTCCCCAGGCCGCAACTGGATCCATTTCGGGCAGGGTGAGCGTCGCTTCTTCCCAGGGAGTGAGTAACAACCTTTCGGCGATCACCGTGAAACTGACCGGGCCGGCCCCCGCTGCCACTTCGCAGGAGGCGGTGTCGGACACGGAAGGGCGATTCGAGTTCTCACGCTTGGCGCCGGGGAACTACAAGCTGGAAGTGACCGTGGATGGTTTCAAACCGTGGACCGCGACCGTGACGCTCGTCTCCGGTCAGGATGCGGTCCAGGACGCCGGCCTGCAACTGAATCTGGTAGAGGAGCAAGTCGAGGTCAAAGGAGAAGCCACAGAAATCGCCACCGAAAGCGTAACTGCGACCGCCACGGTCAGCGAGCAACAGCTCGAAACGTTGCCGCTCAAAACCGGCAAATTCACCGAAGCGCTTTCCGTAAGTCCGAGCGTCATCAAGACCCAAGAAGGAAGGCTGAATTTCAACGGGCAAGCGGAAAGCCAGGGCATGCTGCTGGTGGATGGAGCCGAGAATGTGGATCCCGTGGCGGGAAGCTTCGCGATTCCTGTGCCGGTCGATGCAATCCAGTCCATCCAGGTGTTCAATACGCCGGACAGTGTGGCTTACGGCGGATTTTCCGCGGGATTGACGCGAATCGAAATTAAACCTCCTACGCCCTTGTGGAATTATAAGCTTCTCGATTTTCTCCCCTCCTTCCGCGCGAAAAATGACCATTTGGTCGGCCTCGCCAATGTGACCCCGCGCGCCGAGGTAGGAGGTCCGCTGGTGAAGGACAAGCTGAACTTCACCGAGGACCTGACCTACGAATTTCGCAAAGACCCGATTCACGGACTCACCTGGCCGTTGAATGAGACCGAAGTCTATGCCTTCGACTCGTTCACAAATTTGCAGTGGATCCTCTCGCCGAAGCACTTGATTAGTTTCCATTTGAACGATTTTGCTTCCACCAATCTCTTTGCAAATATCGATTCCCTCATCCCGCAGTCCGCTTCGGTAAATTTTCGACGGCGCGGGGTGTCGTTTGGAATTTCGGACGCCTACCAGTTCGATTCTGGAATAGTGCTGACCACGGTCGTCCGCTACATCAACTTTTATACCGCCGGCCACGGTCAGGGCCCCGAACAGATGACGATTAATCCCGAGGGCTGGGGCGGAAACTACTTCAATACGTCCTCGCGGAATGCAAACCAGGTCGAAGCTCAGCCGGTTTTGCAGCTTCCCACAAAGTCCTGGTTGGGCAAGCATGACATTCGATTTGGATTCGACTTTCTTTACCGGACTTTCACGGGGAGCAGCTTATCTCAGCCCATCAACCTTCTGCCGGAAGGATGCGATTTAGCTGCACTCCAAGGGACCGCATGCACAGCTTCCGAGTCGATTACTTTTCTAGGACCGGGGGCGCTGCACGGCGCCGACACGGAATTCTCGGAATATGCCGAGGACCACTGGACGGTGACGAAAAGCCTCTCTGCAACGCTCGGCATGCGCGTCAGCACCCAGACCATTGGACTTGACGATGCTTTCGCGCCTCGCGTCGGCCTGGCGTATTCCTTGACCCGATGGAAGACGGTTTTACGTGCCGGCGCGGGGCTGATCTACAGCCATGTCCCTCTGCTGGCGCAGGACTTCGCCGACAATCAAACTCGCCAGGCGAACTTTTTCTCGGGTCCCTATGCGGGAAGTATCATCACCTTGCAGAATGTCTACCTCCCGGGCGGATCCCTTGCGAACTCCGCCAATCCAGAAGATGTGGGCAACAGCCCCCGGACTTTCACCTGGAATATCGAGAGCGAAACTTCCATCCGGAAAAATATCACCCTGCGGGTTGGCTACTACGAGACTCACACGGACGATCTTTTCCTGGTGAATCCGATTCTGCCTGCCACCGGGGCGACGGCAACGACGGGATTCCTGGCGCTGGAGAACACAGGGTCCGCCCATTATCGCCAGGCGCAGGCAACCGCCCGATATAGCCCGAGCGAGAAGGGCGAGATCAATGTATCGTACTCGTGGAGCCGAGCGCGCGGCGACCTCAACACCCTATCCGACACTTTTATTCCGTTCCAGATTCCAGTGATCCGCGGCAATGTGTATGGCGTTCAGCCTTCCGACATCCCCAACCGCCTACTCGTCTGGGGTTTTGTGCACGTCCCGTTTTGGAGCCTGGTGTTCAGCCCGGTCGCTGATATGCACTCCGGCTACGCGTACTCGAATTTCGATGATTTCCAGAACTATGTCGGTGTACCCAACAGCCTGCGCTTTCCTACTTATTTTTCTCTGGACGTAAAAGTGTACCGGGACTTTCGAATCCACATCCCCTTCAAAGAGCGCCCCGCGGGCAAAGTTCGGAAAATCCGCGTAGGAGTCTATTCGCTGGACGTTACGAACCGGCAAAATCCGCATGACATTTTCAGCACCGCCGGGTCCCCTCTTTTTGGGCAGTTTGACGGCTTCCAGCGGCGCTTTACCGGCCTGGCTCTTAGCCTCGGCGAGTGACCCCCGCTGCAGTTCCCGGCGATCCATTTGAGCGAAAGATATCCCGTCCTCCGCGGGACGATTCCAATCAAGTTGAGATTTCAAATCCAGGGAACGCCAATCTCCCGATTGGCGATTCTCAAGGCGCCAATCGGGAGATTGGCGTTCCCGGCCCCCAAGAGCCAAACCACACGAGCCACACGACCGTGACTGCGCTATTCTGGACTAAAGAGGAGTTATGGCATGACGCGAGCCGTTAGCCATCCGCGCTGGGGCAATCCACCATGGTCCATCAATTTTCAGACCGTGCAGCGATCAGTGCCCGCGGAAGCTGATTTCGCCATAGTAGGCGGAGGATTCTCAGGCCTTTCCGCGGCGGCGTGGCTCCGTCGATTCGCGCCCGGAAAGTCTGTGGTCTTGTTCGAATCCGCTACCATAGGCGCGGGCTCAAGCGGACACACGGGCGGAATGGTGCTGGCGGAAACAGCTGCCGGCGATCTTCCCGGCCTCGGAGATGTGCTGGGGGGATTCACTTCCATTCTCAAGGAACTTGAGGTTCACTGCAATCTCGCGCTTCCGGGAGTCTACGAAATTGGCCGCGGCGGCGGCCTGCACCATTCGCCGATTTCCTGGTCGGATTCTGGACACGTTCGCGCGGTGAGGCAAGTACCCGGAGGAATGATCGATCCCGGAAAAATGGTGAGCGGCCTGGCGCGAGCGGCGGAACGTGGCGGAGCGCAAATCTTCGAGAACCTTGGCATCAAGGATATCGAGTTTGCAGACCCGGTGCGCCTGAGTTTTCCCGGCGGGCAAATTCGAGCGCGCAAAGTCCTGATTGCGACGAACGGCACGTCCCTCGAATTGAGCGGCCTTGCCCGCGAAGGCCAAACGAAATTCACCTTAGCCGTGGCGACAGAACCCCTCGACACGATCCAATTGGAGAGCTTGGGTCTGGCCGATGAAAAGCCCTTCTACACCATCGATTTTCCATACTTGTGGGGGAGAACTTTACGTACGGAGGGCGTCATTTTTGGCGGCGGCCTGGTCCACTTTAAGGATTGGCGCGAACTTGCAGACCTCGAAATCGGATCGGGCCAATCGGCGGAACTCATCGCGCGGCTCGAATGTCGCGTCCGTGCCCTTCATCCCGTGCTGCAGAATGTGCGGTTTACCAACCGCTGGGGCGGGCCGATCTTGATCGCCAACGAGTGGCGCCCGGTATTCGCGCAACATCCACGAAGCCCGCACGTCGTCGTGCTCGGTGCATTCAGCGGGCACGGCGTGGCGCAATCGGTGTATCTGGGGCGCTGGGCCGCCGAAGTCCTGTGCGAAAAAAGATCGCTGCCCGATTGGAACGAGGCTGGAAAATCTGCGTAGACGCAGTTGACCGCTTACCAAGTGTTGTAGGGAGTGTTCTCAAACGGGGAGACTTGATCGGAGCCGGAGTGGACATCGGTAATCCCCGGTGAAGTTTGCAGCGGATCGAGCAGCACTTGCTCGGATTCCGTGTGCCAATTCTTGGTGCTGGTGATGGGATCGGTCGGGATCGCGGAAAGGTATTTGGCCTGAACCAAATCGTCGAGGGAAGATGGCCCGGCCTCTTTGTCCAGCGTATATTGCTGAATTGCGTTGCGCATCACGAACAAGTCCTGCTTGAGGGTCGCTTCTTTGGCGCGCAGAACCGATCTCTGGTATCTTCCCGCCGCCATCCCCGCCAGGATCAAGATGATCGTGATGACGATGAGCATCTCGATCAGCGAGAAACCAGCCGAACCAATGCGTCGTCTCGCGGAGAGATATTTGCCCCGCCTGTCTCGTGATCCGAATACCGTGATGTGAAGTAATTTCATCCGCGTCTTACCAGTCGGAATATTTCGTCCCGTCCGTCGCTGTTGCCTGGGATTGAGAATAAACGTCGAAGACGTTGCCTCCGCCCCAGCTGTTGGAATCCGGGTCGTCCTGCACGGCACGCAAACCCCAATCGGCTTTTCCGGACATCGGATCTACCGGAATCTTTCGCAAGTAGCGGACCTTGCTGGCCGACTCTGACATGGCCTGGCCAGCGCTGCCCGTGGAACCGATGGACGGAATGCCGCCCGCTTGCCCCCCGCCCAATTGCGGCGTTCCGGTCGATCCAAACTGTCCCGTGCCGCTCGCATTGGCCAGCGCCGATGCGCTGATGCCGCCTGCTCCGCCTTGGGCGGCGCTTATGTTGACGCCGTCGACCAGGGTCTGCAGATCCGGGGGATAGTTCTGGCTGCCGACTTCCGTGCGGATCAAATTTTTGTCCGCGTCATCCTTGTAACGATCGATCGCGTCCCGCATCTCGCGCAGGTCGTATCGCAACTCCGATTCTTTGCGGCGCTGGACGGTCATTTGAAACATGGGAATCGCGGCCGTGGAAAGGACCAGAAGAATCCCAATCGTGAGAATGAGTTCGATCAGGGTCACTCCCGCATCCCGATTTTCTCTGGTATGCGGAAATGATGTAAGTCGGTTCATGAAACCTGGCCTATAAATTTATTGAACCCGGACTGCGGCTTCGCTGGTGACCATCTGAATCGGCCGCTGCTGGGAATCTTTTGCGTTTACCTGCACGATGGAAAGTTGCGAGTTGCCGGGAGCTAGTCCCTTGATAACGATTCCCACGAGAGTGCCCGATCCGCTCACACCGGGAGTATTCGGCATGCGCGTTGCCGAGATGATGGCCTGTCCGCGTTCCTTATCCACGCGTTCCACGATGGCGACTTCCTGCGTTCCGCCCGAGAGGAATCCGCCCTGACGCACGTCCTCGATGGAAATCACCGCCGGGTTGAACTGCAAGAGCATCGGGATGGAGTACAGGTCCTGCACGTTTTGAACCGTGACGCCAATCGTCGAGGTCTCGCCCACTTTCAAGGCAGCCGTCGCGGGCTCGAATTGCAAGGCGGCGTTTTGCGAGGCGGAAGTGTTTGCTGGCGCAGGCGCGGGAGCGGAGGCAACGGCCGGGGCCTGTTGGGTTCCGCCGGGCGCAGCTTGCGCTTTGGGCGCCTCCGGCAAGAGCACGGCATCCGCTAACCGCACTTCCGCATTGGTGTCGGTTCCCGACGAAATACTGCGCAGATTCTCGGCCGAAATCGAGGGCATGCGCACAATGTGCGGAATCAGCACGATCAAGATTTCATCTTTTTCGTGATCAAGATTGTTGTTCCCAAATAAATAGCGGAAACCGGGCACTCTCGCCGCGCCGGGAATGCCGGTGATCGTGTCCGTATCGGTCTGCTCCATCAGTCCGCCGAGGACATTGACCTCGCCGTCTTTCAGGCGAATGTCGTGCTCGATGCTGCGCTGGCTGATAATGGGCTGATTGATCCCGCCGATATTTGTCGAACCCGTCTGCGAGGAAACCACGACGTTGATCTTCATGCTGATCTCGTGGTCCGGGTGGATGCGCGGCGTGACATCCACGTTCACACCGACATCGAGATATTGAAACTGCGTGTTCACCAGGGGATTGACGGCTCCTGTCGTAGCGCCTACTCCGATGCCAGCCTGGAAACTGCCCGTGGCGACCGGAATGCGGTCGCCGATGCGGAGTTTAGCGGTTTGTCCGTCGACCACGCGAATTTCCGGATCGTCCAGAATTTGCGTCGACGTGTCCGTCATCAGGAAATTGGCCGTCGCGCTTGGCAGGGTCACGCTGTACCCCTGGGGGAGCAGATTCGAAAACGGGGAAGCAATTAGTTGACTGAAAGTGGCCGTGCCGTTCGTAGTGGTCGTGCCCGTCGTGGTACCCGGAGTGGTAGTTGTGACGGGATTCACAAACGCCGTAGAAATGCTCGACGGCGGGACAATTCCCACGTTGCGCATGCGGTCGCGCCGCGCTTCCATGATGGCTACTTGAATCACGACTTCCGGCTTGGCCTTGTCGATGTCATCGATAATTTTTCCCGCGAGCATAACGCGGTCTGGAGTGTCGCGAATCACGATGGCGTTCTGCGCGTTGATTTGCTGCACCCGCCGCAAATCGAGCAGCTGCCGGATGCTGGTAATGATTTCAGTAAGCTCCTGCGGGAGGACGGTATTATTCAAATAAAATGTCTTTACGACTTCTTCTTCGTAGTCCTTGCGTTTTTGCGGCTGATCGGGCACGACAAAAATAATGTTGGAAGTCACCGGACGCCAAAAAGCCTTGCTTTCCAGCGAGGTGATGTTCAGGGCCTGCTCGAGCGTCACATTGGTCAGCTCGACGGAAATGCGCCGTGAAGTAAAATCCGGATCGAATATGACGGTCAGCCCGGCCAATTTCCCGATGGCCTCAAAAACCGCCTTCGAGTCGTTGGTGGCCTTCATGTTGATCGGGGCGCGAGAAAGCGGTTGGACCTGCGGCGGCCCGGCCATGAGCTTCGGCTCTCCGGAAGGCGTGCCGGACGGGGCTGTGTTGTCCGTGGTTCCTTGCTTGGCATTGATCATATCCGCCGTGGCTTTCACTTCTTGCTCTGCCACGGCGCTGGAGGGATCGATCATCTGGGCCTTGCGGAATTCCGCGAGCGCCAGCTCCAGGCTGCCCTGGTTGCGGATTCGCCGGCCCTGATCGACGTGCCATTGCGCGGCTTCGAAGCGGGCCCTTGCGGCCTTCAGCTGGTATTCGGTGCTGGTCGGCGAGGCTTGCAGCGCCTTGTTGTAATAGTCGAGCGCGGTGTCATAGTCGTGAAGCGCTTCCGCTTTCTCTCCTGCGTTGGTGTCGTGACTCCCTCTGGGGCACCCCGCAAGGAATACGGTCGCAACTATCACGACTATCCCAGACAGATTTCGAAATTTCATCCGCGCTCCACTCGATGCATCTTCATTCGGCCAGTCTAGCACCCGCCCAAAACGCGAACAAGGTGTGAACTTGCTTCTAGTTACTACGCGCAGCTAAGATAGCTTCCCGTGGCTAAACCGCCTCAAAAAAAGGAAAAACAGGCAGAGTTGGTCGTGGCCCAGAACCGCGCCGCTTCCTACAATTATCACCTCCTTGAGAAGCTGGAAGCGGGCATGGTGTTGCTTGGCACCGAGGTGAAATCCCTCCGCGAGAGCAAAGCCAACCTGCGGGACGCCTACGGCGTAATTCGCCGCGGAGAAATCTGGCTCGTGAACTGCCATATCGGTGAATATCTTCCGGGAGGGCCATACAACCACGGACCCCTCCGATCGAGGAAGCTGCTCCTTCGCAAGGAACAAATCGACAAGCTGGAACGAAAACTGGATGCCAAGGGCCTGACAATCATCCCACTGCGGATTTACTTCCGCGAGGGCATCGCCAAATGCGAACTGGCGCTCGCCCAGGGCAAGAAAAAGTGGGACCGCCGCCAAACCGAGCGCGATAAAGAGGCGAAGAGGGAAGTTGGCGAGGCTATGCGTCAATTTCGTCATCGCTGACCGGCAGGTCAATTGGAAGTTGGCTGCGGGCGCAGACCACTGGACCGGAATCACGTTACGGCCAGATTGCAGGAAGTTGAATTTTTCGCGCTGCCTGGCTGAGGGCGGCGCTATTTCATTCAAAGAAGGGAACTTATGGAAATCACGGTGGATACCCGCGCGCTCGCTAAGGTTGAGGTCGACGCGCTCGTGACCTACGCGTTTGAACAGGAGAAGCCTATAGAGGGCGTCCTCACGCAGCTCGATGAGGCTGCGGGAGGTGTGCTCACGAAGCTGGCCGCGTCGGGCGAACTGACCGGGAAAATGCTGGAGACGACTCTCCTGTATTACCCCCAGGGGCTGGCCGCTCAGCGGCTGCTGGTTGTGGGCGCGGGAAAGAAAGACAAATTCGGGACGGCGGAGCTTCGGAAGCTTGCCGCGGCAGCGGTACGCACCTTGAAGTCGCGCCAGGTGAAGCGACTGGCTTTTCTGCCGCGCGAGAACGATCGCACCGCCGCAGCGGCGCAGGCCATCGTCGAGGGATTGATCCTTGCGAATTTCGATTCTGACAAATACAAGACCGACAAGAAGCCCGGGAACGAAATCACCGCTGCCGCGCTTGCAGGGTGGGAAGAATCCTCGCGCACCGATGCCGACTTGGGCCTTTCGCGCGGGCGCGTCATCGCGGAATCGCAGAATTTCTCGCGCGAGCTGGGCAACGAGCCGTCCAACCGCCTGACTCCGCGCATGCTGGCCGACCGCGCTGCGGCCATGGCGCGAGAGGCGGGTCTCGCCGTCGATATTTTGGATGAAAAAAGAATCGCGGATTTGAAAATGGGTGCGCTGCTGTCGGTCGCGCAGGGAAGCGCCGAGCCCCCGCGCATGATCATCATCACCTATACTCCCGAAAAATTGAATCCGGCGGCGCCGGTCCTAGGTCTCGTGGGAAAAGCCATCACCTTTGACACCGGCGGAATTTCCATTAAGCCCGCGAACGATATGGAAAAGATGAAATACGACATGTGCGGCGGCGCCGCCATGATCGGCGCGATGCGCGCGATTGCGGCCTTGAAGCCGACGTGCAAAGTGATCGCCGTCATCCCTTCGAGCGAGAACATGCCAGGCGGCCGCGCACAAAAACCCGGCGACGTGCAAATCTCCATGGCCGGAAAATCTATCGAGGTCATCAACACCGACGCCGAGGGCCGCCTGGTATTGGCGGACGGCATTGCATACGCGAAGCAGCTGGGTTGCACGCACTTGGTTGATGCCGCAACGCTGACCGGCGCAGTCGTCGTCGCCCTCGCGAACGTGAACGTGGGCGTATTCGGCTCCGACCAGGCCTTCACCGATCAGCTTCTAGCCAGCGCCAAGGCGGCCGGCGAAAAAATGTGGCCGCTCCCCGTTGACGACGACTACCGCGAAATGATCAAGAGCGGCATCGCCGACATCCAAAACGTCGGCAGCGGCAAAGGCGGCGGCGCCATCACCGCAGCTATGTTCCTGAAAGAATTCACCGGCGACACTCCGTGGATTCACCTCGACATCGCCGGAACTGCCTGGCAGGACGACGTGAAGCCCTGGAACGCAAAGGGCGCGACGGGTGTGGCCGTGCGCACGCTAGTCGATCTCGCGATGAAGTTTGGGGGTACCGGCGCGCTATCGAAGTAATCTGGGGATTTGTTATCGCTCAGTTTTCGAGTAGCCCGTACCCTTTCCAGGATTGGCTGCAGGCGCGGATATCAGTACGGTGAAGCCAACTGTGTTCGCGCAAAGCAGATCATCCATCAGCGGCGACCCAGCCCAGGCTATTGTTCCGAAATGTGATGGAAACGCCGAATACATATCTCAATACCTCATTCCGGACAGGCTTCCTCCGATCTCTCATTCGATGGCTTGTCATCAGCGTGGTGCTTCTTTGGTTGCTTGCCGCGCTGACCCTTGCGGCCGCCCGGTGGATCGATCCTCCGACAACCGCGGTGCACACCCAGCGCCGCTTGCAGGCCTGGATTCACCACAGGCCGTACCGCGAACGCTACACATTCATTCCGCTCAGCCAAATCTCGGCCGATCTCCAGCACGCCGTAATCGCCGCGGAGGACGCGCGATTCTACCAGCACCATGGATTCGATTGGCACCAGATCCAAATCGCCGCCGAGGACGATTTGGAAGGCGATCGCACTCGCGGAGCTTCCACCATTACGCAACAACTCGTTAAGAATCTATTTTTCGGAACGGGACGCTCAATCCTCCGCAAGGGAGCAGAGGCTACACTGGTACCGGTGGCCGAATTGGCCCTCGGCAAACATCGCATTCTGGAGATTTACCTCAACGTGGTCGAATGGGGCCCTGGCATTTATGGTGCAGAGTCGGCGTGTCGTTATTACGACGACGCAGCAGCCCGGAATGTCGGCAGGGAACAGGCGGCCCGGCTCGCTGCAATTTTGCCGGCTCCCCTGAAGCGACGACCCGAGCGCATGAATACCTACAGCGCGATTATCCTTAGGCGAATGGCCCAAATGGGTTGGTAATCGTTGCTGACATTTCCCCAATGCTGCGGCTTTTACAAGTCTCGCGCTGGATTCTGGTCGGATGCTCGGCTACTCGGAACGGGTCCAGAAACGGGGCTATGGGAAGTTAAAGGTGAGGGTCTGACCACATTGTCCGCAATCGGGAAACTAACTGGTACATTTCAAATGCGGCGTCAACCACCCGCGATCCGAAGCGGCGTGAGGCCGCATACATTCCACAGCATTTCACAATTCCAGATTGCGTACACCCCGTCTTTCGGGAAAGCGTATCCGAGCGGGCGCGCGATCCGGCGCGCGCGAGCCAAGAAATGCGCCACCTCCATTTTTGCCGATCCAAACAACAGGAACGGTGGTTAGTCCTAAGTGGACAGCTCTCTTTTTCCGACCAGCTCAGACAAGGTCGAAGCGATCGAGATTCATCACTTTGGTCCACGCGGCCACGAAGTCTTTCACAAACTTCTCCTTAGAATCCGCGCACCCATAGACTTCCGCGAGGGCGCGCAACTCGGAGTTCGAACCGAAGATCAGGTCGACACGAGTGCCGGTCCACTTGACCTTGTTCGTCTTCCGGTCGCGCCCCTCGTATACCTCTTCCGAACCAACGGACGGCTGCCATTGCGTGCCCATGTCGAGCAAGTTGACGAAGAAGTCGTTGGTCAACGTCTCCGGCCGATTGGTGAAGACGCCGTGGTTGGACTTCCCGGCATTTGCACCTAGGACGCGCAGGCCGCCGACGAGAACCGTCATCTCCGGTGGTGTCAGCGTCAACAGTTGGGCTTTGTCGATCATCAGCTCCTCCGCCGACACGCTGAACTTGGCCTTGAGGTAGTTGCGGAACCCGTCCGCGACTGGTTCGAGATAGGCGAAGGACTCCACATCGGTTCGCTGCTGCGACGCATCTGTGCGACCGGGCGTGAAGGGAACGGTCACCTTGTGCCCCGCCTTCTTTGCCGCCTGCTCGATAGCGGCTGAGCCGCCGAGGACGATCAGGTCGGCGAGCGAGACCTTCTTCTTCCCGCGGGACTGTGGGCCATTGAACTGTTTTTGGATCGCTTCCAGAGACTTGAGCACCTTCGCCAATTCGGCCGGCTGGTTTACTTCCCAATCCTTTTGTGGCGCGAGGCGAATGCGCGCCCCGTTCGCCCCACCGCGCTTGTCGGATCCGCGGAACGTCGCGGCCGACCCCCAGGCAGTCGTGACGAGTTGGGAGATCGACAGTCCGGATTTGAGGATCTTGGCCTTCAGAGCAGCAATGTCCTTCTCCCCGATCAATTTATGATCCGCGACGGGAACGGGGTCTTGCCAGATCAGCTCCTCCGCCGGGACTTCCGGCCCGAGATAGCGCGAACGCGGGCCCATGTCGCGGTGAGTGAGCTTGAACCACGCGCGCGCAAACGTGTCTGCAAACTTATCTGGATGCTCGTAGAAGTGCCGGGAAATCTTCTCGTAGACCGGGTCCATCCGCAAAGAAAGGTCAGTCACCAGCATGGTTGGCGCGTGATGCTTTGCCGGGTCAAAGGCATCCGGAATCGGCGTGGCGCCGCCCTTCGCTTGCCACTGATAGGCGCCGGCAGGGCTCTTGGTCAGCTCCCATTCGTAGCTGAACAGGTTCTCGAAGTAGTAGTTGCTCCACTTCGTTGGCGTCTGCGACCAGGTAACTTCCGGGCCGCCGGTTATCGCGTCTTTGCCTTTGCCGGTGCCATGACGGCTCTTCCAGCCGAGGCCCATCTCCTCAATGGGCGCTGCCTCGGGAGCGGGGCCAACAAGGTTCGGATCGCCGGCACCGTGGGTTTTTCCAAAGGTGTGACCTCCAGCAATGAGCGCAACCGTTTCCTCGTCGTTCATCGCCATGCGGCGGAACGTTTCGCGAATATCCTTGGCCGCCGCGACGGGATCCGGCTTTCCGTTCGGTCCTTCCGGATTCACATAGATGAGACCCATCTGCACGGCGGCGAGAGGATTCTCGAGTTCCCGGTCGCCCGCGTAGCGCTTGTCGCCAAGCCAGATGTCCTCCTTGCCCCAGTACACGACTTCGTCGGGTTCCCACACATCGGGGCGCCCGCCACCAAATCCGAATGTTTTGAAGCCCATCGACTCAAGCGCGACATTGCCCGCGAGAATCATGAGGTCGGCCCAGGAGATTTTCCGCCCATACTTCTGCTTGATCGGCCAAAGCAGCCGGCGCGCCTTGTCGAGGCTCGCGTTGTCCGGCCAGGAGTTGAGCGGCGCGAAACGCTGTTGGCCGGCTCCCGCTCCGCCGCGCCCATCGCCGATGCGATACGTGCCCGCGCTGTGCCACGCCATGCGAATGAAGAGCCCCCCGTAGTGGCCGAAATCCGCCGGCCACCAGTCTTGGCTGTCTGTCATGAGCGCCCGGAGGTCCTTCTTCAGCGTTTTGAAGTCGAGCTTCTTGAACTCTTCGGCATAGTCGAAGGCCTCGCCCATCGGATCGGACTGGGGCGAGTTCTGGCGAAGAATCCTGAGGTTCAGCTGGCTCGGCCACCAGTCGCTGTTCGACCTCATTCCAACATTTGTGGTTCCGTGCATGACCGGGCATTTGGCTTCGGTTGACATGGTTTGCTCCTTACTTCCGATTTGTCAAAAATTTAGTCAAAAGAACTATAACGAACTGCGAACCCATCACGGCTTTCCTACTCGCGAATCGCTGGCGGCCGTGCTTGCCGACGCGCGCCATTCCTCCGGTATCGACACGACTTCGAAATCTAACGGGAAGCGCGCCGAGGAGCGCACTTCGTGCAGAGTCCCCGGAAAATCAGTTCGCATTCGCGAAGAATCCGCTTACCGAGAGAACGCGAGGCAGGCCTGGGCAGGTCGTACCACTCGATGTCCTCAACATTGCCGCAGCGATCGCAGATGAAGTGGTGATGCCGCATGCCTTTCGCATCGAATCGCGCGGCGCGCCCCTCGACGGCAACTTCACGGACCAAACCCGCTCGCACCAGGTCCCGCAGATTGTTATAGGTCGTGGCCCTGGAAGAGCGCGGATCCACGCGATTCACAGCTTCGAGGATTTCCGCAGCCGTGGGATGCCTGTTGTGCTCCATCAAGAATGCCATCACGGCGTAGCGCTGAGGAGTGCAGCGCAATCCGCTGCCGTCGAAGAACCGTTTAATCGCCTCGGCGTCCATGAGTCGCTTAGACTATGTCTAATGTTAGATTTCGTCAAGGCTGCCTAATTGTGAGGTGCAGGCCGGGGCTAATTCAGAATCCAGCCATGACAGTGCGCGCGTTCTTTTGCCTGCCCGAACGCAGGCAATTGGTTTCACAATCTCCAGTCGAGAATGTGCTGAAGAATGTATCGTGTTACGATTAACAGAGGTAGCCAACCGCCGAAAGAGGCCCTGGAATCCTTCCTGATTCTTTCCGGGGAGATTGCATGACGACTAACATCCAAAAGCCCGTTTGGTTGGACGCTAAGACAAAATCTGTGATGGACCATGCGATCGCGCGTGAGCAATCGCTTTCGCACATGCTCATGACTTACATCGTCACAGGGTTGGTCTTCATGTTGTTGCCCGGAACATTCCTCGGCGTTTGGAATCTCATCAAGATCAGCAATCAAGAGGAGGCCGATTCGATTGCTCCTGCTTGGATTCAAGCGCATGGTCACGCGCAATTGTTCGGTTGGGTGGGCACTTTCATTCTCGGGATTGGCTTCTATTCAATTCCCAAGCTGCGCAAACTGAAGCCGTTTGCACTTTGGGAAGGGTGGGTGTGCTGGGCACTTTGGGTGGTCGGTGTAATGACCCGTTGGTTCTCCAACATTTATCCCTGGCACTGGCGCATCTTGATGCCCATGTCAGCAGCACTGGAAGTGCTCGCGTTCTTGATATTCTTTCAGGCCGTGGCAAGTCATCGGCCTTCTCAGGGCGCGCCGAAACCTTTGGAATCCTGGATATTCGTTGTGATTGCGGCCACTCTGGGACTGTTCGCCTCACTGGCGCTCAATCTTGGCGCCTCCATTCAGCTGTCGCTTCACGCAAGTTCGCCAGCTTTCCCGCACGAATTCGACCAACGCTATTTGATAGTTTCGACGTGGGGCTTCCTGGTTCCCATGGTTTGGGGGTTTAGCTCACGTTGGCTCCCAGTGTTCATGGGGTTGCGGCCCCTGCGAGGGACATGGCTCTTAGTAGCCGCTGGTTTGAACACGGCGGGCGTAGTGGCTGGATTCTTGGACCGCTTTACGACGGCTGGCATTCTTTTGCTTGGAGGAGCCGTGACGGCCGTGATAGCAATCCGGTTTTTTGAGCCTGCAGCGAAGGCCGCGAAAACGATCAATGTTCACGCAAGCTTTCCCGTTTTCATCCGGATTGCCTATGGGTGGCTCTTGATTGCTGCGTCGCTCAGTATCTGGGCCTCGCGCGCTGGGAATGCTCCCGGAATCTGGGGAGCCTCGCGACACGCGCTGACCGTTGGGTTCATCGCGGCAATGGTATTTTCCGTCGGGCAGAGAATTCTGCCGTCATTTTGCGGGATGCGAATATTGTGGAGCCCCAGGCTGATGCTAGCGATGCTCGTATTGTTGATGACTGGTTGCACGCTCCGCGTCGCGTCTGAAATCACCGCCTACCAGAATTACGCGGCCTGGGCTTGGAAGGTTCTGCCTGTCTCTGCGTTCATTGAGCTCACGGCGGTCACTCTGTTCGCCGTCAACCTGCTTGTCACTTTCCTTCGACAGCCCGTCACCGTCACCACTCCGCTTAGCATGACCACCGAGTAGCTGCGAACAAAGCTCGATGGGAAAACCAATACGAATTGCGCCCAAGAGAAGCAGTAAAGAAGGAGTTGAGTTGCAAAATCGGACATGTGTGGGACTACCGCCTCGAAGCGAATACGCCAACTCTGGGAAAATGGTCGGCTACTTTGGAAATTGTCCATTGTCGACAGAGCGCTAAATTATTTCGAGGGATTCAATTCCAAGGAGTCTGAGCGCCGTGACGAGCTGAACTTCGACGTGGCAGCTCAGTTGCGCCATGAACTTTTTCCTGGCAGGGTCGCTTTCCGTGCGGAAAGTGCTTTGCGCGCGCAGAAAATCTCATGACTATGCGGAGGCAGATTCGACCGGGAGGTTTGCGGCTTCCCACGCCGTGATCCCGCCGGCAATTTCACTGACGCGGTCGAATCCGCTGCCTTGCAACAAGCTTGCGGCGAGGGACGACCGGTAGCCACCGGCGCAATAGACCAGCAGGGCGCGGTTTTTCGGCAGCTTTTCCAAATGTTCGGATAAATGATTGAGCGGGAAGCCCAGGCTTCCGGCGATGTGTTTTTGATCGCGCTCGCGTGGAGTGCGGACGTCGATGGCTAGCGGCGGTTCTGGCGAGGACAAAAGCTCGGCGGCGAAGGGCGCGCTGAGGCGGTCCGTGGTGACCGTCAAATCTGGACGCGAGTTGAGGCTGTGCAACCCATCTTTTAAATACCCGGCCACGTGATCGAAGCCGATGCGCCCTAGCCGAATCGCGGATTCGTTCTCCCGGCCCGGGTCTGCGATGATTACGATCGGATGCTTGCGATCCAGCACCGTTCCGGCCCATGTGGCGTACTGGCCGATGAGGCCGATGTTGATGCTCCCCGCAAGATGTGCCGAAGCAAATTCGCCGGCATCGCGCGTATCGAGGATCTGCGCGCCTTGCGCTTGCAGCTCCAGCACGGCGTCGAGCGTCAGAGGGTTCATCTCGCGCGCCAGCGCCTGGTCCAGCGTCGGGCGCTCTTCGCTGTTCAGCACGGCGTCATAGTTGAAGTAGGCCGGAGCCTCCGGCTGATCGGCGGTCACCACTTGAATGAAGGCTTCTTTGCTCATGGCTTGCAGCGCGTAATTCGATCGCCGCTGTTCTCCCAGGGTTGACACTGTCTCCTTGCTGATTGACTTCCCGCAGAGCGAGCCCGCGCCGTGAGCGGGATACACGAGGCACGGATCCGGCAGCGCCAGTAGCTTGCGGTGCAGCGAGTCGAACAGCAGGCCGCCGAGATCCGTTGCCGACCAGCCCAGCGCCGCGCGCAGGTCGGGCCGCCCTACGTCGCCGATGAACAGAGTGTCACCGGTGAGCACGGCGTGCGGTTGCGCATCGCTGGCGTTCAGGTCGTAGACCACAATCGAGATGGACTCCGGCGTGTGCCCCGGCGTTTCCAGCGCCTTCAGGCGCACGCGTCCGAATTCGAGGGTGTCTCCATCGCGAAGAGGAGTAAATGCATACCCCGCTTTGGCCGCGGCGCCGAGATAGATCGTGGCGCCCACACGGTCGCGCAACTCCAAATGCCCAGCGACGAAATCGGCGTGCAGATGGGTCAGGAATACGTGCTTGATCTTCAGCGCATGCTCGGCGGCAAAGGCAATGTATTGGTCGATGTCGCGTTGCGGGTCAACAACGGCGGCCGTGCCCGTGGATTCGTCTCCGATCACGTAGGAGGCGTGCGCCAGGCACGGCAGATAGAACTGCTTGAAGATCATTCCAATCCATCCTCGCCTACGGGGTGTTACTTCGGCTGAGGAACGATACGCAGATAGGGCCGCGGCGCTTTCCAGCCGCCGGGATATTTTTGCTTGGCTTCTTCGTCCGTCACCCCTCCCAGGATGATCACGTCGTCGCCGTTTTTCCAGTTCACCGGCGTAGCTACTTTGTGCTTGGCCGTGAGCTGGATCGAGTCAAGCACGCGCAGCACTTCGTCGAAGTTGCGGCCGGTGCTCATCGGGTAGCTGAGCATCAGCTTGATCTTTTTGTCCGGGCCGACAACGAACACGGTGCGCACGGTGGCGTTGGTAGCCGCGGTGCGGCCCTCGGAAGTATCGCCGGAGTCTGCCGGCAGCATGTCATACAGCTTGGCAATCTTGAGCTCCGGGTCCCCGATCATGGGGTAATTCACCTTGTGGCCCTGCGTCTCTTCGATGTCTACGGCCCACTTACTGTGGTTGCTCACCGGGTCCACGCTCAACCCGATGATCTTGCAGTTGCGCTTCTTGAAATCAGGTTCCAGCCCCGCCATATAGCCCAGCTCTGTGGTGCACACAGGTGTGAAGTCCTTGGGATGAGAGAACAAGATGGCCCAGCCGTCGCCAATCCACTCGTGAAAGTGGATCGTCCCTAGCGATGTTTCGGCGGTGAAATTCGGAGCTTCGTCGTTGATGCGCAACATTGTGTGTCTCCTGGTTTGGTACTGTGTGAGAGCGAACGCCGTGCACCCTTCGCCCCCGCCTTTTAAGCGGCGAACAGTGTAACAGAATCCCGCGAGCGATGTTTCGGCCAGGGCGCTCCGAGCCATTGGCTGCGCGCTCGGAAGCTGGCCCACTGCATGCAAATCGCTACATTTTTTCGGGAGATTCGATTCCCAGGAGTTCGAGCGCCGCGACCAGCTGAACTTCGACAAGGCGGCTCAATTGCAGGAGAAACTTCTTCTTGGCTGGGTCCTTCTCGGTAAGGATGTGGTGATGGTGATAGAAAAGATTGAAGGCCTGGCCGAGTTGGAAGGCGTACTTGGCGACGAAGGCTGGTTCTTGCGCGCCAACGGCCGCGTCGATTTGCGTATCGAGCGATCCGGCCAAGAGCGCCATTTCCCAGAAAGCGTTTCCGTCGGGGCCGGAGAACAATTCCTCCGCCGCGCTTGGGTCCACAGTTTCCAGCGAGGACATATCGAAGTCGGGCTGCTCGTCACGCAGCTTGCGGAAAATATTTCGCGCGCGCACCACGGCGTATTGGCAGTAGGGGCCGGTTTCGCCCTCGAAGCTGAGCGCATCCTTGAAGTCGAAGGCGATGGTGGCCGTGCGCGTGAATTTCAATAGGAAATAGCGCAGCGCGCCGATGGCGATGGAGTGCGCGATGGCGGCGCGCTCGACGTCGAGGGTATCGGGATGGCGTTCATCCACTTCCGCGCGCGCGGCGGCTTCAAGCTGGTCGAGCAGGTCGTCGGCTTTTACGCCGAGGCCTTTGCGTCCGCTGACTTCGACGTACGGCTTCTTCGCGTCTTCCTCGCTGAGCGTGTAGCCAAGTTCCGAGGCGCAGCGCGGCGTGAGCGCCACGATTTCGTAGGAAAAGTGAATCGAACGCGCGGCCTGTTCCTCGTAGCCGAGCGCGCGCAACCCCGCGGTCACGACATTTTGCAGGTACGCCTGCCGCGCATCGATGACGTTGTACACAATCGCGGCGCGGCCAAATGCGGGCGCATTGGGATTCCCTCCGGTGGAAACGCTGGACCACAGCCTGTGTCCGGCGGGATAGGTGTAAAACTTTTCGTAATGGAAATCGCGCCCGAGCAATCCGAATTTCCAGAGCTGGTAGGCAATGTCTTTGCCGACATAGGTGACCGTTCCATTGGAGCGCACGATGATTTTTGCGTCGTCATCTTCTCCGTTCCCGTCGGCGCCGTCCGCGGTGTCATTCATGCGCATCACCCAGCAGCCGGCGTTTTTTCCCGATCCGGCGAGGTGAATCGCGTTGCGCTGTTTCAGTAGCTCGAATGCCGCATCCCAGAATTTCAGGTGCAAGATCTCGCTCTCGCGGGGCAGTAGGTCGTATTCGATGCCGAGGCGCTCCATTGTATGGAGATGGCATCGCACGATGGCGGGCGCGACGATGTTCGCCATTTCCGCGGCGTCGCCTGCGCCTTCTTCGATCGATTTCAGCATTTCGCCTCGCAACGCGAGGCGCGTTTTGTCTTCCTCGAAAAAGCGGGAGACGCTGGCGTACAAGTCCCAGCAGTAATAATCGAATTTCGGCTCTGCGACCAGTGCACGAACTTCCGCCGGCGTTTTCTTGGCGATGCGCAGGAATCCTATGACCACGTCCGCGACCTGCACGCCGGTATTGTCGATGTAGTTCTGCACCTCCACGCGCTGCCCGGCGCGGCGCAGCAGGCGCACAAACGTGTCCCCCATCACGGCGTTGCGCAGGTGGCCGATATGCGCGGCCTTGTTAGGGTTGATGTTGGTATGTTCCACGATGCATTTCGGGGCATCGGGAGAGGCGGCGGCCAATGGCGTGTCCGCTTCCTTCAGAGAAGCGGCGAGAAATGCGGCGCGCGCAAAATAAAAATTCACGTAGCCGCCGCCGGCGATTTCGACGCGTTCGACTCCTTCGATGTGCGGCAACTGCGCGGCAATTTCTTGCGCGATCTGCCGTGGCGCGCGTTTCAGCCGCTTGGCCAGCTCGAAGCACACGGGCGTGGCGGCTTCGCCCATTTCGATGCGCGGAGGTTTCTCCGTGACGACGGTCACATCCTGCTGATAGTGCGCGCGGATATGCGCCGCGAGGGCGGCGCGAACACGGACTACAAGAACGTGTACCAAGTGGCTCCCATCTGCGAAGAGAAACAGAGATTATAGGGTGCGGGCTCTACTTGGAGCCAGCCGGAAAAATGAACGCGGGAGGAAGTTGAAGATGGAATGTCGGAGATGCTTAGCCCGGGAACGCCATTCTCCTGAATGGCGATTTGCAATGCGCCAATCGGGAGATTGGCGCTCCCGGGGCTCGGCTGACCTCGTCCGTCCCCCGAACGGATTGCAATTTTCAAGGAGCTTTGATTCCTACTTTGCTGCGCTTTTGCTGCCGGTGTAGGTCACGCGCCAGATGCTGTTCGACGCATCATCGGTGAATACCAGCGCGCCGTCGCTTGCCACCGTCACGCCTACTGGACGTCCCCAGACATTGGCGTCGTCAACGACGAAGCCGGTGACGAAATCTTCATATTCTCCCGTGGCCTTCCCATTCTCTGTGAGAACACACAGGACTATGTATCCCGTGCGGTGGGCGCGGTTCCAGGAACCGTGGGAAGTTACGAAGAGATCGCCGCGATAATCCGTGGGGAATTGTTTCCCTTCATAAAACGTCAAGGCCAAAGGAGCGGAATGGGATTGCAGCAATACGTCAGGAACGATGACTTTCTCCTTCAGCTCAGGGTGTTTTCCCGCAAATCGCGGATCCTGGTTTGGTCCCGTGTAATACCAGGGCCAGCCATAAAATCCGCCTTCTTGAATGTGGGAAACGTAATCGGGTACGAGATCGTCGCCCAGGGCGTCCCGTTCGTTCACTGCGACCCAGAGCTGGCCGGTGTCAGGATGCATGGCCAGGCCGGAAGCATTGCGAACGCCGGATGCGTAGATCCGCAGCCCAGTTCCATCCGGGTTGAACTCTAGTATGTCGGCGCGATTGGTTTCCGATCCATCATCGCTGACGTTTGCCTTGGAACCGACACCGACATAAAGCCTTTTACCGTCGTTCGAAAACACGAGGCTACGTGTCCAATGCCCGCCACCGTACCTGGCGCCGCCAGGGATGCTGGCAACGACCACTTGGGCGGGGCCGCTGGCTTTCAGGTTGCCGTTCTTGTAAGGGAAGCGGACGATGGAATTGGTGTTTCCGAAATACACGTATTCCGGATTCGGCCCGGGAGGGTAGAACGCGATGCCATACGGCAGCGTCAGGCCGGAGGCGAACACCTCGTTCGTTACGACCTTGCCATCGGCAGAGAAGCCGCGGAGCACGCGGATGCGGCCGGGATTGCTTTCCGCCACGAACAGGTCGCCGTTCGGCGCGCTAACAATCGTTCGCGGGGCGTCGAGACCGGTGAGGGCCTGGTCAATCTTGAAACCGTCCGGGACTTTCGGCCACGCATCCGCGGGCCGCGGAACGACTCTGGATTCATTGGGCGCGGAATCCGTCGCGTAGGGCTTCGGCAAATCGGAGGCCTTGATGAGATACCGGTTGCCCGGGCGCTCGTTGGCCCAGTCGTTGAAAGAGCCCTGGCCCTTCACCATTTGTGGGGAGCCGCCCGAGTTTTGCGCCCCAACACCCGCGATGAAAATCAAGCCCATGCCAAAGTATGTGATGCCCAGCGCGACCGAAATTTTTGTTGAAGATGTATACCGCATGGTCTCTCGCCTCCCTGCGCATCTCACATTGCAAAATGGCAATTTTCTTGAATGCGGTTCCTCGCCTAATCGCATCCTAACAGCAGCGCATAGCAGATTCCAACCGTGAGCCGGATGTCGGCAAGGCACAGCACCGAATCGGCTGCGAGAATATACTAAGGCGGTTGTTTAGATGGCCCTGCAGAGATGGCAATCGGGCCAAGAAAGTGGAACTCCTCCTGCCGTGAAACGTAATTCATTGTGGAAGAGCGGGAGAGACGTCCAACCGGGGTAGATGGCAGAGCCAGTTGAAACACGCGATGTCGAACTCTTGAGGCGTCTCGCAGCAGGTGACGAGGGCGCTTTTCTGGAGTTCTACCGCCGCCATCAAGGTGGACTCTACAGATACTCCATGCATATGAGCGGGAGCCCACAATCGGCTGCGGACGTGGTTCAGGAAACTTTTTTAACGCTCATCCGGCACACCAGCAAATATGACGAGGACAAGGGCACTCCCGCCGCCTTTCTTTTTGGCATTGCGCGGAACCACCTCCGAAAGCTGCATGAAAAAGAGGGAAGGTACGTCCCTCTCTCCGACGAATTGGGAAGAGGGCTTACGACCGGGGGCAGTGGCGATATGACGCACTCCAACGGCAACAGCCATTCTTCATCAGGACCCGGCACGGCGGAGATGATCCTGGAAGGTCTGGAGCACGCGCAAATCACAGAGTTGTTGCGCGAGGCCATTCTTACGTTGCCCGACCACTATCGCGAACCGGTAACGTTGTGCGATCTCGAGGGAAAGAGTTATGGCGAAGCGGCGGTATTGCTCGAATGCCCGGTGGGAACGGTGAGGTCGAGACTGAATCGGGCGCGGTCGATTTTGCTGGACAAGCTCCGTCCAGGGCGAATCTCGGCCCGGGTGAATTCGGCGCGTCCAGGAGGAAAAACGTGAGCGAAATGACGTGCAGGGAATTCGATGAGGTCGTCCACGCCTTTGTGCGCATGGAACTGCTGGATGTGAATGTGCGCGAAGCGGCTCTGGAACACGCCACCCATTGTGGGCTCTGCTCGGAGCGAATGCCTGATGCCGCGGCGCTCGCTGAAGCTTCGGAAGGATTGGGCAGGAGTGCGCGCGGAGTGCAGGCGCCCCCTCGGGTGGAGACATCGTTGCGCTTGGCATTTCGGAACCACCATCGGAGAGCAACGTGGCGGCGCACTTTGGAGTGGACCAGTGTGGGAGCCGCTGCGGCAGTCCTGCTGGTTTTTCTATGGACGGTTAGCGGGCGCTCGAAAGGGCCGGCGGTTCCAGCCCCAAGGAAGGACGTCTCCTCGCAATCGCAAGCTCCGCAGGAGGCGAAGGGACCTGCCGCCGTTAACCACGGTGAAGCAGCACCAGCGGCCGATACAGTGGTTGAAGATGCCTCTGCGACTGGAACCTATGCGGCCACCGACTTCGTTCCTGTGCCCTTCACCGGCGCTATCTCGGCGGACGACCCAGGGATGGTTGTGCGCGTCCAGTTGACGAGATCCTCTCTGGCGCAGCTTGGCTATCCCGTCGCCGTAACTCCGGATGAAGATTTGATTCTGGCGGACGTTTTGGTGGGCGTGGATGGATGGCCTCGTGGAGTAAAGGTGATTCAGTAGGTGCGTGTTGCAGCGCGAATCATTGCGGGCTTGGGTGGAGGAGGGAAGGCCGTGAGAAAAGCATGGATTGGGGCGGGTGTGGCAGCAATATTCTTGGCGGGTGTAGCCATGATAGTCAGTGCGCAGGGCCCTCCGCCTCCCGGGCCATTCGGTGATCGAGGTCCGGGGATGGGCGGACCGATGGCTGGAATGTTTGAAATGGGCGGGCTGATGGGCGGCTTCGGGGGCAAGGTCGTGATCGGGAAACCGATCCTGGCGGCCTTTACAATCACGCATACGGAGACTCTGCCAGGCAACACGATTTCCAATACGACCACTGGCACGTTTGCCCGGGGCGCGGATGGCAGCACCTACCGCGACGTGAAATTGACTTCGATTGGCCCGTGGGCGGCGTCTGGGAAGGCCCAGGAATTCGCATACATCCGAAATGTAACCGCGGGCATGCAATACATTGTCAATGTGACCAAAGGGACCTACCGTGACTTCCCAATCCGTGACTACAATCGGCCTAAGGATGAGAAGAAGGACCGTCCGAATCGTTCCGACTCCAGCAACGAAACCGTGACGGACAATCCGAATGGGACGTTTACGGATTCTGTCACGAATACAATCTACCCGGTGGACGACCGTAGGGTGACGCGAACAATTCCCGCGGGTGCGATTGGGAATCAATTCGCGATCGTCATTACCTCCGAGCGCTGGTATTCGGCTGCGTTGGACCTTGTTTTGGAAGACTCGCACACCGATCCGCGATTCGGGACGACCATTTACCAATTATCGAACATTGGACAGTCGCCCGCTGGGTCTCTCTTCAGCCCGGATCCTTCCTTCAAGCAAGTGCAGGGCAAGGGATTCGGTGGCGAGGGGCACCGCGGGGAGGGCAAGCAGCCGCCTCCGCCTGCCCAGGATTAAAGGACACTGCGAGTTTGCAGCGCACCTCGATTTAAAAATCTAAGATTTCAGAGAGGCACCCTGAGTCAGGGTGCCTCTCCTTTTTAGGATTCGGAAAATCCATCGGGCTACGACCACGAATTCCGGCACAGCTGAAGCTCGCGTTGATTTGACAGCACCCAGCAGCCCGCTTACTATCGAAATTCGATTTCCAAGTGCGGAGCTTGTTGCTTTTAAGAGGCGGCCTGCCATCCTTAGGGTTCACCCTAACATCTTGAACGGAAAGGGCGAATGAGCACTCCCCGAGCCAAGCCTAAATACTACTTAACGACGCCGCTGTACTACACCAATGGCATGCCGCACATCGGACATACCTACTCGACGATCGTTGCGGACGTGATCCGGCGTTACAAGCGCATGCGGGGATTCGACGTGTTCATGACCACGGGCGCCGACGAACACGGCGTAAACGTCGAGCGATCGGCGCAAAAAGCGGGGAAATCCCCCCAGGAATTTTCCACCGAAATCGCCGTGCAGTGGAAGCGGCTGTGGGACGATCTGGGAATACCGGGCGACGAGTTTATCCGCACCACGGATGAAAAGCACCACCGCACCGTGCAATGGCTGTTCAAGCGCTGCCGGGATAACGGCTTCATCGAGAAAGGCCGCTACACCGGACAATACTGCGTGCACGACAATGCCTATGTTGTGGACGCAGGGCCCGGAGACGCTTGCCCCGATTGCGGACGCCCAACGGAAACCGTCACGGAAGAAAACTATTTTTTCAAGCTTTCCGAATTCCAGCAAAAGCTCCTTAACTTCTACGCAGCCAATCCCGATTTCATCCAGCCGGAGAGCCGCCGCAATGAGGTTCTGAGTTTCGTGAATGGCGGCTTGAAGAATCTTTCAATTACGCGCACCACAATCCGGTGGGGGATTCCGGTGCCGGGCGAAGCGCCGCATGTTTTTTACGTGTGGTTTGACGCGCTGATCGGATATCTGAGCGCCGTGGGAGGCCCGAACTACGACCAGCGCGGCCTCTGGCCGGCGGATTTGCATATCGTCGGCAAGGAGATCATTCGGTTTCACGCGGTGTATTGGCCCGCATTCCTGATGGCGGCGGATTTGCCGCTGCCGGAGAGAATCTGGGCCCATGGCTGGCTGCTGTTTGACAGCGAGAAGATGAGCAAATCGCGCGGCAATGTGGTGAGGCCGCGCCCCATCGTCAGCGCCATAGGAATTGAGCCGCTTCGATACTACCTGCTCCGCGAAATCGTTTTCGGTCAGGACGGTAGCTTTTCCTACGACGCTCTGGTCACGCGGTATAACAGCGACCTTGCCAACGGTCTCGGCAACCTCGCCAGCCGCACGCTGACGATGATCGAGCGCTATTTGGGCGGCGAAATTCCAGCGCCGGCGCCGAAGCGGGGCGGGGAAACAGACGCTCCTAGCACCGCAGAATTCGCTAACGAAGCAGTGACTAAAGTGATGCATTTGTACGACCGATTCAGTTTTTCGCTGGCGCTGGAATCGATCTGGGAAATCGTCGCCATGATCGACAAATACATCACGGTCGAAAAGCCGTGGGCTCTCGCCGAAAAAGCCGAGGACCGGGCGCGCTTGGCGGCGGTGCTTTACACCGCGGCGGAAGGCCTGCGCATCGCCACGGTGCTGGCGCATCCCGTGCTCCCGCAGGCGACGCAAAAAATATGGGCTCAGTTGGGGCAGTCTGGTCCGCTGAGCGGGTTTCAGATGGACCTTCTTTCCTGGGGACAGCTCAAGCCTGGGACTAAAATCGGGAAGCCGGAAGGAATTTTCCCGCGCGTTGACAAATCCGAAACGATTGCGAGGATTGAAGCCATGGAGCAGGAACAGAACAAAGCCCCGGAAACACCCGCGGCGGCAAGCGCACCAGCCGGGCCCGGCGCGGCCGCGGCACCCGCTGTCGCAGCATCAGCGAAGATTGGCATCGAGGACTTCGCCAAAGTAGAGATGCGCGTCGGGCTGGTCAAAACTGCGGAACGAGTAGCTGGGGCGGACAAACTGCTTCAGCTGCAGGTCGATATCGGCGATGAAGTGCGCCAGATTGTCGCCGGCCTGGCGCTGGCATACAAGCCCGAGGCACTCGTGGGGCGCAAAGTTGTGGTGGTAACAAATTTGCAGCCTCGAAAACTGCGCGGCGTCGAATCGAATGGCATGATTGTCGCGGCTTCAGCGCCTGATGGCGCGCCTGTGCTGGCCGGCTTCCTGGAAGAAGTGCCTGTCGGGGCGAAGCTTAAGTAGGATAGGCTTTTTATCCTGAGCGCTGCGAAGGACAGCCTGTCTGCTTTTCGTCAATATAAAATCAAAACCAGACAGGCTGAAGCCTGTCCTACTGGACCATGGACCTGATCGATTCACACGCGCACGTGGATGTATCCGACTACGACGCGGACCGTGACGCCATGCTCGATCGGGCCCGGGCTGCGGGAGTTGGGACGCTTCTGGCGATCGGCAACGGACCGGAAATCGAAAAGTTGGGAGCGGCCGTCCCATACGCCGAAGCGCACGATTGGATTTACGCCGCAGCCGGGATTCATCCGCACGAGGCGAGGCATGCGACCGACGCCCACTACGCGGAACTGGAAAGGCTGGCTCGGAGCCCGCGCGCAATCGCCTGGGGAGAGATCGGCCTCGACTACCATTACGATCATTCGCCACGCGACGTGCAGGCCAGCGTATTTCGCCATCAACTCGGCCAGGCACGCGCGGAGAACAAACCGGTGATCATCCATTGCCGGGATGCATGGCCGGACTGCTTGAAGATTCTGGATCAGGACTGGAAGAGTTCTGGACTGGGTGGAATCTTCCATTGCTTCACGGGAACTCTTGACGAGGCGCGGCAAGGCATGGAGATGGGTTTCCTGATTTCTTTCGCGGGAAACGTGACCTATCCGAAGGCGCAGAATCTGCGGGACGCCGCGGCAAAGATTCCGCTGGACCGGCTGCTTGTGGAAACCGATTCGCCGTTCCTCGCTCCTCAAACTTACCGCGGGCGGAGAAACGAGCCGGCCTATGTCGCGGAAGTGGCGCAGACCATCGGGAATGTGAGAAACTTGCCAGCGACCGAGATAGCCGAAATGACGTCGGGAAACTTTCGGCGGTTTTTTGGTCTCGAACGTTCCGGAAATCGCAGCGGGGAAGTTCCTGGAGGGGTATCATCTCACTTCTGACGGCGAAGGAAATTTTCGATCTAGTTCGCGATGACCTAGTGAAGGTCGAGCAGGAGCTTGCGCTCCAAAACGACTCGGCCATCGAGCCGGTGGCGGAAATCTCGCGCTACTTACTTGCCGGTGGTGGCAAGCGCTTGCGCCCGGCGCTCCTGCTGCTTTCGGCGGGATATGCTGGATATCGGGGAGACAGCGCGATCCGGCTGGGGGCGGTCGTCGAGCTGATTCACAGCGCCACGCTGATCCACGACGACGTGATTGACGGCGCCAACACCCGCCGCGGTCGTCCGTCGGCCAATTCCCGCTGGGGCAATCACCGCAGCGTTCTCGCGGGCGACTGGCTGTACATGCAGTCGTTTCAAATGGCCCTCGCCGAGCGCAACTTCAAGATCCTCGACGTTTTGATCGAACTGACGCAAAACATGGTGGAGGGCGAGCTTCTCCAATTGACCAAGCTCGGGCGAATGGATTTGACCGAACAGGATGCGGTGGAACTCGCCGCGCGCAAGACGGCGTGCTTGTTCGCGGGCTGCGCCCGCTTGGGAGCGGTCCTCGGCAACCTGGACGACGCCGGCCAGCAAGCCTTGGCCGACTACGGCCACTTTGCAGGCCTTGCATTCCAGCTCGTGGATGATGTCCTCGACTTTACCGCCTCGCCGGAAAAACTTGGGAAACCCGTGCTCAGTGACCTGAAAGAGGGCAAGGTCACGCTGCCGTTGATTTACGCGTTGGAGAGCGACGGCGCTGTTGGAAGGCGCCTGGTGCACACTGTGCTCGAGGAAAAAGGATTTGAGAGTGTTCGCCCGGAGCAGATCACGGCGCTAGTGCACGAGTCTGGAGCGCTTGACCGCACTCGGGCGGCGGCGCTCGATTTCGCCGCGCGCGCGAAAGCCTGCCTGAATGGAAATGGGACATCGGATTTCGGGCGCGCGCTGCGCACGGTTCCCGACTTCATTCTCGACCGCGACAATTAACCTGTGCTCTCCGGTTTTTGATTCCATCTATGCTGCCGTTCAAAGTCATTTACCATCCACAATACGATTTGGATCTTGGACCACACGTTTTCCCCTCCGAAAAATTCAGGCTGATTCACGACGCGCTGATCGCCGAGGGAATCGCCGAGGCCAGCGATTTCCTGCAGCCGGAGCCTGCCTCGGACGAGGACGTTTTGCGCGTGCATACGCCCGCCTACGTAAACAAACTTCTGACGGATTCCCTCACGCTAAGCGAACGGATGAAGCTGGAAATCCCACTTTCGGAGATCACTCGCATGGGGTTTTGGCTGGCGGCGGGAGGATCCACTTTGGCCGGGCGAAAGGCGATCGAGGACGGTTTCGCCGCCAACCTCAGTGGAGGCTTCCATCATGCCTATCCGGATCACGGCGAGGGATTTTGCATGGTCCATGATGTTGGCGTTGCCATCCGGACCTTGCAGGCGGAGGGGAAAATTCGCACGGCAATGACCGTGGACACCGACGTTCACCACGGCAACGGCACGGCGGCGATCTTCGGAAATGACGCCGGCGTCTTCACACTTTCCATCCACCAGGAAAACAACTACCCCATGCCGAAGCCTCCCTCGGACGAGGACATTGGTCTCGCAGACGGCACGCGCGACCATGAGTATCTAGACGCCCTGGAAGAGGGGCTCCTCCACTCTCTCAAAAAGATGACTCCCGACATCATTTTTTACATCGGTGGGGCGGACCCGTACCGCGAGGACCAGCTTGGCGGTCTGGCGCTGACCATTGAAGGATTGCAGAAGCGCGACCGGCTGGTCTTCGAACATGCGCGTCGCAGGGGGATTCCTGTCGCCTCCACCCTGGCGGGCGGATACGCGCGGCGCGTGGCGGATACCGTTCGAATTCACGTCAACACGATCGTCGCCGCCCGCGACGTCATCCTGCAGCAATCTCCCTCTGGAACCAAGTAAACAAATCCGAAAAGTTACATGGCGGAATGGGTGCGCAGGCTTCAGCCTGTGGATTTTGTTCCCTACACGGACCAAACCACACAGGCTGAAGCCTGCGCCACTGTCTTTCCACATCGCACAAGCGTTAGCGATTTCTCGGGGTTTGTTACGGTGCGGTTGCTACGGACGCTTTGGTGATTGCCGCGGCGGCCAAATCGGTAAATCCGTCCGGAGCGAAGCCTTGCGTGCGATAGGCAACTTTTCCGCCCTTGTCCAGCACCAGCACGGTGGGAATCGATTCGACGTGAAACGCGCGGCCGACTCCATCGGCGAAGACCAGAGTGCCCCCGGGTTTGCGTTCCTGAAGAAACGGCGCAACGAGTGATTCGTCCTCATCGGAATTGATTGTCAGGAAGACCACATCATCGCGCCCTGAGAATTTCGCTCGGACGTCCACCAGCATCAGTTCCATTTGATTGCAGTAGGCGCACCAGGTAGTCCAGAAATTGAGAATAACGACTTTCCCGCGTGAATCGGCCAGCTTCACGGGACCGCTCCCATCGATGTGCCGCAAGCTGAATTGCAGCGGATCGGTCACATCTTTGTTGTAAGCCGGCGCGTCAGGTTTATCCGTTTTGGCCAGTTCACGGCTGCGGTCGTAGGCCGACAACAGCATGTCTCCCAAGCCTGCGCTCGAATCGTGCGAAAATTTCCAGAGATTATCCATGCGCATGCGCAGCATGTCAAGATCCACGGCTGGTCCGTTGGCATCCGGCGCTTCCTGACTGGCCAGCATGAATGCCATCGCATATTGCTGGACGGCCTCCCCGGCGTTCTTGTTTTCTTCCGCGATTTCTCCGAGAGTCAGGGCAGCCTCCGCATTCGGGAGCAGATGGAATCCCGCGGTGAGGTCTTTCACGGCTTCGTCATTCTTGTGCAAGTGATGCTGCATACGGCCGCGCAACACGTACAGATCGGTCATGAATTTGTTGCGGCCCGCCTGCCAATCATCCAGCGTCATCTGCTGGGGGCGCGATTCCGGGTCGGCTTTGGAGACGCGCTCGAGCAGGCTCGTATCGTAACCGATGGCGCGAAGCTGGCTTGCCTCGTCGGGCAATTTTTCGAGAAGCGTCACGGCCAGATACATCGACTGGCTGTCCTCGGGCTGGATGGCGATGATTTTCTCGGCGTAATCGAGTGCGCTTTTTTGATTGTGCAGATTCATTTCCGATTCGAGGAGTCCACGGTAAATCGCCGCGCGTCTCGGAGAATCAGGGTACTTCGCGAGATAGGCTTCCAAGCTCTTGACCAGCGTGGCGGGGTCGTTCCCGGCCATGCGCACTGCCATCTGCAATTCAGCGTCGGGGTCGGCAGGGGAGTCCTGGGGCTCCGTCGCAGCATCATCACTCTTTGGCGGGGCGGCGGACTGGGGCGGGGCGGGCGATTTCTTCGCCGGTGATTTTGCCGGAGGCGGTGTCGGGCGGGGCGTTGATTGTTGTCCCCAGGCCGTTCCTGTCAGGATCAATGCCAGAAAGCATGGGAGGAAACGCATTGGCCGTCGCATAGGCGGGGATTGTAACTCGAATTCCACGGGCGCGCCCGGAAAACCGCGCGGGAGGCCACGGAACGCTACTTGAAATCCAGCAAGACGTCCACGGTATGGCGGCTTGTGTCGGGCCGAAGCAGGTGGCCAAACTCGTTGTAGTGAACGGGCAAATCTCCAAAAATTTCCCGGCTGGGCTTGGACAATATTTTCACGTGCAATTCGTAGTAGCCGTCATCGAAAACCTGGCCGGGAGCGATCTGCCATGCCTGTCGCAAACGCTTTTCCGCGTCCAGCGATAAGCCGGTAATGACCATGTCACCCATGCGGTACTGCGGGCCTTCCGCGATGGCGGCACGATAAGAAATCTGGTGAGCGCTGTCATCGAATTGAGGTTCGGGACTGAGCTTCATATCCAGGTAGCCATGCTGGCCGTAATAGGATTCGATCTTTTGCCACAATGCCTCAATCTTCATGCCATCTGCAATTTCGCCGGCCTTCTGGGCAACGACCGCGTCAAGGTCCGAGGATTGCACGGCCGAGTTTCCTTGCCATGAAACTCCCTTCCACGTGTACGCGGGACCCGGATCAATGGGAATTGTGAGCTCCACCGCGGATTCCTTGGGATCGTTCATGTCGGGGATCAGGTGCGTTTGCGGAGGGCCGATCTGCGCGCGGAGAAAGCCCTTGGAGGCGTAGAGCGGCCGGATTTGCTCATTCTCAAATAATTCGACGGCAAAGAGGGAATAAGGCTGGCCCTTGATGTCCGCCACGCGATCCTTTAATCGCTCGGAATTCGCGGCGACGGATTCCCCCAATTGGACCGATTGGACTCGAAGCTGGACGCCGTCGACGCGAAACTGCATCATCATGCCGTCGCCTATAGGCTTGGCAAGAAGCTGATGCTCCACGCTTCCCTTGATTTTTTGCGAGGCCAGCAAATTTTCGATGACCGCCGAGATTTCGTCGATCATCGCTCCGTCGCCCGGCGCCTCGCCCGTAAAGAGCCCTACCTGGTTTCGGATTGCGGCCGCAATATCAGCGCTGGTGAACCACGGAAAATTGTCGAACGAAACCGGATAGGTGGGCGCTTCCTGGACCTGAAATTCCAGGTTGATGGCGTCTCCTTTTGACGTGTAGCGGAAGTTGACGGCAGAAAAAATGCCGAGGGCGGCAAGTCGGTTAGTTGCCTCCTGAATTTGTTCGGAGGTAACAACATCACCTGTCTTCAGGCCGGTGGCGGCAATGATTTGGTCCGCCGGAAATGTTTTAGCTCCAGTGATCTTGATGGAAGCGATAGAGGAACTTGGCGGAGCATTCGGGGCGGGGGCTTGCGCATGCACTGCGAGCGCTGCGAAAAAAAAGAAGTGGACGGCGCCGCACGCTAAAAGAAAACGTTTCACAACAAGAATATATTACGCGATTTGTGGTTTGTAGCACAGGCACTCTTGCCTGTGTGGGTTTTGCAATCGCTGGTTAGTCGGATAGCTCGATTGTGCAACATACAAAACCGCACAGCCAGGAGTGGCTGTGCTACTCGACGGTGACCGACTTGGCCAAGTTGCGCGGCTGGTCCACGTCGCAACCGCGGCGAACCGAGATGTGGTAAGCCAGGAGTTGCAAGGGGATGACTTCAAGCAGCGGCGCGAAATCTTCCATCGTGGGCGGCACGACGATGGCGTAATCGGACGCTTCGCGCGCCAAATGATCGTTTTCCGACACGACGGAAATGACGATGCCGTCGCGGGCTTTCACTTCCTTGATATTCGAGACGCTTTTCTCGTAGCGGGTCATCGATTCCGGATCGCTTTCGTCGCGCGTGGCGAGCATGACGACGGGTAGATTTTCGTCGATGAGCGCATTCGGCCCGTGCTTCATTTCCCCTGCCGGATAGCCCTCGGCGTGAATGTACGAAATTTCCTTGAGTTTCAGCGCGCCCTCGAGGGCAATAGGGAAGTGAATCCCGCGGCCAAGATACAGGAAATTGGTATGGCGAAAAAACGTGCGCGCAAGGCTTTCATAAATTCCCGAATCGTCGCCGCGCAAAACCGTTTCCATTTTGTGAGGCACGCGCATCAATTCCTGAAGGAGGCGTTTCTCGCAATCTTCGGTGAGAGTGCCGCGAACCTGGCCGAGGTACATGGCCAGCAGGACCAGCGCGGTGAGTTGCCCCGTGAAAGCTTTCGTAGAGGCCACGCCGATTTCCGGCCCCGCGTGGGTCAGGATCGTTCCCGCCGCCTCGCGCGTGATCATCGAACCGTACACGTTGCAAATAGCCAGGGTCTTGGAGCCTTTCTGTTTGGCTTCGCGCTGCGCGGCCAGAGTGTCCGCGGTTTCGCCGGATTGGCTGATGCAAATCGTGAGGGTCCGCGAATCGATGATCGGATCGCGGTACCGGAATTCGCTGGCGTAGTCGACTTCCACGGGAATTTTGGCGAGCTTCTCGATCAGAAATTTACCGGCTTGCCCGGCATGCCAGCTCGTGCCGCAGCCCAGGATCCGAATGCTCTTGAACTCGC
Organism: uncultured Acidobacteriota bacterium; assembly: GCA_963696605.1. Lineage (GTDB taxonomy): Bacteria > Acidobacteriota > Terriglobia > Acidiferrales > UBA7541 > Palsa-360. The sequence goes on along the minus strand of CAVOKV010000005.1, from coordinate 572,031 downwards.
GAAACTCCTGTTCGGCAATGTCCATCTTGTCGAGGAAGACCTTGCCCGAATCGAGTGCCACGCTGGCGAGCAGCGTGTCCCGAACGGCCCGGGGCTGCTCGAAGATTTCTTTCTGCATGAAATGCTTGTAGCCGCCCTTTTCGGCCATGATGGGGTCCCATGCGATATGCTGCACGGCGCGTTGCATGGTATTGCCGTCGAGATCCATGACGCGGACGCCCTGGGCAGTGAGCACGGCGATGTCACCGTCCGCCAGGAAAAACATTTCGCGCGTGTGCGCCAATATCGCGGGGATATCGGAGGCGACGAAATACTCATTGTTGCCGAGGCCGATCACGGAAGGAGGCCCGGTGCGCGCGGCGATAATTTTATTGGGGTCGGCGGCGGAAAGGATCGCCAGGGAATAGACGCCCGAGAGTTGGCGCACGGTCTTTCGCACGGCGTCCTCGAGCGGTCCTCCTTCCTTCATATATCTCTCGACGAGGTGCGCAATAATTTCGGTGTCAGTTTCGGTGACGAACTTGTGGCCTTCTTTTTCTAGTTGGCGTTTGAGCTCGACGTAATTCTCAACGATCCCATTGTGGACGACGACGATATCTCCCGTGCAGTCGCGGTGCGGGTGCGCATTTTCTTCGGTAGGACGTCCATGTGTGGCCCAACGCGTGTGCCCAATGCCGTAGGAGCCTTCGATCGGGGATTGGCGGATTACTTCTTCCAGGTTGTGCAGCTTGCCGGGCGCCCGGCGGATTTGCACTTTTCCGTCTGAACCCACGACGGCTATACCCGCGGAGTCATACCCTCGATATTCGAGGCGCCGCAGCCCATCCAGAATCAGGGGAACAACTTTCTTCGGCCCGATATATCCGACGATTCCACACACGGTTTCAGCTCCGGACTTTTAGCTAGGCGACTGACATGGAGGCCCGCACAAAAAAGAATAACACAAGGGAATCCGGGAATTGGTGGAGCGAGGCTGGGTGTTTCCTGACGCTGGCAGCTCGCGCAAAGGTGGAAAAACCGCCTATTCCACGATTTCGTAGCGGAACTCTTCGATCACGGGGTTCGCCAGGATTTCCTTGGCCATGCGCTCGACCTGCTCTTCCGCGGCCTCGCGCGCCACGCCGTTCAAATCGAGGACAAAGAATTTGCCCTGGCGCACATCGCGAACTTCGCTGAATCCCAGGGAAGATAGGGCATGTTGTATGGCCTGGCCCTGCGGATCGAGGACCGTGCGCTTGGGCATTACCCACACATGAGCTTTCATCGCGGGCATTATACCAAGCCCAGAGCCGCAACGCCGGAATGAAATTTGTCCAGCATGGTGCGCTTTTCGCCGGGCCCTAGGAAAGAGTGATGGAAGCTCGCTTCGGCCAGGCGCACGAGTTCGCTGGGAGAGAGCCCCATGCGACGCGCGTGGCGGTATTCGTCGCTCACCGTGGTTTCGAACATGGCGGGATCGTCGCTGGACAGGGTTACGGGAAGGCCGCGCCGGAAAAATGACGCCAACGGATGTTGGTCGTAACTGGCCGTCGGGCGGCCAATCTGCCGGGCCAGCGCTCCGGTTCGAAGATTGCTTGTGGGACAGAATTCGAGGGGAATATTTCTCGCGGCGATGAAGTCCATTGTGCGTTCGTCGCGCATCACGCCGATGCCGTGGCCGATACGCTCCGCGCCCAGCAGTTCGATGGATTCGCGGACGATTTCCGGCCCGCCGATTTCCCCGGCGTGGATCAGCCGGTGCATGCCCTGGCTGGCCACGAATTCGTACACGGGACGCAAATCAATGGTCGGGAGTCCCAGTTCATCGCCGCCGATCCCATAGGCGATGATGTCGGGGGAATGCAGCTCGGCAGCAATACGAGCAACTTCCATAGCCGGCTCCGCACCCCACTGGCGTACGGCGTCGAAGATGTATTTCAGCTGAATTCCCGGCACTTCGGCAGCGGCGTCTCGCAGCGCGGCGAAATTGGCGGCGGGGTCCTGATTGCGCCGGAACATGACGCCGATCGAAAGCGTAACCTCTGCGTAGAGAACATTCTGGCGCTGCAAGGATTCGGCAAATCGCCGTGCGATCAAGGCATAGTCTGCGGGACCTCGCAGGAACGAAGTGATCCAGATGAAATTCTCGATGAATTGATCGAATGTGCCTGGAGCATAGCGCGGAGCGGTGTCCTCCGGAGTGAGAGTAACTCCGTGGCGCGCAGCCAGCTCCACGAGTGTGGATGGCTCGATGGAACCTTCCAGGTGAACGTGCAATTCGGCCTTGGGAAGGGCGGCGAAAACGGAATCGGATGTGGATTTGCTCATTGGTGACGGCTCTCGGTGATCCCGCGGGATGGTCTCTCGCCGGCGAATGGAAAGTAGATCATAAGACCACAGCGGGCGAAACAAGAAACACACCGAATTGAGCATCTGCCTGGCGGTTCACAGCGGGTCGCTGAGAGCTGTCGCACAGAGCATTAGTGGAAAGGCTAAGGCAACTTCCGCTTGCGCCGCAAGTGCGCTCGGATATGATGGCTTTTGATTCCTGTTCATGCAAGAAATGGACGACTGCGAGCTTCCCTTGGCCACAAATTCCACTTCGGTTGAGACACGCCACGCAGGGCGCGGGCGGCTGATCACTACTCTGGGTGTGGGATTCGGGATTGCGGTGGCCATCGGCAACACGATTGGCGCCGGGATCGTGCGCACGCCCGGCGAAATCGCGGCGCTGCTTCCTTCGACCGGCTTGTTTTTCGCCGCCTGGGCCGCGGGCGGAATTTACATGACGCTCGGGGCGCTGCAATTTGCCGAGCTGGGCGCGCTCTTGCCACAGAGCGGCGGCCAATACAATTTTGCGCGTGCCGCGCTGGGAGACTACGCGGGATTTATTGTCGGCTGGAGCGATTGGATCTCCACAGCCGGAAGTTTTGCCGCGGTCTCAATCGTGTTTGGAGAATACACGAGCGACATGATTCCCGCGGCGCATGGCCACGTGCGGCCGCTCGCTGCCGGCGTAATTTTGCTGTTTGCACTGCTGCAATGGAAAAGCATGAAGGTTGGCAGCGGCGTGCAGGACTTGACCACGATTTTGAAAGCGGTGCTGTTTCTGGCCGTTGTCGCGGTTTGCTTTTTTCACAGTGCCACACCCGTGACCGCTGTGGCCTCGCGTGCAGCAGTGCCGGTGGGCTGGCCGCTGTTCGTGGCGTTCATCGTTGCGTTGCAGGCGGTGATTTACACCTACGACGGCTGGTACGGCGTAGTCTACTTTGGCGGGGAAGTCCACAATCCCGGGCGGGACATTCCGCGCGCAATTTTCGGCACCGTATTTTCCGTCCTGGCGATCTATTTTCTGGTGAACGCGGCGGTCGTTCACCTGGTGTCTGTCCGTGAGTTTGCCGGCAGCGATTTTGCGATGGGAATTGCCGCGCGCCGCGTCCTGGGACTTGCGGGCGACAACTTCATTCGCATCGTGGTCGTGGTGGGCCTCTTGAGCAGCGTCAACGCGATGGAAATGGCGACTTCACGAGCGCTCTACGCCATGAGCCGCGACGGCCTTTTCTTTTCCCTCTTTGCGCGCGTTAATAAAGGCGGGATACCGGCGCCCTCGCTGTGGCTTTCCACAGCGGTGGGCCTGTGCTTTGCGATGTTCAGCTTCGAGCGGGTGGCCGCCATCCTGGCGTCATTTTTCGTGGCCGATTACGGGTTGTCGTTCGTTTCGCTGTTCGTCCTGCGCCGCCGCATGCCCGCAAGCAACCGGCCGCATCGCGCCTACGGGTATCCGTGGACGACTGCGCTGGCCCTCGCGGCTTCGATCCTGTTCCTGATAGGGGCGCTCGCGTCGGATCGCGAGAACACGCCGCTGACCTTCCTCGTACTCGCCGCGAGCTATCCGGTGTATCGCGCGCTCAAGTGGGCTTCCCGGCGCAGCGCAACAGTAGGATAGGCTTTAGCCTGTCTGGTTTTAGCAGATTGCGAAACGCGAAAACCAGACAGGCTAAAGTCTATCCTACCTTACGCCCAACTCAGATTAGCGTACAACTCCATGAGTTTTTTCGTGCCGTGATCGGAGAATCGTATGGTGAACTTGCGTTCCGGCTCGTCGCCTTCGACTGCAATGATGGTTCCCGTACCGTAGGTGGCGTGCCGCACGCGCTGGCCGATCAGAGGATTTGCATTTTGCTTGCCGAGGCGTGGGGAGGCGCTCGAACGCGAGCGGCTGGGAGCTTCACTCACGGTGCGTGAAGGGGCAGCGATGCGTTTCACGCGGCGCGAAAATTCTTCCTCGCTGTAGGAATACTCGGGATCCGGCTCGTAGCGGCGCGTTTCGCCGGCCTCGGCGAGGGAACCGGCGGCCGTTTCAATCAACTCAACGGGTATTTCCTGGAGAAAGCGGGACGGCATGGAGCCTGAGAGACGCTCCGAGCCGTACATGCGGCGGTAGATGGCCCGCGTCAGTGTGAGTGTTTGCTTGGCGCGCGTCATTCCGACGTAGCACAGGCGGCGCTCTTCCTCGAGCTCTTCATTGTCGTTTTGCGACCGGCTGTGGGGGAAGATGCCTTCCTCCATACCGGACAGAAAGACGTGATCGAATTCCAGGCCTTTGGCGCTGTGCAGAGTCATCAGCGTGATCAGCGCGTCTTCGTCAAAGTTGTCGGCATCGCTGACGAGAGCGGCACGGTCTAGAAAGTCGGTCAAAGTTTCGCCGCGCTCGGCGCCCTCGGCCATGGCATTCACCAGTTCGCGCAGGTTGTCGGCACGCGCCGTGTCCTCGCTGTTGTCGCGCTGCAGAAGCATGTCGAGGTATCCGCTGCGGTTCAGGACGGACTGCAGGAAATCCGCGGGCGAGGAAGTGGAAACTTCCTGCTGCAGATCTTCGATCAACGTGCGGAAATCGCGGAGCGGGGCCAAAGAGCGGCCGGGGGCCGATGGTTCGAGCATCTTGCCGATGGCCGCCCACAAGGAAATATCGTGTTCCCGCGCCACGGCGGAGATCGAGTCGATGGATGTTTTGCCGATGCCTCGCGGAGGAGTATTGATAACGCGTAGCAGGGCGATATCGTCATCCGGAAAAATCGCCAGCCGCGCGTAAGCGAGCGCGTCTTTGACTTCGGCGCGCTGGTAAAACGAGAAGCCTCCCAGCATGCGGTAGCGCATGCCGCGCGCGCGCATGGCCTCTTCAAACGAGCGCGACTGCGCGTTGGTGCGATAGAGAACGGCAATGTGAACGGCCGGGTCGTCCGCGTGTAGGATGCGGATGGCATCGGCGATGTACTCCGCCTCGGCCTTGGAGTCGCGCCCTTCAAAGAACGCGAGATTTGTTCCTGTGGAACGGGTGGCCTTGAGATTTTTTCCGAGACGCCGCCGGTTGTTGGAAACGACGCCCGCCGCGGCGTCTAGAATTTTCTGGGTTGAGCGGTAATTCTCCTCCAGACGAACGACGCGCGCGCCGGGATAATCTTCCTCGAAGCGGAGGATGTTGCCGATGTCGGCGCCGCGCCAGCGGTAGATGGACTGGTCCTCGTCTCCGACGACGCACAAGTTGCGCGATTCGTTGACTAGCAGCCGCAGCAGGTCATACTGCACTCGATTGGTGTCCTGGTATTCGTCGACGTGAATGTAACGGAAACGCGTTTGCCATGCAGAGCGGGCTTCGGGAAATTCCCGCAAGACCTGAACAGCGCGCAGGAGCAAATCGTCAAAATCGAGCGCGCCGGCCTTGCGAAGGATGTTTTCGTACTCCGCGTAGACTTTGGAAGCGGTGATTCCCAAAGGGTCGTTGTGCTTGGCGGCCTCCGCGGCAATCTGCGCGGGAGTTTGAGCGTGGTTTTTCGCGAAGCTGATTCGTTCCAAAAGTCCGCGTATCTTCTCGCCGGGATCCTTGATGTTCAAGTGTTCGAGGGCAAGTTTCACGGCCGCGGTTTGGTCGTCGGCGTCGAAAATCTTGAAATCGCGCGGCAAGCCGAGGCGTTTCGCTTCGCGGCGTAGGAGCCAGGCGGAAAACGCGTGAAACGTACCGATCCAGGGATCGTCGAACGCTTTTCCCTGGCGAATGAGAAGATCGCGGACGCGTTCCTTCATTTGCGCCGCGGCCTTGTTGGTGAACGTCACGGCGAGGATCGCGCTGCCGGGAACACCCTGCTCGATCAGGTGCGCGATCCGGTAGGTAATCGCTCGCGTTTTGCCGGTACCGGCCCCGGCGAGAATCAGCACGGGACCTTCAAGGGTGGTTGCGGCTTCGCGTTGCCCGGAATTTAGTTCGTCAAGGAGCTTCATGTTGGAAGGCGGGCCCGTTTGGAAACCAACATTCTATCCGACGCGGGCGACTTCGGCAAATTGGCGCTCGCAGTAAAAATTATCTTGAGCGAGCTTCTGCGAGATCGATCTCAAAAAAGAAGAGAGCTTTATTGTCCGTCATGAAGGAGAGATCCGGAATATAAAGGTGGGAGTAGCGGATTGCGTCAAAGTCATGGTTCAGATCGAAGAAGAGGAAACCGTGCGTGGTGGCGTGGGGCGGCAGGACATCGGTCCCGAGGGCGACGGATCGCAGCGTGGTGGTCATGTCAACCCAATCCTTGTTGTGGCCCGGACCTTTTGGTGAACCGGGGAACGGAAACGGACGGTGCGCGCGAATATTGGAGTTGGCCGTCAACAGTGTGCGGTCGGCCACTTCTTCAGGAGAAAGCGCGCCCAAACGCTGCCGTTGCTGGTCAGGCTGAGAAATGACCAGTTGGATGGTTGCGGCGTTTAGGCGAATGGGCAAGTCGTTGTCATTCTTGAAATAAACATCGATGGCGATGATGCCCGCATTGTAAAAGGAATCCTTGCCGAAAAGCTCCTTGGTGTAACGCATAGCCCTGAGATAAGGATCGGCAACGATGGTCAGATCCTGATGCGCGTCGCGGGTCCGAAGCGACATAGGATCGGGAGGCGGGCTTTGGGCAAGCGCGCCGAGAGGGAAGAGCAACAAGATGCCAAAGATTGTCCGGAGCATGGTCTGGTTGGCTATGATGCGCCTTCCGGGCGATAGGTTCACTCCACGATTGGTATGGCATTGCCTGCAGCGCGCCTATAATATCCGGTTTGCAGGGGCGTTTGGGATAGTTCTCGATTTTTCGGGGACGGGAGACGGCTCGCCGAGAGCCTCTTGGGATGTATGCGCTCTATAGTCTGCTGACGGCCGCGGGAATGCTCCTGCTCTCGCCGTATTTCCTGCTGCGCGGGTTACTCCAGCGAAAATACCTCAGCAACATTCCGGACCGCCTTGGATGGAGATTCCCGCCCGAGTTACGCGATGGAAGCTTGGTGGGTTCAACAGAAAAATCAATCTGGATCCATGCAGTATCGGTCGGCGAAGTCTTTGCCGTCCTTCCCCTCGCGCAACAGCTTAAGAAACAGTTCCCGCAGCGCCGACTCGTCGTTTCAACCACAACGGTCACGGGCCAAAAGGTCGCGCGCGAGCGGATGGGATTTGTAGACGCGATTTTCTACTTCCCGTTGGACTGGCGTGGCCCCGTCAGGCGTGCTCTTACAACTTCTCGGGCGGGCGCGGTGATCATTGTGGAAACCGAGATTTGGCCTAATTTCTTGCGCGAGTGCCGCCGTACGAATGTGCCGGTGATCTTTGTAAATGGGCGGCTTTCGGAGCGGTCTTTCCGAGGCTATGGACGCGCGCTTATGTATTCCGCGGGAGCCCTCGCGGGGTTTCTGAAAAGAGTGTTAAGCGATGCAACGTTATTTCTGATGCAGAGCGAAGAGGACGCTGCTCGCCTGATTCATCTCGGCGCGCCGCGCGAACGGGTACTGGTGACTGGGAACTTGAAATATGATCTTGCCGAACCAAGCGAGAGCCCTCTTTCCTCCTGGCTGGATGCCGAACTCCAAAAGAGAAAGCGTCGTCCGGTCGTGGTTGCCGGAAGCGTTCTGGCCAACGAAGAGGGAGCAGTTTTGGAGGCTTTTGATAAAGTCGGACATGAATTTCCCCGCGCCCTTTTGATTCTCGCTCCGAGGAAGCCGGAACAATTCGACAAAGCGGCTGGGATTGTTGCGGATACGAGGAAAAAGGTGCTGCGCCGCCGCGACTTAGTGCTCAATGGAGTGGGAAACGCCAGCCTTGCGGAATCTGTCGATGTGTTCTTGCTCGACAGTCTCGGCGAGCTGGCCGGTTTGTACCGGCTGGCCGACGCCGTGTTCGTGGGAGGCTCGCTCGTTCCCGGCGGCGGGCACAACATCCTGGAGCCGGCCGCATTCGGCAAAGCTCCGATTTTCGGCCCGTCGATGGAGAATTTCCGCGAAATGTCAGGGAAATTTCTGGCGGCGGGCGCCGCAATCCAGGTGAAAAATCCGGAAGACCTGGGCGCAGCGTGGGGTGGCTTGCTTCGGGAACCGGAGCGGGCGGCTCGCATGGGCGCCTGCGCGCGGGAACTCGTGGAACGGAATCGCGGAGCGACGCGGCGCGTACTGGAGCAAATCGAGCGCGTCATCGGTTTGGATCGAGGCGGAACTTGAAGCGTTCTTCGGGATGGCTTCGCCTGCTGTGGCCGCTGTCGCTCGTCTACGTCCTGGCCGCGCGCGCTCGAGCCTGGTGCTACGCTCGCGGCATTTTCCGAAAGCGAAAACTGCCTGGGACGGTGATTAGCGTAGGAAACGTCACGGTAGGGGGCACGGGGAAGACGCCAATGGTGTTGGCCATCGCGGAGCGCCTGGTCGGGATGGGGAAGCACGCCGCGATTCTGACGAGAGGATATCGAGGAACGGTTGACACCGGGTCGGATGGCCTTCCGCAGAGCGACGAAGTTGCCCTCTTGCGAGAACGGCTGGCGGGAAAAGTTCAGCTGGGCGTCGGTGCGGACCGCTACAAGAGCGGCATGGTCCTGGCGAAGCACGGAGTCGATTGGTTCGTGCTGGACGACGGATTTCAGCATTTAAAATTGTCACGCGATGCCGACATTGTACTGGTTGACGCATCGGACCCATTTGGTGGGGGCATGATGTTGCCAGCGGGCCGATTGCGCGAGCCGCTTGTGGCGCTGCGGCGCGCCGATATTGTCGTCATCACGCGAAGTGTGCAGGAGCCTTCGCCCGCCATCGAAGCGATCATCCGCCGGCACACCAAATGTCCGATTTTCTACTCCACCGTGCGGCTGGAGAGCGTGATGCGCGTTCCTCGACTCGATGTCGCCTTGCCCCGGCAGGATTGGGATAAGGGGCGATTTCTGGCATTTTGCGGAATCGGCAACCCATCCGCATTTTTTCAGGATTTGCGCACCTGGGGATTCCGAGTGGCCGAGCAACGCAGTTTTCCGGATCATCATTCGTACACGAACCGGGAGGCTGCGGAGTTGGAGCTGGCTGCGTCCAATTGCGGCGCCGACGCGCTGTTATGCACGGAAAAAGATGTGTGGAATCTGCGAAACGTCCAGTTCTCGGCCCTCCCAGCATACTGTTGCCGGATTTCGATTCATCTGCCGGAGAGTTTTTGGAGCGCCTTATCGGACACGTTGCGGCAAGGGAAAGCGGCAAAGGCGCGATGAAAATTCTCGTTCGCGCTCCGAATTGGGTGGGCGATGCGGTGATGGCGATTCCGGCCCTGGAAACAATCCGCCGCGTCCGTTCAAGCGACGAAATCTGTGTCCTTGCGCGCCCCGTAATTGCAGACCTGTTCTCGGGACAACCGTTCGCGGATCGAATTGTGCGATACGATTTTCGGGGAAAGCACGAGGGATGGCTCGGCCGTGAACGGCTCGCTTCCGAGCTGCGTAAAGAGAAATTCGATGCCGCCGTGCTCCTGCAAAATGCGTTTGATGTCGCCTGGCTTGCCTGGCGCGCGGGCATTCCCGAGCGCATCGGATACGCCCGGGATGCCCGCGGTCCGCTGCTGACAAAAGCAATTCGCGTGCCGCGAGAGGGGGAAATACCAAAACACGAATTGCATTATTATCTTGAATTGTTGCATCGTGCAGGTTGGATGGACGCCGCGCTTGCAATTCCGCCGATCCGCTTACTGGTGACCGAGGAAGCCCGCACTGCCGCGGAATCCGCGCTGCGCTGCGCGGGCGCAAGAGAAAACGCGTGGCGCATCGCGATCGCACCCGGCGCTTCCTACGGAGCGGCAAAGTGCTGGCTGGCGGAACGTTTTGCAGCCCTCGCCGATCGCCTGGTTTCAGAAAGTGGCGCCGATGTGATATTTTTTGGAACGCCAGGGGAAACGGAAATTGCAGCCCGCATTCGCTCGACAATGAAATCGCGCGCGATTTCTCTGGTTGGGGAAACATCCATGCGCGATCTGGCGGCGCTGTTCGCTTCCTGCTCGGCATTTATCGGCAACGATTCCGGAGCCATGCATGTGGCCGCCGCCGCGGGCCTTCCGGTCATCGGGATTTTTGGGTCGACGGACCCGGAGGGCACTGCTCCTGTGACAGAACAATTCACTTTGATTCGCGAGAAAGTTTCCTGCAGCCCGTGTTTTTTGCGCCGCTGTCCTGTAGATCACCGTTGTATGACGCGGATTGCCGTGGATTCCGTGTTTGACGCCGCGATGCGGCTTAAGCATTCGCGCAAGAATTGTTCTGCCTGGGGGCCCGAGAATGCCTGAGATGCAACGGCTTCGCCGCGCCGTGTTTCTGGACCGGGACGGCACGATTGGCGAAGAGTTGGGATACGTCAACCACATCGACCGATTTCAAATCTTTCCGTTTGCCGCCGAGGCGATCCGCGAGCTGAATCGGGCGGAAATTTCGGTGATCGTCGTGACCAACCAGTCCGGCATCGCGCGAAATATTTTCCCGGAATCGCTGGTGCACGAAGTTCACAAAAAGATGGTCGCGGAACTGGCGGCGGGCGGAGCCTGGGTTGACGCGATCTACTTCTGCCCGCACAAATCTGAGGACGCCTGTGAATGTCGAAAGCCGAACCCGGGGTTGCTCCACCGCGCGGCGCGCGAACATGGCCTGGACTTGGCCACCTCCTGGATCGTCGGCGACCGCTATGCGGACCTCGAGATGGGCCATACCGCCGGGGCGCGTGGAATTCTGGTAATGACAGGGTACGGCCGAGGGGAATACGAATTGCATCGCTCCGCCTGGCCCAGGCAGCCCGACGCGCTGGCCGAGAATCTAAGCGATGCGGTGCGCCACATTCTTCAGAAGTGCGGCGGTGCGCCGCGCCGCGATGAGTAGGCCCGAAGAGCGTTTTTTGGTCGTGCGGCTGACCGCGCTGGGTGACATCCTGCACACGGTTCCAGCGGTGGCCGCTCTGCGGGCGGCGCATTCCGGTGCGAAAATCGATTGGGTCGTCGAACGCAAATGGGCTTCGGTGCTGGAGGGCAGTCCGGCGATTAACGATGTGATTCCGTTTGACCGCCGCTCGATTTGGGGAACGATCGAATGCGTGCAGCGTCTGCGTGAAAACGGCTACACCTGCGCAATCGATTTTCAAGGGCTCTACAAGTCATCCATACTGGCCGCTCTATCGGGCGCAGCGCGGCGCATCGGTTTCGAGCGCGCCTGGGCTCGCGAAGAGGGCGCGGCCATGTTGTACACCGAGCGCATAATTCCCGTCGGCCGCCATGTTGCGGAGTTGAATTATTCCCTGGCGGAGCGCGCGGGTGCCTCGCGGCCCCCAGCTCCGGAGTATCCGCTGCGCGTCCCGGCCGGCGGCGCGGCATCGATTCGCGCGCGTTTGCATGAGCTGGGGATCGGAGGAGAATATATCGTTGTGGGACCCGGCGGAAGTTGGCGCGCGAAATGCTGGCCGGCGGCGCGATACGGCGAGTTGTGCCGCGAGTTTGAGAAGAAAAACAATATGCGTATCGTCGTGATTCACGGTCCCGGTGAAAAATCACTCGCGGAGGAAGTTTCGCGTGCGGCAACGCCAGCACGTCCTGTGGTCCTTGCAACGACGATCGAGGAATTAATGGGACTTGTGGCGCATGCGCGGTGCGTAGTGGCCGCGGATTCAGGCCCGCTGCACTTGGCGGCGGCGCTCGGCACGCCGGTCGTGGGCTTGTATGGCCCCACCGATCCCGCGCGCAACGGCCCGTTTGTTCCCGGCGCGGTGATCGTCCACAAGGCGCGGCCGGAGGAGATCAGCTACAAGCGGCGGTCGGATTATTCCGAGACAATGCTGCGAATCACGGTTGAAGACGTGCTGGCCGCGACGGACAAGATTCTGAAGGCTTCTGCTTGAGTTCCGCGACAAATTTTTGGATCCGCTGGCGCGTTCGCGTAGGATACCCGGTCGGGATCGCGGCGTTCTGGTTCGCCAGGCCGCAAATGAAGTGGCTGCTTTGTGGAGTGAGCATCGCTGTTTGCGGCTTGCTGTTGCGAGGTTATGCCGCGGGGCATCTCCGCAAGCACAAGCAACTGGCGATTTCGGGCCCGTATGCTTTCACCCGGAACCCATTGTATTTGGGGAGCGTGCTTCTGGCCGCGGGATTTTCGGTGGCCAGCCACTCCTGGATTTCCACCCTCTTGCTGGCTGCCTATCTCGCAATTTTTTATCCCGTCGTAATTCGGCGGGAGCAGGTTGAACTCACGGCCCTTTACGGCACCGCATTTGAGCAATACGCTGCGCAGGTTCCCGCGTTCTGGCCGCGGCTTTCTCCTGCCATGGCGTCGGCGGAAAGATTTTCCTGGCAACTCTACCGCCAGAACCGTGAGTATGAGGCGGCCATCGGCCTCGCGGTTGCGATGGCAATCCTGTGGGCCCTCATGCTGTGGCGGGGTGGAGTCCGGTAGCGCAGGCTTCAGCCTACGGGGTGTAGTGCTTGCAAGCACTCACCACCGGCAGGCTGCAGCCTGCGCTACTGAGCCGAGCCCAGGAAAGTACTCACCTTCAGTGTGCTGCCATCCGTGCTCGCGGTTATTGCGCCGTCGCGGTCGGTGCGATAGGCGCGCACTCCTGCCGCTGCGAGGCGCTCGGTCACTTCAGGAGAAGGATGGCCGAAGCTGTTGTCCTTCCCCACGGAAATCGCAGCAAAGGCAGGGTGCGCTGCGGACAAGAATGGGTCGGTCGTAGAAGTCTTGCTGCCATGATGTGCAACTTTCAGGAAATTCACCCCTACGGATTGTTCCTCCGTGAGCATCTTCCGCTCCGACGGCCGCTCGATATCTCCCGCCAGCAAAAATGATTCAGAGCCATCGGTCAAACGCATGACCAGGGAATCGTCATTCTTCGCGGATTGGCCTTCCGAAAGATCGTCCGGCCACAAGATTTTTCCCGAGATGCCATCTTCAGAGAAAGCATCTCCCTGTTTCAGATGCCGGACTACCACTCCATGCGCGCGCGCCGCCGCAAGAACCTGCCGGTAAGCGGCACTTTGAATGTCGCGTCCGACCCAAAATTCACCCACGCGGAAATTTTCGAAAATGGCGGGAAGCCCTCCCAGGTGGTCTTCGTGCGCATGTGTGAGCGCCACTACGTCAATCCGTTTAAGCCCGCGCGACCACAAATATGGAGAAACGACATCCTCGCCAACGTCGATTCCCGAGCGCATGCCGCCCGAATGAAAATTTCCGAGTTCACCCCCGGCATCGACCAGCATGGTCCGCCCGCGCGGGAAGGAAACGAAAAGGCTGTCACCCTGCCCCACGTCAAGCACCGTCAATGCCAGACGCTGTGACGCGAGGCGCGGCGAAAAGGGGTACGTTGCGATGACGGAAGCAGTGGCCAGCAACGCAGTCGCAGCGCTCCATGACCGGGAGGCCCTCCAACGCATCCGAATTGCCGCCGATAGCACGACGCCGAGTCCGACAAAAACTGCCATAAGAACAATCGAAGGCCCCGGAATACGGTAGCTAGCTCCGTGCCAGCGTGCGAACCATCGCACAGATGCATCCAGCATTGCGAGAAGAAGTCCCAGTAGCTTTGCAAGCCATGCCGCAAGCGTGTGAGACACGAGAGACGCCGCCAATGTGAGGAACCCGATCGGAACAGCCAATCCGGTCAGCAAGAGCGCTGGAACGTTGGCGAACGGTCCCGCCAGTGTGACACGATGAAAATAGTAAGCGAGAGGAGGAAGCATGCCGAGTTGAAGGATGGCGGAAATGAATATGATCTCCCAGAAGAAGATCGTGGCGCGGCAGGGTGCGGCCAATAGGCTCGATCCGAGAGGTGCTGCAACGCGGGGCAGGCGCGCGGAAAGCCATGCGCCCGCGGCGCGCATTTCCATCCGGAATTGAATCACGCGCGGCGCGTGAGACACATCGCGCGTCACATCGGACAGGTGATCGAGCGCGAGCCGATAAGGTTCGCTCGATCGCGAGATCAAAGGAACCGCAATCGCTCCAATCGTGGCCACAGCGGAAAATGACAAAAGGAAACTGGCATCGGTAATTTCTGACGGACGCGCGGCAAGAATCGCCAATGCGGAAATCGCCGCGACGTTGACAATGTCCATGCGCCGATACAGGAGCTTTGCCGACAGATAAACGGCGGCCATAAGCACGGCGCGAACAATCGGCGGACGATCCTCGACAATCGACGTATAAGCAAAAAGCGCGAGAAGTGTCAGGAGAATTGTCGAGAAACGACCAAGCCGCAGGCGGCGCCCCGCCCATAGAAAAAATGCCGCCAGGGCGCCGACATGCAGTCCCGCCAGTACCAGCACGTGGTATACGCCTGTTTTCTGAAAATCGACCACACGGTCACGCTCCACGAAACTGCGGTCGCCAAGCAGCATGGCACGAGCGAGCGCGCCCTCGTCGGGTCGCGATGCAAATAGTTCGTCTAGCGAATGGAGGAATTGGCCATGCAGGCGGGCAAACCGGTCGGAAAGAGTCGGCCGCGAGTGATCAACAACGGTAAAAAGTTGGCCATTGCGCAGCGCGCCCCGCAATTGAATGTTCTGTCGAGCCAGATAGCCGCGAAAGTCGAAGCTGCCGGGATCGCCGTAATTGCGCACGGGACGCGCGCGGGCCAGAACTTCGACGCGATCCCCGGCCCGCGCCGCCGGAGGATCCGCGGTCGGCGCGCCTTCCTTGTAATACGTCAAACGCAATCCGCCTGCGACCGGCGTGACTCCCGCGGAAGTTTCGACATGATCCAAATCGATTTCATATCGCATGCCCCACGGCAATTGGAGCGGATCGCCGCGCAATCGCCCTCGCCAGCGCAAGGCTGTATCCGCATCCAGCTTTCCGGATTCAATTAGAGTGCGGGCAAGATTGGGAGCCTCGGACGCGCGTTCCAGATTTGAGGCGGCCAGACCCAGTGATAGCCATGCGCCCGCGGCGAACACTATCGCCGCGATGGTCCACTTCTGGCGGAGCACGATGTGGCCGATCAGGAGTAGCGCAAACGCGGTAAAAATGCAAAATCGCGGGCTTGGCAAAGCAATATTCTTCAGCTCGATCGAGAGGAGGATTCCTCCTGCGAAAAGGGTGACGGGGAAGAGGGAAGGCAGCTTCATGCGCGCCGTCTGAGACGCACCAACACCTCCATATGATAGGTTTGTGGGAAAATGTCAAACAAATTAATGCTCTCGATCTCGTACGGGCCGGGGGAAGAGACATCATTCGTGCCTACCAGTTGCGCGAGGTCGCGCGCCAAGGTGGCCGGATCGCAGGAAACATAGTGAATGCGCGCGGCGGAGAGCTTCCTGAGATGAGCGAGCGCTTCCGTCTCCACCCCCGCGCGCGGGGGATCGATGACTACCAGGTCGGGCGTCTCATGCCAGCGAGACAAGAATCCTTCGGCGGTGACATTCCGGGAAGAGGGAGACGCGCCGCCGCTCTCTTTCAAATTGCTCTCGAGGTCCTTGGCTGCGGCCGGGTTCGATTCCACGCCAATCACGCGCTCGAATTGTTTGGTCAGCGCCACAGTAAACAATCCCACGCCGGCAAATAAATCCAGCGCCAGACGGCCTCGGGTCTTTCCGATTACCGCATCGACGAGCGGCTCAACCATGAAGCGATTGACCTGAAAGAAGGAAAGATGACCCACGCGGTATTGCGCGCCGCTTGCCGTATATATCAAATATCCCGGCCCAGCCAGATGAAATTTATCGGCCTGCCGATCCTGGAGCAGAATTGATTCCACATTGGGCAGGGCTTCGTGCAGGGCAGCTGCGATGGATTCTGGGGAATCGCCGAGCCGATCCGCGGACAGATTCAGGAGAACTTTTTCGTCGCTGGAATCGGCGAAGGCTTCGATTTCATCGAAGGCTGAGAGGACTTTGCCCTGCGTGACTAACTGACGCAGCCGGGAAAACGTGTCGGCGAGGCGCGGCGAAAGGATTGCGCATTCCGTCACGGCGCAAAGTTTCGTGCTGCCCATCTCGAAATAGCCGATCCCCGCGCTGCCCGCTGCGCCTTCCTGATTCGCTCGCAGCTTCCATTGCGCCCGATTGCGATATCCGAATGGGGGCGACGCATGCGTCTCGATCGTGCCGGTCCACTGGATGCGGCCGATCCGTCCGAGCGTCTCGCGAAGAATCTCTGCCTTGTACCGAAGCTGCGCTTCGTACGGCATGTGCTGGTATTGGCAGCCGCCGCAGCGTCCAAAGTGCGGGCACGGCGCGGGCACGCGTTCCGCCGAGGGTTCCACGACCCGTCCCAGCCGCCCGCGAATGAATTTTTTCTTTCGCGAAGACGACTCAATCTCAACCAGCTCTCCCGGGAGGACCAGCGGAACAAAGACGGTATGGCCGTCGTGATGCGCCAGGCCGTCGCCGCCATACACAAGTTTTTCGATACGAACTTCCATTCGGGTCGCTTTCCGATGCGGGGGGTGTGATCCTCGGCCTGAGCCTCAGAACTTATGCAAGAACTCGTCTTTGTTCTGTGTAGCGCCCGCCTTCAGGCGGGCATCCGCTTGGATCTGAAATGCCAACCTAAAGGTTGGCGCTACAGCAGCGGGTGACATCTTCAGGTCAGGTAGAACAAACTTAGGCGAGGAAGATTATAGCGCTCCCAGAGCCGTTTCTGCATGTACTGCCGCTCTAGCTGCGCAAGTTGTGCGGAGCTCATTTTGCGGCGATAGGGAGCCAGCTGATGGTCCATGTCGCGACGGATTTCGAGGAGAAATTCTTCCGGCGTGCTTGCGGTAAGCGCCGCCGTGAGTTTTTCTTCGACAACAGTCAGCCGCCGCTCCAGGTCCTCCAGGTCCAGCGCGCCAGGAGATTCCACGAGTGGCGACAATTCCGCAAGGCGTGCGAGCGCTTCTTCCACGCGCGAAGCGAGTTCCGGCTGACCCGCGTGCGCGGCTGCCGCTGAGAGGCGCTCGGCATTCTTAGTGAAGAACATCCGCAATGCGTCCCGCGAAAATGTTTCTTCCGCTTTTGTACCACTCCCGGCGACGGGGCCCGTGCCGGCCGCGGTTTCCTTTTCTTCTTCCGCGGCATCCAGCACCGCGTCGACACAGTAAGACAGGCTCTTCAACTGCCGTCCTCCAGCAGCGCGCCGCGACCGCGCATAGCTTTCAAATGCCCGGTCGATTCCTTTCAACACTGCGGAGAGCGGAATACCGGCCTTCTGCCAAGTCTCGACAATGGCCCAGTCTAGCGGCGAAACGAGGAGATGCGCGCCGCGCTTCTGCCAGAAATATTCCTCAATTTCGGTGAAATAGTTGAAGTAATTCAGCTCGGCCATCGCTTCGTGAGAATTCAAGATTGGGATTTTCTTCCCTTCGCGGCGGAAAGCGGAATGTGGGTCTTTTCGGGGCCACTCGCGGAAGTGCGCTTGGCGGTTTGATTCCGCTCCCACACGATGCGCAGCCCTTGGAGCGTCAGAAATTCGTCGATGATTTCGATGTGCTTCGAGGCCCGCGCGATCAGCGGCGCTTGGCCTCCGGTTGCGATCACGCGAGCCGCTTCGCCAACCACTCCCTTGATGCGCGTGACGATTCCGTCCACCAGGTCCGCGTATCCGTAGTACAGGCCGGACTGCAGCGACTGCATGGTGTTTGTGCCGATGATTTTTCCGGGATCCTTGATTTCCACACGGAACAAACGGGCAGCCCGCGAAAAAAGTGCTTCGGCCGAAATTCCCATGCCGGGAGCCAGCACTCCGCCCATGTACTCGCCGCGCGCAGAAACCACATCAAAATTAATCGCCGTCCCGAAATCCACGACGATGCACG
The DNA here is from genome assembly GCA_963696605.1 of uncultured Acidobacteriota bacterium. Taxonomy (GTDB): domain Bacteria; phylum Acidobacteriota; class Terriglobia; order Acidiferrales; family UBA7541; genus Palsa-360. The sequence goes on along the minus strand of CAVOKV010000005.1, from coordinate 553,974 downwards.
GTCCGCCGTATTTCGTATATGCTGCAACAGCATTCACAATTCGGTCCGCGCCCACTTCCTGAGGATTGTCGTACAGAACGGGCATGCCCGTTTTCACGCCCGGTTCGATGAACAGAGCCTTCACGCGGAAATAGCGCTCGGACATTTCCTCGAGCGTGGAATTGAGCGGCGGCACGACCGAGCTGATGATGACGCCGCTGACCGACGACGGATCGATACCGGCCAAAGTAAATAGCTCTCTTGTTAGAATGCCGTACTCGTCGACCGTCTGGTCGCGCGCCGTCGTAAGCCGCCAGTGCGCGACGAGTTCCGCGCCCCGGAAAAATCCGAGGACCGTGTTCGTGTTTCCGACATCGAGAGTCAGCAGCATCAATCCGCCTCGGAAAGTGTTCCCGCAATCACCGGCAATACGCGTCCATCTTCGCGCCGCACGCGCAGAAGGCCACCAGGTTCGAGCCCTTCCGTCGTGCCGGTGTAGGTCTCGGACGCGGTTTCAATCCGCACGCGTTTTCCGCGGGCATAGCTCGAAACTTCGGAAAACCGCGCCACGATCGTTTCCGGCCCATCCGTAACGAAGCGATTGTAGTAGGAGTCGAGGTGCCGCAGCAACCGCGCGACGATTTCAACGCGGGATTGCACATGCTGGGTCTCGATGCGCAGGGAAGTGGCGATCTTGGACAATTCCTCCGGAACCCGCTCGTGATTCACGTTGATGCCGATTCCCACGGCCACGAAATGAATCTGGTCCTGCTCGGCATTCATTTCGGTCAGGATGCCGCAGAATTTTTTCCGTCCAAAGAGCAGGTCATTCGGCCAGCGCAGGTCGGGCGCCAGGCCAGTCTGCTCCAGAATGGCTTCGCGCACAGCCAAGCCGGCCACTAGAGTGATCAGCGGAGCTTGTTGCGGCGAAATGGACGGTCGCAGCAGCACGGTCATATAGATCCCGTTCGTTTTTTCAGAGTGCCAAGTGTGCCCGGCGCGGCCTCGCCCCGCCGTCTGCTCCTCCGCGATGACCACCGTTCCGTGCGGTTCCCCGCGCTCTCCCAGCGTCATGGCGACAGAGTTCGTCGAATCAATTTTGAAGAAATGGTAGATGCGCTTTCCGAGCGGTCCCGGATGGAGCCGCCTATGCAGCAGCTTGGGCGCCAGGATATCCGGCACTTTTTCAATCTGATAGCCGGTGCGCGGGTGGCCCTTCACGCGGACGCCGAGCGCCCTCAGTCTTTCAATCCACCGCCACACCGTGCCGCGCGTCACGCCGATTTCACGGGCGATTTTTGCCCCGCTGATGACGATCATGGTGTTGTCGGAGAGCAACGCGAGCAGCGCGTCGATGCGGCGGTCGGTCGTTCCCGGAAAAGTGTTGTGCGCCATGATTGTTTCAGGTTCGATGCGGAGAATTGTTAGGTGCTTCCGTTTGAATAGAACACTGGTTCATGCCTTGTCCATGGATTTCGCATCATTTTTGGTTCGAGACCTTAGCCGCATTGACGCGCCAACGGCGCGGAGGTATTCAGCCCGGGGCAACGCCCCGGGGGGCGCATCCGAGACACATGTTCCGCCCTGAAAGGGCGGAGGATACCGGCGCCCTGTCAGGGCGCCACTTCAACAGACTCCAAACCCCAGGGCGTTGCCGTGGGCTGGTCAGCGTCGGCGCTTTCAGCGCCGGCATCAAGGATTCTTTTCAAGCTGCGCGAGGCGCTCTTTCAGCTTTTCGAATTCCGCGCGGCGTTCGGCGAGCGTTGTTTCCAGCCCCTTCACAATATGCTCAGGGGCGCGGCTACGAAAGGTCTGGTCTTCCAGCCGTTGCTGCTTCAAAGCGACGTCTTTCGTGAGTCGTTCGATATCTTTGCGAAGCCGTGCAACTTCTGCCGTAATAAGCACGGCGTCAACGGTGATTCCTGCCTCAACGCGAAGCCCAACATCGCCCTCCTGTGTACGGAACACTGTTCCGTCAGGGGCGATTGAGAGACGCGTGAAGTCCACATCGCTAAACCCGCCTAACCTCTTGAATGCCTCCAAGTTATTCCGGATGATGTCGACATACTCATTGCTCACGTTCCCCACGGAGAACTGGAATTTCGTCTTTGGGTCAACCTTACTATCGGCACGAGTAACTCTCGCGAAATTGACGAGTTGCTGTAGGTAGCTCATTTGCCCTTCACCCTTCTCATCAATTCTTTCGGCATGCGGTTCCGGAAATCGGTCCAGGGCAATGGAACGTGCGCCTTCCCGCTGAGGCAACTGCTGCCACAATTCCTCGGTGAGAAACGGCATGAAGGGATGAAGCAAACGCAGGGCAGTCTCGAACGCCGCGAATAAATTCTTCCAGGTAGCCGCCGATTTCGACCGGTCGGACGACAACAGTTCCGGCTTGACCCACTCGATATACCAGTCGCAGAAGTCGCCCCAGAAGAAGTGGTACACGACATGCGCAGCTTCATGAAAACGAAAATGCTCGAGCGCATCATTCACTTGTGCCGTTGCTCGTGCCAAGCGCGAGAAAATCCAGCGGTCAATGAGCGCCACTTCGCCGCCCGCCGCATAAGGAGCGCACGCTCGCACGCCAGGAGAAGCCAGCGCCTCCAGCGTTTCGCCGCCGGCCGACTCGTACTTGTCCAAATTCATGAACACGAATCGCGCCGCGTTCCAGATCTTGTTGGCAAACGCGCGATAGCTCAGAATGCGCTCTTCGGACAGAACGATATCGGTTCCAGGCGCCGCCATGCTCGCCAGAGTGAAGCGCATCGCATCGGTCCCGAATTTTTCGTTCAGCTCGACCGGATCGATTCCCGTTCCCTTGGACTTCGACATCTTCTGGCCTTCGGCATTGCGCACGAGCGAGTGCAGGCAAACCTGCCGGAAGGGAACATTCCCCGTAAATTTCAGCCCCATCATGATCATCCGCGCGACCCAGAAAAACAGAATGTCGTACCCGGTTATGAGCAAGCTGGTCGGATAATATTTCCGGTAGTCGGGCGTATCGTCGGGCCAACCCATCGTCGAGAATGGCCACAATGCCGAGCTGAACCACGTTTCGAGCACGTCAGGGTCCTGTATCAGTTTGCCCGAGCCGCACTTCGCGCATTTTTCCGGCGCCTCGCGCGCAACAATGATTTCCTTGCAGCCGGCGCAATGCCACGCGGGAATCCGGTGCCCCCACCAGAGCTGCCGCGAGATGCACCAGTCGCGGATGTTGCGCATCCACTCGAAATATTCGGTGCGGCGATTTTCTGGCAAAATTTCCATGTCGCCGCGTTCCACAGCCGCAATCGCGGGCTCGGCCAGCGGCTTCATCTTCACAAACCACTGCGTCGAAGCGCGCGGTTCGATGATCGTTCCGCAACGGTCGCAGGTCCCGACCGCGTGCGTGTGGTCGACAACCTTTTCCAGCAGGCCCGCCGATTCCAGGTCCGCCACCACGCGTTTTCTCGCTTCAAAGCGGTCGAGTCCGGCATATTTTCCCGCTGCGGCGCTCATCTTGGCGTCGTCGGTCATGACGTCAATTTCAGGCAGGTTGTGCCGGCGCCCGATTTCAAAGTCATTCGGATCATGCGCGGGAGTGACTTTCACCGCGCCCGTACCGAATTCGCGGTCCACCACAAAATCGTCCACGATGGGAATTTCGCGATTCATCAAGGGCAAAAGAACCATCTTGCCGATCAAATGCTGGTAGCGCGGGTCGCTCGGATGAACCGCCACGGCCGTGTCGCCCAGCATTGTTTCGGGCCGCGTGGTGGCGACAACAACGTATTCTTTTGTCCCTACAATTGGATAGCGAATGTGCCAGAGATGGCCCTGCCGTTCTTCGTGGACGGTTTCGAGATCGCTGATCGCGGTGCGGCATTGCGGGCACCAGTTCACAATGTAATGGCCGCGATAAATCAGGCCGTCTTCGTACAGGCGCACGAACACTTCGGTCACGGCGCGCGACAACTCCGGCGAGAGCGTGAAACGCTCGCGCGTCCAGTCGCAGCTTTCGCCGAGCTGCACCATTTGCCGAGTGATCGTCCCTCCGGATTCGGCCTTCCATTCCCACACCTTCTTCTCGAACGCTTCACGGCCCAGGTCGCGGTAGTTGATGCCTTGCGCGGCAAGCTGGCGCACCACCACGCGCTGCGTGGAAATTCCCGCGTGGTCCGTCCCTGGCAGGTACAGCGTGTTGTAGCCCTGCATCCTGCGCCAGCGCGTGAGGATATCGATCTCGGTGTGGTCGAGCATGTGGCCGATGTGCAACGAACCGGTCACATTCGGCGGCGGAATGACGATGGAAAAAACCGGCCCGGGAGCATTTACGTCGGCGCGAAACAGGTCTTCCTCCGCCCATTTCTTCGCCCAGCGCCGCTCGATCAGTTGCGGCTCGTAAGCCTTGGGGATTTCTCTCGTCATGTTCTCCGGACCTGTAGGTAAGTGAATTACTATACGGATGCCCGCGCAGGCGGTCAAATGCGCCTCTACCAACCGCATGGTGAAGCGACCCAGGAAATTTTAGTTGGGATCAGCGGTAGGGATTAACTTCTAGTGCTTTTCGATTTCACGGTGGACGAGCGCTTGAACGATCGGCCGGAGGAATTCCTTGGTAATGAGATCTACGACTTGCGGACTCATTTTATCCAGAATGCGTTGGACGACTGTCTCCACGAGGGCCGGGTCCGGCGGAGCCCCTGCGGCAGAGTTTGCCTGCTCAGGTTGGCCATTCGACGCGGATGGCGGAGGAACCTGGGCGATGTTGCCGGGCGCGGGCTTAGCTTTTTCTGCAATCGGTTCGGGTGCTTTGGTCTGGAGAGTGGCGGCCAAATCCGCCCAATCTTCCTTGAGAATCGAACGCGCCGTATCTTCCGCGCTTTGCGAAAAGGGTTTCACCGACGGTTGTGTCTTGACGGGATCTGATCCCTCGGCGGCAGTCTTTGCCTGCGGCTGAGCGGGCTGCGCTGCTCGCGGAGGCGCCGGGGGTGGCGCCGGTGGCGTTGGCGGAGTCGAACTGGTTATCGAAGGAACCGGAACGGCCGGAGCGGAGAATTTTGGCACAACCAGTTCCGGCGCGGATTGCACATTTTGTGTTTCGCTTGAGTCGAGGTCATCCGCGGCTTTCGTTTCAGCCACGCTCCATTCCGGAATTGAATCCTCGGTCTCTTCATTGTGCTGAGGAGGAGCTGTGGCCATCCACTCGATCGGATTGGCGGCCAGGTCTTCCGGCTTTCCGGCTTCCACGGTCAGCGGGGCTTGCGAAGCCGCATCTTGCAAGATAAATGCCGAGGTTGCCACCACGGTCGTTGATTGGCCGGCCTCGTCTTGATCCCGCACCAGCTCCAATGGATCTACAGGCTCCACAACGTCATCTTCGGCGGGGCTGGGCTTGGGATTCTCTTCCAGCTTCCAGGCGCGCGCGGGCAGGCCCGCAGAGATTCCCTCTTCCTCTTCTGCTTCCGCTCCTGCCTCGGAATTTTCCTCATCGGATTCTGGTTCGGGCTCTTCCGATTTCCAGAAAGCCGGTTCGCCGAGCGATGCGTCCCGGGAACTGGTAATAATCTGTTCATCGTCAACCGGCTCGACCACATCCGTTTCCGCTTCTGCGGATTCCTGCGCCGGCGTATCCAATAGCTGCCCAAATGCAATCGGGCGATCGCCCTCGCCGAATGAGAGCCTGTCTGGGGGCGGTTGAAATTCCTCTTCTGGAAATTCTTCGGGTGCAGCCGGAGCGGGGCGTGGAGGAGGCTCTACCGCGGTTGCAGGTCCGCCAGCCTTTTCCTGCACGGCAGCCGCAGGTTTTGAAGCAGCTACAGCTACTAATCGGTCGCCCAGAGTGCGGTCCAGCAGCGTCTTCACCATCGTCATCAGGGGGTCCGGAGGAACGAATGGCTTTTTTAGAATCCCATCGGCGCCGACGCGCTGTGCTTCGCGTTCATCCAGGGGATCAAACGCGCCCACCAGCAGCACAACAGGCACGTTTGAGAAGCGCGTATCCTTCTTGACGTATTCGCAAACCTCATACCCATTTCGAACGGGCATGAAAATGTCAGCCAGCACCAAGTCCGGCGCAATATCGGCGAGTTTTCGGATGGCTGCGTCGCCATTGTTCACCGCAACCACCTCAACACCCAGATCGGTCAAGGCAAGGGCTACCGTCTTCTGGACGTTGCTATTATCGTCGGCTACCAGGATCTTTGGCACGTGCCGTCCTCCCGATTACCGCAGGCGCGAATCTGCCTACTCGCCCAGGGGGCACAATAAACCCTAGAACATACGTAACATCATGATCTGAACGAGTCAACATACACCGGAAAGGAGTGTGTCTGAATGAACTAGTGGGCCTAGGGGAGCACGTTTAAAGTTCAGGAAGCCTGCCTGAGCTACATCATTGAGGTTGGGCTAAAACGGGATGATTTTGCGAAGTCCGCTCTTCTTTTTGCTGCTCGATTCCTGACTTTTATCGGCAGGGGTCGCCGGAGCTGTCGTGTTTGTCGTTTGCCCGGAGCTGGAATCCGTTGAGGCGGCAGCTGCGGGTTGCGATGTGTCTGTCGCTGCTGGAGTCGTATCCGCCGCAGGGGCGCTTGCGGCTGGCGCGGGCAGGGCTTCCGGACTTCCCGGCGTTATGGTTTCCACCGCTGCCGTGTTTCCTACACTTGAGCTGGCTGCCGGGCCCGCATTTGGCTGAAGCCCAAAGCCGATGGTCTCATCGCCGGATTCGCTCGCGGGAGTCATGGTCGGAGCACCGGCGCGCGCTGCGGTCGATACATCCGGGCTGTTCTTCAGAACGCTCATGGAGCGCTTCACCAGACCCGGACGCCTGACCGACTGTTCCTGTTGCATCCGCGCGAGCGCGGTGGGATCGGCGGGTGGAACCGGAACTCCAAACTTGACGAGTTTATCCTTTGCATCGCCTGCGAGGCGGGATAGCGGATAGTCCTTAACGATTCTGCTGTAATACCGCGCGGCAATATCGTTGTGCTCGCCTTTTTCGTAGATTTGCCCCAGCATCCAGTTGGCTTGATCCGCGTGGCTGTAGAGAGGGTAGCGATTTGTCAATTCAATCAGACGGGCCCCTGAGGCCCGGTAGGCGGTGCGCAGGTAGTAAAAGCTGGCCACCCTGAAATTGCCTTCCGCCAAAACTTCCTGGACGTCGCGCAGATCTTGCTCGGCCTGGGGACGCAGAGGGCTGTTGGGGTATTTTTCCAGGAAGGTCTGGAATTCAGCTTCCGCTTGCACGGCTTCGGCATGGTCGCGGTCGGGCTTTTCCATCTGTCGGAAATGCGCCCGCGCAATCTGCAACTGGCAATCGGCCGCTTCGTCGAGGAATGGGAAGAAAGTAATGAAATCCTTGCATTCCACGATGGACTGCTTGAGCCCTGCGGTTCCACCCTCTCGGTAGTAGGATTGCGCAATTTCCAGCTTGGCTTTGGCCAGGTATTCGCTGTCCGGGTAGGTATTGATCAGGGTTTGCAACGCCAGGCGGCCGACGGCGTAACGGCCGTGTTTTATGTCGTTGGAGGCCTTTGTGTAAAGGACCTTGTCAGGCTCAGCGGAAGTCCCCACAGCGGGCGCGACTTGCTTCTTGCCAAGACACCCCGCCAGCAGCGTCGCTCCGAATGCCACGAGACAAATTGTTCGGCCTTGTTTCAACTGGATTCTTTTCTCCGACAGCCTCAAACTTTTTGCGCCACAGCACCCTCGGCCGTTTGCTTCATCATGCGCACTGCCTCGGCGGCATCGGGAGTGTGAAAAATGGAGGTTCCGGCGACCAGAATTTCGGCGCCGGCTCGAACTAGATCCGCGACGTTTTCCGGACCAACTCCCCCGTCTACTTCGATCCGGAACGTGTGATTATAGCTCTCGCGAATGCGTTTTAGCTCTCGAATCTTTACGAGCGCCCCGGGAATAAATTTTTGCCCGCCGAATCCCGGATTTACAGACATCACCAGGATGTGATCCACTTTCTCGAAAATCTCAGATAGCGCGGAAACGGGTGTCGCGGGATTGATCACCGCCCCCGGCTGGCACCCGTGCTCTCGAATCATCGACAGCGCCCTGTCCAGATGCGGCGTGGCTTCTTCGTGAACGGAAATCATGTCGGCGCCCGCCTCGGCAAATGCCTGGATGTACAGTTCGGGATTCTCGATCATCAGATGCACGTCCAGGGGCAGGCGGGTTGCCTTGCGCAATGAAGTAACGACGGGGACGCCTATGGAGATATTCGGGACGAAATGGCCGTCCATTACATCGACATGGAGCATCGCCGCGCCGCCGCGTTCCACGGCGCGAATGCCATCTCCGAGGCAGGAGAAGTCCGCGGCCAGGATGGACGGAGCAATTTCGACAGGATAATTCACAATTTCTCCGCCGACATCTTACCAGATTCATGCGCTGGGTTGCACCGCGCCTGAGGTAAGCACGTACTCCCAAGGCCGGATGCGACTTTGCTACTGCGCCACAACCATTTCGATGGAGGTATCGCTCGTTATCTTGGTACCAGGATCCGGTGTCTGCTCCGTGATCGCGCCTTTCGGCCATTGGGGAGCGGGTACGTACGTGGTTTTTGACAGCTTGAACCCAGCCGAAGAAAGCAGGCGATCCCCGTCTGGGAGAGACAATCCCACCATCCAGGGCATGACATAGGTAGCCGGCGATTGACCTTGGGCTACCAGCAAATCGACCCGAGGGCTACCCGCGCGCGTTCCCGGGAGAGGGGTCTGCTGCAAAATCGTGTCGGACAATGCGGCTGGAGCCGCGTAGGTGGTCACTTCTCCCAGTTGCAGACCCACTTGCAGCAGCTGAATTCGGGCTACCCGCAGGGATTCTCCGATCAGCGAAGGTGTGGTCACATTTTGCGGGCCCAGGCTGAGGACCACGTGGGCATTTTGGCCGACTTTCATGCGCTCGCCCTCGGGAGGGCTTTGCCGTGCGACGGAATTTGTCGGCAAATCGCTGTAAACGCGGTCGGCAACTTTTAGTTCCAGCCCGCGCCCTTGCAGAATGGCCAGAGCGTCGGCCGAACTCTTGCCGACCAGATTGGGCATGGCGACTTCACGGCCCTGAATCGCGAATCGCATGGCGGTGACGGCGCTCAGAAACGCCGTCGCTGCCAGAATGAAAACCAGCAGCCCGACGCGAAATACCCACTCGATGCGCTCGCGAAGACTCATGGATTCCCCACGTTCAATTTAACACGCGTGGCCCGGGCCTTCCAGCGCGGCGAAAGAAAAACCGTTTCAACACGGAGAACACAGAAGGCACAGAGTTGAAGGAGAGGATTCTAAAACAGGCTAAGGCAAAGCAAAATAATCTCTGGTTTTCTCCGTGCCCTCTGTGTTCTTCCCTCTGTGATCTCTGTGTTAAGCCTTAGGGTTTCTCTTTTCGATGACTCCTGCGAAAAAGCCATCTGTTCCATGGTCGGGAGGAAAGGTCCGAAAGAATTCATCGGGACCAACAACGCTCTGCACGCGCACGGATTCCTGCAAGAGGCCCTCGATTGCGATCGTTGGATCGCAGATCATGAAAGTGTCTCCGTGCGCCCCCAGAACTTCGCGGACTACCTGTTCGTTTTCTTCTGGCTCGAGCGAACACGTCGAGTACACCAGCCGGCCCTGCGGCTCGAGGAGGGGGAGCGCGTTGCGCAGCAGGCGAGCCTGGCGGTCGTGCAGATCACGGAGGTCTTCGGGTCCAAGCTTCCAGCGAATTTCCGGGTGCCTGACGAGCGTCCCGGTGCCAGAGCAGGGAACATCGACCAGGATGCGATCGAACGTGTGTTCGAACGGGAGTGGTTGTAATCCGTCCAGGACGATTGTCTCCACGTTTCGAATGCCGGCGATCTCAAATCGCTCCTGCATGGCGCTCACGCGGCGCTCGTGGAGATCCGCGGCGATGACATGGCCATTCGCTCCAGCCGCTCGTGCCAGGAGCATGGTCTTGCCCCCCGGCGCTGCGCAGAGGTCCAGGATGCGATTGCCGGGATCGGCCGCCACCAGGCCCGCCACAGCCTGGGAAGCCTCGTCCTGGATCGAGACCCAACCGCTGCGCACTGCTTCGCTCGCAGAGGGGTTTCCTCCCTCCAAAACCCAGGCGTCGCGCAGCAATCGCCCCTCTCGGACCCGGCATCCAGTCGCTTGAAGGGACGCTGTCGCATCTTCACGGCGGTCCGGCTCGAGCAGGTGCCCTGAAAGAACAGGTACACGGTTGTTCGCTTGGACCAGGCTGCGCGTCCGCTCCTCTCCGAAGATTCGAAGCCAGCGTTCGACCATCCAGGAAGGGTGCGAATATTGAATTCCAATCCGGTCCGCCAGAGGGAGGTCTGCCTGAAGAAGCCGGCCAACTGCATCGGCTGGAGAAGTTCCTGGGAGCGGTTCCTTGCTAACCTTGCGCAGGACGGCATTTACAAGCGTCGCCGCGGAACGCTTCCTCGCCCGCTTGACCAGTTCCACGGATTCGTGGACAGCGGCACGCGCGGGGACCCGGTCGAGAAAAAGAAGTTGGTAAATTCCCAATCGGAGGGCAATCCGAACCTCGACATCGCCTGTATTCGCCGGCTTCTTCAAGTACTGGTCGATGACGAAATCAAGAAGCCTGTGCCACCGCAGAACGCCAAGCGCCAATTCCGTAGCAAGCCCGGAGTCCTCCTTCCTCACCGTTTCATCTAGCTCGGAGCGCAGTGCTTCATCCGCGTACGCATCGTGTTTCGCCACGCGCAGCAGGACGTCGAACGCAACCGTTCGTGCTCGCGAAATTGGCATAAACAAACATGGAACCACACAATGCCGGGGAAGGGAAATGACGATACAGAGAGTAGTTAAGTCAGCTTCCGAGAAGAGGCTCATCGGTAAGCGGAAATCGCACACTAAAGCTTGCCGCTTGCGCCTCATTTGGGCAAGATTTAAGGCATATGAAGCGGTGGGTGCTGCCAACAGTAGGTGTTGTGGTCGTCGGTCTATTCTTATGGGGTATCCGGTTCGAATTGCGGAAACAAGCACAGAAGAGGCGAGAGGCTGCCTACCAATCAGAGCTGCGGTCATATTCGCTGCTCCTCAAACCTGGCACGAATCGGAAAGAGGTTGAGAGCTATCTTCGGGGAAAGAGCGCTGAGTTTAGTCAGATGTGTTGTGTTGACACAAGCGAGTCCGGAAGACGACACTCAATGGACGACCTCGTAAAAATCGGTGAGGAGGAACATCCTTGGTTTTGCAGTGAACATTTTGTTTATGTGGCGTTTCAATTTGTGGACCATGTGCAAGTAGAGAAAGCCTTTTCATTCAACGACGATGATTCGGACACATTGAAAGCCCTCAGCATTTATCATCAGTTAGGGGGCTGCCTCTGACTACTCGCGCCCTCCTTTTATCGCAGCATGTGGTTCTAACTCCTGGGGAACGGCATTGTCAGAGACTGACCAATTACTTATAGGAGCGAGACGTCGCAACTTTCTGCGCGCCAAGGAAGGCGGACGTTCGATTCCCTTATGGCTATGATAAGACTATGAATACAATTCCTAGGACGCACACGATTCGCTTCGCCGGCAAAGGTCAGGTGACAATTCCTCGCCGGCTGCGGAAGGAGCTGGATATTAAAGGGGGGACCCGAGTCCTTATATATCAAGAGGGAGATGCAATCGTGCTGAAGCCGATTACACCCAAGCATGTTAGGAACCTGCGCGGCTCTTTGAAAGGCTCGGGTGTGCTGAAGTCGTTGATGAACGAACGTAAGCGCGAACGAAAACTGCAGTGAGGTCAATCCAAATTCAGGCAAACCGTTCGCCGGCGGCCAGGCGCGCGCCATTCGCAAATTCGCGCGCTGAAATTTTCTTGCGCCCCTCGATTTGCACGGATTCCAGGCGTAGACACGTCCGTTCGCCGCACACTACATAGATTTCTTTTGAGGAAAGAACAATCTTTCCTGGCTCGATGTGCATCCCCGCTGTGTCGCCCGATTCGGGGCGGCCCCACAAGTGGCACGTTTGGTCTCGAAATTTAGAATATGCACCCGGCCAGGGAGTGAAGCCGCGCATGCGGTTGTAAATCTGGTGCGCGGTTTGACCCCAATTGATTCTTCCGTCTTCCTTTTTCAGAACCGGTGCGTGAGAAGCGCTTTTCTCTTCTTGTGGAACCGGCGAAATTTCTCCGCAATCGAATTGCAAAAGGGATTCGGCAATCAGGTCCGCGCCGATCGTGCTCATGCGCGCGGCGAGCTCCGGCGCTGTCTCATCCGGGCCGATCTCAACCTCGCGGCGCAATAGGGTTGGTCCGGTATCCATGCCGGCGTCGATCTGCATCGTGGTGAGTCCCGTGACGGTTTCGCCGTTGGCAATGGCCCAGTGGATCGGCGCGGCTCCTCGATAGCGGGGCAACAAAGACGCGTGCAAATTAATCCATCCCAGGCGGGGAATCGGTAGGAGTCTCGCTGGAACGATCTGGCCGTACGCGATAATTACTACGGCGTCGGGCGCGACGCGTTTCAAAAACTCCTGCGACGATTCCGACTTGATCGTTTCGGGCTGATAGACGTGCAGTCCAAGTGCGAGGGCGGCTTCCTTTACGGGCGAACTACTGACTTGCTGGCCGCGGCCGCGGGGACGGTCGGGCTGGGTGATGACGGCTTCGATTGAAAATTCCGGGCGCTCCGCGAGCCGCCGGAGGGAAGGCACCGCAAATTCCGGCGTACCACAAAAAACAATGCGCAGCGCGGCCATCGCAGGGATAGGGAATTACCAGTCGCCGGTCTTCCGCAATTTGCGGATCCGGCGCTTGATCAGGTCTCTCTTGAGCATGCTGAGGTGCTGGAGAAAAAGAATACCGTCAAGGTGATCGATCTCGTGACAAAACGCGCGGGCCAGGAGGCCCTCGCCGCGCATCTCGTACACTTCGCCCTTCACGTTTTGCGCGCGCATGGTCACATACGCGGGGCGCAGCACATTTCCGCGAAACCCCGGCAGCGAGAGGCACCCTTCTTCTTCGCGCTGGTCTCCCTCCACGTGGATGATCTCCGGATTTGCAAGCACTAGCCGCGCCTCGGGATTTTTTCCAACGCTCACGTCAATCACGGCGAGCCGCTTGGACAAGCCGATTTGCGTTGCAGCGAGTCCCACGCCCTGGGCCACGTACATGGACTCGAACATGTCGTCGCAGAGTTTGGCGAGTTCGTCGTCAAATTTCTCGATAGGCGTTGTCGGCCCTTCCAGCACTGCCGCGCCATATTTGGTAATCGGATAGATCATCTCAGCTGCTCACTCGATTCTTGGGAACCACCCGCCGCGGCGGGCACACGGATGAACACGGATAAAACTGTGTTGTTTTTTTCTCAGCAGTGTTCATCTGTGTTTATCTGTGGTTTCAAAACTCCTTCAGTTGGCGCAGGTATCCGCTGAAATTGCGGCGCATCTCGCCTAGCGAGTCGCCGCCGAACTTCTCCACCATCGCTTGCGCGAGAATGATCGAAACCATGGCTTCGCCGGCAACGCCGCCGGCGGGAACGACGCAAACGTCCGAGCGCTCGTACGCGGCGGTTTTTGATTGCTTCGTCACCATGTCGACCGTGCTGAGCGGGGTTCGCAGCGTCGAAATGGGTTTCAGGTAGCCGCGCACGACGACGTCTTCGCCGTTGGTGATGCCTCCCTCGAGCCCCCCGGCGCGGTTCGATGCGCGCGTGAATTGTTTCGCGGCCGCATTGTAGCCGATCTCGTCCATCACTTCGGAGCCATAGGATGTAGCCGCCGCGATTCCCGCGCCGATCTCCACACCCTTCACGGCCTGGATGGACATCACGGCCTGTGCCAGCCGCGCATCGAGTTTTTCGTCCCATTGCACGTGGGTGCCGAGGCCGGTCACCACGTTGTGAGCGACAACTTCGAAAATGCCGCCAACCGTATTCCCGGCGCGGTGCACAGTGTCCACTTCGCCTTTCATTTGCGCTTCGGTCTGGGCGTCCACACAGCGAAGCGGCGAATCGAGATTTTCGCACACCGCTTGAATTTCGCTCCAGGCAGCCGCGCGCGGCAGGCGCGCCTTGCCAACGGCGATCACATGGCTCAGGACTTCGCATTCAAATTGGCGGAGCAGCAGCTTGGCAATCGTGCCCGCCGCCACACGCGCGGCAGTCTCCCGCGCCGACGCGCGCTCCAGGATGTACCGTGCATCATGGAGATTGAATTTCATGGAGCCCGCCAGGTCGGCATGCCCTGGACGAGGCGCGGTCAGCCGGCGCTGGTCGCCTTCGGAATTCGGAATATTTTCAACGGAGAGAGCCTTTTCCCAGTTGGCCCAGTCGCGATTGTCGATCCGCAGAGCGATGGGCGCACCGATGGTTTGCCCGTGCCGGACGCCGGAAAGGAATTCGACGCTGTCTTTTTCGATTTTCTGGCGCCCGCCGCGCCCATAGCCCAGCTGCCGCCGGTGCAGTTCCCGCTGCACGAATTCGAAATCAACGGGCACACCCGCGGGCACGCCGCTGATCCATGCAATCAGGGCCTGTCCGTGCGATTCCCCCGCGGTAACAAAGCGAATCATGGAAGGCTCGACATTCTATCGGACCCTGCACGGCGCGTAAAGCGATGAAAGGTCCCAGTAGCGCAGGCTTCAGCCTGCGGGAGTTCGTCCTTGCAAGGACCAAACCCCGCAGGCTGAAGCCTGCGCCACTAAAGCAAATTGCGCCCCACGTTTCATTTACCATGCTTGACGTCCCTTGCCGCTACCAGTACGCTGTTCCTGACCTCACCCGAGCTCGAGGGACACCCGACGGCGACCGATGGCGACCACCGACCCCAAGCTCCTTCAACCCAATTCAATTTCGATCGTTGGGGTGCTTTCGGAGGGTGCCAAGCGTTGGATCCTGCACGTGCAGGATTACGCCCTGCTGTCGGCCCATTCGGTCGCGCGGCTATTCAGCCCTCCCTATTACGTTTCCGATGTTCTGGGCCAGATGGACATCATCGGCGTCGGATCGCTGCCGATCGTCCTATTGACCGGCTTTTTTATCGGCGCCGTCATGGTGCTGCAAACCGCCGCGCAATTTGAAAGGTTTGGGCAGACGGCGCTCACGGCGGACGTCGTTTCTCTCGCCCTGGTCCGCGAATTGGGGCCCTCGATCACCGGACTGCTGGTAGCCGGGCGCAATGCTTCGGGGATGGCCTCGGAATTGGGATCGATGATCGTGACCGAGCAAGTCGACGCGATGCGCGCCATGGGCACCGACCCGATCCGCAAGCTGGTGACTCCGCGTATGGTGGCGACCGTTCTAATGTTGCCGCTGCTCACGGCGATGGCCGATTTCCTGGGACTCATTGGTGGATACATTGTCTCGTACTTCACCCTGCGCCTGGGAGCCGTCTCGTTTTGGACGCGGGCCATCGACGTATTGGAATTTTCCGATCTGATGCAGGGACTCACCAAGCCCATCATCTTCGGTTTCATCATCGCGACGGTTGGGTGCTATCAAGGACTGGCGGTGAAGGGCGGAACGCAGGGGGTGGGGCGCGCGACTACCCAAGCGGTGGTCACCGCTTCCGTTTTTATTCTGGTCTCCAACTTCTTCCTTACGAAGTTGATGCTGTACCTCGCAGGCAACGTTTTCTAAACGAAGTTGCAATCGTCCCCGCACGGCGGTCGTTTCCATCTATAATCGCTGGGATGAATGCGCCGCCTGTTCCACGACGGCTTGGGCGCATCCTTTCAGAATGAACGCGACCGCAGCCAGCGAATCCGTTCTCTCCCTCGAAAATGTGAGCATTGGTTTCGACAAGGGCAACGTTCTGGACGGCCTTTCGTTTTCCGTCGCTCCCCGTGAAACCAAAATACTGATCGGTGAAAGTGGGTCTGGAAAAACGCTGATCCTGAAGCTGGCGGCCGGATTGATTCAGCCGGATTCTGGAACCGTGCAGATGCTGGGCCACGATCTCGGCCGCATGTCGGAAAAGGAACTGCTCGCGTTCCGGCGAAGCATTGGATTTGTGTTTCAGGAAGGCGCGCTATTCGATTCCCTCACCGTCGCCGAAAATGTGGCCTACTGCCTGCGCGAAGAGCACGTGAACGAGGATGAGATTGAGCCGCGCGTCCGCGAATCCCTGCGGTTCGTGGAAATGGAAGACACCCTGGAAAAATTGCCCTCCGAACTTTCGGGTGGCATGAAGCGGCGCGTATCGATCGCCCGCGCTCTGGTCAGTCGGCCCCGCGTGGTTCTCTACGATTCACCGACGGCGGGTCTTGATCCCGTAACTTCGCAAACGATCATCACTCTCATCCTCCGCCTGCGCGACACGCAAGGCGTCACGTCCTTGCTGGCCACGCACCGGTTGCAGGACGCCTTCGGCCTGGCGAGTTACCAATTTGACGGCCAATCTGGCCGGGTCGTGCCCGTAGGGCATAATGGAGCGTCGCGGGCCCCGGTCGCGGAAACAAATTTCGTCGTGCTTCGCGATGGGAAGGTCTATTTCGAGGGGACTCCCCCGGAACTTGGCAACACCCGCGACGCGTATTTGCGCCGCTTTTTGTTGTAACGTGGAGTGGACGGGCTTGGCATTCGATGAGGAGGAGCACCGATGGCGCAACACAAACAACTCACGTGGACCGAACTCCGAGTTGGATTGTTTGTCCTGGCCGGAGCCGTTTTGCTGGCCGTGGTGATTTTCTATGTGACCGGCGGCGGCGGTTGGGGCCCCAAATACCGGCTGCGCGCTTACCTTCCCGAAGTGGACGGGCTGACCCTCGGCGCGCCTGTCCGCGTGAACGGCGTTGAAGTCGGCAACGTAGAAAAGGTAGGGATTGCCCTCACAAAGGATGGCACACTGCCATCGAAAGAGCGCAACATTGAGGTCGATCTGCGTATTCAGAAATCTTTTGATACCTACATCCGTTCGGACTCTACCGCCGGGCTCATTACTGAGGGACTGCTCGGTAACCGCTATGTGGACATCGAACGTGGATTTGTCGGTCGCGTCCTGCAGAACGACGACGAAATCCCTGGCCGGGAAGAGAAGGCGCTGAAGGAAGTCGTCGAGCGCAGCGCCGACCTGATGGATGGATTGAGCGCGATCACCAAACAGGCTAACGCTGTGCTGACGGATGTGCGCAACGGCCGCGGCTCGCTCGGCAAGTTCATGGTCGATCAGACCGCCTACAATCACCTCAACAGCTCCCTCGGAAACCTGGACCGCATGATGGCCGACATTCAGGCCGGAAAGGGAACGCTCGGAAAACTCGTCACTGACGATGAAATGTACAATCGCGTGGATTCTGTCGCCGGCCGCGTCGACAGCGTGCTCGAAGCCGTCCAGGAGCAAAAGGGAACGCTCGGCAAACTCGTCTACGATGCTGGCATCCACGAAAGCGCGAAAAGACTGATCGACAACAGCAACGCGCTCCTCGGCGACGTGCGGGCGGGCAAAGGAACGCTCGGAAAGCTGGCTACGGACGATTCCTTGTTCGCGGAGTACAAACAGGCGGGCGAGAATCTCTCCACCGCCACGGCAAAACTCAATTCCAATGAAAACACCATTGGGAAATTTTTTGACGACCCCAAGTTTTACGACAATTTCACCGGGCTTGCCGGGGACATGCGCTTGCTTATGGGAGATTTCCGCAAGGACCCGAAAAAATTCCTGCACGTAAAGTTTGCGATATTTTAGCGAGGCGTGCGCAGTCGTAGCGCCGGCGTCTCGCCGGCAGTCTTGCGTGGGATGGAGATCAGAAAAAAT
Source organism: uncultured Acidobacteriota bacterium (assembly GCA_963696605.1). Lineage (GTDB taxonomy): Bacteria > Acidobacteriota > Terriglobia > Acidiferrales > UBA7541 > Palsa-360. The sequence goes on along the minus strand of CAVOKV010000005.1, from coordinate 536,306 downwards.
GCCGGCAGGACGCGGGCGCTACACGAACTCCTCCAACCAACTGTGATCGGCGTATCAAATAGGGCTACCGGGAATCGGGCAGAAGAAATATGGCGTGGAACGTGGCGGCGAGGGTCATGATCGCCCCGGCGAGAAAAATCTGTCCGGGCCGAAGATGGGCGCCGGTGGAAAACGCGAAATAAATCCCCGCGGCTAGAAACACGCCGATGAAGGAGAGCAGATTCGCCGCGGCGATTACGCCGCCTTTCTGTTCCGGCGACGGACGGTGCTGGATGAGCGCATTGAGGGGCACCGCGTAGAAGCCGCCAAAAAATCCCAGCATGCAAAGATCGATGCGCACCGGGCAGATGCCCAGCCCGTGCCGCGAAACCAGAAATCCGAAAAGCGTCATTCCCAACGCGCCGACAGGAACGAGGCGCGATTCGATTTTCCCGCGCGAGAGATATCCCGCGGCCAGGCTGCCCGTTCCAATGCCAATTCCCACCGCCGCCTGCAAATAACTGATCTGCGTTTCATCCACGCGCAGAACGTCGTGTCCGTAAACGACGATCACGAATTGCAAAAGCGCGGCCAGAAACCACAAGTAGGTATTGCCCACCACGGCCCATCCAAGGACGCGATCCCTCGCGATGATGCGTAATTGCCCCAGAAGGTCGGCGAACGGGTTGGCCCGAAATTTCCGCGCAGGATCGGCCGCGGGCACACGCGAAATGCCCATGCTTGCAAACAAGCCCATCATCGTAAGACCCAGGAAGCATGCGCCTGACCATATGTGGTGGCCTCGAAACGTGTCGGCCAGGAATCCTGCGAACATCACCGCCGTAATGGACGCAACGAATGTGCCGAGTTCGATCACGCCGTTGCCCCAGGAGAGTTTGTTTTCCGGGAGCAACTCGGGCAGGAGCCCGTACTTCGACGGGCCGAACAGCGCCCCCTGCGTGCTGATCAGGAAAACGGCGGCGGCCTCCATCGTCAGATTTCCGGCGGCCAGCGCGCCGACAGCAAACAGCCCTACGCCGATCTCAAAAATTTTTGTGCCGATCGTGACGCTGCGCTTGCTGTAGCGGTCGGCAAAATATCCGCCCGCAAGCGAAAACAGAATGAATGGAATCGCGAAGAGCGCCCCGACCAGCAGAATGAAGCGATCGCGCACCGCGGCAGGGAAGTTGCGTTCGATGATCAGGTAAAAGACCAGAAACTTCAGCCCGTTATCGTTGAACGCGCCCTGAAATTGCGTAAGGATCAGGCTCCAGAATCCCAGCCGCCAGTGGGCGGGAGGTCCCGGAGGATTTATGACCGCAACGCCAGCGGACGAGGTCTCCGTATTAGCAGCCGAAGGGTCTTTGGGAGCGCTGATCATAAGCTGGCGCGAAAGATCGCCGCGCGAATCCGGCGTCTCCTTCGTCTGATGCGCAGTGTAGACATCCAGCGCGCTTCGAGCAAGGCTCTGGCAGGCGGCGCTTGTCGAGGCTTCAGTTGGCCGAATCAGGGCGGGGACCCAACCTCTTTCGGCTCTAACCCTTTGGATCGCGTTTCTCGTCGTCCGCCTCGAACTCAATGTGAAACGAGTTGAGGGGACCTCTGAAAATGGCTCGGACGTGGGGCTTCCGGTACAAAGCGCAGAAGACCAGCACGAAGAAAAGGACGAGCGCCAACACGCAGATGGTAAGCAGCATCGTAGTCTTTCGGCTGCTACTTGCGCGGCTTGGTTGCTGTTACCGTAGCAAGCGACCCCATCGCCGAACCGATGCTCCCCGTTGTCACGTCGCAATTTGCTTCATGAGTGTTCGTCACCTGGATCGAGGGCGGCGTCGGGGCCAATTTATACGTGGGCTTCGATTCCGCAACGGCTGTCGTTATCGCTGTGGCAAGTTCCTTTGCTTCTGCGGTCTTTTTCCTGATCTTCTCGGCAGTGTCGTCCGCTTGCGTCGTTAGTTTTTCCAAAAGCTCTGGAATCTTGCCGACGCCCTCGATCCGCAACCGCCGCGGAGCATCGTTGAACAACCATGATTCGTCTTTTTCATAGTCATCGTAGGCCTGATTCCCGGAGAGTTCCCGGAAAGCGATTCCCCACTTGCCGCCGACTCGCGCATACCCGAGGTTGCGACTCCAAAAATCGCCGTTCGACTCCTCGTTCCCGGCGATCTTGACCCAAGTTGAGATTCCCAAATTCAGCTTTTTGAGAGCGTCCTCCAATACCGAAATGATTATTCTCAATTCGTCCGAGGCGTCGTTGAGGCTGGTTGCTGAAGCGGAAAGCTTACGATATGCAGCTTGCACCCTTTCGGGTGCGGAAGGTTCATGCGTCATATTCTCTCCTCTAGCTCACTGCTAAAAGTCGTTCGCCAACAGGCGACGGGATCGAGATTCCTGCGGTGCAAGCACCGCCCCAATCCGAGAAAATCCTACCACAAAAACGTGAGTATGCAAACGACGTTCGGGTCGGAAAAGAGTCGCGCATAGTTAGGCGAAACGCGCGATCCACACGCCTTCAGCATTGAAGCTCGGCGAGCCAGCAAGCCCAAACATCTGATGAGCTTGGTCGCAAAGAGGTCGGATAGCCCTATCTATAGCGGACAGATCATCGACTTGCATGTGCGGAAAACTGTAGTCGCTAGCGGGTACCGGTGGTGTGCGCTCAAAGAGGCCCGCGAACCCTGCATAAGCGCCGAAAAGGCGCTGGCGTGTTCGCAGCATCATTCCAAGAATAAAGGGAGCGGCGATTCCCGCCGCCTCGTAAACTGCGCTTGCCCTCAAGACAAACCTTTGCAGCGTGACATCAATCGCTGTTATTTGAACAACGTTTATAGCTTCCTCTCCCGGGTTCGGGGGTAACAAAGGCAATTGAAGGCTAGCGCTGAGCAACCCGCTACGATGGAATGTGACCGTGTAATCATTCCGGTTTTCGCGTCGTTCAAGGCCGTTGAACGTATAGACTGGCTGTCGAAACTCCGGTTGCTCCGTTCGACTGAAGTTGGCAACAGCTTGGTGGACGGTTCCAAGCCTGACGTCAACCAAGAAATCTTCAAAGAACACGGGAATTATTCCGATTAGGAAGTAAGGCCAATCGGTCGTAACGGCTACCTGCAAGAATGAACTTTCGAGTGTTTCCTTCGCCTGCTGGAGGCGGCTGCCCGTTCTCATAACAACGTCCTTGATCTCTCGCACAGTCATGGGGTAGCGCTGACGCTCACGACGGGACGGAAAATAAATGTGCCCCTTGTGGCGCACGGAATGCGGCTTGTTGGCACTGTTGGGAACGCGGATTGCAATTACCCGTCTCCCGTTTCCCACGTCGATGGAAGTTGATTCAAGCGGCAAGCGGTCCTCAATCGCCTCCATGACCCGTGCGTCGTAGGCGCTTAATACCGCCTCGGGATTCGGCAACTCCACTCCAAGAACTCCTCCTGGATCGGGCGTGCCAGTCGGCTGCCCTTGTTCATCCCGTCGTTCCGGGACGCCGATAAGCAAGATGCCACCTTGGGCGTTCGCGAACATGCAAACGTCCTGAAGGAATTCACGCCTACCCTCATCGTTACCGTCGTATAGCGCGCTCTTGTATTCCAACTGAAGGTGCTCTTCCAGCCCGGCTTCCACGAGCCTGCGAACGTCGGCATCGCGGATGCCGCGTAGCGGTCTACCCTCCCATAACATACCCGTATCCTAAATTGGCGAGCGGGCTCTCGGCAAGTCGCATGACAGGGAGGATATGACGCGCAGTGTAGTCATCCAGCGCGCACCGAGCGAGGCTTTGGCAGGCGGCGCGTGTCGTGTAGAATCTAGGACACGCCGGAGTGGCGGAATGGCAGACGCGGCGGACTCAAAATCCGTTGGTCGCAAGGCCGTGTGGGTTCGACTCCCTCCTCCGGCACCATTTTCTCCGACGATTGCTGGAATGTTGGAAAGCTGTGCGTGGCTCCTGTCACGACAGCCCGTGAAGAAGTCCGGATATCGAGTGCGGGTCAGCGTCTGCGGACAACCCGCGGGAAAGAGGTTCTCTTATGAAGATCGCGCGTATCGCAGCGCTCGTGGCGTTCTTGGTCATGCCAATACTCGCTCAAGGCCAGACGGCCGCGGCCAAGGACGACAAAGCCGCACAGGAAGTCATCGCCTTCCGAAACCGCTACATCGAGGCGGAAGAGAACCGCGACATGGCTTATCTGGACAAAATTTTGGCGAGTGATTTTTTCGCTCTCAACCCGCAGGGCAAGTTGCTGGATAAAGCAGGGCAGCTGGAGAACTTGAAGAGGCCCGACCGCACGCTCAAGGTCCTCAACCCTCGCGAAACGCACGTGCAATTTTATGCCAACGGGGACGTGGCCATCCTGACCGAGCATGTGACCGTCGATGGCACCGACAAAGGAAAACCTTTCGGCGGGGAATATCGCTTCCTTCGAGTCTTCGCCAAACAGAACGGAAACTGGAAGGTCGTGCTGGCGCAAGGATCGCCCATGCCGGAGCAATCGCCCGCCTCAAAATAAATCGGTGGTGACTCATTTTGAAAAACTAAGCTTTGCGTTTGCTTGGCTTGTCGATCGATGCTGCCGCCCCGATTCTCGCGACATGAACAACTGAGAGTCCGCCCGAGGTTGTAGCGCAGTCGTGACCAGGTTTGGCATTACAGAAAGGGCAGATTAGATTTATCGGGCTAGTTGGCAGCGTCGCTGCTTTCAAAACCTTTAATTTCGTCACAGATGCATACTGGCACATGCTGCCCAGGAAAGATACGCACATCGGACTTCAAATTGTGTCACTAGCAATAAATCGAAGTGCGGGCGCTGTCCTAATTTGAGTGGTGCCGCCACGACGCGATTGCTTAGGAGGTCGGAACTTCAGTCCCGACGAAGAGGTTCGTCGGTTCAGGGGTTCTAACCCCTGAAGCTTCAGGTGCTGAACAGGCCGCGGAAAAAGTGGCGAGTTGTCATTCCGTTCACGGAGAACGTTCTCGGTGAACCGAAGGGTGGGGTTTGCCCGAGGAATCTGCTTTTTCTTGGGTTTGGCGAAGAAAAGCAGATCCCTCGCTTCGCTCGGGATGACAACAAGACCACTTTTCCCGCAGCCACTGAAGTCTGTGCTACCTATTTGCTCAGTGCAGGTACTTTGATTTCCGCGTGTCCGCCCATCGAATGTCCCCGCGAAATCAGCAGCACCGCCAGCGCGCCCGCAGCAGAGAGACACGCGAGCGGCAGAATTGCCAGCGGGTAACTGCCGGTGGCTTGCTTGATATACCCAACTACATAAGTTGTCCCGAACCCGGCGAGATTGCTGATCGCGTTCATCTGGGCGAGTCCCGCGGCCGCCGTCCCCGCGGAGAGCCATTCGGCCGAAAGCGCCCACACCGGACCTTTGCCTGCATAGATTCCAATCACGGCCAGGCACAGGATGATGATGATGGCGAGCAGGGAATTAAAAACGAGCGCTGACGCCAGGCTGACGGCGGTGACCACCAGCGGCAGCGCCGTGTGCCACACGCGCTCGCCGGTCTGATCCGACCGCTTCCCCCACAGAACCATGACAACAGATGCCAGCGCGAACGGAATGGAATTGAGCAGCCCGGTCTGCATATTCGTCAGGCCGTAAGATTTGATGATTTGCGGCTGCCAGATTTGCAAACCGCTGCTGACCGCCGTGCTGCCCGCCAGCGTCACGCTCAAAACCAAAACATGCTTGTTCACGAGCACGTTCCACAAGCCGATCTGCCCGACGCGTTTGCTCCGTCCGCCCTCCGACAGCAGCCTGCCATTGAGCCACGTTTTTTGATCGGCAGCGAGCCAGCGCGCGCTTGCCGGCTTATCGCTCAAAACGAACAGGCAGAACAAACCAAGCAACACGGCCGGAGCGCCCTCCATGACGAACATCCACTGCCAGCCTCGCAGTCCGAGCCACCCGTCAATGCCCAGCAACGCAGCCGAAATCGGTGACCCCAAAAAACTGGAGACAGGTATTGCGACCGTAAACATTCCTATGATGCGAGCCCGGTATTCGCTGGGGAACCAGTAGGTGATATAGAGAATCACGCCGGGGAAGAATCCGGCCTCGGCGGCGCCCAGCAGCAACCGCATGGTGTAAAAAGTCCCGGGCCCTACGATGAAAGCCGTTCCCGCCGCGAGAAATCCCCAGGTGATCATGATCCGGGCAATCCAGAGGCGCGCGCCGACTTTCTCAAGCAGCAGGTTGCTGGGAACTTCAAACAGGAAATAGGAAACGAAAAAAATTCCTCCTCCAAAGCCGAACACTTTGGGGGACATATGAAGTTGCTTGACCATCTGAAGCGCGGCAAAGCCCACGTTCACGCGGTCAAGGAAGGAAACGAAATAACAGAACATCAAGAACGGCAGGAGCCGCCATGCAACCTGCCGCATGGTTCTGACTTCGAGCGAGGATCGAGCCGAAGGATCGGCCTGGGCCGTCAAAATGCGGTCCTTTCCGTCTCACTTTGCGTAGAGTCCGTGAGAACGCCACGGCAATCGGCAATTCGTAGGAAATTTGAACTAATCGGCTGCTGCGGTCGCAACCTGTGAATCGACTACCGCTTCCACTTCGCGTTTTTGCGCGGCGCTGATGGGCACGAGAGGCCCGCGGACCGGGCCGCCATAGTAGCCCCGGTAGTCCATGGCGTGTTTCAAGCCGGCGATGCCCAATTGCCGCACGATTTTCCTGGAGGCGGGCAAAATGCGCCGGTTCAGGGCGCGGGCGCTTGCGGTCTGATCCGCGGCGACCGCTTGATACAGGTCGATGCACAGCTCCGGCAGGCAATCCGCCAGGGCCAGGACGCCGCCCACGGCTCCCAACTGCAAAGAGGAGTACAGCGTGTCCGCCGATCCCACAACCACCTGGAAATCCTCGGGCGCCGCGGCGATGATTTCCCCGACTCGCTGGACGTTTCCGGAACTTTCCTTGATGCCGATGATATTCGGATGTTCGGCCAGCCGCGCCACGAGATCGGCTTCCAGCGCCACGCCGGTGAATTGTGGTATGGAATAGAGGATCACCGGGAGCTTGGACGCGTCGGCCACGCGCCGATAGTGTTCGGCAAGCGTATCGGGAGTGAGCGCCGATTTGTAGAAGCTGGGCGTCTTGACGAGCGCGAAATGGAATCCGAGATTTGCCGCAGCTTTGCATCGCGAGATGGTCTCCGGAGTGGATTCCGAGCCTACGCCCGCGATCAGGACTTTTCCCGGAGCCGCCGCCTCACGCGTCGCTGCAAATACTTGCTCGACTTCGGCGCGCGTGAGCAATACGGACTCGCCCGTGGATCCAATCGCCACATAGCCCGCCAGCGGAACACGGTTATATCGAGCAATATTTTCTCGCAATCGGTCTACTGCGACAGAGTCGTTGCCATCAAACGGCGTGGTGATCGCCGCGAAGATTCCGTTCAGTTTCATTATGAAATTCCTCCCCAAAAGATACTGTCATGATGGCACACCCGAAGTCACTGCTCCAAGAGGAAATCCCCGCCGGCAGCCACGCGAAAACCGTAGTCGGCGTATTTAAATTCCGGAGGAATGCTGGAGCGCGCCGCGGTCCGCGTCACTTTGATGTGATGGCGCCACGAGCCTCCTCGCGAGGCGCGGCGGCTGCCCGACGGCGGCCCTTGCGGATTGCGCTCGGGTGAAACGCAATAGTAGGCGGCATCGTACCAATCGGAGCACCATTCGTGCACGTTGTCGCCAAGATTGTAGAGGCCGTACGGATTCGGCGCGTACAATCCGACTGGCTCGGGGCCCGATTTCCAGCGGCTTGTGTAATTCGGCAGATCTTCAGGTGCGCAGTCACCCCAGGGAAATGCTTCGCCCTCCACGCCGCCACGCGCGGCGCGCTCCCATTCGGCCTCAGTGGGGAGACGATACTTCTTACCGTGCCTGCGGCTCAGCCAATCGCAATACGCAACAGCGTCAAACCACGAGACCGCGGCGACGGGCTGCTCGGGATTGTTGAAGCTCGGATCATCCCAAAGCAAAGGCGGCGGATGGTGAGTTTCTTTCAAGAAATGCGCGTATTCCGCGTTCGTCGTCTGGTGCGCGGCAAGCTCAAACGCATCGACCCACACGCGATGCGCGGGTTTTTCATCATCGCGGCCCGCGTCGCAGCCCAGCTGGAACCATCCCTCAGGGATGCGGACCATCACTGGTTCAGTGATTGGGGAGCGCTGAAAGTTTGGGGTCGCCATTTGCGCGTTGCCTCAGCCATACCCGGCGGTCGAACGACGCTCGTTGGAAAGGTCTTCCAGAAGTTTTTCGGCGGAAGGTTTGCCTTCGGGCGGCAGGGTGAGCTTTGATTCGATGCGTCTCACGATGCTGGCCGCGGTGTCATACCTCACTCCCGCTTCGAGCGCGCTGCGCCGGCTTAGGAACGTCTCGACAAGCGCAAATTCTTCAGGAGTGAGTCTGTTCGCCCCGTACTGGTGCGTGGACGCCTTCGCGGGCGTATTCCACTGCGGCGCGACCATTTCGAACGGCTTCTCGTGAACCACCACGGTTCCAGCCACGTAATCGCCGAGCCGTTTGCTCTGCGGGCTAATCCAAGCGCATAGCACGCCGATTCCGTACGCGAATGGCAATTGATCGATGAGCCGCAGCAGATTTCGCCCCACGGCGTCGATCGCAGTGATGGGCTGGCCTGAATCCTTGATCACGCGAATATGCGTCAGGCGTTTGCCCGGCGTCTGACCGTTCCAGATCGCTTCGAACAGCATGAAGTATCCGTACATCAGCAAAAAATAAGCAAAGATCAGAATGGCGGTGATCCACACGCCTGCAGTTGAAAGGCCGGCGAATCCTGAGCTTCCAAAACCGAAGCTCAGACCCAAGAAAAGCAACACCAGCAGAATCACCACTGCGCCCTGGATCAGCGAATCGATTAAAATGGCAAGGAACCGGCTTCCGATGCCTGCAAGCGGAAACTCAATGGAAGTTTGCTCCGGCGTTTCAATGATAAGCTTTTCGCCGGCGGCGGGATCGTAGGCGGCAGGATCGGATGGACTCGAGGGCATAGATGATTTCCACTCGATGGCTCGCGAAGCGCAAACCGCACTGGCAGCGTCTCGAGCAGCTTGTGGACCGCTCCGGGCGGCGCGGCGTGGCGGCCCTCGGCCATGACGAATTGCAAGAACTCGGCCTATTGTACCGCCAAACGGCTTCCGACCTCGCGACGGTCCGCGAGGATATCACGAGCCGCCCGTTCACGTCCTACCTCAATCAGCTTCTTTCGCGCGCGCACAACCTGATTTACATGGGCAGGCGCCCGCAGTGGGGCGCGATCGTCCGCTTCTACGTGGACACCTACCCGTGCATTTTTCGGGAAACATTTCCGCTGGTACTTCTGTCGGCGCTGGTCTTTATCGCGGGCGGGATCGCGGGCGCTGTGGTGACGCTGCGCGATCCGGGCTTCGCGCACCAGATCCTCGGACCGCAAATGATCGAAACCATCGAGAAGCGCGAGATGTGGACACACTCCATCCTGGCCGTCAAACCCATGGCCGCATCCGGAATCATGACAAACAATATTACGGTAGGCTTCATGATGTTCGCCGCCGGAATCACCGCCGGCCTCGGCACGCTGTGGATGCTGATTACAAATGGCCTGCTGATGGGAGTCCTAGCTGTTGCCACCGCCCGCGCGGGCATGGCGCTGCAACTTTGGGACTTCGTCGCGGCGCACGGAGCGCTTGAGCTGCCAGCCATCTTCATCGCCGCGGGAGCCGGCCTTGAAATTGCGCGAGGCCTGTTGTTTCCGGGAATGATGCCGCGCAAGGATTCTTTGCGCGAGGCGGGCAGCCGCGGAGCAAAACTCTTACTGGGAACGATTCCGCTGCTCGTCGTGGCCGGTGTGATCGAAGCGTTTGTTTCGCCGGTAAAAATCGCGACCCCGCTTAAGTTTCTTCTGTCAGCGATCCTGTTCACCGCGCTTGTTTTGTATTTGTCCAGCGGAACAAGAAAACCTTTAGCCCAGGAAAATTAGCGGCATTAGAGGCACCCAATAACTTGCCCATTTCGAGCTGGCGAATTTCGGATCTCAAATTTCAAATCTCAAATTTGAAATTTCAAATCACGGGTCACAGGTCGCGGGTCACGAGCCCCGCATCCCGCAAAATCAGATGAGGCTGCGATCCTTAATGTCGAGATACTGGTTGACGAGCGACGCAGTCAGCGCGCCCGGCATGAGTTCCATCGCGAGAACTCCCCGCTGCCTGAGCCGCCGAAGCAAGAGCTCCCGCCGCTGCACGATTTCAATCGCCGCGATGTAGCGGTACATTTCTTCCTCGGATTCGGGGCGCCGCGCAACGCGCTCGTTCAAGTCAGGCTGGCCCACCGCCGCAAATAGCACCAAATGCCGTCGCGTCATCTGCAGCGCGTATTCCACTACATCCGGTGTGCCCGCGGTTTCCGCGAGATCGGTGATCCAAACGATCAGGCTGCGGCGATGTTGTTCGGAGAGCAGCGCGTGAGCCGCGCGGCCATGATCGGCTTCGTACGGCTCGGGATGCACGAGCGCCAGAGATTCGACGATCGAGTGCAGATGAATCGCACCGCGTCCGGCATTTTGGTTTTGCTGAATCTCCCGGCCGTACGCGAGCAGCCCGACGCGATCGCCCGAGTGCATGGCCACTTGCGCGAGCGCCAGCGCGGCATCCACCGCATAATCGAGCTTCGAGAGTCGCACCAAAGACGATCCGCCCCGCACAATCTGCTCGCGCAGCAGGCGTCCCGCATCGAGCACGATCCATACCGTCTGGCTGCGCTCTACCTGAAACACGCGAGTGATGAGTTTTGAGCGCCGGGCCGTGGCCGTCCAACTGATATTCCGGAATTCATCGCCTGTCCGGTATTCGCGCAGGCTTTCAAACTCGCGTCCGAGTCCGCGCAGGCGCCTGCGCCGCCGCTCCATCGCGACCTGGCGCGTGCGAATGAGATACAACGTCTGCTGTTTGGCTTGTTCCAAATTGGGGAGAACGCGCACACTCGCCGATGTTTCCGCCACTGCCCAGCGCTCGGTCAGGCGCAAGGCACTCTGATAGCGCACATAAAACTTTCTGAGAGGGAGGTCGCCTCGCTGCGCCGGCAGGATTTCGTAGTCCGCGCTTTCAGTAACTCCTGCTGGCACGGCAAGTTCGACCTGGGGAGGTTCTCGTCGCAGCGCGCGAGGAGTTTCATCGGTCACACGCGCAAAGATGGGATGCCGGCCGAAATTGTGCAATTCCACCGACACTTTGGACCGCACTCCAAGCGAGGGCGGGGAATGCCAGACGCGTCGCAGTTCGAGTTCCCCCGGCTTGGGGAGGCGCAGCAAGTCCTGCAGCCAAAGCAACAGAAACAGGCCGTCCCAGGCGAACATTCCCGCAATCAGCCGTGGCGACCACGCAGCCGGCACAACCCAGACGAGCCCGATCAGCAACGCGACAAAAAATCTCGTGCCAAATCCGAACCTGAATCGCCCCGTCGAATGCGCCCGCGCGGACGCGACAGGAGGAATGAAGCTCGGCGCAGAATTCATTTCGGAACCTCGACGGCCGCCAGAATTTCCGCAACGACGGAATCCGCCGTGAGGCCTTCGAGATCGGCTTCCGGCTTGAGCATCAGGCGGTGCCGCAGGACGGCGGGCGCGGCCGCTTTGATATCGTCAGGAATCAGGAAGTCGCGGCCTTCCATTCCGGCCAGCGCGCGCGCGACAAAGAACAGGCCAATTGCCGCACGCGGGCTCGCACCAAGGGACAGTGCGGGCCAGTCGCGCGACCGGCGAATCACTGAGACGATGTATTGATACAGCGCCGGCTCGACGCGTACCTGTGCGATCTCGGCGCGCGCCGCGGCGAGCAGCGCCGGGTCGATCGGTTCGAGCGGCACCTGTTCGATCAAGTGCGGATCGGTGAGCGTTTCAAATCGCTTTAGAATTGCGGCTTCGTCTTCCGCATTCGGATAGTCCATTCGGATTTTCAAAAGAAACCGGTCGAGTTGCGCTTCGGGAAGCGGATAGGTTCCCTCGAATTCCACGGGATTTTGCGTCGCGAACACGGTGAAATTCGGCCCGAGCTGATAGCGGACTCCGTCGATGGTGGCCTGCCGCTCTTCCATCGCCTCCAGCAGCGCCGCCTGCGTGCGCGCCGTGGTGCGATTGATTTCATCGACGAGGAGCAAGTCGGTGAAGATAGGTCCGCGATGCAGCGTAAACGCGCTGGTGGCGAGATTGAAGACATTCGTTCCGATGACGTCGGCGGGCATCAAGTCCGCCGTGCACTGGACGCGCTGAAATCCAATTCCGCAAATTCGCGCCAGCGTTTTGATGGTAAGGGTTTTCGCCAGGCCGGGGACGCCTTCGAGCAGGGCATGGCCGCCGCAAGCAAGCACGACCAAGAGCTGATCGACAATTTCCTGCTGTCCGATAATGACCTTGGAAAGCTCGGTGCGAATATGCGTCGTAAGGCGTGCCAGATTTTCCACTTAGTGTTTCTCCTCGCTGGGTCGCGTCTTGAGTCCAAACAAGATTTCGTAATGTTCCAGAGCCTGCACAATCTTCAGCGCGTCATGGGCAGGAACCTGGCCTTCACGCGACGCTTTGTCGGCGCGCTGCAATGTGTCCATGAATCCGGGCTGCTTCCAGCCCAGGCGCTCGCGCACCGCGGTGTCCAGTTGAGCGGTGGTACTCGAAGGCGCGAGAGCAAGCCTGCGTGTCAATAGCGTGCGGAATCGGTGATAGGCCACACGCACCGCGGCAGGGCTCGCACTCGCGCGGCGATACAAATCACCGAGCGTGTCGACAAATTCGAGTGGCGACAGTCGCGATACGGTGGCCGGCGCGTACAGCGGCCCGTTCCTCCTGCTGAACGCCAGCAAAACGAAAAGAGCGACCAGACCCAGTTGAAAGATAGCCCATGGCACTGGCGTCTCCGCGAAATAATCCCACAGAGATCCCCGGTAGCCATGGAAATATTCATCCCACAACACGGTCGTTTCGCCGGGACTCGCGCCGGGCCGGTCCGCCTGAATGCAGCTCAGGAAAAAGGGCAGGTTTCCTTCCCGCGAAATTCCCGAATTCGTGACCGGCGTCGGCGCGGCCCACCAAAGAATGCGCCCCTTTTCGAGGCGCCACGTCACCACGACAGGTTCTTCGGGCTCGCCGTACAGAGGAACCTGCGCGCCATCGGAGGCGAGCCAGCGATTACTCGCATCCATCGTGATTTGCGAGGCGTTCTGAGTGAATGGACTGGGAGAGATTGCCGGATACGTTTCGGAAGAAAGCCCCGAGATCCGAGTGATGGAGGAAGGCGAAACGGCGCCGTTCTGGAGAAAGAGGAATGGAAAATTGCCGGCGTAAATAATCCAGCCACCGGAACGCACAAAGGCCAGTAGCGCATCTCCCTCCTTCTTGTCAGGAAAATCGCTGGGACCCGCGAGAATGAGAATTTTCCCTTCCGCATTGGGCGGCAGTTCCGTGGGAGGCTTTTCCCAGCGCTCTGTTTGGTATCCAAGCTCACCAAGCAGAACGTACGCAGCCTGCGCGCCGCCCTTCGACGTCGAATACGTCGTCGGAATTCCTTCGCCCTCCCCTTCATCCGGAGACGGAGCAAATACAACCGTCAGCGAAATCAACAGGAGCAAAATCGTTCCGGCGATCAGCAGGAGCTTGCGGTCGCCGGGATCTAGGGTAGATGGCATCCCAAAGTCTCCAGTTGAGTGAGAGAATCGCGAAAGTCCGACTCGGTAGCGACCTGATAGCCATACCAGATTTTTTCCAGCCGGGAAGTCAGCATGGAGAGAGCCTGTTGTCTCGTCGCGAGCGTCTCCGGCAGGATGAGCTTGGACTTGGCGAGGGCGCGGAGATATTCGCGCGGAGTCTTAGCCCGGTCGGGAGCCAGCGCGCCGAGGTCCTGAAGGCGCGCGATGCCCGCCCAGTAAGCGCAATGGACCGCCATGCGGTAGTCACCGTGCCCGGCCGCTTCGCGCGCGGCGAAAATCCACTCCTGCCAGGACCGCGAGGGAACCGCTGCGGCCTGCAAGGCCATTTCCTCTCCCCGGGCCGCGCGAAACCAGCGGCGAAAGATCCACCAGGCGATGAAAATGGCCGCAGCGCAAATACCGATCCACAGCAGGGCGTACCCGAGAGACGCCTGCCCTCCGATCCCGCGAAGAATGCGCACCAACGCGTTGAAAAGTATTTCATTGATGCGGGCCCGAACCTTTTCCCACCAAGATTCCTTTTGAACACGAGCGTATTCAGAGCGGGCCAGAATGGCGTTCAATTTGGCACGCGCGGAATCCGTGTGCGGGGGCGGCTGCATCGAAAGGCTTGCGGTTTCCCCGGCCAGAGCTTCCAGATACTTGCTCGCCTGATCCAATTGTTCCTTGCGAAGTTCAGGCCGCTTTTCCGCTTTGACCAGTCGCGAGGCGAGCACATCGGTGGGAACGTCATACCGGCGGCCGCCGGCTTCGACAGTCCAGGCCTTCGGCAAACTCTCTCGAAACGAGCGCAATGCTTCAGGAGATTTGCCGGCGCCCTTCAATGCCGTTTCTAGCCGACCGAGCTCCTGAGTAAAGGATTGCGAGTCGTAGACCGGGCTCGCAACAGATTGCGGCGCGGAATCTGTCGCGCGGGCAGCTACATCGTGAACAACGGCGAGAGCGAGCAAGGTGCAAGCGAAGACCCGGAGGCTACGCGCTGAAAGGGAAGTGGTCCGGCCGAACCGTTCAGGACGCATCTCTTCCAAACAGTGGAGGCACACCGCCCGTAATCGGCGGTGGCATGGGATCGGCGCCTATCGCTTGCATCATCATTTGCAGATCGAACGCTTCCTTGCGAACGCGCAAATCATAATAGAACAAAGCGAAGCCGATGGTGCTGACGGGCGCCACGAGAGCGCTCCCGATAAAATTGCCAACCTGCATGAGGACCGTCAACAGAACTCGAAGTTGTATTTGCTTGGCGGTGACCGCAAGGAGGAGCATGAATGGAAATTGAAACACGGCCACCACCCCCCAAACCATCGCAAAATAGAGCAGGTAGATCATGAACGCCCGGCCGGCAAAATCGCGCGTCAGGTCAAAACTCCTGCGGATTGACTCCGAGGGACCGATGTCCTCCAATAGCGCGGCGGGCGTTGCCACGCAGACGCGGCACATCAGATAGATTCCCGGGATGATCAGCGCAATGAAACCCGCGAATATGACAAGGCCGCTCAGAAAAAGTACGCCGAAAATGGTCCAGGTCTTCCCGCGAACGCGGCGAAGAGAATCGCGAATGGAAGTCTGGCGCCCCGTGTAGATTTCGGAAACCGCGTAAACCGTTGCGCCGACGGAAAATAGAAAAGCCACGCCTCCCGCAAAGATGGCAACGAACGCGAAGAGCCCTCCGCCAATCGCCGCTGCGGCAACATTCGCGGGTGGCATCCGTCCGGAAGCTCCCGATGCGGCGAAAACCGGAACGAGAGCGGTTGCCAGGTTTATGACGAAAAAAAAGGAATAGGGAATGGCCGCGATTCCGACGAACAACAGAAAATGCTGCCGGTACAGAAAAAATGTGCGATCGAGCAATTCGCCGAGGCTAAGCGGTCGGAGGTCGAGCACGGCCATGGGGCCTCCTGGCGCCGGGGGCGCGCAAAGTGTGTGTACTCTATCAAGAATGGCATGCGAATTAAACGCTCGTCGCGTCGAGTGATTGCGAAGTAGTAATTCAATTGTGATGTTCAGCCGCGCGAATGGGCCAATCTTTGCTTCCTCTCGGGCGGCGGAACCAGCATCATATTGAATGCGCGCTGTGAAGAGCCCGCTTTCCGTGACTTTTTGCGTGGTGTATCGTGAAACTCTAGTCGGGGGGAAGCAGGTTGGGCGAGTGGGAACACGTTCGCCAGAGCCAAGTGAATTCGAGGAGTTATCCATGAGGATTTCTGCCAAGCTGCTTGCGACGTTTGTGTGGATTGGATTCAGTCTGATGGCGGTTTCTGCTTCGGCGGATACGCTGCAAATGAAGGACGGCCGTGTAATTCAGGGGAGATTCTTCGGCGGCACTCAGGCCAGCGTGCAGTTCGAAACCAACGGCAAGATCGCCCTATATAACGTGGACGACATTATTTCGGTGACGTTTACCAGCGCTCCTCCTTCACCCCTGGCTCCGCCGGAGGCGTCTTCTGCGCCGCCAGCGCCTCGGGCGGCGAATGCGCCTCCGCCCATACGCACGACATTTCCGCCACCGTCCTCCGACAACGGTGCCGCGGCAAACGCAAACAACATCACCGTACCAGCTGGCGCGGACCTGCTGGTTCGGATGATTGACAGCGTCGATTCCGACAAGAACAACATCGGCGACCGATTTCGAGCCAGCCTGGAGCAGGATTTCGTTGTCGATAGTGTTGTAATCGCCCCGAAGGGGACAGACGTCTACGGCAGATTATCCGAGGCAAAGGAAGCGGGTCATCTAGCAGGGAAATCGCAGTTGAAGCTTGAGTTGACCGATATTTTGATTCAAAACCGTTTGCAGCCGATCATGACCGGCGAATACGAAGTATCCGGATCCTCGCGCGGCGAAGACACAGCCAAAAAGGTGGGGATCGGCGCAGTAGCCGGCACGATCATCGGAGCCATCGCCGGCGGAGGAAAGGGGGCGGCAATCGGAGCCGGCGTGGGAGCCGGCGCCGGCGCCGCCGTGCAGGTGATGACCAAAGGTGAACAGGTACACGTGCCGAGCGAAACGGTTCTGGATTTTCGGATCGCCCAGCCTTTTTCGGTCTCCATCGCGGGGCAGTGAATCGGTTTATCCATGAAATATGCGGTGTTGCGGCAGAAGGAACACATTTGGCAATAGCAATGAAGAAACCTCTTGCGTGCTCTTGCCCCTCTGCGTAAGATACCGCCGGGTCAAGAAGGTGTGGAGCCCGTGCCAAAAGAGAAACCAAAAGTAAATATCGGGGAAGTCATTCGCAGTTACCGGGGACAGCGAGGCCTTTCTCAAGGGGATATTGAGCGGCGCACGGGACTCTTGCGTTGCTATCTTTCCCGCGTGGAAAACGGCCACACCGTACCGTCTCTGGAAACTCTCGCCAAGATCGCAGAAGCCATGGAGATTGCGCTGGCCGATTTCTTTCCGGGCGCGGAGACGCCGCGCGACCGAGACACTCAGAAAATGCTCGGCGAACTCTCCGAAGACGAAATTCGCTTCCTTTCGGAAATAAAGAAGTACAGCACCACGCTTTCCGACGGTGACAAGCGGCTGGTCCTGGCCATGATTCGCAAAATGGCCACTGTGATTCCTCCGCCGCCGCGCAAGGTTGCGCCGCGCCGTTCCGCGTACTAGTTTTTCTCCGATTAAAATTCAGGACTGAAAATTTCGAGGGTGATTTTTGCGCGTTCAGCGCGAAAAGGGTTTTGCGCCTGCGTTGGCGGCAAATCGAACGTGCTCGACGATGGTGTGGAAAATGCGCCCGCGCCCGATCACGTCCGCACCGCTCCGTGCTTCCGCTTCAAAGATAAGGCGCCGGCCGTCGATTTCCACGAGCTTGGATACGGCAATCACGGTTGCTCCCACGGGTATCGCCTTGAGGTGATCCACTTCGATTCGCACGCCAACCGTGATGGATCCCGGAGGCAAGGCCGGCCGGACGGCGAGCGAACTGGCCACCTCCATCATTCCGATCATGGCGGGGGTGGAAAAAACGGCGGGCCAGCTTGAATCGTAATGGGCGAGCGTCAGCTCCTGGGACACAACGCGTTCGCAAAATCCCTGGAGGCCGGGCTCGATTTTTACCGGGCCGCTACGGGTCATTGCAGAGGCTCCGTCCCGGCAGTCGAGGCGTTCTTCGCCAGGGACGGTTGGCTTTTCATAAGGCTTCCCACTACTTCAGTGAGTGTGGTGCCACATTGCGCCCACAAGCGGCGCTTCAGGCTGCAATAGTCCTGCGATCCCGCGAAGACATCCGCCATCAATGCGCGAAAAGTGGGGCTGCGCTCGATGAACTGAATCATGCGCGTCGCCACCGCTCCTCCCAGGAAGCGCCCGCGGTAGAAGCGCCGCGCAATTCGCGTTGCAAATTCAAGGTCCGTGGAAAATGCCCGGCGGATCCGCGCGGGATATTCCGCGGGTTTTTGCGCGATCAAGGATTCCGCGAGCAGTTCGCCGGAGCGCAGCGCATAGTAAAGCCCCTCGCCGGTGATGGGGTCGACCCACGCAGCGGCATCGCCCACCAGCGCCCAATTCCGCCCCACAACGCGGCGGGACGAAAGCGTTTGCTTCTGCGGCGATGGAAGAACGTGGCTGTAGAATCGCGCGCCTTCGCGAGCGATATTTTCACTTTCCATGAAGGAATGCAGGTGGCGGCGCAATTCCTGGCTCGTGTGTTTCGCCATGCTCCCGCAAATTCCAACAGAGAGATGGTCGCAGCGGGGGAAGGACCACAAGTAGCCCTCAAAATGATTGAGAAACTTCACGCAAATTCCCTCGGCTTGCGCGGGAACAAAATAGCCGAGCGTCATTTCCAGATCGTTTCGTGCGAGCGGGCGAGTGCCGGGGAGCAGCGAATTGCGCGCGCCCGCGGCGACAACCACGAAGTCTGCTTCCACCCGAGAATCGCCGATCGCTATCGCGGCGCGTTCCCCCGAGGTGTCCAATTGGGTCACGCGAGACCGCACCACACGGCAACCGGCAGCCTCAGCGCGTTCGAGGAGCAGGCCATTCAGCACAGCCCTCGAATAAATCACAATGGGCTGGTCCAGGGCCAAGAGCGCGCGATGCCCTTTGCTGGAAATGAGTTCCACGCTGCGAATCAGTTTTTTGGGATAGGGGCCGTTCAGCAGGAAGGGATAAGCCTGAATGGCTTTGTGCGTGAGACCGCCGCCGCACGGTTTTTCCCAGGCCAGATGTTCGTCGTAAAGAGTTACTTGGTACCCGGACCGGGCCAGCCGCTCTCCGCACATGGCGCCGGCCGGTCCTCCACCCACGATCGCGATATCTCGCATGCAAACGCCTCAATGAAAAGGGCAGAGCCTGGCACGGGACCCGGCGCTGGGAAGAAAGGCTCAAATGTGCGAGGGGACTATTCCCGCAGCTTGGACCTCGGCGGGAGTATATCAGAAAATATCGGTGAAACGGCAGCGCGGCGCGTAACGGATACGGACTGTCCATCAACCGATCACTGGCGTTCGCTGTCGTTAGTGATTCGGAATTTCGACGGCCGCGGTGATCACGCAGACCCAAAGCAAAATTTCCGCCAGGCCCGAAATTTTCGCGATGGCCGGAGTGTCCCGCGTCGCGCCCCAGTCGCGGGCCTTCCATTGCACGATGATGTGCCAGAGCAATGCCAACGGAACAAAAAGACCTAGCTTCCAGCGGAAGGCGACATTGACCAGAAATGTCGTCGCGGTTGAAGAAAACAGCAGGAAACCGCCGAGCACGACGATGCAGAACCCGATCCAGTTCCAAGCGAACAAATCATCTCGCAGTTGCGCGGCTGTTTCGCGGTCCTTGCCGAGCCCGAGCAGGCGCAGGTCCAGGGCCAGATTCGTTCCAATCCAAATGGCCAGGCCGGTGAAATGCACAAGCTGCGTGAACGGATAAGCCCAGAGCGACGTGCGAACCCCGGTCCCCCACGGAGTTCCCTCAAGCCATTTCGCAAAAGCCTCCAGTAATCCGTGCATATCGGGCATCCTCTCTTCTTTCGTAATCGTGAATTTCTAAATTATCTTTTCCCGTTGCCGCACGCGGATCACTATCCCAGCCCTTCCATGGCCGGAATTTCCGACGCGCTCAGAATGGTCAGAATCCACAACAGCAAGGCGATGGCGGCAATCACTTTTGCGGACGTCGGTATTTCCGGCAACGCGGCCCACTTTGGCGATCCACGCTGCACCAGAATCGCAAACACGATCGAAAGCACGATCATTCCCAACTTGACGTGGAACACCGGATCAGGAGCCCAATCGCCCGCGTCTGTCAAAAACATGAAGAAGCCGGAAATTATGGCTAATACCAACCCGGTCCAAGCCCAGGGAAATATCTGCGCGGAGAGTTCCGTGAGATTTCTTTTTCGGGCCGCGACTCCCATCACTCGCAAGTCCACAACCGCCATCGACCCGATGAACCAGAACATCGTCAGGTAGTGAATGACAGAGACGCTTGCGTACATCCAGCCCGTGCTGCTAAGAGTTTTCACCCAACCCATTTGTTCCAGTGCTTCCCACATCGTGCCGCCTCCTAGTTGCGCACAATCCGGCAACCCACTTACGTCTTGAGCCCTTCCTGCGTGAAAACAAAAACGGTGTGATCTTATTCGCGTTCCGCCCGGAAAACAACGCAAGCCGTACCTTAAAACACGGTGAGCATCTGCGAGGTTTGTGACAAATGCAAGCTAAATCGATGTAAAGCGGGTCCCGTGGTGTTGGCGTCTTGCCGCCGCCACCAAGGCCATCGTATCGGCGCGTGACGAGCGCCCGGAGAAATGTCGCTGCCGTTCATTGCGGTGAGGAAACACTCGCGCCTCGCATGATAGTATCAAGAGGATGTGTTTTGCCGGCTGCCGCCAATGTGTTTTGCGCGCGCTGCGTCTTCCATGGGAAAAATTCTTTCGCAAGATGAACTGGTTCAGGCGACGGCGCGCGAAAAACGCGCTGGCCGCCGCGTGGTATTCACCAACGGCTGCTTCGACTTGCTGCATCCTGGGCACGTGCGCTGCCTCGCCGAGGCGCGCGCCCTCGGCGATGTACTGGTGGTTGCGGTCAACAGCGATCGCAGCGTTCGCGGCAACAAGGGGCCCGAACGCCCACTGGTCGCCGAGCAGGACCGCGCCGAGGTGCTGGCCGCGCTTGCCGCAGTGGACTATGTAACGATATTTGATGAGCCGACTCCGCGCGAATTGATTTCCCGCGTGCTTCCCAGCGTCCTGGTCAAGGGCGCGGATTGGCCGCTCGAGCAGGTGGCCGGGCGCGAGGAAGTCGAAGCCGCCGGTGGCCGCGTGGTTTCCATTCCGCTCGCCTCAGGATATTCCACGACAAATATCGTCCAACGAATCCGCAATTCCGCCGAATCTGCCGCGGCATCGCCGCGCGACGCCAAAAACAAATCATGATTCTGTCCTCGGTTTCGGAGACTCTCGCGCCCGTGAGCCATCACCCTGCGCTGGAGTCCGCGATAGCCGCGCTCCGCCAGGGTGCCGCGCGAGAGCGGCTCGTCGGCCTGACCGAAACGGCAAAAGCTTTGCTCGCTGCAATCGTTGCCACGGAACTGCGCCGCCCTATAGTCGTTCTCGTCGAATCCGGCGCGCGAGCGGAAGTGTTTGCCGCATCCATGCAGTTTTTCTACGCCGCGCTTGCTGGCCAAGAAGCTACGGAAGTGGCTGTCCTGCCGGCCATGGACGTCCTGCCGTGGCAGGATGCCGCACCGCACGCGGAAATTCTTGAAAACCGCGCGGTAACCTTGTGGCGATATGCTACAGGGCAAGCCCGCATCGTGGTTGCGCCGGTGGTTGCGGCGCGCATGCGTCTTGCGGACGCGGCGTACTATGCGCAGCAGGCGCGCACGCTCGCCCGCGACGAAGCGCTTTCGCTCGACGAACTGGTCACGCATCTCCGCCGTGTCGGCTACGAATCGCACGACATGGTGGAAATGCCGGGACAATTCACGGTGCGGGGCGGAATCGTCGACATTTTTCCCGCAGAAGCCGAGCGCCCCGTGCGCCTCGAACTTTTCGGAGATTCAGTCGAATCTCTGCGGGAGTTCGATCCCAACACGCAGCGTTCCGTTGGCCCCATCGAACACGTGACGCTGCCGCCTCTCGTCGAGCAACCCGCCAACGGATTCGGCGGTGGAAGCGCGACTGGCTCAGAGAAAACTTCCCGGGCGCATTCCTTGTTCGATTTGCACGAAGACACGGTCGTCATTCTCGACGAGCCGGGAGCGATCGAGGAAGCTTCCCGCGCGTTCTTAGAAGGCGCGATGGAGGATCTCGAATCGAAAAAAAGCGGTTCGCTGGAAGCCATGTCAACGTATTACTTCACCGATGATTGGGATGCGCAGCTTGCGCGCCATCCGCGATTGGAGCTCGAACATCTTGGGCTCTCCCGCGAAGACACCGAGACTCGCGCGATTCAGACTCAGTCCACAACGCGCTTCCACGGCAATGTGCCCGCTTTCATGGAGGAAGCCCGCAACTACGTTGCCGCGGGCGAGCGCGTGCTCCTCGCCGCGGAGAGCCTGGGCGAGCTCGAGCGTTACGCCGACCTGTGCCACGAATACGAAGTTCCTTTCCGTCTCGGTGATTTGGAGGAGAACGCCACCAGCGCGCGTCTGGCCGAGGACTCCTCGGCCGGCAGCGTCCCCGCGGTGGTCCTGTGCCGCGCTCCTTTCACGGATGGCGTCGTATTTCTCGATGCGCGCGTGGCCATTTTCGGGACCGGAGATGTTTTTGAGACCATGCTGCAAGGCGCGGCGAAGCGCCGCCCCAAGACGGCCAGTTTCTTCAGCGATTTTTCAGAGCTGAAGCCCGGCGATTACGTCGTGCACGTCGACCACGGCATCGGGCAGTTTGAGGGATTGCATCAAATCGAAAACGGCGGTGCGCGCGGCGAATTCATGCGCCTGCGATATGCGGATGACGCGCGCCTCTACGTCCCCCTCGAACGTCTCGACCTGGTGCAAAGCTATCGCGCCGTCGAAGGCGCAAAACCTGTCCTCGACAAATTAGGCGGCAGTACCTGGACGGCGCGAAAAGCCCGCGTCAAAAAGTCGGTCGAAGACA
Source organism: uncultured Acidobacteriota bacterium (assembly GCA_963696605.1). Classification (GTDB taxonomy): domain Bacteria; phylum Acidobacteriota; class Terriglobia; order Acidiferrales; family UBA7541; genus Palsa-360. The sequence continues at coordinate 513,592 of CAVOKV010000005.1, read as the reverse complement.
TGGCCGAAAAATTGTTGAAGCTCTACGCCGGCCGAAAAGCTGGAGAGGGTTTTGCATTTTCGCCGGACGGCGCGTTTCAACGTGAATTTGAAGACGCTTTCGAGTTCGAGGAAACTCCCGACCAGGCCATCGCCATCGCCGACGTCAAGCGCGACATGGAGCGCGCGCAGCCCATGGACCGCCTGCTCTGCGGCGATGTGGGTTACGGCAAGACGGAAGTGGCCATGCGGGCCGCGTTCAAGGCGGTTACCGACTCGAAGCAAGTCGCCGTGCTGGCCCCCACGACGGTGCTTGCCTTCCAGCACTTTGAAACTTTCCGCCGCCGTTTCGCCGCATTTCCCGTGAAGGTTGAATTGCTCAGCAGGTTTCGCACCCCGCGCGAGCAGAAAACCGTGCTCGCAGGCGTCGAATCCGGCCAGTTGGACATCGTCATCGGCACGCACCGGCTGTTATCCAAGGACGTCAAGTTTCACGATCTCGGGCTTTTGATCGTCGACGAAGAGCAACGCTTCGGCGTCGCGCACAAGGAACGCCTCAAGGAACTGAAACTCAACGTCGACGTTTTGACTCTTTCGGCGACTCCCATTCCTCGCACCCTCAACATGTCGCTCGTCGGCCTGCGTGACATGAGCGTCATCGAAACGCCTCCAAAGGACCGCCTGGCGATTCAAACTGTGGTCGCTCCATTTTCGGAATCGCTGATCCGCCGCGCGATCGAAGAGGAGATCTCCCGGCACGGACAAGTTTTCCTGCTGCACAATCGCGTCGAATCGATTTACACAATCGCCGATTTGGTGAACAAGCTGGTGCCGAAAGCGCGCGTGGTGGTCGGCCACGGCCAGATGAATGAGAAGGAACTGGAGTCTGTGATGTTTAAATTCGTGCGCGGCGAGGCAGACGTTCTGGTCTGCACGACGATTGTTGAAAATGGCCTGGATATCCCGCGCGCCAACACCATCCTCATCAATCGCGCCGACCGTTTCGGCCTTTCCGAACTCTACCAGCTCCGCGGGCGCGTGGGGCGCTCGAACCAGCGCGCCTATGCCTACTTGCTCGTTCCTGAAGACGTTTCCCTCACGCCTCTCGCAACACGGCGCCTCGCCGCACTGAAGGAGTTCAGCGCCCTCGGCGCGGGATTCCGCGTTGCTGCACTCGATCTGGAACTCCGCGGCGCGGGAAACCTGCTCGGCGGACAGCAGCACGGACATATCAACGCAATTGGTTTCGATCTATACGTGCAGATGCTCGAGCGGGCCGTCTCGACGTTGAAGGGCGAAGAAGTCAAACCTGAAATGCGCGCCACGATCAACCTCGGGTTGGATATCCGGATCCCAGAAGAATACATCCCCAACGAAAACCTTCGCTTGAGGACGTACAAACGGATTGCCGGCATCAGCGGGGAAGCCGAAAGGGAAGAGGTGAACAACGAACTCACCGACCGGTTCGGGGCTCCGCCGCCTGCGGTCGGCAACCTGCTTGATTATGCGCTGCTGAAGGGGCTGGCCGAGCGCATCCTGATTTCGTCGATCGAGAGGCGCGCCAATGAAGTGGCCATCAAATTTCATCCGGAAACGCCGCTGTCTCCGGAAAATCTCGTGAAATTCATCCGCTCGCAGAAGGAAGGATTGCGGCTGGACCCCAACGGCACGCTTTGGATGCGTCTCGACCGGCGCGGACGCGTGGCCGAAGGCGTCAGAAACGTGTTGCTTCCCCTGGAAACGAAGCGATAAACTGGACGGCAGTGACCTCTATGAAACCAAGCAAGTGGCTGATTTTTCCTCTTCTTTTCGCGGGCCTGGGCGTTTCCGTTTGCGCGCAAACCAAGAGCGTTGTGGTGGAAGAAATCGTCGCCCGCGTGAACAACGAAATTATCACGCGCGAGGACCTGGAGAAAGCCCGAGCGTCGCTAGAGAGCGAAGCGCGCGACGCCTGCACGAATTGCACCCCGGAACAAATTCGCGACGCTGTAGCCGCGAAAGATAAAGACCTGCTTCGTGATTTGATCGATCAATCCCTGTTGGTGCAGCGCGCCAAGGACGATGGGATCAGCGTCGACACGGATGTCATTAAGCGCCTCGACGCCATTCGCCAGCAAAACAAATTGCCTTCCATGGAGGCGCTGGAAGCGGAAGTTACCAAAAGCGGCCAGGACTTCGAAGATTTCAAAGGCCAGCTGCGCGACCAGCTTTTGACGCAGGAAATCATTCGCAAGGAAGTGGGCTCCAAGATCATCATCAGTCACGAAGACATCGTCAAGTATTACAACGAGCACAAGAGCGAGTTTGTCCGCCCGGAAACCGTGGTCCTTCGCGAAATTTTTGTTTCCACGGAAGGGAAACCCGACGCCGACATTCCGGCCCTGCGAAAAAAAGCAGAGAATCTGCGCGACCGCGTCCAGAATAACGGCGACGATTTCGGAGAATTGGCAAAGCGTTATTCGGACAGCCCCACGGCCCAGCAAGAGGGAGAACTCGGCGCCTTCCAGCGGTCACAGCTGGACCCCAAGATCGCGGAAAAAGTCTTTGCCCTCAACCGCAATCAGATGACCGAGATCATGGAGACGAAGACCGGATTTGAAATCCTGCAGGTCCGCGAGCGTTACGAAGCCGGCGAACAGCCCCTGGAGAAAGTCGATCCGGAAATCAGCAACAAACTTTACGAAGTCAAGATGGAACCGGCCATGCGCGCATATCTGACGACCCTGCGGGAAGACAGCTACGTCCAGGTTAAGCCGGGGTATACCGACACGGCCGCCGTGAAAGCCGAACCCATCGAGGAAGTCGCCGCTACGCCTGAAAAAGACGATTCCAAGAATAAGACGGGCCGCAAGCTTGGTATTTTTCCAAAGAAGAAATCCGGCACATGAAACAGAGCTTTGTCTCGAATCTCCAGGACGGCCAGACCGTTACCTCCCACTTTCTTGTTTGCGTAAAGGAAATTCGCTCCACTCGCGAAGGCAAGGCCTACCTGCGCCTGGAGCTTGGCGATGCTACCGGGCGCGTCGAGGCGCGTATGTGGGAAGGCTTTGACCGCATGGCCGCGTCATTTGAGCGCGACGATTTTGTGAAGGTCCAGGCCCGCGTCGAGAGCTACCGCAACAAGCTCCAGCTGGCCATCGAGAAAATACGCCGCGCCGAGGAAAGTGAAGTCGACCCCGCGGATTTCTTCGCGCATACAAGAGAAGACGTGGACGAAATGTACGCGAAGCTCCTCAGCGTGGTCGCTTCGGTGGGAAATCCCTGGCTGCGCCGCCTGCTCGAAAGCGTTGTTCAGGATCCGGAAATTGTGCCGCGCCTGAAGCGCGCGCCTGCCGCGAAGGTGATGCACCACGCCTACTACGGAGGGCTGCTCGAACACATCCTCAGCCTCTGCAATCTTTGCCGCGCGGTCCTGGGCCACTATCCCGAAGCCGATGCCGATTTGCTGCTGTCCGGTGCTGTCCTTCACGATGTCGGAAAATTAAAGGAACTGAGTTATGAGCGCTCGCTGGGCTACACGGACGAAGGCCAGCTTCTCGGACACATCCTCATCGAGTACGAACTCGTAACGAAAAAAATGGATGCCATCGAGGGATTCCCGCCCGAGCTGAAGACTCTGGTGCAGCACATGCTGGTTTCCCATCACGGGCAATACGAATTTGGCTCTCCGAAACTTCCCATGTTCCGCGAAGCCCTGATGCTGCATTATCTGGACGACCTCGATTCTAAGATGGCTGCGATCCGTTCCGCGCTCGATTCCGATCAGGGGGAAGGGAATTGGACGGCGTTTAGCGGCGCCCTCGAACGGCGCTTGCTGCGCTCGGATCGCTTCCTCGCCGGCGCGAACGCGCCCGCGGGAAAAAACTCAGCGGCCCAGGCTGCGGCCGGTGGCGGGAGGTCTGCTGATGGAGATGAATGACAGCGCGGAGCGCGCCGGGCAAACGCGAACCGCGGGCCCGCGTCATTCGATTCTCGATCTTGCCCCGCTCGAACTCGAATGTCTGAGCGCTCTCTGGCCCATGGGCGAAGCCACCGTTCGCGACATTTATCGCGCACTGGCCGCGTCCCGCCCACGCGCCTACACGACGGTCATGACCATCATGGATCGGCTGGAGCAAAAGGGAATCGTTGCCCGCAGGAAAGTGGGCCGCGCCTTTCTTTATCAAGCCAGGCTGAGCGCCGAAGAGGCTCGCCTAAAAGCGGTGGAGAAAATCGTGCAAGGATTTTTTGACGGCTCGCCCGCGGCTCTTGCGGCGCATCTTTCAAGTGTGGCTTCGCCGGGAAGTCCCGCGCGGGAGTTTCCCGCTCCCGCCCCTCCCGCTGTTGACGCGCCCGGCACAACTGTTGCAGACTTGCCCACGCAGAATCTCGACGAGAGATTACTCTAAAGAAAATGTTCCCCGCGTCTTTTTCATTTCGCGACAAACACATTTCCCCGGGTACGGTCCTCGCTCCCATGGCTGGAGTGACCGACACGGTCTTTCGCCGCATGATTCGCAGCCTCGGCGGATGCGGCCTGATCATGACCGAGTTCACGAGCGCCGAGTGCATCACGCGCAATTCCGCCCGGACTTCTCGCTATCTTTTCTTTGAACCGGACGAGCATCCGATTACGGGTCAGCTCTTCGGCGCGGATGCCGAAGTCATGGGCCGCGCCGCCGCGATGGTGGAACAGCTGGGCTTCGACATTGTGGACGTCAACCTCGGCTGCCCCGCGAGAAAAGTGGTCAAGTGCGGCGGCTCGGGCCTGTTGCGCGATTTGAAGGGTCTCGAGCAAGTGCTTCGCGCCGTGCGCTCCGCCGTGTGCATTCCGATGACCATCAAGATTCGAGCCGGGTGGGACGAAACGTGTATCGTCGCCGCCGAAGTCGCGCGCCTTGCCGAGCAAATCGGCGTTGAGGGCATCGCCGTTCATCCTCGCACGCGCGCGCAGGGATACACGGGGCGCGCCGATTGGAACGTCATTCGTGACGTGAAGCACGCCGTGCGCATGCCCGTGATCGGCAACGGCGACATCAACTCGCCGGAGGACGCCATGCGCATGCTGCGCGAGACCGGTTGCGACGCCGTGATGATCGGGCGCGCTGCGTCGAATAATCCCTGGATCTTCCGCCAGATCGCGCAATTCGCCGCAACCGAGTCCTACGACGAACCGAGCGAATGGGATCGCTACCAGTTGCTTTCCTCATATTTCCGGAACCTGGTCGATACCGAATGGCCTGACGCGATTGGAAGAATGAAACAGTTCACCAGTTATTTTACGCACGGCGTGCGAAACGGCAGTGATCTGCGCAGGAACGTACACACGTCCCGCACTTCGGCCGAAATTCTCGATCGAGTGGACGCCTTTTTTGCGCAGACCGTAACCTGAGGGGGTAATGGATGACCGCAGCCAGCGCTTCGACCCCAGCACTCGAGCGCAGACGCGAACGCCGAGTTCCGGTTCATCTTCCGATCGTGGTTTGCGGCACGGACCTCACCGGGACGTCCTTCGAGGAACGCACATCCAGCGAGAATCTTTGCCGCGGCGGCGCCGCCTTCGCGACGCGCCATTCGCTCCTCCTCGGCAGCCGGGTGGAAATCAAGATTCCCGTACTTCCCACGGCGGCCAGCAAAGATACGGAGTTTTCCACGCAGGGCCGCATCGTCCACCTGAAAAAGGGAAATGACGAGCGTGAATTAATCGTGGGCGTCGAATTCACTGGCCCGCGGTTCAACCGCATGTTCGTCTCGGAGTCGACTTAGTGGCGCAGGCTTCAGCCTGTGGGGTTTAGTCCTTGCAAGGACGAACCCCCACAGGCTGAAGCCTGCGCCACCAAAACCCATCTTCTTTCGGATGCAAGGTACGAGTTTCTCCGGAAACAAAAGGGTGCGCTTAAATTTACCGCTCCAGCAAAAGCTGCTTGTACGCCTCGCGCTTTCCGAGGCCCCGCTCGCGCGCAGCCTGTTTGAGGGCCGCCTTGCGATCCAGCCCCGATCCCGCTTCGAGTTGCTCGACACGCTGCTTCAGCGACACCGAAGGGGCTGCTTGCAGTTCTCCTTCTGCCGCCGGGCCGATGAGCAGCGTGATTTCCCCGCGCGGCGCCCGCTTCCGCGCCGCGTCGCGAAGCTCGGCGAGAGAGCCGCGCAGGAATTCCTCATGAATTTTGGTGACTTCGCGGGCTACGACAGCATGGCGCGACCCGAGAATATCGGCGGCGTCCGAAAGCGTTTCCGCGAGCCGGTGCGGAGCCTCGTAGAGCACCAGCGCCCTCGGTTCCGACTTCAACGCATCCAGTTTTTTTCTGCGCGCACCCGCCCGTGGCGGCAGGAATCCCACAAACAGGAATTCTTCCGTGGGCAGGCCCGAAGCCGCCAGCGCGGCCACAAACGCGGATGGCCCTGGGATGGGAACGACTGGAATGTGATGGCGCAGGCACATAACTACCAGCCGGTGCCCGGGGTCGGACACCACAGGAGTTCCCGCGTCGCTGACCAGAGCCACTTGCGCGCCCTCTTCCAGTTGAATCACGAGTTCCGGCGCGCGCGTCAGCTCATTGTGTTCGTGGTAGCTGACCAGTTCCTTGTGAATCGCGTAGTGCTGCAACAATTTTTGGGTTTGCCGCGTATCCTCGCACGCGATCAGATCCGCTTCCTTGAGCACCCGCAGCGCTCGCAGGGTAATATCCTCGAGGTTGCCGATTGGCGTCGCCACCAGATAGAGGCAGCCCGTCGGCGAGTTGTCCTGCGCGTCCGTCATGGCGCTTTCCTCATTGCGTTGAGTCTAACATGTGATTGCGGCGAGGTCCTCTAGCATTGGCCGAATCCTACCGCCGCCACAGGGACTGCGTTCAGGCCTTCACCGTGTTAAGATAAGCGATTCCAATTGGACTTTGAAGGAGACCGGAATTGCCGCTCTACGAATACGCTTGTCTCAAGTGCAAGCGACACACCGATAAAATAGAAAACCTGAACGGGCCGCATCTGAAGAAATGCCCGCACTGCGGCGGCAAAGTGGAGTCCGTGATCACCGCCCCCGCGATCCAGTTTAAGGGGTCAGGCTGGTATGTGACCGACTATGGAAAGAAGACCTCCGGCGGCGATTCGGGCAAGGCGGATAAGGGTGATAAATCAGAGAAGGCTGAGAAGTCCGAAAAGACGGAAAAAGTGGAAAAGTCGGATTCCAAACCCGCTTCGCAAACCAAGGACCACAAGAAAACAGGAAGCACGTCGAAAGAGAAGTAGAAGTTAGGGGCGAAAATACTCCCTACAGTTTAAGCGTGCGCAGATAATCCCGAAAAGCCTGGCCAAAATCGCGATTTTCGAGGCCAATTTCCACGGTAGCTTTCAGAAAACCGAGTTTGTCTCCCGCGTCATACGATTTTCCCTCATAAACATACGCGAGCAATCCGGACTCCTGTGCCAGCAGTCGCAGCGCGTCAGTGAGCTGGATCTCTCCCCCGCGGCCTGGTTTGGTCCGCTCCAGGCAGTCGAAAATTTCGGGAGGCAGCAGGTATCGCCCGGTCACTCCCAGGGTCGAGGGCGCCTCGGCAGGGCTGGGCTTCTCGACCAGGTCGCGTACTCTCAAGATGCGCTTGTTCGCGCTGGTGCCGTTATTCTTTTCCACATCCACGATGCCGTATAGTCCCGTCTTTTCGCGGGGCACCTCTTCGACGGCGATGACGCCCAATCCCGTACTTTGGTATACGTCGATCAACTGTTTGGTGGCGGGATTCGGTCCCGGAATAATTACGTCGCCGAGCAGCACCGCGAATGGCTCGTTGCCGACAAGCTCTTTGGCGACCAGGACGGCATGTCCAAGCCCCAGAGGCTCCTTCTGCCGCGTGTAGCTGAAGTGCACCATGTTGCCGATGTCGCGCACCAATTTAGCCAGGTCCGATTTGCCCTTTTCCTCCAGAAACCTTTCCAGCTCAGGCGCGTAATCGAAATGATCCTCGATCGCATTCTTGCCTTTCCCGGTGACGATAATGATGTTGTCGATTCCGGAGGCGACGCATTCTTCAACTACGTATTGGATGAGGGGTTTGTCGACCACGGGCAGCATTTCCTTGGGCTGCGCCTTGGTCGCAGGCAAAAATCTGGTGCCCAGTCCGGCTGCTGGGAGGACCGCTTTGCGAACGCGTTTTGTTTTTTCGGCCATAATTTTAAGTCTGCTGCCACCTTACGTGTCGTTCGAGCCCGATGTCAATCCATGGTTCACCCGAGGCGTTCCTAAAGCCTATTCTCCTATAGAGTGCAGGGGCGTGCGGGAGGGAATTGGAACGGGGAATCGGTTGCTCTCGCGCCGATGCCGGAATGCCGATTGCTAGAGACTCCCGGGAACGGAAGGCGTCAGGTCCCGAACGTGTCCACTGTTGTCGAGCGCGCGGGCTGTTTGCACATTCCGCTGATCCAGTCGCGAAAGCATTCTTTCACAATCTCGCAGATGGTTTGCGCGTTTTCACCGATCACCTTCAACCAGGCCAACGGCCCCATCTGCGGAAAATAAATCCCCCGGAAACAGAGGCGCGAGACGAGAATATTGATGCGGTAGGCCAGCGGCTTGTTGCTGAAAGAACGCACGGCCTGCGCGATCGCTTCCGGGCTATATGCATGCGCCCACCCGTATTTAACCTCGGCGTGCGCTTCCGCAATGCTCATTTTAAGGGGCGTATGCGCCATCGCAAAGGGAATGAATTCCTCCCAATGCTTGGGCCGTGTCAGGCGCCCCGCCGCCTCCAGTCTCGCGTAAAGCGGCGTCGACGGCAGCGGAGTGATCAGTCCGAATACCGGGAGCCCTGCGGGCCAGGTGCGAACCTGTTCGAGCGTCCGCTCCGCCACTCCAACCGTATCGTTGTCCATGCCGAACATAAAAGACGTGATCGCGAAGACGTTGCGGTCGGCCAGGCGTTGCAGAACGGCGGCATATTCTCCCGGCTTGTTGAATCCTTTGTTCACGTCGGCCAGATTCGTCGCATCGATCGACTCCATGCCGATAAAAATCCACTTGCCTCCGGCTTCGGCGATGAGGTCCACGAGTTCCTGGTCGCGCAGAAGGTTGGCGCTGATTTGTGCGACCCAATGGACTTGTGCGTTCGCGGCAATGATGTCGCGCAACAGCGATTTCGTCCGTTTCGGATTGATTGCGAAATTATCGTCGATAAAGAAAACGGCGATCTGGCCCCTCTCGCTCTTGGCGCGGGCCTTCAGCCGCAGCAATTCATCCACCACACTTTTATTCGTCCGAAAGCGGATCGAATCTCCAAAGAAACCGGTGACCGTGCAGAATTCGCATCCGTACGGGCATCCGCGCCCGGACTCCACGGGAATAATGCGGAATGTTCCCCAGCCGTCACGGAAGCGCTTGAGCATCCCTCCGGCGAACTTCGGCACCACGTTGAACTGCGCGAGGTCCAGCGAATCCCACGGGATCGCCGGATACGCCTGAAGACTTGGTTTGCGCTCCTGGCCGAATTCGTCCACGGGTGCATAAATCTCTTTGAGTTGGCCGCGCTCGGCATCGGCGACGATTTTCGGCCAGGTCTCATCGGCTTCGCCCAGAGCGACCGCGTCCGCGTGGCGCCTTCCGGTTTTCCGGCCGAGCGCTTCGTCGGGCATCTCCGTGACGTGCGGCCCGCCCATCACCACCGGGACTCCGGCGGCGCGCACGGCATCTCCCATGCGGTAGGCCTTCGCGATCATGCGTGTCATGGCGCCGATACCCACGAGGCCAATGTTATTTTCGCGGACGAATCGCGCGATGCCCGCTTCATCCATCGGCTGCGCGTTCCCGTCGATCAACACCACTTCATGGCCGGGAGGCGTGAGCGACTGCAGAAGAAACATCCACAGGTGCGGCATGAAATTTTTCGTGACGCCGTTGTCGGGGCTATAGAGCAAAATTTTCATCGTTTTGTTCTTCTCTGACGACGTGCCGGTCGGGCAGGCTCCGATTCGTTGCGGCATTCGTCTTCATCTGTCGTTCTGCTGGTTCCGTTCTGTTGATTCAAAGACCGACGCCCTTTTGGGCACGGCGGAGGGCTGCTCGAGGTACGCCGCGATATTATCACTTCTGTGGCACAAGAGATGACGATTATTCTCACTGCACCATTTTTGCTAGTGGGTCTCTTCTGTTTTGCGAACTACCGGAGTTTTGTCTCAGCGGTTTGGCACCGACTTTTAGAAAATCGCCGTCACGGGTGTGAGATTTTAGGAGGTAGGCGCTTCAGCCCCGCCGTTCAAGCCGAAACTGGGACAACTCCCAATTTGCCAGGTCGCAGGGACGATTTCCACGTCTGTGCTAACATAAATATCTTCTCAGGCAAGGAAAGGGCCATGCCCACGCGCATTTTGGGAATAGAGTCTTCGTGTGATGAAACGGCGGCTGCCGTCGTTGTGAATGGGCGCGAGATTCTGTCCAGCGTCGTCTCCTCGCAACTCGATGTGCACCGCAAGTACGGCGGAGTCGTTCCCGAACTCGCTTCGCGCGAGCACCTGCGCCAAATCGTCCCCGTCGTTCGCGAGGCACTTCTCCAGGCCGGCCTGGATATGAAGGAGATCGACGCCGTCGGCGTGACCCAGGGGCCCGGCCTGGTCGGATCGCTCTTGGTGGGAGTAACGTACGGCAAAGTCCTGGCCACGGAACTCGGGAAACCACTCGTCGCGGTGAATCACCTGGAAGGCCACGTTCACGCCGTATTTCTTGAAGCGCACTTGGGCGGAAAGGCGCCGGAACTCCCGGCAATTTGCCTGATCGTTTCTGGCGGACACACGCTGCTGTATCACGTGCTGGCCGCGCCTCCGAACCCGGGACTGAATGGCGATGCCGCAACGCGCGCATTTGAATACCGGCGCCTCGGCGGCACGCGCGACGATGCCGCGGGCGAAGCCTATGACAAAGTCGCCAGGCTCCTCGCGCTCGGATATCCCGGCGGCCCCATCATCGACCAACTTGCCGGAAAGGCCGCCGCAAACGGCGCAAATTCCCGCGGTAAAGACGCGCCGAGCTTTGGCCCCGTGAAGATCAAAGGCAATCCCTACGATTTCAGTTTCAGCGGAGTCAAAACCGCCGTCTTGTACTACGTCCGCGCGCATCCCGAATTTGCAGACGAAATCGAAGCGCGCAAGAAATCCCTGCAGGAGGGCCGCCGGAAAGCCGCCGATCTCCTCCCGCTTTGCAGCCCGCATACGCTCGCCGTGATTTCCAAATTTCAGTCCGCCGTGGTACATGATCTCGTGACACGTACTCTGGAAGCCGCTTCGGAAACGGGCTCTCGCACAGTTTTGGTTTCCGGGGGCGTAGCCGCCAATTCGGAATTGCGAGACCGTTTTGCCGCCAAGTCCGGCGCCAGAGGCGTCAATGTGTTCTTCCCCAGCCGCGCACTGTCCACCGACAACGCCGCCATGATCGCGGCAGCCGCGTATCCCCGCTTGCTCGCCGGCGATCTGGCCCCCGCCGATTTGAACGCCGAACCGAACCTGCGGCTCGCCTAGTTGTCTTTGATTCATTACCGTCCGTTCGGCGTTTCCAAGGCTCTTTCCGGCGACGGAATGGTTTCCGATATCCACACGTTTAACGAATGCACTGGTAAAGTCCGAGAGTACGGGACTGACTTTTAAGCAACCGTTTAGAAAATGCATGTAGACGGTCGCGGTACGATTTCATATCGTTGATTTTGTCACCATTCTAACTTTCCCATCGGGAATCTCAGCGTCTTGTGCGTGCTGAGGGTTCCGAGGTTCATAAACTAGAGGAAGGCCCCTTGCGGGGATCATTCTAATGCCTGTCGAGCACCCTCGCGCACGCCGCTATTCCTTCGTGACAAAAATCGAACTGACCGATGTGCGCCTGGAGACCCACACTGAGGATCGCACCAGCGACCTGAGCTTGTTCGGCTGCTACGTGGAGACGCAAAACCCCTTCGCGCAAGGAACAAAGTTGAAGATAAGGATTGCCCACAGGGGTGCGAATTTCGAGGCCATGGGAAGAGTCGCGTATGTTCGGCCCAACGCGGGTATGGGCATCGTTTTCACCAGAATCGACCAGGATGACCAGTTGATCTTGGAGAAGTGGATATCCGAACTGAGAAGCCAATGAGGGTGGCGTTCCTGCTGCAAAAGAGCTCGGTTTTCGTCGGAGCGCGTTTACGATCGATTCCGCTGAATCGATCCCGGAGCAGGGTACATGAAAACTGAGAACCAGCGCCGAACCGACCGGGTCATGATCCGAATGCCCGTTCAGATCTCGGCTGTGGACGTCACCGGTGAGAAGTTTAGCGAAGAAGGGCACACCCTCACGATCAACCGGCACGGAGCAACCATCGCGTTGAACCGAAAGCTGACCCCGGGATTGCTCCTCAAACTCTGTCCAATTACGAGCAAGAAAGAGTCCAGCGCCCTGGTCATGGGACAACTGGGCGGCCAGTCGAATATCCACGTCTATGGGATTGCTCTGCTGGAGCCGAACGCAAACTTGTGGGGTATTCAGTTCCCGCCGCTGCCTGAATCCGAGGAGGGGTTGGCCAGGATCTTGTTGGAGTGCGGAGCCTGCAAGGCCAGAGAAGTGGTCTCCCTGAATGAGCTTGAGACAGATGTTTTTGAGGGGAACCACAGCCTGCCTCGCTCTTGCACCCAATGCGGCACGTGGACCCTCTGGTCGCAGACTGCCAACGTGCTCCCGACGGACGCTTCCTCGAGCCCGGTTGATCGCGCGCAGAACAAACGTAAACACGTTCGCGTGCAGGTAAAGATGAAGGCCTGCATACGCCACCCGGGATTTGAGGAAGAGGTCGTTGAGGTTAAGGACCTTTCGCGCGGGGGACTTTCTTTCCTCAGCTCCAAGGCATATATGGAGGGCTCTAAAATAGAAGTTGCCGTCCCGTATTCAAAGGGAAAAGCGAACATCTTCGTCGCCGCGCGGATCAACCGGGTCCAACAGGTTCCCGGCAAAGAAGTGACAAAGTACGGCGTGCAATATATCCGCTTTCGCTAAGTTTCGCCGGGAATCAGCGAAGCAATTTCGTCTCGCCCTCTCCACATCCTAATTCCCGACAGACTGAAATAAATTGGCGTTGCCGCTCCTTCGTCGGCACTCATTCCTATTCGAATCTGACCCTCCCGCCGAGCGCCAACAGACAACTTTCAACTTGCGATACAATCCCCGTCTTCATGCGCATCGCCTTTGATACCGGCGGCACATTCACCGATTGTGTTTTTCTTCGCGGGGGACGCCTTGAAATTCTGAAGGTTCCATCCACACCGCGCAAACCTTCCGAAGCGATCGCGCAAGCGCTGGACCGAATCCGCGAATCTTGGAGCGATCTGCCCAGCCTCGACTTTGTTTGCGGCACTACGGTTGGCACGAACGCCCTGCTTCAGCGAAAGGGAGGGCGCGTCGCCCTCGTGACCACTGCGGGCTTCGAAGACGTTCTGGAAATTGGACGGCAAGCGCGCCCACAACTTTACAATCTTCTGTTTGAAAAGCCGGCCCCGCTCGTCCCCAAGGCGCGGCGACTCGGACTGCGCGAACGGCTGGATTCGGAAGGCCTCATATTGATCGCACCCAAAAGGGCAGATGTGGCGAGGATCACGCGTGCGGTGGTTAGCAGCGGAGCGGATTCCGTCGCCGTTTGCCTGCTCTTTTCCTTTGTGAATCCGTCTCATGAAAAATTGTTGGCGCGCGCCCTCGCCTCCACGGGGCTCCCTGTTTCCGTCTCGCACGAAATCCTTCCCGAGTATCGTGAATTCGAGCGAACATCCACGACCGTCGTGAATACCTACCTCGTTCCAGTGATGAGCAGCTATCTTTCTGAAATCGAGAGGATTGCCCAGGCGCAATCGCAAAAATGGAACGCTGATGTGAACGTTACAAAGGCCGGCAGAAAAGCATCGCGTGTCCGCATCATGCAGTCCAATGGCGGCGTTCTCTCGGCCAGCGTCGCCGCGAGCCAGCCTGTTCGAACGATCCTGTCCGGCCCTGCAGGAGGCGTCCTCGGTGCTCAATACGTGGCCGAACTCGCTGGCTACCACCGCATCATCTCGTTCGATATGGGCGGCACATCCACCGACGTAGCGCTCTTCGACTGTGGAAATGGAGGCGACCTTGGGATCACATCGGAGAGCGTCGTCTCTGGGTTGCCCGTTGCAGTCCCTATGCTGGATATTCACACGGTTGGTGCTGGCGGAGGATCGATCGCGCGATTTGACCGCGCGGGGGCTTTGCGCGTCGGCCCGGAAAGTGCGGGCGCCGAGCCCGGCCCAATTTGTTATGGGCGCGGGGAAAAGGCGACGGTCACGGATGCAAACCTCATCCTGGGACGTATTCCGGAGTCCGGGCTACTTGGAGGGGCGTTCAAGGTCGATCTTCCGCGCGCGCGAAGCTATATGAATCGGGCGTGCGGACCGATGCCATCCGTCGAAGAGTTCGCGCAGGGCATCGTCGACGTGGCCAACGCCGTCATGGAGAAGGCCATTCGCGTCATTTCGGTGGAACGCGGGCACGATCCGCGCGATTACACGCTCGTGGCCTTTGGCGGCGCGGGCGCTCTGCATGCCTGTGAGCTTGCCACGGCGCTGGAAATTCCGCGTGTCCTGGTGCCCTGTTTTCCAGGAGCGCTTTCCGCTCTCGGCATCCTGCGCGCCGATGTGACGAAAGATTTGTCGCGCACCGTGCGGCTGGAAGCTGAAAGTGCCAAAAACGCAAAACCGAAACTCCAGCGAGCATTCACCGCATTGGAGCAAGAAGGCCGCAAACAAATGCGCGCCGAAGGTTTTTCCGGCGGCGCCGTTCAAGTCCGTCAGACCCTTGACATGCGCTATCTTGGACAATCCTATGAATTGAGCGTCCCGTTCGCCGGCGACTTCATTTCTGCGTTTCATCTGGCCCATGAAAAGCGCTACGGATATTTCGATCGTGCCCGCACCTGCGAAGTCGTGAACATTCGAGCGCGCTTTACGGCTCGCACACCGAAACCCGGTCTGCCGAAACTCGCTTCCGGCGGCCCGAGTCCGGCGGCGGCACTTGTTTCCAGATCGCCAGTGTTATTCCTTGGTCGCCCGAAATTGACGAAGATCTACGACCGTTCCCGCTTGCGCGCTGGAAACTGCATCCCCGGTCCGGCAATCATCACGGAATACAGCGCAACGACACTTGCTCCTCCCGATTGGTCCTGCCGCGTTGATCGAATTGGAAACCTCATCCTGGAGCCGCGCCGATGAGTGTGGATCCGGTACGCCTCGAGATTTTCAAGAATCTCTTCCATTCCGTCTCGGAAGAAATGGGGGCGGCGCTGCGCCGTTCCGCCTTCTCTGCCAACATCAAGGAGCGGCGCGACTACTCCTGCGCCGTATTTGACGCCGCGGGCGCCGTCCTCGCCATGGGAGACCACATGCCCGTCCATCTGGGCTCATTGCCCATGTCGGTCGAGGCGGCGCTCCACGCGCTCAAACTCGGCCCCGGAGACGTTGCGCTATTGAACGACCCATACGCCGGTGGAACGCATCTTCCGGATCTGACCATGGTAATGCCCGTCTTCGCGCAGCGTTCCTCCCGGCCGCTGTTTTACATCGCCAACCGCGCGCACCATGCCGACATCGGAGGCGCGCATGCCGGCTCCATGGGGCTGTCACGCGAGATTTATGAGGAGGGCTTGCGTATTCCTCCCGTCAAAATCTTGAAAGGGGGCCGCATCGCGCGCGACGTCATGGCGATTCTTCTTGCCAATGTGCGTACTCCGCGTGAGCGCGAAGGCGATTTGACGGCTCAGATCGCTGCATGCCGCATCGGTGAGCGCCGCCTGGCAGCCCTGGTCGCGAAATACGGTAGCAGGGAAGTGATCGCCTACGGGCGGCACCTGCTCGACTATTCGGCCAGGATGATGGCCGCCACGATCGCTGCAATTCCAAACGGAGTTTACCGCGCCGAAGATTTTCTCGATGACGATGGCGTCACCGACCAGCCGCAGCGCATCTTGGTGACGATCCGCATCCGCGGGAAAAATGCGGAAGTTGATTTTGCGGGAAGCGCGCCGCAATGCGCCGGCAGCGTCAACGCCGTTGCGGCCATCACGCAGTCCGCCACCTTTTACGTTTTCCGCTGCCTCGTGGATGAGCAAGTTCCGGCCACGTCCGGCCTGATGCGATCGATTAGGGTCATCGCGCCCCCCGGCACGGTCGTGAATGCGCTGGCACCTGCGGCCGTAGCCGGCGGAAACGTGGAAACATCACAACGCATCGTGGACACGCTCCTCAAGGCCCTGGCGCGCGCGATTCCTTCACGGATTCCGGCCGCCAGCCAGGGGACCATGAACAACTTGACGTTCGGAGGAAGCGATACCCGGCGCGGCGGCAAACCCTTCGCCTATTACGAAACGATAGCCGGAGGCACGGGCGGAGGCCCAGGCCATCCGGGGAATAGCGCCGCGCAATCCCACATGACCAACACCCTCAATACGCCCACCGAGGTGCTCGAGCATATTTTCCCCGTTCGCGTTCATCGTTACGCGCTGCGCAGAGGTTCCGGCGGAAAAGGGGAATTTTCGGGCGGCGAAGGCATCGTCCGCGAGATTGAAATGCTGGCGGAGGTCCAGGCCGGAATTCTGTCGGACCGAAGGAAACTGCGCCCGTATGGATTGATGGGCGGCGCTCCCGGCAGTCCAGGAAAAAATGAAATCGTAATCAAAGGGCGGGTTCGTGAGCTGCCATCCAAATGCACTTTCCGCGCACCGGCAGGGGCCATCCTACGGATCGAGACTCCCGGCGGCGGGGGATGGGGAAACCCACGGACCTCCAGAACCAAAGTGAGGGCAAAAAAGAAAAGCCCCGAGGCATCGTAGGCTCGGGGCTTCTTCGAGTCTTGTTCGAATAAAAATTGCCGCTAGAATTCGACCCCTTCAGGCTTTTCCATCTGCGAAGGCATCTGCAGTCGCGCCTTTGCCAGAGATTTCACCAGCACGTCTTCTACGTTTTCGGCTGAAGTGTTTCTGGCGGTGGCGAGTTCACTGACGAGGAGGAATTTGGCCCGTTCGAGCATCTTCTTTTCGCGGAAGGAAAGCGGCTTGGTGCGGCTGAGGGATACGAGGCTTTTCAATACGGCTGCTACTTCAATCAGCTCCCCGGTTCGCATTCGCTCGGAATTCTCTTTGAACCGGTGCTTCCAATCGTGGTGCGAATTCGGCTTGCCCTTCTCCAGAAAGCTCAGAACCTTAAGCGTTTCTCCGTTTCGAATCACGTGCCGCAATCCAACCGACTCCGCATTGGTTGCGGGAACCATGACTTTCAGCCCGCTCGCTAGAATCTTAACCATAAAATACTTTTCCGTGCGCCCATTCAAAACCCCGAAATTGATTTGCTCGATCATCCCAACGCCGTGGTTCGGATAGACGACCTTGTCCCCAATCTTGTAGTCCATGGTCGGAAGCCCCCTCGAGGTAAGCTTTAAGTATACTGATCCACAGGGGCAACGAAGTCAACATATTTCTTCTAGAATCAGCAAGTTATGCGATATTTTGATTGAAGATTGGTCCTTGAATTGCACATACACTTTTACTCGAATTTTACAAGTTTCCAACACCCATTTCCCCCCAACTGGTTCTTCCGCTAAACACTGGCCCTCCTTGCGCTAGAATGGCTAAATGCTGATTCTTGCCGTAGATACGAGCACTCGCACGGGGAGCGCCGCGCTCTTGCGCGATTCCCAGGTCCTGGCAGAAGTTTCTGGGTACGAAGAAACCCCCTATTCGACACGCCTTTTTCGCGATGTCGCCGCACTCCAGGACAGGACAAAAATCCGTCTGGATCAGGTCGACGTATTCGCGGTGGCGGCCGGGCCTGGTTCTTTCACCGGGCTTCGAGTCGGCCTTACCGCTGTGAAAGCCTGGGCAGAAGTGCACGGCAAGCCCATCGCGGCCATCAGTGGGCTGGAGGCTATTGCGGCAGAATTTGTAGAGATCGAGAAATCCAAAATGGGAGAGACATCGAGCACGCCCGATCCCCAATTCGTCGCGCCATTTTTGGATGCCCGCCGGGGACAGATTTTCGGGGCAATTTATCAGCGGCTGGCAGGGGACGCGATGGGCCTGTCGCTCGTCAGCGATGAATCGATCCTTTCGCCGGAAGAGTTTCTGGAAATGGTGAAGGGAAAATCCTCACAATCAATTCAGCTCGTTTCACCCACACCGGAAGTCCTCCCGGCCGTTTTCGCCCGGGAAATTACGCAGGGCGTACCTGTCATCCAAGTGTCCGCGGCTCTTGCGCCCGCCGTTGGGCGCCTTGGATTTGAACGAGCCAAGCGCGGAGAATTAGTCGATCCGATCCGGCTGGATGCCAACTATGTCAGGCGTTCCGACGCCGAGCGCGCCTGGAAGGACGGGTAATGCTCTCGCCAGGCAAGGAGATCGGCGACTCCTCAGCAGTCACGGTGCGACGAATGGCCGAGCGAGACATTTCCGCCGCGCTTACCATCCTGGAGGAAAGTCCGGAAGCAGCGATTTGGTCGAGAGCGAGCCTCGTGGAGGAGGTTTCCAAAGGAGCTGCATGGGCGGCGGAAATGGAGGGACATGTCGTTGGAATTCTGCTGGGGCGAGTTGCCGCCGACGAATTCGAGATATTGAATTTGGCAGTTGGGAGAATGCACCGGCGGCGGGGAGTTGCATCAAAATTGGTGAGCGCGGCACTCGGGTACGCTGGAACTGCGGGTGCGCAAAAAGCCTATTTGGAAGTTCGTGCTTCCAACGAAGGCGCAATCGCTCTCTACGCCAAACTGGGATTCCGCGTTTGCGGGCGCCGCCCAAATTACTATCGCGATCCCAGTGAGGACGCCGTGCTGCTGGTATTGCGGGATTTCGGAACCACTCCCTAGTTTTTCATGATTTGTACTTGGCGGCTGCTTTGCATTGTGCTAGCTTCGGCTTGCGATGTAACACCCCATTCACAAATCGGATTGCTCAGGAGGCACACTATGCCGGCCTTGACTCGAGAAATTCGGGAGCAACTTCTGACATATGACCAAGAGTTTCAGAAACTCACGCAGTTGCATTCGGAATACGAAGCCCAGCTAAGCCAGCTTTCGCAATCCTCCTACCTGAATCTGGAAGACCTTCAGCAAGAAGCCACCCTCAAAAAATTGAAATTGCGAGTCAAAGACGCGATGGAGCGCCACATCGCGCAGCGCCTTCATCACCCCTCGGCGCGCTAACTCGACGGGACATCGCCGGCTTGAGATAGAATATTTGTGGTCGCAACAGGAGTGTCGCCGTTTTCCCTCCTGACAAGGAAGTGCATGGTAAAAGACGGCTACAAATTTGCCGCGCCGCCGCTCGTCGTGGGCATTGTCTCGGTGCTCCTGCATTGGAATTGGCTTGGCGGTATGCTGATCTTCCTCGGTCTCTTTGTGATGTTCTTTTTTCGCGATCCCGAAAGGACGCCCCCGCAGGATCCGGACACCATCGTTTCTCCCGCCGACGGCCGAGTCATGGAAATCGTGGAAGAATCGCTCAAGGGCACGCCGGGTTTCCGCATCAGCGTGTTTCTTTCGATTTTCGATGTGCACGTCAACCGCTCGCCCGTCGCGGGCTCCATCACGGCCATTGAGTATCGGACCGGAAAATTTTATGCGGCCATGCGCGGCCGGGCATCGGCAGAAAATGAGCAGAACGCGTTCTACGTTCAGAGCGACCACCGGGAAGTGGTCTTCAAACAGATCGCCGGATGGGTCGCCCGGCGTATTGTTTGTTGGAAATCAGTTGGCGATTCCGTGATGCGAGGCGAACGTGTTGGTATGATACGCTTCGGTTCGCGCATGGATATTTGGCTTCCTTTGCCTGTTGAAATTCTGGTTCGCCCCGGCCAGCACGTGGCGGGGGGCACGAGCATCTTGGCGCGATGGAAATGAGCGACTTCGAACAACACGAACTCGGGTTCCCCGGCACCCGGCGGTCCAATCTCAAACTCCGCCGCGGCATTTATCTTTTACCCAGCTCTATGACCGTGGCCAACATGCTTTGCGGCTTCTACGCCGTCATGGCCACACTAAAGGGCGGCGGCACAGATATAGACAACGCCGCCAAGGCCATCGGCCTGGCCATCCTCTTCGATTCCTTCGACGGTTTTGTGGCCCGGGCCACCGGCACCAGCAGCGAATTCGGCAAGCAATTTGACTCGCTGGCCGATATGGTTAGCTTTGGAATCGCACCCGCAGCCCTGGCCTTCAGCTGGGGAGTGCGCGGCATCGCCGAGACCGATTTCCTGGACATCCGCCGCTTGCATCAGATCGGATGGTGGGTGGCACTTTCCTTTGTGATTTGCTGTGCCTGGCGGCTGGCCCGATTCAACATTCAGGGAATGGCGCCCGGAACGGGCTCGAAATATTTCGTGGGGCTGCCCTGCCCGGCGGCAGCGGGACTCATTGCTGCTACAGTGCACGCCATTAAATCTCCGATTGAGGATTGGCGCTGGTCGGTTTTCTGGATGCTGGTAGTCATCGCCGATGCGGCCTTGATGTCCAGTACGGTGCGCTATCGCAGCTTCAAAGACATCCCCATGTTGGCGCGGCAAAGGTCGATATTTGTCATCGTGATCGGCCTGCTGGTCTGGCTGATTGTTGCTTACTCGGAAGTGGTGCTGATGGTGATTGCCACGGTCTTTGTCGCCTCGGGGGTTACCCTGCACCTGGTGCGCGTGCTGCGCCATTACCTGGTCTCGCATCCCGCCAAGACATGACTTCCCCCAAAGAAGCGGTTCGAGTGGCCATTGCGGGGGCGTCTTCTCTGCTCGGCAAGGAATTGGGCCAATGGCTGGAAGAGTCGAATTTCCCGGCGAGCGATATTCGTCTGGTCGACGAGGAATTTGTCGCCGGAACGCTCACCGAAGCCGCAGGAGAACCGGCCATCATCGAAACGGTAGCTGAAGACAGTTTCGAGCATGTGCGATTCGCGTTCTTCACAGGCTCGCCGGAATTCTCCAAGCGCCACGCTGCGGAGGCCCGCCGCGCCGGGGCGGCCGTCATCGACCTGAGCGGAGGTCTTGCAGCGGACGCGAACGCCAGATTGTGGATCCCCGCGCTGGACGCAGTGCTCACGCCGCCGGTGGAAGGCGTCCCGCCCGGTGAACCGCAGAGCTTGTTTGTGGTTCCCTCCGCTCCCGCCGATGTGGCGATTTCCATTTCCGCGGCTCTTGCCCCCGCCGGATTGGGGCGCCTCGTCGTGACCGTTCTTCAACCGGTCTCGGAATACGGTCCGGAGGCGATCGAGGAACTCGAAGGTCAGGTCGTAAAACTGCTCTCTTTCCAACCGGTCTCGCAAATCGTATTTGACGCGCAAGTCGGGTTTAATATGCTTTCCAGTTACGGCCCGGAAAGCAGAATCAAGCTGGCCGATGCTCGCGCAAAAATTGCCGGCGAATCTCAAAGATATCTCGCAGGCCGCGTGCCCGTGCCGGCCATCATGCTGGTGCAGGCGCCGGTCTTTTATTCGCATGCATTCACGGCGTATGCTGAATTCAAATCCGTTCCCTCGTTGGAGGATCTGACGTCCCGCCTGCAGGGCGCAGGGCTAAAAGTGGCGCGAGCGAAGGATGAACCGCCCAGCAATGTGAATATCGTCGGGGAGGTGCGGCCCGTGCTGAGGCAACCGGAGCGCGATCCGGGCATCGAAACCGGTGTCTGGCTTTGGGGCGCCGCGGATAATTTGCGTGTCCCGGCAGCTACCGCCGTGGCCATCGCGGAAAAGCTGCTCGCTTCGTAAAATGCTACTGAAGACGCGCCGCTCTTGAGAGGAATCCGCACAAGTGAATCACCCAGTCACTTCGCGATTGAAAAGCGGGAACAAGCCGCGGGAGCCGCGAAAGGTCTCTTATTTGAAATTTCAAATCTCAAATTTGAAATTTGAATTTATTCCTCTGTGCTTCTGTGTCACCGTGGCGCTTTTCCTCTCCGCATGCGGTTATCATGTTGCTGGAACTTCTTCTCTGTTGCCTCCCGGGCTGAAAGTGATCGCGGTTCCCGCAATCAAAAACGACACGCCCCGCTATCGCATCGAGCAGCGCATGACGGAAGCCGTGGTACACGAATTCATCGCGCGCACGAAGTACCGCATTGTCGCGTCCGAGGATTCCGCCGACGCCGTGCTGCACGGCGAAATCACGAGTTTCGAGGCCATCCCTGTGGTGTTTGACACGACGCCCACGACAACTCCCAACTCCACCACCGTCCCGGCGGTGAACACCACGACGGCTCGCGCCACCACCATGCTCGTCTCCGTGCACATGAAAGTGTCGCTCGAAGAGCGGGAAACGAAGAAGGTGCTCTACAAGAACGATAACTATTTTTTCCGCGAGCCCTACGAAATTTCCACGGACCCTGCAAAATTCTTTGACGAGCAGGGGCCAGCGCTCGGGCGGATGTCGCGCGATTTCGCCGCTCGTCTCGTTTCCGATGTTTTGGAGAATTTCTGATGGCTTCCGTTTCGCCTCATGAACTCCTGGCGCGCCTCTCGAAAGGGAAGCCTATTCCCGGGATTCTCCTCGCAGGCACTGACAGCTACCTGCGTGACCTGTGCCGCGGAAAGCTCATCGAAGCGTACGTGGCTGAGGGAACGCGTGATTGGGGCGTTCGCAAATTGTCGGCCGACGATGATGATATTTCCGCGATCCTGGGGCAGGCGCAGACTATGCCCATGCTCGCGCCGCAGCAAGTGATATTCGTCAGTGAAGTGGAAGCGTGGGAGCGGCTGTGTGACGACTCGCGCGATTCGCTCGTGAAGCAAATTTCCGAATATCTGGACGATCCCGCCCCGTTTACGGTTCTCGTCTTCGAAGCGGCCGCGCTCGACCAGCGGATGCGCCTCGCAAAAATGTTCGCGGAAAAAACGGTCACGGTTTCGGTGGAGCTCTCGACCGATCCGGCCGAACGCGCCCGCCTCGCCGTGCCCCTGTCTCACGAAATGGCCAAGGAATTGGGAGCAACGCTGGAACAAGACGCAGCCGAAGAACTCTGCGACATTCTGAACGGTGAACTCGCCGCGATCCGCACGGAACTTGAGAAGCTGTCCGCTTACGCCGGCGAACGCCGAAGAATTACGCGTGCGGACGTCGATCTCCTGGTGATCTCCGCGCGAAAGTACGAAGTGTGGGATCTGGCGGATATGCTTGCGGCGCGTCAACCCGCGAAAGCCCTCGCATTCCTCGACAGCCTGCTCAGAGAGGGAGAGGCGCCAGCGCAGTTGCTCGGTGCTTTGGCCTGGATGTACCGGAAACTTCTCGAAGCGCAGGAACTACCGTCGGGGACAGTCGGATGGCAGGCTGCCAGCCGCCTCAAGATGCGGTCCGACGCTGCGGAACTCGCGGTGAAGCAATCGAGAAAATTCCCGAAGACGCAGCTCACGACCGGTCTGGCCGCCTTATACGAGGCGGACAGTCGCTTGAAATCCGGCGGAACCAATCAGCGCGCCGTGATGGAGTTTCTCGTCTCTCAGCTGGCTTCTCCATCTCCCGCCTAGCGGATCGTTTCTAAAGAAAAACGCCCGGGATTTTTTCCCGGGCGCATCCATCTTATTCAATCAATCTCAAAGCAGGTGAATCGCAGCGTTACGCCTTTGCGGCGGCGCTCAGTCCGTTTACTGCTATGCTCAACCGCGACTTGTAGCGGTTTCCCGTGTTCTCTTCGAGCACGCCCTTGCTGATGGCGCGGTCAATCGCGGACAGCGTCGGACGAAGCAGAGTTCCTGCCGATGCGGAATCTTTTGCGGCAATCGCGGACCGCAGCTTCTTCATGATCGTTCGCACGCGAGTCGTGTTCGCGCGGTTGAACCCCGCGCGCAGGTGGGACTGTTTGGCCCGTTTGATAACCGATTTCTTACGCTTCTTTACTTTTGTAGGTGCGCCCTGCGCCATTCAATTCTCCCCTTTGCAATGATTGCAATAGAAACACACTAGCGCAGGCACACAGCTTTGTCAACGAACGTGCGGCCCTGCCGATTGGTTCAGGGCTGGGGAATACAGAATAGGCACATTGTCTCCACTGATCCTGAAGCCAGGACGAACGTTTGCGTTAGACTTCACTTGAATTGCAAAAAGGAGACGAACATGAGAAGAATTTCCCCTTCAATTCTGATTCTTCTGGCACTCGTGCCATTCATTGCGGTCCTGCCAATCAAGGCAGCTTCGACCCCAATGCCGGCGTCCCCGCAAGCCAATTGCGACGACAACCTGGGCAAGGGCGAAGGAAAGTTTACAGGTCAAATCTCAGGCGGACCGAACGGCAGTTTGATCGAAATCACCTCCGGAAACGAGACAGCGATTGTCCACTACAGCCCCTCTTCTGTTCTCGTCTGCGAGGGCAAACAGATTGTTTCGATCAATGTGTTGGCGACAGGTGCGACAGTCATGGTTGTCGGGCCGCTGAAGCACAAAGGAAAGGTCACGGACATCACGGCAGTGAAGATCTTTGTTGGGGGATCAGCCCAGTCGGGCACGATGACCGGTGAATCGATGAATACAAACTATAACGCATCGGCGCGCGGCGGAGCACCATCCGGGGGTTCCAATCCTGGCGCCGGTGCCCAGGGGACCTACGTGGACTCTTTGCAGACCGGGTCGAAAGGCCGCTCGAACCCGCAGAGTTCGGGAGCAGTGGCCTGCAACACGCTGACATTCGGAGTCACTGTGGCACACGATGACCGCACGGGAAGAGCGACGGGCAGAGCGTCACTAAGCGGGGTCACCTGCAAGAGGACCGTCGATCAGCTCGCCTTGCAACTGCTGGAAGATGCTTCAACCGGCCGCCGCCTTTCCAGCGTGACGCTCAATTTGCAAAACCAATTGGACGTCTCTTTGACCAACGCGGAAATCACCAGCGTTCAATTCGCCTCGGACAACGATACGGAAGCCGTGGAAATCACGTACTCTTACCAGAAGGCTGAGATCGTTCATTTGCCGAGTGGAACGCGCGTAATGTTCGAAGATCGACCCGGGATCTAAAGTTTTCAATCAGACAAAAACACGGTCGGGGGATGCAGCGCGTGCGAGTCCGTTGTATAGTACGGCGCATCCGGAAACGTAGGAGCCGATCATGGCCTTGAAGAAAGCCGTTTTAATTGGACTGCAACTTGCCTTAGCAATACTTTCCATCAACGCGGCGGCGCCCTCCGCCTTCGCGCAGGCCAAATGGCAGAAGCTTGCGCCGTTCCCTGAGCCGGCGGAAGAAATCCTCGGCGCGGCGGCGGGTGGAAAGATGTATGTCTTCGCCGGCCTGATTCCATTTTGGAAGCCGAAGGGATTGGTCTACGAATACGATCCCGCGACCGATCATTGGACGAAGAAACAGCCCATGGCCCTTCCGTCACACCACGTCGCGTTCACCGAATATCACGGGAAAATTTATGCGTTTGGCGGATTCGTGTATCCGACTTCCGGCCCCGCGGCTTGGGTGCCGATAAACAATGCGTGGGAGTACGATCCTGCGGCGGATACCTGGAAGGCCCTCGCGCCAATGCCCTCCAAGCGCGGCTCGCCAGTGGCAGCGGTGGTGGGTGACAAAATTTACGTGATCGGTGGGGTTGGTCTTATGCCCGGCTCAACCGATACCGCTCTCAGTTTCAACACGACCCAATTGGTGGTTGGGACCGTGCAGGAATATGACCCTGAGGCAAACACATGGCGCGAGCGGAGTCCCATGCCCACTCCGCGGAACCACGCGGCGATCGGAGCGGTAAATGGGAAAATCTATGTGATTGGCGGACGTGTAGGAGCGGCCTTTATTGGCCTGGCGACCGATGTTTCCGTAGTGGAGGAATACGATCCCGCCACGGATAAGTGGGGCGCCCCGCGCGCGCGCATGCCTACCGCGCGCAGCGCCCTGGGCTACGGCGTGGTCAATGGGCGCATCTATGTGGCCGGCGGAGAATTCCAGGACCCGCACATGATGGCCACGTTTCGCGAGGTGGAAGCGTACGACCCGGCTAGCAACTCCTGGTCAATCCTGCCGCCGATGCCCGTCAGCAGGCACGGCCTTGCCGGCGGAGCGATCGGCAATCGCCTGATTTTCGTCGGCGGCGATGTGCAATCGTCGGGGACGGGAGTGGATGTCTCCACTAGCGAAGTCGACGCGCTTGTGATTCCCCCTGGGGATCATTGATCCCGCCTCGAACAATCTCAGGCAAGATCTCGGCGTATGCAACCTATTGGTGTGTCATGTGTTGTGCACATCCTTGACCCCTCCACAACTTTCAAGTACGCTTTCAGGTGCCCTCTCTCGAGGGCGGAGGTGTTTCCCTCATCGGTTGGCAGCGATCTGAAGCCGGTCCAGCCGAATCCTTCATGCGACGCACTGTTCAAATTGCAGGCGGGTTAGAGTCCCTATTTGGCACGCTGGACGAAAACGTCAAGTTGCTGGAATCCGCATTGCACGTCACCACCGAATTGAAGGATGACCATCACCTGTCAATTGAAGGCGAGTCCGCCCAGGTGGATCGAGCCGTCCGCATCGTTTCGGAATACAACCAATTGATTCGCGAAGGTCGCCGCATGAATCATGGCGACGTCAAGGCCATGATCCGCGTGGCCACGCAGGATCCCAAGACGACGCTGCGCCAGGTCCTTGAGCCAGGCGCGCCGTCGCGTCCGCGGATTTTCGGAAAGAAAAATGTAACCCCGAAAAGCACCAATCAGCGGCAGTACATGGAAGCAATCGAGAAGCACGACATGACCTTTGCTGTTGGGCCGGGCGGCACGGGGAAGACATATCTGGCTGTGGCTATGGCGGTTTCCGCACTGCTCACCAAACAAGTGGACCGCATCATCCTTGCGCGTCCCGCCGTCGAAGCGGGCGAGCGGCTCGGTTTTCTTCCCGGCACGCTGCAGCAAAAAATCGATCCCTACATGCGCCCGCTCTATGACGCGCTGTACGACATGCTGGATGCCGACAAATTGGAGCGATTCCTGGAGAAGGGAATCGTGGAAGTTGCGCCGCTGGCGTTTATGCGCGGCCGCACGCTCAACGATTCTTTCGTAATTTTGGATGAAGCGCAAAACACCACCAGCGAGCAGATGAAAATGTTTCTGACGCGCCTCGGATTCAATTCCAAGGCGGTGGTCACGGGCGACGTCACGCAAATCGACTTACCAGCGGGGCGAAAATCGGGCTTGGTCGAAGCGCTGGAAGTTACCGGCCGCATCGAAGGCATCGCTTTCATCAAATTCGACGAGCGCGACGTGGTGCGCCACAACCTTGTGCAGCAGATCATTAAGGCCTACGAAGAGTTTGGGGGAGGAGAGGCGCGGCGAAGCGCTTCTTCGGACAACGGCAAGTCCGAGCCTCCTAACTGATTTGCGCGCGTTAAGGAGTGTCGCGGGGGAAAGCGCTTCATTTTGTCATTCCGAGCGAAGCGAGGAATCTCTCTTTCTTTTCTCAGATGCAAATCGAAGAGAGATTCCTCGCTCCGCTCGGAATGACAAAATACGGAGTTGTTCGGCTCGTGTTCGGTTAGCGCTTGCCCTGCAGCTATTCAGATTTCGATGATCGTCAACCGCCAGCGCCGCGTGCCCGTTTCCGTCCACCCCTTGCAGCAGTTCTATGAACGCGCCCGCCGCGAGCTCGGATTCGCTCCCGAATCCGTGACCATTCAGCTGATCAGCGACGAAACCATGGCCCGGCTCAACGAGAAATTTCGCAAGAAGCACGGGCCCACCGATGTACTTTCCTTTCCCGCGAACGGCGCTCGCCCGTCGCAAGGCGCCAAATATGTCGGCGACATTGCCATCTCGCCCGAAACCGCGCGGCGCAATGCGCGCCGATTTTCGCGCACTTTGCCCGCGGAAATGCGCATCCTCGTTCTCCACGGAATGATCCATCTGGCAGGATTCGACCACGAAACCGACCATGGCGAAATGGACCGCCTCGAGCGCCGCCTGCGAAAACGGTTGGGGGTCGCCGGGCGATGATGACATTTCTTTACGTGCTGGCGGTTTCGGCGCTCGGCGTGGGCCTGGTGATTTTTTCTTATATCGATAGGATCTACCGCGAACTGGGCCGAGTCAACAAAGGCCGCGTGCGCGAGCACCTCGAACTCTTCGAGGCCGAAATCGAGCCCCACTTTCGCATAGAGCGCGCGCGGGCCACGGCCGGCTTTCGCCTGCTTGCGAACCTGTGGCTCGTGCTGGTCACGGCCGAGACCGCGCGTGGAGTCATCGTTTTTGTCCCGGGGACATGGGACGCGCTGCTGCAGGCTCTGGTCTATGTGCTGGTCGAAGTGCTACTGCTCTCCCAATTTATTCCAGATTTTTTGCTCGCCCGCACGAAAGGGCGCTGGCTTATCCGCCTAGCTCTCGTCATTCGCGCGTTTCTGTGGATCGTTTGGCCGTTCCGCGTCGTCCTCGACCTGGCGGTTTCCCTGGCGCATATTTCCGACGATCCGCATGCCGATGGTACGCACGAGCAGGAAGAGGGAATCGGAGCGCTCGTCGATGCCGCCGAGCATGAGGGAATTCTCAACCCGGGCGAAGCGCAAATGATCGAGCAGGTCGTGGAGTTCAGCGACAAGCGCGTCCTGGAATTCATGACCCCGCGTCCCGAGGTGATCGCGATTCCCGCGAACGCCACGGTTGCCGATCTTCGCAAAGTCCTGATCAACACAAAGTTTTCGCGCATCCCCGTATACGAAGATTCGCTGGATGACATTACCGGTGTAGCCTTTGCCCGCGACTTGCTGCAGATTCCTGAAAGCGAAGCCGCGACTCGCACCGTGCGGGAACTCGCGCGCCCGGCTTTTTTCGTTCCGGAAACCAAGCATGGTTCTGATTTGCTGAAGGAAATGCAACGGCGAAACCAACAAATGGCGATCGTAGTGGATGAGCACGGTTCCGTCGCGGGCATCGTGACGGTTGAGGACCTGGTCGAAGAAATTATCGGCGAGATCGGCGAGGACGATCGCATACCGTCCCCCGACGCTGTGCGAGAGGCGGACGGAAGCCTGATCCTGCGCGGCAGCGTATCCGTCGAAAAAGTCCAGGAACTATTCAGCGTGGAATGGGACGTCAGCGGGGAGGAATCCGCCACGACCATCGGCGGTTTACTGAATCACATCGCGGGCCACGTGCCCATCGCAGGGGAACATCTGGACTACGGCGGCTTGCGTTTTGAAATTCTGGAAGCCAATCAGCGCAAGGTGCTACGCCTCAGGGCGCGCAAGCTTCCCGCCGCGGTGACGGCCAATTGAGTATCGTTGGGCTAGTTCTGTCTTGCTGGAAGTTGGAAAGCGCAAAGGCTTTTAGCACAGAGAACATAGAGAAAAACTGAGAAATCCTTTCCGCACCCAAGACGACTTCCTGCAGAATTCTCTTCCGTGGTTTTCTCTGTGCTCCTCTGTGCTCCTCTGTGTCCTCTGTGTTAAAGCATTTTCCTGCATTTTTCTCGCCTCAACTGATCAGCTTGGCGATCAGAAACGCTGCAGTGGCTGCTAGCCCCCCGATCACGACTGTTTGCAGCCCTCCCTTGAATGGATTGATCCCAGTAAATCGCCCTTTCACCCACCCGAACACGGCAAGCGCGAGCAGCGTCACTCCGACAGAAAAATAAAGCCCTTTTTGCACGCCGGTGAGCAATATGTACGGCGCGAGGGGAATCAACCCGCCGACGACATAAGACGCGGCGATGGTCAGCGCGCTGGTGCGCGCGCGTTTCGGTTGCGGCTCTTCGAGGCCCAGCTCGAATCGCATCATGAAATCCACCCAGGACTTTTCGTTCCCGATGATCGCGTTCACCACGGGAGCCATTTCAGTTTCGGTCAGCCCGTAATCGCGAAAGACTTTGGCGACCTCTTCGATTTCCACGTCCCGCAACTCCACAATTTCGCGGACTTCCCGTTCGCGTTCCGAAGCGTAGTGTTCCTGATCTGTCTTCGCCGCCAGATAACCTCCCAGTCCCATAGCGATCGACCCCGCCGCGATTTCCGCAAAGCCCGCGGTAACCACCAGCGTCGAAGCATGTGGATTGGAGGCGATCGCCCCCGAAATTCCCGCTGCAAGGGCGAACGGAACCGTCAGCCCGTCGGACATTCCAATGACGACGTCGCGAACTGATTCCGGCGCGGTGAAATGATGTTCAGTATGGGGTGTCGCAGGCATACAAGTCTCTCCGGAAGTTAAGACTTCATTTAACGACCGCAAATAACACAAATAGTGTGGAGCCCGCAAAGTGTAACACGCCCCTCCGCAGGCGCGGACATCCCGTCGCGATTTTGGTAGGACAGCCACTCCTGGCTGTCGTACTGAAATCGCACATGAAGCTGTTCCCTGCGATTCAGGGCATCTCTTTCCGCTCTCCGCGGGTTATCATGCAAACATGGCGGAACAATTCAAGTCAGGATTTGTCGCAATCGTCGGCCGTCCCAACGCCGGGAAGTCGACGCTTGTGAACCGTCTGGTCGGGGAAAAAGTGGCGATCGTAACGCCGCGTCCACAGACCACTCGCAACCGGATTCAGGGCATCGTTAACCGCCCGAATGCGCAGATCGTCTTGATCGATACTCCGGGTTTGCACCGCCCGGAATCCGCGCTCGGCCGGCAAATGATGGGAGAAGTGGACGCCGCTATCGAAGCGGTGGACATCGTGGCGCTGCTGCTCGATGCCAGCGAAGATTTCGGACAGGGAGACCGCCGTGCCGTCGAGCGGGTGCAGCGCTTTGAGGGCCCACGTTTCCTCTTGCTCAACAAAATCGACCGCGTTCCCAAAACCGATTTGCTCCCGCTGATCGAGAAGCTGGCAAAACCGGGAAATTTCAATGAAATCATTCCAATTTCCGCGCTGAAGGGGGATGGAGTCGACCGCGTCCTGGAGAAATTCATCGAATATCTCCCTGAAGGCGCCCCGCAATTTCCCGTGGACCAGTATACGGACCAGCCGGAGCGTTTTCTGGCAGCGGAAATCGTCCGCGAAAAAGCCATGGAGGCGACAACGCAGGAAGTGCCTCACGCCATCGCTGTGATCTGCGATGCCTTTGAAGAAGCCGAAAAATTGATTCGCATCCGCGCGACGATCTACGTCGACCGCGAAGGGCAAAAAGGAATCTTGATCGGCCGCGGCGGCAATTCCTTGAAGAATATCGGCACCGCCGCGCGGAAAGAACTCGAAACCATCCTGGGTACCAAGATTTTCCTGGAGCTTTACGTCAAGGTTCTGAAAAACTGGCGGGAAAACCCACAGATCGTCCGCCAACTCGACTGGCACTGGCAGCTCGATCACATGGCGCGCGAGTAGCAAGGTCTCAATACATTTGGTGCACGCGAAGTGTCCGCCACCTCCCTTGCCGACACCTGAATTCCGCTGACACAAATGCGGCCATTCGCCGAGCAGATAGCAAACTAAGCAACCCCCAATTTGTCCTAATTGCCTTCCCACACACCGAGCCATACGCTAAAGACAATTGTGGAGTCTCGCGTGAGCACTACACCGATCGTTCGCCAAACAACCGCCGCACGAACCTTTGTGCGCAACTTCAACATCATGTTGAAGTTCGTGAGGTTGTACGGCTTCGATCACGTCCGCACCGGCGAACAGATTGACAAGACCTGGGCTGAATTGCGGGCCGCACTGTCCGGAGAAAGCGACGGAGCCATCCTCCTCGCCGCTTCCGGAAATCAACTCTTGTTGAACGGAGCCCCTCTCGGAAACTCGGGCGCCGACCGCAATCTTTCGCAATTGATGGCCAGCATCGGACTTTCCAGCATCCATTTTTCGTCGAACCTCACGCGGGAAGATTTTGACAAGTTTGTCCGGAATTTTCCGTCGGGAGGCGGCGCGGCCGCCCTGCTGGCGGAAAAATACAAGCGCTCCATGGAGGGCATCTCCGGTTTGCGCCTCAATGAGATTTGCTTCGTGCCTGCCGATTCCGCCTCGGTTAGCCTCGAGTTGGCTTCTCAGATCACGCGAAGCGTTCTGGGCTCGACCGGCTCCGAGGATTCGACTTCGTGGTTCAATAGTCCCGAAAAGCTCCTGCAACTGATTGCCGCTGCGGAGGGTTCGTCGGGTGGCGGCGGGGGCGAAGGCCGCGGGAGCGGGGAAGGAGGAGGCCAAGGGACATCGGGGGGCTCCGGTAGCGGGGGCGGCGGAAGCGGAAGTGGCGGAGGCGGGACCGGAACCGGCACTGGCGGCGGCTCCTCGAGTGCTTCCGGATCTGGCGGAGGAGGAGTCGCATCTTCCAGCGGTGCGTCTTATGGCGGCGGAGTGGGTGCAGGCACGGGTTCTGCTGGCGCTCCAGGTGGTGGTGCAGGCCCAGGGGGAGCGGGGAGCGGAGGAGGTAGGCGCTCGCGCGGCGAGCCGGGCGATTTTTGGGGCGGAGTCAAGGCTGCCATGCGCGGTCTGCAGGTTGCCAGCGGACCGTTGGTTACGCCGGAGCAGGATGATGTCTGCAAGCTGCTGCGGCTCTTGCGGCAGATGGCAAAAAACGACGACGGGCAGCAAGAACCGATCGAACCGGTGGCATTTCAAAGCCGGCTGGCCACATTTTCGGTTGGGACGCGCGTGCGCTTCAACGATGCGCTGGTCGCCCTGGCGTCCCAGGTGCACGACCAACCCTACGACCAATCCTTCCTGGTGCGCCTCGCCGAGCACATGGCCATCCGGTTCGCCGTTGACACCTATGAGCGCGGCGATGCGAAGGTGACCGCCGTTCAAGGTTTGCTCGAACGTATGGGCAAGGAAATCGCTGCGCTGCGCGACATTCTGGGGGACCATGAGTCCAAGTTGAAGGATGCGGGCATCACCTTTGACCCCCACGGCGATCAGCTCGATCAGCAGTTCTGGACGGCCCTGACGGATTCTACCAAACGTTCGCTTCTGCTCTCGCCGGATGCCTGGTACGTTCCCCCCCGCCACATCATCGAGTATTTACGCGAGCAGCAAAAGCTCGGCGATCACGATACGTGCGGCAAAATTCTCTCCAATTATCTCAATGGCGTGGACAGCGAGAACACCGAGGCGCAGAGAAAAACTTTCAGCGGGCTGTGCGATCTGGCCGACTGCTACGGCGATGAGGACGCGACCCTGGGTGAAGCCATTACGCGAACCGGAAGCCGCCTCGCCGCAGCGCAGGACCGGGAATTGCGCAGCTTGGCCAGCGCCGCGTTTGTTCGGTTAAGCCAGGAAGGCGGCGCGCGCCACAGCTATCAGGCTCTCCAAAAGGTGCTCAACTCGCTCGATCTGCTCGAAGCGCAAGCCCCGACGCTGATCCCCGCACTGCACCAGAGAATTGGGCTGGAGGACCGGTTGTCGGAATTTTTGGAAGACGCCCTTCGCGATCGAAAAGTCCCCAGCGGGTTCGTCGAAATCTTGCAGCGCCTGCCGCGCTCCGGCGCGAAGCATTTGGCGAAACGCTTCGGGCAGGCTTACTTCCGCGAGGACGGCGATCTGCTCCTCGAACTTTTCCAGCGGTTGGGGCCTGGGGGAACCGCGTACCTTAAGGATTCGCTGAACGAAGCCGCGCCTCTGGAAGCCATGGAATCGGTCGGTTTGCTCAGCCGAGTCGATCCCCAGTTGTTGGAACAAGCGTTGCACCATCGTTTGCGCGAATGTCCGCGCTCCATCCACGACCAGGTCGTGCGGCGCATCGCCTTTGGCGGCGCGCAGGAGCGGGGACAGCTCCTGGCATCACTCTACGATTCGCTTGACCCCTTGATCCGCCCTCTGGCGATCGATGAGATAGGCATGAGCGGCGACGCGGGTGTGGTTCCCTGGCTTTTGAAAATTGCGGAAACGGAAAAGGCCGAAAACGAACTGGTTCGTCTCAAAGCTATCGAGGCAATTGGCCGGCTGCGAGTGAAGAATGCGGTGCCGGTTCTGCGAAGGATTCTGGAAGCAAGACACGTTTTCCGCTGGCTGTATCCCTCCGAAGTGCGCATCGTGGCGGCCCAGACGCTCGCGAAGATCGATCCGGAGACCTGGCAAAGACTCGCGCCGCGCGCGGACCTCACGCCCATGCAGCTGAGCTTCCCGGCATTGGATACAGAAGTGGAGGCTTCCGGTGTGCGGCAGAGGCGCTACCCGCGTTCGAAATTCTCGCAGCCGCTCATCGCCACGACCACGAATCTTCGCAAGAATTTTAAGCTGGAAGTGCGCTCACTGAATCTGGGTGGCGGCGCCGCGACCGTGGTGCGGCATTTCCCCGCAGGCACCATCCTGGGACTGAAATTCACTGTCGGCATGAAATCCGTGCAAGCCCAGGTCCTCGTCCGGGAGAGCCCCCCGGGGACCGTGACCTTTGAAATTGTGGAGATCAGCCTGGCGGACCGCTCGCGGCTGCGCCAAATCCTGGCTGAGGTGGGCAGCACGCCGCCCCTAAGCTCGGCAAAAAATCGCGTTCGACGCCGTCCCCAGAAGTCGAAGCGGTAGTCGCAGGCCGCGAGACTCTCCCAGCAATCCACTTTCCTTGTCTGGTCCACTATCCGCTTTCTGCAATGGTTTGGGCAACACTTTGAAAGGGGATTCTCGGGGGACTCGGCCTCAACTACACGGCTAATTTTCTTGCACCGTGGCGATCCCATGACGCAGCGCATAGTGAATGAGCTCCGCCAGAGTATGCAGGCCTAACTTGCGCATGATATTGGACCGGTGGGTCTCGATGGTCCTGACGCCGATTTCAAGCTGCACAGCGATTTCTTTATTAGTCTTTCCCCAGGCCAGAAGCCGGACGATTTCGATTTCGCGAGCGGTGATGAGCGCGCTGGCCCGATGTCCTTGCTGATTCGGGTTTTTGGTATTGAGAAATCGATCGATCACGATTTCAGACACTTTCTGGGTGAGAAAACGCCGGCCTTCGACAATGGCTTTCACAGCTTTTGGAAGGCAGTCCGTTAGATCGGATTTCAGTACATAACCCCGAGCTCCGGCATCTAACGCGCGGTGAACCATCTGGTCCGATTCGTCCATCGTTAGCACAAGAACTTTGATGTTTGGAGCGGCCTCGCGCGCCCGGCGAGTTACCTCGATTCCATCCAGACCCGGCATCCCGATATCGACGATGAATATGTCTGGTTTCAGTTCCGCGGCCATTTCCACCGCCTCACGGCCATTCTCGGCCTCCCCGACGACTTTCCATCCGCGTTGCGAGTTGAGGACCTCGCGCGCTCCACGCCGAACCAGGGCATGATCGTCGGCAATCAGTATTCGAAGTTTTTTCACGTTCGTCCCTCATCGAGAGGTA
Organism: uncultured Acidobacteriota bacterium; assembly: GCA_963696605.1. Classification (GTDB taxonomy): domain Bacteria; phylum Acidobacteriota; class Terriglobia; order Acidiferrales; family UBA7541; genus Palsa-360. The sequence continues at coordinate 478,452 of CAVOKV010000005.1, read as the reverse complement.
TCGTCACCACTAGCGTTGTACCTTGCATGTCGGAATCGATCTGAAGCTGGCCGCCAATCAGTTTGACTCGCTCCTGCATGCTGGAAATGCCAACGCCAAATTCGAAATGGGACCCGGCTTCCTCACATTGAATTGCGTTGACACCGCGGCCAAAGTCGCTGATTTCCAGAGTTAGAATCGGGTCCTTGCCAATCCGCAATCTGGCTTTCTGGCTCCCCGAATGGCGCTGGACGTTCGTGAGGCCCTCTTGCACCACTCGGAATAAGGCCAGCTCGATATCACGTGGCATCCGTCCGAAATCCGATGGCAGTTCCAGATCCACGCGGATTCCGCTTCTCTTGGTGAAGCCTTTCACATAATCTCGAATCGCCCCTACTAGACCGATTCCGTCGAGCGCTGCCGGGTGCAGGGTGTAAGAAAGTGTGCGGACTTCTCGGATGCAGCGATCCGCTAGTATTTTGCAATCAGAAAGAAGCGTCCGCGATTTGTGTCCGTCCGTGCGGCTGGAAAGACTGAGCTGGCCAATCATGGTTGCCAATGCAACGAGGTTTTGTCCTGTGGAGTCGTGCAAGTCCTGCGCGATCCTTCTCCTCTCCTCGTCTTGCATGCGAAGAACCTGTGCTGAGAGGCGCCGCCGATCGTCTTCCGCTCTTTTACGCTCGGTGATGTCTTGGGCGACCGTAAGCAGACATTGTTTTCCACCTACTTTGATCTGTTCCGACGACCAAAGCACAACTCTAGGATTGCCCGACTTGGTCCGCAAATTGATTTCCCGTTCTTGCACCGAGCCATGTTTCTCAATTTCCTCAACTATGGACACTCGATCGTCGGCGCTGATCCACATCCCGAGTTCAATCGAGGTACGCCCCAGGAGTTCGTCCCGGGTGAAACCGCTGTTTCTCTCATAAGCTGCATTGACCTCCAAAAACATCCCGTCCTGAAGCGTGGATATCACGATCTCTACCGGCGACGAATGGAATGCCTTTGCGAATTTTTCTTCCGATAGGCGGAGCGCCCTCTCCAGTTGTTTTCGCTCGGTAATGTCGTGTGCCATCCCCCGTACGATTGGAACGGTCAAGCCATCCGTCCGGAGTGTGTTGTGGTACTCCCAGATTCTATGTTCTCCGGTCTTTGTCAGAACGACCATGGAACCTTTTACAAATCCGTCCCTCTGGATGGCTTGAAGGGAATCATCAAACTGAGTGCGCGCTTCCGGCAGCAAAAGGGTGCGCAGGGGAGTATTCAGCAACTCCTCACGAGAATAGCCGAGAAGTTTGGCCGGCAGCTCGTTAAGGGAAAGGATAATCCCCTGTAGATCGTACGTGCAGATCAGATCATTGGAGTGCTCAACCAGATCGCGGTAACGGTCCTCACTTGCTCGCAAATGAATTTCCATTTCTTTACGAGCAGTGATTTCCTGGGACGAGCCCCCAAGTGTTAAGACTTTGCCCGCCGGATCTCTCACAACGAATCCGATGCCTCTTAACCACTTTGTTTTCCCGCTTGGGCAGACGATGCGAAATTCCTCATCAAAACGATTCGTCCTCTCAAGTCTATCGAGTCCTTCAGCTACGCGGTGCCGGTCTGCGGGATATATGATCTCAAGGTAAGAATCTGGATTTGGATTGAACGAGTTCAGCGGGCGTTCGCAGATTTGTTCAAATGCCGGGCTTACATACGTAGCATCTTTCGTTTCCGGGTCCAGCGTCCAGAATATTTCTTGGATGTTCTCTGCCATTCTTTGAAAGCGCTCCTCGCTCTCCTTCAAAATGGCCTTTTGCAGTTTAAGCTGTTCGATGGTCGCCCTCATTTCCTCGGGACTGGGGATGCTCAACGCCGCCGGGACAATCCGAACAAGGAAGATTGCCGTCGGCACAGAGGCCAGGACGGTAATAACCTTGACGCCGCCTGAGAACCAATAGGAGGGGATCCAAAGAGTCCACACGTCCATTGCATGTGTCGCTCCGCACGCGGCGATGAAGGTCCCAAAGCAAACAAACATCCAGCCAAATGGAATGTCCCGCCTTTTTCGAGCAAAGTAGAACAGAGCGGCGGGAATCGAAAAATAAGCGAGAGCAATCAGCGAGTCGCACGTGGCGTGCAGCCAAAGGAGAGATGGTTTCCACTGATAGCAGAATCCGTGCGGCATGAACCCATTCGAAAATAGCCCTCCACCCAGCATGTTCATCGCGTTCCTCCCAGGAATTCTTTCTCCAACTGCGCAGGGAGACTCCGTAGATTACGATCTGTGATCTCAAAAAAGGTTGCGGTCTTGACGATTTCAGCGTGCGGAAAAATGAAGCGCTGCAGGCCACGAAGACCCAGCTTTTCGCTTTGATCGTGTGCGGTGTTCGGACTCAGCAATGCTACTTGTACAATCACGTCGCTTTCCTCTTGCAGATGCACCAGGCCCCGGCAGTGTTTGCAGCGCTTCTTGGCCAGAAGACGGGAGAGAATCCAGGATGCTTCTTTTACTACACCAGTCGTAACGCAAAGGCAATCACTTAGTGCATAAATCGGGTATTTTACTGTGTACGTGGAAATGTACGTATGTACAGAATGGCTATAGAAGTGGGTGACTATCCTCGCGGCTTCCTAATGCGCGCAGGGTGTCTTTGCCGGCCGCATTGGTGCGACAGGGGGCTTTCCGATCGGATCACAAGATGAATATGTGCGTCACTTCAGACGCCAAGAGGGCAGTTAATCGCTAATGCAACTTCGGAGAAACTGGCTGTTAGTGTAGATTCCGAGGGTGCTTTCTTTCGGGCCCCAGGTGGAAACTGCGTCTTTCCTCCCGGGTCATCTTCCTGCCTAATACCCTCCGGAAGACGCGTTCTATGGCGCATTCCTTTATGATCCGAGGTGACGCAGTGCGTTGCATGTGGGTGCCTTTTCTGCCCATGGTGTTTTCTTTTGTTAAGGGCGGACAGGGCCTGTACGATGTTCCGGCGAATCGGGGTGCGGTTGCAATACCGCTGAATACGTAGTGGAACCCACGTTCAAACTGCTTCAAGCGAGGGGTAGTACCCATCCGTATGTCAACGTAGTTATAACTAGCTTGATAATATAGCAGTTCCTGTGAGCGGCATTCATCCTGTCGGAGCAAAACGGTTGTGGTTGGCCAAACCGGGATGGGGGAGTCGCAGGAAGCGGGCCTAGGAATTTAGTTTTGCATCCGAAGGCTATTCTTCTGTTTTAATCCCGAGCGCGCGCATGCGGCGGTACAGGTGGCTTCGCTCCAGCCCCAGCGCTTCCGCCGTGCGGGTCATGTGCCACAGATTTTCCTCGAGCTTGCGCAGAATAAATTCCCTCTCATACGCGCTGCGCGCCTCGTGCAGCGTGGCGTTGGGCTGCGGAGCCATGCGCGAACTGGCGCGAAACAGCTCTGCCGGAAGGTGCAGCGGCTCGATCTTTTCCTGCGGGACCACGATCATAAGGCGCTCGATCAGGTTGCGCAGTTCGCGGACGTTTCCCGGCCAGTGATAGCGCGCCATGACCGCGAGAGCGGCTTCGCTGACTTCCTTTGGTTTGCGTCCGTATGCGGCGGCAAATTCCCGCATGAAATAGCGAGCCAGGACCGGAACGTCCTCGATGCGCTCGCGCAAAGGCGGAAGGGTGAAGGGAATTACGTTGAGGCGGTAGAAAAGATCCTCGCGAAACCGGCCGTGCCCGATTTCTTCCTCCAAAGTTTTGTTGGTCGCGGCGATCACGCGCACGTCGACGCTCACCGTTTGATTCGAGCCCACCGGCTCCAGGCGCTGCTCCTCCAGCACGCGCAGCACCTTGGCCTGCGTCCGCAGGCTCATGTCCGCGACTTCATCGAGGAAGAGCGTGCCTCCATCGGCCTGCTCGAATTTCCCGACTTTATTCTCGGTCGCGCCGGTGAAGCTGCCTTTCACATGGCCGAACAGCTCGGATTCGATGAGCTCCTCGGGGATTGCCGCGCAATTGACTTCCACAAATGCACGGTCGCCCCGCAGGCTTGCGACATGCAGAGCCCGCGCGACGAGCTCCTTGCCCGTGCCGCTTTCCCCATAGATCAGCACGCGCCCGTTCGTCGGAGCCGTCAGCGCAATTTGCTGGCGCAATGCGCGCATCGGAACCGTATCCCCTTGCAACTGCGTGCGTCCCCCGAGCTCCTCCCGGAGCTGCCGGTTTTCCTGCGCCAGGCGGTGGACTTCCAGCGCATTCTTGATGACCAGGATGACTTTCTCCAGGGAAAGCGGCTTCTCGATGAAATCAAACGCGCCCAGCTTCGTCGCGCGAACGGCGGTCTCGATGCTGGCGTGTCCGGAAATCATCACCACCACGGAGTCCACGCCATTCTTGCGGATGCGTTCGAGGGTTTCCAGGCCGTCGATCCCATCCAACCACACGTCCATCAAAACCACGTCGATCGAACGATTTTCGAGCAGTGTGAGACACTCCTCGCCGGAAGATACGGAGACGGATTCATACCCCTCGTCGGTCAAGATAGACGTAAGGGCTTCCCGTATCCCCAGCTCGTCGTCCACGATAAGAATGGAATTGGCCATGAAAGTAAGGAGTTATCCGACTCGTGGAGACATCGGCGCCGATGCAACCTCTGCCATGGGCAGCTGGAGAATGAATTTTGCGCCGGTCGGCAAATTGTCTTCCACCCGGATCGAGCCGTGATGCTCGGCCATGATCCGGCTGGCAATCGCCAACCCCAGCCCCGTGCCGCGATCCTTGGTCGAAAAGTGCGGCAGAAATAGCCGGTCCTTATCCTCCGGCGAAATTCCATGTCCGCTGTCCGCCACAACGATCTCGACAATTTCACGATCGCTGTTGAAGCGCGTGGTCAGGGCCATGTCCTTTACCGAAGACCCTTCCATCGCTTCGGCGGCGTTGTCGATCAGATTTACCAGCACGCGCCGCAACTGTTCGCCATCGGCGCGGACAACCGGGAGATCGGGAGACAGATCCTTTCGCACACGGATGCCTTCGAGCCGCCCGTCAAAAACAGATAGCGCCTCATTGACGATTTCATTCGGCGAAGCAGGCGAAAGCTTGGCGGTGGGGAAGCGCGCAAATTGCGAAAATTCTCCCACCAGGGATTCCAGCACGCGGACTTCGCGTTCGATCAAACTCGAACATTCCCCCACGAGTCGTACCAGTTCGGGCGGCTCGTTCTTCGCGGCGGACTCGCGATGCCGCTCCAGGTAGCGGGACAATCGTTGTGACGAAAGCTGAATCGGCGTGAGCGGGTTCTTGATTTCGTGGGCGATGCGCTGCGCAACTTCCTGCCAGGCCGCTGCCTTCTGCGCGCGAAGCAGGTCGGTCAGATCGTCGACCACCACAACGTACCCGCGGTTGGACCGACGCGGGCCCAGCGAGCTAACGGTTACTGCAGCCCGTAGCAGCCGGCCCGCCGCGGAAAATTCCAGCTCCTGCGTCGCGGTGCCGAGGCGCAGTGAACGCCGCATCAGGATGTGCACGGAGTGGGCCGCTTCCTCTCCAAGGAGTTGCACGAAATTCATCGCCTGCCGGGAAGTCTCTCCAAACATACGCACCGCGGCCGGATTCACGCGCCGGATGGTTTCCGTCTCATCGACGGAAATGACTCCAGTCGGAATATTTTCGAGGATCGTTTCCATCAGCGTGCGGCGCCGCTCCAGCTCTTGCACCGCCTGCTGCAGGTTCTGCGTGAAAATGTCGATCTGGCGCCGGCTGTCCCCGAGCTGCTCGGTCATGCGGTTGAACGAGCGCACCAGCGTTTCGAGTTCATCCTTCGCTTGGACGTCGACCCGTGTTTCGTAATTGCCTTCGATGATTTCTTCCGTTGCCTGGGCCAGGGCCTGAATGGGGACGGTGACTTGCTTGGACAGAAAAAAGGCGGCCCAGGTCGCGGCAAACATCAAAAGGATGGTGAAGAGCAGGAGTGTCGCCAGCATTTGGTTCTTGTAGGTGCGCAGATGCTGGCGCTGTTGTTCATACGCGGTCTTTTGCGCATCGATTTCCCTAATTCGCTCTTGAAAATCGTCTGGCACAATTCGTCCGGCAAGAAGATAACCGGTTGACGTCTTGGCCCGGCCCGCAATGAAAATCTTCCCGCCGTATTCCCAAAGCTCCGTACCATCATCCATTTGGCGGACCAATGCGGGTGGCGGCGGCGAAGTGGTTTCAGTAGCGGCCTTCGGCGGCTGAAGTTTGAGGTTGGGATTCACTGCGACGGCGAAAGGGTTCCCGTTCTCATTCATTTCCCAGGCCAGGTCCGCCCCGCGCGCGAAGGTCTGGTCGAAAGCGTGCATCGTGTCCCGCGCGGACTCGCCCGCAGCGATCCCTGCCACTTCCTTGGCAATCCCGGACATACGTTCGGCGTCGGCGCGGGTCATTTCGTTGACTAGGGAGCGGCTGGATTCGGTCGCGATTTCCAGAGGCCGCGGGAACCAGAGCACCAGCGTGCGGTTCAACAGCGCGTAGCTCACGAAAAACAAGACAATCACCGGAAGGAATGAGACCGCAATCGCTCCCAGAACCATTTTTGTTTTGAAACGTGAGCCCGGTTTACGCGCCAGCCTTTCCGCCACAAGCCGCACCAGGGTGCGCGCCAGGATAAACAGAAATACGACCAGGGCCGCCGCCAGGAACATGGAAAGCGCATAGAGAACGACCTGATCCGTCGGCTCAAAGGGAAGTGTCAGCGACCCGAGGGTGAATACGCCCGCGATCAGAAAAACGACGGTCACGCCGCCGATAGCAAGCAGAACCTGTGATTTGCGGCTTGTGCTCATGCCGGGCTCCCTGAAAGCCGCGCGTCCTCCGGCAGGCTCCGGGCCACTGTGGACAGCGGAGAGTCCGGCGGAAGCAGAGAACGAAGCGGGCACTCCTCGCACCGCGGAGCGCTCTTTCGACACCAATTCTTGCCCGTGTTTACAATGAGGGCGTGGAATTCATTGAACAGCTCCGCGCGCCGCGGAATGGAATCTTCAACCAAGGCGCGGACTTTTTCATAATCCGGCTTGCCGCCGCTGATCCCGTGCCGCCCGAAGATGCGGTGCGTATAAGCGTCCACGACAAATACAGGATGGTTCCCGGCGTATAGCAAGATGGAGTCCGCTGTTTCCGGCCCAATTCCATGAACCGACAAGAGTCTTTTGCGCAGTTCCAAAGTGGGAACCCCGAACATGCGTTCCAGAGAGCCACCGTATTCGGTTTGTAGGAATTGCACGAAGGCTTTCAATTTCTTCGCTTTCTGCCGAAAGTACCCTGACGGGCGCACCAGCGCAGCGAGCCTCGACCTTCTCACTCTGAGCATGGCCGAAGGAGTCAGCACCCGCGCCGAGCGAAGGTTGCCGATAGCTCGTTCGACATTGCCCCATGCGGTGCTTTGCGTCAGGATCGCCCCCACAATCACTTCGAACGGCGTTTGGGCCGGCCACCAGTGCATCGGGCCCAGCGCGCCGGACAAAGTGTCATAGTAGCGCAATAATTCGTCCGAAGGTGCTATCGCCTGCGTCGCGACTGTCGCGCCGCGGACCAGGGGCTTCCTGCTGCCGTTTTTTGTTATCAGCACGCCATCTTTTGCCGCTTTGCCCATTGCTTCGGAAGATAACGGTCGCCGTACCTCTAGTCAAGACAAGGTCTTGCAGCTGCTACCAAATCGCCTGTACCGAAGGACAGGTGACCTCGTAGTGTCCCTTTCAGTACGACAGATGAAAATGGAGAGATTGCCATTCTCTCCTATCTGCTAATTTAAACTTACCGGGAGATGCGGATATCCCGCGGAGTCCTCATTCAATGTCGTCCCGTCTAGGCGAAATACTGATCAAGGAAAACTTGATCACGTCCGACCAACTCAAGCAGGCCCTGGAACATCAGAAGTCCACCGGGGGGAGATTGGGGACGTGTTTGATGAAGCTCGGCTTCATCAGTGACGATGAGATCACGGGTGTGCTTTCCCGCCAGTACGGCGTTCCCTCCATTAATTTGAAGTATTACGAAGTCGACGCCACTGTCGTCAAGCTGATCCCCCAGGACACTGCCGTTCGCTACCAAATTGTCCCGCTCTCCAGAGTCGGCTCGACCCTGACCATTGCGATGACGGATCCAACCAACGTCTTCGCCATGGATGACATTAAGTTCATGACCGGGTTTAACGTCGAACCGGTGGTGGCCTCCGAGACGGCCATCGCCGAAGCCATTTCCAAGTTCTACGGCGCGACGCAGAGCGAAGAAGAGCTCTCCAGAGTGATGAAGGACCTCACCGAAGGGGACGCTGCGGACCTGGAGCTTGCCGCCGAGGAACAGGAGACCAACCTTTCCGAGCTGGAGCGGGCAGCCGAAGAGGCCCCCATCATCAAGCTGGTGAACTTAATCCTGACCGATGCGGTCAAGCGGGGCGCGAGCGATATCCACATCGAGCCATACGAAAAAGAAGTCCGGGTGCGGTTTCGAATTGATGGAATCCTGCAAGCGGTCATGACGCCCCCCATGAAGCTTCGCGACGCCATCATCAGCCGCGTCAAGATCATGGCTAAGCTGGACATCAGCGAAAAGCGGCTGCCGCAAGACGGCCGCATCATGATCAAGTACCGCAAGGACGGCAAGATCAAGGACCTCGACTTCCGTGTTTCCACGATTCCTGCGCTGTACGGCGAAAAGATCGTCATGCGCTTGCTCGACAAAGAGAACCTGCGGCTGGACATGACCAAGCTCGGGTTCGAGCCTGAATCCCTGACCAAATTCGAGCGCGCCATTCTTCGCCCCTATGGAATGGTCCTGGTGACGGGGCCCACCGGTTCTGGCAAGACCAATACCCTGTACTCTTCTATCGCCAAGCTGAATACGCCCGAAACCAACATCATGACCGCCGAAGACCCCGTGGAATTCCAGCTCGCGGGCATCAACCAGGTTCAGATGAAGGACCAAATCGGGCTGAATTTTGCGGCGGCACTGCGCGCCTTCCTACGGCAAGACCCAAACATCATCCTAGTGGGAGAAATCCGCGACTTTGAAACGGCCGAAATCGCCGTCAAAGCCGCGCTTACCGGCCACCTTGTGCTTTCCACGTTGCATACCAATGATGCTCCGTCGACTATCAGCCGATTAATGAATATGGGCATCGAGCCCTTCCTGGTGGCCACTTCTGTGAACTTGATTTGCGCGCAGCGCCTGGTGCGCAGAATTTGCACGAATTGCAAGGATGTGTTGAAGGTTCCCGAACAGGCCATGCTCGACGCGGGATATACGCAAGACGAGCTGGCGACGACGCAGATCTTCATCGGCAAGGGTTGCGCAACATGCAATAAGACCGGGTACAAAGGCCGCGTGGGCCTTTACGAGGTCATGGAGATCAACGACGAATTGCGCGAATTGATTCTGGTCGGTGCATCCGCGCTCGAATTGAAAAAGAAGGCCGTGGATAACGGCATGCTCACGCTGCGCCGGAGCGGCTTGACCAAAGTGGCCCTGGGGCAGACGACCATCGAGGAAGTGGTTCGGGAAACGGTTCTCTAGGAAAGGTGAACTAATGGCTGGAATCACACTCAGTGAATTGCTGAAGAAAATGATCGAGTTGGGGGGCAGCGATTTGCATATCACCACCAACAGCCCGCCCAGGGTCCGCGTTCATGGAAAACTGAAGCCCACGGACATGGCGCCGCTGACTGCTGCGGACACCAAGGCGCTGGCCTACAGCGTGCTCACCGACGCGCAGAAGCACCGGTTCGAGGAAAACCTGGAGTTGGACTTTTCCTTCGGGCTGAAAAACCTGGCCCGCTTCCGCGGCAACTTGTTCCAACAGCGAGGCGCCGTGGGAGCCGTATTTCGTACCATTCCCTGGGAAATCAAGAATTTCGATGCACTCGGCCTTCCGCCCATAGTGAAGGGCCTGTGTGATAAGCCCCGCGGCCTTGTGCTGGTCACCGGCCCGACCGGATCGGGCAAGTCCACCACGCTCGCCGCCATGCTGGACAAGATCAACTCCGAGCACGAAGAGCACATGATCACGATCGAGGACCCGATCGAGTTCCTTCATAACCACAAGAAATGTCTGGTGAATCAGCGCGAAGTTCATTCCGATACGCACTCTTTCTCCAATTCGCTGCGTGCGGCTCTGCGCGAAGACCCTGATGTGGTGCTAATCGGTGAAATGCGCGATCTCGAAACCATTGAATCGGCGCTGCGAATCGCGGAAACCGGCCACTTGACCTTCGCGACCCTGCACACCAATTCCGCGATTTCCACCATCAACCGTATCGTGGACGTTTTCCCGTCCTATCAGCAGCCGCAAATCCGGGCCCAGCTTTCCATGGTGCTCGAAGGCGTGCTTTGCCAGTCGCTGCTGCCGCGGGTGGACGGCAAAGGACGCGTGATGGTTTTGGAAGTCCTGATTCCCAATCCCGCGATCCGCAACCTGATTCGCGAAGACAAGATTCACCAGATTTATTCGGCCATGCAGACCGGGACGGGCGCCAGTGGTATGCAGACCTTCAATCAGGGTCTAGCCAACGCCTATTTTGCGAAGTTAATCACTTTGGAAATCGCCTTGTCGCGCTCCTCGAATCCTGAGGAACTGCAGGATATGATTAACCGGGGAGTGACATCGCCCGTCCCGTCGCGCGGGCCGGCCCCGGTTCGACGCTAACCCTGGGTGCGGGCCGTATTTAGAGCCCGTGAGAATAATGAGCGGGTTGTAATTGTTTACCCTGAGCCACGTAGGGAACGCCCGCCGGAACGATCTAGCCGCCATCCCTGATGGGTCTGTTGGGGATCAGGCAGGACGAAGGGTCAGGAGGAGAGAAAGATGCCGGTTTTCACATATCGAGGTACCAACCGCGCCGGGGCTACTGTTAGCGGAGAGTTGGCGGCCGCGAACAAGTCCGAGCTCATCGGCAATCTCAAGCGGCAACAGATCAATGTCACCAAGATGTCGGAAAAGGGCAAGGAATTCAACCTTCCGACGTTTGGCGGAGGAAAGGTCGATTCAAAGGAGTTGGCCGTCTTTACACGCCAATTCTCCGTGATGATCGACGCCGGATTGCCGCTGGTCCAGTGCCTGGAGATTCTGGCCGGACAACAGGAAAACAAGGTCTTTCAAAAAGTGTTGACCGAGACTCGCGCCACGGTGGAAGGCGGGTCGACACTCTCGGCATCCATGCGCCAGCACGAAAAGGTGTTCGACTCCCTTTACGTGAACCTGGTCGAAGCAGGTGAGACGGGCGGTATTCTCGACACCATTCTGCAGCGCCTTTCTACCTACATCGAGAAAAACGTCAAATTGAAGCGCGCCGTGAAGTCAGCGATGGTTTACCCCGTTGCCGTCCTTGGGGTTGCCGCGGCCGTGATCGTTTTGCTGTTGTGGAAGGTGGTGCCGATCTTCTCGACCCTGTTCCTGGGTTTGGGAGTCGCCCTTCCGCTGCCTACCCGCATCGTCATCGCCCTTAGTAATTTTGTGGGCAGTATCTTCGGCCTGCTGATCCTGGTCGCCATCGTCGGAGCCGTCTTCGGATTAAAGGTTTGGTACAAAACCCCGGCTGGGAAAATGGCGATCGATCGCACAATTCTCAAATTGCCATTAATCGGGCTGCTAATGAGGAAGATAGCCGTGGCGCGCTTTACGCGAACCCTCGGCACGCTGATCTCCAGCGGCGTCCCAATCCTGGAAGGACTGGAAATTACGGCGCGCACGGCCGGGAATGCGGTCATCGAAAAGTCGCTCATGGAAGTTCGCAAGGGCCTGGAAGCGGGCCGCAACCTTTCCGATCCGCTGAAAGAAACCAATGTGTTCCCGGGCATGGTGACGCAGATGATCGGCGTCGGCGAACAGACGGGCGCCATGGATGCCATGCTCCAAAAAATTGCCGACTTCTATGAGGATGAAGTCGATGCAGCGGTGAAGGACCTGCTGGCAGCCATGGAGCCGATGATGATCGTGGTCCTCGGCGTCGTGGTAGGCGGCATCGTCATCTCCATGTATTTGCCGCTGTTCTCGCTGATTGGGCAACTCGCCAGCGCTCACTAGGCGCCGGCAAAGCACCGGATTCAGCGGCTGTAAAGATCGGAAGGGCGATCCGGAAAAGATCGCCCTGTATCTCTCCCCGGTTCGAGCCTGACGGAAATTTTCAAACGCGGGAAGGACGCTGGCTGACAAGCTCGCCTCGAATGGAACTGACACAAAATGTCGCTGCCTGGCTAAGCTGGCTTTCCCGCGTCCGCTTCTTCCTGATCACCCTGTTGCTGGGTCTGGTCATCCTGCTTGGCATGACCAGCCAGCTCGAAGTTTCCACCCGATATTTTATCCCCTTGATGATCCTGTGGTACACGCTGGCGATCGTTTACACCATCTTGATGCGCTGGATGCCCTTGGCCTCATGGCACGCCGGAGTTCAGTTGGTTTTCGATCTTCTCTTGGTGACCTGCCTGATTTACCTGACGGGAACCCAGGACAGCTACTTTATTTGGCTCTACCCGCTGGCCATCATCGTCGCCAGCATTTTATTCTCGCGCGAAGCGACATTCATCGTGGCGGGATTCAGCTTCATTCTGGTCGGCGGTCTGGCGGAGCTTATCTTCTACAACATACTGCCTCGAATGCAGGTGGCCGTCCCAAGCAGCCGCCAATTGCAGACCTGGATTTTCAGCAATCTTTTCTATTTCATGGCAGTGGCCTATCTTTCGAGCCTCCTGGCGCAATCCTTGCGGCGGCACAGCGCGGAGCTGGAAGTCAAGCGCGGGGAACTCCAGGACCTTCAGGCGTTTAATGAGGACATCATTCACTCCATGCGCGGCGGACTGCTCACCACGGATCTGGATGGGCGCATCCTCCTGCTGAACCGCACGGGAGAGGAAATCACCGGAAGCCAATTCCGCGCGGTGAAGGGCTCGCTAATGCAGGAAGTGTGGCCCTCTCTCTGGCTGCCGGGAGAGATGGGAGAAGACGGCAAGCTGCCCCAGCGAACCGAAATCGATTTTAAGGCGCCCGATGGCCAGCAGCGTTTCATCGGCATTTCGGTCTCGCCGCTCCGCACCGGGGAGCGCCGCACCACCGGCTACGTATTCAATTTCCAGGACCTCACGGACCTGAAGCGTCTGGAACAGGAAGTAGCCACGAAAGAGCGCATGGCGGCGATGGGGCGACTCTCCGCAGCCATCGCGCACGAAATCCGCCAGCCGTTGACCGCGATGGCCGGAGCCGTAAAAGAACTCGGCCGCTTGGTCCCCATGGAAGAAGATGAACAGCATCTTGTGGGAATTGTCAGCAAGGAATCGGAACGGTTGAACAAGATCATCACCGAGTTCCTGAATTATTCGCGCGAAAAAACCTACGAATTTTCCGAAGAAGATGTGTCGCAACTCTTGGACGAAACCCTGACGCTGCTGGAACGCAACCCCCAGGTCGATGGAAAGTACCGCATCGAGCGGGCCTTTACCGCGAGCGAGGTCCGCGTCCGGGTTGACCGCAACCGCATCAAGCAGGTGTTTTGGAATTTATCCGACAATGCCATGCGCGCCATGCCTGGTGGAGGAATTTTGACGGTGTCCCTGGAAGCCGCGCCCTTCTGGGTTCGCATCCGTTTCCGCGATACGGGAATGGGCCTCGACCCAAGACAACGCGCCAAAATATTCGAGCCCTTGCAATCCAATTTTGCCGGCGGCACGGGTCTCGGACTGGCCATCGTCTATCAGATTGTGCAGGCTCATAGCGGGCGCGTCAGCGTGTTTTCTGAAAAAGACAAGGGAGCGGAATTTACGGTGGATCTGCCTCGCGTCGCCTGACGCGCAGGCCGCGGAAGGAAGCAGTCGAATGGCTCATATCCTCGTCGTCGACGACGAACGCTCCATTTGCGAATTGCTGGAGATCACCTTTCGCAAGGAAGGGCATCGCGTCGAAGTGGCTCTGAATGGCGAGACCGCTCGCCGCAAGCTCGAATCCAGCATTTTTGACATCGTCATTTCCGACATCCGCATGCCGGACACCACCGGCGTGGAACTACTCCAATTCTGCAAGGAGATTTCTCCGTCCAGTTATTTTCTGCTCATCACCGGAGTGCCTACGGTAGAGACCGCGATCGCCGCGATCAATTCCGGCGCGGACCGTTACGTGATCAAGGATCACGACCTTGTCGATCAGCTGCGCCGAGCCGTGCGCCAGGTGGATGAAACCCTCCGGCTCAAAAGTGAAGCCGGATACTTACGGCGTGAAATACGGCGCCTCACCGGCCAGGACAACATCATCGGCCATAGCGCCAAGATGCGCGCGATCTTTGACATGATCATGACCGTCGCCCCGCAAACCAGCCGTATCCTGATCACCGGAGAGACCGGCACGGGCAAGGAACTCATCGCCCGCGCGATCCATGAAAACAGCACGCGCAGCAAGGAGCCGTTCATCACCATCAATTGCGGAGCCTTCCCCGAGACTCTTTTGGAATCCGAGTTGTTCGGCTATGTCAAGGGAGCCTTCACTGGGGCGAACGAAAACCGCCAGGGGCTTTTCCGCGGGGCGCACGGCGGCACCCTTTTCCTGGACGAAATTGGCAACATGAGCTTGTCCATGCAGGTGAAGTTGTTTCGCGTCCTGCAAGAAGGCAAAGTGCGGCCGGTCGGTTCCAACGAAGAAACAGAAGTGGATGTGCGTGTGATCGCCGCCACCAACAAGGATCTGGACAAAGCCATCGCCGCGGGAGAGTTTCGCGAGGACCTTTTCTACCGATTGAGCGTTATCCCCATCCAGTTGCCGTCACTTCGAGAGCGCAGAGACGACATTCCGCTCCTGGCCCGGTCCTTTCTGGAGCGATTCCGCACTTCCATGGAAAAGTCTATGGAAGGGATCTCGCCCGAGGCCATGAGCTTGCTGGAGTCTTACGACTGGCCGGGCAATGTCCGCGAACTCGAAAACACGATGGAGCGATCCGTGGCACTGGAAACGGGCAACATGATCTCCGTTCAAGTCCTTCCAGAAAAAATCCGGAATCGTGCAACTCAAGAAAACTCGCTTCCTGCGGCGGCCACGAACGGGGATGTCCATCTTCCGGAGAGCGGCCTGGACCTGGAACAGCGCATTCAGGGAATGGAAAGGGCTTACATTCTGGCGGCACTCGAAGCCAGCGGGGGTGTTGGCACGCGCGCCGCGGACCTGCTCAAAATGAGTTACCGCTCCTTCCGGCACTACTCCAAGAAATACAACATCCGCGGTCAGGAATCGAAATAAAATCAGGTGGTTGGAATCGTTCGGGCGGGTGAGCCTGCACTCGCGTAGGGATGGGCCCGCTTAATCCATTGTGAAATCGGATGGGCCACGCCGTATGCGGCGAGGACCATCATGATCGGATCCATCGGGAATCGATAGCGCAGGGAAGAATGGGTCAGGTAAAAAACAAGTGGAAAGACGAGAAGGACCATTGCGTATGGAAACGCTTCGTCCGGTCTTGAACGGTGAATGAACAGGGCTCCGAGCAGCGTGAACAACGACAATAGAAAATTCACGAGCATGAACGCCTTCACATAGAGGGGAAGCGCCGACCATGTATCCATGGGGCTGTCCGATATCGCCAGCCAGTTGTCCACAAACCGGCGAAACATGAAGTGAAGGGTTTCGGCTGGGTGCGTCCGCATAAATGTAATTGCTTCCCGCTGTTTTTCCCCCATGTATGCGATTTCGCCCATCCGTTTGTATTTGTCAGCTTCTTCCTGGTAATCATTCGGGTGTAGCCACGGAGTCCACGTATCAGAAACATGTGGATTATTGCCCAGCCACAATTCCAACCCGAAATTCGAGCGCAGCACGATGACTTTGCCGAACACGCGATAATTTCGGACCGTCCAGGGGACGAGGCCGATGGCAAAAATCAAAACGGCCGTCGCTGAAAATTTGATCCAATCGCGGGAAGCGCGGCGTGATTGCCAAAAAGCCCATCCGGCTAGAAACGGTAATACGGATAACAGCGCCGGGTTGAGCAGCACGCCGATTGCACAGAGCGCTCCATAACCTGCCCATGGCAAAATGGCTTTTGCGTCGCGGATGGCCAGCGTCGCCCAGAAGATAAGTGCAAGGAAGAGTCCCGCCATAGCCGTATCCCAAATCCAGTAGATAGGGAAGATCATCGCAGTCGGCAGAAATACCCACGCCCACGCAGCACCGACCGCGACATCCTTCCGGAAGGTCCTCTGGGCGATTTCATAGATGGGAATCACCGTAAGAGCTGCAAACGCGCAGTTCATCGTCTCGATGACGAGCCTGGACATGTCACTGAAAATTCCCCAGATCTTGAAGATGCCGGCAACGAGATAGGGATAGATAGGGGTGAACCACGCCGTCGGCCCGCTATCGACCAAGCGCAATGGGGAGGAGAATCCTTCTCCCGCCGCAATCGCTCTCGCTACCCGCCCAAGCTCATACCCGTAAGGGACGAACGCTTTCGGGTGGATTTTTTCGATATGCCAGAAATAGGAGAGTACCCACATTCGCGCAGCAAACGCGAATAAGGTGATGAATGCGGGATGACACACGAGGCGCCTGAATTGCTTTGCCATGGTTAGTGGGAACTCGTCAAATTTGAAAAATTCAGGTTCGCCCGCCTCCCGAACGACATTCTAGGTTATCCTTCCCGCGATCACAATTGCCGACTCCTGTTCTTGTTCAGCCTGCTTGCCGTTCTAGTTAGCAAGCGATATACGCATGCCGAGGCTCCGGCTGTTTGGATTTGTCTCTTGGGGGCAGCGTTAATTCTGCCAATCTCGTTGATTCAGATAGGTATAGCGCAACTACTTCGGCGCAGAGTGTCATCTCCTGCCATACCCGAGTGACAATTCTTGTCAGTATTAATGCTTTGTTTTGGGTAGATTTGACGGTCAGCGACTCATTAATTGAAGGCATGCTGCGTTCAAACTGTTTGTAATCATATGGTTAGACTAGTTGAGGTCAGACCGCATTTTCATCCATGCAAATGGCATCGGGGTTGCACCTAGTAGGGCGATCCCCGGTACGGGATAGGATTACAAAAAATTACTAGCAACCACTTCCAAGGAGCTAATTTGATGCGGAACAAACAGAAGGGTTTCTCACTTATCGAGTTGCTGATCGTCGTGGCGATCATCCTGATCATCGCGGCCATCGCAATTCCGAACTTGCTGCGCTCGAAAATCGCGGCCAACCAGGCGTCCGCGGTTGCTTCGCTTCGCACGCTCAACACCTCTTCGGTGTTGTTTGAAACCAACTATCAGCAATATCCCTCCAAGATCGCCGATATGGCTACTGGGACTGCGGTGACTTCGACGTCCGCGGACTTGATTGACTCGGTTCTGGCGACCGGCACCAAGAGCGGATATAACTTCAGCTGGTCGGATGGCGGAACTGGCAAGACTGTCTATGAAATTTGGGCAGATCCGGTCTCCAGCTCGTCCGGGACGGTTCACTACTTTACGGATCAGAGCCTGGTGATTCGCTCCAATTCCAGTTCAGCGGCACAGGCCACCGACCTGGCGATCGGCAACTAAGCCCGATCGGCTAGAAATACGATGGGGGAGGAATCCTAAGGCTTCCTCCCCCGTTTTTATATAAAGATTGAAGGAGAGAGCAACGATTGCAAGGTTGCACAGCAGGTGGGAGACCAGATCATGAGACCACAACTTGAAAACATGACATCTTCGAAGAAGGGCTCTGGCGACAGAGGGTTCTCATTGATCGAATTGCTGATCGTCGTCGCCGTGATTCTGATTGTCGCAGCAATTGCCATCCCCAATTTTATTCGCTCCAAAATGGCTGCTAACGAAGCTTCCGCCGTTCAAAACTTGCGGAACATTTCCACGGCCGAATACCTGTACTCCAGCACGTACGGAATCAGTTTTACTCCCAATATGGCGACGCTCTCCGGAACTACCGCGAATCCCGATGTGAACAACGCCGAGTTGATTGATGAGGTGCTGGCAAGCGGCGCCAAGAGCGGTTACAGTTTTGGGTATTCGGCGGGCCCGGCAAATGCGCAAGGACTCATAACCACCTACACGGTGAATGCCGCTCCCCTGTCACCAGGCAGCACCGGGATGCGTTACTTCTATACGGATGAGACGTGCGTGATCCGTTGGAACGGTACCGGAGCGGCGGGGCCGACCGACACCCCAGTTCAGTAAGTGGTCGTATCATCATGATTGTCCCCATGTGAAGTAGTTCCCGAACCCTACTCCTGCTACACTGGCAATGTGAATCTGAGAGTTGTTTTTGCCGGCGTTCTTATCGCGATTACCCTTCTTTTTTTTGGAATGTTAGCCGTGTCCCAGGCATCGGATACCCCCTCGGAATCAGACCCCTACGCCAATTCACTCGCCCGGCTTCTGGAAGAGCACTATCGTCATCCTCGGACCCTGAGATCCATATTCCTGGAGCGCTACAGCGAAGGTCAAAAACAGGCGCGCATTGAGTCTGGAACTGTTTATTTCAAACGGCCTGGACGCATGCGTTGGGAATACGAATCGCCCGAAAAAAAACTATTCCTTGTAGACGGCAAGACCGTATGGTTTTACGTTCCATACGACCATACAGTGACGAAGGCGCCCGTCAAGGAAAGCTCGGATTGGCGCACTCCAATCGCCCTCCTAACGGGGAAAGTGGATCTCGCCAAGCTGTGCAGGCGCGTGGATTTGATCGAGCAGAAGGGAGTTCCAGCTTCCCACGCGATCCTGCGCTGCCTGCCGGTGGGTGAAAAGAAGACATCGCCGCCATCCCAGGCGGATTCACCTCAGCTTGCTGCAGGCCCTGCAGAAGAAGTGGAGTTCACCGATGTTTTGCTTGAAGTGGACAAATCAAGCGGACAATTGGCGCGCATCACGATTCGCCAGCCCGGCGGAATCGAATTGGAATATCGCTTCGGTGACTGGCAGGAGGACATTTCATTGCCCGATGACATGTTCCGGTTTCAGGTTCCCGCGGGCGTCGCCGTGGTGGATGGGGCCGCCTTATCCGAGGGATCGAGCGGAATATCCGGCGCGGTGCAAAATCGTTAGTATTGCTTTGATCATCCCACAAATCGTGCCCAGATCTACAGGCGATTCCGCATGCTAAGCTTTATGTTGCCTATCAACAAGCAGCGCATATGGAATCCTACTCATCAAAAGTGAGTGAAAATTCGCAGGATCAAGTTCGGCGCGAACGCTTCATTCTCGGCATCATTCTTTCCATTACAGCGATTACCTACCTGGGCACGCTTCGATTTGTGTTCGCGTACGATGACATTCACCAGATAGTCGCCAATCCATTTATAAAGTCCTGGCAGTACGTTCCGCAATATTTTATCACCTCGGTGTGGAAGCAATTGTCGCCTCTATTTCCCGGGAATTACTATCGCCCGCTGTTCCTTGTTTGGCTTCGCTTAAATCATGCGGCTTTCGGGCTTCACGAGATGGGTTGGCACTTGACAGCCGTCTTGCTGCACGTGTTGGTGACGTGGCAGGTCTATTGTTTAGCTAAGAAACTGACCGGTCGCTTCACGGTGGCCTGGTTGACGGCGTTGATCTTCGGATTGCACCCGGTCCACCACGAGGTCGTCGCGTGGGTTTCGGGGGCGACGGAGTCTCTCTACGCCGCCATGTTTCTGGCGGCGTTTCTGGCCTATCTGAACTCGCTGGAAAACTCGGAGACGATTTGGATGTCGGTCTCCGCGGCGCTTTACGGCCTGGCTCTGCTATGCAAGGAGACGGCGATTGTGTTGCCTGCTGTGGTGTTTGCCTGCGATTGGATCGCGGGGAGTTCTCCAGACTCGCCAAACCGCCCTGAAATCTTGCCGCGTTTGCGCCGGGCGCTCCTAAGAGTCTCTTTCTACGTTCCGATTGCCGGGGCATACCTAATCGTGCGAACCCGGATATTGTCGGGATTCGGCCACGCGATGACGATCGTGCCCGTTCCGGTTTGGTTGCTAACTCTGCCGTCGATTCTCGTCACATACGTCAAGCATTGGTTCTTACCTGTACGGCTCTCCGAGTTTTACGATCTTTACTATCAATCCCATATCACCCTGACGGGAGTTGTTCTCCCCGCTTTTATCCTGGTTGCGATCGCTATTGCCGTATGGATGCTGCGAAAGCCGCTGGGAATTCGAGCCACCGGCTACGCTGTGGTCTGGATGGTGATTCCACTGCTTCCGGCACTCGATACTTTTGTCTTCGCCAACGGCGAGTTGGTCCATGACCGCTACCTCTACGTGCCAAGTATTGGCGCATCGATGTTTATCGCATTGATTATCGAGAGGGTGCTTTCAGGGGAACCCGCGGTTTTTGGCCAGCCTTCGCGAATCGTCGCGGCGGCCCTTGCGCTTTCCGCAGTTCTCGGAATGTGCGCAGTCCGGGAAGCGAGTTACTGGATGAATGACTACACCCTGTTTAGTCACGGCAACCAGCTCGCACCATTCAGTTCCGCGGCGCTGAATAACCTGGGAGCGGAATTGATCATTCGGCATGAAACGCAGGCCGCCAGGACACTGCTCGAAACCGCATACCAGAGAATGCCCGAAGATAGCCGGCTCGTTTTTAACCTTGCCAGATTGAACTACGTCGAAGGACAGTTCTCGAAATCGGAGAAATACGCGAGGGAATCGATTCGACTCGATCCCTATCCTGCGGACGTGTACGTTCTGCTCGGTCAAACACTGCTGAAACAGGGCAAGGGTCAGGAGGCGATTCTAGCCTTTCGGAGTGCAGTGGAGCACAATCCGTACGATTCCACCTTTCGCACCATCTACGGCATCGTGCTCAAGCTGAACGGCGATTGCGTCGGCGCCGACTCTCAATTTAGCGCGGCAATCGCCCTCAATCCGGGTGACGTTACGGCCCATCTCCAAATGGTTGCTTGCCAGGATTCATTGGCTTCTGGAATCAACTCCTCTGCGAAATCGAGCCAGCACTAGACATTTGCCTTCCGGGTGGCGAGAGACTGCAGCCCGGGAGAGGTCTTCATTCCGCTTTCCCCAATTAAACGTGGGCGGGAAAACCCGGATACATGTTCGGTGGCCGGCAGGAATACATTTCACTCGCGAATGACACGGTCCGCGTTCAGGTCCTGGAGGGTGTCGCTGTGGCGGATGGGACCGCCTTATGGGAGAGACCGAGATGAAATACTGTCCAAATGTCTACGTGTTAGTAACTGTTAGATAGCCGCGCGGTCCCTGCTTTGCTATGGGGGCAATTCTGCAATGTAGAATTCATATTGCACCTCGCACAATGATGATCATGGGACCAACCTACACAAAAGAGATTCAGAATTCGCAAGCTGAAGCTCTGCGCGAACGGTATTTTATAGGGACCGTTCTATTCATCACCGCGCTGACTTATCTTGGCACGCTTCGATTTGCGTTTGTCTACGACGACGAGCCCCAGATTCGCACCAATCCGTTCATCAAGTCCTGGCAGTACGTTCCCCAGTATTTTGTAAGCTCGGTGTGGAAGCAATTGTACCCTTTGGTTTCCGGGAACTATTACCGTCCGCTCTTTCTTCTCTGGGTCCGGGTAAATTACGCACTGTTCGGGCTTCACGAGATGATGTGGCACTTGTCGGCAGTGTTGCTGCACGTGCTGGTCACCTGGCTGGTCTATTGTTTAGCCAAAAAGCTGACCGGGCGATTTACGGTGGCCTGGTTGACGGCGTTGATTTTCGGAGTGCATCCGGTCCATCACGAGGTCGTCGCATGGGTTTCCGGCACGACCGAATCGCTCTTCGCGGCCATGTTTCTGGCGGCCTTTCTGGCCTATCTGAACTCGCTGGAAAGTTCAGAGACGCTTTGGATGACGGTCTCTGCCGCATTCTATGGCATGGCCCTGCTGTGCAAGGAGACGGCGATCGTTTTGCCTGCTGTGGTATTTGCCAGTGGATGGATTCGCGGGAGTTCTAAAAATTCGCCGGACCAGCCGGGAATTGCGCAGCGGTTTAGCCGGGAGCTCGTCCCGTTAGCCTTCTACGTTCCGGTCGCGGTGGTGTATCTGATTGCGCGAACCAGGATCTTATCCGGGATGGGCCACGCCTTAACGAATGCAACCGTTTCTGAATGGCTGTTGACGCTGCCTTCGATTCTCTTCTTTTACCTCAAGCATTGGTTTTTTCCGGTCCATCTGTCCGAGTACTACGATCTTTTCTATCAATCTGGCCTGAGTTTGAGAGGGGTCGTTCTGCCCGGTCTTGTTCTGGCTGCCATGGCTATCGCGGTATGGATGCTGCGAAAGCCTCTGGGAGTTCAGGCCACTGGTAACGCAGTGATTTGGTTGCTGATTCCCCTGCTTCCGGCGCTGGATTCGTTTGTCTTCAGAAACGGTGAGTTGGTTCATGACCGCTACTTCTATGTTCCAAGTATCGGTGCAGCGCTGCTCATGGCGTTGATCATCGAGAAAGGGCTGGCGGGGCAGCCGTTCGTTTTTGGCCAACCGTCGAGAATTGTGGGGGCCGCGCTGGCGCTCGCCGTGGTTCTCGGATTGTGCGCCGTCCGGGAGGCTAGTTATTGGCAGGATGACCTGACCATGTATTCTCGCGGGCACCAAATCGCTCCACAGAATTCCCAGGTGCTGAACAACCTCGGAGCGGAGATGATCCTCCGGAAGGATGTGGATAGCGCCCAGTCGCTGCTCGAACGCGGATCTCGGCA
This sequence comes from uncultured Acidobacteriota bacterium, assembly GCA_963696605.1. Lineage (GTDB taxonomy): Bacteria > Acidobacteriota > Terriglobia > Acidiferrales > UBA7541 > Palsa-360. The sequence continues at coordinate 455,869 of CAVOKV010000005.1, read as the reverse complement.
ATTTCCAGATGATGGCCGGTTTGTTTTCAATTTGGCTCGTCTGAATTACGAGAAAAAACAGTACACGATATCGGAAAAGTACGCCAGGGAAGCGGTTCGATTAGATCCTATTTCTGCGGACTCGTACATTTTGCTCGGTCAAATACTTCTAAAGCAGGGCAAAGCGCCGGAAGCGACCCAGTTATTTCGCCATGGGGTAGAACTAAATCCCTATGACGAGACCTACCACGCCACCTACGGAATCGTGCTCAAAATGAACGGGGATTGCGCGGGCGCCAACGCCGAATTTGACCAGGCTCTGGCCCTCAATCCCAATGACGCGATTGCCCGCAGCCAGATTCGTGCTTGCCAGGCTTCTGTGGATCCCACAAATCATTCCGCAACGAAGTAGCTCGCCGTAAATGCCTGAAGTCCAGCGCCGCCTAACGTGACTGGGCGTGCGAGGCCCGCATCTCGGCTCCGTCAGGGATATTAGGGGCCAGAAAACGATGCGGCGTCCCGAAAGGCTCATCCGTTGGAGGGATGAGCCAGGGACGCCGCCTAAACGAACTGGAGAGTTTCGTCTCCAGCTCGTGCGTGGGGGATCAATTCCGGAATTTCTAACCGCACTCGATTGGGGAAAATGGCCTCGGGATAATCCAAATGCGTTTCAGTTTTGTTGGAGGCCGGGCCACCACTGGCGCCGGATTGTAGTAAAACCCGCCCAAAGAAGGCAAGGGGTGCATTCCCCCCATCGCGTTGACCGGGAATTCACACGCCACTCATGAGCGAGCAATGTGGCTGGGAGCATGCGCAGTTTAGAATTGCCCCGGGGATAGCCGAAAAGTGGAGTTATCGCCCTGTGCACGCAGCCCTGGGACCAGCTTCCTGCATCTATGGGGGTTGAGGTACACTCACGAGATGGCTGAATTTGTCTGCAAAGTGGCCGATGGGAGCGGGAAGGTTTTCTTGCATGTGGAGCCTGCGGAATCCATTACGGAGGCTCGCCAAAAGCTCTCCGACAGGGGCCTTTTCGTTTACAATGTCCGGCCGCGGGCCGGAATGCTGGCCCATCTGTTCGGCCGTAAGCGCCAGAAGTCGGTGCAAGGGAACGATTTCCTTGTTTTTAACCAGCAATTCAACACTTTGATCAAAGCAGGAATCCCAATTCTGAAAGCGTTGGACCTGCTTTCCGAGCGCGCGGCCGCTGACCGCCTGCGGCCCGTGCTTGGCGAAGTGCGGCGCCTGGTCCGGGAGGGAACCACGCTGTCTGACGCCCTGGAACAGCAGGGAGTATTTCCGAAGGTCTACACGGTTTCTGTGCTTGCGGGGGAGAAGAGCGGCAACCTTTCCGGAGTCCTTGAGTATTACATCGCCTACCAGAAGATCACCTCAGGGTTCCGAAAAAAGCTGATTGCCACACTCATTTATCCCGTGATTCTGATTTGTGCCGCAACGTTCATCGTGACCTATCTGGTGAGCTCGGTGATCCCCAAATTTGCGGGGCTCTATGCCGACCTGAATGTCAATTTGCCGCAGGCGACGCGCATCCTGATTGCTGTTACAGTAACTTACCGGCCGTTATTGTTGTCGACGATTGCTTTACTGGCGTTTATGGCGGTGGCTGCGTTTGCATGGGCCCAATCCGAGCAGGGAGGGCAGGCCATGGAGCGGATCAGGATGCGCCTGCCGCTCGTCGGAGAAACGATCACGAAATTTCAGTTCGCGCAATTTTGCCGCACGCTCTCAACGTTGCTCGCGGGAGGCACGCCGCTCGTGCATGCCATGGAAACCGCGGGTGGAGCCCTTCGCGGCCGTTTGGTTTCGGGGGCGATCACGCAAGGCGCGCAACTCGTTAGGGAAGGGCAGTCGCTCCACAGCAGCCTTGCTTCCACCGGGCTTGTTCCTGAGTTGGCGTTGGAGATGATTGAAGTGGGGGAAGCCAGCGGATCACTTTCGGCCATGCTCGCCAGCGTCGCGGAATTCTACGAAGACGATGTGAACACGCACTTGGCGAATTTGGTGGCACTGATCGAACCGGCCATCCTGGTTTTTATGGCCATATTGATTGCATTCATCCTGGTGGCGCTGTATCTGCCGATGTTTTCCTTGTCTGCCGGCGGCCAGGGGTAGGGATAGACAGCCATGAGCACAACCGACCAAACATTAGCCACAGCATCCGATCCGCAGGGTGAGCGCGAAAAGTCTCGCCGGCTGGCCGAACGGTACCGCTGCGGATTTGTCGATTTGTTCGAACAAAGGATCGATCCCGAGCTGTTTCGCAGCATTCCCGCGGAGTTGATGTTCCGGTTCAACTTTGTGCCGATGGAGGCTCAGGGCGGCTCTCTGGTGATCGCAGTGGCCGATCCTAGCCAGGTTCTGCTGAGCGATGAGTTGCCCCTTCTGCTGGGGAAGAAGCTGATCCTGAAGGTCGCCACGCCCACGCAAATCAGCGATCTCCTGAAGCGCACCGAGCAATCCCAGCGGGTTCTGGATCAGGCGACAGAGGCCTTCACGCTGACGGTGGTCGAAGAGGACGAAGAAACCGATTCGAATATTTCCGCCGATGCCCTCTCGCAACAAGATACGGCGGTCAGCCCGGTAGTTCGGCTGGTGGACACGGTGATATTCACAGCGCTTGAGCGGCGCGCCTCCGACATCCATATCGAGGCCCGGGACGTCGAGGTCGCCGTCAAATACCGGATTGACGGCGTCCTGGTTCACGCCATGCAGCCGATTTCCAAGGACTGGCTTTCCACGATTATTTCCCGCATCAAGGTCATGAGCGAACTGGATATCGCCGAGCGCCGCGTGCCGCAGGACGGGCGCTTCCGGGTGCGCTACAAAGGTCGCTTCGTCGATTTCCGCGTTTCCATCATGCCGTCCATCCACGGGGAAGACGCCGTCCTCCGCGTGCTGGACAAGGAAACGCTCTCCGAGAAATTTCAGAACCTCAGCCTGGACGTAGTCGGATTCTCCGGCGAGGAAATGCGGAAGTTTCGTCGCTACATCCGCGAACCCTACGGCATGGTGCTGGTGACCGGCCCGACCGGCTCGGGAAAAACGACGACGCTGTACGCTGCCATCAACGAAATCAAAACCGACGAAGACAAGATCATCACCATTGAAGATCCGGTCGAATACCAGGTCCGGGGGATCACCCAGATCCCCGTCAACGAGAAGAAAGGGCTGACCTTCGCGCGCGGATTGCGGTCGATCCTGCGGCACGACCCGGACAAAATCATGGTCGGAGAAATTCGCGACAACGAAACCGCCCAAATTGCCATCCAATCTGCCCTTACCGGCCACCTCGTCTTCACCACCGTGCACGCGAATAACGTGACGGACGTCATCGGCCGGTTCATCAATATGGGCGTCGAACCGTACAATTTCGTGTCCGCGCTGAATTGCATCCTGGCGCAGCGGCTGATCCGCGTGGTTTGCGTGCATTGCAAGCGGGTCGTACGCTATTCTCCCGAAGCCCTCGCCGCTTCCGGCCTCGATCCCGCGGAATGGGGCTCGGTGCAGTTTGTCGAAGGCGCGGGCTGCCTGGAATGCTCCGGCACGGGATTTCGCGGCCGCAGCGCGATTTCCGAATTGCTGGACCTGTCTGACCGCATTCGCGAGATGATCATCGACCGCCGCCCCACCTCGGAGATCAAACGCGCCGCCGGCGAAGAGGGCATGACCTTCCTGCGGGACTCCGCTCTCGCGAAAGTGCGCGAGGGCGTCACGACGCTCAAGGAAATCAACAAGGTGACGTTCATTGAGTAGCAGCGACAGCATCCGGCAGGGAATTTACCAGAGCGGATTCATCCGCCGGGTGGCGCGCTGGCTCGATGCCATTCCGCATCCGCTGATCGCCTGCGAGATCGCCGCGGATTACGTGGCGGCTGCGCGCTGGACCCGCACCGGCATGGGGCTGGACGGCTTCGCCGTCGAACCGCTGCCTCCCGGCGCCATTTTCCCGTCGCCGGTGGAATCGAATCTGGTCGATGCCGCGGAAGTGCGAGGCGCGGTGGGCCGCGTGTTTTCGCGCCTGCGAGCCAAAAACGAAGATGTGGCTATGTTGCTGCCGGATTCCGTGATCCGCATTTTTGTGTTGCACTTCGACGTTTTTCCGCGGAAGGCCGAAGAAGCCATTCCGATCCTTCGCTGGCGCCTGAAAAAGAGCGTCCCGTTTGAGGCCGAGGAAACGCTGATCTCCTACATGCGGCAGAATCCCCGCGAGGACGGAGTGGATATCGTCACGGGACTCGCGCGCCTGCGCATCGTTCGCGAGTACGAATCCCTGGTAGAGTCGGTGGGATTGTCGCCCGGCGTGGTGATGAGCTCGACGCTGGCGGTTGTGCCTCTCCTGCCGGACGGACGTCCGGCTCTCCTGGCGCGGGTGGCGGGCACCTCGCTGACGACCGCAATCATCCGCGAAGGCATGCTCTGCGGCTACCGCTGCATTACGCTTCCCGCTGACGCGCGGACGGTCACGCCGCAGGCGCTGCTGGATGAAATTTATCCGCTGGCCGCTTACTATCAGGATTCCTGGAGCGAGGGAATCGCGCAAGTCCGCCTGGCGGGCCTTTCCGACCGCATCGGTGAATTTCGGGAGCCGTTCGAGCGCGAATTGAAATGTCCGGTGCAGTCCCTGCTCACGGCTGCGGGGGACGAAGGACTGATCCGCTCCGATGAGCGGCCGCTAGCGGAACGAGGACTCGACGCATTAATCGGCTGGACCATGAATCGCGGCGCGTGAGCGATCCGGGAAAAGAAAGGCGCACCCGCACGAAATGAAAGTTCGTCTCAATCTTTCGACCTCTCCGCTTGAGAGCAACCGGCGCTTCACAGTGGCTGCCACCGCGATCGGCGCGATTGCCATCGTGGCTCTCTTGGTCCTTGCCTATCGCACGTATTCGGTTTGGGAGAACGACAGAGTCCTGCGCGCGCGGCAGAATTCTCTCCAGGAACAGATTGCCAAGCTGCAACAGCAGCGCCAGAGTCTTTCGTCATTTTTTGAAAATCCGGACACTGTGCAGCGCCGCCAACGAGCCGCCTATCTAAATTCCCTCATCCAGCAAAGGGCGTTTCCCTGGATCAAAATTTTCATGGACCTCGAACGGATTCTTCCCGAGGGCGTGCGCGTGGTCAGCATTGAGCCCAAGCTGTCAGGCGACACCGTGCAATTGACCTTTCTGGTGGGAGCGATGACCGACGAGGGGAAATTGAAATTCCTGAAGGCGCTCGAGAGTTCGCCCGAGTTTTCGCATATCCAGCTGCTGACCGAATCGCGTCCGGTCCGCGCGGACCAATTCGATCGCGTCCTGCTTTCGCTGCAGGCGCAGTATTCGGTGATTTGAGATGAAAGCCGTCGTCGTACATCGCAACAACGTGATCCGCGCGGCGCTGGCCGTGATTCTGCTGGCGGACGCCGTCTTGTTCGGCACGTATTGGAAAATCAACAGTTCGCCCCACATTCTGCCGGGGGAATTGAACCGGCTGGTGATGATGGAGAAGCAATACCGGGCGGATAACGCGCGCCTGGATAGATTCCGGGCCGAATTGCCCGCCGACGAGAAACAGTGGGACGAATTCTTCACCACGCATTTTCATCCCGCGGGTGCGGGCTACTCCGCGATCAGTGAAGACCTGGGAGGTCTATCGCGCTCCGCGGGCCTGCGGTCGGACACGATCTCTTTTCACCAGCATGCGCCCGACGCGCGCGGATTGATGCAGGTGGATATCTCCACCGCCGTCGAGGGTGATTACGACAGCCTGGTCCAGTTCCTGAACAAGCTGGAACATTCCGAGAATTTTTATGTGCTCGACAGCCTGGCCCTGGCTTCCAGTTCCCAGGGGAAACTTCGCTTGAACGTGCAGCTCAGGACTTACTTCCGGACGACATGACGCGACGCACCCAACTGATCATTTTCGGAGTGCTGCTGGCGGTGCTTGCGGCCACCCTGTTCAATGTCTTCCGGACGAGATATTCCTCCGCGGATGACACTCCGCAACCGGTAACGCTGGATGCGAAATTCACCCCGCTCGGCGTGGATAATCCGGCGTTGCGGCTGGATATTTTGAAGCGTTTCCTGGAGCTCGAATACAAAGGCGTCCATCGCAACATTTTCAGCGCGACCCCGCCGCCACCTCCGACACCTCCGCCTTCCAAGGAAGTGGCTGTCGCCCCAGGGCCGCCGCCGGGTCCGCCGCCCCTGACCGTGGACGCGAAGTACTTCGGCTACGTCAGCGATTTTGGCGGGAACCATCGCCGTGCGTTTTTTGCGACCAATAACAACGAAGACGTGATCATTGCCGGCGAAGGGGACACTTTCCTCGGACGTTTCCGGGTTGTTCGCTTGACAAATACCACGGCCGATGTGGAAGAAGTCTCCTCGGGCCGCCGCGCCACGTTGACCCTCGAAGAACCCAGTCCGACCGGGTGAGACCGATGACCTCTACTAGATCCATGGCACGCCGATCCAAAGAGGCAGGCTACACCCTGCTGCTTGTGGTTTTCCTCTTGGCGAGCATGATCATTGTGGCCGCTTCTGCCGCACCGAACGTCCTCACCCAAGGCCGCCGCGAAAAGGAAAGGGAAATGATCTGGCGCGGAGAACAGTACGAGCGCGCCATCGGCCTCTATTATCTTAAATTTGGCAAGTACCCGACCAAGATCGAAGACCTCACCAATCAGACCAACGGCGTCCGCTTTCTGCGCAAGGCCTACGCCGACCCGATGAATAAAGACGATGGCTCCTGGCGTTTCATCTACGTCGGGCCGAACGGCCAGCTGATTGGAAGCGTGAGCCAGACCAGCTTGCTGCAAACGGCGCTCTCTACTCCAGGGCTTGGCGGGTTGCTGGGTTCGGGAGGCGGCTTGCAACCAATTTCCCCGATGGGCGCGACTACTGGCACAAACCAACCGACCAACACTATGGGCCCGGCTGGGCAACAAACAAACCCCGCCACAACCGCGAACCCTCTGGAATCGCAGCCTCAGCCGCTCGACGGAACTATGTTTGGCGGCAACATCATTGGAGTAGGGAGCAAAATCAAAACGCCTTCCATTAAGACATATTTGGGAGGCGACACCTATCAGAAGTGGGAATTCATCTGGAATCCGACTGGACAGGTGGCCTTGCCCGGTCAAACGCCAGTAAACCCGAACGTAAATCCCACTTCTGCCCCCACCGGAGCCAATCCGAACAGCCCCGAGGGGCAGCAGCCGCAACAGAATCCGCAAATGCCTGCAATCAATACCCCGCCAGCTCAGTAGCACAGCCAATCTTGACTGCGCGATTTGTGCGATCGGAATTTGATCGTAAAGAGGAAATCAATACATCATCCGAAGGATTGGCTCTGGAGCAGTTTTTCATTCTACGGGAAGAAAGAATCCGGACTGATTCGCGTCGATCCCATGGGCTGATCTGATGTTGAGGATCACGTCAAAAGCCCCGCCCTTCAAAAACCGAAAGACAGGGCACCCAAAGTTGTACTACAAAGCCCGGTCCACCCGGCCAGATTGTGCTCTTGTAGCACCAGTCCACTGAAACTAACTTGGGTGTTGAGAAGACTTTTTCGTCGAAGCTCTCCATAAGAAACCCAAAATAAGCAAACCTTCCACCAGACCGGATGCTACTAGCGGAATGCCGTGAAATTCCTGGCTCGACCGAGGAAACTCTCGAATCGCGGAAACCACGATTATCGCGTGGAATAGAAGCGCAACAATCAACGCCTTCCAGAAATTTGGGCGGCCCCAGGCGGGACGGAGCGGAACGATCACGCACACGAAGACGATAACTGTGTACGCGGAGGCAGTCTGCCATACTGGGGCGATGCCCGCTACATTCGTGATAACAACCACGGCCGCAACGCTGCCGAAGACAACGACCCACTCCCATAAACTCGTAGTCTTGCTTCCCGCTATTCGCATCTAATTGGCCATGCACGGGCGGGTGGCCCGGCCTTTTGCATTCCAAGACATCGTCTTCGCCCCTCACACTAATACTACTCCCGTACGTCAACTCGGAGTTAAGATTGCGAGTTTGAGGTGCCCTGTCCTTGACGCTTTTCAAGGGTGGGGCTTTTGGTTTGACTTGTCATGCCCAAAGGCTTGAGACGTCGGTACGGACTGCGGCACCTCCACTTCATCACCTGTAGCTGCTACAGACGACTGCCCCTGTGTGCCTCGATACGTACGCGAAATTAATTACTGCAAGTCGGCGGTTTGGTTTGAGGCGCGGTATGTCTTGCGGTATTTTTCGGTGACGCGGCGGACGTAGTCGCGCGTTTCGCGGTAGGGAGGAACGGTACGGTACTGCTCCACGCGGTCGGGACCTGCGTTATAGGCGGCCAGGGTCAGTGCAAGGTCGCCGTTGTAGCGCAGCAGCAACTCCTTGAGGTATCGCGCGCCCGCGTCAATGTTTTGCTGGGGATCGAAGATCCTGGTCACGCCAAATCGCGCCGCCGTTTCGGGCATCAGTTGCATCAGGCCGCGAGCGGACCGCCAGGACACCGCGTTGGGATTGAAATTGGATTCGACGGCGATCACGCTGGCGACGAGTTCGGGAGCCACGCCGTGCGCTCGCGCGGAGTCGGCAATGAATTTCGCGTAGGGGACATCGAGCAATTTCACTTCGACCGGCAGAAACGTGTCTTCCGGATCGACTCGAACCAGCGCGGCCGCCGGAATTTCCAGTGTGCCGCCGGGCATGGTCAGGCGCAGGGTGTCGCCCTCGCGTTCGTATCCGGTGACGTGGATGCGCTGCCCGGATTGCAGGACGATGTAATCCGCGCGCGCGGACGGGGTGAGAACCGCGATCGCCGCAATCAGCGCGAACGCAGCCGGAAGAAATCTCGCGGTTTGTTTGAACCGTTTCACTTCACGCAGCTCCCATCACGCGACTCCATTCACGCGCCTTCAATCACGCACCTCCGAACGCATACAACTCAATCGCCGCGGCCACGCCGCCCTGGTCGTTGCTCAGTGTCTCACGCCACCCCAGCGATTTTAGCTCCGGCACGCTGTTTCCCATCACCACCGGAAGACCGGCGAATTGGAGCATCTCCAGATCATTCAGGTTGTCTCCAATGGCCATGACGTCTTCGCGCGCCCAGCCGCGCCGCCGCACCCACTCGGCCAGCGTCGCGCCCTTGGAGCATCCCGCGGCGATCACGTCCACGAGGCCAAAATCGCGCTTGTCATAAACGGTCGTGGCCAGTGAATACTTCGGAGCAAATGACAGTTGTGAAAGAAACGATTCCACTTCGCGCATCTGGTTTACGTATCCCGTGAACATCACCTGAATGGGATCCTCTGTCAGGCAATCCTGCAGCGGGGACAATTCCGCAAGGTATTCGCGGTTCCGCTCAAAGTATCCTCGGCGCAAAGGATCTTCCCAGTCGATTCGTTCGTAAATGACCTGGTTTTCGCGCGGCCGGTTGAAGCATACGGAAGCCAGCTCGCGGAATGCGGCGGCTTCGTCCAGCACGCGCGTGGCGGTTTCACGCGGCAAGAGATTCACGAGCTCGGTGTCCCCGTCGCTCGATTTCACCAGGGCCCCATTATTGACGATCATGGTCAGCGGGCAAGGGAACTGCCGCGCAATTGGCGTGGCGAAGTCGTAGCGGCGGCCGGTGACCAGAGCTACTTCGATTCCCCGCGCTGCAGCTTCCGCAACAGCGTCGCGATTGATCGCGGGCAGGCGGGAATGCTCGTCCAGGAGCGTCCCGTCAATATCGAGCGCAATCAGGCGAACTGGCATCTTGATAGTTTACCGTGTCCAGGCTCCATCGGGCCATAGCCCGAAGGTACAGGTGCTTTCTTGGGGCAGGTTCGTAAGGAAGGGCCAGAATCAGGGTTTTGCGGGAGATGCCCCATCCGACGGGATAGTGACAGTAATAATGCCGGAAGGCGCACTTTCGACGCCTTTGATATCGACGGCTGTAACGGAATATGAATACGTCTGCCCTGCCCGAACAGCTTTGTCAATGTACCGGGTCCCGGCAACGACTTTTTTTGTCAGTTTCACGGGAGTTGCGGGCGGCAACGCGCGATACACGTTGTACCCCGCAACGGGAGAGCTGCTGGCATTCCAGGTGATGGTCACCGAATGGGGTTTGTCCGATCCGTTCTGGGCAAACACGTTGGTCAGCGGTGTGCCGCCGGCCAGCAGGGATAGCGCCGCAACAGAAAAAAGGCAGAAGTGGTGCAGAGCCAACCGAGGATGGAAAATCCTTCTCATTTGAAAAACCGAATTGTTTAGAAATCCGAGATTCGGCCCGCCTAAATCACAAACTACAGAAAACTATGGTGGACGGCAGGGGATTCGAACCCCCGGCCTCATCGTTGCGAACGATGCGCTCTCCCAGCTGAGCTAGCCGCCCACGGAGGATGTGTGATTTTAGCAGGGGTCGGCGGGGAATCCAAAGGATTCCAGGCGCCCCTCGCAGAGAAAATCTAAGGTATGTGAGTTCCAGGCAACTATTGCTGCTGCGCCCCATTTTCAGCATTGCGTTGCGCGATGACCTTACGGGCATTCTCGTAAAGCGCGCGGGCCTGCGGCAGGGACTCGATCGCCTTTTGAAGCTGGACGTCGTCGTCAAGGTCCACCTTGTAGCCTTCGGTCAGGCCAAATACCGAGATGAACGCTTCCTTGCGAATTTCGCGTTTGATCCAGCTGAGGTTCTGTGCGATGTCGTCTTCGGTGTAGGGAATTTTTTCCTTGTCGAGATAGCCGCGGAACGTCTTCATCACACCGTCGCCGGCGACGAAGTCCTTGGTAATTTCCGGCCGAGTTCCGAGGAAGTAGGTCGTAAATCCGCCGACTCCGCCCTGAAATGCGAAGAAAACTTCGTGCCGCAGGAGCAATTCCTGGAACGTGTTCAACTTCGCAGGGGCCACAACCACGTCTGGAGTGATGCCGCCGCCACCGGTCACCTGCCGTCCGCTATCAGTCAGTTTGACTTCGGTGGGCGCCGGGTTCTTATGATTGTAGAGGTAGTCGTACAGCGAAATATCTTTGTAATCGCGTTGGATCAGGCGGCCGCTGGGAGTGTAGTAACGCGCCGTCGTGAGGGCCAAGCCGGTGTTTTCACTCAGTCCGGATACGGTCTGAACCAAGCCCTTGCCGAAGCTTTGCTCGCCAACCACCAGGCCGCGGTCATGGTCCTGAATCGCGCCGGTCACGATTTCCGAAGCGGAAGCGGAACCGCCGTTGACGATAACCACCAGCGGCATGATGACGCCGCGATTGCCGCGCACGGCGTAATAGCGACGCTCGGCTGAAGCGCGCCCATGGTGCGAAACGATCAGCTGATTTTTGTCCAGGAACATGTCGGAAACGGCCACGGCTTCATTGAGCAGGCCGCCGGGATTTCCGCGCAGATCCAGAACAAGGCCATCGAGCTTAGTCGCATCCAGATCTTTCAACGCAATGGCGAGTTCGGTATCGGTGGTCTCGTTGAATCCGGAAAGCTTGATGTAGCCGATTCCGGGCCGGACTTCAAAATCGAGATCAACAGAATGCTTGGGAATTTCGTCGCGCGTCACTGTGAAGCTGAGATTTTCGCTGTAGCCGATACGCTTCATCGTGATGTGCACGATGGTGCCCTTGGGCCCCTTCAGCATGTCGGCGACTTCCGAGCTGCTCAGCCCTTCGGTGGATTTTCCGTCCACCGCCATGATTACATCGCCCGGCCGAATTCCGGCGCGATACGCGGGCGAGCCCGGCATGGGCGCGAGCACGTACGTGAAATTGTCGCGCGGCACGATGGTCATCCCCACGCCGTAATATCTTCCGCGCTGGTCTTCGCGAAGGTTGGCATACGCGCGGGGATCGAAAAAGCTGGAGTGGGGGTCTAGCACACGCAACATCCCGGGGATGGCGCCGGAATAGATGGCGTGATCGGTATCCACAGGAATGGCGTAATCTTTTTGGACGATGGACAGGACGTGGGTGAAGGATCTGACAGAGTCTTGCAGGTTGTTTACGTCCGTAGACGTAGCGCGCACCGACGGACCGTAAATGCCTCCCAGGATAGCGGATACCACCAATACGCCTATGACCAGCAGCGCCCCACGCCTCTCACCCTGCATTTTGGCCTCGCTTTCCTGCGGCACGGCGCGTCGCCATGCACATTGCCAACTAGTATAGCATAGAGGCTGAATTGACACCCCTTCGCCCGTCCACTATGATTCGTCCTGGGTATCAGGTGAAGAATCGGGCGGAAGCGGGCCGATCTTGTTTATTTTGAATTGCCAAGGGCAGCCCGCGGGAACAAAGGGCGGCGTTTGTATCCCAGGCCGGCCCCACGCCGCTTGAATTTCTGCCTTCGATTCAAAAAGGCACAGTGTACTGGCCATGTTGAGTTTCCCACACTTAGTCGTGCTCTTCGTCATCGCGCTGGTCATTTTCGGCCCTCAGAAGCTCCCGGAGCTTGCGCGAATGCTGGGCAAGGCGACGGCGGAATTTCGCAAAATGACGAACGACTTTCGCTACGCCCTCGAGGATGAAGTGCGGGAGATCGAACGCCAGACGCGCATCCGCGAAGAGGAAGTTGCGACGGCGGCCCGGGCCGCACAAACTCCTGTGCCTGCTCCTTCGCCCTGGCCGGTCGCTCCGGAAGGTGCGGTGCCCCGGGAGACGCCGCCGATAGGCGGATCCGAGCCTGCCGCGCCCCATGCCGAGTCTCAGCCCGAATCTCAGCCTGAATCTGCGAACGTGGCGAGCCTTCCTCCCCATGGCGATCCTGGTTCGTCTGCGCCGCCGGCGGCGGAAGCAGTAACCGTCCCAGACGAGAAATCCTCTGATGACAACACCGCAGTCTGACCCCTCTCAATCCGCGCCCGAGCAAGAGCCGGGCGGAAAGATGTCGTTTTTCGAGCACCTTGTGGATTTGCGCAAGCGGCTCATCAATTCCGCGATAGCGATCGTCATCGGAGCCGGCGTCGGCGTCAGTGTTTCCGAAAAAGTTTTTGGATGGATTGCCCTGCCGATGCGCGACGCGCTGCGCAAACAGCATCTGGATGACCACCTGGTTTATACCAGTCCCGCGGGCGCAATCAATTTGATTATTACGCTGGGAATTTATATCGGAGTGGTTCTGGCGGCGCCGTTTGTGCTGTACCAGGTGTGGCTTTTTATCGCGCCCGGCCTGTACAAGCACGAACGCAAAGCCGTGGTGACTTTTATCTTTTCGTCCGTCTTTCTCTTCCTTGCAGGGATCGCGTTCGGGTATTTCATCATGCTGCCATACATGCTGGAATTCCTGATCGGGTTTCAAGGGCCGTTCCGTCCACTGATCAGCATTAATGAATACTTTGATTTCATTTTGATTGTTCTGCTGGGGTTGGGAATTATTTTTGAGCTGCCGGTGCTGATTTTCTTTCTGGCGTTGTTTGGCATCGTGACGCCGAAGTTCCTGTGGAAGAATTTGCGTTACGCGATTCTGATCATCGCGGTGGTCGCCGCGATTGTGACGCCGACGCCGGATGCCACGACCATGCTGGTGTTCATGGCGCCTATGGTGGGGCTGTATTTCCTGGGTATCGGGGTCGCGGCCCTCGTCGTTCGCAACAAAGCCAAGCGAGCTGCCTTGGCGGATCAAGGAGCGCGGTAAGTGAATCGACGATTGCGCGGACTGGGGCGAAGGGCGACGCTTTTGGCGGCCTTTTCGTTCGCTTGCCTCGCGGCTTGCGGGCATTCGTCCTCCTCCGAAAAAAGTGGGCAAGGGACAGGTGCTTCGCAGGCGGCGACATTTCCACCCGCGCCTCCCGCGGAAACGACGGGAGGCTTCGACGGCGCCCGGGCGTACAAACATGTCGAGCAGCTTGTGGCCATCGGGCCGCATTCGGCCGGGTCCGAAGGAATTCGCCGCGCGCAGGATTACATCATCGGCCAGTTGAAAAGCTTCGGATGCCCCGTGGAGGAACAGGATTTCCACGCGCCTTCGACGCCGGCGGGCGACGTGGCCATGAAGAACATCGTCGTCAAAATCCCCTCAGCGAATCCCAATATTATTTTGTATGGATCGCATTACGACACGAAGCGCATCGCCAATTTTGTCGGCGCAGATGACGCTGGATCGAGTACGGGCGTTCTCCTGGAGCTGGCTCGCCTGCTGTGCGGGCGAAAAAACGCAGACACGATTTGGCTGGCATTTTTTGACGGCGAAGAAGCATTCAACCCGAGTTGGGCCGATCCGGACAATACCTATGGGAGCCGCCAACTGGCCGCGAGCCTCGCGCTATCGGGCGATTTGCGGCGCGTGAAGGCCATGATCCTCGTGGACATGGTGGGTCCGACGAATCCGGTTTTTAAGCGCGAAAACAATTCCACTCCCTGGCTTACTGATCTGCTGTGGTCCACGGCGGCGCGTCTTGGATACGGAAACGTATTTGTGAATGACCGGTCGGACATTGAAGACGACCACCTGTCATTCCTAAAGCGCGATGTTCCGTCGGTAGATATTATCGATTTGGAAGTTCCTTACTGGCACACGACGCAGGACACGCTAGATAAGGTTGATCCCCGAACTCTTGCTATCACCGGGCACGTTTTGGTCGAGTCCATGCCTGAACTGGAGAAGAGACTTAAGTAAGATTGGCCTTTTACCCTGAGAATCTCGAAGGGCAGCCTGTCTGGTTCTGATCCTCGCAATGCCCATCTTGCAAGCAGCCCTCGCCTGGGTAGCTACTAAGATAGAAAAACTGGACAGGCTGAACAGGCCGCGGAAAAAATGCCTTGTTCTGTCATTCTGAGCGAAGCGAAGAATCTCTCTTCGATTTAAGTATAAGAGAAGAAACAAGGAGAGATTCTTCGCTTCGCTCAGAATGACAGAGGTTTGTGTTTTTCCGCAGCCTGTGAATCCTGCCCTACATGATTCTGCGTTTGAGCGAAATGATTCCCTGAAGGACGCTGCAATAAAATCCCCAATTGATCAGGAACATCAGGCTGTATCCGAAAGGGCGATGGAATCTGTGGAAGAGTTGCGCCTGGATCCAATTGGCGATCACCACGCCCGGCAATCCAACCGCGCCCGTCCACATCCCCGGCGTGGAATGCAGGCCAACCGTGCGGGCGATGATGGTGAGCGCGGTGGTCCAGGCTAGGGCCAGGGCGAGAGCCCAGATAACGATTTTCACGCGGCTCCTCCAGCAGTAAGAACACCTCGGTCTTTGTAGCGCCCGCCTTCAGGAGGGCACTTCGGATTCGAGCACATGCCCGCCTGAAGGCGGGCGCTACACCCGAGCCAGGCTACGCTTGCGTCGCCGGTTTCTCGCTGTCCAGCCAGCGCATCTGTTCCTCGCCGTAACGAGTCCCGGCGACGGCATCGGCTGGGACCGCACGTTCGATCTGAGCCAAATCCTCGGCCGTTAATTTCAAGTCGAGCGCCTTGAGCGACTCCGCCAGCTGGGTGCGGCGGCGCGCGCCGATGAGTGGGACAATATCGGCCCCGCGGGACATCACCCAGGCAATCGCGACCTGAGAGGCGGTGTCATTTTTGCCAGCGGCGATCGCGGCGAGCGTGCTTGCCAGCGCCTGGTTCTTTTCGTAATTCTCGCCGCGAAAGCGCGGCAAATGTTTTCTGAGGTCCTTTGGCGAAGTCACCGGCGATCCAGAGAGCAGGCCGCGCGACAACACGCCGTAAGCGGTAATGCCCATTCCCAGTTCGCGAGCGGCAGGCAGGATGGTCGCTTCAGCGCCACGGCTCACGAGCGAATACTCGATTTGCAGGGCGGTGATGGGAGCGGCTTTCTGCGCCCTGCGAATTGAAGCTGCGGACGCTTCGGAAATTCCAATGTAGCGGATGTGGCCAGCCTGGACCAGGCCCGCCAGGGCTCCGTAGGTGTCCTCAATGGGCGTGCGCGCATCGACGCGCGAGGGTTGGTAGAGATCTATGTAATCCGTCCCCAGGCGGCGCAGACTGTAGGAAAGGAAATTTTTAACGGCTTCAGGGCGCAGATCATAGCCGTTGAACGAACCGTCGGGACCGCGCATTGCGCCGAATTTCACGGCCAGAAATACATCCTTGCGCCGGCCTTCGATGGCCCGGCGGATGAGCATTTCGTTGTGGCCCATGCCGTAGAAGTCGCCTGTGTCGAGCATGGTGATTCCCGCGTCGAGCGCGGCATGAATCGTGGCGATACTTTCGGATTCATCCGAGGGGCCGTACATGTCGGACATGGCCATGCAGCCCAGCCCGAATTGCGAAACGACAGGTCCATTGCGTCCCAGGTGTACTGTTTTCACGTTTGCAAAATCCTCCGTGTCAGCCGGAAAAAAAATAATGCCAGAACACTCTACGCTATCGCCATGGCGAATGAAAAGTCGTGAACCAGTGGCGCAGGCTTCAGCCTGTGGGGTTTGGCCTTGCAAGGCCTAAAATCCACAGGCTGAAGCCTGCGCCACTAAAACCTGCGCACGCATTGTGTTTGTGTCTCATGGCAGTCCTGCATCTGTGTTACATTTTTTGCTGGCTGAGCCAGGTTCCACCCAGAATCCCTAGCGAAGAAAACGAATGAAGAAAATTTCGGTTCGGGCGGCGAACGGGAAATACGACGTGCTGTGCGGGCGGGGCGTGCTGCGGGAATTGCCACGCGTGGCATCACGCATCCGGCCCGATGGAGCCGTCTTTGTGATTTCGTCGCCGCGCGTGTGGCGCCATTGGGGATCTCGCGTCGAAAGACTCTTGGGCGGCTCCTGGCGCGCCACGATTTTGATCGATGACGCGGAAACCGCGAAAAATCTAACTACCGTAGAGCGAGCCTGCCGAGAATTGGTCCGCGCGGGAGCGGACCGCCGCGCGTTGATCGTCGCTGTTGGTGGCGGAGTGGTCGGTGACGTGGCCGGCTTTATTGCCGCCAGTTACGCGCGCGGAATCGCGCTGGTCCACGTTCCCACCACCGTCGTCGCTCAAGTTGACAGCGCCGTCGGCGGCAAGACCGGCGTAAATCTTCCGGAAGGGAAGAATCTGGTGGGCGCGTTTTACCCGCCGCAAGGCGTTGTGGCGGATTCGAGCTTGCTGACGAGCCTGCCGCCGCGCGAATTTCGGTCTGGGATCTACGAAATCATAAAGTACGGAGTGATCGGCGACTCGAAACTTTTCCATTTTCTTGAAAAAAAATTGGAGAAGGTATTGCGCCGGGAGCGCCCCGCGCTAGCCTACCTGATCGAGCGCTCCGTCGCCCAAAAAGCGCGCGTCGTTTCGGAAGATGAGCGCGAATCGGGCTTGCGCGAAATCCTGAATTTCGGGCACACCTTCGCGCACGCCCTCGAAAGCGTTACGCGCTATCGAACCTATCTTCATGGCGAGGCGGTGGGGTGGGGAATGATCGCGGCGTCGCGGCTGGCAGTTGAAGAGGGAATGCTGGCTCCGGGCGAGGAAGAGCGAATCGCCAAGGTGATCGCCCGCGTGGGGCCTTTGCCGGAGTGGCCGTCCGTGCCGCCCGCGCAATTGATCGCCGCCATGCAAGCGGACAAAAAGACGCGCGCCGGGCATTTGCGCTTTGTGTTGCCCGAACGCATCGGCGCGGTCCGGTGCGGCGTGGAAGCCGAAGAGGAAATGCTGGTGCGGGTGCTACGCGAGTGCTCCATCGCCGCCGTTCCAACGGAAGCCCGGAAGAGCCGCCGCTGATGAGATCCGCGTCCGAAAGAAGCGCCGCCGGGACGCGCCCGGAAGGGGTTCGCGACGAAAGGGAAGCCGCAGCCCACGTTCGGGAAATGTTCGGACGCATTGCGCCGCGCTACGACTTCCTGAATCATCTCCTCTCTCTTGACATCGACAAGATCTGGCGCCGCCGCGTGGCCAGGCGATTCACCGCGGTCCTTCACAACCCCTCGGCGCGCGTGCTCGATCTGTGCTGTGGCACAGGCGATCTGGCGCTGGCGTTCCGCAGGGAAGCGCCTGCCGGGGCCCAAATTGTAGGATCCGATTTCGTCCCCGAAATGCTTAATCGGGCGCGCGCCAAGGCCGCGGGATCGGGCGCGGGTATTACATTCGTCGAGGCGGATGCGCTGGCCCTTCCATTTGAAGATGGAAAATTCGATCTCGTGTCCTGCTCGTTTGGATTCCGAAACCTGGCGAATTACGAGCGGGGATTGATCGAAATATTTCGCGTGCTTAGGCCCGGAGGCGCCGCCGCGATTCTGGAATTTTCCGAGCCCAGGGGGAGATTATTTGGGGGCCTGTACCGCTTCTATTTTCGGCATGTGCTTCCGCGCCTGGGCGGGCTAATTTCAGGGAGCAGCGCCGCTTACAGCTATCTTCCCAGTTCGGTGAGTAAGTTTCCCTCTCCGGAAGCGCTGCAAGCGCTATTTGAGAGAGTGGTTTTTACGGATGCACGGTTTGAACGCTGGACTGGTGGGATTGTCACCCTGCATACGGCGAGGAAGCATTAGTACAATTCAAGAATTAGTGGCGCAGGGTTCAGCCTGTGGGTTTTGGATGTGGAAAGTGGCAATCGTGATTCGATCAACCCCCGCAGGCTGAAGCCTGCGCCACTTAATTCTCCAGGCCGAGCAGGCGAATTTTGTTCAGCAAAGTTTTGTAGGAAACGCCGAGTTGTTCGGCTGCGCGCGTCTTATTCCACTTCGAGGATTTAAGCGCGGCTTCGATCTTAAAGCGTTCCACGTAGGATACCGCGCGCGTGCCCACTTCCTGCAGCGTGCCGCCCCAATCAAACGCCTCCGCCAGCATTCCCGCGGGCATATTCCCTTCGGGGGGACGCGGCGCGGGCAGTTGCAGGTCGGGCGCTTCAATGGTTTCGGAGTCGGTCAGAATCGCGGCGCGCTCGATGGTGTTCTGAAGCTCGCGCACGTTGCCGGGCCACGGATAGCCTCGCAGGGCGGTTCGCGCGCTGAGGGCAAATTTCAGATTGGGCTTGCGAAATTCGCTGCGGAAGCGCTCCAGAAAATGGTCCGCCAGCAGCAGAACGTCATCGCCACGCTCGCTGAGCGCCGGAATCGTGATAGGGACCGCGGCGATGCGGAAGTACAAATCCTCGCGAAACGTCTTGGATGCGACCGCTTCGCGAAGATCCTTGTTCGTCGCCGCGAGAATGCGAACGTCGATGTCCACGAGCTGCGTGCCACCGACGCGCTCGAAGTTCCGTTCCTCGAGCACGCGCAATAGTTTGGCCTGCGTAGCGAGCGGGAGCTCGGCGATTTCGTCCAGGAAAATGGTGCCGCGGTTGGCCAATTCCATTTTGCCAACCTTGCGAGAACCGGCGCCTGTGTACGCGCCGCGCTCATGGCCGAACAATTCGTTTTCGACCAGCCCTTCTGGAATCGCAGCGCAGTTCAGCGCGACGAAAGGATGCTGCCGGCGGGGAGAAAGGTGATGGATGGCCCGGGCGAATAATTCTTTTCCCGTGCCGCTTTGTCCCAGCAGCAAGACGGTGGAATCGGTGGCGGCCACGCGCTGCACCTGATGCGTGGCATCCTGCATGCTTTTGTGTTCGCCGACGATTCGCGGAAAGCCGTACCGTTCCGCGTATTCCTCACGCAGTAGAAGATTTTCGCGCAGCAGTTCCTGCTGCTGGGAGGCGCGTTCGACCAGCAGATTCAAGTGCTCCAGGTCCACCGGCTTCTGAATAAAATCGTAGGCGCCTTCCTTCATCGCCGTCACGGCCTCTTCCACCGAGCCATACGCGGTGATGAGGATGACGGGAATGGTCGGATCGGCCTGCTTGGTTTCACGGAGGACTTCCAGCCCGGAACACCCGGGAAGTTTCAAATCCGTCAGGACCAGCATGTAGCGGCGGGCGCGAACTTTGGCCACGGCGGAGGAGCCGTCCGGGGCTTCGTCCACGGCGTGCCCGGCGCGCTCCAGCGCTTTTTTGAGCATCGCGCGCAGCTCAGGTTTGTCTTCGACAAGAAGAAGGGGTTCCATCAATTTTCTTTTATCATGATTTCAAGCCGCGGAGTGGCTGGCCACGCGACCGTGTGCGGATTTCGCTATCGGGTGATCCCCTGATGCTCGAATCAAACGGGAGTGCCGATCCGGGCGACTTATGGTTGCGGCGCCGATGCCGGCGCGGGCTGTGACGGTGGCGTTGCCCATCCCGCATCGCCGCCCGACTGACGCAATTGATCTTCGAGATCGGAAATGGCCGCCTTATCTTGCGCTACGACGGCGGTCTTATCGTCGATTTTCGTCTTGGTATCGTTCAAATCCTGGCGGGAATAATC
This sequence comes from uncultured Acidobacteriota bacterium, assembly GCA_963696605.1. Taxonomy (GTDB): domain Bacteria; phylum Acidobacteriota; class Terriglobia; order Acidiferrales; family UBA7541; genus Palsa-360. The sequence continues at coordinate 435,704 of CAVOKV010000005.1, read as the reverse complement.
CTGTTTCAACGAAGCCATCGGGTCCGTGTAAAACTGCTGCTGCTTCAGATTGTATTCGCGCTGCAGGATGTCGAGTTCTTTTGAATCGTCGGCGAGTTTCTTGTTCGCATCGGCAAACTTCTGCCGCCAGTAAGACTCATCTTTTGCAGGAGCTTTCGCCGTTTTGTCGTCAGCCGGTTTCTTGGTCTGGTCGTCGGCCGCTGCGGGTTCCTCGCCTACGACGTTAATCGTGCCCGACAGTGTGCCGAGATTGTCGTTGTCGATCACCATCTTGGGCTTGGGAGCTTCCTTTTTCTCAGCCTGAGCTTTCCGAGCCGCATCGGCAACGCTCATTTGTCCCTGATCTTGCTGAGCCGCAAGATAGAGCGGAGAGGCAAGCAGCAGGCCTCCCAGGGCAAGAATCGTAAATCTCTTTGTATTCATGGTTTTTAGCCGCCTTTCATTGTAAAACGGCGGATCTGATCATCATTAGTTTAGATGCGCGCGACGGCCGAATCAATCGCTCTGACGGTTTCGCGTACAAAAGGTAACCATACGAGGAACTCCGCCCCGCCCGAGGCCTGATTGCGCGCCTCAATGGATCCGCCATGCTGGACAATGATTTTTTGCACCACGGCCAGCCCCAGGCCCGTTCCATTGGCCTTCGTGGTGTAGAAGGGCATGAAGATCTTGGTCAGCGCTTCGGCTGGAATTCCGGGTCCATTGTCGGTAATGGATATCCGGAGCCCCCGGACGGGACCGGAAATGTCCTTCTCGCCGCGAATGACCACGCGACCGCCGGCGGGATTGTCCGCGGCGGCTTCCGCGGCATTGCGCGCCAGATTGAGTATCGCCTGGCGGAGCAGGGCATCATCGCCCGAGACTTCGCCGAACTCTCCCAGGGTGACGAACGGCACGCCCGGGACGGCTTCGCCCAGCTCCGCCACGATCCGTTCAATCATCGGGGCGAGTGCAACTTGTTCGTCGGCGAGTTCCAAGGGTCGCGCAAACTTGAGGAATTCCGTGACCACGTGGGTCAGCGACCGTGTTTGCCGCAGGATGAGGTCGCCGTGTTCGTGCAAATCCGTGCCGGGCTGCGCCTCGCTGCGGATCATCTGCGCGTAGCCGGAAATGGTCGCCAGGGCGTTTTTGAATTCGTGGGCGATGCCCGCGGAGAGTTCGCCGAGGGCGGCCAAATTCTCCTTCATGTGAATTTGCTTCTGCAATGCGGCGAGCTCGGTCAGGTCGCTCAACAGGCAAATCGCGCCGGTAATTTCATTGGCGCTGTTCTGGACGGGAGAAATGGTCACGCCGAGCTGCCGCAATTCGCGCGAAGGCGTCAGGTATTCGACTTCCTCGCGGCGAAACGTGCGCCCGTGTTCCAGGCAGGCTTCGACAAGTTCCGTAAGGCGCGACCCGGTTCCTAGAACTTCGCTGGAGCGGCGATAGGCCAAGGATTTCATGCCCAGGGCGGCTTCGGCCGCGGGATTCGCGCTGGTGATCAGGCCGGAAGAATTTACCAGGAGCAGGCCCGCCGGCATGTTGCGCGTGACGGCTTCGCTCATGCGTTCGGTTTGCTGTGCGCGCTCGCGTTCGGCGCGGTGCAGGGCTTCGAGTTCCTTTTCCTGCTCTTTGAGTTTCTTGATTACGGCTTGCATGGAGGCGGTCATGAACGCCGCGGGATTATCGCTGCGCGGGGTCTCTGCGGCAGAACCCGCAGGTGCATTTGATCCGCGATCGAAGTAACGCCGCGCCATGACGACCACGAGGACAGCCAAGGCCAGCAGAACGACCAGCAAAACTCCCGTGAGAGCCCACAGAGTGTTGGCAGCAGGCGCTGCGGCCGCAAATAGATATTCAGAATTCACGGATCACTTTACCGCCAACAGGGACTCGTACCAATGGAGCGCGGGAGTTCCAAAAAAAACCACGAGAAGCGCGCCCGCTCCGAGGAATGTACCAAACGGCAACTCGTAATCGCGTCCCTTTTTTGAAATTGCAATCAATAAGATACCGATGATGCTGCCCAGAAGCGATCCCATCAGAACGGTCAACAATGTGCGCTTCAGGCCGAGAAAGGCGCCCACCGCCGCCATCATTTTCACGTCGCCCAAGCCCATGCCTTCGCGTCCGCGAATGCGAAAATACCCCTCGGCGACGATCCAGAGCAAGCCGCTTCCGGCCAGCGCCCCGAGAGCCGCGTCGGCGAAGGAAAGCGCTATTTGCGGAGGCGGAAAATCAAACCAACGGTTCGCGAACCACAGCGCCGTGCCGTCCAACGGTTTGGTGAAAAAGCTGAAGAGCAGGCCAGCACCCAGCCCGAAGAAATTCACTTCGTCAGGGAGGATACGCTCGCGAAGGTCGGTGATGGTCAGCACGACGAGCAGCGCCGCAAAGACAGCCCACTTCAGAGCGTCAACCGAAAGGCCAAAAACAAAATAGCAGGCCAGGAACAGGATCCCGGTGAGCAATTCAACTGCCGGATACATAGCGGAAATTTTGGTCTTGCAGTTGCGACACTTGCCGCCAAGGAAGACCCAGCTTAGGACGGGAATATTGTCGTACGGGGCGATCGCTTTTCCGCATTTCGGGCAAGCCGACGCAGGCAGCACAATGGACTTGTCCGCCGGAATCCGCAGGATGCAGACATTCAGAAAGCTTCCGATGACCAAGCCAAGTAGAAATGCTCCGAGAGGGATCACTCTCAGACTCTGCCACACCCGCCCCGCGGCGACAACGTTTGCCGCGGGCAGCGTGAAGCAAACAGGTAACAGGCTGTGGATTTGTCGCCCGGCAACTTCACGCCGGTTTGACAGCCCCTCCGCTCACACCTATATTCGAGATTCGTGAATTATGTTGTGGCTCGAACAAAAAATACGGCGCTACGAGCACGCGCGTTGGACCACCGACGACAACCGGCTGGTCTATCCCTTTGAATGGGGGCTTGAGCACATCGGGGGCCGGGCCGATGAGCCGGATCCGCGCGGATTTCTGAACGCATGGGTTGAGGAGACGCTCGCGCACAGCGACGAATGGTTTGCTACCACGCCTGCCGACGACTACGTATTGCATCCGGCGCAAAACGGCGCTTCGGCCGGGCAAGTGCTCACCTTCACCAGCCAGATTGCGTCTCCGTGGGCGAACAACAATCTGGTGCACGCGCGCTTTTTCCGGGCTCGGGCGCACGGGCCGGCGGTGGTGCTGTTGCCGAATTGGAATGCCAAGTGGCACGGCCAGGTAAACCTCTGCCGCTGGTTGACGAAGCTAGGCATCAGCGTCCTGCGCCTCTCGATGCCGTACCACGATTACCGCGTCGCGCCGGGCCATGAGCGGGCCGATCAACTGGTCGGTTCGAACGTGGGGCTCACAATTCAGGCCACTCGCCAGGCCATCACGGACACGCGCCGCTGCTTGCGCTGGCTTGAAATGCAAGGGTACGGTCGGCTGGGCCTCGTCGGGACGAGCATTGGCTCGGCGATTGGCTCGATCACCATGGCGCACGACCAGACCGTGCGCGCCGGCGCATTTCTGCACGTCTCCACCTATTTCGCGGACGTCGTTCGAACGGGAATGACAACCGCGCATGTTTGGGAGGGGTTGCGGAGCAAAGTGACCGAAGACGAGTTGCGCCGCTATTGGACGCCCATCAGTCCGGTGCCGTATATGGACCGGCTTCGCGGCACGGGGCAGCGCATGCTGATGATCAGCGGGCGCTACGATCCTACGTTCTGGTACGAGTTTACCGAGGAAATGTTTCAAGCGTTGCGGGAGAAGGGAATTCAGCTTGAAACGCTGACGCTGCCGTGCGGGCACTATTCCCTGGAGCTTGCGCCGTTCGCGTTTCCGGCGGGACTGCGGTTGGGGCTTTTCCTGTTTGGTGCGCTGGCCTAAGAAAATCTGAAATAAAAATATCTGAAAAATGAACACGTTGTCATTCCGAGCCCGCCTGCGGCAGGCAGGCGAAGCAAGGAATCTGCTTTTCCGCCCGGGCCGCAATCAAAAGCAGATTCCTCGATTCGGTCGCCGCGGCGACCGAGGAATGACAAAATAGAGAAAACAGTGTGCAGGAGTCAATCCGCAGTGTGCGTGTGCGAATCTTCGTTTGCGTTAGAATCAAAATAGCGGCGATATTTTTCCGGCAGAGGCTTGGGGCGGCCGTTGCGGTCGCAAACGACGTGGGTCGTCTCGCCTGTGGCCAGCAACTCTCCGCTTTCATCATGAAGAATCTCGTAACCGAACGTGATTACTTTTCTCTTGGCCAAAGTCACCCGCGTGCGGATTCGCAGTGGATCGTCATAGCGGGCCGGGCGCCGGTAGCGGCATTTTGATTCGGCGACGACAGTGAAGCTGTCATCCTCCATCTCCATGCGCCGGTAGTCCAGGCCGCGCTGGCGCAGAAATTCCACGCGGCCAATCTCAAAATAAATATAGTAGTTGGCGTAATAGACGATGCCCATCTTGTCCGTCTCGGCGTAGCGGACGCGCACGACGGTGTCAACGAAGTCGCTCATCGGGAGGGAAATTGTAGCAGATGGGTGGTGTAGCGTGTTCGGGCGAGGAAGCGGATCACTTGCCGCTCCAGCGGGGCGCGCGCTTTTCGAGGAAGGAGGCGAGGCCCTCCTGGAAATCCTGCGTCGTTCGGATTTGCGCGCTCTGCGCGGCGGCTAGCTCGATTTCGCGCTTGACCTCCGGCGCGGCAAAATCGCACAGGAGCTTTTTGGTCATTTGCAGGCTGGCGGGGCTGCCCTCGATCAAGTTTGCTGCGAGGATTTGCGCGGCAATCATCAATTCCTTCGCTGGGACAATTTGTGTGACGAGCCCCAGGCGATGCGCTTCGGTGGCTTCGATGGTCCTTCCGGTAAGGAGCAGGTCGCGAGCGCGCTTTTCGCCAATTTGGCGCACGAGAAAAACGGATACGACAGCGGGAAGAAATCCGATGCGCACTTCCGGGTAACCAAACTTGGCCTCCGGAACACTCATGGTGAAGTCGCACAGCGTGGCGATGCCGCATCCGCCGGCTATGGCGTGGCCATTCACGGCGGCGATGGTCGGCTTGGGGAAACTCCAGATTCTGAGGAGGAGCCGCGCCAGTCGGTCCGCGTCTTCCCGCTGCTCAGCCGCGGATTGCGTGGCAAGGGCTTTCAAAGCGTCGAGGTCCATGCCGGAGCAGAATGCTTTGCCCGCGCCAGTGAGGATCAGGACCCGCGCGGGGCTCTCATCGACCTCGGTGAACGCGGCCTGAAGATTCGCGATCATTTCGGCGGTGATCGCGTTGCGTTTCTCCGGTCGGCTGAGCGTAATCATGGCGATTTCGCCGGAGAATTCGAGATGGAGCGTTTGGTATGGCATTAGCGTCTCTGTAGGATAGGCTTCAGCCTGTCTGTTTTTCCGGACCTGCGTTTAAACTGATACGGCAAAAAACAGACAGGCTGAAGCCTATCCTGCTCATACTCACTGCGCTTGCGCCGCGTGTGAATACTTCGCGCGAATTTCCTCGGTCATGGCGATGGACGGTGCGAGCGCGTCTCGGCGAACTCCTGCGTCCGCGCCGCGGCTGGCGAGCGCCGTAAGAATCGTTTCCGTCGCGATATTTCCGACCAGATCGTCCCCCGCGAAGGGGCATCCGCCAAGCCCGGTGAGCGCTCCGTCGAACCGGCGGCACCCGGCATCGTAAGCCGCGAGGATTTTTTCGGCAGCGCCCTCGGCGCGGCCGTGCAAATGAACGCCCAACTCGATGCCCGCCACGCAATCTTTTACCGTGCTATATAGCGCGCCCACGTATTCGGGAGGCGTGGTTCCTACGGTATCGGCGAGCGACACACTTCGCACTCCGATGTCCTTAAGCCAAATCAGCGCGTCTTCGACAATTTCCGCGCCCCACGGTTCCTCATACGGATTGCCAAAGGCCATGGAAATGTAAACCACCAGTCCATGTCCGGACTTTTTGGTGGCCTTCCTGATCTCCTCGACAAGGGCGCGCGATTCCCCACGGCTCATGTTGGCATTCGCACGGCGAAAATAGGCTGAAATGGAATATGGGTATCCAATGGTCGTCACGCCCGGCGTTGCGAGAGCGCGCTCCATGCCTCGTTCATTCACCACGATTCCGATAATCTCAGGCGGAGCCGCCTCTAAGGGGAGACCTGCAAGAAATCCTTTCATCACTTCTTCGCTGTCGGCCATTTGCTTCACGCGCTCAGGCGAAACGAAGCTGACAGCATCAATGTGTTTGAAGCCGGCAGAGGCAAGACGTAGTAAATAATTCACCTTCGTTTCGGTTGGAATAATCTCCGGCAGTTCCTGCCAGGCGTCTCGAGGGCATTCAACAATTTTTACGGTTTCAATCAACGGTGATCCCTTGAAATTGAGAGTTCAAAGCTGAACATCAAGTTTGTAGCACGCCGGTCTTAAATTCCTTAACTTCAGGATTGAGGGCTGCTGCCTCCAACGCCCAGATCAGTGCTTCCCGGGTTTGCGCAGGGTCGAGGATTGCGTCAACCCACAGGCGCGCCGCTGCATAGCGCGGATCGGTTTGATGCTCATAGGTGGCGCGGATGGACTCGTACAACTCTTTTTTGTCCGCGTCGGAGAGTTTCTTGCCTTCGCGTTCGAGCTGCTTGATTTTGATTTCGACAAGAGTTGACGCAGCGGAATCGCCGCTCATCACGGCGTAGCGCGCCGTGGGCCAGGCGAAAATGAATCGAGGGTCGTAGGCTTTGCCGCACATGGCGTAATGGCCGGCGCCGAAACTTCCGCCGCAGATCACCGCGATTTTCGGCACCACGCTGTTAGACACGGCGTTCACCATCTTCGCGCCCGCGCGAATGATTCCGCTCCACTCCGCTTCCTTGCCGACCATGAATCCGTTGACGTCGTGCAGAAAAATGAGCGGCACGAGATTCTGGTTGCAGTCCATGATAAAACGCGCGGCCTTTTCCGCGGATTCGGTATAAATCACTCCGCCAAACTCAATCCGCCGCTCGCCGGTCGCGGCATCGATGGTCGGAACGTGCTTTTTGTTGTTGGCAACGATGCCAACGGCCCAGCCGCCGATCCGCGCGTAGCCGCACAGAACGGTCTTGCCGTATTCCGCGCGGTATTCCTCGAATTTGCTGGCGTCGACGATGCGGGCGATCACTTCGTGCATGTCGTACTGGCGCGCCGGGTCGGATGAAAAAATGCCGTAGATATCTTCGGGCGGAAACGCGGGATTTTCCGATTCCTTGTAATCAAAGCGCGCGGCGGGGGGATGACCCATCTTGTCCACCAGCGCGCGGATGCGCGCGAGGCACGATTCGTCGTCAGGCTCGCGAAAATCGACGGTGCCGCTGATTTCGGCGTGCATCTTCGCGCCGCCCAATTCTTCGGCGGAAACTTTTTGTCCAATCGCGGCCTGCACCAGCGCCGGTCCTGCAAGAAAAAGTCCGGAACCTTCCGTCATCAGGATGTGGTCGCACATCACCGGCAAATACGCACCGCCCGCGACACACATGCCCATGATGGCCGTGATTTGGGGAATGTGCATGGCGCTCATGACGGCGTTGTTGCGAAACACTCGGCCGAAATCGTCGGTGTCGGGGAAAACATCTTCCTGGAGCGGTAGAAAAACGCCCGCGGAATCGACCAGGTAAATCGTGGGAATATGATTGTCGATGGAAATGTTTTGCGCGCGAATCACTTTTTTCGCGGTAAGAGGGAAGAAAGCCCCGGCTTTCACCGTCGCGTCGTTGGCGATGATCATCACCAGGCGGCCGCAGATTCGCCCAAGGCCAGTGATCGCGCCGGCGGCCGGCGCGCCGCCCCACTCCTCGTACATTTCGTGCGCGGCGTAAATTCCCAGCTCGAAAAACGAAGTGTGCGGGTCGATCAGCCTGGCGATGCGCTCGCGCGCGGTCAGGCGGTTCTTCTTGTGCTGCGCCTCGATGGCTTTCGCGCCGCCGCCCTGCTGAATCGCGGCTTCCTGGTTCTTAATTTCCGTGAGGAGGTCCACCATGCGCCGTGTATTCTTCTCGAAATCGGCCGAGTTTCGGTTGACCTTGGTTTCAACAACGGAACTCGACAAGTGGAACTCCTCCAGAAATGATTCGCGAGATGCTTGCCGGAACGGCGAAGCGACAGTATAAGCCGATTCAGCCCCGATCTGCATCGTTTACGAAACGGCGTAGTTTCCTTCTTGCCCCCACGGACTATGCCCGTAAAAGTGAGCCACATGCCGAAAAGAGAATCTTTCAAGGCGTGAGAATGAGCAATTTCGGACAAGGCTGGGGGCACCCTTGAAATGGCGCAGCCCATGGGCATATATTTCCCAAAGATATGAGCCGTCGAGTAATCCTGACGCTCGGGCTGCTGGCTCTGATCTGCGGGGCCAATTGGCCTGCGCCCGGTTGGGCTCAATCTTCTAACGTTCCTCAAAGTTGTTCTCCGCCTGCCGTCACGAACGAAACATCTCAGGCAAACGCCGATGGAAAAGCGCGGGAATCGGATGGAAAGGCAGATGTCTCTCGCAAAGTTATCATCGAGCGGATCGAGTTCGACCGTCCGGTCCACCTTTCTAATGCCGATATTGAGCAAGTCATCGAGAAAGCGAACATGAATGAATGGGACGCTGATTCTCCCGCCTGGATTGACGAACTGGCAGAAATTGGATTGCGAAGTGCTTGGCAGGATCAGGGCTATTTCAAGATAGACATAGCCGCGCGAGCCCAATCCCTTGGCGGTGACTCGAACCATGAACGGTTTCTGGTGGCCGTTCATGTAACAAACGAAGGCCCTCAATTTCACGTGGGGGATATTCAGTTTACGGGTGGCACAGGCATCCCCGAGGTTGAGCTGCGACGAGTATTTCCCTTGCGCGAAGGAGAAATCTTTAGCGTAGCAAGGGTTAGAGAAGGGATTGAGGCGCTCACGAAATTGTATAGCTCGCAAGGGTATCTTGATTTAACGGTTGTGCCAGATACGGAGGTCGATGACAACCTCCAGCGGATTTCACTTGTGATGCGCCTTGATGAGCGGAAACAATACCGCATTGGTAGTGTTGAAATCCGAGGACTTGATCCAAGTCTCGAAGCGCGTTTGAGGTCGATCTTAGTGCCCGGTGAGGTCTTCAACCCGCAACCCGTCACAGCGTTCTTGAAGGAGAACCGGCCGGTCTTGCCTCGCGGTTTAGATAATTATCAAGTCCGCCGCAATTCGAGGACAGGCATTGCCGATCTGACCTTTGATCCAAGCTTGTGTCGGTAACCCGGAACAGATAGGTTTTCCGCAAGAGTTAGATGCTCCCGCTACGAGTCATTCTCAATGTAGTTGAAAGGAAGATGAGATGCTTTCACGATTTTCACGCATCCCGATCATGCGAATTAGCTGGTTTTGGATTGTCTTATTCCTCTTGCCCGGTTCATCGTATGGACAATCCGATTCGGCTTTGAACTTAAAGGGCGCTATCGACATCCACGTGCATCAGGGGCCCGACAGCGTGGACCGCGCGATCGACGCCGACGATTTGGCGCGGCTAGCCAAAAAGATGGGGATGCGCGGAATGGTGATGAAGAATCACTGGGCGGAGACGGCTTCGCTCGCCTACATGGTCCGGAAGGAAGTTCCGGGCATTGAGCTATTCGGAGGGATTACGCAGGATCTGGCCGTCGGCGGAATCAATCTGGAAGCGGTAAAACACATGGCCGCCATGAAAGGCGGCTGGGGTAGGGTCGTGTGGCTGCCCACATTCGATGCCGAACACGTCGTGAAATCCGCGAAAGGAACCGGGCCATTTGTGCGCGTTTCGGAGAATGGCCATCTGCTGCCTGACGTGCTTCAGTTGATTGATTTCATTGCACAGCACCACGACCTGGTTTTGGAGACCGGTCACATCTCGCCGGAAGAAGGAGACCTGGTGGCTCACGAAGCTCACCAGCGAGGAGTGACGCACGTTGTGGTCACGCACGCGATGGCAGCTTCCGTCGGAATGACCATTCCACAAATGCAAGCGGCTGCAGGGGACGGCGCATTTATCGAGTTTGTGTATGGCGCGACCCTGGGAACGAATCCGGTTGTCAGCATCAGCGATTACGCACAGGCGATTCGCGCCATCGGGCCAAAGTCCTGTATTCTCGCCACGGATTTCGGCGCCGTCCAAAAGCCGCCGGAGCCACAGCGCCCTCTCGAACCCCAAGGTTTGCTCGATTTCATGACGGCGCTGCACAAAGAAGGAATCTCTGTGGCTGATATCAACCTCATGGTGAAGACCAACCCGGCGCTCGCATTAGGGCTTAGGCCTTGACCGATTTCGGGCTCACGTGGGTGGGCAGAATCTTGGCGGCTTGTTGGCGCAAACAGATGGATTTTATTTTTTGCCTTTGTAATCCACGAACAGGTCGGGAAATTGCTGCTTCAAGGCTGCAATTTTCGGCAGGTCGCAAATCTCTATGTAATTGTTGGTGGGATTCTTAATGGCGAAATCCTGGTGGTATTCCTCGGCGCGGTAAAATGCCTTCAGTGGCGTTACTTCCGTGACGATGCGTCCGGGAAACACTTTGGCCGCATCGAGTTGCGCGATGTACGCGTCGGCGATGCGCTTCTGGTCCGGCGTGGAATAGAAAATCGCGGAACGATACGATGTGCCCACATCCGGTCCTTGCCGGTTGAGTTGTGTGGGATCGTGGGCTACGGAAAAGAAGATGCGAAGCAGCTCGCCGTACGTGAGACGCGAGGGGTCGTAAACTACTTCGACGGATTCAGCATGTCCCGTGGTCTCGGTAGTCACCTGATCGTACGTGGCGGTCTGGGCAGAGCCACCTGAATATCCAACCGTAGTACCGAGGACACCCTTGACGCGCTCAAAGACAGCCTGCGTGCCCCAAAAGCATCCGCCGGCAAATACAGCAGTCTGCTTGCCAGGCACCGCCGCCGGCGGCACGTCAACCTTGGCTGGGGGAATCGGCGTGTTGGGCGCCGCGGCCGCGCAACAGGATAGCGACACTGCAGCCAACCCAAAAGCAATCAGCGAGCCGAGTGAACGAGCAACCATAGGAAGCTCCTCGATTGAGATTCCCTTTCAACACTTGAATATCCGCATTATACGCCATTAATCTTCAGCGGAATCCTCATGATGCCTCTGCCGTGGATCAATTGTCGGAATGTGGCCTGAAGCGTTAAACATCAGATGCGGCAAGATCACCTCGGCGTATCATCAGGGCCGAGATTGCGAGTAACCCTGCAGGAAGCCAAATCCAAAGCAATTCAGTCTGCATAACGGCAAGGCCGCTAGCCGTAAAAAATCGCTCGACGCCTATGGGCGAAACTCGAATTGGAGTCCATGGAAGAAAATAGCGACGGTTGTCAAATGGCGCAAAGAAGGCGACCCCAAGACCGCCGTCAGTCATGGCATCCAGCAAACCATGACTTGCAGTGGCGAGAGAGAAATACATCCACAAAGACAGTTTACTGATGCCGGGCAGACCGCGGCGAAACGCTACAACCAAAGCAACGGCGGCTACCAGAGCGGCGAAGATAAGCGAGTGCGTGAACCCTCGATGACCCCAAAAGTCACCGTATTGGATGCCGTAATGGAATCCTATGACATCAAGGTCGGGGACAACAGAACAAAGGGCGCCAATCGCCCAGACTCGCTTCGGAATGCGCGGGGTATAGAAGCAGGCTCCAATGCCGAGAGCAGCTACTGCGTGTGAGAATACTGACGCCACTTCGAACCTCTCACGGTTGCGCCCCGTCCCCGTCGCGTTAACACCGCCGCCTACGCTAGCTGATGCGCCTTGAGGAAGGAATGGATTTGGCGCACTGCCAGCGGAATCCGCTCTTTGGGCTCTTTCCAAGGGAAGATGCTCACTTCGGATTTCGGCGCGAGCATCACGCACTCCATGGCGGGGGCGTAAGGGTGCGGCGGCACGTCGTCCGGCAGGATCAGGACCGGGGTTTGGCAACTGCGTACGAAATCGCGTGTCACGGTGAAGACGAAGTCGGGATTGGTTTCGAACATTCTGGTTACAAATTGGTCCGCCGTCTGCAGTGTAATTTCGGGGCGCTTTGCGTTCAGCATCGGACCCCAAGTCGTCCAAAATGCGCCCGGATACTTACGGTCGCGCATCTCCGGACGCCAACCCACGGGCTGCGCCACCACAGCCGCGGCAACACGATCGGGGGCGCGCTTCAAGAGACTCCAGATGAAAGGGCCACCAATGCAGAAGCCCATCACCATGAACTTGTCGATGCCTAGATGATCCATGAGACCGAGTTGGTCGTCGGCGTAGGAATCCCACGGCCGGTCGACCTCCACCGGGCCGGTGGATTGCCCGCTGGGAGCGTTGCGCAGGTCGGCTGTGATGCAGCGATACTGTCCCTTGAACTCCTCAATGGCGTTAAAGGGCGAGTTGCCGGTAAAGAAGGCTATGGTGGAGTTCAATCCGCCGCCGGGAAGCATCATCAACGGGAAACCGGCCCCGGCCTCCTCATAGTAAATACGAACGGTGCCTTTTTCGTAGAACTTGCCACTTCCTAGTTTGCTCTCCTGCTGAGCAAATGCGCGCGGCAAAGCGGCCGTTGCCGCTGCCGCAGCGCCCGCTGCCAGTATGGTGCGTCTGGTTAAACCCATAGTCGGCGTCCTCCTTGATCATATTCATGGCCGGTTTACGCAACTCCAAACGCAAGGTTATGGGTCGGTCAAGGAATCAATCAGAAATGCCAGATCACTTGCGCATCGGGGTCGTGTTTGACCAGGGATCAGGGGTAACCCTGAAGCCTCGGCGCCCCGTGCTTCCATTCCGGAGCCAGGGCGAAGTGATCCCGGTTTGGCATTTTCACCTTCGGCAGGCTTTGGGCGTCCATGACTTCGTCCTCTCGGATAATGCCGTTTTTGAAGAGGATATAGGCAGTCAGCGCGTACACCTCGTTGGGCTTTAGTGTGCCCTCTTTGGTGAGGGGCATGGCGCGGTTGATGTAATCCCAGATCGTCGTTGCGTACGGCGAGTGAAACGCCATTGGGTTTGAATCGTTTACGCATGGGTTGAGGCAAGGATAGGCGGACTTTGTCTTGCCGTCGCTCCTTATCAAAGTAGGAGCTGGGCCTCCTGAACCCGTTTCCCCATGGCACGTAAAGCAGCCCCTACGAAGAAAGACTCCTGCGCCTTCCACGGCAGTGCCGTGTCCCGGAGGTAGCTCCTTCCCGTCAGGTCCGATTGAAATATCCAGCTTGTGGATTTCTTCCGCTGTAGGGGTTCTCCCCACACCGTAGGTGGGCGACTGTGCCTTGATACTCTGGCTCAGCCCCAGAATCAAAAAAAGCAGGAGAAGCTTACGCGAGTCCATTGTGAACGGTCCCATCGCTGGCCACCCTCCACCCAAAAACACTATTGTCTAAGCCCTTTATTTGGAGATTGCTGTCGTTTGGCTGATTCCAGTACTTCGCGATTTCCGCTCGCGTGGGTTGCACGGTGCCCAGTTCGTCAGTGCAGCGTGACATGATCACGCACTCCTTACCGTCCCATGTCCAGTGGTAGCCAAACCGGGTATGTGCCATGGGGTATGCCGGGGATCGAAGCTCAGCAGGCGTCCACGTCTGCCCGCCGTCGAACGAGACGTCCACGCTTCGAATAGCACCCGACCCCGACCAAGCCAGGCCAGTGATTTCATAGTATCCGGGACCCGGCAGCTTTTGCTCCCCGGAAGGGAAGGTGACGATCGATTTCGGACCAACCTGGCGATTGAGAGCAGCGACACGGGAATCGGCGGCCAGATGTCCGTAATCGTTGTAGGTCATATAGTGTTGGTCCACCACCTTGATTCGCCGCAGATACTTAACGTTATGAATTCCTTCATAGCCGGGTACGATCAATCGAAGCGGGAAGCCATGCTGGGGTCGCACTGGCTCGCCATTTTGGCCGTAGCAGACGAGACAATCGTCCATGCACTTTGCCAGCGGAAGGCTGGTCGCGCCTTTCACTGTCTCCGCTCCTTCCGCCACGACGAAGGACGCGCCGCTTTGCACGCCGGCTTCCTTGAGCAACAGAGACAGGGGCACGCCGGTCCATTCGCAGCAACTGGTCATCCCGTGTGTGTCCTGCACGGTTTTATGCGTGGGTTTCGCACGATTCCCGCTGCATTCGAGAAAATGGACGCGGGTCACATATGGCAGGCGCTTCAGTTCATCCACCGTAAGAATCAGCGGCCGGTCCACCATGCCGTGAATCATCAGCCGATGTTCCTCGGGATTGATGTCCGGGACGTAGGAGCCGCGGTGGGTTGCCACATAATGGAGCGACGATGCCGTAATAATTCCCACCGAATCCTGAAGCGGAGAGGTCACATGAAATGTCATTCCGAATTCATCCGGGGACATCCTCTCCTTTACAGGAATACGGACCGATTTCACATAATGGGAGCGCTCGCCATAGGCGATCAGATCCTTGTTGTCTTTGCAATCTTTGGCATCTTTAGGCGGCGCGTCAGAATGCGACATCTGTGCGCCAGCGGACGGCACCACTCCCGCTCCCGCGGCCAAACCAACCAATGCGGCGCTATCTTTCAGGAATCGCCTTCGACCAGATGACTTAGAATTCATGGGCGCTCCTTCGCAGTTAAAGTAGCCAGTAACTGTTTTCTTGGCTTTTCCAATAGCCGGGAGTATACATCCGTTCGGTTTACAACCGAAAAAATCCTGCTGCGCCCGGGTGTCGATCGAATCACTGCTCCAGTAAATTTGCAAGGCTGAGGCGAAGCGCGAAAAGGATAAGATTTGCGGTGGAGGGGTTCCATGATTGGATTGATTTCTTCTCGAGAAACGGTTTTCTAGTCAATTGGGAATCAAAATTTCTCACATTCCGAGAAGCGGACTTCTCTGGGCTTGGCCATTTCCGTACATGAGCACTTCGTTGACGTAGGATCACTTCTACCCTAACTTATGCGGGTCGCGGCGCACGGGATGCTATACTCCGCCGATCCTCTGATCTGGCGATCGAAAGGATCAATCTTATGCTTATGCCTCTTCTCAGAAAAACCCTTGCGCGGGCACTCTGCGGATCACTGTCGATCGGTCTCGCTGTGCCATTGTTCTCACTCCTAGCTGTCCCGGCCAGCTTCGCCCAGTACCCGGCCCTGCCTGCGGTCCAGGCGACAGCCACGAGCCCGAATTTCAAAGACGGGAAGGTGGTGCTCGAGGAGCGCCGCATCCGAGCGTACGCGTACCTTGGGGGCGATGAAAACATCATCCGTCAAACGGTGCAGAGGATCGTGAGGCAGGAAGGCGACGCCCCCGGAGGTTGGGTCTACGAGTGGAGCGTCCTCGGCAAGTACTACGAGGACCGCGGCGACGCGCTCATCAAGTCTGGATCGCGGCGTGCGGCCCTCAATGCCTACATGACCTCGAGCGTCTATTACGCGCTCGCCTGGTTCCCGCGCGTCACCTCGGAACAGGAAGCCAAGGCCTATGATGCGCAGCTGCGGGCGTACCAGAAAGGCGGCAAACTGTTCGACGTGCCGCTGGAGGTGGTGAAGGTGCCGTACAAGGACGGCCAGATCACCACTTATCTGCACAAGCCGTTCGGCGTCGAGAGGCCGCCGCTCGTCATCTGGTGCGGGGGCGTCGACCAATACAAGGCGAACCACTGGCGCCCCATTCAGGACATGCTCGCCAAAGGATTTGCCGTCGCCACCCTCGACCTGCCCGGCTTCGGCGAGAGCAGGCAGTGGGACAGAGATTTCAAGGCGGAGGCCAATTTCGCCGTCCTGGAGACCTACTTGAAGCGAGAGGATATCGATACCAAGCGCATCAGCTTCTTTGGGCAAAGTTATGGCGGGGGCGCCACGTTGCGTGCGGCCCTGCGAAACGATTCGCGCGTTAAGGCGATTGTGGCCATGTGTGCGGGGCTACACTTGGGCGATAAAAACTCCTTGGCGCCTGATGCGAAACCCGGAGACAAGCTGATCAACGGGCCTCTACTCGTGGTCAATGGCACTCGCGATGCCGGCAACCCCGTCCCGGACCTGGTTTCGACCTACCAGTCAGCGAAGGAGGGCGATCTGTGGCTGCTCGGCCGCGGCGAGCATTGCGCGGTGGAGTACTGGCCCGTCATGATCCCGCAAATGGCCGACTGGCTGATCGAGAAGATCAATAAGTGACGGCTTGGGCCTCCTAGATTAATTGCGTCGCATTCATTTGAACTAACTGGATTGATAGGTCATGCCAAGTTCTGATTGAGGGATTCTCGGAAAGTGGGATTGGTCACTTTCCGAGAAGAGGAGCAATCAGGACTTCGAGTTTTGATGCAGAGTCGCAATCCGTTCGACAACAAGAAATGTGACCAGCACCCTAATGGAATGCGACGCTTGACACGAGAGACGTCTAATTGCGGGAGAGATAACGATCAAAAAACTGCAGGAACAATTTCACCAAGACGAGCCACGATATACCTGCGAGTCCGAGCATTATTGAGGATAGTAGTCCGAAGCTTACCGCCAGACGCCCCAAAAGCAACCGCATTTGCGGGATGCCGAGTATCGCGAAAGTGATCAAGATCCACCCGAAAACCCTGGCTACCCAAAGGGCGGTTCTGAACACTATCCGGTGTTCCTTGTCCGACATGTTCGGCACCTTTCACAAATTCGAAAGTAGACCTCCCGCCACCCCACTGCAATTAACTTCGCTTAACACAGCGGCCACGACCTAGCAGAACTAACGCTGACTCACAAACCTGCAAAGGTGACCTTGGGACAAATATTGGTTACATGGATCGCTTTTGCTTCTTTATCGTACGTCCCGGTTACTGTCACTTCTTGACCCGCAAAAGCTTCGGGTTTCTCTTGATCATCCAGCTTGTATATCCGTTTCGTCACAGAGTTGTAGAGCACAAATTGTGCACCGTCGAACTTGACACATGTGAGGATGCAATTTCTCTCACTCTTGATCACTCCGATGTGATGTCCATCCTCCGCACAGAAACTATCCGTGATCTCGCCGGTGAAGGTTTCGCCGTTTCGAACCGAAAAGCTTGGAGTCTTTTGAGCAGAGAGGCCTCCGGCTAAGATCAGCATGCCAACCATGCCCATCGCGGCTGTTTTCATAGGACCCTCCTGATGATTCCGGAGTACTCCTCAGATTACATTCAAGATGTGCTTCATGTGGCAAAAGCGCAGTGAGACTGGTCACGTCCCCTTGTGAGCCCGATCACGTTTATTCTGGCGTGAGGGGGCGAGAGGGAAAAGCCTGAAGTGATCAAATCTGAGAAACGGAATTATCTGATTGTGGATATGGACGAGTCAGTCGTCGGAAGCGGCAATGTAGCTCCGTTTCAAACGCGCGAGTCTGCCCGCGATTGGCGGCGCAGCTTCGTCAAGAATTACTTGGGCATCACCGCGAACGTCCAAATCGAGCCGCCAGCCGGGACTTTGGTCGCTGCGTAGCGAGTGGCAAGAGCGCCGCCGAGTCCCGATGCGATGGTCACATATTGGCGACCCTTGTGGGTGTAGGTGATCGCCGTCGAATTGATGCTTGAGCTGGTCTTGAATTGCCAGAGCGTTTCGCCCGTGTTCTCGTCGAGCGCGACGAATTCACCAGTCAGTCTGCCAGTGAACACGAGCCCGCCGCCGGTCGCGAGCATCCCAGCCGAACTGGGCAGATCGGTCAACGGGACCTCCCATTTCTTCTCACCGGTAAGCGGATTGATTGCCACGAAATGACCGAGGACGTCTCCCGGCTTGGCTTCGGGGAACGTGCCGAGAACGCCTGTGGAGGGCCCGCCAGGAACTACTGGTTTCTGCGGCGCGAGCTGTTGGATGCGCGGTACGTTCCACGCGCTCGCGTAAATGAGGCCCGTGTTCGGGTCGAATGCGGCGGGCACTGCATTTGTGCCGCGCGAAGGCCAGATTTCGACCTCTTCCCCGGCAAGAAAGCGCTTGTGGACGTCCGTCAACACCGGGCGGCCTGTGTCCGGGTCAATACTCGACGCCCAATTGACCTTGACGTACGGGTGAGCGGTGATCAATTTGCAATTCGTGCGGTCCAGCACATACAGGAAGCCGTTCTTGTTGGTCTGGATCATCACTTTGCGAAGGCGGCCGCCGACCTGCATATCAGCGAGGATATTCTCATCGGTGCCGTCGACGTCATACAAGTCGTTGGGAGTGTACTGATAATAGCAAGCAATCTCACCCGTCTTCGGCCGGATCGCGAGCACACTCGAAGTGTACAAGCTATCCAGGTCCCCGCGGGGCCTGGGATCGTAGGGCTCCGCGTTGCCCGTCCCCCAATAGACCAGATCGAGTTGGGGATCATATGACCCGGAGCGCCACGTCGGACCGCCGCCCTGCGTCCAGGCGTCGCTATTCTTTGGCCAGGTTTCGGAGCCGGGCTCGCCGGGCGCTGGAATCGTATATCTGCGCCACAGTTTCTTCCCCGTGTCGGGATCCCAGCCGTCCAGGAAACCGCGCGTGGTGGACTCTCCACCGGACACGCCAGAAATGAGAACGCCGTTGGCGATAATCGGCCCGCCGGTGGCGTAGTAGCCATCACGTAAGTCCGCGAATTTCTGGTTCCAGACTTCTTCACCTGTCTTCATGTCGAGCGCGAGAATGTGGTCGTCGATGGTTACGCGAAAGAGTTTGCCGTTATAGATCGTTGCCGCGCCTCTGTGGAAAGCTGTCCGTCGAGTTTCCGGTTCGAGGTGCACCGGCGTGCGCCAGATCTGCTTGCCGGTTTCAACGTCAATGGCAAAACTCCATTTGCCGTTGATCACGTACATGACGCCGTTGTAGATCGTCGGAGCCGCGAGTTCACCCTGATCATTCATGAGGCTCGTGCTCCAGATGGGGACCAGGCGCTTGACATTGGATTTATTGATTTGCTTTAGAGGGCTGTAGCTTTTTCGGGCGTAGCCCATGCTCTGGGTGGTGACGTTGTCCGTATTCTTGCCGTCGTTTACCAGTTCATCCGTGGTTTGGGCCAATCCCAATGCGGGCCACAAAGCAAGCAGCGTCATGCAAAGCAAAAGTTTTTTCATGAACGGCCTTCCTTACTCGAAGCGGGAATTTTCGATTTAAACCGATGTCTCGCGAATCGTACGCTTTTCCTGCGCTCGACACAAAGAATTTGGCAGTGGAGCAGGCCGCAAAAAGGCACATGCGAAAAATAACTGAGCCAAATCGGTGGACGAGAATGTAAACGATTTGCCGCAATGACCTGCCAGGAACGCGCCCAGTTTATGACGACGCCTGAGGGCGCGGCGGTCAAGGAGCCCTACGAAGTGCATATGAAGTCGCACCCCTAAACTTCACCCCGGCCAGGATTTGGCGACCCCCATTTTTGCGGCATGGTTTCCGCTTCGGATGTCGCGCTACTGAATCGGCAGCCAGCCGCTGCAGTCAGAAGCTGTGAGAGGGGCTTCCCATGGCGCGCCGGGCTTGGAGCGGATGACTCCGTCCGAGGTGGAGCAGAAGTTGCGCGTGCCTGTGTTGGCGCTGACTGGGACGGCGAGGAGGACGTATTCCTGGCAGTGGCTTTGCGAGCAGGCGGCGGCCAGCTTGAAGCGGAATCCGCTCTTGAGGCACCAGCCGTCCGAGTTGCAGGGTTCGCCTGTCAGCGAATCGGGCAGTATGTCTGCGCGGTCCGCGGATTGGGCGGGGGTTCCGCTCGGATCGCGCCCGAGCGTGGGCAGGCTTGCGGCGTATCCTCTCTGCGGGAAGCTCGTTTCGTAAATCACCTGGGCGGTGTTGACCGTTCGCATCGTGGCGACCGCGGGCGCTTCATTTGCGGCCATCTTAGAACGGAGTAGATTCGGAATGGCAATGGCGGCCACGATCAAAACCGCTCCGACGTCCACCGTCGAATTTGAACTCATTTCACGAATGGCAGAATCCTCGCCGTATATCCACGCGGCCGTGGGAGTCGCGTCTTTGCGGACCGCTGCCATGGAATCCGCCGCCTGCGGTGCGAAGTTCCTCATCTGCATCATCGCCACCGCAACTGGATCCTCATAGAGCAATCCTGAGGCGTTCAGCGACTGGCCCGGCGGGATCGATGCTAGGAGTTTTTTGGATTTTGCGAGCGATCCTCCGGAGCGGTGCAATTCAACCGACTCGGCAACCGCGTCTTGGCTCGAGCCGACGATCAGGTGCCCATCCACAAACGCGTAGGCGAGAGACACGACCGTTTTCGGCGTGGGAATGCGAAGCGAGTAGTAGTCGACTGCGCCATCTTCGTCGCGAAGCGTCACAAAATTCGCAGCGGTCAGCAGCGTATTCAGGGTGCGCTGCAGGTGGTCGGTGTCCTTGACGCCGAGGATGGTTCTCCATTGGGGCTTGGGAGGCGCGGTGCTATCCAGCTCCACAGTAATATCGCCTCGCAGCAGGCTGAGCAGATCGTCCTTCACGTTGAGATGCATGGCCTGTTCGAACATCGGAAGCGCCGCGAACGCGTTCGGAGTCGAAAGGCCGACGAGTGCCTTCACATCGTCCAAAATTTGCGACGGATTTGAAAGGACCACGCTGGCCGATAGGATGGCGTCGGGCGAGACGAAGTCCAGACCGTTCAGCGGGCCCGATTTTGCGAGCCACGCCGCGGCGCCTCGCCGGGGCGCGTTGAAACTCAGTTCGAATTGGCTGACCGACCTGCCGTCCACGCGCCGGCTTTCCCACAAGAGGTATTTCACGTCTGCGAAGCCGCTCTGCTGGAATGCCAGGTTTTGTTTCTTGGCGGGATCGGCTTGATTGATAAATCCCTGCAAGTCCGCCGCGCCCAGGACGGTCACGCCACCCTGATATTCCCGCGCAACCCGCATGCCGAATGGAGTCGCGGCAAACTCGCGGCCCGGGTGATCGAGGCGCACGCTGAAGGTTCGAAGTGCGGCCAAATCTTTTGCGGCAACCACAAAATCCGGACGGACGAGAATGACGGCCCCCTGCGAAGCGCCTTTGTCGACAGCGGCGGCAAGCTCCTGCGGATCGAACACGCGGACTTGCGGCGTTGCGTTACCCGCCAGGCCCTGAAACATCTGCTGAAGGTATTTCTTCAGTCCTGGCTTCCGGACTTCCGCGAACATGACGAAGCTGGGCTCATTGCCGTCTGCGGCGCCCGAAACGGCGATTTCGTCGCCCAGGAAATCGTTGAGCTCTGAGAATTTCTTCAGCGCGTCCTCCAGCTTGGGACCTGTCGTGGCCATGTCTCCCTGATGCCACCACTCGCGAAATGCCGCGTTGTCCTGAAGCTCCTGGTGGAGAATTTTGACCGCCTGATCGGTCGCCTTGCCGTAGTTGGGAATTGCGGCGTAAAACATCGTCGAGGCAGGCATGAGGGGCAAGAGCCGGCTTTCACTTCTTGGCCCAGGGTATTGGATGTTGTGCTGGAACTGGTTAATGAGATTGCCGAATTCCTTCAGCAATTCAGGATTCTTGCTCAAGTCGTCAGCGGAGGGCGGTTGCATTTGCGGCTCCGCTGGAGCCTTCTGAATCCTGACCTGAGCTCTGGATGCCGGAGCGGCGAAAGAAATCGCGGCAAAAACGGCGACCAATTGAATGATGGGGCGTATTTCCCGTGGGAATGTTTGCATGTCACTCGTCTCCGCGTTGCCGCGACCTGTATCTGAGTAAGTTTAGACATGTCCCCGGGGGGGGGTGACATGAGAACCCTGGGCAGGGATCACGAAATGGTAATCAGAGACGATTACGCCTCAGAAGCTGGCGCATTCCGAGGAGACGACTCTACAGGACTTGGCGAAGATAGGCTTGACGCTTGCGGGCTGGTTGCACTACTTTACGTCGCCATTGTCTGGTACTTGCGCGGGTGAGCTAATTGTCATTTGAGCATAAGGACCAACGTTTATTCCCACTGACGAAGCCATTAATCTTCCTGTCTGTACTGGCCGTTGTTTACACGGTCGGGCTCTCAATTCTGGCTGTTCATGCTCTACTCCCACAAGCTGGACAGTCCCGCGTTCTTTGGTCGATCGCGTTTGGTTTGATCTTAACCTGGTGGGTATATACCGATAGACCTAACCGGAATTTCAAATTACCGTTTGAGTTTGAATATTTCGTGTTTTTCGCGTGGCCTATCGTGGTTCCCTACTATTTGTACCGACGTCTCGGGTGGCGAGGTGTACTTCTCGGGCTAGGTATTTGCGGATTGTATGTTGGGCCGTATTTCATCGCTGCTTTCGTCTATGCTGTAGAGCAAGCATACGCTTCTTGGTGACAGACTTCTTTCCTTGGTCTGTCAGGAACAAAATTGTAATAAATGAGCTACTGGCAAGTGCCAGTCTAATTCCTTCCACAGTCCCATAAGCCGATTTCTTGGGACCTGGAACACTCATGGTGTAGCTGATGACTGGCATGAATTTACGATCGGACCGGTCCTACGTTTTGTCTGCAGCTGGGTGAATTTCTTTCCTGCGTCGCAACCAATCCGCAAAGTAGATCAGGCATCCGCCCACCGCAACAGGCACGAAGTCGTAAGCCAGCAATACCCACCGAAATTCCCCCAAACCATTCGGCGTGGTTTGGCGAATCAATGACTGTACCTGTTTTGCCCGAATGAGCAGCGATGTTGCGCCCGCAAGACAGGCGAGTCCGACAACAAGGCTAGCCCAAAATCGAATTGCACTTGCCATCCGAGAATCCGCAGGCATCCGTGGTGCCAACAACGCACCAATCGAATAAGCAGCGCCAGCATAAAAGGGCATAATGACTATTATTTGGTCCAAGCATCGATGCTCTGATCGACAGCCCGCCGCGAAGTAATGCCACAGGCGAGATTGGCCGACTCCAGCCTGCAAAGCGCGAGGTATCGGGAAGGGAGAAATGGTCGGGATCGCAGCCAGTGCGTAACATAGAATTGCGAAGGGGATTACCCAAACCCACAGCATCGATTTTCGACGAAGGTCACGACCTAACAACCATCCAAGAAACATCGCAAAGGCGATTTGCAAAGGAAAGAATCCAGTCTCAGTCAAGATCCAGTACGAATCACGTATTGGAAATGTCCTACCAAACAGTCGTAGAAAATCAAATCCGAAAGCGACCATCCACGGAAACGTTATACCTACACCCCAAGTGCCGATGAATTGGTGGATGGCAAACGACAGCGCGATTCTGGTGCGTGATTCCTTTGGGGGTGATACAACTTCGAGTTGTTTCTCTTTTCTTCGAGAAACGATTGCAGCTAGCCGCCGTGCGTGTTCTTGCCACTGTATCCATATGCGGCAGAGCGTGGCAGGAAGTCCGAAGCCATCCCGTATCGCATCCGCGCAATCCGGGCAAAAGTCACCTGACGTGGGCACTGGATCAAAGAGTTTGTGGCATTGGGGGCATTCCTGCATTTGAGATTTTCTCGGGGGCAATTCTGTACCTGCTTGGTTGAAAAGACCAGCCCCGTGATTGCAGGAGACTTCTCGTATTTATGGTGCCCGGCGGTGGCTGACCAGAAAGGCCCTGATAAACGGGATCATCGAAATTTGACCCGAAATCAGTGGAGAGCCGAATGTCACCCTCCTAACAGCGGATTCCGCAGGGTGTGACGCCTTCCGCGGAAGTGAAAGGCGATGTGGAGTGGCAGGCTCCTTGTCGAGGGGATCTGCAGATTTATCAACCGATTTTTTTGGCGTCGGGGTGGTGGCGTGACCAATCGGCGGGCGGAAACTCTACAGGCCAGAACGGTTGATTCAATGCCATGAAGGCAAGGCCGACCTGCCAAGTGTCCCCGCTCGGTTCGTGATAGGCGACCAGGCATTCCACTTTTTTTTTGGTCTGCAGGTTGGTGAGGATGACCCTCTTTCCCCGGTTCACCTTTGTTTGCAGTGTCACCAGGCAGCCGAAACCGCTGATCTGAACGGTGTGCGTATCTTCGGTAAATCGCGCCCCTTCGGCGTTGTAACCGGAAACCCTCACCTCAATTTGCATCGCCACGCGTTGTGTTCCGCGGCGGTTTGCAGCCACCCAGGCGGTGGCGACAAAAATGGACAACCAACTTTCTAGGGTCCGAAACTCCTCCGCTCCCATCGAGGTAAAGACCAGGGCCAAGCCTTGGTTCGGAGTAACTCGCACCACCTGGGCCTGCGATTTCAAGTGATCGCCGCCTTTTTTCAGCGTGATGGTCAGCTCGGTCCCGGCCGGCGGCACGTAAAGCGTTTCCACGAAGCAGCCGCCACTGCTTAGATCGACGAGGCGCGCTTGGACGGGCACACCGGTTTCCACATCCAAAATTTCAACTTCCGGGGGAGACGGCAATCGGTAACGAGGACTCGTGCGATGCTCGGGACTTTTGCGTCTGTGGCCCGGCTTCTGGGGCTGGTCCGTCATTGGTACAGGATAGAGCAGTGTCACGGCATTTCAACCAGTTTCTTAATTTGCTGAAATGTTTTGTACCTGCTTGGGGCGTCGGGACTTCAGTCCCGACGAAAATGATCGCGGGGCTAGGGGTCAAAACTGCTGAAGCGTCGCGAGCTGAAACTCGCAACCAAACACAAACTGATTAGCTGACCTGAAGCTCGGCCCTCTCAAGTCAAAAATCTCTAAATCGGTGCGGCGCTCCGAAAAGGGGCTTAGCGGAATTTGTGCCAGGGCGTAATATCTCTGCTTATCTTGCCGCTTGTCGACGTCTTGGAAAGGGAGTCGAGCCACATGCCAAAAGCGAAGGAGTTTAGAGTAACGATTGAAGACAAACCGGGCGCACTGGGGAAGTGCTTCCTCGCTCTGGCGGAACGCGGAGTGAACATCCTCGCTTTTCAATCCTATGTGGAAGAACGCGAGAGCCTGGTCAGATTCCTCGCTGATAATCCCGCCAGCGCCAAGGCAGTGTTGGGCGGCTTGCGCATGAACTTCGAGGAGACGGAAGTCGCCGCAGTGAGGCTGCCGAATCGGCCGGGCGAGTTGGGCCGCGCAGCGGCTCGGTTGGGAGAAGGCCAGATCAATATCGATTATTCCTACTGTGGATTCGAACCTGGATCGACGCGTGGTCTGCTGGTCTTTGGCGTTGACAACGTGACCAAGGCGGCGGCGCTGCTGGACGAGCTAGCCGCCGAAGACGCATAGGAAGAGAATCCGCTCCCATGGTTTCAACGAAACCACTATAAACTTAGCGCAGTCGGAGGAAATCAGTGGGAATCCCGTTACGCGACGTTACCCGTCGTCCGCAGCATCGCCCCGTGGTCACGATCCTGATCATCGCAGTCAATGCGGTGGTATTTCTGATGGAGTTGGCCGGAGGGGACGCGTTTGTCCAGCGCTGGTCGGTGATCCCCGCAAACATCGCCGCTGGTCACCAGTGGATCACGATTCTGACGGCCATGTTCATGCACGCCGGATGGATGCACATCATCGGCAACATGGTATTTTTCTGGGCGTTTGGACCGGAAATCGAAGACGCCATGGGGCCGTTCCGCTACCTGGCGTTCTATTTGTTGAGTGGAGTTGCCGCGTCGCTTGCCCAGATCGCGGTGGGATCCAGTTCCACGATCCCCAATCTCGGCGCCAGCGGAGCCATCGCCGGAGTAATGGGGGCATTCATTGTTACTTATCCCCGCGATGAAATTCGCACCTTGCTGATTATCGGTTGGTTCGTCAGGGTGACCGTACTCCCTGCGGCTCTTCTGATTGGAGTGTGGTTTCTAATCCAACTCTTCAGCGGAATCGGTTCAGTTTCAAGTGTGCAGTCAGGCGGCGTGGCTTACATGGCCCATGTCGGCGGCTTGATCTGCGGCGCAGTCACTGCGCGCCTGTTCGAGAATCCGCTGCGTATGACTGCGTAGAGCCCAATCGTCCGAACGAGGAGCAAGCCGGGCCTGTGCGGGGCGTGATGCGAATTATCTCTCGGCTATCGCGCGGAGGAAGCCACTACCTTTTCGCCGAGAACCCACGCTTTCATGTTTTTCCAGTCCGGGTCGTCCTGGGAAGCGAATTGCCGGCCTCCCTGGTGGGTGTCGGCGATGCCGCCTGCCTCGGGCGCCAGTGGCATCCGAAGAAACAAGCTCAAGTCCGGATTGCCGGGAACCACAAGTTTCGAGACAGTTTCGAAGTTTTGGCGGGACTGCTCCTCGGTCCAAAAACTCGCACCCGGCGGCAGCATCTCCAAGCTAAGTGGGCCTCCGCCGTGACGCATCATCTGGTGGCACACGTAGCAGCGAGCGTGTTCGTCTGACCGCTTCTTCAAGAAGATCGGCTCCACGTGCGTCTTGAAGAATTCATAGTCCAGCTGCGGTGTTTTTGCGTCTGGTCCTGCGGAGGTTTGCGCCGAGGCAAACGGAGTAATCGCGTACAAGAGCGCGGCAGCCACCAGCACGAAACCTGCGAAAATTAATCTTCCCAATAGTGAAGAACGCATAGGCACCTCAGATTTGGTTTCCTGCACGGTGGAAACTCGACACCGCGATTCTACTTCAAAACTAGTGTGCTGATCCGGTCGGGCATCTCGTGCACAGGTATGCGCGTCACTTCCTTCATTGACTGCACATCGATCGCCGTAATCGTTTTTGTCCCGCAAGTGGAAACGTAGACGGTCTTGCTGTCCGGAGTGAACGTGACCCACGCCGGTCCTCCGCCTCGAGGAGCCTTTCCCGGAACCTCTGTTTCCGGCAAGGAGACATGTCCCAACAGCTGCAGGTCGGGGAGAGAGTAGACGAAAACAGCATTGGCCGGCCTGCTGTTGGTCCAAAGGGTCTTATGGTCCGGAGCGATGCCGATGCCGTGGCTGATACCCTCGCAACCCGGGGGAAAGCCCGAAGGTTGGTCGGGATTTTTGATTCTCGCTATTTCTTTGTGGGTCGTAAAATCGACCACGGAAAATCCATTCGTACGATTCAGATTTGCGAAGATCCGATGGCCCGAACCGTCGGGGTTGCTCTCAATAATCAAGGGCAGCACTCCCTGGTCGTACGGAACTTCCCAGGCGATTTCCATCTTTTGCAGATCGAAGACGGTGATGAATTGTCCGCCTGGTGAGCCTGCGGCCGCGAACTTTCCATCGTCTGTCACTGACACATCATGAAGGCCGCGCCTCACCGGTATGCTCTTGACCTTCTCCAGAGATTTGGCGTCGATAATGTCGAGCGCCCCGGCATCCACCGCTTCCTGACCGGTATTGCGGATGCAGACGACAATCATCTTTCCATCCTTGGTCACCATCGCGTCGTTGGCCCATCCGCTGAGAGGCACCTTCTTGATCGTCTTGCCGCTCTTGCGATCGCGTACGTCGAGGACATCTTCGCTCCTGCTGGTGATGTAGAGGCGGTTTCCATCAGGAGAGAATCGAATCACTTCGGGCGATTCAATGCCTTTGATTACTTCCACGACCTTGTTCGTCGAAGAGTCGATCACGTCGATGGTGGTGCCTCCTCTGTTCGCGACGTAGATCTTGGCCGTGGCGGCCGCGAGGGGCAGCGCTGCTAGCAATATTCCAAGCAGCAGCCACACATTTTTTCGAGCGCACACATGTTTCTGCATGGTGGTCAGGCGCATCATGTGAAGGTTCTCCTTACCCTTTGGCGCAGAGAGTAGAACTGCGTGAGCCCCAAGTCAAGCTTCTCGGTAGCGTACCTTATCGCAAACTTGCCGGGGCGCCAGAGGCCGCGACTATTGAGCTTTTCGCCCTAAAGTGACATCGCCGACTGTGCCTGTCGCATCTGGACGGTAGAATGCTACTGTGGAATTTGATTCCTTGCGGTTGCAGCTGCGCTTCGTTGCTTTGGGATATGCCGCGGTATTGGTGGTTGCGGCGGCCTTACTCTACGGACGGCACCTGCAGGAACTCAAGTATCCCGCTGAGGCTTCCGGTGGCATGTGGGCTGCCGGCGACTTATTTCTCCAGATCTTCATCGCCTGCCTCTTCATGGTTCCCACCGCCTTACTAATATGGGTCATCGCAAGATTTGAGGGTTTTTATAAAACCTATTCGCAACTTCTGTTGGCTCTCAGCCTGACTGCGCCCGTTTGTCTAAGTTTGTTTTCTTTAGGCGAAAAACATTTGGCCGAGAGCTTAGCCAATCTATGTTTGTACAGGCTCTTCTGGTCACCGTTTGTCCTCGTCGCGATCGGTGTGAGTCGGTTGGCAGCTCGATTTGACCGAGCGAAGCGGCTCGTCAATTATGCGCTGCTCATCGAGGGGCTGACCCTCGTTAGTGCTGTTGCGCTGATCGTCCGAGCGGCGACGGCCCACGGACGTTGACAGAGGGAAATCGGCGGCGTACCCAGAAGAAATTTTCCCGCCACCACCAAGCAGGTAACCTGAATTGCCCACCGCCTTTGCTGGATTCCGCCTGTCCAACGAGATTGTCGGAAAGAGGAAATCCACCAGCTGTCGTCGAGACTCAGACTCCTGCAGGAGGGTTTGCAGGTATTTCAAGAACTCGCACGTTTCGATGGATCTGTAGTTCCGGGCGTTGTTTTTCGAGTCGCTTCTTAGCCTTCTGCGCATTGTCAACGTGGCGTGCCCCGCGTGATAATCATTCCCATGACTTCCACCACAGTGTTTTCCAAAGGGCCGTCTGCACCATCACCCGGATTTGAACAAAACCTCGACCGTCTTGCCGAAATCGCGGTGCGCTCGGGACTGGGGCTCGCGCCTGGGCAAGAGCTGGTGATGACCGCGACGCTGGATGCGATCCCGCTGGCGCGTCGCATCACGGAGCATGCCTACAGGGCGGGCGCCACGCTTGTCACCACGCTCTTCACGGACGAGGAGTCGGCGCTGCTGCGCTACCGCTATGGGTCGAACGCCAGCTTCGATGCCGCCGCGTCGTGGCTGTATGAGGGCATGGCGCAGGCATTCCGAAACGGCGCGGCGCGATTGGCAATTACCGGCAACGATCCCTCTCTCCTGTCGAAGGAAGATCCAGAAAAAGTGAGTCGGGCAAATCGCGCCATGTCCAAAGCGTATCGCCCGGCGCTCGAACTCATTACGCGCCATGATATCAACTGGACTATCGTGGCCTGCGCGACTCCTGCATGGGCTGCGGCAGTCTTCCCCGATTTGCCGCAGGAAGAAGCGCTGGCCCGGCTTTGGAACGCAATCTTCGCCGCGTCACGCGCGGACCAGGCCGATCCAGTGGCCGCGTGGAAAGAACACGACGCGAATCTTCACGCGAGCGCGGGCCGGTTGAACGAAAAACGCTACTCGGCCTTGCACTTCAAAGGGCCCGGCACGGATCTTCGCGTCGGCCTTGCCGATGATCACCTGTGGCTCGGCGGAGGCACCACGGCGGGGAATGGGCGGTATTGCATCCCCAACATGCCGACGGAGGAAGTATTCACGACGCCGCACAAGGATCGTGTCGAAGGGCAGGTGACCAGCACCAAGCCGCTGTCCTATCAAGGCACCATGATCGAAGGGATTTCCGTGCGGTTCGAGGGCGGAAAGATTGTGGAGGCCCACGCCGCGCGGGGTGAGCAGGTATTGCAGCGGATGATCGAGACAGACGAAGGAGCGCGGCGGCTCGGGGAAGTTTCTCTCGTGCCGCATTCATCGCCGATTGCCTCGAGCGGCTTGCTTTTCCTGAACACCCTGTTCGATGAAAACGCCGCGTGCCACATTGCCCTCGGTCAGGCCTACAGCACTTGCCTGAAGGATGGCGACAGCCTCACGCCGGAACAACTGGCGTCACGAGGCGCGAACAGCAGCTTGATTCACGTGGACTGGATGATCGGATCGAATCGCATCGACGTGGACGGGACCAGCGCGGCGGGTGCTTCGGAGCCCGTGATGCGTGCGGGAGAGTGGGTTTAGAGGAGGCTCTCAGCCGAGATTCTAGATGAAACCTCGGTTGAGGCTCTGCAGTCGAGCAAAGGAAATTTGCGCTACGTCGCTCTCGGGGTGAACAGATCCTCTACCTGTGAATGGCCGAGAGAAAAAGCTTCGCCACGACCAAATACGTTAGGAGCGCGGCAACTGATATAAGCGCTGTGATGGCGTACCGCGCGACCCCATTCATGTCCGAACGCACGATCCGAACATTCAGACCCATTCCAAAGCCCCCAACGGCGCCGCCAATCGCTCCTCCAGAAACGATGAGGAGTATAGGAAGGCCGCACCAAATCCACTCATACCATTTCAAGGCTTCGGCCACGGCGATCTTCTTTCCGGACCAAAGTATGTGGGGAGCCGGATCAAGGAATGTGGTCTTTAATTCGGCGATGGAATCATGGCCATCGGCGCCTCTGAGAATGTACTGGTTGCGTTTGCTGCCCTTCGGTGCGGGGCGGCCATCAATGAGGAGTTCTGCGCCTTTAAGGGCACCTGGTAATTCTACTTCGACTTTATGACCCGAAAGTCCTTCGAGATTGGCCGGGTATCGCATGATTTATCTTCCTTTCAGAGAACCTGCGTTGGAATTGGCTGGCGAGCACTCTCCAGAAACAGCATGCGACGTGAACTATCGAGGAGAGAACGGCTCAATTGCGCCTTTACTTCAGGACCAGGGCATTTGAGTTGATGTGATACCGAAGGAGCATCGGCTGGTTGTCACGCACGTGCCATTGGAATTGTTCCGTGCCGGAACCCTGGTCGAAAGTTGTCTGGTATACCAGTGTGACGACAGTTCCTTGTTGGGTGGACACGCCAATCTGAAAATTGCTGCGCTGAGATTTCTGGACATTGCCGAGCTTCTTGTGCACAGCTTGCAAAAATGCGACAAAGTCTCCCTCCGATGTCGCCTTCTGTAGATTCTCATCGGAGACAGCGTAGATGCTCTGATATTCCTCGGAATTCAACTGCGTGTGAAACTCATCGACCCTTTTGTCGCAATTTGAATGCTCTTGGCAGATCCGCAGGAACTGAGGAATGACAAGGCGAGAAGAATCGATACCCCATATGCGGCCCGTGCGCATAGGCGGGGTATCTCTCCCAGGAAATGAGTCATCGGACACCTCAACAAGAATTCGTTTAACTTGAGAGCAATTCCAAAGTAAGGTCTGTTAACCACCCGCACATATATTAAGATTAAACTACGAACGAATATCGGGCTCTGCGGCGAACATTCGCGTGTCGTAAATGTCATACGCTTTCAAAACACGTGGAAGGCAGCGACTCGATTGATCCTGCACACGAAGGGGATTTCGATAAACAATTGAATGGGCGGGGACCGGGGACGAAAGAGAGAGGCCCGGAGGCCCAGAGACGAATTGTTGTTCCCTAGAAAAAGCGCGGGCGCCCTACCAGTTCCTGGCCGTTGGGAAGAATCACTTTCTCAAAGCGCATCGTGGGTGAGCCGTCCTTGTTGCAATTGCCGACGATCGTGACCTGGTCGCCCGGTTTGAGCGAATCCTTGGTCCAGCCGTGTTTCGCCAGGCGGTTCGGACCGGGGCCTTCCGCCACCCATTTCTCCACATTGCCGTGTTCGTCGGTCGCGGTAAAAATGATCTGCGAATGCGGATTGGACCAGTTGAATTCGGTTACGGTAGCTTTGAAAGTGGTGTCGTGGCCGCTGTCGTACATGGACATCGAGTGGTGGGCAAACGCCGGCCCGGAAATCAGCAGGGAAGCGGCAAGCACCGCGAAAAACAAAATGCTCCTGGTTTTCACTCTGGCACCTCTCGGCATTCAAATTTCGACCGCGCGTTGCGGGCCGTGCACCCACACAAGCTATACGTTCTCAAGCCACGAATTGTTTCATCAAAAATACCAAGGGAAGGCGTCCCTCACGATCGCTGTGTGAATGATAGTGATTTTAAACTAGATTGCCACCTGTGGCTGTTTCTGATTCATGCTAGATATCACAACAATTCAAAATTCGATTTTGGAAATTCAGAAAATGGTTTTACAATGGGCGCAGTCGACATCCTGTCGATATCGGCATCCATGCCGAGAAGGAGGTGATCCAGTGAGGTATAGTTTATATTGAGTTGTAGGGAGGCGCTTGTGATTCTGCCAGGCGCCTCTCGTTTTTTCCTGCCCTGTGTATTCCAAATTTCTCGAAACGCTCAGTTGCCTTGCAGGTTTGAAGTGAAATTACGCTCCCAAAGTAATCAGTTCCATTTTGCGCTTGCCGAGCCGCCTCGCACCTTTCCCCGTTACTACTAGGGAATCGCCGAATTCTGCTGGTGTCGGAGTTTGCTTGACCGGCACGCTAGGTTTCAGGTCAAACACCATGCCGGCCTGAAACACCAGATCGTCGCCGCCTTCCATTCGGCCGGGACCGCAGCGCGGCAGATCGGCCAGGCCGCCGGAATGGATCAGGACCCCGCCGGGCCGTGCGACGCCGCGCGCCTTCAGCTTCTCTCCGCAGAAATCGCAGAACTCCTTGACACTTTTCCCGGGGGCGACGCGGTCCAGGAGCTCGTGAAAGAGGTCGAGACAATACTGGCCGGCTGCGGCCCAATCTGCCGGCGCCGGCGAGCCGAGCAACACGGAGTGGTTCACCTGAGAGCCATATCCCAGAACCGACCCCGAGCACTCCTGCCCGAGAATCTGTCCTGCGCCAAAAACATCATCCAAGGGAAATCCGAAGCTCGCGTTCCCCGACCCTCGTGTGCTGATGCTCAGCCGCCAGGGGCGTTCGCCCGAGGCTTGGACCATCGTGCTGTACATCTTGAGCCACACGTCGCGGTGAGTAGATCCGGGGCGAGCCGTTTCCATCATGGCTTGCACGCCCGCCTCGCTGACTTCGGTGGCCTTTTCGAGCACCGCGATCTCTTCGGCGCTGTGCACCAGCTTTACGCGCCACAAGATGTCCGCGGCAGACTCGAATTGCGCTTGCGGGAACGCTTTTCGCACGCGGTCAAAAGTGGTGTAAGTAACCGACCCTTCCGCATTGCGAAAAAGATTCGCGAGCGATCCGACGCCGATGCGCGCCTGATCCATCTTTTGTTCCTTCAGGCAGTCGATGATGGCCGGCGACCATAACCCCTCTTCATCCGAAAAGCGGACCTCGATGTCGGGAGCGTTGTCCGCGAACATGGTGGTCATCACGAGGCCGGGGATCGGACGCTTTTCCGCGAGCAGGGAACCGACGCGGTTGGAAATCGCCGTGATCTTGCCTTCCGCAGGCACGACCACCCATCCGGCAGGAATACCCACGAGGTATTGCACGTCTGCATCGCCGTCCTGGCGATCGTGAATCATGGCCTGCGTGCTGTGCTGCGGCACGATCAAGCAGTCGAAATGGTTCTCTTTCATTCCCTGGCGGACGGCTTGCCAGCGTCGCCGAAACTCCTCGGCAGACCACGCTTTCGGCATAGTTGAGGGAAAGATGGACAGTTTCGGCGCGGCGTGATCGATGGCTGCAGCGGGCTGAGGCACCTGGCCCCAGGCCGGAAGCGTTGCGCCAGCCAGCGACGCCGCTACGCCGGAAGTTGCGCCGAGGAGTAAATCCCTGCGCGACAAATTTTCATTGAACTTGGATTTGGGTAATTGGCTGCTCATTTTGCCTCCATCAACCGATCAGCTTTTAGCGCGAGGTCGGTGAAAACGAGAGATCGCTCGTGGAAGCACCGATCGGGACTTATCGCGAGCGCATCGTATTCCTCTTCTATTCTTGTGACAATGATTTTACTAGGAGTGCGGGTTCCCGTGGGATCGCGAGGTTCCGCCCGCTTAGGCCCGACAGGCGGGAATATCGGAACGCTGTCCAGAGTCAGTGCAGGGCAGAAAACCACATTCCGAGAAGCGGACTTCACGGGACTTGAGATCGGCGAAGCCCCGCTGAGGTCTTTGTTGTGATATGTCAAGCGGCTCTTCGGAACCGCCCTTTTCATTAATGCTTTTTACCGACGTCTTTCGTGAGCCTGCGAATGAGGTCGTATGTGGCGAAGGCATCGTCCTCTGAATAGCTCTGGCTGATGTCGAGCAGCTTGGGGTGCGCAGCTTGATGACTATCTAGAATCGAGAGTTTCCAGTGTTTTGTTACTTGCTGCACCTCTGGAACTTTTCCTGTAGCCAATTGCCCAGTCGAACCAGTCCCCCAGACGGGTTGAAATTCAGTCGGTCCATATTGAGCTGCACCTATCTCAAACGACAGAATCAGGTCGGCATCCTTGTCAGATTGGACGACGCTATATCGGCCCCATTTCCAAAGAGCTTCTACGGCAGCAGACTGAATCGACTTCGAACAAAGCTGTCCGTTACAGACGATCGACACTGTTTTTGCTTCCCTAAGCTGAGCAGGAATTGTCTTATGATTGGCAAGAGTCGCAGCGGGAACGAGGAAGACCAGAGACAAGGTCTTTAATTTCATTTTTCCTCTCCTCGCCAGGCAGAATCTTCATAGGCCATCGGAGCAAGAGTACTCTTTTGGAATGGCCCGGCCAAGTCCTGCGAAACGGGATTCTCGGAATGTGGCTTTTTGCCCCAGGACTCGATCATCGAGTAGCTGCGACTCCCCCTATCCGGCGCCAATCGTAACGTTGCTTGGGTTAGCGCCGGGCGCTCCGCAAGAAACTTTTCGCGCACCCCAAGTCTGGTTATTGACATAAGATTCGCCCAGTATGCGAACGCCATTTTCAGTGCTATTGGCGACAGTACTCTTTGCCGGCGGCCTGGGCTCGCTTGGGTCGAGCGCTCCAGATAGTTTTCAACCGACAAGGTCAGAGAAAGCTCCTTCGCTCACTTATCTCGGCTTTGATCGGAACATATATCCTGGCGATGCTGCACTTAGTTTGTTACGGCAAACCTTCTCTTATACCGGATATTGGCTCAACCAACCGCCCGGCGAGACTTCGAACACTTGGCAAGGGAAGCGTGAAGTCCTAACTTCGAGTGGCTTTGGATTCCTCGTCTTGTTTGACGGGCGACTGGATCGGCAGCTCAAGTCCCTTTCCAATTCAAGAACACTCGGCGCGCATGACGCGTCAGTTGCTATCGAGGCGGCAAAGAAAGAAGGGTTTCCAAGAGGGACCATCATTTTCCTCGATCAAGAAGAAGGCGGACGAATGCTTCCGGAGCAGCGAGAGTACGTGTATGCGTGGATCGACGCCGTAAATTCCTCCGGATATCGAGCGGGAGTTTATTGTTCCGGAATCCCTGCAAGAGAGAAGGGCGGAGTGACAATCATTACCGCGAACGATTTGCAAGATAATGCCAACGGAAGGAAAATTGTATTCTTGATTTACAACGATTCGTGCCCTCCATCGCCCGGTTGTGACTTTCCGAAAAATCCGCTTTCGCCGCAACAGAGTGGCATTCCATTCGCCGCGATCTGGCAATTCGCTCAGTCGCCTCGAAGGAGGGAGATCACGGCCAATTGCCCATCCCACTACGATTCCGATGGCAACTGCTACGCGCCCCTTTTCCCGCCAACAACGGGCATTAATATCGATGTCGATTCTTCTGATTCACCGGATCCATCATCTGGCCGACACTGAATCGCTGGCCACGATCACCAATGCCATGTGTCAGGGACAAATTGCGCCCGAGAAACGAGATTATCTGAATGTGGCGAATAGGATCTGTCAAGGATTCAACTTTCGCATGACCATGGACGGATTTGTGCAAGCTGGAGCGGCGAATTGTTTTTGGAAGTAGTCGATGAGCGTGGCATATTCTCTATGCAATTTGTCCGTCCGTGATCATTTCGGAAGATCGCAAAACAATTGCGCTTGTCATTTCTGGAGACGAAAGGAATGGCCAACCTCGACTCGCTGATTCAGGACCTTGTCGCCGCCAATCGCATACTTGCGTCCGAGGGCATCGTTGACGCGTTCGGACACGTAAGTGTCCGCCACCCGGATGATGCGGGCCGTTTTCTGCTCTCGCGCGCGAGGTCTCCCGAACTCGTTGAACCGGGCGACATCATGGAATTCACGCTCGACGGCGCGGCGACCGAGCGGGTTCCCGGCAAGCCCTACCTTGAACGGTTCATCCATGCCGCGCTCTATCAAACGAGGCCAGATGTTCAAAGCGTTGTACACAGCCACAGCCGCGCTCCCATCCCGTTCGGCTTGACGGGAGAAAAGCTGCGGCCGGTGGTGCATAGTTGCGCGACGTTGGGTGCAGAAGTTCCTGTGTGGGATGCGCACACCAGTTTCGGCGACACAGACTTGCTGGTATCGAATATTTCCATGGGGCTGGATATGGCCCGGGCCGTCGGCGCTGGAAATTGCGTCCTCATGCGAGGGCACGGTTCCACGGTCGTGGGAAAATCCATCCGTGAGGCCGTTTACACGGCAGTGTATTTGGAAGTGAACGCCGAACTGCAGTGGAAGGCCGGCTTTCTCGGCAAGGCTAAGTTTCTCACTCCCGGCGAAATTGAAAAGGTCAACTTGCGGTTGGGCCGAGCGAATCCCGGAGAAGGTTTCAATCGATCGTGGGAGTATTGGTGCCGCCGCGCGGGCGTCGCCGAAAATCCGGCTCGCAAAGGGAGTCTTGGGTTTCGCCGTGATACGTGAAGGGATTTAAATGGAAGAGCGGCAGACGATCAATATCACGCGCCTCGTGGACGAGCAGAAGATCAATCTCTTTGGCCTCGGCATCATCTTTCTCTCGTTTCTGGTGATGTTTTCCGATGGATATGCCCTGGCCGCGGCGGCCTACGCGGCGCCGTCGATCGTGCGGCAATGGCATTTGAATCGCGCGGTGATGGGCCCGGTCTTCAGCGCCAGCCTCCTGGGCATGCTCTTCGGGGCGCCGATCCTTGGCTATCTCGGGGACCGTTACGGCCGCAAAGGGGCCATTCTCTTCGGTTGCCTGCTATACGGAATAGCATCGCTAGCCATTGTGGAATCGCACACGCTGCATCAGCTCATCGCGCTGCGGTTAGTTTCCGGCATTGGCCTGGGCGGTTTGCCGCCGAACACCATCGCCCTCAACGCCGAATTTGCCCCCAAGCGGGCGCGGGCCACGATGATCGTCTTCATGTTCATGGGCATCACCGTCGGCGGCATTGTGCCCGGTGCCGTCACCGCTTATCTGCCGCAGTACGGGTGGCAAGGATTGTTCTTCATCGGTGGAGCCTTCCCGATTGCCGTCGCGCTCGCCGCGTTTTTCTTGTTGCCAGAATCGATCAAGTTTCTGGTCTTGCGCAACGCCCGTGACAAAGTGGCCAGGCTGGCTCGGAAGTTGAGTCCCGGCATTTCGATTGCTCCCGATGCGAAATTCCTGATCGACGAAAAACCCAGGAGCGGGTTTTCGATCCGCCTGATTTTTGCCGAGGGACGCGCCTGGATGACGCCACTGCTGTGGACCCTTTTTTTTTCAAACCTCATGGCCAACTTTTTTCTGAATAGCTGGATGCCCACTTTATTTCAAGATGTGGGTTTGACGGTCCGCCAGAGCGCACTCACCATGACTATGTTCTATTTCGGCGGGATCGCGGGAGGCATTACGATTAGCAGGCTGCTCGATAAGCGGGGGCTCGCGGCGATTGGGATTTCTTTCTTGCTCGGCTGTCCTGTCATCGCCGCCATCGGGACGCCTGGGATTTCGCGCAATTTATTGATGGTGGTCGTGTTTTTTGCAGGCTTCTGCATCCTGGGGAATCAACTCGGGCTGAACGCCGTGTCGGGCTTGCTCTATCCGACGGCGATTCGCTCCAACGGCGTGGGATGGGCGAATGCGATCGGCCGTTTCGGCGCGATTGCCGGCCCCATGATCGGCGGCTGGCTGATCGGAAGGCATTTGCCGCTGCAGCGCCTATTCCTCGTCCCGGTTGCTCCGATGGCCGTAGGCGCAGTGGCCAGCTTGGCGCTGATGCGCGTTTGCTTCAGACTGTTTGGCGGGAGGCGCCTGGAAGCCGAAGGGCAGTCGCTCCTCCCGGTTTCCGCAAAAGCTACGGTGGCTGGCCCGATTTCGCATTAGTTGAATCGATCCCATCATCCGAGAGCCATCTCCTTGAATGGCGCTCCGGCTCGCGGAGGCAATGGCGACAACCTACGTTGACGAGGTTGACGCGGCACCACACGTGGGAGTAAGTTGCCCGCAAATATAAATTGCGGCTTGGCATCCTGACTATCTGTTGAGAATTTACCGCCGGTTTGCCGACACATGACGCAGAATCTCCTCGCATCACATCGCGCGAAGAAATGGCCTAAGCAAGTGGCATCGCTTTGGAGGGAGACATCATGAGGAGTCGAGACCAACGCACCGATACGATTGGTTGTTTACCCGGAAGGATTACGTCTTGGAAGAAACCCGCTGTATTGTTTGCTTTGATCGCCGCGGCCTTGTTCGCGCCTCTTGGCACTGATGCGGCTCCGTCAAGCGCGGCAGATTGCTCGAAACTGCTCGGACTGAATCTGAAGGACACCGTCATCACAGAAGCGACCGTCATTGCGGCAAAAGATGATGTGCCGGAATACTGCCGCGTGCAGGGCGGGCTGGAGACCGTGATTCTGTTCGAGGTCGCGCTCCCGACGAAGGCGTGGAACAACAAATTCTTCTATGTGGGCGGAGCTGGATACAACGGATCGGTTCCGGAACTCACCGACGCACTCGCGAGGGGATACGCCACCGCCGGATCGGACACCGGACATCGCGGCTTTCACTGGGATGCGTCGGCCATGTACAACAATCCTCAATCGCAAGTGAATTACGCGCATCGCGCCACACACCTGGTGGCGCTGCTGGCGAAGGAAATCGTCAAGGCCTATTACGGCGCGCCGGCGCGCCGTTTCTATTTTTGCGGATGTTCGAACGGCGGCAAAATGGCGCTCATGGAGGTGCAACGGTATCCGGACGATTTTGACGGTGTTGTCGCTGGAGGCGCCGTGGTCGATCGAACCAAGGCGATGATCATGTTTGATTGGACCCAGCGAGCGCTGCTCGGTTCCGAGATCCCTCCGTACAAAATCCCGGCGATGCAAAAGGCGACACTGGCCGCCTGCGACGCCAAGGATGGCCTGGCTGACGGCTTGATTGATCGCCCCGATAAGTGCGGGTTCGCCCCCAATGTTTTGACCTGCCAGGGCGAAGACGGTCCCACTTGCCTTACACCACAACAAGTGACCGCGTGGCAAAAGATTCTCAGTGGGCCTGTAAATTCCGCAGGGAAGCGACTGTATGTCGGATATTCGCCGGGGCATGAAGGCGACTACCCGGCCTACATCACCGGAGTTGGAACGATGCACGGGTATCCCTCCAGCAATTTCATGTATATGGACAGTTTCATGCGGTGGATCGTCTTCGGCCCGAAATTCGATTCGGTGCGGAACTTCGACTATGACAAGGACCCGGAGGCGTTGATACCGTTTGAGAAAGATCAGGACGCCGACAGCACCGATCTCTCCGGATTTAAGGCCCATGGCGGGAAATTGATTCTGTACAACGGCTGGGCGGATCACTCGACGCCTCCGCTCCGAACGGTGAAATATTTTGAGGACGTCCGGCAGAAGAATGGCGAGGCCACCGGCGAATTTGTGCGTTTGTTCATGATGCCGGGCCTGTATCACTGCAACGGCGGGCCCGGCCCGAACACCTTCGGCGGACTTGGCCAGAAGGGATACAAGAAGAACGATCCCGAAAACGATATCATCGGCGCGCTCGATCGCTGGGTTGACCAGGGAATCGCCCCCACAAAACTCATCGCCACAAAATTCAAGGACGATGATCCCAGGCAAGGCGTGGCGCGCACGCGTCCGGTGTGCCCCTATCCTCAAGTCGCGACGTATAAAGGTTCGGGCAGCGTAGATGATGCGGCAAACTTTGTGTGCGCCGGTTCTAAGTAGCTGAAACGGTTCCAAGATTTTGGCGGATTACATTCAGTTTGAATGGCGCGGCTGACAACAAACGGTGTTGTCGCCCCTCGGCCACATTCCGATGAGACGACTGGCTGGCCTATTAAAGGATTTCGAGCAGACAGACCGATTTGTTCGCTGCATGCACTGCGTCGTGACGATAGCGCTCTCCCGCCCCGATTTGCTTTCTCTTACTTCATTCCGGCGGGGCAGGTCGCGCTGACCCACTTGGCCGTCGCAGAATAGTTTCCGTTCATCGGGCCGGCCGGACCGTCAAACTTAAGTTGGCCCGTCCCTTTAACGTTTTCGGAGTCGAGGGCCTCCAAATGAATATTAAAATCGACCTTCCCTTGGCCATCGGGCATGCACGTACCAGTGGCGTCCATCTTGTTGCCCGTCGAATTCTGAGCGGTCCAATTACACTTCGTCTTGGGGTCGGTAAACGGGTACTTGTCCAAATCTTCTTTCTTTACACAGGTTTTATAGGTGTTAGTGGTTGGCGCTGGAAGCCCGCTTATTGTGTTGGTCATGGTTACCTGCCATAGACCTGGCTTGACATTGAGCGGTTCGAGGGCGGCCGCCAAGAGAACTGTCGCCGATAATAGAACTACAACAAGCAAAATCATCCTTCGCATTTCCCCCTCCTTGAGATTTTCGCTTTACTTATGACTCGCGACATGTGGTGAAAAAGGATCCAAGCACCCGGCAATGGTCAGTATCAACCATGATGTACGTTCCCGGAGAAGTGTTTCTGCCAGGGTAAGTACCAAGAGCGATTGAGTTCTATACACCCAATGGGTACTCACCGCAAGCCCGGAAAGTGCTGGGAATTTGGCTGGGCATCCGTAGCCCAGGTTAACTCATGTTAAGCAGTCTCCTCGGAAACTGTAAAATCCGCGATTCCCACACTCTGATAAGCGGAAATTTCAGGAGTTGGGCATATAATGTGGCCGCTCTCCAAACCTTAATGAAGAAAAAATAGGAGATCCTCATGACCGGAAAATGGTTGCAATCCTCAATGGCGCGGCGATTGTTTCTTGCCCGGCTCGGCATGGGTGCCGGTGTCGTGGGAGCGGGCGTCATCAGCGCGCCAGCGGTAGAAGCGCAGGGCTCGACGGATATGCCGTGGCGACCCGCGCGGCACACGCAGGACGATTGGTACGACAAAATTCCCGGCGTGCACCGCTTCCTGTTCGATACATCGTCGCCGGAGAGCATGGGCTGGTCCCTGCAATTCGCGACGAATTATTTCACGGCGAACCAGGACGTGTACGGTCTTAAGGAAAGCGATCTGGCCGTGATCATCGTCGCGCGTCACAAGTCCACTTCGTTTGCCTACAACGATGCGATTTGGGCGAAGTACGGACAGCAACTTTCGGAGCAAGCCGAATACCTCGATCCGAAGACCAAAGAGCCGCCCAAAATCAACGTCTACGGTCCAGCGGGCGAAACGGCTCAGTCGGGCAGAATGGAAGCGCTGATCAAAAAGGGCGTGCAATTTGCGGTGTGCTCGATGTCCACTCGCGGCATAGCCACTAGAATCGCCAAAGCCAACGGTCTTGAGGTCGCCAATGTGGTCAAGGAAATCACGTCGAACCTCATCGGGAACTCGCATATGGTTCCGGCGGGAATCCTGGCGGTGAATAGGGCGCAAGAGCGAGGCTACTCGTTCATTTATTCAATTTAACCAGCTTCTCCATGCGGTGCTGCCGGCGTCTGTTGATTTCAGGGGGGATGTGAAGCGTCAATTCGGGAGGAGTTCCATGAAGAAAATTGGCTTGATGTTCTTGATGTTGGCAATCGGCGTAGCCGTTGGCGTCAGATTGTCCGGCATATTGTCGCCCGTCGAGGGGCAGGTGAAGCCGGGAATGGGATTCGCCGCCGTACCAGGAGCAGTGGGCGGCGAGGATCTGACCGGCGCCTACGACGTCGTGAGGAACTGGCCGAAGGATGTAAGCACTCTGCCTGGAAACGAGAAGTGGACGTACGGCGCAGGGGAAAGCGTTTTTGCCGAAAGCCCCAATCGTATCTACGCACTCTACCGGGGCGAATTGCCGAAGATGGCGCCGCCGAAGCCGATGCTCTTGCCGCAAGCCGGTCCCAGCATCGACTACCCCGTAGCAGGGTTCTGGCGCGATGCCACGGTGGCCTCGCTTCCAGGAACGGGTGGCACGGATCAGGACACCCGGGAATGGCTGACTTCCTGGGAAGGGAAGTCTCCCGACTTGGGAATCAAAGGCCCGCCCTACCGCGAACTGGGCGTGGACGCGAAGTGGGAGAACTGCCTGGTGGTTTACGACGGAAGCGGAAACATCATCGAGACCTGGAAGCAGTGGGACAATCTCTTCCGCCGTCCTCACTCCGTCTACATTAGCCCTTACGACAAAGAAAATAACGTGTGGGTGGTGGATGACAACATGCAAGTCATCTACCGATTCACGCATGATGGCAGCAAACTCTTGCAGACCATCGGCACGCCAGAAATCCCCGGCGATGACGCCACGCACTTCAACCGTCCGACGTATCTCGATTGGCTGCCGGATGGGACGTTCTACGTTTCCGACGGCTATACGGGGACGCGTGTCGCCAAATTCGACAAGGACGGAAAATTTCTCATGCAATGGGGCATCAAAGGCGGCCCACGCCGCGGAGGCGATGGCATTCCTGTCGACACTCGCCCCGGCTATTTCAGCAACGTGCACGGGATCGCCATCGACCAGAAGACCCGCCACGTTTTCGTGAACGACCGGAACAACCACCGCATTCAAGTGTTCGACGAAAACGGCAAGTATCTCTACGAATGGCACATTGACAATGCGCCTTCCAGTCTGCACTTGCTGTACATCGGATCCGGAAACACCCTGTGGACCTTCGATCGCACCACCAACAAAATGATCGAGTACGATCTGCAAGGACATTTGCTGTACACCTGGGGAAGCATGGGCGACTATCCCGGCTATCTCTGGGGTGTGCACGGGTTGAGCGTGGACCAGGACGGCAATCTGTACGTCGCCGAAGTGGACTCCGGACGCATACAGAAATTCACGCCGAGACCTGGAGCAAATCCTGCGTTTCTTCTGGCCAAGCCGGTCTATTCGGCCTGGAAGTAAAACGCGGAGTAAGAAAGGGCTGAGCTGGCGGCGAAATGCTGCGGCCAACTCAGCCCTTAGATTTTTCTGCATCGCCAATCGAATGGATTGACGTTGCAGCCGGAGTGGTAGACTGAGCGAGATTGGTGACGCGCATGGTTGCCTGGATACTGGTCGCACACATTTTTGGAATTACATTCTGGGTGAGCGGGCTGCTGGTCACCAGCATGGCGCTTGTCCGGCACACGCAGGAAACTACGCCCGAAGGTCGGCAAGCCCTGGCGCGATTGGAGAGAATTTATTTGCGCGCGCTGGCCGACGTCGGCGCGCTGCTGGCAATTGTTGCCGGAATCACGCTCATTGCGAACAACCGCCCGTACTATATGCACGCCCGCTGGCTGCACATCAAGCTGCTCTTCGTGGTCATGCTGATCCTTCTGCATGGCGCGATTGCGGTGGGGAGCAAGCGATTTGCCGCGGGGCAATTGCAGCTACAGCGCGGCCAGGCCATGACCCTGGTGGTGGCCGTCATACTCGTTTTCTTGCTGATCCTAATTTCGACATTGCCAGGCGAAGTTTTTCTGACCTGATCGTTCCTCGACCCGAAGCCCCCCGCTTTGAAAATCGGAATGAATACCTCGGGCGGGATCAGTGTCCTGCCGGGGCGTCGCTGCCTTTTTCGAGAACGATTGTCATTCGGGACTTGCTGCTGGCAACCGCATCGATTTCCGTTTCGTAGGTCTTGTAGCCGTCGAGTGTGACTTTGAGCCGGTGCTTGCCGGGACTCACCAGCATGGAATGAAATCTGCCTCCAAAATCGCCGCCGTGGCCCATGTAGCCGTCGTCGACAAAGACGGCCGCACGCTTGGGCTGGATATCCAGGCGCAGCTCGGCGGCATTGTTGCCTGGGAAAGTTAATTTGGGATTCTCCTCCAATACCACGGCAACCGTTTGAACCTGATCCGCCTCAACGACAAGTTTTTTCGTGAATTCCTTGTACCCAGCTTGTCGAATTAAAATTTCATGTTCTCCCGGAGGGAGCATGATCTTGCGGTCGCCTTTGAGCTCCTTGACGTAACCCGCATATTTCCCGTCAATCCACACACCTGAGTCTCTTTCGTCTTGATTGTCCGCCGTGAAGCGCACTTCGCCCATTTTCGCGCTTTGCTGCCCGAATGCATTGCCATGAGCCGCGAAAAAGAGAACCAGCAACAAAAAGCAAAGCAAGCGTCCGGGTCTTCCATTGAACATAGTTTTCCGCCCCGGACGATTATAAAACCGCGGCGCGTTAAATCCGCTCTGTTTTTCGTGCCGTTGTCATCTCAACCGGAACACAATTTCCAGTTCCGCGTTCCGTCCCGGCAGCCAATTCAACAAGGAAGCGTGCCGATAGGAACGGTCGAGGCTGTGGCTAATTTTAATTGGACCAGCGGCTTCGAGCCAAAACCCTGAAGACCGGCTGTGACAAGCTGTGACGCGCAGATTGCAGGAGCGCGCCTGACAATTGATCCCGGCCGCTGATCCAATCCCTCTGGCAACTTCATTCGGGAACAACGCCTACATTACCTCGAGAGCTTTATTGCTTCCCTCAAATTCGAGCTCTTGCAACACATGTTGAGCGGAATATGTGGTGCTGTCGTACGCTGATTTGTACGGCATGGTCTTCCAGTCGCATGGCGCTTGGACAACCGTCTGGCCGTCTTGCTCGAACTTAACCTGGTTGCCGTCGATGACCACTTCGTATTTGCCGGGCTTAAGCGTCTTTCCGTTTACCGTAGCCGGATCGTCCAGAACGATATTTTTCTTTTCCACTTGAGGGTTCGTAGCTTTGGGCCGGGCAGATGCGAGCAGGGGTAGGGCCATGAGTGCGACGGCGCATAGAATGGCGGTGCGCGTCATTTTGTAAAATAACATCGGTTTTCACTCCTTTTTCGGTGGTATGAGAGGTCTCTGGGCGGGCGTGGGGTCTCGGCGTCGCCAATAAGCCACGCACCTTACGGAGACC
This sequence comes from uncultured Acidobacteriota bacterium, assembly GCA_963696605.1. Classification (GTDB taxonomy): domain Bacteria; phylum Acidobacteriota; class Terriglobia; order Acidiferrales; family UBA7541; genus Palsa-360. The sequence goes on along the minus strand of CAVOKV010000005.1, from coordinate 391,052 downwards.
CCTCTTCTTTCTTGGACGCCCGGGATAAGCGAACGTAAGCAGGAATTGTGCCGCTGCGCGTCATTGCTGCATCTCTTCTTGCAGGTACGCGCCGTAGAAGTATCGTAATACGATATGAATGGAGTCCGAATTAGATTTTCAAAAGTTTTGCCGCGGTTCCGCCCAATATCATTTTGCGTTGCTCGGAGCTCAGGCGAAGTTCTTCGACCGCTTGCACAGGGCGATCGTAGCCCACGGGGAAGCAGTAGTCGCTGCCCAGCATGATTCGATCGGCGCCCACTTGAGAGATGAAGAAATCCATCATCGGCTTGGAATGGGCGATGGTGTCGTACATGAACCGGTGCAGGTACGCGCTCGGCGTTTGCGCGGAAAGCTTGGCCGCGGGGATCACGTTCCATCCGTGGTCGAGACGTCCCATGATGTTGAGCAACGCGCCGCCTGCATGCGGCAGGACGATGACGAGATTTGGATGGCGGTCCATCACTCCGCCGAAGATTAGATGGGCGGCTGCAACCGTGGTGTCCAGCGGATAAGCGACCAGGTTGGTAAGAGAATAGGGCTGCAAACGTTTGCCTCCGAGGATGGGAGGCAAGGGATGGAGAAATACGGGAAGACTGAGTGCTTCGATGCGCGTGAAAATGGGCTCGAACAGGGGATCGTCGAGATCGCGCCCTTCGATGTTAGTGCCCATGTAAACTCCGCGCACTCCGGGGAGCTTGCTCACACGGTTGACTTCATCCACGGCCCGGTCCGGATCGAGCATCGGCAAGGTCGCGAGCACGACGAATCGGTCGGGATTGGCCTGGTGCGCGACGACCGCGCCGTCGTTCCAAGCCATGGCGAGCTTGTGCGAGAAATCGCCGTCCGCCCAATACACCATGGGACCCGTGAGCGAGAGCGCCTGGACCGCCACGCCCTGCGCGTCCATATCCGCCAGCCGCTGTTTCAGATCGATGAATTTGCCGGGAAGAGGGCCGTTCGATTCCACGGGAGTCTTGAAAAAGATGCCTTGCTCGGTCCTGTGGAATTCGGCGTTGTAGCGTTGTCCCTCCGAATTGAATAAATCGAAGTAAGTCTGCGGAAAGTAATGAGCATGAATGTCGATCGCGCGATCTCCGCTTTTTTTCGGCGCAGAGGGTGCGCCGGGTTCAGCGAATAGCGCATCACCCACACCGCTCGCCGTACCCACCGCAGCCGCCAGTCCAGCTTGCAACATCGTTCGGCGTGAAAGTCCGTGGCGGCAGTTTTCCTCGTCGTTCTTCTTCATGGCTTGATCCTTTGCAAAAAGGAAATTTCGACATGGATAAGTCTCGCGAATCGTACGCTTTTCCGCCGCTCGACACAACGAACATGCCTCTGGAACTTTCGCGCTGGCGAAGATCCCAGGTCTTAGTCGATACGGTTAGTGCTAAACAACGCAGTTTCGCGCCCTGCGCGGAAGTTAAGGTATCTTAATAGTGTTTAGCGATCCCATGCAGCCATATGTCTTTCTCTCGCGTCTGATACAAGATGGGAAAATCGTTTAGGAGAAACGGAATGAATTCCGCGCTGCGTAACCGCTTACTGATCTTGTGCCTGTCCGTCTCCATTGCGGCGGTATCCGTTTTCAGCCAGGACACGGCAAAGCAAGCACCGACCAAACAGGCTTCTACAGGAACAGTCGCTCCTTCTGCGAATAAATCTCCGGCAATCGCTCTGCCGACCATCAAGTTTGAGAAATACACGCTGCCGAACGGCCTGGTCGTGATCCTGTCCGAAGATCACCGGCTGCCGCTCGTCTCCACGAACATTTGGTATCACGTGGGACCCGCGAACGAGCTACCGGGGCGCACCGGTTTCGCCCACCTGTTCGAGCACATGATGTTTGAGGGCTCGAAACATGTTCCTGGAAACGCCCACATTCGGTATCTCGAAGCAGCTGGGGCTTCAGACCTCAACGGCACGACCGATTTCGACCGCACGAATTATTTTGAAACGCTTCCATCTAACCAGTTGGAACTGGCGCTTTGGCTCGAATCCGACCGCATGGGGTATCTGCCTGACAAGCTGGACCAGGCCAGCTTGACCAATCAGCAGGATGTGGTGCGCAACGAGCGCCGCCAGAGCATTGAGAACAGCCCCTACGGCATTGTGGATGAAGGTGTATTTCACCTGCTCTTCCCGAAGAGCCATCCATACCACGCCGACGTGATGGGCTCTCACGCGGACATCCAGGCGGCGAAACTGGAAGACGTCCGCAATTTTTTCAAGCTGTACTACGCGCCGAACAACGCGAGCCTCGCTATCGTCGGTGATTTCGATTCGGCGCGGGCCAAGCAGTGGGTGGAGAAATATTTTGGGCCGCTGAAACGCGGAGCGCCCGTGCCCAAGATTACTGCCGTGACGCCTCCCATTACTGCCGAGCGCCGCGCCGTGATTCACGATCAGGTGGAACTGCCGCGCGTGTATATGGCCTGGCTGACTTCTCCCATCTTCAAGCCGGGTGATGCGAATGCCGATCTGGCGTCGGAAATTCTGGGTGGAGGAAAGTCGAGCCGCCTGTACAAGAAGCTGGTCTATGAAAAGCAGATCGCTTTGGATGTGAGCGCGTCGCAGCAATCCTTGGTTCTGGGATCGGTTTTTGAGATTGTGGTCACGGCGAGGCCCGGACACACGGCCGACGAAATGGAAAAAGCGGTGGACGAAGAGCTGGCCGCCTTCCGGAAGAATGGACCCACCGCAGTTGAATTGGAACGCGCGAGGAACGGCACTGAAACGGAAATGATTGAAGGACTCGAACGCCTGGGCGGATTCGGCGGCGTGGCCGACCGCTTGAATGAGTACAACCACTATCTAGGAAATCCAGGTTACTTTCCGCAGGACGTGCACCGTTACGAGGCGGCCACCACGGATTCGATCCGCGCGTTTGCGGAAACGCAACTAAAGCCGACGGCGCGCGTGGTCGTTTACGGCATCCCCGGGAAACCCGATCTCGGGCCGGATGTCCCAACACCCAAGAACCAGCAAAAAGGACAGAGCACGGGCGGCGAGTCGGTCAATGCCGACGCGGCATGGCGGGATAATCCTCCCAAGCCCGGGCCCGCGCATGCGCTCAATCTCCCTGTCCCGGACGTTTTTAAGCTTTCAAACGGGCTGACCGTCTATTACCACTTCCGCCCGGGCCTTCCGGTCGCGGCAGCAGATCTTGTTTTCGATACGGGGAGCAGCGCGAACCCGGTCGACAAGCCCGGCCTTGCCAGTTTTACCGCAAATATGTTGCAGCAGGGAACGGAAACGCGGAGCGCCACGCAGATTGCGGACGAGGCCGCGCTCCTCGGCACGGCGCTTTCTTCCAGTGCGAGCATGGATTCGTCCGGCATTGGCGCGAGTTCGCTCACCAACAATTTTTCTGGAGCGCTCGACCTAATTTCGGACGTCGTCTTGCATCCCACTTTCCCGCCGGATGAAGTGGAACGGCGCCGGGCCTCCCGTCTGGCCGCATTCACAGACGAGCTCTCCGACCCTGAAACGATCGTCGCCCGCACGAGTGTTTCGGCGCTCTTCGGGCCGCACAGCCCCTTCGGGTATGACAACTCGGGCACGGAAGCTTCGGTCAAAGCGATGACGCGCGAAGACATGATGAATTTCTGGAGGGCCAACTACGTGCCCAATAACTCGGCCCTGGTGGTGTCCGGAAATATTCCTGTAGACGACTTGAAGGCTCTGGCCGAAAGCAAGTTTGGCGCGTGGAAGAGCGGCGAGTCCCAGGCCTCGCAAATCGCTACCCCGGAGCCCACGAAGGCTAAGATTGTGATCGTGGACCGGCCCGGCGCGCAGCAGACCATGGTGCGCTTGCTGGAACTCGGTGTCGACCGCGCGACGCCCGATTATCCCGCACTCGAAGTGATGAACTCCGAGCTCGGAGGGCTTTTTTCGAGCCGCATCAATCTGAACCTTCGCGAGGAGCACGGCTACACGTATGGAGCGAGCTCCTTTTTTGTGTACAGGCGTTCGACGGGATATTTTGTGGCCGGCGGCGGAATCCGGACTGATGCAACCGCGCCTGCCGTAACGGAAATCCTGAAGGAAATTTGGCGGATGATCGACACGCAGATGAAGCCGGACGAACTAAGCCTGGCGAAGGATTCGCAATCGCGTTCCTTGCCGGGGGCGTTTGAAACCAGCAGCGGCGAAGCGGGCGTGCTGTCCGAAATATTTGTGTATAACCTGGCGCGGGACTATTTCTTAAAGTTGCCGGAGCAGCTAAACGCCGTGACCGCCGAGGACGCTGAGGCAGTGGCGAAAAAATACCTGCACCCCGACCAGTTGATCCTAGTTTGCGTGGGCGACCGCGCAAAAATCGAGCCGGAGTTGGTGAAGCTCGACCTCGGCGCAGTTGAGATTCGAGACGCTGAGGGGAATGTGGTGAAGTAGGATAGGGTTCAGCCTGTCTGGTTTTGACTTTGCGCCGGCGATAGATGACAGAAGTAGACAGGCTGAACCCTATCCTACTTTCTTGCGGCGCGATCGCGCACGAAGTCCACAATATTTTGCGTGGACGTGCCGGGAAGAAAAATCTCAGCAACGCCCGCTTTCTTCAGGCCGGCAATATCGGCTTCCGGAATCGTTCCGCCCAGCAGCACGGTGACGTCGTTCATCCCTTTTTGTTTGAGCAGGTCCAGCAACTGCGGGACGAGCGTGTTGTGCGCCCCGGAGAGGATCGATAGGCCGATCACGTCAACGTCTTCCTGCACCGCGGCGGAGGCGATCATCTCTGGCGTCTGACGCAAGCCGGTGTAAATCACTTCCATGCCGGCGTCGCGCAGGGCGCGGGCAATGATCTTCGCTCCCCGATCGTGGCCGTCCAGTCCGGGTTTCGCGATTAAGACTCTAATCTTTTTCTCTGGCATTCGCCCTATATTCTCACGGATTCCTACATCACTGACGCTTCTTCGTGCGTGCCAAAGACTTCTCGCAGGGAGTCGCAAATTTCACCGAGCGTCGCGTACGCCTTCACAGAGGCATAGATGTGGGGCATCAAGTTCTCCGTTCCTTGCGCGGCCTTGCGTAACGCTGTGAGTTGGTGTGTGACTTCCTCATTCGATCGTTCGGAGCGCAATTGTCGCAACTGCCTGGCTTGTTGCGCTCGCACCGATTCATCGATGCGCAGGATTTCGATGGGCTTTTCTTGGCCGAGAAAATCATTCACGCCGACGATGATTATCTCTTTCCGGTCTGCCAACACCTGGTAGCGATACGATGCGTCGGCAATTTCCCGTTGCGGATATGCTCGTTCGATGGCCGGGATCATCCCTCCCATTTCGTCGATCTTGCGGATGTATTTCCAGGCGGCCTCTTCCATTTCGTTGGTCAATGTTTCGAGGAAATAGGATCCGCCGAGGGGATCGACGGTATTCGCGACACCTGTTTCGTGTGCAAGAATTTGCTGCGTTCGCAAAGCGAGCGTTGCGGCAAACTCGGTCGGCAAGGCCCAGGCTTCGTCCAGCGAATTGGTATGCAAGGACTGCGCGCCGCCGATTACTGCCGCAAGGGCCTGCAGTGCGGTTCGGACCACGTTATTGTAGGGCTGCTGCGCGGTGAGTGAGCAGCCTGCCGTCTGTGCATGAAAACGTAGCGCCGAGGAGCGAGCCAGTTTCGCTCCGAAGCGCTCGGTCATCGTTTTGTACCAGATGCGGCGCGCGGCGCGGTATTTCGCGATTTCCTCGAAGAAATCGTTGTGCGCATTGAAGAAAAACGAAAGGGAGGGCGCAAAATCGTCCACGGCCAGTCCCCGGCGGATACCCCATTCGACGTATTCGATTCCATCGCGCAGCGTGAACGCAAGTTCTTGAATCGCCGTCGATCCCGCCTCGCGAATGTGGTAGCCGCTGACGGAAATCGGATTGAACTTGGGGGTGTGGCGCGCGGCGAATTCAAATGTATCAATCACCAGCCGCATCGACGGCTTGGGCGGATAGATGTATTCCTTTTGCGCGATGTATTCCTTGAGGATGTCGTTTTGCAGCGTTCCCGCAAGGCGCATCCAATCGACGCCCTGCTTTTCCGCAACCGCGAGATACATCGCCCAAAGGATCGCGGCGGGAGAATTGATGGTCATCGAGGTGGAAACGCTTCCGAGGGGTATCTGGTCGAAAAGCGCTTCCATATCCGCCAGGGAACTGATCGCCACGCCGCACTTGCCGACTTCGCCTTGGGCGAGCGAATGGTCGGAGTCGTACCCCATCAGCGTCGGAAGATCGAAAGCCACCGAAAGCCCGGCTTGCCCTTGTGCGAGCAAATACCGGAAACGTTCGTTGGTATCGCGCGCCGAACCGAAACCGGCGAACTGGCGCATGGTCCACAGGCGGCCGCGGTACATCGCCGGGTGAATCCCGCGGGTGTACGGAGGCTGTCCCGGAAATCCTAGGTCGCGCTCCGGTTTCCAGTCGGAAAGGTCGCTGGCGGAATAGAGACGCCGAATTGAGTGCCCCGAAGCTGTTGTGAATTCAGAGATGCGCTCAGGCGATTTTTCGCCCGTCGCGCGGCGAGGTGTCGGTTCGCGATCGGATGGCATGGATGAGCAATCACGCCGTCAGCTTGAAAAAACCGAAATTCAAGTGCGAGCGCAGATTGATTCTAGGCGAAGGCGCAAGGCGGAACAAGGCAGTTCAGACAAACTTTGAACCTTGATGGCCGTCTTGGGAGCGCCATTCTGCGGAATGGCGGGTCGCAATCCGCCAATCGGGAGATTGGCGTTCCCGGGTTCAGACCCTGCGCGAATTTATTGTCCGTCGCCAGCAATAGAAGGGCTGCGGGAAGGCGCTGCAGCATCGCCGGATTGTTTCACCGGATCGACGAACAATTGGCCGGTGACGGAAGTGCCGGGGATCAGCGTGTCCTTGGACGAACGGCCCGACTTGGCGTCAGCGATCGTGATGTTGTAGACCTCGAGAGTTCGGGCCATGGCGCGATCAAAATTCACTTTGCCCTCGACAAGGTTGACGCGCGCTCGAACTTCCGCGGATTCCGCCGCAGCCAAAGTATTTTGATCGGACACGATATTGAACAGCGTGGAAGCGCCAACCTGGTATTTCTTCTGTTCGGCATCCAGGGTTTGCTGATCGAGGTCGCGCGTCTTGATCGCAGCGGCCAGTGTGATACGGGCTTGTTCCAATGTGATTTGCGCGTTGTGAACATCTGTGGCGGCGTTGTTTACGACTTGCTGGTAATTGGCTTGGTCCGAGCGTTCGGTCAATGTGGCGATAATATTGTTGGCTTGCGCCGCGCGATTGCGAATCGGAATCGTCAAACTGATCTGCGCGTTATATTCCGGATAGACGCCTGTTAACTCCTGGTTCAGCGAAGTTGCCAACCCTGTGAACAACTGCGGAGGAGGCGTGCAGGTGGTAGCGGGCGGCACGGGCGTGCAGGTTGTTATTAGCCTGGTATTGCCCGACAATCCTTCGGTCGCATACTCCCCGGATAGCGTAAGTAAGGGAAGCAGCGCATTTTTCGTCGCGCGGACGTTGATTTCATCTCCCTTGATCTGAAGCCCCGCCTGCAACACGTCGGGCCGCTTGGTAGTGGCTTCCTTGATCAGGTCCTCCAACGGTATCTTTTCCACTTCGGGCGGCGCCACATCCGCCGTGTCCGTGGGAATAATTTCGACCGTGCGCAAAATAGGAGAATTCGGGTCCTTGGCGATTAAGTTCAAAAGTATGAGCTGATCCTGAAGAACTGTAGTTTGTGCAACAATCAAGGCTTGTTGAGCCGTAGCGAGTTGCGCTTCGGCCTGCACGATCTCGAGGGGCGCGAGAGTTCCGACGTCCACCTGTTTCTTGTTGTCACTGTACGTTTTGTCGGCCAGAGCAATTTCTTCGCGCGCCACGTCCACGTTGCCGCGCGCGAATACAAGTTCCCAATAAGCATTGCCGACGGAGGTAATCGAGGTAATCACCTGCTGCATCAGGGTTTGGTCTGCAATGCTCTTGTTTACTTTGGCGATCCGGATGAAATGCTCGTTGGCAAGGAGTCCGAAGCCGTTCAGCAGCTGCTGGCTGGCAGTGAAGATAAAATTGGATTGCACGAACGGATCGAAAAAGCTGGTCGTGCTGGAGGTGGATCCTCGAGTGTTATTGAAGGACGCCGAAAGAAAGGTGCCCGTGTGAAAACCCTGGCTATATTGCATGTCGCCGGTTGCGGTGTGGGTAGCCAAAGAGGCGAAGGTGCCGACCGCGGCGCTTCCACCAGTTCCGGCGATAATCGGGTTATTCACGGGAATTGTTCTCTGATCCAAACTGAAGGCCGAAGTGATTTGCGGATCGAAATTCAGCGCGGGGATCGTCCCGAGCGCGCCCACCGGCCCGGAAGTGGGGCCGCCGCCGCTCAAGGTGTGAAGAATGCTGGCTTCCGCGAGCCACGGAGTATAACGCTCGATCACGATGGCCAAATTGTTTTGGAGCGCGAGGTCGACAGCGTCCTGCAGGCTGAGGCTTAACTTTCCTTCTTTAACCATTTGCTCGATCCGCGGCGCGTTCGTCAATACGGGTTCCGGCACCGCCGTGTACGTATAGGGGGCGATGATATTGGGGAACCACCGCTTGCCAGAGGTGTAGTTTTGATTTGATACTTGGATTGCCCGGCTTGGAGACTGTGACTGAGGCTGCGCGGGAGGGGTGGAGTCTCCTTGCTGTTGCGCGAAAACGGGCACGACGGGCGCCAGGGCCGTCAAGACAGTTAAAATTGCGGCGAATGAGACACGGCAGAACCTTGCAAGCATATTGAGTTTTCCTCTCCGAACTGAAATCAAATATTCATCATCCGGCGATTGAAACACTTCCGGGCGCTAGATACTCTAAACGTCCCCCGCGATGGATATGTTTCAAGTATATTTCCCGCGCTTGCGGTAGGCCGCCGGCATTTCGGGCGCGCACAGGTTCCGCAGCAGGATTGCCTACAAGCGGTCCGAGTAAACATGGCACGCCGCGCCATTCCGCCGCCGCGCTCGCGGGCGATTTTGCTTAAAACCGCGTTCTCCCGTGGGCCCCCGGAGATCCTCAATGGCCCGAAGTATTGGACGTGAGAAAGCGCATTAGGTCAAGGCCCGAAGTCGATCCGGCGAGGAATTTTCGCGAACCGTTGAGGCCATTATCTTGACAAGGGCGCAAGGGGCCGATAGTCTTGGCCCGCGATGAGACCTGACGCGGCAATGCAAATTTTCGAGGAAGCGGGCGCCATCCGGCACGGCCATTTTGAGCTGACCTCGGGCCTGCACAGCGGTACCTACGTGCAATGCGCGCTCGTGCTGCAGTATCCCAAGTATGCGGAGCAATTGGGCCGCGCGCTGGCCGCGGAGTTCATGGATTTGCGCGTAGATTGCGTCGCCTCACCGGCTCTGGGCGGACTCATCGTCGGCCACGAGGTGGCGCGGGCGATTCCCCCGCGCCCGGACGGCAAACCCATCCGCGCAATTTTCGTCGAGCGTGACTCGCTGGGAATCTTGACGCTGCGCCGCGGATTTCGAGTCGAACTGGACGAGCACGTGCTGGTGGTGGAGGATGTCTGGACCACGGGCGGGTCGACATGCGAAACGATTCGCGTCTTGGAAGAAGCCGGGGCGCGTGTGGTTGCCGCGGGAGCCCTCATCGATCGCAGCGGCGGCAAAATCGAGCTGCCCGTGCGCACCGAAGCCCTCGTGGACCTGAAGATCGAAAGCTACGACGCTTCCGATTGTCCCCTTTGCCGCAGTGGCGGCGTGGCCGTAAAGCCTGGTAGCCGCTATGCCCGATCGGGCGCTTGATTGGAACGGCGGATTCACACAAATAAACACGGATAAAAAAAGGCTCCTGTTCGGCTATCAATTGCATATTGTCTCGCCGTTTTTCCCTTGCCATGTTTTTTATCAGTGTTCATCTGTGTTTATCTGTGGTTCCATTGGTTTTCGACCCCATGCGCAATATCAAATTCACCATCGCCTATGATGGGACGGATTTTAGCGGCTGGCAGTCCCAGCCCGGGCAGTCCACGGTTCAGGGCGCGCTGATGGACGTTCTCGAAACGCTGACGCAGCGGCGCCTGACGATCTACGCCGCAGGGCGCACGGACGCGGGTGTGCACGCGGCAGGACAAGTTGTGAACTTCAAAACAGCGTCGTCGCTTACTGCGAAAGAGTTTCTGCGCGCATGTAACGCTTTGCTGCCGCCCACGGTCCGAGTGAATGCCGCGGAGGAGGTTGGCCCGGACTTCCACTCGCGCTGGGACGCGCTGGCCAAGACTTACCGGTACCGGATTTTTCGCGGCCGGGTCGTCCCTCCGTTTCTGTGGAGGTACGTGCAGCATGATTTCTGCGAGATGAACTTTGACGCTATGGCTGAAGCGGCGCGCCATTTTATCGGCGAACACGACTTCGCCACCTTCGCGGCCTCGACAGGTTCCGAGGAAGACGACCGCGAGCGGACCACGATTCGGACCATCTACCGCTCCGAATTCCTGCGCGTCCAAAGCCCCAATTCTCAAAATTCGCCGGAGGAATGGATCTACGTGGTTCGCGGGAAATCGTTCATGCGGCACATGGTGCGGAAAATGGTGGGAGCGCTGATTGAGGTCGGCCGCGGGAAACTTGTTCCCGAAGATTTGCCCAGGCTGCTAGCGCTGCGCGACCGCGGCAAATCCGCGGGGACCATGCCGCCACATGGCCTGTGCCTCGAAAATGTGGAATACCCTGATCCGGCAAACTCGCTGGCTTCGAGCGGCCAGCATTCGGAAACGGGCTAGCAAAAATTGAGTAGGACAGCCACTCTTGGCTGTCCTTGCCGGGTGCGTCAAAGCACACGAGGACAGCCAAGAGTGGCTGTCCTACCGAAGTCCCGCTTGGTTTCACAGGAACGGTTCGAGTAAGATACAAATGTGAGGCGAAGGAATCGATCCTGAACGCGCAACCCGACGAGAGAGAGGAATCGACGAATGGCCGAGGAAACCGCACCACAGGGCACTACACCCGCAGCGCCGCCCCCGGCGCCTCCTGCAACTCCGCCCGCTGCGGCTGCGGCTCCTGCCGCCGTCGAGGATGCGCCAAAGGAACAGAAGATCAAAGTGCGCAAGCCCAGGCAACGCTCCTGCGATGAGAAGGACGCTAAGGGAAAGCTTTGCGCCGGACATCTCAAGAGGTGGTACGACTATCCCAGGGAAGTACAGGCCAAAATCGGGAAGGACGCGGAAATTTACCGCTGCGAATTCTGCAAGACGCTTTACAAGCCCGACCCGAAGCAAATGCCACACAGCTTTACGTTGCGCTACTAGCACTGAATTTTCTCCAAGAGGGTTCATGCGGTTCAATCATTGCGGCAGTTGGCCAAGCACCGCCCATCCCTCCCGGATGAGGGCGAATCCCGGCCCGGCCAAGTAAGCCGTGCGACGTTTCCTCGCCCTACTTACGCTGGGAGCAGCAGTGACTTCATTCATTCAAAATGTCTCTCGAAAAGCCGCCGCCTCGGATTTGCAAAGCGATCCGCGTGTTTCCCGTGTGCTGGAAATTCTCCGCGACGGCGCGAGCGCGACCACCGAAGAACAAATCCGGATTACGGAAATACCCGCCCCGCCATTTCAGGAAAGTGTCCGCGCCGCCTATATGAAAAAGGCTCTTGCTTCCGCGGGCCTGCGTGTGGAGTTGGACGACATCGGAAATGTCATTGGTGAATGGCCCGGCTCATCTCCGGATATCCTTATGCTGACGGCTCATCTGGATACTGTGTTTCCCGTGGGCACGGAAGTGCACGTCAAGCGCGAAGGCGGGAGACTCCTCGCGCCGGGAATTTCCGACAACGGCACGGGACTCGCCGCGCTCCTGGCCCTGTCGAAAGCTTTCCACGACGCAAAAATCAAAACCAATAAAACAATTTTATTTGTGGCCGACGTGGGCGAAGAAGGCGAGGGAAATCTTCGCGGGATTCGCGCGCTCGTGGATTCCTACAAGAAGCGCTTGAAATATGTAATCGCTCTGGATGGCTCCGCCACCGAATATGTGACCACGGCGGCGCTGGCTTCCCGGCGCGTCGAAATCACCATCGCCGGGCCGGGCGGGCACAGCTGGTCGGACTTCGGGGCGCCCAATCCGATTCACGCGCTGGGGCGGGGAATCGCCCGGTTTGTTACCGCGCGTGTGCCGGAATCCCCGCGAACCAGTTTCAACATCGGTGAAATCGAGGGCGGAACTTCGGTGAATTCCATTCCCTCGAGTGCGCGTATGAAAGTGGATCTGCGTTCCGAATCGGAGACCGAGCTCGCCGTGCTCGAAGGACTTTTGCGCGACGCAGTCAAAGCCGGCGTTGACGAAGAAATGTCGGCGGCGCGGGATCGCGGCATGGGCGGCAGCGCAAACTTATTGAACCTGAAAATCAATGTCATGGGAATCAGGCCGGCGGGCGAACTTCCTGAAAATTCACCGCTCCTGGCCGCTTTGATTGCGGCTGACAATCAGCTTGGCAACCGCTCGCGCCGCGAACGATCCTCCACCGACGCCAATATTCCGCTCTCCGTGGGAATCCAGGCCATTTCGCTTGGCGCCGGAGGGCGAAGCGGCGGCGCTCATACGCTCGAAGAATGGTACGACCCCGCAGGCAGGGAACTCGGCCTCCAGCGCGTCGCATTGACCGTGCTCGGCGTCGCTGGCCTCGAACCGTAAGAAGTCTACCGGGCGCCCCAAGCGGCAAACCATCTGAATGGTCGGACGACTTCGGTGTCCGAACTGCAGTACCGAAACCTTCAAGGCTGATTGCGAAACTCCACGGCTTGAATCTCTCCGTCCCAGGGTTTTTGCGAAACCAGGTGGTAAGAGATGCGCGCGGTGCGTCCGCGCAGGCTCGCGCAAGTCGTGCCCTTCGCGGCAGCAGTTGAGCCGGTAGATGTGACCGAAACATTCTCCAGATTGTCCGCGTGCAGTTTCATGCTGATCATTTGCGATTTTAGCGTGACCAGAACTTGCGGGGCGCGCGCGCAATTCACATCCGTAATTGTTCCAACCATGGAATACACCTCTGAGGATTCGGCAAAAAGCGGAGGCACGGGAGCCGCTTCGGCTTTCGGCTCCGCGGTTGCTGTAGACACCGCGGATGGTCTTGCCTCCGGTTCCGTCTTGCGTTCGATCCGCAATCCAGGATCGGCGGGCGAGGCGGCCGGCGCATTGCCGACCGGAGGCGGCGCTGGCGAGGTGGGAGATATCTGCCGCGACGATTGCGAGACGAGTTCGCCAGCTGGAATTGCTGGGGGCCGATTGCTTGCCGATTCCTGCGAGCGCCCCGCAGCTTTGCGCGCTTCGTCGGGATGGCTGATGCGGTCCTGAATCGCCGCCACTTGCGCTTGATACCCCGGACCTCCCGGCATGAGCGCGGCTGCTCGCCGAGCATCGGCGAGGGCTTTTGCCAATGTGTCAGTTCGCTGCGAGTAAATCATCGCCAAGTTGAACCACGCCGGAGCGAATTCAGGATTCAGCGCCACACTTTTTTCAAACGCATCCGCCGCGGCGGCCGGGACTTCCGCATTCCCGCCTTTGGCATTGGCCACGGCCACCAGTCCCTGGCCATAAAAATTGAGAGCGTCACCTGGGTCGAGCTGCACAGCGTGGTCGAAGTGTTTTTGCGCCTCGTCCAGATCGCCCCTTTTCAGCAGGATGTATCCCAGGCTCTGTTCGGCCTCCGCAAGCGTGGGTTCGCTCATCAGCGCCTCATCCAGCTTGTCTTCGGCGTCTTCACTCCTTCCCCGGAGCGCCAGAAAATCCGCAGCGCGCGCTTCTATTTCTGGCGCTGAAAGCGTTCGAGCAGAGCCGCCGGAATCGCTCCCGCCGGTGACGGGAAGTTCGGCAGCGGGGGCGCTCACCTGTTTGACGAAGGCGTCAAGTCTTGCCTGGAGTTGGTTCAAATCGCCGAATGCCTCGCGCGCTGCTTGCAACGAGTCCGCTCCCCCGTCCACGGCGGTGATGTAGCGTTCCATGGATTTCGTGCCCGCGAATTGCGGATCGCTGATCAAGAAGTGCACCAGCACGCGCGACTCCGCAAAATACACCGACTCTTTGTTTCCGGGGCTGTAGTATGGCGAACTCCGGTCCACGTGCAGAACGATGTCGAGCGGCAGCAGGGGACTCTCAAACAAGACGCTCAAATCCTCTGGGTCGGGCCGCTCCAGGCGAACGCCGCGATCGCTGAAGGTCACGCTGCCGTAAACGGTCGAATATCCTTCCTCGAGCCAGGGCGGCAATTTGCGGTAGCTGAGCTTGAGAATTTCACGCGCGTAATTTTGAAAGATTTCCATGTAGGGAAAATGGCCGGAGGCGTTGGCCCGAATCCCGATATACGTTTTCTCGGCGCCGGAAAAGAAAAGTCCCGGCGGCTGTTCGTGATTTTTATCGAAAGGGAATTCGGGAGCCATGCGGGCGAAAGATTTGCCGTCCCTCGCGCCGAGGATGCGCACGGGGATGCCGGTGCTGACCCGTGAATTTGGCATGGTCGCCTGAAACACTCGCAGCAACGTTTCAAACTCGTCCGCGATTCGCCGGGCCGTTTTTTCTCCGCCGTCACTTGCGACGATAAAATGGGCGGTGCGAATTTCGACCCATGGCTCGATCTTTTCCTTTTTTTCCTTTTCCGGTTTCTTGTCCTTGTCCGCGGCGCGCGCGGCGGGGCAGAGGAGTACGGCGGGGAGAAACAGGGCTGCCAGGATGCCCCTAGCACGGATGGGATAACGAATTGGCACGATCATTCTGTGTGACAGCGACCCGGATCTCCGCCAGTTTACCAGACAAGCCTTCCGGCCGGCGCCGGAATCCTGCTTAATGCGATTCCATCGCGGACCGCTGGGTTGCCTTTGGAGCGCCGGATCAATAGACTCGGACATCCCATGAGACCTGCCGCGAAAAAAATTGGCCCTCCGTTGCGATCTCCACTCCTCCCTCGGACCATGCGCTCCCGGTGAGCCTCCGCTTTCAAAGCTCATGCTGCGCTCTTAGCTCTGCTCCTTTCTTTGGGGAGTAACCTTTGTCGTAGTGAAGGACGCCCTCGCCGACATTTCCGTATTCGGCTACCTGGCGGCGCGCTTCGTGCTTGGGCGCTCTGCCGATGATCTGGTTTTACCGGGAAGATCTTCGCAAACTCACGCGCGACGAATTGTGGGCCGGGCTTCAGCGTCGGGATATTCATGTTTGGAGGATACGCTTTTCAAACCGCGGGAATTGCCCGCACGACTCCCTCGAAAGCCGCCTTCATCACTGGACTGAGCGTCGTGCTGGTGCCCGTTTTTCTCGCCGCCTTCGGGGGAAAAAGGATTGGCGCGTGGGCCTGGGGAGGGGCGGCGGCGTCCTTCGCGGGACTCTATCTGCTGACGGTGCCGAAGGCAAGGATTTGCCGATCTCAATCGCGGCGATTTGCTGGTGATGGGCTGCGCGGTGCTCTACGCGCTTCAAATTATCTTCATCGCGCACTACACGGGAAAATATTCGCTGGGTGCATTAAGCTGCTTGCAAGTGATCCTGGCAGGGGTGGGCTCTACGATCGCCGTGCCGCTACTGAATGTGACGGGCTGGGAACCTTTCTTTGTTCGCTTCACCTTTCAGATGGAGTTCGGCGTGATCGTCACGGCGATATTCACGACAGCGCTCGCCTATCCGCTGCTGGTTTGGGGGCAACGCCATACCACCGCGACCAACACAGCGCTGATTCTCACTGCCGAACCTGTTTTCGCCGCGATCACGTCCTTCATCGTGTTGCATGAGCGGCTTGGGGAAGGCCACTTGCCGGCGCCTTGCTTATTTTGTCGGGGATTTGTATTGCTGAATGGAAGGGGACGATTCCTTCCGCCGGATCTTGAGCCACGGTTCGGACTCAATGGCTGAATCATCAATGCGAACAGGGATTGCTGGAATCAGCGCTACTTGTTTTGTTTCTCGTGCTCCGGCGATGGCGGAGCTGCCGCTCGTATGGCGATGTATTTCTCGACCACTTCGTAGAGTTCCATAGTGCGGATGGGCTTCGAAAGGTATCCATCCATCCCTGCCTCCAGGCAGCGTTCGCGGTCGCCTTTCATGGCGTGTGCGGTCAGTGCGATGACCGGAGTGTGAAGCCCAGTTTTTTTCTCACGTTTTCGCAACTCGCCGGTGGCTTCGAACCTATCTATTTCGGGCATCTGCATGTCCATCAGAACCAAATCGTAAGTCCCTTGTTCCAGGGCGAGCAGCGCTTCGCGTCCGTTCATGACTACGTTCACACTGTGTCCCCGCTTCTCCAAGAGGCGTGTCACCAGCATTTGATTCACAGTGTTATCTTCCGCGACCAGGATGCGCAGGGAAACCGCATCCGAAGCGGCGGTGGCAATCGAATGGCGGGTAATCAGGGATTGTGCGGTCGATTGTCCGCCGCCTACAAAAAGCCTGGAAATCACTGCGAGCAGTTCCGAACGCCTGACTGGCTTGGTCAGATACGCTTCGATCCCCAGTTCCTTGGCCCGCGCCGCATCGCCTCTTTGCCCCGCTGAAGTCAGCAAGATAATTTTTGCGGTGGAAAGCTCCGGCCGTGCACGGACGCGCTCGATGAACCCAAAGCCGTCCATCCCCGGCATGAGCAAGTCACAGATAATCAGCCCATATTGTTCACCCGCAGCGGAGGCTGCCAGGAGTTGTGCAATCGCTTCGTCGCCTCCCTCCACCGAAGTGGTGATGAATCTCCGCTGTTTCAGGAATCCTTCCAGGATTAGGCGGTTGGCGCGGTTGTCATCCACGATCAGGGCTTTCACGCCGTGCGGGATTTCGGGAGCTGCCCCAGCTGCCTCCTCCGCTGGTTTCGCTCCGGGGACGAGAGGCAGCGTGAAATGGAACTTCGTCCCCTGGCCCGGCTCGCTTTCCACCCACATGTTTCCCGTCATCATCCGGACCAGGCGGATCGAAATGGTCAATCCCAGCCCGGTTCCACCGTACTTGCGGGTAGTGGAAGAGTCAGCCTGAGTAAACGGCTCAAAGATCGATTTCTGTTTCTCCGGAGGGATTCCGACTCCAGTATCGCAGACGGCAAAATGGAGCATGCGACGTTCGCCTTCGGCGGTGACTACCGACACTTTCAGCGCGACCTCGCCGGCCTCGGTGAACTTGATGGCATTGCCGATCAGGTTGACGACGATCTGGCGCAAGCGCGTCGAATCGCCTCGAATAGCTTCCGGAACCTCCGGAGATACATGGCAACGCAGGTCGAGCCCTTTTTCCTCGGCTCGGAAGGACAAGGTCTTCAAAGTCATTTCCATCGTGCGGCGAAGATCGAAGTCGATCATCTCGAAATCGATTTTCCCGGCCTCGATCTTGGAGAAATCCAGAATGTCGTTGATCACGGTGAGCAGGGAATCGGCCGAAAGTTTGACGGTGTCGACATACTCTTGCTGCTCCGAGGTTAAATCGGTTCCCAGGAGGAGTTCCGTCATGCCGACGACGCCGTTAAGCGGGGTGCGGATCTCATGGCTCATGTTTGCAAGAAACTCGCTCTTTGAGCGGTTGGCCGACTCGGCCATCTCTTTCGCTTCTTGAAGTTCCGCTTCCGCGCGTTTTCGGCGCGAAATATCCACCGCAACGGTCCCGACCAAAAGTTCCCCACTCGGCTCCTCAATGGGAAATCTGAAAGACAACCAATGATGAAAAATTCCGTCCGGGGTGGGAATTAGCTCCTCGGACTGAACCAAGCGTTTTGTCGAACGGACCTCCCGGTCATGAACGAGGATCTTTTCAGCCTGTTCGGCGGGAATCCAGTCGGCCAGCATTTTCCCGCGCACATCCTCGAATTTGATCTTGTAGATTTTCTCCATGGGCTCGTTGATATAGAGAATGCGGCCTGCGGCGTCTTTGATCAGCGCGATGGCCGGAATGTTGTTCATGAAGGCCCGGTGACGCTCTTCCGTCTGCTGCCGTCTCCTCTCAGAGAGTTGCAGGGACTCTAGCATTCGGTTGATGGCGCCGCCGAGGTGAGAGAGCTCGTCGTTCCCGGAGCAATACACGTGAGCCGATGCGTCTCCACTGCTGGCGATTGCGGCGACGCTGCTGCTCAGGGCGCTGAGCCGCGACACCACGGTCTTCTCCAGGAGAAGTGTGATCGCAAACGCGAAGACCAGCCCCGCGATCCCCAGCGACACAACGAAGTAAAGCTGGCTGACCTGACCCTGGTGGTACATTCGCCGTGGCATTTCGGCTTTCAAAATCAATGCCGGTTTTCCGTAGATGTCATAAAGCAGCGCATAGCCGCCCAAAGTAGAGCTGTCGATGGCATGGACATAGATGGCGCCCGTTGCGGACAAATGCTTTTGCGCATCGGAAAAATCTGCGGGCAATCCCTCTTCGTTGGCCCTACGAACGGAGAGGGGAAAATTGGTAGTCTTCTCCAAACCTTTCAGGTCGCCCGCACTCTCTAGATAACGCGCAGATAGCATGAAGCTGCGGTCCGGATCCCCTGAATTGGGCCTGGTGACCGGACGACAGACCACCAGGAGTGGCCCTTCGGGCAGGAGCAAAACTCCGTTGGTCTTCCCAGTCGACGCTGTGATTTGAATGAGCGGGTCGGCAGTCGAAATATGCGCCCTCAGACTCTCAGGGACAGGGATCACCTTCTTCGTCGCGGGATCAAAGCCTCTGGAGGCGATGATGTGTGCGGACGTGTCCATCAGGAGCACAAAATTAAGGCGCTGCGTCTGGGTCGTGCCGGTAGCGTCCTTTCCCATGAGCCAATGGAGAAGTTCGGGATTTTGGTCCGAAATGCCCTGATAGGTCTCTTCGATAGACGCCCGGTCGTAGGTAAAGCGGTCCATGGCGGCGATGTCCTGATCCAGGGCGTTCAGTACACGCTGCACGTTCTCTTGAGCGTAGGTCTGCTCCAGTTTGATGAAGCCTCCCAAGAGAAACGATCGGGAGGCTGCATAGAGCACGACGACAAGCCCCAGGCAGGTGACGGCAATGATGTGCAGGGTTTTTCGTCGGACGGTCATCAGAAACACCCTTCTCCGTTCCCGGCGCCAGATATCGGGAATCGCCTTCGCCTGGACCTCCAATGGCTACCGCAACCACGTGCCCATCGGAATGGGAAGCTTCTTTTACTAAGTTGCTTTACGGCATCGGCTTGCGGTGAGTGGGGCTTGGGCTAGGCTAGCGGGAATGGAACTACCGTCCCATAAGGGGAGAGTTGGCCCTGAATGGAACACATTTCATTCTCCAGTTGGTTTGAACGGACCGGGCAGGAGAAGTCACGCTTGCATATTAGAAGGGTTTTATTTCTGAGCGGCGAATTTGGCGTCCACCGGTGAGTGCAGCGTTGCGCCCGGCCGATGCAATTCCTCAAATTCGGCGATTTTCGCATCGTACTTGAGCGTCAGTCCGATTTCGTCCAAACCCTCCAGTAGAATGTGCTTGCGGAATTCATCGATCTCAAAGTGGTAGGTTAGCCCGCTCGAGTCGACGACCGTTTGCGCGGGCAAATCGACAGTCAGGGAATACCCCTCTTGTTTCTCTGCCCGCCGAAACAATTCGTCGATTTGGCCTTCCGGAAGCTTCACGGGAAGAATCCCGTTCATGAAGCAGTTGCTATAGAAAATATCGGCATAGCTCGGCGCGATCAGCACTCGGAAGCCGTAATCGGCGAGGGCCCAGGGAGCGTGTTCGCGGCTCGAACCGCTGCCGAATCCCGCGCGCGCAAGGAGAATGGATGCGCCTTGGTACCGCGGCCAATTCAAAACGAAATCCGGATTGGGTTTTTCGCCGGGAAGATAGCGCCAATCATAGAACAGTACCTTGCCGTATCCCTGCTTGGTCTGAAGCTTCAGGAATTGCTTTGGCACCATCTGATCGGTGTCGACGTTTACGCGGTCCAGGGGGAGAACCGTTCCAGTATGTTTTGAGAAAGGCTGCATCTTTTGCTCCGGATCGATCTCTAAGAAACTAGGCTTGAAACTTTATTCCTGCGCTTCCACGTTCCACTCGCGCACGTCCACAAAGTGACCGGCAATCGCCGCCGCAGCGGCCATGATCGGGCTGACCAGGTGCGTCCGGCTGTCCTTGCCCTGACGGCCCTCGAAATTTCGATTCGATGTGCTGGCGGCGCGCTCTCCGGGAAGGAGCACGTCCGGATTCATGGCGATGCACATGCTGCATCCCGCATCGCGCCATTCGAATCCGGCATCCTTGAAAATCTTGTCGAGCCCTTCGGCTTCCGCCTTCTCTTTGATCACCATCGAGCCTGGTACAACCAGCGCTCCTTTGAGATCCTTCGAAATGTGTTTTCCGGCGACCACGCGCGCGGCGGCTCGCAGATCGTTCAGTCGCGAATTGGTGCAGGACCCGATGAATACGCGGTCGATCGGAACGTCCACAAGCGCCGTGCCGGGTTTCAGACCCATATACGTCAGGGCGCGGGCCACGGCCTTCTGATCGTCCGGATCGCGAAACGAGCCGGGATCGGGGACGCGTTCCGTAACGCCGGTGACCATCCCCGGGTTTGTTCCCCAGGTGATTTGCGGGGCGAGCGCCGAGGCATCGAGTTCGACCGTGGAGTCAAATTTCGCCCCCTGATCGCTGGCCAGGGCTCTCCACATCTCTACGGCTTCCTGAAAATCTTTTCCGCGCGGGACATAGGGACGCCCCTCCATGTAGGCGAACGTAGTGTCGTCCGGCGCGATCATTCCGGCGCGGGCGCCGCCTTCGATGGACATATTGCAAACGGTCATGCGGCCCTCCATGGAAAGCGCGCGAATCGCTTCGCCGGCATACTCGACGACGTGTCCTGCTCCGCCCCCGATTCCAATTTTGCCGATGATGGCGAGGATGATGTCCTTGGCGGAAACCCCTTTGTTGCGTTTTCCGTTGACCACGATGTGCATGGTCTTTGATTCGTATTGCTGCATGCACTGTGTTGCCAAGACATGTTCGACTTCGCTCGTGCCGATGCCGAAGGCCAGTGTTCCGAACGCTCCGTGCGTGGAGGTATGGCTGTCGCCGCAAACAATCGTTTGTCCGGGCTGCGTCAAGCCCAGTTCGGGGCCGATCACGTGCACGATGCCCTGGTTGTGGCTGAACATGTCGAACAGGGTGATGCCTGCCTCCTGGCAATTGCGTTCGAGGGCGTCAAATTGCCCGCCCGCGGCTTTATCCAGAATCGGCAAATTCCTGTTCTTGGTAGGAACCGAGTGGTCCATGACGGCGAAGGTCAAGTCCGGGCGGCGCACTTTTCGGCCGGCGGCTTTCAGGCCGGCAAAGGCCTGCGGAGACGTCACTTCATGGACCAGGTGACGGTCGATGTAAATCAGTGAAGGCTCGCCAGGGGCTTCACGGACCAGATGAGACTCCCAAATTTTTCGGTACATCGTTCGCGGGTTCATGTTTGTGCATCCTAATTTAGCAGGCCTGGGCTCGGTGCGAAGGAAAATTCAACTGGCCCTGCGGAAAGCGGCGGGAATCCGCCCGGCTTCACGCTCTCGCACTCTAAGTATTTGACCCTGGATGGGCGTGCAGATCAAATTTATAATGATTGTGAAAGCCATAAGGCTGAGTTATAGGGGAAATGTGCGCATCGGATCATAGACACACCGATAAGCGGGTTGCTCGCTGGAAAACGCCGCGCATATCCGTGGGTGCGCGGAGCGATAGTGTGGGTGGTATAATCTCCTGCGAATCGATCGGGGCGAATAACAGGAAGTGAATGGTTAACGAGGAGTGAGGACTATGGGAATACAACTTCGGGAATTTGCGGCCTGGGCGCGCAATCGAAAAATTTTAGCCACCCTACTCGTGACTTTGACGCTGGCCATCGGCATGCTGATTGGCACGGTGATTTCCGGGCACGTCGGTGCGGCTCATCCCGCAGCCGCTATCGGCGGAACGCCACTCGCGATTCCCGATCCCGTCCAGCTGTCGAGCGCGTTTGCCTCTATTGTGAAACAAGTGCAGCCGGCGGTGGTCAATATTTCGACGACGCAGGTGATCGAGCAACATGGAAAAGGGCGCGCAGCTCCGGGGCAACGCAATCGCGGCGGCGAGTTGGGCCCCCCGGACGATCAGGATCAAGACCAACAGCCGTTTCAAGACTTTTTCAACCGGTTTTTCGATTTTCCGGACAAAGGGCCGACGGCTGAGCGCAGCCTGGGCTCGGGCGTGATTGTCGACAAGAAGGGCTTTATCCTGACGAACAATCATGTCGTGGATGGGGCCACAAAAGTCCAAGTTACGCTGAACGCCGAACAGACTCAGTACACGGCCAAGATCGTGGGCATCGACGAAGAGACTGATCTGGCGATCTTGAAGATCGAAGTAGGCCACGATCTGCCTTACGCCAAGCTTGGCAATTCGGATTCCGTGCAAGTGGGTGACTGGGCACTGGCCATCGGCAATCCTTTTGGGTTCCTGCAGGGCAGCGTCACGGCGGGAATTATCAGCGCCAAGGACCGCGGCAACGTGGGGCAGCAGTTCCAGCGTTTCATTCAGACTGACGCGGCCATCAATCCGGGAAATTCCGGTGGACCGCTGGTCGATATGGCCGGGCAGGTGATCGGCATCAATACCGCCATCATTACCGGAGGACACGGCAATGAAGGCGTCGGATTTGCCCTGCCTTCCAATACCGCCATCGGCGTTTACAACCAGATCATCAGCAGCGGCAAAGTGACGCGAGGCTCGATCGGCGTGAGCTTCACGGAAACGCAAGGTGCAAATCCCATCGTTCTCAAGGAACTCGGCGCGACCTACGGAATCGTTTTGCAGCGCGTGGAGGCGGGCAGCCCCGCGGAAAAAGCGGGCTTGCAGTCCGGCGACGTCATCACCAGCGTGAACGGGAAGCCGGTGCATACAGGCAATGACCTCGTGAATCCGATCGCCCAGACGCCAATTGGCAATTCCGTGCGCGTCACCTACATACGCGACAAGAAAGAACACGAAGCTTCCATTACCGTCGCCGATCGCACCAAGATTTTCCCGGATCGCACCGTCAATGGCGGCAATAATGAGAACGGACCGACGCCGGCTGAGTTCGGCCTGCGCCTCGAAGACCTGGGAACCGACCGCGCGCGCCGCGCCGGTTACGAGAACATGAAGGGCGCGCTGGTCACCGAAGTTGACCCGGCCAGCTTTGCCGAAGATATCGGCTTCACCCGCGGCGACGTCATCACCGAAGTCAACCACGTCGCGGTCAATTCCGTGGCCGAATATCGCCGTGCAGTTTCGGGCTTGAAAGCAGGACAAGACGTATTGTTCAAGGTCCAGCGACGATCCGGTGCCGACCAGTTCGACACCGTTTACTTAGCCGGCGTAGTTCCGGCTCCCGAACAATAGCCCGAGCCGATGACCTTGACGATCTCCAAACGAACCCTGCTATACATCCTGGGGGCCGCGCTTCTGGTGAGCGCGGCTCCTTTCGTGTCCAACGCAGCGCGCCCCGGCAAGGCGCAGACCTCCACCACTACGGCCAAGAAGAAAAAACACCGTTACACGAAAAGGATTAAAGGGCAATCCGCTCCTACAGCCGATCGCATCAAGGAAATTCAGGCTGCCCTGGAGAAAGACGGGTCTTATCAAGGCGAGCCGACAGGGAAGTGGGACGCGGCAACCACGGACGCGATGAAAAAGTATCAGGACAAAATCGGCGTCGCTCCAACCGGCAAGATCGACGCAATTTCCCTCAACAAACTTGGATTAGGTTCTGATACCGCAGGCAAAGGCGCGCCGGTCCCGGCTGCGTCTACCTCGGCCGTCCCCACTACTCCCGCGCCGGCAGATCCCCCTGTCACGCAGTAACACCCGCTTGTTTGACGGCCTCCTGAGCGTCTGCTACATTGAAATTTTACGAAGGAATCTTCCGCCGCGATATTGTTTGCGCGGCTTGCCAACCCCATCCTTTCAAGCCTCAATCGACTGCAGGAGGCGACATGACGACCAGCGCGGTTTCCAGGAGCCACAAAAACTTTATTAATGGGGAGTGGGTGGCGGCACGCCGCGGGAGCACGTTCGAGAACCGCAATCCGGCCAACACAGGCGAGCTCGTGGGAATTTTTCCATCTTCGACGCAGGAAGACGTGAACGATGCGGTGGACGCCGCGAAGGCCGCCTTCAAGCATTGGCGCCTCTTTCCGGCGCCGCGGCGCGCGGAAATTCTTTATCGCGCCGCCGAAGCGCTCGTGAAGCGCAAGGAAGACCTGGCCCGCGATATGACGCGCGAAATGGGCAAACCCCTTTCCGAGGCGCGCGGCGACGTGCAGGAAGCCATCGACATGACGTATTACATGGCCGGGGAAGGGCGGCGGCTCTTCGGCCAGACGGTTCCGTCGGAGCTGCCGAATAAATTTGCGATGTCGGTGCGCGATCCGTTGGGCGTTGTGGGAATGATCACGCCGTGGAATTTTCCGATGGCCATCCCTTCCTGGAAAATCATGCCCGCGCTGATTTGCGGAAATACCGTGGTCATCAAGCCGGCCGAAGACACGCCCCTCTCCACATACAATCTCGTGCAAATCCTGATTGAATCGGGATTGCCTGCAGGCGTCCTGAACATCGTGACCGGCATGGGGCCGGATGCAGGCGCGCCGCTCGTTACGCATCCCGGCGTGGCTGCGGTGAGTTTCACGGGATCTACCGACACCGGGCGTTTAGTCAGTCAGGCCTGCGCCCCTCTTTTCAAACCGTGTCACCTCGAAATGGGCGGCAAGAACATCATGATCGTAATGGACGACGCCAACCTGGAACTCGCAGTTGAAGGCGCGGTGTGGGGCGGCTTTGGAACGACTGGTCAGCGCTGCACGGCGGCCAGCCGCGTCGCGGTCCATGCGAAAATTTACAAGGAATTCATGAATCTCTTTACGGCGCGGACCAAGGCGCTTAAGCTCGGCGATGGGCTCGATTCCGAAACCGATGTCGGCCCCCTGGTGAATGAAACGCAACTGTACACGGTGATGAGGTACGTGCAGATCGGGAAAAGTGAGGGGGCGCGCCTGGTTCTCGGCGGGCATCGCGCGGAATCCGGCGAGTTGTCGCGCGGATGGTTTCACGAACCTACTATTTTTGCGGATGCGAATGCCAAGATGACCATCGCGCAGGAAGAAATCTTCGGACCGGTCGTGGCTACGATTCCGTTTTCATCGCTGGGGGAAGCGATCGAGATTGCCAATAATGTCAAGTATGGGCTCTCCGCTTCCATCTACACGCGTGATGTGAATCAGGCTTATCGCGCGATGCGCGATCTGGAGACCGGAATTGTCTACGTGAACGCCCCTACGATCGGAGCGGAGATTCAGCTTCCGTTTGGGGGAACGAAAGGGACCGGCAACGGCCATCGGGAAGCCGGGACCGCCGCGATCGATTTCTATTCGGAATGGAAAACGCTTTACGTAGATTATTCCGACCGCCTGCAACGCGCGCAAATTGACACGGCGTAGCGCGCAAAGGCTGCTCCTGGGCACACAATTCTCCTGAATGGTGTTTTGCACATCGCCAATCGGGAGATTGGAGTTACCAGACTTCAACCCTTACGGTCCACGAGAGTTGTCCCGCCTGGCACACCTTCCATTTGTCCAATTTGACGGCGACGGCTGCAGCGCATAAAATCATTCAAGCAGGGGAATTGTTCAGCGAGACTTGCGGCAAATGTCCGACTCAGCCCCAAATAACGAACGGAATCGGCAGATTTTATCCGCCATTGTCCGTGCTTATATTGAATTCGGCGAGCCCGTTTCTTCTCGCTCCATCTCGCGGCGGCACGTGGAATCACTGAGCCCCGCGACGATTCGCAATGTGATGTCCGACCTGGAAGAGCAGGGGTTTTTGTATCAGCCACACACGTCGGCGGGGCGTGTTCCGACGGCGGCAGCCTACCGTTTTTTCGCGCAGCAGATTGTCTCGAAGGCCACGCTAAGCCCGGCGGACGAAGACAGAATCCGCGGCGAATTCGCGGGTGCGGCGACCGGCGAGGAAATTGCCGAGCGCGCCGGACACGTTCTTGCGGAAATCTCGAAAGGCCTTGGCATCGTCGTTTCCCCGCCGATCTCGAAGACCGTGCTGGAGCACATCCGTTTCGTTTTGCTGCCGGACGGGCGCGTCGTTGTCGTTTTGGTTTCGACGGGCGGGAATACCCGCGACAAGGTAATTCGTCCCGAGCAGGCTTTCACCCAGCAGGACCTCGACCACACGGCGGAATATTTGAACCGCCACTACGCGGGATGCGTACTCGAAGCGATTCGCGCCGACCTTCTCACGCGGCTGGCCAAAGAAGAAGAGCAATACGCATTGCTGGCGCGCAACGCGCTGGTGCTGTGCGATCCGGCAATGCTCGGGCAGGGATCAGCGCAAAGAGTTTACATTGAAGGAGCGGCGCAAATGGCCGCGGCGCCGGAATTCAACGATCAGACTCAATTGGCGGACGTGCTGGCGGCGATCGAGGAAAAGCACAGGATCATCGCTCTCCTGGCAAATTGCATCGATACGCCCGACCCGGTGCACGTGCAAATTGGCGTCAAGGGAATGGACCGCGCGGGCGAACACTTGGCCCTGATCAGCGCGCCCTATTCGTTCCAGGATCAGTCGCAGGGAACGGTGGGCGTTCTTGGCCCCATGCGCATGCAATACGAGCGCGCGATTACGGCGGTGGCGTTTGTCGCACGCGCCTTCAGCGAGACATTGGATCGGAGTTAGTAAACGTGGCGGAAGCGAAACGCGAGGAAGAAAAAGTGATACCTATTGATGGCGTTCGCGGCGAGCGAGAGTCGAATTCGTCGCAGGCTTCCTCCGACGCCTCTTCCACTGATCCACCGGTGGGTGGCGAAACTTCCTTGTCCACGGAACTTCAGAGGCTCAAGGCAGAGAAGGAAGAGTTGTTGCAGACCATGATCCGCCGCCAGGCCGATTTCGAAAATTTCCGGAAGCGGACGGAGCGCGATCGACTCGAGGAAGGGCGCCGCGGTGTCGAACGGCTGGTCCTTGATCTTATTCCCGTGCTCGATGCATTCGATCGCGCGCTGCAAGCTCACCAGGATCCGGCGTACGAGGAATATCGCAAGGGCGTCACGCTGATCCGCAAACAGCTTTGGGATTCGATTGCCAAGCACGGCGTGCAGCGCATCGAAGCGGCGGGGAAAATATTTGACCCGCACCAGCATCAGGCCATCGAGCGATTGGAATCCGAGGAATATCCGGACGGTTTTATCGTCGCGGTATTTCAGGACGGATACACGTTCCACGGGCGCGTTCTGCGTCCCGCGATTGTGCGCGTAGCCGTGCATTCCGGAGAAGGCGAAAACTCCACCACAAATGAAAATTAGGTCAGCCAGGCGGCCCAGCTAATGAGTGAAAAACGAGACTGCTATGAAATCCTTGGTGTAGCCAAAAGCGCCGGCGCGGATGAAGTAAAGTCCGCGTATCGCAAGGCGGCTTTGAAATGGCACCCCGATCGCAATCCGCAAGCCAAGCAGGATGCCGAGGAAAAATTCCGCGAAGCGACCGAAGCATATTCAATTCTCTCCGATCCGCAGAAGCGGGCCGCGTATGACCGCTATGGGTACGCCGGGCTCTCCCGCGGCGGGTTCGACGGCGGAGTCAATCAAACCATTTTTGATGAGTTTCAGGATATTTTCGGAGACTTCTTCGGGTTCGAGGATATTTTCGGCGGGAGACGTGCCAGGGGCCGCTCGCAGCGCGGCGCGGATCTACGTTACGACATGAAGTTGAGTTTTGAGGAAGCAGCCGCGGGAGTGAACACGAAAATCCGCATTCCCCGTTTGGAGTTTTGCGAAGTTTGCAACGGCACGGGCGCAAAGGCGGGCACGGGAGTGGTTGCGTGCGCCACTTGTAGCGGCCGTGGACAGGTGCATTACCAGCAGGGCTTCTTCACAATTTCGCGCACGTGCCCGGAATGTCGAGGCGCGGGACAGATCGTGCGTGAATCGTGCACCGAATGTCACGGCAAGGGCCGCATCGAACGCAGCCGCACCATCGATCTGCGAATTCCCGCGGGGGTCGATTCCAATACGCGCCTGCGCGTTCCGGGAGAGGGTGAGCCCGGCGGGAGTGGCGGGCCTGCCGGCGATCTCTATGTCGTCCTGGATGTAAAGCCTCACCCCTACTTCGAACGCAGGGACGCCGACTTGTACTGCACAGTGCCGGTCTCCATTGTTCAAGCGGCGCTGGGGACGGAAATTGTCGTGCCGGGACTGAACGGGGAAGAGACAGTCAAAATCCCCGAAGGGACTCAGACCGGTGAAATTATTCGACTAAAGGGAAAAGGCCTGCCGGATCCGCATGGCGGCGGCAAAGGCGATTTGTACGTAAACGTTCATGTCGAAGTTCCCACAAAACTTTCGCGCGATCAGCGGAAGTTGTTCGAGCAGCTCGGCGCCACATTGCCTGCCGAAAATCGGCCCGCGCATCGCGATTCTTCGTTGTTCGAAAAGGTCAAGGACATCTTCGGGTAGGAGAGGCTTCAGCCTGTCGATTTTCCGTATGTAATCCTGTTAACCGCTGGACAGGCTGAAGCCTGTCCTACTTCACTCCCAAAGCCGTCATAAAAACATCGCGAAATCTCAAATCATCGGCATCGATCGCCACCAGCATGTTGCCGCGCCGGTTCTTGATTTCCATGGTTCGGCCCAATTCGCCCGGTTTGTCGCTGATTTCGATCGCCAGCGGGCGAAATGTCACGACCGCGGGATTCGCGAGGGCCGCGGCCGCGAGCGGATCCCACGCAAAGTAGAATCCCTGGCGAATCTGCTCGCGCTCCGTGGCCAGCACTTGCGCCACAAAATTTGCCAGCGGCGTGCCGGCACGCGACTTGAATTGTTCGAAGAGGGCCATGTCGATGGGAACGCGCTGCGTCGCGTCGAGCGGCACCATACGAATCTGCGCGCCGGACGTAAACACAATCTTCGCCGCGGCTGGATCGAGAAATATGTTCCATTCCGAGGAGGTGTTGTCCGTCTTGAAGAATCCGCCGTCTCCCAAATTCCCGGAAACGCGCACGGCGCCGCCCATGATGACAAGTTGCCGGCCTGTGCGGGCCGCGCGCGGCGTATGCGAAAACACTTCCGCGAGGTTTGTGAGCGGCCCAAGCGCCAGCACTTGCACCGGGTGCGCCGCATCCAGCAGACGCTTGGCCAGATAGTCCGGCGCGTCCCGCGATTCGATGGAACGTTTGGGCTCCGGAAGAGATATGCCAGGAAGCTCATCGGCAGTGCGGCGCCACTCGTCGGGAAATTCCTGGCTTCCGAAGAGCGGCGTATCCCTGCCGAGGTATACGGGAATGTCGTTTCGCCCTGCGAGCGCGAGCAGGCGCAGCACGTTTCTTCCTCCTGCTTGCACATGCGCCTCGCCGTTTACGATGGTGACGGCTTCCACGCGAATGTCTGGCCGGGATAACAGGAAAGCGATGGCCATCAAGTCGTCGGCGCCGCCGTCGGTGTCGACAATCACGGCGCGGCGGAAGGCAGAGGGGCGTGGCGCCTGGGCAGCCAGGGACGGTGCGCTGCAGATCGAAAGAACCGCCAGCAGCAGGGCGGAAAGGACCGTGTACAGCGGGGCCGAGGCAGGCTGGGAGCGCGGTGCCATCCGATTGATATAACATAGCCGCACATGCGGCGGCGATTCTTTGTGGAAGAGTTTGCGGCGGGTTCCGCAATTCTGCGCGGTGAGGCGGCTCATCACCTGGGGCGCGTGCTGCGTGCGGAGACCGGGCAATTGTACGAATTGAGCGACGGACACCTTGTGTGGCTCGCGCGCACGGAAAGTGTAGAGCGGAACGAAATCCGTTTCTCGCTGGTCGAACCGCTGCCGGCGCCGGTTGCGTCCGTTCGGATCGAGTTGCTCCTGGCCATCTTAAAGTTTGATCGTTTCGAGTGGGCGCTCGAAAAGGCCACGGAACTCGGGGCGGATGAAATCGCGCCGCTCGCGGCGGACCGCAGTGAAAATGGCTTGATCGCCGCCGCGGGAAAACGCGCCGACCGGTGGAAACGAATCCTCGCCGAATCCGCCCAGCAGTCGCGGCGATTGCGCGTTCCGGATTTGCACGCCGCTTTGAAAGTAACCGACGCATTTCGCGCCTGCGTCGCTCCGTTGAAATTACTGCTTTCCGAACGCGCAGGCGCGAGGCCGCTGCGCGAAGTGCTCGAGCCCGCGGTATTGGCGCGGCGTGGCGGCGATGCTGCTCGTGTGGCCATTGCCATCGGGCCCGAGGGCGGATGGACCGATGCGGAATTTGCGGCCGCGCGCGCCTGCGGATTTGCCGAGGTGGCGGTAGGTACCAACATCCTGCGTACAGAGACGGCTGTGTGCGCGGCCCTTGCCGCGGTGAATTACGCGTTCGGAGCGTTTCGCGCGAAGAGCGAAGGCGAGTGAAGAGTTGCCGGCGAAGAGCCGATATTGGGGAGCAAAGACTTTCCGAGAATCTGAATGGAACGGCGCGAGGAGAAAACGTGAGTGAAAGGCTGAGGCAGGCGGGAGGAGCATGGGATGCGAAGCTCTATGACGCGAAACACGATTTCGTCTGGAAATATGGTTCCGACGTGGTTTCGTTGCTCGACCCCAAGGCCGGTGAGCGCATCCTGGACCTCGGATGCGGCACCGGCCATTTGACTGCGCAGATTGCCGAATCCGGTGCGCTGGTTACCGGCGTGGACCGCTCCGCGGAGATGGTAGCGGCTGCGCGATTGGCATATCCGAATTTGAAATTTGAAGTTGCCGATGCCAGGAACCTAAATTTTCGAGAGGAGTTTGATGCGGTTTTCTCGAATGCCACGCTGCACTGGATTCACGAACCCGAACGCGTACTGCAAGGAGTCTGGAAGGCCCTGCGTCCGGGCGGAAGATTTGTCGCGGAATTCGGCGGCCACAAGAATATTCGCGCTATGCAGGATGCCTTTGACCGCGCGCTGGTGGAATTGGGCGCGGCGAAGCCGGGAGAAGTACAGCTCTGGTATTACCCAAGCGTGAGCGCCTATTCCACGCTCGCGGAGAAAAATGGCTTTGAAGTGCGGCTCATCACGCTGTTCGACCGGCCGACTGGCCTCGCGGATGGCGAAGCGGGAATGCGGAACTGGATTGTCATGTTTGGCGCGGATTTTTTGGCGAAGGCAGGGGAAGCGAAGCGCGACGAATTCCTGAATCGAGTCGAAGAGATGCTCCGTCCGAAATTATTTCGCGACGGACAATGGTGGGCGGATTACCGCAGGCTGCGCATGGTTGCATACAAGTGAGATCTCCGGGAACGCCAGTCTCCAGATCGGCGATTTGAAGGACGCCATTCAGGAGAATGGCGTTCCCAGGAAATCGGGCTTCTCAGCCTGCGGAAAAAGTGCTTATTTGTCATCCCGAGCGAAGCGAGGGATCTGCTTTTCTTTGCCAAACCCAAGAAAAAGCAGATTCCTCGGGCAAACTCTGCCCTTCGGTTCACCGAGAACGTTCTCCGTGAACGGAATGACCAGTTGCTAGTTTTTCCGCAGCCACTTCTGCCAGAGGACCGATCTACTTCCAAGCCTCGATGGCCTTCCTCTGTAGTGATTCAGGCGGATACTCCAGCAACTCCAGCCTCACGCCGTTGGGCTCGAACATGTTGGTCAAAATTGCCTTCGTGCCACCGGAAATTGGGTTGTCCATTTTCACGCCTCGCTCACGCAAAATGGTGACCGTCTTGTTCAAATCATCGGCCCATATTCCGATATGCGACACACCCACGGGGCGATCTGCGGTGGAGGGCGCGAGCTCCACGAAAGTGTCGCGATTAATCTGAAGATAGACGAGAGCCGGTTTGCCGTCTTTATCCTTGACGGAGAACGCCTCGCGAAAACCCATGGTCTTGGTGTAGAAGTCCACGGACTCGTCAAAATTTTTTACATACAGGCCAAAATGGTTTAAACGGATCCCTGCCGCTTTCTCCTGGGGCGCGGCGCTCGGTTGCGTCGCAAACATTCCGATTAAGATCCCTGCCGCAAAAAGCAAAAGTCCGCGCATCCAACGCATGTGAACCTCCCCAGCTTGTCGATTTCGTTCCGTTGAAACTGCGCGCCATGAATTGCGCCACCCGGTTTCTCGGCAAACAATATGCCGGACTTTCCGCCGGCGTCAATCTCAAACAAGCCATCTCGGGAAGTTGCGCGACATTTGTATTTTCGAAATCCGACTACACCTGGTTTCCGTAACAGTGGCGCGGAGCGATGGAGCGTGGTATAAATTTAGTTGTTCACACGTAAGGACATGGAGCCGAACGCCGAAATAAGCACGACTGTCGCGCCCGTGGCGGCGCAACCGCTGCGGCGCGAGCTTCGAAGTTGGGGGCGGGACCTGGTCATCGCCTTCAGCCTCGCCATCGTTATCATCATTTTCTTCTACCAACCGGTGAAAGTCGAAGGCACCAGCATGACCCCCCTAATCTCCGATCAGGAACGGATTTTCATCAACAAGTTCGTTTACAGGTTTGAGCCGATTGAGCGCGGCGATGTCGTGGTTTTCTGGTATCCTCTGGACCGCTCGAAGTCGTTCATCAAGCGCGTCGTCGGTTTGCCGGAAGATACAGTCGAGATTCGCGACGGGCAGGTCTATCTGAACGACAAACTCCTGCCGGAGCCGTATATTCCGCCGGAGTCCGAAGATTTCGGGACGTATCCGCCCACGCAAATTCCGAAGGGCGAGTACTTTGTAATGGGGGATCACCGCACCAGCTCGAACGACTCGCGGATTTTCGGTCCGGTGCCGCGAAAGTTTATCTACGGCAAGGCTGTGTTCGCCTATTGGCCGGTGGATCACTTCGGTTCGATCCCGGTTTTTGCCGAATCCGTAAAATAACCCGCCTTCGTCCGCTGCGGCGGAAAATGGCGGGCTTGCCCGCCGAAGCGCACTAGCAAGGGTATGAAAGCGCGCCGCAGCGAATTGGCAGAGGCGTGTGCGCCCGGTGAATCGCCGGCGCGATGGCGGGAGAGAGAGGGTCCACTGTCGGAAGCGATAGCACGGAAGGGAATTCTGGCGCTCGAAGACGGGCGAATTTTCCATGGGCGCGCCGCGGGAGCCACAACGCGGCGCGGCGGGGAAGTCGTTTTCAATACCAGCCTCACCGGATACCAGGAAGTCTTCACCGATCCGAGTTACGCGGGCCAGATTGTCTGCCTGACCTATCCCCACATCGGAAACGTCGGCACGAACGTCGATGACGAAGAGTCTCCCGTTCCGCACATCGAATCGTTGATCGTCAGGGAATTTTCCGCGATCGCGTCCAACTGGCGTTCGGGCGAAACCGCGCAAAATTATCTGGTGCGCCACAATATTCCAGTTCTCTGGGATGTGGACACGCGCGCGCTCGTCCTGCACATTCGTAAAATGGGCGCCCTGCGGGGAGTGCTGTCGACCGACGGAACGCCCGCCGAAACTCTGCTTGCGGAAGCGCGGGCCTTGCCATCCATGGCCGGGCTCGAACTGGCCAGCCGCGTGACCTGCGAAAAGAAATATAGCTGGGACAAAGGCTCCATCGAATTGACGGCTTCTCCATGGAATGAATCGATGGGCGAGGCGCAATCCGGCAAGGAAGCGCGCAAATTTCGCGTGGTGGCCTACGATTACGGCATCAAGCAGAATATTCTTCACCTGCTCGTCGATCACAATTGCGAAGTGACCGTGGTTCCGGCGAAAACCTCGGCGGAAGATGTGCTGGCCCTCAAGCCCGATGGGGTGTTCCTCTCGAACGGCCCTGGCGATCCGGAGCCTGCCACCTACGCGATTGAAACCATTCGCAACTTGCTCGGCCGAGTGCCGGTTTTCGGAATTTGCCTCGGGCACCAGCTCTGCGGGCTCGCCCTCGGCGGCAAGACATTCAAGCTGCGCTTCGGCCACCACGGATCGAATCATCCGGTGAAAAATCTGTCTGACCGAGCAGGTCGAAATCACGGCGCAGAATCATGGATTCTGCGTGGACCCGGATTCGCTGCCTTCGAGCGACGTGGAAGTCACCCATGTAAATTTGAATGACCACACCAACGAAGGATTTCGGCACCGCACCATGCCGCTGTTTTCCGTACAGTATCACCCCGAGGCGTCGCCCGGACCGCACGATTCGCACTATTTGTTCCGGCAATTCATGGACACCATGAAAAACTGGAAACTCTCCGGCGCATTGCGGCGCGGGAGCGCTCGAGGATGACGTTGGTCAATGGTGTGGGTTTGTTTCCGTTTGCGCAGAGCCGAAAAAACACAGCCAAAACGATAGAGCGGGTGTGGGGAAAGAGGGAAACACACACGATATTAGAAAGAGGAAGAATAGAAGAGGAAGAACACAGATGTGAGTTTATATGAGGGGGGGGGGTGGGGGATAGGGGGGGGGGCTTTTTTTATAAATGGAGAGCAGGGGTGCTGCAGAGGAACGGCCGCAATATCAAATGCGAGCAAAAAATACTTAAGCTGTGTGGGATAAATGATGCTGGGGAATTGCGGAAAGTGACGTTTATTACAGTCGACTATGCCCAAGCGCAAGGACATCAAGAAAATCATGATTATCGGCTCCGGCCCGATTGTGATCGGGCAGGCCTGCGAGTTTGACTACTCGGGCACGCAAGCCTGCAAGGCGCTGCGGAGCGAAGGATATCAGGTCGTCCTGGTGAACTCGAATCCTGCGACGATCATGACTGACCCGGAAATCGCCGACCGCACTTACGTCGAGCCTCTCACCAAGGAATATCTGGAGAAGATTATCGCCGCGGAAAAACCGCAGGCGCTCCTGCCGACCGTCGGTGGGCAGACCGGCTTGAATCTCGCCGTGGAGCTTGCGGAAGGGGGAATTCTTGAAAAGCACGGGGTCGAACTAATCGGAGCGTCGCTGCGCGCGATTAAGGTGGCCGAAGACCGGCTGTGGTTCAAAGACGCAATTCGCAAGGTGGGGCTGGACGTTCCGGCGTCGGCGCTGGTGAACAATGTGCAGGAGGGGCTGAAGCTCGCTGACCAGCTCGGCTATCCCGTGGTGATCCGGCCGTCCTTCACCTTGGGTGGGACAGGCGGGTCGATCGCCTACAACCGCGAGGAATTTTCGGAAGCCATCGCCCATGCGCTCGATTCAAGCCCCGTTCACGAGGCGCTCGTCGAGGAATCGGTCCTCGGTTGGAAGGAATATGAGCTCGAAGTGATGCGCGATTATCGTGACAACTTCGTGGTCATCTGCTCCATTGAAAATTTTGACCCCATGGGCGTGCACACGGGCGATTCCATCACCGTGGCCCCCGCGCAGACTCTCACCGACAAGGAATATCAGCGGATGAGAGACGCGGCTGCGGCGATCATTCGCGAAGTGGGAGTCGAGACCGGCGGATCGAATATCCAGTTCGCCATCGATCCCGCGACGGGCCGCATGATCGTAATCGAGATGAATCCACGCGTTTCGCGCAGCTCGGCGCTGGCGTCCAAGGCCACCGGCTTTCCCATCGCGAAAATCGCGGCGCTGCTGGCCGTGGGGATGTCGCTCGACGAAATTCCCAACGATATTACGAAAAAAACCCCGTCATGTTTCGAGCCCACGATCGATTACGTGGTGGCGAAAATCCCGAAGTGGCAATTCGAGAAATTCCACGGTGCGGA
The DNA here is from genome assembly GCA_963696605.1 of uncultured Acidobacteriota bacterium. GTDB lineage: Bacteria > Acidobacteriota > Terriglobia > Acidiferrales > UBA7541 > Palsa-360. The sequence goes on along the minus strand of CAVOKV010000005.1, from coordinate 355,501 downwards.
TTCAACGCTCGGCACGCAGATGAAGTCCGTCGGCGAAGTCATGGCCATTGGCCGCACGTTCAAGGAAGCGCTGCAAAAGGGTATCCGGTCGCTAGAGCCCAGTTCGCCGTGGCGCGCGCCGGCAGACACGCCGGTTTCCTTACTCCGTGAAAAAATTGCCACGCCGCGTCCGGACCGCATTCACTGGCTATTCGTTGCGTTGGAGCGGGGAATCTCGGCAAAAGAAGCGATCGAACTGACCAAGATCGACCCGTGGTTTATCGAGCAGTTGCAGGAGATCATCGCGGTCAACAAGAGGCTTGCATCGGTCACAGTGGAAACTGTCTCCGAGGATTTGCTGCGGGAAGGGAAACGCATCGGGACGAGCGACGAACAACTCGCGCAGATGTGGAAGACTACACCCGCGGCCGTGCGCCATCGCCGCGCCAAGGCGCACATCTCGCCTGTCTTCAAGCGCGTCGACACCTGCGCGGCGGAATTCGAGTCCTTCACGCCCTACATGTATTCGACCTACGAGGACGAGGATGAATCCCAGCCGACCGACCGTCCCAAGATCGCCATCCTCGGCAGCGGCCCGAACCGCATCGGGCAGGGAATTGAATTCGATTATTGCTGCTGCCACGCTTCCTTCGCGCTACGCGATGATGGCTACGAAACCATCATGATCAATTGCAATCCAGAGACGGTATCCACGGACTATGACACCTCCGACCGGCTCTACTTCGAGCCCCTCACCCTCGAAGACGTTCTCTCCGTCGTCGACCGTGAAAAGCCGCAGGGGGTGATCGTGCAGTTCGGCGGGCAGACTCCGCTCAACCTGGCGCTGGAACTGAAGCGCAATGGCGTGCCCATAATTGGCACCGCGCCCGAATCAATCGACCTTGCGGAAGACCGCCGGAGATTCGGGCGACTGCTCGATGAACTCAAAATTCTGCAGCCCAAGAACGGCACAGCGCTCGTTCCGGAAGAAGCCGCCCGCGTGGCCAGCGAAATCGGTTTCCCCGTGCTGGTGCGCCCAAGCTACGTGCTAGGTGGACGCGCGATGGTGATCGCATACGACCTGAATACAGTTCAGGAATACGTGGCTCATGCCGCGCTCATGGGCCCTGCCAAGCCCGTGCTGATCGATCAGTTCCTCGAGGAAGCGACGGAAGTGGATGTGGACGCGCTGGCCGACGGCGAGGACGTCATCATAGGCGGCGTGATGGAGCATATTGAAGAGGCGGGAGTGCATTCGGGGGATTCTTCGTGTGTGCTGCCGGCGGTCAGCTTATCGCCTGCCGTGCTCGCAAAAATCCGTGACTACACGAAGCGCCTGGCCAAGGCGCTGCAGGTGGTTGGCCTGATGAACGTGCAGTATGCGATCCAGCGTGACACTGTCTACGTGCTGGAAGTGAATCCGCGCGCATCGCGCACAGTACCTTTTGTCAGCAAGGCGACAGGCGTGCCTCTGGCCAAAGTGGCAGCAAGGCTGATGGCCGGCCGCAAGCTTCGGGACATGAATCTTCCCGTGACCGTGACCGACGGCGTGGCGGAGATTGTGGTGCGCGATTATTTCTCGGTAAAATCCCCCGTTTTCCCGTTCAATAAATTTAAAGGCGTGGACACGATTCTCGGCCCCGAAATGCGCTCGACCGGGGAAGTCATGGGAGTGGCCAAGAGCTTCGGCCAGGCCTTTGCCAAGGCCCAACTCGCCGCCGGGCAGCGTTTGCCTCGCAAAGGCTCCATCTTCCTGAGCGTGAGCGACCATGACAAGCGCCACTGCGGGCCTCTGGCGAAAGAGCTGCACGCGCTCGGATTCCGGCTCATCGCCACGCGCGGCACCGCGGCGGCGCTCGAAGCAGCGGGAGTTCCTGCGGAACCAGTGTACAAAGTGAACGAAGGCCGGCCGAACATCGTGGACCTGGTGAAGACCGGCAAGGTAGATATGATCATCAACACGCCGCTTGGCCGCGAATCGTTTTACGATGAGAAATCCATCCGGCGCGCGGCGATTCGCTACAACATTCCTTGCATCACCACGCTGTCTGCCGCGAACGCGGCCGCACGAGGGATTCGTGCGCTCGTCGAGCAGACGCTTGAAGTTTCGCCGTTGCAGTCGCTTCATTGCAAGAAGGCGGGCGCGCCATAACTCCCTTCCGCGGGTGACTGAGTGCATTACGTTGCGGTTTGAATCCGAAAGAATTCCACAACATCCAACAGGCTTTGCGATTGAGCCAGGTTGGTTTGCTGTGCGCACATAAGGATGGAATGCCTGATGGAGTGTCACTGTATCTCAGCGGCCGAGTTGCCCGGGACCACGCGTCTTTATTCTGCATTCCTCTCCGATTTTCCGCGTGTCACTGAGTTTTACCGCCATCCTCCGAATGTAAATGGAATCGAAGAGGCCGCGCGAGAAATTCGACTCGAGGCCCCGGTTCGCCACGCCGTGGTCGAAGTGCTGAGAAAACAGAATCGAATGTTCGGCGCGGACGATACCACGGCGCACAATCTCGACCGGCTGCGGGACGGCGCGGTTGCCGTGGTCACCGGGCAACAGGTTGGTTTATTCGGCGGGCCGGCATACAGCATTTACAAGGCGCTGACGGCCGTTCACGTGGCGCGTGGATTGTCCGAGCAGGGCATGGAGGCAGTCCCTGTTTTTTGGCTGGCGACCGAGGACCATGACCTTGCGGAAGTGGATCATTGTTTTGTTCCCAAGCGCGGCGGCTTCGAACGTTTGAATCTGCCTGCCTCAGGGCCTTCCGACCAGCGCGTCGGCGACATCCGATTGGGGGACGGGATCAGCGCGCTTTCGGCGCAAGTTGCCGCGCTCCTTGAGGGAGCGTGGTCCGAGGAAGTCGCCCGCTGGATCACTGAAAGCTATGCGCCCACTGAAACGTTCGGCTCTTCCTTTGGAAAGTTGATGGCGCGCATCTTCGCCGGACGCGGACTGATATTTCTCGATCCCATGACCCCGGAATTGCACCGCCTGTCCATGCCCACAATGTTACGCGCGGTGAAAGAGCACAAGGCCCTTGGAGCTGAACTTGTCGCGCGATCCGAAGCCCTTGAAAAAGTCGGCTTCCACGCGCAGGTGAAAGTTACCGAACAAAGCACGCTCGTCTTCCGCATTGTCGACGGGCAGCGCTTGGCTCTTCGCGCGGCCAACGGAGGACTGGCGGCCGGCAACAAAACGGAATCTCTCGAAGAAACACTGAAATCCCTGGAAGCGCATCCCGAAGACTTCAGCCCCAGCGCGCTGCTGCGTCCAGTGATTCAGGACACGCTGCTGCCAACGGTTGCGTACATCGCCGGAGTCGCTGAAGCGGCCTACCACGCGCAAACCTCGTTGATTTACAAGGAGCTGCTCGGCAGGGCGCCGGCGATCTTGCCGCGCGCGAGCTTCACGCTGGTTCCGGCCCACGTTTCCAATTTGCTGAAGAAATATAATTTGGATGTGAGCGATGTTCTTCAGGGGCGCCACAAGCTTCGCGTACGACTGGAGGCCGAGGCGCTCCCTCAAGCCCTCACGGCGCGGTTTGATGAAGGCGAACAAGCCATCAAAGCCCTGGTCGAAGGCCTGCGCGAGCCGATCGCCAAGCTGGATCAGACCCTTTTGGGCGCGCTCGAGACGGCATCCGAGAAGATGCTTCATCAATTTAACGGTCTGCGCGCGAAAGCTGGCCGCGCCGAAGGGTTTCGCACCGGCGTCTTAAATACCCATGAGAACGAAATTGCCAGCTGGATCTTTCCCGAGAACGCCCTACAGGAGCGATCTTTCGGACTGCTTACATTTCTCGCCGCGGAAGGGCCGGAGCTGCTGAATCAGCTGGATCGTCATATTAAAACGGGCAGTGGAGATCATTGCTTTCTCTCCCTGCAATCCGCCACGAAGTAGACAGTTCGTCACCTTTGTATATTTCGCTCCAAATTCACAAGAATGCCGCTAGTCTATACTTTTCAGGGTATGCTGGCATGGTAAGATTTTGTTTGGGTGGCCATAATTCAAGCTTATGAGTGGAGGAAGGTCGGATGAAGCTCACTCCCGGAAAGCGTAAGGGACTCGAAGCCGTATCGGATTCGCGTGGCGTGATTGCCGCTGCTGCTATGGATCAGCGCGGCTCACTGAAGAGCGCGATCGCCAAGGACAAGGGGATCGATAAGAAAGCTGTCACCCCTCAAATGATGGCGGAATTCAAGGAAGCGGTCTCTCGCGTTTTGACGCCGCATGCCAGCGCCATTTTGCTCGATCCGGAATACGGCCTGTCAGCGGCCAAAGTGCGCGCCAAAAATGCCGGCCTGCTGCTGGCCTACGAAAATAGCGGCTACGATAATACGCAACCCGGACGCCTCCCAGATCTCTTGGACCATTATTCCGTGCGCCGCATCGTGGCCGACGGCGCCGATTGCGTGAAGATTCTTCTCTATTACACGCCGTTCGATTCAGCGGAAATCAATGACGTGAAGCATGCCTGGGTCGAGCGCATCGGCGCCGAATGCACAGCGGCCGATGTCCCCTTCTTCCTGGAATTCGTGGGATACGAAGAGGGTGCCGACGAAAAAGGATTGGAGTTCGCGAAAAAGAAGCCGGAAGTGGTGACGCGCAGCATGGAGGAATTCAGCAAGCCGCAGTACGGCGTCGATGTTTTGAAGGTTGAGGTTCCCGTGACTATGGCCTTTGTGAAAGGAACAAAATCCTGCAAGGGTGATTTCGCCTACACGCGCGAAGAAGCGAAGGACCATTTCCGCAAGGCCGCGGCCGCCGCGAAGAAGCCATTCATCTATCTTTCCGCAGGCGTGAGCAACGATACATTCTCGGAAACGCTGGAACTGGCCTCGGAAACAGGAGTGAATTTTTCGGGCGTCCTGTGCGGGCGCGCCACCTGGAAGGATGCAATTCCCGTCTACGGCAAGCAGGGCGTAAAAGCTCTCGAAGACTGGTTGAACGACCAGGGCGTGAAAAACATCAAGAACGTCAATGGCCGATTGACAGCGGCGAAGCCGTGGTTCTCATTCTACGGCGCCACTTCCGCTTCGGCACTGGCGTAGTGCTTCTCGTAGCACAGGCACTCCTGCCTGTGCGGGTTTTGCGATCGTAGTTACAGCAGTAGTTCAGGGGCGGTATAGAAGACCGCACAGGCAGGAGTGCCTGTGCTACTAAAAACGGCCACGGACCAAGTTTTCCGTTCATGAATTCCCCAGGCAAAGCATCACCGGTCCCGCGCACTGTCACGCTGCACGTGAAAACGTCGCGCCGGACCGAGTGGGTGAATATTACTGCCGAAGTGAATCGCTGTGTTGCCGCGTCAGGCGTTTCCCATGGCATCTGCCACATTTACATTCCTCACACAACTGCGGGCGTCACGATCAACGAAGGCGATGATCCCGACGTTGCGCGCGACATGGAAGCAGCGTTCGACCGTATGGTCCCGCGCGACGCGAGGTACAAACACTACGAAGGGAATTCTGACTCGCACATTAAAGCGACGCTCGTCGGCTCTACACAAAGCATGCAAATTGAAAATGGCCGCCTGCGCCTCAGCCGCTGGCAGTCGATTTTCTTCTGCGAATTTGACGGTCCGAGAAACCGCGAAGTGTTTGTGAAGATCGTCCCGGATCCTGCCTCATGACTTTTCGGGGCGCAATCCCTCCGCCAAGCGCAGCCAACTGATCATGTGATAGATTCGATGATCGATGACTAGACTTGGCGCATATGTGCAGGTCCCGTTCTGCCAAACGAAGTGCACCTATTGCAACTTCCATACGGGCGTGTTTTCAAAGGAATTGTACGCGCCGTATGTCCAGGCGGTTTGCCGCGAGATCTCCGAATTCCCCCGCTTGCTCCATGAAAATGGGATCGCGAACGTCCCAGAATCGGTGGTCGACACTGTCTATTTCGGCGGCGGAACGCCCAGCCTACTGGAACCTGCGAGCCTGGCGCAAATTGTCGGAGCGATACGCGCCTCATTTCTGTCGCAATTTGAGGAAGTGACACTCGAAGCCGATCCGGAAACCATCTCGTCTGAAAAAGCGGCGGCGTGGCGAGAGGCGGGATTCAACCGCATCAGTATGGGCGTGCAGTCGTTCAACGACGCTGAATTGCGAGCAGCGGGACGCATGCACCGCCGCGCCGATGTTTTCGAGGCGGCGAGATTTCTGCGCGCAGGAGGATTCGCCAATCTCAGCTTCGATTTGATCGCCGGACTCCCGCATCAGACCGATGGCAGTTGGGAGGACTCGGTCGAGCAATTGCTGCGCCTGCGGCCCGAGCACGTGTCGGTCTACATGATGGAGATTGACGAGGGCAGCCGCCTGGGACTGGAAGTTTTGCAAAGCGGCGATCGTTACTCCGCGAAAGCGCTGCCGTCCGACGACTCCATGGCGAATTTCTACGAGTACGCCTGCCGCAAGCTGGGCGACGCGGGCTACGTGCACTATGAGATTTCGAACTGGGCGCTGCCTGGATTCGAATCGCGCCACAACCTCAAGTACTGGCGCCGCGAACCGTATTTCGGATTTGGCGCGGGCGCGCACTCCTTCAATGGCTCGCAACGCTGGGCCAATGCGCACGACCCTGCCGCCTATGCGGATTCCGTCCTGCAAGGGCATTTCCCAGTCGAACAGCTGGAAAGTGTGTCGCGGCAGCAGGCGCTCGAAGAAGAGTTGTTCCTGGGGCTGCGGCAGCTTGCAGGAGTCGATTTGAAGGGCATCGAGACAAAGTATCAGGCGAAATTGCGGCCGCGCGTGCAGGAACTCCTGGCGCAAGGCCTCGTCGAATGGGATGGGCCGCGCCTGCGGCTTGCGCCGGAGCGATTAACAGTTTCGAATGAAGTGTTCGTTCATCTATTGGAGTAGGAAAGCATTGCATATGCCTCTTACCCGCCCGAATTCGAATGCATATTGCGCGCGAATGCTAGGATTGACTCTCGCCGCGATCGCAGTTTTTGTTCCGACGATAAACGGTCAGACGGCGCCTTCGAATGTGAAGTCTTCTCCCAGCTCCGAAACTACCGGACCTGCCCCCACGGTGGCCGAAGCGGAGCGATTTATCTCACAAGCCGAAACACGCCTGTTGGATTTGTGGATCAAGAGCAGCCGCGCCACCTGGGTCTCCGAGAATTTCATCACTGACGATACCGAAGCCATTTCGGCGGACGCTGACGCGGCCGTGAAAGCAGCGACGGCCGATCTTGCGCGCCAAGCCAGGCGCTATGAAAAGCTTCCTCTTCCCCCGGATGTGGCGCGTAAATTCATGCTTCTGAAATTGTCCGTCGATATTCCGGCGCCGCGCGATCCCGCCGCGCAAGCCGAACTCGCCAAGATTGCCGTTTCGCTCGACAGCGACTATGGCAAGGGGACCTGGTGCCCGGACGACAAAAAGGAAAATTGCAAGGAATTGCCGGACATCGAGAAAGTCATGGCCTCGAGCCGCGATCCGCAAGAGCTGCTGAACGCCTGGAAGGGCTGGCACGCGATCGCTCCTCCCATGCGGCAGCGTTACGTCCGCCTCGTCAACCTGGCAAATCAAGGCGCTCGGGATATGGGTTTTGCCGACGTGGGCGCGATGTGGCGCTCCAATTACGACATGCCGCCGGATGATTTTTCCAAGGAACTTGATCGCCTGTGGGTGCAAGTTCGCCCGCTGTACGTTTCTCTGCACGCCTACGTTCGCTGGAAGCTGGCCGAGAAATATGGAAAGGACCTCGTTCGCGAGGATGCCCCGATTCCGGCGCACCTGCTCGGCAACATGTGGTCGCAGGAATGGAACAACATCTACCCGCTCCTCTCTCCACCAAACGCGGACTCGGAACCCGACGTTGGCGCCGCGCTGCGCGCGAAAAACGTGGACGCAAAAGGAATGGTTCGCTACGCGGAGGGATTCTTCACATCGCTCGGGTTCGAGCCTTTGCCGGCAACGTTTTGGGAACGCTCCTTGTTTACCAAGCCCCGAGACCGCGAAGTCGTTTGCCACGCGAGCGCCTGGGACATCGATTTCAAGGAGGACCTGCGAATCAAAGTTTGCCTGGAGCCCACTGCAGAGGATTTCACGACCGTTCACCACGAACTGGGCCATAATTTCTACCAGCGCGCTTACGACAAGCTCTCGCCCCTGTTCGAGACCAGCGCGAATGACGGATTCCACGAGGCCATTGGCGACACGATCGCTCTCTCGGTCACGCCGGAATATCTGAAACAGATTGGCCTGATTGAGAATGTGCCGCCGCCCTCGGCGGACATCGGCCTGCTGCTCGGTCGCGCGCTGGACAAAGTCGCTTTCCTGCCGTTCGGTTTGCTGGTCGATGAGTGGCGCTGGAAAGTTTTCTCCGGCGAAATCAAGCCCGCGGACTACAACAAGTCCTGGTGGGATCTCCGCCGCAAATACCAGGGCATCGCGCCGCCCCTCGCACGCAGCGAGGCCGACTTTGATCCCGGCGCGAAATACCATGTAGCCGACAACGTTCCCTACGCGCGCTATTTTCTGGCCACGATTTTGCAATTCCAGTTTCATCGAGCCCTGTGCAAGGAAGCCGGCTACACGGGCCCCCTGCACCGGTGCTCAATCTACGGAAACAAAGCCGCGGGCGCGAAGCTGGCCAAGATGCTGGCGATGGGCGCCAGCCGTCCGTGGCCCGATGCGCTCGAAGTCCTGACCGGGGAGCGCCAGATGGACGCGACCGCCATGCTCGATTACTTCGCGCCGCTGAAAAAGTGGCTCGACGAGCAGAACGCAGGTCACCAGGTGGGTTGGAATTAGGTGGCGTAGGCTTCAGCCTGCGGTTGTTCGTCCTTGTTTGGTCGGAACCCCGCAGCCTGAACACTACGCTACTGCCTCTTCGGAACCTCTCTCAAGCCTCGCAAAAAAGCGCATACCGTCCCTGTGGTATAAAAGAAATGAGTAGTATTCGAGACGTAATTTGCATGAGGTTCCGTGGACTTTTCCTTCACTGACGAGCAGCAACAACTCCGGCGCAGCGTGCGCGAATTCGCCGAATCCGAAATCGCCCCGCTTGTAATGGAATGGGATGAAGCGTCTCAGTTTCCGTTCGAACTGATTCCGAAACTCGCGGAAATGGGCCTGATGGGCGTGATCTTTCCGGAGGACTGTGGCGGCGCGGGGCTTGGCTACGTCGAGTACGCAACGGTGATCGAGGAGCTTTCGCGCGTCGACGGCTCGATCGGGCTGATCGTGGCGGCGCACAATTCGCTGTGCACGAATCACATCTACAAATTCGGGACGCCGGAGCAGCGCAAGAAATATGTAACGCCGCTGGCGCAAGGCAAGAAACTCGGCTGCTGGTCGCTGACCGAGCCGCAAGCGGGCTCCGATGCCGGCGGGGCGCGGACTACGGCGGTGCGCAAGGACGGCGGCTGGAAGCTCAACGGCTCAAAAACATTTATTACCAATGGCCACTACGCGGACATCTGTGTGGCCATGGCCGTGACCGACAAGCCCAAGGGAACCAAAGGAATATCCGCGTTCATCGTGGAAAAGGGCAATCCCGGTTTCCGCCCCGGAAAAAAAGAAAATAAGCTGGGCATGCGCGCCAGCGACACCTCTGAAGTGATTTTCAGCGATTGTTTCGTCCCGGACGCGAACCTGCTGGGCAAGGAAGGGCTCGGCTTCGTGAATACGCTGCAGGTGCTCGATGGCGGGCGCATTTCCATTGCCGCGCTGGCGCTCGGAATGGCGCAGGGTGCCTACGAAGCGGCGGCCAAGTATGCAAAACAGCGAAAACAGTTTGGAAAAACCATCAGCGAGTTTCAAGCCATTCAATTCAAGCTCGCTGACATGGCCACCGAAATCGATGCCGCCCGCTGGCTCGTTTACCGGGCGGCATGGCTCGCCGACCAAAAGGGCCCGCGATTCACGAAAGAATCCAGCATGGCAAAGCTTTACGCCAGCGAAGTCGGCGTGCGCGTGGCCAACGAAGCCGTGCAGATTTTCGGCGGATACGGATTCGTAAAGGACTACCCCGTCGAAAAGTTTTACCGAGACTGCAAACTCTGCACGATCGGAGAGGGCACCAGCGAAATTCAGCGCATGGTGATCGCTCGCCAAATTCTAGAAGCTCGCTAATTCCGTAACCTCTGTATTCTGTTTTCGTGTGCGGTCCCCGCCGACGTTGTGATAACTTCTTTGCTTCGCTCTAGGGCTTGAATTTCCATGCTCACTTGGGCTCGTCCTTGATTTCTCCAACGTTCCCTATGTCCGAATCCCTCGAAACGTGGGTCGAGCAAATACGCGCGGGAGACATCCGCGCCGTTTCCCGTGCGATTACGGCCATCGAGGACGACGACCCGCAGGCAGAAGACCTCTTGCGACTGGTTTTTCCTCATACCGGGAAATCGTTTGTGATTGGTGTGACCGGCGCGCCTGGAACGGGGAAGAGCACGCTAGTGGATCGGCTGGCCGCCTATTATCGAGCGCAGGGGAATCACGTTGGAATTATTGCGGTCGATCCAACGAGCCCTTACACGGGCGGCGCGATTCTCGGTGACCGCATACGAATGCAGGGACACGCGAGCGACCCGGGAATTTTCATTCGCTCCATGGCGACGCGCGGTTTTCTCGGGGGCCTCGCTCGAGCAACAAGCGACGTGGCGCTAGTCCTCGATGCTGCGGGAAAACAGTACGTGCTCGTCGAAACCGTGGGCGTCGGCCAGGATGAAGTGGATATCGTGCGCCTCGCCGACTGCACGCTGGTCCTGCTCGTTCCCGGCATGGGCGATGACGTACAAAATATGAAGGCCGGCCTGATGGAGATCGCGGACATCTTCGTGCTGAATAAATCGGACCGCGACGGCGTGGAACGGTTAGAGGCGGAGCTGGAAGCGATGCTTCAACTCGCTCCGGAACGCGACGGATGGAAGCCGGCGATTGTCCGCACCGTGGCAACGGAAAATAAAGGAGTGGACGAACTCGCCTCGGCGATTGCCAGGTATCGGGAACGCTTCGGCAATAGCGTGGAACGCCAGGAGCGGAAAATCGAGCATTGGAGATGGAGGCTTCTCGCGCTCGCCGGGGAAGCCGTTTTGAAGCGCGCAGTTTCTGGCGGGGAAGGCGAAGCCGCGCTAAATAAACTGGCGCGCGAGGTGGCAAATCGCGGAAAGGATCCCTACGCAGCCGTTCGCGAACTGCTCGCGCGCGCGGATGGCGCGCGGAAAAGCGCATGAAACTTGGCGACCTTGAATTCTGGCTACTTACCGACGGCACGTTCCGGCTAGACGGCGGCGCGATGTTCGGCGTCATCCCCAAGCCCATGTGGGAAAAAGTTTCGCCGCCGGACTCGCGCAATCGCATCTTGATGGCCATGAATTCGCTGCTGATTCGCGCCGCTGGAAGATGGATTCTGGTCGAAACCGGCGCGGGAGACAAATGGGACGCCAAGCGCTCGGACATCTACGCATTTGAAGATGCGCCGCGCCTGCCCGAAAAACTTGTAACGCACGGCGTACCGCCCGAAAAAATCGACATCGTCATCAACACGCACCTGCACTTCGATCATTGCGGCTGGAATACGCGCATGGTGAACGGTGAAGCGCTGCCCGTTTTCCCAAATGCCCGCTACGTGGTGCAGCGGGGTGAACTCGAACATGCCAAAGCGCCCACCGACCGCGACCGCGCCAGCTACTTTCCCGATAACTTTTTGCCGATGGAGAAATCGGGGCAATGGTCGCTGCTCGATGGAGACTCGGAAATCGTCCCTGGCGTGGAAGTGATTCGGGTGCCAGGCCACAATGCCGATATGATGTGTGTTCGCTTGACCGGCGGCGGAAAGACTGTGTTCTTCACCGCCGACTTGATTCCCACGGCGGCGCATGTCCCCTTTCCGTGGATCATGGGGTACGATTTGTACCCGCTCACGACGCTGGAGAGCAAGAAAAAGTGGATTCCGCGGGCCGTGACTGAGGGGTGGCTCGTTATCTTCGGTCACGAGGCGAGGACACCGGCCGGCTATTTGCGTGAAGAAAGAGGCAAGTACGACCTTGAACCGGTGATGATCGACGTCTAAATTCGCTTTTCCGCGAGGACAAGGGTATGGCAAAGAAGACGCAGGCGGCAAAACGGCGCGGCTCGGGCACGGAGAAAGTCGGCATCGGCATTATCGGCGGGAGCGGCCTCTACAGCATGCCGGGACTGGAGAAGCCGCGCGAGGTACGCGTCAAGACGCCGTTCGGAGATCCTTCCGACGCTCTGGTCGTGGGAACGCTGGAGGGAAAGCGCGTGGCCTTTCTCTCGCGACACGCGCGCGGTCACCGCTTTACGCCTACGGAAATAAACTACCGCGCTAACATTCACGCCATGAAGCAGCTGGGCGTGGAGAGAATTATTTCCGTGAGCGCGGTGGGCTCGTTGCAGGAAGATTTGAAGCCACTCGATTTCCTGATTCCCGACCAGTTTTTCGATCGCACGCGCCACAGGGTCTCCACATTTTTTGGAGAGGGCGTGGTTGCCCATGTGGGCTTTGACAAGCCGGTCTGCGCTCTGCTTGCCGGAATTCTCGGCGCCGCTTGCGATCTGGCGAAAGTGCGAGTCCACCGCGGCGGAACGTATATTTGCATGGAGGGCCCGCAATTTTCGACGCTGGCCGAATCGCACGTGTATCGGCAGCTGCGCTTTGAAGTGATTGGAATGACCAATCTGACCGAAGCCAAGCTCGCGCGCGAAGCGGAGATTTGCTACTCCACGGTGGCCATGATCACGGATTACGATTGCTGGCATCCCGATCACGCCTCGGTCACACTCGATGAGATCATTTCCAATCTGAACAAGAACGCGGAAAACGCGCAAAACGTGATCCGCGAAGCGGTGCGCGCCATTCCTCCCGACCGTTCCTGCAAGTGCGGGCGAGCGCTGGCCCACGCGATCGTTACCGACCCTGCCGTGATTCCGGCCGCGGCGCGCAAGCGCCTGAACCTTATTGCCGGAAAATACTTGAAGCCTGGAGCCCGCTGAACATGTCCTTACTCGTAGTGGGATCGGTTGCGTTCGATGCCGTTGAGACTCCGCACGGGAAAGTGGACCGCATGCTCGGCGGCGCTGCCACGTATTTTTCCGTCGCCGCAAGTTATTTCACGCACGTCAATCTGGTGGGAATCGTGGGTACGGATTTCACCGAGAAGGACGAGTCGATTTTTCGCGGCCGCCGCATCGATACCCAGGGGCTCGAGCGCGCCGATGGAAAAACATTTTTTTGGGCCGGCAAGTACAGCGAAAACATGAACGAGCGCACTACGCTGGCCACGGAATTAAACGTGTTTGCGGAGTTCAAGCCGAAGCTGCCCGAGCCCTACCTGTCCTCGACGCACATCTTCCTGGCCAACATCGATCCGACCCTGCAAGCCTCAGTGCTGCATCAAGTCAGCCGCCGGCCGAGAGTGGTAGCCCTCGACACCATGAACTACTGGATCGAGCGCACGCCGAAGGAACTGCGCGAAACGCTCAAGCATACCGACATCCTGGTGATCAACGACTCGGAAACGCGCCAGCTCTCGAGCGAACACAATTTGTTGCGGGCCGCGCGCCATATTTTCAAGCTGGGCCCGAAAGCCCTGGTCATCAAGCGTGGAGAATATGGCGCAATGCTCGTGCATCAAAATCGCAGCTTCAGCGTGCCGGCTTTCTTGCTGGAAGAAGTTCACGATCCCACCGGAGCGGGGGATTCGTTTGCGGGCGGTTTCATGGGCTATCTCGCAACGGTGCGGAAAGTGGACGATGCGGCCTTGCGGCGCGCCATGGTTTACGGCTCGGTGATGGGTAGCTTCGCTGTCGAAAAATTCGGCCTGGACCGCTTGCGCTCACTGAAAAAGTCGGAAATCAGCGCCAGGGCCCGCCACTTTCACAAGATGACGCAGTTTTCTCTGTAAACGCGCTGAGGGCATGGCGGGCAACCATCCCAGTTGTGCTCGGATAGAACAGCGCTGAAAGCGCCGCTGTATGCTAGCCCAGGGCAACGCCCTGGGTTTCGAAATTCTTGAAATGTGGTGCGCCTTGAAATGTGGTGCGCCCTGAAAGGGCGCAAGAGTCTACCGCCCCTTCAGGGCGGACAACAATGCCCGAGCACGATACCCGGGGCGTTGCCCCGGGCTACTATCCTCCGCGCCGTTGGCGCGACAACGTGGCTTCGTTTTATAGTTTGGGAGCCTGTCACATTGCGATTTATGAGGCGACACTAGCCTCATTGCGATTCGGGCAACAAAACAATTTCTGAATGAGATTGCGTTTCACTGGCACGTTGTATACTTCATTTTTGCCGCCCTCTCCTATGCCGAAATCTCGCAAGCCGCAGGCGCTCGTACCGGGAAGCACCATCGCCGTGGTTGCGCCGGCAAGCCCCGCGAAGGAAGAGCGCATTCAGCGCGGCTGCGAAACCCTGGAGCGACTGGACTTTCGCGTGAAGAGATACGCCTCGAAGCGCCAGCCGGAGGGGTATTTGTCGGCGCCGCTCGCGGAAAGGCGCAAACACTTGCAAGCGGCTTTGACGAGCGCCGGTATTCGCGCGGTCTTGTGCACCCGGGGCGGGTACGGCAGCGCTGAGATCCTGGATTCACTGTCGACGGCAAAGTTGAAGCGACCCAGGATTTTTTGCGGATTTAGCGACGTGACTTCGGTTCATATTTATTTGTGGCAGAAACTTCGCTGGGTCACCTTCTACGGCCCGCTGGTGGCCGGCGGGTTCGACGCGGGCCCTAACGCCACTGGTGGCTTCGACCCAGACACGTTCATGTGGGCGATGACGGCGACGAACAGCGGCTGGACCGCGCCGCTCGAAGGTGAAACGTTCGCGCGCGGCACGGCCGAAGGAATCATGCTCGGCGGCTGCATCACTTTGATTGAAACATCGATTGGCACGCCGTGGGCGCTCGACACGCGCGGCTCTATACTCTTGCTCGAGGACCGGGGAGTGAAACCTTACCAACTCGATCGCATGTTGACGCACTTGAAGCAGGCAGGAAAATTTGCAGGCGTGCGCGGAATCGTCCTCGGCGAATTTCCGGAGTCCGAACCTCCCGAAGGCAGCTCCGTGACGGTCGCCGATGTTTGCAAGCGGGTTCTCGGCCCACTGCGCGTTCCGATCGTGTACGGTGCGCCGGTAGGCCACACCACGAGGCCGATGCTCACCATCCCGCTCGGGGTTCGCGCGAAGCTTCAGGCGGCCGGCGAAGGCCGTCTGGAAATTCTCGAGCCGGCGGTGCGTGCATGACCCGGCCCATGCATTTTCATCTTTCGAGCATTGGCGGAGCGGCCATGGCGCCGCTCGCGGGAATGCTGACGGAAAGCGGCCACCGCGTGACGGGTTCG
Source organism: uncultured Acidobacteriota bacterium (assembly GCA_963696605.1). GTDB lineage: Bacteria > Acidobacteriota > Terriglobia > Acidiferrales > UBA7541 > Palsa-360. Next base: position 340,215 of record CAVOKV010000005.1, on the reverse strand, counting down.
GACGCAGGCGTGTATCCGCCCGCTTCAACTCTGCTCGACAGCCTGGGAATTCGCTGGACGAACGGATTTAGCGCTGCAAATCTCGATCCACGGCCGGATATTGTTGTCCTTGGTAATGCGCTTTCGCGCGGCAATCCGGAAGTCGAAGCAGTGCTGGATCATAAAATTCCGTACCGCTCTCTCCCGCAAACGCTCGAGGAATTCTTTCTCCCGGGTCACGATTCGTTGGTCGTAACCGGCACGCACGGCAAGACTACGACCACGTCCATGCTTTCCTGGATTCTGCACCACGCTGGCCGGCATCCAAATTTCCTGATCGGCGGGGTGGCAGAGAACTTTGGGCGCAGCTTCGGCTTGGGCGGTGGCGATGAATTCGTTCTCGAGGGCGACGAGTACGATTCCGCGTTTTTCGACAAGGCCCCGAAATTCCTACATTACCATCCGCAGGAAGCCATCATCACGTCTCTGGAATTCGATCACGCGGACATTTACGAAAATCTTGCCGCCATCGAACTGCAATTCCGGCGCCTGGTGAATCTGGTCCCCGGACAGGGTCGAATCGTGGCCTGGGGAGAGAGCGAAACCGTTCGCGGTGTCGTGAAGAAGGCCTTCTGTCCAGTGGAGACCTACGGGTTCACTCCCGGCGTGGATTGGCTCGCGGGCGATCTGGAAATTACCGACGGCGAGACGCGATTCCGTGTTTCCAGGCAGGGAAATGAAGTCGCGCGGGTGAGGATGTCTCTCGCCGGACGTCACAACGTCCTGAATGCGGTTGCGGCCATTGCCATCGCGCACGGCCGCGGAGTAAGCGGGGCTGCGATTGAAGATGCCATGGCCGAATTTCGAGGTGTCCTGCGCCGCCTGGAAGTGAAAGGGGAATCTTCCGGCGTCCTGGTGGTCGACGATTTTGCGCACCACCCGACGGCGATTCGCGTGACGATTGACGCGGCGCGCCATCGCTGGCCCGGCCGGCGATTGTGGGCTGTGTTCGAGCCGCGTTCCAATACCATGCGGCGTCGGGTATTCGAAAACGATCTTGCCGCCTCTCTGGCAACTGCTGATGCCACCGTTCTTGGGGCGGTCAACCGCGCCAATCTTCTAAGCGATGAAGAGAGAATGTCGCCGGCGCGTGTCCTCGAAGCGGTCCGCAAAGTCGGGCGAAAAGCTGAGGGATTTGATTCCGCCGAAGAAATTTCGGAATATCTGGCAAGCGAAACGCGGCCCGGAGACCTTGTTGTGGTGATGTCCAACGGCAGCTTCGACGGACTTTGCGGAAAGCTGCTCGCAAGGCTGCAGGAACGCGACGCTCCGGCCGGGAAAATCAAAGCATGAGTTTCAACCCACGTATTTGGTTGCGCGCAGCAACCGTGGCGGCAGTGCTCTATTTCGCGAGCCCCGCGCGCGCCACCATCAAGTACGCGGTTTCCCTCTCTCACCCTGAGAGGCACGTCTTTGGAGTGACCATGCGCATCCCGAACGTGCGCGATCAGGTGACTCTCCAAATGCCCGCCTGGAACGCCCTCTATCAAATTCGCGATTTTTCTTCGCACATGATGCAGGTCACCGCAAAAGACGAAGAAGGCCATCCGCTCCCTTTGCGGAAGCTGGACAAAGAGACCTGGAACGTATCAGCGAATGGCACGGTTACGGTCAGCTACTGGACCTTCTGGGACGAACCGGGGCCTTTCGCATCGCAATTGAACTCGGAACATGCATTTATTAATTTCGCCATGCTGCTGTTGTACGTGCCTGACCGGCGGGATGAGGATACCACCTTGGCGTTTGAGGATGTCCCGGAAGGCTGGCACGTAGCGGTTGAGCTGCGTGAAGCGACTGAAACTGCCGGCCAGGAACACACTTTCTACGGTGCCCCCAGCTATGACGCGCTCGCCGATGCGCCCGCGGAAGTCGGCCATTTCGATGAGTTCCGCACAGAGGCGGGCGGACGGGCCATTCGCATTGTCGTTCACGGCGATTCCGGCGACCACGCCCGGCTGGTGGAATCGCTGAAGCGCATCGTCGATTATGAGGTTTCGCTGATGGGCGGTGCGCCGTTTCCAGAATATCTTTTCCTGTTTCACGTGGGAAACAATTTCGGCGGCGGCGGGATGGAGCACATGAATTGCACCGCCATTTCCGCCGACGTCCCGGCGCAATTGCCCAGCTACTCGGCGCACGAATTTTTTCACGCCTGGAACGTGAAGCGCATTCGTCCGCAAACCCTCGAGCCCGTGGACTACACCAAGGAGATGTGGACGCGCGCTCTGTGGTTCGCGGAAGGCGTGACCAATACGTATGGAGCCTACGCGCTCGAGCGCACCGGGCTGTGGTCCACGCAGCAGTTTTACGGCAATCTGGCCGAACAGATCGGAGAACTACAGGCCCGCCCCGCGCACCGCTGGCAAAGCGTCGAGCAGTCAAGCCTTGATGCGTGGTACGAAAAATATTCGCTCTACAACCGCCCTGAGGAAAGCATCTCCTACTACAACAAAGGACAAATCGTGGGCGTGCTCCTGGATATCCTAATCCGCGACCGGACCGACAACCGGGCAGGGCTCGATGATGTGTTGCGCGCGCTCAACGACCAGTACGCGAAAGCAGGCCGTTTCTACAACGATAGCGAAGGGCTCCGCGCCGTGATGGAGGAAGTGATTCGCAGGAAAGCGCCCGCGGCTGATTCCGACCTTCGAGATTTTTTCGCGCGCTACGTTTCCGGGACCGAGGAAATTCCTTACGCGGACTTCCTGGCCCGCGCCGGATGGAACCTTCGCGATACCAGCCAGCATCGCCCCGCGCTGGGTTTTTCCGTCAATCGCGACAGCGGCGTCCCTCCGAGCATCACCTCCGTCGATCCGGAAAGCGGCGCTAGTGAAGCGGGCTTGACGGAAGGGGATGTTCTGATCGCCTTGAATGGCGAATCCTTTCCGCGCTCGCCGGAACGCTGGCTGCGCGACCACCAACCCGGGAAACGCATAACCGTAAAGGTGCAGCGGGGCGGAGAAGTAATGGATTTTTCCTTTCCGCTCGGTCGGCAAGCGGACGCGGCCTACCAGATCACGGAAATCGCCACTCCCACGGATCGGCAGAAGCGCATCCGGGACGGCATCCTGCGCGGCGTTACCACTCCCTGAGATGATACGCACAGCCTTTGTCGCGGTAGCAATGTCGCTCTGCACTTTGGTGCTTGGGCCTCCGCTCATTTTGTTGACGCTCCTGACCAAGTCAGCGACCCTGATGTATTGGACCGGCGTGAAAATGGTGGTATTTGTCACGCGTATCGCCGGAGAGAAAGTGACCGTCGAAGGCCGGGAAAACATTCCCCCGGGGGTTTGCCTATTTGCCGCGAATCACACCAGCAACGCCGACGCGCCTGCCATCGTGGGCGCTATCCCGCGGCGCATCGCCATTCTGGGCAGAAAATCGCTGTTTGATATCCCGCTCGTCGGAACCGCATTTCGGTTGGCGAAATTCGTGCCTGTGGACAGGGAAAATCGCGACGCCGCGCTAGCCAGCGTTGAGCAGGCTGTGAAATATATCCGCGAGGGGTACTCTTTCCTGGTTTATCCGGAGGGAACACGCAGCCCGGACGGGCGCCTTCGTCGGTTCAAGAAGGGCTCCTTCGCCATCGCCATTCAGGCGGGAATTCCAATCGTACCGGTGGCCTGCGCGGGGGCGCACCGCATCATGAAGAAAAATTCGTTGATCATCCGGCCGGGAAAAGTGACGGTGCGCTTTGGGAAGCCCATCGACGCGTCAGCGTATACGGTCGAGCAGCGCGATGAACTGGCGCAACGGGCGCACGACGCCGTTGCGGCGGAGCTTCCTGAAGATCAAAAACCCGCCTCCTAGTCCCGCTTGTTGAGCGCTTGCGTCCTTCCTGGAATTTGCCTTCGGTCTTATTCTTTGACCAGCTTGCGCAGCGTTTTCTGCATTTCCGGCAATTGCTTTAGTGCCGCCATCACCCTCAGCCACAATTTATTTTCCATGGCGGGATAACCCGAATACAGCGCCCCGGCGGGAACGTCGGAAGGAACTCCGCTTTGCGATGTGATGGTCGCGCCGTCGCCGATCTCAAGGTGGCCAGCCGAGCCAACTTGCCCCGCCAGGATGCAGCGGTTTCCGACGCGCGTCGATCCAGCCAGTCCCACTTGCCCGCACAGAATAGCGTCCTCACCCACGTCGCAGGCATGCCCGACCAGCACGAGGTCGTCGATCTTTGCGCCGCGGCGGATGCGCGTTTCTCCCACGGTGGCCCGGTCGATACAGGAATTGGCCTGTATTTCGACGTCGTCCTCGATGACCACCGGCGCATACTGCATGATTTTATGCCAGCGCCCATCCGGTCGTTTCGCGAAACCAAACCCGTCGCCGCCGATAACTACGCCATTCTGCAAAATGACGCGGTTCCCGATGGTGCATCCTTCTCTCACCACCGTTTGCGAATGAGCCAGGAAATCATCTCCAATTCGCGTGTTCCGATAGATCGTTACCAGGCTGTGCAACACAGCGTTCCGCCCGATTTGCACGCCTTCATCCACAAAACAGTGCGGGCCAATATGCGCCCCGCCACCGATCGTCGCGGATTTGGCCACGACGGCGGTCGGGTGTATCCCCGGAGGATAAGGGGTGGGTGGAGAGAACAATTCGATCGCTCGCGCGAAATCGAAGTATGGATTCTTCGAGCGAAGGGCGGCGAGAGGTGGGAGGCCGGGAGCGCGTTTAATGGCTGCCTTTTCATCCACGAAGACAGCCGACGCGAGGGTTTTTGCCAGCTCACCGGAATATTTGGGGTTCGACAGAAACGTGACTTCGCCCGCCTTTGCGCTTTCGATCCGCGCCACGCCGTGGACTTCGTTGTTTTCGCCGCCTTCCAGTTTGCATTCCAATCGCGCGGCCAATTCGCCGAGTTTCATGTCTCGCTCTCCTCGCAAAATCGTTTCGGCAGATTCCGAATAACGTGCAGTCTAGCTGCTCACTCTACATCATTCCAAAGCAGCGCAAAGAATAGAACGGAGAAGGATTCAATCGTTGAACAGCCCGGGCTGGGCCGCTGCGGCGGGCTTGCGGCGCGCGATTCCCACGACACCGAGCACGGTCATCTCTGTCAGCGCCGAGCGGGGAATGAAGATTCGCAGCGTAGTTCCATGCAAATCGGGCGGCGTAATTTGGACGCCTCGGTCCAGTAAGGAAAGCAAATCGTTGGGGACGACACCCTCGATGGTGTCTTCGTCGCGGAACTTCAGACGAACCCATAAGCCATCCAGTTTTGGCCGGGAGAGGAATACTTTGCGCTCAGGCTCAAAATCGTCGGCGAATTCGCGCACAAAATAGATGCTACGAATATCTTTTAAGGCAAAATTTCGGTGCTCTCCTTCGGGCGTGAGCAATTCGAGCGTCTCCGTGTCGCCCAGCCGGCCCGGGTTCAAATAACCGCGTTGAACGCCGCGATCGAGAAATCGCACGACAACTTTCTTGTGCGTAGAGGTTGGAGTTCGTACTTTCACGGAAACGGGCCCGCAGGGCGGGCCTTGCGAGTCGACCGCAACTATGTTATGTTAAGCGATCTTTTGCTGTCAAGTGTATATTTTTCAAAGGTTTAGACAGGGGCTAAGACTGGGGGCCTCGATCTTTTGACCGAAACCGTCACGCATAAGCGGCAGATCCTCAAATCTGCCTCCATCATTAGCATCATCACGGTGGTAAGTCGGGTTCTCGGATATGTCCGCGACCAGCGCTTGACCCTGCTCTTGGGAACCTCGGGCATTGCAGATTCCTTCGTGCTCGCCTACCGGATTCCAAATGTGCTTCGGCGACTGGTGGGAGAGGGCTCCATGACTGCCTCTTTCATACCGGTCTTCACCGATTACATGAGAAACCGCACGCGCGAGGAGACCTGGAAGTTTGCAAACCGCTTATTTTGGACATTTTGTGTATTATTAGCCGCTCTGACCGTCCTGGGTGTGATTTTTTCTCCGCTTTTTGTCCGCTTCTTCTCCATGTTTGGAAAAAATCAGGTCCAAGTGGAAGCTATCTATCTAAATCGATTGATGTTCCCGTACGTCCTCTTCATTGGCATGGCGGCCATGGCCATGGCCATCTTGAATTGCTTCCATATCTTCGGGCTGCCAGCCGCCACTCCCATCTTGCTGAATGTCTCGTTCATAGTCTTTTCCGTAGCGGTCGTCTGGAGGCACTTCTCAAGTCCGGCCGCGGCACTGGCTGTCGGCGTTCTTGTGGGCGGCATCTTCCAGTTCTTCTTGCAGGTTCCGCAACTCGTAAGGCGGGGGATGAGCTTCCAGTTTGGCGTATCCTTCACGGACCCGGGAGTTCGGCGTGTGGCGGGGCTGATGGTGCCGGGGTTCGTAGGAATCGGCATCGCCCAGATTAACCTGCTCGTGGACACCATATTTGCAAACGCCAAGGTGATGCCTGAGGGGAGCCTGGTTTCACTTTACATTGCGGACCGTGTGACCGAACTGGTATTGGGTGGCTATGCCATCGCTGTGGCGACGGCCATTCTGCCAATGATGTCGCATCAAGCTTCGGCCGGAGACCACGAGGGAATGAAGAAGACTTTTCTTTTTGCCCTGCGCATCGTGTCTTTTATCACCATCCCGGCCGCGGTCGGCCTGGTAATTCTCCGCGAGCCCATTGTGCAGGTCCTTTTCCAGCATGGCCGGTTCGTGGCGGAGTCCACACGTCTGACTGCACGCGCGTTGCTGTATTATGCGATGGGGCTTCCGGCGTTCGCGGCGGTCAAATTGATCGTTCCGGCGTTTTATTCGACTCAGGACACACGGACCCCCGTGCGTGTGGCTATGGTTACGATGCTGGCGAACATCTTGCTCAATCTGGTTTTCCTTTTCTATTTCTTTGCAAAACTGAAGAACGGCGGCCCTGCATTAGCGAGCGCCCTGGCGGCCTATTTCAATGTTTTTACTTTGTTTGTCATTTTCCGTTTGCGATTTGGACGAATGGGAACCCGCGACATAGCGGCATCCCTCGCCAAGATCGCCGTCTGCTCGAGCGCGATGGGTGTGGTCGCGTGGGGCGCGTTGCGGTATTCGCATTTTGACAGCATCAATCACTTTTTGCCCCGGCTGGTCGTATTTGTCGCGCTGATCGGCGGGGCCACGCTGACGTATCTGGGTCTCGCCTGGGCGTTGCGGTGCCATGAGATCAGCGAAGTGTATGGCATCGCCTTTCATTCCGCCGGAGCGGAGCCCGGCAAGCAAGGGATTTCGGGTTAGCCATGGAATCGACGATTCACGTATTTCTGAGCTATTTGCGTGTCGAGCGGGGCCTCGCGCAGAATACGATTCTGGCATATGGTCACGACCTCAAGAAGTTTGCCGAATTCCTCCGGAAACGACACAAACTGCGGATGGAAGACGTCACCCGGGAAGACGTTGTCGATTTTCTTTCCAGCCTGTACAAAGAAAAGCTCGACAGCCGCTCCGTGGCGCGGTATTTGGTTTCGCTTCGCGGAATGTATAAATTCGCGATGATGGAGGGCATGGTTGACACGGACCCGACGGAGAACCTGGAGTCGCCGAAAATCCGGAGCAGCCTGCCGACGTATCTGCGGGTCGAGGAAATCGACAAATTGCTGGAGGCTCCCAACCTGGCGACACCTATCGGGTTGCGGGACCGGGCCATGCTGGAGGTCTTATACTCCACCGGACTGCGCGTGTCCGAATTGTTGAACCTGCGCATTTCGGATATCGATATGCGCGTTGGTTGCGTTCGTTGTATCGGCAAGGGAGACAAGGAGCGCCTGGTTCCCATCGGACGCAAGGCCATTGAGGCCGTCGAGCAGTGGCTGGCGAAGGGCCGGCCGAAATTTGCCAGGCCGTCGAGCCCTCCGCCGCACAATCAGTCTCTTTTTCTGACCAAGATCGGCCGGAGGCTCAGCCGCGTGGGGATTTGGAAAATCCTGCACGATTATGGAATGCGCCTAGGGTTGCGCGGACGCCTTACTCCGCACAAGCTGCGGCACAGTTTTGCCACGCACCTGCTCGAACGGGGTGCGGACCTCCGCTCGGTTCAGCTGATGCTGGGCCACGCGGATATTTCCACCACTCAGATCTACACGCACGTGGTCGAGGAGCGCTTGAAACAAATTTACAAAGCGCATCACCCGCGTGCGTGAGGGGCAAGATCTAATCCACGGACACGCTTCCGTGGCACGATAAATTCGATCGGGTGCGGGGGCGCAGAGAAGTAAGCGGCGCCTCCGGCCGAGGACGGTATACGCATGCCTGATTATATGTTCCAGCTCGAAAGCCGACTCTCCCCGGAGCAGCGCGCCGCGATGGTCCGCATCCAGGAGCTCGCCGCCGAATTCGAGGCCAATCTTTATCTGGTTGGCGGCGCTGTGCGCGACGTGGTCTCGGGAATGTCCATCCGCGATTTGGACTTTACGATTGAAGGGAACCCGGCGCGCATCGTCCGCGAATTGGAAAAGGGCGGCGCGAAAGTCACCAAGGACGACGAGTCACTACGCGCCACCGAACTCGTTCTCGCGGGAGATGTGGATGCGAGCATTTCGGCCGCGAGGGAGGATATTTACGCGCGCCCGGGAGCGAAACCGGAAACCCGGTTTTCCACGATTATGGAAGATTTGCGGCGCCGTGATTTCTCCATCAACGCCATTGCCATTTCCTTGAATCCGAATTCGCGCGGCTTGCTTCTCGATCCCACCAACGGACTTGCCGACCTCGAGCGGCACGAGATTCGCGCCCTGTCGATTCACAGCTTTACGAACCAGCCCGTGCGTCTCCTGCGCGCACTGCGCTATGAGGCCCGCATGGGTTTCAAGATGGAGTCGCGCACCAGAGACTGGTTCAACCTGGCGATCGAGCGCGAACTGCAAGACACGATTGGCCAGGAAGACGGCGGCAGCGAGTTCAGGCAAGTGGCCCGCGAAGAGAAGCCTGCCGCTGTCCTGAAATCCTGGGAATCGCACGACCTGCTTGAAGTTGTGAACGCAACTCTGGCGAAGCGGCACCCCGACTATGACGCGATCAACCGGATTTTCCGCGTTCGCGAGGATATGGTTTCGTCGGGGCTGCGCCCACGCTTGTTCGCTCCGGTCACGGTGGCGATTCTCGGCCGGCTGAAGGACAGCGAGCGAAAGTCCGTGCTCAGCCGCATGTCTCTGCCCTCCTCGGAATTACGCTCGGTGCTGGACGTCGAACCGGAAGCCTTGAAAATTGTGAAGCTGCTCACCGGCCCCAAGACGGCGACAGCGCGCGACGCTTACGCGTTCCTGGAAAAGGCGCCATTGGACTTATTGGCCTACATTCTCGCCGAGTCCAACAACGGAAAGGCCGTCGGCAAGATCAAAACTTACTTCAGTAAGTGGAAGCCCATTCGCCAGGCGCTACCGGGTGTCTCCACGGAGCTCGAACTTCTCGGAATGGAGCGCGGCCCGAAGTTCGATAAGGTGGTAGAAGACTTCTTCCAGTTGCAGCTCCTGGGCCGCGCGCGCAAGCCCGAAGACCACGCCAAGATTCTGCGAAAGCTTGCCGGCATCAAGGAACCCCCCAAAAAAGTGGAAGAAAAGAAAAAACCGGAAAAGCCGAAGAAGAAAGGCGAGGCGCCTGCAAAGCCGGAAGCAACTGCGGCAGCAGGGCCGGTGACACCTGCAAAGATCCAGCCGCACCGCATGGCACCGGGGAAATCGGCTCCCGCGCCAAAGCCGAAGTCGAAACTCAAAGCGAAGAAGAAATAAGTCGCACAGTCCGTCACCACGGTCGGGGCTTCTATTACTAAATCGCGCCGTAGCAAAAACCCGCGCGCGAGATTAGAATAGCCTTCGGCATGGAAACTCCCAGATTCGTTCACCTGCATCTGCACACGGATTACAGCTTGCTGGATGGTGCGTGCGACCTTGAAGAGGTCGTCGATGAGGCGGCGCGCCGGAAGATGCCGGCGGTCGCGGTCACGGATCACGGAAATCTTTTTGCGGCGGAATCGTTCTACCACGCGGCCAAGACGCGCGGCGTGAAACCAATCATCGGCTGCGAAGTGTACGTCGCGAAAGGAAGCCGGCACGATCGCGGCGAAACGCCGCAGCGCGATGCAGCCAATGGCCACAGCAATGCCGCAGCGGCGGAGCCAGGCCAGCGCGGCGCGAACCATCTTGTCCTGCTCTGCGAAAATGCGGAAGGTTATCGCAATCTGATCAAGCTTGTTTCCGCCGGATACCTCGAAGGCTTCTACTACAAGCCCAGAATTGATTACGACTTGCTGGCGAAACACAGCAAGGGGCTGATTGCTTTGTCGGCGTGTTTGCGCGGCGCGGTCACGGAAAACCTGGTGGAAGAAAAACCGGATCAGGCCCGCGAGGCCGCTTACCGCCTGCGAGACATTTTCGGGAAAGGGAACTTCTTCCTGGAAATTCAAGATCAGGGCTTGGAAATCGAAAAGCGCGTCAATCCGAAAATCGCCGATCTTTCGCGCGAGACCGGCATTCCTCTGGTGGCCACCAACGATTGCCACTACCTGAAGCATTCAGACGCGCACGCGCAGGAAGTGTTGCTCTGCATCCAGACGGGCAAGACCATGAGCGACACGCACCGCATGAAATTCGCCACCGATCAGTTCTTCTTCAAAACCGCGGAAGAAATGGCGCAGGTGTTTGGCGAAATTCCCGATGCGCTGGAACGGACCGTCGCGATCGCCGAGCGCTGCAACGTAAAGATCGACGCCATGCAGAATTCCTTCCCGGACTTCCAGGTGCCGGAGGGGCACACGGTCGACAGTTATTTCGAAGCTGTCTCCCGCGAAGGCTTCACTTCGCGCGTGCCGATCCTGGAAGCGCGCGCCAAGGCAGGCATGCTTCGGAAAACGCTGGCCGAATACGAAACGCGCCTGACCAATGAAATCCGGATGATCCAGAAGATGCGCTATGCCGGATATTTCCTGATCGTCTGGGATTTTATTCGCCATGCGCGCGCGCAGGGAATCCCGGTGGGTCCGGGACGCGGTTCTGCGGCGGGCAGTCTCGTGAGTTACGCGCTGCAGATCACTGACGTCGATCCCTTGCAATACGATTTGCTGTTCGAGCGGTTCCTCAATCCGGAACGCGTGTCGATGCCCGACATCGACATCGACTTCTGTATGCGGCGCCGCGGCGAAGTGATTGACTACGTGACGGGGAAGTACGGCCGCTCGAACGTGGCGCAGATCATCACGTTCGGGACAATGGCGGCCAAGGCGGCCATCAAAGACGTGGGCCGCGCCATGGATTTGCCGTACGGCGAAGTGGATCGCATCGCCAAGCTCGTTCCCGCGCAGCTCAACATCACGCTCGACGAGGCCTTGAAGCAAGCGCCGCAACTCAAGAGCCTGATCGAAGGCGACGCGCGCTACAAGGACTTGATGGAGGTGGCGAAGCGCCTGGAAGGCCTCGCGCGGCATGCGTCAACGCACGCGGCGGGCGTCGTGATTTCTCCAGAGCCGCTCACCAATATCGTGCCCCTGTATAAGTCCAACCGGGATGAAATCACGACGCAGTACGACATGAAGGGCCTCGAGCACATCGGCCTGCTCAAGATGGATTTCCTGGGCCTGACGACGCTCACCGTGCTGGACGACACCGTGCGCATGATCGAGCAAAATCGCAACGAACAGGTCGATTTGAGCACGCTACCGCTCGACGATGCGCCAACCTACAAACTTTTCGCCAGCGGTGAAACGACGGCGATTTTTCAGTTTGAGTCGCACGGCATGCGGGACATTCTTCGCCGCTACCAGCCCACGCGCCTGGAAGACTTGACTGCCTTGAACGCGCTGTACCGGCCCGGCCCGATCCAGGGCGGCATGATCGACGACTTCATCAATCGCAAGCACGGAAAAAAGAAAGTCACCTACGATCTGCCCGAGCTGAAGGAAATCCTCGAAGAAACTTACGGCGTAATCCTGTATCAGGAACAAGTCATGCAAATCGCCAACCGTCTCGCCGGATTTTCGCTCGGAGAAGCGGACATCCTGCGCCGCGCCATGGGCAAAAAGAATCACGCTGAAATGGCGGCGCAGCGTGAAAAATTCCTGGCCGGATGCGCCACGCGAAAAGTTCCGGCGAAGAAGGCCGAGAAGATTTTCGACCTGATGGCGGAATTCGCCGGGTACGGGTTCAACAAGTCGCACTCCTGCGCCTACGCGTTGCTCGCCTACCAGACCGCGTATTTGAAAACACATTATCCTGTCGAGTTCATGGCCGCTCTGCTGACCTCGGAAACGGGCAACACCGAAAAAGTCGTGAAGTACATCAACGAAGCGCGCGGCATGGGCATCACGGTCCTTCCCCCCGATGTCAATTCCAGCGATCTCGATTTCACTCCCGTCGGCGAGGCCATTCGTTTCGGGCTTCGCGCCATCAAGAATGTGGGAGAGAACACGGTCAAGGGAATTCTCGACGCGCGCGCCGAGCTTGGCCGCTTCACTTCGATTTATCAATTTTGCGATCACATCGACACGCGCCTGCTGAACAAGCGCGTGCTAGAAAGCCTGATCAAATCGGGCGCGATGGATTCCCTCGGATCGCGGCGCTCGCAAATGTTCGCTGTGATTGACCGCGCCATGGAAAAAGCGCAGCGCCGCCAGCGCGAAAAAACCAGCGGTCAGCACGGTCTTTTCGGCGGCGCTTCGGCAGCACCCGAACCCGCCGAGGAACCTTTGCCGGACCTCGAAGAGTGGCCCGAACACGAAACCCTGGCGGCGGAATTCGCGACCGTGGGCTTTTATATATCGGGACACCCGCTCTCGAAATACGCATCCAAGCTCGCTGAACTAGGCGCCATTGATCTCGCCGCGGTCGAGGGACGCAGAAACGGCGAGGAAATTACCGTCGCAGGCATCGTGGTCGCCATGCGCAGCATGCGTTCTCGCAAAGGCGAGCGCTGGGGAATTCTCACCCTGCAGGACATGACCGGAGTGCTCGAAGTTCTTGCCTTTCCGGAATCGTTCGCGCGGCTCGAAGCGGTGTTCAAAAGCAACGCGTCTTTGGTCTTGAAAGGACGCGTCAATGTGGAAGAAGCCGGGACTCGCCTCGCGGTCATGGACGCGCGAAAACTTGAGGACATGGGGCAGCGCCCTCCGAACGTGATGCGCGTCCGTGTAAACCTGGATGCGGTCGACCCGGGAGTGCTCGACGAATTGAAGGAGCTCTTCACCAACAAGCCCGGATCGTGCTCGGTGGCGTTCGATCTCGTTTCGCCGGAGGGAGCGGTAGCCACGCTGCGCGCCGACCAGCGCGTGCGGGCCGATCAGGAACTCGTGCGCGAAGTCTGCCGCCTGTGTGGCGACAACGCCGTGCAACTCGAAGCGCGCGCCTGACCGCGCTCCCAAAATTTATGGCCCCGGAATCTCGAAAAGAAGAAATTGAAAAACTGGAGAGGGAACTGGCCGACCTGCAGCGCCTGACGCGGCCGAATGTTCCTTCCGCCGAGCTCAACCGCCTCCGCAGTGAAGTGGCGCAGTTGCGCCGCGATTTTTACGAGCACATGGGCGCCTGGCAGCGCACGCTTCTGGCGCGCCATCCCCAGCGCCCCTACATGATGGATTACGTCCGCATCCTATTTGAGGATTTCCACGAACTGCATGGCGACCGCGCGTACGGCGACGACCCGGCAATGGTGACGGGATTTGCGCGCTACCGCGGGCGGCCTGTCGTGCTCATCGGCCAACAAAAGGGCAGGGACACCAAGCAGCGCGTGGCACAAAATTTTGGCCAGGCCAAGCCCGAGGGTTACCGCAAGGCGCTGCGCATCATGCAACTCGCCGCGAAATTTGGCCGGCCAATCTTCACTTTCATCGATACGCCGGGCGCTTATCCGGGAATCGACGCGGAAGAGCGCGGCCAGGCCGAAGCCATTGCTCGAAACCTGCGCGAGATGGCGCGCCTGCCGGTTCCCATCGTGGTGACCATCACCGGAGAGGGCGGCTCGGGAGGCGCTCTGGCGATCGCCATCGGCGATCAGGTAAATATGCTCGAAAATTCCGTCTACTCCGTTATTTCTCCCGAGGGCTGCGCCTCGATTCTCTGGCGCGATGCGGCGAAAGCCGAAGTGGCCGCCGAAGCGCTGAAAATCACGGCGCGCGATTTGAAGGAATTCGGAATTATCGACGAAATCGTTCCCGAACCCGAAGGCGGCGCGCATCTCGATCACGAAGCTTCCGCCGCGCTCCTGGGCAGCGTACTCGACGAAGCGCTGCGCGATATTTCGCGGCTCCCGATCCACGACCTCCTCGAACGCCGCTATGAGAAATTCCGCCGTATGGGGCAGTTTTTCGAAGCCGCTCGGATCTAACCTGCGTACCACGCCCGCCGTTTTGGGCCCCCTAAGACCATTGCTGGTTTCGCACCACGCGCGAGCATCTTCGTTGTTGCGCTGTGCCCTCTCGTCATAGTCTTTGAAGACGGAGACAGGCCTCTCATGTCAAAGCAAACGGAACCGCAAGCGGCGGAAACAACTGCGTCAAGTAGTGGAACTCAGGTTTTTCGACCCTACGAACGGTTGATCGAAATTAAGGTCATGGGGAAAGCTTTTCAGGTTCCAGAGAAGAACACGATTCTTCGCTGCTTTCAATACATCAGTCCGGAGACCATCCCGTACGGGCGTTTCTGCTGGAATCAGGACTGCCAATATTGCCGCGTCGTTGGAAAACTCACCGATGAGGACCGCCCGCACGAACTCCTGAGCTGCAAATTTCTGGTCAGCCCGGGAATGGAAATTAGTGAGATCAGCCCCGAGCTGAAGTATTGCCTCCAAGCCAAGCTGGACAAGTAGCTTCCTGGCTTTAACACCCGCAGCGATTCCGAAGTTCGCAGCGGAGTTCCTCACAAAAAATCGATTCTCTTTCACAACTTTTTTCGTGCCTCTGTGTTTTAGAGTGCGGACCCGTTTCTAGAGTCTGCTCGCTGCGGCGGTCTGACTCCTCCCCTGGACCCCCAGGCTGCCGCGCCGAGCATCGAAGGGCGTGCCGTCCCCGATTACGGCGCGCCCTTCAACTTTTTTGTAGCGCCGGCATCTTGCCGGCGTCTTTTGACTCCGAAAATTGAGTTCGAGCCGGCGAGACGCCGGCGGTACAAAGCCCTTTGCATCGTTGGCCGGGGATTTCTCCTTAGCTTCAATTCCTAGCAGCGCTTTGTTTCCCATAACCCCCGGCTCGCCAATTGCGGTAGGATGTTGGACCTGTATGGAAATCTCTGCGAATTACCTTCCTTGCGATGGATGCGGTCTTCCGGCATCGCCGGAGCATATCGCGGACCGTCTGCGGCGACTGGAACTCTCTACTCGCTTCCGGCCCGTGCACATTGGCGTCCTGTTCGTTGCTTTGGCGGCACCTGCCCGTGCGGAAGACGATTTTTATGGCGCCGCGAACTCAAAGGAATTCGCCGATCCCTTGCTCGACGCCCTGGGCATCCATTCCTCGACGGACAGGGCGACTCCTGAATCAAACGCTCCCGCGCCTGGATTAGCAAGACTTACTGAGTTTCAGCACAGAGGCCATTACCTCGCCTATCTCTCGGAATGCCCAATTGCGGAGGACGAAGAGTCGGTCAAGTCTGCGATTGCTCGCCTCGGTCCAACACTGATACGGCGAATCAAGTTCAATTACAGGCCAAAACACATTGCCCCTCTGGGTCAAGAGCTTTCACCTTTGGTCGATGTGCTAAAGGTCGCAGGATTTGGCCCGCTCCTGCTGCTGGACCAGGGACTGACTTTGCCGACACCGGGTACAGGCACCCGGGAATGGGCAGAACTGTTCCAAAGAGCGGTATCGTCCGTGGCACCGCGTGATAATCTTTCTTTGGGGTATGATAGAATTCAACTTACGCAGTCGGAAGGCGATTTGGGAGCAGGGGGCGGTACGTGAAAACGAAAGCGAAATTCGGCATTGGAGTGGCGATCATTCTTGTCACACTTTCTTGCCTGGCTTATGTGGGCGCGCAGCAGAGCAAGACCTACTACCATACGATTTCGGAGATTCCCAAGCTGAATGGTTCGGCGCTGCACCAGCGCCTGCGCGTGGGCGGTGATGTGAAGAACGGCTCCATCCAGCACTATTCCGGCCGCGTGGATTTCGTGCTGGTCGAGCAGGGAAAGACCCTGCCGGTCAGCTACGTGGGCAGCGATCCGCTGCCTGATACTTTCAAGGATGGCGCGCAATGTCTCGTCGAAGGCAAAGTGCAGCCCGACGGACGATTTGTGGCCGAGACGGTGCAAGCCAAGTGCGCGTCTAAGTACGAAGCGGCGCCGGGTGGGCAGGCACAGCCGGGCAATGCAAGCGGCGATGCATATCAAGGCGGCAAGAGCTAGCGCGCTCGATCAAGTTGTTGGCAACAATGGGGGCCGTCCGAATCGAATATCCCCGGGCGGTCTGGAATTAATCAGTTACTCCGCAATATGCCGGTGAACAGTACAGAATCGAGGACCTGAATTGGATCTGTTCGGTTCCTACGCGTTGTTGTTGGCTTTCGCCTTCGCGCTCTACGCGATTTTCGGAGGCATCGCCGCAATCATCACTCGGCGTCCCCTGTTAATTAAATCCGCGCGGAACGCCGGCTTCGCCGTGTGCGTTCTCATCTGGATGGGAACCCTCAGCTTGTGGTACCTGTTTTACACTGACAATTATTCGATGGCCTATGTGGCGGCCCATAGCAACCGGTCTCTCTCCCCGTACTACAAATTTTCCGCGCTCTGGTCGGGCCAGGAAGGCTCGCTGCTTTTCTGGAGCTTCCTGCTTTCGATTTACGTTTTTTCGGCCCTATATACATACCGCGGAAAGCATCCCGAGTTGATGCCGTACGTGGGAGTTGTTCTGGCCGGCGTGCAAATTTTCTTTCTGACGATGAATAACTTCGTCGCCAGTCCTTTCCAGGTGTTTGCTGGCCCAGGCGCGGGAGGAATTCTGCACATGGCCACGCGCGCCGACGGCAGCGGGCTCAATCCGCTCCTGCAATATCCGGAAATGGCGATTCATCCGCCCACTTTATATTCCGGCTACACGGGCTTCACCATTCCGTTTGCGTTTGCGCTCGCCGCGCTCCTGGGGCGGTATCCGGGAGAGAAGTGGATTCACTTGACGCGCCGATGGACCATGATCGCCTGGGCGTTCCAGTCGGCGGGAATCCTGCTGGGCGCGCACTGGGCCTACGCTGTGCTCGGATGGGGCGGTTACTGGGGCTGGGACCCGGTCGAGAACGCCTCCCTGATGCCGTGGCTCACAGGAACTGCGTTTCTGCATTCGGTGATCATGCAGGAAAAGCGCGGAATGATGCGGGTGTGGAATGTCTGGCTGGTCTTCCTCACCTTCATGTTATGCATCCTGGGAACTTCGCTGACGCGCAGCGGAGCGGTCAATTCGGTCCACGCGTTTGCGGAATCGAACATCGGCCACTGGTTCTGGGGATTTTTGCTGCTGATCATTCTCGTGTGCCTCGCGGCCTATTTCAAGAACCGCGATTACTTGCGCAGCGACAATCAGCTGGACTCCATGCTTTCTCGCGAATCCAGCTTCCTGTTCAATAACCTGATTCTCCTGGTTGCCTGCGTCGCGGTGCTCGCGGGCACGCTCTTTCCGGTGCTCTCGGAAGCGGTGCGTGGATCGAAGATCAGCGTGGGCCCGCCGTTTTTTAACCGCGTGAACATTCCCATCGCCATGTTCCTCTTGTTCCTTACAGGTGTCGGCCCGCTGCTCGCCTGGCGCAAGACTTCCGTGGAAAGCCTGCGCAAGAATTTCGGTTTCCCCCTGATCGGCGGCTTCGTGGCGGCCATCATTGCGGTCGCACTCGGACTGCGCGAGTTTTACGTGACCTTGTGCGTACTGCTTTCCGCGTTCGTGACGCTGACGATTCTGTCCGAGTTTTATCGCGGCGCCCGCGTGATCTCCGCGCGCACTGGATCCAACTTATTTTCTTCCGTCTCGCAGCTCACCATGCGGAACACCCGGCGCTACGGCGGATACGTCGTCCACTTCGGAATGGTGCTCGTGTTCATCGGCATCTCCGGCCAGGCGTTCAATCAGGACAAGCAGATGGACATGTCCGCCGGATCTCATATGGAAATTGGACCCTATGATCTTGGGCTTCAAAATTACGACACCACGCAGGAACCTAATTACAGTGCCGAACGCGCCACGATTGACGTATCCAAGGGCGGCCGCTCCGTGATGATGCTCTATCCCACGCGGCGCTTTTATCCTTCCAATCAGGAATCCGGCACGATGGTGGCGATCTCCTCCACGCTCCGCGAAGACCTGTACGTGGTTTATGCTGGCACGAATCCGGACACGAATCTTCCTGTCATCCACGCGTACCTGAATCCGCTAGTGAAGTGGATCTGGCTGGGCGGAGCGGTGGTTGTTCTGGGGACGATTCTTGCCCTTTTCCCGAACCGCCAAGCGGTTATGGTCCTTTCTTCCGCAACGGTCGGGGAATCCGCGCCCGTGCCTGGAGGCGCGCAAACAGCGCAAGTTCCGTATTCCGCTCGATCCCAATTGCCGGATGGTCATGACTAGCCGGCAAAAGATCGCTTTGATTTGTGCGGCGTGCGTTGCCATTGCCTCGGCGCTCGTTCCGTTGCACGTGGACGCGCAGAAGACCGACCGAGCCAAGGCGCTGGGCACAAAACTGATGTGCATGTGCGGCTGCGGACAGATTCTCACGCAGTGCAATCACATCAATTGCCCGTCGTCCGGACCCATGCTCAAGGAACTGGACGCGCACGTGGCCAAGGGCGAAGCCGACGACCTGATTATTCAGGATTTCGTGCAGGAATACGGCGAAAAGGTCTTGAGCGAGCCGCCGGCCAAGGGATTCAACAGTATTGCCTGGTACATTCCCGGCGTGGCATTTGCGATTGGGCTGGGCATCGTGATCACCTTGATTCGATTGTGGCGGCAGCGCGACGTGGCGCGCCTCGCGACGGCCTCCAGCGCGCCGCCGCTTCCGCAGAACGCGGCGTCCGAGCTTCGCAATGTGCAGCTCGAGCGCGCGCGGCAGCAAGCGGATCGCGAAACAGAGGACTGAGCAGGGACGTAAGAAGGGACTGCAGAACGAATATGAAGTTTGCGCTTATGGCCATAATTTTTCCGGACACGGTGATGCTTTCGGCGTGCGTCGTCCTCACCTTGGCTGTGGTCATCTTTGTTTTTTGGATTGAACCCGATCCGGGAGATTCCGCGCCGCACCGCTCGCAGCTCGATCAACTCCTCGAGCGGCGCGACGCCATTTACGACAATTTGCGGGACCTGAAATTTGAAAATCGGGCGGGGAAGTACGCGGAGCAGGACTACGAGCAGATGAGGGATTCTCTGGAAAACGAGGCGGCCCAAGTGCTCTTGGAAATTGAACGAGTCACCGGGAATCAAGCCCCGATCCCGCGCCGCGACCCGGCGACCGCCGCGAACCCCCGGCAGCAAGCGATCCGGCTGGCCAAATCGCGCAGGTAAGGAAGATTTTGCTCCCTCTCTCTCGAACACTGAAATCGAAAGTTCGCCCAGTCTGGCGCGCTGGCGGAGCGGCAATCATCTTTTCATTGAACGGGGAATTCTTTTGCTCATGAAATCGCGGAACCATGCGGGCAGTAATCTTCGATGGCGGCTTTTTGGCCTTGCCGCCTTGCTCGTGCTCCTCTCAGCGGCCTCCCAGGCCGGAACGGTTACGGGCGTCGTCCATAACGGCACCAACGGCAATAAGGCTGCGGCAGGCGTGGATGTATTGCTCATCCAGCTGCAAGGCGGTATGCAGGTGGTCGCCAACACCAAAACCGACTCCGACGGGCGCTATCATTTTGATTTTCCCGCAATTGGTCAGGGCCCTATGCTTATCCGCGCCGTTTATCGCGGGGTCTTCTTCCACCAGCCGCTCGTTCCGGGCTCTGCGACCGTCGACGTCACGGTCTACGAACCCACCACCAATTCCAAGGCCATCGAGGTTCCTCTTCGGCTTCTGGTCTTCCAGCCCAATGGGGACAAGCTGATGGTCGGCGAAGAGTATTCCGTTCAGAATAACTCCAATCCACCCGCCGCGTATTTCAAGCAGGATGGAAATTTCGAGTTCACCATCCCGCAGGGCGCCGAGCTCGATCAGGTCTCCACGTTTGGGCCCTCCGGCATGCCCGTGCGCCAAGGCACCATCGACAAAGGCAAGGGCCGTTACGCGATCTCTTACGCTTTTCAGCCGGGCCAGAATGGCGTTCGCATTTCCTACATCCTGCCGTACTCAGGCAATCAAGCCCAGCTTCGCGAATCATCCACGTATGACGCGCAGCGCGTGCTGCTCGTGATTCCGCCGACGATGCAGGTGGCCAGCGCCGGATTCACTGCCGCGGGCACGGAGCAAGGCTTCAACGTATTTTCAAAAGAATCCATGAAGGCGGGGAATGGATTCGATGTCACGGTTTCGGGGACCGCGCCGCCTCCCGCTGACGCTTCGACGTCCTCTTCTCCTGCGGATCAGGTGAATGGGCGCGATTCCTCGCCGGATACGACGATTGAAACCGCTCCAGCGCGCCTCGGCGATGAAAGATGGATTCTTCTCGGCGGGCTAGCGGCGATCTTTGCCGTAGGCGTGGGATTGCTGCTGCGCAAACCAGTTCCCGAACTGGAAACCGCGCCTGCCGAGCCCTCCGATCCGAAAGGTAAGAAGGCAGCGAAACGTGCCGCCGCGCAAGCAAAAGCAGCGCAAGCGACGCCCGCGCCTCCTCCGGTGGAGAAGGTCAAGCAGGAAGTGAACTCGAATCTGGACTCCCTGAAAGATACGTTGTTGCGTCTGGAATTGCGGCGCCAGGCGGGCACCATCACGGACGCGGAGTATGCTCTGGAGCGAGGTCGCGCCGAGCAAGTGCTGCGCGATCTGGTCCAGGGCTGAGCCGTCGCGCGTGTCCACACCGCTTGCATCTCCCCCGAATGGCGGCGCTGGTAGCGGTGCTTTTCAGGGATTGAAAATCCAATTCAGCGAAGTCGAAAAACGCTACGGGATGCGCCTCGCTCTCCGCGGTGTCTCTTTTTCCATTACGGCCGGTGAGTGTGTCGCGCTTGTCGGCCACAACGGGTCAGGAAAGACCACGCTGCTTAAGATCGCTGCGCAATTGACCAAGCCTTCGCGTGGGAAAATCGAATTCTCCTCCGGCGCGAATCCTGTTTCGCTGGAAGAAGTCAAAAGCAAGGTGGGAATGGTCGGACACCATACTTTGCTCTACGAAGAACTGACCGCCGAGGAAAATCTGATTTTCTTCGCGAAATTGTTCGGCCTCGCGGATCCGGCCCAAAAAGCCCGGCAGGCGCTCGAGCCGGTTGGACTTGCCAGCCGCGCTACGGACCTCGTGCGGACATTTTCGCGCGGCATGCGGCAGCGCCTCTCAATCGCGCGCGCCCTGCTCGCCTCGCCCGGTTTGCTGCTCCTCGATGAAGCGGGCACGGGCCTCGACCCGGAAGGACAGCACTGGCTTGGAGCGACCATCCAGCGCCTGCACGATTCGGGCTGCACCATTTTGATGAGCACACACGGACGCAACGAAACGCAAGGCGCGGTCACCCGCGCGATCCGTCTGGACGGCGGAAAAATAACTCATGACTCCGGCGCGGGAGGCAATCCGAACGATGTATTGGTCATGGCTGCTGTGCGTGACAGCGGGGAAGAGAGCCAATAGTGACCCTCGCGCGCGCCGCCACCGTAATTCTCGCCAAGGAACTGAGGACCGAGTTCCGCTCGCGGGAACTGCTGGGGACAACGGCTGTCTTCGTTCTAATTGTGATTGTCCTGTTCAGCTTCACCTTCAATCCGACTTCGTCGGAGTCGCGGCGCTTTGGCCCCGGCCTCTTGTGGCTGGCGTTTTTGTTTGCCGGCTCGCTGATGCTGCAGTCCTCGTTTCTGCGCGAGCAAACCAATGACACCCTGGCCGCGCTGCGCCTCGCTCCCATCGACCCGTTCAGTATTCTCGCCGGAAAAATGGCCGCCAATTTTCTCTTCCTGTTTCTGGTCGAAGTGATTTTGCTGCCGGTGTTCGCGGTGCTCTACAACGTGGCCATTCTGCCCGTTCTTGGCCCGCTGCTGCTGGTTCTTGTGCTCGGTACGATCGGTCTTGCCGCCACGGGCACGGTATTTTCCGCGGTCGCTGCACAGGCGCGCCTGCGGGAATTACTGCTTCCGCTCTTACTGCTTCCCGTTCTTGCACCGGTGCTGATTGCCAGCACGGAGGCTACGATTGGAGTCCTGCGCGATCCTTCCGAATTGTCTCCGGTGTGGTTGACGTTTCTGGCATGCTTTGACGTGGTATTTTTGACGGCGGCCTGGATGGTAGGCGAATATTTGTTGGAGGAGTGAAATGGGCAGCGAAGCTCAACCCGGGACGGCAAGCCGCGCGGCAATTTCGTTGCCGTCAATCGTCGCGGTTTTCCTTCTGCTGGCCGCAGCGAGTTATGGCGCATTGATCTGGGCCCCCACGGAGAACACCATGGGCCTCGTTCAGCGCATCTTTTATTTTCACGTGTCCAGCGCGTGGACGGGATTCGTCGCGTTCATCATGGTTTTCATC
This sequence comes from uncultured Acidobacteriota bacterium, assembly GCA_963696605.1. Lineage (GTDB taxonomy): Bacteria > Acidobacteriota > Terriglobia > Acidiferrales > UBA7541 > Palsa-360. The sequence goes on along the minus strand of CAVOKV010000005.1, from coordinate 317,665 downwards.
GGCAGCGTGGCTTATCTGCGCACGCGCGCGCTGAAGTGGGACTGGCTCAGCGTGGCCTCCGCGGAAGTTGGCGTGGCATTTTTTACCATCGTGCTGATCACCGGCCCCATCTGGGCCAAGCCGGTGTGGGGAATCTGGTGGACCTGGGACGCCCGCCTGACCTCTTCTTTTTTGCTGTGGGTCCTGTTCGTGAGCTATCTTGTGCTGCGCACTCTGGTGGAGGAACCCGAGCGCCGCGCCCTGGTTTCTGCCGTGTTCGGAATTTTCGCCGCGCTGGATATTCCCCTCGTCTATTTCTCGATCTGGTGGTTTCGCACGCAGCATCCGCAGCCCGTGATCGGCGATGGGGGATCGCTCGACGCCCGCATGGGTTACGTGCTGCTCTTAAGCTGGGCGGCCATGCTCGGCGTGATGACGGTGCTGATCCGCCTGCGGTATCGCCTGGAAAAGTTGCGTTCGGAAGTGGATGCAATTCGAATGGAAACCGCGCGAAGCGGCCACTGAGCAGGCAGACATGCCCCAGTCAATGTAGCGCCCGCCTTGAGGCGGGCACCGGGATGGAAGCAAGATGCCAACCTAAAGGTTGGCGCTACAGGGGGCAAGTAGAAATGCCGCAATGCGTTCTTGGGAGATGAACAATGAAGAATCTGAATTTTCTGGTGGCGGCCTACATCGCGATCTGGCTGGTGTTCTGCGGATACGTTGTGTCCGTGGCGCGCCGCATGGCAAACCTCAAGGACGATATTCGCCGCCTGAAGCAGGACGGAAAGTAATTTATTCCACGGGATGGAGCGAAATATTTAAGTGACCGGAAAGAAAAAAGTCGGCGTGGTGCTGTTCCAGTTGGGCGGGCCCGATTCCTCCGACGCCGTGGAGCCGTTTCTCTACAATCTGTTCTGCGATCCCGACATCATCGATTTTTTCGGCGCCTGGTTCGCCCGGCGTCCACTGGCGCGATACATAGCGCGAACCCGCGCGAGCGTCGTGCGCCATCATTATGACGCGATCGGCGGACACTCGCCGATCCGCCTGCTCACCGAGCGCCAGGCGCGCGCCTTGGAAGCCGCGCTTGCGCCGCACATCGATGCCAAGTGTTTCATCGCCATGCGCTACTGGAACCCACTTTCGGCGGAAGCGGCCGCTGCAGTAAACGCCTGGAACGCTCCGGACCTCGTACTCCTGCCCATGTATCCGCAATATTCGTTCGCGACCACTTCGAGCAGCTTGAAGGAGTGGCAGCGCGTCTTTCATCCGAACGGCAACGCCCCGCGCGTGCGCACGGTCGAAACCTTTTTCGATCATCCCTTGTACGTGCAATCGATCGCGGAAAAAATCGCTCTCACGCTCACTCACTTTGAACATCCGGACCGCGCGCACATCGTTTTCAGCGCGCACGGATTGCCGCTTAGCCTGATCGAGCGCGGCGACCCTTACGCGCGCCAGGTAGCCGACACGGTGAAACTGGTGATGCAGCGCGGCGCCTGGAAGAACGCGCACACCCTGTGCTTTCAAAGCAAGGTCGGGCGCCGGAAATGGCTTTCGCCTTCGCTCACGGACACGATCGACAAGCTCGCCGGCGCGGACGAAAAAAATCTCCTGGTCGTGCCGATTGCCTTTGTCACCGAGCACATCGAAACCCTGCACGAAATCAATATCGAAGCCCGCGAACAGGCGCACAAACTCGGCGTCGAACAATTCGAAATGATGCCCGCCGTCGGCGATTCGCCCACATTCATCGCTGCGCTGGCCGATGTCGTTCTCAGATCTTTGAATCAAGCCTCCAAGTAGGGTACCTGTGTCCACATTCAAGAATCACCGCATCGTGGTTTCCGCCTTTGGCGGCCCGGAAGTATTGAAGTACATCGAGGAGGACCTTCCGGAGCCGGGACCCTCTGAAGTCCGAATCAAGGTCCTTGCCGCGGGCGTCTCGTACGCGGACGTGTTGATGCGCCGGCAGCTTTATCCAGGAACTCCGCGTCCGCCATTTACTCCGGGATACGATCTGGTGGGAGAGGTCGACGCGCTCGGCCGGAATGTGACGCAATTTGTGGTGGGCCAGCGCGTCGGAGCCTTGACGATTCGCGGCGCCTACAGCCAGTTTGCAATCGTGCCTCAGGAATTTCTTGTTCCGGTACCCGAGGCGCTCGATCCTGCCGAGGCTGTTTGCCTCATATTGAACTACGTGACCGCCTATCAAATGCTCTACCGCATCGCGAAGGTGGCCCGCGGACAAACAATTCTGATACACGGGGCAGCGGGTGGAGTCGGAACGGCTCTGTTGCAACTCGGCGCCCTGCGGGGGATTTCGATGTTCGGCACGGCGTCAAAATCCAAGCAGGAGGCAATCGCCGGGGCCGGCGGCATTGCGATCGATTACAAGGCTCAGGATTTTTCAAGGCGAGTACGCGAGCTTTCGCGTGACGGCGTGGACGCCGTATTTGACCCTGTCGGAGGAATGAACTGGTGGCGCTCCTACCGCCTGCTTCGGCGCGGCGGCAATCTCGTTTGCTACGGCGTGTCGACTGCGGTAACGCACGGTAAAATCGCGGGGGCGGGCAGTTTTCTTCTCATGGGCCTTCTAGAATTGATTCCGGATGGACGCCGATGCGTTTGGTACAACGTCACCAATTTGCGTAAGCGGCATCCCGACTGGTTTCGAGCGGATCTTAAGACTCTTCTTGATTTACTGTCTCGGCGAAAGATTCAGCCCGTGATCTCATCACGGCTCCCGCTGCGCGATGCCGCGCAAGCAAATGAAATGATGGAGCATGGCAAATTCGCCGGGAAAATAGTCCTTCTCTGCCAAGAGTAATCTTGCACGCCGCCTTCACTCCGCCGACAACGCACCACGCGGTCCAGAAAATGAACCAAGAAAACAAATCTGAACACAAACCGGAATTCGCCTTGACACGAAGGGGGTTGCGGAAATATAAGAAGTTGTAACTAAAATCCCTATTTGGGAATTTGGTCTGTCTATCGTCTCGATTTATAAATGATATCGAGAGGTCTAATAGCGGAAATATGGCCGACCCTGTAGAAGGAAGTACCCCGGCACCCCCAGCAGCAAAGACCGGAGCAGTAGCGACAGCAAAACCGCCCGCAGCAGCGAAACCGGCGGCAAAACCCAAAGAGAGCGCGGACCCGCCGGATCCACTGCGGCGGCGCGTCATTTGGGGAATGATCTACGGCTACCTGGGCATCAACCTGTTGATGTTCCTGCGGTTTTTCTTTCCGCGAGCCCTGTACGAACCCAACACGATTTTCAATATCGGTTACCCGGCGGATTTCTCCATCGGCATCGACCAGCGTTTTCTGATGACCAATCGCGCCTGGGTGGTTCGCGAACCCGACCGCATCTTCGTTATCTTCGCGCGCTGCACGCACCTCGGCTGCACTCCGGAATGGAAGCCCGCGGAAAACAAATTCAAGTGCCCTTGCCATGGCAGCGGATACGACAGCGAGGGCGTCAATTTTGAGGGGCCTGCGCCGCGGCCTATGGACCGCGCGAAAATAAATCTCGACCCAACTGGGAAAATCGTTGTAGACACAAGCAAGCTTTTCATGGATGACCCGCGCGCCGGAGTCAATCAGTTCAACGATCCAGGCGCGTATCTTCCTGTTTAGTTAGGACAGGCTTCAGCTTGGCGCTTTTGCTGGAATAACATCCAAAATTCAGACAGGCTCAAGCCTGTCCTCTAGGGTTTCTTCGAGGGGGAGTAGGAATGGCCGAAGAAAACGGCAAAAAAAACGGAATCGGGTTGGTTGACCGTGTCCGACAGGACATCTCAGACCTTAAGGAAACGATCAAGGAAAAAGGCAAAGAAGAACTGGAGGGCCTGAAAGAGCCCGAAAAGAGCCAGCTGTTTCGTTCTATTTTCCGGGTCAAGCACGATGAGACGCCGCGCAATCGCGCGCTCTCGGTCTTATCCAACGTTTTCTTTCACCTGCATCCCGCCAAGGTCAATCGCGACGCCGTAAAATACAAATTCACCTGGGGTATGGGCGGCATCACTTTTTATCTGTTCATCGTCCTCACCTTCACCGGCGTCTTGCTGATGTTCTACTACCACCCGAGCAAGGTGCAGGCTTTCCGCGACATTTTGTATCTTGAGAACGACGTGCCGTTCGGCAAGTTGTTGCGCAACATGCACCGCTGGGCTGCGCACCTGATGATCATCGCCGTATGGCTGCACATGTTCCGCGTGTTCCTGACCGGCTCCTACAAACGGCCGCGTGAATTTAACTGGTGCATCGGCGTCCTTCTGATGGTGTTGACGCTGCTGCTTTCGTTTACCGGCTATCTTTTGCCGGACGATCAACTTGGTTTCTGGGCGGTGACGGTCGGAACGAACATGGCCAGGGCTACTCCCTTGTTAGGAACGGAGGGCCCGTTTGGCGCGCTCCTTGGCATGACGCCGTATAACGACGTCCGCTTTGCATTGCTTGGCGGATCGATCGTCGATGCCAATGCGCTGCTGCGCGCCTATATCTGGCACTGCATCGCAATTCCGCTGATCGCCAGCATCTTCATGGCGCTTCATTTCTGGCGCGTCCGCAAGGACGGCGGAATTTCCGGACCCGCGCCGGTCATGCTGGAATCGGAAATCAAGGAAGAGAAGGGCCACCGGCCGGTCATCTTGCGGCCCAGCGGAATGGTTTAGCAATTTCTTGGGTGTTGGGACCGGGCCACACGCGTGATTCGATTCGAGTCCGCAGGAATTAAAGTTGCACGCAAATCTTGACAAACTAACAGGCGGGGTTTGAGGCCGATATGAACTGGCACCAGATATGGGAGGTTGCATCCGCTCCGGATAACGTGCCGATTGTGGCGCTGCTATTCCTGGTTCCTTTTTACGTTTGGTACGCCTTCCGGCAGGCGTTTGAGAATGACCGCCTGATTGACAAGCTCTCCGCCGACCCGGCGCTGGCGAAAACCGAATACCGCAAGACCGAACCGTGGAATCCGAAGTGGGAGCGCGAGGTTCACACCTGGCCGTATCTGTTGCGCGTGGAACTCGTCGCGGCGGTTCTGGTCACAGCGCTGCTCATGGTGTGGTCCATCACGCTGAGCGCGCCGTTGGAAGAGCCGTCCAATCCGAATGTCACCATGAACCCGGCGAAGGCCCCGTGGTATTTCCTCGGCCTGCAGGAAATGCTGGTCTATTTCGATCCGTGGATTGCGGGCGTGATCATGCCGACGCTGATCATCGTCGGCCTTATGGTGGTGCCGTACATCGACGCCAATCCTCTCGGAAACGGCTACTACACCTACAAGCAGCGGAAATTCGCCATCTGGACGTTCCTGTTCGGATTCATTGGTTTATGGGTCCTAATGATTGTAATAGGGACCTTCATACGAGGCCCTGGCTGGATGTGGTTCTGGCCAGGGCAAACATGGGACGCGCAGCGGGTCGAGTTCGCGGTCAACCGGAACGTGGACCAGATTTTCGGGATCAACGGTTCCTGGATCGTTCACCTCATGCCGTCGGCGAATGCCAGCTACGCGCCAATTCTCGCGCGCATCATTTTCGGAGTTTTTCCGATCGCGCTCTACTTCATCGTCGCCGGATACGTGGTGCACCGGCTGCTGCTGCTCACGGATTTCAGCCGGAAAATTTTCAAGCGCATGACGCTTTTGCAGATGATGACCATGGAATTGTTTTTGATCCTGATGCTGAGCCTGCCGGTGAAAATCCTGCTGCGGCTGCTGCTGCGCATCAAGTACGTGTGGGTGACGCCGTGGTTCAGCATCTGAGGGGCCGGAATCAAAGCTTGACGGGCCTGAATAAAAATAAGGAGGCACGGGGTGCCTGAGCTTCCTCCCAAAGATCCAGTTACAGACCGGCCCATGGCCGGACTAGTCCTGATTTCTGTTTTCATCCTGATGCTGACCGTGTCCTGGTCTCTCTACGATGAATTTTACGGGCTGCGCCCGTGGCGCAAGTATCAGGCCGAATTCTCCAGCGCGTTTTCCAATTATCTGGACAAGGAATACACCCAGCGCAAGGCTGAGGAGCAAAAGTTTTACGCCACGCCGCAATACCTGAAACTGGTGGCCGACGTGAAGGCCGCCACCGACGCCGCCCGCGCCAAGGACCAGGAAATCGGTCGGCAGATCGATTTGCTGGACCGCCAGCGCGCGGCCATGACGGATTCGTTCACCACTTCGCGCGGACTGGTCGGATCGCTCACCTACCAGCTAGAACAGATCGACGAGAAAGACAAAAGCGCCAAAGAGTCCAAGCTCAAAGATCTGAACGCGGCCAAAGCGCAGACCTTCGACGTGGCTTGGCCGGTCGAAGGCGGCAAAATCGAGCAACAGAAATATGACTACGACAAGCTCAACGGCCTGTTCGTTTCGATCATGCAATCGAAGGCGAAACTCGTCGCCGATCGCGGCGACGTCGACCAGCCGGCCAAGGACGCGCAAGACAAGCTGAACGAATATGTGAAGGAGCAACTCCCCGGCCTGGCCTCTAAAGATTTATTTTCCCTCAGCCAGAGCATGAAGAATCTGGACATTCACATTCGCCAGATCAATGTGAATCCTACCGGGACTTCTCTCAATAACCTTGGCGGCGCGGGACTCGTCGATCGCTGCCAATCCTGCCACTTGGGGACCGACCCGCTGATCGTCCCGGTCACGATGACGCTAACGAAAGCCGACCTCGGCATGGCCAAGAGCAAAGATGCTCCGTTCACCAGCCACCCCGATCCGGACATGATGAAATATCATCCCCTTGAAAAGTTCGGCTGCTCGCCATGCCACGGCGGAAACGGGCGCGCGCTGGATACCGTCGAGAAGGGACACGGCCGATACGAACACTGGCTCTGGCCGCTCTATTACCCTGAAAATTTTAATGCTGGATGCCAGCAGTGCCACGCTTCGGACATGGTCACGGAACACGCGCCTGTTCTGAACAAGGCGAAGTCCCTGTACCGCGAAAAGGGCTGCATTGGCTGCCACCGCTTCCAGGGCTTCGACAATCAGGATGAGGAGCTTGTCAGCGCGCGCCAGGCCATCACGCAGCTTGAAAACCAAAAACAGGATGACCGCCTGGAGATTGCCCAGTTGAACAAGAAGGGCGACACCGCTCCCGACAACGAGACCGCGAACCGCTACTACACGGAAGCCACCAACCTGACCGTCACTATGTCGGGCATGGATGCCAAGATCGAACAACTCGACCGGCGTTCCGCCAATCTACTTCGCGAAATCAAGAAGGTCGGGCCGGACCTCAAAGAAGTCCGGATGAAGATTCACAAAGAGTGGATTCCGAACTGGCTGAAGCATACTCACGAATGGCGGCCCACAACGAAGATGCCGCAATTCCGCCTGCAGGACGACGAAATTCAGGCGATCTCCGCGTACATCTGGCAGTCCGCCATCACCGGTCCCGAGCTTCCCAAGCAAGCCCCGGGAAACGCCGCGAACGGCAAGGTGCTTTTTGAAGAGCGCGGCTGCGAGGCGTGCCACTCGATCGGCGAGGGCGCAAATATGGTCGGCGGAGATTTCGCCGCGAACCTGTCGCGCGTCGGGGAAAAAGACAATTACGATTATCTCGTTCGATGGATTCTGAACCCGCGCACGCGCACCCGTCCTTACAGCCCATTCGAACACAAAGACCTCGGGCCGGAAGATTACGCAAAACACAATCTCCCCTTCGTCTTTGATCTCGACCATTCCCGCAGCCCCGACGACGGGCACGAGATGGTGGTCCAGCAAATGACGGTGATGCCCAGCCTTCGCCTGACGGTGGAGGATGCGCGCGACATCGCCAGTTACCTGGAGACGCAAAAACATCCGGACGCAACCTTCCCGGCCGCGGATTTCATGGATGATCCGAAACTTAAGCAGCGCGGCAAAGATTTGATTCAGCACTACGGCTGCGCCGGCTGCCATGAAATTTCAGGCCTCGAGGATGAAGGCCGTATCGGCACGGAACTGACCAACGAGGGCAGCAAGCCCATCGAGCGCCTCGATTTTGCGCTCCTTACCGAAGACGCCAAGCTCGGAGTTCTCCCCGACGGCAAGAAAACGCCCCCTGGACGAGGCTCGTGGTACGACCTGAAGGGCTTCTTCGATAACAAGCTGGCGGACCCGGCCGTGTTCGATCGCGGCAAGTACAAGCCCGATCCAATGGACCGCCTGCGCATGCCCAAGCCCAACGTCACCAAGGATGATATCGATGCCTTGACAACTTTCCTCCTTGGCTCGACCGACCCGACGCTGCCGCAGGAATACATGTACAAGCCCGCTGACCAGCGCGCTGCCATCCAAAAGGGCTGGTGGCTGGTCACGAAATACAATTGCATCGGCTGCCACCAGATCGGAATCGGGCAGCGCTCGGTGCTGATGGGCTTGCCGCAGTATCAGGGTGAAAACAAACAGAATCTGCCGCCGGTACTGACTAGCGAAGGCGCACGCGTCAGCCCCGATTGGCTCAAGGCGTTTCTAGCCAACCCGTCGCTCGGCACCACGGACGTGAACCGCAACGGCGTGCGTTCCTACTTGCAAGTGCGCATGCCGACGTTCTTCCTGTCCGACGACGAAATCCGCACGCTGGTGTCGTTCTTTGAGGCCATGTCCAGCCAGCCCCTGCCGTACATTCCGCAGAAGATCGAGCCGGTCACCACGGCGGAAAAAGAAATGGCCCGGGACCTATTCACCAGCACGGCCGCTCCTTGCTTGAAGTGCCACGCTACGGGAGATCCGGGGCACGATAAAAATGCCATCGCTCCGAATTTCCTTTTCGCCAAGGAGCGTTTGCAGCCCGGCTGGACCGAACGCTGGATCACCGATCCGGCATTGATCGCACCGGGAACGGCCATGCCTTCCGGCCTATTCAAGCGTGAAGATAATCGCTGGGTCTTCTCCGGGCCCCTTCCGGCAAGCTTTAAGGGGTACACTGGCGATCAGGCCGCCCTGCTGGTGCGTTATATGTTCGAAATGACGCCCGAGGAGCAGCGCGCGCTTATGGGCCGGACGCCCTCGGGAGGCGGGGGCAAGTAGGAATTTTTGAATCTGCTCTTATTACCAGTTCGAGGCCGCAAATGAAGAAGAGGAGGAACCGTTTCGTGAGGAAAATGAAATTGGGAGTTTACTCGATGGCAGTCGGGGCGTTCGCTTTGGCGATCACCGGCTGCGGCGGAAATAAGCAGGAATCAACGGAAAATACGGCCGCACCGGCGGCCAGCGCGCCGGCAGGGAAATCGGTCGATCCGGCAACGGCTGGCGAAGTTACAGGATCGGTGAAGCTTGATGGTGCTGGGCCGAAGGCGAAGAACATCAACATGGCTGCGGAGCCAGCTTGCGCGAAGGCGCGCACCAGCCCGGCGATGACCGAAGAAGTCGTTACGGGAGAGGGCGGGGCGCTCGCCAACGTCGTGGTATACGTGAAGTCCGGCCTGGATGGGTATTCCTTCCCGGCCCCCACGGCAGCAGCGTCCATCACCCAGGAAGGATGCCAATATCACCCCCACGTGGTCCCTATGCAGGTAGGCCAGAACATCGACGTGGTGAACAAGGACCAAACCACGCACAATATCCACCCGATTCCGAAGGACAATCGTGAGTGGAACGAGTCTCAGCCTCCTGGCGCCGCGCCCATTGAAAAATCCTTTACGCGCGAGGAAGTCGCCATCCCCGTGAAGTGCAATGTGCATCCGTGGATGAAGGCCTACATGGCCGTTCTGCCGAACCCTTATTTCCAGGTCACCGACAAGGACGGCAAGTTTGATCTGAAAAATCTTCCCCCGGGCACCTACACTCTGGAGGCCTGGCAGGAACTCTATGGAACGAGCGAACCGCAGACGGTCACCATTGGCCCCAAGGAAACCAAGAACGTGACATTTACGTTCAAGGCCGCGGCCGCAGCTGGAGACTAAGACAGAACCTTTCCCTGTCCTCCGTATTTCTCGGTGTTCTCTGTGTTAAAGCCTGAATCCTTAACACAGGGGACACTGAGCAGGGCAGCAGAGAGACCCCGAGTTGCCGTGGCGCCTTCAGGGTCTGCCGCGGCGTTCGAAAGCTGATGAACACCACTTACAACCAGTCGCTCCATCGCTATGCGGTCTTCACGGCGTCCTGCACGTTTCTCCTGTTGATCGCTGGGGCTTTGGTTACTTCGAACGATGCAGGGCTTTCCATTCCTGACTGGCCTCTCGCCTATGGGTCGCTGACGCCTCCCATGGTGGGCGGCATCCGCTACGAGTTTACGCACCGCGTGATTGCCACGTGCGTGGGCCTGCTGACGATCGGACTTGCCGCGTGGCTATGGAAGGCCGAAAAACGCGCTTGGATGCGCTGGCTGGGCGTGGCGGCCCTTGGCGGGGTCATTGCGCAGGGTATCCTCGGCGGCATGACCGTGCGCATGTTCCAACCGCCGCCGGTGTCTGCCGCGCATGCAACTTTGGCGCAACTATTCTTTTCCACGGTGGTGGCCATCGCTGTCTTCACGAGTTCCTGGTGGAATGGTGCTCTCGCGGAAGTCGATGACCCTAGGACGCCTCGCGTTCGAACCCTGGTTGTGTGGACGCTGGCAGCCGTGTTCCTGCAATTGGTCCTGGGCGCGGCGTTCCGGCATAAGGCGTTTGGAATTATTCCTCACCTGGTTGGCGCGGTGATTGTTACAATCTTGATCTTTATGACGGCGGGTGCGCTCAAGCGGCGGTTTGCGAATGTGCCGGCGCTACGAGGTTGCGCCTTATACCTGCACATCTTGATTGGCGTGCAGCTTTTGTTGGGAGGGGGCGCCTACTGGTCGCGCCTCTACAGTGCCCGCGCTCCGCAGCCGATGGGGTTAATGGTGGGTTTGACGGTCGTCCATACCGTCACGGGAGCGCTGGTTCTGGCGGTGACGCTGGTGACTGCATTGCTGAGTTATCGGATGTTGAGGGCTGACAACGCTCTGGTGGATTCCGCGCCTGCGACGCAGCAGGTTGCCCACTGAGAGCTTATTGAGAAAATGAGAGAATCTGCACAATCCGCGCAATCAGCTGTGGCTGAAGCCAGCCGCCCCGCTCTTTATTTGGCGCTGACCAAGCCCGACGTTTCTTTCCTGGTGGTCATGACCACCGTTGCGGGTTACGCCCTGGGAACCCGTGGGCCCCTGGACTGGATGCGCATGGCGCACACGGTGTTTGGGACCACGCTGATCGCAGCGGGGACCTCGGCCCTCAATCATTATTTCGAACGGGACACCGATGCCCTGATGCGCCGCACGGCGTCGCGGCCGCTGCCCTCGGGGCAGCTTAGTCCTCGCGAGGCGTTTTGGTTTGCGTTGTCCTTGCTCGGATTTGGCACGCTGTATCTCGCCCTGGCCACGAACGCGCTTGCCACGCTGTTGGGAATTGCTACCTCCGTCTTATACCTGGGCGCTTACACACCGCTGAAGCGCCGCACAACGCTGGCCACGTTTGTCGGCGCCTTTCCTGGAGCCGTTCCTCCGCTGATCGGCTGGGCCGCCGCGCGGGGGACGCTCAACATCGAGGCCTGGTTCCTGTTCGCCATGCTGTTTCTGTGGCAGTTCCCGCATTTTGACGCGATCTCCTGGGTGTACCGCGAGGACTACAAGCGGGCGGGAATCAAGATGCTTCCGGTGGTGGACCCCGAAGGCAGGCGGACATTTCGTGAAATCCTGATGACGGCAGCTTTGCTCGTGCCTGTCAGCCTGTTGCCATCGGTGACGGGCCTTGCCGGGGCGCGCTACTTTTTCGGGGCACTGGTTTTGGGCCTCATGCTCGTGGAAGTGTGTTTGTGGGCTGCGGCGTCGAAGACCAACGTTCGGGCGAAATGGCTCATGCACGCGACCGTGCTTCACCTGCCGGTGCTGTTGGGATTGCTGATCTACGACAAATTCACCCGCTAAACTTCGGCGCGCGCGGGGCGCATGTGAGAGGCCATGAACGGACAGGAAAATGAGGCCGAGTTGGTTGTTATGTCTGTAGTGATGATCGTTCTCTCGATTTTGGGGATCATCGCCGGTTTTTCCAGGGATCTCTTCGGCGGCATCGACGGCCTGTTGATGCTCGGTATTGCCTTGATGGTCCTTTTGATTTTCGTCGCCCTTCTCTTTTTTCAAGCCAAGCAGCTGGGCTGGATCGGCAAGCACCAGAAAGAAGATACCCCCGCGGGCCCGCCGGCGCCGGCAAAGTAGCGTTTGGAGTAACACAAGAAGGGACCGCGACTTTGATTTCCCCGCCCGCCCTGGATGCCGTCCTCAATGGCATAAGCGCCGTTCTGGTGACGGTGGGCTACGTCATGATCCGCTCGAAGCGCATCCTGGCGCACAAGGCTTGCATGCTCGCCGCGACGGCCACATCGGCAGTATTCCTGATCTCCTACGTTGTCTATCACTATCACTTGTATGCCTCGGGGCAGGGCCCGGTGCATTTTCCGGGAACAGGCGCGCCGCGCTACGCCTATCTGACCATGCTCACGACACATACCATCCTCGCGATTGTGATTGTCCCCCTGGTGATCCTTTCGCTCGCGCGTGCCTTGCGTTCTAATTTCCCGGCGCACAAGCGCATCGCGCGCTGGACGCTTCCAATCTGGGCTTACGTCTCCGTGACGGGCGTGCTCATCTATGTGGTGCTCTACCAGATTTACACGCCGCGCCCGTAGCGCCGGCATCCCACTGGCATTTTTCCCTTTCACAATATTGCGCAAGAATGCCGGCCCCTCCTGCATCGGGGTAAACAAGACGCCGGCGCTACGAAAAAGTCCGCCCTATGAGTTACCATGTGAGGGTCAAGATATTGGTGAACTGCTTGGTCCGGATCTTCAATGAATAGCATCCCCCAACCTGCGAATTCCGTCTCCGCCCCTCCCAAACCTGGGATGGCCAAGAAGTGGCTCGTAGGAATTCTGGTTCTTACCTTCGCATTCGTGCTGATGCCGTTCTTGCTGTGGTACATGACCACGTTCACGCGGCCGCTGAATGACGCCGACCTGGCGTCTTACTTTGCGGACACGCTGCATCCGCGCCGCGCGCAGCACGCGCTCTCCCAAATCGCGGACCGAATCATGAGCCCGAATCCCGGGATCCGCGCATCGGCGAAAACCTGGTATCCCGAAGTGATTAAATTTTCCGAGCAGGGAAGCGAGGAATTACGCGTGACCGCCGCATGGGTCATGGGGCAGGACAACCAGTCGCCGGAATTTCATGCCGCTCTATTGAAACAGCTTGCGGACGCGAATCCGATGGTGCAACGCAACGCGGCCCTTTCCCTGGTGCGCTTTGCCGATCCTTCCGGGCACGCGCTCATTGCAGGAATGCTCACGCCCTTCACGGTGGCCGCGCAGCGCACCGGAATTCTCTCAATCCGCCTCAAGCCCGGGGACGTGATCAACCCCGGTACCTTGCTCGCGCACATCGCGATTGGAAACGACAAAACCGAAGTCCGCTCCGACGTCCCCGGCACGATCCGCCAGTGGATTGCGTCCGACAATGCACAAGTCACCACCGGCGACCCGTTGTTACTCGTCGATCCCAGCCCTGAAATGGTGTGGGAATCCCTGCGCGCCCTGTATTTGATCGGACAGAAAGAAGATTTGCCCGCCGTCAATCCCTACGTTCGCGGCGCAGACGGTATGCCGCCGCAGATTCAACAGCAAGCAACTCTGACTTCCCGCGAAATTTCCGCGCGTGGAGACAAGAAGTAATTCGTGAATCGTGATTTGTGATTCGTGAACACCCTGGATTCGAATGTTGCCGCAAGCGTCAGCCAGTCGTTTCGTTTGGAGAGAAAACAAAAGGACAGATACTTGTCGTGTTCGTGCGAAGGAAAATGACTCAGGTGTTGGCCCTTCACGAATTACGAATCACGAGTCACAAATCACTTTTTTTCAGTAGGGAAGCGCGCCGTTCTCGCCCTCAAATTCGGCGAGCGGAACCATATCAATGGCGTCCCACGGGCAGCCTTCGAGGAATGCGCCGTCGGGGCCTTTGCTGGTGCACAATTTGCAGCCGATGCAGAGCAGGGGATCGACAATAATGCGGCCGAACGGGGCGTGGTCATCGTCCGGAGCCCAATACATGCAGTCCGCGACGGGGCAGTACTCGACGCAAGCAGGAGAGCCGGAGCATCCCGTGCAGCATTCATTGATTACCGCAAGGATGTGAGGTTTGCGCTTCCGCTGGGTGGTCGTGCCGGTGGAAATGGGCGCGTGCTTGACAACCGTTCCTGCCTGAAATTCCTCGATGCTAGGAGCCGAATACGCCACGTCGAGCCTCCAAAAATTGAGGGATGCTGATAGATATTCTTGCCGACGCAGATCGACTTGTCAATGCTGCTGGTCGAGCGTTCTTTTCTTGTTTCTAATTGCCCTTCAAGACATAGCCCATATCGAATGGAAGCTTGCCGTCCAGGCGCAATACTTTGACTGAGCTATTGATCGAATACACGTCCACAATTCCCACGGCACCCGACGTCGACTTCACGGCGTCAAGCAAATCCGCTTCAGTGTCCACAACTTTCACCGATTTCAGCTTGGCGATCGCGGCCTTGCCTTCATGTCCGGGGCCCAACAACTTCTGAAGGGGGACCTTCATCTCCGGCGACTCCGGATCGCTAATCACCAGCGTGAAGCTGTTTCCATCCGGCCAGGCTTTCTGAGTCCCTTGGCAAAGCTTTATCAAGTCCGCGAGTGGGACATCCTGGAGTTTGCTTCCTGAAGAGACGACCACGGCCCAATTCTTGAGCGCCGGAACCGCAGGCGCCGACAACAATCCCATGAGGCAAAAGACGGCCGCAATGCGCAGCGACGAACGAAATGCAGCCATTGTCACCGCTCTTTTCCCCCTTTCATGCGGATATGCAGCAGTATCGTCACACGGCCTCAACGGTACAAGTATTCCTTGCGTGGTTTGTGTCCAAGTTCCACCTTTCGGCGGACCCCCGGCCCTCCTAATCAACACGTACAATCGCCCCTTAAACCAGTTTGCACGCACTGTAGCCCGCGTTACGCTCGTAAGCACGGACCGTTACGTTTGCTGGCACAGTCCGGGAGTCTATGGCCATGAAAGCTCTTTCATCCGGCTGCTTCCTCTTGCTGTTCTCTGTCCTTTGCGGACCCCTTTCAGGGGCGCACGCTTTGGATCGGCAAACAGAGAGGCCGGCCGGGCCATCAGTTGCTTCTTCAGATGTCTCTCCGGCGCCGCTGCTGCTATTTGAATCGATACCCATATCAACTCATTCCGATGAGGCTCGCAAAGACATCGAACTGGCGATCACCAATTATGAGCAAGGCCTTCTGGAAAACGCCGTCGTCAATGCCCGGCAGGCCGCAGAGAAAGACGAGAAATTCGCATTGGGCTACGCAGTATTATCCTTCGTTTCGCGCCGCGCCAGCCCAAACGCCAGGGCACTAGCCCGCGCCGGGGCGCTCATGCCCCAGGCAACACCCGATGAACAGCTCCTCATTCGCTGGATGATAAGCGTTCAGGATAACGATGTGCTGCCGGCCATCACGAACATGAATGACCTGACGAACCGTTACCCGAAAAACAAGCATGTCCTCTATCTCACCGCCGAGTGGCTTTATGGGCAGCAGGACTACGATCGTGCGCGTCAGGTGCTGGAGAATGTCCTCCGGATTGATCCGAATTTTTCGCCGGCGGTCAATATCCTCGGCCGCGCATACCTTCAAAGGGGCTATCCAGATCCCGCAATGGCCATCTCCACCCTTGAGCGGTACGTCGAACTACAGCCAGGCCGTGCCAAAGCGCAAGAGTCGCTCGGCGAAGTTCTGAGCCAAGCGGGATTCGATTTGAGCGCGGCGGAGCATTACGGCCAGGCTTTGCAAATGGACCCCGCTTACATCACCGCCCGAGTGGGACTTGCGGATACCTTGACTCTTATGGGCAATTACACCGGCGCACGTGAACAATATGGCCGCGCGATCGAGGAGACTAAATCCTCGCGCGATCGCCTCCACGCCGAATACCAGAAAACACTTGTCTCTCTATGGGAAGGGCACCTTGAGGAGACTCGCACGCTTCTCGAACCCCTGGCTGAAAAGGCCCGTGCTCAAAGCGAACCCTACGCTCAATTTGAAATCGGATTTGCGCAGGCCTTCCTCTCCCCAAATGCTAACGCCGAGTTCGTTCAACTCAAATCACTCGAATCACTCTTCCAGGGCCCTGTCGCCGGCATGCCGGAGGCAGATCGCAACGCCTCGCTCGGCGCCATCTGGCGCGAACGCGCCCGCGCTTATGCCTCTTCCGGCCAAGCGGACGCAGCCGACCAAGCAATCCATGAGCTAGAAGAGCTCGCCGCACACACGCGCGACCTAAATATCGAGAATATCTATGAATCCGCCCGCGGCTATGTCCTCTTTGCGCAGGGCGATATGGCCAACGCCGCGAACGAGCTCGCTACGGACGTGCACAATCCGCTTGTCCTTCGCCAGCTCATACTCGCACAAGAGAAGCTTGGCAATTCTTCCGCTGCCACGGCATCACGTACGCGCCTGAAATACCTTCGAGCTTCCACAGTTGAATGGATCTTCGTCTCAAGGCCCGCCCCCGGCAACGCGGATTGAGGGCAGTTTCCTCTAGGAGTCCCGAGTTACACGCACAGATCTCAGGCCGTCTGCCCGTGCATAGAGCGTCTCCTCACCTATGCAGCATCCTGGACGGCCAAAGAGGCTGCGGAAAAACTTAACCCTCTGTCATTGTGAGCGAAGCGAAGAATCTCTCCTTGTTTCTTTTCTTATACTTAAATGGAAGAGAGATTCTTCGCTTCGCTCAGAATGACAGAACAAGGCATTTTTTTCCGCGGCCTGTAAAGCTGTCTCCCGGTTCATTGGGATTTTCGTGAATCAGTGGCGGAGGCCTACATTGAGATCATTCTGGAACGGGCCACAGTTCATCACAAAGGACTTCCAGGAGTTCATTCGGATCTCGGGTATGACTCACGTCCGGACTTCGCCGTATTACCCGCAATCGAACGGCAAAGTAGGATTGGACGCGATCCCACCTGCGAAAACGCCTAGCCTCAATCCTCTCATTACTGCTCCGAGTACACCATTGGGCACATTCTGTCCCTTTGGTACGAGCAGTCTATCGTTATGGGAGCCTCGGTCTGCCAGGCTACTGGAAGATGATTACGGTGTGACGCGATCTTCGGATCGCGGCGAGGGGCCGGGCTGCCCAGGGGCGGGAGCCAGTCTGCGAAATAGTGGGGAGCGAAGATCTCTATGAGCTTTCGAACTACGGCCACGCTAGCGGCCTGCTCCTTCTTCGCATTGGCTGCCGTTGCGCGAGCACAGGCACCGGCGCAGATTTCGGCTCAAGCGGCTGCGCCGTCGGGAGATGAAGAATTCGACTCTCTTCTCGCTGCGGCCTCTGCGGGCGATGCACAGGCGCAATTTGCCCTCGGGGATTATTATTTTCGTGCCCGCTACGTCACGCTCGATTACGCGCAGGCCTTGGCTTGGTACCGCAAATCCGTCGCGCAGGGTTTTGCTCCCGCGCAGAATCAGCTCGGCAGCATGTATGAAAACCATGTTGGTCTGCCGCAGGAAGACAAGCGCGCCGTAAGCTACTACCGCCTCGCGGCAAACCAGGGTTACGCGCTCGCCCAATACCATCTGGCGCTAATGCTCGAGGCCGGCCGCGGCGTGCATCGGGATTACAAGCAAGCCCTTGCATGGTATCGCAAAGCGGCCGACCAGAATCTTTCTGATGCAGAGGAGGAAGTCGGCTATTTCTACCAGTGCGGGTTTGGAGTAAAGCGTGATTTCGCCCAGGCTCTCGTTTGGTACCGCCGCGCCGCCGACCACGGCAACTCCAACGCGGAAAACCAGCTGGGCTACATGGCGGAGCAAGGATGGGGCCAGCAGCAGAATTACGTCGAGGCTCTTTCCTGGTATTACAAAGCCGCCGAACATGGCAGCGACCAAGCTCAGGAAAACATCGGCTACATATTTCAGCATGGCAGCGGCGTCTCTATAGATTACGGCAAGGCCATGTCGTTGTTTGATCAAGCCGCGGGCCAGGGCAACGGCGACGCGGAGAACCAGATCGGGTGGATGTACCAATACGGGCAAGGCGTGGAGCCCGACAATGCCAGGGCCTTGAGCTGGTATCAATTGTCTGCCGACCGGGACAATATCAACGGGAAAAGGAATCTGGAGGAATTTACCGCGGATCTTCAGGAAGATGGGACGTACCAATCTGCCACCGCGGCTGTCCATGATGCTGCCATCGACCAGGCTCAGCGCTGGGCGGACATCCAGGACCTTTGCCGTCGCATTGATGCAGTGGAGTCCGACGCCCTCTACCAGGATGATCTCGTCGACCAGCTCGAACACATGAACAAGGGCAAAACCAATACTATCAGCAAACTTTTTGGCGCGATGGGCAGCGTCGGCGCCGTCAAGTACCGTGTTCAAGCTGCTAAAGATCGCGATGAAGCAGCAAGCCTCCGCGACCAGCTAGCTCAACTCGAGAATCAGACCCGGTCCTCCCCAGGGGCACGCACTCCCTAACGTCATCCAACCCGGATGGAGTTCGCAGTTTTGTACTTTCCCGATACCGCGTCAAACCACCTGACCAGATCGTGCCCGAGTGAGGGGCTTTCTGGAAGTTGAGACGGATAGACGTGTTGGAGCTACGATGATCTGGCCGGGCGAAACGGAAGCGAGATCTGCTTTGTGGAAGGGCACGCGTCAATCTGGAAGTTGAATCGACACGGACTTGGGGTAAGCTGTAGCACTTGCCAGAGTCTCCTGACATCAGCACTGCCGTAGAACAACGCCGCGCAGGCGTGGGCGTCTCCATCAACAAGCCCGCGCAGGTGTTGTTCGCCAGCCTGATTGGCACGACCATCGAGTTCTTCGACTTCTACATTTTCGCTACCGCGGCAGTACTCGTATTTCCTAAATTGTTTTTTCCCTCCGCTGACCCGGCATCTGCCACGCTCGCCTCGCTCGCCACGTTTGCGATTGCGTTCTTCGCGCGTCCGGTTGGCTCGGCGCTCTTTGGGCACTTCGGCGACCGCATCGGGCGCAAGGCGACCTTAGTTGCTGCACTGCTCACCATGGGGGTTTCCACCGTCGCGATTGGCGCGCTGCCAACCTATAGCACCATCGGGGTAGCCGCGCCTGCGCTGCTGGCGATATTTCGATTTGGGCAGGGCCTGGGCCTCGGGGGAGAGTGGGGAGGCGCGGTGTTGCTGGCGATTGAGAATGCGCCACCTGGGAAGCGGGCCTGGTATGGCATGTTTCCGCAACTCGGCGCGCCGGCCGGATTTCTTTTTTCCGGAGGCATATTCCTGGTGCTCTCGAGGTGGCTCAGCGACGAGCAATTCTTCACCTTCGGCTGGCGCATCCCGTTCCTGGCGAGCGCTGTGCTTGTGCTCGTCGGCCTGTACGTGCGGCTGACGATTACCGAAACGCCCGTCTTCCAAGACGCTCTCAGCCGGCGCGAGCGCGTGAAGGTGCCCATGCTGACGGTGTTCCGCGAACACCCCAGAACGGTTGTCGTGGGTACGCTCGTGGCGCTGGCAACATTTGTGATCTTTTACTTGATGACGGTTTTCACGTTGTCTTGGGGCACTGCGGCACTCGGTTATAGCCGCGACAAATTTCTATGGATGCAGTTGTTGGCGATCGTATTCTTCGCGATTTTCATTCCCGTTGGAGCTATTCTCGCTGAAAGAGGGCGGCGCATCACACTTCTATGGATAACCGGAGCGATCGGCGCCTTCGGACTGGTTATGGCGCCCATGTTTCTCGCCGGAACGGCTGGGGCGTTGCTGATGATGATTTTGGGTTTGTCACTGATGGGCCTGACCTACGGCCCCCTTGGCACGGTGCTTTCTGAACTTTTTCCGACGTCGGTGCGGTACACGGGGAGTTCACTGACGTTCACGTTCGCCGGAATTTTCGGAGCCTCACTGGCACCTTATATCGCCACCTGGCTGGCTAAGAACTACGGCTTGCAGTACGTCGGCTACTACCTCACCGGAGCAGCGGCATTGACGTTTCTAGGCCTGCTGGCCGCGCGCGAAACAAAGGACAAAGAGTTGTGACGAGGTGACTAGCAACTGGTGATTGGTGACTGGTGCAAATCGCGGGAATCGGAAGTTTCCCCCGCACGGATGGGATTATCCGCTAATCACTAGAAGCCATCTCCTAAATGGTCTTTGTGGGTCGCGGCTTTAGCCGCGACGTTCAGTGGACTGAAGAACAACGGATTTGGCCCCTGAAGGCCTATCGAGTCTGATTAGCGGGCCATTTTAGAGATGGCTTCTAGTCACCAGTCACTGCTTCATCTCCGCAATCACCGCCTGCGTGAACTCCTGCGTCGTGGCCGTTCCCCCAACATCGCGGGTGGTGTGCTTGCCCTTCAGATAGACCGTATCGAGAGCTCCGAGAATGCGCCGTGAGGCGTCCGTCTCGTTCAAATAATTCAGCATCATGGCCGCCGACATAACGATCGCGGTGGGATTGGCGATCCCTTTGCCGACAATGTCGGGCGCCGTCCCATGAACGGCTTCAAACAGCGCTGCGACATCCCCAATATTGCCGCTGGGCACGACGCCCAATCCCCCCACGAGTCCGGCAGCGAGGTCGCTGACCACGTCGCCGTAGAGGTTCGGTAGGAGCAGGACGTCGAACTGCGCTGGGTTCATCACCAATTGCATGCACGCGTTGTCCACAATCAATTCGTGATATTCGATCTCCGGATAATTCTTGGCCACCGCGCGAATCGAGCTTAGAAAAAGGCCGTCGGAAAGCTTCATGATATTGGCCTTGTGGATCGCATGAATCTTCTTGCGGCCGTTCTTGCGCGCGTATTCGAAGGCGAATCGGGCGATGCGCGTCGAAGCATGCTCCGTGATGATCTTCAAGCTTTCCACGACGCCGGGAACCACAGTGTGTTCGAGCCCCGCGTAGAGGTCCTCAGTGTTCTCTCGCACGATGACTAGGTCCACGCCCGACCAACGGGAAGAAACGCCGGCCACGTTGCGCACCGGGCGCAAGTTGGCAAAGAGGTCCAGCTCCTTGCGCAGCGCGACGTTGATGCTTGGAGGTCCCTGCGCGACCGCCGTCGCCATCGGCCCCTTCAACGCAACGTGTGTGCGCCGAACCGATTCCACCGCCTGCTCGCGCGGAAATTCTCCCACCCGCTTCCCGTCTTCGAGCGGCGCCGCGAACACTTCCCATTCCACCGAAACGCCCGAGGCCTCTACGATCTGCCGGGCCGCATTTGCAACTTCAGGACCGATCCCGTCTCCGGGGAGAAGAGTAATTTTGTGAGTCATGGGTTCATCATCTTAATCCGGATTTGCCGGTTTGAAGTCGCGGAATAGACTTCTCAACACGCTGCTCGTAAAATTCAAGCAATCCAACAAAACACTTGACATAGCCTTTCCATTACGCGTATCACCTCATACCATATCTCGTAGTCGGAATCGGCTCCCGGTCGGCCACTACCGCCGGGCGCCAATAGGAGACGGTCAGGAATCACGGATGGCAGCAGAAGGCTGCCATGGCCCTCCCATACTCAATTTCAACCTGAAGAGGTGAACGTATGCTTACCTCGGTCTCTCGACCCCTTGTCTTGTTTGTCGTCGCATTGTCTTTCGCTTCGGCAATTCACGCTGACAATCTGCATATCAAGAAGAGCATTTCCGTTAATGGAAACGCTATTTCAAGTACGGAGACTTGGATCAGCGGGGATCGCGAGCGCACCGTGAACGGCGCAACCACCACCGTGCATCAAAGCGATCTGAAGCGTACGTTGACGATCAACAATCAGGCGCAAGCCTACGTCGTCGCTGACGATCCCGTGGACGAAAATGTGGCCCGCGCGGCAGCACTAGCCGCCGGATCCCCCGCAGACGATGGTGGAGGGGTCGTCATCAAAACAAATATCATTGATACAAAAGAGCGCAAGCAGATGTTCGGCTATGCTGCGCGGCATCTAAAGACCGCGCTCGCCATAGAGCCTTCCGCTGGGTCTTGCCTCAAGCAAAGCCAAAAATTCGAGGTCGACGGTTGGTATGCGGACATACTCAAAACGCCCGCTGGGTGGTCGGGCTTTACTCCCCCAACACAAACAAGCGAGGGCTGCCACGACAAATTGCTTCGGCGCAGCACTGGGACAGGGAAACCAGGCTATCCGTTGATGGAGTCCATTACGCTGCACAATCCCGACGGTTCGACCACGCAGCTCAAGATTGAGACCACGGACCTTACTCAAGAAGCCGCCGACGCCAGCCTGTTCGACGTACCTGCCGGGTTTCGCCAGGTAAACTCTTTGTCAGAACTGCAAGGATTGGCGTCCAGTGCTCAGCAAGCTGCCGTGTCGCAGCCCCAACCAAACTCGCCCGGCGCTTATAACGCTCAAGCCATGACTCAGGCTCAGGCACAGGCACAGGCCCAAATGGCAATGCAACGGGGCAATCAAATGGGGCAGATGGGGACGCCTCAGGCGGGCGGAAACCAGATGGCCATGATGCAGCAAATGCAACAGATGCAGCAGATGACGGGTGCTGGCGGACAGCAACAGGCCTCCGCTGCCGCTGTTCCAACCAAAATCTTGGGACCCAAGGCGCCCGGGAAAATCCGCATCGGTGTGGCTCCGCCTGACGCGCAAGTGGGGCAGGGCAACAATGCCGGCGATTACAGTACACCTATCCGCAATTCCATCGTGCTGCTGATGGATGGACCGGCAGTCGAAATTGCCCCCCTGGATGCTCGCATTCCTATCCAATTGCAGGCGGAAGCACAACAAAAGCAGTGCGACTATATTCTGTATTCGGGCGTGACCGTGAAGCACGACTCCGGCGGCGGCTTCGGAAAAATAATGAAGATGGCTGCACCGGTCGCCAACATGACCCCGATTGGGGCGATGCAAACCATGAACACCGCGGCGGCGGCTCAGGCCGCGGCGCAGGCTGCGGCGAATGTGGCGGCAGTATCCGCGCAGCAGCAAGCCGTCAGTCAACTCGCCGGCTTCAACGGTCAGGTAAAACAAAAGGATAATGTAACTGTGCAGTACCAACTTGTCCCCACCGGCCAAACGACTCCCCGTCTGCAGAACACGATGCAAGCCAAAGCCAAATCGGACGGTGAAGATGTGCTGACCCCGATTCTTCAGCAGACGGCGAACGCAGTACTCACGGAGGTAACCAAGAAGTAGCTTCTAACCGGAAAGTGACGCTGAGATTTCATACGCGTCACTTCCTTTCCGCTACGACAAGTCCTTTGCTTTCCAGGGACGCGGGTGGCCTCGCGTAACGAGTGCGACACATGGCCTTCGCGGTCGTGAACCTTCGATCCCCCTGCCGCATCAAATCTTTGTGGGAAAGAACAAGGCGTGCCTTACAGGGCAGGGTACTTGCATCCTGTGTTATAATGGTTTTGCAACAAATATCGCCGATACCGGCAGGGAGTGAAAACACTGAAATGATTACAGTTACTCCAGTGGCGACAACGAAAGTGAAAGAAATTATGGGCCAGCAGAACCCCGCGCCTATCGCGCTTCGCGTAGCCGTCGTGGGCGGAGGCTGCTCCGGCTTCAGCTATCACATGGCGTTTGAGAACTCGGAGAATCCGACCGACAACGTCTATGAATTTGACGGACTCAAAGTCCTCGTCGACCAGATGAGCGAAATGTACCTGGAAGGCGTTTCCATCGACTATATCGAGACGCTGGAAGGCGCTGGCTTCAAATTCAACAACCCGAACGTCAAGAGCACCTGCGGCTGTGGCAGCTCGTTCAGCGTATAAGAACGCCGCGACTCTTTCCAGTTTCGGACCTGTTTGCCCATGGGCCTTTGCGAGAGTTCGCGAAGGCCCATTTTTTCATCTCCACATGTCATTCATCATTGTGAATTCGTTGCAATGCGCTGCCGTGCCCCCGTATCCTATAGGGCGCTCATGAAAATCGCTCTCGCGCAATTGAACCCCACCGTCGGCGACTTCGCCGGAAATTCCTCTAAGATTCTGGATTTTTCGCAGCGCGCCGCGCAGCGAGGAGCGGACCTGGCCGTCTTCTCTGAGCTCTGTTTATGCGGATACCTGCCCATGGACTTGATCGAGCGCCCTCAATTTATTGAGCGCAACGAAAGGGAATTGGCTGCCCTCGCCAAACGCTTGCCGATTCCCTCCATCGTCGGGTACGCAGCCCGTGCGACAGGGTCCACTGGAAAATCGGCCGCCAATGCTGCGGCCCTCCTGGCCAATGGAAAAATTGAATTTGTCCAGCACAAGATGCTGCTCCCCACGTACGATGTGTTCGACGAATCCCGGTATTTTCAACCTGCCGCGGCTCAAAACGTATTTTCACTGGGGGGCCAAAACCTGGGCATCACCATTTGCGAAGATATCTGGAACGATAAAACGTTCTGGGCCAAGCCCCTCTATGAGCGCGATCCGGTTGCCGAACTCGTAGCCAAGCGCGCAAGTTTGATCATCAATATTTCAGGTTCACCCTACACGATCGACAAGGGCTCACTCCGTTTGGACATGCTGCGGGCGCTGGCCAAGTCGCATAGTCTGCCCGTTGTCTACGTCAATCAGGTAGGCGGGAATGACAGCTTGGTATTCGATGGAGGTAGCGTAGTTGTCCTTCCTGGCGGACGAATCGCCGCTCAGGCGGGTCTCTTCGTGGAAGACATCGTCTTGTTTGATACGGCGACCTTGACGGGAGATCTGCACTCCCAACCCGCGACCGAACTCGAACTCGTCCTCCAAGCCCTCATTTGCGGCACTCGCGATTACGTTTGCAAGTCCGGTTTCCGCGCGGTGGTTGTGGGCTTAAGCGGCGGCATCGATTCCTCCGTCGTCGCCGCCATCGCCGTCGCGGCCCTGGGCCGCGAAAATGTCCTCGGCGTTTCCATGCCCGGCCCATATTCCTCTGAGGGAAGCCGCATGGATGCCCGGCAACTAGCCGAAAATTTAGGAATTGAGTTTCTGACAATTTCCATTACAGATGTCTTCCACTCATACCGTGATGCACTCGCCGGCGCCTTTCGCGGCAGGTCGGAAGACGTGACCGAGGAAAACCTTCAGGCCAGGGTTCGCGGAAATTATTTAATGGCGCTATCGAACAAGTTCGGTTCCATGGTCCTCAGCACGGGCAATAAATCTGAAATGGCGGTGGGGTATTGCACTCTCTACGGAGACATGGCCGGCGGACTGGCCTTGCTTTCGGATGTCCCCAAAACCATGGTGTACGCCCTCGCGGATTTGATCAATCGCGAAAGGGAACTCATCCCCCGGGCCTCCATCGAAAAACCGCCTTCTGCCGAGCTTCGCCCGAACCAGAAAGATTCAGATTCCCTTCCTCCATACGAAGTCCTGGACAGGGTTTTGAAAGCTTATATCGAAGACGTTCAGAGCCCGGAAGAAATTTCCAGCCAGTGCAATTTTGATATCGATCTAGTCCGTTCGATCGCTCGCAAGGTCGATCGGAACGAGTACAAAAGAAGGCAAGCGCCTCCCGGCCTGAAAATCACTTCCAGAGCTTTCGGACTGGGCCGCCCCTTTCCAATCGTTCAAAAGTTTAATCCCTAAGAGGAGCCTCACCGTGCTACGAAGACTGATACTTTGCGCCTTCCTGACCCTCGCAGTATCCGAGTTTCCTACAGCTGCTCAAACATCTTCGGGAAGCGAAAAATCGTCAGCTCCAAAACCAACCGACTCGCCGGCCGCAAAAACGGGTACGCTTGAGAGCCGGGTAGAACAATATTTAAGGAATTTGTATGCATGGGGTCCCGCATACGACGTCAAAGTCGGTCCGTCCAAGCCCTCGCCTGTCGCAGATCTGCTGGAAGTCCCCGTAACCGTTTCGATGGCCGGACAATCTGATACCGCCATAGTCTACGTTTCAAAAGCCGGAAATTTCCTGATCAGGGGAGAACTCACCGACATGTCAGTCGACCCCTTCGCCGACATCAGGTCAAAACTTCGCGTTGGCAACTCACCTTCAATGGGCCCCGCGGACGCCAAGGTTACGCTAATCGAGTTCGCGGATTTCGAGTGCCCCTCATGCCGTCAATTAGATCTAATTCTTAGAGACCTGCTGCCAAGCCATCCAGAGGTTCGCCTGGTCTTCAAACACTACCCCTTGACCGACATCCACCCCTGGGCCATGACCGCCGCAATCGCCACCCAATGCGCATTCCAGCAGAGCCCGTCCGCTTTTTGGAAAATGCATGACGCCATCTTCGACGCCCAAGACGTAATCAGCTCCTCAAATGTTTGGGATAAACTGCTAGACCTAGCAACTCAAGAAGGTTTGAACCCCGAAGCCTATCGAGCCTGTATGATCAACCCCGAAACCGCATCCCAAGTAAAATCAACCATCGACGAAGGCCACGCCCTAGCCATCACCGCCACCCCCACCACTTTCGTAAACGCCCGCCGCGTGGTAGGGCCCGATAAACCCCTAATAAACCAATACATGTTTTTCTCCCGCCTTTCACGGTAAACATAGTATAGCTTATGAGCCGTCGTTTTTGGGAGACTT
Source organism: uncultured Acidobacteriota bacterium (assembly GCA_963696605.1). Classification (GTDB taxonomy): domain Bacteria; phylum Acidobacteriota; class Terriglobia; order Acidiferrales; family UBA7541; genus Palsa-360. The sequence continues at coordinate 291,170 of CAVOKV010000005.1, read as the reverse complement.
GGCATTGCGCCCGGGTTGAATGGCTTGGATTGGTCGGCACTCACTTGAATTGCAACAATAACTGCGGGGGTGCATTGTGCGGTTCTGAAACGGTTTCTATTGCCGAATCAGCTCATGGACATGTGATTTGAATTAGGGGTTGGGGAGGTTTTGGCTTCAGAATTTGGCGCGCCTCACGGGATTGGGCTGCGATTCGGATCCTGCAGGCGTGTTCAGCGCGGCGCCGAAGATGTTGACTTGATTCGATTGGAATTGTGCTTTCGTGCTCGTGCCGCACGTCAACAAAAGACCTACAAAGGCCGTTGGCGGTGTCCGCGATGGTCACGGTGTCAATTCATAAGAGAATTGTCTGGGCTTGGGAATAGAAATGGACTAGCGGTGAGCCGCGGCGGCGACGGCGGCTCCTGCGGCCACGCCGATGGCAAACCATTTCACGGTTCGCTTAAGACGCACGATGAAGCTTCCGCCGTGCGCGGCAGCGATGGCTGCGTCTCGTTCGCGTTGGAGCGCGGCGGAGCGTGCTTTTTCGTCGGAAATATCCTTTTGGAGAGAATCGGACTGGACGGCGCTGGCGCGGCAGTCTTGCAAACCGTCATAGAGCGGGATGAGATCGGGTTGCGGAATGGAGATCGTGGTTGAAGGCGTTTCTGCGGGTGGAAGTGGGGTGGACAAATCGGGATCATGGATGGAAACGGGTAGCGGGAGAACGGGCAGCACGGAGGAGAGTTCATGGGCGGCTTGCTGCGGGGTATGGATGGTGCGCTTCTGCGTTTGAATGGTTGCGAGAGCGCTAGAGAGTTGCGAGTCGCGCTGTTTTTCGCGGTCGTCGGCTTGTTGAATCACCGTGTTCTGAGCAGCGAGCGTAGCGGCGAGCTGCTGCGAGTCATGGCGCGCTGATCGCCAGGCATCGGCGAGGAGAGCTACGGCGATCAATGCCGAGACAAAAACGATGATGTCGAGTGTGGGCTTCATGGATAGGGAATCTCACAATCACGATGGGGCTTGCGACTGCTGCCATGCCACTTAGTTCCCTGCTGGACTTGCACGCGGGCCGCTAGAACCGTGCGAAAGGTTGAGCGAACTAACAGCGATTGGAAATTGGCGATTTACAGGCTCTAGATGATGGATTTGAAATTTGAAATTTCAGATTTGAAATGTCAAATTTGAAATCTGAAATCAGGAAATTGCCTCTTGCGGTTCCCATTCGCGCCGACTTGCGGAGTGTTGCGCACAGAGAAAAGCTCTCGACATGCCCAGGATCTATCGCTTCAGCGTTCAGGGTTGGATTGGTGTTGCGTTGACACTGGCGCATCACGCGGGGCGGGAGGAATAGTTGCGCTGGCGGGCCAAGACTTCGGCGGGATAGTTCGCGTCGGCGCCGCCGTTCCAGGCGAGAAGCGCGGCGGGGACGTCACTTTTGGCCCGCGCCAATCTGGCTGCCAAGACGCGGCATCCAAATTCAACTCCGGTGGCGGGATCGCAGAGCTCGCAAAGCGATGCTTCCTTGAAGCCGAACTCTCGCGCCACTTGTCCCATCACCTGCATCAGTCCCCACGACATCGCACGCGTATAGGCCTCGGTAGCGCTCAATTTCCCGGCGGTGTATAGCGGAGCGACGTAGCGGGACAGAAAGCCCGGTTCATAGCGCACGGCCCAGGGATTCCAGGCGGACTCCTGCTCGATCACGGCGCAGACGAGCGACGGCTCGAGGTCGTGCTCGGATGCGATCTGGCGCGCGAGGTCGATGATTTCAGGGGGGACAATGTCGGGCATGGCGGGGTGATGCGTGACAGGTGACTAGTGATAGGTGACTGCTGATTCGTAAGTTGTGGAAACGTGATTTGTGATTTGTGAACAATGGCCGGTGGTAAGCCAGTCACCGCTTGCGGTCATGGCCGTTAAATTCGAGGAATTGCACGGGTGGGGGATCCTTGAGCTGGATGCCGAGGTGGCCGGCGATCTGGCGCAAGCCGTGATACAGGTGCGGAAGGTGGTCGATGGCCATGTCGCGAACGAAAGCACGGCGGATTTCGTCGTCGCGTGTGCGGCGATGCAGCCAGCGAAGAAAGAAGAACAGTTGCAGGAAGGAGGAAAGGCCAACCACGATCCAGTAGGGATTCATAGGAGTTTGGGGATCCAGACGATTTTTTATGCCGAACTGAGGCGAAGTTTGCGCGAATGAGTAAAAGATCGATTTAACGATGACATGGCTGAGCTTCTTGAATAGTATCAAGCCAGCGGCTAAAGCCGCGCTGCCGCTTGAAGTTTTGCGGCACGGCTGAAACCGTGCCCTACAAACATTTTGACGAGCGCCCAACGCTTGTGGCGAGGATTGTGCTCTATCCCCTAAGGCCAAACGTCAAACCGGTGGGGCCGAATCCGAGGCTGAATGGACTGGCTTCGGCATTGCGCGCGCTCACGTCGAGCAACTGCGCGGGAATGCCAAGAGCGCGGCCGAGCAGTCCTGTGTCGGTGCCGTAGAGGCCGGATAGCCCGGACAACGCCGAAAGCGTGTCCGATCGCGACGCGTTGGCGAATGCGATTTGATTCTGCTGCGCGAGGTTGGCCTGGTCCTGCCCCTGAGTGCGGGCGAGCGAATCAATGAGTTCGCCGTAGCCGGCGGAGTTGCGCGTGCGCGCGGCGCGGTTCGCGGCGTTTTGCGCGAGAGCGTCGAAGGAGGAAGACAGCGCCGACTGCGAGGCGTTGGCGATGGCCGATTGTTGCGCCTGCGAATAGCCCGGATTGGCCAGCAAGTTCTGGAAACCGGACGAGGCTTGCGAGCCGAGCGCCTGGCTCGACCCGTAGATCTGCTGGTTCATCCCGTTTTGCTGGGAGAGTTGCTGGTCTATCATTTGCCGCGTTTGGTCTTGTGCGCTGCGTCCCATGGGACACCTCCGGAGGCCGTGGCCCGTGATTCGTGGCCCGTGGCTCGTGATTTCTATTAGGTGAATCGTGTTTCGACGCCTTGCATTGCGCGAACTGCGGAATGGGCGACGTTCAAACTCGCCGCGAAAAGCATGGCCAGGGATCGTGCCTCCAGCCGAGACGCGTCAGGCGGCGGCCAAAGGCGCGCGCCACGCGCGGCGGAAGAAATGCCTAGACGTCGTCGAGGCCTCGCGCGGCCGCGCTGTGGCGTGCCGCTTCGTGAAGCGCAAGAAAGCGCTGCCAACGCAGACGCGGCGTGCCGGCTGCGGGGTCGTGCAGCAAGTACGTCTCGGCCGTGAGGCGCAGCAGGACCGCCATCGCAATGCGGGTCTGCCTGGGGCTTGCAGAGATTCCCGGCGGGGAATTGTGATGCGCCTCTTCCCTGCCCTTGGCGTCCCCATTTTCCGCGTGCATTTCGTTAAGGTCGTCTTCCAGGACTAGCTTCGCTACGAACAAAGGACTTTCGAGATCGGGGAGCGGGTAGCCGAAACCCTTCGCGGCGTGCATGCGGCGCAGCGCGTCAAAATCGGCGGGCGTGTATTCGCGGATGCGCATGAAGGGAAAAATGCCGTGGCTCGTGATTCGTGGTTCGTGGCCCATGAAAAGCAAAACCATGAGCCCAATTTGGCTACTGGCGGCCTGGTGGATTTTCACCCATTGCCATTCACCACTCACAGGTTGAGCTGTCTCGTTTCCTCCGTGCCCTCTGCGTTCTCTGTGGTGAAATTGTTTTCTTACCGCAGGATGACCGGGCCGGAGCTGCTCTTTGCCACCAGACCGAATCCCGAGCCACCCTCGCTTCCGGACGCGGTGCCGCTCCCGCTGGAGGGCTGCAGCGCAGGGCCCGCGGCTGTGCCGCCTCCGGTCACCGCGGTTGCAGGAGTGCCGAAGGTGACCGGCGCGGACGTTTCCGAGCCCAGATATTGCGAGTAGGCGCGCCAGTAGAGCGTCTGGTTGCCGAGGGCCACGCGCAGGTTTCGCGAGCTGCCGAGAAAATGCACGTAGGGATTGCTGAAGGCGGGCGTGGTGTCGGACTCCGCGAAATAGAAAATGCCCCGATTGAGCGTCGAATTGTCCGTGATTGCCAAATCGAAAATTCCGTCCGCGGCCGTGACATTCAGGCTGCCGATCGGCGACGGCGCGGCAATGGAACCAGAGGGATCGACGCCGGTCGCACGCCCCACGGCGTTCACGCCGTTGACGAGTTGCGTGAGCGCTTCGTACACGTAGGGCGACTCGCTCTTGATCTGCGCGAGTTGGCCGATTCTTAGCATGGGTTTTAGTAGCACAGGCTTCAGCCTGTGGGGGGGGTGACTTTTCGAGCGGCAACGAAAGGCGAGAGCCACAGGCTGAAGCCTGTGCTACCCGGAGGTGAACTATAATGCTAAGTAAACAGTGCACACCGGAGGCTACCTTATGCCCATTCGCGGATTGCTGATCGCTCTACTATTCTTGACCGTATCCCCTCAGGCCCAACCGCGCCTTCCGATTCATGTCGAGTCCCTTAACTATCCGCCGCTCGCCCGCCAGGCGCAGCTTCAGGGGGACGTCGTACTTTTAGCCCACATCGGTACGGACGGGAGCATCTCCATTCCGATCTTAAAGTCAGGGCACCCATTGCTCCTGCGAGTGGCCGCAGACAATCTGAAGAAATGGAAATTTCAGAGCGGAGAAGAACGGGAGATGGAGATCACTTATCACTTCAAACTCGCAGAACCACCTTCAGATTCCCTCCAAACTGAATGCGCATTTGATTTACCGGATTCGGTCATAGTTTTCTCGCACACGGCACCAGTCGAAACCAACTATTCGCGTCTGGGGAAGCCTTCATCCAAATGAGCTCTAATTCCCTCCCCGCACTGGCGCCCACGGATCCGGCAGCAGCGACGGGATGAATCGCTCCAGCTTGAACCACGCGCCGGGGGAATTCGTGCCCGCCTGAAAGGCGACGCGTTCGCCGAGCAGATTGATGGGCAACTCGAGATCCTTCGTTGAGGGAGAGGAAAGCGGCAGCGCGGTGAGCACCGTGGGAAACGCCTCGTTGTCGACGAAGGTGGAGAGATTCAAGTTCCCTGCCCCTTCGGCGTAGACGGCGAGGTAGGCAAACAGTTTTCGGTGCGAGCGGACTTGGTAGGTCTGCTCGAGATCGTGGCTCAGAAAAAAATACGTCGTGTAGTAGGAATTGATTGCCGTGCCGTCATCGGACAATTGCGTGTCGGAGACGTGATAAATCTTGCCATTGCCCGCACCACTAACGAAACCGTTGCCAAGAAACACCTGCGCGGTGCCGTCCGGGCGTTCCGCGAGCGCGCACGAATTTGCCGTGATGTACCACGGGCACCACTTGCGCGAGCGTCCCACGGCGTACAATTTCCCCGAATAGGTCGAGAAAAGGATCGAGCCGAGCGAAGCGATTTCGCCGGCGCTGGACAGGCTGCGATAGTCCAGCACCAAAATCAGATTGGGAGATGTTGCCGTGCCTGTAGGCACGCCGCACAGGATGCGTTTGTTGAGCGTGTCCACGCGCACCCACAGAGTTTGCCCGGCCGCCCAGTTGATGGTGTCCCACAGCGGCTGAATTTCCTGCGAAATTTTGATGGGCTCGCCGCCGTCGAAAATGTACATCCCAGCGCGACCGGCGATCACGGCCCAGTCTTCTCCCACGTCCACGCCCGTGACCGACGGCGTGCCGACGGCGTAGGACACTTCATTGATGGTCCAGGAGGCGGGCTCGTTCACGCCGTCGTCTTCGGTAACATGGAGTGACCGGTCCTTCACGAGGTAGAGCCGTTCGCGCAAGAGGAACGCCGAGCGCACCGTTTGCCCGTCGTTTTCGGATATATTCATGAACACGCTGACGCCGTCGTAGCTTTCAGGATCGTCGGCGAAAGAGGCGCGCACGAGCGAAGTGTTGTACGGCTGCGTCGTGGGAAAAATCTCGATGTTGTCGACCAGAAATCCCGCGCCCGCCGTGGGCGTGCCGTCGGCGTAAACGCGCAGCACGAGATCAGTTGGAATCGTCAGGAAGCCGGCCGAGGGAGTAATCGGAGCGCTGAATTCTTTCCACGCGCCGGCCGTGATTTGCGACGGAGAAACGGTTATACCGGTCGTCGAAATCCCCACCGAAGCGCTGTAGACGTGGACGTGCAGGGTTCCCTGCGTGAGCGCGCCCGTCATGCGCACGCGCACGCGCGCCGAGTAGCCGGTATTGGCTTGCAGGCGCGGCGCTGTAATCGGCGACGGCGGTCTGCGTGATCAGGCCGCGCGTCGCGGTGGCGCCATCGCCAAGGATTGCGTAGTCACCGCCCCAGACCGCTTCGCCGGAGGAGTCGAAGCTGCCGCCCGCAAAAAACGTCGCGTCGGGAGTCCACCCGAGCGGCACGTTGTTTCCCGCGCCGCCGAATCCGCCGTCAAACGTTAAGTTGTCCCAATTATTTTGCTTGTTGCGCTCGCCCCACCAGAATAGCCGGTCCGAGTAGCCGATCACACCCGCGCATTCGCCGAGCTCCACCAGTTGAAACAGCGAGTCCGCTTCAATCCCCGCCAGGAGCGCCGTGTCCGAAAAATCCACCACAAAGGAAGAGACGGTATTGTCGAAGATTTGCATCTGCGGCGCGCCGTCCAGCCCCGTCGTGTAAAAAAACAAATCGCCGCCCGCCCGGTGAACGCCAGGATCCGCGCCACGATATTCGGCAGCGTCGCAACGGAAGGGATGCCGGTCACGTTCGCGCGCATTCCGCCGCCCGCTGTCCAAGTAATCGGAGGCGAAGGGCGCGTCAAGTAACCTTGGCGCGTTACGAAAATTACCGCGCACTGATGCACGCCCGCGCTGATGGAGCCCACCGGAGCGGCAGTGCCTCCGCTCGAGGACGAATTGGCATTTGTCTGCGCGTAGGTGAAGTGCAGCGAATCGATGATCGACGCAATTGGAAAAGTCCCGTTGTAGCTCGTGTCCGTGACGCCTGCAATGATCACGTGATCGGTCGGGAGCAATCCCGTGGGCGCCGCGGTGGTCACCGTCACGATATTGGAAGTGCGGGAAATCGCAGAAATGTTGGCAATCACGTCCGCAACCGCGGTTGGGCCCGCGCCGGGCCCGCACTGGCTCACCCGATCCAGAAATGTGCCGTCGTACTGGCGCGGAATATCCAGCCCAAAGTTGCCGTCATGCTGCGTGATGTATTCCCTGCCAAACAGTGACGCGGAACTTGCCGCGGCGTTGGGAGTAAGCCCCGCCGCGATCCGCGTCAGCACGCCGGGAGAATTCTCGCCCCACAGCGTCCCAGCCGAATCCATCGCCAAAAGCGTGTTCACCAGATTCGGCTGCGTGTAGGTCTTCAGGTAGTTGACTGTAGGATTCCCGGCGATGGGAGAGAATACCGACACGAGCCCGGGCCGCGTCTTCACCGCTCCCGGAATAAACGCCACGTCCCGGCAATCGGGCGACACCCCTTGCGGCAAGTCCGCCGCAGCCATGTCGGTCACCAGCCCGCCGAAAAGTTCCAGCGGCGCGTCAATTGTTCCAGCGATGCTCATGAATCGTAATTTGTAATTCGTGAATCGTAATTCGTGAACCGTGCGGAGTACTCAGCAAAGATGTAGGACAAGTTGAAGACGATGCTAGCTGGCGAAAACTGATTGCATGATCGGAGGGACTCGACTTTCACGAATCACGGTTCGCAAGTCACCTAGATCAATGGCGCAAATCCTGCGCGCGAAGAATACGGCCTGCGACGCCGCCCGGTTTGCTGTTCGCGCTGCGTGGCGCGCACCAGCAAATCCTCGAGCGCGTCCCCCGCGGCGACGTCCCAGCGTTCGGCTTGCGGCGCCCCACGAGCTGCTCCGGCCATCGCAGCGGCGGCATAGGCTAGCGCTTCCTGCGCATTGCGGATCAGCACGGGGCTGGTCGCATCGACCAGATCGGGAAAACTTTTCTGGTAGCGCAACCGAATCTGCGTGTCCTGCGTGGCGCCAAGAAAATACAAACCATCCGCGCGCCATTCCCAGAATCGAAGCCTCTCCACTTGCGGCTCCGACGGCAAGCCGTCGTGATCGGTGAGGTCGATCATCTCGACGAAGTCGTCGGAGCTGAAGTTTATGCGCTCCCACAATTTCACCGGCACGAGCAGATCCGGCGGCAGCTGGTTCGGCGGCGCCGTCGCGTCCGTGATTGAAACTTGCGCGGACGCGTCCACCACTGTGACGGCCGGAACGACCAGCAAGACGTCGTCGCTCAGAAAGCTGCCCGACTGCACGTTGGCCAGCGTGCGCTGCGCCTTCCGGTAGGCCGCATTCACGTACGGCAGGAGCACCGTATCGGTGAAGAGATTTCCCGCGGCATCATTCAGCAGCGAGCGCACCAGCGCCGTGATCTGCCCCGCAGTGTTATACGCAGTGGTTCCGACGACTGGCATTGGCGGACCTCGTGATTCGTGATTTGTTTGTCGTAATTCGTGGGGGCATCGCAAGCTGCGAATCGTGCATTCACGAATCACAAGTCACGATTCACGAATCACGGCTCGTTCGGCAGCGGCGATTGCTTCAGATACGCGGCGACGCCGATGATGCAGGACATTGCGGCGCTGACCCCGGCGATGACTAGCGTCGCGCGCAGCCCGGCCTGCAGATTAAAATGTTGCGGATCGATCCCCACGGCCGCAAAGCCGGTGATGACGCCATTGGCCCCGCCCGCAATCGCGGCAGCAACCAGGCCACGCCACCACAGTTGGAAATTTGTCCAGGCGCTCATGCGTGCCTCCTTACTTTACGGTAATGAGGGGAGCGCTCGGGGCGTTTGGGTTTGAAGGCACATTTGTCGTGGCTGGCACGGAGCATGCCGACTCTTCGCCGAGCGAATCCACGGTGGTCAAACAGTAGGTGTAGCTTGCCCCCGCCGATACTGTGGCGTCCGTGTAGGTCAGCCCCGCGGTGAGAGCTGTGTTCAGCTTTACGTAGGTCGCTGCGCTTGCCGGGGAGCGATAAACGTTGTACCCGCTGATGATTCCCGAGCCTCCGACTGGCGAAGGCGCCTGCCAGGCCAGCGTGACGCTGTGCGGCGTGCCCGCGGGAATCCCTTGCGCGCATACGTTTCCCGCAGCGAGGAAGGTAAGGGCCAGCAGCAATCCGCACGCAGTTCGCCAGTCATGAATTTGTAGTCCGTGCATAGGCGGAGTCCTCTTTCTACGGAAAGTGTGGAAGCCGTTTGCAAGCAAGGGCAGGTAGCACAGGCTTTTTACCCTGATCCGTTCTGAAGGGCAGCCTGTGGCTTTTGAATTTCTCAAAACACTACGCCTTCAATATCTCAACGAAACTCCACAGGCTGAAGCCTGTGCTACTGCTACTGCTTCAATTCGACGAGGAACATTTCCGGCGTAACGGCATCCGTGGCCGCCGCATTGAACTGCAAGTTGATCGTCACTGCGGACGCGGTGCTGACCGCCGCCGTGTCAAGTTTGATCGAGTTGCTTCCGGCGTTGCTGTCCTGCCCCAGCGTGGAAATGGTCTGCGCATTCGTCGAGCCCGGGTTGTTCATGATGAGATAAGTGAGGCGTTCAAGTTGATTTGCCGCGCCCGTTGGGGACACAGCCGTCGTGGAGGTGCCGCCGAACGACAGTGTGTAGGTGACGGCCGCGGTGCCCGTCGTGTGCTTGGCCACGGCGGTGATGATGATTCCCTGCCCCCCGCCCATCACTCCTGCTGGAAGCGTGCAGGTAAAGTAAGTCGCCGCCGCGCCTGTTCCGGTCACCGCTGTTCCGGGGCCCTGATAGGCGCACGCGGAGCTGTCGGCGCTTCCAACCGTTTGCGCTGCGCCGTTATTCTCGATTTTCTTCCAACGATGCGCCGTCGAGTCGGCATACATCTCGTCGACATTGGAAATTCCGGTGGGCGCAGTTGTCTCCAACGCCGAATAGAATTTATAGCTATGGACGCCGCCATTAAACGGAAACTGCACTCCCGTGGGAGGCGCGGAGTATTGCGCCGCGGTGAGATTGAACCCGAGGAAACCTGTCCCCAGGCCGCCACTGAACCCGCAGTACAAACACGAACTTCCGTTATTTTCTTCGGTCAGCCAGGTGCGCATGGCGTTGCCCACAGGCTTTGGCGCTCCGGAAGCAGCGCCCGATGTGGTCGTCAGCGTAAGCGTGCACGTGCCATTAGTCACCGCGGTGGAGTTGAAGGAATTGGCTTCGCCGCCGGCGCTGGTTCCGAAGTAGAAATTGCAACTGGCCGGAAAATAAATCGCCGTGACGGCGGAAAGATTGATGGAGCTGGACGCACCGACGGCTTGCGAAATCTCCGGGCTGGGCGCCGACTCGCGGCCGGCCGCGTCCACCGCGGTCACTCGAATGTAATACGTTGCCGCGGCGAGTGAGCCGGAACCTGTGCTGCTGACAGATGCCACTGGGCGCCGGAACATGTGCCCGATCATCTGCTCGCCTGCCGGCCCGCGGCCATCGTTCCCGCCGGCCGTCAGGACTTCGTTGGTCTGGACGTCTCCGCCGATCTGCGTGATGCCTAGATCGCAGCCGGAATAACTCCCGAATATATTTCCCCAGTATCCCAGGCTCTGATTTCCGCTGCCGCCGTAATTCGGAGTCTCGTAGATATAGCCGAAGCAATTCTTTTCGCTGTTGGAGTTGAACGCCCCGCCCAGTATCTGCGAAAAACCGGCCGTGTATCCGTTGATGACATTGTTGCTCCCGGGATTCACTCCGCCCGAATTGTAGGCATAAATCAAAGCCTGCCCGCCCGAAGTTTGCACGTCGCCCGTAATCACGTTGTCAAAGACAAAGCTCTGAACCTGATTATTTGTCTGAATGCAGATGAAGCACACGTCCCAGTTGTCTTCAATGTCGGTGGTGCCATCGAAAACGACCGGGCCGATGGGACCGCCGCCGCTCGGAAACGGCTCGTCCGCGCGGATGGTGTGGGTGATAAACGAATTGTCGCGGAAATCGAATACGCTGGTGTGACCCGAGTTCGTCAGTCCGAGAAACCAGATCGCCGGGATGTTATTGGCGGTATTGTTTGCGCTGTCGTTCCAGTTCGTGCGGTCGAACATGCTGAAAAATGCGTTGTTGTCGATCTGCAGTATGGGCCCGCTGCCAGTCACCGCAAAAGACACATCCTGTGTGGTGATTTCCCCTTGCGTGTCTTGCACAATTCCTGCCTGCGCCGAGTTGAGGCACATGTGTGATAGGTCCAACGTCCCTCCGGCGCCTTCGACAACAAACAATGCCCCGAGCGATTGATAGCCGCTGATGTTGCTGCAGGAGAGCGCCCAATCGCCGGCGCCGTAGACGCCGCCTATTCCGGTGATGGAGATGTTTCCAGTGGAGCTCGTGCTTGCCAAGGGTCCCACCACCGGCAAGCCGAACAGCATAATCGCGCCTGTCTGAATGATCTTGACTCCCGAACTTCCCGAGGCCGGGAAAGGAATCGTGGACATGAACCACAGGCCTTCCGGAATGTAGACCGTGCCTTTGTTTTTTTGCTGCGGATTTCCATCGGCCGAGGCATCTGAAATCGCCTGCGCGATGAACATGGAGTTGTCGGGATACGTAAAAGCATTCACGACGGAATTGGAAGCCGTTGCCGCCAACGTGGGGCTCGAAGTTCCCGCTCCCGCAGCAATTGTGGTGATCAACGCCTGATTCGTGACGGAAGAGGGCGGAGTTGTGGGCCAGAATGCATTCGAGCCTACCCAGGAATTCGTCTCTACGCCCTTGTCGATGATCCCACATACATTCCCAGCGCTGAATCCGGCGCAATCGAATGAGTATCCCAGCGGAACATAGCTTCCGCCGCCGTTCTGATCGGTGTAGACAAGATATCCCACGGCGTTGGCAACCCCTGACCAGTAAATCCCTACATAATTGAGCGCCGTGCGAGTCGATGGAGCCGTAGTGACCGTGATCGCCGCGCTGGCAGCCGAGGTGCCGTAGTTCGAGTCGATGGCCGCAATCTTGTAGTGCACCGTGGTCGATCCCGCCGTGCCGATGACGTTTGGGTTGGGCGCCGATCCCTGCGAGGGCGTCGACAGCGAAGACAGCGGGCCAGCATCGGCGATAAAAATTCCGCAGCCATTTTTGAAATTGTTGTCGAAGGCGATGCCGAGGGAAGTGCTCCCGGAATTGATGGTTCCAACGGTGTGGCTTCCGGTCAGAGCAGATTGGTCGCAGCCACCAGCCGGCATGTACGCCGTGATGTCGCGCCACGGATCGGACCCCTTGAAACGCTGCGAGGCCGTCCACTGATTGTCCGCCGTAGTTGACGGCACGGGAGCGCCGCCGACCGTCAGCGATCCGCTGACTGCAGCCGATCCGTTCACGGTGAGATTGCCGCTGAGCGAAAGTGAAAATGCGGAAATCCCGCTGGTCGAGGTCACCGTCGCGAAAGTGGGCGCACTCGGATCGTTCGGCAGAATGACGTTGGGAATCTGTTTGGTTGTGATCGAAGGCCCGCTGATCTCAATCTCGTAGCGCCCCGGCGCGGCGTAGAAGCTGTAATTCCCCATGCCGTCGGTCGAGGTCGGATTCGCCGGCGCCTGCGTCAGGGCCGGATCGGAATAGATCAGCGCGAGCGGCGAACAGGGTTGTCCCGTCGCCGCGGAAGTGCACACGCGCACCGTGGCGCCCGCCATCGGGCGCCCCTGCGCGTTGAACACGATGTCGTCCTTGCGCGAACCCTGCGCGCGCGCGTCCAAGCTGCACGATGCGATTGCAATCCCGGTGAGTGTCGTGATGACCAGAAAAGTTTTTGTCAGTCTGAACATTTCCATTTATCCCTAGGTAGGACAGGCTTCAGCCTGTCTGATTTTCAGGCTTTTACATTCCCCATAAGCCGCCTGCCTACATTGGCATATATACCAGGAGTTTTGAATCATTCGCCGCTGCGAGTGTTTCCATTCCTAATCCTTGATTTTCTCCGCGCCTCTCTGCCTCTGCGGCAACGCATCGGGCGGCGGCTGAATCAGTCCCAGCGCCAGGGCCTTCTCGCGATTGAGAATCGCGTGGCATGATTTGCACACTGCGACGCCGGGCTTCACCTGGTCACCGCACCCGGGACACTCCTCGGTTTCGCGCGTCTGGTAATGCCATTCCTTTTCCAGGCCCAGCCTCGCCGCGGCGCGGCGCTGCAAATCGTGAATGAAGAGATACGAATGCGAGCGCTCCCACTCGCGGTCTGCCGCGGCCACCTGTGCCCGGTAAAATTCGTCGAGCTTCTCTTGCGCTGCCTTCAGCTCCTCTTCCGTGGGCGTGTTTCCGGCGCACACGAAAACCCCCAGGAAACTCTTCTCCCCGGCGTCGGAATTGATTTCATGACAAATATCCTCGGCGATTTCGCGCGCGGAGATTTGTAACGGCAGGGTGCGCTTGTCGCCGTAATCCATCACGGCGGTACGCGGAGTAATCCGCGTCAGGACGTATGCTTCCCCTTCGGCGCCTGACTCGCCGGCAGGCCGGCGCCCGGGAATTTGAAACGTGCCATACATCCGGTGCGCCATGTAGTGCTGCTCGGTAATGTTTGCGATCACGGCCTGCGCAGAACGCTCCGCGTGAATCGCAGTTTCACTTGGCATGTAGTTTCTCTCCTCACGTAAGGGTGACCGGTGATTGGTTGCTGGAAGTTATCTCATAGATGATCTTTGTGGGTCGCGGCTTCAGCCGCGACATTCTGGGACCTGAGAAAGAGGGGCTTTAGCCCCTGAGGGCCTATCGAGTTTGGATGCCTGGCTGCTTATGAGATGGCTTCTAGTCACCATTGAGTACTTACGACAATACATTCTCAGCCCACGCGTCGTACTCCCGCTCCTCGCGGCCAGCGCGCGCATCCAAGGCTTCTTTTTTCTTTGCCTGCGGAACACCGCGGCTGGTTTCGATCGCACGCGCGATATGCCGCGCCACCGCCGGCGTCAACTGCACAAATTCGCCGCGCGGGCCTTCGAGCGTGAAACAGTGCTCGTAATCCCCACGCGAGGGATATGGTCCCAGCGCGGGAATATTCCTCCCGCCCACGATTTCGATGGTCTGCGCGTGCCAGGATTGCGGCGAACCGTAGCTCTCCGGTGGCATCCACCGCTCAATGTGCCAGCGATTGTGCGGCGTATACTTTGGCTCGCGCCGCAGCTCGATCACTTCGCGGATCAGAATCCCGGATGCAGGATCGCGGTCTTCCCACTTCCCGCCGATCCAGTCCAACCGCGACCACCCCCACACCGCGCGGTAATTCGCCTCGCCCAGCCGGTTGTACCCGCCTGCTAGAGCAAGTTCGCGCGCCACGTCCGCAGGCGCATCATGCGTTTCTCGCAAAATATGAATCATGATTTACTACAAAGGTCGGGAACCACAGATGAACACAGATACACACCGATGAAAAACAGAGAGAACAATGCGTCCGTAATGCTTGCGATTTAGTACTTCCTTGCAATCTCTTCTTCTACTGTTGATAGATTTCGTCGGCCTCTATCAGTGTTTATCTATGTCCATCTGTGGTTTCTTCTCGCGCGGTTGGTTTCTCAAGTCAGCTTCCGGAATTGCGCCGAAAACGTTATCACGTCGCCCGTCGCGGAAGATGGATAGGCGGAGCCACCCGTAAACTCCGCGCCGCTCGATCCCGTGGTGAAGCCGCGCATCTTCCAATTATTTGCCGCCGTGCCCTGCAGCATTTGATACTGATTGGGCGTTCCCCCCTGCACGGTGAAGCTCGCCTGAATCGGCCCGTAGGCGGGATCGGCCATGCTGGATTCGACGCTCTCGCCACGCACGGCGATTTGCCGGGTCAGCTGTGTCCAGTCGACGGTATCGCCGCCGGTCGGATAGTTGCCCGACAATTGCACGGTCCCGAAGGCGTAGATCTGCGTCCCGCCAGGATCAACATCGGTAAGCGTAAGTGTGACAGACATGTTCGTCTCCTATGGCTTTCTGTGTTGCCTTCACGCGAGTATGAATAGTGACCGGTGACTAGTGACTGGTGAACCTCTAGAGTCAACTCCCGGCTCTTCACCAGTCACCGATCACCAGTCACGAGTCACGTTTTTTCCGTCTAGTACCCATTCGGCCTGGCCAGCGCATCGATGAAGCTGCCGCTGCGCGGCGAGTCATTCCACACCTGGAATCCGGTGTCGAAGTAGAAGATGAACGACGCGGAAACGCCGCCGCTCGCTCCGTAGATCGGGAACACCGTTTGTCCGCCCACCTCGAAGAAATCGATGTCCTTCATGACGGCGCGGCCCCAGTGCGAAAGGTCCAGGAAATCCACGCGGGTCTGATCGGCGTTCACCGAAGACTTGATCGGAATGCCGGAGATCGTTTTCTTTCCGGAGAAGAGCATGTCGAGATCGCTCGCGCGGCCTCCCGGCCCTTCCTTGACCACCTGCGAAACGGTGATGCCGAGATTTTCCCAGGCGTGTTCCTGTTCGACGCTGGTGTAGGCGATGAGCTTGCCGAGCTGGTTGATGCCCAGGGCTTTGCGGACCTTGTTGATCGCGAGGCGCGCATGTCCGGGAACCAGAGCCGCGTTCCCCGCGTTGACACGCGGTGTTTGCAATTGTTGTGGGTAGGTGGCTCGGTTGAGGTTGAGCCAGGTGCCGGTGGTGGCGTTGTTCTGGTGGTATTTGATGCCGAAGAGTGAAACGGGCGACGAACCGGTGAGCCCGTCATGCACGATCACGTCGTTGACGGCCGTGCCGGTCGGCACGTTGTCCACCGTGATTGTTTGCGTGGAGGAAATCGGATCGGCCGCGGTCACGTTGGAAACTACGCTGGCCGCGACGTTGCGATTGGTGGTGAGTGTTGGATCGTAAACCTGGATCGTCTGGCCCACGTACACCAGCGCCGCGCCCGTGGGCACGGCCATCGTGAACGTCGAGCCGTTGATCGCGCTGATGGTGCCCAGGACGCCGTTGCCGGCGGTCTGAATCACTTTGTCGAGGAATGCCCTGAACTGCTTCATGCCGCTGGCGATTTCACGCTTCACGGCATTTTCGATGGCCTTCTCCCGCGAGCTCGACGCGTATTCGACGAGCTTGGTGATTTGCACGGCGAACCGGAAAAAAATCGGAGAGACTTGCGCGACGTCGTAAGTGCTGCCAGAGCCGAGCCCCAGGTCGCCGCCGTCGGCGCTGTAGCTTCCGGCCTTTCCGCCGGGAATCAGTTGCAGCGGCAAGCGCATGTTGCGCGAGCTGACTTTTTCGACGTCGCCGCGTTGCTGGATCATGCTGAGTAACACATCGTCGCGCTCGTAGAGCAGGGGCACTTTGTCGCGCACCTTCTCCAGTTGCAACGCGATGGTTTGTGCGTTGTTTTGTTGTGCCATTATGAGTTCTCCTTGTTTCTAGTAAGTATGAATGCGGGATAAACGGAAGTATCTTGCGTGGCCTAAGTAAAGGTGACTGATGGCTGATGAAGAAAACGAAACAATCCTGCGACGCGTAATTCGCGTCCCGCGCGGTTTGAGTAGCACAGGCTTCAGCCTGTGTGGGTTTTGATTTTTCGGCAGCGCGTGTCCTCTAGGCCACAAGGAAACCACAAAGGCTGAAGCCTGTGCTACCTAGAGCTACATCCCTAAAATTTGCTCATCGCTCATCGACGCGTAATTCACTTCCCGCGCGGACATTTGCCGTAGCGGCATCGAATCGAGCGATCCGCCCGGCGCGGCGATGTCGACGCGCGACGCAGCCGTCGCTTGCCGCGCGGCCTTTGATCGCGCTGTGCTTAGAACCGTGCTCGTCCACTCACTGATAACGCGGCGCGCCACGCTGGGCACAAGTTGCTTTGCGCGCCCCGCGAGCAGTGATGCCACGCGCTCTTGCTCCACTCTGCCAAAGCGCCGGTCGCGCAACACGCTTGCAACCTGTTCTGAAAGAGCCCGGTCCGCCGCGAGCGCGCGATGAACTTCGTTGAAAATATCCTCGCCAATCCGCTTCGCCGCGCCGTCCGCCACTCCCTCCGGCATCACTCGCGCCAGCGTGTCGCTGATCGACCCGCGCACGTCCCGCGCCACAGAGTCGTTCGTCGACCGCTCAAACGCCGCGTAGGCTGCAGGGTCGAAGACGTGATTCGCGATTTGTGATTCGTGATTTGTGATTGGCGCCGCAGTTGTGGCGCCGGCATCTTGCCAGCGGTTTTCCAATTGGCCACCGGCCAACGGATTCGTCGCGGCACTCGTCCGTGCGAAATCTCCAGCCTCCTGCCTCTTGCCTCCTGCTTCCAAACTCTGCCCCATCCCTGCCAGGACTTTCGCCGCCTCGGCGAACATCGCACGGAACGCTGCCGGATTCGCCCGCGCCAATTCCGCGACCACTTCCGACTGCGCGCGCATATCGCCCGAAAAAATCGCAGCGTCAATCCGGTCCACGGATTGCGTCGCTTCCCGAAGCGTCAACACATCCTTTACGCCGCCGGGCAGCAATTCCTTGATCGCGCGCGCCTCCTCCGGAGAAGAAAACGCCGCGCGAAACTCCTGATGCTCGCGCCACAGTTGTTGCGCTTCCGGCCCATTCTTCGGATCCGCCGCCGCGGCCTGCATCCACTCCGGCATCTGCGCACTTGCTCCTTGCTCCGATGCGCTTGCTCGAAAAGTGTCATTCCGAGGAGCCTGAGATTCATGTGGCGACGAAGAATCTCTAACGTCGCCTGCGTCGCCGGATTCAGTCACCTGGCGGGCCTGCCCGTCGAAGCCGACTTTCGGCGATGGCGGGTCAATTCCCAGAATCTCCTCATCTGTCAAATACACCACGCCCGCCGCGCCAGTACCCGGCACACCTGCCGGAGCGACACCTGCGCCGCCCTGCGTCACGTCCGTTCCTGCCCAATCCAAATTCACTTGCGTTCCACTGCTCATCGGTAACTCCTGTCGAAGCTATTCCATTCCATATATAGTTGGCATTTCATGCTGCGCTTCCGTTGCGCGCTAGACTTTCTGCCATGACGATCACGCGAGTATTTAAATCAGTTTTTGACAAGCTATACGGAAAGCCTTGTTGGGGTGTGAAACAAGGTCTTGGGTCGTTTCTGATCATGGAGTTTGGAAAACCGCACCTTGAGATTCATGAGCCGATCATTGCGAGCGCTGGAGCCTCGAAGAAGGTTCGCGCAAATTTGGCAAGGCGAGGAGCCTATGTCCATGGCGACTGGCATCTTTGGATTTATTGTTGCGCATGGGAAGTGTTGTTCAATGACAAGAAAATCGCGCATAGCGAGTCATCTGATAACCGAATTAAGCGTGCCATGAACGTCTTAGATGGTCAGAAGCTGCTGCGATTCTCGATTGTGCCCCGCGGAATGCGCTGCACGTTTGAGTTTGATCTCGGCGGCGTACTAAAGACATGGCCATATAACAGAAGACATGAGCAGTGGTTGTTGTACGAGCCTAGCGGCAAGGTCCTGACACTCCGGGGGGACAAGCGCTATTCGCATTGCCGTTCTGATCGTCCTGAGAACAAAACAGACTGGAAACCCATTCAAAGCTAGGAAGTTGCGGCATCCCCCGGCGGGGGCGTCGCCACGGCAAACGTCGTCAGCGCGCGATACAAGCGATCAGGGTCGCAGCGCCAATACCGATGAGGAATTGTGCGACGTCAACGGCTCCGTCCCGCCAGGGTTGTTTTGCTTCCCAAACGCCCCACACGGACTCGATCGACTCTTTGCCCGCGGCGATGATCGTGGCGGCTATCGCTGCAGGCAAGATTGGAACGAACAGGGCCGCCGTCAATGTGAGAAA
The DNA here is from genome assembly GCA_963696605.1 of uncultured Acidobacteriota bacterium. GTDB lineage: Bacteria > Acidobacteriota > Terriglobia > Acidiferrales > UBA7541 > Palsa-360. The sequence goes on along the minus strand of CAVOKV010000005.1, from coordinate 272,522 downwards.
CCCGCCCCATCCAATGTGCGCGAGAAGCGCGGTGTTGATTGTCATGGATGACTCCGGTGTCCGATGGCCGCGTAGACGCAGGTTACAAGCGTTCAGAGGTAGGCTGGTCACTCGATTTTGGCGCCGAAGGCTCCGACGTTTCGCTTGATTGCGCGGCATACGCGAGCCCGATCGCCCGCAAATGCGCCTCCGCGTGAGCGCGCACGTTGGCAAAGCCCACAGGATTTTCGATGTGCGCGATTTGCCCCGCGTCCGAGTTCGCCCACCTGCGGCACTCCTCGAGCTCGACCGCGTGATTGTCGAAGAGCAAGTCAACAGGGACGGAAGGTTGCAGGTGGTAGGTGTCAGGTGTCAGGTTTTTCCCTGCAACCTGCCCCCTGCCCCCTGTCACCTTTTCCTCCACCGGCGCGCCGGCAAGTAAAAGATCAATCTCACGCAGCTGCTTGTTGCGCGAATCTTCTCCCGGCACAACGAGGTCCGACAAACCGAGCACGCCTTTCACGAATCCAATGTTGGAGGGATCCGCGAGCGCCTGCTGGATCAGCGGATCGGATGAAGCCATTAGCTGCTGCACCACGGCGCGCTGCTGCGATTTCAACCTCGGAAATGTTTCGTCGCTTTCGGGATACGCCTGAATGTTGCCCTTCAAATCGGCGAGGCGAATCCAGCGCGACTCGAATTCACCACCCGGCCCAAGGATCGGAATTTCCGCGTCCTCGGGACGATTTTTCCGGAAGCAATCCACTGACAACAGCATCACATCCGCATAAAACGTCTTCAACCGACGCCATACCAAGCCTAGACGCCCCAGCGCCTGATCGCGCGCCATCGCGTACCCCGTGGCGGTTTTTTGCGATTCCATCTCTCCGCCAAATACCGCGGGGAAAAGTCCCGTAAGAAATTGCGAGACGGGACCCATCAGTTCCTGCTGATGGCGCACCAGGTCGGGCGGCACTTGCGCCGGCGCGGGCTGAAAGAATCCCGCGGCCAGCGGCTGCCCGGGCCGCGCGCGCGCAGGATAATGCGCCGCGGGCTCGGCCGTCTGATTCGCGAGCGCATCAAAATCGAGCACCTGCGGATCGGCGTAAATCGGCGGGATGCCGTACTCGTACGTTTCCGCCTGAATGTTGGAGAGCGTGTTGTAACGCTCCTGAATTTGCACCAGCGAATCGCCCACCGACGGCCTGTTCTGCCCGTCGCCCGGAAGCGCGTGCATCACCCGCCACCGATCATCCATCGATTCGTTGCGCGATTCGCAATACGTGTCGCCGGCGTACGCAACGTAGCAACCGTCGGGATACAGCGCCAGCAGCGCGTCGCGGACCGATTTGTCCTCGATCGCGTAGAACGACCACGGGCGAATCCATGTCCGCGAAAACGTGACGAGGTTGAACAGCGCGTCTCCAGGGTGCGTCATCGGCAATCCCTGAGAGATCGCCACGCGCGTCGAGCGCGCGTACACTTCGTCCGCCGATTGCGGGCCGCCCATCTGAATTTTGTCCGCCGCGTGCGGGTAGCTGGCCTTCAGCTTCGCGCGGTGCACCTCCATGGACCACTGGAGGTACGGATACTCGTACATTTCATTCGCCCACACCGGCGTATTCAGCTCGAGCCCGCCAACCACGGAAATCACTTCCTGCCCATTCGCCACCCGCCGCACGCTAGTAATCAGCGGAACCGCCACGCGCGCCGACGGCTTGAAATGTTCCGGCCCGAGCGATGCGCCGCAGTTCTTGCAGATCACCGGAGGAAGCAAATTTGGTGTGGCTGTCGATTTGCTGTAGCCCGGGTCTTCAGACCCGGGGATTTCTGCCACAGCCGAGGCAACCTCCCCGTCTTTAAAGAGGCGGGCTACAGTGGGATTCCCTGCCTCCCTGCTTCCTACTTCAGCGCCTACGGCCTGCTCCACGCCGCATTCGGGACACACGTACGCGTCATCGCCCAGCGGCACGTAGTGTTCCTCGATCACGGGCTCATCGTGCGAACCGAACCGCTGCGCGTCGGACACATACCGCACGTAGCCGCCGATTTTCCCGTCGGTCCACAAATAAAACGCCACGCCAGTGAGCAAATGCTGCACGCGATTGTTCTGCTCGACGAGATCGCAGACCTGCGAAGCCGCGCGCGCCGCCGTGATGTCTCCGATCGACTGCGCCGACTGCGGATAAAATCGCGTGGCCGGCACGTCCTGGCTGAGGATTGAAATGAACGAGAGCCCGAAGGCCTGATAGAGATTCGTGACGAACTGGTAGCGCGGCATTTCCGCCGCAGCGCTGTCATCGTACATTTTCGATTCGTAGGGCAGGTGCCAGGTCATGTCCTGCGGATTCCACCACGCGTATTGCAGCCCCTGCCAGAACAGCCGCGCCTGCCGGATGCGCCGAATTTCGTGCCGCCGCGCGACGATTCCCTCTTCGCGATACTGCACCACGAGCTCTCGCAGCGCGTTCACCAGGTCCGGGCGCAGCTCTTCGAGCCGCTCGTTGTTCGGCCCCAGCGCCAGCTTCGCCAGCGCTTCCTGCGCACTCGCCGCCGGCTGCTTGCCGTCAATTCCAAGCGGCGCGCGCGCAGCACCCGTACCGAGTCCGCCGGAGGCGGACGAGCCACTCGCGGCAAATCCGCCACCGGCGGATGAACCGCTTGCGGTGAACGCGGTCTGTGAGCCATCGAGCGGCGCAACGAAGCCGTCGTTCGGCTCCTCGTTCTCACCGTTCAAGATGGCCAGGTCAGTCATGTTGGTCTGCTGATTTGTCATGTTTTTCAGTGGGACAGGCTTCGGAGCCTGTTTAGTAGCGGCCAATTCTTTGTAGGGCACGGCTTCAGCCGTGCCAAGGAGTCTGACGAGTTAAGACGGCTTTAGCCGCTGGCGTGATCGAAGTCGAGTTGCCATACGTGATCCCTTCGACCTACAGTCCAGACAATCGCATTCGTTTTACGCGACTGCCTGCCCTCACCAGCAACGTTCGGAGACGAAAGTCTGTGCCGGGAAAATCACTACTCCACGGCCGGCCCGCCTTTGTGATAGAACCCCTACACGTACAAGGAGGGAACCATGTTCGGTGGCTTGCTTTGGTGGTGCATCGTAGGTCTGATTGCCGGTTTTCTAGCCGGAAAAGTAATGAAGGGCGGCGGCTTCGGCGTGCTGATGGACATCGTGATCGGCATCGTCGGCGCCATGATCGGTGGATGGGTGTTCGGCCTGGTCGGAATTTTTCCCGGCGGCGGGCTGATCGGCTCCGTCCTGGTGGCCTTCGTCGGAGCCTGCATTCTGCTCTGGCTCGTGCGCCTCATAAAAAAAGCTTAATTCATTTTTCCGTGGCGCTCTTCCCTGCCGCGATTTCCCTTTCGCGTGCAATCTGCATCCAGGTGCGCCGCCGCACCGGAGACAGCCCCAACACACCTCGCTTCGCTTCATCTTCGGGAGAAATCGGCGGGAATCCCGCCGTGCCCAGCAGCGAATTCACCAGCGCACGATTCTCCGCGCGCAGCCGCGTCGTCTCTTCCTCGAGCAGGAGCACATATCGCCCGCGCAAGTGCCGCGCAAGCCACGTCATCGTCCTTCGCCACATAGGTCGAAAAGTTGTATTTAGTGGCGCAGGCTTCAGCCTGTGGGTCTTAGTTATGGCAAGGTGAGATGTCCCCCACAACTAAATCCCACAGGCTGAAGCCTGCGTCACAAGAATCTGTCCCCTCAGTTTGCCGGACAACTTGACTTGTCAATGCCGCAGTGTTTTGCTAGCGTGTCACTAATCATGACTTACTATCAGCGGCGCTTGCCGCATTGGCAGCCGCCGGACCACGACGTATTTATCACTTGGCGCCTATACGGCTCACTGTCCGGGAAGATCCCTCCGCCTAAAGAGAATTCTTCACCTGGTGAATCTTTTGCTCACTATGATCGCTTTCTAGACAAAGCCCGGGAGGGGCCGCTGTGGCTAAAGGATTCACGCGTTGCCAAATGCCTCCTCGAAGTGATGATGGAAACACAGCAGAAACAAATGGGGCTTATCCGCGCTTACGCCATTATGGCCAATCATGTTCATATTTTGTTGACGCCCATTGTTTCTCTCGAGAAGATCACCCACCAAATCAAGGGCGCAACGGCGCGCCGCGCCAATCTAATTCTCTCTCGCTTAGGAAAACGCTTCTGGCAGGACGAATCTTTCGATCACTGGGTGCGTAATCCTGCAGAAGGCGAGAAAATCCGCAACTATATCGAACACAATCCTGTCACTGCGGGCCTCGCGGCCCGTCCTGAGGACTGGCCCTGGTCAAGCGCTTCGCGGCCATTTGGTTCCTAGTGGCGCAGGCTTCAGCCTGTGGGGTTTGGTAGTGCTAGAAATCGGTGTCCTACCAACCAAACCCCACAGGCTGAAGCCTGCGCCACTAAACCTTGCACTACTACCACCCTTGCGGGCGCCATCTGCGCGGCACGACTGGCGCGACGCGGCGCGACTCCTCGGCGGAATATTTCTTTAGCCAGATCGCGCGCGAAGTCGGATCGGTGGCCGTGATGCGCTCGGCGGCGAGCACTTCCGCCGGAGCGCGGCCAGGCTCCAGCGCCGACTTCAAACCGTAGCGCGCGGAATCGGCTGGATCGTCGCCGTCACACTTCAACACATCCTCGACGTTTGCCGGATCGCGCGTGAGCGTCGGCAAATTCTCGATCAGCCGCGCGCAATTGTCGGCTATTACCCAGTGATCGGCTTCGAGGGCCTGGTACATCAGCATCCAGCCGCCCACGCGGTCGTTGTCCGCGGGAGTCGGGCGTGGCAGGCCCGCGGCGGCGAGGCCGTCGCCCAGTTGCTCGGCAATGGAAGCGTCGGCGGTGCGCTGCGCGAACGCATCGGGCGAGAGACAGACCTCCCGGATGCGCTCGGTGCGGCCGAGGCGATCGACGCTGCGCTCGGCGATGGCGGCCGCCAGCATACGCGGCGAGAGCCGGTTCTGCACGAACTCACGGTACGTCACCACCACGCCGTCGTTACGTGTCGCGTGCCAGTAGACCGCACTGGGGTGCTCGAATCCCCAATCAATCGAGATCCACCGCGGCGTCCAGGGCTCGAGCTGCACTTGCTCCGCCCGAACGGTGTGCCGGCTCAGCGAGAAAATATCGAAGTACTGCCCCGCGTAAACGTCCCACTCGCCATCCAGAAACGCGCGGCGCAACGCCTCGGGGAGCTGCCCCAGCGTTTTTTTGTATTCTTCGTCTTGCGCGAAATACGGATTGTCCGCGATCGTCGCGTGAATGAATTCGTAGTCTTTCGGGTCGTACTGGTCGGGTCGGTCCATTCCCGGAGCAGGCGCGCAATCCACCCACAACGCCTTGACCCATGCGTGGCCGATGTTCCCCGGGTTGGTCGCACCCGCCATGCACGGCTTCGCGCTTTTGATGCGGCAGCGATTCCGGCTGGTCAGAAATTGCCACTGCTTCAGGGTGAAGTGGGTAAGCTCATCCACGCCGATGAACAAATATTCGGCACCCTGGTAACGGAAAACATCGTTCTCGGTGTCGCAATAGGCGAACCGTGTCGTCGATCCGTTCAGCCACGTGACGATGTGCTTGGCTTCGTTGTATTTCTCGTAAAGTTCGCGCGGCACGTCCCGCCGGAAATAGGTGATCAGCGAGGCCTCGAGCTCCGGGAACGTCCGCCGCAACAGCAGCGTGTCCACGCCGGGATGCAGATGCGCCTGGTAAATGGCCTCGTAGAGCAGCGCCTTCGTCTTCCCTGGCCCCGCCGCCCCGCCGAACAGCCGGTACTTCGCTTTGGAATCGTGAAATTCCTTTTGGCGCGCGAATGGCCCGTACCCGAATTTCTTGCAGTATTCCTTAAAGCTCCGAATGCCCGCCTTCCGGACGGGCAGGCGCTTCTTCTCCAGCGATTTGTCACCCTTGGAACTCATGGGAATTAGGACCACCAACCGCAGCGGGTGGACGATCCTTGCTCTCTATGCCGCGCGCATCTTCTTCCCGATGAAGAACGCGGCGGCACCCGCGATGAAGCAAATCCCGATAGCGTAGTGCTGTAAGCTGAGTACAACTCCCGCGAGGAATGCCCCCGCTCCAGCGATTTGCACGTAGAGGCCCATGGTTTGCATCGATGGTGTTGCCGCAATCGTGGTCATGATTCCTCCGGGCTCATTTCTGTTACGCGGGGTTTAGTAGCACAGGCTTCAGCCTGTGTGCTTTTGCTTCTAGAAATTCACAAGAACACAGGCTGAAGCCTGTGCTACTCAAACCTCAATCGCAACAACCTCGCTGCAGCAAGGTTGGTGACACGCCATTTGCAGGATATACGTACGCGCCGAGCTCCCAGCCGCTTCCGGCTGAATTTTGATTGAGGAGCGAGACGCCGCCAGGCCAGGACGACGCCGGCGAAAGCCCCATCTGATACGTAGACCCGAGGTTCACTCCCGCATTGATGGCCGGTGAAACCGCCAGCAGCGCGAAATTTCCGGTCGACGATAACGAGGATGCGTTGGTTAGACTCGGATCGGCGCTGAAGGAATGCGCATCCTGCGAGCTACTTGTTCGCCAGTCCGCGAAATTGTATGCCGTGCCGCCCCAGTTGAACGGCACGCCCGACGCGGAGAAATAATCGTTGTAATCGTACGCAGTGCCCGTTTCGGAAGTTGCGTCGACGCTGGCATACCCGCCAGTGTAAAAAATATTGTTTTTCACGAGGGCGCCCGTCGCCGTGGACGCCTGCGTCACCACCGGATTGGTCACGCCCGGGCCATAAACGGTGTTGTTGTAGATGAGGCTGCCGACGCTGCCAGTCAGCAGAAAACCTTCGCCGCCGCTCGCGCTCGAATTCGCAGCCGAGATATCCAGCAGGTTGTCCCAAAATGTGATGGATGCGCCCGTGGTCAGGCCTGAATTTCCTCCGCTGCCCACGTCCACGCCCCACTCGAAATTGCCGTAAATCATGCTGTGCGAAACGGTGAGCGAAGTCGTGGAATCGCCCACCAGGACGCCGTAGCCGTGCCCGTTAAAGGTGTCGGAGCGAAACGGTCCCGCCGTGCTGTAGATCAGGCAGCTGTCGATGGTATTGTTCTGCGCTCCGCCGTGGGCCACGACTACCGACCACACGCCGCCTGTAAAAACGTACGCGGAACGCATGTAGGTGTCATTGTAGAAAGTTGAATTCTGGATTAGGTTCCCGTTCGTCCCGGCGCCGTAGATGCACAGCGGCGACGTGCCATAGGAATTGAAAGCCGTAATGTTGCTGACGACGTTATTCGTTGCGCCGTTGTACACGCAGATCGGATGCCGGAACGTGTCGTGCGCCGAGAGATTGCGCACGATGGAATGGCTGCCGGTCAGGTAGATCCCGCCAAGAGTGGTGCTGCTGGTGTTGTAAGTTTCCGCCTGATCGAGCGAATCAAAAATTAGCCAGGACTGCGCATTGTCCCAGGTCGTGAAACTGGGGCTGGATGCGGTCACATAAGTGTATGTCTTGCCGTTGGTCGCGACGTTTGAATTGTCCGACGCGTGGATATAAAGATATGTCCCGTCGTAGTACCACGACCCCGGCGTTTGGTCCACCGAGAGCGCAGAGGCCTCGATGCGGATCAGCGAGCCGTTTTCCCACATCGCCACCGGAGTCACGCCCAGCGTGTTCCGGTAGGTGAACTGCGTGGTGTTGATGCAGACGATATTCTTTATGACGATGTTGCCGCCCGTTGAATAGCCGCTCACGGTCGTGTTCTGCGACTGATCCGGGCCGGAGAAATTCGACCACAATGTTTCGTGGTTGTTGGTGTAGTACTCGACATTTCTCGCCGTGGTGTAGATCGTCACCATCTGATCCACGGTGTTGTCCAAATTGTAGGTGATCTGATCGGAGGTCACGGTCGTTCCCGCGGCGACCGTCGTGCCGTTGTTCCCGCCGCCCCACGTGATTCGCGTGATCGAGCTGGTGTTCGGCGCCGTGGAGGCCGGGCCGATTCCCGCACCGGTGATGTCCAGGGCCGCGGTGGGCGACGCCGTGACGCTGATGGTGATCAGCCCCGCGGGATTGGTGATGTCCAGGTGCGAGACTTGCTCGCGCCAGTTGCGCGTAACGCTATCGGTGCTGGACGTCCCCGAATCCGGAGGCGTAAAAATCGACGTCGTCGTGTTGGGCCCCAGCGTGTAGCCGCTAGTGCTAAGGGCCGTTGAACCCTTGATGATGGGATTCGCGCCGCTGCCGTACGCGCCGAACGTGATGGGCGATCCGCTCGACCCGCTCGAAGGAATCACCAGCGAAGTTCCGTACCAGGCGTCGCCGCGATTGAAAAGAATCGAATCACCCGGCGAAAACGACGAGCCATTCACCTTCGCAATCGTCTGCCAGGGCGACCCGCTGCTCGTTCCGCTGTTCGAGTCGCTGCCCGCGGCCGCCACGAAATAGGTCGTAGCATACGCGGGAAGCGCCGCAAAAAGAAAAATCAATACAACGCCCAAATTGGCAAGCCAGGTTTTCGTGGCGCAGGCTTCAGCCTGTGGGGGGTGGGTGGCTAGAAGCCGACGCAATGGCGAAACGAAATGCCACAGGCTAAAGCCTGCGCCACTGTTGCCGCTATTGAACGACATAGCTGATGCCGCCGGACACTTGTCCCGAGCCGGAATTGAAAATGCACAAATTGTCTCCGCTGGTCCCTTCCGCGCCCAGGGAAGAATCTCCATTGCCCAGAGCGATTCCGCCATTCGCCGCAAAATTCCAGCCGGTTGCCGCAGTCGCCCCGCCAAAACCGCTCACTCCCGCCGCGCCTGTGCCACACACCGTGCCCGTGCCTTCCACGACCGCGACATTCGTCGCCGCGGCCGCTACCAGGTGAATCGAGCACACATAAATTTTCTTGGATGCCGTGCCGGCTACAATCTGAGTATTCCCGGTTTGGCTGATGCTGGCGTAAAGTTTCGCGTGCGCGTTGCATGGATCGACGACGATTCCCTGTCCCGTTGCAAATTGCCCCTGAGCTTCTGCCGGAGCAGCCGCAACACTTGCCCGGAGCAGCCCCAACAGCCCCGCGAGCAGTACAATTCCAAACGGCCACCATTTCTTCCACCACGTCACTCTTCCCGTAGACTTTGGATTCTCGGTAGACTCATTCTCAGTCTCTTGTTCCAAGTGCGTCTTGCGCCCGCCAACATTCCGCACTTTCTTGTACGCGGCAGGCGCAGTTAAATCCAGAAGCCCGCGCAGCACTCCAAACTCAATGGCCACCGCCGCGGCTTCATCCAATTTGGAATCGCCAGTATTCGGCGCCACGATTCGCAATTCGCGATCCGAGTGCACCACCCCGCCTGGACGATCCACAATCACCGGAGCCGCCGCCAGCTGCGTCACGTGCCGCAGGACAGCCTCTTCCAGCGCGCTATCCATCGAATCAAAATGAATCCCGCCTCCGCTCCGGAAATTCGCCGGAGCTATGGCGGACAGGCTCGCCGCCCCTTCACCAGAACCCGGATGGCCCGTCGAAGCCTCATGGAAGGCGGGCCCGCCGGCCGAAGCCTCATGGAAGGCGGGCTTGCCCGCCGGAGCTTCAGCGTAGGCGGGAGAGGAAGCGGCCCGATGCGATGGAGCCGCTTCCTCGCTGGCTGAGGGGTGCAGGTGATGCGTGGGGGAATCCGGCCGGTGGTGGGCGTCAGAGGTGTGCGGGGCCGGGGCAAGCTCGATGGTGATGGCGTAGCCGGCATGCGGCCCTTCCGTGACCGCTTCGCCGGGAAGAAATTCCGTTACCGCGAAACCCGCAAGGCGCACCAGGTGCCGCGTGGCGCGCGCGCAGTTGTTGTCGCCAATGATTTTGATTCTCATGTTTTAAGAGACCGTGATTTGTGATCCGTGACCAGTAATTCGTGAACGGCTCGCCCTGTTTGTCAGCAGAAGGTGACCGGTGAATAGTGATTGATGGCTGGTGGAAAATCTGAGGTTCGAGTCTTCTTGGATAAGCTGCACGTCTCGCTTTTCACGAATCACAAGTCACGATTCACGAGTCACGGGTCACCGGCCACGGAATCTTTCATCGCACATAGGTCAGCAGCGCCGGCCCTGTGCCGCTCGCGACCTGCAGATAAGCAATCGTGTCGCCCGCATAAAACCGCGTGCCGGAGCCGCCATCCTGCAAGGTTCCGCCGTGGCGCAGCGCGGCAATCGTCTCGATGCTGCCCGCGGAAATGGTGTCCTGCGTCGTAGCGTCGGCGGAATCCGTGCGGATGAATAGGTCGACGTACACCGAATTCTTGATCGACACCGCCATGCAGTCGACAGGGGCAAGAACAGCCGTCCACGACACGGTGTCCAGCGCGAGCTGCTTTTTCACATAATTGGGATTTGAGGCCATAAGTAGGACAGGCTTCAGCCTGTCAGCCTTTACTATTCATTGGCGAGGAATGCGAAAAAATAAGACACCGATAGCCCGTCCTACTCGCAAACCTGCTTCTCGGGGTGACCTGCGTCACAGACAAGGAATCGTTGGTTCAACTAGCTTGTGACAAGAGGTGGAACGCCATGAAAAACAAATTTTCACACAACGTTTTCACCGGTCAGTTGGAGCATCGCGGGGGAAAGAAGCTCGGCCAGTTGAGCACCGAGTTCTTTCACAAAAAAAGAGAAGTTCGCAAGCATCCCCCGGGTGGCTACCGCGGCAAGAAGGGATGAGAAATCGTGACCCGTGTCCCGTGGCCGGTGACTCGTGAAAGCCGCAAGTTAACGCGACGCGCGAGGTTATCCTTCGATGTTCACCAGGATTTACAACTCACGGCTTGCGATTCACGGGCCACGGGTCAGGAATCACGTGTCACGGCCTGCTACGGCAGCATCTTTGCCGTGAGCGAAGCGCCACCTGTTGAGGAATTCAGGATGATTCGCAGGAAGCGTGCACGGACGCCAATGACCGTGCGAGCTTCGCCAGCTGTGGCTGTGGACGTGTCGATCGCGAAGTACTCGGAATTCACGTCGGCCGCAGCTCCCTGCAGCGTGATGTTGATTGCGGAGGGCGCGGTGCCGAAAATGGTTTGCCAGCGCACCGTGTGTTCCTGATCGGGTAGGCCTGCGGGTTCGGGAATGGCAAATTGGGCGCCGGCTGTTCCGTTGGAGGGAAACGCTTCGGCGTTAAAGCTGAAGCCGACGTCACCCGGAAACAGTGAAAGCGGCGGCGTGGAATTGCTGTAAGCGGGCATGATGCCTCCTGGGCAGGAAAGGCTCGCGCAATGAATCCGCCAAAGAAGGCGAACCATGGGCGCTATTCAATGTTGCGTGCGCGATATGCGCAAGGGGAAGGACCGGATCAGGAATCCAAAGCCGCGACGGCCTGACCCCGCCAGCTATAGAATGGAAATGTTTTGCAACGCTGCGGGCGAATCCGGCTTGAGGGTACAATCCTGCGAGTGGGAATGTACCATATCAGTAGTTAATTTGTCAAGTATTTTTTAAGGACTCGCGAACATTGAAGGAAAATCGCAAATCGTCCGATCCAATAGAGGAGGCTAGAAATAGTTTCCCAGCGCCTCCTCGGAATGCGAATATATGTCGGAATGTCCATCTTGATATGAATCCTGCAAATGGACATGGCTACCTAAGGGGGATCTCCATGCGCTACACAATTCTCTTTGCCGCACTGCTAATCTTCGCAGGCGGTTCCGGCGCGCAATCCAAGGCGGCGTCGGGTCAGGACCAATTGCCTGCCGACTTCGTGCCTACGGGTAAAGTGATGTTCAAGCAGTACTGCGCCGCCTGCCACGGCCTCGACGCCAAGGGCCACGGTCCCGCTCGGTCGGCGCTCAAAGTTCCCGCTGCCGATCTCACCACACTCTCCAAGCGCCACGGCGGCGAATTCCCGTACGACCTGGTCACCAATGTCTTGCGGTTCGGTCCGGGCGTCGCGGCGCACGGTTCCTCGGACATGCCCACCTGGGGCGGCATCTTCCAGTACATGGACAACTACAACCAGGGCGTGGTTCAGAAGCGGATCAAAAACCTCTGCGACTATCTCGCTTCCTTGCAGGAAAAGTAGGAAGAGCAAATTAATTTCAGGACGCCTTGGCGGTCGTCTCTCGAAAATATCTCGACGGCGGAAATACTCCCGCGCGGGTCAACTCCCGGCCCACTTCCCTGCGAATCTCCTCCGCCCAATCCGTCCAGGTCAATTCGCTGATCCCCAGATGGCGCCGCGCCGCCTGATACTCTGCCCCACCCAGGTAGAAAACCCGGAACATCGCCATGCGGCTCGCCCTGAGCGGCTTCTGCGAAGGGCTTGCACTAAACAAAGTTGGACAGGCACCTGTCACAGCAGAACGCGAACTATTGCCGTGTTTGGCGAAGTTTTTCCCTTCAACTGAGTAAAAGCCGAGCGCCCTCTCCCCCGCCCGCGCAAAATCGCAAACATATTCCGCCAGCCGCGGCATCCGGTCCGGCCGCCACTGGTACTTCCCGGAAGCTTCCGGATTCAGTGTCGGGATCTTCGAGTCAATCGCTTCCCGCGCCGCGAGGTACACATCGTGACAAACATCAAATGCAAACGTCGCTAGCATGGTCTCTCCTCCACACTCCCTGACGTGCACTTCCGATTTGTCGAGCCCGTTCGCTGGAATCGTTGGAATGGACGAACTTGAATGAAAAAACTCTATGGCGATCGCGACCCGGCGCGCGCCGCTTCGCGCCGCCGGATTCGCTCGAGCACCTCGGGCTTCACACGAGCCGGCCCGCACACCGGTCCTTGCCCCACTCTCAATTCGCGCGCAACGGCGAGCTCCTTAGGCGTTAGTGTCCGGGGATTTGAATTTGATTGTGCATTTGAAATGTGAAAGCCAGTTCTTTTGAAATCTTCTTCGTGAATTTCGGCGCCTGACCCAATTTGTCCCTCACCCGCGCCCTTCCGCTTCCTATCCCGTTCCATTTCCCAATCCCCATCCAAATTCCTATCCAAACCCAAATCCTGTCCTTGAGCCCCCTCAAGCCGCTCTTTGATCTCGCTCCCTCCGGCATCTCCTCGTCGCTGACGCGCTATTTCGTTCCGCCCAATCGCCGCGGCGGCGTCCTGCTTGTCCACAAATTGTGAATCCGCAAACCGTTCTCCACAATCCCCGTTGCCGTCCAAATTGAAATTCTGATTTCCGTGATGCACCCCTCGATCCGTGACCATCAGCCGCCGATCGACTAGTTGCCCACTGGGACCACTCCCACCACGCCCTTGCCCTTCTTTCAAATCTGAAATTTCAAAATTCAAATCCTCTTTGCGATTGGAGAATCCCCGCTGCGCTTCCCAGTGAAATCCACCACCCGCCAGCGCCGCGCGACCTCGCGCGAACCGAGCCATGTATTCCGCCAACTGCTGCTTCGGCACCGGCGGCGCAAATTTTTCCAGCCGCATCCGCCACGAAGGAGGCGGCAGGCGGCCCGGAACATCGCTCCCCGTCCAATGCGCGTAGCGCTTCCCTTCGTGCTCCCAGACAAAGAGCAGGCCCTTATCTTGAAATTCAGCAAAAATCTGCTCGAGCCGTTCAATGGTCAGGTTGCCGCGGATCGCTGCTACGCGTCCCCAGATCACGCGCAGATTCGTCAACTCAAAGCAGCCGGAGGCATCCGCCAGTCCGTACAGCCATGCGTACTCGGCCTGCGCCCACGCGGCGCAAGAGGCCAGTTTGTCCGACCCCCACATTGCATCGAAATCAATCACGCGTTTCGGCATAGGTCACCTCCGCCCAAAAACGTCAGGCCTCAGAGCCGGTACATCGATTCGCGAATGCTGGCGGGCGCGACTCCGGCCTTTCCGCAAAGTGCATAGAGGAGTGCGAGGTAAGCCGCTCCTCGGCGACGGACACACTCATCTTTCTCACGCAATGACAAGCTCCCCGAGCTAAGCCACAGCGCCGAACTCATGCGAGCTTACTCCGCCCGATTCGCTACCGTGCACGCCGCGTGTGATCCGGTATTCCCAGACGCATTCGCCCCTTCCATCCGTCCCCGGCCGCTGAGGGACGGCGCCGTCGCGGTGCCGCTTGATCACCTCGTACCCGCCGTTCTCCGTCTTCCGCAAATGCCGCAGCTGCGCTGAAATCGATGCTTCGCCATAGCGTGTAAGCGCTCGCAACTCCCCCAGCGTTAGCCATGTCTCGCAATCCGCCGCGGAGATCATCACGTCACGAATGATTTCCCTCTGAGAGCGCAGTCTCCGCGCGTCGTACTCACCCGGCCGCGACCCCACGCAAGCGCGCACGCCTTCAGGAATTCGCGCAAGATCTGCCGCCATGCTGCCCGCCTTGCTCTCGCTTCCACTCAAGTTCGGGTAGGTATTTTTCGCCGCCCCCTCGCCCCGCTCCCCAAAGCATTCAGATCTGCGGTTCATCATCCCCTCCTTCATTTCGTGATGTTTTTCATTTCCTCCCGAAACGTCTTAGCCCAATTTTCAATCCCTATCTCAAATGGAAACGTTCCATTTCACGCTCGCACGTTCGCCGCGTGCGTTCCAAGAATCTCAAATCTGTAATTTCAAATTTCAAATCCTCCCGATTGGCACGGCCATGCTCACTTCCGCATTTACTCCGTTCCGTCCGTGACAGCATTTTCGCGCGCGCGCCAATGATCCTTCCGGGCACGCCGTTTGGCCGGCCATGCGCACTGGCGAAAACACCAGCGCGCACGCGAAAACACTGCAAATTCAGCTCATTTCTCACCGGAGACGAAAGTCCGATAATGTGTGCCGCAAAATGTTCATCCGTCGCATTTCAACCCCTAAATCGTTCTACCGAGATTCTGTTTACTAACTACTGATTGAATTTGCTCTCTGCAGATGTCTCGCCCTCATCGACCTGTATTCCTCAATGCATTTTTCGCCCCTAGCATCCCCCGAGCTCAGGCATGGTTCGTCTCATAATCTGAAGATCGCCATTTCAGACAGCACCTACATATCTCTCACGCGGCCTTGCCGAAATTATCAGTCCAGCAAAATGTGTTCGTTTAGATCGATCAAACCCCACCGAATTCTCATTTCTTCTCTCCGTTCAACACCCTACCCAGTCATGCAATGCAGTCGCTCTATTCTCACTTCCTACCTGCGTTACCGTTCCGTCGCGTCGCAAGTACCAAACAGTTCGCCTCTCTCCGACACGATTCGGGCCCTACAGTCCTCGTGTCCTATCCATGCATTCCCGCTTAGCAATTCTTCTCCAGGGCTCATCCTCGATAACTCACTCGTGAGCTGTTATTTTGTTACAAATCGCATCGCTTTAGTTTTCCAATGGGCTCAACAAGTTATCCACAGCATATCCACAACAAAGGACTAGACACGATTCGTGACAACTTAGTACCGTGCACTAATGAATTCACAGGCCGGCCCTTTCGGCCCAGCCCCCAGATTGGAGCTTTGGCCATGACCGTATCTCGATTCACCCCGCCACTCGACTACCTGCAGGCGGCTTCACGCGCTTCGTTGCAAAGTTTTGAGCTGACCCGGCTCAACCATGCCGCAAACCTGAGGCGGGAAATTGCCGCCCTATTCGACGAATGGATCCAGGAAACCGCGCAAGCAATGCTCGCCCGATGGATGCTCGATCACCACAAATCCCTGCAGGCTTCCCCTATGTCCTCTTCTGAATTGGTCCGTACATTCGTCGATCCAGTCACCAGCCTGTTTCCCGAGCCCCAACCGTCCCTTTCCGAAATTGTTCCCGCGCCTCCGCGTTTTGTCACTCCGCGTGCACCCCTGAAAGCACCGATCGCTCGAAAGCCTCAAAAGCAGCGGCAGTCCGCCGCCGGCTGACCGGCACAATGATTTTCTCGACCATTTCACAAGTAATCCGCTCCGACCCAATCTCAAAGTGACTCGGAATTTGCGTCGTGCCTTGTTTGCCGAATCGATCGGCCATGAATGAAACCTAGTCCCCACGCTTGGCAGATCTTCTCCTGATTCACTTCCTGCGCTATCTGTCGTTGATTCAAAGTTTCCTCACCATCCCCCACACCGCGCCGCACGGGCAATTCGACCAATAATTCGGCGGCGCACCCAAAATACTTTCCCCGTTAAGCATCACCCTCACTCTCACCAGAAATCGACTGTCCCATCGAATGCAAGGTCCGGATTCCCTGCTCTACGAGGCCGCCCAGAGATCGCAGCTTCTTTCCCCGGCCCTTTTGTTTTTGATTTCTGCGACACCCCATCAGCGCTTAAAGTTCCTCCGTATATCGCACTCCAGATTCACGTCCGATTGTTCCAGATGTCACGATTCAAATTCTCCTCCGCGAAATTCCCACCTTCACCCTGGCAACAACTTTCTGAGCGCCCCGCTTTCCGAATTTGCCGCTGGATTAGCGTACCCACATGATTCTTTCTGTTATTTCCCAATCACCACTCCCAAGCGATGATTCCGCCAAGCAAGACCCCTTTGCCGAACGCGTATCCAGACAATCGATTCACATTAACCAAGCGCATCCTCCGCCTCTCGGCAGTCAATCGTTCTTCCCAAAACACACCTCCAGACGTATCCCTCTCCGTCGCCAATCGCCCGCATCTCCCAATTCACACTCAACATTCCGATAGTCCCCGCCAATCAAAACTCCCCGCAGAATCTCTCCCAATTTCCCTATGTCCGTCCCATCACGTTATAGCTTAATGTTGAAGAGCTGCTGTTGATTAGGGTCGGGACAACAGATCGTTGAGGGACCGCCGGACTCAGAAGGCAGCACTGGTGGCGGAATTTGTTGGTGCTGATTTTTCGCTTTTGGCGGATATCTGGACTTCGTCGCTTTGCCTCGTGGGATGGAAAGTGATGTTGCGGTGGCTAGGAGCTTGACAAATGAAGATGCGGATCGAAAAGGATTCACTTGGTGAGCGTGGGGTGCCTTTCCATGTGTACTACGGGATTCAAACCGAGCGCGCGGTTGAAAATTACCCGATTAGCGGGTATCGAGCGCATCCACAACTGATCCGAGCTGTGGGGATGATCAAGAAGGCTGCTGCGCGCGCGAACTGTGAATTGAAATTGATTGACGAAGGCCGCGCTAAAGCAATCCAACGCGCCGCTGAGGAGGTGATCCGAGGGAAATGGAATGGGGAGTTTGTCGTCGATGTGTATCAGGCAGGGGCTGGCGTGTCATTTCATATGAACGCGAATGAGGTGATCGCGAATCGCGCGATTGAGTTTCTGGGCGGGAAGCGGGGGGACTACGCGATCTGCCATCCGAACGATCATGTGAATTGTTCGCAATCTACGAACGACGTGTTCCCTACCGCGATGCGTCTTGCCATCATTTTTCTTTTCGATGATGTGCTCGATGCGGTTGGAAAGCTGGCGAAGTCTTTCTCACAAAAGGCGCAGGCCTTTGACCGTGTTTTGAAATCGGGACGCACGCACTTTATGGATGCGGTACCGATTCGACTGGGGCAGGAATTCGCGGCTTATGCTACCGCGATGCGCCGCTGTGAGGGAGTTTTAGAATACGCCCTCGGCATGCTGAAAGAAGTGGGCCTGGGCGGGTCAGCGGTGGGGACGGGTGTGAATACGCACCCAAAATTCCAGAAACTTGTGGTGAGATACTTGAGCGAGATTTCGGGATATGCCCTTAGGGCAACCGACGACATGCGGTATGCAATGCAGTCGAACCTGGCGATGAGTGTCGCGTCTTCCGCGCTTCGCAATCTGGCGCTTGAACTGATCCGCATCAGCAATGATCTGCGGCTGCTTTCCAGCGGGCCGAATACGGGACTTGCAGAAATCGAGTTGCCTGCGCTGCAACCGGGGTCGTCCATCATGCCTGGGAAAGTAAATCCGGTGATGGCGGAATTGACTGCGATGGTGGGATTCCAGGCGATCGGCGCGGACATGGCAACGGCGATGGCTGTTCAAGCGGGGCAACTTGAACTCAATGTGATGATGCCGGCCATGGCGTGGAACGTTTTGCATTCAGCGGAAATTCTAAAGAATACGATGCGAGCGCTGGCGACGAAGTGCGTGGAGGGTATATCGGCGAAGGAAGAACGATGCCTTTACTATGCGAAGGTCACAATTTCCCTCGCGGCCGCGTTGAATCCGTACATCGGATATGCCGCGGCGGACGAAATTGCGAAGGAAAGCGTTAAGACGGGAAGGCCTGTACCGGAAATTGCACTGGAAAGAAATCTGTTGGATGAAGCTACGCTGCGAAAAATTCTTGACCCCATGCGAATGACGACGCCAACGGCGCCGATCAAAAGGGCGACGCGGAAAGGGAAAAAGAAAGCGGGAAAATCCTAGGAAGCGATAGGAGGCTTCTCGAGGAGCTTTTCTTTGCGGTAAATCATGGAATTGATGTTGGACGTAGCCAATTCAAAGCCATGACCGTGGGTAATGGCATCGGTTGGGCAAGCCTCGACGCAATAGCCGCAGAAAATACAGCGCGAATAGTCGATGTTGTAGACACGCGCGTAACGTTCGCCTGCGGAAATTCGCCGCGTATCAGTGTTTTCCGCCGCCTCGATGTATATGCAACGAGCCGGGCAGGCCGCCGCGCACAAGAAGCAGCCAACACACTTTTCCAATCCGTTTTCATCGCGGTGGAGAACGTGGATGCCGCGGTATCGTGGCTGGAAATGGACCGGTTCTTCGGGATAATTTTCGGTGACGGGTTTCCGCAGCATATTGCGGAAGGTCACGCTAAAGCCTTTTACAAGCGTGACAAACGTTTCGCCAGCCTCTTTGATGATGGACGGCATCAAAAACTAGTGTAACAAAGACACGAGGGCTGGGCAAATCAGGTGGGAGAGCAGTTAGCGAGTGGATTACGCTTGCGACATAACCGTGTTTCGCCCCTTCGGGGCTTATCCATCAACGGATAGAAGGCTTCCTACCACTTCCGTGGTGGGCTACGGTGTGACGTCCCTTCGGGACTTTCGCAATCAAATCATCCACCTGCCCCTCGCCCACGACTCGAGTCCCCGTCAGTTGCTGTTTGCTCATCACATTTCTGCGCCGACAAGCGCGCAGCGCAGGAACAGGAGACCGCACTATTGCGAGAAGGGATACATCAGCCAGCCGATGCCAATGGCGACAAGCAGGAAGGTGAGAAACGCCCACAGGGTGTATTTCACCCTTTCCGAGAGGCTACGTTTGGAAAGAAACGCGAAGGTTACAGACACAACAAGAGCGAAAAACAACATCGCTCCAAAATGGGTGAGGTTGCTAAACAGAGCATTCATCTCGGTTCGCCGCCACGACCGATATCGAAAGCCTCCAATACGGTCAGGAAGTTCAGCATGCCTGCGGCAGCGAACAGTCGCGTGCCGTAGTCGCCCGTCGCGTGCGCGACATCAGGGCCCACAGTCTGAATCTGGTGCGCGAGGAAATAGAAGATTCCCGCGCCAAGGTCCGCAAAAAATCCAAGGCGATCGAATAAGTCTTCCGCGCCAGCGCCAAAGATACCTCCCCGCATCGCTAGCCCCGCACATGCCAGACCGCCAACGCACAGGAAGTAGACCGCGGCTTTGCTCCAGCGCCGTAGCAAGAGGTGCCCCAGGCCGGGAACAACCCAACCTGCGAGCGCGGCCGCAAGGGCCAACATCTGATTCCCTTTGACCGCTTCACTTTTCATTGTTTCATCCATAGCGTTCGCTCTGTTTTTCAAGCCAGTAACTTTAAAATTTCAGTTTGCACAGCTCCCGTCACTTTCGCCTTGCCGTCACCTACGTAAACGTTCACTTCGCTGCGCACGCCGAATTCTGGCAAGTAGATTCCGGGCTCGATTGAAAAGCAAGTACGCGGGATAATCCGCCGAATGTCGCGCGTTTCCAGGCCATCCATGTTTGCGCCCGCGCCATGCACTTCCTGTCCGATACTGTGGCCTGTGCGATGCACGAAATATCTTGAGTATCCCGCTTTGCGGATTACTTCGCGGGCTGTGCGATCTACCTGCCAGCCTTCGATCGCGCGGCCGGCGCTCACATTATCTTTCACAAATTGAATGGCCGCGTCGCGGGCTTCGCGCACAATCGAAAAAATCCTGGCACATTTTTCCGGGACTTTCCCGCCCAGAAACCCGGTCCAGGTGATGTCGTAGTAGACGCTGTTTGGTGCAAGTGTTTTCCCCCAGACATCGAGCAGTAGCAGATCGCCTCGCTTGACAAGTGATGAATCATTTTCTCTAGGCTCGTAATGCGGATCGCCGGAGTGCGATCCGACGGCCACAATCGGCGGAGAATCAGACAACACACCTTTCGCGCGAAACTGGCCGAGGATCCATTCTTGCAGGTCGAACTCAGTAAACGACTCTCCCGCAGCTACACGACGGGCCGCCTCGGCAAAAGCCGCCTGCGTGATCGAGTCGATCGCGCGGCCTGCCGCACGATGCGAATCGAGCTGCTCCGGCGTCCATGCCGCCTCGAACTGCTGGACTAGATCCGCCGAGCTGACCACCTTGCAACCCTGCGCTCGAATCAGTTCGACCGTGCCAGCGTCGACCAGCGAGATGTACGGGATTGCATTCTTCGGTGAGTATTGCATGGCCACTTTTTTAACTCGGCCGACCAGCTTATTGAGATTCTTCTCCAGCTCGTCTGCCGCGGCGTAGAGCATCTTGTCACCGGGCAATGAGTCCAGTATTCCAGCTTCGATCTTGTGGACGAGCTTGCGCGGCGCTCCCTTTGCGGGAATCATGTAAAACCAGCGGCGTTTGGCCATGGCATGGTCGAGTCCCAGGACGCGGTAGGCAATCGGGTCGCGATGAAGGATGTCGTAGAAGAGCCATCCGTCAATTTTCTGCCGGCGGAGAGCGCTCTGGATGGCTTCGATATTGGGCATGGATGCGCGGATCGGAAGATTTTGCCGCAGCCTATGAATTTTCTAAGCGGGCGAGTTCTCGAATCATCGCTGCTGTCACGCCACGCACTTCCACGCGCTTAGTCCGGCTGCGTTCACCTGACGCGATTCTAACAGCCGCCAGCGGCACATTCAAACGCGCGGCCAGCAGCTTGCGTAGCGCCTCGTTTGCGCGATCGTCGACTGGCGGCGCAGTGAGACGAATTTTCAAGCCGTTCTGATACTCACCGGTAATTTCATCGCGGCTCGACCTCGGCTGCACGCGAACCGCAAAGCTCACTGTCCCATCCTTCTCCGTGATTTGCACGGCGTATTACGCCCTTTCTCTTTCCCCGAATAGCGCCGTCCCGACCCGCACCTCGGTTGCGCCTTCTTCGATGGCCACCTCGAGATCGTGAGACATGCCCATGGAGAGCTCCGGCAGAATTTCAGCTCCTCTGCGCGCGCGCACGGCATCGCGCAGTTCCCGCAGACGGCGGAAGTAGGGTCTCGCCTCTTCGGGATCATCGAAATAAGGGGGAACGCCCATCAGGCCGCGCAAATCCAGGTGAGGCATTCGGGCAACGGCTTCGACCAGTCGCGGCAACTCCTTGTCGTATACTCCGGACTTCACGGGTTCGGGATCGAGCTTCACTTCAATCAGCACGCGAAGGCGATTCCCTGGCGCAATACGTTCCAGTTCTTTACTCGCCTTCTTCTCCGTGCTCTCCGTGACCTCTGAGTTGAATTCCTCTCTGGCGCGATCTAATTTTTCTGATAAAGACACGCTGTCCAGGGAATCGATGCTGTCGAACAGCCGGGCAGCGCGCGCGGCCTTATTTTTTTGCACGTGGCCGATCATGTGCCACGTCGCATCGAGCCCCGCCAGATGCGCTACCTTTGCCTCCCTTTCCTGGACACGATTTTCGCCGAAATGGCGCGCTCCAGCTTCGTACAATTCTTGAATTTTTCGCGCAGAATGTGTTTTTGAAACCGCAATCAGCGTGATTTCTTCGGCGCGGCGTCCGGCGCGCGCAGTCGCTCGTTCAATACGCTCGCGCACACGCGCAAGGTTTTCGGCCAATTCTCCTGTGGAGGAACTCATCGCGCGAATTCTAGCATGTGCATCGTAGAATCTTCTCCGGCGAGAGGCTTCCTTGCGACAAGACGGCGCTCACGCTAGACTGGCAAAACTACAATGGCACCCCGCGGAAAACTAATCGCTCTGGAAGGGATCGACGGATCGGGAAAGCGAACGCAACTGGAACTGCTGGCCGGCGCGCTCGAGGCGCGCGGTCTGGATACGCTTCGCATCAGCTTTCCGCGCTATGAATCGTTCTTTGGAAAGCTTGTGGGGCGCTACCTCAACGGAGAATTTGGGGCACTGGACGCTGTTGATCCGCACTTTTCTGCTCTGCTCTATGCCGGCGATCGCCTGGAAGCGAAACCTGAGATCGAAGCGGCCCTGTCGGCCGGTAAAATCGTGCTCGCCGACCGGTACATCGGCTCGAACATGGCGCACCAGAGCGCGCGGGTCCCGGCAGACAGGCGCGAAGAATTTTTCGCGTGGCTTAGGAAGCTCGAATACGGGCTCTACGCCCTGCCTGCGGAAGACCTGGTCGTTTTCCTGCGTGTCCCTGTTGCAGAGGCACACCGCTTGGTCGGGGAAAAATCCGCGCGCGCGTACACCAGCCTGAAACGCGATATTCAAGAAGCGGACATCAACCACCTCGAACAAACTGCGATAATTTACGATCGCCTGGCAACCGAAGCGAATTGGCAGCGCATCGACTGTTTCAATACGGCTTCCGGCGTCTTGTATTCGCCCGAGGAAATTCACCGGGCCGTACTGAAGGCGGTTGAAACACGCATTCTGTCCCAGGCTTCGGCCGGGCCTGCCCGTCCGGCAGGCGGGCGCTGAGAAGAAAAGGACACCTGTGAGCTTCGCAGATTTTCTGGGGAACGCGCGCATTGTCACCGCGCTTCGCGGCATGCTGGCCTCCGACCGCGTCCCGCATGCGATGCTCTTCTCCGGCCCGCGGGGCGTTGGCAAATTCACGCTCGCCCGAATGTTCGCGCAAGCCGCCAACTGCCAGCGACTGCGCGATGATTTTTGCGGCGAATGCGAACCCTGCCGGAAAATCGGCTTGCTCGCGGACCTTGGGCCACTCATTGATCAGGGACTCGCGCAACGCGGCGAACGGCCCGACTCCGCGACCGTCGAACGTGTGCCACTTCTGCTCGAAACCCATCCGGACGTGTGGGCTGTCGTTCCAGATCCGGTGCGCCCGAAGGACCCTGTGGCCCGTCCCGTCCTGCACGTGGGGCAACTTCGCGCTGTGCAACGCGCCGCCTATTTCAAGCCGCAGGGGCGCCGCCGCGTTTTCCTGATCGATGGCGCGGAAACCATGCGCTGGGACCTGGCCAACATTTTTCTGAAGATTCTGGAAGAGCCGCCGGAATCGGCCACCTTGATTTTGATGGCGCCAAATCCTTTTCAACTTTTGCCCACGATCCGGTCGCGTTGCCTGCAATTTTCCTTCACGCCGCTCGGCACGGCCGAAGTCGAGGAAATTCTGCGCGCGCGAACGGAATTGAAAGCGGAAGATCGCAAGCTTGCCGCGCAATACGCCGAGGGCTGCCCAGGCGCCGCGATCGGACTCGATCTCGTCGCCACCGCCAAGCTGCACCGCGATGCGCTAGCGATACTGGAACGCGCCGTGGAACTTCGCGGCGTCTCCGATTTATTCGCCGCCACCGCCGCGCTCGCCAAGAGCCAGGAAATCGCATTTGAAAATGTCCTGGAAGTATTCTATAGTCTGCTCACGGACCTGCTCGATCTGTCCAGTTCTTCCGCGAAGAAGGTATTGCGAAATCCAGCGTTACGCCGGGAACTCGAAACACTCAGTAAGAAAGTAGACGTAGCGTGGATCAGCAAAGCCGTCGAAGGGTTTGACGTGCTACACGCGCGAACTCGACGGAACATCAACCGGTCATTGGGATTGGACGCAGTGGCAATTTCCTTAACCCGCCCCACGACGGGCACGAAAAAATCTATTTCTTGGTAACTTAAGCGTACCCTGATTCGTCCATGGTGCATCATACTCGGTGAGAAATCTCACCTTGCAGCAGAAATTCATACCCGAAGGAGTGGTCATCGTGAATCGTAAGCTTTTTCGCCCTACTCTGACTGAAATGAAGGAACCTCATCCGAATCCGAGCCGTGCGCACTCTACCTCTTCCGGGCCGCAACCGCACAAAAAACCGGCCCCCCCGGAACAAACGCACGCTGAGAACTTCTATTGGATCAAGCAGATGCAAGCCCGCACGCCCGTAGTCATCATCCTGAGCGACGGTGAATCATTGCACGGAATTGTGGAATGGTATGACCGGGACTGCATCAAGCTGACGCGGACGGGTAGTCCGAATTTGCTGATTTATAAGCAATTCATAAAGTATATCTACAAAGACGGCCCGGAAGCAGCCATCGGCGGCAGCAACGGGCAATAAACTTACATGCGTTTCTAAGACTAGTTAGACTGAGTGGCGGATTCAGTTCTGGCTGGGTTCGTGTGTGTCTGGCACTGGGTACGCCAATCTCCCGATTGGCGGCTCGCGAAACCCCAATCGGGAGATTGGCGTTCCCGGCCGGTCAAGCAACGCCCTTCGAGCCTCGGGGACGGCGCTTAGATTCGCGCCTGCCATCTTTCTGCCTCGGTGGAAGCACCGCAAAAGTCATAAGGGCTTTGCCGACCAGGCGCCCGTCCTGGTCGGTCACATTGCAGTCAACCACACTGGTCGTCCTGCCCTGCCGCAGGACGCGCGCATCGGCTTCGACTTCCCCGTCCGCAACTGCCTCGAGAAAGTTAATTTTCATCTCGATGGTTACGACGCGCGAGTGTCTCGGGGCGGCCAGGAAGGCCGCGAAGCCTCCGGCGGTGTCCGCCAGCGTCGCCATGACCCCTCCATGGACCACACGGTGAATTTGTTTATGCAAGTCAAGAACCGGCATGCGGAAGACGGCACGGCCGCGTTCAGCCTTCACCAGTTGGAATCCAAAGTAGTTGACAGGATTGCTGTGACGCAGCCGGTCTTCCGCTCGCGCCAGGTCGGCCTTTGATAGCTTGCCCCGCGGTTTCATGTTTTTCGTCGGCCCTTCCGCACGGTCTGCGCCTCTTTCGGTGCAAAAATGTTGTCACCCCGACGCCTTGCCTTGCGTCCAATAAGGGCACAACCGGGTCGTTCCGAGGACCGGGAATCTAGCATCCCAGCAGGAAGGGTGCAACAGATTCCCTGCCGAGTTCGAGACTGTCTTTGTTAAACTTCCGCCAGACTGGTATTTCGCGGGGTAGCTTTTTCTACAGGCGACCAAAGCTACTTTGAGGAGCAAACGGGAATTCAGCCCGGACTGAAATGAAGATCGGGATCACATGTTACCCAACTTATGGCGGCTCGGGCGTGGTGGCCACGGAGCTGGGGATGGAGCTCGCCGCGCGCGGCCACGAAATTCACTTCATCAGCTACGCCCCTCCTATCCGCTTGACGGACACGAACGAGCGAATTCAGTTCCACGAGGTGGAAATTTCGAGTTACCCACTGTTCGATCACGCCCCCTATGCCCTCTCCCTGGCGGTGAAAATGATGCAGGTGGCCGAAGTCGAAGGCCTCGATTTGCTGCATGTTCATTACGCGATCCCTCATTCCGTCAGCGCCCTGCTCGCGCGCATGATGGCGGCGCCGAAGCCATTGCCCTTCATCACCACTCTGCACGGCACGGACATCACCCTGGTCGGAAATGACCGCAGCTTCCTGCCGATCACCAAATTTTCGATCGAACAATCCGACGGGGTCACGGCCATCTCGCACTATCTGAAGCAGCGCACCATTGAGGAATTTGACATTAAGCGCCCAATCGAGGTGATTCCCAATTTCGTGAACTGCGATTTGTACCGCCGTACCCCGGATGCGGCCCTACGCGCCGAATGGGCGCCGGATGGGGAGCCCATCCTGATGCACCTGTCAAATTTCCGGCCGGTAAAGCGCCTCACGGACGTCATCGAAATATTCACCATGGTGCGCGAGAAAATGCGAGCCAAGCTTGTGCTCATAGGAGACGGCCCGGACCGGGGCGCCGCGGAATACTTGGTCCGCAAAAAGAAGCTAACGCGCGACGTCCATTTCCTCGGCAAACAGGACCGCGTCTACCAGTTCCTTTCGGAAGCGGACGTGTTCCTGCTGCCCTCGGACATGGAATCGTTCGGCCTGGCGGCGCTCGAAGCCATGGCCTGCGAAGTGCCGGTCGTGGCCACGAATGTGGGCGGTTTGCCGGAAGTGGTGGAGCACGGGGTGGACGGCTATCTTTTTACGCCGCGCGAAGTAAATATTGGAGCGCGTTACGCGCTGGAAATATTGTCCCAGCCGGATCGCGGCCGCGCCATGGGGCAGACCGCGCGAGTCAACGCCAAGAAAAAATATTGCGCCAACGACGTGATTCCGCTATATGAAGCGTACTATCGTCAGGTCATCGGAGCCATGGCCGCGACGCACGCGTAATCGGGGTCGGGACAGAAGCGCTCACACCGTTTAGGGGGAGTCCGTGTTTATGGGGTGCAGAATGCTGTGTGTCCACAGGAGTTCCCGCGTCTACATCCTGATTCTTGCGCTGCTTGGCATGGCTGCAATGCCAGCGCCCGGACGAGCCCAAGTTACCGCCTCAATTATCGGGACCGTACAAGACCCATCTGGGGCGTACGTCAACGGAGCGAAAGTTACCGTGAAGAGCGTGGAAACCGGAGTCACCCGGGAGGTGACCTCGGATACATCAGGAAACTACCGATTTCTTTCCCTGCCGCTGGGATTGCAAGAGTTGCGCGCCGAAATGCCTGGGTTCAAGCCCTGGATGAGCACGGGGACAAACTTGCATGTGGGCGAAGAGGCTGTCGTAAACATCGCACTGGCGTTGACCCCGGCCGACACAATAACCGTGGTTAGCGCCGTTCCTGTTGTGAATGTTACGAACGCATCCATCTCCGGCATCGTCGACGAGCGCCAGATCAAGGAATTGCCGCTCAATGGCCGCAGCTTTGACGATTTGATCACTCTAAACCCCGGCACCATCAATTACAGCGCGCTCAAGAGCCCCAACACGGCCACCAGCAATGGAAACACGTTCTCCGTGGCGGGGCGACGCACCAGTGAAAATCTATTCCTCTTGAACGGCGTCGAATATATGGGGTCGAGCCAGCTTGCTGTCACTCCCGGGGGAACGAGTGGCAACTTGTTGGGAATTGATGCCGTGCGCGAATTCAATGTCCTCACCGATACTTATTCCGCCGAGTATGGAAAACGCGCGGGGGCCCAGGTCAGCGTGGTTACGCAATCCGGCACAAATCAATTTCACGGCACCGTTTTTGAATTCTTGCGCAACAGCGCGCTCGATTCTCCTGGACCGTTCGACCAGGGAGTTGTTCCGTCCTTTCGCAGAAATCAATTCGGAGGCGCTGCCGGTGGCCCTCTCAAAAAGGACCGTCTATTTCTGTTTGGCAACTACGAGGGATTCCGCCAGTCGCTGGACTTGAGTAGCGTAAGCGTAGTTCCAGATAGCAATGCAAGGTTAGGGATTCTGCCAAACCCCTGCACAGGTGCTCCCACGCCGGTCGCCAAAGCAAATGCCACGATGGAACAGTACGCCTCTCTCTTCTGGCCGCAACCCAACGGCCCGGAATTAATGGTTCCCTCGTCGGGAGTATGTGTTAATCCCCCGGCCTCTGTTCCAAGCGGAACGACGAAAGCCTTTTACAATCCCAACGAGCACATCCGGGAAGATTTCGGCACCGTTCGAGTTGACTACAACCTTTCCAAGAACGACACACTTTCGAGCGCCTACACAGTTGACGATGGAACGAGCCTGATCCCGCTCTCCGATCCGCTCTTCGCATCCTTCACTCCCCTGCGCATGCAGGTGCTGAGCCTGACCGAAACGCATGTTTTTTCACCGGCAGTTCTCAATACGGCTACGGTCGGATTTTCCCGGGCGTCGTTCGCGCTCGGATCGGTTCTCTTGACCTCGATCCCCGCCAATCTTTCCTTCGTCACGGGCGCTGGACCGGGAGGCATTATCGTGGGCGGCGGGGCGACAACCACAGCGAATGGAACGATCACTTCTGCGGGTCCCAACAACGCAGCTGGTGTGGACAATCACAGGAATCTATTCACCTATCAGGACGACGTGCGAATCAGCCGCGGAATTCACCAGATCAGTTTTGGAGTATGGTTTCAGCGGCTGCAGGACAACGAGGACACTGCGTCGCGCCAGGCAGGGCAAGCGACGTTTGCAAGCTTGACGACTTTCCTTCAGGGGACGGTCACCAACTTCCAGGTCGTCCCGCAGCACACGGAGCTCGGCTGGAGAAGTCTGTTCGGCGCATGGTACGTGGAAGATTCCATCCGCTTGCGGCACAACCTCACGCTCGAGGCCGGGCTTCGCCAGGAAATCACTACGGGGTGGAATGAATCCCAAGGAAGAGCCGCGAATTACGTATTCGATTCGCAGAACGTGCTCGTCACCAATCCAGTCGTGAGTAATTCCGTCTACTCGCAGAACAACGCGATCCGCTTGTTCAGTCCGCGCGTCGGGCTGGCCTGGGACGTCTTCGGCAACGGAAAGACCGCCGTCCGCGCCGGATACGGCATCTATTATTCGCTGATCGATGACCTCGCATTCCTGCAGAATTCGCTGCCACCATATAACGGCGCCGCAACCTTCACGGGATCAATATTCTCGTTCACTCCGGTAACTCCTGGTCCGCCGCCGGCCAATACAATTTATGCTCCCCAGGGAATTCAGGCGAACGCGAAAACGCCGGCCGTGCAGGAATACAGCCTGACAATCGAGCAGCAATTGAGCCATAACACCGCGCTACGCGTCGCCTACGTCGGTTCTTTTGGCGTGCACGAACTCGTCAGCGTCGATCCTAATACCGTCGCCGCGCAGATTTGCGGCAGTGCGAGTGGATGTCCGACGGGGGGAATCGCAACAACCAGTTTTGGTAAGGGCAACGTACCACAGGGGGCGCAGTACATTCCCCAGGGAACGCGACCGAACCCTTCTCTTTCAGCGGGATTCTTCTGGCTCACCGAAGGCAACAGTAACTACAGCGCGCTGGAAGTGGACGTAACCCACCGCATCAGCAAAGGCCTGGAATTACGCGGCAACTATACCTGGTCAAAAAATCTGGATATCAATTCCGCGCTGACCATCGCGCAGGGCAACAATCAGCCGCAAATGGTGCTCGATCGAAACGACCTGGGGAGGGACTGGGGTCCTGCGGCCTTGAACGTCACACATCAGGCGAGCGTTTCGGCGAATTATGAGCTTCCCTTCGGCCGCAGCCAGCGCTGGTTGAATGATGTCCCGCGAGTGGAAAGCAAATTCGTATCCGGATGGCAGGTGAACGGAATCGGAACTTTCCTCTCCGGCTTCCCTTTCACTCCTCTGATTGGATCGAATCGCTCCGGGGACGGCGACACCAGGAACCCTGACAGGCCTTCGATCAATCCCGCGTTTAACGGATCGATTGTGACTGGAAACCCCAATCAGTGGTTCAATCCTGCCTCTTTCATTTTGCCGACGCCCGGGACCTATGGAAATTTGGGACGAGGCACTCTGAGCGGTCCAGGATTGGCGGATGTCGATATGTCCCTCTTCAAGAACACGGGCATCACGGAAAAAACCACACTGCAATTTCGCGCCGAGTTTTTCAACATTTTGAACCGCTCGAATTACGGTCCGCCGAACACCACTGTCTTTTCCAGCGGCGCCGTCAGCCCTTCCGTCGGTCTCATCACCACAACCGCGACGTTTCCGCGACAAATTCAATTGGGTTTGAAGCTGATTTTTTAGGGCTTTTGTAGCACAGCCACTCCTGGCTGTGCGGTTTTTGCAGCACTCAACAAGGGCGCACAGCCAGGAGTGGCTGTGCTACACGAACCGGCTCCAGAATTAATTTCTTGGTGAGCAGCGGACCAGTTTTTCCTCACGTCACCTAACTTCTCGAGGCGGGAAGAATAATCGACGAATCGGATGCGGTGGGCACCAGCTCCGGAATTTCGATGCGGGTCCGCGTTCCCTCGCCTTCGCGGCTGGAGATGTCCATGCGGAAATCCGCGCCGTAGAGCACGCGCAGGCGTTCGTGAACGTTGCTGATCCCGATTCCGTCTTCAAATACCTGCGCCATGCGCTCCTTGGAAATTCCCACGCCGTTGTCCTCGATCGCGATGACCAGGCGGCCGTCCTGCGATTCGGTGCGGATGGTGAGTTCGCCGCCGCCGAGTTTGGCGGCGAGCCCGTGTTTCAGGGCGTTTTCAACGATCGGCTGCAGGAGCATGCTCGGAACAAAGGCGTCGAGCGTGTTTTCGTCAATCTGTTTGTGAATCACAAGATTGTCGCGCCCGAACCGCGCAACCTCGATGTCCAGATAGTCGTCGATGAAATCGAGTTCTTCTTGCAGAGGCACAAACGTCTCGTGCTTCCGCAAAAGCCGGCGCAAAATATTGCTCAGCTTGATGACCACGCCGCGCGCCGTGTCCGGATCGTAGCGAATGAGCGAGGACACCGTGTTGAGCGTGTTGAATAAAAAGTGGGGATTGATTTGAGCGGTCAGCGCGTCCATGCGCGCCTTGAGCAGCAACTGCTGGTGCTGTTCGAGGTTCATTTCCAGCCGCGTATTACTCCAGATCTTCATCGGCACGGCAACGGCCATGACCGTGGACAGCAGGACGAGCGCGATCTCCCAGCTCTTCCCCACCTGCAAGTAAAAAATCCATCGCAGCTTGGTGGCGTGCCCCAGGGCCTGCCTGGCCAATTCCAGAACGATGCATGCGCCCAGAGGAAGCATTTCCCAGGTTACTTTTCTACCGCGGAACAGGCGCACGAGCCACCGCGGCGTGCTCAGAAATGTGTACGGCCCCAGCCTCCAGATCTCCTCCGTATTCGGCACAGCCTGCCGAATCAAACCGCCAACCAGTCCCGCAGTCGCCGCCACAGGCATCGAAAGCCATTCATGGTGCACGAATGCCGGCAAGCTGATGATCGATCCCCCGAGCGGGCCCACGACGCGTCCTCCCAGGAGTCCCAGCAGGAAAGACCCTTCGAGCATCAAATCCGCGGCACGGTACGGTTGCCCCAGAATTCGCAGGATCACTCCAAACACGAGCGGCGGCGTGACAAAAAGCATCAGCTTCAATTTTTGGTCGGAGTCGCGCAGTTCGGTGAAGAGAACTTTTCTGAAAGTGGCCGAGCGCGCCAGCCAGGCGCAGATCGATGCCGCCGCTCCGACGTGAAGCAAGAGCGTGAGCAGCAAATCTCCGCCGAAAGTAAGCGTTTTCATGGACCTTGCCCGCTGCGGCTACGTTAGCCAATCACCGTGCCGATGTAAAGCGCCGCATGCGCCCAGCGCCTGATATAATACGTGGCTCTTCATGCCAGCGAAAAAAAGACAACACGCGCGCGCCCCGCATAAGAAGACCAAGCGCGCTATCCGAATCGTCGCGCGCGCCAAGTTGCCGACGCGATACGGCCCGTTTGAAATTTTGGGCATCGAAGGGAAAACCGAGCGGGAAAGCGCCGTGGCCCTGGTGCGCGGGAAGATTCGCGGCCAAACGCCGCTCGTGCGCATCCACTCGCAGTGCCTCACCGGGGATGTCCTGGCCTCGGAGCGGTGCGATTGCCGCGCGCAGCTGGAGCTTTCGCTGCGCCGGATTGCCGCCGCGCCTTCCGGCATCCTGCTGTATTTGCCGCAGGAGGGACGCGGCATCGGCCTCATGAACAAGCTGCGCGCCTACGAATTGCAGGACCGCGGCATGGATACGGTCGAAGCCAACGAGGAACTTGGTTTTGCCGCCGATTCGAGAGACTACGCATTTTCGGCGGCAGCCTTGAAGCTGCTGGGCGTGAAACGTGTGCGCCTGCTTTCCAATAATCCGGACAAAGTTCAACAGCTTGAGGAAGCGGGCATCCGTGTTGTAAAGCGCCTCCCATGCCGCCCGCGCACTTCGCGTGTCTCGCACGCGTACCTGGAAACGAAGAGAACGAAAATGGGCCATCTGCTGGACAAACTGTAGCCGCATATTCGTGGTTGGGTAAGAATTCCTTCGGAGGTTCACTGTGACCCCCGTGATCGAACAAACCGTCTCTTTCGCTGCCACGCCTGCGAAACTCTACGAACTCTTCATGGATTCGACGAAGCACACCGCCGCCACCGGCATGCCCGCCAAGATAAGTCGCAATGTGGGTGGAAAATGGTCCGCCTTCGCCGGGATGATACTCGGAAAGAATCTCGCCCTCATCCCGAACCGCATGATCGTGCAATCGTGGCGCTCCGCGGAATGGAAAAAGACAGATCCCGATTCCGTGCTCGTTGTCAGCTTTGAGAAAAACACCAGCGGTGGAGCGCAGGTGCATCTGGTCCACGTCGGCGTCCCGGAGCACGACCACCAGGGCGTCACGCAGGGCTGGGTGAAATTCTATTGGGAACCGTGGAAGGCCTTTCTAGCTGCTCGAAAACGCTCGTAATTTGGATCTTCAAGTGAGGTCTCTCACCCGCCACCCACAAGGTGAACAATTTCATACCGGTCGCCTGGTTGCACGGCGGTCTTGACCCATTGCGAACGCGGAAGAATCTCGAGATTGCGCTCGATGGCCACTCGGTCGGCAGGCAAATTTAAGTGGGAGAGCAAGGCCGAAACGCCAATCCCTTCGGGCACTTCGCGCGTTTCGCCGTTCACAACGATTTGAATTCCTGAACTCACCGCGTGACCGGCGCCCGATTCTTCTCGCGGGGCTTTGGTTTCAACAGGAATCGCAGCTCCCCGTAGCGGGCCCCGTCCGTTCCGCGGACCACAAGGGACGAACCTTCCGTAATATTCTGCGGCATGGGAAACTTCAGCGTCGCGCAGCCTTTGGCGTCGGTACGCGCCTCGGCACAGGGAATGCGCTGTTTTTCACGTTCCAGGCACGCTTCCATATCGGCATCGCCGACTCGGTGTTCCGAATTCTTTTCAAGCAATTCGATTTCGAGAATTACCTCTCCTGCCGCGAACCAGTTTTTTGGATTCAGGAGGCGCAAGTCCAGGCCGTCATACATTGGCGTCTCTTCTTCGACCGGACGCGCCTTTGCCCCGGGCTGTTCCGGAATCGTCCCCGCTTCAAGCCCGGCAATGACGTCCCGATGTTGCTGCGCCAAGCGCTCATGCAGTTTTTTCGCCAGGGTTTCCGCTTTCGCGCCGCTGGCAAACTTCTCGTAGCTGGTGCTTCGCTTGTAAACCACCCGGCCGGCCATATACACCACGGTATCGAGAAAGGGATGCGATGGACCGCGATCCTCCGTTTGCACGTGATACGTAACTTCTCCGACGTGCACATTCGAGTTAAAGCCGAAGTTCATAGGACCATCAGCCTTTCCCGTACACAAATGATCACGCGCGCGTTTCCGGCTTGTAACTGGTTCAAAGAAAATACCTAACAATCCATTGCGTGCATTTGACCGCTTGGCGCTTCATCGCTATTATAGCTTGTGCTCCGATGACGGGAAACGACCTCCAAGCGTACGCGCCGCTTCTTTTACACCTCGTCCTGGCGATGGCACTTGCTGGCATTCTCCTTACCCTCTCCTCGGTCGTGGGTTGGAGGCGCCCCTCCAAGGTAAAATCGCAATCCTACGAATGCGGCATCACGCCGACGGGCGATGCCCGCGAGCCATTTTCCGTGAAGTTCTATCTGGTCGCCATCATATTTATTTTGTTCGATGTGGAAGCCATCTTCCTCTATCCATGGGCCTATATTTTCAGGTCGTTGCGCTGGTTTGGCTTCGTGGAAATGCTCCTTTATATCGGGATCCTGCTGGTTGGCTACTTCTACCTCTGGAAGAAAGGGGCGCTCGATTGGAATCGCCCAGCCGCGCGCCGGGACCGGATTTCGTGACGGAGATATCTGACCTCGAGCAAAACCCCATCATCGCGAAAATCCGCGGCTGGCGGCCCGAAGCCGTCGCGGGAGTGAGTTCGTTTCGCGGCGAGTTGACGGTGGCCATCTATCGCGAGCATTTGCTGCCTCTCGCGGAATTCCTGATTTCCGATCCCGATCTGGCCTTCACGTTTCTTTCCGACGTGACCGGCGTGGATCGCTTTCCAATCGAGCCCCGCTTTGAGCTGAACTACCATTTGTTGTCGCTCTCGCGGCGCCTTACGGTTCGCCTGCGGGTTCGCTTGCCGGGTGATGATCCTGTAGCCGAGTCGGTCGTGTCCGTTTGGCCGACGGCGAATTGGCATGAGCGCGAGATTTTCGACCTGCTGGGTATTCGGTTTGAAGGGCACCCAAATCTGCGCCGCATGCTGCTCCCTGACGATTGGGAGGGCTATCCTCTCCGCAAGGATTATCCCGTGGAGGGCCCTCGCTGATTTCTGACTCTGAGACGAGCGAACCTGCGCCATGACCACCGTACAAACCGCTACCGGCCCCGAACAAACCATGGTCCTCAACATGGGGCCGCAGCACCCGTCGACGCACGGCGTGTTGCGCGTGCTCCTGGAATTGGACGGGGAAAATATCGTCAAGGCGGACGTGGATATCGGGTATTTGCACACCGGAATCGAAAAAACCGCCGAAGCGCTGACCTATTCGCAGGCCATCACGATCACCGACCGCATGGATTACCTCGCGCCGTTGTCGAACAACCTGGCCTACTGCCTGGCGGTCGAAAAACTGCTTGGCCTTGAAGTTCCCAAGCGCGCGCAATATATCCGCGTGCTGCTCACCGAACTCACGCGCATCGGCTCGCACCTGGTCTGGCTCGGCACGCACGCGATCGACCTGGGAGCAATGTCCGTGTTCCTCTACTGCTTCCGCGAGCGCGAGGAGCTTCTCAAAATCTTTGAACTCGTCAGCGGCCAGCGCATGATGACTAGCTACTTCCGCATCGGCGGCCTGGCGCTTGAGCCGCCGGTGGGCTGGACCGATCGTGTTCAGAAAATCGTGCAGACCTTCCCTTCCCGCTTCGATGAGTACGAAGAATTGCTGACCAAGAACCGAATCTGGATTGGGCGCACGCAAGGCGTGGGCGTGCTGACCGCGAAGGACGCGATCGCGATGGGTGTTTCCGGCCCGTCGCTGCGCGGTTCCGGCGTGGATTACGACGTGCGCAAATATTTCCCCTACTCGAGTTACGAGGAATTCGATTTCAAGGTTCCCGTACGCAGCGAAGGCGATTGCTACGCGCGCTACCTGTGCCGCGTCGCGGAAATGCGCGAAAGCCTGAAAATTGTCCGCCAGGCCCTTGAAAAGATTCCGCCTGAAGGCCCGGTAAAGGCGGATGCCCCGGGAATCGTTCCGCCGCAGCGCGAAAAGATGAAAACGGAAATGGAAGCCCTGATTTACCACTTCAAAATTTTTACGGAAGGCTTCGCACCTCCTCCCGGCGAAGTCTACCAGCGCATCGAATCTCCACGCGGCGAATTGGCCTGCTTCATCGCCAGTGACGGTTCACCAAAACCCTACCGAATGAGAATGCGTACGCCCTCGTTCGTGAATCTGCAGGCGCTGCAGAAGATGGTCGAAGGTCACCTGGTGGCCGACGCCATTGCCAGCATCGGAACACTGGATATTGTTCTCGGGGAGATTGATCGTTGATGAATTTGCCCCCGCAACTGGAAGCCAAATTCCAGACGCTCGAAAACCGCTACCCGGTGAAGCGGTCGGCGCTGATCCCCATGCTGCTCTATGCGCAGGATCAGTTCGGCTACGTCAGCGACGAAATGATCGGAGAAATCGCGCACCGGCTGGGCTTGAACAAGCTGCAGGTGACCGAGACGATGGCGTATTACTCGATGCTGCACCGCCAGCGCGCTGGAAAATTCCACGTGCAGGTCTGCACCAATGTGTCATGCATGCTTCGCGGCGGAAACAGACTCTATGAATTCGTTCAGAAGAAACTGGAAATCGGCCACAAGGAAACCACCGCGGACGGCGTTTTTTCGCTCGAGGAAGTGGAATGCCTCGGTGCCTGCACTGGCGCTCCGGCCATGCAGGTGAACTACGATTTCTACGAAAATCTCACCATCGAGCGCACCACCCAGATTTTCGAGTCGCTGGAGGCCGGGCGAAAGCCGCAAACCTCCACGCCAATTACGGGTTCGGTGAAGGAACGCCATCCCGCCGAAGTGCCCGTGATCAGCCGCCTGTTCGGCGTAAGGGACTCGCACAAGCTGGAAGTTTACGTTGCCAACGACGGCTACAAAGGGATGGAGCGCGCGCTAAAGGAATTGACACCCGAGCAGGTGGTCGACGAAGTGAAGAAATCGAACTTGCGCGGGCGTGGCGGAGCGGGATTTCCGACCGGCATGAAGTGGAGTTTCGTGCCCAAGGAATCGGCCAAACCCAAATACGTCTTGTGCAATGCCGATGAAAGCGAGCCCGGCACCTGCAAGGACCGCCCGCTGATGGAAATGATGCCCCATCAGTTGATCGAGGGCATCGTAATCGCGGGACGCGCGGTCGGCTCGCACCAGGGATACATCTACATCCGCGGAGAGTACCGCTACGTCCTGGACATCGTGGACGGAGCCATCGAGGAAGCCTACAAGGCCGGCTACCTCGGCAAGAATATTCTCGGCAGCGGATTCGATTTCGACCTGGTTACGCATACCGGCGCGGGCGCCTACGAGTGCGGCGAGGAATCGGCGCTGATGGAATCGCTTGAAGGCAAGCGCGGCTATCCGCGCATCCGGCCTCCCTTTCCTGCGGTCGTCGGCCTGTACGGATCGCCGACCGTGATTAACAACGTCGAAACGCTCTCCTCCGCCCCGGAAATTCTGCGGCGGGGAGGCGAGTGGTACGCTGGCCTGGGGTCGCCGAAAAACGGCGGCACGCGCCTCTTCTGCGTTTCCGGGCACGTCAACAAGCCCGGCATTTATGAATTGCCGATGGGTTTTCCGTTGCGCAGGATTATCGAAGACGTCGCCGGCGGAATGCGAAACAACAGAAAGCTCAAAGCCGTCATCCCCGGAGGGAGTTCCTGCCCGCTGCTGACCGCCGAGGAAATCGACATAAACATGGATTATGATTCGGTGGCCAAGGCAGGCTCGATGCTCGGTTCGGGCGGCCTCGTGGTGATCGACGAAGATACCTGCATGGTGGACCTCGCGCGGCGCATCATGCATTTCTACGCGCACGAGTCTTGCGGCTGGTGCATTCCCTGCCGTGAAGGCACGGGCTGGCTGCGGAAAATGCTGGATCGGTTCCATGCCGGCTTCGGACGCCCGGAAGACATCACTCTCGTGGGCGATCTGGCGAAAAACATGCTGGGCCGCACGTTCTGTCCGCTGGGCGATGCCGCCGCCATGCCTACAATCAGTATCGTCAAGAAATGGCGGCACGAATTTGAAGAACATCTTTCCGGAAAATGCCCGTACAGGCCGGCCGACGTCATGGCCGCGGTCCGCTGAGGATCCCGGGACAAAATGGCAGATTCAAAAGATATCACGCTGAAGATTGACGACCGCGACGTCACCGTCCCGCCAGGAACGCTAGTGATCGAAGCCGCGCGCCGCATGGGGATTGAAGTCCCGTCGTTCTGCTATTTCCCTGGCCTCTCGCTGCAAGCGGCCTGCCGCATGTGTCTGGTCGAAGTCGAGAAAGCGCCGAAACTGCAAACCGCGTGCACGCTCGTCGCCATGCCGGGAATGGTGGTCCGTACTAGCACACCGCAGGTGCATGAAGCACGCAAAGGGATGCTGGAATTCCTGCTCGCCAACCATCCGCTGGATTGTCCCGTGTGCGACAAGGGCGGCGAATGCGAATTGCAGGACATGGTTTTCACCTACGGCGCGGACAAAAGCCGCTTCAACGAGGAAAAGCGCCACCAGCCCGAGCAGAAGTGGTCCGAGGCCGTTTACTACGACGCGCCGCGCTGCATCTTGTGCTTCCGCTGCGTGCGCGTGTGCGATGAAGGCATGGACGTGAAAGCGCTCGGCGTAGGGGCTCGCGGCTCGCAATCGGTGATCATTCCGAACGGCGAGGATCATCTGGACTGCGAAGAGTGCGGCATGTGCATCGATATCTGCCCCGTAGGCGCGCTGACCAGCGGCACCTACCGTTACAAGACTCGTCCGTGGGAAATGAGCTACGTCTCCACGGTGTGCACGCACTGCTCGAACGGCTGCAAGACGACGCTGAGCGTGCGCAACAATGAAATTTTGCGCGCCAACAATCGCGATCTCTCCGGATTCAACAAGGATTTTCTTTGCGTGAAGGGCCGCTTCGGATTTGATTTCACGAATCACCACGAGCGCTTGAAGCTGCCGCTCGTGCGCCGCGACGGCAAGCTGGTGCCGTCGAGCTGGGAAGACGCACTGGCCGAGGCTTCCCGCCGCCTCGCCGATGTGCACAAGACTTCCGGCCCGGAGGCGATCGGCGTCATCGGATCGAACCGCACGACGAACGAAGAGAATTACTTGCTGGGCCGGATCGCCCGCGCGTCACTAGGCACGAACAATATCGATCACCATCGCACGGCCGATTACGCGAGCCTCGTCGCCGCGCTTGGCACCCAGGCTGCCACCGCGGGGGCCACGATGACACAACTGTACGAGGCGGACGCGGTATTGCTCGTCGGGCACGATCCCACCGAGCAGAGCCCGCTGGTTGCCTGGCAGATTCGCGCCGCGATCCGCCATCGCGGCGCGCGCCTGTACATCATCAATTCCAAATCGATCAAGTTGTTGCGCAAGGCCAGTGCGTTTGCCGAAGTGCCAGACGGCCGCGAGGCGACAGCCGTGCGCTGGCTCGCGGGCGGCGAGGCGCAGCTCGACGGCGGCACGATGGAACGGCTTTCCTCGCTCAAGTCCGCGCTCGAAAAAGAGAGCAACGTCGTCATCGCCTTCGGTGCGGAACTGACCGGAGCCGCCATTCGCGATCTCGTGAAATTCGGTTCTTCTCTGCCCGGCCAGACGCGGTATATGGCGCTCGGCGACTATGCGAATTCGCGCGGCGCTGCGGACATGGGCCAGCTTCCCGACATGCTTCCCGGCTACGTTTCGATCTCCGACCCGAACGCGCGGGAAAAATTTGGCGCGCTGTGGGAATCGAAGCTTCCGGCAAAGCCTGGAATGAACGCGCGCGGAATGCTCGCCGCGGCATCCAAAGGCGACTTGCGCGCGCTGTATGTGGTCGGCGCGAACCCGGTCAAGACGTTCGGCATTTCCGCTCCAGGCCGTCTGGGCAAGCTTGACTTGCTCATCGTGCAGGACCTGTTCCTCACCGAAACCGCGCAGCTTGCCGACATCGTTCTCCCGGCGGCTGCAGCGTACGAAAAAAACGGCACCATGACCAATACCGCCGGTGAAGTGCAACTCGTGCGCAAGGGCGGCGACGTCATGGGCACGCGCTCGGATTTCGATATTCTGCGAATTCTTTCCTACCAGCTGGCCTTGCGCGGGCTCGGACAGGCCATCCGGCTGCGCACTCCGGACGCAGCGTTCGAGGAAATTCGCAAATGGGTGCCGGGCTACAACCTCGGCATGGCCACGCTGCTGCTCGGAGAGGCAGAGAAAACTTCGCCGGTTTCCGCCGCCAACGATACTGCGAATTTCGACGTGCCGGCCGGCTCGATCTTTTCCTCGGGCGACACATTGTTCACCAGCGGCAGCCTGACGCGCTACTGCACCATGGTTCGTTCCCTGCCTGAAGCCACCGAGCCAGTGGAAGTGGAGGCGCGCTCGTGAACGAATTCGCCGCGCAGCATTCGCTTCTTGTCGTAGTGCTGCCGAAAGTAGTCATCCTGCTTTTTGTTCTCCTGACGGCGCTGGCCTATCTCACCTGGTTTGAGCGCAAGGTCGTGGCGCACATTCAGTCGCGGTGGGGACCCTATCGCGTGGGCCCGCACGGCTTGCTGCAGCCGCTCGCTGATGGCGTTAAATTTTTGTTCAAGGAAGACGTAACGCCGGCGGGAGCTGACAAGTTCGCTTATTACTTGGCGCCGTTTCTAGCCATGTCTCTGGCCATCACCTCGATCGCCGTGATTCCCTTCGGCCCCAAGGGATTGACCATCTTCGGCCAGGCGACCCCGACGGGTATCACGAATTTGAATATCGGCCTGCTGATTTTGTTTGCGATCACATCGATGGGAGTGTACGGCGTGGCGCTGGCTGGATGGTCGTCCAACAGCAAATATCCCCTTCTCGGGGGCCTGCGCAGCTCGGCGCAAATGATCAGTTACGAACTTGCGCTGACCATGTCCGTCGTGGGCGTGATCCTGATGGCCGGCACATTCAATCTGAGCGAAATCGTGACCTCGCAGCAGGGTTTCCACTGGGGATTCGTGCCGCGGTGGAAT
This sequence comes from uncultured Acidobacteriota bacterium, assembly GCA_963696605.1. Taxonomy (GTDB): domain Bacteria; phylum Acidobacteriota; class Terriglobia; order Acidiferrales; family UBA7541; genus Palsa-360. The sequence goes on along the minus strand of CAVOKV010000005.1, from coordinate 232,388 downwards.
CTGATCGGCGCGCCCATGCCGCAAGTACTGGGTTTCCTCCTGTTCTTCACCGCCGCGGTAGCGGAAACCAATCGCGCGCCGTTCGATCTGGCCGAAGCGGAATCCGAGCTGGTCGCCGGTTTTCACACCGAATACGCCAGCTTCAAGTTCGCTATGTTTTTCATGGCGGAATACGCCAGCATGATTACGGTCTCGTGTCTCGCCACCATCTTGTTTTTTGGGGGATGGCTCTCGCCGTTTCCGCAAACCCCTCTGTTTGGCTGGACGCATTACATTCCGACCGCGGCCTTCGCGGTGGCGGGCTTCGCACTTTTTGCGCACGGGATCCGTTACATCACCATTTTCGGGCGCGTGGTTCTGCCGGTTTTGGGGGTAGTTCTGTTGGGGCTTGGAGTATTATTCGCCTTGCCCGGAGTGACTGAATTTGTGCAGGGGCCATTTTGGTTTCTGCTGAAAATCGCGGTTTTCCTGTTTATTTACGTTTGGGTGCGCGGGACGCTTCCGCGCTTCCGCTACGATCAATTGATGAATTTCGGCTGGAAAGTGTTGCTGCCGCTTTCGATCGTGAACATAGTGATTACGAGCCTGGCGATCGTGCTGACGCAACCATGAGATCCAAGTCTAAGAAAACGGCGCGGAGACCGGTCCGAAGAATACTCGGAGGAACGCGATGATCACCCCGCAAATCGCCATGTTCCTGATCCTGGCGGCCATGGTCGTGGCGGGAGCGGTCAGCCTGATCGTGCAGCGGCACCCGATTCACAGCGCGCTGTCGTTGGTCGTGGTCATGGTCGCCCTCGCGGGGCTTTATCTCCTGCAGGGAGCGGAATTCGTCGCCGCTGTGCAGATTATCGTCTATGCCGGCGCGATCATGGTGCTCTTCGTATTTGTCATCATGCTGCTCAACGCCGGGGAGGAAGAGCGCTCGAACGTGAGCCGCCTGGCGCGTTTTGTGGGCGTGCCGCTCGGGCTTGTGTTCCTTGTGGAAGTGGCCTACTGGATCGGGCGGGCCACGGCGCACCTGGGCTCGCCGCCGGTGGAGATGGTTTCGACGCGCGACCTGTCGACGCTGCTCTTCCGCGAGTACGTGTTTCCGTTTGAGCTGACGTCGTTTTTGATATTGATCGCTTTGCTAGGCGCGCTGGTCCTGGCACGCCGCGAAGAGTAAGACGAAAGCCGAATCGCTTCGGCTTGGGGCCGTGTAGCGCTCGCCTTCAGGCGAGCAGACGTTTGATTCTAAAATGCCTGCCTGAAGGCGGGCGCTACAAGAGTCAAAAAAGCACTCTGGGGGAGTTGTGGTTCCGACTTCGTACTATCTGGTGCTAAGCGCCGTCTTGTTCGGATTGGGCGTGATTGCGTTTATTTTCAAGCGCAACATTCTCACCATCTTCATGTCCATTGAGTTGATGCTCAACGCCGTCAATCTGGCATTTGTTTCCTTCAGCCGATTGCTCGGCCAGCTGCAAGGGCAGGTGTTTGTCTTTTTCGTGATCGTGGTGGCCGCGGCCGAAGCCGCCGTGGGCCTGGCGATTATCATCCTCATTCACCGCAACCGGGGAACGCTCAACGTGGAAAACGTGGATTCGCTGAAAGACTGATGCCGGTTCTCTCTTATCTCTGGATCATTCCGCTCTTGCCGCTCCTGGGCGCGGCCGCCAACGGAATTTTTGGCGGACGCTGGCCGAAGAACGTGATTTCCGCCGTCGCGCTTTCCTCGACGACCATGGCCTTTCTCGCGGCGCTCGAAGCCGTGCGCGAATTCCTGGCACTTTCTCCGGACCAAATTCCCTGGATCAAAACCTACTTCACTTGGATTTCCGGTGGAGGATTCCAGGCCGACTTCGCTCTGCAGGTGGACCAGCTCACCGTGATCATGCTTTTGGTAGTCACCGGGGTGGGCTGGCTGATTCATATCTATTCCACCGGATACATGCATGAAGATCCCGGTTACCGCCGGTTCTTCGCTTATCTGAACCTGTTCATGTTCTTCATGCTGGTGCTGATCCTGGCGGCCAACTACCTGCTTATGTTTGTCGGCTGGGAAGGCGTGGGGCTGTGCAGCTACCTGCTGATCGGCTTCTTTTTCCTGAAGCAATCCGCCACCAACGCTGGCAATAAAGCATTCTGGGTGAACCGCATCGGCGATTTCGGATTCCTGCTCGGCGTGCTCCTGATTTTCCGCACCTTCGGCTCGCTGGACTTTGCCACAGTGCTGCCGCGCGCCGCGGCCATGACCGCAGACCCCGCCGGGCAGATTGACACGCTCACATTGATTGCGCTTCTTTTGTTTGTCGGCGCGGCCGGAAAATCGGCGCAGCTTCCGCTGTACGTCTGGCTGCCGGACGCGATGGAAGGCCCGACACCCGTCAGCGCGTTAATCCACGCGGCGACGATGGTGACTGCGGGCGTGTACATGGTCGTGCGCTCGCACGCGATTTTCCTGAATGCGCCCGTGGCCATGCAGGTGGTCGGCGTGATTGGCTGCGTGACTGCGCTGTTTGCGGCCACGATTGGCTTGGTGCAAACGGACATCAAAAAAGTTCTGGCCTACTCGACCGTTTCGCAACTCGGCTACATGTTTTTGGCTTGCGGTGTGGGCGCATTTAGCGCGGGCATTTTTCATTTGATGACGCATGCGTTCTTCAAAGGATTGCTCTTCCTCGCCGCGGGCAGCGTGATCCACGCCATGGGCGGCGAGCAGGACATGCGCAAGATGGGCGGCCTGCGCAAAAAAATTCCCGTGACGTTCTGGACGATGTTCATGGCGACGCTGGCGATTGCCGGCGCGCCGGGCTTTTCGGGATTCTTCAGCAAGGATGAAATCCTGAACGAGGCGCAGCGCTTGAGTCCTGTGCTGTGGGGCCTCGGAGTTCTCACCGCGGGACTCACTTCGTTCTACATGTTCCGCTTGCTGTTCCTGACCTTCTTCGGCAAAGCGCAGTACAACGAAAACAAAGTGCATGTCCACGAATCGCCGAGGAGCATGACCATGCCTCTCATCATTCTGGCGATTCTTTCCGTTTGCGGCGGATGGATGGCCGCGCCGCAGCTGATGGGCGGCGTAAACTACTTCCAGCATTTCCTCGCGCCCGTACTATCAACCGCTTCACAGTCAACTGCTTCGGCAGTGCAATACGAGCCCGACACGTCGGCAATCGCTGGGGTGACGGAAGATCTCCAAAGGCTATTCGGCGCACCAGTGATCGCTGGACTACTCGGCTTCTTGCTGGCCTGGTGGCTTTATATCAAGAGCCCGAAAACACCAAAGAAACTGGCGTCTTCATTTTCCGCGCCGTACCAGCTTCTTTCTGGAAAATATTTCATCGACGAACTTTATTTGGCTTTGATCGTGCGCCCACTGGTCTGGATTTCGCGCAATGTGCTGTGGCATGCGGTCGACGAGGGCGCCATCGACGGCGCGGTGAACGGCGTCGCATTCGTTTCGCGCGAAACGGGCGACCGCTTGCGCCGCGCGAGCACCGGAAACATTCGCAGCTACGCCACCTGGATCGTCGTGGGCGTGCTGGTTTTTACTTCCCTGCTGCTTTGGATGGTGGACTGACGTGCAGCAAAGCTACTTGCTCTCGGTTCTGACGTTTCTGCCTGTCACGGGCACGCTGGCGCTTCTCTTGCTGCGCGATGACGATCATGTCTGGATTCGCCGGCTGGCGATGACCACCGCGGTCGTCGAGTTCGCGCTTTCGCTGCTGCTCCTTCATGGCTTTGACGCGCACGCGGCCGGCTATCAATGGGAAGAATTCCGCGCCTGGATTCCGCAGCCGCCGATCCACTATCATCTGGGCATTGACGGACTCAGCCTCTTTCTCATTTTGCTGACCACGCTGCTCACGCCGATCTCGATTCTGGCGTCCTGGAAATCGATTGACCAGCGTGTGAAAGGCTTCTTCATCTCGCTCCTGGTTCTGGAAACCGGCGTGATCGGCGTTTTCGTTTCGCTCGACCTGTTCCTCTTCTTCTTGTTTTGGGAAGTGATGCTGATCCCCATGTATTTCCTGATTGGCATCTGGGGACACGGCCGGCGCATTTACGCGGCCCTGAAATTCGTGCTCTACACCATGTTCGGCTCGATCCTGATGCTCGTGGCGATCTTGTGGCTGTACCGGCTGACCGCCGCCGCGGGCTATCCGACGTTCGACGTCGCGCAAATCCAGTCGCTGCTTGCCAACGGCACGGTCGCGCTGCCCGTTCGCACCGAATATTTGCTCTTCGGCGCGTTCTTCCTGGCGTTCGCGATCAAGGTGCCGCTCTTCCCATTGCACACGTGGCTGCCGGACGCGCATACGGAAGCCCCCACGGCGGGCTCGGTAATGTTGGCAGGCGTCCTTCTTAAAATGGGCACCTACGGCATGCTGCGGTTCTGCCTGCCGCTGTTTCCCGACGCTGCGCGCCGATTTGCGCCGTTCATCGCCGTGCTGGCCATCATCGGCATCGTGTACGGAGCCCTCGTGGCCATGGTGCAAGTGGATTTGAAGCGCCTGGTTGCTTACTCCTCGGTCAGCCACCTGGGATTTGTGGTGCTCGGAATATTTGCGTTTCACGCGATCTCGATTCAGGGCGCCGTCTATCAAATGCTCAATCATGGAATCTCGACCGGCGCGCTGTTCCTTTGCGTAGGCATGTTGTACGACCGCCGGCACACGCACTTGATCTCGGAATTCGGCGGCATGGCCACGCCCATGCCGGTTCTGGCGGCGCTGTACCTGTTTTCGTGCCTGGCCTCCGCGGGACTGCCGATGCTCAACGGCTTCGTCGGCGAGTTCCTGATTCTTGCGGGAACGTACCAAAAGCATGCGGCGTGGGCGTCCTGGGCGGCGCTCGGCGTCATTTTCTCGGCCGTCTATTTGCTTTGGTCCTACCAGCGCGTGTTTTTTGGCAGCATCACGCAAGACAAGAACCGTGCGCTGCCTGACCTGGATATGCGCGAGCGCGGCATCCTGTTCGTAATGGCGGCGCTTATTCTGTGGATGGGCATCGGCTCGCCGTTCTTCACGCGGCGGACCGAAGCTTACACACAAAACGTTTTGCAGCTCATGCAGCGACCGCAGGCCTACAACGCCGGCGGATTGCGCACTCATGGCGCGAGCGGTATCGATTTCGATCACGCCCCCGTGACGGCGCCCGGCCTGGACACCGCGGCGTACAGCGGCACGGCAAACTCGGTGAATTTGAAATAAATGTTTCCACCCATCCAAGACCTATACAGGATTGCGCCCGAAATCGTGCTCTGCGGGTTCGGGATGCTGGTCATGCTCCTCGCGCCCATTGTGCCAAAGGCGCGCCACGACGTGCTGGCCGGAATTTCGCTTGCGGGCGCTGCCCTGGCCCTGGCCGCAACCTATTACCCATCGATGTATCCGGGCCCTGCCTACTCTGGCCTCTTCCAGGCTGACGCATTCAGCCTGTTCGTTCACTGGATCGTTTGCGGCGCGGCGTTCCTCGTAATTCTCGGTTCGATCGGCTATCTGAAGCGCGACGATCTGGACAACGCAGAGTTTTGCGCTCTGATCCTGTTTGCGACGGCCGGCATGGGCGTGATGGCCGGTGCCCACGAACTATTGACGGCCTTTATCGGCCTGGAAATGAGCTCCATCGCTTCCTACATCCTGGCGAGCTACCGGCGCGACGCCCCGCGCTCTAACGAAGCGGCCATGAAGTATTTCCTCCTGGGATCGTTCGCCACGGCCTTTTTTCTGTACGGGATCGCGCTGTCCTTCGGCGCTACGGGATCGACGCACCTGGACATGATGATGCCGCTGGCCAACGATTCCGCGCGCACCCTGCTCAAGGTTGGCCTCGGATTTATTTTCATTGGGCTGGCATTTAAGGTTGCCGCCGCTCCCTTTCAGCTCTGGACGCCGGACGTCTACGAGGGCGCCCCCGCTCCAGTCACCGCGCTGCTTTCGACGGGCCCCAAGGCCGCCGCATTCGCCCTGGCGCTGCGCATCCTGGCGAGCGTGGACGCGGCTGCGCCGCTATGGTTTTGGGCGCTGTGGATGGCCGCCGCGCTCAGTATGTTTGCCGGAAATTTGTCGGCCATCGTACAAACGAGCGTGAAGCGCATGCTGGCCTACAGCTCGATCGCGCATGCGGGATACATTCTCGTCGCGGTCACGGCCGCGGCAGCCACGGATCATCCCGAGGCGGGCATCGCCGCGGCGCTCTTTTACCTCGTCGGCTACGCCATCGTGAAGATGGGCGCGTTCCTGATCGTCGCGCACCTCGGCGGACCTGGAGAGCGTCACGTCGACATCGAGGATTTTGCAGGTCTTGGACGCCGCCAGCCTGCGATGGCGGCTTGCCTGTCGCTTTTCCTGCTCTCACTTCTGGGATTGCCTATCACGGCAGGGTTCCTGGGAAAATTTTACGTCTTCAACGCCGCTCTCGAATCCAACCTGATCTGGCTGGCCATCCTGCTGGCCCTGAACAGCGTCATCGGCTCCTATTATTACCTGCGCGTCATCGTGGCCATGTACATGCGCGAGCCGGCCACTGAGATTGCCGTCCAGCCCGCGCCTTGGACGCTCTCCGCCGTGTTGTGGATCGCCGCCGCAGGAACCGTTTACGCCGGTTTATTCCCCGCCCAAATCATCGATTTCGCCGCCAAAGCCGCGCTCAGTATCCGGTAGGTTTAAGTAGGATGGGCTTCAGCCTGTCTGGTTTTCATTTGGGTTCAGGAGAAATCTAAACCAGACAGGCTGAAGCCCATCCTACTTAAAACAAAACGGCACGCCCTCGATCTTTCGAGAGCGTGCCGCTGAAATCTACAAACGAATTCGCTTACTTAACTTTGGCGAAGATGATGGCAAACGTGTAGAGCGCCATCGACTCGATCAGCACCAGGGCAAGCAGCAGCGCGAATCGAATGGGGGCCGCGGCGCCGGGGTTGCGTGCCAGACCTTCGCAAGCCGAAGACGTCGCGCGGGCCTGCGCGAGTCCGCAAGCCGCCGAGGCGATCGCCATGGCAAAGCCTGAAGTGATGGCCACCCAATTCGTTGGCTCCGGCGCAGCGCCCGCAGCCGTCTGCGCGAACGCAGCCGGAGCAACGAATGCCAACGCCAGTAGCGCGAACAAAATCATCGAATACTTTTTCATTGTGTTTCTCCTTCGCTAAGAATGGCCGCTCGGAGGTGGTTCCCGGACATCCCTCTTGCAGCCGGGCTCACGCGAGACGGCGGATCATGCCGGTATGAAATCAAACAAGATGAAATCGGCGCGCCTATTAGTGCTCTTCCCCTACCGCGCCGCCCAGATAAATGATCGGCAATAATGTGAAAACAAACGCCTGTACGAATCCGACGAAGATGTGCAAAAGCAGGAAAAGCGGCGGCGCCAGCAGCGGAAGCGGCGCCAGCGCATAGCCCAGTACATTCAGCTTTTCCACATAGAAAAACAGGGACAGCGTCAGCCCGAGAAAGGTTACGTACAAGAGTTCGCTCACCAGCATGTTGACCCAAAGACGCACGGTGAGCGAAAGCAGCCGGGCGAGATGGCTGACAATTTCGACGATAAACATGACCGGAGACATCGCCAGAACGGGCCCCAGGAAATGCTTGCCGTATTTGAGCGGTCCGTGATGCACCAAGCCGGCCCAGTTGTAATAAAGAAAAACGACGATGGCGCAGCCCAGCGGCACCGATTTCTCGGCCGTCGGAGAAGAAAATCCGGGAACCAGGCTGATCAGATTGCACATCAATACGAACATGCCGATGCTGCCGATCATAGGCAGGTATTTCAAGGCCTTGTGGCCGGCTGTATCTTCAAGCAGATCGCTCGCGCCCACGCCCATGGAATTCGTGAGCAGCGCTTCCATGCATTGCTGCGCCCCGCCGGGATTGTCCACGGACAAACGCCCCTTCAGCCACGTAAAAAAGACAATCGCGATTAGAAAAACCACCAATTCCATGGCGATGTGATTCGGAATGGGGTAGTCGGAATTTTCGGGATGAATGTGCAGCGCCGCGAGTAGTGCCAACGCGGGTTTTCCCAGGAGCGCGTTGACCAGTTTTGTCACACCCAAGACTTGTTCTTCCATTCGTCCAGTTGACCCCGGGATCGAGCCCGTCGACTAGGGCTCTACGTGTGTGTTTCCGTTCCGCGCCTGCCGCGCAGCAGTTCCCACATTAATTCGATCATCACGGCCGCTACGACCGCGAACAATCCTCCGAGCACCGCAGACACAGGCAACAAGGAATGCGAAAGAATAACATAGACCACGACCAGCAACAAAGCGAAGCGTCCAAAGAACTTAACGTAGACGCCCATGGGTACGCGGGCGTGTTCCGAACCCGCCTGGGCGGTCGAAAGTCTGACAAGGGCGGTTACTCCCTGCTTCAGCCAGCGAAAATTCAGCCACGCCAGCGCGGCGCCCAGGGCCACTCCCGCGCCAGGCCGCCAGCCCCAGCGAAGCAGAACAACAAGGGCTCCGGCCAATCCGAAGGCAAACGTCATCCATTCGATGCGATGCTCCGCGGCAATATAAATGGAGTCGGACTCGGCCATCGTCCTACGTGTCCTTCGACAAGCGCTTAACCAGTTGAATCATGCCCGCGGCGAAACCCAGCAGTCCAAGAATCAGGGTGAATAGCGGCGAGGTATGGAGGCGCTTATCCAGAAAATATCCGGCTCCCCCGCCAATCGCCACGCTTGCGACCAGCAAGATCGGTAACTCCATTATATCGGAGAACTGGCGGATACCTTCGGCAGGCCGTTTACGCGGCGATGGGGAGGAAGGCGAGGCTGGTTCCTCAGTGGCCACTGAAACCTGACGGGAAGAACAGCGAGTAGGTCGCGAGGCGCACAAACGGCTCCGGGTAGACTCCGGCGGCGACGGTCACGAAGCAAAGCACAGCGAACGCAACTCTCTGCCCGATGGTGATGATCGGCAAAGGCGCGTTGCCCGGTTCATACAAGTAGGCGTGCATCACGATGCGGAAATAGTAGTACAGCGCGGGGACGATGTAGAGCGCGCCGAAAATCGCTAACTTGATGTGACCGGTCTGGATCAACGCTTGCAAGATGAAGTATTTCCCCACGAAACCGGCCAGTGGCGGAATCCCTGCCAGCGACAACATGAAAATCAAGAGCACCAGCGCGGATAACGGGCTTCGGCGGTACAAGCCGTTCAGGTCGTCCAGCTCGTCGCCGATGATTCCCTGCCGTTGCAGCACGATCAGCACCGCAAACGCGCCAATGGTCATGAATGCGTAAGCGAAGAGGTAAAACGACACGCCCTTCATACCGGTCAGGAATCCCAGCGGGCTCGACGCAGCAGCCACGATTCCGAGCAGCACGTAGCCGACGTGTGAAATGGAAGAGTACGCCAGCATGCGCTTCACGTTTGTCTGTGTGATGGCCGCGAAGTTGCCGAGCGTAAGCGAAGCGATGGCCACGCCTGCGATGAGCATTTCCCAATCGACGCGCACCGGCCAGAACACCGTGAGCAGCAGGCGCAGCAGGAGGGCGAAGCTCGCCGTTTTCGAAGCAACGCTGATGTAGGCAGTAATGGGCGTGGGAGCGCCTTCGTACACGTCCGGGGCCCACTGATGGAACGGCACGGCCGCCACCTTGAAGAAAAGCCCTGCAGCCACCGTGGCGAGCGCCAGGAGCACAAAAAGATCCGCGTGGCCCCTTGACTCCACTGCGACCGCAATCACGTCCAGATTGGTTCTGGGAGGCAGCGATTGGCCAATAGCGCTGAGGTTGGCCATGGCGCCGATGCCGTAGAGAATTGAAAAGCCGTAAGCCAGAATTGCCGAGCTGAACGCACCCAGCAGCAGATATTTCACCGCGCTTTCGTTCGAACGCTTGTCACGCCGCAGAAATCCCGCCAGCACGTAAAAGCTGATGGCCATCGTTTCCAGGCCGATGAATTCCACGACCAGGTCATAGCCCGATGCCATGAACATCATCCCGACCGTGGCGAAGAGCATCAGGGCGTAGTACTCGCCGTGATTTTCGTCCTCGAGCTGCAGGTAGCGGACCGAAAGGATGATCACCAGCGCCGTGGCGATGAGGAAAATGAAACCGAAAAACAGAAAGAACGGATCGACCAGGAGAGAGTTGCTGAAGCCAACGGCCCCGCGGTCTGCGACCCCACGCAATTGCCACAGCGTGATGCCACTGAAGATCACGCCGAGCATAGCCATAAGGGCGTTGAAATATTTGTCGCGGGCCTCGAGCAGATAATCGGTGAGCAGGATGCCCATGGCAAACAGCACGAGCATCATTTCCGGCAGGAGCAGGCCCCCACCGTCCACCTGCATGAATGTCTGGAACGCCTTAAGCATATTGGCTCATCCGCCTAGAACTTCTTCTCCGTATCGGGAGCGGGCGCGGACTGGCTGCCCGAAGGCATTCCCGGCATCTGCGTATCCATTCCCGCGGCAGCGGGCGCGGGAGCGAGCGCTGGAGTGGCCGCGCGTTCCGCACCATAGTATCCGGGATTGACCTGCTCGACGATCTGCTGCACCGGCCGCTCCAGCACGCGGAAGAGCGGCTTCGGATAAATTCCAATCCAGAAACACAGAATGATCAATGGAACGAGCGTCGCGTATTCGCGCGCGTTCAGGTCCGCCATATGCTCGTTCGCGGGGTTCGTGACCGGCCCGAACATCACGCGCTGGTAAAGCCACAGCAGATAGGCGGCTCCCAGAATTATGCCGATGACGGCCCACGCAGCGTACTTGATGCTGACTTCGTACGTTCCGCGCAGAATCACAAATTCACCGATAAACCCGTTTAGCAAAGGCAGGCCCAGCGAGCTGAGCGTGGCGATCATATAAATGGCGGCGAAGTTCGGCATGGGCGTGGACAGCCCGCCGAATTCCGAAATCAGGCGCGTATGCCGTCTTTCGTAAAGTACGCCGATGATCAAGAAGAGAGCGCCGGTGGAGAGGCCGTGGTTGATTTGCTGAATCACGCTGCCGGAAAGTCCATTGGGCGTCAGTGCGAAAATGCCGAGCGTGCAAAAGGCCAGGTGGCTGACCGAACTGTAGGCGATCAGCTTCTTCATGTCCTTCTGCATCATGCAGACGAGCGCGCCATAGATAATGCCGATGATGGAAACGACCAGCATGATGGTGATGATCTTGTGACGCGCTGCGGGGTCCACTGGCAGGAGCGGCAGCGAGAAGCGGATGAATCCGTACGTTCCCATTTTCAGCAAAACGCCGGCCAGGATGACCGAGCCTGCCGTGGGCGCTTCGGTGTGCGCATCGGGCAGCCAGGTGTGGAACGGGAACATGGGCACCTTGATCGCAAACGCGAAGAAGAACGCCCAGAACAGCAGCACTTGCGTGTGCGTGTCAAACGACGATGCAGTGGCGAGCAGCGTCGGCATATCGAACGTTGCTCCTCCCGCTTTGAAATAAAGCGCCAGGATTCCCAGCAGCATGATCACCGAGCCAACCAGGGTATACAAAAAGAATTTGATCGCGGCGTACAGTCGCCGGTCGCTGCCCCACACGCCGATCAGGAAATACATCGGCACGAGCATCACTTCCCAGAACATGTAGAACAGGAAGAAATCGAGGGCCATGAAAACGCCCAGCATGCCCACCTGAAGCAGGAGGAAGAGAATGTAGTATTCCTTGGTGCGAATCTTGATCGCGCTCCACGACGAAAGAATGGAGATGGCGCCGAGGAGCGTTGTCAGCATGACAAGAAGCAGGCTGATGCCGTCGATGCCCAGCGAGTAGTGCGCGCCGATGGAGGGAATCCAGTCGTGAGTTTCAGCAAATTGGTAACGCGGCGCGGCCGGGTCCAGGCTGAAGCGCCAGATCAGCGGCAGCGAAACGATCAGCCCGAGGAAGCCGAAAAGATTGCCGATCACGCGGTGCGCCGTTGCGCTGTCGCGCGGCACGAACAGCAGCAGCAGCGACCCCGCCAGCGGCGTGAACAGCACCACAGTCAGGATATGAGTGTTGTAAAATTCCATCTCCCCGCCTCGCCTTCTTCTAAATCAACTCATGCGCCAAGCTCTACAGCCTGAATCCCGAGTTCCACAAGTAATAGCCTAGAAAAATTAAGACGCCGAGCAGCATGAACAGCGCATACCGCGACACGCGCCCGGTCTGCAGCATCCGCACCGGCCAGCTGAAAAGCCACACGATGCGTGCCGCCAAATTCACCAAGCCGTCCACAATCCAGGAATCCCACACGCCGGAGATGCTGGAGGTAATGCGCGTCAGCCAGCCGGAGCCGTCCACGCCCAGCCCGTTGATGAAATTCACGTCGAACGCGCCGAGCGTGAGCGCCAGGTCTTTCATGCGATTCACAAACATCGCGTCGTATAGCTGGTCCACGTAATACTTGTTGTACAGCAATTTGTAAAGGAACGGGCTCGCCGCCGCGATTTTTTCAGGGACTTCCGGCCTTTGAATGTACCAGCGATAGGCCAGCCAGATGCCGCCGCAGGCGATCAGAACGGAAAGCAGCATCAGCAAATATTCCATCGATGCGCTGGATGCCGCGGCTGCCTCGGCGCCTTCTTCCGCATGTTTGGCCATCACGGGTTCGAGGAATTTCGTGAAGCGGTCGCTGCCGCCAAGCGATTCCGGCCATCCGACCCAGCCGCCGATTGTGGCTAGCACGGCGAGGATCATTAGAGGGACTGTCATCGAACTCGGCGACTCATGAATGTGGTGTTCAACCTCATGATCGACGCGCGATTGGCCAAAGAATGTCATGTTCACGAGCCGGAACATGTAGAACGCCGTCATCCCTGCTGTGATGAATCCGATCAGCCAAAGAAATTTGTTGTACTCGAACGCGTGACCCAAGATCGCGTCCTTACTGAAGAAGCCCGCAAGCGGCGGTATCCCGGCGATGGCGATCGACGCCACGAGGAATGTCTTTGCCGTCGTGGGTATTTTTCCCCACAGCGCGCCCATCTTGCGCATGTCCTGCTCGCCGGAAAGTGCGTGGATCACGCTGCCCGATCCGAGGAAGAGCAATGCCTTGAAGAACGCGTGCGTCATCAAGTGGAACACGCCCGCGGTAAACGCACCTACGCCGCAGGCTAGGAACATGTAGCCCAGCTGCGAAACGGTCGAATAGGCCAGCACGCGTTTAATGTCGTTCTGCACGAGGCCCATGGTCGCCGCGAAGATGGAGGTAACCGCGCCAATCACGGCTACTACGGCCAGCGCTTTAGGGGCCATCGAGAACACAGCGTTCGTGCGCGCAATCATGTACACGCCCGCCGTCACCATGGTCGCAGCGTGGATCAACGCGCTGACCGGCGTCGGGCCTTCCATCGCGTCCGGCAGCCAGACATACAACGGCAGCTGCGCCGACTTCCCTGTCGCGCCTACAAAAAGGAGCAGCGCGATTGCCGTGAGCGCGGCGTCGCCCATGGCAAAATGTCCGGCGGCAATCGCAGGGCCGATCTCCGTGAATTGAATCGTGCCCAGCGTGCCCAGCATCAGGAACAGCCCAAGCAGAAATCCCGCGTCACCAATCCGATTGACGATGAACGCCTTTTTACCCGCGTCCGACGCCGATTTCTTGAGGAAGTAGAAGCCGATCAGGAGATAGCTGCAGAGGCCCACGCCTTCCCACCCGACGAAGAGCAGGAGCAAATTGTTCGCCGTGATGAGCGTAAGCATCGAGAACATGAATAGATTCAGGTACCCGAAGAAGCGGTAATAGCCGCCCTCGTGCGCCATGTATCCGGCGGAGTATACGTGGATCAGGAATCCGACGCCGGTGACGACGAACAGCATTACGCACGTCAGCGGATCGATCATCACGCCCCAAGGAACGTTGAAGCGGATCAAATTTCCTGCATTCGTATGCATCGCGCCGGCGGGAACCCAGTCAAACAGGTTGTAGCTGACCAGGCGTTCCGCGACGGGGCGGGAAACTAGTTGCCAGATCGCGCCAAACGCGTAGCACATCGCAAGAAACACGCTGCCAACGCAAATGACGTTCACCCCTGCATTGGGGAGCTTACGACCGAAAAAAAACATGAGTGCCGCGCCCGCCAGGGGAAACAGCGGGATCAGCCATATATGCGCGAGAAAATATTCCGTCGGCATCATAAATTTAAATTTCTAGAAACACTTGTACAAGCCGGCTACCACTTCAGCAAATCCATCTCGTCGCCCAGCAGCGTCTCCCGATTTCGGAAAAACGCGATGATGATGCCCAGCCCCACGGCGGCTTCCGCGGCCGCATCAGTGATGATAAAGATGGCGAAAACATGCCCTTCCGCCGATCCGACCAGGCGCGAGAACGCCACCAGGTTGATGTTCACAGCGTTCAGCATCAGCTCGATGGACATCAAAATAATGATCACGTTGCGCCGGGTCACCACCCCGATCACGCCGATCGTGAACAGGATCATGCCAAGCCACAAATACTGGCTGATCGGAATCATCGCTATGCCCGCTCCTTCATATTTTCTTCTTGGCCATCACCACCGCGCCGATCATGGCCACCAGCAGCAGGATCGACGCGATTTCAAACGGAAGCATATATTCGCTGAACAAAACTCTTCCCACGAGCTGCGTGCTCGGCTCGAGGGCGCTGGCCGGAGCAGGCTCGCCCAGTGCTAAATGCGACCGGCCGATGGCAATGGCAATCGTGAGCTCCGCGCCCAGCACAATGGCCAGCAGCAATCCCAGCCACCATTGCCGGTTGAATTGGATCTGGTGCAGGGAAACGTCCATGTTGATCAACATGATGACGAACACGAACAGCACCATGATGCCGCCAGCGTACAGAATCACCTGCACAATGAACAAGAATTCGGCGTGCAACTGCAAGAAGATTCCCGCGGTCGCCAGCAGCGCCGTGATCAGGAAAATGGCGCTTTGCACCACGTTGCGCCGCGTCACTACCAGGATCGCGGAAACAACCGCCAGCGCCGCAAAAAAATGAAATACGATTTGATCGAGCATTGTTGTCTGCACTACAAAAATCTTCTACGCTTCACCCACCATCACGTGCTCTTTCTCTTGCTTTTCTTCCGCCGACGCCAGCCATCCCGCGATTGCCAGCGTAATCAAAGTCGTCAGACCAAAGGCCGCCAAGTGGCTCCAGCCCCAGTGCCGGTGCAACACGAGTGCCACGCCGATTCCCATCACGTTAACAATCGAAAGCGGGATCAAGAACTGCCAGCCCAAGCGCATCAGCTGGTCAAAGCGATAGCGCGGAAAAGTAAACCGCAGCCACATGAACAGATATATGTACAGCCCTACTTTCAAGAGGAACCAAAATGCCCCGTGCAAGCCAGGCTTCAATCCGGGAAGCATATTGTTGACCGCAGGGACCAGCGGCACTGCCAGAACGATTGCGGCAACGATGAAAAGCAACCCCACCGCGATCATAAAAAGGCTCTGCACCTTCACGGGCTGCTTCGGCGCGCGATAAAAACAATAAGCTCCGACACCCAGCATCAGCACCGACGGAAAATAGTCCAGGAAATTAAAAGCCGAAGTGCCGGCAAATGGCCGCAGCCATCCGCCCAGAAACAGAGTCGTGGCGATCGACGCCACCACGACCATGTTCGTGTATTCCGCGAGGAAATAGAGCGCCCAGCGGAAGCCGCTATATTCCGTCATGTACCCGGCCACCAGTTCCGATTCCGCTTCCGGCAAATCGAACGGCGCTCGGTTGGTTTCCGCGATCGAAGCGACAATATAAATAAAGAATCCGACGGGCGCGGCAAACGCAAACCACGTGCCGTAATCATCCTGCGCTTGAATAATTTCTCGCGTAGACAGCGTCCCGGCGAGCAGCAATCCGCCCACAATGGCCATCCCGGCCGCGGTTTCGTAGCTCACGAGTTGCGCCGCGCTGCGCAGCGCCCCGAGCAACGAATAATGGCTGTTCGAGGACCATCCTCCCAGCACGATCCCGAAAATTCCCAGCGCGCTGATGCCTACGATGAAGAGGAGGCCGACGTTCAAATCGGCGATCTGAAACCAAGGCCCAATGGCCAGTGCGGACATAGCCAGCATCGCCGCAGTCACCGAAATCAGCGGCGCGAACCAGAAAATCACCTTGTCCGCTTCGTCCGGGATGATGTCTTCCTTGATCAGCAATTTCAGCGCGTCCGCGATGGGCTGCAGCAATCCATGCGGACCGACGCGCATGGGACCGAGCCGCGCCTGCATGTCGGCCATGACTTTTCGTTCCATCAACACGATGTACCCGGCGACGAGCGGCAGAACGGCCACGATGATCACCGCGCAAACCAGCGGCACCCAGATAGAAATCACGAAATGGATGAGGTTCATCAGCATGGCGCTACCGGTCGACTTCTCCAAGAACGATATCGAGCGTTCCGATGATGGCCACGACGTCGGCCACCAGGTGCCCGCGAATCATTTTGTCAAACGCTTCGAGATTAATGAGCGAGGGCGGACGGATCCTCACGCGGTACGGCTGCGTCGTGCCGTCGCTGATAATGTAATAGCCCAACTCGCCTTTGGGCGCTTCGATCGCGTGATAGACCTCGCCCGGCGGCGGCTTCAGCACTTTTCCGACTTTGCCCATGATCGGTCCGGCCGGGATATTTTCGATGGCTTGCAGGCAGATCAGGCGCGACTGGCGCATTTCTTCCATGCGCACGATGTACCGGTCGTAGGTATCGCCGTTCTTTCCTGTGGGAATTTCAAATTTGTACTGGTCGTAGGCGGCATACGGCATGGCCTTTCGGATGTCCCATTTCACCCCGCTGGCGCGAAGCACCGGACCGGAAGCGCCATAGTCAATCGCTTCCTTGGCGGTGAGGATGCCGATGCCCTTGGTGCGTCCCACCCAGATGCGGTTTTCCGTCAGCAGCGATTCGTAATCGTCCACGCGCTTGTCAAAAGGCATGCAGAAGCGCTCGACGTCCTTTTCGAGTTCGTCATACGCCTCGTATTGCAAGCCGCCGATGCGGAAGGCATGCGTGGTCAGCCGCGCGCCGCAGAATTTCTCGAAAATTTTCAGAATCTCTTCGCGTTCGCGCAGGCAGTAGAACAGCGGCGTGAGCGCGCCGATATCGAGCGCATGCGTGCCCAACCAGAACAGATGGCTGGCGATGCGCTGCAACTCGGTAAGGATCGTCCGAATGACGCGAGCCCGCGGCGGCGCTTCCGCGCCCAGCAGCTTTTCAACCGCCTCGCAGTAGCCCAGGCCGTTGGAAACCGCCGCGACGTAATCCATGCGGTCCACGTAAGGCGCGAATTGCTGATAGCTGCGGTGCTCGGCAATCTTCTCGACGCCGCGGTGCAGGTAGCCGATCACGCACTCCGAGCCGATCACTTTTTCGCCGTCCAGGCGCAGCTTCACGCGCAACACCCCGTGCGTGGACGGGTGCTGCGGCCCCATGTTCAGGACAATTTCGTCCGCCCCGAGCACGGTGTGATCGGCGTGCGTGGCAAACGGGATGCGCTTGTCGGCCATTCGTTATTGCCCGCTCTCGATGCCCAGGTTCTCGCGAACCCAGGCCGTGTCCTGCGTCAGGATGTCGTAGTCTTTCCGCAAAGGGAAACCTTGCCATTCATCCGGAAGGAGAATGCGCTTCAGGTCGGGATGGCCTTCAAAGATCACGCCAAACATGTCGTACACTTCGCGCTCCATCCAGTTCGCCGTGGACCAGATTCCCTGCACGCTGGGCACGCGCTCATCCGCCGCGGCCTGCACCTTCAAGCGGAGTCGCTCGTTCTTTTCAAACGAATACATATTCAGAACGATGTCGAACCGCTTTTCGCGCTTCGGCCAATCAACAGCCGTCAGGTCGCTCAGCCAGTCAAATTTCTCAACATCGCGGCTGTGCAGGGCAATTTCGCCAAGCAGTTCCCTCGCGACAACCAGAATGGCTTGTTTGCGATCCGTCCACGCTTCCAGAATCGCCGGCCCGAATTTCTCCTTGTATCGTTTTACAAGATCATTATCCAGAGCGACGGGGCCTTCTTTAGGTGGCGCTGGGGGTCGCGGCGGCACGGCGGCGGCCGGGGGTTTCGCAGCCGGAGCGCCGGGCGCAACAGGAGGTTTCGCGGCGGGAGTCGCAGGAGCGGCCGGCGGAGCCGGCGGTTTGGATGCGGGTTCTCCCCCTGCGGCGGGCGTTTTTGCCGCAGACGGATCAGTCGGTGAACTCGCAGACGGCTGCTTCTCTTCCGGATCGTTTGCCATGAATTAGGAGTAGTGCGGCTGCACCAAGACCGTACAGCCAATATTAAGTTGTAGCTTTTAGCACACGGCGGAAAACAGAGTCAACCTGTTCCGCCGAAATCCGCGGGACTCAAGATCCCGTATCCACCCACTATCCAAAAAAAATCCCGGTCATCTTATATGGCCGGGACTCCGCTTACCGGGAAAATAGAGCGCAACCTACACCCATTCGAGGGCGCCCTTCCGGTAGAGCCAGACGTAACCGATGATCAAGATGCCGAGAAAAACGAACATGCTGGCCAGGGCATAAATTTCAGGCAGGCGAAAGCCTTCCACACGAGTGGAAAACAGGACGGCCCAGGGAAACAAGAATGTGGTCTCCACATCGAAGATGACAAATAGAATCGCGACGATGTAAAACCGCACCGAGTACCGTCCGCGGGTATCGCCTTCCGCCTCCACGCCGCACTCGTAGGGCCTTAGCTTCGCTCCGACGGCCACCGGGGTCGGGCGAATCAACTTGAAAACCACGAGCGATAGCGCCGGGAACGCGGCGGCAAGAATAGCAAAAATAAAAATCGGAATGTATTGAGTCGGCATTTCAATTTACCGGCGGGCTCCCCTTCGTGACTCAGGGTAAACAAGTAGAGCCCGCACCCGTATCGCGGGAAATCCTACCATACCAGTCAAGCCGCAGCCAATTTTTGCCGGCCGGCCCAACTCACAAGGAGGAATGACGCGAGAAGGTTAACTCCGTATGGATTTAGGCATATGCCGGGGCAAATCGCCCTTTACTGGAGAAGTCACCAGCTACAATTCAGAGATAGTTCCATTTTGGAACTCGTGGGCAGCCTGAGGGAGGCGTTGTAATGCGCGTGTCTATTTTCCTGGTGGGCATCTTCGTCTTTGCCCTCTCTGTGAGGGCGCAAGGGCCAATAGGGGCTGGCAGGGGGACCCAATCGGGGCCCGGGCACATTTCCGCCATTCAACACGAAGAGGACCCATGGCAGATCGCCATCGGCTATCAATACAACCGGGACAATTTGCTAGGCAGCCCATTCAACACCCACGGGGTCAATGTCAGCCTGACCCGAAACTTTGGACGATGGATTGGCGTGGAAGGTCAGTTTGGCGCCAGCCTATTGGGAAATACAGGTCAAACCACTGTACCTGCCAGTCTGGATGCCAAATCGCTTTTCGTGGGGCTGGGCCCCCGATTGACCATACGCAATCGCACACGGTTTGAACCTTGGGGCCATGTTTTGGTCGGTCTGGACCATTACCGCTTCAGCCAGACTTCTGGCGTGCTTGGAAGCAACAATGCCTTTGCGGGCCCGGTGGGAGGTGGAATAGACATATTCTTGAGCACCCACATAGCACTGCGCAGTGAAGCGGATCTCGTATTTTCGCGTTTCTTCTCGATGAATCAAAGGTCATTTCAGGCTGTTGGCGGCTTTGTGTTCGGTTTCTAGGCCTGAATCCCTTCTCTCTCCTTCCATTGTGACTAAGATCACATCCGGGTGTGCCCTGAAGCACTGAGCCAAGTCGTCCGGCGACCGATAAATTAGGTATCGGGATTCTCCACTGCGGGAGAAGCACATCTCGCCTCGCGGCGAGAGTTCGATTTAACGGTTTGCATAGACCGATACGAAGGGGTGCATAGATGCCAGTATGGTTGCCTGCGTGGGTATTTCACTTTGCCCAATGGCTGGACCAAACTCCGTTTGGACATGTAATGCGAGAGTCGCTGTATTTATTCCCGGTGGTCGAGACGCTGCACGTGTTTGGGATCGTTTCCCTGGTGAGCTCGGCTTTCTTGCTGGATTTGCGTCTCTTCGGGGTAGGTCCGATGCGGGACGAGCCGGTCGAGAAGCTGGCAAAGTGGGTTTTGCCGTGGGTGCTCGCCGGATTCACGCTTCAGGTCGTGACCGGCGTACTCATGTTCTCGGCGGAGGCTACAAGATCGGCGATCAATTCATTCTTTTGGTACAAGATGTTCATGATTCTGGGGGTCGGAATCAACGCGCTGGTGTTCCACACCACGGTATACAAGCAGGTAGGAAAGTGGAATAACGCCCATGTGGCACCGCTTGGGGCGCGAATTTATGGCACGTTTTCGATTGTCCTGTGGCTGGGCATCATCACCTTGGGGCGGTGGTTCTCTTTCCACCTAACCTGAGCGAGTGCACAGGCAGATCAACTGTGGCGCCGGCAGGAGAGGTGTCCCGATGGTGTAGGGGCCGACGCCAACAATCGATTTACTCAGATAAGCAAATAAAATGAGGGTGCGAATTCTTGCGTTGAATGGGACCTACGCGCTTGTCGCGATCCCCCCGATTAATTTGGTGGTCATGGTAATTTCGGCCTTAAGCAGACGCGAAATGGGGCAGCCCGCCTTGGCGTTCTGCGCCGCAGTTTCAAATGCCGCGGCATTCGCGCCGGGAATTTTCGCGGTCACATCGAGATGAACCTTGGTGACCGTAAAACCCGCATCCGTCTTTTCGAGCGATACCGCGGCGGTAGTTTCGATCGATTCCGGTGTAATCCCCGCATTGCCCAATTGCGCGGACAGCGCCATGCTGAAACATCCGGCATGCGCCGCCGCGATCAACTCCTCGGGGTTCGTGCCGATTCCGTTCTCAAAACGCGTGGAAAATGAGTACTGCGCGTTCGAGAGCACCTTGCTGTCGGTGGAAATCGTTCCCTTGCCTTCCTTGAGCGAACCGTTCCAGACTGCCGAAGCTTTCCGTATCATTTTAGTTTTCCTCCTCTGCGATTGGATGTCTTAAATCTAAAACCAGTTATGCTGACCGCGGAAAAAGTGATTCGACTGTAGATTCCAGTAGCACAGCCACTCTTGGCTGTGCGGGTTTTGCGATCGACACTGAGCTCGCGGCCTAGATGCGGCTCACAAAAGCGCACAGCCAAGAGTGGCTGTGCTACCGAGTATCAGGATTCGACGATTAATTCCTTGGCGCGCTGCGTGGCTTTCATCACGGCCTTGATCAAGGTCACGCGCAGTTTTCCGTCCTCGAGTTCCAGGATGCCGTCCATGGTGGATCCTGCTGGCGTAGTTACCGCGTCCTTGAGCAGCGCGGGGTGGTCGCCGGTATCCAGGACCATGCGGGCCGCGCCCATCATGGTCTGGGCCGCAAGCAAGGTGGAGATATCTCGTGGCAAACCCACTTTAACGCCGCCTTCGGCGAGCGATTCCAGAATTATATAAATAAACGCAGTCCCGCTCGCGGAAAGTCCGGTCACGGCGTCAATTTGTTTTTCATCCACGACCACAACGCGCCCAACGGCCTCGAACATAGCTTGCGCAATTTCCAAGTGCTCCTTCGCCGCATGAATTCCTTTGGCGAGACCGGTCATGCCGCAACCAATGGCGCAGGGCGTATTCGGCATGGCGCGAATCACCGGCATGTCCATTCCCAGTTGCTTTTCCATGAGCTGCGTCGAAACCGATGCGACCACCGAGACGATCAGCTTTCCCGGTTTCATCTCCGGTTTGATCTCTTCCAGAACTTCTTTTACGGCCTGGGGCTTTACCGCCAGCAGGATAATATCCGCGCCGTGCACGGCCGCGCGATTGTCCGTCGACGCCTCAATGCCGAGTTGCTTGGCGAGCGACCGCGCCTTTTCCGCGTGCCTCACCGTGGCGTGAACGCGCTTCGGCTGCACTAGCTTCTGTTCGAGGAACGCGCGCAGCAATATCCCGCCAATCTTTCCGGCGCCGAGAACAGCCAGCCGCTTGTCTGAAAGCGAGGTTTTCATAGTGAGTGCATTGTTGACGACATGAAGCCGTCCGTCAACCCTCCTTCCTAATATCATGAAATTGAATCTTTTGAGGTAGAACAGGCCGTAACACTCAGTCGTGGCGCGCGCCGCCCAGGACTTGCAGTGCGTGCGGCAACAAATCCGCCACGGCATCGAGCGACTCGATCGCGCCGCGCGGGCTGCCTGGCAGATTGACGATTAAGACGCGACCTCGGACGCCCGCGACGGCTCGTGACAGCACGGCGCGCGGGGTCTTCTTGCGCCCTTCTTCGCGCATCAGCTCGGAGATTCCCGGCAACAGCTTTTGGCAGGCTTCCGAAGTTGCTTCGGGAGTGGAATCGCGTGGGCCGATTCCGGTGCCTCCGGTTGTAAGGATCAGGTCCACCGCGCCTCCATCCGCGAGAGAAACGAGACGGTCGCGTATAGCCGCCGGCTCATCCGCTAGCACCCCCTCGGAGACAACATCCCAGCCAAGCTGCGCGCATCGCTCGCGCAGATTGGGACCGGAAGAATCTTTGTGGGTGCCGCGGGATACGGAATCGCTGATGGTCAGGATGGCCACGCGCATGGCAATGACCTAACTCTGCACGCTTTGGCTGGATTCGTCCATCAGGCGCATCGCTTCCATAAGCAGGCCGGTGGTGGAAAGCGTCGTGGTTGCCCGGTCCGAAGTCGCGCCGAAGTCGATTTCAAATTCGCCGTCGAGCCAGGCGATGACCTGATAGGCGACCGCGTCCCCTTCCGTCTTGCCCAGTTGAGCGTGCTTGCATTGGCCCGCGCTGAAAAACAGTTCGGCCTGTTCCCCATTGCGGCGCAACATGAGCCGGCAGGTTTTTTGCCCCATTTCGAGGGATTGCATGAGTTCCGTGACGCTCATTTCCTCAAGGCGTCCCTGGATAACCCCGGGACGCGCCGCATGCTTCTGCATCTTTTCCAGGTGCAGGCGGTCCACGATCTTCTTCACCTGGCGAACCAGGTCGGCCACGAAAAACGGCTTGGAAACGAAGTCCTCTACCCCGCCGCCCACCGCAGGTCGCAATTTTTCCTCGATGTCGCCGCGGCTTGCGACAAACACGAATGGAATATTGCGCGTGCTCTCACGGCCACGCAATTTCTCATAGAGTTGTCTTCCGTCCAGGCCGGGCATCCGGAAATCGGAAATGATCAGGTCGGGAAGATTGTCGACGGTCTTGAGGAGCGCATCCGCGCCGTCGCTCGATGGAATTACGGCGCAATGCGCCTCCATGCCACGGCAAATAAGATCGCGAATCACCGGATTGTCATCGACAATCAGCACTTGAACGTTTTGTGATTGGGTCTTCATCGGGAACCGCTACTTCTTGCCGCGCAGATAATGGCCGCTCTTGCCGCCGACTTTCTCGAGTAAGACGATGTCGCTGATTTCCATGCCCTTGTCCAGGGCTTTGCACATGTCGTAGACCGTGAGCGCCGCCGCGGACACGGCCACAAGCGCTTCCATCTCCACGCCCGTCCGCGCCGTCGCGGTGACGCGCGATGCGATCTCCACACCATTTTTGCATAGCCGCGCGGTCACATCAATGTGCGTCAGCGGCAAGGGGTGACAAAGAGGTATCCACTCCGAAGTGCGCTTGGCCGCCGCAATTCCCGCAATTCGAGCGATTTCCAGAGGATTGCCCTTGGGCAGCTTCTGATGACGCAGCGCTCGCAAAACCTGCGGAGACATTCGCACGAAACCGCGCGCCAACGCCGTCCGTTCCGTGACCTCTTTGGACGTTACGTTGACCATCGCTACTTCACCGCGTTTTCGGAAATGCGAGAGCTTTGGCATCGGGCTATCTGGTGTTTAGATTGCGCCGCGGCGCGGGAGAACGTCAACCCATTCTCCGGGGGAAATTTCGGGACGGTCAGGTCCCACGATCAGAAAGCCGTTCGCCAAGGCCAGGGCCACGACATCGCCGGAGCCTTGCCATGGCAACTGGGTGACCCGTGCTTCCCTGCCTTCCCACTCGATTCGCGCGGGCAGGAAATGGGTCATAGGCCCCTTTTCGTGCACCGGGGTAGCCAGCTTCGCGCGAAAGACCGGCAGAGGCCTGGGAATCGCGCCGTTAAACACGTCAACCGCCGGAAGGACGAAAAGTTCAAACGTCACCATTGTCGAAACCGGATTCCCCGGCAGCCCGAACACGAGCTTATTACGGCAAGTCCCAAACACCGCGGGACGCCCTGGACGAATGGATACACCCGTAAAATGAAATTCCGCGCCGAGATCGGAGAGCACCTGCTCGACCAAATCGTACTTGCCCATGGATACGCCGCCGGAAAGAACCAGGATATCGGCCGCAAGTCCGCGTTCGATGGCCGTCCGCAGAGCTCCTTTTTCGTCGGGAGCGTTTCCGATCTGAATCGTCTCCGCTCCAGCCGTGCGCGCCAGGATTTCGATGGAAATTCCATTGCTGTTGCGGACTTGGAGCGGTCCTGGCTTGGCGCGCGCATCCACGACTTCATCGCCCGTGGAGAGAATAGCGAGCCGAGGCGCGGCGAACACGTCAAGTCGCGTGGCTCCCGCCTGGGCCGCGAGTGCCATTTCCGCGTAGCCCAGGCGGGTCTTTGGCGCGACCAGCAGCTCTCCCGCTTTGGCTTCCGTGCCGCGAGGAACAATGTGGTCGCCCCGTTGTGCCGCGCGTTCGAGGACAATCGTTTTGCCGTCGCGCTTGGTGTGCTCGATCATCACGACGGCGTCCGCGCCCTGCGGCAGGGCTGCTCCGGTCATGATTTCAACGCATTGTCCCACAATGACAGCCTCTTCAAAGTGCCCGCCAGCACGTAGTTCGCCGACGCATTCGAGTCGAGCACCAGGCACCTGCGTATCAACAGACCGCACTGCAAAGCCGTCGCGAGTAGAACGGTCAAATGGAGGATAATCGCGGTCGGCGAGCACAGGCTCCGCCAGGATGCGGCCAAACGCCTGCTCAATTTCAACCTGTGTCCGCTGCAATTGCCGCGGGACGGATCCCGCCACGTCGATTACTTTTTGCCGCGCGTCGGTGTAAGACAACATGGGGATTCGCGTATCAGATCCACTTGGACAGCTGCGTGCCGGCGCACACGATGGTGGCATCGCGGTCCGGACCGGTCGAAATCATGCCGATTTCGACGCCCAGGAAATCAGAAATAAATTTCAGGTAGTCGAGCGCAGCGCGCGGAAGCTTCTCGATATTCTGCACGCCGTAGGTGTCCGACTGCCACCCGGGAAGAGTGCGATATTCCGGGGTGACTTCGGCCAAATCTTCCGCGGAGGCCGGCATTCCCTTCACAGGCGCGCCCTTGTAGCGATAGCCCGTGCACACCTGGATTTCTTTTTGCGTGTCGAACACGTCGAGTTTGGTAACGACGAGCGATGTGATCCCGTTAATGCGGACCGCGTAACGCAACATGGCAAGATCCAGCCAGCCGCACCGCCGTGGCCGCCCGGTAACTGCGCCGTATTCTTTTCCGCGGTCGCGCACCTCCGTTGCTTCGAGGTCCGGCATCTCGGTGGGAAAGGGGCCGCTGCCGACGCGCGTGGTGTACGCCTTGGTCACACCGGCCACGCCATTAATTCGCGTGGGGCCGACGCCCAGTCCCGTGCAGGCGCCGCCCGAAATCGCGTTCGAGGAGGTGACGTATGGATACGTTCCGAAATCGATGTCCAGCATGGTGCCCTGCGCGCCCTCAAATAAAACCGAGCGGCCGGCATCCAGCGCTTCGTTGATCAGCTCGGACACGTCGGAGACAAGCGGGCGAAGTCGCTCCGCGAGCGCGAGGTACTGGTCGGCGAGGCCCGCAGTATCGAGGGGCACGCCGTAGGTCGCGCGGCACACGGCATCCTTTTCGGAAATGACGCGTTCGAGCTTCTCGCGAAATCGCCCGGCATCGAGCAGGTCGCCGACGCGAATCCCGTGCCGCGCCATTTTGTCTTCGTAGGCCGGCCCGATTCCGCGCGAAGTCGTGCCGATTTTCCCCGCGCCACGCGCGGCCTCGGCCGCTTTCTCCATTTGCCGGTGGTACGGGAAGATCAAATGAGCCCGTGTGGCAAGATGCAAACGCCCTGTGACGTCGATCCCGGATTTAGCTAGTGTGTCCAGCTCTCCCACCAGGGCCGCCGGATCCACGACCACTCCCGACCCGATCACGGCGTGTTTACCAGGGCGCAGAATTCCGCAGGGAATAAGCTGCAGGACGAAACGGTTTCCATTGAAAATGACGGTGTGGCCGGCATTGTGGCCGCCCGCGCACCTGGCGATGTAATCGAATGACCCGGCAAGGTAGTCCACGACCTTGCCCTTGCCTTCATCGCCCCACTGTGCGCCCACCACCACGATCGACTTCATCGGCAAATTACTCCCACGTGCACTCGGATTCCCAATCTCGAAATAAGAACAAGAAATGCCCGCGGCAAATGCCCCCGGTTCAGCCACACGCTTCCGCGCCACGCCCAAACCACGGATTCATGAGGAGGGATCGAAGCAAACGCGGACCTGCTATGCTACCTGCGGTTTAGAGAGAAGGCAAGGCCGCCCAAGGGCGGTGTCTTAGCTCCATAATTCTGTCACCCCCTAATGGCTACGTGAAAATGTCACCCCTATGGAGACATTCACGTTGAGCCAGAAAGAATTGCAACGAGTGGCAGTGATTTCTTCGTGCGTGAAGGGGGAATTGGCGTGTGCCAGAGCCGCCGCGCTGCTCGACCTTACTCCTCGACATGTCAAACGACTCAAAGCCCGGTTACGGCAAAGCGGCGAGGCGGCTCTGGCACACGCCGGCCGCGGTCGGCCCAGTCATCGTCGCCTGCCCCAGCGCGTGCGGGATCACATCTTGCAACTGGCCCGCACCCGTTATGCCGGCTTCAATGACCATCACCTTTGCGAAAAACTGGTCGAGCAAGAAGGCTTCTCGCTCAGCCGTGAAACCCTCCGCCGCTTGCTGCGCAGCCAAGGTCTCGGCTCTCCCCGCAAACGTCGCCCTCCCGCTCATCGCCAGCGCCGTTTGCGCGTCGCTCGCGAAGGCGAATTGGTGCAACTCGACGGCTCGCCTCACGACTGGCTCGAAGGCCGCGGCCCGCGTCTCACCGCTCTGGGCATGCAGGACGACGCTTCCGGCAAAATCCTCGCCGCTCAGTTCTTTCCTTCGGAAACCGCCGAAGGCTACTTTCGCCTGCTCCAAAGCCTGCTCCGACGCTTCGGCGTGCCCACGGCCTTCTACGGAGATCGCAGCGGCGTCTTCGTCCGCAATGACGATTACTGGACCGTCGAGGAAGAACTCGCCGGCCAGCGCCAACCCACCCAATTCGGCCGCGCCCTGGCTCAACTCGGCATCACCTTCATTGCCGCGCAATCTCCTCAAGCCAAAGGCCGTGTCGAACGCCTCTGGGGCGTGCTGCAAGATCGCTTGCGCAGTGAATTGCGTTTGGCCAACGCCTGCGATATCGACTCGGCCAACCGCCTCCTGGGCAAGTTCATCGCTGATTACAACCGCCGTTTCGCGCGCACTCCGCGCGACGCCGCCAAAGCTTGGCGGCCCGCTCCCGATGATCTCCAGCGCATCTGTGCCTTCCGGCACGAACGCATCGTTAGCAACGACAACGTCGTGCAGTGGGACGGGCGCCGCTTCCAGATCCCGCCCCAGAACCGCCGCTTCAGTTTTGCGGGAGCAAAAATCCAGCTCTATCAGACGCTCGATGGCCGCGTCTCGCTCTACTACGGCGATACCCGGCTGGAACACACCAACGCCCAGGAGGGGTGACATTTCTATGTTGCCGTTAGGGTGACAGATTTATGTTGCTACAACAGGCCGCCCAAGGGCGGTTTAGCAACCGCCCAGCGCTTTGTTCGGCAGAAACTATTTTGATTCTTCTCATGCGGGAGAAACTATTCTGACAGGGAGAGCGCAGCGCGCGTCCAGCCACGCTGCCGCGCAATACGAATCGTAGAGTTGGCGGGCGCACTTTGCTATAGCCACAAGCGCGCGTACACCCGCCGCTCTCGTTCCTAGCAGAATTCGGGACCTTAATGAGCGCCTACTGGCATCACTTTCGACTTCAGCGCCAAGATGGACCGCACCACCGCGGCGGACGCTGATGCGAATTCGCTGTTGGCTCCGAGGGCCACTTCCTCCGTGACATTTTGACCGCTGTCAGCTCTTTGGACGACGGCGGCGGCGACTTTGTGAAAGCGGGCATGATCCGACTTCACGGTTGCGTATTCCGGGAGTTTGGAAAATTGTTTTCCCTCGCCTGCGAGCCACTTGCCGAGGTCACAGTGATCGTCCAGGGAGACTTCGGCGGCCTCGAGTGAACGGTCGGGATTTTTCAAGTAGTCGGAGAGTTTGCGCTTCCAAGATGCGTGAGCCGCGATAGCATGGTCAAAGTCCATTGAAATGCTCCTTTGGGGGACTGGCCAAGTCTTGGACTTGCCCTCTGTAGTTCGGCCAACTCCCTCCCGATGTTGGTCGGCCAAGCAGGAAATAACTTTAGGGGACGCTAGAAATAGGGTTGGAAAATCCAGCAATGACGCCGGGCAGATTACCGCGCTGTGGACCGCAGTGTGTAGGAGCTCAACACGCGCATGTAATTGGCGCGTTCATACAGCGCAGGGTCCGAGACGTTCCTCTGGCTCATGCTCCCGCGCATCTGGTTGACAGACTCGTATTCGTGCTCTTCCATCCATTGGATGATTCCCCTGAGCACGGCATCGAGATGCGCCACGCCATTTTGCAACAGCGCGGAGGTCATCATGGCCACGGACGCTCCCGCCATCACTGCCTTCAAAACGTCCTCGGAGCGATGTACACCGCCGGTCACGGCGATGTCCGCGCTGACATGGCCGTAGATCACCGCCGTCCAGTGAAGCCGCAGCAACAATTCACTGGGATGGCTGAGCGTGAGGCTGGGAACGACTTCCAGCTGATTGATGTCCAGGTCCGGCTGGTAGAAGCGGTTGAAGAGAACCAGCGCGTTCGCGCCGGAGGTATCGATATGGCTGGCGAAATTCGCAAAGGCGCTGAAGAAGTGAGAAAGCTTTACGGCAATGGGAATATTCAAGTTCTCCCGCATCTTCCGTACCAGGGCGCAGTAACCCATTTCGACTTCCGTAGCCGTCCGCGCTGGGTCCGTAACCAACGAATAGATATTCAACTCGAAGCCATCCGCGCCGGCCTGTTCCATTTGCCGGGCGTATCGCACCCAGCCTCCAGGGGTCACGCCGTTCAAACTGGCGATGACGGGAATGGAAACGGATTTTTTCGCTTTGCGGATGAGCTCCAGGTAGCCCTCAGGACCCAAATTGTAATCCCCGAGTTCCGGAAGAAAGCTGGAGGACTCCGAAAAGGCCTCTGCGCCGCGCGACAAGTCCGCATCCACGGATTCGCTCTCGAGAATCAGCTGTTCTTCAAACAAGGAGGGCAATACGACGGCGGCAATGCCGCGGTCCTCAAGAAAGCAAATCTTGTCGACGGTGTCGCAAAGAGGCGATGCCGAAGCAACGATGGGATTTTTCAGGCGCAAACCCATGTAGGTGGTGGTCAGGTCGATCATTCGTCGTCGCCTCCCTTTGTAACTGCCATCGCGGGTTCGCCCGGTTCCGGCGTCGATTCATGGGCGGGCTGGCCTTCTCCGGCCATTGAGGCCCTGCTCTCATAGACTCGCCACTGCCGCTGAACATCGTCCTCCGCCATGCGCAGAAGCTCGCGCGCTTGGCTCGGGTGGCTGCGCGCCAGCATCGAGTAGCGCGCCTCCTCGTACATGTACTGCTTGAGCGGAATGCTCGGGGCCTTGGAATCGAGCTGGAACGGATTCTTCCCCTGCTCGCGCAGAGCCGGGTTGTAGCGCAGCAGCCGCCAGTAACCGGAGAGCACTGCGGACTTCTGTTGATTGAGGCCGAACGCCATGTCGTACCCATGGGCGATGCAATGGCTGTAGGCAATAATGAGCGACGGCCCAGGAAATGATTCGGCTTCGCGGAAGGCCTTCACCGTTTGCGTGTCGCTGCCGCCCATGGCAACGCGCGCGACGTACACTGTGCCGTAGCTGATCGCCTCCATGGCCAGGTCCTTTTTTCGCGTTTGCTTTCCTCCGCTGGCGAACTTGGCGACCGCGCCGCGCGGCGTGGCCTTGGACATTTGCCCGCCTGTATTCGAATAGACTTCGGTGTCGAGAACCAGCACGTTTACATTCATGCCCGAGCCAGGACATGGTCGAGGCCGCCCGCGCCGATGTCATAGGCCCATCCGTCGCCGCCGACGAGCCAAACGCTCTTGCGCACCAGGGCATCGGCGACCGCGAGAAGGTCCTGCGCGTCCCGGCAAGGGATGATGGAAAGCCTAAGTTTCAGTTCAGCGATGAGAGCGCGTTGCGCGGCGATTCCCTCTTCGGTGGACTGGTCCGCGTCCAGGATCGCGCCGACCTGGTGTTCGCCGATCTGTCCGGCCATATGACGCAAGAGGTTAGCAGCATAGTCGGCTTGCTTGTCGACGGCGAGGCGCATGCCCAGGCCGAATTCGGCGTTGTCTTCGAACAAGGAATTGGACCAGGAAGGTCCGCGCCCTTGCGAATTGGAAGTGTAAGGAGTGGTCGGCAAGTTCCCGCCGTAGATTGAGGAGCATCCCGTGGCGTTGGCGATCAGCGCGCGGTCGCCAAATAGTTGCGTAAGCAGCTTGATATACGGCGTTTCGCCGCAGCCCGCGCATGCGCCCGAGAATTCGAGCAGAGGTTCGAGCAATTGAACGTCCTTGACCTGCGTGTGCGACAGGCGATCCCGATCGAGATCGGGGATGGCCAGGAAGAAATCCCAGTTCTTGCTTTCCGCCACGCGCAGGGGCGCCTGATCGGCCATATTGATGGCTTTGTGTTTTACTTCGCTCTTGCTCTTGGCCGGGCAAACCTCCACGCAGAGGCGGCAGCCGGTGCAATCCTCCGGCGAAACCTGGAGCGTGTAGCGCAGGGAGGAAAAATCCCTCCAGCGCGGCTCAGCGGATTTGAACTGCGGGGGCGCAGCAGAAAGTTGAGCGGCATCGTACACTTTCGCGCGGATGACAGCGTGCGGGCAGACCAGCACGCATTTTCCGCACTGAATGCACAGCTCTTCGTCCCACACGGGAATCTGCTGCGCGATGTTTCGCTTCTCCCATCGCGACGTGCCGGTGGGAAAGGTGCCGTCCGGCGGCAGCGCGCTCACCGGGAGCGAATCGCCGTTGCCGGAAATCATCTCGCCCAGAATGCCGCGAACGAACGCCGGCGCGATCTCCGGGACCGGCGGCAAAATGTCGAATTGGCTGCTCACCGCGCGTGGCACTTTCACTTCGTGCAGGTGGGCGATCGAGGCATCCACGGCGGCGAAGTTTTTCTGAACCACGGCATCCCCGCGCTTTCCGTAGGTTTTCTCGATGGCGCGCTTGATGGCGGCGATCGCTTCCTCGCGCGGGAGCACGCCGCTGATGGCGAAGAAGCAGGTTTGCATGATCGTGTTGATGCGGCTGCCCATCCCTGCCTGCCGCGCGACCGAATACCCGTCGATGACGTAAAATTTCAAATTCTTTTCCAAAATTTGCTGCTGCACTTTGCGAGGAAGCTGGTCCCAAACCTGATCGGCGGCGAAGGGCGAATTCAAAAGAAACGTAGCGCCAGGTTCGGCGGCGGCCAGGACGTCCGTGCGCTCCAAGAAGGAAAATTGGTGGCAGGCGATGAAACTGGCTCGCGTGATCAGGTAAGTGGATTCAATAGGCTGTGGGCCAAAGCGCAAGTGCGAGACCGTGACCGATCCCGCTTTCTTTGAATCGTACACAAAATAACCCTGCGCGTGGTTGGGCGTGTTTTCCCCGATGATCTTGATCGAGTTCTTGTTCGCGCCGACCGTGCCGTCCGAACCCAATCCATAGAAAATCGCGCGCACGGTGCCGGGATCTTCGGTCGAAAAAGACGCGTCATAGGCCAGACTGGTGTGGGTCACATCGTCCTGAATTCCAATAGTGAAGTGGTTGCGCGGCTTTTCCGCTCTCAATTCGTCGAATACGGCCTTCACCATGGCAGGGGTGAATTCCTTGGAGGAAAGTCCGTAGCGTCCGCCGACGATGCGCGGCCAAACTCGCGTGGATCGGTCTTTTTCGGAGAGCTCCACAAACATGGTGACGACATCCATGTACAAGGGCTCTCCTGGGCTTCCCGGTTCCTTGGTGCGGTCGAGGACGCCGATGGCACGGACTGTTTTCGGCAACGCGGCAAGAACAATTTCCGCGGGAAACGGCCGGAACAGGCGCAACTTCAGCAAGCCGACCTTCTCCCCTCGATTGTTCAGGGCCGCGACCGCTTCTTCGACGGCTCCCGCGCCGGAGCCCATGAGCACGATGACCCGCTCGGCGTCAGGCGCGCCCACGTAGTCACACAAATGATAGGAACGCCCGGTGCGAGCCGCGAAACGGTCCATCGCGTTCTGAACGATGGTGGGTGTCGCAATGTAATAAGGGTTCGCGGCCTCGCGCGCCTGAAAAAAAACATCGGGATTTTGGGCGCTACCCCGCAATTTCGGGCGGTCCGGAGTAAGCGCGCGCGCGCGATGCCGGCGAATCGCATCTTCATCGAGCATGAAGCGAAGATCCTCGTCGGAAAGCGGGAAGATCTTGTTCACTTCGTGGGATGTGCGAAAGCCGTCAAAAAAATGCAGAAACGGGATCCTGGCCTCCAGAGTTGCGGCATGGGAAATCATCGCGAAATCGCTTGCTTCCTGTACCGAACAGGAACAGAGCATGGCGAATCCGGTCGCGCGCGCGGCCATCACGTCGCTGTGGTCGCCAAAAATCGAGAGCGCGTGCGTGGCAATCGTTCTCGCGGCCACGTGGATCACCGAGGACGTGAGTTCTCCCGCGATTTTGTACATATTCGGAATCATGAGCAGAAGCCCCTGGGAGGCAGTGAACGTCGTTCCCAGGGCTCCGGCTTGCAGCGCTCCATGCAGCGTCCCTGCCGCGCCGCCTTCGCTTTGCATTTCGACGACCGTTGGAACCGTGCCGAAAATGTTGCTTCGGCCTTCATCTTTCCACTGGTCCGCCCATTCGCCCATTGGAGAAGCTGGCGTAATCGGATAGATAGCGATAACTTCGCTCACGCGATAGGCTACCGAGGCGGCTGCCTGATTTCCGTCAAGAATCTCCATCGTCTTAGGCATGGATAGTCCCTTCACCGGGTAAACTGCATGAATGACGCGTGTGAACTGCGAAGTTGCCGGACGGGAGGGGCTTGCTGTCGGCAACGTGGCCCGATAACTCGAAAAGTATACCCCCAGAAATTCACGAAACGAAACACCGAATCCGATTGTGTTTCGTTCCCGTCACGTTTTCCAGGTTACTCGACGTGAATCCGCCTTCCTGTGGGTCAAAGCACACTTCCCTGTGACAAGTATCACAAGCCAAATACGGCGAGTCACGCCGAGTCTAACGGCTCAAACCTTCGCCGCGGTCAAAGGCAGCGCCCGTCACAGCTTCTCCCCGAATTACGCTTCGTACCTTTTCGGGCAAATCAGCGAATAGTTGTCCGTTTTCGCTGTCTACAGTTCGCTATAATTTTTGAGGGCGGTAATATCTCTATGACAAGCCAAGGAAAACCCGAATCCGTCGATTTGGAGAAGCGAGAATTGCAGCTAAGTGTCTTCGCCTGCCTGGCGATCGTGATACTTGCCGGGGGGTTGGCACTGCTGATGTATCCGGCGGTGTTTTCAGGCCGGGAGAATCCGCCGAGCAGGGCCCCGCAAATCGCTTTCTACGGGTTTTGTACGCTGTCGTGTCTTCTGGTTGCCTACATCGTCGACCGGCAAATTACCATCCATCGTCTTCGCTATCAAATGGCCCAGGATCGCAAAAAGTCATCGGAAGCCTTGAGGCAGGCAAGCGCCGATCTGCTGTCTACCATGCCAACTTTCAATACGTTTGAAGACCGCTTGACCATGGAGTTTCGCCGTGCGGCGGCGGCAGAGCTGAAGCTTTCGGTGCTGGTGGTCTCGATTAACATACACGCTGCTTTTTCTGAACCCGGCCTCAGGCTTTCGTCATTGGGCGACGCGGCCAAAGCCATCTCCAGAAAACTGCGCGAGGAAGATTCCATCTTTATTTTGAGGTCTGGATTCTTTGGCGTTATTCTTCCGACGACCGGGCAATCGGAGGTCAAACGGCTTTCCGGCAGAATTGCGGAAGGTTTATCCGACGCGGCGGGAGCGAGCGATCGCTTTTCATTTAAGATTGATACGATTAGCTATCCCGAGCAGACTACCAGCGCCCATGATTTGGAGCTGGCTGTGAGCGGGTGGCTTCCGGAAGCCGATTCAAAAGAGACCGCGACTAAAGATACTCACGCCTACGTTTAAGAGTTGGGGAATTTTCAACCGGAATCGCAATTCGGGACTCCGCTGGCGGGCCTATTTGAGATAAAGTATTGACAGTTTTATCGATTTTTTATAGATGCGGGGCAGGCAGGAACGGCCTCAAGATCTTCTTCGGCAATTATCGGGCTTCCTCGATGGCTCCCCAATCCAATCCCCAGAAGTTGTCGCAGGAGACAAACTCGACTCCCATTCGTACGCCGTTATTATCTAAAGGGCGCTGCCAGGCGACGCGAGCCATTACTTTTTGACCTGTATCAGCGCGTATGACTTAAGGGTCTCGCCCGCCTTTGCGGGATGTTTGCAGCTCATCAGCGCGCCGTACCGGCTCACCTGAAGCGTCTCGGTGTCCTCTTCCCAGGCGCTGCCCAGTCTTTCCGAAGTCAGCCGCACGGGGATTGCCGCCGCCTTCCGCGGACTTCTCCGCAGATGAGTTCCCAGCTCGCTGGCCGATAGAATGATGTGGAGTAGCTTTGCCCGGTCCAGATTATCGAGATCCACGGCGGTGTGTTCCATGTGATCCGCGGCGCGGGTGCATTCGTGGATGAAACGGCGCACCGCTTCCGTATTCGCGGCGCTAAGGCCGGGCCCTTTGCGGATCTCGTCGAATTGGTCCAGCCGGGTATAGCACGTGGAAATGAAGTGCTGCCGGCAGAACGCCTCGCCATCCAGCGAAGCAGCGACTTCCTGCCCACATTGCTCGATCTTGCACAGTTCCGCATTCGTCATATTAAGGCTCTATACACCTGGGGCACAGGAATTCCGCTCTTTCACTGCTATGACGATAGGGCAGCCCATTTCTGCTGTCAATGTCTTCTGACGGAAGGATGATAGCAGGGGGGCATAAATGCTATTGCAGAATTGATACACGACTCCATGTGGCCCCGTCATGCGCGGACCAGTTGCAGCCGAAGACTACAAGTTTGGCGGGACGATGGGCGCGGCCGACTGAATCGTGGTCTGGTAGCTGAAGGCCATCCGCCACATTCCCTCGCGGTAGACCCGGACGCGGCTGATGTGCGCCGGCTTGCCGGAGTAAGGGTTGGCTTGCGCGATCATCACCACGGAGTCGCCAAAGTGGATGAAGCGGACCTCTGGATCGGCCGCCAGTTGCGGTGGGGCCGGACCAAAGCCGGGCTTGCTGAGCTGCTCCAACCTGCCGGCTTTCGTAACGGGTTCGGCGCCACCGGAAGCGATAAGAACGAATTCGTCCAAGAAGTGCGGCGACCAGCCTTTGGGGTCGTGGTTGGTAACGGCAGTTTCAAGTTCTCCCCAGGATTTGAGGATGCCTTTTTCAGCGTCGTCCTTCGGAGTGTAGGGCACGCCCTTGCATGGATTTTCGCAGTCGTTGGTTCCGGGTCCGGGCGGGGGCGCGGGTCCGGAACGTTGCGTCACCTCGTGATAATCGAGCAATCGCCAGCCCGCCGGCCGCTTCACCCAAATGCGCAGGATGTGCACTTTTCCGCTGCCGACCTGCACGGCGCCAACTTGCCCGTAGGTGCGCTCACTCGCTTGGGCACCGCTTTCGTCTCCGAGCGGGGGTTTGGGCAATGAGCCCAGGGCTGTCGCGCGGCCAATCGTTTCACCCGCCGAATTCGTCCAGACGAAATCCGCGTCAAACATCTTGTCCGCGGCGGCGCTGTCGTTTTTGGCTAACGCCGCAACTAGAGCGTGGTCGGCGGCCAATATTGCGGGATTGTTGTCGGGCGTATCTGACGGGGTCCCCGCGCTGGGCGGCGCGGCCAGAGTGAGTCCAATCGACGGTTCAAGGCCGCTGGCGATCAGAAGAGCGGCATACACCATCCCCGTTAGGAACATCGCGGCAATAAAGCTCTTCATCGCAACCTCCACCTGGAGTCCGCCGTCGCGGACTCTCAGCGAAACGGGTCCGGGATCTCCATCACAAATGGCCGCTTTGCAGGCATACCCGTTCACATTTTTCATATGCGGCGTCAACAGGTGCGTGCTCCCTGCCTGTCACTTCCTCCCGAAGCGTCGGGAAATGAACGAGTTTCAGTCCATCGGCTTGCGACACCCAGATGGGATTGCACTGCGCGTTTTCGTTGAGCAGGCAAAGTGTTCTTACCGCTGCGAAATTGTCAGTCACGGGGACCTCCGTTTCCATTTAATGCTGCCTGTCGTGAGGCGTCGCGGTCAGTGATGAAGGTCACGTCATGATGTGCGCATCAACCGGAACATGCTCCCGCTGTCATCGTGATCCAGCAAGCGCGGGGCTATTCAGGAATCCAATTTGGACCAATCATTTCGCGCAGCGCTTTGGGGGTTGCCCACGGCGCCGAATTGGCGAAGCGCTTCACCCAGTCGGGGCCAGCGCCAATCTTCACGTGGTCCGGCGTAAATTCCGGCGAGAGCGTGTTGGCCATCAACGCGTAACTCGCGCCATCGCGCAGCCGCAGCGCCTTCCAGCAGCCGCCGGGGACGGCCACCACGGGCCTTTGTCCCGCGGCGAGATCGAGACCCAGCGTGACTTTTTCCGCGCGGCCGTCGGGATGAAAAATGAAATAGTCCACCGGACCGCCCTCGATGAGGATGTGCGTATCGTCCGGCGCTAACCAATGGAGATAGTTGATCGGCCGGTCGCGCGTGAGCATGTAATAGTTCTGGCTTTGCACGGCGAGCGCGCGCCCGTTTAAGGTCACCATCTGCGCCGAGCGGCCGATGATCCCGAGATATCCCGATTCCTTGGGCAAGACTTTGAGATCGAGCGTTTGGATCAGTTCCCGCGCCCGCGCATCGGATTGCGATTGGGGCACGGCGCGGAGGGCGATAACGCTGGCGATTGCCATCGTCAAAACGAGAAGGAGAGATTTCATGCCGGCAAGAATAACAAAAGGCAAAACGAAAATTTGGAAAACGATTCCATCGAGGCGATATGAAAAAACGGAATCGGAATCACTGTTGGCCAACAGGTGTACAATGACCCGCGTTCCTCGAGTGAATGATGGCGGTATTCTTTACATAACGGAAAGCTCGTAACGAAATCGCCTGCCCGAGGCGCGGAAATTTGAGGAGGATTCATGGCGGAAGAAAAAAAGTTAGAGGGTGATGGACTGACAAGGCGCGAAGTAATGGCGCGCACCGCGTGGGCAGGGCTCGGAGTGACTGCCGGGCTTGTCGGAGCTGGCGGGCTGGAAAAACTTTGGGGACAGATGGCGCCGCGCGTCGACGAATCCTCGCCGCGCATCTTTGGCGCTTCCGTCGCGCAGCTTCCTCCGATTGACAATCGCTACCCGGTGATGCCCAGCTGGAACACCGAACTGAAGCAGCTTGCACCGAACGTGTATGCGTACCAGCAGGAAGGTGGCACCGGCCACATCAACGCGGGAATCTCCAACGCCGGCCTGTTCGTGGGAGAAGATTCGCTGCTCGTTTTCGATGCGCTGGGATATCCGCTGCAGTCCAAAGCGTTCATCGCGGCGGCTAAAAAAGCAGGCGGCGGAAAGCCGATCACGAATCTGATCAACAGCCATCACCACGGCGACCATGTGGCTGGCAACCAATTCTTTCTCCCCGCACAAATTTCGAGCCACCCCTATTGCCGGCAAGAGGTCTTGAAAGCCATTCCGAATACGCCGGCATCCTGGCCGAAGTTTGAGGGGCAGGCGGACGGGACAGAAGTGCGCAAGCTCGCGCCTCCGACCGTTACGTTTGAAGACAATTTGATTTACAACATCGGCGGCAACGTGGTGGAGTTCCGCTTCGTAGGCCCCGCGCACACCTGGGGAGACCTGGTGGCCTATTTGCCTCAGCACAAAATTCTTTTCGCGGCGGACCTGGCCTTTTTCCATCTCGTTCCCTATTGCCACAACGCGTACATCTCCAAGTGGATGGAGAATATCGATAAAGTGATGAAGTGGGACGTGGACGTGATCGTCCCGGGCCATGGACCGGTCGGCGGGAAAAAAGATCTGGCTGAGTCGACGGAATATTTTCGCTTCCTGAAGACGGAAGCCAGGAAGCGTTATGACGCCAAGATGAGCCCCGGCGCGGCCGCCGCGGACATCAAGATGGGCAAGTACGACAACTGGATGGGACCGGAGCGGATCGTCATGAACACCGTGCGCCTGTACGACGAATTCAAGGGCACGCTCAAGCCGGACATCGACGTGGAAGGCACAAAGCAAGCCATCCTGGAGTACAACTCGATCAAAGCAAGCAGGAAAAGTTAATTCCGAGTAGGACAGGGTTCAGAGGCTGCGAAAAAACTCAAACCTCTGTCATTCTGAGCGAAGCGAAGAATCTCTCCTTATTTCTCTTACTTACATCGAAGAGAGATTCTTCGCTTCGCTCAGAATGACAGAACAAGGCATTTTTTCCGCGGCCTGTTCAGCCTGCCGGGCTTCAAGTCGTGCCCCACGTCGACTGCGACAGGCTGAAGCCTGTCCTACTTAAGTCTTCACCGCGTGCAAAATCAGAGTGTTTCCGCCGAGAAGAACGGCGTCTGAGGCCAACTCCATTGGTCCAGCGCTCGCGGCGCTTTCGTTCGGGCGTCAGCCTGGCGAAAAGACGAATCACAGCAACGAGCGGCCAGTAGAGCCAGATATTGGGCTTGGGCTTGTCGCGGTACGCGCCCGCGAGCGTAAAGCCATACTTTTCCAAGATGTAACGCAACTCGGTGTACGCGATGGGATTGATGTGCAGGACGACTTCCTCTTTTTCTCCCCACTGCTCGTGGCGCATGCGCAGATGCTCTTCGGAGATCGGCTTGAAGTGCGACGTGTACCCATTGAGCAGCCACTTGACGCGCTCTTCGATATTCAAAATATTCGGCACGCTGATCACCAGTTGCCCGCCCGGAGAGAGCAGGCGCGCGAATTCGCGAATCGCCTGGTGCGGATTTTCGATGTGCTCGAGGCCCTCCAGGCAAGTGATGTACTGAAATTCCGCGTCGTTGTACGGCAGGACGCCGGAGAGATCGCCGCGGCGCACCTCGATTTCCGGCAGCCTGAAAATTTCGGGATACAGGTCGCAGGCCCGCACCTGAAAGCCTGCTTTGGAGAGCCGCGCGGAGAGCGCTCCTTCCCCGGCGGGAACGTCCAGCAATTTGCCGCGAGGAAAAGGATCGAGGATCCGCGCCACGGTCTCGTGAATTTCGAGCCGCGCAATCGGCGCCGGCGCGCGGTCCGCTAACGTTGACTCGGATTTCACATCTTCCTGCGCCGGACGTTTCGATGGGCTCGCGTTCACGAATGAAGAGACGATAGCACGATTCCGCTGCGGCGCGCGACCGCACGAATTCAAGTTAAATGGGGCTCGAGGAGTAACTTCAGTTCAACGACAAAGCCATCCAACTCCAAAAGCCGATCGGCGGTTGCCTCCAAGCGCAGCTTCTTCCACACGAACCAGGTTTTCTCTTTTTCGGTGATGCGAACGGTTAGATTGCCTTCGAGGAGAATGCAGGGCTCGCCGAATATGCGAAATCCGCCGTTGGCGACAGTGTCGAGCAGCGCGGCGCAGCTTCCCTTCCGCACGCCGACGGCGTTTGCATAAAGCGGAAACGCGACCACCGCGAACTCCTTCGAGACGAGTCGTTGCAGTATGGCCATCTGTTGCGGGGAAAATTCATTCATGACGCTAGGAGTTTAGATGGTCGCGCGGCACGGAAGGAAGAAGAACCTTTTAACGCGACGACGAGAGCCCAACCAAAACAGCTTCAGCGGCTAAAGCCGTTCTTAGCACGCACAGTTACGGCCGGGCTGAAGCCCGGCCCTACAAGACCTTCCACGCTTCGGTCGCGGCGGCGACTGGAATTCGGGGAGTTTCACGGGTCACAGGTCACGAATCACGGGTCACGTGCCTACGCCACCGCTGGATTGCTGCGCCCGCCTCCACTGGGGGCCGGCTTCCCTTCCTGTTCCAGCATTTCGATGAGATTGCGCAGCGACTCGATCAATTCCGCGCGGGAGACATTGCTCTTGCGGAACTGGATGCGCAGCTTGAACGTCTCGTTCTCCGGGTGATAGTTGAAGATAAACGGCTGCGGGCGCGGACCGGAGTTGCCATCTTCCTGGCGTTCGCGACGGGCTTCGTCGCGCGTCAATCCGGCTTGCGCGATGCGGTGGATCGCTTCCTGCATTTTGCGCTCGTTCGGCTGGCGAGCGATTTGCAGGAGCAGCGACTTCGAGACGATGCCGTTTTCGATGCACATCTTGCGCAACGCCTCGGGGATCACGCGCAGCGACATCGTTTCGGTCACCGAAGATCGTGCCTTGGCGATTTTCTTGGCGATATCTTCGTGCGTGTATTCAAACTGTTCTGCGAGGCGCTGCAGGCCGTCGGCTTCTTCAAATGGCGTGAGGTCCTTGCGCTGCAGGTTTTCGATCAGCGCGAGTTCCAGCGTTTCGGCGTCGTCCGCGATTTTCTCGATGCAAGGTACTTCGCGCAGCCCCGCGGCGCGCGAAGCATGGTAGCGGCGCTCTCCGGAGATGATGTAGTAGGAATCCTCGCGCGGCACAAAGCGCACCAGCAGCGGCTCCAGCACGCCTTTTTCTCTGATGGATTCGGTGAGTTCGCGCAGGTCTCCCAGGAATTTCCGGGGCTGGTCGGGATTGGGCCTGATCTTGTCGACCGGAACCATGCGCCCGATGGCGGCGCCGCTGAAACTCGCGAGTTGTTCTACGTAGTGCGCGTCATGCCGCATCTTCAGCGTGACGGGCAATCCCATTCTCTTCGACACGTTGGATAACCTCCAGGGCCAGCTTGCCGTAATCCTTCGCGCCGGGCGATTTGGGCGCGAACGTCATGATCGTTTCCTTGTAGGCGGGGCTCTCCTCCAGGCGCACGTTCTTGCCGATGCGCGTCTTGAACAACACGGCGCCGAACACGGAACGAATCTGTTCGTGAGTGTCGCGGGAGATGTTGGTGCGCTTGTCAAACAGCGTGATGAGCACGCCGAGCACTTTCAACGCGGGGTTGGGCCGCGCGCGAATCCGCTCGTAGGTTTCCAGCAGATCGTCCGTTCCCTCGATCGCGAAGTAGGCGGCCTGAATCGGCACGAGCAGATGCGTCGACGCCACCAGCGCGTTCACGGTGAGGATGCCCAGCGCGGGCGGCGTATCGATGATCACGTAGTCGTAATCTTTGAGGACCGGCGCCAGTGCGTCCTTCAACTTGAACGGCGCGTCAAATTGCCCGGAAAGCTGCTGCTCCAGCTTGGCCAGAGCCAGCCGCGAGGGAGCCACCGAGAGCATCGGATTCTTGGTTGTCTTGATCACTGCTCGCCATTTCGGCGCGGTGATCGCCCAGCACGTCAAACATCGACGCCTGCACGTCGGCCATGTCAAAAAAAGTGATGCTGGAATTGGCCTGCGGGTCGAGATCGATGAGAAGCGTTCTCTTTTTGCGAAGCGCGATGGCGGCGGCGAGGTTAATCGCGGTGGTTGTTTTCCCCACGCCGCCTTTCTGATTGGCGATGGTCAGGATGGCGGTCATATTTCGCCCCGACAGCGTCGGGGCATAAGTCCTCCCTGGGCGGCAACTACCCCGCAAGATTTTCCGGAATGCCCCCAGCCCTCGGCCTAGGGCTAAATCTACTCGTCCAGTCGAATCGGCGCAAGGGAAAAAGAGGCAGAAGCCGAGGTCTAACTATCGAGTACCACTTTAGTCGGGTACAATCGCGGGAGGTGGCTTCAGCTAACCTTATGAAGAAGTTATTCACAGAACGGCATGGCGGCGCGGTCCCACGTGTAAGAGAGGAACTGGACGAGGTTACGCGCAACGGTCTCTTGGAGCTAGTAAGCTCGCGCGTCGACGATGAGTAGTTTGGGTACTCGTTCCCCTCCTTATGTCCCGATGGGCGGGGCAATTGCGGTTGCGACAGAGCTAAGCTAGCGACGATGATGTAGGCGTACGGGGTGATATGGCCGAATGACTTGAGGAACTCTTCATCTACGGGCGAGGCCAAATCGGCAGCATCCGATGGACAGACGTTTGACCTCATCGAATTCACGTACGAGCATGTTTCGGAACCGACAGCCCATGATTTCCATTCATTTTTCGGCCACTCGCACTATTCGTACGATCAGGGACTGGGGCGTCAAAATTTCGAGCACGATGTAAACCGCATTTTCGAGCGGAACGGAATGGCGTTTCAACTGGAGCACGGCGAAGTGACACGCCTTGCGCCAATGGTGCTTCAAGAGGCGCTCAGGGATACTCCCTTTAGGACGGGGGACGAAATACTCGACGGGCTGTTGGAAAGCGCGCGCAATAGATTCCTAAACCGCTCGCTTGACGTAAGGCGCGAGGCGCTCGAAAAGTTATGGGATGCGTGGGAACGGCTGAAAACAGTTGAGCCCGGAGCGGATGAGAGAGGCAGCACTAAGGCGCTCCTAGACAAAACGTCGACTGAACCTGAATTTCGAGTGTTGATTGAAGGTGAGGCAACCGAACTCACTGCCATCGGTAACCGATTCATGATTCGGCACACTGAGGTAGGCAAAGTGCCGATAGTGAGCTCCAGACATGTGGACTATCTTTTCGGGCGAATGTTCTCGCTGGTCCTCCTCGCCCTCAAGTCAAGTGGTCGGGCAATTTGAGCCACGTCCAGCCGGAGTATCTAGGACTCCTTGATGAGTGGGAGAAGCGCCGGAACAATGAAGAATTCAATGTGGTACAGAATAAGAAATAGAAGAAAGTCCAGGGGCACGTCAGTGGCATTCCCGAGATGTTCCCTCTCATTGAACGTCACAACCGTGGTGTATCGGCGATTCACATAAGCGGGTCGATCAGAGCTGCATTTATCGCCGGGATGTTCAGTTATCGTTCCGCGGTCCAAAAATTGCCAGCTTCCAGAAGTGAATCCGCTCTCATATCGAATGTGTTGCT
This sequence comes from uncultured Acidobacteriota bacterium, assembly GCA_963696605.1. GTDB lineage: Bacteria > Acidobacteriota > Terriglobia > Acidiferrales > UBA7541 > Palsa-360. The sequence continues at coordinate 189,255 of CAVOKV010000005.1, read as the reverse complement.
TTTGACGAACGCGGGCACGAACAAGGTTTAAGTGTCTGTGCTTGTCGATGTTCGAGAGCATGACTAGCAATCGCAAACAGCCATTAGTACTGTCAACGGCGGCAGCTCCATAGTAGGGCTGCATGCGCTCAATCGTTTCAAACGCCTTGTCGGAGATCCCCGGAAGGTCATTGGAGAATCCATTTCTTGCAAGCGGAGGCGCACTATCGTTCGGAAGTTTGATTCTGAGGGGAAATTGGCAGTGCTCGCGCCACTTAGGATCCAAGGCCGAAACGCTCGGATTCGTCTTGACGAGTTCGAATGCCAAATGATCAAGGGCCGATCGCATCTGGTAAATCATCTCTCCAGCAAGAACAGCGATTTCTTGTGGCGGCGGCTTGAGAATATCCAACTTTCTCTTGCCCATGCCCTTCTTAGTAAATCGGTGTGGCCGACTTGCCGAATACTTAGCGATGGATCGCTTGATAGCGCGAAGATGCTTCTTAGCCCTATTGAGTTTAAGTTCTGCCGACCTGAGACCGCCAATCATGATCGAAGGTGCTACGCAGAAGGCGCGAAGAGGAGCTCAGATTGAAAGAGTGTGCGCGCCACAAGGCGCGCAAAGTCTGGAGCATTGCGACGCTCCCGAAGATTCCTAATGTCCCCAATCCGGTGCTGGTCGAATAGCGCTGGCCGCATGGTCTGATAAATCTTAAGCAGCTCATCTGCAATGTCCCCATACGACTCCGGGAGCGGGCTCTTGCGTCGTTGTTTGACCTCAGCAACTCGTTGCGGACGGAAGAGACCTTCAGGGAACTCCAATTTGACAGGACGCGGCTCAGAATAGCGAAATGCCACCCTAGGACCAATTCGAAATGCCACCCAGTGACGGTCATCGTCCGTTAGTGGCCCGATCGCGGATGGCCTGATGAAAATAGATCGCTTCGCTGTTTGATCTAATGAGTATGCTTCGTTTAATTCGTCGGGCTCACTGAACCCTGGTGCCGCGTAGAGAACAAGATTGCCCTTTTCCTCAAGGTCCAGAAGAAGTTGATGCTGGTCCGACTGATCCCTGCGGTGAAGGTACATACGGAAGAACGGAAGCCCTGGAATAGAGGGGGAATCGACGGCCGTGCTACGGACCATTCTGGCAGTTCGTTTGAATTGGAGGTAAACAGGGAGGCCAGGCAACTTAACGTTCCAGCCCCCGCCCTGTTTGCCTTCTGAATTCTGAGTGGCGAACTCAGGTGCACCAATTTCCTTCAGTTTGAACACGGCCACCAGTTCGCTGGTGAGCGCGTAGCCATATGAGAATTCAGATATGTAACTGTCCATTGAATAGTGAGGTTACACCCAGACAACCTTATCCGGCTACGTATATCGTGTCCTCATCGAAGATTGATGCCGGGCGGTTGCCAGGCGGCGCACCCTTTGAAGGACGGGGGGCTAGCTTCATGAAATGAAGGGTCGTGATAAAAGCGAGTCGGAATTACTATTCAAAAATCCCTACCCTTGTCCACGCCGTCGTGCAAGAGTGGGGCACCCAAAATCTTAATTCCCAACCCCTTGCCCCCGGCCGTGCGAAGTTGGAGAATTCTGGACTGCCAGCGGAACGCGCAGATTCTATTGCGGACGATACACAAAGCCTAGTTTTTTCGCCGATCGGCTGTCGCTGATCCGCTTTGGAAGGCGGGTTGGCAGAAGCCAATCTCTCAAATAGCTGCGTGCGACTATATAACGCACTTTGGGCCTTGGAGTGGTCAGCGCATGCTGGATGGACTCCGCGATCCGCTCCGGGGGCAGAGACTTCTTGTTGGCCATCCTCGGTCCGAGCTTCGCCATAGCTTCCCGATATGGGGTGTCTTGATACGGTGAAATATCTTCCTTTTGAAGATTGTCGACGAAGGATGAACCGACTAGTCCGGGAGCAATAAGGATAACGTCAATGCCAAACAGCATCAATTCACACCGGAGGGCATCGGACATGCCTTCAATGGCATATTTTGATGAACCGTATGCGGCCATGAGAGGTTGACCGTAACTTCCGACTACTGAACTCACCATTACAATACGGCCGGGCTTGCCCGTGCGGTTCGTATCGGCACCCAGCAGAGGGGCGAATGCCTGAATCACCGCCAACTGGCCAAACACGTTCACTTCGAACTGGCGGCGAAAATCTGAAATCTTCTGATAAAGCAGCGGTCCGGGAATCGCAAAACCAGCGTTGTTCACCAGGCCCATTAGAGTGCCGCTGCCAAGTTCCTCCGAGACAACACGGGCAGCTTTACGGATCGAGTCTTCATCCCTGACGTCGAAGATCAAAGGCGTGAACAAAGGCCCCAGGTCCGTTGCTATACGCTCCGCATCCCGCTGCGTGCGAACGCTCCCGAAGACTCGGAAGCCAGAACGCACTAATTGCTTCGCTGTCGCGTAGCCGATCCCTGATGAAACCCCGGTGACCACAACAGTGCCTTTTTGTTCTGCATCTGATTTGCTCATTGCGCCATTCCTTTTCGATCCGCTCTGCCCAGTTTTGAGAAGACGTTTGTATTGTAGAACGGATAGCACTGTCCCAATTTGAAAGCTTCCGTCTACGGGAGGGCCGAGCTTCAGCTCGGCCATTCAGCTTGCATTTGATTGCGGGCTTCAGCCCCTGAAGCTTCAGGGGTTAAAACCCCTGATCAAACGACGCTTTTCGTCGGGACTGAAGTCCCGACCTCCTATGGAACGACGCCGCGGAAACGTCCTTCAAATTCAGACGGTATTGAACGGGTCCATAGGCTCATACGCTTCTCCTAAATAAGCGGATAGTGCAGGTTTTCCAACGCTACATGATATTCTCTCGCCGGATAGAGTGCCTCCCCCATCACCAACCCGGAACCTTGCTGACGCGTCTTCTGCCATCGAAATGGAGGAGAGCAGGATCGGCGCTACCGCGCTGCGCAAGGCCAGCGTGCGGCTCATTCCGCTCATCGCCATCGCCTACGGCGTCGCGTATACGGATCGCGTGAACATCAGCTTTGCGGCGCTGCAGATGAATCGCGACCTGCATTTCAGCGCTTCCGCCTACGGGCTGGGCGCGGGGCTTTTCTTTTTGAGCTATGCGGCGTGCGAGATACCCTCGAACCTGCTCTTGTACCGCTTCGGCGCGCGGCGGTGGATCGCCCGCATCATGATTACCTGGGGCCTGCTGGCGATGGGCATGATGTTTGTGAAGACGCCCCTCGAATTTTACGCCGTGCGTTTTCTCTTGGGCATGTCCGAGGCGGGTTTCTTTCCCGGAGTGGTCTACTACCTTAGCCAGTGGTTTCCGGCCAACGTGCGCGCGCGGACCGTGAGCCGGTTTTACGTAGCTCTACCGCTCAGCTCGATTTTCATGGGCGGGCTGGCAGGCGCGCTGCTCAATCTTCAGGGCCGCCTGGGCCTGGCCGGATGGCAATGGCTGTTTCTCGCGGAGGGTTTTCCTGCTGTAATTCTCAGTGTCGTGTTCATCTTCTATCTGCCGAACACGCCAGCCGAAGCTGCGTGGCTCACCGCCGAGGAACGCGACTGGCTCGTCGAGCAGCTGCGCGCCGGCAACGAAACCATCGGAGGCCGCCGCGCCGAAGGCGCCTTGCGCGCCATTCTGAATCCGCGGGTATGGCAGCTCGGCATGTACCTGCTGTGCATCTACATCGGCTTTTATGCGTTCTCGTTTTCGGCGCCAGTGCTCATTCAGCAGGCCACCGGACTCAGTAATACGAACGTCGGGTTTGCGATTGCGATCATGGGAATCCTGGGCGCGCTCGGTCTGGTGCTTAACGGGCATCATTCGGACCGCGCGGGAGAGCGCTACTGGCATCTCATCGTGCCATGCCTGCTGATCGCCGCGGCCTTTGTCGTGGGGGGCCTCACCGTCGCGCCAATCTTTGCGATCCCGGCCTACGCGATCATCTTTGTCGCGTTCAATGCGACTGCGGGACCTTCATGGGCCATCGCTTCCAGTTTTCTAACGGGCAGATCCTCGGCCGCGGGCATCGCCACCGCCAACACGATCGCGATAGTGGGGGGATTTCTCGGACCCTATTGGATGGGGCGCGCAAAAGATTTCACTGGGAACTATCAGACCGGACTCTTGACGCTAGCCGTTCCGGCGTTTGCCGGCGCAGCCATTTTGCTTTTCATGCGGCATCGGGCAATCCACATGTAGGACAGGCTTCAGAGGTTGCGGAAAAACTCAACCCACTGTCATTCTGAGCGAAGCGAGGAATCTCTCTTCGATTTAAGTTTAAGAAAAGAAACAGGGAGAGATTCTTCGCTTCGCTCAGAATGACAGAACAAGGCATTTTTTCGGCGGCCTGTTCAGCCTGTCTGGCTTTGACTTCTGCCAAGGCAAACAAAGTCATGACCGAACAGGATGAACTCTGTCCCATACTTTTCCACCGCCTCGGACAAAATCATGAATAATTAATATTGACGAAACTTAGCTTCATGTATACTCCGTCCTCTAGAAAAGGACCATTCCGTTAGTCGGGCCTGAATTTGGAGATCTCTCGGGCATTTCGCAAACATACGGCCGCATAAGCGGAGGCAATCCGTGGCCAATAAAAAATGCATCATAATCGGAGCAGGACTCGCAGGGTTAGCCGCCGCCTACCGCGCCGTCGAGAGAGGTTGGGACGTGGATGTCCTGGAGGCGGACGAACGCTATGGAGGAAGGGTCCACACCGAGCGGCATCTGCGAAAGGGCCGCAAACCCCTCGTCTACGAACTTGGCGGTGAATGGATTGGGGCGGATCACGGGCGAATGATCAAGCTCGCCAAGCACTTCAACCTGCCACTCATGGAGCACCGCTATGCCCTGTCATTCTGGCGGGAGGGCCATGCCTTCAAGACTTATCCGGCGGGCGCATTTCCATTCCCCAGGACAATTAAGAAAAAATTTCAAACATTCTGCGACCAGGTCAAGCGGCATCAGAAAAACCTCGCCTGGAACAAGAATCTCGACCGCATCGACTGGTGGACGCGGCTGAAGGAGATGGGCCTCAACGAAGATGAACTCGAACGCCGCGACTTGATGGACAGCACCGACTTCGGCGAATCCATTCGCCAAACATCCGCGTACTCCGCCGCCGCGGAGTACGCCTTCAGCAATTCGTTCGATGAAATGGATAAGAAAATTGTCGGCGGAAACGACCGCTTGAGCGACGCCTTCGTCGGCGCGATCAATGCGAAGCGGACTTCCCTTCACAAAAACCAGGAAGTTATTCGAATCCAACAAACGAGCGACAGGGTCAAGGTGACCACTCGAGCGGGCCGGACATTTGCGGGGAACGCCTGCATTTGCGCCATCCCCGCGCCTTGTTTAAACAAGATCCGGTGGAACCCGCCACTCCCAGTGCAACAACACGACCATGCAGAGGAGTTGCAATACGCCCGGATCGTCAAGACGGCCGTTTTCTTCCATAGCAGATTCTGGGACAAGAAATGGCGTCGCAGCAAAGGCAGCGGATTTTCCATGTTCTCGAATCGTGTTTCGGACTTCTGTTTCGAAAGCACAAATGGTCAGGAGGGCCCCGAGGGAATTATTTGTAGTTACGCGATCGGCGACAAGGCAGATGACTTGGCCAGCGAGACGGGGAGAAGCGTTGCGGAGTGGATTTCGGGTGACCTCTGCCTTGCGCTTCGGCAGAAACCCGGAATTAAAGGCGACTTTCTAAAACAAAAAGCCTGGCAACTCGAAAAAAGAATCGGGGGAGCTTACGCGTTCTACCGTCCAGATCAATGGTTCAAAGTGCGCCCCGCCCTCGCGCGGCGTCATGGCCTGGTGCGGTTTGCGGGCGAGCATCTGTCCGAAGCCTGGCAAGGATTTATGGAAGGCGCAGTAGAAACTGGTGAGGCCGCGGCAAACACATTGTAAGTCCGCTAGTCCTAGGAACCATGCGGAAAACGTTCCGGGCCCAGGCCTCTTTTCTGAAACTTAACCTTGATGTCCCAGGAGGTCAGCAATGAGTGGAAAGCACAGTGTCCCTATACGCGGACTCGAGTCGGCGGGAACTTCTCCCCTCTTCCAGGGCCGGTTTGGAAGAATGTTTCGATCACTGCCCGCCGCTCAATTCGGCTCCGACGACGATCACGAATTGAATGTCCTTCGCGAGCTTGGCAAAGAAATGTCTGCCACGTTTGATCCTCCCAAGGATGGGAAGGACGATGAAGAAAGCGGGATTCCGGCGCTGTACACGTACCTCGGTCAGTTCATCGATCATGACATTACGTTTGATCCGGAGAGCAGCCTCCAGAAGCAGAATGATCCCGCAAGCCTCACGGATTTTAGGACCCCGGCATTCGATCTGGACAACGTCTACGGGCGCGGGCCAGACGATCAGCCGTATATGTACGACGGGCCCGCGAAATTTCTGCTCGGTGAACCAATCTCGGGCGGTTCCGCGCACGCCACGGATCTTGTGCGCAGCAAAAATGGCCGCGCACTGATCGGTGATCCGCGGAACGACGAAAACAGTATCGTGTCTCAACTGCAAGGCTTGTTTGAGCGTTTTCACAATCGAGTTGTTACTGAACACGCGCACCTCGAATTTCACAAGGTTCAGCAGTTTGTCCGATTTCATTATCAATACGTGATCTTGAACGATTTTCTTCCGCGCGTCGTGCATTCCAGCGTCATCCAGGCTTTGCAGACGGGGGGCAAGTACGATCGGCACAAACTCGAATTCTTTCATTGGAAGAATGACCCGTTCATGCCAGTGGAATTTTCCGTCGCCGCGTACAGGCTTGGCCATTCCATGATTCGCCCAGGGTATCGCCTGAACGACAAGGTTTTGCTTCCGATTTTTCCGGTTCCTTCTCAAGGGCTGCAGGAAGGTCTCACAGGTTTCCGACCCATGAATCCTCATTGGGCGATCGATTGGGGACGGTTCATCGACATCGACAAGCGCACTTACGACGGCACCAAAGCGGATAACGAGAAGCGCCTGCAATTCGCCTACCGGATTGATACCTCGCTTGTAAATCCGCTTCATCACCTGCCGGCAACGGTCGCCCCCAAACCCTCTTCCTTGGCCGAACGAAACCTAATCCGCGGCAAGCGACTCGGGCTGCCTTCAGGCCAGGATTTCGCCAGGGCCATGGGCGTCCCGAAACTTGAGGATAAGGAAATCCTCATCGGAAAAGCGGTTTCACCTTTGCCAAGAAAGAACATCCTATCGGTCAGCGAGGTCTTTGCCGACAACTGCCCGTTGTGGACCTACATCCTCGCAGAAGCGATGCTCTTTCAAGAACCGGTCACGCTACCTGTGAAGGAGTCTGTGGTCATCAACACCCCAAGACTCGGGCCAGTGGGAGGCCGCATCGTGGCGGAAGTTTTTTTGGGGCTGATGTTCGGGGACGCCAATTCCATATTGAATATCGACCCGAACTTTAAGCCCATGAAGTCTGGGTTCGCGCTGAAAGATCTTGTCAGCTATGCGTTAGGACACTAGCGTGTTTGGGTGAATGGTTCCCGTCCGGGGTTGCGATCCGGAACGTGTCAATAGATCAATTTGACGCCTGCTGGCGTGCCCAGGGAGGCTACTGCCTCTACATCTTATAGCGGCCGAGGTCTTCGTCGGAAAGGCCTTCGAGCCATTTGCGGAGTTCTTCGCTGGTGGATTTTTCGGAAATGGCGCTGGAAATTTTCGAGCTTTTCGGAACTTCGTCTTCCACAAAGATGAACAGCGCGAAGAAAATGAATTAGCCGATTTCAAAGTGGAAGACGGCGAGCACGAGATTGGTCCGCCGATTCAAAAGCACAACGTGGCCGCCGATCACGACATGCGCGCAGTCAGGTGGTGGTGGAGGCAACTCCCGTTCCAGTTCCACTGGGACGGGCTGGATGCGCTTTTGCAAGCCGGGAGGCAGCGTGCCGCGTTCGGCGAGCTGCTTCTCCAATCCGGGTGGGAGTCTATCCTTCTTGGCCAGCCCTGGAGGGAGCGATCCTCGGTGGTCTTCGTACCAGGCGCGCATGACGTCGCGATCATGATCGCTGAATGCGTAAGCGGACGGGTTATCATCGTCACCGTGTTTATTTTTGCCGTGACCTTTGCCATTGCCGTTACCCTGCGCGAGAGCGAAGGAACTCGCCAGCACTAACATCGCGACTGTGCCGCCCCACAAGAAGAAGAAATGTCGTCCACTTTTCATGGTGCCTCCTATTGAAGGATATTTTCTCGAAAGTCCAACGCTGAATACCAAAAAACAAATACTCGTGGTTACATCTTGTATCGGCCGAGGTCTTCGTCGGAAAGGCCTTCGAGCCATTTGCGGAGCTCTTCGCTGGTGGATTTTTCGGAGATGGCGCTGGAAATCTTCGAGCTCTTCAGGACTTCGTCTTCCACAAAAATGGGGCAATCGACGCGCAGGGCCAGGGCCAGGGCATCGCTCGGGCGCGAATCGATGGAAAAAATTTCGCCGTTGCGCTCCACCCAGATCAGCGCGTAGAACGTGTCGTCCTTCAGATCGTTGACCACCACTTTTTGCACGCGCACATCGAGGCCTAGAAAAACGTTGCGCAAGAGGTCGTGCGTCATGGGGCGCGGAGTCTGCACTTTTTCGATTTCGAGGGCGATGGCGTTGGCTTCGTAGATTCCCACCCAAATCGGTAGGACCGCGGTGCCCTGCGCATCCTTGAGCACTACGATAGGCATGTTCGTAACGGGGTCCATCATCAGTCCGCGGATTTTCATCTCGACTTCCATCGATGCCTCCCGGACGCGTGCGTGGTTTGAATCTGCTTCCCCTGAGCTGTGACCAGCCGCTCGCCCAATTTCAAAGCACGTGCTCGCCGACAAGACAGTTCGGGCTCGCGCTCTCCACTCGCACTTGAACATATTCTCCCAGAAGGTTCTCCTGCGGCGAAGTGAAATTTAGAATGCGGTTGCTCGAACAGCGACCCGACCACTGGCCCGCGCGCCGCGAAGCACCGTCCACGAGCACTTCAAAGGTTTGGCCGACGAGCGCCTCGTTGCGCGCGCGTTGGATTTCGCGCTGGCGATCCATCACTCGCGCCAGGCGCCGGCCCTTCTCTTCCTCGGAGATGGCATCGGACATGTGCTGCGCTGCCGTATTCGGCCGGGGCGAATACTGGAACGCGAACACTCCGTCATATTGCGCGGCGTCAAGCAAGGTAAGCGTCTCTTCGATATCCTCTTCGGTTTCGCCCGGAAAACCCACGATGACGTCCGAGGTCACACTGATCGGCCTGCGCGCTTGACGGATCATGGCGATTTTTTCCAGATAATCCTCGCGCGTGTACGTGCGCAGCATTCCCCGCAGGATGCGGTTCGAACCCGACTGCACCGGCAAGTGCACGTGGCCGCACAATTCGGGCACCGCATCGATGGCCTCGACGATATCGCGGCCGAAGTCGCGCGGGTGCGACGTCGTGAACCGCACGCGCCGGATTCCAGGAACCGCCGCCACGGCCACCAGCAGCTCCGCGAAGGACATTCGTTTTGCGGACGGGTCCTTGTAGGAATTCACCGTTTGACCGAGGAGCTGGATTTCCGAGTAGCCTGCATCGGCCAGCCTCCGCGTCTCGTCCAGCACCGATGCACTGGAGCGGCTGCGCTCCGGCCCGCGCGTAAATGGCACCACGCAATAGGAGCAGGCCTTGTCGCAGCCTTCGATAATTGTCAAATAGGCGCGAAACGGATTGTCGCGGCGCGTGATTTCCGTCTCAAAGGTCGCTTCGGTGTCAGTGTCCAGGCCCGTGACGCGGCGGTTGCCGGCTTCGAGTTCCGCGATCAGGTCGGGCAGCTTGCTGTAACTCGCCGAGCCGCACACCAGGCGCACCCAGGGGGAGCGCTCAAAGATTTCCTCGCCCTCCTGCTGCGCCACGCAGCCCAGCACGCCGATAATTTTTTCTTCGCCGGGATATTTCGCGTATGCCCCGAGGCGCGAATATATTTTTTGGGCGGCCTTTTCGCGAATGCTGCAGGTGTTATAGAGGACCAGCCTGGCCGCGTCGATGGTGTCCACCTGCTGATATCCGCGGCCGAGAAGAACTCCGGCTACTTTTTCGGAATCGTGCGCGTTCATCTGGCAGCCGAAGGTTTCCAGATAAAACGTGTTGTCGCCGGGAGCCCCAGCGGAAAGGGCAACCGCACGCTCGGGCGAACTCGCCTTCGCGCCAGCCAATGCGTCGAGTTGGACGTCCACGCGGCTCATCATGCGACTCGCAGCAATGATACCACAGGGATTTTGCGTGAACCCGAATCCCCGCGGGCGCGTGAAATAGCCTCCGCCAAAGGTCCATGCACAGGCCTTTACACAATATTCACATAACGCGCACCCGCTAAAATACATCGTAATACGATGTGTTATACTAACCCGACACAATCGAGCACAATACAGCCGCTTATTGTTTGACCACGTTTTGAGCGTGTGCTAGGTTGCCCGTGTGGGTCATCAATGGGCTTTCTGAGGGGGAGACCATTCCGCAATTTGCGTGTTTGCTGTACGCCGGGCAACTTAGCACGCTGATCGAGCAGACAGGCTGGGTCGCTCGCATCGTTCTCGGGATGCTTTTGGCTTTTTCTCTTTTTTCCTGGGCTCTTATTTTTCAAAAGCTGGCGATGTTCTCTCGCATCAAGCGCCAGACTTCCCTGTTCCTCCGCATCTTCCGCGCCAACCGAACTCTTCCCGATCCCAGGCAGATGGGTGGAGGCGGTTCTCCGCTGGAGTCCGTGTATGCCGCCGGATACCAGGAGATCGAGAGCCAGATTCGCTCCGGAAACCCGCACGGCAAAATCACCAGCCTCAACGCCGTAACCGTGACCATGCAACTGGCCGCCGGCGAGCAAGTCCGCAAGGTGGAAAGCTACATACCCTGGCTGGCTACTACCGGATCGGTCACTCCCTTCATCGGACTGTTTGGCACGGTGTGGGGCGTCATGGACGCATTCACGGGATTGGGCACCGCCGGGGCGGCGAGCCTCCGCGCGGTGGCGCCGGGCATCGCCGAAGCGCTAATCACCACCGCCGCGGGACTTTTCACCGCCGTTCCCGCCGTGATCGCCTACAACCATTTTTTGCACAATATCCGGGACCTCAGCACGCGGATGGACAGTTTCGCTATGGAAGTATCGGCCGTCGTCGAAAAAATGTATCCGGGACAGCGTGGATGAGAGGCTGAAGCGCATGCGAAATTCCTTAACGCTGAGGGCACAGAGCAACAATGAAGGAGTATTGCCGCACTGAAATCAATATATCGTTTCTGCGCCCTCTGTTTTCTACATGTTGAACGTTCTTGAATTATTTGTTGGAGCGAGGCCACGTAGAACGTAGTCGGAAGAAACCAAAATGCCGCAACTGGCTCGCCAAACCGGGACTTCTCTTTCGGAGATCAACATCGTCCCCTTCGTGGACGTCATGCTGGTGCTCCTCGTTATTTTCATGATCACCGCGCCGATCCTGCAATCCGGCATTGAAGTGGACGTGCCCAAGACTAAAACCGTCAAGGAGATTTCCGAATCGCGCGTGGTTGTTTCCATCGATCGCGCGCAGCGCATTTATATCGGCGACGACGCAGTCAACATCCACGAACTGGGCGACAAGGTCCACGCCCAAATGCACAATCCGCAGGGCGACGCGGTCTATCTGCGCTGCGATAAGACGGTTCCCTTCGGCGCTTTTGCCCTGGTGGTGGACACCATGCGCCAATCCGGCATCCAAAATATTAGCGTCGTGACCGAGCCCCTCGACGATACGCCTCATTGAACTTTATGTCTTATTCCCCACACCATCCCGGCGCAGAAGGCTTGAAAAAGCCCTTCCTCTGGTCTGTCGTGTTTCACGCAATCCTCTTCGGTTCGCTGACGATTTCCACAATCTATTCGCATCGCGGCGATATGTGGGGGAGCGCCGGCGGTGACGGTTCCGTTTCGGTGGGACTTGTTGCCAAGCTTCCAGGAATCATGCTGCCCCGTCCCGACGCCGTGACCACGAGCCAAACGGTGGACACAACCAAAGGTCTTTACAAATCCGAGCCGCAGCCCAAAGCCAAGGAAATCCCGCCGGACGTCAAAAAGATTCCTGAATTTAAAAAGGAAAAGGCTCCTCACTTCGTCACTCGCCCGTCCAAAGTTTTTGAGGATAAGACGCCGCCGCCCACAAACGCCGTCCCCTATGGCCAGGGGGGTGCCCCGGCGCTTCCTTACTCTTCATTTGCGATGAATGGACCGACGCAGGGAGGCATGGGCTTTAGCGGCCCCGGGGGAGGAGATTTTTCGGGGAGGTTCCCTTCGTACGTGGATGGCGTGCGAAATCGGATCAGCAGCAATTGGCTCCAGTCTACGGTGGACCCCACCGTGCGCTGGGCCCCGAGAGCGAGCTTTTCGTTTCAGGTTTTGAGGGACGGAACGGTCACCAACGTTCAGATGTTGCAATCCAGCGGCAATCGTTCGGTCGACAACTCGGCGCTACGGGCGATATTGAGTTCGAGTCCCATGTCGGCGTTGCCGTCGAATTATTCGGGAAACAGCGTAACCGTCGAGTTCTGGTTCGATTTCCGTCGTTAGAACAAATTAAGGATGCATGAATGATGGAGCACTCACGACCAGCCCAGAAAAGAGATAGCGTGATTCAGCCGTCACAAAAACGATCGGCAAGAATACATCCCAGTCTGACTTTATATCTGTGTTTATCAGTGTTCATCTGTGGTTCTATTTCCTTTTTTAGTGCGGCGCCGGCTTCCGCACAGGATTGGTTCAAGACCGGCACGGGTCTCGGCGTTTCCAAGGCAAAGCTTGCTGTCGCGGATTTCGCAGCCAAGGACACCCCGTCGCAGCCCCTGGCCGCGCTGTTCACGGACGTGCTTCGGAACGATCTGGATTACAGCGGCATCCTCGAGTTGATCAGCAAGAGCTACAACCCGCTGCAGACTCCGGGCACTCCCGCCGAAGTCGACTACAAATCCTGGTCCGAAGCGCCCGCGTCGGCGCAACTGCTGGCGTTCGGAAATTTCTCCGTCAACGGCACGAATGTGGAGATTCAAGCCTGGCTGAACGATGTGCGCGACGCTTCCCTGCCGCCGGTGATTGGAAAAGTTTATCGCGGGGAGGCCACCGAAGCGCAGGTCCGCACCTTCGCGCACCAATTTGCCGATGAAATCATCGGAAAACTTTCCGGCGGCTTGCCGGGAATCGCCTCCACGCAGATCGCCTTTGTCAGCAACCGTAGCGGCAACAAGGAAATCTGGGCCATGGATTACGACGGCGAAAATCAGCATCAGCTGTCGCAGATGCATAGCATCGCGCTCACCCCGCGCTGGTCGCCGGACGCTTCGCGCATCGCCTTCACTTGTTACGCGCAACCGGGCAGCAGCAGCGTGCTGACGGCTCAGATTTGCGTCTATTCCACGCTAACCAACCACCTGATTTCCTGGCCGCGCTTCCGGGGAACAAATTCGTCGCCCTCCTGGTCGCCCGACGGCACGCAGATCATGTTCATGTCCAGCATGCTTGGAAATCCGGAACTGTTCATCACGGACGCATACGGCTTGCGCCCGAAGCGCCTCACCTATTCGAACGGAGCGAATACCTCCCCCTCCTGGAATCCCAAGACGGGCCAGCAAGTGGCCTTCGTGAGCGACCGCGGCGGCATCCCCCAGCTTTACACCATGAATTCAGATGGATCGAGCCAAGCCAAAGTGGATCTTCCCGACATGGGCTATGTCATCGATCCCGCGTGGTCCCCCAACGGCCAGTTGCTGGCGTTCAGTTGGCGGCGACCCAACGGGAACTACGATCTTTATGTGATGGAAATTGTCACCCGCCAGCTCGTCGAATTGACGCGCGACGTCGGCCGCAATGAGCGGCCCAGCTGGGCCCCTGACGGGCGCCACCTTGTGTTCGAATCCACGCGCACGGGAACGCGGCAAATTTGGTCCATGCTTGCTGACGGGACGGACGCTCGTCAGCTAACCAAACAGGGACAGAATGAATCTCCCAACTGGTCGCCCAAATGATGGAATGGCAGCCAAAGACGGCGGGCATGGATCCATCGAGGTCGGACGGTTCAAGTTCGTATTTGCACTCACAACCGAAGCTCACGTAAATTGTCAAAGGAGGAAGAACAAGAAAGATGCGGAAACGTACGCATGCCAGGATACTGTTCGGTACTTTGGTCGCGATCCTCGCTCTGAGCGCGGCTTGCAAGAAGCCCGCGCCCCAAGCGCCACCTCCACCCCCACCGCCTCCAGCGGCCCCGCCGGCAATGCCGACGGTGAATCTGCAGGCCTCTTCCAACACGATTCAGAGAGGCGAGTCAGTGACCTTGACATGGTCCTCGACCAATGCAACCACCCTGAGCCTCTCGCCGGGAATCGGCAATGTTTCCGCGGAAGGATCTCAGCGGGTGAATCCACAGGATTCGACCACCTACACGCTAACCGCGACCGGACCGGGCGGTTCGGCCGACGCCAGCGTGCATATCACCGTCAATGTTCCTCCTCCGCCGCCGGCGGCCCACGTGCCGACTCTGCAAGAGCTCTTTGATGCGGCAGTGAAGGACGCTTTCTTTGACTATGACAAAGCGGATATGCGTGCTGACGCCCGCGACGCCCTCTCGCAGACCGCTCAGTTCTTGCGCTCAAATACGCAAGTGAAAGTCGTCATTGAAGGCCATTGCGACGAACGCGGTTCCACGGAGTACAATCTGGCTCTTGGGGACCGGCGCGCCGCAGCGGCGAAACAATTCCTTGCTTCGCTAGGGATATCCGCTGACCGGATGGAAACGGTCAGCTACGGCAAAGAACGCCCGTTCTGCTCTGCTTCCACGGAAGAATGCTGGCAGCAGAATCGCAGGGCGCACATCATCATGGGTAAGTAGTTAAAATCAACTTCCGGGGCTTGCTGGCCTCGCGCACTGGCCGGCGAGCCCCGGAAACAATTCAGAACGGACGAGGAGTCCCCCCTCGGAGGAGGCACACCTTGCGCATTCGATGGATATTGCTTTTCGGCGCCGCCATGCTCGCGGGAGCTCTTGGCGGCACCTTGTTTGGTCCCGCGCCGGCGGGCGCTGTCGCGCGCGAAATTATCGACCTGCAGAACGGCGTTACGCAGCTGATTCAGGGCCAGCAGAACATGCAGACGGCAATCACGCAAAATGACGCCGTGGAGCGAACCCTCATCCAGCAGTCGCTGGACGCCGTGAACAAGCTCAGCACCACCATGTCCGCCGTACAGAAGACCACGCAGGATTTCTCGGCCGCCTCCGGCGCGCGCCTGGACACCATGGGCACGCAGGTCCAGGGCGTCTCCGACAACGTGGCGGATCTGCAGGCTCGCGTCGGCAAACTCGATCAGAAGCTTACGGATATTCAGAACACCTTGCAAAGCGTGGACTCGAAATTGGCCGCGCCGGCGGGCCGGGGCTCTTCCCTCGCCGACGGGAGGGCTTATGCCGGGAGCCGCGCCCGGCCCCGGAGCCTCCAGCGCCACTCCTCCTGCCTCCGCGGACGTGCTGTATTCCAACGGCCTGCGGGACATCAACGCCAAGCATTACGATCTTGCCACGCAGGAGTTTCAGGATTACCTGAGGTTTTACGGCGACACCGATCTGGCTTCCAACGCGCAGTTTTATCTCGGCGAAGTCGCCTACATGCCAGGCCAGTTCCAAGTCGCGCTCGACGCCTACAACAAAGTGATCGAGAATTTCCCCAAGAGTTTCAAGACGGCTTCGGCAAGAATGAGAAAGGGATTCTGCCTTGCGGAGCTTGGCCAGAAAGCCTCCGCCGTTCGCGAACTGCGCGCCGTGGTTCGCCTGTATCCGGGTACGGACGAGGCCAAACGCGCCGCCGCCAGATTGAAAGAAATGGGCGCGACCGCGGGATGAAGCCGGTGACTGGTGATTCGTGAAGGAATATTCCACGCAGGTTTTCCGTCGCGCATTTTATCTTTCTCGGTGACTTCGTTTTCTTTATGTCCGCTGTGTTAAGCCGCTTCCCGCAATCTTATTCAACACCAAGGTCACAGGGGACTCGGAGAGCGCCGTAAGTCCGCGAACTGATCCTTCCACCTGAACAATCCTACACCGATCGCCAGAGTTTGCGCGCCGCGTATCGCCGTGTTATCTTCCAGACTCAACTGGAGAAAAAACATGTCCGTCAACAAAGTAATTTTGGTGGGGCGTTTGGGCCGCGATCCTGAGACTCGCTACACCGGAGCGGGCCAGGCCGTCTGCAATTTTTCGCTCGCCACGGATGAATCGTTCAAGAGCCGCAGCGGCGAGCGGCAAAAGCGCACCGAGTGGCACAAGATTGTGGTCTGGGGCAAGCAAGCCGAAATTGCCCAGCAATACCTGAAAAAGGGCGCGCAAATTTATCTGGAAGGCCGCATTCAATCGCGCGAGTGGACCGACAAAGAAAACCAAAAGCGCACCAGCTATGAAATCGTAGCCACAAACTTCCGCATGCTCGGTTCGCGTTCGGATTCCATAGGAGGCGCGGCGCACAGCGCGGCCGCCGGCGCAGCGGACTATGATTCCGAGGCTCCCGCACCAGCGGATCACGAGCAAGCGGGCCCGGAAGTAAACGACGAGGATATTCCGTTCTAAATCTAAAATCGTTTTGGCAGGATAGGCCTTAACCAGCTACTCGTACCGTAAGGCTTCGATGGGATCGAGCTGCGCGGCTTTGTGCGCGGGATAGTAGCCGAAGAAAATGCCCACCGCGGCGGAAAAGATGACCGCGGCGATGATGGCCTTGCCGGAAATGAGCGTGGGCCAGGACAACAAATTGCTGATCAGCGCCGAACCCACGAGGCCAAAAATAATTCCGATAAATCCGCCCATCATGCTGAGAGTAAAAGCTTCCACCAGGAATTGCATCCGCACGTCGGCTTCGGTGGCGCCGACGGCCATGCGAACACCGATCTCCCGCGTCCGTTCCGTAACGGACACCAGCATGATGTTCATGATCCCGATCCCGCCGACCAGAAGAGAAACCGAAGCAATCCCCCCGAGCAAGTAGGTCATCGTCGACTGCGTTTGATTCTGCAGATCGGCGATGTCTGCTTGCGTGCGAATCAGGAAATCAGCGTCGTCGCCGGCACGGATGCGATGCCGCTCGCGCAGGAGACTGGTGATGGGAGCGACGGAGGCGACGGACGCCTGCTGCGAAACGGCCGACGCGGCAATAAACTGCAGCCAGGTAATCCCGGAAATTTTGCGTTGCACGGTGGTGTAAGGCGCGAAAATCACGTCGTCCTGATCTTGCCCCGTCACATTCTGCCCTTTCGATTCGAGCACGCCATCTACGCGGAATGGAAGATTCCCGATGCGAATCTCTTTCCCGATGGGGTTTTCGTCGACAAACAGGATTCTTTCAACCGTGGTGCCGAGCACGCAGACATTTGCCGCAATATCCACTTCTTGATCGCTGAATGCCGATCCAGCTTGGATGGGCCAGGTCCGAATGTCAAAATAGTTTGGCGTTGTGCCGGTGATGCTGGTGTTCCAGTTCTGGTTTCCGTAAACGACTTGCTGGCGGCTGCTGAGCGCGGGCGCGGCCTGCGCGATGATCGGAATTTCCTTCAGGATTGCGTTCATGTCGTCCACGGTGAGAGTTCTCACACCGCCGTATCCCTGCCGTACGCCGCCCGCCCGATTGCTTCCCGCCGAGATAAAGACAGCGTTAGTTCCCATGGCTTGAATGCCCTGCTGGACGATGTATTGCGCGCCCTGGCCGATGCTCACGACGGCGATCACCGCGCCTACTCCGATAATGATGCCGAGCATCGTCAGCGCCGAGCGCATCTTATTGCGCGCCAGCGCCCGCAAAGCGAGCCGAAACGTGTTCATGAAGTCCATGTCGGGTTCAGGCGGCCGCAAGTATCAAGCGGGCGCATCGGCCTTTGCCAGTCTTTGAGTCTCCAATTCCGCATCTTCGGCGGCTTGCTGCTCGGCCGTGGGAAGCGATTTTAGCACTTCGTGAGCCACCAAGCGGTCCTGCACCAGGCTGTCTCGCATGAGTTTGCCGTCGCGAAACAGGAGCGTCCGCTTTGCGAATTGCGCGATATCGGGCTCATGCGTCACGAGAACGATCGTCAGGCCCTGTTCGTTGTTCAGCGTCTGGAGAATATCCATAATTTCTACCGATGTTCGGCTGTCGAGGTTCCCAGTAGGTTCATCGGCAAGCAAGATCGACGGCCGGTTCACCAACCCGCGGGCGATGGCCACACGCTGCTGCTGTCCACCGGAAAGCTGTGAAGGGTGATGCCCGGCGCGCTCGGCGAGTCCAACGCGTGTGAGCGCCTCCATGGCCCGCTTGGTCCGCTCCTCGGGGCTCACGCCTGCATAGACGGTGGGCAGTTCCACATTCTCTAGGGCCGAAGTCCGCGACAGCAGATTGAATTGCTGGAACACAAATCCCAATTTCTTGTTCCGTATCCGCGCCAGTTCCGTCTTCGTCATCCCTGAAACGTCCACGCCGTCCAAGAAGTAGCGCCCTTTGGTGGGGCGGTCCAGGCAACCCAAAATATTCATGATGGTGGATTTGCCGGAGCCCGACGGCCCCATTACCGCCACGAATTCTCCTTCACGCACCTCGAGCGACACTCCGCGAAGCGCCTGGACTTGTATTTCTCCGAGGTCGTACGTCTTAAAAACGTTTTCGAGACGAATGACGGGTTTGCCGCCCGACCCGGTCTCCTTCGGTTCGATTGCGAATGTGGTTGGATCGGCCATCGGAGAGTGTTGTATACCCGACTAGAATCTGCGCGGCACTCCGCTCGTGGCGCCGCCAGCCCCGGTCACGGGATTGCGCGTTTGCGTTGTCGAAGCCGATGACTTGCTCGTGGATTGGCCAATGACCAGGTCGTCCCCAGGATTCAAGCTGCCGCTGATGAGCGCTGTGAACGTGAAGTCCGTAACACCGAGTGTGACTTGCACGGGCTCCAGCGTCTTGTCGGGAAGCAGCTTCCATACGACGCTGGAGTCTTGCCGCTTGGCGTTCCCTCCCGCCCCACCCGAGCCGGAGCCGCCTGACCCATTGCGCCCACCGCCTCCAGTCGCGCCTTGTCCACCCTGTCCACCAGATGTTTGACCAGTAACGGATCCACTTGCTGTGGCACCACCACCCGCGCTGCCTGCGGCACCGCCGTCTGCCGATGTGGCCGCAATGCGCCCCGCCGGTGTCGCGCGTGTACTGTCCTGTATGCCGTACTTTGCGTAAATGGCTTTGAGCTCACTGTCCGTCAAATCCGGCTTGAACCGCAACGCACCGTTGGGAATTTTGATCACGTTCTTGGCTTCCGCGACGGGAATGGAAATGTACGCAGTCATCCCGGGAAAAAGCCTCAAGTCGAGGTTATCGAAGGCGACCATAGTGTTGTAAGTCACCACGTTTTGAATCGTGGTGGCATTCATGCGTACCTGGGCCACAGTCCCGTTGAAGGTCTCGCGCGGAAACGCATCCACTCGAAAAGTCGCCTGTTTACCAACCTTGATCCGGCCCACGTCGGCCTCATCCGTGTTGGAATAAACCAGCATGTGCTTCAAATCCTGCCCGATGCTAAACAGGTTGGGGGCCTGCAGGCTGGCCGCCACCGGCTGGCCCACATTTACGGTACGATTGATTACCGTGCCATCGATGGGCGCTTTAATTGTGCAATAGCCCAACTGCAATTTAGCGGAATCCACCGCGGCATTTTGAATAAGGACTTGCGCCTTGGCCTGGTCTCGTTGGGCTATGGTGGCCGCCAGTTGCGACTCGGCTTGCTTCTCCTGCGCAATCGTAGCGTTCTCCGCGGCTACAGCTCCGTCATAATTGGCCTGCGCATCGTCATTCTGCTGGGCAGAAAATACACCCTGGTCCGCCAATGTTTTCGTGCGTTTCTGCTGCGTTCCCATGTCAATGGTCGTCGCATGGGCCTTGGCAACGTTGGCTTTCATCGTCCCCACATTGGCCTGGGCTGTACCGATCTGGGCCTCGAGATTTGCCACATTCGCTACGGAATTCTGGTACGACGCCTGGGCCTGAGCGAGTGCGACCTGGAACGGGACAGGATCGATTTGCGCGAGGATATCGCCCTTCTTCACTTGGGAATTGAAGTCGACGCTCACGGAAACAACGTTGCCAGAAACCACCGAACCCACCGGCACGGTGTTGACCGGATTGATCGTCCCAGTAGCCTGCACCACCTGGGAAATGTCGCCGTGTTCGACTTTGGCAGTGAAATATTGAGCGGTGGTGCGCGTTCCCACCGTGACGTATCCCAGCCACAGGAATAGCGCGACCGGAGGGGCAACCAGCAGGGCGCGGTGCATCATCGACCGCACCCAAAGATTTTTCAGAATTTCAAGGAGGCGCGCCATTTCATGAATTCCCTCTGGAACGCAAGAGCATGCAGGTGGGATCTAATCGTGGCCTTCCATTGTCCGCCGCAGGCGTTCCTCGTCGATCTGGCGCAACAAATCTTCAAATTTGGGCCGCTGGTCCGGAGTTAGAATCTGGCGAATCCGCTCACGGCCCTGCTGGCGGACCTGCTCGTATTCGGGATCGAGCTTTTGGTGCAGCGCGCCGTAGTGGTCACGCATATCATTAAAAATGACCTCGAGTTGCTTCTGCTGATCCGAGCTCAGACTCAGGCCGTGGGTGAACATCGCCACCGTGCCGGCGTAATTGTGGGTTAGGGAGGCATGGGGTCGCGCCGCCTGAACCTCTGACGTGACCAAGTACGTACCTACACTGCCGAGCGCGATGCCCAGGATAAAGAGCACAAGAACAAGCAAGTAAGCCTTGCGACTGCCTTTGTTAGCGTCCATTGTCCCTCTCAGCCAGGGATTGCAGCACTTCTTCATTGCTTACCGGGTCCGAAGGCGGCTGCGGAAAATCGCCGGCGCTCAGTTCCGTGCGAATCGACCCGATCTGAACGCTCCGGTGCGGAGCGAATTCCACGAGATAGACGGAGAGTGCGAGCAAAAGTACCGCCGCGGTCAAGGACAAACGGGAAGCCAGAAACTCGAGCGGAGCCCAGAACGCCGCGGGGGACTTTGCACGCATCTCTTCCTGATGAATTCTGGCCATGACATTCGCCACGAATGCCTGGCTTGGTGCGCTGGCCGGCTCCCAGGCCCCGCGGAGCAGATCGCCCGCCAGCCGCGAATCTTCCACAGTCGCGCGGCAATATCCGCAGCGGGCCAGGTGGGCCTCCAGTTCAGGGTCCGGCGCGCCGCACAGATAGTCCTCAATTCGCGATTCAACCCCTTGGCACTCATTAGGTCTTTTAAGCACTTTTTTCACTCCTTCGCTGCCTGAGGCCTTCTCGCGCAGCCGGACGCTTTTGCATTCGCTTCCGGTACATTTCCACGAGGCGGGCCCGCGCACGAAATAGCCGCACCTTCACCGTATTGACGTTCAGGTCCAGGACCTCCCCGATTTCTTCCACCGAGAACCCTTCCACTTCCTTCATGACCAGCATCATCTGGTCCTTTTTGTCGAGTCCTCCAAGCAGCCGTTCAATCAATTGCCGTTGTTCGACCCGCCGTCCGGTGTCTTCCCGGTGCAAAGCCCCGCCATATCCGTGCTCCGGCAGCGACTCCAGTTTTCGCACCTGCTCTTCGCTGAGATCCGCTTCATACACCAAGCGCCGCACCTTCTTCTTTCTCAGGTAATCCCAACACTCGTTAACGGCTATCTTGTAAAGCCAGGTCCCGAACGCCGAGCGCAAATCAAATCGCCGGATCGAAAAGTAAGCCTTGGCCAGTGCCTGCTGCGCCACGTCTTCCACGTCCTCGCTGCCCCGCAGGATGCCGCCCACTACGGCTAGTACCCGGTGCTGGTGGATCCTGACCAATTCCTCATAGGCGCTTACGTCGCCGCTCTGGGCGCGGAGGACGAGCGCTTTTTGCTGCTCCGCGGGCGTCAAGCTGTCCTTTTCGCTGACAGCCTCGGCTTCGCGCAAAGCCCCTGAATTTGTGACGTTTGCCATCGCTTCCCGGTTACGGATTATTCCAGAGAGTGCCGCTTTTGTGCTTGCAGCCATTATAACTCTATGTGACAATGCCGACATGATTATCGGTGATCGGCTTCGCGCCCTGCGCGAAGAAAAAAAGTATTCCCAAGGGGACATCGAAAAGCGCACCGGACTGCTTCGCTGCTATATCTCCCGGGTGGAAAATGGCCATACCGTTCCGGCCATTGAAACCCTCGAGAAAATGGCCCGCGCCCTGGAAGTCCCTCTCTACCAACTCTTCTATGACGGAGAAGAACCACCCGAGCTCCCCAATCTTCCGAAGCGCAGAAGCGCCGACGAAATCGTTTGGGGCAGCGCCGGGAAAGAGGCTCGTCTTCTGAACAAGTTTCGCAGGCTGATGGGTCGCATCGAAGAAGGCGACCGTCGGCTCCTGCTTTACATGGCGCAGAAGATGGCCACCCGCTAAGTCCGGCGGGTTTCCGGCCCTCTCCAAGGGGCCGGAAAGGAATTCTCCGGCATACCGGCTCAGGGGCCCGGATGGCATTACTTTATCAGGTCTATTCACGACCAAAGTAATACCACTCGGGCCGCAGCCAAGCCAGCCATATCCCGCCCTGTTCCATTCCGGTACATACGAGGCCTACTCCTCCACCTTTTTTCTTCCCTGTTCCCGGTTGTCCTACTCGCATTGCGATTCTAGGTTTGAATCTTATTTCAAATCTCAGATTTCAAATTTGAAATTGCCTGTTTCTACTCCCACTCAATCGTGCTGGGCGGCTTCGAGCTGATGTCGTACACCACACGGTTGATGCCTGTAACTTCATTGACGATTCTGGTCGAAATTCGCTCCAACACTTCTGCCGGAAGGCGTGCCCAATCAGCCGTCATGGCATCTTCCGATTCTACAACTCGCACGGCTACCGTAAGCCCATAGCTTCTTTCGTCTCCCATCACTCCGACGCTGCGAACCGGGAGAAGCACGGCAAAAGCCTGCCAGACTTTCTCGTAGAGCCCCGCACGGCGGATTTCCTCGACCACGATTGCGTCCGCGTCCCGAAGCGGCGCGAGGCGCTCTTCGGTCACCTCGCCGAGGAGGCGCACCGCAAGGCCTGGCCCGGGAAACGGATGCTTGGTGAGCATTTCTTCCGGGAGGCCAAGTTCGCGGCCGATGCTGCGCACCTCGTCCTTGAATAGCTCGCGCAGAGGCTCGATCAGCGCAAACGGCAGGTCCGCAGGAAGCCCCCCTACATTATGATGCGTCTTGATCGTCTGGGAGGGGCCCCGAACGGCCACGGATTCGATTACGTCCGGATAGAGGGTTCCTTGAACTAAAAACCCGGCGCGGTCCGGACCGACGGCCAATTTGCGGGCCTGTTCGTCAAACACGGCGATGAATTCCCCGCCGATTCTCTTGCGCTTGTCCTCCGGGTCCACTACTCCTTTTAGACGCCCAAGAAAGCGTTCCGACGCGTCGACGCCGATCACCTGCAACCCCATGCGGTCTCGCAGCAATTCGAGCGTCTCGTGGAATTCGTTCTTCCGCAGGAGGCCATTGTTCACAAAAATATTGGTGAGGCGGTCTCCGATTGCGCGGTGGACGAGCACCGCGGCCACGGCGGAATCCACTCCTCCGCTCAATGCGCAAATCGCGCGCCCCTCGCCCACTTGCTTGCGAATCGCTTCCACGGTTTCGGCGATGAACGCCGCGCCGCTCCACAGCGGCTGTGCGTGGCAGATATCGAAAACAAAATTGCGAAGGATTTCCGAGCCGCAATCGGTGTGGCGAACCTCGGGATGAAATTGGACGGCATAGAGTTTTCGCGCCGGATCTTCGGCGGCAGACACGGCGTTGCCCGTTTCTCCGGTGACATGAAATCCAGCGGGCAAGGCGCGCACATGATCGCCGTGGCTGTTCCAGATGCGCAGTTTCTTGGGCAAGCCGGCGAACAGCGCCGACCCATCTTTTACGAGCAGTTCCGTCCGGCCGTACTCTCTGCGATCGGCCCGTTCGACGCGCCCGCCCAAATTGTGCGTCATCCACTGCAGCCCGTAGCAAATCCCCAGGACGGGCAATCCCATAGACAAAATGCCAGTGTCGCAGAGCGGCGCGCCGGCGTCATACACGGAATTCGGTCCGCCGGAGAGGACAATGCCGACAGGCTCAAATTTCCGAATCTGCTCGATCCTGGCCGTGCAGGGAAGGATCGCACTGAACACCTGCTGTTCGCGGATTCGCCGGGCGATCAATTGCGTATACTGCCCACCGAAATCCAATACAACGATGCCGCCGCGCTCGCTCATTCGCTCCTCATTGGGCCCGTGTTTCGTTCCCGCATTTCAATAGAATCACTTTTCATTCAATCTTTTTCCGCGCAAGCATATCCTGTGTTCCAAATTTCAAGTCTGAAATTTACTCAGGCCACCCGGTGCGCGGGTTGACCTGCGCGAAACGCCTCAAGATTTGCCAGAGTTACTTCCAAAATTCGCACCAGCGCTTCCCGGCTATTGAAGGCGTTATGCGGCGTGAACACCACATCGTCGCGCTCCAGCAGCACGCGATTGCGAACGGCCATTCGCAAGCGTTCCACGTCGAGGGGTTGCTGCAACAGCTGCTTTTCTTCCTTGATCAATTCCTCGCCTTCGAGGACATCGAGCCCTGCGCCGCGCAACTTGCCGCTCTCCAGCGCCTCCACGAGCGCGTCCGTGTCTATCAGCCCGCCACGCGCCGTATTCACAATCATCGCGCCCGGCTTCATCCTTGCGAACTGTGCGCGGCCCAGCAGGTGATAGGTCTTGTCCGTGAGCGGCGAATGCAGCGTCACGATATCGCTTTCGGCCAGCAACTGGTCCATCGACGCGTATTCAAAACCCAAAAGGTCGGCCAGAAAGGGATCTCGCCGAGTGTCAAACGCCAGCACTCGCATGCCAAACCCCCGCGCGATGCGAATCACATGCAGCCCAATGTGCCCCGCGCCAATCACTCCGATGGTCTTGCCCTGCAGATCGAATCCCGTCAGTTCCGCCAGGTCCACGCGGCCGCTGCGCATCTGGAGCACCGACTGGTGCACTTTCCGAGACAGCATGAGCAGGAGCGCAATGCTGTGCTCGGCCACGGTATTTTCCCCATACGAGGGCACGTTCGAAACCGCGATGCCGCGGCTCCTGCAGGCCTCCACGTCGATGTGATCGAATCCGGTCGAGCGGGTGGCGATGAATTTGAGCTCCGGCAGCGTTTTCAACACGTCGCGCGTCACATGAGAATAAATAAATACGGAAAGCGCCTCGAGACCGCGTAACTCTTCAGGTGGAGTCGTCAAGACTCCCGGGGCAAAATAGGCCTGGTCGGAAGACAATCGCTCCGCCAGGTACGCCCGCTCCCAGTCTTTGACTTCAAAGAACGCGACGCGCATCGTTTCATTCCACAACCACGTTGACGAGCTTATCGGGCACCGCGATCACTTTTATTATGCGCCGCCCCTGCGGCAATTTCACGATTTTCGGATCGCTGAGCACGCGCTGCTCCAGCGCGTTTTTGTCCAGCCCGGCCTCGACGAGCACTTTCTCCTTTACCCTGCCGTTCAACTGCACCACGATTTCCACTTGGTCTTCCGCAGCAAGTTCCGGGACAAATTTCGGCCACGGGGCATGCGCGAGCGTGTCGCGCGTGTGGCCGAGAATTTCCCAAAGCTCTTCGGCGAGATGCGGCACCATGGGATTCAGCATCAGGACCAGTAGCTCGAATACTTCCTTGGTGATTTCCGGACGCACGCCGTCTTCGAGCGGCTCCCGCTCTTGAATTTCGTTGACCAGCTCCATCAGCAGCGCCGTGGCGCTGTTGAAATGCCAGCGTGCCTCATAATCGTGCGTCACGCGCCGCAGCACTTGGTGCGCTTTGCGAAGCAGAGCCTTCTCCTTCGCGGTCGCCGAATCCAGCGGACCCGCCGCCCCGCTCGCCGCCTTCACGGCATTCAATCTTTCGGCGTGCTTGGCCACCAGCCGGAACACGCGCTGCAGAAAACGCGCGCATCCCTCGATGGCCTGCTCGCTCCATTCCAGGTCTTTCTCCGGCGGCGCCGCGAACAGCGTGTACAGCCGT
This sequence comes from uncultured Acidobacteriota bacterium, assembly GCA_963696605.1. Lineage (GTDB taxonomy): Bacteria > Acidobacteriota > Terriglobia > Acidiferrales > UBA7541 > Palsa-360. The sequence continues at coordinate 163,233 of CAVOKV010000005.1, read as the reverse complement.
CCGATATCGCAGCCGTACTGATCCACCATCTCCTCTGCACCCACCACGTTCCCTTTCGATTTCGACATGGCCACGCCGCCCTTGGTCACCATCCCCTGCGCGAATAGCTGCTTGATCGGCTCGTCGTGAGTCACAAGACCTAAATCGCGCATCACTTTGCAGAAAAATCGAGAATAAAGCAGGTGCAGAATTGCGTGCTCGATCCCGCCGATGTAGCGGTCCACCGGCATCCAATAGCGCACCAGGGCTGGATCGAACGGGGCCTTGCCATTACGCGGGTCCGTATATCGGTAGAAATACCACGAAGAATCGACGAAAGTGTCCATCGTGTCCGTTTCGCGCCGCGCCGCGCCGCCGCATTTCGGGCACTTCACGTTCACGAATTCCGGCACGCTCGCCAGCGGCGACTCGCCTAGTCCGGAAAATTTCGCCATGGGCGGGAGCACTACAGGCAAATCTTTATCGGGAACCGGGACCATCCCGCACTTCTGGCAATAAATTACAGGAATCGGCGTGCCCCAATAGCGCTGCCGTGAAATGCCCCAGTCCTTCAGACGAAAAACGATTTCGCCTTTGCCGAATCCGCGCGCCCCGGCCTCCGCAGCCATTTTCTCGATAGCTTTCTCGGAAGCAAGTCCCGTGTACGGCCCGGAATTTACGAGCTTTCCGTATTCGACGAACGCTGCGCCAAGCGTTTCCGGCGTCAGCGGTTTTCCTTCGATTGGTTGAATCACGATTGGTATTTCAAGCCCGAACTTGGTGGCAAATTCAAAGTCGCGCTGGTCATGCGCCGGCACGCACATTACCGCGCCCGTGCCGTATTCCATCAGGACGAAATTTCCCACCCAGATCGGAATTTTTTCGCCGTTGAATGGATTGCGCGCATAACGCCCGGTAAAGAATCCTTCTTTTTCCGCTGTCGCGATGTCCGCCGCGCGCATCATGCGGCGGCGCAATACCTGCAACTTTTCTTCGATTTCGGCATGGCCCTCCACGCCCGCGACTAGACTGGCCAGTAGCGGGTGCTCGGGGGCGAGAATCAGTCCCGACGCGCCATAGATCGTGTCCACGCGCGTCGTGAACACCTCGATCGAGGTGTCAGGGAATGCCTCCACTGCAAATCGCACGCGCGTGCCGCGCGATTTCCCGATCCAGTTGCGCTGCATGGCCAGGACGCGGTCCGGCCAGCCGCCCTCTAGCTGCGCGAGCGCTTCCAGCAGTTCATCGGCGTACTGCGTGATGCGCAGAAACCATTGCTCGATTTCTTTCGGCTCGACCTGCGTGTCCTCGTGCCGCCAGCAACACCCGTCGATTACCTGCTCGTTGGCCAGAACGGTCGCGCACTTCGGACACCAGTTCACGCGGCTGCGCCTGCGGTACGCGATTCCCTTTTCCAGCATGCGCAGAAAAAACCACTGGTTCCAGTGGTAGTACTCCGGCTCGCAGGTGGAAATTTCGCGGCGCCAGTCGTAACTGAATCCGAACTTCTGCAGCACGCGCTTGAACGACGCGATGTTCGTGTTCGTCCACTCGCGCGGGTGGATGCCTCTCTGAATGGCGGCGTTTTCCGCCGGCAGCCCGAACGCGTCCCAGCCCATCGGGTGGATGACGTGGAATCCCATCATGCGCCGGAAGCGCGCCACCACGTCGCCGATGGTGTAATTGCGCATGTGGCCCATGTGCAGCGTGCCCGAGGGATACGGCAGCATTTCGAGCACGTAGTATTTGGGCTTGGACGGATCGGCATCCGCCTCGAAGGCGTGGTCCGCGTTCCAGCGCGCTTGCCATTTTTTTTCGATTGCCTGTGGATCGTATTCCGTCACGGTTCCTGTCGGGCTTCCATGCAAATTGCACAACCTGAAGGTTGTGCGCTACTTCTCTCAGCGTTTCTTTTTCCGCGCAGTTACGCTTTTTGGTGTCTGTTTCTTTCTCTGTGCCCTCTGTGTTCTTTGTGTTGAAGCTTTTTTCTTTGACTTCAGCATCGAGAACCCATTCTCCGCCTTCGGCGCCTGCTGGACGCTCACACCCACCAGTTCCCATAAAGCTCGCACGTTGCGCCGATCATCTCCAGGCTTGTCAATAGGAGTCTCCAGAATAAACGCGCGCCCCGCCAATCCCTGCGGTCCGGGGCCGAGGCGCGCATGATTCAGAATCCTGGCAAACGCCTGGAGGCCGATCTTCCCGCGTCCGATATTTTCGTGCCGGTCGATGCGGGACCCCAGCGGCGTTTTTGAATCGTTGACGTGCAGCACATAGACCCGGTCCAGGCCCACGGTGCGATCCACGGCGGCGAGCGTGGTTTCAAGCCCTTCTTCCGTCGTGATGTCATATCCGGCCTCGAGCGTGTGCGCGGTATCGAGGCAGACCCCCATCGGCAAGTCCCCGGTTTGATCGAGGATGGCCTTAACTTCTTCAAACCGCGCGCCCACCGCCGAGCCCATCCCCGCAGTGTTTTCGACGAGGATTCGCAGGCCGCCGAGCTTCATTCCCTTGGCCGCGTGGCGCATCCCTTCGGCAATATCGTCGATGGCTTGGTGCTTGTCATTGCCGAGGCCGGCACCAGGATGCGCCACCAGAAAATCCGCGCCCAGCGCAACCGCGCGGACGAGTTCATCGTGAAAGGCCTGAATGGACTTCGTGCGCATCACGCGATCGGGACAAGCCAGATTGATCAGGTAGTTGTCGTGAATGACGAGCGGCCCAAGAGCGAGCTCCGCGCGGCGGGCACGGAACCTCGCAGCGTCGGCTTCCGGTATGCGCGAGCCAACGCGAGGCCACATGCGCGGGCTCGAAGAAAAAATCTGCAATGCGTTTGCGCCGAGCTTCGCCGCGGAATCGAGCGCCCCCGCGATGTCTCCTGCAATGGAAGTGTGGATGCCGATGCGGAAACTGCCGTCCTGCCAGGCGGGCGGTTGCGGAATCGGTTCAGGTTCAGGACGATATTCGTCGTCAACGTCGTAGGCGGGTTCCGCGCCGATCAATGGGTCAGCCATTCCCTCGGATAACCTTCAGGTCCCCTCGGATGAATTCAATTGAGTGATAAGCAGAACATTCTAGCGGATGCGTGGCGTAGCAGCAATCACATCCGGGGATAGAGAGACAAGCATCAGGATCGGATGTGAACCAACTTGTCGTTCCCGGGAGTTTGTGTAGTGCCCGACGAGGTCCATCGGGAAGGGCGCGCAGCGCGGGATCGAATCCGGTTCATCAGCAGGCCGGTCTTCACGGAGGCGCCTACGAAGTGGTCGACCTTCACCGGACCCGCTACTTTGATCCCTCGGACCCAATGTAAGCCGATGCTTGCCGCACAACCGCACTGGGAGCAGTCCGGCGTGCCGCCGAAAACGCAGGGCTCAACGCGCGTTTCAAAATCCGCGGAATAGTTGGCGGACATCTTCGAAAATAGACAATCGCCCGGGCTTTTCGGCGGATGAAGAAATGCCTTGGAAATGCCCGCATTGAAGAGGAGCTTCGGGTACCGTTTTGCCAGGGAGGGCAATTCCCTGGCGAGCGCTTCACGGTGCTCTGGAGCAAGCGTTTCCGGGCTATGCTCTCCTATTTGCGGCGAGTAAACGCTGACCCAGATGCGGTTCGTCTCGGCCCGCTCGCTCCAAAATTTCACGTATTCTTCGAGGTACCCTGGGCGCTCCAGCATCGGTCGTGTAATCACCCAGTGGATGTTGACCTCGCAGCCTGCGATATTCTTGAGGATGCGCTCATAGGTCGCCGGCTTTCGCCGGATGTCGTGATGTTCCGGCAGACCGTCCACGGAAATTGCCACGCGGACACGAGGAAGATTCATCCACTCCGCCGGGACGGCAATAACGCCGCTAGTCACCAGGAGGGTAAAAATTTCCATCTTGGACAGCGCCGGAAGAATCCTGCCCAGTTCGCGATGCCGAACCATCGGTTCGCCGCCAACCAGCGAAACGTGCAGGGGCTTATGCTTGCGCACCAGGCGCAAAACTCCCTCCACCAACTTATCGCCGTGAAAATCGCTCAACTCACTGAGGGTAATTCCGCCGCCCAGATGTGTATCACCGTATGCGTAACATCCCGGGCAGCTCAGCGGGCACTCCCGAGTGATCTCAATGGAAAGCATAGGAACGCGGCCGGTCAGGATTCTCCCCCAGGCGGCGAGCATCTCGCTGGGCCTGAGACTCGGGTTGGGGACAGCCGAAGTCATACGGCCTTTGATGCTGAACTCGAAGAGGAAGCTGCATTAATTTTCACATATTTAACAGGTTTGGTAAGCCCGATTGCCGGTACCCTGCCAGATCATTCGGAAGCCGCTCCGATGCCCAGACCGCGGCTTGAGCAGCGTTTCTGCCCCGTGCAATCCGCCGACCCGTCCATTTGCCGTTTCCGCTCTGTGCCTCCGCGTCTCTGTGGCAGAATCATTGGTTTGCGATGCCACGCCGTCTCAATTACCGCTTATTGATCACCGTGATCCTGATCGTCGTCTCGGCCGTCGTCGAAATCTCGCAGGAACGCCGCCCCTCGTTTTTGCGGCCGGGCCTGCGCCTCTATGCGTTCGTGGGCAACGCAGGAGACGGCACGGTTTCGGTCATTGACCTGATCCGCGTCAGCAAAATTGCTACGATCGCGGTCGGTCCTTCTCCCTCCGGCCTACGGGCGCATCCGAAATTCAATCAGGTTTGGGGCGTGTCGACCGAGGGAGGGTATGCCTTCGCGATCGACTCCGCCACTGGCCAGGTCTTGGCGCGCATTTCCGTTGGCGTGTCGCCTTTCGCGCTGGATTTTTCGCCGGATGGAAACCGAGCCTACGTGACCGCTTCGGGCTCGTCGACGCTCGTGGCCATCGACTGCAGAACGGGACAAATTGTTGCGCGTGCGCGCACCGGGAAGCATCCATGGCTTGCGCGAGTGACGCCGGACGGCAAGCAAATCGTGGTCCCCAACCGAGAAGACTCAACCGTGGAAATCTTCGACGCCGCTACGCTCGCTCCGCTGGCCACGATTGGTGTCGCCTCTCACCCGGAGCAAGTGGTCATCATGCCGGACAGTAGCGTGGCGTTTGTTTCCGCTACCGGATCGAACGAAGTCTCCGCAGTGGATCTGAAGCGTCACGTGCTGGTTGCCAATTTGCGTTTAACGGGCGCGCCTGCCGCCATGTTGCTCAAGGCGGACGGCGGAGAACTCTACGTCAATGTTCCGACATCGCACGGCCTGGAGATTGTGGATACCTGGAGAACGGAAATAACGGAGTCGATGGTCCTGGGCTCGGCGCCAACCGATGGAACCATGACGTCGGATTCGTCCCTTGTGTACGTAACCGACGCAGCCGCCAATGATGTGATTCCCATTGAAATGGCTACGCGACACCTCCTGCCTCAAATTCCGACCGGCAGGCATCCCGGCCCGTGCGCGCTCGATCCGAGCGGGGATCTACTCCTTGTCGCCAACGAAGACTCTGCCGACCTGGCTGTGATTCGCGTGCGCACGCAGAGCCTCATCACCATGATTCCGGTGGGTACACGGCCCAGTTCCCTGGCGATCAAATTGTTCTAGGGTGAAAGGCAAATGAAAACGGCTGGCAATTTTGATTGCCAGCCGTTTGAGTGAGTGAAAAGGATGTTCTAGCAACTACCTGTGGCCTCCGCCGTGGGACCCGCCTCCACCGTGGGATCCACCACCACCACCGCCATGGAAGCCGCCTCCACCGTGGAACCCGCCGCCATTCCCGCCACCGTGGAACCCGCCTCCACCGCCGTGAAAGCCTCCTCCATGGAACCCACCGCCACCATTAAATCCGTTACCGCCATGGAATCCTCCACCTTGGAAGCCGCCACCGCCGTGGAATCCTCCGCCACCGTGGAAGCCCTGGTTCCCGCGGAACCCTCCACCGCCATGCCAACCGCCTTCGCCACGGAATCCGTCATGGCCTCCGCGCCAGCCGCGGCCATAATATCCGCCCCATCCACCGTACCCGCGACCGTAGTAGCCGCCCCATCCGCCGTAGCCGCCGCCGTAGTAGCCATGGAACCACGGACCTGCGCCAATAAACACGCCCCCGTCGAAGTAATCGGGACCGTAGTAGCCGTAAGGCGCGCACGCATAAGGCGCATAATCATAGTATCCGTAAGGGCAATCGGGGGGTGGCCCGTAATAGCCCGGGTCATACGCTGGCCCAGCGTAGGCCGGCCCTACTCCAACTCCCACTCCAAACCCGACTTGCGCGTGAGCAGTCCCAGTTCCTGCCACAGCCATGAAAAGCCCGAGCAATCCGATGTACTTTAGATATCGCATATCGAGGCCTCCTCGACCGAACTGCGGTCGCCGCGAGCAACTTGCGACTGCGCCCCTCTACTGCATGTGACGTGTTTGAAATAGCAATGGGTGTGCCAAAGTCGAATCGGATGAACAGAATATCATCCGCTTTACAATCAACTACTTAGCGGTGCGACGAAGATGAAGTGCCAATGAGCAATCGCCCCAGCGTGGCTGTAATCCACCACCGGCGCTGATTCTCAACCAGTCAGATGTGCACTGAGCCTGTGGAGAATCGGATTCTCCACAGATTTCATGGATTTCGCGTCTCGTGGCGCATCGGACTTCAGAAAAACATGAATACTTGGACTATGTATTCCAGGCGAAGTTTTCCTCGCCGAGCTGAATCTCCAGCATTCCTTCTCCGGGAAGAAGGTCCATGGGCAGGCCGCCTTCCCAGAGCGCTACTCCGAGGGAAATGGATTTTCGGTTGGCGAGGAGGAACATTTCCTTAGCAACGGAAACCTCCAATATGCGGTCAAATCCCACTTTGACGACCTCGTCCGGCCCCAAGAGACAAAGATCTCGCGACTCGACGAGATAGCCGGTCACGCGGCCTCCCTGAAAGCGGACTACGACTCGCAGTTCCTGCTCGGCGCGAAACGTAATCCGGAATTCGGCGTCGCGGAGTTCTTTGAGCGCTTCGGAAAAAACGTCCACGCGCAAATGAAACCTTTTTTCGTCGAAACCGTAGCGGATTTCATGCAGTAACGTCAGGCGGCCGTGCATGGCGCTGCTCCGGCGGTCGGCGGAATACAAGCCGGCGCCCATCCACTCAAAATACGTCGATTCGCGTCCGTCCACCTTTACGTGGAGATAGGCGGTCGGCGGCAAGACCAGCGCGGGAATGGGCTGGCGCTTGATTGGCTCGGCCAGGATGTCTGGCGCTTCGGCGCCCAGGGAGCGGTATACCTCGGTCAGCAGTTTTCTATAGAACGCGTCGAACTCCGCATCGTTTGCGGAACTGTGTTCCGGCCCGTACCACCAGCACCAGTCGCTGCCTTCCGCGGCAAGCAGGGACTCATACGATATCGCGAGCTGTGCGGCGGTCGGGGCCTTCGGAAATCCCTTGGCGGAATTGTCGGCTTGCTGAGAATAAAAATCGCGCGCGCGGCGAAGATGGTCCCAGGCCGTCACGTCTTCCCCCGAGCCGATCCAGACGTCAAAATTGGCGTTGATCCACGACGCAGGAAAAATTCCATTGTTCCGCGGGATTTCACCGGCGGCCGCGGCCGCCTCGCTCGCCGTCAGCGCCTGAATATCCGGGTCATTTTCGATCCTTCTGTAGAATTGCCTTAGAAACTCGCGGCCGTTGCCGCGGAAATATTCCCAGGCATTTTCTCCGTCCAGGATCAGCGAGACCGTCAGGGGACGGCCGATGTGCACGCGTTCCCCGATCGCCCGAATGCGCTGATAAAGATCCTCGGCAGCCGTGTTCATATCCATCCGGCTGTAGACGAAGCCTACGAGATCGGAAAGGTAGTGATCGCGGAAGAATCCGACCATTTCCCTGCCGCCCACCCGAACGCGCAGCGGCGAGTAAAGTTTGTCCGCATTATCCGGCACGCCGGCGCCATCGCGGCCAAATCCAGCACCCAGCGTACGCCCCAGGACGCCTTCATCCGTGGCAAACCACCTGAAGCCGAGGTCGGCGGCGATGGAAAGGGCTTCGTCCGATACAGATCCCTCGGATGGCCATAGCCCTTCGGGCGCCTTTCCGAAAACACGCTCGTGGTAACGCCGCGCACGCGCGAGTTGCTCGCGGGCATCTTCCGGGCGGCGGAACGCGGGAGAAGGTAGCGGGGTCCCGGGGTTCGACACACGCGCAATGTCCGTGTCGCAAAGCAAAGGAAGGATCGGGTGATAAAAAGGCGTGGCTGAAATTTCAATTTGTCCCGCGGAAGCCGCTTTCTTGTATTCGGGAAGGACTCGCCCGAGAAGCTCGATTTGCTTTTCCCGCAGCTGCAGCTTTTCTTGTTCGGTGAAGTCGGCTCCCTTGCGGGCCAGGAGTGACACAACAGGATCGCTTGCGAGATATTCCTCGTCCATCCAGGCAAGCTGAGAGAGGACTTGCAGGTCGCGCCAATCGCGTTCCCCGAAATTCTGTGTGGCGCGGTCGCCGCCCTGCGCGCTCACCCACTGATGAAGCTCGACATACCTCGGCCAGCGCGCCAGAAGATTGTCATAGTTCAGCTGAAAAGCGCGCAGCAAGATTTCGGATTTATCTTCGGGCGTGAGATTCGCGACCGGGCGGAACGCAGCCGCAAACCAAGGCTCATCGAATTTTCCGCTGGCGTATTCCTCCAGTTGCATCCCCAGGGAAGGCACTATATTGAACGTGGCATGTACGCGGGGAAATTCCTCGATTACCCGAACCATGCCCCAGTAGTCCTTGAGCGCGTGCAGGCGCGTCCACGGAAGCACGTAGCGCCCGGTCGAAGGATCGCGATACTGCGGCTGGTGCATGTGCCACAGGATCATCAGGTGAACTCGGTTCATCGCGAACTCACCGGGGCGTCGTTTCCGGTCGTTTGCCTTTCGGTTCTCGTGACGAACGGACCCTGCGCGCTCCTTCGCATCACCGGCGTGCTAGAATGACGCGTCCGAACAATGCGCCTAATTGACCGGTACATTTGCCGCCAATTGTTCTCCCACGCCTTCCTGGGACTGGGAATCTTTACATTCGTATTTTTTGTCCCCCAACTGGTGCGCCTGATGGATCTGGTGGTGCGCCATCCGGGATCCTGGTCAACTATTCTCATCCTGTTTCTTTCGACTTTTCCCGACATCCTCATCTTCACTTTACCGATGGGCGTTTTGGTCGGCGTGCTCATCGCGCTGGGTCGATTGTCGGCCGACAGCGAACTGATCGCCATGAGCGCCCTCGGCATGGGGCGGCGGCGATTGCTCGTCCCGGTCGGCTTTCTGGCGGCCGGAGCGACTGCCCTCGCTTTCGCCATGACCCTTTGGCTCGGTCCCCTTTCCGCACGGACCTTCCGGACACTCGAAGATCGCTTGCGAGCCGGGCAGGCCTCTTACCAGGTCGCGCCGCGGGTCTTCGATGAACGATTCCCCCGGATGGTCCTGTATGTAAACGACATCGATTCCGCCGCCACACGTTGGAAGGGGGTCTTCCTGGCCGGCACCGACAAGGGCGTCTCGCGCCTGACATTGGCGGAGGAAGCGATTGTAATTGCCGACCGCAGCGAGGGCAAGCTGGAGTTACATCTGCGTAACGGAAGCGTTCACGAGTTCTCCCCCGAGGATCCAGACCACTATTCGCTTTCCGCCTTCGGCCAGCGCGACTTACCCGTGGAAATCAAACCGACCGAGGACGATCACGTTTCCGAGCCTGGAATTCCGGGCCGGACAATGACGCGCCTTGTGGAAGGAACGCAAGAGTCAGCGCGAAGCGATCGTGGAAATTCAACGCCGCCTTTCGTTTCCCTTCGCCTGCATCGCCTTTGCTTTGCTGGCCATGCCGATCGGCGCGCGTCCCCGGCGTGGCGGCCGCGCCGCCGGGTTTCTGATCACCCTGCTTCTGATTACCGGCTACTACCTGATGTTCACGATCGGGACGGGACTGGCGCGCCAGGGGGCGATTCCCATCTGGGTGGGCATCTGGTCGGCGAACCTGATTACCGCGGGACTGGGGTTGTTTCTGCTGCCGCGGCTGGAGCGCATGCCGGGCAGCAGCCGGACCGGCGCTGTATTGGAACGGATATCCGGCTGGCGAGTCTGGAGGATTTTCTCGCAAGAGAAACAGGCTCAACAGGCTCCCCAGAGCGGCGCATCCCTCGGGAGCCGGGTGTTCAACAGGAAAAAGGGCCGGACCGGCATCCCCCAGCTTCTGGATGTGTATCTGCTGCGCAGCTTTGTTTACTATTTCGTATTATTAACTGTAGGATTCATACTGCTCTTCGAAGTGTTCACGTTTTTTGAATTGCTCGACGACATCGCGCAGCACCGGACCGGCCTGCTCGACGTCGCTCTCTATTTCTTGTACCTGGCCTGCTACCTCTTCTACCAGCTCGCGCCCCTCGCCGCGCTCGTCGCCGTGCTGGTGACGCTGGGCGTAATGACTAAGAACAACGAGCTCGTGGCGTTCAAGGCCAGCGGCCTCAGCCTGTACCGCATTGCCCTGCCGCTGCTTCTCGGCGGCATTTTTCTCGCGGCCAGTCTTCTGGTTCTGGACGACACCTACCTGCCCTTCGCCAATCAGCGCCAGGACGCCCTGCGCAACCAGATCAAGGGCCGCCCGGCGCAAACGTACTACCAGCCCAGCCGGCAATGGATTTTTGGCGAAAGCGCAAAGATCTACAACTACGAACTTTTCGATTCCGATCATGAATTGTTCGGAGGCTTGAACGTTTTCGAGCTGGACCCTGCCACCTTTGAAATCCGCCGCCGCATTTACGCCGCCCGGGCCCACTGGGACGGCCAAGCAGGGAGTCTGGATTCTGGAATCCGGATGGATCCGCGATTTCGATCACGGCCAGTTAATCCGCTACACCCCCTTCCTGGCCAACGCCCTGAAGGAACTGAACGAGCCCCCCTCTTATTTCAACCGGGAAGTCCGCCAGTCCTACCAGATGACCTGGTGGGAGTTGGAACGATACATTGGCGATCTGCATCAGGCCGGATTCGATGTCGCCCGCCTTTCCGTCCAATTGCAAAAGAAGCTTTCGTTTCCCCTGGTCGCGCCGATCATCATCCTGCTGGCGATTCCGTTTTCAATCCTGGTAGGAACGCGCGGCGCGGTCGGCGGCTTGGCCTTGGGTGTGGGAATCGCGATTGTGTATTGGGCGGCCTCGGCCCTCACGGAAGCGATGGGCGCGGTTGGGCAGTTGCCGCCACTGCTGGCCGCCTGGGCGCCCGATACTGTGTTTGCCTTCCTCGGAATGTACTTCTTCCTGAAGATGCCAACTTGAAAATGTGATTCGTGACTCGTGATTCGTAATTCGTGGGTTGCGCAACAGGCAGGCATAACTTCTAGTTTTCCTTGAAGCCATTCATAAAGTAAAACTTCATCTCATACAAACGGTCGCCACAAAATAAGATTTGGACAACTTGAAAAATTTGCAGGGGGTTTCGCAAAATACTCCGGGTAGTTCTTAAATTCCCGACAAAAGGGCTGTGTCGAATGAATTCGGGTGATTGTGATTTTGCGCAGCGCGCTGATCCCGGGAAAGATGCGGAAAATCTTTGTAATAATGATCCCGCTGAAGCACCAGGACGCTCTCGGGGGACAAAACAGAGATAATCCGATCGGTAATTGTTGTCTTGCCTGACCCGGCGCCGGCGCGAATCCCGATGACCAGCCGTTTCGCCACGATCATTCCTCGAGGAAATTGCCGGAAAACGATTGGTCGGCGAGCCGACCCGTGACGCGCGAACTCGAAAGCCAAGAGCGTTGCGCCCTCGCGCTATTTTTCCCTCTCTTCTTGCCATGGGCCTTCTTGGCCGCGCGCTCTTCGATCACCGCCTGCGCCGCGGCAAGCCGCGCGATGGGCACACGGAATGGCGACGCGCTGACGTAATCCATATCGACTTCGTGGCAGAACTTGACACTGGCTGCGTCACCGCCGTGCTCGCCGCAGATTCCAATCTCCAGCTTTGGCCGGACCGATCGCCCTCGTTCAATCCCCCAACGAACAAGTAGCCCGACGCCGTGCACATCCAGGACCTGGAAAGGATCATCGGCAAAAATCGCGGCCTTCTTTTCGTCCACATATTCGGGCAGGAAGCGACCCGCATCGTCACGGGAAAGGCCCATTCCCATTTGCGTCAGATCGTTGGTGCCGAAGGAGAAGAATTCCGCCACTTCGGCAATCTCGTCCGCCAGCAATGCGGCGCGTGGAATTTCAATCATCGTCCCGACAAGGTATTCAAGCTTCACTTTCGATTCCCGGATCACGGCGTCCGCAACTTGACGTGTTCGGTCTGTGAGAATCTGCAGTTCTTTGCGATCCATCACTAGGGGAATCATAATCTCAGGTATCACTTTAATACCATTCTTCTTGCATTCCACGGCCGCTTCGATGATCGCCCGCACTTGCATTTCAAGAATCTCGGGATAGGTGATCGCCAGACGGCAACCGCGGTGGCCCAGCATGGGGTTGGCTTCATGCAATTGTTCAACTCGGCGCGCAATCACTTCGGCGTCGACGCCGATTTTTTCGGCAAGTTCCTTCTGCTTTTCCGGGTCGTGCGGAACGAATTCGTGGAGCGGCGGATCGATCAGTCGGATGGTCACGGGGAACCCATCCATGACCTTGAAGATGCCGATGAAGTCGCGTCGCTGGTACGGAAGAAGCTTGTCGAGGGCTTTCTTTCTGGCCGTGGCGGAGTCGGCGATGATCATTTCCTGAATGGCCAGCTGCCTCTCGATGCTCTTCTCGGGCTGCTCAAAATCCTTAAAGAACATATGTTCGGTGCGGACGAGACCGATGCCCTCGGCGCCCATTTCAAGGGCTTTTTGCGCGTCGTGGGGCGTATCGGCATTTGTTCGCACGTGGAGTTTGCGGATGGAGTCCGCCCAGCCCATCAGCGTGGAGAAGGCCTCCGGCAATTGCGGCGTGGAAAGCTTCACCTGACCGAGGTAGACGACGCCGTCGTTGCCGTCGAGTGTGATCCAATCCCCCTGATGAATCGTCTTACCGTTGGCGTGGGCGACCTTCGAGCCATAGTCGATATCCAGCTGCTCGCATCCCACGATGCAGCACTTTCCCCAGCCCCTTGCGACAACCGCAGCGTGACTGGTTTTGCCGCCTGTGGCGGTGAGGATTCCCTGGGCCACGAACATGCCTCCCACGTCCTCGGGACTTGTTTCTCGCCGGACCAGAATTACTTTTTCCCCGCCCTGGACCATGGACTCGGCCTCTTCCGCGCTGAAGACGGCCTTGCCCACTGCCGCTCCGGGCACGGCGTTAATTCCCGCGGCCACTTTTCGTTTGGCAAGGTCCGACCTGCCTGTCGACGGGTCGACAATTGGATAGAAAAGGCGATCGATATCCTCCGGCTTGATGCGCTCGATGGCCTCTTCCTTGGAAATGAGCCCTTCCTTGGCCATGTCCACCGCAATTTTGAAAGTTGCCGTTGGCGTGCGCTTCCCCGTGCGCGTTTGCAACATGTACAGCGTTCCTTCCTCGACGGTGAATTCCATGTCCTGCATGTCGCGGTAATGCTTCTCGAGGAGTTGGCGCACTTTCTCCAGTTGCTTATAGACTTTTGGCATCCGCGTCGCCATCTCAGTCAAGTGCATCGGCGTGCGGATGCCTGCAACTACGTCCTCGCCTTGTGCGTTGATCAGAAAATCCCCGTAGAAGGTTTTGTCCCCAGTCGAAGGGTCGCGCGTGAAGCAAACTCCCGTGCCCGAAGTGTCTCCGGTATTGCCGAAAACCATCTGGACAACGTTGACCGCCGTTCCCAGGAGTCCGGTGATTCGCTCCACGCGGCGGTAGGTCACGGCCTTTTCGGCATTCCAGGAACCAAACACTGCGCCGATTGCGCCCCACAGCTGTTCCTCAGGATCTTCCGGAAATGCTTTCCCGGTTTTGGACTTGAAGTAATCCTTGTAGGCGGCCACCAATTCACGCCAACCTTCGGCAGGAACTTGTGTGTCATCCTTGACGCCGCGCCGGGATTTCATGGATCGCAATTTTTCTTCAAGTTCTTCTTTAGGGAGCCCGATGACTACCGACGAGTACATCTGCACGAGCCGGCGGTAGGCATCCCAGGCGAACCGTTCATTTTTTGTGTTGCGACCGAGGGCCTCTACGGACTTGCTGTTCAGACCAAGATTGAGGATCGTCTCCATCATGCCGGGCATGGAGCGCGCCGAGCCGGAGCGCACGCTGACGAGGAGCGGATCCTTGGCGTCACCGAGCTTTTTCCGGGTGACCTTTTCCAAGCGCGCCAGATTCTTTTTGACCTCGGCTCGAAGAGAGCTGGGGTATTTAAGGTCATGCTTTAAGTAATGGTCGCAACACTCCGTCGTGATCGTAAAGCCCGCCGGAACGGGGAGTCCGATCAGAGTCATTTCGGCGAGGCCCGCCCCCTTGCCTCCCAGCAGGTCCTTCATGGAACCATCGCCTTCCGCTTTTTTCGCCCCGAAGAAATATACGTATTTCACGAATCGCCTCCCTCTAATAAATCTAAAAATCTGTCGGCGCGCCGACGAAGATCGAATCCCATGCCTCTCTCTATTGTCCGCTTGTCATTTCCCTTGCTCGACCGTCACGATTTCCGAAAAATCTGCGATGGTTGAAAACTCCGAGAGCAGTCCCGAGAGCAGCGTCAACCGGTTCTTACGGACTTGCTCATCCTCGGCCATCACCATCACTTCCTCAAAGAACCGGTCCACCGCGGGGCGCAGCTTGGCGATCTCTTGCAGCGCCTCGCGATATTTGCCGGACCGCTTCTGCTGTTCCACATCTTTCATGGCTGCGGCGGCGCGAGCGTGCAATTCCCGCTCAGCCTCCTCCACGAATAAATCCGAACGCACGGAAGACAGTTTCCACCCCGCCTCCGGACCAGCCTTTTCCAGAATTTTTCGGATGCGCTTGAACGAGACGGCCAGCGGCTCAAAATTCTTGGTCTTGCGGATGACCCGGATCGCGTCCATGCGGCGGATGGCATCGACGAGATCATCCCCGCCGGCGGCGAGCGCGGCGTTGATCTCGTCATAGGCCAGGCCGGCGGTCTCTCGCAAAACAAAACGGGCCCGGTCCAGAAGAAATTCGAGAACCTGTTTCTCGACGCCCGGAGAAACGGCGATCTTTCGCGCGCCGTGGGTGAAGGTTCGCGCCGACCGCGCGATGGCCATGGAAAGAGATAGAGGCAACTTCGTCTCGATCAGTATCTTTACAATTCCGATGGCGGCGCGGCGCAAGGCGAAGGGATCGCTGGACCCCGAGGGGACGAGTCCCACCGCGAAGCACCCTACGAGGGAGTCGAACTTGTCGGCGAGGGCCACAGTCTGGCCGGCTATATTTCTCGGGATCGAATCCTCCAGCCCCGAAGGCTTGTAATGATCATAAACGGCCCAAGCAACTTCTTCAGGTTCTTCTTGAGCTTTTGCGTAGAGCCCGCCGACGATTCCCTGCAGCTCGGTAAATTCACGGACCATCTCGGTGACGAGGTCACACTTGGAAAGTTCGGCGGCGCGATCGGCCGCGCCGACGCCGGCATGGGAAATTCCGCTTGCGAACCATTGTTCCGAAAGCCAGCGAGACACTTCGCGCATGCGCTCGACTTTTTCGCCGTAGCTGCCGAGCTTTTCCTGGTAGGTCACGGCTGCGAGTTTCGGAAGATAGTCGGCGAGCCGACATTTCTGATCCGTCTCCCAGAAGAACCGGGCGTCAGCGAACCGTGCTCGGAGCACCCGCTCGTGCCCGGCGCGAATGAGCCCCGCCTTGTCTTTGTCGAGATTGATAACCGCCAGGAAATTGGGCGCGAGCGAACCGTCCTTCCGCTCCAGGGCGAAATATTTTTGGTGGCCGCGCATGACCGTGATCAGTATTTCTTCGGGTAGCTCCAGGTAGGAGGGATCGAAGGTGCCTAGGATTGCCGTGGGATACTCATTCAGATAGGTCACGAGGTCCATGAGGTGCGCGTCCTCATGAATGCGCAGGTTTTTGCCAGCGGCCAAGCGGCGTAATTCCCCTTCGATCTTCTGCTTGCGCTCTTCCGGCCGGACCAGCACGAAATTGGCCCGCAGTTTTTGGACGTAATCCTTTGCGCCTGTGACCGGAATCTTTGCCTTGCCGAGGAACCGGTGCCCTGAGGAAGAGTTCCCAGTTGCGGCATCCCCCAAGGTGAACCGCAGGGGTTTCCCATCCAGCGTCGCCACCACCCAGCGAATCGGGCGAATGAAACGCAACCCAGAAGCCCCGGTCCAATACATGCTGCGCGTCCAGGGTATTTCCGCTACCGTTCTCGGGAGGATCTCCTCGAGTATCTCCGTGGCCGGCTTCCCCAGGATCACCTGCTTTGCCGACAAGTATTCTCCCTTGGGCGTCGCGATGGTCACAAGTTCGTCGACCGGCACGTTCATCTTTTGCGCGAAGCTTTCCGCTGCCCGGGTCGGCCTTCCCGAAGGGTCAAAAGACACGGACTTCGGCGGACCCTGGATATCCTTGACTTCATCCGGCTGCTTGATCCGAATCGTGGAGCAAGACGCGGCCAACCTCCGTGGAGCGCCATAGACTTCGACGGGAGAGCCTTGCGTCAAATTGTGAGCGCTGAGATACTTTTCAAGTATAACTTGAAGTTCCTTCATAGCGCCGGGCAGCATCCCTGCCGGGATTTCTTCGCAGCCAATTTCAAACAGGAAGTCCGCAGTTCCCTTCGCCGTCATCGAGCGACCTCCGCCATGGCTGCGGCGCTGCGCGATTCCGATTGCTGCGCGAGGAAATCCACTGCCACGCGGCAGGCAATCTGACGGATACGTCCGATCAATTGAGCGCGCTCGGTCGTGGAGATGACGCCCCGCGAGTCGAGTAGATTGAAAAGGTGGGAACACTTGAGGCAGTGGTCGTAGGCGGCCAGCAGCGGAAAGCGACGGTCCTGTTTGGCTGAGCGCTTCTCATAGGCGTCCAGCAGCTGACCGGCTTCCTTTTCGTGCAGCTCGAACAGCTTGCGCGTGATAACAGGGTCGGCGTATTCAAAATTGTAGGCGGAAAACTCCTGCTCTTCGAGGAGCCTGACCTGCCCATAGCTGTGGTCGTCCGACCAGCGAACATCGTACACGCTGTTCACGCCTTGTAAATAGGCGCAGATGCGGTCCAGACCATAAGTCAACTCCGCAGGGACTGGATCGAGGTCAATCCCGCCGCTCTGCTGGAAGTAGGTGAACTGCGTAATTTCGAGCCCGTCGAGGAGAACTTGCCAGCCCACTCCCCAGGCGCCGAGGGTCGGAGCTTCCCAGTTGTCTTCCTCGAATCGCACATCGTGCGCGGCGAGGTCCAAGCCAATGGCGGCCAAACTGTTCAAGTATAAATTCTGAATGTCCGCGGGCGAGGGCTTCAAGATGACCTGCAGTTGGTGGTGCTTGAACAACCGGTTCGGATTTTCGCCATACCGGCCGTCGGCGGGCCGACGCGAGGGCTGAACGTAGGCGACGCGGTACGGTTCAGGCCCGAGCACGCGGAGAAAGGTTTCCGGGTGCATGGTCCCTGCCCCGACCTCGACGTCGTAAGGCTGCTGGATCACGCACCCTCGATCACCCCAATATCTTTGCAACTGAAGAATGAGGTTCTGAAATGTGGGGCCTTTCAGGGCTTTCGATTTAACTTTAGATTTCAATGATGCCACTCTCTCCCGATTCGAAGGTTTTTCTGGAGACCAATTTCTTCTCGATATGATGTTCGAGAACATCTAAGGCATAACTTAAGATTTCTTTCGCTGGGCCCTTGGCTGGATTTTCCTTCAACAGTCGCTCTAATGTTCCCCCAAGCGCGACTTTTCCAACTGAAAGTGCTTCTTTAGATATCGGCTTCATCCAATCGTCCCGGCAATCGGTACAATGGAGCTCCGCGAACCCTGACGAATGAAAAGCGGTTTCGAGATTCAGCGTTCGCCCGCAACGGGAGCAGCGGTCTAGTGACCCCAGCCACCCTCCCAGCCGCGCCGTCCACAGGCAAAAATATGCAAGAACTACTTGAGATGGCCCATGCGTCCGAATCGCGCGGGCCGTCAGCAGAATCAGGCGGAATTGCGCATCCGCCGCTTCCCTCTCGCCGAGTACCGTGTCCGTAATTTCGCTGACCAGGGCAAGCCCGACGGCGGAAGCATAGTCCCGCTGCACATCCATGAACGACTCGATCAGTTCACACTGATTGATGCGAACCAGGTCCCTGGTTTCCCGCTCGAAATACCAAATTCGTATGTATGCGAGAATCTCAAGGGTCGAACCAAAGCGGCTCTTGGGCAGGCGCGCCCCGCGCGCGACGCCGCGCATCCGGCCGGCCTGGCGATCGAGAAAACTGACCAGCCGGTCGCCCTCACCGAGCGGATAGGTGCGAAGAACAATTGCTTCAGACTCCTTGAGTGGCATCCATTGAGTCGGCGCGCCGACCGACCAAGACTAACACGCGAGCGGATTTGCGCGATGAAATTTTGAATTCGTTACTTACCATACCACGGGACTCGAATCAATTGAGAAGCGCAAAAGAAATGGCCGCTTTTGGTCTGCAATCCAAATCCCAATCACTCATCCGCCCTTTGCTCGGAACGGCAGTTCTGCATGAGCCACCAATCGATTCAAATTTCACTGCGTTGAAAGAAGAGCGGTCCGGAAACCTCGCATTCCCATCGCCTTACGGCTCCTGCAGCAATATGTTTACCTCGATCCCGAAATCGAAAAATTATCAGACGCACATCCGCAGCATTTCCCCTTGCGCCAGATGCGAATTTCCGTAGAGTGTCTCTGTGCCCGAAACCTCTTCCGTGGTCGGCATTGTGGGCGTGGGGCTGAATGCTACCGATACCCTTATCCGGCTCCCGCACTTCCCCGCCTTCAATTCCAAGGTCGAATTCCGCGTCTCCGAAATTCTTCCGGGCGGCCAGGTGGCCACTGCCGTTACGGCCTGCGCGAGATGGGGTTTGAAGGCGCGCTATGTCGGAAAGATCGGCGATGATTCTTCGGGGATCCTCCAGCAAAACGAGATGCTAAGAGCCGGAATCGAGGCTCACTGGACGATAGTGCCTCAATGCCAAAGCCAATCCTCGTTTATTCTGGTTGACGAAGGGACCGGGGAGCGTACGGTCCTTTGGAAACGCGACCCGCGCCTGGAGCTCCTTCCCTCCGAGATCCAGCGAGAATGGGTGGTTCAAGCCAGGCTGCTCCACGTGGATGGGCACGATTGCGCCGGAGCCACCCAAGCTGCGCGGTGGGCCCGCGCGGCAAAAATCCCGGTCACAGCCGATCTCGACAATCTTTACCCGGGAGTGGAAGCTCTACTTGAGAATGTGGATTACTCCATCGCTTCCAAGGAATTCCATGCCCGGCTTTGCGGGGAAAGTGATCCCTTCGTTGCCCTGCCGGCCATTGCTTCGCGATTTGGATGCCGCCTGGTCGCAGCCACTCTGGGCGCAGACGGGGTCGTCGCCTGGGACGGCACCCACTTCCACTACTCTCCCGGGTTTGATTTGAAGCCAATCGATACGACGGGCGCCGGCGATGTATTCCACGCAGGCTTCGCTTTCGCTCTCTTGCGCGGCGACGATCTTCCACGTTCGCTCGAGTTCAGCTGTGCCGCGGCAGGCCTGGCCTGCATGGGGATGGGAGCGCGCGGCGGAATTAAGAGCCTCGCAGAAATAGAGGGCCTCGTCCGGAGCGGAAGGCGGAGGCCTGCGGCCTTCACGCCGGAGCAACTGGAAGCCGCCAGGGCGGCGCGATGATCCCCCTTCGTGTAGCCATATTTCGTTCCCGCGCCGCGATCATTAATGTCCTGCTTATTGTGGTGAACTGCGTCGCCTTCCTTCATGAGCTAACCTTGTCTCCCCGAATGGGGCGCGTGCTCGTTTACAAATTCGGGCTTACCCCTGCCCACGAGCAGTTGCTATTCGCAAGGCACGGCATCACGCTTCCGCAGGCGATCGTTCCAATGTTCACGAGCATGTTCCTGCACGGGGGATGGATGCACCTCTTGGGCAACATGCTGTTTCTGTGGGTATTCGGCGGGGCGGTGGAAGAGGCGCTGGGACACTTTCAATACCTGACCTTCTACCTGGTGTGCGGAGTGGGATCGGCCCTTGTCCACACGATTTTCAATCTGGGCTCCAAGGTTCCCACGATTGGCGCAAGTGGGGCGATTTCCGGGATCATGGGGGCGTTCATTGTTCTTTTCCCACGAGCGCGGGTGACAACGCTGATCCCGGCATTGCTGTTGTTCTTTACCGTGAAGATTCCCGCGTATCTGATGCTGGGATATTGGTTCTTCCTGCAGTTATTCAGCGGGGTTGCATCGCTCGGGATGACCGATCAGGGGGGCGTCGCCTGGTGGGCTCACGTGGGGGGATTTATTCTGGGAGCCGTCCTGGTTGTGGGAGAGCGGTCGAAAATGCGGAAACCTGCGTACACCTAGGCTGTTTGAACAGGATAGGGTTCAGCCTGTCTTCCCGCGAGTGAACCGAAAACGAAAACCAGACAGGCTGAAGCCTATTCTACTAAATAAGGATTTCTTTTCTCGCAGTGAGGGCTTCGATGCGCTCGATGCGCGGCCTATAGCCGATTCCAGGGCCGTCCGGAACACGAATGGTACCCTGAGGCGTGACCACCACTTCCGGGTCGATTACGTCCTCCACCCAATAGCGGCGGCTCGCGGTCACGTCGCCGGGAAGAGAGAAATTTTCGAGCGTGGAAAGAGCGATGTTGTGCGCGCGGCCAATTCCGGACTCAAGCATGCCGCCGCACCATACTGGAATTTTCCTCCCATGGCACAGATCGTGGATTCGTCGGGCCGGCGTGTATCCGCCGACGCGGCCAAGTTTCATGTTGATGATGCGGCAGGCCCCCAGTTCGATGGCCGCGCGGGCATGCTCTTCCGTATGGATGCATTCATCGAGGCAGATCGAGGTTTCCAGCCTGCGTTGCAATTCGATGTGGCTGAAAATGTCGTCCCACCCCAGCGGCTGCTCAATCATCATAAGGTAGTAGGCTTCCAGGCGTTTCAGGTGCGGCCAATCCTCCAGGCGATAGGCGGAGTTGGCATCAACCATCAAGCGGATCTTTGGAAACTGCAGGCGCAGCCGCTCGACGGGAACAACGTCATTTCCCGGCTTGATCTTGATCTTGATGCGTTGATAGCCGGCGGCCAACTCGCGCTCGACCGTGGCAACAAGTTCTTCGAGTGATTTTTTAATTCCAATCGACACGCCGCAGGAGATTTCCTGCCGCACTCCCCCGAGGAGTTTCCAGAGCGGAATGCCCTTTTGCCTCGCCTCGGCGTCCCAGAGGGCGGATTCCACCGCGCCCTTGGCCATGTGGTGCCCACGAATCGTTTCGAGGGCGGGCCAGACTTCAGCGGCGCTCTCGAAATCTCGACCCTTCAGGAGCGGCCAGATAAAATCGCGTAAAATATGCCATGCCGTTTCGACGGTTTCGGGCGCATAGAACGGGCCCTCCCCGGCGACGGATTCGCCCCACCCGGGGACGCCGTCCGCTTCGGCTTCGATAAGCAACATGCGCCGGTCGGTGACGCGGCCGAAACTGGTCTCAAAAGGCATGACCAACGGCATCCTGATTTCGCGGAGCGTGATTTTCTGAACCTTCAAACGGGGCTCCCGGGCTCGAGGATGTAATCCATGCCACCATCCCTTGGCTGCACTCTGGTTGCGGCATACCCTTCTCCGAGCCACTTGAGAAACTGCTCGCGGACTTCAGACTGGATTTGGTGAGCCGGCACGGGATCGGCGCCCCCTTGCCGATCGAGATTCGAGGGAACCGTGATTCGGATCGCTTTCTTGGAGATGGGAGGGTTAGCCTGCTTGCCTGCCAGAATGCGTCGCACTCGATCGGAGCGGAGATGCCATTCCGCAACGAGGCGGTCGGTGGGAAGCGATCCGTGCAGGGGGCTGGTCGTAATTCCGTAAGCATTCGGAAGATAGCGGCGGGCAATTGCTCCCAGCTTCATCAAATTAAAGTAGGCATTCTTGGTCACTAGCGGGTCGAAGGTCCACTCGACGAGGGAAATTCCGCGGGCAAGGGCGTCTTCTCTTTGAAATAATTTCAGCCGGTGTCCAACACCACGGTCCCTGAAACCGTTCAGGACAGCCATCATGTGGGAATGGAGGAGAGGCTTGCGGGCACGCCATCCGGCAATGGCGAGGATGAATCCCACAAGATCCTTGCCGTAAAAGGCGCCAACAACTTGCCCTCCGGTTTCCGATGCCACCACAAACAGAGGAATCGGGACTACGTCGATATCCGAGGACATCCAGACCGCCCGTTCGACACGCACGCAAGCCTCGAATTCCTCAATCCCGTGACAATGGCGAATGAGGATGCCATCACGTGGTTTGCCGACGGATGCCTGCCGATTGGAGAATTTCTTGGCCTTTCGGGATTTCATGCCTTAGATTCCGAAAATGTCTGAGCTCGCACTTTAGTTTTTGCCGAAGCCCACAAGACTTCCAGTTCTTCTTTTGATGATTGGGAAAGCGCCTGTCCTGCGCCTGAAGCTATTCCTTCCATATTCTGAAAGCGTTGCTTGAATTTTAGGTTTGAATGTTTAAGCGCAACTTCAGGATCAATCTTGAGGAAACGCGCCAAGTTGACGAGCGAAAAGAGTAGATCCCCGACCTCTTCTTCCACAGCGCGGCCATCGGAGACGGCGAGCGCGGCGCGGAGCTCCGCTGTCTCCTCTTGCAGTTTTTCAAAAATTCCTTCCACATGCTCCCAGTCAAAGCCGACTTGCGCGGCGCGGCGGGTGATCTGGTAGGCCTCCAGTAAAGCTGGAAGATTTCGCGGGACTCCGTCCAGGGCGGATGGGGACCGAGTCTGTAACGCGGCGGTATCTGGGGAAGCCGCGAGTTTCTCCTTTGCTTTCAATTGCGCCCAGTTTTTTAAGACTTCGCCGGCCGTTTCCGCCTTCACGTTTC
The DNA here is from genome assembly GCA_963696605.1 of uncultured Acidobacteriota bacterium. GTDB lineage: Bacteria > Acidobacteriota > Terriglobia > Acidiferrales > UBA7541 > Palsa-360. Next base: position 140,337 of record CAVOKV010000005.1, on the reverse strand, counting down.
CAAAGACGTGCGGATGCCTGCGGATCATTTTGTCGTGAATGCCGGTGATGACGTCGGAAATGTCGAACGAGCCCGTTTCGCGCGCCAGGTCTGCGTGAAAAAGGACTTGCAGCAAGAGATCGCCCAGTTCTTCCGCCAGATCCTCGGGGTTCCCTTTCTCGATGGCGTCGAGGACTTCGTAAGCCTCCTCGATCAAGTAAGTCCGCAGGGTCGCATGGGTTTGTTCCCTATCCCATGGGCAACCACCGGGGGCTCGCAAGCGGGCCTGGACGGCGACCAGGGCCTCAAAGAGTTTCCCGGCGCTCTTCCTCGAAGCTTTTGAATTTCGCAATTTACCGGTTGGGCGCGGCGCGGCCTTCTGACCAATTTTTACTGATGCTTTCGGGCGTTTTGAGTTCTTTTTGCGTTTTGATCGATCGGGGGGCACGTTGGCTCGGCGCTCCTTGTTGGAAAGGAAACTTTACGGCACGGGTGGAGAATTCACAATAGGCATGCGGCAACGGGCATATCGCGCTGCGATGCGGCTGGGCACTTGTGAGCGCGTGCGGTGCGATGCTAAACTGCATCTTCCATATAGTCGAAGTTGAGCGTTTTCTGAGGGAGATTCCGTTGTCCGAATCCAAAAACGACGAAAGCTTTAAGGTTGTAGACCGCAGGCTATTCACGCCCGAGGGAGAATTCCGCAAAGAAGTTGCGGAGCAGCAGGATCGTGAGCGCGAGACTGCTCCCGCAGCAGCCCCGGCCGGCACATCGGGTAGCAAGACAGTACCTGCGGGTTCAACAATGAACGCAAGCAAGCCGGTCGCGCCGGGCGCGATGCCAGCCACCGAGCCTCCGGCGGATGCGCCGAAGCGCTCCCCTGCGTTTGAGAATTTGATCCGTTCGCTGGGGCAGAACGCGGCCATGCTGCTCGGCGGGTACGCGGACCCGCGAACCGGACAGCCGGTGCTGGACCTGGAAGGCGCGCGGGAAATGATCGACATGCTCGACGTGCTGCGCGAGAAGACCCACGGGAATCTGGCGCCGGAGGAAGATTCCCTCCTTCTGGATGTCCTTGGCAACTTGAAACTGGCCTTCATGGAAATGGCCAAAGCGGCCGCAAAGCAGGAAAAGGCCCAGTCCCGGCCTTGATCGAGGATCCGCCCTGCCTGCTGCGCCTCATTCCGCACTCAAGCTCACGGTGCTTGGTTCCGGCACATCCATGGGAGTGCCCACGCTCACCTGCCATTGCCGGGTCTGTTCCTCCACGGATCCGCACGACAAACGATTGCGCCCGTCGATCCTGCTGGCCCACAACGGACAGACCGCGGTGATCGACACGACTCCCGATTTCCGGTTTCAGGCAATGCGAGCGGGATTGGAGCGGCTCGACGCAATTCTCTTCACGCACGCGCATGCAGATCACATCCTCGGCTTCGATGACATTCGCCCGTTTAATTTGCGGCAGAAATCGGCGCTCCCGGTTTACGCGTCGCCGGAAACTATTGCCACACTGAAGCGGACTTTCGCGTACGTTTTTGATGTCTCGCCGGCGATCAGCACCATCCCGCGGGTCACGCTACATCCGATCGATGGCCCCTTCGAGGTGATCGGAACGCGGATCGTTCCGGTGCCGGCGCAGCACGGGGACATGGGAGTGCTCGGCTTCCGTTTTGGCGGCGCGGCGTATCTGACAGACTTCAGCGTTCTCCCCGAATCCTCGAAGCTATTGCTCGCTGATTTGGATGATCTGATTATCGACGCGCTGCGCGATGAGCCGCACCCGATGCACCAAACGGTCGAGCAGGCGCTGAAACTGATCCGTGAATTGAAGCCGCGGCGCGCCTGGTTCACGCACATCGCGCACGAGTTGCCGCACGCGGAAACGGTCGCGCGGCTCGCCGAAGCGGGATACCCCAATGTTTCCCTAGCCTACGATGGACTTCAAATTGAGGTTCGCGTCTGATGGCTTTTCTGATTTGCAATACCGTTGAAGAGTGGGCGTCGCGATTCGGAGACGCGAGACGTACGGCCGTTTCCGTCGGAACATTTGACGGACTGCACGTAGGCCACCAGAAGATTTTGCAATCGGTGCGGGAACGCGCTCGCGCAGGCGGGCACCGTGCTGCGGCCGTCACATTCGATCCCCATCCGATGCGCGTGCTGCAGCCAGACCGCGCTCCGCTGATGATTCAAACGCTCGCGCAACGCCTCGCCGGCTTCGAGCAGATGGGGCTGGACGCAGCGCTGGTGCTGCGGTTTGACCGCGCGCTGTCGCTTGTTTCGCCCCAAGAGTTCATCGAACGGATTCTCGTGGGGGGCTTGCGCGCGGCCGCCATTCTGGTCGGCGCCAATTTCAGGTTCGGGCACCGCGGCGCAGGAGACGTGCGATTGCTCGGCGAATTCGGGGAACGCTATGGGTTCCACGTTGAAATTATTCCGCCCGTCGAGGTCGGGGGACAGATTGTTTCGAGCACCGCGATTCGCGGCGCGGTAGCGAGCGGGGATGTGGCCGGAGCGATTCCGTTGCTGGGCCGGGCGTTTTCGCTGACCGGTGAAATTCGCGCGGGGGCCGGGCGCGGCCGGACCATTCTCTTCCCCACTCTCAATCTGACGCCGGAGCAGGAGTTGTTGCCGAAAAATGGCGTGTATGCGACCGAGTCCTCCGTGGGCGAGAGGGTGTACTCGTCGGTGACCAATGTGGGAACCCGGCCCACATTCAATGGATCGGGAGTCACGGTCGAGAGCCACTTGTTTGAATTTAACGAGAATCTTACGGGCGGGCCGATGGAAGTCCGCTTCCATTCGAGGATTCGCGATGAACAGAAGTTTTCAGGGGCGGACGAACTGCGCGCACAGATCGCGCGCGATATCGAAGCGGCGAAAGGGTTACTGAAGTAAAAGAAATAGATTTCTAAGCACTTACTCTCGTTCCGGTATCCCAGATCCTATATTTCAAAAACTCCCTACGCCCTCAAATTCTACATCCTGCTTTCAAGCCTTTCTGCACTTATCGCAGTAGCCGCCGACTTCGGTTCGCGCGGTCGTGATCTTGATGCCGCAGTCTTTTTCGATCTGCTTTTTCAACTTTTCGTAGAATTGCGACTCGATTTCGCGTACCGTGCCGCATTTCAGGCAGGCGACGTGGATGTGGTCGCGCGGGCCGTGGCTTTCGTAGAAGTGCTGGTCGCCGCGCAGGTGGAGCAGGTCCAGCTCGTCGATGAGCCCGTTGCGTTTGAGCAAATCGATGGTGCGGTAGACGGTCACGCGGTGCACGCGCGGGTCGAGCTTTTGCGCGCGATCGAGGATGGCTCCAGCGTCGAGGTGGCGCTCGGCGTTGTCCATGACCTGGAGGAGAACTTTTCGCTGGCGCGTGAGGCGCACGCCGCGTTTAGTGAGGGCTTCTTGCAGGCGGCCGGGACGAGCATGGGCGTTGATGCGCTCGCCGGTGGAGACTCGATGTGCTGTGGTGGACATGTTTCCGTGTAGGTGGCCGGCCAATTGAGTTCGCCGGAACGTCAGGGGCTGAAGCCCCTGCATCTTGAATTGCTAATCGTCGCGGCTAAAGCCGCGACCCACAAAGAACTATAAAGACCAGCAAAGACCGATGGTAATGCAGCTTCTAGTGGTGTGGGATAAGCTTCAGCACATCATTGTACATAACGATGGCGAAGACCAGCAACAAGAAGACCATGCTTACGGTAACGAAGCGCTCCTTCACTCGAATGCTTAAGTCGCGCCGAATCGTTCCCTCGATGAACAGCATCAGGATGTGGCCCCCGTCCAGCGGCGGGATGGGCAGAAGGTTGAGAACGGCCAGGTTCACGCCAATCATGGCCATCAGGGATAGCAGCTCCGCCGCTCCCTCGCGCGCGGCCCTTCCGGACTCCTTGGCAATACCAAGCGGGCCTTCGAGCTGATTCAGTGAAATCCTGCCGCGGAACAGTTCCACCACGACATAAGCCACTTGCCTGGTCATGAGAGCGTTCATTCCGACGGACTCGACGATTGCAGAGCCGAAGGAAAGACGCCGCTCTACCAAATCTCCGGTGCGCAAAACGCCGATCTGCCATCGCGGCGCGCCGCTCGGTGCATTTACCTGTTGGGGCCGCAGCTGAATATGCAACGTCCGATCGCCGCGCTGAACCTCTAATTCAAGGGGCTGGGAGTGGGATTTGTCCACGATCTGAGGAAACTCCGCGCCGTTGGCCAGCTCAATTCCGTTGACCTTCGTTATGATGTCGCCCGCCATCAGACCACTGCGCTCCGCCGGCGTCCCCGAGCTCACGGCGTTGACGACCAGGTGATCCTGCGGGTAACCGAAAACTTCTTCCACGGAGGCGGCGGCAGGAACGGAAAAGGATAACTGCTGCCCATTGCGTTCGGCCACGACGGAAATGGTATGTCCCGGCAATGTGGACATCAGTTCGAGCTGCGCGCGATCCCATGTCGGGTTGTTGATGCCGTTCACCGAGATGATGCGATCTCCGGCCAGGAGCCCGGCCTTTTGTGCGGGGGAATCCTGCAAAACGCCGACCAAATCCATGGGGCGGTCCAAGAACGCGGGTTGTTTGCTGCCACGCATGTAAATCCCCGCTACCAGCACCACCGAAAGAATAATGTTCATCGCCGGGCCAGCCAGAGCAATCAACACGCGCTGCCATCGGGGCTTGGACAAGAACTCATCGGGGTCACCCTTGCGGTCCTCAAGGGGGTTGTCGCCGGCCATCTTTACGTAGCCGCCCAGGGGCAGGGCGCTCACGCGGTAATCGGTGTCTCCGCGTTTGACACCCCACAGGCGCGTACCGAAGCCAATGGAAAAAATCTCGACGCGGACGCCGAATGATTTGGCAACGATGAAATGCCCCCACTCGTGCACCAGCACCATCACGCCCAGAACAATCGATACGGAAACAATCATTACCAGGAAATTCGGCACGTTCGTCTCTCCCTACCAGAATCTGTTCAAAAAATGTCCAGCCAAACAGTCCCGATCGGCTTACAGGGGCTAAAGCCCCGTTTTTTTGGCCACTGAATGTCGCGGCTGAAGCCGCGACCCACAAGTTCCACCTTCCAGCCGGCTTCCAATTGATACAAGTTCAAATCAGGCAACCGCGGTTCGCGCGGCCTTGCGTTCCACTTCTTCCCGCGCCATGCGCCTCGCCTCCGAATCGGCTGAGATAACATCGCCGATCGCCGTCATCTTAATTTTCGGAGTTCGCGCGAGCACCCTCTCGATCACTTCGGCGATCCCAGAGAACGGAATCCGCCGGTCCAGGAAAGCTTCAACGGCTACTTCATCGGCCGCGTTGAAAGCGCACGGGTAGGCGCCCATCTTCCGCAACGCCTCGCGAGCCAGCCGCAAGCACGGAAACCGGCGGGTCGAAACCTTTTCGAAATCCAAGCGGCGCAGATTGCCCCAATCAAGGGCCACTCCATTGGATGCGGTCCGCTCCGGGTAGGTTAGCGCATATTGGATGGGCATCCGCATATCAGTAGGGCCAAGTTGCGCCAATATAGACCCGTCCACGTATTCGACCATGGAATGAATCGTGGATTGCGGGTGGACGACCACGTCGATCTGGTCCGGGCGCATATCAAAGAGCCAATGCGCCTCAATGACTTCGAAACCCTTGTTCACCAGCGTGGCAGAGTCAATCGTAATGCGGCGCCCCATGCGCCAGTTGGGATGCGCCAGCGCCTGCTCCGGCGTGGCCGCAGCCATTTCGGCAAGAGGCGTCTTTCGAAAGGGGCCGCCTGAAGCGGTCAGGATGAGCCTCTTGACCTCGGCATGCTTGCCGGCGCGCAAACACTGGTGGATCGCATTATGCTCGCTATCCACGGGGAGCAGCTCGACGTTGGCCTGGCGGGCGGCAGCCATCACGATTTCACCGGCCGCGACTAGAACTTCCTTATTGGAGAGGGCCACTTGCTTCCCTGCTTTGACTGCCGCGTACGTGGCTTCCAGGCCCACAACACCGACGGCGGCGGAAACAAGCGTCGCGGCGGATGTGTGCGTCGCGACCGCCATCATCCCTGCCGGGCCATGCTGAATCTCCGGCAATTTTTCGACACCCGCTGCGCGCAGGCATTCCGCCAGGTTTGTGGCCACGGCAGGGGTCGCTACGGAAACCAGTTCGGGGTGATGGCGCGAGATTTGCCGCGTTAACTCATCGACGTTGTTGCCCGCTGCCAGACTTACAACCCCAAAGCGTTCCGGCATCGCTTCCACGACGGCCAGGGTTTGGCGTCCTATGGATCCAGTGGAACCGAGAATGGCAATTTGCTTCAAATTGGGGCGCTCTTTTTCCTGGCGGGCCTGACTGATGAGTTGAGCGTCAAAATGCAAGGCCCGCAGCGGTCCGCTAATATTTCTTCAAAACCACCCATTCGAGATAGTACCAGACTGCGGGGGCAGCAAGGATGAGCGCGTCGATCCGGTCAAGCATGCCTCCGTGCCCCGGCAAAAGCGTGCCGGAATCCTTGACGCCGGCGCTGCGTTTCCAAGAGGACTCGAAAAGATCGCCAAGTTGTCCTGCGGCGCTGCCGACGGCGCCCATGGCCAGCATGTGCGCAGGCTGAATTTTGGTCCAATAGCCAAAAACCGCGGCCACAAACAATGCTCCCAGAAGATTCGCGCTTGCGCCTTCCCAGGTCTTGTTCGGGCTGATCTTCGGAGCCATCTTCCATCTCCCAATGGAACTGCCCACAAAATAAGCCGCCGAGTCGCCCACCCAAACCAGGACCACGGTGAAGAGGAGAAGCTGCGGGCCAAATCGATCCGCTCCGTCGATACGAACCACCGCGCTGAATGGAATAACTACGAATATTAGTCCGGCCGCGCTCACGGAAATGGAAGGCAATACCTCGGTGAGCGAGCGCCGGCTTCCCATAACGATTGCGGCGACGCCAAGAGCGAATCCGAACAGCGCGAATTCCAGGGTGATCTTGGGCGATCGATCCAACAAGTCGCTCAAATGGAGAACGCTCGCCAGGCGCGACTCATACCATTGCAAGGCGATGATTCCGGCGGCCGCGAGGCAAGACCAGAAGCGATAGGCTTGAACACCTTGCTGAGAGGCGATCGAAAAAAATTCAAGTAAAGCGATGATGGCAACGAAGCCGGATACGATGGCGATCAGCCAGGTGGGCCCCCACCAAATCGCCGCTACCACCAGTGGGATGAGGATCGCCGCCGTCAGCACACGCGTACTTGTTCCGGGTTTCATTCGGTCCTTTCCGATCCCCCATTGCCGTCCAGAAAATCCCGCGCTAGACCGTGGCTGGTATTGGGCAACTCTCAGGAGTTAGCGCATCGCCAGGCCGAAAAATGGAACGTCGTAGCACCTTCTACTCTCTCGCAACGTGGACGCGAATTCACAGGGAATAAATTTGGTTGTGCCGCGTTAAGAAACGACGTCATTCGTGAAGATTTGCAAATTGCGCGCGTCGCGAGGGAAGGCACTACACGCGCGGGGATCAGGCCATAACGCGGCGGCGCGCTTCCGCCAAGCCGCCGTAACGGCGCTCGCGCTTTTGAAATTCGAGCAAGGCTTCGTACAGCTGCGCGCGGCTGAAATCGGGCCACAGGGTCTCGGTCACATAAATTTCGGCGTAGGCGATCTGCCACAGCAGAAAATTGCTGACGCGCAGTTCTCCGCTGGTGCGAATCAGCAGATCGGGATCGGGCAATCCGGCCGTGTAAAGATGCTGCGAAATCATTTCCTCATCTACGCGAGCGTTGGCCAGCCCGTTATTGCGTACGCGGTCGAGAATGCGGTTGAAGGCGTCCACCAGCTCCGCGCGGCCGCCATAGTTGAGGGCCACCGCCAGCTTCATGCCGGTGTTCCCTGCTGTCTGTTCCATGGCGCGATCGATGTCCGCGCGAACCTCCTTCGGTAATTGGTCGGAACGGCCGATGACCAGCATGCGAATGTTGTTTCGGTGGATCGATGGAAGTTCTTTGCGCAGATATTCGCGCAGCAGGCGCATGAGAAAATCGATTTCCGCTTTGGGGCGGCGCCAATTTTCCATGGAAAAAGCGTACAACGTCAGTGCGGGAATTCCGAGCTTGGCGCAAGTTTCAATCACCATGCGGGCTGACTGCACACCCGCGCGATGGCCCGCCACGCGCGGCAGGTGACGCCGCTGCGCCCAGCGGCCGTTTCCATCCATGATAACGGCAATATGCTGAGGGAGCCGGTCCGCATCCAGATCAAGGAGCAGCCGCTCTTCTTCGCGGTCCGAGGGTTTCAGCAATTCAGGTACTTTCACGCGACTATTCCTGCGAATCCCATGAAGTGTTCAGAGGATGTTGCGCGAGCATAAAGGAAAGCTAACATAGGGCCTTCCACCGCGCAACACGCCACCCGTAACTCATACGCGAAAGCGAGGAAGGCATGGCAGGCGGAATGAATCGCCCGTTCGCGCATCGAGTTATCGCACAAAGCCCCGGGGGCCGAACTCATCCTCGCGGATGCAAGGGCGAGCCGGCCTACCGGGATTGGATAAAAGGCTTTTTGCCAGAATGGAAGCGGGGTTCGTGCGGACCCCGCTCTGCTGACTCTAGTGACTGCCGTCGTGATCGGAGACGACGACTCCAGTGTTCGGGTCGAGGATGAGCTTTGAGCCGTCGTGGTGATCGTCGAAGTCAAACATCCCCTTCAATGATCCGGCCATGGCGTCCGTCGAACCGTTCCCGAACCTGCCCAGGTTCCAATTGTCCTCTATGAAGCGGAGGATGGAGGATTGGTCGACAACCCGATGGTCAACGTAGTTCTTCCTGGCGTAGGGTGAAATCACCATGAGAGGAATTCGCGGACCGTACCCGCAGCGAGCATTTTGAATGTCGCCCATCGAATCCACCGGTTTGGGGGTGCCGCAATTCTTTGGCCCGAGAAGTTGGTCCTCGGGGGCGTTGGATTGGTTGTTGACGGGTCCCATCACATGGTCGTACCAGCCGTCCGAGTCATCCCACGTGATGATTACCGCCGTTTCATTCCATTCGTCGGATTTCATCAGCGTATTGATTGTATTTACGAGGAAAAACTGCTCGTCGATCGGGTCGGAATAGCCGGCGTGGCCGTCCTGGTAAGCGGGCGCTTTCAGAATGCTTACCGCGGGCAAACGATGCTCCTTGAGGGCTGTGAAGAAGAGGCTCAAGTCGTATTCATGATTTGAGACGCCGTCGGACTTCCCAATCAGACTATCCGATGCTGGAGGGGTGTGATTGGGGTTCAATGTTGACGCCCAGTATTGGGTGAAAGCATGGTGAGGGATGTAATCCGTGCTGGAGGCCAATCCAGTCAGCCCCGTAGTCGTTTGCGTGCAGCTGTTGAATCCTCCCATGAAGGAGCCCCAGGTCACTCCCGCCTTGTTCAGCAAATCGCCGACGCTGGGGTTCACGGTCATCTGAACCTGTCCGCGCGTCGCGCCCGAGCACATATCACCAAAGGGGTCCGCGTCGCCGATCACGGTGCCAAACGTGGTGCCGCCCGAGATGAATCCCGCCGGCGAATTTTTCATGATGGTGCCGCCGTAGGTGCTTCCGGCAAGCAAGTTGAGCAGGCCCGGAGTGGAAGGACCGAACGTCGTGCCGTAATGGTTGTCACTCATGGCAAAGTTTTGCGCGTAATTCCAAAGGGCCGTGACCGTATTGCCGTCGAAATATCCCATCACGCTGAATTTCCCGTAATGCGGATCGTTGCAGCTGAACAGCGTCGTGCTATTCGGCTTCGTGCCCGTGAAGCCGTCCATTAATCCGCCGTGAAACACAAACTGTTCGTCCCCGTACACGTGGTCCTGGTCACAGGTGTTCGGAAACGCTCGGTCCATGCGAAAGGGATTCACACCGTTCGGGTTGTTTGTCAGGAGACCTGCGCTTTCCAGATTGTTCACACGCGGCGTGTCGTCCTTTGCCTTCTTGAAATATGTGGACCCGTCGGCGTTTGGCATGGCGTGCGGGTAGGTGCCGAAGTAGTGGTCGAAGGAGACGTTTTCCTGGAAGATGACCACGACATGCTTGATGGGAGTCGTCGTGGGGAAATCATCGGAGTCGTCGTGGGCCCAGAGCCCACCGGGAACGGCGAACATCAAACTCAGTACGGTCAGAACACCGGCAAACACACGAAGCCACTTCAGGCGCATAGTTTCTCCTTCTAAGGATTTTAGGATTCGAACTCGTTGTCACGGCCAACCGGGGTATGCCAGCCGAGGCGGGCAGGCCACTTCTGCACTCAAGCTCCGGCACGCGAGACGATTGATACGCGGATTGGATTAAAATGAGATGAATGCGCGGTGAAATCTGAATCAGGCATGCTTTCATCTTTGTAAAGATTGGGACTGATCGAGCGGAGTGAGGCTAAATCGAAATGGCAGGTACATTTCTCCAACGCATGCATGTCCTGATGTCGCGCGGGTGGCCCCACCCATGAATTTTAGTCGCGAGAAACCTTACCCTGAAGTTCCCGGCATGGCGCTGGGGTGGAGGACGGTGACGTAAACCAAGACAAGCGTAAGAATGATCACGGCGGCGGCAGTAATCCATCCGACGACGTTTAATGTGCGCGTGTTGACGAAGTCGCCCATCAAATCGCGGCGGTTAATGAGCAAGAGCATGAAAATCAGGACGACTGGGAGCCAGACTCCGTTGCCCACCTGGGAAAGCACGAGAATTTTTTCAAGGGGAGCGCTGGGGATCAGGATGACCGCGGCACCCACCACAATCATTCCGGTGTACAGGCTGTAAAAGATGGGAGCGTCGTTGAATTTGTGGTCGATGCCCGCCTCGAATCCCATGCCTTCGCAGATCACGTGAGCCGTGGAGAGCGGCAGAATGGACGCGGCAAACAGCGACGCGTTCAACAAGCCGAATGCAAAAAGCATTGCGGCCCATTTTCCGGCCAGGGGCACAAGGGCCTGCGCCGCGTCTCCAGCGTCATTGATGACGTGATGGCCGGAAACAAAGAGGGTTGCGCCGGTACAGACGATGATGAAGAAAACGATCACCATGCAACTGACGCTGCCGAAGAGCACGTCCATGCGGGCCTGCGCGTACTGTCGCGCCGAGACACGTTTTTCGACGAAGCTGGCTTGCATGTAGAAGAATTGCCAGGGCGCGATGGTGGTTCCGATCAGCGCCGTCAGCATGAGGAGATAGCCGCCATCGAGATGCAGCGTGGGAATGGCCGTGCTGCGCGCCGCCTGGAGCCAATCCGGCTTGGCAAGAAATGCGGAAGCAACATAAGAGAGATAGAGCACACATGCGGCCAGAAATATTTTTTCGACCTGGCGAGAAGTTCCCCGGAGGACGAGAATCCAAACCGCCAACGCGGCCAAAGGCACGGAGATGTACTTGGAGATACCAAACAGTTGCATGGAAGCCGCCACGCCCGCGAATTCGGCGCACACGTTGCCCATGTCCACGATGAGACCGGCAAGGATGAGAAAAAAAGTCGGCCGGAAACCGAACTCTTCCCGGATGAGGTCGGAAAGGCCCTTGCCCGTCACGACGCCCATGCGGGCGCACATTTCCTCGGTGACATAGAGGGCGATCGTCATGGGAATAAGCGACCACAGCAACGCGTAGCCGTACATCGCCCCGGCCTGCGAATAGACCGAAATTCCACCGGCATCGTTGTCGACGTTGGAGGTGATGACACCCGGGCCAACTACGGCGAGAAAAAGCAGCAGGCGCCGGCGCAGGGAGCGCGTCCGCTTCCCCCATTCCGAAAGGCGCACGCGCCAAGGCTCGACCCACCCGGGGATAAGCTTCCACCGCGTGACCAGCGCCGGACTTTCGGGCGTTTGTTTTTCTTGTCCGGGTTTTCCAAGTACGGCCATGAGTCTGAGCCCTTTATTGACTGAATCTGGTAACCACATCATCGGAATCTTTTGCCCGTCGCGCATACCGGACGCGCGCCGCAACTTCAGCGGCTTCGGATACGCGAGACCACGTCATCCACTTCGATTGCGCCGATAGGCCGACCCAGAGAGTCGACGACGGCCAGGCTGTGCAAATTGTATTTGTCGAAAAGCTCAAACACTTCCTTGTCCTGCGCATCCGGTGGAATCGAAAGCAACGGCTCCATCTTCAAATTTTCCATGCGTTCCTCAGGGGCCGCGAACAGCAAGCGCCCCACGGCGACGGCGCCGGAGTACTTCGCTTCCCCGTCGATCAGAAAGACGGTATCGAGGCGCTCGAGGTCCACGTCCATTTCCTGAATCCAGGAGACCACCTCGTCGCGCGTGGCGGCCTCGCCGACGTAAATGAAATCGGTATTCATCATCCCACCCGCTGTGTTTTCCTCAAATTTCAGGAGCTCCCGCACTTCGCGAGCTTCCTCGCCGGGCATCTCGCTCAGGACTTCGCGCGAACTTTCCGGGGTCATACCCGCGATCACGTCGGCAGCCTGGTCGGGCTCCATTTCCTCGAGAATGTCGGCGGCCTTCTGGGGGGCCAGGGTTTCGACGATCTGAGTGGTCAAGCGCTTATCGAGCTCGGCGAGAGCCTCGGCGGCGGTCTCCTCGTCAAGAGAGGCGATGATCGATTGGCGCTCAAACGGCGAGAGAGCTTCCATGATGTCCGCCAGGTCTGCGGGGTGCATGCGCTCGAGTTTCTGGTGTGTGATGCGAAGCTTCACACGGCGAAGGGGATCCGTTTCAATCAAGTTGACGAATTCCCAGGGGATGACGCGCGTCGGCAGTTTGGTCGTCAACCCGCGCACCAGACCGGGCGAAGCCACGCCGTGCAGGAGGCGCCGTGCTGCACCCGTCAATCCCACGTCGACCTGGGTGACACGCAATTCGACTGTGCCGTTGATTCGCTGCTCGGCCAGATCGATATCGTTCACGCGGACGACTTTTCGCCCGCTGGTATCGATGATTTGCTGGTCGAGCAGGTCCTTGCGCATGGCCAACCATGCCTCGTTGGGCTGGAAGTGTTCGAGGTCCTTCTCCTCGACATTCAGGCGAATCACCCCAGGGGCGACAAAAGCGATGTGATCGTAACGCGCAATCAGAGGGAGAAACTTTCCCCTGCCAAGGAGGACTCGGGCTACACGGTTGGGCTGATCGGCGGGCTCGATGAACAATTCGGTGACCTGACCCACGAAATGGCCGTCGCGGTCGTAGGCTTCTCCGCCCAGAAGATCGGTAGCGTGCAGCATTTTGCCTCCTTTCCCAGCCCGGAGGGCGCGAACTGCTCCGGCTCCGAGACGTGTCCTCGAAATCGCTGGTTAATGCGGGAACTTTCAGATTTGAAACCCGCAACCAGGGTGTGGCCCGGCCGCGGGTGGAGGAAAAATCCAGGTCTACCCGAGGCCTTTTTGGCCCAGTTTTAAAGCGTGGCGGACAGGCATTTCGGCACCGGTACGCCGGGTCGTATCGAAACATCGTGCCGTCGATCGATTCCTACTCGGAAAGGGTTCTTGCTTTTCGGATTCGCTCATGGCCGCTGAATATGCTCCATCACTTAGGTAAACGCTGTTCAAAACTTTGTCAAGGAAAGAGTGCGCGTTTACGCAATTTTTTTGTTGGCGGGAAGAGCATGTCGGCGGGCTTTCTGCCCTGTCTGCGGCACTGGGCGAGATATAAAGAACCGTAGGTTACCTTCAAGTAGTCCTGGCGCGCGTATCCGAGGAGACGCGCAGCGCGGTCAATGCTTGCAGTCCGGCCTTCCAATTCGATGTAGATGCCGACGGGAGTCTCATCGAGTTCAATCTTTAGCCCGCGCATGTCCGGCAGCGCGTAGGTGGTCCGGAATTTTTCATATTGGAACGACGGGTGCAATCCGAGGGAGCGAAGGATGCGGGCCATTTCACCCGCTCCGGCGACAGAAACCTCCGCTTCCTCCCTGATCTTGAAATGGGCGCGGATTCCAGTATTCCTGACGGTTCGCCGAGGTTTGCGCGATGGATGAGGTGGTCCTTTGTAGGTCAGGACTGCTGCAGTGCCCTCGCTTAGGCGCCGCCCGCGAAAGCTCGAAGCTGGGCGCTCGATTCGCATGCGGATGAGCTGGCCGCGGCGCCTCAGATTCTGGTTGGGGGTATCGTACAGGGTATTCATCTCGTGCGTGCGCGGAGAGATTTCACGGGCGCGAAGGCGCTTCAGGCGGGCGCGCAACGCGGCAACGTCTAGGACTGGCAGCTTGATTTCAATCTCCTCGCGCATCAGGGCCCGTGGCATCGGTACAAAGTATACGATGCAGTGGGTCTCTATTCACTTCACATGATTCCCTTGCTCGACAGAAGCGAAGGCGGCGCGGTATAAACTTTCTGTGCCCACCGGCGTCCTCATCTCAACAGGGTCCGAATCGTCGAAGCCCGCTTGAGGCGGACTTTAACGACGGCGCGTAGAGGCCGCAGACGGTTCCCGGCGCTCCTCGAAACATGACAGACCCAGCCACACCGCTAATGCGGCAGTATCACTCTATTAAAGGACGCTATCCGCATGCGCTTGTCCTGTTTCGCCTGGGAGATTTCTACGAACTCTTTTACGAAGATGCCATCGCGGCGTCGCGGGAACTACAGATCACGCTGACCTCCCGGAATCGGGAACGCGGCGAGCCTGTGCCGATGTGCGGGGTTCCCTACCATGCCGCGGAAGGCTACATCGCTCGGCTGCTGCGCGCGGGGTACAAGATCGCGGTGTGCGACCAGATGGAAGCCCCCGGGCCGGGGAAGAAACTGGTGCGGCGCGAAGTGGTGCGCGTCATCACCCCGGGAACAGCCACCAGCCACAACGTTCTCGAGCCCAAGGAAAATAATTATCTGGCGGCCATCTTCCGCCCGGCGGGGGGATCGCCCATCGGCTTTGCCTATGCCGACGTCACCACCGGAGAATTCCGCGCGGCGGCATTTTCGGGCGACGACGCCGACGAAAAATTACGCGATGAATTGCACCGCTTGAAGCCGCGGGAAATTCTGATTCCCCGGCAGGCGAGTCTGTTTGCCACCGCCGGTGCGGATGGCGATGTAGGTGAACATTCCCTCGCGGCGCGGCCGGAGCTTCGTGAGGGTGTCGAGACGCGCATCGACGAGTGGGTCTTTCGATTCGACTATGCCGAACGAATGCTACTGGAACAATTCGGCGTGACGACGCTGGACGGATTCGGCCTCGCGGGCCATCCACAAGCAGTCTCGGCGGCAGGGGCAGTGGTTCATTACCTGCGCGAAACTTCGGCCATGGACCCCGAAACCGGGAACCATTCCGGGGCGGCTCTTGGGCACTTGGACCGCGTCCGGTATTACGAGCAGGCCGATGCGCTGGTGCTGGACGTCGTGACCGTCCGAAACTTGGAACTGGTGGCGCCAATTTTTTTAGAGGACGGTGCGCGCGGATCTTCTCCCACACTGCTTTCAGCGCTGGACGAAACGACTACGGGCATGGGAGCGCGGCTCCTGAGGCAATGGATCCTGCGCCCGCAAGTGAATCGCGAAGAAATCCAAGCGCGCCTCGACGCCGTGCAGGAGCTGAAAAACCACACGGTGTTGCGCGAAGAGATCCGCCACGGCCTTGCCGGCGTGCAGGATCTGGAACGTCTGGCCGGGCGCGTGACGCTGGGCGTGGCGTCGCCGCGCGATCTTGTCGGACTGCGGCAGTCTCTTGAACGCATTCCTCTACTGCGAAAATATTTGACGAATTGCCCCTCCACTCGGCTCTCGGCGTTGCACACGGAGATGGATGAATTGGCGGACGTGCGCGAGCGAATCGAGATGGCGCTCGCGGACGATCCACCGGCGCTGGCCTCCGATCCGGGCGTGATTCGCCGCGGCTACAACAAGGAATTGGACGAGTTGCGCGAGCTCTCGCAGCACAGCAAGCAGACCATCGCGGCGATGGAAGAGCGGGAGAGGAAACGCACGGGGATCGGATCGCTCAAGATTCGATTCAACCAGGTGTTCGGTTATTACATCGAAATATCCAATCCCAACTTGCATCTGGCGCCGGCGGATTTTGAGCGCAAGCAAACGCTTGTGAACGCGGAGCGCTTTACCACGCCCGAACTGAAGGAATACGAGCGCAAGGTTCTGGATGCCGATGAGCGCATCGCTGACATCGAGCGGCGGCTGTTTTCCGAGCTTCGCTTGTGGATCGCGGAACAGGCCGCGCGCCTCCGGCGGACAGGGTCGGCCATCGCGCAGCTAGACGTGCTTGGGAATTTCGCGCGCCTGGCGGCCTCTCGCAATTACACGCGGCCCGAATTCGGCGACGACGCGCAGATCATGATCGTGGCCGGCCGCCATCCGGTGATCGAGCAACTGCTCGAGCAAAAGGGCGAGCGCTTCGTTCCGAACGATCTCTATCTCGATTACACTTCGCAGCAGATTTTGCTGATTACCGGGCCGAACATGGGTGGAAAATCAACCTATCTCCGGCAGGCCGCATTGATTATTCTGATGGCTCAGATGGGTTCGTTCGTTCCGGCGGACCAGGCGCGGCTGCCCGTCACCGACCGGATTTTTACGCGCATTGGCGCGGCGGACAATCTGGCGCGCGGGAGATCGACGTTTCTGGTGGAAATGACCGAAGTCGCGGCCATTTTGAATACGGCTACGCCGGCGAGCCTGGTTCTGCTCGATGAAGTGGGACGCGGGACAGCCACGTTTGACGGGCTCTCAATCGCCTGGGCAGTGGTGGAACACCTCGCGAGCGAGACGAAATCGCGCACGCTCTTTGCCACGCACTACCACGAATTGACAGAGCTTGCGGATTTGCTGCCGGGAATCAAGAACGTGCACGTGTCCGCGCGCGAAACGTCGACGGGCATCGTTTTTCTGAAGCGCGTGGAGACGGGCAGCGCCGACAAGAGTTACGGGATTGAAGTCGCGAGGATGGCGGGCTTGCCTGCGGCTGTGATTTTGCGCGCGCGCGCGATTCTGGAAAGGCACGAGCAGGCCGAGCATCAGTTGAGCGAGCGGCTCACACCCGGCGCCACGGCGTCCGGCGAGCCCCTGCCGGAACAGCAGGCTTTGTTTACGCCGGTCGACCGACGCGTTTTGGATGGGCTCCGCGCGGCGGACATCGACAATCTGAAGCCTGTCGAGGCGCTCAATCTTCTGGCCGAATTGAAAAAGCAAATTCTATGAAACGCTCCCGCGGACGCGGCACATTGGCGCTCGGAATCATGTCGGGAACGTCGGCGGACGGGATTGATGTGGCCCTGGTTCGCATGACGGGGCGAAAAGCGTCTATCGAAAACTATGCTGCGTTTCCATTTCCTCCTGGAGTGCAGAAAGCCATCTTGAAGCTCGGCGAAGGCCAGCCGGCGACCACCGGAGAAATCAGCCAGCTCAATTTCCTGCTCGGTGAAATATTTGCGGATGTCGCGCTGGCCGCCTGTAGAAAATTCCGTGTCACTCCTGCGCAGGTCGATGTGATCGGTTCGCACGGGCAGACCGTTTTTCACCAGGGAACGCCAACACTTTTCAATGGACGTCAGATTACTTCGACGCTGCAAATCGGCGACCCGTCGATTATCGCCGTGCGCACGGGGATCACGACGGTCGGCGATTTCCGTCCCGCGGACATGGCCGCAGGCGGACAGGGAGCGCCGCTCGTACCCTTCGTCGATTTCCTGCTGTATCGGCACCCCCGAATCGGACGCGTCGCACTGAATATCGGAGGAATCGCCAATGTCACGGTAATTCCCGCAGGCGCGCAGCTCAAAAATGTTTTCGCGTTTGACACCGGGCCGGGAAATATGGTGATCGATGCCCTGGTTCGGCATTTCACGCAGGGCAGAAAGCATTTCGATCGCAACGCGGAGATGGCCGCGAAGGGAAAGCTGCTTCCAGAATTGCTTCAGATGCTCTTGCGCGACAAATATTTTTCCAAACTTCCGCCGAAAACAGCGGGCCGCGAGCAGTACGGCGAAAGCTATTTGCGCGCGCTGCTGTCCCATCGCGAAGCGCGGCGTGCAAATCCCACTGATGTAATTCGCACTGCAACGATCTTGACCGCACTATCCATTTTGGATGCTTTCCATCATTTCATCAGGCCGAAAGCCAAGATCGGGGAACTTATCGTTTCGGGAGGCGGCGCGCACAACCCGCTTTTGATTGCCCAGCTCGAATCCGGATTAGAAGGAGTTCGCGTGCGCGAGGCGGGAGAACTTGGCGTGCCGGGAGATGCGAAAGAGGCGTTTGCCTTCGCGGTCCTCGCCTGCGAGACGCTGCGAAAGAAGCCCGCGAATGTGCCGGGCGCGACCGGAGCGAAAAAGGCCGTGGTTTTGGGCAAGGTGTGCTATGCAGGTTAGGAATGGTAGCGAAGGAGGTTTAGGAAGTAGGGGAAAGGAAACCTCGTTCGGCCACAAATTGGTGCGAAACGTTTTTCTTTCCTTAGCTTCCTCAATTTCCTTTGCTTCCCTTTTCCTCTTGTTTTCACTCACCTCCTGCTCTCGCACCGTCGGCACCGAGCCCGGTGTCGTCACCTTCCTTATCCAAACGATGCCGACGAATTTGGACCCGCGCATTGGAACGGACGGGGCGTCGCAGCGCCTGGACGGATTGATCTTTGACAGCCTGGTGGAGCTCGACGCGCAGAGAATCCCGCACGGCGATCTGGCGGAAAAATGGGAGACGCCGGACTCGCGCACCTACATCTTTCACTTGCGTAGCGGCGTGAAATTCCACGATGGCCGGCCACTCACGTCCGCCGATGTGAAGTACACGTTCGATTCGGTTCTAGACGGGACCGTCACATCTCCCAAGCGGGGGTCCCTCGCCATCATTCAGTCGATTGACACTCCGGACGCTGCAACAGTGGTCTTTCATTTGCGCGAGCCATTCGCCGGTTTCCTGTGGCTCGTCCCGCGGGAGACGTTTGGAATTGTGCCCGCAGGGGCCGGGGCGTTCCTCGGGGACCGCTTGATCGGAACCGGGCCGTTCCGCTTCGTCAGCGCAAAACAGGACGACGACGTGGTGGTCGAACGGAATGACCAATACTTCGCGAAGGTCCCCAAGATTTCCCGTGTGCGATTTCGCGTTGTACCCGAAGCCATCGTGCGAGCGCTCGAATTGCGCAAGGGGTCGGCTGATGTTGAGGTGAACTCGCTGACTCCTGACATGATTCCAATTCTCCGGCAGCAATCGGCGATCGACGTGACGGAATCTCCCGGAACTATTTTCCAATATCTTGCGTTCAACTTTGAAGATGCGACGCTCGCCAAGCGCGAGGTTCGCCAGGCGCTCGCGTATGCCACGGACCGCGAAGAAATCATCCGGTACTTATACCGCGGCCAAGCGCATCCCGCCGACGGCCCCCTACCTAGAGCCAGTTGGGCCTACGAGCCTGACATCCTGCGCTACGAATATGATCCCCAAAAGGCCGAACAATTATTGGATGCAGCCGGATTTCCGAGACGGCCCGAGGCGGGCCGAATGCGCGTGAAGCTTACGCTCAAGACCACAACGGAGGAATCTTCGCGGCTTTTAGGAGCAGTCCTGCAAGAGCAATGGCGCAAAGTCGGAGTCGTTCTCGATCTGAGGCCGCTGGAATTTGCGACGCTGTTTTCGGACATGGCGCGCGGTAATTTTGAGCTGTATACCCTGCAATGGATCGGAGCGAACAACGATGCCGACACTTTCTTCAGGTATATCTTCGATTCAAAGATGATTCCTCCAGCGGGTGCCAACCGCGGCCACTATCGCAATCCGCAAGTCGATTTGCTGCTGGACCAAGCGCGCTTCGAGATTGACCAGGAAAAGCGGCGCGAACTGTTCAGCAAAGTTCAGAAAATTATCGCGGGGGACTTGCCGTACTTGAGCTTGTGGTTTATGGACAATGTCAGCGTGCACCGCAAGAGAATCAGCGACGTGCAGCTTTCTCCGACTGGAGACTACGATTTTTTGCGCGACATCGAAGCGCGTTAGGAGTGGCCAGCGGCTAAAGCCGCCTTGATCCCAGGGGTCTTAAGTCGCGGCTGAAGCCGCGACCCACAAAGATTTTCGCGTTTTCACACAGGCTGGCAACAAACTCAAATGTTCAAGCTTCGGCGTCGTCCTCGAGGGCGGCGCGGATTTGCTGCTCGCTGATCACGCCTTCGCGCATCACGGCCCAATCATCGCCGTCGAGTTTAACGATCGTGGAGGCGAGATTTCCGGGCGTCACTCCCGCGTCGATAATGAGCGGCAGGCGATCTCCCATTTGTTCCAGCAAGTCAATTGCGGAGGCGCAAGCGGGCTGGCCGGAAATATTGCCGCTGGTCCCCGTAATGGGCCCTTTGGTGAGATCGATGAGGGCGTTCACGATTGGCGAATTTGGCCAGCGCAAGGCGACATTGCCGGTGTGAGCGGTCACCTTCAGGGGAACGCCGGTGGAAGCTTCCACGAGCAGGGTCAAAGGTCCCGGCCAGAACTTAGCGGCGAGCTTGTGAAACGTGTAAGGGACATCGCGCGAAAGCGACACGGCTTGAGCCGTGGTATTGACCAGAATCGGCAGCGCGCGAGTTTCCGGGCGGCCCTTGACGCGATAAATTTGATCGACGGCCGCCAGATTAAACGGGTCCGCCGCGATCCCATAAAAAGTGTCGGTAGGGATGGCGACGAGTTCGCCGCGGCGTATGAATTCAGCCGCGTAGCGGATGGCAGCAGGATCGGGATTTTCGGGAGAAATCTTCAGCAACTCAGCGGACAAAGTGGCGGCCCTCGTTGTCAGAACCCATAAGTGGCAATCGACCGGCAATCGAAGCGCAGTCGAGTGAACCTACCATAGTCGTGTAGAGCGTTCAAGGCGCTAAGTTTTTGGATATCTGTGAAGTGGAGGGGCCCTTGCTTTACCCTTCGGGAGCGGTTTGCTAGGCTGGTGCGCATGGCTCATCCAGCCAACGCCAGCGCGCGACATTCAAATAAGGGAAACGCCGCCCCGATTACGAGCCGTGAGAACCGCTGGCTCAAGCGATTCCGCGCCGCCCTCGCAGGGGAACACGGCGACGACGGAATCGTGGGAGTCGAGGGTGTGCGATTGGTGGAAGCCGCGCTTGGGTCCGGCCAACCTGTCGAAGCGCTCCTCGTGAGCGAATCGGGCGCGCGCCATCTGCCACGCGTCGCGCCCGTGCTGGCATCCGCAGTCCCTGTCCTGCGAACCACCGACAAATTATTCGCCAGCGTTGCGGATACAAAGACGCCTCAGGGAATCGCCGCCCTGGTACAACCGAGACAGGCGACGATCGAGAATCTTATGGCTGGAGCAGCGCTGCTTGTGGTTCTCGTGGGAGTGCAGGATCCCGGGAACGTCGGGACGATTGTGCGGGCAGCGGAAGCGTTCGGAGCGAGCGGGGCGGCGACGTGCCCGGTGGACGGCATTGGGACGGCCGATCCTTTCGGGCCCAAGGCACTGCGCGCGTCGGCGGGATCGGCGCTGCGGCTCCCGCTCGTGCATGGCATTTCGCCGACGATTCTGCTCGCACAATTGCGGATGTCCGGGGTGAAAGTTTATGCCGCTGTTGCTGCCCCTTCCGCCGAGGCAGTAGGCCCTAAGAAGAAAGACTCGAATGCCGCTTCTTCTTTATTGTGTCCGTGGGACATCGATTGGAAAACGCCGGCTGCCATCCTTATCGGCAACGAGGGAGCAGGCTTGCCCGTGGGCCTTGTGCGTGCAGCCGACGGACGAGTTTTTATTCCACAGGCCGCGGCAACCGCGCCTGTGGGGATTGAGTCATTAAACGCGGCTATGGCCGCCGGTGTTCTGCTGTACGAAGCCATGCGGCAGAGGAACGCAGCCCGAAAACAAAATTCATGAGCCTGTTCGCGAAACTCGAGCCTGATGACAGCGCAGCTGCCGGCCAGCCACTCGCCGAGCGGATGCGCCCGCGCACGCTCGATGAATTCACCGGACAAGAGGCTCTGCTTGGGCCAGGAAAACCTCTTCGGACACAGATCGAGCACGACGATATCGGTTCCATGATTCTGTGGGGGCCTCCAGGATGCGGGAAAACGACTCTCGCGCGCCTGATCGCGCGGATGACTCATTCCGAGTTCGCCGCGTTCAGCGCCGTGCTTACTGGGATCAAGGAAATCAAGGACGTGATGGCCGCGGCCGAACACGCGCGGCGCGCAGGGCGGAAAACCATCGTATTCATCGACGAAGTGCACCGCTTCAACAAGGCGCAGCAGGATGCGTTTCTGCCGCACGTGGAAGCTGGAAACATCATTTTGATCGGAGCAACCACGGAAAATCCTTCCTTTGAAGTGATCGCGCCGCTGCTTTCGCGGACGCGCGTTTACGTGTTGCAAACACTGACCACCGAACAGATCGAAGCGCTGTTGCGGCGCGCGCTCGCAGACCAGGTGCGCGGCCTCGGAAACGAAAAGATCGTAATTAGCGAGGAGGCCATCCAGCATATCGCCGTATTTTCAGGCGGAGATGCGCGCGCCGCGTACAACACGCTCGAGGCCGGCGTGCGCGCCGCGCAGCCGGACGCTTCTGGAAAACGCACGATCACAAAGGAATTGCTGGCCGAGCTGCTGCAGCGCAAATTTCTCTTGTATGACAAGTCCGGCGAAGAACATTACAACCTCATCTCCGCACTGCACAAATCCGTGCGCAATTCCGATCCCGACGCGTCCCTTTACTGGCTGGTGCGGATGCTCGAATCGGGCGAGGATCCGCTGTATATCGCGCGTCGGCTCGTGCGCATGGCCAGCGAGGACATCGGCCTCGCGGAACCGGGCGCACTGGCCGTGACAATCGCGGCCATGCAGGCGGCCGATTTTGTCGGGCCGCCGGAAGGAAACCTCGCGCTGGCGCAGGCTGCCGTGTATCTCTCGCTCGCGCCGAAATCCAACGCGCTGTACACGGGTTACGGCTCAGTGACCAAGGAATTGGAAGGCACGCGCGCGGAACCCGTCCCCCTGCATCTGCGCAACGCTCCCACTGGCCTGATGAAAAATATCGGCTACGGCAAAGGTTACGAGTACGCACACGATTTGGAAGAAAAAGTCGCCGATATGGATTGCTTGCCGGAATCGCTGGCCGGAAAGAATTATTATCGCCCGACTGACCAGGGGTTTGAAGCGCGCCTGCGCCAGCGGATGGAAGAAATTCGGAGGATAAAGAATCAGCGGAAAGCAAAGTGAATCGGGTAGGACGGCCTTCAGCTTGTCTTTTCTCCGGTTTCACAGCGCCGAAGACAGGCTAAAACGCCCGTTGAAAATCCGATACCTGTCATTCCGAGCGAAGCGAGGAATCTGCTTTTTCCATCGGCCCAAGAGAACAGCAGATTCCTCGCTTCGCTCGGAATGACAAAATTGTGACTCTTTCAGGGCCCTCTTGGATCGTCCCTACTTTTGGCGTTTGTAGATTTCCTTGGCGATGCAGTTGTCCATGATCACGAAGAGCCCCGCGCGGCGTGCGCGCTCGGCGGATCGTTCGTCTTCCACACCTTCTTGCATCCAGATGGCCCGCGCTCCGATGCGAATGGCGGCGTCGACAATTTCCGGCACAAATTCCGGGCGGCGAAAGATATCCACGATGTCGATTTTCTCGGGAATGTCTTCGAGCCGCGCGTAACATTTCTCGCCCAAAACTTCGGCCTCGTTGGGATTGACGGGAAAAATCCGATAGCCGGAGGCTTGCAGCGTTTCGGTTACCCCGAAGCTCGCGCGATAGGGCTTTGCCGACAGCCCAACCACGGCAATGTTTTTTGCCGAAGCGAGAATTTTAGAGATGGACTCGTCTTCCGCAGTGGTCATGGAACAATTTTCCGGGGCATACTTTTTTTAGACTTAGAAATGACGCGTCGAGGGCGCCAAACCCGCCGCGGCTTGGCCGCAGCCAGAACTGGCTTAGGTTCTGCCAGCGCGCGTTCAACGGCGCGAACCAGTTTCGCCACTTCCGGGGGGCCGAGTTTGCGGTAGCGTCCCTCGGGCACGGTGTCGGCGTCGAGGGAAGCGAATTTCATCCGCTTCATCTTCTCCACGGGGTGGCCCATCGCCAGCAAATTCCGCCGCAGCAAGTCGCGGCGCGCGCCGGAAAATTGCACTTCGTACCAGGGATTCGCGGGATTTTTGCCGGCCGCGTGCGGGGCGCGTAAAGGAAACATTTTGCCGTGCAGGGCGTGCGCGAGGCTCTTCATTTCCGTTTCGTTGACCCGGCCCTTCACTTTGATCCAATAGATCTGCGGCAAGGATGCCGAGGCTTTCAACATTCTGCTCGCCAACTCGCCGTCATTCGTCAGGAATACTGCACCACCCGCTGCATAGTCGAGACTGCCTACGGGAAAAACGCGCTCGGAGACTCCCACCAGACAATTGCGCAGGGTGCGCCGGCCTTCCGGGTCCGCCAGAGTGGAAACGACTTCCGGCGGCTTGTTCAGGAGCAGGTAAACACGCGCCTCAGAAATTTTGGCGACGCGGCCGGCCGCCTCCACACGGTCGCGGTCAGGATCGGCTTTGGCGCCGAGTTCGGTGACGACCACTCCGTTAACGAAAACTTGTCCGCTGCGGATCAAGTCTTCCGCGTGGCGCCGCGACGCAATTCCGGCGCGGGAGATTATTTTTTGCAGCCGTTCCAGCATGAATTTTCCTAGGAGGCGCTTTCCGCCTTGGTATGGCCGAAGTGCAGCGCGTCCGCTGCGGCTGCTTCCGGAGGTTCAGGCGAGTCTTGCGCACTCTGCTCGACCGGCGATTCAAGTTCGGGCGTCTCGCTTGCGCGGGAATCCGCGCCATCCGTCGATTCCATTAGTTCTGGTTCGATCGGGGCGATCCCTTCGTCCGAACCGAGCGCCGCGCGCGCCAGCTGTTCAAATTCTTTCAGGCTCGGTAGCTCTTCGAGATCGGAAAGGCCAAAGCGGATGAGGAATTCCTTGGACGAGCGGTACATGATGGGCCGGCCCATGACGGCTTTGCGGCCCGCGGTCACGATCAGGCGTTTTTCAAGGAGCGTCTTGATCACACCTGAAACATTCACGCCGCGAATTTCCTGAATCTCCGGACCTGTCACGGGTTGGCGGTAGGCGATCACGGCCAGTGTTTCGAGCGCGGGCATCGTGAGGCGCAGCGGCGGGCGCAGGCTCTTGATGAACCGGCGAACGACGTCGTGATGCTGCGGCTTGGTGTAGAACTTGTAGCCGCCGGCGACAGCGCGGATTTCCACGCCGCGATCCTCGCTCGCGTAAGCGGCGATCATTTCGTCCAGCGTCGCGCCCACCGCGGCCTTCTCTCCGCCGACGGCATTCGCGATCTGTTCGAGTGTCGCAGGCTCATCGGCGGCGTAAATGATCGCCTCAAGCGCGCCCTTCAGTTCTGCGGGATTCATGGTCATCTTTTCTGGCGGACTCTAACTGGAGCCCCCACCCGTATATTGTTCGTCAATTCCCCGAAGCGGCTCCGCGGGCGCGTCGGAAATCGATTCGCCGCCGGCGAAGACCACATCGAACATTTTATGCTTTCGCAGCCAGATCTTTGAGAACAATTCCTGCTGCACGAGAACAATTGCCTGAAGGCGCGTGAGTTCGAGGACGGCGAGCAGAGCGACAATCATGGCGTGACGCGAAGGGCAAGACTCGAAAAAAGTAATCAGGTCGACGCCGTCGTCGACGGCAACGAGTTGCTGGCGCAGCAGATCCATCATCTGCGCCACGGTGAATTGCTGGTGGTGCAGCTCGATCTTCACCACTTCTTTGCGGCGTTCAAGCACCTGCTGGAACACTTTCACCAGGTCGACGAGCGAAACGACCAGTTCGCTTTCCGATTCCTCGCCTTCATACAGCGTTAGGTCGGGCTTGGACCAGACGTGTTCCTCGATCTGCTGGCGCTGGTGGAGCAGTTGCGCGGCGCTCTTGAATTTTTCGTGCTCGACCAGGCGATGCACAAGATCCGCCCGCGGGTCTTCCAGTTCCTCTGGGCCGGCCAGCGGATCGGGCGGAAGGAGCATCTTCGACTTGATGTAGATGAGCGTCGCGGCCATGTAGATAAAGTCGGCCGAAATGTCCATATCAAGCTGCTCGAGCTTGTGGAGATAGTCGAGATACTGGCCCGTGATCTTGGCGATGGGGATGTTGTGGATGTCGATTTCCTGCTTCTTGATCAGATCGAGCAGGAGATCGAGCGGGCCGTCGTAGGTATCGAGATGAATTTTGTAGGGTGACGCCATTCCTTAGCCTCACATCTTCCGTTGTCATCCTGAGCGAAGCGAAGGATCTGCTGTTCGTCGATACGAAGAAAAAGCAGGTTCCTCGCGCAAACCCAGCCCTCGAAATGACACCTTGGTGCTTCCCGCGCCCAGTCTAACCTCTAGCCCGTTCCGAACTCGCGGCGCCCTCATTCGTATGGGCGATCTCCGCGCGCTTTTCTTTCCAATTGAAGACGGCCTCGCGGACACGGGCCATGGTTTTTTGCGCAACTTCGCGCGCTTTCGTTGAACCGTCGTCGAGAATCCGCAATACCTTGTCGGGGTGTGCCGCGTATTCTTCGCGCCGCGCGCGTACAGGAGCAATCCACTTGATTAAGTTATCGGCCATTGCCATTTTACACTCGATGCAGCCGATTGCCGCACTGCGGCAACCGTCCGCGGCCCACTGCAGGGTTGGCGGCGGCGAAAATAGTTTGTGCCAGTCGTACACGGGGCAAACGTCGGGATTGCCGGGATCGGTGCGGCGCTTGCGTGCGGGATCAGTAATCATGGCGCGCGCTTTGACCCGGACCGATTCGTCCGCTTCGCTGAGCGAAATGAAATTGCTGTAACTCTTGGACATTTTTCGGCCGTCGGTGCCGGGAATCCGCGGGGTTTGCGTCAGGAGTGAACCGGGCTCGCGAAGAATCGCCGAGCGAGTGAAGAAATGACCGTATTCCTTGACGGAATCGAGGAAGTTCTCGACTCCTTGCTCCAACGCTTCCTTTCGGAAGAGATCGGCGACTTCCCTTTTTTGCTCGTCCGCGAAGGCTTTCCCGTTCGAGGGTAGTATCTTGGCATCATGGACGTGCCGCGCCAGGAACTGCAGATTTGCAGGGGCGAATAACTCCGGCTTGATTCTGAACCCGTAAAAGAAATCGAAGCGCCGCACGATTTCCCTTGTTAGTTCGACATGCGCGACCTGATCTTCGCCGACGGGAACAAGGTCCGCGTCGTAAATGACGATGTCCGCCGACTGCAACACGGGGTAGCCAAGGAATCCGTACGTGTGCAGGTCCTTATCCTTGACGTTGTCGAGCGCTTCTTTGTAAGTGGGGACGCGCTCGAGCCAGCCGAGCGGCGTGACCATCGAGAGAAGCAATTGAAGTTCGGCGTGCTCCGGGACGGACGACTGTATGAACAAAGTTGATTTTGCGGGATCGAGGCCTGAGGCGAGCCAATCGGTTGCGATCTCGATTGTGTTTTGGGCCACTTGCGATGTGTCGGCATAGTCCGATGTCAACGCGTGCCAATCGGCGACGAAGAAAAAGCATTCGTATTGCGGATCGTTCTGGAGCTTCACCCAATTTTCGAGAGCGCCGAAGTAGTGGCCAATGTGGAGGCGGCCGGTGGGGCGCATGCCGCTCAGGACTCGTTTTTTGTGCGAGGGATCCGTCACTCGATTCGGTTCTCCTTATTCCCGGTCGAAAAGCCTGCGGCTGAAACCCGTTTCAATCCTATCGAACTACGGCATCGGTTCACAGGGCATAGATGGATCGTGTAGCACAGCCACTCTTGACTGTGCGCCTTTGTTGACTCCACAAAACCCGCACAGCCAAGAGTGGCTGTGCTACTTAAACGATCCCTGCCGAGGACAGCAAATCGCGCGCGATGATCATGCGCTGAATCTCGCTCGTTCCTTCGTAAATCGTGATGACGCGCGCGTCGCGATACATGCGCTCAACGTCGGATTCCCGCGAATAGCCGAGGCTGCCGTGGATTTGCACGGCTTTGTAGACCGCGCGATTCACCATTTCTCCGGCATACAATTTTGCGCGCGAAGCATAGGGGCCAAGGCGCGCCGCGCCGGTGTCGCGCATCCACGCGGCGTGGTGCACCATGGCTCGCGCGGCCTCAATTTCCGTCTGCATGTCGGCGAGCATCCATTGTACAGCCTGGAAGCCGCCGATGGTTTTTCCAAATGCGCGGCGCTCCTTGGCGTATGCCACTGACGCTTCGAGAGCCCCCTGCGCGATTCCTACGGCTTGCGCCGCGATGCCGACCCGCCCGCCGTCCAAAAGTTCGAGGGCGATCTTCAGACCTTGGCCTTCTTCGCCCAGCCGATTCCCTTCCGGAACTTCGCACTCGGTGAACGTGATTTCCGCCGAGCGCGAAGTGCGCAGACCCATCTTATCCTCGTATCGCGCCACTCGAAAACCGGGAAATGAGGGTTCGACGAGAAAAGCAGTCACTCCCTTTGCTCCCGCTGACGGGTCCGTTTTCGCAAACACGGCGTAAAGGCCTGATTCGCCGCCGTTCGTGACCCACGATTTCGTCCCGTTCAATCGATACATGCTGCCATGGCGCGCCGCGGACACGGCGATCGCGGCGGCATCGGAGCCCGCTTGCGACTCGGTGAGGCAGAAGGCGCCCAGGATTTCTCCGTGCGCCAGGCGCGACAGATACTTCTGTTTTTGCGGTTCGCTTCCGTATTTGAAGACCGGAAACACAGCCAGCGAATTCGTGACGCTCAGCGCCACAGCCATCGCGGCGTCCACGCGCGCGACTTCTTCGAGCATCAGGACGTAGGAGATTGTGTCCCCTCCCAAGCCTCCCCAGGATTCGGGAAGGAGCATGCAACAGCAGCCGAGCTCGCCGAGCTTGCGCAGTTCGTCGCCGGCAAACTTTTCTTCGCGGTCGCGCGCGCGTACGGTTGGGCGTACCTCGACTTCCATGAACTGACGAATCATTCCTCGAATCATGCGTTGATCGTCGGTGAAGGAAAAGTCCATCGCGTAGCGGGTAGGAGCGATGCTAGCACAAATAGGACAGGCTTCAGCCTGTCTGATTTTCGATTTATCACAAGTTGACAGAAGTCAAAGGAAGACAGGCTGAAGCCTGTCCTACTAAAATCTACATCTTCAGCAATTCGCGCAGATGCCTCGTCTGCGCGCGGCTCACAGGAACTTCGGAAGCGCGCTTGTCGTCCATTTTGAGCATGTAGCTCGACTTGAACCACGGGACCACTTCCTTGATGTGATTGATGTTGACGAGGTAGGAGCGGTGCGCGCGCCAGAAGACGTCGGATTCCAGCGTGGATTGCAACTCCTCAATCGTTCTGTAGTTCGACGTTCCTTCCACTTCCCGCGACACCACGGTGATGGTGCCGTCCTCAATGGAAGCGAAGATGACGTCCTCGGCGTCCACCAGAAACAAGCGTTGCTGCGTCTTTACCAGCAATTTGACCGGCGGCGTTTTCGCCGATCCGATCTGGCTGACAAGTGTTTCAAGGCGCTCGGTGGGCGATGCCTCAGCTTCGAGCGCTTTCTTCGCGCGCTGAATCGCACGGGCCAGGCGGTCCTTCTCAATCGGCTTCAGAACATAGTCGATGGCATTCACCTCGAAGGCTTGCACGGCATAGTTGTCAAATGCCGTGGCAAAGACGATTTGAGGAAGTTTTCCCTTGCGGTCCACTAATTTCTTGATCACGCCGAAGCCGTTGAGGCCGGGCATCTGCACATCGAGAAAAACGAGGTCGGGCGAATATTCCTTGATGAGGGCGAGGGCTTCCACGCCGTTCTTGCCCTGGCCGACGAGATGCACGTCGGGGAAACTTTTCAGCAGGAAAGCCAATTCGTCGCGTGCCGGTTTCTCGTCATCGACGATGAGTGTGTTGATGGGCATACTGGTGTGCAAGGTTGTCAGGAACCAGTATATGCAACGCCGATAACGCATTCAACTTGTGTAAGCTTCCCTGTTAGAATTTGAAATGCTCGCGCGGCCGCCGCGGTGGATGCGCGCGTGTGAACCGCACATCGATGCAAGCGGGAGAGGAATTGCCAAACAAACGCGCAGAAATCCTTAAGAGCGAAGTTCTTTATCAAGGAAAAGTATTTCGTCTGCAGCGCGACACGGTAATCGAACCGGGCGGCGTCGAAGCTGATCGCGACATCATCGTTCATCCAGGATCCGTGGTGGTGATGCCTGTTTTTGAGGATGGCCGCATCCTGCTCATCCGTCAGTACCGGCATTCGGTCGGCGAATTCCTATGGGAACTCGTGGCCGGGAGGAAAGAACCGAACGAAAGCCCGGCTGCCGCGGCACGGCGCGAACTGGTCGAAGAGACGGGGTACACGGCGAAGCGGTTGCGCAAATTGATGCGCGTTGTTCCCACTCCCGGATTTGTGAACGAGTGGATGTGGATCTTCGCGGCGGAGGGTCTCACGGAGGGCGCAGCGCAGCCGGAAGAAGACGAACAAATCACGCCGCGAATCTTCACATTGAAGCAAGCGGAGAAAATGATCGAACGCGGGACCTTGCGCGACGCAAAATCCATTTGCGGAATTCTTTACTACCTGCGGTTTCGTAAGCGGGCTCAGTAGCTGTACGTATTTTTTTGGCGCTCGCTGCCTCACCGAAATTCAAACACTCTCGCCGATTTCTCGTCCGTTGTTCACTATCCATTTTTAAAAATATTTTTGAAATTTGCTCTTCTTCGCTTGAAACATGAACGCGTGTAGCATAGGATTTGCGCAAGCACGGACTCCGAGAAAAGTTTTCGGAGAGAAAGGTCGGCATGAGCGTACGAGATTTTATCAAGCATCAATTCCGGCATTTCAATGCGGCGGTTGTCGTGGATGCTTCGGAAGCCTACATCGCGCATCTGGCGCGCGGCGGAAAGATGTTCCTGACGATGGCGGGTGCGATGAGCACGGCGGAACTGGGCATCTCGCTCGCGGAAATGATCCGGCAGGGCAAGGTACATGGCATTTGCACGACGGGAGCCAACCTCGAAGAGGACATTTTCAATCTGGTCGCGCACGATCATTACAAACGCGTCCCGAACTATCGCAACTTGAGCGACGCGGAGGAAGTGGCCCTGCGCGACCGCGGGATGAACCGCGTCACCGACACCTGTATCCCTGAAGAAGAGGCCATGCGCCGCATCGAGCGGCAGGTCCTGAAGCTGTGGCAGAAGGCGGACAAAGAGAAGCAGCGCTATTTCCCTTACGAATATATGTACCAGCTTATCCGCTGCGGGCTCATCAAGGAGTCCTACCAGATCGATCCAAAGAATTCCTGGGTGATTGCGGCTTGTGAAAAAAATCTGCCGATCTTCACACCGGGCTGGGAAGATTCCACGCTCGGCAATATTTTTGTGGCCAATGTCGTCCGGGGCGACGTGTCCAATTTTCAAGTGGTCAAGTCCGGCGTGGAACAGATGGCCTGCCTGATCGAGTGGTACCGGCAGACCTCCGCCAACGAATCGATTGGCTTTTTCCAGATTGGCGGCGGGATCGCGGGCGATTTTCCGATTTGCGTCGTTCCGCTGATCACGCAGGATCTGCGCGAGAAATGCCGTCTTTGGGGATACTTCTGCCAAATTTCCGACAGCACCACATCGTACGGTTCCTACAGCGGCGCTGTGCCCAATGAAAAAATCACCTGGGGAAAATTGGAAGCCGCCACGCCGCGATTCGTAATCGAATCCGACGCTTCCATCGTCGCGCCGCTGATGTTCGCTTACATCCTCGGCCAGTAAATCCGGGACGCACACATGGAAAATCGTGAAGTCGCCCGCATCTTGCGGGAAACGGCGCAGCTTCTGGAAATCGACGGCGCCATGATTGGCCGCTACCGCAGCTACGAGCGCGTCGCGGAACTGCTCGGCAGCCTGCCCGAATCCATCGAAGAGGTAGCGCGCGACCGCGCCAATCTGATGGAACTCCCTGGGATCGGCGACGGCATGGCCGATCACATCCAGGAAATTCTCAAGACCGGCCACTACTCCCTGCGAACCAAGCTGCTCAAAAAATATCCGGAGACAATCCTTCATCTTCTGGATTTGCAATCGCTGGGACCAAAGAAGGTCGCGTTCCTCTGGAAAGCCTTCAAGGCCGGAACCGTGGAAGAGGTGGAAAAGCTCGCGCGCGAAGGCAAGCTGCGCGACTTGCCCGGCTTCGGAGAAAAGAGCGAAGAGAATATTCTGAAGGCGATCGAGGTGTACAAGAAATCCGCCGGGCGCTTCCACATCGACGTAGCGACGGAAGAGGCGGAAAAGCTGGGCGCGTACATTCGCGCCTTCGGCAAACCTATCGAGGCCGTCACGCCCGCGGGATCGCTGCGGCGGGGCAAGGAAACCGTCGGCGACCTCGACCTGCTGGTTACGATTTTCGCGGGAAAATACACTCCGAAATCGGTGGAATCGATCGCGCAGCACATCCTTCAATTCCCGGAAATCGACCAGAAGCTGGCGCACGGGGAGAATAAGGTCAGCTTCCTTTTGAAGAGCGGAATGCAAGTCGATGTGCGGATTCTTGAAAAGGAAGTCTATGGCGCGGCGCTGCTCTATTTCACGGGATCGAAAGAGCACAACGTCGCATTGCGCGGCCTCGCGAACAAGATGGGCTACACATTGAACGAATATGCGCTCGCGACCCTGAAAGGCGAGCGGCCGGTGGCCCGCGCGACTGAGGAAGAAATCTACGCCAAGCTGGGGCTCGACTACATTCCGCCGGAGCTGCGGGAAAATACGGGCGAGATTGACGCGGCCGCCGAGCATCGCCTGCCCCATCTCGTCGAGCTATCGGACATGCGTGGCGATTTGCAAATGCACACAACCGCGAGCGACGGCAAGAACTCCATCGAAGAAATGGCGCTCGCGGGAAAGAAACTCGGCTATGAATACATCTCGCTGACCGACCACAGCAAGGCGGTGACGGTGGCCAACGGCCTTGATGAGAAGAGGACTCTCGAACAGATCAAGAAAATTCACGCCGCGAACGAAAAGCACCTGGGGATTCGAATTCTGGCAAGCAGCGAAGTTGACGTCCTGAAGAACGGGAGACTCGATTTGGATGACGAAGTGCTAGCGCAGCTCGACGTCGTGCTCGTGTCTATTCACTCGTACATGAATATGGACCGAGCCGAGATGACCGAGCGAATTCTTGCGGCCATCGAAAATCCTTACACGCAGATTGTCGGGCATCCCACGGGGCGCCTGGTTCTTCACCGCGACGCCTACGCCTACGACATGGAACGCGTCCTTGATGCGGCGCGTAAACACGGAGTGGTGATGGAGTGCAACGCCTCCCCGGAGCGCCTCGATCTGAAGGACACGCATCTGCGCATGGCCAAAGAGCGCGGCGTGAAAATCGTGATCTCCACCGACGCGCACACGACGCGCGGGCTTCAGGCCATGCAGTATGGAGTGCAAATGGCCCGGCGTGGCTGGATTGAGAAGAAAGATGTCATCAACACGCTGAGCCTCGAAAAGTTGCTGGCAGGGCTAAGAGATAAACCGGGAGTCGCCACACACGGCAAGCAGCGCGCCGCCGCAGCCTCGGCGCGACACTCCACCAAATCGCGCAGAGCCAACTGATCGAGCGGAGGTTGCGCGTTGCAAATCTTCGCGCCATCGCGCATGATACGTTGTTTGCGCAGGGGGAACCTCGGTACTTGTGCCGGGTGAAAAGAGGTCGCGCGCTGCTCCAGGGTTCCGCACACTTTGAAAACGACAGGAGAAATTAGAATGCGCAGGTCCGCAGGCATTGCCTTGCCGAAGGGAAAACTCGGGGTCCTCACAGTCGGCATGGGTGCGGTCGCCACAACGTTCATGGCCGGAGTGGACCTCGTCCGGCGAAAGAAGTCGCTGCCCATCGGCTCCCTGACGCAACTGGGAACCATCCGCCTGGGGAAACGCACCGAAGGGCGCGCCCCGGCGATCAAGGAGTTCGTGCCGCTTGCGACGCTCGAGGACATCGTCTTCGGTGGATGGGACATTTTTCCGGACAGCGCTTACGAAGCGGCAAAGAATGCCGCGGTCCTGAGCACCGAACATCTTGCCGAAGTAAAGAAGTTCTTGAGCAAGATCCGTCCGATGAAGGCGGCCTTCGACCAGAATTACGTAAAGAAGCTCACCGGCACGCACGTGAAGAAGGCGCGCAACAAGTACGAGCTAGCGCTGCAAATCCGCGACGATATCCAAAAATTCCAAAAGAAAAACAAAGTTTCGCGGACGGTCGTGATTTGGTGCGGCTCCACGGAAATTTTCCTGAAGCAGCACGCCGTCTATGAGACCCCCGAGACGTTTGTGGCCGCGATGAAGGAAAATCATCCGGCGATTGCGCCTTCGATGCTTTACGCCTGGGCCGCAATTACCAGCGGCGTGCCGTTTGCCAACGGCGCTCCCAACTTGACCGTCGACATCCCTGCGATCGTCGCTCTCGCGAAACAACATGGCGTGCCCATCTGCGGCAAGGATTTCAAGACCGGCCAAACTTTGATGAAAACAATTCTGGCCCCGGGCTTCAAAGCGCGCCTCTTAGGAATGAACGGCTGGTTCTCTACGAACATATTGGGCAACCGGGACGGCGAGGTGCTGGACGATCCCGAGTCCTTCAAGACCAAGGAAGAATCCAAGCTTGGTGTCCTCGAATACATTCTTCAGCCGAAGCTGTATCCCGACTTGTACGGGCACATTCACCACAAGGTCCGTATCAATTACTATCCACCGCGCGGGGACAACAAAGAGGGGTGGGATAACATCGACATTTTTGGATGGCTGGGCTACCCCATGCAGATCAAAGTCGATTTCCTCTGCCGCGATTCGATCCTGGCGGCGCCGATCGTCCTCGACTTGATTCTCTTCCTGGACCTCGCCAAGCGTGCCGGAATGCGCGGCATCCAGGAATGGCTGAGCTTCTACTTCAAGTCGCCGATGTGCGCGCCGGAGTTGTACCCCGAGCACGACCTATTCATTCAGTCCATGAAGCTGAAAAACACGCTGCGCTGGATGATGGGCGAGGACCTCATCACTCACCTGGGCCAGGAATACTACGACTAAAGCCGGTTGTTCTGTGGTGCCCCATGTGCCCGAATCAGATTGGGCGGGGACATAAATATTTCATAAAGATTCCAGATATAGGCCATCCAAATTTTCATCCCTCAGACACCTTGACTCCGCTTCCGCCAATCCGGTAGATTCGCGCTTCCGATTCAGGGTTCCGTGCATTGGAGGTCATTTCCCGACAACTACGTCTTTAAGGAGAGCGAATGGACGCAAAAGGTGTATTGGAATTTGCGAAAAAGCATGGCGCGAAGATTCTCGACCTTCGCTTCATTGACGTTCCCGGTCTCTGGCAGCATGTCAGCTACCCCATCGGCGAGCTTGAGGAGAGCTCATTCAAGGAAGGATTCGGCTTCGACGCCAGCTCGATTCGCGGATGGGCCTCGATCCACGAATCAGACATGCTGTTGATCCCCGATCCGAATACGGCATTCATCGATCCTTTTCTTACCACTCCCACCCTGGTCATGATCGGCGACGCCACCGATCCGCCGTCGCAGAAGCCCTACCATCGCGATCCGCGCCACGTGGCCAAGCGGGCCGAGGCCTATTTGAAATCCACAGGCATTGCCGATACGGCCTTCTTCGGGGCGGAAGCGGAATTCTTCATCCTGGACAGCATTCGGTTTGACTCGGCCCCGCAGCACAGCTTCTACTTCATCGATTCCGACGAAGGACGCTGGAACTCGGGGCGCGCCAATGAAGGCGACTATAAGAACCTGGGTTATCGCACACGCTACAAAGAGGGCTATTTCCCTGTTCCACCCGCCGATCACTATCAGGACTTGCGCTCGGAAATGGTCCTCAAGATGATTGCGATCGGGATGGACGTCGAGTGCCAGCATCACGAAGTGGCCACGGCCGGGCAAGCAGAAATCGACCTGCGCTTTAATACATTGCTGAATTCCGCGGACAACATGATGAAGTATAAATACATCATCAAGAACACCGCGAAGCAGGCCGGCAAGACCGTGACCTTCATGCCCAAGCCCATCTTCTCCGACAACGGCTCAGGCATGCACACGCACCAGTCGCTGTGGCTCGGCGGCAAGCCGCTTTTCGCGGGCGACAAATATGCGGGGCTTTCACAGATGGCGCTCTGGTACGCCGGAGGGCTCCTCAAACACGCCCGAGCGCTTTCGGCCTTCATCGCTCCCGGCACGAATTCGTATAAGCGCCTTGTGCCCGGCTACGAAGCGCCCGTCAATCTCGCCTACTCGCGCCGCAATCGCTCCGCCGCGGTCCGCATCCCGGTATATTCCGAGAGCCCGAAGGCCAAGCGCCTTGAGTTCCGGCCTCCGGACCCATCCTGCAACCCGTACCTCGCCTTCTCGGCAATGCTGATGGCAGGACTGGATGGTATCAAAAACAAGATCGATCCCGGCCAGCCGCTCGACAAGGACATTTTCGAACTGGATGCGGAAGAGGCCGCGAAGATTCCGTCGATGCCCGGCTCGCTCGAGGAAGCGCTCGGCGAACTGAGCAGGGATCACAAGTTCCTGCTCGAAGGCGGCGTGTTCACCGCGGAATTCGTCGAGCTATGGATCAACTACAAGAAAAAAATGGAGGCCGATCCCGTTCGGATGCGCCCGCATCCCTACGAGTTCCACCTGTATTACGACATCTAGGATTGCGCTGCGACCTCACCGTCGCTACACAGACTGAATCTTGGATTCAACATAATGCCCCCGGCCACGTCGCCGGGGGCGTTGTGATTTAGTAGTGGCGGCGATGCATAGCCAAAAGGGAATCCACCGTGTGGCATTGTCCATGCTATGCTCGAGTTGCACTCAGGGTTAATTTGCGAATCGAGATTCGATTCCCGAGTAAGGAATTGGGAAATGAAACGTTTTGAGCGGATTACCATTAGGGTTGATCAATTGGGCGGGACACCGTGCATTCGAGGATTGCGTATCCCAGTTGCAACCGTTGTGGGGATGGTTGGTGAAGGCATTCCGGAATCTGAAATTCTGAAGGCCTACCCTGACCTGGAGCTTGAAGATATCCGCGAGGCTCTCCGCTACGCCGCGGAGGCAGTCCGGGAACGTGAACTGCCGGTTGCCGGTTCTTGAAATTCCTGGTTGACAATGCACTTTCTCCCATAATTGCTGCCGGCCTTCGATCCGCAGGGCACGACGCAATCCATGTCCGCGACAGGCAGTTGCAATCCGCTTCCGATACACAGATTTTTGAATTGGCGGCGACCGAGGACCGCATCCTCATCTCAGCGGATACCAATTTTGGCACCCTCCTTGCACTGCGTGAGGAAATCAAACCTTCCGTGATTCTTCTCCGACGGGAACCAAAGAAACCGCCGTTGCAGCTTCAATTATTACTTAGCAATCTTCCAGCGATCGAGGAATTCGCTTCACGAGGGAGCATTATTGTCATCGAGGAGAGCCGTATTCGAGTGCGACAATTACCCATCGGCGGATAATATGCCAAGCCTAGAATTGAGACGCGCCCTCGCCCGCGCCCGCAGTAGGCTGATTGCGGTGACGTCAAGCTGCCTGTGTAAATAGTTTGAGGGTGTGGGCCTTCCAGTCCTCATTGAACCGACTGAAAATCGCATAGATGATTCGATCCACACTTTCGACATTACAGAACACGACCATGGGCCGAGTTCTCCGGCGCACCTCGACAAAGCATCTCTCGATAGCGTTGGTGGTGCGCAGCTTCCGCCACAGGTGACGTGGAAACGCAAAAAACGTCAGCAGTGCGGGCAGATCCCGCTCCAGACGCTCCACCAACTTGGAATACTTGCTCTGCCAGCGAAACCGAAATCGCTGGAACGCTCTTCGGGCGGCGGCTTGGTGGTCGGCCTGATAGATGCGTTGGGCGTCCTGCTTCACTGCGTCGTGGTCGGCTCGGCGCACCGCCTCGCACAGATTGCGCATCTTGTGCACCCAGCAGCGCTGGTGCCGCGCTCGCGGATACACGGCCGGGATCGCCGCAGCCAGGCCAGGACAACCGTCGGTGATTACCAACTGCAACCGTCGGCCCCGCAATCCCCGGCGATACAGATCATTCAGCAATCCTTCCCACCCCGCCTGGCTTTCGCTCTTGGCCCGCACAAACGCCAGCAACTGACGGCGACCGTCGGCGCGCACTCCGTAGGCCACCAACAGCAGCACTTTTTGCGGCCCAAACGTCCGCCGCACTTTCAGCCACACCCCGTCCAACAGCAAATAGCACCAATCATCGCCCAGCGGCGCGTGGTGGAACTTGGTCACTTCTTCATCCAGCACCCGCGTGAGT
Organism: uncultured Acidobacteriota bacterium; assembly: GCA_963696605.1. Classification (GTDB taxonomy): domain Bacteria; phylum Acidobacteriota; class Terriglobia; order Acidiferrales; family UBA7541; genus Palsa-360. Next base: position 102,203 of record CAVOKV010000005.1, on the reverse strand, counting down.
CGCGAGACCGTCTGTGCGCTCACCGACTCCCCAGTCAGCAGCGACACCACCCGGCCCACGCCCCGCGTCGAGATCCCTCGCAAGAACGCTTGCCGAATCATCTCGCTCACCTCCGGACTGCGCCGCTCCAGCACCCGCATCCCCCGCGGCAGAAACGAGCGCAACCGCGTCCGCGACACCCGGAAACGAATCCCTCCCAGCGGGGTGACATACTCCCGCTCGTAATACCCATTCCGGTAGTCGATGCGCCCCACTTCTCCGGCAGCTCGCTCATACCACTTCAACCCCAGATACTCGGCCATCTGCTGCTGGGAGTCGGTCTCTAGCAGCCGCTGCAGCGTTTCCCGCGTCCGTCCTTGGAAATCGCCCCAGAAGCTTTCCTGCAAGTCCCGCACAAACGCTTCAAACCGCTGTGTGTTATTCTTGATTCGCATTAGGGTGTAGGCTCCTTGACCGGAGATTTTGTTGCTCGTCACAACAAAACCTACACCCTCTCTCTTTTTACACACTCAAATTTACGTCACCGCTGATTGCTGCAACGGTGTCCTCTTACCGCCAGGTGTGTTATTCTCTTTCATTCGCGTCACTGCAGTGACAATCCACAGAGGAACATAGACATGAAGCCATCGTATAACGGCAGGGCCATTCCGTCCGACGGGCAGGCAATCCAATATGTGGGGGGCAAATTCGTCGTTCCCGACAGGCCCATCATTCCCTACATCGAGGGCGATGGGACGGGGCGGGATATCTGGAAGGCGTCCCAACGCGTGTTTGACGCCGCCGTTGAACTCGTGTATGGCGGGAAGAGAAAAATAGAGTGGTTTGAGGTTTTTGCGGGGGAAAAAGCGTTCAACGAATTCAAGCAATGGCTGCCCGATGAAACAGTCGAGGCCGTGCGCGATTTCCGGATTTCGATCAAGGGGCCGCTGACGACTCCGGTGGGCGGCGGGATTCGCTCGCTGAATGTCGCGCTGCGCCAGATCCTTGACCTCTATGCCTGCGTGCGCCCAGTGCGCTATTTCAAGGGCGTCGATTCTCCCGTGAAGCATCCCGAGCGGATGGATGTAATCGTCTTCCGAGAAAATACGGAGGACGTTTACATCGGGATCGAGTGGCGATCCGGAACACCCGAAGTAAAGAAGCTCCTCGAATTCCTGAACAAGGACATGCTGGGCGGCGGGCCAAAGCAGATTCGCGCCGACTCGGCCATTGCCATCAAACCGATCTCTCCCTTTGGCACAAAACGCCTGATGCGCCGCGCCATCCAGCATGCGCTCGATAACAAGAAGCGCGTTGTGACCATCATGCACAAGGGCAACATCCAGAAGTTCACCGAAGGCGCGTTCCGCGACTGGGGCTACGAGCTGGCGGTGGAGGAATTTCGCGCCCAGACCGTCACCGAACGCGAGACCTGGATCCTCGGCAACCGCGACAAAAATCCCAACATCACCATCGAGCAAAATGCGGCGCTCGTCGAACCGGGACTCGAACAGGCTACCGACGCTTTCCGGAAATCCGTGTGTGACGAAGTGAAATCTGTCCTCGACAAAATCTACGCCACCCACGGGCAGGGCAAGTGGAAGCAGAAGCTGCTGATCAACGACCGCATCGCCGATTCGATTTTCCAGCAGGTCATCACACGGGCCGATGAATATCAAGTCATCGCCGCGCCCAATTTGAACGGCGATTACATTTCCGACGCCTGCGCCGCACAAGTCGGCGGCCTCGGCATGGCGCCCGGTGCAAACATCGGTGACGGCTACGGCTGCTTTGAAGCCACGCATGGCACCGCGCCCAAATACGCCGACAAGGACGTCATCAACCCAAGTTCGGTGATGCTCTCCGGCGTCATGATGTTTGAATTCATGGGCTGGAACGAAGTGGGCAAATTGATCGAAACCGGGATCGAACGCACCATCGGGCAGAAACGGGTCACGTACGACCTCGAACGGCTGATGGAAGGCGCGACGAAGCTGGGTACTTCGCAATTCGCGAGCGCCATCATCGAGAACATGCAGTCCCAGGCAGTCGCAAAGTAAGAATCGCAATCGCAAAAGTGGTGACACGTGTATGGGCACGGCATGCCGTGCCCATACAATTGGGCAGGCGATTCTGCCTTATTTCACTTTCATTCTGACCAATACAGGAGAAAGCACTCATGCGGAAGAAAGTCACGGTTGTGGGTGGTGGGTTTGTGGGCTCGACGACGGCGCAGCGCATCGTAGATCTGGAGCTGGCCGACGTGGTGCTGAGCGATATTCTCGACGGACCGCCCGCGGGCAAGGCGCTCGATATGGTGGAATCCACTCCCATCACGGGTTCGGATGCGCGGGTCACTGGAATTTCCACCGCGTCGGGAGATTATAAGGAAACGGCAAACAGCGATGTGGTGGTGGTCACCGCGGGCTTTCCGCGCAAGCCGGGAATGAGCCGCGATGACCTGTTGAAGGCGAACTTCGACGTGATCAAAGCCGTCGTGGATCAGGTCGTGAAATATTCGCCAAACGCAATCCTGATCATGGTGACAAACCCGCTGGACGTTATGGTGCAGGCTGCGTTTAAAGTCAGCGGCTTCTCGAAGAACCGCGTGATGGGAATGGCTGGCGTTCTGGATTCGGCGCGCATGAGCTCGTTTGTGGCCATGGAGCTTGGCGTCTCGGTTGAAAATGTAAATTCATTCGTCCTGGGCGGACACGGCGATGACATGGTGCCCCTCCCGCGCTACTCGACGGTCGCCGGCATTCCCCTGCCCGATCTGCTTCCGCCCGACCGCATCGCGGCCATCGTGGACCGCACGCGAAAGGGCGGCGCTGAAATCGTCAACCTGCTGAAAACAGGCTCGGCGTACTACGCGCCTTCCGCCGCAGTTGTCGAGATGGTGGAAGCGATCCTGAAGGACAAGAAAAAGATTCTTCCCTGCGCCGCTTATCTCGAGGGCGAATACGGCATTAACGGATTGTACGTCGGCGTGCCGGTGAAACTCGGGGCGCGAGGCGTCGAACAAATTATCGAGATCAAACTCACCGCGGAAGAAAAAGCCGCGCTCGATAAGTCAGCTGCTTCCGTGCGTGAATTGGTTACCATCCTCGGCGTGGCGTAGCATTTAGTAGGATAGGCTTCAGCCTGTCAAGTTTCGCAGTCATGCACAACTAAACAAGACAGGCTAAAGCCTGTCCTACTTGAGCCCTACCCGTAGAATTTCAGGCGCGGCCAGGCTTGCTGCAACGTCATTTTCGGTTTCCGGCAAATATAGACGGGCAGATTATTTTCCTCGGGGATCGCATACTCATAGTTGATCGTCGCGGCCAGATCAATCTGACCAAAGATAAGCTTCAAATCATCGAGCCGCATTCCCACGGCGATGACCACTTCCCCGGTATATTGTTGCGGTCCCCACAAATAGTAATTATTGTGCCCGCTAATGGTATGCGGGAGGCCCAGCGCAGGCCCGAAGTAATCGATCGCTCCGGCCTGCCCGTAATTTTTGGTGAGTATGGCAACTCGCGATTGGTCGTCCGGCGAAAGCGATCGAAAGACGCCTGCGACCGTCTCCGCTTGTTGCGGCCAGCCCATCATGTCGGCATACATCTGAGGCAATTTCCCGCTCGGCTCTACTTCAACCTGAACGCGGTCCACGTCCCAGAACTTGGCGTACGCCGCAGCGTCATCGAGCGGAAGAATCGGCAGAGCCAGAGGCGCTGCCACCAGCCCACCAAAAACTAACGGGGCAAGGACCGCAACTTTGATCCAGTTTCTCCCAAAATTCGCGATCCATCCTTCGATCGCGACGGCGCCAGCCGCAAATAGCATCGGATAGATTGGCGCCAGATAATAAATCCGTCCGCGAAAAATCAAGAATTCGGCGAGCAGGAAAAAATACGTCCAGCCCAGAAAACGGAAAGCCTGGCCCTTCCTGCTGCGCAGGAAGAACCACAGCCCGGCAATGCAAATCGGCGCGGCCACGGGATGTACGAGGAACGCTTGCTGGATGATGAATTGCGCCCAGGTCACGTGCGTATTCTTGATTCGATCGACGTTCCGGAGAATCTCAATCGTGGGCCAGTGATTCGTCATCTCCCAGAGGAAATTCGGGAGGAAAATTAGAAACGCAATGCATGCGCCGAGCCAGATCCAGGGCGTTCGCAATAGTGCGCGCTGCCTCGACACGATCAATGCCAGGACGAATGCCAGCCCAAAAACTAGCATCGAATGCTTGTTCAGGATTCCGATCCCGGCCACGACCCCAAACGAGAGCCATAGGCGGGTGTTCCCAGTGCGGATGATGCGGAGGGAAATGGCCACGCACAGCATCCAAAATACGGGTTCAAATGCATTCATGGACAAGAAATTGTCCATGGTGAGATAAATCGGGCAGAGCAGCATGGCCGTCGCGGCAAGAATTTGGGCGTAACGGCGTCCGCCGAGTTCGCGCACGATCCATCCCGTAAGGAGCAATTTTGCACCAGCAGACAACGCGGGAAAAAATCGCAACGCGCGCAGGGAGTCTCCAAACAACCATCGCGTCACCCTGGCAATAACCGCGATCAACGGGGCTTGGTCCACATATCCCCAGGCGAGGTGTCGCCCACAGGCCGCGTAGTACAACTCGTCGCGAAAATACCCGTAGCGGCCGTTCCACAAAAAATGCACGAGACAGGCCGCCAGGGCAAAAGTTACGGCAACCGCCTCGTCCGTTTCGAGCCATCTCCAGCGGTCCATGCTGACGAGCCGCACCGATGCAAGCGCGTCCGTTTGCTCCTGGACGACGGCTTCTCTCTTTTCAGCGCGAATGAAATCCATGGATTGAACTAGCCCTGATCAAATTGTGAGGGATCGATTTTGCAGACGGACGCACCCGAACGCGAAAACTATCCCTCAGGATTGTCTGCCCCAAGACTTACTTGGCCGGAGCGGGCGCCACCGCGGCAGTCACGAGCGTTGCGGAGCGGATGCTGTCAAGCTTCGGGAAACCCTTTTCCAGATACGCCCGCCCGCGGGTGCTGATCAGCCCCTGGTTCGGCCCGTGGCCGTCGGGAGCGCCTTCTCCGTAGCCGTTGTACAGTTTGTCCACCACTTCCATACCGTCCGACACCACGGCGAACGCCGAGAATCCACTGCGATCGAGAGCCTCGTTATTGCCGTAATTGATGAAGACTTGCGTCGTTCTCGTGTTCGGCCCGGCGGTCGCAAAAGACACGAATCCGCGATGATTACTTTGCACGATGGGATCGTCCTTAATCGTGGCGTTTTCCCAGACCTTGGATACCTGTGGGTACGCGCTGATTCCGAATTGCGCCATGAATCCCGGCAGGACGCGGAAGAAAGCCGCGTCATCGTAAAAATGATGTCGCACAAGATTGTAGAATCGGTCCGCCCCATTCGGCGCCCACGCGCGGGTCACATGAATTGTGAATTCGCCCTGGGTGGTCACGAATTTGACGTCATATTCCGCGGGCGCTTTCGCGCGCAGCGTCGCGGGATTCAGCAGCGCGGGGTCAAAAGGCGCCGTCCTGGCGGCGGGTGCTTTCGCCGGAGCCGCCGTGGGCTTTTTCGCCGGCGCCGGAGCAGGCGTCTGGGCCGCCACGGCGAAAGAAATGATTGAGCAAGCGCAAACCAGGACCGCAAGTTTCTGAATGGAGCGCATCGTGGACTCTCCGGTAAAAATGGAACGGCGCATATTATGCCGCGATTCGTGTTCCCTGACTAGGACTTCTCTGAACGCAGTCGTTGGCCAACGCGTTCCGCCTCGGCCAACACTCGCAGAGTATTTTCTCCCAGAATTTTCCGAATGTCAGCTTCCGCATATCCCCGCAGGAGCATGCCCTCCGTGAGAAAAGGAAGCTTCGATGCGTCTTCCATTCCAGACGGCATGAATGCGCCGTCAAAATCCGAACCGACACCCACATGATCCGCCCCGGCAACGCCGACGACGTGGTCGATGTGCTCGACGATTTTCTCCCAGCTGACTTGCGGCAATTTTCCGGCGCTTATCGATTCATCACTCCAACGCTGCCCCGCAAGCAGTTTGCGCGCTTCGTTCTCCCCGAATTCGTCCTCCGCTGCCTGTTCGCGCGTGTCGTTTTCCACCGCCAGGGCGCGATTCGCGGTCGCATATTCCTGGCTGAGGAAGGAGTCGTGAAAGGTGATGTGAATCACGCCGCGGCGTGCCGCGAGCGCTTTGATCATTGCGTCATCGAGGTTCCGCGGAGCGTCACACAGGGCCCGGCAGCAGGAATGGGACGCGATGACCGGCGCGTGGGAGGTCTCCAGGACGTCGTAGAACGTCGCATCGGAAACGTGAGAAATATCGACCAGCATTCCGAGCCGGTTCATCTCAAGAATCACTTCTCTGCCGAAATCGGTCAGCCCGTTATGTCGCGGATCATCATTCGAGGAGTCCGCCCATTCCGTGGCGGCGTTGTGGGTCAGTGTCATGTACCGCGCGCCGCGCGCGTGGAATTCGCGCAACACCCGGAGGTCGTTGTCGATGGCATGCCCGCCTTCGATTCCCAGCAATACCGCGATTTTGTTTTTCGCACGCGCCGCCCGGACTTCATCGGGGGATGTGGCGAGGCACAAATCGGCGCTATGAATTTCGATTTGTTTCAGCGTGGCATCGAGCAGATCCCGCGCGCGCTTCGTCGCCGCGCCGCCTGTAATTTCCACGGGCACCCACAAGGCGAAAAAGACGGCTCCAACTCCTCCTTCGCGCAACCTCGGGATATCCACGCAGCCTTCGGCACTGCGGGTTGCCAGGTCGAATTGATCAAACAACAAGCGCTGCGGCGTGTCCGCGTGGGTGTCAAAGACAAGGCTGGAAAAATGAATGGCGCGCGCCCGGGGAGAAATTTCGTCAGCGCGCATGAAGGTAGCGTACCACGTTTCTTTTAGCTACTTGCTGCGGTGATGCAACGTGGCGTGGATCAAGTCGCGGTTCATTCGCCCGATGAACTCGATCGGAATTTTCTTGGGGCAAACCGCCTCGCACTCACCGTGATTCGTGCAGCTTCCGAACTGTTCCTCGGACATCGCCGCTACCATGTCCAGCGTCCGCTGGTTGCTCTGCGGCTGTCCTTGCGGGAGCGAATTGAGATGCGTGATCTTGGCGGCGGTAAACAGCATGGCCGCCGCATTGGGGCAGGCGGCCACGCATGCGCCGCACCCGATGCAGGCGGCCGCGTCCATGGCGCGGTCCGCATCTTCCTTGGGAACCAGGATGGAACTCGCCTCCGGTGCAACGCCCGTGGGAGCAGTAATGAAGCCCCCGGCCTGAATGATCCGGTCAAACGCGGAGCGATCGACAGCCAAGTCGCGCAACACGGGGAAGGCCTTGGCGCGCCAGGGCTCGAGCGTCAGCGAATCTCCATCCTTGAAGAATCGCATGGAAAGCTGGCAGACGGTCGTGCCGCGGTGCCCGCCGTGCGCCACGCCATTGATCAGGAACCCGCACATGCCGCAGATCCCTTCGCGGCAATCGTGATCAAAAGCAACCGGAGCTTCGCCCTTGGCTTGGATATTTTCATTGAGCAGGTCCAGCATCTCAAGAAAGGACATGTCCGGCGTCACGCCCTGCACCTGGTAGCTGACAAATTTCCCGGCCGACTTGCTGCCCTGCTGCCGCCAAACTTTGAGTGTGAGGTTCATGGGCTACTTGTAGCTCCTCTGGGCAAGGTGAACGTGCTCGAAGGCCAGCGGCTCCTTATGCAGCTCCCACTGGTCGCCTTCTCCCTTCCATTCCCATGCCGACACGAACGAAAACTTCTCGTCGTTACGCAGCGCTTCGCCGTCCGGCGTCTGGCTCTCCACGCGGAAATGCCCGCCGCAGGATTCTTCTCTTTCCAGCGCATCGAGGCTCATCAATTCGGCGAGTTCCAGGAAATCCGCAACGCGCCCAGCCTTTTCGAGCGACTGGTTGAGCTCCTCGCCCGTTCCGATGATCCTCAGGTTATTCCAGAATTCTTCGCGCAACGTCGGAATTTTTTGCAGGTTGTTTCGCAAACCTTCCGCGGAGCGAGCCATCCCGCAATTCTCCCAAACCAGCTTGCCCAATTCCTTGTGGAAGGAGTCCACCGTTCTCTTGCCTTGAATGCCGATTAATTTGGCGATGCGCTTATTTACGTCCTCCATTACGGCCGCAAACTGGGGATGAGACGTATCGACTTTCTCGAGCGAAGTAGAGGCGATGTAGTTCGGAATGGTGTACGGAAGAATGAAATATCCGTCCGCGAGCCCCTGCATTAGCGCGCTTGCGCCGAGGCGGTTGGCGCCGTGGTCGGAGAAATTTGCTTCTCCGGCGACAAACAGTCCGGGGATCGTCGACATCAGCTGGTAATCCACCCACAGTCCCCCCATCGTGTAATGGACCGCGGGATAAATGCGCATGGGAACTTTGTACGCGTTTTCGCCGGTGATCTCTTCGTACATGTCAAAGAGATTGCCGTACTTTTCCCGGACGGCGGATTCGCCCATGCGCCGAATGGCATCCGCGAAGTCCAGATACACGCCCTGTCCTCCGGGGCCAACTCCACGCCCCTCATCGCAGACTTCTTTTGCCGCGCGGGAAGCAACATCGCGGGGTACCAGGTTTCCGAAACTCGGGTAGCGCCGCTCGAGATAATAGTCGCGTTCGTCCTCGGGAATTTGCGTCGCGGGCCGCGCATCTCCCTTTTTCTTCGGAACCCACACGCGCCCATCGTTTCTGAGCGATTCCGACATGAGCGTCAGCTTGGATTGATTTTCGTTGCTCACCGGAATGCACGTCGGGTGAATCTGCGTGAAGCACGGATTCCCGAAATATGCGCCGCGGCGATGCGCCCGCCAGATGGCCGTGGTATTGCAGCCCTTGGCGTTGGTGGAAAGATAGAAAACATTTCCGTAGCCGCCCGTGGCCAGAACCACCACGTCGGCCGCGAAAGATTCGATCGCCCCGCTCAGGAGATTGCGCGTGACGACGCCGCGCGCCTTGCCATTGATAACCACAAGGTCCAGCATCTCGCAGCGCGTATGCATCTTGACGCTGCCCGCGGCGATTTGCTCTTCGAGAGCCTGGTAGGCGCCCAGGAGAAGCTGCTGCCCCGTTTGTCCACGCGCATAGAACGTGCGCGAAACCTGCACGCCGCCAAAGGAGCGCGTATCCAGCAATCCGCCGTATTCGCGCGCGAAAGGAACGCCCTGAGCGACACACTGATCGATGATGTTGACGCTGATTTGCGCCAGGCGGTATACGTTCGCTTCGCGAGAACGGAAATCCCCGCCCTTCACCGTGTCATAAAACAGGCGGTGAACGCTGTCGCCGTCATTGCGGTAATTTTTTGCGGCGTTGATGCCGCCCTGCGCGGCGATGGAATGGGCGCGGCGCGGGCTATCCTGAAAGCAGAAGGAGTGCACGTTGTAGCCCTGCTGGCCGAGCGAAGCGGCCGCCGAAGCCCCCGCGAGTCCCGAGCCAACAATGATCACCGTGTGCTTGCGGCGGTTGGCGGGATTGACGAGCTTCATATCAAAGCGAGCTTTTTCCCACTTCTTTTCGATCGGACCGGATGGAATTTTCGAATCGACCATTTCTCTCCCCTCAGCGCACCCAGCCCGCGAGCACCGAAATCGGCACCGAGATAAAACCTGCAAAGATGATGAGAGCCACTACCCTGGAAACCGCCCTCAGGCTTTTCGTGTTGTCCAGGTTGACCCAGCCTAGCGTCTGCAGCATGCTCCAAATCCCGTGATCGAGATGAAGGCACAGGGCGCCCATGGCAATTATGTAGAAAATAGCGATCGGAATATTGGAAAAGCCGGCCACCACGTTTTGATAGACCATCAAATGCTCAAATTGGCCCGGCTGAAAACCGACCATGCCGCCCGTGAAATGAAACAAGTGGAACACGATAAACACGGCGAGCAGAACACCGCCCCAGCGCATGGTCACCGCGCCCCAGGTCGTCTCCACATTTTTCCTGGAGTCGTACCCGACCGGCCGGGCCTGCCGGTTAATGATCGTAAGTTGCGTGGCCGCCGTGATGTGCAGGATCACGCAGACAAAAAGTACGCTGCGAACGATCCACAGAAGCTGGCCATACCCAAGCTCCGGCCAGCCCACTTCCCGCAAGAATCGTGAATAGGCGTTGATCTCCTCGGGGCCGGAAAAGATTTTCAGATTGCCCACCATGTGCATGATCACAAAAAGAATGAGCACGGCTCCGGTAACGGCCATGACCACTTTTTTGCCGATCACGCTGCTCCAGAGCGCAAGAAGACGATTGGGCGCGGCTTTTGTTGCCGCCGTTGTTTCTGTCATTGCTGTGCTCCTGAACTCATTTCCGCGGCTTTCCGCCGAAACTCTTGCAGCGCGCCAAGCGCGCACCGGCACACCCCGTCCCTCCCGACTTGAAACGCCCGGCCATACTACGGCAGTTTCTTAATCTGCTGATATGGAAATGTCCACGGGGAAAATCGGCGAAACTTTAGAAAAATCACTTCTGTCGCAGGCATTCCGGCTCCGGTTGACTAGAAAATTCAGTATAGGGAATTTCCGCTGGTTTTTCAATGGCAGTATGATAATACTGAATTCCCCGTCGATTACTTGGTTATAATACCGTTCGCCGGAAAATACTGGAGAACATTCATGCCGGATCAGCATATAGCGGAACTCGGAGCGCTCGTCGGAGGGATCGAAAGCAGCGGAGCGGCGCCCGATTCCGAGTCTCTTACCAAGGTGGCGACCGCCATCGCAGCACTTTTTGACGTGAAAGCAGATGAAGTGGCGATCTTGAAACTGGTGCCAAAGTTCAAGAGCTTGAGATTCATTCTTCCGGAAAAACTTAATCTCATCGGTACGATTCCGCTCACCAGCACAACCGCCCTCGCTTCGCGAACTGCGCGCGAACGCAAGCCGGAACTGGTCAACAATTTCGGCACTGCGCGGCATGCCAACGTGTTTGAAGCAGTTCCCCTCGGCCCGGAACCAAGCGAGATGATCCAAAAAATCATGAGCGCGCCCATCCTGGACGGAACGCGGGTGCATGGCGTCATTCAAATTTCAAGAAAGGCCGCGACGCTGGCCCAGGCGGGCGCTGATTTCACACAAAAGGATTTGCGCACCCTCGTGGCGCTTTCCCCCGCGCTGGACCGTTTCTTGAAACTTTTCCAGAACGAAGAAAAATAATTCGTTCTGTGGTGCCCGTCCGCCGCGCGGAATTGGCGTCCACACGGTTCTGAGATGCCAATGCAAGGCCGGCGCCACAAAAGTTCAGCGAGAGTGCGTTTTGCCTCTTTGATCTCGGATTTTTTCTCGAAACGCGCTCTCGGTCTGGTCCAGCAGTCACAACTTGATTACAATCTTTCTCTTAAGCCCGGAAAGTAATTGACACCGTAGTGTGTTCTTGTTACTTTTCCGCACGCCTTAAGAGTTCGCAATAATTTTGAGCAACCATCTAGTCGTAGGAGGCACCGCACTCCGGCACCCCTAATGGCGTTCGTCGCGAAAAAGATCTACCTGACAAAAGGCGTTGGAAAACATCGCGAGAGGCTCTCGAGTTTCGAGCTGGCATTGCGCAGCGCGGGCATTGCGGCGTGCAACATCGTGCGAGTCTCCTCCATCTTCCCTCCGAATTGCAAACTTATTTCGCGCGCCGAGGGGCTGAAGCACCTCAAGCCCGGACAAGTCGCCTTCACCGTCATCAGCGAAAATTCCACGCGCGAAGCGCACCGCCTGATCGCCGCAGGCATCGGTCTGGCGCTCCCCGCCGACAAATCGATGTACGGCTATCTTTCCGAGCATCACTCGTTTGGCGAAACCGAGGAAGTGGCCGGCGAATATACCGAAGAACTCGCCGCCGAAATGCTGGCTACCACTTTGAATGTGGAATTCGACCCGGATCTGTCCTGGGATGAGAAGAAAGAAGTCTACCGTATCTCCAACAAGATCGTCCGCACCATGAACATCACCCAGTCCGCCGTCGGCGACAAGCGCGGCCTGTGGACCACGGTCCTCGCCGCGGCCATCATGATCGGCGAAGACGACTGAGCGTTTTTCACGTCCTTAATCTGAATCCCTTTGGAAAGTCGCTCTACAGGAGGAACTCCAGTCCTGGACTTTGAACGTGCATAGGTCTCTCTTACTTAACCTTCGTTGCCTTCGAGAATTTAGGATTATCGATCGTCCCGTCAACCCGGAACGGAAACGATAACTTCCCATTCTCCAATTTTGCTCCCTCCAAACGACCGAACAGGTTGGTCAAGAATCCCTGCTTGGTGGTAATTGCCGCGACACCCTCATAATTCAGGTCGTCGGAGCCCGAGACGCTTACACTGCCGGACCCATCCACATCCACTCCATAGCCGTCAATGTCGATTGTCTTGCTTGAAATCCGCAGATTGGCAAGCTCCAGGTCGGCGGAAATTGACTTGAAAGATGAGGGATTCTCTTTAGCGGGCCCAAGATCGTTGAAGTGCGCCAACTTCATCAAATTTGAATTGAGCATCAGGCTCGGCACCTGTCCGTCACCTTCAGGTGCCCCGTTCCATGCATTCCCGACAGCGGACTCTCCGTGTGCTCTATATCTCCCGCGAGTTTCAGGTCTCCTTCGAGTTTCCCTGTGATTCTGCCCCGAGTTTCGTGAAACGACTCCATAAGGTGGCTGATGTTGATTCCGCTGATTCGACCGTCCGCCTTAAAGCTCGCCGTTTTTTTCGCTAGGTTCACGGAGAAGTCTCCGGTCGCCTTCCCGCTATACGCCTCCGCACTCAAGTCCGTGAAAAAAATCTCCTTCGATTCCAGGCGGAATTTGCTAATCATGTTTGTCGTCTCCACGGCTCCAAACCGCAAACGTCCAGCCCTCCATACTCCATGCCCATTCAGCGAAGGGGAATTGGGATTGACGATAGCCGCCAGGTCGACGCCATCTAATTCACTCGTGATGTCGTGGGCTTCAAAGAATACAGGACCCGCCGCATCGGAAGACAAGAGATTGGAAACGGTCATATGGCCCCGAGTGATCACGACTTTGTCGATAATTCCCAAGGGGAACGTGTTCTTCAAGTTCGGCGTTTCCGGATTTTCGAAATTCCAGGGGCCGTCAGGGTCTGACACCAGGTTAATCTCCGGGTCTTCCAGTACTAGCGACCTGATAACCACATTGCGGTGTATCAGCGCCCAGAAGTCGAGCGCAGCGTCAGTCCGCGGTACCTTCACGATATAGCTCGCGGGAAACAAAGGAGGGCTCTTTACTCCAAAGCCGTCCATGTGAATCGTCACATGCGGAAGGAAAGTGAGCGCTAATCGCTCAATTTCCACTCTCTTTCCGGTGTTTTGTTCGAAATAGGAGATTACTTCAGGACGGTAGCGATCGATGTTAAAGAAAAGCGGGGCTAGCAAAACCAGCGCGACCAGGAGACAGGCAGCGGTAGCAGTCAGCCAAACAGCGATTTTGCGGCGAACCGTCATGGGATTTCAGGATACCAAATTCTCAGTTGTGCCACGCGGAATGCGAACCTGCCCGCGAAGGGCGCCAAGATCGCATGTTAAGGACCTCGAACATCTAAATCTGTCCCATTTTGGTCAGACTCTCGAAAGTCGCAGAGGTGAGGCTCCCCTTACCACTCCTCGCGAAATGTCTACACCTCAAAACTAAAAAGATAATGCTATGATTCGTGCGTGGCGGAAAAATTCACCGTTGGACTAATTCAAATGAGCTGCTCTCTCGATCCGAGGGAGAACCTTATGAAGGCGGAAGCTCGCGTTCGCGAAGCCGTGTCACGCGGGGCGCAGATCGTTTGCCTGCAGGAGCTTTTTCGCTCGCAATATTTCTGCCGGGTGGAAAATGCCGATTTATTCGAGCTCGCCGAAGCTATCCCCGGGCCTACGTCGGAAGCGCTTGCAAAACTCGCACGCGATCTGAAAGTCGTGATCATCGGATCGCTCTTCGAGCGCCGCGCCGCGGGCATTTACCACAACACGGCCGTGATTCTGGACGCTGACGGGTCGCTCCTCGGAAAATACCGCAAGATGCACATCCCGGACGATCCGCTCTATTACGAGAAATTTTATTTCACTCCGGGCGACCTGGGCTTCCCGAACTTCGACACGAAATTTGGCCGCATCGCCGTGCTGGTCTGCTGGGACCAGTGGTATCCCGAAGGCGCGCGCCTTGCCAGCCTAGGCGGCGCCAACATTATTTTCTATCCCACGGCGATCGGCTGGCATCCTTCCGAAAAACAGGAATTCGGCGCCGCGCAACTGGACGCCTGGCGGACGATTCAGCGCTCCCACGCCATCGCCAACGGCGTGTTCGTTGCGGCGGTGAATCGCGTCGGCTTCGAGGGTCCTCCCGACAGCGGCCTGGAATTCTGGGGGCATTCCTTCGTCTCTGACCCGTTTGGCCGTGACCTCGCCGAAGGCTCCGCCGACAAGGAAGAAATCCTCGTCGTCGAATGCGATCCCGCGCGCGTCGAGGAGACCCGCCGCAACTGGCCGTTCCTGCGCGACCGACGCATCGACTCCTATTCCCCGATCCTCGAGCGATGGCACGAGTGAATTCGACATCTTCAATTTCAACGCCGCACGATTGTGGCCGGCACCCTTCGAAACTCAGGGTAAACGAGTGAAGTCTAAGCGCCGAAAACCACCCAGTCTCCATATTGACGAGTCGGAAGCGAAGCCCGCGCCTGTCGCTCTCGGATTCTGGATGCCCGCCGAATGGGAGCATCACACCGCCACCTGGCTCGCCTGGCCACACGAGAAAACCGACTGGCCAGGAAAATTCGCGCCGATCCCATGGGTTTACGCGGACATTGTGCGCCACCTCTCGCAGGTCGAGCGCGTGCGAATCCTTGTCGAGAACGCGACGATGCAGCGCGCAGTTCGCAACATTCTGAAATCCGCCGGCGCAAATCTCGCTGCTGTGGAATTTTTTCGCGTGCCCACCAACCGCGGATGGATTCGCGATTTCGGCCCGATTTTCCTGCACACCGGCAAAGGCGAGACCGCGGCCACCAACTGGCACTTCAACGCCTGGGCGAAATACAACGACTGGAAAAAAGACGACGACGCGAACGAAAAGCTTGCGCGCCAACTCAAATGGAAGATGTGGTCGCCGACCTATCGCGGCCGTCGCGTCGTTTTGGAGGGAGGCAGCATCGACGTCAACGGACTTGGGACAATGCTCACGACAGAGGAATGCCTGCTGAGCCCGGTGCAGGCGCGCAATCCCGGCGTGACACGCGAAGAACTGGCGGCCATCTTCCGCGACTACCTCGGCGTCACACATATTCTTTGGCTCAAAAACGGCATCGCCGGCGACGATACGCATGGCCATGTGGACGATCTCGCGCGATTCGTAAATCCCACGACCGTCGTGACAGTCGTGGAGGACGATCCAGCCGAAGCGAACTACAAGCCATTGCAAGAAAATCTCGCGCTGCTCCGCGGCATGAAAGACCAGGCCGGCCGCCCGCTCCGGATCGAAACGTTGCCCATGCCTCACCCGGTTTATTTCGACGAGCAGCGGCTTCCCGCCAGCTACGCCAATTTTTATATTGCGAACCAGCTGGTTCTCGTTCCGACATTCAACGACCCCCATGACGCAACGGCTCTCAACAAGCTCTCCGCCTTGTTCCCGGGACGCAAGGTCGTGGGAATCGCGTGCCTCGATCTCGTTCTCGGTCTGGGTACGTTACACTGCATGACGCAGCAAGAGTCCGCCCAATAGCCCACTATTAGAAAGGAACTTCTCATGCACATTTTCTTTCTGAACATCCCGCGGGGAGTGATTGGCTGGCTGCTCGTCGGACTCATCGCCGGCTGGCTTGCCGGAAAAGTTTCCCGCGGGCGGGGATTCGGCTGCATCGCGAATGTGCTGCTCGGACTCGTTGGCGCGGTTCTTGGCGGCTGGATTTTTTCACAGCTCGGGATAGTGCGTTTTGGATTCATCTACAGTCTCGCGGCGGCTACACTTGGCGCGGTAATCCTGGTCGCCGTCGCGCGCCTGTTTTCGGGCGGCGGAGAATAACCCGGCGGAACCGGCGCTGGCCGCAAATCCGTTGTTTCGTGGCCGCGAGAAGCGTACGATTTGGGAAACGGCGGTCCAAACCATAAAATTCTGCAAACGCGCGCGCATTGGACCCCGATGATGGAGGAGCCAGTTGAAAAGTAGACTTCTGGTGCTGATCGCCTCAGCTGTTGCCCTTCTGGCCTTAGGTGGCCCTGTCGTGGCGCATCACGGCTCTCAGGGCTACGATTTTTCCAAACGTATCACGGTGAAGGGCACCGTTTCGCGATTCGTGTGGGCCAATCCTCACTGCCAAATATATCTGGACGCCAAAAACGACAACGGCAAGGTCGTAAATTGGGGCGTCGAGCTGAATAACCCGGGAAACTTGGTCCGCCTGGGCTGGACTCACGTCGTGCTGAAAGAGGGGGATGAGGTGACCTTGGTCTTCAATCCCGGCAAGGATGACAAGCCCGTCGGGATTTGCGCGGACGTATTTTTCCCGGATGGCCGGAAGTTGCATTCGACGCAAGGTTGCGGAACGCCTTCAGAGCCAGATTTATGAAATTGGAATTCCTCGTTTTGGTATTTGCATCCGTACTGATATCGTCCATCACCTTTGCTCAGTCCGCTCCGCCGGCGGCCGCTGCCGCAACCCCTGCCGCGAAGGCTCAGTCCTTTGACCCGCACGATCTGACTGGAATTTGGGTCCGGGGAAAAGTTCCCAAGGGTAATGCCCCGCTGAGCGCGGATCGCCCGCCGATGACACCGTGGGGGCAAGCGAAATTCAACGCGGTGCGTGGGTCCTTCACCTACAGCAAGGCCCCAGGAATCGCGCCGCCGATCGCACCGGAAAAGGAATGGAATGACCCCATGTTGCAATGCGAGCCCGCGGGTTACCCGCGCGTCTTGCTGCAAATTTATGCGCCCTTGATGAGATTCATCCAGACCTCTAACGAAGTCGTGGAGTTTTTCGAGTGGGGCCACACGTATCGCGACATCTGGACGGACGGGCGAAAGCCTCTCGTTGATCCGGAACCCACTTACTATGGATATTCGGTAGGCAGGTGGGATGGGAACTCTTTTGTGGTCGACTCGAACGGTTTTAATGACCGAACTTGGACCGACCCGCTGGGCTCCCCGCACAGCGACCAGATGACCCTGCACGAGGTCTTCCGCCGAGTGGACCACGACCACCTTGAGCTCGTGATTACGCTCACCGATCCCAAAACGTACACGAAGCCCTGGGTGAGCGATACAATGCTCTTCGACTGGGCGCCCAAATCGCCGCGCTCCGAGAACGAAGAATTCCGCGAAGACTTCTGCATCTACTCGGAACAGACTTCCTTTTTCAAGGATGTCGATCCGGCGGGTGCAAGCGATGCACCCCTGAAAAATAAAGTTCAATAGGGCGCTTTTGCCGCATGTGGAGTAGTTCTCGAAACATAGCATTCCTCCCGGCTAATCTGATAGTCCCAATAGCTGTTAGAATTGGGTGTATGAGGACCTGGCTTAGCAGCATGCAGGCGGGCATTGCCATTCTGATTGTGGTCGCCCAGCTGCCTGCTCTCGCTCAGTCAGTAGCCTCGGATCCGACTGCTCGACAGGAATTCCTCAAAAAGTTTGTAGCTGCAGCGATTGAAAGGACGCACCATACCGTCCGTTACGATCCTGACTACGTTCGAATCCCATATCCTGGAGGTGATGTGCCGCCAAGCACGGGAGTCTGCACGGACGAAATCATCCGCTCCTATCGCGCCGTAGGAATCGACCTGCAAAAAGAAGTTCACGAAGATATGGTTCAAACTTTTTCGGCATATCCGCGCAGTTGGCGCTGGCTTCTAGCACGGCCGGATTCGAATATCGATCATCGTAGGGTGCCGAATCTCATGGTGTTCTTCCAGCGCAAGGGACAAGCATTGCCCATCAGTGTCCGAATGGAGGATTACGCACCGGGAGACCTCGTCACCTGGGACTTGGGTGGAGGGGTGCCGCATATTGGCATTGTGGTTGATAGGAAGTCGTTGCAGACCGGACGCTATATGATCGTCCACAATATAGGCCAAGGTCCGAAGATGGAAGACGTTCTCTTCAATTGGAAAATCACCGGGCATTACCGTTATTTCGGCCCCAGCTCCTAAGAATTGGCAAGCGTTTGAGTCCATTTATCCCATAGTGAAGATCGAAGCCATAGCAGTTGTATCCCTCGCGTACTAAATTTCCCACTCCCCCATGTGATACGATGTTTGGTCGCGCATCGCGCATAAGGACGTGAGCTACATTGGATAAACCTTCTCTTTTAGCAATTCCCCTGGGCGGACTGGGCGAATTTGGGATGAACATGCTCGTCCTCCGCTCGGGCGATGACATGATCTTGATCGACGCGGGGATGATGTTCCCCGAGGTGGAACTCCTCGGCGTGGACATCGTCATTCCCGACATCACCTACCTCAAGCAGAACCGCCAACACCTGCGCGCCATCCTCCTGACCCACGGCCATGAGGACCACATCGGCGCTTTGCCTTACATCCTGCGCGACCTGCAGGTACCCATCTACGGTACGCGCTTCACGCTTGCGCTAGTGCACAAGCGCCTGGAAGAGCACGGCCTCCTCGACAAGACGGATCTGCGTGAAGTCATCCCAGGACGCAAGCTGGAAGTCGGCGTTTTCGAGGTTGAATTCATCAGCGTGACGCACAGCACGATTGACTGCGTCGCGCTGGCCATTCGTACTCCGGTCGGGGTCGTGATTCACACCGGCGATTTCAAGATGGATCCCACTCCCACAGACGGCCAGCCGTTTGACTTGCACGCGTTCGCACGCTACGGCGCGGAAGGAGTACTCGCGCTCTTCAGCGACAGCACGAACGTCGAGCGCCCCGGGTACACGCCATCGGAGCGAAATGTCCGCCCGCGCATCGAGGAACTCACGCGCGCGGCGACGCGCAAGGTAATCGTCTCCTGCTTCGCGTCGTCGATCCCGCGCATCCAGCAGATCGTGGACATCGCCGCCGCGGCCGGCCGCAAAATCGCGTTCATCGGCCGAAGCATGGTCGACAACGTCGAGATTGCCCACGGCATGAACCGCCTGCGCATTCCCGACGGCCTCGTGGTGCGTTCGCAGGATATCAATTCGTTTCCGGCGGAAAAGTTGGTTGTCCTGGTCAGCGGCAGCCAGGCCGAGCCTATGTCCTCGCTCTCGCGCGTCGCCGTGGATAATCACCGCCTGCTCACGCTCGACGAGCGCGATACGGTGATTCTCTCCGCGCGTATCATTCCCGGAAACGAAAAAGCCATCTTCCGGATGCTGGACCACATGTTCCGCAAGCGCGCCCTGGTGTATTACGACAACGATGGAGGCACGATCCACGTTTCCGGCCACGCCAGCCAGGAAGAGCAGAAAATGCTCCTGAACTTGGTGCGCCCGCGCTACTTCATTCCGATCCACGGAGAATACCGCCAGCTCTTCCGCCATTCCGCGCTGGCGCACACGGTCGGCGCGGTGTCCGAGGAAATTTTGCTGATTGAGGACGGCCAGCCAATTGAATTCACCGATGAGCGCGCCTACCGCCGGGAACCCGTGACGGCAGGGCGCGTGTGCGTCGATTCCGGCTCTCTTGAGGAAATCGAGGAAGTGGTCATTCGCGATAGGAAACACTTGTCCGAGGACGGCGTCGTCGTGCCCATCATCGCCATCAACAAGCACACCGGGCAGATCGAATCGCAGCCGGAAATCGTCACGCGCGGCTTCATGCCCTCCGATAACGGTCTCGAATTGCTGAATGGCGCGCGCGAAGTCGTTCTCCGCACGGTCGAGCAATCGAACGATGAAGAAAAAACCGACTGGAGCGTCATCAAGGAAAAAATTCGCGTAGACCTGAGGCGCTATTTGAAGAAACAAACTTCCAAGCGCCCGCTGATTCTTCCCGTGATTCTCGAATTGTGAGCCGGCGCCGTGCCCGTTCCCGGACTGATTCTGCGCCCCTACCAGCCGTCCGATTTCGATTCCCTGCTGTCGATGGACCAGGCTTGCTTCCCTAAAACGATCGCATATGGACGGCGCGAGATGAAGAGCTACCTGCAATCGCAAGGTTCGGTCTGCATCGTCGCGGAAATTGCCGGCCCTGAAGTCTCCGGCCGCGAAACCTCAAAAACGATTGCCGGATTTATCCTCACGGAACGCGGCGGCGAATTCGCGCACGTCATCACGCTCGATGTTCTCGAATCCTATCGCCGCCAATCCATCGGTTCCCTGCTGCTCCAGGCCGCCGAGCAAAATGCCGTCTCGCAAGGCGCAACCTGCATGTATCTTGAAACAGCAACCGTAAACAAAGCCGTAATTGCTTTGTGGAGAAAGCATGGCTATCGTGAGTCTGGAACCATTGAAAATTACTACGGCCGCGGACAGACCGCTTTTGAAATGCAAAAGCGACTCGAGCGGAAATCCTAACTAAAGGTTCATTCATGAATCTTCTGCATGTCGTGATTCTGGCCATCGTGCAAGGCCTGGCGGAACTCCTGCCGGTATCGAGTTCGGCGCACGTGGTTGTGTCCGAAAAGCTCATGGGAATAGACCCCACATCGCCCGAAATGACCCTACTCCTCGTGATGCTGCACACCGGCACGATGTTCGCGGTGATCGTCTACTTCTGGAGGCAATGGGCCCGAACATATTTTCAAAGCGCGGAGACATTCAAGCAAATCGCGATTCTGCTCGTCGCCGCCACGGTGCTGACCGGGATCGTCGGCGAGGGCCTGATTAAATCCATCGAGAAATTCGGATTCCACGGCGCGAAGAATGCGGAAGTCGAACAGCTCTTTGGCCGGCTCGATCTGATCGCCCCCGCGCTCGGTGCCGCCGGTATCTTGATATTGATTGCCGGCCTTTACGAGAAACGGCATCCATTCGCGGGAACGATCAGCACGGGCGGCCTCGGGATGGTGCAAGGCGCCGTGATTGGAATCGTGCAGGGACTCTGCCTGCCCTTCCGCGGCTTTTCGCGTTCCGGCGCGACGATATCCACGGGCCTGCTGGCGGGCGTGGAGAAATCGCGCGCCGAGGCATTCAGCTTCGCTCTCGCCGTAGTGATCACTCCCGCAGCAGATGGACGCGAAGTCCTCCGCCTCGTGAAGGCCGAGCGCATCAGTGGCGGATTGAATTTGGCTGCCGCGATGACGCCGAGCCTGATCGGGATGGTTTGCGCGTTTGTCGCCGGCTTACTGGCGCTGAAGTGGCTCAGCAAGTGGCTGGAGAGCGACCGCTGGTATTTTTTTGGGATTTATTGTCTGGTCGCCGCAGCGGCCGTCGGTGTCCTAAGCCACATCGGCTATTGATCAGGCAATGAACGTACAGCGATTGTGTTTTGCGGCCGGCAGCGCTGCTACCTTCCGCCGTAGCCCTCAATGATGAATACGCGGCTCTTGGCCGAGCTGTGGCGGATCGGCTTGATGGCGTCGTATTCGGGTGAATCTTCCCACGCTTTGGCTTTTTCCACGCTGTCGAATCGGATCACCACAAAGCGCTTCGGAGCGTCACCCTCAATGGAATCAGACTTTCCGCCGCGGATAACGTAGTGGCCGCCGTACTGCGCGATGGTCCCCGGAGCTTTTTCGGCATACTTTTGAAACGTGGCCTGATCCGTGACGTCGACTTCGGCGACGACGTAGCCGGGCAGCACCTTGGCTTGCTGCCCATGGATTACTGACCCCCCTGCAGCACCGACCACTGCACCAACAAGCACTCCAAGGATCAGCTTGTGATTTGTCTTCATGGTTTCCTTCCTCTCAAGCGTTTGTCTGAGCAAGCACGAATATCGATGGCAATTGCGCGTAAGCTCTATACAACCGGACATTGAAACCGTCAATGAATATAAGATTTCAGTGGCGCAAGCTTTTAACCCTGAGCAGTCTTGAAGGGCGGCCTCCGGAGTCTTGCCCTGGCAAGCATCATCCCCACTGGCTGAAGACTGCGCTGCTAAAACCTCAAACTTCGAACCTGATCGTTAGGAAGTCCGGCAGAAATAGCACTACCTTCTCGGGTCCTTATCGCTCTTGTGCGTTATCCAATAATCGACGACTCTCTTTCCCCAGTCATAGTCAGCTTGCGGTAGAAGGATCTGCCCGTTTTGCAGGAAGATGAGAGGGAACCTGATGTTCTTGTCCGTTACTCCGTAATGGAAGCTTCTGGTGCGCACCGTGTCAATTACTAACTCCCCTTCAGGAACGGGAGAGATCCCGTCATAGGGCAAGACGAAATCTTCGAAATAGATTGCTCCCTTTTCATCTGTGTACTTACAACGGTCCAGATTTGCTCTTTCGTCTTTCCAACATTCTAACCAATCGCCGTGACTGGATAACTTGAAGGGAACGACGCCCATCTCAAGGAAAACACCTCTAGACGAGATGTCCGCTGGGCGCCTCGGGATGCGGCTACCCCACCACATTAGTGCCAAGAAAGCGACAAACAGGCAAGCCATTAGGCTTAACAATCTAAGCAGAAAATTCCACCGTCCAATCTTTTCCATCTATGCTCACTCTATTAAGCGCGGCCAATTAGATATTATCTTGCCATGGGGGCAAAGGATTCAATCGAGTGGCTCAACCTTGGCGATCTTGCCCTGGTGCACTTCCGCAACCCACACCGTAACCGGAGACGTGGAGTTGTCCACATCGATGTGCCGGATGTTGGCATTCACCGTGGGCAGCATGTATTCCGTAAATTTCCCGGTCTTCGGATCGAGCCGATCCACCAGGTCCGCACCCATTCCTGATGTCCAGGCTTCGCCGTTCTTATCTGCTTTTGCGGGATAGGGGCCGAGCCATGGCGTTGGAGCGGTCCATTCCTTGAATTGCTCGGTTTTCGGATCAAACATCCCGAGCTTGTCCGCATAATATTCGCCAAACCAGACGCGGTCCTGCGAATCCACCGATATCCGGCGCGGACCGGAATTCAAAGTGGGCGTCTTGTACAAAGTCACTTTGCCCGTCTTCCCATCGATCTTTCCGATGTTGCCTCCAACGATGTCGCAAATGTAGATGTTGGATTTGGAATCCGCAGCGAGCCCATACGTCGAATGCCCAACGGGCGTGGCGTTGTAACTGAATTGGATGATGCCGGAACTTTTCTCATCCGGGTGATAGCCCGGATACATTGGAGACGCGGTGACGCGGCCCGTTTTCGCATCGACTTTGAAAATCAAAAGACTTTCACCGCCTGGAAACCACGCGGTTCCGTCCGGCGCGGCGGCCACTTGCGGCTGGATGGCGCGCGCATCGTTATATTCTGGCGGTACGAGCCAGGTTTGAAATTTCTCGGTGCGCGGGTCGAAGCGGGTGTAGCCTCCCTGGCGGAATCGCGGAATCCATAAGTATCCGTCGCGACCAAACTCGATGGAAAGAGTGCCCTCGGGAAAGCCCGGCTTGAGAGGCGGCATGGTCCATTCTTTGGTCTCGCCGGTGCGAGGGTCCAGGCGCCCAATCAGCGGTTCGCGAAAATCGTTGTACCAGACCATTCCTTTGTCATCGAGGTCGGCATCATGCGGCAGGCGCCCGGAGTCCGGCAAATCGTATTCGGTGATGATCACGCGCGTGGCACGGCCCGTGGGACGCGGAAGCGTTTTCAGCTCATATTTCCACTCGTTCGTTGTACTCAAATTGATCGTGGTCAAATATTTCGCAAATTCAGGATCGGGCTGAACGGAAACTTTGTAAGGCAACGAGACTGGGTGCTCCAGAACGGCTTGCTCGGAATAACTTCTCATCCGCGCAAAAGTGGTCTCCCATCCCTGCTCATCGTAGGTGCTCTGGACGATCGGCGCGAGGGAATGGCACGCGGCGCAGCGGAATAACTGATTCTTCTGCGCCTCTGTTCCCGGGACGCTCATCAGCCACTCAGCGCTCGTGAGTTGGGGAATGAGGTCCTTGGTCTTCACCAGCTTCAAATCCGCGCGGCGTGTCGTGCCCGACACCACTTCAACGGACACTGGACCTGCAAGGTCGTACCCGACGGCGCGGATATCAATTTTGAATTTTCCAAGAGCTAGCCGACTGGCCGGAAAAGAGTAGCGGCCCTCGTGATCGGTGACCACGGTGACGCTGATTGTTTTGCCTTCGCCCTTGGCCCTGACCAGTACGCCCTCCATCGGCCCTTCGGCATCGGAAGTCACCCGGCCAACGAGCGCCGCAGGCGCGGGTTTCTGAGCGGGAGCAGCGAACAGGCTTCCCGCAATAATGACCAATGCCAGCAACGCGATTTTCATCCGCATTTTTTCCCTCGACGGTTCGGCCCCTAGTCTCGCAAACAATTTAGCAGCAAGCAAACGGCTGCCCGCACAAGAACCGGGCGATCTGTACAAAACCTGACACCAACGCATCTAACAGTTTTGTAGAGACCGTTCTGTCCCATATTTTCGAGACGAATCGGACATACTCACGCGGAAACTGCATGGCCCGACGCTCGGTAACCGACGCACTACTGCGCGGATTATCTTTCTTGCTTGCGGTGCTGTCTTTGGTATAGTCGTTTCGTTGCTCGAGCACTACCAGATGGGCTCCGCGCGCCAGCGCCCGCGCACCCTTCCTGCGGCGAGCACCTTCCCCCTATTTTGAGGAGACATTCGTGCGCGTTCTAACTCCAACTGAGAATCATCGTCTCAACGAATTGATTGGTTTTATCGGCATGACGATCGCCATCCTGGTGGCGCTGGCGCTGATTTCTTACAGCCCCCATGATCCGTCGTTCAATGTTTCCGCCGACGCCCCCGACCTGCACGCGGCTCGCAATTGGATCGGGCCGGTCGGCGCGTATGGCGCGGACTTGTTGTTCCAGGGCTTCGGCTATGCGGCTTTTCTCTTGCCGATCGGCATGTTCATCATGGGATCGCGCTGGTTTCGCAGCGAACTTTTGGAATCCCCGGTCATCAAGGTCATCGGGTACTCACTGCTGGTGCTGATGCTCCCGGCGATGCTCACGCTCTGGCATGTCCCCGAAGTGCGCGGCGCGCTCCCACCCGGAGGACTCTTGGGCCACTTAGTTTCCACGGGCCTGCTCGCCGGATTCAACACTGTGGGAGCAAACCTCGTCGCCGTGGCTATCTTTTTCGTAGCGCTTTTCCTGACCACAAAATTTTCGTTTATCGAAACGCACGAAACGCTGCGCGGCCCGCTCGGCAAACTGAACGTGATCGGCCCGATAAAGGAACGTATTTCCATCTGGCGCGAGGAACGCGAAGAGAAGCGCATGCAAAAGCGCCTCGCCGAAATCAAATCGCAGGGGCGTCCTCCAATCCCCTCGCAGTCCGTGGCCGAGGTGGACGGCAGCGCCGTCGCCGAACAGGACGAGCGCGAAGAATCGGAGTCCGAAGAATCGGAGCGCCCGCGTTCGATCATTTTCCGAAATATGGAAGAGAAAAGGCCGTCCTCCCGGCAACCTTCTTCCCCGAAAATTTCCAAAGGCGTTGCCAGCTTCCGACTTCCCTCCCCCGATTTGTTGCGCCCAGCGCCGCGCCACGAAAAAATCGAAGAGGACGAACTCAAGGAATGCGCGCACGCCATCGAACAAAAATGCCAGGAGTTTGACGTCAGCGGCCGCGTGACCCAGATCAATCCGGGCCCGGTGGTGACAACCTACGAGTTCAAGCCGGAAGCGGGAATCAAATACAGCCGCATCACGGGCCTCGCGGACGATCTGTGCCTCGCGCTCAAAGCCGAATCGATTCTGATCGAGCGCATCCCCGGAAAATCGACGGTGGGCATCGAAGTCCCCAACGCGAATCGCCAAACCATCGCCCTGCGCGAGCAAATCGAATCCGCCGAGTTCGTCAATTCGCCTTCCAAGCTGACGCTGGCGCTTGGCAAAGACCTGATCGGCCGCAACCGCGTTTCCGATCTGTGCCAGATGCCCCACTTGCTCATCGCCGGTTCGACGGGAACGGGCAAGAGCGTTTTCCTCAACTCGCTGATTCTCTCAATGCTCTACAAGGGCACGCCCGATGAATTGAAAATGGTGATGATCGATCCGAAACGGCTGGAGCTTGGCCTTTACGAAGACATCCCGCACCTCTTGGCCCCGGTCGTCACCGATCCCAAAGTCGCGTCCAATGTGCTGCGCAACGCCACGCGTGAAATGGAGACGCGCCTGAAACTGCTCGCCGCGCGCGGCGTCCGCAACATCGACCAGTACAACCGCACATTCCAGAAGGGCCAGTCGCTCTCGCTCTTCGGTGAAACGGAAAACGCCGAGCACAAGCCGCTGCCCTACATCGTCATCATCATCGACGAACTCGCCGACCTGATGATGGTCGACACCACCAACGTCGAGGAATCGATCACGCGCCTAGCGCAGATGGCCCGCGCGGTGGGCATCCACCTGATCCTCGCCACGCAGCGCCCGTCCGTGGACGTCATCACCGGCTTGATCAAGGCCAACTTCCCCGCGCGCATTTCGTTCCGCGTGGCCAGCAAAGTGGACTCGCGCACCATTCTCGACGCCAACGGCGCGGAGTCGCTCCTCGGCCGCGGCGACATGCTTTATCTGCCGGCGGGTTCCGCGCGCCTCAACCGCATGCACGGCCCCTACGTTACCGAAGACGAAATCTCCGCTGTGTGCGATCACTGGCGCTCGCAGGCCAAGGCCGTTTACAACGAGCGACTGCTTGAAGCTCCGAAAGATGAAAACGCCGCAGGCCCGGAGGGAGATCCTGGCGCCGAGGCCATCGACGACGACCTTTACCAGGAAGCCGTTCGCGTCGTCTGCGAAGCCGGCCGCGCCTCCACTTCCACCTTGCAGCGCCGCCTGCGCATCGGATACGGCCGCGCCGCGCGCCTGATCGACATCATGGAAAAAGATGGCATTGTCGGCCCGCCCGACGGCACCAAGCCCCGCGAAGTCTTGAAGGCGAAAGACTGGATGCGCGAAATCGATCAGTCCTTGCGATAGGCGCTGGAAGTTGGAGCTTGGAGCCTTGAGATTGGAAGCGTGAATCCCGAGCGCGTGATGGCAATTGCCGAATCTTTGTAGCGCACGGATTCGCAGGCCGCGGAAAAAATGCCTTGTTCTGTCATTCTGAGCGAAGCGAAGAATCTCTCTTCGATTCAAGTATAAGAAGAGAAACAAGGAGAGATTCTTCGCTTCGCTCAGAATGACAGAGGGTTGAGTTTTTCCGCAGCCTGTTCAGCCATGCCGTAAGGTGCGCGCAATCAACGCGGCTTTAGCCGCTGACCTCTTCGAAACTGCGTTGCCGCTCGCCCCGGAAATCGGGCGATGAGCGCGTGCCGCTTCAGGAGCCCTGAATGGGTTTCGAGGTCTACGTCCAATGCTTCGGCGA
Organism: uncultured Acidobacteriota bacterium; assembly: GCA_963696605.1. Lineage (GTDB taxonomy): Bacteria > Acidobacteriota > Terriglobia > Acidiferrales > UBA7541 > Palsa-360. The sequence goes on along the minus strand of CAVOKV010000005.1, from coordinate 74,902 downwards.
GAGTGAAGGGACGGGAATCTCTCGCGCCGCTGTGCGCTCCCTCTTCCCTGTCATTCCCGCGGAATCCCAGCCCGACTTCTGGCTTGTCCGGTACGATGACAAAAACTCCTGCCACGTCGGCGTAGTCCCAATTCCGTCCGACAAGGAAAAACTGAAATCCCTTTGCGTGGAGCGCCCCTGCGCGGATTCCAGGCTGTGGGACGCGCTGATCTCAATTTTGCGCATGGGCTCCGTCGTGATGTTCTGGCCCGGCAGCCCTCCGGTAGTGTCCAGCGACGGAGTAGCATCCAATTTACCGAAAGAAATGACCAACGTAATCGGCCAAGCTAAGTCGGTAGCTTCCGCCGAAGAAATCCTTCGTTTGCTCAAAGAAACGTAGGACAGCCACTCTTGGCTGTCCTCTGCGGCTTCAGCGGCGCGAAAGCGGAAAGCCAAGAGTGGCTGTCCTACAAAAACGAAAACTTCTCCGCAGTCCCCAGACTCCGGCCTCTTGCTTCTATCCCCCCGCGCCCGTACAATCTTTTGGCTACTTCGGTGCCGGGGTAGCTCACCGGTAGAGCGCGGCCCTGAAAAGGCCGGCGTAGGGAGTTCAACTCTCCCCCCCGGCACCACTGCCTCAGGCAGTAAAATCGGATTCCCACCGCGTTTCAAATTCCTGGGCAGGCACCCACAATTGTAGTGCACCGACAATACCAACTCTAGGCATGGCCCACCCGTCCGCACCACAAAGGCTTTGACAGAATCCATTGAGGGTGTTGCTTTTATTGTAATATAACGGCCGTAAAAAGCCATGTGGATAGCGGTGGAGGACACTTCCCCAATGGAGACAGCTCTGGTTATTGTTGTGTCGCTGCTGAATGCCGCCATCGTAGGCGTCGGAATCTATTTAGCCGCTTATCTGAAAAAGAAGGCGCAAAACCTAGCGACTCGCGAGGAATTTAAAGAACTTGAGAACCAAACGGCGGTGCTCACACGAACGACCGCTCGCATAGAGGCGGACATAAATGGCGAACTGTGGGACAGACAAAAGCGTTGGGAAGTGAAACGGGAGATTTGTTTCGATGCTGGCAAGCGTGTCGTGCAGTTCGAAAACGCTCTAGGAAATTTGCACTCAACGTATACGACCGTCAGTCAGAGCAAGGAAACCCAAGGTTCTTCCTCCTGGGTGGAATTGTCAAACGAGGCAAATGCCAAGTGGTTCAAAGCGAAGTCTGAGTTTGATGAAGCGAGGCTCTTTGTTGATGTAATTTGCGGCGAAGAAATGCGGAACGCTTTCGAGAGTTACGGGAAGCTGACGACCAAGATTGCGTACAAAATTAGCCGGGGTGATACGGAAATTTGGTCGAAATCGTTGCCGGAACTCGTTAAAGGCATGTCGGACGTTCGTGAGGCAATTCGGAATGAATTGGGAATCAAGAAGGTGCCTTAGGTCATGGCTCACAAATAGTACTGGGTGAATGCCTGCGACACTTCTTCATCTGTCATACGGCAAAAGGCCCGCGGGTGGCGCACCCTTTGAGGTGATTTTGATCTTCCGGGTGGCCGCCCCTTCGCGATTTTCGAAGGGGCGGAAGTTTTGGTTCTACTTTGAATTACTCAGATGCACTCAAAGCAGCGTTAAAGAACAAATCTCCCCACAGCACGACCGATTTGCGTTCTCCTTTCCATCAATATTTTTGCAGCCGCAGACTTTGCAAACCCTGTACAAACCACCGCGGGTGGGGCACTGATTGCGGCGGTTTTGATTTTCCGGGTGGCCGCTCCTTCGCGATTTTTCGAAGGGGCGGAGGTTTTGGTTCTTCTGCGTCCGTGTTTTCGATTCAATTGACCCCTCGAATTAGGGGAATGATGCGTTTTATGCACCGCGATTTTTGAATCACTCAAACGGATTCAAAGTGGGGTTAAGGAACATCTCTCCCCCGCGTGACTTTTTCGATCCGCCGCCTTGCAAATCCCTTACAAAGGTGACGTAAATTTGAGTGTGTAAAAAGAGAGAGGGTGTAGGTTTTGTTGTGACGAGCAACAAAATCTCCGGTAAAGGAGCCTACACCCGAATGCGAATCAAGAATAACACACAGCGGTTTGAAGCGTTTGTGCGGGACCTGCAAGAGAGCTTCTGGGGCGATTTTCAAGGACGGACGCGGGAAACGCTGCAGAAGTTGTTGGAAGCCGACTCCGAGCAGCAGATGGCCGAGTATCTGGGGCTGAAGTGGCATGAACGACCGGCCGGAGAAGCGGGGCGCATCGACTACCGGAATGGGTTTTACGAACGCGAGTATGTCACCCCGCTGGGAGGGATTCGTTTCCGGGTGTCGCGGACGCGGTTGCGCTCGTTTCTGCCGCGCGGGATGCGGGCGCTGGAGCGGCGCACTCCGGAGGTGAGCGAGATGATTCGGCAAGCGTTTTTGCGAGGGATCTCGACGCGCGGGGTGGGCCGGGTGGTGTCGCTTTTGACCGAAGAATCGGTGAGCGCGCAGACGGTCTCGCGGCTGACGCGGGTGTTGGATGAACAGGTGGCGAAGTTCCATCACGCGCCGCTGGGCGATGACTGGTGCTATCTGCTGCTGGACGGGGTGTGGTTGAAAGTGCGGCGAGCGTTTGGGCCGCAGAAAGTGCTGCTGTTGGTGGCCTACGGAGTGCGCACCGACGGTCGCCGTGAGCTGCTGGCCTTTGTGCGGGCCAAGAGCGAAAGCCAAGCCGCCTGGGAAGGATTGCTGAATGATCTGTATCGCCGGGGATTGCGGGGCCGGCGGTTGCAGTTGGTGATCACCGACGGCTGTCCGGGCCTGGCCGCGGCGATCCCGGCCGTGTATCCGCGAGCGCGGCACCAGCGCTGCTGGGTGCACAAGATGCGCAATCTGTGCGAGGCGGTGCGGCGAGCCGACCACGACGCCGTCAAGCGGGACGCCCAACGCATCTATCAAGCCGCCAGCCAAGCCGCCGCCCGCAGAGCGTTCCAGCGATTTCGGTTTCGCTGGCAGAGCCAAGTATTCCACGTTGGTGAAGCGGCTGGAGCGGGATCTGCCCGCACTGCTGACGTTTTTCGAGTTTCCACGGCACCTGTGGCGGAAGCTGCGCACCACCAATGCCATCGAGCGATGCTTTGTCGAGGTGCGGCGGAGAACTCGGCCCATGGTCGTGTTCATCTAATGTCGAAAGCGTGGATCGAATCATCTATGCGATTTTCAGTCGGTTCAACGAGGACTGGAAAACCCACACCCTCAAACTATTTACACAGGCAGCTTGACGTCACCCCTTACAAACCACCGATTGACAATGGTTTCGGTCCGGCATAGGATTTCTCACGGCCCTAAGTTTAAGCTGTTGTTCAACATCCCAATCTTTCGATTGCGGATGCCAGGCTTTGGCCCAGCCGCCGAAGGAGATCAGCCGCTATGAACAAGAAACTGTCGTATCTCGGAATCGGGGCAATCGCTCTCGCCGCAGTCTTGGGAATCGCGCGCACCGGCCGCACGGCGGGCAAACCCGCTGCGGAAGTTAAAATCGTCTCTGACGATATCGGCGGCGTGGTTACCAGCTCGAAGGGCCCGGAAGCAGGCGTCTGGGTGATCGCCGAAACGAGGGACCTGCCCACCGGATATCGCAAGATCGTTGTGACCGACGACCAGGGCCGCTATGTGATTCCTGAACTTCCGAAGGCGAATTATGACGTCTGGGTGCGCGGCTACGGTCTTGTGGATTCCCCCAAGGTAAAGACCGCGCCGGGGAAAATGCTCAATCTGACTGCCGTGCTCGCGCCCGATGCGCACACCGCAGCGCAGTATTATCCCGCCGCTTACTGGTATTCCCTGCTGCACATTCCGCCGAAGAGTGATTTCCCCGGAACCGGCGACAAAGGCAACGGCATTTCCGAGCGCATCAAGGATCAGGGCGCCTGGGTTGAAAGTGTGAAGACCGACGGCTGCGAGTCCTGCCATCAACTGGGTGACAAGGCGACGCGCGAAATCGAATCTTCGCTCGGCGCGTTTGATACCAGTTACGCCGCCTGGGACCGCCGCATTCAATCCGCACAGGTCGGCAGCATGATGAGCGCCGTAGCGACCCGCGTTGGGCGCAAGCGCATGCTGTCGGAATATGCCGATTGGACCGATCGAATCAAGAACGGCGCATTGCCGCCCGCTCCCGATCGCCCGCAAGGCATGGAGCGCAACGTCGTGATCACCGAATGGGATTGGGCCACGCCAAAAGAATATTTCCACGATGAAATTTCCGTGGATCGACGGAACCCCAGTTCCAATCCGAATGGCCTCGTTTACGGCGTTCACGAAGACGGCTCGGATTACATCACGGTCCTCGACCCCAGCAAAAACTCTTTCTCGCAGGTTAAAATTCCGTACGCTCCCGGCACTCCCATGGCCGAGCCGGAAGAATTGCTCGAACCCTCGCCGTATTGGGGCAACGAGCCGGTCGCCATTTCGCACGCCACGGCGCACAGCCTGATGATGGATTCCAAGGGCCGCATCTGGACCGCAGCCGCAACCCGTGAACGTGAGAATCCGGCCTATTGCCAGAAGGGATCCAGCCTCGAATCCGCAATGGTTCTTCCACTGAAGAGCAGCTCGCGGCAGACGAATGTTTACGATCCCAAGACCGGCAAATGGGAACTCGTCGACATGTGCAGCAGCTCGCAGCACTTGATGTTCGCCGAGGACGCCAACAGCACGTTGTGGTTCAGCAATCCCGGCGGCGACAACGTCGGCTGGCTGAACACGAAAATGTGGGATGAAACCCATGACTCCCAAAAATCGCAGGGCTGGACGCCGTTCATTCTGGACACCAACGGCAACGGGAAGCGCGATGAATACACGGAACCCGGCCAGCCGATGGATCCCACCAAGGATATGCGCATCAAGGTGGGCTTCTACGGCGTGAGCCCAAGCCCCGCCGACGGATCGATCTGGGGAACAGTGCTCGGCTTCCCCGGTTCCCTTGTCCGCTTGAATCCCGGGTCGGACCCCGCGCGCACGTCGCTCGCGGAAATTTACGAAGTGCCGTGGAACAATCCGAAAGCGCCCGTGCAGGGTTTCTCACCGCGCGGAATGGATATCACTCGCGATGGTGTGATTTGGACCGTGCTTGCCAGCGGGCACTTCGCCAGTTTTGACCGCCGCAAATGCAAGGGCCCGCTCAACGGACCCACGGCCACCGGACAGCACTGCCCCGAAGGCTGGACGCTCTATCGCACCCCGGGCCCGAGCTTCCAGGGAGTCGAAGGTTACGGCAGCGCGGACACCAACTATTACAACTGGGTCGATCAATTCGACACGTTCGGCATGGGCAAGGACACGCCGATCGCCACCGCGAACGACATGGACGCCCTGGAAGCGCTCGACACCAAGACCGGAAAATTCCTCGTCATGCGAGTTCCCTACCCCATGGGCTTCTTTGCCAAGAGCATGGATGGACGCATCGACGATCCCAAGGCCGGTTGGAAAGGCAAGGGAATCTGGTCCACCTATGCCACGCGCGCTCCCTGGCACATCGAAGGCGGCAAGGGCACAACCAGCAAGGCCGTCAAGTTCCAGTTGCGCCCCGATCCTCTGGCCAATTAATTCGATTTCAACGGAAAAACGGAGGCTGCTTCGGCAGCCTCCGTTTTTTTTATTTTGACGTTGTGCTCTTAGGGCATGCTTCTCGCCTCCTCGAAATGCCGCCTCAGTAGTCCGCGCTAATACCTTTCACGCACAGCCTTCGGCATCTGAAATTGACACTTCGGAGACGTCCAAGATAAGGTTTCTTCAGCGACGTTTTCGCTGCGAAATTCCTCTCAAACGCGCTGTTTGAAATCAATTACAGGAGAAAAAGATGAGGGCTAAGACTGCGTTTTGGGCTCTGCCGTTAGCGGTATTCGTGGCCGGCGGATGGTGCGGAAACTGTTTCGCTCAGTCCGTTTCCGGGCCTGCGCCGAGTGCCGAACTCGGTGTAAAGGCGGCGAAAAATCCTGAGCAGATCATGGTTGCTGACGCTTCGCCAAATTCCGTGGCCGTGCTGAATTCGCCGACGGATTCCTCGGAGGGAAGCGCGGCATCAGTAGCCTCGCCCGAAGCAGCCGACCCGGCGCCGAAGGGCCCGGCAAAGAACAGTCTCTCGAAGATCGGCATCGGCGTGAAGTTTTCGACGCTAGGCGCGGGGATAGAGGTGGCTACTCCGCTGGCGGGCAAACTGAACCTGCGCGGCGGATTCAACATCTTCCGCTACAGCCGGGCCATCACCAACAACGGCATCGTTTACACCGGGAATTTGCACTTCCAATCGGCCGAAGCGCATCTCGACTGGTTCCCTTTTGGCGGTTTTCATGTCAGCCCGGGACTCCTTTTCTACAACGGCAACTCGGTGAGCGCGACCGCGGCAGTTCCCGGCGGACAGTCGTTTACGCTGGGGGGCACACAATACCTGAGCGATCCTGCCGTTCCCGTCACAGGAACCGGGACGCTCGATTTCGTAAAGGTCGCGCCCTCGATCATGGTGGGAGTCGGCAACTTGATTCCCAGGAATGGACGCCACTACAGTTTTCTATTTGAAGTTGGCGGAGCGTACCAGGGCTCGGCCCGTGTCGCCCTCAATTTCACGGGAAATGTGTGTGACCCGACCGGAACAATCTGCCGCTCGATTGCCAGCGATTCCACGGTGCAGGCGAACATCGCGGCCCAGCAGACAAAAATAAAGAATGACATCAATCCTTACCGATTTTTCCCCGTCATTTCCGGCGGGATAGGATTTAATTTCTGACGGGAAATAACGCGGCCGAATCAATTGTAAATGTATGAGACGGGTGCTGCACTCTGGTGCGCAGCGGCGGATGGGGGTACGGGCCCTATCTAATTTATTTTGGAGTATACTGATGTGTAATGGAGCAGCAGAGCATTTACGGATTCGCCTCACCATCAGCCCGGGCGGCCCGAATCCCAGCCATCGCGCTCGCCCTTAGCGCATTGCTGTCTCTGAATGCGCTGGCTCTTAATTCAAACCTCCAGCCGGAAGAAGTGCGCGAAGCGTATTCCCTCGGTCAAACATCTAACCACGAAGACCTCGCGAATTTTCTCAACCAATATCAGCACAACTTTAAATACCCATCCGACAATCCGATTGCATTCGTCCAATCGGTCGAATTCCAAACGCCGTACGAACAAATCGTATTGAGATCTCTCCGAACGATGCAGTACTCCAGATTCCGGGCCGACGAGGATTACCGCGAGAACCCCGGGCTGGTCATTGTGCGGGTCGTGGTCGCCCTCAAGCTGAACTACACCGGACCTGTGCCTCCGGCTGATAGTTTCAACGTTGTGGTTTATCAGGCGAAATCGATCGAACCCACGAAGACAACCAATACTGTGACTTGCGATCCATACAATCCGTATAATTCCGAGGTAGCCAGCGAATGTCTAACCTACACCCGCGAAATTCTTCTGCAATTTGACGCCGCGCAATTCACTCCCGGCCGAGCTATGGTCAAGGTATTACTCCCCTTCGGACAGTCCTTGGAAACGAAATACAATCTCAATAAGCTCAAATAGATATGTCGTTCTATTTCTTCTCCACAAACAGCGACGGGTAGTGCTTGCGCAGGTTTTCGACTTTCGGATAGTCGTTGATCACGATGTACATGTTTTCGGGATGAAGGTCCATGTAGCCCTGGTGGTAGTCCTCGGCGGAGTAAAATGCTTCGAGCGGAACGATCTGCGTGACGATGGGCTGCCCGAACACTTTGGCCGCATCCAGTTGCTTCACGTAAGCATCGCTGATCCGCTTCTGGTCTTCCGAAGTGTAAAAAATTGCGGAGCGGTATTGCGTGCCGTGGTCTGGCCCCTGCCGGTTCAGTTGCGTGGGGTCGTGGGCCACGGAAAAGAACACCTTCAAGATCTGCCCAAATGAAATCTGCGACGGATCGAAAACGACTTCGACGGCTTCCGCGTGCCCCGTGCGGCCTGAGCATACTTTTTCGTACGTCGCCGTGTTCGCCGCGCCTCCCGAATAGCCGGAAGTGGCGCGAAGGACGCCTTTTAATCGTTCAAATACGGCCTGAATTCCCCAGAAGCAACCGCCCGCCACGACAGCAGTTTCGCTACCTTTTGTTGTGGCTAGTGGATTGTCCACTGCGGGATCTGGAAGGGCGACGACGTCGCTCGATGAATTGCAGCTCGCTCCCCTTGCGAACATGTCCTTGTACCTCCAAGTAGCGTAGGGCTTCAGCCTGTCGGGTTTAAATTGAATTGTAATGAATTCAAAAGCGACAGGCTTAAGCCTATCCTACTCAAACCTACTGCGTGATCGAACTGGTTCCCTTCGGCGGCGGCGTTCGCGCTGGCTTCGCGCCCCTGGCAACTTCTTTCACGATTTTAGCGGCCAGTCCTCCGCTGACGGGGCACTCCGTGTCATTCACCCGGCACTGCGAAAGCGTCAAATTGCAGCCGCACGTGCAGCTTTCCGAGTTCAGCCGGCGAAGGGCCTGCTTCTTTTGGTCGGGGGTCAGCCCCTTGAAATTCACGCCGGGCAATTCCGTCGCATTCGCGGCATTTTTCAGGAAGACTTGCCCTGTATCGACGAACGTCTCGACGCGCGCATCTCGTCGGCATGCCCAGCAGAGAACGAATTTCCAGTTCGTAAGACTCCATCGGGTATAAGCCGCTGTGCTTCTGCACCACCCTGCCTTGCGTATCGACAAGGAAGGAAGTCGGCAGCGCGGGAACCCCGCCGTAGGATTCGATCAACTCCGGAGTGGCCATCACGATGGGATAGGTCATTGCGTTTTGCCGGGCAAATTTCAGCACGCTTGCCGGCGGGTCGTCATCTTCCGAAATGCCCACGACCTCCATGCGGTCCTTGAATTCCTTTTTGAGCCGCAAGAGCTCGGGAATTTCTTCGCGGCAGGGCGGGCACCAGGTGGCCCAAAAATTTACCAGCACGACCTTGCCGGCCAAGTTGTCCTTGCTGATCGGTTTTCCGAGAATATCCAGACCCTGAATGGCGGGGGCGACTTCCGGGTTCTTCACAAAGCGGATGACTGGTTGGTTCGCGTCGCCGGCGTTGGCCCTGGAAGCGGCGGCCGACGCATGAGGATGAATTGCGAGGGCGGCTCCCAAAAAGCCCAGCCCGGCGATAGCCAGCACCGCGAGTCGTCGTGCGTTCACTTTGAACATAGCGACACACTCCATTATGAAGATACGCGGAGCCCAAAACAAGCGCTGACCACGGATTGCTCAATAATCGCCAACGTGAGTTACGCGCGGACGGCCGCGGTATTCGTCTCGCCACGTTCGACTGTTTTTTGTGCGCGTGAGTTTAAGAATCGGTTTAAGAAATGAAGTTGACAGGACCAGTCGGCGGGCATATGGTTTGCCCAGCCAGCTGCGAACGCAAATATTCCAGTTCGTTCGGAGGAACTGCGATGAACACCCAGCGGTTCATGCGCGTGCTTGCGATCGCGGCCGGCCTGTTGCTGGCTTCCATCCCGGCCTTCGCGCACCACTCGACCGCGGAATATGACATGACCGCCGTGACTTCGGTCAAAGGCACGGTCACGCAATTCGAGTGGAGCAATCCCCACGCTTACATTCATATCGAGACAAAGGACGAAAAAGGCGCCATCGTGGAATGGACCGCCGAACTGGCCAGCATCGGTATGCTAGCCAGGGTCAACTGGAAGAGGGATACGGTCAAGCCCGGCGATGAAATCACGATCTACGGAAATCGCGCCAAGAACGGCAAGAACCTCATGCGTCTCGACAAGATCGCTTTTGCGAACGGGCAGGAGCTGTCAGCGAGCGTCCGCTGAACCTTTTCGGTTCTGCCCCGCGCTTCAGGAAAGGAGTCTCAGGGTGCGGCTTGGCCTCAAGTTCTCAATCATTGCGGGAGCGGCGCTACTTTTTACCTTCCCCGTGATTTTTGCCCAAACGGCAAACCCATCCACACCTGTGGGAACGCCGGATCTCACGGGCGTTTGGATGATCGACCATTTCCAGCCGGCTTTATTTCCAAAGGGGACGACGCCGCCCTTCACCCCCTGGGCTGAGGAAAAATTCAAGAAAGCGGACACCAAAGTAAATGATCCCAACCTGGCCTGCTTGCCGCACGGAATTCCACGGCTAATGTTCGTGCCGCTCCCCATGGAGATTTTCCAGGTTCCCGACATGGTGCTGATGTATCAAGAGGCTGGGAATCAACTGCGCCAGATCCACATGAATCGGGGGCATAAAGAGGATCTCGACCCTACGTACAACGGCGATTCCGTCGGGAAATGGGATGGAGACACGCTGGTCGTCGATACAACTGGATTCAATGACGTGACCTGGCTCGATCACGTCGGCCTTCCGCATACGGAGGCGCTTCACGTTGTGGAACGGATTCGCCGACCCGATCACGACACCCTGGTGGACGATTTCACGATCGAGGATCCCAAGGCGTACACAAAGCCGTTTACAGCGTCTCAAACGTATCACTTGAAACCAGGATGGGAAATCGCGGAATACGTCTGCGACAACAACAAATACGTCTACCACGAAAAGTAGGACAGGCTTCAGCCTGTCAATTTTTCGGATACTGAATTCAATAGGCAGACTGTCCGAAGGCCGCCCTACCAAAAATCTATTTCCCCGCTACGATCTCTTTCGCGTGCCCCGTCAGCCGCATGATATGTAGTCCGCTCCCCGCCCGGTCCGCGCTGTAGATCAGGCCGCGATCGTCCACCTCGACGTTATTCGTTTCGATTACTTTTTGGCAGGCAGCAGTGATCTTGGGATCGCCGGTGGGATGGCTGATTCCATCCGAAGGGCAGAAAGCCATCGTGTACTTGTTCGGTGCGGGAATGAAATAGGCGACCTCCTGCACGGCGAAAGGATCGCGAATATCAAAAACGCGCGTCCCCGCATTGAACCAGGAAAAAATGGCAATCTTCCCGTAGTAAGGGGGATAAAACGACTCGGCGACAGCATGCGTGCCAAAGCGCCCTCCCCTGCCGCAATAATCTCCGGGATTTTCAGGCACGCGGAAAGTGGAGATGGGCCATGGCGTCGCCTCGTTGCTGATATCGACGAGGAACGCCAGGTGCGGCCCTGCGCGGTCTCCGCTCGGACCGGGAGAACAATGATCTCCTCGCGCCGCTTCGGACGGCACGATCAGCAAATCGCGAGTCTTGAGCGCCGCGTGCCCCTGGAATTCCGGAATCGGCTCGGCAAAAATCGGAAATGAAGTGTGTGCGCCCTGGTCGGGCGACATCGTCAGATAGCCCACCTGCGGGGCGAGCATTTCTTCCGTCGTCGGCTTGACGGGATTCTCAAAAGCGGTGAGCAGCTTTTTTCGATCTAGAATCTGAATGACGCCGTTTGCTCCCGTGCCGTACGCTGCGTATACCCGGTTCTTGGCGGTTCCCGCCGAAATCATTCCATGAATTGCAATGCCTTCGACCACTCCTTCGTGTGACGTCGCGTTCGGTTGCTGGCCGAGCAAACCAAAGTCCCGGATATATTTGGGCTTGGCCGGATCGCTCAGATCGTAAATCTTCATGTGCTGGCCCTTCCAGCCTTCGGCTGGCGCATTGGCCACCAAGTACGCGATCCCCGTATCGCATTCCCACCAACTCTTGTGGGTGTGATCGAGGTCGCCCACGATTTGCGTCAGGCGAGTGGGGTGGGCCGGGTCCGTGACGTCATAAATTTCCTGTGCCTTGGATCCGAGCGGCCGCAACAAATACCACTTCCCGCGCACTCGCATGTGGCAAAAGGCTCCCGCTGCACACGCGCACCATCTGAGCGCCGCCCGCCTCTTCTCCGGCTTCCGTTGAGCCCGGAATATGAGCCAGGTACTTTGTGTTTCGCCGGGTCGGTCACGTCCACGATCGAGGTCCCGTTGGGCTCCACGACTCCCGTCAGAGGATTCATGGCGCTGCCGGTATGGTGGCCGACGTAGGCGATTTCACGGCCGTTCTCGTTAACGATGATCGGCTGGTACGCCGAGCGGCCCTGCAGGTCGCTGAATCCCGCCAATTCCGTATTCCATTGCGACTGTTGATCGGGGGGATTGGGAGCCGGTTCCTGAATGGCCGGGGCTCCGGTCAGGGCAATCGTCGGGACCGTCGTTCCGTCCGGCGGCAAGTTCTGCGCCAGGAGCGACACGGGCGCCGCAGTTGCCAATGAAAGTGATAGCGCTAACCAGAGATTTGTGCCAAATCGACTGTGTCTCACGAGTTCATCTCCCCTGTTTTTGCCGTCCAGCCGTTGGAATCCCCGCTTCGGGGAACGCCAATGTAATATTTTCGACGCGATCTCAAACTTTGCGCAGAACATTACGTCCTCCTTCCCGGCGCGTCAACCTCAATTCATGGTGGCGCCGCGGGCGCGCCGGCCGTTGACCTTCCTTTCATTCAGTTTTCACCGAGAGTTAATGTAGCGCTCCATCATTCCATGAGATTTTTTGCGCGCACATACCGTCCCAATGTGCCAATCTCAGGAGGAAATCGACGTGAAGAAAGCACTTCTTGCATTCGCGGTATCCATTGCCTTGGCTGGAGGCATTCAAGCCGGCAACGATCACGATGACGATCACCAATCCGATCATTTTGAATTCAAACCCGGCACTCTGGTCCTCAGCCGCAGTGTGTATGTTGGGACTCCCTCGTTGCTTGTACCGGGCTTGACGGTACTGCCTCCCGGTTGCGTGGCCGGCACAGTGAATCTCTCACCGTGCCGCTCATTGCCGGTGGCTACGACGCCTGTAGCGGTGCAATGCGCTACCCCAATTGCCGATGGCTTCCTATCCCAACGTTTTCAACAACGCGGCTGCCGACGGCAACTTTGGCATCACTTCTCCGATCTTCCTGGACAACCTCACGACGGATGGTCATCGGCTGGACACTCTTGCCGATCCCGACCGATCAAATTGTGACCAGCTTCAGTTCGAAGTCCGAATTGTCTGTGCACCTTTCAACCGATGGAAAGTCGATCACTTTCATGGGCTACCGGGGCGGCCCGGGATTCCCGACCGCAGTGAACATTTTCGATGTGTCCAACGGCAACACGCCGGGCCTCATCGATTCAACCAACCCTGCTGTCGGGCAGTACTACCGTTCCGTGGCGGAAGTGGACGCCCATGGCCACCTCATGATTACGGACGGCAACGCCTATAGCGGGGACAATGGCCGCGGCGCGATCAAAGGCGATTCGTTGTATTACATGGTCGGAAACGACAATAGCGGCAACCTCTCCAAAAAGCAGGTCACTACAACGATTCCCGGCGAGGAACTCGTCACTTCCACCGGCGCAGAGCTGCTCGTTCCGGGGCAGGCTCCTCCCGTTCCGCCAAACATCACCAAGATTGGTGATTTTGAAATCAACCAAGTCATCGACCCGTTTACGGGAAAGCCTTATGCACTCGACAAAGCGGGCAAAGATAACAATTACCGCGGCATCACGATCTTCAACCACACGCTATATATCACCAAGGGGAGCGGCGGGAACGGCATCAACACGGTCTACCAGGTGGGAAATTCCGGCGTTTTGCCAACCGGGGACGTTGCAACCCTGGCACAAGTGCCCATCACGATCTTGCCGGGTTTTCCCGTCACCCTTGCCTCGGGTACAGATCCGACCACTGGCGCTACGACTCCAGTTATGTTTCCGTTCGGCATCTGGTTCGCCAATCAGAGCACGCTCTATGTTTGCGATGAGGGAGACGGGAACCTCGTTACTCCTGCAGTAGACGGCAATGTCGCATCCGCCGACGCCCAGGCCCACGCCGGGATTCAGAAATGGATTCTGGTAAATGGCACCTGGCAACTGGCTTACGTTATGAACAGCGGCCTGAACATCGGCGTCCCCTACAGCGTTGAAAATTACCCGACGGCGCTCAATCCCGCAACGGGCGGTTGCCGCAGCATAACAGGCCAAGTCAACCACGACGGCACGGTCACCATTTTCGCGGTGACCTCAACCATCAGCCCCAGTGGCGATCAGGGCGCCGATCCGAACAAGCTGGTCAAGGTCACCGACGTCCTCAAAGCCACGACTCTGCCCACGGGCGACGGAGATTATGATAAGGACGATTCCATCGGCCACATCAAAGTCATCCGCTCGGCAAAGTCCGGAGAAGTGTTTCGCGGAGTGGATATCGCGCCCCAGGATCGCGACGGTGACGATTGGGACGGCAACTGAAGGTGACCGCTAGTTTTTAATCTCTGCCGCATGACAACCCCCGGGCCGAAGAAAATTCGGCCCGGGGCTTTTTCTTTGCGACGCCGAAATCCCTCTTGTCACGATGCAAGAGGGGCAACGCTTTTTTGGAATATGAGGAGACCAGAGAAATTGCCGGCGAGACGCCGGCGCCACAAAGATCTTCGCTATGTCAGAGAGGGGCCATGTAGAGACGCCGGAGATGGAGGAACTTCGCCAGGAAGCGCAGGCACGCGCTTGCGGCGCCGGAATCGCATTTGCAGCCGGTCCATATAGAGATAAATCACGGGAGTCGTGTACAGTGTGAGGGCCTGGCTAACCAACAAACCTCCGACAATGCTGATGCCGAGCGGACGGCGCAATTCCGCGCCGGTGCCGGTCGCCAGCGCCAGCGGCAAGCCTCCGAACAGCGCAGCCATCGTGGTCATCATGATGGGACGAAAACGCAACAGGCATGCCTGGTAGATGGATTCTTCAGGCGTTTTCCCTGACCGTTCCGCTTCCAGGGCGAAATCGATCATCATGATGGCGTTCTTTTTCACAATCCCGATCAACAGCACAATTCCAATGAGCGCGATGACGGTCAATTCGTTGTGAAATGCCAATAATGCCAGGAGAGCCCCAACGCCGGCGGAAGGCAACGTCGAGAGAATCGTCACCGGGTGGATGTAGCTTTCATAAAGGATTCCCAAGACGATATAAACAGCCACCAGCGCTGCCAGAATGAGCCATGGCTGGCTCGATAGAGAAGACTGAAAAGCCTGCGCGTTCCCCTGAAACGTCGGATGAATATCGGAAGGAAGCCCCATTTGCAGAACTGCCGCCTCGATTTGCGTCACGGCGTCGCCCAGGGCGACTCCTTCGCCCAGGTTGAATGAGATCGTGACCGCGGGAAATTGGCCTTGGTGGTTCACTGCGAGCGCGGTGTTCTGCGTCTCATAGTGGGTAAAGGCGCTCAATGGCACCTGTGTTCCATTGGACGATCGCACATAAAGGCCTTGGATCGCGTCCGTGCTTTCCCGGAAGGCCGAATCCACTTCCAACACGACGTGATATTGGTTCAACTGTGTATAGATCGTGGACACCTGTCGCTGGCCGAACGCGTCATAAAGCGTGTTATCGATGGTCGATGGCGAGACCCCCAAACGTGAGGCCGTATCGCGGTCAATGACCAGGGTTGCCTGCAAACCGCGCGTTTGTTGGTCGCTGGCGATGTCCCGCAACTGGGGCAACTGCTTCATTTTGGCCTCCACACGCGGCGCCCATTCCTGGAGGTTATTGAGATTTTCGCTGGACAGCGTGTATTGGTACTGCGAACTGCTGATCCTCCCCCCGACTGTGATGTCTTGATACGCCCGCAGGAACATCGTGGCCCCGGGAACCACCGCCAGTTTGCGCCGGAGGCGCGAAATGACCTGGTCCACGGTGACGTTTCTTTCGCCGATCGGCTTCAATTCGATTTGCATGCGCCCGGTATTTTCCGCGCCGCCCCCGGTGTTCGCCGCCATGGCCTTCACTGCCGGGTCTCTCATCACGATTTCCATGTATTCCTTCAGTTTTTGCTGCATGACAGGAAAGGAAGTATCCTGGGCTCCCAGGATATTTCCGGCGATGAGACCCGTATCCTGCTGCGGGAAGAAACCTTTGGGGATAACGACATACAGGTAAACGCTGAGGCAAATCGTCGCGCCCGTAAGCACAAGCATAAAAGGTTGATGGCGCAGGACCCAGCGCAACCCGCGGGCATACGTCTCCACGCTCCATTGAAATACTCTTTCACTGGCCAGGTACAATTTCCCGCGCTTCAAGTCCTTCCCCGACTTCAGGAACAGGGCGCACATCATCGGCGTGGTGGAAAGAGAAACGCATAGGGAAACCACAATGGCCACACTCAGCGTGATTGCAAATTCACGGAACAATCGCCCGATAATTCCTCCCATCAGCAGGAGCGGGATGAACACTGCGATCAGCGAAGTGCTCATCGACAACACGGTGAATCCAATCTCGCGGGATCCCTTCATTGCCGCAGCGAGCGGGGCTTCCCCTTCTTCCAGATAGCGCGTGATGTTCTCGATTACGACAATCGCGTCATCCACCACAAATCCCGTGCAGATCGCCAGGGCCATCAAAGAAAGATTGTCGAGGCTGTAATCCAACAGGTACATTACTCCGAACGTCCCGATGATGGACAGCGGGACTGCGATACTGGGAATGATCGTGGCCCAGGCATTGCGCAAGAAAAGAAAAATAACCATCACCACCAGCGCGACGGTCAACAGCAACGTGAATTCGATATCTTTGACGGACGCTCGAATCGTCGTGGTGCGATCAAAGGTGGGAGTCAACGTCACCGATGGCGGAATCGAGGCCCGCAGTTCCGGCATCAACGCCTTGATGCGGTCAACCGTCTCAATAATGTTCGCACCGGGCTGCCGGCCAATCCCCATGACCACGGCGGGTTTGCCATTGGCATATCCCGAATTCCTAAGGTCTTCGATTCCCTCCGTCACTTTTGCGATGTCGCTCAGCCTGACCGGAGCACCGTTCCGATACGCCACAATCAGTGGCGCGTATTGCTCCGGTTTCAGCAGCTGATCGGTATCGGACAGAACCCACCGGTTGGATAAATCTTCCAGATTCCCCTTGGGCGTGTTGGCGTTCGCCGATTGAAGAGCAATTCGCACGGCTTCCAAACTAATTCCGTAATGAGCGAGCGCGTTGGGATTTACGTCCACGCGGACCGCAGGCTTCGCTCCCCCGTACGTGTTGACCTGGCCTACGCCATCGACCTGAGATATTTTCTGCGCAAGAATGGAATCACTCACATCGTACAAATGACTCCTGGGGATCGTGTCCGAGGAGACAGACAAGTCCAAAATGTCCGTTTCAGATGGATTGATCTTGCGGTACCAAGGGAGATTGGGTAGGTTGGCAGGCAATTGTCCTGCTGCGGCATTGATGGCAGCTTGCACGTCCCGCGCCGCCGCATTGATGTCACGGTCCAGATCGAATTGAAGTGTAATCCCCGTGCTGCCCAGCTGGCTGGTGGACGTCATTTGCGTGACGCCCGCGATACGGCCGAATTGCCGTTCCAGCGGCGTGGCCAAGGAGGAGGCTACCGTTTCCGGGCTCGCCCCAGGCAAGGATGCGCGAACATAAATTGTCGGAAAATCAACGTGGGGAAGCGCAGCCACGGGTAGCAAATAAAAGGCGACCCCGCCCGCGAGCAAAATTGCCAAGCTCAGAAGCGAAG
Organism: uncultured Acidobacteriota bacterium; assembly: GCA_963696605.1. GTDB lineage: Bacteria > Acidobacteriota > Terriglobia > Acidiferrales > UBA7541 > Palsa-360. The sequence goes on along the minus strand of CAVOKV010000005.1, from coordinate 57,469 downwards.
TCGCAACAGGTCGTCGTATAAACGGCGCGGATATATGCATTTTTAGTCCAAAGAGTCCCGGGTGCCACTCCCCTCTACAACATTGAATCTATGGTATTAGAGGGCTCGATCCCGCATTTTGGTTTCAATAATTCTGAACCAAACGTCCGGGCCCTCTGCGCGACTCTACTGTCATTGTCCCATGGTTTCCCACCGCGCAGCTTCCAAATGTGCATTCGCCCGGAATCCTGTAAAGATGCCACTCAATCCAGCCGATGAAAATTGATGAAGGTGCAACCTTCCCTTCATTTTCGCGTCTCACTATCGGGTGGCGCGGGCGATGCCGATTCAATTTCTCGATGGACCGAATACGCACAGATTTTCATCAATAACGCAAAGCTACTGTGCGCAAACCACTTACGCGAGAGTCGACGGCGTGCTATTGGCATTGTCATGGGAATGACAGCCGATGCCGGGATTGTTTCTCTTCCCGCTCTCCCCTACACTGGGCGCGAACGGAACGCATCGCATCTCAACCGTGAGGACGCCCACTTTTGCCGACAGAGACCCTGCGTGAACCAAACAGAAGAGGATTGATGCATCCGGTTCAATACGACCTCGTCGTCATTGGGAGCGGCCCTGCAGGCCAAAAGGGCGCTATCGCTGCCGCCAAACTCGGCAAACGCGTGGCCATGGTGGATCGAAACGACATGGTCGGGGGCGTCTGCATCCACGGCGGCACAGTTCCCAGCAAGACCCTTCGCGAAGCCATTCTGCACCTCACCGGATTCCGCCACCGCTCCTTTTACGGGAATGATTACGTGGTCAAGGACCGCATCTCGATCCGCGATTTGGCGGCTCGCGTCTCGCAGGTCGTGGAACGCGAGACCGGTGTAGTGCGCGACCAGTTGCGACGAAATGGGATCGACCTGCTTTGCGGCACGGCCCAGTTTCTGGACGCCAGCACCATCGAAGTGCAGGGCGCGACGGAAGCGCACTTGATTCACGCCACGCACACTCTGGTCGCCTGCGGCACTCGTCCCTCGCACCCGGATGACATTCCTTTCGACGGCAAGAAAATTATCGCCAGCGATCAGTTCTTTCAAATGGACGAAATCCCACGCGAATTAATCATCGTGGGCGGCGGCGTGATCGGGCTCGAATACGCATCCATGCTTGTGGCCATGGGCGTGGAAGTCACTCTGATCGAGCAAAGGCCGGAGCTCCTTGATTTTGTCGATTCCGAAATCGTGGAGGCGCTGCGCTACCACATGCGCCGCCAGGGAGCCATCTTCCGCCTCGGCGAAAAGGTCACTAAGATTGAAATGGACGAACGCGGGCGCGTTGTCGCAAACCTCGAAAGCGGCAAGCACATCCACGCAACTTGCCTGATGTACGCGGTCGGCCGCCAGGCCAATACCGACCTGCTGAATCTCGAGGCCGCCGGGCTCGCCGCGGTGTCGCGCGGTAAACTCGCGGTGAATGAATCCTTCCAAACGTCGGTCCCCAATATCTACGCAGCCGGAGACGTCATCGGATTCCCGTCGCTCGCCTCCACGTCCATGGAACAAGGGCGCATTGCCAGTTGCCATATTTTCGGCGTACCCGCGGAAATGAGCACGGCGCTTCTACCCTACGGCATTTACACCATTCCCGAAATCTCCATGGTCGGCCAGACCGAAGCCACACTCACCGAATCGCACATCCCCTTTGAAGTCGGCATATCAAAATACGAAGAGCTGGCCAAAGCGCAAATCGTCGGCGATCACACCGGCATGCTGAAAATTCTCTTCCACCCGGACACGCGCAAAGTCCTGGGCGTCCACGTCATCGGAGAAAGCGCCGCCGAAATCGTGCACATCGGCCAAGCCGTCCTAACCTTCGGCGGCACCATGGACTATTTCCGCGACACCGTCTTTAACTACCCCACGTTTGCCGAAGCGTAGAAAGTTGCAGGCCTGGATGGTTTGAATAAATTGTAGAATTAATTGACTATACTAAGTCGATGAACAAGCAAACATGACCTTACCGTTGAGGTCCGGACGGGCGCCTTATGAAGACTGGCACCACATTGTGACTTTCTTCTTTTTGCGATTGTTCTTCCTACTTGCTATAAGCTCCTTCTTCAATTCTCAATCTTTTGATGCGCAGATATCTCCCAGTGTCGAGCGAACGAGCGATGCCCAAGTTCTGACATTCGTAGGCTGCTACGACCTGAAACTCGGACGATGGTGGCCCTGGGCAAACGGCGAAGACACGGCATTCGTCACGCCCCCCACCCACATTGAACTGCTTTCCCTTCGCGGTATCGACGGATTTGAAAATGATTTTTTTTTGATTCGGACCGTCCCCTCCCCGAAATTAGTAGGATCGGGAAGGCGGGTAGCATCATTTTGGCAGTTGAAGTCCAAAACCCAACTAACTTTAACGTGGACGGATGGTTTTGTTGGGGTCAGCCTGAATTTAGAAAAACAAGGCGATGAACTCCGAGGTTGGGCTCATCCTCACTTTGACTCCCCACGCCTAGTTGCGCGGACGGCACACGTAACTGCCCGAAAGATTCCGTGCACTACTTCTCAGGAAAATCCTGGCGGCTCCTATTGAATTCTCACGAAAGCGTGCCACTTGACGTTCGGGTTCGATTCCTGATTGTCAAGAGTGCCCACCTGCGATCCTTTGTTGACAGACAGGTTCGACTCACTCACTATCTGGCCTTCAATACACCCTAAGGAGGCTGCGATGTTGAACCGTCGCGGGTTTCTTTCCGTCGCCGCTGCGGGCGCGGGGGCAGCGATGCTCGACCGCGTGCCAAAAGTGTTTGCGGCAAGCTATGACCTGATCATCAAGGGCGGGCGCGTCATTGACCCCTCTGTCCGGCTCCATGCGATTCGCGACGTTGCCATCTCGGCAGGCCGCATTGCCGCCGTCGAAGCCAGCATCGCGGGGGACGCAGCCGAAACCCTTGACGCGCGCGGCAAGCTCGTCGTCCCGGGCCTCCTCGATATCCACACGCATTGCGGGCGCTTCCCCCAGGGGCCCGGCCTCGTGTTGCAAGACTGCGTGACCGGGTGGATCGACGCCGGATCGCAAGGGGCCGATCACATCGGCGACACGATTGCCGTCGCGCGATCGTCGCCTCAACAGGGCCGCGTGCTCATCAACATCGGGCGCGCCGGCATCCTGCCCGAAGGCGACACGATGGACCTGAAGCGCGCGGATGTCGAAGCGGCGCGCGAGGCCATCTCCAATAACCGCGACTTCATCGTTGGCGTCAAGGCGCGGCTGTCGCGCGATGTCGCGGGCGAGAACGACTACGAAGTGCTTCGGCGCGCGCAGGAAGTGGCCACCTCCTTCGGCCTGCCCGTGATGATTCACATGGGGCAGACCATGTCACCGCTTCCCAAGCTCATGGACCTCTTGAAGCGCGGCGACATCGTCACCCATATGTTTGCGCCACCGCCCAACGGCATCATCGACGACAGCGGTCACATCTTGCCCGAAGTTCTGGCGGCGCGGCGCCGAGGCGTCTGGTTTGACGTCGGCAACGGCCAAAAAGGACATATGCGGTGGGACACCATTACCGCGATCATGAAGACCGGCTTCTGGCCCGACACATTTTCCACCGACTGGAACACGAACGCTCATGAGACCGGAGTCATCGACCTTCCGAATTGCATGTCGAAGCTGTTCGGTTACGGCATGACTGTCGATGAAGCGATCGCGCGAGCCACCGTAAATGCCGCGCGCATTTTCCCTTTGTTAAACGACCGCGGCACACTCAACGTCGGCGCGCCCGCGGACGTTGCTGTGCTCGAGCTGCGGAAGGGGAATTTCGATTTCCTCGACAATTACAACAACAAAATCACCGGCCACCAGCGGCTTTTCCCAAGCGCCACCGTGCTCGGCGGCAAGCGTGTCCCGCACGCCTAGCGCGTACGATCATTTATCCGCAGATTGATTGAAAAAACGAAAATCTACCCGCCCCGGGAGAGGGCACGTCGACATTCAAAATAAGCCCCCACGCATTTCGTGCAAAGTTTGACTGACGGCTTCGCGCCCTGATAGTTTGTGTGCTTATGCCGGGGCGCCCGAACGCGCACATACTGGTCTATGGATCGTGGCAATGAAGGTCCCTCCGTCCTCCCGAATCGCCTTTCAGGGCGAGCGCGGCGCATTCAGCGAAGAAGCGGCCGTCAAGCTCCTGGGTGAAGATATCCAACTCGTTCCGCGGCCCACATTTGAGGCGCTGTATACGAGCATTAAGGACGGCGTCGCGGATTACATCCTCGCTCCCATTGAAAACAGCCTGGCAGGGTCGGTGCACCGCTCCTATGACCTCCTGATTTCGAGCGGGCTGCACATCCAGGCCGAAGTGGTCATTCCGATCGTGCACAACCTCATCGGCGTTCCGGGAGCGGTATTTGAGCGCATCACGCAGGTTTCTTCTCATCCTGTCGCGCTGGCGCAATGCGAGCGATTTTTCGCCAGCCACCCTTCGATCAAGCGCGTGGCCACCGACGACACGGCAGGAAGCGTCCGCGAAGTGATGGGTGCCGGCGACGCGACGAAGGCGGGAATCGCCAGCAAGCGCGCGGCGAAAGTTTACGGCGGCTTGATTCTGCGCGAGCACCTTGAGGATCATCCCGAAAATTACACGCGCTTCCTGTTGCTCGCTACCTCCGCCGAAGTCGCCGAAAATGCCGACAAGCTGTCGCTCGTCCTGCATCTCGCGCATAAGCCGGGATCGCTTTGCTCCACGCTGAACGCTTTCGCCAAGCGCAACTTGAATTTGCTGAAGATCGAAAGCCGCCCCATTCCTGGCACGCCGTGGAGTTACTGCTTCTATCTCGACTTGCAGGCTTCGCTCAAGGACTCGGAAACGCGCGCGGCCCTCGAAGACCTCAAAGAGTTTGCCGACTCGGTAAAAATTCTTGGATGCTACCCGCAAGCAAGGGTTTAAACTATCTGTCGCGGATGGCCTTCAGTAGCACAGGCTTCAGCCTGTGGCATTTCGCACGTAAACTGAGAAGCACCTGTCACAGGCTGAAGCCTGTGTTGCAAGAGCGCGCCAGCGCCAATTCAAATCTGCGCGCAGGAAAAATAGTTTGAACGATTGAAATCGCAAACCCAGAAACGCAACAGGAGGAAATGTGAAGGTTTACTACGATAAAGACGCGGATTTGAACTACATAAAAAACAAGAAAATTGCCGTCATCGGTTTTGGATCGCAAGGCCACGCGCACGCCATGAATTTGTCGGACTCGGGCTGCGACGTCATTGTCGGGTTGAAGAGCACCAGCGCATCCGTCGCCAAAGCGCAGAAAGCCGGATTGAAGGTGCTATCCGTCCGCGACGCGGCGCAGCAGGCGGACATCGTCATGATTCTCGTTCCCGATGAAATCGCGCCAGGACTCTACGCCAGCGATGTCGCGCCGGTTCTGCGCGCGGGGCAATATCTCGCGCTGGCGCATGGTTTCGGGATCCATTTCGGATTCATCAAGCCGCCCAAGGACGTCAACGTGTTCATGGTCGCGCCGAAGGGTCCGGGACACCTGGTGCGCCATCAGTTTTCGCAGGGCGCGGGAGTTCCCTGCCTGCTGGCCATTCATCAGGACCCCACTGGCGACACGAAAAAGATCGGACTGGCCTACGCCAGCGGCATCGGCGGCGCACGCGCTGGAGTGATCGAAACGAATTTTCGCGAGGAGACGGAAACAGACCTCTTCGGCGAACAGTCCGTGCTCTGCGGCGGGCTCACGGCGCTGATTCAGGCGGGATACGAAACGCTGGTCGAGGCGGGCTATGCGCCCGAGATGGCCTATTTCGAGTGCTGCCATGAGATGAAGCTGATCGTGGACCTGGTCTACGAAGGCGGAATTTCCGAAATGCGCTACTCGATTTCAAACACGGCCGAATACGGCGACTTGACGCGCGGCCCCATCGTGATCGACAAGGCTACGAAAGAGCGCATGAAGGTCATCCTCGCCGATATTCAGTCCGGCAAATTCGCCAAGGAATGGATGAACGAAGCCGCCACTGGCCTCAAGAACTTCAAACAGCTTCGGGAAGCGGGCCAGAAGCATCCGATTGAAAAAGTCGGCGCTGAATTGCGTTCCATGATGCCGTGGATGAAGAAGAACCGCGTAATTGCCGAAGGCGCGTAGCTCGATTCGGTCTCAAATTTGGAAGATGTGCGAACGGGTAGACGTGGCGCCGGCGTCCCGCCGGCGGTTTTGGGGCATCTCAAGCGTAGAAAACCGCCGGCAAGATGCCGGCGCCACGAAAGCTCCGCTCATTGAATTCTTGGTAGGGATGTTTTCACCAGTCACGAGTCACAAATCACCAGTCACTCTTCTCGGGGGAAGCAATGGATTCACGTCTCAGGGAACACAGCCGCATCATAATCGACGGTCCGTCGCGAGCGCCCGCACGCGCGTACTTTTACGCGATCGGCCTGACGGACGAAGATTTGGCCAAGCCGCTCGTCGGCATTGCAAATACCTGGATCGAAGCAATGCCTTGCAATTCGCACTTGCGCAAGCTTGCCGAGAAAGTGAAGGACGGCGTCCGCGCGGCGGGCGGCACGCCGCTCGAATTCAATACCATCGCCATCAGCGACGGCGAAACCATGGGCACCGAAGGAATGAAGGCGTCCCTCGTGAGCCGCGAATTGATTGCCGATTCCATTGAACTTGTCGGCCAGGGCTACATGTTCGACGCGATGATTGCTCTCGCCGGATGCGATAAAACGATTCCTGCCACTGCAATGGGCCTCACGCGTCTGAACCTGCCGGGCCTTGTCCTTTACGGCGGATCGATTCAGCCAGGGCGCTTTCGCGGACACGACGTCACGATTCAGGATGTGTTTGAAGCCGTCGGCGCGCATTCCGCCGGAAAAATGTCGGATGCCGATCTCAAGGAAATCGAGTCCGTGGCCTGCCCCGGCGCGGGCGCGTGCGGCGGACAATTCACGGCGAATACCATGGCCATGGCTTTGGAATTTATTGGCCTGACGCCCATGGGGCTCGGCAACGTGCCCGCCACAGATCCTCGCAAAGATGATGCCGCCTATCGCGCCGGCACGCTAGTGATGGAACTGCTCCGCAAGGGCGTGACGCCGCGCAAAATCCTGACGCGCCAGGCGTTTGAAAATGCGATTTTTTCCGTGGTGGCGACGGGCGGCTCGACCAACGCCGTCCTGCACCTGCTCGCGATGGCCCGGGAGGCAGGCGTCGAGCTGCATCTCGACGATTTCGGCGACATCAGCGCGAAGACGCCTCTTCTCGCGGACATGAAGCCATGGGGAAAATACACTGCGGTTGACTTGTACAACGCCGGAGGGACAGCGCTCCTCGCGAAACGCTTGTTGGATGCGGGCTTGCTCCATCGCGGCCAAATGACGGCCAGCCTGAAAACTCTGGACGAAGAAGCACTCTCGGTGAAGGAACGTCCGGGCCAAGACGTGGTGCGCCCGATTTCAGATCCGATCAAGAATACCGGCGGTCTTATGATTTTGCGCGGCAATCTCGTTCCCGACGGTTGTGTGGTGAAAACATCCGGCCACGAACGGCCCTACCATCGCGGGCCCGCGCGCGTTTTCGATCGGGAAGAAGACGCCATGAACGCCGCCACTAAGGGACAAATCAAAAAGGGCGACGTCGTCATCGTGCGATACGAAGGGCCGCGCGGCGGGCCTGGCATGCGCGAAATGCTCGGCCTCACTTCCGCGCTCGTGGGCATGGGCCTAGGCGAAGATGTGGCCCTCCTGACCGACGGCCGCTTCAGCGGCGCGACGCGCGGTCTGATGGCCGGCCACGCCGCTCCGGAAGCCGCGCGCGGAGGCCCCATTGCGATCGTAGCTGAGGGAGATTACATTGTTTTCGATCTTGCGAAAAAAAGCCTGAGCATTGAATTGAGCGACGCCGAAATCAAGGCGCGCCTCGCAAAATGGAAAGCCCCTGCGCCGCACTACAAGACCGGCGTCTTCGCCAAATACGCTGCGCTGGTCAGCTCCGCTTCTCTCGGCGCGATTACCACCGCTGAGGTCTAAGACCCGGGAACGCCAATCTCCCGATTGGCGCCGTGGGCGTCGACACCCAAAAGACCGGCGTTTGGTAATGGGCAGGTGGAGTTCTGGTGGTGGTCCAGTTTCTGGTAATCCCTGCCGGTTCAACTGGGATTTGCAGTTTCCCACATGACGATAATCCCGTTTATCAGGACTTGGCCGCATGGAACCGAGATTCGCTTCCTCGTTATTAGTCTACAAGCGTAAGTGTATGATTTGTTTTAGTTGCGCCGGGATGTCTGGGAGGTCAGTGCATGTTCTTCCAGTATGACAGAGGGTGGATGGTTTACGGCCTTGTTATGGCCGCAGTCATAGGGATGGTCATCGGCGCTGTCACCGGGTCCATTGTGTCCTTCGTGTTGAGGCTTGGTATCCGGGGAGTTCAGTGGGATGCGCTTCTTGGCTCGATTGGTTACGTAACGGCAACTCGGATACCGTGGCCGGGAAGTGCCACTAATCACGATGTCGCCATGACGATTGTGACCATGGCCTTAGCCGCGACGCTTCCCATTTTGCGTGAGATATATCGCTTCAGAAAGAGAGTCGCGATCAAATCTGAAGCATAGCTTTTCGGAAAATGGCATCGGGCCACATTCCGATAATCCCGTTTCGCAGGACTTGGCTCGAATCTAGTACAATTCCATTGCCAATGGCCGACGCAGCCTTTCAAAAAAAGCGCATTCCCAAACGACGTTGGGGCAGACTGCTGTGGGTTGCGGTCACGAATTTAGCGATACTTGCTTTTTCGATTTACGTGCTGATCGGCGCTTATCGGGACGACATTCGCATTAATAGGGATAATCCGCCTCCTCCGTCTTTTGGGGACGTGCTCCACGATAATCCTACTTACGCGGTTGCATGTGTTGTCGCAGGAATCGGACTTCTGCTTGAAATAGTGAGGCGGCGTGAAGCTGGTTTTCTCAATTGTGGCTTGTGGCTGGCGCTCTCCATTTATGCCGTTGCCCAGAACCAGCCCACACTTTCAAAAGCTGTTGCTATCGTAATTCTTGCGGTCAGTTTCATTTGGTATGTGGCCCCCGGCAAGGCGCGATTTTTTCATACAGGATGATAACTCCTGGTAAGTCCGGTGGTGTCAAGGGGTCGATGCAACACTTGCCCAAATTCTCGTTGTAGCAGCCCAGGAGGCTAATTTTGTCCGCCGGCATCAATTCAGACAAAACAAAAGCCCTGTTTAGGTTTTGATTAAGTCCGGTTCTAGCGATCAATTCTCGATGGGAAGCGTTGTCAGATCAACTGGTTATGAGGTGTTGCATCGACCGGTTGAACTCGCACGGCTTCTCGGAAACTGGCCCAACACGTGGCGTTCCCGGGCTTCGCTCAGAATGAGAAAGCATGGTACCTTTCCGCAAGGCGGAAAAACGGCCCGAGGAGATCCCTGTGAAGAACAATCGTCAGTTTAAAACACCAACGCGCCTGTACATTCTGCTCGGGGTGGTGACAGTCTTACTGTTTGCCGCCGCTGGCGTGACTATGGCCGATTCCCTTCTCCTCAAAGAGCAAGGCAGCTTCTTCATCGGCGGCCGCACCGTTTTCACAGATGCGCTCACCGGGTCCACGACCGGATTTTTGGGCACGGGGATCAATACTGGAAACATCACCGTCGACCAGATGTATGTGCAGTACCAGATTCCGGAGGGCGCCGATTCGCACGTCCCCGTCGTGATGGTGCACGGATGCTGCCTCAGCTCGAAGAGCTACGAAACGACTCCCGACGGGCGCATGGGCTGGAACGAATATTTCCTTCGCAAGCACCGCGCGGTTTATCTTCCCGACCAGGTTTCTCGCGCGCGGTCCGGATTCGATGCCACGATCCTGAATGAAATTAAGTTAGGAAAGCGTCCGGGCACCGACATGCCCGAGATTAGGACTGCAACCCACGAAATCGCCTGGCTCCTTTTCCGATTCGGCCCCTCGATGGGGAAAGCATTTTCCGACGAGCAGTTCCCCGTCGAAGCGTTTGAAGAATTCGGTAAGCAAGTGATTCCGGATCTCAACGGCAGTCTTCCCGCTGTCAATCCTACGTGGACGAATCTGTCCGGCCTGGCGATCAAACTGAAAGGCGCGGTCTTGATGGGACACTCCGAATCGGGTTTCTTTCCCGAACAGACGGCGCTGATCAACGCCACGGACATCAAGGCCCTGATCACCATTGAAACCGGATGCCCCGCGCTGAGCTCGGATCAAATTGCGAACCTCGCGAAAATCCCGACGCTGGTCGTCTTTGGCGACCACCTGGGAGATGTCCCCACGATGCCGACGATGTGGAAAGAACGATTCGAGTCCTGCGCAAAATTCGTCGAGCAGGTGAATGCCGCGGGAGGCGACGCCACCATGATGCACCTGCCCAAGTACGGACAATTCGGCAACAGCCACATGCTCATGCAGGACAAGAACAGCAACCAGGTCGCCGATCTCATTTTGAAGTGGATTGACGAGCACGTGGAAAACAAACACAAGTAATAGATAGAACGTAACTGATGAAAGTGAATTGGGAAGGCTACTTTGAAAGTGGATTGGCCATCGTCTTCTTATATTCTTCCGCCTCTGTGGGCGCACAGATCATCTCCATAATTTCCGTATTGGCCGGCAGCAGCGTTAGACGCATCTTGTCCCGGGCCAGCCAAGGCTCTGTGTAAACCTTCGGATCGTCGATCTTCACCGTCAGCTCAAGGGTGTCATGGTTCAAACGGTGGTACCGCTCCTCCACGTGCATGTCGCTGCTGTGCGGATCCCCGGCATTGTCGAGCCAAGTCCGTTCGTCCGTCCCAACCGTCTCAACAACAAAAGTGTAATCGTCCGTCCACTTCCCGACCGAGTATCCGTACCACCGCGGATCGGGATCCTTGGGAAGCTCCCGCCCATCTTTCCAGATGACGCGCCATACCTGCTGGTATTGATACAACATGAGCACCTGATTGGAAGTCTGAGCGACCTGAAAGGGCCGCAGTTCAAACAATAGATCGCGCGGAAAACCCGCCGGATCGCAGCTGTCGAGCGGATCATTCACCAGGCCAATGGGAACTTTCCTGGGGCCATCCCCGGGCTTGTACACATTGTTTGCAATGTTCGCTCCAAAATCCGTGAAAGGGGCGTGCGACTTCACGCCCCTCGGTGAGATTCCCTCCATCGTATCTTCTGGGCCCCAGATTCCTGAGAGGTCATGGCGCGGGGCCGGGGCTGCCTTCTGGCTCTTCGCCGCTGCCGGCTGATGCGGCGGAACGGTTTGCGCGTGCGCTGGAGCGCAAACCGACAAGAGAGCGACTACTCCAGTGCTCAGCATTACGCATCGCCTAGTCATCATGAATTCCTCATGCGGCGACATTCTTGTTCTTCGGCAGGCAAGCGTTCCGCCACGTTCACAATTCCCAAATCAACGGACGGCAGGGTTCCACCCAATCATGGTTTGGCCGCTCGGAAGGACGACCTTCAAGAGTTGACCGACCGGGGCGCCGTTCTTTGCGGGTCGCACGGTTACCGTGACCTGATCTCCAACGTTCAAAGTATGTTTGGTCCAGCCGCGTTTGGTCATATCAATGGGATTGCTGACTTCGGCGGCCCAATGCTCGACGGCGCCGGAATCGTTCGTCGTGTCGTACTTCAGGAAGCAATGTGGATTGGCCCACAGCCACTCCGTCACGGTTGCCTTCATCACTAATTGCTTGTCCATATCGTAGCCCGCCGATCCGTGATGCGCGGGAAGCGGAACGGGAAGGGCGAGGAAGCACATCAGCACCAGGAAAATACCTGACAACGTATTTCTCAAAGGGCACCTCCGATCTTACTCACCCCAAAAATCGCAGCCTGCAAGCAATTGTGTCGGGATACGACACCTATTGGGCTGCGGCCGTTTGCTTTGCAAGCTCCTTACGGAACGTTTGCTCGCGCTCAGCAATGTAACTTTTGTAACCCTCGGGATCGATGAACGGATTCGGGCCGCCCGCTTTCATTCGCGCGTACTTCGCCTCCATGCCGTAGTAATCTCCGTGCGCGCCGAGAAACACGTCGCACGGCAAAGACCTCAGGACGCGAAACATCCGCTCGTAGTCAGACGCAATCTGCGGATAGAGCGCATTGTTCACCAATTTATATCCCGGATTGACATTCGGGCTGCCGACAATCACGACATCGTACATCTTGCCGCCATCGGACACTTTCATCGTCCAGGTTGTCGTGCCCTTTGTATGTCCAGGGGTGAGATGCGCTGTGAGCACTGTGTCTCCCAATTTCACCTGGTCACCATCGTGCAAAACGCGATCGACTTTGGTGGGCTGGTAGCGAGACGTCGGATTATCCCCGTACTGGAAGTTGCCTTTTCCGCCCGCCTCGATTTCCGGAACGTCGGCGTCCATGACCATGTACTTTGCTCCGGTCAATTCCTTGACCGCCGCGCTGCCCGAGCAATGGTCCCAGTGCGCGTGGCTGATCAAAAGAACTTTGGTGTCGCTGAAGCGAAATCCCAATTTCTCGACACTGTCCCGAATCATCGGCACGGACTTTTCCAGATTGCTGTTGATCAGTATATTTCCCTGCGGCGTGGCGATCAGATAGGCGGCAAGCCCCTGGCTCCCAACGTAATAAATATTGCCGATGATCCGGTAAGGCGGAAACGGATTGGTCCAGTCGGGGGCCTCCTGCGCGGACGCCCCGCTGACAAGGGCGAGCAAGAACACGAAAATCAAGAAGCGGAATATTTTTGCCATGGAGCCATCCCCTTCCAGGCGCGCTCAACTCCGCGCGACGCGGGTAGTCTACTCCAGAATCGATCTCGCGGATGCATTGGACCGAAGAATCCTCTGCGGCCGCCTGACATCTGGAATAAACTAAGCGTAGTGTATCCGGCTATTTTTCCGGCGCAAATCGGAACCGGCCGCAAAGGAGAGAAATTCCCCTAGCACAATCGGCATGGATCGCGAAAAACAATTCGCAACCGAACTCCGGGCCCTCCGCACCCTCTGCGATGAGGCGATCCCTCGCAATTTGCGGCAGAATCTCATCCAATCCCTCGGTTCACAAGCGTTCAAGGAACCGGAGCATCAGGCTGTCTTTGAATCGATCCGCGCCCTGTTTCCAAGAGGGCCTATTTCCGAGGAACAGCTTCGCATACACCTCAACAATCGTGGGTTCCCAGACACTGACGTGGAAGAATATTATCAGCCTGCCACGGCCGAAAATCTCCCGCCAAAGGGCAAGTCGGCCCAATGACCGCGAATGCGATCTCCGAACGCGGTTTTGGAAAATCACTGGCGATTTTTTCCATGAGCATCGCAGCGATCGCCCTATTCCTTTTCTATTTTGGCGGGAACCTGCGCCGGTTTGTCCGTGAATCCCTCATGCAGCGCGTGACTTCCGCGCACTACGAAATCCTTTGCCCGCCCGGCACGGTGTCGCAGGACGCCATGGCAGCATTTGCTAAGCAAAGGGAACACTTGTTCGCCGCCCTGGACAAGAAATTGCGCGACGCCGGCTCAAATTCGATGATCCGCATCATCTTCGATCCTGCCTTCGCAGGATCGCTGCCGAGTGATAGTGAACAAATGCCTGGCTATTTGGTTTCGGGCGAGACGATTCGCACGAAACTGAGGGGAAAGACCCCCCGCCTTCCCGCCGCAGCCGATGCGGAAGCGCTCCTCTACGCGGCCTGGGGAAAGCCGGGGAACGCGCAACTTGCGCGGTGGACCGCAATCTGGCTCGTGGGCGATTGGCGCGGCGGGGAAATCGGCATGGCTGCCGCTGAAGTGGAGCAAAGACTCGGTCATAAAAATGTCGCGAGCCTCCTGGTCGACCCGGGCGGCGAAATTTCCTCGCCCGATGACCGCACCCTGCTCGGCGCGGCCTGGATCAGCGAAATCGCTGAATTCGGCGGCGTGGACGCGATTCGGAAGCTATACACCAATGAGATGCCGCATCTAAACGTTGCCGATGTGACGAAAGCTCTGGACACGACTCCGCTGGAACTCGACCGCAAATGGCAATTGTGGATGTATGCCTATCTCGCCGGAATGTCCTCCATGCCGAACAATTCCGGAATGCCCATGGATATGCCGATGGCGGGAACTCATTAGCGAGAATCGTGACTGGTGATTAGTGACTAGTGACCGGTGAATGGCGGCTCGTGATTCGTTCTCTAAGGTCTTCAATTTGAAATTTCAAATTTGAGATTGATTCGCCTGGTGCCGCGCATTTATCTCCCCACCCTTCACTTCATTCCACCCAACTCAGAGATTCAGCGCGCCGTACTTGTTTGCGACGTTGTCGGAGGCTTGCGGGACTGCTGGCTTTTTTAGAGTGGGAGTATTTGCCCAACGTCCGGGGATCGCAAGGCCGCAGGAGGGGCAGGCGCCGTCGCGGAGGGAGTTCTCCAGAACATCGTGCCAGGAGCGGCGAATCACAACTTTCCCGCATCCGGGGCAGTAGGTATGAGCAGCGCCGCTGTGAATATTCCCTTCGTAGACGTAGTGCAGGCCCGCATCCAATGCTATTTTGCGGGCGGCGTGCAACGTCTCGGGTGGTGTTCTGGGTTTCTCCCGCAGTTTGAAATCGGGATGGAACGCCGTGAAATGCAAAGGGACATCGGGACCGAGATGTTCCAGAATCCAATCCGAAAGCTGGCGGATTTCACGCGGGTCATCATTGAGTGTGGGAATCAAAAGATTCGTGACTTCAAACCAAACGTTCGTCTCCTGCTTCAGCCACGTCAGCGTGTCGAGCACGGGCTGCAAATGCGTCAGCGTGATCCGGCCGTAAAAGCCCTCGGTGAAACCTTTCAAGTCCACGTTGGCCGCATCCACGTGGTCGTAAATATCGTGAAACGCTTCCCTCGTGATGTAACCGTTGGTCACCATGACCGTGCGAATTCCCACTTCCCGCGCGGCATGGCAAATATCGACTACGCATTCGCCCCAGATCGTCGGCTCGTTATAGGTGAAAGCGATGGACGGGCAGCCGTAGCGAATAGCCAGCGCGACGATGTCCTCCGGCGGAATGTGCGTCGAACGAACCTGATCGGATTTCGATTTGGAAATGTCCCAGTTCTGGCAGAAAAAGCAGCCCATGTTGCAGCCCGCGGTGCCCAGAGAAAAGACGCGCGTGCCGGGCAGAAAATGATTGAGCGGCTTTTTCTCGATTGGATCAATTTGCAGCGCCGCAGGCGAAGCGTATCCCAAGCTGTAGAGTTTTCCGCCCTGATTCACCCGGATGAAACAAAAGCCGGCCTGCCCTTCCCCGATGTGGCAGTGCCGCGGGCAAAGAAAGCAGTGTACGCGGCCGTCCGGCATGGGCTCCCACCATCGCCCTTCATGGAGAGATTCCGTTTTCTGAAATATTTTCAATTCGCTCATGGCGGCTTGCGGAAGGGGTTGCTCTACTCCTGCTCTGAGGCGATCTCTTATAAGTATACACCTCTTCGCGCGGTGAAGTTCCGTGAGGCTCGGGTGTGAATTTCAGATTTCAAATCTCAAATCTTAAATTTGAAATTTCAATCGAATCTTACTCTTGACCTAACTTGCTCTCCCCTTCTGCACTCGCCAGCGCTCGGCCGTCCACTCAAGGAATCGTTCGAGTTGTTTGCGCTCGCGCCAAATGAGCCGAAAAAATTCCGCGGCCCCTAGCGCGTGCATGTCACCGCCGAAAAATGTTTCGAGGCGCCAGCGGATGTAGGGACTGGCCCACGGACGCATCCGGTAACCTTTCGCCGTGATCCAGTAGTAGCGGAGTGCCGTGAGCATCGGGCGGGTTAAATCCAGCCTTCGCGCTGTCGAAGCGCAGTGATATGGGCCACATGGTGGCGGCCGTGCCACGCGTAAAGGTGGACCAGGTTATCCACGGTCATGATTCCCAAGGCCGGGTGACGCAGACGGCGGGAAAAATCAGCTGGCTGCAAAAAGCGCAGCAAGATGTCCCACCGCAGGTGCAGAAATTCCAGCAACGCGAGAGAAACTTCGACGGGCGTTTCCCTCGAATCCGGAAGATCAGCCCACAATCCTTCTTCGTACGGCTTGATGATCGGCTCGTTTTCGGTGAGCGCGAGTTTCAGCCGTACGTAGGCGTTCATGTGGCTGTCGGGGACGTGGTGCACAAGCTGGCGCACGGTCCATCCGCCGGGGCGATACGGCGTGTCCAGCTGTCCGCCGGAAAGCCCGCCCACGGCCTCGCGCATGCGCTTTGGCGTTTCCGCAATTTGGGCAATGGCCTCAGCGCGCTCGCCGGGCGTGAGCGAGGTCTTCGCTTCATAGTTTCCGATGGGATATCGCAAGTCCATCGTTCATGACTCCGCCTTGCCAACTTCGGTGTAGTCCGCAGTTCAGTGTCTGACTGGACCTCTTTTGAGCATCGCCACGTATTGGCGCGACCGCTTTTCGGGAACCAAATCCGCCTTGACAACGGCTTCTGAGATATTCTGAACCCACCTGAGTCGACCGCACCGCAAATCGCCATGCTTGAATTTTCATGTCCAGGGGAGTAGCGTGGGATTCGCCTCGCCAATACAGAGCATCCACGAACCGGATCGCAGAGAAGGAGAACAAAATATGGCAACAACTGCATCCGCGCCGTTGCTCGATCAGAATGTGACGAAATTTATTTCCAAGATGCATAAGATTCTCATCAACGGCAAGTGGGTCGAAGCCGCCTCCGGCAAAACTTTTCCCACTTACAATCCCGCCACGGGCGACGTTCTGTCCCGAGTCGCCGAAGGCGACAAGGAAGACATCAATCGCGCTGTAAAAGCTGCCCGCGCCGCTTTTGACAGCGGCCCCTGGTCGAAAATCACGCCCTCCGAACGCGGCCGCATGATTTGGAAGCTTGGCGACCTGATCGAAAAGCATCTGGAAGAATTCGCGCAGCTCGAATCGCTCGACAACGGAAAACCTCTCGCCATCGCGCGCGTTGCCGACGTGCCCCTCGCTGCCGACCTGTTCCGCTACATGGCCGGCTGGGCCACCAAGATCGAAGGCAACACCATCCCGATTTCGTCGGGAGGCGGAACTACCCAATTTCTGGCCTACACCGTCCGCGAGCCAGTGGGAGTCGTCGGGCAAATCATTCCTTGGAATTTTCCGCTGCTGATGGCGGCCTGGAAGCTTGGACCGGCGCTGGCCACCGGTTGCACCGTCGTGCTGAAACCCGCGGAACAAACGCCTCTCACCGCTCTTCTCCTTGGTGAACTGATCCAGGAAGCCGGGATCCCCGACGGCGTGGTGAATATCGTGCCGGGCTATGGAGAAACGGCGGGCGCTGCCTTGGCTGCGCATCCGGACGTCGATAAAGTCGCCTTCACCGGTTCCACGGAAGTCGGCAAGTTGATTTTGCAAGCGGCCGCCGGCAATCTGAAAAAAGTTTCGCTGGAACTCGGCGGAAAATCGCCCAACATCGTGCTGGAGGATGCCGACGTCGATTCCGCCATTCCCGGCGCGGCCAGCGCTATTTTCTTTAATCACGGCCAGTGCTGCTGCGCTGGCTCGCGGCTTTTCGTTGAAGGCGACCTGTTCGACAAAGTCGTAGACGGCGTCGCAAAATATGCCAGCGATATTCGCGTCGGCCCCGGAATGGATCCCTCAAGCGACATGGGCCCGCTGGTATCCGAAGAGCAGCTCAACCGCGTGTGCGGCTATCTCGAATCGGGGCTTTCGGAAGGCGCGAAGGCGGTCACCGGCGGATCGCGAGCCGGAGACAAAGGCTACTTCGTGAAGCCCACGGTTCTCGTGAACACCAACGAAAAAATGAAAGTGGTGCGGGAAGAAATTTTCGGGCCCGTGGTCACGGTAATTCCCTTCCGCAGCGTCGAGGAAATTGCGGCGAAAGCCAACAACTCGAACTACGGTTTGGCGGCCGGCGTGTGGACTCGCGACATCAAGAAAGCGCACAAGATCGCCAGCCTGCTCCGCGCCGGGACCGTTTGGATCAATTGCTACAACGTGTTCGACGCCGCGCTCCCCTTCGGCGGATACAAGGAGTCCGGCTGGGGCCGCGAGATGGGTCACGAAGTCCTCGAGCAGTACACCGAGGTCAAGGCGGTTTGCACCCCGATTTCATAAAGGGGCTGCAAGCGACAAATCCGTTAGAAATGCAAAAGGGCCGAAGAATTTCTTCGGCCCTTTTGCATTTCGCGGAGATTTCTTTGTCGCAGTTGCGCGAGAGTACGCCGGAGAACGCATCGTGTTACGATACAAGGACCGGGTTCGTCAACCGGAGGCGGAGGATGACACATGGCTACTTCCCAAGCACAAGCGTCCCGGCGCTCCGGTGTTGGGCACGATTCAATTGAAGGGACTCTCAGCGTTCCCCTGCTCCAATTTGACTTGGCCAGCGAAATCGAGCAATTGCACCGGGACGAATCCTGGCTGCAGCCCACGGGCCGAAGCTCGAAGACGCTCGTGAAGCACCCGGACCTGCGAATCGTGCTGATCGCCATGAAGGCGAATACGCGCATGCACGAGCACACGGCGGCAGGCAGGATCTCGGTGCACTCGCTATACGGCCATATCCGTCTCCATCTGCCCGGAAGTGTCGTGGATCTCCCAGCCGGTCGCCTGCTCGCATTGGATCAATGTGTCCCTCACGACGTGGAGGCAACGGAGAACAGCGCCTTTCTGTTGACCCTGTCCTGGCCACCGGAAAAAAAGATAACAGCTGTGAAGACTCGACAGAAGAAGACAGCCGGCCGCAAACGGAAATAGCGGGAAAAAGTTCCCCAGCGAGGTGCACGATGAAGCCGCTGTCTTTGCGCGTTCTGCGGTTGTTCGGAGAAATGGGAAAGGACCGGTTGGACCTGCATGTGCTGTTCGAGGCGGCGGGCAACGAGCCAGTCGAACGTCGAGGCGTACTCGACTCGATCGACGAACTGATCCGCGCGGGCATGCTGGAGGCGTGCGGAGGCGACTTCTTCGCGGTGACGGAAAAAGGTAAGGGCGCAATCGCTCAAACCTAAGCAGCGAATCATGCCGCTTTTGTTTGGGAAACAAGTTGGTCAGGCGAGATCGCGACCGCAGTGGAGGCGGCCAAAGATGAGTTCGCAGCAGGGGCAGAGCAAGCGTGAAATGCCCATCGCGGAAGTCGTCCGCATAATGGATCTTGTGAACTATCAGGAAGGATCCGTCGTCAGCCGGACTGTGGTCAGCCGCGCGACGGGAACAGTCACGCTGTTCGCTTTCGACGAGGGCCAGGGGCTAAGCGAGCACACAGCTCCGTTCGATGCAATCGCGCATGTGCTGGAGGGCGAATCGGAAATTACAGTTTCTGGCAAGCCTTTACGGGCGACGGCAGGCGAAGCGGTTCTGTTGCCCGCCAATCAACCTCATTCCCTGAAGGCCCTCAGTAGATTCAAGATGCTGCTGACGATGATCCGGTCGTAAGCGGCATAGACCGGTGCAGTCTCGGCAAATCGAGATTTCACATCCCACACGCGTGACCCCCAGGCCTGGCACATCACTCCGGAAGTAAATCAAAAAGTGACCCGGATGGCCTCGGAAATCTTGACCGTATGTTGTACCGTTTCTATCCATCATGAATGATATCGTTGCACGAACGAGGGCTGAAGTTGGACTCGATCGCCTATGAATAGAAAGCTCGGCGTCCATCCTGACGTGCTCAAGCTGGGTCTCGTGAGCTTCCTCACGGATGTCAGTTCCGAGATGATTTTTTCCGTTTTCGCTGTTTTCTTCACGACCGTCGCGGGTGCGTCAAGCGCGTTGCTGGGCCTGGTTGAAGGCTTCTCCGATTTTTCGGCATCCTCGTTGGATTATGTCGCTGGCTGGATGTCGGACGAGACGGGCAAGCGCAAGGTCTTTGCTCTAGCCGGGTATGGCTTCTCGACGCTTGCAAAGGTCATTCTTCTGGTCGCCAATTCCGTTATGGCTTTGAGTTTCTTCCGCGTCATCGAACGCCTGGGCAAGAGTTTCCGTGGCCCGCCGCGTGACGCATGGCTGTCGGCGATCGCCGCCAAGGAAGTCCGAGGATACTCGTTCGGCGTGCACAAGGCCTTTGACAAGGGCGGGGCCATTTTGGGTCCGCTGATTGCCTACGGACTGCTTTCGTGGCTCGGTGAAAAGACGTCATCATATCGGACGTTATTCTGGGTCGCGTTTGTTCCTGCCGCGCTCGCCGTTTTCGTCCTTGGTCTGATCAACGATCAACCCGGTGTTCAATACAAACACGAAAATATCATGGCGGCCTGGAAGAAATTGAGCCCAGGCTTCAAACGCTACGTCGTCGCGGCAGGAATTTTCTCGCTGGCCTACTTCAGTTTTGGCTTTCTGCTGTTGCGCGCGAACAAAGCCGGCTTCTCTGTCACGGATATCGCACTTCTCTATGCTTTGTTCAATGGCTCGTTCGTCGTGGCTGCGCCAATCATCGGCTGGCTCGGGGACCGGATCGGCAGGACGCGAATTATTGTGTTGGGGTATCTGATCTATCTTGCCATGAGCATCGGGTTCGCTTTCGCAACCGCGAAGTGGCAGATCACCCTACTATTCGTTGTTTTCGGGGTCTTCTATTCAATCGATGAAGCCCAAAGCAAGGCATTCATCGCAGATCTTGAGCACGAGCGGCGCGCGACGGCAATCGGCGTCTACAATTTTGTAACAGGTGCGATCTACCTTCCCGCATCGCTTGTTGCGGGGGCGTTGTGGGCAGTGAGCCCACGCATCGTCTTTGTCCTGGCGGCCGCCATTTCGCTTGTGGCCATCATTGCATTCGCGTTCTTGCAGCCCGCGCGACATTCGGAATCCCATATGGAAATTGGAAAGGTATGAGCCACTTCCCGCCGCACGCCAGCAAGCGGATTTCCTGAAACCAAGCCATTACTTTCCTCGGGATGAATTCCGTGAAGCGGACGGCCTCGTCTAGTGAGGGAGCGCGCGAACCCAGATGCGGCTGGTGGCGGGTTTGCCGAGGTGGATGGTGCGATTGCCGACGGCAAGTGTCATGGTTTCGTCGTATTCTCGTTTGCGGATGCGGGCGCGCGCACCGGGATGAAGCGCGAGCCCTGAGAGGAATTTCAAAAAGTCCGCGTCTTTCTCATAGACGCACAGAACTTCGACGGTTCGGCCCGTGTCCACCTCGGAAAGCGGGACTGCGCCGTGCTTGCGCCGCAACTTGACCAGACCGCCCTGCAGCGGCACGCCGTGGGGACAAAAACCCTCCGCGCCGAATCGCGCGAGCAGCAATTTTTCGACTTCCGGCGAGATTCCGTGTTCCAGGCGCTCGGCTTCGTCGTGCGCGCGCGTCCAGTCGAGACCGATGACTTCGGTGAGCAGTTTTTCGGCGAGCTGATGGCGCATAGCCAGATGGTCAGCGAGGCTGCTTCCTTTGCGTGTGAGCGAAATGCGGCCGCCACCGCGCACGACCAGCAGGCCGTCGCGCGTCATGCGCTTCAGCGCGGCGGTCACCGCCGGTGGCGTGACGCCCAACTCCTCGGCCAGCCGCGCGCTGATCGGCTCGCGCTCTTCCTGAACCATCTCCCAGATGGCTTTCAGGTAGTCTTCGCGCGACACACTGGTTTTTTCGCGTGGCATGACTCTCCTGTAGGACAGCCACTCTTGGCTGTCCGATTTTTGCCGGCCACAAATGGCAAGGACAGCCAGCCCCTCGCAGGGGCTCGCAATAAAGAGTGGCTGCCCTACATTTCAGCTCGCCTACGCCGCGTCCGGCGAGTCGGTCCCTTCGCGAAGGCGCTGCGCCAGTTCCTCGACGCGCATTTCAATCTGATCGCGAATCTCCCGATACACGGCGAGATTGAACCCGTAGGGATCGCCCACGTCCCAGTCTTCCACCTTCATCACGGATTCCGTAAAAATTGTGGCCCCCGAGCGGCCCGTCATGTTGATCACGATGTCCGCCCCGTAAATATCCTCGGGGCGAAGCGGCTTGGAGGTTTGGCCGTCAACAGAAATACCACGCTCGCGAAGCACGTCGAGCGTGGTGCTGGGAATCGCTCCAAACGGCACGAGCCCCGCGCTGGAAGCCTCGATCACGTCCGACGCCGTGTGCCGCGCAATGGCCTCCGCCATCTGGCTGCGGCAGGCGTTGCCGATGCAGAGAAACAAAACTTTGGTGCGTGGAACCATGGATTATTCTTCCTGGACTCGTCTTTTGACAAGACAGAATGACACGAATTTTAGCGAGGCTCAACCTGCGCGGCGGATAAAGTCGAGGAGGCATCCGAATTTCGTTGGCGGCTGTCGGCACGATCTTGGGCCATGCGAATAAAATATTCGTGCACGCTGGTGTTTCTGGTGAGCTCGGGATGAAATGTCGCGATCAGAATGCAGCCCTGTCGGACCAAAACATCCTGGCCCTCGGATTTGGCGAGAACCATCACGTCTGGCCCGATGCGTTCGATGAACGGAGCGCGAATGAAGACCATCTCGATCGGCTCGGGCGAAATGTACGTCCCTCCGTGCCTGACTTCACTCGCCAGCTGACGCCCGTAGGCATTGCGAACGACGGTGATATCGGCAAGGCCCAAGGATTGCTGCGCCGGGTTGCGGACTTCGCGCGCGAGCAAAATGGCCCCGGCGCAGGTGCCAAAGATCGCGCCGCCATTTGCTGCGTAATCGCGGAGACTCTTGTCGAGGCCTTCCTCGACGAGGAATTTCCATTGCGTGGTGCTCTCGCCGCCCGGCAAGATGACCGCGTCCACACCTTGCAGATCGCGCGGCGTGCGCACAAATACGTGCTCCACTCCCATGCGCGCGAGCATCGCCGCGTGCGCTTCAAAATCGCCTTGGACGGCTAAAATTCCAACCTTCATGTTGTAAATTGCTCGCGGGTATTTTGCGCCGAATCGGCGCAGGCATGCGCCGGACTGCGCCTTTCGTATTCCAAGTTGCGCGCGATTTGTTCGGCCAGTTCGCGGGTCACAAAGCGTTCGACCAAATACAGCGCCAAATCGATTCCCGAAGTAACCCCGCCGGAAGAAATGATATTGCCATCATCCACCACGCGCGCGGAGACGACTTTGGCCCCGGATTGTCCAAGCTCGTCAAGCGCGCTGTGATGCGTGACGGCGTATCTTCCTCGGAGCAGACCCGCGGCGGCAATAAGCATTGCCCCGGTGCAGACCGATGCCAGAATTGTTCCCTCGCGATGTACTTTTGCGATGGCTGCTGGGATGGCACCCCTTTGAGCTTCCGCCCAGGCGCCCTGCGCGGCGCGTTTTCCCCAGCCTCCACCGGGAACGACCAACAGGTCTGGCCGCCCAAGGGAACCGAGCACCCCGTCCACGCCAAATCTCAGACCATGACCGCCTACAATATCTGTCGCAACTTCTAATGAAACAAGGCGAACCTGGAAATCCGCGCCGGCAGCTGCGGCGTTGCGGAGAACTTCCAGCGGACCGAACGCGTCGAGTTCATCCACACCGGGAAATACGATGATTTCAAACAGCATTGCCGGTCACCATCTGTTTGTGTTGTCCCAGATTCGCGAGGGGCAGAATCCGCTGCGATCGGGACCAGCCGGTCACAAACCATTTCTACCAGCCGCGTGTCTGTAGCAGGTCCTTTTCGTCGATTTGACGGATATCGAGGCCCCGCATCGCTTCTCCCAATTCTTCCGAAGCTTCGAGGACAGCCTTGGGATCCTGAAAATGCGTTGTCGCTTTGACGATGGCCTTGGCGCGCTTTTCCGGATCGCTGGACTTGAAAATTCCCGACCCGACGAATACCGCTTCAGCGCCCAGGTGGCGGACGAGCGCGGCGTCGGCGGGAGTAGCAATGCCGCCAGCTGAAAAATTCGGTACCGGCAATTTTCCGGTATTGGCAACTTCACGGACGAGGTCCAGCGGCGCGCCGAGTTCCTTGGCGACGCGCATGAATTCGTCGCCGCGAAGCGTCGTCAGTCGCCGCATCTCCGACGTAATCGTGCGCATGTGGCGAACGGCTTCGACGATGTTGCCCGAGCCGGCCTCGCCCTTGGTGCGAATCATGGCAGCGCCTTCGGCGATACGCCGCAGCGCCTCTCCAAGATTGCGCGCGCCGCAAACGAAAGGCACTTTGAAATCGTGTTTCCAGACGTGATTTTCCTCGTCGGCAGGAGTAAGGACTTCGCTCTCGTCTATGAAGTCGACCTCCAGCGCCTCGAGCACCGCGGCTTCGGCGAAGTGGCCGATGCGGCATTTAGCCATCACGGGAATACTCACCGTATTCATGATCTCGCGGATGATCTTCGGCGAGGCCATGCGCGCCACGCCGCCTTCCTTGCGAATGTCGGACGGTACGCGCTCAAGCGCCATCACGGCGCAGGCTCCGGCGTTCTCGGCGATGCTCGCCTGCTCGGCGTTGGTGACGTCCATGATCACGCCGCCCTTGAGCATTTCGGCGAGACCAACTTTTACGCGCCACTGATCTGTTCCATAATTTCCATTGCTTCCCATTGTCGCTGTCATTCCTTTTTCTCCTCACTCAACTATTCAGCGGGCTCCGGGCTGTGCCCGCACTCGCTTTCTCCAGATTTCATGCCCGCGATGCGCCGTCTTGTGTACGCTCTATTGGGCTCGGTACCGCGCCCGGTCGATTATCACAAATCGCCCTTCACCGCGAGCGAGTAATTCTCCAGCCTCGTTCCGAATCTCTCCTTCATGATACAACTGACGGCCATCGCGGCGGGTCACAAATCCTTCCACGACGATGTCCATGTTTGCACGAATAGGCTTTTTGTACTCCACGCGCAATTCCGCGGTGACGGCGTGCTCGGCGTAAAATCGGGCCGCTTTACCCATAGCTTCGTCCAGAAGCAAGGCGATGATCCCGCCATGAAGGAAGCCCGAACCGCCCTGGTATTCTTCTCCGATCCGGAAACGACCCACGATACGCTGGCGCGCGTCGTCCCGCTCAAAGGCGAGATGCATCCCGCGGGGGTTTGCGCCGCCGCATCCAAAGCACGGGTTATCGGGTTTTGGATCGAGCTTCATTGTTCATTCGCCGTGCCCGCCTGAAGGCGGGCGCTACACCAACGCCACTCGCGAGACTTCGGCGCGGCGCGCTCCGCGCTGGCGTTTGCGCATTTCGGCGCGCAAGACGTCCGCGAGAATCGCGATGCCGCGCGCGATCTCGCGTTCCGTCACTCCCGTAAACCCGATGCGCAGCGTGTTCGGCTGCGGATTCTGAAAATAAAAAAATCGTCCCGGAGCAAACACCACTCCGCATTCCCGTGTGTGAATCAACAAATCGTTCGAATCAAATCCCGGAGGCAGCTCGACCCAAACGCACATGCCGCCCTCAGGACGCGTCCATTTGCATCCGGAAGGCATGTACCTGCTGAGCGCTTGCTCGAGCGCGGCCAAGCGGCTGCTATAGGCCTTGCGGGTTCGTTCCAGGTGACGCCCGAGAAGTCCGCGACGCACATATTCGGCCAGGATGGCCTGCGCCAGGTGCCCGGTATGCAAATCGCTGGACTGCTTCACCAGGCGCAACCGCTCGATTACGTTCGAAGGAGCGACGATCCAACCCACGCGCATTCCCGGAAACGCGATTTTTGAAAAGCTGTCCACCTGAATGACCAGGTTCGAACGATCCAGCTGCTTCAAAGACGGGACACGCTCCCCGCGAGCCCGGAGGCGAGCGTAAATATGGTCTTCGATAACCGGGACTTGAAACCGGGCAGCAATCTCGAGCAATCGGCGGCGTTCGGCAACCGGCAGAGTCGTCCCGGTCGGATTGTGAAAGTCCGGCGTGAGGACCATCATCTTGACGCGGTTCTGCATGAGCACCGCTTCGATCGCGGAAACGTCCACGCCGGGAGTCACACCTGGGCCGGATTCCGCGTTCACCGGGACGCCCAGAATTCGGGCGCGCGCGCCGGTAAAAATGGCCAGCGCCCCGGGGTACATCGGATTTTCGAGCAATACCGTATCGCCCGGGCGAAGAAACGCTTTGCAGACCAAATCGAGCGCCTGCTGGCAGCCATCGGTGATCAGTAAGTTCTCGTCTTTCGATTCATATCCCTCCGAGCGCAGCATCGCAATGATCGCCTGCTTCAGCGGCGGATACCCATCGGTGGGCCCCATCTGAAGAATTTCGGGGCCTTCCTTGCGCCAGACAGTGTTGGAACACTTTCGCAATTCCTCGATCGGAAAAAATTGCGTGGCTGGCCTCGCCAGGACGAAGGAAATGGCGCCGCGCGACGCCCCCTGCGTCAAGCGACTCAGGAATTCCTCGCCGCGCTCGTCGGCAAAGAGCGACTCCCAGCGGAGGCCGCCGTCGACGGAGGTCGGATGCGGAAGCGCGGAAATTTTCTTGGGCACGTTTTCGCCGCGAATGAACGTGCCGCGCCCTACGTGGCCGGTGATGAGGCCTTCGGATTCGAGCTCGGCAAAGGCGTTGGCGACGGTGGTGCGGTGAACGCCCAATTGCGCCGCGAGTTCGCGGCTTGCGGGAATGCGTTCGCCCGGACGCAAATCCCCGCAATGGACCAGCGCGCGTATCTGGTCGCGCAGCTGGATATAGAGCGGCACGTGGCTCTCGGGTTGCAGGAGAAGTGGAATCATAGGTGAATCCAATCAGGCCAATCTATACTACATATTTCGAGTGTAAAGAGCCAATTTGTCTTTCGTTTTTGTGGGATAGGCTTCAGCCTGTCCAGGTTTTTGCATCCGTTGGCAAACCTCAGCAGAGTGAAGATCCCACTTAGGAAATAGGTTTCCAGGGGCTTTGTAGCGCCCGCCTTCAGGCGGGCAGTAGCTTGAATCTAGAGTGCCCGCCTGAAGGCGGGCGCTACAAATGCCAGAGCGGTTTGGCACGATGGCCTTGAAGCCTGTTTGACTTGAGGAGAGCACAATGTAAACTGCCTGTCCCACACAAAGGAGCAAGCGCAATGGCAAGTGACAAACCGCTGGATGGCAAGATCGCGATCATAACCGGAGCGAGCCGGGGGATTGGGCGCGCCATCGCGTTGCGGTTGGCGCAGGATGGCGCCACACTTGTCCTGGCTGCGCGCACGGCGGGCGACCTGTCCAAGGTGGCCTCGGAAATTAAATCAAACGAAAGCCAAGCGATCTGCGTCGCAAGTGATTTGCGCCTTCATGAGGCTCCTGCAGCGCTGGTGAAGGCGGCACTCGAGGCCTACGGCGCCATCGACATCGTCGTGAACAATGCCGGGGCCACAAAGCGCGGCGACTTTTTTGAATTGACCGACGCGGACTGGGCGGACGGATTCGCCTTGAAGTTTATGACGGAGGTGCGTCTGACGCGCGCGGCATGGCCTCACCTGAAGGCCCGGAAAGGCTCCCTACTCAACATCATCGGCGCAGGGGGACGCACGCCCGGCGCGGAATTCACGATTGGCGGCTCTGTGAACGGGGCTTGCCTCTCATTCACAAAAGCGGTCGCGGATATCGGCATCCGCGACGGCGTGCAGGTGAATGCGATCAATCCGGGCCGCATCAGGACCGACCGGCTCAAACAGTTGCTCGCGGACGAGGCCGCGCAACATGGCGGCGACATGAACGCTACACTGGAAGCGATCGTTCGCAGCTCAAACATCGTCCGGCTGGGCGAATCCGAGGACGTTGCGAATCTCGCCGCGTTCATGGTGTCGCCGCAATCGCGCTACATGCAGGGCGCGCTCATCGATCTCGACGGCGGCCAAACAAAGACCATTTAGCGCTGCTTACGACTTAAAGAGCCCGATATAAACCCAAATGCCCGCGGTCGCGAGCAACGAAACGCCCGTGATAATCGCCAGCACGGTGATGACTCGGGCGAGGCGGTGCATTCTGTTGACGAGCGCCGGCTGGTCGCTCGCCATCATCTTTTCCTCGGTCTTGTTCAGATAAATTTCTTCATCCGCCCTGGTGTCCAGCGCGTTGCCGTATATCACCAGAACCACAAGAACTGCCGCTATTGCGCCTGAGAACGCCATCAGGTACGTCAGTAGACTCGATACGCCGCCCATAAATTCCTCCTGGGAGATTCTAATGATTCAGCTTCCTCACTTAAGTCCTGCCAATCTTACGAGTGAAATCTAATACCAAGGGCCACTCGAGGAAGTGACGCCGATCACAGTTGGCGCGGAAAACAGCAGGGGAAGAGCAATCGGAGGAGATCGACGACCAATGGGTGGTCGTGGGCAAGGAGTGTGCCAAAGTGATAAGCTGGCGTCTCAATTGGGCAAACGATGAATAAACTACTTGTGGTTGCGCTGGCAGCGGCATGCTTTGTCTTGCCGGGTGAATTGGCGCTGGGTCAATCATCCGAGCAAGCCTCGGCCAGGAAGAGGGCCATAACCGATCTCAAGGAGGTCGCTTACGCCGGAAATGAGAACGCGCAAGTTCAGCTAGGCGTGATTTACCTGACCGGAGACGGCGTCGCGAAGGACGACGCGGAGGCCTTGAAATGGCTCCACAAGGCCGCAGATCAGGACAATCCGCTCGCCGAGCGTTACCTGGCAGAGATGTATTTCAAGGGCCGCGGCGTTCCGGTCGATGTCGCGGAGGCCGCCAAGTGGCTGCGCATGGCCGCCGAACAGGGCGACGCGGAGAGTGAACACAATCTCGCCGTCCTCTACACGCAGGGCCTGGGCGTGCCCAGGAATTTGAAGGAGGCAGCGAATTGGATGCACAAAGCCGCGGTGCAGAATCTGCCGGCCGGTGAGCAGGGCCTGGGAGTCTTGTTCGAGAATGGCGACGGCGTGCCCGAAGATCCCATCCAAGCAGCGATGTGGTACCGAAAAGCCGTGGACCAGGATTACGTCCCCGCGATGAACAACCTTGCCTCGCTGATGGCCACTACCAAGGAACCGAAGGTCCGAAACCCGCAGCAGGCCATTGCACTCGCGACAAAAGCCGTCGCCGCAGGAAGCAATCCCGACTACCTGGATACCCTGGCTGCGGCGTATTTCGCCGACGGACAAACGGACAAAGCCGTGGAAACGGAACAAAAAGCGCTGGCCCGCGATCCGGATAACGAGACGTATAAAAAGGCGATGCAGAAATATTTGGCCGCTACGCACGGCAGCCACTAAGCGAATGTTCTTTTTGTTAAAGCCCAATCAGGATTTGATCCGATCGTTCGTCTCGGCGCAGAAAAACCAGCCATTCTCATACGCCGAAGTCGGCCATTCGCGGGAAGGAGCGCCGAGCGGATACACTTGCGATCACAGCCGCGTCCTGCTCGGGAATGGAAGGGATGTTTTCGATCGAGCGAAGGCTTCGGTCAAGCGATGGAAAATGTTTGATATGCCATGGATTGATTTGTGCTGGCCGGATACTCCGATTGAAGAGGGCGCCACGGTGGCAGTCCTCGCATCGCATTATGGATTCTGGTCGTTGAATGCATGCCGGATTGTCTACGTCCTGGAAGAACATGGAGCCGTGGAAAAATATGGCTTCGCGTACGGAACGCTACCCGATCACGCTGCGTACGGAGAAGAGCGCTTCACAGTGGAGTACGACACTCAAGACGGGACTGTGTGGTACGACCTCTTCGCCTTCTCCCGGCCACATCCGCTCGCTAGATTTGGCTATCCCTTTACGCGCGCTCTGCAGAGACGCTTCGCCAGAGATTCAAAAGTCGCTATGCGGAAGGCAATTCCGAGTTGCTGAGACGTTACGCGGTCAAATACTGACTCGATCCCCAGATGCACTGTTTACTTGCTGGAATTGCTCTGCCCCAGCTTGCGCAGGCGGTCCTGCAATTTGCGGCGCAGGGCGGCAGGCGTGTTGGGATTAAAGGCGACGAGATACCACAGGGGCTGGCTGCGGTCTTTGGCAAGCCAAGCGAGTGTGGCGGGGTCGGCGTTGGGATGGCGCGCGACATTTTCACGGATCGCGGCATAGGGATGCTTGGCCAGACGAGACAACGTTTTGGAAGTAACTTTTGGGTGTTCGCTGATCAGGCGCAGCAGGTAAAAATCGGTTTCAGGCGCCTCACGCTCCAGCTTGTCCAGCATTTCGGCCTTGGAATCCGCGTTCAGAACCAGGCCGACCTTTTCGTCCCAGGAAGAATTGATGTGATTAAGTTCGCGCGTGCGCTCGTGGATCAATTCTTCAATCACGCGGCGCTCCTGATTGAGGCGGACCTGCGGCACGGCGGTGGTCTCCAGTGAATCAAGCACGCGAAGCAGGTGCTGGCGCTCCCCGAAAACAATCTGCGTGGTCCGCGGGGTCGAGCCCTTGGACGGCGTCTGCACCAAATCAGAGCGTCTCATCGCTACCTCACTCAGTAAAATGGAGTTCGCTTGCCAGATTTGCCAGCTCATCGTCTTGGATGTACAAGCTCCTTGAATCTAAGTGCAAGCCGGCCACAATCTGCCGTTTCAGCCAGCGTCCGGTAATATCAATCTTTTGCTCGCGGGACAATCGGCTGCGCCCGCTCTCGAATCGAGCCAGGCTCAGGCCAGAAATTCCAACCACGGTTTCTTCCCCATTGACGCGAAAGAAGAAAAGTTCAGGCCGGTCCCCCTGGGTTAAAAAACCTGCACGGACAAAATAAATTTCGAGACGGTTGCCGTCAGGCCCCACGACCTCGAACCGCTCGTAGATTGGCTCGTAAGTCATTTTGGATTATCCAACCGGTTACCCGATGTGTAAAGTTTCCGGCACGCTGGAGGTTCCATCCGTGCAACAGGAAATGTTGCCGACAAATTGTCGGCTCAACTCGGGCAACCCGTCCGGTTTGCCATTCTTCCGCGATCCGCGTAATTTGGAAATGGGGAATTTTACAGGTACTGGCACGCGGGAGGCGCCATGTCGGCATTTGACGATCACAAAGACGAGTTGCAACATTACGAACAGATGCTTGGGGCGCACCGCGGGCGGCTGGCCGTGACTTTGGATCGCGTGACCAACGCGATGGTCCTCGTGGGACAGCATGGCGTCTATTGCCACAGCCAGCGTGATCCCACCAAACCCACGATGGACATTCAAATCATTACGGATGAATTGCGCAAGGCCAAAGAGCTGATCCAGAGCGTCATGGAAGAATTGCGAGTGGAGCGAGAGAACCGCCTGCGCGCCAACTAGATTCTGGGAGCGCCAATCGGGAGATTGGCGTTCCCGGCTTAATTCCCTGCCAAGAATGGATTCGTCGCGCGTTCTGCGCCGATCGTGGTGGCGTCGCCGTGGCCCGGATAAACAATGGTGCTGTCGGGAAGCTCAAGCAATTTTTCCTTCAGCGATCGCATGATGGCCGCCATGGAACCACCCCAGAGGTCGGTGCGGCCGATGCTGCCTGCGAAGAGCGTGTCCCCGGCAAATAGTTGGCTGTTTCCGCTATTCGACGAATTCAGTGCGTCCGCGGACGAAGCGGGAATATCCGACGGCATGTACAGGCAAATGCTGCCCGGTGTGTGGCCGGGCGTGTGGAGAACTTGCGCCGAGTACCCGCCCCAGCGGATCACGTCGCCCTCCCTGACTAATTCATCGATTTTTGCTTCCTCCGGGGTTTTCATGGCCAGCCATGATGCCTGCAGGTCCAGCATGCGGTACAAACCCAGATCGTCGGCATGCAGATAGACGGGCGCGCCGGTCGCTTCCTGGACGCGGTGCAATCCGATGACGTGATCGATGTGTGTGTGCGTGACCACGATGGCCGTGACTTTTAATCGATGCCTCTTGATCACTTCCAGGATTCGCGCCGCATCGTCGCCCGGATCGATGACAATCGCTTCGCGGGATTGTGGATCGCCGACAATGTGACAATTGCACTGCAGCATGCCCACCGGCAGGATTTCGTGAATTAGTTTTTGCGCTTCCCTCATAATGTTAAATATAACATCGGAGTCCCGGTGGGCTTATCAAAGCCGTCACCAGGCCGAAAACCCGGACTGTTATGATGCTATTGTAGACAGTGAGGATTCCGTTCGAAGATGCCTCTCGAAAGTCCATTACTGGAAATGCACCGGGCGTCCGGAGCGACGATCGGCGAATTTTTTGGCACCCAACTGCCCGCGCGCTTCGGTGAATTCGCGGAGGAATACTCGGCGCTGCGCCGGGCGGTGGCGCTCGTCGACATGAATTTTCGCGCGGCCTTCTCGTTCGCCGGTCCCGACCGCAATCGCTACCTGAATGCCCTGCTGACCTCGAATGTCCGCGATCTGAAACCCGGGCAAGGAACCGTTGGGCTGCTGCTGAACCCGCAAGGGCACATCCTCGCGGAGGTGGAGACGTTCGCGCTGGAGCCCCGCATCCTGGCGCTGTCTCACGCGATGGTCGGCGAACGGACATATTCCACGTTCGAGAAATTCATCATCATGGACGATGTCGAACTTGAGGACGTTACACGCCTGACGGGAACGCTGGACCTTATGGGCCCGCGCGCTGCCAAACTGCTTTCGGAGCTTGGCGTTGGCAACTTTGTGGAAATGCCGCTCCGCTCGCACAAAGAGGTGAAGCTAGGGCAGATTCACTGCCGAATTGTCCGCCGAGAAGCAGCTGGAGAACCCGCCGCAACCCTGATCGTCAATCGCGAGTACCTCGCGAATTTGTGGCGCGACCTCTCTGCGCGAGTCCGCGCCGTTGGCGGAGCGCCTGCCGGGCTGGAGGCTCTCAACATTTTTCGGCTGGAATTCGGCGCGCCCTGGTTCGGCATCGATTACGGCGACAAACAAATCCCGCACGAAGCAGGACTGGAACATTCGCACATCAGCTACGAAAAGGGCTGCTACACGGGACAAGAAATCGTCGAACGGGTCCGCTCCCGCGGGCACGTCAACCGGCGGCTGACCGAGTTGCAATTTTCCGCCACGGTGGCGCCCTCACCGGGAACGAACCTGCTGCACGACGGAAATGAAGCCGGAATCGTCACAAGCACCGGGTACTCTCCCTTGCTCGGCCGTGCCATCGGCCTCGGCTACGTACGCCGAGAGCACTCCGCCATCGGAACACGCCTGGACGCTTCGGGAATCCCCACGGAAGTGATTGCACCTCCTCTCCAGACTAAGAAAACACCAGCCTGAAATACCCTCCGCAGGGTGAGTTTGAGTATTGGCGCGAGTTCCGGTATCGTTCCCTACTCTATGCACAAATTATTTTCGTCACGGAAAATCGAATCGATTAACGTCATTGGAATCCTAGTCTTATCTTGCGGAATGTTTCTCGGGGGTTTTGCTTCGCCGCTGCGCGCCCAGGATGGGCCACAGACAGATGGAAACGAAGTGGAATTCTGGACTACGGGCGGGCATGGAACGAACGGGATCGCGCAGCACACCGGGATGTGGACCGCGGGCTTTCGCTACGGCTGGGTTGTCACAGCGCCGCACGGGCCGGGTTTCCTGCGCGGACGATTCGAGTATGCCGTCGACGCGGTACCGGTCTTCGTGCTATTTCAGCCCACGAATACCGCGTATGGCGCGGCGATTGATCCATTCGCGCTGATTTGGAATCTCGATACACGCGGCCGCATCGTGCCTTACATCGAGCTTGGCGGAGGGGTCCTCTTTACCAACACGCAGGCGCCCGAGGGAACTTCGCGCATCAACTTCACGTCGGCCAGCGGAGTCGGCGTGCACTATCTCAGAGGGAAATATTCCTGGACCGCGGACGTCCGCTTCATGCACATCTCGAACGCGGGCTTGCAGCCCCTCAATCCCGGCATCAATACTGTGCAACTGCGGCTGGGCGTGGGATGGTTCTCGCATCCACGCCACTAAGCGCGCCCTGTGAATGGATCCCCATCGCCTCTCGCACTCTGCAAATCCTTCAACTCATGCCGAAATTCACTGCCGGTTCAACGGACCCGCGGCGATCATGTCGATTTCAATTCGCGCTCCGGGTGAGCTCAAATTGTTGATGCAGATGGTGGTGCTGGCCGGACGCCACTCTCCGAAGTAACCGTTCATGACTTCGTGCATGGCGTCGGCCTCGCGCATGTCCGTCAGATACTTTGTCACCTTGATGACATTTTTCCAGGTCAACTTTTTGTGGTCGAGGACTATCTTGATATTTTCCATCGCACGCCGCGTCTGCTCGCGGATGTCGTCGGGTTGAACGTGCTCCTCGGGAACATGCGGATGTTTGTGATAAAGCGGCGACGACGTCGCACCTGAAATGTAAACGAACTCCGCCGGGGTTTCGACACTTACCGCCGGCGCGTACGGCATCGTCCGAGCCTCTTCGGGTCGCGGCTGCACGGCTTTAATCATGGCAATGTTTCCTCCACGCGTGGGATGCGTCATCATATCGTTTGGCTCCCCGCCAATGCCACAGCATCATCGTACGGGGGGACACAAATTGACGGGGCAAAGGGTTGCGAACTTCCTCGAAGGAAAGTTTGGAGCGGGACGCTTTTAAGCGATGTTTAGCGCGCGCTTGAAACTGCCGCGTTCGTTGGAGATTTTTTCCTGCAGCTGCAGGATGGCGTAAAGCAATGCCTCGGGCCGCGGCGGGCAACCGGGAACATAGATGTCGACAGGGATCACCTGGTTGACGCCCTGCACGATGGCGTAATTGTTGAAGACGCCGCCGGAAGTCGCGCACGCGCCCATGGAAATCACCCATTTGGGCTCCGGCATTTGTTCGTG
Organism: uncultured Acidobacteriota bacterium; assembly: GCA_963696605.1. Classification (GTDB taxonomy): domain Bacteria; phylum Acidobacteriota; class Terriglobia; order Acidiferrales; family UBA7541; genus Palsa-360. The sequence goes on along the minus strand of CAVOKV010000005.1, from coordinate 22,953 downwards.
GAGCTGCTTGATGACCGGCGCCATTTTTTGCGATACGCGCCCGGCGATGATCATCAAGTCTGCCTGGCGTGGCGACGGGCGGAATACTTCGGAGCCGAACCGCGCGACGTCGAAACGCGACGCGGCCATGGACATCATCTCGATCGCACAGCAGGCCAAACCGAATCCCAGCGGCCAGATGGAACTCTTGCGCGCCCAGTTCACGGCCTTGTCGAGCTGTGTGAAGATGATCCCTTCGTCCTGCAGCAGCTTCCCAAAATCGTCAGGTTTTTCCAGGGTTACGTTCTTGCCGACGGATGTGCTCATGGGTCCTTGTCCTTCGACACCATTTTCTCACACTCTTCGGTTCAGTGCCACTTTTCACCGAATTGGGATGACTGCCCGCGAGAATAAGTAAAGCCGAGGTGTGCTGCATTGATCCGCGGGTTGCCTCCCCCCTGTTTGAAATTTGCCAAATCTTCCCGTGAAAACCTTGACTTCGATTTGACTGCGCCGTGACAACGGCCCGGGCAGACCCCGCTACCTTTCTCTGCCGGAACGGATCGATTGCCGGGAACAACTTGACTAGCGTGAGGTCGACGCACCGTTTGGAGGCGCCCGTTACCAGGGGTTGGCGGAGGCGTTGACAGGCCGCAGCGCCCGCCGTACCCTATTTTCAGGCGCTTCCCTATGGACCTATTTGAAGAAGTAGTTAAGCTCCGGCGGGCCGGAAGGCGCGGAGCGCTAGCCACTATTGTCCACACCAACGGCTCGATCCCGAGCTATGAAAGCTCGCGGATGCTGGTGCGCGAGGACGGCTCGATTGCCGGCACGATCGGCGGCGGGTGCGTGGAGGCCGAAGTCTGGGCGGCGGCGAAGGAAGTCATGCAAGCGGAAGCGCCGCGCAAGATGACCTTCAGCCTGAACAACGAAGCCAACTACGATAACGGACTGATCTGCGGCGGCACACTCGAAATTTTCGTCGAGCCGATTCTGCCCCAGCCGATACTCTACATTTTCGGCGGAGGACACGTTTCGATCGCCCTCGCCAACGCGGCGAACACAGCTGGTTTTGCTATCGGCGTCGTCGACGACCGCGAATCGTTTGCCAACCGCGAGCGATTCCCCATGGCGCAGGAAATTCACACCAGCTTCGAGGAAGCCTTTGACAAGATCAAGCCCACTGCCGCAACGTACATGGTAATCGTCACGCGTGGGCATAAGGACGATATGCACGTCCTGCGCTGGGCTGTGAGCACATCGCCGCGCTATATCGGGATGATTGGCAGCAAGCGCAAGGTGCTTTCGGTCTACCGCGCGCTCGAAAAAGAAGGCATTCCGCTGGAAAAATTTGCGAACGTGCATGCCCCAGTAGGGCTAGACATCGGAGCGCTCACGCCGGAAGAAATCGCCATCAGCATCACCGCCGAGTTGATTGCGATCCGACGCGGGGCGAACAATCTCGCGCACAAATCCGTGAAACTTGAAAATGCAGCAACGGGTTCGGTCCATAGCGAACGCTCATCGTAAATTTTTGGCCTAAAGGAAACCGATTGCTCGCTGCTGTTATCCTCTCCGCCGGCGCTTCGAGCCGGATGGGAAGACCGAAAGCCCTGCTGCCCTACCGCGAAGGGACCTTCCTCGAACACTTGATCGAAGTGACGCGCCATCCACTCATCGGCGTGACGCGCGTCGTGTTGGGTGCGGGCGCTGAAGTGATCCGCGCGGCCGCAAATCTCGGTCCATCGCTCGTGGTCCTGAACACGGAATGGGAAAAAGGGCAACTTTCCTCCATTTGCGCTGGCCTGCGCAGCCTTGAGGGAACCGAAACCGACGGAATGATTCTTTGTCCGGTCGATCATCCTCTCGTAAGCGCGCGCCTGGTCGCCGAGCTCGTGGAACGATTTTACGAGCAAAAAAAGGCTATCGTTCTCCCTGTCTACAACGGCCGCCGCGGCCATCCAGTAATCTTTTCAAAAGCCCTATTCGGCGAACTGCTTGACGCTCCTGAAGACAAAGGTGCGCGCGCCGTGGTCTGGGCGCACATGGACGAAGTGCTGGAAGTTCCTACAGAAGAAGAAGGCATCCTCCTGAATATCAACGATCCCGACATGCTGAGACGCGTGATTGGACCGAGCGAGAAATAACCGCAGGGACACAAAGGCCCAGAGTAAGTAAAATCATTCAAATGTCTTTGTCTATGTCCCCGCGCGTTTGCCGCTTCAATTCAGTTTCGCAAGCAAGGCCTGAACCGCATCCCGCGCGAGTTGCGCGCCATGCAGCGTGGCGGGGGGAAGGCCGCCGAGCGCTTCCGAGATCTGCTCCGAAGTGATGGACCGCGCTTCGGCCCGGGTTTTTCCGCGCAGCAACTCTGTCAGGAGAGACGAGCAGGCCAGCGCGGTGACGCAGCCGCGCGTGCGGAATCGCGCCTCGGCGATGCGGCCTCCTTCGATGCGCGCGGAAAGCTCGAGAATGTCTCCGCACACCGGATTTTCCACGGAGACGGTCGCCGTGGCAGAGTCGAGCGAGCCCGCATTTCGAGGATTCTGAAAATGATCGAGCACCGCTTCGCTGTACATGTCAGAAGTATAACTCGTTCGCGAGTCTGGCAGGAGTGGCGCGCCGCGGAGTAGAGTTGTTATTTGATCCCCAGCAACTTTGCGGCGGTTTCTCCGAGGATGGCGCGCTGATCGGCTTCGCTCAGGCCGGCGACGCCGAGGACAGAATCGACTTCGCGCGGGTCGCCCATATAGGGATCGGCTACATCGAATGGGAAATCCGTCCCGAATAGGACATGACTCGCGCCGACCTCGGCGACCAAGTGCCGCAAACCTTCCGCGGTGAACACGATCGAATCGCAATACAGCTGCCCTTTGAAATAATCGCTGGGATGCTTTTTGACGGGCTTGCATCGATTGCTGAGTTCGGCGCAATGGTCCGTGCGGCCGAGATAGGATGGCAAATAGCCGCCGCCGTGGCAGCCGCAAATTTTCAGGCCGGGATAGCGGTCCAGCGTTCCATCGAAGATAAGGTGAGTGAGGGCGACCGTGGTCTCCAGCGGGTTGCCAATCACATTGGGGAGGAATCCGTTGCCCTGAAAGCGCTTCAATCCATCCACAAATGTGGCGGGATGTAGAAGCATCAAAATTCCCAACTCTTCGGCCTTGGCCCACACGGGATCAAATTTCGGATTCGCCAACTCATCTCCGTTCACGCTGCCGGCGATTTCAAATCCCCGGAATCCCAATTCCTTTACTCCATGAACCATTTGCTCGACGGCCAGGTCGGGATGCTGCAAGGACAATCCGCCGAGACCTACGAGCCGGTCCGGGTGAGCGGCGCACAATGCGGCGATTTGTTCGTTCTGGCGCGTGACAATTTTGACAGCGAGATCGCGATCCGCCCAATAGTTGTACGCGGGGGCAAGGCTCACGACCTGGATATCGATTCCGTGCTCGTCCATGTGGCGAAGGCGCGCATCTACTTCTTTCGTGGGGCTGAGAAACGGTCCATCGAATGTTGGCGGTCCCCCGTTTGGTATCAGCGCTTCGGGATGTCCCTGAACAAGATCGTGCACATCGACGTAGCAGTGCGCGTGAATATCTATTGTGCGGGCGCGGCGCCCTCCGATCATGACTTGCCGGCGCTTGCCTGCCCCGCCCGGCTGCTGACTTGCCGAAAATGCGGGCATCAGCCCGCAATTTACGAAGTAGAGGCCCGCGGACGCCCCCGCGAAACTCTTCAGAAATTTTCTGCGGTCTGACATGATACCTCCGCTCTGAGTGAACGCTTCAAAACCCGCAGGCTGCAGCCTGCGCCACCGAATACGATTGTGTCAGCGGGGTTCCCGCATCTTAGTTCCGGCAACGGGGCCGGGTCAACGCCATGTCTTATAGAATGACTGCAATGGAAAACCGTTTGCCCGATGAGTCGATTCCGGGCATGATCAATCGATTGAGCACATGCCATCAAACATGCCAGCGCAAACCGGTCAATTGGCATCTATCGAAAGCAGGAGGTCATCCGTCTAAGACTCCCATGAATCGATTCCGGCCTTCGATTTACATTTTGTTTGTGGCAATATCCGCTGCTACTGGAATTGTGGCCTGGAGCGCTCCCCCAGCCGACAAGGGCGAGGGCGTTCTCCTTTCAACAATGCAGGCGGAGCTGGACCGTGCGAAAACTTCGTTGGCTAAGTCCGATCCCGCGCCGTATTTCATCAGTTACGAAGTCTACGACCAGCGCACCATGATCGTTGCCGGGATGTACGGGACGATTGTTACTTCAAATTCGGGAAATCACCGATGGGCGGACGTGACCATGCGCGTCGGCAGCCCCACCATGGACAACACGCACAACGAGAATCGCGATTCGGGAATCAGTTCCGGGGCGCTGCCCCTGGCGGACGATCGCGACGCCATTGCCCGCACCTTATGGGAGTTGACCGATCGTGAATACCGACGCGCCACGCCCGCATACGCCAAGGTGATGACCAACAACTCCGTGCAGGCCGCGGAGGAAGACAAGTCTCCCGATTTTTCTCAAGAGGCTGCCCAGGCGTCCGTCGAAGCGCCGCCCGCGCCCGTCGCGTTCAATCAAAAGGAATGGGAAGAAAAGGTACGCAAATATTCGGCCCTCTTCCGGAAGTATCCTGAAATATACAGTTCCACTGTGACGCTGCAAATCGAGCAGACCACTTCCTATTTTGTTTCCAGCGAAGGAAGCAAGGTGGAGACTCCCGGCCTCATGGCCAGGCTGGTGGTCGAGGCGAACACTCGGGCGGATGACGGTATGGACCTGGTACGTGTCGAGACATTTGAATCGACCAAGCCTGACGGGCTTCCCTCGGAAAAAGAACTCACTGCCAAAGAAGAAAAGATGGCGTCGGATCTGAAGGCCTTGCGCGCAGCGCCGTTGGCCGAGCCCTTTGACGGCCCCGCGCTTCTCTCGGGCCGAGCGGCCGCTGTCTTCTTCCACGAAGTGCTGGGCCACCGCCTGGAAGGCCATCGCCAGCGCGGCGAAACCGAGGGGCAGACGTTCACGAAAAAAGTGAATCAGCCGGTGTTGCCGACATTTCTGAGCGTGTACGACGATCCAACGTTGGGAGCCATCAATGGCGTGCCGCTTTCGGGCACGTATTCGCACGATGACGAAGGGGTTCCTTCCCAGCGCGTGCCGCTGATTCAGGACGGAATCCTGAAGAATTTTCTGATGTCGCGCATGCCGATCACAAATTTCTCGAAGTCGAATGGCCACGGGCGCCATCAGGCAGGGTTCATGCCCACGGGCCGCCAGGGAAACTTGATCGTTCAATCGAGCAAGACCGTGAAGGATTCCGAAATGCGCGCACAGCTCATCGATGAAGTCAAGAAGCAGGGAAAGCCGTACGGACTCTACTTCGAGGACGTGCAGGGAGGATTCACGCTGACGACGCGCGAGCTGCCGCAGGCTTTTCAAGTGCTTCCGGTCATCGTCTGGCGCGTATACCCCGACGGGCGACCGGATCAGCTCGTGCGCGGCGTCGATATTGTGGGCACCCCGCTCGCCTCCTTGAATCGAATTTTATTGACGGGTGACAAGACGGAAGTTTTCAACGGGATTTGCGGCGCGGAGTCCGGCAGCGTTCCGGTGTCCGCTTCGGCGCCAGCGATGCTTTTCAGCGAGATGGAAGTGCAGAAGCGCAAGGCCTCGCGGGAGCGTCCCCCCATTCTTCCGGCGCCGGGATTTGAAGAGTCATCCGGTAGTTCGACGGCGACTTCGCCGGCGGGGGGCGCGCGATGAAAAACTCCCGGCGCTTCTCTTCGTGGCGTGCAGCCGCTCTCCTCTTCGTCTTCATCGGAGTCTCGCCCTTCAGAACACTCGCGCAGCAGAAGCAGCTCCCCGCCGACGCCGCTTCGGACCCCGTTCTGCGCGCACTTCAGGCAGAGCTGGCCCGCTCGAAGGCGCAGCTCAAGATGGACAATGTCGATTCGCCGTTTTACATCGAGTACCGCGTGTTCGACGTCGAGCAATTCGAGGCCAGCGCGGCCTTTGGCGCGTTGCACGATCAGAACCGGACGCGAATACGCTTGATCCGGGCGGTCGTCCGCCTGGGCGACTACAAACTCGATAGTTTCTTCAATGCCGGCCAGGGGATCAGTGACATTCTGCCCCTCGACGACGATGAACTGGCCATCCGCCACCAGGTCTGGCTGGCCACCGATCAGGCCTACAAACGCGCGAGCGAAGCCTTCTCCAACAAGAAGGCCATGCTCAAGCAGCTCAACATCGATCAACCCGTGGACGATTTCGCCAAAGCCGAACCTGTCGTGTCCATCGGACCGCTGGCGAAGCTGGACGTGGATCCGGCCAAGTGGACGAAGATGTTGGAATCCGCCACCGGCGTGTATAGGAATGACCCGCAGATCCAATCGTTCCAGGCAAATTTGAACTTCACCGTGATCTCGCAATATTTTGCGAACACGGAAGGCACAATCACCCGGCACGGCTCGGCGCATTACCAGCTGGTTCTCAGCGCCGGTGAACAGGCGGGCGACGGTATGAGGCTGGAGCGCTCGCCGCAATTCACAGCCAACCACATCGAAGAGTTGCCATCGCCCGATGAGTTCCAGAAGGACGCCCTCAAACTAGTTGAAGACATGAAAACCTTGCGCGAGGCTCCAATCGTGGACGAGGAATATCGCGGCCCGGTCCTTTTCTCAAATGACGCCGCCACCGACATGTTCTTTGAACTGATCGTACCGAATGTATTGGGTCGCCGGCCTGCGCCGGGACGTCCCGCCCGCACTGTCGGCGCGTTTGCTAGTAGCTGGCGAGCTCGGGTTCTTCCCGATTTCCTGTCGGTCGTGGACGATCCGACCGTGGACAACTTTGCGGGGCATGGACTGGGAGGGAGCTATAAAGTCGACGACGAAGGTGTTCCTGCAACTCCCGTCACCGTTGTGGACAAGGGAACGCTCGTAAATTATTTGATCGGACGTGTGCCGATACGCGATTTTCCGGTTTCCAATGGCCATGGCCGCGCTTCCGGCAGCGGCAACACGGCCCCTGCCCCCGGCAATTTATTTTTCCGCGCTTCCAGGACCAGCACGCGAGAGGAACTCAAGAAACAGCTTCTGGACGAATGCCGCATTCGCGGATTGAAGTACGGTTATTTCGTGGACACGCTGGGCCCGCGCCTCTCGCCGCGAATGCTCTACCGCGTGTGGACCGACGACGGACATGAGGACCTGGTGCGCGGAGCGGTTTTCAACGAGCTGGACATTCGCGCTTTGCGCAGCGATTTGGTCGCCGCGGGCGACGATCCGCTCGTAAGCAACCGGACCGGCCTGCCGTTTATGACGATTGTGAGCCCCTCGGTGATGTTTGACGAACTTGAAGTCAAGCGCGCCGACAACAGCAACGAGAAACTTCCCGACTACCCCGCTCCCGCTCTGACCTCAGGCCGCAATTGACACCGCGCGCCGGTAAGACAGCGACGCGGGACATCCACACCGTGAATTGCAATTGCAGGATTTGCCGGACCTGCTAAGATACTTTTGTCCCTCGGCACAAGGACTTCTTCAGCAGCGGCCAAGCCTGGCGCTGCTTGTGCGCGGGGCAAGCGCCCGGATGCAACCATCGGGAGCAGCTGATTCGGCGCCAACCGGCCGCGCCAACCGCTAACAAGCCTCGTCGTCTTGTCAGCCGAACCCTGAATGGCGCACGGTTTATTTGCGCTCGCGCGGCAGACCGGGCGTAAAATAAATTGATCGCCGCCGATCCAGCATGGGGGCAAGGGAACATGGACAGAGACACCGACATCAATGTATTGGGCATGGACCCGCAGGAAGTACAGGAGTGGGTAGAATCCTTCAACGAAGTTGTACGCGAGGAAGGGCAGGATTCGGCGATCACTTTGCTGGACCGGCTCCGAGCCCACGCTCAATCACTCGGTATCGCACTTCCTTTCACTGCAAATACTCCTTACCTGAACACGATTTCTGCTGAAAAACAGGCCATCTTCCCGGGCGATCAGGAAATCGAGCGCCGCATCAAGAGCCTGGTGCGCTGGAACGCTCTGGCCATGGTGGTGCGCGCCAATCGCGTCGACCACAGCATTGGCGGCCACATTTCCACCTACGCCTCCGCCGCGACGCTGTTTGAAGTCGGTTTCAACCATTTCTTCCGCGGACGCACCGAAGAATTTGAAGGCGACACGGTTTATTTACAGGGGCATGCTTCTCCTGGAGTTTATTCGCGCGCGTTTCTCGAAGGCCGCTTGTCCATGAAGCAGTTGGAAAATTTCCGGCGCGAACTTCGGGAAGGCGGCGGATTGTCATCCTATCCGCATCCGTGGTTGATGCCGAATTTCTGGGAATATCCCACGGTGTCAATGGGTCTCAGCCCGCTCATGGCCATTTACCAGGCGCGGTTCAACCGCTATCTGGAAGACCGCAACCTGAAGCCCCGCACGGATGCCAAGGTCTGGGCGTTTCTGGGGGACGGCGAAACGGACGAGCCGGAGACGCTGGGCGCAATCACTCTGGCGTCGCGCGAAAATCTCGACAACCTGATTTTTGTAATCAATTGCAACCTGCAACGCCTCGACGGTCCCGTGCGCGGCAACGGAAAAATCGTGCAGGAATTGGAAGCAGCCTTCCGCGGCGCCGGATGGAATTGCATCAAGGTCCTGTGGGGCAGCGACTGGGATCCCCTGCTTGAACGGGACACGGACGGCCTGCTGGCCAAACGCCTAGGCGAAATGGTGGACGGCGAAGCGCAGAAACTCAGCGTCGAATCGGGCGCCTACGTTCGACAGCACGTGTTCGGAGGCGATCCCCGCCTCTTGAAAATGGTTGAAGACCTGCCGGATGAGGCGCTGCGAACGATGCGCCAGGGTGGCCACGACCCGCGCAAGGTCTACGCGGCCTACAAGGTTGCAGTCGAGCACAAGGGTTCTCCCACCGTCATTCTCGCCAGGACGATCAAGGGCTACGGGCTCGGCGAGAGCGGCGAGGGACGCAACATCACTCACCAGCAGAAAAAACTGAACGAAGAAGAGCTTCGCGAGTTTCGTTCGCGCTTCGGCATTCCGATCAGTGACGAGCAGCTCGCGGAAACGCCGTTCTATCTTCCTCCGGAAGACAGCCGGGAAATTCAGTATCTTCGCGCGCGCAGGCAGGCTCTGGGCGGTTACGTGCCATCGCGCAAAATGCGCTCCCAAGCGCTGGTCGCGAATCACGACGCGCTGTTTAAGGAATTTCATTCGGGCAGCGAAGGCCGCGAGGTTTCCACGACCATGGCCTTCGTTGGAATGCTTCGGCAGATGCTGCGCGACCCTGAAATCGGAAAGCTGGTCGTTCCCATCGTCCCCGATGAAGCGCGCACGTTCGGCATGGAATCCCTGTTCCGGCAAGTAGGCATTTACAGCAGCCGCGGACAGCTTTACGAACCGGTTGACGTGCACACCCTGCTTTACTACAAGGAAGCCAAGGACGGACAAATTCTCGAGGAAGGCATCACCGAAGCGGGCTCGATGGCGTCGTTCATCGCCGCGGGTTCCGCGTACGCCACGCACGGGATCAATACCATCCCCTTCTTCATTTACTATTCGATGTTCGGACTGCAGCGCATCAGCGATTTCATTTGGGCGGCCGCGGACATGCGCTGCCGCGGATTCATGCTGGGCGGGACGGCGGGACGCACGACGCTGGCGGGCGAGGGTTTGCAACACCAGGACGGAAACAGCCACGTTCTCGCACTGCCCATACCCAACATGCGCGCGTACGACCCAGCGTTTGCCTACGAAATTGCCGTGATCATCCAGGACGGCATCCGCCGCATGTACAAGGACGGCGAGAGCATTTTTTATTACATCACGGTGATGAACGAACCGTACGCGATGCCTCCGATGCCCGCTGGCGTTGAGGACGGAATCCTCAAGGGCATGTACAGATTCCGCGCGTCTGAAATGAAGAAAGCGAAGTTGCGCGCGCAACTTTTCGGCAGTGGGGCCATCCTGCGCGAAGCTTTGAAGGCGCAGGAGATTTTGGGAGAAAAATATGGCGTGTCCGCGGATGTGTGGAGCGTCACAAGCTACAAATCGCTTTACACCGACGGAATCGATGCGGAGCGCTGGAACCTGCTGCATTCGGGAGAGAAACCGCGCGTGCCGTACGTGAGTCAGTGCCTCGCGGATTCCGAAGGCGTGCTGGTTGCGGCTTCGGACTACCTCAAGGCGCTGCCCAATCTCATCAGTCGGTGGACGCCTCGGCGCCTGGCCTCGCTCGGGACCGACGGGTTTGGCCGTAGCGAGGGCCGCGCGGCGCTTCGGGACTTCTTTGAGGTGGACGCGAGGTTCATTGCGCTGGCTACGCTGTACGAATTGTTCCGCGAAGGAAAAATCGAGGCGGCGGTCGTGCAAAAAGCCGTGAAGGAACTCGAAATCAACCTGGACAAGCCTAATCCGCTCTTCACATAAAAAGAAAACGATATGGACGAGGGCGCACCCCAGCGCGCACCTGACAAATCAACCAGAACGGGACTTACCGTTGTCGCGGCACTGATCCTCCGTGATTCCAAAGTCCTGGTCTGCCAGCGGCGGCGCGACGATACGCATGCGTTGCAATGGGAATTTCCGGGCGGCAAAGTCGAACCGGGAGAAATTCCGCAGGCGGCGCTGGCGCGCGAACTCCGCGAAGAACTGGGAATAGAAGCCAAAGTCACGAGGGAGCTTTATCGCACGCGGCATCGCTACCGCGAATCGGGCCAGGCCCTCGAATTGATTTTCTTCCAGGCCAGCGTCGGCCCGTCCGTACCGCTGCAAAATCTAGTATTTGAGAAGTTCGAGTGGTCCGATCCCTCCGCGTTGCCGAATTACGATTTCCTCAAAGCTGACGAAGAATTCGTAGCTCTCCTTGCCTCGCGCGCGCTAGCGCTGGATTGATCTTTCTAGGATAGGCTTCAGCCTGTCCGAATTTCCACCGGTTCAAGAAATACAACCCGGTGATCGATCCTTTGAATCTTCATTTTCATAGTGAAATTGAAGAACTGCAAAACCAGACAGGCTGAAGCCTGTCCTACGTTAGAGTTCTTCCTCCATCGACGACAATCACTTGGCCGGTGATGAAGGACGACTGGACGAGAAAGACCACGGCGTCGTCGATGTCTTTGGCGGTGCCGGTGCGCTGCAGCGGCGCGCGGCGAATGAAATCCTCAGCTAGCTCCGGAGTGTCCCCGGCAAATGATATTGTGCCGGGGGCAATAGCGTTCACGGTAATCTCCGGCGCTAGCGCGCGCGCCAGGCAGCGCGTCAGCATGATGACGCCTGCTTTCGACACGCAGTAGTGGGTGTATGCTGGCCAGGCCAGCAGGCCGCCGAGCGACGCGAAGTTTACGATCCGGCCCTGGCCGCTGCGGCGCAACATCGGAGCCGCCGCTTGGGAACACAGAAACTGCGATTTCAAATTTGTGTCGAGGATGCGGTCCCACTGCTCTTCGGTCAGCTCCTCAAATTTCACGGGAAAGAACATTCCGGCGTTGTTGATGAGAATATCCAGCCGGCCGAATTCCTTTCCCACGGCCGCGAACAGTGCGGTCACATCTTGCTTCTTCGCGACATCGGCCTGAACTGCCACGGCGCGTCTCCCCATCGCCGTGATTTGCGCAGCGACATCTTCGGCCTCGGCCTTGGAGCCGCGATAATTGACCACGACGTCCGCGCCCTCCGTGGCTAGGCGCAAGGCCACGCTTCGGCCAATGCGTTTGGCCGCTCCGGTCACCAACGCTACTTTCCCCGCGAGAGATGATGATGACACGACTTTCTCCCCTTTGCCTTCGGTGCAACATCCTATCCCAATTTGTCTGAAAGCGGCGCAGGCGGCTTGGAGCCCGCCTGAAAAATGGATATGATGTGTCGGCTCGCTTCAAACTGAAACGCGAGGAAAACCCGATGGGGACTATAAGTACGGAAAAGATTGCGCTGCAGGTTGCGGATGGAACGTCCATGAACGCATACGTCGCGACTCCGGCGGAAGGCGCGAAAGCGCCGGGCTTGCTCGTATTTCAGGAGATATTCGGCGTGAATGCCAACATCCGGGAGATTGCTGAGCGATTCGCAAAGCAAGGGTATGTCGCGGTCGCGCCGGAACTCTTTCACCGCACAGCGCCCGGATTCGAGGAAGCATACACGAACTTGCCGGCCTGCATGCCGCATGCCCAGGCACTGACGCCCGAGGGACTGATTGCCGATGCTCGCGCGGCTTTTGACTGGCTGCAAAAAAACCCCCGCGTTCTACCGAACGCGATTGCCACCCTCGGATTCTGCATGGGTGGACGCGCCTCGTTCGTGGCCAATTCAGCAATTCCCTTTAAGGCGGCGATTTCGTTCTACGGTGGAGGGATCGTTCCGGCGCTGTTGCCGCGCGCGGCGCAGCAACATGGGCCGGTCCTGTTCTTCTGGGGCGGCCTCGATCCGCTCATTCCGCAAGACCAAGCTCGAGCGGTTCTCGACTCCATGAAGGCAGCGAAGAAGCCTTTCATGAGCGTCGAATTTTCAGACGCCGGCCACGGATTTTTCTGCGACGCGCGGGACAGCTACAATGAAACCGCGGCGAAACAGGCTTGGGAGATCGCGGTCAGATTCCTCGCGAATCAAGTGAAGGGATGAGAAGTGCGAGCGGTGACCGACAATTGCGAATGACTGCTGACGTGTGAAGAACGTCAGAACATGTTCCGACCTTAAGAGAACATCCACCTCGCGTTCCAAGCACGAATTACAAATCGCCATTCGCACTTCGGTCGCTGCGGCGGCCTCATTGCAAGGGAATCACCAGTCACCGCTTACCAGTCACAAGCAGTATGCGGAGGAGAGTGCATGGACCAACGAATGCTGGACACGCTGGCGATCAAAGAGGTTGTCGAGAACTGGGTCGTGTATCGCGACTCGGGCGACTGGGAACGGTTCCGAACCGTGTGGCATGAAGAAGGCATCATGATGGCGACGTGGTTCCAGGGGACCTTCGAGGAGTTTATCCGGGTCAACAAAGAGGGCTGGGACAAGGGCGTCAGCATCCTGCATTTGCTCGGGGGAACGTCGGTGGAGATCGCCGGCCCGCGCGCCATCGCTCAGACAAAGATGACTATTTCGCAGCGCGCGCGTGTGCATGGCGTCGTGGTGGACGTCCTGTGCACCGGCCGCTTCTATGACTTTTTTGAAAAGCGCAACGATCGCTGGGCCATTGTGCTGCGGCGGCTATTTTATGAGAAGGACCGCATGGACCCGGTCGATCCTTCCAAAACGGTGCAGCTCGATCCGAAAGTTTTGGCGCAATTCCCCGAGGGCTATCGTCACCTGGCGTACCTGCAATCCGGCCTCGGATTCAAGGTCAAGCTAGATATGCCTGGATTGAAAGGTCCCGACGCCGACGCGCTCTACGCTCTGGGGAAAAAATGGCTGGGAGGCGGGACGTTTTGACGAGGGCCAGTCAATTTTGCGCTAGGTGTTGAAGACAGTCGGAGGGCGAATCGAACGCTCGAAAGTTATTGAAACAATCAGCGAGAAACGGTAGTTGAAACTTCTTCTTCGGTTTCCGGCAGGGTCACCGGCGAACTGTCTCCCCGGGCCAAAGCTTCAAACGCTTCGATGGTGGTCGATCGTGAGCCGGACACCATTTTCTCAACGCGAAGCAGACGCACGGCAACGCCGAACTCTCCGAATGGCAGCTCCTCCACCCTGACGACCTCGCCGAGATATTCCAGGTTGAGGCATCCGAACGCCGGAACGACGTGCAATCGAATCCCCGGCTTGTAGGAATCCGTATCCGTAATGAAATAGAATCCGCTGCGGCTGAGATCCCTCATGCAGCGAACTTCCTCAAAATAATTGTCGCCGGCATCGGCCAGTTGGACGTAAACGAGGCGGTCGACCTGGACGCGGGGTTCGCGCCGCCGGTCAGATTGATCCGAAGCAGATTCTTCTTTCTCGGAAAAAATTCTTTGCTCGAGCTCGTTCACGGAGACTCCCTCAACGCTTCCGGCCCTGCTCTTCTGGAGAAGGAGCCCTCAGCTTGGACATCGTTACGGAGGAGTAGTTTGCGGTTCCTACAGTGCAGAGTCTATAGACCACCGGTACTATCCGGTATACCCCAAAAGTTTGGAGTGCGATTTACACACGCAGAGGCAACGGACTGTGGCGCTTTGAAACAGCGGGAATTGCGGGACAATATTACTATACTGCTATACCTCTTTGGCCTTTCGGATGAGGGCCCGGGGCGAGTAGGCATTCGCTTTGTACTGGCTCAGCATGCGATGGGTGTTGAAGAAGCTGGCATTCAGCGCAATGCACGATCTCATGATGTGCGCGTAGGCCTCGGGCGCGCGGTAGAACATGGGCACGATCTGGTGTTCGAGCTTGTCGTACAGTGAGGCGACCTCGGCCGCCGATTCGTCGCCTACGATTTTGCTGTCGTACCCAATGGCCCAGCCGGTCACGCCCTCGACGCAGCCCTCCACCCACCAGCCGTCCAATACGCTCAGGCTGGGAACTCCGTTCAGGGCCGCCTTCATTCCGCTCGTGCCCGAAGCTTCCTGCGGACGCTGCGGGGTATTCAGCCAAAGATCGACGCCGGAAGTGATGAGCTTGGCGAGCGACATGTTGTAGTTCTCAAGGTACAAAATCTTGATGTTGTAATTCAGCCCTGCAGCGGCCTGGATCACACGATGGATTAGGGCCTTGCCGGCTGCGTCGTTGGGATGGGCTTTCCCGGCATACAAAATCTGGATCGGACCGGCCGACTGCGCGATGGATTTCAGGCGGTCAATATCCTTGAACAGCAGATCCGCCCGTTTGTAGGTTGCCGCGCGCCGGGCGAAGCCGATGGTCAGAACCGATTCGTCCAGTTGCACACCAGTGCGTTTCTGCACTTCCTTGATCAGCGCGGCTTTGGCCAGACAATGCGCCTTGCGAATGTCCTCGATGGGAATCCCGACGGCATACCGCATGTAAGCGTTGTCGCGGCGCCACTCGGGTATCTCGCGGTCAAATAATTCCTGAAATTGCGGCGAAGCCCAAGTGGCCGCGTGAACCCCATTCGTTATTGCGTGGATCGGGAATTGCGGGAACATGTGCTGCGAGACTTCGCCATGCCGCATAGCCACACCGTTCACATACCGCGAAAAATGGATGGCCAGGTCGGTCATATTGAGCATATTGGCGTTGGCGAAACCCGCTTGCTGCAATAAGCCGGTCCTGTACTCCCCAAGCACCTGGTGCACGAGGTCCCAGGGAAATCGGTCATGGCCCGCTTCCACCGGGGTATGCGTCGTAAAAACGCAGCGGCGGCGCACGACCTCGATGTCCGCTTCCACGGCCACGGTGTACTTGCGAAGTTTGAGCTGCTCCTCCAGCATCGCCAAGGTGAGGAACGCGGCGTGCCCTTCGTTCATGTGGTAGCTTCCGATATGCGAAACGTTCAGGTGGCGCAGTAAGGTGATCCCGCCCACCCCTAGCAGCACTTCCTGGCAGATTCGATAGTGCGCGTCGCCACCGTACAGCGAATCAGTCAGGGTGCGGTCATAGTCGGAGTTTTCCGGGACGTCGGTATCCAGCAGATAGACCGGAACGATGAACCCCGACAAACCGTGGACGCTGTACCGCCAGGCGCGCACGTGAACATCACGATCTTCAATGCGAACTGTAAACGCCACTTCGACCGAGGGGAGCACGGTTTCCGGCTGCCACGGGTCAGGCTCCTCGACTTGGTTCCCTTCCTGATCCAACCGTTGGCGAAAATAGCCATTCCTGTAGGCCAGTGAGATGGCAACCATGGGCAGCTCCAAATCCGCTGCCGAGCGCAACATATCGCCCGCCAGGATGCCTAAACCCCCGCCGTAGGAAGGAATCGCCGGGTCTAGTGCGATCTCCATGCAGAAATAGGCAATTTTCGGTGTGCCCTTTTCTGTCACCATGAGCAAATCATACCATCCGGGCCTCTCTTAGGACCCTATTCGATCTTCTTCTAAGTTTCGTAATTTACATCGAATCCGAGGGGATGTGCGACGCATGAAAAGTTTGTCAAATGCGAGCTTTTCCCAGCTTTGTGTCAAGAGCCGAGCAGCCTCAGTTAACCCAACCCGGCGTACAATAGGTGCGAATCCCGGAATGGGCGCAGGGAGGAGCCGGGATCTGTGGGGCATCGGAGGAGAATATGCGTCATGCGATTTTGGGGGTAGGCGGTGTCGGTGGGCTCATTGCTGTCGCGCTCGCGAAGTCGGGAGAATCCGTAACACTTGTGTTGCGGCCGGAAGCGTTAAAGGTGTATCCACCGGAGCTTTCGCTGGAGAGTCCCCTGGGGTCCCTCAGCGTGCCGGTGGAGAGCGCCGCGAGCGTCGCAGCACCGTACGACGTCCTGTGGATTGCGGTGAAAGCCACACAGCTCGAAGCCGCGCTCCGCAGCGTTACCGTAGCTCCCGATCAAATTGGGGCAGTGGTTCCCCTGCTGAACGGCATGGACCATGTGGCATCGCTCCGGGCGCGCTTTGGACATGATCGGGTCGTCCCTGCGAGCATTGGCGTGGAGGCCGAAAGGGCCGCTCCGGGCAGGATCATTCAACGCGGCATGGCGGTGCGACTTACGTTCTCTTCGATTGGCGAAGGGAGGCTGACGTCCACAGCTGAGAAATTCAAGAAGTTTGGCTTCTCCTGCCAATTCGTCGCCGATGAGATGAAGATACTTTGGGCGAAACTCTCCGTCCTCGCGCCTTTTGCGCTGACGACTACAGCAACGGGCCTAACCATCGGCGAGGTGAGGAGCGACCCCGCGTGGCGGAAGAAATTGGATGCCGTGACGCGCGAAGTGGCCGCCGTGGGCACGGCGAGCGGGACACCGCTGGACGCCTCGGCGATCATTCCATTTTTCGACAAGACGCCGCCGGGAGGACGCAGCTCGATGCAGAAGGACGTCGCCGCCGGCAACCCGCCCGAACTGGACGGAATCGCCGGGCCGATCTTACGCCTTGCCGAGGAGCACGGAATCGAAGTGCCGGTCACGCGGGAACTGGTTGCGTTGATTCGAGGCAAATCCGCGGCGGCAAATAAAGTGTGATTTGAATTGAGGAAAGAAAGGCTTTAACACAGAGGGCACAGAGAACTTAGAGAAATACCGAAAAAGATGCATTTTCTCTGGAATTTCTCCGTGTACTCTGCGCCCTCTGTGTTGAAAGCTTTTTCGCAGTCCGTGCCGAGGATGACCGCCGACTAGCTCCCGGATGAGGCAGCTTTAGCCTGCTCCGGATGCGACAAAGGCATGGCCACCAAATGCTCAGAGAGGAACCAGACCTGCAACTCGTTGCGGCGGATGACATCGCTCACCAGCAAATCGTTGGTTCCATCATCGCCGACTTCGGAGGCTTCCCGTGCCATGGCGCGGGCTTCTTTCAGGATGAATTCGTGCGCTTCGAGAAGTCGTGAAATTTGTACAGGCGGTTCTTCCCTGCCGCGAGGCGGGCGGGGAATGATGGTCGTTTCCGCGACGTCCGCCGCCATGGCGATACTCACGCCGCCGAGCAGCTGAATCCGCTCCGCGATGGTGTCCACCAACTCGTCCTGTTCGCCGTGGTGCTTATCAAAGAGCAAATGAAGTTGGTAAAAAGTGGCGCCGCCCGCCTGCCAATGATGCTTCTTGTACATATCGCGCAACGTCATGGTGTCCGCGAGAACTTGGTTCAGGTTATTGATGCTCGATTCGCAAGCGGTTTCATCCAGGGCGATCGATAATTTGGCGATTTTTCCGTAAGGCTGAATTTCCTTGGCATGCTGGTGCAGTACTGGCTTGGCGCGTTGCGCGCCCGCTTCCATCTGGCTGATGCGTGTTTCAACATCGCGTTTTTTGGGACTCATGGTGCCTCCTTGGGTCTCTGCGGACGAGAGCAGGGTCACATCCCGTATACCCCTGCACCCCTCCCCTGTCAAGCAAACGGGCTCTGCTGCAAGATTGCCACACAAGAGCAGAGGCACAGAGAAATCGGGGGATTATTTCGCACTTCCTCCCCGAATTCGCCGTGCCTCTCTGCCAGACGCTTCAGATTCTCTTTATGCGCTCAGTGTTAGAGATTCCCCCCTGGGTTAGTTGGGCAGGAGCACCGAATCGATGACGTGGATCACGCCATTCGATTGAGTCACATTTGCGATTGTAACCTTGGCCATGCCGCCCTTTTCATCGGTGAGGACGATGTCCTTGCCCTGCATGCTGGCCCACAGCTTGCCGCCGCTAACTGTTATTAATGCCGCCTTGCCGTTTCCGGCTTTGATGGCCCGGGCGATTTCTTTGGAGTCCATTTTCCCGGCTACGACGTGGTAGGTAAGAATCTTGGTCAACGTGGCTTTGTTGTCCGTCATGAGCAGGGTATCCACCGTGCCCGCGGGCAGCTTGGCGAACGCTTCATTAGTGGGAGCAAATACGGTGAATGGCCCGGGGCCTTCCAGGGTATCCACGAGTCCGGCGGCCTTCACTGCGGCTACCAGCGTCGTATGGTCGTCCGAATTCAACGCGTTCTGCACGATATTTTTCGACGGGAACATTTCGTGGCCGCCGACCATGGGGTTGTTCGCGGCCAGCATGGCGGACGCTGCAACCAGCGTGATGACACACATCTGCGCAATCTTCTTCATTTCGTTTTTCCTCTCTTCGGTTCTTATTTTGGCCTGCAGCTTGTACTACGAGGGCCGCGGTCGATTGGATGTGACGTTCGTCGTTTTTTTTTCGTCAGAAGAGCTTCTTATGCAGGGAGGCAAATCCAAATCCCAACGCCGGAGATTTGTGGACAGCCTTCATCGCGTGCTATCCTCTCGACATCGCCGCAGAGCTGTTCTGTTACGTTTTGAGGGGTGGGAGGGATTGATGCGTTCGTTCCAACGATATTTCTTCTGGGTTGCCGCGCTGGCTATGGCCGCGTGGACCGCGCCGCGCGCATTCGTGTTTGCGGAAAGCGCTCCCCCGCTAAAATTGGTGAAGACCATTGAGCTTGCGGATATTCGCAGCGGTATACCCGACGTTTCCGCCGATCAGCTGGCCAAGAATCTGACCACCACGCGTATGGTCGGCGTTCAGAACCATTTCGACCACCTCACGCCGGACCTGAAAAACAACCGGCTCTTCGTCGTACCGGAAGATAACAAGACCATCGAAGTCTACGACATTCGCAGCGGCAAATTCGTGCACAGCATCAAGGGAATCGGCGTCGGGCATTCCGTGGTGTACCGCGCGGATATCGACCGGATTTTCGTGACCGACGGTTCCGACGGCGATTTGAAAATTTTCAACGGGACCACCTACGAACTGCTGAAGTCCGTGAAACTCCTGGCGGACTCGGATGCAACCGGATACGACCCCAATACGCATTATTTGTACATCGCGGATGGCGGCCTGGACGCGAAGCTTAACTACACGTTCCTCGAAATTGTGAACACCGACACAGGCGAAAAAGTAGGGCAAATCAAGATTGATTCCAATCGCCTGGAAGCCATGGCGGTAGAAAAAGACGGATCCAGGCTGTTCCTGAACATGACCGAGAAGAATTCCATCGGTGTGATTGACCGCAAGAAAGAAGCGGTGGTTGCCGTCTGGCCGCTTACGTGTAAAGTGAACGCGTCGGTCGCGATCGATGAAAAAAATCACCGGCTTTTCGCCGCGTGCCGGGACGGCAACTTGAACATGCTCGATTCCGACACTGGAAAGGTGCTGCAAAATCTTCCGATCTCGACCGGCGTCGATGACATGACCTTCGATCCAACAAGCAAGAGGATTTACGTGGCCACCGGCGAAGGATTCGTCAACGTGTTTAAGGAAACCGACGCGGACCACTATGAGGCGATTGGAAAAATCCCCACCGGCCCGCTGGGCAAAACCGGTTTACTCGTGCCGGCTCTGAATGAATATTTCGTGGCCGTGCCCCCGCATGGGGAAACGTGCGCGGAGGTTTTGGTCTTCGCGGTGCAGTAAGATTGTTCCACGGTGGCGATCAGGCTTCGCCACCAACTTCAATTTCCCCGCTGCCATCGCATTTCCGGCATTCACCGGTGCCCTCGCAAGAGGCGCAGGAAATTTCATCCCCGATTCCGCCGGACATGCTGGAAAAATTCTCTCCCGGAAGGCGTCCTATGCCGTGGCAGAATGGGCAATTTCCGTCTCCCGGAGAGTCACAATCGAGGCACATATGGGTGGACATGGTGCACCTCCCACCGTTTCGGCGATTGTGCTCGCGTTTCGGTCCAGAGTCAAACCGAGCGCGGTCTGCGAACTGGAAACCATCATTTTGAGGGTGTATTTGAGGTCGGGGCTTCAGAGTCTGTGTGAGAACACAAAATTGGCGGCTTTTCGTAGCGCCCGCCTTCAGGCGGGCAATTTATAATCAAGCAGGTGCCCGCCTGAAGGCGGGCGCTACAGGAACCAAACCGGACTTCTCGCGCAAAATCTGAAGTCCCGGCCTCCTGTTTTTCAGAATTGCCACGCAATTCTGAAATTAGTACGCCATCTCGGGCAGCTGAAAATCGTTACTGAACAATGGGCACCAGGGCAGCCCCTGCGGGCCTCCACTTCCCATCTTCCTTGGCAAACATGCGCAGCACGCGCGTCTCCGTGCCTGCGACTTTACCGTCCTTGCTTTCGCTCTGCAGAAACGTGTGGTCGGTGGCCAGGGCGAAGTTTCCATAGACCGCCATCAGCTTGAAATCATCGGGATGCGGGCCCACACCCTTGGACGGATGCGCGGCCCTCTGCATGGCCACCATCTCCGACTTGGTCTGCACTTTCCCCTTGATGGAAATCTCAAAAAATTGATCGGTCCAAAACTGGTTGCGAAACTCGACGCACTCTTTGTAATCCTGATGATACGGGGTCGCGCCCGCGCTGCACAGCCATTGCTGATCTACATCCCACAGCGTCTTTTCGAGCTCCGCCCACTCCTTGCTGCCCATTTTTGGCGTCTGCTTGGCCGGCTCCTGGCCGAATGCCACTGCGGAAACACACATCGCCGCGACAAAACACAGCACACGAATCACTCTCACAGGTACTCTCCTGGGTTCATTTCAATTTGGCCCGGAACGCAGCGCCCCCGGCATCCCTAACTCTGTCTCGTTGGTGAGATCTGAGTTCCCATGGCGCCGGGCGGGCTCGTCGCTCACCAACCGCCGGGCATCGTGTGGGAGGATACCATCACTTCCGGATAACTTTCTGGAATCGGGACAAGTAAGCGCCGGCGTCCAAACATACCCGGGCTCTTCAGGCCCGGGGCTGGTTGAGTCGCAATTTGGCGCTACCACAACAAGCGAGGGTATACTGAAGCGCGGTGGCGGGATACTCCCAACTTCTCCCAATGTCTTAGCTCCATAATTCTGTCACCCCTTAACGGCAACGTGAAAATGTCACCCTATGAGACAGGAGACATTCACGTTGAGTCAGAAGGAACTGCAGCGAGTGGAAGTCATTTCCCAGTGTGTGCAAGGAAACCTGGCGTGTGCCAGAGCCGCGGAGCTGCTCGCACTTACGCCTCGCCATGTCAAACGCCTCAAAGCTCGCTATCGGCAAGGCAGCGCAGCGGCTCTGGCTCACGCCAGCCGCGGGCGACCCAATCACCGCCGCCTGCCGCAGCGCCTGCGGGATCGCATCTTGCAGCTGGCGCGCACCCGCTATGCTGGCTTCAATGACCACCACCTCTGCGAAAAGCTCGTCGAGCAGGAGGGCTTCTCGCTCAGCCGCGAGACCCTGCGTCGCTTGCTGCGCAGCCAAGGTCTCGGCTCTCCCCGCAAACGCCGCGCTCCCGCTCATCGCCAGCGCCGTCTGCGCGTCGCCCGCGAAGGCGAATTGGTGCAACTCGACGGCTCGCCTCACGACTGGCTCGAAGGCCGTGGCCCGCGTCTCACCGCCCTCGGTATGCAGGACGATGCCTCCGGGAAAATTCTCGCCGCCAGTTCTTTCCCTCGGAAACCGCCGATGGCTACTTCCGCCTGCTCCGCGCTTGCTTTCTCGCTTCGGCGTCCCCGTGGCTCTCTACGGCGATCGCAGCGGCATCTTCGTTCGCAACGACGATCATTGGACCGTCCAAGAAGAACTCGCCGGCCAACGTCAACCCACTCAGTTCGGCCGCGCTCTCCAGCAACTCGGCATCACCTACATCGCGGCGAACTCTCCCCAGGCCAAAGGCCGCGTCGAACGTCTCTGGGGCGTGCTGCAAGATCGCTTGCGCAGCGAATTGCGTTTGGCCAACGCGTGCGACATCGACTCGGCCAACAGGGTCCTCGGCAAGTTCATCGCTGATTACAACCGTCGCTTCGCGCGCACCCCACGCGATGTCGCCAAAGCTTGGCGGCCCGCTCCCGATGATCTCCAGCGCATCTGTGCCTTCCGGCACGAACGCATCGTCAGCAACGACAACGTCGTGCAGTGGGACGGCCGCCGCTTACAGATCCCGCCCCAGAACCGGCGCTTCAGCTTTGCCGGAGCCAAAATCCAACTCTATCAGGCTCTCGACGGCCGGGTCTCGCTCTACTACGGCGATACCCGGCTGGAACATACCAACGTCTCGGAGGGGTGACATTTTTATGTTGCTGTTAGGGTGACCGAATTACGTTGCTACAACACTCCCAACTTCTCCCAACGGCAGATATATTCAGTAAGAATTACTAATTTATGATATATATTTCAGAGGTAGAGTTTAGCTACTATGGAGACAAAGACATCATCAAACCCCGCGGATATGATTGCCTCGGCTAAGCGTGCTGCGGTTTATCGGATTGGGGGCTACTGTGTTTCTTTCGTTACAGGCTCCCTCGCCGCATTGGCCGTGCGATATCTGTTGTTTGGCAAAGCTCTCCAACTGAATCCAGATACCTTCATTTCGCTTGTTTTTACCGTCGCCATTGGTGCCGCTTCATTAGTCTTGGCGCTGCTCGCAATCAACTATGGTCGGGTGTCCGAGAAAGTCATAACTGAGAGAAAG
>CAVOKV010000004.1:0-397196 GCA_963696605.1 uncultured Acidobacteriota bacterium | reverse complement strand
TACTGTCAGGCGTGGACGAAAGCGCGTTTGCCGCCGGAACCGACATTTCCGAGTTCCGAAAATTTTCCACCGCGCAAGACGCGCTGGATTACGAAGCGCGGATCAACGGCCTGCTGGACGCTTTCGAACGCATCCCCATTCCGACAATCGCTGCCATCGCCGGGGCCTGCACCGGGGGTGGCACCACGATTGCCGCTTGCTGCGATCTCCGCATAGGCGCGGCAAATGCCAGGTTCGGTGTGCCCATCTCCCGCACGCTCGGCAATTGTCTGTCGATGGCCAATTACGCCAGGCTCGCGGCTCTGCTGGGGCCGGCGCGTGTCAAGGACATCATCTTCACGGGGCGCCTGGTCGATTCCGGCGAGGCGCGTGCCATCGGCCTGCTGAGCGAAGTGCTGCCTGACTACGTATCGCTACAGACCCGTGCAGACGAGCTTGCGCGAACCGTGGCCTCCCGGGCGCCGCTCACCCTGCGCGTCACCAAGGAAGCCTTGCGCCTCATAAAAGAGAGGATGATGCCCGAAGAGGACGACAAAATGGTGCTGACCTGTTACATGAGCAACGATTTTCGCGAGGGCCTGGACGCATTCCTGAATAAGCGGACGCCGAAATGGACTGGAACGTAAGGAAACCTTAGGGTGCAGTTTCATGCCGTGCGCGCGACGACAGCACAATCTGGCCGCTTCTGGCAATGGTGCCTGGCGCTAATTCGAGGGAGGCGGAGTGACGCCGGATTCCTGCTGGGGCCGCACCGGAAGTGACTGCGTATAAGTTCCGTTCACGATCTTGAATTCCGTTTGATAGCCCTCGGGATCTGTGAAGATGACCGTGAATTTCCTGTTCGAACTCGAAGTGTACGCGTAGGAAAGTACCCGGCCGTCACCCAGAGTCTGGCGCACCAATCGGCCTGCAAGGTCGTATTCGTTGGTGAGGAACGCTTTGCCCGTTCCGTCCTGTAAGGAAGTCATCTGATTCTTGGCGTCGTAGCGATAGTTTACTGTTTGCCCTTCCGGATAAGTCGTGGAAATAAGTCTCCCCGCATCGTCGTAGAAATAAGACACACTTTGCCCGCGGCTGTCCCAGGCATGAGTGGTTCGTTGTTCTGAATCGTAAGTGAAATCGAGCGAGTATCCCCACGGCGATCTCACATTCATCAGATTCCCGCTCGGGTCGCGGACAATTTGAAACGCATGGCCATGTTCGTCGTGCAGGCCGATCAGAGCGGCCTGCCGCACCACATTGGCTTTTGAAATATCAGGAAACGCCATGGTCCATCCGTCATTTCGCTGCAAATCCCAGCCGTTTCCGTTCCAACGAATGGTGGCCCCTTCGTAGGGAGTGGTGTACATCGTCTGTATTCGGAAAATCGCGCCATCACTATCCGTCCCGGGGGAAACGCGGACGAAATGCATTCGCGCGCTGTCCGGCAGCATGATGTCGCCGCCAACATAACCGGCGGGATCGCCGTAAAGCCACATATCCAGCGAATGGCTCGCGCCGATGCCGAATTCATGCGACTCGTCATCTTGCGGGCGGTACTTTCGGATGAGCGTAAGAGGGAACTCCTCTCCCGAATTGAAGTCGGTCCTTTCCTCTTCGACCAGATTGCCGGTCATATCGTTTTCAAACGTTTCGATGCGCGTGTCCGGCGGCGGATTGTATGTGCAACTGGACGTCCAATTCAGGCGTCCATTGGGAAAGCGGATGACGGAGACGCAGGCGTCGGCACGCGTCGAGTAAGACTCCCATATGCGGCTGGCGCCGATGAAATCATCCCCCATCAAATCCAGAACCGACGGTTCGTCGATGTTGTAATAGAGAGCGCTGGTGGGATCCCTGCTTACGGGAAGCTGGCGCAGCAGGCCGATATCTTTCGTGATCATTCTGCGCAACCGCACATTCGCAACCGCTGGATTGCCCACGCCGAAGATTGAACGAGACTCCATCCGATTTGTCGACACAACGGCAAACTGTCCGTCAGCACGATAGCTGAGCGCGTATCGCCAGTTCATCCCGGCAATGTACATGTCGAGATCCGTAACGCCGATGACCAACGCCGATGGATCGGCTTGGACTTCGGGCGCCGCTCGGAGTACATCGATTAGTTTTTCCGCTATTTGTTGGTGGCGCGCGGTATTTTCAGCGCTTCCGTCCAAGGGCATTGGCGGAAGCACCTGAACATCGAGCCCAAATCGCTGGCGGTAATACGCCGCAAGATTCGCGACCTGGTCTGGAGCCACGTTACCGAGCGGGACCATGCAGATCTTGCCCGCGCCGGGTAAGTCAAACTCACTTCGGGTTGGCGGGGGCGTTAAGTCAACGGTAGCGGAATTTCCCGCGGAGAAGAGCACGTTCTCCAATACTGTTTTGTCCCCCGCGTGGTTGGCCACGGCGAAAATCGCGCCTTTGCCCAGTGGGCCGGAAACGGGAATGACAAGCTGGGCATAACCTGCGCCACGAAATTCTATTTGAGTGCCGTATACGAACCATCCGTCGCGCAACGGGCTTCCCAGTTTGTTCCGCACTTCCGGGGAGGCGGCGGCAATCGCCATCACCTGCCCGTAGGCAGGCGATGACTTCAACCGGTGAATGTAGCCACCAACAATCGCGGCCACGACGATCGCCATCAACCCGGCGCACGTAAGGAAAATCCCAGCGATGATCAATCCCACATTGCTTTCCGGTTTGTTAGGTGTGCGCCGTGTCAGAGGGGCGCCGCATTGCGTGCAGACGGGGAAATTTTCAGAAGTTTCCTTGCCGCAGTTAGGGCAGAAGTACATAAACCAATGAGACTATTAACTGCTCCTAAATGGAAGGATTGGCGGCCCGATTGTGACGGAGGAGTTACGCGATCCCGCAAGAGTTATCCGTAGTCGGCGCGGCCGTCAGGACGAAGTATAATCCGCGTCGCCGCTGCCCTCTTTTGGTTAGCGCGAGTTTCATCTGGTGCAGGAACGATCACGACTGAACGGCTGATTCTTCGTCCTTGGAAGGAAGATGATCTTCTTCCATATGCGGAGATGAATGCTGATCCGCGAGTCCGCGAATTTTTCCCGGCGATTCTGTCGCGCGAACAAAGCGATTCGGAAATCCGGCATTATCAATCCACTTATGATAGGGATGGGTTCTGCTGCTTTGCCGCTGAGCTTATCGCCACCGGGGAATTTGCCGATTTTATCGGATTGCAGACGATGAACTTCGCCGTGCCATCACTCCCCCAACCCGCGGTGGAAATCGGCTGGAGGCTGGCTCATAGGCATTGGGGAAAAGGTTTGGCAACGGAAGGGGCGCGAGCGGTAGTCCGATACGCGTTCGGCATTCTGCAGCTCCGCGAAATTGTAGCCATTACTGTGCCCACAAATGTTCGTTCACGGCATGTCATGGAGAAAATCGGAATGAAGTATGTCCCAGAACTTGATTTCGATCACCCGCGCGTTCTTGAGGGACATCCCTTGAGAGCGCATGTGTTGTACGCCATGCAAAAGGACGCTGCTGTCGAAAGCTAAGAGGGTTGCAACTGCAAAATCAGCGTCACCCAATCGTGCTATGGCATTTCTTGCGTCGGTACAACCGTAGTCCCGTCTTGGGTAAATTCAAATCGCAGGGTCCAACTACTCAGGACACCTTGCCCGCCGACGGTTGGCGGCTTGAAGTTCCAATTTTGGGCGGCATTGAGAGCCATTCGTGCGAAGTATTTGCTTGGCCCTTGCGATTCGAGTTCTGCATCCTCCACGTCGCCTGCCCGGTCCACATTCACTTTGACGCTCACCCGCACCCTGCCTCGAATCGTATTTCTGGCGGACGGGGGCACTTCCGGGATGACTTGGTGAGCCACCTCGCCACGGACAACAGGGCCTCCTGGTACTCTTTTTGCTATGTTTGTTTCTTCATCGTGCATCGTATCCGGGCGAATTTTGGCGGGCACGGGTACAGCAGCTTTGGAATTCCGCCCTTCTTTGGTAACGCCCGAGCTGTACGACTTGGTTGAATGCTGCTGTGATTGCTGCGTTGGCTCACTGGGTGCAGCCGGAACGAACGGCTGTGCTTCTGTCGCTGCGGAAACCTGTGGTTCCTCTGACTGATGTCGCAGGAATTTGGCGCCTGCCAGAATTGCGGCTAGCACCAGCACAAACCCGACCACGATAGGCACTATATATTTGCGGAGCTCTGCAGGCAGCATCGGCGGCCGGGCCAGTGGTTGACGCCCAGTCACGCGCAATGGCGCCTGAATCTTGGGCGAGGCGGCTTGAGTATCTGACACCGGAGCTTGGCCCTTCAACCGATCCGCGATTTGCGCAACAGTCCATCTCCCCTCTGGGCGTCGAATCAGGCAGTGTTTTGCGATATCGAGAAACGGCTCGGGCAACGACTGCGGAAACAGCGGATCTTGTTGCTCCTCCGTTCGCACGACGGGCAGTTTTTGCGTAAGCGCCTCAACGAGAGTCATGCCCAGTGACCAAACGTCGCCGGCAGGTGCCGCCGCTTGAGACATCGGAATGACGCCACGGGCAAGTTCAGGCGGATCGAACGCGTTCTGATCGCCGGGCTCGTCCAGCGGTTCCCCTTTGCGGCGCAGACTGTCGCTCGATACCTTCAGTTGGTCGCCGCTGGCCATGATATTGGCCGGTTTAATATGGCCGTGCAGGAAGCCTTTGCCATGAAGGTAGATGAGAGCGTCGAGGACAGATTCGAGCATTTCCCGGACCTCGGCAGGCGTGAGCGCCCGGCCCGGAATTACCTCCGCAAGGTTTTCTTCGGCCCACTCCGTGACGACATACACAAGCTTTTCGCCGCGAAGCTCGAAGCGTCCCATCTCATAAATGGATATCAGATGAGGATGGGACAATTCAGCCGCCTGCCGCCAACGCGAAAGTTGCAGTTCGCCATTTTGCGCAGCCGCTGGAGTGAGCTTTATGACTGCCTTTACGACGCGATCTCTCTCACGATGCTCGGTGAGAAATACCGCGCAGTGTTCGGATCCGCCGAGGTATCGAACCAGCGGAAACCTTCCGCCTACGGTTTCACCTTCCCATAGTTTCCATGAGTCGGACATGATTCGACCTTCGTTGTAGGGTAGGCCAGGGAGCGTTTCCCATTGTACACAAGGACCCTGTCTAAAGGTGCTGGTCGAATGCAAGCGAGGTGCTCATCAGGATAAGTCATGAGAAGGGCGTGTAATGTGTCCGGGAGGATTCGGCGGGCGTTCGCTCCACCGCGCCGAGCCCACGTAAGAAGAATCACGGAACAACTTGCACGTAAGAATAGCCAAGTTTCTGCCCTTCCCAGTCCAAACGCGTCTCTCTTTTCGGAAACTGGCTTTGGGCGGCAGACGGGGCGGATTTCCACATTCCGATAATCACTTTCTCAGGACCTATGCAGGATGGGTGATAGGGTATTAGGAAATTCGGGCCAATTTGTCGCGGCACGACGCCAAACTCTCTCGAAATCGTCAGTTTGTGACTATACACACGATCTCGATTGAACTTGACGAAAGGCGCGAGACGAATTCAATGAGCTTGCATTCCGAATCGTAGGCTGATAAATTCCGCACTCCCCGCAATCGCTAAGACAAAGGATTATCCATGCCCTCACCTAAGAGTAAATCTACTACTTTGCAGCACCCTACACTGCAAAATGCTCGCACTTACTACAAAGGGCTGCTCCGTTTAGTAGGGCAAAGGAATTTACTCTTTTTAGGTTTAGCATGTGTACTTGTCGGGTGCGGCGGGGGATCTTCGAACACCGCTCCTCCGCCTCCACCGGGCAATCCCGCTCCTTCGGTTGCGTCTATTTCCCCATCCTCAGGAGCTGCGGGCGGGCCTGCGTTTATGCTGACCGTTAATGGAAACAATTTCATTTCGAATTCCACCGTGCAGTGGAATGGGAGTAATCGCACGACGTCCTACGTGAGTGCCACCCAGATTACGGCGTCCATCACGGCGGCCGATATTGCCACAGCAGGGACGGGAAGCATCACTGTGGTCAATCCTGCTCCGGGCGGAGGATCCTCTCAGGCAGCGACGTTTACGACCAACAACGCTGTCCCATCCGTTGCTTCACTTTCGCCCTCGTCGGCCACTGCCGGTGGAGCGGCGTTCACGCTAACTGTCAATGGAACTAACTTCGTTTCGGCCTCCACCATCCAGTGGAACGGCAACAATCGCATGACTACTTACATCAGCTCCACCCAGCTCTCAACGGCAATCACCACGGCCGACCTCGCCGCTGGGCAAAATGCGGTAGTCACCGCGGTCAATCCCGCTCCCGGCGGTGGTACGTCAGCCGAAGTATCTTTCCCTGTCAATACTTCCGCTCCGGCTGTTCTGTCGCTTTCTCCATCATCGGCGGCGGCAGGTAGCGGCGGGTTCACCCTGACGGTGAATGGAAGCGGTTTCCTCCCCGGCTCGACAGTGCAGTGGAACGGAAGCTATGGACAGCCTCCCCTCTCCACTACCTATATGAGCGCCAACCAGCTTACTGTAGCTATCCCCGCTTCCGACATCGCGTTCGGTGGGAGCGCCAACATTACCATCTTGAACGCGGCCCCGGGCGGAGGAACCCCCCGCGGCAGCCGCCTTCACAATCACGGGCAGTATCCCGGGTAATGTGAGCTTTGTGGCCCCCAATGGGAGTGACTCCAACCCGGGTTTGATCAGCGCGCCCTATCTGACGATTCAGAAGTGCGCTACGACCGTTTCCAGCAGTTCAATCTGTGCAATTCGGGCCGGAACATACCGTGAAACGGTGACTCCAAATTCTGGAATTACAATCACTTCGTACGATGGCGAACCTGTCACAGTCGACGGTTCCGATCCGGTTACGGGCTGGACTCAATATCAGGGCTCAATCTACCAGGCCAGCATCGTTTTGGGCACGGGCGATACAAACCAAGTTTTTGTTGGGAACCAAATGATGACCGAAGCTCGCTGGCCCAATAGCAATGACCTTTTCCACGTGAACTGGGCCGCGACCCAAACGGGCACTACTGATACAGTGGTTGTAGATTCGAATTTGCCGAACATTAACTGGACGGGAGCAAAAATTCATCTTTGGAGCGGAACAGACCCGTGGGATCCTCAAACTGGAACTGTAACTGCCTCGCAAGCTGGCCAGGTTACCTTCACCGTAGACGGCGCTTCGTTCCCTCCGTACATTGAGCCCGCGGCAGGCGGCTATTACTATCTTTTCGGGAGTCTGGGTGCTCTGGACACCGAAAACGAATGGTTCTATGACTCCAGTATAGGAATTCTTTACTTCTGGGCTCCCGGCGGCGTGAACCCGAGCACCTTGGATGTTCACGCCAAGCAGCGCCAATATGCCTTTGATTTGAGCGGCAAGTCGAATGTAACCATCCAAAACGTAAATCTATTTGCGACCAGCATCAACATGGACGCCTTAAGCACGAACAACACGCTTGACGGTATCAACGCCCAGTATGTTTCGCACTTTACCACCCTGCCGGATGTGGTCAGCTCTCCGCATTCCTATTGGTACGATCACAACACAGACAGTGGCATTGTACTCAACGGCACTGGGAACGTCCTTGAAAACAGCACAATTACGTATAGCGCGGGGAATGGCGTTGCGCTTACGGGAAGCAACAACACGGTCAAAAATAACCTAATTCAGTACTTCCACTACATCGCCAATAATTGTTCGGGAATCACTTTCACGTTTCAAGCCGGCAGCGGCAACGAGATTGAGAACAACACCATCCAAAGTGGCGGGAGGTCCAATATTCAGTACAACGCAGGGACGAGTGAAGACATCAGCTACAACAACCTCTTCGATGCGATGATGCTTTCCCGTGACGGAGGGGAATTTTACGCCAGCACTCCCACGGGATCGGCTGCCGGGACGCACATTCACAACAATTGGCTCCACGACACGCAATCCCTCATCACTGGCCCAGCGGATAATTATCCGCTCCCCGGTGTTTACCTTGATGAGGATACGAACGGTGTGGAAGTCGATCAGAATGTCTTCTGGAACAATCAGTACGAAAATGTTTTGGTGAATTTTTCAAATGATGGAATTACCTCGCCAAATGACAACAACGTTCACAACAACACGATTCCCGATGTGAGCAGTACCGGGAATCTCGTTCTAAACTTGAACACGCCTTGTGGCACCACGCAGATCGTTGACAATCTTGTTTTGGTCCCGGTAATTCAAAGCGGTACGGTCTGCACGGCAACCGATAACAGTGCGACGGCTCCCGGAGCCAACCAAATGAACTCCTCAGTACAGGTTGGTTGCAACTTCGCTGGATGCTCTTCCAGCGGTCCACCGGCAATTGTGGGAAGCTCGGTTGCAGCCTCTATTGCCACATCGCCATACGATATGACCGTCACGGCTGGCCAATCCGTGACGTTCACCGTGACAGGAGCCGGATCACCGACGCTTAGCTATCAGTGGCAGAGGAACGGCGTGAACATCACAGGCGCAACTGACCTGACCGGGGTCTTTTGTACCAGGTGAAATGAGAGAGAATTCACCTGGAGGGAAGACCGGTCATGCCGATGAAGAGATTTAAGCCGGAGCAGATCGTGAATTTGCTGCGGCAGATCGAAGTGGAAATCGCGAACGGAAAGACAACCCCGCAAGCCTGCAAGGAAGCGGCCATCACCCAACAGACCTACTACCGCTGGCGGAAGGAATACGGTGGTCTGAAGCTGGATCAAGCCAAGCGACTCAAAGACCTGGAGCGGGAGAACACAAAGCTGAAACGGCTGGTAGCAGAGCTGTCTTTGGAGAAGCAAATTCTCAAGGATGTCGCAGAGGGAAACTTCTAGGCCCTGAGCGGCGACGTAGCGCGGTCAGGCATGCTCGTGAGACCTATCGAGTGTCGGAACGGCATGCCTGTCGGCTGCTGGGGCAGTGGAGAGGGACGCAACGCTACGAAGGGATCTGTCGAGTAGACGAGGAGGAGCTGACGCAGGACATCATCGAACTCGCCAGTGAGTATGGACGCTACGGTTATCGGAGGATCACGGTAAAGTTGCGGGAAGCGGGCTGGCAAGTGGGGACGGATCGCGTGCAGCGTATCTGGCGGCGGGAAGGACTGAAAGTGCCGCAGAAACAGCGGCCGCGAGGACGGTTGTGGTTGAACGACGGATCGTGTGTGCGGCTGCGACCGGAACATGCCAATCATGTGTGGAGCTACGATTTCGTGAGTGCGATGACGCACGATGGAAGAACGCTGCGGATGCTAGTGCTGCTCGACGAATACACGCGGGAATGCCTGGCGATCCGAGTGGCCAGAAGGCTGGGAAGTAACGAGGTGATCGAGACGCTGGCGGAAGTGATGCTGTGGCGAGGAATTCCGGAACACATTCGTTCGGATAACGGACCAGAGTTTGTGGCCAAGGAACTACGGAAGTGGCTGGGCCAGGTAGGAACCGGGACGCTGTACATCGAACCCGGAAGTCCATGGGAGAACGGCTACTGCGAAAGTTTTAACGGGAAGCTGCGAGATGAGTGCCTGAATGGGGAGATTTTCTACTCGCTGAAAGAAGCGCAAGTGGTGATCGGGCAGTGGCGAGTGGAGTACAACACGAGGAGACCGCACTCGGCGCTGGGCTATAGGCCGCCGGCGCCGGTGGCGTTCGCGCCGCGAATGGCGGCTCTCCGGTCGCCTTCGGCTCCCTGCGATCCGCCATTCGCAAACCCTGTTCAGTCGGAGGTTGTGCTATAAACTCTCTCACTCGCCTGGTACAAAAACTCCATCAGGTCAATAAGTCCTGCCAGCTCAACCGGTCGATGCAACACCATCTGCTATAAATCTTTTCTCTAAAGGTGGTATTTATGACATTTAGGCGGCGGATAAGGCTTTCTGAGCAGCAGCGGAACGACATGTGGAGGCGCTGGAAGGCTGGGCAGTCCTTGCATGAGATTGGGCGAGTCTTCGGCAAGGACCACGTGTCCATTCAATTTATGTTGGCGCAGCATGGCGGGATTGCTCCGGCCGTGCGGCGGCGCTCGCTGCTGACGCTTACACTGGCGGAGCGGGAAACCATTTCACGAGGGATCGCTTGCGGCTCGTCGATTCGTGAAATCGCCAAAGGGTTGCGGCGGGCGGTGTCGACGGTGAGTCGCGAGATCGCTCGCCATGGCGGGCGACCTCAGTATCGAGCAACGGACGCCGATCAGAACGCTTGGGATTCGGCCTTGCGGCCCAAGCGGTGCCTTCTCGCCCTCCACGTGAGGCTGCAAGAGGTCGTTGCGGGTAAACTCATCCTGGACTGGTCGCCGGAACAAGTTTCCGGATGGCTGAAGAGTCAGTATCCTGACGACGAGAGTATGCGCGTGTCCCACGAAACAATTTATCGCAGCCTATTCATTCAAGCGCGTGGAGTGCTGAAAAAAGAGCTGATTCAACATCTTCGGACCCAGCGGCGGATTCGCCGCTCGCGGCACGCGCGGGATAGGGGACACCGAAGTGGTCAAATCGTCGACGCCATTTCCATTCGAGAACGGCCTGCGGAAATCGAGGATCGCGCCATCCCCGGCCATTGGGAGGGCGATCTGCTGGGCGGCACCAAGAACAGTCATATCGCAACTTTGGTGGAACGACATTCGCGTTTTGTCATGCTGGTTAAGGTGCCCAGCAAAGACACAGCTACCGTGGTCGCCGCTCTCAGCCAACACGTTTGCAAGCTGCCCGCGACTTTGCGACGTTCGTTGACCTGGGATCGCGGGCTGGAAATGGCCCAGCACAAAAGTTTCACGGTAGACACGGACGTGAAAGTTTACTTCTGCGATCCGCAGAGCCCGTGGCAGCGCGGCTCGAACGAAAACACGAATGGCCTGTTGCGTCAGTACTTCCCTAAACGAACAGACTTGTCAGCGCATTCACAAGCCGAGCTCGATGAGGTAGCGCTGCGCTTAAATCAGCGTCCAAGAAAAACTTTGGGATTTCAAACTCCGGCCGATAGACTGCAAGCCAGTGTTGCACTGACCTGTTGAGACCACCCCGCTTATCGGAATGTATGGTCCGCCGCAGAGTTGCAAGCGAAAAACGAAGAATGGCAGTTGGTCTGCGCCAATGTATTCGGCCTTTGGTGGAGTCCGTGACTCCGGGCCATGATGGATATCCGCTCGCTGTCGTCCCTATAATGTGGACGGTCTGATAGAGACCTCTTCCGATATCAGGTTTCGAAAGCGTGGGAGAGACCCATTGCCATCTCTATTTTCCGCCAGCAGACCTGGCAGGAACTCCTTCCTAAACCGCGATTTTACGCAGCCGCAGCAAGAACGGGAGCGCGATAGCGTTCGTTCTTGCACAAGACCGCCCAGGCCATGCGAACCATCTTGTTGGCCAACGCCACGATGACTACGTTCTGGTGCGCACGCTCCAGCAGTTGCGCCAACCAGCTACTCAGACCGGGAGCTTGCTTATGTCGCTGTTGCACCACACTGCGTGCCCCTTGAATGAACAGAGTTCGTAGGTACTTATTGCCCCGTTTACTGATGCCCAGCAGCTTCTGCTTGCCGCCGGTGGAGCACTGTCGGGGAACCATTCCTACCCACGCAGCCAGATCTCGTCCTTTGCGAAATGCGCTGCCATTACCAACCGCAGCGATCAGGGCCGTCGCGATCATCGGGCCAATTCCTGGGATCGTCGTGAGTCGTTGGCAGGCTTCATCCTCTCGGGCTCTCTGCTGGATGACTGTATCTATCTGTCCGATGCGCCCCGTGAGTTGGTCGAGTTCCACCTTGAGTTGAGCCAACAGAACACGGAACGAATCCGACAGTCGCAGTGTGGCATCCTCGAGAATCCTGGGAAGCATCTGATCCACGTAGCGTCGGCCTTTGGGCAGAGTCAGTCCACGTTCCAGAAGAAGGCTGCGAATCTGGTTCACGACAGCAGTTCGTCGCATCACCCAACGCTCGCGCACGCGATGCAGGGCTTGCAGATCCAGTTGCTCCTCGGTCTTGATCGGCACAAATCGCATCCTCGGCCGTTGCACTGCTTCAGCAATGGCTTCCGCATCCAGAAAGTCACTCTTGTTGGTCTGTACGTAGGGCTTCACGTATTGCGCCGGCATCAAGCGAACCTCGTGTCCTTGCGCGCGCAGAGCCCGTCCCAGAAAGTGTGAGCCACTGCAGGACTCCATGCCGATCAACTGAACCTGCAAGTTCGCGGTAAAGGCTAGCAGTTGTTTGCGAGAACATTTCTTGCGAATCACGACCTTCCCGGTCAAATCCAGCCCCACCACATGAAATACCGTCTTGCCCAAATCAATGCCGAGAGTTTGTAGCTTCATGGGAATACCTCCTGGACTTGCACTCTACACTTCAAGAGTTCCTGCGGCGGACCATCCCATTATGTGGCTTCTTGCTATCGCACTGGCTTCGGGCCACATTCCGATGATCGCTGTGGGCTCAAAACGTCGTAGTAGAATGTCGCTCCAATCCCCTGCGCTCAGGGAATTACGACTAAGTTGTTGAACCCGCGATTGGCGTCCTGGAGCGTGGCAAGCCCTTCGTTCACATCTTTCAGGGGGATGCGGCGGTGCTCGAAAACTGAAAGGTCCAGCGTGCCTGCGCGCGCCGTTTCAGCCAGTTCCTGCCCCTCTCCTGTCGCAAACCAGCAGGAGCCAATGAGCTGGATATTCATCCCCATCATGCGGTGGACGTTGAGCGGCAGCGGTTCGCCCACGCCGCCGATATTGACGCCGCGCCCGCCGCGCCGCAGGGCGTTCAACGCATCCTGCATGGCGCTCGAGGGAGAGCCCGGCGGCAATGTATCGATGACCGCATCAACGCCGTCTTTTTCAGTCAAATCCGCAGCCCATTCTTGAATCGGGCGTTTGCCCACGGTGAGCACTTCAATCCTTCGTGGCGCAAGAGCTTTCACGCGATCGAGCAGCGCCTGATTGCGGCCTGTGCCGAGAATCGTGGTCACTCCCGTCGCCAAACCCACGAGCGCAACACAAAGACCCAGCGCTCCTCCGATTCCGTTGACCAGCAGCGAGTGTCCGGGACCGGCGCCCGACTTGCGTATCGCGGCGTATGCCGTCCCGAGATACCCAAATCGCGCGGCCTGTTCGAAGCTCACGTTGTCAGGCAGCTTGACGAGCGAGCTCTGTGGCGCGGTTATGTACTCCGACATCCCTCCATAGGGATAGGCTTCGAATACCGCTTGAGACAAGGGCCCGCGCCCGAAATAGCCCTGAAACGTGAAGCCTCGGCAGTTCACGATTTCACCGCTTCGGCAGGCGCGGCACGATCCGCATCCGCGCGCCGGGTTGACGTACACGCGGTCGCCTGCCCGAATCGAATGAACCTGGCTGCCGACTTCCGAAACGATGCCTGCGACGTCCAGTCCGAAAATGGCGGGGAGTTTCGGCAGCGGAAGGTACGGAAACCATTCCGGCCATTTCGTCAGCACGTTTTTCAGATTCGGCACCACTCCGCAGGCTTTCACGGCCACAAGCACGTCCGTCGGACGGGGTTCCGGAATCGGGATCTGCTCGAGCAGCAATGGCCCGCCGATTTCGTGCATGCGTGCCGCCAGCATCGTCCTCATAAGCAGCTCCCTTGCATTTTTTCCTGGCGCGCGGATCGGCGCAGTCGATTTCCGCGACAGCCTATCACAACCTGCGCGCGAGCAGAGATTTACGCTGCTGTGTAGCCAGGGCTCCGAAACCACGAGCCCTCCGCTTCGAACCGATTTGAAAATAAAGGGAGGAATTAACCTGAGAGAAATTCCCGGAATCGTTGATCGGCCAGGTGGAGTCTTAAATTTTTCAGCGGGTCAGATCACTGTACTGACCAAGCGTGGGGAGACACACTTCACTTTTTTCTGCACGTTCGCGACATTTCGGTGCTCTTTGGAAATCTGCGCGGATGCCGATTTAGAATGCTCCGACGGCAACCGGAACTTCTTCGGTTTTCTTGTTTTCTTGAATCGGCGATTGGGCGTGATCGATCTCGATGCGCCCCTTGAAATACGCGCCGTCTTCGATGCTGATTCGCGCCGTGGAGATATCGCCCAGCACACGCCCGTCCTTCTTGATCTCGACTCGGTCGCGCGCGCGGAGATTGCCGGTGACATTGCCGTAGACGATGACTTCGCGGGCGTCGATTTGGGAATTCAGTTGGGCCGTGCGCCCCACGGTCAGCCGGCTGCCGCGGAGTGAAACCGGGCCCTCCACCCTGCCGTCGATTTGCAGATCTTCCTCGCTGGTGATTTCGCCTTTCACCACGATCGTCGATCCCAGGCACGCGAGCGTGCGCGCCATGGGGTTGCCCGGGCGAATGGCGGCGGATCCGTTCACGGGTGCGCCGTTGGTCTTGGCATCCTTCGATGAAGACATGCCGGGCACTTCGGGCTGCGCTTCCTTATTCCACATATTTCCTCCCCAATTTCAACCAAATCTTGATTCGGTCTCAATGGACCTTTAGATATCACTTTAGGTGGCTGAGCCAAGTGAGGCTACTGCCAAATGGGATAGAAATGCCCACAACGAAACCTGTCCATAAGTACAGGTCGAGTCGAAAAAACTTACTTGGACACGATTGGTGTGAGGACAAACTGAACAGGTAGAGGATTTCTACATCAGTGACAATCAAATCGTCACGCTTGTTTGGGATATTCCAGCGATAGATTTCAAGCAGTTACGATGAGGCGCCAAATATTTATTTGTCCGGCCCTCCGGGACAGTTCACGTTACCCCCATTGCAATCGCCGGCGACGTGTTCCGGCAAACCTTTTCCAGCGACCTCGGTCCTCATTCCTGCCGGATCTTGAATCGACCAGCCAAATTTGCTATCCGGCTGGGGCTTGTAGCCGCGGCGTTCCAATTCGGCCTTGACTGCAGCCTGATTAAAATTCTCAACTGCCATCGCGAAGTGGGCGACGTATGGTTTGTTTTCAGGATGCTGGCTTTTGCGAAGATAGAGGGAATTCTCACCGAATTTGAGGAAGCAAACCGGGCCGCCCGGGGTGTCCACACCGAACACATCGCCCGGCTTGTAATAAATGACTTTCATCCCCAGAAGGCCGGTATAGAAATCGCGGCTCTTGTCCACGTCGGGAACATTCACAACCAGGTGACTCACGGCGTACGCTTTGAATCCCTTGCCGTCGGGTCCGGGAATCGCGCTCAGATTTTTTGTCCCATCCGATTCTTTAGCAGTGGGCGACGCCGCTCCTGGGAACACGCCGTGCGTCGCGCAGATTTGCAGCGTGATTCCGCTCGGATCTTTGATCGACCAGGCATAAGCGCCATCCGGTTTCGGATCGAGTCCGCGCCGCGTCAGTTCCGCCCCCACCGGATCCAATTGAAAATTTTCGATGGAGAGCGCGAAGTGATCGACGTTGCCCGTGCCCATCTGCGCGTCCCAGTTCGCGCTCGGCCCAGTGCCGGCAGGGCGATCAAGCGGCCTGGTGAGAGTGCGAATGTAGATGGCGTTGGGCGGATCGCCGCACTCCACCGAACATTGTTTGCCATCATCCCATACGACCTTCATCCCATACACGTTCACATAGAAATCGCGGACCTTCGCGTAATCGGGCACCTGATAGTTAATGTGATTGAAGGCCACCGCCTTGAAAACCGATTCGCCAGCAAATCCCAGTTCCGCGCCACCACCCGCAAGGGCGATCGCTTCAGGCGAAACCCTTGCGGCGAAGGCAGCCGTCGCGGTCAGGCCGAGCGCCCGCATCAGTTCGCGGCGGCCTATTCTCCCGCTCTCGAATGCCGTACGGAGTCCCGCAAAATCTTGTTCCATGGCTGATCCTCCCGGGAATGTCCGCGCAATCTCGACAGCTGCAGTGACGGGATTGTATGCCCGTTCGAATCGCATGGCACACGGTATTAGTGGCGCAGGCTTCAGCCTGCGGGGGTTCGGCCCTGCAAGGACTAAAATCCACAGGCTGAAGCCTGCGCCACCGGGACCTATTTCAGACCTGGAATATTCTTTGCCTCAGGCGGATGCGGCCGCGATTGCAGGAATGCGTAGATGTCGGCCAATTCCTGGTCCGATACGACTTTGGCGGTGAACGGAGGCATCTCTCCCGTCGGCTTCCGGACGTAACGCGTGAGGGCATCGAAGGGAATGGGATCCGGAGCGATTCGTGGTCCACTCATCGTCGAGCCTTGCCCTTCGCGGCCGTGGCATTCGTAGCAGCCAATTTTGTTGAAGAGCCGTTTGCCGTTTTCGGCATTTCCGGCTGGCGTCGCCTCAGGTTTGGTTTCTTGCGCAGCGTTCGCGACTTTCACGCGCGTTGGTGTAAGGAAAAGAGTGATCGCGAGAGCC
Organism: uncultured Acidobacteriota bacterium; assembly: GCA_963696605.1. GTDB lineage: Bacteria > Acidobacteriota > Terriglobia > Acidiferrales > UBA7541 > Palsa-360. The sequence goes on along the minus strand of CAVOKV010000004.1, from coordinate 380,927 downwards.
ACGCCGGCAACGGAACCGAATCCACGAAAGATTTTCATTCTTGCTCCTTGGCGCGCCTCACCGAGGCTGCGTGACCACATCGAGAAGGGCCGGCTCGCCGCGCTTGACCACCGCGATCGCGCGGCGCAATGCCGGCGCAAGCTCGTTGGGATCGGAGATGGGCCCCTCGGCGTAAACGCCCATGCCCTGCGCGAGCTTTGAGAAATCCATGTTGGGATCCTCAAATGTGGTGCCGATGTAAGCGCGGTCAATGCCGCGATTGTGCCGGTTGGCCATGCGCTGCACGTGCATGAGCTCTTCGTGATACGCGCGATTGTTGTGCATGACGCTCAGAAGCGGGATGCGATGATGCGCCGCCGTCCACAGGACCGTCGGGGCAAACATCAAGTCGCCATCGTCCTGAATGCTGACCGAGAAGCGGCCGTGTTTTTTGTTTGCGAGAGCAGCGCCCACCGAAGCGGGAGCGTTGTATCCGATGCCGCCGCCGCCCTGCGTTCCGATGTATTGATAAGTCTTGTCAAAGGGCCACAGGCGCAGAGGCCACCAGCTGAAGTGCCTGAGAAGCGAAACGAGCGACCAATCCTCGTTCTTGATTTGCTCCCAAAGCTCTGCGCACACGCGGGCGGTGCTGATGGGGCTCGCGTCCCAGGCATACGTCGCGTCGGTTCGCGCCTGCTCCAGCGCGCGGTCGTGAGCAGCCGCCAGTTTGGCCCCGCGATCTTGCAAGGCACGCTTGCGGTCCGCGGTTAATTGGAGCTTCGTTTCCACGATGAGCGATGGCAGCGTCGCTTCCGGATCGGCCGCCATGGCCAGATCAACGCCGGTATAGCGGTAGAAATCCTGATAGTTGGATTTGGTGTACAGGTCGCCAGTCGTGATGCTGATCAGTTTTGCGTCGCTCTTCATGATCGGGCGGGAGGTGCGGCGCACTTGATCGTGCATGGTGTTGAGCGCGCCCCAGAAGTCCGTGGCTTCGAGGCCCATGATCACGTCGGCATTCGAAACCACCGCGCTGCGGCGCGAGGTTTGGTTGAGCGGATGCCGCGTCGGAAAATTCATGCGCCCGGCCTGATCGATCACTGGCGCCTGCAGCGTTTCGGCCAACTCGACGAGCAGATCGATTCCCGCCTGCGTCCGCGCGTAACGGTCCACCACGATCAACGGATTCTGGGCCTGCACCAAGAGCCGCGCCGCCTCGGCGACCGAGCCGGAATCGCCCTGCGGAGGCGCCGCGAGCGTCAGCTTCGGAATGTGCAGCGCAGCGTCCTCGGCAACGGGATTCTCCTGGAGTTCACTGTCCGCCACGAGCAGAACCGGCGACATCGGCGGCGTCATCGCGATTTTGTAGGCACGCACCGCGGACTCCGCGAAATGCTGCAGCGAGATGGGCGTGTCATCCCATTTCACGTAGTCGCGGACCATCGCCGCCGCGTCCTGCACGCTGTGCGGCCATTCCCCGTAGGCAGAGTCACGTTTCGTGGCGTCCAGATTGTTGCCAATCACGATGTAAACGGGGACGCGGTCGCAGTAGGCGTTGTAGATCGCCATTGATGCATGTTGCAGCCCCACTGTGCCGTGGGCAAAAATGCACAGCGGTTTGCCCTCGATCTTGGCGTACCCGTGGGACATAGCGACCGACGACTCTTCGTGGCAACAGGTGATGAACTCGGGATTGCTGTTGCCTCCGTAATTGATCACCGATTCGTGCAACGCCCGGAAACTCGAACCCGCCACGGCGCAAACGTATTCGATCCCCAGCGATTTGATGACGTCCACCATGAAATCGGATCCGCAGCGATCCAGCGTCAACACTTCGGCTTCCGCGGGCGGATCGGATTCGATCACTGGCGGCAGGACCAGTAAGCCAGGGGTGACCCGCTCTTCGACCGGCTGAGCGGGTAGAGTTTCCGCTGGCGTAGCGGCCAGGGTTGCCGCTCCGGCGACCACGCTCTTCAAGAAGTCTCTTCGACCAGCCGCCGATTTCCTGGATTTTGCCATTGGATTTCCCTCCGCTTTTGTACCCTGCGGCGAATTCTATTCAAGTTTTCAGTCTGAACGGCAACATACGACTAACCGCGTTCGAATGCAATCCTAGCTCAAGCATCACGAGACACCGGCCGCCTGGCGATTAGCACACACAGGAATGCGATTAGCGCCAGGCCGGCAGCCGTATAAAACGCGGCACCGTAATTTCGATATCGGTCGAAAAGCACTCCTCCGATGGTCGGCCCGAGAATCCCCGAAAATCCCCAGGCGGTAAAGAGCGCGCCATAATTTGCTCCGGCATGGCGTGGGCCCCAAAAGTCAGCCACCGTCGACGGAATCACCGAGGCTTGCGCCCCGTAGCTGAAATACACAAAATAAATCAGCACATACAGCGCGGCCAGATTAGCTCCAACCCAGTATAGCGCGGGCATAGCGACGCAGCCGATCGCCAGCACAGCTCGCATCGCATTGAGCCTCCCCATAATGTCCGAGAGCCAGCCCGAAAGGACTCGGCCGGAGACGTTACCAAATGCGCCGACAACGAGACCCAACGTGGCCAGCGCCGCGTTTGAGATTCCCTGACTATTGGCAAAGGGAATCAGCTGACTGATGACCATGAGCCCGGCAGTAGACCCGAGTCCGAAACCCAACCACAGCAGGTAAAAAGCCGGCGTGCGTAAGACCTCGCCCGGAGTGAATTGGTGACGGGCGGTCGCCGTATTAAAAACGGGAATCTTGCCCGTCTGCAGTCGACTTGCAGGTGGGTTTTTCAATAGAAAGGCCGCCGTCATGGTCATCACCAAGAAAATCCCGCTCAAGATCATGCACGAGGCGCGCCAGCCAAACCGAGGAAATAGCACCAGATTTGCAAACGAACCAAAAACAGCCGATCCGCTGCCAAATCCGGCGAGCGCAAGACCGATAGCCAGGCCTGTTTTGTCGGGGAACCATTTGGCCATGACCGGGACCACGGTCCCGTAAGCAAATCCCGTGCCAACGCCTCCCAACACGCCGTAGAAAAAATAGAGAAGATACAAATTGGACGTGCGGGAAAAAAGAAAGAAACTCAGTGTGATTAAAATGCTTCCGGCCACGGAAATCCAAAAAGGGCCAAAGCGGTCCTGGAGCCTGCCGGAGAGGAGCAGTGAGGCGGCAAACATGACTGCGGCAAGGGTGAAGACCGCGGAGGTCTGCGCGCGCTTCCATCCGAATTCATGTTCGAGTGGAGCGACGAATACGCTCCAGGCGTATAGGGTGCCCAAGGCCAAGGTCATCAGAATCGCGCCGAACAACCGCCACCAGCGGCTGATTGGAGCCGCTTCCTCCGCGAGACCAACGGGCAAAGGAATGCATTTCTCTGAAATGCCGCTGGGCGTGGGAGTTGCTGTCATCAGCCCTCTTCTGTTTACGTTTTTGCAGGTTCGATTTTCGGCCCTTCGATTCGCTTGGGCACATGCCCTCGCTTATAAATCATCACCGTTCGCTTGAATTCGATGACCACCGTTCCGTCTTGTTTGAAGCCCGTCGTTTTGAAGCGCACGATGCCCACGTTGGGCCTGGACTTCGACTCGCGCTTCTCCAGCACTTCGCTTTGCGAGTAGAGTGTGTCGCCATCGAAGAGCGGATTCGGCAGACGCACTTCATCCCAGCCCAGATTGGCCATCGCATTTTGAGAAATGTCGGCAACCGATTGGCCCGTCACTACGGCGAGCGTGAATGTGGAGTCCACAAGCGCGCGCCCGAATTCAGTTTTGGCCGCGTAAGCATGATCGAAGTGGATAGGATTGGTATTCATGGTCAGCAGGGTGAACCAAATATTGTCAGTGGCAAGAACCGTGCGGCCGAGAGCGTGGCGGAAAACATCGCCGACCTCAAAGTCTTCATAAACTCGCCCAGTCCAACCCTCTTTGATTGCCATCATCGCCGTCCTTGGATTGTTTTAGTGAAATTCAGATTATTTTTTCGCGCCGCCATCCAGCAATCGTATCTGCACCAAAGCCTATTTCAGACAAAATTGCGTCGGTTTGCTGGCCCAACGCGGGAACTTCATTCATCACAGGCTGCACGTTTTCCATTTCAACGGGTGGAAAAAGCGCCGGAAGAGGCCCCACAGTGGAATTCACTGTGCCCCAGCGCTTCCGGGCCTTCAGTTGCGGATGCTCGACAAACTCTTGAACGGTATTCTGCCTCGCATTGGCAATTTGCGCCGATTCGAGCCGCGCGATAATTTCGGCGGCGGTCAATTTCTGGAAAACCTTCTTCATCGATTGATCGAGCTGCGGGCGATTCTGAACCCGCTTGGCATTGGAGTCGAAGCGAGCATCCGCTGCGAGCTGCGGGCTCTGCAAAACCACTTCACAAAATTTCTTCCATTCGCGCTCATTCTGCAGGCCGATATACACCAGTTTGTTGTCCCCGCTCATCACCGGCCCGTAGGGCGCGATCGTCGCGTGATTCGCGCCGGAGCGCTGCGGCGCCGATCCTCCCATGGAGTAGTACGCCGCGTAGCTCATCCATTCCGAGAGCGAGTCGAGCAGGGAAGTCTCCAGCGCGACGCCTTCCCCCGTCTTCGACCTCACGAGGAGTGCCGTCAATATGCCGGAATAGGCATACATTCCGCAGGAGATGTCGGCGACGGAAATACCCACCTTGCACGGCGTTTCCGGCGTTCCGGTGATGGAGATCAATCCAGTCTCAGCCTGAATCAACATATCGTACGCCTTCTTGTCGCGGTACGGCCCCGAAGATCCATAACCGGAAAGATCGCAGATGATCAGGCGCGGATATTTTTTTCGCATTTCCCGGGTGACGAAACCGAGACGCTCCGTCGCTCCGGGCGCCAAGTTCTGCACGAAGACATCCGCTTTTTCGAGCAAGTGATCGAGAACCAGCTTGGCTTCCGCACGCTTCAGGTCGAGCGTCAAGGATTCCTTGGATCGGTTGAGCCAAACAAAGTGGCTGGACAATCCCCGCACGGTTGCGTCATAGCCGCGCGCGAAATCTCCCACCTCGGGGCGTTCGATTTTTATGACGCGCGCGCCTAGATCCGCGAGCTGGCGAGTGGCGAAAGGCGCCGCGACCGCCTGCTCCAAGGATACGACCGTGATTCCCGCAAGCGGCAGCATCAATATGACCTGGGCAGGCCCAGAACGTGCTCCGCCAGATAGCTGAGAATCAGGTTGGTGGAAATGGGCGCCACTTGATAGAGCCGCGTTTCACGAAACTTGCGCTCGATATCGTACTCTTCGGCGAAGCCGAAACCGCCGTAGGTCTGTACCGCAACATTTGCAAGTTCCCAGGACACGTCGGCAGCGAGAAGCTTCGCCATATTCGCTTCCGGGCCGCACGGTTTTCCACTGTCGAACAAGCTTGCCGCACGCGCAACCATCAGCCGGGCCGCCTCCAGATTGGCGTATCCCCGGGCGATCGGGAATTGAATGCCCTGATTTTTTCCGATCGGCCTCGCGAAAACCACACGCTCATTCGCGTAGCGGCAGGTGCGTTCCAGAAACCAGCGCGCGTCACCGATACATTCCGAGGCGATCAGGATGCGCTCGGCATTCAAACTGTCCAGCAGGTACCGGAATCCCTGGCCTTCTTCGCCCACCAGATTTTCGACGGGAACTTCCAAATTATCGAAAAATAGTTCCGTCGTCGCGTGGTTCATCATCGTGCGGATCGGGCGAATCCTCAGCCCGTGTCCCACTGCCTTGCGGAGGTCGACCAAAATGGTGGAGAGGCCTTCGGTCCGCTTCTTCACCTGATCCGCTGGCGTCGTGCGCGCAAGCAAGAGCATCAAGTCGGAATGCTCGGCGCGTGAAATCCAAATTTTCTGTCCATTGATCACATAGCGGTCCCCCTTTCTGACCGCCATGGTTTTTAGCTGCGTGGTGTCGGTGCCTGTGTTGGGCTCGCTTACTCCGAAGGCTTGCAGTCGAAGCGAGCCGTCAGCAATTTTCGGCAAGTACTGCCGCTTATGCGCTTCCGATCCGTGCCGCAAGAGCGTGCCCATGATGTACATCTGCGCGTGGCACGCCGCGGCATTGCCCCCCGAGTGGTGAATTTCTTCGAGGATGATGGAAGCTTCCGTGACCCCCAGCCCCGCGCCGCCATACTCTTCGGGAATCAATGTAGCCATGTACCCGGCGTGCGTCAGGGCCTGGACAAAGGCTTCGGGATAGGCGCGCTTCTCGTCGAGCTCCCGCCAGTATTTGTCCGGATAATCCCGGCACAATTCGCGGACCGCGGATTTTAGTTCTTCGTGAGATTCGTCAATGGAGGTGTTCATTTGCGTCAACGGAAGACCTCGTCCCAAGGCGAGCGCTAGCGTAAACTCTGTCCTGAACGATACGCAATCGTTTAAATTTACAAACGGCAAGAGAGCAGGATAGCAGAAATGAATTTGTAGGGTATCTTAACCAGTGCCGGGTACTGGTTCGGATTATGGAGGAAACAAAAGTCTGCCCGCACTGAAGACGGGCGGCCTCTACGAAACCAGCCCTTAACAATGCAGGCCGGTTTTGTATCGGCCGTTCCGTCCAGTGAATTCCGGGACGGAACGGGCAATTTCGTGGTCATCTGACTCATGACCAAATGCCGGCGCCCTTTGTGACGGAGAATCCGTGGAACCTATCACACGAACGCTCGTTCATTTTTGTCACTCGCTCAACTCCGGGAATCTGAGCAGTGAAGCGGTCGAGCAGACCAAGTATTTGCTCCTCGACTATCTTGGTGTCGCCATTGCCGGCTCGCAGTCGGAATCCTCTCAGCCGATTTACCGGATGCTGGCGCGCTCGGCTTCTCTGGGCCCCTGTACCGTAATTGGCACGGCGTCACAAGCATCCCCGGAATTTGCGGCGCTGGCGAACGGCACGGCGGCTCATAGCCTGGAGCTGGACGACACGCATCAGGCCGGTTCCATTCATCCGGGCGTCGTGATGTTTTCGACGGCCATCGCGCTCAGCGAAATTCAGCCTGACATTGACGGCAGCCAATTTGTGGCCGCGGTTGTGGCCGGGTACGAAGTCGCCACGCGCCTGGCCATGGCGCTGCAGCCAAAATCCCACTACGAATTAGGATTTCATCCCACTTCGACTTGCGGCGTGTTCGGCGCGGCCGTCACAGCGGCGAAACTACTGCACCTCAGCGAAGAGCAAATGCTTTCCGCTGTCGGCGTCGCCGGGAGCATGGCCGCGGGCTCGCTGGAGTTTCTGGCGGACGGCAGCTGGACCAAGCGGCTGCATCCGGGACTCGCCGCGCAAAACGGAATCCTGGCCGCGAGGCTGGCCGCGGAAGGTTTTCGCGGACCTGCCACGATCCTCGAAGGCCGCGACGGTTTTTTATCCGCGTACTCGCGAAGCCCGAAGCCCGAGCTCGTCACGCAAAATTTGGGACAGGATTTTGAAATTCTGCGCACCAGCATCAAGCCCCATGCCTGCTGCCGCTACATGCAGGCTCCCATCGACGGGCTGGTAGAACTTGCTGCCGAGCACGACATTTTCCCTGAGCAGGTCGAACGCATCGAGGTCGCTGTCCTGGAAGCCGGATGGCCGCTGGTTTGCGAACCTCGAGAGCGAAAATATTCACCGGAAAATATAGTGGACGCGCAGTTTTCCATGCCCTACGGGGCGGCGGTGGCGCTCACCGATCGGGCTGCTGGCCTCGATCAATTCGCCGGCGAAAGTTTCCGTTCGCCGCAAATAAAAACCTTGATGGGCAAAGTGGTTTTGCAAAAAAATGGCCGGATCGAGAAGAATTTTCCGGCGGAGTGGCCCGCCCTCGTATCCGTGCACCTGACGAACGGCAAACATTTTGAAAAATACGTCCGCTTTCCGAAAGGCGACCCGGAAAATCTTCTGACCTGGCAGGAACTGTCAGCCAAGTTTCATTCGCTCGCGTCGCGTGTTCTTCCGACCACCCGTTGCGATCAAATCATCGATTCCGTGAAGGAAATGAATTCGGCGGAGCTTCGCAATCTTTGGAAATTGACAACTCGTCCGGCCTCGCTTTCCCTGCCGGCAAATTGAGTTGGTTCGAGTAGCACAGCCACTCCTGGCTGTGCGGGTTTTGCGATTGTAATTTACTTTTGTGGCTAATCATGCGACTTACAAAATCGCACAGCCAGGAGTGGCTGTGCTACTCGAGGGAGACACGCGTATGGCAGGCCGGCTTCAAAACAAAGTGGCCATGATTACCGGCGGCAATAGCGGAATTGGCGAAGCCACCGCTCGCCGATTTACACAGGAGGGAGCAAAAGTAGCGATCCTGGCGCGCCGCGAAGCCGAGGGCCGCGCCGTCCAAGAAGCAATCCGCGCGCAGGGCGGGGAGGTCACTTTTCTCCCGTGCGACGTTACCGCCCGCGCCGCCGTCGAAGCGGCTGTCGCGCAAACAGTGGCTACCTATGGCGGCTTGGACGTGCTCATCAACAACGCCGGCGGCGGCGCCCGCGAAATGTTTCCCGCCGAATCCGATGAGACCTGGAATCGCGTTCTCGGAGTGAATCTGACCGCCTGCTTCCTCACCTGCCGGGCGGCCTGGCCCCATCTCATCAAGGCCGGAAGCGGCGCGATCGTCAATGTGTCTTCCCTGGCGGCAGTGTCCGGCGTGAGTGATGCAGTCTTGGAGCGGTTTCCCACTCTTCCTTCAGCGTCGTATATCGCCGCAAAGGCCGGCCTCGAAGGCTTCACCCGCTACCTCGCCAGCCTCGGCGGAAAGCACAATATCCGCGTCAATTGCGTCCGGCCCGGGCAAATCCTCACACGGCGTCTCACCACCTCCGCTGGCGAGCACGTCTTCGCCCGCCATTTCGAGATTTGGCAATTGATCAAGGGCCCGGGTTATGCCGAGGACGTGGCCAACGCCATGTTGTTTCTGGCTTCGGACGAATCACGCTTCATCACGGCGGAAATGGTCAACGTCGACGGCGGCGCAGCAGCGAAGTTGTGAGTCCGCGGGAACACGATTTCAAGAATTCTTTCATACCCGGATGCACGCTGATGCGATTTGTAGGGCACGGCTTCATCCGTGCCGTCACGTAAGTAAGGACCAGCCCGGCTTTAGCCGCTGGCCTGTCCAGGCTTACCCTGCCGCGATGGGAGTCACAGCCAAGAGTGGCTGTCCTACCGACTGCGAAAAGAATTCATCGCGACCGATTCGAGCGGTGTAGAATGCTGCTCATCGTGCGGGGTTGTTTCGAACATCTCAGTTCAGGGAGAGCCAAATGAAGACTTTGTGGATCGGCGCGGTGGCAGCACTCGCAATATTGATGGCACATCCGGGACCGGCGCGCGCGCAGTCGGCGCAGGCTCTGCCTATCCCCAGCGTCGATGCGGCCACTGATTTTCCCAACGAACACGAAATGCCGGATCCGAGTCTGACCTACAAGATCGTGTTCGATATCGCGAAAAGCGCACCGAAAGTCGATGACGTGAATGAAGGACTCACCGTCATCTCGCGTTATTACAACACCCTCGCCAAGGGCGGCGTCTCCGCCGATCATCGAAAGTTCGTCGTGGTTTTCCATCAGGGCGGCACCGAGATCGCCCTGAATAGCGCGGCCTACAAGGCCCTCAAAGACGGCCACGACAATCCAAATATCGCCCTGATCCACAGCATGAAGCAGGCGGGCATCGACTTCCGCGTGTGCGGCCAGGGGGTCATCTCCAGGAAATTCGACGTAGCCACAATCAATCCTGACATTCAGGTCGATCAATGGGCCCTCACAACAATTACGACGCTGCAGCTTCGCGGCTACGTTCGCGTGGCAATGTAGCAGTCGCTCGTTTGTCCCCATGCAGGGGGGGCCGGATTTAATTCCGTACCCCTTTCAATTTGAAAATGCCGGAACAGCGCTGGCCAACTGTAAGTCCATAGTATTTATATCGTTGACAGAGGCTTGCCCGGCGGAGTATATCCATGACAAATCCTTTATTAAGGGAGTTCCGATGGCAGACCATGAACTGACGGACCCCGGCTGTTCTCATTCAAACACTACAAACCAAATTTCGAGGCGGGACGTCATCAAGAGCGTCATTGCGACGGGCGTGGTGTCCTCGACAAGCTACCTGTTCCGCGTTTCCAAGGTCTGGGCGCAGGCCTCGGCGCCGGGCGCAGTCGACCGGCTGATCACGCTGAATGTCAACGGCCAGCAGCGGCGCGTGGACGTGATGAAGCAGGAGACGCTGGTGATGACGCTTCGTTACAAACTCGGCCTCACCGGCACGAAAATCGGATGCGACCAGGCCGAATGCGGCGCTTGCACGGTGCTGATTGACGATGTGCCGTACTACTCGTGCTCGGTCTTCACGCATACCGTGCGGGACAAGAAAATCCAGACCGTGGAAGGGCTCGCCAAGGCCGATGGCACGCTTCACCCGGTGCAGCAGGGCATCATCGACGAACAAGGGTTTCAGTGCGCGTTCTGCATGTCCGGTTTCATGATGGCCACGGTAGGATTTCTGAAGACCAATCCCAATCCCACACGCGCGGAACTCGCGCGCGGTATTTCGGGCAATTTGTGCCGCTGCCAGGACTACGACAAGATTCTCACCGCCATGATGCGCGGCGCAGAGAATCTGAGGAAGGCGTAAACATGCCAAACGTAACGCCCCCCAACAAATACAAATATATCGGGAAGAACTACACGACGGGTGACCTCCACGCGAAAGTGACTGGCAAGGCGAAGTATGCCGAGGACTATCGCGCCGACGGCATGCTCTTCTGCAAGCTGGCGCTGAGCCCCATGCCGCATGCGCGCGTCCGCGGCATCGATGCGCGCGCGGCGCTGGCCATGCCCGGCGTGAAAGCGATTCTCACTGCGGACGAACTGCCCGCGCCGGCCAACAGCATCAACGATAACGGCACCGTGATCCTCGCAAACCCGCGGGGATACCAGGCGCTTACTAACGAACCGCTATTCCAAGGCCAGCCGATTCTTGCTGTGGCAGCAGTCGACGAACTCACTGCCGCCGAAGCCATTGAAAAAATCAAAATCGATCTAGAGCCGCTGCCTTTCGTCGTCGATCCGCTCGCGAGCCTCCGGCCCGGCGGCCCGAACGCCAGAACCGACGGAAACGTTTGGGTGCGCGTACCGCCCCCTCCGCCGAAGCCCGGGGAAAAGCCCGCCGTAACGCCGCCCGAATTGCATACGCTCAAGTGGACCAAAGAAGATTTCAAGGAGGCTGATGCCGGGCGCCTTCCGTTAGGCAAGGAAACCGAAGAGTGGCATGTCGGCGATGTCGAGGCGGGCCTGAAGAATGCGGCCTTGGTACTGGACGAAACTTTTGTCACGCCAAACACAAGCCATCAATGCCTGGAGACTCGCTCCACGATGGCTTACTGGCAGAACGGCAAAGTCTACGTTCACACCGGCACGCAGAGCACGGCGCAGACCGTCCCGGCGATCGCGCGTTGGCTGGGGATCGAACAGAGCAACGTCGTTTTTATCAGCGAATATACCGGCGGAGGATTCGGCAGCAAGATCACCGGCGATATCACGCTGGTGATCCCCGCGCTTCTCGCAAAAAAGACCGGCGCTCCGGTGATGATGCGCATTACCCGCGAGGAAGAGAACTACATTGGCCGCGGCCGCCCCAGCTTGCACGGCCGGATGAAGGTAGGGTTCTCCAAGGAAGGCCGCATCACCGCCCTGGACATGTTCGTGGTCTGCGACAACGGCCCCTACGACATGGTTGGCGACGCGTTTTCCTCTGGACGCATCGTCTCGGTTCTTTACCAGCCGCAGACAATGCGCTGGCGCGGCGTGACGGTCCTGACCAACACGCCCCCGCGCAGCTCGCAGAGTTCGCCCGGCGGAATGCAGGGAATTGCGATCATGGAACCAGTCATTGCCAAGGCCGCGCGAAAGCTCGGCGTGGATCAGGTTGCCATCCGTCGCATGAACTCGCCCGAAGGCAAGGCTCCGTTCGGCCCCCTTGTTGCCGGCAAGCAGCAATACGCAACGAGCGCCTTCATTAAGGAAGCGCTGGACCGTGGCGCGGAGCAGTTCAAGTGGAATGAAAGAAAAGTGAATACCGGCAAGCGGGTCGGCTCGAAGGTGCGCGGCGTCGGTGTTTCGATCAGCAGCTACTCCGGCGGCACGACCGGCTTCGACGGACTATTCGTGATCAAGCCCGATGGCCGCGTCTATATTCAGTCCGGGGTCGGTAATCTGGGAACGGAGTCCTGGACCGACGTGCATCGCGTGGTCGCCGAACTCCTCGGCGTGCCGTGGGAAAAATGTGAACTTACCTGGGGCAACACTTCGAAAAATCTGCCCTGGACATGCCCCTCTGGCGGGAGCCAGACAACCCATGCGATGACGCGCGCAGCAAATGCGGTAGCGGCGGACGCCATCACGAAACTCCAACAAATTGCAGCCAAGGACCTCGGCGGCAAGCCCGAGGATTACGTGGTTGCCAACGAGCGCGTCTTCCGCAAAGGCGGCGGCGCAGGGATGTCATTGGCTCAAGCCGCTAAGCGCGCCATTCAGCTGGGAGGCGCGTTCGATGGCCATGAACTGCCTGCGGACATCAACAAATTTACGGTCGTCTCGGCCACCGCGCTGGCGGGCCAGGGCTTGCTGGCCGTTGCGAAGGACAACTTCAAACACGACGGCAACACGTTCTCCTTTGTCGCCACCTTCGCGGAGATTGAAGCCGACGTCGAAACCGGCCAGTATCACATTTTGGATTTTCTCGCCTATGCCGACGTGGGCACGGTGCTCCATCCGCGAGCCCTGGGCGGCCAGATTCTCGGACGTTCAACCCTGGGAATCGGACACACCATCGGCCAGAAGTGGGTATATGACCAGCACTACGGTTTGCCTTTGTCCAAGCGTTTTCACCACACCAAACCACCCACGATTCTGGACATTCCGGACAACATGGCCTGGGCCGCGGTCGAAATTCCAGACCCGGAGACGCCCATCGGCGCGCGCGGTATCGGCGAGCCTCCCGTCGGGGGCGGTTGCGCCGCCATTTTGAACGCTCTTTCGGATGCTCTTGGAGACGAAGTTTTCCGGCGGGCGCCGGTAACGGCCGATGTTATTTTGGCTTCGCTCGAAGCGGGCAGGCCGGCTCAGGATCCTTTGCGATCCAACATTTAACATCCAGGCTCCAACCTCTAGAAGCGAGGAGAACGGAAAATGGCTGTCATTCATGACGTAATACCAGCGTTCGAACTCTTTCAACCCACGTCGGTTGACGACGCTCTTGCTTTGCAGTCGCGCCACGGCGCAAAGGCTTGGGTGCTTGCCGGTGGCCTTGACAGCTTTGACTGGTTCAAGGATCGCATCAAGCGGCCCGAGGTGGTGATCGATCTGAGCCAGGTGAAAGAGCTGCGTGGTGTGCGCACCACTGCCGATGGGCTCGAAATTGGAGCGATGACCACGCTCACGGAAGTTGTCCACCATCCCGCGATCCGTGAAAAGTACGGCATCCTGCCGAACGCAGCCGAAGCGGCGGCTTCCCCGCAAATTCGCAACCAGGGCACCATCGGCGGCAACGTCTCCCAGGATGCACGCTGCTGGTATTACCGGGGCGGCTGGCCGTGTTATCGCGCCGGGGGCAACATTTGCTATGCCGATACGCCCACAGGCCTGAACCGCGAGCACGCCATTCTCGATGCCAACCGTTGTGTGGCCGTCAATCCCTCGGACACAGCGCCGGCGCTGATCGCCCTCGATGCGAAATTTGTTATTCGCACGCCGAAAGGCGAGCGCGTCGTGGATGCCGAGAACTATTTCATCGGCCCCGGGACTGACATCACCAAGATGACGATTTTGAAGCCCGGCGATTTGCTGACCAGCATTCGAATCCCGTCCACCTGGGCCGGCTCGCAATTTTATTTCGAAAAAGTTAGAGACCGCGCTGTGTGGGATTTCGCTCTGGTCAACGTGGCGGCGGCTATGGTGGTGTCCAGCGGCACCATCCAGAGAATCCGGCTGGCAGTAAATGGCGTGGCCGCCCATCCGGTTCGACTGACCGCGGTGGAAGCCGCTGTAGTTGGAAAGCCGCGAAACGAGGAAACGGCGGAGATGGCGGGGCAAATCGCCATCCGCGGAGCGGAACCGCTGCAATATAACGGCTACAAAGTTCCGTTGCTCAGAAACCTGGTGAAGCGCGCGATTCGCGGCACGGCGGCGCAGGCGTAGGAGGCAGCTTGAATCTCATTCAATGGGCGCAAAGTCCGTGGGGACAGCAAGTCCCGATCCATATTTCCTGGACCCTCTTGTGGGTGTCGGCAATCGGGGGACTACTGTTTCTGATTGCCCACGCCCTTTACGTGAGCATCTGGGCGAAGCCGGCGCATTCGGCAACGTCCGCTGGCCTTTCTGGCGCGGCCGCCGCTCGAATTCCCGAACGCGTTCCCCGGCACAATCTCAGCGCGCGGCTGTTTCACGCCATCATGGCGCTGTCCATGCTTGCCCTGCTGTTCACCGCGTTTCTCCCGAAAGTCGGCGTCGAGTTTCCGTGGGTCACCTACCACTGGATCGCCGGGATCGTTCTTTCGATTTCCGTCGTCTATCATATTTTTGACGCTTTCCTGGGCCAGGACTTCTGGTCCATCTGGCCTGACAGGGAAGACATCGAGGACGCCGGGCGGAGAATGAAGCGCGCTCTGGGACAAGCCGCTCCCGAACCGCGAAAATTCGCCAAGTATCCGCTGGAGAATAAGCTGTACCACCTGGTGGTGTTGCTGGCCGGGCTTTCCGTGATCGGCACGGGCCTCTTCATGATGAAGCGCGTGCGCACGCCCTTCTTCCCGCGCAATCCATATCTCTTCAGTGACATGACCTGGGGTTGGATGTATGTGCTGCACGGGCTGGCAGGCGTTGGATTTGTCGCGCTCGTCACCGTGCACATCTACATGGCGGTCCGCCCGGAAAAATTCTTCATCACCAAGTCGATGATCTTCGGCTGGATGAGCCGCGAAAAGTACCTCGAACACCACGACCCGCAACGCTGGCCAGTCGCGGAACAAGTCCCTGCCGCCGCGCAGCCGGAATCAAAGAAGGCCCCCGCCTAGATGGGACGCGAAGACGTCAGTGCCCGGTGCAGTGCCATCGAAGAGTGTTACGAATTCATGCTTGCCTATGCCGGACAGGGGCTATCCGGCAAGGAAAACAGCAAATCCAGCAGCGATGTACGCGATTTTCTGAATCGCGCTGTCGAGGCGCTTTCCGGTTTGTCCGAGGCCTACACTAAGGCCGTGAAGGAAGAAAATCTTCAACCCGCCGAACGCTACCTTACATTTTTGAAAGTATTGGAAAAGGACGCCCTTGATTCGCTCGCCTCGATTCAGCTTGTCCTCGCGCAAGCAACCATCAGCTCGCAGTTGATTGATAACCTCAACGCTTCGATCCATCTGCGCGCGCTCCTCACGGACCTGTTTCTCATCGATGAAATCCTGAAGCCGCAACCGCTCGCGGCGAAGCCGGTAATCACGAGCTAGTTCCTCCCGAGCGCACGCCTCTTGTTGCGTCGGCGTCCCGCCGGCGACTTTTCTGGCTCTTCTTAATGACAAAAACGCCGGCGAGACGCCGGCGCCACAAAGCTTCGCACACCGTGCTCTTTAGTCTACGGGCGGTCTTGAGATCCTGAATTCTTGTTGAACAATTTGCAGGCTAGGTTGCAGTCAAAATCGGAGATACAACTCCTGCCAGTGCGCGCCCCAGGGCCAGGTGCTGGTCGGCGTCGAGATGAATGCCGTCGACACGGCTGCTGGTTGTCACGCTCCCTGCGTCAAAGAAATGACAGCGGAGGTCCGACGCAACTGCGCGATACGCGTCGGCGAGGCCGGCGCATCTCTGTTCCGCACCGGCGAACTTCGAGGCGAGAGGGCCCTTCGGCGTGCAAATCGGCGGAGGACAAACCACGAGGATCGGAGGAACCGGCATTCCTGGCTCGATGGGCGCTTTCCTGATTTCATTCGCAAGGGCCGCGATGCCCTCGGCGGCCGACCACGCGTTGTTGTAGGGATGCGAAAACTGAAAATCGTTGGTTCCCAGCATCAGGATCACGAGGGCCAGCGGGGAATGCATTTCCATTCGTTGCGCCAGGCCGTCTATGCCCTTGCGTCCCGGTTTGAACGGATCGTCCCAAACCGTGCGCCTGCCATTCAAGCAATCCTCGATCAGCCGCACGCGATGGCCGAGTTCATTCAAATTATTTTCGAGGATTCCCGGCCAGCGTTCCTCGAACGGCAATCTCTTGCGCGTGTTCGGAACGATTCCCCAGGTCAGCGAATCGCCGTAGACGAATACGTGTTGCACCCGAGTCCCTCCGGAAACGAGCGCAGATTCTCTCACACCCTAGCTTTATTTGTCGCGGGCCGGCGGAGTTCCCTTGATGGTGGTCTCTTGCCTGTGAAATAACTGCCAGCGGCCGTCGCGATTCACAAACAAGCGAATCACGCGAAACGGCGGCTCGCCCACGGGCTGATGGTCGGCAATGATGATGGCCGCGTCTCCGAAGACGTAGACCTCGCCCCAAAGCATCTTCGGCAAGATCAGCCGGTTCTTGCTGACACCGATTTGTCCGAGGCGCCCGCCCTTGGTGTCGGGTGTTCCCGTATAACGCCGGCCGATTCCTACAAATTCATCGGCGACGTGGTAGGCCCACGTCTTCTCATCGTGCGCTGTTACTGCAACCTCGATCGCTTCGTAAGCCTTGACCACTTCTTTTTGCTCCGCGGTTTTCGGCGTGTACGGGAGTGAGCGGCAGGGATTTTCACATTCAGGCGCCGACCCCGTGCTCTTGCCGTCCGTAGTGGGCTGGCTTGGGGAACCCTTCGCAAGAATGGGAGTGTCCTGATGGGTGAGCAGCAACCAACCGGCTGGACGCTTCACCCAGACGCGCGCGAAAACTGCGCCTTCGTGTCCAGTGCGTTTGCCGACGCCCGTCACGATAGCCAGCTTTCCGTAGTCGTGCGCCTTGACATCATTGTACTCGGTGTCCCCCACCGCCGTGCCCGCCGCGGCGTCTTTCAGGAATTGCGCGCTCGTCAAAGATTGCCCGGCATCCGTGGTCCAGCTGAATTGCTGGTCGAGGAGCACGCCCACGGCTTTCACGTCTTTTTTTCTCAATGCGACTTGCAATGCGGTGTCGGACTGAAGCGCGGCAGCGTCGCCGCCCTCGTCAGCTGCAAACGTTATGACCCGGTCCGATGCCCATGTGGCAAAACAAATCGCACCGATAACGAAACTACTCACGAGAAGCCGCCTCATACCTGCCTCCTTGCGGAATACATCGATATAAGTAACCCTAATTCAAATCGAATCAAAGTTGGCTACTTTTCAATATCGTTGGTCTACTTTTCATTATTGGCTGTTATTGCGGGTTCAAAGCTCATTCCGGTTGACATAGGAGTACGGCCAACATAGCATCCGGCCTACGCGCTATCCTTAATCCCTACCGGGGCCAATTCAGCTGAGGGAGAAATAATCATGATGCCACGCTCGGTTCACTGTAGATGGACAGCATTCTTGCTTCTGGCCTTGCTGGGATTCCTGGGGGCGTCGGTTGCTTCCATAGCGAATGAGCTGCAGGAAACGGCGCCGCTCGGCCACAATCAGTCGCAGCCTGCCCCGCTCGTTCAGGAAAACAAGACCATCAAAGTTTCGGACCACGTTTATGCCATCCCCGACGGCCGAGTGAATCTGGTGCCCAACATCGGCATCATCGTTGGGTCGCGGGCGACGCTGGTGGTTGACGCGGGAATGGGTCCCCGAAATGGACAGACCGTCCTGCGGGAATTGGCCAAGGTCAGCAAGAACACCGCCCTGTATTTCACGACCACCCATTTCCATCCCGAGCATATGACCGGCGTGCAGGCATTCCCTCCCAATACCATCATCATTCGTCCCGAAGCGCAGCAGGAAGAAGTGGACCGAAAACAACCGGAATTCATCCACAATTTCAGCCAAAGGACCGCGGATTTGAAAGCGCTCTTGCAAGACGTGAAGCCGCGCCCGCCCGACATCCTTTTTGATCGTGAAGCAACAATTGACTTGGGCGGAGTCACCGTGAGGCTGCTATGGCTTGGGCCTGCACATACGCGAGGCGATAACTTCGTTTTTGTCGAGCAAGATGGAGTTCTCTTCACCGGGGATGCGGTGATCAACCGATTTTTCCCCATCTTCCCCGATGCGGACGCCAGCGGAAAAAACTGGCTGTCGATTCTGGATCAGCTTGATGAACTTCACCCGCGCACGATTGTTCCCGGCCACGGCGAAGTGGGCGGCGTAGATCTCATCAGCATCGAGCGCACCTACCTCAAAGCCCTGCAAGCGCGCGTCGTGGAGCTTAAAGCACAGGGGAAGTCCGCGGACGAAACGGAGAAGCTGCTGTTGGCGGAATTTCGCGCGAAATATCCTGACTGGGATAACCCCGGGTGGGTCGGTGATGCGGCCAAGAGATTTTATGCCGAGGCAAAGTGATTCTCGTGTTTTTGTGGAACAGGCTTCAGAGGTTGCGGAAAAATTCAAACCTATGTCATTCTGAGCGAAGCGAAGAATCTCTCCTTGTTTATTTTCGTATACTTAAATCGAAGAGAGATTCTTCGCTTCGCTCAGAATGACAGAACAAGGCATTTTTTCCGGAATCTGTGAAGCCTGTGCCACTACGGGATGGGCAGCAAGGGCTTATCAGTCGGGCGCACATGCTGGTCGAATGCATTCAATAGGATGGCGGTAGCAGCGTAGTCGCCCATCAGCGAGACATAGTCGACGAGTCCTTGTTTCCCAAACAAATTCAGAGCGCGGGCAGCCACGCCTGAACTTAAATGATGTTTTCCAACCGCTTCACGCCCTAGCTGAATAATTACTGCATCCTTTTCCGCAAGCCCATCAGGCGATTTCCGAAATCTGACGATGTCGATGATCTCCGGTTGCAAACCGACCTTCAGACCCTGCGGTTCATGCGCGGTCCACTCATATTCACTGTCCGACTCCCGCGCCGTTACCAGGATCGCCAGCTGCACGAGCCGGGGATCGAGACCGGATTTATACCGAAGGTAACTATTTACCGCGCCCATATGGTCGGCGACGGCTGGACTGTAGAGGCGAATGGCGCCGGGCCCGAACGAATCGGCGGGAAGCCGCGCGTCGAAAAGTTTCTTCCCGGCATCGTCCAAATCCTCCCGCTTGATCGCTGGCAGGCGGTTGCCCGTATCCGCGAATACATCTTTTGGAAACGTTCCAGCAGATGCTGGCGCTGCGGTTCCCGCAGCGGGGGCGGCGGCTTGTTCGGACCGTCCGCTCAGTGCGTGCCCGGCAGCTACGCTCGTTGCGATCACCAGCAGCAGCCCCATGGGGTATTGAAATGACTTCACGTCATCCTCCTGTCGGACGTTCTTCTATTGATGCGTCAGTTCGCCGGCGGCCAGGAATGGCAGGTCGAGCAGACCGTAGGCGCGCCATGAGCCGTATGGCAGCTGAGACAAACACCCATCGTCGTGACGCTGGTTGTTTCGGACATCCGATCCATCTGCGCCACATCCCCGTGGCACATCTGGCATTTCATTCCCGCGTCGAGGTGTTTTCGATGCGTCCAAGTGACGCCAAGCAGAACTTTGTAGACGCGCACCCACGGAATGGGCTGGCGAGATTTCGAAAACGCTGCGAGCTTCTGGATTGCAGGCTTATTCGTGGCAATCGTGATATGGCACGACATGCAAGTGCTCGTGGCGGGAAACGTCATCATATTGCCAGGCGCGGGATTCGTGTGACATGTCGAGCAAGGCAATCCCAAAGCCAGGTGAGTCTTATGGCTGTAAGGGATTGGTTGGTCAGGAGGCGCGTGTTCCATCGGATTGTCGGGGACTTCTTGTTTCACCTCTGTCGCTGCGGCAGATTGCTGCGCCTTGGCGTTCAGCGCCACACAAAACGGCACCATGAATAGAGCTGCGTTCAGCGCCACGACGATGACTCTCGCAATGCTTCTCAAACAACCACCTCCCCGGTAGCCTGGCATGTTCAGAGCAAAGATGTAATTCGCACTGCGTTTTGCTACGACGATTTCTTTTCTTTCTTGCCCACAACCTCCTCGAGGCTCGTGCCAAGATCCTTGAGCATGACCACAGCGGCGTTGCGCCCGGGCTGGCCCGTGACAGACCCTCCTGGAGCCGTCGTCCCGCCGGTTTGATACAGCCCAGTAATTGGCATTCTATATCCCGCCCAACCGGGCATGGGGCGCATGGCCCCCGATTGCGACGGCCCGGACGCGCCGGCGTGACAACTGCCGTGCCAGTTGTGCGGGTTCATGCGTTCCAGATCGAGCGGGCTATGGACGACTCGTTCCAGGATTTTGTCGTTGGTCAGATTCGGCGAATAGCGCTGGATGTATTTCAAAGTTGCATCGGCGACTTGCTCCTTGATTTCATCCCAGTGGTGCGGGCCTTCCTTCAGATCGTAGGGGTGATACCCGACAACTTTGACGGTGTGCATGCCCGCGGCGGGGACACGAGTCGGATCGGCGACAGAGGTCTGGATAATATGGACAGGCGGCTCGTCTGTGTTGGCGATTCCTGCGCAGTAGTCGTACGCGAATCGCAGTGCTCGCTCGGGGCTGGCCAGCAACTCCGAATGCACAGGTGAGAGCGGGCCATCGGCGGTGGGGTACTTGATGGGTTCGGTGGTGGCGTAATTGGTGCTCATCATCTGGAATTCAGGTTGCCAGGTTTCGACGCCGTCGATGAAGTCCGCTCCCCACAATTCCTTCGGCGCCATGTCCACCAGGTGCTTGATGTGAATCGTGGAGAGCACCGCTTTGTCAGCATGATAGGAACTTCCGTCCAGACACTCGACGCCGGTGCACTTGCCGCCCTCGACGATCAGCCGCGCGACCGGCTTGTTGGTAAGGATCACCCCGTCATGCGCTTCGATGAAACGCGCGAGCGCGTCCGTCAATTTGCCCGAGCCTCCTTTCGGAAGCGGCCGGCCGTGGCGCTGCTGGTTGAATGCGCCGTAGGCCACGCGACCGGTCATGGGAAATTGCGGCGGCTGCTGCGACCACGGGCAGGCCAGCATGAAGGAACGGCAATGGACGTCCTCGAAATTGAGACGGATGACGTCCCAGTACGACATGGCCAGTCGGCGCTGCCAGAATTTCGCGGAGGGGTCGATATGTTCGGACTCTTTCCACATGCGCCAGTAGGCATCGCCGTCTTTTTTATTGATTTTTGCGAACGAGTCGCGCGTGCGCTCCGGGTCGAGCCATTGCGTAATGTAGGCACCGTCGAGAAAAGGCATGTGGAAGACCGGATCGGGAGTGATGTACTCAAGACCGTAATTCTCAAGGTCGATTTCTTTGTCACGCAGCAGCGGGTTGTCCTGAATGCCGTTGTGAGCGGAAGAACAAGTGTCATGAATGAATCCGCGCAAAGTGAACTGCGCCGATTTGACGCCGCCGCCGACGGTGGGCCGCCCTTCGAGCACCACGCAGCGAAAGCCGGCCTTCGCGAGATACGCCGCCGTGACCATGCTGTTGTGCCCCGCGCCTGCCACGACAATGTCGAAACGGTCAGGTGTGGCTGACTGCCGCGCCATGCCGGTCAGCGGAGTAAGTGCCAGCGGAGCAAGCGCCGCGCCTTTCACGAATCCACGCCGTGTAATTCCACTCATCCCGTGCCTCCTGCAGCGAAACAATTTCAGGTGGGGTCAAACCTTCAGGAGCAGAGCTTGTTGCGATTTAAACGTTTTGTCAATCACATTTGCAGTGTCCTGCAGTTTCCAAATTCCCGAAAAATAACGAAACATTTCCGGTGGAAGTTGAAGTGGCGTATGATTGCGCCGCGATTGGCAGTCTGAAATGCTGGAAATAATGTCACCGCGGAGGGCGCCATGCGTTTTCCATCCATCCTCGCAGCTCAGGTGATTTTCCTCGCCCTTCTCACGGCGCCTTGCACAGCTCCCGCCCAGAGCCAGCCGGACGGCAATGAGGCGGATTCCGCGGCCATCAAACAAGTCTGCGCCGATTTCTCCGAAAGTTTCAGCAGCCACGACGCGCACGGCGTCGCTCTAACTTTCTCGGAGGATGCCGACTTCACCAACATGAACGGCAGGCACAATCATGGCCGCAAAGACATCGAGAATTGGTTCGCAGGACTCTTCCGAGGGAATTTGAAAGATTCGCAGCGAACGGACACCGTCAAAAGCATCCGTTTTTTCTCTCCGGAACTTGCTGCGGTGGATGCCGACACCATTATCACGGGAACGCACGCGGCGGACGGTTCGGATGTCCCGCCGCGAAAAGGCCTGATGATCGTTTTGGTGACCAAACAGAACGGCCGCTGGTTTATCGGCACGTTCCATGAAGCCGAATATCCAGCGCTTCGAGGCGGTTCACAAAACCCAACTGCTGGCAGATCCACGAACTGAACGCGATGCGGCTTCGCGCTTTTCTCTCCGCTCACGCGTAGGGGCAAGTTGATCGATTCGTCGGCTTATTTGCCGAAGATGAGCAACGTAAATGTGCCCGGAATCTGCGATGGCCGGGGATTCGGATTCTCAGGCGTCGCGGCCGGCGGCGGGCCAAAATCGGACGTGACGGTGAAGACGCGATGGTTTGCGGTGTCGAGCGCCATGGTACGCGCGCCGCGCTGCGTTGCAATCGTGTCCACGACAGTGTACTTGTCCGGTGAATCCTCGTGCGCCACAGTGATCGTGCCGTCGCCGCAGGAGGCAAATGCGAACTGTGTCGATGGATCGAACGAGGCTGCGTCCACGCCCTGCCCGATAGGCACGCTAGCCACAACTTTGCCCGCATAATCTGCCACGAGCATTACTTTGCTGTGGCAACCGATGAACAACCTCTTGTGCGCAGTATCGATGGCCATGCCAGTGGGTTCCTCGCAAGTGGCCAGAGGCCAGTTGTTGAGGACTTTCAACTCCTTGGAATCAAACTCCACAAGTTGCGCGGTGTCCTCAATGTTCACCCAGACGTGGCCTGCGCCGTCGGCTTGCGCGGCTTCTGGCTTGCCGCCGAGCGGGACTGTGCCGGCCACCTCTCCCGTTTTGGCGTTCACGCCTGTTGCATCGTGGCTGCGAGCATTGAACACGAAAACATTCTTCGACGCTGGATCGTACAGGAAGCCATCGGGGCCGTCCGCCGCCGGCAATTTTACTTCGTTAATGGCGGCGAGCGTCTTCAGGTCAAAGATGGTCACCGAGTTTGAGCGGCCGTTACTGGAAAAGCCGCGGCCGAATTCGTTCACGATCTGCGCGCCATGAGTTCCTTGCACATTGGGAATGTCGCCGACGACGGCGCCGTCGGCATCCACGACCATGATGTGCGTGCCGCGCGAGATGAAAAGACGATGCGAGGCGGGATCGGCGGAAAGATAATCCCAGCCGCCTTCGCCCCCCAACGTCAACTTCTTCAGCAGGTGATAGCCGGAACCCTGCGGCGCAGGAGTTGCCGCAAGAGTCGCAAACGCAGCAGCGCAAACGAGGAACAGAGCAGCCCAGCTTGTTTTTCGCATAAGTTTCTCCGACGTAATCAGATTTAGGATTTCCGTTTGGCCCGCAGCGTGATTCCTTGTCGAACCTCAGACGCCCGCAATCGGCGCGCAGTTACAATTTTCTCAGCATCGCCGCGCGAAACCGCGGTCTCCAGCGGCTCCAGCTAGTTTCCGGACTTCATGCTATTTTTTTCGGGCACCGGTTCCAGCCGAGCCTTGATCCAAGGCGTGACGATTTCCTCGGCGATTCGGGAATTCGGCCACTCCTGCGAGCGTCCCGTGTGTCCCCCATCGGGATTCACCCAGGACCACTTGGCCGACCCGCCGGATTGCATCAGCATGTAAAGATCGGAGATGGGCACCTGGCTGTCTTTCTCTCCGTTCAGAACGAGCATCGGCGCCGAGGGCTGCCCGAGAAAGCCCTGCGTCTTCAGGGACAATCGCGGGCCGTAGGCGTAAAATTCGTCCAGCGACTCCACGCCGTAAATGGCAGCGCGCGCCGCGAACAAATCGAACAGGTATTCGGGTGTGCCGAGAGATTTCTTCTGCCACTCCGCCGTGTAGTAGTCATGCACAGGTCCGCCCTGCACGACTGCGCCGCGCAGGCGGGCCCGCTCCACGTACGCGATGTTCGCAGCCCAATGGCCGCCATAGCTAACGCCCCAGGCTACGATGCGCTTGCTGTCCACGTCAGGCCGGGTAGCCAGGTAGTCGAGCACGCGCGAAAATATCCGTTCCGATCCCACGTCCGCCTTCACCGGCGATTCGCCCGTGCCGGGCATGTCGACCGCAACCACACCGATCCCGCTGCGGAACAACGAGTCGTGTCCCTGAACTTCGTCCTCCTTGCGCGAATCGGTTCCATTGATCATGAAGACCAGAGGCGCAGGGCGCACATCCTTGGGCAGCCGAAGATAGCCGGAAATTTCCTTGCCCTCGAACGGGATGTGCAAAATTTCCACCGGCGGATCGAGGAATCGCCCGTAGTTGTGAAATGCAGTTAACGCATTCAGATAAGCTTTTTGTTTGCCGGAGGAATTCGGCACCGGCCAGCGCGCCACGGTGTAATAGCGGAAGGCCCAGAAATGGTCGTCGCGCGCCGCGTCATTATTCTTGGCCGCTTCCTCGGTCTTCGCGCGTTTGTCGTACCGCTCGGCGATGGCGCTCCAGCCCGCCGCCCATTCGTCCCGGTCCAGACTGTGGATATTGGAAAGCGCTTCCCGCGCATCTTCGGATTTCAGCCCCCCTACTGGACCCAGGTTTTTGTCCACGCGCCTTTGAGTCTCTTGCTTCAGTTCTTCCCAGGTGCGCGTCGGTGCCATTTGTGCTGCGGCTGAAATCACACCCAAGAGAACGATCGCCAATGGCGTCGCGATTTTGCGCAGACTGAACCAGCGTCTCAACAGATGCATGGGAACCTCCTGAAATTACGGTGCAGGATGTCACAACTTCCAGCTACAGAGCAAGGAAAGAAGTCTTTGTCGACTTACCAGAAGGCCGAACCTGATCGCAGACGCGAAATTTGAACCGCGCGACTTTTAGGCGTGTATATTAAGTACCAGCGGAGGAAAAGCGGTCGCGAACCTGAGTACAATGGTGGGGTCGGCACCTGGCGAGGAGAGGGGATATCCTGACTTAACCTTACCTTTGCGGGGCAGCGTTGCACTAGAAGGGGAATCAGACCTTTCCGCAATCTCGGAAGGCTGAACGGTCCGCCGCAGGAAAAGAGTTGGCGGTATTTTTTGAGTGGCCGGGGCAAACCTGCCAGGCCATATTCTTCGGTTCGTCCAGCGGAGCCGCAGGGTCACATCCATGTTTCTAGATTTTTTCGGTTTACGGGAACAGCCATTTGGAATGAGTCCAGATCCGGCGTACCTTTACGCCAGCGAGACTCATGCCGATGCGATTGCTTCGCTTTCCCATGGAATCGCAGAGAATCGGGGATTTTTTGCGCTCATTGCCGAGCCGGGAATGGGCAAAACCACCCTGCTGTATCACCTGCTGGAAAAACTGCGGGACACCACGCGTACCGTGCTGGTGTTCCAGACGCAATGCAACTCGCGCGAATTTATCGAGTACATCCTGCAAGAGCTGGGTGTCGATATCAAGGGCATGGGTTTGGTCTCGATTCACGGCCTGTTGAACGAGATCCTCTTTGAAGAATTGCTCTCCGGAAAACGGTTTCTCCTGGTGGTGGACGAAGCGCAGAATCTCGATGACTCCGTGCTGGAGACCGTGCGGATGCTTTCCAATTTCGAGACGCATAATGCCAAGCTGCTGCAAATCCTTCTGGCCGGGCAGCCACGCTTGGCGGAGAAACTCGCGCAGCCCCAGCTTTCACAATTGCGCCAGCGCATCGCGGTTCTCAGTCGTCTGGAGCCTTTCTCCGAAGAGGAAACGGGACGCTACATTGCGCACCGGCTTCAAGTGGCGGGCCATTCCGGCGAACCCATCTTTGAGACCGATGCAATCAAAGCGATCGCTCGCCGGAGCGACGGCATTCCCAGAAATATCAACAATATTTCTTACAACTCGCTTTTTTTGGCGTTTACCCGCGGACAACGAATCGTTGCGCCTGAACTCGTGCGGGAAGTTGTGTCGCGTCTGGAACTCGACCCTGTCGTTTCGGAGCCTGTCTGCGCCGCCGTTCCCGTCACCGTTGCTGATCCGGTGACGGTGGCTGCTCCGGTTATGGTTCCTACGGCGCTTGTTAATATCTCAATTCCTGAATCCGTGCCGGATGCGGCGCCAAAGCGCGATGATCTCCCAGCGAAATCGCTTCTTACTTACGCTGCGAGCAAGAAAATCAGCCTGCCCACATGGCCGGTCCAGGCGGCGCTATTAATAATAATTCTCTTGTCCGGGACCATGATCGCTACCTACGTGGGGCGCTCGCAAACGAAGCGGGAAGTGAACGCCGCGCCGATCGACCATCCTTCCAATGCGCAAGGGTCCACAGTCCCCGCCGATGGAACCAAGGGGACTGCTCCGAACTACGACGCCGACCCTCAGGATACCGGCACCGGCCAAGTGTTGACCGTCATGGCCGGCCCGCAACAAACCTTGAAAGACCTTACTTTGAGATATGTCGGACATTTCGACGACGAGCTGTCCGGAAAAATCCGCACCCTTAATCCCGACCTGAAAGATCCCGACCACCTCGAAGCGGGAGAGCTCATCCGCATCCCCTTGCCGCCGGGCGCAATGAAAAAAGTAAACGATACGGCGGATGCAGCTGCTCCATCTGAAACAAAAACCTCCGGAAACCTCTTCAGCAAATTCACCGCGATGCTGCATGGAAGAAGATAGGGAACCCCGAGATCAGAGACTTCTCCTCTCGATCGTCGGGAAAGTCGCGGTTGAAGAGAACGCGGAACCTGCTGTAAGCTGTTGAGACGCAGTAGCAATAGAAATGCGCCCGTAGCTCAGCTGGATAGAGTCCGCCTGCGGCGGAAACCAGTCTGGCAATGGGCGGCGCGTTAGAATTTTTGTTACAGGAATGCGCCCGTAGCTCAGCTGGATAGAGCGTCTGGCTACGAACCAGAAGGTCGGGAGTTCGAATCTCTCCGGGCGCACCACTTCTCCACTATGTTCCACGTCTACGTTCTGCGCAGCGAAGCCAACGGCCGCCATTACGTCGGATTCACCGCAGATCTAATGCAACGTATCGGCCAGCACAATCAAGGAATCACTAAATCGACTAAGAATCGCGGCCCGTGGGAGATCATTCACCACGAAGAGTTCAACACCCGTTCGGAAGCCATGCAAAGAGAACGCTTTTTCAAGAGTGGGCAAGGACGTGAGGAGCTGAAAAGGATTCTGGACTTAGCCGGCGACTCGGCTGGATAGAGTCCGCCTGCGGCGGAAACCAGAAGGTCGGGAGTTCGAATCTCTCCGGGCGCACCACTTAACTTCTTGATGCACCAACAGGTTCCGAATCCTGCCTTCCAGGTTCATTCTCCGATTTGGGAACATTTGGGAACAGAACCACGTCTTCGAGCCTTTTCATGGCATCCCGTTGCCATCCGGGAAGCACATGCGTATAGCCGAGCGTTGTTTGCAAATCCGAATGTCCCAAGATCGCTTGCGCCACAAGCAACGGCTCATGTTCGTGTAATAGAGTCGCGCTCGTGTGACGCAAAGTGTGCCAGCCCACTTTCGGAAGTTTGAGGCGTCGCTTGCGGGACGATTAATCCGCTTGAGGGTGTTGTCAAAACGGAGCGGGATACCTTTTCGACTGCCCGCAAATGAATTGCATCGTTCGCTGGTTCCGGGAGTACAATCACTGTCGGCCTTGCTGCGGAGTCGCGTATGGCACACTGCGCGAGGCTCTCTTGACTTTCGCGATTGTGCTAAATATTCAAGCCCCGCTCTTCTAAATTAGTCGGGAGCGCTACATGTCATGGTCTCACATGCAATGGCTCCTTCTATTGCCTGTTGCAGCTGCGGCAGGAATTCTCTTCCTCGTGTGGTGCACGCGCAAGTTTAGCTTACTGGCGCAATTCCTTGTCTTGCTGGCAATGGGAGTATCGGTGTCCTTCCTCTTGCTGATGATCGTGCAGTTACCCGAATACCGCTCCTGGCTGGCAACATTGTTGGTTCTGATGGTATTTATCGCGTCTCCCATTGCTGTTCGGATCTTTTTGCGCAGCCTAAGCAAGGAAGAAGATGGACAGGCGGACGAAGCTCACAAATTGTCTTGAGCTGCACGTGAAACTTGATTTTTCGATTGCTCTGCGTGGGGTCGCCTTAGTCAGTGGTAGGAGCGCAATCTTCAACCCACTGGTCGCGCTTGCGATATGCCACGAAGATGACGGCAGCGCCGATGATCAATGGAGGGAAGAGCAGGACAAGAATTCCGTGCTTGAGAGCCTGAATGAAATGCGCTCCGGAATTGGCAGCCACTTGGTAACAAAGCGCGCAACTTTGCGCGTGCAGGGCCGCAGGGCTTGCGAACGCCAGGAGCGCGGCAAAGGCCGGCGCCAGAAATCGAAAGTCGAATCTTGCAGCGCGATCCGCCATGGTTACCCCTTTGCATCTTAATATTCCAGCACCGTTCCAGCCAAGCCCAAAATGTCCGGCATGGAATCCGCGATTACCAGTGAACCACCCGAAAGTGCTCGAGCCGCAACGCGTCCGGCCACACGTGATCCATCATGAACAACACGAAAAACAGCACCAGGATTACGCCCCAGAAAAACTTCGGGCGTTCGTACTTCATGTGCATGAAGTACATGACGGCAAAGCCGGCCTCAATGAATGCCAAAACCAGGAGGCACAAGGCTAGTGTGTGTATGTTCATATGCCGGTAGGTAAGAAGAACTTCAATCCCGACAATACAGAGCAACACGATCAGGATCCCGGCGTTGGATTTCATTCCCGGAGTGCCATTCGCTTCCGAAGCAGCCACGTCGCACCTCCTGATTCATCCGAATCTTCTCACGTCGCGTTCATCAGGTATATCAGAGGAAAAACAAACATCCAAACGACATCAACGAAATGCCAGTAAAGTCCGACGGACTCCACATGGCCGGCGCCCAATCGTGATTGATTGTATTTGACCGTCACCACCGCAACGGCTATGACGCCACTAAGGATGTGCAACAAGTGCAGACCGGTCACGCAGAAGAACGTAGCGCCAAACATCGCCGGCCCCCCGGTGGGGTTTTGGAATAGCCGCCAGCCGGCGCCAATCATGTGGCGCCATTCGCTAAGATGGAGACCGGCGAAGAGTAAACCCAGCAGCATCGTCACGACCATCCACTTGGTGCACCGGGGCTTGTTCCCTTGCCTTGCGCTTTCCAGCGCCGCCAGCATCGTGAAACTGCTCACCAGGAGGACTGCCGTCATTACCATGCCGTTCAAAATGCTTGAGAACTCGAACGGTCTGGGCCAGTCCGCCGCCCCTACGCGCACGAAGCCATAGGCGAACAGGACGGCGCCGAAAGTGACGGCGTCCGACATGATGAATAGCCACATGCCCAGCTTCCTCGAGGGCATGCGGTAGGGAGATTCTTCCATCAACGCTCCGTGATCCATTCCCATTGTCATGCCGGAATCGTCCACGTTTCCTCCCCTTCCAACGTTCACGTTCGAACAGCAAGAACCACAAACAGAAATACCCACAGGCCGTCCATGAAGTGCCAATAGACGGAGGCCACTCCCAGCACGCCCTTTTCCCGGGCACCAGAGTTTCCCCTGATCCGGTAAAGGGCATAGGCCAAACCCAACATCCCGCCAAGCAGATGCAAACCATGTGCGGCCGTCAATACATAAAAGAAAGAACTACTGGGGCTCGAAGCCAGGAGAAGCCCCTTTTCCGTAAGATCGTGCCAGGCCACAACTTGCCCAGCGACGAAAATTGCTCCGAGGATTATCGTGACGTAGAGCCAGGGTAAGGCGCGAGCTTGCCATTGCGTATCGGGCGATGTCTGCCTCCCAATATCCTTCCGTTTACCAAACGAATTCCGGGAGATTTCAAGCGTGAAACTGCTTGTCAGGAGAATCAAAGTATTGAAATACAGAATTCGAGGCAGCCCAAAATGTAGCCAATCCGGCGCAATGCCCTGGCGCACGATCAAGGCGCTGATGAGGGCCGCAAAAGACATCGAAATGGCCGCAACGGCGACCCAAATTCCCGTCTCAGCCGGCAGGGCGGCGGTGACTTGGGGAAGGGCGACAACTCGGTTCTCCATGTGGAGTTCGGAACTCCCGCTTGCACGTGTGGTTGGGTTCAAGTCGCTGGGAATTCCAATTGGCGTTGGCGCGCTAGTTGTTGACACGATCGTTTTGCCCCCGTTGATTTAACCGCTCAGCTCGTTGCGATTTTTTCGGGCGAAGCCTGCATCACGTAATCGCCCGAGGCGCCTTCCACGCCGAATTCCTCCGGGCCGTGGTAGACAACCAGATGCTTACCGCCGAAATTATCGAACGGCGGTGGCGACGTCGTCGACCACTCCAGCGTCGTAGCCTCCCACGGATTCTCGGATGCTTTCTTTCCTCGGAAACGGCTCCAGATCAGGTTGAAGAAAAACAGGAACTGTACCGCGCCCACAAACAGGGCGGCGATGGTGATAAACCTGTGCAGGGGTATTAACGGCGCAAGATAATTGTCCGTGAAGGCCGCATAGCGGCGGACGTTGCCAGCCAACCCCAAATAATGCATGGGCATGAAGACGCAGTACACGCCGATGAAGGTCAGCCAGAAGTGCCACTTGCCCAGCGTTTCATTCATCATACGGCCGAACATCTTGGGGAACCAAAAGTACGTCCCGGCAAAAATTCCAAACATGGCTGCGATGGCCATGACGAAATGGAAGTGGGCCACTACGAAATAGGTCGCGTGCAAATATGTGTCCAGCGAAGGTTGTGCGAGAAAGAAGCCGCTGAGTCCCCCCGTCGTGAACACCGAGATGAAGCCTATGGAGAACAGCGCGGCCGTCGTGTAGCGGATGCGGGCGCCATACAGCGTGCCCAGCCAAAGCAGCACAACAATCGTCGAAGGAATCGTGATGATCAGAGTGGGCACGGAAAACAACAACGCCGAAAAAGGGTTCATCCCGCTTACAAACATGTGATGTCCCCAGACCATATAACTGAGAAAGCCGATGGCAACCATGCAGCCGATCACGGCTCGCGACCCGAGAAGGCGCTTCCGCGCGAAGACGGGCAAAATCGTGGAAACGATTCCGAAGCCGGGGAGGATGGCGATGTAGACCTCGGGATGGCCAAAGAACCAAAACAGGTGTTGCCACAAAAGCGGCGACCCACCGGAGTGACCCAGTACTTGATCGTTCACCACCAGGCCGGCCGAACTAAAGAAGCTGGTCCCTGCCGTCCTGTCCAGAATCAGAAGAACGCAGGCAGGCAACAAGGCGGCGAACGCCAACAATCCGATTACCGAGGTAACGAACCATCCCCAGGTGGATTGCGGCATCCGCGCCAACGACATGCCTTTGGTCCGCAAATCCAGCGTGGTGGTAATAAAGTTCAATGAACCCAGCAATTGGCCGATGCAAAAGATCGCGATAGAGATCGCCCAGAGGGTTTGGCCGGTTCCCTGGCCTGGTCCGGCCACACCGCCCACGGAACTCAACGGCGGATACGATGTCCATCCGGCCAAAGGAGGGCCGTCTCCGACAAAGAACGCCAGCACCAGGACCACAAAGGCGACAAACGTTACCCAGAAGGACATCATATTGAACCGAGGGAACGCCATGTCCTCAGCCCCTACTTGGATGGGCAGAAAATAGTTTCCAAATGCTGCGAATGGCGCGGTTGTTAATACAAAAAAGACCATGAGGGTGGCGTGCATGGTCATCAATGACAAGTAGTAGTCCGGTGTCATGACGTTGCCTGGCGCTCCCGTGGATGAGAGCTTACCGAGAAGAGGGATTGGCGCGTCCGCCCAGCCCAAATGAATGCGCATCAGCCAGGACAAAATCAGCCCGAGAATCACAGCGAGGATTGCCAGCCCGTAATACTGCTTACCGATTACTTTGTGATCGAGGCTAAACACATACTTTCGAATGAATCCCCGCGGCGGTTCGTGGTGATGAACTGCTGCGTTTGGCGAACTCATGAGCTTGCCTCTCAATCTAAGGGGTAGCCTGCCGCCGGAAATCGGCAGCCCCCGTGCCAATTTCTAGTCGCCCGACTGGCTTTTCAACCACTGATCGAACTGGTCCTGTGGCAACACTTCGAGAAATGACCTCATGCTGTAATGGCCCAGTCCACAAAGTTGCGTGCAAACGATCTCAAACTTTCCTACTTTTGTGGCGGTGAAATGCAACGGAACCATCAGGCCGGGAACGATGTCTTGCTGGATGCGTAATTCTGGAACATAGAACGAGTGAATCATGTCCTTGCTATGCATGGTCAGGGAAACGGGCCGGTTCACGGGAACCGTCAAGGTGCCCACGATGATGTCATCCTGAGCGGCGACATCATTGGCTGGATCCAAGCCGAAAAAGTTCCCATTTCCGTCCCTCACTCGTTCCGGATTGAACGTGCCGAATTTGCCGTCCGGACCAGGGTAACGAAAATTGAACGCAAACTGTTCCGCGGCGACGTCCACCTGCAAAGAGCCCTGCTCTGGAGGCGTCATATAAATGGACGCCCATACCTTTGACCCAATAAAGGAAAGAACCAGAACTTCCACGCCAACAATGACAATGGCGAAGGCAATGAGAGGACCGGGCCCGCCGGGGAAATACTTGATTTTTCGCCCGTCTTTCTTATCGCCAAATGACCAGACGAACCAGGCGAGAACGAACTGCGAAGCCAGGAACAAAAATCCGGTGGCCCACATCGTCTCATCCATCTGACGGTCAATCTGCGGCCCGATGGTGGAGATATCGACCGGGAACCACCATACATGCGCCGCAATGAGGGCAGCCGATACGAGCGCAATTACAACGAGGACGACCGCAAAGAGTTTGCCCATCGCAATTCGCCTCTGCACTGGTGAATTTTGACCCGCGGGCCTGCGGCGCCGTTCCTGGTTGGCCATCCAGTTCGCCGCCGTCCTAGATGGTCGAAAGCGACTAGTAGAGAAATGGCGTAACTTTATAGACGAAGTTAACGCCCTTGGCTTCCGTCTCGCCGACTACGACATCCTGGCTTTGAGTGCCGTACTGCTCCTGCCAGGCGGTAACCGTGTACTTGCCGGGGACGAGCCCCTTTAAGCTGAAACTCCCGGTGTTGTCGGTCACCGCGTAATGGGAGGTTTTCAATACTGCAAAGTACCCGTGCATCCAGGGGTGAATGTTGCATTTCACTTCGATAAACTCCGAATTGTCCCACTTGGTATTGATCGGCATGGACCCCGCCGGCTGCGATTTATTCCATTCCGGGTTGTGTTTGGGCATCGGATGAATGTTGTGAGTGAACGGGTCGTCGCTATAGATCTCCAGAATCTGCTCTGTATGCATGGGAAGAATGTGCGGCACGTACATACAGCCTTTTTGATCGAATCGGATGGGCTCGCTAGGAGCCGAGGAGTCCGCTTCCCCCGCGGAGATGTACACAACAACCCATTGGAGAGCATTCCCTGGACCTGTTACCACGTTTTGGGCATCCAACGGCGGGTTGTGCTCCTTCTGGCAGGTTGGTTCCTTGGACATGTCAATCGGCTTCATCTTCGGCGGGGTGCCGGTGTAAGTCACTTTGCCTTCGATGCCGCCGGAGGGTGCGGGACCCG
This sequence comes from uncultured Acidobacteriota bacterium, assembly GCA_963696605.1. Lineage (GTDB taxonomy): Bacteria > Acidobacteriota > Terriglobia > Acidiferrales > UBA7541 > Palsa-360. The sequence goes on along the minus strand of CAVOKV010000004.1, from coordinate 347,281 downwards.
CACTGCCGACCATCACTGTCAAGACAACTACCACGGGAATAACAAGGTATCTGAGTCGCATACCAAGCCTCCTAAAGCTTGCAATCACTTTTGAGAATCAATTCCCCGTCCCAGGCGGCTGATCCTCTCCGATAGGCTTCAAAGCACCCGGATGCGAGTGTTGCCAGGCCTCAAAAGTAGCGCGTTCAGGCGTTTTCAGGGATACCTGCAACGTCCGCAGGAAATGCACCAAATCCCAAGCCTCTTGCGGTTTGATATTGTCAGAAAAGGACGGCATGGGCGTTCCATCCAGTCCCGTCATGAAAATGCGATAAAGATCCTGGTTCGTCGCGCCGCACTTGAACCGGACACCCGTCGCGAAATCATATGGCCGGATCGGGTTTCCTTTGGTATCGGTGAGTGCCGCGGCGGAAGGACCGTCTCCATGCCCTTCGGGCCCGTGACACTTCCAGCACTGTATTTTGTCGAAGAGGTCTCGCCCGTGAAGAATGCTGTCGATGGTGGCGGGCGTTTCGGCCGGAATCGCGATCGGGGTGCCGGGCTTTTCTTTCTCCCATCGAGGAGAAAACGATTTGACCATGGCAATCAGATTCGCGCGTTCTTGCTCCGTGAGCGGTCTCCACGAGGGCATGTTGGTGGTAACAAATCCCCGCGTGACACTGTCAAAGAGATCCTCGTCGGTAGGCAGCGTGCCCGTGGGAGTGGAACGGCACTTGAAAACGGCCAGCGTGAAATCGCGGGGTTTCTCAAATCCCATCGTGGGGTCAAACCACTGCGCGTTCTCCCCGTTCCCATCGCCATCGGGCCCGTGACACCCAACGCAGAAGCGGCGAAATAGCTGGGCGCCCGCATCCGGACGGCCCTGACCGTCCCCGAAGGCCTCTCCGGTCAGGCCGCCGATGTGACTCTCCATTTTTGTAGTTGCCGTGTGAATGTGAATATCAATCTGGGCGAAACACGGTACGGAGCCGGCGACAAACAGGAGAACAACGATACAGCACATGTACGCAAGTAACACATGTTTTCGTGTCATGCCGAATCCTCCATCAGAAGTCGAAGTCAAGCCCCGTGAACAAACTATTGCTCCAAACCCCTGCGGTCGGGGATGTCGGAGGAGCGCCGATTCCGTTACCGCTGAGCGGAACCACGCCGACTGACTTTACGATTGAGAATTCGTTATGCCAGGCTAACCCAGCTCGGCTAAACATGATGGGATACCACCGGAACCCGATCGAGTAAGCGTCGGTATTGCCTTGGGTGCTCGGAGTCGTGGGCAGCGCCTGTTGCGCCATGCGAATGATTTCCCATCGCTGCGTGAAGACAAGCTGGGGGCTGTAGTAGTAATGGGTTTCGACAAATCCTCCGTTCCAACTGGGCGCCAGGGCGCCGGCCGGAAGCGGCTGGTTGGAGGGCGTCGCGGTTCCCAGAAACGCGCTATCATGCCCGTGCATGTAGAAGGGCAGGAATTCAAATTTGCCGAGGAACAAGTCGCCGGAGAATCCCGCACGATAAAAGGATGCGTTGCCTATGCCCGTGCCGGGAATGGGAACGCCGCCGGTGGTCATGGAATAAGTAGGTCGTTGCCCGATATAGGCATACCCTCCGATTCTCTGAAGGCCCATGCTGCCCGCTTGAAATGCCTGGCTAAAGGTGAGATACGTATCGTAGCTTCGATTCGAAGGCAACCCGACGTTTCCTGAGTTGCTGCTCAACAAGGCCACCGAATAACGCGTATAGCTATTGATGGAATGGCCCTCGAGAGCCACGCCTAATTGGTTGTCGCCCAATCCGAAATCGTTGGTGTCACCGAACGGCACGAAGTGATAGAGCTGATACAATCCCCCGTTCGCCGAAAGGAATAGAAATCGCTTCTCCGAAATGAGGTTGTCAAGTTCGAACTTGCCGAACTTCAGGTTCACCCAGGTGCTCTTGAACAGGTTGTCGAACCGCACAAACGCGTTCTCGAAGTGGAAGGCCCCCGTGGAGTCCGACGATGGAAGCAAGGAGAATGAAATATTCTTGAACAGCGTCCCCGCGGTCCACAGGTCCATGCCGGAGAGATCGAAGCCATGCTGCGACACGGTTCCGTCAATAAGCGAACTGCCCGCTCCGCCCCCTGGAATCGAATCGATCGGCTGTTGGTTGGTTTGCTCCCGATGCCAGTTCGGGGTGATTCGGAAGGTGATCGGGAAATAGGATGGATTCTGCCAGATGGGAGAATCACGCTCGTTGTCGAGTTGATACCCATTGTCGCGAAATACTTGTCCAAAGTTGTTCAACTCGGGCCACGCCGTATGGCAAGCGGAACATGGCAGCCCGTATTTGCGGGCGAAAGCAGGAATGGCTCTTACCGAGGCAGACCCAGACAGCGGGAAAGTGTACGCCGGCTGGGCATCGGTAAATAAGAAAGCGAGAATGAGAGAGGCTAAAAGAGAAAACGAGCTCGGCAGCAACCACCTGGCGGCTCGCTTGGCTTGCACGAATTGGCTCAACATGTCCCCTCCTTGCGTGGAGCCGATACTCGGAGAAAAGGGACCCAGTTCCCGTGGGAGGCAATCGCAGTGAAAACTATTTTGAAATACAATTCGCCATATACGCCCTAAAAAAAAGAAATGCAAGTAAAATTGACAATTTTGTTACATTTTTTTTTTAAGGGCGTATTTTGCGAACGAGAAGCCCTTCCACCATGAGAAAATGAATTAAATGTCTTAACTCTAGGAAACGAGAATTCTACTTAATGCTCTTTTCCTCGCTATCATTATGGTTCTTTGGCATTTACATCCAGTGAATTTGCCTCCGCAAGGTCCCAAATTACTGCGAGCCTGGTCCTTTTCTGGTGCCGCCCCAAGGAAGTTTACGATTGACAAAGCCTTCCTCCAGAGCTAAGTAGTCGTTGATTCAAGCTCCAGGGTCATCGTGGTTTTAGAAAGATGGAGCAGCGGTTCATCAATCATAGCATTTAAAGATGCGTACCATAGTTAAACGACGGCGGCTCGTAATTCGCCGGGGTTTTCTGTTCACGACTCTTCTTCCAACACTCTTCTGCGCTGTCCTCACTTTCGCGCGCGACAAAGCCAAGGAATCTCCGGGTTTCGTGATAGAGCTCCCGGCGAAGGAATCCGAAGTGCTCCGGATTGTCACGGAAGTTGCCGCGGATACGACCATTCATGGAACGTATGTCTATGAAAGGGACAAGACCCTGACCGGGGCGATGCCCGCAAAAACTTCCAGTGTGTTCGGCGAATGGCAGGGACCCGGGAATGTGTTTTACAAGGTTTTGACCGGCGCGCTGGCGCCACGCCACTTTCAAGACAGCGCCGATATGGGAACGATTACGGTGCGGTACGTGGTGCAGCCCGTTAACGAAGAGCGGACCCGCGTCCGGATTGACGCGATTTTCATAGAGGATGGCCGCCGCAAAGCGCACCTTTCCGACGGCACTGTGGAGACGAGCGAGTCCAAAGCGATTCAGGACAAGTTGCAGGAAATCCAATTGGCGGAGCAGAAGACAGCGGAGGATTTGAAGAGCCGTCAGGAAGAGGCTGCCGCCCAGGCGAGCGCGCTGAGCGAGCGCCGCGACCAACAGGAAGAACTTGCCAGGCTCGACACGGCGCAGTCTTCCATCCGCGGCCTTGAACAACGGCTCCACGATTTGCGGCGCCATGCGGAATTGCGAGTCAAAGAGTCAGATACGCCGCTGAAGTCCGCGCCCTTTCAGAAGGCGGCGGACTTGCAATCGCTGGGAGCCTACACCGAACTTGTCGTCCTGATCGTTACACCCTATTGGTACGGCGTGGAGACCACCGACGGGCATCGCGGATGGCTGCGCCACGATCAAGTAGAGCAGCTCCCATGAAGAAAATATTTTTCCGATTGATTCTGGTTGGCTCCCTTTTGGCATCGTTCCGGTGCGTCAAGCCAGTCTCCGCCCAAGACTCTCGATTCGAGCGGAGATTTCCAAATCCGAAGACGGAGGTGGACAAGGCGCTCCAGGAGATTCAAGCTTCGGCCAAGGGGCGCTTGCCAATTCTCGAAGGGTTCGTTGAAGAGAGGAGCGAGCCGCTCGATCATTTCGACCGTGGTTATTACGAAAGCTCGGCAAAGGTAATCTCGGAAGCCGAGGGCGGGACGTTGGTGCGCGTCGTGGTCAAAATAACGGCATGGTACTCGGGTTCGACCCCCGCGCTATCAGGTTACCGTGTGCTGCCTTCCAACGGACGAATCGAGACGGATCTGCTGGATCACGTCGGAGAGTTGCTCGGGAAAAAGCAAACCGGCACGGCCCCTGCTGCAGTCGCGCCGTCGCCCCGCCCGGCCTTGGAGCTTCCCAGCGCGCCAACACCTGCATCATCCGCACTTGCGCGTCCGCTCGCTCAACCCCCAATCGGCCCTGCAATCGCGCCCCCAGCCAAGCTGGCGGCCGAGCCGAGCAACGAAGACCTGGCATCGTTGAGGCAACGGCGCGAAGAAGCCGAGAAGAACGCCAAGGCGCTTAACGGCGACGTTCAAAACCTCGAGGAAATCCTCCGCAACCAATCCCACCCGGACAATCTCGCCGTGGTACGGAAGTCGGGTACACCCATCCTCGCGAAACCGGGCGGGCCAGTGCTTCTTTCTGCTGATGCAGAGGACGAGTTTGAGATTCTCGCCGTCGAAGGCACTTGGGTGCACGTGCAGATCTCAGGCGCATCCCGCGGATGGATCCAGGCCTCGCAGCTAAATCTTCCGGAGGGATTTGCCGGCATCTCAAAAATCGGGAGCGTCTCCAGCGACAGCGATAAGTCACCCTTCCACGTCACCCGGCAAGAAACGCATCCTTTCTCCGGCGCCTGGCCGCAACTCCAAGGCAAGACCGTCCGGATCATCTGGGTCGAGCCGGCGTCCGAGTCCAGCCCGACTTCCACCGCGGAGGCCAAGCGAAAATTCGCGCGGTCTCAGTTCATTCAAGCGTACAAAGAACAATCCTCTGCGGCACAACCGCCAGACGGTATCGTGATCATCTTTGATTCAGCGGACGGAGGCCAGGTTTCCGCCACGATGTCAAACCTAGCGCAGTGGCAATCAGGCAAATTATCGGAGGATTCATTCTGGAAACAGTGTTCCATCGATCCCCTAGAATTACTTCAAGATGTGCACAACCCCTAGATAAGCGCGATTCCTGGAATCAGACGAAAATGTGCAACAGGACAACTCACGAGTAATTCGAGAGCATCCGTATTGGTTAGCTGGCATTCGAAACAATAGACGCATGCGGTTCGAGTCCACACGGTTCTACAGGAACGGTTTGGTGCTGGCCAGAGCGAGACTTGCAAAATAGTTTCCAAATTAGACCCTAGACGTTCCTAGCCGACAAAGCTTTCAGTATGTTGTTTTTCGCTGCTTCTCGAAGGAATCGACCTCTGCCCAGTTGCGAGAGAACGATCCAAATCAGCGAGAGGTTAGAAGGTCAACCCGATGGCCAAATTTGAGAACGTTAAGGGAACAAAACCGGTTGAAAGGAGCCAGTTTTTCGGGCCATTAGAATTTGCAAGGGCAAGACATGCCACGGCTTACAAGATTGACTTTGTTAACTACGAACCAGAAGGTCGGGAGTTCGAATCTCTCCGGGCGCACCACTCTTCATTTTTCGCCCTTTGAAAGATCAGGTCGAACGGCTTTCTGTATGTCGGATAGATACTTGCAGCGTCTATGGCGCAGTTCGAAAGCACCATTCGGAGCAGTTTGGCTTTTTCTTGCGGCGGTTGCTTAACATAAAGAAAATAGGCCTTATTCGCGAGTTCTAAAATCCTCATCGCATCCAGCAATCGTTCAGGCTTTGAGGCGCTCAACTTCCCGGATCGCCGCCATCGCTTGCTGTTCTTCCGATTGCCACTCCGCCGCCTTCCGCTCCCAGAATTCATTGGTGATCTTGCCGTCCAGTTTGTCCTGGTAGGCTTGATCGAGCCGGTGACGCACTATTGCCAATCTTTGTTCCGATCGTTCCTTCTGCTGCCTCCTAATCGCTTCCTCGCGGCCTTTATCGTTGAGCAAGGACCGTTCGAGCTGACCGAGCACAGCATCGGGGATGTGGATATCCCGGAGGATCTGTCCGAGCCGGTCCCCCAACTCCTCCTCCCGAAAATAGGGGAGGTCACACTTTCCCGCGAAAGCCGGTGCACCGATAATACGTGTACCGTCCCCTTCTTCATTTCCGCCGTGACCTTGGAATTGTCATAGGCGCAAGTCAAAAGCCCCCGGAATGCAAATTCATGCTTCCGATATTTCGGCTTGTTCCGGCTACCGGAACATGGCTTGAACCTCCTGGAAAAGCTGGGCAGAAACTAGTGGGGTGTGAGTCCCCTGGTAGATCTTGTCTTCCCAACGAAACTGGCCCGTATAGAACGGATTTTTCAGGAGTTTTTCCAGATAGCCTTTTGCCATGCGCACGCCAAATTCTGTTAGTAACGCCTGTCGCAAACTTGAAAGCGAATGCCGCCCGGAAGCGTAGAGCTCGAACATTCTCTTCGCGATGGGTGCCTTGTCCGGGTCCACCTCGATGGTGCGTTCTTCCTTATTGTTCCGATAGCCGATTGGGGGACGGCTCGGATAGACCCCTTGCTCTGCCTTTTCTCGCATTCCCTTGCAAACTTCCTCGCGTAAGTTGTCGATATAATTCCTCGCCATTAAAACCTGAATTCCGTGCATGAATTTAGCTTGGGATTTTGAATCCTTGTTGATAATTTGACCTTCTTTTGCAAGGTGAATTTCAACTCCCAAATCTTCCAAAGTCAGGTAATCGCGGAAATTGCGATAAAGCCGGTCCGTCTTTTCTACAATTATGGTGCGGCAATTTGGATTATTGCGAAGGAATGCAATCATTTCGCCGAACTGCTCCCGCCCAGCGCATTTGGCTGTTTCCACGTCCACGAATTCCCGCACAATCTGGAAGCCGTACTTGGGCGCATATTCCGTCAACGTCTTGCGTTGTGAGGGAATCGAATATCCTTCGCGCTCCTGATCTTTACTTGAAACGCGGGCGTAAGTGACCGATTCTTTCATTTTTGCGATTCCTCTCGCTTGGAATTTGCAATTACGGCGAGTTCACCTTGCACGGTTTTAATTTCCGCGTCAACTAATTCAATTGCATTTTCCACATTTGAATCTGCAAAAATCAAAGGACGTTTAAAAACTAAATCTTGCCTTTGTAACTTCAATTGTTCCAATCGGTTAAGAAGTGCTATTCCGTGCGATGCGCTTCCTCCGCTTCCAGAAATTAAAATCCCATCCCTCGCCAATTTGCGCAAACGTGCAATTCCCACCTTTCCGCGAACGAAAAGCTGAATTCCACAAAAATTACAGGTGCAATACGGCTTTTTTCGTTTAGAAGTAAGAATCGGGAGCCCTGCTCCGCACAGAGGGCAGGGAAACTCATTCCCGAGGATTCGGCCAGGGCCGCCTCAAAGGGTCCAACGTTACGTTAACGTTGCCGGTCTGTTTTCCAGGATCTAATTTATCCATTTGTTCTCCTTTTCGCCGTTTGAGCTGATCGAACTTGATTCGAGCATAGGCAGGCCTTCTTCTCGAAGGATCGACAACGTGCCTTAGAGTCCCGTTGACCACAAGCGCAGCCCCGCATGTCGGGACATGATCTATCGGCTTTTACTTCGTCCATTTGTCTCGGGTTCTGCTCCCGCAAGTTATAGAACAGATTTGTACCGCATGAACTCGTCGCGCTACCATGAAAGGCGACTTCTAGTTGAGCCGAGGATTGCCGGGTTGTTCGATGGGGGCTTGGAAACATACTTTAACAGGTGCAAGAGTGCCCGAGGGCCCTCTGGCTTCCGCCATTCGATCCATGCCAACGTCGAACCCTGAAACTTTTCTGCCAGACTTCGACCAAGGTCGTCTGAGGTATGAAGGGGCCATAGAATAGAATATGCGCATGGAGATTGGTATTATTGAATCCGACCTCATCGCACCGAAATTGCCCCCCATCCCTTGACTCCGCTTCATAAGCGTGTGCAGTGTCTTTTTCACATACTCGTTGAAGGTGTCGGACTTGCTGCTGCGTAAGTGTTCCGGTGTTCAAACTCGTTAGGGTGATTTCACGGAGCCGAAAATCGGAGGGGAGTGTAATCGGATATGGTCAAGAACAGGCGAATGCTTCGCCACCAGGCGCACGTAGCTGGCGGGGCCGCAGAAGCGGGCAGAATCGCAGGTCACAGTAATGACGGAATCGCAGAATTCATGTTTGGCCTCGCCTTGGCATTGAAGACAGCATCCGTTAACGGTGAGCACTCACGATGTATCGCTTGGCTTTTGAGAAGAGCGATTTGAAATGAGAATTCTCCGAACTTTGCGTGTCGAAAGTCTTCTTCCTGCGGTCTCCATGGTCATCGCGTCGAGCAGGTTTGAGACCTTCCCGGACATGTCTCTTGAAGTTCGAATCGCTCGCGAAGCGAAATGACCCCATGTCCGTCGCTTCGATCCTCGATATTGGGCTAGGTCAATCGATTCAGGGAGCACCTCCACGCGCTCGCCAGCGAGGCAAGAGTCCGTAATAGGAAAACGAGCGATTCGGGGACGCGAATCGGTGTAATCTCCGGGACGGAAAGCCAAGTTCCCGTAAATCCTTGTCCGAAGAAGAAGAACTGCCCTGAGGGGGTATAGGCCTCACCCATATAAGATAGGTGGTCCCTCCGGGCTCTGCTGGGTTCTTCCAGATCTTGAATGGCCCTTTTCGTCTTCCATGCTCAGTCGGCTCAGTCATCTCAGTTCACTCAGTTATTCCATCATGTATAAATTAAGTGGGCCGCCTTCGGCGGCCCGCCCAGCTCTCAGCTTCTCAGTGGCCTTTACATCCAGCCCCGGCATTGGGGCCCCGGCGTCTCCTGCCGTACGCTGTCGCGGGTTGTCAGGCCAAGACATTGCCCGCACTTTGGGCCCGAGACGCCAGAGGAACTCGGATTAGCGTGCATCGATTTTTCTCCGGTACTCGTTAAGGACGGTATCGAGGAAGCGTTTTCTTAATTCGCGAGGAAGGTCAATTAGCGGGACAAATTGCCTTTTGCCATTCTTTTCGATAAGCAAGCGAGGAAGGTTTGCCCAAGGTGGCTCGCCAGGCTTTTCGAATACGGCACAGCGGCGAATTGTCAGATCCCCGTCGGGCCACCGTAGCGTCACATCTGCAAGTGCACGCAGTGGGGGCTTGGCTGTCACGATGGCTATTTCAACGTGAATTTCTGTCATGGTCGTGACTCTCCATTTCGTCCCACTCAACCAGGAGGTCAAACAGTTGACGTAATCTCGTAGTTTCCGTCGTGTTCAAGAGGGTTGGCTCCTCAGGTAGACCTTGTTCTCGACAACCGCTTGTATTTAGGGCATAGCTGGGCGATAAGTCGGAGCAGGTAGTCCCTACCGTGAGCCGTGACCTTTGGTTTGGCTCTGCCGCCTTCACCGATTGCTATCCCCGGCCCTGCCAAATTGAGCACCGTCAGCTGCAACGGCGCATATCTCCAATGCAGGACTGGGTAACATGAGAGACCAACCCAATCGTTAAGAAAAGGAACTGAGATTTAAATTTTATTTCCGATTCGGACGAACCCCAGCCACCAACGGCTATGAACAAAAGGCGACCTCGGCTTAGTTCAGGCCCTTCCGATGGAAGTACGTAGAAGGGACAAAGTGCATCCCTTTTTCATTAAAATCGCTGAATTTCAAAAAAGAGTATCGCTCCTAACGCGGAGCGGTACTCCTAGTGATCGGGAGGAGGCTTATCGCCTAACTATGGAAATTCCAGCAGAACTGCCCCATTGCAGGAAAAGCGGAGAGTCTTCACGATGAGATGAAACCGACAGGCAAGATTCGTCACCTTGCTCTCCTCACTATCTTCAGGTGCCGAAAAATATTCTCCGGGAACTGTGATCTCACCAAGGGGATTACATGTTTCATTGGTTGTGCTGGTTTCGGTACGGCAAGACTGCCGAACAACGTAGTAAAGGAATATGATTCCGGGAGTCTTAAGGCTGCGAAGCAAGTGCACAAACTGAGCCTGGAATATGATAACTGGCGTTTTGGGAAACTTGATCCCAACAAACTGAAGACCGACATTGAATCATTTTGACCTCATGACTAGTGGTCTCGATCTGGGCGTCGAAACTCTTACCGCCTTGGAACTTTCCAGTTGTTTTGATGAACTATGCCCATGTGGGGGCCCCCACGTTCAAGAGAATCTGAGCAAACTGAGAGCACGTATCCTGAAGGCGTTCCCCCTATCTCCTAAGGATCTTCGCCAAAACACGTCTCTGAAATTGAGGTTTAGAATTGCAACCCCGGAAAGAATGTTCTTGAGAATGACTCCTTCGGGAATGGCGTAGAATCCCACATTCCGATAATCCCTGCCGGCTCAACCGGTCGATGCAACACCATCTGGTATAAATCTTTTTTCTATAAGGTGGTGTTTATGAGCATTTAAGAGGCGCTTCAAGCTTTCTGAGCAGCAGCGGAATGACATGTGGAGTCGCTGGAAGGCGGGGCAGTCGTTGCATGAGATTGGGCGGGCCTTCGGCAAGGATCATGTGTCGATTCAATTCATGTTGGCGCAGCATGGCGGGATTGCTCCGGCCGCGCGGCGGCGCTCGCCGCGGACGCTTACGCTGGCGGAGCGAGAAGAAATCTCACGAGGGATTGCTTCCGGTTGGTCGATTCGTGAGATCGCCAGAGGATCTGAAGCGGGCGTGTCGACGGTGAGCCGAGAGGTCGCCCGCCATGGCGGGCGACCTCTGTATCGAGCAACGGACGCCGATCAGCAAGCCTGGGACTCGGCCTTGCGGCCCAAGCGGTGCCTTCTTGCCCTGCACGTGAAGCTGCAAGAGATCGTTGCGGGTAAACTCATCCTGGACTGGTCGCCGGAACAAGTTTCCGGGTGGCTGAAGAGTGAGTATCCCGAGGACGAGAGCATGCGCGTGTCGCACGAGACGATTTACCGCAGCCTGTTCATTCAAGCGCGTGGAGTGCTGAAAAAAGAGCTGATTCAGCATCTTCGCTTCAAGCGGCGAATTCGCCGCTCGCGGCACGCGCGTGATACCGGGCATCACAAAGGTCAAATCGTCGACGCCATTTCCATTCGAGAAAGACCCGCAGAAATCGAGGACCGCGCGATCCCCGGACATTGGGAAGGCGACCTCATCGGCGGCACCAAGAACAGTCACATCGCGACGCTCGTGGAACGTCATTCGCGATTTGTCATGCTGATCAAAGTGCCCAGCAAAGATACGGCGACCGTGGTCGCCGCTCTGAGCCAACACATTGGGAAGTTGCCCGCAACTTTGCGACGCTCGTTGACTTGGGATCGCGGCCTGGAAATGGCCCAGCACAAAAGCTTCACGGTGGACACGGAAGTGAAAGTCTACTTCTGCGATCCGCAGAGCCCGTGGCAGCGCGGCTCGAACGAAAACACGAACGGCCTGTTGCGTCAGTACTTCCCTAAACGAACAGACTTGTCACTGCTATTCTCAAGAAGAACTCGATGAGGTGGCGCTCAGATTAAATCAGCGTCCAAGAAAAACTTTGGGATTTCAAACTCCGGCAGATAAACTCCAAGCAAGTGTTGCACTGACCCATTGAGACCGCCCCGTTTACCAGGACCTATCGGCATCACGCACAAAAGATCATTGAAATTAAATGGGCCGGAAAGGCAGGATACTTGCGGCTTTCTTTCACTCGCTAGGTTGTAGGTTGCGACAAAACCTAATGGGATGAGGTTTGCGTATGAGCTGTGATGAACTCGCGAATTGCGTCGACGAACTCTGGCCGTCTCTGCGCGCCTCGCTCGCCAGCGTGTGTTGCGCCTTCGATGATGACGACCTTGAGGGCGGGCCAAATTGTCTTGAGTGAGTTCATGCCAGTTAGATTTGGGTCAGCACTGCCGACAATGCCCAGCGTTGGTACTTGTACCGCTGCCATTTGGGCATCCGTCACAAGCTGTGCACGGCGGCCACGCATAAATGCTGCAAGAGCCGCCGTATCGTTAACCGCAACCATAGCCTGTGACCGCTGACGAATCGCCTCGTCCGTTGGTTTAGGCTCGTCAATCGGTGCGACTCGAAGAATCAGCGACCGGAAAGGAATCCCATTCTCAAGCTCGACAGCTTCCTCCTCTGCGGCTTGCTCGCTTTGCGCACCCCAGGCTTCTCGTCGGCCAGAAGCGCCACCAAGTGTGGCCGTGATGAACCGACCAGGATTTGTCGTGAGGAGTTGAGCCGTGATATTTCCTCCCATGGAATATCCCACAATATGTGCGCGCGCGATCTTGAGAAAATCCAGCAGGCGCACTACATCTTGGCCCATCTCTCCGCCATAGGCTCTCGGGTCTCGCGGTTTATCGCTTTTTCCATGACCACGACAATCGAGAGCGATGACCCTGTAGTCTTTCACTAGGTTGGCGAATACGCCGGTGTCCATCCAGCTTCTCTCGACATTGCTCGTATAACCATGAATCAAGACGATAGGTTGCCCAGAACCCTGATCGAGGTAGCGAATACGAACGCCGTTCGAGTCGAAATACTTGTCCTGTGCACATACTACTGTGGACATGAGGGCGATCAAAGAAACCGCGAGGCATTGTAGATTCCGACTCATATCGGCTCCCCCGTGATTACGTTGGCCGCGACAGCGAAAAGCTCGCGTTCATCGGTACCATTACGCGCATTAGACCTTGTGTAGATGTTGCGAGTCAAGCTGCGGTGGGCCACATTCCGAGAATCCCGTTTCTCAGGACTTGGCGGCTTTGTCGTACTCTCTGGTGGCCGGGTCAGCAGGCAGGTTTGGTAAACCAGAACCAGATGGAGCAGTGGTTGATGTCTGCCCCTTTGCGAAGAACAGGTTCTGAATGAAAAGAAAAAATGGAGCAGCGGCCTCTGCCGAGCCAGTCCGACTCTTATCGTTGTCGGTGCGTCGAAAGTCGAGGTAATCTCCTAACGGCTTCGCGCTTCTGACCACTGCTCCCGAGAATGGATGGTCATGCGGATCGTTCAGGACTGAAGTCCTCCGGACCGTGTCTCAACCCTTGGTCCGTATCCGTGGTGCCTCTCCTTCTTCAAGATGAAGTGTGCGACGGTTCTCAAGCAAATGCAGTGACCGGCGTCATGCATCGACGTGACCGCCGACACGCAATGCATATAGGGTTCGATTTCCACATTCCGATAATCCCGTTTCTCAGGACTTGGCAGGCGGAGATGATTGTTTCAAGACCATCTTCTCTTTTTGTGGGTCGAATCTGATTGGGAAAACGGTGTCGGCATCGTATTCCGCGCCCTCGAAGATGGCCCCTTCCACCCTCGCACCTTCAAGCCGCGCACCTTGGAGTTGTGTTGAGCCACCGACATTGTCCCGACCCAAATTTGCGTTTCGCAAGTTCGCATTCGTTAGCTTTGCGCCCTTGAGGTCAGCGCCTTGGAGTTTTGCATCCTCAAGATCAGCCCCGGTTAAGTTTGTCCCGAAAAAACTACCCCAATAGAAATCAGCGCCCCGCAAATTCGAACCCTCAAGATCAGCGTCATCGAAGTGCGCCCCGTGCAATACCATCCCTTCTAGGATGGCTCCGCGCAGGTCGAGGTCATCGAAGTTGTACCGATCACGGCCTTCATGAATGATCTTGCCGTCCTTGTTCCTAATTTCCATGCCACAATTCTAGCTCCCGAATCTGGATTGGCCGTAGAGGCATAGCCCGGGATGTGACGTGACCGGAAATGCTGCAAAATCCCACATAATGGGATGGTCCGCCGCAGGAACTCTTGAAGTGTAGAGTGCAAGTCCAGGAGGTATTCCCATGAAGCTACAAACTCTCGGCATTGATTTGGGCAAGACGGTATTTCATGTGGTGGGGCTGGATTTGACCGGGAAGGTCGTGATTCGCAAGAAATGTTCTCGCAAACAACTGCTAGCCTTTACCGCGAACTTGCAGGTTCAGTTGATCGGCATGGAGTCCTGCAGTGGCTCACACTTTCTGGGACGGGCTCTGCGCGCGCAAGGACACGAGGTTCGCTTGATGCCGGCGCAATACGTGAAGCCCTACGTACAGACCAACAAGAGTGACTTTCTGGATGCGGAAGCCATTGCTGAAGCAGTGCAACGGCCGAGGATGCGATTTGTGCCGATCAAGACCGAGGAGCAACTGGATCTGCAAGCCCTGCATCGCGTGCGCGAGCGTTGGGTGATGCGACGAACTGCTGTCGTGAACCAGATTCGCAGCCTTCTTCTGGAACGTGGACTGACTCTGCCCAAAGGCCGACGCTACGTGGATCAGATGCTTCCCAGGATTCTCGAGGATGCCACACTGCGACTGTCGGATTCGTTCCGTGTTCTGTTGGCTCAACTCAAGGTGGAACTCGACCAACTCACGGGGCGCATCGGACAGATAGATACGAGTCATCCAGCAGAGAGCCCGAGAGGATGAAGCCTGCCAACGACTCACGACGATCCCAGGAATTGGCCCGATGATCGCGACGGCCCTGATCGCTGCGGTTGGTAATGGCAGCGCATTTCGCAAAGGACGAGATCTGGCTGCGTGGGTAGGAATGGTTCCCCGACAGTGCTCCACCGGCGGCAAGCAGAAGCTGCTGGGCATCAGTAAACGGGGCAATAAGTACCTACGAACTCTGTTCATTCAAGGGGCACGCAGTGTGGTGCAACAGCGACATAAGCAAGCTCCCGGTCTGAGTAGCTGGTTGGCGCAACTGCTGGAGCGTGCGCACCAGAACGTAGTCATCGTGGCGTTGGCCAACAAGATGGTTCGCATGGCCTGGGCGGTCTTGTGCAAGAACGAACGCTATCGCGCTCCCGTTCTTGCTGCGGCTGCGTAAAATCGCGGTTTAGGAAGGAGTTCCTGCCAGGTCTGCTGGCGGAAAATAGAGATGGCAATGGGTCTCTCCCACGCTTTCGAAACCTGATATCGGAAGAGGTCTCTATCAGACCGTCCACATTATAGGGACGACAGCGAGCGGATATCCATCATGGCCCGGAGTCACGGACTCCACCAAAGGCCGAATACATTGGCGCAGACCAACTGCCATTCTTCGTTTTTCGCTTGCAACTCTGCGGCGGACCATACATTCCGATAATCCCTGCCAGCTCAACCGGTCGATGCAACACCATCTAGTCGGTTGATCCTGCAATACTTCCCATCGAGAATCGAACTGTACGGCAGGACTCAATCGGAACCTAAACAGGGCTTTGTTTTCCTTTGAACCAACGCCCGCGAACGAAATCAGCCTCGTAGACTCTTAAAAGGAGACCTTCAGAAAGTGTTGCAACGACCCATTGAGACCGCCCCGTTTATCAGGCCCTATCCAACCTTGGGTTGTTGATGAGGTCCAGTATCGACGCCACCTTCTCTTCGGAAAGACCAGAAGCGACTTCTAACCAGTCCTTCAGGTTGTGCCCGTGTGGGCGGCAATCGGTGGATGCCCCATTTGCAATAAGGATTTGAATGAATCGAGTGTGCCCGCCGTGAGCCGCAAGCGAAAGAGCAGTTTCTCCAAAATCGTTTAATGCGTCGAGTTCTGCTCCCCTTGAAACAAGAAGTTCACCAATTGCAGTATTGCCCTCGATTGCCGCCAGCATCAGCAAAGTCCAAGAGAATTGGTTTGAAAGGCTAGGACTTAGTCCACCGTCAAGTTCATCCCGCAGAGATAATAGATCACTGTCTTTGATGAGCCTGTGCACCTCGTCGAATGTCATCATTGTCGCCGAGTCTCCCATCCTCGGAGATCTTCGTCAACCCTATGAATGACTTCGGACCAATGAGCCGATTTCCCACATGACGATAATCCCGTTTCACGGGCGGTATCGATCCGGCGCCTCCCGTAGTGTACACTTCGCTTAAAATACCCTCGGCCAGTACACTTGCTGAGGCGGAGTGACGCAAACACAAATTGGGTTAGCGCTTTGCTGAAACGACCTCATCGCTGGATTTCCTTAATGGGTAACGAGGGACCATTTCTGCGCCTAAGCACTCCAAATGGCCTTGGCGGAGAACATCGTCAGATCGAGGACCCACACGAGCTATTCGAAATTCTCCGACAAGACACTAGTAATTCGATGCTGAGTGACCTGACATTGGCGTCCGGCTGCGGAGATCGTCTAGTCGTTGAACAAGAACTTGCAAAAAACGCCAATGTCAACAAAAACGAAGGGGGCACGACTGCGCTACTTGAATCGGTAACGCACGAACACTTCGAAATTGCAAAGCTCCTCCTAGACAAGGGAGCCGATGTTAGAGCGGTGGATAGTTCGGGATGGACCGCCCTTCATTCGATTGTTTCAGTCGGGCCTAAGGCTCTAGCTGACGAGCTTGTAGCCAAAGGAGCGGATGTGAATGCGAAGACTGATTTGGGTTTGACGCCGCTCATGATGGCCGCTCGCCGCAGGCGATCTCGTATCGTTGAACTATTGATCGGCAGTGGTGCCGCGATAGAGGCCAAGGATTCCGCTGGAGCAACGGCTCTGGTATACGCAGCAGAAGGAGATCAGGATGAATGTGGGGGCGACCCGGAGTCAATTCGATTGCTCGTGACGGCGGGAGCGACCGTAAACGTTCAAGGCGAAGTGGGAATGACGCCTCTTATGTATGTTTCCTTCTACAACGATTTAGACTCGGTCTGTCTATTACTGCAAAGAGGAGCCGACGTGAACTTACGCGATGCCCAAGGCCGCACTGCGTTGGGCATCGCAGAGTATGGCAAGAACGATCAAGTCGCCCAGATGCTACTTTCATCTGGTGCCGTTCGTTGAAGAGGGCGATCCACCAACCTTCCCGGAGGCCGTTAACTCCGGAGAAATCCCGATCTTGGTAATTGGGCCAGTTAGCGATAATCCCGTTTCACGGGGAGTGGACTACCTCGTGCTTGACGCCGGATCGATGCACGTTAGCTGGCCATCTTTCATCCTAATCAAGGTTGTGGGATGTGGACACGAGACGAATAGGCCGCGCCCCCGATCGAATACTCGGCCTACTGTGTCCCCGATATCGAATTCGTCGCCGCTGTACCATTCCACGTAGTACACATCGCCGACAGCATCGCCCGCGAACGCTCTGTAACCGAAGGAATGAGAGAACTGGCGGTAGTAGCGCACGTAGAAAGATCGTTTTGCTGCAAAGGCGTTGATTGCGCAATCCGTCAGCGCATGAGTTGCCGTCGATGAATCAGCACTGTTGCAATTGACGGGCGTCAAACCGCCTTTTGACGCAAGGTCTTCTAGTTCTTCGTCGATGATTCTATTGCTGGGATCCCGTGGGCCTGGCCTCAATTCCAACAAGACCCTTAAATCTTGGAGGTATATACCCTTCTCTCCGAATCCGGCGTAGTGGAATTCCGATTTTTGAGCTGCTGCGCCGGAAGAGTCGAGGATAAACAATCCGTCAGCCAGTATTTCTCCCGTCTTGTCTTTGAAGACGGTACACCGATTTAAGTGTGATTGCGAGTCAATCGAACATTCGACAAAAGCATTGTCCGCCCAGACCGCAGAGGAGGGTACGTTGGCGGGCCGTGGATGCATGGGCGACACGTTCTGTCGCGCGAATAGTGAGAATTGCGAACCACGCTAGAAAAATCGTCGATCCGAGAGCTTTCGTGAATATGAACCGGGCAGGTAGCTTGTTTAGCATTACAATGATCCTAGATTCCCAATGTTAATGGCATTGAGACTTAGCTCTGAACTCATTCTAGGGATTGATGTTCGGTCAGTAACACCACGCCTGGTTCTCTGGATTGGGAAGCCAAGTCCTGGTAAGTCCTGCCGGTTCAACCGGTCGACGCAACACCATCTGATATAAATCTTTTTCTATAAGGTGGTGTTTATGGCATTTCGGAGGCGCTTCAAGCTTTCTGAGCAGCAGCGAACCGACATGTGGAGACGCTGGAAGGCTGGGCAGTCGTTGCATGAGATTGGGCGAGCCTTCAGCAAAGATCATGTGTCGATTCAATTCATGTTGGCGCAGCATGGCGGGATCGCTTCAGCCGCGCGGCGACGCTCACCGCTGACGCTTACGTTGGCGGAGCGGGAAAACATTTCACGGGGGATTGCTTGCGGTTCGTCGATTCGTGAAATAGCCAGAGGATTGCAGCGGGCGGTGTCGACGGTGAGCCGAGAGGTCGCCCGCCATGGCGGGCGACCTCTCTATCGAGCAACGGATGCCAATCAGCAAGCCTGGGACTCGGCCTTGCGGCCCAAGCGGTGCCTTCTGGCCCTGCACGTGAAGCTGCAAGAGATCGTTGCGGGTAAACTCATCCTGGACTGGTCGCCGGAACAAGTTTCCGGGTGGCTGAAGAGTGAGTATCCCGAGGACGAGAGCATGCGCGTGTCGCACGAGACGATTTACCGCAGCCTGTTCCTTCAAGCGCGTGGAGTGCTGAAAAAAGAGCTGATTCAGCATCTTCGCTTCCAGCGGCGTATACGCCGTTCGCGGCACTCCCGTGACAGCGGGCATCACAGCGGTCAAATCGTCGATGCCATTTCCATCCGGGAACGGCCAGCGGAAGTGGAAGACCGCGCCGTTCCCGGGCATTGGGAAGGCGATCTGCTAGGCGGCGCGCATAACAGTCACATTGCAACCTTGGTGGAACGTCATTCGCGCTTTGTCATGCTGGTCAAGGTACCCAGCAAGGATACAGCGACGGTGGTCGCCGCTCTGAGCCAGCACGTACGCCAACTTCCGGCGACGCTGCGACGCTCGTTGACTTGGGATCGCGGCCTGGAAATGGCCCAGCACAAAAGCTTCACGGTGGACACGGAAGTGAAAGTCTACTTCTGCGATCCGCAGAGCCCGTGGCAGCGCGGCTCGAACGAAAACACGAACGGCCTGTTGCGTCAGTACTTCCCTAAACGAACAGACTTATCACTCTATTCTCAAGAAGAACTCGATGAGGTGGCGCTCAAATTAAATCAGCGTCCCAGAAAAACTTTGGGATTTCAAACTCCGGCAGATAAACTCCAAGCAAGTGTTGCACTGACCCATTGAGACCGCCCCGCTTATCGGAATGTGGCTTTCACGTCTCGTCTGGGCTCCCAATCATGCTAGAGGCTCAACGCACTAGGGAAATCAAACTGTAGTATATTTGCCACGAAATCGCCGAGAAAAGTTCTAAAATTGTCCCCTCGGGCGCACCACTTAACTTCTTGATGCACCAACTGGATCCGAATCCTGCCTTTCAGGTTCATTCTTCGATTTGGGAATATTGGGGAACAGAACTACGTCTTCAAGTCTTTTCCGGCGGCGCGCTTTGTTGTAGCAGTTTTCTGGATACGGGACGCAACTCTTCGACATGTTCGCGGAGATAAGAGATCAATCGCTGCTTCTTATCCTTCCCGCGCCTCGAATTTTCCCCGTCCGGATGTGAATTGCCCGGAATCAGGTCCGGCAGGCATGCGGCCACGCGCTCGTAGACGGAACGCCACGTCTTCTTGACCGTGGAGAGGGAGATTCCCAACTCGCTTCTAAGATCCTCGTCCGTTCCCCCGGCGAGCGCCGAAAGCAGCAATCGCTGTTCGCTTACGCTGAAGCCGAACTGCGGCGGCTGATAGTGGAATAAAGAGCCGATCGATGAGGTAATGGATTCGAGAGGCCGGCTAAGTGCGATCTCTCGCGTGATGCCTGCGACATGAGGTTCCCGAATAATATCGTGCGGATCGCGCGGAGGGAGATCGCCGTAGCGTTTGCCAATCCCATCCCAGAAAAACCCGCCGGTGTGGCGCAGCCCCAGCAAATGCTGGACGCTTTCTGCTTGCGCCACCAGCAGTTCTTTCAGACGGTACCCGCGGTGCTGCTCGACGCCCGCCTTCATGAAAGCATCCCACACTTCCACTCTTTGCATGTGCCGCTCGCCAACCGTGGCCTGCCAAATAACAAGATTCAGCCCTTCGCGCGAGTTTGCTTCCTGCACTTGTTTGGCGGAAAGCAGCGAAGAATGATCGCCCCGCGCGATCCTTTTCGCGAGTTCCGGTCCAATCCAAAAAGAAGGAGGCTTCTTGACCTCGCTGAGGAATTCGTCGGAAGCAAATACGCTGACGCCGACGCCCAGCAGATTGAACCGGGCTCCGCTCTTTTCTTCGAAGACAGTGGCGGAGCAAAATTCGTCGCTGGCGAGCAAGTGGGACCAGGCCGCGCGCAAATCCGCGACGGACTTGCCGTAACGCGGACCCACAATGGGGTGCGCCGCCACGATGTCCACGCATCCGCGGACATCATTTCTTCGCATGGGCCTATACCGGATTGTCATGGAAGCTGCCTGGTCCGCGCTCAGGCCGTTGCTGCAAGAGTTTTCTGGAGGCCGGGCGCAATTCCTGCGGATGCTCGCGAAGATAAGAGATCAGCCGCTGCTTCTTATCCTTCCCGCGCCTGGAGTTCTCGCCATCGGGATGTGAATTTCCTGGAATCAGGTCGGGCAGACAAATGGCCACGCGGTCGTAGATGGAGCGCCAGGTCTTCTTGACCGAAGAGAGCGAGATTCCCAACTCGTCGCTCAGGTCTTCGTCCGTCCCGCCGGCGAGCGCAGAAACCAGCAATCGCTGTTCGCTCACATTGAAACCGAATTGCGGGGGCTCGTAGAAGAAAAGAGAGCCAACCCAGGAACCAAGGCGCTGGAGCGCCATCTCTCGTGTGAGGCCCATAATGTGGGCTTCCGAAGCAAGTTCCCGCAAGTCCTTCCCGTCGAGATCGCCATAGCGGCCTTCCTCGGGCTTAATCAGAAACCCGCCGGTATTGTGTAATCCTTCCAAGTGCTCCGGGCTCTCCCCTTGCACCAGCAACTCTTTCAAGAGAAAGCCGCGGTGATGGTCCATGAACGCGGTCATGAGTTCCGTCCACAATTCCGTCCGCTGGTTGTCCTCCTCACGAACGCAGGCATGCCATACCGCTAGGTTCAGGCCGCCCTGCGAATTCGCTTCTTGAATTTCTCTTTGGGAAAGCAAAGGAGAATGATCGCCGCGCGCGACGCGCCTGGCGATTTCGGGACTCATCCAGAAGCATGGCGGCGTCTTTAGCTCGCGAAGGAAATTGTCGGAAACAAATACGGTAACTCCGACCCCGAGAATTCGCGGGGTCATTCCATCCAGTTCTTCTTCAAAGACCCTGGCGGAACAGAATCCATTGCGGGAAAGCAAACGAAGCCACGCGGCCCGCAAATCCTCGATCGCACTTCCATAACGCGGGCCTACGAACGGATGGGCCGCGACAATTTCCACGCATTCCCGGACATCTTTTGGCCGCATGGGCCGATTGCGGATGCTCATGAGCGGAGCCTGCACATTATCTGCAAACTATTTCACTGCTCTTTTAGAGGGCTTGTTTATACCATTTTTTCGTTGATACTCGCACGATTCTATTTTTGCAAAAGTATAACGCTACTGAAGTGCAGCGGTTCTGGTGGTACTGGATCGATGGGCGTGAGCAGAGCCGGGGCGTAGGAGGCTTGCAAATGAAGTTCGGAACCGAAAGCAGAATCCACCGGAAACTCGCGGGAACTGCCTGCTGTGTTGTCTTGCTGGCTGGGCTGGCAGCTGGAATTCACTGGCATCGGGCCGCGAAAATGTCTCGCGCAACGACGCTTGGGACAGCTGCCGCATCGAGCGCTCGCGCGGCACGCCCTTCGTTTGCACCCGCTGCAACGCCCCTCTCCATTTCACATTCGACGAAACTCGCACCAACCAACGAATCAAGCGCTTCGAGCCGACGGCCCGCTGCAGATACCCCGCATACAATGTCGCGGGTATCGAGCGTGCAAGCGGTGCAAGTGTACGCCGCGCTGCCGATGACGTTCGAGGCAAACGATGGCCAGACCGACCCGCGCGTGAAATTTCTGGCTCACGCACCCGGCTATACGCTTTTTCTAACTGATAAAGAGGCTGTTCTATCGCTGCCCGCCGGCCCACCCGTAGCAGCACCTGTGCGCGCAGGGCGACATTCCCGAATTACTCAGGGTTCGCATCTCGAAGCTTCCAGACCGACGCGCATCGTGCGCCTGAAATTTGCGGGAGCGAGCACGCCTGCAGCAATCACCGGCAGGGATCAACTAGCCGGCAAGACGAACTACTTTATCGGGAACGACCCGAAGCAGTGGCACACAAGGGTTCCGAATTACTCCGCAGTCGAATATCACGGCATTTATCCCGGCGTGGACGTGGTGTTCCACGGCGGCAACCAACGGCTTGAATTTGACTTCAACGTGGCGCCGGGAGCCGATCCGGGCAAGATTGCATTGGAGGTGCAAGGAGCGCAGCGTATGCGCGTCGATCGCGCCGGCGACGCTCTGCTGAGAATGGATGGCAAGCGAAATGTTGCGCTTGGCAAACCGCACATTTATCAGGAGGTCGGCGGCCAGCGTCGTGAAATCGCCGGCAATTTTGTGCTCGACGCCGAAAATCGGATCGGCTTCTCGCTTGGGCCGTATGATCATGCGCAGCCATTGGTGATTGATCCCACATTGGCGTATTCGACCTTCCTCGGCGGCGTGAACACCCAGCCGTCGGGACTAGCAGTAGATAGCTCAGGCAACTTGTTTGTTTCGGGAATAACCACGGTTTCCGGTTTCCCGGCCAAGTCGTCCGCAACCAGCATCGACACGGCTTTCGTTGCCGAACTCACACCCGCAGGAGATGCGTTGGTATATGCGACGCTACTTGGAGGTAGCAGCGGGCACGACGACGCAACGGGGATTGCAGTCGATGCCTCTGGCGACGCATTTGTCACTGGAATGGCGGTGTCCACGGACTTTCCTATCTCCGCTAACGCTTATCAAAGCCAATGTCTCGTCGTTTCGGCGTCAACGTTCACATGCAGGCCGCAAGCCTTTCTGACGGAGCTCAATCCGGCGGGAACCGGTTTGCTTTACTCAAGCTATTTTGGAGGAACAACCGGGTCAGGCTGCTACGGTTTCTCGGGTACGAACCTGAATTATTTGGTGGCCCCCAGTGTGAACCTCGCTGGCATTGGCGACTACGGAGAATCCATCGCGGTCGATGGCAGCGGGATGGTGTATGTCGAAGGAACAACGTGTTCGACGGACCTGCCAACGACTCCTGGAGTTTTCCAGTCCAACAATAGCGGGCTGCCCGATGTCTTCGCGGCGAAATTCAATCCAAGCCTATCCGGTAGCGCGTCGCTCGTCTACTCGACTTATCTGGGGAGCTCTGGGGGCACGTTTGCATCAGGCATTGCCGTTGACTCGTCAGGGTATGCATACCTAACTGGATTACATTGGAGTAACAACTCTTTCCCCACCTCTGCGGGCGCCTACCAGACGTCCACTTATGGTTCTACCTGGGCGGCGTTCATTACAAAGATCAACCCCTCCGGTACCTCCCCTGTCTACTCTACATTGATTGGAGCGCCAGCTGGAGGGATATCGGGTGGCAATGTCGGATCGCTTGGCATTGCCGTTGACTCCTCTGGGGCGGCGTACATCACAGGTGTGGCGGATTACAATTTCCCAACAACTGCCAATGCCTACCAGACGGCTTGTAACTCCGTTGTAACTGGTGGTGGGCCGGAATGCACTTTGGATGCATTTGTCTTTAAGTTGAGCGCCGATGGCGGAAGCCCCGTTTACTCGACTTACTTCGGCGGCGATGGAAACGATCAGGGGTTGGGTATCGCAGTCGACGGGCAAGGCGATGCGTTTATCACTGGAGCCACCACGCCGAGTGAGTTCAACCTCAGCACCTATGTGAATCACTTTCCCACGACTGCGGACGCAATCCAGCCAAGCTGCGGGTTGGTTAAAAATACCACAGCCTGCTCGGAAGACGCTTTTTTGGCCGAGCTTGACCCCAATGGGACTCCGCTTTATTCATCCTTCCTCGGGGGCTCTCTCTATGACGCCGCCATGGGGATAGCCTTAGATTCTTCCGGAAATCCGTTTGTGGTCGGCTACACAAATTCCGGAGACTTCCCGACGACACAGGGCGCCTACAGGACCAGCCTCCCGGGTTCGTACGATGCGTTCGTCTCAAAATTTGTGTTTGTGACGACGCCCGTGCTCTCCGCACAATACTCGAACCCGGGGCCGATTAACTTCGGCGCCATCGACGTAAACAGCAGCGGCACCCAGCAACTTGTCCTGACCAACACGGGCAGTTCGCCGTTCACCATTAGCGGGATCTCCTTGAGCGGGTCAAGCACGGCATATTCGGTTACTAATACCGTGTGCAATGGCGTGGTCGATCTCCCGTTCCCCTCCACGGTTAGTCTCGGCGGTGGACAATCCTGCACGTTCACGCTGCAATTTGCACCTACATTATCTGGAGCCGGACAGTCGGAACTTCTTACGATTCTGGATACCGCCACCGGCAGCAACGCGAGCCCTGCGCCGCCAGGTTCGACGGGGCAAAGTTTCCTTCTGATGGGAGATGGCGTTCAACCGTTCGCAACATTTTCACCAGCCAACTCCAGCTACAATCTCGGCAATGTCACCGAGGGCCAGAGCGCAACGCAGGCGATCACTCTCTCCAACACGGGCACCGGCCCCCTTCTGCTCAACGGGGTCTCGTTCGGACTTACTTCTTCACCCGGATTCAGCTTCACCGATTCGTGTACCGTCCCGGTGACGATTAGTCCCGGCAGTTCTTGCACGGTTACGGTTCAGTTTGCTCCCACCACCACTTTGGGCCTCGTGAGCGTGTCCCTGGCATTCGCCGATAACGCCGGACCCGGAGACAGTAACTTGGCGAGCACACCCGGCAATCCCTACTATCAGGTCGTGTCCTTTACCGGCACGGGTGTCGCGCCCGTGGCTCCTCCGGTTGCAACTTTTTCGCCGTCCAACTCCAGCTACAATCTCGGCAATGTCATTGTGGGGCAGAGCGCAATGCAGGCGATCACTCTCTCCAACACGGGCACCGGTCCACTCATGCTCAATGGGGTCACGTTCGGACTTTCTACTTCTCCCGGATTCAGCTTCATCGATTCGTGTACTGTCCCGGTAACGATAAGTCCCGGCAGTTCTTGCACGGTTATGGTGAAGTTTGCCCCCACTACCACCTTGGGCCTCGTGAGCGTGTCCCTGGCATTCGCCGATAACGCCGGGCCTGGACAAAGTGACTTGACGAGCACGCCAGGCACCCCCTATTTTCAGGTTGTGTCGCTTTCCGGCACTGGGATCACTGCTCCGCCCCCGTCGGATTTTACGATTTCGGCTTCGAGCCCTGTCACGGTGACGGCAGGCAGTAGTGGAACATCTACGGTTACCGTTTCACCCGTGAACGGGTTTACTGACGCGGTGAACCTGAGCGTCAGCGGCTCTCCAGCGGGCGTAACGGCGAGCTTCAGCGCGAACCCGATCACGGGAGGTTCCGGCACCTCGACGCTGACGTTGGCGACTGCAGCGGCGACCCCGACGGGAACATCCACCATTACGGTAACCGGGACGGATGCGAGCGGCAGCCCATCCCACAGCACGACGCTCAGCCTAACCGTTAATGCAGCCAGCGGCGGCGGTGGTGTCACGCCGCCTGCCTGCGGTTGCAGCAAGACCGGCAACTATGTAGCCCCGAACAATGGCTCCGCTCCGGCGACACTGACGGTGTCCGGGGGCAGCGTGACTGTGACTTCCGGGGGCAAGACAGTATTCACTCTGAATTCGCTTCCGAGCGGTACCGCTGCTGGTCTCAGCCCGGATAATGCAACTCTTGAGGTTAACGAACCGAGTCAAGGCGTGTCTTTGTATAGTCTGACCAGCACCCCTCCCGGGAAATTAATCGGCCCGTCACCTTTGATTGGCAATCCGACTGGAGCGCCATCCCGCATCCAATTCAGTCCGTCCGGTCAATATTTGGCCTATACGACGGCAACAATCCCGGCGAGCGGTCAAAACGGTTCGGCGACGATCATGATCTACAACGTCCGGACGGGGACCATGGTGTATGAGAATAGCGACTTCACTTTCTTCTACCCAAGTGGTGGCATCTCAGGAATACAAGACGCCTCGGGGAAAGCTCTCTCCGTTAGCGCATACGGCACGGTTGGCGATTGGGGCTTCAGTCCAGATAAGCCGGAAACCAGTTTTGTTTATGGGTTCTTGACCGGCGCAAACAGTGTCCAATGGAACCTCGTACACCTCGAGCAGCCTCTTACCACGAATACGGTTGGCCACGCGAACACAATCCCGCTCACCAACATTACAGCTGCCTATTGGCAATTCAGCCCATGTGGAGATGCGATCGGGATTGTGACGCAGCCGGGTGGGTCATTCGTAAACATCCAACTCATTCGCACTGCGAATGGCGGCCAGATAACAGACAATTCGACGCTTCCAGTTCCAAGCACAGGCCAAGCTTACATACTTTCCTCAAGCTCCACCCAGCAAAGCGCCACCTTGGAGGCCGTCGCTACTGGAACGCCTGTGGGAAGCGCTACCCCCTTGGTGACCGACAACTCGACGTTCAATTTGGGCTGCTCGGAGCAAAACACGCCGACCGGCGCCAGCACAGTACAGCCCGTGGACTCGGGCACAGGAACAGCGCCGGTTACCCTCAGCTTCTCCGACGTCACTTCGAGCGGCCAGACAAGCTTGACTATCACGCCGACCAGCGGCACCGCACCACCCCTATCGGCGAGTTCTTTCGAGCTACTCAACCCGACAGAATACTTTAATGTCAGCACCACCGCGACCTTCAGCGGCACTATCACAATCTGCTTCAACTTTAGCGGGCTTACGGTTCCGAACCTGGCAAACCTCCAGCTACAGCATTATGACGAGACCCTGAGTCCCCCTAACTGGGTCAAGGTTGTCGCGCTTTCCTCGCCACCGTACACGACGACCAACACGATCTGCGGAACGGTTAATTCGCTTTCGCCGTTCGCTCTAGTGCAAAACATTGTGGGGAATCCGTCGGTTCAACTGATCACCACTCAGCTGTCGCCCTTGACGATTGACGGCAATGGAAACTACGTGGCCACTCTGGAGATCCAAAATAAGGGGAACGTCACGGCGATTGGAACCGAACTGGCGGGAGCAACTTTAGTTGTCAGCCAGAGTGGAAAGGCTGTCAGCACCCCGACAGCAACGTCGCTTCCAGCCTTTCTTGGCGATATCGGGCCGAACGGTTCCGCGACTATTCCCATTTCTTTCCCACCTTCGGCGGGAGCGGTGGGCAGCGCTGGCGCGCTGCGTGTGAGCTTGACTTATTCGGGAGGGAGCGCGAGCGGTACTCTGCGTCTCACGCTGCCATGAATGCTTTTCGTACAGGAGGAATAGTAATGATGACCATAGGACGACTGAAGTTGACGATGCTGGCTGTATTGCTGATCGGGTTGGGCCTTTTTTCCGCGCAGTCTGCCCACGCAGATGACATTACGCTATCGCTTACTACGGCTATCTCGGGTCCCGCGGGCAGCTCCATTACGGTTTACGGGGACTTGACGAACAACACGTCCGATGAATTGTTTTTCAGTGACGATGCCATCAACCTGGCCGTTCCAGGCAGTGTGGCAACCGGAGCGGACGACCTCATCCTAAACGGCATTTTCGGTCTGGGACCAACGGAGATTGCCGCAAATTCCTCTCTCGACAACGTGGATCTCTTCACAATGCAACTGCTCGGTGGGTCCGGAACGTATGGAGGCAATCAATTCGATCTGATTGGCGGCAACGACCCGGTCGCGTGCTCGATAGGAACCGTGGGCTGCGATGCAGACCTGGGTAGCACCACCTTTTCATTTGATGTACAGAGCGGAACGTCCGTGCCGGAGCCCTCCACGCTGCTGCTGCTCGGTTCGGGCCTGGCCGGCTTGATGTTCTTCCGCAGGAAGTTCAATTTATCGCGGTAAGACACTTTGTCCATTCCGACCACAACGGGGCTGACCAAACAGCCGCCAGGCTCGATCGTTTGCTGGTAGCCCGTCACACCGAGTGTGCCCGTTTATCGGCGATGACCATAGGCGGGTGGCCCGGCCTTCGATTTTGAATTTCGGGTACCCCATCTGTCATGCCGCGGGATAGGTGGGGCTTTTGACTTCTGCTTCTTTGCAGAGAACCGCACACCGCCATTTGGCATAGATAGCAAAAACAAAAGCCCCGCCCTTGGAAAGGCCTCAAGGACGGCGCGCCCCAAGTTCACAATCTGAATACAGGGCGGCTGTCCTGAGCGATCTCAGACCGTGAAGCCGAGACGGCTTTGGGGAACACAAAAGGGCGAGCCATGCGCCACTCAACCCTTCGCTCCGCAAAGGATGTCGCGTGTTCCTGGGCCCAGCCAAAGAAAAAAATATTGC
The DNA here is from genome assembly GCA_963696605.1 of uncultured Acidobacteriota bacterium. Taxonomy (GTDB): domain Bacteria; phylum Acidobacteriota; class Terriglobia; order Acidiferrales; family UBA7541; genus Palsa-360. Next base: position 319,038 of record CAVOKV010000004.1, on the reverse strand, counting down.
GCTGAGCCTCGTGGAGGGGTGTAGAGTGGGGCTCTCTAGGGGGCTAAACACGAAACTCGGGTCTGACAGGCCATATTCGGCAAGATTTCACCAGCCGGAGAGAGGAGCAGGTCATGATCAATGCCAAGTTCCAGGGTGCGATATGGCGGAGAATTGCACCACGCGTGCTAGGTGTCGGTGCCTTGCTGATGCTCCCATACGCTTCGTTCGCCGGAGAATCGGCAAAAACGCCGGTGACATTCGCCAAAGACGTGGCGCCGATTTTTCAGGCAAAATGTCAGGAGTGTCACCATCCGGGAACTGCGGCGCCAATGTCTCTGGTGACCTATGAAGAGACTCTCCCGTGGGCGGAAAAAATCAAAGACCGTGTGGCCACCCGAAATATGCCCCCGTGGCACCTCGACAGAACAGTCGGAATCCAGCGCTTCAAGAACGACACTTCATTAACGGATGAGCAGATTGACACGATCGTCCGGTGGGTCGATTCGGGCAAGGCGCCGGGGAACCCGAAGGACATGCCTCCCGCCAAAATGTGGCCAAGTGATGAAGGATGGCAGCTAGCCGAACAGTTCGGCCAGCCCGATATCGTCGTCAAGTCAACACCCTACACCGTGCCTGCGATTGCACAGGACGCCTGGTGGAAGCCGCTGAGCGACGAACTCCCGGTGACCGAGCCGCGATGGGTTCGCGCAGTGGAGATGCGGCCAGGTACAACGGCGGGGCGCCGCGTCACTCATCATGCTCTCGCCCAGCTCCTGCAGGATGAACCGGGCGTCAGCAGCGCGGCTGACGACGACGGCATTGGTCCGCTGGCCCAGGCGAGGCGCAATGACGGAGGGCTCCTGATGGAATGGGCGATCGGGAAACAATTCGACGTCTACCCTTCCAACACAGGCAAATTGCTGCTGCCGGGAGCAAGGATTCGGTGGGATGTCCACTATCACTCCGTCGGCGAACAGATTCGCGACAATGTAGAACTGGGTATCTATCTCTATCCCAAGGGCGTGACGCCGAAGTACCGAACACGCCTGATGGAATTTCACGCGAACCAACTTGGCAGGGTTCTGGACATTCCTCCCAACACGGTCACCGAGACTCAGGCTTTCCACGTACTAAAGGAGAACGCCAGGTTGGAGAACTTTCAGCCGCACATGCATCTGCGCGGCAAGGCCATGTCCATCGAAGCGATCTTGCCGGACGGCACAACCGAGATGCTCAGCTACGTCGACCGTTTCGAATTCAACTGGATGAATAATTATATTTACGCGGAGGACGCGGCGCCGGTGCTCCCCAAGGGCACGGTAATCCGCATTACGGCCTGGCATGACAACACCGCGGTCAACCCGAACAATCCCGATCCGAACCAGTGGGTCGGCTGGGGCGAGCGCACAGTCGACGAAATGGCACATGCTTGGGTGAACGTCACCTACATCTCCGATGAGGACTATAAGGAATGGCTCGCCAAGCATAAGCCTGACCAATCCATGCAGGAAATGATGCACAGCCACTAATGCAGAACTCGACAGGCCGGCGGGAGCCGTAGCTTTTTCGGAGTTGCTATCCCTCATTGTCGGTCTAGGAAATCGGGGCTGCATACACAACTCAAATAAAGAAGGAGAATTGTCCGATGTGCGCGCTGCGGTGGTCGGTGACACCTCGGTATCTTGCAATCCTGCTCGCGGGCTGGGGGCTCGTGTGGGCGGCGTTGCCGGGAAATGGGCAATCCGGACAGTTGCCCATGGAGCCTATGCACGACGCGGGTCAGAACGTGACGGCCGCCTATGAAGGTTGGTTCAAGAATCCAGACGGCAGCTACAGTCTTCTTTTTGGGTATTTCAACCGGAATTTGAAACAAGAGCTGGACATCCCGATTGGAGATAATAACCGGATTGAGCCGGGTCCGCTCGACCAAGGCCAGCCGACTCATTTTCTACCTCGAAGGCAGTGGGGCTTCTTCATCGTAACTGTGCCGCAGAATTTTGGGACCGACAAACTCACCTGGACTCTCGTCGCCAACGGCAAGACATCTGCAGTCCCTGCACACCTGGACGCCCGATGGGAAATCTCGCCGTTCTTCGACGTGGGCATCGGCAATACACCGCCCCTAATCAGCCTTGAAGAGGGAGGCCCGTCTGTGCAGGGTCCGCGCGGGCTCAGTATCGCGCTCGAGACGACGTTGAGGAATCCAATCACGCTAAGTCTGTGGGTCGCCGATGATGCCAAGACATTCCAGGGTGGCAAGGCCCCCGATTCTCCTCCGGTAACAGTGACGTGGAGCAAGTACCGAGGACCAGGCGCCGTGACGTTTGCTGATAGCAAGCCCGCCGTCGAAAAAGCAGACCGCAAGTGGAATCCCGCCCCTGTCTTCAGCGGCAAGGCGACGACAACCGCTACGTTCAGCGAGCCCGGAGAGTATGTGTTGCATGTGGTCGCCAACGATTGGTCAGGGGACGGCGGCGGCGGATTCCAGTGTTGCTGGACGTATGGTCTGGTGAAGGTCTCCGTCAAGCCGGAAGCGACGGGGGGCCGATAATTCGGTGTCGATCGATCGATTCGTCAAGGTAGTCGATTTTGAAGTCAGTCGTAGTGATAAGTGCAGAGCCGACGGCCTCCTTTGACCATCGTTTCACGAACCATTCCAAGATTTACCATGCGCGGAACTGACCGGACCGTCCTCATGTGCCGCGGCGAATGAGACGCAACGATTCTCAAAGAGCGCCCTACTTCGCAGGGACGAATCGTTGCACCCTCTCGCCGTTCGAAACTTCACCTGTATAGATGTTGCCCTTGGAATCGACGGCGATCATGTGAAGGCCCATGAATTGTCCGCCGTTTTGGCTCATGGTGCCCATTCGGCCCACGACTTCGCCGTCGGCGCGGTTGAGGAACCAGATGTGGTTATTGGTGAGGTCGGAAATAAACAAGAACTGTTGCGCCTTGTCGGGTGAAAAGGCCACCCCGCCGGTGGAACCGCCCTGGCCGGTCGTCGGGGCGAGGATAAATTCCTTGATGAATTTGCCCTGCTTGGTGGTCACCTGAATGCGATTGGCCATGCGATCGGCCGCGTAGACCAATCCATCCTTCGAAATATTCAGCGTGAGGTGGCCCCGGAACTCCTTGGGCATTGGGCCGTTGGGCGTGTAACTTCGGTCCGCATCGTCGGTGCTCATTTCCGACAAAGGCTTTCCGTAGGCGCCCCAACCTCGTTTGAACGCGAAAGTGTCCATGTCGAACACCATGACGCGCCCACCCAAATAACTGTCCGTGGCGTAAATTTCCCGAGCCGGTTCGTCGAGACGAATCTCTTCAATGTTTCCAACAATCATCGGCGTCGACGGGGGATACTTCGCCCGGAACGCCGCCACAGCCGCCGGGTCCGGGCGCGGGCCGCCACCAACGCTGCCGGGATATGTTCCGAGCGGGCCGGGGCTGCCTTTGCCGGGAATGTGCGGCGCGCCTTTGCCAAGCGCTGCTTCGCCGTTGACGGCCAGGCGGTCCGGGACACGAGGCACTTCACCTACAGGTTGTCCAGTCTTGGGATCGTACTTGCGAACCGTGTCCTGTCCAATATAGACAAATCCCAAGCTGTCCACGGCCATGCCGTGGCCTTCCGGCGCGTCGAAGGAGCCGATGACGTCACCGTTCTTGTCGATGTGGATCATTGAAGGTGGGAGAGTGCAACAGTCGGAGGTTGGATTGGGGAGCTCTGCGCGCAGCTCCATATCTCTCAGGTCATGCGGGCGATCGAGTACCCACACGTTGTCATCTTTATCCACAGCCAAGCCCGTAACGCCCCCGAGCTTCCAATTGTGCGGCAAGGGTTTGGGCCAGTCCGGATCGAACTTATACTTTGGCGCGGTCTGCGCTTGTCCTCCCGCGGCCGCTAAGAAGACCAAGATGCAGAGGCCGGCCAATGCAACGAATGCCCGGTTCCGTACACTTCCATCGCTGTTCATCAGTCGCCTCCTCATGTCGTGTTGTACGGCCGCGGTTTTCCAATGCCAACTGCGCGGAGTCTAGTCCCCAAGATTATTGCGTGTCAACCAATCCGCCAGGCTGCCCGCAAAAATCAAAAGAAAAGGGAAGCAGCAATGGCAGCGCCAAGGCCACTTCCCGGGGTTGTCAGGTGATTGGGGACGGTTTATCACGTTTAGTATGTAAGGTCACGTAAATAATTTTGGGAGGCCGCGCGGCTCTGCCTCAATTGATTGCAAAGCAATAGAACAGGCCCACGCCGTGCGTGGCCGGCAATGCTTCCTGGCTGCATCCCCGGGTTGGATGCGACGAATTCCAGGAACCATTGCCTCCGCCGTTGCGGTCGGAAAGGCCGATTTGCGCGGCGGGGCCCTCGTTGCCTCGGACGGAATGCAAGCTTTCATCGGTTCCGATCGTCCAATTGCCGCAAGTATGGTCGACATTATCCACATACGCTCGGCCATCCGTTTGCGATCCGGTGAGCATTTCGTGGCGGTTTGAATTGGGGTGTTCGGAGGCATACGCCCAGGTTCTGTCTTTCGGATCAGGATTGTCATTCAGGCCCGGGACGATTTCGCCCTTTTCCGTGAGAGCCGTCAGCTTGTTTACATTGTTTCCCAAGCGCGCGAGTTCGATGGTGTCGCCGTGCAAATCGGCGAGATCGTGAGCGATCATATCTCCCTTGGCGTTGTACCACGGACCTTGTCCAATCCGGTCGCGCGCGTTGACCGCCGGCTGGCCATCTTTCGCCTGCGTGCTGAGGTAGGCGTGCCAGGTGTGGTTGCCCGCACCCACCGCCGTAGCCAGCGCCAGGCAATGGGCGTCAGCGCCGGCTAACCCACCGAGGTTCGCTCCTTTGCCCATGCCCACGCTGGTCACGAAGAATGTCATCGCATGTTGAGGAGCTACATTTTGCTGGGCGAGAGCCAGGTACGCCCCGGGAAGAATCAACAGGACAAAAGCTGCAACAGCGTATCGAGTGCGATTCATCTGGGGCTCCTTAGCGCCGCGGGGGATGGTCCGCCTGGACATCCGGGGCGGCAAAAGACCGGGAAGTTTAATCCGCGCCTGAAAATGACGAGCCTCTCGCAACTTTTTACAGGACGGGCAATTCCTTTTCGCCAGCGATTATCGCCGTGATTTAGCACTACTCCTTGTGTCCGTCAAGGTTCTTTGTGATACCTTCCCGTCGGCGACTATCAACGATTCATTGCAGCCCGCTTCAGAAAGGACAAACGCATGCCAATCCAACATGAGCGCCATGTGGCGCTCCCGCTATGTGCAAGTTTCCGCGGCCATCGAGCAGTTTGGAGTGTGACGCTCAAACTTCTATTGCTTGCCGTGTTCATTGTGCTTGCCGGCGTCCAAGCCAAGGCAGTGAACGAAGACGGCTCCATTGACGGACTAAAAGCAAAATTCGTGGATGTAAACGGAATAAGGACGCGCTACTACGAAATGGGCAGCGGCGAACCGATGGTCTTGATTCATGCCGAGGAAGGCTTCTCCGGCCACGCCAGCGCGAACTATTTCGCGAAAAACATACCCGGCCTGGCCGCGCACTTCCACGTTTTCGCGCTGGATCGGCTCGGCTCCGGGTTGACGGATAATCCCAAGACGGATAAGGACTACAACATCCATGCGGAAATGGACCACATTCTTCAATTCATTCAGGTTTTAAAGCTGGGAAAGGTCCACCTGGTCGGCCATTCGCACGGCGGCGGGATGGCGCTCTTCATCGCCACGGAGCATCCGGACATCGTCAGAACGCTGACCATCATAGACAGCATCACCGCGGCGCCGCTTGGGCCGGGCGTTCCGCCTAGCGAGAATCCAGTGCTCAAATGTCCGAAGGAACCGGAAATCGCTTTCTGGAAGTGCAGGCTGCAAGCCCTATCTGTTAAGCCGGAGGCGAACTGGGATAATGAGTTCTGGGACGCTGCGCTCTATATGGCCGAGCTTCCAAAATCGAAGGAAGCTGAGGAGAAGGTCAAGGCCGGCGCCGGCGAGCGGTCGGGAACAACACCCGTGGATTCGCCGTTTAACGGCTACAAAAGAAATTTGCTCTCGCGCATTCAGAATGAACCGAATGTTCTCCCGTTTCCGGTGCTGATAATTTGGGGCCACGACGAACACTCGGTGCCACTGGCGCGGGGATTGGCGCTATACGACATCATCGCGGTGCAAAATCCGAAGGTGCGAATGATCGTGGTCAACAAAGCCGATCACTTCGATTTTCGTTTGTACCCAGACGAGTATAACGATCACATAGTTGATTTCATCGATTTTTGGGAACATCAAGGGGGGAATTCGGCGGCAAAGACGGCGCAAGGTAAATAACCCTAGGCAGACCCATCTGGAATCGGCTCAGGACGCCGTGTCTGCACGCAGTTCAATCGATGGCGAAACAATAAAATAGCCCCGCGCCGCCTGTGCTCACAAGATTGTCCTGGCTGCATCCCCTGGAGGCATGGGCAGAGTTCCAGGAATGGTTCCCGCCGCCGGTGCGGTCGGAATGTCCGACCTGAGCGCTGCCTGAACCGCTGCTAGTCCAGTTATTGCAAGTGTGGTCTTGGCTGTCGGTAAAGGCCCGGCCGTCGGTCTGCGAGCCGGTCAGCATGTCGTGCGTATTCGGAGTGTCTCCCACTCCGTTCATCACCTGCCCCTTTTCATTTAGGGCCGATTGCTTGAAGAGGTTGCTGCCGAGCCTGGCGAGTTCAAGCGTGTCTCCGTGCAGGTCGGCTTGCCCGCGAGCGATTTGCTGCCCGCGCGCGTTGTACCAAGGACCTTGCCCGATTCTGTCGCGCGCGTTAATCGCGAGCTGACCGTCCTTCGCCTGCGTGCTGAGGTAAGCGCGCCAGGTGTGGTTGCCGGCCCCCACAGCCGTAGCCAGCATCAGACAATGCGCGTCGGCTCCAGCCAAACCGCCAAGATTGCCGCCATTACCGACGCCCACGCTGGTGACAAAGAAAGTCATGGCATGTGGCGCCGCCCCACCTCGTTGCTCGCCATCTTGCCCCAAGGCAAAAATTGAAACTGCAAGCAGCGCCGCCGTCAACAGCACTACTTTCGATCGATTTTTTGTCATTCGCCTCTCCACGATTCAAGCCGATGGACATTCATTCATTTCTAATCATTCCTGGGCATCCCGATGCACGAAGAAATCACAAAAATCGCGCCCTGCACTCGCCCAAGTAAAGAAAAGCTATCAGTTCGGCGCGAAACAGTAAAATCTGCCGGCGCCATGCGTGGCGAGCAGGGCTTTCTGGCTGCAACCCCTGGTGGGGTGCGACGAATTCCAATTTCCATTGGTGCCGCCGTTGCGGTCGGAAAATCCAATTTCAGCTTCTTCCCATGAGTTAGTGCCGGGCGCCACAGTATCGGTGCTGCTTGTCCAGTTGCTACAGGTGTGGTCCGCGGTATCGGTAAAAGCGCGGCCGTCGGGCTGCGAGCCCGTCAGCATCTCGTGCTCGTTGCAACCCGCGCCGGGGCATTTCGGATTTTCACTGAGGCCCGGTACGATTTCGTCTTTTTCCGTGAGCGCGGTCATTTTGTTGAGATTGCTGCCGAGGCGCGCGAGTTCAATGGTGTCGCCGTGCAAATCGGCGAGATCGTGCGCGATCATTTCTCCCTTGGCGTTGTACCACGGACCTTGTCCAATCCGGTCGCGCGCGTTGACCGCCGGCTGTCCATCTTTTGCCTGCGTGCTGAGGTAAGCGTGCCAGGTGCGGTTACCCGCACCCACGGCCGTGGCCAGCGCCTGGCAGTGGGCATCAGCGCCGGCTAAACCACCGAGGTTCGCTCCTTTGCCCAGGCCGACGCTGGTCACGAAGAACGTCATCGGGTGCGGCGGCGTTACATTTTGCTGGGCGAGCGCCAGGTACGACCCGGGAAGGATCGACAGGACAAAGGTTGCAACAGCGTATCGAGCCCGATTCATCGGTGTCTCCTTGGATGGCGGGGAATTCCCAGCCGGCGCTTCACGTGTGGCGACAATCCAGAAGCCGGCATGTTCGTTGCGGAAGCATCGAGGCCCCCTCGCAACTTCCAGCGATTCGACCGATTAGGACGCCACAATTTTGGGCTTCAGATAGCGCGCGTAATAGCATTCCGGTTCAGAGATGTCAAGGATTTTGCCTTGACATTCAGACGGGCAAATGCAAGCCTCAGCCGCAAATTCATCTTGCGCGTGGCAGAGTCTTGAAATCGTGGCCGTCGGAAATCAGCGATGAAAACGATTGGGTTCACGAATTCAGGCTTGGCTCACCTCGCCGGGGGATTTGGTGAAAGCGCTGAAACCAATTCTGGGCACGGCCCGTCTTAGGCCTAGGGAAAGAGATGTCAGTTCCGGCCCCGGTGAAATCAAGGGATATTTTCTCGCAATACTCGAATCAATCGTAGTTCCGGCCCGTCGTACATAGATTAATTATCATCAATTTTCCGCACTATTAGTTGGAGAGCAGTGCCGGCAACGAAATGGGTTGAAGGGCAGTGAGCTTTCGAGTTCTTATCGGGAATCGTCCCGATGCTTCCAAGCGATCAGAAATCTTCAGGGAGGGGCCTCAAATGCGCATCAGGAAAAATTGGATGATGGCGACCGCCATGTTCATCGGTCTCTGCATGAGCTTGGCGCTCTGTATCGCTCCCGCCTCGCAAGCGCAGACCGCGCCTCAATACAAGCTGGATGGCAATTGGCCTAAGCCACTGCCCACAAACTGGACCATCATGGGCGTCACTGGCATGTTTGTGGACAAGAACGACAACATCTGGGTTTTGAACCGTCCACGCGACCTCGACAAAACTATGAACTTTGCAACCTTGATTCCGCCCACCGCGGAATGCTGCGTGCCGCCGCCCGCGGTTCTGGAATTCAACGTCGAGGGCGACCTCCTGCGGTCCTGGGGCGGCCCCAACTATGCGCCCGGCTGGCCTGCTTCGGAACACACCATTTTTGTGGATAAGGAAGGAAACGTTTGGCTGGGAGGCGCGAGATCCGGAGACACACTGCTCAAATTTACAGCGGACGGAAAATATATTTCCGAGTTTGGCCATCGCGGGCCAGCCGTGGAGCAGCAGGACCAGCAGAAGCAGGACAACCAACAAACGAGTCTTCTTCTGCGCGGAGTCGCCGCCGCGGAACTGGATGAGGCCACCCATGAGCTGTACATCGCGGATGGTTATTTGAATAAACGGATGATCGTATACGACTCCGATACCGGCGCGTTCAAACGCGGCTGGGGAGCCTATGGCATTCCTTTGGATCAAGTTAATAACGATCCCTTGCCTCCGCGCGTCCCTGGAGATGCGCCGGCGAAACAATTCCGCGAGCCGGTCCATTGCGTGCACATCTCCAATGATGGGCTGGTTTATGTCTGCGACCGCGGCGGAGACCGGATCCAGGTTTTCACCAAGGAGGGAAAATTCCTGAAGGAATTTCCGGTGGCCAACAACAGCGGAAACAATACGGCGGGGTCCATAAATTTCTCTCCCGACCCGCAACAAAAATATCTCTACGTCGCCGACATGATGAACAGCGTTGTGTGGATCCTCAACCGCAACGATGGGAGCGTGGCGGGCCGAATTGGCCATGCCGGACATTTGCCGGGCCAGTTTCACAGCTTGCACGTGGCCACGGCCGACTCTCAGGGAAACATCTATACAGGTGAGGTGACCACGGGTGAAAGAATACAGAAGTTTGTCCCGGTAAAGTAATTCGAGCAGGAGCGCTCTGAATTTGAGGGCACCAGGGAGGCAAAGCATGAAACTCAGGCTGATCGTTATCTTGTGTTCCGCGGTCGTTGTTCCCTTATTTGCGGTTTCAGTGTTCGCTCACCATGGTGGGGCTGCATACGACACATCGCAAACCGTCACTCTCAAGGGCACGGTAGTGGAGTTCGAATTCATCAATCCCCATTGCCAGCTTTTTATTAATGTCGCCGACGACAGCGGCAAGACTGTCAAATGGGACGGTGAATTCACCAACCCCGGCACGTTGCACCGGCGCGGGTGGACCAAGGAAATGTTCAAGCCGGGCGATCAAATTACGCTGATCGGGAATCGCGCCAAAAGCGGTGCCAGTGTTCTCCGCGTGTTGAAACTGGAATTGGCCGACGGCACCGTGCTAACTGCGCTCGGTGGAGACGACAACTGAGTTTTGACTGAAGCAAACGGCTTCATCAAATCAGGAACCGGGGTCAAATTCAGGCTTGCGGAGTTTGAATCCCTTGTGGGGCTTCATGCGCAAATACCGGATTATTGTGGTCCTCGGATTACCTGTCCTGCTTGCCTCGTTTTCCCTTGACCTCGCTCAAATGGCGCAGCAATCAGGATCTCAAGAACCGCACACGAAAGCGCCGGCCGATCTTTCGGGCTTTTGGGTAGTGCATCCATCCGCTGGCGCTGGCGCTTACTCTAGTTTTGCTTTTACCAAGGAAGTTCCTCCCATGACCGCATGGGGAGAAGAGAAATACAAAGCCGCTAAGCCGGTTTTCGGCCCTAATAAAACAACGCCGAAGCAGTCCAACGATCCGGTTTACGGCTGCTTTCCACCCGGCTTGCCCCGAATCTACCTACATCCAAAGCCCATTGAAATTGTTCAGCTGCCGGACGAAGTGATCATGATGTTCGAGTACGACCGCATCGTGCGCCACATTTATACCGACGGGCGTCCCCACGACGAGTTTCTCGATCCTCCACTTTGGATGGGCGATTCCATCGGTAAGTGGGACGGCGATACCCTGGTCATCGACACGTTAGGATTTAATGACAAGACGTGGCTCGATCGGGCCGGCCTCCCGCATAGTGACGCTTTGCACGTCACTGAGCGCATGCGGCGCGCCGACCATGAAACCCTGACCGACGACATTACGATTGAAGATCCAAAGGCATTCACAAAGTCTTGGACAGCGCAAACTCGATTCCAGTTGAAGCCGGACCTGGCTCTGGACTGGGAGGGCGTGTGCGAACAAGAGAAACTCGTCGACCGGCAATAAGACCGGAGTGTGGCCGATTCACGAATTTGAAGAACGGTGAAATCTAATATGCGGAATTCAATTTCTGGGTTAGTTGTGCTGGCGGCTGGCCTTGCATTCTCTCTCGCCGCATTCCCTCAATCTTCGGCGCAATCAAACGCAAAACAGCCGGGAACGCCACAGAGCCAGAATGCAAATTCACAGAGGAGCCTGTCCGGAACCTGGGCAATCAGTACGCCGCGCGGCGTGGCTTGGTACAACTATGCGCTCATGGAAGAGGAGCCTCCCATGACCGCCTGGGCAATCGAGAAATTCAAAGCGAACAAGCCTTCTTTCGGCCCGAACCCGGTTGAGGAATCGAATGACCCGGCTTACAGCTGCCTTCCCAACGGCGTGCCGCGAGTGTACGCTGCCGTCCAAGCCGCAATGCAAATCGTGGAACTCCCGGGACGCGTGATTGTGTTCTACGGACGAAATTTGCGCCAGATCTATACGGACGGGCGGCCGCATCCCGCGGATCATCGCCCGCTATGGATGGGCCACTCGATCGGCAAGTGGGACGGCGATACTTTTGTCGTTGATACCGTCGATATCAGTGATATCAACTGGCTCGACCGGATGGGTCATCCGCATAGCGATAAGCTGCACCTGATCGAGCGTTTCCGGCGTGTGGACGACAAGACGATGCAGCTGAACCTCACCATCGATGACCCGATTGCCTACACCAAGACTTGGGATGCGACGCAGAGAACTTTCCGCCTGAGGTCCAACGCGCGCGCCGGCGAAGCAATTTGCGAGGATATGTTTTTAAACGAAGCTTACGGACTCCACCCGGTATTGCCTTCCATGAAGTGAACGCATCGCTCGGTGCGGCGAATTTCCACAGCGGCGAAAGTACTCGATTTTCAGCGCAACAAGAAATTTACAAAGAAAACCATTGACATCCATTAATACGGAATGCTAAAGACGCGCCAACAAGTTGTGTCCACGGGCCTAATTTTTCACTTAGAGCGTAACGGGAGGATCCTATGAACCTTTCAGTGCTCTGTGTGCCAGGGCCGGCCAGATTTACAACTGCATTCCGTTTTTTCGTTTCAGCAATCGGGGTATTGCTTATCTCCTCTTCGCTGTTCGCGCAAGTCAATCAAGGCCGCATCCTGGGGTCTGTTCGAGACCAATCAGGTGGCACCATTGCGGGCGCCACCGTGACCGTAATGGATACGCTCAAAGGCGTCTCGCGAACTTTGACCACGGACGAAGCGGGAGATTATGCCGCTCCCAACCTCGACCCCAGCACCTACACGGTTCGAGTCGAATTCAAGGGATTTAAGACCTACACCCGCCAAGGAATGCAGATCGGCGTGGGACAGGAAGCCAAGGTGGATGTCACCATGGAGCCCGGAGAGACATCCCAAACGGTTGTCGTTACCGAAGAGATTCCGCTGGTGGAAACCACCTCCGCAACCTTGACCGGCAACATCACTACGGACAAGATCGCCGACCTCCCGCTGAACGGCCGCAACTTCGTCAACTTGCTGGCGCTGCGCCCTGGATTTATCAATCAACCGGGCGGCGGCGGAGGCAATACGTCGAGCATGGGCCTGCGGCCCGGCGATTCTATGTTCCTGATGGACGGCTTGAACATGTACGAATGGGGCCAGGGCCAGCAGCTCCTGAACGGGAACTCTCCCGCGGGCGATGCCAACGTTATCCTGCCCATCGACGCCATCCAGGAATTCAACATCCAGCAGAATCCCAAGGCGGAATTTGGCTGGAAGCCCGGCGTCGCCATCAACGTAGGGCTGAAATCCGGCACCAATTCTCTGCACGGCACGGCCTACGCCTTTGGCCGCGCCGGCTCGTGGGACGCGAAGAATTTCTTCAACCCCCAAGACCAGGCGGCGCCCCCGCTCGGATTTGAACAGTACGGCGCCACCGCCGGTGGACCCGTCCTGAAAGACAAGCTGTTCTGGTTTGTCGGCTATGAAGCGCAGTTGATGGATCTGGGAGTGGTATCATCGGTCCAGGTGCCCGTTGATGCTGCGATCGGTAGCACTAGCAAAAGCATCGTGGATGCCTGCAATGCGATAGGCCGCGCAAACGTGGCACCGCTCAGCGCCACCTTGGCGGGCCTTCCTGCTGGCAGCTGCACGCCCGTGCCCGCCTCCGGCTCGGTCGAAAACATATTTCCGTTTAACACAGGAACCGAATTCGCCGGCGGTGACCCAAGACAGATCGTTCCCAGCGGCGTGAATGCTCTGGCGGACGTGAACAATACGTACAACGGTTTGGCCAAGGTCGATTATCACGCCAACGACAAGAACACATTGAGCGGAATGTTTTTTATCGGCGACGGCTCGGGAACTTGGGACGACAACGTCGCGAATATCAATTCGGGGTTCTACGAGTCTCTGTTTCCTGTGACCGCTCGAGTGGGTTCCGGGAGCTGGACCTATGTTCCGAACTCCTCTATTGTGAATGAATTGAAGGTCGGTTACTCGCGCTATACGCTGCCGTTTCTCTCTGTGGACCACAATGCTGACCCGAAAGGCGCCTGGGGGCTCTCCAACGGAATTCCGACCGGCTACGCCATGAACTCGGGGATAACCAACCCTCTCTATTTCGGTTTGCCCCGTATCAGTATCTCCGGATTCACCCTGACCGGAGGCAACTGGCCCAAGTTCGTTGGACCGAACCAAAATACGGAGTTTCTTGATCACATCTCCTATCTGCACGGCAAGCACGCCTTCAAGTTTGGCGGCGAGTACACCTTCGTGGATACCGTTTCGGGCGCCACCAGCAACGCCAAGGGGAGAGTTAATTTCAAAACAATCAAAAATAATCCGAATACCGCCCTCGAGAACTTCCTCGTGGGTGACGTGGGGTCAGGTTCCTCGATCTTCGTGGGTGACCCCACCCGGGATGTGCACACCAATCAAATCGCCGCTTTCTTCCAGGATGACTACCGCGCGACCGATAGGCTCACCATCAACATCGGCTTGCGCTATGAAGTGGGCTCGATTTGGGTCGATTCCGCCAACGAACTGGGCAACTTCGATCCCAATTCCCCGACCGGCTTGGTTCAGGTCGGCGCGGGCATCACTTCACCCTATAATCCCGATCACCGCGATTGGTCGCCTCGGGTGGGTTTCGCCTGGGATGTCTTCGGCAACCAGAAGACGGTGGTCCGTGCGGGCGCCGGTCTCATGTATGAGTTCGTACCCTCTTCCGCGTTCTTGAATTCCGGCGGCAACGGCGTGGGGCTCGGTAAGGTTCCCACGGGTGCCGCGATTTGCACCAACGGAACTTGCGTGCCGGGAACCGGCACGATCGCGGCCGCCACCATCAACCCCCTCACGGCAGACCTGAGCAATGGGTGGCAGAATAATGGACCCGGAACGCCTGTCTTCTCCGGCGTCGTAGCTTGCGGCGATGGTAATGCCGTGACAAACGCGGGTAACACCGGCGTGGCCCTCGGCAGCTCGCCGGCCCCCTGCACCACGGCGGCCTTCGGCCGCAATCTGCGCGTGCCCTACGTGGAAACTTGGAACATCGACATCCAGCATAGCTTTACGAACAACCTGTCGATGGACGTTGCCTACATCGGGAACCACGGAGTAAAGATCCAGGGACAGAGGGACATCAACGCGCCGGCTGTGGGCGCCGGTTACTCTCCAGCCGCGCTGACCAGCTGTGCCGCGGACTTCACAACCTGCGGCCCCGACCTTAACGAGTTGGGGCCTTACAGCGCGAAATTCCCATACTTGCAGTACATCGACTTTCTATCGAACCAGGATAGATCTCACTACAATGCTTTGCAGGTCAGCCTCACGAAGCGGACATCCCATGGCTTGTCATTCACCGCTGCGTACACCTACAGCCACGGCCTCGACGACGCTTCCCAGAATTTTCAGGGCACTATCCCGCTCAATAACGCGGCTTACGATTTGAATTACGGCAACAGCGACTACGACATCCGGCACCGGCTCACGTTCGAGTTGACCTACGCTCTCCCCGGATTGAAAACGCCGGGGCAGATCCTGCAAGGTTGGGCGATCAATTCCATCGTAACCATACAGCCCGGGACACCCTGGGCTGTTCAGGACCTCTCTAACGACTTCAGCGGAACTAACGAAGTGAACAATCCCAACGCCTGGGGGGAAGCCTGGAACTTCCACGGCAATCCCAAGGACTTCACCGCGACTCCCACGGGGATTCCGTTTTTCGGGCCTTGCACCGCGCCGGAGACTCCGGCTGCATGTGCTGCCGATCCTACCGTCGGCATCGGCAACCCAACCTGCACGGCGCAATCGGGTGGCGCGGGGACGCTGGGCTACTCCGCTCTGGCCAACGCCGGCTGCTACGTATCGGGCAACTCTGTCCTGACTCCTCCCCCCTACGGAACCTATGGCACGGTCGGCAGGAACATTTTCCGCAACCCGAATTTCCGTACTTGGGATATGTCCGTGACCAAGGACTTTAAGATCAAGGAACGGATGACCGCCCAGTTCCGCGCGGAGTTCTTCAATATCCTCAACCATCCCGTCTTCGGGCAGGTGGATTCGGGACACCTGGCTAACAACGATCCGTCCGCGGGCGTCCTTGGCCTCGCCAACAATACCCCGGACGCAGCCGCCGGCAACCCGGTGCTCGGCACGGGCAGCAGCCGTGACATCCAGTTGGGTTTGAAGCTGATCTTTTAAGCCCAGCGGAATAGTAAGATCCGGTCCTCGGTTGAATCCGTATAACCGCAGAGGCGGGCGTTTTCTACGCCCGCCTCTGCGGTTCGTTCCTTCCCTCCGCAGGCAGCCGGCTAGCCCCCATACAGAAAGAATACGGCACAAAATCCGCACATCTCCAAGATTCCTGCGCACAACGAATTCAGCTTTCTACAGCGAGGGGGGCCTATTATCTGGCAGGTCGGGGGCGAGACTTGCTTGTGATCAGGCGCAAAGCTAAAGTTGAGGCTTGAATTTTCACCGTGAACATTATGGCGGCACAGAACCTTCTGGTGACCGACAACGTCGAGATTTTTCAGGCGCCTACATTCAGCGCCACGGCGCACTCACCAACAACGATGCCTAGATTTTGGCGAAGCAAATTGCATTTTTCAGGCGTTGCCTTTTTTGTCGCCTTGGTCTTCGGAATTCCCGTGCGCGGGCAAGGGCCTGCCCAAGGCCAAGACCAAGGCACCATTCGCGTGGCTGTGAACCTGGTACTCGTGGACGCGACGGTGAAGTCCAAGGACGGCCAGATTATGGCCAATCTGAAGAAGGACGACTTTGAGGTGCGCGAGGATGGGGTCGCCCAAAAATTGGAAGTTTTTAGTCGCGACGAATTGCCCCTGAATGTTGCACTGGTTTTGGACCTGAGCGATTCGATTGGACCGTTCCTCGGGCCGTTGCGTGACGCCGCGACGATTGCCCTTGCGGCCCTTAAGCCCAATGATGAGGTGGCGCTGTTTACCTTCTCCACCGAGGCGGAGCTGCGCCTGCCCTTCACGAAAGACAAGAACAAGATTGCCGATCAGATCAACACGTTCGACGCTCGAGGGGCCACGAACATCAATGACGGGATTTTCGCTGCTGCTGAGTATCTCCTGAAGGCTCCGCCGAATGGGCGCCGGGTGATCATCCTGATCAGCGATGATGTGGGCACGAGCGCGGGCGGGCAGGGAACTCGCGACATCGTCACGGAAGCGATTGCCTCGGACGCGGTTTTATATAACCTGAAAATACCCGGTTACAATCCTGCGTCCACGATCTTTGCCGCGAGCATGATTCCCGGCCTAGTGAACATTCGCAAAGTGATGGACGCGACGGGCGGGGAGCTTTTCGACGTGCAGAATGTCTCGCAACTGGACTCCGTTTTCAGCGCCCTGATTCAGCGGATCAAGACGCGTTATACGTTGGGGTATTACACGATGGCCAACGGAGCCGGTGGAAAACCGCACAAGTTGGATGTTCGCCTGGCGTCTTCGTTTGGGAAAAAAGGGCACGACTACTCCATCCTGGCAAAAAACGGCTATTACGTTCATTGAGAAATGCAAAGCTAACCCCACAAAATTCAAATTGTGAGACAGAAACGAGGCGATGACAAAGCTCTCCGTTCTTGACCAATCACCCGTGTCCGACGGTTTCACTCCGGCGGACGCGTTGCGCAATACCATCGAGCTGGCACGCCTGGCCGACAAACTGGGATACGAGCGCTACTGGATCGCCGAACATCACGCCATCGTGACGCTGGCCAGCCCAGCCCCCGAAATCCTGATCGCCAGGATTGGCGCGGAAACCTCAAACATTCGCATCGGTTCCGGCGGTGTGCTCCTGCCTCATTACAGTTCCCTCAAGGTCGCGGAATGTTTCCGCATGCTGCATGCGATGTATCCGGGACGAATCGATCTCGGCATCGGCCGAGCGCCTGGAGGAAGCGGCCTCGAAGCGTTCGCCCTGCGGCGCGACCGCAGCGAGCGCCTCCAGAACGACGATTTTGAAGAGCAGCTGCTTGAACTCATCGCGTTTCTTCATCACGAATTCCCCGCAGAGCATCCTTTCGCCCGCATCAAGGTTTCGCCGGACATGCCCGGTGCGCCCGAAGTCTGGCTGCTCGGGTCGAGTTCGTGGAGTTCAGCCGTCGCCGCGAAATATGGCCTGCCATACGCGTTCGCGCATTTCATTTCCCCCGAGGAAACCTCAGCGTCGTTGGAAAATTATCGCTCGAATTTCCAGCCGTCAAAACGCCTGAGCCAGCCGCGAGCGATCGTCGCTTTGGGTGTGATCTGTGCCGACACGGAGGCCGAAGCAAAGCGCTTGTACACCAGCACGAAACTGCACATTCGCCGCATTCGCCTCCATGGCAAACGCCTTCCGGTGCCTTCTCCCGAGCAGGCCATCGCGGAACTTGGGGACCTGGCCTTTGGCGCCGACTCCCTCGTGCGCGGAGGCGGCGAATGGCCGCGGTATGTTGTGGGCGCGCCCGAGCAGGTTCGCGATGAACTTGAGCGCATGGCGAGTGATTTGCGTGTCGAGGAAGTGATGATCATCGCCGTCCTGCACGACTATCAAGCCCGCCTGCGCTCCTATCAACTCATCGCCGAAGCGTTCAACATTCCACCGCGATGAGTGAGCATGGGCGGATGTTGTGGTGGCGCCGGCATCTTGCCGGCGGTTTTGTATTGGTAGGGGGTGGCCAAGATCGCCGGCAAGATGCCGGCGCCACGAAAAACCGACCCTCGCCCACGCGGAATATGGGATTAGGCTTTGCGAATCGGCTTGGTCATCAGATCGACAAAAAGTTTCTTAAAACGATCGTGATCGATCTCCTGGAGAACGTTTACCAGTCCCGCGGAAGGCGGCGGCCCAAGATAAAACTGTCGCGGGTCGACGAAAACTCGCCGATCCGCCGCGCTTACGGATTTTCCCGCATCGGGCACATCCTGCCAGTTTTTTGGCCAGAACATGGAATCGCCGTAGCGCGGTCCGGGCGTGGTGCAAATGTCCACGTACATCTGCTCGGATTTCGTGAAGACACTCGGATCGATCACCTGAGCGGCGATCATTTCGTCCGCCATTCGGAAAAAATGCATGTTGGGATCGCGCCGCAGCGGCTCCACGGCATGCATTTGGAATAGATCCGAAATAGGGCTTTCGGCGCGGCTGGCGATTTCTTCGATCATCCTGCGGCCCGGCGCGATTTCATCGGCTTCATGGATCTCTTCGGCGATGTCCACGGTGACGATGCTGCATTTCGGCCACGCGGCGCGCAAAACTTTTCGCGCGGATTCAGGATCGAAAAAAATGTTGAAGGCGCTCGTGAACATGTGGAATCCGGTTCCCATAATCACGACTTCGGGCACTAGAGGCACGATGTCGGGCGCGAGAGCAATTGCCAGCGCCAAATTCGTGAGCGGTCCCCCGGCATAGATGGTCACCTGTCCCGGATTTTCACGCACGGTCTTGATGATGAAGCGCGCGGCGTGCTCCTGCTGAGATGTCAGATTCGCGAAGCGATCGTACGGCGGCGGCAGAGGCTTGATTTCGTCCGGCCCGCCATTCGCACGGTTGAAAGCGCCCATCCAGGGGTCCAGGCGGTGGCCGCCGTAGAGTTGCTGGCGAAGCTGCCATTCTTCTTTCGTGTTCAGCATGGGAAACTCGGCTCCTGCATAGACAGGAATTTCCGTACGCCCCATTAATTCCAGCAGACGCAGCGTGAACGCCATTTCTTGCTTCATCCACGCGTCGCCCGTCACCAGCGTGATGCCAAGAAGATCGATGTTGTCCGCTTGCAACATCATCAGCGTTCCGAGGATGTCAGTCCCGAATGGTCCGGCAAGGTCCTGGTCGTAAATTACTTTTCGCTTTGCGCCCGTGGGTTGCGGGGCAAGAGCGGGTGATTCCGCCGCGCCTAGGGCCCGTGTTTCCGTCGGAATTTGTGACGCGGCAATCGCGGCTCCCACTGTTTTGATAAATTCGCGGCGCGTTGTACTCATTTTCCCCTCGGCATTTGTAGGATAGGCTTCAGCCTGTCTTCATTTGACCTTTGCTTTCGTCGCAGAAATCAAAACCAGACAGGCTGAAGCCCATCCTACTTAGTGCGATTGATTGGTCGCGTCATCAAATCCGTGAATAGTTCGCGAAAGCGCTTTTTGTCGATGCCGTTCAGCACTTGCACGCGCCCGGCTTTGATCGAAGGATTGTTCTGGCCCGCAAGTTCGTCGCTCCGGTCGTTCCAATTCGCATCCCAAAACGAAGTGTCGCCGTAATGGCCGTCGTTGTGCGTCACGATGTCGACATACATGTCATCGTAGCCGGTGAAAATAGAGGGATCGATCGCATGCGCGGCCATCATTTCATCCGGCATGCGAAAAGAGCGCCGTTGCGGATTGGCCCGCTGCGGCTTCTGCTCGTATTCTCGAAACAGATCGGCGATCGGTGAGTGGGCGCGATCCACGATGGCATCCACCTTGCCGTCGTCCTGCATGTGAACTTGCTCGGCGAGGTCCGTGGTGACCAGAGTGAATTTCGGCCAGCCCGCGCGGAAGCCGATCTTGGCGGCTTCGGCGTCGAAATAAACATTCACGGAACTCGTGGAGTGGTGAATGCCCCCGCCCATAAAAATCACTTCTTTGGTGATGGGCACGATGTCCGGCGCAAGCATGACGGCTAGCGCGAGGTTCGTCATCGGCCCGCCGCAATACATGGTCACTTCGTTTGGATTCGCGCGAATGGTGCAGATGATGAAGTCGGCAGCCGGCTCGCGCTGCGCCTTGATCTGGGCGAAGCGATTGTAGGGTAGGGGCAGCGGCGTAACGTCGTCGCGCCCGGCGGCGTCTTTCGCGAAGCATCCCAGGTATCCTTCGTTTCCGAGCGACCTCGACCCGAACATCTGGTAGCGCATCTGCGCCTCGGCCTTGGTGTTCAGCAAAGGCTCCTGCGCGCCCATGAACACTGGAATTTCCGGGCGGCCCATGATTTCCAGCAATCGAAGCGCGTAGGCCGTTTCCTGCCTGGCCCACATGTCGCAACTCACGGTGCATATCCCGAGCAAATCGATATTGTCCGCCTGCAAGAGCATCAGCGTGGCCACCGTATCCGTGGAAAGCGGGCCGCGGTGGTCCTGGTCGTAAATCAGCTTTTTCTTGCCGCCGCGTGCTGACGAAGTTTGCGTTGCAGGAGAAAACATGGCGCAGTGGGCTAGCAGATCGGATGACGTTTCCATGTTGCCCTCATCTTGAGATTCAAAAGTCTAGTGTCCGCTATCGATCCAAATTCAAAAGCCCCACCCTTGCCAAAATCGCAAGGATGGGGCACGCAACCCCTACTGCCAAAGAATTACGAAGTCAACGCACGAACGCGCGGAGGCCTGGCTAGAACTTGCGTGTGTGTTGGTCGCCCCAGCGTTCGATGACAACTTTCTTATCGGTGTAGAACTCGATGGCGTCGCGCCCTTGCGCGTGCATATCGCCGAAGAAGCTGCCTTTCCATCCGGTGAAGGGGAAGTAGGCCATGGGTGCGGCCACGCCGATGTTGATGCCGATGTTTCCCGCCGGGGCTTCATACCGGAAGCGGCGCGCTGCCGAGCCGCTGGAAGTGAAAAGAGAAGCCTGGTTGCCGTAGGGGCTGCGCTCCAGAAAGGCGAGAGCTTCGTTCATATCTCTCGCGTGCACCAGACTCAGAACGGGACCAAAAATTTCCGTGTCGGTAAGCTCGCTCGTCGCGGGCACGCCGTCGAGAACAGTCGGTTTGACGAAATTTCCCGCCTCGTGCTTCGGAATCCTGGCGTTGCGGCCATCGAGGAGGACTTTCGCTCCTTCCTTTTCGCCCTGCCCAATCAGTGACTCGATTCGCGATTTGCTCTGCGCCGTGATCACTGGTCCCATCTGTACGCCTTCTTCCAGGCCATCGCCTACGCGCAAAGACGCCGCAGCTTCGGTGATCGAGTCGCGGAAAGTCTTTTGCGCCTCGTCGATAGTGACGGCAACAGAAACGGCCAAGCAACGTTGCCCCGCGCAACCAAAAGCGCTGTCACTGATAATCTGCGTAGCCATCTTCATGTCGGCATCGGGCAGGACGATCACGTGGTTCTTCGCGCCGCCCTGGCACTGCGCGCGCTTTCCATTGGAGGCCGCGCGCGCATACACATATTTCGCGATCGGCGTTGAACCCACAAAACTGATGGCGCGGACCTTAGGGTGGTCCAGAATGGCATCGACTACTGCTTTCCCTCCGTTCACAAGACTGACCACGCCTTTGGGCAACCCGATTTGTTCCAGCAACTCGAACACACGCATCATGGTGAGCGGCACGCGCTCGGACGGCTTCAGCAGGAATGTGTTGCCGGTGGCGATGGCGTAGGGCAGAAACCAGAAGGGAATCATCCCGGGAAAATTAAACGGCGTGATCGCCGCCACCACTCCAAGCGGCTGGCGGATCATCATCTCGTCGACGCCACGAGCGACGTCTTCGAGATTGTAGCCTTGCATCATGGTGGGAATTCCGCAGGCCACTTCCACGTTTTCGATGGCCCTGCGGAGTTCGGCTTTGCCCTCGCCAAATGTTTTGCCGTTTTCCTGCGAGATGATGCGGCCTAGCTCGTCCAAATGATCTTCGAGCAGCATTTTCAGCTTGAAGAGCGGCTGGATGCGGTCTTCCGCAGGCGTGCGCCGCCATTCGCGATACGCGGCTGCCGCCCCTTCGACTGCGGCGTCGACCTCAGCCGCAGTAGAAAGCGGCGTTAGCCCGATGACCTCTCCCGTGGCGGGATTGGTCACTTCGCGCCACTCCGCGGATTTCGATTCCATCCAACGGCCATCGATGTAATTCAAAATTTTGGTATGAGTTGCGGCCGTGCTGGCCATAACTTTCCTCAATTCGGGCGACATCGGGAAAATGTTTTTCGATGTCCCTGCGTGATTTGAATTCGTTCTATGTAAAAGCTCACGGAGAAGGTTTTCTTCAGCAAGAGCGGCGGGACCAAACGCGACAACGCTTGCACGATGCGTCCCGGAACCCGTGAAAAATGGCTACACGGAAAACATAATCCCTCAGCGGATATATTGCAACTGCGGGATCGATTGTGCGAAATCACGGACTTTAAGCGCTGGCTTTCGCCGCCGAATTGAGGAATCTTTCGATCCGGTCCAGAACGTCCATGGCGGTGAGGCATTGTGCGACGCTGGCGTTTGGTTCGCGCTTTTCGCGGATCGCGGCAAAAAACTCGCGGTCCTGCAGCTCGATTCCGTTCA
The DNA here is from genome assembly GCA_963696605.1 of uncultured Acidobacteriota bacterium. GTDB lineage: Bacteria > Acidobacteriota > Terriglobia > Acidiferrales > UBA7541 > Palsa-360. The sequence continues at coordinate 296,352 of CAVOKV010000004.1, read as the reverse complement.
TGGACACGTCCACTTTGGACACATCGATGGGTTTCTCGTCGCCATCCAGCAAGTCATCGTACCGGGCGATGTAGGTGCCGTTGTCGCAGATGTATCGGAAGAAAGTGCCCAGCGGCCCTTTGTTGTTGAAGGAAAGCGAGAGGGTGCAGACCGCTGCCGAGGGCGTCTTCATGACGATGCCCATGTCCATGGCGATTTTCAGTTCCGGATGAATTGGGCCTTGCACGCCGTAACATTCGGAAACGAGTTCTCCGGTTTGATATTGAAACAGGTCCACCGTGTGGCAGGCGTGATGCCACAGAAGATGATCGGTCCAGCTTCTGGGTTTTCCGGCGGCATTCATATTCGTGCGCCGAAAGAAATAAGTCTGAACATTCATTTGTTGAACCTTCAGTTCGCCCGCCTTGATTTTCTTGTGAACGTATTGGTGGCTGGGATTGAAGCGGCGCGTGTGGCCGCCCATGCAGACCACTCCGGTTTCTTTCTGTACTTTTACCAGGCGTTCGGAATCAGCGAGAGTATCGGCGATGGGAATTTCGATCTGAACGTGTTTTCCCGCGCGCATGCATTGCTCGCCCTGCTTCGCGTGCATTTGAGTGGGAGTCGCAAGGATCATCGCTTCCAGGCCAGGCTGCTTCAAGCTCTCGGCGAGGTCGCCCGTCCAATGAGGAATCTTGAATTTCCTGGCCACTTCTTCCGTGGCGGCTTGATTTCCGCCCGTCAGCGTAATCACTTCGATGCCCGGAATCTTGGCGATGCCTTCAAGATGCTTCTGGCCAAACGCGCCTTGTCCCGCTACGCCAACCTTCATGATTTTTCTCCCTCACTTTGAGGTTTTGCTTGACTACCTTACCATAATCGGGGCGCGAGGCGCGGGGCAGGTACCAACCAGAAGTGCAGCCAAAACGCGCGGAGTTCACCGAACGCGTCCGAATCCACAACGAATTACTTTGCTGGTGGGACGTAGACTCGATCCGCCGTCACGAGTTGCGCATTCGAGACTTCAGTTTCGAGCCGCACATGCCGGTAGGAAGGTTTCATTTCCGGCTTGATCAGAAACGTTAGCCTGTATTGATGGCTGAGGCGCCCGGCGAATTCATCCAGAAATGGAGCAAATGAAACCGGCGTGCCGAGTCCCTGATAATAGAATTCGCCTCCGGTTTTATCGGTTAACTCCGAGAGATTGTTTTGCCCCTGATTTATCCGCCATAGCGTGTGTCCGAAATGGCCCGCTCCCGAAGCGTAGATGGAATAAACTTGCGTCCCGGTTCGCTCGGCGGTTTCAACGGCTTGGTCCAGATAGGTATCCGTGATTCCCGGCTGCAACGGATCAATGCCGTCGGAAACCAGAAAAATGGCGCGGCGGGACTTGCTTTCTGGCCAGCGCTTGATGGTCTCCGTGATCGAAAGAAATGGGCTGCTTCCAACTGCCACCGCGCCCAATGGCATGCGCAGAGCTTTGCCCGCAGCATCATGGTCTTTCGTGAAATTCTGCGCCATGCGAACTGTTCCGTATTCCATATATCCAACGGCAATTGCCGTCGTGGGCGGCTGCGCGTTCATAAACCGCCGCAGGTCATCAAACTGCAAGGCGACAGTCTGGCCAGTATCTTCATCAATCAAGATGAGGAGTTCCAGGTCGGCCTCGCTGCCCTGTAGAGGAATCCAGTCCGTTACTTGAAGCCGGTTATGGCCTTCAAGAACCCGGACGTCCTCCTTGTGTTCCACAGCCGGTATATCCTTCCCATGCTTGGCCTCGACCGAGACCACTGTGCTTACAGGCACCGTACCGGATGTGGGCTGCTGTGCTGACCAGATGTCAGTTGCGCTACTCAACCCCAACAGGATCCCCATGATCGTCAGCAGCGTGAGATGCAGGCGTCGCATTGTCATTTCTCCTAGCGTGCAGTTGAATTCCAGTTTCGTTCCTACGGCATATACTTTGCAGGATATTGGGGCTAACGTAGGTAATCCGTGACCTCCGTCACTCATCGAAAATGTGATCCACATAGGGTTCGTTGTCATGGCGAGGCATTTGGTTGGCCGGGGGCTTGTGGGAACTTGGACAGGGCCGCGTGGAGAAGTTGAACCGGCTTGCGATTCGTGCAACAATTCGCGTCATCTTTGGCTTGTGGGTTTGTGATTCGCATCGATTGCAGACACTGAAAGTCTGTCGAAAATTGGAGAGCCGATCTATGAGACGAATGTTTTTGTCAGCCATCGCCCTTGCACTTATGTTGACCGGTTCCAAGATTGCTTCCGCGCAGACGGAGGTTACTCTGATTGCGCCGGGCGGAATTCGCGCTCCCATCGAGCAGCTCATTCCCGCCTTCGAAAAAAAGACGGGCTATAAGGTGAATGCGACATTCGGCTCCGGGGGCGGAACCAAGCAGCAAGTCATTCGTGGGGATATCTTCGATGTGCCGATCGTGCAGCCGCCGCTCCCGGACGTGATCGCTTCGGGCAACGTGGTCGAAAGCACAGCGACACCGCTCGCGTCCGTGGCTGTTGGTGTTGCCGTGAAGAAGGGAGCGCCCAAGCCCGACATCTCGTCCACCGAAGCAGTCAAGAAAATGCTCCTCTCCGCCAAATCCATCGTGTGTCCTGATGCGGCGACGGGAGCTGCGGCCGGCGTCAGCATCAACGCGATGCTGAAAAGGCTGGGCATCGACGATCAAATCGAACCGAAGCTGACGCGCCCGCACGGCACTGGCCCTGGGGGAGCAGGCGGTGGCGCCGTTGTCTCGGCGATGGTGGGCAAGGGCGAAGCCGAAATCGGCATGACGTTTATCAGCGAGATGAACGACCCCGGAATCGATATCGTAGGACCGCTGCCCCTGGAGGTTCTGCCGTGGACAACTTTAGTAGGCTTCATTCACACTCATGCAAAAAACCCTGAGGCAGCTAAAGCGCTGTTGCAATATCTCTCGTCGCCCGAGGCAGTGGCTGCGTACAAGGCCGCGGGAATGCAGCCGGGAAAATGAATCGAAGATCGGCCTGAATTCTGGAGTCAAATCGTGCCCGGGGAATCAACCGGAAGCCGTCTAAATTAGCGGGTTAACGACGCGGACCGAACCATAAGTCTGCCCATCAGAGAGATCTTCCGAATACAAGATAGTGGAGCCGGAACTTTCCGCAGCTTGAATAATAAGAGCGTCCCAGAATGAAATCCGGAATTGAGCTTCAATTACCAGTGCTTCGATCACTGAGTCCGCCGTATTGATCACAATCTGCCATTCCGTGTAATCCTGAATCAAATTTCGAGTCTCTTCCACGGTCCACGGTTTCGCAGTCTTTCGGCGCAAATTGACGCAAAGTTCCTGCAGGACTTGAGTGCTCAGGACACCGCCACCTGAATCCCAAAGCTCTTCAATTAGTGCGCTGGCCCGCTCATGCTTGATTCCAGTCCCAGGCTCGTGCGCGTAAACCAATATATTCGTGTCCAGGAATACCTTATCGCTCATGAAGCTCGTCTCGGGAGGTTGGGCGCACCCAACCATGATCGGTGCAATTGCGGAGCCGGGCCAGCGCGCGCCTTTTAGAGCGAGCATAGCTTTTGCGGTGACGGACAATTTCCTGGAGCTTTAGCGCCAGCATTCCGCTAATGGAACTGCCTTCTTCGGCGGCTATAATGCGGATTTCTCGCAAGATTTCGGAGTCAATTTTGAGGGTGATATTAGTTTTCATGGTCGGCACGTAAATATATGTGCTGCACGATTATGCGTGCTTTAGGTTCTGCTTGTCAATTGCTACAAATATCTCCTTTTCCATCAATAGGTTGGCACGCATGATTTTGTGTGACCCGGGAGATCCTGGCCTAAGACGTCCACTTCTTACTATATGTCTTCCGGCAGGGAAAAAATCCGCGCGACGGCAAACCATTCATTCAGAAGGAGAGGATGATTCGATCCGAGGTCTGGTGGCATAGAATCGGCAGGCACTTAGATTTCGCGGCTATCGTAACTCATCCCTTCAGCTCAATTGAATCGCCACTATTTTTGGGAATGATTTCGCCAGGAGTTCGCCGGGGGGTCTTTGGAGCTTCGTCTTCTGATACAGTCGCGAACTGCGGAACGAGATCCGGGAGATTGCGCATAGCATGAACATTCAGCAAGCGACGACGAGTTACGAAAAGTGGATCGCCTCTTGCATCCCCTTGGACCGCCGCGCGCTTGCGTTCAAACATAAACAGATGACGCTGGGTCTTTTTCCTTTCCTGCGCGCGACTTTCTATCGGTGGGTTCAGGTTTGGCACGAAGTCGCCAAGGAGGCGGCGGTTGCGCCTTCTCTCCTGGCCGTGGGCGACTTGCACCTGGAAAATTTCGGGACCTGGCGTGACATCGAAGGGCGCTTGATCTGGGGCATCAACGATTTTGACGAGGTGTACACCATGCCCTACAGCATGGACCTCGTGCGGCTGGCCACCAGCGCGCACGCCGCGGCCGTCGAAGAGCACATCTCCATCCGACCGCGCGGCGCGAGGGACGCGATTCTGGAAGGGTACCGCGACGCGCTGGAAGAGGGCGGGCGGCCCTTCGTGCTTGCCGAAAATCATCGATGGCTGCGCAAAATCGCGCTCAATCGCCTGCGCGATGCCACCGTGTTCTGGCAAAAGTTGGAGCGGCTACCCAAATCCCAAGTTCGGCTTCCGCGCGAGTTCGAGTCGGAACTTCGCAAACTGCTCCCCGATCATTCCTTGCCGTGCGAGAAAAAGCATCGCATGGCCGGGCTCGGAAGCCTGGGACACACGCGCGTGTTGCTCCTCGGAAAATGGCATGGGTGTTACGTCGCGAGAGAGGCCAAGGAGTTGACGCCTTCGGCCTGTGCGTGGGCGCGCGGCATTCCCGCCGAAGGGCAACGCACGCGCTACGGAAAGATTCTCGACCGCGCCGTCCGCGTTCCAGACCCGTTCATGCGCCCCTATGGAGGCTGGCTGCTGCGTCGCCTTGCCCCGGATTGCTCGCGCATCGAACTGGATTCTATCCCTGCGAGCCGCGATGAAGAACGCTTGCTTTATTCCATGGGTTGGGAGACGGCCAACATCCATTTCGGCACGCCCCGCGCGATTCCTGCAATCAAGCGTGACCTGGCAAAACGCCCTGGCAACTGGTTGCACAAAGCCGCCAAAGCCATGCTTCGCGCCACCGAGCGCGACTGGCGCGAATGGAAGCGCAGAAGATCACTTGGCTGACGGCCCGTTACTTGAATTTCCCGGCAACTGAGTTGTACCATTTGAATCCGTAGCTGGGGGTTCCTTGTGAATATCCGGGCCTTGCTGTGCGTCCTCCTGGCCGCTCCAGCAATGGCGCAGAGTGCCAACGATGGGCTTAAGATCACCATCCGTTCTTCTTTGGGTGGAAAACTCTCCTCGCAGAACACTCAATACTTCCAAAGTGACCGCAAGCGAATGGAGGATCGCACTTCTTCCGGATCCAACTACGGCCCGCCGCTAGCATTCATCACGCGCTGTGACACGGGCCAGATGATTACGTTGAACCTCGAGGACAAGCAGTATGTTACCCATCCGCTTCCAAAATTTCCTTCCGAAGAAGAAAGGCGGGCGCAAGCCGCCAAATATTCAGCTTCCGCGGAGCAGCAGAAGCCGACGGTCCTGGTAGAGGTCACCACGGTCGACACCGGCGAGCGAAAAAGAATTCTTGACCATGAGGCTAGGCACGTTATCACGACACAAAAGGAAACACGTCTCAATGATGCGAGGGACCTCATACGAGAGAGTGTGACGGACGGCTGGTACACGGACCTCCCGACTTCGCTCTCGTGCGAAGCGAAGCCCAGGTCGGGTGCGATTGGATTCCTCACATTTGCGACGAAGGGCAGGCCAGCTGATGTGCCTACGGTCAAGCTTGTAGGAAAGCTGGTGTCAGGATTCCCGCTGTACTTCAAGACTACCGCCCACAACGTCAACGTACTTCCGGACGGATCGAAAAGCGAGTCAACTTCGAGTTTTGAGCAGCAAGTGACGGACCTCTATTCCGGCCCACTGGACTCTCAACTTTTCGAGATTCCTCGCGGATTCAATAAAGTCAGTGAAATTCGAAGCAATCCCAGCATTCCCCTTTCAACTCGCATACAAGAATACTGGAATTACCTGATGCTGAAGGTTTCCCGTCTTTTTGGTTGAGCAGACTAGTGCCGTGCATCTCTTTGAATTTCTGCAAAAGCCGCTCAACCCCGCCGCGGCGGGGGGCTGTGCTTCTCACGCCGGGCCCTTCAGAGCTTGCCTTGAAACGTACCGGGCAGGGGCATGCTGACCGCGAGCGCGTCGGCATCTTCGCGTAGAACAAAACCCTGCTGCACCAGCGCATCGACCGCGTGCTTTCGCTTGTCGGCGTAGTCCTGCGTACTCTTGTAGCGCTCTTCGAGCGATGGGCGCGGATCGCCACTGGCCATGCGCTCTTGTTTGGTGGCGGCGAAGGGGATGTAAGAGCCGGAAAGGCCGCACAATTCGCCGGCGGAAAACCCTTCGGCGCGGACGTTCCTGCCTGAATACGTTGCGATCGGAACCGCGATCTCCGGGAGAATAATTCCGCCCTGCGGATTGCCGTCGGTATCCACCGACGGGAAGAATAGGGGATAGGCCGGGCCGGACGACTCCGGCGGCATAGTCCTTGCATCGAGCACCTGAAGTTTGTTGTACAGCGGGCTGAATGGGGCTCCGGGGATGGCCGGATAGGAGGCCTGCACTTTCGCCAGCGGAAGCAAAGTGTGGTTCTTCAAGTTTGGAAACGTGGTCGGCGGCGGAGCGACGCCTTCCGTGACCCAGCGATCGAGCGCTACGAGCAAGCCCCGCGCATAGGGCGCATAATTCAGCGCGTTTTGAAGCTGCTGGCAATTGCCGCGCGTCGTCCAGTTCGGCGCGGGGTTGTGCTCTTGCCCGGACAGCATGTAGGCGCGCACATTGTCAGGCAGCGCGAGCGGCCTGCCAGTCGTGTCGGTGACCAGGAGCGAGTCGCGGTTTTGCCAGAATTCCGTGTCCGAATCGAGATGCACGATGCGTGGGCAATTGCGCGCTTTCTCGCAGCGCATCAAGATGCCGTCAGTTTTCCCAGTGAGGGGATCTTTCGACGTGGAATACGAGAAAGGGAACTGGTCGCCCGGGTATTCGTGATCCTCGTGCTGGCGGGCGAACCGGCCAGGCTGGGCGAAATCAAAGTTGGTGAATGTACGGCGCGTCGAGGAGAGCAGTGGCATCGCGCCGTCGAATACGATGCGTCCATTGGTATCGGCGTTAAAACCCTGATAAAGGAAATCGTTGATTGCGCGGCCGGTCTGCGAGATGCCGAAGGCCAGCGCTGCCTTGAAGGGCGTGCCGGGGTCGCGCGCCGGATTCGGCTGGCCGGTTGAGTCCTGGTCTGCATAGCGCAAGAACGAAACAAAATCACGTGAGGCGGCCAGGCCAACATCGGCAACAGTTTCATTCGTCGCAGGGTAAATCAGATCGTAGATGGCGCCGCGATCGAATCCTGGCGCCGCGGCGATTTCGACGTGTCGCTCATCGATGAAATGCCAGCTCGAAGAGGGCAGCGGCTTGCGGGGATCGGCTTCGCGGTCGCGAACGGTGAGCGTGGTTCCCTTTGAATCAAGCAGCACCGGGTATGAGAGCGTTTGAGTGAAGACGGGTCCGGCGGGAACATCCGTGAATTCGTCGCGGCTCATGCCTACAACCAGAGCGCCCCTTTCGACTACGATCGGCACGTACGCTCTGAGGAAACCGGGAGCGCTCGGGGCGTCCGCTTGCCAGGCGCTCCAGGCAACGGTATAGCCGCGGCTCATGAGGAAAGCGTTGCCGGCATCCCTCGCGTTGAAGGAATCGCCACTTTCGTCCAGCCGCAAAATCGTGTTCCTGCCGCGGTTCACAAAATCGTAGATCAGCCTACCGTTCCCCTTTTTTGCATCTACTGGCTTCAGGATCATGAAATCCATGCTGTACTCGACCCGGCCATTCGAATTGAGCGCGGCGTGGTTCACATTGACGATGCCCGCGTTATCTGGCGACCGCGGATCGAGCTCACCATATGCGGTCCCGGCCAGAATCTCGTAAGCTCCCGCACTCCCAAAGGATGCACCGCCGAAAGCGACCTGGCGCTTGGTAATGACCAGCCGTGTGATCCCTTGCCCAGAAGCCGGGGCGCTCCGTTGCGCATATGCCGATATGCCAGGGGAGAGGAATAGGGCAGCGGCGATTCCCAAAACTCGCATTGATTTTTTCATGAGTAGGCTCCGGGGCGAACAGTCCACGAAACACACTTCTACTCCAAATTACCGGCACGGGCAACACTTTCCGCCTCGCACACCAGTTGGACTTAAGAGCTATTTCACTTTTAGTTTTAACTATCCCAGCTAGTCGATTTGCGGTTCTTGTTGTAGCTCACGCCGTGCCGGAATTGTCCGTCCGGCATTTTGTGGCAATAAATGATGCTGGCCGGGGTAAATATGTTGGTGCTGGACGGAGTGTAAGGGACCGCAGCTTCCACGCGGGTACCTTGAGGAAACTCTTTACGGCTGGTAAATCGGAAACCACCTTTGGATATGTCTTCGCAAGGGACCACGGATTCCATGCCGGAAAATCGGACGCATGCCGTCGTCCTCATTCCAGCCCGCCTGTTCTTGCGTCGTTCCTCGGAAGGGGACATGACAGGAGATTGGGCCGCTTTTGGAGCTGGGCCCCGCGCAGGCGACGCGCTCGGCTTTTTCTGCACCGCTCCATGCGCGGTCGCTTTCCAGGACATGTACGAATTGCAGGTACTGCAGGAACGCGTCAATTCTCGCGCGGCCTCGAATATTTCCAATTCAACGTCCGAAATGGAAGCTGCGCACACGGAATGGCAACCGCTGCACACCAGTTGGACCATCATCGCCTCTTCACCAGGGGGGAATTGCATCCCCCACAAATTGGACGAGGCATCCACAAAGGCCAGCCCGTAAATATGACCGTTTTTTCCTTGGGGAATCTGCCCTATGACAAAGGCGATTCCTTCCTTGCTATTTTCGGGGTTGCGCACGATCACTTCGGTATCGGGCCCCAACTTATTTGTCAGGAGAATCGAGACGCCATTCCTGTGGATCGACACGGTGTGCGTGGGCTCGAAGAACTGTTGCCCATAGAGATCGGCTCCGATGACCTCCACCGGCAATTGTAGCTTGGCAGGAGGCGCCGGGATCGTGTTGGTCAAGGAATTCTCTCTTTTCTCACCCAAAACCGGGCGATTGGCAAAGCTAATTATCGAAGACGGGGACCACGCGGGCCGAAATCTTCTACAGAAACTCTACCATTCGCGGCACTTGTATGGGGGCGGATGTCAACCCGTGACGCCTTATGATAATCGGTGGACTGCTTGGGCTCTTGAGGATTTGGCCACTTTTTCAATCATGGAGTGAATTGCCCGATTTGCGGTAGAATTTAAGGCCAGAAGAAATCTCGGCCTAGTCGCCGGGCGTTTTTCTTCTTTCTGTGGCTTCCGCCGCCTATTCACCCGGTTCGCGGCACTTCCTGGGACGGATTTCCTACCACGTTGTAGGCCAGCATTCGAACATCTTGAGTTGTCTGATACGCTGTGATTTCTGAAGTGAGCATTGGGGCAAGCCGGTATTGCGGATGACGCAATTCTGGGCGTTTCGCTGATGCCCTTCAATAAAAAAAGGGAGAAATCCCGGGAAATTCTAACCGATGCCGATCACGAAACTTCTGGCACTGAACCGCGGGGAAATCGCCATCCGCATTTTCCGCGCCGCCAACGAACTCAAGATCCGGACCGCCGCCGTCTATTCCGACGAAGATCGACTCAGCCTGCATCGATTCAAGGCGGACGAAGCCTACCTCATCGGTGAGGGCAAGGGGCCCGTCCAGGCCTATCTGGATGTCGACGGGATCGTGGCGATTTCCAAAGAGCGGGGCGTCGATGCCATCCACCCTGGCTACGGCTTTCTGTCGGAGAATCCGGCGCTGCCCCGAGCCTGCGCCGCGGCAGGAATTACCTTCGTTGGCCCCAGCGCGGACCTGCTCGACCTTCTGGGTGACAAGACGGCTGCGCGGCGTCTGGCTCAAAAAGCCGGGCTGCCGGTGGTGCCGGGCACCGAAGAGCCGGTGACGCAAAAAGACGACGCCCAGAGCATAGCGGACAAAATCGGCTACCCCTTGATCGTGAAAGCCGCGTTCGGGGGCGGCGGACGCGGGATGCGCGTGGTGCAGAGCTCCCAGCTGCTACTGCCCGGCCTCCAGGAAGCGCGGGCGGAAGCCGGGGCGTCGTTTGGAAACGACGCCGTGTTTCTCGAGCGCTATATCCGGCGGGCGCGGCACATCGAAGTGCAAATCCTGGCGGACACGCATGGGAACATCCTCCATTTGCACGAGCGCGATTGCTCGGTGCAGAGGAGAAACCAGAAAGTCGTGGAAGTCGCCCCGGCCGTGAACCTCGATCCGAAAATTCGCAAAGGCCTGGCAGAAGCGGCCGTCGCGCTGGCGCGCGAATCGAAATATTACAGCGCGGCCACCGTAGAATTTCTGGTCGATGCCGACACGGGCGAATGGTACTTCATCGAAGTGAATCCACGCGTGCAGGTCGAGCACACGGTCACCGAAATGGTGACGGGCATCGACATTGTGCAGTCGCAGATTCAGATCGCGCAGGGTTTCGATTTGCACGGCCCCGAGATGAACCTCCCGAAGCAGAAAGATATTTCACTGCACGGGTACGCGCTGCAGTGCCGCGTCACGACCGAGGACCCCGCCAACGGATTCCTGCCCGACTACGGGAGGATTCAGACTTACCGCTCGCCGGCCGGATTTGGCATTCGCCTTGATGGCGCATCGGCGTACGGCGGCGCAGTAATCACCCCGTTTTACGATTCCTTACTCGTCAAGGTCACCGCATGGGGTCGCGAATTTCCGCAGGCCTGCCGCCGGATGGACCGCTGCCTGCGCGAGTTCCGTATCCGCGGGGTGAAGACCAACATTCCGTTTCTCGTAAACGTCGTGAATCACGAACGTTTTCAGGCGGGCGGCGTCACGACTTCGTTTCTCTCTGAGACGCCCGAGCTTTTCCAGTTTGCTCCGCTGAAGGATCGCGCGACGCGGCTTCTGCGCTACCTTGGAGAAGTCATCGTGAACGGAAATCCCGAAGTCGCGGACAAACCGAGGCCCCAGTCGATACGCCCCGCTCCGTTGCCCGCCCATATTCCGGGTACGCCGCCGGAAGGAACACGGCAGCTTCTCGAAAAACTCGGCCCCCAAAAATTCGCGGAGTGGACGAAATCGCAAAAGCAGCTTTTGATCACGGACACGACGTTCCGCGACGCGCACCAGTCGCTCATGGCCACACGTGTGCGCACTTATGATTTGCTGGCCATTTCCAATTTCGTCGCGCACAAACTGCACAATCTTTACAGTCTGGAAATGTGGGGCGGAGCTACGTTTGACGTCTCCATGCGATTCTTGCTCGAAGATCCCTGGGCGCGGCTTCAGCTCCTCAGGGAAGCTATCCCCAATATCTGTTTCCAGATGCTGTTTCGCTCGGCCAACGGCGTGGGATATTCGGCGTATCCCGATAACGCAGTGGAAGCATTTATTCTGGAGTCCGCGAAGCAGGGAATCGATATTTTCCGCGTGTTCGACGCCTTGAACTGGCTGCCCAATATGAAGCTTTCGGTAGAGACGATTCGCAACAAAACGAACAAAATTTGCGAAGCGGCCATTTGCTACACCGGCGACATTCTGGATCCCAAGCGCGACAAGTATCCGTTGCAGTATTACATCCGCCTGGCCAAAGAACTGGAAAAAATGGGCGCGCACATCCTGTGCATTAAGGATATGGGCGGACTTTGCAAGCCATATGCGGCCGCGCGGCTTTTTTCGGCCCTGCGTGACGAAGTGGGCTTGCCCATCCACTTCCACACACACGACACCAGCGGCATCAATGCCGCTTCGATCCTGAAAGCATCGGAATCTGGAGTACACGCCGCCGACGCCGCGATTGCTTCCATGAGCGGTACCACCAGCCAGCCGAACCTGAATTCCGTGGTTGCCGCGCTGCAGCACACCGAGCGCGATACGGGGCTCGATTTGGAGGCTCTCAACGCATGCGCGGATTACTGGGAGACGGTACGCACCTGGTACCGCCCGTTCGACAACGCGCCTCCGGCCGGAACGGCGGAAGTATACATTCACGAAATGCCCGGTGGGCAGTACACGAATCTCCGCGAGCAAGCCGAATCCATGGGTCTCGGCGCCAGGTGGCAGGAAATCGCCCACACTTACGCGGAACTGAACTTTGCCTTCGGCGACATCGTCAAGGTCACACCGTCTAGCAAAGTCGTCGGCGATTGTGCGATTTTCCTAGTCGGCCACGACATGACGGTGAAGGATCTGGAGCGACACGGCCCCAACCACAATCTGACGCTGCCCAATTCCGTGGTGGAAATGTTTGCCGGGGCGCTCGGCGAACCCGAGGGAGGCTGGCCGCCGAAGCTGCAGTCCGTGATTTTGCGCGGCGCGAAGCCGGCCTCCGGCAGGCCGGGCGAACACCTTGCGCCCGTGGATTTGGAATTGACCAAAGCAGCTGTGGAGAAGAAAACGGAGCACAAAATTTCCGACACCGACCTGATGAGCTATCTGATGTACCCGGACGTGTTCCTTAAATTTGATGCTGCGCGAACGGCGTTTGGAAATCTGGAAGTTTTACCCACGCCTCAATTTTTCTATGGATTAGAGCAGGGCCAGGAAATCGCCGTCGAACTGGAGCCAGGAAAAACTCTGGTTATAAAATTAGTTTCCGTGAGCGACGCGCGGCCCGACGGAACGCGCACCATATTTTTCGAGCTCAACGGCCAGCCGCGCGAAGTGACGGTCCGCGACCGCGCGCTGCAAGCCACCGTGCAGACCAGGCCCAAAGCAGACCCATCCGTTCCCGGACAAGTTGGCTCGCCGATTCCCGGAGCCATATCGAGCATTGTTGTAGCAGTCGGCGAAGAAGTGAAAAAGGGCGACCGCCTGCTGGTCCTCGAAGCCATGAAAATGCAATCCACTGTTTACGCCCCCGTGGACGGCAAGGTAGTAAAAAAGCTCGCGAATGTGGGTGATAAGGTCGAAGCAAAAGATCTGTTGCTCGTGCTCGAATAGCGGCCAATTCAATTATTGATGGTGGACGGGATGCACGCCAACTCTGCCGTTCTTTTCGCCCGGAACGAGTTCGCGCATGCACAGTTCGGTCATATTCAAGTTGCACTGATAAATCTCAAATATCGGCAGGTCGCCCGGTTGCACAATGTACTCGCCCGATGAGATGGCATCGGACGCTTCTGCGGAAGCAGTCACGAAACGATTTCCAGGATTCGCGCGCACGCGGAACTGTTGAGAGGAAGGCTCGTAGTTGCCGTAACTGAAGCAATATCCGTCGCAGCTTCGGTCGACGATATGATTCGTAAAGACCCTCGAGCCTTCGAAGGGCCATATGGTGGCAATGATCCGCTGGCCCGGGGGCAGAAGCCGCTCGTAGCGTTCTGCCTGGACCTCCATGCGATTGATCTTGCCGGTATCCGCGTATAAGAAGAAAAAGAATACAGCGGCGAAAGCGGCAAAACCTGCCAGGTGCCATTTTTTTGGAGTCATTACGCCTAGCAGGCAGCACCCTAAAATCGCCGCGACGGACGATAGCCTCTCGGTCAAGAGACTGAAAGGGGCGGTATAATTCGGCAGGAAGATGACGCGTGGAAGCAAAACCGCGGAAAGCACGGCAAGGATATAAATTTGCAAAGGAACGAGGTACGGCGTCAGCCCTTTTCCTGCTTTATGGCGAAAGATGATGTCTGAAACCAGACACGCGAGGACAAAAACGAGCAGCAAGTTTGAGAGGGGCATATACCGCGTACCGTAGAGGACCAGTTGATCGACCCCGCTGAAAGCGTGCGGATAGTCGAATGGTGAGACGTTGGGCCTGACAACTTCATAGTGCGATGAAATATAGAGGGAAATGAAAACAAGTGAAAGCACGCCCGAACCCAGCAGCAACCAGGACCTCCGGCGTCCAAGGTATTTGGCCAATGCCAGATAGCCACTGCCTCCAATCAGCAATACGATCCCGAGCGGGTGTGCCATCCAGGTGAGTGGAACGAGAGCCAGCAGTATTGACAGCTCCCATCCCTGGCCGTCTTCAGCCAATGCCATCCCGAAAAAAGCAAGTCCCAGAGAGATGTAGTAATTCATGAATCCCATCTCAAAGGTCCAGCCATAGGCGAAGATCATCAGGCAGGGAACCAGGAACCAGGGAATGCGCTTGGTCATCGCGGCGATCAGCGCGAACGCGCCCCAAAAAAAGACGAGCACGGCAAGGGAAACCGCAACCTTCTCGGCAATCGCCAGACCAAAAAAGTTTCCGAGACGCAGCAGCAAAATGTCAAAAAGGATGTTGTTCCATTGGCGAGCGAGCAGGAGACCCGGTGCCTGGCCGCGCTCGATCAATTGGGCGAGCCATGCATTGTAGGTGTGGCTGGCAAGGTCGCCGGCCTCAATGTGCCGGTGCCAGAAACAGGGGACAAGCAATACGGCTGAAAATAAGGAAACTCTGATCCAGTAAGTGCGGACAAAGTTCGCCGCGGTTGTTATGGCTGATGAAGCGGGTTCCACCGCGCCTTCGTGCAGTCCATCGGCGCGCGCTTCTCGAAGAGATGGATCGTCTTCAGAAGGCGTAGCCACCAACACCTGTTTTCCTTGATCCGCCATGTTGTTTAAACGATAGTAGCAGCCGCTTACTCAGGCCGGAGAACCATCGCGGCTTCAGATTCCACTGCAACAATAACCGTGGGGAAATGACGATTTCCAACATTGCAGAATCGGTTGCGCACATGTGGCTACGGGGCGGTCCGTTATCCCAGCAGCGCCCCAAAAAAAGCTCGCCGTTCTTGTGCAATCCATCTGAAAATGGAATAAGTATTGTGCTGGAAATCCCGCGGCAAGGAGCCTGCTTCATTGAAATACGATGCAATCATCATCGGCTCGGGGCAGGCGGGAAATCCCTTGTCCTACCGGTTGGCCGACTTAGGATGGAAGGTTGCCTTGATCGAAAAGGGCAACGTGGGCGGCACTTGCATCAATACCGGGTGCACGCCCACCAAGACCATGGTTCACCGCGCGCAAATCGCACACTACGCTCGGAATGCCACGCGTTGGGGAGTGCGCGCCGATAATGTGACCGTGGATCTTCCTGCAATCGTCGCGCAAAAAGACGAAGTCGTCACGCGCTTCCGCGGCGGAATCCAAAGAAAGATCGGGTTGCATCCCAACATACGTCGCTACACCGGGCAGGCCCGATTCACGAATGCGCGCCAGGTCCAGGTGGGTGACACCCTCCTGGAATCAGAAAAAATCTTCATCAATGCCGGTGGCCGACCGATCATTCCGGATATTCCAGGGTTCAACCCGGCCCACGTCCTTACCAATGAAAGCATGATGGAACTGAAAGAATTGCCCGAGCATCTGATCGTTCTCGGTGGGGGATACATCGGCCTCGAATTCGGCCAGATGTTTCGCCGATTCGGCAGCAGGGTCTCTATCCTGCACAATCAAGCGCAAATCGTTCCGCGCGAGGATCCCGAGATCGCTGCGGAACTTCAAAAGATTCTCGAAGGGGAGGGAATTGGATTTCATCTGAATATTCATGCCACTGGGGTGGAACAAAAAACAGGCTCGATCAGTGTCTCCATGCTGACGCCCGGCGAGCCGATGACTATTTCCGGGTCGCACCTGCTTGCTGCTGTAGGGCGGCGGCCGAACACGGACGATCTCGGCCTGGACAAGGCGGGAGTCGAGACCGACAAATCCGGCTTCATCCGGGTCAATTCTCGCCTGGAGACTAATGTGCCCGGCATTTGGGCGCTTGGCGATGTGAAGGGCGGGCCAGCCTTCACGCATATCTCCTACAACGAT
This sequence comes from uncultured Acidobacteriota bacterium, assembly GCA_963696605.1. Taxonomy (GTDB): domain Bacteria; phylum Acidobacteriota; class Terriglobia; order Acidiferrales; family UBA7541; genus Palsa-360. The sequence continues at coordinate 280,415 of CAVOKV010000004.1, read as the reverse complement.
TTTCAAATCATCGACGGCAACCTGACGCAGGGAAAAAATCTGACCATCGAAAATCGCATCGTGCCCTATTGCGTTTTCACCGACCCGCAGCTCGGCGGCGTGGGCATGACGGAAAAGGAAGCGCGCGCCACGGGGCGCAAATTGAAAATCGGCTCGATTCCCATGTCTTACGTGGCCCGCGCAATCGAGCGGAACGAAACCGCCGGGATTATGAAGGTCATCGTGGATGCCGCGACTGACCGGATCCTGGGCGCGGCCATCCTGGCAAGCGAAGGCGGCGAGCTGATTCACGTGCTGTACACATTGATGCTTGGAAACCTGCCGTACACGCTCCTGAAAGGCGCCATGTACATTCACCCCACCCTGGCCGAGGGATTCTTCACATTGCTCGAAAGTGTGAAACCGGCGGACTGATCAACATGCCCAAGCAAAACGCGGACCCCACCCTGCGCATTCGCCGTTTGCGCCGATCGGAATTACCCATCGATACGATCGACCTCGCCAAATACCTGATCGGCAAGACGCTCGTGCACGATTTGCCGCGAGTGCGACTGGCCGGCCGTATTGTCGAAACGGAAGCCTACCCGGTGGGCGACGCGGCCGGGCATGCGTTCGGCGGCCTCACGCCAAGCCGGCGATCGCTCTATCTTGCACACGGGCACGCCTACGTGTATTTCACTTACGGTTCCAGTTTCATGATGAATGTCTCCGCTGAGAAAGTCGGCACTGGCGCGGGAGTTTTGGTGCGCGCCGTCGAACCTCTGGAGGGCATCCGATTTATGCAGCGGCGGCGCGGTACCACTCGTTTGCTCGACCTCACGCGGGGCCCTGGGCGCCTCGCGCAAGCCATGGACATCGACAAGCGGCTTGACGGAGTTAATTTGTGCGCGGGGGAAACCCTGTGGCTGGGAGCCGCCCTTCGGCCCGCAGGCCCGATCGGCGCCTCGATCAGGATCGGCATCACGCGCGACGTACACCGGCTCTGCCGCTTTTACGAGCGCGGCAGTCCGTTCGTCAGCGGCCCGAAGAAACTGCGGGAATGAATCGGCTGGAACGCGATTTGCATTTACTAGACTCCGGAAGCGAGCTGCACTGCCCAGGCGGTGCGGATTTATCTCCATATGTGGTAAAAGTGAAATTAAACCTGAGGAGGACGCGATGGCAATGTTGGAAGGATGTCCGCACGTTAAAGAAATCAAGAAAGTGCAGCCCAGCGCAAACGGCTGCGAAGAATGTTTGAAGTCGGGAGACACGTGGGTCCATCTGCGAATGTGCCTCATTTGCGGCCACGTCGGATGCTGCGATTCCTCCAAGAACAAGCATGCCACCAAGCATTATCACCGTACGAAACATCCCATCATGCAATCGGTCGAGCCGGGCGAGGACTGGCGCTGGTGCTACGTGGACGAGATCATGTTGGACTGACAGCTCCCCGGACCTGCACCAACTAGCGAAGAGGAGAAATACATGCCCGTTGCCAAAACTGTCGTGGACTCCTCGGAATCCTGGCCCGCCCTGCCGCTATCCGCATGGGCGGACACCTATGCGACGCTGCACATGTGGACCCAGATTGTGGGCAAGGTGCGCCTGGCGCTTTCTCCGCACATCAATCATTGGTGGGAAGTCCCTCTGTACGTCAGCGCCAGGGGATTGACGACTTCTCCGATTCCGTACCGTCAGGGCGTGTTTGAAGTTCAATTCGATTTCATCGATCACCGTCTCGAAGTCACGACCTCCAAGGGCGAAATGAAAAGGATTCGACTCGAGCCGCGCACGGTCGCCGATTTCCACGCGGAATTTTTCTCTCTGCTGCGGTCCCTCGATATCGACGTCAAAATTTGGAATATGCCGGTGGAGATTCCGAATCCCATCCGGTTCGACCAAGACCGCCTCCACGGCGCGTACGATCCCCAATACGCAAACGCGTTCTGGCGAATCCTTGTCACCGTGGATGCAATCTTCAAGGAATTCCGTTCTCGGTTTCTCGGCAAAGTCAGCCCCGTGCATTTCTTTTGGGGGAGCTTTGATCTTGCGGTCACGCGCTTTTCCGGGCGCCGCGCGCCGGAGCGCCCCGGCGCCGACGCGATGACCCGGGAAGCGTATTCGCACGAGGTCAGCAGCGTGGGTTTCTGGCCGGGCGGCGGCGACATCCAGGGAGCGGCGTTCTATTCATATGCGGCTCCAGCGCCGGATGGATTTGGCCAGCGGCCGGTGCGCCCCGCGGCGGCGTTCTACAACAAGCAACTAGGCGAATTCCTTCTGATGTTCGACGATGTGCGCGCCTCCGCCTCTCCTCGGGATGCCTTGCTCGATTTTTGCCAAAGCACGTATGATGCCGCAGCCGATCTCGGACACTGGGACCGTGCGGCGCTGGAGAAGTCGCCTCCCAAGTAGCGGCCCATTAGAGACTGCTCATCCTCCACTTGCAAACATTCGGCCATTTCCCGCGACCTTATCTCTTCGGGACTTGCCCAAGGCTCTGGTCAATTTTTTGCGATATGCTTACAGGGGAGTTGCCATCCCGGTTGCAAAATGAATGCCTGATTGGCGTGCAACTCACGGATCCTGGCACTACGTCCAAACCACGATGGCGCGATTCATTCGGATCACCGTCTTTTTCGGATGCGTGTGGTTTTTCGCGCTTCCTGCCGCCGCGCAGCGGGATCGTGGAGAACTGCAAATCGAAGTGCACGATCCGCAGGGTGCGACCCTCAGCGCCTCTGGAGAATTGATCAGCGAAGGCAATCAGTTTCACCTGGACTTTATGATTGGCGACGACGGCCGCTACGCCGCGCAGGACTTGGCTTTCGGCGTCTACCGCGTGAGCGTTTCGCACTCGGGATTTGTTCCGGCTGTTCAACTCGTGGAGATCCGGTCCGTGGTGCCCCAGCACTTGTCTCTGACGCTGGGACTGAAACCGATCGAAACGCAGCTGCAAGTCAGCGAGACGGAAACTCTGGTTGATCCCTCGCGCACCAGCGCCGTGTACACCATTGGATCGCAAACCATCGGTGAGCAACTCTCGCCGCAGGCCGGACGCGGCGTCATCGATGTGGTGGACGCGCAACCGGGTTGGCTGCAAGAGGCCAACGGCGTCCTGCATCCGCGCGGCTCGGAATATGACGTCCAGTTCGTGGTGGACGGCCTGCCGCTCACTGAAAATCGTTCGCCCGGTTTCGCGCCCCCGATTGAATCGAGCGACGTCGAATCCATGCGCGTGATGACCGCCGGTTTTCCCGCTGAATACGGCCGAAAACTTGGCGGGGTCGTGGAAGTTACTTCTCCGAAAAACAATCCGGCCGGGCTGCACGGAGAATTCGAGGGCGAAGGCGGGAGCTTCGCCACAGCTTCGGGCAGCGGCGCTCTTTTTTACTCCAGTGGCGGAAACCGATTTTCCGTTACCGGCGATGGATTTCACTCAGACCGATATCTCGACCCGCCTGTTCTCCAAAATTACACAAATATCGGGAACGCCGGCGGATTGTCATCCTCGTACGAGCGCGACTTTTCAAATGGCGACCGCCTTTTCCTGACGTTCGGGCAACACGCGGTTCGCTACGAGGTGCCGAACGAGCTCATCCAGCAGGAGGCCGGCCAGCGCCAGGATTCCGAGCAGAAGGAAACCTCCGGCCAGGCGCATTACACGCACGCCTTTTCGCCGGATATCCTCTTGAGCGTCGCCGGAAGCGTCCGCGATGCGTACGCGCTTCTGAATTCCAATGCGCAATCCACACCCATTATCGTCTCTCAGGACCGCGGCTACCGCGAAGGATACGCGCGCGGGGACCTTGCCGGCCATCACGGGTGCCACGAGTGGAAGTTCGGAGTCGATGGAATTTTCAGCTCCGTGAATGAAAATTTGCAGTATCAAATTGCGGATCCCTCGCAATTCGATCCCGGGACGGCGCTGACGCTCACGCCGCCGTTTTCGGATCGCCGGTGGGACATCGAGCCGTCCGCATACATGCAGGACCAAATTCGTATCGGCAAATGGAATGTCAGTGCCGGTTTGCGATTCGACCACTACGGCTTTCTGGTGAACGAATCAGCGTGGAGCCCCCGCCTCGGCGTGTCGCGATTTATTTCCTCGCTCAGCCTTCTTGTCCACGCTTCCTACGATCGCGTCTTCCAGACGCCGGCAATGGAAAATCTGTTGCTCGCCAGCTCGCCGCAATTGAATTCGGTCAGCGCCCTCGTCGCAAGGCTGCCAGTGCGGCCGGCCCGCGCGAATTACTATGAAGTGGGGTTCACGAAATCGTTGGCCGGAAAACTGCGAATCGACGGCACCGTCTTCCTCCGCGATTTTTCCAACTACTCCGACGATGACGTCCTGCTCGACACCGGGATCAGTTTTCCGATCGCCTTTTCGTCGGCGGAGATTCACGGCGAGGAAATACAGATTGCCATCCCGCGCTGGGGCCGATTCTCAGGAGTCCTGAGCTACTCGAATCAGACTGGCATTGGGCAGGGGCCGATTACCGGCGGATTATTTCTTGGAGATGAAACTTCGGGCATTTCCGATACGAGCATGTTTCCAGTCTCGCAGGACCAGAGGAATACCATACGCGCGCATGTGCGCTTTCAGGCCACGGAACGGTTGTGGCTCGCTGCGTCAGCGGAATACGGGAGCGGCTTGCCTGTCGATTTGAATGGCCCGGTCGACCCAGGCCAAATCAATTTTTTATTGCAGCAATATGGTCCGGCTATTTTGAATGAGGTGAATTTCAACGCCGGCCGGGTGCGTCCGAATTTCTCTCTGGATGCAGCCGCAGGCGCCACCCTACTCCACAAAGAGGGAAGAGATGTCACACTTGAAATCGAAGGCCACAACCTGACGAACAAGGTGAACGTGTTGAATTTCGCCAGCCTGTTCTCGGGGACTGCTGTCGCGCCCCCAGCCAGCGTAAGCGCCCGCCTGAAGGTCGGCTTTTAGCCCGGTTCTCCGCAATGCATCCAACGAGGCGCACATTTGACACGCTTGCTACCGCGTCATACGATTCTGAATGTCAGATGACTTTCTTCAAATTCATTTGAATGAATAGCCGAATTCCATTCTGTACAACTCGTCGACCACGATGGCGCGCCGCCGGCTTGGCGCTGGCGCTCGCGTTTATTGGCTCACGCGTCGCGGCCGATACTGATTCCGCCGATGCCAAGCGGTACTTGGATGACGTCAAATCCCTTTCATCTCTCGCCATGGAAGGCCGCGGCGCCGGGACCAAGGGCATCGAGCGCGCCGCGGATTTGATCGAGCAGCGCTACCGCTCCCTCGGACTGCAACCGGCAGGGACCAAATCCTACTTCCAGCCATTCACCGTAATTACCGGCGCAAAATTGAAGGAAGGCAATCACCTGGAAGTGCAGGACGGCAAATCCAAGCAGGAATTGAAACTGAATCAGGATTTTGTTCCATTCAGTTTTTCCTCATCCGGTGACGTTGCTGGCCCCTTGGTATTCGCCGGATACGGGGCGACAGCCCCCGAATTCGGCTACGACGATTACGAGCATCTGGACGTCAAAGATAAAATTGTCGTGATTATGCGCTACGAGCCTGCGGGCTTCGCCGCCAAGAGCGGAAATGCCGGCCCGACCCCTCACTCCCAGCTGATCACAAAAGCGATCAACGCCCGAAATCATGGCGCCAAGGCCGTCATCCTGATCAACGGAAAATTGCCAGTTAACGAAGAGGATCTGCTTACCAAATTCGGGAGCGTCAACGGTCCGGAGAACGCCGGTATCGTGATCGTGCAGGCGAAAAACGAGGCTGCGAACGGGTGGTTTACGGCGGCGGGCAAATCACTCGACGAAACTCAAAAACAGATTAATTCATCTTCGGCTCCCGCTTCGTTTGAATTTCCCGACGAGCTGCAGATTTCGCTCGCAGTCAATATCGAAAAGACGCGCGCCATTGTGAACAATGTGCTGGCTTATATTCCCGGCAAGACCGACGAGTACATCATCATCGGGGCGCACTACGATCACCTGGGCTACGGGAACGTCGATTCGCTCGCGCCATCGCAGATCGGCCAGATTCATCCCGGCGCGGACGACAACGCTTCGGGCACTGCGGGAGTTCTCGAACTCGCGCGTTTGTTAGATTCCCGGAAAGGCCAACTCCAACGCGGCATCCTCTTTGCAGATTTCGCCGGGGAGGAACTCGGCCTGCTCGGTTCCGCGGAGTGGGTGAAGGAGCCGACGCTGCCGCTTGGCAACGCCGTGGCCATGATCAACATGGACATGATCGGCCGGATCAAAGACGAGAAAGTTTTTATCGGCGGGACGGGGACGGGCGCCACATTCAAGAATCTCCTCGAGGAAGAGAAGGGCAAATTCCCATTTCATTTTGAATATTCCGCTAGTGGCTACGCGGCGAGCGATCACACTTCCTTCGTCGGAAAGAAAATTCCGGTGCTCTTCTTTTTTTCGGGTTTGCACTCCGACTACCACAAGCCTTCCGACACCTGGGACAAGATCGATGCACCCGATGCGGCGAAGCTTTTGGATTTCATCGATGACATAGCCTTAAAAATCGATTCCGCAAACGAGCGAGTCGCGTTCGTCACGGTGAAAGAAGAGCAGCCCGGCGGCCAGGCCGCGAGCGGGGGCAGTGGTTACGGACCCTATTTCGGATCGATTCCGGATTTTGGGGAGGAAGAAGACGGCGTCAAATTTTCCGATATTCGCCCGGGATCGCCCGCAGCCAAGGCGGGCTTTAAGGCCGGCGACGTCCTCGTTCAATTTGGCGACAAGCCCATCCACAATTTGTACGATTTCACTGACGCCTTGCGCCGCAGCAAGGTGGGCGATGTGGTGGAAGTGCGAGTGTTGCGAGACGGCAAGCCCGTCAACGCGTCCGTGAAACTGGAGCAACGAAGGTAAGCGAACCGAGCAAATCATGCAGAGATCGCAAATTGCCCGCCCCGCGCTTCTTCTTTTAGTGATCGGCGCATCCGCGGCTCTGGTCACGTACTCTCAGGCGCCCAGCTCGCAGAAAGAAAATTCCGAGTCGCTCACTGTTCCTGGCGAAAAGCATCTGGCCAACGTGCGCCAGCTCACCTTTGGCGGCACGAACGCCGAGGCCTATTTTTCCGCGGACGACAAGTACCTGATCTTCATGCATTCCGGCGCGGGCGTTCCGTGCGACCAGATGTATACCATGCCGGTGGACACGCCCGATGGAAAGCCCGCCGTGCCGAAACTTGTGAGCACGGGCAAAGGACGCACGACGTGCGGCTATTTCTTTCCAAAGAGCGACCGCATCCTGTTTTCCTCAACGCACGAAGCTAGCGCCGAGTGCCCGCCGCGCCCCGACTATTCGCACGGTTACGTCTGGCCAATTTACAATTCCTATGAGATTTACACCGCCAGGCCCGACGGCAGCGACCTGCGCCGCCTGACCAACTCGCCCAACAGCTATAACGCGGAATCCACCATTAGCCGTGACGGCAAGAAGATTGTCTTCACCTCCACGCGCAACGGCGACCTGGACGTTTACACCATGAACGCGGATGGCAGCGATGTTCGCCAGCTGACGCACGAGCTGGGTTATGACGGTGGCGCCTTCTTTTCCGACGACGGCAAAAAAATCGTTTACCGCTCGCAGCAACCAAAGACTCCGGAAGAAATCGCCGACTACAAGGACTTGCTCTCGCGCAACTTGATTCGCCCCGGCAACCTGGAAATCTGGGTGATGGACGCCGACGGAAAGAATAAGCGCCAGGTCACGCACAACGGCGCAGCGAATTTCGCCCCATACTTTTTCCCCGGGGGCAAGCGCATCATTTTTGCTTCCAATGTAGCCAACCAAAAAGACCCCAGCGGCTTCGATCTCTACGCCATCAACGTTGACGGCACCGGCCTTGAGCAGATCACCTATCACCCCGACTTCGACGCTTTCCCGATGTTCTCCTCTGACGGCAAGCGTCTCGTCTGGGCCTCCAATCGCAACGGCAAAGCCCCCCACGAGACGAATATCTTCATCGCCGATTGGGTCGAGTGAAATCGTTCTCTTGTTTGATTGCTCCTCCGGGAGCGATCAATCATTGCAAAAAGAAACGGCGTCCCGGCAAGGCCGGGACGCCGTATGGTTGATTGCCAGCCCAAACCTCCGGCTAGAAGCTGAACCTGGCGTTGATTTGCATCTGGCGAGCCCCGTAAATGGAGCCAGACGTTACCGTCCTGGACCCGAACGAAGACGAGGGTACCAGGCAACCGTTTGTGTGGCCTGTGCACGCTCCAACACCCGGTCCAGAATACGTATATGCAGTCTGGTTCACGGCGGCCACGATCGTGCTGTTAAATGCGTTGAAGGCATCCGCGGAAAAGTCAAACCTATACCTTTCGCGGATCGTGAAACCGCGACCAACGCGCAAATCGACATTCGTGTAGTTAGGGAGGTTATAAGGGTTGCGTTGCAACCATGAAGCCCTCCCTCCCGTTGGTCCGGCAAACGTGCTCACCTCAGCGCCCGTCAAGCCCCCGTCACTGCTGATGGGGGACAATTTTCCACCGCTGCCATCCGGAGGCGTGATGACGGACGTTCCGATGTTCGCCTGGTACGGCTGTCCTGTAGCTGCGGTGATGATGCTGGATATAGTCCATCCATCCGCCAACTGTCTGACAACAGCGTTGGAGACATCCTTTGCATACATCGGCTGCCATACCAGGCTGGCAACGAATCGATGCCGCTGGTCGAGGTCGGAACTGGCATAGTCTTCTCTCAGGTTATATGGGTCGAGCACACCGTCCGTTCCGAAGAAAGTCCCGTTCGCGCCGGCAGTTTGCCCATTATCGAGAGCGTGGCTATAAGTGTAATTGAACACCATCTCGAGATCGTGGCTCATAGGCTTCCGCAGCGTGAGCACCAATCCGTTGTACCAGGAGTTGACGACGCTGAATTGGGATAGGATAAGCCCCGAGTTTGGATCAATGCGTGATGTGTAAAACGGCACTGTCGTCGACAGGAGCGTTGGTGCGCCAGTGGGCGTGGCGGCCGAGAGCACATCGTACGTTGCAGTAGCCGTCGCGGGTGCAACATTGGCGTCGTAGCTGGAGGGGAGGTGAAGCCCGCGCGTGACAAGATAGGTGGCTGAGAAAGACATCCTGCCAGGCAGCTGCCGCTCGACCGTTATTTCGCCTTCCTGGGCATCCGGGTTTACAAAGTCCGCCACCATACCGTGGGCGGCCGCCGATGAAGCGGGCAACGTTCCACCTGGGATACCGACTGTGGGTGTAAGCGCGCCCGCGAACGGGGCCGCAACCGGAGGTCCAGGCGGCGTGAAGAATACATTGGGAAATGCCGGCGCACAGGCTTTTAGTGCGGGGGTGCTTCCCGTCGGGCCGCATCCGGAAAACGTCTGCTGGAATACGCCATTCTCGACTCGAAGAGCGTAATAGGTGCTGTTTGAAGTCTTCCCAATGAACATGCCGTAGCCTGCGCGAACAACGGTCTTGTTGCTAAGTTGCCAGGCAACGCCGAGCCGGGGAGCGAAGTTGTTCTTATCGATGTTCAGCGTGGAAGTGTACTGAGTCAGTAACGGCGTCGCCGTGTTCGGCTGCGGAGGCGCGGGAACGTGCTGCAAGTCATAGCGCACGCCCAGATTCAGCGTCAGATTTGGTTTTAGTTTCCAGGTGTCTTCGAAATACGCGGCGAAGTCATCGTCATAAAAGTCGTCTTTCCCGACGTGAGTGATGGGGTCATTGACTTGCGTGAAGCTGGCATAATTCTGTCCCACTGGGAAAGGATCGCCGGGAACAACCGCTCCTACCGCATCATCAACCCACCGGCAAAAAGTGGCATTCGCGCCTGCCGGGCAGCCGTCGAAGGCGGTCGTGCCGTTGTAGCTGTAATTTCCATCCCCCTGGAAAAGGTTAATCAGGAGTTCGTGAATCAAATTTACATCCACGCCCATTTTGAGAATATGAGTATTCTTCACAATCGAAAAATTGTCCGAAAACTGGAGCCGGTGTTCGTCAGGAAAAGCCGGGCGGGGCAGAGCCGCCGTTTCCCCGTAGTTGGCGATATTCAGGAGAGAAACGGCTGGACCAGGACCGTTCGTACTGTCGAATTCGAAGTCCCGCCCCCATTGGAATCGGAATTCGTTGACCTTATTGCTAGAGATCGTGGTATCCCAGTTCGCGATGAGGAACCGCTCGTGAGTTCCACCGTTGCCATTTTGAGTCGCGCCGCCGTTGGGGACAGTGGGCCGTGTGTCGTAACCGAACGGCTCTTGCCAGTTCTGCCAGTTGAAGACCGCGCTCAGATGATTGGTCTGGTTTAATTGATAGTCGAGCTTCCCGAGAAAAACGTCCTGTTTCAGGTCACGCGGGAAGGCGCCGAGCAGGTCGGTGGAGACGAAGCTCTTCGCTGATGTACAGGCCGCGGCGCTTGCGCTCGCAGGACATGCGAAAGCGCTGAAAACCGCGGGCGACGTCGACGACGTATAGAGAATCGGATTCACTTTCCGGAATCCGTCGTAGGTGCCGAAGAAAAACAGCTTATCCTTGATGATCGGCGCTCCAACACTCCCGCCAAACTGGTTCTGCTGGTGAACCGTTTGCGTGAGAATGCCTTGCCCTTTTCCGACGGGGTCCAGCGCATTCAAGGAGGGGTACCGCAGATTGTAAAAGAGGTCCCCGTGCAATTCGTTCGTCCCTGATTTTGTCACTGCGTTCACGGTGCCACCGGCGGCCTGTCCATATTCCGCGCTGTAATTGCTTGCACTGACCTCAAATTCCTTGATTGAGTCGGGGCTATAAACATAGGTGACGATGATCGCCCGCCCGCGCGCTTCCGAGAAGAACGCCTGCGTGTTATTCGCACCGTCCACCGAATTTCCATTATAAAGACCTGAAATCCCCCGGTAACTGGTCAGACCGCCCGTTCCATCCGTGGTCACTGCCGGTGTGAGCAGCGCAAAACTCTCCCATCGCCGATTAGCGATTGGCAATCCATCCACCTGCGTTTGGCTGACCGTCTGGGACGACTCGGTCTTCTCCGTGTCCAGCACAGGGGCTTCCGTCGTGACCGTGATGGCGGTTTGCTGCCCTGCCAGGGGCATTTGCACGTCAATCGTCAGCTTCTCGCCCACATGGACTACGACTTGTTTGGTGACCACCGTCTGGAAACCGCTCTTGCTCGTCGTAACTTCATAATTTCCCGGTTGCAAGTAAGGAGCAACATAAATTCCCGAGGAGTTTGTGGTGAGGGGAGTTTCAATGCCCGTTTCGGTGTTTTTCACGACCACGTTTGCGCCCTCAACCGGCAGATCCTTCTGGTCGGTTACGGTTCCAGTGATTGCCCCGGTCGCGGTTTGCGCATGTAGCGCCGCAGGAAATCCGCTAAGCAGCAGCAAAATTGTCAAACTAAGAACCCCAAGAAGGACACAACGGCCTGTTAAGTTTCTCATCTCTCCACACCCCCTCGATCTTCTATCGCGACAAGCCGTTGGCCCCCCACTTCCAGTTCCCGGCCCGCGGATAGTGGTTGCAATGTTAGGCTCACGGATTCTCTTATACCAATCCATTGTTTTTCTTACAGGGATTTGAAAATTAGTTGAACAGAATGTTGCATCGCTTATTAGCTTGCCACCGCGGTCATCAATGCCCACAGGAAGGCGCTCCTGGCATCCCGGGGGCATGACATCCTCCTGCTAGGCAGAATATACGGCAAACCTTAGGACAGTGCTATACTTTTGCACGTCCCCAAAATTAAAACGTGTTGGATTGGAATCCAAAAGGAGTTCGGCATGTATCGAAGCGACGTTGTCGGCAGCTTGTTGCGGCCTGCCTATCTGAAGAAGGCGCGCGAAGACCATGAGGCGGGCCGCCTGGGCGATGCGGAATTCAAGCGCCTGGAGGACCGCGCCGTCGATGAGGCGGTTGCTCTCCACATCCGAACAGGTCTTGACGTGCTGACCGACGGCGAGATGCGGCGATACGCATTCTTCGGGCACCTCGTTGAAGCCACAGAAGGATTTGACAAAGTTGGGGGATGGTCCATTCCATTTCGCAATGAAAAGGGCGAAGAAGTCGTCCAGACCAGGCCTGTCGTCGTTTCCCGCCTGCGGCGGAAGCGGCACATGTGCGCCGAGGAGTTCACGTATCTACGCGCGCGGACCGACCATCCGTCCAAGACGACGCTCCTCAGCGCGCAACAGGCGGCGGCTTACTACGACGCGAAAAAATCCAGTGGCGCTTATCCCACGGTCGACGCGTTTCTCGCCGATCTGGTGGATCTGCTGCGCGATGAAGTGGCCGAGCTGATCCGCCTGGGCTGCACGTACATTCAAGTGGACTCGCCGCAATATGCCGCGCTCATCGATTCGAAAATTCGCGAGGGATACCGCCAGCGAGGGAATGATCCCGACCGCCTGCTCGATCTTTCCATCGAGATGGACAATGCAGTGATCGGCGGCCACCCCGGCATCGTGTTCGGCCTGCATTTGTGCCGCGGCAACAATCAGAGCAAATTCTACGCTTCAGGCGATTACGCGCCCATCGCCAAAGTATTCGCGAAGACAAAATTTCAAAGGTTCTTGCTCGAATTCGACGACGAGCGGTCCGGCGGCTTCGAACCTCTGTCCCAGGTTCCGGCCGACCGAACCGTTGTGCTGGGACTCGTCAGCACCAAGAAATCCGCTCTTGAGACCAAGGACGAACTCAAGAGCCGCATCCGCGCCGCTGAGAAATTCGTTCCGCTCGATCGGCTCGCTCTGAGCCCACAGTGCGGGTTTGCCTCCACGATGGAAGGGAATCTCCTCACCGAGGCCGAACAGGAAGCCAAGCTGCGGCTCGTGGCGGAAACGGCGCGCGAAGTGTGGGGCGCGGAGGGATCCTCGCAAGGTTCGAAAGTGAAAGGGAAGTCCGTCTAAGTTGAAGCTTCCTCCCGGTCCAAAGGGTCTACCTCTCTTCGGCAGCGTGTTCGAACCGCAGGGTGATTCGATCCGCTACCTCACGAAATGCTCGCGGGAATACGGCGACATCGTCTTTTTCCGCTTCCTCGGCGTGCCCGCGTGCTTTGTAAATCGGCCGGACTACATCGAATCGGTCCTGGTCACGCAGAACAATAATTTCGTTAAGTCAAAGGACTACCGCGCGATGCGCCGCGTGCTCGGAAATGGCCTCCTGCTGAGCGAAGGCGAATTCTGGCGGCGCCAGCGCAAGCTCATCCAGCCTGCCTTTCACCAGGATCGCATCGCGATCTATGCGGAAACCTTGGTTCGATACACGCAGCGCATGCTGGAGTCCTGGAGCGACGGCCAAACGCTGGACATTCATGAAGCCATGATGCGCCTCACTCTCGGCATTGTGGCGAAAACGCTCTTCGACGCGGACGTGTCGCAGGAGGCCGAGGACGTGGACGCCGCGCTAACCGTGCTGATGGGGAAATTCATGCGGCAGGCAGGTCTGGCGCTGCTCTTGCCCACGTGGGTTCCGCTACCCACTTCTCAACTTTTGAAACGCGCCGTGGGGCGCCTCGACAAAGTCATTTATCGGATTATCGAGCAGCGCCGAGTGAGCGGGCAGTTGTCGGGAGATTTGCTCAGCGTGTTTCTGCAGGTTCAGGACGACGAAGGAATAGGCATGACCGACCGCCAACTCCACGACGAAATCATGACGCTGTTTCTCGCTGGCCATGAGACCACCGCGAACGTGCTTTCCTGGACCTGGTTCCTGCTGGGCCAGCACCCGGAAGTGGAAAAGAAACTCTTTGAGGAATTGGAGCGCGTACTCGGCGGAAGAGTTCCTACGCCCGCGGATTTGTCGAGGTTGACCTACGTGGATACCGTGTTGCGGGAATCGATGCGCCTGTATCCGCCGGTGTGGGTGATCGGGCGGCGCGCTCTGGCTCCATTTCGGCTGGGCGAGTACGAATTGCCGGCGGATACCAACGTCCTGATCTCCCAGCTCCTGATGCACCGAGACGCGCGTTATTTTCCGGACCCGGAACGATTTGACCCGGGCCGCTGGAGCGCGAGCGACCCGCGCAGCTCGGCCTTGCCGCGATTCGCCTATTTTCCTTTTGGCGGAGGGCCCAGGGTGTGCATTGGTGCCGCGTTCGGGATGATGGAAGCTGTGTTACTTCTAGCCACCATCGCGCAACGATTCCGCATTGAAATTTCTCCCGGGCAAGAAGTCCAGATGCAGCCCACGGTCACGCTCCGTCCCCGACACGGAATTCCAGTGACGCTGAAACGGAGGTAGCCGCAAGTAGCACAGGCTTTTTATCCTGAGTGGAACGAAGGACAGCCTGTCTAGTTTTGATTTTGCCGTGCCTAAGGTGTGACAGACTGAAGTCTATCCTACAGAGCCCCAATCGTCCGCCCCGGCGCGAGATAATTCACCACATAATCGCGCACCGCATCTTCGAGAGAAGTGATGGGCTCATCGTAGCCCGTGGCGAGAAGCTTGTGAATGTCCGCCTGCGTGAAATATTGGTACTTGTCGCGAATGGCCAGAGGCATGTCAATGTATTGGATGCGCGGCTCGCGGCCCAGCGAGGCGAATAAGGCGCGAGCCAGATCATTCCACGTGCGCGCTTTTCCCGAACCGATATTGAAAATGCCGTTCGCCGCGGGTTGCGCGGCGAGGTGCAGCGTCATTTTCACTGCATCCTTGACGTAAAGGAAATCTCGCCGCTGTTCTCCGTCCTTGTATTCCGGGCGATTGCTCTTGAATAGTTGGATCACGCCGTTCTTGAGCACCTCGGCGTAGCTTTTGCAAACCAGGCTGCGCATGTCGCCTTTGTGGTTTTCGTTGGGACCATAGACGTTGAAATATTTCAGCCCGACAATCCGGTCGAGCCATCCCTCCTGCAGGGCGTGCAAGTCCATCCACTGCTTGGATTGGCCGTAAAGATTGAGCGGCCGCAATCGCTCCAGTTGGCGCGGATCGGAATCGTCCATGCCCGCGCTGCCGTCTCCATAGGTTGCGGCAGAAGAGGCATACACAAATCGGACGCCCGCGTCGAGCGCCCATTCCGCGAGTCTGCGCGAATACTCGTAATTATTTTCACGCAGATATTGTTCATTTGTTTCCGTCGTGGAGGAGCACGCGCCCAAATGAAAAATACAGTCCAGCTTTCCTAGCGATCCGGACGCGAGGCGCGAGTGCAGTTCTGCGGCTTCGATGAGGCCCGTGTAACGCAGACCGGTAAGATTGGCGCTCTTGTCGCGGTTCGCCGGAAAGTCCGCAATCGCCACTTGAAAACACCCGCGACGATTGAGCTCCCAAACCAGCACGCTGCCAATGAATCCCGCCCCACCCGTTACAAGAACACGCTTGTCCTTCCAATTCTCAATCGCTAGGGCCATAAGAGTTATTAAGGGTGCCACGCCGCGGCCATCGAAGCAATGTCATCAAACTCGGGTCGGCAGAAACAACGCCTCATCGTCTTGAGCTTTCCCATTCCCTGCGCTAGAGTAGCCGCTCCCAGGCGGAGGGGATTCCCAGTGCAAGGTCATGGACAGGAGCATTTGAAGGTCCTGTTGCGCAGCAGCGCGATTCAGAAACGCGTGCGCGAAATGGGAACGCAAATTTCCAAGGATTATAAGGGCCAGCGCGTTCACCTGATCGGCGTCCTGAAGGGCGCAGCGATTTTTATGTCCGACCTGATCCGCCAGATTCGCGTCGAAGTGTCGCTCGATTTCATGTCCGTTTCCAGCTACGGACACGGCAGCCAGACCTCCGGCCAGGTGCGCCTCATGAAGGATCTAGATACCAGCATCGAAGGCCTCAACGTCATCGTGGTCGAAGACATTTTGGATACGGGGCTGACTCTTGGCTACTTGCTGCGCGTTCTGCAGCAGCGCAAGCCGAATTCGCTGAAGATCGCGGCGCTCTTGGACAAGCCGGAGCGGCGCATCAAGAAGGACGTCAAGGCCGACTACATCGGGTTTCAAATTCCCAATGAATTCGTCGTCGGATACGGGCTGGACTACGCGGAGCGCTATCGCAACCTCAAGGACGTGTGCATTCTCTCGCATCCGCCGTCGTAGCCCGCGTTTCACACGGCGCAACGGACCGGTGAAATATGAGACGTCCGATTCAGCGGGGCGCAGGTTTTTGGTAGCGCCGGCGTCTCGCCGGCATTTTTGCAGCGTGCGAAGGATGGAAAGATCGCCGGCGAGACGCTGGCGCTACAAAAACCGTCGCCTGATGGTTTGATCCGCTTTCATTTCAATGAAACCTCTCATCACAGCTGCGGATTTGGAGCGCGTCCCGCAGAATAGCGAACTCGCAATTACTGAAGATACGCTTGTCACCCCTCTCGCGCGGGAAGAGGCTGAGCGGCGCGGGATCACGTTTCGCATTTCCTCAACGCACGAGGGAAAATCCTCTTCTGGCCCACTACTATCAGAAAGCTCCTCGGAAAAATCCGCCCGAGTCGTGGCGATTGGCGCCGATCACGGCGGCTTCGACCTCAAGCAACAATTGAAAGAACATCTCCGCGATTGGGGCTACCAGGTTCTTGATCTCGGCACCGACAGTGCGGAAGCCGTGGATTATCCCGACTTCGCCGAGGCCGTCGGCAACGCTGTCGCGCACGGGGAAGCCTGGCTCGGCATCGTGCTCGACAGCGCGGGCATCGGCAGCTCGATTGCCGCCAACAAGGTTCCCGGAGTCCGCGCGGCGCTATGCTATGATCGCGCCACGGCGCGCAACAGCCGCGAGCACAACGACGCGAATGTGCTGACGCTGGGCGCCAAGCTGATCGCTCCGGAAGCCGCCCGTGAGATTGTCGCTTTGTGGCTCTCTACACCCTTCGCGGGAGGGCGGCACCAGCGCCGCGTGGACAAGATCCGAGGCATCGAGGAACGCTCCGCGAAAAAATAGTGCTTTCGAATGCTTCCGGGCAATTCGAACAGGGTTGATCGAGTGGATCAGAGCGAATTCGAACAGATGGTGCGGGTGGTCACCGAAGAAGTGGTGCGCTACCTGGGGCCGCCTGCCAGGGCGATTCCTGGAGCTGCGGTCGGCGACGACGAAATCTGCCCCGATTGCGACCTCAACTGCGCCGAGAAATGCGCCAGAAAGACTCGCGCGGTCGTCGAAGCGGGGGCTGACCGCATTTCTTGCGGCCCGTCGGTCGTGGAATTGGAAGCTGGTTTTGCTGGCCTGATCGATCATACCCTCTTGAAACCGGAAGCCTCGCGCGAAGACATCCGCAAGCTCTGCCAGGAAGCTGTACGTTTTGGATTTGCCTCGGTCTGTATCAATCCCTGGAATGTGCCGCTGGCCGCTGAATTGGTGCGTGGCACAACGGTCAAAGTGTGCACCGTGATCGGATTTCCCCTCGGCGCTACGCTGTCCCAAGTGAAAATTCATGAAGCCGAGGAAGCCATCAAATTGGGCGCGCAGGAAGTCGATATGGTCCTCAACATCGGTGCGTTGAAATCCGGCCAGGACGAGGTGGTGGAATCGGACATCCGCGGGGTCGTGGAAGCGGCGCATCGCGGCGGCGCCATCTGCAAAGTCATTTTTGAAACTTCTCTGCTCACAGTCGAGGAAAAGGTGGGCGCCGCGCTTGCGAGCAAGAGGGCCGGCGCGGATTTCGTCAAGACCTCGACCGGTTTCAGCACCGGAGGAGCCACGGCCGAGGATGTCGCCCTGATGCGCGCCGTGGTGGGCTCGGAAATCGGCGTGAAAGCCTCGGGCGGCGTGCGCACATTCGACGATCTGAAAAAAATGGTCTGCGCGGGCGCGACGCGCATCGGCGCCAGCGCCAGCGTCAAAATCATGGAACAGGCGGCAGGTTCCGCGCCTCCTTCTCAAACTCCTTCGGGCTTTCCTGCGTCAACTTCCTATTGATTTGTGCCGTTGAATTCTTGTTTTTTCGGCGCGTACGCCGGACGATTCACTGCTTTTTTACAAGGGCATAATCTTGACCTGTTATACTAGATCGATTTTGGGGAGTCGCTCTGTACGATCGAAAGCCTGAGCGCGCCACACATTCACAAATTATTTATGGACCCCGTACAAGCCCCATCGGCGCTCAACGTGCCCGCGGAAGTTCTCGCGACGCTGGTCGAAATCGGCGAGGAAATCAACTCCTCGCTGGACCTCGACGAAGTGTTGCGGAAAACCGCGGCGCTGGTGAAGCGCCTGATCGATTACGAAATCTTCAGCGTTTTGCTGGTCGATGAATCGATGCACCGTCTTTACCACCGCTTCACCATCGGTTACGGCGAGGAATCGGGCAAGGATTGGGTCATCCCGATCGGACAGGGAATCACGGGCACGGCCGCGGCGACGGGCCGCGCGGTGCGCGTCCCGGATGTCCGCGAGGACCCACGCTATATCAACATTATCGATTCCGTACGGTCTGAGATGGTGATTCCGCTCATGGTGAAGGGACAGGCCATCGGTGTGCTCGACATCCAGAGCACGCAAGTCGATTACTTCACGCGCGACCAGCAAAGCGTTTTGACGCTGATGGCCAGCCGTCTGGCCACGGCCATTGAAAACGCGCGTCTTTTTGAGCGTGTCCGTAGCCAGGCGGACACGCTGCTGGTCCTCAACGAAGTGGGACGCGAGGCAAATTCCATTCTCGCGGTCGAGGAACTGCTCCGCCGCGCCGCGGAACTTGTCAAGCGCGTCATCGATTATCAAATATTGGGAATTCTGTTGTACGACGAAGCGACAAATTTGTATCGCCATCGCCTGGACATGAAATATGGCCAGAGTGCGCAGGGAAAGCTGCGAGTGACTCCCCACGAAGGAATTGTCGGGACGGCAATCGCCACGGAACTTCCTGTCCGGGTTCCCGACGTGACCCTCGATTCGCGCTATATCATGGTCAATCCCGAAACGCGATCCGAGCTGGCGATTCCCATGATTCACCAGGGCCGCGTCGTGGGCGTTCTCGATCTCGAAAGCCCGCAGGTCAACTATTTCACGGAACAGCATGAGCAAACGCTCACGATTCTGGCGGCGCACCTGGCCGTGTCGCTCGAAAACGCGCGCTTGTATGAGAAGGTGGCCAAGGATGAAGCGCGTATGGAGCGCGAACTCACGGCCGCCCAGCGCCTGCAGACCGCGTTACTGCGCCCTGTGCCCGACAACGACTACGGCCTCGACATCACCGCGCGGATTCATTCCGCCAGGGAAGTTTGCGGCGACTTATACGATTTCCTTACTTACGGAACGCAACAATTGGGCGTCGCCTTGGGAGACGTCAGCGGAAAGGGAAGCGCGGCCGCGCTCTACGGCGCGGTGGCCACGGGAATTCTGCGCAGCATTTCTCCTCAAAAACTGCAGCCAGCGGAGCTGCTTCTCCGGCTCAATCAACTGGTGTGCGACCGCCGCGTGGAGGGCCGCTACATGACGATTTGTTTTGCCACGTGGCAAAAGGCGCGCCGCAAGCTTCGTCTGGCAAACGCCGGGCAGACGCAGCCGCTATTATGGAAAGACAATCACGTCGAACAAATCAAGCTCACCGGATTTCCCATCGGCATTTTTGACGATGCGACCTATGATGAATGGAGCGTGCGCCTGACTGCGGGCGATATCCTCCTTTTCTTTTCCGACGGCCTGACCGAGGCGGCCAACCGGGAGGGAAAATTCTTTGGCACGGGACGCATCAAAGATCTTTTGGCGGCCAATGCAAATTTGAGTTCGAGCGAACTTGCCGACCTCCTGCTAGCGGAGGTGGAGAAATTCACACAAGGAGGCGCCATCACAGACGACCGAACGCTGGTGGTGATGAAAGCCAAGTGAGCGCCGCATCTACGCATTCACGCGCGTCCCGCTCCGTCGGCGCTGTCGATCCGGCGAGCTATACTCCCGGATTTTCTTACCGCGGGTCGCAATTATATTGCGAGGGTATTTCCGTCGCCGCAGCCGCGCAACGCTTCGGAACTCCCGCATACCTTTACAGCCGTGCGAGTATCGAGCAGGCCTATCGCATCATGGATTCCGCTTTTGGCGCGCTTCCGCACACGATTTGCTATGCCTTGAAGGCCAACTCGAATCTGGGCCTCTTGCGTGTGTTCGCAGCGCTCGGCAGCGGATTTGACATCGTTTCGGGGGGCGAGCTGTATCGGCTGCAGCGGATCGGCGTGCCGGGAAACCGCATAGTATTTTCCGGCGTCGGAAAATCGCGCGAGGAAATTCGGGAGGGATTGCGCGCCCGCATTCTCCTTTTCAATGTGGAGTCGCCCGCAGAACTTGATCTATTAGCTTCCGAGGCGTCGCGCCTGCGCGTGCGCGCTGCGACTTCCATCCGCGTCAATCCCGACGTCATAGCCGGGGGCCATCCGCACATTGCCACCGGACATCATCGCCACAAATTTGGGATCGACTGGGAGACCGCGCGCGGCCTCTATCTTCAGCACCGCAATTCCCGCTGGATCGACTGGCAGGGAATCAGCGCGCATATCGGCTCGCAGATCCTTACACTCACTCCTCACCGGCGCGCGCTGACTCGTTTGGCCGGATTTGTGCGCGAACTGGCGCGCGCGGGCATCGAGCTCCGCTATCTCGATTGCGGCGGCGGCCTGGGAATTCGATACACGTCGGAACAGCCGCCGGAAAAAGCGGACTGGGCCGCGCAACTCGCGCAAATCGTTCGGCCCCTCGGCTGCCATTTGCTCATCGAGCCGGGGCGATCGCTGATCGGTGCGGCGGGCGTTCTTCTGATGCGTGTTTTGTATACCAAGCAGAATCGCGGGAAGAATTTCGTGATTGTGGACGCCGCCATGAATGATTTCATACGGCCCGCTTTATACGATGCGACGCATCCCATCACGCGCGCCCGGCGCGCTCCCGGACCACTCACTCGCGCCGATATCGTCGGCCCCGTTTGCGAATCGGGCGATTGCTTCCTGCAGGATTGGCCCCTCGGAAAAGTGGTTGCGGATGACGTGCTCGTCCTTTGGGGAGCCGGCGCCTACGGCACGGTGCAAACGTCGAATTACAATTCGCGCCCGCGCCCCGCTGAAATTTTGGTGGAGGGAACTCGTATGCGCACGATCCGCCGCCGCGAATCCCGCGCCGACCTGGTCCGCGGCGAGTAGAAGAACAAAACCTTTTTAACCACGGATGCACACAGATGAATACGGATTTAAGAAACAAGAGAAAACTTCAGGGATCCAGGGCAGGCCGGGACGGAAGCGAGATCGCTAAGAAATAATTCCAAGTATTTGGTTTTATCCGTGTTTATCCGTGTGCATCCGTGGTTCCACCCCGAGGTTTACCTCTCGCCCCACTTCAGCTTGCTGCGTAGAATCTGGTAGTAGGTTTTTTTTGCGGGGCGCACCAGGTGCAATGTTTCTGCGGCCTTGCGCACCCGTATCAAATCTCCTTGAGCGAGTTCGATTCCGATTTGTCCATCGAGCGTCAGGAATACTGCGTCATCCCCGGCCTTGAATTCCACTTCGATCGTGGCGGAATCGGGAATCACCAGCGGGCGGTTGGTAAGCGTGTGCGGACAAATAGGGGTTACGACAAACGCTTCGACGATGGGGTACACGATGGGTCCGCCCGCCGCCAGGGAATAGGCGGTGGACCCGGTCGGCGTGGAAAGAATCAATCCATCCGCTTTGTACGTCGTTACGTATTCCCCGTCGACCCGAAGCTCCAGATCCATGATGCGGGCGAGGGCCGCTTTGTTGAGGACCGCATCGTTAAGCGCGATCTGCCGCCGGATCACTTTGCCGGCGCGGACAATTTCGGCTTCCAGCATCACGCGTTCGCTGACGCGGTGCTTTCCGGAGAAAATCTCTTCCAGAATCGAATAGATTTCGTCCTGCGAAACGGTCGTAAGGAAGCCTAGACCGCCCAGGTTAACGGCTAGGATGGGAACTTTGCGTTCCGCCGCGAGTCGCGCCGCGGACAACAATGTTCCGTCGCCACCCAGCACGATCAGCAAGTCCGTGCAGCTGGGGAGTTCCTCGCGCTTCCGTGTCTGCACGGCGAGCGGTCCGAGACAATCGCCTGTCTCGGAATCGCACGTCACTTCCGCGCCATGGGCCTTCAACCAGTTGACGAGAGGAGGGACTACACGGGCGATGTCTTCACGTCGCGGGCGGGAAATAATTCCAACGGTTTTGATCATTTTGGCTTTAGTCGAAGCGCTTCCAGAGCGAACTCTACTTTAGCATCTGTGGCGCAGTTCCATTTCCATGATTTTTAGCCGGAATTGACTTGGGTTCCGAGAGGGATCTTTCTCGCATGAAGGAAGAATTCTTGGTTTCCCTCGGCGCCTGTCACGCGGCTGGGCCGCACGCCTTGGACATCAAGCCCGGCGGATTCTGCAGCTGAGCGCACGCGGTCGATCGCGCGTTCGTGCAATGCTGCGTCGCGCACAATGCCGCCGCGGCCCACGTCTCCACGGTCGAGTTCAAACTGCGGCTTGACCAGGATCAGATATTCCGCATGCGGGCCGGCGGCCGCGACAACTGCCGGGAGCACTTTTGCGACAGCAATGAAGGAAACATCTATCGTCACCAGATCGGCGGGTTCGAGAATTTGCTCAGGCCGAAGACTGCGCGCGTTTGCCTTGATTTGCGAGACGCGAGGATCTTGCGTCAGCCGCCAGGCCATCTGCTGCGGCGTCACGTCGACCGCGTAAACGCGGCGCGCGCCATGATGCAGCAGGCAATCGGTGAAGCCCCCGGTGGACGCGCCAATGTCCAGGCAGATTTTGCCGGCCGCGCCGATTCCGAAATCCTCGAGCGCACCATCCAGCTTCAAGCCTCCGCGGCTGGCATATTTTGACGATGTTCCAATGACCTCAATGCGCGCATCCTCGGGGATTTGCGCGCCGGCTTTGTCGCTTCGCTCGCCGTTTACTCGGACCTCTCCGGCCAGGATCATGGCCTGCGCTTTTTCACGAGATTCGGCGAGCCCTCGCTCGACGACCAGCAAGTCGAGCCTCTTTTTTGCGGATTTGGGTTTGGATGGCACAGCAACCAGTAGGACAGGCTTCAGCCTGTCTGCCGTTTGAAACGCGCGAAAATCAAAACCAGACAGGCTGAAGTCTGCCCTACCTAATGCTACGCCCGCCGGTGAACGATCAATTCGGCAAGCTGTCGCAGTCGCGCGGCGCGCGGCCCATACAGCTCGATCTCCGCCATCGCGCGGTCCTCGAGCTCTTTCGCAAATTGGCGCGATTTTTCCAGGCCATAAACTGACGGGTACGTTGCCTTTTGCTGCGCAGCGTCTTTGCCGGCCGTCTTTCCGAGGGCCGCGGACGATTCTTCCACATCCAGGATGTCGTCGACCACCTGAAACGCCCAGCCGATTGTTTCACCAAAGCGCTTCAGACGTGCCACGTTTTCGTCGTCCGCGCCCCCGCCAATTGCGCCGGCGACGACAGACGCGCGGATCAATGCCGCCGTTTTCGAGCGGTGGATATATTCGAGGTCTGCGGGCTGGATGACCCGTCCTTCGGCTTCGAGGTCCGCTACTTGTCCGCCGACCATGCCATTCACAGTTCCTGCCGATGCAGCCACATGGGAAAGAATCGCAACGCGCCGCGCCGATTCGATTGGGGCATTGGCAAGCGTCTCGAACGCCAGCGTCAGTAACGCGTCGCCCGCGAGAATAGCGGTGGCCTCTCCAAATTTCTTGTGGCAAGTGGGTTTTCCCCGCCGCAGGTCGTCGTTGTCGAGAGCCGGCAAGTCGTCATGGATGAGCGAATAGGTGTGAATAAATTCAAGCGCGCAGGCGACCGGCAAAACAGGAGTCACGTCGGAGGTAAAAATGCGTGCCGATTCCAGACACAAAATCGGGCGGACACGCTTTCCTCCCGCCTGCACGCTGTACCGCATGGCGCGATGGATGGAGGGAGGCTGCGCATTTTCCCCGGGCATCAGCCGGTCGAGGGCGGCGTCCACCGCGGCCCGGTCTTCTTCGAAAAATGCGGGAAGGTTCATCAGGTGGAGGGCGGCTTGGGCGCGCGTTCGCGGCGCAACCGGCTAGGAATCTTCCTCAGCTTCGGGATCGAAGGCTTCCGCCGCCATCTCCCCGCCAACCTTTTTAAGCAGAATTTCCACTTTGCCTTCAGCCTGCTCCAGGTATTTCTGGCAGTCGCGCGAAAGTTGCACGCCTTCCTCAAACAGCTTCATGGCCTCATCCAGCGACAGATTCGTGCTCTCCAGTTTTCCGACGATTTCTTCGAGGCGCGCGAGCGAATTCTCAAAATCCGGCTTCTTCGCGCCTTCGGGCTTTTTTGTCGATGCAGGATTCGCGGTAGTCATGTTTCACGGCTGCTGGAAATGAACCCACATTCTAATGCACGCCCGAGAACCGAAACAACCGCTTTATCCAGCGCCCCGGTTTCCTCTGGCTCGGGCGCAGCACCCTTAGGTATCACCCTGTAAGCAGCATCCTTTGGGCCGAAGCGTTCTGGCTGCTAGAATGAGCCCGCGGAGGGCCATGCTGATTTGATCGGGCTACGCTTGCTCGGACTGTTCGCACTTGTGGCCGTGAACGGATTCTTTGCGGCCGTAGAGTTTTCGCTCGTTGCGGTGCGGCATTCGCGCGTGCGTCAGCTTGTGGATCAGGGACGAGTTCGCGCCAAGATCGTCCTGGATTTGATCGGCAAGCTGGACCGCGTGGTTTCCGGTGTTCAGGTGGGGATCACGCTCACCAGCCTGGGGCTCGGCGCACTCGGAGAATCGACGCTTGCTTCGATCTTGAGCCCGCTGGTGGCAAACATTCCGGGAAGACACACGGTAGTTCTCGTCCACGCGGTCTCGCTCGTCGCAGCGTTTGTTTTCCTGACGATTTTGCACGTGGTCCTGGGCGAATTGGTTCCCAAGAGCATGAGCCTGCAGCGCGCGGAACGCGTCGCCCTCCTGGTTGCGCCCCCATTTCAGTGGTACCTCGAAGTTTTCAGTCCGGCGATTAACCTGCTCGATGGCGCCAGCCGGTGGGTCCTCAGCGGGCTGGGCTTTTCCGGACGCGCGAGCCACACGCAGGTTCACTCTGCGGAAGAATTGCAAATTCAAATTCAACAGGCGCGCGAACGCGGCCTCGTCGGGCCGGAGGAAGAGAGATTCATCCTCAGCGCGATTGAACTCGACCGCATGCAGGTGCGCGAGCTGATGGTGCCGCGGCCGGACATCCATTTCGTGACCGCCGACGCCACGCTTGACGATGTCATGCGCGTATTCGTCACCACGCAGCGTTCGCGGCTGCCCGTGTTCGAGGGCGCGGGAGAGCAGGTGCTCGGATACATTCACATTAAGGACATGGTGTGGGTGCTGCTCGACCGGGAGCGCCGCGGGGAGGAAGGATGGACCGCTGCAGAATTTAACGTGCGCACCCTTTTGCATGAAATGGTCATCGTGCCGGAGAGCAAGCCCGTGAGCGAATTGCTTCTGGAATTGCGCATGAGCCACGGTTGGATGTCCATGGTCGTCGACGAATTCGGAACCATACTGGGACTGATCACGCTAGAAGATATTCTGGAACAGCTCGTCGGCGAAATTCACGATGAATTTGACGTCGTCGAAAGACCCGTGATCGTCGGCCATGGAGCGGACGTGGCGATGATCTTCGACGCTTCGCTCGGCCTGCGCGATCTTGAATCGCAGTACAACATCTTCCTGCCGGAGGACCGTTCCTACGCCACCGTCGGAGGCTTCGTGCTCGCCAGGCTCGGATTCATTCCACGCGGCGGTGAGAGTTTTGATTTTGATGGACTTCGCTTCACCGTCGTGGAAATGGATCGGAGGAGAGTGGCGCGAGTCAAGATCCAGCGATTGAAGACGCCGGCGCAACAGGGCAGTCCCGTCTCGACGGCTGATGCCAAGCCTGCCGCTGAATCAAAGCCCGCCGCGGACAAGGTGCTCAAACCCAAATGATCCGGCATTTCCTTCAGCGTCTTCTGTACACGTTGCCAGCGCTTTGGCTGATCCTCACGATGGTATTTTTGTTGATCCACATCGTGCCGGGCGACCCTGTGCTGCAAATGCTCGGCGAGGACGCGCGCGCCGAGGACCTCGCGCAGCTCCGCCATACGCTTGGACTCGATCAACCGCTCGGTGTGCAATACGTGCGATATCTGGAGGGGCTCGCGCGGGGCGATTGGGGACAATCGATGCGCTATGCGGCTCCCGTGCGCCCCATTGTGCTGGCGCGCTTCCCCGCGACGCTCGAACTATCGCTTGCGGCGCTGGTTGTGTGTCTCGTCATCGCCATTCCCGCCGGAGTATTTTCGGCACGGCGGCGCGGCAGCCGGGCCGACCACGCGACCTCTTTTTTCACTCTGCTGGGACTTTCCGTTCCCAACTTCGCGCTGGGCCCGATTTTGATACTTGTCTTTTCGATCGAAATCGGTTGGCTGCCCGTGTCGGGGCGCGGCGGAATCGGTCACTTGATCCTGCCAGCCGCAACTCTGGGCGCGGCGCTCGCGGCAATCCTCACGCGCATGGTCCGCGGGTCGATGATCGAGGAGCTGTCGAGCGACTACGTGCGGACGGCCCGGGCCAAGGGAATTCCGGAGTGGGCGGTGCTTTTCCGGCACGCGTTTCCAAACGCGCTGATCCCGGTGATCACGATTGTGGGCTTGCAGTTCGGGTCGCTGCTCGCCGGGACCATCGTCACCGAAACGATTTTCTCGTGGCCGGGAATCGGGCGCCTCGCGGTGCAGGCGATTTCCGCCCGCGACTATCCGCTCTTGCAGGGCTGCATCCTGATCATTGCCGTGTCGTACGTGGTTGTGAATTTGCTTACGGATTTGGTCTACGCCTTCGTCGATCCGAGGGTGCGGCTGCAATGATGCGCAGGAAGTTATCGCGATCCAGGGAATGCGCAACCGATAGCGATTGAAGTCATGAAGCTGCTATCTCCAATTCGCCAGTTTCTTCGCACCAGCGGGCTCGGCCGCTGGGGCGCGGCGGTCACTATTGTTCTAATCCTGCTTGCAGTCTTCGCGCCGTGGATCGCTCCGGCAAATCCCTCGGAGCAAAGCTTGCCGGACCGGCTGCTCTCACCGAACGCGCATCACTGGATGGGGACGGACGAACTGGGCCGCGACGTAATGTCGCGCACGCTGTATGGTGCGCGCGTTTCGCTGCTGGTTGGCGTGTCTGTGGTGCTCGGCGCGGGTATCGTGGGCCTCGCGCTCGGCTCCGTCTCGGGCTATTTCGGCGGCGCGTTTGACCGCTTCATCAACATTGTCCTTATCAATTCGTTTCTTTCGTTTCCCGGAATTCTCCTGGCCATTGCGTTTGCGGCGTTTCTAGGGCCGGGATTGGACAAGGTCATTTTGGCTCTGATTATCACAGGATGGGCGGGGTACGCGCGCCTGGCCCGCGCGCAGGTGATGAAGGTGCGGGAGATGGAATTCATCCTGGCCGCGCGATCCCTGGGCGCTTCCCATGTGCGCATTTTGCTGCGGCATCTTTTGCCGAACACGCTGCAGCCGGTCTTGATCCAGGCGACGATTGGAATGGCGGGAGCAATTTTAGCGGAATCGACGCTAAGTTTTCTGGGCCTCGGCGTCGTCGCGCCCACGCCCAGTTGGGGCGCAATGCTCAACGACGCGCGCAATCATTTGTTTGACGCCCCGCATCTGGTGGTGTTTCCCGCGCTCGGAATCATGGCGGCAGTTCTTGCGTTTAATTTGCTCGGGGATGCCTTGCGCGACTGGCTCGATCCGCGCACGCGTGCTTTCCTGACGACGATGGATTTGCAACGGTGAAGTTTCCGAAGTAGGGCAGGCTTCAGAGGCCGCGGAAAAACTCAAACCTCTGTCATTCTGAGCGAAGCGAAGAATCTCTCCTTGATTTTTCTTATACTCGAATCGAAGAGAGATTCTTCGCTTCGCTCAGAATGACAGAACAAGGCATTTTTTCCGCGAACTGTTCAGCCTGTCTGGTTTTGATCTTGCATGATGAAGGAAAGAACTGACAGGCTGAAGCCCGTCCTATGTGAGGTCGAGCGAAACTTCGGCGCCGCGGTTGGCTCCGAGCGTTCGAGCGGCGCTGCCGCGATTAACGGCAATCTCCACGTAACCCACCGATCCGAGGTAGGCGATCGGCTCTCCCGGACCGCCGGTGGCAAACGTTCGGGCGAACCTGGCGACCTGCTTTCCGTTCACGGCCAGCTTGATTTCTCCTCCATCGAGAACCTCGGCGGGAATGTCTTCCGCCGTGAGATTGGTCATCAAGTTCCCGAACGCATCGACACGCAAGACCACGCCTTTGACGGCCTGCTCGTTTGACTTTGTTTTCGGCAACTTGAACCGCACGAAATCCGTGATGACCTCTCCGAAGGCTTCCGTCTGGAAGGCTTTCGAGAGCCATCCGGCGGTCGGCGCGAAAATGTCCCGCCCGTGAAATGTAGGGCTGATCGGATTCAGGAAATAGTGTTCCGCAGTGATGTGTCGGACGGTGCAGGGTTCACGGTCGTAAATCGGCGAGAGGACTCCATTGTCCGGCGCGACGAAGAAGTGCTTCTCTCCTGTTACAAGTATCGGGCGGCGTTCCGTTCCCACGCCTGGGTCCACAATGATGACGTGAATGGTGCGCGCCGGAAAGTACGAATACGCGTTCGCGAGACAAAGCGCTCCGTCGAGAATGTCCAGCGGAACCACGCTGTGGTTGAGGTCCACAATCCGCGCCGCGGGATTGATGTTCAGAATAACGCCCTTCATCGATCCGACGAGGTGGTCGCTGGTGCCAAAATCCGTGGTGAGCGTGATGATGGGATCGGCCAAAGACATTCTCCGTTTCGGACAACGCACGCGAAAAATGGGTCGCGCACCCCGTGTTTTGCTCCTTCTGTAAACTATCGGTGGGCAACTCGCCTGTCAAGGCAGCGTGTCCGAGTGGCTACCAGTGGCGCAGGCTTTAGCCTGCGGGTTTTTGGTGGCGATCGTCCGAGGACCGGCCCACACAGACTGGTCCCTGCACTGCTAAACACCAGCGCCTTGACCGTCTCATGCTCGAACGATATTCTGCATTCAGGGCCATCCCATGAAGCGTATTTACTTCGATCATAACGCCACGACACCCATCACTCCCGAAGTGTTGGCGGCCATGCTGCCCTACCTCACCGAAGAATTCGGCAACGCCAGTTCGATCCACGCGTACGGCCAGAACGCACGCGGAGCGGTGGAGCAGGCTCGCTCGTCTGTTGCGGCTCTCGTAGGCGCGCGCGCCGCGGACATCATGTTTACGAGCGGCGGCACGGAGTCGAACAACCACGCGATTCTCGGCGCGGTGGCGGCGGCGCCGGGCAAAACAAAACACGTCATCACGTCGGCGATTGAGCACGTCGCCGTTTTGGACACCTGCAAAGCCTTGGCGAAGAGTGGCATCGATCTTACGATTCTGCCGGCGGATCGCGAGGGCATTGTGAGTCCGGAAGATGTCCGCAGCGCGATTCGGCCCGAAACCGTCTTAATCACGGTCATGCTCGCGAACAATGAGACGGGGACCATCGAGCCGGTCGAAGAAATCGGCAAAATCGCGGAAGAGAAGGGAATCGTGTTTCATACCGACGCCGTGCAAGCCGCCGGGAAAATTCCCATCGACGTGGAGAAGCTGGGCGTGGACCTGCTCTCGATTTCCGCGCACAAGTTTTGCGGGCCGAAAGGAGTGGGCGCACTGTATATCCGAAAGGGAACACATCTCGATCACTTGATGTATGGCGGACACTCGGAGCGGGACCGCCGACCAGGAACCGAAGATGTCGCCTCCATCGCTGGTATGGGTAAAGCGACAGAACTTGTGCGAATAGGCATGCGCACGGAAAGCGAACGCATGCGCGGCCTGCGGGACCGATTGGAGCGGGGCCTGCTCAATCGCGTGGCGCAATCATGGGTAAACGGCGCGCGCGCGCCGCGAGTGCCCAACACCTCCAATTTGACTTTTCCGTTTATCGGAGGCGAGGCCATGGTGATCGCTCTGGACCTCAAGGGAATCGCTTGTTCCACCGGCGCGGCCTGTTCGTCGGGAGCCGTTGAGCCGTCGCATGTGCTTACGGCGCTCGGCCTCGCTCCGGAGGACGCGCGCGCCACGCTGCGCTTGAGCCTCGGTCACCAGACGACGGAAGAAGAAATCGATTTCGCGCTCGAAACCATTCCCCCGGTAATCGAACGGCTCCGCCAGCTTTCCCCCACGTACAAGAAGCCTGCAATCGCGTGAATTGACGCTATACTAGGCAGATGGAATTGAATCCCAATCAGAGCCCGATGACTGCCGTCGCCATGAGCGGCGGCGTGGACAGCTCCGCGGTTGCCGCGATCCTGAAGGAACGCGGCATTGCCGTCGTCGGCTTGACCATGCAGCTGTGGAATCAGCGGCGCCTGCCGGAACTCGACCGCGACGGCGCGCGCGGTCAGCGCTGCTGCTCGCTCGACGACGTCTATGACGCGAAGCGCGTGGCGCAACACCTGGGTATGCCGCACTACGTGGTGAATTACGAGCAGCGATTCGAGGAAACGGTGGTGCAACCGTTTGTCGAAGAATATCTCTCGGGCCGCACGCCGGTTCCGTGCACAATGTGCAACAACCACGTGAAGTTCGATCCGCTGCTTGCGACCTCGCGCCAGATCGGGGCAGACCGGCTGGCGACCGGCCATTACGCCCGGATCCGCCACAATGAAATCACGGGGCGCTACGAACTGCTGCGTGCGCTGGACAGCTCCAAAGACCAGACCTATTTCCTCTTCGGCCTGAAGCAAGAACAAATGTCGCGCACGGATTTTCCACTGGGCGAGCTCGACAAGGCCGCGGTGCGCGAGATCGCGCGCCGCGCCTCGCTCCCTGTGGCCGAAAAGCCGGAAAGTCAGGAAATTTGTTTCGTGCCGTCAGGGAACTACGTCAAGTTCATCGGCGCCTACCTCGGCGAGCGCGGCGAATCTCTGCCGGAGGGCGACGGTGAACTCGTCACCACAAGCGGCGAGGTCATTGGCCGCCACCGCGGCGTCCACAATTACACGGTAGGGCAGCGCAAGGGATTGGGCATCGCAGCGGGGAAGCCGCTGTATGTGGTCGAACTGGACCACGCCGCCAACCGGGTAGTCGTCGGCGATGATTCCGATCTGCGTACTAATGTATGCGAAATCCGCGATGTGAATTGGATTTCATTCGCCACGTTGGAAGCGCCTGTGCGCGCCATGGTAAAAATTCGTCATCGCCACGATCCGGCAGGGGCAACGGTCGAGCCCATCGATGCTAATTCCGCGCGCGTCATTTTTGACGAACCGCAGCGCGCCATCACACCGGGGCAAGCTGCAATCTGCTATTCGGGGGACGTAGTTCTCGGTGGAGGCTGGATCTTGTAGCGCCGGCGGGACGCCGGTGCCACGATATGCTGCACTGTCGATTGGATTTGCGAGGACGGAAGTCCTGACCCACAACGAATTACTTAAACACCTAAATAAACATTCCTTCGTCTTGCTGTTCCGTAGAAGCGTCTACAGGTTCAATGGTGCTGCGTCTCTGCTTGACGGAGCGGAAAAAATCAATCCCCGCTTGCACGCCGCGGATCAGCGCTGTGGCTTTGACCACCGGCCCCCACACCGTCTGCCGCAGATGCGATCCCGCCTCTTCCACCGCTTCCATGGCCCCGGTCAGAACATGATCGACGCGAATCAACTGCATGCGCAGCCGCTCGAGGGCTTCGCTCAGGATTCGATCGACCTTCTGCGCCTCGGAACGCGCCAGGCGCGCAATCTCGGAGGCGTCCGCCACGATTCCGGTAAGTCGGGGAGCAACGTCCTCGACCAGGATCTGCACCCTCGAAATCAGGGGATTCAGCTTGGTGTTGAGGTCCGCCACGGTCTGCTCAACGCGCGCAGCGGTTCGCCGCAGTTGAATAAACAGGGCAATGAGGATGATCGCCTGCAGCACCACGGCAAGCGCCGTCGCAATCACGAAT
The DNA here is from genome assembly GCA_963696605.1 of uncultured Acidobacteriota bacterium. Classification (GTDB taxonomy): domain Bacteria; phylum Acidobacteriota; class Terriglobia; order Acidiferrales; family UBA7541; genus Palsa-360. The sequence continues at coordinate 248,573 of CAVOKV010000004.1, read as the reverse complement.
AAGGGCATCCAGCTTTCCATTCGTTTCCCTCGTCGCGACTATTGGGCTTTCGATTTTTCCCGCTGATAAGCGTCACGGCCGGCCTCGACAGCCGCCGAAAGGGTTTCCTTCTGCCGCACGGCGACAGTCTTGCTGCGCTCGAGGAGGTCCTCGGCCCGTTCGCGCAATTCACGCGCCTTGCGCTGCGCGTATTCGCGGCCTTCGTCGGCCTTTTGCGCCAGGAATTCGCGCGTCTCCTCACCCGATTTCGGCGCGAACAGAATTCCCACCAGCGCGCCAATCCCGAGTCCGACCAGGAAGAAGCTTACTTTTGATCCCACATTGTTGTCCGACATGGCGTACTCCTTTCCCGCCTCGAAAGTAGCACAGGGACCCGGCAGAAGCAATGCGAGGGACTAGCATTTTGGCTACACGTTGCTATTTGTCCCCGCCAGATGCGCGGACACGCGTTCCGCCAACCCCTTGGGAACAACTTTGGCGATCTGTTCGACGCTCGCGGAACGCAACTGCGCGACGCTCCCGAAATTTCGCAGCAATTTTTGCGCCGTGCGCGGGCCGACTCCGGGAATATTTTCGAGGCCCGTATGAATGGTACGCTTGGCGCGGCGCTGCCGATGGAAACCCACGGCGAAGCGGTGCGTCTCATCGCGAATTTGCTGCACCAGATGAAGGATCGGCGAATGGCGCTCCAGCCGGATGGGCTGATCCTCCTGTCCCAGGACGTAAATAATTTCTTCCTGTTTCGCAATGCTTGCGACGGGCTGGTTGATGACTTCGAGTTTTTCGAGCGCCGCCGCGGCCGCGTGCAGTTGTCCGATTCCGCCGTCGATCAGAATCAACCCGGGAAATGATTTCTTTTCTTCCTGCAATCGCCGGTAACGCCGCTCGACCGTTTCCTTCATGCTGGCGAAATCGTCGTTTCCCCATTCACCGCGAATGATGAATTTCCGGTAATCCGATTTTTTCATACGCCCGTCTTCCCACACAACCATCGACGCGACCACGTCCGAGCCCTGCAAGTGCGAAATATCGAAGCTTTCGATTCGGCGCGGCGGCTCCGGCAGGCTGAGAGCCTGTTCCAGGGCATCGACAATGGCTTTCGAGCTGGGCTTCAATACGCGAAATCTCTGCTCGAAAGAGTGCCGCGCGTTTTTCTCCACGAGTTCCAGAAAGGCATGTTTCGCGCCGCGCTCCGGCATCAGAATTTCCACGCGGCTGCGCGGTGGCTCGAGATGCGCCCCCCGTTCGGTAAGAATGTCCTCCAGAAGTTCACGATCCTCAAAGTCCATAGGAACGTGAATGGCGCGCGGGAGATATGCGGCGTCGAGATAAAGCTGCTTCAAGAGCGATGATAGAAATTCAGCGGGCTCGAACTCTGCGAGGTCTTCCCAGTAGAAATCGCGGCGGTCCACCACGCGCCCGCCGCGAAGGTGAAACAAATTCACGGCCACCAAGGGAGGTTCCGCGTGCCATGCAAAAACGTCGATGTCGTCTCCTTGGGCGGCGGCAATTTTTTGGCGCTCTTCGATTTCGGAAAGCGTGTGCAGCAGGTCACGATACGCCGCGGCTTGCTCGAAGCGCTCCGTGTCGGAAGCCTCCATCATCCGGGATTCGAGGCTTGCCATCAGATCGTGGCGGCGGCCTTCGAGGAATAATTTTGCGTCGCGCGCCGCTTCCGCGTATTTATCATCCGTGGTCAGCCCGGGAACGCATGGCCCGTGGCACCGGCGGATGTAATATTGCAGGCAGGGTCGCGGGTGTGTGCGCGTCAGGTCCACCGTGCAGGAGGGAATGCGAAACGTTTTGTGGATGAAGTGGACGATCCGGTACGCCAGGCTGTGCGGGAAGAACGGCCCGAAATAAATCGAGCCGTCTTTGACCAGGCGCCGCGTCACGTAAACGCGCGGAAATTTCTCGAACGCGGTATAGCGAATGTACGGGTAGGTCTTGTCGTCGCGCAGCAGGATATTGAATTTCGGCTTGTACTGCTTGATCAGGCTGTTTTCGAGCGCCAGGGCTTCGCGTTCGTTGTCCACGACGATATAGTCGAGGTCCGCGATTTCCCGCACCAGCGAACCGGTTTTGGCGTCCAGCCACCGGGATTCCAGAAAATACGACTTCACGCGATTGCGCAGGGAGGCTGACTTGCCCACGTACAAAATGTTGCCCAGGGCGTCCTTGAACAAATACACGCCCGGCTCTGCGGGCAGGCTGGCGGCTTTTTGATCGAGTTCCATTGCGGGGGTAGAATAGAAAGCGCGAGAATCCGCGCTCGGGCAACACCCATGATAGCAAAGTGAATCTTAATCTGCGCGTCACATGAATCGACCGGCATGCATCGTAATTTTCGGAATGTTCTTGTTCTGTGCGGCGACATCCCTGCGCGCGCAGCAAATTAATCCGCGGGTACCGCCGCCTCCGCCCCCAACTCCGGCGGATACGGCCGCCACGCCAACGTCTACTCCCTCCGACTCGCCTTCAGCCGCATCCCCGGCCCCGCCGACATCCGCGACTCCGCAGCCAATCGATCCGACCATTCTGCCGCCACCGCCCCCGGACGAAGCGGAACCCGAGACTCCGGCCGCGCCTTCAGGCCCGGTATTCGATCCACTCCATGCGGGAAGGAGCTTGGATATCGGCAAGTTCTATCTAAATAAGGGAGCCTACGACGCGGCGATCGATCGCTTCATCGAAGCGTCCAACTATCAGCCGACTTTAGCGGCGCCGTGGAAACTTCTAGGTGAGGCTTATGAAAAGAAGCATGAGTATGCGAAGGCCGTCGAATCCTACAACAAATACCTGCAAATTCTTCCGCACGCGCCGGATGAAACGAAAATAAGGAAAACCATCTCCGAACTCGAAGAAAAATCCGCGCAGGAATCCCCCAAAAAAGCGGAATGGTAGGATTCTGTCAGGCAAAAAGCTCGGCCGTCATTGATCTCGTGTGTCCTGCAATTCCTATGTCCGGAGTCCCGGAGGGACGTCACACCGTAGTCCACCGTTTCAACGGTGGGTACGGGATGTGAAAAGTCGCAGCCCCGGAGGGGCGGCACAATTGAGTCGCCCTGTGCCGCCCCTCCGGGGCTTGGTTCCGTGTCCGAAAGTATTCCCACCACTCATGTGATGGGCTACGTTCTGTCGTCCCTGGCGGGACTGGGAGCTAGCGGACGTGTTCCAGGAATTTTCGGGCGCGAGCGTAGTGCGCGAAGCGTTTTTCCTCCGCGCGGAATTCAGGGGAATGCGCCTGCAGCCCGCAAGCGGCAGCGCGCAACGGATGCTTCACGTGCAGCATCTCGTGGTAGAGGATAAATTCCACCGCATAAGACGGCACTTCGACGCGGTCCAGGCGCTTATTCATCACGATTTGGTCAAGAGAAGGATCGTAGCATCCAAACTGGGAGCGCCAGGGGCGCGCGCTCCATCCCAGGCGCGGGCGGCGCAGATTTCCTTCGAAGTATGCGGCGTTAAGCGAAGCGAACATAGGATCCAGATCGTGCGCCGAGCCGAGCGGTTTGTCCTCGATGCGTCTGGCGCGCTTCCGGCGGACGCGCGCGATGTGCCGCCTGGTCGAATGCGCCAGCGCGAACTCGCGGTAGAGATCGCGTAACTCGCGCGGCACTCGGCGGCGGTACATTTGGCCCAGTAAAATCGCGGCGGCGGCTTCAATCACCGGGACGGGCGCTTCATGCAAAATGTCGGAAAGGCGCACATAGGCCACGTCCTGCCGCAAGCGCAGCGTGTGCGAGAGGTTGGCGTAGGGGTATAACTCCACTTGAAATTGCGGCGGCCGGCCCTGGCAGCCCAGACGCGTGAAGATGCGCTGAAAAACGCGGTCCCCACCCGGAAACGGGGCGGAACTGTGGTGCCCATTCCTTCGCATTGAAGATCTTTTCACGACGGTTTGCGCCGCTCCGGTGACGAGGACGTCTCCTTCGCGGCCTTGTCCACTTCCATCGCCGCATCCTGCGTTGCTTCGATCGCATCTTCGAGATTATCTTTGTACGTTTCGCGCTCGATTCCATTCATGGCAAGGTCTTGCAGGTAGGGCAGGAATTCCTTGAGACGCGCCTGCATCGTTTTCACACCTTCGCGGATATCTTCCTGCTTTTCGATCCCGATATCGATCAGGTCGGTGGCGTCGTCGATGCAGCCAGCGTAACCATTGATCAGGCCGTTCAAGCGCTCGGCCCTTTTCTGGTCCGCCGGATCAATGTGGGCGAATTCGTACCGGAGTTTCTTGATGCGGTCGGAGGCAAAGGTTGCATAGAGCACGATGCGCGGCCCCGTCGCCCCGGCATCGCGAATCTTGTCGGCCTCCGCTTCGGACAAATACTCCTTCTTCTGGGGCGCAGCATGAACCACACCTGCGGGAACAGCGATTAAGATCGAGGTGAAGAGCAACGTGGCGCCCGATAAGTTGATGAATCGCATAGGACACCTCAAGGTCCGGGTTTCGGTGAATTGCGGTCCGGTCGCCGCGGGAACAGATCGTCGATTAACTGGTTTTGATCCATGAACAAATCGTTCCGCACTTCCCGGAAAAATGGACGCTTATCTACTTCCAAAGTGAGAATCAAATCGTCGATCCGCCGTATGGTTTCGCGAAGGCTGATCTGCAGCTCCTTGAATCCGTCCGGCTTCCTCTCTGCGTTGATCCCCGTGCCTTGCAGCGCCGCGACCGTGTCGCGAACCTCGTCGCGATATTGTTCGAGGGTATGAAGAGAAGCGACTTCGTCGTCGCCCTTGAGCTGTTTCCTGGCGAGGTCGACCTGCTCGTCTCCCAATTTTGCGAGCGCACGTGATTTGCGTACCGGGTCGGTTTCACTCTGGTATTTCGCCAGACTTTGCGCCAAGCGATCTTGCGCGGCGAGCGGGATACAAAGCGCCAGCGCGGCAATTACCGCGAACCGAATTTGGGCCGGCAGCGTCATTTGGGAGGGAAGAAGGATTTTAACATTGGCGTTCACTTTTTCTTGGATTGTCCCAGTTCGCGCTGCAAAACGAGGATACGATGTCGCGCCTGAAAATCCTGAGTGTCATGCTGCCCGCCATCTTGATCAAGGAACTTCTGATACGCTTCGATGGCCTCCGCTTTCCGGGAAAGTTTATCGTAACAGATGGCGCGGACAAACCACGATCCGGGCTTCGGGGTTTCCAACTTGGCAAGGCGGTCCATGGCATCGAGCGCCGCCGCGTAGTTTTCATTCAGATAAAATGCGTCCGCCAAATCGCGAAGCGCGTCCGCGGATTGCGGATTCCGCGCATACGCCTGCTCTAGGATGCGGACGGCCGAAGGGTAATCGCGCAGTTCGATGTCTACGTGGCCGATCCACGCGGCTAGCTCTGAATCCTGCGGAGACATCGAAATGGCTTGCTTCAGCGCATCTCCCGCCTCTTTCCATTTTTGTTGACGCATGTAGATTTCGCCGCGCATTTTCAGCGTTTCGCCGGAAGGCGCGCCGCCCGCGTCGGAGTGGTCGAGCTCGGCGAGCGCTTCGTCAAACCGGCTGAGATTCAAGAGCGCAGAAGCCCGGTCAAAATGCGCTGACTTGTCTCCCGGGTTGAGCTTCAAATAATCCGCGAAGGCGTCGCTCGCCCCGTCATATTTGTTTTGCTCCAAGAGAGCGCTGGCAAGTCCCAGCCGCGCGGGAGCCGCATCGCTGCGCGATGCAATGGCCGCGCGGAATTGCTCTTCCGCGCCGGCTGCGTCCTTGGAGCGCAGCAGCGCGCGCCCCAGCGCGAAATGGGTTTCGTATTCCTTGGGGGACAGCGCAAGTGCGGCGCGGTATTGCTCGATGGCCTCCCGAAGTTTTCCAGCGTGTTCCATGGATAAACCCGCGAGAAACCGCGGCTTGCTCTCCGTGGGTTGCAACTCGGAAGCTTGGAGGAATGCATTGGCGGCAGCTGACGGATCCGAATCCATCAGCACGAGACCCAGATTCTGGTACGCAGCCGCCATCTTTGGGTCCAGCGCGATGGCGCGCGAAAATTCCTGCTTCGCGTCGCCCGCGCGTTTCAACCCTGCAAACGCGTATCCCAGCTGAAAATGCGGGTAGGGTTCTTCCGGCCGCTGCGCGATGTATTTCTGAAGCGGGTCGAGCGCCGCGGCAAAATCCATTTTGTCGATCGCGTCATTCGCCTGCTGCAGCAGGGGTGCAAGGGAGGCTTCCTTTTCTTGTGCCGTGCTTGTTGCCCGCGGTTTCGTGGGAATTTTCTTTTGGGATTGCGCAGCGAGCGGGATTCCCGCCGCCGCGAGCAAGGCCACCGCCAACCCAACTCGAATCGCGCGCGCCCAGAAATCGTTCCCGAAACTCATGCGCTTCATTTGCTCCGCACAACGGAATTTGGCGCGGCATGATTGTTATTTGTCTGAGAGTTTGCCAGCGCTCGCGAAAGAAACTTGCCAGTAAATGAATGGGAATTTCGCGCCACCTGCTCGGGCGTCCCGGTGGCCACGATACGCCCGCCCTGCGCCCCGCCTTCCGGTCCCAGATCGATGATCCAGTCCGAGGATTTGATGATGTCGAGATTGTGCTCGATAACCAGAATCGACGCGCCGCCGTCGATCAATTTGCGGAACGCCGTCAGCAGCTTCTGAATATCGTCGAAGTGCAGGCCCGTCGTGGGTTCGTCGAAGATATACAAAACGCCCTCGTTCGCTTGCGTGGTGAGATGCGCCGCGAGCTTCAGACGTTGCGCCTCTCCGCCCGAGAGTGTCGTGGCGGATTGACCGAGGCGCAGGTAGCCGAGACCCACTTCGTCGAGGATTCTCAGCTTGGAGGTGATTTTGGGCACTCCGGCGAAAAAGATCAGGGCCTCGCGCACCGTCAGTTGCAGGACTTCGTGCACGTTCTTTTCGCGATAGCGCACTTCGAGCACGCCGCTCTTGAACCGCGTGCCACGGCATTCCTCGCAGATCAGTTCCACGTCGGCCAGAAACTGCATCTCCACGGTGACGATGCCTTCTCCTTGGCAAGCTTCGCAGCGGCCTCCGGGAATGTTGAAAGAAAAATGCCCGGCGGTGTAGCCGCGCTTTTTCGCTTCCGGCGTGGAGGCGAACGCTTCGCGGATCGCGTCAAATGCCTTGAGATACGTGGACGGATTCGACCGCGGCGTGCGCCCGATGGGGGACTGGTCCACCAGCACCACACTTTGCAGTTGCTGGTCTCCTTCGATGCGGTCGCACAATTCCTGGTATTTCCCCCCGGCGCGTTTTGTTTCGAGCGCCTTGTAAATTACGTCGTGGACCAGCGTGGATTTTCCCGAGCCCGAGACGCCCGTGATCGCCGCAAGCATGTGCAACGGAATCATCAAATCGATGTTTTGAAGATTATGCGCGCGCGCCCCAAAGATCCGCAGGAACCGTCCGCTGGGCTTGTGCCGCAGAGTGGGGACGGGAATTCGCAGCTCTCCTGTTAGGTAGCGCGCGGTCAAGGATTCGCGGCTCTGCAAGAGTTCGCTGCGCGGCCCCGCAAAGAGCAGGCTCCCGCCGTGTTCGCCTGCGCCGGGCCCCAGATCGATCACATAGTCGGCGGCGGCGATCATGTCCGGATCGTGCTCGACCACAAGGATCGTATTGCCCAGATCGCGCAGGTGTTTCAGGATTTCGATCAAGCGATGCGTGTCGCGCGGATGCAGACCAATCGAAGGTTCATCGAGCACGTACAGCGCTCCGACGAGGTGCGATCCGAGCGAAGTCGCCAGTTGAATGCGTTGAGCCTCGCCGCCCGAAAGCGTCGAGGAGAGCCGGTCCAGCGACAAATAATCCAGGCCCACTTCATCGAGAAAAAGAAGGCGCTGGCGAATTTCCTCCAGAATTGTGTCCGCGATGGCCGCCTGCTCCGCGCTCAATTCCAGGCTGTCCATGAATTGCCGCGCCTGAGCCACGGTCATGGCGCAAACTTCGGTGATGGATTTTCCCGACACGCGCACGGCGCGCGCTTCGGCGCGGAGGCGCGCTCCATTGCAGTCGGGACACAGCGCATAGCCGCGGTAGCGGCTCAAAAACACGCGCACGTGAAGTTTGTATTTCTTGCGTTCGAGCCACTGGAAAAAGCCGTTCACCCCCACGTAGTCGGATTTGGGATCGCCTTCGATGATCTGGTTCTGCTGCGCGGCGGTCAGATTCCGGAAGGCAACATCCATGGGAATGTGGTTGGCCCGCGCAAATTTTTTCAGTTCCAGAACAACGGCGCGGTAGCGCGGCTTGGTCCAAGGCTGGATGGCGCCGTCATTGAGTGATTTTCCGCGATCGGGGATCACAAGATTGATGTCGAAATCTACGGTATTGCCGAATCCCTGGCAGCGCGGGCACGCGCCGTACGGATTGTTGAACGAAAACAGGCGCGGCTCCGGCTCCTGATACACCGCGCCGCATTTCTTGCACTCGAACCGTTCGTTGAAGACCATTCGTTCCCACGGTTCACCATCCGCCGCAGGCGCGAACTCGAGGATGGCCTCGCCGCGCCCTTCGCGATAACAAATTTCGACGGAATCGACGAGGCGCGAACGCATATCCGGCCCGATGGCGAGCCGGTCGACCACGACATAAACGGGCTTCGCAAAATCGATATCCAGCAGCGTCTCGGGAGAAGAAAATTCATGCATCCGGCCAGCTTGAAAGAGCCGCTGAAAACCGCGGCGCTGCAAACCGGCCAGCGCCAGCTTGATCGTTTCGGGAGTGGGCTTGGCCGGCTTTTTTGCCGCGCTGCGGCGCGGTGGAGCAGCGGACGCGGGAGCAGTCGCCGCTAGATCAAGAGTATAGAGAACGTAAAATCGCCGCCCCTGCGGCAATGCCAGCACGCGAGCGGCGATTTCGTCCATGGTGTCTTTGCGGACTTCGCTGCCGCACTTCGTGCAAAAGGTGCGGCCCGCACGCGCATAGAGCAGGCGGAGATAATCGTAAATTTCCGTAGCCGTCGCCACGGTCGAGCGTGGATTGCGAGTCGAGTTTTTCTGTTTGATCGCAATCGCCGGCGCGATTCCAGTAATCTCATCCACATCGGGTTTTTCAATGCGCTCGAGGAATTGCCGCGCATACGCCGACAGCGATTCGATGTACCGCCGCTGCCCCTCGGCGTAAATCGTGTCAAACGCGAGGCTCGATTTGCCCGAGCCGGAAACTCCGGTTACCACGGTGATGGCATTGTGCGGAATGTCGAAGCTGATGTTCTTGAGGTTGTGCACACGCGCCCCGTGCACATGGATGGCCTCCTGCTCGGCGGCTTCCGCCACAGAACTCGTTACGGGGCTCGTCGCGTACGGCTCCGCAGCGTTGTGTTCCCTGGCTTCCACGCGGCCCCCTCCCTCAGCGCCTTCGGCGATGCACGCTTAAACAGACAATTATACGTCGCAGGAAGAGGCAGGGCAATTGACTAAGACAGCCTGTAGTGGGTCATCTTCCGATATTCCCCTCTTATCGAAAAATGGAAACTTCCAGCAGGTGCGGCTTCAAATTATTCAGTTGGCTGCCGCCGATGACGGTGAAAGGACGTGGATTGCTATTCCCCGAGTGTCAGAATCTAGTTTGTCGATCCGTACGACAACACCCACAAATGTAGAGTTCAATGGGCTGTCCGGTTGGAAATCGGTCGTCACATGGACGCTCATTCCAAGTTCGTAATGACCTGCCTGAGTGGGGAAATACAGACCATCCTCTGAAGCGTTCACCGTTGTGCAATATTCTGGTGGCAAGCTCGGGTCGAATGGGCGAATGCGGACGGCTTGTGAGACATCAATTCGAGAGGACCGGCGCCGTTCTTGGGGCTCAGGTAACACGGGAACTGTGTTTACCACAGAGATGGCTCTAACAAAAGCCACATTCTCAATTCAATTTCGCAGCCTCCTTTTGGCCCGCTGATTTCCACATTCCATTTCTCTGGAGTTAGCCGATGAAGTTCTTGGCCACTCGTCGCCACAATGCAGATAGGAGTTTCTACAAACAGCCTTCTACTAATTGGATAGATTCAAATCGACCAGCGTAGAAACTCTGAATCTTGCCCTTGTCCGTCTCAAACCTCGTTCCATATCGCCCATCGCGGGAACGGACGGTCAAGTAAAGCCCGCCTTCGATATAGTGGTGGGGTTCAACCTTTAGCCGAGCCCCGTACACTCGCCGTGCCTGTGCCTCGGAGTCGCCGACATAAATCCCTTCAGTCGTGGGTATTCCGGGTGCATCGACGTCGACGCGCGAGAAGTGCCCGTCTTCAATCATGAAGGCGATGTGAGGATGCTTAGCAGGCTTAACGACGAAACACGCCTGGTCATTCTTGTTTCTAGGCATCGTAAACTTCTCACCGAGAGCTGCGTTTAACTGAGAAAGCGTCATACCAACCTTAGCGGGTCCGACCCCGTCCTCACGTACTACCCACACGTCATCAGCCCGAAGGGCACATATACTTGTCAAGGCCAGCGCCGCCAGTACGATAAAGCCGCGAAAAGTCATGAGAGGATTTTACACCCATGGCAGTGAAGGTCGCTGTCTGGTGCTCGACATGTGCCCAATTGTTTGGGGAACCCGATTCACATAGTGGCGACCATGTCCAGCACACCACCCCCCTCTTATCGAAAACTAGCCCATCCCCGGAGAGCCACTCTCGGCTGCCCTACCAACCTGTATGCGGTTTTACGTTATTCTTATTGGAACGAGGACCGATCTACTTTGGCGTCACCTTCAAAAACAGCTCCCAACCGCGGTGTTCTGCATCCGTTCGACCGGAAGTACGGGACGGATACGGGCGGCTACCTCGGGCCGGAAGATCTCGTCAAAGGCCGGGAGAATGACGCGCTCAACTACGGATATTCGGCGATTGCCCCGTCCGTGTTTCGCGAAGCGTGCAAGCGCTGGCGCGAAACGTTGCCCGCCTTGTCAGGCCGAATCGAAGCGTACACCTTCATAGACGTCGGAGCAGGGAAGGGCCGGGCGCTTCTGCTGGCGGCGGAATTGCCGTTCCGCAAAATCATTGGCGTGGAACTCAGCGAGGGTTTGGCCCGGATTGCGCAAGAAAATGTAGCGGGATGGAGCCGCGTGGCAGGGTCCAAGGCCAAGATTCGCGTTGTCCAGGGAGATGCCGCGAAATTCCGATGGCCGCGAACGCCGCTGCTCGTCTACTTGTACAATCCATTCGCGTGTTCGCTCATCGCGCAGTTGGCGGAAAACCTCGCAGCTGCGGCTGCGTCCGGCTCCGGCCTCGTGGACCTGCTTTACGTCAACCCCACCTGCACGGATACGCTGACCAGCCAGGGCCTTTTCGTCCGCCTCTGGACGGCGCGAATCCCGATGGATGAATCCGACCGAAAGGCCGATCCCTACGGCACCAGTTCCGACCTCGTTTCGGCGTATCGTCTTAAGTAGCACAGCCACTCTTGGCTGTGCGGTTTTGTAGGCCCAAATCACGGACTCCTACCAAACGTCGATGGCAAACCCCGCACAGCCAAGAGTGGCTGTGCTACTCGCCAAAATAATCTGGTCGTGTGACCTTCATCACGCGATAGCGTGACCTGACTCACTGTAGCGACGCCGGCGGTCTGTCTAAATACGAAATGGCTTCGCCAACATCACGCGTTCGATCACAGGAACCCAGGCATGACTCACGCAACGCATCCCGACGTGCACATCCCGGGCACGTACATCTTCGACGGCAAAGCAGCCATGAAGGGCTACGCGCTGAACAAGATGTGCTACTCGTTCAACAGTAAAGAGAATCGCGAGGAGTTTCTGAAAGACGAAGACGCGTACTGCGCGAAATATGGCTTAAATGCAGAGCAGCGCGCGGCCGTCAAGGCGCGCAACCTTCTGGCGTTGATCCATGCCGGCGGTTGCATCTACTACCTCGCGAAATTCGCGGGAATTTTCGGTCTGGGTGTTCAGGATGTAGGCGCGCAGCAAACCGGCATGACCGTGGAAGAATTTAAAAAGAAGATCAGGGCACAGGGGGCTTAGCACATGGCGCGCATCGTTGGCGGACTCACCACATCTCACATCCCTTCCATTGGGAATGCGATTCCCAAGGAAGCCCAATTGCGCGAAGACCCATACTGGAAGCCTTTCTTCGCCGCCTATCCTCCCGCGCGTGACTGGGTCCAAAAAATGAAGCCGGACGTGGCCATCGTCATTTACAACGACCACGGCCTGAATTTCTTCCTCGACAAGATGCCCACGTTTTCCATCGGTGCAGCCCCCGAATACCGCAATGCCGACGAAGGCTGGGGCATTCCCACGATCCCGCCGTTCAAGGGCGATCCCGATTTTTCCTGGCACCTGATCGAATCGGTGGTGCAAGACGAGTTCGACGTCACCTCCTGCCAGGAAATGCTGGTGGACCACGGATTCAGCGTGCCCATGGCACTCTTCTGGCCCAACTATTCTTACGAGAATGTCCGCACCATTCCCGTGTGTATTAACACCGTGCAGCATCCGTTGCCTTCGCCGCTGCGCTGCTACAAATTCGGTCAGGCCATCGGCCGCGCGATCGAATCGTATCCCAAGGACATCAACGTCGTCGTTCTCGGCACCGGCGGCCTCTCGCATCAACTCGACGGAGAGCGCGCCGGCTTCATCAACAAGAAATTCGATCTGCTTTGCATGGAGAAAATCGTCAACGAGCCGGAAACTCTGGCGCGCTACTCGATCCCGGAACTGGTCGAGCTATCCGGCGCCCAGGGGGCGGAGTTCATCCTCTGGTTGACGATGCGGGGTGCGCTCGGCGACAAAGTGAAGAAGGTGCACAGCAACTACTACGTCGCCATCTCCAACACTGCGACGGCCATGATGGTCCTCGAAAAGGCCGCGTAGTTGAAGTAGCAATCCAGGTCGGCGCACGGCCGGGCAACCGGCCGTGCGCTTTTTTCCGGAAATCTTTCGCTCGTGTTACCACTCCTGTTTATTTCCCTCATGGAATTCAGGCTGTATACTTTTCATCGAGACACTCTATGGCTGCGTTCGAACGCATTATCTGGATCGTGCTGGACAGCGTGGGAATCGGCGCGCTCCCCGATGCCGCCGACTACGACGACGTAGGCCGCAACACGCTCGGACACATCGCTAAATCGCGCCCGCTGGCCCTGCCGAACCTTCTGAGCCTCGGACTTGGAAATATTGCTCCTCTAGACCATCTGACGCCTCCGGCGCATCCTGAGGGCTGTTACGGCAAAGGCGCCACGCATTCCCCCGGCAAGGACACGACGACGGGGCACTGGGAGATGGCCGGGATCTGGCTGCCGCAGGCGTTTCCCGTCTACAAGCACGGGTTTCCCCGCGAACTCATCGAACAATTCGAACGCGCCATCGGCCGCAAGACCATCGGGAACAAGCCGGCCTCCGGAACCGAAATCATCAAGGAATTGGGCGAGGAGCACGTTCGAACGGGCTTTCCCATCGTTTACACCTCGGGCGACAGCGTCTTCCAGATCGCCGCGCACGAAGACGTGATCCCCATCGCCGAACTGTACCGCATGTGCGAAATTGCCCGCAAAATGCTCGACGGGCCCAACAAAGTGGGCCGCGTGATTGCCCGGCCGTTCACGGGCACTCCTGGAAACTTTCGGCGCACCGAACGCCGCCACGACTACGCAGTCGAGCCGCCGCGCCCGATGCTCATGGACGTGCTTGTCGAACGGAAGATTCCGATCTTCGGCATCGGCAAAATTCACGATATCTACAACGGCCGCGGCGTCGACCATTACGTCACCACGAAGAGCAATGCCGACGGCATGCAGAAACTCCACGCCACGCTCGGCGAGCAAAAGACCGGCCTCATCTTTGCCAATCTCGTGGATTTCGACATGTTGTACGGACACCGAAAAGACGTGGAGGGTTTTGCGAAATCGCTCGAAGAATTCGACATGCTTCTAGCGCCGTTGCTGAAGGCCATGGCGCCGCGGGATTTGCTGATGATCACCGCCGATCACGGTTGCGATCCCGATCCCGCCTGGCCGACGACCGATCACTCCCGCGAGTATGTTCCCATCATCACCTACAGCACGTCGGGGAAGCGCGGCGTCAGCCTGGGCATCCGCGATACGCTGGCCGACATGGGGCAGACCATCGCTGAAAATTTTGGCGGGACAATTCCGCACGGCAAGAGTTTCCTGCCTCAAATTTCAAACAGTTAAGAAATCTCCTTCTGTTGATGGCGTACAATCATGTGTGCGAAATGCCGGAAAATCCAACCAAAGCCCCTGGCGCAGCGCCGACAGGCCTCACAGAGGCAGAAGCGCAAGACCGGCTTCGCCAATCCGGCCCGAACCGAATTGAGGAAGAAACCCGGCATCCTCTGCGCTCTTTCTTCGGCAAATTCTGGGCGCCCGTTCCCTGGATGCTAGAAGCCACGATTGTGCTGGAGATTTTGGTTCACAAGCTGGACGAAGCCGTCATCATCGGTGTATTGCTGCTGTTCAATTCCATCCTGAGTTTTGTCCAGGAAAACCAAGCAAATCGTGCTCTTGCTCTGTTGCGCAAACGGCTCTCGGTGCAGGCGCGCGCGCTGCGCGATGGCCACTGGCAGCTCATCCTGGCCGAACAACTCGTTCCCGGGGACGTGATTCATCTGCGTTTGGGGGACCTTACCCCGGCGGATGTGCGCCTCTTCGATGGCGCTGTAGAGGCCGATGAATCGGAGCTGACCGGTGAGTCTCAGGCCGTGGAGAAATCCGCAGGGGCGATCGTTTACGCCGGCTCGCGCCTCAAACGCGGCGAAGCGAGCGGAGAGGTCGCTGCAACGGGACAGCATACCTACTTTGGCAGGACCGCCGAATTAGTGAAAACGGCAAAAACCGCGAGCCACTTGCAGGAAATCATATTTGCGATCGTGAAGTATCTCGTTATTCTCGACGCCGTCCTTGTGGGAGCGCTGCTCGTATACGCTGGCTTTACAAGCATGCCCTGGTCGGAAGTCTTGCCATTCGCTTTGATTCTTTTGGTAGCCTCCGTGCCCGTAGCTTTGCCTGGAATGTTCACGGTAGCGACAGCGCTGGGCGCCCTCGATATGTCCCGTCACGGCGTGCTCGTGACGCGCCTATCCGCCATTGAGGAAGCGGCGGCGATGGATGTCCTGTGCACGGACAAAACCGGCACGATTACTCAGAATAAGCTTTCAGTGGCGCAGATTTTTCCGATGGGAGAGCGAAGCGCTGATGAAGTGCTGCTTATGGCAGCACTCGCCTCCGATGCGGCGACTCAGGATCCAATCGACTTGGCCGTTCTAGAGGCGGCACAAGAGAAAAAGTTACTGAACGCTGTTCCACACCGAATCCAATTTATTCCTTTCGATCCGGCCACCAAGCGCTCGGAAGCAATTTATGAGCAGCAGGCGAGCAAACTGCGGGTCATAAAGGGAGCGCCAGATGCGGTAATTTCGCTGGTGCGCCAAGTAGGAAGCATCGCGGGCGAAGTAGAACGGCTCGCCGGGCGAGGCGCGCGAGTCCTCGCCGTGGCTTCCGGGACAGAAAACTCGCTGGACCTTGTAGGCCTCCTTGGACTTGAAGACCACATCCGTGAAGACTCCAATGCGCTCGTGCAAAATCTTAAGAGCATGGGCGTGCGCGTCATTATGGTAACCGGAGACGGACCCGCGACCGCCCGCGCCGTTTCGCAGCAAGTGGGTATCGGAGAACGCGTCGGCACTGCGGACAGGTTGCGCAACGGCGCGGGGTCAGCGTCGGAACATTACGACGTCTTCGCCGGAGTCCTTCCAGAAGACAAATTTCGTTTGGTTGAGGCGCTTCAGGGGCAAGGACATGTTGTCGGCATGACGGGTGACGGTGTGAACGACGCCCCCGCTCTCAAGCAGGCTGAAGCAGGCATCGCTGTTTCCACGGCAACCGATGTGGCCAAGGCTGCCGCAAGTATCGTGCTGACCGAAAGCGGCCTCACGGGTGTGCTTCGCGCCATCGAAACTGGGCGCAGAATCTATCAGCGTATGCTGACGTACACGCTCAACAAGATCATCAAAACTCTCGAAATCGCAGTCTTCCTTAGCGTTGGCGTGATTCTCACCGGAACATTTGTCATCACCCCTCTGCTCGTGGTTCTTCTCTTGTTCACCAACGATTTTGTCACTATGTCTATCGCTACCGACCACGTGTCGTTTTCGCCAAAGCCGGACCGCTGGGACGTCCGCACTTTGATGTTCACCGCCAGCGCGCTTGCCGGTTTGGTCTTGATTCTCTCCTTCTCCGTCTTTTTTGCCGGGAGGGACATCCTTCACCTGCCAATTCGGCAACTCCAGACGCTCGTCTTCCTCATGTTGGTGTTCACTGGTCAGGGCAACGTCTACCTCGTACGCGAGCGCAATCGTTTCTGGCGTTCAATCCCGAGTCGTTGGCTGATACTGAGTTCCGCCACGGACGCCGTTGTGGTCAGTCTAATGGCCACGAGCGGCATCCTCATGGCCCCTATTTCCTGGTCTCTGGTTGCTTCATTATTTGGCCTCGTATTGGTGTACCTGTTTGTTGTTGATGGCTTGAAGGTACGCGTCTTTCGCCACTTTGGAGTTCGCTGAGAGGCAGCGAAGGGGCCGCACAGAATGAAATCCGCGTACGCAAGTTTCGCGCCTGCCAGGATTAGACTCGAGGGTTTTTGCGGACAGCAGTCTGAACATCCGCCACAGTGCGTCGGAAACGGGCCACAAAGTTCCCGGCGAAATACTAAATCCTAATTGCCGGAGGACGGCGCGCGGGACGCGTAATACCCAGTGCGCGTGCGCACGGTCAATTTTCCCGCGCCGCGCGGGGGCGTCACCTGCACGGACACGGTTCGGAAAGTTCCGTCGTGCGCGGTGTTGGTCGGGTAGTACGCGATCGTATATTGGTTGCGAATGTCGTGGGCGATTTGCGTGCAGATCGCTTCGGTGTCGTCAGCGGTTTCGGGAAAGAAGGCCAAACCGCCGGTGGCGTTGGCAAGATCGCTCAGCGCGCCACGAGCTTTCTTCATGGCGCGGTGATTGTGTTTCATATCGTCATCGCTGAACACGCCTACGGCGTAAATCACGGTGTCAGCGCGCTGCGCTTGCTCGACCACATTTTCCAGACTGTGACGGCTGGCGTTGTCCTCTCCGTCGGTCACGACCAGGAGAACTTTCTTGTCTCGCGTACCTTTTTTCAGGTGATCGAGTGAGCCGATGACGGCGTCATAAAGCGCCGTGCTCCCGCGCGCATCGATGCGCTCCAGGGCAGTCCTCATCTCGTTGAGGTCGCTCGTGAAATCGTGCTCGGTGTCCAGATAATAGTCGTCGTTAAAATTGACGACGAAACCCTCGTCCTGCGGATTGGAGGTCTTGACGAAGGTCAGCGCCGCCGCATTCACTTGCGGGCGCTTGTCCCGCATGCTGCCGCTGTTGTCCACCACCAAGCCGAAACTGACCGGCACGTCCTCCTGCTTGAAGACGGAAAGTTTTTGCTCGACCTTGTCTTCCAGCACCCGAAAATTGTCTTCCATCAATCCGGGCACAAACACGCTGCGATCGTTCAGCACCGATACGTGCAGAACGACCAGGCTGACCTGCGACTTGATCTTGTATGTTCCCTGCGGAATGTCCTGCGGGGGCGCATTGGGTGCAGGTGGCTGCGCGGAGGGCGAAATGGGCGCCTGCTGCTGTTGCGCGGACGCGCCCGCTACAAACAGCGCGCCAAAGGCTACTAGCAAGAATGTGATCAGAAAGGCGGCAAGACGGCCGCGGCTACTGGTTCGGGGCGTAGTAGCCGGTCTTGGCATAAACATTGAGGGGAGGAAGTCCCTTGGGCGGCCGCAATTTGACCTTGATCTTTCGCCACGCGCCGTTGTGGTGCGGGTTGCTCGATTTGTATCCGAGGACATATTGGTTTCGGAGCTCCATTCCGATCTTCGCGGCAATGTCGGGCAGTTCGCCAAGATTTACCACTGGAAAGACGCGGCCCCCGGTCATTTCCGTCATTTCAGAAAGCAGCGAGGGCCCTTCCAGTTCTTCAGGCGTTCGGGAACGAATGCCGATCGGATCGAAGATGCCGATTGCGTAGAGCTGGCAGTCGGCCTCTTTCAAATAGTTCTTCACATCGCTTTCATTGTACCGGCTATGATTATCTCCTCCATCGGATATGATGAGCAAGGCCCGCTTGCCGTTGTGTGCACCCCTCATTTGGCTGAGCCCGAGATAGATCGCGTCGAGGAGCGCGGTGCGCCCGCGAGAGGCGGTGAACATCATGCGGTTCTGCAATTCATCGACGCTGCTGGTGAAGCCGCTGGTCAATTCGGCGCGGTCGTTGAAACTTACCAGGAAAAATTGATCTTGCGGGTTCGCTGTGCGCATGAACTGTACGGCGGCCTCGCGCGCCTTTTCGACTTTGTCCGACATGCTGCCGCTCATGTCGAAAACCAAGCCGATGGATACCGGAACATCTTCGCTCGACAGGGTGACAACTTCCTGTTCCACGCCATCCTCAAAAACGCGAAAATGCTCCCTCTCGAGGCCCGTTACGAGCCGATCCAAAGGATCCGTGACCGTAACGTTCACAAGGGTCATGTCGACGTCTACTTTGATCCCTTGTCCTGGTTTGAATTGTGGGCCGGGTGGTTCCTTGGGTGGCTGGACGGGGCCTTGCGTTTGATTAAAGGCCGTAGTTGCAACGAAGGCGAACACAACAAGGGCGACGATCCGGAGACAAACCCGTTTTTGTCCTGCCATCACCGCGTTGCCTGCCTTCGCCGACACTGCCCGGGCGGTTACGGCCGGTTCCGACGCTCGAACCCTGGCGTCATTCTACCACCCGGGCTGGCACGCGCAAGTCCCGGCCCTATGTTTTGACAATTAATTTACTTTAGGGACCCAATCGAATGTCTTGATTGCTGCATATTAGGGCATGCGCGGGTTTGTTCGAACATTGTGATAGGATTTCCAAGTTCCGCCGCCCAGTTTGTCCATCGGCGGGCGGAAAAAAATCTTTATGGCCATCGCCGTGATTCCAGCTCGCTACGCTGCCACCCGCTTGCCAGGGAAACCACTGGTGTCTCTGGCGGGGAAACCCATGATCCAGCGCGTGTGGGAACGCACCAGACAGGCCAAGCGCATCAGTAGGGTAATCATCGCTACGGATGATGAACGCATCCTGAAGGCGGCCGCTGTTTTTGGGGCAGAAGCGGTTATGACCCGTTCGGAACACCGCTCCGGCAGCGAGCGCGTGGCAGAAGTGGCGCTGCACATTGCTGGTGAAGGGGAAGAGATTTTTGTCAACGTGCAGGGGGATGAGCCGCTGGTCGAGCCGGAGGCGATTGACACTCTTGTCGAGGCCATGGAGTCGGAGGACGGAGTTTCGGTCGCTACCCTCATGGTCCCCATCACCAAGCCTGCCGACATCATGGACCCAAACATTGTAAAGGTGGTCCTCGATTTTGACGGCAACGCGCTCTATTTTTCGCGAGCGCCCATTCCGTGGGTGCGCGACCGCGACGCCCCAGTGCACGCGCAGCACATGAAGCACCTGGGGTTGTACGCGTTCCGGCGCGCCGCGCTGCTCGATTTTCCAACGCTGCCGCTCGGAGACCTCGAGCGCATTGAGCAGCTGGAGCAACTTCGCTGGATGGAAAACGGCTACAAAATTCGCGTCGCCGAGACGCAACACGATTCGGTCAGCGTGGACGTGCCGGAAGATGTCGCGCGCGTCGAGCAGTTGCTGCGTAACGCGCGCTCCGCGTAATTGTGGGTGTGCGGGAGAATTTCTTTAGAACTGCCTGAGGAGAGCTCCGGCCGCCAGCCGGCCGCTGTCAATTCCCACCATGAAACACTGCGTTGGACTCACTACGTAGACTGCAAAATTTCGAGCTTGATTTAATGGACTGCCGAAATTCAAAGCCGCTGTCCCTCGTTCCGCTGAGGAAGAAGTGGAGAACGCGTTCGTCGCGGCCGTAATCGGTACATTCGACGTCGTGGTCCCTGCCGTATTCACGTCGGCGGCTCCGCCGGAAACGGCCCCGGAACCGTCGGTGGCGAGTTCCCCGGTAAATGTTTCCGCTGAGGCGCCGCTAAGGCCGGTCGTATCAAAAGCGTAAGTCCCCGCGATTTGCGCCAGCGCAAAGGAGCTGTTCTGTTGCTGCGCGAAAGCGCCGTCGCTGGCGATGTTCGCATGAATCGTGTCAGTTTCTTGAACAAAGGCATTCCCGCCCGGGCCAAGGTAAAACACGTAGGTCCGCCCCCCGTTGAGGGTAAGCGTGCCGCGCCCGTTGGAAGCCACGGTGTAATTGACTCCGCTTAACACGGCATTTGCATTGGGAGTGCCACTCACATTTTCATCCATCACACCGCCGGAGACGTTTCCTTGCCCGTCCGCTGTGAAACTTCCCGCCGACGCGTAGGCCCCGCCGGAGCCGCTGCCGGACAAAAGAAATGCGTAGTTCCCCTTTAGGGACGCTGGACTGAACGCCGAGTTGGGGGTTTGCTGCGCGGTAACTCCTGCAAACGCGCCGACGGCTGACTCCGAATCGGCGCCCACAAATTTTGCCGTTCCCCTGGATACAACGTAAAACGCGAAGTGCATCATCGCGCCGGAAGTGGCAAGTGTGAGCGTTCCACGGCCGTTGGAATTGGCCGGGGCCGTGTACGTCGAAGGAAACACAGGCGGCTGGCCCGCGGGAGCCGTGTTGCCGGTAATCTGGAGCTGGCTTACGGCGCCGTTATCATTCACATCGATCGAGCCGCCTGTAATGTTTCCAGCGCCGTCCGCGGTGAATTCTCCGATTTCTGAAATAGCATTCGAGCTGTGCGAGCCACTGAAATCAAATACATAGGTGCCACTCAGAGCGGAAACGCTGAATGTGGAAGCATCCTGCGCATTGGCCTGGCCCGTGGCCGTTCCCGTAGAGTCAAACCCTACGATCTGTAACTGCGCCCCGTTCACCAGGACAAAATCAAAACTCGCCGGCGAGAGACCGTCACTGAATTTCATCGTCCCCCGGCCATCCGCGCCCACGGCATAAGTGCCGGTGGTGGAAATGGGGGTTGGCGTCGCGCCGGAAGCGCCGGTGACGTCTTCCAGCACGCTGGTCAGATTTCCTGCGCCGTCCGCCACAAAGCTGCCGGCCCTGACAAAGTGCCCCGACGTATTCGTTCCCCCTATTGAAAACGCGAACTGCCCCCCTAGCGAAGACGTCGAGTAGCCGGAAATAGTGACGGCTAAACTTGCTGACGAAGTCGGAGAATCCTCCGCGACAGCAGTAACCGTGACGATCTGCCCGCTGGGCGGCGTGACCGGCGGGCTATAGATGCCAGTCGCGTCGATCGTGCCCAGCGTTGCATTCCCACCCAAAATACCGAGGCCCCCTACCGGCCCCACGTACCAGAGAATTGTGTTGGTGGTTCCGCCGGTTTCGGTCGCGCTGAAAGTCACTGTATTTGCGGCGCCAGATGAGACAGTGAGGGGAGCGGAAGGGGAAGTAATCGCCACGACCGGGGCCGGCGTTACCGTGACAGTCGAGGTGGCGGAAACATTTTGATCTTCAAAAGATATGGCAGTCACGCTCACGGTCGCGGGAGAAGGAACCGTCACCGGGGCATGATAAAGACCGTTTGAATCGATTTGCCCAATCGTACTGTTGCCGCCCGTAATGTTGTTCACTTTCCATATGGTTACATTATTTGTCCCGCCCTGGATCGAGTCCTGGAATTGCTGGGTTGTCACGACGTTCACCGAAACCGTCGCGGGCGAAATCGTGACGCTGATATTCGTTACCGGGTCGGTGCATGTGGATGTCGAAGTCGTCGTCGAGCCGGTCGGCGTGGTGGTCGTGCACGATACCGCCGTGCTTGGCGCCTGGTAACCGCAGGAAGTCAGAGCGAGGAGGGAAACGCCGCCGAGCAAAACACGAACCAGGAGGCGTTTCACCGCGCCTCTCTTATCGCCGTTCGAGATCGCTTGCACATGCGGTTCCGTCTCAACCATTGTCCCCAAAACCTGAAATTATAGCGAAATTCCCAGCGGCCGCACGCCTCGCCGCTCCGGCTACGCATGCGCTTCATCCCTCTTCCCGCATGCGCTCAATATTCTCAGATCATGCGCGAACTCTGCCGCCTAAAACTGATTATTGATCACGCCAATCGCCGTGCCCGCCGGGCTCGGGTCAACGTCCAGGGCATAAAACAGCGTCGGACTGACCATGTACATGACGAAATTCCGCGTAGTAGCGCTCGGGGTTGTATTCAGAGGCAGAGCAACCGTGCCTCGAAGTGTGCCCGCCGGAGTAGGGAGATAAGTTCCATTCGCGATCGCTACGCTCGTCTGTGTCGCGCCAAAATCATTCACATCAACCGTTCCGGCGAGGCTCGTGCCGGAGCCAGCGCTCGTCACTTGCCCGAGTAAATCTTCCCGGTTGCCCCCGGCGCCGGCAGCGTCTGTCCCCGTGAACCTGAACGCATAGCTGCCGGTAAGCGTGCTGTTCACAAACGGACCGCCCTGCGAGGGCAGAAGCAATCCATGTGAAATTACTCCGGAAGTGGTTTCCTGGAGCACCGCGTCTGACGCGGAGATGACATAGAACACGTAGGAATGCGCGCCAACGGTCAGAGTACCTCTGCCGCACGGATCCATCGTGTAGCTACCGCTCAGTGTTCCGGCCTGCGACGACACTGTGCCGCCGTTGTTCTCATCAATCGATGCGCCGGTGAATGCGCCGCTGGTGTCCGTTACATCGAAGCTGCCGACATCCGCGATAACAACACCTGTGGATGTCCCCGTGGTTTCCAACACGGTAGAACCACTCAGCGCATTCATTCCCCATCCGCAATTCGAGCTGGTCTGCTGTTTATACGCGTCGCCGAACAATACTGACGCCGGCGTGGTCGGAGTGGCCACTGCAGCCGTATCGATTTCAATAAATTTCGCGCGGCTGGCTGAAACAGGATAAAAACTGAAATTAAGCCCATTGAGCGCGACCGTTCCCCGCCCGTTGGAGCTAATCGTATACGTTGTGGCGGGAAGCGCGGCAGAGCCGCCAGCGTTGATATCGATTTCACCGGGTGCTGGTGGTGAGGCGCTGCCCGCAGTGATGTTGCCAAATCCATTAGCCGCAAATTCCCCAACCTCGGATTCCTCCGTTGCGGCACTCGAGACGCCCGCAAAATTGAACGAGTAGGTGCCGGACAAGTTTCCGTTGTTTGGAGAGACCAATTGGGCCTGCAAAAGAATTTCGCCACCCGCCGCCGTCGTTGCGGAATTCGTGCCCGCGGGGCTGAATTCAATAATCTGCGCCTGCTGGGGAGAAATAATCACGATACGGAAATTCGCAGTTCCCGGGGAACCTTGCGGGCAGGGAGAAGTGGTGTCCTCGCAGAATTGCATGGTGCCACGGCCGTCCGGGCCGATGGAATAGGACCCTGTGAAATTACGTGGGGGCGGCATCGCCCCCGCAGTGGCAACGCTATCTACCGTATTGGGAGCTCCACCCTGATTGGTGTCTTCGGTACCGCCGCTGATGGTGCCGCCACCAGCCGTAAATCTCCCGACACGGGCCCAGAACGCATTCGTCGTCAGCCTGCCGCCCGTGGAAAAAACGTACTGCCCACTCAGGACCGCGTTTCCAAATACCACCGTGGCCGTAACGCTCATGGTCTCTGTCGCAACCGCCTGCGAGGTGGCGGTGATGGTGACAGTTTGTCCTGGCGGAGGAACCAGCGGAGCAGTATAGACGCCTTGCGCCGAGATGCTTCCGACGTTTCCCCCAAGTTTGTTGGCGCTGGTAACTGTCCAAATGACGGGAACGGTCGTGCCGGTTGAGACGGAAGCGAAAGCCGTGCAGGCCAGGTGATTGCCGGAAGAAACGGTCGATGCCTGAACGCCTGAGGAATCATTGCAAATAACCGCGGTAATCGCAGTGGCCGCTTGAATGGTCAGCGAGGCCGTCGCGGTTAAGCTGGACTGCGCCTGCGAAGTTGCCGTGACGGTCACCACGTTGCTGGTCGGCACTGCCGCGGGAGCCGTATACACTCCCCCGGTACTGATCGACCCCGTCCCGGTTCCGCTGACCGACCAATTCACCAGAGTGCTGCTCAGGTTCAAAACGGAAGCCGTGCATTGCGAAGTTCCCAGCACGGTTACGGCTGTAGGTGTGCACGTAACCGTGATTGTGGGAGTGGTGGTCGTGGTGGCGGCGTTGCTGCCGCAGGAAATCAGGATCGCGGGCACGGCGAGTAGCACAAAAAAGAGAAGAAGACGTTCCCAACGCACCTTTTCACGCCCCAAGTGAAAATTTGACTCAAACACTAGAATTCCCCTCACCCGCACAGCGCTGAGAGTCCTGAGGATTATATGGTCCCATTATTCCTGAGCTCTTTGGAGATGGCCCCCGGAGCGCGCACCCGCTCGAAAGAACGAACTTCGCATGCCATGGTTCGCTGGAACGCTTCCTTTTGCCGCTAGAAAATGTTTCAAGCTTGCCGGCAAGCGTCGGGCTCGCCGGATCGGCCTTTTTCTCTGCCGCTGAAACCCCGCATCCGCACACCTGCAACCAACCTGGTGGCAAGCCGTTTAGGAAGCTGGACAGAATCTCATTCCCCGCGAGGCATAGATGCGGTCCCGCATCGTTGTGTCGCCTGCAGAAAAGCGGAATGTGACAATAGACCGTTGCCCCCCGATAAAGTCAAGAGAATTTTGCACTTCCTCGGAATTCCGGGATCAAATTTCGAGGCGCGAAATTACGAAGAAACACGCCAAGAATCGAATGGCGATTCTAATCATGCCGCTGAGATGGATTACCTCCAAGCGAGAGGCGAACACAAGCACCTGCCCAGTTCGATCAAAAATCGAGCCGCCGCATTCACCAAATTTTCGTATTCCCGTAACCGGCCGGCAATAGGCCCACACCAGAGTAGCGCCGGTCGCGCCAGCCCTCTCCGTCCACAGAGCGGCGGCAATTCCAGCTTCCCGAAAGAGAAAGGTGACTTACATGTTCAAGAAAGCCGCAGCCCTGGGGCTCTCCTTCGCCTTGTTGGCGGCCCCGATGTTCGCCAACGAAGGCAATGTCCCCAAAGGGATTCCCCACCTGGACCACGTTTTCGTCATCATGATGGAGAATCACGGCAATCAGCAGGTTCTCAATAATCCGAACGAGCCGTATCTGGACAGCCTCATTGCCAGCGGAAAAGTCAATCTTGCGAACAACTACTTCGCAGTTGGGCATCCCAGCTTGACCAACTACCTGGAGGTCGTTGGAGGCTCGAATTTCGGAGTCCGCAGTGACAACTCACCCGCCTGGCACGACAAAACCTGCACGCCGAATTTGCAGAGCGGATTAGTAAACGCCGATAACGCCGCCAATCTGGCAAATCCTCCAGTTGCTATTGAGACCACCAACATTTGCCCGATTTACGGTCAAGGCATGGACGCTGCAACTCCGGCCGTGGACAACTGGAACGAAGTAACCCTGCCAGAGTTCGCCTTTCTTGCCGATGTCGATGGTTTCAAGTCGGTGCCAGCTGCTCCCACCGTCGGGAAAACCATCGCTGACCAACTCGATCGGGCAGGCATGAGCTGGAAGAGCTACCAGGAAAGCTTGCCTGCGGGCGGTGCAGACGGAGTGAACAACGCCGACGGCTTCTTCTCCAATTTGATCCCGGTCACCAGCCTGCTCCCGAACGAGGCTCAAACTCTAATTGCCCTTTATGCCGTGAAGCACAATCCTTTCGCCTATTTTCGCGATATTCAGCAGGGCAATGACTCCGACAGCAGCTTGAACAACATGGTGGGATTTGAGGGAGCGCGCGGTCTATTTGAGGATCTCGCTTCCGGCCACGTGCCCAATTTCTCGCTCATTGCCCCAAATCAGTGCAATGATCAACACGGTCGCGGGAACGCCGGCCCGCAGTGCGACTTCGATCCCAATTCCGACGGTCTGCAAGCCGGGCTAAATCCTGCGTTGATCTATGCCGGTGACCTGGCCATTCGGAATCTCTTGAAGGCGATCCATGCTTCGCCCGTATGGAAGGATGGCAACAACGCCATCGTGATCGTGTGGGACGAGAATGACTACAGCGGCACGCCCACCTTGCCAACTGGCGCCTTCCCGCCACAGAACACCAATAAGGTTGTCCTGACTGTCGAGACAAGCTACGGTGAGCACGGCGTGCAAAGCCAAACGTATTACAACAGCTTTTCAGTACTCAAATCGATGGAGGCGGGGTTTGGACTCCCGTGCCTCAATCATGCCTGCGACGATAACGTCAAGGTGATGAGCGACCTGTTTGGCCGCGATCGCCAATAATTCGGAGGGGATCCTTTCGGCCACGACACCAAGTGAGAAATGAACATATCGCCGGAGATGACACAGGGGGGACATAACCTCACGCCATCTCCGGCGATTTTGATTTTGAATATCGTATGATTTCTCGACCAAGCGGCGCGTTTTGCCGCTCCGAGAGCGCCTCTCGTCTGTACATTGACAGTGGCATGCATTCCCCGTAGAATGCGTTGTACGCCAACATCTTTCTGGAGGATTAAACCCAGTTTCGCAAACCGTATTTTTTTAAGCGGCCGGAACTGAGCGGATGGGGCCGAAGTATATTTTTGTTACCGGTGGTGTTGTATCCTCCCTGGGCAAGGGTGTTGCAGCGGCGTCGATAGGCTGCCTGCTCGAAAGTCGTGGTCTCCGAGTCACTCTCCAAAAATGCGATCCATACTTGAACGTGGATCCGGGCACCATGAGCCCGTATCAGCACGGCGAGGTGTACGTCACCGACGACGGCGCCGAAACCGATCTGGACCTCGGACACTACGAGCGCTTTACCCACGCCAAACTTACGCGCGATAACAACTGGACGACCGGCAGGATCTACGAGTCCATCCTCACCAAAGAGCGGCGCGGAGATTACCTTGGCAAAACCGTGCAAGTCATCCCGCACGTCACCGATGAGATCAAGGCCGCGTTCCGGAAAATTGCAGTTGACACCGATGTCGTGATCATTGAAATCGGCGGGACGGTGGGAGACATCGAGTCGCTGCCGTTTCTCGAAGCCGTCCGGCAAATGCGGCTGGAACTTGGCCCGGAAAATTTCGTTCACGTGCACGTCACGCTCGTCCCGTTCATCCCCACGGCCGGTGAATTGAAGACCAAGCCAACGCAACATTCGGTGAAGGAATTGCTGTCCATCGGAATTCAGCCTGACATACTGCTGTGCCGCAGCGACCGCACCGTGCCGCAGGATTTGAAAAATAAAATCGCTCTCTTCTGCAATGTCCCCGAGGCGCGTGTCATTTCCATGCCGGACATGGACACGATCTACGCCGTGCCGGTGGCGCTGGCGGACGAAGGACTCGACGACCAGATTCTCAAGATGCTGCATCTCGAAGCTCGGGAACGCGACCTGAGCGCGTGGTTCGAGTTGCTCGACCGCATCCGCAAGCCGCAGGGCGAAGTGCGCATCGCCGTAGTGGGCAAATACGTGCAGCTGGAAGACGCTTATAAGAGTTTACGCGAATCGCTGATCCACGGAGGCCTTGCGCACAAGGACCGCACCATCATCGAGTGGGTCGAAGCCGAAGAGTTGGATTCGCGCGAGACCGCGGCGCTGCGCTTGCAGGCGGCCGACGGGATTTTAGTCCCCGGCGGATTTGGCAAGCGTGGCATTCAAGGAATGATTTACGCGATCGAGTACGCCCGCACGCACAAGGTTCCGTTTTTCGGAATTTGCCTGGGGATGCAGTGCGCCACGATCGAATACGCGCGCGACGTTTCGCGTCTTGCCGGCGCGGACAGCACCGAGTTCGATCCGCAAACCCCGCATCGCGTGATTTACAAGCTCCGCGAACTCCTGGGAGTGGACGAAATGGGCGGCACCATGCGCCTCGGCGCATGGCCCTGCAAAATTGAAAGAGATTCCACGGCCTATCGCGCCTATGGAACCACGGAAATTAGCGAGCGCCACCGCCACCGTTACGAATTTAATTGCGAATACGAAAAGATCCTTACTGACGCGGGATTCCGCATTACCGGCCGGTCGCCCGACGGAAAATACGTGGAAATCGTCGAAGCGCCGGACCATCCATGGTTTCTCGGCTGCCAGTTTCACCCGGAATTCAAGTCCAAGCCCCTGGCGCCGCATCCGCTCTTCTATGCATTTATGGGCGCAGCGCACGCGCACAGGCAGCAAGGCCGCGGCGTTGGTACGGGAAACGTGACTGCCGTGTCGATGTCGGCCAAGCGTTCGCAGTAAAAAAGCCTTCCTAGCAGTGGCCCCCCCTAAAGATTGTCATTCCGAGCGCAGCGAGGAATCTGCTTTTGTCTTCCAACGCGGGAACAGCAGATTCCTCGCTGCGCTCGGAATGACACCTTTCTGGACTTGTCTCGTTTGACTAGTTTGAGAGGAGCTAGGCCGCGTTGATGCTCACGCCGACAGCTTTGGCCGCCGCTTGTGCCATTCCGTTGCTTGCTCGTACGCGTGAGCGAGCTGAAAGACAACGGATTCACCTCCGTCAGGGCCGACGATTTGCAGGCCCAATGGGAGGCCGCCGCGTGTGAACCCGCACGCGAGAGAAATCGCGGGCCAGCCGTTGACGTCGAACGGGGAGGTGTTGCGTACGGCGGGCAAAATATCGTCTGCGTGTGGATCCGAAATCGCGGCCGGAGGAATGGGGAGCGTGGGCGTGACGAGCACATCGATTCCGTCGATCCATTTTTCGGCTTTGCGGCGCACCTCGGCGAGGTCGCGGCGGCCTTGAATATACGCGGGCGTCGTCACGTTTGCGCCGGCCTGAATGCGTTTCAGGATGAGCGGCTGGTAGAGCTCGGGAGTCTTTGCGACGTATTCGCGATGATATGCGTAGGCTTCGGCGGCTCTCACAACGTCTCTAAGAGTCTCCATCTTGTCCCCCTGCACCGAGACGTCTCTCAAGCCGCCCGTGAGTTTCCCCAAGACCGACAGAGCCTCTTTCATCGCGGCGTCGATTTCTGGATCGAGATCGGCGAAAAAGAATTCGCGCGGCACGCCGATTCGCAGGGACGAAACTTTCGCCCCTATGGCGGGCGAATAATCCGGCACATTTATTTTTTCACTCGTGGTTTCCTGTTCGTCGTATCCGGCGATCGCTTGCAACAGGAGAGCAGTGTCCGCCACGGTGCGAGCCATCGGACCGACATGGTCGAGCGACCAGGACAGCGGAACGACGCCGCGAATGCTGACGAGCCCATAGGTGGGCTTTAATCCGACGATGCCGCAGTGCGATGCGGGGATGCGTACTGAGCCGGCAGTGTCCGATCCAAGGGCTCCATAGCAGAGTCCGGCTGCCACCGCCGCAGCCGAGCCGCCCGAGGAACCACCGGGGATGTGGCTTAACTCCCACGGGTTGTGCACGGCGCCGAAGTAACTGATGATCGAGGTGCCGCCAAAAGCGAATTCCTGCATGTTGGTCTTGCCTAGCAACACAGCCCCGGCAGACTTGAGCTTGCGAACCACTTCGGCATCGTCCGTGGGAACGCGATCCTTAAACACACCACTCGCGGCGGTTGTTCGCACGCCGGCCGTATCGAACAAGTCTTTCAGGGCAATCGGAATACCGTGCAGCGGTCCGCGCCATTTTCCGCGCATCACTTCTGCTTCGGCCGCGCGTGCTTGTTCCAAAGCGGATTCTGCCGTGATCGTGATGAAGGCATTCAGTGCGTGGTTAAATCGGTCAATCCGAGCGAGGCACGCCTTGGTCAGGTCCACGGGTGAGACTTTTTTCTTGCGAATCTGATCGCCCAGTTCGCGAATACTTAATCTAGTCAGGTCGTCGCTTTGGCTGTTCACGACGGGGTTTGCGTCGTTAGAATTCAGATCTGTCTCTGACGCCGCGGGGATCTTCGAGAGGGAAACGGCAGTTCCTGCGAGACTCGCCTTCAAGAACGACCTTCGCGATAAATCTTCGGAAGGGTTGCTCATTTGTGGCGGAGTGTACCATGAATTCTGCCTGCGAATTCAGCGCGCCCTCCATTTGGGAGGAAGTCTCGATGGCAGAGCTCAGCCGCCCGAATTCTCGCCAAGCGCTTTTTGAATTTCGGCCGCCATCTGCGGTGAGGGGTGCAATTGCAGCGCACGTTGCAGCTGTTCCTTGGCTTTGGCGGTATCGTTTGTTTTTTGGTAGGCCATGCCCAGGTGATAGTGATACGTGGAATTTTCCGGTGCGTCCTTAATGGCGGCCTGGAGCGCGCTGACCGCCGATGGGAACGCGCCCTGGTAGTAATACGCCCACCCCAGAGTGTCGGCAGTGCTGGGAAGATTCGGCAGACCCCTTCGAGCGGTCTGCGCCAGGGAGACGGCGAGGGCTTTGTCCCCGCCATGCTGGATCAGCAAGTAGGCCAGGTTGTTGGCGATCGCAGGATCGTCCGGCTTAATTTGCAGCGCCTGCTCATACAGCTTCTGCGCTTGCTGCCAGTCTCCGCGTCCTTCCTCCAAGCTTCCAAGTCCCAGGTGCAGACGCACATCGCGCGGATTCTTCTGCATGGCTTGTTCAAAGTCCGCGATGGCCCGCTCCGGTGCACCCCTTTGCATATGCACCAGCGCCAGCCTGAGGACGGCAGCCACATTGTTGGGATCAAAATCGATCGCCTTCTGCATCGCGGTTTCCGCGCCAGCCGAATCTTTTGCGTCGATCAGCAAATTGCCGAGCAACAGGTAAAATCCGCTGTTGTTCGGGGACTTGGCGATCTGCTCCCGGACGGCAGACATCGCCTTGGACGGTTGTTTCTGGCGCAGATCCAGGAGCACAAGGCCGTTCAGCGCGTCCATCGAATTCGGATCGTGAGCGAGGGCCTGCTGAAACAGCATTTCCGCGTCTCCGGTGCGATTCTGCGTCGTCCGCAATTTGGCCAGTTCGACATAGCCGACAGCGTCCGCAGGGGCCAACTCTATGGCCTTGTTGAAATTCATCTCCGCGGCGGCCTGATCTCCGCGCGCGGCCCGCTCCATTCCCCGGTAGACGTATCCCAGAGGGGAGCGCGGCGTCGACTGGATCAATTGGTCGGCGATCGCGGTCAATGCACCCCAATCGTTCCGCGAGAGAGCCAGGGAAGCCAGCACACGTTGTGCGTCCACCAGCGACGGCGAAAGACGCGCTGCGGTGCGCCATTCGCTTTCGGCGCGTTCGGTCGAACCGGTTTGGCTGTAGGCAACGCCCAAATAAAAGTGACCCACGGCATTGTCAGGGGCATTCTTCAACGCGTTCTGCAGCGCCGGGACGGCTTCGGTCGAGCGGCCGGTCCGTACCAGGATCTGCCCGCGGACGATCAATGCTTCCAGATCATTGGGGTTCTCTTGGAGAATTTGCTCGTTCAGCTTACTGGCGTCCTCCGTCCGGTTCTTCATCAACAGGAGCTGGATATAGGTCCGCTTTACGGCCAGATCCTGGGGATGGGCCTGAGTGAGCGAAGAAAATTCCGCCAGGGCTTTCTCCGAATCCCCAACGCTGACGTAATAGTCCCCGAGCATGCGGTATCCGCCGGGATCGTTCATCAACGCTTTGCTCGCTTCCGTCACGGTGCGCTCGGCGTCTTCCTTGCGACCGCTGGCCACATAAAGCTTGGCGAGGGCAGCGCGAGGGGCCGGATTATCGGGAGCCGCTGCAATCGCCGCTTCATACTGCGCTTCGGCATCTTGCCAGCGTTTTTGATTCTGGTAGAAGTCTGCCAGGAGCAGGTGGGCGGGCAAAAAGGAGGCGTTCGCGGAAATGGCTTTTTGGAAGCTCGCTTCTGCCTCAGGCAACTGGTTCTTCTTCGCTTCTGTCAACGCCAGGACTACATAACCCTCCGGGCGGCCCGGAGCGGTCAAAATCGCTTTCTGAGCCTCCTCCGTTGCGAGATCTTCATTCCCGAGGGCAATATCCGCGCTGGCGAGTTGCAACTGCGCGTCCAGGCTTTCCGGCTTCAGAGCGAGCGCCGCCGCGGCCCGGTCACGTGCATCCTGGAATTTGCCTGCAGCCAGTAGCAGTTTGGCGAGGTCGGTCAGCACGTCCGCATTCTGCGGTTGCAGATCGGCGGCGCGGAGAAGTTCTTGGTAAGCGCCATTCCACAGGGATTCTCCCAGGAAGCATTGCGCCAGCTGGTAGTGAGCTTCCGCAAAACGCGGGTCGATTTGAATCGCGTTTTCAAACTCGATGGCGGCCTCGCGATACTTCCTGGCGTGAAGGTATTTCGTGCCGGCCTGGAGATATTTCTGCTTCTGAACATTCGGATCTCGAGAACACCCCATCAGAAGGGCTGCCGCAACAGCGGACAGAATCCACAGACGATCCCAAGAGCGCTTAAACGCGGCGCCACGATGATGCTTCATTGTAGATGGGATTCCACTTGCGCCGCCCCGCCGAGGGAGCTTTTCGCGGCTTTCACGGGAATCCAACATCTGACCGGACAGCACGGCGTCCTCGTTTGGAAACATTCGTTCCCTTCAAGCCTGTTTGAGAGGCGCGGACTTGGGCGCGGCACTTAAGCGCCAGAACATTTTCCCGCTGAGACGTTCATTTAGATGAAATCGAATTGCCTTCAGCCACGAAATGATTCCATCCGGAAGCACAAACAGGCAAACGGTGGTTCACATTTCATCAGACCCTTCCATTATAAGTAGATTGATACAGACATTGGACTGATTTCAACAGGCTGAGTTATATGCGGCACCCCGTGCGAACGCGCAGAGTGGCGTCGCACCCCGTTGCAAATCTTGGCTGTCCCGCATACGCTATGGTTCGCCCGCTGTTTCAAAGTGGACCTGAATGCAAATTGCGAGAGAAATCTCGATTGGAAATGTACGCATTGGCGGCAATCAGCCCCTATTTTTGATTGCAGGACCTTGCGTCATTGAAAGCGAAGACCATGCGCTCATGATGGCAGAGCGGCTGGTGGGAATCGCCGCTCACGCCAAGGTCCCGTTTGTATTTAAGGCGTCGTACGACAAGGCCAATCGCTCTTCGGAGCAGTCCTATCGAGGCCCCGGGATTGCCGAGGGGCTGCGCATCCTGAAAAAAATCAAGGAGCGCTTTGGGGTTCCGATCCTGACGGATATTCACGACGCGTCCCAAGCAGCACCCGTTGCCGATGTGGCTGACGTTCTGCAGATTCCCGCCTTTCTGTCGCGGCAAACGGACTTGCTCGTCGCGGCCGGAAAGACGGGCCGCGTGGTGAACCTGAAAAAAGGACAATTTCTTTCACCGTGGGAGATGGCGAATGCCGTGGAAAAAGTAACCAAGACGGGCAACGACCGCATTTTCCTGACCGAGCGCGGCGCATCCTTCGGTTACCAGAATCTTGTCGTCGACATGCGCTCTTTTCCGATCATGCGAAGAACCGGATGCCCGGTGGTCTTTGATGTGACGCATTCGGTGCAACTCCCTGGCGGAGCAGGCAAGTCCAGTGGAGGGCAGCCAGAATTCATCGAACCGCTCGCCCGCGCGGGCGCCGCCGTAGGCGTGGACGGGATTTTCCTGGAAGTGCATGAAAACCCCGCCAAAGCCCTTTCGGACGGCACCAATGCATTGCCTCTTGCGGAATTGCCCGCGCTGCTCGGAAAACTCAAAGAGATCGCCGTTCTCGTTCGCGGCTGGAGCGTGCAGTGAGCCTCGAAACAGCGAAGCGCGTTCTGCGCATCGAAGCGGAGGCGCTCACGCAGCTTCTTCAGCGGCTCGACGAGAGTTTTGAGCGGGCCGTGGAACTGTTGCTGGCCTGCAAGGGCCGCGTTGTCGTTGTGGGGATGGGGAAATCTGGTCTGATCGGCAGAAAAATTGCTGCGACGCTGTCGAGCACGGGCACGCCCTCGGTTTTCCTGCATCCTGCGGAAGCGGTCCACGGCGATCTGGGAATGCTGATGCGCGATGATGTGGTGCTGGCGGTGAGCTACGGCGGGGAAACTGAGGAAATCGCGGCATTGCTCGAAACGATCAAGCGGCTCGGCCTGCGCATGGTCACGCTCACCGGCCATCCCCAATCGACAATTGGCTCGGCCAGCGATGTCACGCTTGATGTAAGCGTCAAGGAAGAGGCCTGCTCGCTCAATCTGGCGCCGACCGCTTCGACGACGGCGGCCATGGCCATGGGCGATGCCCTGGCTGTTACGCTGCTCGACCGCCGTGGGTTCAGTCCCGGCGATTTCGCTGCTCTCCATCCGGGCGGGCGGCTCGGCAAGAGGCTCTTGCGCGTCGAGAACCTGATGCATTCGGGAGACGCCATGCCGCGCGTCCCATATACCGCCATAATGCCGGACGTCATCTACGAAATCAGCAAAAAAGGATTGGGCATGACCACGATCGTGGACGGCGAGGGCCGCCTAGCGGGCATCTTGACCGATGGCGATCTGCGCCGGCTGATGCAGAAGCAGGGAGCCGCCACGATGGACCTGGTCGTCGGCGATTGCATGAATAAGACCCCACAAACACTCGCGCCAGGTGAACTGGCAGGCAGCGCGCTGCGAGTCATGGAAGAGCGGCACATCACGTCCCTCGTCGTGACCGACGCCGCGAGAAAGCCGCTCGGCGTGGTGCATTTGCACGATCTGTGGACGCTGGAGCTTTTCTAGAGTTTTATAAACTCAACGCAAAAGACCTCTATGGCGAAAAACATAAAGCTAACCAAGGCACTTGCGGCGCGGGCGAAAAAAATCCGAGTGTTGCTGATGGACGTGGATGGTGTTCTTACCGATGGGCACATCTGGCTGTTCTCGCGCCGGGACGGCACGGCCAGCGAAATCAAGGGCTTCAGCGCGTATGACGGGGCAGGATTAAAAATCGCGCGTGCCGCCGGCCTGCGCACCGGAATCATTACCGGTAGGGAATCCACCGCGGTCACCCAGCGCGCGAGGGAATGCGAAATCGAATTTGTGTATCAGCACCGCGCTACAAAAATCGGCGCGCTGGAAGAAATATTGCAGACGACTGGTGCGGACAGCAATGAAGTTGCATACGTCGGCGACGATCTTCCAGACCTTCCCGTAATGCAGCGCGTCGGCCTCGCGGCGGCGGTCGCCAACGCCGTTCCGGAAGTGAAGCGCGCGGCGCATTTTGTTACTGCGCGTTCGGGCGGCGATGGCGCAGTCCGCGAAGTGATCGAGCTGATCGTCAAAGCGCAAGGAAAGTGGGCGGCCGCTTCCCGGGACGCCAAAGCGTAATTTCTGAAATTCTTCCGAATAGTACTTTCGTACTACTAGTTCGACCCCATCCCACCGCAACTCTATTCCTGCTCCTGTGTTTGGTAGGGTGCTGGCCGGAATTTCCGCACGGTCTTCGGGGGCCCGGCGCTTGGATATCTGGCTTTGGCCTATACAAACGAGTGGAGACCACCGAGTCTTCGCAGGAGACGAAAAATGAATTTCAGATTATCCCGTATTTTTCTGGGGCTAGCGTTGGCAGCGATGCCTCTTTTCTCCGTTGCATGCGGTTCCAGCTCCAGCGCAAGTCTGGGCTCGAATGGAGGCGGCACTCCGCAGGATGGCAGCTTGAACATGATTGTGAGCGATGCCTCCACGGAAGATTGGGCCACCATTGGCGTGAAAATTCTCAGCATTTCCCTGGTCCCGCAGGGCGGGGGCAGTCCCGTCAACGTGTTCACGGCCGGAAGTTCGGTGCCGACCATCAACCTGGTTCAACTCGATCAACTGGGTGAAATTCTCGGAACGCTCACGGTTCCTGCCGGAACCTATACGAGCGCGATTCTTACGATCAGTGCGAATCCCGGAGACGTCGCTTTAGTCGTGTCCGCGGATCCGGAGGCCGGATTCGCCGGGACAGCGGGAGCCACTATTCCGTCGAACCAGATTCAGATTCAGGGAGCGAGCGGCAGCGCCGGTAGCAAAACAGTCCCCGTTAACGTGAATTTCGATTCTCCATTAGTTGTCGCGGCGAATCAGACAAGTTCCGTCGACGTGGAATTTGATCTTTCACACCCCGCGTTCTTGGTAGGACACGTTCCCCCCGCTTTGGGTGGACAAACGATTTGGGCGGTGAATTTCAACAAAGGCCCGGTGCGCCATCACCCCATCTGGGATATCACCCGGCTGATCCTGCGCCACACGTATGGCACCGTGACGGGCGTTTCCACGGATGACAGCTCCATCACGATCACCAAGGATTTCCCGGTTGAACCGCCGACAAATCCTGAAACTGCAATTGCCACGTCCCAATCCCTCACGATTCTCGCGGATGCATCGAACGGGACGCTCTTCTATGACGTGGACGCAAAAACGGTCGTGACCATAAAGAACTTTTCCACGGTGGCGAATGGTTTGACGGGCCGGTTCGTTCGCGTCGCGGCGCGGTATCAATCCAACGGTTCGCTGGTAGCCGTGCGCATCTGGGCCGCCAACGCCTTTAACAGCGTTTGGATCAGCCCCGAAGGCCACGTTCTCCATGTGAATACCAATACCGACGTGATCATCGTGGAAAATGAACTCGGCATCGGTATCCCGCTCCAAGTGGATAACAACACGGAATTCTTTTTCCGGACTCCTTGGAACGCCGTGGCCGACTCGACTCCTATTGGGCAGGGAACCAGTTTCCTGACAAACAAAGACCTGGTGCGCGGATTCAAAATCCACGCCAGCGTTGTGGATCCTCTGGCGGCACCACTCGTTGCGCAGACGATTGATATCGAAATCGCGCGCTACGATGGCAGCATCTCCGCCGTGAACGCCAACAACTTCACCTACACTCGCAAATTCAACACCCCGGGTGACGATTACACGTTTACGCTCCCCTACATTTCCAGCAGCTCGGCGAACGGTTCCGATCCTATGACCGGAGCCGCGATCACCG
Source organism: uncultured Acidobacteriota bacterium (assembly GCA_963696605.1). GTDB lineage: Bacteria > Acidobacteriota > Terriglobia > Acidiferrales > UBA7541 > Palsa-360. Next base: position 211,859 of record CAVOKV010000004.1, on the reverse strand, counting down.
GGTTCAAGTGGTGGAACTTCACGTTCCCGACCATCGTGGATAGCGGCACGAATGCCATCCCGGATTTCGAGGCCGCCACAAACGGCACGGTGAACTTCGGCGGCACCGCAGGAGCTTATCCGACGCGCGGCGAAAGCTATGCCCGGTGGAACGATCCCATCCTGGCGAATGCCTGGGCTGTGCCGTGGACTGTTCTCTTGCCCACGACTGTGCCTGTGGGTACGGCAGCCACTTCTTACTCTAACGGAACCTTCACGATGTCCGAGACCGGCGGCACTACGGCTGTGCCGGTGGACCTCAGCACCACCTCCGGTTCCGGAACCCTCGTGTATCAGGTGGATCGGACTAACGGGATCGTGACCGTCAGCGCGGTCGACATCACGACAACCGCCGGCCAAACAACAATCACCAACAATCTCATTGCTGGAACTCCCGTAAAGGTCTTCGGAATCCCGCAGGCCAATGCCACGATCAAGGCGTACGTGGTCTTTTACTATACGGGGAGCATGCCGGCGATGACGGCAGTCGATTGAGCGTCCAGGCTGTGTAGGACGGCTTGATCGGAAGTGATCCACTCAGTTGACTAATGGGACGCCATTCATGGCGTCCCATTATTTTTTTCTGCTCACGCATAGGCGAGCACGACAGCGCCCGTGAAAATGAGCGTTCCGCCCACCCAGTGGTGCCAGGTCATTTTCTCGTGCAGGAAAAACGCGGCCAGCGCAATCGCCACGACGACGCTGAGTTTGTCCACCGGAGCGACCTGCGAGGCTTCGCCTAGTTGCAAGGCGCGGAAATAGCACAGCCAGGACAGGCCGGTGGCGATCCCCGACAGAATCAGGAATATCCAAGTTCGTTTGCCGATTGTGGAAAACGGTTGGTTCCTGGTCACCATGGCCACCGCCCAGGCAAAAATCAGAATGACCACCGTGCGGATCGCCGTGGCCATGTTGGAGTCAATTTGCTGAACGCCCACTTTGGCAAGGACCGCGGTTAGCCCGGCGAAAAATGCGGACAGCAATGCCCACAGAAACCAATTCATGGGGTCTCCTCAGTAGGATAGGCTTCAGCCTGTCTGCTCTTTCGCGCTGCACTCAAATCTAAACCGGACAGGCTAGAGAGGCTGCGGAAAAACTCAAACCTCTGTCATTCTGAGCGAAGCGAAGAATCTCTCTTGGATTTAAGAAGAAGAAAAGAAACAAGGAGAGATTCTTCGCTTCGCTCAGAATGACAGAACAAGGCATTTTTTCCGCGGCCCGTAAAGTCTATCCTACTCAACGAATCCCCGGAATATTCACGTGAATCTTGTAAACGCCAGTGCGAGCCGCGACGTAGAGAGTCTTATTGTCGCGGTCGCCGAAGCAGACGTTGGCGACAAATTCCGGCGTCAGGATTGTGCCCAGATGTTTGCCTTCCGGTGAAAGAATCCAAATCCCGCGCGGGCCGGACTCCCAGACGTTTCCTTTGGTGTCCACTTTCATCCCGTCCGTGATTCCCCCGGCTTTATCTGAACTCATATCGATGAACATCTGGCTGTTGGTCAGCGTATCGTCGGGCTGCACGTCGTAGCGGCGGACGTATTTGTTCTGGCTGCCGTTCGCGTACAAGTATTTTTCGTCGGGCGAAAATGCCAGACCATTTGGTGTGGCGATATCTTTGATGGCCAGCGTGACCTTGCCGTCCTTCCACATGAAGATCCCCGCGAAATCCAATTCCTTTTTAGGATCCTGATCCCTGCCGCGCAGCCCGCCAAAGCCGTCGGTAAAATAGATCGCTCCGTCCTTCTTCACGACGAGGTCGTTGGTTCCCCCAAACCGTTTGCCTTCGTAGCGGTCGGCCAGGATGGTACGTTTGCCGTCCTTCTCAATCCGGTCGATCGAGCGCCCGCTCCAGGTGGCGATCAGCAAACGGCCCTGACGGTCGAGGGCCAGGCCGTTGGAACCGATCATGAAGAAAACGTCTTTCCGGTTGGGGTCTGGTTGCGGCATGCCCACGCGCCAGATGTCGTATCCGGTATAGCCGCTGCGATCAAGGTAGAGAGAAACTTTCCCGTCCGGCGTGAGCTTATAAATCACGTTTGCGTACATGTCGCTTAGGAGCAGATAGCCGCTGTTTCCCCGGTCGACCCACACGATTCCTTCCGTGAATCCGAAATCGCCTTTCACTAGCTCCAATTTGGCGTCGGGGGAGATGAGCGCGTCGAGGGAAGGATCTAGTTTGACTACCGGTTTGTCGGCAGGAGTTTGTGCCCTCAGAGACCCGCACGCAATCCATGCCAGAAAGTATGCAAGCAGCAGCGACTTTTTCACTTTGCCCTCGCCCGTATAGAAAAATGGCGCATGAGCGCGCGCGGTGCCGATTCTTTAGCTCGCGCGGGAAGCGAAGTCAAGAGCTTTTGGCCATCCAGCAGAGTGACCTTGCCGGTTCGGAAACGTAGGACAGCCACTCATGGCTGTCCAGTTTTTGCTGCCTCCGACAATTCTCGAATGTGTGCAAATTCGCAAAACCGGACAGCCAAGAGTGGCTGTCCTACTAAAAGCGCGGAACGCGGAGAAAAATCATCATTTGTGTCGGGTTCTTGGACCTGCGGAGCACGTACCAGCAGGGAGTGTACCCGTAGTGAGGAAACAGGGAGTGAACGCAGGACTCGGTTACCATGGGAGATTGCACGTCTAATTCGTAATCGACCTTGTTGCCCTTTTGCGGGATTGCAAGAAGATGGGGATAGGTCACGACATCGAAGGGATCGCCGGGTTTTTGCGCGCCCATCCGGCGGCGGACCGGAGCATAGTCGTAACCATACGCGACGCCGATCATCAAAAGAATTGCGTAGAGGATTTGTTTCCAGGGTGTTCGCATGAAGTCGACTCAAACAGTATAGTCGCACATTCTCTCGGCGGGCTGTTTTTAATGGGACGGAGCGAAATGCAAAAGCCCCGCGACGTTTCGTCGCGGGGCTTTTGTCCGACCATCGGGAGGGGCTTGAAGGGTCGAGCGTGTTCTCTGATTATTCGGCGAGGAAGAGCGTAGAGCCTTTCCGGTTCACCAGGAACAGCGGATTGCTGCCGGCCTTGTGAATCGCTTCCTCGAGTTGCGCGACGTTCTTCACCGGTTGATGATTCACTTCCTGAATGACGTCGCCGCGCTGTAGGCCCGCTGATGCGAGCGTGCTGCTGGGGTCGATGTCCGTGACCACCACTCCCATGGTTGTCGGGGGCAATCCCAACTGTTTCGCCGATTGCGCGTCGAGAGTTTCCACGGTCACTCCTTCGAGCTGCTTATTGGAGGACCCTTCCTCAGTTTTGGCCTGCTCCTTGTCGGTTGGCAATTCACCGAGCTTGACGCTTACGTCGGTTGGAGTGCCGTTCCGCAAGAGCTTCAGGTTCACGGTTGCGGTCGGGTCCATCATGGAAATGGTGTTCCGCAATTGGCGGCTGTCTTCCATCGGCTTTCCATTGACTTGCAGGATCACGTCGCCTCTCTGGACGCCGCTTCTCGAAGCCGGACCCGATGGGCTGACATCGCCGACGAGAACCCCCTTCATATCCTTCAAGTTCATGGCCTTGGAAATACCCGGCGTAATGTCTTGAACCATGATGCCGAGGTAGGCGCGGTTGACTTTGCCGTGATCCAGAATCTGGCTCATCACTCCGCGCGCCATGTTGATGGGAATGGCAAATCCGATTCCTTCATTGCCGCCGGAGCCGTGCGAAAGAATGGCCGTGTTGATTCCGACTAGTTCGCCGCGATCGTTGATCAACGCGCCGCCGGAATTGCCCGGGTTAATCGGCGCATCGGTCTGGATAAAATCCTCGTAATCCTCAATCCCCAAATTCCCGCGGTTCAGGGCGCTGACAATTCCCATGGTGACGGTCTGGCCCACACCAAACGGATCGCCGATCGCCAGGGCATAGTCGCCCACCTGCACCTTGGAGGAATCGCCAATGGTAATGGCCGGAAAATCGCTGCCGTCCACTTTCAGGACGGCTATGTCCGTCTTGGGATCGGTTCCCACGACCTTGGCCTTTAATTGGCGCTTGTCGGCAAACGTGACGCGAACGTCCGTGGCGCCGTCGACAACGTGGTTGTTCGTCAAAATGTAGCCGTCGGGGCTCACGATGACGCCTGACCCGAGGCTGTCTTCGCGTTGGTCGCGTGGCTTGGGCATGCGATTACCAGAATTGGGGCCGAATTGTTGTCCGAAAAACTGCTGGAAGAAAGGCGGCATTCCATCCGGTAAGTCAAATTGCTCTTGATCGGATGCTTTGACGACCTTGGACGTGGAAATATTCACGACGTCCGGGAGCACCGATTTCACTATGGGCGCAAATCCGGTCCTGCTGGGCCCCTCGGCCGGGTCGGCCAGTTTCATGGAAATATGCACGCCGGGGGTAAAAAACTTCTGGCTGGCTCGCGCCACGCCCCAACCGGTCAAACCAACCAATATTATGAGGGCGCTGGCAACTAGTATCGATTTCCCCCTAAGCCTCTGCAAATTCATGGGTTTCTCCTTATCCGCGTTCCGACATTTCTAATCCCTGGCTTAATCTTGCCAGTTTTTTCTCTCTCTATAAGACGGATGCCGCAGCGGCGGGTTAGCGTTCGGGACGGAGGGCCCAATTGAGGTAGTTACCGCCTCGCGATCAAAGTCCGCGCCCTGCTGCGGTGCCAGAAGCCCAGGCCCATTGGAAATTGAATCCACCGAGCTGCCCCGTGACATCAACAACTTCTCCAATGAAGAACAATCCCGGCACGCGGCGGCTCTCCATCGTCTTACTTGATAGTTCGCCGGTGTCCACGCCACCTGCGGTGACCTCGGCTTTTTCGTAGCCCTCGGTGCCCGCAGGCTCGACAACCCATTCATGGATTTCGCGTTCGAGATTTTCAAGCGCCCGATTAGTCCAATCCTGAGGTGCGTGCAATTCCAACCAGCGCGTGGCCAGCCGTTTGGGAATAATTCCCTGGAGGGCATTTCGCGCGGCGGCCATATTACGTTCTTTGACTTCGCGTATGGCCAGAGTGACGTCGCGGCCTGGCGCCAAGTCGATTCGAATCGGGGATTGCTCTTGCCAGGGCGTCGAAATCTGCAGAATTGCGGGCCCGCTCAAGCCACGGTGCGTGATCAGCATCTTCTCCCGAAAGGACGAATCGCCAGTGTAAACCTCAACTTCCGCGGAAACGCCGGCCAAATCGCAATATTGCTCGCGGTCTTTTGGCCTCAGAACAAGGGGCACGAGAGCGGGTCTGGTTTCCCGGATCTTCAGGCCGAATTGGCGGGCGATGTCGTATCCCAGCGAAGTAGCTCCTAGTTTCGGTATCGAAAGTCCACCCGTCGCTACGACGAGAGCTGGAGCATGAAATTCGCCGGTCTCAGTCCGAGCGATGAATCCGTCGGCGCGACGAACCTCTTGAATTTTGGTGTTCAGAGCAATTTGGATTCCCGCGGCCCGGCATTCGGTTTCGAGCATTTCCACAATGTCTTGCGCGGAGCGGTCACAGAAAAGCTGGCCGAGTGTCTTCTCGTGATACGGGATGTGATGCTTTTCGACCAGCGCGATGAAGTCGGATGGCTCGTAGCGGGCCAAAGCGGATTTCGCGAAGTGGAGATTCGCGGAATAAAAATTTTCCGGCGAGCAATGGAGATTCGTGAAATTGCAGCGGCCCCCGCCGGAGATAAGGATCTTCTTACCCACGCGATTGGCGCGTTCCAGGACTGCGACGCGCCGGCCGCGTTTGCCCGCCTCGATCGCGCACATCAGTCCGGCCGCTCCGGCCCCCAGAATTAGCGCGTCAAATTTGTGGACCATAGATTAGTAAGCTGGTGCGGCCGAACCCGCCGCGAACGATTATGGCATTGCCCGCCCGGGATTGCCCGCCTCCCTGTTTCACCGAGGGCCGTTGTAGGCAAGTTTCTACCGGTATTCCAAACATTTGCTATATCGCGGATAGATTTTGTCGATTGGACTTTCCATAAAGCGCGAGTGACAGTAAACACTAAACATTTGCGAACTGAAAGTGTGCGTGAACTAAGGGGACCCTGATGGCGCAACCGAGCGTGGGACCGCAGCGGGATGAAAAAGAAATTCCGTCTGTGATGCAGACCTCTGAGCTAATCCGCACCAGCTATGTATTGACATTGGAAGAGATCGGCAATCTTGCGGCGGAGGGCGGCAAGCCGGCGGAAACTCTTACGAACGTGGTCGCGTTGATCGGCAAACGGTTCAAGACGGAAGTTTGCTCTGCCTACTTGCTGGAGCCGGATCGGGCCAATCTGATCCTGGCGGCTACCGTAGGCTTGCGCCCTCAATGTGTGGGCACTTTGCGGATGGCGTTGCATGAGGGGCTGGCAGGCCTGGTCGCCGAGCAGGTGCAACCGGTCGCCGTCGAGCAGGTCAAAAACCATCCCCGGTTCAAATATTTCAGTGAGGCCGGCGAGGAGGCTTACCAGTCCTTCCTCGGAGTGCCGCTGATCGATAGCGGCGTTCTGCAGGGCGTTCTCGTCGTGCAAACGATCGATGCGCGCGTTTTTAATGACGTCGAAATCAAGATGCTCTCCGAAGCGGCGGCGCAACTCGCTCCGGTGGTGAGCGAGGCGCGCACGCTGGACCGCTTCGTGGCTCCCTTGCAAGAGCGCCTGTGGTCCCTGGCGCGCAACCTGTGGTGGAGCTGGGACAACGATTCCACTAGTCTGTTCCACGATCTTGACCCGCAGCGCTGGAGACAACTCAATCACAATCCGGTCTCGTTGCTCTCTGAAATTCCGCTTGCGCGCCTCGAACGGCGCGCGCAAGAGCTGGTCCTGCACAGCCGGGTTAATTACGCCTTCCGCCGCAAGCGCGAGTATCTTGACGCGGACCGCACCTGGGGCGCGCGGCACGCCGGGATCTTGCGTCCGCGCCCGGTCGCCTATTTCTCTGCCGAATTCGGATTGCACGAATCTCTTCCTGTCTATTCCGGCGGCCTTGGAGTTCTCGCCGGAGACCACATCAAAAGCGCTTCAGACTTGGGGCTGCCGCTTGTAGGAATTGGCTTGTTTTACGGGCAAGGTTATTTCCGGCAGCGTTTGGATAGAAACGGGTGGCAACAGGAAGAGTACCTGCAGACGGACGTCAGCCAGATGCCCATGGAGCCGGCTATCGGGATGAAAGGCGAGCCCGTCACCGTGCAGATTGAAACGCGTGGCGGCGCGATTCACGCCAAAGTCTGGCGGCTGAAAGTCGGTCGCTGCGCCCTGCTATTGCTCGATTCCAATGTGGAAGGAAATGCGCCTGAAGACCGGGAACTCACCTCACGTCTTTATGGCGGCGACAGTCGCTTTCGCATTCGCCAGGAATTGTTGCTTGGTGTGGGCGGATTCCGCGCGCTGAAGGCGATGGGTATCACGCCCAGCGTTCTGCATTTGAACGAAGGGCACAGCGGATTTGCCGTGCTCGAAGCGATTCGCAGCCGGATGGAAGAGGAAGGATTGGATTTCAACAATGCAGTTCCCCGCGTTTCGCGCGAAGTGGTTTTTACGACCCACACGCCAGTTCCCGCAGGGCACGACCGATTCGATGCGGGGCTGATCGAGGAGCACTTGGGACCTCTTCGCGATTCCATGGGGATTTCGCACGACTGGCTGATGTCGCTGGGGCGCGAGAATCCAAACAACTCCAACGAAAGTTTCTGCATGACGGTCCTGGGCCTGAAACTCGCGCGGCGTGCCAATGCCGTTTCGACGCTGCATGGGGAAGTGTCTCGCGCAATGTGGACATCGCTATATCCGGGAAGGTCGGAGGAAGCGGTCCCGATACGGCATATCACGAATGGCGTGCACGTGCCCACGTGGCTTGCGCCGCAGATGTACCGTCTCTATGACCGTCACCTCGGGACCGGATGGGCTGAACACAGCGGCGAACCCCAGATTTGGGAAGGGATCGAGAATGTAGACGACGCGGAACTCTGGGAAACGCACCTCAGCCTGAAAACACGCTTGATCGAATTTGCCCGCTTGCGAGCAATGGAACAGGCGGAGCGCCGCGGGGAATCGGCGAAAGCCCTGCAAAGCGTGGGCAAAGTTCTGAGTCCCGATGCTCTGACCATCGGATTTGCGCGTCGATTCGCCACCTACAAGAGAGCCAACTTGATCCTGGCCGATATGGAAATGCTGGCGTCGATGGTCAATGATCCCAAACGCCCGGTGCAATTCGTATTCGCGGGGAAGGCGCATCCGCACGACACGCCCGGCAAGCAAGTCTTGCAGCAGATCGCGGAGCTGATGCGCGACAAACAGTTTACGAATAAATTTGTTTTTATTGAAGACTACGACATCAACCTGGGCCGCCATCTCGTGCAGGGTGTCGATGTGTGGCTGAACAATCCCCGCAGGCCGCTTGAAGCCTCGGGCACCAGCGGGCAGAAGGTCGTCTTGAATGGTGGCCTCAATCTTTCCGTCCTCGATGGCTGGTGGGCGGAGGCGTACGACGGCCTGAACGGGTTCGCGATTGGAACCGGCCGCACACACACGAATATGGACGTTCACGACCGGCGCGATGGGGAGAATCTGTACCGCGTGCTGCGGGAGGAAGTCATTCCTCTCTTCTATCAGCGCGATCGTGACGGCTTGCCGCGCGGATGGATCAAGCGAATGAAGCGGACCATCCGCACTCTCGGCTGGCGGTTCAACGCCAACCGCATGGTGATGGATTACACGCTGAAATGTTACATACCTGCCGCGGGCGGCGCGTCGAGCGACATGCGAGCCACGGTTTGACTTAAGTAGGATAGGCTTCAGCCTGTCCGGTTTTCGATTTTGAATTTTTCGCGCAATGAGACAGGCTGATGGTTCACTATCGCTCACCACAAGAGCCTATCCTACGCAATTCGCGAAGCGCCTCCTGCGACTTCCTAGCAAGTGTCCTTTCCCGCCTGAACTCAAATTATTTCTAAAATTAGCCGGTCCTGATATGATGGCGCTCATCGTTCGACTTCTTGGCTAAGCAAGCATTGGTGGGAGGATCTTCATGAAGAGGAAGCTGTTCGTCGTTCTGGCTGCGGTTGCGAGCTTGCTGATTTTGTCGGGCTCCGCGGCGGCGCATCACGGCGTGGCCGGTTACGACATGACCAAGACGATCACCGTGCACGGGACCGTCACGAAATTCGATTGGAGCAATCCCCATGTGGTCGTCTATCTGGATGCGAAGAATGAGAGCGGGGAAATGCAGCATTGGACCATCGAGTTCGCCTCCCCGGTTCACATGGTGCGCGCCGGGTGGACCAAAAATGCGATGAAGACGGGTGACGATATCACCATTGACACGCATCCTTCTCGAAACGGCGCTCCCGTCGGAATTTCCAGCACCATAACGTTCATTCTCAAGACCGTAATAAATGGCCAGGAGCTTCCCAGCCGATCCGAGTGAAGTAAGCCGCACCAAGGGAGGAAATGCAAGATGCGAATTCACACGGCGGTTGTAATTATTGCGCTTGGAGCGACGCTCACGTTCTCTTCTACTTTGTCGGCGCAATCCGCGCCCGCTGTGGCTGTTCCGAGCACACAAAAATCGGGCCTGATGTCCGGCGGCATTCCGGATTTGTCCGGCATCTGGGACCCGGATTTCCACGGCCCCGAAGGAATACGGTTGAACACCTGGGACTCTTCGGACCCCTTCGCTGCCCATCCGGAGAAAGCTCCCATGACGCCGTGGGCGGCTGAGAAATTCAAGGGCGTGCGGCCTCCGTTCGGGGCGCTGCAAACCTTCAACGATACAAATGATCCCGTGCAGAGATACTGCGATCCTCCCGGCGTTCCGCGCATTTACATGTATCCCTGGGAAATTAGATTCGTTCAAACGCCCAAGGCCGTGTTCATTCTGTACGAGTACACCAAGGTCTGGCGGGAAATTGACCTGGATCGCGAGCATCCCAAAGATCCGGACAGCAGCTGGATGGGCGATTCGATCGGGAAGTATGAAGGCGACACCCTCGTGATTGATTCGATCGGCTTCAATGACAAGACCTGGCTGGATCAAACCGGCCATCCGCACAGCGACGCGCTACACGTCATCGAACGCTTCCGCCGGCTGGATCACGACAGGCTCGAACTCTCCGTGACGATCGACGATCCCAAGGCCTACACGAAAACCTTCTCGGCAGCGAAAGTGTATAAGCTGACAACCGCGCCCATGGGCGAGACGCTCTGCGCATATTCCGAGATGAAGGAGTTTCAGGAAAACGTCGTCGACAAGACGCAAACGCCTCCCAAGAAGTAGAATTTGGGTGGTGGCAGATGATTCCCCCGAGGTCGGCGTTTCACGGTTTGCGGGTAGATTCGAGTCTTGGAATAACACGCGTCTCAGAAACACTTGCCCTTCCTACGAAACTATTCCCAACCTGATCGCATCTAGTATCGTCGGACATAATGACAAAGAGGTTTAGTATTCATGATTAAAGCTTTCGCAATTGCTCCAAATCAAAAAGCCCCCCGGTTGTGGTGGCTGGAGTGATTGACAGAACTGACGGGCGTGTTTACCCGAATCGTCAAAGTAGGAGAATTCCGCTATCACATAAACCACGCGACGGCCGTGAACCAAATTATCGTAGTCTTCTGGAGACAGGATTATCCCATGTGACGTAGCGAATTGAGATGCACCCTTAACTAATATCCCGCCGCTTTTTGGTGGTGCTGCTTTTGTCTGTTCAAATTGTGCTAATGCATCCTGTTCGCTCCTGATTGACTGTTCTGGTTCAACGAAATTACCATCATAATTCTGGATATTGAGTGCTGTCCCTGACCTGACCGGGGTCTTTTGTACCAGGTGAAATGAGAGAGAATTCACCTGGAGGGAAGACCGGTCATGCCGATGAAGAGATTTAAGCCGGAGCAGATCGTGAATTTGCTGCGGCAGATCGAAGTGGAAATCGCGAACGGAAAGACAACCCCGCAAGCCTGCAAGGAAGCGGCCATCACCCAACAGACCTACTACCGCTGGCGGAAGGAATACGGTGGTCTGAAGCTGGATCAAGCCAAGCGACTCAAAGACCTGGAGCGGGAGAACACAAAGCTGAAACGGCTGGTAGCAGAGCTGTCTTTGGAGAAGCAAATTCTCAAGGATGTCGCAGAGGGAAACTTCTAGGCCCTGAGCGGCGACGTAGCGCGGTCAGGCATGCTCGTGAGACCTATCGAGTGTCGGAACGGCATGCCTGTCGGCTGCTGGGGCAGTGGAGAGGGACGCAACGCTACGAAGGGATCTGTCGAGTAGACGAGGAGGAGCTGACGCAGGACATCATCGAACTCGCCAGTGAGTATGGACGCTACGGTTATCGGAGGATCACGGTAAAGTTGCGGGAAGCGGGCTGGCAAGTGGGGACGGATCGCGTGCAGCGTATCTGGCGGCGGGAAGGACTGAAAGTGCCGCAGAAACAGCGGCCGCGAGGACGGTTGTGGTTGAACGACGGATCGTGTGTGCGGCTGCGACCGGAACATGCCAATCATGTGTGGAGCTACGATTTCGTGAGTGCGATGACGCACGATGGAAGAACGCTGCGGATGCTAGTGCTGCTCGACGAATACACGCGGGAATGCCTGGCGATCCGAGTGGCCAGAAGGCTGGGAAGTAACGAGGTGATCGAGACGCTGGCGGAAGTGATGCTGTGGCGAGGAATTCCGGAACACATTCGTTCGGATAACGGACCAGAGTTTGTGGCCAAGGAACTACGGAAGTGGCTGGGCCAGGTAGGAACCGGGACGCTGTACATCGAACCCGGAAGTCCATGGGAGAACGGCTACTGCGAAAGTTTTAACGGGAAGCTGCGAGATGAGTGCCTGAATGGGGAGATTTTCTACTCGCTGAAAGAAGCGCAAGTGGTGATCGGGCAGTGGCGAGTGGAGTACAACACGAGGAGACCGCACTCGGCGCTGGGCTATAGGCCGCCGGCGCCGGTGGCGTTCGCGCCGCGAATGGCGGCTCTCCGGTCGCCTTCGGCTCCCTGCGATCCGCCATTCGCAAACCCTGTTCAGTCGGAGGTTGTGCTATAAACTCTCTCACTCGCCTGGTACAAAAACTCCATCAGGTCATCCCTGGACCAACATTTTCAAACGTGACATTGAAATCTAACTGTTGGCCTATCTGTAAGAATTCTGCTCGATGCTCCCCAGTCCCAGATGTCCAAGAGGGCTTGCTGTTTAAACCTTGATACGTAGGTTCTACCAAAACCATAAGATGAGCACGGTCCCGTGGCGCCCGATAGGCAATTGCTCCAACAGAGACAACACCCAAACCACCCGCTAGCCAAAATAGGAGTACGTATATGGTTTTCCTGGGCTTTTGCTTTGGATCGTTCAAGTCGATGGGATGCAGGGTTATACGCCATCCCAGCCAGGCGGTGAGAAATTGGCATATCGCTCCACAGACAGAAATAACGATGTCCCATAACATAAGGCGCAGCAACTCACTACTTTTGATTCAACTATCACACGCCTTTCCTTGTGCGGCAAACACAATCGCGCAAAAGTGGCTATATTCTTAAAACCCCTCTCTGTATGAAAAGAGGGTCTCCCGGAAGTCCACTCTCTTGTGATTCGCGTCACGCGCGAGGGTTCCCTGCATCACATCGTTCATCGGTTTAAAGTGACACCCTGTAATCGGCTAAAGGAAACAGCAAAAGGAGGGCGTCATGGTCAGACAAGACTTTCTTTTCATGGCGATTCTCGTCTTCGTTCTCATCTTCTTCACGCACTGGGGAGGAATGCATCACTTTCGGCATTGAGGTGCAGCGATTCAATGATTGAAGTCGGGAGCGAGCCTAAGGCAGTAGGTAGGCTCGTAGCGTTGCAGGCTGCTGCGGCATAATCGCGCAGAGCGTGGTATCGTTGGGACCGCGTGAGGCGGATTCCATCAGGGGGCGGGATGAGTACTGATGCCAATTTCCGGATTCTGTTGGTAGGGGCACTGGCGGTGTTCTTGCTACTTGGCGGGGCCGTTGCGGCCCAAACAAAGCCGATGCCTCAAAAAGACTATGAAAAGCTGATTTACTCGGTGAGAGGGCCGGACTTGTTTCGGGCGCACTGCGCCGCCTGCCATGGCGCCGACGGGAAAGGCAATGGTCCGGCCGCCGCGGCATTGAAGACGAAGCCCGCCAACCTGACTGTTCTGGCGAAGAACAACGGAGGGGAATTCCCGCTGACGCGTGCGGCAAAGGTGATTTCCGGCGATGATCCTTCCTTGGCGTCCCATGGTTCTCGCGAGATGCCCGTCTGGGGGCCTATCTTTCACCAGATTGAAGAAGACCAGGACTTCGGAAATGTCCGCATGCAGAACTTGATCAAGTATTTGCAGACCATCCAGCAGAAGTAGCCGTCTGCCAATTCCAAATTTCCCCTTGCGACATCTGTGGCCGTTGCACTTCAGGCGCAGCTATGATCCGGCCGGCCTCATTCAGCTTACAATCAAGGTATGCAGCGAAAGATGTTCTGGACCATGTTTGGAGTGTTGGGCCTGGTGGCCGATCTAGCCTTACCATTTTGGTGGGCCATGGGTGCGACCATTCCTCTGGCCTGGGTAAGCTGGTGGATCGCCTACCGCAGCGGCTGGTTTTAGTGGCGCGGGCTTCAGCCTGCGGGTTTTCGTTCTTGCGAGGACAAACCCCCGCAGGCTGAAGCCCGCGCCACCTCTTTTGCGCCTGCCGCGCCTTCACGCTACACTGCTCGCGGGAGAAAACCGAGTCATTTGCCTCCGATCATCGCTGCACAAGGACTTTCCAAGAGATACGGCGCCGAACCGCTCTTCCAGAATATTTCTTTCACCGTTTCTGAAGGCGAGCGGATTGGCTTGATTGGCCCGAACGGTTCGGGCAAATCGACGCTGCTCGAAATTCTGTGCGGCCGCGTTGCGCCGGATACCGGAGAAGTGGCCATTCGCAAGCGCACGCGACTCGCCACCGTCGCGCAAAATTCGGAATTTCCGCCGGACGCGACGATCCGTTCCGTGATTGCAGACGCCCTCCATCGCGCGGAAGTGCCGGAAAAAGAGAGGGCTTCGCGCATCGCAGAACCGCTAGGCCGCGCGGGCTTCACAGATATGGACACGCCCACGGCGGCGCTCTCGGGCGGTTGGCGCAAACGGCTGGCGATTGTCGAATGTCTGGTGCAAGCGCCGGATGTTCTGCTGCTCGACGAGCCGACCAATCACCTGGACCTTGCCGGAATCCAGTGGCTCGAAACGCTCTTGCAAAACGCGTCTTTCGCCTGCGTGGTGGTCAGCCACGACCGCTACTTTCTTGAAAACGTGGCCACCGCGGTGGTCGAGCTGGCTCGCTCGTACGAAAACGGTTTCCTGCGCGTCGATGGGAACTACAGCACGTTTCTGGAAGCGAAAGAGGTATATCTGCACGCGCAGCGCAAGCGGCAGGAAGCGCTCGAAAACCTGGTGCACACGGAAATCGAATGGCTGCGCCGCGGCCCCAAGGCCAGGACTACAAAATCGAAGGCGCGTATCGATACCGCACAAGAATTGATCGGCGAACTGGCTGACCTGAACGCCAGGACCCGCGTCTCTTCGGCCAAAATCGATTTTTCCGCCACGGACCGAAAAACAAAACGCCTGATCGAGATGGACGATGTGACCTATGGCATCGGCGGCCGTACCTTATTCTCAAGAATCCATTTTACTGTCACTTCAGGGATGCGGGTTGGTCTCGTAGGTCCGAACGGGAGTGGCAAAACGACACTGCTTCGTTTGCTGCGCGGAGACATCCAGCCCACGCGCGGCGAAATTCGCAGGGCCGATTCGCTGCGCATCGTGTATTTCGATCAGAATCGCCAGCTTGATCCGGACATCAGTTTGCGCCGCGCGCTGGCGCCGGACAGCGACTCGGTAATTTTTCAGGACCGCGTGATTCACGTCGCCGCCTGGGCCGCGAAATTTCTCTTCGATCCCGAACACCTCGGCCAGCCCGTCGGCAAACTTTCGGGGGGCGAGCGGGCCCGAGTCCTGATCGCGCAATTGATGTTGCAACCCGCGGACGTGCTGTTGCTGGACGAGCCGACCAACGATCTCGATATTCCCACGCTGGAGATTCTGGAAGAAAGTCTGCTCGAATATCGCGGCGCGCTGGTGCTCGTCACGCACGATCGTTTCATGCTCGATCGCGTATCGACCATTGTCCTGGGGCTGGACGGCTTGGGCGGCGCGGAGCGCTTTGCCGATTATTCGCAATGGGAAGTCTGGCAACGCACGCGGCAAAAGGGGACTACGAATTTGTCGAGCGGGACCCGACGCACCCCAAAGGCCGGAGAAGAGCAGTCCTCCGTGGCGAAAAAGAGACTTTCCTATCATGAAGTTCGCGAACTGGAGACGATTGAGGAGCGCATCGCCGAGGCGGACAGGAATCTGGAGGCCAAGCGCGCAGCCCTGGAAGATCCTGCGGTCACCGGCGATCCCCCGCGCCTGAAGGCAGCCTGCATCGAGATGGATGAGGCGCAAAACGCCCTGGATCGCTTGTACGAGCGGTGGGCCGAACTGGAAAAGAAGAAAGGCGCCTGATAACCGCAGTAGGTTCGGGAAGCTGACCAGATCGATGCAGAGTAATCTCGTGTAAGGAGCAATCATGCAAAAGGCACAGAAGAATATCCTGGTTATCGACGTGGGCGGAACACACATCAAAGTGCTAGCCACCGGGCAGAAGGAGCCCGTGAAAATTCCCTCCGGACCGAAGATGACGGCCAAGAAAATGGTGAAGGAAGTTCGGAACGCGACGAGAGATTGGAACTATTCCGTCGTCTCGATTGGGTATCCTGCTCCAGTCGTCCATGGGCATCCCTTGTGCGAACCGCACAATCTTGGAGGCGGCTGGGTCGGTTTCGATTTTCGAAAAGCCTTCGGGCGGCCCGTGAAGATGGTGAATGACGCCGCCATGCAAGCGCTGGGCATCTATCGAGGGGGAAGGATGCTTTTTCTGGGGCTGGGCACCGGCCTCGGCTCCGCCATGGTCGTCGACGGAATCCTGGAGCCGATGGAGATTGCCCATCTGCCCTACAAGAAGGGACGCACCTTCGAGGACTACCTCGGCATCCGAGGATTGAAACGGCTTGGGAAAAAGAAATGGCGGCGCTACGTGGCGCGCGTTGCGGAACAACTCAAGTACACGCTCGAAGCGGACTACGTCGTCCTCGGCGGCGGTAATGCAAAGTTGCTGAAAAAATTGCCGCCCGACTGCCGTTTGGGCGACAACGCGACCGCCTTCACGGGAGGGTTTCGCCTGTGGGACGAGCCGGAAGAAAAATCCAAATGGAATCGGCCGCACGATCCGGAATTGGCCAAGACGACCGCCTAAACTTGTTCCCGTTTTGACCGATGATTCCTTTCGGAGTCATCGTATGCCCGAATTAAACGACCCGGAAATCTACCAGTCTGTCCTCGATGGCCTGCAAACGGGCGTTTACATCGTCGACCGCAACCGGCGAATCCGCTTTTGGAACGAAGGAGCGGAACAGATTACGGGATATTTGCGGCAGGACGTCGTCGGGCGCTTCCTACGCGACCACTTGCTGGCCACGGGCGACGACGTGAAGAACTTCGATTCAGATCCAAACGATCCAATCAATCTCGCCTTCCGGGACGGAAAGCCTTCGACCATGGATCTATCTATCCTTCACAAGGAAGGATACAGGATTCCCATCGTTCTTCGAACTTTGCCTATTCGCAATAGCCGGGGCGCGGTTGTCGGTGCTGCGGAGAGTTTTGAAAAGAATCGTTCAGCCTCGGAGTGGACACGAAGACATTCGGCTTTTGAAGATTTCGGCTGTCTGGATGCCGTGACCGGGGTAGCAGCGAAAAGTTACATGGAAACACAACTCCGCGAGCACCTGATTACCTTCGCCGAACACAACGTTCCCTTTGGCATACTCCTGGTCCAAATCGACCATTTGGATGAGTGCCGGGCGAGCCGTGGTCCAGGAGTAGTGCCCACAATTTTGCGCATTATTGCTCAGTCGGTGGAGAACTGTGTGCGCCCGACCGATCTGGTCGGGTGCTGGGGTAAGGATCAATTCATGGCAATTCTATTTGAATGCAGGGAATCCGAGGTGGTTCTGGTTGGAGAACGGGTCAGAAGAATGATTGCCCAGGCGGAGATCGAGTGGTGGGGCGACAAATTCTGCGTGACCAGTCCCGTAGGCGGCGCTGGTTGCCGGCCTGGGGACGAGGTTGAGGTGCTTGTGGCCCGAGCGGCCGCGTCCCTTGAGGAAAGTATCGTGAAAGGTGGGAATTGCGTCACGGTTCTTTCCTGAAAGGGTTGGAACGATCCGGAGGCTCGGAAATCAATGTTTTCCATTATAGGGATCGTGGTGGTCTTCGGCGCCGTGGTCGCCGGGTATCTGATGGAACACGGCAATTTGCTGGTTTTGCTGCAGCCCGCGGAATTGATCATCATTCTGGGGGCCGCGATCGGAACTGTCTTGGTTGCCAACCCACTTCACATCCTGAAAAAAATTGGCGCGGGTCTCGTGGGAGCTTTTGGCGGTTCGCCATTTGGCAAACAACGATATACGGACGACGCCATCGAAAAGCATGGCCTCCGCGGAAGAGCAGTGCGCGTCCTGCAGAAACCGTTCACTCACGAATCCCTGGCGCAAGGCGTCCGAGAAATCCTCGGGCCCGCTCGCCAAGCTTGAATTCATATTTGCGACTGGAGCAGTTCTTCTACAAATCTCTTGGAGCGGTCGGCAAGACCGCATCCGGTCCGCGTGGGACAAGCATCCCTCGGCCGCGAGCGATGAGTTCGTCGAATTCGCGGATACCCAGCAATTTTGCGGCGAGGAAGAGAAGCGCAATTCCCGCTGTCGTAACAATGAGGAGCAGAGTGAACGCTCCGGGCATGGTGTGCCATGCGAAGTGCGGTTCCAGGAACAGTTGCAGACGGTGGCAGGCATACGCGACCACGGTCGAAGCAGTGCAAACCTTCAGGAAAAAAAGCATGATGGTTCCGGATTCGCGATTTTGCGTCCGGCGATTCAAGAGGACGAAGAGCGCGATTGTGTAGACGGTAATGCCCAGCGAGCTCGCCAGTGCCAAGCCGTCGGCATGCGCGCGCCGTACCAGGATCCAATACACGGGAAGATTGGCCAGGGCGAGGAGCGTGCCCACGATCGCGGGAGTAAGGGTGTTCCGCGTGGCGTAGAAGCCCCGCGCGAGAATGTTTTGCGCTCCCCAGGCGAACATTCCCAAGGAGAAAAACACGAGCGTGGTGGCGGTAGCAGTGAAATCGGCTCCGCGCAAACGCGTGTGCGAAAATACAAGATAGACCACGGGCGCGCTTTCCGCGATGGTGAGCGCCGAAATCGGAACTAGAAGTACGATAAGCCATTTCATCGTCGTGTTGAGCAGACGGTTTAGCTCATCGATTTTTCCTTCCGAATAGAGCTGTGCAAGAAAAGGAAATGACGCGACTCCGACGCCCTGCCCCACGACTCCGAGCGGGACCCGCATGAGAGTTTTGCCGTAACTGAGCCAAGTGATTGATGCAGGCTGCAGATAGGAGCCGAACCAGCGGATAACCCAGTCGTCCGTGAAGACTAGCGAGAGCGCCAGCATGATGGGAATGGAGAGGCGCAAAAAGAGCAGGAATCCGGGGTGGCGCAGATTCAAGTTGGGACGAAATTTCGCGTCAACCAGCATGGCGCCATAGATCTGGAGAAGAAAATTTCCCAGAATTGCTCCCACGACCACGCCGATGGCGAACCCGGTCATGCCGAGGCGCGACGCCAGCAAAATACCGCCGAGGACGATCATCACGTTGTAGACGACGGGGGCGAGAGAAGGAATCAGAAAACGGCCTTTGGCGTATTGCACGGCGCTAAGGATGCTGCCCTGGTAGAAGCAAAATTGCGCCGGGAGCATCAGGCGCGTGAGAAAGATCAGACGCTGACGTTCCGCGGGAGCGAATCCGGGAGCGATCACGTGCGCCAATTGCGGCGCGAAGATTTCGCCGATCACAATTAAGACGGTCAGAAGCCCGCCCATGAACGTCATGACCGTGGAAAAGACCCGCCAGGCTTCGTCCTCGCGGCCCTCGGCGGAGTACTTGGCGAAAACTGGAATGAACGTGGCGCTCAGGGAGGCCCCGGCTACAAGATAGTTCAAGAAATCGGGCAACGTGAAGGCGGCGTAGTACACGTCCGTCATCGCGTTCGAGCCGACCTGGTGCGCCACGGTCCACTCGCGAAAGAATCCGAGCAATCGGCTGGCCAGGATGCCGCCCATTACAATGCCCGTGGAGGTGAAGACGCGTCGGTGAACGCTGGGTTTACTCACGCAGATTATCGTAGAGGTTTTGCCGGTATTCGCCTAGCGCGTTCGCCGGCTCGTGAATCAAAACTGCACTGGGGGCCGTAGAGGGACGAATGCATGCACAACGTGCCGTCAACGCGGGTAAAGGCCACTAGGAATCAATCCATTCCCCTGGCCTTGGATGTCTCACTTTCGGTCGGTTTCCTCGCGGGTGAATCCGGCGGGGCGGCGCGCAGATATTGGGCGGGCCAGCTGATTTTTTGTTTCAGTTCGCGCGCCGTGCGCAAGGGCCAATAAGGATCGCGTAGAAATTCGCGCGCCATGAGAACCAAGTCGGCCTGATTTTTGGCAAGGATGTCGATGACCTGTTCCTTGGTCTCGATCAAACCGACGGTGGCGGTCAGAATGTCCGCGTCGCGGCGGATGCGCTCGGCGAAGGGAACCTGAAAGCCGGGGCCGGCCACGATCTTCTGATCCACGACGAGCCCCGCGGAGGAGCAATCGACCAGGTCCACGCCCAGAGGCTTGAGGTGCTTCGCCAGTTCCACCGCCTGGTCCAAATCCCAGCCGCCCTCCTTCCAGTCCGTTGCCGAGATTCGAATGAAAAGTGGAAGATTTTCCGGCCAGACTTTGCGGACGGCGGAAACGATTTCGCGCCCGATACGAGTCCGGTTTTCGAACGACCCGCCGTACTCGTCTGTCCGGAAATTGCTGAGTGGGGAGTAGAATTCGTGAGCCAGATAGCCGTGCGCGGAATGAATTTCGAGGACTTGAAAGCCCGCTTGCAGGGCGCGGCGCGCGGCCTGCGCAAACGCGTCTACGACGCTGCGAATCTCCTCTTTTGTCATCGCCCAGGGCATTGGATAAGTGTCAGAAAAGGCGACTGCACTGGGAGCTATGGGCACCCAGCCTCCATCCTCGAGCGAAACCTTGCTGGAGCCTACCCAGGGTCGTTGTGTGCTGCCCTTCCGCCCCGCGTGGGCAATCTGCATGCCGGGAACAGTCCCTTGGCTCTTCATGAAACGGACGATGCGTGCTAGAAACTCGATGTGCGCGTCTTTCCAGATTCCGAGGTCTTCGGGGCTGATGCGGCCTTCGGGCGTTACGGCGGATGCTTCCGTAAAGACCAGGCTGGCGCCACCGGTTGCGCGGCTACCCAGGTGGACCAGATGCCAGTCGTTGGCGAATCCGTCCTCGCTCGAATATTGGCACATCGGGGAAACAGCAATGCGATTTTGCAGTGTAATTCCGCGAATCGGCAGGGGATCAAATAAATGGGCCATGTTCTCCTCTTGAGATTTCCGGTAGCGTACGATCCACTTAGGACTCGGGCGTTTTTCTCCGGCATCGCAGCCAGCGCAATTCGTTGTACACCACAGCCGGTCCGGTGCAGGAGGATATTGTACAGTCTGCAGGCGCCCCGCGTCTGCATTTCGACAAGCTCATCACAGAACGGTTGTGGCTTTCCGGTTTCCGGAGAACGCCATTCTGAAGAATGGCGTTGGGCCTACCGCCAATTGGGAGATTGGCGTTCCCGGGCGCGCTTCAATCGCTTTCTTGCGTGACGATGTGCACATCCACGGCCGGGGCATCGCGCAGGAAACGGTGAATAGCGGTCATGTACAAATACTTCCGCCAGCCTTCGACTGCCGAACGGCCGAAGATGACCTGCGTCACGTGCTTTTCGCGGACGAATTCCGCGGTGGCGGAAGACACATCCTTGCCCGTTAACTTCACCACCTTGGCGCCGAGGCTCTCCGAGAATTGAATGTTGGCGTTGAGGGAATTCTTATCCTGCTCTGAAGTATCGTGCCCGATGTCCACGTAGATCGCGTAGAGTTCGGCGTCCATGCGGCGCGCCATGCGGGAAGCGCGCGCAATTAAATACTGCGCCCGGGGATTCGAGCTGAAGCACACCGCGAGGCGCTCCCGGACCGGCCACGGATCTTGGATGTCCTTCTGATCCATGTAAGTTTCCAGGCTGCGGTCCACCTGTTCGGCCACCTGGCGCAAGGCGAGCTCGCGCAGGGCGATCAGATTTCCCCTGCGAAAGAAATTCTTCAGCGCCTGGTCCACTTTTTCAGTGTGATAAACCTCGCCGCGCTTCATGCGGTTCTGCAGCGCTTCCGGCGTCAAATCGACCATGACAATTTCATTGGCATGTTCCAGCACCCAATCCGGCACCGTTTCGCGGATCTTGATGCCAGTAATCGCGCCCACAGTAGGAGCAATGCTCTCCAGGTGCTGCACGTTGACTGTTGAGAGGACTTCCAATTTCGAATCGACTAGATCCAACACATCCTCGTAGCGTTTCCTGTGTTTGCTTCCCGGGATATTGGTGTGCGCCAATTCGTCAACGAGAACTACGCGAGGGTTTCGCGCCTTGATGGCGTCCGGGTCCATCTCTTCGAAGATCGTGCCTTTGTATTCGATTTTTCGCCGGGGGACTTGTTCAAGCTGTGCGGCAAGCTCGGCGATGCCTTTTCTGCCGTGCGTCTCCACAAAGCCGATGACGACGTCCTCGCCCCGGCTTCGCCGCCGGATGGCTTCGCTCAGCATGCCGAATGTTTTGCCCACGCCGGGTGCATAGCCCAGGAAAAGCTTCAGAATCCCCTCGGTTCGCTCCTTCGGGGAAACTTCCTCCAGCCATTCTTCCGGTGTCTTAGTCATTGCAGATATTCTCGTTCATTCCACCCAAGAAATGCTAGGCTAGAATCGGCCTGTGACCAAAAAACTGCCCACTATCCTCGCTCGATACGCGGCCGCGCTGGCCGCAGTCCTGATGATTACGTATTTCTACAAGCACACGCACCGGTTCAATGCCACCACGGTAGCGTTCACGTATTTGCTGGCAATTCTCGGCGTCTCTGCGCTATGGGGGCTTGGGATATCCGTGTTCATGTCGCTGGCTGCGACCCTAACCTACAATTATTTCTTTCTGCCTCCCGTGGGGACATTCACCATCGCGGACCCGCAGAACTGGGTCGCGCTGGTGACTTTTCTGGCGACTTCGGTCCTGGCCAGCGATCTTTCCACGCGCGCGCGCAACCAGGCCGCGGAAGCAAACCGCCGGCGCCACGAGGTGGAACGGCTTTACAAATTCAGCCAGCGCCTGTTGGTCGCCGGAAACCCCATCGAATTGCTGAACGCCATACCGCGGCAGATTGTGGAGACTTTTGAAGTCGGAGCGGCGGCGCTGTTTCTTGCGGATAAGCAGAAGGTATACCGTTCGGGGATGATCCTGCCGCAGCTCGATGCGGACATTTTGAAAGCGATTGTTGCGCGCGAGGAACTGCAGATCGACGCCGAGCATAGCGTCTGCTTTGCACCGTTGCGGCTCGGCTCGCGGATTCTAGGCAGCATGGGCATATCGGGACCGGTTCTTTCGCGGGAGTCACTTGAAGCTATGGGCACGCTGATCGCCGTGGCCATCGAGCGGGCCCACGCCATCGAAATGGTGGGAAAGACCGAAGCGGCCCGCGAGGGCGAACGGCTGAAGTCGGCCCTGTTGGACGCGATCACGCACGATTTCCGCACCCCGCTCACGTCCATGAAAGCTTCGGTGACCACACTGCTTTCCCAGGCCAAGCTTGATGAAAACCAGCGGGACGAGCTGCTCCACATCATCGATGAAGAGTGCGACCGGCTGAACCGTCTGGTCGGTGAAGCCGCGGAAATGGCGCGTCTGGAAGCCGGCGAAGTCAAGCTTCAGCTGGAGCCCGTTCGCGCGGACGATTTGATCTCCGGCGCGCTCGATGTCTGCAAGGGCGTCCTGGGGACGCGGCCGATCCGGATTGAATTGAAAAATCCGGACCTGCGGGTCCGCGCAGACTTCGCGCGCGCGCAGGAAGTTCTCGTCCATCTGATCCAGAATGCAAACTTGTATTCCGCTCCGGACCATCCCATTACCATTGGCGCGGAAGAGAAGGATGAATACGTCCAGTTCAGTGTGGCCGACCAGGGACCAGGCATCGGCGAGACGGAACTCGGCCTGATTTTCGACAAGTTTTACCGCGGCACCGACCAACGCTATCGTGTGCAAGGGACGGGCATGGGGCTGCCCATAGCGAAAGCGATCGTCGAGGCGCATGGGGGAACGATCGGGGTCATCAGCCAGGTGGGACGCGGGTCTGTGTTTTCCTTTACGTTGCCGATCCTCAGGGGGACGACGGAACAAAAATGAGCACACCCACGATACTGGTTGTGGATGACGAACCGCAGATTCGCCGCGTGATGCGGACGACGCTGTCCAGCAATGGCTACACTGTGCTGGAGGCGCGCAGCGGGGACGAAGCGCTCGAAACGATGCGCAAGGAGCGCCCCGAGCTGGTCCTTCTGGACGTGAATATGCCGGGGAAAAGCGGCCTCGACACTTGCCGCGAAATCCGCGATCAATCCGACGTCGCCATCATCATGCTGACCGTCCGGAATACGGAACACGACAAAGTACTGGCGCTCGACGCTGGAGCCGACGACTACGTCGTGAAGCCTTTTGGCATGGAAGAGCTCCTTGCGCGCATTCGCGCGGCCCTGCGGCGCACGTCTTCGGCTGAACCCATGCCCACGTATGTTTCGAGCGATCTAGAGATTGATTTCGAACGTAGAAAACTTCTCGTTCAAGGCCGCCCGGTGCGGCTGACGCCAAAGGAATTTGACCTCCTCCGCCATCTCGTGGCCAGCCAGGGCAAGCCGCTGGAGCACCGGCGCCTCTTGCAGGCCGTGTGGGGACCGGATTACGGCGACGAGACGGAATACTTGCGCGTATTCATCAACCAGTTGCGGAAAAAAATCGAACCGGACCCCGCCCATCCCAAGTACATCCATACCGATCCGTGGGTGGGCTACCGGTTTGAGCCTACTGGTCCGGCGACCACCAAACCGAAGAAGACCAAGTAGGACAGGCTTAAGCCTGTCTGGTTTTGATTTTTGCTGTGCCGGCAGAAGTCAAGAGAAGACAGGCTGATGGTTCGCTTGCTTGAGCGTGCTCACCACAAGAGCCCGTCCTACTTACCCATCGGATGGGTGGCATCCAGGTCGAGGTTCAGATCGAGTACATTGACGCGGGGCTCTCCGAGGAAGCCAAACTGGCGGCCTTCGGTGTGTTTGCCAATCAGTGCGTTTACATCGGCTTCGCTCATTTTGCGTTCGCGGGCGATTCGTGGAACCTGGAAGGCGGCGGCTTCGGGTGAAATGTGCGGGTCCAGACCCGACCCGGAGGTAGTGACCAGATCCATCGGGACCGGCGCATTCGGATTTTCGGCTTGCGCCTTTTGCACGTCGCCATTGATACGGTCGATCAACATCTTATTTGTGGGCCCGAGATTCGAGCCGCCCGAATTGCCGGCGTCGTAGCCGTTGCCCGCCGCGGAGGGACGCGAACGAAAATATCCTGGCGAGGAAAACGGCTGGCCGATGAGGTGCGAGCCGAGAATCTTGCCGTTCGCAGTGATGAGGCTGCCGTTGGCCTGGCTGGGGAAAAGAAGTTGCGCGAGGCCCGTCACCACGAATGGGTAGACGATGCCGAGCAACAGCGTTGTCACGATGGTCATCCAGATCGAAGTTACGAAATGCTTTTTCATTAGAGTGTCCTCAAAACAAATTCTCTTTCTCAGGCCCAGCGCAGGCTGGTAATGACCAAATCAATCAGCTTGATGCCGATGAACGGCGCAATAATCCCTCCCAGGCCGTAGACCAGCAAGTTCCATCGCAGCAGCGCCGAAGCCCCCATGGGGCGATACTGCACGCCGCGCAATGCCAGCGGCACAAGCGCGACGATGATCAGCGCGTTGAAGATCACCGCCGACAAGATCGCGGATTCGGGTGTCTTCAGCCTCATGATGTTCAAAGCCTGAAGCACCGGGAATGCTCCCGCAAACATGGCGGGGATGATGGCGAAATATTTGGCCACGTCATTGGCCACGGAAAATGTGGTCAGCGCCCCGCGCGTGATCAGCATCTGCTTTCCGATTTCCACGACCTCGATGAGCTTGGTCGGGTTTGAATCGAGGTCGACCATGTTGCCCGCTTCCTTAGCTGCCTGCGTTCCTGCATTCATCGCCAAGCCCACATCCGCCTGGGCCAGCGCAGGTGCGTCATTAGTGCCGTCTCCGGTCATCGCCACCAGCTTGCCCTTGGCTTGCTCCTTTCGGATGAGCGCCAGTTTGTCCTCGGGCTTAGCCTCGGCCAGAAAATCGTCGACGCCGCCTTCTTGCGCGATGGCGGCAGCGGTGAGGCGGTTATCTCCCGTGATCATCACCGTGCGGATTCCCATGGCGCGAAGGTGATCGAAACGTTCGCGCATGCCGCCTTTGACGATGTCCTTGAGGCGCACTGTGCCCATGATCCGCCCGCTGATCGCGACCAGCAAAGGAGTCGCGCCGGAACTGGCTACGGTTTGCACGACCTCATCGACTTGCACCGGCACGGAGCCCCCGTGTTCGACGACGTATTTTTTGATCGAGTCAGGCGCGCCTTTGCGGATGGCGCGGCCGTCGAAATCGACGCCGGACATGCGGGTCTGCGCGGTAAAAGGAATGAAGGTGGCATCGAGCGAGGACAACGGACGTCCGCGCAAACCGTATTTTTCCTTTGCCAGCACGACAATCGAGCGCCCTTCGGGAGTTTCGTCTGCGAGGGATGCGAGCTGCGCCGCATCGGCGAGCTCGGCGTCGGTAACGCCGGGAGCCGCGATCAACTCCGTTGCTTGCCGGTTGCCGAGCGTAATTGTTCCGGTTTTGTCGAGCAGCAGCGTGTCCACGTCTCCCGCGGCTTCCACGGCGCGGCCCGACATGGCCATGACGTTGCGCTGAATGACGCGGTCGATTCCCGCGATGCCTATGGCGGAGAGCAGCCCGCCGATAGTCGTGGGAATCAGGCACACCAGCAAGGACCACAGCACGAATGCGCTTTGCGGTGCGCCCGAATAGATGGCCATAGGCTGCAGTGTCGCCACAGCCAGCAAGAAAATAATCGTCAGCCCGCTCAGGAGGATGTTCAGCGCGATTTCGTTGGGCGTCTTCTGCCGCGAAGCTCCTTCGACCATTTTGATCATGCGGTCGAGAAACGTCTCGCCGGGGTTCGACGTGATGCGGACTTTGATCTCATCGGAGAGCACGCGCGTGCCGCCGGTGACCGCGGAGCGATCGCCGCCCGATTCGCGAATTACGGGGGCGGATTCACCGGTGATGGCGGATTCATCTACCGAAGCCACGCCTTCGATGACTTCGCCGTCTCCAGGGACAAATTGCCCGGCGGTGACCACGACCACATCGCCCGCGCGCAATTTGGATCCTGCCATCTCCACCGTGCACCCATCGGGTTTCAATTTGTACGCGATGGTTTCGGTGCGCGCCTTGCGCAGTGTATCCGCCTGCGCCTTGCCACGCCCCTCGGCCATGGCTTCAGCGAAATTGGCGAAAAGCACGGTGAACCACAGCCAGATCGTAATTTGAAACTCAAATCCAAACCCCTGCGTGTGATGTAGCACGTGGCTTGCCAGCTCCACGGTGAGCAGGGCCGCTCCGATTTCCACGACGAACATCACCGGGTTCTTCATGAGCGTCACCGGATTCAGCTTTACCAACGAATCCCAGGTGGCTCGGCGGGCAATTTCCGCGTCCCAGATCGACTTGCTCTTTTTTACTTGGGCTGTCATGTCATCTTTTCCTTAAAAAGTTTTCCCCGAGTACATCAGCAGGTGCTCCAGGATCGGGCCCAAGCTGAGCGCCGGGGAAAAGGTCAGCGCGCCTACGATCAAGATTACGGAGATCAGCAATCCGCTGAACAGCGGCGTCGTGACCGGGAACGTCCCGGAAGATTCCGGCACGTGCTTCTTACGGACCAGGCTTCCAGCAATCGCCAGGACCGGGATCACCATGAAGAATCGTCCGAACAGCATCGTCGAGGCGATTGACGTGTTGTACCAAAGCGTATTGGCATTGAGTCCGGCGAAGGCCGACCCGTTGTTGGCTCCCGCTTCCGCGTAGGCGTAAAAAATTTCGGAAAGCCCGTGTGGGCCCGCGTTCGCAAGGCTCGAAACGCCAAATTTTGAGACCAGTGAGATAGCGGTATATCCCAGCACGAACAGCGGATAGATCAGGACGGTCAGCATCGCCATCTTCACGTCAAACGCTTCGATCTTTTTGCCCAGATACTCCGGAGTGCGCCCTACCATCAACCCCGCAATGAACACGGAAAGAATGATGAACACAATGATTCCGTAGAGGCCGGAGCCGACACCTCCGAAGACGACTTCGCCCAGCAGCATGTTGATGAGCGGAATCATCCCGCCGAGCGGCGTGTAAGAGTCATGCATCGAATTCACCGCGCCGCAACTCGTGTCGGTTGTCACCACGGCCCATAGAGAGGAGTTCGCGATGCCGAAGCGGACCTCCTTTCCCTCCATGTTGCCGGCCGCCTGCAAATGATTGGCCGAAGTTTGCACCAGTGGATTGCCACGGGCCTCGGCCGAATAAGCCGCTGTGACTCCGACCAGAAATAAGATCGCCATCGCGCACCAAACTGCCCAACCGTGGCGAGGCGAGCCGGTCATCTGCCCGAGCGTGTACGTCAAACCCGAACCGATCGCGAAAATCAAAACTAGCTCCAGGAAATTTGTGAGGGGAGTCGGATTCTCGTAAGGATGCACGCTGTTGGCGTTGAAGAAGCCGCCACCGTTGGTTCCGAGCTCCTTGATTACTTCCTGCGAAGCGGTGGGTCCCTGTGCGATCGTTTGCTCTTTGACGATCTGTGTCGTGGTCTTACCGCTGGAATCGGTGGTCTGAACAGTTTGCGGGTCCACGAGTTCCGCAGTCGCATAAGGCTTGAAGTTCTGCGGCACGCCTTGCCACACCAGGAAGAGCGCGCCTAAAATGCAAGCCGGCATCAGCACCCAGAACGTCGCCCGCGTCATGTCCACCCAGAAATTGCCCAGAGTATCCTGTTCGCGCCGCGCGATCCCGCGAACGATGGCAATGGCCAGGGCGATCCCGACCGCCGCGGAAATAAAATTGTGGTAGGCCAGCGTGGCCATCTGCGTCAGGTAGGACATGGTCGTTTCTGGCACATACGCTTGCCAGTTGGTGTTGGTGGTGAAGGACGCGGCGGTGTTGAAGGCCAGGTCCGGCGCCACGGCGGAGAGATTTTGCGGATTGAGCGGCAGGTGGTTTTGCACGCGCTCGATCAAGTAGGTCACCAGCATGGTGACGCCGCTGAACATCAGCATCGCGGCGGCGTATTCGGTCCAGCGCATCTCTTTGGTTTCATCGACGCCCGTCAACCGGTACACCAGTTTTTCGATCGGCCGGAGGAGAGGGTCGAGGAAAGTTTTCTCCCGATTAAACACACGCGTCATGAACGAGCCGAGGGGCTTGGTCAGGGCGAGCACTACTAGCAAGAAAAACAGAATTTGGAACCAGCCGTTGTTTGTCATGGTCAGAACTTTTCCGGGCGCAGCATCGCGTACACAAGATAGATGAGCAAGCCTACGCACACGGCCAGGGATACGATCGTGTCAAGCATTTTCCTACCTCAATCCATCGCAGAATTTCACGTACAAGACCGACATTACGAAAAATATCAGCGTTGAGAGGGCAAAAATTGTGTCGAGCATCGCCATCCTTCCTTCACAACTCCCGGGGCATCTTACCCCGATGCCCGGCGCGTAGTTTGCTTACCTTGTGGATATCCGCCTCACTGGTGGTTCAGATGCCCCTCGTGAGGTCGTCCCGTGAGCCAGTTTGCCACTGTGTCGTTCTGGAGCCCGGAACGGCATGACGGAAAGCCCGCCCTGGGCAGAGTGAGAAATCGGATGGGTTACCACGAGGACGTCAGCCCAGTCCCGCTGCCCAAACTCTGCCGCATACTTTCGGGCATTATTCATTTGCCGGCGCCCCTCGATCCAGAAGTTCGCCAGCACATAGAGTAGAAAAATGACGCCCAAGCCATTTAGCAGCAAGAAAAATTGTCATGGCCATTGGACCTCCTCCCGGAGCAGCTGAGTCCCTCATGGATTTGGCATCCTTTCCGTATCTTGACTGGCGTTCCTTTTCACCCGCCAATACCCGCCAATCTGAGCAGCCCATTCGATACTTGGTGTTGCTGTTTCGGCCTTCGTATGCGCCCCGTCACTCTGTCCTTGCCTCTCGCCTTCCAGAGGAATCATGCGTCTTCCCGAATTAGGAAGTCGTGCACAGCATGTAAGGATTCTGTAAGACGCTGAAATAGGCCAGTTAAGTCCCCTTGTTCCAGCGAGCAGGCGGCCCTAAAATGAGTGCTTCTTGTTTATGTCCTTCAGGAAACGAAGCCACCGTTCCGGTTCCATCGCCGGTTTTTTGCTTCTCGCGCTCCTTGCGACGATCAGCGCGCACGCGCAGGAACGCGCGGACTGCCGTGCATTCCGCAGTGCGATTCTTCACTCCTCGGTGCGGTATTGCGTTTATCTGCCGGCCAGTTATTCCGCGCCTGAAGCAAAGACCAGAAAATACCCGGCCCTGTATCTGCTGCACGGGCTTGGCGGAAACGAGCAGACAGCGGCCTTGGACGGGGAGTGGAACGCGTTGCAGGATTTGCGGCGCGATCATCTGGTTGGCGAATTCGTGGTGTAGCGCCTGATGGCTGGGATACGTTCTATATCAACTCACGAGACGGCAAGACTCCGTACAACGATTTTTTTGTGCGTGAATTCATTCCCTTCATCGAACGCACCTACCGCGTCCGCAGCGAGCGCGCCGCCCGCGGAATCACGGGTTTTTCCATGGGCGGGTACGGGGCGCTGCGCATGGCATTTGCGCATCCGGAACTGTTCAGCTCGGTCAGCGCGCACAGCGCGGCTGTAATGCGCGAGCCGCCCCAGGGCGTTAGCGCCGGGGCGTCGTCGGGGAATCTTGCGGCGCAGCTCCTGGCAAACGTTTTCGGCAATCCGATTGACCGCAGCTTCTGGGACCTGAACAGTCCGTTCGTGTTGGCGCGCAAAAATGCGGCGTCCCTGCTGAAAATGAAAATCTACTTCGATTGTGGCACGGAGGATTCCTATGGTTTTTACCGCGGCGCGAACGAGCTGCACGAGGCTCTAAATTCCCTGAAGATACCGCACGAATTCCATCTCTACCCGGGCCGCCACAGCGTTTCTTACCTTCTGGCCCATCGCGATGCCTCGTTTGAATTTCACTGGCGCGAATTCAAAGCGCTGAAATAAATCCAAGGTCAGCGAAGAGTAGCCAAAGCCGCTTTCCGCAATTCCACGAAATCCTCGAAAGTCATTGTACGTGACAATTGCATTGATAAGCGAATCTGCATTGGAGTAGAATCCGACTCGCGCGGGTTGTCTATCTCCAGGACTCCAGTGCGGAAACCCTTCGCAGGATGTTTCCGCGCAGCCCCGGTCGTTCATACCAGCGCCTCTCTCCAGGATTTCTGTCGGCGGGGATTTGTTTCAAGCCCCGCTGGCGATTGACTGGGAGGCGCTCGTGCGTGCAACGCAAAGTGCAATTTCTTGCCCAAAGTTGGGTTCCCTAAAGAACTGCCGCGCCCCCTTGCCAATCGGCTGGTTCCTTCTTGTTCCGATGCTGTTCCCGCTGCTTTTGCGATCCTCAGCGGCAGTCACGATCGCAATATCCCCGACACCAGTCAATCTTCCCGCGAACGGCAGCCAGCAATTCACAGCGACGGTCACGGGCGCAAGCGACACTTCCGTAACCTGGACGATACGAGAGGGTTCGTCCGGCGGAACAATCAGCAACAGCGGATTGTATTCGGCTCCGGGAGTCTTGGGGACTTATCACGTTGTTGCTACGAGCAATGCGGATAGCACGCAGAGCGCTGTGGCGACCGTGACCACGTCCGGCTTTATCCATTCAGGTTTACTCTACTCGGGATCCTGCACGGGCACTCTCCTTCCCAATGGTACGGTGCTGTACACGGGCGGCCAGTCCCTGGGCTTTTCTGACGGCCCTGAGTCCGGATCGAATAACGCTGAAATCTACGATCCGGTGGCATTGACATCGACGCCCACGGGGAACATGACCATTCCGCGGTGCGGAGAGACAGCCACTCTTCTGCCCAACGGCAAAATCCTCTTCGCGGGCGGCCAGACGCTCGGTTCATGGACAGCGACCGCGGAGCTTTACGACCCAATTCCCGGGACTTTTTCTTCCACTGGCAGCATGAGCGCCGCCCGAACTGGCCACACGGCCACCTTGCTTCCGAACGGAACAGTCCTCATAGCGGGCGGAGGAAATTGCAACTCAAGTTGCGTCTATTTCAATTCAGCGGAGATCTACGACCCGAATTCCGGAACCTTCAGTCCAACCGCTGGAACATTGGCCACACCTTACACGGGTGCGGCCGCGGTTCTCCTGAACACGGGAAAGGTGTTGCTCGCGGGAGGGTCGCAAGACGGTACGAATTTGAACAGTTTGGCCGAAATCTTCGATCCTGCCACGGGTCTGTTCACGCTAGCAGGATCGATGGTCAATCCTCGAGACGAATTCACCGCATCACTTTTGCAAAATGGGAAGGTGCTGATTTGTGGCGGGAAGTTAGCCACGAGGGCTGTGACCACGGCAGCTGAGATCTACGATCCGTCCCCGGGAACTTTTGCGCCGACGGGAAGCCTCAATGTTGCGCGCAGCTCTCACACTGCTTCGGTGCTCTTAAACGGACATGTCCTGATTGCAGCGGGAAGGTCGGCGCTCCCTCTCCTGGCAAGCGCAGAGCTGTATGATCCCGGGACTGGGACGTTCAGCTTGACTGGCAACCTGCAGGAAGCGAGGGTTGATCACGCGG
The DNA here is from genome assembly GCA_963696605.1 of uncultured Acidobacteriota bacterium. Taxonomy (GTDB): domain Bacteria; phylum Acidobacteriota; class Terriglobia; order Acidiferrales; family UBA7541; genus Palsa-360. The sequence continues at coordinate 179,811 of CAVOKV010000004.1, read as the reverse complement.
CGACGGTCCTCCCAAATGGAATCACACTGGTAGCTGCTGGGAGCAACGGACAACTCCTCAGCAGTATCGAAAGTTATGACCCGGCCACGGGAGTTTTCACGAGCCAAAGTACATTTATGAACGTTGCGCGAACTGGGCATGCCACGACGCAGCTGGCGGACGGCCGCCTGCTTCTGACAGGTGGACAGGATGCGAATTCGAATGTGAATTCCAGCGCCGAGATTTACGATCCGGCTACCGCAAAATTTTCACTTGCCGGCTCGCTGATTCAGGGGCGCTTTGGACATACCGCGACGCTATTGACGAACGGAAGCGTTCTGGTTGTCGGCGGATACAGTGATTCCGCCGGGAGCAATCTTGTCGCTACCGCGGAATTATACAATCCGGTTTCCGGCACCTTCACCTCGACGTCGAGCCCAAATATTCCGCGCGCTTATCACACGGCGACTCTGCTGGGGAACGGCAAGGTTCTAATTTCCGGAGGTGAAATTACCGGCTCGCAGACCACCAAAAGCACGGAGTTTTACGATCCCATTGCAGGAACATTTGTCATGGCGGGAAACATGTCCGCACCGAGATACAATCACACGGCAACTTTGCTGAACGATGGACGAGTCCTGATAGCGGAGGGCCTCAGCGGCAGCGGCGGGGGGTTCGGAAATCAAGTGGGGCCCGACGACTTGTACGATCCTGGCACCGGCCTATTCACCCAGGATGGTTCGCCAATTCAATTTTTCCAGAGTGTCGTGATCCCGTTTGACTCAGTCTTGTTGGCTAGCGGGCAAGTCCTTGTTGATGAAGGGACGATTTTCGATCCTGCCTCGAATACACTTTCGACCTTCAACCCATTAAGCACACTACCTGCGGCGCTAGCGGACTACAAATTCTTACTCCTTCCCAATCATCAAGTATTTGTGGCCGGCGGGCAGTCGGCCGCGTATTTATTTGATCCAGCGTCAGAGGCATATTCCTCCGCGGGGACTATGGAGTACTCCCGATCGAGCCCGACGACGGCGCTACTTTCAAATGGGGAAGTTCTCGTCACGGGGGGAGCCCCGGTCACGCAGGCGGAATTCTATGTGCCCCCTGCGCCCGCTTCCAATGCTTCTCCTTTTCTGTCGCTCATCAATCCATCGAGTGTGGTTGCCGGCGGGGCAGGGTTCACACTGGCGGTGTCTGGATCCAACTTTGTCGGCAATTCCGTCGTGAATTTCAATGGCGTCGCACGGCAGACGACCTTCTCTGCCGCGACGGAACTCAGTATTTCAGTCTCCGCGGGCGACATCGCTACAGCAGGGGCGGTGACGCTTACGGTGACGAATCCCCTCAGCGGCGGCGGAGGAGGCGGCACTTCCAATCCACTCACGCTGACAATTTTGCCATCGAACGTCCAACCGGTTGTCGGCGGGCTCGTCCCAGCCAGCGCGACTGCCGGCGGGCCAGCATTCACTTTGAGCCTGTCAGGCAACAACTTCACGGCGAATTCCGTCGTGAGCTTCAACGGCAATGCCATGACCACCACGTTTTCGAGCGTTACGGAATTGCAGGCCAGTATTCCCGCGAGCGCGATCGCGGTCGCGGGCACGCCCATCGTTACGGTGTCGAACCCCGGCAGTCTGCCCTCGATTGTGGTTACGTTTACGGTGAACAATCCCCCGCCGCAGGCGACGCTGCTTTCTCCAGCCAGCGCCCAGCAGGGAGGAGCGGCGCTTACACTGAACGTGACAGGCGCAAATTTCAACGCGTCCTCCAGCATTCTGGTCAATGGCGCAGCGCTCACGGCAACGTTCTTGAGCGCGACTCACCTCCAGGCGACACTTCCCGCGAGCGACCTGGCGCTTAGCGGCACGCTCAATATTTCCGTGAGCAATCCCGCTCCCGGAGGCGGAACAACGTCCCCCTTGCCGTTTACAGTGGTGGGTTCAAATGTACAACCTGTCGTTGGGACGATTTCTCCCGCCAGCGCAACGGCCGGTGGTCCGGCGTTCCTTTTGACTTTGTCGGGTAGCAACTTTTCTACGAATTCCGTCCTGACCTTCAACGGGAATATGATCTCCAGCGTATTGGTAAGCGCTTCGGAATTGCAGGCCAATATCCCCGCGAGCGCGATTGCGGTTGCGGGTACGCCGACGGTGACCGTGGCGAATCCCGGGACGCTTCCGTCTGTCGTGGTTACATTTGCGGTGAACAATCCGGTCCCGCAAGAGAGCCTTCTTTCGCCACCAAGCGTGGCAGCAGGGAGCGCGGCGCTCACCCTGGCCGTAACCGGGTCCAATTTCAATGCGTCTTCGAGTGTTCTGGTAAATGGAACGCCGGTTACGACAAGTTACGTGAGTGCAACACAACTTCAGGCGACCGTTCCCGCGAGCGACTTGTCGAGCAGCGGCACACTGAACGTCTCCGTGAAAAATCCGGCTCCGGGCGGCGGGACAACCTCCCCGTTGCCGTTTACGGTGGGAATTTCATCTACTGGGAACAATCCTGCGCCGCAACTGAGTCTCCTTTCGCCCTCCAGCGCCGTGCCGGGCAGCGCAGCGATCACCCTGGCGGTGTCAGGAATTAATTTCATTCCGTCTTCCAGTGTCTTAATTGATGGAGCGGCTCTTCCGACGACCTATATGAGTTCGACACTTCTTCAGGCGACCATTCCCACAATCGATTTGGCCCAGGGCGGCACGCTGAACATTGCGGTGAAAACCCCGAGCCCCGGAGGGGGGACGACGCCGGCGTTGCTGTTTACCATCGCGGATTACGTTGTAATGGCACAAACTTCATCCGCGACAGTCAGCGCCGGCCTGACTGCCACATTCAGATTGAAGGTTGCGCCTTCGCCTTCTAACCTGGTCTACACAAATCCCATACTATTTTCGGCCACCGGGTTGCCTGCGGGAGCGACCGCTTCCTTCGCACCATCGGCTCCCGTCACTCCCATCACTACTTCGCAAACCGTTACGCTTACAATCGCCACCACGCCACAATCGGCAGTGTATCCAAACTTCTTTCTACGCGGAGGCGTGCCCCCTTTACTCATGTTATGCCTCGCCGGGAGTGCATTAGCTATGGGCGGGCTGATGCTCCGGGCTTCTGTTTGCGGAGCGCGGCGCCTCGCTCCACAATTCCTGTGTGCGTTTTTGCTGATCGCAGTTGCGGGATTGGCCGCATGCACCGGGTCGGCTACGGGAACATCGAATTCGACACCACCCAATCCCACACCTTCGGGGACAATCTATACGATCACGGTTAATGCAACTTCGGGCGCAATATCGCACACAACTTCGGTGACGCTCAAAGTTATGTGATAATTTTAGGTGTGGTTCCTCTCGCGCCAATCGATTTGCGCTGCCATTTTGGCGGGATTGATGGCTCTTTTTGGATTCGCCTTGCGTCCTGCATTGCCCGCCCAAAAGTGCTGTGGAGCGTAGCCGTCGCCTTTGTGCTGGCTTGCGGTGCTGCGGCTCGCGCCCAGGACATACCGCCAAATCCAGTGCCGCCCGCCGCGCCTTCAGATTTGCCCGGACAGGTTGTCTTAAATCCCACGGGGCAGTGCGTCCAGCCGCCACCCATGGTTCAATTGCAGGATTACATAGGGCCATTTCACAAAGTCATTGGCACATTTACCAGAAAGCTTGACCGGCAGTCCGTGCACATTCCCCATTACAAGCCTGGCCTCATCCTTTGCTCGCTGGAAATCAAGGACAAATTATTCTTGTTCCTTCGCGATTCGGTCGATCCCGAAACGTTTCTGGCTGCCGGGTTCGATGCCGGCATTTCACAGGCGGAAAATGATGACGCGCCTTTTGGACAAGGCGGCGCGGGATATGCCAAACGATTGGGCGCCAGCTACACCGATGAGGCGCAGTTCCGTTTTTTCAAGGAGTTTGCCTATCCCACGGTTTTTTCGGAAGACCCGCGGTACTACCGGATGGGCCACGGTCCGGTAGGGTTGCGCTTCCTGCATGCCGTGGAGCACTCCGTTCTCGCGTACAACGATCACAGCAAGCGCATGTTCAACTTCTCGGAGTGGCTTGGGGAAATCAGCGGAACTTCGCTCAGCAACCTGTATCATCCCGGTGCGCAACGAGGTTTTGCCCCCGCAGCCAGGGGCATTGCCGTCGATGTTGCGATGGACATCGGATATGACGAGCTGCGGGAATTTTGGCCCGAAGTCGCGCAGAAACTTCGGCTGCCCTTCCGCGATCAGAACGAGCCGCCGCCCGATGCGGTTCCGGGCGGAAGATAATTTGCGGGGGGAAGACTTTCGTGGTGCCGGCATCTCGCCGGCGCCACAGGTTCAAGCGAGCTTGCCGACGTGACCTTCGAGGAGGCTCCAGGCGCGCTCTCCTACCGTTTCTTTCCAATGCGCGTAATACAATGCCAGCCGGGGCCGGAACGAGGAAGTGTCCGCCTCGTTGAATGTCATGCCTTGCGTGGCGAGCTTGGTGCGAAATTCGATATTGAGCGCGCTCAGATCCGCCCGCTGCAGGCGAACGTATTTGACCACGTTGCGCTGAATGATTCCCTGCACATCGTCAGGCAGGCGCTGCCATAGCTTCCAGTTCGCGAGCAGATTGAAACCGGACCAGCCGTGATTGGTCATGCTCACGTACTTCTGCACTTCGTAAAGCTTCAAAAATTCCGCGACGGCCAGCGGATTGGTCTGGGCCTCGGCGGTCCCGCTCTTCAGAGTTTCGTACAGCTTGTTAAAATTGGCGATCACAGGCGAAGCGCCCATGGCTTTCCATGCCTCGATATAAATGGGCGCGTCCGGAGTACGAATCTTCAGTCCTTGCAAGTCCTCCACCGTGCGGATCGGATGGGTCGAACAAGTAATCTGGTGAAAACCGTTGTCAAAGCAGCCTTTCGGAACGGCGTAGATGCCTTTGCCCTTCATTTCCTCCCGTAGATAGTCCCCTAGGTCCCCGTCCAGCGCGTCGAACACCTGGTCTGGTGTACGAAACGCGAACAGCAGCCCTTGCACGTTGGAAGCCGGGACGAGATTTCCGATAGAGCCGCCGTTCAGCGTGAAGAAGTCCAGTTCGCCGTTGGCCACCATATTGAGCGCGGCCGGATCACCTCCCGCGATCTTGTTGTTGTCCGGAAATGTTTGAACCTGGACTCGGCCGTTGGTTTCCGTTTTTACGGCGTCCCACATTTCCCCGAGCCATTTATCGAGCGGGCTGCCGGCCGGCTGGTTGTGGAATTGGCGCAGCTCGAATTCCGCCGCGCGCGCCGGGCGGATCGCCAGCAGCATTCCGCTCGCGGCCATGAGGCCGGTTGTGAATTTCCTGCGAGAGATTTTGTGAACCATAAATTTCTCCTAAGAGCCGCGCGCGGCTCCCACCAGGCTAACCCATCTGGCTGAGCGAGCGTCCGAAATAAAAGCTGCGAGCGGTTTGATCGTCCCATCCGACATTGCAGTGCGGGATCGACCATTTCTGAATTTTTGTGGGTTCAGTCACCGCCTTACCGAGGGCGGGGCAGGACAGGCAATAAGTTCCTTCATGCGTTCCGATCCAGATCAGGTTGCGGTCGAACTCGACGAAGACATTCTCCGTCGTGCCGCGCCACCAGGATTCATATTTGTTGATGTCGCCGTCGCGAGGAGGCACGAACCAGGCTATGTCTTTCGGAGCGGTGGGGTCGGAGATATCGAAAACGCGGACGCCGGCGTTGAACCAGGTAATCACGACGATCGCGGGATTCGACGTTCCGGGCGCGAGCCAGCACTGTGTGTTGTGCGAACCAAAACGTCCGCGCGCAAAACAGAAATCCGAATAGGGCGCGTCGGGAGGCGCGGCCGGGCGCGGGAAGAAGCCGATGATTTTCGGATTTCTCGGGTCCTTCACGTCCATCATGTACGGCGAGTGGTAATTCTCGCGGCAGTCCGCTTCAAGCGCTTCATGCACCGCGACGACTTTATTCTGAAGTCGGGGATGGGCTGCGTCGGCGATGACCGGGTAGCAGGTGTGGAACGGAATCGTGCCGAAGGTGTCGAATTCATATTGCGTGTGGCCGTATGGCTTGGGATTTTTTATGTCGGACAAATCCATGACGTAGAATCCGAACGCGCCAAAGCCGCCGTAACCGACGGTGCCGCCGTCTTCCACGCGTTTCGGGACGCTGATGGCGCCGTGATTTCCGGTCCAGGCCGTGTGGTCTCCCGCGAAGCGGTATTTCTTGTATTCTTCTTCTTCTCCATATTTCTGTCCGGGGACCCACCAGCGCGAAACTTCCTGCACGTTTGCGGGGTCGGACATGTCCACAATCATGAGCGCGTTGCTCCAGGGCCGCTGGTGATTCTCCAATCGCAGCGTGTCATCCCATCCGCAATCAAGATAGGCGTATTTCCCGCCATCGTAAAAATTGTGATGGGTGCCGTTGCCTTTTTCTCCGGTGTTGTATTCCTGCAGCATATTCGGTTTGGTGGGATCCGTGACGTCATAGTTGCGGATTCCGCGAAGCCCTTTGTAGGCGAGGACCTTGTCCCGCAATTCCTTGTCGTATTGGCCGTGCGGATATTGCGGCGTCGCGCCGGTAAGCGGTTGCGCAGCGGTGCACATCATGATCCATTTTTTGAGTTTAGTGTTGTACACAACCGGGCCGTTGCCTTGAATCACGCGTTTCTTGTTCAGCGCGACCGGATTTTTGGCCTCGCTCACGTCGATGAAATCCCCTCCGGCCGGCAGCAATCGCTGCTTGCCCTTGGCCCACATGGCCATGAGCGGCTCGCCGCCGCTGATCGTCGCTCCGGACAGGTGCGAGATGATTTCCATGTTGTGGATGTATTGTTTTTGGTCGAGATAGGTCAGCGAACCCAAAGGGAGCGGAAGCTCCGGAGGCAAATTGGAGGTGTACAGGCCTTGCACCTGCGCGTTAGTAGCGATCGAACCGGCAAAACCCGCGGCAGTCGCGCCGACCGCCGCGCCCAGCGCGCTCTTAAGAAGCGACCTACGGCTCAAACTTTTGGCGACGCCAGCCAATTTCTTAGCATTGTCGTCAGAAGAGACGGTAAGTTTGCGGATTTTCGACATGGCTCTCCTTTGCCGGGTTCGGATTGTGACGAGCTACAAGCAAACTACTTCAAAATAATTGCGACAAAATCGTTACACCCAAACGCGCTTGCATGCCGCGAATCATACTCCAAGTGTTTGCCGGCGCGATGGGGATTTTGCGCGTGAAAAATCCGCACTCTTCCGCCTCGCCGGTGCGCGCGTTGCCGTGACTGCCGCGAAGCGATTCAACCTGTCGTACAATGTCTGCGCAGGGTTAGAGTATTGATTTACCGGGGCCGCAGGATAGGTTGCTCCCGCCCACCAGCCAAGGAGCCAGGATGAGCGTAACCGACACAAGCGCATCGATTCAAAATACGGCCACGCCGATGGAAATGCTCTGCATCAACACAATCCGCACGCTTTCCATTGACGCGGTGCAGGCGGCCAATTCCGGGCATCCCGGCACACCCATGGCGATGGCGCCGGTCGCTTACTGCCTTTGGCAGGAGTTTCTGCGCTACGATCCGAGCGATCCGCTCTGGCCCAATCGTGACCGCTTCGTTCTCTCCGCGGGACACGCTTCCATGCTGTTGTACTCGGTTTTGCATCTGGCCGGGGTCAAGGAGGCCGGAAAAAATCTTGAAATTCTCGACGGTCCCGCCGTCCGGCTTGAGGACATCAAGAATTTCCGTCAACTCGGCAGCCGCTGCGCCGGGCATCCGGAATCGCACCTGACCACCGGCGTCGAGACGACCACCGGCCCCCTGGGGCAGGGGTACGCGAATAGTGTGGGGATGGCACTCGCCGGCCAATGGCTCGCATCACGATATAATCAGCCCGGGTTTGAAGACGTTTACAATTTCAATGTCTATGCGCTGGGCGGCGATGGCTGCATGATGGAGGGAATTTCCAGTGAAGCCGCCTCGCTCGCCGGGCACCTCAAGCTTTCCAACCTTTGCTGGATCTATGACAGCAACCGCATCACCATCGAAGGCGGCACGCCGCTTGCGTTTTCCGAAGACGTGGCCGCGCGGTTCGCCGCCTACGGCTGGAACGTCACGCACGTCACCGACGCCAATGACCTGGATATGATTCGCGCAGGTTTCCGCACGTTCCTGGGGACGAGCGCCCGGCCGACGATCATCATTGTGAATAGCCACATCGGCTGGGGCTCTCCGCACAAGCAGGACACTGCCGCCGCACATGGCGAGGCGCTCGGCGAAGAAGAAGTCAAGCTGACCAAGCGCGCATACGGCTGGCCCGAGGACGCGAAATTCCTGATTCCCGCCGGCGTGTACGAACATTTCCAAAAGGGAATCGGCGCACGGGGGAAAAAAGACCGCGATCACTGGACTGCGCGTTTTGCCGAGTACCGCACTTCCAATCCCGAACTGGCCGATGAAATCTCGCTCATGGAGCGCCGGCAGCTTCCGAAAGGCTGGGACAGTGAATTGCCTGCTTTCCCTGCCGACGCCAAAGGCCTTGCCACGCGCGACTCTTCCGGCAAGGTGGAAAACGCCATTGCAAAAAACGTTCCCTGGCTGATCGGCGGCTCCGCCGATCTCGCGCCGTCGACCAAGACCTTGCTTACCTTCGAGGAGGCGACCGGATTTCAGGCAGGGAAATACGGGTTTCGGAATTTGCATTTCGGCATTCGCGAACACGCCATGGCCGCGATCATCAATGGCATGAGTCTGACCAAGGTGCGTCCGTTCGGCGCCACCTTTTTTGTGTTCACCGATTACATGCGCGGGGGATTGCGGTTGAGCGCGCTGATGGGAATTCCGGTGATTTATATTCTGACTCACGATTCATTGGGCGTCGGCGAAGACGGGCCCACCCATCAGCCCATCGAGCATCTGGCAAACGCGCGCGCCACGCCCGGCCTGATCACGCTGCGCCCGGCGGACGCTAATGAAGTGGCCGAAGCGTGGAGATTGGTCATGCAGCTTCAGCATGAGCCCGCGCTTTTGGTTCTGACGCGCCAGGCGGTGCCCACTTTTGACCGCGCTCGATTCGCTTCCGCTGCAGGGCTGGCGCGCGGCGCATACGTGCTTGCCGAGAATGCCGGAGCGCGCCCCGATGTGCTTCTGCTGGCTACGGGCAGCGAAGTTTCATTGTGTGTCGAGGCGTTCGAACAGCTATCGAAAGAGGGGATCCAGGCGCGCGTCGTCAGCATGCCCTCGTGGGAACTGTTTGAAAAGCAGGATCGGGCATACCGCGATTCTGTTTTGCCGCCCGCGGTGAAAGCGCGCGTTTCGGTGGAGATGGCCGCCACGTTCGGGTGGGTGCGCTACGTGGGCAATTCGGGCTGCAGCATCGGAATGCACAGTTTCGGCGCCTCCGCGCCGATCAAGGCGCTTCAGAAACATTTCGGCTTCACCGTTGAAAATGTTGTAGCAGCCGCGAAAGAACAGATTCAGTCCGCGAAGCAGTGAGTAGGATGGGTTTCAGCCTGTCTGGTTTTAGTTTTCTTCGCGCACAAAGAAAACCGACAGGCTGAAGCCTATCCTACCTGAACCCCGGGGGAAAACATGGACGCAGCCGAGCTTTGGAAACGCTACCGACAGTATCTTTGCCGCGTGGATTCGCTCGACCTCTCGCTGGATATCAGCCGAATGCATTTCGACGAGGCGTTCCTTGCCTCGATGGAACCTGCCATGCAGAAGGCGTTCAAGGATATGGATGCCCTGGAAAGCGGCGCGATCGCCAATCCGGACGAAAAACGAATGGTGGGGCACTATTGGCTGCGCGCGCCGCAACTTGCGCCCACAAAAGAAATCGCGTTGGAAATCACTGGCACTGTGGAGTCCATTCAAAGATTTGCAGCCGGAGTGCACCAGGGAAAAATCAAGCCGCCTAAGGCGGAACGATTCACGCAGGTTCTCTCAATCGGGATCGGCGGCTCGGCGCTGGGACCCATGTTCGTTGGCGACGCCCTGGGAGTGCCTTCGTCGGACCGCATAAAGATGCATTTCATCGACAATACCGATCCTGACGGAATCGCGCGCGCGATCGAATCGTTGAAGGGACTGCTTCCCGAGACGCTTGTCATTGTGATCAGCAAAAGCGGCGGGACTCCGGACACGCGCAATGGAATGTTGGTGGTTGCCGAAGCCTACCGCACTGCGCACTTGGATTTTGTGCGCCATGCTGTCGCCGTGACGATGGCCGAGTCGCACCTAGACAAGCAAGCAGATTCTGAAGGATGGCTCGCGCGCATTCCCATGTTCGACTGGGTAGGCGGGCGGACCAGTGAACTTTCAGCTGTGGGCCTGCTTCCGGCGGCATTGCAGGGAATCGACATCGTGCAAATGCTGGCCGGAGCGGCCGCGTGCGACGCAGCCACGCGCGTCCACGAAACGCGGCGCAACCCCGCCGCACTGATGGCTTTAATGTGGTATGTGGCGACGGACGGGAAAGGAAAGAAAGATCTCGTCGTTCTTCCGTACAAGGACCGCCTGCTCCTCTTCAGTCGCTATTTGCAGCAGTTGGTGATGGAATCGCTCGGCAAGCAGCTTGATCTTGATGGGCGCCGCGTCGAGCAGGGAATCGCGGTGTACGGAAACAAGGGCTCCACCGACCAGCACGCCTTCGTGCAGCAATTGCGCGACGGCGTGAACAATTTTTTTGTGACGTTCGTGCGCGTTCTCGAGTCCGGCGGCTCACCTGTAGAAGTCGAGCCCGGCGTGACGGCGGGAGATTATCTGCATGGCTTTCTGGTTGGCACGAGGGAAGCGCTGTACGGAAACGACCGCCAGTCCATGACGATCACGATTCGCCGAGTGGATGCGCGCACGATTGGAGCGCTGATAGCGTTGTTTGAACGCGCGGTCGGCCTTTACGCCTCGCTGATCCACATCAATGCGTACCACCAGCCGGGCGTTGAAGCAGGGAAGAAGGCCGCGGCGGCCGTGCTTAGCCTGCAGGCCAAAGCGCACGCAGCTCTTTCACACACTCCGCAGACGGCTAGCCAGATTGCCGCAGCCATCGGAGCCGCCCAATTTGCCGAGAGCGTCTACCTCATCCTCGAGCACCTTGCCGCGAATGGGCGCGCAAAATCAGTGTCCGCCACTGATCCGGGCGAGACCACGTTTACGCAAATCTGAATCCAATTTGTTGAGAATGATGTCGTGATGCAAGTGGCGATTTCGCCCGCCGCCAATCTCTTGAATGGCTTAGAGAAAACCGCCAATTGGGAGATTGGCGTTCCCGCGCTCAAACCAATACGGTGATCTTAGGATCTGACCTGCGCCACGATTCGAGCGCCTTCACCTTTTTCCTGCTGGCCGAGGTTGAAGGCCTGATGCAGCGCCTTCACGGCCTTTTCCATTCCGCTCGAATCCACGAGGAAGGAAATATTGTATTCGGACGAACCTTGCGCGATGGCAATGATGTTGATTCCTTCCTTGCCCAGCGTGCTGAAAACGCGCCCCGCGATGCCTGGAGTTCCTGCCATATTCTCGCCGACGGCCGCGACGATGGCCACGTTGCGGTTCACCTTGATGTGTTCGAGGTTGTGTTCGTGCACGTCTTCATACAGAGCGTCGCGCAAAGCCTTTTCCGTGCGCGCGGCATCGGCGGCCTGCACGACGAAGCAGATGCTGTCTTGCGATGAGGATTGCGAAATCATCACGATATTGGCGTGCGCCGAGGCGCTGGCCGTGAAAATACGCGCGGCGATGTCCGGGACGCCGATGATGCCGGGACCTGCGATGGCGATCATGGCGACGTCGCGCGTCGCAGTAACGGCTTTCACGCCCAGCGGGGCGGGCCTCACGGTCTGCGTGATTTTCGTGCCGGCCAGTTCGGGATGAAAACTGTCGCGAATCCACACAGGGATCGCGCCTTCAATCACCGGGCGCAGCGTCATGGGATGGAGCACCTTTGCGCCGAAGAAAGCGAGTTCGCCCGCTTCGGTGTAGGAAACTTCGTCGAGCGTGGCCGCGTCGGGAACCATGCGCGGGTCCGCCGTCAGCACGCCGTTCACGTCGGTCCAGATGATGACCTCGCTCGCGTCCAGCGCAGCGCCCAAAATCGTAGCGGAATAGTCCGATCCGCCTCGCCCAAGGGTTGTGGGAACGCCCTTCGCCGTCGCAGCGACGTAGCCGGTGACGACGGGAATTCCTCCTGCTTCGAGCAAGGGGAGGAGAGCCGCCTGCGTTTTCTTTCTCGTCGGATCGGCCAGCGGGCGCGCGCCGCCATGAACTTCATCGGTCACGATCAAATCGGTCGCGTCAAGCGCGATTCCACGTAGCCCCATCTCACGCAAGGCGGCTGCGGTTATTCTCGCGCTGACGCGTTCTCCCGTGCCGGCGATCACGTCGAGCGCGCGAGGAGAGAGTTCCCCCAAGAGCGCGCAGCCGCGGCAATAATTCGCGGCGCGTTCGATCAAAGTGTCGATTTCGACGAGCAGTTCCCGCCGCTTTTCGATGTCGGAAATCAGCTTTCCGATGGCTTCATGATGTTTTTCCTGCAGCGCCCTGGTAAGAGCTTCGGCCGCGGCCTCGTCTCCGGTTGCTGCTTTTCCGGCCGCTGCAATCAGGGTGTTTGTTACGCCGGACATCGCGGAAACCACCACCACGACGGCGCGGTCCTTCGATGCTCCCGCCGCGATCGCCGCCGCGTTGCGGATCCGGCCGGCATCTCCGACCGATGTGCCGCCGAACTTCATTACCTGAATCGGACGGCTCATCGTACTCTCGCTTCGGCAGGGGATGCGTTTTCGTGCACGGATTTTCCATGCAATAAGCCGCGCGCTCTGAGTAATTCCGTGTTCAAAATGGCCGCGCCGGCCGCGCCGCGAATGGTGTTGTGCCCGAGAACGACGAACCGGTAATCGAAGACGCTGTCCGGAAAAAGCCGACCAACGGTGACGCTCATCCCGCCGCCCGCGTCGCGGTCCATGCGCGGCTGCGGCCGGTCTTTTTCGCCGCGCACGAGGACGGGATGTTTCGGCGCGGTGTGAAGTTTCAGCTTCTGTGGAACAGATGTGTACGTCGCCAGCGCTTCACGAACTTCTTCGATCGTAACGCGCTTGGCAAGCTTCACGCGCACGGCCACCATATGGCCGTCGGCCACATTCACGCGATGGCATTGCGCGCTGACCGGGAACGGCGCGTTCTCAAACGAGTTGTTGCCGAGGCGGCCGAGAATTTTCCGCGTCTCGCTCTCCATCTTGGGCTCTTCGCCGTCAATGAAGGGGAGAACGTTGTCCACCACATCGAGCGAAGGCACGCCGGGGTAGCCAGCGCCGGATACGGCTTGCAGCGTGGTCGCGATTACGGCTTCGATGCCGAACTTCGCGTGCAGCGGCGCGAGTGCCAGCGCCATGATGATTGTCGAGCAATTCGGGTTGGTGACGATGTAGCCTGTCGAGAAGCCGCGCTCACTTCGCTGGCGGTCCAGAACATTCAAATGATCTGAGTTGATTTCGGGAATCAGGAGAGGAACGTCCGGATCCATGCGGAAAGAAGAAGCATTGCTGATGACGGGATAGCCAGCGCGGGCAAAGGCTTCTTCCGAAGAGCGCGCAACATCCGAAGGCAAACTCGAAACCACTACGTCGCAATCGAGCGGCGGCTGCGGGGGTTGCACGACCATCGCTTTCACGAAAGCCGGCATGTCGCCCACCAGCCGCCAGGTACAGGCCTCGCCATAGGATTTCCCCTGTGATCGGTCCGATGCCGCCAATGCTGTGATCTCGAATTCCGGATGATGCTCGAGCATCTGCACAAAACGCTGGCCGACCATTCCGGTCGCGCCCAAGATTCCAACTCGTACTCGCTTATTCGACACCGCTCCTCCCGTGGAGATCCCCTTGGAGATCATTGTATGGATGCTGCAATGCAAGCTGCAAAACTTCTTCGTTGAGCTTGCTTGAAAATTCACCGCCGAGCGTATCCGCTTCTTCCGCCGCTATGCCCGCGACAATTCCCACAACGAGCAGCGACGGCGAATGCGCCGCCGGGCACTCCGGCAATTTCCCGACGGTCGTGCGGAAAATCGTTTCGTCCTTGGTGGTCGCACACGAGATCACGGCGCACGGAATTTCCGGCCCGATCCCTGCTGCCTGCAATTCCGCGGCAAGTTCGGCGTAGCGATTGCCCGGCATGTAAATGACGTAGGTCGTGTCGGCAGCAACGTGACGCTCGTTGCCAAGTCCGGCTCCGCCTTCGCGATGCGCCGTGACGAATACGACGCGCGAGGCGTGCCGCCGGTCCGTCAGAGAAATTTGCGCCGAAGCCGCCGCGCCCAGCGCCGCCGTGACTCCCGGGATCACCTCGAATTCGATCCCTGAATGGCGAAGCGCTTCCATTTCCTCGCCTGCCCGGCCAAACATCAAAGGATCGCCGCTCTTGAGGCGCGCGACAATTTTTCCTTCGCGCGCCAGTTGCACCATCAGTTGATTGATTTCGGCTTGCGAAATTCCTTTTGCCCCACAGCGCTTTCCGACGTTCACCACCTGAGTAGTCGGAGGAAGGACGAGCAGGATTTCCTGCGACACGAGGTCATCGTGCAGGACGATATTCGCGGACTGCAAAACGCGCCACGCCTTCCGCGTCAGCAATTCCGGATCGCCCGGCCCCGCGCCCACCAGATAAACTTTTCCTGACATCTTGATCAACACTCCTGGTGCCATACATCCTTAGACACAAATCCAGAGGACTATGTTTGTGGGTCGGACCTTTAGGTCCGACACTAAGACTGGAGTGGCTCGGGGCTTTTAAGCCCTGAGCCTTCAGGGGCTAAAGCCCCTTTCCACATCACCGTTATGTCGGAGCTAAAGCTCCGACCCACAAATCCTCCGCAAACTAATCCAAGCAGTCGGCATGTACCCCGCCTCATCAATGCGGCTTGGGGTCCAGGCTCGCGTATTGGTGCAGCAAGCGTTTGCGCTGCTCCGGCGGCATCGGAATACTCTGCAATTCCTCGCGTGTGCGGCCAAGCTGCGCGACCCATTCTTCCCACTCCGGACCGAATTGCTGTTCGAGTTCCTTGCGCAAGCGCTGTGCGAGCGCAGGGCTCAGCCCGCCTGTGGAAATTGCGATTTGCAATTCTCCGCGGCGCACGACGGCGGGGAAGTAGAAATCGCAGCGTTCCGGCTCGTCCACGGCGTTGCAGAGCACGCCCCGGCTGCGGGCCTCCGCGTGAATTTCATCATGCAGCGCGGGCGACCCGGTCGCCGCGATCACCAGGAACATGCCCGCAAAATCAGCCGGCCGGTACTCGCGCGCTTCCCATTCGATGCGGCCCTCGCGCGCCCAGTCGCGCACACGCGGCGTAGCCTTCGGCGCGACCACGCGCACAAAGGCCCCGGTTGCGAGG
The DNA here is from genome assembly GCA_963696605.1 of uncultured Acidobacteriota bacterium. GTDB lineage: Bacteria > Acidobacteriota > Terriglobia > Acidiferrales > UBA7541 > Palsa-360. The sequence continues at coordinate 164,491 of CAVOKV010000004.1, read as the reverse complement.
AGGCTCTCGATCTTTGCCTCTCCCACGGACCCTGCGCCGACCACGAGAACCCGGCGCCCTTCCAGCTTTACGAACATGGGAAATAAACTCATTGTCGTCCCTTGTCCAACTTTCGATTCCGGCTCTGCGACATTTCCATTAAGCCGGTTTCGGACTAGTCAGGGGCTAAAGCCCCGTTCATCTGGCTACATTACGGCACGGCTGAAGCCGTGCCCTACAAATCCTTGGCAGCTACCATACTGGTTTCCCAACCTGCAACCTGCAACCTGCAACCTCTTCACATTCACTCCGGTGCGTGCAGGCCGCACTCCTTTTTCGCGAAGCCCGACCAGCGCCCCGCGCGCGGGTCTTCCCCGGGCTGCACCTGGCGCGTGCATTGCACGCAGCCAATGCTCGGATAATTCTGCTCGTGCAGCGGGTTGTAGGGCACATCGTGTTCGCGAATGTATTCCCAGACGTTTTCCCAGGTCCAGTCGGCCAGCGGATTGCATTTCACGAGGCCGAACGATTTGTCCCACTCGATTTTTTTCGCGTTTGCGCGAGTGGGCGCTTGATCGCGGCGAATTCCGGTTACCCATGCCGACAGGCTTGCCAGTTTGCCCTTGAGCGGCTCGACTTTGCGCAGCGAGCAGCACTGATTCGGATCGATGCTCCAGAGTTTCGGCGCGAATTTCGCTGCCTGCTGTTCCGGCGTGTACAGCGATTTCACGCGCTCGATGCGAATCGCGTATTTTTTCTCGATTTTGTCGATCAGCTCGTACGTTTCAGCAAAGAGAAAATCGGTGTCCAGCGTAAACACGCGGATATCCGGGCGCACGCGCGCCGCGATGTCCATGAGCGCAACGTCTTCCGCTCCAAAGCTCGACGCGATGGCCGCGCGCGGATGAAACTCCGCGAGGCCCCAGCGCACGACTTCTGCTGCGCTCCAGCTCTCCGCGCCGGCCTGCACCGCGTCGATTTTTTCCTGTGCCGCTGCGCTCATCGTTTTCTCACCCAAGTTTCCTGGTTCAGCCTTCCTTGAAATTTCAGCCCATAAACAAAAACGCCCGCGAGCTTTTGGCTTCGCGGGCCGCGTCTAAAGAGCTGGAAGGATGTCTTACTGCGCTTGCGTATCCTTGGCTCCCAAGGGGGTCCGCGCCGCCCAGGTACACTTGGGCGTGCGCGTGGTAATCGTAATACCCTTGAGAAACGGTGTCATCATTGCCTTTACAGCTTAAATCAGTCGCCAAAATTGTCAAGCCAAAGTTCCCGGCCGAATCGCGTATCGATGCGCCCAGCGGCGCATCTGCTTCATCCGCAAGCATCTACGGGCCTGCCCGCCGCACAGGAGGGAGCTCCCCCGGCGATCGAAGGGACCACCAAGACACGATCTCCCTCGTGAAATTTGTAATTGTTGCCGCCGAGGAAACGGATGTCTTCTTCGTTTACGTAAATGTTCACGAAGCGCCGGACCTGTCCCGAATCGTCGCGCAAATGCTTGCTGATCGCGGGGAAGCGCTGCTCGATTTCGCCGAGCAAATCCGGCAGCGTCTCCGAACTGCACTCGATGGTTTGCACGCCGTCGGTGAACCGCCGCAGCGCCGAGGGAATTTCGACTGTAATTTTCATCTCGAGATGTTTTCCTGACTTCTTGCGGAAAAAGTAGCACAGGCACTCTTGCCTGTGCGGTTTTCTCAATTTTCGCGCATCAACGACACGATTGATGATCCACAAAAGCGCACAGGCAAGAGTGCCTGTGCTACTGAAAATTAATTCCCCGCGACGGCAACCAGGCGATCGTTGATGAAATTTTCAAAGACCGTGAGGCGCGGCTCGATTGCGGGCGTAAGCGTGTATTCCTGCGAAATCGCGTCAATGGTTTTCAGGCCGTTGCCGGTAATGCAGGCCACCGTTGTCTCGCTCGGATTGATGTATCCCTGCTGGAGCAACTTCTGTGTGACGCCGGTGGTGACTCCTCCGGCCGTCTCCGTGAAAATTCCTTCAGTTTCAGCGAGCAACTGAATTCCTTTTACGATTTGCGGATCGGAAATATCTTCCGCCCAGCCGCCGCTTTCGCGAATCGCGCGCGTTGCGTAATAGCCGTCCGCCGGATTTCCGATGGCCAGCGAACGCGCAATCGTAGCGGGCTTTTGCGGTTCAAACTGTTCCAGCTTGCGCTTCACGGCGTCCGAAATCGGCGAGCAGCCGGTCGCCTGCGCGCCGAAGAATTTCACCTTCTTTTCCTCGACGAGCCCGAGCGCGATGAGTTCGTTGAACGACTTGCGGATCTTGGTGATCAGCGAACCCCCCGCCATCGGGCACACGATGTTGTCCGGCAGGCGCCAGCCGAGCTGCTCGGCGATCTCGTACCCTACGGTCTTGGATCCCTCGGCGTAGTAGGGCCGCAGATTCACGTTCACGAATCCCCAGCGGAATTTTTCGGCGATTTGTGAACACAGCCGGTTCACCTGATCGTAATTGCCCGCGATGCGCACCAGTTTTGCGCCGAAGACCTGCGTTCCGGTCACTTTTGCGGCCTCGAGGTCGGCGGGAATGAAAATCCAGGCGTCGAACCCTTCGCGCGCGGCTTGTGCGGCCACGGCATTTGCCAGATTGCCAGTCGAAGAACAGCTGACCACCTGGAAGCCGAAACGCCGCGCCGCGGCGAGCGCAGTCGCCACGACTCGGTCCTTGAAGGAGAGGGTGGGGAAGCAGACCGCGTCATTTTTCAGGTAGAGATTCGCCGTGCCGAGCTGTTTTCCCAGGCGCCGCGCCTGCACCAGAGGCGTAAAGCCTGCCGGGACAGTGCCTTGGTAGTCCTCCGGGAGGGGGAGAAGAGCGCTGTAACGCCAGAGATTTGTAGGGCCCGCTTCAATATTTTTGCGGGTGAAAATGGGGCGGATGGCTTCCAGATCGTAAACGATTTCGAGCGGTGAGAGGCATTCGTCGCAAAAAGATCGCGCCTGATTGCCCCAGAACTTGCCGCATTCACGGCATTTCAGCTGATAATGCTCGGCCATTTGGCCTCCTGCGTTCGGCCCGCAAAACAATGAGATGGCGTAGCGGGCGAATCGACGCCTGATTTTTGGCTGGTAAACTGCCGCAGGTTGGCGGCGCGAGAGGGGTTTCCTAAAAAGCAAAACCCTCCGCGCCAAAGAGGGGGAGGGCTCAAAAAACTCTATCTGAGTGCTCGTCCGACTCTTTAGCAGTTTTTTACGTGGAGCAAGTTGCCTTAAATCGCCACGTGTCCAGCAAAGAAAGTATAGGGATTTCACGCACCGGTGTCAAGGTGTATTCCTGTCTGCAGGGATCGCGCAGCGCCCGTCCCCAAGAAGTGGGTGGGCGCTGCGGGAACCTCCCCGAAAGCCTCAATCTGGCCCTAGCGTGCGACTCCAGGCCCGACCGGAGTTGCCGATGACTTGAACGATTTAAGAAATGTCACGATTTGCCAGCGCTGGGGCTCAGGGAGTTTTGACCAAACGGGCATGCCATGCCAGACAATTCCATTCGTTATCACCCAGAAGAGCGTCCCTGGAGTGGCTTGTTGAACCTCATCTCGAAGCAAACTGGGCGCTCTCTTTCCCCCTTCCGCTTTCATTCCGTGGCATTCCGCGCAGTGTTGTTCGAACAGCTTTCCACCTGCGGCAATGGCGGTAGGATCACTTTCGAGAGGGTTTTGCCGGGCACGCGATTTGGCCGGCGCCTTCGAAATCTCGTCATAGTTCCAGTTTCGGTTGGTTGGGGACGGGGCGCCACTTTCCTGGGCGGACGATCGGGAGACATGCAGGGCGAAAGAAAGCCCGAAAACGAGCAATACTCGCAGAGCCGAGCGAAAATGGGTGGACAGGACCCTCATTGGCGGCCTCCAAAGAAATGGCTCAACATTTCTCCGAATCCAGAAAATTCGTGAGATACGCCCCACCGAAGCAGGAAACGGTGGCTGTTGTCGTTCAAGCCGAAACCCGGTGACAATCGAAGAGTCCAGCCGGATGGAAGATTCCAGGCCGAAACCGGGGCGATGTATTGAGAGGTGTTGTGCAGGCCCAAATGGTAACGGTCGCCAAGCCCGCCATACATCTCGACCCCGGCGGTGATGTTCTCCGGGCAGAAGGCGCACCGATTCGGAGATGCTTTCAGCGCCAGGGGGCGGCTCGCGCCCACCGCATAGCCAAATTCCCAAGGATTGTTTGAAAGATTTTTTGCGGCCAAGCGGATTGAGTGCAAAATTCCACCCTTTATACGTTGTCGATAGCAAGAGCTTGAATTCCAGCTCATTAACATGTTCTTGTCGCAGGGCCGCATTGGAATCGGCGAAGTCGGATTCGACGTCGACGCCCTCTACTTCCTTAAGTATTTTGTCGGCGCCGTTTTTCCTCTCATATTCGATGTAGAGAACGGGATTGACGAAGTGCTCGTGTTTGAGGAGGCGGAAACGATTCTCCCAGCGAACGCCGGTGAACAGAGTGCTGTCGCCAAAGGTCGACTGCCCATCGAGATAGACCTCGGTGGTCCACCAGGCCTTCACGCCGTACTCGAACTCAACCCAAAAAGCATGGAAATCATTGCCTGCGCGCTGGGTCCCAAAGGTGGAGAAATATTCAACATCCAAACTGCCCGGCTCTTCGAGGTAGTGGTCGTAGGTAACGATGTAGGGGCTCTCTTGAGCGAAGGATGAAGGGCTGAAAAGGGAAGAGAATATGCAGCCGAAAAAGGTGAGCAGGACAATTCGCAAACAGCGGTTTGCGAATAATGCGGCAAGTTGATTGCGAAAAAGCTTTGGATGCCCGAGAGGATTAGATGTTGCGGTACGGCCGGCAGGAAACGAAAGTGCAAAGGCATTTGGGCGGCGCCCAGCCATAAAGACTCCTTGAATAACCCTGGCTGGCGCACCTAGAATACGAGCGTGTCGCCAGCCGTCCGGGTTGGTGGCTCCCGATCCCCACGACCCTCGACCAAGAGATTGCCGTGGGGATCGCCGTTATTTTTCCAGCCTATCCAGACCAAATGGCATTGCTCGCGGGCGTGATTCCATGCTCCGAGCAAGCGCTCCAGTTGCAACTCATTTGCAACAAAGCTCCACATCGTGATGCCAACTTGAAACACGAAGAATCTTAGTTGCAACTGATTTTCAACTGGAGAACCTATTTCACTTCATGCGCGCCGCTCCTGTCAAGCGGGAATGCACGATTTATTTTTTCCTGACGCTACGATGGGGCAAGCGAAGCCCCTTTGCGATTGCCACGTGTCGTCTGTTGTCTGTTTGCGGGCCTGGTCTTCCGAACTTGCAACGGTTGGCGCGGGGAAAGTGAGAAAATACTTAATCCATGGGTTACTCCAGGAATATGGAGGGACGATGGCGGAGACCCGGATTGAATTGACAGGATGGAAAGCGATTGTGGTGGCCGTGCTCATCCTTGGTGTGAGCGGTTACCGTTTCTATTCGCGATTTCAAACCGTAAGCGATGACGGCCAACAGGCTCTCCGCGAATGGCTCGCAAAAGATTACACAGGAAGAGGTCCGAAGGCCCTGGCGAAGTTGGTTGCCGATTATCGCGCTGGCACCCCGGTTGAGGCGCCGGACGTGCCCGCCGTGTCGCCCAATGTCGATTTCGTCGCACTCTCCGCACACGGATCGCGTGACGCCATGATTGTCCGAACTCAAATTCCGTGGACGGCGGACCGCCTCCAGACGGCCAGCCGGTTCGCTATCTTTTCTTGACGACAAGACTCGCGGGCGGCTGGATGGTGCTCTCCGAAAGCGATTCCTTCAAGTATTACGAAATGTTGCTCAATCAACCGTCCCCGTATTCTCACCGATCGTATTGAATTTGAAACAAAGTGTGTGCCAACGTTTCGCCTTGCGACCGTTCTAACGTTCGGGTAATCTAATTAGCATGGAATTAGTCATCCACTCGGCAATGGTCGGCGCGTGCTGTTGTTGTCTGGCGGCATGTTGCGCTTGTTCCAGGGCAGGGTGGAGAGGGTAGTCACGCCGGCGAAAAATTCAGACTGGCATTGATTCGAGCCCACCACCGGAAACCTAGGTTGGTGGGTTTTTTGTTTTAAGGCGCAAATAGAACACTGCGACTCGATCGGAAGGAATCGGCGGCGATGGCTGCGACATCCAAGGGAGCTGTGAATACTTCCACCACGAATAGCGGCAGCGAGCGGACCGCGGTCTTGATGCCGCAGAAGATCAATTACCTCAGGGTGCTGGAGGCGGAGAGCATCCACATCCTGCGCGAGGCGGTGGCGGAGTTCGCGCGCCCGGTGATGCTGTACTCCATTGGGAAAGATTCCTCGGTGATGCTGCGGCTCGCGCAGAAGGCTTTCTTTCCTGGAAAAATTCCCTTTCCCCTGCTGCACATCGATACCAGTTATAAATTCCCCGAGATGGTCGAATTTCGCGACCGCTACGCGCGGGAAATCGGCGCGGAGCTGATCGTGCACAAGAATCAGGAAGCGCTGGACGCGGGCGCGAACCCATTCGCGCTGGGTACGCAGAAGTGCTGCGGCCTCTTGAAAACGAAATCGCTGCTTGATGCGCTCACCGAGGGCGATTTTACGGCCGCGTTTGGCGGGGCGCGGCGCGATGAGGAAAAATCGCGAGCCAAGGAACGCGTCTATTCCTTCCGCGATTCGTTCGGCCAGTGGGACCCCAAAAATCAGCGGCCCGAGCTGTGGAACATTTTCAATTCGCGCATCAACAAAGGTGAAAGTATTCGTGTGTTTCCGCTGTCCAACTGGACCGAAGCCGACGTGTGGTTCTACATCTACCTCGAAAAAATCCCGATCGTGCCATTGTATTTCGCGAAGGAACACAACGTGGTGATTCGCGGCGGCTCCATCGTGGTGGCCTACGACAAATGGGACCTGCTGCCCGGCGAAAAGACGCAACGCATGGTCGTGCGCATGCGCTCGCTTGGATGCGTGCCCTGCACGGGCGCGATTCGCTCCACGGCTGACACCGTGCCGAAAATTATCGAGGAGATGATTTCGTTCCGCCGCTCGGAGCGCGAGAACCGCGTGATCGACCACGACGAAGAAGGCTCGATGGAGATCAAGAAGCGCGAGGGCTACTTCTGATGAGCCTCGCCGCGAACCAGGAAGTTTGGGGCTTCGAGTCGTTCATGGACCGGAACCTGGAGAAAGATTTACTGCGCTTCACGACGGCGGGAAGCGTGGACGACGGCAAATCGACGCTTATTGGCAGGCTGCTGCACGATTCCAAGTCCGTATTTGAAGACCAGATGGCCGCGGTAAAAAAGAGCCGCATCAATCGCTCCACGGGCGCGGTGGATTTCTCGCTGCTCACGGACGGCTTGCGCGCCGAGCGTGAGCAGGGCATCACCATCGACGTCGCCTACCGCTATTTTGAAACGCCGCGCCGGAAATTCATAATCGCGGATACTCCGGGCCACGAGCAGTACACGCGCAACATGGCCACAGGGGCTTCGACCGCGAATCTCGCGGTCACCCTGATCGACTCGACGAAGGGCGTTCTCGCGCAGACGCGGCGTCACACCTACATCGCATCGCTGCTCGGAATTCCAAATGTCCTCGTGGCGATCAACAAGATGGACCTCGTAAACTACAGCGAGGAGGTTTTTCTCAAACTTCAGAAAGATTTTGACGCCCTCGCGAAACAACTCGCCGTTCCGCACGTAGTGGCCATCCCGATCAGCGCGCTTGCCGGGGATAACGTGGTCGGGCGCGGTGGGCATATGCCCTGGTACCACGGGCCGACATTTCTCGAGCACCTCGAAACCGTGCCGATCCGCATGGAAACGCCCTCGGACGCCGTGCGTTTTCCCGTGCAGTACGTGATTCGTCCGGACGCAAGCTTTCGCGGCTTTGCAGGCCAGGTGGCCAGCGGAGTGATTCGTCCGGGCGATCCGGTCGTCTCTCTTCCGTCGAAACAAAAGAGCAAAGTGCGGTCGGTCGTCACGTTCGACGGCGACGCGCCGGAAGCGTTTCCGCCGATGTCGGTCACGGTGACGCTCGAAGATGAAATTGATTTGAGCCGTGGCGACATGCTCGTATCGCCCGCGCACCCACCGCGCGTTTCCCGACACTTCGATGCCATGGTCGTGTGGTTCAACGCTGAGCCCGCCGAGCCGGGGAAGATCTACCTGCTCAAACACACGTCGCGCACGGTGCGCGCGAAGGCGCTCAAGATCCACTACCGCGTAAACGTCAACACGCTGGCGCAAGAGCCGGTGGGCCGCCTGCAGATGAACGATATCGCCTACGTGGAATTCGAAACTGTCAGCCCGGTCTTCTTCGATCCGTACACGCAGAACCGGATTACCGGCAGCTTCATCCTGATCGACCCGATTTCGAACGCCACCCTCGGCGCGGGAATGATTCGCGCCGATCTGGCAGACCAAACCGCCGCGGTTGATGCCGAGTCGCAGGAATTCGTTTCCGTGTCGCCAAGGGAGCGCTATAAGCGCCACGGGCACAATCCCGCGCTCATCCTCGTCGAAGACAGCCCCGCGCTGGCCGCGCGACTTGAGCGCGCCATGTTCGACGATCATTTCGAAGTATTGCTTGTGAACAGCGACACGTTGCCCGTTTCCGTTCTAGAAGACCAGTACGCAACGTTCGAATCCGCAGGGCTCATCGTGATTTATTCCTGCGCTGCGCTCGCCCCCGATGCGAAACGCAAATTAGGTGCCCTGACGGCGAAACGCTTCTTCGATGTCTCAGCGTTACAGTTGCCCCCCGAGGAGCGCGAGGCCGTGCAAAAGGTGATCTTGCTTCTTCATTCGCTCCGCACTGTAGGGAGACACTTTGATCAAGAGAAGATCAATTGATGAATAAGTTGGAATTCTCGTTGCCCTCAACGCTCGAACACTAGCTCCATTTGATTTTCGCTTCCCAGGCAATCTTTAGCCGTAACCTTCACCAGGTCAGCGTTCGCAACGCGATAGATGCGGGAGAAATGGCTGGTCAGCGTGCGCAACATCGAACCGGGATCCAAACCTGCTTTTTTGAGAAGCGCCGGCGAGAATTCCATGACCAGGATCTCGATTTGCGGCAGAGTCTCTTTCGCGCCCTCGAGTACGAATCCTTCATATCCTTCCACATCGATTTTCGCGAGGGACCACGAGCTGCCATGCAATCCAGAACTCTGCACGACTTCGTCCAATGTCCTGACGGGAACCTTAATCCGCGACTTTGCATCCTCATGCAGCAGCGAATGGCGGCCGCGATTGGAGGCTTTATAGAGGCCCAGCATCGCCGAGCCTTCGGCCGCGCCCAGTGCGCACGCATGAACCATGACGTTCGCTAGATTATTCAACTTAATATTCTGTCGCAGAAGTTCTAGATTTTGTGGCTCCGGTTCGATGGCCAGGACTTTTCCTTCCGGTCCGGCAAGTTTGGACATGAGGCAGGAAAAATATCCGATGTTGGCTCCTACATCAATGAAGTTTTTCTCGCCTGGACTAGAAAAACGGCTCAGCAGCAAATTGGTGAGATTGGGCTCATGGGTTTTGCGCCGGAAAAGGCCGCGCCCGACGGCGTCTCGCTTGTAAGCGCGTAACTGCAATCCGAGCGGCAAATCTTTGATCGTGATGGTGTTCCGGAGAGGATTCAGGCATTTCGCCCAGTAAGCCCAACCGCGGATTTCGTACTGCAATCGAGCATTCATAGGGATGAAGAGTGATTTCCGGACGAAACAGTATAACAAGGGCGAAATACTCGCCGCCAAATTAGTGGGGTTCCGCAACGCGCTCCGAGATTTGACCGCCTCCGTTGAGGGATGTTATCTTGGTGGGGTCCTGGTAGAGGTGCGGAAGCAATGAGTAGCCGGGCCGATGTTCTGAGGAGCTTCGGAGGCCCGAGTGAAAGGTGCAGCAGTATTTTCCGCCGAAGTCGCCGAAGGCAGTCCCGCCGAGGCGACTGGGGGGCTTGGTTAACACCGGTCCACTGTCATCCGAGGAATCGGATGGAGCGCTATCGAGGAGCAAGGCGCCCCCTGCCGTTCCGCGACCTGCTTCTTTCCCTGCGCGCCATTCCTTCCTGAGGATTACAATCGATCATTGGTTTTTGTAGGATAGGCTTCAGCCTGTCTTGTTGTGATCTTTCGATCGTGGAATGGACGAAGGCTGTAGGCTTTGTGGGCATTGCGAGGTCACAAAGCAGACAGGCTGAAGCCTATCCTACTGAAAAGCGAACATGCACCCATTTGAAATGACGCGCGAGATGGTCGACATCGAGTCGATCACGGAGAACGAGAAGCAGGTCGGCGAATACCTGCTGCACTATCTTTCCGGTCTGGCGGCAGGCTCCGACGGCAAGGCAGAAGCCATGGCGGTGACGCCGGACCGCTTCAACGTGTACGCCGAATGGGGCAAGCCCGCCGTGGTGCTTTCGACGCATATGGACACGGTCCCGCCATTCTTCGGGTCAGCCGAAGACGCGGATTATATTTACGGGCGCGGCGCGTGCGATGCCAAGGGAATCATTGCCGCGATGATTGCCGCCGCGGAAAAGTTGATTGAAAGCGGCACGCGGAATTTCGGGCTCCTGTTTGTCGTGGGAGAAGAGCGCAACAGCGCGGGAGCGGAAGTTGCTTCCGGCTCGCCGCGCGGCGCGCGCTACCTGATCAACGGCGAGCCAACCGAGAGTAAAGTTGCCCTGGGGTCAAAAGGAATTCTGCGCTACGAAATCACGGCCACGGGTAGAATGGCTCACTCGGCGTATCCGGAACTCGGCGATTCCGCCATCGAGAAACTTCTCGATGCGCTGGAGTCGGTCCGGCGCATGCCGCTGCCTGAAGATTCGGTGCTGGGGAAAACGACTCTGAATATCGGCACGATTTCTGGAGGCCGCGCGCCCAATATCATTCCCGACGCGGCCAAAGCGGAACTGGCGATCCGACTGGTGAGCGACGGGCGCGATGTCGATCGGGCGTTGCGCTCAGCGATCGGAAACCGTGCGGAGGTCAAGGAAATCTTGTCGCTTCCTGCGATGCACTGTGCGGCGCTTGACGGATTTCCGACGTCGGTGGTCGCCTTCACGACCGATATTCCGGTGCTGGCGCCGGCGTGGGGCGAGCCGTTCCTGTTCGGGCCCGGCAGCATTCACGTGGCGCACACGACGAACGAAAAAATTTCAAAGCGCGAGTTGCTTGCTTCCGTTGATGCGTACGCGCAAATGACGCGGATGCTTCTCGGCCGCGCCGAGGCCCACCATGCCTAAGAATCTTGCCATTGTCGGATATGGAAAAATGGGCAGGCTCATCGAGCAGCTCGCTCCTGACGCGGGCTTTTCCGTCGGCTTGAAGCTGGACATCGACACGAACGTAAATCAGCAGGGCATCACGCCCGAGAATTTTCGAGGCGTCGATGTGGCCATCGAGTTCTCGACGCCGCACACGGCAGTGGCGAATCTCGAGCGGCTTTGCGCCATCGGCGTCCCGACCATTGTGGGCACAACGGGCTGGTACGGCGAATTGGAGCGCGTGCGCGGGTTCGTTGACCAGAGCGGCGTGGGCGTGGTGTACAGCCCGAACTACTCGATTGGCGTGAACGTTTTCCGGCGCGTTGTTGCCGAGACCGCGCGCCTGCTGGCGGGCCAGCCGGAATACGGCGCTTGGGCCTGGGAAGTGCATCATACGGCGAAGAAAGACGCGCCTTCGGGAACGCTGCTGCAATTGATCGAAGAGATGCAGCGCGCGGGATACACTCGGCGGATTGACGCCAGCTCGAATCGCGCGGGAGCCAATCCCGGGACGCACGAAATCGGATTTGACTCGCCGGCGGATACGATCACTCTGCGGCACACGGCGCGCAGCCGCGAAGGGTTCGCGCGCGGTGCGCTGAAGGCCGCGCAATGGGTGATCGGCAAACGTGGGCTGCACGAATTCGGAGAAGTGATTTTTGCGGACGACGCGAAAGCCGTGCGTCGCCCGGCAATTTAAGACGAGGTGGCAATCATGTTTCGAGGATTTGCAGGCTGTGGGACGGCGCTGGTCACCCCTTTCCGGAAGGACTTGTCGCTGGATGAAGAAACGCTGCGACGCCTGGTGCGCCGCCAGATCGCTGCGGGCATTAATTTCCTGGTGCCCTGCGGCACGACGGGCGAAAGCCCCACGCTGTCGCATGAAGAGCACCTACGAGTCGTGGCCATCACCATTGAAGAGGCCAAGGGCAAGGTGCCTGTCCTTGCCGGCGCGGGCGGGTACGATACGCGCCATGTGATCGAACTGGCGCGCGAAGTCGAGCGAATGGGCGCGGACGGAATCCTGTCCGTCACGCCGTACTACAACAAGCCCACGCAGGAAGGGCTCTACCATCATTTCAAGGCCATCGCCGCGTCGACTTCGCTGCCCATCATTTTGTACAACGTGCCGCCGCGCACGAACGTCAACATCGATCCCGCAACCCTGCGGCAGCTCTCCGCAATCGAAAACATCATCGGAGTGAAGGAAGCTTCGGGAAATATTTCCCAGATCACGCAGGTGATCCAGCAAGTGCCAGAAGAGTTCCTTGTGTTCTCGGGCGATGACGCGCTGACCCTGCCTCTCGTGGCCATGGGCGGGCGGGGAATTATCTCCGTGGCGTCGAACGCAATTCCGGCGGAAATGACCCGCCTCGCGCAATTGTGCCTGGCCGGGAATTTCGCGGAAGCGCGGGCCATGCAGCGCAAATGGTTGCCGCTCCTCGAAGTGAATTTTATCGAGACGAATCCGACCCCCGTGAAGGCGGCCATGGCGGAAATGGGGCTGCTCGAGTCCGTGTTCCGTCTGCCGCTCGTGCCGCCGCGAACGGAAAATCTCGCGAAGATTCGCGCTGTGCTGGAATCGCTTGCGCTTCTTGAAAGGGTTCACGTTGCCAACCGCAGCTGACAAGCTCGAGAAACAAATCGAAGCGTTGTTTGACGCCAAGCCCGCGCGCTACACCAAAAAAGATCAGCAGCTTTTTCGCGCGTTCAAAAAAGAGCTGAATGCGGGGCGCATCCGTTCGGCTCAGCCTGACGCCTCGCAACCGACCGGTTGGCGGACCAACGCGTGGGTGAAGAAGGGAATTCTCGTAGGCTTCCGCATGGGAGCTATTGTGGATATGTCCGTGAATTCCGCGAAGCAGCCATTTTTTGACAAGAACACGTACCCGGTGCGGCGGTTTTCCACCGCGGACGGAGTGCGCATCGTCCCCGGGGGATCGAGCATCCGCGACGGCTGCTTCATCGGGCGCGACATCGTGTGCATGCCGCCGATGTTCGTGAATGCCGGCGCTTACGTGGGCGACGGAACGATGATCGATTCGCACGCGCTGGTGGGAAGCTGCGCGCAGATCGGGCGGGGTTGCCACGTCTCCGCCGCGGCGCAGATCGGCGGGGTTCTCGAACCAGTGGGCGCGCTGCCGGTGATTATCGAAGACGAAGTTCTCGTCGGCGGGAATTGCGGCGTCTACGAAGGGACGATTGTGAAACGCCGCGCCGTGCTGGGCACGGGAACGATCCTCAACCGGTCGACCCCGGTGTACGACATCGTGCGCGGGAGGGTATACGCAGCGACCGATACCGAGCCTCTTATTGTTCCCGAGGAGGCTGTCGTCGTTGCGGGTTCGCGGGCCATATCACGCGGCGCGGGCAAGGACTGGGGAATTTCGCTTTATACGCCGGTGATCGTCAAGTATCGCGACTCCAAGACCGACGCGAAAATCCAGCTCGAAGATTTACTGCGTTAATTTGCGATTTTGTGGCGCCGGCGCCACGATGGCTGGCTTACTTAGTTGCAATGATGACCGTCGTCGGCGGCGGTACAGGAATTGTCGTTATCTTGCGGAATCCGGCGGCCTTCAGCCAGCCGCGGTATTCGCGCAACGTAAAAACGGCTCCTTCCTCGGTTTGGAGCAGCATGTTCAATCCAAAGAGCAGGGGCATCGCGGGCCCGGTCCGCGTGTCGTTTGGGACATATTCCGCGATGAGCAGTTTTCCTCCTGGCCGCAGCGCCGCGTAAGATTTCGTCAGAAGTTCCTTGCCGCACTTTTCTCCCTCCGAGTGAATGATGTGGCCGAGGATGACCAGATCATACGCAGCGCGTCCGAATTCCACCTGGCGCAAGTCGCCTTCAATATGATCGTAACGAGCGGCCACGCCGAGATTCTCGGCAAACCCCCGCGTGATCGGAGTCATTTCCGGAAAATCCACCGTTGTGACACGCGCTTCGGGGATTGCCCGCGCAAAGGCCAGCGACCAGGCGCCTGAGCCGGCCGCGACATCCAGGATATTGTGGATTCTCCGGCGATCCTTTTCTGAAAAGCGTGAGACCGCCGCGGTCGCCGCGGCAAAATTTCCGGGGAAAATGCTGGCCACCAATTTCGGGAAAAATTGTTTGCCTTTCTCCGCGACATTCACGGTCTCGGCAGGACGGCCGCTCTTGACTGCTTCCGTTAAACCTTTCCAGTTGTCCCAGGTGAGCGAAAGTGCGTGCGCCATCGCGCCCGCATAGTCCTTCCCGCCGGGCACGAGAAACGCAGCCGCGACCGGAGTTAGACAGTAGCGGTCGCCGGTCTTTTGCAGATAACCGATCGCGGTGAGAGCATCGAGCAGCGAGGCCATGCCGCGCGGGGATGCTCCTGCTGCGCCAGCAATTTCCTTCGCGGTCCGCTTTCCCGCGCGGATGTGAGCAAACACGTCCAATTCCACGCCGGCGACCAGCGTCCGCGCTCTCCATCCGCCGGTGAGATCTTGCATAACCATTGCTGGTGAAAGCAGCCTCTTCATTGTCTTGCGTGGCATGGGTCCCGTCTCCTGATCAAATAGAAATTATTGCCAGCCATCTCGCCAAATTCTCCGCTTTGCCTGGCTCATCGTTGCACCGAATCGGCGCGAGCAGATCTTTCATTCGGCGCGCGTCGTGAAACGAAGTCAGCCTATGACTATCGATCCGGTTTGGTCAACGGGAACATCTCCCGCCATCCGAAACTATCACTGCCGAACTGCCTCCATAGGGATTGGCCCTCCCACCACCGGGGAAATTCTAGGGAAATGCCGTTAAACTCTGATATAGTTGTCGTGTTTTCAATGGGAGTCGGGGGTTTCCTTGGCCTTCCGGGGCGCATCGAATGCTAACCCCCTCGTGACCTCATCCGGTCCTCACCATCGCCGCCCAGCGATCTGAATCCGGCCACTGATGCCGCGCGCTGTGCAGATTCCCACTCTTGGAAAGAGAGAAAATCATGAAGAACGTGTTTGTCGGCAACATGAATTTTCAAACAACGGAAGCAGAGTTGCGCGCGCTCTTTGAACCGTTCGGACAAGTCACTCGGGTTCACATCGCCATGGACCGGGAAACGGGACGAGCACGCGGATTCGCTTTCGTCGAAATGCCCAACGATGAGGAAGCCGCGAAGGCCATGTCAGGCCTCGACGGCAAGGAAGTCGGCGGGCGAGCCCTGAAAGTCAATGAGGCGCGACCCAAAGCCGCAGGGGGCGGCGGGCCGCGCGGGGGCGGTGGAAGCGGCGGCGGTGGCGGCTTTGACCGCGATCGTGACCGCGATCGCAACCGCGGCGGCGGTGGCCGGGGCGGAAATTCCCGCCAGGGCGGCCGGTTCTCGACCGAGGATTATCGCGACAGTCCCCGGCAGCCTCGCGAACCTCGCTGGTAACGCAGCACACGTTCTTTGACAACTCTGGCGGTCCGCACGCGCTTCCACTCAAGGAGATGAGTATGGCTACGTCGAAATCCACGTTTCAGAAGCGCCAAAAAGAAATGAAAAGGCAGGAGAAGCAGCGCATGAAGGCGGAGCGCCGCGCGCAGAAAAAGCTGGTTGGCCGTCAAGACACCGACTTCCCGATGGAACCCTTGACCGGTCCTGTTGTCGATCCTGATCTCGTCTTTCCGGAATCCGACGAAGAAGGTTAATCGAGCATTCCCTCCGAAGTAGTTCTTCGTGGCGCCGGCCGCCCACTTGTCGCGATGCGTGAGAAGTCGTTGAATTTTCTAATACGCCTGCATAGCAAAAACGCCAGCACTAACACAGATTGTCAGAAATGGCTGGATTCTCCGCTCGAACTTCCTGAACCAGCCGGACCAGAAGAAATCTTTCCCCACGCCGACCGCTTCCAATTTTCCACGAAATGGTGGCCCACGCCCCAGGGGGGAAGAGGCATCAGCAATCGCTGAGAAAGCCCGTTCAAATAAGGCTCATACATTTCGCGCAACTCGAAAAGCTTCTTGTCTCCCGATTCGCCGCACTTGCTGGACGCGCGGCATTCCACGAGAAGACTGCGCACCTGTGCAACCTCGTTCGGAGAGAGCCGGTCCTTCTCCGGCCGGGACGCCGGGACTCTCAAAACCTCGGCCAGGTCCACGACCGCGTGGCGGGCAATCGCAAAAGTCAGTTGCGATTGCCATTTGGCAGTGCCCTCGCCGTAGGCAATCAGCAACGCGGAAACATCGAGAACTGCGGTAAACGCGGCGAGCCAGGATTGATTGTCGTGTTGGGAACGGAAATAGCAAAGCACCGGATAGGACAGGTGGCTCTCCATAAGTTGGGCCGCCCAGATTTCCCAGTCCCGCAGATAGGGAGTCAGGACCTCGCTGTCGGCAAACTGCGCGTGCCTGCGCAGCAACTCCGCGGCCGTGGGAGGCGACCCCGCGCGCGCGTCGAGAAGGGAAATATTCAACTCCCTCTGGGAAAATGCGCCATAGAGCGTCGGCAGATAGGAAATCATGAGGCCCAGAAAACCAAAGCCCGTCCCGCCCTCCGTAACAGTGATGGCCTTGGCCAGCGTGGTTCGCGGCGTTACATCACCTAGGCCCAGCGTGAAAAATGTCGTACCGCTCAAGTAGAAGTCGGTCCGGAACGTCGGCGTTTCCCCCGGCGCGTTGATCGCCGAACCCGCCGACCAATGCAGCATAGCGAAGGCCAGCACCAGCAGGAACGCCCAGGTGGCGAATAGTCCCAGAAGGGAAAGCGGGCCGTAGTAGCTGAGATGCGCGTCGCGCACCTTTTTCGAGCGGATCAAGTGGTTAATCGCGGCCCAAAACTTCCAGGTGACGCGGTAAAACATGCGGACCAGACGAATCGGGCGCGTCACGCGCCGGGGCAGAATGATGGTTTCAAAGGCTTCCCACAGCGTGGCGAAGAGAATGAAGAGGCCCGCGATGGCGATCAAGAGTTTCATGCACACTCCGGCGGCTCACAACACAATATCAGGTGTTGGCCGAGAGTAGAAATTCCTGCAGATCGGGAAAACGGTTGGGAAATGGAATGGACTTCTTCGGCCGGTCCATGAAGGCCGCCAGGCGCTCGGGCATCTCCGGGCGAACGCCGATGGCGCGTTCCACGATGTCCGCGAACTTGGCGGGATGCGCCGTGGCCAGCACGATTCCTTTCGTTGCAGACTGATTTTGTTTCGCAAAACTCTCCCAGCCCAGCACACCTACGGCCGTGTGCGGATCGAGCACGTAGCCGTAGCGCTGCTGCACCTCATGCATGACACGCAAAGTTTCTTCGTCGCTGAAGCTGCACCCCAGGATGTCGCGGCGGATGGCCTGAAGGTCATTGTCGTAGAGATCGACGATGCGCGCGAAATTGCTCGGGTTCCCGACGTCCATGGCGTTGGAGATCGTGTGGCGCGAGGCGCGAGGAATCAGCGTGCCGCTGCGCAGGAATTCGGGCACAACGTCATTGGCGTTGGTCGCCGCGATGAATGGCCCAACGCCCAGGCCAATTCGCTTGGCCAGCAGCCCGCCGGTGAGATTGCCGAAATTCCCGCTGGGGACCGAGAACACGGGCGGGGGCTCTGAGCGGCCGAGTTGCGCCACCGCGGAAAAGTAATAAAAAGATTGTGGGATCAGCCGCGCGATGTTGATGGAATTCGCCGACGTGACAGTGACCTTTTCCGCGATGAGAGGATCGACCAGGGCTTGCTTGGCCAGGCGTTGGCAGTCGTCGAACGATCCGGACACTTCGAGGGCCGTGATGTTCTGCCCGAGTGTGGTGAGTTGTTTTTCCTGCGCGTCGCTGACGCGCCCGGCGGGATAAAGGATCACGACGCGGATGCCCGAAACGCCGAGAAATGCCTGCGCCACCGCGCTTCCCGTGTCGCCCGACGTCGCCACGATGACGGTGAGTTGCTTCCCCAACTCCTGAACGAAATAGCCCATCAGGCGGGCCATGAAGCGCGCGCCAAAATCCTTGAATGCCAGAGTCGGCCCGTGGAAGAGTTCGAGAATGTGCAGCTGTTCGCTGAGCTTGACGAGCGGAACCGGGAAATTAAATGCCTCTGCGATGATCTGTGTTAGAACGCGCGGGGGTATTTCGCCGCCCGCAAACAGGGCGCCCACTTCCTGCGCAATTTCATGGAACGTGAGCGACGGCAAGCGTTTCAGGAAATCTTTTGTTAAGTGCGGGATCTCCACGGGCATGTACAGCCCGCCGTCCGGGGCCGACCCGCGGAGTACCGCCTCGCGCAGTGAAACTTCCGGGCTTTGGCGAAGAGTGCTTTGATAATTCATCGCGCGGGGCGCGCCTGCCCTTCCAGAATCTCGAGGAATCCACGCGCGTCGAGGTGGGCGTTGCGCAGCAGGTCCATCGAAACGATTTGGTGGGCGTACCGCTCGTAAAGTTTTTTACGATGCGCAATCAGATGCGGGTAGCAGCGCGCGATTGCCTCGTGCGTGGATTCGCCGGGACGCTGGACGAACTCGTCGCCCCACAGGACCGGCTTCGGGTCCGACAAATACCTCGCGATCAGGAGTTCCTCTTCCGCGCGAGAAGCTTCGAGGTAAACCACCCTGGTCAGATTTTGCATTCGGCGGCAGATCTCATCACCCGTGTAGACGACGCTGCCTGTAGTGTCCAGTATGATCCCGTCTTCGCCCGATGCCTCAATTTCAGCCAACGCTTCTCCCATCGACCTTACTTCGCACTCCAGATATAGTTTTTCACGCTCGCAGTAGGCCGGCTCGTCCGGCCAGCCCATCCAGGCCGCGACTCCGCCAATGCCGCGGTGTCCGCCGTCGTTAAGGGCGTGTGCAAGTCTTTTTTCGATTCGATCGTCGATGCTGATGACGCGAAATCCAGCTCCAGCCAGATTTTGCGACCAATACGACTTTCCTGCGCCGGACATTCCTATAAAGGAGAGCTTGATCACATACCCTCGATCGCGTTTCCTGTTTCCCCGTGGATCAGTCTGGCTGCGCCGGGAACAGGGCAGCGGCGACCTGACATCTCCTCAATCTCTACAGGGTGGACAGCTTGATTTTTGTCCTGAAGACCGCCCAAAGAGGATAGCGTCCCCGGATGAGCCCTGCAAGTCCCGGGAGATGGCGAGCCGGGCATTGCATTTCCGTTATATCTGACTTCTATTGGAATTCGCCGGTCAAGCCGTTTTTGCGACCAGGGCCAGTGAATCTCGAATCGTGTCGTACACGAAATTGAGTTGGTCGGGAGTGATGACATACGGCGGCAGTATGTACACCACGTTGCCAAGCGGCCGCAGCAGGGCACCTCGGCTGAGAAAAAATTCGTACAGGCGCGGACGCAGGGAAGACAGGTATCCCGCGTCGGGAACCTTCAGTTCGATGGCTGCGACTGTGCCGATGTGGCGGACGTCCAAAACGGCAGGATGCGTCGTAAATGAAGGAAGACGAGCCGCGTGCACCTTTTCGATTGCGGCGATGCGCTCGAAGACCGGCTCGCTCTCGAAAATCTTCAGCGAGGCATTCGCGGCGGCGCAAGCTATCGGATTAGCCGTGTAGGAGTGCCCGTGGAAGAACGCGCGCGCCCGATCGCCGCCAGTAAATGCGTCGTGAATGCGATCGGTGGCAAACGTCGCGGCCAGTGGCAGAAACCCTCCGGTCAGCCCCTTGGCAACGCACATCAGATCGGGCGCCACCGCAGCCCGCTCGCAGGCGAACATGCGGCCGGTTCGCCCGAAGCCGGTAAGAACTTCGTCTGCAATCAAGAGCACGTCGTGCGCAGAGGTCAGGCGGCGGACTCCGGAAAGAAATTCCTCTGGATGAACGATCATTCCGCCCGCGCCCTGAAGCAGCGGCTCGACGATTACGACGGCGATTTCATCGCCCTGTTCGGAAAGCAGTCGCTCCAATTTATTCAGGCATTCGATATGGCAGGTCGCGCGGGCCAGACCGACGGGGCAGTGCGCACAGTAGGCGGAATGGGTGCGCAGCACGGGAATTCGCAGGGACTTGAATGCCGCGGTAAATGGGGAGTCGTCGCTCACCGACATCGCGCCCACCGTGTCACCGTGATAGGCGTGGTCGAGCGCTACGATCCGGCGTTTTCCGGGGCGTCCAATATTCTGCCAATATTGCAGGGCTAGCTTCAGCGCAACTTCCACCGCCGTCGAGCCGTCATCCGAGAAAAAAACATGACGCAGCGGTGCGGGAACAATCTTTCCCAGACGCACCGCGAGTTCTTCGGCAGGTTCGTGGGAAAACCCCGCGAAGAGGACGTGTTCGAGCCGAGCGGCTTGCGCGGCAATGGCCTCCGCGATCGCCGGATGCGAGTGGCCATGAATGTTCACCCACCACGACGAAATCGCGTCCAAAATCTGGCGACCGTCCTGTGTTTCGAGAAACACGCCTTTGCCACGGCGAATGGAAAGGGGAGGCGGGTCCACACCTTCCTGCGTGAATGGATGCCAGAGATGGAGATTGGAGGCGCTCATGAATTATTGGAAGGCCCGATGATCGAAATGCTTTTCATAGACATCAAGGAGAGCTGCGCGATTAACGCTCTTGAGCGTAGGAATGAGCCCAAGAACGCGCACGTTACCGTAGCGCTCAATCGCCCGGCGATTCTCGATGTTTTCATCGCCAATCAAAACGACCCCGCAAATCGGAATGTGCAATTCACGCAACGCGGCAAGCGTCAGAAGCGTGTGATTAATTGTTCCGAGCGCCGTGCGCGCGGCAACGATCGCCGGAAATCCAATCCGCCGTATGAGGTCGCGCATCAGGTCCCGCTCGTTGAGTGGCACCATCACTCCGCCAGCGCCCTCGACAATCCACTTCCGGCCCGCCGGGGCGGCCGGCAATTTGAATTCTTCGAGGGCGATTTGAATTCCCGCCTGGCGGGACGCCAGATGCGGCGAAACCGGCGGATCAAATCGATATCGCTCTAACGGGAGCCGGTCTTCGGAAACTTCGGTCCAAAGCCGCACCGATTCTCGATCGGTGCCCTCGATCGCGCCCGTCTGCACCGGTTTCCAATACGTGGCGTCCAATGCGGCGACGAGGAGCGCGGAAAGAACAGTTTTCCCCACATTCGTGTCCGTGCCGGTGACGAAAAAGCCGGTCATCGGGAAACTGAAACCGCACGTGCGGAGGAGTATTTGTCGCGGGCTTGAACCAATGCGGCAACGAGTTCGGCAAGAATATCTTTGGAAAGCTTAGCGGTTAGAGACAGGCGAAGGCGTGCTGTTCCATTGGGTACAGTGGGGGGACGAATCGCGCGAACACCGAATCCACTCGTCCTGAGGGATTCGGCAAAATTGACTGCCGAATCGTTTGATCCCAGGATGACGGGCACGATTTGCGAATCACTGCCGGCACAGTCAAATCCATTTTCCCGCAATTCATTCCTCAAAAAAGTGCTCATGTCATCCAAAAAAGCACGTTCGATTTCAGCTTCCGCGGCGAGGTTCATTCCCGCGGAAACCTGCGAGGCAAAATGCGGCGGCAGACCCGTGCTGAAAATGAGTGTACGCGCGCGATTGACCAAAAAACGGCGCAGATTTTCCGAACCGCAGACGA
Source organism: uncultured Acidobacteriota bacterium (assembly GCA_963696605.1). Classification (GTDB taxonomy): domain Bacteria; phylum Acidobacteriota; class Terriglobia; order Acidiferrales; family UBA7541; genus Palsa-360. The sequence continues at coordinate 142,767 of CAVOKV010000004.1, read as the reverse complement.
ATGCGCCGGCCGCGGCGAGGGCTTTGCCGCAGGTGTGCACGGTCGCCAGCACGCGCGCGGAGAGCCCTGCCTCCGCGACGCAGCCCGCGCCACGCGGCCCGCGCACGCCGATCGCATGCGCCTCATCGACGATCAGTTCCGCGGCGTAACGGCCGGCGAGCGCGGCAAGATCGGCCAGCGGCGCGCGGTCTCCCTCCATGCTGAAAACGCTCTCGACGACGATGACGCGTGCACCGGCCAGAGATGCATGGCGGCGAAGTTCATCCTCCAAGAAATCCAGGTCGAGGTGAGGAAAAATGACGCGCTTACATTTCGCAAGGCGTATTCCATCGATCAGGCTGGCGTGATTAGCGCTGTCCGAGAAGACCACGTCCTCGGGGCGCAGAAGCGCGCTCAACAAGCCGATGTTCGCTGCGTAGCCGGATGTGAAATACAAGGCCGCTTCGGCGTCGACGCAGTGGGCAAAATCATGCTCGAGAAGAGTCCACGCTTCCTCATGGCCGGATAATAAACGAGAGCCGGTGGAAGCTATGCGGGGGGCGGAGTTGACGCTATTCAGGACAGCTTGCTTCATTCGGGGATCGGTGGCGAGGCCGAGATAATCGTTGGAACTTAGGTCGATGCCTTGCACTGTTTCGAGGTGACGCAGTTGCGCGCGTGATTCGAGATCGGAAAGCTCGGCGAGAATGCGCTCGTTCATGTCCACAGAAATTTGCTTACCGCAGCGGCAGCGGCTCCAGGCCTAGTGAGTGGAGCATAGCCAAGTCGTCTTCGGGCTCAGGGTTCGGCGTGGTCAGCAATTTTTCGCCGATGAAAAGTGAATTGGCGCCCGCCACAAAACACAGCGCAACGGCCTCCCGCGATAGCGCCTTTCGCCCCGCGCTGAGCCGGACCATCGATGCCGGCATCAGAATCCGCGCCGTCGCAATTGTGCGCACAAAGACGAGCGGATCGAGCGCGTCCAGGCGCTCGAGGGGAGTCCCGGCGACGCGCACGAGTGCGTTGATGGGAACGCTTTCCGGATGGGGATCGAGCGTGGAGAGCTGGTGGAGCAGGCCGATGCGATCGCCTTCCGATTCGCCGAGGCCGATGATACCTCCGCAGCAAACGGTAACTCCGGCTTTTCGGACCGAGGCGAGGGTGCGCAAGCGGTCGTCGTAATTGCGGGTGGTAATGATCTGCCCGTAGAATTCGGGCGAAGTATCGAGATTGTGGTTGTAGGCGGTCAGGCCAGCGTCGGCCAGCCGTCCGGCCTGAGAATCATCGAGCATGCCGAGCGAGCAGCAGACTTCCATGCCCAGCTTGGCCACACGGCGCACCATCGTCAGAATATTTTCAAAATCCTCGCCCTCCTGCACTTGCCGCCATGCCGCACCCATGCAGAAACGCGTTGCACCTTCGCTGCGGGCACGTTCGGCAAATTCCACGACCTCGTCCACGGGAAGCAGGCCGCCGCGCGAAACTTCCGTCGCGTAATGCGCGCTCTGCGGGCAATACGCGCAATCTTCCGGACACCCGCCAGTTTTCACGGAAAGCAGGCGGCAGAACTGTACGCGAGTGGGATCGTGGAATTCACGGTGCGCCTGCTGCGCCGAAAAGAGAAGATCCGGCAGCGGTTGCCGGTAGATGCGGTGAATTTCTTCGCGCGTCCAATCATGGCGCAAAGGCGTCTTTGTAGGCGCTACCTCTGCATCGTTTTGCGACAAGGCTACTCCTCTGGATCGAGAATCTTATTGCGCTCACTGCCGCGAAAATCACCGCGCAAATGCGTCCTGCCGGCCCGCCCGTTCGGCAACGGGACGCCCGGAAAAACATTCTAGCGCACATTTGGTGTGAATATCGACCTCACGCAGGCCATCGACAATTCGGATCGTGGTCATCCGCAATTGTTCACGTGAGCCACGGCACAATTTGGTAGTAGTGGGAAAAGGAAAAGAATATTTGGCAGTGAATTAGAGCCGAAAAGGGGAAAACGTAGCCTTGGAAGTTCCGGGACTGCTTACAGGCTTGCCTCTTCTTTGCGATTTGTTTTCTTGGATCCCGAGTTCGGGGTGGGAAGAGAAGATTGACCCGCGGTCGAGTTTTTCTTTTGACAGGAGATGGCCCACCAGCGATTCGCGTACTGCGGCAGCTCGCACATTTTGGTGCAATGCTTTGTGCCGGTCTCGTACGCACAGTGGCAATAACAAAGTGGTATGGCCGGCTCCGACCGCAGCGGCGGCACTTGATTGGCGAGGGCGACAGCTGAAACAAGCCCCAGCAGGATTGCGACCCGAACCGCCTGCCGGAACCCGTTGGCACCAGGATTCATAACCTCATAGTGAGTTTGGTCTGACTAAAAACCGATGGCGCCGAGGGTGGATTTTTTCTGGTATTCAGGGTTTGAACGTAATGGTACTGAGACTAGAAGCAAATGCTTGCTTTGCTTGGGTTTATGAGCCGGGGGATGTACGGGGTGTCAGTGCTCTGGGGATGGCCAGGCTTGAACTAAACGAGCGCAGTCGGTGTCTTTCTCAAGCCCCCGTGCAAGTAAGAAGAACAAAACCGGCGCTTCGGCCGTGGCCGAGGCCGAAATCACGCGTTGGTCGTCTCCGCCTCGGCTAAGTCGGCCAATTCCAGGCGCAGATTGCCCGCATTCGAGGCGTAGCTGAGGCCGGTATCGAGGTCGATGGTCCCGGCTCGAATTAGGCGTTCGAGTTCTCCGTCGAAGTACTGCATGCCTTCGGTTGAGCCGTCCCGCATGGCGTCGAGAAGGGACTTGCCTTCCGTTTCGCCCTTTTCCACATATTCGCGCGTCCGCATCGTCGATTTCAAAATCTCCACCACCGCGACCCGGCCGCTCCCGTCCTTCTTGGGGATCAGCCGCTGCGAAATGATATATCGGAAAGTTCTCGCCAGACGCGTTCGGATCGCCTGCTGATCCGCAAGGGGGAAAACTCCGACGATGCGTTCTACCGTCTTTGAGGCGTCAACCGTGTGCAAAGTGGAGAAAACCAAGTGGCCCGTCTCGGCCGCTTCCATGCCGATCTCAATAGTTTCCTTGTCGCGCATTTCTCCCACAAGGATCACTTTGGGAGCCTGGCGCAAGGCGGCGCGCAGAGCCAAAGCGAAACTCGGCGTGTCGCTGTGCAACTCGCGCTGGTGAATCGTGGACTTCTTGTGAACGTGCAGAAACTCAATCGGATCTTCGATTGTGACGATGTGGTAGGCCTTTTCGTCATTGATCCGGCTTATGATAGCGGCAAGGGTTGAGGATTTTCCCGAACCGGTAGGGCCTGTCACGAGCACGATCCCATTCCGCAATTCCGCGATTTCGCCCAATTGTGGTGGCAGGTTGAGCGAATCGAAATCCGGGACATTCTGGGGTATAACGCGCATGACAATTGCGAAGGTCCCGCGCTGACGGAAGATGTTCACACGAAAACGGGCAATTCCGGGCAAACTGTAGGAAAGATCGGTAGACCCTTCCTTCTCCAGTTTTCCAGCTACAAGGTCATTCTTTCCAATCAGATCGGCGGCGATCCGGCGAGTCGCATCCGGCAATAGCCGGCCCACCCCGGCGATATTTACTTCTTTCAGCTGGCCGTTTAGTTCGACTTGAGGGGGGCGCCCCGGAGAAAAGATCAGGTCGCTAACTTGCTTGGATACCTGAAGCATGGTGGCAACGATCGAAGCGGTGGAGACCTTAGGGACCGCGGCTACGCTTGCAGGTGCATCTTGGCCGGCGGCAGCTGATTGAGACGAGGCAGAAGGCGAATCCATGATTGGCTCCCGATTAAGAAACTGAAATCTTCGTAACTTGACGTTCTGTAGTGATTTACTTGCCTTGCCGGGGCCCTGGATGCTCGGCGGGTGGCGAGGCCGGAAAAAAGCTCTCAGCACTGCTTGATTGCCCGATTCGCTTCAGCCCTGACTCACAGGATTTACACCCAAGCCTGTATCAGGTAGGTACTAGTAAACTTCGCTACCAGTTTGGACTTCGACATTCCACTGCGTCAAGACAATTCGGAGGTTTGCGATGCTTGCATGCATGAAATGTGTCGAAGTGCTTACGAATAGCCAATTGCGTCGAAATTGAGCGACGTCTGTGAATTCTGAGCTTCCTTCATATTGCGAAAAGATTTCGTGGGCCAAACCAACGAGGTGCCAAGATGAATTTGAGAAGAAGGGGCGATTCCCGAGGCGGGAGAGCGTCCTCCCGAAATAGGATTCTTGTCGGCTCCGCGCGAGTGAAAACCACGGAAGCTAAGCGCGAAGACCAACAAAAATAAGGGAATGCTGTGATGCCGCGCGGCGCGAGGATTGGCCCGCAGCGTGCATTATCCGGAGACCGTGGACGCATTCCGGTAGACGACTTACACAAGTCCGCGAGCGAGGGGGAAGGGGCTTGCTCAAGGACGAGTGCTGGTCGTTCCCACCTGCCTCTGAGAGGGAAGCTAGGATGGATGACCCCACGCCCCGGTCAAAAAAAGGCCGGGAAACGGAATGCGTCTTAGGGGGTTCTTGTTCCCAAGCAAGGGCCCCCAACTTTTTATAGATTAAGACCTTACGTCAGAATTACTCCCCCCGAATTGTAAATGGACAACGCTCGAATGAATTACGTGTGAATTTCTTCCGAGGCGTAGGCGAATTCGCCCGAGGAAATGGCCGGTGACGCATCCTTTGACGATAGCTCGTTTCGTGGATTCACAGGCACGGCTGGAGGTCTATTCGACGTTGGTGTTATTCTTTCCTTTCCGAAGAACGCGTTGCGGGCTACCTCAAACGAATCTCCGGTTATCGAATTTTCCAGTTTCATTTCAGCTCCAATGGACTTTGCTGCTGTTCAATCGCAACTATAGCCAATGCGACTTAATTAGCTCCAACAAGTTAGGAAGGGAGCATAAGGACTAACCCGAATCGCCGTCTGTTCAATATGGAATACGTATCTTAACTAATTATTCTTTTCCTAAAGGTGGCGGCATCCAAGGCTTGAATCTGGACGCGGCGTCTTTTGTTGAATGATGGCCGGAGGTAGGGCTCAATAGAATTAACGGCTTGGTGGGCTCATCTTTTCGTCATTGAAGAGTCGCGCTGTGAGAAGCGCGACCGCAGTTCACCCTTGTCCGGAAAATCCCAGCTTTCAACCTGGAGGGGTTAACGACTTAATAGCGTGGGTGTACAGAATTGAACAGATTTGGTTTAGCGCCGTAAATTACCATTCTCTTCGCGAATGGCGAAACAAGGGGAACATGGGCTCGAATCCAGGACTGGGGCGAGTGCTGTCCCCCCTACTTGCCGTGCGGTGCTCTCCCGCACGTGTAGAAGCACCAGAATAGTTTGCAAGAATGAGATCGCAGATGCTCTCGCCCTGAGGTGCAAGGAAATGAAAAGTTGCTTGGTTTAGTCGGCGCAGCCGTGATCTTTTTTTGGTTGGTTGGATTTTCAGCATTTCACGCTACGACTGGTTTCATTCACGTTGCCCTTGTTGTGGGTCAGATATTGCCTGTATTGCATTTCGTGACACGCACAGCGGCGGGCAATCCGAGCGGTAGCCCATACATGAATCCTTCCTCGGCGATGGCTTTGGTTGCGAGGATGCCGGGGCGGTCTCTTTGCATTTGTGGCCTCGTGGAGAATTGTGGTTTTTTTTCTCAACTTGGCTCGACTCTGAATACAGTCTAATTGGATAGGTTGCGTATGTACCGAAGGGCGATGATTCTCTCCCTGGCCATAGAGGAAAGTGCGTCACATGCACGAACGCTGAATTTTGTGTTCTTGGGGGAGTGCAAATGAACGAGCCAATGGCGAGTGTTAACATGGCAGGAATTCTTGAGAACGCGATACGCGAATTTGGCCTATCTTCAGATATGGCGGAAGCAGATATGGAGACCTCTTCCATTCCATCTGCATGGCTCTTAAGCGGCCAGGCCCAGACGAGGAGCAGGCTTCTCGGGAAAACTCATGACCGACTCGCCTCGGTGATGCTCTGGGAATGCGGCGCTGCCAACTTCAATCGGCATTACCGTAAGGACGAGCTGTTGATCATCTTGTCCGGCGATGCTTTCGTGGCGGACAAGACCGGCGAGGAGCGTCATTTGCGCCCCTCGGACGTCGTATTCATGCCCGCCGGGAGCGTCGTCACTTGGCGTATACCCTATCATGTGAAGAAAATCGCCATCGTCAAGACTTCCATAAGCCCACCGATAGCATTTTTTTAAAAGCTTGGATCAAGTTGCTTGAATTGGCCGGCGCGGCCACCGATTCGGGACACTAGGCAGGGAAGGCGCATCCTGTCCAAGCGGCAACGTCTGCCTAGAGTTGATGAGATGATTTTGTGGCTTTGCCTCTTGAACACCTGCAGGTGTCAGTCCCTATGTCATCGACGCCGCAGATTTGCATTCCAGCATTCGCGGCAGTTCCTGACGGAAAGGAGAAGAAATGATAGACGCTCCGCTGGCGCAGAATATCAGTCAGTTATTGTAGGCCAATATGACAACTATTTTTGTCTGGGACGAAATTTGAGGAGCGGTTAGTTGGCAAAAGCGATTGGAGAGCAGCGCAATGAACCTCAAGGGAGCACTGCACAGGACAGGCTTGTTCTATCCCGCAAGGCACCTTTACCGATCCATCTTCAAGAGGTCGGAACTGATCACTGAGAGGGAATCAATCCGATTGTATTCTCAATGGATTCAGCCCAGGGATCTGGTGTTCGATGTTGGGGCAAACGCCGGTCAGTATTCGGAGTTTTTTCTGAAACTCGGCGCACGCGTAATAGCAGTAGAGGCCAATCCAGCACTATGCTCTCGACTGGATATGCTCAGACGTGAGGGAGACATCGTGGTTGTCAATAGCGCGGCCGGGGAAGCGTGTGGGAAGGCTATGCTCCACTTCTACGAGAACGACTTGGTTAGCAGCCTCGGCGAGCCGTGGAGCGGTAAGTACAAAAGCGCCGGCGAAACCGAGGTCCCCGTTGTCACGCTCAATCAGGTGGCAAGAACCCACGGAACGCCTTGCTTTGTAAAGATCGACGTCGAGGGCTTCGATGATGGCGTGCTTCGTGGCATGTCGTTCCGTCCACGATTTCTAAGCTTTGAATTCAACATGGCGTTTCCAGAGGTCGCGGGTCGGTGCCTTGATGCTCTGCCAGAAGGGTATGAATTCAATTTTGTGCCAGGCTGGGACACGATGCTCGCTTCAGACCAGTGGCATACAAAGGAATTCATTCGCACGGCGATGCGGAATTATCTGTCATCGGGAGTTGATTTTGGGGATGTCATCGGGAGGGAAGTGAAATGAATGTTCTGGGCCTAGATCTCGCGATGCATACCAGAACCGGAAATACTTGGTGATGGGCATACTAACCCTTGCTCACGACCAGGGGGACTAGGGGTTCTTCCTCGGTTCTCGTAACAGCATTGACATCGGCTTTCGTCAGTCCACTTTCTTCACCTGCGTCTACGGACAACATGTCGTGTGTCGCTCTTGCCAAATCTTCATCATCGATCAAAATCCCTTCACGCCTTTGGATTTCTCGACGAATAAGCCTCAGCACCTCATCGATATAGAGCGCTCTCCCCAATAACTTTGTGTCAAGTGACATAAGTTAAGCTCCTGAGATTTGCTTCGAATCCATCTCATGCGCCACGCAAGTCCTCCATCTGATGGACACTATCTCTTCCACCGCTCTTGCCCAAGATTGCATGTAGAAACGACAGGAAGCAATAGTAGCGGGGCCGTACAATAACGAAAACGTTACAATGGTCCGAATGCAACCTGCTCCAGCAGGCCACGACGCTTGGGTCATCGGGGCCGGTGGCACGCCCGATACTAAGGAGAGGCTCTTGGACCGCACTTTTGCGAAGCAAAGTGTGGGACGGTTTGGAATTTGCAAGGTGTGCCAAACCATAGGCTGTCCTGGTGCTTGTCGAATTCCCGAAGGAATAGCAGGCTGCGATGGAAGTTGCAGAGGGCGTCGAGTCCCGGGCGCCAGTGCGCCCGAAGTGCGACTCTTGCGGCACAGCCCGCCTGGGACCGTTATTCCACTGTACCCGAGACGGCCACGAGTGGAATGTTTCTCAGTTTGATTCGCAACACGGCGAAGGGCGAGGGACTTTCGGCGATGACTCGATGAATCGCCAGCTCAATCTGAACCAGCTCTGCCGCTGAGGCACTCGCTGGAGGGCTCTACTGAAAAACGACCCGGTTTTCGTGCGTGGGGGCGAACCAGCTTCAGCTAGCTCGACGCAACTAACGCCGTCCGAACTGTAAATTGGCAACGCTCGAAGGAAATATGCGAGAATTTCTTCCGAGGCGTTAGGCGTGGTCGTCCGAGGAAATGGCCGGTGACACATTTTTTCTCGAAAGCTCGTTACGCAGTTTGACGAGCTCTGCTGGAGATTCTTTCGGCGCAGGTGTTGTTCTTCCCTTTCCGAAGAACGCATTACGGGCGGCCTCAAACAAATCTTTGGAAATTGGATTTTCCGTTTCCATTTCGGCTCCTGTGAGTTTCACTGCTTGGTAATTGGAACAACTCAAATCGCATTGTTTCTGCTGCAAATTGCGACGGTATTACTGTCGGAATGATTGCAGATGAATGTCTTTCAGACGTTTGAGGATGCCGGATGAGAGGACGGGCGGTTACGGAATCGTCTTTTCGACAACCCAAGTCCAATTAGTCCTGAACTGAGAAGCAGTAGCGTACACGGCTCCGGCACCGGCACTTCGGTCACCCGCACGTCTCCGAAGAAGTTCTCGCTAGGAGTGCCTGCACCCGACGGATAGAAGGAAAAAAATCCATTTGCGAGGGCCGTGACGTCTGTCCCTGGCGGGATATAATCATTCGGCTGAACTTCTGGTTCGCATATGCTAGCAGGATCTATCATGCAACCTTGTGACAGGAAGAGCGAAAGCGCAATCGTATCTCCACTTGCGTCCTTCCAAGCTCCCCCATGTGGACCGACAGAATCTAAAATGGGGGTGAAGGTTCCCATGGGCCCGGAGGATGAGTAGGCCAAAGTACCTGGAACTAGATTGAAGTTTTCGGCAGTCGAGGTAGAACAACACAGCACGGCCTCATAGCTTACGGCGAATGCTTCACCTTGTGTAGTTGTGAATGCACCATCGACCGCAACTACCAGGGGTATAGAATCCGCACGTGCGATTGGCACGAGGACGCAAGCGAAGAGACCAAGAGCCGCGACGATCGCCAGTTTCACTACTCGCATTGCCAAGAATTCTTTCTTCAGGCCACTCGTGATAAGTAACCCGATCAGCGATCTAAATAGGAGTTTAATTCTTATCGGCACGATCACTACCAATCTTCCTAAGGTCTCAAACAAAACGACTTGCCCACACCCGGTATCGCACACACTGCAAATGATTGCGGCATTTGAGCACTTCACTTCCTCCCTCGACAGGTTTCCCGATAAGAATCAACGATCTCCATGTGCCGTTTACTGCGGTATTCAGGCGGAACGACGTCATTCCTACATGCTGATAGGCCTCTAATCGGAATGTGGGTCAAAAGCTTTCAGTCTGAGCGCCCATGCGATGGCTAAGATGTTGCACAATCGGTTGCACGAAGGTCAACGACAGGGATCTAAAATGCCGACTGTGTCTGCACTCGTTCATGCCAAGTGATTGAACATAAGGGAGTTCCAGCGCGGATTGCCGATGGATGACCCCACGCCCCGGTCAAAAAAAGGCCGGGAAACGGAATGCGTCTTAGGGGGTTCTTGTTCCCAAGCAAGGGCCCCCAACTTTTTGGTTCACGCTATTGCACGCCAGGGCTGCGCTTCACTCGGACGGCTCACAACAAGACCCGAATTCTCAACCGCCTAAATCTGCGAAATTGTTCCTACCGGATCTACGCGCCGCAGCACTGGAATCTTGGCCTGCCTGAGCACGTGCTCGACTTCCGTCTCTTTTAGCCGCGAAGCGTCGTACTCGAACGACAATCGGTTGGCATTTTCATCCACGCGAAAACGGCGCAGTCCGTAGGTGTTGGCGAAGCTGCCAAGCGCGCGCAGTTGCTCGGGCAGCAGCCGCGATTGCAACTCGTAGGTGATCTCCATGAGTGTCATGAACGCATTATAGCAGCATGGCAAACCCGGGAACGCCAATCTCCCGATTGGCGTTTTGGACCTTGCCATTTCGGCGATTTGACATAGGGGGAGGGGGTATAGTACAAATGGTGCTCGATCGGGAAGCTCTGGGAGATTTCATGTCACCGAGAAAGCTGGAATTAGTTCCCCAGGCGGTAACCTGCGGTTGCGGCGCTCAAGAGAAGAGCCGCAAGGCCATCGCCGTCGATCCGGAAATCAAGTCATCGAACTTGAAGCGATTGCGGCGGATCGAAGGGCAAGTGCGCGGTTTGCAGCGGCTGGTGGAAGAGGACCGCTACTGCGCCGACATTCTCGTGCAGATTTCTTCCGTGCAGGAAGCCCTGCGTTCGGTGGGGCGCGCCCTGATGAAGAATCATCTGCGCCATTGCGCCTCTGAGGCCATCCGCGATGCTGCCCCGGGCCGCGCGGAAGCGATGTACGAGGAGTTGTTGAACCTAATGGAATTGCAATCGCGATAGGAAAAATATGGACACCTTCCCCAAACACACACCCGCCGTCGCCATGGAAAAAGATCCTGTGTGCGGCATGACAGTGGACCCTGCGCGGGCGAAAGCCACGCACGAGCATGCGGGGAAGATGTACTACTTTTGCTGCGCGGGCTGCAAAGAGAAATTCAGCGCGGCGCCAGCCAAATACCTGCTGCCGAAGACCCTTGTTGGAATCGCACCCATGTCCACGCATCCGGTGCAGATTTCACCTGCCTCGGCCGACGGCGCTATGCAAACGGCCGTGAAGATTGCAGCCGTACCTAACGCCACGCGTAAAGCGACCTCAAACGAATACACATGCCCCATGGATCCGGAAGTTCGCCAGCAGGGCCCCGGCGATTGCCCGAAGTGCGGTATGGCCCTCGAACCACTTGTCGCGACGCTTCCTGCAACGAAGACGGAATATACCTGCCCCATGCACCCAGAAATTGTTCGGGATGCACCCGGTTCGTGCCCGATTTGTGGAATGGCGCTGGAGCCAAGAACGGCGACTGTAGAGGAGGAGAAAAATCCTGAGCTCGTTCAGATGACACGGAGATTCTGGGTTTGCGTGGCGCTCACGATTCCAATCCTGGTTGTGGCCATGGCCGATCTCGTGCCTGGTCTTTCGGCGCTGATGCAGTTTGCTTCACCAACGGCCTGGCAGTGGATTGAATTTGTCCTCGCGACGCCGGTTGTGTTGTGGGGCGGATGGCCGTTCTTTGTGCGCGGCGCGCGTTCGCTCATCACTCGCAATTTGAATATGTTCACGCTGATTGGCCTTGGAACTGGTGTGGCGTACGCGTTCAGCGTAGTGGGGGTTCTTTTTCCAGGCGCGTTCCCGCCGTCGTTTCGCGGGGAGAATGGCGAGGTCGCCGTGTATTTTGAAGCTGCGGCGGCCATCACCACGCTAGTGCTGCTCGGGCAAGTGATGGAATTGCGCGCTAGAAGCCGGACGGGTGCGGCGATCAAGGCGCTACTGGGTCTTGCGCCGAAAACCGCGCGACTGATTCGCGGCGACGGCTCGGAAGCGGATGTTCTGCTCGACGAAGTGAAGCCCGGGGACCGCTTGCGCGTGCGCCCGGGCGAAAAAATCCCGGTGGACGGCGTTGTTCTGGAAGGCGCGAGCAGCGTCGACGAATCGATGATCAGCGGCGAGCCGATTCCCGTCGAAAAATTCGCGGGAGCGCGAGTTACCGGCGCGACGGTGAACGGGACAGGTTCTCTCGTGATGCGCGCCGAGCGGGTCGGATCGGAGACGCTGCTGGCGCAGATTGTGCGCATGGTTGGCGAGGCGCAACGGAGCCGCGCGCCGATTCAGAAGCTTGCCGATGTAGTCGCCGGATATTTTGTTCCCATCGTGGTGGGAATTTCCGTACTGACGTTCGTGATCTGGGCGCTGTGGGGGCCGAACCCCCGCTTGGCGCATGCCCTGGTCAACGCCGTCGCCGTGCTGATTATTGCGTGCCCCTGCGCGCTGGGCCTGGCCACACCGATGTCGATCATGGTGGCGATGGGCAGGGGAGCGTCGCTTGGAGTGCTCTTCAAGAATGCCGAGGCGATCGAGCTGATGCGCAAGGTGGACACACTGGTGGTGGACAAGACCGGCACGCTCACCGAAGGCAAGCCGAAGCTCACCTCAGTCGAGCCCGCCGCGGGATTTGACGCAGATCGGTTGCTGCGGCTTGCAGCGACTTTAGAGCGCGGAAGCGAGCATCCCTTGGCCGCGGCCATAGTCAAGGGTGCAGAAGAACGCGGGGCTAAACTCAGCACCACCGAGGGATTCGAATCATTGACGGGACGTGGCGTCCGTGGCCGTGTAGAGAACTCTTCAGTTGCTTTGGGGAATGCGAAACTTTTGGAAGAACTCGAAGTCGATCCAGGGGCGCTTGCCGAGATGGCGGAGACGATGCGAGCCGACGGCCAGACCGTCATGTTTGTGGTTGTCGAGAATGAAATCGCTGGATTGCTTGCTGTTGCCGATCCGATCAAACAGACCACTGCAGACGCAATCCGCCGGCTTCACACAGACGGCATCCGCATCGTGATGCTTACCGGCGACAGCCGCACGACTGCCCAGGCCGTTGCGAGCAAGCTACAGATTGACGAGGTTGTGGCTGAAGTCTTGCCGGATGGAAAGGCCGGCGTCGTGAAGCGGCTCCAAGGAGAGGGCCGCTTCGTCGCAATGGCTGGAGACGGAATTAACGACGCTCCTGCCCTGGCGCAGGCGCAAGTCGGAATCGCCATGGGCACCGGCACGGACGTTGCGATGCAAAGCGCTGGCGTCACATTGGTGAAGGGCGACTTGCGGGGGATCGTTCGCGCCCGTTCGTTGAGCCGCGCCACGATGAGCAACATCAAGCAGAATTTGTTTTTTGCATTTGTTTACAACTCAGTTGGTGTGCCCATTGCGGCGGGAATCCTGTATCCGTTTTTTGGCCTCCTGCTCAGCCCAATGATCGCGGCGGCTGCGATGAGTTTCAGCTCCGTTTCAGTTATCACCAATGCCCTCCGCCTGAGGAGCGCCCGGCTTTAATCGACCTTCCAGGAAACAGCGTCTTCCGTTGTTTTCGCACTTACATCCAAATCTGAGACACGTCACCGTGAAATGTGATGTAAATCACAGCGTTCATAGCCGTCGCACTAGGATCATTCATGTGAGCAAATGCAGATGGAGAATGCCGCCTGGCTCGAAATTGGCCGGGATCACATGCCAAACGGATGGCACAAATCACCGCAGGGGGAGACACCATGAAAATCAGAATTCTCACGGGGACGTTCCTCGCAGCAGGAATTCTTGCACTCGGAATCGGGGCCGCCGCACAGCGTTCAGCAGGAGATCAGCCTCAACAGGACCAGACCACCCAAGGCCAAACGAACTCCGGAATGATGGGCGGAGGCATGATGGGCCAAGGTGCGGGTCAAGGCCAGGGAATGATGGGTGGCGGCATGATGGGAATGACGGGCCAGATGTCAACCCACCACCAACAAATGACCACGCTCATGAACAAGCTGATGCAAAGCATGACTGCGATTCAGAATGAGAAGGACCCAGAGGCACTGAAGTCAAAGCTCGCGGAACATCAGGCGCTGCTCAATCAAATGCGCAGTCAGATGATGCAGCAGGGAAGCGCGATGCAGATGATGTCTGGACAGATCAAACAGAGCTGCCCGGGAGCAGGTGATGCCTCGAAACCGCCGGCAAAGTAGTTCGTTGCGGTCGAGCATTTGCGGGGCCGACCAAAGCAAGGCATCTCTCTTTTGTCTTTGCTCACTAGGGAAAGTAAAGAGAGATTCCTCTGCACGCGGTGGCGCCGGAATGACAAAAGCTTAAGGTTTTCCGAAACGCATGAAGCGTGATTTATTTCATCGCGCTACATTGAGACGGCAAACGTATTGCGGCGAATCAGAGACTGCATTTGATCGTCGGTGAGGGAAAGTTTCACGTCGAGGCGGTCTCCCGCGGGGACGATTTGAGCGCTGTCGAGGAGTGCACCGAGGTCGGGGTTGGTGTTTCCGACTTGATATTTGCGGTACATGAGTCCGGCCTGGAGGAGAGCGGCAAAGGTGTTGGCGTCGTCGGTGGAACCGCAGACGGCTTCGAATTTTGCATCGACGCCGCTGCCGCCTTTCATGCTGATCGTCATCGCTTTCAGCTTGGAAGTGAGTTGCGCGGCGGCGGGGAACTGGGCTGTTTCCGGAACTAGCTGCTGCATGGCCAGGCGCGTGTACGCCGGATTCAGCACGGCCCAGACCGTTCCGCTGCCGTTGGCCTGATCGACCAGCGCGGAGAAATCCGTGTTGGCATACAGTCCCTGGCCCTCTCCGTAGCGCACGCCAATCATTTTTTCAAGCTGCTGCCGCTGGCCAAAGGCCGCGGTGTTGGAATCGATGAAAAAGAAGAAGAGGTCATTCGGTCCGCTGCCACCGCCAAACGCGAACATAGAAAACGTGCGCACCTTCACGATGGGCAGTTTCTTGGAAGTAAAATAGGCCTCGGCCGACGCGGGATTAAATTGACCAAGTGCGACCCCCACGATCTGGTCCGTGCTGGGGACAGATCCACTACCGGTATCCGCCGTCGATTTGCCTGGCACGAGTGCCCAGGCGAGTTCCGTCACCTGCGTGTTCGGATCGATGCCTGCCGAAGAGAGGAACGTCTCAAACTCACGGAATTTCGCCGGCAACATTTGTTCCTTTAGCTGATTGAACCAGGGAAATTGGCGCGCTTCCTTCAAATCGGCATAGGCGAGTTCGCCCGATTCCTTGGGAAACATGCTGAGAATGTCGGAGCCGAGGCTACCCGCCCGGGCTGTCCCGGGAATCACAGATAAGATGGCGGCAAGTGCGGCAATGCTAACGATTTTTCCGGTGTTCATGGTCTTCCTCCTGCCAAGCGCCCAAAGGTTCGATGCACCTTTTGATTCCGAAGGGGAATCAGTCTCCAGCGGGTACAGGCTTCTCTAACGATTGTCCCTCTAATTCGACCCTGGCGGTGTTTATTCTCGCGATCGTGCCTGCATCTCGTAACGAGGGGAAAACGCCTCTGCGAATTCCTGCCTGAAGCGAGCAGCGGCCATTGCCGCTTGTTTACGCTCAATACTGGCTACCATTATAGACGGCGCGGCCATGGGTTCGAGTTGCACGAACGGCTCATAAATTTTGCCCGCCGCTCTGGGCACTATCTTGTGACATTGCCCGAATGCCCGCCACCACGGCCAGGCGGTTTTCGAGCACCCGCGCGGGCGAGAAATTTTCAAGTTGGAGGTCGCAGTCGCGTGAAAGCTCCATGGCCCTTCGCGGAACGAGGCCGATGATTTCGCTGCCCACCACTGAGCAGCCTCGTCGCTCGGCTTCGCGCTTGACCATCTCGAAGACGCGGTGCAGAGGCGTCACCTCAAAGTCAGTCAGGTTGATCGAAACTTGAGCGAGGCCCCGCGTCTTCATCTCGACACCCATCGCTTTGACATTGGGCAAGCCTCCGCCCGAAGTGCGAATGACGCGGGCGATCTCGCTGGCAACCGAAACGTCGCCCGTATTCAGATAGATGTTGTAAGCAATCAAAAACTTTCGCGCGCCTACCGCGGTTGCACCCGCCGTCCGATGAAGTAAGGGTCCCCCGATGTCGGGCGAGCGGTCAGGGTTACTCACGGCCTCTTCGTACAAGCCCTCAAACTGTCCCTTGCGGACATTTTCCAGATTCACCCGCTCGGGGCGCATTGCCGCAGCCTCGTAAAAATAAACTGGGATGCGATAGCGATCCCAGAGTTCCTGCCCAACACGCCGCGCCAGCGCGACACATTCTTCCATGGAAGTGCCTTCCATGGGCACGAACGGAATTACATCCGTCGCACCGATGCGTGGATGCACTCCACTGTGCTGGCTCATCTCTATGAGTTCTGCGGCCTTGCCCGCGCCGCGAATCGCGGCCTCGGCCACGGCTTCCGGCTCGCCGGCCAGCGTGATCACGGAGCGATTGTGGTCGGCGTCGCTGCTGCGGTCCAGGACCCACGCGCCCGCGATGCCGCTCATGGCCTCCACGAGCGCGTCAACCTTTTCCGGGTTGCGCCCTTCGGAAAAATTGGGAACGCATTCGATCAGGCGGTTCATGAAGTCTTGGCGATATGCGCAGGATCGATTACCTTGGGCAGAGGCTATAACTGTGCATGCGATCCGGCTAATCCAGTGCGGAGTACGCACTGATCATACGGGATTTTGCGCTGGCCCTTCAAATAGAAGACTGCGAAATCAGCCGATTTGTTAACTGTACGCGGGGGCAGGTTAGCATTAGGAAGTTTCATTGCGCGCACGGAGAATCGTGCGGTAATGTTCTGGTTCGGTATGCCCTACCCGACACTTACGGAAAAGCTGCTCAACGCGGTCGACCGCCTGCCCAACGACCGTGCATTGTCACTGCGCGTCAACGGCCGCTGGGAACCGATGCCATCGACTGAATTTCTTCGACGTATCGCCGGCCTTTCCGACGCGCTGGAGCAGCTCGGAGTAAAGAGTGGCGACCGCGTGGGGCTGTTCGTGCCCAACCGGCCGGAATGGCACATCGCCGATTTCGCCATTCTCGGACTCGGCGCTGCCGACGTGCCCATCTATTTCAACGAATCTCCCGACCGCATTGCATACATCCTCAATCATTCAGGGGCTGAAGTTGTCATCGTGGCAGGAGAGATGCAAGCTCGGCGATTGCTGGAATGCCGCGGCCGGCTCACATCGATTAAACATGTGATTTGCGCCGACGCGCCGGCCGATCTCGGCGACGATGTCCTGCGTTTCGAAACGCTTGTGACTGCCACGGGAGACGCCGCGATCGCCGAGTACCGGCTCCGCGCCGCCCGCGTGACCTCCGACCAGCTTGCCACCATCATCTACACCTCGGGCACGACGGGCGAGCCGAAGGGAGTAATGCTCACGCACAATAATTTGAGCTCGAACGAACAAACTTCGGTCGAGCCGTACCATATGAACCCGGGCGACAAGTCCGTCAGTTTTTTGCCGCTCTCGCACGTGTATGAGCGGGTCACTGCCTACGCATATCTATTTCATGGCGTTCCGATCGCCTACGTCGAACGCATGGAGGAGCTGCCGCAGGCCCTCCTGGAAGTTCATCCCACGTTGGCCGCCGCTGTCCCGCGCGTGTTTGAAAAGCTCTACGCCAACATTCTGCAAAAGGGGCACGAATCGACGGGACTGAAGCGCCGCATCTTCGATTGGGCCGTGCGCGTGGCCCACGAATCGATGCGCTGGAAAGCTTATGGCGAAGAGGCTCCGTCCTGGCTGCATCTTCGCTGGAAAATTGCGGACCGTATCGTCTACTCGAAAGTCCGCGAAGGAATTGGAGGCCGCTTCCGCGCGTTTATTTCCGGCGGAGGGCCGCTCGCCCGCGAGCTGGCTGAATTTTTCTGGGCCGTGGGCATTCCTGTTTATCAGGGATATGGCTTGACAGAGACATCGCCGGTCGTGAGCGCGAACTATCCTGGCGCCAACAGAGTCGGAACCGTCGGGCAGCCGATCGAGCACGTGAACGTGCGCATCGCGGAGGACGGCGAGATTCTGGTGCAGGGCCCCTGCGTCATGAAGGGCTATTACATGAGGCCTGAAGACACGAGCGCCGTGATTTCGTCTGCTGGCTGGCTCGCGACGGGCGACATCGGGCGCCTCGATGAAGATGGCTACTTGTACGTGACCGACCGCAAAAAAGATTTGTTCAAGACTGCGGCGGGAAAATTTGTCGCGCCGCAACCCATTGAGAATTTGCTGAAAGTCAGTCCGCTGATCCTGAACGCGGTGCTAGTGGGGGATGCGCAGAGATTTATTGGGGCTTTGATCGTCCCCAATTTTGCGAATGTCGAGGTCTCCGCGCGTCAACAGGGCCGCACGTTTGCCTCGCATGCGCAGATTGCCGCCGATCCCTGGGTCCACGAATTGATCGAGCGGGAAGTGAACAAGGTGAACCTGAAACTGGCGCAATACGAAACCATCAAGAGATTTGCGCTGCTCGATCACGATTTCACGTTTGACGGCGGACAGCTTACCTACACGCTGAAGCTCAAGCGCCGCGTGATCGCCGAGCGCTACGCGCAGACCATTGAAGAGCTGTACGCGGAGGCGCCGCAGGCCGATGGCAGGCTTTTGTAACGAGGGCGCCGTCTCAGAAGCCTGTGCTGGCAACGCGCAACGGGTTAGAATAAACGAAGGAGAATGGGGATGAGCGATGAACTGGTGATAGCAGGGCGCGCGTTTCGTTCGCGCCTGATCGTTGGCACTGGGAAATACCGTAGCCTGCAGGAAATGACTCGCGCGCACGTGGCTTCCGGCGCGGATATGGTTACGGTCGCGGTGCGGCGCGTGAACCTCACCGACCGCACGAAGGAATCGCTTCTCGACTACATCGACCGAGAAAAGATTTTCATTTTGCCGAATACGGCCGGATGCTACTCGGCGGACGAAGCCATCCGCACGGCGCGGCTGGGCCGCGAAGTGGGCCTCTCAAACTGGGTGAAACTGGAAGTGATCGGCGACCAACAGACGTTGTTCCCGGATACCGAGGAACTCGTTCGCGCGACTCAGCTCCTGGTGAAAGAAGGTTTCGTCGTGCTGCCGTACACGAATGATGATTTGGTGGTCGCGCGCAAGTTGATTGACGCCGGCGCGGCGGCTGTGATGCCGCTCGGCGCGCCGATTGGCTCTGGAATGGGAATTCAGAACCACGCGAATTTGCGCATCCTGCGCGAGCGCATCACCGAAGTTCCGATGATCGTGGACGCTGGCGTCGGCACGGCATCCGACGCCGCCGTGGCCATGGAGCTGGGCGCGGACGGCGTCCTGATGAACACGGCGATCGCCGAGGCGCAAGACGCGGTCGTCATGGCTGAGGCGATGCGCGAAGCGGTATCTGCTGGGCGGAAGGCATTTCTCGCCGGGCGCATGCCGAAGAAACTCTATGCCTCGGCGTCGAGCCCGCTTTCGGGCGTGGTGCGGTAGCCCTCTTTTCCATAAAAATCGGAAGCGACAATGTGACGCCGGCGTCTCGCTTGTCCCCAGGTACGAGGGGCCGGCGTTTCGTTTTCGGCCTTGGCACGGATAAGATGCCATTCCTCCAACTACAACGTGCGAAACGCCAGGTGCCATATCGTATCTACCAGCATGTGCACAACGGCGGACGTGAAGATACTGTTGGTCTTGCGCCAAGTGCGGCCGTAAAAGATTCCGGCAATTGTCGCGAGAAGTGCGTAGCGCCAATTGGGAAAGACGCCATTGTTGGTGATATGCGCGAGGCCGAAAATGACGGAGGCGCTGAACCATCCGCCAGCTTCGCTTGAGAGCGTGTTAGAAAGAGAATTTTGCAGCAAGCCACGAAATAATAGTTCTTCAGGCCAGGCCGTAAGCAGAAAAATGGAAATCGCATCGGCGGGCAAGGACCTCCAGTGCGCCTGCGCGGGATCGAACTGGATGAAATGCAATGCGATTCCTAGCGGGATCACGATCGCGGCAAGCAATCCGAAATGAAAGAGAACGGCGAGCATTGCGTCGCGGCCCCAAATGATGTTGTAGCCGACGCCACCAAATTGCCGAACGAACAGGAAAGTGGCCAGCGCGACGCTAATCGCGAGGAGCATCGTGGCTGCATAGCCGATTGTCGGGCCGCCGAAAGGCCAAAGGGTACTGAGGAACCGCATTTTTAACGGAAGAAAAATCGCGAGCATCGCAAGATAATCCTGCCACGCGCCGGGCTTCGATGTGCCCGCGGAAATCGTGGGCAGGACCGGCGCTAGCGTGTAGGCCGCGGCAAGCGCAACCCGCCACAACGTGAAACTATTTGTTCCCGCCAAATAGACCAGGTACGCCAGAAGAGGTACGATTGCAATTAATGCGCCGCCTTGGGGGCCTGCGCGGCGCGCGAATCGCTCGCCTAGATTTCCGGCGGCGAGCAACAGCTGGATTGCCAGAAAAAAGGCCAGGACGCACAGAGTAACGGCGTAAGCGCGCCCGCTGTATCCGTGCCACGCGCCGTACACGGCCGCTGCAGCAACGGCCACGGCCCACAATCCGAGCGCGGTCCAGATCGATAGCTGGCGGCCAACAGACATGGGACGATAGTGTACCGCACACGAGGAAAGCGCCAATGCCGGAGAAGACCACAAAACGAATTGCATACATCGACTGGTTGAGGGGATTCGCGTGCCTGGTGATGTTCCAGACGCACTGCTACGATTCCTGGCTCGGCGGCGCCGCTCGGGACGGCGGATTCCTCAAACTATCGCAGCTAGGCGGAACACTTCCAGCGCCTCTGTTTCTTTTTCTTGCGGGCATCTCCTTTGCGCTGGTCACGGACAAACTTCGCCAGAAGGGCGTGTCGGCCGACGAAATCGCCCGCACCACCATTCTGCGCGGCGGGGAAATTTTTCTTCTCGGACTGCTTTTCCGGCTGCAGGAGTTTCTGCTGGGCCAGCCCTCGGCCCCGTGGACGGATTTGCTTCGCGTAGACATCCTGAACGTGATCGGCGTGTCGCTCATGATGATGGGTTTAGCCTGCCGCATCGCGGCCGCAGGAGGCTCTGCCGGGCCACAGCAGTTGCGGCGAGCGACGATTGTGACAGCAGTCGTTTGCGCGGCTGCGATCGCGGCCTTGACGCCGCCGCTGTGGACCAATTGGCGGCCGCACTCGCTGCGATGGTGGCTCGAATCCTATATCAACGGAGTGCACACGTTCGGCAAACCGCAGCCCTGGCTGTTTCCCATTTTCCCGTGGGCTGCTTTTGCATTTGTAGGGTTGGCGGCCGGATCACTCTTGTTATTTGACTGGGCGCGAAAAAACGAAGCCCCTGCGCTGACTCTTGTCGGAGTGAGCGGAGCTGCTTTTATCGCGCTGGGACTGTGGCTGGATGCGCGCCCCGTGCGGGTCTACAGCACATACGATTTTTGGCACACTAGTCCGAATTTCTTTGTGGTTCGCGCAGGAATCGTGATTGTCATACTCTTTTTGGCGTACGCATGGTGCCGGTGGGGAGCCGGCGAGTGGGGCTTCAGTCCTCTGATCGAAATGGGGAAGTGTTCGCTATTCGTTTACTGGGTGCACATCGAGTTTGTTTATGGCGGGCTTTCCATCGTTCCCAAGCGCAGCGTGGGAGTAAGGACTGCAACGCTCGGGCTAATTACAATTTTTGTCGCGATGACAGGGCTCGCAACCGCTCGAAACCGGTTTCCCAAGTGGAAGCCGCAGATGTTGGCGTTGCTTCGGGGCGGGGCTCGGACATAGTGGCTCGATCTTGCATTGGAATACGCCAGCCGCACACCAAACGGGAATGACAAAAATTGGTGGTTACACGAATTTACTTTTGGACGTTTGGTTTTTGCGGATCGCCTGGTTTGGCATTATCGGGGAGTTTGAAAATCAGCTCGCCGGGGCGCGCGAGGCCCATCTCTTCCCGCGCAATGCGTTCGATGGACTTGGGATCGGTCTTCAGCGAGTTGACCTGTTCGGTTAACGACTTATTTTCGTCGTTCACCTTGCCGATCTGTTCGCGGATCTGTTCAATTCCCTTTTGCGTGCGGCGCATGGCGATAAAGCCGTGCGGGCCAAATACGTCGTGAACCAGCAGGGCAAACAGCGCCAGGCCCAGAATCTGGCGCGTGTTTTGGCGCAGATACTCCCCGACCTCGCTCATGGAAATACCGCGAATTCGCTTCACCGTGATCATGCCTTTGCTTCCTGCGCTGAGCCCAACACCCAAGCCTGCGTTTCGCTGGCGATTTCCGACGACTCTTCGAGAGTCGCGGCTTCAGTGTAAACGCGCATGAGCGGCTCGGTGCCGGAGAGCCGCAGCAGGACCCACGATCCGTTGGCGAACTCCATCTTCAAGCCGTCGGTGCGGTCCAGGCTCTTGACGCGCCGCCCCAGGAATGTGGGGAAGTCGGCCTTCAAGCGATTCACGGCCTGCAATTTTACATCCTCGGGCAAGTGAAGATTGGTGCGCAGAGGCCAGAATTCGCGGCCCAGGCGATTGAAGAGCGCGCGCAACTGTTCCGCGAGCGATGCGCGCCGGACCGCGATCATCTCCGCGACGAGCAGGCACGCGAGAATGCCGTCCTTTTCCGGGACATGGCCGCGGATCGTCAGCCCCGCGCTTTCTTCTCCGCCCAAAGCAATTTTGTCCTGCTGGATCAGCTCGCCGATGTATTTGAATCCCACGGGAGTTTGGAATACGGTCGTGCCGTGAAAGCGGGCCACCGCGTCCATCAAGTGCGAAGTGGCCACGCTGCGCGCCGCGGGCATTTTCCATCCGCGCGTTTCGACGATGTAGTCGTAAAGCAGACCGAGGATGTGATTCGGCTGCATCCAGGTCCCATCGGAATCGAGGATGCCGAAGCGATCGGCGTCGCCGTCGGTCGCAAGTCCAACCGCAGCTTTTTTGGCAAGCACTGCTTCGCGCGACGGCCGCAGATTTTCCTCGGAGACGTCCGGCCCCGCGCCCTCAAAGAGCACGTCCCGATCCGTCCTTAGAGCCTGCACATCGACGCCATGCGACAAGAGCACCCGGTCCAGGTATCCTGCGCCACATCCGTGCAGCCCGTCGGTCACGACGCTCAATTTCGCTTCGCCAAGCGATTTGAAATTCACGAGCTCGGCGAGGCGGTCAAGATAGGAACCTCTCGGATCAATTTTCTCAAATGGCCTGTCGTTCGGCTTGGCGGGAGCGCGTTCGCCGAGTTTGGCGGCGCGCGCCTCAATATCGTGCGTTACTTCAGGAAGCGCGGGGCCGCCATCAGGGCCATTGAATTTTAGGCCTTGATACTCGGCCGGGTTATGGCTGGCCGTAAAATTAATGGCACCATCCGCCTTGCGCCGCAGGATTTCGTAAGCAATCACCGGCGTCGGCGTAGGCCCATCGCAGATCAAGACGCGGATACCGTACTCTCGAAGAATGTCCGCGGCCGCGCGTGTGAATTCCTCGGCAAAGAAACGCGTATCGTGGCCGACAATCAATGTGGCGTTTTTGTTGCGGCTCCGCACATGCTCCGCGATAGCCGCCGCGGCCAGGCGAACGTTCGCGAAGGTGAAGTCTTCCGCGATGATTCCGCGCCAACCCGAAGTTCCAAATTTGATTTTCGTCGTCATCTATTTCCCGGGTTGCGCACCTCACCAAAGCCGTTCAGCGTAAAAGTACAGGGGGGACGTGTTCGCGAGTAAAATGTTTCCGCCCTCGGGCAGGTATTGTAGCTTGCCAAGCAAGCATGAGGCACGCCGGAAATGTCGCTGGCGAGAAAGAGTAACTGGGCTGGAGGATTCCTTGACCGATAAATATTTAGTTCTGGTGACGTGTGGAAGCGCGGCGGAAGCAAGACGCATCGCGCGCGCGGTCGTCGAAGAGCGCCTGGCTGCCTGTGTGAATATTCTTCCCGCTGCGATCACATCCATCTATCGTTGGAAAGGGAGAGTGGAGTCCGCGCGGGAAAAGCTACTGGTAATCAAAACGTCGCGAAGGCGCCTGGCGAAATTGCAGGCGGCTGTCGAGCGGCTGCACTCATACGAAGTGCCGGAATTTATCGCGTTGCCGATCGCCGCAGGATCGCCAGCGTATCTTTCCTGGCTGGAAGAAAACGTGGCGGCTAGGTAAGGCTTACTTCAGTACCTGCGTGGCCTGGAGTTCGGCCGGTTTATGTAGCGCCCGCCTTCAGACGGGCACTGTAGTTTCAAGTCCATGCCCGCCTGAAGGCGGGCGCTACAAATGGGAATCAAATCTTCGCCAACGCCTGATCGAGGTCGTTGATCAAATCTTCCACGTCCTCGATTCCAACGGAAATGCGAATCAGGCCTTCGGTAATACCGATCCGCTGTCGCACCTCCGGAGGAACCGATGAGTGCGTCATCGTTGCGGGATTTGAAATGAGTGTTTCCACGCCTCCCAGGCTTTCCGCGAGCGAGCACAGTTTTACATGATTGAGAACCGTGCGCGCATTTTCCGAGGTCACGACATCAAAGGAAATCATGGCGCCGAATCCCCGTTGCTGACGGACGGCCACGTCATGCTGCGGATGCGAAGGCAGCCCGGGATACAGGACGCTTTTCACGCGGGGATGGTCTTCCAAAAACCGGGCAATGGCCCGGCCATTGGCATCGTGCTGCTTCATGCGCACAGCCAGCGTCTTGATTCCACGCGAGATGAGAAAGCAATCCATCGGTGCCAGTCCCGCTCCGGTCGAGCGCTGCAGGAAGAAGATTTTCTCAGCATCGGCGGGGCGGGTCAAAATGACGGCGCCGCCCAGGGCATCGCTGTGCCCATTCAGAAATTTCGTCATCGAGTGCACGACGATATTCGCGCCAAAGGCGATTGGGTTTTGCAGGTAAGGGCTGAGAAATGTGTTATCGACGACGAAGGTGGCGCTGTGCGCCGCGGCGATCTTGGCGATTGCGGCGAGGTCCGTGACGCGCATCGTCGGATTTGTGGGCGTTTCGACGTAAATCATTTTTGTGCTGGGCTTGATGGCCTGCTCCACTCGCTCCGGCGAGGACGTGTCCACGAAGCTGAACTCCAGCCCCCATTGCACCAGGAACTGCGTGGTGAGGCGGATGACGCCTCCATAGACGGCTTCGGAGATGATTACGTGGTCGCCGGGCCTGAGCAGTCGGAAAACGGAGTCGATGGCGGCCATACCGGACGTAAATACGTATGCCGCGCTGCCGCCCTCCAGCTTCGCCACGGTTCGTTCCAGGGCCTTGCGATTCGGGTGCGAAGTTCTGGCATAGTCGTAACCCTTGTTTTTTCCGACCTCTTCCAGAACGTAGGTCGAAGTTTGGTAGATCGGCGCGACGATGGCGCCCGTAGCCGAATCTGGCTCCTGCCCCACATGAATGGCGTCGGTTGCGAATCCCATGAAAAAGATCTCCTTGGTGTTGGCCGCGGCGGTTTCCCGTGGGCCGGAAAATGTTTCGTCCAGTGCGAATGTCGGCGGGATTTCAGCCGAGGATGCTGACGCTCGAGGGTTGCGCCAAATATTTCGCGGATCGAAAGTAGCTCAGGACGCTGCCCGAGTCAATGCGGCGGGCCTTGCGGGTGACGTCAAGCTGCTTGTGTAAATAGTTTGAGGGTGTGGGTTTTCCAGTCCTCGTTGAAACGGCTGAAAATCGCATAGATGATACGGTCCACGCTCTCCACGTTGGTGAATACAACCATGGGGCGAGTCCTCCGGCGGACTTCGACGAAACAACGCTCGATGACATTGGTCGTGCGCAGCTTCCGCCACAGGTGGCGCGGCAGCTGGTAGAACGGCAACAGTTCTGGTAAGTCGCGCTCGAGTTGACGAACCGTCGACGGATAGCGGGACCGCCAGTGAAAGCGGAACCTCTCGAACGCCCGTCGCGCTCCGGCCACGTTCTCGGCCAAATAGATTTTCTGCGCCTGGGCCTTCACCCGTTGCTCATCCCGCCGTCGCACCTTTTCCAAAATGTTCCGCATCTTGTGCACCCAGCAGCGCTGATGCCGCGCTCGCGGATAGACCGTTTCCAGCGCCCGCGCCAATCCCGGACATCCGTCGGTAATCACCAACTGCAAGTTCGTGCCGCGCAGTCCGCGCTCGAACAGATCATTCAGCAAACCTTCCCAGCCCGCCTGACTTTCGCTCTTGGCCCGCGTGTAGGCCAGCAGTTCCCGCGTCCCATCGCGCCGAATCCCGTAGGCCACCAACAACAACACTTTCTGCGGCCCAAAGGCGCGTCGCACTTTTAACCACACTCCGTCCAGAACCATGTAGGCCCAGTCGTCTCCGAGTCGCCGCTGATGAAATTCCTGCACCGCCTGATCCAGTACTCGCGTCAGCCGGGAGACCGTCTGCGCACTCACCGATTCGCCGGTCACCACGGCCACCACGCGCCCGACCTGGCGAGTGGAAATCCCCCGCAAAAACGCCTGCCGGATCAACTCCGCCACCTCCGGTGCGCGTCGCTGCAGCCGCTCGATCCACCGCGGCAGGAACGATCGCTGCCGCGTCCGCGGAATCCGTAAGCGGATCACACCAAACTGAGTCACGTAGTCCCGCTCGTAGAACCCGTTCCGATAATCCACCCGCTCGGCTGGCTCGGCTCGTTCGTGCCACTTCAACCCGAGATAGTCGGCCATCTGCTGCTGGGAGTCGGTCTCTAGCAGCCGCTGCAGCGTTTCCCGCGTCCGTCCTTGGAAATCGCCCCAGAAGCTTTCCTGCAAGTCCCGCACAAACGCTTCAAACCGCTGTGTGTTATTCTTGATTCGCATTAGGGTGTAGGCTCCTTGACCGGAGATTTTGTTGCTCGTCACAACAAAACCTACACCCTCTCTCTTTTTACACACTCAACATTACGTCACCGCGCAATTCGCGACGAAAATTAGTTGCGCGAAGCGCGCCCCTGCGCTTCGGCTATCTCGCGCGAGCGAATTTTTTCCAGACGCGCGCGCAGGTCCTGAGGATTGATTCCCGCGGAAAAGCAAACAGTTCGATAATCGTCATTGTCGCTAAATAGAAACTGTTCCGCCTCACGTTTTCTGCGAAGCGGGCCGCTGACCCATTCTTCCACGGTGCTGGCAATCACGGCGCGCCACAGTTTCTGCACGGCCGTTTCTTCGACTTCCACACTCTGTAGCATCGTCGCCGACATCTTGCCCCCTTGATCCGCTCATTTCGCCCAACGATTCACTGCCGCTTCGTTCCGCACACGAAGGACTAGAGGCAACTGGTATTCCACCCGGCACGAGATTGGGCCATGCCATACGCGGTTAAACCTATGCACACAAGTAAGTTAAAGTGGACCCATTTCGGGAATGTCCGCGGGAACTTTCCAGGCTGTTTCGATACAGAACCAATGCTCGTTTAGTGTGCCGGGCTGTTACAGGCGAGTGGGAAGATTGCGCGCTCGGTCCAATGCTATACCCACTGATTTACTGGGACTGAGGTATTAGCCGGAAACCCAGGCGGGGGGTCTCTGATATTTTCGGCGGTAGGTGATCTTGCTCTTCTTGCCGCCAGACAGGAATTCGAAAATAATCTCTTTGCTGCCGTCCAACCGGGCCCTGCGGTGTTTCTTCGCGGCAGAGAGGATCAGCCACTGCCCTCTAAAAATGTGGTAGGTCCCGTGCGCGGCGAGCATTTGATAGCTCCCATCCGAATTCATTTCCAGCGAAGGAGCCGTGCAAGGAAGCGTCTTTCCCGCGACTTCCACGCTGACGCAATGATAAGTTCCGGAGAGGTAGGATTGAGCGCGCGCCGGCGTGCCGCTGAAGAGCAAAGCTATGGCGCCTGCGATGAGAACTTTAACTAAGTTGTTAAATCTTCGGTTATGATTTCTCATATTGGCCCCTAAGTTACTAGAACTGAGCGATCCCGAAAGCCCGCGGCAGGCAATTTGGAGCGCATTCCCAAAGAAACAATGCAAGCCTTGTGCCATAAAAGTAACCAATTAACATGCTGAAACTAGGAGTGTTATTAGCCCCTTCCGCCCGGTCGTCCCAAAATATGTGAACAACAGTTTCTAACTGTGTCCAGGAAGGGAATCCTTTTTCTCTCGTCCATTTCGATCCAAATCCAACAGGGGCCCTGCGTTAAGACCTGCGTGCCAATGAATCCTTCCTCTATCGCCGTACCCTGATAGAATGATTTCGACACTGAATGGGATCCTTCACGGAGGGGAGACTGGGTTGAGCCTTGTAAAGCCGTCATCTGGAGTACCACCGGCCGAATCAGAACCGATGAGCGAGCTAGATCAGGATATCGCGCTACTTTTGCGCGCGGAGAATCGTGACCCCTTTCGCCTGCTTGGGCCGCATATCGTGGAGGACGGTGGAGAAAAACGCCTGGTGGTGCGCGGCTTCTTCCCGCGAGCGACACAAGTCTCCGTTATTCTGCAAGACCAATCTGGCACAATTCCTGCAAGGCGTACTTCCCCGGAGGGATTATTCGAAGCTGATTTGCCGCTCTACCCGCAGTTGCCGATTTCGCCGGACAGCTATCAGTGGAAAATCGTGGAGGGGGGCCAGCCAACGCGAATGGTCCATGACACTTATGCATTCCCTCCGCTCCTAACCGATTTTGATTTGTATCTGATCGGCGAGGGGACGCATTACCAGAAATACGAGAAGATGGGCGCTCATCCTGTAGTTGTCGAAGGCGTGGCGGGAGTGCAATTCGGCGTCTGGGCTCCCAACGCGATGCGCGTGAGTGTTGTGGGAGATTTCAATCAGTGGGACGGACGCGTCAACCCGATGCGAAACCGCGGGCCTTCGGGAGTATGGGAACTCTTTGTGCCGGGACTCGCGGAGGGCGCCGTCTACAAGTACGAAATTCGGCCGATGTCGGGAGGGTATCCCTTATTGAAGAGCGATCCCTACGGATTCCGCTCCGAACTTCGGCCCAACACCGGGTCGATCGTAGCCCGCCTGGACCACCATCAATGGAACGATTCGGGCTGGATCGAATGGCGATCCAGGAACGATTGGTTGTCCTCGCCTATCTCGATCTATGAGGTCCATCTGGGCTCCTGGAGGCGCGTCAATGAGGAAGGGGGGCGCTGGCTGACGTACTGCGAACTGGCTGACGATCTCATTCCCTATTTAAAACGGATGGGTTACACGCACATAGAACTCATGCCGGTGATGGAGCACCCATTCGACGGCTCTTGGGGATATCAGACGCTGGGATATTTTGCCGCGACCAGCCGATTCGGGGCGCCTGAAGATTTTATGGCGTTTGTGGACCGGTTTCATCAGGCGGGGATCGGCGTCTTGCTGGATTGGACTCCGGCCCACTTCCCAAGTGATGGCCACGGACTTGGCGAATTTGACGGCACTCATTTGTACGAACACGCGGACCCGCGCCAGGGCCGGCATCCCGATTGGGGAACTCTGGTTTTTAACTACGGCCGCAACGAAGTCCAGAATTTTCTGATCTCCAATGCGCTTTTCTGGATTGACAAGTATCACATCGACGGCTTGCGCGTGGACGCGGTGGCTTCCATGTTGTATCTCGATTATTCGCGCAAGGAAGGCGAATGGATTCCCAATGAATTTGGAGGCCGCGAGAATCTCGCCGCCATCGCATTCATTAAGCGATTGAACGAAGTGGTGTACGCACGCCATCCCGGAGTATTGACCATCGCGGAAGAATCGACGTCCTGGCCGATGGTCTCTCGTCCCACGTACTTGGGAGGGTTGGGCTTCAGCTTGAAATGGAACATGGGCTGGATGAACGATACTCTGAGTTACTTCTCCGTGGACCCGATCTACCGGAAGTACCATCACAACCGCATGACCTTCTCGATGCTATATGCCTTCACGGAGAATTTTGTGCTGCCGCTTTCCCACGATGAGGTCGTCCATGGCAAGGCCTCACTGATCAACAAGATGCCCGGAGATCTGTGGCAGCAGTTCGCCAACATGCGCTTGTTTTTCGGGTATTTGATGGCGCACCCAGGCAAGAAGCTGATGTTCATGGGCGGAGAATTCGGCCAGAGGAGCGAATGGAACTCCGAAACCAGCCTCGAATGGCATTTGCTCGAATACGATACGCACCGCGGACTTCAGTCACTAATGGCGGACCTGAATGCCATCTACCGGAATGAGCCTGCCCTTCACCAGGTGGATTTCGACTGGCACGGTTTTGAATGGATTGAGTGCAATGACGCGGATTCCAGCGTCTTGTCCTTCCTGCGGCGAGCGAAGGATCAGGCCGACTTTATGGTCATGGTGGCCAATTTCACACCGGTCCAGCGCGACGCCTACCGCGTGGGAGTGCCGGAGCCGGGCTTTTACCGCGAGATCATGAACACGGACGCGGAGAAATACGGCGGCGGCAACGTTGGGAATCTTGGCGGCGTGCATGCCGAAGCGATTCCGTGGAATAACCAACCCTATTCTATCTATCTGCGCATGCCGGCTCTTGGGGTTATCTACTTCAAGCACGAACGCTGGTAATGCACTGCGTGCGATTCGACGGCTGACGACGGCTCCAAGTCAGTCTTCCGTCTCTGCCGTGTAGTCATGTCGCGGAGGAACGAAGTAGGCCTCCGCCTCGATAGCATCCTCTCCCCAACCGCGGCGCCCCACAATGCCTCTCGTATTTTCAATCATGTTCGGATGACCGCACAGGTAGACCTTCGTGTTTACGGGCGTCATGTTCCACGTATCGGTATACTTGCGGATCAAGTCATCCACGCGGCCCGTTTCGCCCTTCCAACTTTCATCCTCCCACGGGCGGCTAACCGTGGGAACGTAGGTCAGCCAGGGAACCTCGCCGGCCACCTTTTCGAGTTCTGCCGAGTAACCCATCTCCCAGGATCGGCTGGCGCCTTCGAGGATGAACAGCTTGTGCGCCCCGTTAGATTTTCCATCCTTCCAATCGTGAAGGAGGGACCGGACATAGCTGACATAAGGTGCGACTCCCGTGACAGTGGCAATCAAAAAATGATTGGCGCGATGACCGGAGAGATCCAGAGTGAAATTTCCTTTGGCGGTTTTTCGCAGAGTGATTTCGTCGCCCACCCGGCACTTGTGAAATCGAGGCGTGACCTGGCCATGCGGAACCAGCTCAAAGAAGAACTCCAGATATTTCTCGTGAGGAGCGGAAACAATCGAGTAAGGGCGCTCGTGGTGCTTTTCCGGCGTAACGACTCCCAAGGTCGCATACTGGCCCGATCGGTATGGGAATTCCCCGCCGGGATCCACGCGAAACGACCAAAGATCGCTGGAAATATCGTGGCGTTCGAGTATTCGGGCCGAATAAAATTTGGTGCCGATAGGGGGCATTCATCTCCTTTGCCGGGATGCTCTCGCAACCAACGCATCCCTCAAACTCTGCCGGGCAATTGGCTTTAGTCCGTTCCCGAAAGCGGACCAAATCTCTTGGGTTTGTTGGCGAAGTAGTCCACCGCGTCGATGATGACTATGGTCAGGACCATCAACGAGATCTTGCCATGCGGTTTCACTAAGTTACAGAAGAAATCTTGCTCGAAACCCCGGGTCCGGAAGATTTCCTAGTCGTTCAGACTAGACGAATATGCTATATTACGCCGTCCTCGAAACTGCCACTAGGTGTAGTGGTCAAGCAATGCGGCCCATTCTGTAACAGAGGATTGTGGGCGACTATGCTGAGGCGGATTTCCCTCGCTCTGGTTAGCGGAATCATTCTAGCTTCCTCTCTGTCTGCGCAGGACACACAAAAAAAGACTCTCAAGAACGCCGACATCGTTACGATGGTGCAGAATCATTTCGATGATGAGACTCTGCTGAAAATTATTGACGTATCGGACAGCGATTTCGACATTTCCACTGATTCACTCATCTCTCTGAAAAATGAAGGTGTCAGTCCGGCCGTGCTTCGCGCAATGTTGCAAGCTACCTCGCGTAAGCAGCGCGTGGCACCCCCCGCGAGTGCACCCGCTGCTCCTACCGGCAGATCCACCGTGGGACCTGGCGACGTACCTCCTACAAACGCCGCAGCACCTACCTCTAATGCTCCCCCTCCTCCCCCTGCGGCGAACGCGCCTGATCTGCCAAGGCGCCCTCCGAACGCTCCCATGGATCCCAGATCCGTGATGCAGGGGATGGGCATGAACCCGCAGCAGCTCGCAATGATTCAGTCGCAAATGGGAATGATGGGAATGGGAGAGATGTTTGGCGGTATGCCTTCTATGGGGTCGTATTCAGCCGAGCAGATGCCGCACGTCTTCCTGACGTTGGACGACGAGAAGAGAAGCAAGCAGGAATTTCCCGCATCCATGGCCCAGATGGCGCAAACAAAATTCAATAGCGGCGCGCCTAGCGCGGGCGGAATGGCGCTGCGCAGCCTGGCCACGGAAGGTTTGAGCTTCGCTGCCATGGCCGGAGGGCCTGGGGGAATGATGGCCATGTCGGCGTTCTCAATGGCCTCTGGATTTATGCCTGGAATGCGTCCGGGCGCGCCGAGTATGACCTACGTTTGGGGTCTTCCGGGCCGCAAATCTTCCAGAGAACTCGCCAATACGGATCCCATCTTCACGTTGAATTACGGCGATATACCCGGAGTCGACCCTGACGCCTTCGAGCCCGTCATTCTCCACTTGGTTCAGACCAAAGACAACTATCGTCTGGTCGGCGCGACCAAAGTTAAGATGGATAGAAAGAATATGATGTCAGGCAACAGCCCGGAAAATGGCAAGTGGCTTTCGGAGGTAAGATGGCCCACACGAATCTATAAAGAGGAACGTGGTTTCTACGTCTTGCGCGTCGATCAGCCGCTGGAACCGGGAGAGTACGCCGTCGTTCTACGCCCGGTGAAGGGCTATAAAACCCCTCCGAGCGGGTTGGGCGGCCACGCTCAAGTTTTTTATTCGGTATGGGATTTCAGTGTTCCCGGCAAAACTGACGAAGCCACCGGCAAGAAAAAGAAGAAGTAAACCGGCTGCAACCACCCGCCGCCAAGTTACTGGCTGGTAGGAAAGATTTAGCGCCTTCAGAAAGAATAGGCCTGACGTCGATGCGGCCGGAGGAGTGCAAGACCGGCCGTTTTTCGCGAATGGCAATCCGCGGATGAGCGAATTCATTTCAGCGACGATTTTGCTGGCAGGCGCTCGTACTCTTCTCGGACAAAGCCGGGAATGATTGAATCGCCGGCCACCAGCGTTGGCAAGGTGCAACTGTCGAGATCGTCGGTCAGGATTCGCAAATATTCCGGGTT
Organism: uncultured Acidobacteriota bacterium; assembly: GCA_963696605.1. Lineage (GTDB taxonomy): Bacteria > Acidobacteriota > Terriglobia > Acidiferrales > UBA7541 > Palsa-360. The sequence continues at coordinate 110,006 of CAVOKV010000004.1, read as the reverse complement.
GGCGCGGATGTCCCGCTCCTCAAAGTCGATTCCGCGGGAAATCAAGAAACTCTTCGCCTCCACGCAGGCACCACAGCCGGGCTCCGTGTAGAGATGAATCTGCATATGCAAAATTGTCCGGTAAGCGATCTGGGCACTCCTTGTATCAAAATTGGTTGCAGAGGCGCAATTAGTTTTCCGAGGCGGGGCTGTGCGGCTGTGCAAAAGAGGTGCAATGTTTCTCGGCGAATGAGAATCTCAAATTATTCGTAGGCAAGAGCGTCCACAGGATCGTTCCGCGCCGCGCGCAGGGCAGGATAAATCGCGCCGGCGATCGCCCCGGCAATCGTCAACAGGATCGCGCGAATAATCCATCCGCCCTCAATGACGATTTGCAGCGTAGGCGATGTCCTGTGCAGGATAGCGACGACACCGTAGGTACAAAGGATTCCAAAGAGAACGCCCAGCCCAACCATCACCAGCGTTTCGCCCAAAATCATCCAACACACTTCCAGGCGGGAAGATCCCAGAGCCCGGAGAACGCCAATGTCCCGCGTGCGTTCGAACACCATCGTGTGCATCGTCAGGAGCACAACCAGAAAGCTGATCACGACTCCGAGCGTGAGAAACGTATGCATAAAGGGTTTAAGTTCCGGCAAGTTGGAGGAACTCATCAGAGTGCTGTACTCCGCCATGGAGCGGATCTTATACGTCGGAAGCAGCTTGAGCAGTTCGTCCCGCGCGCCATCGGTATCGCCCTTGCTTCGCACGTAAAACATCGAGACGCGGCCAACAGCGCCGGCGATGTCCTGCGCCGTCTGGATCGGAATGAAGAAACGCGCTCCCTTGCCGTGTACGACGATGCCGGAGATCGTGAATTCGTGGCCGAGAAGAACCGCCTTTTGCCCGACACGCAATCTTCGAGATTGCGCTGCGAGGTCATCGGCAATGGCCTGATCGGGTTGCCGGAGCGGCCCGCCCGAAATAAATTGGAAGCCGTTGCTCAGACCGGCAAATCGGTCGTAATCAATGCCGTAGACCATCCCCAAATTTTTCTGATCGACGACGATCAACACCGGAGCCACTTCGTCCACTTGCGGCAAGCTGGCAATTTTTTCCGACAGGGCCTCGGGCATCACCGCGCTGGAAAAGGCGAAAAAAATGGACGAGCTGGGCGGCTGGACGATGATGTCGGCGCCCACTCCTTCGACGCGCGTGCGCCAGTCGGTCAATGCGCCCGACGTAAGGCCCGCAATGAGCAGGACGAGAAACACTTGCAGGGCCAGAGCCAGCACGCTGAGCGCAGAGCGCAACGGGCGCACCCCGAGGTTGCTCCACAGCAAGTGCCAGATGACAAATCCCTTGTATGGTTTTTCTTCCATCCGCCCAATTCCGCGCCGCGCTCCCCCGGGCTGCTAATCTAACACTGCGCCCACGCTTAATCAAAACAATGGAGTTCGATCGACACGCAAAAAGTTTTCAACAGTTTTGTTGAAAAGCATGTGGAAAAGACGAATCCAAAGCGCGAACACAATGAAAAACATTGAGCTTGATGCGGTTTGCACAAAGATGAAGCAATTTTTTCACGGGGGAGCGTAAAACAAGAAAGTTAGAACCCATTTTTCGGACTGGCCGCGCCGATTCGGAGAAGCGTACGTGCGTACAAAGGCAAGCAGGAAATAGAAAAAGGCGGAAGTCCTGTGTCAATACCACTTGGGAGGACGCACGAGGTTAATGTTGATCGTCTGCTCTGTCTCGTTGACGTCGTAATACTCGCCATAAGTCTTCCAGCCATCGGCGATCACTTGGACCACAAATTTTCCGGGAGGGATCACGGGCACGTGGCAGACGCCCGATTGATTGGTCTTCAAATTCATCTCGATCTGTTTGCCCTTACCATGCTTGTGCTCATCGACATAGCGGACGTAAACACTGGCGCTGTCTATGGGTTTCTTGTCCTCTCCCCCGGTAACGACGATCGTTAGCCGCACGTCCTTTGAGTCGGAGTCCGCCTTCGCCTTGGCGTCAGCGTTCTTATCCTGGCCGTTCGCGGCAACCGCGATCAGTAGGAGGAGAAACGAAACCACGCGGAGCGACGCCTTGACGCAACTCGGCGAATCGATCACAGCACGCACCCGGCGAATTGGAATGAGGCAAGCATTAGATTTCACATTTTTCCTCTTTTTCCCGGATTGCGCAAGGCGGTGACGTAAATTTGAGTGTGTAAAAAGAGAGAGGGTGTAGGTTTTGTTGTGACGAGCAACAAAATCTCCGGTCAAGGAGCCTACACCCTAATGCGAATCAAGAATAACACACAGCGGTTTGAAGCGTTTGTGCGGGACTTGCAGGAAAGCTTCTGGGGCGATTTCCAAGGACGGACGCGGGAAACGCTGCAGCGGCTGCTAGAGACCGACTCCCAGCAGCAGATGGCCGACTATCTCGGGTTGAAGTGGTATGAGCGAGCTGCCGGAGAAGTGGGGCGCATCGACTACCGGAATGGGTATTACGAGCGGGAGTATGTCACCCCGCTGGGAGGGATTCGTTTCCGGGTGTCGCGGACGCGGTTGCGCTCGTTTCTGCCGCGGGGGATGCGGGTGCTGGAGCGGCGCAGTCCGGAGGTGAGCGAGATGATTCGGCAAGCGTTCTTGCGAGGGATCTCGACGCGGGGCGTGGGCCGGGTGGTGTCGCTGCTGACTGGGGAGTCGGTGAGCGCACAGACGGTCTCGCGACTCACGCGGGTGCTGGATGAAGAAGTGACCAAGTTCCACCACGCGCCGCTGGGCGATGATTGGTGCTATTTGCTGTTGGACGGGGTGTGGCTGAAAGTGCGGCGGACGTTTGGGCCGCAAAAAGTGCTGCTGTTGGTGGCCTACGGAGTGCGCGCCGACGGTCGCCGTCAGTTGCTGGCGTTTGTGCGGGCCAAGAGCGAAAGCCAGGCGGGGTGGGAAGGATTGCTGAATGATCTGTATCGCCGGGGATTGCGGGGCCGACGGTTGCAGTTGGTAATCACCGACGGTTGTCCTGGCCTGGCTGCGGCGATCCCGGCCGTGTATCCGCGAGCGCGGCACCAGCGCTGCTGGGTGCACAAGATGCGCAATCTGTGCGAGGCGGTGCGCCGAGCCGACCACGACGCAGTGAAGCAGGACGCCCAACGCATCTATCAGGCCGACCACCAAGCCGCCGCCCGAAGAGCGTTCCAGCGATTTCGGTTTCGCTGGCAGAGCAAGTATTCCAAGTTGGTGGAGCGTCTGGAGCGGGATCTGCCCGCACTGCTGACGTTTTTTGCGTTTCCACGTCACCTGTGGCGGAAGCTGCGCACCACCAACGCTATCGAGAGATGCTTTGTCGAGGTGCGCCGGAGAACTCGGCCCATGGTCGTGTTCTGTAATGTCGAAAGTGTGGATCGAATCATCTATGCGATTTTCAGTCGGTTCAATGAGGACTGGAAGGCCCACACCCTCAAACTATTTACACAGGCAGCTTGACGTCACCCCAATTGCGCGGCTCGTTTGACGAACCATCCCGCTTCCGTTATGATGCCTTCGCGGGGTGGAGCAGTCTGGTAGCTCGTCGGGCTCATAACCCGAAGGTCGTTGGTTCAAATCCAACCCCCGCAACCAGCTATCATCCTAAATTTCAAGGGCTTGCTCGAAATGAGCAGGCCCTTCGTTTTTGGATCAAACGGGCCTGTGGCGGGATTTGTGCCGTAGAATGAGGTCCTCACTAGAGTTGCCGCGGAAGGAGGAAGATTGACAGACTCAACGGAAGGTAAAGCCGAGATATGGTCGGAGGCCGTGACCTTGTTTGATGACGGGAAGTATTCCGTTATCTCTGCTACGCATGACGGGAAGCCCAAGTTAGCCGGACGATGGAACAGGGATACGGACTATTCTGCTGTGAATCTTCCAATTATGGCCGGCTACGCATGTGCTTCGGAAAAACTTTGGCACATCATTCCGCCATTCCTTGAAGTCTCGATACTTCATGGTCTACTGCACGAACTCTCCAAAGATCGCGAAAAGCAGATCGCACGCAGTCGCTGTGATTTGATTTTATCGGAACTTAATCGACGGCAGGTCGCCACGCCCTGAGAGCTTCCATCGCGCGACTACCAGCGGGCTCCCTCCCACTGCTTTTTCTGCTGTAGAGGTTTTTCGAGTGCGAAGGCGAGTAATCGACCGACGACTTCCGAAGTCTTTAGATCCGCATGTTTTGCGATTTTCTCCATCTGCTTGTGCTGGTCAGTCCCCAGGCGGACGGCAATTTCCGGGTGCTGCTCCTCCCACTTCCCGATTGATATCTTTGCTGTGTGTCGCGCGTCCTGGGACACCTTCCTCATCATGATTTTTCCTTTTTGCGCCCGATCAGGATGAACTGACTCTTCCCGCGGTTGAATTCGGTGATTTGTTCTTGCGACAAATCAGTTCCGCATGGACAACGGCCTTTTAATCTGAACCCTTAATATTTCTAAGTCTTCCAAAATCAGTAAACATCTAATTCTAAAGTGTGATAGCGTTTGGTTCCGTGCGGATATTTTCGGGTGTTTTTGATTCATTCGGGGGCATTTTCGGGGACAATTCGCACTATTCTAGTCAAGTGTAGGAACGCGATGAAGTCTTCATTTCGGTGCGAGGAAGTTTGTGGTAGAGACGACAGGTTGTTCCATCGGAGATAGGAGCGCACATGGCGCGGAGCATGCCACAAATAGACGTTATCGCCAATCAGGTATTTATAGGATGCCCGTGGAAAATCGTGAGGGTGAAATACGAGAGAGCAATCGATAGTCTTTCCAAGAAATTCCCGGTATCTTTTATTATAATCGGACGCGATGACGGGCAGGACGCAGAAGACCTACTTAAGATCATTAAGGAAAAGCTGCTTGCCTCTAGCTATGCTATTTTCGACGCCACGGGTGGAAATCCAAACGTTTCGCTTGAGTTCGGCATTGCCGAGACGAACGACATTCCGCGGGCTCTTTATCTAAGTTCTCACGCTGCTGCGGCGCGCGCTTCGCTCGACTCTGCAATTATCGCTGATCTCGCGGGCAAGCGACGGCAACACTACACACAAGAGCCCAGGCTCCGTTCCTTACTAAGCGCATTTTGTCGTGACCACGCATATTCAAAGCGTTTCGAAATCTTCCTCCAGAAGAAATTTCGGAGGGCGAGCAAAGGAGCTAAAAAGCGCGCCCGTGCGCTCGCTCTCAAGGTGCTTCATGTGTTGGATGGGCGGGCCGTTGTCCGTCGAGCAGACCTTGTTCAGGGGCTGCTGGCAAACTACTCCAACTACAAACAAAGGGAAATTGATGAGATGCTTTCGCAGTTAAATCGATCGGGACTCATCCGGATCGAGCCAGGTCGCTATTCCTCGGTCTCCGTACATTGACGCAAAGTTTGCTCGACTGGCAGATTGTTTTGGGCTTTTTTCATTTGATTCAGGGACAATTTGCACTACTTTGGGACCGAATTGGCGGAAGGCGAATTTAGCTGGCGGTGCGAGATTCTAAAATCGGATAGTTGTTTCGCGAGCCGACGAAAGATCACACAATGAGACCTCTAGTTGACCTTGGGCGCGGTATTTACCGTCACCCGTGGAAGACAGCACAATATATATTCACCAGCTTTAGTGTTATTTTCACTCTCGTTCGGGCCATCACTTATTTCATACCGGCCATCAAGATTGAAGGTTGGTTCGCGCTCACAGCCGCAGTGGTCATCAGTATCGGTTTCGGGCTGAGAAAAGTATGGAAGCCATCAAGAATAGAGATTCCTGTAGCACACTGCAACACGATCATCGAGGTCGTCTTTGGCGATCTTTTTAGGCAGGATGGAATTCGCGCAATTGCGGTTAATGAATTCTTCGATAGCAAGCTTGGCAAGCCGGTGTCGGACAAGAGCATTCACGGAATTTTTATTCAGACCTGCTTTGGCGGTCATCCCGAAACGTTCGATAAGCAGGTGGACGAGCAACTGAGGAATATCAAGAGTGTGGAAGTAGCGAAGGTCGAAGGAAAATCCAAGTGCTATCCAATTGGATCGAGTGCACTAATCACCGTCAATCAGGATCGCTACGTTGCATTCGCATTTGCAAAAACTGACCCTAATACATGCAAAGCTTCCTCAGACGTAACGATGATGTGGGATTCGTTGCATAAACTTTGGCAGCGTTTACGAATTGAGTCGGGTGGGCACGCAGTGAATCTACCTCTGGTTGGGAGCGGTTTATCCGGCATCGGTCTGCCGACCCGTAACCTTTTGGATCTGATGATTCTTTCGGCGATCACCGAGACAAAAGAGAAAGAGATAACACAAAGAATCCGGATCGTGCTTCATCGAAGCCGATTCGATGACCTTGACCTCAGGGATGTAGGTCAGCATTGGAAGGAGTAATGGATGGCATACCGCAACGGCACCTACGTCGCATTTCATGCGGCTGGCACTAACCTGCCAGGAAAATCAGACATGGACTACTACAACCTGATGAAGGCGTGGACGGTAAAGACAGACGATGATTTTGCTATAATTAACAGCCACGATAAGGCATCAGCCGTGCGTGACTCCAGCTTGCATAGGACCTTGCGCAATTCACTCCTTGAGCGGCTGAGGAACTCCAAGAACATGGTTCTAATTATCGGCGAGACGACTCGCCAGGACACGGATTGGGTGCCATTCGAAATCGAACAGGCGGTAGATACATACGAGATACCAATCATCGCTGCGTATACTGTTACGGATAAACCGATTCGCAATCCGGCGATTTTCTCAGGGTACTGGCCGAGGGCGCTTGAAGTGCGGATCAACAACGAAACGGCCAATGTCATTCACATCCCTTTTAAGAAGGAGGCCTTAAAGGACTCATTAAGGTTTTCGCACGACGACCCTCCCAAGGGCAAGGGGCTTGGATTCTACAACGACGACGCATACAAGAGCTTTGGCATACCGGGTTGAGACAAGTTATGCACATGAAACATAATGACAGACGGTGCTCACCGAACGGGTATCGACTATACTGCGCGAATGCTGATGGTTATTTTCGGCGCCGGCGCCTCCTTTGACTCGAGCCCCACATACCCCGTAGGGATCGGACCGCCAGACGCAAACGGTGACGACCAAAATAACTCCTACTATCGTCCGCCCCTGGCGAACGACCTCTTTGCGAACCGGCCTCTTTTTTATCGGAGCGCTCGACCTCTATCCGCAGTGCAAGCCCATCGTACCGAGACTAAGAGCGCCCGGTCAGAAGTCAATTGAGACAGTCCTTCAGGAGATCGAAGGAGAGTCAACGATGTACTCCCGAGGACCGCAGGAACTCGCGGCGGTCCGCTGTTACCTTCAACGCGCTATAAGCGATTGCCAGATTCGCTGGCACAATACAACAAGAGGAATTACAAACTATCTCACTTTGCTCCGCGAAATCGAGCTCACACAGAAAGTCAAGGAGCCAGTTTGCCTAGTCACATTTAACTACGACAATCTGCTTGAATATGCGCTCGACCCACTCGGATACAGGTTCACCCGGATGGAAGACTACACGGAGACGCTTGAGCCCTTTCGCGTTTTCAAACTCCATGGCTCTGTCAACTGGGGCCAAATAGTTGAGAATCAACTTCCCGCAAACATAAACCCGCAACACTCGCCTTCCATCATGACCTATCTCATCGATCATGCAGCAGAGCTACGTGTCACTAACAGATTCGTACTGTGCAATCCGGCGTCCATGCTAGTTGTCGACGACAGGCCAATATTCCCGGCGATCGCAATTCCTGTCGAGAAGAAAAGCGAGTTCGCATGCCCTCAAACACATGTGGAGCAGTTAGTCGAGGCACTGCCACAAGTCTCCAAGATTTTGGTCATCGGATGGCGCGCCACCGAGGGACACTTTCTCAATCTCCTAGGGAATAGGATTACGGGGCTTAAACCAGGGGTTCATCTTTGCATAGTGGCAGGGTCGCAGCCCGATGCTGAAGAAACCAACGCCAAGTTTCACAGAGCTCTATTAAATAATCCACCCGTCAGCACCATTGGACCCAGTGGCTTCACAAACCTTCTAAAGACCGGGTTCGCCAGATCATTTCTCGAGTCGTGATTCCGTATTTCTACAATTTTGCCCGTCACATCGGGAACAACGTTTCTGCTTTTCCGCTCTTTGCTTCGTTCTTTACTTGCCGACCCCATAGTTGCCTGAACTGCTCGACGGTGCCCGGTCCGTACCCCGCATAGTGGTTGTTGGCAAACGCCAAAATCTGAATTTTCCGCTTGTGAACTTTCCCGAGAATCTCGGCCCACTCGAACAGTTCGGCGCGCCGATCCATGATGATCTTGTCCCACGTTTTGGTCTGCTCCTCGATGCCTTTCCGGTCACCGAGCCAGCGCACGTATGTAAAGCTAGCCGTGATCGGGTCGAACTTTTCGAACCACTGCGCGGGCCGCGGCATCCACGATTGATCGATCAGGGCTAGGGCGACGCCGTGCTCGCGAAGTGTCTCGATGAACTGAGGGACGAGCCAATTCTTGTTTCGAATCTCTACGGCGAACTTATGATCCTTAGGCAGTTTTTTCAGGAAGGGACGGAGCCGCGCCAGGAAGTCGTTCACGCCGACGAACGCCTTCTTGTTAAAGTAGCCGAACTGGAGCAGCAGCGGTCCGAGCTTGCCGCCCAACAGGTCCATCGTCTGGACGAACTCCTTGAACTCGGCTTCGCAATCCGCCAGCACCTTGTCGTGCGTGATGCTTCGCGGCACCTTCGCGGCGAACAGGAAGCCGTCAGGTGACTTCCGGTCCCAGCCCTGCACTGTTGCCTTCGACGGTGAGCGGTAGAAGGTGGAGTCCACCTCGACCGCGTTGAACTTGGTAGCGTAGAAGGTGAGGTAGTCGGCGGGCTTCATCCCTCGTGGATAGAATGCGGTCTCCCATCCGGCGGCGGTGAAGGCGCTCGTCCCGATGCGTAGGTCCACCATCCGGGGATTCTATCGCGATCGATGGTCAAATGCGCCAACGGGGGGATGGTAGGGCCAGATTCCACACTCCGATGCTTCTGATTGCGATTCGTGTTTTGTTCGCCTACACTCCCTGGTGTCATGGGCCGCACAGTCCCCACGTACGTCCAGCAAGTCAGGGAAATCGAAGCGAAATGGGCGAAGTTCCGGCGTGCGCTACGGCGCGAGGACCAACTCCATTTCGATCGGTTGCTGCGCAGCGTCCGCTACTACAGCCCTTCAGCGACGTATCAGTGTTCCGATGATCCGAGGGAATCTGTGATGATTTCCATACTGCTCGACCTTGAAAAACGATTGGCAGATATTGAGGAAAAGTTGAAAACCTCCGGTGCCAGCGATGAGGTCCACGAAGATGCCCAGCTTTCACTTGCCGACCCGGATGAGAAAAATAAGCTGCCTTGATTCGGCTCCAGGCGGGGGTAGAATCGACGAATGGCAACTCGACCACAGTCGAAGACGCCGAAGCTGACAATGCCGCAGACCTGCATGACCGCGAACTTCTACGATGCGGCCTGCGACTATCCCAAAGAGAATTTCGAACAGATCACGCGCCGAATGCTTGGTGCCAAAGGCTTTCCGGCTAAACCGACCACGTTTAAGCGGGAATGCCGCAAGGCGTTTGATCTGGGACGCCAAAAATGAGATGGGAGGTTGCCGTCGTGGGACTTAGGCGGCCGTCTTAAGCCGAAACTCAAACGGGTCAGTGATCGTGTGAGACCCAAGAGATGCCAAGAGTTTAAGTTTGGCTTTCGGAGAAATCTTATTCTGGGCGACCCAATCCCGAATTTCTGGTCGCTTCATGTCGGGAAGACGCTCCTCGAAGTAAGTCGGCAATTCGTAGAAAAATTGATCACCTTGTCCCTGAGAAAGCCCAGGAAGGGGCGCCAGTTCCATACGCTCGAACGCTGGGAGGTACCGAAAAAGGTATCCGAATTCGACTTCCTCGATTTCCGCGATCGGCTCCTCTTGGTACAACACGACCAGTGTCGGGGGCGGTTGCTTATAGCCGTATTTCCATCTCTTCGGGATCATTAACTTCCTCCTCTCGCCAGGAGGCTCTTGAGTGTTCGCGTGCGTTCCTCAAGGATCTTACCTATGAGCTGTTTTCGGTTATTGCTGAAAGCAGTCCTGAAGGGGAAAGTGTGCAGCAGTTGTATGGCTCTCTGTCGGACATTGCTTGGAACTTCCCGTATCGCTCGCTCGGTAAGATCAGGGTACAACTCAAGTAGATTAGCAATAAACTCGAAGTGGTTGCAATGTCTATCGTCCGAAGGGTGTCTTTTTGGTCCTAAGCAGGGCCTAGCGCGTCTTAAATGGGCATCGAAAGCACTCGCATTTCGAGATAACTCCTTGATTTGACCTTCGTCCATTGACCAAAGCAAAGCGCGGGCGCTATCAAAGATAGGAGCAAAGCGGTATCGGGCTGGTTTCGTCACGCTCTCTAAGACACCCCAATTCTGAGCATGTCTATCCATTGAACCCAAAATGGCGTCGAAAACAAGCATCTTAATAAACTTCGGCAGAATATGGCTGAAGTCATCCCCAACGAAGTGCCTGATTAGGGCGGCGACGAAATCGATGCTGTAGAAAGTTTGCTCCTCTTTGCGGCGAACACGGTCGAGTGCCTTCTCGTCTTTGAAAAAATCCTCAATTATCAGGCTTCCGTGGCGAAGCGTCTCCTCTGGGCTTGTAAAAATCCTCGTGGCAAAAACAAGCGTTCCGTCCGCACGAACCAAACCGCTATGAGCCATGTCAAAGCCCAACGTCTTTCCAAGTTGGTTGATAAAAAATTCAGTGAATGTCTCCTGTTCAGCAAATTTCTGTGGATACTTCACCATAAACTGGGGATCTTTTATGTCTTTGGTACGGATAATCCACTTTGTCGCATTACCGAGCATTCCTTGGAAGTTCGTATCCGCGCTGTACATGACAAAACTGCGCGGGAGCCCCCAAGCGAAGCCGCTCTTTGCAACGCGGACAAACTTCGTCGGCGGTGCAAGCTCTACCTTCTTGACGGCACTCATCGGTTCGTTGGCGCCTGCCGACATGAGAGATCACCATACCAAGTCATACGGTCAGACAGAGCTAAATGATTCGGAAGCGGAACGGTACGGCATTCTAACCTCCATCGCTCGCGACTACTAGCGATTGCCTTCCCGTTGCTTTTTTTGCTGCAGAAGCTTTTCGAGGGCGAATGCAAGTAGCCTGGCGACGACTTCCGAGGTTTTCAGATCCGCGTGCTTTGCTAGCTTTTCCATCTGCATGAATTGTTCAGAGTCTAAGCGGACGGAAAGTTTGGGATGTTGCTCTTCCCATTTCGCAATTGAAATCTTCGATTTTTCCCGTGCGGCCTCGGACAGCTTCCTCATCGTGATTTTTCCTTTCTGCGCCGCGAGGCCAGGATGAACTGACTCTTCCCGCAGCGGCATTCAAGGATTTTTTCGTGTGCCGGCCGCGATAGCTCGGCAAGGATGGCTACCTGATCTTTCGCAGAAATAACGGTTGTTTGTCCGCATTCGTGACAGCTCAGTGTCATTTCTTTTGCCTTTCCAAAAGTTCAGCAGAGGGCGCGGCACGCGCGGTCGGCCGCGCCCTCGGCTGGCGCACGCTAGAGTTCGTGCGGCTTGTGTGCGGTCAGCTATGGCGCCCGGTCCACGCAATCTCAATAGGGCCCGGCGCCCTTACGCCGCCGGGGTTTCGCGAGGCCATGAGGTGGGATTCAGGCACCCTGTAAGGGCCCGCTTTGCGCGGCCTCCGCGGACTGGAGTGACGCGCCTAGCCGCACAAACTCAAACTGTGCTGTCGTTGCGAACACCAGTGGTCGGCCCAATGTTTTGCATCGGCACCGGAACGGCAAAAGTCTGACCGCTCGCGTTGGTGACCAATACCTGCGAATCGCCCGTGGGCACAGTAGACGCGAGGTAAACAACTTGCCCGCTCGCGGCCGAGTAATCCCATTGATGACCACGCGGACAACGAAAACTAAATGAGCAACTGCCAACTCGCCGGCCAGGGAGTTGGTCGATCATGCATTCCATTACGTCACCGCCGATGTCTGTGCCCCTCCCTGACGTGATCGGCGTGCCCGGTTGGTGAAATGGTGGCATCCAAGGACCGTTAAGATTCATCGGATTTCCAGCGCTCATCTTGCCTCCTCAAGGTAGATTCCCGTTCACTTCGATTTCTACTTCGCCTGCAAGTTTGATGCCGACTCACTTCCTCAAATTGGGCACGCGGGCCGGCCGCGTGGGAAGACGCTAGCTCTTAAAGATTTCCGCCAACTCTGGGGAAAGCTTCGATAAATCGGTCGAGTCGGACTTCTGAGGAGGAATCACTCTGGATCTGATTTTGTCGTCTTCCATGGCTTTGAGCATCCCAAAGTTTCCGGGACCGGCTGCTTGTGTCAGGTTGTGGATACCAGAAGAGTCATCACGAGTGTCAATGTTGCCGAGTGCTTTTGCCGCCCTCGTATGTTGATCGGCTAGATCAGCATGATGGTCGGCAAGCCGCTCGTGGCATTCGGAGATACTCGCGTGGTCGTTGTCGCTCGTGGATTTGTTTGCGAGTCGATGATGGCACTTTGCTAACTCCGAGTGCTCAGACGCAGCACCGAGGTGGCTCTTTGCACATTGTTCGTGGAACGCTCCGATGTTCAATCCCATTCTTGAGTCCTTTCTTTGCGGGCTTGCTCGGCTCGCACAATCAAAGTAATTGTTGCCCGGCCGGCCGGAAGCCAGGTCAAGTTCATTACTTCTCGATCAGTAGTGCTCGAAAATCATCAAGGACATGCCCGCTTGGTTCTTCGCCAAGGGCATAGGCCGTCGCCGAGAGTCGCAGGACTTTCGCGAGGCGGTGCCCCCGGTCAATCGCCCTCTTGGAGAGTGGTGTGCCGAACACCTTCTCTAGCAGCTCGCCCTGACCGTGTTCCGGGCGTTCGGACCTAAGACGTTCGTGCGCGGGCACGGTCCCGCCAGCGGCCTCGATTTCGTTGTCTTCCTGAAACCTCCTCCATTGATAGTCGACGGCATCGGACTCCCGGTCCTGTCTCGATTTCGACATCTGCGCGTGGCGCGGATCGGCGCAGTTATCGTAGATGAAGCTAGCCAGTTCCGCCTGGCCCTGTTGGCTAAGTTGCTCGGCTAGTTCGTCATGCTCTATTGTTTCCATGGTGCCTCCTATTCTGCTACTGCGGTAAATTCACACTCGCAACCAACGCGGCTTGAAATTCACGTCCCGCGAGCGCCAGGGCATCTTCAAGGTCCGCCTTCTGGCGCCGCGAAGCATGGGCATCGATCGTGCCATTGAAGACATCAACCCTCAGCTTCCCGAGAGCTGCTTTCGCGTGATCGTATTCCGCTCGTGCTTTCTCCAGTCGCTCCAAAGGGCCGACTGGTAGCGGCCTTAGCTCGGCCGCTTGCGGTTGATTCACTTCCGTTACAACCTTCCTGCTCATTCCAAACATGATCCGCTCCTTTCAAACTATCGTTGCCCGGGGAATCGAGAGTGCCTCGCCTGCGGAATTCTTCCAGCTAAGTATTCGCCGCGCTGCCCGCGCACCGGCTTCGGCTCGTGGCCTGCTTTGAACCATTGCGTTGCACATTCCGCGCACCTGTACTCCGTCTGTGACAGCTTTGCTGTGCACGTCGATTTGCAATTTGGGCACAAAGGCAGTGGATCTTCTTTCCATGCTCGTGTCGGCGCCATCGGCTGCAGGGCGCGAACCTTCGCCTCAAACTGGAAAAGAAAGTCTTTATTCCGGTCTTGTGTCTGCAGGGTTCCGAGTCTTCCACTCGCTTCGAGCTGCTCGTACTCCAAAACGCCCAAAACGCCACCACCTGCTCCCAGTGCGAGCACAACGGCGCCGGCGACGCAATTCGCAAGGTCATCGTGCTGGCCAGGACCATGATCGATCGAATCTTTTCCGCCTCGGGCCGTCTTCCTTTCAAGGCCCAACAATTGTGAGATCAGTTTCTTGTTGTCGAGCAGGCGCACACGGCCGCTCATTACCAACGGGAGAAATTCGAGGTAGATTTGACTTCGGGTCCACTCAGATACTCGATACGTGACGCCGCGCTTCGCGTACAATTCTCGAGGGAATTCGCCCGCGTAGTGATCGCCCGTCGTTTCCGAGCAGCCGAACTTCTTAATCATCTCGGCAGAATCCGAAACTACGTTTTCTGGTGAAAACGGCGGTTGTGCTTCTTTCAGGCAGTCTAAAATCATTGTGTCGCCTTCAGGATGTGCCGTCGCAGTGGGCCAAGAATCACTTGCGCCGCCGCTCGGGTCCGTGAAAGTGAAATACTCCTTTCCGATGATCGGCTGCAATTCATAACGGCCAGTCACAATACATGCCTGTAACGCTTCGGGAGGGATAAAGCTCGCGACATCTGTGCGAAACTCCGCTCCATATTCCGCCCGCGCAGAAGCCGGATCGCGCAGGTAAGCTGCCCCTATTACCAACCGCGAAACCCTTGGATTCATTCGGCGCGTCTCGGCCTTCCACACGAGAATCGGCGCGTCATCTTTGCCGTAGTGCTCCTTGAAATTCTCAAACAGCACGCCACGCTGTGCGTACGGGCTCGACGCACCCAGCAAAATCGCGCCGGGAATCGTGCTCATCGCCGGCCGCAACGCGTCGAGCACTTCTTTGTCCGGTGAAGCCGAATCACCCACGGGCCAAAAGGCCAGTTCATCGCACGCCGCGATTACACACGTTGACCCGCGCACTGCACGATAATCCGATGTGCCGACTTGAATCGTGACGCCGTTTTTCAATGCGATCGACTCCGCTGTCCGCGCCTCAACCATCTGCCGAAGCAATGGAATCTCCGAAAAAAACGCATCGATGTAGCGCAAGAGAATTCCCGCCTGTTTTTTGTCTGAGGCGAGCAAGAGCGCCACAAGCGTTTCGCCCGGTACTGAAACAGCCGAATAGTCGATGAACACGGCCGCGTAGCTAACGATCAGTGACAAGACCAAAGATTTTCCGCCGCGGCGCCCGATGATCGGATTCGCTTCCGCGAATGGCGCGCTGGGTGCCACACTTCGCCCCGTGCAGGCCTTGAATATTTCAAACGCCTCGGCATCCTCGAACGGCAACGCAAATAGCGCAGATAGGAAGGCGCGCCATGGCCTCCACGATTCCCCACGGAACCACGATCCAAAGAGTTTCTTGTCGGTCATCGCGCTTAAGATATTCAAGCGGACTTCTCCTTCTCCGTATCGTGCGCGGCGATGTACGCTTGTAGCCCCGGAACAGGCGCTGAGCGCCTCTGCAGGCCCAATTGCTGCATCAGGCGGCTCAATGTGTCCGCGAGCTGTCCGCGTTCGCGTACGACGGGCAGAACCGCCTTCTTGCGGGCATTGACTAGCGATCGCTGGCCGAGCAACCACACATCTATCGAATCCAAAAGCAGTTTGGTTCTGGCCGCGACTTGGATTAGTGTCATTTGCTGCGTGCTGATCGCCTCGCTTCCGCCCAAGTCTTGAATCAGTTCACGTCGCCACTGTGTCAGCGCCTTAGCGGCCTGGCATCGACCGTCGAGCGCGGATGTACCCATGGCAGAAACCTTGCGTTTCAGGCCATGCAGCCCGTGCAGCGTGCGTCTATCTGCCATCGTTCCTCGCCACAGAACTAGCCACAGATAAAAACTTTGTGAGCATCAAGTCTTTTCCTTTCACGTTTCTAACCTGGACCGCCCCTCGGGTTTTGAATGCGATGCGCGCCATTTTATGGCCTCGCATCCGCCCATTCGTTCCGTGTGCTCTGAGCCTGTTCTGGGTCGAGAACACGCATGAAGGCATGAAGGGCATGTAGCCAAATTACATAACTTTTCTTAGCTTTCGCCTCGCGTAGAAAGTTACGGAAAATGCCTACACGTAGCTTCATGCCTTCATGCCTAGGCCTAGAATTCCACATGGATGCCCCGCCAATAGACCCCGCCGGGTCGGTCACTGCGTTTGCTAATGCGTTTGCTGGTGAATCCGCGTTCGAGCATCGCGTTGACGAAATCCCTTTCATTGAGTGAGTACTCGCCGGTTTCCTCGGTCCATTTTTTGTATGCCGCGTAAACATCGCTGGAGCGTGTCTCAGCCGCAGGATCGATTTCGAGCTTGGCTTCGATGAAATGGCCAAGGACATCCTGGTCTTGACGATAGTCTCGTGTGGCTTCTGTGACGGCCTGGGACTCGCCCAATCCAACGAGCTGATAATCCTGAAATCCACGAACAAACTCGTTGAGAATCCCCGAGCCTTCGGCCTTGAGCTTGGCCACCAACCCGCGATCACGTTGGTCTGAGGGGATCGTGACTTTGAAAGGGATCAACTTGATGCGGCGCCAAACCGACTCATCAGTTCCGAGGATGCGAGGCTTGTGGTTGGTGGCGAGCCAAAGTTTGAACGCTGGAATAAACTCGAAGTGTTCACTATATAGGAATCTGGCAGCTATGGTATCTTGGCCCGTGACGGCTTTCACCACATTTTCGTCGAGCCGTTTGCCAGCTCCGGACTCAATTGCTGTGACAAAACGAGCGCCGCGCAGCCGAGCAATGTCGTTCCTGATTGGCAATCCTTTTTGAGCCAAGAAGGTCCCAAAGTCAGCCGTGGCCGCATAGTCGCCGAGGATGAATCGCACGACTTCGAGAAATGTGGATTTTCCGTTCGCGCCGAGGCCGTGAAGCAGGAAAAGAACGTGTTCCAGCGCCGTTCCCATGAGCGTGTAACCAAGCGCGCGTCGCACGAATTCGATCAGTAACGGATCGGGAAAGATCCTGGCAACGAACGCATTCCATGTAGGACACGCAGCTTTCGGATCGTAGTCGACGGGAACAATTTTGGTGATGAGGTCTTTGCGGTCGTGCGGGAGTAGAGCGCCAGTCGCCAAATCCAGCGTGCCGTTGCCGACGTTGAGAAGCATCGGGTCGCTGTCTAGATCGCGCAATTGAATTGGGATTCCGGGCTCGCTCTGCGCGAGGCTGACCATTGCCCGGAGGCGCCCTTCACCCTCGGATTTTTGCTCGTGTGAGACTAGGGCCTTTCGCTCGGCGTCATTCGGAGCGAACGCGGCTTCCTGTAGAATTGCACGGACCGCGGATTTGGCGAGGCGCAAGACCATGCCCGCTTGGTCCACCACCCAATGTTTGTCGCTCCAGAAAAACCATTTCTTCGTCGCGTGGCAGTACCGGATATCCTCGCCCCAGCCGATGACGAGGCGTTTCGCGTTGCCCAAATCGGTGCAGCAAGTTTCGGGTTGATTCCCGGGAATGTCCGCGGCGCCGTGGGGCCAGGGCTGGGTGAATTCTAATTTTGGGGGACGTTCAGGCTGTCGCGCGGACGGGAGTGTTCCGCGATAAAACTGTTCGCTGCCAGATCGGCCGATTGGATTTGTCGATGACAATTGTTCTCCGCGCGCTCACCTCTCGGCCGAAGAGTAGGGCGCGTCAGTTTAGTTGCTTATGCTTCTCTTACCAACCCGAGGACTTCGGCGACGCGGACGAGCGTTCTACTCCCAAGTTTGTACCTTCGCAGTTTTTTCTGAGTGAGCCGGCGCCTGATCGTTGCGGGAGACACTGCGACCATTTGGGCCGCGGTTTCGATGTCGACCAGGCGTTGAGGATCAAGCCTCTCGCGCGGGCCCGGGACCGTGATTTCGTTTTCCGCTTGGGTTTGAAGTGCCATGTTCTGCTCCTTATTTCCTTGCGCTGTGCTGCTCAACTGGCGTACCATGCACGGCCAGTATCCTCGTGCTATGGAAATAGGTCAATGCCAAATCACTATTCAAAGCGCACAAACAAGGCCATCCAAAAGATAAAAAGCCGTGTTCACACTTTCCACGGAGAAGAGATTGCCGCGCCGCTCGTGCGTTGGCTGAATGCGGGCGGAGGCAAGCTGCCAGGTGTAGTCGAACTGATCGAGATCGCCGAGCGACACCATCGCACCGAAAATCCGAAGCTAAGGGCGCTGCTTTTGGCGAAAGCCAACGCCGTTCTGCTCGACTATCGCTTCGCGCCAGTAATCGACCACTTGAACGATCGCTGGGAAATCGAATGGCACGACGCGGGGAAGGGAGGAGTCGGCGCGCAAGCGAGTGCGATTCTATTACTGCTCGATCTCGCCGAGGCAGGGCTCGCCCGAAGCGTTCGCCGATGTGAGAAAGACGATTGCCAGCAATTCTTCTTCGCTCGTTTCGATCACCAGAAATTTCACAGTGACAAGTGTCGGACCGCGGCGCTTGCGTCCGATCCTGGCCGGCGAGAAGCGCGCCGGCACTACATGAAAGAATTACGGAGAAAACGCAAAAATATGAAGAGGAGCAAAAAATGAGAGTGTGGAAACGCACGAAGCACTATTGGTACGAATTCACCTTCGGAGGACGCCGCATCAGGGCCAGCTCCAAACAAGGCGATAAAGAGGCAGCTAAGAACATTGGAGCTGCTCACAGAACGCGCCTGGCCCAAGGAAGATTTGATCTGAACAAACCGAAGCGGGTCACGATCGGGGAACTACTCGATCGAGTCAAAAAAAGTTACGAACTTGATGGGAAGCTCGGGCCACAAAACATTAGCCTCTTGAAGCGCGCGCGTGCGGATTTCGGTACGAAGATGGCCGACGAACTGACCGCCGAACATCTCGTCAACTATGTCGAGAAGAGAATTTCCGAAGGCTACGCACCGGCGACAATCAACCGCACCACCGAAATTGTGCGGAGAGCCTACAGACTCGCGAGACTTGCGGCGCCGCACATAACGAGGCTCGAAGAAAAAAATGCGCGGCAGGGATTCTTCACCCGCGAGGAGTTCGACAGAGTTCTGGTCTTTCTTCCGGACGATCTGAAGGATCTCGTCTCCTTCGCGCACATTACGGGAATGAGGTCCAGGGAAGTCAAATCGCTCGCTTGGGCCGACGTCACTGAAAACATGATTCGCCTCCGCGGGGAAAACGCCAAAACCGGCAAGCCTCGTAGCCTCGCGATCGCTGGCCCCCTCGTTCCGCTCATGGAGCGGCGACGCTCGGCTAGGGCCGTCAAATCCGCCGAAGGCGTCAGGATGTCCAGTACCATCTTTCACAGGAACGGAAACCCTGTCGGCGAATTCAAGAAGAGCTGGGCGACCGCTTGCGTTGCGGCAGGGGTCGGAAAGATGACCTGCCCCAAATGCGAGGGCGAAGGGACGGCCCGCTGGTGCGTTCGCTGCAAAACGAGTACCCGGTATCGCGGCCGAATTTTCCACGATCTTCGCAGGTGTGGCGTCAGAAATTTAATTCGCGCGGGGGTCCCTCAGACTGTGGCCATGAGCATCAGCGGTCACCGGACAGTGAGTGTATTTCATCGCTATGACATCGTCGACGATACGGACTTGGCGAACGCGATGAAAAAACTGGAGGCCTTCGGTCAGATGGCCGAGCAGCCGTCAAATCTCGCGCAAATCTCAAGGTGAGGGTGTGGCAAGAAATGTGCCTTCGCAGCACCTCTAAGCGTCGAGCAGGGGCGCGCACAATTTTGCTAAACCTCAGAATTGAGAGACGCTTATCAATAGTGCGCGGTCCTGCGCTACTGCCTTGAACGCACTCATAACCCGAAGGTCGTTGGTTCAAATCCAACCCCCGCAACCAACCGAGCGCGTACACCTAGAAGGTTACGCGCTCGATCCATTTCAGGAGAATTTCCGAGCAGGTCCCATTCCCCAACTGCCACGTATTCGGTACCTGTGTCCGTCTGCTTCGGAAACAGGCGAATTTCGCTGACGTGTTTCAGAATCTCCGCACGAGCCTGCGTGACATCACTTTCGATTAAGTCACGGAGTATAGCGAGGCGGCCGACCACGAAAGTTGTGATGTCTGCCGGTTGCACATGCTGGGGCCCGGAGCTGAAGGCTTGCAATTGTTCGTTAATATTTTGAAGCTCTTGCTCTCTTTGTTCGATGGCCCTGAGCATGAATGTAGAATGCCCGCTATCGGCGACGGCTGCGACTAATCGGTTTAACTCAGCTTCTACGGTTTGCTTCTTCTCACGAACGCGGCCCATTTCGTCTGACTGATTTGCATTTGTTTTCTCAATCTGGCGAGAAAACTGTTCCACTGCGTACTTTACGACTTCCGGTTTGAGGACAGCCTCTTGTAACCCGCCCAATAGTTTCTCTTCCAACCAGTCCTTCCTGATCTGGACGCCATTCGAGCATGCCCCACGGTAGAAGTGCTGCGAACATCCGTATCGCCGATGCCCTCGGCGGCTTCTTCCTGAGGTAATTACAAGATTCCCGCTGCAAACCGCGCACTTCACGATACCGCTAAATAGATACCGGCTCGAAGCCGCGCGATTCAGCAATCCACTGCGCTTTTGCTGACCATAAATCTTTTTGGTCCAGGCAAGCCTGTCCTGAACGCGTGTCCACAACTCTTCACTTACGATACGCAAGTCGGGTCGCTCAATCACGCGCCATTCACTCTGTGGACGACCCCGGCGAACTCGCTTATTGCTTCCAGGTGACTTCACAAACCTGGAGCGATTCCAGATAACTCTTCCGATATACATCTCCCTCCGGAGCATGGCGTGGATAGCGGTCGGACACCAGGTAATGTTGTGCTTGTTCGCTCTTGGGCGAGGGGGTGAAATCTCTTCTGAATTGAGTGTTTTGGCAATTTTTTTCAGCGACAGGCCGCTAGCCGCCATCTCGAATATACGGCGGACTACCCCTGTCTGATTCTCATTAACCTCTAATTTCACCCCTTCCTTTGTTCGTACGTTGCGATAGCCATAGCAGTTGCCGCCTGTGTGAAGGCCGCGAAGCGCAAGTCCTTCCAGCCCACGATGAGTCTTTTTCCCAAGCTCTTTTATGTAGATAGTGTCGACCAACGCGTGGACGCCAAAAAGGACCTCCGCCTGTTCATCCTGGCTATCGATACCTTGAGAGACCGCTACGATCCGCACGCCCAGAAATGCAATCTCTTCGCGAATGCGGGCAGCGTCTCCCACGTTCCTCGACAGTCGACTCGTATCGTCTACCAAGATTACGTCGAAGAGCCTTGGCACGGACCTTGCCGCAGCCAGCAATTGTTTCAAACCATCTCGATCCGCACCGGCAGCAGAGACGGCCTCATCTGTATAGATCTGATCTTCGATCAGCGTCCAGCCTTTGGCCTCGGCAAAGTCTCCGCATTTACGGATTTGGTCCTCAATGGATATGGGTGTCTGCTTGTCCGTGGAATATCTGGCGTAAGCGGCGCAGCGAAGTGTCAAGGGTTCTTCTCCGAGTTCGGATTTGTTACCATCGGGGACTCTAATCCAACGTCAGACTGGGATGCAAACTCGTTTCTGCGCCTCATCTCTTCCAAGTATTCCCTCACCAGCGCTGGCACGATTACGTTATCGAGCCATGATTTCAGAGCCGGGCTAATTTGATCAGAAGTCTTCACGAGAATCCCTTGTGTGGTCGGCTACCGTTCTCCACTAGCGGTTCAGTCAATTCGGATGAGTGCCAGGCGGCTTGACATGACCGTTCCGAAGTTCCTTTCAAGGGTCCCCACATCACCCATCAGTCCGTAATCGGTTCCATCTTTTTCTGGAGCAGACGGATGGACTCGCGCCCGTTGTAAAAGACCCGAGCAGAGCAATAGCTACAGTTCAGAAATGGGCGCTGGGTCTTGGCCAGGAAGACAGCAACTCGGGTCTTGCAGATCGGACACTCAGTGGTTCCGATCTGGCGGAGCGCGGGTTTGAAAACGAGTTCGTTCGGCGGTTTGTTGGCAGAGTCGCCTTGGTTTTGTCCCATGGTTGGGCCTATCCTTTCTCTGAAGTCGATTCGATCACGAGGGAAAGTATGGCGGACCAAGCGAAGGGCAAACCGACAGGAGGTGGACCGATTTTTGTCGGCTCGGGAACGGCCGCAGACGCCGCCGCAGAATTCTCGCTAGCGATATTGGATTGGCTTCTACGAGAGGAAGAGGTAAGCCTTCCGGGAATTACCGAGGGGGACATTTCTGCCTGGATCAAAGAATTGTTCGCAAAGCCCGTCCAGCTAGAGCTGCACCGTGTTTCAGAACATCAGAGGGGTGCGATTCAGCGGGAAGTCATGAGAGAGGCTGGCGAAGGTTTCGCGGACCCGCGCCGGAGAGAAGAAGTCCAAATCATGGCCCAAGTGGGGAATATCTCCCTGGAAGATACGCAACGACTCATGGTGGCGCTGCAGCAAGGGAGCCTCTCAGCATTTCAACAAGTCCGCTCGGATATGGTCGAAGCTTTGAATCAGAAGCTTGGGAAGCAGTTGACGGGTGAAGGCTTGGCAACTATGGTTGCTCTGGCCGCCCGATGCCGCGCCGGGCGAGCTGCGGCATTGTGTATGGCAGTATTCAAGGCCCATCCCCTATCGCTAATTGCCCTGGCTCGGGCTGGGAGCAGAAAAGCCGTCCTGCAATTGATTAAGGTTGACAATCTATTCTTGACGGACGATTGCACAGCGAGCGTCATTAGACAAGCAGAGCTGCAAAATGATCACAGCTTTCTGGCGCAGGTTGCGAGGTCGGTGAGGTACAGGGTTCGGACGAATTGGAGACAGGGTTGTCGTTTGTACCTTTATGCTTTGGTTTCTTTCGAACTCCCGATGCCTAAACTGGTCAGGCTTCGCGGTCGCCTGGATCCGGATGGGACACGATTCAGGAGCGACAAGGCATTCGAGAAGTTCGTGGAGCGGACCCGCAAAGAGTACGCCGGTATGTGTGACGGATTGACTGACCGTCTCCAAAGGGGAGCACAGCACCTGTGATCTGCTTCGACTGGCGCCAGACTGCTAACAGGTGTGTCGAAAACCCTTCACGGGTATTTTGACTCGGCTTGGATGGTATTTTCTTGGGGAGCCCGAACGGACCGACAATGCTAGATTCGTGTAGACTGCCTCCATCTTCATCATCGCATTCTGGGGAAACTGTCTCGGAATAGCCGTTTGCTGCGTGATGCTTTACGAATAGCGTCGATTTTAGAGATCTATATATAAGGGCTTCCAGCATCGGTGGAGGCACTTCCGGTTAGCGAACGGCAATGGAGGCGCTCTTTCCGAAACCCTCTTCATGCGCTTTCCGCCAGCACCTCGTGAATGGATTGGGAGAATGAGAATTTCCTGCACGATCGGTGAGACCCAATTTGCGCAGATTTACAGATGATCCCGAGAATTCGGCCCTGAGCGAGAATTGTATCTCTTGCGCTCTTTAGCAACTGCCCTAGGATCTATGGGATAGGATTCACGCTAGATTTTCGCAACACCCATTTTCTATAAGGGCAGCATTTGAATTGGGATTTGCAGGGACTTAATTGAAATTCGCACAAGAAGTTTTAATTTGTGCGCTCATGCAAACAGCGTTGTCGCAATTTGCATTTGCTCGCATTCTTGTGCGGGAATGTGATTTTCGGGCGGACCTAATCTTTTCAAAAAGAAATCCTTTCGGCTCAGTTTCCGTATGGGCGACGATACCCCTGAAATCGTGGTGGCAGTCGGCTGGTTAGGTAGCACTCGATGGGTTATCTGGCTGCGTTCGAGGTGGCTTCTTGATTCCATAAAAGAAGTCCGCATTGGCCGCGAGCGCAGTTTCCAGGTCCGCGACGAGCGCCTCATGCCGAGGCGTGCGCCCGCGAAACTCTTCGATCAGTTGCGGCATGTCTTGTCGGTAGATGTCTTCGCTGCAGATTCGTAATGCGAGCTCAGCGAAGGCGGGAAGGCGAAAGGAATCGTCGTCTGCGAGGAGGGCTCGCCGGACGGCGTCAGCGGTGGCACAAAGGTAGGCCAGCGTAGTCGTCCGTGCCGCCGCTTCGAAGTTGGAGACTTGCTGTGAGGGTGACAAGAATCGCCCGGATGCATGATCGAAGTCGACGTATAGGCCGGCTTCCTTCTCTTGGGAAATCTTCGGTTGAAGGGGCTCCCCCGCGAAAAGACGCCCGTCAGGTGCCTTGATCTCGAGCCTTAGCGGACTGATGATCTCGTATAGGTAGGCGCGGTGAGCTTTCAGTTCGTGATTGTTCCACCCGTTCCAGAACCATTCCCACGCATGCGCCTCGGGTGAAAGACCAAACGCCGCTAGCAGCGTGAGCGACCTCCCTACCTCCTCCTGTCCAAGTTGCCCGAGTGCGAGCGCCTTGTCGGGGAAGGCTGGGATCAGGCCAGTTGATGCTCCGAAGAAACGGATTGCGTTGTCGATCGTTTGAATATAGCCGTCCCTCAGTTGGGCAAACGAGAGAACCCGGCGTTTGGACTTCGAGGCCAACTGCGCGTTACTCCGAATCAGCTCGGGTGCGGGTGTGCCATATAACGCCCCCAGTTCACCTGCGGCCGTCACACTTACCGCGTTTCCGAATCAGGTCACACGGCGCCTGGCCACTAATGGGTACAGCCCCTTGTTAAACGGCACCGTTAAACCAGCGTATCTAGCAATCGCGCCGCGACCAGCCCCATGCTCTGCACCGCCGTGCGCGCCTGCCCCTGCGTTACAGTTGCGAGAAAAGGTCGACCGTGCCCCGTACCCTCTCGATTTCGCAGTCTGTTAACAGCACAAGCCAGCTCATATAAGGCCAAGTCCATTTGTTCTTGAGCAGTGGGGCTGGGTTTCGTCACCGCGCACAATCCCGCTGCCACGAACGCCTGCCCGAGCAGTGTAGGAAAGTTTGCGCTCTCAGAGTAATTGCCAAACCGGTGGACCAGAACGTGAGCGGCAACTGCCTCAACAAGATCTTTGCCAGTGCCGGTGACAAGGGCCGCGTCGAGGACACCGCGTCGGGCGCGGCGCACGTATGCCTTCAGCGCCTCCGTTAGCTCATGGCCAGTGAGTGTATCGAGTACGACCGGCAGCAATTCTCCGGTCTCCGCCAGATTGAATCCCTCACTGGCAAACGCCTCTCGCAGGTCCTGAATGGCGTCGGCACCGGCGAAGTTACTGGAGCCGTCGCGGAATCCGCCGACACCACGAACGAGCGCAACGAGAAGGTAAACAAGCCTTTCACCCTTTTCAATGTCATTCTCGATCGCCCAATGCAACACACCACGGATCCGCTTGGCCTTGCCGACAGGACGTCCAGCCTGGTTCGGATCGGCCTGTATCAAATCTGCTCTTCGAAACTGGCCCTCGACATCCGAATGGCTTGGCTGACGACTACCAGTAGGCGACTGAGAGTCGTCCATCAGACGGGCAAGAGCAGCGATTACCGCGTCGGTCAAAGGGGCCGACGCCGGTTTGGCCTGATTGGTAGCCATAAACCTTGAACCCCCCGGCTGTGTAGCTGCGCTACCAGGACTCCAGCGGAGTGTTGTGGGACGCGCTACGCCTAGCGACCGAGTTCACCAGCTTGCGAAGGCAAGCGGAGCACCGATTGCGATCGGTCCCCTCGAAGCGAAAGTTAGTACTCATTCGGCACTGCCTTGGACGAGATCGAGCGCGTCGCGGTAAATGAACGGGACCCAAAAGCTAGGCGACTGTTTCGAGCCACGAGGTTCGAAGAATCCAATGGCAGTGAGTTCGGAAGCCCGAACGGATGCCTCTTCTGCAGAGACGTCCCAGATTGCAGCGAGAGTCTCCGGACTGTGTAGAGTCTTCTCTCCGCGCAACTTCTCAAGTGAAGTCTTCCATTCAGGGTGCTCAGCGTAGAGGGTTTGCTCCAACCGAACCTTCGAGACCTCCGGCAGCGCCTCCTTGAATGAGGCACGAACAAAAACCTGCTGACCATCAGGTTCAGGCTCGCCAAGCTCCAGACGCCTGACTTGAACCTCGCGGAGACAGTTAAGAAAATGAATAAGCTCTCGTGGTGCGTTGAGCTGCGTGCCGTCCCGTGTTCGGGTCAGCAACCAGTCGAGGGTCGTAGGCTTGTTCGGCCCGACATCAACTTGGTCAGGACAGAGTTTATAGAAGAAAATCTCCTGTTCTTGGGCTGGCAGACGAGGTAGATCATCCGTAACGCCGTATGCCTCTTTGATGCTGTTGTTGTAAATTGCCCGCCGGACCACCAGGTTTAGCAGAGAATTCCGATTCCAACTGATGGTTATATGCCGAGTAATGTGGCTGGCTTCTCTGAAGCCTTCTGAGGTTATCCGTGCCCAGATGTCAGTTCTGAGGAAAATTTTCAATTGTATCGAGGGGAAAGCCATCAGGTCGAGGTAGACACGAAATAATGCCCGGAGCGCGTTTGCTTCAAGCCTGAGATCTTCAGCGAAGGCGACATCAAGACGATCCAGAAGAATCCATGCCTTTAAATCTCCGGCTCTCAGCGCTTCATTGGCTAACCCAAGCAGACGATCAACCGACTTGAGTTCCGGATCAGCGCTTGTTCCTCCAGGCTCTGCAAAAATGATTTTTCCCTTGAATCCCTTAGGCAGTTGGGTGATGGGATCTACTTCGACACCACCCTCGAGCGCCTGCGGGTTCAGCGCCCCGCGAACATAGGTCCTTATCCCACGCAGGAGCGATGCCAAGGAGAGAGAGCCTTTAACTAATCCCTCTCGTGCTAGAGCCCCCTCAAGTTCCCTCGTCGATTCGTTATTGATGCCGAACTCCCGCAACACCGAGTGAAGAAGCGAGGAAAAATATAACTTCCAAAGGCCAATGAACTCCCTCTCGCTTGTCGGTGGATCTGTGAGTAGGTCTCGAAATGCAGGAGCTCCGCGCGGATTTTCGGCGGCTACTAATAACACATTACGGTCAAACAATTTGTCGCTGCGAGCGAGAAGAAGTGCGTAAAGCGCGCTCTTCCCAGCACCCTTAGCGCCATATACAACGTCGATGTCACCATTGAATAGACGTTCCCAGTGATCCGTCTCGACGAAATAGGTTCCGAGAGCATCCGTCTCTTCCTCGGCGACTCGCTGGCCAAACGTTATGGATCGGAGAATGTCTCGCTTGTTCATTTTCCTTTATGAGCCAAAGATGCGAAATAGATTTGACGCCCAACTCTTGTTTAGGCCGACCCGCCTAGGTCGCCATGGTGGGCGGCCTAAGACCGGGCATCCCACGGTTGCGGTTCGAGTAGGTCGATATTATAACGCCAGAAATGATCTGTTATGAATATTACCGATCTTTCCAATTGTGGAATAGCTAGGGACTTGGGCTCCGCAGAAGCCGAACACCGATTCCCCCGGTGTGACGGCGCACCCGGAAGTATTGCGATACTCGGAATCAGAGTTTTCGCGTGTGGAAACCACGTGGTTTCCACACGGGCTAAATCCTGGATTCGGCCCGTCGAAATCAATCAGTTCGGAGTGCGATTCCCGAAACCCTTTCGGCGCAGTCCAGAAAGATCGGCAAATTTAGAGCCCATGCTTTTGCTCAGGGAGCTTTCTTAAGCCCGCGAAGGCGAGTGAGGAGTGCGGGATACTGGTAGGTGGCTTTCAACACTTCCTTGGTGAACTCTATTCCTATCTCCACTTCTTCCTTGCCAATCTGGTCGTATTCGCGTGATTCGAGATGTGCAGCATCGTTTCCAAGAAGGCGGAGATCATCTAGGCCGTTCAAGAGTTCGTTTGGCAACACGATCCTTGTCCCCAAGTCACGGACACGCTCTTTGAGATCCTTTCCTTGCGCTCCACGTTCGAGGCACAACTCCTCCAGAGTCTTGCGCACCATTATTGCTGCGGCTACAAAGCACTCGTTTGCATGACAGACAATTGCTTCCTCAAGGGCGGAGACAATTGGTCCAGGAATATTCGTCTTGTCGAAGTCGATCCGCAGAGCCGGATATGATTTGGTTATTCGGTTGTTCTCCCAAACAAAGAAGAGGACGGTCCGGCAATCTGCATTGGGACATCTGCGCTCGCCTATGCGAATGCGGCCATCAAGTACGAAATCAGAAGAATTGCCTACAAGCAGCTCGAATGTTCCTAACTGGCCACAACCTGGACAGCGAAGGTTCGCCGAAACACCCCCAGAGGGTGCTGCGCCAACGGAATTCGCTTTGATGATCATGGCCCACGGATTCTAAATCGAATTGGCCCGGGGAGGCTACACATAGAGTCTTGCACTCCGTATCCGGCGCGGTCCGTGTGTCAGAAGACTACCTACGGAGTGGGTTCACAAGTGACTCATTCTGCTGAGTAGAAACTTCGGGGCCAAAGCGTGCCGAAACTACATGGTTTCGATGCGCCAAAAAGCCACATTCCGATAATGCCGTTTTATCAGGACTTATCCAAGAACAATCAAGAAGACAGACAAAAGGGGTGCTTGGCTCACTTCACGGCGTGACCGTAGTCACAGCCTTGGTTGGGATTCTGAGCGTAATTTTATTCTTAATGCGACTGTCTCGCCGGTTGACTTGAACATTTCGATTGTGTCGCAGAATCGCTATTGGTTGAAAGGAGCGGTATGAGTATCTCTCAATCCGCTGCATGCGTTCGTTGCGACAAAGAAGACTGCTCGGCTGTCGTGATCATCCCGGCTGTCCGAGACAACCTGAAGAAGGTTGAATATGCCAAGCAACATTTCGAATTAATTTGCCCCGCATGTCATCGTTTCTTTTCTGTTCCGTTTAGAAATGTGGAATACCGCGACGTTACAGACGAGGAGCTGACATGGGGATTCATCGACGGACGGCCCATTGATTCCAGGCTGGTGCAGTAAGCTGTCCCAACGACAGTGCGGAAAACTATTCTTCTCACGATTTCGGAGAAGTTCTGTGACCGGCAGTTGATTTTTGGCATTCTAATCCGCAACAGCTTCCCACGTTCCGCTAAGACCGTTTATCGGGCCGATCTGCTTGCGCAAAGACTACGGCCTGACAGCTCGTTGTTGAGCTTGGATTACAAGGCCCTCCAGGCGGCGGAAATCCTCAATTCCGACGGGCGGGCTTCGATCTCCCTCAAACAGTCTTGTCCGCACCCTTTACACATCGGCCACCGCGAGCATTCACTGACCCGCAGGCGAGGCTCATCCAGAATCGCCTGCATGCCCATAGACCTGGCGGCCACTTCAACCACCGCGGCCTTATGTGTCTCGGGGCAAGTCACGACCCTGGTCCCCCGAAACTTGAAATAGACGCGAATTCCTTGGATCACGCGATACCCGGAATAGGCTGCCACCATAATGAGCATCACGGTAGCAAGCGTCACAACGACGTCGAACATTGCAATCAGCATTGCAAAATGTACTTCCATATGCACCTCCTCGAATTTCCGAGACGCATAGAGAGCCACTGCTCTTTCTGCCCCCTGAAGGAGATCACATATGCGGAAGTAGTTCTGTGATCTATGACACCCTGCCTTGTGACCTGGCAGTGGGCCAGATTCCGATAATCCGTTCATCAGGATCTATCCGAGATTAGAGGGGTGGGAGGGCAGTTTGCGACAAATAGCTGACTTGGGGGGGGGGCTAAGGGTGATCTAGCTCACAAGGAGACGTGACCAGACTCACTGCTCTTTTGTTAGTTACAGCGGATGTTTTGTTTATGCCGACCAGTACTCCGGAATCATCAGGAGGGTCCTATGAAAACAGCTACGATTGGCATGGTTGGCGTGCTGATGCTAACCGTGGGCGTCTCCGCCCAGAAAGTCTCCAAGTTTTCCGTTCGAAACGACGAAATCTTCACCGGTGAGATCATGGATAGCTTCTGTGCGGAAGATGGACACCACACCGGGGTGACCAAAAGCGAGAAAAATACTTCTAAGGCGGGTTGCACCCTCACGTGCGTCAAGTTGGCCGGCGCACAATTCGTGCTCTACAACTCTGGGACTAAACGCGTTTACAAGCTGGATGACCAACAGCAACCTGAAGCTTTTGCCGGTCAAAAGGTGATCGTAATCGGAAGGTACGATGAAGAAACAAAAGCAATCCAGGTGATCAACATCAGGCCCGTGATCTTTTATGCAGGTCTGTGGCGGAACAAGTTTTTGTAGGTCGTGGCTCCCGTGTGGAGCGGTGGTTGATCGTTCTACTGAAAAGGAAAATTTGGGCACGCGGGACCAGGAGGTGCAAGATGCCCAAAGACAAAGCAGATGCGTTGGAAGTCTTAAAAACTGAACTTAACTTCCTCGAAATGGGTGGGTATTCGCTGGGGAGATGGGCTTCATTCGGTCCGGAGTTTATTTTCGAAGACTCTCCTACTTGTATAAACTACGACCGAACAGAGAACCCCAGCCCCTGCACCGGGTGCGTTCTGATGCACTTTGTCCCACCCGAGCGCCGCTCTGAGACAATCCCCTGCCGCCATATCCCACTCAACGCATCGGGAGCGACATTGGATTCACTGTATCGATATAGCGACAGGCGAGCGATTGAAGAAGCAGTCGGCAATTGGCTGCGGTCCACTATTGATCGGCTGGAAAAACAGCGGACGGCTTGTTCATCGGGATGATCAAGGTTCCAAAAAGAAGCCAAAACACCTCTAGTCTGATGTACCGATACGAATCTGTCAGCCGGTGGGTATCGAGGATTCCGACAGACACGTTTTCTGAGCACAGGGCTGTTTCGCCTGGCAGCCAAGAGTGTAGATGTGCAGCGTGTTCTGGGCGAGTGGTCGCCTACTCGAAAGTTATGCTCGGACGAGATTTGTTCGCCCGTAAGTTGTAAATTTGTTGGGGAATTCCCGCATCTCCCGTGAAACACCGCAGCGTAGGTCGGCCACCTCTTATCGGAATGTGGGCCAGAACCATTCCCTTTCGATCCAGACTGTTCGAAACCACTTCGTTTCGGCGTAAGGCATACACAACGATTACTAAGGCTGGGCCAGATCGCTGCAGAACAGGTACTACACTTGGGCACTCGCTGTTTCAGGACAGGGTGATAATATTTGGCACATTGAATCCATGAACGACCCACTTTCAAGGACGGTTGAAGAAATTCGTCAGTCAGCGAAGAGTGATGGCTTGTGTGTTTTCTTTGGCTGGTTGGTTGAGGGCAAGCTGCCAACTGTTCACTGGAACGAAGCCCACGGGGGCAACTGGAAGGTCTTCCTCGAATGCGCTAAGAGCCTCAAGGCAGAGACGATTTACTTGAACTGGGCACCTTTTGAGCAGTTCCAGGTGGATGATGCTGTTTCAGAAATAGAATCGAAGCTTGCCGAAGACGAAGAAGCTGACGATGAGACAAGGACCATCGAGAGGCGACTGGATCAGATCGGCGAGTTCAAGACCAAGGTTGGCTTGACCTGCGTAATTGATCTCGCATTTGTTGCGGACGGCGTTGTCCACATCTACCAGAAGACTGCGGATTGGTTTAACGAGTTTGAGAGTTTGGTTCCTCAGGATGCGGATGATGAGGAGCAGGAAGAAACGAAGCCAGCCGACAAAGCTACAATCAACAAATGGGCTACGATGTTAGCGAGCAACCCGAATTTCATCGCCTGCAAGGATTCCAGGAATCGCGAGTATCTTCTCGAAAAGATCTCCGGGGATGAATTTCCGAAGCTACCGACTTACGAAATTCTTACTCGGGCAGAAACAATCTTTCACGTCGAATTCAGACAAGCCGCTGAGGCGAAACTTGCGGATGAAATCCGACACTTACGTGAAGAGGGACTCAACGTGAATGCTATTGCCCTCAAGCTTGGCATGTCGAGGGACCGCGTGAGTGGTCTGTTGTCTGCGCATTCAAGCAAGAGGTGACGGTTTACCTGACCGACGATTTTGGGCAGAAGGGTTTCCTTTTGACATGCCGCTTGGCAAGTGAATGTAAATGCCATATTGTCGTTGCAATGTGATTGCTCAAAAGCCCCACAAATGCCTTTTGGGTTGGCGCGTTGAAAACGACATCAAGATGAAATATTCAGACGGACCAGCCCCTCGCGCCACAACGCTCATCCCCACGGTGGTCGAAGAGACCAACCGGGGCGAGCGAGCGTACGACATCTATTCACGGCTGCTGAAGGATAATATCCTGTTCATCGGCACGGAGATTGACGACCATGTCGCGAACCTAGTAACCGCGCAACTGCTGTTCCTCGAAGCCGAGGACCCCGCCAAAGACATCCAGCTTTACATCAATTCGCCGGGCGGATCGATTACCGCTGGCATGGCCATTTACGACACGATGCAGTTCGTCCGGCCCGACGTGGTGACGACCTGCATTGGGCAGGCCGCCTCGATGGCCGCCTTACTGCTGACCGCGGGCGCTCCCAAAAAGCGCTTCTCCCTGCCCAACTCACGCATCCTCATCCACCAGCCCTTGATGTCCGATCTTTCGGGCCAGGCGACCGATATTGACATCCATGCCAAGGAGATTTTGCGAATGCGGTCGGTGATCAACCATCTCCTTGCTGACCACAGCGGGCAGTCGATCGAAAAAATCGAGAAGGACACTGAGCGCGACTTTATCATGTCAGCTCAGCAGGCCAAGGAGTATGGCCTGATCGATGAGATCATTCACAAGCGCGGCTAGCGCGTAACTAGAAGTTTTCCTTTGGGATCATTTCAAATGGCTGGTCGGTGCAATTCAATTCGGAAGGGCACTATCAACGCGTTCGGTACATTGCAGGCCCCCGCAACCAATCCAAGAATCGAAGGCCGGACGCCAGACCGTCCGGCCTTTTTTCTTAGATGAACTATCGCTT
Organism: uncultured Acidobacteriota bacterium; assembly: GCA_963696605.1. Lineage (GTDB taxonomy): Bacteria > Acidobacteriota > Terriglobia > Acidiferrales > UBA7541 > Palsa-360. The sequence goes on along the minus strand of CAVOKV010000004.1, from coordinate 77,534 downwards.
GTCGGAAAGTTATCCCCTCGCCGATACGAGCCCTTCGGGCATGCTTCCCAAGAGTAGCTTGTCCAGCAAACAAGATAGCTGCACATCGAACTGTATGGAGGCGGTTCGCCTACACCAGCGATTCAATTCGGCGATCCGGTATGAACCATGACATTGCGATCACGACGTAAAGCGTGAGCGCAATCCACGGCCTTACGAACGCGAGCGGAATCGCTACAACGTAAATCAATAGCGATATCTTGCTTTTGGTGTCATGGCCGACGGCGCGAGCGAGTTTTGAGGTTGGGCCATTGCACTTGATGATCGCCCGCTCGAGCAAAATGTAGGATATCGAGCACAGCACCAGCACCACGCCGTAAGCCGAAGTGGGAGAGGGGGCAAAATGCGCATTGTCCATCCAACGGATCACAAATGGGATGAGCGACATCCAGAACAGCAAAAGCAAGTTGGCCCACAGAACCATTCCATTGATTCGCTCCGTGGCGTGAAGCATATGATGATGGTTATTCCAAAAAATACCGACGTTGGCGAAGCTGAGCGCGTAGGCTAGGAATACCGGCAGGGCGGAGCGGAGCGCGTCAAAATCGGCGCCCTGCGGCACTTTCATGTCCAGCACCATGATGGTGATGATGACGGCAATCACCCCGTCGGTGAACGCCTCAAGCCGTGATTTGCTCACTTTGGTCCTCTGTCTTTAGGATCAGCCGCTAAGGACACCCGTTCCGAGCCTGAGCGGCGCTCGCATTCTCGAAACATGCCCGGTCAAAGTAAACTTGTTTCCCCATTTGCTGGTACATCAGGATGGTTTTCTTGCCATTGGCAGCGCCAAGCGAAATTGCGGTGCGTCGAGTGAACGAGACCGCTGGCGGGCTGCCTGCCATGGCCTCCCGCAAAACACGTCCCTTCAGTTGGCCGTTGCCGGCGACATCGAAGCCGAGAATTTCAAAAAACGTAGGCGCAATATCCGCATTGCTCACCGGGGCCTGATCGACGTACTGCTTCTTGAAGTCCGGCCCGATCGCCGCCATGAATTGGAACGTATTGGCGCGGCCAAAACTGCCGTGCATTCCCTGGCCTTCCTGCAACACGTAATCCGTGATTTGCACACCAGTCATATTCGGTTTCCCGGGGTCCGTCGAAAATGTCTTGAATGTGACGGCGATAGTGGGCGAGGGGACTAAAGACGATCCGATCAGCCGAACGGAGCTGGAGGGCAAAGCCCCCGGCACATTTCTATACTCATCGTTGACAAATATTCCTCCCACATAGTCCTGTCGTGCGAGGAAGGCCACGATCTGCTTCACGAGGTTCGGATCGTGAGCAGGAAGATAAAGCAGGTCGGAGCCGCCGTTCGCGGCGATGACGACCTTCGCATCCGTTTCCTTGGCGATTCGTCCTGTGCCGCCGATTAATCCGTTGCCGCCAACCGAGTGTTGGCGCACATTTGGGAGTTGCTGTGCAACAGTGGGATCCACGGGTTCAAAGGTTTTCTTGCCATCCGGCCCGTCGATCTGGCTGTCGGGATCGAAGAGCGGAAGCCCCAGCTCATGCGCGAGGTCGATGGCCAGAAAGCCCACTGGCAGAAAACCGGTGTTCACCTCTTGCCGGCCCTGCGCGTCCTTATAGAGCGTCTTTGCGGCATAGCTGGTGGTCGCGTGACTCGCGGCGTCGATCTCATGTTTGCTGATCGTGGCAAAGCCGTGATCCGCGGTCAAAAAAATATCGGTATTCGCGGCAACCTGGGGATCGCTGTTGATAATGTCCAGGGTTTGCTTCAGGTTGTTGTCGGCGTTCGTAAGCGCGGCTTTGGAAGTCGGACCGTTTATGCCAGGGACGAGTTTATTCAAACTGTCGCCTTGAAAATGCTGTGTTCCATCGGGATCGCGCGACCAGTAGAGCAAGGCGAACGGTTTTCCGCTCTTCATGAACATTGGCAAAATCACTTTGCTCGTGGCGTCCGCGAAATACGCCTGCTGGACGTAATTTGGAACGGTGGTTCCGGGGGTGGTGTTGTTCCCAGTGGGCTGGACGCGAGTCGGAGTGACGGTAGGGAGCCCCGCATTTACAAGGGACGAAGATACTTCCGGTGCAAGCGGCACCCCGTCAGAGGTTCCTGTCCCGTCATCGATAAAGATCGTTTGGGGTATCGCGAATCCGCCATTCACGGGATTCAACTGGCTTACATCCTGAATCGCGGCGGGCCCCATTTTCCCGACGGCGGCCGTGTTGAATCCGTGCCGGCGCGCGGCGGCGAGCAAAGTTTCTTCGTTCAAATAATTTCCATTGAATTGCGCGTCCAGATCGCCAAGCACTCGATCATTTTCGATATAAGGCGCGTAACTTCCGGGCGGGCGGCCGAAGTTGCCATCCAGAAATATCGGATGCCCGATATAGATCTGATTGCTGTAATCGCCGGTGTCACCGAGGTAGTGGCCCGTGGCGATGGCCGAGGCATTGGCGGTCGTAAAGGTCGGGAAAAGCGAATGGCTGTTTGCGAAGCTGACGCCGTGGCTGCGAATCCAAAACATGGTGGGGGAATCGGTTGCGTTGACGGACCCGGCCCGCAATCCATCAAAAACAAAGATCACGACATTGCGAGGCTGAGTGCGCGCTGGTTTTTCCTGCCCGGAGAGGAACGAAGAATAAACGAGCCACAGAGCAAGCACCGCGGCAAGCGAGACCAAACGTTTTTTCATCCCCAGTCCTCGATCTCCATGGAAGTTGGGCCAGCCAATGCTGACACATTCTGCTTCCGCGCAAACCCGTTCGCAAGAAAGAGTTGATTAGCCATGGAGTTGAACGGTTGCGAATGTGGCGGAACAACTATAGTAGAAATATGAGACTGGGCTATAATGCCCGCCAGATTTTGAACTGTCGCTGGGAACAGTGGCTCGCGGGCGTGTAACCCACATTTCGATATCGAAGGAGCGTTTGGTCATGGCGAACGCGAATTGGATCCGCAATCTGCAAATGTTAGGCCTGGGCGCACTGCTTGGCGGGCTCTTCGTTTCGTCGTGGGAACGTCCCACGGCGAAGGCGCAACAAAATGGCCCGCAGGCCAACCCCGCGACTTTGCAGTCGGACGTGGCGCATCTAAAAGACCTTGTTCCGCCGCATTCTCACCCCATGGTTGAGGTGGGCATGTTTGCCGCGAATCTCTGGTTCGCCGGAGAAAAGAAGAATTGGCCACTGGCCGATTATTATCTCAACGAAACGCGCAACCGCATCCGGTGGGAAGTGCACCTGAATCCCAGCCCGAAAGGGGCCGACGGCAATCCCGTGGATATGCAATCCATCTTCGACGGCATCGACAACGGCACCTTGCCAAGAGTGCACAAAGCAATTGAAATGAAGGACAGCGGGGAATTCGCCGTGGAGTATAAGCACTTGCTCGAAGATTGTTATTCTTGCCATAAAGCGGCGGCGCGGCCTTACTTGCGACCAATGGTTCCGGTTTCCGGCGCGCAACCGATCATCAATCTCGATCCTGCGGCGACGTGGCCGCAGTAGGTGAATCATGCCTTACAGCTTTTCACGCATTTTTGAAGAAGTCACCAGCCGCAAATTCGAGAACCGGCCCGTGTTCGATCCTCCCCGGCTCACAGCGCTGCGAAAACCCATCGCTGAATCGACGATTGGGCTATTCGCGAGTTGCGGCGCGCAGTTGCCGGAGGACCCGCCGCTCGGAGAAACCGAGGACATTTCGTTTCGCTTGATTCCTCGCGATACGCCCATGTCGCGGCTGGTCGTCGCACACAAAACCAAAGTGCGAAAATGGGCCGTCGAAGATTTGAATGTCGCGTTTCCGCTGGAGCGCATGCGGGAACTCGAAGCAGAGGGAGCGTTCAAGAGGCTCGCGCACACGTCTGTTTCCATGGTTGGGTCGATTCAGCGTTTCACCGAGCTTGTTGAACAAACCATCCCCGCGATCAAGCAGATTTACGATTCGCAAGGCGTGGACCTTGTCTTCCTTTTTCCGTTTTGTCCAGCATGCCATCGTGCCACGACCGTCATTGCCAGGGCGCTCGAGGCGCGCGGACTGCCCACTCTTAGCATGAGCGTTTTGCTTGAAGCCGCCGAAGAAGGCAAGCCTCCGCGAACGTGCTTCCTCGATTTTCCGCTGGGATGTCCGGCCGGAAAACCCCATGAGGCCAAACAGCAGCGCGAAATCCTTCGAAGCGCGCTAGAGCTTGCACCTGAATTCGACGGGCAGCCGTGGCACATCAAGACGTTGCCGTTTCAGTGGTCGCCAGATGGAAGCCGCGCGTGGGAGGACGAAGTCAGCGATCTGTATCGAAACGGCGGTTTAAAAATTGTCATGGCGCATCGGGACGAACATCACAGACAGGGCGAGTCGCTGGTGGGACGCGAACGCGAATTCGCCGTCCGTTGCAACTGTTGACGACAGATTGTGAGAGTTGCGAATCCATGAAGAAGAATACCGATCACTTGGGAATGCATGATGACCGGGGGCTGCCTTACTCCGGCGTAGCGAGGCGTGAATTTATCGCTGGTCTCGGAGCGCTCAGTGCCGCCGCCGGTCTCCCGAAAATATTCATGAGCGAGCAGGATCCGACTACCGTTCCAATGCGGCCCTTTCGGATTGACACTCACCACCACTTTTCAGCGCCGGGATTCATTGCCGCCATTAGTGCCAGGAAAACAAACCAGCGCCCGCTCGAGCAATGGACGGTCAGCAAATCCATCGAGGACATGGATAAGAGCGGAGTAGCAACCGCAATGGTTTCGACCAGCGAGCCGAGCGTGTGGTTTGGTGACAACGAGGCGGCGCGCAAGCTCGCTCGGGAATGCAATGAACTCGGGGCGCGCCTGATGGCGGATCATCCCGGCCGCTTCGGCATGTTCTCCACGGTTCCGCTGCCGGACGTCGACGGCTGCCTTCGGGAAATCGAATACAGTCAAGACACCCTCAAGGCCGACGGCGTGTGCCTGATGACCAGCTACCAGGGAAAATATCCAGGAGACCCGGCGTTTGAGCCGGTGATGAGCGAATTGAACCGGCGCAAGGCCGTGGTCTTCCTTCATCCGGTAAAAGCCGAATGCTGCAAGGACCTGCAGCCGGAACTCGCGCCTGCGTTGATCGAGCTCGGAACCGAGACCACGCGCGCGATCGCCAGCGTGATCTTCGACGGCACGGCCGCGCGCTATCCCGACATTCGATTCATCTTTTCTCATGGCGGGGGAACGATGCCGTACCTCATGACACGCTTTGAGGCGCTCACCGCGGCGCGCCCGGACATTGCTGCGCGGCTGCCGAATGGGCTGCTCCACGAAGTGCAGAAACTGTTTGTCGACACAGCGAGCTTGAATAGCCCTTATCCGTGGCCAACCCTGCTGAAGGTTTTGCCCGTCTCACACGTTTTATTTGGTACTGATTTTCCGTTTGTCAGCGCGGGAACGATTGCCAAAGGTCTCAGCGAGGCGGGATTGAAGCCCAGCGACCTTCGCGCCATCGAACGGGACAACGCTCTGGAATTGTTCCCGAGACTCGAGAAAGCATGATCGGAACCAACCGGCTTCGATCCACTCGAACTCCAAAGAAGTCAGCCAAAAGGAGTAAGTCCCATGGCCAAATACAGCAAAGCCGCTGCCGAAAGCGTTAAGAATGCGTTGCGCCGGGAAAAGAAAGGTACGCTTCTTTCTGGCAAAGGCGGTAAGGGAGGGAAGGTGACCAGCCGAAAGCAGGCGATCGCTATCGGCCTTTCCGAGGCGCGAAAGAAAGGAGCCAAGGTCCCAAAGAAAAAATCTTAGCCCGTCAAGGACGGAAGCATGTCCCTAGACAAATATCAAAAGAAACGAAACTTCCAAATTTCGCCGGAGCCGTCCGGAAAATCACACCCGCTGGCGGCCTCGAAGGGGCATTTGCAGTACGTCATTCAAAAGCACCGCGCAACACAATTGCATTATGATTTCCGACTGGAATTCAATGGCGTGCTGCTTTCGTGGGCGATTCCCAAAGGCCCATCTCTCGATCCTTCCGTCAAACGGCTGGCAATGCAGGTAGAGGATCATCCCCTGGAGTATGGCGGATTTGAAGGCGTAATCCCCGAGAGCGAATATGGCGGCGGCACCGTGATGGTCTGGGACAAGGGAGAATGGACGCCGGAAAGCGATGACGCAGAGAGCGCCCTGCAAAAGGGCGACTTGAAATTTACTTTGCATGGAAAAAAGCTGCATGGTTCCTGGGTGCTGGTCCGCACGCGCGGATTTGGCAGCAACCCGGACAAATCCTGGTTGTTAATCAAGCATCGCGATGAATACGCCTCCGAAAGGGATATCGAAGAGGATGAACCTCGCTCGGTGTTGAGCAAACGACTGCTCGCTGATATTGCCCGCGAAGAGGGCGGGGACGTCGAAAAGGCGGCTACCGGCGACCCAACGCAAGGATCGCGGCCGGGCAGCCGATCGCCTGGCCAAGACCCTAAGAAAAGGAAGACGACGAAGCCGTGAGCGCTGTGGCGAAGTGAATTCTGATTACAAGTCTTCTAAACGGTCCTCGCCGGGTGTATATTCTCCGCAAAGAAATCTAATTTGAATTCCAAGGCTGAGGATTTTGGCTCAAGTGGGGGTTCTTCCGTGAAAATTTGTTGGTTGTATTCACGCCAGCTGTTGCTGTGCGCAATCGCCTGCCTCTCCTTTGCACTTTGCAGCACCTTCACACGCGCTCAGGGGCAGGACCGGGCCCCAGAGTATTTTCAGTCCGACATACAATACGGGGCGCAGATTTTCGCCACGCAATGCACTGCTTGCCACGGAACGAATGGCGATCAAATTCCCGGCGTCAATTTCCGGGCGGGACAATTCAAGCGCGTCGTTTCCGACAATGATCTGCGGGCCACGATCACGAATGGCGTCCCCGGCACGGCGATGCAGCCCTTCGCCTTTGGCGCTTCGGAATTGACAGGCATCGTCTCCTACCTGCGCAACATGAACAGCTTCGATGCAAAAGGTTCCATAATCGGGAACCCTGCTCGTGGTCAGGCGCTATTTAATGGCGCAGGCACCTGCGCGAGCTGCCATGCCATCAACGGCAAAGGCCCGCGCGTCGCTCCGGATCTGGGTGACATCGGCACGCTCCGCACTGCTGAACTTCTTCACAGGACGCTTCTCGATCCGGCGGGCTCGATGCTTCCCGCGAACCGTCCCGTGCACGCGGTGATCAAAGATGGAAGAGTCATCAACGGTCGCCGCCTCAATGAGGACACGTATACGGTGCAGCTCATCGACGAACAAGAGCGCCTGGTTTCACTGACGAAATCAGATCTGCGCGAATTCACCGTCCTCAAAACCACGACGATGCCGTCCTACAAAGATAAATTCACCGCCCAGGAGCTGGCCGACCTGGAGGCGTACCTTCTTTCCCTGAAAGGTGTGAAATGAATCACTCACGGCGCATGTCCTTCCTGCTGCTTCTCACATTAGTGATTCCTTTGGCGTTGTGCGCCCAGGTAACGCCCGAGCGCCTGCTGCACGCAAACGAGGAACCGCAGAACTGGCTGACCTATTCCGGCAGCTATGCCAGCCAGCGCTACAGCCTCCTCAAACAAGTCGACCCGTCGAACGTCAAGAATCTCGAGTTGAAATGGGTTTTTCAGGCGCAATCGTTGCAGAAATTCGAGACCACGCCACTCGTTGTCGATGGGGTCATGTACATCACGCAGTCGCCCAATGACGTCGTGGCGCTTGACCCTAAAACGGGCCGCGTCTTCTGGATCTATCACTACGCCACATCTCCCGCCGCACGGCCATGCTGCGGCATTGTGAATCGAGGGCTTGCGATCCTAGGAGACTCGCTTTTCATGGCCACCGTGGATTCGCACCTCGTCGCCATCGACGCCAAGGACGGCCATGCGATTTGGAATGTGAAGGTGGCAGAGCCTACCGCAGGCTATGCCATGACGATGGCACCGCTGGTGGTCAAAGACAAAGTGATCGTAGGTGTTGCCGGGGGCGAGTTCGGTGTGCGCGGCTTCATCAATGCCTACGAGGCCGGGACAGGCAAACAAGCCTGGCACTTCGACACGATTCCCGATCCCGATCAGCCCGGCCACGATAGCTGGCGGGGAAGCGATTGGGAACACGGCGGGGGCGCCGTCTGGATGACCGGTTCCTATGATCCCGATCTGAATCTAACGTATTGGGGCACCGGCAACCCCGGCCCGGACTTTAACGCCGCGCAGCGTATCGGCGACAATCTCTATTCCGATTCCGTCCTAGCCCTTGATCCGGACACGGGGAAGATGAAGTGGTATTTCCAATTCTCGCCGCACGATCCTTACGACTATGACTCGGTGCAAGTTCCCGTCCTCGTCAACGCGGATTGGGGCGGCAGCCCGCGCAAGCTAATGCTCTGGGGCAATCGCAACGGATTCTTCTACGTTTTGGACCGCGGCACGGGAAAATTTCTTTCCGGCCAGCCATTTGTAAAGGTCAATTGGGCAAGCGGCCTCGATGCCAACGGTCGGCCGATCGCCACACCGCAGCCTCCGGGTGTGCCCACGTACCCGGGCATTCAGGGCGGAACGAACTGGTATTCGCCGTCCTATAGCCCGCACACTGGGCTTTTCTATCTCTCCACATGGGAGGATTACGGCACGATCTTCACTGGAGTGAATGCGGAATATAAGGAAGGCACTCGATTCACCGGTGGCGCAAACACTGCACCTATTCCCGGTGCCGAAAACCCAGGCGGCATTCGCCAGGGGCCAATCAACACCTACACCGAAGCGCTGGCCACGGGCGGCGTCGTGGCTCTCGACCCGCAGACCGGCCAGAAAAAGTGGAAATACGCGATGCATGACGTAAATACGAGCGGCATTCTGACCACTGCTACGGATTTGCTGTTCGTCGGCGGGCGCGAAGGATATTTTCAGGCGCTGGATGCGCGCACCGGGACGCTGCTTTGGAAACAAAACTTGGGCGGTGACATCATTGCGGGGCCGATCAGCTTTCTGGTCGACGGCAAGCAGTACATCACGATTGCGGCAGGGAACAGCCTGTTTGCATTCGCGCTTCGCGAATGACCGCTCCTGCGCGTCAGAGGCACGGTCATCCTCTCAGTTTTTGATCTTCTTAGCGTGGAATGGCGGACAGGCTGAAGCCTATCCTACCTATCTGAGATGGCGTTTTGCGCCGCCGAAGACAAAACGCCTGCGAGCACAGCTTTCTTCTTTCGCGACTTCGGGACGGAGGGTTCTGCAGCAGCAGAATCCTGCATCGGCAGGTTGAAGCGGCGGATCCCGTCGTAGGAATGCAATGCGGCAGCCACAGCGCCTGCTGTGGGAACCAAGCCAATTTCGCCGGCTCCCTTGGCACCGTATCCGCCAATTTCATCGGGGACTTCGATTAAGATCACGTCAATTTGCGGCGTTTGCTTGGCTCCCAGGATTCCGCAGTCGCGCAAAAGCAGGGAATCGGGTACACCATTTGTGGAAGTGAAATTTTCAGAAAGCGCGTAGCCGAGGCCCATGTGCACGCCGCCCTCGATTTGTCCCGCGCATGCCTTCGGGTTGATGGCGTGGCCCACATCGTGAGCCGCCACGACGCGCTCCATGCGGCCATTCTCGTCAAGAATTACAAGCTGGCACGCGTAGCTGAAGGTCATGTGCGTCGTGGGATTTTTCAGCGCCTCGGGAGTGCCGGGGCGCGTGGTAAAGTCGCAGACATACTCCCCGCGATATTCGCGGCCGACTAATTTCTCGAGCGGGAGCTCTTTCAAGTCGGCGGCCAGTTTCTTTCCTGCACGCTCCGCAGCGGCGCAACTAAGCGTGGTGGCGCGCGATGCCCAGGCCTCGCCGCACTTCGCGCCCATCTCCTTATCCCAGCGAACTGTGATGATGTCTGGCGACAGCCCTGTTTCTTCCACTACTGCCTGACGGACGGTGGTGAAAACGCCTTGGCCCATCTCCGTGTATCCGTTGAGGACCTCGACGCGGGGACCTTCTAATACGCGGATGAGGATGCTTCCGCTTTCGACGGCGCCATTTCCGATCCCGGTGCTCTTGATGCCGCAACCCAGGCCGGCGTACTTCGCATTTTTGTAAATGTCCTTCACTGCCTCAAGCGCCACGCGCATGCCGCGCACGCTCTCCCGCATGATCTGGCCGGTGGCGAAGGCATCGCCGGGATTCAGAATGTTCCGCATGCGGATATCCCAACCGTCGACGCCCACTTTTTCCGCGAGCAAGTCCATGACGCCTTCCATCGCGAATTGGGCCTGGTTGCTGCCAAAGCCGCGCATGGCGCCGCTCGTGGGATTGTTGGTGAATACGGCCTTGGAGACCACATCCACGTTGGGAACGCGATAGACGCCACAGGAATGGCACGCCGCGCGCAGCAGGCACTTACCGCCGGTCCCCGCGTAGCCACCGGTATCGCCGACAATGCGGGCACGCACCGCGAGCAGATGGCCTTCAGCATCCGCGCCCACTTTGTATTGCAAGGTCATGGGATGGCGCTTGACGTGGTGTTGCGTCGATTGTTTGCGCGTGAGAACGGTTTTGACCGGACGCTGCAATAGAAACGCCGCCAGCGCGGTTTGACCCTGGATGGTGATTTCTTCTTTTGCCCCGAAGGCCCCGCCGCTCGCTGCCAACTCGACGTTCACTTTTTCCATGGGCAGCTTCAGGATATCGGCAATCATCTTGTGGTCGTAAGTCGACCCCTGGCTCTGCGAGTAGAATTTAATGCCGTCGCCTTCCGGCATTGCCAGGCATGCTTCGGGCTCGAGAAACGCCGGTTCGATCGGCTGCGTCGTCCAGGTCTGCTCGATGATGTGCGCGGACTTTGCGAAGGCCGCTTCCACATCGCCGCGCGAAAACGCGGTGGTGTCGAGCACATTGTCATGGACCCACAAATTCCCGGGGGGATGGACTTGCGGCGCGCCGGGTTCCATCGCCACAAAAGGATCGGTGACTGGTTCAAGCACTGTGTAATCGACTTTCACTTTGTCGGCAGCCTGCCGTGCATGAAACGCAGTATCCGCGACGACCATGGCCAGAAAATCCCCGACGCAGCAGGTGGTTTCCCCCACCGCCACAAAAATCGGCAGGTCGGGATAATTGAGGCCCGTGCCGCGCTCTCCGGGAACGTCAGCCGCCGTGAAAATTCTCACGACTCCCGGCATGGCTTGCGCTTCTGAAAGATCGATCGCGTTGACTTTGGCTCGCGGGTGTTCGCTCAGAACCATTCCGCCGTGCAGCATCCCAGGAACGCTCATATCGTCGACGAAAGGCCGCTCGCCTAGCGCCTGCTCGAAGCCGCGATAGCGGGAAGGGGAGTCGCCGATTCCAAATCCACTTCCATTTCGCTTGCCGTTGCCATTCCCGTTTCCATTGCCCTTTTTGGCGGGCTCAAACTGAGGGTTGCGGCTCAATCCAAAGTCTTCACCGAAGTAGGAATGGCGGCGGGGCTCCTTGCGGGGCAACTTCCCCCATTTTTCCAGGCTTCTCCGGCCGTCTGAACCGCGTCAATGATCCGCGCATAACCGGTGCAGCGGCATAGATGACCGACCAGCCCTTGCTTCACCGCTTCACGATCATCGGTGCAGCCTTGCCGCAACATGGAAGAGGCGCGAACCACAATTCCAGGAATGCAAAAGCCGCATTGCACTCCGCCTTCCAGGACGAAGGCTTCGCCCAGCACCTCTCGCATATCTTCCGGCAGGCCTTCCAGGGTGACCACATCGCGGCCTTCCATTTGTTCCGGCTTACGCAGGCAGGACAGCGCAGGCCTGCCATCCACCAGGATCGCGCAGCAGCCGCAGGTCCCTTCGGGAGCGCAGCCATTTTTGGGCGAGACGATGCCGCACTCTTCGCGTAAAACCTCGAGGAAGTGCATCCCCGGCTCATATGCGCAGGTGGTGCGTTTTCCATTCAAAGTAAAGCTGATATTCGGCATAGGCCCTGCCACTACTCCCGGAGAAAAAGCTAGCCCACTCGAACAATTATACATAGCTTCCTCCCAGGAAGAAACCGGTCCATTTCGGCAAAATGGGCCCGTTTCCTGCACGAGGTCTTAACTAATTTCGGCACCTTCAGGATACGTAATCAAGTGTCCCCTCTTCTTCAGCCCCGTGCAGCACACCCTTTTTACCCTGCGCGCAGAGGGCATGACCAAATTCACTTCGCCGTTGCCAATTTTCAACTGCGTAGTTAGAATGCGCCCTCAATAGGAAGATGTTCCAGGCTATTGAAATCCCATGTCCTGGCGACTCTCTTTAATCTGCGAGCTGGAGGTCATATGAAAAGGGCATTGGGCCTCGGCACAACCGTAATTCTTCTCTTGGTGTGCTCGGCATGGAGCCAGGACACCTCCGGACTAGCGAAAAGGTTCACGAATCAAGACATCATCAGCATGGTGCAGATCGGTCTTTCCGACGACGTTGTGATTGCCAAGATTCGAACGATGAGCGCTTCCGGTCCGACCTCCGTTAGTTTCGACACGAGCACAGACGGTCTCAAAGCACTCAAAGCCGCGAACGTTTCCGATTCGGTGATCAAGGCGATGATCAATCCCGGGCCGCCTCCTGCGACGGTTATGGCGGCGACCGCGCCCATGACGATTGATCCGAATTTGCCGCCACCCGAAGTGGGAGTGTACTGGAAGAACGGCGCCAATTTCGTCCTTATCCAGGGGCAAGCGACCACCGATATGAAGGTCGGCGGCAAAGCCGGCAGCTTTTTCACCGATGGGCTCAGGAACCAGCATTGGGATGCCTACGTGGAAGGGCCAACATCCAAGAACGTGGTGCGTGAACGCCTGCCTTCCTTTTATTTATATGTTCCGGACGGGAGCGATGCCTCCGATTACGTCCTCATCAAACTCATCAAGAAGGGCGACCGCAGGGAGTTTCAGGTTGGCTCGTTCGGCGGTATCACCGGCGGAAAGTCTGGAGTGAAACGGGACAAGGAACTTTCGACTAAGGCTGAGCACGTTGGAATCAGAACATACAAAGTTACTTTGGATGAAGAATTGAAACCGGGAGAGTACGGTTTCTTCATGGGCACAAGCCAAGCCTCTACGATGTCTGGCGCAAGAGGTGGAAATAGGTCGGGAGGCGCTGCCGCCGGCCGGATCTACGATTTCAGCGTTCCCGAATGATTGGACGAAATTAGACGACGGAAGCCGCAGCCAGGATTTTCCTGAACAAACATTTAAGTTGCGTCTCGGAACGCAGGTTTAACTCGGACGTGTCGATAGTCAAGACCTGCAACCTTCCGACGGAATTGTGATGCTGGGAATACGCCTCGCGCAACTCATCCAGGTATCCCTTGTCAATTGACGATTCGTAAGGGCGATTGCGCCGCCGAATTCGGTCAAGCAGAACGTCATTTTTCGCGTCCAGGTAGACGGTAAGGTCGGGACGGGAAACGCTTGCTTCAAGCCCGATGCTCAGCCTCTCGTATAACTCCACCTCGCGATCGTGAAGAAGCACCCGCGCAAAAATGGGGTCTTTAGCTTTAGTGTAGTCCGATACTACCGGTTTGCTTCGCAGTGGAGGAATCGTTCTCAATTGCTCGTACCGGGAAATCAAAAATGATAATTGCGTTCCCAGCGCCCAGCGCTCTTTGCTTGCGTAAAAATCGGGAAGGAACTCGTTGCCGTCGACGTCCTCCAGTATGAGCGTAGCGCCCAGGTGCATGGCCAGCAACTGCGCCAGAGTCGTTTTGCCAGCGCCGATCGGACCCTCAAACCCTATATATGGCTGGTTAATTACCGGCAATTTATTTCGGCTCCTTCTCCCTGCGTGCGCTCAGGCGCCGATAATACCACACCCGATTTCGCCTCAAGGCGTTTGCAAAGATCACGATGACCGTAGTCGCGAGCGACCTTGTCCTCGTGGCAAATGACCACGGTCCACAAGAGGATGAATTCCCACTAATTTGGTCCGAAGCGGAAGCTGGGAGACACGACTTAAACAGCACGAACACGATTCAGCGAGAAAGGATTTTCCGGTGCGCTTCACTTCACCACAGTGGCGCCACGGGTTCCTGCCTGAATACGGGCCGGGGTCCGCCTAGGTTGGATAGTTGGATCGCCTTCACAAAAGGGCTGGCTTGAGGATCAATCGTCACTGTGATGCTTCCGCCTTTGCCTCGCGGGCCGTCAGACCCGTCCCGTCCATTTAAGCCATCGCTTCCGCTTCGTCCATCAGGCATACCAATTCCTCCGGACCCTCCGCGCCCCCCGCGGCCACCCTTTCCTCCAGAGCCTCCCGACCCTCCATCGGCTCTCACGGCCAGCGAGCCTCCCTGGGGATCGACCAGGTAAAATTTCTGCTGGACTGCGGCCTCTACGCTCACTTGAAGGAGTGGATGATTTCCGGCTCTGAGAGCGACCCGGATTTGCACTGACGGGGCGTCTCCCCCCGGTCCTCCATCCTCGCCATTGGAACCATTGCTCCCGTCAGAGCCGTCGCCTCCCGCCGAGGGATTATTAGGATCCATGGAACCTGGGGTTCCACTAAAGCCATCCGTTCCGTTGATGCCGTCAATGCCACTGGAGCCGCTGCTGCCGGAGAAATTCGCGGTGAATTTGTAATTGTATCGGGGCGGAATGTCGAGATCTGCGCGAAGATCAGGATGGCTGGGCACCGTAATGGTCACGTGGCCTATTTTTCCGTCGCTGATCCTAGGATCCCGCGGAAGGGAAACTATGCCTTTCTGAGTCGCCTTAACGACGCTCGCTGTGACCTTGAGGTCTCTCCACATGACTTTTCCCTGGCCACGACCCTCCGTCACCAGCACCTTGCCGTCCGGCTGTGTAAAGGTCACCACCAGAGGGGACTTCTCTCCTGGCGCAATTCCGGGTCCTTTGGGCAGGCTGGCACTCATAGTTGTGAGGGGCGTCTTTGCCAAATAAACTTTCCAGCCTAGCCTGACCTGCAAAGAAGCGCACCCACTCAGCGCCAGCAGAGAAGCCACTGCGACGCAGGCCGTCCATGTCGATTTTCTTAGACCGGGACACGTAATATTGTCAGAGAGCGAATTGTGCCGAACTAGATGCCGGGAAGGGTTGAAGCGCGCGCAAAGGGCTAAAAAATTACGGAGGAGCCAGACGGACAGAGATTCTTGTTCCTTATCCTCATTCAAGTTGGGGCCTCATTACCCGCCATTCCAGCGAGGCGAACTGCGAGTCTAACCAGCCCATAGGAACGCGCCCCGTCGAGCCTACGTCATCATTACACTTTCAACTAATTCATTTGACGCTAACTCTTAAGGAAGGGTTTCATCGGGAATTGCGCATAGTTAAATGCCTGACCGGGAGACTTGCGCGGGTGTTGTATACTTCCTCGGAACGAAATTCCGATTCATATTTTCTTGCGAGCATTAATCCTAGGGGGAACCGTTATGAAGATAACGACGCAGGTCACTGTTCTGTCCGTATGGTTTGTTGCGCTCTTTGGGATTTGTCTCGGAGCGCGGGCGCAAAGCCGCCCCACCGGCGCGCCTCCTCCATCGATCCGCACGTTTTCTACCGAAGACGTCGCCAGCACTGGCTTCTTCTATGTCGGCGGTCAATATGTCGGCGCGCCGGGCAAAGAAGTCATGGATGGCGCAGAGTACGTCGAAGTGATGGTGCCAAAAAAAATACGTCATCCGTATCCGATTGTTTTCTTTCATGGCGCGGGACAGACCGGCACGGATTGGCTGCAAACTCCGGACGGGCGTCCAGGCTGGGCGTATTTTTTTATTAAGCAGGGATACACGGTATACATGGTGGATTTCCCCGCGCGAGGGCGGTCTTCCTACAATCCTAACCCGGATGGCGACGGGGCTTTGACCATCCGCACAGCGCTTCAACTCGAACAGATTTGGACAGACATTGGCGCGCAAGGGAACTGGCCGCAGGCGAAGAAATTCACGCAGTGGCCGGGGGAAGGTCCGAACAAAGGCAAAATGGGCGATCCGGTATTCGACGATTTCGCCCGGACGCAGGTTGAGTTTTTGCAGGGCGGCAAGCAAGCCAAGCTGAATCTCGACGCCCATATTGCGCTGCTGGAGAAGATCGGATCTCCCGTTATCTTAATCACGCACTCACAGGGAGGAGAATTTGGCTGGCAAGTCGCGGATGCGCGCCCGAAGCTTGTGAAGGCAATTATTTCCGCTGAGCCGGGCGGCCCGCAAATCAAGAACGTGGACATTTCCAAGATAGCCTATAGCGGGCCGGGAAGCTACGTCTGGGGAATTACTTCGCTTCCGCTTCATTACGATCCGCCGGTCAGCGATCCCGCGGAATTGCAACCCGTCCTCGAAGAGAAAGCCAGCGATCCGGATACTGTGCCATGCTATCTGCAGAAAGAGCCCGCGCACAAACTAATCAACATGAAAGACATTCCGGTGCTGGATGTTTCTTCACAGGCCAGCTATCACCGCGTTTTCGATTCGTGCATTCCCAAGTGGCTGAATCAGGCGGGCGTGAAGACGCAATACGTGAAACTGGAAGATGTGGGGATCACCGGCAACGAGCACGAGATGATGCTGGACAAAAACAGCGACGAAATTGCAAAGCTTTTCGCGCAGTGGCTCGACAAGAATGTGCACTGAGCATGGGTAGGATAGGCTTTTTACCCTGAGGATCTCGAAGGGCAGGCTGTCTCTTTCGTAATCGAGTGGACAGTGCGAAACCAGACAGGCTGAAGCCTGTCCTACTGTTCTTTTCCCGCTTTCTTCAGTTCGTTGAAGGTGATGTTGTCTTCGCAGATCATTTCCGTCAGTTTCCAATCGGGCTCGAGCACGTAGATTCGCTCGCCCTCCCAGGTCTTCGTATACGTTTTCGGATCGTCGATGGTGATGTGCACGACGAGCGTGTCGTGTTTGGGGCGCGTGATGTGTTCGATCACATGGAGTTGATCGGAATGCGGCAGGGCCGCGCGATCCAGCCAAGTCTTATCGTTGAACCCGACGGAGTCGATCACCAGCGTATCTCCCTCCCACCAGCCAACCGAATCGCCCATCCAGGTGGGATCCAGGTCTTTTGAATGTTCGTGCGGGCCGTTCGTATAGATTTGCCGCACGAAATGATTGAATTCGAACAGTTCCACGACGCGACCGGGGACTTGGAGAATTTCCATGGGGAAGGGGTGCACATAGATTCGCGGCACACCGGTCGGGAAGCACCCGATTTCATTGCCAGTTGTGGGATTAACCATGTCGGTTGAATCCACGACGGCACGCGGCCCCCATGACGGCTTCGTCTTTTCGTACTGCTCTTTTCCCCAGGGGGTCATCTCCGGAATAATTCCCGTAAAAGAATATCCGGCCCATTTGCGCGCGCTGGGCGGCATGTGCCCCTCCCAAACGCCGGAGAAATCGGGAACGCCGTCCGCGGTCCTCGGAAGCTCTTGCGCCGCCCCAGCGTTTTCCGTTTTTGCGCCGGCTTTCGGCGAAGTCTGCGCGCGCAATCCGGAGGAAAAGACCAGGGCAGTCGCAAAAATAAGTGTTCGGCCCAGCCAATATTTGCGCATTTCTGGAAACCCTCCTGTCGTTCGCATCGAATTCATACTCACGCGAGATTCGCAACTTTGCCGATTTGTATTGAAAGTGCTATAAAGTCGCGCGATCCGCAAATGCGGCACGAATTTATTGCTGGCCGGGCTCCGGAGGCGGACCCAGAGGTATTTCTGCGCCGTTGGCCCAGGAGATTTTCCGGAGATTTAAGACTTTCAAGCCGTTCTTGGAAGGGAGGCCGGTAACGGTGATCTGGTCGCCCGGCTTCAGCTTGTGTCCGTTCCAGCCGTAATGAACCAAATGATTCGGCGCCGTCATTTCCACGGACCATTCAATAGTGACGCCCTGGTCGTCCTTTACTTCGAGAGTGATGAGCGGGTGCGGCTGGATAAATTGAAATTCCTTCACGGTTCCCGTCACGGTGAGGGGATGGCCCGCGTCGTAGGCCGAGCCGCCGTGATGCGCAAGTGCGGTTCCGCAAAAAACAAGCAGACACACAGCGACAAACCCAACAGCGAGTAGAGCCTTCCTCATGGATGAGTTCCTCCCGTTGGCGTGGAATATCGCACTGTTCCACTAGACGTGTCAATGCGATCGCCCGTTACACGCAGAGTGGATTTGTGCGGTCTTCCCTGGCAATCTGAATGAGAATATATATTATATAGCTATATATAGTAATAGGAATACAGTTTCCGTGGGGCCGAAAGCCGCAGCTTGACAGGGGCTTGGCTCTGCCGTATGGTCTTACCAAAACAGCTTCATTCGCGACGTGTAAAATGTGGAATTCCGGCTGGGCGCCGGTTCAAAATGTCTGAAACCATCGCCCCTTCTAGGACAGTCATACTGTTCCAGACCAGTCAGCGCGTGTGGGGTAAATCCCCGGATTGAAACCTGTGCGATGAATGGAGGCATGAATATGGACTCTTTGTTGAACGTAAGCCGAAGGGGCTTGGTCAAGTGGGGCCTGGCGGCCGCAGGGCTTCCTCTGTTGACGAATGCACTCGGTTCCGAGGCACTTGCCCAGGACGCCAGCGCCGAAGGCGGTAAGAAAGGCGCGATCGGCGGCCGCGCGGAAGAAGAGCTCTACACGGGCAAAGGATTGCAGGGAGGCGGGCAGCTGGAAATCCGCTTGACCCAGTCCATTTACACGAGCGATCCGGACGCGCTCGAAGTAGCGCAGCGCATGAAACCGTTCGATCTGGAGTCCTGGATCGTGGAGTGGACGCGAGTCGCGGAGCGGAACGAAGTGCTGGCCGATAAGTTCGCGAGTGACGGCTACAAAGTTACGGCCAACGAATACTATCTCAAAGCCTCAACCTTTTACCGGGAAGCATGCTGGCCGCAGCCTGTCGACGAACCTCGCATGATGACAACCTACAAGAAGATGCGGGAAACGTTCGACAAAGCCTGGAAGATGACGCGTCCGCCATTCGAGCGCGTGCAGATCAACTACGAAGGGAAAGCGCTGGATGGATATTTCCGGAAGCCGAATAATCCGCAAGGTAAGAAATTTCCTGTCATCATTCCGTTCCAGGGAGCGGATACCATGGCCGAGGCCACGATCATGAACGCGGGCGCCTATTTGTCCCGCGGGATGGCGTATCTGGCCGTCGATTTCCCAGGCCAGGGAGGCGCGATGCGCCTGCACGATTTACACCTTCCTCCGGATACCGACCGAATCGCGAAAGCGATGATCGACTATCTGGAGACGCGTCCGGATGTGGACGCAACGCGCGTCGGGATGCAGGGAATCAGCATGGGCGGGTACGGCGTCCCGCGTGCCGCAAGCGGCGAAAAGAGAATCAAAGCCGCGTTCATGAGCAGCGGTTCCTACGACCTGAAATCGGACCTGTTCGAATACTATCCTCCCATTCAAGAGCGCGTGCGATGGATTGTTGGGGCGAGGGATCTGGCCGATGCGCGAAAGAAACTGGACGACTACAACCTCGGCGGGGGAAGGGCAGAAAAGATCGAGGCCCCCATGTTGATCGGTTATAGCAAGGACGACCGCATCATGGACCCAGCCGGCGCGTTGCGGCTCTACGAAGCCGCCAAGAATTCCAAGCGCGACATGGTCGAGGGCACGGGGCACGTCCAAGCCGCCAATGCCGGTGGACCGCGACTGTCGCGGCCGGTAGTTTTTCCAGACTGGGCGGCAAAGACGCTGGGGGCGGATGTGTAGCGTCTAGTGGGACAGGCTTCAGCCTTTCTGATTTTGATCTCTTTTTGTTCGGAATGGTAGACAGGCTGACGCCTATCCTACACAAACATCAATAAAGAAATGGGCCGCCCCGAGTTTTTTAGGGACGGCCCATTTTGTTTTCAGATTGCTCTAGACTTTATTCACTACCTCTTCAATGCTCGTGCCGAGATCCTTGAGCATCACGATTGCAGCGTTTCTCCCAGGCGCGCCGGTCACCGACCCTCCCGGATACGTCGTCGAGCCGGTCTGATACAAGCCGGGGATCGGCATGCGATATTGCGCCCAGCCCGCCATGGGACGCATCGCGCCCGATTGCGATGGGTCCGATGCGCCGCCGTGAATGCTGCCGTGCCAGAAACTCGGATTCTTGCGCTCGAGATCGAGCGGACTCATCACGAATTTGGCGAGAATTTTATCATCCGTCAAATTTGGCGCAAACCGGCGGAGATAGGTCAGCTGCGCGTCGGAGACTTTATTTTTGAGGACGTCCCAATGCTGCGGGCCTTCCTTCAGATTGTACGGATGGAAGCCCAGCACTTTGAGAGTGTGCATGCCCGCAGGAGCGCGTGTGGGATCGGCGACCGTGCTACAGAAAATGGAGATTGGAGGCTCGTCGATATTGGAAATTCCAGCTGTGTCGTCGTACGCGAAGCGCAGCAGGCGGTCCGAACTCGCCAGAATGGCCGACTCCGCCGGTGAAATGGTGCCGCCTTTGATGGCATATTTCGGCGGCTCTTTCACGGCGTAGTGCGTCACCACTTCAGAAATTTCGCCTTCCCAGGTATCCACTCCGTAGAGAAAATCCTGAGGCCACAAATCGCGCGGCGCCATCTCGACGAGATTTTTGATGTGCATGGTGGAGAGCACGGCCTTGTCCGCGCGATACGAACTGCCGTCCGCGCATTCTACTCCCACGCATTTCCCATTTTCGATGATCAGCCGCGAAACAGTTTTGTTCACCAGGATCACGCCATTGTGCGCCTCAATGAACTTAGCCAGCGCCTGCGTCAACATACCCGATCCGCCCTTGGCAATCTTGCGCGCGGACGTGCGAATCGCCGAGTAGGCGGCTCGCCCGGTCATGGGATATTGCGGCGGCTGCATGCTCCACGGCGTGCCCATCAAAAATGCGCGGCAATGATCATCCTCAAAGTTTTCGCGGATCACTTCCCATTGCGACATGGCCAGACGTCGCTGCCAAAATTTTCCCATGGGATTCGCGGCAAGGCGTTCACCGAGTGGCTTCCCCGTACCTGGAGGCGCAAACTGATCTCCGCCGAGTAAATCCCTGGCGGCCTCGCTCTCGTGGTACATGCGCTGATACGCTTCGCCGTCTTTTTTGGAGAATTTCGCAAATTCCGCGGCCGTGCGCTCAAGGTCGGTCCATTGCGTGATGTAGCTGCCGTCGGCAAATGGCATATGCATGATGGGATCGGGGGAAATATATTCAAGGCCGTAGTTCCGCAATTTCAGTTCGTCATTCCGCATGAGCGGATTGCCCTGAATGCCATTGTGCGCCGTCGAGCAGGTATCGTGTTTGAATCCGGGCAACGTCAATTCTTCCGATTTCACTCCGCCGCCGATGACCGGATGGAATTCGAGTACCAGGCAACGGAAGCCCGCTTTGGCCAGATACGCGGTGGTGATCAGGCTGTTGTGACCAGCGCCTGCTACCACGATATCGTAACGATCTCCGGGTGCCGCTGCCGGACGCGCTTCAAGGCCAAGCTTGGAGAACGCCAATGGCGCCAGCGCCGCGCCTTTCACGAATCCTCGCCGCGTAATTTCGCTCATGTCAGTTTTCCTTTCCGCTGAAATGCTTCCATTAAAATTCTTATTTCGCAGTCGGCGCGGGCTCGCCGGGGCCTGTGTAGCGAAGGACAAACAACCCGAGCTGCCTGTCGCTGACGAAGATGTTACCGCGCGTGTCGACCAGCACGTTCTCGGTCTGATTCACCAGCTTATCGTAAGGATAGGGACCCAGGCGCTTCGTTGGTGTCGGCGGAATGAACCATCCAACTTCCTTCGGCAAACGCGGATCTTTGATGTCGTAAATCCGCAAGCCCGCGTTGAAGTAAGTGAGATAGATCAGGTCGGCCTGCTTCTCCACGTCCGGCGAATGCTGCAAAATATTTGTATTGTGTGGACCGAACCGCCCGCCCTTTTCACAAAAATCAGTGTATGGCACGTCCGGCGGCGGCACCGGGGTAGGGAAGATGGACGCCAATTTTGGCTTGGTCGGATCGTTGATGTCCACCATTGCGGTGAGATACATCGGTCCCGTGCAGGCCCGCGGCCCTGTCGGCGAGTCGGCTCCGCCGGTTCCTTCCGAATGAACGAAGACAAACGGTTTGCCGGGAATCGGCATGGCGTCGTGCACCTGAATTCCGCCGAAAGGCGGATCGAAACTGAGCGAACCGATCAGCTTCGGACTGGCGATATCGCTGATGTCGAGCAGCACGAACCACGGGCTGTATCCGAGATAAGCGCGATTGCCGTCGATGAACGCCGGACCGTGAAAGCCGTATATATTTTTGGGCAGCGGCGGCTCGCCCTCTTTCTGGCCGGGCATCCACCAGCGGCCCGCTTCTTTTGGATTCGCGGGATCGCTGATATCGAGAAAGACCAGAATTTGTCCGTTGTAGCCGGGCATGCCCGCGGCCAAATTTACGTATTTTCCGCCGGGATAGCCGTCGCGATGCGTGCCGGTGCCGTGCGTTTCCCAACGCGAGAGCTGCTTCGGATTCGCGGGATCGCTGATGTCCCAGATAATGACGCCCTCATCGCGCGGCACGCTCGGATCGTGTGAATTATAAGCCGCGCGATTCTGGAGAGCGGTAATCATGATATTGCCGTGCAGGTCGACCTGATTGGTGTCCCCATTCGGCGGGCCGGGGATAAATTTCACGACCTTGGGGTTGGTGGGGTCGGTGACATCCATGATGGTCCAGCCGTGATGCCAGAGGTGCGAGAGGTACAGGTACCAATGATCGTTGACGTGCTTGATGGCCATCTTGACGTTGCCGCCCCGGCCATCCACGTCGCTGTAGCCGATCGGATGGAGATTGCTGGCCTCCCTACCCTTGGGAATATCGTCGGCGTATCCGCGTGGGGCCAATAAGGCGAGACTTGCCACGACGAAGGCCATGACGATCAGATTTCGCACCAGAGAATGGCCCGCAGTCGTTTTCATTTCACGGCTCCTGTACCTGGGTTGGCTTCTCCGGTGTGCCGCCGCGCTGCTCGGCCCCTTGCCACAAAAGCGACACGGAAAGCGATTTGCGCGAGTCCTCGAACTTGAAATCGTGCACCTGCCCGCCAGCGTCCACCTTCATGAGCTTGCTGGGCATCGCCTTGCCAGCGAAGCGGTCGCTGAACCATTCCGCAATGAATGTGCCGGTGTTCGGCCCGTTGAGCGTTGCCGCGGAGCCGCTGACGCTGTGCAGGGCGCCCTCGTACATGAGAAATTGTTTTGGCGCGGAGATTAAATCCATCAGTTGCAAGCCATATTCGACGGGAGTGAGCTGGTCGTCTTCGCCACCCACAAGCAAGTAAGGACACTTCACTTTCTCGGCCACGCCGTGCAGGGTCCACGATTGCAGGAATTTGTCCAGCTCCGCTTCCGTCTCGATGCCAGTGTAGTAGAGGAATCGCAGCTTGAACGATGGAGAAGCAGTTTCAAACGCCGTGTGCATCGTCGGCTCGACGGCCATTGCTTGCAGGGCCGCGCCCTTTAGCCGCGAGTCGATCGACGCGACTTGCGTTCCGAGATATGTTCCAAGGCTTGCCCCGCGCAGCGCGATGCGGTCCGGATCGATTTCTTTTTGCGAACGCAACCATTCCAGCACCACTCGACCCGCATCCTGCCAATTCGTTTGCGTCAGGTAAATTTCGCGAATGGCGCATTCGTTCTGGCCGGGTCCTTCGAGGGCCAGCGTTGCGATGCCCCGCTCGCGCAGCGAGTCGCCGTAAATGGCGGCTCCGCCCTCTTTGTTGCTGTCCAGGCCGGAAATAGACCACACGCAGGGCACGCGCCCCGACTGGTTTGGCGGCAAATGCAAATATCCGGGCAACGTTTTCCGCCGCCGCCGAAGGGAACCTCCACGCGGCGAATTTCGTGGTCCGCGAATTTGATGTATTTGGCGTAGCAGTCGTTCTTCTTGTCGTTCAGCAGGATGTTGTCGGGTGTGTTCTCGAATATCGGCCACTGCGCGCCGGCATAAAGATGCGCGGCGAGGAAATAAGCTTCTCGCGCGGGAATTGTGCGCCCGTCTTTTTCGTATTGCTTCGCCTCGCGCTCGCGGCGCACCGCGGCGCGCGTGAATTCGCGCGAAATGTCGTTGAACTTGTGGATGCGCGCGCGCAACCCGGCGGCATCGGCCGCTCCGCCCGGAATATTGGTCAGGCCGCCCAGGCGGCCCTGGTCCCATTCCGGGCCAAGCGAGGCAATCACCGCGTCCAGCAGCCAGCGCTGATCCTGCCAGCGTGCGAGCTTGCGCTCCACATTCGGCGTCATGGAGGGCGGAGCAGGCTCGGGGAGGGGCGCAGCGTTGGCCGTCGTTTCCAGCAAGGATGATCCGGCGCCGCCTACCAGGGAAGCTCCCGCCAGGGTTGCCGCGCCGCTCAGAAATTCGCGCCTCTCAACTAAATTGTTTCTTGAGGGAACTGGAAGCTTTTTCGCTTGGCATGGCACATCCTCCTGGCTGTCTTCCATCGAGCTGTAGCGCCAACCTTCACGTTGGCATCGCAGCGTCAAGGAAATGCCCACCTGAAGGTGGGCGCTACAAGAACTGACACCGGCAAGATTTTTTCTTGGACACAAATAAAGAAGGGGCCGGAGGGTTAGTCCGGCCCCTTGTGTGAGACGTGAAGACTTACCAGCTAAGTTTCAAGCCAAGTTGCATGGCGCGTTCGCCGCCAGAGCCAAGTTGCGGGTTGGAGCTGTAGGTGTCCGGGGTAAGGCCGATGAAGCCGAATGGCACGGCCTGGCCGGAGGGATCCTGAATGGCGCCACCGGGACCTCCGCTCGGGTTTGAGAAATTGACGTGATTGAGGATGTTGAAGATCTCCACGCGGGCCTCGGCCTTGAGGCGCTCTTTGATTGTGAACACTTTTGTGACGGAGAAGTCCACATTCTTGAAGCCGGTGTCGCGCCAGATGTTCGGCTTGGTATTGCCGTAGGATCCGTAGGCTGCGGGGATCAGGATTGAGTTGCCCACCTGGTAGCAGCCAAGGTTCGCGAGCGAAGCTGACGCCAGTGCTCCAATGGCCGCAGCTTTAGTGTTACAAGCCGTATTGGAGGTCGGAGCGTTCGCATCGCCGCTACCACCGAAATACGGAAGGCCACCACCGCCGTTCTGCCATCCGCCGTTAGTTTCGGACCATCCGTGAACGGGAGTGAAGTCGCTTGGGTTGCCGAAGAAGTTCCATTGCTCGCCCAAGTTCTGTGCGTTTGTTCCAATCACGTTGGTTCCGCTGAAATCGGTGGATTGATCAGAAAGGCCCCATGGCAATCCGCTTGTGACCAACACAACCGTGTTGACCGACCAACCTTCCAGCAGTTGCCCGAAACCCTTTCTTCCGGGCAGATTGTAATCCATCGAAAGCGTGAAGCGATGGCGGATGTCGAAATCCGTGTTCGCGTACATTTGCTGGCGAAGATTTCCGTAGCTGTTCAAGGGAACGGGGAAGTCGGCTGCCGTGCCTTGGTCGGAAGCATAGCCAAGAGCGTGTGAATAGGTATAGCCGCCTGTGAAGGAAAGCCCGTGGTAGTTGCGGCCCGTCAGGGTAACCTGGAGGCCGTTGTAATTAGACTCGTAATCGTTCTGAATCATCGTGATGTAGCTCAGATACGAGAGGCACGAGTTATTGGGATTGAATACTCCACCCGGGCGATTCGTCGATCCCAAAGCGCCACCGCCGATATTGGCGGCGCAAGGAGCCGTGAAAGGCTGAGCTGCCTGTTCCGCATTGGCATCAGGGGCGCAATCAGGCGCATTGGCCAAACACGTGGATGACAGCAGCCGCTGTCCACCCCGCGCCGGGCGCTGGCTGATTGACGTCGAGCTTGCCCAACAACTTCGTCCCATGGTTGCCGACGTAGCCGATGTCAATTGAGAGGTTATTGGTAATGGCGCGCTGGATGTCGAGGTTCCAGTTGCTCACGTAGGGGGTCCGAATATTAGGATTCACGCCGTAAACTTCGCACGGAGATGGAGGAGCTAGAAAGGCAGGATCTGACGGTTGAGTAAAATTGTCACCGCAGGCTGCATTCTGAACGCTGCCGAAAAGACTCGTCGAGGAATTGATGGGCGTTACGCCGGGGGCGAATTTTTGCCACGCCTGGCTAATTGGACCCGGGTTCGCAACAGTCCCAACAAACGGACTACCCTGACCAAAAGCTAAGGACTGCAACTGGATATTGCCAACCGGAGCGGGTGCCACTGGATTGCCGTCATTGAAAAAGGGGAGGCCGGTGGGGAAGGTGCGCAGACCAAGAAGGTTGCCTTCGCCATTCATCACGTCAAAGCTGAGTTGCTCGTAAAGGATGCCCGCTCCCCCGCGAATCACCGTCTTTCCATCGCCGAAGACGTCATAAGCGAATCCGACGCGTGGCGCGAAATTGTTGTGATCGCCCGTGTAAGGATTGTTGGTCTGAATCAGTCCTTGTGTCGGATCAAAGTTCCCCATCAATCCGTTTCTCTCGTGGACAACGGTATTAAGTTCATAGCGTATGCCCAAATTGAGAGTGAGGCGTGGTTTAATGCGCCAGTCATCCTGCAAGAATGCGGCGTAACCATAGTTGTACAGATTCCGCACGGCATCTCCGAGAAACAAGTTGCCCTGTTTGATATCTCCCTGCATGAATTGGTCCAGATTTCTGAATCGAATCTGACCCTTGGCGTTCGCGGTCTCGTCGGTTGTCGACTGATTGTTAATGAACTCTCCGCCGAACTTGAAAGCGTGCTTACCTTTCAGCACCGAGACGTGGTCAAGCAATTCGATAACGCCGTCCGGGCCGACGATCTTGGGCCAGCCCACGCCGATACAGTTGCCGCCCGGAAAGGCGCAGTAGCCCTGCATCCGGATATCAGGAGCTCCGCCGTAGCTCGCCCCGCCTGGACCCACAGGGTTTATTCCAGTCGGAATCTGATAGGTATTCCCATTGAAATTGTAGTTTGCGGCATCTTGATTGGCATCCGTGCCGAAGAAGGTCTGATAGTAGTGGGCGTATCCGAAGCGGACCTCGTTCACCACTGTGGAATTCGGCGTGTAAGCCCAGTCGCCCGAAATCGCTTGAGACCGAGCATGCTGCGCGCTGATCCAACTGTTGGAGAGTTCGCTTGTTGGACCGTCGACCGAGGATGTATCGCCCTGGCTGATGAAATACATGCCCTCCAACTGATTTTTGTCGTTGAGGTGGTAGTTTACCTTCGCCAAACCACCGTTGATCGTATTGTTGCTCACCAGATCCGTTAAAATGCTTCCCCCGGGATTCACCGGGAAAAGGCCTTGAAACGGAACGCCGCCGGGATCCTTGGAGGTTTTCGACGGATCAATCGCGCAGGCGGGCGTAAGGCCGGCGATAGACGCGCTCAGGAGAGAGAGACCCGTACCACTGGCACTACCCGTTGCCGGTGCGGGGAGCGCCAACGCCGCTAGGCAGGCAGCCTGAAGATCGGGTTGAGGGGGTGTCGGGACAGAGTTGGGATTTCCGATGGCGGAGCGCAGACTCTCAAAGTTGACAAAGTAAAACAACTTGTCCTTTTTGATGGCCCCGCCCAGCGTGGCGCCAAACTGCTCTAGTTCCACTGGTTGCTTCGTCGCATTTATGGCTGGGGCCCCGGGAGGCGCGCTTGTTGGGTTGAAATAATTGCGCGCATCAAACGCGGTATCGCGGCCATATGCGTACCCAGACCCGTGTAGGGAGTTGGTACCGGATTTGACGCCGACGTTGACGATCGCACCGGGTTTCCAGCCATACTCCGCTCGAGGATTTTCTTCGGTCTTGAATTCGTCAATTGCGTCCACCGGCATGATCGTGCCAGCATCGCCTGCCGCCATGACGGCGTTGAAAACGCTCTGTCCCATCCAGGGGTCGCTGGCCATAATGCCGTTGACCATGTACGAATTGTCATGGGGCCGTTGGCCGTTGGCGCTCTGCGTAAATCCGGCGCCGCCTGGGTAAATCGTCACCCCAGGGTTAAGCTGCAAGAGGTTTTCGAAGTTGCGGCCATTCAAAGGAATGTCTTCGATGATGCCACTCTGAAGCGTGGCCCCCAGTTCGGCGTTGGTGGTCTCAACCATGGGGACCGATTCGTTCACGGTGATGGTCTGCGACACTTCGCCGGGCTGCATCGTGAGGTCGACTCGAATTTCTCCGTTGACCTCCAAGATGATTCCCGAACGCTCGAAGGCCTTGAAGCCCTTGGCCTCGGCGCGGACTTTATAATTTCCAGGCAGAAGATTGGGAGCGTTGTATTCACCGGTTTGATCCGTGGTTAGGACACGAGGAACGTTTCGGTCAACGTCCGTGACCGTGACGGTCGCGCTGGCGATGGCGCCTCCGCTTTGGTCAGAAACGGTTCCCACAATTCGGCCGGCCGTGCCTTGCGCGAACAGCGAAGCGCAATTCAGGAATGACAATCCAGATAATAGAAAGAAAACTGCCGCAGCAATTTTCCACTTGGCAGCTAGCAATACCCCAGGTTTCATTGGACCTACCCTCCTCGGTTCGTTTCGCAGTCATAGCGAAGGGGGGACCGCGAGCCCTTTTGAGGCCACGCCTTTACCCGGTCAAACAGAACGGCCAGGATTCGCTACGATCTGCCACCCATATAAACAGAAATACATAATGCCCGCGTATCAGACTTATGAAGTACCACAATAAAATTTACTTCCAGACGACAACCCCTAATGATCGCGATACTCGTTCATTCAAAATTAAATGTCAAGTTAAGTTTTGCCTCCAATTGTGTGTTTCACGCAGTTTCAAACAGGAATTCGGCCAGCACCACTGGCTACGAACGACAATCTAATGGGACGAATCGCCGGAGGAATCATCGAGCAAGTGCGCTTCGAGGACCGCGTCGATGACTGCAGAGTGAAGATATGGCATTGGAAGTCGGGCAGGGCGGGGCGCGAAACGCACATTCGGCGCGGGGCCATGCCGCGAGCAGCAGGGAACCGGCGTGGCCCCCTGCTGCATCGAGGAGATTTCTTACTTTTCGAAATTTTCGAAGGCGCCGTTGTCGGTGCAGGCCAGTTCCATGATGTCCCAATCGGGCTTCAGCTGAAAATTCAATTGGGATTTCCACGGCTGCACGAGAGCTTTCGGATCGTCCATGGTGATGTCGATGGTCATGTTGTCGCGATCGATGCGGTGGAAACGCTCGATGACGTGCAACTGGTCGCTGTGTGGGTGTCCGTCGCGGTCGAGCCAGGTCTTGTCGTTAAACCCGACGGTATCGACCACCAGCGCGTCGCCGTCCCACTTGCCAATCGAGTGGCCCATATAGGTGGGAGTGATGTCGTCGGGGTGCGCGCGGCCGTCCATGAAGATCTGACGCACAGTGTGGTCGTATTCGAAAATCATGAAGATTTCTTTGGGAGTCTGCACGATTTGAAAAGGAAAGGGCTGCAAATAAATTCTTGGAGTGCCGGGAGGCAGGCACTGTCTCAGAACCGGATCGTCGGTTTCTTTCAGCGAATGCGTCCGCGGGCCGTTGGAGGGCTTGTTGGCCATGTATTTCTCCTGCCCCCAGGGAGTCATTTCCGGCGGCTCCGCCGTGTAGGTGCTGCCCGTGTACTTTCGCTGGGCGGGAGTCGAGTGCATGTTCCACACCCCCGAAAGGTCGTGCACCGGGGCCGGCGCGGATTCCGCCGCGGGCTTCGCCGTGCCATGTTGCTGAGCAGACTGAGCGGACAGAGCGAAAGGCAGTGCTAAAGCGGATATCCCCGCAAGAATAAACGTGACCGCGCGATTGCGCATACCGAAACTCTCCCTTGCAGCAAGAATTTTGTAGGTCGAAACTATGCGGCCGTGACGCCGGATTTTCTAGTTCCCCATCCCCGTCGGAAGTTCCTCGCCGCTCGCCAATACCACTTTCTGAATCCAAATTTCGTGGGAGCCGCTCTTTGTAGGATAGCCGCTGATTGTAATCGCGTCGCCGGCCTTGACGGAGCTCTTGGTCCATCCGACCCTGGACAGACGATTGGGACTGGTGAGTTCCCCTTGCCATTTCTGGGTAGCTCCGGAATCGTCTTTTGCTTCCCAATAAATTTCCACATGGGGATTGACGAACTCGAATCCGGTCACCACTCCCTTCACGGTAATTGTTTTGTTCGTATCATAGTTCGCCGTGCCGTGGTGCGCAAACGCCACGCTCGTGACAGCCAAAAGTCCTGCACACAAGATGAGAAAACTCACTCTAGTATTTTTCACTTTGTCCCCTATCCATTCGGTTCGTCGGTTCGCGAATTCTCGCGGCCTTTCTGCCGGAGAACACCCATCGCGGCTCCGACACTATAGCTAAGACGAATTATAAGGCAAGATTGTTTCAATAAATTTTCTTTCAACAGAAATTTCCCGGACGAATCGCAGACGCGGAATCAGGAGGATATTGACACGTTTCGGGCGCGGGCATATAAGGCTTGGGGGCGTGCCGATGTTGTTCGCCGCTCCAAAAAATAAAATCTCAGTGTCGAAACATCGGGAAGGGGATTCATGCGTAAAGTTCTGCTGACAGTTTTTGCGATTGTTGCGGGCTGCCTTATCGGATACTCGTTTGGCAGCCAACCCTGGACTGTTCACGGGCAGGGAACTTCGGGCAGCATTGCCGCGGTACCCGGCCAAGTAGGAGGCCAGGATACATTTGGCCCTTATGAGATCGCCAAAGATTGGCCGGCCAACATCAGCACGTTGCCGGGGAACGAGCAGTGGACCTGGGGGGCCGGGCAAGGAATTTACGCGGAGAATCCGAATCGCGTTTTCCTGCTGTTCCGCGGCGAGTTGCCGAACATCAAGCGGCCCAACGCAAAACTAATTCCTGACTTTGGGCCGAGCTTGATTTTCCCGATCGGACGGTTGCCCTGGCGAGACGCCACGGTTTCGGCTTTGCCGGGAGCGGGCGGAACCGGTCAGGACCCCGACGACGGGCCAAAACTTTGGATGGAAGGCAAAGGAGTCGTGGGCGTGGACGCCAAGTGGGAACACTGCCTGACCATCGTGGATGCTTCGGGAAAAATCATCGAGACTTTTCCGCAATACGATCATCTGTTCAAGCGGCCGCATTACGTCACGATCAATCCCTATGATCCGGAGAAACACATCTGGATCGTGGACGATCACATGCACGCCATCTACATTTTCACCCACGACATGAAGGAACTCGTGAAGACGATGGGCACCCCCACCGTAAAAGGCGCTGATGGCACGCATTTCAATCGCCCGACGTTTCTGTCCTGGTTGCCGGACAGCACACTGTTCGTGGCCGACGGATACAATGGCACACGCGTCGCAAAGTTTGACAAGGACGGAAAATTTCTGAAGGACTGGGGCATGAAGGGCACGCCGCCGAATGACACGCGTCCCTATTACATGAACAATGTGCACGGAGTGGCACTCGATCCCGTGACCAAACACGTTTTCGTCAACGACCGTGGCAACCATCGCGTGCAGGTCTTCGACGACAATGGAAAATATCTCTATGAATTCAGCATGGGCCGGGAACCTTCCGACATCCACCTGCTCTACATCGGAGCCGACCGGATGCTGTGGGCCTACGATCGCGGCACCTCGAAAATGCTGAAGTACGATCTCGAGGGACGCTTCCTATATTCCTGGGGCACCTGGGGAGATTTTCCCGGTGGCTTCTGGGGAGTGCACGGATTCAGCGTCGACCAGGACGGGAATTTCTACACCGCCGAAGTGGACAACGGGCGCGCGCAGAAATTCACTCCGCGTCCTGGAGCGAACCCCGCGTACCTGGTCAGCAAGCCGATTTACTCGGCTTGGAAATAAGGCCTGGCGTCTGCACGATTTGTCGTTGCTGCAGACGTCTTTGACAAGTCGGAATCAAAACCCCCACCCTTCGAAGAACGCAAAGGGTGGGGCACCCTGACGGACTAACTTAGTGGAATTCCAAATGGAAGCTTGAGGCCGCCTCGATGTCACGTTAAGCTCTCTTCGACGTCGAGGCGGTCTTAATTTTTGAGCGGTTCCAGACGGAGGAATCATGGGCAATTCTGAAAAAATCGAACGCGGGAAAATGCGGGGGAAATTTATCGCCGGAAACGGTTTGATCGACCGGCGCGCGCTGTTGCGCGGTGCCCTTTTGTCCGCCGGTGTCGTGGCCTCGAGCGCCGGAATGGCACAGGCGGATGACAGCGTTGGTTCTAACGTCCCGGAATGGATGAAGACGCCCGGACGACCCTTCTCTGCATACGGCACGCCGTCTCATTGGCAAGACAAAGTGCAGCGCATCTTCACGATCGCTCCGGGGCGCGCCGGAACGGGTTCCTCGCGCACGCCGCTGCACTTACTGGAAGGAACCATCACGCCGGGTGGATTGCACTTCGAGCGCCATCACAATGGCGTCCCCGACATAGACCCTGCTCAACATGAATTGTTCATTCACGGAATGGTGAAGCGGCCGCTTGCATTTTCACTCGACTCTCTCATGCGCTATCCCCTGGAGACGCACATTCACTTCGTGGAGTGCTCCGGCAACAGCGGGATTTTTAACCAGCCGCAGCCCCAGCAAATGACCGCAGGAGAACTGAACGGCCTGGTTTCCTGCTCGGAATGGACCGGAGTGCGGCTCGCAACTCTGCTCGCGGAGGCCGGCGTAGCGAAGGACGCGAAGTGGGTAATCGCAGAAGGCGCGGACGCAGCCGCCATGAGCCGAAGCATCCCGCTCGAAAAATGCCTGGACGACGCGATGGTCGCTCTGTTTCAAAACGGAGAAGCGATTCGCCCGGAGCAGGGTTTTCCGATGCGCCTGTTGCTCCCGGGCTTCGAAGGCAACATGAACGTGAAATGGCTGCGCCGTTTGAATGTGACCGACGCGCCGGTGGATGCCAGGGATGAGACTTCGCACTATACGGAACTGATGCCGGGCGGAAAGGCGCGCCAATTCATGTTTGCACAGGGGGCGAAATCCGTAATCATTAAGCCGTCGTTCGGAATGACCATGAAAGGGGCGGGTCTGTATGAGATTTCCGGACTGGCATGGTCGGGGGCCGGCCGGATTTCGAAAGTGGAAGTCTCCGCGGACGGCGGAAAGACCTGGGCCCTCGCCGCGCTTACCGAGCCTGTATTGTCAAAGGCTCTCACTCGCTTCCGATTGCCGTGGCGCTGGGATGGCCGGCCTTCCACGCTGACTTGCCGGGCCACCGATGAGACTGGCGGCACGCAGCCCACCCGGGCTAACTGGATCACTCAATACGCGCCGGGCCAACAGTACCACTTCAATGCCATTCAGAGCTGGAGCATCGAGGCGGACGGGACGGTGAAGAATGTCTACGCTTAGATTTGGTTCTCTCGTTCCCCTGGCGGCGTTTTTCCTGCTGCCGCTCGCGTGTGGAGCGCAAAGTCCCAACCTCGGACGTCAGCTCACTCCCGAAGAAATTCGAAAGATCGATATCACAGTCGCGCCGGACGGCAAGGGACTGCCTCCCGGCAGCGGGTCCGTTTCGGCGGGGGCGGCGGTTTACGCCAAATCTTGCCAATCCTGCCACGGAGAGAAAGGCGCTGGGAAACCGCAGGATCAACTTACAGGTGGCCTTGGCTCGCTCGCTTCCAACAAGCCAATCAAAACACCGGCGAGCTATTGGCCGGTCGCCACGACGCTGTTCGATTATATTCGGCGAGCGATGCCGATCACGTCGCCGCAGTCCCTGACGAATGACGAAGTCTACGCGGTGACGGCCTATATCCTGTCCATCGACGGCATCGTTTCACCGGATGCAGTGCTCGACGCAAAATCCCTGCCGCGCGTCAAAATGCCCAACAAAGAAGGATTCATCAGTTGGTGGCCCAAGCCGCCGCGGTAATTTGTGGTTTTTGAGGCACAGGATTTACAGGTTGCGAGAAAGTGCTTTTTTGTCATCCCGAGCGAAGCGAGGGATCTGCTTTTCTTCGCCAAACCCAAGAAAAAACAGATTCCTCGGGCAAACCCAGCCCTCGGAATGACAGCTCTAGGAGTTTTTCCGCAGCCTGTTTAGCCTGTGGGGGTGGCCCTTGCGAGGCCAAGAATCCACTGGCTGAAGCCTGCGCCCCTTTTCACTGGTTAGATTTTCCAGTCTGGAGTGGCAACGTATTCGCGAGTGATGTCGGCGACGGTTCGTGTGCCGCAATTTCCCATTGCGAGTTTCAATTCGCCCTGCATGATTTCGATCACCCGGTCGACCCCGTCTTGGCCGAAGGCTCCCAACCCCCAAAGAAAGGGCCGTCCAATCCCAACGGCTTTAGCGCCAAGCGCGAGGGCCTTGAATACGTCCGTGCCGCGGCGAAATCCGCCATCGACGAACACAGGAATCTTTCCGCCCACTTCGGCGACGACTTCCGGCAGTGCTTCGATCGTGGCGCGCAAAGTTTCCGTGGAACGTCCGCCGTGGTTGGACACGAGCATGCCGTCCACGCCGTGTTCGACGCAGAGGCGCGCATCCTCGCGCGTGTCCATGCCCTTGATGAAGAGTTTCCCTTTCCAGGTTTTGCGCAGGCGATCGAGGAAGGCCCAGTCCATGGAAGGATTCTGTGTTCTTATGCCGGTCATGTCGATGCCGTCGTACATCGGGCGTTCTTTGACCGTCGGCCCCTCGGGAGTTTCGTGGCAGTTGAGGCACTGGTGCAAATCTTTCCCTCGCGTGCGCAGATACGTCTCACTGAAGCGGCCCGTGGTGTTGTCGACCGTGAGAGCAACGACCGGGCAGCCTGCGGCTTCCACGCGCCGCAGAATTTTCTCGTTCGCATCCCACGAAGTCGTTGCGTACAGCTGATACCACACCGGCTGGCCGCGTTCCTTGCAAACCTCTTCGACGGGCGTCGAAGTGGCCGTGGAAAGAAACTGCAAAGTGTTGCGCGCTTTGGCCGCCCGCGCCACCGACAATTCGCCATCGGCAAAAAAAGATTTCTCGCCGCCGGTTGGGCACAGGAAGATCGGGCTGTTGTATGTGGTGCCGAACAGATCGACGCGCATGTCGACTTTGGTGGCGTCGCGCAAGCGGCGCGGGCGCAATTCGATGTGCTTGAAGCCTTCGCGATTGGCGCGCAGCGTACCGTCGTCGTCGACGCCGCTGGCCATGTATGCCCAGTGGCCCTGCATGACCTTGCGGTGCGCGGCCTCTTCGAAATCGAAAACGTCCAGCGCCGCAGCTGGGCTGGCGATGACGTCGGAAGTCCCCTGCATGCTCTGGGCCCATCCGCTTTTCTCGAAGAAAGCGGCGACTCCTCCGAGCGCGGCAACGTAGGGGCTGGCGGCCAGAAATTTGATGAATTCACGACGGGCAGTTGAGGTGGATTGGGTCATGACGGTTGGCGATTGTAGCGCTTCTTTTTTCCGCTGGCCAGATGCAACTTTCCGGTTACAGGCACTGCGCGGAATATTGCGTCATTCAAATAGCAAGAAGAAGGCCGTTTCCTCAAACTGGACTCGGGTGTATAAGTAGGCCCATCCGGGAATGCCAAAAGAAAATTGAAGTCAGCGAAAATTGAAAAGCATATATGCCGACACGCAGGGAATTCTTAAAGAGTGCCTCACAAACAGCGGCTGGAATCTTTTTCACGGGCTGCTGCTGCGCTGATTCTTCCTTTGCATTCGCGCGAAGCCCGTGGCAATCCGCTGTGCCACCTGCCGCCAGCCGCAAGCGCCGCGAAGTCGTCGTCGGGGGCCGCCGCACGCCGGTCGTGGACATCCACGCACACGTGCGAGTGCCCGAGGCATGGGATCTAGTCAAAGACCGCATTGTCCGCGAGGGACGCTCGGGCGATGTGCAATTGGCAAAGCCAGAAGGGCCAGCGAACATCGACAACGACGTTGAAAAACGCCTCGCGGATCTGGACGAAATGGGAATTGATGTGCAGGCCGTATCGGTGAATCCGTTTTGGTATTGGGCGGACGAGGATCTCGCCCGCAAAGTGATCCAGATTCAAAACGAAAAAATTGCCGAGCTTTGCGCGGCGCATCCAAAGCGTTTCGCCGGCTTCGGCAGTGTGGCCTTGCAGCATCCCTCGCTCGCTGCCCAGCAAATGGAATACGGCGTTAAGAAACTGGGCATGCGCGGCTTCGCCATCGGCGGCAGTGTGAACGGCGATGATCTTTCCGCTCCCAAATTTCATCCGTTCTGGCAGAAGGCCGAAGAGCTGCAGACTCTGATTTTCATCCACCCGCAATCCGCCGGCGCGCCGATCGACGAAAAAAGGTTGCAGGGAAATGGATTTCTGGACAACGTCGTCGGACACCCGCTGGAGACAACGCTCGCGCTCACCCATTTGATCCAAGACGGAACGCTGGACCTTTTTCCGCGCTTGAAAATCTGTGCGGCGCATGGCGGGGGCTACCTGCCATCCTACCCGAGCCGGAACGATCAGTGCCTAACCGCGTTTCCCAATCTTTGCAAGCCACTGAAGAAGCTACCGACCGAGTATCTCAAACAGCTTTATTACGACTCCATTCTCTTTACGCCTGAAGACTTGAGGCACCTGATTGCCGTTGTGGGCGCCAGCCAGGTCGTAGTGGGCACCGATTATCCGACGCTCTGGAATCGTACACCGGTGGACCGCATTCTCGCCGTGCCCGGGCTAAACGATGAGGAACGCATTTCGATCTTCAGTAACACTGCGGCAAAGCTGCTCAAGATGAATGTTTGATCTCGCGCAAGCCAAGGAGAAGAAATGAAAAAGCAGGATGGCGTGACCAACGGGAACCGTCGCAAATTCTTGAAGGCCGCGAGCGGCGCGGCCGTCGCGCTTGCCGCTGCGCAGAACTCGTTCGCGCAAAACCCGAATTCCAATTCCGCGCCGCAAATGGAACACGGGCGCACCGCGCCACCCGACCGAGGCCTCTGGATCACGTGGTATGACCTGCCTGCGGATGGCCGCGACGCCTATTTTTCCTGGCTGCACGGGACCTATCTCCCCGGTCTCTTGAAGCGCCCCGGCTATTTGTGGGCGGCGCACTACGCTTCGCAGGATCTTGAAGGCGGCGCCGAAAATTCCAAGCGCTACAGGCATGTCGACGACCCCGCAGTCGGCAAGGGATATCACTACATGCTCCTTATTGCCGCGGCGGAGGCGGGCGTGTTCGGCGATCCTGTCCCCAGCCTCATCAACGCGGCGCTGCCGGAAGCAGGGAAGAAGATGCTCGCCATGCGGACCGGTGAGCGCATGAATCTTTTCACTGAGGCTTGCAGGCGCGAGGGCACTGCGCTTGCCGCTTATAAAGAAGGGATGACGGGAGCTCCATGCATCCAAGTCGGAAGCTTCGATTGCGAATTGCAGTTCGAGGAAGAAATGCACGCCGGCTATGTTCTGCAACGGCTGCCGAAGATGTGCGCCACGCCTTCCTGCGTCCGGACGCGAAAGCTGAATTCCGTGGCCGGTTGGGCGAAACACGGAATTATTTACGAGTTCGCATCCGAGGAAGGGTTTGACCGGGACTATGCGCCCGCGGTCGCGAATTCGCCCTTGGGGCTGAACGGGCACTCCGTGGTTCCAAATCTGATCCACGCGCCGAATGGACCCAACAGCGCGCTGCGAATCTGGCCGCCGGTGCCGAAGGCTTAGGCCGCACGGTAGGATAGGCTTCAGCCTGTCTGCCGTTCCGAGCTGACGAGCTTCTAAAGCAGACAGGCTGAAGCCTATCCTACTCGGACCGCAGGCCCTGAATTGGCGGGGATTCTGAAAGGAACGAATTCAATTCTATGACCACACTTTCCAGAAGAGAAGTGCTCCTCGCTCCGGTGGCGCTCGCTGCCACAAGCGCCGTGTCAGCCGTTGCCGCAGAAAAGAAAATGACGCTGGCCATTCACCAGAACACGTCGAACGGCGCGGGCTACCGCAAATCGCTCGAAGGCTGGGCTCGAGCGGGAATCAAAAATGTTGAGATCACTAATGTTCTCCTCGACGAATTTCTGAAAACCGAGGATCTGGCCGCCGCCCGCCGGGTGATCACCGACCTCGGTTTGAATCTCGTCCAAGCCGCGACAGGCGTGACGGAACTTTTTGAGCCCAATCCCAATCGCGCCGCCGCCCTCGACAATCTCAAGAGACGCTGCGAAATGTACGCCAACATGGGCCTCAATCGGGTCTACTCTCCCACCGCGTGCACGAAGAAAATCACGGAGGACGATTACAAAGCAGGCGTCGACAATATTTACGATGCAGGAGACGTCGCCAAGCAATTCAATATGTCGCTTCGGATCGAGTTCCTGCGCACATCGACGTTCATCTCCACGCTGCCGACACTGCTGAAGATGACGCGCGCCGCCGCTCACCCAAACATCGAGCCCATGCTGGACTGCTATCATTTCTGGTCCGGCCTAAATAAGTTCGAGGACCTCGATCTGATCCGCGTCGGGGAAATTGGACACGTCCACTTTCAGGATGTGCCCGATATGCCGCGCGAGTTGTTGGACCTCACGACGCGTATTATTCCCGGCGATGGAATCAGCCCGCTGACTCGCATTTTGGGCAAGCTTGCCGAAAAAGGATACGCCGGTCCGCTCTCGGTGGAACTCTTCCTGCCGAAATTCCAGCAAGGCGATCCCTACGAGGTTGCCCGCGAAATCCGCGTGAAATCCGAAGCCGTCATGCGTCAGGCCGGTGTGGCGTGAAATCGGTTAAGGCACGGGTAGTGTTTTAGTTTCTGACAAGTGGTGCGGACTCATCGTGATGTGGCTCACTTGTTGGCCTCAAGTGAAGCAACAATGAAATGGTATTTTCTAGTCTTGAGAAAGTACGCGGTATTCGCCGGGCGAGCTCGGCGGAAAGAATATTGGATTTTTGGTCTGATTCACGGTCTGATCATATTCTCCCTCAGATATCCTAACTTTCTAACAGGAACAATCGACCCAGAAAGCCATCTTGGACAGTTGCGCATGCTATACGCGTTTGGAACGTTTATTCCATTAGTTGCCGTGTCAGTTCGCAGACTCCACGACACAAATCGTAGTGGATGGTGGTTTCTTATGTTCTTGATCCCATTAGTTAATTTAATTCTTTTCTTTTCATTCATCACTGAAGACAGCCAACCGGGCGAGAACCGTTACGGGCCTAACCCCAAAATTGACTCGGCGAGCGGAACAGTCACTTTGGCGGAGTGATCTTGAGTTTCTTCCACCTCTCGAAAAAACGGTATTATCGGAAACTGCCACAATAGCCGCGCGCAGTTTCAATCCTGGAAAATAGAAAAGTCTTGGTACAATAAAAAGACCAGGATTTCCATTTGTGATGTTGGCCTGAAGGTTGGGGGAAAGAAAACGTGGCTGCGACTCAGACCGAAACTTTGGTGGAGGTAGGTCCAAAGGTCGTTTACAAAGTTTTGGCGGCGATCAGTGTGTGCCATCTTTTGAACGACATGATGTCTTCGTTGCTCCCCGCGATTTATCCGTTGCTGAAAAGTTCGTTCAATCTGAATTTCGCGCAAGTCGGCCTGATTACGCTCACCTATCAGACGACGGCGTCGCTCCTGCAGCCGATGATCGGGTTCTATACGGACAAGAGGCCCCGGCCGTTTTCTCTGCCTGTGGGGATGGGCGCGACGCTCGTTGGGCTCATTTTGCTGGCCGCGGCTCGCACGTTTCCCGCGCTTCTCGTGGCCGCTGCGCTAGTGGGGACTGGCTCCTCGGTATTTCATCCCGAGTCTTCGCGCGTGGCACGAATGGCGTCGGGCGGGCAGCACGGTCTCGCACAATCAATTTTTCAAGTTGGCGGCAATGCGGGGCTTTCCTTTGGTCCCTTGCTGGCTGCGTTCTTTGTTTTGCCCCGGGGACAAAATAGTCTGGCGTGGTTTTCTCTTGCCGCCCTCGCCGGCATGATTCTTCTGACGGGCGTGAGCAGTTGGGCAAAGAACCACGCCGCAAGCTGGAAGAGATTCAGCGCGAAACACAACATTGACAAGCCGCCCGACCTGTCGATGAAAAGGATCACGGCATCGGTCGCGATTCTAATGGCGCTCCTATTTTCCAAATTCGTTTATCTGGCGAGCCTGACCAGCTACTACACCTTCTATCTGATGAGCAAGTTCCATGTGACCATCGAAAGCGCTCAAATCCATCTTTTCGTTTTTCTAGGCGCGGTGGCCGTCGGCACGCTCATTGGCGGGCCGGTCGGAGACCGAATCGGCCGCAAGAATGTCATCTGGGCTTCCATTCTCGGCGTTCTTCCATTCACCATGCTGTTGCCGTACGCCAATCTGTTCTGGACCGAAATTCTCAGCGTGGTGATCGGTTTGATTCTGGCGTCCGCATTTTCGGTGATTGTGGTTTACGCGCAGGAATTAGTTCCAGGCAAAGTGGGGATGATCTCCGGCCTCTGCTTCGGATTCGCTTTTGGTATGGCGGGGCTGGGTGCGGCTATCCTAGGCTGGCTCGCGGATTTGACCAGCATCAATTTTGTGTACCTGGTTTGTTCTTATCTTCCAGCGGTGGGTTTGTTGGCCGCGTTCCTGCCTAACATCGAGCGGCCCAGGATGCGCACGATCCACGAAGAAGCGATGGCGGACTAGCGCGGCTTTCAAGCGGGACAATCAATCTGCCCGGATAATTTCAAAACTCAAATTGAAAATCGATTTCAAATCTCAAATCTGAAATTTCAAATCCTCAGACGCTAGCTTTGGCCAGTTCCGCGGCGCGATGGATGGCGCGGCGGATTCGTGGATAGGTCCCGCAGCGGCAAATATTTCCGGACATGGCGCGGTTGATGTCCTCGTCCGCCGGATTCGGAGTTTTTTCCAGCAACGCCGCCGCGCTCATGATCTGGCCGGACTGGCAATAGCCGCACTGCGGCACCTCGATTTCAATCCACGCGCGCTGCAACGGATGATTCCCGCCAGCCGACAGCCCTTCAATGGTAGTGATCTCACTTCCCACTGCGCGCGATACGGGAGTGCTGCAGGAGCGCACCGGCCGGCCATCCAGGTGCACGGTGCAGGCGCCGCATTGCGAAACGCCGCAGCCATATTTTGTGCCGGTCAAACCAAGGTGCTCGCGCAGGACCCAGAGCAGAGGAGTCGAAGGATCGACGTCCACCATCACGCTGCGTTTATTTACCGTAAGAGAGATCACGAGAATAAACCTCCTCGAGAAAAAATCCGACTCCGCCATGCCTTACTTACGTTTGCATCCATATTTTTCCGGTCTTTATGTTTTCAATACAGCGAGCACGCGCTCCGGCAGGAACGGCGACTGCCGCAGCCGGCGTCCCGTTGCTGAAAAAAATGCGTTGGCTACTGCCGGGCCCACGCCAATTCCTCCGAGGTCGCCAATCCCAACCGGATTGCGGGTTGACGGCACGATGTGCGTGTGCACTTCCGGCGCTTCCGACATGCGAATCACCTGGTAGTCGTAGAAATTCGATTGTTGGACGGCGCCGTTCTTGAACGTGATGCGTTCCTTGAGCAGATTGCTCAGGGAGTGGATGACAGCGCTTTGCAACTGCGCGTCCAGGTTGCGCGGCGATACCGGCACTCCGACATCGGCGGCGATCCAAATTTGCGGCACGCGGATCACGCCGGTATTGCGATCCACGGTGACTTGCGCAATCGTGGCCATGAACGTACCCGCGTTCGCGACGTACGACACGCCGCGCCCTGCCTTCTCGCCCTTTTTCCAACCCGCCATACTTGCCACAGCTCGGAGCACTTCTTGTTCGGCCGGAGACTTCTGCAGGAGAGCAAGGCGCATCTCGACTGGATCTTCGCCACGG
Organism: uncultured Acidobacteriota bacterium; assembly: GCA_963696605.1. Lineage (GTDB taxonomy): Bacteria > Acidobacteriota > Terriglobia > Acidiferrales > UBA7541 > Palsa-360. Next base: position 35,935 of record CAVOKV010000004.1, on the reverse strand, counting down.
GCGATCGCGATTTCGTCCGCAAAACTTTCCGCTGCGAACTGATTCACCGTTGAGCCGACGCCGCGCACGGCTGACATGCGCACCCCCTGCTTGTTGCGCACCGCCTCCACGAGGATGTTGGGAACATCGTAATCGGTCTTGATGCCCGTCGTAGAAATTCTCGGGAACTCTTTGCCCTTCTCGAAGCGGACTGGATCGGTCATGGCCAACGCCTCGTCCGCGACCAGGCGATGATGCCAGGCCGTCAGCCGGCCATTGCTGTCTTCGGCCGCCTGCAGATATTGCGCCGTCATGGGTTTGAAGCGCCCGAAACGCACGTCGGATTCGCGGCTCCAAATCACCTTCACCCGCTGCCCCAGCTCTTTCGATACCAGCGCGGAGTCGACGACCCAGTCGTGGTCCATGGCCGATCGCCGGCCAAAGCCGCCGCCAAGGTAGGTGCGATGGAGCAGCACATTTTCAGGAGCAATGCCGAGCGCTTGTGCGACGGAGCGCGTCAAGTGTGTGGGTGTCTGAGATCCGGCCCAAACTTCCACGGTTTTCCCGCCGTCCTTCACCCAGGACACGGAATTCAGCGGCTCGAGTTGAGCGTGGTAGACAAATTCCGTGCGGTATTCGGCCTGGTAAACTTTGGCCGCGCCTTTCAGAGCGCCCACGGCGTCGCCCGTGTTCTGCACGACAGTTCCGGCTTTGCCGAGGTCGCGCGCGATTGCGGACTGCTCTTCCATCGCGCGGTCGCTGTCAAATTCGCCTTCGGCAATTTTGCTCCAGGTGATCTTCAACGCGCGCTCGGCGATTAGTGCCGCCTCGTAAGTCCGCGCGGCAATGGCCACGCGATCGGGCGGCAACTTCATCACCTTCAGCACGTCCGGCAATTTGGAAACTTCCGCATCATTGACGGAAATCGGCGTGGCCCCCAGAACGGGAGCACGGACTACGGTGGCGTATACCATGTTCGGAAGCCGGACGTCGATGCTGTAGATCGCCGCGCCGTTGGTCTTACTCGGAATATCGACGCGCGGGATTTCATGGCCGATCAGCCGGAACTGGCTCGGATCTTTTAGATCTTTTTCCGAAACGGCTGGCAATGTTTCCGGCAAAGTAGCGAAGCCCGCGATTTCTCCGTAGCTGAGCCGTTGCCCGCTCTTGGCATGGACCACCACGCTAGGTTCCGTCGTGAGTTCCGACACGGGAACATTGAGGCGAGTCGCGGCCGCATCCAGCAGGACGCGCCGCGCCTGTGCGCCGTAGAGGCGCATATTCTTGTAATATGCCATCACTGCGGTGCTCGCCGCCGTTACCATCATTCCGAAAAAGAACGGCAGCGGATTTGCGTAAATCGCGTCGTTGGCCGGACTGAACTCGACGGACACCTTGTTCCAGTCCGCGTCGAGTTCCTCTGCGAAAACTACCGCGAGTGCGGTCGTCGTACCCTGGCCCATCTCCGCCGCCGGCGCCATGATGGTGATCGCGCCATCCGGAGCGATGCGCACCCAGGCCATCTTTACGCCGGCGCTCGTTCCTTCCTTGTCGATTTCGAGAGTTGCGCCCGCAGCCGGTTTTAGATCGAGGCCAAAGACCAGTCCCAGCCCGCTTACGCCCACGCCGACGAGGAAGTCGCGGCGCTTCAGGGGAAAATCGCTCATGTTGGTGGCACCTCCGTAAGCGTAGCAAACCGTATGGAACCGAATATACGCCCGGCGGTTCTCATGTCAAGCCAGCCTCTTTCAAACAGATTCAGAAGTAATCTGAGATTCTTGAGGTCTAGTCCTGATATTTTTGGCGAAGGCGAGGAGTAAGCCGAAGCATCAGTTGCACGCGCTCGACTTCGTTCAGCCAATCGCCGAGCGTGGCGTCGAGGTCGTCTTTTTCAGGGGCGACGATGCCGGTGGGGCAGAGCGGGCCCAGTCGGGCGCGGGCCAGGGCGCGATAACGGTTGATGGTGCGATCGCCGGCGGTGGCGCACCATTCGTTATCCTCGGACAAAAATACGACGACGGGGACGCGGCTGCCGGCGTTGATGCGCAGCTCGGGAACCAATTCGCTTTCCTTGAGCCGCTCGACGAAGCGCAAATCGATTTTTCCAGGGTTGGCTTCCGCGATCCTGTAAATCAGCGGGCATTGCTGGACGCAATCGCCGCACCAGATGCCGCTGAAGATCAGAATTTTCATTTCGCGCACAAAGCCGGCGATAAGCTGCTTCTGCGTGTCGGAGAGGTGAGCGGCGTCGTAGACCTGGGTCCAGCGGCGTTGCTGCTCTTCGTTGCCGGTCTGAAGGTAGCGACCGTAGGGCAGGCCCGACGCAAATTTATCGGAGAGGAAGGAAGCGTTGGTCATGGCTACCGCATTATATATTTGTCTATTTCTTGCCTGCATCTTTTTCTAACTGCTGAAGCTCCTGCACCAGTTCCTCGGCCTGATCGCGAATTTTGCGCACGCGCTCGGCCAGATCGGCTACGTTCTTTTCAGAAGCTGCGGGAGCCGCGGCCTGAACGGACGCAGCTGTGCCTGGACTGGCCTTGGAGGGCACGGCGCCGCCGGTCAGTTCGGCCAAGGCCTGATCGAAATTGTCGCGATAAATCAGCCGGTCGCCCATAGCCAGAACCACTTTTTTGAGCTGAGGCATGCGCGCTTCCGTGGCCTGAATGTAGATGGACTCGACATACAGAAAGCCGCCCGTTACCGGCAGGGAAATAATATTTCCCCGCAGCACGTGCGATCCCTGCTGGTTCCACAGCGTCAGGTCCTTGGAAATGTTTTGATCCTGGTCGATGCGCGATTCGATCTGCATCGGGCCATACATCAGTTGCTGTTTCGGCAATTGGTAGAAAACCAGTTGTCCCAAATGCTCGCCGTCGCATCGCGCGGCCATCCAGCCGATCAAATTGTCTTTGCCTCGCGGCGTGAAGGGAAGAATCAGCAGAAACTCAGGGGCTTTTTCTCCCGGCAAGGTGGCCACCACATAGGTCGGCTGCACATTCTCGGGCTGCGCCGATTGCCCAAACAAGTTATGCGCGATGTCCCAGATGTCTTCCTTGTTGTAGAACACCTGGGGATCGCGCATGTGAAACGTCCGGTAGGCCTCTGCCTGCGCTTGGAACAGGGCCTCGGGATAGCGGGCGTGGCGACGCAAGTCCGCCGGCATAGCAGAAGCCGGCAGAAACAGTTTCGGGAACAAATGTTCGTAAGCCTGAATGATGGGATCGCCCGGATCGAACACGTACAAAGAGATTTTCCCCGAGTAGGCATCCACGGTGGCCTTGACCGCGTTTCGGATGTAATTCGCCCCGTCATCGAGACCGGCAACCGGAATCGTCGCGGAGTAGGGATGCGACAGAGAAGTGGTATAGCCGTCCACCATCCAAACCAAGCGTCCGTCGTCGGTGATCACCAGGTAAGGATCCTGATCCCAGGTCAGAAACCCCGCGAGATACTGCAATCTTTCTTGAACGTTGCGATGAATCATCATGCGGCTTTCGCCGGTCAGGTAACTCGTGAACAGAATGTTTGGCTCTCCCTGGGAGATGGCCGCAGCCGCTTTCAGCAAAAGAGAACCGACGGGGAAACCTCCTGTTCCTTCGTAGGTCGAGTATTTGTTCTGGTCGCCCGACGGATAGTCGAATTCCTCGCGGGCGGTATGAACGAACACCGGATCCTGCGTTTTTGCGCCGTAATAGATTTCCGGGCGAGTGAGCTTGAACCCAGGCGTTTTGATTTCCGGCGGAGCGTTTTCGATCAGCAGAACGGGGAGGCCATCGGGCGTGATCTTGTTGACCTCCGCCATGACCGCCCCGAACCCGTGCGTGTAAATAAACCGCGGATTGATCCAGCTCTCACTGGCTTCGGCGGACAACTGTGTGACATCGATCTCGCGCGGCGACAGCAGCACCTGCTTGATATGGCCGTTCGGGAAGTAGCGGTCCACGTCGGTAGCCGGAAAGGTGTAGTAGGGACGCAGGGCCTGAATCTGGGTAATTGTCGCGTTGTACGCGCGCAGGTCCCAAAGACGAACATTGTCCAGCAAATCCGCATCCTGCACAGGATCGACCGTCGCTTGCCCGGTGGGGGTAAAGGGAAGCTCTTCGGAATTGCGGTTCAGACCGAAGGCAATCGAAGTTGCCTCAATATGCCGTTCGATATAGGGCCGCTCGATGGAGATTTCATTTGGCCGCACATAGACGGCGTGAACGATGCCCGGCAAAGCGAGTTGCAGTATGAAAAAACCGGCGACGAGAATGACCGCTTGCTTATACCTGCGCATCCAGAGGACGGGCAGCGCCCCGAGCGTGACGACGATGAGCAGCCATCGCAAGGGGAGCGTGACTTTTTCGTCCACATAATCCGCGCCAGTCATAAAGGCGTGTGAATTCAGCAGAAGCTCGTAGTTGCCGAGATAAATCCAGGCGGCGAAGCCGAGGAACAGTATCACGGTAATGATCCGGACAAAGCCGGCTCGCGTAGCGCCTGGCAGCAGCAGAGAACCTGGTCCGATCGTAAGAGTCCTGTGTGGCCCCTCCTCGAACCCTCCGTAGCGAAATTTTTCCGCCAGCTGCCAGCCCCGCGCGGTCGCCCAAAACACCAAAGCGCAAAGTATGGCCAGCACAAACACGAATCCGAGCACCTGCGCATAAAATGGCAAATCGAATAGATAGAAGGGCAGTCCCCTGGAAAAAACCTGATCCTTCCAGGCGCCGGCGGGCGCGGTGAGTCCGCGGGACCCGAAAAAGCGCATGACCGTCCAATAGTCAATCGAGTTCGATGCGAACACGATCGCTACGATTGCCAAGCCCACTGGTATCAGCCCGGAGTAGAGGCGGTGGTCGCGTTTCAGGATCCCGGCGAAGTGCAGCCCCCGCGCATGGGCTACCCAGAGCGCGAGGAAAGCCACGAGCGAGCCTGCTGCGGCAGGTGCGATGCTGTACCACAGCATCCCAGCCCATGTACTTACTTGCCCAATCTCCTTCCACCAGTTGTATTCAATGACGAAATCTGCGGCCGTCGAGCTTCCCCAAAGGGCAAGGACCGCGAGGACGGCCAGAACAACGATGTTGCGAATTTGTGAAGGACGCATGATTACAGGCGGTTTCTATGCGTTGAATAACCGCGCCGCTCCGAAGCCAGGAATTGGAATTTGGACCTGCAAGTTTTCGTGGTCGATGTAGGCCGCTCGTGATCGTATCACATACGTTCGACGTGCCTAGACCGTATTCGGTCTGCCAGGGTTAGCAGTTCTTCGAACTGAAGAACCGACATTCCAGCGCTAATAGCGCTGGTCCTAGTACGCCTGGTACTTAATAGTTAGGTAGACACACACTCTTCAACTCTAAATTGACCCTCAATTGTCGGAGACGTAGGGTGTTCATGAGGGAGTATTAGGTAATTTGGCTATCTTCGGCCAAGTTATCGATCGGTCTAGCCCAAGTTAGACCAAACAAAGAATGAGGGACCGCGTACACACTGAAGGTATTGGTGTGCGTGGTGAAGTGTGCGCAGACGGGTTTTGAGCGCTCGAAGCCAAGCCGCGAAGGAGCAATAAACGCCATGAGACTTGTATTGAGAACCTTGTACTTGGTGTTCCTGGTGCTGATTACGCTGAATCTTTCTTCCTGCCGGAGTGGTGCGGGAAGCACGATTGGCGGAAGCAGCGGCGGCAGCGGCTCAGGATCGGGTTCGGGCTCAGGGTCTGGCTCGGGGTCCGGGTCAGGTTCGGGCTCGGGTTCTGGCACCACGTTTACCATCGGTGGGTCGGTAGTCGGCCTGGTTGGAACGGGAATGGTCTTGCAGGATAACGGCGGAGATGACCTGGCTGTCACGGTGAACGGCACGTTCACCTTTAAGACTGCGGTGAGTGGCCCATACGCCGTGACGGTATCGAAGCAGCCCACCGGCCCGGCGCAGACCTGCAGCATCGCCAACGGCTCGGGAACCGCGACGGCTAACGTTACAAACATCGTAATCAATTGCGGTACGACCAGCTTCACGATCGGCGGATCAGTTTCCGGTCTGCTCGGAGGCGGGCTCGTCCTTCAGGACAATGGCGGCAATAATTTGTCTGTCTCGGGCTCGGGCAACGTGCCTTTTACGTTTCCGGCCCCAGTAGGTGTCGGGACTGCCTACGCTGTTACCGTGTCAACGCAGCCTTCTAACCCGGCGCAAGTATGCTCTGTCGTAAACGGCAGTGGCACCGCGACTACGAACGTCAATAACGTGGCAGTCATCTGCACACAGCCGGGTTTCAAAATCAGTGGATCGGTGGTTGGCCTGGTTGAGGCGCCTGGAGACACGCTCGAATTGCAGGACAACGCGGGCGACGACCTATTCGTTACCGGGGATACCACATTCACGTTTCCCACGCAGGTCACGAATGGCGGCATTTTCAACGTGCAAATGTTCCTCCCGCCAACCAGCCAGCCGCAGGGCTGCACCATGTTCTTCTATACTGGAATCGCTATTGCGAATGTCAGCGATGTTCTTGCTGATTGCCAGCACAACGACTATGGTTGGGACACGTGGTACATCACCAGCACAAATATTGCGAACAATTACGCTACAGTTACGACACCGCTCCGACCCCCGAACGAACCCTTCGTACCGAATGTCAGCACTCCGGGAGGCAGAGATTTTGCTGCATCCTGGACGGATAACCAGGGGCGAAAATGGCTCTTTGGCGGAAATGGATTCCCCTATCCGAACCCGCTAGGAAAACAACTTCCGTCTTTTCTGAACGATCTTTGGGTATATGACATTTCTGTGGGAGGGTGGGTGCCCGCCAATCTTCCCATTTTTACGAACAGTGCGAGTGCTCCCGCCGTTTTCCAGGACCGCGTCGACCAACTGGAATTCGAGGATGTTCCCACGGGTGTCCTTCCAGGCCCAGGCTCGAGGTGGGGCAGCTCAAGCTGGACAAGCACTGGGGGTGACCTTTATTTATTCGGCGGCCAGGGAATCGACAGCAACGGGACAGAGAGCTTGCTCAGTGATCTATGGAAATGCACTCCCGGTTTGTCAGTTGACGCAACCGGTGCCGGTACCAGCTCGTGCCCATGGGTCCAAGCTGGAGGTCCAACAACGGGCAATACGACCGGAACGTACGGCACACAGGGTGCAGCGGGCGGCTTTCCCGGAGGTCGGTGGGCTGCCGCGACGACCAGAGACGCGTCCGGGAATTTTTGGCTCTTTGGCGGGCAAGGTGTGGACTCCGCAGGAACTATCGGCTTGCTGAATGATCTCTGGGAGTACAACTCGACTGCAAACCAGTGGACCTGGATCGGACCCTCCACTTCCAATATCGCGAATCAGAATGGCAGTTATGGCACGCAAGGAACGGGAAGCGGCACGACCGCGCCGGGCGGCCGCCAGGAAGCTGTATTGTGGGCGGATACCTCCGGAAACATTTGGCTCTTTGGGGGATTTGGCCTGGACTCGGCCGGGACCGGGAATGCTGGTCCTCCTCCTTCGGGTGCGATCCTGAACGACCTTTGGGAATTCAATGTTACGACCAAGCAGTGGACTTGGGTGTCAGGGAGCAATCTCGCAAATCAAACAGGCAACTATGGCACAGAGGCAACGAGCAACCTGAGTTCCGGAGCGGCCACAAATATGCCCGGATCGCGATGGGGCGCCGTCGGCTGGAGCGATGCCAACAACAATCTCTGGTTCCTTGGCGGATGGGGATATGGTACCTCGACTACGGATCCAACCGGATTCTTGAACGACATCTGGGAGTATCAGCACAGCTCTGGACAATGGATTTGGTGGAAGGGAATCCCCAATGCCAACCAGAACACAGTGTTTGCGATCCAGGCTATTCCGGGTGGTGACGGCGCGCTCTTTGTAAATAACATCGTTGGCGGACGTCGGGGCGCTGCAATCTGGGCTCCCGACTCGTTGGGTTACATCAAGGTCTTTGGTGGGGAGGGCTACGATTCTTCCAATGGCGCACCCCCAGGCTACCTCAACGATCTGTGGACCTATTTGCCATTCCCGAACTAGGAGTTCGAGTCCGCGTAGGAAGAAGGCCGGACGGCAAGCCGTCCGGCCTTTTTATTTTGGCCTGTGCGCGAGGGCTTTGTCCGTTGCGACGGTCCTATTTCTTCCCTGTAAGTTCCGTGACCAACCGATTGGCTTCGTAGATTTTTCGCAGGGCTTCCAGAATGCCTGCGGAATGAACCGCGACGGCGCGGGCCTCCTTGTCCGTATAAATGTAGTCCAAAACAAGAGATTCAATATTTCCATCGAATATGATTCCGACGAGTTCGCCTTGGCGGTTGATCACCGGGCTTCCGGAATTTCCCCCGATGATGTCGGCGGTGCTCACGAAGTTGAAAGGCGTTGAAAGGTTGAGCTGCGATTTTCGGTCGTTCCATATTTTCGGCAGCTCGAATGGGTCCTTGTTATTGTGCACGGCGGCGTGTTCGTAGGTGCCGCCAAGCGTTGTGGCCCAGGGAATTTTCTCGCCGTTTTCGGTATAGCCTTTGGCCTCGCCAAACGCGAGACGCAGCGTGAAAGTCGCGTCGGGATAAACGCTCGACCCGTATGCCGCAAACCGCGCGTTGGCGATCTTGCCGTAACCCTGGCGCTGCGGCTCGTCAACTTGCTGCTCGAAGATCTGGCGGATCCGGCGCGACTCCGGATCGATCATCCGCGCGAGCTGGATCATGGGATCGCTTGATTCCTGGATCGCCTTCAGTCCGCCTTCGGCGAGGTGCTTGCGGACCGCAACATCTTTGAGCGCCGTGCCGTGAATCAGTTCCGATGCACGTTCATGGGGAGACTTGCCCGCCAGCACCTTTTGAACGGTTTCGTTTTCCTCGCCCATAATCTCAGCCATCATGCCCAGTGAGTCGGCGAGCTGCACGGTTTCCAGGTCTTCGTAAATCGGGGCGTCGGAAAAAAGCTGGAGTTTCAGGGAATCGAGACCGGCTTCGGAATATTCGCGCAGGCGCTCACCGTTTGGCTTTGGCGTCTCTTCCGCCAATCGCACCAGCTTGATGGCTATGTCGAACAATTCGCTGTTGAAGGACTGCGCGTGCCGTTGCGGGCCGATGGCGAAGAGATTGTATTCGTCGCGAATCTTGATCAGCGTCTTGATCGATCCGGCCACTTGATCCCAGCCGTCGTCGTAAGACTGGCTCAATTTAGGATCCTTCGAGACTGCATCGCGCAATTCCTTTTCGGACTCGCGCTTTTTCGCGAGGATGGCCGGGTCCTGAAGGCCGGCGAGCATTCCGAGGTACGCTTTGCGGCTGTTTTTAATGCCGAACAGTTCATCCTCGGCGCGGCGGGCGTTTTCCGCGCTGCGCTCGGAATAATTGTCGAGTAGGACTTCGCGGCGGCGCAAAAGGTTCAGGGCGCCCGGAATGGCGTAGTCGCGCTGATACAGGAGATGCGCCACAGTGTCAGCCCGCTCGGTTCGGCCGGGATGGCCGGAAACGAAAATCAAATCGCCTTCCGCAGCTCCCGATTCGCTCCACTTCAGGTAATTGTCGACACGAACTGGCTTGTCGTTTTCGTAGGCGCGGAAAAAGCAGATATCCAGATCGTAGCGCGGGTACTCGAAGTTGTCGGGATCGCCGCCGAAAAAGGCGATGGATTTTTGAGGCGCGAACACCAGGCGCACGTCTGTGTACCTCTTATAGCGATAGAGTTGATACTGCCCGCCGTTATAAAGCGTGACCACGTCGCTGCGCAGGCCCGTCTTGTCGCGCGATTCCTTCTCGATGTTGTTGATCTCCGCGCGCCGCGCCTTTTCCGCCGAGGCAGCGTCCATGCCAGGCTGGACGGCTCCTGCCACACGGGCGGTCACGTCCTCAATGCTCATGAGGACGTTCAATTCCAGGTCCTCGCACTTCGGTTCGTCGGCGTTGGACTTGGCTTCAAATCCAGTGGCCAGATAGTTTTTGTCCTTGGTGCTGATCTTCCCCAAGCAATCGGCGCCCACGTGATGGTTGGTCATGATCAGTCCGTCCGGGGAAACAAACGATCCCGAGCCGCCGTTATCGAATCGCACGGAGGATTTCTGCACGTGCTCGAGCCACGCGGCAGTCGCCTGAAAATGATATTTCTCTTGCAGCAGCTTCAAGGGAGGATTGTTGAACAGCCACATCCCTTCGTCGGCTTGGGATGCCGGGACAAGCAGAGCGCAGAGCGCGCAAAGAACGCAGATGGGACGGAAGCCACGGAGCACGCGGGGAAAACGGAATGCTCGGCGTGAATGGAACCTCGGATTCGTAAGCATTGGTGTGTGTTCCATGGAGGCTTCACCTCACCGACAAAGCGTATATAAGGCGTGCAGGGAGCGCAAATCTAAAATCTGAAATTTCAAATGTGAAAATTAAGAACAAGAAACGTAGGTCGCATCCAGAACGCCGGCCGCTCTCGATGACTCTTAACCCTTGTACATCAACTCTCACTTCTCAACTCGTCTCTTTCAAATCTTTGTGGCGCGCGTCATCAGATAATCCTGCCGCAAAAGATTGTCCTCGAAATATTCGGCTGCAAGCACATCGTATTCCCGGCGAAATCTTTCCAGCTTGGCGGGATCGTTGCCTTCCAATTCCGCGACGAGGCGCCCCATCTGGCCCGAGCTTTTCTCGGAGGCCTTCCGGTGATGACCTACGCTGAGCGCCGGAACCAGCATCGTCGCGCGATCGAACAGAATGTCTTTCACAGCCGAGCCCAGCCGTTGGCGCACGATATTGGGATCGCCCCAGAGCGGCGGCGGCGCGACGCCCGGCGGCGGAGGCGCCATGTAGCTCGCTGTGAGCGCGAACATCCGCCCGACCAGGAGTTCGGGCGGCCAGGTAGAGAACGCGATCGTTCCTCCCGGCTTCAGCACGCGCAGCATTTCGCCAAGCGCAACTTCCGGTCTCGGCGCGAAAATATGGCCGAACTCGCTCAAGACAACGTCGAATGCCGCATCGCCAAACGGCAGCTTCTCGACGTCGCCTTCGTGCCAATCCACTTCGACTCCCGCGATGCGCGCATTCTCCCGCGCCCGCTCCAATAATTCGGGCGTGAGATCGAGCCCGGTGACATGAGCACCGAGTCGCGCCGCCGTGACCGAAACGACCCCTGTCCCGCACGCCACGTCGAGCACGCGCTGTCCCGGGCGGACGCCCGCGCGCTTCACGAGCCGTGCCGCGCATGGAGTGGTGATGGCCTCGAACGGCACGAAGTGCACCCACCCTTGCCTTTGCGCCACCTTGAACGACTCAAATGGGTCCATTTGCATTCTTCTCCTTGAAAATCAGACTCAGTATAACCATCGGCGGTGGATTGTGAAAGGCGCGCAGCCGGAGGCAAAATGTTTCTGAGCGCGAATGCCTGTCCCGTCTCAAATTTGCTATATTCCCCACCGGTAGACCGGGTCGAAACCAGATTCCCCATTGCAACGAGGTGCATCATGGACTCCGACAACATCACAAATCGAGCCACGCGCCGGGAAATTCTGCAGGGGGCCGGAGCGCTCGCCGGGGGCTGGGCGCTGTCGCACGTCTTCTCCAAGGCCCTGATGGGGGCGACGCCTCGATTCGGGCAACAGGGAAGTGGTGCTGACGCTCTCACGGCAGCTCGGGCCCGCTTTGGAAAAGTTCCGATCGAGTCCGCCAAGCTTTCGGAAAACCTCACCTTGCTGAGAGGTCCGGGCGGAAATGTGGTGGTCCTGAACGGGAAAGACGGCAAGCTGCTCGTGGATACGTTCACGCAATTGGCTTGGGACAGATTTAAGAAGACTCTGGATGAAATCAGCAACGCTCCTGTGAAACTGGCGATCGATTCGCACTGGCATTGGGACCACACCGATAACAACGCGAACGTCCGCGGCATCGGCGCCACTTTGATCGCGCACGAAAATACATTAAAACGATTGAAAGAAACGCACGATCTCGACGTCATCGGCCTGCATTTCGACCCGTCTCCCGAAAAGGGCCTTCCCCAAAAAACGTTCAAGGAATCGTATCAGCTCAATTTCAGCGGCGAACACGTGGCGCTGGGGCACATGGCCCCCGCGCACACGGATTCGGACATCTACATTCATTTTCAGAAGGCCAATGTGTTGCACATGGGGGACGTCTTCTTCAATGGCATCTACTGCTACATTGACAAGGAGACGAACGGCAGCATCGGCGGCATGATCGCTGGGGCGACCAAGATGCTGGCGATGGTCGACAACGACACGAAAATTGTTCCCGGCCACGGTCCGCTCGGGAACAAAGCCAACCTCAGAGCATTTCGCGACATGCTCGTCACCGCGCGGGCCCGCGTGCAAAAACTGAAGTCTGCCGGAAAATCCCTCGAACAGGCCGTCGCCGCGAAACCGCTCACCGATCTTGATCCGGTCTGGGGTAAAGGGGTGCTGAGTAGCGACGCCTTTGTCCACGTCGTTTACACCACTCTTTAAAACTTGCAGCTGGAAATGGCATTCGGGGTTGGCGACGAGGCGTTACCGGTGCAGGCCGGGCTGCCAGCGGACGTCTTCCTTGCCCTTGTCATTCAAGAACCGCGCCAGGACAAAAAGTAGGTCCGACAGGCGATTGACGTAGCGCAAGACCGCGGGATTCACCGGTTCGTCAGCGGAGAGACGCACCACATCTCGTTCCGCGCGCCGAGTTACCGTCCTCGCATGATGCAGGTGGGCCGAAGCAGGGCTTCCGCCAGGAAGCACAAAGCTGGTGAGTGGTTCCAGTTCCGCGTTGAAGCGGTCGATCTGATTCTCCAGCCAGGTAACCTGTTCCTCCGTGATGCGCAGCATTGCTTTTTCCTCGCCGGGCCGCTCGGGGCGGCACAAATCGGCGCCCACATCGAACAGATCGTTCTGGATATGCCGCAAAATTCGCAAGACCTCCGGATTCCCTACATGCAGATTCGCCAATCCAATCACGGAATTGGCTTCGTCGATGCATCCATAGGCGGTTACGCGAAGATGGAATTTGGGCAGCCGTGATCCGTCCCCGAGCGAGGTCTTGCCTTCATCGCCGGTACGCGTATAGATCTTGTCGAGTTTCATCGTTTATACCACTCTGCTTGACGGTTCGATTCTTGAATCATCGTCTTGGTAGTCTGCACGAAGAAGGGAGATTTTCCAATTTTCTTTCGATGGGAAAACGAGGCAATTGTTTACCCTGCCGCCCGCACAATTTTCCATGCCGCATTCGCAAACACTTATACTTGACGAAAATTCAGCTTCGCAATAACTTCATTGGTATATGAGCCTGATAACTTTGAAAGTAAACGGCCAAACCCACAGCCTCGACGTCGATCCCACGACGCCGCTGCTTTACGTCCTGAGCGATGACCTCGGCCTGCGCGGCCCGAAATTTGGCTGCGGCCTCGGACAATGCGGATCCTGCACCGTCCTTGTGAAGGGAGAGACGGTTCGCTCCTGCCGAAGAACGGTCGAATCGATGCAGGGAGTCGATATTGTCACTCTCGAGGGTTTGGGGACAGTCGACAAGCCGCATCCGATGCAGAAGGCTTTCATTGATGAGCAGGCCGCGCAATGCGGCTTTTGCTTGAATGCCGTGATTCTTACCGCCAAGGCTCTTCTGGATAAATATCCCAAGACCACGGAAAAAGAAATCCAGGAAGGAATGTCTCGCGTCATTTGCCGGTGTTTCACTCACACGCGCATGCTGCGCGCGATCGGCCGCGCGCAAAAGGAGATGGCGCGATGAAAAATCCATCTCTTCTCGCGAACAAAATCCCGATGGCGCGGGGCGCTGCGGATGCCCTGGCGAACGCCGGTTTTTCGCGCCGTACGTTTATCAAGGGAACGGGCGCGCTGATCGTCAGCTTCAGCATGGGCGGCGTATTACGAACTCTCGATGCGCAGCAAACCCGCGCGGGCGCGTTTGGAGAGAACCCGGCCGCGGATTCTCCGCCGGCTGGAGAAATCGATTCCTGGATCGCCATCGGGTCGGACGGCAGTGTGACGGCCTACACTGGAAAGGAAGAACTCGGACAGGGAATGTCCACTGCGCAGACGCAACTCGTCGCCGAAGAACTTTGCGTGCCGTTTCATCGCGTCAATTTGATTGTCGCTGACACGGCCTTAACGCCGGATCAAGGCGTTACCTCCGGCAGCCAGTCCCATCCCGCGAATTTCAATCACAGCAACCTGGCCGGGGCTTGCGCCACGGCGCGCGAGGCGCTGCTGCAGCTCGGATCGAAACATTTGAATATTCCAGTGGATGATCTCATCGCTGTCGATGGAGAAGTTCGTGCCAAGAGTGACGCATCGAAAAAAGTGTCCTACGCCGACCTTGTGGTCGGGAAGAAATTTGATCTCAAAGTGGATCCCGCCGCGAAACGAAAGCCAGCCAGCGAGTGGACCGTGCTCGGACAGCCCATTGGGCGGCCGGATATGCCACAGATGGCCACGGGAACATTCGAGTATGCGCACAACGTGCGCGTTCCCGGCATGCTGCATGGCATGGTGGTTCGCCCGGCGGCCGTGGGCGCGCACCTCATGAATGTGGATGAAAGCTCGGTTTCAGGAATGCCGGGATTCGTGAAAGTGGTGGTCAAAAAGGATTTTGTCGGCGTAGTCGCGCAAAAACCCTGGCAAGCCGTGCAGATTGCCAAGACGCTGAAGGTTTCGTGGTCTCCCGCACCTGAACTACCGAAGCAAGAAACCTTTTACGATCATTTGCGCGATCAAAAACCGACACGCGACACCATGTCCGTGAATTCAAAAGACGTGGACGAAAGACTTGCCGCGGCCGCGACCGTGGTGAAGGCCACCTACAACCATCCGTACCAAATGCACGGATCGATCGGAAGCTCTTGTGCTGTCGCCGATGTTCAGGGCGACAAAGCTACGGTGTGGTCTCCGACGCAGGGAGTCTGGCACCAGCGAGCCACGCTCGCCATGCTTCTCGATCTGAAGCCCGAAAATGTGCGCGTGATTTTTCGTCGAGGCTCGGGTTGCTATGGAATCAATGGCGCCGATACGGTCACCTATGACGCCGCGTTGCTTTCGCAAGCCGTCGGAAAGCCGGTGCGCATCCAGCTCACCCGAAGAGACGAAATGGCCTGGGAGAACTACGGATTCGCATTCACGATCGACGAGCGCGCCGGCCTTGACGCGGAGGGAAACATCGTCGCATGGGATCACGAAGCGTGGGCGCCAGTTCTGGGGAACCGCCCGGTCTATTCGTATCCGGGAAACGTCATCACCGGATTCCTGGCGGGATTTCAGCCGGAGGAATTCAGACCTCGCTCACCTGCGCCCGATCCTGCGGCGTTCAGCAACAATGCCAACGCGGTGCCGTCTTATGTGGTGGGCCATGTGGGCGGCGCCGATCATGGCGCGGGCACGATCAAGTCGGAACGGGTCCTCTTGCACAATGTCGTTTCGCCTTTTTGGACCGGCCCTCTGCGCTCACCTCAACGCCTGCAAAATACATTCGCGCACGAATCTTTCATGGATGAACTCGCGGCCCGCGCCAAAGCCGATCCCGTTGAATTTCGTCTACGTCATCTCAGCGAGCAGCGAATGATAGATGTTGTGAAGGCCGCCGCTAAAACTGCAAATTGGGACGCGCGTCCCTCGCCGAATTCTCGCGCCAAATCAGCGTCGGGTATCGCCAGCGGGCGCGGCATCTCCTGCGTCGCCTACGAAGGCGACAACGGATTCTCCGCCATGGTCGCCGAAGTCGAAGTCGAACTGGCAACGGGAAAACTCAACGTGAAACGCCTCGTCGTCAGCATTGATGCAGGGCCGATCTCCAATCCCGACGGCCTGCGCAATCAAAGCGAAGGCGGCGCGCTGCAAGGCATGAGCCGCGCCCTCGGCGAAGAAGTCACCTGGGACGATCACAACGTGACCTCGATCGACTGGAAAACCTACCACTCGCTGCCCCTCGGCTTTGCCGTCCCGAAAGTTGAAGTGGTCCTGCTGAACCGGCCCGATGTGCCCGCCACAGGCGCAGGCGAAACCGCGATCACCGTGGTCGCAGGCGCAATCGCAAACGCCATTTTCGACGCGACCGGCGCGCGCATCCGTCAAGTGCCATTCACGCAGGAACGCATTAAAGCCGCGCTCGCGGGCTGAATTGAATTTTTCGTTTCGCGCGTACGCCATTCTTTGCTGCCAAGTTGTCTCAGGGCGTCGCGTCCTTCCGCATAAACTTCAGTGCATTGCTGCGATTTGCAGACCTTGTTGCGCCAGCCCTCGAAAAATTCCACGACGCTGAAGTCACCAAGAATTAACAAGCTGTTGTTCAAACTTCACCACGAAATAATCTGCTCTTAACTTTGGGGATCCATCTTGCGTGCGGTGTGCCCCCGCAAAATTCGGCTAAGGAGCGTGAATGTTGCTTAAGAGCATGATGTCGAAATCATTGTATTGTCTGAGGATGACCGCTGTCGGGCTCATGATCCTTCAACTCAGCCTGGGCGGCCTTTTGGCCGTTCCCGCGCAGGCTCACGATAAAGACGAGCCCTCCACCAAAACCCCGATCAAGCACGTCATCGTCCTGATCGGCGAGAACCGCACCTTCGATCACCTCTTCGCAACCTACCAGCCCAAACACGGCGAATCGGTCAAGAACTTGCTCTCCGAGGGAATCATCAACGCAGACGGCACTCCGGGGCCGCACTTTAAGCGCGCTCAGCAGTTCCAGGCCATCCCGCCTTTCAAAACGACTTTCTACAGCAGCCTCGATAGCGACGATAAAGCCCCGTACGATACACTTCCGGAGCCGGCTCTGAACTTTTCGCCCAGCCCCGCGACTGGAGAGCCGCCTCCGTTTCCACCCGCCACGCCGCTTTTCTTGCTGGGCGCCGTCGAGCCGTCCTTGGAGACCGCGGACCTGCCCTTGCTGACCACCGGAGCATCCGGGGCCGCGCAATCTGCGGAGCTTCCCGACTTCGATTCGCGAATTCAGAATTTCAACAATCTGCCGAACGGGCCGTTCCCGCTAGAGGGCGCCAGTCTTCCCTACGATTCCTACACGGGAGACACCACGCACCGGCTCTACGAGATGTGGCAACAATCGGATTGCAATATCCGGAATGCCACGCGGGAGAATCCCTCGGGTTGCTTGAACGACCTGTACCCCTTCGTCATCACTTCTTATACGAGCGAGATCGATCCCAACAGCTTCCCCATTGCCAACCAGGTGGATGACAACGGCGGCGGCAATTCCATGGCGTTTTACAACATGCAGAAGGGCGATGTCCCGGTCCTGAAGCAACTCGCTGATGAATACTCGATGAGCGACAATTATCACCAAGCGGTGATGGGCGGGACGGGCGCCAACCACGTCATGCTGGGCACCGGTGACGCCATTTTCTGGAGCAATGGCAACGGCATTCCAACCATACCGCCTTCGCACATTGCGAACCCTAACCCGCTGCCAAACTCAAACAACCAGTACACGGTGGACATCAATTTCGACGGCAACTTCACCGAATGCGCGGATTCCTCGCAACCCGGCGTCGATGCGGTTCGTGACTATCTCGCAACGCTTCCGTATCGCCCGAATCCGAACTGCGAACCTGGCCACTTCTATATGGTGAACAACAACAGCCCGGGCTTTTTGCCGGACGGCACCGTGGACACCAAGGGCATTACCGGGGGCGGCTCAATTCCTCCAACGAATGTCCGGACCATTGGTGATGAGCTCAACGACAAGGCCATTTCCTGGGCCTATTATGGCGGAGCGTACAATTCGGCCGTGGAGCTGCAAAAGCTCAAGGAGCAAGGCCAGACTACGTCCGATCCGACCATCCTGGTTGGCGCAGCCTACTGCAACATTTGCAACTTCGAATCCTACAACAACTCCATCATGGGCAACACGGCGCAACGCACCGCGCACATCAAGGACGCTACCGACTTCTTCTCGGCGGTCGATGACGGCACTTTGCCGGCGGTTTCTTTCGTGAAGCCCGACGGCCTGCTGGACGGCCACCCGGCGTCTTCGAAGTTTGATCTTTTCGAGGGCATGGTCAAGAAGATCATGGACCATCTGACGGCCAACCCGGCGTTGATGGCCGAGACGGCGTTCATCATAACGGTCGACGAGGGCGGCGGTTTCTACGACTCCGGTTACATCCAGCCGCTGGACTTCTTCGGCGACGGCCCGCGCATCCCCATGATCGCCGTCTCGCCCTTCACGCGCGGCGGACATATCAGCCACACTTACACGGATCACGTCTCGATCCTCAAATTCATCGAGCGGAATTGGGACCTGGTGCCGTTGACGAAGCGGAGCCGGGACAATTTCCCGAATCCGAAGATGGATGACGATAACCCTTACGTGCCGCGCAATAGCCCCGCGATCGGCGATCTGTTCGACCTGTTCCACTTCGATCATGATCGTGATAATGATGGCGGTCGCTGAAATGTTTTGGAAAGTTGGACTCGCTTCCTGAACTTTTTGAAGGAGGCGCGTTCTAGACTTAACGCCGGCCGGACTTCAAGTCCGGCCGGCGTCGTTCATTCCGGTCAATTGTGTGACGTGCGATTCTTCTTACGGTTCCCTCGGATCCCGCCCCGTGCCAATCATTTGGTAATCCGCTATTTCGCCTGCAAGGTTTCAATGTAACTGCTCAGGTTGTGAATCCGCAGCTTAACGGATGCATCGTCACCCATGCTTTCGAACAGCTTCCCCCATACCGGCATATCTTTGGATCCATGTGCCTTCGCCTCTCGGGGGCCAGTCCGTATGACTTCGGCGACATAAGCTTCCGGAAAAGTTCCATTGTTGTTCTTGGCCAGGATTGTCAGGTTCGCCGGTAGAGTCTTGAATTCGGACGCCGCCGGCCCATCCCCCTTGCCGCTCTTTCCATGACAAACGGCGCAGTAGGTGTTGAACATTTCTTCGCCGGACGCACCTGAAGTCATGGGAATTGGCTCTTTCTTGATTGTCTTTGCGGTGTCTTGCGCCCTGGTGGCCGCCACGCTCAAAAACATCAAGGCCGCCAGAAAGGCTGTTGTGCGGGATTTCGGATT
This sequence comes from uncultured Acidobacteriota bacterium, assembly GCA_963696605.1. Taxonomy (GTDB): domain Bacteria; phylum Acidobacteriota; class Terriglobia; order Acidiferrales; family UBA7541; genus Palsa-360. The sequence goes on along the minus strand of CAVOKV010000004.1, from coordinate 16,977 downwards.
CGTCATCTTGAACCTCCGGTTTTCACGTTTGAAAGTTGGCATCCCCAAACTGGACCGTAGTCAGGTGTTTGATTCGAAGTCGCCTGGCACGGACGCTGTCACTTTAGGCGGGTCGTGATGCTACCGAAGTGCCGGCGTCAGGGACACGGCCTGTAGCGACGTTTACCATCGAATCTGATAGAGGGGTGTGTTTGCGGTCACGTTTGGCCGTGATTCGCGTCACTGCCTCAGAAAGTAAGATTCCAATTCAATCGTGCTGCATTAGCCGCCGCGCCCGAATCCTTGCAACCCGCAACTATTCCTGCTAGATTCCGCCTAAGAAGTTCGTCCAAGAATGTTCATATCTTTACTGCAATTCGTCCCGCTCCGCCAGGAATACGCCCAGCGGTATATCGAACAGGGAGGGTCCATGCGTCCAGCATGTAAAAGCGCGGCCTTGATTGCGTTCGTGCTTTTTCTTGCGTCGATCGCGTACGGCGCGACGATTTCCGGCACGGTGAAAGGCCCTGACGGAAAACCGTTCAAGGGTGCGTTTGTCGAGGCCCAGGACATGGATTCAAGGATCGCGACGAATGTCCTGTCCGACAAAGACGGCCGCTACCAGATCGAAAACTTGCCCGAGGGGCAATATCAATTGATGGTGAGGGCTGTCGGATACCGCTTCGAGCCGCGCACTGGCATCCAACTGGCTGCTGCGCAGAACGCCACCTACGAAATCGCTCTGGAGAAGGGAACCGTTCACTGGACCGATCTTTCCATCTATCAGGGCGAGCAGCTATTGCCCCAAGGGCGCGGCAGGGACAAGTTGACAACCGCCTGCTTCCGTTGCCACGGCTTTCAGAGCCGGATGGCCGCGCAGGTGCGCGACGAAACCGGCTGGCACGACCGCGTTATTTACATGCGCACCAGCTTTGGGTATCTCCTGAAAGACGTCAACGAAAAGGACGGCGAAGACATTACCGCATATCTTGTGAAATATTTCGGGCCGGATTCGTCTCTGCCGCGTTCTCCCGCGGATTTGCCGGGGTACGAGGAAGCCAAGCAGCCTGCCTTTAGCGACGATGCCATGAAGATCGTCTACGTAACTTTTGACATGCCGGGATCAAATCGCTTTCCCGGCTCCGCCAAACCCGAGCGCGACGGAAATGCCTGGATTTGGGAATATCGAGGCCATTGGCTTGGGAAACTCGACCCAAAGACCGGCGTGATCACTGAATATCCGGTCCCGAATGTCGATCAGGCCTCTATCCATTCCGTTGTCGTTGGTCCTGATGGAATGATCTGGTTCTCCGAACAGGCCACCGACACGATCGGCAAGATGGATCCTGCCACGCATCAGATCACGCGTTACAAGGAACCCAGCCGCGGCACGAAACACACACTCGTCGTCGATTCCAAGGGGATGGTGTGGGGCACTAGCGAGCCATTGGCGCGCTTCGATCCCGAAACCAACACTTTTCACGACTTCGCGGAAGTTCCGACCGCATATGGCCTCGCCCTCGATAAAGACGAGAACATCTGGTTTTCGGAATTCTCGAAGGACGGCAAGATTGGCAAAGTCGACGCCAAAACAGGCAAGGTCACGAAATACCAGCAGCCGACGGCCCAATCCTGGCCGCGCCGCTTGAAAATCGACGCGCAAGGCAACGTGTGGTTCTGCGAATACGAAGCCGGGAAAATCGGGCGCTTCGATCCCAAGACCGAAACGTTCAAGGAATTTGTGCTCCCCGGTGGCAGGCCCACTCCCTATGCCCTGGTGATCGACAAGAACACCGGCCACCTCTGGTTTTCTTCTATGGAAATGGACACGATCTCCGAGCTTGACCCTGCAACAGGGAGAATCACCGTCTATCCGTTCCTTTTTTCCGAAAACGGGATGCGCGATTTCTTTCAGGACAACGAGGGTCGAATCTGGTGGGGATCGCAGGCCAATAACCGCGTCGGCTATTTCTATCTCACCGGATCGGGAACAAACCAACGTGCCACGGCGGACCTGCGCAAAAACGGTGACTAGTCCACCGTGAAAAAATTCATTCTCACTACCGAAATCCTATGTGCAGTTGTCGCTGTTGTATTCGGTGTGTTGTGGGTTCGCTATCCTAATGGGCATCACTACGATGCCCTGGGCGCACTGTTTACAGGGATCACTGCCCTATTGGAAATTGTCAGGCACCTGTTCGGGAATGAAGGGTCAGATATCGAGCACCTGGAAGAGGCGCTAAAGGGGACGGCAGAATCGCTTCAAAAACTCATTGCCGCGCAGGCTTCTGGGCCAGTTCCTCCGCCGCAACAGGCAGCCGCCAAGATTTCGCCGGCAAAACCAGATCCAATGTACGCGGCGGTTGCCCTGCGCGCGGAAATTGAGAAACGCGTTCGGGAATATGCCAAGCTCAAGGGAATTGCGGACGCGGACGTGTTTCCAGACATTTCCGCGTTGCTAAACCGGATTCCAAATATGAATGAAGTATTCCGGCAGGGCGTGCATCTATTCCTAAATCAAACCAACGATTTGGCGCACGTACCTGAGGCTTTTGTCGTGTGGGCAGCATCCAACGGCAAGACATATGTAGATTTGCTGGACCTTGTCATCAAGAACGCCCGCACAGCGTAGCCATGACAAATTCACAAGTCTCTACAAGCCATTCTCAAGCAATCGATCGGTGTCAGAATTTCTTCGTGGAATCTTATTTCGCCCCCATCGCTATCTTGTCGCCGCCCTTTACGGTGACAAGCGCCACGACATTTGCGCCGCTTTCAGTCAGCACGAGTTTGCCGTCCGCGAAGTGCATCATGTTCCGCACCACGCCGCCGCCCGCCGGAATCGTCCAGGTTTGAAATTTCTCGTTCTTGGGATCGAAGCGCACCAGCGTGTTAGGTTTCACGCCGGCCTCGCTGTACCACACGATGCCGTTCACGATCGTGATTCCATATGGCCGCGATTGTGGGCCGCTCGGCGACAGCCACTCCTTGACGAACTTTCCGGTCTTTGTATCGAACTGCCCGAGGTAGCCGCGCCCGTAATCGGTGTAGTAGAGGACGTCATCCGGAGTGATCGCCACACGCCGCGGCCGGGCCGCTTCATTTGGCAAAAGGTATTCGTGAATCTCCATCGTTTCGGGATCGATGCTGGCGATTTTGTTTGCGCCAAACTCAACGAAATAGGGAACCCCTTTTGTGGTGATGACCATCCCGTACGGATTCGCCTTCGGTGTTGGGGTAGTCTCCACTTTGGACTCGCCCGTTTCCGTGTTCAGCCGTCCCACCATGTTCGCTCCCTGCACGGTGAACCACAGCGTCCCCTTTTGATCGAAGATCGGCGTGTGCGGATCACGCGCTTTGCGATCCAGAGGGTATTCCGTGAATTTCCCGGTGGCCGGCTCGAACTTCCCGATGTATGCCTTGAAATTCGCTGTGAACCAAATGTTGCCCTGCTTGTCCATCACCAGCCCGTGCGGACCGGACATCGGCTTGTTGGTGCGGTATTCCTTGATGTCGCCCGTCTTCGGATCGATGTGGCCCAGCAGGTTGGCCATGTGCCCGGTGAACCAAATCGTGCCGTCGGGCGCGGCCAGCGGATCGTGCGGCCGCGTGCCAGGCGTGGGCAATTTCCATTCTTTGAAGGAAACTTCCACGTTGCCGGGGATCACCGCGGGCGCTGGCCCTGGCTTTTCCGGGAAATTCTTGATCAGGTAGTTCGTGACCATGTCGACTTTTTCCGGAGGAATGGCGGCGCCGACGTTCAGCATCATCGCAACCGTGGTTTTCCACTCTTCGGGCGTATGCCCCTGCGAATTCGTGATGTTGTTCAGGCTATGGCACGCCGAGCAAGCATCCGAAATGAGTTCCTTGGCGTCGCCGTCGGGCAACTGGACGGCCGAGCGATCTTGCATCTGCTCCTGCCCCCGCGCAGGCCAGGCCAAGAACAGAGAACCCGCCATCATGCATACTAAAAGCGATTTAGAAGACATAGCTCCTCCGGCAAGTGGTAGTCGCCCCTATCTTAGAAGAAGAAGCCCTTCCCGGGGTTACAAATATTTCCCGCGTGGCCGTCCGGCGCTGCCTCCTTGCCGGGGGACCATCCGGAACCTACTTGGCAAATTCTGAACTCAATGGGGAGAATTCCCTGGACCAATGGGAATAAGGGCAAGGCAGAGGCGGCTAGGTTAGTTTACCTTATTCGAGTAAGGTGCGTCCGCCTCTGCCTTGTAACGCAAACGGTATAACAGAAATGCAATAGGCCGCGCAAGTTAAGTCATGTTCTAGGCAGATGAACGCAAGGTTACGCCTGAACGTCCTCGGTTGCAATCCCTTTGAATGTTGCCGTCCGGTCGGGCTTCTCGCCGGGCCCTTCCTGTCTCGCCCCCCTCCACATGTCCATCCCGGGAAGTTGATATATAGTGAGAATCCGGGAGGAACTGGTGAAGCTGCTAGCCGCTTTGAGCCTGGCCTGTCTCGTTCCGCTCACTTGCGCGGCGCAGAGCAGGGAATTTGCCTCCAGGCCCCTCGAGATAACTGACGTGACGGTCATCGATACCACCGGCGCGCCGTCCAAGCCAGGCCAAACCGTGACCGTGGAAGGGAATCGCATCTCGCAGGTGGGCGACGCAAAAAAAGTGCACGCGCCGAAGGGCGCCCAAGTCGATAAACGGGCGCGGCCTGTATGTCATTCCCGGTCTCTGGGACATGCACGTGCACATCTGGGAGACCGAGCGCACGTTCCCGCTGTTCATCGCCAACGGCGTCTTGGGCGTGCGCAACATGGGCGGGCATCTCGACGATCTGAAACGCTGGCGCGCGCAGGTCGTGAGCGGCGAGCTTCTCGGCCCGCACATGGTGATTTCCGGCCCACTCGTCGACGGCCTGAATCCCGCGCACCCCGACCACTCTGTGGTGGTCCATGATCCCGCTGAAGGGCGCACGATTGTCGATTCGCTTAAAGAGGGCGGCGTCGACTTCATCAAGGTGTTCGACAACTTGACGCCGGACGAATACTACGCCATCGTCGAGGAGGCGAAAAAAGTCGGCCTGCCGGTCGCGGGGCATTTGCCGCAAGGCGTCTGGGCGAGCGACGCATCGACCGCGGGCCAGCTGAGCATCGAGCACCTGCGCGGCAGCCTGGAAGAATCCTCAAAGAATTTCGATCAGATCGTGCATCTAAACGATGCGTCGCCGGCAAGCCCGGCAGAAAAGGCCGCGCGCGCCATGACCCTGCTGAAACTGGAAGTGAGCGGTTTCGATCCAGAACGCCTGAAGAATCTCGCCGCGATATTTGTGAAAAATGGCACATCGCAGGTTCCGACGCTCGTTGCCAGCCGGGCCATGGCTTTCCTGAACGATGATTCAACCGTGAATGATCCGCGCCTCGCGTATGTCGGGCGGAAAGATCGCAAAGAATGGAACGATCTGCGCGACCGCCTGCTCAAGGAAAATCCTCCGGAATTCTGGACGCTGCAAAGGTCCGCGTACCAGGAGGAGCTGGCCATTACGCGCGAATATCATCACGACGGTGTTTCCATGCTGGGCGGCACGGACGCGGGCGGCCCGCCCTTCGTGATCCCAGGATTCGACTTGCATAACGAGCTGGCCGCCCTGGTGGACGCTGGGTTCACGCCGCTCGAAGCGCTGCAATCGGTGACGTTGGACGCCGCGCAATTCCTCGGCCGCGCCGATGAGTTTGGCACTGTTGCCAACGGGAAGGACGCGGACTTTGTGCTTCTCGACGCGAATCCGCTTGACGATATTCGTAACACGCAGAAGATTCGCGCGGTGGTGGTCCAGGGAAAATATTTGGATCGCGCCGCGCTCGACGCGCTGCTGGCGCACGCGAAAGAATCGGCCAGCCACTAGGATAAATTGCATTTCAGAGTGGAGCGGTCGAAATGGGGCATCCGTCAGCGGCTAAAGCCGAAATCAGGCAGCTAGGTTTTGGCCGGGTTGAAACCCGGCCCCACAAATTAGTTGTGGGGCTCGGCTTCACAGGCCGCGGAAAAAATGCCTTGTTCTGTCATTCTGAGCGAAGCGAAGAATCTCTCTTAGATTCAAGTATAAGAAAAGAAACAAGGAGAGATTCTTCGCTTCGCTCAGAATGACAAAGGTTTGAGTTTTTCCGCAGCCTTTTCAGCCGTGCCGTAACTGCAGCCGAAATTGAGGGGCTTTAGCCCCTGGCTGCCGTTTTATTCGTGTAATTCGGAGGAAATCCCAAATGAATAAGACAACACACAAGCGACTCGTCGTCGGATTGGTTTCCTTATCTCAGGCCTTTGCCGCAGTTTGCATTTGCCTTCTGCCGGCGCGCGCGCAAAGCCCCGATACGCTTTATGAAAAAGCCAAGGCCGAAGGCGCGCTGGCCCTCTACACCGGCGGTCCGACCGCGCCGTGGGAAGCCACCGCGAAAGAATTTTCCGCGCGCTATCCCGGCGTCACAGTGTCGGTCACGGGCGGCTTCAGCAACGTGCTCGACAAGAATATCGACGGGCAACTCGCAGCTGGCAAGCTCGAAGTCGACCTGGCCATCTTCCAGACTCTGCAGGATTTCGTGCGCTGGAAGCAGCAGGGGGCGCTCCTGGAGTTCAAGCCGCAGGGATTTGACAAGGTTGACGCCAGCTTTCGCGACCCGGACGGAGCTTTCGTTGCCGTCCAGGTCAACGCCCACGCCTATGCTTACAACCCCAATTTAGTGAAGCCCGAAGACGTGCCGCGCTCGGCCCTCGACTTCCTCAACCCGCGCTTCAAGGGCAAAGTGGTGTCCTGCTATCCCGCCGATGACGACGCCACGCTCTACGACTTCTACAGCATCGTCCAGAAATACGGTTGGTCCTACATGGACCGCTACATGGCCAACCAGCCGAATTTCATTCAGGGCCATCTCGGGGTCGTACGCAGCATCGCCTCCGGCGAAAACCTTGTCACCTTCGATACCATCGCCAGCATCAGCACAGACCAAAAAAATCTGGGCCTGGTGCAAGCCGTCGCCTTTCCCGCATCCGATCCGCTTCCTATCTGGCCCTTCACCGCGGCCATTTTCAAATCCGCGCCGCATTCGAGCGCCGCAAAACTGTTCCTCACATGGTATCTGTCTCCCGAAGAGCAATCCAAAGCAGGGAATTGGTCGCCACGCTCTGACGTCCCCGCGCCGTACGGGTGGAAACCCATCCTCTCCTACAAAGTCGTCAACAGTTACCGCGAATTCCTTACCAACACCAAGCAACTCGAGGAATTGAGAAAGCGCTTCGAGGCTTACACCGGCCCGGTGAAAAATGTGGGTGGGGTGCGGTAGAAGGCCACAACTCGACTGGCGCCGAGTCGCGATGGCAGACTTCGAATCATTCAGACGATGGCAGCGCTGCTGAAACGCTTTCAAGCACTCCAAGGAGATCGTTCTGAAACGTACTCTCGTCAGCACCTGAAATATATTTTAATCTTCCGGCCAAGATGTTACTCCTCCGATCGAGTTCACGCTTGGCTTCATCCGTTACCGTGCCGAAGAACACCAGAACGACGCAATCGATGGGGTTAGACAAAATCAATTTTATCGAATTGTCGAACGATGCATTGAGAGGCAGAGCGGCACTCCCTCTTATGTCTATGGCCACTTTCTTCCCTTTATAGATCAAAACATAATCCCAGAAGTTATTGGATGGATCTTTTTCCCCGATCTGCGCCTCTGGTATGGATTCAACAGCTTTCCTCACCATTTCCATTCGTTTCTTAATGAGTTCTGCACGCCGTCTTGCCTCGACTTCCTCTGGATTTAAATCGCGCAGGCGTCCACGCGCTTCGGTTGCGGCGGCAAAATCCGGGACTGTTGGACGCAATGAAAGCACCGTCCCCTTCACGGCCGTTTCGAGCCCCTCAAATCGACTCGAAAGCTCGCGAACAATATTCTTGGTCAGGCGCTCGGCAAGTTGTGCTTCCGTCTGAGCGTCAATGACGCCCTCCTTGCTTTTCCGGCCTAACTCGCTCGTAGTTTCTTCCACTGCGCGCCCGGCGATCTGCTTCATGAAGTCAGGATTTTGGAAGAAAGAAAAGATATCGGCCATCCGCTGTTCGGTGACTCCTGTAGATCTTCCGATGGATTCGAGCGTGGATATTGTCTTGTCGAACAGACGAGTCTGCAAATCCAGGGACTTCTCGAAAAGATTCATCTGTATTTCTATGCTTCTGTCCGCTCTCTCAGTTATGACTTTCTCGGACACCCGACCATAGTTGATTGCGAGCAGCGCCAAGACTAATGAAGCGGCACCAATGGCGACGGTAAAAACAAGCGAAATGAAGGTATCTGGATTCAGTTGGAGAGCTTTGCCAAACAACAGATATCGCACGGCCAATGCGGCGAGGGAGCCTGTAACGAAAGAAACACAGTAGCCCCCAATCCGATAAACCGCAGCACGCTTAGCCGAGGCAATCATATCCGCGGGGTTTGATGATGTCTTTGTCTCCATAGTAGCTAAACTCTACCTCTGAAATATATATCATAAATTAGTAATTCTTACTGAATATATCTGCCGTTGGGAGAAGTTGGGAGTGTTGTAGCAACATAAATCTGTCACCCTAACGGCAACATAGAAATGTCACCCCTCCTGGGCGTTGGTGTGTTCCAGCCGGGTATCGCCGTAGTAGAGCGAGACGCGGCCATCGAGCGTCTGATAGAGCTGGATTTTTGCTCCCGCAAAACTGAAGCGGCGGTTCTGGGGCGGGATCTGGAAGCGGCGCCCGTCCCACTGCACGACGTTGTCGTTGCTAACGATGCGTTCGTGCCGGAAGGCACAGATGCGCTGGAGATCATCGGGAGCGGGCCGCCAAGCTTTGGCGGCGTCGCGCGGAGTGCGCGCGAAACGGCGGTTGTAATCAGCGATGAACTTGCCCAGGAGGCGGTTGGCCGAGTCGATATCGCAGGCGTTGGCCAAACGCAATTCACTGCGCAAGCGATCTTGCAGCACGCCCCAGAGGCGTTCGACACGGCCTTTGGCTTGGGGAGATTGCGCGGCAATGAAGGTGATGCCGAGTTGAGCCAGGGCGCGTGCCAACACGGTCGCAGCCGCCGTGGTCTCACGCAGCGCCCGCGCGAGCACCGTCTCGGGAGCGCCGGGTGCACCGCCGAGATCGAGCCCGGCGCGCACATACCGCTGTGCGAACGCGGACATCTCGGCTGCGGTCAGCAGCCGCTGCGCGTACGGGTCGTCCAGGAGCTTCGGCTCGTCGTGCAGATGATGCTGCGCCCGGTAGAACGCCGCCGCGAGGGCCGTCCGGCTGTACCGGTCTGGTTGCATACGACCTCCCTACCACGGCCCGGGTACGCTTCAATGGGGCCGCGACCGATTGGTCGCGGAAATGCCGCGACGCGCGCGTGCGGAAGAGTCGATCGCGATTGCTTCAATGGGGCCGCGACCGATTGGTCGCGGAAATGCGCATCGATGCTCACCCGCGATCGCGGTGCGATGCTTCAATGGGGCCGCGACCGATCGGTCGCGGAAAGGTGGATCACGGCGGCCACGTCACGATCCAGTGAGTCGGCTTCAATGGGGCCGCGACCGATTGGTCGCGGAAATGTCGGTACTGACGGCCAGCGTACGCCAGCACGATCGCGGCTTCAATGGGGCCGCGACCGATTGGTCGCGGAAAGCTGCGGCGTCGAAGCCACGTAGCACGCGGACGACTGCGTCGCTTCAATGGGGCCGCGACCGATTGGTCGCGGAAATGTAGCTGATCGCAGCGGCCGATCACGTCGGCCGATCGGGCTTCAATGGGGCCGCGACCGATCGGTCGCGGAAAGTGCCGTGACGCGCTACGGCGCGAGCTCGCATGGCGTGGCTTCAATGGGGCCGCGACCGATTGGTCGCGGAAATGCGCAGTTCAGCGTCAGCACTGGACTTCGCCGACGCTTCAATGGGGCCGCGACCGATTGGTCGCGGAAAGACTAGCTGCAGTCCGGCGCAACGTCGGGCAGCTCGCGGCTTCAATGGGGCCGCGACCGATTGGTCGCGGAAAGTCGACACGCGTCCGAACTGATAGGCTCGCACATCGTCGGCTTCAATGGGGCCGCGACCGATTGGTCGCGGAAAGCGCACCGGCTGCAGTGCGCGCAGCCGTCGGCTCGTCGGCTGCTTCAATGGGGCCGCGACCGATTGGTCGCGGAAAGTCGACATCGGCAGCGCGCCGCAGCGCGCTCGCGCCGCAGCTTCAATGGGGCCGCGACCGATTGGTCGCGGAAATGACTCGCAGCGGCTGACTGGCACGCGTCAGCGTGCGATCGGCTTCAATGGGGCCGCGACCGATTGGTCGCGGAAAGCATCGGCTGATCGTGCGACGGTCGAGTGCCTCGTACCGACGCGGCTTCAATGGGGCCGCGACCGATCGGTCGCGGAAATGCGGCCGCGACGACGGTCGAGTCTCGATGCAGCGCGCTCGCTTCAATGGGGCCGCGACCGATTGGTCGCGGAAATGTCAGTGAGCCGGAGCACGGCAAGCGGTTCGCGAGGCTTCAATGGGGCCGCGACCGATCGGTCGCGGAAAGTCGATCCGCGTGCGGTCAGTGCCGCGCAATGGCCGACGGCTTCAATGGGGCCGCGACCGATCAGTCGCGGAAATGCCGTCGACAGACGGATCAGGCCACTGGCGTCGCCGACGCAGGCTTCAATGGGGCCGCGACTGATCAGGTCGCGGAATAGCTGCGCGTCAAGTCGACACGCGATGAGCTTCAATGGGGCCGCGACCGATCGGTCGCGGAAGAGACTTCGACGCAGCAGATGTGCTTCAATGGGGCCGCGACCGATCGGTCGCGGAAATAGCCTGCCGCATAACCATCCGAGTTTCAATGACCTGCACGGCGTCTGCGAGCGCCGCGCTCGACGTCTGCGCCGTAGCGCGAGCGTTCATGCCCAGCTCCGCGCTGGTCAAGCCGTCTGATTCCATGTCACCTTGCCGCCTCGCGAGCGGCCGTCGAGCGATCGCGCGCATCACCGCGCCGCTCGCGCGCACTCAGCGCGTCACGAAACCCGGGATAGCGCGCAATCTCCGCCGCTCGACCACCCGCGCCAGCAGCCGCGCCTGGATCTCCAGCAGCCGCCGGTAGCTGACACGATAGCCGAACAGCGGATGCGTCACCAGCGTGTCCATCCGCTGCTCGTAGGCGCGGAAGAATCCCTTGCGGCCCGTCGGCGTCAGCGCCACGGCCTCGCCGACCCGCACGAAATCCTCTCGGCGTCACCATGCGCGTGTTGATGGCGCTGAGCACCGCCGAATCGGCGATCAGCGGCCGGAACGGCTCCATCAGATCGAGCGCCAGCGCCGGCCGGCCGAAGCGCGGCTGATGGTAGAAGCCGATGAACGGATCGAAGCCGACCGCGTGGCAGACGATGGTCAGATCCTTCGCCAGCATGCTGTAGGCGAGCGACAGCAGCGCGTTGACCGGGATCGCGCGGCGGGCGGCGGTTGCGGCGTTCGAAAGTCGAACGGCCGGCGCGCGCCGTCGCTCGTCTCCGACCTTGATCATGCCGGCGAACTGCTCGAAGTAGATCCGCGCCGCGTGCCTTCGATGCCCAGCAGCTCTTCGATCGACTCGCCGCGCTCGGCTCGCTCGGCAAGCGCTTCAGGCGCTGCAAGCACGCAGCGGCGGCGGCTCGACGTGGTTGCGCTGGAGCATCGTCCGCTGGTTGCGGATCTTGCCGGCGACGAGGTCGCGCGGCCAGCGCAGGCGGAAGACCGGCGTCGTCGGCGAGGCGGAACTGCGTCGCGGCGCAGGAAGACGTTCTTCGAGTCCAGTCCCGTGCGTGATGCCGTAGAACCAGCCGCCCGATGGAGAAATGGGTGATCGGCACCTCGGCCTCGCACAGGCCCTGCACGGCCGGGCGTCGAGATCTGATGTTGCCGAACAGATTGACCTGGCAGATCTCGTTGATGCGCACCTCCTGCACGACGCTTCGTCCTTGTCCTTGACCTGCAGCACCTCGCCCGACTTGCCGACCGACAGGCCCTGGCCGGTTGAGGTAGAGCGGGCGGAGGTCGTCGCGCGCCGGGACCAGGCGACGGACCGGTCTCGTCCTGGCCGGTCGCGGTCGTGCCGGGCGCCTGCGGGTATGCGCAGTCGCTCGGCTCGAACGAGTGCCAGCTGTCGCGCGTCCTGGTCGCGGCATACGCCATCGACAGGCGCCGTCTCGTCGGGCAGGCAGATCGCGACGAGCGAGCAGCGCGGGCATTTCGGGCTGTCGACCAGCGGCGGCGGAATGCGCCGCGTCGGCCAGCGCGCGCGCCGCGGCGATGGCGCCGAGCGTCTCGGCGACGAGCGCCTCGTCGATCGGCGACGCGCACGCGCTGCTTGGTCGTCGATGTAGTAGACGATGGCTTCGTCGCAGCGGTAGCCGTTGTCGCGCAGGACGAGGGCCTGCACGGCGACCTGGACGCGGTCCGCCGGCCACGCCTCGGGACCGTCGTCGGTCGTCGCGCGGCGCGCCCGCTTGTAGTCGACCGGGCGTGACGCGCCGCCGTCGCGCCTTCGACGAGATCGATCTTGGCGATCAGCCGGTGCGTTCGCTGGACAGCTCGACCGAGCGCGCGTGGACCTGGTCCGTCCTCGGCCAGCTCCGCGGAGCTCGGCAGCGCGTCGGCGCTTGGCCTCGCAGCCTGCTCGTGGCGCAGCGCGCCTTCGACCGTGTCGGCGCTGTGCGCGAAGACGCCCTCGACCCACTCGTAGAAGAACAGCCGCGGGCAGTAGACGAACTCGTTGAGCATCCGCGCGGGCAGGTAGTCGGGCAGCTCGACGCCCGATTCGTGCGGCCGTCGCGCGGTCGGCGCGGTCGGGAAGCGTCTGGCGGACTGTCAGGCTGGCGCTGCTCGGCACGCGCACTCGGACGTCTCCATCGACGACGATGCACGGCGCGATCGATGGGGGAATAGGGCTGGCCGAGGGCGGTGATGACGCGGTCGCCGCGGCCTTCGGCGGGGCCGAGGTCGACGAACAGCACCTGGTCCTCGTCGTGGTCGATGATCTCGCCGAGCACGTGCGCGGCAGCGGACGAGGTCGGTCGGCGTGAACTGGCACTCGAAGACGGAGTACTGGAGGTGGTCGCCGAAGCCGCGCATGGTCTTGAAGACCTTGCGGAGGCGCTTGTCGTCGCAGATGTCGTAGCAGACGAGGTAGGTGTTGCGCGGCATCGGCCCTAGTCCACCCAGACGACTTCGAGGCCGAGCTGTACAGCTGCATCACGCTGGCGAGCATCGGCGGTGACGAAGGGAAGCGTCACACCTACGAGGGTCGAGGAGAGTTGCGCCGACGCCACGTGCACCGCGTCGAGCGACCGCAAACGTGTCACCCGGACGACCTCCTCGGCGCGGGTGAGAATGGCATCCGTAACCGCGAGGAGCTCCCAATGGGCACGATCACTCCGCAAATCGCGAACCACGCGTGCCCATTGCACGGCGGAGATCTCCGACGCGGCCCGCCGGCGACTCAGTGCCGACGTCAGCTCAACGGGGGCCAGTGCCGACGACACGATCCGATGGCGGCGAAACAGCTGGCGGGCCCGCCGCAGTGCCCGTTTCATCGACGTACTGCTTCACGAAGCGCAACTGTGTCGAAGTAAGCCGGTGCGCCCATCTCAGTCCTCGTCGCGCTCTTCGCGAATCGTTTGCGACAGCGGGGGCCCTTTGAGACGGATCGGCTTGCGGGGCGGCATCGGACCACGTTTGGTGGCGCGCGTGAGCACGCCCTGCGCCGCCAGTCGATCCAGTTTCGTATCGAGGTCGTCGGCGTCCGGCAACGGCTTGATCACCGCGATCGGCTTGCCCCGCTCGGTCAGGATGACCTCTTTGCCGGCCTTGACCGCTTTGATGGCTTTGGAGAAGTGTTGATTGGCTTCGCGCAATCCGAGTTGCATGGCGGCCCTCCGATGTAGTGACAGTCACTGCCTCAGGGATTCACGGTTTCAAGAACGATGAGGGATGAGGGATGAGAGGTGAAGGCTCAGAAATGTTCTCGATCACTGATCCTTCATCCTTCATCGCTCATCTTTCATCTGGGATCGCAGCGTGCGGCAGCGGCCTGCTTCATTTCCAACGGAATCTCGACCGTCTTCCGATCACGTTTAAGGAAGTTGAAGATCGCCACCCCGATGACGTTGCCGCGCGAATCGTACTTGGCGTTCGTAGAGATCCGGGCCGATCTCGCGGAAGGTGCCTTTGTGGTCGGCGAAGGTTACTTCCAAGAAGTCCGCTTCTTCGTCGAACCAGACTTTCATCCTGCATCCCTCATCGGTCATTTCTCGACGCTCATCACTTCTCTCACGCCGCCCGGCAAGCCCAAGGGCTGAACGCAACGCCGCATCGACGCAGGTCGAGTCCGCCGGTGAAACAGTGCCGAGGACGCGCTTGATGATTTGCTTGTCGACCGCCAGGAGTTTGGAAACCCGTACGGTGCTCGGATGGCGGGAGGCCAACGTCCTGCCATGCTGCCAGCGGATGGTCACCCGGCCCGGGACGGCGATAGTAGCGCGGCTGGGCGAATTATTCGGGCGACACGATGACATCGGGGAGCCGGCGATAAAGCTGGCCGGGCTGACGACCAGCGCGGGGCGCGGCTTCACGCCGGAATGATTCGAATAGGGAACGTTGACGACGATGACATCTCCGCGGTTACAAGTAATCGTAGAGGGCATCGTCTTCTCTGTCCCACGCCGCTTGAAGGCGGTCGCCGGCCAATCGGTTCCACCCCAGTCGTTCCAGGTCGCGTTCCGAGATTGGCTGAATCAGCACACACGGTTTGCCCTTCTGCGTGACGATGATGGTTTCCCTCTTTCTCTTGGCGCCCGCCAAGTATGCTGGCAATTCCTTGATAACCTCGCTGATGGTAGCGAATCGCATCGTCGCACCTCCAGGCGCCAGTATGGCTGATGGCGCGGCGCGCTTCCAGCTGCGGGCAGGAACCATGAACGATGAAAGATGAGGGATGAGGGTTGCCCGCGCCTCGCCGCCTGGTGATTGCCGTTCATCCGGCATCCGTCATCTTTCAATCCTTCATCCGTTATCCATCTTTCTCGTCTTCCGGTCTGAACTGCCCGAGCCCAAAGTGGGCTCCATAACCAAGGGCAATGGGACCTCGAACGGGCTCGGGAAATTCCACGACCCATGCACTGCCAGCCTGCCCGTGGTGAAGATGGCCGTCACGGGCTTCCTTGGCTCGACGGTGCTGAACGAACGCGACGCAACGGAGCGGCTGGCTGTGGTGAAGAGGAATGTGTCCGCAACGCTCGATGCGCTCGCCAGCGAGGGTGTAGGTCTCAGTCAGCGGCGTGATCTTGATCAGAGAGAGCCGATCGCTGGTGACCACGTTCGAGAAGTGCGCTTCGATCTCGCGGCGGAGCTGCGCTGCCGGCGCTTCGGCTTCGCGTACCTGCCCGGTGCGACGATATGCATGTCGCGGAGGAACGTAAGGCGTTCGGCTCACAAATGCGCTCGACTGGGCGAACAGCGGGAGGTCCCCGCAACGATCCGCGCGGTCAACGCGCGTAGGGGTAATCAACAAATCTGGTCGGCCGCCACGCTGGCGCAGTCGGACGAGCGACCAGGCGCGCCGACCTCTTGGGTGGTGAACCCACGGGGGCACCAGACCGTTAGATGATCGATGAAGCCGTCTTCGTCGTGATCTTCTGGAAGAAAGAATGCATGCTGGTGGCCACTGAGTCTGTTGCCGCTCATCCTTGCCGCCGAAGTTCTCCGATGGCGCCCTAGAAGCCTCATGACTGCCGCGCGCAACTTCTCACCGACCAAGAGGGCGTCGGTGAGTCGCGGCAAGACCGGACGTTGGACCGTTCCGTGTTCAGCGCGTAGCGGACGACATTGATAGCTTCCGCGCGCGGCGACTTCCGGACCGGTGCGGGCTCGTTGGCAACTGGAAGACGGCGCGGGGCACTGCGTAGTGAATCCACCGGGTGCCAACTGGACGATCCAGCTTGTTCCTCATATCTTGGCCACTTCTCGAAGCAGGCACCAGGAGAAGCTTCGCAGGCGCCTCGTTGATCAGCAGTGGGCCGAGGCGCTGCTCGATCTGCCCGAACAACGCAACGTCTCTGCCTTTAGCGATGTGGGTTCACCCGCCAGAGGACACAACGGCGCGAGGCGGCGACGGAGCTCGTAGTCCCGATTCTCTCTTGGCTGAATCCCCGGCAGCCGCAGGGACTGGATAGCCCACGCAGCTCGGTCTTGCCCGTCAGTGCACGATCTCCCACGGCAAGAACGGCCAATGCGTTCGACCCTCGATTGCGCCGGCCCAGCTCTCGTCGCAGAGTTCCGCCAAGCACCACGACTACAGGGGGGAAAATCCCTCTTTTGACTCTTTGTTTTCAAGAAGTTCCCAGCTTCGGGCTATTGCGCGCTTAGTGGACAGGAGGTCGCCGTGGAATTTGTGGGGTTAAGGCTTGGAATGCAGCATCATAAATCCCTTCTTACTCCGCGCATCAGGAATGAGCGTGGCTGGTGCCGGCCGTGACGCGAGGCATCTGTACCGACCTGCCGGGGTTCTGCCCGCGAGCCGGGTAGCGAAACCGGCTCCCGACCTAACCCGCTATTGTAGCCTATAGCCTGGTCTTTGTCAAGAGGAATAAACGCCTGTGGCGCTCAGGGCCGCTCGGCGACCCGCGAACGATTTCGGATTCAGGTGAAAACCCCGGGCTGGTTCACAGGCTGGCGCCAACTATTCTGGCCGGGGTTGGGTCTGAGGCTGATGCTCGTTCGCGCATTGCGCTGTGCGGCAGGACCGCATAGAATGAGCGCCTTCAAAGGAGCAAGCGAGGGGCATGCTGAAGTCCTTAAGTGTAAAACTCGGCCACGTCCTGGTCCTCTACGGAGGGTGGGGACTTTTCGCGATGTCGTTTCTGGACTCCTCGCTGATTCCTTTTCCCGTCGTGAATGATCTGGCACTGATCGTGATGGCCAGCAAACGGCCTGCCTGGTGGCCTCTTTATGCGTTGGCGAGCACCCTGGGTTCGG
>CAVOKV010000003.1:0-1641603 GCA_963696605.1 uncultured Acidobacteriota bacterium | reverse complement strand
GGAATCATTCACGTTGGACAGCAATCCGCCTTATCTTCTGGCGTTTGTCGCTTTCCGGATGCCTGGAACCGAAGCCCGGATTTCGCGGCGGCGCAAATTCTGGGCGACGTTCTATCAAGCCAACGGGGCAATTTGTATGCGATGGTTCCCCAGGGCAAGGCGCTGCAAACCGAATTCGGTTTTGCGGAGGCATATGCAAAGGCTAGCGTGGCGTATTCCGTTGCCGTTTTGCCCGCGGACGGGAACGCTCCTCCCGTGATCGCGGAGATGCGAAAGATTCTGGCTGATTACGCGGCGAATGGCGTGCCCGCGGAGCTGGTAGAAGCTGCAAAGCGCCGGGAAATCTCTAGGCGAAGAATTTCGCCGCAACTCCATTCCGGGCTTGGCCGCGGAGTGGTCGGACGCGCTGGCTGCGGAGGGGCGCAACTCCCCTGACGACGATGTCGAGGCCATGAAACGCGTCACGGCGGCAGATGTGAATCGGGTTGCGAAACAATTCCTTGTCGACCAAAACTCGATCTCGGCGGAATTGAAACCTGCTCCATCCGGCGAGGCCGTGGCTTCCAAGGGATTCGGGGGCGGCGAACAATTGACGTCCGCACCTACGAAGCCCGTGGATTTGCCTTCCTGGGCCGGCTCTCGTCTGCTGACAGTCGAGTTGCCTGCGTCTCCGCCTCCTTCCGCCGACATGACTTTGTCCAATGGCATCCGGCTCATCGTCAGAACGCTGAAAATCACTCCCACGATCACGGTGCTCGGAAGCGTCCGTCACGAGCCTCAAGTCGAAACGGCGCCTGGCAAGGACGGGGTCAGTGACGTTCTCAATGATCTGTTTTCCTACGGCACGAAGAACTTGGACAGACTGGCATTTCAGAAGGCGCTCGATGATATTGCGGCTGACGAATCGGCCGGATTCAGCTTCTCCCTGCAGGTCCTGAAGCCGGATTTCTCGCGAGGAGTTCAATTGCTGGCGGACAACGAATTGAATCCCGCGCTTCCCAGCGAAGCGTTCGACGTGATCAAACCGGAAACCGCCCAGTTCGTCTCCGGCAGAATGAAAAGTCCTGGATACCGTGCTGGACGCGCCCTGAATACAGCCTTGCTTCCCGAAGGCGATCCCGCTCTTCGTGAAACAACACCGCAGACGGTTTCCTCGCTGACCCTCGACGACGTAAAGCAGTATTACTCCAAGGCGATGCGGCCGGATCTCGCAACCATTGTGGTGATCGGCGACGTCACGCCCGAAGAAGCCAAAAGCGTAATCGAGAAATGGTTTGGAACATGGAAGGCTGCGGGCCCCAAGCCGGAGGTTGAGCTTCCTCGGCGTGCCACTGAACAAATCAACGGCAGCGAATGTCCCCGATCCAAGCGAGCTGCAAGATTCGGTCAACCTCTCGGAGATGGTCGAGATTACGCGCTTTGACCCCGGATTATTACCCTTTGCAGCTTGCCAATCATGTTCTTGGAGGGGGCTTTTACGCCACACGTCTTTACCATGACCTGCGGCAGGTCAACGGCTACGTATATAACGTGGATGTTCGCCTGAATGCGCAGAAGACGAGAACGATCTATACCGTTACGTATGCTTGCGACCCAAAGAATGTGTCGAAGGCCAGAGAACTGATCCAGCGCGATTTGGTTTCCATGCAGAAAGAAAACGTCACACCTGGCGAACTCCAGCAAGCGAAGGCGCTGCTTTTGCGGCAGATTCCGCTGACGGAATCGAGTGAAGACAGCGTCGCGGGAGGACTGCTCGCACGCGCGCAGATGGGCCTGCCGCTCGACGAACCCTTGCGGGCCGCGAAGCTGTATTTCTCGATGACTGCGGATCAAGTTCGTGCCGCCTTCGATAAATGGGTTCGTCCCGATGGATTTGTCCAGATTATCCGTGGCCCGGCGCCTCAATAACAGTGCCGGTGCGCGGGAATCAAGATTTTGATTTGCGCATGGGAGGGATAGTGCATCTCGCGTTCCACGCCACGAACGGTCGGCGAAGTTCATTCAGCACTCGCTCGTGTGTCCTCACTCCCATCCTGTTGCTGGTGCTATGCGGCGGATACGTTCGTGTCGGCGCTAGAAGTTCTGAGCAATCGGACCCGGCTCAAGCCAACCAAACACGGGAGCTAACCGTCGAGCGAATCTACGGGGAACCGAGTTTGAGCGGTAGTCCTACGACGGGGATTGAGTGGAGCGCGGATTCGAAACGCGTTTCGTATCTAGTACGCGGCCCGCAGGGCAGCAACACGGGCACCGAACTTTGGACGATGGACGCGGCGACAGGAGAGCGCAAGGTCCTGGTGAACTCGGAAACACTTAAGACCATTACTCACACCGAAAAGACGAAGTCGACCCAGGCAACGGGCCTCGGCCGCGTCGAGCCCGGGAGCTATTTTTGGTCTCCGGGCGGCGACTCCTGCTTTTCGCAGGCAGCAATTCTCTTGTGCTGCTGGACCTGAAAACGATGGCGCCGACGCCGCTCGTCAGCGGAGACCGAGACATCGAAGATCCAAAATTTTCGCCCGACGGCAAGTGGGTAAGCTTCGTCCGTGATTGGAATCTCTGGGTCGTAAGCGCCGCCACCGGGGAAACAAAGGCTATCAGCACCGGCGGCAGCGAGGAAATTCTCAAGGGCAAGCTCGATTGGGTTTACCCGGAGGAACTCGATTTGACGACGGCCTATTGGTGGTCGCCGGATTCGTCGAAGATTGCGTTCCTCGAAATGGATGAGCGGCCTGTCACACGTTATCCAATTATGGACATGAGCTCCCCAGTTGGCGCGCTGGAATATACGCGCTTCCCGCAGGCGGGCGAGCCGAATCCGATTGTGCGCGTTGGAGTGGCCCGCGTGACGGGAGGCGAGTCGAGTGAGACAAAATGGATGGACACGGGCGCCGATACCGATGTTTATCTACCGCGCGTCGTTTGGCTGCACGATGGCCGGCGCGTCGCGATCGAACGTCTCAACCGTGCGCAGAATCGTCTCGATCTTCTTTTCTGCGACGCTGGGAACGGCGCTTCGCAAACCATCCTGACGGACACAGACAAATACTGGATCAACATCAGCGATGACCTTTACTTCTTCTCGGACAACAAGCGGTTTTTGTGGTCCAGCGAACGCAGCGGCTTTCGTCACTACTACCTTTACGAGCTGTCGGGCAAGCAATCGGATCAGTTGACGAGTGGAAATTGGGGGATCACGGGCACGAGCGGGTTCGGTCCCGGCGTAGTGAAGCATCCGGAAGTCGACGAAGCCCATGGCGTGATTTATTTTCTCTCGAACAAGGATGATGTGCAGGATACGCAACTTTACGGGCTTTCCATGCATGACAAGAGCATCACGCGAATCACTCGCGAGGCCGGCACGCACCACGTTTTGTTCGCGGCGGATCACTCTGGGTTCGAGGATACTTACTCGAATTCAATGACCCCTCCGCGCCAAAGCCTCTTTCGTGCAAATGGAACTCGCGTGGCATCAATCAATGAAAATGTGATTCCTGAGCTGGCTGAGTATCACCTCCCTCCGCCCGAATTTGTAAATGTGTCGGGGCAAGACGGCACAAAGTTTAGCGCCATGATGATCAAGCCGCCCAGCTTCGATTCGTCGCGCAAATATCCCGTGCTGGTAGACGTGTATGGCGGTCCGCAGGTGCAATATGTAAGAAATGCCTGGGAAGGCCGGGATTTTCTCTGGCTCGAGATGATGGCCGAGAAGGGCTACATCATATTCCGGCTCGATAATCGCGGATCGTATAACCGCGGCCACCAATTTGAGACCTCGATCTATCACCAACTTGGAAAAGTGGAACTGCAAGACCAACTGACGGGAGTCAACTATCTGAAATCGCTTGCGTACGTGGATGGCTCGCGCATCGGGATTTGGGGTTGGAGCTACGGCGCGTACATGACTCTGGAAGCCATGGCCAATGCTCCGGATGTTTTCAAGGCTGGGGTCGCGGTTGCTCCCGTGAGTGACTGGAAGCTTTACGACTCGATTTATACCGAGCGCTACATGGGCCGACCGCAAGACGATTCCGAAGCTTACAAGAATTCATCTCCAGTGAATCAAATTGCCAGCCTGAAAGGCAAACTGATGCTGGCGCACGGCACCGGGGACGACAACGTTCATTTCGCGAACACCTCGGAGGTGCTGAACGAGATGATCGCTCACGGGAGCTATCCCGCTAATGTGATGATTTTCCCGGGGAGAGGCCATTCCATCGGCGACTCGCCTGCGCGCATCGAGCTGTTCCAGCGGATCACTGAGTTCCTTCTCACAAATCTCTAACGATCCGTGCCGGAAGTAGGCAGAAATTTGAATTGAGTGCGACGGGTCGCCATTGGACATTTGCGAGGCGCCGGAACGAAAAGGAGCCAGACGATGCCACGACCAAACACGTGGTTGCAACTAGGCGCAGCTTCCTTGCTCATTCTCGTGGGAGCAATTTGGACCTCGAAAATAACAAAGGCCCAACTCCCGCAGCCGCTCATGTCGGAAGATAACATGACTAGAGTTTCTGACCACGTGTTCGTTCTCGTGGGATTTCCGAATGTTGGAATAGTTGTTGGGAGTCGCGGGACACTGGTCATCGACACGGGGCTGGGTGAGCGCAACGGAGCCACAGTCTTGCGTGCCGCGCAAAAACTGGCGAAAGGTCCGGTTTTGTACCTCACAACCACGCACTACCACTCTGAGCACACGGCGGGCGAGCAGGCATTTCCGGCAAGCACGATCATCATTCGACCGATTGCGCAGCAACAAGAAATGGATAAGAGGGTAAGCGCTCATCTCGACGCCTTCCGAAAAATGTCAGCCCAAAACGAGGGGCTGCTTCAGGAGGTCAAATTCCGAACACCGGACATGCTGTTCGACCGCGAAGCGAAGGTTGACCTCGGCGGCGTGACGGCTCGCCTGTTTTGGCTGGGACCAGCCCACACCGTTGGGGACGAATTGATTTTCGTTGAGGAAGACCGCGTTCTGCTGCCGGGAGACATCGTTCAGAAGAATATTTTTCCAATTATGCCGAATGAGGACGCGAGCGTGAAGGGATGGCTTGCCAACCTGGATAGGATAGAGGCTTTGCATCCGCGCCTGATCGTGCCCGATCACGGCGAACCGATTGTGTATCCGCCCCAGATCGGAAAGGAGCGCGAGTATCTTTTGGCCCTGCAGGCGCGCGCCATGGAACTCAAGCGGAAAGGGGTTTCAGCCGAAGATGCCGGGAAACAGATGACGATGGAGCTCCGCGCCAAGTACCCGGATTGGCCGAATCCCAACAATATCGCTGGAGAAGTGCAGCGAGTTTATGAGCAATCTCAATAGTCATAGTGTTGATTTATTCGGTGATCAGCTTCCAAGTCAAAAAGGAGAATCGTAAATGCAATTGACGAAAGGGAAGAGCGGAATCTCTGCGGCAGTCGTGTTGCTTTTCTGCGCGGCCCTCGTTTCGAAGATAAAGGCTCAGCAACAGTCGACGGGGTACGTCGATCGCCAGGCGCCTATGGTGCACATGTCGGGCCTTTTGAGGCTGGTGGAGACCATCCCCATACCAACCGAAGGCTACATGGACCATCTCAGCTACGATCTCAAGAATCAGCACCTGTTTCTTTCTGCTGAGAACAACAAAGAAGTCGTCGTCGTGGATATGAAAGTTGGGAAGGTAATCCATGTAACCAAGGTTGGCGGAAATCCACGAAAGCCGTTCTTCGATCCGGCTTCGAACGAACTCTGGGTGGATCTTGGAGATAACACGGTTGTGGCCATAAACGGGACCACGTTCGAGGTCGCCAAGACGATCGCGCTGACGGGCGGCAAAGACGCTCCAGGAAGGGACCCTGACAACGCGGCCTTCGACGCTGCCAAAGGCCTCTATTATGTCGCAGTCAGAACTAGGGAGGAAGGGAGCAAGGGAGGTTCGATCGAGATTATTGACACCAAGGCGGGCAAGCTCGTGGGGCATATCCCGATGGAGGGCCAGGAACCTGCTGGCATCGTACTGGACCCAGTGGCCAACCGCTTGTACGCGGGCATGGGAGATGTAGTAAACGGCGAGAGCGTCGTCAAAGTCGTTGACATGGGAAAGCGCGCGATTGTGGCTGAGTGGTCCACCGCGGGAGGCCCGCAGCCCCATGTCGCGGGTCTCGACGCGGCTCATCATCGTTTGTTTATGGGCAGCCGGCTGGGGGGCGGGCATAACGTGGAACCCGGAAAGCTGGTGGTCATGGACACGGACAGTGGAAAGGTGGTTCAAACGCTGGATGCCGTCGGCGGCGGTGACGAAATCTTTTTTGACGCTCCGTCGCAGCGAATTTACTTCTCAGGAAGCACCGGGACTCTGGACGTATTCCATGAGGACGATCCGAACCATTTCCGGCTTCTCGGACAAGTGCCGACAGGGGCAATCGCCAAGTCCGGGATCTGGATCCCGGAACTGAAGAAATATTACGCGGCGGTTCCGAAACACTTCATTCAACTGATGCCCACAACTCAATACGGCATGCACGATTGGATCACCGAAGAAGCCCATTTGATGGTCTTCGAGGAGATGCCGTAGCGATAGAGCGAGTCGGCGTTATGAGGGCGGAGCGAAATCGTGCGCTACTTTACGACTGGCAACCAGACTGCGCTCGGTTGATCGGCCGAGTGGTACACCGTTTGCGTCGCCTTCGAGAAGTCAGACGGTTTCGCGAAGAAAATATTTGGCACGTATGTCTGTGGGTTTCGGTCGTATAGAGGGAACCAACTCGATTGGATCTGCACCATGATTCGGTGGCCTGGCAGAAATACGTGGTTGACGGTCGGCATGACGAAGCGATAGCGCTGCGGTTTGTCGGCAGGGATGGCCGATGGATGCTCGAAGCTCTCGCGGTATCGGCCGCGAAAAATATCCATCGAAACTGCCAACTCGTATCCGCCAAACTCCGGCTGGCTAGGAACTTCGTCCGGGAAGACGTCGATCAGTTTCACAACCCAATCTGAATCGGTGCCGCTGGTGGCGGCGAAAAGATCGGCAACGGGCGCACCGCTAATCCGCATTGCTGCGGTGAGCACAGGCGTTGAATACGTCAATACATCGGTCCGGTCGGCCACGGAGCGCTGATCCGTGACCAGCCACTGTTTCCAGCGGTCCGAATCGCCGAAACGGACTGGGCGCGGAAGATACGGAACAGGCTTCGCGGGATCAGAAACGTAGGAATCAGCAGCTCCACCTCCGGCCGGCTTGTCGAATCCTAAGCCGAAGCCTGCCTCCATATACAGCGGCTTTAGCGGTGCCCTGCAGCCGTCTTCACATGCCAGCGGCCACTCCTTCAAGCGATCCCAGTGATTCTCTCCGGTGTTGTAAATGAATACGGGTGGCGTTTCGGCGTTCGGCGAATCACCTTTCAGATATTGATCGAAGAAGGGTTTGAGTACGTCGCGCCGGAACTGAAGCGCGGTGTCGCCTTCCCATTTCAGCGGTCCGAGATTGTAGGCATCGTAGTTCACCTGGCTGTGTCTCCAAGGTCCCATTACCAGATAGTTGTGATCGGCCTGACCTTTCGCTTTGAGGGCCAGGTAACAATGAATCGCGCCCCACATGTCCTCCTGGTCCCACAGCCCCTGTATCCACATGGTCGGCACTTTCGACGGATGCTGCGCTACGAGCTTGTCAAGCGCCTGCCCCTGCCAGAAAGCATCGTAGGCGGGATGCTCCATAATCTTTTCCGTCCATGGCAATTGATCAAGGCCGTGCTCGTGAACATACGAGCCCACCGACCCCGCCCGGCGGAATGTTTCATAGTCATCATAGGCGCCGCGGGGGACCGGGTCGCCCTCGCCCCTCTTGGTCGTCTGCTCGGTGAAATAATCAAGGTTGACCTGACGGAAGGCGCCGTAGTGAAACCAGTCGTCGCCCATCCATCCGTCCACCATGGGGCTCTCGGGAGCGGCGACCTTTAAGGCCGGATGCGGATCGAGCAGCGCCATGACTACCGTGAAGCCTTCATAGGAAGAGCCGATCATGCCAACGCGTCCGTTCGATTCCGGCGTGTTCTTCACCAGCCAGTCGATCGTGTCGTACGCATCGGTCACATGGTCCGTTGTGGTGGGGTTGAGCGGTCCCCGGACCGGCCGGGTCATGAGGTAGTCGCCCTCGGAACCGTACTTGCCTCGGACATCCTGGAAAACGCGGATGTACCCGCCTTCTACGAACACTTCGTCTCCCTGTGGAAGGATTGCAAGCATGTGCGGGCTGTCGTTTCGGGCGGTACGCTTGGAGGCGTTATAGGGTGTGCGGGTCAGTAGAATCGGCGCGTTCTTTGCTCCTTTAGGCAGCACGATGACCGTGTGCAACTTCACTCCGTCGCGCATTGGAATCATTACGTCACGCTTGACGTAGTCCTGATCGGCAGTTGGGGCGTTGAAGACCTTCGGAATATCACTATCGTCGCCGGAATGTGCGGAATTTTGAGGCGCGGCCACCAGAAAGGGAAGCGGGGTGGCGCAAAACGCCATGAGTAAACATAAGCCGCTAAATCCTCTCATGTGGGACCATCCGTTTCGCATCTGCATATTCTAGCCCTATGACCGCTAGTTCGCATTACCCTGCTCTTCCCGAGTACGGCACATTCGGAGTAGCAGACCACAGCTACCTGGCACGAGAACTATTTTTGGCGACAAAGAGAGTCCGGCTGCTTTTTAAGCATGTGCCCTGTGCCAAAACTGTGCCAGAATCCGACGTCTTCATGCCATTGGGGTTAGCTTTGAGCGAAAAGCAGATTCCCCAAATTACTGAAAACACAGAGAAGCCAAAATAGGGAATGGAGCTGTTGGAGTCGGTCGGTCCGCGCCCAAGGCAGGCGCGTAGAGGTTTACCGGGTCGCACAAGAACAGGGGTTTGCCAATGTGCAATTTGAGATCATCCCAAGATTGCCACAGACAAAAAATCTGTTTGCCATTCGTACCCCGAGATTTGGGTTCGAAGCCAACTTGTAGCAACTTTGTACCTCGACTCGGCCAGTGAACAGCACCGGGCCTGTCGATTCTAGTCTAAGTGAAGCAGCGAATCCCCGATATTGGATGAGACTCATTGGTCTGTTTGAATCAAGGTGCCAGTCGATGGCCAGAAGTCGCATTTTGTGATATTAGCGGTTTGACTCTGGAGCCGTGTCTTTGGTGAGAATTATGGTTCTTGCACTTCGGTCGCCCCTTTCCAAGGGACGATCATCTGAATTACCCGATGTTGAGCGTCCTGCTTTGCCTGAATCCTGGCCTGAGAATAGATTTCCAGTGTGGTGCGGCAGTTCGAGTGCCGCATAAGTTCTTGTACCACCTTCACGTTTTCTCCGTTTCCGATCAATATCGTCGAAAAGCTGTGCCGGAACGTGTGCCAGCCGACATGCTTTTGAATTCCGGCTCGCGTTGCGGCAGGCCGGACAATGCGGGATAGAATGACATCCGGCCAATAGGGGTTCTTGCCCTTGGTACGAGGGCTCGCGAACACCCAATCGTAGGGTTGATTGTAAGAGCTGTGTTGTTTCCAGGTCCAAAGTTCGGCAGCGAGAATCGGATCCATGGGCACAGGTTTCTTCGAGGCTTCTGTCTTGCAATTGCCAACAACGCTCCTATAAATCGAGCGCCGAACTACGATTTGCAGGTTCTCGAACTCGACGTCTCCCCATTTCAAGGCAAAGAGCTCGCTCCGTCTCAGCCCGGTGGCGGCGTCTAGGAAAACCATCAAACGAAAACACCGATCAAGCTGTGAAAGAAGTGCACTTAGTTCTTCAGGTTCCAGCCACTCGGGTATTCGTTGTCGTTTGGCACTCTGGCGAACGAGAAGGATCGGGTTCCTTCCTTGTTCCAACCACTCGTGACGGATGGCGTGATTAAAAAGCACGCTCATTAGGTTACGGATCTTCGCTTTTGTCGGGTTTGCCAAAGGACAGCGGTCAACACGCAGCAATCGACGAAGCCAAAGTTCGACAGCGACTGTGCGTACGTCACGGATGTTCAGACTCCCCCATGTGGGCCTCACCCATCTCATGAGGAAATCTCTGTAAATTGTCTTCGTAGCGTGGGACTTTCCGCCGTCAACTTGAGCACAGGTTAGCTCGGTCGCGATGTAGTGATCGACAAGGTCGGCAACTGTTATAGTCTGTTCACGCTGACGATTGCGTGTTTCGTTGATCGAAACGCGCAGGCCGTTACTCGCCTGCCAAGCGTTTTCCAAATTCGGATATTGCTGGACAGTGCCAATGATCGCTTTGCGCCGGACGCGCGTTCCGTTGGCTTCAAAGTCCCACCAAAGGAACTCCCAACGATCAGGTCCCTTCTTCCTTTGGCCAAGCCGCAGATATCCTCCCTGATAGCGGACTCGCATTCTCCCTCCTCCGGCACTTTTGCACCGGAGAAGAGCGTATGCCTGCGTGCTGGGGCAGATCGAACGTTCGGCTGGCTGGCCTGGTTATGTAAGAAAACTTTGGCGAGGTTCGTATTAATCGAGACCGCGAACAGGTTTGTGCGCTAAGGAGGAAATAGACAGGTGCCGCTACCGAGACTATTACTCGCGCATAATCCGACCTCCACAGGATGGTGCCTTAGGCGACTTCCGCATACTTTGACAGTCCCAGCGGTTGACACGGACGAGGTTGATCGCCCGAGTCCATCCGGGCCTACACTTCTATGGTTCAGCTTTGAGTGCTACCCTGTCGGATTACCCTCTTTTCAACCCGAAGGCCAACCCGAGATGTGTCCGACTACTGCGTATTATCAAGTACTTGGCAGTCCCCAACAGCCTTGTAAGTTGTTGTAAGTACTTGTAATCTCTGCGTTGACACGGTAGAGGTCTGCGGTTCGAGTCCGCACGGGCCTACCATTCTTTTCAATACTTTAGAGAGTTTTCTTCGGAATCTGACAAAAACTTCACCTGTAATTCTTCACCTGTAAATGGTCTTTTTTGACGGCCCCGTTTGTCAACATACCGCAAACACACACCCTAAGATTGCATCCCCACTGCTCGCAGCGGAGTTTCGGCTGGTTGGGGAAATCTCAACTTCCGGGTTGCCAACAATACGCTCACAGTCACTGAATCGTCTACGGTCCGCTGAACAGCGCGAACAACTTTCTTTAGGATTCAGGTTGCGCTTGAAGCGCGATCAACCGTCAAGACCCATCCTTCGAAACTGAGGGTAAGAAAGGCGCAGGAGAAAGAGGCATCGGCTAGAAGTGAAAAGTGATTTCCGCTTGGACCGTTCTTGGTGTGACGAAATGGGTGCCCGCAAAACTCGAAAGAAAATTGTACAGCGCGACTTTGTCCATCAGGTTCACCACAGTTATTTTCCCGCCTAAGGAGTAGCTGTCTTTCTTCCATATGCTGGCAGCACCCAGAGCAATGTCGAAAAGGTTGCGCGGCATAATGCGGGAGGGGTTGGTATCGGCGTTGTAAGTTCCAGGAGGAACAATGTGAATGAGAGTGGCGCCATAGTGAGGTGACGTGCAAGTCCGCACCGGCTGATCGACGGTGGCAAAAACGTTGCCGCAATATAATCCGATCTCCTGCTGCTCATCGCCTGTCAGAGTAAGCGCGGTGGCGTAATCAGGAACGCTGACGACCACCAGCCCGCTATCGAACCGCCAGGTCAATCCAAGCCAAAGGCCTCTAAGGTCCTTTTGCGAAAATTGGTACTGAAGATTCGTCGTCTGCTCGAATCCCTGATCGTGATCCGGACGGGCGACGGGCGCGTACGCCGAGCCAAAGTTGATGCCGCCGATTTCCGGACTGAACAGGCGGGACCGGCTGTGTCCCAGCACGCCGAAGGCGCTGAAGCCGTGCACGTTTTTGAGGGTCACGCGCACCAGAGCGCCATCGATCTTCGATTTCTGAAACTGGATGGGAAAGTTGAGCGGAGTATTCAGGATGCTGTTGAAATCGTAGGCGCCGCTTGTGAACTTCCAAAAATATTCCGCCTGGACGCTGAGTTTGGGTCCGAGCTGCTGTTCCAGGCCGACGTTGTACTGATTGCGCCGAGCCGGAGTGAGAGGCTGAACGCTCGTTGCCCCGAGTGAGCCATTGGCGAGGCCTCCAGCTCCGGTTGCGCTGGAGAGCACGAGATTTTCGTTGTATGGCGTCAAAAACACTCTGGCATACGAGACATGAAGGACGGTGCCGGTAGCGCGCACTTGATAGGTGATGCCGATGCGCGGCTGAATACCGAAGGCCTTACTTAAGCCATCGTAGTTATCATAACGCAGGCCAAGATTCAGATTGAGCTGGCCGAATTTGATACTGTCCTGAAGATATGCGCTCTCCTCGTAGATCGTTGCGGCGCCCTGAAATTGGAAGAGAGTCCCTCCACGCGTAAGGTCATACGGCAACAGCGCAGGCTGGAAGGACGTGTTTTCCGCATAGCCGGACGCGGCGCATTGGCCGGGGGAAGTCAATGCGGGATTCGCGATCGGGGTGCCGCTGGCGTCCACGCAAGGAGAATTGAAGGCAGGGTCGGTCAGGCCGGTCCGGAAGGCTTCAGAAAGTGGAGTGATCTGTAGCTGTACTCCACCTTCCACAATGTGCCGGCCACGAGAATAGGTGACGTCGCTTCGCAGGCCGGTGCTCATTAGCCGCCTGGACTGAGAGAGCGTCGCGGGCTGATCGGAGAACAAATTGGCCGATGGGAAGTAATTTACACGGTCCTGGCGCACCCATGTGTTGGCTGTGAGCAGCAGCGCGGGACTGAGCACGCGGGAAAATGCCAGCCCGACGTTAAAGCTGGTCATGTGCTGCCGCTGATCCTGCCCTGCCGCCTGTTGATCATAAGTATTGGGGACCTGGAACCATGATTGCGCGGCAGACAGGTTCAAGTGCAACGAGGTCGCGTCGCTGGGTCGCCAGTCAAAGCGATCAAATACATTTTCGGCGTTGCCCCACGCATGAAGAGGCTGAAATTCCGGCGCGTCCAAAAAACGGCGGCTGTCAATTCCATCGAGCGCAAGGAAATTCCCGAAGGTTTTGGAGCCGGACGCAACGGTGATACCTGCCGTGGGGGTTCCAAACGATCCATAACCCAGCGAAACGGTGCCACTCGACTTTCCGGCGTTTAAGCCAGAACGCGTCGTCGCTTCTACAATCAGGCTCGTCTTGTCGCCAAACTCGGCGGGAGGAGCGCCCTGGATCGTGCGCATCTCCTGAATCGTGCTCGCGGAGATCTGGTTCGAAAAAATTCGGCTCTGCTGATCCGAGATTGGCTGCCCATCGACGCTGAAGGATGTCTCTGCGTGCTCGCCGAGCGGGTGGAACACACCATTCGAATCCGCCGCCACGCCGGGCGTCGCCAGGGTCAATATGGAACTCAGCGCAGCGTTCACACTTTCGCTGGGCAAATTCTGAAGCAGCCCGGAACCCACCTCTGTCTCGGCCACGTTCAGCGAGCCTATGTCAGCAGCCCCTTCCGCCACGGTGACTTGCGCCGCGACGGTTTCGAGCTTAAGGGAGATCGTCAGGTGGACGGATGCACCTGGATGAACAGTGACTTTTTGCTGATTCGTTTGAAAGCTCCGGGCCTCAGCTGTGAATTCATACTCGCCAGGTTCGAGATGATTGAAACAGAACTGTCCGCCCGCATCCGTTTTGGCAGAGAGCCGAGTATTGGCAGTGTTCAATTCCACTGCGGCGCCGACGATGAATGCCCCGGTCTGATCTTGAACGGTCCCGCAGATATTCTCAGGTGATGGTGCCTGCGGCGGCGGCACCGAAAATAGAAGTGCGAAAATGGCGGCGATTGCAGTGAAGCTCATGCCTCGCAAAAAACCTCGCTGAGGAGCTTAACCTAGATTAATAAGAAATACAAAGTGCAGTTAACATGAGAGTGCGCTTCGCATCTGGCCTGAGAGATTGTTCCCGAGTGACGGGGAAACCGGAAGTTGAATTACGGTCAATTGGACGTAGCAACCTCATCCGGCCCACATAGGTGGGAGGAAGATGGCGCCACGAAAATTCTCTTCACCTGTAATCGGGCTAATCGGCTGCGGCTGCGCTTGTGATCGCCAGGGCAATGTCTTCTTGCGCTTCAAGCTTAGCGGCATCAATCGCTTGGGAATACAGGTCAAGCGTGGTTGTTACTTTGGCGTGACGCAGCAGTCCCTGAATCGTCTTCACGTCTTTATCCCGGCTGACCAAGAACGTGGCGAGGCTGTGACGAAAGTTATGGAAGCCGAACCGTTCACCAGGCACCAATCGAATGCCGACCTTGAGGGCAGCGCCGCGCATCAGTCGCAAGAACGTGCCTGAGGCGCGTTCGCAGGCTTCATTGATGGCGACAAGAGATGGCACATCTGTTTGAGTCGTCGTTAGCTTTGTAAGCCACGCCACCGTGCCAGTGTGCTAAAATCCCGCGACCGGAACCGTGATCCGGAGGTAACGCTTGACCGATCCCCTGCCACGAACGGTTCTTGAAGCCGCCGACGTTTCCGCTGTCTCCCAATTGGTGTTGCGCGAACGGCTCAGCCGCGATCTCGGATTGTGGAAGCAGATGCGCGATTGCTTCCATGACGACTCGGTGGTGCGAATCAGTTGGATCAATGCAAACGGCCCAGAATTTGTTCGTCGCTCCAAGGAAATGGCCGAGCGAAACGTGAAGGCGAGCCACCGATTAGGCCCGATCCTCGTCACGCTGGCGGGCGATCGCGCTATCGCGCAGCTCGCCGCCATTATCGACATCCCGTTCACGCTGAAAGGGATCGAGGTGATGATGTCGAGCTATGCGCGATTCCTGTTTCGCGCTGAACGGCGCGAGAGCGTGTGGCGGCTTTCCGGTTTCGATGCGATCTATCAGCGCGATGAAATTACGCCGCTCATTCCAGGCCAGGCCGTCGCGGTCGATCCGGAGGTGTTGAAATCCTTTCGCCCGTCCTATCGTCTACTGTCTTATTGCCTCGCATCTGGAGGATTCCCGGTGCGCAACGATCTCGCTGGAATCGACCGCCCCGATCTTGTAGATGCCTTAACCGGAGAAATCTATGGCTGGGCCGGACTCACGCCGCCCCGCTGAACAAGGGAAAAGCAGGTCTGCGGTTCCCTTCGGCAGGCTCAGGTCAAGCGAGTCCGCACGGGCCTACCATCATTTTCAATAACTTAGAGAGTTTTCTTCGGAATCCGACAGAAACTTCACCTGTAATTCTTCACCTGTAACAACCGCACCGATTCAAAATCTTCACAGGTAAATCGACGTTTCCAAAGTCACGCAGAGATTCATCCCTAAAATTATTTTGGTACGCGACCCTTTACTGCGTTAGCCCGGGCACTATAGGTGATGCGGCCACTAGCATCTGTCGGCAGGCGCGCGCGCATCCGCGCTTTGAGAAGCGCAAGATCCTTGGACGCCATCGCTGCGAGCTTTGGACTGACGCTCGGCCCCCCGAGGATGGTCGTCCAGTAGTCGTCAAAATCGGCGAATGTCCGTTGCACGGTGATCTCCCGCGTTTCGACGGCATCCAAACCCGCACTAGTCCACAAGTCCCGCATTACATCTATTCGAGACGCGTCAGGGCTTGGCGGTACCGCAACTGTAACGCCCATCCCACGCATTTCAACCTGCAACGCCTCGTAGGGAAAACCACCGCCAAACATGTCCCACGCGTAGGCTGTGACGGTGCCACCGGGGCAGACCACTCGCGCCATTTCGGCAACGCCCTTTGCCGGGTCTGGAACGAAGAAAATCACCAGCGGCATGACAGCCGCATCGAACGTGTCGTCGGGGAAAGGCAGCGCCATTGCATCGCCCTGACGAAACTGTGCGACACGCGACACGGGTCGTGTGCGAGCAAAGTCGAGCTGACCCTCAGACGGGTCTATCCCCTGTACTGAGACTGGTTCACACCGCTCGACGAGCATTTCGGTAAAGGCGCCGTTGCCGCAGCCAACGTCGAGCCATCGCAAACCTGGTATTGAGGCAAGCCAATCGAGGAAAATTTTACCTGCAAGCTGGCTCCACTTCCCCATATATCGTTCATAGGCAGCCCCGTCGTTGAAGCGGATTTGGTTGGTATGCATTTGTGTTATCCCCCGGTTGGACTACCTACGAAAATTGGCCTCTTATTTTAGCGGATCGCGCCGCGCTTCCGTAAGTGGCGTTCAATCTTGGCTAGCGTCTCGTTCTCTGTCCCTTTTCAATGCTCCGGTGAACGAAACGCTTAACATTCGCACGTTGTGTTGATATTTTGGTGTCCGCACGGGCCTACTACTCTTTTCAATACTTTAGAAAGATTTCTCCGGAATCCGACAGAAACTTCACCTGTAATTCTTCACCTGTAAAGTAGTGTTTTGGGACAGTCGGAGTCGGCCTCGTTCGTCGACTTACCCCAAACGCACACCCTAAGATTGCGTCACCACGACTCAGAGTGGAGGCTGGTTCGGGGAATCTCAACTTCCGGGTTGCCGACGGTCCACTGAGTAGCAGCGTAGCAAAGCCGTGGTATTCTCAACGCTCGTTTCCGAGATGATCCTATTTGGGAGACATGCCGAATAGACATCGCCATGAGCGGTGCCGTAAAAGAGGCCACCGCTGGGATCGGAACGGCTTACGGTTGAGACATCACACCGGATAGGAAAAGAGAACAATGCGAAGAATCGTCGCAACGCTGGTCATTGGCATGGCGATCACAGCCATCGGGACATTCGGAGCGGATAGCTCACTTGGGACTTGGAAGTTCAATCCCGCCAAATCTACAGCAAGCAACCTGAAGAGCCGAACGGAAGTGATCGAGGAAACACCCGATGGTTGGATGAAGGTAACAAGGACGGAATTACAGGCAGACGGGATCAATCGCACTTTCAGCTTCACGTTCAAATACGATGGCAAGGAATACCCAGTGACGGGAGGAACTTTCGACACCATCGCCCAAAAGCGACTTGATGAGAACACAACGACCTTTGAAGTAAAGATGACAGGTACGGCATACCACGCCTCGGGTAGTTTCACTGTTTCCAAGGACGGGAAAACAAGGACTCAGATCGACAAAGGGATTGCACTCGATGGCAAGCCTTTTGAGTTAATACGCATTTACGAGAAGCAATAGCAGGTCGCTGGAGCACCAACTTTGGTGTGCAGCCCATAATGATTCGGGTTCCCAGTCACAAATGTTGAATCAAACAAGCGACCTTACATATCCACTCACATTTCCATTTTGAGACTCTTCCCTCAAACGGAATTTCCGTTTTTGGATTACCGACTCGAGGCAGCCAAGTCCCGAGAAACGGGCAAGCCGGAAGTTGAATTAAGGTCAGTTGGACGTAGCGACCTCATCCGGCCCGTATGGGATGGGAGGAAGATGGCACTGCGAAGATTCTCTTCGGTGTGATCGGGCTATTCCGCTGCGGCGGTGCTTGTGATCGCCAGGGCGATGTCTCGTTGCTCCGCCAATTAAGATGCATCAATCACCTGCGAATAGAAATTAGAAGTGGTGCTCGGTTTGGCCCCAATGAGGATCGCGTGGTTCTTCGGCCAATTCCGGATACGCGTCCTCATTGGAAGCTCGCTTCCTTGTCCATCGATGGCATCGAGCAAGAATTTACAAGTGTGTAAGTGCCCGTCAGAGTTATACTCTGCCAATTCTAAGTTGGCGGGAGCCCATGCCGATCCTTCCCGGCAGACGCTTAGGGCCCTGACCTGATGGAGTTTTTGTACCAGGCGAGTGAGAGAGTTTATAGCACAACCTCCGACTGAACAGGGTTTGCGAATGGCGGATCGCAGGGAGCCGAAGGCGACCGGAGAGCCGCCATTCGCGGCGCGAACGCCACCGGCGCCGGCGGCCTATAGCCCAGCGCCGAGTGCGGTCTCCTCGTGTTGTACTCCACTCGCCACTGCCCGATCACCACTTGCGCTTCTTTCAGCGAGTAGAAAATCTCCCCATTCAGGCACTCATCTCGCAGCTTCCCGTTAAAACTTTCGCAGTAGCCGTTCTCCCATGGACTTCCGGGTTCGATGTACAGCGTCCCGGTTCCTACCTGGCCCAGCCACTTCCGTAGTTCCTTGGCCACAAACTCTGGTCCGTTATCCGAACGAATGTGTTCCGGAATTCCTCGCCACAGCATCACTTCCGCCAGCGTCTCGATCACCTCGTTACTTCCCAGCCTTCTGGCCACTCGGATCGCCAGGCATTCCCGCGTGTATTCGTCGAGCAGCACTAGCATCCGCAGCGTTCTTCCATCGTGCGTCATCGCACTCACGAAATCGTAGCTCCACACATGATTGGCATGTTCCGGTCGCAGCCGCACACACGATCCGTCGTTCAACCACAACCGTCCTCGCGGCCGCTGTTTCTGCGGCACTTTCAGTCCTTCCCGCCGCCAGATACGCTGCACGCGATCCGTCCCCACTTGCCAGCCCGCTTCCCGCAACTTTACCGTGATCCTCCGATAACCGTAGCGTCCATACTCACTGGCGAGTTCGATGATGTCCTGCGTCAGCTCCTCCTCGTCTACTCGACAGATCCCTTCGTAGCGTTGCGTCCCTCTCCACTGCCCCAGCAGCCGACAGGCATGCCGTTCCGACACTCGATAGGTCTCACGAGCATGCCTGACCGCGCTACGTCGCCGCTCAGGGCCTAGAAGTTTCCCTCTGCGACATCCTTGAGAATTTGCTTCTCCAAAGACAGCTCTGCTACCAGCCGTTTCAGCTTTGTGTTCTCCCGCTCCAGGTCTTTGAGTCGCTTGGCTTGATCCAGCTTCAGACCACCGTATTCCTTCCGCCAGCGGTAGTAGGTCTGTTGGGTGATGGCCGCTTCCTTGCAGGCTTGCGGGGTTGTCTTTCCGTTCGCGATTTCCACTTCGATCTGCCGCAGCAAATTCACGATCTGCTCCGGCTTAAATCTCTTCATCGGCATGACCGGTCTTCCCTCCAGGTGAATTCTCTCTCATTTCACCTGGTACAAAAGACCCCGGTCAGGTCAGGCGTACCGTGTTGTAATCCACCCGCCAGGCCTCGATCACTTCCCGAGCGTGTCGGAGATCTACGAACCAGTTCTGGTTCAA
The DNA here is from genome assembly GCA_963696605.1 of uncultured Acidobacteriota bacterium. Classification (GTDB taxonomy): domain Bacteria; phylum Acidobacteriota; class Terriglobia; order Acidiferrales; family UBA7541; genus Palsa-360. The sequence continues at coordinate 1,622,605 of CAVOKV010000003.1, read as the reverse complement.
ACATTCATCTCGGAACTTTCCGTTGAAGCTCTCGATGAACGCGTTCTGCGTGGGCTTGCCGCGCTCGATGAAGTGCAGCGCCACCTGATTCTGATACGCCCATTGATCCACAACGCGGCTGGTGAACTCCGTTCCGTTGTCGACCTGGATCGCGGCCGGTGCTCCACGTCGTTCTCGCAACCCCTCCAGCACCCGCACCACACGCAGGCCGGGTAGCGACGTGTCGGGCTCGATCCGCAGGGCCTCTCGCGTGTAGCCATCCATCAGGTTCAGCGTGCGGAATTTCCGCCCGCCGGCCAGTTCGTCATGCGTGTAGTCCATCGTCCACATTTCATTTGCACGCGTCGGAAGCGCCAATGGCACTCGTGCTTCGGCTCGAAATCGCTTGTGCCTCTTACGCTGCATCGCCAGCCCCTCCTCCCGGTAGAGTCGATAGACCCGCTTATGGTTGACCAACCACCGCGGCGTTCCGTCCGCGGCCTTCTCCCGCCGCAGGAAAATGTACAATCGCCGATAGCCGAATCGCGGACGCTCGCCTGCCAACTCCCGCAGCCGAGCCCGCAACGCACCTTCGTTCCGTTCCCTTCGCTGATACCGCCAGCTCCCACGGTGCATTCCGATCAGCCCACAGGCGCGTCGCTCGCTGAGCCCTGCTTGTTCCCGCACGACGCGCACCGCTTCTCGCTTTGCCCGCGGGCCTACCACTTTTTTGCTAGTACCACCTTCAGCGCGTCCAGGTCCAAGGCTTGCTGCGCCACGATCTTCTTCAGCCGTCCGTTCTCTTCCTCTAGCTGACGCAGTCGCCGCGTCTCGCTCACTTCCAGGCCACCGTACTTCGCCTTCCAGTGGTAAAACGTAGCGGTACTGATACCAATCCGGCGGCAGAGGTCCTTCATGGGAACTCCGGCCTCCGCTTCTTTCAACACCCCCACGATCTGCTCTTCACTAAACCGGCTTCCTTTCATGGCGCTTCTCCTCTCGCGTTCTTATACCCGGAGGAGCTAACTCTTGGCTGGACTAAATTTCGGGGAGCAGGTCACCGCGAGTACAAAGAAATGTCCTGCAAATATAGAGGTGTATAAACCCCGACGGGGAGTCCTCATCTCATTGAGAAAAACCGGCTGACTACTTCGGGAGGAATAGTTGCCTAATCTAAACGCTCGAAATAAAGAAACTGGCGATCTTCTTTTCTAACGCTTGCTTGAACTGTCTCGTAATGTTGTTATGCTTTACGAAATTTGGAGAGGTTTTGTTTCCAGGTGGTTTGGCAACGCGGATAAGCAACGTCTCAAGTTCCCGCAGATATTTCACCTTTCGAATGATATATAGATAAAACTCGTCCCATTTCCCACGGTGATGGTCGTTGAGATGGTCGGCTAATCTCGACCGCAGGCTAGTGGCGAGGCCCACGTAATAGACATCACGATCCTTAAGGAGTACATAGATTCCGCACTTGCGCTGCCCAATAAATTCTCGAAATGTCTTGACGTGATGCTCGATTGCGGCAACAGATACGCCTTTGATGTGTGCTGCTACCAGCGGCTCACTCTTCGCCCTTGCTTTCGCCATTTACAGCTCCTGCGACGTTTGCACGTGCGCCAATTCAGATGATGGTGGCTTTAAAAAATGCGCCACGACTCTTTGGTCCGCATTCTACCTCTGCTCTCGCCCAGTTTGGTCGTGATTAGGCAAACGTTCGTAAACGTACCTGCCAAAGTCACTTCGACATTTAGAACTACCGGTTCAGTAATTGATGGTCAATCAGATTAGAAATGAGGGCTGCTTCGTGGCCAAGATTTGCACCGCTATATTGCCGGGTATTCCGACTGACCCAGGCTTCGGCGACTTGATAGCCGGGTTTGTGGGCCTGGAACCGAATCTGGAAAATGCAGCGCCCTGTCCAGCTCCGATGAAAATAGAGCCAGCCCTTTTCAAAGAAAATAAACCAGCGGTCGTCCATGCTCTGGGGTACGAATCCGTTCTTGATTTTTGTAAACTCCACCTTTGTTAAGCTTCGCCGTAGCGGAACACAGGTTCTCTTACGTGGCATCCCCGTAGTCTTCCACATACCCCGTGTAGCTTTTTGGTTTGCTTCCATTCCATCTACTCCTTCCACCGCTCCCGGCCCGGTAGCTAACCGCCCCTTACCTACCCGCCCGGTCGTTTGGAAAACTAATGAATTCCAAACGCGAGTAACTCGTTACCCCGCCCTAGCACTATGAGCGGCTTACGGCCCTCGGCAAACGGGGGTTTTCCAAACGGCCTTTAGAGACCGCGTGTAGTGCCGTAGCCGGGGCTACCCCTAGCGCGGCCCCTACCGCTCGCCAAGACGCGCCTGCGGACCGCATGCTGGTTAATTTAGCGCCGTCAAGCGCCTTACGGGGACGGCCTAATTTACGGCCTTTAGCCCTAGCGTTTCGTAACCCGGCCCGTACCCGCTCCGCGATAAGGCTCCGCTCCAATTCGGCAACAGCCCCTAAGACTGTGAACACCATTTTCCCTGTCGGGGTAGAGGTGTCTACCTGTTCAGATAGCGACACGAATTCGATACCCAGGGAACGGAAAGTTTCTAGTGCCCGTAGGAGGTGGGAAACCGACCTGGCAAAGCGGTCAAATCGCCAAACCACGATCGCGTCGAAATTCCTACGGTGTGCATCGGCTAACAGCTTATCCAGTTCTGGACGCTTTTCCTTGCCGCCCGAAATGCCAACATCCACGTATTCCTGACTTATATCCCATCCGCGGCGTTGGCAGTATTCGCGCAGCTCACGAAGCTGCATTTCTGGGTCTTGCCCGTTAGTAGTGCTAACCCGACCGTATAGCACCGCTTTCATACCGCCTCCTAAAGTACCCGCTCGGCTACCCTAGCCCGGCCTAACCCGTAAATAGGGCCTCCTAAATACCCCCTGCAACCCAACAGGGACGCCACTGCGGAGTTTTTAAGCCATATAAGCCCCTTGCTCGTAAAACGGGGTAGGGCCGGGCCTGCCAAGCCGTCTTGATCGCGCCTATAGAGGGGCGAAACTACCAGCTAGCCTAGCTAAATCATGTCTACATGTAAAGAGTACTTTCAGTATAATGATTACATTGACTATCAGTTCCAGGTGTCCTACGATACCTACATGATCGTCTGCACACTCAAGCAGGTTCTCAGGCGAAAGGGCTGGAGCCGCTACAAACTCCAACAAAAATCTGAAATTACCTACCCCACCTTGCATTCGCTATACCACGGGAAGGCCAAAGGCTACAGCGCCGACGTTCTAAATCGGCTGTGCGCCATTCTTCATTGTAAGCCTGGAGATTTGCTCAAATGGAAGCCGGACAGGTTTCCGAGACTTCGACAGAACCGTAGGAAGACAAAAGGCGCGTGACTTTCGACCGAATTTGGTTGGTTTCTCATCTTCCGTAGTGCCAGTTGCTGGGAGCTACCGCCTACTAGCTATACGTTGACCGACACAGAATCGCCCAACACCAGAATTCGCTGATTGTCAAAAGATACGTGATGAACACGTTGGCGTACGCAACCCGCTGTCATAAAACTAGGCTGTCTAGGTGGCTTCTTTGCGTGCACGTTATTGGGATTAATTCGTTTAAGGGAAATTTCACCGCCTGAAGGGATGTAGGTGCTTTACCATAACTTAGTTGGTTGAGATTGCTGGAGGATAGGGAAGGTTTGCAATGAGCTCTGTCGGAAAATAGGTGTCCCATCTTGCTGATTTCACTGACGGAAAGAATATTGACGAACGGCAGGAAGAAAACTTATTGCAGAATCCATTCGCCATTCTGTTCTGTGAATTGAAACCCATAGCGCGAGCAGGCTGTTTCGCTAACTTCGGACCAGACTACGCGTGCCTTTCCCGAGAATTTCGTCCCCTTGGCGCTTAGATACACTTCGATCATGGAATCAACCTTCAGCGCAGCTGTGCAACCGCACATGAACCCAATTCGGCTGACATTTTCTGTGGCGCTCACCTCCTCGAATGGCTTACCTTCGATGTCTGCTCCTCGTAGGGCCAGCATTACTCGCAGCCGGACACGCACTTCCCTTCTGCGTTCAGGTCGCGCGGCGCATAGGAGGTTTGCCAAACTCTGCCGAAGTGCCACGAAATCAATCGGTTTTTGAAAATATGCCGTGGCGCCGAGCTCCTTGCAGAGTGCTTTCGTTGAGGCTCCGCCCTCCCCGGAGACCACGACGATGGGAATCAACTGCGTTGCGGTCAACGAATTGAACGTCCGGCAAAGCTCAAATCCGGAATACTTCGGCATCCGGAGATCAAGCAAGATGGCGTTGGGTTTGTTTTGCATGGCCATGGCCAGGGCTTGTTCCGGGGTCCCCGTATCGATGATCTCGTAGCGGTCTGCAAGATTGATGCGAAGCAGACGTCGCATGGCCTCTTCATCATCGACGATCAATATTTTTTCCATCATGTGGTTTCCTCCTATTTGCTCGAGCTGACTTCTTGTTTGGCGGATCTCGAGGTTTCGCCCCGTGCAGCATTGCCTGATTCCTTAGCGTCCCCGCTTGCATCCAACACTTCGCGCACCTTACGCGTCAGCGCTTCTTCCGTGAAGGGTTTGTGGAGCAGATGGATCCCTTCTTCCAGCACCCCGTGACCCGCGATAAAGCTGTCTGTGTACCCGGATATGTAAAGCACTTTCATCAGTTGATGATGCGGACTGAGTTTCTCAGCCAAGACACGCCCGTTCATTCCGGGCATCACCACATCCGTCAGGAGCAGATGAATGGGCCCGGCGTTCTGCGCGGCCAATCGCAGTGCTTCAAGCCCGTTGGCCGCGGTCAGAACCCGGTATCCGTTGTCGCTCAGAAACATCGTCGCCAGTTTCCTCAGAGGTGCCGCGTCTTCTACCAACAAGATGGTCTCGCTTCCACGACTAGTCAGCGGAGTCTCAATGCTCTCACACGGAGTTACGACTTCCTGTTCGACACGCGGGAAGTAGATTTTGAAAGTTGCTCCCTTTCCCTTCTCCGATTCAACGGCGATGTAGCCATTGCTCTGCTTCACTACCCCATAAACGGTGGCCAGACCTAACCCCGTTCCCTTGTCCCGGTCCTTAGTAGTGAAGAACGGTTCGAAGATTTTCGCCTGTGTTTCTGGGTCCATTCCCATTCCCGTGTCGGTGACCTCTAGCATTACATACTGGCCTGGGATCGCCCCCGGATGTTCGCGAGCAAAAACCAAGTCGAGTTCAGAGTTACTCGTCCTGATAGTCAATTTCCCTCCGTCGGGCATGGCGTCGCGAGCGTTGACCGCTAGATTCATCACAACCTGCTCGATCTGTCCTGGATCCACACGTACCTTGCCGATCATGGGATCCAGCACCAAGTTCAGTTGAATATCTTCGCCGATGAGGCGGGACAGCATCTTCTCCATATCGGACATCAAAGTGTCCAAGCTCAATACGACTGGTTCCAAGATCTGCTGACGGCTGAAGGCGAGAAGTTGCCTCGTCAGAGATACCGCGCGTTGACCCGCTTTCTCGATTTCTTCGGCATATTCATGGGAAGGCTGTCCGGGGATGAGACTGCGTTTCATCACTTGGATGTAGCCGATGATGACACCTAAGAGATTATTGAAGTCATGTGCGATTCCTCCGGACAGGCGGCCAACCGCTTCCATCTTCTGGGCCATGCGCAGTTGACGCTCCAGCACTCGACGCTCCGTCACGTCTTCGGAAAATACTTGTAGATACGTGCCTTGCTTGTCAGTTGCGGGCCAGCCGCTGCAGCGTACCGTAATGAAGGCGCCATCCTTGCGTTTCCATTCCACCTCAACATCTTTGAAATGTCCGTCGCGCAGGAACATTTCATTTATTTTCTGGTGTTCGGCTCGATGACGGAAAATGCCCATGGCAAGGTTGACCTTTAACAATTCTTCCGGGGAATCATAGCCCAGCATCTTTTCGAGAGCCGTATTGGCCATGAAGAGTTCTCCCGCCGGACTCGCCCTAAAGATTCCGTATGGCGCATCTGCGATCACGGATCGGAAACTCGCTTCCGATCGCCGAAGGGCTTCAGCCGCAACCTTCCGCTCTGTGATGTCACGATTGACGATAACTAAGCTTTCTGGCTCCCCTTTGGAATTACGGATCACGCTTGCCGTGGATTCCAGCGTTCGCCACGACCCATCTTTATGTCGAATGCGATACTCCATCGGGCGACCCACGCCTGTGAGACGAGCCTGGGCAGCCGCGTCTCTTACAGATTCTCTGTCTTCGGGATGGATTTGTTCGAAAGAGGATGAGCTTCTTAATTCTTCCAATGTGTATCCGAGGGCCTTTTCGTAAGAAAGGCTGTTATAGATCCGGTTGCCCTGCATATCGACAACCGCAATCAGATCGGCTGCATTTTCGCTGATAAGACGGAATAGTTCTTCTCGCTGGACCAATGTTCGTCGGATTCTGTGGATCTGCAATTGCTGGTAGAGAGTGTAAATGTCGAATATCAGGACGACGCCCAGCAGGCCCCTCACAATTTGAGGCATCATGAGAAATGTTGTTTGATCGCGATCTGGCTCTCCCATGCCGGGAAGCAGAAATGAAGCGATTCCAGCAGTCAACAGCAGTGTGACCGTCACCGCCGCCGACCACAGCCACCATTCGCGTCTGTCCATCCGACGAAAATAGATCGAGGGAGTCTCCTGTGGTCTATTGTTCTGGACCGACAATCCGGGACTGATGTCGAGGCTCACGCACGAACACCGTGCGAGACATGATTTAGGACTTGGTGCAAACTTTCATTTGAACCTGGCACGACTGCCTCCTACTCCACGAGGGAGAGCCCTTGTCCTACGAGAGTGAAGTGTTCTTGAGATTCCGTTTCTTTACTCCGCATCAGGAGCTCATGTTCCGGCGGGGCTGCGCGGGCTGCCTTTGGAAATACCCGCCAAGGCTTCACTGATTTGCTTGAATGAAGACTCTTCACAAATCGCTTCCAAGGTCCCATCGGGAATATTCAAGAGCATACTTACCACCATGGAATCAAATTGAGTTCCTGCCATGCGTTTAATTTCATCCCGAGCTTGATTGAAAGTTAGGGCGAGACGATATGGTCGATCCGATGTCATTGCATCTAGCGCGTCCGCCACCGCAAAAATTCTGGCATTCAGCGGAATATCCGTTCCTTTCAGGCCCCGCGGATATCCGCCACCATCCCAGTGCTCGTGGTGGGTAAGGATAATTTCAGCGGCATCACCGAGGAATGGGATACGTTTCACGAGATCGTATCCAATTTGGACATGTTCCTGCATGATTCTTCGTTCTCCTTCTGTGAGGCGGCCCGGTTTAAGAAGAATCGCATCCGGAGTCGCGAGTTTCCCGATATCATGCAGCCACGCACCCATGACCAGAGTCTTGAGTTGCTCGGAAGCGCAGTTCATTTGCAAGAGTATTTTGATGGAGTAAAGAGCAACTCGTCGGGAGTGACCCGCCGTCTGGCCGTCTCGCAAGTCAATGGCTGCCCCCAGTGCATCCAACGTGTCCGCATAACTTTGTTCAAGCTGCCCAAGAGCGCTTTGGAGCTCCACGGTTCGGTTGCAGACCATCGCTTCGAGATTTTTGCGATAGTTTTCCAGCTCCCGCTCAAGGCAATTCTTGCGGAGAGCACGGGCGAGGCTGACCATGACCGAATCCATCTGCAATGGCTTAACGAGATAATCATCGGCTCCCTGTCGCATCGCCTGCACACCCAATCGCACATCTTCCATTCCAGTGGCCATCAAAAAGACCAGTTGTGGGTAGTGCAGCCGAACCTCCGTCAGCAGTTCCATACCGGAGATGTCAGGCATGTTTAGGTCAGCGATAACCACGTCCATGGGCTCTCTTTGCAGCAGGTCGAGGGCTTCTTTGGCGCTAGAGACCGTCTTTGATTCAATGGTGTTTTGTTCTAGCATCGTTGTAAGGACTTTCCGGTGGGCGACCTCATCATCAACGATCAGAACTCGGATTCCAGGGCGAATGGTAAATAAGGTTGTACCGCGATCGTGTTCAGCGCATGAACTGAGCGTGGTCATTGGTGAAGGAAGGTTCATGACTTCTGTTCTCTCGGTCCTGCGTGTGCCATATTTACGCCGCCAGTTTCATCCTGTACGGCCGATGTGATGACCGCCGTTCGGTCAGCGGGCAGTTCCTTGGTCCATTCGGGGCGCTGTGATTCTACAATTCCGGCCTTTTGGATCTGCGCGCCCGGATTCACAAGCTGAAGATTTCCAGCGAGAATCTGTGTCCTCGCTTCATTCATAGCCTCTAACAAACACTCAACTGAAATCCGATGCATAATATCTCTGGGACATTTCACAGTTAGCTTCGCGCAATCAGAATCCATATAATTAACTTTCACTTTAATTATTTTCAGTACCCTCCACCGAGGCATATTTGCCGTGCCATTCTGTCAAAATAGACTTTCGTTGCGATTCCAACTTCTGGCTCATATTCGGCTTGTGCGCATCCCTCGCCAACCAAGCAACTTCAGTTAGTTACTTTTGTTTTCGCAGAGCCAGCACTCTTACGGAGTTTTTATGTCGTCCTTGATTTCTTCGATTTCATAACTATCTACGTATTGGGTTAACTGATTCACTTTCTGGCATTGCCTCGCACTATTCCCTACCGAATTCTGACAACTCTATTCCCGGCCCTCACCGTCCAGCGTCGCACAACACGGTCTTATTTTTTATATGACTTATGATAGAGTAGCGCACGGTAAATGAGTCACATTTCATGACTTTGGTGCCCAATGGAATACGAGTACTCTCGTAGGGTATACCGCCATCCCATCGTCGCTGATATCGAAGTGACCGATGTGCAATCGGGGATGCAGACTAGGGTGCAAACGAAAGACCTGACCTTGTTTGGATGCAGCGTGGTCACAATGAATCTCTTTCCAAAAGGGACGAGCGTTAAGGTAAAGGTCATCCACAAAGGCCAGGAACTGGCAGCGATAGGAAAAGTGGTTTATGCCCGGCCAGATATAGGAATGGGAATTGCCTTCACCAACGTTGATCCGAAACACGAGCGGATTATAGAGGGTTGGATTGCGGAACTGGAGAGCATCTCAGTACAGAGACAGTGAAGGCGAATTTCTTCATATTAATGGCAGTCCAGACGAAAGCGTTAATCGGTTGACGCAGACGATAGCATTGGTACGGCCCCGAAGCGGCTCAACTCTAGGTGCCCCCCGCCCGCCGCACTACCTGCCACGTCGCTTCCGAGGATCAATCTATTCGTAATTTCCCTCTCACATCGACTTCCGTTGGGAGGCCCGAGTCTACTTAATTGATGCATCCGGCTTTACTGAGGAACTAAATACCTATAACAGGCACGTTATAACATTTTATCGTCATCCGATTATATTTGCACTTAGTAGTTGCCATTGCATATATATAACATCAGTGGTAAAGACGATGAGCATTGTTGAATGGCCATGGCTCCTTAGGGGGGGCTGAAGAAAGTAGCAAAATTGAAATTCGCAGATGTGCAATTAGGCTATACCATATCAAGGGGAAAGGGTGACACGGACAATGACAATCATGACGGAGGAAGTGATCCTTCCAGTATGGTCGAATTCCATTTTTGATCTTCGGCAGCGCCTCGGCCTTAGTCAGTCAGAATTCGGATCCAGGCTGCACTACTCTGCGATGGCCGTGTCGCGTTGGGAGACTGGAAAGCAGGAACCCACGCCAGGATGTTTAATCCAACTCGGAAATATGGCCGGCGAGCCCGAGTGCTGGCTCTTCTGGGCCAGAGCCGGCCTGAAGAGTTCTGTCCTCCGTCAGATGTTTCCCAGCCCGCGCGCCACCGAGCGCGTGTCGACTTCCACGGATTTCGAAATCGTTCGCGCGGGAAGCGACGCAAGGGGAAAGAGACCTAAAGGCTCCCCCAAATTCCAAATGGTCGCAATTCCCCTGCTCGACGTGCGCGCCGGAACGCTTGGGCAAGCAGGCGGTCAATTCAAGGATTTTGACAGCGCCACGGCGGAAGAAATTATTGCGGCACCCGTGTCCTGGTGCCCCAATCCTCTGCAAACCAACTGCCTGCATGTGCAAGGCACCTCCATGAGTCCGGTCATCAACAACGGGGACATTGCGGCAGTGGATAGTTCGCAAACGAATCCGGATAAGTTGAATCGGAAAATTGTTGTGGCCTGGCACCGAGAGAATGGGCTTTCGTTGGCGCGATTCATCTCGGCCGACGGAGTGCATTTGCTGGAATCTGAGAATAGAGATTACAGCCCCGTCGCAGTGGAAAGAGACAGAAAGTGGCAGATCGTGGGAAGAGTTCTGTGGTGGGTTCGAAGGGAACCGTGAATGTTTATTTCAACGCTGACTTAACCTGTACACATTTAGGGCTTGTAACATGTGAATGCGCGTGATTTGCCAGAACCTAACTGGTTGCACTACTCGCAGAGGTTATCCACAAAATGCAAGGAAGACACGTTAACGCGCGAATTCACGTATAACGCGGATGTTATAACACTTATACACAGTCAGGTACATACATCTCTGTTAACCTTCTCGCACTGAAGATTATCCACGGCATTCAATTACTCTAAGTAATCTGCAAAAATAATTGTTGATAAGGTGGGCGAGCGCAGTACTTGGATCCATGCCAGTAGTTCTTCCCGGCAGACGGCAATGGTTGCCTCAACGGCTGCTTTGAGTGTGCCCACTTTCTTGGAGTGAACGAAATTGCAAAAGCGTTGCAGGGTCATCGCAGTTCTGGGCACGCGACCGGAGGCCATCAAGCTCGCCCTCGTGATCCACGCGCTACGGAGCCGATCTACTGAATTCGAAATTGCCGTTGTGCATACGGGGCAGCATCGCACCATGCTCGATCAGGTTCTCCAGCACTTCAAGATCAAGCCAGACTTCGACCTCGACGTCATGCGTGCGAATCAGACGCTGAGCATGCTCACCTGCCGTGTGATCGATACGGTGGAAAATGCATGCCATCGCTTCAAGCCCGACATAGTTTTGGTCCAAGGTGATACGACTACGGCTTTCGGCGCTGCTCTCGCTGCCTACTATTGCAAGATTCCAGTAGGGCACATCGAGGCAGGACTTCGCAGTCACGACATCTATAACCCATTTCCAGAGGAAGCGAACCGCCGAATCGTCAGCGTTGTCACGGAGATTCATTTCGCTCCTACTGCACTTTCGCGCGACGCTTTGCTGGCTGAGGGCGTTTCGGCGGCAAAGATTGTGGTCACTGGAAACACTGTCGTGGACGCACTCCGAGGACTCGACAATCTACCCCATTCCTGGGAAGGTACTCCTCTGGCCAATATTCCTTCGGATGATAAACGGCTCCTGCTAGTGACTTCCCACCGTCGAGAATCGTGGGGCAGTGATCAGGAAAACATGTGCCTGGCGCTAAAGGATCTTGTGAACCTGCATGCTGATATCCGAGTAATTTATCCGGTTCACATGAATCCGAATGTGCGCAGCACGATCAACGCACTCCTGGACGGTATTGACCGAATTCACCTTACCGAACCACTCGACTACCTGACTTTTGTCAGCCTTCTCCGCCGCAGTTTCATGGTCCTCACGGATTCTGGCGGAATTCAAGAAGAGGCCCCTACTTTTCATAAGCCCGTGCTCGTGCTCCGCAAGCTGACGGAACGCCCCGAGGCTTCGCAATTCGGGATGGCCAAAATAATCGGCATGTCACGCGAGCGAATCTTCGATGAGGCCGAGCGCCTGCTTAGCAACACGGAAGAGTACAAGCATATGTCTGGGGGAGACAACCCCTACGGTGATGGCAGAGCCTCGGAGCGCATCGTCGAGGCTATCATGCACTGGCATCAGGGAAAGACTCCGCTCCTCGATCCAGAAAAGGAGTTCAAGCTGCCACCCAGACCGTACCCGCTCCGCCGCAAAACCGACGCCCTGGAAAACGCGAACGTAGCGGGACCGGAGAAGGTTCGCTCATAGCTCGCGGTTAACGAAAATGCTCTATTGTCTCTACACAATCGTAATCCTTATATCGCTATACACGGCGCGCCACTACCTCTTCACGCTGAACCGTCTTTTCGGCTTCCAACGCCACCCTTATATCGACATCGACACAGCAGCCTGGCCGCCTGTGACTGTCTTGGTGGCAGCGCACAACGAAGAAAAGGTCGTCTCCCACGTACTGGCTGCGTTGATGGGAGTGAACTATCCCGAGGATAAGATGACGGTCGTTCCGGTCAACGACCGTTCTACGGACCGCACGCGCGAAATCATCGATCGGTACTGTAAGGAACATCCCGGCCGTATCCATCCCTTTCACCGCATCGCCGGCAAAGGGGGCAAAGCCGCCGCGTTAAAGGACGCCATGGAATTGGTCAAGACCGAAGTCATTCTCATCTTTGATGCCGACTACATTCCCGGCCGCGGGTTGATCAAGCAACTCGTTGCCCCGTTCTTCGATCCCGAGGTGGGTGGGGTAATGGGCCGTGTCGTACCAATGAATGTCGGGACGAATCTACTCACTCGCCTGCTCGACCTGGAGCGCTCCGGTGGCTACCAAGTGGATCAACAGGCACGCATGAATCTTCGACTCGTTCCGCAGCACGGAGGCACGGTCGCAGGCGTAAGGCTCAGCGCTCTTCGTGAGATCGGCGGTTGGAACGACAATTCTCTCACTGAAGATACCGATCTCACTTTCCGTCTATTGTTGGCAGGCTGGAAAACGGTCTATCAGAATCGCTCCGAGTGCTATGAGGAAGTTCCCGAGACGTGGCAAGCCCGGATCAAGCAAATCATGCGCTGGGCCAAAGGACACAACCAAGTGCTGGCCGCTTACGGCCTAGAATTATTGTTCGGTAAGCATCGCGCAACCCTCAGAGAGCGCATTGATGGATTCTTGCTTCTTGGAGTGTACGCCATGGCTCCGCTAACGTTCATTGCCTGGGTCCTGGCGCTGGGTCTCTTTTATGAGGGCGTGGCGCCGCTCCATGGAGTCATCGTGCTCCTGGGGTTCACTACCTATGCCGCAACAGGGAATTTCGCCGCTTTTTTTGAAATCGCTGCGGCAGCACGCCTCGATTACACGCGCGAGCGTATCTGCTTGCTCCCTTTTCTCATATTGGGGTTTGTAGTGAGCATTATTTCCGTTTCTCGCGCCTGCGTATCTCAATTGATGGCTCCAATCACAGGGGCGCAGTTTCACTGGGATAAGACTGAGCGCTTTCGGACCACTCCATGAACCCTGTGCTCGCAGCGGTGCTTCTTGTTTTATTGGCGGCATTTCTGTTCACGTTCCCATTGTTGCCGGCGCTGACGGAACTACGTCTCAAACGTGACGCACAACCACTCAACGTGATTCAGCAACACGCGGGAGAGATCCGACATTTTTCTTATGGATTTCGCTCCTACATCGCCGATCTATTGGAGCCGTTGCGGGAGTGCGTGGCCTCAGGCACCACAGCAAGAGGCACAATGCCGGACGGCGGGCAATATCTGTTGCTCGGTATCGCCGATAACATGCGCTTAGTGTCTACGGGGGGGGAAACACGGACCTGTCAGTCTGTCGTCGCGGCAGGCGTGGATTTGGTTCTTCCCGATGGAATCACTTTCGCCAAAGAGGTCTACGCAGCGGGGGAAATCACCAGTGGAGATAAGAGCGTGTTCAGGGCTCTTCTCGGAGAAAAGGCCATTCACTTGGGACGGGGCAGCACAGTGGTCCGCTGGGCGCATGCCGCAGGTGCAATTCGAGTTGAGCGCGATTGTCATTTATACGGGCGCATCTCTTCTGATCGAGAGATTCAGTTGGAATCTGGATGTGCCTTTCAACGCCTGAACGCTCCCCGCATTGTATTTGGGTGCTCACATAGCGAAGAAGCCGACGTTAGTGCAGAATCCACGCCAACATCCCTGCCTGATGGCCGCCGGCTGGTCGATGAGGATTTGGAAATCCAAGCCGGTGAAATCGTCTTAGCAAGCATTGTGACTCGGGGAAGGCTACACATCGGTGCAGGCGCGCGAGTGCTCGGCAGCATCAAGAGCCATGAACATTTGGCGTTGGAGGCCGGTGTGCACGTGGAGGGCAGCCTCATCAGTGCTTCGACCATGCATATCGGTCCACATTGCCGCATTACTGGACCGGTTATCGCTGAGCACCGAATCGCAATTGAAACCGGAACCCGGTGCGGCTCGGTCCGAACTCTCACTACCGTGAGCGCTCCGACGATTGAAATCGCGGATGGTGTCACCATCTTCGGAACTATATGGGCACGGACCGAAGGGCGAGTTGTCCTCCAGGGATGAAGAAACGGGCGGTCACTATCGTTGCGGCAGCTTCTTGTTTGTTGGCGTTGGCCACATGGTTCGTGGCGTATGCGTACGACTATTTCAATGCTGGAGCCGATAGACTGATACTTTTGGTGCCGGACAACGCCAACTTTTCCGATTCTCGAGTCACGGTTTGGCTCGATGCTGCCAACGAAGAGGGCCTGCATGTGACCCCCATGCGCGATTCCGCCTTTCTCCGCCCCTTGTTTGGGAGGCCCAAATGCGCAGGCGTAATTCTTCCTGACTCAGTTCATCAGCAGGCAAGCGATCTCTTGCTTCGCGAGATTCGTCATTATGTGGCAAACGGCGGGAATCTGATGCTGGTCTACGACGCTGCGACAAAATCAACCCAGGGGTTCTATCGCGGTGGCCGCTCGCAATTATCCGACCTCGCCGGAGTGGATTACGCGTTATACAAGAATCTCGGCGACGCAACGATCCGCTCGGGCCAAATTACCGGGACGATCCAGTTGATGAAGCATCTCGGTGTGCCTCCTGGAAAATACTTTCCATTTTCGGCGCCATCCATCGCTGCTGAAAGCACAGCCTCGGCTCTGCTTAGGCGCTATCAATACGGGAATCTGGAATATCCGAGCTTCGTTACCACGGGCGACTATGCGGGGCAGGTCTTGCTGCGCTCAAGTGCGGGCATCGCCGCCGGGTACCATTACTATGAAAAGGGAAAAGTGCTCTTTGTAAATCTGCCCCTAGGCTACCTCAAGGGAAATACCGATGGCCTTCCCCTGCACGCCTTCCTTCAATATTTTGCTGTACACATGTTGTCGTTACCTCAATTGCTTTCGGTTCCCGACGGTATCGGGGGCCTTGTATTGAACTGGCACATCGATTCGAACGCGGCCATTTCCGCGCTTCAGGCAATGGACTCGTGGACGATCTTGGGGCAAGGGCCATATTCGATCGATATCACGGCCGGGCCGGATACTTACACGTTTGGCGATAACGAGGGTTTTAACGTTCTCCACAATCCTGTGAGCCGCGACCTAGTACGCAAATACGTGGGGCTTGGGGATGAAATTGGAAGTCACGGCGGCTGGATCCATAACTATTTTGCAGCCCACGTTGAAACGGACCCTCCCAAGGTTATGGCGAAGTTCCTCGATCTCAACAAAGATGCTCTTGAGCAAGTGACAGGAAAGCCCGTCGTCGAGTATGCGGCACCTAACGGCGATCAGCCGAGGTGGGTCACCCATTGGTTGGAGTCGCACGGTTTTGTAGCCTACTACTTCACCGGCGACGCGGGAATGGGGCCGACTCAGGGCTATCGAAGTGGCCAACGCGAGGGGCAAAACATTTGGGCTTTTCCTGTCACCCAATTAGACCGGGCTGCCTCTTTTGAAGAATTCAGCGGGGAGGATATTTCTTTTGACGCGATACAAGAATGGCTCGAAGCGCTGACCACCTTCGTTGTGGATCGTCGGGAAGTGCGTCTCATCTATTTCCATCCGCCCGGGATCCTTCCCTATCGCGAGGTAGTTCATAACTGGTTAGAGATAACAGCCCAGCTCAAGAAACAGGGAATCTTTCGCTGGTACACAATGGCTCAGGTAGCGAATTTCCTGAATTTGCGCAAAAGCGTGCAGTGGACTTTAACCGAGCGCGACGGCCTTGCTTCGCTCAAGGCTACTGATTCTCAATCTTTGGCCCACCAAACCTGGAGCTTCCCGGCGGACACGTTTAACAGACCTGCCGTGATTCGAGGCAACGTAACCGTGCTGCAGGACGGTGCCTCGTGGCTCGTGGACGCTGGCAAAGGAAATCAGATGGAAGTGCAGGCTACGATAACTCGAAAATGAGTCGCCAGCGACCTTGGGGAAGCCTCATAATCATGCTGCTCTTGAGCATCGCACTCGCATGGAGAGCGAATGCCCAGCAAGTCGTCGCGTCTACCGACCCACGGCAGTCCTTGCCCCAAGCGTCGGGTACGGATCTTCCGACGACGCCCGCGCCTGAGAAAAGTCTGACAAATTTTGTGGAGGCCGGGGGCAGTTATCGCCAGCTCACAAACGGCTTCGGCGATTGGAGCGGCGGTTACGCTCACGGCGTCTTCACGACCGGAAAGAATATTTGGAACGTCGAAGTCAATGGACAGCATGAATTCAGCGATGGCGGTGTGTACCTCGCTGCCGGAGACACGTACAACTTTAATTCAAATTGGTATGCCTCGTTAACGGTCGGATCGAGTGTCGGAGGATTTTTCTGGCCGCGCTTCCGTGCCGATGCCTTTGTGAATCGCAAGTGGGGTGAGCAAAAGCACTTTATCACTACGCTGGGTTACGGTTACTACGCTTCGAAGGATGTGCACCGCGACCAGAGTATTCTTATCGGAACTACCTATTATTTTCAAGGGCCTTGGATTGTCGAGGATGGAGTGCGATTCGATGTGAGTAATCCGGGCGTTGTCTTTTCGCCAGCCAGCTTCCTGGCTGTGACCGAGGGGCGCGATAAGTATCACTATGTGACCGTAAACGTAGGGTTCGGACAAGAGGCATATCAAATAGTCGGGCCGACTACCGTTCTGACACGCTTCCCCAGTCAAAATATGACAATTACCTGGCGGCAGTGGATGGGAAGGTCCTGGGGATTCAATCTCGTAGGGGATTATTACCACAGTCCATTCTACCAACGAGGTGGTGGCAGCCTTGGATTTTTCAAAGAATTCTGATCGCCGTGTTTTCTCTGCGGCGGTAAAATACACGCCAAGATCCGCCGATCACGCTCGTTTCCTTGGACATCGTGGCGGCGTCATCGCGATGCACCGCGCGTTGACGCGTTTCGTTTTGGATCCGCTCGATCTGATCATGTCTTCTCTGCTTGTATTGCTGTTTTCATTTACGTGGATCATTTCACTGCCGTGGCTCTGTCGAATGTGGGGCCACGTGCTAGAGAATGGCATGAAAATACTGTCGCTCCACGCCTACCTCGGTTTCACTGGACATCACATTACGCCATACGTCTACTTCATGATCCCATTTCCCGAGATGGAAGGAATCACTCCCGACGCGTGGACGTGGTGGTCGAATGCAGCGGTGGTTTGCCTATTGTATTCGGCGAGTTATTTTTTCCCAAAGAAGCTTACTCCCATCACGTATCTTCTGCGCGCGGTACTTTTTATTCAGATTACGGCGCTGATGTACTTTCTGATGATACCTGCGCGCTTCCCGCACACGCCCGACAGCTATATGGAGGGTCTCGTTTCGTATCGAATTGTGTTAATCACCGCCGTCCCCGCACTGTTCGGTCTGACCTACTACATCTTCGAATTTCGTCTAATCAAAAAGATTGCGATCACCATTCTAACGATGAGCTATCTCTCTCTGTGTCTCCCTGTGCAAATCCTCCTTCAGGCGATGGTCCTCGAGAAATCCGTGTTGTACATGCCGATCCTCTACATGGTATTCGGATTGCCTGTGGACATCCTCATCATCCTTGCGTTTTACTCCTGGGGGATGAGCTGGGCGTCGGATTAGGCTATCAAAAGGGGATACTCATGCATTAAGTAAGCTACCGTTCGCAAAAGTTTGGGATGCGTTGAGTTACCACTTTACGTATGCTCAATGAGGGGAGCGCCGGTGCAGCTCCTAATCAGATTCTTGAAGCCTTCCATAAGGATCTTGCTGTTGGCTTCGGCGGATTGATCCACGCATGGTTTTGAAATATTTCTCGATAATCCCGATGCTCTGGCCGCCATTGCCACCTATAACTTGAGGCCTTCTCTTGTATGGGTAGACGAACATGTCAGTCTTGCTTCGTCAGGAATGCAGACCTCTCGAATGGTTACTTTAATGAATGGACTTGATGCATGCAGAGGCTTCGCGTGGTTGCGCAGATGAAGTGTTGCTCTCCATATACTTATTTATTACATCCCGAACACTTAGATTACGCATTTCTAATTGCGTTCGAGGCGCTGCTCTAAAAGGACAGCCACGTATCGCGAGCACATAGTCAACTCCGCCTCAGCCCAGTCGTTTACCGGGGGAATCAGACGCCCGATCTTCTCGACCACAAAGTAATAGACTCGAATTGCTCGGTGTGTGCGGCCGGGCTCCCTCAGATCGGACGTCAAACCGTGCACACGCAGGATGGCTCGGAAGTCGCGTGAACTCACCGCCTCCGGGATGCCTGCGGCAACTCGTACGCGATCCGAAACTTGCTGCGTTGCGGTGCTCGCAATGTTCGCGCGCCAGTAATAAAGTCCAAATTGGCCCAATGCGACCATCGAAAAACAGAATAGCATCGCAGCGATCATCTAACCCAGTCCCTCCTCTCGCGTCTGACCTAACTTCTCGTCATTACTAAGCATGCGGCTTGCCTTTTGAGAACCTGGAATCGTCTTTGGAATCAGCGAGTTACAATCGCTCGAAAATGGCGACTGCATGTCACTGTCCAGTTGGTGAACTGGCTGTCCTTGTGGAAGACACTCAACAAAAAGCGGCCATCCCATTCGCGCTTCCAACCTATCCAAACGGGGTTTGGCTGATGGACTATGCGCATGACGAACTGGCTGACGGGCGGAAATTTCCCATGCTGGACCCGATGGATAGCTAAACGCGAGAAACCCTCCAGTTAGATCCGACTCGTCGCTGCCGGGACTAGGCATGGTGCGGGGATTAAAAGTTCTGCGAGAACGACGTGGAGTCCCAGCCCCAATTCAGAGAGACATCGGAACGAAGTTCACGAGCCGCGTCGTGCATCAGTCGACGTTTCAGAACCAGGTGGCGCCGCAGTTTATTAAGCACGGCAAGCCCACGCGGAAGGCGGCCACCGAGATCTTCACGGAAAAGGTTCAGAAAGAATGTCTGAACCAGAACTGGTTTGTGGATCTCCGCCACACATGGGAAGCGATCAAAGGCTAACAGGTGGACTACAACGCGATCAGCCTACACAACTCGCTCACGTAACTGACGCCGGAAGGGGTCGCCGCAAGTGTCGATGCGCGTCCGGCGCCCCCACGTCGGTCGCTCCAATCGCTCCAGCGTGGACAATTGCGGATGCATAGGAGCTTCGGAGGATTCGCTTATGACTGGACTAAACACGGAGGGCAGATCACTTTTGTCTTTGTCATTTTTCATGCCATTATCCATTCGGACACCAACGCCACTCCAGTCACTTTTATCATGGTCATGTTTTATGCCATTCTTTAGTCGGACACCAACATCAACTGAGGCGACATCTGCCGTACGACGAGAAGGCAGGACGGCATCCTTGAGCTTAAAGAATAAGGCGAATATCGCGTTCTTCGCGGCGCTAATTACTCTCGCAATAGTTAGTTGGTTCTCTCTTCAGCGAATCCGTACCACTGAAGAAGACGGCCAATTGGTTTCTCACAGTAGGGATATCCTTGAGACAAGTGAATTACTCCGCTCGCATGTTTACGATGCCGCGGCTGCCCGCCGAGCGTACACGCTTTGGAGAGACCCAACGCAAATTGAAACATTCAGCCGGGCATACAATTCAGCGCTAGAGGATTTCGCGAATTTGCGCAAATTAACGGCAGATAGTGCAGACCATCAGCTCCGCCTTACAAAAATAGAACCCCTTATGATGGCGCGGCTATCGCTCTTGAAAGGGTCCGTGGAGCTGCATCAGAAATCTCGCAACGATAGCCAACAGCAGGATGTCTTAAATGACCAAAGCGCCAGAGTATCCGCTCAACTCACGGAACTTCTTGATATTTTCGATGGTGCGGAGCGAGGACTTCTGCAGGAGCGAACCGCCGCAGCAAAAGCGAGTTACCTGAAAAAGAACAGGGTCAATGTATTTCTCGGTGCTTCCGTCTTCTTGTTCTTGATTCTCACACTTGCGCTTCTCAACCGTGAACTTTCTCGCCGCGAACAAGCAGAACTCATCGCCTCCGAACAAAAAGATCTTTTTCAGTCGATATTGGATAGCTGCGGCGACGCAGTTATCGTCGCCGACACTTCGGGCAAGATTATTCTGCGGAACCCGGTTGGGGTCCGGTACAACGCGGGGGCTCCTGCGGATGAACTAAGCGAGAAATATCCTGAACTGCTGGGCCTGTATAAGAGCGATCGCGAAACTATATTCAAGAGCAGCGAACTCCCGCTAAGTCGCGCGCTAAGGGGAATCTCCGAACCAGGATTGGAGATATGCGTTCGCCCACCTAACATTGGAGACAGTCGATGGATGCTCGCTGCTGGAGGCCCGTTGCTCAACAATAGAGGAGAGAAACGAGGTGGCGTTGTCTTTTTACGTGACATTACCGACCGCAAAAAAGCTGACGAGCAGTTAAAGGTCGCCTTGCTAGAATCTGAGGAACTCGCCAGAGAAAGCAAGGTGTTGAGCGAATTGGGTGATTCGTTGCAGTCTTGTCAAACAGTCGAAGAGGCGTACCGGATGTGCGCAAGCGCTTTACCCGAAATTCTTGGTTTCCGTCCTGGCGCTCTTTGCATCCTCAATTCATCGCGCGATCTCGTGGAATCCGTCGCCACTTGGAACGACTGCTCGACGACTGAGCCGGTCTTTCATCCTGACGATTGCTGGGCTCTGCGGCGTGGGAAGCCTTATGCAGGTCTCAGCTCGTCATTGCCGTGTTCTCATGTGCATGCATCGGTCGCTAGAAGCTACCTCTGCGTACCGATTGCAGCCCAGGGGGAAACCTTGGGTGTCCTGTACACCGAGAACAAGGCGAGCGTCCACGCCACCTCGGCACAAGCGGTGCAGTTTGAACAAGCCACTCTTAACCGCCGGGCCGATGCAGTAGCTGAGCGTGTTTCCTTAGCCTTGGCGAACCTTAAGCTCCGAGAATTACTTCGCAATCAATCGATTCGTGACGCGCTTACGGGTCTCTACAACCGTCGTTATTTGGAGGAGTCATTAAACCGGGAATTGCAACGTGCAAAGCGCGCAGGTCGCAGTTTTTCGGTGGTGATGCTTGATTTGGATCACTTCAAACATTTCAACGATACTTTTGGTCACCAGGTTGGAGACATTTTGCTTAGAGAGGTTGCCGGAGTAATTAAAGGCCGGGTACGCGCAGGGGACCTTGCTTGCCGTTATGGCGGAGAAGAATTCTCTCTTATCGTCGCTGAAGTAGATACCGAGGGAACCCTTAAGTGCGTAGAGAGCATTCGCGAAACAATAAAGCACCTTTCCCTACACCATCGCGGCCAAACGCTTGGCACAATCACGGTTTCAGCGGGCATTGCCGCTTATCCGGCTCATGCAGACAATTCAGAAGATCTAATACGAGCCGCTGACGAAGCATTGTACCAAGCAAAGAAAGCCGGTCGAGATTGCACTTTTGTCTACCAACCGTTGGAATCTAGCTCAACAATAAAAGACAAGACCAATTAAATTGAATCGCAACAGAGGATGGGTTGCAAGGATCCGACGTCGCCACTGCGATGTGCGCACTTTAGCACCTCTCAGCTAGAGGGATCTGCTAGTGGCAAGGGAAGGTATATGCAGCAGTCTTCTGGGAGATCCTAAATTTCGGAGCGAACTTGACTTGGGTGAATTTTGCTTCAGCCTTGTTCTTCTGTCACCAAGGAAGCAACCGAATCCAGCAACGCTCGTCCGCACGATTCTCGTAACCATTTAACTGTTGACTTGATAAGTCGGTGCCCAAATATTAGTATATCTAAATAAGATACTGTATATCATTTGCAAGTCTTTGTTATAACATTTATGTTATGAACACACAGTAGGATCTCTGCATTGTGCAACGAGCAAATAGTTCAGGCGGGGAGGCCATAGTGCATTCTTTCGATCGCATCCCTTTGGTTCCCGAATTTAGCCCCGCGAGCCAGTGATCAATCGGAAAGTCCGTGTCTTTGGTCAGAGAAAAAGGGAATTGATTATGTCAGACGGCAAAGCCGGAACTCATGAGAATTCTTTGGAAGAGCGCAGACCTGAGCAGCGTCAGTGTGAGCGCCGGCATCACCTCCGTTTCCCGTTTACTGCTTCGGTGGAAGCGATTGAATCTCAATCACACACAATACTGAGCGCGCGAACCTCTGATCTGAGTCTCGGAGGGTGTTATGTGGACACATTGAATCCATATGCGGTTGGAACGGTTATCAAAATCCGTTTAACCAAAGACGAAGTAACCTTCGAAGCGGACGCAAAGGTCTCATTCTCCCAGGCCGGCATGGGCATGGGGATTACTTTCATTTCCGCATCGCCAGGGCAGTTTGAAATCTTCCAGAAGTGGCTGGAAGAATTAGCCGGGCAATCATTACCTGTTTTGAATCCACCGGAAAACGCTGGAGCGGCTCCCATTGCGGCGAATTCAACGAAGAACCCAGATATTGTTTTACATGAACTACTTATAGCTTTGATCGAAAAGGGTATATTGAGTGAACTAGAAGGTAAGTTAATGCTGCAAAGGCTTGACCGTGATGCGACGAGCTGATCGTTGACTGCCACGCTGTGCTATCTGAATGGACTGGCCTGTTCTCACGGAGGCGCACGCTATGATCGACCGATGGTGTATGTGTGGCCTCCGTGTGGAGAAGAGGATTTTCACAAGGCGACATAGACGGAAGGACTGGTCTTCAATGTTGTTGAGAATCTCAGGCGGAGAATGGACGTAAGCTAAACGCTCCTGAGAACATTGAGAAGTACGCCGTGACCTGCCCCCCGTTTTTGGTCCAGTCATAAGTTAGCACTCCGGGGGTCCTGCACATCCGAACCTTCCCACGTCGGGGCGATGGAAACGACCGGCGTGGGGGGAGACGCCGGTCGCGCGACGACACTCGCGGCGAACTCTTCCGGCGTCAGATACCTCAGCGAGCTGTGCGGGCGTACCGTGTTGTAATCCACCCGCCAGGCCTCGATCACTTCCCGAGCGTGTCGGAGATCTACGAACCAGTTCTGGTTCAAACATTCATCTCGGAACTTTCCGTTGAAGCTCTCGATGAACGCGTTCTGCGTGGGCTTGCCGCGCTCGATGAAGTGCAGCGCCACCTGATTCTGATACGCCCATTGATCCACAACGCGGCTGGTGAACTCCGTTCCGTTGTCGACCTGGATCGCGGCCGGTGCTCCACGTCGTTCTCGCAACCCCTCCAGCACCCGCACCACACGCAGGCCGGGTAGCGACGTGTCGGGCTCGATCCGCAGGGCCTCTCGCGTGTAGCCATCCATCAGGTTCAGCGTGCGGAATTTCCGCCCGCCGGCCAGTTCGTCATGCGTGTAGTCCATCGTCCACATTTCATTTGCACGCGTCGGAAGCGCCAATGGCACTCGTGCTTCGGCTCGAAATCGCTTGTGCCTCTTACGCTGCATCGCCAGCCCCTCCTCCCGGTAGAGTCGATAGACCCGCTTATGGTTGACCAACCACCGCGGCGTTCCGTCCGCGGCCTTCTCCCGCCGCAGGAAAATGTACAATCGCCGATAGCCGAATCGCGGACGCTCGCCTGCCAACTCCCGCAGCCGAGCCCGCAACGCACCTTCGTTCCGTTCCCTTCGCTGATACCGCCAGCTCCCACGGTGCATTCCGATCAGCCCACAGGCGCGTCGCTCGCTGAGCCCTGCTTGTTCCCGCACGACGCGCACCGCTTCTCGCTTTGCCCGCGGGCCTACCACTTTTTTGCTAGTACCACCTTCAGCGCGTCCAGGTCCAAGGCTTGCTGCGCCACGATCTTCTTCAGCCGTCCGTTCTCTTCCTCTAGCTGACGCAGTCGCCGCGTCTCGCTCACTTCCAGGCCACCGTACTTCGCCTTCCAGTGGTAAAACGTAGCGGTACTGATACCAATCCGGCGGCAGAGGTCCTTCATGGGAACTCCGGCCTCCGCTTCTTTCAACACCCCCACGATCTGCTCTTCACTAAACCGGCTTCCTTTCATGGCGCTTCTCCTCTCGCGTTCTTATACCCGGAGGAGCTAACTCTTGGCTGGACTAAATTTCGGGGAGCAGGTCACCGGACTGGCATTTGAGCTCAGTTGTCTTGCAATTGTCGCTCCGATATTCGCAGGTTGTCCGGCTTGACTCAACAAACTTGTGCAATCTTACACAACGTGTGATGAGATCAACTCCCTTCAACCCTTAGAAAGTGTTTCTGTTTGTTTCTATGATGAGAACTTCCTTCCTTTAAGACCACATCAACAATACCCGCATCCCGCTAAAGCGATTTCAAATTTAGCCGATGAGCGCCCTGAGGAGGATATGTGGCCGACAGCTTACTAATTCCTGCTGCTCAGTACGTTCGCATGTCTACGGAACATCAGCAGTACTCGCTCGAAAACCAAGCGATGGCCAACCGGAGTTATGCAGAGTTGCATGGTTTTGAGGTTGTTCGAACGTATTCGGATGCAGCCAAAAGTGGACTCGTTCTGAAGCATAGGGCCGGGCTCCGCCGACTCTTGCAAGATGTGGTCTCTGGCACCTCGCCCTACCGCGCGATCCTTGTCTATGACGTCAGCCGTTGGGGTCGCTTCCAAGACACAGATGAGTCTGCACACTATGAGTTCCTTTGTAAATCCGCTGGCGTTCCGGTTCATTATTGTGCCGAGATATTTGCCAACGATGGCAGCCTTCCGAGCCTCATTATGAAGGCTCTAAAAAGAACTATGGCAGGGGAATACAGCCGCGAGCTTGGTACCAAAGTGCTCGCAGGACAGAGGCGGTTGGCCCGCCTAGGCTTCAAGCAAGGCGGCTCTCCCGGCTATGGTCTGCGGCGTATGTTGGTGTCCCCGGATCGGTACTTGAAACAACAATTAGCCGCTGGTGAGCGAAAAGGTATTGCCACTGATCGGGTGATTCTCGTCCCGGGTCCTGCTCAAGAAGTCGATGTAGTCAGGGATATCTACCGGATGCTCGTGTCTGAAAAGAAGTCGGTCTATGCCATCGCACGCGAACTTAACCGCAGAGGGGTTCTGTATCTGAGTAAATCGGAATGGGATTATCAAGCGGTGTATACGATACTCACCCACCCGAAATACGCCGGTTGTCACATCTTTGGTCGAACTTCCTGCAAACTTCATACGCCAACCGTGAAACTACCGAAATCGGAATGGATTTCAAAACCCGGAGCCTTCGAGCCGATCATAAATGTTGTGACCTTCGAAGAGGCACAAAAAGTGCTGGAAAAGCGCACGATCAACAAATCGGATGCCGAGCTACTAGACAGCTTGCGCGCCCTACTCGCCTCAGAAGGAAGACTTTCTCTCCTTCTAATTCAAAACTCTTCCGGCGTGCCTTCTCCTTCCACCTACCGAAACCGGTTTGGCAGCCTGCGGCGGACATATGAATTAATCGGATATGGCAAAGCCGACCAATTCGGGCCAATAGACCTCCGGCGCCGGACAATAGCTCTGCGCGACCAACTTGTCTCCCAAATCGTTGCAACATTTCCAAACAACGTATCGATTATCAAGCGCGGAGGACGATGGCGCAGCCGTTTGCGGCTCTCTCACGGTCCGATTGTTTCAGTGCTCGTTGCCAGATCGTTCCGGGCATGGAAGGAGACGATTCGTTGGGAAATTAATCCTGTCCGGCGTGAGTCCAAGTTTGCTGTGTTATTGGCCCGCTTGGACGAAGGCAATCTCTCGTTTCTAGACTTTCATATTCTACCAAGTATTGATCGCCAAGGAAGATTTCGTGTGTCATTGAAGGACACTTGGCTCAATCGAGGAAAGAGGCTCAGCGACCTTTCGCGATTCTGCGAGGTTGTGAACGAGTTGCAAGCTGTACACAAATCTTTGCGTTCGGTCTGGCCACATCCCTTGGCCGCTAAAACTACGCTGCCACTAAAAGCAGTTTAAAGGTGATGCTCGCGACTCAGCTAAGTATTAACCACGTATATCGCCTTTCAGTGACGCGGCAGCTTGTGCCTTTTGACTCATTCAATGTTTTCGACTAAAGGTCGTCCGATTTAGCTTTCCCAGTAGCTTGGCAAAGCGCTCGCTAGCCTCTGGAGTCTGAAAGGTAATCTGTAATGCCATTCCACGATTGGGTTCAATCCGACGAACAATACAATCCATGTAGATTTGGGGTTGCAACATTGACCGGGCCGAGTTTTTGTACCACGGTGAGTGAAAGAGTTTATATCACAGCCAATGGCTGTGAAGCTTGATTGGGCTGAGCCCATGGGCTACATGCCGCGGGGGCAGGCGGCCTGTAGCCGAGCGCCGAGTGTGGCCGCCTTGTGTTGTATTCCACCCGCCACTTCTCAATCACGATCTGTGCCTCCTTTAGGGAGTAGAAGATCTCCCCATTCAAGCATTCATCCCGCAGCTTCCCGTTGAAGCTCTCGCAGTAACCGTTCTCCCAAGGACTGCCCGGCTCGATATACAGCGTTCCGGTCCCCACGTTCGCCAGCCACTTCCGCAGTTCCTTTGCCACGAACTCTGGGCCGTTGTCAGACCGAATGTTCTCTGGAACTCCTCGCCACAGCATCACATCCGCCAGCGCCTCGATGACCTCGTAGCTTCCCAATCGCCTCGCCACTCGAATCGCCAAGCACTCCCGCGTGTATTCATCGATCATCGTAAGCATGCGGACCGTTCTGCCATCGTGGGTCATCGCACTCACGAAGTCATAGCTCCAAACGTGATTTGCCCGCTCGGGCCTTAGCCGCACACAGGAGCCGTCATTTAACCAGAGCCTTCTCCGTGCCCTTTGTTTGCTGGGTATCTTCAGCCCTTCGCGACGCCAGATGCGCTGCACTCGATCTTTCCCCACCTGCCAGCCTGCGATCCGCAACAGCGCCGTGATCCTCCGGTAGCCGTAACGGCCATACTCACTGGCCAACGTGATGATGTCTCGGGTCAGCGCATCTTCATCCACTCTCTGGATCGGCTGGTAGCGTTGCGTTCCACGCCACTGATTCACCAGTCGGCAAGCATGCCGCTCAGAGAGTTCATGCTTCTCCCGCGCATGCTCCACCGCACAGCGACGCCGTTCAGGGCTTAGAAGTTTCCCTCTGCAATATCCTTGAGAACCTGCTTCTCCAGCGACAGCTCCGCCACCACTCGCTTGAGCTTTGCGTTCTCCCGCTCTAGTTCCTTTAGTCGCTTCGCTTGATCTAGCTTCAGGCCGCCGTATTCCTTCCGCCAGCGGTAGTGGGTCTGTACTGTGATCTCAGCTTCTTTGCAGACTTGCGGGGTGGGTTTTCCATTTGCGATTCCTACTTCAATCTGACGCAGCAATGTCACGATCTGTTCCGCTTTGTACCTCTTGTTTGGCATATCCAGCCGTCCTCCTCGTAAGAGATTCTCTCTCACTTCGGCTGGTACAAAAACCACCGGTCAGGTCAACATCAAGGCGGCCGAAAAAGTTGCGCCAACCCACAATGGGTTTGAAACCTCTACGAACATCTCGTCGCAACTGATTTCAGATACACGGGCCTCAAGTATTGCTGAGCCCCAATAGATCTCAATCGAGGCATCGCATATAAACCGAAGGGGATTATCTGTTCGGTCATATACCTAGGGCACTATTTTACCGTTGATATACTCTCGGATTTGTGGATTGTCAAGGAATATGACAACGTCCATCCGTGCAGGATCGTTTAGCGCTGGATCGAACTCAGAAGGATGTGCGACATTTATGTTGACAAGAATAGTTTCAGACGTAGGATGAGTGGCACACTTAATGACTAACAAGTGGTTTGATAGATGCACGCATCAGCATTAAGTGAGACTGCTTCTACGGGAGATCAATCGAGCGGGAGGTGGGAAAATGAAACGAATAACCCCAGAACCAGTGTCTACGATGGTTTCACTTTCGCGGGGACTGTATGCCCGTGTCGCTCGCCGTCTGGGGGTCCATGCTTCTTACATAAGTCGCATTGCTCGCGGGAAGCGAAGATCGGAAGTCGTCGAAAAGGCACTGAACCGAGAATTTATTAAAGTCTTATTGTTGATTAGAAACAGCTCAGTTCCATCTGACAAAAGCAGAAGAACACAAACTAGAAAGTATATCCGTTAAAAATAAGCTCGACTCTGTAACCGTACAGCTATGTGCCATCACTTATACGAAACATTCAAGGAGCTCAGATTCCAATTGCTAAGTTATTCCAAACTCGGCGAGAGGAGGTGAGCAGACGCTGAGCCTCGCTCGCGCTCATTCCGCCATACTTAGCCTCCAAGTCATAGATCGTGTGCTTCGACACGCCGAGCTCCCGGCCCATTTCCTGCCCGCTGCGCCCCCATCACCTCCACATCCGACCTATTGCTTCTCGACATGTCCCCTCCTGCCGACAGAAAGTGACCTGTCCGCTGTGGCGGAAAATCGTATGTTTTGCGCGGAATGCATGGTGAAGGTTGCACATCCAACCTGGACGACCATTGCAGAATGGGCCGGGGGAGAGTTTTCACGGCAGACACCTCGGCGGATGCTTGCGAATGAATTGTTTTGTGAATCTCTTTGAAGCGTGGCGGGAGATCGTGGCATGGCGGACCGAGTATAATCAAGAACGGTCGTATAATAGGTCGGGGGTTCTCGACACTAGAAGAATTCGCGCGCGAAATGGGCCGGCAATAAGGCCGTGTCTTCAACACCTTCGAAAGGGCTTCACGTTCCCCACGTTCCGATAGCCACGGCGAGGGCGGGCTCTCCGTCCACGAAGCCACTACGAAACGGGGTATCGTAGCATTATCCATGTGCAAACAAGGGGCAGGCCATTACCGTATGTGATGATCGCGAATCTCTATTTTCGTGGGATCCTGCGAGGAGCTGCCACTTCCAACGTCTTTCGTAACCCTCATCTCAATGGACTGAGAATTTGGTCACCCACAACAACGCTAACACTGAATCGATGGTAGTCGGTGATGCGGCAGAGCGTTGAATATTCTTTATGGTCATCAGTAAGTTCTCCTCTTGAAATAATATTCGTCGGAACGAGTCTTCGGTCTCCGTTTGGCGATTCAAGCCACCCATAGAGTACGGTATCGTGAAGGTTTACCCATCCCATTGATGGCGGAGCTAGTAATTCCTGCGTTACACGCAGAATATTCATATCATCATCCGTCCAGACCTCCCCTCTCACGGGAACCGAGATTATCTTCTCGGTGTGAAAGCCTAACCCGTAGTTGGTACAGTATTTTATCTGTTCCACTTTGTCCTCAGCCGATGCCTCGTAACGGAAAACTTTTGCTCTACCCCATCCTTCCAGATAAAGATCATCAACTTGTTGAATTCGGAGTTTCAACTTGTTACGCAACATATTAGGAAATTCGGACCAATCTGATCCAATGTCATATGCATTTCCTTTTGGGCAAGGAAGTTCCTGCATTTCCTTGCCATCCATTGTAAATGTTTGGCTTCCGGCAACCATCCGAAGTTGATACTGAGCCGTTACTTCAGGTGCGTTCCCGCCAAAAGAGCGCTGAGTTCCGACAGCTATCAAGTCGTTAATACTTTCCACCATCCTATCCGCATTCATGCGTATTGCCTGAACGTTTTGTGACTCCATGGCTCGAGTATGAGTGCTCTCGCTGTCCACAATTCTAAGTGTGAGTCGCGGTATTGATTTGTCTAAATTAAACCGAAGATACTCTTCTGGTAGTTCGGGTGGCGGACTCATGCCAGCTTCGAGGCCAATATCCTTCGCCAGGGCTTCTGATTCCGAAATGAGATCGACAGGTACGAGTCCCGATGTGCTAGGTCTATACATTGCCCCCCCGGGAGAAGAAACCATCTCTGGATATCTGTTGGGCTGCACTTTCTTTACAAAGTCCACTAAAGACCAGACGGGTACCGCGGCGGCCATGTTGCCGTTGGCAAATCCCTGCACAAGACCCACTGCTTCATTCTTCTCGTTCACGACCAATGAACCACTTATTCCGGGAACCAGTACCTTTTCTTCTCCGGCTTTCACCTTAAAGAATAGCAAGCCATCCTTTGCTTCTCCGTAGAAAGTGGCCTCAGTTGTTATCAGGCTTCCACCACCAGGATGACCAGAAATTCTCACGGTTTCGCCGTAGCGCAGTTCCCGCCCAGAAAACAGTATTCCATGCATGCCTTTGAGAGGATGCTCCATCCGAAACATGGCAATATCCCGGACAGGAACGAGTTTTACATAAAACCCAAATGGAGATCTTTCCCAAATAGCGCCATTGTCTTGCGAACTGGTTGCCTCGTATGTTTCAAGGACTTTGACACCATTAATTCGTAACGGCGACGGAATTCGTTCAGCAACGTGGTAATTTGTTATGATCAAGTCACACTTGCCTTGTCCGAAACAATAGCCCGTTCCGGCGTCAGAAACGACGGCAAGGCCAACATGGCTCAGAGATTCTTTTCGGTCTATATGACGCTTTTTAATCTCAACCACGACTTCCTCCGGTCTGAACTGGGAAGTGTCGCCTTTACGCTGAACATGACCTGAACCGGTTTCGGAGGATTTTTCTGAAGAGTGAACAACGGGAGTGATTAGAAACGACGCTAGAACCAACAACTCAATACACTTCATTTGAGTGCCCCAGGGAAATCACGCCAACTTATGCGGTTTGCTATGCAACGTAATCCAACTCGCACGGCAGCTCTGTTTATGCACGAGCGTTGCCGCTAGTAACCTCTACTTGTACTTTTCTCTGAGTAGACGGCAAGTCTTCGGGTGATCCGACCATAGAGCCAGCGCTAAGGATCGGTGTGGCCTTCCCTGTGGAATGCCAAGTTCAGCAATCCGATCCTCAAGAAGCGCTTAATCTTCGGGCTCGACGATTGTGAAAAGTATTCCCCCCGGCCTTTCCGGACTTATATCAACTTAACAAGACCCGGTGTCTTCTCCCATTTTTAGGTCATCTTACGCATGACCTTAGCTTCTGCCGCAAAGGAAGTCGCAGCGCTCACGCCGCACCCGTAAGCGCTGTCTTCCCCACGCGTCGCACCACTCATTGAAGACACGGAAGCGAACATTCGTAAGGACAAGGCACGAGTATGGTCCATGCGGCCTACCGGCAGCGTCGTAGATTGTCCTCGCGAGACTCACGCTTAAAGTCTCGTTCGGTTCGATATTTTGGAGAATTGGTTGTCTAGCTTGCCCAGTAGGAACTACGGTTTGCATAATGGCATCAAGATCGGCCAAGACAACGCTGGCTTCCTCGACCCACACTGTCTTACGATAGCGATTCACTAACCGCAATTCGAGATCATTCCAATCGTCCTCGCGTGTGGTCGTAAGTTGTGGCGCGAGTTTGATCTGGGCGAATTTTGATTCTGCCTTGTCCATTTGGTGCCAAGGAAAGAAGCGAATCCAATAACGCTGATCCATGTAATTCCCGAGGATATTTAAATATGAGACGAGGTCGGATGTAAACACCATTATAGAAGAGTTGATTATTATAATTAACTAGTAATATTTGTTATAACATCTACGTTACGACGACTTGCGCGGACCAATGTGCGGCTTCAGGAAGCTATAGTCCGGGAAGATACTAATTTATGCCGACCATCTCGTCGCCATTGCCCCCCGTGTACGCTTCGCAGACTCTAAGTTTCTAGACCCGAACGCCCGCCTTTCGGAACGGCTTTGGTCTTGTGGGCGGCAGATCCATCGAGTTCTCTCGAGGGGCCAGACGGTTTGGCTCTTTTCTCTCCGCGTTTGCAACTCAATTGACCGGATCAACGCGGATCAATCCATGCTTGTGGATCGAATAAAAGTAAAAACTGCCCCAGGGTCGGTCTTTTGGGCGATCGACCATTTTCCATTTCAACGGGTTCAGCACATGTAGTGAAGTTTGCCGACGAATTTTCCCCGGTCCAAACGCCTTTCTGGTGTTCTCCAAGGTCGAGATCAGGAGGTCGGCGGGTGAAATCTGTTCACCCCGACCTGTCGTTTTCAATAGCATATCCGGAACTCCTGGTCTCCAAGAGTTACGACTGAGGGCGGAATCGTAGCCGTAGGTTCGTCAAACTCCTCGTACCATTAAGAGCGCTTTGTTAAAAATGTGGCGGTCCTCGGTACGAGTCCGCTGACGCCAAAGGTCGGGGGCCGATTAGAGTCCGGTAAGGAACAAAAACCGGTCAAGTTGAACGAAGCCCAGAGAATAAACGCAACCCGGCAAATGATTCAAAATGCGTCTAGTTATTTGAAAACTCGGGAGATGCTGGAAGGTGCCCAACCGCCGTGTCAAGGTAGCGCTCTAACCAACTGAGCTACGGGCCTATTCAGCTTTCTTACTGCTCGCATTTTAACATCTGCGGGCAACTACGCCTAGCGGACAACCATCGTAAATTTGGAGCCGGTCAGGCGGGCGTCGCCGTGACAGCCGAGGCGGTGCTGACCCTGGTCGATACACCTGCGCGAGCGTCTCGTTTTTCGACTTGACAAATTCAAACACTTGTTTTAAACATGTGTTTGATATGGCCCACCATGCTCTAACCCGGATTCCCGCTCGACTCCGTCCGCGCGGTAAACGCAGGGCCCTGGACTTGACCCGCGACAAATTGATCGAGGCCGCCGGCCACGTGTTTGCCGAACGCGGCTATCAGGCCGCAACGATTCGGGACATTTGCCGCCGCGCTGGCGCGAATGTCGCGGCGGTGAATTACACGTTTGGCGACAAGATGGGTTTGTACACGGAGGTGTTGCGGCATTCCGTGCGCGCGGCCCAAACCGCGGTGATGAGCGCCGCGCTGGACTCCAGCCTTTCCCCCGAAGACACGGTCCGCGGTGTGATCCGGGCGCGCCTGATGAGCCTATGCCAGGAAACGCGGCCCGACTGGCACGTTCGCCTGGTGATGCACGAATTCTCACATCCGACACCGGCGATGGCACGCGTAGTGGACGAGGGCATGCGGCCCATTTACGACCGCATGAGGAAAGCTGTCGGAAAAATAATCGGTTTGCCGCCCGACCATGAAACCACGCGCCTCTCGGTAAACAGTATCGTCGGGCAAATTCTCTTCTACACCTTTTCCTGGCCGGTGCTTTCGCACCTGCAGCCAGAACTGAAACTCACGCCGGATCAGCTGGACCGCATCGCGGACCATATCGCGGATTTTTCGCTCGCGTATTTGAAGAAAGTGGGGCAGGACAAACGCCATGGATGAATTGAAGACCAACACAATGACTCAAGCGCCTCCAGGAACGGAGCAGCGCACCGCGCCGTCCGCGGCATTCGGCGGGGCGGCTGCGGCGGAAAGCAAAGCGCCGCGACCGCGCGTCGTAAGAATCTTGATGATCGTGGGAGCCGTCTTCGTCGCGCTGGTAATCTGGAAGATATTTTTTGCCTCGCCAAATTTGCCGGCCAGCATCATCGCGGTCAGCGGGCGCATTGAAGGCGACGATTCCGCTGTAGCACCAAAGACCAGCGGGAAAATTCTTGAAGTGACCGTGCGCGAAGGCGACACCGTAACAGCGGGGCAAGTTATCGCGCGGCTCGATGACGCGCAGGTGCGCGCGCGCGAGGATCAGGCGCGCGCCGCGCTCACCAGCGCGCAGGCAAAAATGCAGGGAGCGCGCGATCAGATCGCCGTGCTGCAAGAGCAGCTGCGCCAAAATCAGGTGCAAACAGGCCAATCGACCATGGATGCGGAAGGCCGCGTCCGCCAAGCGCAGGCGGATCTGACGGCGGCGGAAGCCGACCTCGTGGAGCAACAAGCTGCTTTGCGCCTCGCCGAGTTCAACCGAGATGCCTACTCGAAGCTGGCGAAGACGGGCGCCGCTTCCCAGCAGCAAGGGCTTCAAGCCGAGGTGCAAGCCGACCAGCAAGCTGCCTCGGTAGCCTCGGCGCAGCGGCGGGTAGAATCGGTTCGCGGCGCTCTGACGACCGCGCAGGCGAACCTGGACAATCCGAAAATTCGCGTCGCGCAGGTTTCCGGCACCGAAGCGCAGATTGCACAACAGCAATCGACGATCAGCGGGGCGAAGGCAGAAACAGCCCAGGCGCAGGCGCAACTCACGGAGGCGGAGGCAGATCGAGCCGACTTGACCGTCCTCGCGCCGTTTTCCGGCACGGTGCTCACCCGCGCCGCCGAACCCGGCGAAGTTGTCCAGGCGGGCACGGCGATCGTGACTCTGCTCGACTTATCCAAAGTGTATCTGCGCGGTTTTATTCCGGAAGGGGAAATCGGCAAAGTAAAAATCGGCCAGCCCGCGCACATTTTTCTGGACTCCAGTCCAAATCAAGCGCTGGACGGAAGCGTTCTGAGAATCGATCCGCAGGCGACCTTCACCCCGGAAAATACTTACTTTCGTGACGATCGCGTAAAGCAGGTGGTGGGCATAAAGGTGCAATTGACGCAGGGAATCGGCTTCGCAAAACCCGGCATGCCCGCCGACGGCGAAATCCTGACAATCGGCACTGTTTGGCCTCCGCACAAACGAGCGGCGCAATGAACACAGCGGCTCCGGACCGGGAAGATTTCCTCGCGCGCCCTGATGTTTCTTCAGGAGCCGCCATCGCTGTTCGCGGCCTGCGGAAAAACTACGGCGCTCTGGAAGCCGTGCGCGGAATTTCCTTCGAGGTGCAGCGCGGAGAAATCTTCGGCCTGATCGGCGCCGACGGCGCGGGCAAGACCACCACGTTTCAAATTCTTGCCGGAGTGATGGAAGCAACGGGCGGCACGGCTGACATTTTCGGAAAGCCGGCGCGCGACGCACGCGCCCGAACCGGATATCTCACGCAAACTTTCAGCCTGTATCCCGACCTGAGCGTCAGTGAAAACATCCGCTACATCGGCGAATTGCGCCATGTTCCTCCCGCCGAAATCAACGAGCGCGGTGCCCGTTATTTGAAAATGTTCGACATGGACCGCTTCTCCGGGCGGCTGGCGGCCCAGCTGAGCGGCGGCATGAAGCAAAAGCTGGCGCTGGTTTGCGCGCTCGTTTCCGAGCCGGACGTCCTGCTCCTGGACGAGCCAACA
Source organism: uncultured Acidobacteriota bacterium (assembly GCA_963696605.1). Taxonomy (GTDB): domain Bacteria; phylum Acidobacteriota; class Terriglobia; order Acidiferrales; family UBA7541; genus Palsa-360. The sequence continues at coordinate 1,587,518 of CAVOKV010000003.1, read as the reverse complement.
ACCGGCGTCGATCCCGTGTCGCGCCGGGAATTCTGGGACACGCTTGCTCACCTCGCCGGTCAGGGATTGACCGTGCTGATTGCCACTCCGTATCTTGATGAAGCGGAGCGATGCCATCGCATCGCCCTGGTTCACCTCGGGGAGATCCTGCAAATCGGAACCTCGGATGAATTTCGCGAAAGTCTGCATGCCAAGCGCATTGAGTTGCGCGCGCCCGATCTGCGCAAAGCGCTGCGTGCCGTAAACAAAGTAACCGGCTCCGCGAGCGACATCTTCGACGTGCAGCGCTTCGGCGATCGCCTGGACTTGCTCTCGCATTCTCCCGAGGCCGCGCAAAAGCAAATGGAAGAGGTCCTGCAAAGCGAAGGAATCGCGATCGACAGTGTGCGCGTGGATGAGCCCACTCTTGAAAACACGTTTGTAGCGACGCTGCGCTCGCTCAACCAGGAAATGCGCGACGCGCCGTTTCCCGCGCGCCGCGACCACAGGGACAAACGCGGCGAGATCGCGATCGGCGCGGAACACATCACGAAACAATTCGGCTCTTTCACCGCGGTGCACGATGTGAGCCTGCAAGTGCGTTATGGCGAGATTTATGGATTGCTGGGAGCGAACGGCGCGGGAAAGACGACGACGATCAAGATGCTCTGCGGCTTACTGGAAGCCTCCACGGGAAATATGCAGCTCGCGGGCGGGCGCGGTGCGTTTCGCTCCACCGAAATTCGCCAGCAGATCGGCTACATGTCGCAGAAGTTTTCGCTCTACGACGACCTTTCCATCGCCGAGAACCTGGATTTCTTCGGCGGAGTGTACGGCGTACCCGAGGAAGAACTCAAAGAAAAAGAGCGCTGGGTACTCGATTTCTCCGGACTCGAAGGCAAGGAACAGCAGATCACCGGAAGTTTGCCGGGCGGATGGAAACAGCGCGTCGCGTTCGGCAGCGCCATATTGCACGAACCTGGAATCGTGTTTCTCGACGAGCCGACTTCGGGCGTCGATCCGCTGGCCCGCCGCGCGTTTTGGATGATGATCAACCGCCTGGCCGATGCGGGGACGGCCGTCCTGGTGACCACGCATTACCTCGAAGAAGCGGAACAGTGTAACCGGCTCGGTTTCATGGTGGCGGGCGAATTGCTCGTGGAAGGAACGCCGAGTGAAATCAAAGCGCAACAAAAGGGACATTTGCTGGAATTCCGCGTGGACCAGCCGCAACTTGCGGCCGATCTGCTGAAGTCGGAAACGCAGCACTGGCGGGTTGCGCTGTTCGGCAAGCGGCTGCACATCATCACGGACGGCGATGTCGATGCCGGAATTCGCGAGAACACGCAACGGCTCGAAGCGGGAGGTGTCCAGGTACTCGGGTCGCGCGAAGGGCGCTTCTCGCTTGAAGACGTTTTCATCAGCGTTGTCGAGCAGGCCCGCGAGCGCGGCAAGATCGGCGCGGAAGAGTAGAGGAACGAATTATGCGGCGCATTTTCGCGCAAGCTCAAAAAGAATTGACGCAACTTCTTCGTGACCGCCTGGCGGTGGCGCTCGCGCTTCTGCTCCCCGTGATTTTGCTCCTGTTGCAGACCACGGCGATTTCGCTGACGGTGAACGATCTGCCCATCATTGTGCAGGATTTCGATCAATCGCAGAGTTCCCAAAAATTAGTGGACGCATTTCGCCAGTCGCTTAGCTTCCACGTCACCTCCTGGCCCACGGACAAAGAGCCGGAAGTCGCCTTTGCCTCCAACAAAGCCCGCGGTGCGCTGATCATTCCGGAGGAATATGGGCGCCGCATCGCGCGCGGCGAGGACGCCACGGTGCAGATTCTGGTGGACGCATCGGACGAAAATACCGCACAGATCATTTCGGGCGACGCCGCGCAAATCGTCAGGGAGTACAACGCGGAGAACGCGGGGGCGACCCGCCCTCAGCCGGTCACAGCCGCGATTCGCTTGTGGTACAACCCGAGCCGCTCGTCGCAGAAATTTTACGGCCCTGGGATTTACGTGCTGGCCATGTCGCTTTTTCCGCCGCTGCTGGCGACACTGGCGATGTCCAAAGAGGGCGAGCAGAAAACGATTCTACAGGTCTACGTCTCGAATATTTCCGCGCATGAGTTCCTGCTCGGCAAGATTGCGGCGTTCATGATCGTGGCGACCGGAGAAGCGGTGATCATGATGGCGATTCTGTTCATGGGTTTCGGCCTGCGCTTTGCCGGTGATCCCACGCCATTTCTTGTCGCCACGATTCTGTACATGTTCACCGTGACCACGTTCGGAAATATGCTGGGCGCGGCGATTCCCAGCCAGGTGGCCGCGATGCAAGCGGTTGCGCTGACCGGATTCCTGCTGGTGTACATGCTTTCCGGCTTACTCTTCCCCGTCGAAAATATCCCCGCCGCCATTCGCTGGATTTCCAATCTCGTCTGGGGGCGCTATTACATCGAAATCGTGCGCGACTCGCTCCTTGCGGGCGGAGGCTGGCCATCGGTGTGGCTCAAGGTGCTCGCGATCGCGCTTACCGGCACTATTTTTTACTTTATCGCCTGGCGATACATGAGGCGCATGCAACTGAAAGCTTAAACGATGAATAAGATTCGTGAATTCCTAGGTTACCGGATGCGTGCTTTGATCCGCAAAGAATTCCGCCAGATCCTTCGCGACCGGCGGCTGGCCATGTCTCTGATCCTGCCGCCAACGCTGCAGTTGCTTCTTTTCGGGTTCGCTCTCAACGCAACCGTCAGCAATCTGCGCCTCGGGGTTGTGGACGACAGCAGAACTCCCGAAAGCCGGGAACTCGTCGCGATCATGACCGAAAGCAAAAGCTTCCGGGGCGCCGGCAATTTCATAGACATCAATGAAATGGGCAAGAAAATCGCGGACGGTGATTTGGACGCCGGGCTCGTCATTCCGTACGACTACGCGCGCGATTTGCAGCGCGGCAGGCCCGCGACCGTGCAGGTCCTTCTGAACGCCATGAATTCCAATACGGCCACGATCGGACAAGGATATGCACAGGGCGTGATTGCCTCCTACAACCAGACGCTCGTAGGAGAAGGAATTCACGCGCGGTTCCAGCAGGTCGCCGCGCCAAACGTGAGCCGCCTGGGCATGGTCCTGCTGCATCCCGCGTATCTTTACAATCCCGGGCTCGAATCCACGTGGTTTATCGTGACCGGCATCCTCGGCGTGCTGCTGATTTTGAACGGCTCGCTGATTTCAGCCGCTGCGATCGTGAAGGAACGCGAGGCGGGGACGCTCGAGCAGCTATTGATGTCTCCCGCTTCGACGACGCAAATTATCGTCGCGAAACTTTTTCCGCTCTTCGTGCTGTTGTGCATGATGGGCACGATGGCGGTGGTGATCATGCGCGTGGTATTTGGAATCCCGTTCCGCGGAAATGTTTTGCTGGTGATTGCCGCCGCGGCCCTCTGCCTGCTGTGCGGGATCAGCATTGGCACGTTCATCGCCACGTTCACAAGATCGGCGCGGCAGGCGCAGCTCACACTCTTTTTCGTGAATCCTCCGCTTACTTCGCTCTCCGGGGCATTCACGCCGGTGGAAGCGATGCCGAAATGGCTGCAGCCCGTGGCGCAATTCAACCCCATTCAACACTTCGGCATGATTTCTCGCGGCGCGATGTTGAAGGGCAGCGGAATTGAAACGTTGTGGCCAAATTTCCTCGCGCTTCTTGCATTCACCGTTGTGCTCGTGGCACTGAGCATTTGGCGGTTCCGAAAACAACTCAGTTAGACCCGGCTTAAGGGAGTCTTATGCGCACGAAAATAGAAGCTCGCTTTTTCTCAATTCTCCGCACAAATCCGGTCAGGAAGGGCTGGGCGGGCCATGTGTCGCTCGCTGCGGCAGCGCTGTTGCTTGCCGCCCCGGCCTTCGCTCAATTCGGGCCTCCGCCCGGACAATCGCAAGGCACGCAGGCCGCGCAGCTTCCGCTTTCCGGGCGGACGGCGCAAACGAACGGCAGCGTGAAAACATCGGAGACGCCATCGCCGAGCACCACCGCCACCGTGAACACGCTGAGTCCAAACGTCCAGGTGCAGGGCGCCTATGCAGGGAGCACACCGGGGATCGCGAACATGCCGTTCAACGGGAAGCTTGGCTTGCGGGAAGCGATTCAGCGCGGGCTGGCCTACAACCTCGGCCAAACGGGCGCGACCCAAGCCCTACGGCAAGCGGAGGGGCAGAGCAAAGTCGCGCTCAGCGGCTTGTTGCCGAACCTCAACGGCACGATAAATGAAAATGTTCAGACCACCGACCTGCGCGCTCAGGGTTTCCGATTCAATTTTCCCGGTTTCGCCATTCCCGCGGTGATTGGTCCGTTTAACTACATTGATTTTCGCGCGCATCTTTCACAGAGTGTTTTCGATCTCGCGGCGATCAACAACTACCGCGCTGCGAATGATATCGCCAAGGCCAATCGCTATTCGGCGCAGGACGCGCGCGAACTGATCGTACTGGCCGTTGGCGGGGCCTATCTGCAAACGATCGCGGCGAAAGCGCGTATGGCCTCGGAAGAAGCGCAACTGCAAAGCGCCAATGCCGTATTCGACCAGAGCAAGCAGCAATTGGGTCAGGGCCTGATCGCGAAAGTGGACGCCGACCGCAACGAGGTGCAGGCGCTCACGCACCAGCAACGCTTGCTCTCGCTTAAGAATGATCTGGCAAAACAAAAAATAAATCTGGCGCGCATGATCGGCTTGCCGGCGAATGATCAATACGACCTTACGGATGATGTGCCCTTCACGCCCGCGGCTCCGTTGACGATCGAAGACGCGCTCGCGCAAGCCTTCCAGCAGCGCGCGGACCTCAAAGCCGCGGAGGCCCAGGAGCGGGCCGCCGAACGCGCGCACGCTGCCGCGCGTGCCGAGCGTTACCCCTCCCTTGGAGTCACCAGCGATTATGGCGGCATCGGCGTCAACCCCAACCAGCTGGAGACTACGTATACCGCCGCCGCTAGCTTGAAAATTCCGATCTGGCAAGGCGGGAAGGCCGAGGGCGACATTCAGCAAGCGGACGCCACTCTCTCCCAGCGCCGCGCCGAGTACGAAGACTTGAAAGGCCAGATCGAAAGCGATGTCCGCAGCGCTTACCTCGATGTACAGGCGGCCGCGAGCCAGGTGGAAGTGGCGCAAAGAAACGTGCAGGTGAACAAGGAAGCGCTGGAACTCACGCGGCAAAAAGTGGAAGTGGGAGTAATCGACAACGTGCAGTACGTGCAGGCGCAGGAAGAAGTCACCAACGCCGAATTTGACCTCATCAACGGCCTGTTCGCCTTCAATGTCGCGAAGCTGAGCCTCGCCCGCGCCATGGGCCGCGCTGCGGACGCATTGCCTGAAATATTCAAGGCTCCGTGAGGACTAGGGTTGGAGTTTTCAGGGGCGAAGCGGTCGAAGCGATTTCAATCTTCCAAATCTTCGCGAAACACAGGCACGGATGGATCGAGCACGCCGTCCATGACGTCCACGATCACGCGTTCGTAGGAGGTCGTCGCCTCGCCAAGAGTGGGGTAGCCGCGTTCCCACACCACGACTCCGCTCTCCGAATAAATAAGCGTGAAAAATCGTCCCGAGGAATATTGCAGTTCGAGCAGCTTGCTGGGCATCTCGGGATCGCCTTCCTGTCCCAGGATATCCATGAGCGCCACGGACCACTGCCGCCCTTTCGGGTCGGTTACGGACTGGCGCTCGACGTACCGCCAGTTGTCCATGCTCCAGGAAGCCATTTTCCCTCGTTTGCGCGAATTTGTAGCGCCAACCTTCAGGTTGGCATCTTGGGAGCGAGGGGATGCCCGCCTGAAGGCGGGCGCTACATACCCCAATGCGTGATCTAGCCGAGCAGCTCCGCAAGCGCGCGCGCGACGTGCGCTCCCGTAAAAGGTTTGGGGATCAGCATGACTTTCCTGGCGTCCCGCGAACGGAGGCTCGCGTCCGCTTCTTCCGGCGTATCGCTGATGATGACCACGGGAAGCTCGGCGAAATTCGGGTCGTTGCGTACAGTGTCAAAGAGCGACTCGCTCATGTTGTACACCGAACAATCCAGGACCAGCGCATCCGCGCGCTGCTCGGCGATCAATTCGTTCACGGAGTCGCTAAAGCCGGAGGCGAAGACTTCGAAGCCGCGATCGCGCAGAGCGAACGACAACAGCTCCGCGATTTCAGGCGTATCGTCGATGAGCAGAACACGCGGCAAACGAGCGCTACTTCGTGCCGTAATTGCCGGGCAATCTCGGTTTCTTGCCCGCAGCCGGCTCCAGATCGAGGACCCATACGCGCCCACCCGCCGTGTAATAGGCGCGGTGGTCATTCTGAACCTGCGCGCCCCAGGCTTCCAGCGTGCGCATGGCAAAAGTAATGCCCTCGAAATTATTGCGCGCGTGGCTGAACACTTCGTTCGAGTGCCAGTTGTCATTGAGGATCGCGTCGCCGGCGTGCACGCGCGTCACGGTATAGTATTTGTCATACGCGGCCGCGTCGCGAACTTCACGCGTCGCCCCGCGCTTCTTGCCTTCAGTAACGATGTAAGCTTCCTGCTGCAGGATTGGTCCAGCAGGAGGATTGGATGTGTTGGCGCTCATACTGTCTCCGCCACAGTGGCCGCCGCTTCCGCAGCCCCCATGTTGACCAGGTTTTTCACGTCGGTGGCCTTGATCAAGGCTTCGGGCAGCGGCACGCCCATCATTTGCCACTGCATGTTGGCGAATTTTTGCAGTGTGGCAACGTGCTCGGCGTGCAAGTGGCCAAAGCGGCCCTGCAGCTTCAAGTATTCCGATACCGGCCGCATGCTCTGCGGACGGAAGCTGTAGTCATACTCGCGCTTCACGTTGTTCCATTCCCAGATCGGGTAAAGTCCGCATTCGACAACGAGCCGGCCGAGGTCGATTGAGCGCGGCGTCTCGTACACGAAGCCCTTCTGGCAGGGAGTGTAGACCATGAGGAACGAGGCGCCCTTGTGGTTCAGGCCTTTGCGAACCTTGTTCATCAGGTCAATCGGATAACCCACGCTCGCGGTCGCAACATAACAGTGAGGATGGCCTGCCGCCATCATGCGCGCGAGATCTTTGGGGAAGAGCGTCTTCGCCTCGGGAACTTTGGGGCCTGGAGGAGAGAAGGTGGTCATTCCGCCATAGGGCGTGCGCGACGAAGCTTGAATTCCCGTGTTCGCGTACTGCTCGTTGTCATAGCAGATGATCAGGCAGTCATGGTTCCGATAGAGCGCGCCTGAAATCGAGCCGATGCCGATGTCTGAGGCGCTGCCATCGCCGGCTTCGCAAATGATGTTCGGAAAGGTGCCCTTCCATTTGCCCTTGCGGATCATGGCTTCGTAGGCGGCCGCGATCCCGGCCGTGAAGCTGCCGGAGCTGCCGATCTGCGTGTGCGCCCAGGGCACATTGTAAGGCGTGCACAGGTACGAGCTGTTGGCGACGTACATGCATCCGGTCGGCCCGACCAGGATGGTGTTGTCGCCCGCCGCCTTGCTCGTCATCCGGTACTGGATGGACGGCCCGCACCCGGCGCAGGTACGGTGGCCGGGGACGAAAGGTTCGCTGGCCGGCAACTCAGGATTGTAGAAGCGGGCCCCTTGGTTCGGGCTGCCCAGCAGCGGTAGTACCTGTCGCTCGATTTCAATGACTGACATATTAGCTCCTCTGGATGGCGGCCCGAAAGCCTTGCACCACTACCATTTTAGTGCAAACCCTCAAGTCCGTCCCATCAATATTGGCTGCTTCTAGAAATTGATTACTCCTCGAACCCGACCCAATGCGTACGCTTTTCAATTCTTCCGCGCTTTTGCGCTTCCAGCATCTTCTGAGTCATCCAGTAGAATTCCTTCAACACGATGGCCTCGCCGCCCATTCCTGCCATGAACGACACGACCAATGGGCGTTTCTTGCTTTCATAGAGCGCGCCGCAAACTTCCGCATACAGCGAACCGCCGCTGCTCACGCTGCCCAGTCCCATGTTGGTCTCGATCACGCCGACCACTTTGAACTTGCTGAGGACTTCGTTCACGCGGTCGGTGGGGTAAGGCCGGATCGTCCGCAGCCGCACCATGCCGACTTTCACGCCGCGGTCGCGCAAGTGCTTGATGGCATAGCGCGCCGTCACCCCGTGAGCGCCTTGCAGGAAAAAGACAACATCGGCGTCATCGGTCATGAACTCTTCGACCCAGGGGTCGTACTTCCGCCCGAATATTTTTGCGAATTCCTCGTGAGCCTGCTCGATGACCGCCATTGACCCTTCCATGGCGCGCGCGCGTTCGAGTTGGAGCGGCGGACCCTGCTCGGGCATAATCTGCGGGCCGTGCGATACCGGATGCCGCGGATCGAGCGGGTACGGGTGCTTGTAGGGCGGCAGATATTCCTTCACCTGGCCCGGGTCGGGCAGTTCGACATCGCACACGATGTGGGAAACGAAGAAACCGTCCTGGCAAACCATCTGCGGCAAGAGCACGCGCGGATCTTCTCCGATCCGGTAGCCGATCAAATGATTGTCGAACGCTTCCTGCGCGTCGCAGGACCAGCCCATGAGCCAGCCCATGTCCCGCGTCGAGAGAGCGTCCGTGTGCTCGGAGCCGAAATCTCCCGGCGGATCGAGCGTGCGGTCGGCGATCATCATCTGCACCGGCATGCGGCTGCCGGAGATCGGCGAGTACAGCTCGTAGCCGTACTGCACGCCGACTCCCGAGCTGCCGGTGAAGACTCGCGCGCCGCTCGAAGAAGCGCCGTGCGCGATGCTCAGCTGCGAGTGTTCGCTGTCCGCCACGATGTACTCTGCATCGAGTTCGCCGTTGGCCACCATCTGCGCCAGCGCCATCATCGTCGCCGTGTAGGGCCGGATGGGGTAGGCGGTGATTACATCGACGTCGGCGTATTTGGCTGCCTGCGCCGAAGCCACGCAGCCGTTGATCCGAACCGTCTTCTTTTTGCTTGCGACAAGCGTTGCCATGTCTCACTCCGCGCGTTCCACCTCTTGGCGGACGCTAACCTGCAGGACAGGCTTCAGCCTGTCCTCTTCTCTGCGAACAAACAACCAAACCTGACAGGCTGAAGCCTGTCCTACTAAATACTCTTCGCCGGACGGTCCATCAAATTGCTGAGTTCCTCCGCCTGACGTCCATGCAATCCCTGCGAAATCGCGAAGGCCGTGTCCATTCGAACCACGCCCGTATCGAAATCCAGTTCGGGCACGCCTTCCAGGCACCCTGTCGGACACTCTTCGATACACACGCGGCAACCCTTGCAGTAATCAACCAGAATCTTGTAGAGGCCGTTGGAACGCACCGAACGCACGATGCAAGGCTCGGGGCAAACCAGGTAACAGTTGTCGCAGGCATTGCAGGTGCCGCAACTGAAGCAGCGGCTGGCTTCCATGGTGGCCTGCTCTTCCGAGTACGCCAGGATAACTTCCTGCTGCGTGGTACGCCGCGCCTTGGGCGCCAGCATGGCCTGCTGGACGCGCGGAAAGTGCGGGAAATAAGTCATGTTCATGCGGCCTAGGTCGACGATTACATCGATAGGAACCGTTCGCGGCTCGAGCGGGACATTGCGTAGGACCTTGTCCAGATTGAAGGCCACGCGTTTCCCGTCGCCGACGGCGTTCACCACCATCAACGGCTGGCCTGAACCGAGCTGCACAACGTCGCCGGCCGCGAAAAAGTTCGTGTTGCCGATGCGCCCGAACTCGTCGATCTTGATCGTGCCGCGTTCAGTCTTATATTCGGCCGGAAGCCAATCGAGTTTCGCCTTCTGGCCAACGGCGATGATCACGTTGTCGACGGCAAATTTCTTTGCGGGCGTCTCGCGATCGATGGCGATCGGCGAGGCGTTGATTTTGCCGGTGAAGCGCGCGGGATGCAGTTGCAAAGCTTCTACCTTGCCATCGCCAAGGACCGCGGTCATGGCCAGGCCGTGCAACAATTCCACGCCTTCCTCAAGCATGTCATGCAGGTCTTCCGGTGAGGCCGGCATCTCCTGGGGATTGCCTTCTACCGTGATCATGGTCACTTCGACGGCGCCCTGGCGCAGCGCTTCGCGCGCGCAGTCGATCGCCGTGTTTCCACCGCCGATGACGGCGACGCGAGGCCCGAGTTTTACTTTGGAAGTTCCCATGCCGATGTCGCGCAGGAACGGAAGCCCGAACACTACGCCGGCTTTGTTCTCGCCCTCGGCTCGCGCGCTGTTGGATTCGGTAAGGCCCACGGCAAACACGGTGGCGTCATAGTTCTTTTTCAATTCGTCGAGCGTGATGTCTTTCCCGACTTCGACGTTGGTCTTGATTTCGATGCCGAGTTCGACGAGGCGCTGGATTTCGCGATCGAGCACCGCCTGCGGCAGGACCCAGTCCGGAATGCCGCCGCGGTTCAATCCACCTGCTTTGGGCGACTTCTCCAGAATGGTGACTTTGTAGCCGAGGCGCGCCAGTTGGTATGCGGCGCTGTGGCCGGCAGGACCCGATCCGATCACGGCGACTTTCTTGCCGTTGGACGGCCCGGCCTTTACCACGTCGCGCGCCAGCGCTTGTCCGAGATCGCCGAGGAACCTCTCAACCGCGCGGATCGAGATGGCCTCATCGTATTGTCCGCGGTTGCAGGCTTGCTCGCACGGGTGGTAGCACACGCGCCCCGTGACCGACGGGAACGGCATGTCTTCCTTGATGAGCGCGTAGGCGTCCAGGTACTTGCCGCGCTTCACCAGGTCGAGGTAGCCCTGGATCTTTTCGTTGGTGCCGCAGGCGTTGTTGCAGGGCGGCAGCTTATCCCGGTAAACAGGCCGGATCGCCCGCCAGTTGCCGGTGGGAAAAAGATCCTGGCCCTTCTCTTGTGACGGAGCCGGGGTGATTCCGGCAAACGGCACTTTGAGCCAATCGGGAATGTGCGTTCCTTGAGTCGACATTTTTAACCCCTCTCAACCCCAAAAAGATTTTTGGTCTAAGCAGCAACCGGCTTCAGCGGCATGATGTGCAATTCCTTGAGTGCCGCGTGGAACGCCGCTTTGTTCGCAATCATTGGTTCAATCGTTTCCAGCTTGCAGATGCCAGTCGTCTTGACCACCGCCGCGATCAACGGAGCAGCGATGTCCGGGGCGACCGCTTTGCTTCGTTCGGCGGCGCCTTCCGTTGACAGACGGTCGAGGCCGAGTTCGCCCAAGCGGTAGTAGAGCCACTTGTGGTCGGCCAACTTGGCGGCGTCGACGCAGACAAGTTGCGACAGCCGCTCGGCGCCGGGCACAAAGCGCATCATGTACTCCGGGGAGTAGTGCGTGTTGATGATAAGCGTTCCGCCAGGAGGCATCCCGCGCATGTAATCCCAACCTTTGACCATCGTCCCTTCGACCAAGACGACGATGTTGGGGTGCTCATTCTCGTAGGTCAGCGCGTTTTCGATTTCGCTGTCGCTCACGCGGCAGTATTTGCGCGTGGGGGCGTTGGTGCGGTCGGGGTTGTCGACGTAATTTTCCATCGCCTGGGAAAATTTGCCCTCGTTGCGCGCGGAGGCGGCAACGGAATTAACGATGTCGCGGCCTTCTTTGTCCATGATGATGCCACGCGTCCACACTGTTAGCTCTGTATAGCTCATGATCTGCCCTCTTTATCGTCTAGATGGATGTGTGCCGCCAACGTAAACTCCCCGGTATTGCCAGACCGCGCCACCGGATCTCTCAACGGCGCAGCGCTGCCGCGATGGGAATCCAGAACGGACTGAAAATCGTTTCGACGAACAACGAAAGGATTTGCTGCCGCGGTGTCCTGATATTTCGCGATTGCCAGCAAGGTCGCTTTCTTGCACAGGCTTTCGATATCCGCGCCGGTCGCGCCTTCGAGCTGGGATGCGAATTCGTCAATGTCCAGATCAGGCGCAAGCGGCACGCGTCGGCAACAGAGCCGCAGGATTGCCGCCCGGTCCGCAGCGCCCGGTTTGGCGAACGGAAGGATATAGTCAAACCTTCCGCTGCGCAAGAGCGCGGGTTCGACACGCTCTGGGCGATTGGTGGCCGCCAGCAGCAAAACGCCCTTTACGTCGCGCAAATTGTCGATCTCGCGCAGCAGCTGGCTGAGAATTCTTTGATAGATGTCGGAGCCCAGATGATCGGCGCCGAACTTGGGCGCCAGCGCATCGATGGTGTCAAAGAATAGGATGCAGGGGGCGGCGCGCCGCGCCTTTTTGAATACCTCGCGCAGCGCGCGCTCGGATTCGCCGAGCCACTTGGAGTAGAGCTGCGGGCCATCGATAGCGATAAGCGGAATCTGCTTTTCGCCGGACAGCGCCCGCGCCATGGCGGTTTTGCCGGTACCCGACGGCCCGACAAATAGAATGCCGCGCGGCGGCTGCAGGCCCACTTGATCGTAGATATCGTTGTGCATGTGGGAGTGCTCAACCACAGCATCGAGCAACCGCTTCAGATCGGTCAGGCCGCCGAGGCTCGCGAATGTCGAAGGGCTCTTCTCGATAAAAAATTCGCGTGTGGCGCTGGGCTCAACTTCCTTTAAGCCGGCCAGGAAATCGTCGCGCGTAACTTGCAGGCCGCTCAGGTCGGCGGGAGGAGCGCCGTCGGTCTCCAACGGAGCAGTGGCGAGGAACCCGCGCAAAGCGATCATGCCAACTTCCTGGCACAGCGCCTCAAGATCGGCGCCGACGAAGCCATGGGAATGCTCGGCGATTTCCTGCAAATTGACGTCGTGCGCGAGCGGCATGGCACGCGTGTGAATTTTCAAGATTTGCAGCCGCGCCTGCGTATTCGGCACACCGATTTCGATTTCGCGGTCGAATCGCCCAGGGCGCCGCAGTGCGGGGTCGAGAACTTCGGGAATGTTCGTGGCGCCGATGACGATCACCTGGCCGCGCGATACAAAGCCATCCATCAGGCTCAGAAGTTGCGCCACCACGCGCTTTTCGACTTCGCCGGAAACTTCGGCGCGCTTGGGAGCCACGGCGTCGATCTCATCAATAAACAGGATCGAGGGAGCGCGCCGCGCCGCTTCCTCGAAAACTTCGCGGAGCTTGGCCTCGCTCTCGCCGTAAAACTTGCGCATGATTTCCGGGCCGTTCAAGGGAATGAAGTGCACGCGGCTCTCCGCCGCCACGGCCCGCGCGAGCAGGGTCTTGCCCGTGCCCGGCGGGCCGTATAACAACACCCCCTTGGGTGCGAAGATTCCCAATCGCTCAAAAATGCGCGAGTGCTTCAGTGGCAGCTCGACCATTTCGCGCACGCGCGCCACTTCCCGTTCCAGCCCGCCAATATCCTCGTACGAAACCGCCGGGGCGCGGGCCGCAGTTTGTTCGCCCTCGACGACGCGAATGTCGGTTTTCGGACCGATCACCACCGGCCCCGAAGGAATCGTGCGCACCACTTGGAAATTTACGGCCTTGGAATACGTGGGTACGCGCACAACGCAGCCCTGCGTGACCGGCACGCCCACCAGGTCCTCTACGATTCTTTCGATCGCGATGATGGCCGGCGCGGCGCCGATCCACATGGGAGAGAGGCGCACAGCCACGGCCTGCGAGTGCTCGATCACGGCCGCGGTCACCTGCTCTTGCAGCCCCACGCCGCAATTGCTGCGGGCCGTGCCATCAATTTGAATCATGCCTTCAAGCTGTTCGTTGGAAATTTCAGCGCGCGCGACCGAAGAGGTGCCGCCGGTGATTTTCAGCACGTCGCCGACTTGGGCGCCGATGCGCTGCATGTCGGCAGGGGCAAGCCGTGCAATGGCGCGTCCCACATCCTCGACACGCGCCTCCGCGACGCGCAGCGTGATCGTGGCGGCCAGTGAGGATGGAATCGTTTCCGTCACTGCGCCACCTGAAGTCGAGACTGGATTTCGCTGCTGAACCGGGCGAAGAGTTTGGCCAGCCTTTGCTGCTCGGCTTGAGGCTGAAGGTCTACAAGAATCTCCACGCGGGTGGTTTCATTTCCCATGTCGGTGAGGCGGACCGTTCCCAAATTGGTATGCTCCAGGGCCCAACCTTCGCCCTGAGTAGAGGCAATCGCCATGCACAACGTGGTACGATCACTCTCCCACGGGACCACTATCGCGGTCAGGCTGCCCTGCCCGGTGGCCAGTTGCTCCACCGCGCTGGAGACAACGCGTGGGGAACCGGCGGTCACGAATTCAAAAAGCTTTTCACTCATGAGAATCTGTGGTACACTGGCCCAGTGATTGAACCAGTTGAGAACCAAAATTTACCATCCACGCGGAACGCTGTCAAGCGTTTTACGCACGCGCCTGGCGATGAGGCTCGTCTCATCGCCCCGATCAAAAAGACGCGCGTTGCCGAGGAAGTAGCCGACCGAATCCGCGTGCTGATGCTGGACGGCACTTTCCCGCCCGGCGAGCCGCTGCCTTCCGAGCGCCATCTCGCGGAGCGGTTTGGCGTGAGCCGCGGATCGATCCGTGACGCGTTGCGCACGCTGGAAACGATTGGCCTGCTTGAAACGCGGCACGGGCAAGGCACGTTTCCTCACGAACTGTCGGTGGAACGCCTGGTTGCTCCGCTGGCTTCAGTGATGGCCTACCGGTCCGATCTGCAGGAAGAACTTCTGGATGTGCGCCGCATGTTTGAACCAGCCGTCGCGCGCGCCGCAGCTGAGCGTGCCACCGATGAAGATTTAGCCGATCTGCAACGCATCCTGGATGTGCAACGGCACAAGCTCAAAAACGGCCAGTCGGCCATTGCCGAGGATACGGCGTTTCATGCCATCCTGGCGCGAGCTACGCGCAATCGCGTTGTCATGAGCATCATGGCGACGCTCAACGATCTGCTGGTGGAATCGCGCACGCAATCGCTGAGGCAGAAGGGCCGCCCCGCACGATCTATCGACGGACACGAAGCAGTGGTTGCCGCGCTGCGCCGCCATGACCCCGAAGGCGCCACGCATGCGATGTTTAACCACATCGATCAGATCGCCGATCTGCAGGGGCGTGCGCACAAAAGTCCGAATCCCCCCGCCAAGTAACCGGAGATGCAGCATATGGACGAGAGTCTGCGAACGCAGATCGACTCAAATCTTTCTCACCTCGATAGCCTGATCCGCCGTGGGCGGCGGCTTCGCGAAACCTTAGAAGAAAATCCTTCCGACAAATCGGCGCTCGTCGCCAACCGCGCCTGGCAACAAGACATTGGCGTGGCGATCAATCAATTGTCCGGGGGCAGCAAGGCTCACTGGCTGGCGCGGGCGTTCAGCGAAGCATTTTTATTGAGGACAGCGTCGGGCCAGGTCATCGAAGCGGTGGCACCGGGCGAAATTGTTGATCGGCTTGTCGTCGTCCTGGACCAAGCGGTCCTTTCTCTGACACGAATGGGCGCTGAACAGAGCGCCTCTGCTTCTCCCACGGCGGCGCCGCTCCCTCGCCGGTTCGAGTTCGTTCACAACACCGAGCTCCGGCCAGTCGTCGAGCAAGCGTACATCGACAGCCGCGACGCGCTGGAGCAAGGCCGATATGACGTTTCGCTGATCAACTCCGCCGGAATACTCGAAGCAATCGTGACGGACGCATTGGAGCACATGGGGCTCGCTGCGCTCCCTGCCGACGGAGCGCCTGCGGGAAAGATCGCCGATTGGTCGTTCAACGATCGCCTGGCCGTAGCGGAGAGGGCAGGACTCATTCGCGGCGGGTGCGCGCGGCTGCCGGAAATTGCGCGGACATATCGCGATCTTAACGATGCGGACGGCAATCCTCAGTTGACCGTCACAGAGCGCGATGCGCGGCGAACCACACAAGTACTCCACGTCGTAATGAGGGATCTAGATCCGGGCAGATAGGTTTCAGTAGGATAGGCTTCAGCCTGTCCGGTTTTGGCGGTAAAATCAGACAGGCTGCCCTTCAGAATTGCTCAGGGTAAAAAGCCTGGGCTCCCTACTGCGTCTCGATTTTCGCGAGCAGCTCCACGAATTTCTGCTGGCGCTCGGACTGGTCCTGCCCGCCTGCCGATTCCGCCAGCTGCGTCACGTTCATCGAGCAGAATTTCGGCCCGCACATCGAGCAGAACTTCGCATCCTTGTAGAAATCATCCGGCAGCGTTTCGTCGTGCATGGCCTTCGCCGTCGCCGGATCGAGCGACAGCTCGAACTGCTTGTTCCAATCGAACAGAAACCGCGCATACGACAGCGCATCATCCCTGTCTCTCGCGCCCGGACGGTGCCGCGCCACGTCCGCCGCGTGCGCAGCGATCTTGTACGCGATCACTCCCTGCTTCACATCCTCCGCATTCGGCAACCCCAGGTGCTCCTTCGGCGTCACGTAGCACAGCATCGACGCCCCGTGCCACCCGATCATCGCCGCGCCGATCGCGCTGGTGATGTGGTCGTATCCCGGCGCAATGTCAATCACCAGCGGCCCCAGCGTGTAAAACGGCGCTTCGTGGCACAGCTCCATTTCCTTTTTCACCTGCAGCTCGATCTGGTCCATCGGTATGTGTCCCGGGCCTTCGATCATCACCTGCACGTCGTGCTCCCACGCCGTCTTCGTCAGCTCGCCCAGCACCTTCAGCTCCGCGAATTGCGCCGCGTCGCTCGCATCCGCCAGACACCCCGGCCTGAGCCCATCCCCCAGCGAAAAACTCACGTCGTGCTTCTTGAAAATCTTGCAGATCGCCTCGAAATGCTCGTACAAGAAATTTTCCTTCTTGTGCGTGTTCATCCAGTGCGCGAGTAGCGCCCCGCCACGGCTCACGATCCCCGTAATCCGCTTGCGCACCAGCGGCACGAATTCCCGCAAGACCCCCGCGTGGATCGTCATGTAATCCACGCCCTGCTCGGCCTGCTCCTCGATCACTTCCAGCATCAGCCCGATCGTCAAATCTTCCGTGCGCTTCACCCGCGACAGCGCTTCGTAAATCGGCACCGTCCCGATCGGCACCGGCGACGCTTCAATGATCGCCTTGCGTATCTCCGGAATGTCCCCGCCCGTCGACAGGTCCATCACCGTGTCCGCGCCGTAGTGCACCGAGTGATGCAGCTTCTTCAGCTCTTCGTCAATGTGCGACGTCGTCGCCGAATTTCCGATATTCGAGTTGATCTTGCACTTGAACGCCACGCCGATGCCCATCGGCTCCAGCGATTTGTGATGAATGTTCGCCGGAATGATCGCACGGCCGCGCGCCACTTCGCTGCGCACCAGCTCCGGCTCGATCTTCTCGCGCCGCGCCACGTACTCCATCTCTTCCGTGACCACGCCCTGGCGCGCATAGTGCATCTGCGAAACGTCGCGCGTCCCGTTGGCCGCCGCAGTCTCCTTCAACCGCTTCTCGATCCAAGCCTCTCGCACTCCCATCGCTTCCCCCTGAAGAGTCTCCACTCTTGTTCCGGCGGGCTGCACGCGCAGCCCGCACCCGGGAGCGTCTCTCTCGTGCGCTGGATTATGGCACCGCTCTGCGCACTCGGCAACTTGCGGCTCCGAGTAGAACAGGTTCAACCTGTCTAGTTTTGATTTTCTCTTACCGGCAGAAGAGCAGACGGGTTGATGGCTATCCGATTCTATTCCCAGACTGCGAAGGCAATGCCTGTCCCAGTGCCTGCGGGCGAGCGGTAGCAGGGGACGTAGTCGGACCAATTCAAATTCAAGGATTCCATGGCGCCGGCGAGAGCGATCCAGTTGCGGATTTCGCCGCTCCCGGATTTCAGCTTGGCCGGAGGCACCGACGCAATCACCTTGGGGTCTTTATGCTGCATGGCGGCGATGAGGTTGCGGTCGAACTCTTCGTCGAGACAAAAATGGCTGAGGCCTCCGGTGGCAATGAATGCAACGCGCGCGCTTTTCGGCCAGGATTTGACCGTGCGCGCCAGGGCCTTGCCAAAATCGTAGCAGCGCTGGGCCGAGGGCTGATTCGGCGGATAGTAAGCGTTGATGAAAACAGGAACGATCGGGACGGATTTATTAGGCATCAGCACTTCGCGCGGAAAAGCGAAGGCGTGGCCTTCTCCTTCGCCGACATTTTCGGGTTGGCGCGTGGATTGGGCGACGTCGAAATTTGCATCCATCAAAGCGCCGACCAGATGCTCACCCAGATCGGAGGCCACGGGGAAGGCTTTGGCCACCGGCTCATAGTAGCGGCGCCGCGCCTCGGTGTACCAATCCCAGGGTTCAATCTTCGTGGTCGGCCGGTTGAAAATTTCCTTGCCCCAATAGACGAGAAATGCGGGAAGGTTGTCTTCAAAGAGCATTTCTTTCTGGTCGTCGCCGATAATGACGATAATGTCCGGCGCGATGCGGCCAATCGCGTGTCTCAATTTCGCGAGGCCGACCTGGCACCGTTCATACCGCGCGCGCAGCGCCTCGGGACGCAACATCTCGTCGAGTCCCTCAGGCGCCATCGCCAGCAGGGCTCCATAGTTGGTGCGGTTTCCAGCCTTATCGAAATAATTTTTCGCCCGCTCTTTGTCGACTCCCACGAAGTGCGGCCAGTCCTCAAGCCTAGTCATCAACATAATGGAATGCGAAGCACCGAACCCCGCCACAATGGAAGCCATTCATTCTCCCGGAACACATCAATGAAATGAGTAGCACTGGCAATATAACGGTGCCAGGCAAACCGTCAATGGGAAGCGGACCAGACGGGCAGGTCTGCTCGTAAGAATCAATTCCCAATTGGACCTGCCGCCCACGCGCGAAAACGGAAAACGCGAATACGGGTTGCGATTACTGAGCGCCGCCGACTGCTGCCGGATAAACAGGCAGAGTAACGTGTTCGCCGAATGTGGCCTTCAAACCTTCGATGGCGCAATTCTCATCGCCGCCACCCGCTCCGCCTCCGACGCCGACGGCGCCGATCATCTGCCCGTCAACAACGATCGGGATGCCGCCCGGGTTCGTGAACAAATTAAAATAGGCAGTAGTACGGGCAATGCCAGCCGGATTGTTCTTGAGCTGCGCCGCATTGATGGAGGTGGGCTGGCGCGTCTTCAGCGCCGTCTGCGCCTTCAACATCGCGGTGTGCATGTTGAGGTAGATTTGGCCGTCCATGCGCTCCATGTGCACGAATTCGCCGGCGTTATCGATAACGTAAAGCGACATCGTGCCGCCCTTCGATGCGGCCCAGTCTCGACAGACGCGGCCGATCTTCTTGGCTGTCGCGAGTGAAATCTGATTCCCGTCAAAAACGTTGCTTGCACCCTTGCCGCCGACTACGAATTCCGGAGACAAAGTCGTCTTGGGCGGCGCGGCCGTGGCAAATTTCGGAACCGGGGCATTACCCGGATTGGGGTTCTGGCGAGGTGGAAGGTCTTGCACCAGTGGCGCGACCGTTGGCCCGATCACTTCTACCAGCGCCTTGTGCGCGCAAATCTCATCGCTCCACACCGGCGGGTGCGGCGCGGAACCGCCGACGCCGACTGCGCCGATCATCTGCTTGTTGACGACGATGGGAAGCCCTCCGGAATTTGCAAAGAGGCCGAGCTGAATGAGTTGTAATTCCGCGGTCGGATCCTCTATCACGCGATTCATGCGGTTCTTGCTGGGGTCGCGTCCCAGGAGCGCGGTTCGCGCCTTCATATCCGCCGTAATGATATTGAGGTAGCCCTGACCGTCCATGCGATCCATGTAGACATGGTTGCCGAAATTATCGAGCACCATGACGCTGATCTGCACACCTTGGTCGGTGGCGGCCTTCTCGCACACATCGGCGATACGCTCGGCGGTGGCCAAATTGATGGTGGTGAAATCCTGAATCTTTTCGGCGGCTTTGCCGCTGACCACGAATTGCTCCGGGACGTTTTGAGCGAAAGCCGTGCCGCCAAGAGCCATCGCGCCGGCGATCATCAGTCCGATTGTCAATTCAACGAGACGAAGTTTCATCTTGTCCTCCCCTGATTCGCGATGCGCAGATTCTCCTCGCCTTTAGCGGGCAAGTCAATTGGGCGTTGCGTCCTTTGACGAGTCTAGAGAATGCCCAAACGTGAGCCCGGTTGCATCGGTTTACTTTTTGACATAATAATAGCGGGCTCGTCTCCACCGATCCGAATTTCAGAGAAGTTTTGTTCCGCGGACTGGCTTGGCCGACGGCCGCACGCGCGGAATGGGGGAAGTCCGCCACCATGAGCAAACGAAGATCATTCGACCTCGAGGGACTGGGCCACGCTAATCCGATTCCCGCCGCTTCGCGCATTGGAAATATTGTCGCCACGGGCGGTGTATCCGGAACGGACACGAGCACGGGCAAAATGCCGGACGACGTTTCCGCGCAATGCGCGCACATGTTCAACAATTTGCGCACAATTCTTGCCGCCGCAGGGGCGGCGCCCGAGGACGTGATTCGCGTGACCGTGTGGATCAAGCGCCCCGAAATTCGCGCGGAGGTCAACAAAGAGTGGGTCGTGATGTTTCCCGATCCTCATTCTCGCCCTGCACGACA
The DNA here is from genome assembly GCA_963696605.1 of uncultured Acidobacteriota bacterium. Taxonomy (GTDB): domain Bacteria; phylum Acidobacteriota; class Terriglobia; order Acidiferrales; family UBA7541; genus Palsa-360. The sequence continues at coordinate 1,567,167 of CAVOKV010000003.1, read as the reverse complement.
TACCATGTTTTATGACCACTTCGCAGGCACGATGGCCGTGCAGTGCGAAGCGTGGGCCGTCATCGGCGGCGGTGCAGCTTGAATCTTCAACTCAGCCTCGGGATGGCATCAAATCCGCGGACGTGGCCCATACTGGACGGCCAGGTGACCGCCGACGGAATCGACCTTGTTCCAAGCGTGGTCCATCCTTCCGAGCTTTTCTGGAGGCAGTTGCGCTTTGCGGATTTTGACGTTTCCGAAATGTCGTTTTCCTCGCTGATGATGGCAAGAGCCAACGGCGACGAGCGCTGGGTGGGACTGCCCGTTTTTACCACGCGGCGATTTTTTCACACGGAAATTCTGGTGCGGCGCGACTCAGGCATCGAAAAGCCCGCAGACCTGAAGGGCCGGCGCGTGGGTGTGCCCGAATACCAGCAGACGGCGGCGCTCTGGTCGAGAGGAATTCTGCAGCACGAATTCGGCGTCGCGCCGAAAGACATGGAATTCTGGATGGAGCGGCTGCCTTCGCACAGCCATCGCGGCGCGATGGGATTCACTGCGCCGCCGGGCGTGACCATTCGCCAGATTCCTCCGGAAAAAAATATCGGAATGATGATGATCTCGGGCGAACTCGAAGCTACGCTCTTTTACCTTGTGAATCCCAACATGATCGACCGCAGCACCGCCGATCTTTGGCATCACCCGGACATCAAGCCAATCTTTCCAGACCCTCTGGCTGAGGGAATTCGTTTCTACCGCAAGACCGGCATCTATCCGATCAACCACGGAATGGTGATCAAGCGGGAAATTGCGGAGAAGCATCCGTGGACGGTGCTGAATCTTTTCAAAGCGTTTAAGCGCGCGAACGAAGTTGCCAACGAACAGCGGCTCGAGCACGCGAGCTATCACTTCGGTGCCGGCATCATCTCCAGGGAAGCCAATGAGGCGCTGGCGAAACCGGTCGTCATCCACGGGATCAAGGCGAATCGCCACGTGCTCGAGACGGCCGCGCAATATTCCTTCGAGCAAGGATTGACGCCGCGGCTGACCAAGCTCGAGGAAGTGTTTGCCGCGAACGCGATGGATGAATAGCAGCGCGCGCCAGCGGACGGAGGCGGTTTCGGCAATGTCCCTTCGACGAACCTATCGTTTGTTGTTTTTCAGCGCGGCCCTTGCCCTGTTTTCTGCTACGGGGATTCGCGCTCAGGCGGACAAGCTGATTGTCACGCACTATGCCGGAGCACTGAATGGCTTGCCTTATACGATCGCGCTGGAAAAAGGTTACTTCAAAGACGCGGGCGTAAATATCACGGGCATCATCGGCGGGGCGGGCGGCGGCAGCGGCGTGCGCAGCCTTTTGGCGGGAGGCTCGCTGTACGCGGAAGTCGCGCTTCCGGCCGCGATTACCGCGGCGCGGCAAGGTCTCGATATCAAGATCATCAATTCTTGCGGCGAGGGTTGGGACCAAATCTGGGTGACGCGTCCGGACGCGCCGCTCAATTCCGCGCAGGATCTTCGCGGCAAACGGATCGCCTACTCGCGGCCGAGGTCGGTCAGCGAGATGTTTATTCTGCTGCTGCTCGAGAAACTGGGCATGAAAAAGTCCGACGTGACGATGCTGGACGTGGGAGCCGACAGCGCGGGAATCACCGCGGTGGAAACAGGCGCCGCGGACCTGACTGTCGCCACTGAACCTTTTTATTCGATGCAGGTGCACCAAGGCGGAAAGTACAAAATCGTTTTCTACGCCAAGGACCTCTTGCCCCCCATGACCCAAACCGTGGGAATTACGACGGGCGAATTCGCGAAATCGCGCGGCAAGGAATTGCGGGCCATCATCGAGGCGCGGCGCAAGGGCGTCGAATTCATCTACGCGCATCCGCAAGAGTCCGCGGCGATTCTTTCGAGCGCCTACCATTTGCCGCCCGCGGTTGCCAAGGACGCGCTTCAAACGAATTTGCAAAAATTCGGCAAGTGGTGGAGCGCCGGCAATTTCGATATGTCCGGCATGAACGAAGTCCTGCACGCCATGAACATGACCGGGGAGCTCGCCGGTTCGGTGGACTGGAATTCCATGATCAGCCAGGATTTCTTGCCGGCCGATTTGCACCGCAAAATTCAATAACGCGAGACTCCCACATTTGCCCGATGCAACGAGAACAGTGCATGCGCGCGTCAAAGGCGTGACGCGAGTCTATCCCGGCCACGGCGGCCAGCCGCCTGTGAACGCGCTCGGACCCATCGATCTCGAATTGTACAAAGGTGAATTCCTCAGCATCGTTGGACCTTCCGGTTGCGGAAAATCCACTCTCCTCGAATTGCTTGCCGGCCTGGCAGAGCCGACTGCGGGAACGATTGAGTTTGAAGGACGCGCGGTTCGCGGCCGGGTACCCGAGGGCGTCGGCGTCGTTTTTCAAGAGGACTCCAGTTTTCCCTGGCTGACGGTTTGGGACAACGTGGCCTTCGGTTTTGAGAATGAAGGCGTCGAACTCACTGAAATTAAGCGTCGCGTGGATTTCGCAGTCGATTTTATGGGCCTGGCGGATTTTGCGAAGTCCTATCCCGCGCAGCTGTCGGGCGGCATGCGCCAGCGTGTGTGCATCGCGCGCACGCTCGTTCTGCAGCCGCGCCTGATTTTGCTCGATGAACCGTTTGCCGCGCTCGATCAGCAGACCCGGCTCTTGATGGGCGACGAATTGCTTCGCCTGTGGCGAGAAACGGGCGCCACCATCCTGCTGATCACGCACGCCCTCGATGAAGCGGCGATGCTCTCCGACCGCGTTGCGGCAATGTCGGCCCGGCCCGGCCGATTGCTGGAAATTATCCCGACCGGCTGGCCGGCCGGGCGCGATTCGCGCATTGTCGAGGACGCGCGGTTCGTGGCGATCACCGCGCGGCTTTGGACGATCTTGCGGGTCGAGTCCATGAAAGCCATCGGCCGCACGGAATCGAAGGGACAGGCATGACGCGCTACACCTGGATGCGGCTCGGCATCGTCGTTGGCGCGGGAGTAATACTGGAAATCCTTTGCCGCGCGAACGTCATCCCTCATCTGATCATGATTCCGCCAAGCGAGATGCTGGCCTCGGCATGGCAAATTCTCGTGTCGGGGGATATTAAGGGCGATCTCTATTTCTCGCTCGTCAATATTGCCTTCGCAATTGGAATCTCTGTAGCCGGCGGATTTCTGACGGGCCTGGCCATCTATAGCGTGCCATTGTTGCGCGCTACGCTGGAACCGTTTCTCACTTCTTATTCCGCCGTGCCCCCCATCGTCTTCTATCCCATGTTGATCGTGATTTTTGGATTGAACCGGATCCCGCAAATCATCATCGCCGTGATGTTCGGCCTCGTGCCCATGGCGATGAATACGATCAACGGCCTTTACCGGATTCGGCCTGTCTTTTTGAAGGTGGGGCGGGCGCATCGCGTTTCGGCTCTCGCTTCCGTGTTTCGCATCCAGCTTCCGGCGGCGGCGCCTTATCTTTTTGTCGGCGCCACGCTGGCGGTTTCTTACAGCGTCATCGGCGTGATCAGCACGGAATTCATTCTGTCCGCGTCGGGAATCGGCCATCAAATTTCGTTTGCGTACGACAATTACGACAATCGCGCGATGTATGGACTGGTTGTCCTGTTGCTGGTCATCGCAACGCTGCTGAACTCGACGCTGCGCTACTACTCGCAACGCATGCTGCAGAGGTGGACGCGATGAAGGCGCGCCATGCTTTGTACACGGCCGGTTTCATCGCCGTGCTTTTGCTTTTGTGGCAGGCGCTTTATTTGGCCTTTGGGCCGAGAGTGCTTACCCCTCCGTGGACCACGTTCGTAAACGCATGGAACATGCTCAAGATGCCGGAGTATTGGCCGGATCTCGCAGAATCGATACGCGCGTTTCTAATTGCATTGCTGATCGCGTTCGGCCTCGGAACAATTGGAGGCATTCTCATCGGCGCCTGGCGGGCGTGTTCGGAAGTTCTTGAACCCCTGCTCGTAAATATAAACACGGTTCCGAAGGTCGCGCTCTATCCGGTGATTCTTCTTATTTTTGGATTGGGAATTTGGTCCAAGGTAGTGTTCGGCGCGCTGCACGGCGTCATCCCCATCATGATTTCATCGATCGGCGCGGTCAGAAACGTCAATCCCATTTACGTGCGGTGCGGCCGGACCATGCATCTGACGCACTGGCAAATGCTCCGCCGTGTCTGGGTGCCCGCGTGCGTTCCTGAAATATTCTCCGGCCTGCGGCTGGGATTTTCGCTTACCCTGCTCGGCACGATCTTCGGAGAATTCTTCGCTTCTCAGAAGGGCGTCGGATTCCTCCTGATGAACGCGATCGATTTGCGAAACATACCGACGATCATGTCGCTCATCCTGATCCTCGTGGTTTTTGCCGTGGTGTCGAATTCTGCGCTGCTGGCAGTCGACCGGAGATTGCACCGCCGTCAGGCTTGAACGCTTTAGCGAACGGGACTTGAGCCCCTCGGGTCTCCGATTTCAATCCATCAATAGAGCGACAAGCTGAAGCCTTTTCTACTTCTGTGACTCCCGGGCGGCAAGTTCCGGGTGCCGTTCCACTAACCATTTCGCAATCGCGCGGTCGAGTTCGGGAAGGTGTCCAGCGAAGAAGTGATCCCCACCGCTGACGATCGCTACCCTTGTGCTTTCTTTGACCTCCGGAGGAAACAGCTCGACCATCGCGCGGAGAATTTTTGGCGGGCCGAACCGGTCGAATTCGCCGGACACCAAAAGTTTCGGCTTTTCGCAGCGATCGAGATAGGCGAAGCTGCGGCTGCCCAGATCGCCGACCGGCAGGCCCAGCCCGATCAGTTCTGCGACACGTGCGTCCCTGCACCCGGCGCGCAAGCCAACCCAGGACCCAAAACTGAAGCCCGCAACGAGCAGCGGCACGCCGGGATATTCCTCCGCGAGAAAATCCATCACGGCCAGAACGTCGCCCTCCTCACCGGTCCCATTGTCGTGCGTTCCTTCGCTGAGGCCCACTCCGCGAAAGTTGAACCGCGCGACAGGCAGCCCAAATCGATGAATTGTTTTCGCGGTCTGATACACCACTTTGTTGTGCATGGTCCCGCCGAACAGCGGATGCGGATGGCAGACAACCGCGGCGAGCGGCGGCCGGGCGCCTTCGCCTTCCTCCGCAATGCCCCAGAGGATCGTTTCAATGCGGCCTGCCGGGCCGGAAACCATCAAGGTGCGATGAAGTTGCGCGGGCATATGGGAATCCATGTAACCACAGAGCCCCGCCGCGGAACAAATCGCGCCTCGCGCCGGGCATAGACAATTTGTTTACCGAGGCTGCCCGCGTTTCCCGTTGCGATTTTTATTCCGCGATGCTACGGTGTGCTGACTGGGCATGGAAAGTCCTCATTCCGGGGGAGTAATGGAAAATTCGGCAGAACGCCGGGCATCGCGGCGATTTACCATGACCCTTCCGTTAACGGTCCGATCCACGGATCCGGGCGGAAGCGAACGGCAAGGGCAAACGCGGGACGTCAGCTTCCGCGGCCTCTATTTTTTGATCGAAGCCGATTTCGCGGCGGGAACGCCCATCGAATTCATTCTCACCCTGCCCCGTGAAATCACCCTGGCCGGCGACGTGCACATTCGATGCTTTGCGGAAATCGTGCGCGTCGAACCCCACAACGGCCAACGTGGCGTCGCCGCGCGCATCGACCGCTACGAGTTTTTGCCCTCACCCGCTTGATTTCGCGTGAATCCCTCCATACGGATTCCAGCATCCACTATTTATTCCCTTGCGGCTCTGAGCGGGGGAGACGCTTTTTTTCGTTTGGCACTGGTTTCGCAGTAGAATTGTGCTTGACGAATCCAGTCAGGAGGAACGATGGAACCCTACGACGTGAAAGCGGCGCTCGACGAGCTAAAGGAAGATGCGGTGCTGCCTCACCCCGTGCGCTTGCGCGACATGATCCTGAGAACGCAGCATAATGCCGGCGAGGCGATCGAAATGAACCGGGAGTTTCAAAGCTATCTTGCCCATTACGGCGAGACGCAAAAAGTGGCGCTCGAAATCCTGGAAAAGCTCTCGGCCGGGGAGGCCAAGAAAGCGTAGGCCGCGAAACCATACTGCCTGGAACAGCCTCGCCAGCACGTACGCGAGTTCGTTCAGGTCCCCTGAAATCATGGCCCGAGAAACCATCCTGATCGATGCCGACGACACGCTTTGGGAGAATAATGTCTACTTCGAGCAGACCATCGAAGAATTCCTGACCCTGCTCGAACCCTTCGGCTACCCGCGCGAGTATGCCCGCCATATCCTGAACGAAACCGAGCGCCGCAACATCCGGCAGCACGGGTACGGAGTCCGCAGCTTCGGCCGGTCGCTCGAAGAAACTTATATGAAGCTTGCCGGGCACCAGGCCGAGCGCGCAACCGCCGAAAATATCCGCAAACGCGTGCAGGAACTCGAGCGCACGCCACCAAACGTTCTGGACGGCGTGATTGAAACACTCGACTATCTTTCCGGGCGGCACCGGCTGATTTTATTCACCAAGGGCGAGCCGGCCGAGCAAGCGGCCAAAGTCGAGCGATCGGGGCTACAGATTCATTTCGATGCGATCGAGATCGTCCCCGAAAAAGACGTGGCCACCTACCGCGCGCTAGTGAACCGGCACCACGTCGTGAAATCCCGCGGATGGATGGTGGGAAACAGTCCCCGCAGCGACATCAATCCCGCGCTCGAAGCGGGGCTAAATGCCGTTTTCATTCCGCATCACGCCACGTGGGCGCTCGAGCACGAGGAAGTCCGCAGCGGCGGCGGCCGACTGCTCATCCTGACGAGCTTCCGCGCCCTGCGCGAACATTTCTAGCTAGGCCAATTCAAGTTTTAAAACGACGGTGTTCTTGAGCGGAACGGAATGTGCACGACGGCTTCGAGATCCACGGGCTCGCCGTGTCTTTCCGCGGGCGTGAATTTCCATTGCGCGAGCGCTTCCATCGCATTGGTGTCCAGTTGCGGATCGACGCCGTGAACCAGCTGGATGCTGTCCACGCTGCCATCCTTGCGAATGATGGCGTAGAGCACCACCTCTCCATCCACGTGCAAAGCGCGAAACTCCGGCGGATATTTCGGATCCACTTTTTTCAGCGGGACGGGCCCCGCGAGATCCGGCGCATCGGGTTTTCTGTAGCCAGTCGTGGTCTCCTCGTTCAGTTCGGCGAAATTCAAGATCCAGCTTCCGGAGGCGCTCGTCAAATTGGGCATGTTCACGTGCAACGTGTAAACGCGTTTCGAGCCCAGTACTTCCTGGGGAGACATTCCCAATTTCGGAGCCGACTGCGCGGCACCTTCCGCATCCGTGCTTAGCGATTTCGGGCCTTCTGGCGCCATGCGCACGCGCGGAGCTGGCCGCGAAGGCAGGGCATTGCCCGCGGCGCGCGGCGCCGGGCCAATTCCCAGACCAGAAATCGGACTGGTGTTTGCGCTATTTCCGCCGCTGATGAAAATGCCTTCCGGACCGCGGCCCACGGCGTTTCCTGCCTTGCCTTCGCCCGCGCCGGTACCGGAAGCGGTCCCGCCAGCGGTACCCGGCTTCGTGCCGTCCGGCGAAATCGAGACGCGCGCCGAAAGATTTCCTGCGGGGATCGCTGGAGGGGGGGCAACAGGCGCGGGCGTCGCGGAAAGCGCGATGAGCGTTTCATTCTCCCCGGTCCGCCCGCCAATGTCCGGAGCGGCTACATTCACGTCTCTCGTTCGCGAAATCGCATGTGGCGCGGACATTGGATTCACTGGCAGCAGCGGTGCAGGCGCAGGGCGCGAGGACGAAGCGATGTCGATCGCGCCGGGCTGTTTTTCCAGCGCTGAAATTTCGGGTGCGGCGACATTCGAAGCTTTTAGAGATGCGGGGGTTTTCGGCCGCAAGACCCTGAGCTCTTTTGCGCTGAGCTCTAACTTCGGGCGCGCGGGCTGCAGGCCTGCGAGCTGCACGATGTTGGGAAGCGCCGGCAAAATTTTGGGAGGCTCCACCGGAGCTTTCGCCTGGACAAGCGTCTGACGGGGATGCGTCGGGTGCAGCGGCTCGGAAAGAATCGTTTCCCGGGGATGGAACGCGTCCGCGCCGCGCGGAGGTAGCGGCCTCGCTAAATCCTTGCGAGCGGCGAGTCTGGGCGCGCGTATTGCCGGAAGAATCGCAGGAAAATCCTTCACCGGGCCATACCAGGCGATCTCCGTCCGAGGCGCCGCGGAAACCGTACGCGCCGAATGAATATTCCAGATGGGAGGAGGGAACACGATCAGAAGCGCCTGCAAAACTATGGCAGCCGCGAAAGCATAGGCCGGGAATTTCTGGTCGATCCAGCAATTTCGGAAGTACGCGTCGCCCGCAAATTCCTTCGGCGGCGCCGGGCCGCGAACGAGTGCAAGCAGGTTGGTAGAAAACTCTTCGAGCGCTCCTGTCTTTCCCAGGGTTAAGTGCGGAGCAGGCAGCTCGGGCGATGGGTCAAACGCAACAGCCAGTCCCGTCCTCTCATGCAAATGTGCGATCTGGAGCAAACGGATTGACCCCCCGCGGAATTATACGCCTTCGGGCTATCACGCACATCAGATGCAGCAGAGTGGAATAAAGCAGCTTCCGCGTTCTCGGAAGCTTCCGGAATCGCCGTTGAGAAATCTAGCCGGGGCGGCGGCGCCGGAACATGAAGAAGGCACGACTCCGTTCCACGAATGGCTTGCCGATCGTCACTTGATTTGCCACGATACTGGCATCCACGATCGCCCGGACTGGAATGATGCTGCCGCTTGACGGAGAATGTGAATTGCCATGGTGAACGATTCTTCCTCCGCTGCAAAATCCAGCCGCTTCCCGTTCTGGGCGAAACTCCTTTTGGGTCTTTTTGTGGCGTTGCTGCTCGTCGCGCTGGCCGTGCCCTATTTCCTGAATGTCGATCGCTACCGCGGGACGATTGCCGACACCATCGCCAAACAAACCGGGCGGAAGGTTACCCTTGGCCCGATTCGCGCGCGGCTCTTCCCCGGCGTCGGAGTGACCGTAACAGAACTGCATATCGGCAATTCTGAAGGCTTTCCGACCGGCGATTTGGTGAGCGCCGAAGAAATCGGCGTGAACGTTGCGCTGGCCCCACTGCTGCACGGAGTGATCCACGTCAATTCCGTGGACTTGGTGCGACCGAAGCTGGTTCTGCTCACGGACAGCAGCGGAAAAAACAACTACACCTTTGCGTCCCCCGATTCGGCTCCTCCGGCGAAGGCGGCCGCTTCTTCTTCAAGCATCACGCTGGACCAGATTGACAGCATCAATTTGACCGGCGCTGAAATAGTGGTTGGTAATGTGATTAAGGGCGCCGCCGCGCCGCTGGCGGATACCAAGGGCATCAGCATCACGCTGCACAATTTTGCGGTCAACCCGATACGCATGCATGACTGGCTGGCGGAATCGAATCTCTCCGGCGTGACTCTCGCTCTGAGCAGCTGGAAGGATCCCATCGCGTTCCACACCGGCAAATTTACTTTGTCCAGCGGAAAACTGGACGCGCAATTTGTCGCCGATCTGGCGACTGCCGCCGACATCAAGGGAACCGTGAACGTACCCGACTTCGAGCATCCCCAGGTAAATTTTGAAATGAGCTCCTCGCAGCTCGACATCGACAAATTGATTGACGTGGCGGGCAGCGGACCGAGCGGCGCGGCCGCCGACCCGCCCAAGCCGGCGGCAAGCGCGTCCACGAAGCCTGGGGCAAGCGTGCCGTCGAAGGCGGCGAATGCGCCTACCCCTGCGGGGAAAAGCGAACTCGTGGCGCGGGGGCACGTCAACATCGAAAAGATCACCACGAAGCCCTATACCGTAGGCCCTGCAAACGTCGAGATGCGCGTGTACACCGATCGCGCGGAATTGTGGCCGATTTCCATCGGCATGTACGGCGGCACGCTGCAAATTTCCTCGCGCGTGGACCGCGTGACCGATCCGGCGCGCTTCACCGCCAACGTGCAGATGCGCAATCTGGATGTGGCCAAAGTTCTCGACGTTTCTCCTTCGGCGCGCGGAAAAATGGGCGGCACCGGTGAACTCGACCTGCAACTTCTCGGCAACCTGAGCGACTCTTGGAAAAAAACGCTCTCCGGCACGGGCAAGTTTGCCGTGCGCAATGGCCATTTGCCGGGCGTGAATCTGGCGGGCGCCGCGGAATCGGTCATGAAAATGGCAGGCGTTGGCGGGGACACGCCGTTTACCGTGCTGGAAGGCGACATCAATATCGCCGACCAGCGCGTTTCCAGCAAACAGATTCACCTGGATTCGACCGCTGGCATCGTGGACCTGAGCGGTAGCCTGGGCCTCGACAGTACGCTCGATTACCAAGGGACAGTCACGGTGAATCCCACAGGAGCCCTGGGACCGAGCAAAGTGGGCAGCATCGTCGGCGGGCTGATCGGCAGCCGCGTCGGGAAAATCACCGTCCCTTTCGCGCTCGGAGGAACCATCGAGAGCCCCAAAGTGCGGCCCGGCAAGGGTGCCCCGAGCTTCAGCGCGCCATCCACTGCGTCGGGATCCACGCCTTCCGCCGCGCCTTCTGGCCAGCAGCAGCCCACAATTCAAGATGACGTGAACACTCTGAAAAATCTGTTCAAAAAACACTGATGCAGCCGGGCACACCGGGAACGCCAATCTCCCGATTGGCGTTCCCAGGTTTCAACCGATCCACTTCATACCAAGAGCACCATGCTATTTATTCTTTGGATTGTCTGAACATGGTGGAAGCCCGCCCTACGCAGCCAGCGCGAGCCTGAAAAAGCTGAGCGCCGCATCCCCCTGCTCGACCACGCGAGCAAGTTCCAGATCTCCTACTCGCTCGCGGAGCTCGCGCTTCCTCAAGTGCTCCACGATCACTCGCCCCTCCGGGGCAACTAGAGGCGATTCTCCTAGCGCCTCCAGCGCGTCTTCGTACTCATTGTCGGCGGCGTACGGCGGATCGAGAAAAACGAATTGCGCATGAATGTGCCGCGCTTCCAGGCGCCCAATCGCGCGCGCCACATTCATACCGAGAATTTCCGCTTCCGCGCCGATTCCCAGCGATTCCAGATTGCGGCGAATCAAAGCCGCGGCGGGCGCATGTTGCTCCACGAAAATCACGTGCTGCGCGCCGCGGCTGAGTGCTTCGATGCCCACCGCCCCTGTCCCTGCGTAGAGATCCACAAACGTCGCTCCCACGACCGTCGCCCCCAAAATGTTGAACAGCGTCTCCCGCAGGCGGTCGCTCGTCGGGCGCAGCATTTGCCCTTTCAAGCTGCGCAGCGTCCGGCTCCGGTATTTTCCGGCGATTACGCGCATAGTACGCCGTGATCCGTGATTTGTGATTTGTGATTCGTGACACGAGATTCGAGTTGATAGTCGAGAATTGACAGTTGAGAATTGAATCCTTTCCCGGCGTTCGATTTTGCTTTCATACAAGCCTTACGCCTCAACTCTAAACTCTCGACCAGTCTCTTCGCACGAATCACGATTCACAAATCACGATTTACGTTTTATCCGACCGACGCGAGCTGATAGCGGCGTTGCCATTCCACCGGAAGCCGGGCCAGGAGGCGCTGGCGCGCTGGCTCGGCCTCGGCGGGTTCGACGAGCGACAGCGCTTCACGGCGGGCGAGCTCCAAGAGATCGAAATCGCGAATCGGATTGGCGATGTGGAAGCCGAGTTCGCCGTGCTGCCGCGTGCCGAAAAATTCTCCCGGACCTCGCAATTTCAAATCCGTTTCGGCGATCTCGAAACCGTTGGTGGTGCGCACCATGGTTTCAAGGCGCACGCGCGCGTCGTCTCCCGGATTTTTTGGAGCGATCAGGATGCATGTGCCCTTTTCTCCGCCGCGTCCGATGCGCCCTCGCAGCTGGTGCAATTGCGACAAGCCGAAACGGTTGGCGTGCTCGATGACCATGACCGTCGCGTTGGGAACGTCGACGCCGACTTCGATCACCGTCGTTGCCACCAATATGTCGATTTCGTGGCGGCGGAATTGATCCATCACGCTTTCCTTTTCTTCGCTCTTCAGGCGGCCATGCAGCAGGCCCACGTGCCGGTTGGGAAAGATCTGGCTCCGCAGCTTCTCGAATTCCACAATGGCCGCTTTCAGCGAACGCTGCGACTCGGCGGACTTTGATTGCTCGATCACCGGATACACGACATACGCTTGGCGGCCCGCCGCGATTTCACGCCGCAGGAAATCCCACACCCCCGGCAAATTCGCTTCCGAAGAAACTCGCGTCACGATCGGCACGCGCCCCGGCGGCATCTGGTCGATCACCGAAATGTCCAGATCGCCATAGAGCGTGAGCGACAGAGTGCGCGGGATCGGCGTCGCCGTCATTACAAGCACATCGGGCGCCGTCCCTTTTTCCATCAGCTCTTTGCGTTGCAGCACGCCGAAGCGGTGCTGTTCATCCACGATCACCAGGCCCAGACGCGCAAATTCCACTTGCGGCTCGAGCAGGGCATGCGTCCCCACGACGAGCTGCGCTTCGCCGGTCCGCACGCGTTCGAGCGCCGCCTTTTTCTTCGATGCCTTCATTCCGCTGATCAGCAGCTGGACGCGGTATCCCGCGCGCGCGAATATTTTTCCCGCGGCCAGAAAATGCTGTACGGCGAGAATTTCGGTGGGCGCCATGAGCGCAGCCTGGTAACCGTTTTCGATGACGATGGTCGCGGCTTCCAGCGCGACAATAGTTTTGCCGCTGCCCACGTCGCCCTGCAGCAGGCGATTCATGGGCACGCCGCGCTCCAGATCCGCGGCGATTTCCCCAAGCGCTCGCTTCTGCGCGTCGGTGGGCTTGAACGGCAGGACGCGCTTGATCGCTTCGCGAATGGCCGGCTCGCGCACACGAAACGCGATCCCCGTCTGTTGCTGGGCCGATTTCTTTCGCATTGCCACACTTAACTGGTAAAAGAAACATTCCTCGAAAATCAGCCGCTGGTGAGCCTGCGAACGAAACGAATTCAGCGCCTCCACCGATTCCGTTGCGGGCGGAAAATGCACGAACTGGATCGCCTCACGCCGAGTTGGGAATTTGTACCGTTCGAGAATCTCCGGGGGCAGCGGGTCGGGCAGCGAGCCCGAGAATTTTTCGAGCGCCAGGTAAACGATGTGCCGCATGGTGCGCGAGCCAATACCGCCGATGGCTTCGTAAATCGGAACGATGCGGCCCACTTCGGTCGAGTCCGCGCCTTCCTCGCCGAGCATCTCGAATTCCGGATTGATCATCTCGATGCGGCCGGGCCGCATCGCGTCCAGCTCGGCCTTCCCATGCAGAACGAGGCTTTGCCCGGCCTTGAATCTTTTCTCCAGGAATTGCCCGTGAAAAAATTTGCAGGGGAACGAGCCGGTCTCATCTCGAACCAGCAGGTGGTATATGCCACCGCCCCCTCGCGTGTACCGGACGAGGCTGCCGCTAAGGACCTGCGCGCGAATGGTGTACACCTGCCCCGGGACGATTTCGTGAATTTTTGAAAACCTGATGCGGTCTTCGTACCGGAAAGGCAAATACCCGAGAAGATCTTCAAATGTCCGAAGGCCGCGTTTCGCGAGAATTTCCGCCCGGCGCGGTCCCACGCCCTTCAGGTACATCAGCTCGGTTGTAGGCGTAACGGACATTTCTTGTTTATATCACGCGCCAGTAGCACAGGCTTCAGCCTGTGGGGTTTGCTTCTCGCAGTGGCTGCCGCGCACGGGATGGAGCCTGTGCTACCGAGGAGCGCCTCGAAGCTTGCAATCACCCTCGACATCGGAAAAGATGGGTTGCTTGTGCCTGCGCCACGGGAGGAGTGCTTGCCGCTGGAACGGCTTGACTGGAAAGACGCAAAAGTTCTGCTGATCTGGATTCTCGCGGGCATTCTCGGCGCGAGTGTGGCGTACAAATATTTCTTTCGTGCGTTCCCCGAAGCTTCCGTCGAATTCAAGGTACCGCGAGCAGACGCCCTTGCGGCCGCAAAACAATTCGCGGCCGCGCAAGGAGCCCAACTCGGCGGATACGATTCCAGCATCGTTTTTGATGTCGACGAAACGGCGAAAACGTACCTAGAGCGCGAAGTGGGGCTCCAGCAAGCCAATCAGATGATGGCAAATGAAGTCCACATCTGGTATTGGGGCACGCGATTCTTCCGCCCTCTGCAAAAAGAAGAATTCGATGTGCGCGTCGATCCCGCGGGCGGCATCGTCGGCTACGCGCATGAACTTGAGGAAGCCGCGCCGGGCGCACGACTCGAGCGCGCCGCCGCCCAGGCCACGGCTGAATCCTTCCTGCGCGACACGCTGCACCTGGACCTTTCCCGCTACGAATTTCGCGATGAGGAGGCGAATCTCACGGAGCGCCCCGCTCGCCGCGATTGGAGTTTCTCCTGGGAGCGGCGAGGATTTCGCGCCAAAGACGCGCCCTATCGCTTGACCGTCACGCTGGCCGGCGACCGGGTCAGCGGCTACGACGAATTCCTGAAAGTCCCCGAAGCCTGGAAGCTTGATTACGAGCGCTTGCGGTCATCCAACAATCTCTTCGAGTACATCGCGCTGCTTCCGTACGCATTCCTGATCGGCGGATGCCTCTACGTAATCATTTCGCTGGGACGGCGCGGTCTTCTCGAATGGCGCACCGGCCTGGCGCTCGGCATTTTCGTCACGCTCCTGTATTTCATCATGACCATGAATCAGTGGCCGCTGGACCGTGCGGCGTACGATACGAACACACCTTACTCCAGCTTTTTCTTGAGCCAGGTGGGCCAGGCCGCATTGACCAGCGTTGTCAGCGCATTGCTGGTTGTGCTCGCGGTCGTGCCGGGAGAGCCGCTGTACCGCATCCTTCAGCCCAATAAACTCAGGCTGGAAGTTGGATTGCGCCTGCCCGGGATTCGCACTAAAGAATTTTTTCGCGCCAACGTAATCGGAATTTGCCTCGCCGCCGCGCACATCGGCTACATCACCGTCTTCTATATCATCAGCCGCAAATTGGGCGCATGGGCGCCGCAAGACCTCAATTACGAAAACGTGGTGAGCACCTACGTGCCCTGGGTCTATCCTCTGACGATCGGCATCTACGCCGCGACGAGCGAGGAATTTCTCTTCCGGCTGTTCGCCATTCCATTTTTGCTGCGCACCACGAAGTCGCGCTTCCTGGCCGTGGTCCTTCCGGCATTCTTCTGGGGATTTCTGCACAGCAATTATCCTCAGGAGCCCGCCTACATTCGCGGCCTCGAAGTCGGATTGATCGGCATCGTAGCGGGACTCGTCCTGCTGCGCTGGGGAATTTGGGCGACGCTCGTCTGGCACTATACCGTGGACGCATTTCTCATCAGCACTTCCTTGCTGCGCTCGCACGGCGCGTATCTGCGAGTTTCGGGAGCGGTCGTGGGCGGCGCGGCGCTGATTCCTCTGGCCATCGCCGCTATTTCCTATGTTTCGCGCGGCGGGTTCACAGCCGATGCGTCTCTCTTGAACAGCTCCCGCCCGATTGGCGGGCCGCCGATGGACGCCGCGCGTGCAGACGCTGAACAGGCAGCGCCTGAAACCAGTGCGCCAGCCGTCGCGCGCGACATTCCAGCGAGCCACGCCGCCATGTCTTCTCGTGCGCTGGTCGTGCTGATCGCTTGCGGCGTGCTGGGCACCGCGTTGCTGGCTGGAGTTAAGCGGGAAGCTATCGGCGATTTCGTCCGATTCCAAATCAACGCACAGGAAGCCACAACCCGCGGCAACGAGGATTTGCGCCAGATTAAAATGGATCCGGCCACTTATCACCACGCTACGACGGTCACGTATACGTTCGACGATTACGTGAACGAATATTTGCGCCGCGTCATCGGCATCGCCGCCGCCAACCGCATTTATCGCGAACAGATTCCATCCGCTTTCTGGACCATCCGTTATTTTCGCGATTCGCAAAATGAAGAATACTTTGTGGTTCTGAAATCTGACGGTTCGCTTCATTCCATTCACCATACGCTCGACGAAAAAGCCCCCGGTGCGAATCTCTCGAAGGAGGAAGCCCAGGCGCGCGCCGAAGCATATTTGCGCGACCAAAAAAGCGTGAACCTCGCGGATTGGGACCTGGTCGAAACGCACAGCGACAAGAAGCCCGCGAGAACGGACCATTTTTTTGAGTGGGAACAAAAGGCCGCGCTGGACGCGGCGCCCGGACATGCCCCGGCGGCGGGCGCACACATTCGCATGCAGTTGCAAGTGCAAGGTGACGAAGTTTCCGGCTATCGCATTTTCATCAAGATTCCCGAAACCTGGCGCAGGGAAGAGAGCCGCAACACGCCGGCACAACTCGCACAATCATTTGGCCGGGTGGCCGGGATCGGTGTTGCCCTCATCACCGTCTTGGTGATTTTCTTCCGCAATCTGAAAAATCCGGAAGTAACCCGCATCCCCTGGCGGCCGCTGGGGAAATTGTCCATCCTGATGCTGATTGCTGCACTGGTCATTTACTTCAACCGGACGCCGCAGCTGCTCCTGAATTACACGACGGCCTGGCCGCTGTCCACCTTCTACATCATTCTCTTTATTTCCATGATTTTCATTACGGCGCTTTACATGGCTGCCGCCGTCCTTCTTCTGGGCCTCGCATGGTTCTTTGTGGAGCGCTCGTTTGGCCCGGGAAGCGTTCCGGCGTGGCGCGGCACGAATTCGTCCTATTTCCGCGACGCGCTCTGCATGGCGCTGTTTGGTTCCGCCGCAGTGATGGGACTCAACCGCCTGCCTGCTCTGTTCGCGCGCTGGCCTCTTTTACGCCACTCGCTGGCCACGAGCGTGCCCGTGAATCTGGACCTCCTCAACCCCGCAGCAGGGAGCCTGGCATCCGCAATTGCAGCCGCTTTTCTTACGGTGGGATTGCTGGGCCTCGCGGCGGGCCTCATCAGGGCCTACGTCCGCCCGGCTTGGATGCGCGCCGCGCTGATGATCCTCTACGCCGCGCTGATGGCCACGGATGTGGCGACGCCCGGCGCCTTTTTTCGCGAAGCCGCGTTTCATCTGGTGGCTGTGATGGCCCTCTGGTACGGGGTCACGCACATCGCACGGTTTAACGTGCTGGGCTACTTTCTGCTCGCGGCCATGATCGCGCTGGTTCCCGCCGCAATCGAATTGCTCGAGCAGCCGAATCCCTACCTGCATGCCAATGGTTACGTGGTCCTCGCGTTTGCGCTCACTCTCCTTGCGTGGCCGCTTTATCAGTGGCGCAGGCTTCAGCCTGTGGGGGTCGGTTAGAGCGCGGTCAATGTTGCTGCAACTAAAACCCACAGGCTGAAGCCTGCGCCACTGGAGGGTCGCAACCGATATTCGCCCAGATTTTCAGTTATTCTTGAACATACTGCTGAGAAAATACAGCGCCACTCCCGCCGCAATCACCGCAATCCCGATCGCCAGTTCATTTGTGGATCCCACCAGTTCCGTGCGATTGCGCGCGAAGGCGGCGATCATCAGGGCGAGCGGAGGAACGCCGACGGCCACCGCTCCCGCCATTCCGCCTGGAACGCGAAACGGGCGCGCGAGTTCCGGTTCGCGAACGCGCAGCGCCACCAGTGCCCAGAATTCCAGCAGGATGCTTAAGCCCGTCAGCATTACGTCCAGAATCAGACTCTTCTCGAATCCCAGCGGAAAGCAGATGGCCCAAAGAATCGCGCACACCAGGATGGCGACCCACGGAGCCCCTGTGCGCGCATCGCGCCGCGCGAAAATGCGCGGCAAGTAGCCGTCTTCCGCCATCACCAGCGGCAACCTTGTGAAGGAAAGCATCAGCGCTCCAAACGATCCGATGGCCCCGATCACGCCTGCGACCGCGATGGTAATGGCCAGTGTTTCGCCGCCGACGATCTGGCCGATATCCACCCAGCCGCCAGTCGTCCAGCGATTGGGATCGATCCCGGTGCAGGCAACGGCGCCAACGGGGATTAAATAACTCACGACCACCAGCACCACCGCGCCAAACATCGCGCGCGAATACGTGCGTTGCGGCGCCACGACCTCGCCCGCAATGGTCGAAAGATTGTCCCATCCCATGTAATTCCACATGGCGATGAGCACGCCGCCGAGCAGGTCGGCGTGGCGCAGCGGAACCGGAGCCGCGCTGGAACCCGCAAACTTCCCGCTTCCGAGTGCCATGATCGTAAGCGCGACAAAGGGCACGAGCAGCGCGACGTTCAGCCATACCGAGCCTTCCCCAACCGAGCGAACTCCCAAAATATTCCATGCCGTGCACAGAGCGATCATCGCAAAACCAAGGATCAGTCCGCGGTGTCCTGCGACGAGCCCCGGCGCAAATTGGCCGATGTAGTCGATGCAAAGATTGGGGTACAGCGCCATTTCAAACACGCTGCCTGCCAACGTCAGCCACGTTTCCTGGAATCCCCAGAAGCGGCCCATACCTCGGCGCACCCAAATGTAAAAGCCGCCCTCTTCCGGGATGGCCGTCGCGAGTTCGCTTACCATCAGGGCGGTTGGCAGGCTCCAAAGGAGCGGCGTAATGACCAGGATCAGCAGCGTCGCGGCGTAGCCGGTCTTTTGGACGATGTCTTCAAGACCGTAAGGACCGCCGGCCACCATGAAATAGGTCGCCGTGATCATGGGCACAACGGAAATTTTGGCGGCGTTTTTCAGACCACCAACATTGTGAGCGCGCTTCGGAGTCTTCATATACGATTGCGGTTGCGTCGGCTTTTGGTAGCATAGGCTTCAGCCTGTGTGTTTTGGTGGTTGCGGTACCACCCCCCACAGGCTGAAGCCTGTGCTACCAAACCGTTGTCGAAACGGCGGTAGTCTAATATATTGGCATTGAATAAGTTAGGGCATTTCGTGGCGCGCCGCCTGATGCGCCGAGGGAGCGCTTACCTTTTTGCCCCTCAACCCGTCTAACCTCAGTGTGGTGGTCCGAGCATTTTAAGCGAGCACGTCACCATGGCTGCAAACGAAATGGCTATTGCCTGGTCTGGTAACGGTTCCGCGGAACCCGTGGGCGGCTCGGCCTCCATTGGCGTCGCCGGGCGGGATCTCGGTCCGTCCGAAGAGCGCGCCCTGATTGAACGCGCGCAGGGCGGTGACCGCGAAGCATTTGAAGAGCTGGTGCACCGCTATGACCGCGATGTCCTGCGAATTGCCCTGAACATTCTGCACAAGACCGAAGATGCCCGCGACGTCTATCAAGAATCCTTCCTGAAAATTTACAAGAATCTGCCGCGCTTCCGCTTCGAGTGCAGCTTTTATACCTGGACGTACCGCATCGTCACTAACGTCTGCCTCGATCATTTGCGCCGCCGAAGCAGCCGGCCCGAAGACCAAGCGCCGGAACTTGCGTCTAACAAAAATGGTGAGAAGATGCAGGGAGATTTTTTCGACCGGCAGCAGGATCAAGGAGCGCAGTCCGATCCGGAACGGCGTATGAGAGGGCTCGAAATTGGCCGTCGAATTTCCGGCGCCCTCGATCTATTGACGCCACGCGAGCGCATGGTCTTTGAGATGAAGCACTATCAAGGGCTGAAACTACGCGCCATCGGAGACGCCCTCGGGACGACGGAAGAAACCGTGAAGAATTCACTTTTCCGCGCGACGCGCAAATTGCGAGCGCAATTGGAAGGGTTGCTGTGAGCGATCCTCAACAAAATTCGCGGGGCATTCGGTGCGAAGAAATCGAGAATCTCGCCGTTCTTCGCGCTTGCGATGAACTGGACGCGGACGAGCGCGCTCAGCTCGAGGCGCACGTCGCGCAATGCCCAGCCTGCGCCGCGGCCGTCTCGCGCGAGTCGCGCCTGCAAGAGGCGATTGCCTCACTCGACCAGCCTGCCGATTCCCTGGACCGATCCGGCCTGCTCCTCGCTCGATGCCGCAGCGAGCTTTCAGAATCGCTCGACGACAGGCAGGCGCCCGCGGGCCGCTCCGCTTGGCTTTCGGTTTTTTCTCCGGTCGCGTGGTGGGGCGCGCTGCGCCACACACTCATCTACCATCCGGCAATGAGTATGACTGTGCTGGTGGTGGCGGGGTTCCTCGCGGGCGTCGCGGGACAGCGCCTGCGCGTCACTCCGCAGGTGGTGGTTTCACCGCGCCCGGCGGCGACGACAACTGCTTCTGTCACGCAGGCAACAACGAACCCGCCGAAGATTACCGACGAGCAACTGCGCAGTGCGGATCGAGCGCACGTCGCCTGGGTGACGCCGTCCGACTCGCGCACGCCTTCCGTCGACGTCGAGCTCATGTCTCCCACACCGATGAGCATTGTCGGCGCCCCCGATGACGCTGACATACAGCGCGCGCTCACCTTTTTGCTCGAAAATGGCCAGCGCTTTGATCCGGACGTGCGGCTCGACTCCCTCGACGTGCTGCGCACGCGCGCCGCCGATCCCGACGTTCGCCGCACCCTCAGCGCCGCCGCCCGCCTCGACCGCAATCCCGGCGTGCGCATCAAGGCGCTGGATGCCTTGCAGGGATTCGAGCAGGACCCCGCCGTGCGCGACGCGCTTCTGGACGCGCTAGAGAGCGACGTCAATTCCGGCGTGCGCGTCGAAGCGATCCATCTTCTGTTCGCCGCTTTGCAGTCCGAAGGCGGATCGGGCGGCTCCGACTCGCAAACTGTGGCCGTTTTGCGCGACCGCCTGCGCAATGACCCCAGCCCCATCGTTCGCCAGCAAAGCGCAGCCGCACTGAGCGCGCTTGGCGTACAGTAAATCTAAACGGCAGAGCCACTCTTAGCTCGGCAAAAGCGAGACTTACGTAACGCTTCCAAAAATTATTCCCGTTCAATGGTGACGTTTGAGGAAGGCACTTCGAGGCGCATCATGCGGTGGTTTGAGTCTAGGTAAATCATGATTTCAAGGTCCGGAGAGCTGACTCTCAGGGCTTCGTACTTCGCGTTTCCGTCCTGCTGCGGGCCGAGCGATTCCACGGAAATACTTCCCGGAACCATGTCCTGCGGAATAAGGACGGGAAACGTCTGCTTGCCGCCGGCCTTCCAATCGTACACGCGGGCGAGGACGCCGAACTGGTAATAGAGATTATTGTCGAGTACGGCGACACGCGGAGACGTGAACTTGAAATCCTTTCGGAGCGGCGATGCCCCGCCCAGATCGGCCGAACATTTTGCCGTCCCACTCACAAAATCGACGGCCCCAGTGGCTTTCTTCTGCGCTTCGGCGGACCAGTCGTAACGGATGGGCGTTCCATCCGCGGAAAGCCTGAGCTGGCCTGCTGCCTTGACGTCGCCGCCGCCGGGGACGTGCGCGCTCATCGTGCTGCGCTCGACCCACTCATCCCCAGACGTGGAAATCTCAAAATCCTCGCTGCCGACCTGTTGGCCGTTGATCGTGATGCGGAATTTTCCTTTGTCGGGCGAAAACACGGACGGCGTGCCGGCCGGTTTCGCGGCGCTCACCGATGAAGCGAGCGATGTGGCGTAAACCCCCGCCGCGATCGAAATCGCCAACATGACCGCAAAAAATCTTCTCATTTTGTGTCGATCCAAATTCATGCTTGCGGCGCTCCGGGAAGGTTTCCCTCCGCGCGAATTTGGGGAGAACGCCCAAAAATTCCGAGTGCCAGTATTTGCTCGACGACGCGCATGGGTTCCCCGCCGCTCTCCACCCGGTAATCGGCCTGCCGGTAATAGGGTAAGCGTTCCTCGTAGAGTTTACGAAAACTCGTCTCATCGCGGAAGAGCGGCCGGTCACCCATGAGTACACACCGCTGGAGAAGGTCTTCCGCGGAGCAATCCAGCCAGATCACCACGGACCCAGCGCCGCGCGGCGCGGCGCCGAATTCACGGATGAGCGCGGCGTTACGGGGCTGCGCGAACGTGCCGCCGCCCAGCGCCAAAATCAAGCGCGTGTTCCGCGCCGACGCCGATCCCAAAACGCGCGCCAGGCATTCGTGTTCGATATCGCGGAACACCGTCTCGCCGTTTTGCGCGAAGATTTGTGAAATGGAGAGGCCCGATTCGCGCTCGATTTCGGCGTCAAGGTCGGCGAAGTGCCAGGCCAGCTGCGCCGCGAGCATGCGCCCGATCGTGCTTTTGCCCGAACCCATGAATCCGGTCAGGCAAACCATGCGGCATTCCGGCACAGGCCCTGGCGCGGGCGTGTTTGATGGGGATGAATCCTGCAAGCGATTCGGTGTTCCGGCGGGCTGCAAGTACAGCCCGCACCCTGAGCGTTAGTCACGCTTCAGAATCTTGATTGTACCACTAAAGGAAGAGAGCTCGACTTTCGCGTGCCCTTCGTTCATGGTGCCGAACAGGCTGTGACCCCACTTGGAAGTGGGATGAGAGCTGCCGTGTGTGTCGGGCTTGAAGGTGGCTTGGTTGATCACGTCTCCCTTGAGGGAGTTGGCGTTCACATCGAAGGAATCGCTGGAGGCAAAATGCACTTCAATCGTGCCGCTGAAATTCTTCATGATGTAAATGCCGCGGCTCAAAAAACTTCCGTCAAAGAATATGTTTCCGGAAGAGGTCTGTACACGCACGCTGTCCAGCGTCGGCTGAACCATGGACACGTTTCCGCTGATCGAGTTGGCTTCCAGCTTGCCCGAGCAGCGGTTGCATACCAGCGAGCCGTCGATGGTCTTGACCACCAGGTAGCCATCCACGTCGGAGAGCTGGAGGTTCGCGCCGACGGTGTCGAAGGTCATGTCCCCGTGCACGCTGTCGACGGTCACATTACCGGAATCGGTTCGGACATTGAGTTCGCTCTCGACGGGAACGGTGATCTCGAAATCCGTCTTGCTGTCGTCCACGGAAACACCGTCCTCGTTCATCCGCGTGGACACTTCAACTCGATTTCCAGCCTCTTCGGTTTCCACCACCGATTTCCCGCTGGCGTTCGTCCAGGCGACCAGTACTTCATTCTTGGTCCAGGCCTTCACCTGGATCCGCCCGTTCGAGTTTCGCACGGTGATTTTGGGCTTGCTCTGCACCGGGAAATGTTTTTCGACGCGGTCGGCATGCGCGGGAGACGCGGCGAGAATAAATCCCGCCATCACAGCGCCCAGGGCGCCTACTCGTACAGAAGTGCGGGCTGCGCTAACAGTCGTCGGACAATAAGAAGAAGCGTTCACTGCAGTCCTCCCGTCAAGCTGCGGCTCGTGGCCGCGGCCAATAGTTCCGCCTTCTGCTGATAGGCGCCGTACAGGTATTCACGCGCCATCTGATTGTCAGGTTGTTCGCGTACGCTCTTTTCACATATCGCAATAAAGTTGTCAACAATTTGAAGGTTGCGCCGGATGGAATCGGTTACAGCCGCGGCTTGTTTATGCAGACCTGGAATCGAGTCGCTCCCGACAGTCTGAACTTCTTCCTTGAAAACGCTGTCCGCGGAGGGAACGGAAAAGGCTTCTTGCTGAGGCGTCAATTGCGGGGCGTGTGCCGCGGTTTGCGAGAAGTTCGACAAGTACCCGACGGTCGAGGCCGCGGCAATCACCAGCCCTAGGAAAGCGCTGGCAACGGCCGGGCGCTGAAAAACGGCCCACCAGCCACGGCTTCCGTGACTAGCGGCCTGCGGGGCCGCCTGCTCGCCGCGAATCAGCCCCTCGGCTTCGAGCTGATTGCGCAGCGAAACCCAGACGCGGTCGGGCGGAGCAATCGCTTCGGCGCCCAGCTCCAAACCCACATTCCGAATGGCGCTGAAATCCGCTGAAAGGGCCCGGCACGCCGCGCAGCCTTTCAAATGAGCGAGCGCCCGCTTCGGCAATGCTCCCTCGTCCTGCTGCTCCAAAATCTGTTCGAATTGTTCACACTGCATGTTTATGGTCCTTCTTAAATCTTTGACTTAACTCTTGAAATTCGTCCGTCCACCCTTACCTATCTTCAATCTCGCGAGTATCGGTCATTCTGAAATTTCAAATCTGAAATCCGAAATTTCTATTGCCGCACTGCCCTAGTCGGATCCGCTGGTCTTCGCCGCCTGGCGTTCCTGCCGCGCCAAATCCCGCAACGTTTCCTGCAACAGTTCTCGCAACCTCATGCGTGCCTTGTGCAGCTGCGATTTGGAATTTCCGATTGAGCAGTCCATTAGTCCGGCGATCTCATTGTGCTCAAATCCCTGCACGTCATGGAGCACGAACACCTGCCTGTAACCCGGCGGCAATTGCTCAATGGCCCGCTGCAGATGAACCCGGTCGATGGAACCGGAGAGCAGCAAATCGGGTGCGCCAATTTCCCGGCGCGGCCCGCTGGACTCATCCTCCGGATCGGTTGTTTCCTCAAGCGACGTCTCCGGCAGAGTCTTCTTCCGCAGTTTCATCAGGACAACATTCACTGCCAGGCGATGCAGCCAAGTGGAAAACGCCGACTCTCCCCGAAACGTGCCAATCTTGCGAAACAGCTGCAAGAAGGCGTCCTGAGTGAGGTCTTCCGCTTCGGCCGTATTTCCGACCATGCGCAGACACAGCGCATAAACACGCCGACTATGCAGCTGGTAGATTCGCTCAAAGGCGCCAGCGTCGCCCTGTTGGGCGAGGCGTATGGCCTCAGCCTCTGTCATTTCGCTGGATTCCGATCGTCTCGTTCGGGTCACCGTACCCGTTCGGGACGCATCCACAATTTGGGATGCGACCCTAGCTCCTTAAGTTGCACGCGACCGTTGTCGGCTGTGCGGAATTGGTCTCGATTTCAAACTTCGGAAGGCGGCTGGGCCGAGATGACCACTTGACTCGCACAGCCTTATTCACTGCCCAGAGATGGCATCCGTGGCGGGTCAACCTGTATACGGGCGGGAATCAAGTTAGCCAGTTTCTCCCGGAACGCTTCCAGTTCGTCGGCAGGCAAGGCGCAGAAAAATGACTTCAGGATGACGGTCGTTTCTCCCATGCAGGTATTTAGATCATAACCAAGGACTTCCAGTCGCTGCCAAGCCAGATCCGGAAACTGGGTGGCCCCTTCGCACATGCCGTTCACGATTTCCCGTGCCTCTTTTTGCGAATCCTCGATGATCTCGCCAAGGGAATACAGCTTATGAAAGAATCGTGTCCTTTCACGAAATAGGACCTTGGCCAGCAGGTTGTTCATGATGGAAACCCTCTGGGCAGTCGCCCCTCGAAAATTAGAGGGTGACAAGGGTTTCACGTTGGGAAGGGTACCAAAGTGGGAACCGTGGTCCTTGATCGCCCGAATCACGTGGCCGACGCGAACTGCCAGACGGTCGAAGAGACCTACTATTATGTTCGCCCTTTCCTTGGCGGACTCGAATTGCCCGCCTTTGCAAAGGGCCAGGGCTTCGTCCAAGGTAACGCTCAAAATGAAGTCGGAAGATTCCAATTCCTTGCGGGTGGCGTCAAAAAGCTGGTCCATCTCGTTGGGGATCCAGGCAAACCAATCCTCATGAACCGAACGTGAACGTTGGCCTGCGCGTTTGGCGCGCGTCACTCCCAAGGCCCCCCCACTCAGGCGGCAATCATACCATACGATGCAAGTCCCGGGCTTCCTTGCCACTGCCATGGACAGCCGCTATACTGCCCATCGTCTTTCGAGGGAGCGCCCACTGTTACCTTTTGACCCAGTCGACCAGTTTCTTCAGCGCCAGAAAAAACTTGCCGAGATAGAGGCGCGTGGGCACGAAGCCTATCCGCACAAATTCGATTGGACCGCAACGCCTGAGGAACTATTCGAGAAATACGGGACAGCTGACGCAGCTACGCTCGAAACCGCCAAGCCGGCGGTTCGTGTGGCCGGCCGCATCCTCACACTGCGCCTCCACGGAAAAGCGGGTTTTGCCCACATTTTTGGATCGGGACAGCGGCTGCAAATTTACGTGAAGCTGGATAATGTTGGTCCCAAGTCATACGAGCTATTCCAATTGCTCGATCTTGGGGATTTGATCGGCGTCGCGGGACACTTGTTCAGGACCAAGACCGGGGAGCTTACCGTCTGGGTCACCGAAGTGACCCTTCTCAGCAAAGCCCTCTTGCCTTTACCGGAAAAATGGCACGGGCTTTCGGACGTGGAAATTCGCTACCGACAGCGGTATCTCGATCTGATCTCCAATGAACGAGCCCGCGGAATTTTCATCCGGCGCGCGCACATCGTTCGCGAATTGAGGCGTTTTTTTAACGCGCGCGGATACGTCGAAGTCGAGACACCGATGATGCAGCCCATTGCCGGCGGGGCGGCGGCCCGTCCGTTCGTGACGCACCACAATGCGCTCGATCTGGATCTCTATTTGCGCATCGCGCCCGAACTCTATTTGAAGCGCCTGGTGGTAGGAGGTCTGGACCGCGTTTACGAAATCAACCGCAATTTCCGGAACGAGGGCATCTCCACTTCGCACAATCCCGAATTCACCATGCTCGAATTTTACGAGGCCTACAGCGACTATCACGATTTGATGAAATTGACCGAGGAACTCTTCGCTTCTCTGGCAACGGAAGTGACCGGTTCCACGTTTGTAAAATTTGGCGAGCACGAACTCGATTTCTCCAAGTTTCAGCGCCTCTCCATGCGCGAGGCGGTGTGCCGGTATTGGCCCGCCGGAGCCGCGCCGGAGCCCACATTCGCCGAGCTGGCTGCGCCGGGTGGACCGCAAGCGGCCGGGCATCGCTACAACTCGTGGGCAACATCCGCGGGGCGCGAACCCTTGCTGGGTCTGGCGAGTATGAAAGACGGCGAAATTACCGGATTACTGTTTGAAACGCTTGCCGAGCATCAATTGATTCAGCCCACGATTTTGTACGATTTCCCAACGGATATTTCGCCTTTGTCGAAATGCCGCAAGGACGATCCCTCGCTCGTCGAGCGCTTCGAGATCTATGTCGCCGGGATGGAGCTTGGCAACGCTTTCTCGGAGCTGAACGATCCCATCGAGCAGGAACGCCGTTTCCGCGAACAGGTCGAAAGCGGCGGCGAGGAAGCGCCGCGCGAAGTGGATATGGACTACATACGCGCGCTGGCGCACGGGATGCCGCCCGCCGCGGGCGAAGGCATCGGGATCGACCGCCTCACCATGCTGTTCACTGATACTCACTCCATCCGCGAAGTGATCCTGTTTCCGTTGTTGCGGCCTGAAGCTAATTCAGAGGCTGGGGAGCAGGATTCAGGCGAAAAGAAATGAGATTTGCGTGGCTGGTCGCGCGGCGATACTTGCGGTCGCCTTATAAGCCCGCAGTGCTGCGGCTGGTTACGCTTTTCTCCGTGATCGGAATCGGCGCTGGCGTCGCGACGCTGGTGATTGCGCTGTCGATGAACACCGGCTTTCGCCGCACGATTCAAGACCGGCTCCTCGGCGTATCCGCTCATGTCAACCTCACGCGGCCCGGCGCGGAAGGCATCGAGGATTACGGCGCGCTCGCCGAGAAGCTCAGCCATGTCGATGGAGTGCGCAGCGTCGCGCCGGCGATTTATCTGACCGTGCTGCTTTCGGGCGGCGGCCACGCCCGCGGCGTAGTGATCAAAGGAATCGATCCCGAGCGCGAGCGCCGCTTCGATGACGCCCTGCGCCGCATCGTTTCGGGCGCCGCCGATTTTACGCCTGATGCCGACGGCTTCGATTCCATCGTCGTAGGGCACCTCATGGCGGACGAACTCAACATCCGTACGGGGGATTACGTCACGCTGACGAGCCCGGAAGGGCGGCTTACGCCGTACGGAATGGTGCCGCGCTCGCGGCGCTTTCGCATCGCGGGCGTGTTCAATTCCGGCTTTTACGATTACGACGCCAACTGGGTCTTCGCCAAGCTAGCCGCCGCGCAAAACCTGGCCGGCGTGGGCGATGTGGTGAGCGTCCTCGAATTCCGCGTTCAGGATGTGGACCGCGCGGCTGACGCGGCTCGCGCGATTGAAGCGGCCGCCGGCGCGGGATATACAACGACCACGTGGGAGGATGAAAATCGCGCGCTCTTCCGCGCGCTGCGTCTCGAAAAACTTGTCACCGCGCTGTTCATCGGCCTGATCACCTTCGTCGCCGGACTGAATATTCTCGTCGTGCTGTCGATGAGCGTCACCGACCGCGCGCGCGACATTGCCGTGCTCATGTCGCTCGGCGCGTATCGCCCGCAAGTCCGCAACATTTTCATGCTGCAGGGCCTCGCCGTCGGAGTGATCGGCACGGTCTCTGGACTCGTCGCCGGCTACGCCATCTCCTGGGCCGCCGGCGCCTATCACCTGATCCCTCTCGATCCGCAAGTCTACTCCGTCCCCTACGTCCCCTTTCAATCCAGCGCTCTCGACGGCATGTGGATCGCCGCCGCCGCCCTGGCCATCAGCGTCGCCGCCACACTGATCCCCGCGCGCGCCGCCTCGCGCATCTTGCCCGTCGATATTCTGCGCTACGAGTAGTTCCGTGTGATGAAACTCACGGATGGACGTATAATCACATCACGGAGATCTTCGATGGCACAGAGCGAAATTATCTTCTCAGTTCAGGAGTCGCCTGAGGGAGGTTACGAGGCTCGCGCGTTAGGACATCCAATATTCACTCAGGCGGATTCGATGGAGGAACTGAAAACCATGCTGCGCGATGCGGTTGCATGCCACTTCGCCGAAGACGCGAAACCGCAAGTTATCCGCCTGCATATGGTCAAGGATGAGGTCATTCCCGCTTGAAACTTCCGCGTGACCTCAGTGGAGAAGAACTTGCGCGGTCACTTCGCGATTATGGCTACAGCGTAACTCGTCAAACCGGCAGCCACATGCGTCTGAGCTCCAGGTCCAAGGGCAACGAGCATCACATTACGATTCCTGCACACAAACAACTGAAGATAGGAACTTTGGCCGAGATCCTGAGCGATGTCGCTCAATACTTAGAACTCACGAAAGAAGATCTTGCCCGAAAATTATTTGACCGATAGCCTCGGACGATGATTGCGTAGTAAAACGGATGATTCCCTGAGCCCCATCCCGGAAGGAGACAAACATGAGCGAAATCACAAGGCGCGGATTTGTGAAGGGGGCGGCGCTCGTGCCGCTGGCGCTGGCTCCGTTTCGTTCCATGGCGCAGCAAGCGGCGGCGCGGGGCGACCGGTTTGATTTTGTTTTTGCGGGCGCGGGGCATAACAGCCTGATCTGCGCCGCTTACCTTGCCAAGGGCGGGTACAAAGTGCTGGTGCTGGATGGGCGCCCCACGATTGGCGGCGGGACGAAGACAGCGGAAGTTTGCATGCCGGGGTTCAAAGAGGATTTGTGCTCGAGCGTGCACGCCGGGATAGCCAACAATCCGCTCGTCCGGAACAATGAACTCAATCTCCGCGATTACGGCTACGGCGAATACATCGATCCAGACCCGGTCATGCACATTCCGTTTCTGGACGGCGCGTCCATCACCGTTTGGCGCGACCTGGACCGCACCTGTGAAACGATCGCGCGCGTCTCCAAAAAAGACGCGGAAACTTTTCGGCGCATGGTGGCCGAATACAAAGCGTATACCTCGGCCACGAGCGCGGGCCGAGGCGGATCTGCCGACAGCGGCGCGCCCAAGATTCCCAAGGCGGGAGTCTGGCAGCGCCGCATGGCGATGTCCGGCTACGACCTCGTATGCGAATTGTACGAGAGCGACTACATGCGCAGGGCCAACCTGGTGACCGGCCACTTTGGTTCCGTCCCGGGCGGAGATCCGGGCACGGGCGCGCAGGCATTTTCGCTGGTGGTGCAGCACCTCAGCGGGCGCGTGATTCCCAAGGGCGGCTCGGGCACGCTGAGTGTCGCGCTCGGGCGCTTCATCGAGGATCACAACGGCGTAGTCCTTACCAACAAGCCCGTCACGCAACTGATGATTGAAAATAACAAGTGCGTCGGAGTGAGCTGCATGGACGGCAGCACCTACCGCGCCGAAAAGGGCGTGGTCTCTACCATTCACATCAAAAACCTGGTGAATATGGCGCCGCGTGAACTATGGGGCGACGAATTTCTTGAAGGCTTGGAATTGTTTCAACCCGAGCACGCCATGCTCAGCCTGCATTACGCGACCACCGAACCGCCAAAATATCCCCTCGCGACGGGCGGCACGATTTCGACGTGCGAGGCCGCCATCGCTCCGCCGCTCGACTACTACCTCGAAATGAACTACCTGGAGGCACGCGGAGAGGTGCATCTGGACACGCCGCCGGGACTTCAGATCGTGAGCCCCAGCGTGGCCGATCCGAGCCGCGCCCCGGCCGGTTGCCACACCGTGAAAATCGAAAGCAATCTCCCGTACGCTCTGAAAGAGGGCCCCAAGCACTGGGACAACATAAAGGATCAAGTCGCGGACGCTCTTCTCAATCATTTGCGGCGATTTGCGCCGAATCTGACGCCCGACAAATTCGTGGGAAAATTCATTGAGAGCCCGCTCGATATTGAGCGCATGAACCCGTCGATGTGGCGCGGAAGCACGCACGGCGGCGCAATGATTCCTTCGCAAGTCGGAAATATGCGACCCGTCCCCGGCTGGGCCAATTACCGCATGCCCATTACCGGGCTCTATCAGACCGGAGCCTGCACCGCTCCTGGTGGCGCCGTCACAGGAATGCCGGGACGCAACGCTGCGACGGTAATCCTCAAGGATTTCGGCACCAGCCTCGAGGAAGTCGTGACCAAAAAATCGAATAAGTCGGCCTAGAAAAAACCAAATACGCAGGCACATAAGTATTTCGTGATTTTCGGGTGCACGTTCTCCGACCGGACTACTTCCCCCACAGCCGGTGAGGAAGCAAATAGGTCAGGCCGGCGAAGGCCTCCCAATGCGTGGACGTTCCTGTTAAGCCTTTCTCGAAGCCGGCGTCGAAGACCAGATTTTTCCGCGCGGCGTAGCTCGCGGCCCAGAGATTCCCGATGGCGTTGCCGCGCTGGAAGGGTTGGGAGAAACGCCAGATTTCGCCGGACAGGCCGAAGCCTTTTCCAAGAGGATGAGAAATCGAGAGCGTCTGGCCGAATTGGAGTCTACGAACAGGGCCTTCGAGCACTTCGTTGAATACGGCATTGGCATCGTAATGAAAACCCTTCACATCGGCGCTGGCGTAGAGAATCGAGGAGTTTAACGGGCTGCCGACATCCAGGTCGGGCGCACCGCCGTCGTAGATACGCCGCGAATAACTGGCTGAAAGCGTGGGTTTCGCGCCCTCGCCGGGCAGGAGCACGATTTGCGCTCCGAGAAAAACCTCCGCGACACCATTTGCTGAAAGGCCGTTCAGCGTGTAGTGGACGGCGGGCTCCGAGGACTCGATGAATTCGATGCGCCGCGAAACGGCAAGTTTTATGACTTCATTGAATTCGTAGCGGGTGGAAAATTCAAGCGAGTCCGTCGCCCCCAGCGTGCCGGTTTCAAATTGCAGATAGCCGACGGGAGTAAGCGTGGCGGGATTGCTTACAGTGGGGCGGGCGGGATTTGCTTCGGGCTCGTCAGGCTGTGCATCTTGCTGCGTCGCGGTTTGAGTTGTGGGTTGCTGAGATTGCCCGGCCGCGGGCCCCGCATAGACCGCCGCAAGCAATGCGAGGAACATGGCAAAGTGCTTGAAACGTCGCAATCTTTGAAAATAGCTTCTATTCCGTAATGGATATTCGATATGCAACGGAGGCATGATATCGCAAATCCGCGGGCGATTCGTGAACCGACGCCGAATGGCTGAATCTTGTTTCTATGCCCGATTGAGCGGCGGCTTTCCCTACGCGCCTGTCCACGTCTAACGAAATGCAAAGAAACGAAAGTTTCGATCTGGATTCGTGTAATTTGGCGTCCCGGTTGCACTTATAATCGTTGCAAGCCATGCCGGCGTGGAAGCGGCGTCTAAGGGTGCAGGGGGGCAACCGGCGCATGCTACAATCGCCGCCGTATCAATGAGTTAGAGAGCCGGGCGGCAAGTGGCCGAGAGGAACACTATTTCCACAGGCACTCACAGGGCAAAAAAGTGAAATCATTTGCCCCCGTGACCGAGTGACCTCAGAATGGCAGGCCGGCAAACGGACGGCGAAACAGAAATGGGCATCTAAAGTAATGAGAGGGATTGTGGAGTTGCTGTGGTGCAGGATCGAATCGGGATCTTTGCACCTGAAATTCTGAGGCAGCATGCCGGCACAAACCACAACTTCGGGGAGCAGTCCAGCAAGCGGAGCGACATACGCCGGCGCGCTCATTGAGACGCGCGATTTGAGCAAAACGTATGGGGCGGGCGAGACGCAAATTACAGTGTTCTCCGGTGTCACGGTCAGTGTCGAACCGGGAAAACTAATTGCAGTGGTTGGCCCATCGGGAGCGGGAAAAAGTACTTTTTTGCATTTGTTGGCCGCGCTAGACACGCCAACAAGCGGTACAGTATACTTCGAGGGGAAAGCGATAGATTCGTTTCGGGAAAGCGAGCTTGCGAATTATCGCAACCGGTCCATTGGATTTGTATGGCAGAGGCACCACCTTTTGGCTGATTTTACGGCAGCTGAAAACGTGGCGATGCCGCTGCTGATGCGCGGCGCGGGGTACGAAGAGGCGCTCGAAACCTCCGAACGCTGGCTCAGGGAAGTCGGCCTGGGAGCGCGAGCAGGACAGCGTGCGGGGGAGTTATCCGGAGGGGAGCAACAGCGCGTGGCGATCGCTCGCGCGCTTGTGCAACAACCAGCCTTATTGCTGGCCGATGAACCCACCGGAGACCTGGACGAGCGAAACGCAATGGCCGTTTTTGAGCTGATGCAGAGGCTGCATCAAGAGCACCGGCTCACCTCCATCCTGGCGACGCACAACACGGTTCTGGCGGGGCGCGCAGATCGCGTGCTGCAATTGGAGCACGGAACGCTCCAGCCGGTTTAGGTGAAAACCAAAAGCCCTGGTCATTGTACTGAGGGAGAAGCGAGTTGACCCGTGTTTGAACGCTACACTGAGAAGGCACGACGCGTCATATTTTTTGCGCGCTACGAAGCCAGCCAGTACGGTTCCCCGTACATCGAGACCGAGCACTTGCTGCTCGGCCTGATGCGCGAGGACAAAGCACTGGCCAATCGTTTTCTGCGTTCCCACGGCTCGATCGAGTCGATCCGCAAAGAAATCGAACAGCGCATCACCATTCGCGAGCGCATCTCCACGTCCGTGGAAGTCCCGCTCAGCCAGGAATCCAAGCGCATCCTGAATTTCGCCACAGAAGAAGCCGAGCGCCTCGGGCACCGGCACGTCGGCACCGAGCATCTGCTCCTCGGAATCCTGCGCGAAGAGAAATGCTTTGGCGCGGAAATCCTGCAGGAACGCGGGTTGCGGCTTTCCACGCTGCGCGAAGAACTGGCCCGCAGCGCCGGTGAAAAGGCGCCCGCCGCGCGCCCCAAAGAAACCTCGCTGCTCGCCGAATTCAGCCGCGACCTGACTCAGGCCGCGCTCGAAGGCCAGCTCGATCCGCTGGTGGGCCGCGAACGCGAGCTCGAACGCGTGGTCCAAATTCTGTGCCGCCGCACGAAAAACAATCCCGTGCTGATCGGCGAGCCGGGGGTCGGCAAAACGGCCATTGTCGAAGGCCTGGCGCAGCGCATTTCCGATAGCGACGT
Source organism: uncultured Acidobacteriota bacterium (assembly GCA_963696605.1). GTDB lineage: Bacteria > Acidobacteriota > Terriglobia > Acidiferrales > UBA7541 > Palsa-360. The sequence continues at coordinate 1,533,769 of CAVOKV010000003.1, read as the reverse complement.
GCCGCCCTTCCTGGCCGACAAGCGCATTCTGTCGCTGGATCTTTCCCTGATCGTCGCCGGCACGAAATACCGCGGCCAATTCGAGGAGCGCCTCAAAACCATCATGAAGGAATTGATGGAGAGCCAGAACTCCATCGTCTTCATCGATGAACTGCACACGCTCGTTGGCGCCGGATCGGCCGAAGGCTCGCTGGACGCCGCCAATATTCTGAAGCCCGCTCTTTCGCGCGGCGAAATCCAATGCATCGGCGCGACCACGCCGGGCGAATACCGCAAATCCGTGGAAAAAGACCGCTCCCTGGAGCGCCGTTTCCAGGCCGTGAAAGTCGGCGCGCCGTCCGAGGACGAAGCAATTCAGGTCCTCGAGGGCGTGCGCGAGCGCTACGAAAAATTCCACGCCGTCAGCTACACCGACGAAGCCGTGCGCTACGCGGTGTATCTCTCCAGCCGTTACATTCCGGACCGCTTCCTGCCCGACAAGGCCATCGACTTGATCGACGAAGCGGGCGCGCGCGTCAAACTGCGCCAGGCCACGCTGCCCGATGAAGTGGCCGAAGTGCAGAAGCGAGTGAAGTTCATCACCCACCGGATGGAAACGGCCATCGCCAATCACGAATTCGAGAAGGCGCGCTTTTATTCCGAGGAAGAGCGCAAGGAAAAGGAAAATCTGCGCGCCGTGCGCGAGCGCCTTAAACTCGACGACACCAACACCGGCATCGTCACGCGCGAAGACATCGAAGATGTTGTGGCGCGCTGGACCGGAATCGCCGTCACCTCGATCAAAGAGGACGAACAGCAAAAACTGCTGCGTATCGAAGTCGAGTTGCACAAGCGCGTCATCAGCCAGGACAAGTCGATTACCGCCCTGGCGCGCGCCATCCGCCGCAGCCGCGCCGGACTGAAAGCCCCGGGACGCCCCGTGGGATGCTTCCTGTTCCTTGGCCCGACCGGCGTCGGCAAGACCGAAGTGGCGCGGCGCCTCGCGGAGTTCCTGTTCGGCAGCGAAAAATCGCTGATCCGTTTCGACATGTCCGAATACATGGAGAAGCATTCGGTTTCCAAACTGATCGGCGCGCCCCCAGGATACGTGGGATACGAAGAGGGCGGGCAACTGACGGAACGCGTGCGGCGCACGCCCTATTCCGTGATCCTGCTGGATGAAATCGAAAAGGCCCATCCGGATGTCTACAACATCCTGTTGCAGGTTTTTGAGGACGGGCAATTGACGGACGGCCTGGGAAATACCGTCGATTTCCGCAACACGATTCTGATCATGACTTCCAACCTGGGTGCGCGGCACCTGCAGAAGCGCTCCACCATGGGATTCCAATCGGCCGCCGAAGAGGGCACGGCCAAGAGCCTGGACGAACTCGTGCTCAGCGAAGTGAAGCGCGTGTTCAATCCGGAGTTCCTGAACCGTTTGGATGAAATTATTCTGTTCAATCCGCTGGGCGATGAAGATCTTCTCCGCATCATCGATTTGCTGGTCGGCCAGATCAACGACACTTTGATCCACCGGCAGGTCCAGATTGTACTGACGCCGGAAGCGCGCCAATGGGTCCTCGAGAAAACGTGCGGGGATCGCAGTTACGGCGCGCGGCCGCTGCGGCGGGCATTGCAAAAGTACGTCGAAGATCCGCTGTCGGAAGCGCTGATTCAGGGGGGCCTGCAGCGCCCGGCAACGCTGGAAGTCTACGTCACAAGTGACGGGCTCGGTTTCCGACCGGTGGTCGAAGCAACCCCGGTATCCCACTAGCGAATCCTACGCGCGCAGGCCGTGCTCACGCTCTTGAGCCGGTTGGGGGGAGCGTACAATATTGTTTCGGGGCAAGCGGCCTTGAGTATTTCCCTGGCCGCCAGAAACTATTCGTGTTTTGTCATGGGTCTGCGCGCGAGCATGCTATGCCTGCTTGCCGCTGTTGCCGTGTGTTTCGCGCCCGCCGCCTCCGCTCGCTCCCTTTCCGGCCAGGCCCTGCAGCAAGCGCCGGCCGCAACGGCGGCAGGGGCTCCCACCATCGAGCGCATCGAATTCCAGGGCAACCGGAGAATACGCAGCGACACGCTTCGTGCGCGCATTTTTTCCCGGCCCGGCGACCCTGTGAATGAGGATGCCCTGCGCCGCGATTTTCACGCGCTGTGGAACACGCAATACTTCGAGGACATCCGACTAGAAATTGAGGACAGCGCGGACAAGCCCAATCAGAAAATCATCGTCTTTTATGTGACCGAGCGCCCAATCGTCCGCCGCATCGAATACAAGGGCAACAAGTCGGTATCCGAATCCGACATTCTCGACCGGTTCAAGGACCGCAAGGTCGGCCTTTCGATCGAGAGCCAGTTCGATCCTACGAAAATCAAGAAGGCGGAAGTGGTCATCAAGGAGTTGCTCGCCGAGCATGGGCGCCAGTTCGCCACCGTGAAGCCAACCTTTGAGCGCCTGCCCGGCACCAACGCGGTGAAACTCACTTTCAATATTGATGAAGGCCCGAAAGTAAAGGTCGGAAAAATTCTCATCACTGGCAATACGGCTTTCTCGGCCGCGAAGATTATCCGCACCATGCGCAATTCCAAGCCCTACGGGGTCCCGCTCGGCCCGGTGTGGCCGTACTTCATCCCGGTTCTCTCCAAAACTTTCGACCGCCCCAAGCTGGATGAGGACATGGAAATCGGAATCCGCGGCCTCTATCAGGACAACGGCTATTTCAAAGTCCTGGTGAAAGACCCGATCATTCAGAACGTAACCCTGAAGGAAGGCTATTTGCCGGGCAAGGTTCCGCTGATTGGCGTGCACCAGGGCCGGGCCACGAACATTACCATTCCCATCGAAGAAGGCGCGCGATACCGCATGGGCACGCTTCATGTGCGCAACGCGAACCCCGATGAAGGCCTTTTTTTCAAGACTGCCTATCTGGAATCGATCTTCCCGATGAAGAAGGGCGATATCTTTAGCGCAACAAAGGTCCGCAAAGCCATCGAGGACTACACCAAGCTGTACGGAAATTTCGGCTTCATTGATTTCACCGCCGTGCCGGACACCGACGTCCACGACGATACCAAGACGATTGATCTGGTGTTCGCCTTCGACCAACAAAAACAATTCTTCGTGCGGCGCATCGATTTCTCGGGCAACACCGGCACGCGCGACAAAGTCATCCGCCGCGAATTGCTGCTCAACGAAGGCGACATGTTCCGCAACAATTTGTGGGAGCTGAGTCTTTTGCGCCTGAATCAGCTGGACTATTTCGAGGCGGTGAAACCGGAGAACGCCGAGATCAAACGCAACGTCAAGCAAGGCACGGTGGACATTCTTTTGAAGCTCAAGGAAAAGGGCAAACAGTCCATCAGCCTGACCGGCGGGGTCAGCGGTTTCGCCGGTAGCTATATCGGCTTGACCTATCAGACCAACAATTTCCTGGGGCTCGGCGAAACGCTCACGCTGAGCGGGGACGTCGGCACGCTGCAAACCAACGTCTCCTTTGGTTTCACCGAGCCGTATCTGTTCGACCGGCCTATCAGCACGGGATTCACGGTGTTCGCCAGCCGCTACAATTTCAATCAGGCGCAGCAATATTCGTTGGCGCTGGGCTATCAGGTGCAGCTCAACCCCAACACGGTGCAAAATTACATTCAGAACAGCGACGGCTTCACTGTGTTTGCCAGCTATCCGGTGAAAAAGCTCGGCTTCAGCCGTTTCGGCTTGACGTACGGATATACCGCTACAAGCATTACAGGGTTGAGCACCGCGTCGACGGCGCTGTTCAACGTATTGCAATTTCAACAGCTCGAGGGGCCGTCCTCGCTTTCCGGAATCCACGAAAGCAAGGTCACTCCGACTTTCACGTATAACACAGTTGACAATCCGGTTAACCCAACGCACGGGAAAAGCCTTTTTCTTTCCACTTCCTTCGAGGGAAGTATTCTGGGCGGAAACGTGAACACAGTTTCAGAAGTCGTCGAAGCCAAATACTTCCGCCCCAATTATCACAAGCGCAACGTCATCGCCATGCGCTTTCTGGGGGCCTTCGAGACGGGTTTCAGCGGCAAAGTGATCCCTCCTTTCAGCAGATTCTATCTGGGCGGTGAACAGGACTTGCGGGGATTCGACATCCGCACGGTCTCGCCGATCGTGTTTGTGCCCACACTTACGACGACGCAAGCTTCGTATCTGAATCCGAGAGTTCTGGATAGCAACGGGAATCCCACTGCCGGCGTCGTCAATATCCCCACGCTGAGCTTCCAGACTTCGTTTCCCGGCGGGGATACTCAGTTAATCGGGAATTTCGAGTACCGCATCCCCCTTTTCCCGCACGTGGCCATGTCCATTTTCGGCGATGCGGGTGCGACCGGAGATTTACGGTCCAACCAACTACAGCTTAACTCGTTGGATTTCACCACGCTGTCACAACAATTCCCCGGCACCCAGATCAGCCGCACTCTACAGCTCCAGCCCGGCACGAATTTCAAGCCTCGAACCTCGGCGGGACTTGAGCTTGTGGTGCAGCTCCCTATCGTGCAGGCGCCGTTCCGGATTTATTGGGCGTACAACTTTAATCGGGAGGCGGAAGTGATCACTGCGCCCTTGACGCAATTCCCCGGCCCGGTCAGCGAACTGACCACCCCATGTCCCAGCGCGAGCACTCCGGGCGGCCAGCCTCCTCCGTGCCCGTGGCAAATCTACAAGGCCCAGGTGCCGCTGGAGAGCATTTGGAATTCGCAAGTGGCTCCGCAGATTTTGAACTTGTTCAATAACCCGCAGCGGACGAATTTCTTCGACCCGGTGCGAACGTTCCGGTTCACGGTGAGCCGGACGTTTTAATTGTGGATTGTGCAGCGAGGAATTTAGTATGTGTGATGGAAAGCCCGAAAATTCAGTCGAGCGCCACAGGCCAATGAGCCTATGCCACGAGGGCGAATGCTGAGAAATCTTGGGAGGAATGGGATGAGGTGGTGGAACTTTTCTACAATACTCACTCTCGCGGCCGCGCTGGGAGCATGGGGTTGCGGGGGAAGCAGTGCCTCCGGCGTTTCCATAACGATTTCGCCGACCACCGCCAGCGTGATTACCAACAGGACTCAGCTCTTCAGCGGCGTGGTAACCGGGTCCAGCAACACAGCGATCACCTGGTCCCTGGCCTGCGCGACCGGGGTGACGGCGAACTCCTGTGGCAGCATCGACGCGACCGGCCTCTATACCGCCCCGGCCACGGTCCCGACTACCACTTCCAACGGCACGACGACGATTTCTCCCGCGGTCACGATCACGGGCACGTCACAGGCCGATACCACCAAAACTGCCTCAGCCACTCTAACGATCGTCACCGGAATCAGCATCACCATTACACCGACCACCGCTACCGTGGGTACGGGCGAAACTTTCACGTTCACCGCAACGGTCAATAATCCGGGTTGCAACAACGTCAGTTCCACTTCCACTTGTCTGAATGTCACCTGGTCGCTCTCCACCACGCTTACCGGAATTGGGACGATCACCTCCAATGGAGCCGATGCGGGCGTTTACACAGCCCCATCCGCGGTGCCCTCGCCGAGCACGGTCATCATCACAGCCACTTCCGTGGCGGACACATCGGTCACGGCAACTGCCACAGTCAGCGTGGTGACCGCGACGCTTCCGACGGTGACCTCGGTGAGCCCCAACTCCACGGGATTGGGCGGACTCTTTCAGGATATTTACATCACGGGGACCAATTTCATTTCGACGAACCATGTTTTTGTCAACGGCACACAGTTGCCTAACGGCTTCGTCACCAACATTTCCAGCTCGGTGATTCGAGCGCGTATTCCGGACTACATTCTGGCTGCCCCGCCGGGGGGCAACCTTCAAATCGGCGTGGCCGAGCAAACCGGCACGGGTGGAGTCCAAACATGCCCGGCGGCCGATCCAACCCCTTGCCAAATTACGGTGGTGGGAGTGCGCCCGGGTGTCGTTGGCCCCACCCCGGATAGCATCCCGCAAGGAACCGCGGGAGTCCTGTCGTTCAGCGTGGACGGGGGATTCTTTGGAACGGGAGGCAATCCGGCAGCGCCGGCCGTTACTGCAACCTACAATGGCCAGCTCCGGGGAATACAGCTGCCCGCCAGCCAAACCATTAACAGCACTCGGCAATTATCTGTATCCATCGGAGGCGGATCGAACTCCAGTGATTTCACCGTGCCTGGGCTGTATCCTGTGGCCATCAAAAGTAATACGGACTCCACCAAGTTCGCGGTCACCAATCTCGCGGTCCAGCCGAATTACAACGGTGGTTCCTCGATCACCAAAATTATTGACTTAACGTCCGCAAATGGAATCGGCGCATCGCCGAGCGACGTGGCCATCAACCCGGCGACAGGCATCGCAGTTGTGGCCGACTTCGGATCGAACAACATCAACTTGATCGATCTCACAGCCGGCACACCTACGGTTACGGCCACAATTTGCACGGCTGCGGTGGGACTGGTTCCTCCCTGTCCAGCTACTCCGGCTTCCGGTCCCACCAGCGTTTCGGTGGACTACGTTCGGAACATTGCTCTAGTCGTGAATGCAACGTCGAAAACGATTGCCGTGGTGGACCTCGCTAACCAGGCGGTCACCAATGTGGTTCCTGTAAACCTCGTGTCTACGGTTGCGGACACTCCGGGAGCAGTTGGCATTAATCCTGTCACGGGCCGCGCGTTGATTGCCATGCAGAAGACCGGTTCGGGTTCTGGGGCAGGCTATGGGGTGCTGATGGATTTGACTCAGAATCCACCGGCAATCATGGGTGTCGTGTCGATCAGCACAGGACAGAATACGCGCGTTGCCGTGGAGCCGCATCTCAACTGGGCTATTGCAACCCCGGGCGGGCTGGGCTCCGTTGGAATCGTCGACTTGAACCAGCAATCGAGTAACGTGATTACCGCCATCTCTCGAACGACCAACGTGGTCACAGTCACGGTGGAATCCACGGCGTCGTCCCCGCCACTCACGGTACTTCAGAATGACGCTGTTCTAATCCAGGGAGTCTCCGTCACGGTCAATGGGACGCCCGATACGACTCTCAATGGGATCTTCTCCGTGACCGGAATAGGGCCCTCCAGCACGCAATTCAGCTTCACGCAGACAGGCGCGGCGGAACCCGACTTTGCCACGACCGCCACCAGCGGAACGGTAAACTATTCCCAACCTGTAGCAACGGTCGGCATGCCGCTCGGGATCCAGGGGATTGGAATCAATCCAGAGACGCAGCAGGCGGTTTTGGTCGATCCGACCACGGGCGGGGTCGTTTCTTTTTTCAGTTTGATCGATCAATCCGTCTCATCGCTTACCCTCAAAACGAATGGTTCCGCTGAGTCGGGCACCGACGCTGCGGCATATAACCCGCTGACCAACACGGTCGTGGCGGTCAACTCCTTCACTAACACCGTCTCTGTAATTGATCCGACAACGCCGCGGCGCCTAAATGACAGTAATCTCTTCAATCTCAATACGACTTGTTCCGGCAGCAACTGCGCGGTTGCCGTGGCGGTCGATCCCGGGACGAACATCGCGGTAGTCGCCAATCAGACGGCCAACAGCGTCAGCGTCTTGAACCTGGGCCCCATTCAACCGTTCTCGATCACGGAGACTTCCCCGAAGACGTTTGTGACGACCTCATCGTCTGCTCGGCAATAGCCCGAGCCCGGCGCCGCAAACCCTGACCGTCATCGGCAAGGGCCTGACTTGCTCGAGCGGCACCACGAATCTGAATGTGCGTCTCGACGGCATCACCCTTCCCACCTCTTGCTCGGGCAACGGCGATCGCCAGCTGACCGCGACGGTGCCGGCCAGCATGCTGCTTTCCGCGCGGCGATTCGCGGTGGACGTTGCGGATTCCAGCGGCCGGGTCACGAATGCCGAGGACCTCACCGTCGAGCAAAGCGTGGACGTCAGCAGCACAGCTTGCCCCGCTCCGCAGCCTTCAGGCGTGTCGATTGATCCGCAGCTAAATATCGCCGCGGTCACGTTGTTTGGCTGCAACGACCTGGCGCTCATCAATATGGGCACCGGCACCGGCAGCGTTGTGAATGTAGGCACGAATCCGATCGGCGTCGCCGTGATCCCGCGGCTGCACACGGCGGTGGTTGCAAATAACGGGGGGCAGGAACCGCTTCGATCGTCGATGAATTGCAGCAATCCGTGAAACAGACAGTCGCGACGGGCTCGGGGCCCATAGGCGCGGCCGCCGATCAGGATACGGGAGAGGTCGCCATCGCCAACAGCGTGGCCAACACCGTTACCGTGGTGAACGCCGTCACCGGTGGGACCAACAACATTTCCACCGGCCAGCGGCCCATCGCCGTGGCCTTCAACTACGTCAATCATCAAGTCGCTGTCGCGAATTCTGCCGGTACTAACGCGGGTACTAGCAGTGGTGCCGTGGGCGTCTCCGATGCTCACGCGGGGAGCCAGACTCAAACATTTAACGTCACCGCGCCCGACTTCCGTGGTTTATGATCCTGTGCCGACCGATTGCGGATCGAACAGCAACGGCACGACGACCAATACGACGGGATGCTTTATCGCCAATTCCAGCACGGGCAATTCGGTCAATGTGATTGATCCGGTCAGCTCGATTCAGACGGCATTCCGAATCGGCATCAACCCGACCGCGATCGCCTATAACTTTTTGACAAGCACTCTGGTCAGCACGAATACCGCCAGCCATACGGTTACGGTAGCCGATTTCCTTGGCCACAAAATCCGCGCGGTGTTGACGTTGCCGCCGACCGCTTCGGCTAATGCCAATCTGGCCCTCAGTTTGGCATTTGCGGGATCGTTGCAGTACGCGCTCGATATTCACCCGTTCACGAATGTCGCCGTCATCGCGGACACGGCAAACGGACGCGTCTTGTTCTTGCCGTTGCCTCGATAGAATAAGCGCGGCCAACTCGTGGAGCGTCCGGGGGCATCGGTACTAGTACCTGAGAAGAGTTTGAGGGTTGACGCAGAGTCCAGGCAGACCGTTGGAGAGCAATTCCGATTGACGCCCATGAATTCGGCCCGCTATAATCCGCGATTTGTGATTTTAAAGAGGAAAGAGAAGGTGTGAGGATGATCGTCCATTCGCGTTACTTAGGAACTCTGGCCGCGCTGGCCATGCTTTGCCTGGCTCCGGCTTCCGGCCTGCATGCGCAAGCGGCAGCCAGCGCCGCGGCAGCGGGTCCGTCCAAAATCGCCGTCATGAACATCCGCAATGCCATCGTGGCCACGGCGGAGGGGAAAGCTGGCGCAAGCGCAATTGCAATCGCAATTTGCCCCGAAGCAAAACGAACTGCAAAACCTGCAAAAACAGATCGAAGATCTACAGCGCCGCATGACCGAAGGGGCGCGCACGCTGAGCGACGACGAGAAGGCCAAAATGCAGCGCGAGGGCGAGTTGCTGTCGCGCCGCCTGCAGCGCGGCAATGATGACTTGAACGAAGAGTTGAACGCCGCGCAAGGAGAAATCGTCGACGGCATCGGCCGCAAGATGCTCGAGGTTCTGGATCGCTACTCCCGGGAGAACGGCCTGCACCGCCGTACTGGATACGTCCGCACAGGGCAGCCCCGTCGTGTACGGATCCTCGCAGTCCGACATCACCCAGGAAATCGTGCGGCTCTACGATCAGGCCTATCCGGTGAAAACCGGAGCATCGGCGGCTCCGGCAGCGCCGAAACCTGCGGCTCCCTCTGCTCCCGCGCCGGCGAAAAAGCCGACGCAGTAATCAATGGGCAATGTGCGCCTAAGTGCGCGCAATGTGCAGAACTCTGAATAATCTTGGTGAATGGTGAGGACGGGATTCTGATTTTGAACTTGCGGGCGTGATCAATCCGCTGGATTCATTTGGGCGTCCTGTGATTCCCGTCCTCGCGCAAAACGAAATTCGCTTCAGCGCTAACCGTTAAGATAAACGGCAAATTCACTCTTCGGTAGATCCAAGTTCAACCATTGCAGTTAGCACCCGTTTTCTGCGGCTTGCTTTTGCAGGTACGGCTGACTATACTAGTAATGCCTAAGCCGGTCGAAATCCTCAGTGGGCGAGAGCCCACTTTTTTGTTGGGCAAAGACCGGATCGCAAATTGCGGGCTCCGTTAGCCTTTGCGCCGAATACGGTTCGACTTGCTGATCCTGGCGAAGGAAGGGGACCTGCCGCAAGTATCTTCGGGGGCGACGGAAAGCGGTAACGAGTGCGGGCCGTACTTCCAGCCCGCGGGAATACATGGAACTGGAGCGCATTCGCGAGGCGGCCGAGCGCGTGGCGCGGTCGTTGGGCATCGACGTGGTGGACGTGGAATGGAAGGTAGGCAAGCAACGCTTCCTGCGCGTCTACATTGATAAGCCGGAAGGCATCAGCCACAAGGATTGCGAGACCGTCAGCAATCAGTTGAGCGTAATCCTCGACGTCGAGGACTTGGTGCCGGGGCCGCACTATATTCTGGAGGTGAGTTCTCCCGGCCTCGACCGGAAACTCACGAAGCCCGCGGAATTCGAGCGGTTTGCGGGGCGATTGGCGAGAATTTCAACGATGGAACCGGTGGAGAACCAGAAATTTTTCGAGGGCCGCCTGGCGGGCGTCGCCGACGGCAAGGTACAGATCGAAGTGAAAGGCCGGGTGATTGCTTTGCCGATGGAAGGAATTCGCAAAGCGAACCTGGTTGTTGAATTTTGAGATGAGGGACAGATGGCCAATCTGCTGTACCAGACCATTGAGCAGATCAGCCGGGAAAAGCACATTGAACCGGAGGTGATCGTCGCGGCGATTGAAGACGCGATGATCGTCGCCGCGCGCAAGTATTACAAGACCGAAGAAGATCTTCGCGCCAAGTTCAATCCAGATTCCGGGCAGGTCGACGTGTATGCCGTGCGCCCGGTCGTCGAGGAAGTTACCGACCCGAAAAAAGAATTCACGCTGGCGGAAGCCAGGCGTGTGGACCCCAATGCCGAGGTAGGCAGCGAGGTCCTGATCCCCAAGCCCACCGACGTGCTGGGCCGCATCGCCGCGCAAACCGCAAAACAAGTGATCATGCAGAAGGTGCGCGAGGCCGAGCGCGACACCATTTACAACGAATACAACGGCCGCGTCGGCGAGCTCGTCAATTGCGTGGTCAAGCGCACCGAGGGCCCGGACGTGATCGTCGATCTGGGACGCGCCGAGGCGCGCATGCCCAAGCGTGAGCAATCGCGCCTGGAAACTTACAACATCGGCGACCGCCTGCGCGTGGTGATTCGCGCCGTGGACCGCTCCGCCAAGGGACCGCAGGTGATCGTTTCCCGCGCCGATCCCATTTTAGTGCAGCGCCTTTTCGAGATGGAAGTGCCCGAAATTTACGATGGCACCGTGCAGATTCGCGCCGCCGCGCGCGAAGCCGGCGAGCGCACCAAGATTGCGGTGCAGAGCCGCGACAAGGACGTCGATCCGGTGGGCGCGTGCGTGGGCATGAAGGGCATGCGCGTGCAATCCATCATCCGCGAACTGCGCGGCGAAAAAATCGACATCATCCCCTATTCGGAAGACACCGTGCAGTTCGCGCAGAAGGCGCTGTCTCCCGCCAAGGTGACGCGCGTTCAGATCATCGATCCCGAAACCCGACATTTGGAAGTGATCGTCGAGGACACGCAACTTTCTCTCGCCATCGGCAAAAAAGGCCAGAATGTGCGCCTGGCCAGCAAGCTGATTGGCTGGAACGTGGACATCAAGAGCGAGGAGGAAAAGCGCCAGGAGATCGAAGCGCAAATGACCGCGCTGACGGCTCCCGGGACGCCGCTCTCCGAACTCAAGGGCGTCGGGCCGAAAACCATCGAGCGAATCGAAGCGCACGGCGTCAGCTCCATCGAAAAACTCGCCGACATGACGCCCGAACAGCTCACCGAAATACCGGGCATCGGCGAAAAAATGGTTGAGAAGATTCAGATGTCCGTCGCCGCCTATTTCCAGTCGCTTGAAAATCCGCAGCCGGAAACCGAATCAGTCGAGGCGCTGGCCGAGCAGGAAACCGCGACGGACGACGCGGAACAGGCGGCCGCCGCCGAAGAAACGGCCGAAGCCGCGGATGTTGCGGCGGAAGACATCCAGGCTCCTACGGAAGCCGAAGAGATCGCGGAGGCCGCGGCAGCGCAAGGCCAACAAACCGGCGCCGCGGAGCCGGATGCGTCAAACGAAATTCCAGACGAGCACGGAAACAAGTAGCCGCCCCGGAGGGCAATGACCGATTCGAATCAAATCCGAATCAACGAACTGGCTCGCGAGCTTGAGGTCAAGGCAAAGGCCATCATTGACTATTTGCCCGAAGCCGGCGTTACCGAGAAAAAAACGCATTCCAGCTCGATCGATGTAGAAGCCGCCGTAAGAGTGCGCGAACATTTTCGCGCCGTCGCCGAAGCTGAAACGCAGGCGGAACAAAAGGCCATAGCGGACAAAGCAGCGAAAGATGCAGCCGCCAGGGCGGCCCGCATGAAGCCGGCTGTGGTCGCTCCTCCGCCAGCTCCCGTGATTGCTCCTCCCGCTCCTGCTGTTCCGGAGCCGAGCCGCCCTGCCGTGCCTCCGGCGGCCGCCGTCGAAGCCAAGCCCGTAGCGCCGGCTTCGCCTACAATTATTCCGAAACCCGTGGCCGCTCCTCCTGCGGAGCCTGTAAAGATTCCTGCCACGCCCAGTCCAGCCGTTGCCAAGCCTCCGGCGCGGCCGCCTGTCCCTCTGTCGCCGACGCAAGCGACTGCTGCAGCGAAGCCGCCCGCTGGGGCGCCCGCTGCCGCTCGCCACGCGACTTCTCCAGCGGCACCGGCCTCAGCCAGGCCTGCTGCGGTCTCACGGCCCCCGGCTGGCGCAAAACCAGCCCCGGCACCTCCTAAACCGAATTGGAATCCATTGCCCCCCGGCGCGCGCGTGAATCCGCCGGCTGCTCCAAGGCCCACTGCAAGTGCAAGGCCGGGTGCGCAACCATCCAGATTTCCGGCGCAACCCGGGCAAGGCCGTCCGGGACAGCCCGTGCCTGGGCGAACAGGTCCGCCGTCGCATGACCGCGCGGGAGCACCGCGTCCCGCCGGCCGTTCTGGAACGCTTCTGCCGCCGGACAAGGCGCCGCCAAAGGCTGAGCCCGGCAAACCGATTTACGAACGCAAGCCCGCCGCACGCGCGCGCCCCACGATGGAGAAGCGCTTTGAAGAGGGCGAGCGCAAGCTGCATCCGGTTCGCGCCCGCATGGGCGCCGGCGAGCAGCGCCGCAGTGCGCAGATTGAACGCGCCCCCGCGCCCGCTCCGCGTGAGCCTCGGCAAATTACGATCACCGAGGGAGTGACGGTCCGCGATCTGGCGGAAAAACTCGACGTGCGCGCCAAGGACGTCCTGAAAATTCTGCTGGATCGCGGCATCTTTGCCAGCATCAACCAGGCTCTGGATACGCCGACCGCGACGAGCCTTGCCGAAGCCTTCAATGGCATCGTCAAAGTTATTTCCTTCGAGGAAGACGTTGTCCAGGAAGTCGCCAAGGAAGAAAAGCCGGAAAACCTCGTTCCCCGACCGCCCGTGGTGACCGTGATGGGCCACGTCGATCACGGGAAAACCAGTTTGCTCGACGCTATCCGCGAAACCGAAGTGGCCGCGGGAGAGGCCGGCGGAATCACCCAACACATCGGCGCTTCCGAGGTTCACATCGACGGTCGCAAGGTCGTGTTTATCGACACGCCGGGCCACGAGGCCTTTACGCGCATGCGCGCGCGCGGCGCGAAAGTCACGGACATCGTGGTGCTGGTCGTCGCGGCCGACGACGGCGTGATGCCGCAGACTCAGGAAGCCATCGACCACGCCAAAGCCGCGGGCGTGCCCATTGTCGTGGCCATCAACAAAATCGACAAACCCGGCGCGGAACCCGAACGCGTCAAGCGCCAGCTATCCGAGCGCGGTCTGATGCCCGAGGAATGGGGCGGAGACACCGTCATGGTGGAAGTCTCCGCGAAACAGAAAAAGAATCTGAACAAGCTGCTGGAAATGCTTTTGCTGGTCGCCGACCTGCGCGAATTGAAAGCCAATCCGAAAGCCCCCGGCGCGGGCACTGTGCTGGAATCCCGAGTGGACAAGGGGCGCGGTCCGGTGGCGACGGTTCTGGTGCAGACCGGAACGCTGAATAATGGAGACGTTTTCATTTGCGGCGCGGTATACGGCAAAGTCCGCGCCATGTTCGACGATCATGGCCGTCCGGTGAAAAGCGCGGGGCCCTCGACGCCTGTGGAAGTTCTCGGCCTGCAGGGCGCTCCCGAAGCCGGGGACCAGTTCCAAGTGGCCGACGAAGCGCGCGCGCGGCACATCGTCGAATTCCGCCAGGGCAAACTTCGCGAAGCAAGTCTCGCGAAGTCTGCGGGAGCGCGCATCACCCTCGACCAGTTGCACGAACAGTTGCGGGCCGGAGAGGTCAAAGAGCTTCCGCTGGTGATCAAGGCCGACGTGCAGGGCTCGGTCGAAGTGCTGAGCGAGATGCTGCCGAAACTTTCCGACGACCGCGTGAAACTGAAAATCATTCATGCCAGCATCGGCGCGGTTACGGAAAATGACGTTCTGCTGGCCTCTGCCTCAGGCGCGATCATCGTGGCATTCAACGTTCGCCCCGACCGCAAGGCTTCCGATCTCGCGCAGCGCGAAGGCGTGGAGATCCGGCTGCACTCGATCATTTACGAAGTGTCCGATGAAATCAAGAAAGCCATGACGGGATTGCTCGAACCCGTCTTCAAGGAAACTCACCTGGGCCGCGCCGAAGTGCGCGACACGTTCCGCGTCAAGGGCGTGGGAATGATCGCGGGCTGCTACGTGGTGGACGGCGTCCTCAAACGCGACGCAGAGGTCCGCGTGTTGCGCGACGGCGTCGTGGCGTATACCGGAAAGATCAGCTCGCTGCGCCGCTTCAAGGATGACGTGAACGAAGTCCGCTCCGGCTTTGAGTGCGGGGCCAGCGTGTCCAACTTCAACGACATCAAGGTTGGCGATATTCTGGAGTGCTTCCACATGCAGAAGATTCTGCTCGCGGAAGCGACTGCATAGTTTTGGTCCGGCCTTTCAATAGAGGCCTTCGTTGCAAGTGTTTGCAGGGATGAAGATGCCGATCGGTCTGCTCACCCTGGAAATTTATATCCCCGAGGCGCACTCGCTCAAAGATAAGCGGCAGGTGCTGCGCAGCTTGAAGGACAGGCTGCGGAGGAAATTCAATGTGGCCGTAGCGGAACTGGAAGGGCAGGACTCCTGGCAGCGCTCGGTGGTGGGCGTGGTAAGTCTCTCCAACAACGCCGGATTTCTCGAACAATCCCTGCGCACGGTGCTGGAGGAATCCGAACGGCACCTGGGCCGGGATCTCGTGGGCCACGAGATGGAAGTCCTGTAGCGAAGGATTGGATTCGAAGGTATTGGAACTTTGATTTTTTAAGTATCTGGTGAAACGAAAATGACGGTTGCGGGCCATCGGCACGAACGCGTTGCCGGGGAAATTCGACACGAGTTAGGCATCATGGTTGTGGGTGAGCTGAAAGACCCGCGAATCGAGGGGCTGGTCACCATCACCGAAGTTCGCGTGACGCCCGATCTCAAGCACGCCCGCGTATTCGTCAGCGTGATGGGCAGCGAAGCCGAGCAGAAGAGCACGATCCGCGGACTCTTTGCCGCTGTCGGCTACATCCGCCACGAACTCACCGAGCGGATCCAGTTGCGCCGCGCGCCCGAAATTCATTTCATCCTCGATCACTCCGAGGAATACGCCCAGCGAATCGAAGACCTTTTGCGGCAGGCAAAAAACCCGCCCCGTGAGTAGGACAGGCTTCAGCCTGTCTGGTTTTAATTCTCGTTAGCGCAGAACCGTAGACAGGCTGAAGTTTGTTCTAAACAATTCATGCCACGAAAACCGCAACCCGCGCCGCTGGACGGCGCCCTGGTGATTGACAAGCCGCGCGGCAGGACGTCGCACGACGTCGTCGAAGCCGTGCGCCGCATCGTGGGATTCCGGCAAATCGGCCATCTGGGCACGCTCGATCCGCTGGCGACGGGCGTCCTGGTGCTGCTCCTCGGCCGCGCCACGCGCCTTGCTCAATTTTACGTTGGGCGCCGCAAGCGTTATGACTCCACATTCCGCTTCGGCTTCGCCACGGACACGTATGACGCCGATGGCGCGCCGCTCGGCCCGGACACTGCCCCACAGATCGACCGCTCCGAAATCCATCGCCTCGCCGCCGCGCGCGTCGGCCGCTTCCCGCAGATGCCTCCGCCATACTCGGCGAAAAAGATTCACGGCCGCCCGGCGCACGAACTTGCACGAAAGAAAAAACCGGTCGAGCTGAAAGCGGTGGAGATCGAAGTGTACGATTTTCACGTCAACGAAGTTTCCGGCTCGCTCGCGAAAGTTTCGATCGAGTGCGCCGCCGGCACGTACATCCGCTCGCTCGCTCACGACATGGGCGCGGCCCTCGGTTGCGGCGCGCACCTCGCGGAAATTGTGCGCACGGCGGGCGGCGAATTTACGCTGGATCAGGCCGTGAAACTGGAAGACCTGGAGCGCGCCGCCAAGGAAGGCGATCTTGCGCGCTACATCATTCCCCTCGAACGCCTGCTCCCCGAACTACCGAGCGTGACGATCCTCCCCATCCTCGAAAAGCGCGTGCGCCACGGCTCGAAGTTCAACGTGCAGATCGCGCAAATCCAGCCCGGCCGCCTGAGCGCCGCGCAAGGCGCCACCACAGAACTTAATTCGGGCGACTGGAAACCCGCGCGCCTGCGCGTCTTCAGCCAGCAGGAAAAGTTGATCGCCATCGCCGAAGCTGTGGTGCCACGCACTTACCAGCCAGTCGTTGTCCTGGAAGCCGAAGCCTGAATGAATTCGGTTGGCGAAAAATTGGGAAACCTTGGCGGGCCTATTGATCTTTGTCTAGGTATTCGTCGGGCACGTCGTCTTCCGGAACCTCGTGGGTCCTGACACCGCCTTGGTCGGCATCGGGAACGTTTTGCACACCCTCCACGACTTCGGCCTCGTAGGCGTTCCCTTCCTCCAGCAATTCGCCCACGCTCTCCGAATCCGCGTCGGCGGAGTTTGACAAACCCTGCAAATCGCCCGATTGGCCGCCGAAGTTTCCTCCCAATCCCTTCGGCTCGAACCTGACTGTCGCTTCGTTCTGGCTCTTTCCTCTCGTCGTGCTTCTTTTCTTGGCCGGTTTCTTCCTTGGGCCAGCCTTCTTCCTTGGCGCCTTCTTCTGCTGCCCCGCCTTCTTTCTTGGGGCTTTCTTCACCTTTGCCTTGCGTTTCTTCCGATTCTTTTTGGGTGTCATATTCGCAGTCTACCACTCATGTTGTATACGTTCACGGATCATCTGCCAAAGAACTCCTCAATCCGTCGCAGGCCTTCTTGAAATTGTTTCTCCGGCGTGATCAGGCTGACCACCAGAAAACCTTCCCGGGAAAAATTGAAAAAGTGGCCGGGGTGGATCAGTACGGAAAATCGCTCCAGGAGCGCGACGGCGAGATCGTCATCGGTTCCCGTAACCGGGACGCGCAGGATAGCGTACCAGCCGCCTTCGCGGTCGAGGCGCGCGAGAGATTTCGATTCGCGCAAAACACTGTCCAGGACGGAGAGATTCGCGGAAATTCTCTTTTGCAGTTGCGATTGCAGCGAATCCCGGAGCGAGAGGAACTTCGGCAACGCAAGTTGCACCGGAGTGCTCGGTGAAAGATACGTGTCCGCGATGATTTCGAGGCGCTCTACCGCCGTTTGCGCCACGGATTCCGGGCCGCTCACCACGGTCCAGGCCAGCTTCATTTGCGGGAGCAAGGAAATTTTTGAAAGCCCGCTGAGCGTGAACGTCAGGGCCGCATCGTGAAGCGCAAAGGTTTGCGCTGGCTTGGGACCACCCGAGTAATCGAGGAACACTTCATCGGCCACGATGGCCATTTCCCGCGCGGCGCAAATTTCCGCAAGTTCGGCTGTTTCGCGCGGCTTGACGAATGACCCGGTGGGATTGTTGGGATGCACGACCAGGACCGCGCGCGAACGCGGTGTGAGCCCCCCGCGCAGCGAAGTGAAATCGATTTGCCAGCCGTGATCGTAGAGCAGAGGGTAGGAAACGAGATGGATGTCGGCCAGGTCCGCCAGAAATTCAAAGAGCGGATAGCTGGGCGCGGGAACCAGAATCTCGTCACCCGGTTCGCACAGCAAACGGAATATATGGCTGTAAGCTTCGCTGGTTCCCGAAGCGAGCAGGATGCGGTCGGGATCGATACGACTGGACGAACCGGAGAATCCCGCGCGTCCCGCGTAATATTCGGCGACCGCTTCCCGCGCTTCGAGTAGGCCTTTGCTTTCCGGGCGATAGGAAAGCCCGCGCGGATCGGCGAGCGCCGCGAGAATTTCTCGCTCCGGGTAATCGAATCCGCATTCGGTAGGATTCGACGCTGTCAAATCCAAAAGTTCCCTGCCGCTTCGCCTGTGCTCCTCGAGAGCCCGCGTCAAACGGTTCGTTTCCAGCCGCCAATTGGTGCGCGATGCAAACATGGGTGTGAAAAATGGGCATTGGATTTATACCACGCCCGGAGATTGCCCACGGCCGCGCAAAGTTGGAATTAGGTTGTGAAATTGGGAGGACGAATTTTCTTGCGCGTGAGTTCACGGGCCCCTGCTGCCCCGCGATAACGACCGCCAACGGTTAGGCCTGCGAACCGCTTCCATAGCCCTTGGTGTTCGGGGTCCCCACATTGCTTGCGTTCGGCGCCGGAGCGGGGGCACCCGGCTGCGTGGACTGTTGCGCCAGGGCCTCAAATTGGTTGACGAGGTTGGTATAAGTCGCGGGATTGAAATTCTGGAGCTGCGTGGCGAGGCTATCGATCTCCTGGATCTCTACTTTGCTTAGTCCGAGGGCCGGGAGGCCTGCGTTTAGGGCGACAATTTCTGCCTCGATATTCGTCGGGGGCGCTGCCTTGGCGGTTGTTGCTTGCCCCGCCGGCACTGGGCCGAATAGTTGCCCTGGGGTTGCAGGTATGTTTACAGTCGGGGCGCTCGCCGCCTGCGCGTCGCCTGCTTTCCCGGCCGCGGCAGTCGCGTATTCCGCAGCCGGCACGCTTTGAGCAGCGCTGGAATTCGCCCGCGCAAACAGGATGCTCGCTGTAACCGCGGTTAGGGCGCCTGATCCTATCTGGAATATACCTGCGTCCTGTGCGGCCGCCTGCGTGGGATTGATTTGGGTCGACGGGGTAAACGTGTCTTCGGCTATAGCCGCATTATTTGCGTTCCCTGCTGCCCGCGTACTTGCCCCGGCCTGTAAATTTGGCGTTTGCTCCAGCACTTGATCTGCGAGAATTTGAACTAAACTTCCGATACCTTCAACCGCCATCATCCACCTCCGCGGCGGGAAGGTCTTCCTGAGGGCCTAGACGAGCCGCTAGCTTGGGATGCTTCGTATACCATGATCGGCGGGAGCCAATAGAACTTTAGAGAGAGTGTCCGAAGATGAGGCGGTCTTATGTGCCGTAGCGAAACATGATTCGGTGTGGCTTATTTTGAAATTCGAATACCCGCACCCAGGATTCGACCCCCGCGATTCCGCTGCACGCGGCTCCAAGTTTCATTCGAAACGTATCAGCACAATCTCGGGGTTTGATCCCAGACGCATGGGCGGGCCCCACGTGCCGGCGCCGCACGAAGTGTAGACCGCAAGATCACCGAAATGGTTCAACCCATAGGCAAATTTCCCATAAATGCGGGATACGATTTTCGTGAAGGGGAAAAACTGGCCAAGATGGGTGTGACCGGACAGTTGCAAGGAGATACCCGCTTCCTCGGCGACCGGTAAACGATGCGGATTGTGCACGAGCAGGATGCTGGCTACGCTGCGATCCACCGCTGCTTGCCGCAGGATGGACCGAAACCGATCCACGTTCGCCGAATCGTGATCGTGGACGCCCACGATTTGCAATCCGTCGAGAACGATTTTCTCGTTCTCCAGCACGCGGATCCCGGACTTCCTGACGGCGTCGAGATACTTCGAGGGGCTGAAAAATTGCTCGTGGTTGCCGGTAATGAAGTAAGCGCCCAAGGGGGCGGAAAACTCAGTCCAGGGCTTGGTCAGAGGTTCCAAGTCGATGGCTGTACCGTCATACATATCGCCCGGGATGAACAGAACATCCGGCTGCAATTGTGAAAGTTTCCTCAGGATGCGGCGCAGGAACCAGGTGTTGCGCACATGGCCCAGGTGTAAGTCGCTGACCAGGGCAGCCGTGCGGCCGCGCCAGGCGGCTGGAAGATTGGGCAGTTTGATGGTGACGCGCACGACACGGGTCCACGCCGCGTTCACGATGGCGATCACGCCCGCGAGCAGGCCGAGGCCAAAGCACACGGCCGCGACGGCGCGCGTTTGTAATTGAACGCCGAACAGGAGCGGCAAGCCATAAGCGATCCAGCAGGCGCAAGCGGCAAGAAAAAAGAAATTCACGAAGCCGAGCCAGACCGAAGCAATGGTGTAAATAGCGCGAACCAGTGGATTGAAATAGTGGTGCGCAAGAAGCGATGCCGCGACAAAGCTTATGGATAGAATTGTCAGCGCGATTCGCAGTTCCATGGCGCGTGAAGAATCCAGCGCGCCCCAAAAGAACGTCCAAGTCGCGTAAATGGCGATGTGCACAAGAAATAGGAACGCCTGGATGATGGACACCGCGATGGGAATTCTGGAGCGTGCGCTGGATGCGGACCGCCCTCGCGCTGGCGAAGCGGCACTAAGTTCGGGAGTATTCAGTTCCATGATAATCATTGGATGCGCTTCGATGGGATTCGAGGCACATGTTTATTTTGGATTTATTGCGGCATGCGCTTCATATCTGGTGCACGAGCTAAAGTTTTCGCGGTTCCGAGGCGCGCTGTAATGACCTGGGATTGGCAAGAAATCCCTCTTTCCTCGAGTCGTGAAGCTTGCGCAGCTAGTGAACAACGGGCTCGTCGGTTTCAACTTTGCCGTCGCGAACGTGGATGATGCGGTTGGCCCGGCGGGCCACATCATTTTCGTGCGTGACCAGGATGATGGTGTTGCCCTCGCCGTGCAGCCGCGCGAACAAGGCCATGATCTCATCGCCGGTTTTCGTATCCAAGTTCCCGGTAGGTTCGTCGGCCAGCACAATGGAAGGCGAATTCACCAGGGCGCGCGCCACCGCCACGCGCTGCCGCTGCCCGCCGGATAGTTCATTGGGCTTGTGAAACATTCTGGAGCCGAGATCGACCGCTTCGAGCGCGCGTTTCGCCCGGGCCAGACGTTCTTCCGAAGGAGTCCCGTTGTAAATCATGGGCAGCTCGACGTTGTGCAGCGCAGTGGCGCGGGGCAACAGATTGAACGTCTGGAACACAAATCCGATTTCCTTGTTCCGGATGGCGGCGAGTTCATCGTCGTCGAGTTCGCTCACAAGCCGCCCGGCCAGCCAATATTTTCCCGAAGTGGGCGTATCCAGGCACCCGATCAAGTTCATCAGCGTGGATTTGCCCGATCCCGAAGGTCCCATGATGGCGACGTACTCTCCTCGCCGAATGGTGAGGTCGATTCCGCGCAGGGCGTGCAATTTTTCCCCGCCCATTTCGTACGTTTTCCAAAGCCCCTCCGTCAGGATGGCGACGCCTTGATCGACGAGGTCCTGGCGGAATGTGTCGGGTGAAACGGCGCGCTCAGGCATTCCTCAGTTCCCCGATCCTGTGCGAATCATCATTTAATTTTCTTCCGCCGGTTTCGGCGTGGAATTGTCAACCTTCACTCGCGCGTCAGGTTTGAGCGTGCGCAGGGTCTTGTAACTTCCGGTGATGATTTGATCGCCTTCCTGCAGGCCGCTTAATACTTCGATATCGGTGACCCCCGTAATTCCGGTAGCAACGGCTACGAATTGAGCGCGCTTATTGCGCATCACAAAGACCCCTTGAACCTCTGGATTTTTCTCCAGGCCCGAGGCAGAGGCCGGGCCGCCAGCCGTAGTGCCGGGAGCGGGGCGTCCCGCTGCCAGGGTCACGGAATTTTGCCCATTTTCCTTAGCCGCCTCGTCGAGATCTTTTTTGGTGCGTTCTGCGATCGCCTGAATCGGAATCGTCAGGACGTCTTTCTTTTGCGCCGTGGTGATCTTAGCGGTCGAGGAGAGCCCGGGGCGCAGGCCATCCGGCGGATTCTGCAACGTGACCACGACTTTGAAATCCTTGGCCTCCTGGTTGCCTGTAGTGGATTGCGTCGAAGCCAGGCCCGAACTGCGCAGGACCGCCTGGGTACCGACCTCGGTCACTCTCCCTTTGAAGAATTTTCCGGGGATCGCGTCAATGGTAACTTCGGCGTCCTCGCCGAGCTTTACGCTCACGATGTCGGTTTCATCCACCATCACTTCCGAGGTCACTACGGACATATCCGAAATCGTCATGAGATAGCTGCCGGTGGCGTTTTGAATGCCGGGAACGACGTTTTCACCGACGCGAACGGCAATGTAAGTCACCACTCCATTGATTGGCGCGGTGTACGTGGTTTTGTTCAGAATGTCGCTCAAGCGGCCCAGCATGGCCTGATTCTGTGTCAACGTGGAGCGCGCCTGGCCAAATTGCGCGCGAGCCTGTTCCCCGCGGGCCTGCGCGGACGCCAGCGCCGCAACAGCGCCTTCGTACGTGGCCTTTAGTCCGTCGTAATCCTGCTTGGAAATCAGGCCTCCCTTGAACAGGAGTTGCCCGCGGTCCCAGTCGAGCTTGGCATGCTCGAGGTCCGCCGCGCGCGACTTGATGTCTGCTTGCGCCGATACATCGTTTGCTTCGGCCGATTTCACGCCTGCGTCTGCGGCCGCAATTCCGGCGCGTTGCGCGCTGACGTCAGCGGCCGGCTGCACGCTTTCCAGGCGCAGCAGGACGTCGCCTTTCTTCACGTGGTCGCCTTCTTTCACTGCAATCTCGGTGATCTTGCCGATTCCTTCGCCGAGAACATTGGTGTAAGTGAGCGGTTTGATTTCGCCCGAGGCCGTGACCAGGGAGGTCAGGTCCTGGCGCAGCGCAGGGGCGGTCTGAACAGTAACTACTCCTTTATTGATCTGCCAGATAGCAAGCCACGCGCCGCCGGCCAAAACGGCGGCGACACCCGCACCAATTCCGATTTTTTGCCAAGTGTTCATGAGTTTGCAGCTCTGGCCCTCAGTTCCGAGCAACTTCCTCCGGCTGCCATTCCTAACTCTGACGCGGAGAAGACTTCAAGAGTTTCCCGAAGGCACACCCATTTTCGGCCAGTCCAACGGCGTGCCCGGCAAGCGAACATATTTCGAAGTGTTTGCGTGTGAGGCCGGAAATCTCCTGGCCTGGGCAGGCGCCCAAACTGGGCCCCACTCGACAGGCAATTTTACAGTCATTTCGTTGTGGAAGAAAGTAATTTGACTTTCGTCGCTTCTCAATTCAGATAACCATCGAATCCACTCAACACATTGCCCGACAGAAACCCCCACTCTCGCCATTAACCTTCCTATTTTGACGCAACGCGGGGGATAAACCGAGGGAGAACGGGAACATGGCGGGCAACCCGGCGGGGCGCATGTAGTTCTTAGTAGACATCTCTCCAACCTGGGCGGTTCGCCCCTGAGGGAATAAATCGCCTGCGATGTGGGGCTGAGGATGGGCAGATTCCTTGATTGACGGTTGCAAAGGCTGGAGATAGAATCGAGCTTCCGAATCAGGGTTGAGGTATTCTTATGAACCGCTTTGAGCGTATTGCATTTATCCTATTGATGGGCGGCGCATTTCTGCTCCCTTTCTGCCCGCTTTCCTCCGCTCAGGACCAAAATAAGGATCAGACCGGAACACCCGCCGACAAACAGCAAGACTCTGGAAAGAAGAGTGACAACAACGGCAAGGGCAAGAAAAACCTGAAGAAACTGGAGAAAGAACTCGCCACTCCATACAAAAAGTGGCTGGAAGAGGAAGTCCCCTATATTATCAGCGACGAAGAACGCTCGGCATTCCTGCAATTGCAGACCAATGAGGAGCGCGAGCAGTTCATCGAGGCATTCTGGCAGAGGCGCGACCCGACCCCGGACACCGTAGAAAACGAATTCAAGGAAGAGCATTACCGCAGGATCGCCTACGCCAATGAGCGTTTCTCCTCGGGCATTCCCGGGTGGCGGACTGATCGCGGCCGCATTTACATTATGTGGGGCCCAGCCGATCAGGTCGAATCCCATACGCAAGGTGAACTGTACAACCGCCCGATGTCCGAAGGCGGCGGACAAACCTCCACCTATGCGTATGAAGACTGGAACTACCATTATATGGAGGGGATCGGACAAAACATCACCATCGAGTTTGTGGATCCCACCGGCACAGGCGAATTTCATATCACCATGGACCCCGGTGAAAAGGATGCCCTGGCCCATGTTCCCGGCGGCGGTCCAAGCATGCTGGAAGAGATGGGCTTGTCCACCCAAGCTGCCCGGTTTACCCGCTCAGACGGTTCCACCGCTCCACTGGGACCAGCCGGAACGAATGCCATGGACAGTCAGGACGAGTTCACCCGTCTCGAACAATTTGCGAAAGTGCAGGCCCCGCCACCCGTTAAATTCAAGGATCTCGAAGAGGTGGTCAGTTCGCGCATCCTTCGCAACCAAATTTCGTTCGACTATCGGTTTGACTTCATGCGGATCACCGGTGACACGATTCTTGTCCCTGTAACCGTGCAGATTCAGAACAAGCAAATGACCTTCCGGGATCACGACGGCGTGCAATCCGCGTCGCTGAATCTTTTCGGGCGAATCAGTTCGATGACCGGGCGCGTGATTCAAACTTTTGAAGACGTGATTCAGAGGGATTTCCCGGATTCGCTGCTTGAGTCTTCACTAAAGGGCTTTTCGATTTATCAAAAGGCCGTTCCGCTCCGGCCGGGATTGTACAAGCTAGACCTGGTGATAAAGGACGTAAACAGCGGAAACGTGGGCGTGGTGAACACCCGTCTGGCGGTTTCGCCCATTCCGGACGACAAATTGGAGGCCAGCTCGCTAATTCTTGCCGACCAGATGGAGCCTGTCTCTTCCAAGGACGTGGGCGTGGGGCAATTCGTGCTGGGCTCGACCAAGGTTCGCCCCAAGCTGGACGCCGAGTTCCACACCGATCAGGCGCTGGATATCTATCTGCAGTTTTACAATTTGAAGGTCGACGACAAAACGCATAAGAACAATGTTTCTCTCGACTTCAAGGTCACTCAGGGTGACAAAACTGTTTCCGACGAAGTCAAGACGGGAGAAGAGCTCAAGCAGAGTGGCGAGCAAATTACCGTTGAACAGGTGATACAGCCCAAGACGCTTGCCCCCGGCAAATACAAACTGGAAATTCAAGCCACCGACATGGTGGCCAACCAGACGGTTTCGCGGACGGCGGATTTTACCGTTACTCCACCGACCGTTACGCAGAAAGTGGCGATAAACGGAGCCACGGGAAGGTAACCAGTCCCTATGAAGTCGGTGTGGCGAACTCTGGGCTGGGTCGTGGTTGTCGTGCTGGTTTGGGCCGCTTCTGCAGCAGCCAAACAGGGCTACGGCACGATTTCGGGCGTTGTCCTGGATCCCGCTGGGACGCCACAGATGGGAGCCAGTGTCTGGCTCATCTCCGAAGATGCGGGCGGCCGCATAGTCTCGCAAATCCTTTCCAATCAATATGGTACGTTCTTCACGGATCATCTGAAACCGGGGGAATATGCCGTTCGCGTTTCCGTCGTCGGATTCCTGCCGACGATGCAGCGCCACGTCGCGGTTATGTCGGATTTGACGACGCTGCTACGCGTGCAGGTGGAAACTGTGTTTTCGTCCTTGGATACGCTCCGCCAGAAGTCGGATGCGCCGGCGGAACAGGACGATTGGAAATGGGTGCTGCGTTCTTCGACGGCGACTCGAACGATCCTGCAATGGGATGATTCGGGCATTGATATCGCCTCGAATGCTCCGGTGGGGGACGCGCCCAGCCAACAGCACGCTCGGGCGCTGGTTCGGGTAACCAATGGGGCATTGCGGGCCGGATCTCCCTCAAATTTTCCAAACACACCTGCCACTGCCGTTTCCTACGATCAAGAGCTTGGCAACCTGGGACGCATGCTGGTGGCGGGCCAAATGGGCTACGACAAGGGCGCTTCAGGCTCCTTCGCCGGCATTTGGCTCCCTACCGGCAACGCCGGGACCGGCCCTGAAACCATTTTTGTCTGGCGCCAATCCAAATTTGGCGCCGAGGGCATGGAATTCAGGGGTATGCGGATCGATCACACTGAGCAACTCCAATTGAGCGACCGAATTGCCCTGCGTGCAGGCGCGGAATACCTTCGCGCCGGTATCATTTCTTCTATTTCTTCGCTGCGTCCGCACGCGCAGTTGACCGCCGCAGTGGCCCCGAACATGGTCGCTACGGTAATTGTCGCCGCTAACCCTCCGTCCGAGCAGTGGGGGCGGATGGGCGTCCTCGAATCGGCGATTGACGAACTCGATAGCCTCCCACCGGTCCTGTTTCATAATGGCAGCCCGGTCCTTGAGGGCGGCTGGCACCAGGAAGTTTCCGTCAAACGAAAGTTGGGCGATCAATCTGCATTTGAAATTGCAGCGTTCCATGACTCGTCGCGAGATCAGGCCATTTTCGGGACCGGCGCAACAGCAAGCCCCGAGTTCGAACAGGACGCCTTCTCCCCTGCGTTTCTCTACGATGGCGGAAATTCCAGTTCATGGGGTGCGCGCGCGGCATACCGCCAGAAACTCTCCGACAACCTTGAAGTGGCCGCCATCTATGCCTGGGCCGGCGCGCTTTCCCCGGGGGGCGACTGGGACTCCGGGTCGCCCGATCTGCGTGATAGTTTTACAACACGCAACCATCACAGCGTGGCGGGACGGATATCCGGAAAAATTCGCCAGTCCGGTACGCAGTTTTCGGCAAGCTATAAATGGATTTCCGGCACAACCCTGTCGCGCATGGACCAGTTCGGCGAGGCGGCCTACGAGATGGATCCAAATTTGCATTTTTCAATCCGTCAACCGCTGCCCGGATTTAGCGGGCGATGGGAGGCGTTGGCCGATTTCAGCAATATCCTAGCGCAAGGCTACGTCACGGTGAACGGACAGGATTCGCGAATGCTGTTGGCGCCGATTTTGCGGTCGTTCCGGGGTGGGGTCAGTTTCCAGTTTTAGGTGAGCATCACCTATTAGAAATAGGAAAGCACCTTCCATAAAATGGAGGGTGGGGAATTCCGTCCCTCTTCCCCGCTCGATCTGCAGCTATATTATTTACTTTCATGCGGTTACCGATTTGAGATAACTTATATGAAATGGAAGCGCGGTTGCACCGAAATATTTTCGCAGTAATTTGCAGGGATAATAAGTGAGAGCTCCGATCAACGATAGCCTTCGGGTCCGGTTGGGAGCAGCCGTCCTCGCACTAGCAACTCTAGCCGCAATCGTCTTCGGCATCATCAATTTCCAACAGCGGTCGATGTTTACTGCGCCGGATGACGGGGTTTCGTGGATCGAAGGGCAGTCCGGAATCGTTGCCTGGCACGTTGCGCCCAATTCACCCGCCGCAAACGCCGGCCTGCGGGCCGGCGACCGAGTTCTAGCAATTAACGACACGCCCATCCATAGCCCGATCGATGTCACCAAGCGTCTGTGGCGAGTCGGACTGTGGTCCCTGGCGCACTACCAGATCGAGCGCGGCGGCAAGATGTTTGAAGCTCCGCTGGTTATCCAACCTGCCGAGCGCCCCTCTTCGATAGAAAATTATCTGAGCGTGGTCGGAGTGCTTTATCTCTTCATCGGCCTTTTCATTTTTGTCCGACGGTGGAACGCGACGCGCGCAGTGCACTTCTACATCTTTTGCCTGGTCTCCTTCGTTCTGTATACCTTCCAGTACACGGGAAAGCTGACGCCTTTCGACTGGGAAATCTATTGGGCCGCGATCGTGGCCAGACTCCTGCAGCCGGCATTGCTGTTGCATTTTGCTTTGGTATTTCCGGAGCGCCGGCCGGTCCCTAAAGGGCATGGCGCAATCCTGGGCGCCATTTATGGCGTGCCCGGAATTTTGTTGCTGGTGAGAATACTGGTCGGGCTTCGTGAATTGGGATTCATGCCGTCCATCGAAGCGAGAAATACCCTCGACCGGCTGGACCTTGCGTGCCTGGGGATTTACTTCCTACTTGCTGCCTTTGTGTTCATCCTCAGCTATCGCCGCGCGTCTTCCGGAATTTTGCGGCAGCAATTGAAATGGGTGACGGGCGGAGCGCTTGCCGGCATTGTTCCCTTTCTGCTGCTTTACATCGTGCCCTTTTTCCTGGGCGTCGTGCCCCGGCCGTG
The DNA here is from genome assembly GCA_963696605.1 of uncultured Acidobacteriota bacterium. Lineage (GTDB taxonomy): Bacteria > Acidobacteriota > Terriglobia > Acidiferrales > UBA7541 > Palsa-360. The sequence continues at coordinate 1,505,464 of CAVOKV010000003.1, read as the reverse complement.
GATGAATCTCTCCACCGTTTTCCTGGTGCTGATTCCGCTGAGCTTTGGCTATGCCATCATCCGCTACCGCTTGATGGATGTGGACATCATCTTCAAGCGAGGTCTCGCCTACACCGCCGCGAGCGGCGGCGTGGTGGCCGTGTACATCGCAATTGTGGCGCTCATCGGAGCGCTGTTCCACACAGCGTGGCCTTCAGGAATGATGGGCGGGGTGATCGCCATTGTGGTTGCCGCGTTTTTGTTCCAGCCGTTTCGCGACTGGATTCAAGCACGGCTGGACCGCTTCTTTTACAGGGACCGCCTGGATTACCGCCGCACGCTGATTGAATTCGGCCGCACGCTCACTTCGGAAGTGCGCCTCGACCCCATGCTCGCGTCGGTGATGGATCGAATCTCGCAGGCGCTGCTCGTGGACCGCCTGGCGATTTTCATCCAGGACCAGAGCCACCCCGGTTCGTACCGAATCGCCCGGTCAGTCGGCGTGCGTTACACGGGCGCGCTCGACTTGAGTTTTCTGGACCGGGGAGCAAGCCCGTTCGCGCAGGGCATTCTGTTTTACGAATCGGCGCGCGCCGCGCGGGAATCCTCTCCCTCGGTGCGGCACACGCTCGAGCAGCTGGATTTGAATTATTTTATTCCCTGCCAAGTTCGCGACCATGCCATCGCCGTGCTGGGCCTGGGCAAGACCGTCGATGGGGATTTTTTGTCGAGCGAAGATGTCGAGCTATTGCTCACGATCGCCGGGTATCTGGCCATTGCGCTGGACAACGCCCAGCTCTACAACTCGCTCGAACAGAAAGCCGCGCAAATCGAGCGGCTCAAGGACTTCTCCGAAAATATCGTCGAATCTTTGAATGTCGGCGTGCTGGCCGTGGATTTCGGCGGCGCGGTGGAATCCTGGAACACGCAGCTCGAGGGACTGATCGGAGTGCCGCGTGAAGAAGCCGTGGGCCGCAGGCTTGAAGACGTGCTGCCGTTGGATTTGATGGCGGAAATTACGGCCCGCTCGGGCGACGAGCGCGTCTCCAGTTTGTACAAATTCCCCATGCAGAACCGCGAGGGGCGGAACCTGGTGGTCAACGTATCGATTGCCCCACTGGTTGGGAAATCGGGCGACCGGATCGGCCGCCTGATCCTTTTCGACGACGTCACGCAACGGATGCACCTCGAGGAGCAGGTGTTCCAGAACGAGAAACTCACCTCTCTCGGCTTGCTGGCCGCAGGCGTCGCCCATGAGGTCAATACGCCGCTCGCGGTGATCTCAAATTACATTCAAATGCTTGCCAAGCAGCTTCCGAGCGGCGACCCGCGCCACCAACTGATCGAGAAAGTGGTCAAGCAAACTTTCCGCGCGAGTGAAATTGTCAACAACTTGCTGAATTTTTCGCGGACGGGCGCGACGGAATTTACGGAAGTCAATTTGAATGCCGTAGTGGAAGAAGTGCTGACGCTGGTCGCGCATCCGTTCCGGACGGCTCAGGTGCAGGTGACAAGGAACTTGCAGCAAGAATTGCCCGCCGTGCTGGGTTCGACCAACAAGTTGCAACAGGTTTTCCTGAATCTCTTCCTGAACGCTCGCGATGCTATGCCTTCGGGCGGGGTTGTCGAAATCCGCACGGCGGCGCACAACGGGTCCGTCGAAGTGGAAATTATCGATTCCGGCGCCGGAATTCCCCGCGAGAATCTGAATCGCATTTTTGACCCCTTTTTCACCACGAAATCCTCAGGACGCGGCACTGGGCTGGGGCTCTCCGTAAGCTACGGCATCGTTAAGGAACACGCCGGAAAAGTGGATGTGCGCTCCACGCCGGGCAAAGGCACATCGTTCCGGCTGGAATTTCCGGTGGCCCGGAAAGCCGTTCATGTCTAAGGGCTCCATCCTGGTTGTCGACGACGAATCCGAAATTCGTGAAGGCCTGGAACTTCTGCTGAATACGGAAGGCTACGCGACGTCGAGCGCCGAATCGGGCGAAGCGGGCCTCACCATGCTCGAGGAAGTCCCGTTCGACTTGGTCCTCCTCGACGTCAGCCTCCCCGACCGCAACGGGCTCGACTTGTTGCGAGAAATTCGCCGCCGTGATCCGAACCTTTCCGTCGTGCTCATCACGGCCTACGGCTCCATCGATATGGCCCGGGCGGCGTTCAAAAGCGGCGCGCTGGATTACATCACCAAGCCGTGGTCCAACGACGAATTGCTCGTCCAGGTGGCACAGGCCGTCGAGGGCCGGCGCCTGCGTGAAGAGAACGTTCAGCTCAAGCGCGCCCTGAAGCAGCGCTACAACTTTCCGAATATTATCGGGAAGAGCGAAAAAATGCTTGCGGTGCTCGATCTGGTGGCTCAGGTGGCGCCGTCCCGTTCCACAGTGCTGATTCACGGCGAAAGTGGAACGGGCAAGGAACTGATTGCCAAGGCGATTCATTCGGCCTCGGCGCGCGCGGACAAACCGTTCGTCCCCATCAATACGGGCTCCATTCCCGTTGATTTGCTCGAATCGCAACTCTTCGGCCACGTGAAGGGCGCGTTCACCAGCGCCGTGGCGTCAAAGAAAGGGCTGTTCGAGGTAGCCGATCAGGGCACGATCTTTTTCGATGAGATTTCGACGATCGGTCCGGAGACGCAGGCCAAGCTGCTGCGCGTGATTCAGGAACGCGAATTCATGCGCCTTGGCGGCACGGAAACGATCAAGGTCGATGTCCGCATCATCGCCGCCTGCAACGTGCAATTGCTCAATCTGGTTCGCGAGGGCAGATTTCGCGAGGACCTTTATCACCGTTTGAACGTGATTGCGATCCCTCTGCCTCCTCTTCGCGAGCGGAAGGAAGACGTTCACCTCCTGCTCGACCATTTTCTGCGCATATTTTCAGCGGAGAACAACCGCCCCATACGTCGGTTTACTCCGGAAGCGCTCCGATTGCTGGTGGATTATGACTGGCCCGGGAACGTGCGCGAACTGGAAAACGTCGTGGAGCGGGCGGTGGTGCTCTCTTCCCAGGAATCGCTGGACGTCGATCTTTTGCCGGAAAGCGTGCGGACGAGAGAACTTCTGGGCGGCGTCCGTCTGCAACTCTCCGAATTCATGCCCCCGCTGCCCGGCGAGCACGGCTCTCGCGCCGGAGCCGACAGCTCGAAGGCCTCCCTGTTTCAGATCATGGATGAGATCGAGCGGCGCGTGATCTGCGACATGCTGGAACGTACGGAATGGAATCAAACCGAAGCTGCGGAGAACTTTCAGATTCCGCTTTCCACGCTGAATCAGAAAATCAAACGTCTCGGCATCGACGTGCGCCGCCGCGGAACCAGCCGAGCCGGGGCCGCCGAATCATCCGCCTCTGCCACCGGGAAATAGACGGGCTCTTACGTAGCACAGGCTTCAGCCTGTGGGGGTTCGACCTTGCAAGGACCAGACCCCTCAGGCTGAAGCCTGTGCTACTAAAGACCCCATCTTTAGCTCTTTCGATTGTCCCTGACCACGGCGTCCTTCAGGTCGGCGCCGTCCAGCTTGACGTCGGTCAGATCGATTTCGCGGAAACTGGCGAGGGCCAGGTCCGATCCCGAAAAATCCGCGCCGCGAAGATTGGCCTGCCGCAATACCGTGCCCCGCAAAATCGTTTTGTGCAATTTCGCCGAGCGCAAATTCCCACGAAACAGCTCGGTGCCGCTCAAATCGGCTTCGCTTAAGTCCGCGCCTTCGAGCCTGGTTTCCGTAAAGTCGCAATTTCGCAAGTCCGCCTGACGCATGTCCGCCCGGCTCAAATCCGCGTGGCTGAGTTTTGCTCCGCGCAGATCGGCCTTGCGCAGGTTGATGCCGGCCAGATTGGCGCCGGTCAAGTCGCGTTTCTTCAAATCAGCGCCGGAAAGATCGGCGCCGGAAAGATCGGCGCGCTCCCCGCCCGGATGCCCCTTATGGAATTTCTCGTGCGCGTCCAGAATGTCTTTGAGCTTCTTGCCTTTGTGTCGAATGGTTTCCGCCTCCCTCGCTCACAGGCGCCGCCGGGCAAAAGCGCCCGTGGCCTCATTACTTTGTACTCCATCGATTGACGTGAGCATCCATTCTACAGAAATCGGCGAGACGCGCAAATGCCTGCGGGACCCGCTTCCAGAGCGCACTGGGAGTAACCACAACGGAGCAACGATCCCTTCCGGGAATCACTGCCAAATTGGCGCGCAAGTATAATTGAAGGTGATATGAATTCCCAAGGGCGCGTCACTCCAGACCGAGTTGTCTTAGTGGGCGCCTTGCTGGCTGTGTTTGCCTATATCCGGGATCTGCAGTACGACTTCATTCTGGATGACATTCCATTGATCTCACTGAATGATAGCATTGTATCCTTGCGCAATTGGAAGATGGCATTTACGAGGGACATCTTCGCGATCAAATACCCCTTGGTGGCGGTTAGATTCGCGGCGATGCACTATCGTCCGGTTTACAGACTATGGCAAATGTTAGACGCGTATCTGTTCGGATTTATAACGCCCTGGTGGCATCTCAGCTCATTGTTGCTGCACTTCGGTGTGATTATTTTGGTTTATCGGCTGGGTATCGTGTTGCTGAAGGAGCGTTGGACCGCCGCATTGGCCGCGCTGCTGTTTGCCTTCCATCCGATTCACGTGGAATCGGTGGCTTACATTTCAGCTTCGACGGATGTGCTGGTTGCGCTTTTCGCGCTAATTTCCTTCCTCGCTTACTTCCGATTCCGTGAGGAAGCCGCCTCGCCCCTTTTCTACATCGCTTCCCTGTTCGCGGCGGCGCTGGCAATGATGTCCAAGGAAACAGCGGTAATGTTTCCCTGGTTGCTGGTCGCGTATGAGGCGCTGCGCGAAACCCCGCCCGGCACAAAGCAAAGCTGGAAGCGGTTTGCGTGGACGCTGCCATTTTTCGCCGTCGTGGGCGCGTATATCGCGGTCCGGACACTGTTATTCGGGCTGAACGCCGGACCGGGGCCTGGCGGCAGCCGCTTGGCAGCTCTTTTGGATATTCCTCTTGTACTGGTTGTTTATCTCCATAATCTTTTCTGGCCTTTCCGATTGAGCTTTTTTTATCCCACCGAGTGGGGATCACAATGGACCCTGTTGAAGGGCGCAGCGGCCGCGTTGGTGATGATCACGTCATTTTTCTTGTGGCATCGATATCGAGCTCGGGGGGGTACGCGATTACTGCTCCTGTGGGGGGCGATTCTATTTGTGCCGGCCGTCCTGGGCGTTTATTTATTCGTGCGCGAAGACTGGATTCACGACCGGCATATGTATCTGGCATCGGTTCCAGTGTGTCTTATTGCCGCCGCGTTCCTGACCGATCCGAGATGGCCCAAAAAGGCCTCCATCATCGTGAGTTCAGTGGTGCTGGCGATCCTGCTTATCGTCATGACCCTTCAAGTTCCCAGATTCAGCGACGACATTACGATTTACGCAAGCGCGTTGAACGTGGCGCCGCGCAACATGCTGCTCCATAGTTACTACGCCCAGGGGCTCTGCATGTATGGGCGCTATCAGGAGTGCCTTGACGAATACAAGATTTGCACCGAATTGTCGCCGAATTCAACCACCGCGCACGAACATTATGGGCAGGCGCTTTTCGAGGCCGGCCGCTTGCAGGAAGCCGAAGCGGAATATGCGATAACTTTGCAGCGGTCGCCCCTCCCTACACCGTACCGCGCATTTCTATTGTCGCAGATGGCGGGAGTCGAACTAAGGCGCTCGGAATTCCCGGAAGCCGCGGACCATTTGCGCGAGGCTCTGCAGATCTCCCCGCGGGCTCTGAACTCCCATGCCATGCTAGCCCAAGCGTTGAGACACCTGGGCCACACCGAAGAGGCTGACGAAGAAACGCGGCTTGAGGCCAGCAATAAACAACAATACCTTCAGGAACTGAAAGCTTCAGGGAATTAGTTCGCATTACTTACCATTAATTTGGTCGTCGAGAAGTACCTCGCCGCGCAAACCTGTGTTAATTTGAGCGGTGATGACATTGGTCGAAAAACTCAAGGCTCGCGCGCGTGTGGGCCCTCAGCGCATCGTGTTGCCGGAAGGCGAGGACCCGCGGATCGTTTCCGCGGCCGCCGCGATTGCGGGCGAAGGCTTCGCGAAAATTACCCTGCTCGGGCGGAAAGAAATCATCGCTTCGGTCGCCAGGGATTTGCGCGTGGCGCTCGGAGACGTCGCGCTCGAGGATCCCGCGGCGAGCCCGCGCGCAGAAGTGTACGCCCAGATTTGCTACGAACGCAGGCGCGCGCGTGGCGTCTCCCTGGAGGAGGCGCGTGATATCGCGCGGCGTCCGCTTTACTACGCGGCGCTGAGTGTGGCCGCCGGGGACGCGGACGGGACCGTGGGCGGCGCGGCCAATACTACGGGTGAAACCGTGCGCGCCGCACTGCAGGCGATTGGCCTGGCCCCTGAAGCTAAGCTGGTTTCCAGTTTCTTCGTTATGATTATTCCAGAGCGGCCGGGACTGGACCTGGGAAGTGACCGCGCGTTGTTCTTCGCCGATTGCGCGGTCATGCCGAATCCGAGCCCCGAGGAACTTGCCGAAATCGCCCGAGCCACGGCGGAAAATGCGCGCGCGATTCTTGACTCGGAGCCACGCATCGCCATGCTCTCCTTTTCCACTAAAGGTTCAGCGGGCCACGGACGCGTCGAAAGAGTCAAGGAGGCGTTGCGTATCCTGAAAGCCCGCGCGCCGGAACTTGCTGCGGATGGCGAACTCCAGGCTGACGCGGCGCTGGTAGCGAGCGTGGCGAATTCAAAGGCTCCGGGCTCGCCCGTTGCGGGACATGCGAATGTGCTGATCTTCCCGGACCTCGATTCCGGCAACATCGCCTACAAACTTGTCGAGAGGCTGGGCGGCGCGCAAGCTCTTGGCCCGATTTTACAAGGGCTGGACCGGCCGGCGAACGATCTTTCGCGCGGATGCTCGGCGGAAGATGTCGCAAACGTCGTAGCATTTACGGCGATGCAGGCCATTATGCGGAAAGAGAAAGCATTGGAACCACCGGCCGCGGCGGGCACACAGATAAACACGGATAAAGAAAAGAGATAATCAATTCAGTTCGCGGATTTAAGACTATGCTGACACGGCGCCGCTATTTCAGTCTTCCTTCCTCTCTACTGGGTTTATCCGTGTTCATCTGTTTGCATCTGTGGTTTCTCTCTCCCTCCACATTAGCGCAGGAGTCGAGCGACCAGGAAGTCGCGGTGAATCTGGCCGAGGGCCGGATCGTGATTTGCGCGGCAAAGGACGGAATTATTTTGGCGGCGATGGAGGCGCACGGCGAAGCGGGTTCGGTGCAACCAGCCATCACCATACTATCCGAGGAACGCATGGGAGTGATGCTCGGCGCGGTTGAATGGGTGCAGCCGGATTCCAAGGACAAGCCCGTGCGGCTCGATGACGAATTCCGCGGCCTTATCGCCGCAGCATTGAATACCGCCGGTCAGAAGGACACCGGCTTTCGCGCAAGCGACATCGAATCCATCGGGATCGCCGTGCTTGAGCGCCTGCGCGTGCTGGCGGGGCTGTTGCACCATAAAATCAACTTGGGCGAGGATGAACCGTTGATTCGAATCGTCCTTGCCGGGTACGTGCGGGACTATGGTCCCGAGGCCTGGACGATCGACTACCACATCCGGCAGGACGCCCTGGGAAACGATCTTTGGCGGACGCGCGTCCTGCGCCCAAGCTACAACCAGCTTTATCCTCCGGAGAAGGGCCAGCCGAAAACTTTTATGGAGGTCCGATATCCGCCGCAAAATCGCGCAACCGGCGAGCCTGAACTTCTCGACCTGCTGCAGCAAAATGATCCGCGCCTTACGAAAATTCGCACGGCGAATGAGATCGAGGCGAAGTCCGTGACACTGGCCGTCGAAGGACAGAGCCAGAAATCGGATGTCTCGAGCCTTGTCAATTTTTTGAAAGCGGCGATTCCGGCAGTCACTCCGCCGGAGACAAAGCTTACGATGGCGAGGGTCGATTACGATGGAGGGTTCCACTGGATCCTGGCGCCGCCGAAAGCTCCCGCTCCTCCGCCCGGCGAGAAACCAAGCGAGAAGACACCAGAGGAACCGGAAAGGCCCACGCTCCGGCACAAGTCTGACGATTGATCGGCGAAAATCCCGCAGCCTTGGAACTATGGCTTTCCGCTGCCGTCGGAGGGCTTTGCTGTCGCCGGCGAATCCGCCGCGGGTGAGCTGGCCTGCAGAGTGAAATCACTCCATTTGACGATGATGCGGATAGGCACGGTTGTATCGCCGGCTTGAATGGTTTCATCCGAGCGGGAGTATGCGGGGAACCACAAATTTTTGCCGACTTGCTGGCGGTAGGTTTCAAAGACCGTGAACGGCAAATCGGAGGCGGTGACATCGCCGAGTTCGGTAACCCACTTGCCCATGGTCTTCACGACGACCAGATCCTGCACATCGACCCACACCACGCCGGAAAAATACGCGTGGGAGCGCTCCACAGCTCGCGGCTTCACGTCAAAAAAGTAAGTAGTTAATTCGTCGAGTGGCTGCCTTCCGCCGTAGGTGATTTCGTATTTTGGAATCATTGCCGTCGTGAACGGAAACATCGGCGTCGGGGCGAGAAGTTCGGAATCTCCCCTCTGAAAGTTCAAATTGTGGAGCGTCGATGGCGGCCGGCTCACCGGCTTCTCATATATTTTGCCGTCCGGAGTTATCAGCATTTGAGTGACAACTTCGAGCTGGCCGGCGGGTCTGTTGTCGGGGCCGATCTCCTGGACGCGCACGTCTTTCTGAAACGTGTAGCCCATGATGGCACGCACCATTTCGTCTTCCTTGGCCGCGAATCGCCGGATGATTTCGTCGGGCGGCAGAGTGGGCGGCTCGGGCTTGCCGGGCTTCGGTGGCGTTGGGAATTTCGTCGACTCCGGCGGCTGCATCGGCCCGGCCGCCTGCGCGTGCAGAGACGCAGGCGCGGGGACAAGAAGCAAGGCGAGCGCGCAACACGCGGTCAGGAGATTTGATCGTGGCATCATGGATTTCGCTTCCAACTGTTGGATGCATTTCGCCGGCATTTTGCAGCACGAATTTTCGATAAATCCGGCGCTTGCCCCGCTATGCCGGGCATAAGTGTATCGCGGCGCACTAAAGTAGGACAGGCTTCAGCCTGTCGGTGTTGGTGGCAGTACTGTCGGCCTTGCCGCAACTAGGACGGACAGGCTGAAGCCTATCCTACTGGAGCGCACACTTCGCGCAGTTTCCGTCCCGCGGGCGCTGGACCTTTGCTACAATCGCGCGGCTGCAAAAACAAGTCTTTGCGTGAAGTGTCACCGTGGAAACACAGGCCAAGCGATTTTTCGTGTCCGGCAGGGTGCAAGGTGTTGGGTTCCGGTTTTTCGTGGAGCAAACGGCAGCAAGACTGGCCGTCGGCGGATATGTGAGAAATCTGATCGACGGACGCGTGGAAGTTTACGTCATCGGGGACATGGAACAGATGGACGCGCTGAAAGGCGCATTGCAGTGCGGACCACGCATGGCTTCCGTGCATCGGGTGGACGAACAGGACGCGGAAACTCAGACGGAATACGTGAAAAGTTTCACGATCGAACGCGATGAATAAATTCCGACTCGCGCGCGGGCTGTGGCCCGCACGATTGACGTTAAAATAAAGATTCACCTGGAAAGGCGGAGCAAGGGGAATGAACCATCTGAAGGAATTCATTCGAGAGGTTCCAGATTATCCGAAACCGGGAATTCTCTTTTACGATCTGACTACGCTGTTGAAGAACGCGGCTGCATTCCACAGCCTGGTCGACGAGTTGTGCGGCCACTATGCGGGCAAAAAAGTGGACGCGGTCGTAGGCATTGAAGCGCGGGGATTTATTTTGGCGCCCGCGCTGGCGTACCGGCTCGACGCAGGATTTGTCCCCGTCCGCAAACCCAAAAAGCTGCCGTCGAAAACCGCCTCGGTTACCTATCAGCTCGAATACGGCACGGACACCCTCGAAATCCACGCGGACGCCATCAAACCCGGCCAGAGCGTGCTCATCAGCGACGACCTGCTCGCCACCGGCGGCACAGCCGCGGCTACTGTGGAGCTGGTTCGCAAGCTGGGCGGAAAAGTGGTGGGCGCATCCTTCGCCGTCGAATTGTCGTTCCTGAACGGCCGAGCAAAGTTGCCCGGAATCGACGTCTTCACCATGATCCAGTACGACAAGTGATGGCAAAACCTTTGAAACCATAGATAAACACAGATGAAAGCTGATAAGAACTGAAAACAATTTTTTGCTGGGAAATTAGGGCAGTTGAAACACGAAATTGGAATTGACAGCTCGTTTTTTCTTCATTTCCTTGGCGTTGTCTTTATCTGTGTTTATCTGTGGCTGTTTTGCGCTGGCGGACGACCTCGAAGAGGACTACTCCTGCCGCGACGGAGACGTTGAGGGCTCGGACGGGGCCAGTCGTCGGGATCGACACCAGAAAATCGCAGCGCTCGCGCACCAACGCGTGCAAACCCTTGCCTTCGCCGCCCAGGACGATTCCCACCGGGACTTTGAAATCCACTTCGGTATGAAGCTTCTCGGCGCGCTCATCGAGTCCGACGAGCCAATAGCCCGCTTCCTTCATTTCCTCCATGGCGCGTGAAAGATTCGTGACGCGCGCCACCGGCAAGTGCGCGAGCGCCCCGGCAGACGCGCGCGCCACGGTTTCTGTAAGCCCTGCGGCGCGCCGCTCGGGGATCACCACGCCTTGCGCGCCGGCTGCAAGTGAGGTGCGCACGATGGCGCCCAGGTTCTGCGGATCCTCGACGCCGTCCAGCAATACCAGCAATCCGGGAGCGCTCCCCTCCGGGCGCGCCTTCAACAGGTCGTAAAAGCTGGCTGCGGGCGAGGACGAGACGAACGCCACCACGCCCTGATGTTCGCGAGTTCCGGCGGCGCGATCAACCTGCGCGCGGTCTTCAAAACGTACCGGCACATTCAGCTTTCGCGCGAGGCGCACCAGTTCTTCAATCCGGTTGCCGTGGGTGCCCTTGGCAATCAGCAGGGAATCGAGCGGCCGGTCCGCTTCCAGCGCTTCGCGAACGGCATGTATTCCGGTGAGGCGATCCATGGGAGTGTCCGGCGCGCTCAGCGGTCGAGCGTGGCGATGGCCTGCGCGGCAATCGCCTCGCCGCGGCCGATCGCGTCGACGGATTCGTTGGTCTTGGCTTTCAAATTAATCATGGAAGGGGTGATGCCCAGTGATTTCGCCAGGGCCTCGCGCATCGCCGGAAAGTGCGGTCCGAGCTTAGGCTTTTCCATAATGACGTTGGCGTCGATGTGCACGATGTGAAACCCATGTTGGGCGAGAAGATCTCGGATGTGTTCGAGGAATCGAAGGCTCGAAACGTCCTTCCACTTCGAATCTGTGTCCGGAAAATGCGTGCCGATGTCGCCCAGGCCCGCGGCGCCCAGTAGCGCGTCGCAGACGGCATGCGCCAGCGCGTCTCCATCGGAGTGGCCAACGGGCCCTTTGGGAAACGGGAGTTCGATGCCGCCGAGGATCAGCTTGCGCCCTTCGGCAAGGCGATGGAGGTCGTATCCGATCCCCGCGCGAGTCATCGGCCCGCGCGCTCCTGGCGGAGATAGAATTCGGCAAGCTGCATGTCGCCCGGGCGAGTGATCTTCAGATTACGCTCGGATCCGACGACCACGTGTACGTCGTGCCCTATGCGTTCGACCAGCCCCGCTTCATCCGAAGCCGTCACTCCGTCCTGCCGCGCGCGCGCAAAGGCGTCACGGAGCAAGGAGGCGCAGAAGACTTGCGGAGTCTGCGCCAAAACCACGCGCTCGCGCGGGATGGTGGCCGTGATGAGAGCTACGTCGGTCGGCAGGCTCGCGCGCTTTACTTCCTTCACCGTGTCCATCGCCGGAATTCCAAGGATGGCCGCATCGCAGGCCGCCGCCTCCGCGATGACGCGTTCGATCTGGTCGAGTGTCACCAGCGGCCGGACCGCGTCGTGCACCAGGATCAATTCGGCCCCGGCCTGTACTTCCGCGAGCGCGTTGGCGACGGAATCCTGACGGGTATCGCCCCCGCGAACCACGCGAGCGGGTCGGCCGATATTGGCCGATTTAACACTGGCCGCCACGGAATCGACTTCCTCGGCCAGAGTGGCGATGACGAAATCCATGATCGCAGGGCAGGCCGCGAGCCGCCGCAGCGTGAAAAGCAGTACGGGCACGCCGTCGAGCGAGAGGAATTGCTTCGGCGTGTCAGCGCCCATTCGCGTGCCTAGCCCTGCCGCAGGCAGGATGGCTGTTACCCGGTTCATGATGGCCTCGGAGACGGAGCCGAAAAGCTTACACTAATTGGGAGCACTTATAAACAGCGCCTGTCATCCATACAAACGCTTCGTGGGAATCGGCCGAAAGACCCTCGCAGGATCGCGGAAGACCAGTCCCGGCGCTTCGGCCCCGCCCTCCCTCGCATCAAAAAAAGCGAACCAAACGAGAGATTTCTTCGATTTGACGGGGATCATCCCACAGGATACATTGCCTGATTGCCGAAGTGCCGTTGTACGGGCTCTTGGCTGCTTCAAGCGTTTTATCTTTAGATTTCATTAAGGAGACCTACCAAAAACCATGGCGAAATATAAACTCGAATACATCTGGCTTGACGGCAGAACGCCCGTTCCCGAACTGCGCGGCAAAACCACCATCAAATCATTTGACCATCCCCCCGCGCTGGGTGACCTGCCCCTATGGGGTTTCGACGGCAGTTCCACCATGCAGGCCGAGGGCAAGAGCTCTGACTGCATCCTGAAACCGGTGGCACTGTATCCCGACGCAAGCCGCAAGGACGCTTACATCGTTCTAAGTGAAGTCATGCACCCGGATGGCACCCCGCATCCCAGCAATGCGCGGGCAAAGATTGAAAACGATCCCGATTTGTGGATCGGCTTTGAGCAGGAATATTTCCTCTATCAAGACGGACGTCCTCTGGGCTTTCCGGCGGAGGGCTACCCCGGTCCGCAGGGCCCGTACTACTGCGGCGTCGGCTACAAATACATGGGCAACCTGGCGCGCAAGATTGTGGAAGAACACCTGGAACTCTGCCTTGCCGCGGGCATCAATCACGAAGGCATCAACGCGGAAGTCGCCAAGGGCCAGTGGGAATTCCAGATCTTCGCCAAGGGCTCAGCCAAAGCCGCTGATGACACCTGGACCGCTCGCTATTTGATGGCGCGTCTCTGTGAAAAATATGAGGTGGATTTCATATTGTACTGCAAGCCCATTAAGGGCGACTGGAACGGATCCGGCATGCACACCAACTTTTCGACGAAGTTCATGCGCGAAACGGGCGGCAAGGAATATTTTGAGGCCCTCATGAAAGCGTTCGAGAAGAATATCCCAGAGCACATCGCGGTGTATGGTCCGGACAACCACCTTCGCTTGACGGGGTTGCACGAAACGCAAGCGATCGACAAGTTCAGCTACGGTCTCTCCGATCGCGGCGCTTCGATCCGCATGCCAGTGAACTTCATCAAGAACGGTTACAAGGGCTATCTGGAAGATCGCCGTCCGAACTCGGAAGGTGATCCCTACCAGATCGTCTCGCGCATTCTGAAGACGATCAACGGCGTACCGAAGCCGGCCGTAGCCACAGCGTAGCATCGGATCAGTGCGGTGGGCGAACTCCGTCGCCGCAAGTGCGAGAGTCAATTGCTTCATCCAGCGTACAAAACGCCCCGGCAAGCCGGGGCGTTTTGTTTTTGCGGTCACACTCGCGAGGAATGAATGCACGGGTCCGAATCATTCCGAGCGCGTGGGAGTATAGTATCGAACCGAGACGAGCGACAAAAACGTGAATCCGCTCACACTGGTACTTCTCCCTGGACTTGATGGGACTGGAAATCTTTTTGCACCCCTTATTCCGGAACTGCCGCGAACTCTGAATGTGATTACGGCGGCATATCCCGCCGAAAGATTTCTTCCATATCCTGAACTTGTCTCTTGGCTAGGTGAACGGGTTCCGAAGGACAGCCCTTTTGCGATCCTGGGCGAATCTTACGGATCTACAGTGGCTGTAAAATTCGCTGCGACGCATCCGCCCAACCTGAGGGGGGTCATCCTCTGCGCCGGGTTCATCTCCAATCCCGTGCGAAAGTGGGGCCCGCTGCCTCAACTTTTAGCCCGCCCGCTGTTCCTCCGAATCCGCCCGCCTGATTTTCTGCGCGAATATTTCGTCCTGGGCTTCGGCGCCCCCGAAAGCTTAAAGCTAACTCTCCGGCGCAGCGTGCGCTCCATAAACAGAGAAGTATTCGCAGAACGGGCGCGGGCTGCCATTCACTGTGATGCGAGAGAGGAAATCCGCCAGGTAAGAGTGCCTTTGCTCTATTTGCAGGCCACGGAAGATAAGTTGGTGGGAAGCGAGTGCCTGGACGAAATCAAACGGCTTCATCCCGAAACCATTTCAATTTCCATTCGCGCTCCCCACCTCTTATTGCAGAGGGAGCCGCGTGCGGCCGCGCAGGCAATCATTCAATTCCTTGACACGCATTGCAGTTAAGTAGGATAGGCTTCAGCCTGTCTGCATTTCGTAGCGACTGAAAGTCGACACCAGACAGGCTAAAGCCTGTCCTACTTGGAGGCCAGAATTCTGTCGGGGTCGACACGCACTACAACGTAGGTAATCGATCCTTCGATGTCGCTAAACCAATGCGGAACACCTGCGGGAATGACGACCACGTCGCCCGCTTTGATTCGCTGGCGCACGCCGCCCTGGATAGCGGTGCCGCTTGCGCCGGGGCCATCTTCCAGCCGGACGGATATGGCATCCGGAGGTCTCGTTTTCGCATTGACCATGGCGCCGCCGGTTACCAGCGTCGCCGCGCCATCCGTCACGTGATAAATTTCCGTCACCTTGAAGTGGACGGCGGCGACGCCCGGCGGGGTCTGCGGCCGGTGGATTACGCCGACGGCGACGTTGTATCCCCCGGCGTCAACCACGCAAATGTTTGGCAGGGGATTCGTCGCTGAATCGGGCGCCGCGCTCAGGTTGCCTTGAATATCCGCCGCGCTGACATACGTCGCAGGAAGCGAACTCGTTGGCGGAGCCGCCTGTTGTGCGGTGGCCACGTTCGGGGCTGACGCGGAAAACGGCAACAGAAACGCCAGAAGGCCCAGCATTGCTTTCATCACCGACTCCTTAGTTTCTAAATTTGAATTAAAGGGCCTTCACTTCGCAGCTACGAATTACGAATTCCGGCAATGGCTGCTTTTACTCTCGCCGGCGTGAGCGGCGTCTGCCGGACACGCGCGCCGGTTGCGTCAAAGACAGCGTTGGCGATGGCCGCGCCAGTGGCGCGGCTGGAAGGTTCTCCCGCGCCGCTGGACGGAAGTTCGGGATGGTTGATCAAAACAACGTCAACGCGATCGGGGACGTCGGAAGCCCGCGCAACAGGGTAGGTGATCCAATCCACACTGGTCACGTTGCTGCGGTCGAAGGTCACTTCTTCCTTCAGGCTGCGGCCGAGCGATTGGATCAGATTGGCTTCGATGGTGGTCTTCAGCGCTTCTGGATTGATGATCAGTCCGCAATCGTGCGCGCAGACGAAGCGCGTCACGCGAACCGCTCCCGTATTGCGATTTACTTCCACTTCGGCCACGGTTGCGACGTACGTGCCGTTGCGCGTACTGAGGCCCATCCCGCGCCCCGTGGCGACGCCGCCCCTGGACGAGCCCTTCCTTGGGGAAGGACGAGTGTCCCATCCGGCTTTTTGCGCCGCTGCGGTCAAGACCGCTTTCGCTCGCGGCTCAGCGAGATGCTTGAGGCGGAACTCGATCGGATCGGCGCCGGCCGCGGCGGCGATTTCGTCGATGAAGGATTCGACGGCAAACGAAGTGGCCGGCCCTTCCGGGTCGCGCAAATGCGTGGTGCGGAGCGGCGATGCGCTCTCATAAAACGCGGGAATAACGTGCGCCATCGCGAGAATATTTTGGAAGGCGTACGGCGGCGATTCCACGCCCCATTGCGCGAATTCATCCACCCCCGTCGTGTTGGGAATTCCGGTGAGCTGGGCTCCCAGATAATTTCCCGCGTCGCCGGGGCGAAAATGCGTTTCTCCGCCGGAAAAAGCCCATGAAGTAAACTGCACCGCGGTGACTTCGCCCTGCGCGTCGAGCGCCGCGGAGAGGTCGCAAAGGACGGCGGGCCCTTTCGTGCCCCACGCCGTCATGTCCTCGCGCATCCACTGCACGCGCACGGGTTTGCCTACGGCCTCGGAAAGCAGCACAGCGTCGGCAGCGGCGTCTTCGAAGCCCGGACGGCCGTACGATCCCGCATCTTCTTCCCAGATCACGCGCACCGTGTCCACGGGCACGCGCAACAGCTGCGCGAAGCCCTTCTGCAGATCGTGCGGCTTCTGCCCGCCGGACCAGACCGTCGTGATGCCGTCGGTGTGAACGTCCGCGACGGCGCAACCCGGCCCCATGGTGGCGTGCGATTGAAAAGGAAACTCATAGCTCGCCTCCACTTTTTTCGCGGCGCCTGAAAGCGCCGCGACGGCGTCTCCGCGCTTCAGGGTCTCCTTGCTCGCTTTCGGCGGCGCCGAGCGCATATAGGAATACAAATCTTTCTGCTCAGGGAACGCCTGCTTGGGCTCGGTCCACGCGACCTTGACCGCTTTGGCGGCCTGGATTGCGGCCCACTCATCTTCCGCGACCACGCCGACGAAATTTTCCTTCACCACGGTTTTTACGTATCCGGGAATGGACTTCGCGGAACTTTCGTCCACGCTCACGAACGTCGCGCCCACTCCCGCAGGCCGAATCACGCGCCCATGCAGCATTCCTGGAACGCGGACGTCGGTGACATATTTGAAGCGGCCGAGAATTTTTGGCGGGAGATCCTCGCGCGGCACCGGTTTGCCCACAATCGTGTACGCGGAGGGGTCTTTCGGTTTGCCTGTGCCTACAACGTTCAGTGAAAATCCGTCGCCCGAAACATTCAGCGCGTCGTTCAGGTCGCCCGCGCTCGCCAATTCCGCATAGGAGACGATTTTCGATGTGTCGCCTTTCGCGCTGCCCTTCACGGAAACGACGCCATCCGCCACTTCCAGTTCCTCGGCGGGTACGCCCAAGCGCTTCGACGCTAACTGCGTGAGCAGATAGCGCGCGTTCGCGGCAGCGTTGCGCAACGGCTTCGCGCCCAGCATGATGGACGTGCTGCCTCCGACGCCGCCCTGATTGGCGGTCGTAGCGGTATCGGCCATTGTCAGGACAACGCGATCGAGGGGAACGTCAAGTTCCTCTGCCACAATTTGCGCGTAAGCCGTGCTGACGCCCATGCCAATTTCCGGCTTGCCGGTAAACACGTGAACGATTCCCTCTTTGTCGATGCGCAGCCAGGAATCCAGGCGGCTGGGAGAAGGGGCGGTAATCGTTTCGGGAGAGGCCGCGGCCAGTACACGCGGAAGAACTGCGGAATCCGCCAGGCTGAAGCCGATCAGCAAGCCTCCAGCGTCCTTCACAAATTCTCTTCGCGAGACTGCGAGTTTGGGAGCCATGGTCTTATGCGCTCCTTTTCGCGGATTGCGATGCCCGCCGGACCGCAGCAAAAATGCCGACGTGGCTTCCGCAGCGGCACACCAAACTTTCAAACGCGTTTCGCATTTCAGCGTCGCTAGGAGATGGATTCCTGTCGAGCAGCGCTTTGATGGTCATCACCCAGCCATTCAGGCAGTAACCGCACTGGAACGTCTGCTCCGCGATGAAGGCCGCCTGCACGGGATGCGGCTTCCCGTTGGTTTCCAGGCCTTCGAGGGTGACGATTTCCTTTCCAATAGCGCTGGCCACGGTCAATTGGCACGACCGCACCGCGTGATTGTCCACCAGCACGGTGCACGCGCCGCATTGTCCGACGCCGCAACCGAAGCGCGGATTGTTCAATTCCAAATTGTCGCGAAGGACGTACAGGAGCGGACATTTCGGGTCCACGTCCACCTTGTGCACCCGGCCGTTCACTTTCAAGGAGGCAGCGCTCATGAGCACCTCACAAGACCGAATTATACATCCGGAATTCGAGGGCGAGCGAAAGAGAAAAATCTATTTCTGGATCAGTTCGTGGCCTGCGGGCGGGGGCAATTGTTCGCGGAGACAGAAACCACTGGTCTGCAGCGCCATCATCTGCGCCGCGAAGTTCAGGATTCGATCGGCCGCTACGCGCGTTTGGAGCCCGCGCGCGTGGATATTCGAGATGAGATTGCGGTTTGCGTCAGTATGTGATCTGCCAGGCCGGTACGCCATGTACGCAGACAAACTTTCGGCGGTGGCGAGGCCGGGGCGCTCGCCGATCAGCAAGACTGCCACTTTCGGCCCGAGTAATTCGCCGAGTTCATTCAAGACTCCAACCCGGCAGTGACGAATCACAAACGAATTGCCAACAGTCCAGCCACGCGCCCGGGCGCCTTCGCAAAGCAACGGAAGCAGGGAAGGAACTTGCGCGGCGACTGCAGTGACCGACAGGCCGTCGCCGATCGCGATCTGAATGTCGTTCTCGTGGGAACAGCGCCTTGCCAATTCTTGGCGCGACTCTTCATTCAGGCGGCGTCCTAGGTCCGGCTGCAGGAGATACTCTTCCTTGGAACGCGCTTCGGTACAGACCTCGAACAGATTCCACTGTTTAATGAACGCAGCGCCGAAAACATTTTCGAGATCCAGCTCCGCGCGGACGGCGTCCCGCGCGGCGGCATGGGCCTCGCGCAGATCCAATTGCGTCGCGGTGCGATACGCGGCGCCGGCGCGCCCTGTCAAAATGCGCGCGGGGGTGCGTTCGCGAATTTTGCGCAGGACCTCGGGAAAATCAGCGGCGAGGAAGGAATTGGCATCTCTTGGCATTCAGGCCATTTCTCTCAGGGAAGATTCGAGCCCCTGCATCAATTCGCGCCGCGCGGAGGCATTCAGCAACGCGGGTTCGGTGTCCCGGAAAATTCCTCTTGCCTGCAGCCAGCTCAGGAACTCGGGAGCGGGCCGCAGCCCGAATAATTTTCTGGTGGCCAGCGCGTCGTGGTAGCTGGTGGATTGATAGTTGAGCATTACATCGTCCGAACAGGGAACGCCCATAAAATAATTGCAGCCCGCCGCGGCCAGAAGCACCAATAAATTGTCTGCGGAATTTTGATCGGCCGCCGCGTGGTTCGTGTAGCAGACATCGCAGCCCATGGGGAGCCCCAGCAGCTTGCCCATGAAATGATCTTCCAGCCCGGCGCGAATGATCTGACGCTCATCGTAAAGATATTCCGGGCCGATAAATCCGACGACGCTGTTCACCAGGAAAGGATGGAACACGCGGGCCACGCCATAGGCGCGCGCCTCGAGCGTCAGCTGGTCGATGCCGTGATGCGCATCGGCCGAAAGAGCACTGCCCTGCCCCGTCTCGAAATACATCACGTTCGCGCCCTTCCAGGGGACGTCCCGCCGTGCATGATGCGCAAGAACCTCCTCGCGCCCTTCGCGCAGCGTTGCCAGCGTAATCCCGAAACTGCGGTTGGCAGCCTCCGTCCCGGCAATGGACTGAAAAAGCAGGTCCACCGGCGCGCCCCGCCTCATGGCTTCTAGCTGCGTGGTGATATGCGCGAGGCAGCACGCTTGCGTCGGCACGCTGTAAGCGTCGATGAGCCTTTCCAGCGCGCGCAGGATTCCGCCGACTGTCTCCACCGAGTCCGAAGCCGGGTTCACTCCGATGACCGCGTCGCCACATCCGAACAGGAGCCCCTCAAACGCAGCGAGCAAAATCCCGCCAATATCGTCCACGGGATGGTTGGGCTGGATGCGAATTCCCAGTACTCCGCGTTCCCCCATCGTATTCCGGCATAGCGTTACATTCCTGATTTTGGCCGCGGCGAGGATGAGGTCCTTGTTGCTCATGATTTTGGCGAGGGCCGCCGCGATTTCGGGAACGATGGCCCACTGAAGGTGCCTCAATTGCTCCTCGCTCGTGGCGTCGTCGAGGATGAATTCGCGGAATTCGCCCACGGTCATGCTCTGGATTTTTTGAAAGCGCTCTGCGTCGTAAGTTTCCAGGAGCAGGCGGCTGACTTCGTCGACGGAGGGGTCGATCAGGGGCTGGCGGACGATTTCTCTTAGGGTGATATCCGCGAGCTTGCGTTTCGCGGCCACACGTTCGCGCTCCGAGCGCGCGGCGAGGCCTGCCAATTGATCGCCGGATTTTTCCTCGTTGGCCTTGGCCAGCAAGTCGCGCAGGTCGCGAAAGACAAAATGCTCGGGCATGGATTTCCCAGCGGCAAATCGGTTGCCATGTAGAAAGTAGCATCAATTGCAGACGCGAGAAAGATCAGGAAACCAGGTCTGGCTGGATTCGACATGAACGGGTTTAAACGATTCACCAGTCACCGGTCACAAATCACCAGTCACTGAATTCTTGGTGCCCGAAAGAGGACTCGAACCTCCACTCCCTTGCGGGAACTAGCTCCTGAAGCTAGCGCGTCTGCCAATTCCGCCATTCGGGCTTAAATGGGGATGTTGCGAGGCAAATTGATTGTGCCCGCCCGCGGCAGCGTTTGTCAACGCGACGCCCAGCGGGGCAAGTGTTCCAATTTGGTACAGTCCGTGATTCTCAGGTCAGTCCGGAGTCACGAAACCAATGCATTTATTATTTACTCTAAAGTTAGTTCAGGGTTGACAGATCAGATTACTTTGTCATAGTCTATGCCTCATTTTGTTTACAGCCGAGTTGGCAGATCCGATTGATCGACACACCTCAATTTGAAAAACGACGAGAGAGCGCGCGGGTAGTAATGCGAGTTCCCGTGGAAGTTCGCGGCACGGCAGCGGATGGGATTCTGCTGGAAGAATCGACGCATACCGGCGTCGTCGGCGTCCTGGGGGCGATGATCTGGACCTCCCGGATGATGCAAATTGGAAGCGAAGTGGAACTCACCAACCGCTTTTCGCAGCGTACCGCCAAGTTTCGCGTTGCGTGGGTTAAAGACCAGCAAGACAACGAAGAACTCTGGGAAACGGGCATCGAATCGCTGGGGCCTCTGGACGACTTTTGGGGAGTGCGATTTCCCCCGAAGTCCAATCAACAGTAAATAACACCTGCCGTTATCGCGCCAGGATTGGTGCTATAATCCGCCCAAGTTTTTTCCGCTGCCAGACGGCGCAAACGCACGATCCCCTACCACCAGCGCAGTTCTGGCAAGGAGGTAACCTTGGAAGAATCCCGATCGCTTATGCTCGATCTGCTCATGATTTCCTGGGGCGTGATCACGGCTTTCCTGGTAGTGCTGGTCGTTTACCGGGGAACGCTTTCGTCGAAAGAAGACGATCAGATCTTCATCGATGCCGCCGAGCAGCATCACTTCCAGGAGCAGCAGGTCATCATCGCCCGCATGTCCCGCCTGACCAGGCCGATCATCGCCCTGGCAGTGGTGTCCGGAGCGCTGCTCTTGGCCAGCGCGGGGCTCTGGATTTATGAGGGCTTCAAGAGCTTCTAGTGCAAGCCGGGCTGTGTCGAATTCGTCGACGTGGCCGGCTCGGGAAGCGAGGAGTCCACAACCGAGGAGTGGTTCAGTGTAATCACCCATCGGTCTGCCTGCTTCACCAGGAAGAGGGTCGTGTGCCCGCGGAATTCAGCCACTTTTCCCTCCGTCTGCGCCACGTAAACGAATTGATAGGTGGCCCATGCAGAGTTGCCATTCACCTTAATGAGCGTATTTGACCGATCCATGCGCGCGCCGCTGACCTGAGCGCGCTGCGCCTGATAAGCCTTCACGAAATTGTCCCAGCCGATGATGGGCGATTCCCAGGCGCCGCTCACGAGGACCACATCGTTCGAGTAGTATTTATGCAGGGATTCCGTGTCGCCGATTTGCCAGTAACCCAGGGCCTCGCCGATGGCTTGATCTATGGCTTCCGCATCCGGCGTATGCATTGCCGCTTGCAGATCCTGTCCGGGATCGGTGGTCGCGGGGGCCGGTGCGTTTTTATTTTTCTTTTTTTGCGCGCCTGCGGGACTAGCGGCGGCCATCAAGGTGAGCGCCAGTATGAACCCGATCCGGAATGTTTTTGCGTACTTCACCGCAACTTTTGTCATATGCGTCCCTCGCCGCAGAAGATAGCACGAACACAATTGCGCCGGCCGGGATTCAGTAGGCGAAGTTTCGTACCCGTGCACGCATTCCGGGAGCGGTAAACCATCATTTGAAACGCGTCTTCCGCACAACGTCGAGCCCAAACGTTCCGTTTTCGTCGCGCAAGCCCACCACGGAGAATTCGCGGTTAATCGTGTATTCGATTTGAATCACTTGATACTGCGTGGTGGTGACATCCGTGATGTAAGTGACCACGAGTCCCGGGGTGACTTGCTGCTCAATCGTCACGCTGGCAATCGAGTTTTGCTGCGTGTTCAATGTCGCAACGGAAGGTCCCACGCTGAAGTGGCTGACCCCGAACAGGCGTTGAATGCGTCCGCCCAACTGGCTGGAAATCGCTTCGGAAAGTAGCGCCGAGGCTCCCAAGCCCGTGTTCTGCCCGGTGGCGGTTCGCGCCGCGCTTTCCTCGCCAGTTTGGCCAAGGGCGAGCAGTTCGATAATGTCGCTGGAAGGCAACGGCGGGTCGGACCGGTAGGCCAGCGTAAGCCTGCTCGCGGGGCCTGTGAAATCGAGAGTGACTTCATACTGACGGATGGTGGTGGTGGCCTCCACATTCAACACGGGGTCGAGGCGGAACGGGTTGGCGAAATTGATGTCCCCGCGCGCCACGGTGTACTGGTTGCCGCGAAAACTCATTTCACCGCTCAGCAAATGGATGTGCCCCAGGAGAATGGGATGCTCCCAGGTTCCGCGCAAGCGCAAGCTGGCATCGGTCAGCAGGCGCGCTCCGGTCCATTCCATTCGCGAATCGGGGCTGGAATCCGCCTGAATGTCGAACTCTAAATTCTGAAGAAACGGCGAAGTGGTGCTCGGTCCGGTCGCCGGCTCCTTGGCCGAAACCATGAAGGCCCCGAGATCGAAACCTTCGGCCATCAGCAGGCGATCCACGACGATGCGCCCGGATAGCGTAGCCGATTGCGCGTTTCCGGAGAGACGCAAGGTCCCACCCACGAGCCAGCTCATGCCAACCGGATAGCGGATGCGAACCTGATCGGAGCGCGCGTTGAGCACGTAGTTCAACGGCCCCTCGCCATACGCCACCGTCCCGCCAATCGTAAGGCGTCCGCCGCCGGTCTCCGCCGCTACGTTGTCAAACACCATGCGAGTCGCGTCAAAGTTGAAATCACCGCCGACGTTGCTCAGCCCTGCGGGAAAATCGCCATACCGCAGCGAGGCGCCCTCAATGTGAACCTTGCCGTTGAAACGCGGAGTGGCCAAAGTCCCGCCGACGGCGGCATTGACCTGCGCGCGCCCGGTCGCTTCCAGTTGCGGCATGAATCCGGCAAGCAGTTGAAGGCTGACTGCTCCATCCATGCGCAAATTGAGGGCTTGATCCCCAGCGAAGCGGGCCGAACCGGTCACGCGAAAGTCCGTGTCGGGGCCGCGCAGGCTGGCCTGTTCGACTCGCACCTCGTCCCGGCGATAGGTCAGGCGCACAGGGCCGACATTTTCCAGCTTCACGTTTTGAACGTCGAATGTCAGGCGGGAGAGATTCATTTCTACCGCAAGAGTTTCAGGACGAGCCCCAAAGCCCGCTACATCAAAATGGCCGTCCACCAAACTGTGGCCGTTCAACCGGGAGAGGTGCAGGGCCGAAACCAAGAAAGGGTTGAAATCAATTTGCTCGGCAGTTACTTGCGCGGTCACCGGATAGTCTCCTCCGAGCCCAATGTCTATCATCCCATTAAGCCGCCCCGACTCCATCGCCGAATCGATGGTTGCGGTCAGGTGGTGGCCATCCGAATCGACTTTTCCATCAAAGCTTCCCACCACGTCATTTCCCAATTTCAAGTCAACCAGGCGCAGCGTGGCGTGCAGCTCGGGAGCGCGAAGCGGTCCCTGGCCGCGCGCTTGTACATTCAAGCGGCCTCCCACGGGCAGGCGCGCCATTTGTATTTTTTCAATCGACTCAAGGGGAATCGCCGCTCCCGTGAAGTCAAAAGACACATCTCCCGTGCCGGTGTGATAGTCCAGATTGCCCGTCACGAGACCCGTGGGCGCGCCAGGCGCGCGTGCCGCCAGGCGCACCTCGGCGTTGGCGATCCGCACTTCGCCCAGTTGGATGGACAATTGTCCGCGGGCGCGCTCGAAGCGCCACGACCCCGAAGTGGCATCTGACACATCAAACAAGCCGGAAAAGTCGGGCTGTTCGCGGGTGCCTTTTCCGCGAAATTGCCCGGTCAGAATTCCGTGCGCCGCGTAAGATGTCCCCAGCATTTTTTGCAGATCGTCCGTGTCGGCGCCCACTAAGTTGAGGTCAAACGTCCATTGGTTTTCCGGAGAAAAGCCCCAGTTGTCGAGGTCCAGCGCCAGTTCCAGATCGGCGGAGGACCGGCCCCTGCGCGCGCGAGTTCGCTCAAGGTGCAACTCGTCTGGGGAGTAGGTGAGTTCACCCTCGAGGTCATCCCAATACAACGAGCCATATTGCGCTTCGGATCCTTTGAAGTGTCCTGTAAATGTGGGCCCGCCGAGTGGCCCCGTCAGCTGCCCGTCCCAGTGAAAATGGCCGCCGACAACTTGCCGTTCCGCGTCGGGCCCGCGCAGGCGGTTGATGAAATCGTCCCATAAAGTGAGGTCCTGGGTATCAACGGTAATGTCCACCGAAGTGTCGACCACGCTGAGAGGCCCGCGGAATTGAATGCGTGCCGATGGAGTCGAGATCTCGCCCGGCGAGAGGTTGAATTGCTTGTGATCCATGTCGTAATGAAACTCGAAGTGGGCCGCCGTGGGAATCTGCCCCGGCGAGAGCGTGGCCGGAGGAGTCCACACCGATGACCCGCGCGAATCCACGTGCTTGAAATCGGCGACCCAAGTGGTGGTCGCGTCTGCATTCATCCGGCTGCCCCAATGCAGGGGAATAATGGGCAAATTTGGATTGTCTTCCGCGGCGAGCGCCTGGTGCAGGTCCATGCCGCGCACTTGCGTTTCGGCGCGAAATTCCAGCTTCGGGAGATTCAGGCGCAGGTGGGTGCTCGCGATTCCGCCCAGAATCTGGGCTTCCAAATCAGGGAAATCCACCAATTGATCGTCGCCGCGATAGTTGCCGTGCAAGGTGATATTGCCGGGGTGAAACCATTGATATTTCATGGTGATTCGGTCCGCCGTATAGCGTCCGCTGAAACTCACTTTTTTCGAGGAGAAGGCTCCGTCTCCGGCAAATTCAACATGCGCGCCTGGCGCGTCCCGTTTGCGCAGAATCGTCCACAGGTCCTCGAGGCGCACCTGGCCCCGGTACCGGAAGTTCCAGGCAGGCTGCGCGAAATTGGTAAGATTTCCCTGCGCATCGATTTCCGCGCCCGCCGTCTTCCACTGCAATTGCGCCACGGCAAGCGAATCCTGCCGCAGATTGAATCGCGCCGAGAAATTCGAAGTGAACGGCAAGTTATGCAGGGCGGCGATTTCAAATTTTTGCCAGCTGATCTGGCCTATGTATACGGGGCGGCCACTTTCTTCGGCGTAATTCATTCCGAACTCGAAATTTCCGCCTTTAGCCTCCAGAGGGATCCGCCTGTCATTCCATAAGATCTCCCCGTCCTCGAGCCGCAATTGCGCCACTTTCAAATCGAAGAGTCTCTGCATGCCCGGCGCGCCTGTCTGCACGGCAATCTTTGGGCCGGGAATATTCGTCGAACCGTCTTTTTCAACCCGCACGTGCGCGGAGAAGTGAGACATCTCCACATTTCCCAGAGAAATCTTCCTTCCCCAGACCGAGTCGATGTGGATCTCGAACTGCAAGGTGTTCGCGTGAAATAGCGGCGGGCTTCCGGCCGGCTCGCGCCCATGCAGCGTCAATCCGTCAAATCGAGCTGTGAGCACGCGCCAGCCAAAATGAAAATTGCCCAGCTCCACGCGCGCGCCCGTTGTTCTCTCCAGCTGCTCTACGATCGTCTTGCGAGCCCAGCGATCCGCCAGCCCGCTGGCAATCGCATAGGAGATTACCAATCCCGCGATGACAGCGAGGGCGACGACGAGACCCAGCCCGTGTTTCAGTCCGAATTTTCGTTTCGTTCCGTTCATTGTTCCGGCTCCCGGCGAAAAATCACGGTGTGCCGCCGGCAGTTTCGATTTCGATCTTCAATCGCGATTTCGTGTCGTCCAGCCATTTCGACGTCATGTCACTGATTCGCCGCTGGATGAGGAGCTCGCGGATCTGCTCTTCGACATCGGCCCGGTGCGGCGCGGGCTGGTTGCCCTTTGCGAGCTCCGGCAGAAATTCCTTTTGATAATAGGCGTCAATATCCGTGGGTTCGATCTGCACGGACGGCCGGAATTTATAGTCGACGTACCGCTCGACGTAAATCTGCCGGGTTAGCAATTCCCGGACTTGCGCGGCGGAAAGGCCGAGTTCGTTCAAGCGCGACGCATAAGCTTCCGGATTAGAAAAATGTTCCCGAAGTCGCGCCAATTCGCGGTCGACTTCGGACTGGGCCGGCTGTGGGAAATGCGATGCCGTGGCTTCCGTCTCAACCATCCACTGCTCGATCAATTCCTCGAGCAACTTATCGTCGCCTTCCGAATGGCCGTCGACCAACTGCTGGAAAGCGCCAAGTTCGCGCACCTGGCTCTGCAGGATGATGTCGTCTTCGATATGCGCCACAATACGGTCCACTACGCGAGCCGACTGAAACGGCACGGGACCGCTGAGCGCCTGCGGCGCGCTGGCCATGGCCAAGAGCAAGGCGAAAATAAGGATCGCGCGGCGCATCAGAACGTCGTCCCCAGATTGAAGAAAAATTGGAAGCCCGGCAGGCGCGAGACCGTTGCGCCAGGATTCCCGTTCACCGTCACCGGGCTGATGAAGCTTGCGGGATTGAGCTGATAGCCCAGATCCAACGCGATCGGCCCAATTGGCGTGCCGTAGCGAAATTCAAAACCCACGGTATGCGAGAAATATTTCAGTTCGTTGGTGCAGTTCGTCAGGCAAACGGTGGTGGGCTGGCCGTTCGTTCCTGTTGCGTTTCCGATGGTCGGGGCTGGCGGCGATGTGCGCAGGGAGATTTCCCTGATGCTCGGGAAAACGTTGCCGGCGTCGTAAAAAACTGCGCCGCCCAGGCGGTCTCCGATCAGCGGCAAGTGCATTGGAAAGCGCAGGTCCTGATTGAAAATAAGTTCCGCTTGCCCTCCGATGGGAAATCCCGTGACAGGGTCGCGCGGCCCTGCCTGATTCAGGCCAAAGCCGCGCAAGGATGTGCCGCCTCCGGCGAAGAAGCGCTCGGGAAGAGGGATGTCCCCCGAAACGGAATGGCCGTAGGGCGTCTGCATGCCGAAGCGGGCGGAGCGAGCAAACACCAGCCGCCGGCCGATCGGATGGTACGTGGAGTTCTGCAAGTACACGTGGAGAAAATTCGCGGACGATGCGAGCGCCCTTACAGCCATGTCCACTTCCACAGTTTCAAAGTCCCCGCGGCTGGGATCGGAAACGCTGTTGCGGCGGTCCCGAAGCCAGCTTACGCCGAATTCGGAGACCTCCGTGTTTTGACTGAAAAGCGGAATTTCCTCGACTGCGATTTGCAGATTGCTGGCGACCACGTGGCGGTAGGCGTACTGGTAGAGGATCGAACTGGTGGAAGAGAGCTTTTGAGCGAGGCGGATGGTTCCTTCGGCCCGCCGTGAATCGAAAGTTTGCACGTCGCGGCTGGTTATGTAATCGGCCACCAGCTGCAAGCTGAAATTGGGCGATGCGAAATAGTTGGGCGCCGTGTAGGTCAGCAGCGCGCGGCCCTGAATCGTGCTGGCCCGCGCCTTGAGGGAGAGCGAGTCCGCGCGCCCGGTGAGGTTTGCCTTCGTAATTTCGAAGGTGCCCCGTGGGGCGAAGCTGAGGGATTGGGACGTCGCGCTGGTGGAGCTGCCCAGGCGCTGCGCCTCAAAGCCCAGGCCGTAGGCGATGGTGTAACGCTTGGCCTCGTCCACCATGACGACGATAGTCTTGTTTTCATCTTCGCCCTCGGGATTTTGCGGCGCAACGGAAACGCGGCTGAAAATCCCCAGGTTGTAAAGCTTCCGCTGCGTCTCGACGACGGTGCCTTCGCTCAGCGGCTCGCCCATCTTGATCCCCACCTGGCGTGAGATCACACCGGGGCGCGTGTGCTCATACCCGCTCAGCAGGACGCGCGCGACCAGCACCTGGCGCCCCTCGGTAATGTGATAGGTCAGTCGAACCATTGGACCGGCGTTCGGTCCCGACGGCGACAACTTCTCCTCGTCAGCTGTAAAGCGCGCTTCCGAAAATCCCTGGTCATAATAGATCGCCAGAATATTGTCACGGTCGGTCGACACGTTGAATTCGGAATAGGGCTGCCCCTTCGAGGAACCGACCACGCCGAGGATTTCATCGTCGCTGATTTGCTGGTTGCCCTCAATGGCCAGGCTAACCACGCGAGTTTGCAGCCCCTCCTGGATGACAAACTTCACCGCCAGGTCGCCGTGGTGGCCATTGTAATTATCAATCAACTGGCTTTGCACATCGCAATCCTGAAAACCGTTGGCATCGTAGAGGGTGCGAATGGAAGCGGCGTCATCTTGCAGCAATTCGGTGGAATACCGCCCCGGAGAGGCGTAGGCAGCAGGCTGAATTTTTGTGCGGCCTCGGAGAAGGTCCGAACTGAAGTATTTATTGCCTGTGAATTCCACGCCAACCAATCGGTGGTGGTCCCCGCGCTCGACTTGATAAGTGACCACGCTCGCGGCGCGCCGAACCGTGGTGCCCGACTCCTCCGCCGGGGCTTCCGCGACGGTGTAGCTCACTTGCGCGTCAAAATATCCGGCGCGTTCAAACCAGTCGCGCAAGGAGCGGCGCCCTTCTTGGAGCAGGTCTTCGTCCACCGCCCCTTCCTCGTATATCGGAACCAGCCTGCGCAAGGTTCCCGCCGGAACCTTCGCGCCGACAACGGCCACGCGCACTTCCAGCCCCGCATACAGCGTGAAATCGATGGGCACTCGGTTTGACGACGGGTCATAGGAGCCGCGATGAACCGTGACTCGCGCGCCGAGATAGTTCTTCCCCGCCAGCCATTTTCGAGTCCGGTCGGCCGCGCGATTCAAGCGGTCCAAAGTCACTTCCGCTCCCCCCTTGAGCTTCACATGGCTTCGCAGCTCCGCGTTGGAAAACTGCGTCTGGTTTTGGATGGTGATTGTTCCGATCTTCGCCCGGGGACCGGGCACCACGCGCACCACAATGTCCATCTGGAGCGTGTCAGGATGCGGCGTCGTCACGTAGTCAAGCTTGGCCAGATATTGTCCGTCGTCCTCCATGGTCTGGCGGAGGCGGTCGAGCGCCTCCTTCATATCGCTTTCACGGAAGGGATCTCCGACATTGAGACGAAGCGCGGAGAGCGCCAAGGCATCTCCCGGCGGCTCGTGCAACCCTTCGATCTGCACCCGGTTGATGTACAAGTTTTGCCGGACAACAAAATCCAGGCGCACGCCTCCGGGGACATCAGCCAGTTCGGCGCGCAAATCCGCATAACGTCCGGAGCGGAACAGCTCCCGCAGGCTCGCACTCTCCGCCTCGATGGAAAACGGTTGGCCGGGCTGAATCGTCAGCTTGGAAGGATTTTGTTCCAGCACGGCTCCGGTTTCGGCGACCACACGCACTGCGACGACGCGCGGCGGCTCACCGGAAAAACCGCTCTGCGCGGCGAGAGGACTTGCGCAGAGCAACCAGAACGCCGGCAGCCACGCGGCGAACCGTACGAAGGGACGATGGACGATAGGCATCACTCTTCACAACAGAGCTAGGGTAGCATAGCCCGGGTTGTCTGCCCGGCGTGAATTCTGTCACGAGAGCGGAAAACGCCACTCATTTTGCCCATCCGGCTTCCGAGGGCTATCATGAAGGTAGGATGGGTTCTTGTGGTGAGCCCGCTGCGGCGGGCGAACCGTCAGCCTGTTTGGTTTAGAGTGCGAATCGCTCAGGCCTAAACGCGGCGACTCGAGAAGCTCAAGCAGCAACACCTGAATTTTTGTAGGGCACGGCTTCAGCCGTGCCGTAAATGCGGTAGGACGATGCGGCTTTAGCCGCTGGCCCGTTCAAAATCGAGCTGCCACAAGTGCAGCAGAAACCGGACAGGCTGAAGCCTATCCTACTGAAACGATCCGGAGATCGCACCTGCTCAATGGACCCTAAATCCTACGAACGATACTCGCGGCAGATACTCTTCAGCGAAATTGGCGAAGAGGGTCAGCAGCGCCTGCTCGAATCTTCTGCCGTAATGGTGGGCTGCGGAGCGCTGGGAACCGCCCTCGCGAATCTGCTGGTGCGCGCCGGCGTCGGCAGGTTGCGCATCGTGGACCGCGATTTCGTCGAGCCTTCCAACTTGCAGCGGCAGACTCTGTTCGAGGAATCCGACGCGCAGGAAGCTCTCCCCAAAGCAGTCGCGGCCGAGCGCCGCCTTCACGCCATCAATTCGGGAGTGTCGGTCGAAGGGATCGTCGCGGACGTAAGTCCCAAAAATGCCGAGGAATTACTGCGCGGGTTCCCGCTCATCCTGGATGGCACGGACAACTTCGAGACGCGCTTCCTTCTGAACGATGTGGCAATCCATTTGAATGTTCCGTGGATTTATGCTGCCGTGGTCGCCAGTTACGGCGTGACGCTTACCGTGCGTCCCGGCCAGACGGCGTGCCTGGCGTGCGCGCTCGAATCCGAGGGCGGAAACAGTTCGCAGACTCCGGGCACGGAAGACACCTGCGACACCGTCGGTGTGCTCGGCGCTGCCGCCGGCGTGATTGCCTCAATCGAAGCCGCGGAAGCCATCAAACTGCTCGCCGGAAAATCCGAATCGGCAGGCGGGCGGCTCATCTCCTTCGATGTGTGGTCCGGGAAGTTTCAATCCGTGCGCGTGGCGCGCAATCCGGAATGCCGCGCGTGCGCGCGCCACGAATTCCGCTACCTCGAAGGCGAAGCGCAACCCCATTTGACCATGTGCGGCCGCGACTCGGTGCAGATTCACGAACGCCGCCGGCAGCTCGATCTCACCGCGCTAGGTAAACGCATCGCGCCGACCGTCGCCGAGGTGCGCGAGAACGGCTTCCTCCTGCGCTTCCGCGTTCCGCCCTACGAAATGACCGTCTTCGCCGACGGCCGCGCCATCATCAAGGGAACGCGCGACACAAGCGTCGCGCGTTCGCTCTACGCGCGCTACATAGGGGTTTAGTAGGATAGGCTACAGCCTGTCTGTTTTTGATTTTTGCGGCGTTGGAAAAAGTCAAAAGAAGACAGGCTGAAGCCTGTCCTACGAAACGCATTTCAAATATCGCAAACTTCATTTTTGGAATGTAGACGCGTGAGGCCTTGGCCCATGGTGTTCAATTGTTTTTCGCCGAGGGTCTTTTCGATGCGCGGAAACACGATGTTTTCTTCCAGCCGCACGTGATCGTGAAGAAGTTTGCCGACGCGGGCCAATTCCTCGGCTGCAATCGGAGTCTTCGCCGCCAGCCGCCCCTCGAAATCCCGCACGGCCGCGCGAATTTCCGCGTGATCGGCGAGGATGCGCATCACTTCGGCGTCCCGGTCCAGCCGCGTGTGCCGCGCATAGGCCGGCAACAAAACTTCTTCCTCTTCACGAAAATGCACGTGCCCGGACTTGTGCCAGAAGCGGACAAACTTCTCCGCCTGACGCGTGACCGCAGCCGCGCGCTTTTCCGCCTGGGCTTCCGCCGCGCGCCGCATCTCCAGCGCCTGAATCAGCGCGAAGTGGTGGTGCTGACTAAGCGGATGCAAACTGGGATGGCGTTTCATGGGGCGGCCGTTTTTTTCGCAAAAACATTGGCGGACGATGAACTCGGAAGATTCAGTCTACCACGCAGGGTTATGCTTGCCTGATTTTCAGAGGAGTAGGCCTTGAAGCGTGTTATCCGCTGCGGCCGATGGGCTGGCGGAGGGCGGCGCGGTCGAGGTTTTCGCGCAGATTCATCAGTGTGAGGAAGGTGTTCAGGATGCGCGCTTTCATTTCATCGGCCAGGTGCAGGCCGCTGGTGGAAGCGCGCGCCAGCATTTCGCCGTGATCGGCGATGAAGCGGATGATTTCCACCTGGCGCGCGTGCGGAGTTTTTCCGTAAACGGTTTCGCGGCGCATCTGCGCGCAATCGTTTTCGACTTTGAGCGTGAAATGGAGCATGCACAGGTGAACCGGTTCGAGTGCCGCCGGCACTGGTCCCTTGCATCCGTTTTCGCTGCACGCCGTAAGTGTAGGCATGGCTGGGGCGAACTCCGAGTCTATGATTGTAAGCACCCCTCCTGCCAAAAATCCAGTTTGTCCATAAGATCGTGCGCCGAATCAGCCATCTGGCGGCCATGCCGATGCCAAACCTGGGCGCAAAGCCTTACAAACGGGCCGAGCGGGGACGGGTTACAATATTGGGGGCATCAGGCACCGTTGAGATTCACGTGTCAATCCGTGGCTGGATTAGCCTGCGCGCGTACCAAAACCGAACAGAATCTGGAGACGTGGTTTCATCATGGAAAAAACAATCGAAAGCGCTGACTTGATCCGCTGGGATCTCAGCATTTTGTATGCCGACATCACCGATACACGCCTGGATTCTGATCTAAGCGAACTCAAGGCCATCGCGAAGTATTTCTCTGATGCGTACAAGGGCAAGCTGGCGGAATCGCTGGGCGGGGCCATCAGGGATTACATGGAAATCGAGATGCTCAGCGGCAAAATTTCCTCGTACCTGCTTTTGAGGGAGAGCACGGACCTGACCAACGCGGCGATCAAGGCCAAGCATGCCGCCCTTCAGCGCGAATTGAGCGCCATCCGGGGAGAACACCTTACCTTTTTTGAATTGGAACTCGTTCAGCTCAGCGACGAAACCCTCAAACAATTTTATGAAAGCGATGCCGTCGTTTCCAAGCACCGCCCTTGGATCGAACACATACGCACATTCAAGAGGCACTTCTTGAGCGAGCCCGTGGAGTCCGCCCTGGTGAAGCGCTCGCCGTTTGACTCCAGCGCCTGGGCCGATTTTTTTGACGAAGTGGAAGCCGACCTCAATTTTGAATTTCGCGGGGGCGTGAAAAACCTCACCGAGATGATGCACCTGATCGCCGAATCCAAGGATGCCGCCGAGCGCGCGGAAGCCTTGCAATGCGTGAATGGCGGCCTGGCAGGCCCTTTCGCGAAATATGCGGCCCAGACCCTGTACATGGTCGCGGGGTTGAAAGCCGTGGAGGACAAGGAGCGCGGCTACGCGCACCCCATGGACTTCCGCAACAAGGCCAATCGAATTCCGGACTCGGTCGTCAATGTGCTCCACAATGCCGTCACGACCCTGGGCGGCACCTTGTCGCGGCGCTACTACAAGCTCAAGGCGCGCCATCTGGGATTGACCGTGATGCGTTGGAGCGACCGCAACGCCCCGATGCCGTTTGCCGATACGACCATGATCCCCTTCGACGAGGCCGCGGAGATTGTGAAAGGTTCCTACGAAAGCTTCAGCCCGACGCTGACGGCTCTCGTGAAAACGTTCTTTACCGATCGGCGCATCGACGTGCCGGTGGCAAAAGAAAAACGCAGCGGCGCCTTCAATTCCTCCCACGTTCTTCCGGGGGGGAAGCCGGTCTCTTTCACGCTGATGAATTATCTGGGATCCAATCGAGACGTGATGACCCTGGCGCACGAATTGGGCCACGGCGTGCATGGCATCCTCGCCGGAGAAGCGCAGGGCCCTCTGATGTTCCATGCCCCCATCGCCTACTGCGAAACGGCCTCCGTGTTCGGAGAGATGACGACATTTACATTCCTGAAGGACCGCCTCATTCGATCGGGAGATAAGAAATTGCTCCTGGCCCTGATCATGTCCAAGATCGACAGCACCATCAACACCGTGGTCCGCCAGATCGGCTTCTCAAATTTCGAGCGGCGCCTCCACGGCATGGACGAGTCTTATGCGAAATGGACCGAGCCCAGGAAACGTTCGGTCGAAGAATTGGACGCCATCTGGCTGAAGACGGCGCAGGAACTCTACGGCAAGGAAGGCGAAATCTTCACCTACGAAAATTCCGAACATCTCTGGGCTTACATTCCCCATTTTCACGGCCCGTTTTACGTTTACGGCTACGCCTTCGGTGAGCTCTTAACGCAAAGCCTCTTCGCGCAGCGCCAGCGCCTCGGCGCGAAGTTCGAGCCGTTGTATCTGGACCTCTTGCGCTCCGGCGCCACCAAGGATGTCGTGGAACTGCTCGCGCCGTTCGGACTGGACGCGCGCAACGAGGCCTTCTGGAAGGACGGCATCACGGTCAGCTTGGGCGCCTTGATCGAAGAAGCGGAGCAATTGTCGCGCGGCATGGGCGTGATTTGAGAGATAGTTCGCTTTCGCCGGTAACCCGTCATCCGTCAGTCACCAGTGCCCCACGCCGCATAGCGCCTGATTGAATCCCGCGCAGCGCTTCTCTCAAAGCCCGCCGAATGTGGTAGCATCCCGCCAACCGGGATCTTCCATGAAAATAAAGACGCTGCCAGTTCTTGCAATTTTAGTTGGCCTTGCGCTCGTTCCTCTTCCGGGCTTCGCGCATCACGGGAGCTCGGCCTACGATTTTACGAAATTGATCACCATGAAGGTGACGGTAACAGGCTTGGAGTGGGGCAATCCTCACTGCATCTTGAAATTTGACGTTAAGGATGAGAAGGGCGCAGTCACACCGTGGTCGCTGGAAATGTACAATCCCCTATGGATGGCGCGCGCCGGCTGGAGCAAGGATACATTGAAGCCGGGGGATGAAATAGAAGTGACCTTCCATCCGGCCAAGAATGGCAGCGGCAATGGATACATCCGCATTCCGGAAAGTAAAATTGTTTTCCACGGTCAATCGCTCAATCTCGACGAGAACGCTTCCGGCGCAGCCCCACCGCAAGCGGCAAACTAATTCTGTCGGCCAAGCGCGCAAGATTTCATTCCGCTTTCGTGGATCGAAAATGGAAATCCGATGAAAATGCAGAAATTCTTCACGATTTCGATCGCTGCGATGGCGACGCTGCTGATTCTCTCTCCAATAGCACTGGCCCAAAACACGGCCGATTCGAGCGCGGCGAAAAGCCAGCCCGCATTTGATCCGCGGGATTTGTCGGGACAATGGTCAGGAGGGTTGGGAGGAGGCCTGCACTCTCTGGGAAAGCCGCCAGCCTTGTTGCCTGAAGCGCAGGCCAGGTTCGATGCCAATACCGCTGAATTGAAAACGTCCGGCGTGATTACAGTGGATCCAACTTTTAGCTGCGAGCCACCGGGCGTCCCCCGCATTTACGATCTGGGTTCCTCCCTCGTGGAGATGTACCAGGCCAAGGACCGCCCCGACCGGATTTTCATTTTCTACGAAGTCATCCACACCTGGCGCACAATCTGGATGAACAATCGGCCCATGCCCGACAACGGCGGCGTGCCAAGAGCGCTGGGATATTCTCTGGGCCACTGGGAAGGAAACGATTTAGTGGTCGAAACCGCCGGGTTTGCCGATTGGGGTTGGGTGAATCGCGGGGGTTATCCTCATAGCGATGCGCTGCGCGTGACGGAACGCTTTCGCCGCGTGGATCGAGAACACATGCGGCTCGATCTAACGCTGAATGATCCCAAAGCGTATCTGGAGCCCTGGAAAATGGCCATCGACTTCACACTCAAGCCGGATTGGGATTTTGCGGAGACCTTCTGCCGCCCATCGGAGTCAGCGAAATTCAAAGGAAGCGGGGACTTGACTGCCACCGATCCAGGCACGGCTCCCGTCAAGTAGCTGAGTAGTTCGGGGGCTCGAGCCACAGGTTCGAGCCCCCTTTCTTTCGTGAACCCTACTTGAAGGTAATTTTCTCCACGTTCCATTCGGAACAGGACCCTCTGATGATGACGTTGTCGGACACGGCGTGGAGCTCGTGAATGATGCAGCCCGTCTGACCCTGTCCCAGGCCGGTCTGCGCCCAACCGAGCAGTTTTCCTTCGTGATCCAGCCGGTAGATTTTGCCCGTCCCGTCACCGCTATAGATGTACTTGGGGGTGACCTGAACGCTCCACGGCGCGCCTACGCCGCCGAAGGATTTCTTGAAGTTCAGATCGGAGTCATAGACCTGAATTCGGAAGTTGCCGCGGTCCGCGACGTAGACGTTGCCCTGCGCGTCCGTGGCGATTCCATGCGGCGTGCTGAACTGATTGTCGCCGGAACCGTGAGTTCCAACCGCCTTCACCCAGGTGCCGTCCTTGGCGATCTTGACGACGCGCGAGTTGCCGTAGCCATCGCTCACATACATATCGTCCTGTGCATCCCAGGCGATGTCGGTTTCCCGGTTGAATGTGCCCATCGTTCCCACCGGATAACGTTCCGCGACTTTCTCTCCGCGCTCGATGTAGCGCTCCATGTAGTCGATCGCCTCGGGTTTTCGGCCAAGCGTCATTTTGACGACGCCGGCCGGGTCGAACTTGACGATCATTCCGGAACCCTCGTCAACCATCCATACGTTGTCGTATTTGTCGACGCGGACGGAGTGCGCGAACGAGGCGGCGTAGTTATCGGGCCCCCACAGCTTCACGAACTTCATATTTTGGTCGAACTCGAAAAGCTCGGCAGCCGTTCCGCCACGCGAACTCCCGCCCTTGCCCGTGCGGGAGTAAACAAACAGGTGACCTTTGGAATTCATGGAGACCCCCTCTGTTTCGCCGATCGTGTGATCGGGGATGACCAGAGGGAGGATTTCCTCGGTGATCTGCAGCTTCGGAGTGGATTCCTCAAGGGCAAGTTGTTTGGCGATTGCGGCCTGCCGCTCCGGGCTGGGAGGGCCGAACTGGGCTTGGACCTTTAGCGCCCCCGCTCCCATCACACCCCCCAACACAAGAAAGAAAAACAGCGCTACGGAGTTTCTCATCAGGTGAATCTCCTCTCGGAAATGACGTCCAACCGGGACATGCCCGGACGGTTTTGCACGGGATCGCCACTCGATTTTTCCCGAGACGCGCCATGCTATACCCAAATGAGTCATCAGGCGGCAATATTTGTGAAACATCTCTACAAGCGTTTGTTAGCGAGATCCTGTGTCCCGGAGGAGGGTTCTCGCGGAACGGTCCTTCGGTGAAAAAGTGGATCGCCCTTGGCATCCTTGCATGTGTTCCGATTCGCAGGGGTCTATGCTAAACTATCGGGGCAATATGCAGGGATTCGTCCCCCAACTCGTTTCCCAAGAGGCGATTAACATGTCCGGGCACTCTAAGTGGGCCACAATTAAGCATAAAAAAGCGGCCACCGACGCCAAGCGCGGCCGCATCTTCACAAAATTAATTCGCGAAATCACCATTGCCGCACGGGTGGGCGGCGGCGATGCGGACTCCAACCCGCGCCTGCGCACCGCGATCCTGGCGGCCAAAAATGAAAACATGCCCAACGAGAACATCGAGCGCGCCCTGGCGCGCGGCACCGGGACGCTCGAAGGCGAGCAGTATGAAGAAGTGAACTTCGAGGGCTACGGCCCGGGCGGCGTGGGCATGATCATTGAAGTGGTCACCACCAACCGCAATCGCGTGGTCAGCGAGATCCGCCACATGATGAACAAGAACGGCGGCAACATGGCCGAAAACGGCGCCGTGGGCTGGATGTTCCACCGCAAGGGCGACATCGTGGTCTCAAAGGAAAAAGCCAACGAAGACAAAATGCTCTCCATCGTTCTCGATGCCGGCGCGGAGGATTTGCGGGACGAAGGCGAGGCCTGGGAAGTGCTGACTCCTCCCGAGAGCTTCGAGGCGGTTCGCGAAGCCCTGGTCAAAGCGGGCGTCACTCCGGATTCGGCCGAAGTCGGCTGGGTCCCGCAGAATTACATCAAGCTTTCCGGCAACCAGGCTGCGCAGATGCTGCGGCTCGTCGAAGCGCTCGAAGAGCACGACGACGTTCAAAAAGTTTCCGCCAACTTCGACATCGATGAAAAAGAAATGCAAGCCGTCATGGCCGCGCAGTAGCTCCGAGTAGCACAGGCACTCTTGCCTGTGCGGTCTTGTAGGCCGCATGGGCAAAAATTCGGAAGCACCCACAATCGCAAAAACCTCACAGCCAAGAGTGCCTGTGCTACACGAACTCTCGTGCGCAGCGATCTTGCCGTTCTCAACGCACCTCCCCCGAAAAAACTGTAGCCGCATGCAGCGCGCCGCCTTACACTCATTGCCGTGCCGCCCTCTTCTCGAACGAATGACAAATTTATGCGCGTGCTTGGCGTCGATCCCGCCGCGGCCGGCGCCACCGGATACGGCGTAATCGAAAGCGATGGCCGCCGCTGCCGCATGCTGCGCTTTGGAGCCCTGCGCGCCACGCGCAAAGGCCCTGAACATTTTCCCGAACGCCTCCGTGAGATTCACGCCATGCTGGCCGAACTGATCGAGGAATTCCAGCCGCACGGCGTCGCCGTCGAATCCGTCTTCACCGCCCTCAATATCAAAACAGCATTGAGACTCGCCGAAGTTCGTGGCGTGGTTTTGTTGGCCGCGGCGCAGCGAGGAATTCCCGTGTGCAGTTATTCGCCGCGAGAAATCAAGGCCTCCGTGGCAGGCTACGGAAACGCGGCCAAGGAGCAAATGCAGTTGATGGTGCGCGCGCTGCTGGGCATGAGCGAAACGCCTGAACCCGCCGACGCCGCCGACGCGCTGGCCGTCGCGCTCTGCCACGTGCAGGCCGAGCGGTTTCGCGCCCGGCTGGGCGCCGCAACCATGCGTCCCGCTGCGGGACCGGAGTGCGCGCCTTCCCTGCGCAGTTCGCGAAGCCGCGGCGCCGCTTCACGCATCTCATAGTCACGATGACTCGAAACCGTTTTCTTTTCCAATGCCTGTGCCTTTTTGCCGGCGCATGGCTTTTTATCCCAGCGACCCGGGCAAATCCGGCGGGCGCAACCGTCACCTATCGCCGCGTTTTCAAGGGCAGCACTCCCGAATTTATTGAGATCAAAATCAGCGACCAGGGGAAAGCCACTTACGACATCCGCCAGCTGGATGAGGATGTGGACCCGGAGCCATTTGAAGTGGGGCCCGCCGTGCAAAAACAAATCTTCGGCCTGGCCGCCGAACTGAAATATTTTGCGATCGGCAACCTCGACATCCAGAAGAAAATCGCCAACCTGGGCCAGAAAACATTTCGCTACGAAAATGGCGCGGAGGCGCACGAGACTTCGTTCAATTACACGCTCAATCCCACGGCCACGCAGCTCATGCAAATCTTTGAAGGATTAGCCCGGCAGCAGCAGGATCTCGTTTTGCTTCAGCGGCAGGCCAAGTTTGACCGCCTCGGTGTCAACGACGCCCTGATGCAATTTGAAACGGACATGGACCACCGGCTCCTGCCTGAGCCAGAACGCCTCTTGACGATCCTGGATCAGATTGCCGCGGATTCTCATTACCTGGAAATCGCCCGCTCGCGCGCCCGCGCGCTCGCGGAGCGCATCCGGACTTCCCGCGACCACTGAAATAAAAGTGACCGTAGAAGGAACCAGTTTGAGTAGCACAGGCTTCAGCCTGTGGGGGTTTGAACTTGCGCGAGCAAGAACCACACAGGCTGAAGCCTGTGCTACTTGAAAACAATCCCCGCGTAGCCCACAACTTCCTGCATGTCTCCGTTCACTTCTCCCGAAGTCGCGTAGCGGACCAGCTGAGCTTCGGTGGCGCCCAAATCTCGCGCAGCAATCACAGTGGCAACGGCTGCGGCATATCCGCACATGGAAATCTTTTCGTCGCGTACGGTGTCGAAGAGTTTGTGTGGCTCGAGAGCGAGGATCTGATCGATGGCCTTGCGGTCCTTTACACGCGTTACGGCGTCGCTTTCGTAGTGGTTCATGTCCGAACTGGCAATCAGGAGGACCGGCTCGCACTCCGATGCGATCACGCTTGCGAGCGCGTGGCCGAGGGCTTCGAGCGCATCC
Organism: uncultured Acidobacteriota bacterium; assembly: GCA_963696605.1. Lineage (GTDB taxonomy): Bacteria > Acidobacteriota > Terriglobia > Acidiferrales > UBA7541 > Palsa-360. The sequence continues at coordinate 1,465,485 of CAVOKV010000003.1, read as the reverse complement.
CAATGTGCGGTGCCGATCACGATGGGCACAAACGTGAACGAAGGAACGAGCCGCTGCAAGAAGGGAATTTGGACTTCGAGAGAGTGCTCCGCGCTGTGCGCAACGGCGTCCTCGCGGAGCAAGGGAAAAGCGCGAACGATTTTTTCCGCCAGAAGATGATCGATGGGCGCAGCTCCAAGCGGCGTCTGCCAGGCGCCTTCGGAAAGAATTGCCAAGGGAGCGCCGCGCGGATAATGGCGCGGGCCGATGAGGATCACGTGGTCGGGAATTTCCATGCGCTGGTAAACTTCCCCGGCAACGCTGCCCGAATAGATGTATCCGGCGTGGGGGACAAGGCAAGCTCGGACACGAACTTTCTTCTCCGCGCCGTCGCCGGCTAGAAAAGAATCGACGGTAGCGCACAGGCGCGCGGGATCATCTGGATAGAACCGGCCGGCGACAGCAGGAGGGCGAATCATGGCGAGCCTTGAGGCTCATTTCGCTTTGGATGGCTTCCCTTTGATCTTCAATGCGACTGTGGTGCCCTGCCGGTACCAGACAACTACTTTGTCTCCGTACTGGTAGCCGCCCGCACTGAACACTTTTTGCATCTGGTCGCGGATCTCGGGAGCAAAGGTGAACGTATGAGCCTCCCTCATGTCGGCGATACCGCGCACCTGAATCATCTGGTACGACATCTGTTGGACTATGAATTGCGTTTTCAAGATTGGTTGCGAGGGAGGCGCGGAGGACGGGGCGCTCTGCGCGCTGGCCACCGGCGCGGAACTCACGAGCACAGCGCAGCAGAGGAGAATTGCGCCAACGAGCCGGAGCGCGTAAGTCTTATTGCGCGTCATCGAGCGTAATTTTCAGCGACTTCAGGAAGCGCAAGTCTTGCGGCGTCATTTCAAACTTGGGCGCCTCGCGTTCCTCATGCAGAATTTCCTGGTCGACCTGAATGTGCAGCGATTCGAGGAAGCGGCGGTCGGTCGTCGTGATTTTGGTGTCGTCGCCATCGCGCCGCGCCAGGCCGATGGTCGCGTCCAGCTTCAATACGATATCGAATCCCGCGGAACGCACGTCGGAGATGGCTTCGGAGATGCGCCCGGATTCCGACACGGTATCGTTGATGGCGTGCCCTAACTCGCGCAGCAGTTGTTTCAGATGATCATCCAGTTGCACGATGCCCCCCTCGGGAAAACTTCCCTTCAATTATTGTAGGGCGCGATGCTGCCGGAAACAAGTCCTCGTGTGCAATGGTGCGTGCTCAATCCGCCTACGCCAGTGGTCTCCGTTGTTGCTGGGCTGTGGATAGGGCCATTTTGTAATAGAATTCAATCGTGGCTACGCAACCCATGGGGCTCTTTGCGACGGTGCGGCACTCTCTCCGTGTGCTCTGGCGGGCCGCGCGCGAGCTGTTTCACGAAGTCACCGGCGCGGTGTTTTTCATCCTAGCTGTGGCCGCGTTTCAGGCGGCGTGGCGCGCCTGGCACCATGGTGCGGCGCGTTGGCTCGTGGGCGTCAGCGCGAGCTACGCGCTCCTGATGATTTTTTTTGGCGTGCTTTCCTTCCGCGACTCGCGGCGAGTCCGATGAATCCGCCTCCCGATCAGGCCGCCGAAAAGACGGCCGCAACGACTGAGCGCAAGGAGCGCTTCACCACGCTCGGCGGCATCCCTCTGAAAACTGTCTACACGCAGGAGGACCTTACCGGCAAAAACGCCGAGGCCGCGATCGGTGTCCCCGGAGAATTTCCTTACACGCGCGGCATTTACCCCACCATGTACCGCGGGCGTTTGTGGACCATGCGCCAATACGCGGGATTTGGCACGGCAGCTCAATCGAACGAACGCTTCCGCTATCTTCTCGGGAAAGGGCAGACGGGACTGTCGGTGGCGTTTGACTTGCCGACTCAAATTGGCCTCGATTCGGATCACCCGCGCGCTTCCGGCGAAGTGGGAAGAACCGGCGTGGCCATTGATTCGCTCGAAGACATGGAGGCGCTGTTCGACGGAATTCCACTCGACCGTGTCTCAACTTCCATGACCATCAACGCCACAGCGGCTATTCTGCTCGTGCTGTACGCCGCCGTCGCGAAGAAGCAAGGCGCGGACTTGCGCAAGCTTTCCGGAACGGTTCAAAACGACATCCTGAAGGAATTCATCGCGCGCGGCACGTACATTTATCCACCGCGGCCGTCGATGCGCATCGTGACGGATCTCTTCGCCTGGTGCCGCGCCGAACTCCCCTCTTGGAACCCGATCTCGATTTCCGGGTATCACATTCGCGAGGCCGGCTCGACGGCGGCACAGGAAGTCGCATTCGCGCTGGCCGACGCGATCGCCTACGTCGACGCCGCGCTCGCCGCGGGATTGGCCGTGGATGAACTCGCGCCGCGCCTTTCGTTTTTCTTCAACGCGCACAACGATCTGCTCGAGGAGATTGCCAAGTACCGCGCCGCGCGCAGGCTCTGGGCGCACCTGATGCGGGACCGCTTCGCCGCGAAGAACCCCGATTCGATGATGCTTCGCTTTCACGTGCAGACCGCAGGAAGCTCGCTCACTGCGCAGCAGCCGGAAAACAACATTGTGCGCGTCGCGATTCAGGCGCTCGCGGCCGTGCTCGGTGGTTGCCAGTCCCTGCACACGAACGCGATGGACGAGGCGCTCGCCCTCCCTACCGAAGATGCGGCGCTTCTCGCCCTGCGCACCCAGCAAATTATCGCGCACGAAACCGGCGTCGCGAACACGGTGGATCCCGTCGGTGGGTCCTATGCCATCGAAAAATTGACCGATGAAATCGAATCGCGAGCCAGTGCGTACATTGCCAGGATTGATGCGCTCGGCGGAGTGCTTCGTGGCATCGAAACCGGGTACGTGCAAGGCGAAATTCAGAAAGCCGCGTACGATTATCAGCGCGCTGTCGAACGCAGAGAACAGATCGTCGTCGGCGTGAATCAGTTCGTCGCGGAAAAAGAAACTCCGATCCCCACGATGCGCGTTGATCCGGAACTTGAGCGCGGGCAGATCGAACGCGTTCGCGCGTTGCGTGCCCGCCGCGATTCCGCACGCGCGGCCGCGGCGGTTGCCGAAGTCGAGCGCCGAGCGCGCTCCGGAGAAAACTTGATGCCGGCGATCGTGTCGTCGGTGGAAGCGTACGCCACGGTCGGCGAAATTTCCGACGCCTTGCGCCGCGTTTTCGGCGAGTACACGGAATCGGTTGTTTTGTGATTTTGTGGCGCAGGCTTCAGCCTGTGGGGTCTAGCCCATGTACGGACGGACTTCCACAGGCTGAAGCCTGCGCCATTTCCCAACTCAAAAAATGACTTGCCTGGTACCAACTACGACGAACATGAGAATCATATTGGCTTCCTCCTCGCCGCGCCGCGCGGAAATTTTGCGCCAAGCGGGAATCGCGTTTGAGATTTGCGCCAGTGAGGTTGACGAAACTGCCCTCCCCGGCGAGGCGGCGCAGGCCATGGTCGCGCGGCTCGCGGAAGCGAAGGCGCGCGGGGTCGCGGCGCGGCTGGGTGCTGACATTCGCGATTGCATCATCATCGGCGCGGATACAACTGTCGAATTGGACGGAGAGATCCTCGCCAAGCCGCGCGATTCCGCACATGCGCGTGAAATGCTCGCCAGGCTCAGCGGGCGGACTCACCATGTCCTCACGGGAATTTTTCTTATGAAACGGCCTGGCAACGCCACTCGCTCCGCGGTCGAAACTTCAGCCGTGACGTTTGCTCCCCTTAGCGACAATGAAATCGCCGCATATGCGGCGAGCGGCGAGCCCATGGGCAAAGCCGGGGCCTACGCCATTCAAGGACGCGCAGGACAATTTATTCCCAGAATTGAGGGTTGTTATTTCAATGTGGTGGGGTTGCCGCTGGCAAGACTCTGCGCGCTCTTGCTTGAACTGGGCAGGAGAAGTGGAGAGGAATAGGCAAATAAAAAAGGCGGTCCAGTGGACCGCCCTTTCACGCGAATCCTAAATCGGTCAAAGCGTTCGGGGGACTACTTCTTTTCCTCGATGGCTGGCGCCGAAGGCGGCGCAGCGGGGGGCTGCACTTGTGTCGTCTGCGCGGGCCCCTGCCCAGCGCCGTGCATGCCTTCCTTGAAACTTCGGATCCCTTCGCCCAAGCCGCGCATCACTTCCGGAATTTTCTTTCCGCCGAACAAAAGCACCACGATGGCCAGCACGATCAGCCAATGAAATGGGCTGAACTCTCCCATGATGTACCTGCCTTTTGAGTCGCTTTCCGTCGAATGGACGGGCACTGCGCAAGACTCAATAGCAAAATTATAGCACGGACGCGGCCCGGTTGCCGCTAGTCAGTATTCACTTACATATCTGGGATCTGAGGGGAACCTCTCCATTGCTTGATCGGCTGCCCATACGCACGACTTGTGTACGAGCGGGTTGGGGGTGAAGGCAACTCGGCAGGCGCTGCTATGAAACGCCGTACTTTTGTGCAAACGCCTGATCGCTCATTGTTAGGTAGACGATCCCTTCGATGAAACCAATGATCGCCGGAATAAAAGTCCAACAGAGCAGCAGGTAGACGACACCTTGACCGGTGCGGCCCAAGTAAAACTTGTGAATCCCAAGCCCACCAAGGAAAATCGCGAATAGGCCGGCCGCCAACTTGCTCCTTCGATTGGGAGCGGCGGACAGACCATCCGATCCTCCTACTTGGCGCACGCCACACTTTGGACAAATCTCCGCCTTTGCTCGAATGAGGGCGCCACACTCCTGGCAGAATTTCTCATCGGGCCCCTTTTGAACGGCTGGGATATTCGAAGGAGTTGCCATGATGCTTCACCTCGTTTAAACGCCGTAGTTCAACGGTCCCAGGGTAACTGCACGATTTTGCCCCCGACCCTATCACGCGTGCCCAGAGCTTTACTATAGAAATGTCCAGTCACCTATGCGGAACTGCCGTGCCTGCCTGATGCCCTCGCATGATTTCACAAAAGGAAATTGGAGTTGGGTGCCTACTCCCGAAGCTTCATCCCCAGACCGAGGGTCTCATGATTGAAGGGCAGAACCTATTTCTTCGAGAATAGTGCGAGCGGCCGCTAGCGGATCCGGGGCGCCGGTTATTGGCCTGCCGATCACCAGGTAGTCCGCCCCGGCGCGAATCGCTTCCGCAGGCGTCGCAATACGTGCTTGGTCGTCACGTCTGCCCTTTCGCCCGGCGGCCGGAGCTCCTCCAACCATTGGACGAATTCCGGGAACCACGATCAGGAAATCTTTCCCGCAGGCGCGCCGGATTGCCCGGACTTCCTGGGGAGAGGCCACAACGCCATCCATGCCCGTTTTCTGCGCGAGGCGAGCCAACTGGACCACGCGTCTGGAAGCGGGGCCAGTGATCCCTACGCCTCTCAGAGCCACGTTATCCATGCTCGTTAAGATCGTGATAGCCAGCAGCTTGGCTGCAGGCGATTTGGCGCCTATAGCCTCCGCCCTAGCCTTCACGGCCGCACGCATCATTTCCCACCCCCCCAGGGCGTGGACGTCCAGGAACTCGACCCCAGGCAAAGCGACGGCACTAGAAATCGCGCCTTTGACTGTATTCGGGATGTCATGAAATTTCAGGTCGAGGAATATACCTGGCCCCAGATGGTTTAATTTCTCGACTGCAGAAGGGCCTTCGGCTGTAAATAACTGTATATTTATCTTAAAGGTGCCGACAACCGAGGAAAGGGATTGGGCTAGCTTCAATGCCGGGTCAATCGATGGGAAATCAAGCGCGAGGATCAGCTTCTGACGGGCTCGCTCATTCACGGGCGTTTTGGCACCTCCAGGAGTTCGACTCGCAAAGGCAAAATACCTTTTTCCAGAATCCCCAAGCGGCATGCCACTACATAGGAGACATCGAGTTCGCGGTCGTCGATAAACGGACCTCGGTCATTGATGCGGATTAGCTGAGCCACATGGGTCTTGGGGTTGTAAACGCGGACCAGAGATCCAAAGGGAAGGTCCGGACTGGCTCCAGTTGCTGCATACATATCGTATTTTTCGCCGCTGGCGGTCTTGCGTCCCTGAAACTTGCCGCCATACCAACTGGTCTTGGCATTCCAGACTCGAATGGGTTTGAGGGGTTGGCTGACGTGCGCTACCAGGGGAGCTTCCAGGCCCTGAGCCACTAGAAACATCAATGGCAACCAGCGGAGGGCGGCCCAAATCATGAAAAGTCGCCTACGCATTATTTTTCTCCGTTCCTGGCACGGCGAAATGCTAACACGCACCGCCTGGCGATTCAAGGACAATCGGCCTGAAACGATCCTATTAAACTACTGATATTATTACAGTTATCTCTCCTACAGCGTTTTTCCAGCTGCCCTAAGATCTCCACACAAGCGCTCGGCTGAGAAAAGTTCGCCGTCCCAATCTGAACGGCTGAGGCACCAACGATGAGGTATTCCAAGACGTCATCGGCCTTCTCAATTCCCCCCAGGCCAATGATGGGAATTTTGACCGCACGCCTCGTTTCGTAAACCAGCCTGAGTGTGATTGGCTTGATCGCCGGCCCGGATAATCCCCCCGTAGCCCGGCCCAATCTGGATTTCCGCGTCCGGACATCAATGCTCATGGCTTGGTGAGTATTCGCGACGGTAAGAGCATCGGCGCCGGCCTCCTCGGCTGCCTTGGCGATTATCCCAATGTCTGTGACATTTGGCGAAAGCTTGACCCACAGAGGCCGCCGGGCGGCTCGGCGGGCGGCGGATACAACTTCCGAGACCATCTGCGGGTCGCTGCCGAATTGAATACCGCCGTGCGCCGTGTTGGGGCAGGAGATATTGAGTTCATAGCCCGCCAGACCTTCCGCCTCTTCGAGGACCCGAATCACACCCACGTATTCATCTACAGTGTAGCCAAATACGTTGGCTATGACGGCAGTATGGTATTGGCGCAGCGCGGGGAGCTTTTCCGCTACAAATGCGCGTACACCCACGTTCTGCAGGCCTACGGCATTAAGCATGCCTGAAGGTGTTTCGCACAAGCGGGGCGCCGGTGCCCCGGCCATTGGTTCTAGGGAAAGCCCCTTAACGACGAATCCGCCCAGGCGGTTCAAATCGAAGAGGTGCGCAAATTCGACGCCGTACCCGAGGGTGCCGCTGGCGGCCAAAATGGGATTGGAGAGGCGCAACGCGCCGACGTTCACGGAGAGGTCTACCGCGGCTGGCACTGTCACTTGAGAAATTCTAGCATGCGGAATTGCGTGTTTGTGTGGAAGGATTGTGGAAAAGCCGCTGAAATCCGGCACCGTTCCACAACCCGCGCTTCGAGACCGGCTGGCTCTATGCTAGGATGTTCGCCCGATGCGCATCGTAGAAAAGACGCAGTTGATGACGGCCACGGAAATCGATCGCACCGTCCAGCGCCTGGCCCATGAAATCGTGGAAAAAAGTGGAGGCACTTCCAACTTGGCGTTAATCGGGATACGCCGGCGCGGCGTTCCCCTGGCCAAGCGGATTGCGCAGGCGATGCGCGGCATCGATGGCGTGGATGTGCCGGTGGGGACGCTGGATATCACGCTGTACCGTGACGATTTGTCCAAAGTCGCGGCCCAGCCGGTCCTGCAATCGAGCGACATCCCGTTTCCAGTGGATGACAAGGACCTGGTCCTGGTGGACGACGTGCTGTATACGGGACGGACGATTCGCGCAGCGATGAATGGGCTCTTTGATCTTGGGCGTCCCAAGCGCGTGCGCTTGTGCGTGCTGATCGAACGCGGGCATCGCGAATTGCCAATCGAAGCATCCTTCATCGGGCGCAGCGTGCAAACCAGCGACACCGAAATTATCGAAGTCCGCTTGAATGAGATTGATCAGGAAGAGCGCGTCGTGCTTGTCGAGCGCGTTCCCTGACGCCGGCCGCAGGTGTGACTCAGCCGGCCTAGATTTCGAGGATCGTTGTGCCATTTCGCTTCGGCCACATGCTAGGGATTGAACCGCTCAGCGCCGAAGAAATTTTATTTCTGCTGGACCAATCAAAACCCTTCCAGGAAATCCAGCGCCACCCTCTGAAAAAATTGGCGACACTTCGCGGCAAGACCGTAGCGCTGGCGTTTTTCGAGCCCTCCACGCGCACGCGCATCAGTTTCGCCACGGCGGCGGCGCGGCTCGGCGCGGACCAGATGAACTTGCAAGCGGAATCATCGAGCCTGAAAAAAGGCGAATCGCTTCTCGACACTGTCCGCACGCTCGACGCGATGAAGCCAGATTGTATCGTGATGCGGCATAGTTCCTCGGGCGCGCCGGATTTTGTGGCGCGGAATCTGCCCTTGCCTGTGATCAACGCGGGCGACGGCACGCACGAACATCCCACGCAGGCGCTGCTCGACGCGCTGACGATCCGCGACCGGCGCGGCACACTCGAAGGGCTGAACGTCACGATTCTCGGCGACATCCTGCACAGCCGCGTGGCGCGCTCCAACATTCATCTGCTCTCAAAATTCGGCTGCCGCATCACGCTCTGCGGCCCGGCCATGTGGCTGCCGCGCGAACTTGAGTGCCTCGCTCCCGCGGGCGCCGCAATCCGGCGCGTCACGCGCATCGACGAAGCCCTGGAAAACGCCGATGTCGTACTGACTCTGCGCGTTCAACAGGAGCGGTTGCACGAACCCGCCCTGGCCGTCGACGAATACATCCTGCAATTTCAGCTTACGCCGGAGCGCCTGCGCCGCGCCAAGCCGGATGCGCTGGTACTGCATCCCGGGCCGATGATTCGCGGCCTGGAAATCGATCCGGCCGTCGCCGACGGGCCGCAATCGTGCGTCCTCGAACAAGTCACCAACGGGCTGGCCGTGCGCATGGCCCTGCTGTTTTTGATGATCGGCGCGGACTCGTCTTCGGAAAGGGATTCTTCTCATGCTGCTGATTAGCAACGGGCGCGTTCTCGATCCCGTCAGTGGGACGGATGCGCCGCGCGACATCCTTCTCGACGGAGATCGCATCGCGGCCGTCGCGCCGCCCGGACAGCTTGCGGCGCGCGCGCAAGGTGCGGAAATTTTTGATGCCAAGAATCTGATCGTCGCGCCGGGCTTTATCGATTTGCATTGTCATCTGCGCGAACCAGGAGGCGAGTCCTCGGAGACGATTGAAACCGGCACTCGGGCTGCGGCGCGCGGAGGTTTCACGGCGGTGTGCCCGATGCCCAATACGCGACCCGTGAACGACAACGCCTCCGTGACGCGCTCGATCATGGAGCGCGCGGCTGCCGTTTCTCTCGTGCACGTGTGGCCCATTGGCGCGGCGTCGATCGGCAGCAAGGGCGAAGCGCTTGCGGAAATCGCCGCCATGAAGAATGCCGGAATCGTCGCGGTCTCCGACGATGGCCGGCCCATCGCCACGGCGAAACTTTTGCGGCAAGTGATGGAGTATTGCCGCGCGCTCGATTTGCCGGTGATCGACCACTGCGAGGACAGCTCGTTGTTTGCCGGAGCCGTGATGCGAGAGGGGAAACAATCCGTCAGGCTGGGTCTGCGCGGAATGCCGGCGGCCACGGAGTCGCTCGCCGTCGCTCGAGACGTGCAAGTGGGTGAACTGACCAGTTGCCGTTTGCACATCGCGCATCTTTCGGCACGTTCTTCTCTGGAACTTGTGCGTGCCGCCAAAACGAAAGGTATGCACGTCACCTGCGAAGTAACACCGCACCATTTCACGCTCACCGACGAAGACGTTCAATACGACACGCGCTACAAAATGAATCCGCCGCTCGCATCTCGCGATGACCGCGACGCGCTCATCGCGGGACTCGCTGACGGCACGGTGGATGCCATCGCCACCGACCACGCCCCGCACGAAGCCGCGCTCAAGGATGTGGAATTTGACAAGGCGCCTTTCGGCGTGACCGGTTTTGAGACGGCCATCGGCCTCGCGCTTGAGCAGGTGCATGCGGGAAAACTTTCGCTGATGCGCATGGTGGAATTATTCACCTCAGGCCCGGCGCGAGTCCTGGGGATGCCCCGCCGCATTGCGGAAAATGAGCCGGGCGATCTGACGATTTTTTCCACCGACCACAAATGGACCTTCCGCGCTGCAGAATCCGCCAGCAAGTCGCGCAATTCGCCATTCGACGGCCGCGAATTTCGCGGAGCTCCCATGGCGACAATTGTTGCAGGCCGGATCGCTTACAAAAGGAATGGAACCACGGATGCACACAGATGAACGCGGATTAATTAACAAGGTAGTACGGAGTTAAGGCCAATCGATTCGAGCGCAAAAGCGCCCCGCCCCTTTCCTTTTGTCAGTGCTTATCTGTGTGAATCTGTGGTTGCAAACTCTTTGATTTTCTAGTGGGCGCCGGGTTCGGCGGCTGGGTGCATGCCGTGCTGGGGAACTTCGTGGACGCCGCGCGTGGGAGGTTCCTGGTGGATGCGGTAAAAATGATCGAGCGGGCCGGGGCCCTTGCCGATGGCATAACCTTTTTCGATTGCCTTGGTGACATACGCTTTTGCAAGCAGCACGGCTTCCCGCAGCGCGCGCCCGCAGGCCAACTGCGCCGCAATGGCCGACGCGAACGTGCATCCCGAGCCGTGCGTGTTTTCACTCTTGAGGTGGTCGCCGCCGAACCGCAGCACTTCCATTCCGTCAAAGAGGACGTCGATGGCCTTTTCCATATGGCCGCCCTTGACGACCACGGCGCGCGCGCCGCGCTCGACAATCTTGCGCGCGGCGGCTTCCATCGCAGCGTGATCCTTGATCGCCATGCCGGACAGGACTTCGGCTTCGGCGATATTCGGAGTGACCACCGTAGCGCGCTTCAGCAACTCTTCTCCGATAAATTTGATTCCGCCCGCATCGACTAAATCCGTTTCGCCGGACGTTGATTTCATCACCGGATCCAGAACGACGTTCGCTACACCGGCGCGATCCAAAAATTCGGCGACGACAACGGCATTGCCGCGGTGACCCAGCATTCCGATTTTAATCGCGGAAATCTTGACGTCTTCGAGAAGCGCATCCAATTGCGACCGCAATTCCGAGGCGGGAGTGTCGTGAACGGATTTTACACCCTGCGTGGATTGCACGGTCATCGCCGTGATGGCCGCGACGCCGTAGCAGTTGTGCGCGGCGAAGGTCTTGAGGTCCGCTGCTATGCCCGCCCCGGCGGATGGATCGAAGCCCGCGATGGTCAGCACGATGGGCGGAGCCACATTCACGTGATTGGACAATTCTTCGAGTCCTCCCGCGACAAAAGCCGCCCACAGACAACTGGACCGGCTGCGCAAAAACGTCGCGCGAGCCGGCAAGTCGAAATGTACGCGCGTGGTCGTCCACGCGCAACAGAAATTTTCAGGAATGCGTTGCTGGTGAAGAACGATGCGGCAAAAGGCGATTCGAACAGGAAATGAATTGTCTCAGGGAAATAAACCGCGAACCAACGTGGCGTCGGCAACGCGGCCCACGGACAGGATGTACGCGGCGGCGCGCGGGTAAACATGAAACTTGCGCATGGTTTCGTGCACGTCGTTGAACGCGCGGCGCATCACGAATTCCAGCTTGGAATTCACTTCCTGCACTTGCCAGAAAAATCCCTGCAAATCCTGCGCCCACTCGAAATAGCTGACGGTGACGCCGCCGGCATTCGCCAGAATGTCCGGCACCACAAAGACGCCCTTGCGGGAAAGAATTTCATCCGCGTGCGGGGTAGTGGGCCCGTTTCCGGCTTCGGCGACAATTTTCGCTTTGATCTGGTCCGCGTTGTGCAGGGTGATGACATTTTCGAGCGCCGCGGGAATCAGGATGTCGCACTTCAGCGCCAGAAGTTCGTCGTTGGAGATGCGCGACGCCCCCGGCATGCCGACGACAGTGCCCGAACGTTCCTTGTAACGCAAGGCGCGCAGCGGATCGATGCCGCGTGGATTGTGGACGCCTCCGCGGGAATCGCTGATCGCAACAATTTTCGCTTTCTTCTCCGCAAAGAGCCGCGCCACGGCCGAACCCACATTGCCAAAGCCCTGGATGGCTACGCTCGCGCCGCGCAAATTAATTTTTTTCACCTTGCAGGCTTCTTCCACCACGAACAGGACGCCGCGTCCCGTCGCGTCCGTGCGCCCCTCGGAGCCGCCAATGGAAACCGGTTTCCCAGTCACAACGCCCGGAGCCGCGTGGCCAACTGTCATGGCGTACGTGTCCATGATCCACGCCATCGTCTGCGAGTCGGTATAAACGTCCGGTGCGGGGATATCGACTTCCGGCCCGATAATCGGCTGAATTTCCGCGGCGTACCGGCGCGTCATACGTTCGAGCTCGCCCTTGGACATGCGCTTGGGATCGCAAACAACGCCGCCCTTGGCGCCGCCGTAGGGGAGATTAACGGTGGCCGTTTTCCAGGTCATCCACGCGGCCAATGCCTTCACTTCATCGAGCGTAACATTCGGGTGATAGCGTAGTCCCCCCTTGGCCGGGCCGCGCGACACATTGTGCTGCACGCGGAATCCGGTGAAAACTTTCGTCTGTCCGTTGTCCATTTTCACCGGGATTGAAACTTCCATGACGCGCTTCGGCGTGCGCAGGATCTGGCGCAGGCCCGGATCCAGCTTCAAATATTCCGCGGCCATGTCAAACTGCATCTGCGCGATGCGGAATGGGTTCAGGTCCTCGCGCGGAGCCATTCGCGGAAGGATGGGTTGGGGGACCGTTTTAACCACCGTGGCCATGGACGTTTCTCTCCTTGAGTCTTGCGACTACGCGCTTGCCGCGCGCTGCGAAGAGCCCCGATACCGCGCGCGACACTCGGCAGAACAGAAGTGCAACATCTGGCCCGCTTGCTCCAAAGGAAAAGAAATCTCACGTGAGACGTACGTGCCGCACCAGGGATCACGATGCAAGGGAGTCGCGGAACTCGAAGTCGCCGGGCGAGGCTCAGATGCCGGTCTGGCATTTCCCAGGACTTGCTTGAGCAGCTTGCGCATCAGCCACGCCAGCCCTTGGCTCACCCACCGATCGATTCGCTCTTGTAAACTCACCCGCTCGATGCTTCCCAGCGGCTCGTCATGGCCCAGCCTGCCGCGCGTGTTCTCCGGTCACCCACAGCGATCGCTGCCCGAAGAACCAGGCGGGCCGAAGCCCCTTGAAAAGATTAACTGCTCATGCCTACTGCGCGTATGTTGACCGCGCAATAACCCGAGTGTAGTCAACCGGGAAAAGCGGTGTCAACCAAAGAACCGGGATATTTTGTGCCGGGATGCTCCAAGAACACGTCTCAAAACACAGGCGATAAGCAGAATCTGATTAAGTTATTCATATCAGGATGCTTAGTGCGACATGGCGCGCCGTAGGTTGGGATAGGAGCGTGTTCAGTAAGGCCCCCGCAGGCCCGAAATTGCTTACGGAAGGCGGCAATTTGCCCTCTAGATCGGTCCACTGCCGGCTGAAAATGACGAACAAATTCAAGGTTTTGCAGGGATACGATCCGTTCCCATATAGGCCCGCAGCGCCTCCGGGATCAAAACGGAACCGTCCGCTTGCTGATAATTTTCCATGATGGCGAGCCAGGTGCGCCCGACGGCGAGGCCGGAACCGTTCAGCGTGTGCACGAATTCGCTCTTGCCCCCACCTTTGGGCTTAAAGCGGATGCCGGAACGGCGCGCCTGGAACGATTCGGTGTTGGAGCAGGAAGAAATTTCCATGAACTCGTTTGCCGAAGGGAGCCACACTTCGATGTCATAGGTTTTTGAAGAAGCAAAACCCATATCGCCCGTGCACAACCCCATGACGCGGTAGTGCAGGCCGAGTTTCTGAAGAATTTGCTCGGCATTGGCCACGAGCGATTCGAGTTCGTCGTAGCTCTGGTCAGGACGCGTGAACTTGAACATCTCGACTTTTTGGAATTGGTGCTGGCGCTTCAGGCCGCGCGTGTCCTTTCCCGCAGCGCCGGCTTCGGAGCGGAAGCAGGCTGTCCACGCGCAAAGCTTTACCGGCAGCTGTTCGGCATCGAGTGTTTCGTCGCGATAGTAGCTGGTGAGCTCGACCTCGGATGTGGGCGTCAGCCACAAGTCCGTGCCTTCGAGATGAAACATGTCGGCGGCGAATTTTGGCAATTGGCCTACGCCGGTGAGGGCCGCCGTATTGACGATGAACGGCGGAAGGATTTCGGTGTAGCCGTTCGTCGCATGCGTATCCAGAAAGAACGCGGCCAGAGCACGCTCGAGGCGCGCACCGAGGCCGCGGTATACAGCCAAACGTGCACCGCTCATTTTCGCCGCGCGCTGGAAATCGAGAATCCCGGCGTTTTCGGCAATTTCCCAATGCGGGCGGGGCATGAAATCGAATTTTGGCGGCGCCCCCCAGCGGCGCGCCTCGACATTCGCCGCGGCATCGTGTCCCACCGGCACCGAACTGTGCGGGCGATTCGGCACCGTCAGCATGAATTCCGAGAGCTTCGCATCCAATTCCGCGATGCGTTCGTCTGCCAGCTTGATTTCTTCCGAGACTTGCTTCATTTCCGCGAGCAATGCGGAGACATCTTCTCCGGCTTTTTTTCGGCGCGGGATTTCTTCGCTGGCCTTGTTGCGCCGGGCCTTCAATTGCTCCGCGAAAGTAATTCGTTCCCGGCGCTCTTGATCGATCGCGCGGAAGCGGTCGAAATCGATGGCCACGCCACGGTTTTGCGCCATCCGTTCAAATTCATCGAGGTGTTCACGAAAATATGCCAAGTCATGCATGCGGGATAGGATACATGAAGAGCCGTGATTCGTGACTCGTGATTCGTAACCGGTGAGGATATCCGGTCGCACACAAGGTGTAGAGACACAGTCCGCTGCGGAAGCCCCTAAGTCTCCGAACTGTTAACTCTTAACTTCGAGCCAAGCACTCCCCATCTTTTGCCGAACGCCGGCCGTGCTAGCATAAATCGGAGCTGAACATGGCAAACCCAATCCAGACCGAGGAATCACTCGCCCCATCCCCGCGACTCACGCCGGGAAGCTTTGAATTCATCGGCTATCGCGTCGAGGGCCCGATTGCGCGCATCACGCTGCAACATGGCGAACACAATATATTGAATGAACAAATGCTCCGCGAACTCGCGGCCGGCATTGGAGCGGTTGCCGAAAACGGCGCGGTAAAGCTGATCGTTCTGGACGCCGCGGGAAAAGTTTTTTGCGCCGGCGTGGATATCGGTGAGTACACTGGCGAGCGCGCGTTTTCGATGCTGGATGCCTTTCACACCGTTTGCATCGCCATGGTGGAAGCCCCGCAGCCGGTGCTCGTGATCGTGGACGGTCCGGCCATCGGCGGCGGCGCGGAACTGGTCGCTTATGGAGATTTGGTGGTGGCCACGCCGCGCGCGCGGTTTGCACTGCCGGAAATCACGATCGGCATGTTTCCTCCGCTGGCTTCGACGATGTTTCCTCACATCGTCGGTCCGAAGCGGGCTCTCGAACTCATCCTGACAGGGGAAGCCATTTCCGCCGAACGGGCGCGCGACCTGGGCCTCGTGAACCGGCTCATACCGGAAGCGCAACTGCAGGCCTCGGTGAACGAACTCATCGGAAAGATCACGGCGCAATCCGGCGCGGTGCTGGGCATGGCCAAGAAAGCGGTCCTCGCTGGGATGGGAATGTCGTTGCGCGACTCCCTGAAAAACTCGATGAACATCTTCCTCAACGAGCTGTACCGCCTCGAGGATTCCCAGGAAGGATTGCGCGCGCTGCTTGAAAAACGCAAGCCACAGTGGAAGAATCGTTAGGTATGCTTACCGCGTCTCCCCGCCGCGCGGGAGATCCGTATGGACGATTCGCCAAACATCCCCGGTCCAACTCCCCCTGAACTGTCCGCCGAACCCGGAGCCGGGCAGGAACCGAAACCGCCCGCCGAATTAGCTGCCGGGCTGCCTGCCGCAGGCGCGCCACAAAACGTTCCGCAGGACGGGCCGGCTGAGGCGGTTCGCGCATCCGTTGCGGTTGCCGCGGAAGAAAATGCTGCGTCGCGCAGGCGCAGTTTCCGACACAACTTGTTGTTGCTGCTTTCGCTCTCCCTAGCCGCGTTCATTCTGACGTCGTGGATTCTTGTTCGCGTCGATGCGCCGTTCAGCATTTTTTCCACCGGACCTCAGGAAGTGGTACGCGCGCAGCTTCGCGCGCTCGATCGTGGAGAATTGCGTCCGGCATACGACATGTTCTCGCCCCGCTACCGCGGGCAAGTTTCCTTTGACACCTGGCACGAGCTGTTCGTCACGCATTGGCGGATGTTTCACGCGAATGTAGTGCGCTCGGAAGCGCCTGCATACGACGGCCCCGGCGTGACCCTGGAAATCTATCTCCACGGCGAGGACGACAAAGATTACCGCGCGCGCTTCACGCTGATCCGCACAGACGGCCGCTGGTGGATCGACGACGTCCACTGGACGGAAGAGCCCGGCGAACGCGATTTTTCGCGCACGTGACCAAATTCAAGCCCTGCTACAGGTTGACACCGAACGTCGCGCAACATAGACTCCATTTCGACATTTAGCAGGTTTGGGAAGCGGGGGAAGGCCGTGAGAATCGGCCACGGTCCCGCCACTGTAAGCGGCGAAACGCCGTAAGTCAGGACACCCTCCCAGGCCGCCGCAGCCGGCACTCTTCGCGAGAAAGGGTGAGGCTCCATGCGCCTCGTGTTTCTCGCGAGGCGTTTTTATTTTTATTGCTGCAAATCGAAGACGATGGCATTGGAAACCATATTGCAACGATTGAGCGGAGCGAATACGAAATCCCGCGCACACCGGCTCGCTCCCTTTTGCGTGGCGACAGCGGCCCTAATCCTGCTTCTCTGCGATGCCGCCGTCGCGCGGCAAATGAGTACTGCGCCCACCACGCTTCCCGCGGGGCGCGAACTCACGGATGAAATCGGCAGGCGAGTCCAAATTCCGCAGCAAGTGGATCGCGTCGTCTCGCTCGCGCCGAACCTCACGGAAATTGTTTTTGCTCTGGGCGCGGGAAATCATTTGGCGGGAGACACCGATTTTTGCGATTATCCGCCGGAGGCCTTGCAGAAACCGCACGTGGGCGGCCCCGTGACCCCGAATCTGGAAGAGGTCGTTTCGCTCATGCCGGACCTGGTGCTGGCCACAAAATCTATCAATCGGCGCGAAACGGTGAATGCGCTGGACCGAATCGGATTGCCGGTATACGTGACCGATCCTCATTCCGTGGAAGAGATGATCGCCTCTGTGGAACATCTCGGCAATGCGCTGGGCACGGAAAAATCGGCCGCGGCACTGGCGGAGGATTTGCGTGGCCGCCTCGCTGAGCTCGACCATCGCCTCGCCGGCTCCGTGCCGCGCCGCGTCCTTTTCGTGGTGTGGACTGATCCACTAATTTCGGTTGGGCGCGATACATTTATCGCCGACGCGTTGCGCCGCGCGGGCGGCCGCTCCGTCGTGGAGACCAAGGCCGAGTGGCCGCATGTCAGCATGGAGGAAATTGTGCGGCTGCAGCCGGAAGTTCTGGTCTTCGCCAGCGCGCACGCGGGAGACACGCAGCGCGACATCGACGCGTTGCGCTCGCGCCCCGGCTGGAAGAATCTCGAGGCGATGAAGAGCGGAAACGTCGTGGTCGTCAGCGACGCCATCAATCGCCCTGCGCCGCGGATAGTCGACGCCATCGAGCGCCTCGCCCGTGCGCTGCATCCGGAAGCATTCACGACGAGCGCCGCCCCTGCCGCAGATTCCAATTCAGATGGCGCCGATTCAAGTGTCGAAGAGGCCTGCGCATGCGCCCGCTGACCCTCAAACGTTTGCTGTGGACCTGCGGCGGCCTTGCTGTCTTGCTGCTGGCGAGCGTGCTGCTCGCTTTGAAGCTGGGCGCCGTGCCCCTCTCCGTCACCGAGCTTGTCCTGGATATTGGCCGGATAGTCATCGGCCGGGCGAGCGATTTGCCGACCGAGTATCGCCTGATCGTTTTTGACTTGCGCTTGCCGCGCATCATTCTCGGCATTTTGGTGGGCGCGGCGCTGTCAGTTTCGGGCGCGAGTTTCCAGGCCTTGCTGCGCAACCCTCTGGCGGACCCTTACGTTTTGGGCGTGTCGAGCGGGGCGGCGCTTGGCTCGATTCTTGCGCTGATCGTTGCGCCGGGATATGCGCTGGTCACGCCGCTCGGCGCTTTTCTCGGCGCAATCGCAACGATCGCGGGAGTTTATTTTCTGGGCCGCCGCGAAGGCCAGCTGGACAGCACCACGCTCTTACTCGCAGGCATCATCTCCGCGTCGTTTTTTTCCGCGATCATCTTGTTTCTGATGACCACACTCGCCGGGCGGGACCTGCGCGGCATGGCCTACTGGCTGATGGGCGATCTCTCCACGCCGGTGTCGGCGGGGATGCAGTGGATTTTCACGGTGGGCCTTATTGCCGGCATTGGCGCGATTTACAGCACTTCCGCGGATTTGAATTTGCTGCTCACGGGGGAGCGTGAAGCCGCGCACCTTGGCGTGGACGTGACGCGCGTCAAGCTCGTCGTCTACGTGTCCGCATCCTTCCTGACGGCGCTGGCAGTATCCGCGAGCGGCGCGATCGGTTATGTCGGTTTGCTCGTTCCGCACGCGGTCCGGCTGATTTTCGGATCGGACTACCGGCTGCTGATCCCGGCATCGGCTTTTTGCGGCGCGATCGCCCTTGTTCTGGCGGACACGCTTGCGCGCACCGTGGTGTCTCCTACGGAATTGCCGGTCGGCGCTATGACGGCCATGGCCGGAGCGCCGGTGTTCATCTATTTGCTGCGGCGAGGATGGCGATGAGCGCGCCAAACACGTTCGCGCAAACCGCCGGCGGGCGCCAGGAGCGGCCAAACCGCGAACAAACGGTGCGCCTCAACGTCGAGCAGGCGAGCTATGCCTATGCGGTGAACGAAATATCCGCGCCGACCTTCACGCTGGGAGCGACCAGCTTCCAGGCACACGAGCGCGAAATCGTGGCCATTCTCGGCCCCAACGCCAGCGGGAAATCGACGCTGCTGCGGCTGATCACGGGAACGATCGCGCCTCTTTCGGGGCGCGTGGAGCTGGACGGCGAGGAAACCAGCAGGCTCGACGTGAGAACACGCGCGCAGCGCATCGCAGTGGTGCACCAGGAAAGCCCGATCGTCTATCCCGCTCTGGCGGGAGATTTTGTGTTGCAGGGCCGCTTTCCCTACGGGCGGGCGCTGCGATTCGCGAATCCCGAAGACATCGAAATCGCGCGCAACGCGCTCGCGCAAGTGGGCGCGGAGCATTTATCGAAACGCACGATTGGCGAATTGTCCGGCGGAGAAAAGCAACGCGTGATTCTAGCGCGCGCCCTGGCCCAGCAGCCCCGGCTGATCCTGTTGGACGAGCCCACTCTGCACCTGGACATTGGCGCGCAGGTGGAATTGCTTGAACGCTTGCGCCAGCTGGCGCAGGAGAATCGCTATACGGTCGTCGTCGTGACGCACGAACTCGGGCTGGCCGCGGAATTCGCCGACCAGGTGGTGTTGCTGCAACATGGGCGCTGCCTGCGTGTCGGGCCGCCCGCCGCCGTGTATCAAAAGGAATTATTGGAGCAAGTGTTTGACGCGCCGCTGGACGTTGAACTGGGTCCTGCGGGAAGGCCGCGCGTAAATTTGCGCGCGCGCCGCGGCGAGGACATTACGTAGCAGACGCGGCGCGCTCCATTTTGGGCGCTCCGCGAGATCGTTCACACGGAGCATTGCAGCGTCCCGGCCAGTCCAGGGCGCGCAACGCTCCGCCACAGTAACCGCAGACTCCGTGCCGGGAAGACGGTGCAAAACCGTCGCCGCCGCGCGACTGTAAGGCGGGAGAAATTCCGCGCGAGCCACTGCCCTGAGTTCCGGGGCGGGAAGGCCGCGCGGCGCAGTTCCGCCGAGCCAGGAGACCGACGGAGTCCGCAACCGCGAAAGCCGGAAATGATCCCGGACACGCGGACAACCTTTACCTCCCGCGCGAGCCGGGAGAGGAGGCTTCTCATGCGTTTCTCCGTTCGTGTATTTTCCTTTCTTTGGATTGCAGTTTTTTTGATCTTCTTGTCAGCCGCTCCACCCTCAATCGCGCAATCGAAAAGCTCCGGCATTTCCGGTATGGTCGTTGACCCGCAAGGAATGGCAGTTGCGGAGGCGGAAATCAGCGCTGAAGCCATTCCTTCAGCGGGCGCGCCGGCGCACGCCGTTTCAGCCGGCGATGGCCGGTTCCAGTTGCCGCTCGCGCCGGGGCGCTACCGCGTTACGATCTCGCGCGATTCGTTCGCGAAGGCCGAGCAGGAAATGACGATCGCCGCCGGAGATACGCGCGAGCTTCAGGTTCGCCTGGCGCTCGAGCCGCTCTCCTCGAAGGTGGTTGTCACCGCGCAGGCGCTGCCGCTCGAGGCGGAATCCTCGCCTGCGCCGCTAACCATCGTTACCCGTCAACAGATCGACCAGCGCGTTGCGACCTCGCTGCCCGATTTGCTGGCGACTCAGCCGGGCTTCAGTCTTGGGCGCACGGGGCCGGAGGGAGGGCAAACGTCGCTGTTCCTGGACGGCGGAAACTCAAATTACACAAAAGTGCTGGTGGACGGCGTTCCCGCTAATATTCCGGGCGGCCTCATCGACTTTTCCAACATCACGCTCGACAACATTGAAAAAATCGAAGTCGTGCACGGAGCGGAAAGCGCGCTATACGGTTCAGATGCCATGGACGGAGTGATTCAGATTTTCACGCGCCGTGGAACCACGCGCGTTCCGGAATTCACGGCGTTCGCGGACGGCGGCAACTTCTCCACGGGCCACGGCGGTGCGGAGCTTTCCGGCCTCCTGGGGCGATTCGATTACTCGGCCGCAGTCTCCGATCTCGAAACGGCGGGCCAGGGCCCCAACGACGCCTTTCGTAACCGGTCGCTATCCGGAAATTTCGGCTGGCGCGTCTCCGATACGGTGCGAATCAGCCTGGCCCTGCGCGACAACGACAGCCATGCGGGCACGCCCGGACAAACGCTCTTCGAGCCGGCCAATCTCACCGACTCGATTGCGCTCCACAATTTCAGCGCGGGCCTGCACGCGGAATTTGAAACCGGCTCGCACTGGCATCACCAGGTGAGCGGGACCGAAATGTATTTCCGTGAATTCAATTTCGATCCCTTCTTTCCCTCATTCTTTCAATACAACCGCGCGGGCTTTGCAGGGCAATCGACGTATCTGTTCCGGGGATTCGGAGTCACCGCGGGTTATGAATACGAAGTCGAAAATGGATTTCTCAGTGCGACCTCGGGCGGAGGGTTGAGCGAGGAAGTGATTCACGCACGCCGCAACAATCAGGCCGGCTTCCTGGATTTCCGCTGGCAGCCGACTCCAAGGCTGACCATGAACGCCGGGGCGCGCGCGGAAGATAACGCCGATTTCGGAACTCGCGTCGTTCCGCGCGCGGGGGCCTCCTATGCCTTGCGCACGGCACAGGGCGTGTTTGGTGACACGCGCCTGCGCGCGTCCTACGGGCAGGGCATCGTGGAGCCGAGGTTCGATCAGTCCTTCGGCACCGATCCGTGCTTTCCGGGCGATCCAACCCTGCTCCCGGAAGAGAGCCGCACGGTGAACGCCGGCGTCGAGCAGAAACTCGCTTCGGATCGCCTGCGCGTCACGGCCGACTATTTCGACAGCCGTTTTCAAAACATCATCAGCTTCCAGTCCGTCACTCCTTCGGCCGCGTGTATAGCGATTGGCAATCCCTTCGGAGCCGGAACGTTTTTCAACACCAACCTGGCGAGGGCCCGCGGCTCAGATCTTTCTGGAGAGGCGCGTCTCACGCGCTGGCTTTCGGCCTCGGCGAACTACGCCTACGATTCGACGCGCGTGCTCTCCGCCCCCAACAATTTTGATCCGAATTACATCGTTGGCAGCCGCCTGATTCGGCGGCCTGTAAATTCCGGGAACCTCGTGCTGAACGCCGCATTCCTGCGGATGAACTGGAACCTCTCCGGATACTTTACCGGCCGCCGCGCCGACAGCGATTTCCTGGGACTGGGATTCACCGGCAACCCCGGCTATGCGCGCTTTGACCTGGCCGCCTCCTACAATCTGACTCACGGCGTCAGTTTCTTCGGGCGCATCGCGAATCTTGCCGACAAACAGTATCAGGATGTGCTGGGCTATCCCGCGCTCGGGCGCGAGGTTCGCATTGGCATGAAATACACGACGCGCCATGAGTGAGACTCGCGTGCCGGAGAAGGTGCTCTTCTGTTGGAGCGGCGGAAAAGACAGCGCGATGGCGTT
Source organism: uncultured Acidobacteriota bacterium (assembly GCA_963696605.1). GTDB lineage: Bacteria > Acidobacteriota > Terriglobia > Acidiferrales > UBA7541 > Palsa-360. Next base: position 1,443,303 of record CAVOKV010000003.1, on the reverse strand, counting down.
GCACGCGTTGCAAGCGGCAGGCGATTGCCGCATCGCGGCGCTGCTCACGACCATCACCGAGGGCTACGATCGCATCAGCATGCACGGCGTGCGCCGCGTACTCCTCGAACGGCAGGCCGAGTCGCTCGGTCTGCCGCTCCACCCGGTTCTGATTCCTCCGCAATGCATCAACGCAATTTATGAAGAGCGCATGAAGGAAGCGCTGGAACAACACTACGCGCGGGGGGTTCACCGAGTGGCGTTCGGAGATATTTTTCTCGAAGACCTACGCGTTTACCGCGAGAAGAATCTTGCCCAGGTTGGCATGCAGACGCTTTTTCCCCTCTGGAAGCGCGATACGCGTGAACTGGCGCGGGAATTCGTGCGGCTGGGATTCCGCGCCATCGCCGTTTGTGTCGATCCTCGCGTCCTCGATGCGTCCTTCGCCGGGCGCGAGCTGGACGCAGCCTTCTTCGCGGATTTGCCGCCCGGGGTGGACCCCTGCGGCGAGAACGGCGAATTCCACACTTACGTTTTTGACGGCCCTATATTCAAGACGCCGATTGCGGTGCGCGTCGGCGAAAAAGTCATGCGCGACGGGTTTTGCTTTTGCGATCTCTTGCCGGAGTGAAAGGAGAACAACATGGAATCGAATCATGAAAATGGAAACTGGATCCATCCACGCGCGGCGCTCATTACTGGCATCGTGCTTGCTGCCGCTACTGTTCGGATCATCCCGCATCCCATGAATTTTGCTCCGATCGGGGCGCTGGCGATTTTTGGCGGCGCCTATTTTTCGACGAAGCGCGCCGCATTTGCCGTTCCGTTGCTCTCGATCTTGGCGGGAGATATTTTTACGGGCTTTCACCCGCTCATTCCTTACGTCTATGCGAGTTTTCTGGTGAGCGTGGCTATCGGTTTCTGGTTGCGCAAGAAGAAATCGGCATGGCGCGTCGGCGCGGCCACAGTCGCGGGCGCCATTCAATTCTTCCTGGTCAGCAACTTCGCGCTGTGGGCATCTTCGATCGGAAGCTATCCAAAAAATGAGGCCGGCCTGGCCGAATGTTTTCTCGTCGGCCTTCCGCTGTTCTGGAACACGCTGGCGGGGGATACATTCTACGCTGCGCTGCTGTTCGGCGGCATGGCCCTGGCGGAAAAGCGGTTCCCGTCGCTGCGGGAACCGCTCGCCGCCTGAGCCGGCTCGGTTTTTGCAGCGCCGGCGAGACGCCGGTGCTGCAAAGGCATCCTCTACTTCAGTTTGTCGGCAACCTTGGCGATTCCAGCGTCGGCGCAGGCTTCGTCCTTATCTCCGCCGGGCGCGCCGCTGACGCCGATCGCGCCGATCGTTTCTGTCCCCACCTTGATTGGAACCCCGCCAGCCATCAAAACCGTGCCTTCCACGTTCGGCGGAGGGGTCATGGCCCCAAAAGCCTTGGCGGTTTCCGCCGAGGTTCTTCGGAAAAACAGCGCCGTGTAAGCCTTGCGCCGACTGAGATCGGGCGTGCCCGCTCCGGAGCCGTCGTCACGGAGAAAGGCCTTGAGGAGGCCGCTGCTGTCGATAATCGATACGCTGACGCGGTAGCCGTTCGCTCGGCACTGCGCCACGGTTGCTTGCGCCATGGTTTGCGCCAATTCCATTGACATGGCTTTTTGTGTGATCAGGTCTTGGGAGAGCGCGGTCATGGAGAACGCGCCCACGAGCACGATCGTAGCGATAGCCAGCACTGACAAACGAATTTGGGACATTGGGATTTCCTCCAGGCATCGTCGATGCGATGAGGACCGCATCCTACAAGCATCGCCAAACCGAAGTCAACGCGGGTTCGTCGCTTCCACCAAGGTCGACAGGTTGCATGCTTTGCCTTGGCATTAATTTCTTGCGTTTGTTCCGGTGCGGCGGTACATAAGCTAGCCAAATGGTGGTTGGACCTACTCAATTTTTGCTTGAGATGATTTTCGGTAGACATTCCCTTGGCTTGATTTGCTCTGTGGAGGAAAGTATGAAGAAACTTTGCAGCATTGAGTTGCCGATGGCGCTCGCAATCCTTCTTCTTACAGCCTGCCACGGGAGCCAGCCGGCAGCCCCCGCAAGCGCGCCGCCCGCGGCCGAGGCTGCACCCCCGATGATTTTGACGGCGACCGTTCCACTCGAAGGTGTGAAGGGGCGTTTCGACCATTTTGCCTCCGGTAAGGGCAAGGTGTTTGTTTCCGCTCTGGGGAACAATACAGTAGAAGTCATCGACCTCTTCCAGGGAGCCCTGGCCCACACGATCACCGGGGTGCCCAATCCTCAAGGGGTAACCTTTTCTCCGGAGGCCAACAAACTATTTGTGGCCAGCGAGAAGGGCAAGGTCTACATCTACGACGGCGACTCTTACAAACTCATCACTACACTGGATTTTGATGGTGGCGCCGATAACATGCGTTACGACGCAGCGACCAAGCGTGTCTACGTCGGCTGCGGTGATAGCGAAAAGAACGCCGCAATCGCTGCGATCGACGCGATGACCAACAAGCGTCTCGACGAGGTCTACAAACTCGGGGGCGAGCCAGAATCATTCCAACTGGAAAAGAATGGCCCGAACATTTATGTGAATGTCCCGGACTTGAAGCAGATTGTGGCCATCAACCGCACCACCAAGGAACTCACGCGATGGCCTTTGACCGTGGGCCAGAACTTCCCTATGGCCCTCGATGAAGCCGATCACCGGATCATCATAGGCACGCGCGAGCCGGCAACGCTCACGGTGGTCGACTCGACCTCAGGTAAAGTTGTTGCCTCCGTCCCGACCGTTCAGGACACGGACGATCTGTATTACAGCGCCGAGCGAAAGCGCGTCTACGTGCCCGGCCGTGCGGGTGAGATTTGGGTCTATCAGCAGACCGATCCCGATCACTACAGCGTAATCTCCAAGATACCCACCGTTGTGGGTGCGGGGACGGCTGGATACTTTGGAAGACAGGGAAAGGGCTTCGACCGCTTTTATCTGGCCGTTTCGGCAAGCGCCAGCGCAAACGCCGAGATCCGCATATACACTTTGCAGGACTGAAGAACCCGGCTCAAACTTACAAGTTTGCGCAAAAAGTCGGTTCCAATCAGAACGGCGTAGGAATAATCTTCAACGAATGTCAGATTAACGAGGGAGGATTGATCATCATGCGTCACAGAAACATGGCAGTCATCACAGGCGCGACACTGGGCCTTGCGGTTTCGCTTTTGCTGGCCGGATTTGCGCGGGCCTTGCCCGCAAGTCCGGATTCATCCGGCTATCACATTATTAAGAAAATTGTCACGGGCGGCACGGAGGGCTGGGATTACATCTCCATGGACAACGATGCGCGGCTGGCCTATATCGGCCGTGAAGATCACGTCGACGTGGTGAACGTCGATACCGGCAAAGTCGTCGGCAAAGTGACCGGCCTGGAGGGGACTTCGGGCTTGCTGCCGTTGCCCGAATTCGGGCGGGGCTACGCGATGAATGGCGACGCGGGGTCGGTGGTCATCGTCGACCTGAAAACATTGGCAAAAATCGGGACAGTCAAGGCGGGAAAGGATCCCGATTCCTTTACCTATGAACCTGTCACCAAGCGCGTTTTCGTCATGAACAGCAGCGGGGCGAGCGCAACGGTGATCAATGCCAAGGATGGCACCCTGGCCGGCACGGTCGTGCTCGGCGGGCAGCCTGAAGCCGCCGTGTCCGACGGCAAGGGCAAAGTCTATGTCAACATCACCGACAAGGATCAGATTGTGGAGGTCGATGCGGAAACCATGAAGGTAACCCATCGCTGGCCGCTCGTGCAGGGCACCGGCCCTTCAGGATTGGCGATGGACCGCAAGAATCGCCGCCTGTTTTCCGCCTGCGATAACCAGAGAATGGTGATCATGGATGCGGATAGCGGCAAAGTGATTGCCGCCTTGCGCACGGGTGCGGGTACGGATGGCGCGGGCTTCGATCCCGAAACGATGAACGCCTTCGCCTCGGCGGGTGGGGCCGGGACCCTCACGATCATTCATGAGGATTCGCCCGACAGCTTCAAAGTGCTGGAAGAACTCGATACGCAATCGGGCGCCCGAACCATGACCGTAGACATGAAGACGCACAACGTCCTCACCGTCACCGCCAGGCACGGCCACGGTGCGACACACGACAAGGTTCTGCCCGATTCGTTCGTCGTTCTCGTCATTGGGAAATAATTTTAGGCGGGGCGCTTCTTCGTCAGGATAACAGTCAGGGCTTGGCACGGAAGAAAGTCGCTTCGGGCAAGCCTTGAAAGTGCGCATCTGATGTGAAGAAGTTTGGTGGCGCAGGCTTCAGCCTGTGGGGGTTCGGGCTTGCAAGGACCAAAATCCACAGGCTGAAGCCTGCGCCACTCAGTGCGTCATGGCGTAAATCACGTAATTCACGCCGAGGCGCATTCCAAGGTCGGAAAATTTTTGCGGATACCCCGGAACGTTCGACCACTCCCAGGAATCGCCGATGTCGGAATTGAAGGAAATCGCCACCATCACGCGGCCGTGGTCGTCGTAGATCCCCATCCAGTGCGCGTCTTTGCCGCCGTTCTTGTAGCCCAAGCCCAAGTGCTCGGCGCCGGGAACCCGGTAACGGTCATCTAAATCGAACATGGTGTGAAAAATCGGATCGTTGTTGGGAATATCCACGATGGGACGGTCGGGAAAGGCTACCTTTATGCGTTCTTGAAACACCTGCCATTCGGTAGTCCCATGAAAATCGTCGGCCATGAAGAATCCGCCGCGCAGCAGGTAATCGCGCAGCTTGAGCATCTGGCGATCGGTCGGACCCCATTCGCCCACCTGCACGGCATAAAGGAACGGCCAGTTGTAGACCTCGTCGCCGTCATCGAGATTTACGCATTCTTCGACGGACCGAGTGTGAATGCGCGTCAATCGCCGCACTGCTTGGGAAAAAGCCCGGTCGGCGGGCGGATAGTCCTGGGTCCAAAGGGAAAGGCCCAGCCGCCAGTCGCCGTCGAAGCGCCCGCGATACCCGTCGTTCCATCCCGGCGGATACATCAGCCGCGCGAACGCAAATTCCGTTTTTTCCTGATAGTCGGGAGGAAGCGGTTGGACGCCGTATTCGACAGAAGGGTACTCGCGAAAGGGCACCTGGTAGGCGTAGGCCACCCCCACCAGAACAAACGCGCAGCCGAGCAGCCACCAGGCTTTCAAAATTCGCATGGCCAGTTCCCTGAGGCGAGGATAGCACGGGTGCGCGCGTCGCGGCATCTTCAGGTGGTAACGTTCCGGGAGCGCATGAAATGTCTGCTCTCAAGCGGCAGAAGCTTTTGCAGACACGGGATCGAGCCGGCCACGTTCAAATCTTCAGAAGAAAATGAAGCGCTTGCGCTTGCGGTAGGGGGACGCCTTGGCATCGGGGTCGGGTTGTTCCGGCTCGTAGGGCAGCCTGCGGCCCTCGAACGCGGCGAGCGGATTGTCGCGGAAGAGCGCCTGCGCGACGTGTTCCCCGCGGCGTTTGGCGACGGAATCAAATGCCGCGCGCAGCTGTAACGGGCGGTTCTTCATATTGTGCGCGTCGCTGGCCACGAAGTGGACGCGATCTTCGTCCAGCCATTGTTCGGCCAGCGCCTGCGCGGAGGCTCCAAAACGCCCGAGGATGGATTGCGCGGTGATCTGCACGTAGCTGCCCTGGTGCAGCCAGCGATACATCCGCTCGGGCTTCGAGCGCAGCATGGCGTTCCGCTCGGGATGCGTAATGATGGGCGACAACCCGATAAGATGCAGGTGGTGCATGGTGTCGTCCATGGACGGCGGGATGGAAAACTCGTCGAATTCCACGAGCAGGTAGTTCTTCTGATTGATCGTATATTTCGGCTGGTTTTTCTCGAGATCCTTCAGATTGTCGAAGCTCAGATGGAAATCGCATCCCGTCGCCAGTTTCAAGCGGTCGCCGACGGCCGCCTGCAGTTCGTCACGGCGCTGGCGGATGATTTCAGGATCGAATTTGTAGCGCGAATTCGCGTGCGGCGTCCCGACCACGTGGGTGACTCCCTCGGCGATAGCCGATTCCGCCATTTGAATCGATGTTTCGAGCGTGTCCGCGCCGTCGTCCAGGCCGTGAAGAATATGACAATGAATGTCGACCATAGGTGTGTGCTTCCATCGAAGATACCCGAACGAGGAGTCGTGGACAACATCCGGCGAAGTAACTGGCTTGCCCTGAGGTCGCCGAGGCGACCGAATGGTGACCGCTGGAGACCTGGTACTGGAGTTGCGGGATCGCATCCTCGGCAAATCTTCACCTGCTATAATCTTCGACGCGCTTAAGTAGCACAGGCTTCAGCCTGTGGATTTTGAATCTTGCCGGCGCGGCGGAAACACACAGGCTGAAGCCTGTGCTACTTCACCATGGCCACATTTTTCATCGAACAATTCGGATGCCGGGCGACGCAGGCCGACGCGGCGGCGATCGAGCGGCAACTCGTCGCGCACGGCTATGCGGCTTCCGCGGATGCGAATTCCGCCGACGTCGTCGTGGTCAACACGTGCACGGTAACGGCTGCGGCGGACTTGCAGGCGCGCCAGTCCATTCGCACGATTCACAGGGAAAATCCTTCCGCGCGCGTCATCGTCACAGGCTGCTACGCGCAACGCGCTCCGGAAGAGCTTGCCGCGCTCGAAGGCGTTTCCTGGGTCGTGGGAAATTCGCACAAGCCGGAAATCCCGCGCCTCATTCAGGAAATGGGGCAAGAAGCGGAACGGGCGTCATCACCTGTTTCATCTGCTGGTATGCGGCAAGGATTCGTGCCGCTTTCCATGATTGCCGGCGAAGCGCTCTCTCTCGATCGAGGCCCGGCCAAAATATTGACGGGCGACATTCTGGAGCTGCGCGAATTGCTTGTCGCGCCCGTCGAAGGCGGCGAGGCGGGCCACACGCGCCCGGTGCTGAAAATTCAGGACGGATGCAACAAACGCTGCTCCTACTGCGTGATCCCGCAGGTGCGCGGACGCAGCCGCAGCCTTGCGCCACACGCGGTGATCGAGGAAATTCGCAAACTATGCGCAGGCGGCGCGCGTGAAGTCGTGCTCAGCGGAATCGATCTCGGCAACTACGGGCGCGATCTCGCGCCGCAAGCCGAGCTCGGGGATTTGTTGCGGCGCATCCTGGACGAAACGGCCGTCGAACGCCTCCGGGTCAGTTCCGTCGAACCGATGGACGTCACCGAGGACCTGATCGCGATCTTCGCGGCGAGCGAGCGGATGGCGCGGCACTTGCACATGCCGTTGCAATCGGGGTCGGACCGCATCCTTGCAGCGATGCACCGCTGGTACCGTGCCGAACATTACGCCCGCCGCGCGGAACTGGCGCATGAGTGGCTCCCCGACGCGGCCATTGGCGCTGACCTGATTGCCGGCTTCCCCGGCGAGACCGAGGCAGACCATCAAGCCAGTCTTTCACTCATCGAGCGACTGCCGCTCACTTACCTGCATGTATTTTCGTTTTCTTCCCGCCCGGGAACCGCGGCGGCCGAGCTGCAAAATCAAGTCCCGGAACAGGTGATCGCGCGCCGCGCGCGTGAGCTGCGCACGCTCGGCGAAAAAAAGAAGGCCGCGTTTCAAGCGGCGCAAATAGGACGCACGGTGCGAGTCCTCACGCTGAACCGTAGCGGTCAAGATGCGTCCGGCCCGTGGACTCGCGCGCTTTCGAGCAACTATCTCGACGTACGTGTCTCTGGCGTATGGCCCGCGAATCGATATCTGGATGTTCGAATTATTGGTCTAAGAGATGGGGTACTCTTCGGGTCTTTCGACGAATAGGATCCTCTCTCCGACCCCGAGAACTGATTTTCAAATTTGAGATACAATCTTGCGATAGTCAGTCCTTAAGAAATTAAATTTTGGAACAATATGCTATGTGGGAATCGCTGCATCGTTGGCAGCAGAGAGAGCGCGACCTACGGCAAGGTGTGGACGCTGATCTCGTTCTTGCCAATCGTCGCCGATGGCTCATCTGCGCCGGGTTATTCGGTCTTGGCTACTTGCTTCTTGGGATCCAGAGTATAGCGAAGTTCCAGGACCACCTGCACCAAATTGCCGTAGCGATCACCACGGTAGTTTTTTTTGGGGCGATCATCATAGGAAATTGGGCCCGCTCTTGGAACGCGTTCCTCGACAAGCCCGATCCCAAGGAACCACCGAGAATGTGGACATGGCGCCGGTAACCGAAATTCCAGACGCGCCTCATGTCGCCTGGAATCAGAATTGGTCTGAACTCATTGGGAAAATCCCTAACAGGTATTTTACGATTCGAAAATGACTTGCGCGAGAGCAGTATTACCGTCATGGGTGATGGTGAGGGCGATATTTTTTACGCCCAGGCTGTCGGCGATGGCGCGCGTCGCGCCTGACAATTTCAGCGTGGGCTTGCCGCTCGGTTCACGCACCACTTCGATATCGATCCAGCGCACGCCGCGCGCCCACCCGGTTCCGAGGGCTTTCATTGTCGCTTCCTTGGCGGCGAAACGCCCGGCGAAACGCTCGGCGCGGTTGCGGTGCCTCTCGCAATAGCTGATCTCCGACGCAGTGAACAAGCGCTCGAGCAAGGCGCGCCCGCGGCGCAGGATGGCCGCCTCGATGCGATCGACTTCCGTGATGTCCACGCCCAGGCCAACAATCATTTTTGTACCCCTGTCGTATTTTCCGCGCGGGGGGGCCGGCGCGCGGCACACTACTGAGATTATAGCGCGACGGCGTAAGGCAGACAGAGGCTGAGTCGATACGCTAAAGTGGTGAGTAGGACACACGGCGCAAATGGCTCGAGCGATCAAAACTCGGTCTTCAAGACATAGTCGCGCCCCAGGCGGAGACCGCGCTTGGGCACATAACGGCGGCCCCGCATTTGCAATCCGGCGAGCGCGCGGCCTGCAACTGGTGGAGGCGCGCGCGCTTGGAAAGCTCGGCTGGATTGTGCACGGCTTCAGCACGCGTCCCGGTGGCGCAAGCGTCCTCGAAGGGAAACCCGCACTGAACCTGGGCTTCACCGAGTGGGATGAACGCGAGCGCGTCACGGCCAATCGCGAAAAATTCATGGCGGCGCTCGGGGCGCGCGAAATGCCGCTCGTCACACTGCGCCAATTCCATTCCGACGTGATTCACGTTGCCGCCGCCCCCGCAACGGATGCGCCGAAAGCGGACGCGCTGATCACCGGGACTCCAGGTTTGCTTCTGGCTGTGCAGACTGCCGACTGCGTGCCAATCCTTTTGGCGGACACGCGGCACCGCGTGGTCGCGGCCATCCACGCCGGCTGGCGCGGCACGCTCGCGCGCATCGCCGTAAAAACTCTTGGCCGGATGAGCATGGAATTCGGCACGCGCCCGCGCGATGTGGTGGCCGCGCTTGGCCCGGCCATTGGACGCTGCTGCTACGAAGTCGGCCCGGAAGTCGCTCAAGCATTCGCGGCGCAATTTTCTCCCGCCGCGGACTGGTTTGACGGCCCGTTCGAGCAACTGGCGCACGGCGAAGAGCCGCTCTGGCTGCCGTGGCTGACGATGATGCCGCCGGGGCACGTGCCTCCTCCGCCGCGCGTGCAGCTCGATTTGCGCGCCTCGAATCGCTGGCAACTCGTGGACGCCGGCGTGCCGGAAAAACAAATCAGCGTGAGCGATCTGTGCACCGCCTGCCGCACGGACCTCTTGTTCAGCTATCGCCGCGAAGGCGCGAAAACAGGAAGGCTGATGGCGGTAATTGGAATTAAGTAGAATAGGCTTCAGCCTGTTTGCTTTTGGAATTCCTTCCGAGAAAACCAAATGCAACAGGCTGAAGCCTGTTCTACTGCAGGGCAACAAACGGGCTCGGCGATTCCATCAGCGCAAGCTGGCCGCAGGCGGCGAAGACATCCTGCCCGCGCGAGTAGCGCACGAAAGTAGGCACACCCTTCTCGACCAGGATGCGCTGAAATTCCTCGATGCTCTCCGCAGTCGGCGCGCGATAGGGCAAATTTCCGGGATTCCAGGGGATCAGGTTGACCTTCGCGCGTATGTGCGAGATGAGGCGCACCACACGGCGCGCATCCTCGGGCGTATCGTTCACGCCGCCGAGCAGCACATATTCAAACGTAAAATATTCCCGCGGGCGCAGCGGATATTTCTGGCAGGCTTCGAGCAGCACACTCAGCGGATACTTGCGATTGATGGGCATGAGCGCGTCGCGCTGCTCGTCGCTCGATGCGTTCAGCGAAATGGCCAGGCTGGGACGTAACTTTTCTTTTCCGAGGCGTTCGATGCCCGGAACGATGCCGCTGGTCGAAAGCGTGACGTGCCGCGGCGCGAGCGCGACTCCCTTGGGATCGAGCAGGATTCGCACGGCGGCCATGGTCGCGTCGTAATTGAGCAACGGCTCGCCCTGGCCCATCAGCACGACATTTGTCCGCGGCGCGAGCTGCTCGCGATTTTCCTCCAGCGCTACGAGCACTTGTCCCACGATTTCTCCCGGCGTGAGATTACGGATCAGCCCCAACTGCGCCGTGAGGCAGAAGTGGCAGTCGACCGCGCATCCCGCCTGCGTCGAAATGCAAATCGTCTGGCGCCCTTCGCGCGGCATGAAGACGGCCTCAATCTGCGCGGGCTTCGCGCCTTCAGCTTCGATCGCGCCGCCGATTGAAAAGAGATACCGGATCGATCCGTCCACCGAAGCAAACTGGCGGGCGATGCGCGGTGGCGTGATTCGCGCTTCCTGCGCAAGACGCTCGCGGAGGGCAGCGGGGATGTTGGTCATGGCGGAAAAGTCAAAACGCCGCTCGGCGTATAGCGCGTGATAGAGCTGCGCGCCTCGAAATGGCCGCTCGCCGAGCGTCGCGGCGAACTCGCGCAATTCCTCCGCTGATTTTCCGAGCAACTCGACCGGCACGCGCAGTCTCCCTGAAGGTGTGTTTTCATCTTAACATGCGCGCCCGCCAAGGATCGAAATCCCCCTCTTCAGCCGGGTCGCGTTCGCACCCGCTCGTGTGCCACAATAGATTCATGAACCAGCCAGTGCGGGATATCCAGCAGGCGGAACTGCCGAACGGCGTGTTGATCGTCACGGAGAAAATGCCGCACGTGCGATCAGTTTCAGTCGGAGTCTGGCTGGGCTCGGGGTCGCGCGCCGAAGCATCGGACCGAAATGGAATCGCCCATTTCATCGAACACATGGTGTTCAAGGGCACGAGCAAACGCTCTGCCGAGCAGATTGCGCAGTCGGTAGACTCGGTCGGCGGAATGCTGGACGCGTTTACGGGCAAGGAAATGACCTGCTTCAACGCCAAGGTGCTCGACGAGCATCTCCCCGTCGCCGTTGACGTGCTTTCCGACCTGGTCCTGCACCCGCGCTTTGACGCGGAAGACATCGCGAAGGAAAAGCAGGTGGTCCTCGAGGAAATCAAGATGGAAGAGGACAACCCCGAATATCTGATCCACGAATTGTTCACGCAGAATTTCTGGCGCGGGCATCCGCTGGGCATGCCGATCCTGGGGTCTCCGGAAACGGTGTCACAATTTTCGCAAGACGCGGTGTCCGAATGTTTCAAGGAGTGGTACGCGCCAAACCGCGTGGTGGTCACCGCGGCGGGGAATCTCGAGCATGCGCGCCTCGTGGATCTCATCGCGCGCGAATTTGACGGCGCGGCGCGCTCCGCAAACCCGCCAAACTCCGCGCCGCCCGATACGCATGCGTGCGTCGAGCAGCGCGACAAAAAGGAGCTGGAGCAGGTTCACATCGTGCTGGGCGTGCCGTCCTACCCGCTGGCACACGAACGGCGTTACGCGGCCTCCCTGTTGAATGTGATCCTCGGGGGCGGGATGTCCTCTCGCCTGTTTCAGAATATTCGCGAGCGGCAAGGGCTGGCCTACGCGATCGAGAGCGACCTCTCGCCGTACACCGATTCCGGCGTGCTTTCGGTTTATGCCGGAACTTCGCGGGAATCCGCGGTGCGACTGATTCGTTCGGTCAGCGAGGAATTCCGCGGCGTGCGCGCCGACGGAGTCAGCGGCGAAGAATTGCGCCGCGCAAAAGATCATCTCAAAGGCTCGATGATGCTTTCCCTCGAATCGACCAGCGCGCGCATGTCCAACCTCGCGCGCCAGGCCATGTACTTGCACCGGTACATTTCGCTCGACGAGATGCTGGCGTCGATCGAAGCAGTGACGCGCGAGGAAGTGCACGCTATCGCCCGCGATTTCTTCGAGCCCGGCCGCATTACGCTCACCGTCCTCGGCAGCCTGAATGGGTTTCGCGCCACGCGCGACCTGCTGGCGTGATAATTGTTCCGCGCATACGGCATTGACGCAGGCGTTCGGCTTTGTCATTATTCGTTGGGCCTGCGCGCACATGCGTTCGTCCACCGGGGGAATTTATCAGTCTGCGCGTAACGATTCTGGGTTCGGGCAGTTCGGGCAATTGCACCTTGCTCGAGACGGCCGAGACCCGGCTGCTGGTTGACGCGGGGCTCGGCAAAAAAGAAACGCTGCGGCGCCTGGCCGCGGTTGGCCGCGACGTCGATCGCCTCGACGGCATCGTCATCTCCCACGAACACTCGGATCACATCGGCTCGCTCGCGCAGGTGCTGGGCCAGTGGCGCACCACGGTGTACCTGAACGAAGCCACACACACCGAAGTAATGCGCATTCTCCCTGAAACTTCGCACAAACGCCTGGACCGCGTGGAACACATTCGCGCCGGCCAGCGATTCATCGTGGGAGACATCGAAGTCTCCCCGTTCTCGATTCCGCACGACGCCGTGGACCCCCTGGGATTCACCTTTCGCGCGAATGGAACGAAAGTGGCGATCGTCACCGATCTCGGCTACTTGCCCGAGCTTGTGAAAGTTCATCTGCGGGATTCCGACTGCCTGATGCTGGAATCCAATCACGATCTCGAAATGCTGAAGGTCGGGCCGTATCCCTGGCATATCAAGCAGCGCGTGATGAGCCGCACGGGGCACCTGTCCAATCACACGGTCAGCGAATTTCTTGCCGACGCGGAAGCCTTCGACGCGCGCGCGCGCTTCATCGTCCTCGCGCACCTCTCCGAGAACAACAACAATCCCGACGTCGCGCGCATCTCCGCCGAGGAAGCCCTCGGCCGGCGCACGGGCGCTGCGGTATTTTCCGGCGAACTTATCGTTGCCATGCAAGCCTCTCCTCTCCCCACGCTGAATTTGTAAATTATGCAAGGAACCGAATCCGAAGGGCGAAACGCCTGGGCCGCACACTTGTTATTCGTAGACATCATGGCGGTGCGCGACCCGCGTCACGTCAATTGTTCTCGCCGCATCATCAATGACGTAAACCACGCGGTAGTCACCCACGCGAATTCGCCATTCTTTATCGCCACCCTTTAGTTTCTTGCAGCCTGGAGGACGGGGAGTCAAAGCGAGTTGTTCGAGACGCAATACGACGCGGGCAATCGTCTTCTGGGGGAGCCGGAGTAGTTCTTTTTCCGCACTAGAGGCTAGCGCGACCCGATAGCTACCCACGCGAAAGCTTGCCGCTCTTGATGAGTTTCGCTTTCACCTTACTCAGCGGAATGCGCTTTTCGTGGCGTCGCGACCGGGAAACCAGCACATCTTGAACGTCTTCCCACAACGCCCCGTGTTTCGTCAGGTCGATTTGAACGGCCAACTTGCGGCCCTTTTCATCGGTCACGTATTGAATGCCAGTCATACCGTTATTTTACTCCAGGTGACAGCGGCGGCGCATCTTGCAATGATTGCAGTGCCGTCCGCGACAATGCCAGCCGAATTCGGGTATCATCTTCGAGGGAGTTTCCCCAGCTAATTTCTTGATCCGCCGCGCCCGCTTTCGGCGGCGTGTGCTCCGAGGGAGTTTCGATTGATTTCACGATACACGCGCGAAGAGATGGGCCGAGTCTGGAGCGAGGAGGGCAAATTCCGCCGCTGGCTGGAAGTGGAGCTGGCGGCCACGGAAACGCTGGCCGAAACGGGAGTCGTTCCGGCCGCGGCTGCCGCGAAGATTCGCGAGAAGGCGCGCATCGACGCGGGCGTGGTCAAGCGCATCGCGGAACATGAGGCCAAAGTGAAGCACGACGTGATTGCCTTCACCATGGCCGTCGGCGAAACGATCGGCGATCCCGACGCCGCGCGCTGGCTGCACTATGGCCTGACCTCGAATGACGTAGTGGACACGGCGCAGGCCCTGCAGATTCGCGAAGCTTCGCGCCTCATCGAGCACGGACTCATCCGCTTCGGCGAAGTGCTCGAGCGCCGCGCGCGCGAATTTCAGCACACGCCGCAAATCGGCCGCACGCACGGCATCCATGCCGAGCCGATCACGTTCGGGCTGAAAGTTGCCAACTGGTTTGCCGAAAATCGCCGCAACCTGGAACGCTTCGGCCAGGCCGCGCGGCAAATGGCCGTGGGAAAAATCTCCGGCGCCGTTGGCAACGCCTCGCACCTGGGACCGGATGTGGAAGCCGCCATCTGTAAGCGCCTAGGGCTCGACGTTGCTCCGGTCGCCTCGCAAGTAATCCAGCGCGACCGCCACGCGCAGTATCTTTCCGCGCTGGCGATCCTCACCGCCACGCTCGAAAAAATTGCCCTGGAAATCCGCCACCTGCAGCGCACTGAAGTTCGAGAAGCCGAAGAACCCTTTGGCGGCGAGCAGCGCGGAAGTTCGGCCATGCCGCACAAACGCAATCCGGTGTCGAGCGAACAGGTGTGCGGCCTCGCGCGCGTGGTGCGCGCCAACGCCGGCGCGGCTTTTGAAAACATCGCGCTCTGGCACGAACGCGACATTTCCCACAGTTCGGTTGAGCGCGTCATCCTGCCCGATTCAACCATCCTGGCCGATTACTTGCTCGCGCGCATGACCGACATCGTTTCCGGAATGCGCGTCTTCCCGGAACGCATGCGTCGGAACCTGGACGCCACCGGCGGCCTCGTATTCTCTGGCCAGCTTCTGCTGGACCTGATCGAAGCGGGCGCCCCGCGTGAAGACGCCTACAAATGGGTGCAGGAACACGCTATGGCCGCGTGGGAAACGGAAACCAACTTTCGCCAGCGCGTCGTGGCAGACTCGCGCATCAAACTTTTTCTGGACCGCAACGCTCTCGAAAATACATTCGATCTGAACCGACACCTGCGCTATGTGGACGCGATTTTTGCCCGCGTTTTCAATTGAACCGAGCCCCCTGCAAAAACCATTAAAGAAATAAGCTGAATTGTTTCAATCTGGCGCGGAAAACTGTTTCATATTGGACGGTTTCTGCGCCAGTCACGCCAACTCAGCTTGACAGCCCAATCGCATGCGCCGAAGATGGATTTCCCTTCAATTGCAAGTACCAAAATGATCGCATGCGGGAAGCCTCCTCTCTGTTCCCTTTCGCGCGGCCATCTGCAGGAGGGACGAGTGTCATCCATCACATCGCTCAAGGGAACGATCCTCGTAGCGGACGACAATGAAAGCATTCGCGAGCCGCTGACCGAGCTCTTGCGTTTGAACTGCTATCGCGTGATTGCGGTCGAGGATGGCGAGCAGGCATTCAAACAAGCCTGTTCGCAGCCTGTGGATCTCGTCCTGCTCGACGTCATGATGCCGGGACCAACAGGATTCTCGGTGTGCCGCGCGATCAAGGCCCGGCCGGAAACGCGCTTTCTGCCCGTGGTGCTCATCACCGGGCTGGCCTGCGCGGAGGATCGTATCCGGGGCATCGAAGCGGGTGCGGACGATTTTCTTCACAAGCCGGTGAAGAAGGAAGAATTGCTGGCGCGGGTACGCTCGCTCGTTCGGCTGAAGCGCTATACGGACGAACTGGAAAACGCGGAAACCGTATTGTGCACCCTGGCGCGCAGCATCGAAGCGAAAGATCCGTACACCGAAGGCCACTGCGACCGGCTCTCGCGCTCCGCTGTCTCGCTGGCCGAAAAAATCGGGTTGTCGCGTGAAATTTGCAATGACTTGCGGCGCGGCGGCATCGTTCACGACATCGGCAAGGTCGCCGTACCCGAGTTCGTGCTGCTGAAGCCAGGCCCGCTGGACGCCGGCGAGCGGAAGATCATGGAAGAGCACACCATCGCCGGGGAACGCATTTGCGCGCCGCTGAAATCATTCCGGAACGTACTGCCAATTATCCGGTCGCACCACGAAAAGCAGGACGGCAGCGGCTATCCCGACCATTTGCAGGGCGAAGAAATCCCGCTCACCGCGCGCATCCTGCAAACCGTGGATATCTACGATTCGCTGACCACCGATCGCCCCTACCGCAAGGCGCTGACACAGGAAAAAGCGACGGAAATCATGTGGGAAGAAACGCGCCGTGGCTGGTGGGATGCCGACCTTGTTTCGGCACTTGAAGGAATGCTGGCGTATTCTCCCCTGGCACTCTCCGCGATGAGCGCCTGAACGGGCCACGCAAATTACGCCATGCGTTACACGCGCTGAACGTAGCGCGCTTCCGAAGTATCCACCTTGACTTTGTCGCCGGTGTTGACGAACGGCGGCACCTGAATCGTAAGGCCCGTCTCGAGTTTCGCCGCCTTCATCACCGCGCTGGCGGTGGCTTTCTGCACGGTCGGTTCGGTGTCCACGACCGTGAGATCCATGGTGTCCGGCAGCACGACGCCGATGGCTTTGCCTTCATAGAATTCCAGCTTCACTGTGGTGTTTGGAATCAGGTAGTACACCGCTTCTCCCAGAACGTCCGCATTCAGTTGAAACTGTTCGTAAGACTCCGAATTCATGAAGTGGTAGCCTTCATTGTCCGCATACAGATATTCATGCTCGATCTCATCGAAGATGGCGCGCTCGATGTCCACTTCGGCGCGGAACCTGTAGTCGATGATCGAGCCGGTGCGCAGGTTGCGCATTTTCGTAGCCATGGCGGCGCGTTTGTTGCCGGGGGTGCGATGCTCGACGCTGTGTACCGTGTAGAGTTCGCCCTCGTGACGGATGGTCATTCCTGGACGCAGTTGTGTTGCTCGCATTCTGATTGCTCCTGATGCCTACGGGGTCTTGCGGCAGGCGGTTCCATTCGGCTGCAATTTCGATTCGCGCAGTCTGGGCGGGTTAGGGATGCCGGGCCAAAAATCCGCCGCCCACCAAGCTTAGATTATAGACGCCGGGCCGAGGGCCGGTCAACGCAAGCGCCGTGGACAGGGCGGCTAAGATTCATGATTGACGTTGTTGGATGAACAAACAGGAGGGGAAAAAGCTGTCCTCGTGTTTTCAGAGGTAAAGAATCGTGTCCATTCTTTTGCTAACGGGACTGGTTTTGGCGATTCCACGAAATAGCGCCGCGCGCCGGCACGTTTTTGAAGCAGTGTTGCTCGAAATTCGCATCAAGACGCCCGAGACCCCAACCGCAAGCGCCATCAGAACGCACGCCAGAATCGCTGTACCCGTCCCGGATTCGCCCGCGAAGTGATCGCCTAAGAAGCTGAGGACGCCGTTGTTTCGGAAAAACCATCCCTGCCAGTATTTCTGGTCGTCTTGGAATAACTTTTGGATTTGCGCCTGACCAGTATTGGCGGCAGACCCGCGAGACGGGGAGAATTCTTTCAGCTGAGCGTATTTGTGTTTCAGATCCCAATTGTTCCGAACCAACCCCGAAGGGAAATACGTTGCATGGACAAGCTGTCTTATTTCGCCGACGGTGCCGTTGAGACCGGGGGAAACCGGCCGTTGCGAGAAGTTTTCTATACTCTCTACACGTGCGTGGAGCAATATTCCGAATGAGAAATCAAGAAGGCATCCGGCAATCACGAGTACCAACAGGGCCCGGCGCAAGGGGAACATAGATGCGAGCAAGGATAATCCAAGAACTTCCAGCGAAAGAAGTGTGATATGAGCCATACCAAGCGGGCCAGTTCCCCCGGTCGAGGCAACCCCCACAATGATGCAAAATGGAATCATCGCCGCCCAGAACGAGCGTTCCGTTCCGCGCAGGACTCGCCCGTTAAAAAGCCGATAAAGCACCCAACAAATTAACGGACCGCCGATCAACCCCATGCCGAATATCAGATTTGTCTGATAAAAAACGAACGCGTTGTCGCGAATGGCTCCGAGGAATCCTTGATCGTCGAATTGATCAAGCAATGAAGGATCGCGCAGAACAACCGGGATAATGGTATCAGCGATATTGGGCACAATGAAGGCCGCGTCCACTTTCAGATCTCCAGCGCTCGAGTAGATGCTGGTATTCGATGTGAGCGTCGAATGCCTTCCGTAAACGGCAATCGACCAGCCAAACCATGTCACCAACAACAAACCGCAAGCCAAGGCAATTGTCGCCAGTTCTCTCCACCGCCGGGATCGTTTGGGGAAAACTCCGAGCAGATAATGTAACGTCAGAAACAGAAGATACGGTGCGGCTGAATAATGCACCAGAAGTCCCATGGATACGGCAAGGAACGCAACGGTCATCCGCAAGAGATCGTTCTTTCTCCGCGCCGCGAGATAGAACCAGAGTCCAAGGATCACGTAAAATGCCGTGAAAGCCTTTGTCCAGCTGTACGTCACGTTCTGTATCACCACGGGATTAAGGGCAAATATCGCGACCAATGGCCACACGGAAGTCCTGCGTGGTCCGGCCAATGCGGGCATCATCAGACAACAAGGCAGAAACATCAGCAAATTTAGAAATGAGAAAACGACCTGGAACACCTCGAATCGGTCCCCGGTCTGCCCCATGAAGAAGGCCGCCAATATGTTCATTGCGGGAGGCCTTGCCGGAATCTCGCACTCCGTAATGATCGTTAAGTTCGCCGGAAAGTGATGAAGAAAAAATAGGGATCGCTGAAAATGTTCCAGCCAGTCCGCGTACCAATCCGCGCCGGAATAATTCCGGATCATGGCCAGGACAACAAGCGTCCAGACCAGCAAGAAAAAGAAGCCGCCCAACGCCTGCCGGACTCGAAACGAACCGAGGAGTCGAACGATATCGCGCCGCAAGGCGAAGCCCAAACCCAAGGAAGCCACCGAGACGAGCGCTAACAACTTGCGAGGAATCTCTACTCCAGCCGGAGTGAACTGGTAGATGATGGCGAACACCAAATACAATAGGCCGTACGACGCACCGATCGAACCGCAGAGTTTCTCCATCGGGCTCCACCTCAATTTGCGGGTGAGAAATAAGCCGGCGGGGAAACCGGAAACCACCAGAAGGACCATCGCAAGGAAAAGTTCGAGGGCCAGCATAGGTGATCAGTATAGTCGCTACTCTTCTGCGGGAAGGACACACGGTCCTTGAGATATAGCGAAGAAGTCATTAACCTGTTCGGCGTGGTCTGAGGAAAGTAGGCCAAAAGCCGTTTTTCATTCCAGCCGGGGGCTTTGGTGCAGTGTTTCGGCCTCGTTCTCCCTTAGGGCCGACGGTTTGCAAGTGCCCTTTTCTCCCAGACACCCCAAATCCGGGGCTGTCTAGTTCCCCGCCGGCTGCCAAGTATTCGCACAGGGCAAGTCCGCTGCGGATCGCGCTTCTTGTGGAGTACAATCTCTTTCATCTCAGAATCGACGGAGGAAGAAAACATGGCGGAACCGACATACGATGAGCTCAAGGCGCGCCTGGAGGAACTCGAAAAGAAGGGGGCGCGGCGCACAGGAGAACTGGACTTCAAGGTCGGCGAAAAAGGCGGGGTGAGCGTCTACGGCTTGGGCCGGTTTCCCGTCACATTGTATTACGAGCAGTGGAACCGGCTTTTGGAAGCGGCGCCAAGGTTGCGTGAGTTTCTGGAAGAAAACAAGGGCAGGCTGAAGCTGAAGGAAAAGTAGGCTGGCGGACTCGATCCCGCTGCATTGGACGCTGAAGATGAAGCCGGCCTCGAGAACTTTTCAGGCCACATTAGAGCGCATCGACTCCCCATTGAAATGGGTGATGGTCAGCGTTCCGCTGGCAGCCTCGAAAGCCTGGGGTGCACGCGGGCAACTCAAAGTGAAGGGCGAAATCAACGGTTTTGCCTTTCGCACCTCGCTTTTCCCCGACGGCAATGGCGGCCACAGGCTGCTGGTCAACAAGCAGATGCAGCGCGGCGCAAGGGCTGCCCCGGGGATGTCCGCGCGATTTCGGCTGGAACCGGACACCGCGGCGCGCGTCGTCACCGTGCCCCCGGAACTCCGCCGCGCACTCTCGGAAGAACGCTCGTTGCGGCGATGGTTTGACGGCCTTACGCACTCCTTGCGAAACGAATTCTGCAAACAAATCACCATGGCCCAGAACCCTGCGGTTCGCTTGCGGCGGGCCGAGCGCCTCACGGAATGTCTGATGGCCGCCATGGAAGCGGAGCGCGAACTTCCTCCTGCATTGCAGATTGCGCTGGAACAAAATTCGCTTGCCCGCGAAGGATGGCAATCCATGTCGCCCGCGCGCCGTCGTGGACATTTGCTGGGAATCTTTTACTATCAGAGTCTTGAGTCCCGCAAGCGGCGCACGGTGAAAGCGGTCGAAGACGCAATCCTTTTCGCTGAAAAGAAGAAAAATTGAAAATGAATTGGGGGAAAAATCTTTGCTCCTACGGCCGCTGCTTCTCGCGTCCGGCCTTGCTTTCCGCCATTGTTTTTTCGATTTCATCCGGCGAGCGAGGTAGGCGAGCGGTAAGCAATTTGTATCCGGTCGGCGTGATGAGCACGTCGTCCTCGATGCGCACACCGAGATTTTCCTCGGGAATGTAAATCCCCGGCTCGATGGTGATGACCATTCCTGGCTCCAGTGGCCGCGGCAGACCGCTGGAATCGTGCACATCGAGACCCACGTGGTGGCTGAGGCCATGAATGTAGTACCTGCCGAGTGAGCGGCCTTCCTTGTCCTTGCCGTGTGAATCGATGTAGTCCATGGCGATTTTCTGCAGGCTTGTGGACGCCGGCCCGCCGAGTGTCATGCCCGGTTTAAGCATTTCCATGGCGGCATTCTGCGCTCCCAAGACGATTTCGTAAATTTCGCGCTGCCGCGCCGTGAATTTCCCGTTGGCCGGAATCGTTCGTGTGATGTCGGACGCGTAGCCCGAGTACTGCCCGCCCACGTCCATCAGCACGATGTCGCCATCCTCGATTCTGCGGTCGAGCTTGTTGTAATGAAGCACGGTCGAATCGATATTCGTGCCGACAATCGGGGAATACGCTTCCGTCTCGCACCCTGCGTACGCGTGAATCTCCACCATCTTCGCCGCCACCTGGTATTCATACAGGCCCGGACGCATCATTTTCATGGCTTCGAGTTGCGCGTCGATGGAGGGATCGATGGCCTTCTGAATCAGCGCCAGTTCGCCCGGCGACTTGATCGCGCGCAGCGCGCCTTCCGCGGAGGAAACATCCTTTAGCGCAGCTTGCGGGGCCGCATCTTTCACCCATTGCGACCAGTTCGCGGCGTGCGGGTAGCCCTCGTCGTGCGGGCCCGGCAATTCGGTATAGATTTCCGGGAAGCTTTTTGCCAGAGCGGCCAGCGCGTCGCGCAGCTTCGCAATCGATTCGACGTGTGCGAAGCCCGTCCTCTCGCTGATGCCCGGATCGTCCGGCCCCATGCGCGGGCCGTTCCACTGCTCCTCGGCCGGATTTCGTGGCGGAAGATAGAGAATTTCGCGCGCCCCGCTCCAGCCCTTCACGTCCGCAGATTCCGGCACGAGCAACAAGGCCGCGCCTTCTTCGTTGTGGCCCGTGAGGTAGTAGAAATTTTCTTCCTGCATGAAGACGTAGGAGGGATTTGCTTCTTCGTGACCCGTGTAGCCGAACAGCACGACAGGGGCATTGACCGCAGCGACGAGCTTCGCGCGCCGCTCCGCAAACACGCTTAGCGGCTCGCGCTCCCACGCGCTCAAAACCGGCGTGAGGCACGCGATAAGCACAAGGGTAAGTGCACAGCGCAAAATCGAGCTTCGCCTGTTCATCGTCGTGTCACCTCACGCGAACACTCCAGCAAAAATCATTTCATCACACAACTTCGGTGCGTCCGAACCTTATATTGCTTCCTTGTGCCCTTTATTTCCAATCCCCAGTAAGGCGATAAGAGCGAGAACTCCCGGATAGCACGACACCACATATCGAGGTTCTGGCGCTTCGACCGTCGTGAGGAAGGCCGTTCGAACCACAAAGTACGCCAGCAGCAGGGCGATTCCCCAGAGATTCGGCCCGACCGCCGCACCAGCCGCGACGCTTTCGCGGCGCGCGCGCCACGCCACCAAGATTCCGCCGGCCGCCAGGAGCATATACAGGTACCCGAGCATCGCAAACCCTCCTGTGACGAGCACGTCAGCGCGGGAATCTTCCCATTGTTCGCGCAGCGGCCAGAATTTGCCGTCGATGGGCAAGAGCTCGGTCCGCGGCGTGAACCACAGAGATAAGGCGCGTTGGAACGGCACGCGGAGGTACGTTCGCAGCGGATGGCGCCGCGTCCGCTCACGGGCGATTTCGGCGAATTGGC
The DNA here is from genome assembly GCA_963696605.1 of uncultured Acidobacteriota bacterium. Taxonomy (GTDB): domain Bacteria; phylum Acidobacteriota; class Terriglobia; order Acidiferrales; family UBA7541; genus Palsa-360. The sequence goes on along the minus strand of CAVOKV010000003.1, from coordinate 1,420,948 downwards.
GGTCCATTTCCGGGGAAATGTCGAGGGTGGGGCTGTCGTCGTATTGGTTGATCAGATTCGCGACTCGCGCCTTTTCCTCAGGAGAGTCGAATGCGGAGGCAGGGAGATTGTTTATGTCCATGGGTTCCTCGCCGATCTCCCACACCGTAAAGTAAACGTCGCGATAGCGTTCCAGCCATGTTCCCGTCCAGGCGTAAAAACCAACCGGCGTGTATTCATCGGGGAGCGTGGCATACCGTGGCGCGAGGAATTGCAGCTTGTGCAAGGTAATAGCGTTGCGCGCGGCCCAGGGCAGGAGCGGTAGCAAGAACGCGCCAGCCATGGCCATAGCGAACAGGATCGCCTTTCGCGCGCCCAGCGCTCTACAGGCGCGAAGTCCGTACACCAGGATGGCAACTCCCAGAAGCAACGGCATTTCAGGGCGTACGAGGCTAGCCTTCCCTGTAAGAAAGGCGCCCAGAAGTGCAAACGCGAACGGAAGGTTCCATTGGTTCCCGGCGCGCAGGCCGAGCCGCATGGGCTCTTGGCTGAGCCCCACGGCGAAGCAGGCGAGCGCAGCGGTAGCAAGGAACGCCACCACGACTTCGGTGAGCACGACGGCTGAATAGTTCGCCGTAAAAGGACACGTCGCAGCCAGCCAGAGCGCTATAATCCACACACGCCGGCGCTCGGCTGCGGGTGCTAACGCCACTGCCAGCGCAGCCGTCAATAAGCAGGTGAAGACGTCAAGGACGGCTTGAGACAACAGAATGGCCTGCATCGAGCGTCTAAAGAGCAGAGTCACTCCGGCCAGGAAAGCCGGGTACCCCGGCGTTCGGAGGTCCGTCGGAACCAGCAGGCCGTACTGCGACAATCCATAGACATGGTGACCGAGCCAGTTGTCGGCCAATTGGAGATAGATAACGCTGTCATCCGACGACGTTGGAAACCAGTGAACGAACATCAGACGCAGGCCCAGGCCCACGAGTACGGCAAGGAACGTATGGACGTAAAGTGCGGTGACGCTTACGCGCCTTGCGGGTATGATCGTCCCTGCCCGACCGGCAGGCGGGCCTTCCTGGTCGACCGGATGTGTGGCAGATTGATGGGTCATCGACGCCGTTCCGACGGACGGCTCGCTTGAGATAAATGCATGAAGCCGCGCAAGCCCATATTCTACGATGAGCAGCGCCGCCGATGGCGGCGCACCAGCCGAATTCTGGAAATCAGCGGCGCCCTTTTCACTTTGCTGGCCATCACGTTCTTGGTCAATGTTCTGGTCAGCCCGCGATTGCCCGAGCCCCTGCTGCCCACGAACCGCACCGCGCTGCATCCTGTCCGCGAAAAGACGAGAACAAAAATTACACTAAAACGAACCGGGCGGCAGCGCCGCGTCGAATCGCTCGGCCAGATGCCGGCTACTTACGATCCTGTACGCGCCGCATTTTACGTCAGTTGGGACCCAACGTCGCTCGCGGCGCTGCAACAGCATTTCCGCGATATCGACCTGCTCATCCCCGAGCGCCTGCACTCGATCACCGCGACCGGCCGCCTGGATGTGGAAGCGGATCCCAAACTGGAAGCGTGGGAGCAGACGCTGCAGCAGCAAACTCCTCCGATCAAAATTCCCACTATGCCGCTGTTAAACAATTCCGACGGCACCAACTGGCTCACGGACGAAATGGCGGCCATGCTCAAGAGCCCCGCGGCGCGAGGAAATCTGGCGCAGCAATCGGTCCAATATCTCACAAAAAACCATTTCGCCGGGCTGGTTGTCGATTTTGAGGAAATTCCGGATAAGAGCCAGAAGGATTTCAGCAAATTTGTTTCCGAACTTGCGACGGACTTGCACAGTTCAAATCTGAAACTGATGGTCTGCCTCCCGGCGGCGGACTGGATCTACGACTACGCCGGGATCGGAAAATCCGCCGACGCCGTAATTCTGATGAATTACGACCAGCACTGGCGCACTTCGGACCCCGGTCCCATCGCCGCGCAGGATTGGTTCACAAAAAACATCGATGCGATCACCAAACTGGTGCCGCCGGGAAAGCTGGTGATGGGCATCGCGAACTACGCCTACGACTGGCCGAGCAAGGCGGGACTGAAGGCGCACGAACAGGCCAAAGTCGAGAGCTTCCAGGAGTCCATCGTCACTTCCGTGGAATCCGATGCGCAGGTGCAATTCGATTCGGATTCTCTCAACCCCTACTACTCCTATTCGGACGAGCACAATTTCATTCACCGCGTTTGGATGCTCGACGGCGTGACAGCGTACAACGAATTGCGCGCCGCAGAACGCGTCGGCGTGCAAGGCACGGCCATCTGGCGTCTTGGCTCGGAAGATCCCTCGGTCTGGTCGATCTGGGATATCACCCGCCCCGACGATGCCGACCGCGCGAAGCTCGAGGACATGCCTCCGGGATACGACCTGATCCTCGAAGGAGACGGCGACATCTGGAGATTCGCGGACACGCCGCAAAAAGGCCAGCGCTCGATTCGCTTCGATCCCGCGTCGGGCAACATTGTCGAAGACAATTATGAAAAAGTTCCCTCTTCCTATCGCATCTTCCAGATGGGCGCGGCGCCCTACAAAGTCGCGCTGAGTTTTGATGACGGGCCGGACACGACCTTCACACCGAAAATTCTGGATGTTTTGAAGGAGAAAAAAGCGCCCGCAACATTTTTTGTGATCGGAAGCAGCGCCAATGACGCGCTGGGGCTGATCCGCCGTGAATATGATGAAGGCCACGAAATCGGCAACCACACCTACACGCACCCGCGCTGGAACGAAATCTCGCGCACCCAGATTGACGTCGAGTTGAATGTGACCGAGCGCCTCCTGAACAGCACGCTGGGCGTGAAGACTCTTCTGTTCCGCCCGCCGTATGGCATTGACCACCAACCCGAAACAGCGGATGAGGTCGCGGAACTTCCCATCGCGCAATCCATGGGCTATTTGATTGTGGGCGCGCGAATCGACCCCCACGACTGGGGCGAGCCCGGCGGAATCCCGCCCGCGCCCGCGTCGGTGATCGTGCAGCGCGTTCTCGAGCAAGCACGTTCGAACGGCGGCAACATCGTGCTGTTGCATGACGGCGGCGGAGATCGCACACAGACCGTGCTGGCATTGCCGCAAATCATTGATGGCTTGCGCGCGGCCGGCTTCCAGATCGTCCCGGTCTCGGACCTGGTGGGGCAGACACGCGCGCAACTGATGCCTCCGCTCACCTTCCGCGAACGCCTCGTCGCTCACGCGGACGGGCTGATTTTCAGCCTGTACGAGTGGTCGCGGCTGAGCGTGGCGTTTATCTTCCTGCTGGGAATTGGCCTGGTAAGCTGCCGCGCCATTATCGTGGGGTTCCTCGCCATCTTCGAAAAGTTCCGGCATTCTCCTCCCGATCAGCCTGATTTCCAGCCGATCGTGAGCGTGCTCATCCCCGCATACAACGAGGAAGACGTCATTGTCTACACGGTCAATTCCGTTTTGGAGTCGGACTACTCCAGGCTGGAAGTGATTGTGGTGGACGATGGTTCGAACGACGGCACCGGGGAATTGCTTGACGCGCAATTCGGGCGAAATCCCGCCGTGCGCATCATCCACCAGCCCAACAGCGGAAAGCCCGCAGCGCTTTCGCATGCCCTCGCGGAAGCTTCGAGCAGCATTATCGTGACCATCGACGCCGACACCGCCATCGAGCCCGACGCCATCGGCAAACTCGTCCGGCATTTCGTCAATCCCAAAGTCGGGGCCGTCGCCGGCAACGTGAAGGTGGGCAACCGCGTCAGTTGGCTGACGCGCTGGCAGGCGCTCGAGTACGTCACCAGCCAGAACCTCGAGAAGCGCGCGTTTGATTTGCTGAATTGCATTCCGGTGGTCCCCGGAGCGCTCAGCGCGTGGCGCGCGGAAGCGATCAACGATTCCGGCGGATTCAGCGCGGACACGGTGGCGGAAGATACGGACCTGACGATCACGATTCGCCGTTCAGGTTGGAAGATCGATTACGAGGAAGAAGCCATTGGCTGGACAAACGCTCCCGAAACGGCGTCCGCGCTGATCCGCCAGCGATTCCGCTGGACTTTCGGGACCCTGCAAGCTTTCTGGAAACATCGCGACACCCTGGCGCGTAAGAAATACGGGACGCTCGGATGGATCGCGCTGCCCAACATGTTTTTGTTTCAACTTTTGCTGCCGTTGTTCTCTCCGGTGATCGACCTTCTGTTCCTGGGTTCGCTGGTGTTGTACGGCGCTTCCATGCTCCACTTCACGCACCTGCCGCAGTTCTATACGGCCGCGGACGTGCAGCGCTCGCTGGTCTTCTTTATCGGATTCATGCTGATCGATTTTCTGACCTGCATTGTCGCGTTTGCCCTCGAACGCCACGAAGACTGGTCCCTGCTGTGGCCCCTCCTTCTGCAACGCTTCTACTACCGTCAGATGATGTACTACGTGCTGTTCCGCTCGGTGATGGGCGCCGTGCAAGGCCGATCCGTCGGCTGGCGCGGCGTCGAGCCCGAAGTTCCCGCGCCGCCGGTGGCCCAAGTAAAAGCCTGAACGCCCCGGTAATTATCGAATTGATTCGAACCCTGCGTTGGTCGCGGCCGCCGGTCGCGCTATAATCTTCTGATGTCAAAGAGCAGGAATTTTCCGCCGATACACGGCACCACGGTGTTGTGCGTGCGCCGCGACAACAAAGTGGTAATTGCCGCCGACGGACAGGTCACCATGGGCGAGCACGTCATGAAGCACACGGCGCGAAAAACGCGGCGGCTGTACAACGAAAAAATACTGGCGGGATTTGCCGGGTCGACGGCGGACGCGCTTTCCCTGTTCGAGCGGTTCGAGGGGAAGCTGCAGGAACACCAGGGGAATCTGGCGAAGTCCGCTGTCGAGCTGGCGAAGGAATGGCGCAAGGACCGCGCGCTAAGGCATCTCGAAGCGCTGCTCGTAGTCGCGGATGGGAAATCCACATTTCTCGTTTCCGGAAATGGCGACGTGATCGAACCCGACGACGGGATTTGCGCCATCGGTTCCGGGGGCCCGTTCGCGCTGGCAGCGGCCCGGGCGCTCGCCAAAAATACGAAGCTGTCCGCAAAGGACATCGCGCAGGAGGCCATGAGGATTGCGAGCGAAATCTGTATTTTCACGAATGCGAATTTCACGTTTGAGGAGCTGTAGAATCGAAATTCAGAACCGGGCCTCAGGGGCTAAAGCCCAGGATTTGGAGGCCTTTAATGTCGCGGCTAAAGCCGCGACCCACAACGATAGCTGTACAGAAACGATCGCTCACAGACTAGCTTCTGGGTGCTGTACGGTTTGTGGGTCATGGCTTCAGCCATGACAATTAAGTTGGCTGAAAGAGAAGCGGCTTTAGCCGCTAGTGCAACGAACTTAAGAGGGGTATAGCGTAAATTATGGTGATCTATCTTCCCGGCGAGCAGCACGAACCGGAAGCCGCGGTGGAGGCGTCGTTCGACGAGCTCACTCCGCGCGAAATTGTCATTGAGCTGGACAAATACATCGTCGGTCAGGCCGCCGCCAAACGCGCGGTCGCCGTGGCGCTGCGCAACCGCGTGCGCCGGCAGAAACTCACCCCCGAAATGGCGGAAGATGTTCTTCCCAAAAATATTCTGATGATTGGACCCACGGGTGTGGGAAAAACGGAAATCGCGCGGCGCCTCGCGCGGCTTGCCGGCTGCCCGTTCATCAAGGTGGAGGCGTCCAAGTACACCGAAGTCGGTTACGTCGGCCGCGACGTGGAATCCATGGTGCGCGACCTGGTCGAGACCTCCATCGACATGGTGCGCGAGGAAAAACTCGACGAAGTAGCCGAGCGCGCCGAACACGCCGCGGAAGAGCGCGTGCTCGATCTGCTCCTTCCCACTTCTCCTCCTCCGCCGTCTGATTCTTCCAGCTCTTCCGCTCCGCAGATCGAAGCCCCACGCCCCGACCCGATGGACCGTACGCGCGAGAAGTTGCGCGCGCAACTGCGCGACGGCAAGCTCGACCAGCGCCTGGTGGAAGTCGAAGTCCGGGAGCGCTCGACGCCTGCGTTTGAAATCGTCTCCAGCCAGGGCGTCGAGGAAATGGACATCAACGTCAAGGACATGCTCTCGGGAATTTTCGGCCAACAGAAAAGGCGCCGCCGGATGACCGTCGCCGAGGCATTCGACTACCTGATCCAGGAAGAAGAAAACAAACTGATCGACATGGACCAGGTGACGCGCCTGGCCGTAGAGCGCGCCGAGCAAATGGGCATCATCTTCATCGATGAAATCGATAAAATCGCCGGGCGCGAGTCCGGTCACGGCCCGGATGTATCCCGCGAAGGAGTGCAGCGCGACATTCTGCCGATTGTCGAAGGCACCACGGTGAACACACGCTACGGGATGATCCGCACCGACCATATTTTATTTATCGCCGCGGGAGCGTTTCACATCAGCAAGCCTTCCGACCTCATCCCAGAGCTGCAAGGACGGCTGCCGATCCGCGTTGAGCTCACGGCGCTGACAGAGGCCGATTTCGTGCGTATTCTTACGGAACCCAAAAACGCCCTGGTCAAGCAGTACATCGCCCTTCTGGACACGGAAGGCCTGAAGCTGAATTTCACAGACGATGCCATCGCCACGCTCGCCCGTTACGCGGTCATGGTCAACGAGCAGACGGAGAACATCGGCGCGCGCCGCCTGCACACCATCCTCGAAAAAGTGCTGGACGAAATTTCCTTCGAGGCGCCGGACCTGAAGAAAAAGAATGTGAAGGTGGACGGCGCGTACGTCACGAAACAGCTTGCCGACATCGTGAAGAATCAGGATCTCAGCCGGTACATCCTCTGACGCGATGGTGAAGCCGATGGTGAAGAGATGATTCGCGCCGCCGCGCTTCTCCGCCTCGCTCTTTGCCTGTCCGCGTGTGCGCTGGCGGCAGGGTGCGCGGCCCCTGGCGAACCCACCGCGCGGCATCCAGTGGTGCCCGTTGCGGTCACCGATCTCGCCGCGCGGCAATATGGCGACGCGTTTGCCCTCACCTTCACCCTGCCCGCGCGCGCGCTCGATCGCGAAGCCCTTGCCGAACACCCCACAATTGAAATCTATCGCGCCGTGCTTCCCCCCGGCGGCGCCGCGGACAAGAAGACGGCCTGGCGGCTGGCGTACACGATTCCTTCCGAGCGAGTAGAAGCCTATTTGAAGGGAGAACAAATCGAATTTCGCGATTCGCTCACGCCGGTGGAATTCACGCGCGCAGCCGGATCGTCGATGGCCTACAAAGTTCGCACTCGGGCGGCGAAAGCGCGCGCATCGGAGGATTCCAATGTGGTCATGGCGCGGATTTATCCCGCGCCCGACGTGCCGCAAGATGTTCGCGCGGAGGTCGCAGAGTCCGCGCTGATCGTAAACTGGGCGGAAGCTGGATTGCCGAGCGGAGCTTCTTCGCTGGCCTACCGCGTTTATCGTGGAGTCGTCGAATCCGGGCAAGCAAGCCTTCCGCAGGATCTTTCACAGACCAAGCTAAAAATGCCTTTGGAGCTCGCAGGGACTTCGCCCTCCAGCGAATTCCGGGATGCGCAATTCGCTTTCGGAACGGCGTACGTTTACACCGTGCGCAGCGTGGCGCAATTCGGAGCGGATCTCGTCGAATCCTCCGATTCCGCGCCGGCCTACATCACACCGCGTGACACTTTTCCGCCTGTCGCGCCTACGAATCTTGAGATTACAATAATTCCCGCAACCAACCAGGCCCCTGCTTACATCGAACTATCGTGGGCAATTAGTCCCGAGGGGGACCTGGCGGGGTACTCCGTTTACCGGAGTGACAGTGAAGACGCGCCCGGCGAGCGTATCAGCGGGGAAATATTGCCGAGTCCGACGTTTCGTGATATCTCCGTACTGCCCGGCAGGCGTTATTACTATCGCGTTTCCGCGCTGGACCGCGCAGGCAACGAAAGCCCCAAGAGTTCCGTAGTACAGGCGAACGTCCCTTAAATTGACGTTCGAGGAAGGATAAGATGGCAGCCCGTCCCCAGCTTCCGGGCATGCGGTGGTTGTTGTGGCTGCGCGTCGCTTCGTTGCGCACTGGCGTCCTGACGGGGATCTATCTGTCGTGTGTCTTAATTGCCTGGCTGGTCGTCGCCAATCGCCTCCCCAAGTTGGAGAATTTTGCCGGATTGCGCAACCTTGTCGGCGCCACAATTTTCATCCTGGTCATGGGAATTCCAGTGCTCCGATTCCGCCATCGGCCGGGGAGGCTTTTCATTGCCGGCCTCACCGCATGGACCCTTCTGACCGTGACGTATCTTGCGACGGAAATACACTTCACCCTGCTCGAAAGCCGCCTGGGGGCCTTTCACGTTTTCGTCCTTGGCGCAGTTTCCTACGGATTCGTCGCCGTGCTCGATTGGGTATTCTTGATGTGCGCGGGAGTTCGCCACCAGCACGTACTTCAGTCGCGGGAAAACCCGGCCTCCTCCGGCAGGCTGCATACGCACTAATTTCTCAAATCCCTCATAAAGGAAAAAGGACTCAATGAAACTTTGCCGTTTTCGACCAAAAGAAAAAACCGGTGCGGCCGCGCAATCGGAAGTCTTGCAGGGAGTGATTTCCGGCGATACCGTTCGCCAAATTTCGGGCGATATGCTGGGAAAGTGGACCGAAACGAGCCGGTCCTGGCCGCTTGCGGATGTAAAACTTCTGCCGCCGGTTGTGCCTAGCAAAATCGTCGCTCTCGGCAGAAATTATGCCGACCATGCCGCGGAATTCAACAACGCTCCACCGAAGGAACCTTTGATCTTTCTGAAGCCGCTGTCGTCGCTCCTCGCGCCCGGGGATCCGATAGTTCTGCTGCCGGAAGTGCAGCGCATCGATTTTGAAGGCGAGCTGGCCGTGGTCATTTCGCGCGAGTGCCACCGGTTGCGCGATGGCGCCGACTTCCGCCCTTACGTTGCCGGCTACACGCTTCTCAATGACGTCAGCGCGCGCGACTACCAGGCCCTCGACAAACAATGGACCCGTGCCAAGAGCTTTGACACGTTTTGCCCTCTGGGACCAGTCCTCGAGACGGAGTTCGACTTTACTCACGGAACAATTGAAACCCTATTGAATGGCGTAAGGAAACAGTACGCCCCGTTCACCGCAATGCTCTTTCCCATTGATGTTATAATTCCCTGGGTTTCGCGGGTAATGACGCTTTTGCCCGGCGATGTGATCGCCACGGGCACGCCGGCCGGCGTCGGCCCCATGAAGGCCGGTGACGTGGTGGAAATCGTGGTTCCCGGAATCGGCACTTTGCGGAATCCATGTGTGAATCGCGCAGACTGATCTTTGCGGCGCCCTTCCCGCCGCGCTAACCGCGGTTCTGTCAAAGGGAGGCAACGAATATGAAGTTCTTTCTCGACACAGCCAACCTGGAAGAGATCCGGCAAGGGATGTCGCTGGGCGTGATTGACGGCGTGACCACCAATCCTACGCTCGTCGCCAAGGAAAAGCGCCCCTTCCGTGAGCACATTCTGGAAATCGCCAAGATCTTGAAGGACGGCGTGGTCAGCGCCGAAGTCGTTTCCACCGACACACCCGGCATCCTTCGCGAAGCGCGAGAGATCGCCGCGTGGCATCCCAACGTCATCGTCAAGATTCCCATGATTCCCGACGGGGTGCGCGCGCTGAGCATCCTCTCCAAGGAACATATTCGCGTCAACATGACCCTGGTATTTTCCGCGCCGCAGGCCCTGATCGTGGCCAAAGCCGGCGCCTATTTCGTCAGCCCGTTTCTCGGCCGTCTCGACGATATTTCCGCGGACGGCTTGACGCTACTGCGCGAAATCATGGACATCTACAAGGCCTACAACTTTCCGACGCAAGTCCTGGCCGCGAGCCTCCGCCACCCGCTGCACGTCGTGGCGGCGGCGCGGATGGGGCGCATATCGGCACCATGCCGTACAAGGTTTTTGAGCAGCTCTTCAAGCACCCGCTCACGGACCGGGGGCTCGAAGGATTCCTGAAAGATTGGGAGAAAGCGCGCGAGACGCTGGGCGATGTGTTTGAGCCGGCCGCCGCGCGCAATCCGGGACGTTGACGCACTTAACAACCGATTGGCGGATCATGCTGGGAGCCGCGGCGATTGTGGTCGCCGCCGCCGTCGTCGTTTTGCGCCAAATCTTCCAAAAACCGGGAAATCCTGAGGACGAAGAGCGGCGCCGGCGTTCGCAACTCAATCAAGTCGGGCGTATCGTGGAAGGGTTGGTGGTCGAGCTGGTCGAATCGCAGTCGCCGGCAGCGCATGAATCCCGCTCGGCGATGTTTTCGCGCGCGAAGGGCACAGGTTCGGGACTAGGTAGTGGAGGCTTGCGCCGCCTGGTCCGTTACAGCTATTCGATCGCCGGAGTCACCTATGAAACCGCGCAAGACGTTACGGGGCTTGAAGAGCGCCTGTGCCTCGAGCGCATCGCTTCCGGGCAGCCTGCCAGCGTGAAGTACGACCCGTCCAATCCCAGCAATTCTATCCTTGTGGCGGACGACTGGTCCGGCCTGCATTAGCAGGTCTGGGAACGCCAATCTCCCGATTGGCGTTACGCAATCTGCCAATCGGGAGATTGGCGTTCCCGGATTCGGATTCCAGTGCGAAGTTTCATCACATCTACGAAGCTTCAAATATCTTTCGCCGCGGGAGCCCCCACGTGGGCATGAAAATTCTTGCGTCAGTGATCGCGGTGCTCGGCGCCGCCGTGTTGACGCTGGCCTGCATGATCGCCCTGGTGGAAGGGACGATCCGAGCCGTCTCCATCGATCAAATCCCTCTGCGCGTCCTCGCAGTCGCCGCCGACCTCGTCTTCGGGACCGTCCTCCTTCTCGGGTGCATATACCTGGCAACGCACCTGGCGGTCCGCATTTTGGGAGTGGGCCGGGCCGAATTTCCTCCCTTGCCGGTGGACGAATATTCCAGCGAAGTGCGTTCCGGCGATTCCGCCAAAATTTAGTGGCATAGAGCTTCGAGCTTGTGCGAAAGTCTCGAAGGCCGCGCGCCGCGATGTCACGCGCCGCGTCTACCTATGCCCCGTTCAAAGAAAAGTGATCCGGAGGCAGGCGATCCCATCGCCGAGCTGCTCCGCCGAAACGCCGAAGCGGAAGCCGGAGGCGGCGCGGAACGGCGCGAGCGCGAGCACAAGGCGGGAAAGCTCACAGCGCGCGAGCGCGTAGCGCTGCTCCTTGACGAAGGCACGTTTGAAGAGCTGGACAAGTTTGTTACGCACCGCTCGGATGATTTCGGGATGGAGGAGCAGCGGCCACCCGGCGACGGATTCATCACCGGATTCGGGCGCATCGCGGGCCGCCTGGTGTACGTCTTCGCGCAGGATTTTACCGTGTTTGGCGGCTCGCTCTCGGAAACCAACGCCCTGAAAATCTGCAAGATCATGGATCTGGCCATGCGCAACGGCGCGCCCGTGATCGGCTTGAATGATTCGGGCGGCGCACGCATCCAGGAAGGCGTGCGCTCGCTCGCGGGCTACGCCGATATCTTTCTGCGCAATACGTTGGCGAGCGGCGTCGTCCCGCAGATCAGCGCGATCATGGGGCCGTGCGCCGGCGGCGCCGTGTACTCCCCCGCGATCACCGATTTTATTTTCATGACGCGCGACACGTCTTACATGTTCATCACCGGCCCGGACGTCATCAAGACGGTGACGCACGAAGACGTTTCCAAAGTGGACCTCGGCGGAGCGATGACTCACAACGCCACCAGCGGCGTCGCCCATTTTATCGCCCGCGATGACGCCGAATGCCTGGCCATGATTCGCGAGCTCCTGAGTTTTCTTCCGCTCAATAATCTGGACGACGCGCCCCGCCGCACCACGTCCGATCCTATAGACCGCGCGGACGCCGCGCTCGATTCCATGGTTCCCGCCGACCCGATGCAGCCGTACGACATCAAGGACGTGATCCAGGCCATCGCCGACGACAAATATTTCTTCGAGGTCCACGAACATTTCGCGAAAAATATCGTGGTCGGGTTCGCGCGTCTCGGTGGGCAGCCCGTCGGCATCGTCGCCAATCAGCCTGCCGTACTTGCGGGCGTGCTGGACATCAACGCTTCGGTGAAGGGCGCGCGATTCGTGCGCTTTTGTGACGCGTTCAATATTCCGCTCGTCACCCTCGAAGACGTGCCCGGCTTTTTACCCGGCACGCAGCAGGAATGGAATGGCATCATCAAGCACGGCGCGAAGCTGCTCTATGCGTTTGCCGAAGCAACGGTCCCCAAACTAACTGTGATTACGCGGAAGGCGTACGGCGGCGCGTATTGCGTCATGTCCAGCAAGCACATTCGCACCGATGCGAATTTTGCCTGGCCCAGCGCCGAAATCGCGGTGATGGGACCCGAAGGCGCGGTCAACATCGTGTACAAACGCGAACTGGAACGCGCGCCCGAAGCCGATCGCGAGCGCCTTCGCCGCGAAAAAGTCGCCGAGTTCCGCGAGCGCTTCGCCAATCCCTACGTCGCCGCCGAGCGCGGCTACATTGACGCAGTGATCGAGCCATCGCAAACCCGTGCGAAACTGATCACCGCGCTGCGCTCTCTCGAAACCAAGCGCGACTCCAATCCCAAAAAGAAGCACGGCAATATCCCGCTATAAAAGACTGGTAAGTCCCGCGGTTTGTGTCGTAATTACGGATCCCGACCGCAAAAAACCATTGCCGAATCACCGCCTCCGAATTGCCTTTGGTTTAACGGAAGCCGAGGCCCGGCTGGCGTCCGAACTGGTAGGCGGCGAAGATTTGCGGACCGCCGCGGCCAAATTAGAAATCACTTATGGAACGGCCAGGTCCCGCCTCGCGCAGATTTTTCAGAAGACCGACACGCGCCGCCAGGGCGAATTGATCCGGCTCCTTCTCGCAACGCTCGCCGTGGAATGAAGGCGCGTTGAATGAATTTCCCTGCTTGAAAGCCTTTCTCCTGCCGATGAGATTAAACGCGATACCTATCATTTGATACTTGAAGCCGGGACCTCGCATTCGGAAGATACCTTTGAACCCGCGGAAGATAATTGCGTTTTTAGATAGGCCAAGCACGATTCGTGCGCGCTTGGAGGGCCGGCCGGGTGCAACAAGAAATCGAGTTTCTCCTGGGGGAAGGCCATGATACAGTACCGCTCCAACATACGGAATATCCCTTTCCATTGGAATAGAAGTACGGCCCCTGAACTCGACTTCCATTAGCTGCGGATGAACAATGAAAGGCAATCACTGTTCGCGGCAGAGTTTTCTGAGAAATTTTCCAAGGCAATAAGAATCGCGGCCGAATAAGAAGGAGTTGCGTTCATGAAATTCAGGTGGGAATTGGCCGGATTCTGGTTCGCCCCTTCCCGCCCGGAATTTTTCAATATTCCAATTTGACCTTTACTCCGGATAGCAAACATCTTTTCTGGAGGGGACCGCTGCCGCCGACGGGGTATCGAATTTTCGTGGATGGCAATCCGGGCTTCGACGGGCAATACAATTAGGGTACTAATTTGTACTCCAAGGAAGCGTGGCAGATGGGGGCGGACGGCACGCTGACCGTTCTGACCACAGACGCAACTTCGCAAAAACGCTTCAACATCAGCGTTGCTCCATAGCGCGGCAATGGGAACGAGCGCCGGGCATGTGCCTTTCATTGTTTCGGGGAAATTTGGGCTGATCGGTTACGAATATACGATTGCGGGAGAGAAACTATGAACCGTTTAGCGTGGGTGACGTGCGTAGTAGCCCTTTTTTCGATGGGGGCCTGCGGGTCAAAAAGTACCGGCACCGCTGGCACCAGCTCCGCGGGATCGTCCAAACCGGCGCCTGCGGGCGCGGCCAGCGCGGAGCAAGTGGCGAAGGAAATGCGCGGCAGCGTGCGCTGTCCGGCCAAGGCGTCAACGCAGCGACCTGCCAACGCGCCGGTTGATGACGTAACCGGCGTGCGCCTGGGCATGTCCTGGGATGAGGCGGCCAACTTCGTCATGTGCGACAACCCAATGATGGTGGTCACTGAAAATACCGGCCGCAACTACAACATAAATACTTTCGGGCAGCACGTCCGCCAGGGCTTCGACGGGAAATTCGCCCAGCCGCGCGTGGTCAAGACGGGGCAGCAAATCTTCCAGGACATGCAGCGGGAAGAAGTGCAGCGGGAAAACAACGCGTACATCGCGCCGCTGCAGCCCGGGCAGAGCCGCTACTACGTGAGCACCATGGGCCTGCCCGGAAAGGAACAGGTTCTTTCCGTGGCGCGCGAGGAATATTACCCGGACAGCAAGCAGCCCACCGTCGACAGCGTGAGGCAAGCACTGATCGGCAAGTATGGGGCGCCGACGAGAGAAAACGATGGAGCACGTACTCTTATAGAGTGGGAATACGATCCGGCTGGAAACAAGATTGGCCAGGACTCAGGTCTCGCTGGCCAGTGCGGAATCAACGTGTCGCCTGATACATCAATCTCGCTCTCGACGGATTGCGGTGTGACGGTTGGGGCGGACATTGAGGCAGCTCCCAACAATCCGGGGCTGGCGCATAGCCTTGCGGTTACTTCGCAGAATGGCGCGCAGGATATGGCCGTCCTGAAATCCACGGCGGACTTCTTCCAGAATGGTGATGATGCACGCAGAGCCAAAGAGCTGAACGACGCGTCGAAAAACGCGGGCTCGCCCAAGTTGTAAACCGGGAAGGCTGATTGGACGATCTGAAAATCGGAGGTTGTATGCGACGAGCGTACGGCGTGGCGACGATTTGCTTGGCATTTTGTTGGTGCGCGCCAGCGTGGGCGCAGGGCACTGGTGTTACCGTTAAAAAAGCGGCTCCGACGGTGGCGCAACGGAGATTCGATCCCAAACATCCGCCCCGCGACATCCCGGTATTCGTTCCCGGCGAGGGCGGACTCGTCCACTACGAGTACACCACGGACATTGCCGTGGCGGGTGACACGGACACCCTTGGGCCGGGCAGCGTGAATGTCATTATCGATACGGCGGACATCAATCTTTCGGTCCCCATCACTATGTGGCTGGAGAACAATCCTCCGCAGCGGATCGTCGAGCATGAAAACGGCCATGTTGCGATCGTCGAGTATTATTACGCCAACATCGATGTCTACGCGCGCCAGGCCGCGCAGGCAGTAATGGGCAAGACCTTCAGCGGCACCGGCAAGGACAAACAATCCGCTGAGGACGATGCGACGCACAAAGTGACCCAGCAGATCGAACAGTACATCCTCGACCACACGCGCGTCCGCGCCGTGGCTTGCAACGACCGCTACGACAAGATCACCGATCACAGCCGCAACCCTGGCTCGCAGGCGGACGCGGTCGCCCAAGCTGAAGCCGCCGATCCGGAACCTCCAGGCGGCCAGCCCGCGTCCACGCAACCGTCTGCGGCACCGCAACTGTGACGTGAAACGATCAGGCCGCCCGAGTTTTTCTTGTCGTTAACCTTTGAACGGTTAAGCTTATCGGGACTAACGAGAACACGGTGAACAGCATCGCCGTCAGCACAAGGTCCTTAAAACCGGGTGCGAAATCGCCCCCATGCCGCACCGCGAGGACAGAGATGTAATAAGCGGTTGGCGCGGCCAGCACGATTTCCGAAATCAGATACGCCTTCAGCAGTTTCCCGCGAAAGAAAATCATCGCCGTGAGAAAGAGCAGCCACGTCGCCGTGATCCACTCCACCGGATAAATCACTTTATTGTCGAAAGAAAAGTGATTGATCAGCAGAACTGGAATCCCCGCGCGTGGATCGAGAATAAAGGGAGGCCCGCTGGGCCAGCAGTAAATTCCAATTTGATATGCGCACAGCGCGAAAAGATACCCGCCGAGCAGGCGTTCTCGCTGTCGGCCGAGTTTGCCCTCTGTTGGCATGTTTTGACGAGGAAATTATCGACTGCCTCTTGCTGAGTGTCCATGCCAGAATTCCAGATCTTGCACTCTGGCACCGCGGCCAGGAGCTAAGTTTGTTGAGTTGGCGGCATGTTAGAATGCGCCCCGGGTTAAACTCTGCTGCATGTTCAAGAAAATCCTCATCGCCAATCGCGGGGAAATTGCTGTACGCATCGCGCGGACGTGCCGCGAAATGGGCATCACTTCCGCCGCCGTCTTCAGCGACGCGGACCGCGCTGCGTTGCATTTGCGCCTCGCCGATGAGGCCTATCGCGCAGGCCCTGCTCCTTCCCGGGAAAGCTATCTTCGCATCGACAAGATCATGGAAATCGCGCGCCGCGCCGGGTGCGATGCATTGCATCCCGGGTACGGATTCCTCGCCGAAAATCCCGATCTCGCGAAGGCCTGCGCCGCCGACAAAATCACATTCATCGGTCCTTCGGCCAAAGCGATGGAGCGCCTGGGATCGAAAACCGCCGCACGTCAACTCGCTGCCAACGCCGGCGTGCCGATGGTTCCCGGAACCAAGGACCCCATCGAAAACGCCGGCGATGCGCGGAAAATTGCGAAAGAGTTTGGCTATCCCGTGCTGCTGAAAGCGGTGGCAGGCGGAGGCGGAAAGGGCATGCGCCTGGTCTCGGCGGATACGGAGATGGCTTCTGCCTGGCGTGACGCCGCTTCGGAAGCGCTGAACGCATTTGGGGACGCGCGCCTCTATCTCGAAAAATACGTCGAACGCCCCCGCCACGTGGAAATCCAAATCTTTGGCGACGCGCATGGCCGCATCGTGCATCTTGGCGAGCGCGAATGTTCCGTCCAGCGGCGGCATCAAAAAGTCATGGAGGAATCTCCGTCTCCCATCATGACGCCGGACCTGCGCCGCGCCATGGGCGCAGCCGCCGTGCGGCTCGCCAAAGGCGCGGGCTACACGAACGCGGGCACGGTGGAATTTCTGGTGGATGCACAGCGCAATTTTTATTTTCTCGAGGTGAATACCCGCCTGCAGGTGGAACATCCCGTCACCGAAATGGTCACGGGGCTCGACCTAGTGAAACTGCAGATTCGCGTTGCCGCGGGCGAGCCGCTTCCCTTTTCGCAGGAGGACGTCAAGCTATCGGGCCATGCCGTCGAGTGCCGCCTGTACGCGGAGGATCCCGAGAATAACTTTTTTCCGTCGCCCGGAACGATTCTCTCGCGTCGCGCGCCTTCCGGCCCTGGAATTCGTCTGGACGACGGCGTGTATGAAGGTTTTACCGTCTCCACCGAATACGATCCGATGCTCGGTAAGCTGATTGCCTGGGGCGCGGACCGCGCGGAAGCGATCGCCCGCCTGGCGCGGGCTCTCGAAGAGCACTCCGTCACGGGAATAAAAACGAACCTGGGTTTTCTTCTCGGTATTCTGCGCGATCCGGAATTTCTGCGCGGAGAAATTTACACGCGCTGGCTCGATGAACGGCTCCCTCAATTGCTGGCAGCGATGCAAACGCAGAAACACGAGGCCGTCGCGGAAGACGCTGCGATCATCGCGGCGTTGCTGCACTCCCTTGGCACAAAGGCCCAGCTGCCAACTATCGGCACAGACGCAGCAGCAGAATCGCGCTGGAAGCGCGAAGCACGATTCGAGCAGATCGATCGGGGTCAATGAAGGCCAGATGAAAAATCACGGCGACAGCTTGCGATGAAATATGAAATGGTGATCAATGGGGCGCGGCGAAGCGTGGAGTTCACTCCGCGTACAGATGAAGCGTCACGCATGGCGATCACTATCGATGGCCGACAGGTGGAAGCCGACGCCATCCGGATTTCGCGCAACTCGTATTCCGTTCTTCTCGGCGGAAAGTCCATCGAAGTCAGTGTCGAGGAAGCTGCGAGCGGCCTCCGATTGCGCGCGAATGGGCGCGAATACCAAGTGGAAATCTTCGATCCGCGCTCCTGGCGGCGCAGGCACGGCGCGGGGATCGAACTCGAAGGGCGCCAGCAGCTGATCGCCCCCATGCCCGGAAAAATCGTGCGCGTGCTGGTTGCGGCGGGCCAGCAAGTGAGCGCCGGCCAAGGCTTGCTGGTCATCGAGGCGATGAAAATGCAGAACGAGATCCGCTCGCCCAAATCAGGTACCGTCGAAAAACTCGCCCGGGAAGGCCAGACCGTCAATGCCGGCGAAATTCTTGCGATTGTTGCGTAGGTGGGTGGTTCGAGTAGGACAGGCTTCAGCCTGTCTGGTTTTGATTTTTCTTAGGTTGGAACGCCACGCAGGCTGGAATTTGTCCCGCTAGATTCACGAAACAATTTGGAAGAATTTATTTCGCAGGACTCGGTGGAGCGTCTCCCGCGGCTTTTGGCGCAACCACAACAGGCAGTTTCCCCGCCGATTCCACCACTTGCTGGGCCAGGTAATTCGTGATCTTGGCATTGTTCCGTGCGATCGCCAGGTAGGCCGCGCGCAGCAACTGTTCCTTGCGATTGTGGATGTTGTCGCGAATCGACTGCTGCACCGCCGGATCGCTCAAATCCCGCTGGCCGGGTGCTTCCTTGGCCACCAGCTTCAAAATACGGTAAGAATCCCGCAACACAATGACACCGCTAATCTGTCCCGCCTTAAGAGACATCACAGCCTTTTTCAGCGCGGGATCGCTCTGCGATAGCGAGGACTCCGGCACATAGCCCAGGTCGCCCCCGGAACCCGCGGACGCGGGGTCTTCCGAGTAATCCATGGCGACTTGCGCGAAGTCCGCGCCGATGCTGAGCTGCTGTTCGAGGGCCGCCGCCTTCCGCTTGGCCTCGGCGTCCGTGGTGGCGTCGTCGTTCTTCCGATTGCGCAGCCCGGGATCCTTGTGCGGGGTAATCACGATCTGCGCGATGCGGTATTGCGGCTCGGTCACGTTAAATTGCGCGCGATTCTGGTTGTAAAAGTCCTGCACATCCTGATCGGTGACGGTGATTTTGGCCACCACTTCGCGGTTGATGACCTTCTGGATGGAGAGCTGCTGCCGGATGTCGTTTCGCAAGTCATCGACGGTATAGTTGCGCGTTTTGAGCTGGCGCTGAAATTCTTCCTCGGTGTAAGGGCTCTTGAATTCGGTGAATTTGTCCTCGACCTCGCCGTCGGCGGCCTGCAGGCCCAGCGTTTTCGCCTTCTCCAGCAGGATGTGATTGTTGATCAGCTCATCCAGGACATTGAGCTTGAGCGACAACGCCTCATCCTGGGAAGGCTCGGGGGCATCCGGGTTCAACTGCGTGCGGTAGTACTTGTCCACTTCGGCGCGCGTGATGGGCGTTCCATCCACGACGGCCCATACGCCTTCCTCCGGCTGCGCCGCCTTCTTGCATCCGGACACTACTACCAGGGCCGCGGCCAGCACGAACCATCCCCGCCCACGAATCCTCACGATGTCTCCTTATACCGGATGCGGGCTCCCATTTGGATTGAACGTCTCCTGTGAACCGTGGACCCCGCCGATATGATGTTCCGATGCGGAAATGCGCCCGTTAGGCTGCTTTCGTGACGCGGCCGGACCGAATGCAGGAAGTGCAGACACGGATGTGCATGCGCACGCCGTCCACCACGGCGCGAACGCGTTGAAGATTGGGATTCCAGCGGCGGCGGCGGGTATTATTCGCGTGACTGATCACGTTCCCGAACGACGGTCCCTTGCCGCAAATCTTGCATTTCATTGCCATGACAGCTCCTCACCCATTCTTACAAAGTTAAACAAAGTGACCAGTTTAGCAGAGTTTTTGCCGTTCCGCACTCGATTTGATTTGCCAACGTGGTCCCATCGCCCATAAATTGGGCGCCCCAGATGAACCGAGGGACTATTGCACTCTCCACGCCAAATGACAAATCCACAGGCATGTGGAAAATCTGTGGATCATTCCTTCTTCCATGACGCCGAACGGCGGGGAGTGTGCCGAATGTTCGCATGAACTAGTCCGCGATCGGAGATTCCCGTTGACAACATTTCTGTGTTGGAAGACACTGTCGCTCCCCTTCCTAAAAATATGATCCCCTTTTGACGTGAGGTAGAATGCTTCTCCGATTGGAACATTTGTCGGGCGTAGACAATGCGCGAAACTATCCCCCTGAAATGATTAAAGAACTTGAACAATTGCTGCTGGCAGGAGGGTCCGCCTCGCCGGACCCCAGGCGCAAACAATTCTACGACCTGGAAAACCGGGACCGCACTTTTTTTATCCACATTTCACCGATCACCGGCAGAGTGGTGCTGCTCGCCGTTTGGCTTCGTCCATCATGCGCCGTGGACCTCACGGATCAGGACGAAGCCAGCTTGCACTGCACGGCCTGACGCATTCTTTTTCGCGGTTCCGATCTTGAGGATCCCCGCAATCGGCCCCTCTTTGGACTGAGCTGAGGCCGCTTAAGCCTGGCCCTCGACGAGGGTTTATTCTTTCGCGTCACGCGGATTCCTGCATCTAGCCGGAGGCGGGGGGATCGTGCAAATCTCTATCCAGGAGACATGGCCTTGGCATCCCCCCTTGATTCGCCGAGCAATACCGCCGCGCCTTCCAGTGAGCGCCGCAAGTCTCCGCGCTACACGTTCATCGCAACAACGGAGCTTACTGACGTAAAGAACTCCACGAAACTTTCCGGGCGGATCATGGAAATCAGCCGCTCCGGGTGTTACGTGGACATCCTGAACGCCTTGCCCGTAGGGACGCAGCTCATTTTGCAAATTTCCTGCGATCAAGGCACCCTGAAACTAAAGGGCAAGATCCTCTATATCCACGAGGGAATCGGTATGGGTGTCGTATTCCTCGATCCCCCCGAGGACCAGCTAAAAATCCTCGATTCCTGGCTGGCCGACCTTCCCCCGGCTACTGCCCCCTAAGAAGCCGTCGTCGCCGGATTGCCTGGCCGAATCGCATCCGGATCACACTTGCCTGCTCTCAACCGGTCGATGCCACACCACATAATCAGTCGGACTGACAATACTTCCTATCAAAACTCGATCTGTAATGCAGCACTCAATCAGACCTAAACAAGGTAGTGTTCCGTTTGACTTAACTCTCGCGAAGGATTTAACCTCGTAGACTCCTACAAGTAGACTTCAATCTCGTGTTGGTTCGACCCATTGAGACCGTCCCGTTTATCGGGCACTGGGCATTCGCTCGGTCTTAAACGCGCATCAGGCGAATTCTTCTCTCTGCTCCTCTGCGATTGGCCGTGGATGGATGACTGCTCACGCGAGGCGCCCGAATGTGCGGCTTTCAGGACCGGGATGATCAATCATGGTGGGACTTCAGAGTCAGACCAGTTGTGAGCGGTAACACTCGGGGAAAGTGCATTATTCGGACGACCAGCGTCTGAGGATGGTCATGAAACCCTGCTTTTCCAGCTCGTTCTTGACCCTGCGTGCGGAATCGACATCGCCGTAGACTCCGACGGCTACCCGGTATAAAGGACCGGTGCCGCTCTTGAATATAAACACTGGGAAATTCCTCCGATGCAAGGTCTCCGCTAGAGATTGTGCGTTCTCTTCATGCTTCATGGCGGCCGCTTGAAGCACGAAACCGGGAAGCTTCGAGGAGAGCGCGGCAGGGAGAGCCGAGGCTGGCTGCTCAGCAGTTGAGGCTGGAGGGAGAATCCCAGGGACATTCCGCGCAGCTGTGACCTCTGTGGCCTGCCGATTATCCCCCACGCCGCGCATGTAATGACTCAAGAAAACGACGGCGGCAGATAGGAGCACTGCTCCTAGAAGAAACCAGATCAGATAGCGCGACGTGCCATGGCGGCTCAACCCCTCATTGGTTATTGCCGGCGGCCTGAGAGGGGCCACTGGATCCGTTGCGTGGACGACAAGGACCGCATGGGCGGACTCATTCCGAATGACAGCTAGCCCCGAACGTGATCGGCTGGCAAGCTCAGCTTCCCTCAGGGCGTCAAAGATTTTGCTCATCGCCGTTACTGCTGTCTCTTTGGGTTTACAGGGGAACCCAAAGTGGGAATGTCACCATAACCTCCAATAGGATGACGACACCTGAGCCCAAGACAACTGACCATAGGCCATCGTCAGTCGACTTCATCTGCTTTTTCCTTTCAGTAGAAACGTCCACTGCCGGCGTGATTCAGTCGCACCAGGGAATGAAACTGAAAGTATTACTAGGGAAGGGCCGCAATTTAAAGCCTGTCAACAACGACAGGGATTGGATCACAGAGTGCTTGTGGATTTCATCGCGAAAAAGAGGCGCCACAAATCAGGGCCTAGCGGGTTGCGGAAAAACTCAGTTCGAAGCGTTGATGAGAATAAATTCTCCTCGGTAGGGCAGTTTCATCTAACAATCGAACTTGTTGTCAACGGCTGGATCTTGAACCGCCGCGCCAACTCCTGATCAGCCCACTGATCGGAAAGTGGCCCACAACCGACTCCTGGTCGGGGAATTTGTCACTTCTATGAAGAAACTGGACGGCCGCCTTTGCGGGACATCCACTCACGGCGCAACTCGCCTACGAGATAGAGCGAGCCGGTAATGAAGATGACGTCCTCGGGAGCGGCAAGTTCTAAGGCGCGCGCCAAAGCCTTTGCGGGGTCGGGCACAACTTCCGCGCGCTGGGCATGATGGGCCGTCATTTCCGCTAGTAACGGCGCGGAAATAGCGCGAGGTTGCGCGGGAGCCGTGAAAATCACGGCGGAGGCGCGGGGGAAAAGCAGGCCGGCAATTTCATCGACAGCCTTGTCGCGCATGGCTCCATAGATCAAATAAATATTGCGGCCAGCCAGGAACTGCTCCCAGAACACGGCGATTTCGCGCGCCCCGGCGGGGTTGTGCGTGCCGTCCACGTAGATTTCCGGGCGCTCGCTGATGCGCTCGAGGCGGCCCGGCCACGTGGCCGCAGCCAATCCGCGCGAGATGGCTTCATCGTCGATCGGTGCGCCGCGCTCGGCCAGCATTCGCGCTGCGGCCAGCGCCGTGAGCGCGTTGCGAACCTGAAAGCGCCCGGGAAGCCGTAGCGCAATTGGAATGCGTACACCGGAGTCGTAGGCAATCGCGGTGAAGGAAAAGCAGCCGTCGCGGGCGGTCACGTCCTCCAGAAAATAGGCGTTTTCGATTTCCACGAGGAACGCGGATTGCTCGGTGCAGCGGCGGCGGATCACCACGCGGGCAATCAAATGCTCCGCGGCGCTGACCACGCGAGCGCCCGGCTTGATGATTCCCGCTTTTTCTCCCGCGATTTCCTCGATCGAATGGCCGAGATGATTTTCATGGTCAAAATCGATCTGCGTGATGACCGCGACTTCCGGCAGGAGAATGTTGGTCGCGTCCAGCCGCCCGCCCATGCCGGTTTCGCACACCGCAAACTCCGCGTGCGCGCCGGCGAAATATACGAAGGCGATCGCCGTGACGCACTCGAAAAAAGTAGGGTGCGTGGCGAGGCGCCCCGAAGCCAGCAATTCCTCGATGGCCGTGCGTACTCGCATAAACGTCGCCGCAAAATCCTCGTCGGAAATTTCCTTGCCGTCCAAACGAATTCGTTCGTTGATCCGCTCTAAATGGGGCGAAGTGTACAGCCCTGTGCGCAAGCTGGCCGCGCGCAAAATCGAATCGAGCATCGCCGACGTGGAGCCCTTGCCGTTTGTCCCGGCCACGTGCACGGACTGAAAATCGCGCTGCGGCTGCCCCAAGTGTTCGCAAAGAATGGTGATATTTTTCAGATCGAATTTTGTGGCGCTCGCCTGCCGCGGAGAGGCGAGTTCGCGTCCCAGGCTCAAAAGATACTGGACCGATTCTTCGTAGTTCATGCGGCTAGGCCAGAAAGAAATCGAGCGCGGAGGATATGTAAGCTTTCAAGTCCTTGCGATGGACCACGGCGTCCAGAAACCCGTGTTCCAGCAAAAATTCCGAGGTTTGAAATCCCTTGGGAAGCTTCTGGCGGATGGTCTGCTCGATCACGCGGGGCCCGGCGAACCCGATCAGCGCGCCGGGCTCGGCAATGTTGATGTCGCCGAGCATGGCGTAGCTCGCGGTAACGCCGCCGGTGGTCGGGTCGGTCAAGACCGAAATGAACGGCAACCGGGCTTCGTCGAGACGCGCGAGCGCGGCGGACACCTTGGCGAGTTGCATCAAGCTGATCGTGCCCTCCATCATGCGCGCCCCGCCGGAAGAGGAAATGATCACCAGGGGCAATTTTTTGGCGATGCACATTTCGACCGCGCGGGTCACTTTTTCGCCCACCACCGCGCCCATCGATCCGCCGATAAACGCGAATTCCATGGAGCAGCAAATGACCGGCCGCCCGCCGAGCAAGCCTTCCGCCGTGATGATGGCGTCGGCTTTGCCCAGTTTGCGCCGAGCTTCTTTCAAGCGCGCAGCGTAGGGCCGCGTGTCCGTAAACTTCAAAGGGTCATTCGATGCGAGCGCGGCGTCGTGCTCCACCCAGCGCGAATCGAGCAGCAGTTCCAGGCGCTGCGTGGCGCTCAGCCGGAAATGGTGCTGGCACTTCGGGCAGATGCGCCAGTTGGCGTCCAGATCCTTCTTCCACACGATGGCCCGGCAATTTTCGCACTTGGTCCACAGCCCTTCAGTCTTCACGCGGCGCGCGTCGGGCGGCGTGGGCTGGTCGATTCGCTTTTTTTCCCGCTTAAACCAAGCCATCGTGATCGGGTCCTAAGCGCCGCGCGTGCGCGGCGCCCACCTCTACTTTACTTCCGCAGGAGTGGACGTCGCGGGGCCTTCTCCCACGATTTCCAGAACCGTGTCCTCGTCCTTCGCGCCGTCGTAGTGAACCTGCTTGCCAAAATGCTTTACGAAGCTGCCCGGCGGCACCGGCACGGTGCTGTCCGGATCGAATTTCGTTCCCGTTCCCACCCACCAAGTCCCCGATATGACGTAGATGAACCGGTCGTTCGGGTGGAAGTGCGGATGGCTCATGTGATGCGCGTGCCATTTCACAAGCTCAACGTACAGGCCGGGCATCTCGGGATCGCCTGCTAGTACAGCCGAACTCTCGCCTCGCTTCAAATCATCCACCCACTTGATCTGATCGGGCAGCTGCATCTTGAGCGCCGCCGGATTGAGATCGGTGGCCCTGGCGGACCCGAGCGTCAACAGCGCCGCGACCCCCGCCACAACAAAAAGCAGGTAAATACTCAATTTTCGATAGACGGACATCACTGCCTCCTCATGACCAACTGGGGGCTCTCCTTTGCGCTGATCGCTCGCCGCGGCGAGCGCGGAGCCCGCTTGAATTATGGATCAGGGAATAGACTCGGATCGAAACAAGCGGGACGCCGATTGGAACTCTGCCACGCCCCGTCCGATTCAAATCTATCCTCGGTACTTTACGCCCGAGCGCCAGCACATGCAAACGCGAAGGGGCCGTGTTTGTGCGAACACGCATGAGTCAGAGTGCCCATAGCCGCGAGGACCGGGCAGTTCTTACCCCTCCGAGGACTGATCGCAACTCCCCTAACTCCTTACCCTGCATCGCACAAATATCTTTCATTCAACAAGAGCCGGAATTCGTTTTGGAATGCAGGGTGCAATGCGTACCGTGCCATGACAAACCGAGAGTCGGCCCACTGCGCCCAATCCAGAAAATGGTTCACGCATTTTTCCTTGCGCAGTATGACGGCCCTGCACGTTTCCTCGAACGCGGCTGTCCAACTCACGGATGAAGAACGCCGCAGGATTGCGCCGTCCCTCCAACAATTTCAATTGGGAGAAGGTTCGAGAGGCCAGCGCCTGCTCGAGCGGGGACAAAAATTCGGAAAGACCATGGACGATCCTCTATTCGCTGGCGCCCTCGAACTTTTCATCAAGGAAGAGCAACAGCACAGCCGCTACCTGGCGGCGTTCATGGAATCGCAATCGATTCCACTCGCGCAAAAGCATTGGGTGGACACCGTCTTTCGTCGATTGCGCGGACTTGCAGGCTTGGAATTATCGCTGACCGTTCTTGTCACCGCGGAACTGATCGCCGTGCCCTACTATCGAGCGCTTCGGGGCGCAACCGGTTCGCCCATTCTGAAAATGATCTGCACCAGGATCCTCGAAGACGAAGCCAATCATTTGAAATTTCAGGCTTCCATGCTCGCGCGCGCGGCATTCAGCCGGCCGGCTGCCCTACAGCGCGCGCTCAGCGAACTGCACCGACTTTTTCTCTTGGGAACAATTCTCGTAGTCTGGATGGAGCACCGCGCAGTGTTTCAGGCTGCGGCCTATAGTTTCGGGCGGTTCAGGAATGAAACGCTCCTTGAATTCTCAGACTGGCGGATCGCCCGCGGGGCTCTGAGCAAGCAAGTTGCGGCTCTCCAAAAACCAATGATCAAGAATTTTGGGAGAGTGGAGCCGGAAACGTAAACTCCAAGCCGATATCAAATCGAAATTCAGGAAGCAGGCGCGGCGGGGGACAATTGCGGATCCATCGCCTTCTTTGCCTCTTCAATCCCACGATCGATGGTCGCTTGCCAGGACGCGTGCGGAATGGAGGAAGCCTGGGCAGCCTCGTACCACCGCAACGCTTCCGCGGGGCGGTCCATGCGTTTCAGATAGATGCGGCCCGCGGCCATTTGCGCGAGCAGGCCTTGCTTTTCGGCGGGATACGCCTGCGCCAGTTCGACATATTCATCCGCGGCGCGCGAGACGTCCGGCTGAGCTTCCATCTGGCGGCAGTATTCGAGCCACAAAGGCGCGGGAAGTTTCTCTCCGCCCGAATTTCTGAACTCCTGGCAGGTCTGCAGCGCGCCCTCGTGATCGTTGGCCTTGATTTCCAGCGCCAAAAGTTTTGCCAATGCGTCGCGATGCGCGGGGAGATCGTTTTTCTGCCAGTAGATGCGTTGAAGCATGCGGTACGCGTCGATTGATTCGGGCTTTTCCACCAGCAATTTCTGCAAGGTTGCGGCGGCAGGATCGAGCTCGCCTTTTTCCATCTCTTCTCCCGCTTGCACGAGCAGGGGGTGGCTGACCCAAGAGATCTGTTCCTGAATTCCTTTTTCGGCCATCTGCTCGAGGCCCGTTTTACGTATGGCGACTGCGACCAGCGCCCCAAACGCGAAACCGCCGATGTGGGCCCAGTGCGCGACGCCGGACGACAAGCCAGTTGAGCCGTAGAGAATTTCAACCAGCAGCCATAGCGGCAGCAGCCAGTACGCCGCCATCTTGAATCGATAGAAGCGATAGAAAAACAAATATCCCATCTCGATTTTCGTGGTGGGAAATCGCACCAAAAACGCGCCCATGAGCCCGGCGATCGCTCCCGAAGCGCCAATCGTGGGCGTAAAGCTTCCCACATTGACCATGCCATGCACCAGGAACGCCAGCACACCCGCGACGAGATAAAATGCCGGATAGATCATCCTGCCCCAGGTGTCCTCCAGAACCGCTCCTGCCAGCCACAAGAACCACATATTGCCGATGATGTGCAGCCAGCCGCCGTGCAGGAAGCTCGCCGTGATCATGCTGACCAGGGTCGGGTGCGCGGGAATGAACGCGTATTTGTTGAGCAGTGAGGAGGAACTCAGCTCCGCGTAGCTCTCGCCGAGAGAGTCCATTTCTTCCTGCAACACCTCTTGGTCGTCCTGCGTGCGAAATTTGGCGTCCCAGGTGTCGAACAAGTCCCGGTTGGGCCTCTGCGCTTCCTTCCATAACGGGGCATTCTTGGTTTGCTCGTAGGTGATGAACTCTTGCGCTTTTTCGGGGATTTTCAGCTCGGGATGCGCGGCCGCCAGCAACACCAGATGGATTTTGACTACCCCTAATTCAGGCCCCTGTTTGTCGATTGTCGAGTGGGTCCCTAGGAAAATAATGATGTTGAGCGCAATGATCCCGAACGTGATGACCGGCCAGCGGCGCCCCTGCATATTTTCGTGGCGAAGAGGGATCAGCATGCAAAATCTCCATCCGGGAAGCTAGAAAGGTCGATCTCCGACTGGATTCCTGCATTTAGTCTAAGTGACCTTGCGAGTTGGCCGGCCTATATTTGGGGACGTGTCCGGGAATCAGTTACAGCTAACGGGTTGGACACGCGGAGGGATGGAAAATCGTCCTAGAATGGCGACGCTGAAAGTCCATATCTTAAAGTAAATAAACGAGTTGCAATACTCTTATTGTCCCCCGTGAGCGCTGGGTTAGGCCCCCGCCGGTGTAAAAAATAGCTCTACCACCTAACGCGCTTAGAAGACTCGGCTGCGCGTCCCAGCAGCCTAGCGCGAGGCCACCTGCTTTGAACTCGCAGGCGGAGGAGTCACCACGGCGGCAAGAATGCGGATCATGCCATCGGTCTTGCTTAGGGCATAAATCTCGCCGTCGCCGCCCATCGAGAGCCGCACATCCGCCCGGCCCCCGCCGTAGGGGACTCCGTACGGATCGGGTTTGGCCGTAACGAAATTCTTGCCGCGCCAGCCGCCGGTGGCGTTGGCTGCTCCGGGCAGGACGCCTTGATGAGTGGCCGGGTCGACGACGCCGTCCTTGTGCGCGAAGGCGTCGGCCACGATGTCGTACATCCGGCGCTGGACGGGGGCCTTATCCGCCGGGTCATAGGGGCTCTTGTACAAGACCTGGATTTCGTGAATCGCGGCCTGTTTGGCCCGCTCTCCGTGAGCGGCAATCATTTCCGCGAGGTCAGTATAAAACAGCCGGCCCGTGGTCATATCCGTGAAAATGTATTTTCCAACCATCTGCGGCATCTTCTTGCCGCGATAGACAAAGCCGCTGCCGATCGAGTCGCCTTCTTCGTGGCTGTACACGGCCACGGGATAAATGGGCGCCACAGGTTTCTCGAGCCCTTCCACAGTAAGCAGGTCCGACGCGGGAAACGGAACCGCCGGATTCAATTGCGTGCCGGTCTTGCCTCCGCCGGGAACGATCAGCACCTCGTCGCCCTCGCGCTGGGAGTAGCCGTAATTGCCGCCCTTGGTAACGATGTCCACCTCTTCCCAGGAATGCAGGCCGATGTCATTCGCAAGCAGCGTATTGGTGACTGTGTCCCAATCCATGCGGTGCGGATTGCGAAATCCGTATGCGAAGATTTCTCCCCTCGCTTGCGGAACCGAAACGAATGGATTCTGGTCGGGTCCGGTAGAAGGAATCCGGTAGCGGCCGTTCTCGCTGAGTTTGTCGTTCGGACGCAACGCGAGGTCTGGCGTGATCCGCAAGATCTTGCCCTGCAGCGCGCTCAGCAGCTGAGGGGTCGTTTGCGTTGCCCCTGGAGTTTCGCCGGAGCCGCCATCGCCCATGGAAACGTAGAGATTCCCGTAATCCGCGCTGCCGGGCTTGGCAAGCGGATCGAACAGAATATCGCCCATGGGGTGAATCATGCTGTTGAAACCCACGCGCAGGATTTCCTGCGCCGTCCCCTCGAACGTGGAATTCTTGATATTCGTGTCCGTCCATTCTATGAGCACCGATTCGTTCTCGTCGTCCCCTGCCGGCGGCTTCACCGCGGGAGTTATCGCGTACCCATCCAGCTTCAGATTTGGCGCCTTGGCGTTCGTTGGCTGGGCCGAACCGGGCTTGGCGGGATCCTCTACGTGAACGGTATAGAATTTCCCGTTTTTCGCATAATTCGGATCGAACACGATGGCCGACACTCCGGAACCAAAGCGATCCGTGGCGTACTTGGGAAAAATTTCCGGAAAGGTGATGTAGGGAGTGAATTTCTTAGTCGCTTTGTCCAGCGTGTAGAGATTGCCGTTCATGTCCGCAGCGAAAAACCGCGTGGAGGCGAGCGGAGCGTTGGCCGGCTCCGAGCGCAGCGTGTTGACGCGCGCCAGCATTCCCTTGTAATCGATAGGCGGCGGGTAGGCGTGATCCCCCATCTGGCTGGAAAGCGGAGGATTTGCGTAATCCTCGATCAAAATCGCGGTTCCGTCTTTGGTGACTTGCGAACTCGATGGATATTGCAGCGGATATTGCGCCCACACCACGGGCAGGCCAAACAGCAGGGTCGCGAGAATCGCGGTCCCGCAGAAAATTTTGAAAGATTGCATGAAGACTTTTCGTGCGTTCATCATTGCCAGAGCCTCCTTGTTCCATCCGCAAGATTTGCGGTCGCCCCGCGTCAAATCACCAACCAATAGTGCCGCGCAAAGTCCGCCATAGATAACTCGGACTCACAATTGGGGTTTTGTAATCTGAGGAAAAGTATACACAACCACCGCAGGCAAAATCAGCTTCGGATGAAGCCAGCTCGTTGCGGCAGCTTTCCGAGTGCATTTATCCGGCTTTTCGCCTGCGCCGGCGGCTTTCCATCGCCGTCCGCAGCAGTTGGTTGATTCTCGTCTGGTAGCCTCGGCCCTCGGCCTTCAGCCAGGCAAGAACATCGGCATCGAGACGAATCGTGAGCGATTTCTTGATGGGCCGGTAATATTTCCCGACGACGGCTCCGCTCCAGTCCAAAACCTCAGGCAGATCTGTAAGGTCAATGTCTTCGTCGCGCAAAGCAGCGAGCGCCGACAGCTCCTTCGCTTGTTTCTTAGACGCCTTCTTCATAAATCTTCCTTTCGTGCGGAGTCGCCTTTCGCGCCGATATAATCCGGATCACATCCTCGCCGCTTTCCTCATGGTCAGCATGGGCTACAAGAAGAACGGTGCCGCCCGCAATCCCCATCGTTTGCCATCGTTCCTCGCCCTCTTTGATCCTGTCGAACCGAGTGATGGAATGAGGATCATCAAATACAAACGCCGCAGTCTCGAAGCTGACCTTGTGCTTGGCGAGATTTAGGCGGCTCTTTTTCTCATCCCAGACAAACCGCATGTGTGTAGATGCCGTATCGTACATACATAATAGTAGATCTGCAGGGGCAGGGCAATTGGCCGGCGGGGATTAGTGCCAAATCCATACGTCCACATTCAAATACGCACCGTTAGGTTCCGGGGGCCATCTTTGGTAAAATGAACGTTGCAATGGGCTGTATCCCGAGGTCAGGGAGCGGCACCGGAGGCGGTTATGAGCGTTGTTCCTTCTGCAGGCAACGGCAAGGTTACCGTGCCGAGCATCCTCGAACGCAAGTCCGGAGTTTCCTCTCAAAATTCTTCATCGGCAAAGATTACGTGCCTTACAGCGTACGACTATCCCACGGCGCGGCTGCTCGACGAAGCGGGCGTGGACGTCTTGCTCGTCGGGGACTCACTGGGGATGGTGGCGCTGGGCTACGAGAGCACGCTGCCGGTCACCATGGAAGAAATGCTGCACTGCACGCGATCGGTGCGGCGCGGCACGCGGCACGCCTTGCTCGTGGCGGACATGCCCTACGGCAGCTACCACGATGACCCGGCGGAAGCCGTGCGCAACGCCGTGCGATTCGTGAAGGAAGCGGGCGCGGAGGCCGTCAAGATCGAAGGCGGCGAGCGCCGCCTGGACCTCATCTCCCGCATCGTGGACGCCGAGATTCCCGTGATGGGGCATATCGGCCTGACGCCGCAATCCGTGAACGCGTTCGGCGGATTCCGCGTGCAGGGCAAGACCGCGGAGGCGGGCGACCAGCTTTTGCGCGAT
Source organism: uncultured Acidobacteriota bacterium (assembly GCA_963696605.1). Classification (GTDB taxonomy): domain Bacteria; phylum Acidobacteriota; class Terriglobia; order Acidiferrales; family UBA7541; genus Palsa-360. The sequence goes on along the minus strand of CAVOKV010000003.1, from coordinate 1,389,634 downwards.
GCGCGCGCCGTGCAAGCCGCGGGCGCCTTTTCTGTCGTCCTCGAATCGATTCCGCGGGAGCTTGCGGCGCGCATCACCGCCGAGCTTCACATTCCCACGATTGGAATCGGCGCGGGACCCGATTGCGACGGGCAGGTCCTGGTGATCCATGACCTCGTGGGCCTAACCTTTGGCCACAAACCGAAATTCGCGCGGCGTTACGCCAACGTGGGAGAAATCATTTCACGGGCGGCCGCGGAATATTGCCGGGACGTGCAGCAGGGATCATTCCCATCCGACGAAGAGTCGTACCATTCGCGCGCGGAGCACCCCGGGACGGTTTTTGCACAGCGCAAATAAACCCTTATCCCAAAATCATGGTTTAGAATCCACGCCGGAGGATTTTCTATGGTTACGCCTGAACTGCTACGCTTCCTGTTCCAGTACAACGCCTGGGCCGACCGCCGATTGCTCGATGCCTGCGCCGCGCTCACCAACGAACAATTCACGCGCAATCTCGGCTCGAGCTTCAGTTCCGTGCGCGACACGGTCACGCACCTGTACGGCGCCGAGTGGGTGTGGAACGAGCGGTTCCAGGGACGCTCTCCCTCTTCGCTCGTTTCCGGGGCGGGTTACCCCGATCTCGCCTCCATTCGCGCCAAGCTGGAAGAGATGGACCAGTATTACATCGACTACGTTTCCAAGCTCACGCAGCAGGATCTGGACCGGGTCCTCCGCTACAAGGGTTTCACCGGGGATGAATTCTCGAATCCGCTGTGGCAAAGCCTGCATCAACTGACGAACCATGCCAGCTATCATCGCGGACAAATTGTCACCCTGTTGAGGCAGCTCGGCGTCAAGCCGGTCTCCACGGATTTGATCATGTACTATCGCGAGCAAGCCGCGGCGGCGCGCGCGTGATCTCTAAGTAGCACAGGCTTCAGCCTGTGGGGGTTCGCACTTGAATAGGTGAAAATCCACAGGCTGAAGCCCGTGCTACCTCACCCCTCTTGGAAACCATCCACACCATCGAATGGATGAAGCAGGTGGCGCGCCAGGCGCGCGCCGAAGGGCGCTGCACCGGCTTCGTGCCGACCATGGGCGCGCTGCACGCGGGGCATCTGTCGCTCGTCCGCGCGGCCGTGGCCGAGTGCCAGCCGGTGATCGCCTCTATCTTCGTGAATCCCACGCAATTCGGCCCCAAGGAAGATTTCCGGAAATATCCGCGCTCGATCGAGGAGGACAGCAAAAAACTGGAAGATGCCGGCGTGGACTATTTGTTCGCGCCTGAGCCCTCGGAGATTTATCCCCCTGGATTTCGTACCTGGGTGAACGTGGAGGGCCTTTCGGAGCGCCTCGAAGGGCGCGCGCGGCCGGGGCACTTTCGCGGCGTCGCGACCGTTGTTTTGAAGCTGCTCGAAATCGTTCAGCCGCACAAGGCATTCTTCGGCCGCAAGGACGCGCAGCAGGCGCGAGTCATCCGCCAGATGGCGGGCGATTTGCACGTGGATTCGGAAATTGTGGTATGCCCGATTGTGCGGGAACCGGACGGACTGGCCATGTCGTCGCGCAACGCCTACTTGAATCCCGAGGAGCGCCGCGCCGCCACCATTCTCTTTCGCGCTCTGGATGGCGCGCGCGCTTCCATCGCGCGCGGAGAGCGCGATGCCCTGCGGCTCACGGCCGCGATGCGCGACATGCTAAGAACCGAGCCGCTTGCCGAGCTCGATTACGCGGAACTGGTCGACGCGGAAACCCTCGAGCCGGTGACGCGCCCGCGAGGCGCGTGTCTCGCCCTGCTGGCCGCGCGGATCGGCGCTACTCGCCTGATTGACAATCTCCTGATCGAAGAGCGGAGTGGTGAGTTCGTCACGACTCTTTGAGCCGCGATGTAGGACTGGCTTCACAAGTTGCGGAAAAAGTGCTTTTTTGTCATCCCGAGGTCGCCGCGGCGACCGAGGGATCTGCTTTTCTTCGCCAAACTCGAGAAAAACAGATTCCTCGGGCAAACCCAGCCCTCGGAATGACAGCTCTAGGAGTTTTTCCGCAGCCTGCTCAGCCTGTCTGCTTTTTGCTTTTAGGAAACGAAAACCAGACAGGCTGAAGCCTATCCTACTGAAGAGTCTTCAGCGCTTCCACCACTTCGGCGGCGTGGCCCTTGGATTTCGCCGTCGACCAGATTTTTTCCACCCTGCCGTCGGGGCCGATCAGGACCGTACTGCGCACGATGCCCAGGTAGGATTTCCCCAGGAAACTTTTCATTCGGCGCGCCTCATACGCTTCGATCACGGTAAAATCCGGGTCGCTGAGCAGCGGAAAATTCAGCTTCTGCTTGGCCTTGAATTTTGACTGCGCCTCCACGGAATCCGCGCTGCAGCCGAGAATCACGGTGTTGAGCTTCTCGAATTCGTTTTTCAATTCCCGGAACTCGATGGCTTCCGTGGTGCACCCGGGCGTGCTGGCCTTGGGATAGAAATACAGCGCGACGTGCTTGCCGCGCAGATCCTTCAACGAAATTTCGCGGCCGTCATCGGCGGGAAGCCGGAACGCTGGCGCTGCTTCGCCTTCTTTCAACATGAGGTTGCTCCTTCGAGAATTCTGGCTCAAGTAGCACAGGCACTCTTGCCTGTGCGGTTTTGTAATCCACGCGCTAAGTACGCGATTCAATATCGATCGCAAAACCCGCACAGGCAAGAGTGCCTGTGCTACTAAATTCTCAGGAAAGCAGCAGCTTGAGCGTGTCATTCACGGTTTGCGGATTGGCCTGCCCGCGCGAGGCGCGCATCACCTGGCCCACGAAAAACTTGAACACGCCTTCATTCCCCGCGCGATACTTGGCCACGTTGTCGGGATTCTTCTCGATCACCTCGCGGCACCACCGCTCGATCTCTCCCGTATCGCTGACCTGTGCGAACCCTTCCGCCGCGATGATTTCCGCCGCGGGCTTTCCCGTCTCAAACATCCGCGCAAACACTTTCTTGCCAGAGGCCGCGTTGATTTCTCCGCGTTCGACCCTGGCAACAAGCGCGGCGAGTTCCGCGGGACGCACAGGGCTCTCCGTGATCTCTTTTTCGGTCTCTTTTAACTGGCGCAAGAGCTCAACCTGAATCCAGTTGGCCGCGGACTTGCTCGGCGCGCCTGCGCGGACCACTTCCTCGAAATAATCCGCGAGCTCCGGCGTCGAGGCCAGCACTCCGGCGTCGTAGGGAGTAATCCCATACTCCCGCACAAAGCGCTTGCGCTTGGCGTCGGGCAGTTCCGGCATCGTGCGCGCGATTTCGTCGCGCCACGCGGCGCTGACCCGCACGGGCAGTAGATCGGGCTCCGGAAAATAGCGGTAGTCATGCGCGAATTCTTTGGAACGCATGGGCTCGGTGCGCCCCGCCGGCACGTTCCACAACCGCGTTTCCTGCATCACTTTTCCGCCGGATTCAAGCACGCCGATTTGCCGCTCGATTTCATATTCGAGAGCGCGCTGCAGGTAACGGAAGGAATTGAGATTCTTCACTTCGGCCTTGGTGCCGAATTTTTCCGCGCCGCGCCGCCGCACGCTGACGTTGGCGTCGCAGCGCAGCGAGCCTTCCTCCATGTTGCAATCGCTCACTTCGGTGTACAGCATCACTTCCTTAAGCGCCGTCAGATACGCGTGGGCTTCGGTCGGCGAGCGCAGGTCCGGCTCGGAAACAATTTCCGCGAGCGGAGTTCCGCCGCGGTTGTAATCGACATAGCTTTTTTCCGCCGAATCCGGAAATCCTTCGTGCAGATTCTTGGCGGCGTCGTCCTCAAGGTGCAACCGCGTTATGCCGATGCGCTTAACCTGGCCATCGTGCTCAATTTCGAGATAGCCGGCAGTGGCCAGCGGCAATTCGTACATGGAAATCTGATAGCCCTTGGGCAGGTCGGGATAGAAATAGTTTTTGCGCGCGAAGCGGGAGAACTCCTGCACCTGTAAGTGCAGTGCCAGCGCCGCGCGAATGCCCAGCTCAACCGCGCGCTTATTCAGCATCGGCAGCGCTCCCGGCAGGCCGAGGCAAACGGGGCAAGTATTCGAATTAGGCGGATCGCCGAAGCGCGTCGAGCAGGCGCAGAACGCTTTGGTCGCGGTCTTCAGTTGCACGTGGACTTCGAGACCGATGACTGGCTCGTACCCCGCCATCACTTCGGGCGGGATGCTCGTGGGTCCTTCGTGTGCCAGCTTCGCCATAAGAGTCGGCTAGTATACCATTCGTCGCAGCGGTGGCCGTCCTCCATGCTCAATCCGTTTTGGGGGAACCTGCTGCCAACCGTACGGACGGTCAGTTGCCCGTCAGGACACTTCCCTTACCCTCCTGAGAGACATTTTCCCGCGACCCGTGTTGAATTAGATGGAGAAGGCCAAACCTGGGTTCCAGCCAGCCGCCCGGTCAGGATTGCTGCTCGAATGGGTGCGAGGCAGGTTTCATTCCCCTGAGGGACGAGGAGGCAAAGGGCAGCCCGCCACGGTCAGGTTTGCTTGATGTTTCAGATATCAGGAAAGGTTACGGAGGGTCTACTCATGCGAGCGTTCCTTAAACCTCGAAATTTCATATTCTTACTGCTTTTGCTGATCATTCCCACGGCATCGTTTGCGCAGGTGGCGGTAGGCGTATCGATCCGGATTGGGCCACCGGCATTGCCGGTCTACACCCAGCCGCCTTGCCCGACGGAGGGATATATTTGGACACCCGGCTACTGGGCCTATGGGCCCGACGGCTATTACTGGGTCCCTGGCGTTTGGGTCGCGCCGCCCCGAGTGGGCCTGCTCTGGACTCCAGGTTACTGGGGGTTTGTGGGCGGAATCTATGGGTGGCATGCCGGCTACTGGGGTCCGCACGTTGGGTTCTACGGCGGGATTAACTATGGCTTTGGATATGGTGGCGTAGGCTTCGTCGGCGGTCATTGGGGCGGGGACCACTTCGTCTACAACACGGCTGTCGTGAACGTGAATACGACCGTGGTCCACAACACCTACGTCGATCGGACCGTCATCAACAACACTACCGTCGTGAACAATCACTACGCCTTCAATGGCGAAGGCGGAGCGACGGCGCGGCCGACCGCGTCGGAAATGTCCTACGAGCACGAGCAGCATATCCAGCCAACCAGCAACCAGCTTTCACACGAGCAGACCGCGCGCGCGGACCACAATCAACTGGCCTCCGTCAACCACGGCCGGCCCGCGTACGCGGCCATGGATTCCGTCAATGGCCGGCGCTACAACCAGCAGGGCCGCATCGCCCAAGGGGTTCGCTCCGGACAACTGACCGCTGGGGAAACCAAGAACCTAGAGACCCGCGAGGCGGGCTTGAATAAGGAGATCCACACCGATCGCGCCGCGAACGGCGGAACTCTGACGCCACAGGAGCACCAGCAGGTAAACCAGCAGCAGAACAACATCAGCAAGTCGATCTACAACGATAAACACAATGCCAACACGGCCGGGTATGGCAACAACGAAGTCGGCCAGCGCCGTGAAAATCAGCAGGACCGCATCGCCAACGGCATCAAGAGCGGGCAAATGTCGCCGTCAGAAGCTGCAAAAGCCGAGGGCCACGAGCAAAACATCAACAAGCACGTCGCCGCGGACCGCGCGGCCAATGGTGGAAAGCTGACGCCGCAGGAAAAGAAGAACATCAACCAGCGCCAGAACAATGCCAGCCGCCAGATCTACCGCGAAAAGCACAACGAAAAGACCGCGCCGAGATAAAAGCCCGGCCGGCCATTGAATTTACTGTCGCGCGGCGGCTCATCGATCGATGGGTCGCCGCGCGATTTTTTGCGTGTTGGACCTTCGACTCCGCCGACAATTTTGGCCGCTTACCCTGGATCTGTTGCACTTCGCTTCGCCGGTTACCTCCGCTTGAAAACATAGCCATTTCATCGCGCTAACGGCGCGAAGGATGCCAGCCCGGGGCAACGCCCCGGGGATCATCCCGAACTTAAAATCGTCCACCCTGAAGGGGCGGAGGATTCTTGCGCCTTTTCAGGGCGCGCCACAATCGATTGAATTTGAGACCCTGGGCGCTGCCCTGGGCTAGAGTGCTCCGGCGCTTTCAGCGCCGCGAGTTATAAATCTATGCTGAATGGTGAAATGTAGGATTGGCTGGCCCTGATGACAACAATCGAACCGTCGATCGTCAGCCCTTGCTGAAGCCAGGAGCGGGACGCAGCTCCGGACGGGGCGCAGGCTTGGGCTCCGCGCCGGGAAGCGGCTGCGGCGGCGAGGGCGGCGCGGGGCGCACCTTCTCCGGCAGCGGCTTGTTCTCCATGAGGAGCTTCAGTTCCGTGGCGTCGAGGACTTCGCGGTCGAGCAGGGCCATGGCAATCCGTTCGAGCGTGTCGCGATTGTTTTCGAGAATGCCGCGCGCGTTGTTATACGCCGTGGTCACAATGCGGTGAACTTCCTGATCGATGCGGATCGCGGTGTCTTCCGAGTAGTCGCGGTGCTGCGCGATTTCGCGGCCGAGGAAGATCGCTTCTTCCTTCTTGCCGTAGGCCAGGGGCCCGAGCGAGCTCATGCCCCAGTCGCAAACCATCTTGCGGGAGATGTCCGTGGCGCGTTCGATGTCGTTTCCCGCACCGGTGGTAATGTGGCCAAGGAAAATTTCCTCGGCGCAGCGTCCGCCCATCAGCACCGTTAGCGTCCCTTCGAGATAAGTTTTTGTGTAGGTGTGCTTGTCATCGATGGGGAGTTGCATCGTTAGACCAAGCGCCATGCCACGCGGAATAATCGTGACCTTGTGCAGCGGATCGGTGCCCGGCGTCATGGCCGCGACGAGCGCGTGCCCCGCTTCGTGATACGCGGTGTTGCGCTTCTCTTCCTCGGACAGGATCATGGACTTGCGCTCGACGCCCATCAGGACTTTGTCCTTGGACATCTCGAAGTCGGCCATCATGACCAGCTTGCGCCCCTGGCGCGCGGCCCACAGAGCGGCTTCGTTCACCAGGTTGGCGAGATCCGCGCCGGAAAATCCTGGCGTGCCGCGGGCAATCACGGACAGTTCCACGTCATCGCTGAGCGGAACTTTGCGCGTGTGCACTCGAAGAATTTCCTCGCGGCCCTTGACGTCCGGGCGCGCGACCACCACGCGGCGGTCAAAGCGGCCGGGGCGCAGCAGCGCGGGATCGAGCACATCGGGTCGGTTGGTCGCGGCGATCAGGATCACGCCTTCGTTGGACTCAAAGCCGTCCATTTCGACCAGCAAAGCGTTGAGCGTTTGCTCGCGCTCGTCGTGCCCGCCGCCGAGGCCGGCGCCGCGATGGCGGCCCACCGCGTCAATTTCATCGATGAAAATAATGCAGGGCGCATTCTTCTTGCCCTGTTCAAACAGGTCGCGCACGCGGCTCGCGCCGACGCCCACAAACATTTCCACGAAGTCGGACCCGGAAATCGAAAAGAACGGCACGTTCGCTTCGCCGGCAATGGCCCGCGCCAGCAGAGTTTTTCCGGTGCCTGGAGGGCCAACGAGCAATACGCCTTTGGGGATGCGTCCGCCGAGTTTCTGGAATTTTTGCGGGTCCTTCAAAAACTCGATAATTTCCTGGAGCTCTTCCTTGGCCTCATCGGTGCCGGCCACGTCCTTGAACGTCGCCTTTTTCTGCTGCGCCGTCAGCAGGCGCGCCCGCGATTTGCCGAAGCTCAGCGCTTTATTTCCGCCCGCCTGCATCTGCCGCATCATGAAGATCCAGAAAGCCACCAGCAAAAAGAGCGGGGCGGCGTTCAGCAGGAAGGTGACCCAATCGGCGCGATTCACTTCCTTGACGTTGATCAGGACCTGCTTGTCGCGCAGCGTCTTGGCCAAATCCGGCGCCGATTCCTTGAAAATCGTGGTGCGGAATTTCTTGGAGGGTTCGCGCCATTCGCCTTCGATTTCATAGCTTGTTGGCGACAGGTACATAGTTACTTCTTTTACATTCCCGCGATCCACTTGGGCCATGAACTCGCTGTAGCTGGGTTCCTCTTCGCGGGCCGACTGGCCGCTCTTGGAAACGAGCGTCCACAGCAACACGGCCAGCATGATGATGAACAGCCAGAACATCACGGTCTTCAGTGTCGAACTCGGGTTCACGGCTTTACCTCACCTGCCGGATCTTCCGGCGCGCGGCATCGCTGGAATCGCCTGCGCATCAAAACTCGTTTGCTGGCACTGTGACGGGCGCGGCTCCCTGCATCCCATTTGCCCTAGCTACTTAGATGCATGCCGGGGGCCAAAGTAATCAAGCCATTTTCCTATCGCTACACAGAATCACGGAGCCGTCCCAGGCCCCATATTTTTGCGCCCGCCCCTACAGTTCTTCCTCGCCAATTACCAGGCCGATCTGGGTTCCCGCGTGCGGCGCAAGTTCATCCGCGACCGGATATCCCGAAGCCCAAATCACTTTCCCCTCGCTGGTCAATACAGGCCAGCTTCCTCGAGCGCCGCGTGGAACACGCGACTCCAGGAGCAAGTGTTTGAGCTTTCGAACGCGCCGGCTACCCTGAGGGCGGTAGGAGTCGCCAGGACGCCAGTTCCGGAGGACCAATGGCCATTGGACTCGGTCGAAATCAAGAGCACCCCAATCCATTACAGTGTCGCTCTGGGCCGGAGGCCAGTCAACCATTTTCAGGTTGAAGCGCCGGTGAATTTCCGTAACAACAATGGAAGCGGATTCCAGAGGCCCTGGCCGCGAAACGCTGTAAGCAAATTCGCAATTTTTCGCCTTCATTTCAATTTCTCGCGCGGCACCCGCCGCAGCGGAAACGCTCGTAAAGCGAAGCTGGTCAAAGATTCTTTCGACAAAAACTCCCGGAAGATTAATCCGCGAACCGCTTTGAGATTTTGTGGCTAGATCAAGCACGGAGTCGACGTGCCGCGAAGTCAATTGCTCGCGGCTGCCTCGTAGCTCAGCATAAACACGTCTCACCAGACGGTGCGTTAGAGCCATGGTTGCGGGCAAAATCGATCCTTGCTCGCTACTCGGTTCGCGGGCCATGGCAAGCAGCGAAGGCAACGGCGATAATAAATCTTCGACGCTCAGCGAAATCGCAACCGCGGATTCGCGTACGGCCAGAGACGCGAATCGTTCGTCTTCGAGCGAACGCCAGAAGGTTTCGTCTTCGCGGGCGTGTTTTGCAAGCCGCGACAGACGCTCCACCGCGGCAGCATCAAAATCGCGCAGAAGAAGCGGCACGAGCTCGTGGCGAATTCGCGCGCGCATGCGGGACGTATCTTGATTCGAGGAATCTTCCCGCCAGCGTTGCCCCAGATCGGAAAGAAAGGCGCGCAATTCGTCGCGACCTAAATTCAACAACGGACGAATGATCGGGCCCGCGGCCGGATAGATCCCCGCCAGGCCCGTCAGGCCCGTGCCGCGCACCAGATGTGAGAGCACGGTTTCCGCCTGGTCGTTCGCCGTATGCGCAACAGCAATACGGTTCAGGCTTCGCGCTTCGGCCACGGATGAAAAAAATTGATAGCGCAGCCGCCGCGCCGCGTCCTCCACATTCCAGCCGTGCAGGCGCGCCTCGCCAGCGACATCGGCGCGGCCGGATACAAATTCCAAACCGAATTCTTCCGCCAGTGCTTTCACGAACGTTTCGTCTTCGTCCGCTTCCGCTCCGCGCAACTGATGGTGGAAATGCAAGACCAGAACAGCGATCCCAAGCTGCGCGCGCAGCTCAACGAAGATCCGCAGCATGGCCACAGAATCCGCCCCGCCCGACACGCCGATGCCAATCCGGTCGCCCGGCCGAATCATGGAATGGCGGCCGATGGTTTCTACAACTCGTTTGTAAAGGTCTTTGCCCATCGGAAGAAACAATGGTAGCAACTCAGGCTGGGATCGCACAATCGACGGGAGATTTCACGACGGCCAGATGGAAAGGGATTTGCCGCGGATGAACCGGACTTAGCGATTCGTCTGCTGCGCCATCAGCATTCGGTTGTAAGCAATGCGGCGGTCCAAAACCACGGCGGCAGCGTGGGCGCATCCGCCGCGTTCCGCCTCGATCCATGCCGCCGCAGATGGAAATGCCCAGCTGAAGAGGATATGCATCACGCAAACCATACGGAAATATAGCGAGATCGCTCGAACTTGAAAGCCATCCCCGCCAGGGTCCGGACACAATGCGATCAGTTGCTGGAGCCGCTCGAATTGGTCCACCGTCACTGCATCAGCCGTCAGGCCGCAAATTTCGCGCGCCTGCTCGGACAGTTCGTGGCCCTGCGATTCCGCAATCAGGGATCGGCTATAGGAGACGAAGAATTGCAGCAACGTCATGAACGAAATAGCGAAGATCAATGCGGCGATCATCGGTTGGGGGCAAGCACCCTCGCCGTGGCGATTCGCGCGTCCTCGGGAACCTTCAGGAACGTGTAGGTCCAGGAAACCGGCAGCCACATATTGATGAGCGGATAAAGATAGCGCCACGCCGAAAGGTGCGGGTAAAGATTCCCTAACGCATAGGCGCCCGCGAATAGGCTGAGATATACGCCCATCGACAGAACAATTTGCATCAAACGTGTTCTGTTTTCCCGCAGCTTTACCATTGCGCCCCACAGCAAATACGTCAGCAGCACCCCCACAAAATAAAGGTTCTGGCCGAGTTCAATAACGAAGTGCGTGATCAGCCTATCGCTGGACGCTGCAACCATGTAGTAGGAAACTCCAACTGTGCCGGCCAGAAGCAGCATCGCCCCCCCGCGTACCTGCTTGCTCACGCCCATTTCAGAGAACACATGCGCGTAGAGGGTCATCAAAACAAAGTACAGGCAGATCGTGGTCAAGGCGTCCGAATAAAAATAGAAGTACAGATAAGCATCCGAAGTGAGTCCAGCCGTACTTTGAACGCTGCAGCGGCCTATGCCAATGGCAATCGAAAAACAGAGGTAGAGGATGAGGGTGAAATGCTGGGTGATAGCCCGTTTCTTGAGGAGGCAGACCAAGGCGCAAACGTGCGCGGCAAAACCCGCGAACAGAAGCGCGTAGTCGGCTGGGCCCAGCACGGTTGGATTTCCTCCGCGTGGACCCAGTCGGCTACAGGGTGTCACGCTCTAACTAGCGGCCACCACCCGGTCCAGGGATCGGCGGGGGTACGCCAATTGCAGTTGCCCAAATTGCAGGAGACGAGAGACTCGAAGCTGAGAGCGTCGCGGCCTTCGCGGCCGAAATGTTCCGCAGCCCCATCGCTCCCGTCAGCACAAGCAAAACTAGAGCGACTACCGTTAGACACTTTGACATAGACCCTCCGGAAGGGAAACTAACCCGGAGGGAGTATATGTAGTTCTGTTCCCTAACGGAACAGAATTGTTACCATGTGTCTAAACGGTCAATACCACTGGACAATGTCCCGGTGGCCGGTCCATGCCGTCCATTACGGGGCAGCTCCGCTCACACTGTCCGCAAGTAGATTAGAATCCCTAGGCGGCGCGGTCAACGGTACTTCAGTACTCCCATTGCTCGATCTTAACAGATTTATTTTCAACGACATCAAGCATGGCAGGGATGAACTTGGGGCGACTATCTTCTCTCTGTGTCAATTTTCCACGGTATGGAAGAACCGTGGCAGTTTCAAGAGCCCTTTCACTGCTTGACAGCACTTGCAAGGCCTCCGTAACATGAAGCGCTTTATTTTTGCCGGCGTAGCTCAGGGGTAGAGCGAGGGTCTCATAATCCCTAGGTCGTGAGTTCGAGTCTCACCGCCGGCACCATTTAATTCAAAAGTACCTTGCTAGGGAGTTTCGGGAGGCGCTTCTTGGCCGCATCCCAAAACACTGTCGTGATCCAGCATCTAAAAGAGTTGCCCTAATCCCAGATTAACGCGGTGATTGCAGCTTGAGATCACGGCCATTGCGAACGAGAAAGCTATACCGGCCTGTCGTGCCCACCACCTTAAAATTGTCATGAAGGTAACGAACCAGCGGAAGTGAATCCAGGTTCTGGTGGCTTCGGTTCCAGAAGTCCACGAGATCGGGGTTGTAAACCGCGCAAGCGTCGGGGTGCTGAGAAAGAACCGCAGATGCCGCGACCTGCTGTTCGTTGGATACGATGAACATCCAGTCGTCGACATCCAATCCAGGCAGTGGCTCTTTTCCTGTCCAAAGGTGCACGCTCGGAAGCTCCGGAAGAGCCATGAATATGTCGCAATGATCGTTGAGGTTTTGCGCCAGCCAACGATAATCCCGGGTCTGCGCCGGATAGAGGTGAATTCTTTCAGCGCCAGGAAGCTGCAACGAAGGCAGCGAATCGTAGAATTTGCGCTCACTGCGAGCGATTGCAAGATAGGAAGCCGCGACCGAAAGCAAGAGCGCCAGTGTCGCGGTGCGCATAAACACTCTGGGAATCGCGGACAATCGTTCTCGTTGCCACTGCAACACATCACCAACGCAAGTCAATGCCACGAGGATGGGCAGAACCTGGATAAAGCTCATTTGGCTGCCGGCAATCGGATACGCATAAAGCGCCTGTAAGACGGTAAATACGCAGAGCAGAGCCCTCGGGAAATTGGCCGCTAAGCCAGCATCATGCTGCGGATTAAATAAAACCAGCCAACAAAATGGGAGCACAAACATATATGTCGGGATTCCGAAATATAAGGCAATCGCCGCAAACACAATCAGAGCCAGTTTCAAATAATTGACTTCGTCCCCCCGTTGACCCTTGTCGGGAGCCTCCCGCGAGACAAATATAGCGGCGGCAAGCCCACCAACCATCCACGGGAGCCATCTTGGGTCTGCGGGTAAAGGGACGTACCAATCCCCCTGATTAACAAATTTTGTAAGACTGTCGAGCACTAGCGCGTGCAGGGTGGTGTTCAGACCGATGCCGTTCACTTTCAGAGAAAGAACTACCCCAATGAGCGCGATGGCAAATGAGGCCAAGGCAATCCAAGCGTCGCGAAAATTTAGAAATGAAGTCCTGGACAGTCGGAAATTGATGGTCAGCGCGGCTATCATCGAGATGACGACGAGAAGCGCATACATCCGCGCTGGTTCATCCCGGAGATGCGCCTTCATCAATACGACCGGGAGAAGAATGGATGCGGCCGCAACAGCATAGGAAGCAAACCGAAAGAGTTTGTTCTTGGGAAGAAGCGATAACAGAGCCAGGGACGCTGCCAGGAAGGCGAACGTTCCGATATTCACTTTGACCAGCAATAGGGCCGCCGTCAGAGTCCCCAGCAAGGTTACTCCCAACAGTCGCCGGTCTGGAATCGAAATCACGATTCCGGACGCCACCAGACAGACGGCTAGAAGGATGCACAACTCCTGCGGATGGCCGGGCTCGTTGTGGAAAAATGCCGATAACGTGAGGCTGGTCAAAAAATGCGCCGCGGTAGCCAGCAGGAGTGAATCGGTGAGCCGGAAAACAATCCAAGCGGACACAAGTGCGGTCAGCAGCCAGGGAATGAGTGAACTCATTCGGACCACATTATGGGTCACCGGCGTTCCGGAAACCGTTCGAACCGCCCAATTGTAGTAATAATATATCGGCCCATAAGCAATTGAGATCTGATTGTAGAGCTTCATGCCGCCCAGATACTGTTTGACGGTTACCATGAGCGTACCTTCATCATCGTAAAAGTTAAACCCGGTGAACATGCGGTAGAAAGCCGCAATGCCCGCAAGCACGCTTAGGAATGCAAACCACAGCATTACGGCGTACTGCTCCGCTGCAGTCGATCGTTTTGTAAAAAGCTGTGTCATGTCAGGAGCGGGAGCGCGATGAAGGCGGTCTTGGAGTGGCAATAGCCTTACCCGGCGAAGTCCAATAGCGGCGAACCATGGTGTAACTTACACAAACAATGGGATTTCGTCTCACTAGCACCTTATTGTCCCATGCTATGATTCGAAGAAGTGATCGGTGGAAGATGGCCATTTCTACACCATATATCCAACTCGACGATTGCAATGGTCTTCGTGCGTGCTGTTGTGTTCATTGTGCTAAGTATCGCATTTAGTGAGTTCGAATCGGTCCAAGTGCGGGCAGTCCGTCACATGGATACCTGTTCCTAAAAATGATTGATCTAGCCACGATCGGCAGCAATTTGCAGGAAACGGCGGAGGGCCTTTGGCGTTGCAGGTCGCAGTCCCCGATCTCGTACCCGGAATGGGGAAACGAAGCCTGCTTCCTGGTAGAAGACTCCTCTTTCTGGTTCCATCATCGCAATGTTTGTATTCTCGAAACTGTGAGGCAGTTTCCGCCTTCGGGGCCGTTGTTCGATGTAGGTGGGGGTAACGGCTTCGTGGCAAAATCACTCCAGGACGCAGGCTTTGAAGTGGTCTTGTTGGAACCCGGAGCAGCGGGTACTGCGAATGCCAAGCGGCGGGGAGTTCAAAACGTGGTGCAGGCCACACTGGAAGACGCAGGGTTCCTTCCTGGCAGTCTCGCCGCAATCGGCCTTTTCGATGTCATCGAACACATGAGAGATGATCGCGCGTTCATGGAAATAATTCGATCGCATCTGTCGCCATGCGGGAAGGTCTATTTAACCGTACCGGCATATCAAGCACTGTGGTCGCAGGAAGACATTGTGGCCGGTCACCACCGTCGATACAGCAGAGTGTCGATTCGTGATTTGTTGGTGAAATCTGGTTTCGCCGTCGAATTCCTGACAGGCTTTTTTCAATTCTTACCCCCGGCTATCTTGGCGTTGCGGGTATTACCCTTTCGTCTGGGAATAGTGAAATCGGCTGAGCCTGACGAACTTAGTAATAAAATGAAATGGCAGCATGGGATCAACAGCGGATGGATCAGCAGGCCCCTCCAATGGTTGGAGCAACGCGAGACTATTCAAATCCGAGGCCGGCGCCAGGCACGATTTGGTGCCAGCTGGCTGGTAGTGGCCAGCAAAGCACGTTGAGGCCTCCGGAAGGCCGGAATCGACCGTTATGAGCTTTGTTTCTTCAGAAAACCGATCCACGGCGGCCGCTCGTGGATAGCCAAACGATGATCGCGGACGCGCCAAGCCATGCGAAAGCTGATGATGGATTGAAGCCACTGGCTGGCCTTTCCGTGGTTGTTCCGGTCTATCGCAGCGAAGCCATCTTGCCTGAATTGGTTCGACGACTCCAGGACACTTTACCTGCAATCGCTTCCACCTATGAACTGATCCTGGTGAATGACAGCAGTCCCGACGGTAGCTGGGATGTGATCTGTCAACTCGCGCAAGACCACCCGTGGATTCGTGCCATCAACCTGATGCGAAATTATGGCCAGCACAACGCTTTACTGTGCGGAATTCGAGCGGCGCAACACAGCGTTATTGTCACGATGGATGACGATCTCCAGCATCCTCCCGAAGAAATTTCGAAATTGCTGACATTTCTCGCTCTGGGATACGACGTGGTTTACGGCACGCCAGCGCAAGAACAGCACGGCCTGCTCCGCGATCTGGCGTCGTTGACCACCAAACTGGCCTTGCAAAATATGATGGGCGCCGAAATCGCCGGGCAGGTAAGCGCGTTTCGAGCTTTTCGGGCCGAAGTCGCGAATGCATTCCGCCACTATGAAGGGGCGTTCGTTTCGATTGATGTGCTATTGACCTGGGGCACCAACCGGTTTGCAGCTACACCGGTGCGTCACGAACCACGTGCGCAAGGAACTTCCGGCTATACCTTCCGCATGTTGTTCAAGCACGCGATGAATATGCTGACCGGCTTCAGCACGAAGCCACTCCAGTTCGCAAGCCTGGTTGGATTTGTTTTCACCCTGTTCGGCTTTGGTGTGCTCTGCTATGTCCTCGTGCGTTACTTCTTGCAGGGTACTCCGGTCCCGGGTTTTCCCTTCCTGGCTTCGATTATTGCCCTGTTTTCGGGAGCGCAACTGTTCGCCTTGGGCATCATGGGTGAATATCTGGCGCGGATGCACTTCCGCAGCATGCAGAAACCGCCTTATGCGGTCCGTTCGGACGTGGGCAGCCAGGGAAGGAATCTTTCATGAGCTTCTCCATTCCGTTTAATCGGCCCTGTCTTTCAGGCAACGAATACAAGTACATTTCCGAAGCCATCGCCGGCGGACACGCGTCGGGAGACGGCCCGTTCACCCGACTCTGCCAGCAGCTTCTTGAAAGGGAGCTGGAGGCGCCGAAGGCTCTCCTGACAACTTCCTGCACCGACGCTTTGGAGATGGCCGCCATCCTGCTGAATTGTGGGCCTGAAGACGAAGTGATCCTGCCTTCCTTCACGTTTGTATCCACCGCCAACGCTTTTGTGCTGCGTGGTGCGCGAATTGTGTTCGCCGATATTCGCTCTGACACGATGAATCTGGACGAGACCCAGATTGAGTCCCTCATTACTTCGCGCACCAAGGCGATCGTGCCCGTGCACTACGCGGGTGTGAGCTGCGAAATGGAGACGATCTGTGCGATCGCCGCGCGCCACGGAGTCAAAATCGTCGAAGATAATGCGCACGGCTTGTTTTCCCGCTATCGAGGAAAATACACCGGGACGTTTGGCGCACTAGCCACACAGAGCTTTCATGAAACTAAGAACATCACTTGCGGCGAAGGTGGAGCCCTGATTGTGAACGACCCGAACCTTGTGGAGCGCGCTCAAATCATTCGCGAGAAAGGAACCAATCGCAGCCAGTTCTTGCGGGGGATGGTTGACAAATACACTTGGGTCGACATTGGCTCCAGTTACCTTCCATCGGATCTTTTGGCCGCATTTCTGTTCGCGCAGCTGGAGTGCCGCGAACAAATTCAGGCCAAGCGGAAGCGCGTATGGGAATTCTATCACCAGCACCTGGCGGAATGGGCGGCGCAGCACGGGGTTCAGATGCCCTTTGTTCCCGAGCACTGCGAACAGGCTTACCACATGTTTTACATACTATTGCCTTCGCTGGAGGATCGGCAGGCCCTCATCGAGCACCTAAAATCCCAGGGCATCCTCAGCGTTTTTCACTACGTTCCTCTGCATCTTTCCGCCATGGGATTCAAATTCGCCGCGCGAAAAGCAAGTTGCCCGGTAACCGAAGATGTCAGCGCTCGCCTGCTGCGGCTGCCGTTTTACAACGATCTGACGGAAACGGAACTGTCGCGAGTTGTGGCGGCACTGACGGGGTTTTCCGCTTGGGGCAGTTCCCCTCACGTGATGGAAGATCGCCACGATTGGGCTATCAGATCTTGATGGACGAAATTGTGTTCTTCTACATATCCGGTCATCTCGTGATCGTGGGAGTGCGGGACAGCGACGATTGAGGAGCTTCACCGTCCCATTTGCAGAGGGCTATGATAACACGCTCGATTCGGACGTTGTGTTCCGTGACCCACAAATAGGTATGCGGATTATCAAAGAAACAGCCGGACCAGAGACAGCCAGAGCCCTCGATCAGGCTTGGTCGGCGCCCGAAACCTTCGCCCTGCTTCCGACAAAAACCAGCTTGACAACAGAGTGGGTCGAACAGGCTTTGGAAGCGATTCCGTCGGAGTTTCGATCCGGTCACTTTTGCCTGTTCACTTCCGGAAGCACCGGGGATCCCAAGATGGTAGTGGGGGAGCGCAAGCGCTCCGAAAAACTGGCCCGCGTACTGCATACCGTGCAGGATAGCGAGCCGGTGAAAGAGACGATCGGGACATTGCCTCTTTCCTATTGCTTCGCCTTTGTAAATCAGTGGCTGTGGTCCAGAGTCTCCCAAAGAAAATTGATTCACACTCACGGGTTGGGACGCCCCGACCTGCTATTGGATGTGCTGGCTCAAGCCCAGCATGCGATGCTGTGCCTCGTCGGGGCACAGGTTCCTACACTGATGGAACACTGTGCAGATCGATCCTTTCCGGGCATTATCCGGATTCATTTCGCCGGTGGGCGATTTCCCCAAGAGCGATTGCTGGATCTAGGCCGGGTGTTTCCCTCGGCTGAGATCTTCAATAACTACGGTTGTGCTGAAGCCATGCCGCGCCTGACGATTCGCCGCGCCGCTGAAGGCGAGGTGGCGGCCAACATCGGTCGGCCAATCCCGGGTGTGGAGCTCGCCACGGATGATTCGTTCGCTTTGGTGTTCCGTAGTTCCTATCGCGCGGTGGCGCACCTGGAGAGCGGTGTTTTCCGGCGGATCACCGAGGAGGAATGGGTACCCACCGGGGATTTAGGGCGTCAATTGCCGACAGGGGATTGGGAGCTGCAGGGCCGTGCCAACGAGGTGTTCAAACGCTATGGAGAAAAAATAGGCATTCCACAGATTCTCACCATGGTGAACCGTGAATGGCAGGGATCCGCCTTGTTTTACAGAGAGACCGACGCAAGGGGAGAGGAGGGAGTTGTTTTAGTATTGAGCCCAAGGCCCACCGATAGCCACGTTCGGGCGCTCTTGCAGGCTTTTCGGAAAGAGCAACCGCGCAGCCATTGGCCTTTGCGCATAGAAAGCGTGGCGGCGATTCCGACCTTGCCCAACGGGAAACCCGATGGGAAGGCAATCCGCCAAAGCCCAGGCCTTCAAGTACACTGGTGCCAGAGGATCTAGCCCTGGAATGACTAACCTCGAAAAGCTGAAAAACCTGGTCATGGATGTGTTCCTCATCGATCCCTCCGAATTCCGGATGGACCTGCGGCGGGATGATGTTGATACGTGGGATTCTCTGGGCGTCGTCTCGATCGGTGTGGGAATTGAGGAGACCTTCGGATACCACCCGACTCCAGACGAGGCGCGAGCCCTCCGGGGAGTCCAGGACATCGTGACGTTGCTGACCTCAAAGGGAATCTCGTTCCATGAATAGGCCCGAAGTCTGGGATCGCGAACGCCTGCTGGCAGAGCCTCTCGGTCAGGCCGTGGTGTGGAGTACACGATCCGTACGGTCCTTGGTGGAAGCTGCGCTGAATTTGCCCATATCATCTCCCGACCAACCCATCCCACCGGACGCTGGAACCTTGGTAGTATTCGGGGGCGGCACGCTCATGGATCGTGCCAAGCACCTGCGGAGCCGACGGTCAGCGGGTCTTCGGTTGATCGTGGTTCCCACGTTGTGGGGAAGCGGCGCAGAGGGATCGCGCATTGTCGTCCTCAATGGACCTGACGGCAAAACAATTTCAGTTGACGATGAGAACCTGCCCGACGTACGAGTGCATTGGCCGGAACTTTGTGAATCCGTCCCAGAGAATATTGCGCGATTCGCCTGCGGCGACGCTTGGGCGCATGCCCTGGAGTCGCTGCATTCTCCCCTTGGTACTGACACCGTAAGGGAGGAGGCCGGCGCCGTGCTGCGCCGAATGATGTCCTTACCGATGGCGTGGCATGCCGACTGGCCGGAATGCAGCCTTCTGGCTTGTAAATGCCAAGCGGCGTCCGGCGTAGGTCTGGTTCATGGGATCGCTCACGAATTGGAGACAGCCTTGCTCAAGTCAGGCAAGCAGGGCTGGGGACACGCTCGCCTCTGCTCCTTGTACTTGACGCCCGTGGAAACCTTTGTCCGCCAATCCACACCGAAGTGGGATCAGCGGGTCCGCGCCACCGCTCTCGATCCGGAGACCGTGTCGTCCAAACTGCGGCCTTTATTCAACCAAGAAGACTACAGCCTCCTGCTTCCTTTTCTAGAAGCTCATTGGAAAGAGATTCTTCGGGATCCCTGCACGCGCACCAACGCCGCGTTGGTCCGGCCATCAACCCTCGACTTCTTCCGAGAGTTTCGACAATGAGCGATCTGAACCAGCTGCTCGCGAAATCTCCGTACGAAGAGCGCGACGACCGGCTTTTTCTGGATGAGATGAATCGCGTGACTCTCCATCACCTTAATGGCTGCCCGGAGTATTCTCGCGTTTGGGAGAGCTGGAGAGAAGCGGAAAGCGTGGCCAATTTGCCATTCCTGCATGTCGGCCTGTTCAAACGCATGCTATTCAAGACGGTATCCGCGGGCATCGAACACGGCCGTTTCCTGCAATCTTCCTCCACTTCAGGATCTCAGCCTAGCCAGGTCCTGCTGGATCGCCGGAGTTCGGAGTGGCAGAGCCAAAGCAGCACAGCGATCCTGAAGGATTTCCTGAGCATCGCGAGCTGCCCGCTGCTCGTTCTGGACAATTCTAAGAACCTTCGTCAGCGTCACCTTTCGGCCCGCACCGCAGCGGCGTTCGCGTTGCGTCCACTGGCGACCGACATGCGCTTCGTTCTGAATGAGTCCGATGCCATTCACTGGGACCTCGTGGACGAGGCGGCTGGTTCAGCCGACTCTCTCATGGTCTATGGTTTCACTTGGGCCTTTTGGACCACGTGGGTGACGGAGCTGGCAAGAACTGCTCCGGCGGAGGTGCGTGCGCGCCTTGCCCTCAAGCACATCGCCTTCGTCCACAGCGGCGGCTGGAAGAAGCTCGCAGCCTTGGAGGTGGATCGCAAGGTTTTCGACAGCGCACTGCTGGAAACTAGCGGGCCAGGATCGCAGGTCCTCGACTTCTACGGTCTGGTGGAACAGACCGGCGTTGTGTACCCGTCGTGTGATTTCGGCTTTCGCCACGTGCCCGTTTGGGCTGACGTGCTCGTCCGCGACCCATTCACTCTGACTCCTGTGGTGGGAGAGGTTGGCCAGCTCCAATTGCTGAATCCGCTGCCCCTCGGGGCGCCCTATCACAGCGTCTTGACCGAGGACCTGGGGCGCATAGAACCGGGCGCTTGCCCTTGCGGGCGGTCGGGAACGCGCTTCGAGGTGCTAGGGCGGATTCCCAATGCCGAATTGCGGGGATGTGCCAATGTCTAGGCGGCTCTGCTGGTTTCGGTCCGGCGACGTCGTAAGCGCGTTGGCTCTGCCCTTCTCGCCGAACGACGTCATCGCCGATTGGGATAGTCTGCGCAAGACCATGCTGCGAACGCGACCACCCGATTTTGAACGTGACGAATGGGCCTACCTTGTTACATTCCTGGACCGAGAGCATCTAGAGAGTGTTTTTCACTCCGAATTTGGTGATCTGATCCAGACTCCCGGCACGGGTACATTCCGTTTGCTACGCCCGCGAGGTTTGGTGGGCATTTGGTTGCCCAACAATGTCAGCCTGCTCGGGCCTTTGGCCTTGATCATACTCACGCTCACAGGCTGCCAGCTTTGGCTCAAGAGTGGTTCTGAAGCCACGAATCTGGCGAGGATTTTTCTCGATTTCGCTCGGGAGCACCTTCGTGCTGGCCCGTTGAAGCACTACCTCGACACCATGGTCGCTGTGGAGACCCTGGACCGGGAGAGTGCACGCTTGAAGGAAATAGCCGTTCGCTGCGACGTTCGAATTGTGTTCGGATCAGATGCGGCTGCTGAGGCGATCCACGGGCTGGCGCACCCTCATCGTGGGGTGGCGTTTTCCTTTTTGGACCGCCAGTCGGAAGCCTGGTTGGACGTCCGGGCGCTTGACGAAGACGTGATGGAAACCCTTGCCAAAGTCTTCGTGATCTATGGTCAGGCCGGCTGCACTTCGCCCCGCCGCGTTGTAGTGATCAACGGCACAATCGCCGATGCTGTGGAGATTCGCAGGCGGCTGCTGGAGGCCTGGCCACGCCTTTTTCCCAAAGCGCCGCCCATGCACTACGCCTCCACGAGCGTGATGACCCGCCAATGGGCCGCGGCTGCCGGTTGGGACGCCGCGCTGACACCAGGACATAATGCCGTGCTTGCCGTGGGACCCTATGACCTTGCACCGATTCCCAGTCCGATGATGCTCTCGTTCTCACCAGCAAAGCTAGCCAACGCTGTGTCCGGATTGCCGTCCAATATCCAAACGATCGGCTACGCCGCGCCCCACGATGTCTTGATGGACGAATGGCTGCCGGTCCTCTCAGCGACAGCGGCTAAAAGGCTGGTTCCCATTGGCCAAATGCACCACTTCGGACCGGTTTGGGACGGACAGCCTTACTGGCGCCAATGTTTCGAAGAGATGGAGGTGGCTGGTTGATTCGTCAGCACGATTTCAACACCAATTGGTTCGGGCGGCCGGTGGGGATTATTGATCGAGTGGAATTCTTTAATCTCCCGATCACCGAGAGACAGGCCCGGTTGCAAGATTTCGCATGGGTCGAGTTCAGCGCAGGCGACCTTTCCCCCGAACACCGCCACAGCCTAATGGAAACGGGCTTCTTCTTTGCCGACACGCAGGTTCATTTCCGCTTGGCTCTCGGTCGCATCCCCAAAGCTAACGAGCGCGGCATCCGGGTCGAGTTCTTCGATCAGAATCCTTTTCGCATCACCCCGGAAGAGATCCCGGACTTTCAGCACGAACGCTTCACGTGCGTGCCCGGCATGACCATGGACGCACTCAACCGCCGCTACGGGCTGTGGGTGAATGCCCTTATCCAGGAGAGTCCCGATCGCTGCCTTCGGATGGTTCACGAAGGCCGGGTTCAAGGCTGGTTTCTATCTCGCCACGTGCCTGGGAAGGGTCTGAATCTGACACTGGCATTCCAGCATCGGCAATCGAGTGTCTCCGGCCTGCTCTTGTATCAAGTCGCCATCGAGGCCTACGCCTCTCGCGGGGAAGCACAGGGATGGGCATCCTTTAGCGTCACCAATACGCCAGTGCATAACATGTATTCGTTCCTTGGAGCCCGTTTTACGGCGCCAACCGAGCACTATCTCTGGACCGCACGTGAAAAGTAGCGGTTTGAGTTTCGGCGCTTTGGTGCGGCAAGACGCCGGAGGCAAGGTTTGGATTTCGTGCGAGGATGCTGCTTAACTTCGACGAGCAGGGAAAGAATCGCAGCGGAATCGAACAATGCGCAGACATTCATGATGGGGGTATTGGCTGCCGCAACCTTGGCTGAGGCGCTCCGAGCACCTGGGTGGGCAGTCAGTTCGAGTCTTATTATTCTGTTATTCCGCGCTTACTTCCAACTCTTCGATTTTTTCGATGGACCTCCAGGGCTTCCAATCGCGGGCAAGACAACCGATGTAGACACTCAGGCAGAAGGGAATCATCCAGGCCACCCGGCTTTGGTAACGATCGTACACTCCGGCGAAGATCGCGCAAATCGAGGCGTTAATCAGGAGATAGGCGAGGGCCGCACTGAAGAAAATGTTCGCGCGTCCGAAGCGGCCGCTCCCAGCCAGCAGCAGGCAAAAGGCGAGACTGAGCCAGAAAACGATCGTGTCTACGATGGCGGCAGTGTCCACCAGGGGTACCAGCCGGTCACGATATTGTCTGCCATTTAAAAATGGCCTCCAATCCCCGGGAAACACTCGCGGGATGACACCGCCATTCCACTCCCTGGCGCCGAAATAGCGGATCTCGTCACCGGTGCGCAGGGTGGTCAGCTGCTGCACGGATTCCCTGACGCTGCTGATTGCAAATCTGCCCGGGTAGGCGAGGATTGTGCCACGCACGATTTTTTCCATCTCGTCCAGGTGCCCTTTGAGCAGCTCAGGATACAAGGGATGCCAGAACAGGAAGGCTGCCTGCGTTCGAGGCAGATTCGAGAGATAACGGCAGGAAACAAAATGCTGCTTCGGGCAATTTGTCCGGAGGTAGTCCGCCGCGAGGCCATCGCCAAACAGCCTGGCCATCAAAAACGCATTCCTCGAAGGCGAAAGTTGAAAGCCGAGTCCCATCTCACGATTCAAGCCCGCAGTTAATACTCCGGATGCGATCACCGGCACGAACAGCCAAGCGAGGGCGGAGCGCGTCGATGGCAATACGAGCGGCGAGCGGCTGAAGTGCCTCAGGAGAAAAAGCGTTACAACGAACAGGATGGCAATCGGAAACAGCGAACTATGCGCGGCGATTGAAATCGTGAAAATGGCAGCCAGGGCGACGCGTCGGATCAGTCCCAACTCACTTGCGAATGCCAGCAAAAAGGCTGAGAGAAACAGCACGCCCGCAAAAACGTCGGGCATTACCAGCGAAACGAGCCAAGGCAGGCTGGTCAGCGCCACCATGGCGCCGACGATGGCCAGGAAACACAAGTCAACATACTTGCGTTCGGCCTCGATCAGGTAAGCGCAGGTTTCGTACAGAACGTAGACCACCAGCATCGCCTGCGCCGCGATCGTGAACCAGGCGCTGCTGCCGAAGCTTGTGAGTCTTGTGAATATGGCGTAGCCCGGCGCGCGGAACGGGGCCAGCGCGACAAAAAACTTGCCTGTCAGGAGATAACTGCCGGTATCCGAGAAGACGGTGGGATAGCCGTTATACAGCGCGACCGAAACCAGCGCGCAGACCGCAAGGGCTCCGGCGAAGACGCGCCGAGCCAGGAATTCCTGCGTTTCTTGTGGCGCTTGTGAAATACACTTTGCGTCCTCCAAACTCGCTTCTCCCCGATGTAGGATTCGATATCTTGTCAGGCCCGATCGGCACACGCCGCCCTCTACAATGCACGTTTTCGAGGGTTTTGGCGGTTTAAGTTTTTTATGCTATCAATAAACCCGCGCGTTTTATGGTTGACGGCGGGTTCGATTCTAACCCGCGGCACCCCACGTTGCGCAAATCCATTTCATTTCTTGTTTCAGGGGGAGCAGACTTTGGCAAAAATCACCGGAGGGCGCTTTATCGCGGAATTCCTGAATGCCCAGGGCGTGACCGCCTTCTTTTTTGTCCCCACCATGCTCAGCCGCGCGCTCGCCGAAATGGACAACATGCCCATCAAGCGCGTTCTGACGCACGGCGAGAAGGCAACCGCCTACATGGCGGACGGTTACGCGCGCGCTTCGGGGCGGCCCGGCATCTGCGCCGCGCAGGCCGTGGGCGCGGCCAATCTGGCGGCGGGCTTGCGCGACGCGTATATGGGGCACAGTCCGGTGATCGCGCTGACGGGCGGCCGCTGGGGCCACCAGAAACACAAAATCAATTACCAGGAAATGGATGATTTCCCGATTTTTTCCCAGGTGACCAAAGCGAATTTTCAGGTGGACAGCGTGGGCCGCTTGCCCGACCTCCTGCGGCAAGCGTTTCGCGAGGCTACTTCCGGCACGCCCGCGCCGGTGAATCTCCTCTTCGCTGGAAAAGAAGGCGACATCGAACACGAGACGGCCGACCTGAAAGTAATCGCGGAGGAAACCTTCACGCGCGTTCCTGCCTACCGGCCCGCGCCGGAAGCGTCGCGCGTGGCCGAGGCCGCGCGAATTTTGAAAAAAGCGAAACGGCCGGTGATCGTCGTGGGAGGCGGCGCGCGGTTATCGGGCGCCGGGCCGGAAGTTTTAAAGCTCGCGAAAACCCTGTCGATTCCGGTGGCAACTTCGCTGAATGGAATGTCCCTCGTCCCGGAAAACAATTCGCTTTACATCGGCGTTCCCGGAACGTACTCGCGGTCCTGCACAAACAAAATTTTGGTGCGCGCCGATCTCGTTCTCTACATCGGGAGCCAGACGGCCGGACAAGTCACGCACTTCTGGAAAATTCCCCCGGCCGGAACTCCGGTCATTCAGATTGGCATCGATCCCGCCGATCTGGGCAGGAATTATCCGAACGAAGTTTCCCTCCTTGGCGATGCAAAGGTGGCGCTGAAAGCCCTTAACGAAGCAGTTGGCGGCGCTGGCAAAGGAACGCGCAACGCCAAGTGGGCGGAGGAAACGAGCACGGCGGTGAAAGAATGGCGCGCGGAAGTAAAACCGCTGCGGGATTCCGAGGCGGTGCCGATGCGCCCGGAACGCATCATGAAGGAACTGGGAGACTGGCTGCCGCGCGACGCCATCGTCGTGTGCGACACGGGCCACGCGGGCATGTGGTCGGCCCAGCAGCTTTGGGTTGCAAAGCCGTGGGATTTTATTCGTGCGGCGGGATCGCTGGGCTGGGCTTTTCCCGCGTCCCTGGGCGCGAAAGTCGCGATGCCCAAAAAGCCCGTGGTCTGCTTCACGGGCGACGGCGGCTTTTGGTATCACCTGCAGGAACTCGAAACCGCGGTGCGCTGCGGAATTCCCACGGTGACGGTCGTAAACAACAACAACTCCTTGAATCAGGAAACCACCATTTTCCACCACGCCTACGGCGGCAAGCCATCAAAGAAGCAGGGCGAAATGTGGCATTTTTCGCAGGTCAACTTTGCCACGATTGCGGAAAGCATGGGCGGGTTAGGAATCCGCGTCACGAAGCCCGGCGAATTGCGCTCCGCCCTGGATCAAGCTATTTCGAGCGGCCGCCCGGCGGTGGTCGAAGTGATGAGCGCCATCGAGGCGCTGGCACCGAACGCTTGGGAAGGCTAGCGATAGATATGCCGCCCACCGCTCGAAACCCTAGGGTATGGGACACTCCCAAGTTCCTCATGTGTACGCGCACCGAGCAAATTTACGCTGGACCGCCCCGCGTGGAGTTACACAATGATTGGTGCGGAGGCCCTGCCGATCATTTGCGGGGTTTGGTTTAGCAGAGAACGGAGCTTTCAAAGACTCATTGCTATAACACAGACATTAATTATGTTGATATTAAGTCAGTGACTTTGATAAATCGTTCTGTCTATGGCTACAGACGAACGCGAAGCAAGCTCTTTTAGGAACTTCACTGATCTATCTTCGCCACCAATCATCACCTCGAAGGACATCGAAGCTGTCGTACTGACGCTCGCAAAGCGCGAGCTCAAAGACGGAGTAAATTACTCCCGGATGATTGAAAAATATTGGGCCGAAGGTCCGAAACCCCAAAACATTAAGGAAATGCTCGGCCTAATCGGTGCGTCAACGGCAATCCCGTCGCGAGTGGGCAAAATCAAGATCATGCCCACCGGCCATATTAGACTTGCGAAGAGCAATATCGCCTGGCGATGGGGCGTCTCTTACATCAAAGGTCTTTTGAAGGACTTGCGTGATGTCATTTGTGGTGATTTGAAAGTTCCAGCAAAAGTAGGCAAGTTGCCGAAAGGCATATTTAGTCCCATATTCGCCGGAATCCTCGCCGCCTTGGGCGTTACTAACCCGATAGGACTCACTATAGGTACTTTTATCGCGATGCTGCTCGCTTGGCTTGGAAAGAAGCGATTTTGCGAGATGACCGACGAAGAGGTTCTCGAGGCTCTTAGGGAGCAGGCTCGGCAGGCATCCTAATCCTTGCCCGCATAAGGCGGGTGGGCAACCCTCACGCGCTTTCCTGTCGGAGAATGTTCACGCGCGGGAGCCCAAGTCGCGATCCTCTTCGGCACCGTGCTCGAGACGGGTCAGCTCGTCGCAGAGGATGATCTTGCCGTCTTCAATCACAAATAATGCGAAAACCCGGATAGAAATTCTGCCTCCCGTAACCTTTTCGGCTTCGGCACGGTGGATGCTGACGACGTTTGCGCCCTCCGCGACGGTACGCTCGAACGTAATCTTGACGTTCTTGAGCGCGCGCTTCAGTTCGCGAACATGGGCGACGAATCCAGGAAAATCAAGCGTGCGTCCGTCGGTCTTCTGGACGTAGCGGGGACTGAAATAGCGGGCGATCGCCTCTTCATCGAACGCGTCAGACGCGAACACGTCTCGAAACGCGCGCTCGACCAGGGATTTGTTGAGTTCTTCTTGTGAGGTGGGGCGCCCCGCCGCACTCTCTTGTTCGTGATGGCTCACGGCGCGATGATACCACTCCAGCCGTAAGCATCCACCGATGAGGCGACCTCTACTGTGCTGAAGCCCTCTTAGAATTAATCTGCGAGCCGGTGCTCTCTCCGGTAGGATCGACGAATCCAATGCGATCGCCAAAATATTCCGTAAACCAAACTCTTCCTTTGACGTCTGCCCCGATGAATCGGGCATAGGAACGATCGGGCCGCTGCGGAATCGGGTATTCGATGAAGGTTTCCGTCTTTGAGTCAAACCGAGTGATGTTGTTTCCGCTCATGTCGGCAAACCAGATACTTCCATCGGCCTGGTTGTAGGCGACCCCGTAGACGGTGGCGTTCGGCGTGGGCGGCTTGTAAAACTTCACCGCGCCTGTCTTCACATCCAATTTGCCGAATCGATGTCCCAGGAAATCGCCGAACCACAGATTGTCGTTCGGGTCGACGGTAATTCCGCGGATGCTGACCGTCCCCTCGGGATGAATATCCTTGGTTTCACCGGTGGCCGGATTCAGCCTGACCAGAGTGCCCAAAGCGATTTCGCTGAACCAAACCATTCCCTCATTGTCGACGGTGACGTCATAGGATCTGCCCTGGGCCGGATGCGATTCCCCGGGAATTTCCCCCCAGTCCTGCATCGTATTTTTTGGGTAGGCGGCGGGAACAGGATACGCATGGGAGTAGAACTGCTGCTTTTTTACGTCAAAGCTCCACAAATCTCCCGAAGTTCCCCCCGAGAACCAGACGTTGCCGGAATGATCGAGAGTCAAGGTGTGGGCGGCGGCTTTCTTTTCCGGCCAATCATATTGTTTCACCTCGCCGGTTTCCGGATCGACGGAGGCCAGCTTAGCCGGATCATTCGTGTGTGCCAGGGCCACCCAGTACCGGCCATCGCTCGCCACTGCGCCTGTGTGAGGGCGGGCTTTTTCGGTCAACAGCGGATATTCCTGAAAGTTTTCTGTCTCCATGTTGAATCGAGCAGCCTTGTTGCCGAAGTAAGACTCCTCGCCAAACCACGCGACATTCGTTTTCAAGTCGATTTCAATGCTGTGCGGCCGGGATATTTTCGTGGGCACGTCATACTGAATCAAAGTGGCGCGCAAGGCTTCATCGGAAGGCTCGACATGTTTCACGTGGGCCTTCAGCTCTGCTGCGTCGGCATCCAAATTGAAATACGGAGAACCGGGGCCAAAATCCTTGTCCAAGGCCGCGCTTAGGGCGTCGAGTTCCTGCGGCGTCGCATTTGCGAAGGGTTCTTCGGTTGCGCCGTTGGCCATGTGCGGCAGAAAATCTTTCCACTCGGAGGCGGATTGGCCGCGGCGGTGCACGATAGTCGGCAAACTATGGCATTCCACACAGTGCGACCTCAGGAGTCGCGTTTCCTGAGTGTCGGGCAAAAGGCTTTCCAGTTCGGATCCGGTAAGGCGTCCCAGACTGAGATTTGCCGGCGACAGGTGAAAATCCGTCTCTCCTCCTTTTCCCGTGTCCACCGATGCACGCTTTACTACGAATCCGTAAGCTTCCACAGTGACTTCATAAGTTCCCGGCGCAGCTACTGCAATTTCATATTTGCCGTCGTTCTGTGAAAAGCGGCTGATTGTTTTTATGCCTGACTTGGCGCTGATCACCGCGGCACGAATCGGTTTGCCTGCGTCATCCGTTACGACGCCCTTAATCATAGCGGTCGAGGCAGCGAGAGAGCACGTCACGCAAAAAACAGCAAGAAAGGCCCAGAATATCCCTCTGGCTAATGAGTTCATATGTCTCCTGACTCGGCGGGCGCCCCAGCTGTTCCCTAACGGGCCAATCCCGTCTGGCTGACATTTATTGGGCGCATGCTAGCAGTTTTGATGCGGCACTTCCAGACGTACCAGCCTCAAATTCCTGAATGGCCCCAAGCTTAGCGAACCCTCCTAGGACGCTATCTCGCGGTCACAATTATTTCCGGGGAGGTTCAGCGAATCGCTGACAGTGACTTCGCCGGCATGGAGACGTTTCACGGTCAGGTCCTGAATCTCAAGGGACTTGATTTTGGCGTTCTCGATCGAGACGCGTCGGATTGCGAGTCGCCCAATCGCAAGTGCGCCAATCGCGAATGCACCTACTGCGACCGCGCCGATCGCCGTGGCGATCATCGCCACGCCGCGAAAGCCCAGGCTTTCTGAATTATGTGGCTCCTTCATAGGTCCGCCTCCTTAGGTTCGGTAAGTATAAGTGGCTCCAGCGAGAGTGCCGCACTCTCGTGCTTTCATTCCTCCTGAGCTTCATGTGATTTTACTAGTTCCTCAAGAAAAATCTCGATTCGATTTGTGGTCCACACCGCTACACCTGTGCCGAAGAAATCGGCATCCTCAGTCCATATTGGACAAGCAAGCCCGAGCGCCGTCGCAAGTATCGGCCAATCTTCCTCGTCTCGACCGCGCAATCGCTGCCGCGCTTCGGTTTCAAAGACAGCGTAGAGTTCGGCCGCAACCGGCTCGATGAAGTTTCTCAAGTATTCGAGCGAAGCCGAAACATCGGCGTGGGGCATGCCGCGTTTTTTCAAGAGGAGAGGTAAATATTTGTTCGCGTCATCGAAGGCAACGTCGGGCGCGAAGACGCGAACACCCTGACTCGCGTATGTTTCGATGAGCTGCCGGACGCGGCGCCCCAGGACAGCGCGGATGAGGATGTTCGCGTCGATAACAATCATTTCATCGGGCTCCGCCCTTCCCGCGCCGGCGCAACTGCTTAAATTCGGCCACGACCTCTTCTTCGTCAACGTCCGCGAGCGCCTTCGCGAGACGATCCGCTGCGGCCTTCAGTTCGGAGATGTCGGCAGCCTTGGGCCGCTTACGGCGAGTGGGAACGTAGACGCCGAGCGTTTCCCCGCGCCGAGTGACGGCAACCGGAGTGTCTGATTCCAGAAACGTGGCGATCCGTTCGCGGAATTCGCGCACGCCGACTTTGATCGTGGTCATAGCCTTGCTCCTCCCAATAAGTGTACACAGATATGTACACATTCGCAAGCGCGGCGGAACCTCTCGTTAAGTCGGAAAGCGATTGCCGATCCGATCGCAGCGAATGCGCTGGGGTATACTTCTTGGTCGCGCGCAATAATTTCATTTGGATGCATTCTTTTGGGGAGAAACGTGTCGGAGAGCTACGACGTGATCGTGGTAGGAGGCGGGAACGCCGCGCTGTGCGCCGCGCTTGCCGCGCGTGAGGCGGGCTCCCGCGTGCTCGTGCTGGAGCGCTCGCCAGAGCATGTGCGCGGCGGGAATACGCGGCACACGCGCAATATCCGCTGCTCGCACGCCGCCGCCGACCAATTTTTTTCCGGGCCGTACTCCGAGGAAGAACATCTCCAGGATTTGATCGGCGTGACAGGCGGGCCCGCGAACCTCGATCTCGCCAAGCTCGCGATTCGCGAATCGAGCACGCTTCCCGCCTGGATGAGCGCGCATGGCGTGCACTGGCAGCAGCCGCTCGCGGGCACGCTGCATCTGGGGAGGACGAATCGCTGGTTTCTCGGCGGCGGCAAGGCGCTCTTGAACACGTACTACCAAACGGCGGCGCGCATGGGAATTGAGGTGCGCTACAACGCGCTGGTGGAAGATCTGGCGATGGAGAACAATCGGTTCGAGGGCGTGCGGCTCAAAAACGAAAACGGAGGAGAACTCGTCCGCGCGCGCGCCGTGGTCGTTGCGGCCGGCGGTTACGAGGCGAATATCGAATGGCTGAAGCGGCATTGGGGCGAGGCGGCCGACAATTTTATAATTCGCGGCTCGCCGTACAATGACGGCACGTTGCTCGCCGCGCTCTTGAAACATGGGGCCAAGGCCATTGGTGACCCAAAGGGTTTTCATGCCATTGGCGTCGATGCGCGCGCTCCGAAATTCGACGGCGGCATCGTGACGCGGCTCGACGCGACTCCTTTTGGAATCGTCGTGAACCGCGACGCACGGCGTTTCTACGACGAAGGCGAGGACATCTGGCCGAAGCGCTACGCGATCTGGGGGACGCTGATCGCGGCGCAGCCCGGGCAAATCGCGTTCTGCATTGTGGACGCAAAGACCATTGACCGGTTCCTCCCGCCCATGTTCAAGCCTTATCAGGCGGACACGCTCGAAGCGCTCGCTCCGCAACTGGGCCTCGATCCCGCCACGTTTGTGAATACCGTCACGGAATACAATCGCGCGGCGGCTGGAAACACCGAGCTGCACATGGAACGACTGGACGGCAACTCGACGCGCGGCCTCACGCCGCCGAAAAGCAATTGGGCGTTGCCGATTGATCGCCCTCCGTTTTATGGTCTGCCGCTGCGACCGGGAATCACGTTCACGTATATGGGTGTCGCGGTGGACGAACGCGCGCGCGTCGTCGGCCAAAACGGCGACCCGTTCCAAAATGTGTTTGCGGCGGGAGAAATCATGTCCGGAAATATTCTGACCAAAGGCTACCTCGGAGGCTTCGGGCTGACAATCGGCTCCGTGTTCGGCAGGCTAGCGGGCAGGGAGGCGGCGGCAAATGGCAGGGCTTGACGTCATTCAGGAGGCCGGCCGCCAGTTGGTCATCTGCAACGCGTGCCGATACTGCGAGGGTTACTGTCCCGTCTTTCGCGCCATCGAGACGCGCCGTGATTTCAAGGCAGGCGACGTTTTTTATCTTTCCAACCTTTGCCACGACTGCCGCGCCTGCTATTACGCGTGCATGTACACGCCGCCGCACGAATTCGCGATCAACATTCCGCAGATTTTGGCGGAAGCTCGGATGGAAACCTACCGCCGCTGGAGTTGGCCCGATTTTCTTGGGCGGGCATTCAAAAATCGCAGCGTGACAGTCTTCCTTGCCACCGGCGTGGCTGTTCTCGTCGCCGTTCTCGCGCTGCTTCTGATTTCGCCGGAAACTTTATTCTCAGCGCATCTCGGCCCCGGCGCGTTTTATGAAGTCGTGCCATATTTCGCAATGGTGGCAGGCGCGCTGATTTTATTTTTTTACGGAATTGCCGTATGGCTGCGCGGGGGTGCGCGCTTCTGGTCGGAAACCAGCGATACAATAAAAGACCGTGGAAGCTTGAAATCTCTGGCCGCCGCCATTGGCGCTGCGCTCGGATTGCGCTATTTGAAGGGAGGCGGCCCCGGCTGCTTTTATCCCGGCGAGCGGCCCTCCTCGGTTCGCCGCCTCTATCACGCGCTCACGTTCTGGGGATTCGCGAGCGATTTTGTTTCCACGACGCTGGCCTTCGTGTACCAGGATATTTTGCATCGCCTTCCTCCCTACGAGCTGACCAGCGCGCCTGTAATTTTTGGCAGCATCGGCGGCGTGGCCCTCGTCATCGGAACGGGCGGCCTGATCTATTACAAAATGCGCAGCGATCGTGAGCCCGCGGCGGCGGCCGCTTCCGGCATGGACTACGTTTTTCTGGTTACGCTCGGCCTCACGGCGCTGACGGGCATGCTGACGCTCTTCTTTCGCGCCACGGCGGCGTTGGGAAGCATCCTGGTGCTGCACCTGGCGTGCATCGCAGCTCTCTTCCTTTCCGCGCCCTACGGAAAATTCGTGCACGCGGTCTACCGAACCCTTGCCGTAATCCGCTATGAATTCGAGCAGAGCCGGCCGCACGAGCACGTCGGACACTGATTCGGATTTTAGTAGCACAGGCACTCCTGCCTGTGCGGGTTTGTCGATCGCAGATGTTGCAATAACACAGTGAAGTTTCAGAAAACCGCACAGGCAGGAGTGCCTGTGCTACCAAACACAATTCCTGCAACCAAAGAATTGGCGGTTTCGTCCACTTCATTATATAAATCCCGGTGCAGATGGATCGGGCTGACCCAACCCAAGAACTCACGGCGGATTGTAAGGAGAGAACAACCATGCGAGGAATCACACGCGCGATGATGTGGGCTCTGCTGGCGTCGATTTGTTTGATTTCGCGGCCCGCTGCAGGCGGCCCGCAAAGCGATGCGGGAGTTCAGGTCGATAAGAGCAGCATTGGCGGCGTCGTGCTGAACAGCACAGGCGGAAAGCCCGAGGCTGGCGTCTGGGTAATCGCCGAGACGAAATTGTCGGTGCCGTATCGCAAGATTGTAGTCACGGACGATCGGGGGCGATTCCTAGTTCCTGACCTGCCGGATGGAGCCTACGAGCTATGGGTGCGCGGCTACGGGCTGAAGGACTCAGAGCCCGTCAAGGCGGTGCTCGGCGGCAAGGTAACTCTTAAAGTTGCCAACGCCGCAACTCCGCAGGAAGCGGCAAAGATCTATCCTGCCAGTTATTGGACGTCGCTGATTCAGCCTCCATCGGGCAGCGATCTCCCCGCCAGGTACAAGACCTCGGAAGAATGGCTTGGGGACCAGAGGAACGGGTGCAACCACTGCCATGAATTGGGCATGGTCGCCACGCGCCGCTATACAACGGTTGAAGATTGGGATGCTGTCTTCTCTCGCGCTAAGGCGATGCATCAAGAACTCAATTTTCTCGGCAAGACTACTGTAGAGAAAGTTCTTGCCGATTGGGGCGCTCGCATTGCGGCGGGAGAAGTTCCTCCTGCTCCGCCGCGTCCAACCGGTATCGAGCGTAACGTTGTTGTATCGGAGTGGGATTGGGGAGCCCCCGAGTCCTTCATTCACGATTTGGTCTCGACGGACAAGCGGAACCCGACGATGTACGCATACGGGAAAGTCTATGGCGGGGATCGCACCGGCGGAGGCAGATTGTGGATTTTGGATCCGGTGAAGAACACGGTCCAGGGACTCAATCTCGAACCGCGAGACAAGAGCCACGGCTTCTCCCTCACAAAGGACTACTACCACGGCGCGGAAGAAGAGCAAGCGTACACGGGAGAGGACAGGGAGTGGATGGACAGTCCCCACAATCCCATGATGGACGAGAACGGCAGAGTCTGGATGACCGAGCAAATTCGCGCCGGCGGCGCCAAATTCTATCCAGCCTGGGCCAAGGATACGATCGCCCTGGACGCCGCGGATAACAATGATCCGGCTGCGAAGGATATCGCGTTCAATCTTCTGTCCAAAAACGGTAACAATATGGAGCTCGGTTACTACGACACGAAAACCAATAAATTTGTCACCGTCGACACAGCCTACAACACCCATCACCTCCAGTTCGATTGGCAAGACCGGATCTGGACGGATGGCGGCGGTTCCGCGATGGGTGAAATGGACACCAAGAAGCTGGATCTCAACAATATTCAGGGAACTGAGGTAGCTGCTCAGAAGACCTGGATGCGCATCGATATGGACACCAAGAAGATGATTCCAGGAACGGGCTACGGCGTGGCTATCAGCCCCGTCGACGGCACCGTTTGGGAAACATCTCCGCAAGCCCTTGCCCCAGCGAACAAGGTGTACATGCTGGATCCGAAGACGGGCAAATTCAAAGATTACCCGCTGCCTGCTCCGGGACGTTTCCCGCATGGCATTGACTTCAGCACGGACGGGAATGTTTGGGTCTCGCTCGGCAGCGGTCATCTCGGCCGCCTGGACGTCAAGACCGGCCAATGGAAATTCTGGGAAAACCCGGGAGTAAAATTTAAGGGCACCGGCAGCGAAACCGGCACCACCGATTTCCCCTACTTCCTGTGGGTAGATCAATTCAACGCGTCGGGTCTTGGCAAGGACACCGTGATCGTCACCGGAACCGCTTCGGACGCCATGTTCATATTCGATCCGAAGACGGAAAGGTTCTCCGTATTCCACCTTCCTTACCCGTTGCCCTATTACACGCGTGGTTTGGATGGTCGAATTGACGATCCCAACGCCGGCTGGAAGGGCCGAGGTCTTTGGATGACCTACAGCTCATACATGCCCAAATTCACGGAAACGCACAAAGGCTCCGTGAGTCATATGCAAATCCGCCCCGATCCATTGGCGAATTGAAGATCGTTTAACCGGATCACCGTGGTGGATGGACTCGGGAGACTGGCAATTCTCCGAGTTCTTCCGCCGCGGTTTTTCGTTGAGGCGTGCGATTTTGAATCTGAAATTTTAGAATCTGAAATTTCAAATTTGAAATTTTCCATTTCCGGTGCATGATCCTTCCTGGGTGAGCAAGCAAATGACAACGCGGCAGGGGCGGCTGGCAGTAATCGCGGCAATACTGGCGGCGCTGTTGTCGCTCGTTTCCGCACGCGCCGCGCAAAACGGCCAGAGCGTGGAAACATTCAAGGCCCACCTGTCGCCTGTGCCGATCAACATCTCCATGATGTCCACCATCGCGGGCAGCGGCTCGCTCACAGTGACCCTGAGGGGCAAGCAGCTTACGATTGAGGGAACGTTTGAAGGATTGCGCTCGCCCGCCACCACGGCGCAGATTCACCGCGCGCCAATGGGTATTCCCGGGCCCGCCATCGTCAACCTAACTGAGCTAACCGTGACCAAAGCGCAGAAGGGCACGGTCAGCGGCACGCTCGAGCTGTCGCCGGATCAGATTGCCGACCTGCGCAGCGGCCGCTTGTACGTGCAGATTCAGTCCGAACGTGCGCCCGACGGAAATTTGTGGGGCTGGCTGTTGCAGTGAGGCGTGTGCCTCCGATCCGCAATCGAGTGGAGTTTGGGTGCCCCACCCTTTGAGCCTTTCAAAGGGTGGGGGTTTAGATTCAAGGACAGCCGTGAACTTGGGGTGGATGGTCAGAAAATCCTCACCCTTGCAAAACCCGCGAGGATGGGGCACCCGGCTTTTACTTCGCTTTGTGGGTCGTGCCTTCAGGCACGACAGAATGGCCTGTCCTTCTCAGGGGTTTTAACCCCTGAGGTTGTGAATCAACATTTTCCGTATCCGCAATGGAGTGGAGCGAACGATGCCGGGACGAACAATTCGAAGATTCGCGATTTGCGGCACGATAGCTGCGCTCGGCGTCTCCATTGCACTCGCCGCCGCCCAGCAATCCACCCGGCCCGGTCCCTTCACTGCGGAGCAAGCTAACGCCGGACGCGCCATTTATCAGGCAACCTGCTCGGCATGCCACTTGCCCGACCTGAAGGGCACTTTCGAAGCCCCTCCTCTCTCGGGCGCCAATTTCATGAACATGTGGCGCAACCGCCCGACAAGCGACCTCTTCACGCGAATCCGAACGTCGATGCCAATCAGCAATCCCGGCTCGCTCAGCGACGACGAGGCCGTGAATCTCGTCGCCTACATTCTGCAGGCCAACGGCGCAACAGCGGGTACGCAAGCGCTGACGCCCGCGACGATAGTGCCCATTGGAGCGGTCACGACTGGCGCAGCGCCATCGCCGGCGATGCAAGCGCCGGCGGAAGGTCCCGCTACGCCGCGAGCCGCCAGCCTCCCTCTCGGGCAGAGCGTCACGGGCGAAGTAAAGAACTACGTACCGGTGACCGACGAGATGCTTCTTAAGCCCGATCCGGCCGACTGGCTGATCGTCCGCGGCGGCTACCAGGGCTGGAATCACAGCGCGCTCACGCAAATCACGCGCGACAACGTGAAAGATCTCCGGCTCGTTTGGGAATGGAACATGAACGACAGCGTCGCGGCCAATGAGCCCACGCCGCTGGTCCATAACGGAATCATTTACCTGACCAACACGGACAACATCGTACAGGCACTCGACGCGCGCACCGGAGACCTCATCTGGGAAAATCGTTTGCGACCGCCGCGAATTTCCTCCGGCGGAACGGGCGCGATGCGCAACATGGCCATCTACCAGGACAAGGTCTTTGCCGCTACCACGGACGCGCACGTATTCGCACTTGATGCTCGCACTGGCCGGACCGTCTGGGATGTCGCATTCGGCGACAGCGCCAAGGGCTACGGGAGTTCCAGCGGGCCGATCATCATTCACGGCATGGTGGTTCAAGGCGAGAATGGTTGCGACAAGTACAAGGCCCAGGAAAAAGAGCAGGGCTGCTTCATCAGCGCCTTCGATCCCGCAACAGGAAAACTGCTCTGGCGCTTCAACACCATCGCCCGCGCGGGCGAGTCCGGCGGCGACACCTGGGGCGATCTGCCCAACATGCTGCGTGTCGGCGCGGAAACCTGGATCACCGGAAGCTACGATCCCGAGCTGAACCTGACCTATTGGGGCGTGGCGCAGGCCAAGCCATGGATGCAGGTGAGCCGCGGCACCAAAGGCGCGGCGTTGTACTCCAGCTCGACGCTCGCGCTGCGGCCCAACGATGGAACGCTGGCGTGGTATTTCCAGCACGTGCAGGGCGAAACGCTGGACATGGACGAAGTGTACGAGCGCGTGCTCGTGGATATCGGCGACCGCAAAACCCTTTTCACCATTGGCAAGGCGGGAATCCTCTGGAAGCTGGATCGCAAGACCGGCGAATTTATCGGCGCCAAGGAAACGTTATTTCAGAACATTTTCAACGTGAATGAGAAGACCGGAAAGCTTACCTACCGCCCTGACATTCTCGAACAGGAAATCGGCAAGTGGACTCCGGTTTGCCCCAGCACCGAAGGCGGCCACAACTGGCAGGCCATGAGCTACGATCCCGCCACCGAGCGGCTCATCATTCCGCTCAGCCAGAGCTGCATGGAAATGTCCGGCCGCAAAGTGGAGTTCGTCGACGGCTCGGGGGGCACCATGGGCGACCGCCTGTTTTACGAAATGCCCGGCACCGACGGCAACGTCGGCAGGCTCGCCGCCTTCGATGTGAAAACGATGAAGGAAGTTTGGAACATGCAGCAGCGCCCTTCGTTCCTCACCGCCGTGCTCTCAACCGCCGGCGGCATCGCCTTCGTCGGCGACCTCAACCGCGTCTTCCGCGCCGTCGACGTCAACACCGGCAAAACGCTGTGGCAAACCCGCCTCGGCACATCGGTGCAGGGTTTCCCCGTAACCTTCAGCGTCGGCGGCAAACAGTACGTCGCCGTCACCACCGGCCTCGGCGGCGGCAGCCCGCGCAACGTCCCGCGCACGATCCTGCCCGACATTCACTACCCGACGAACGGCAATGCGTTGTACGTGTTTGCGCTACCCGAAAAGTGACGCAATTTTTCAAATTCTTCATTTGAAATTTTGTGGTTCGCGATTTAGTGGCGCAGGCTTCAGCCTGTGGGGTTAGTAATTGCAAAGACAAAACCCCACAGGCTGAAGCCTGCGCCACTCGTTTGCCGATATCCCCTCTCCTTTGATTTCAGGGTAAAAACGGCGGGCGCGATCTGCGCGATTCCAGTACAATGTCGGGTTGCAAGAATGGGTTTAAACAGACCAGCAACCACGTACCAGGACTCGGGAGGACGGATGGCGGATTCGGGAGCATCGGCGCGCAAGCTCACCATGGCCGACATACATGCGGCGGCAGAGCGGCTCAAAAATTGGGGGCGCTGGGGCGCGGACGACGAGGTTGGCACGCTCAACTACACGCGCCCCGAAGACATTGTCGCGGCGACGCGTCTCGTGCAAAAAGGAAAAGTGATTTCGCTGGCGCTGCCGTACGATCATCGCGGGCCGCAAGGCGGCAAGACGAAATATCCCGCGCTCGGGAGATTCAATCCCGTGCACCTGATGATGCGCACAGGCACCGATGCGTACTCGGGCGTGCTCGACAGCCGAAAAATTCGCAGCGCGGACGACGTGATCATGATGCCGACGCAGTGCGGCACGCAGTGGGACGGGCTCGGGCACATTTTTTACGGCAATCACATGTGGAACGGGTATGACTGCCGCACGGTGACTTCGGCGGGCGCGCAGAAATGCGGCATCGAGAAAACCAAGGACCGCATGGTGGGGCGCGGCGTGCTGCTCGATATTCCGCGCATGCTCGGAATGGATCGCCTTCCGGACGCCTTTGCGATCACCAACGAAATGCTGGGCCAGGCGGAAAAACATTTCGGCGCCGAAGTCCGGCGCGGTGATTTTCTGCTGGTGCGCACGGGGCAGATGGAAGCGATGCTCGCGGCGAACACCTGGGACGGCTATTCGGGCGGCGACGCTCCGGGCCTCGCGTTTGAGACGCTGGACTGGCTGCACGCGAAGCAGGTCGCGGCTATTGCTACCGATACCTGGGGCGCGGAAGTGCGTCCCAACGAAACGGACGAGGCCAATCAGCCTTGGCACTGGATTTCCATCCCGGTCATGGGCCTCAGCGTGGGCGAGATTTTCGATCTTGGAGAACTCGCGCGGGAGTGCGCGGAGGACAAACGCTACGAGTTTCTATTTGTTGCGCCTGCATTGCCGGTGACTGGGGCGGTTGCGTCGCCGGTAAATCCGCTGGCCATCAAGTAATAACTGGTTTGCCCTGAGATCGCCGCGCGACCGAAGGGTGGCTCGTGAGCGGTGACCCGTGACCTGCGCACTCTCGGTGAATCAAATACAAAGCGACTCGCGATTCATGAAAATCCGACTAAGGACAAGACTGTGACGACGACACCCGCGGGAAATTCGACAGATTCATTGACGGTATCGCAGGCGCTTGCGAAACTTTTGCGCGCCTACGGCGCCGAATACGTTTTCACGCTGACGGGCGCGCCGCAGGACCCGCTGATTGAAATGCAGAATCACGAGGGCGTGCGCGTGGTCCTGGGCCGCAGCGAGCGCTCCGCCCTGGCGATGGCGGACGCCTACGCGCGAGTGACCGGCAAGCCAACCTTCGGCATCGTGCAATTCGGACCGGGCGCGACGTATCTGCCCGCGTCGATCATCGATTCCTTCTGGGCGTCGAGCCCGCTCATCGCCATCAGCGGCACCACCACGACGAAGACGCGCTACCGCTACGAGTATCAAGAACTCGAACAGACTTCGATGTTCCCCGCGATGACCAAGTGGGCGGGCGACCTGCCGCAGCCTGAGCGCATCGCCGACGTTTTGCGCACAGCCATCCGCGCTTCCGTCAGCGGCGTGCCGGGGCCGTCGTATCTCGGCATTCCTGCCGATTGGTTCGGCAAGAAACTCACCATTCCGCAAGAGATCTACGCCGAGCCCGCGTTTCTGCGCACACCCGCGTTGCGGGTCGCGCCCGTCGCGGCTGAAATTGAACGCGCCATCGCCCTGCTCGCGAGCGCCGAAAAACCCGTGCTCATCGCCGGCGGCGGCGTGATTCTCTCCGAAGCGTGGCAGGAACTGACCGCGCTCGCCGAAGCGCTCAACATTCCCGTTGTGACCACCATGGCCGGCAAAGGCAGCATCGCCGACACGCACCCACTGGCCGTGGGAGTGTGCGGCCGTTATTCGCGCAAGGTCGCCAACGACACGCTCGCCGCTGCGGATTTTTGCCTGGCGATCGGCACGAAATTGAGCTCCATGGGAACGAACGTATTCCAATATCCCGGCAAGGGGACGCGCATCGTGCACATCGATCTCGACCCGAATTCGCTCGGGCGCACTTACCGCGAAGAGTTGTCCATGGTCGGGGATTCGCGCGAATCGCTCAAGATGCTGCGCGAGGCGGCGCACGCGGCGAAAGTCAACGGCAGCAAATGGTCCGCCTGGACCAAGAAAGTGCAGAGCTCGGTCGGCGCGTGGCTCGAAGATCTCGAGCGCGTCTCGCGCGAACCCAGGTACGAAGGAAAACTAAATCCCTATCACATCATGCGCCTCATCGATAGCCACGTGGGAGGCGACGACATGCTCGTCGCGGACACCGGCTATATGGCGGCGTGGGCCGTGACCGTGCTGCAGCAAAAGAAAGCGGGGCGCAACACCCTGCGCGCGGCTGGCTCTCTCGGCTGGGCGTTCCCCGCGGCATTCGGCGCGA
Source organism: uncultured Acidobacteriota bacterium (assembly GCA_963696605.1). Taxonomy (GTDB): domain Bacteria; phylum Acidobacteriota; class Terriglobia; order Acidiferrales; family UBA7541; genus Palsa-360. The sequence continues at coordinate 1,348,577 of CAVOKV010000003.1, read as the reverse complement.
AGCTCGCGGTGGGACCGAAACGCCGCGTCTTCGGCCTCACCGGCGACGGCGGCTTGGGCTATCACCTGCCCGATCTTGAAACCGCCCTGCGCCTGAAACTTCCGGTCGTGCAAATCGTGATGAACAATTGTTCGCTCGCGTTTGAATATCACGTGCAGAAATACGTCCACGAAGAAATGTGCCCTGAGGCGAGCGAGTTTCTCGATGTGCAGTTTGCCGACGTGGCCCGCGCATTCGGCGCCCACGGAGAACGCGTCACCTCCGCCGACGAATTCATCCCGGCCCTGCGCCGCGCGGAAGAATCGGGAAAACCCGCGATTGTCGACGTCGTTGTAAGCCGCGAACTCCCGCCGCCCGTGACGCGCTACGAAGCGGCCGGACTGCGCAAAATCTGAAAATATCGCTTGCGGAGCAAACCGCCAGGATCCCCTGTCCTGGGAACGCCAATCTCCCGATTGGCGTTCTCCGGCATCAATGGCGCCTCGTCCTTCACTCGGCCTACGCTGCTTTTACCGGTGAGGTTCTCTCTGTGGAACTGACACTAGTCGCGAAACCTCGATAGCTGTAACCTAGTAGAGGTTCCCGGCCGCAATCCGATTTGCATGGAAGCGGGGTCATCATGAGAAATCGCAGCGGTATCTCTTACTTCTTCTTAGTCGGAATCATTTTGTTGTTCGCAGGAATGCTGTTGGCTCAGAATGTGCCGGACCGGGCATTGATCGTGAACGGAAAGTCCGCAGGAATGGTCGTGCAGATGGACGGGCGCACCTATGTCGACGTGGAAACCGTCGCCCAATTCACGAATGGCTCCGTCACGCTTGAGCCCAATCGAGTCGTGCTGACTTTTCCGATCTCAGGGTCCAATGCGACGCCCGCTCCCGCACCCGCGCCACAGGCACTCCCGCCCGCGCCCCCGCCCGGCCTGTCCAGGAATTTTGCGAGCCTGGCGATCGCTGAACTCGCGGAGATGCGCGAGTGGAGGGGAGCCGTCGGAACCATCCTCACCTATGGCGCCCCGGTCGTGGGAACCTGGCCGCAGGACTATCACGACCGGGTAGAAGCAAACCTCGGCCAGGTGGGCTTAGCTGCGTCGACTGCCGCCGATCAGGACGCTTTCCATCTCCTCCAGAACGAGTTTTCAAATGTCGAGCGCTGGGCGAACGACGTTGTGACGACGCGCCAGTCGCTGAACGCCACGAACTCGGTGCGTCCCGACGCCATGCAGAGCGATTCAACCCTGGCAAAAATTTCCGATTGCAGCCGCTTCCTGAGTTCGATGCTCGTCAGCGGTGTTTTCTCCGACAATCAAAGCTGCCACTAAGCGTTTTCTCTGCGCCGCCGCGTCCGGCCAAATCCGCCGCGCCCCCTAGTGAAACATCCCGGCGATGGGGTATATTCTGTGCCTGCGACTTTCTCTAGATGGTTCCAGAGTTTAGGAATCCATTTAAATTATCGGAAACGCCTCCTTGCCCGGCGAGGGTTCCATTCGCCTTCGGAGCCCGCCGGATGGAAGACCGGACTCGAAAGGAAAACACGATATGACGGCAACATCGCCAAGCGCCGGCGAGGGCGCCGCGGGAGCAAAGGCCATGCCTGTGTCCGACGCGGCTTGGAAGTGCCTCCAGGGCGCCTATGACTTGCAGGTGCACGTTGCGCCGGACGTAATCGAGCGGCGCGTCGACGACCTGGACCTGGCCAAGGAATTTCTGGGGCGCGGGCTGAAAGGGTTTGTGCTCAAGTCGCATTACTTTCCAACCGCGGAACGCGCCAAAGTCGTCACGAAGGCCGTGCCGGGCATCGCTGCCTACGGTGCCATCACGCTGAATCATTCCGTGGGCGGCCTGAATCCCGTCGCGCTGGAGCTTGCCGGCCGCTCAGGCTGCAAGATCGTATGGTTCCCGACCGTGGACGCCAAAAACGAAACCGCGGGGCGCGTGGACGGCCCCAGCACCAAACTTCCGTTCTGGGCGAAAATTCAGCGGGAACTCGCGGCAACAGGCATCGCCCCGCCTCCGCTCACCGTGATCGATGCAAATGGCAAAGTTACGGAAACCACGCGCCGCTGCATTGAGCTGATCGCCAAGCACAACATGATTCTGGCCACGGGGCACCTCGGGCGCGTCGAAATTTTCGAGCTGGTGAAAACGGCGCGGGAAATGGCGACGCAAAGGGTCCTGGTCACGCACGCGGAATTCCCTTCGCAAAATCTAACCGCGGACGAACAAAAACAGCTCGCGGACATGGGCGCCTTCATCGAGCACTGTTTCACGACTATGCACACGGGCAAAGCCCCATGGGACGCGGTGCTCGAAGCCATTCGGGTGGTGGGCCCGGAACGATGCGTGATGTCGACGGACCTGGGCCAGACGATCAATCCCCCGGTCGCGGAGGGCTTTGCCATGTTCGCGCAGAAAATGCTGGATGGCGGGTTCAGCGTCGAACAAATTCGGCGCATGACGGTCACCAACCCGGCTGCGCTCGTTCAGTAATCGCGTTCAGTAAATTTTTCTCAGCAAACTACGGAGAATTTTCCCATGAAGCCAAGAATCGTACGCAACATCGAACGCCCGGACCCCGAAGCGGTCCGCAAACTGGGTGAGTTCGGCACGGCCACGGTGCACGAAGCCCAGGGCCGCACGGGCCTGATGCTGCCCTATATGCGTCCAATCTATCCGTCCGCGCGCATCGCCAGCCCCGCGGTGACCGTGCTTTGCCATCCCGGCGACAACCTGATGTTTCACGCCGCGATTGAAGTGTGCAAGCCGGGCGACGCACTGGTGGTGGCGACGCATTCCGATTCCACGGACGGATTTTTCGGCGAGCTGCTGGCGACTTCGTGCCGGGCGCATGGAATCAAGGGGCTGGTCATTCACGCCGGAGTCCGCGACGTCGCGGACCTGACCGCCATGCAATTTCCTGCCTTTTCGCGCGCCATCTCCGCGCAGGGCACCGTCAAGGAAACGGCGGGTTACGTGAATATCGATATCGTGTGCGCCGGGGCGCTGGTTCATCCCGGCGACGTCATCGTGGCCGACGTCGACGGCATCGTCGTGGTCCCGCGCCAGGATGCGCCGGAGGTCGTCCGCGCATGCGAGGCCCGCCTCGCGAAGGAAGCGAAGAACCGCGAACGCCTAAAGGCCGGCGAATTGGGTCTGGACATGTACGGCCTTCGCGAGAAGCTGAAGAATTTGGGCGTCGAGTGGGTTTAGTAGCACAGCCACTCTTGGCTGTGCGCCTTTGTTAAGTGCGGCAAACCCCGCACAGCCAAGAGTGGCTGTGCTACTAAATTCCGCGCAAGCACGCGGCCAATTCGGCGGCATCCTTGGATTCCTGAAATAACCGTATCGCCGCTAGACCCGCCGCGCCCGCCGCGAGGCACTCTCTCGCATTTTCCAAATTCACCCCGCCGATCGCCAGCACTGGAATTTCAACCGCGCCGCAAACTTCGCGCAAGCGTTCCAATCCTTGCGGGGCGCCGTATGCCGCCTTGGACGGCGTCGCAAACACCGGCCCGAAAAAGATGTAATCCGCCCCGCCGCGCCACGCCGCGCGCGCGGACTCCAGGGAATGGCAGGAAACGCCAACCAGAAAATCCGAACGGCCGGAGGACCTGCGCCACGCGATGACAGTCTCGAGCGGTACTGAGTTTTCCCCAAGGTGTACCCCAGCGGCGTTCGCTGCCAGTGCGACATCCAGCCGGTCATTGACCAAAATACGTGTACCGGCCGCGCGCGATTCGGCAACCGCGAACCGCACGAGCTCCACAAGATCGCCCGACTCGAGATCCTTCTCGCGAATTTGAATCCAGCCGGCCCCGGCCGCGGCTGCGCGCAGGATGGAATTGCGAAGCGAATCGTCGCGGAGCGGAACGCGATCGTTCGGCTGAGAATCGGATGGAATAGGCGCGGCTTGCAACGTGCGCCGGTCCGTTACGTAGCAGAAAATTGGTTTACGTTCTTGTGGCAACGGAGTTGGTCCGTCCCCGCAGCATGCTCGCGGCCAGCGCTATGTCCAGCGCCCCCAGGCCGGTCACCGCCCCGCGCGTCGAAGGATGGAGGAGAAAAGGAATTAGGCCAGGAAACTTGTCCAGAAAAAAATTGTGATCCCAATACCCCAGCCAGGGGACAAGGATCAGCAAGACTCCAAGCAGAAAAATATCCAGGGCGAGCAACACGTGCAGGAAAGATTTCATTCGGGCTGAGACTACCGCGCCTTCCCGAGAAGAGCAATGCGTTCGGCCACGTCACGGTAATCGATGTTCATTGCGTAGACCTGCGAGAAGCTATTGAAGGCCGCATGCGTGTCGCCAGCCAGTTCCTGGGCGACTCCCAAATCGTACCGCAATGCAAGAATCGATTCTTGATCCAGCCCCGGCGTCTTCAGGGCCCGTTCGTACCAGATTGCAGCGATGGCCGGCTGCCCCTTCTCCATGAATGCCAGGCCCAGAAGCGTACTACATTGCATGGCATATCGGAAAGCGAGCCCCTTGTCGGCCGAACTGGCAACTTTTTGAAATTCGCTGATGGCTTCTTCCAGCAAACCCATTTCGCGGTAAGCGATTCCCAAATTGTAGTGGGTCTCGAGGTCTTCGTCGTCCTTCGCTTCGCCGAGCTCCGAGCGGAATTCCTCGAACAGGTCGCCCAGCGGCCCGGTGAGTCCTCCCCCAGAGCCCGCAGCAGGAGTGCCGTTTCCGGAAGCGGCGTGAGCCGCGGGTGCGCTCGGGGCCGGCTTCGGCGGAACAGGAGTTTTCATTGGCGCACGAACCGGTTCGTCGGTTCCGCCCAGGGATTGGGTAATGGAGTCCATGTCCCCGGCGAGGTCGGCAAACAGCGCGTCCGCCGTCTCGGTTTCGCTCTCTTCTTCCTCCACAGTCGCCGGGGTTTGCAGTTCGAGGTCAAAGGCCGGCGTCTCAACCGGGGCTTTGGCCTGTACTTGCGCCGGTTTTGCCGGAGCCGCGGAAGGCGGAGGAACTTTGGCGCCCTTTCGCGGCGGTGGCGCGGGTTCCTGGACAGGGGGAGCGGGCTCCTCGTGCATAGCGGTATCGAGCTGCTCGGACAATGCCGCCCACTCGTCGGATAAATCGACTTCGTGCACTACGGATTCCGCCGCTGCGGGAGCTTCCTCCGGCTCCTCTTCCGCGGGTTCCGGCGTCGCCTCCACAACGGGCTCGTCCAGTTCCGCCTGGATGACGGGAACCGCGAATTCCTGTGGGGCGTCGGCCGCGGGTTTTGCGGGCGCAGGTTTCGCAGGCGCGGGTTTCTCTTCGTCAGGAACGACTCCGGCCGCGCGCTGGAAGCGCCTGCGAAGTTCGGCGAATCGCTCGACGCCCGCGCGGTCGTTGCGCTCAACCGCAATTTTCTCCAGGATCGCGGCGAGTTCCGCGGTGCGCTCGTTATTTCCGGAACCGACGGATAGATCCAGCAGGCGTTCGAGGATCGGCGTGTGGCCGGGCGCGCGCTCCAGAACGGATTCCAGCAGATCGATCGCTTTTTGCGTCAAACCGTAGCTGGAAAACAAATCGACGTCGGTCAAGGCTTGCGTGACGTAACGCTGCGTTTCCTCTTCCAGCACCGGCTCGGAAGATACGGGAACAGAGGTCTTGGGCGCCTCTTCCGAAGGCGCCACTTTTACGGGCGGCGCTATATCCCCGGAGATCGGTTCGAGACCCGTCTTGGCGCGCAAGGCCTGGTATTTGCGACGGGTGGTTTCATCTTCTGGAGTTCGTTCCAGCAGTTTTTCGTATGTCGAAAGCGCCTTGGATTGATCTCCCGAAGTTTCATAGGCGTAAGCGAGCTGAGCCAGCGCATCCGGCAGGCGGAACGAATCGCTGGCCCGGCCATAAAGATCCACCAGCCACTCCAACGGTTCAAGCTCGCCCGGTTTGCGTTCCGCGAGCAGTGAAATCGTCTGGGCCAGTAATTCGTGATCGCCCGAGTCGATCATGTTGTCGCGGATCAGGCCGATCATGGAGTGCGCACGATCCAAATCCCCGGCTTGCAGCAGCGCGGTAGCTACCTGATGCACGACCGCATATTGTTTTGGATCGCTTGCATATACTTTTTCAGCCAGTCCGGCCGCCTTGACTTCCTGGCCGCTCTCCAGATACAAGCTCAGCAACATCGTCGTCGTTTCGCCGCCTTCTTCCCGGTCGGGCAGCGTATCGAGAATTTTCCCGGCTTCCGCGCCTTTCCCCGCGGCGGTCAAGGCCTTGACCTTCAACAGAAACGTGGGCTTGTGCGACGGTTCCAGTTGCAAGATGCGGTCGGCCAGGCGAATGGCTTCGGCATGATCGCCTTGATCCATAATCCGCTGCATGGCGCCGTGGAACAATTCAATGGCTTCCTTCTGCTGACCCATGGAAAGGTGCAGCTCCGCCAGGCGCACCTGCACGCGCAGATTGTCGGGTTCGGCTTCCAGAAGCTTGCGCAACAGCACGGAGGCTTGCGGGTGCTTCCCCGCCTTCAATTGCATTTCGGCGAGCTGCAAATAAATGGGCCGCGCCTCGCTCAAAACTCCCTGCTGCACGTAAAGTTCGGCCAGCCGTTCCAGCGGCCGGCTTTCCTCGGGGGCCAGCTTGGCGACTTTCTTATAGATAGCGATGGCTTTGGTCGTGAAGCCATCGTTCATGAAGATTTTTGCCAATCGTTCAAAATATTCCAGGGCCTGAAACGTTTCTCCCTGCCGTACGAACAAGTCTCCCAACGTCATCAGGGTGACCTGATCGTTGGGCTCATTCTTCAGAATTTGTTGGTATTCGAGGACGGCCTGCGGCATCTTCCCCTGCTGGAGATACTTCTGCGCCGCGTTGAGATGCTTGCTCTTGTTATAGGCCATCTTCAGTTGCTCTTTCCATTGTCCCGGCTGGAAAGGATTAAGTCGGACAATGGTCGATTCGCTGCCGCCTTCGTTCCGGCCATTGCGGGTCGCCACACCGCGGCGTAGTAAGCAGACCGGCCCGGCCGGATCTCCAATGAAGAATCCCGACAGGCTTAGGTTTGACGCTAGCACGCGGGAAAATCCGAAGTCAACGCGCCGCATTGAAAAGCGTACGTGGCAGTAATCAGGGGGGTTAAAAGGAGGGCAGGCCCTTGGGCCATCAAGGGTTATCAAAGGACGGCAGCGGCAAGGCTACCTGTGTGGCGCCCGCGGCCCAGCATGTGGCTTCGCGCACCGGGGCAAAGGAGAATCGATGGTGCGGCGTCGGCCCATGCGCCCTTAGGGCGGCGAGATGATCGGGTGTTGCGTAGCCCTTGTGCCGCGCCAGACCGTACTGCGGGTAAATGAGGTCCCAGGCGACCATCTGGCGGTCACGCTCCACCTTGGCGATGATCGAGGCGGCCGCAATCGAAACGGAAAGGGCATCCCCGTGGATGAGCGATCGCTGCTCGATAAAGACGTCCAGTTGCATGGCGTCGAGCAACAAATAATCGGGCGGGATTTTCAACTGCCGCAGTGCTTCCACCATGGCCTGGCGGCTTGCCTGATAGATATTCCAGGCGTCGATGCGCCGCGCATCCACTTCCGCGATGGCCCAGGCGAGAGCGTGTTCGCGAATTCGCATCGCCAGAACTTCGCGGCGCTCGGCGGGCAATTTCTTGGAATCGTCCAGGCCGACAATCCGCCGCTTGGGATCGAGGATGACGGCCGCGGCGACCACCTGACCGAAAAGTGAGCCGCGCCCTACTTCATCGAGTCCGGCAATCCTTTGCCAGCCGCACTTACGGGCCTCGCGCTCGAATCGGGAGGAGCATCGCTTCCCCATCGCCGCGAATTCTAGCACGGCGCAATTTAGAATGAGTTGAAGATTGATAGCGCCTCCGGCGGATCGAGAACATGAGCGCCAGTCGCCGTAGAAAGCAAAAAGCCCGGGGAAATCTCCCCCGGGCTTTTTAAATAAAGTTCGATTTGAAATCTAGGATTCTTTTTCCGCAGCTGGCGCTTCGGGCGTCTCCACGCGCTGCAGACGTGCCGCCTTGCCCTTCAGCCCGCGCAGATAATACAGCTTGGCGCGGCGGACGCGGCCTTGGCGCAACACTTCGATGGAACTGATGGACGGCGAGTTGGCTGGGAAGATGCGCTCGATCCCGACTCCAAAACTCACGCGGCGCACGGTAAAGCTTGCGCCCGTCGATTTCCCGCGCTTCTTGATGATCACGCCCTCGAACGGCTGGATGCGTTCCTTCTCGCCTTCGCCTTCCTTCAACCGGACGTGGACGCGGACGGTATCGCCCGGCCGCAGCGCAGGGAAGTCCTTGCGCACTTGTGCTTCCTGAAACTTTTCAATCACGCGATTCATGGCTAAGATTCCCGGCAGACCCACTCAGGCGGGGTCAGCACTACAGACACAATCGCCAAGTATAGCGGAAAGAGACCGTTTCCACCATAAGAAACTGGTTCCTCTTGCACATGAGAAAATGCCGGTTGTAATCATAAATTGCTTCCAGGTCCGTCTTTGCCCAGAGGCGTCAGAGATCGATCATCGCATTTCCTCAACCTCCCCAAGTCGTGTACAGTTTCACAGCCTGCAGCCCGCCAATTGCAGGAGGCCAATGGGCAGCCCTACGCCGTTCAGGACTGGCGGCTTTTCATGTCTAAATTAGATTGGATTATTCTCGCGGTGTGTTTGGCTCTCGTATGGCCCAGGCAGGGACTGGGTGAGCCAATTCTGGCTTGGATCGAGCGAAAATTTTCCCAGTTCGCGCGAAGCAAACGGCTCGCTGTGTTGGCTGTCGGCGCGGTCGCGATTCTCGCGCGCGTGGCCCTGTTGCCGTGGCTTCCTGTGCCGCAGCCCAAGGTGCACGACGAGTTCAGCTACCTGCTTGCCGCGGATACGTTTGCTCACGGGCGGCTCGCGAATCCGCCGCACCCGCTCTGGATTTTTTTCGATACATTTCACGTCATTCAGCATCCGACCTACGCGTCGATGTATCCCCCGGCGCAGGGAATGGCCCTGGCCGTGGGGAAATTGCTTGGCCAGCCGTGGATCGGCGTGCTGCTGAGCGTTGCCGCCATGTGCATGGCGTTCACGTGGATGCTGCAGGGATGGGTGCAGCCGGAATGGGCACTCCTCGGCGGCATCCTGGTTTGGGCGCGTTTTGGCATTTTCAGCTATTGGGCGAACAGCTATTGGGGTGGGGCGGTGGCCGCGACGGGTGCTGCTCTGGTCTTGGGGGCGCTGCCTCGAATCTGGGATCAGCAGCGCTTGCGTGATGCGATTGTATTCGGTTTGGGAGCGGGCATTCTTGCCGTCAGCCGGCCCGCCGAGGGAGCTATTTTTTTCATTCCGTTTGGCGCGGCGCTTCTCTGGTGGGCGGTCCGGCTGGATGTTCCTGCGCGAGGCGCCGCGATGCGGCATGTCGTATTCCCCATAGCCGCGATTCTTGTTTGCACCGCAGGATTCGTCGGCTTCTACAACTGGCGCGTGACGGGAAACCCTGTCGTATTTCCTCATTTTATTGAACAGCGGGAAATCACGACAGCCATCTTCTTGTGGCAGCACGACAAGCCGCCTATCCCCTACGCCAATCCGCAGTTTGACGATTTCTACCACAATTTTTTGCCGAGCCTGTATCAGGCCAGTTGGCCGGCTGCGGTTGGACAGTGGTGGTTCAAATCCACGGATTTTTGGGAGTTTTTCCTCGGGCCGGCGCTTTCGATTCCCTTTCTTGCCCTGCCATGGGTGCTTAAGGAACCGCGGAATCGCTTGCTGCTGGCGCAGGTCATCCTTTCCGCCATCGGACTGTGGGTGGTCGTGTATTACCATGCGCACTACGCCGCGCCCCTCATGGCCGCTGTCTTCGTACTGCTGATGCAGTGCCTGCGTGCACTGCGGCGATTTCGCTTCCTTGGCAGGGCTGTGGGAGTGGGTTTGACACGGCTGATTGTTCTATTCAGTTTGCTCATCGGGCCAATTTATTTCGCGTACTCCGTCATTTCCCAACCGAGCGCTTTGTTCGAATGGTCGCATCGCCACAGCGTATTAGCGCTCACAGTTCCGCTGCTGGTCGTGTTGCTATTGCGTGTCGGTTTATCGCTCGCCAGGCGGCCTGTGGCGCCGTGGCGGGCATATCTGAGCGCGGGCTGCGAACTTCTGCTGGTGATTGCGATCGTGCTGCAGCTTTGCGAGATGCAAAGGAATTTCTACGCGGATGCCTTCCCCTACGTGGATGACTTGAGCGAACCCTTTCGAAAGCCCGTCGAAACGCAGCTCGCGGCGTTCCCCGGCGAACACCTCGTGCTGGTGCGCTATTCGAAAGACCACAACTCCGGCGAGGAGTACGTTTACAACGACGCCGACATCGATCACGCGAAAACCGTCTGGGCGCGCGAAATCCCGGGAATGGATCTCAATCCTCTGCTCAACTATTTTCGCAACCGCGATGTCTGGCTGTACGAGCCGGATGAAGACGATTCGATAGCGCGGCCATATGTGGAGACTGGCGCAGCGTCGAAGGGCCCGCCGCTGTGAAGTGGCGCAGGCTTAAGCCTGTGGACGTTTGGTCAAAGCACGGCCGCCCGCGATGCAATCAAACCCCACAGGCTGAAGCCTGCGCCACCCTGAGACGATTCGAATCCTATTTTGTGAGGATGGTTACGAACGGCGCGTTGCGTCTGCGTTCTCAATCAGCGGGCCAGCGCTGCCCAGCAAATCCGGGCGGTTGCGCCGCGTCTTTTCCAGGGCTTTTTGCATTCGCCAGCGGCGAATCTCCTCGTGATTTCCGCCAAGCAAGACCTCCGGAACGTTCCAGCCGCGAAATTCCGCGGGGCGAGTGTAGTGAGGGCAGTCTAGAAGAACGTGGTTCGTGACTGGCTTGCCCTGAGCGATCGCGAAGGGTGATTCGTGACTCGTGAGCGGACCAGAACTCAGGCCCAGATTTTCGGGTGAGCTGAAAGATTCGTTCACGGCGGAATCTTCGTTGCCGAGGGCGCCGGGGAGGAGGCGCGTGACGGCGTCCACAATGAGCGCGGCGCCCAATTCGCCACCGGAAAGCACAAAATCGCCGATTGAGAGCTCGTCCGTTGCGAGATGTTCCGCCACCCGCTCGTCTACTCCTTCATAGCGGCCGCACAGCAGGATCATGCGTTCGAGTTGCGCAAACCGCCGCGCCGTGTCCTGGCGAAACAACTTCCCGGATGCCGAAAGCAACACGACCGTGGCGCCAGGGCTCGAAGCGGAATGTTTGTCTGTGAGCGATTCGACTGCCTCAAACAACGGCTCAGGTTTCAGCACCATGCCTTCGCCTCCCCCGAAGGGGCGGTCATCGACGGTGCGATGGCGGTCGTGCGCGAAAGCGCGCAGGTCGTGAACGAGCACGTCCGCGATGCGCGCCTCGCGCGCACGGCGCACGATCCCGTAATCCAGCGGGCCGGCAAAAAATTCGGGGAATATCGTGATGATGTCGAACTGCATGGCAGGGACAGTGTAACGCAGCAAGCGTCAGCGGCGATTCAAATCGCGCAAGCCTTCCGGGAGGGCCACGTCGATGCGTTTCGCCTTCACGTCGATATGAAGACAATACTCGGCAGCAAGCGGGACCAGAACTTCGCCTTCCTTCGTATCGACCGCCAGCAAAGGCGCTCCGCCCGGGAATTCGACGTCGCGCACGGAACCGAGCGCCGACGAAGCGCCCGCTTCCCACACTTCGCAGCCGATAAGGTCCCCGACAAAGTAATTTCCAGCGGCAAGCTGCGCGCGCTCTTCGATCGGTACCTGAATTTCCAGGCCGCGCAAGGGTTCCGCATCCTCCACGTGGTCAATATCGGCGAAATGAAATATGGCCCGGCCGCTCCGGCCAGGTGAGAGCCAGCAACGCTTTACACGGACGCGCCGCGGCGCGCTTCGCCCGTCGGAAAGCCACGCTTCGCGTAATTTTGTTAATCGTTCGGGAAAATCGGTCAAGATTTCAGCGGCCACTTCACCGCGCAAGCCGCGAGGACGCAAAATTCTCGCAAGGGTTACGCCGGTGAATTTTTCCGCGGGCACACTATTCGAGGATTTCAAGCGTCAGGCGCTTGCGAATTTTCATCCCGGCGGCGCCGAGGATGGTGCGGATGGATTTCGCGGTCCGCCCCTGCCGCCCAATTACTTTGCCCAGATCTTCGGGATGCACACGCAATTCAAGCACGGTTACTTGTTCCCCATCCACCGATCGCACCTGAACTTGTTCGGGATGATCGACCAACGCCTTCGCAATCGCTTCCACAAGGTCCTTCATGGGGCCCTCCACCTGTCGCATTCGCGCGTTCGATTCGAGCTCTCACTGGTGCAGGTCCCGAGGGCCGACGGAACCTAGCTTGCGCCGCCGCGGGGCGGATCAAGCGATTTTTTGGGCAGTCAAAAAGCTGCGCACGGTGTCGCTGGGTTGTGCACCGCAGGACAGCCAGTACTTCACTCGCTCGGCGTCCAATTGAATTGCCGCCGGCTTCTTCAAGGGATCGTAGGTCCCGATGACCTCGACCGTCCTGCCATTGCGGGGTTTGCGCTTGTCGAGAACGACAATGCGGTAAAACGGTTGTTTCTTCTTGCCAATTCTAGCCAAGCGGATTGCCAGCACGTTTCACTTCCTCCTGGCCCACGATTATAGCTGGTTCCACCTGTTTGCGATAGCCCGCAGGCCCGCAAATCCCCTGGTTAGGCCCACTTCTAGAGATGCGCCAGTTGGGGATTAGGTTTGTCTGGGAATGGGATAAAGAACCTGGATGCGGCCCTAACCCACGAATGCGCCGGGAGAGGTACTACGAAACGCCGCTCAGCTTGCCGAGGCCCTTGAGGCGGCCCTGGGCTGCGAGCGCGCCGTACTGCTTCATCATCTGGCGCATTTGCAGGTATTGCTTCAGCACCTGGTTCACTTCCTGCACCGAGGTGCCGCTGCCGCGGGCGATGCGCTTGCGCCGCTTGCCGTCGATGAGGTTGTGGTCATTGCGCTCGGAATTGGTCATCGAATTGATGATGGCCTCGATGCGCTTCAGGTGCGATTCGTCGACTTGCACGTCCTTGGGCACTTTCGCCAGAGGTCCTACTTTTGGCAGCATTCCCAGCACCTGTTCGAGCGGGCCCATCTTGCGGATCTGCCGCAACTGGTCGCGGAAATCCTCGAGCGTGAATTCGCTGCGCCGAAGCTTGCGCTCGAGCTCGGCCACTTGCTTGGCGTCCACGGACTGCTCGACGCGCTCGATCAGGGAGAGCACGTCGCCCATGCCCAGGATGCGCGAAACGATGCGCTCCGGATAGAACGCGTCGAGGGCATCGTATTTTTCGCCCGTGCCCACGAATTTCACCGGCGCACCCGTCACCTTGCCGATGGAAAGCGCCGCGCCGCCGCGCGCATCGCCGTCGAGCTTCGTCAGGACCACGCCCGTCAAGCCGAGCCTCTTGTGAAATTCGCCTGCGGAGCGCACCGCGTCCTGCCCGATCATCGCGTCCGCCACGAACAGGATTTCCGCGGGCGCGAGCTCGCGCTTCAGCGTGCCCAGCTCTTCCATCAGCGTATCGTCGATGTGCAGGCGGCCGGCGGTATCCACGAGAATCACGTCGTGCGCGGAAAGCTTGGCTTCGCGGATCGCGCCGCGCACGATTTCGAGCGGCTTGTCGGTTCCGGCGCCGGGCCAGCAGGGAACATGGACCGCCTTGGCAACCTGCAAAAGCTGTTCGCGCGCGGCTGGGCGGTAAACGTCGGTGGAAACCACGATGGGCCGGTGGCCGTGCGCGGAAATCCACTTGGCCAGCTTGCCGGTGGTGGTGGTTTTACCGGAACCCTGCAAGCCGACGATCATCCACACGGATGGCGGTCGCGACGAGAAAAGCGGCTTGGCGTGCTTGCCGAGCAGCAGCCCGAACTCATCGCGCACAATCTTGATGACCTGCTGGTCGGGGGAAAGTTGCAGCAATACTTCTGAGCCCAAGGCCTTCTCGCGAATGTGCGCCAGCACTTCGTCGATCACGCCGACGTTGACGTCGCCTTCGAGCAGCGCTTCGCGGATTCCCGCGAGTGCTTCGTCCACGTGCTCCTGCGTGAGTTTTCCCTGGCCGCGCAGGTTTTTGAAGACGCGTTGCAGTTTGTCTGTCAGGTTCTCAAACATCGGGGTCTGTTCCTACCATCCAATTCGCTAACAATGCCAATCGTTATTCTAGCAGGAGGAACGCGTACTTGCTGCGCGGATTGGGTTGAGTGGCGCAGGCTTTAGCCTGTGGGGGTTGCTCGGAGCAGCACCGCTCTTGCCACAACCAAAACCCACAGGCTAAAGCCTGCGCCACTTCTGCTTATTACATCGTGATTGCTTGCAGCGCGAGAGGTTTCGGCAATGTCAGTTGCGAACTGCTTTTTTCTGGCCCGAACCGCTGGAGCAGGATCGGTTTGATGATCGAGGTCCACATGGCGTAGAGCTTCGCGGTGGGGTGCAGGCCGTCGGACTTGAAAAGGTCGCCGGGCAAATTTCCGTTGGCGTCGAACATGGGCGTGGCGATGTCGATATATTGCACGCGTTCCTGCTTCGCGGCGTATGCCTGCATGAGCTCGTTCGCCGCTTTCATCTGGGGCCACTGTTTCCAGCGCAGCTTGGACGGTTTGATGGCCAGGACATAAATCCAGGTGTCCGGTAAGGCGCCGTGCACGATCTGGACGAATTTCCGGAAATCGCCTGCGACCATTTCGGGCGTTTTGGAAGAGCCCTCCGCGAGGTCGTTATCCCCTTCGTAGACGACCACCGCGCGCGGGTGGTAAGCGACCACAATGCGAGTGGCGTATAGATCCAGATCGGAAAATTCCGACCCGCCAAAGCCCCGATTGATCACATCGAGCGGCTTCATATCCGAAGCGAGCGTGTCCCAAAACCGGAAACTGGAGCTTCCGGCGAAGACAATCCCGCCAGGTTTGGGCGGATGCACTTTATCTTGCTCTTCAAAATCGCGAATAGCCGGTTCCCATCCCTGCGCCAGCACGCTGGGCAGAAATGCGCGCACTCCAACGGCGAGCAGAATGGCGCAATGCGCCACACCAATGGAATATTTCCGCGCCGAGGCGCCGAGTGGCCATCGCATAGGCCCAAGACTATACCGATGCGGCGCGAACAGCAATGCCCGCCGAGGCCGCCGCGCACGGGGCCTAAATTCGTGACGGCCACTTAAGAATTTCCCGCAAAAGGCCGATCCTAATTATTGCGAGAACTGGCGTTCACGCGGCAGGTTTTGCCGAGCCCGCGGATGAATCCGTCGCGACGTTCTGGAGCCCCGAGCAGATATGGAAGACCCTAAAAAAAGCTGCCAAATCAAAGCAAATCGCAGCAGAAAGCAGTGCAAAAACATTATGTACATTTCTGAAACAGCAAGGGTCGCGAAGTCATTCGCCTTGCTGGCGGCTGTCGTCTGTTCTTTGATTTTTGTATCCTCAGGATTGGCGCAATCCGGGAACGTCTACGTCGATCCCCAGCAGCACTTTACGATCCAGGTTCCCGCCGGCTGGGTCGCCAAGCCTGACAACACCGGAGGCGTTTCGGGCGTCACTATCGTCCACGACGCGGACGCCTACGTTCAAGTCACCCTCAAAAAGGGAATTGATCCCGCTACGCTTCTCAAGACCCTCAATGGCGGGATCCAGATTACTCATCCGGGTTATCGCGTCTCGTACCGGGGCTTGCGAACCGTGGCAGGCCGATCGCGCACGTATATCGTGGGAGAGCTGCCGCAAATGCTCAGGGCGCCTCGTCTGTGCGTCTACCTCGAAGCATTTGCCGCGAACGGCTTCACCTACGCCATCGTTGCCTACTCGGCCGGCATGCGCGCTCCCGGCAAAGATCTGATGGTGGACTATGAAGTATCGCAAGAAATGATCGAATCCTTTACCGTGACAAGCGCGCCCGTACAGACTTCCATTGCTGTGAAGACCATCCCGCCAGTGGCTCCCTGGCCGAAAACTTCCGAACAGGGCGCAACTGAAGGCGATGCCGCTGTTCTTTCTCCCCGGGACCGGAAAAACCTCGCAGCGTTGGACGCCGCTCTGCAGGGCGGCGCCGTTACCGAGGAAGAATACCAAGTCAAAAAGGTTGCGCTCTATTCCAGCGCTCTTGAGCGGAAGAACTATTCGACCGTGTTGAAAGCTCTGAACCAGGCCTACCAGGACGGCGTTTTGACCGTCGACGAATATCACCGGAAAAAGGAGGAGCTTGGCGCCAGCGACCCGCCGCCTTCGATTTTGCCGGATCAAAATTCAGATACCGGAGAGCCTCTATTGGAACCGATGGAAGCCTCCGCCCCTGCATCCGGCCCGCAAGCGGAGCCGCTTCCCAAATCCTGGATCACGCACAATGATCCCGCTGGATTTGTTGTGAATCTCCCCGCGGCCTGGTCGATCGGCAAGGTGGCCTCCACTGGCCAGGTTGTCCTGCACGGAACACGCGGCGAAGAAATCATGATTTGGCCGCTGCACCTGCAACAACCAAGACTGGAAGCGCAAGGCGCCGCAACCCTGGTTCGGGAGTTCGCTCGCAAATTCGATGTGTTGATGCCATGGAGCGCGGTACAGAGCACGCAGAATGCGGCGCGCGTTTGGGGACAAGGCGACGAACGCAGCGGCACAGCCGTTCTGAGCTGGGCCAACAACCCCGGCGGAGCCTCCGTCTATTTTTTCGGAATGGAAGCCCCGGGGGAAGTCTATAAGAGCTCGACAGAATCCTTTGTCGCAATTCTGAAGAGTTTTCACGTCGCGCAAAATCCGGTTCTCAAGGACATGCCGGGAGCCGCTACGAACTCAGGCGGCGCGGCGATGAGCTTCGTGCACTGGAACGATCCTCGCGAAGGAGCCTTCAGCTTGTCCGTTCCCGAGAATTGGCAGGTGATTGGAGGAGCCTATCGGCTGAGCGCGGTCGATGTGCGCTACGCGGTCGTCGCGGGTTCCCCGGATGGCCGGATCCACGCGTCGATCGGGGATTCCATGGTCGGAGTGTTTACTCAGCCGACTCCGACGCTCACTATGGCCGGATTGCGCGAAGGGAACTACCAATTGTTGGGGGACGGAACAAAAATCGAAATCCTGCCCTACAATTCGGGGCAGCAGTTCGCGCGTTCCTACGTTCAGACACTCGTGTCGCGCCAATGCAGCAACATTCAAATCGATTCCAACAACCCGCGCGAGGATCTGGCTTCAACGTTCCGCGAGTCCGCGGCCAATGAGGGCTTCGGAAATGTGTTCCTCTCCGCCGGTGACATTTCATTTACATGCGATATGGACGGCAGGCCTGTGAAGGGAAAGTATGTCGCCGCCACCGTTCGATTGGCTGCAAACGTTTCTCCCATGTGGTTTGTGTACCGGCTGTATGGCTACATCGCGTCCGAGGAGCGCGAGCAGGACGGAGAGAAAGTTCTTTCGCAGATGATGCAAAGCTGGAAGTTCGATCCGGCATGGGAAGCGCAGCAGAAAAACACGGCAAATGCGGCGGTGCAACAGGACAATGCGCGTTCGCAGGAGATTCGCGAACGCGCTCAGCAAGCCATTGCCGAGGACCAGCGGCAGACTTCGGAAATGATCACCAGGGGCTACCAGCAACGCCAGAAGGTTTACGATGAAATCGATCGCAGGCGCGAGAATTCCATTCTTGGCACGCTCGACGTCGTCGACCCGGATAGCGGACGCCGCTACAAGGTCAGTAATTTCGGCGATTACCATTACTTGAGCAACGACGGCTACATTTTCAGCACGAATTCACCGGGCGCGCCTGGACCCGATTTGCGCGAAATGATTACCCTGCCTTGAGAAAGCTGATTCGTCTGTCCGCTACAATAGTCCACATCCCTAAGACCCGTGAACTCTCTTTGCGGAGCGGCTGGGCCGTGGCAGAATACCGAAGCGCTGTTTAAATCGATCGGATAAAAAAGGGAGAGCACGCCAATGAGAAAGCTAGTATTGCTGATCCTGCTCGCAACTGCGGTGAGTTTTGCGCAGCAACCAGGCGCGGAGCAGGCTTCCAAGGCCAAGATACTCACCCGCGCGGAATTTGACGCGCTGCTCGCGACGCCTGGCCGGGTACTGTTACTCGATGTCCGGCGTCCCACGGAAATTGCCATGAACGGGGGCTTCCCCGTTTACCTCAACATCCAGGCCGCGGATCTCGAAAAGCATCTGGCCGAAATTCCCACGGACAAGCCGCTGGTGTTGGTCTCCAATCACGCGCACCGCGCTGGAATCGCCGCGGACTTGCTGGACAGCAAAGGATTCAAAATCGCGGGCGCAATTGGTGCGCAAGTTTATGAGTCGCAGGGCGGGACCCTCGTCAAATACGAACTTCCGAAACCTGCCGCCGTGGGTGGCACGAAATAGCTATTTAGGAGGTCTGACCACTGGGTCTGGCAACTAGCAGGACTTGGCTGGGCCTTGAGGCCCTGGAGCTTCAGGGGCTAAGGCGGCTGTGGAAAAACTCGCAACTAGTCATTCCGAAGGGCCGGGTTTGCCCGAGGAATCTGCATTTCTTGGGTTTGGCGAAGAAAGGCAGATCCCTCGGTCGCCGGGGCGACCTCGGGATGACAAAAAGGTACTTTTTCCGCAGCCTGTATACAGGCCGCGGAAAAAATGCCTCGTTCCGTCATTCTGAGGGAAGCGAAGAATCTCTCTTCGATTTAAGTATAGGAAAAGAAACGGAGGGATTCTTCGCTTCCCTCAGAATGACGGAGGTTTGAGTTTTTCCGTAGCCTCTATAGCCTGTAGAGATGTAACACTGAACGTCGGGGCTGAGGCCCCGACCTCCAAATTGTCGGAATCATTGAGCAGATTTTCACATCAGGAACGAATTTCAGTTTTTGTCTGGCGGTCTGATTCTATTTGCTGATTTCCTCGATTGGCTTGTTGCTGAAATTTTCCTCGCAAACGTATTCCGAAATCTGCCAGTCGGGGCGCAACTTAAATTGCTTCGTCCCGGTCCACGGTTTCGTGTAGGCCTTCGGATCGTCGAACGTAAAATCGATCTGCAGCATGTCCGGCGCGGTGCGGTGGATGCGTTCGGTGAGGTGCAACGCATCGGAATGCGGATGACCGACTTGGTCGATCCAGGTCTTGTCGTTGAATCCTATAGTGTCGACGACCAGGGTGTCTCCCTCCCAGTGCCCGATGGAGTCACCCATCCAACTGGGATTCAGGTCCTTGGGATGCGGGCGCCCATCGGTCCAGATTTGGCGGATGTAGTGGCCGAATTCATGCACGATGAGCACGCGCCCGGGAACCACAAGAATTTCCATGGGAAAATTGAAAAGATAAATCCGCGGCACGCCCGGAGGATAACACTTGAGCGTCGTGTCGTCGGACTCGCCGGTGTAACCGCCGGTGTGCGGCGCCTTCGTAGACTTTAATTTCGCTTCCGCCCAGGGCGTCATGGGCGGTTCCTCTTTGCTGAAAACGAAGCCGCCCTCGCCCGCGCTGCGGCTGCCGATCCGCGGAAATTGCGACCAGACGCCGGTCAGATCGGCTCCGGGCGCAGCGGGCGCCGGAACTTTTGCTGCACTCGCGGCGTCAGAATTCTGAGCCTGCGCATGAGATGGCACCGAGAGCGCTGCGAAGAGCGCAAAACAACAGACCCTTGAGCAATTTCGCATTGACATACTCCTAATGAATTGTGATCCGGCGCCACAGCTCTTCCTCGGCCTTGGATCAATATTCGTCGCCTTCGCGCGGCTTCAGCTCCTTGCCATCGGAGAAAATTACTTTTTGCAGGCGCATGACTTTCGAGCCGTCCTTCAAACGATTTCCGACAATGGTGACCTGATCGCCGGGCTTGAGCGATTCCCGTGTCCAGCCCGCGCGAGCAAGGTTGTTGGGGCTGTCAGCCTCGATGAGCCATTGTTCGGCGTTGCCTTTGTCGTCTTTCGCCTGGAGATGGATCGCGGAGTGCGGATTGATAAAATCAAACTCCGTGATCGTTCCCTTGACGGATACGGACTTCGATATGTCATAGTTCGACGACCCGTGATGCGCGGACACCTGTCCGTGGGCGAAAAGTAGAGCGAGCGTCAAGCCGAGAACTGATGCAGCCCTTTTCATCATGACCATCTCCGACGTTTCAGAAGATTTCTTATTTTCTTTAACGATGCTGAATGTGACAGCGCTATCGCACCCATGCAGCTCATGACTAGTTATATCAAATTGCGGAGATTTTTGGGACACGCGGTCTGGTGGCACAGGCACTCTTGCCTGTGCGGTTTTGTAGGTTTCACGCGCGGGCGGCCAATCCAGCACCAATCGCAAAATGCGCACAGGCAAGAGTGCCTGTGCTACCTCAAACAAAACCGCGTGATGGAATCCTGCGATGAATGTAAAGTGTCTTCAACGACGGAAAGCGAAAATTAGAATACCGGTCTTACCGGAGAGGGCACCGTGAAAGAAAATCGCAAACGTGAGTCTGCCGAAAAGGAAGGCTCGCTTCCAGCGGGTTGGACGCGACGGCGCATGTTGCAAAGCGCGGGCGGAGCGATCGCGGCCGCGGCCCTTCCAACCGATCGGCTGATGATGCGCGCCACGCCGCTCCTGCAGGAATCCGCGAAGTCGTCCGCGACCGCTGCCGCCGATCTAACCGGCCAGTTGGCACGCTACATGGTTGAGGCGCGCGACCGAGCCCTTCCCCCAAATGTCGCGCTCGAAGGCAAGCATCACATCCTGGACACGCTTGGCGCGATGGTTTCAGGAAGCCGCCTCAAGCCCGGAGAAATGGCTATCGCTTACGTGCGGGCGCAAGGCGGCGTTCCGGAGTGTTCCGTCATCGGCACGAACCTCAAAACCTCCGCGGTCAACGCCGCCCTCGCGAATGGAATGTGTGGGCACGCGGATGAAACGGATGACGTCGAGCTAGTCACCAAAACTCATCCCGGCTGCTCTTCAGTGGCCGCGGCTCTGGCCATGGCCGAGCGCGAAGGCCGCTCGGGCATGGAACTCCTGCGCGCCGTGGTGCTGGGCTACGACGTGTGCTGCCGCTTTCTGATGGCGCTCGGGCCGGACCTCGTGCGCGGCACGCACCGCAGCGCGGAAGGAATCGGCTCGACGTTTTCGGCGGTGGGAGCCGCGGCGTCCCTCGCGCGTTTGGATGAAACGGGAATGCGCTACGCGCTCTCCTATGCGGCGCAGCAAGTGTCCGGCCTGTGGAGCTGGACTTCAGACAATGAGCACGTGGAAAAAGCGTTCGATTTTTCCGGCATGGGCGCGCGCAACGGCGTAACGGCCGTCACCATGGTTCAAGCGGGATTTACCGGCGTGCGCGACGTGTTTGATTGCGAGCACAACGTTCTGGAGGCCCTCTCCTCGCAGCCGCGTCCCGAAGAAATGGTCGCCGATCTGGGCAGCCGCTTCTGGATCGCCGAAACGTCCATCAAGACCTATTCCGTCGGCTACCCCATCCAGTCCGCCGTGGACGCGTTCCTCACCCTGCGCCGCGAGAACTCGTTGCGTGTGGATAACGTGGAGCGCATCGTCGTGCGTCTGCCGGCGGATGGCGCTGGAATCGTGGACAACAGTTCCATGCCCGACGTCAACTTGCAGTACATCATCGCGCTGGCTCTGCTCGACGGCACAGTTTCGTTCGCCAACAGCCACTCCCACGAGCGCATGGCCGACCCGCAGATCCGCGCCGTGAAAGAGCGCGTGCAACTCGTGGCCGATCGGAAGTTGGTGGACCCGGCGGCGCCGCGCAGCGGCATGGTGGAAGTGACACTAAAGGATGGCCGCACCGTGAGCCACTTCACGCGCTTTCCGCCCGGAACAAAAGAAAACCCTTTGAACACCGACGGGGTGAACGCCAAGGTGCGCGATCTGATGGCGCCCGTCCTGGGCGCGGAGCGGACGGCAAACCTCATCCAGCGCGTCAACGCGCTCGAAGAAGTGCGCGATGTGCGCGACCTTCGGCCGCTCTTTGCAATGTAGTTTACGATTCTTGCCGATGTTGTGAGGAGTGCACGTGGCGCAGGCTTCAGCCTGTGGGGGTTGGTCGGACCACGGATCACGTTGCCTGAAACCAAAACCCGCAGGCTGAAGCCTGCGCCACGGTGGTACTATCCGCTCTTGGGTCCGAATCCGCAGCCTCTGTTTGAAACGCGGGAGGTCACCATGCGCCGGCGGCGAAATGTTTTGCTGCTTTTCCTAATCGCTTTGAGCCTCCACGGACTTGCGTTCGCGCAATCCCGTGACGAAAAACGCCTCTCCATCACCAAAGACGTCATGGATGAATTTGCCCAAGGCGGGATCGCGCCCGTTCGCGAGCGGTTCAGCGCCGACCTCAAGGATTCCGTGAGCGAAAGCGATCTGAAAGACGCGCGCGACGAACTCGCCAGCGTGGCCGGAGCATTCCAGCAGCAAATTTCGCAAACCACGAGGACCGTGGAGGGCGCGCCGATTTATGTCGCCAAGGGCCAGTTCGAAAATTTCAAAGTCGAACTGAAGCTGATGTTTGACGACGCAAACGAGATCACCTATTTCCGGATCGCGCCCGTCTCAGACGTCACGCCAGAGACCATGGAGGCTTCGGCCAGGGCGATCGCGGACCTACTGGGGCAGCAACAGTTCAAAGAAGTGAGCACCCGGTTCAGCGATCAGATGAAAGAGAGGATGCCTACGGAACGCCTGGAAGCGTCCTGGACGCACGTCATGATGCACCTCGGCCCGTTCAAGAGCATCAAGTCCGCGCGAAAGGATCCTGAGTTTGACCGTGTAGATGTGCGCTGCGTGTTCGAAAACGGGCCCATGATCGTCCGAATCGCCTTCGACCCTTCCGGGAAAATTGCGGGCCTCTGGATGCTGCCTGCCGAGCCGGAAAAAGATTCTCAAGCCTGAACGGCTGAGGAAAACCTTCTGACTGTCATTCCGAATGGCGGGGTATGCCCGAGGAATCTGCTTTTTTCCGCGATCGCGGCGAACAGCAGATCCCTCACCGCCGTCCCCGCAAAGCGGGGCCGGGTTCGGGATGACAACAAGTACATTCATACACGAGAGGAGAATTCGCCATGAACCGTTTCCTGGTTGCACTGATTGCAATCGGAGCGGGTGGAGCATGGCTCCTTTTCGGAGCC
Organism: uncultured Acidobacteriota bacterium; assembly: GCA_963696605.1. GTDB lineage: Bacteria > Acidobacteriota > Terriglobia > Acidiferrales > UBA7541 > Palsa-360. The sequence continues at coordinate 1,325,548 of CAVOKV010000003.1, read as the reverse complement.
CGTGCGCAATCCGCCGCGCAACAACCTGTAGCCTCCGTGCAATACCTTGACGGCAACGCATTCCAAAAAGAGCGTGCCTACTCCCCGGCGGTGATTACGCAAGGCGGCCGGATCATATGGCTCGCAGGCCATGAGGCCGCCGCGGATTCCAATGGGAAATTATCGGCGGAGGACTTCGAGGGTCAGGCCCGTGCTTCGTTTGCGTCCATGGACCGTACCTTGCAGCGCAGCGGAGGAAGTCTTAAGAATTTGGTGACCATGACTGTCTTTATCAAGGATCCCCGCTACGGCGACCAGTTCGTCAAGCTGCGCCGCGAAATGTTTCCCGACGGCAAATTCCCCGCGAGCGCGTTGATCACTGTTTCCGGCCTGGCGCAGCCGGGAATGCTGATTGAAATTCAAGGCGTAGCCGTCATCGGCAACTGAAGACCGAGGTTCTCTGGTGGCGCCGGCTAATTCCTTCGTCGCCTGGCGAGGAACGCATCCACCGAAAAATAGTCCCATTCTTCCATGGCGAGGAGGAAGAAGACGAACAGCAGGTAAATCATCTGGTGGGAGACGACGGTCCAGTCCGAACGCAGGGCTGTGCCGAACAGCAGCACCGTGACCAGCAGGCCCTCCGCCGTCAGAGCCCAGCGCGACAGCAGGCCTGATATCAGAAGAATGCCGAGCAAACCCTCAAAGTAAGGCAGCACCGTCAGGAACAGGTGCACCCACGACATCGGCAAAAGATTGCCGACAAACATTTTCTCCGTGACCGGAACGAAATCCTTGCTGATGCCCCAGGTTCTGACGACGTAGTGCATGAGCATGTCGACGCCGAGCGACAGGCGCAGGATGAAGTAGCCGAGGGCACGGCCAAGGGAGTTGTCCCCCGTGCGGCCGGCGTATCGCGCGGTCACTGCGCCGCGCTGCGTCGCGTTGGCTTCCACGTGTTCCGGTGAGCTGACTGGATTCATGGGATCACTTTCCCTTGCAAGATTGGGGCCTTCGGAATCCTATCTTGCGCCAGAACATATTCCATTCGCGCTCGCCGGTCAATGATCCAGGCACCGGCTCGAGTGGCGCAGCCAAGTGTGGCTGAGCGACTAGACGGGCAGTGGCTTGCCTTTGGTTTCTTCGCCGAAGGGGACGAGCGCGAGGCCGACGACGAAGGCCAGCGCCATCATGGCCACGGGAATTCCGAACGTCTGGAAGTGACGGATTCCGGCGCCTACGAGGAACGTAAATCCGGCGGCGAAAAAGCGGCCGAGGTTGGTGATGAATGCAAAGGCGCTGGCGCGGCACTCCGTTCCATATTGTTCGGGCAGCCAGAACGAATAGACGATGAAATTCGCTCCCCCGAGGCCGAGCAGTACGGAGCACACCAGGAACCACGCGATGGCGTTCTGCTGCATGTAAAAAACATGCGCGAACGCGAGCCAGATCGCGAACATCATCACCACGTAAAAAATCGCGAGCGTGGCGCGGCGGCCCAGCCAGTCCGCCAGGGACGGCACGATCAGAGCGCCGAGGACCGTGGTGATCCCCAGCAGCGCCGTGGAATACGACGCGAGGCGCGCGCTCTCCGCGGCGGTTCGCCCGGCCCTTTGCGCGATGAAGGTCATCGCCGTCGGGGCGTACACAGATCCGGCCCACAGACCGGCGAGAGACACAATCAGGTAGAGAGAATTGACGATCGTTTTGCGCCTGTACTGCGGAGAAAATAATTTCAGGAACGCGCTGTGCATGGCCCACTTGCCGCCGAGTTCCTGCACCTTGTTTTCCCAGCGCGCAGGCTCCTGCACGTTGTTGCGAATCAGGCCGATCAAGAGCGCGGGCACGCCGCCCAGCGCGAACATGGCTCTCCATCCGTAGTGGCTGCCGATAAAAATATTGGCGATGCCGGCCAGGAAAAATCCGATGTAGTAGCCGGTGTGCATCAGGGCCGCGCCCATGGTGCGCCGCTCCTCGGGCCAATCTTCCGCAACGAGCGACGCTCCGATCGACCATTCGCCGCCGATGCCTACTCCCGCCATGAAGCGGAATACCGCGAGGCTCCAGATGCCCGTGGCAAACGCGGCCAGCAGCGTGAACAAGGAAAAACACAAGATGCTGAACATCATGGTGCGCACGCGGCCGAAGCGGTCGGCAATCGGCCCCCAGACAAGCGCGGTGCCGTAGCCGATCAGGAAAAGAGTGAAGAAGACACCGCCGTAGTAGCCGACGTTCGCGGTGGTGGCGGGAATTCCGGAGCGCGGCAGCAGTTCCGTCAGCGCCGGAACGAGGACCAGGGAATAAATGAACGAATCCATCCCGTCCATGCTCCAGCCGCCCCAGGCGGCCCAGAAACTGCGGATCTGATTGCGCGTGAGTTTGTGTTTGGTCTTTGCCGTTGCCGGAATTTCGATGGTGCTCACGCGAGTCCGAGCACGTAGGCGGCGTTGCGGTCCAGGATTTTTTCGGCGTCGCCGGGCTTCAGGCCGGACTCGCTGATGTATTGAATGGCGTGATTGAACAGCTCTCCAGCTTCGTACGGAAAATCCGTTCCCAGACAAATGCGGTCGGCGCCCATTGAATCCACAGCCGCCCGAAGCGCCGGCGGATGTCCGTGGCCCACGCTGCAGTACCACATGCGCTTGGCGGTGACCGTCGGCAACTCCGGCAAGGGATGCTCCCACTTGGAGATGTTGTCCAGGCGCTGGTAGACCATCGGGAGCATCCCGCCCAGATGGGAATTGACGATTTTCAGTTTTGGATATTTCTGCGGGATGCCCGCCTCGATCAGGTGCATGATCGAAACGGTATCTTCCATGGGCGCCCCGATGATCCAGCGCAGGTTGAACGGAATCACGAACGGGGAATCGACGCCGTTGCCGGAGGGATGAATGTACAGCACGGTGCCGCGCCGGTTGAGCTCTTCGTAAAATGGAGCGAAGGAAGGATCGGCCGGGGAATGATTCGCGGGGAACGTGGTCATCGTAGCGCCGACAAATTTCAGCTGATCGAGTGCGCGTTCCAGTTCCTTGAGGGCTTCATCGACATGAGGCAACGGCACAGCCGCGAAGGCTTTGAATTTTTTCGGCCAGCGGCTCACGGCATCGGCGTAGATGTCATTGGCTTTTCGCGCGGCGTTTACGGCGTGCTCTTTATTTTCAAAGTGCGGCGCCTGCGGGCAGATGTCGAGGATCTGCATCTCGACGCCGTTGGCTTCCATCAGGGCGAAGCGTTTGTCCATTTCCGCCTGGCCCATGCCCGCGCCCTTGTTGCGCTGCGTGCCTGTGTCCACGTTTCCGTAGCTCTGGCACAGATCGAGATAGTCGTCGGTCCAAAGATGCGCGTGGATGTCAATCCGCATGCCCTTCTTGGCCTGAGCGCCGAGCCTTACACCGGTAAGCAGTCCGGCCGCCGCAAGAGATCCCGCACGCAGCACGTCCCTCCGCGTGAAACCGCATCCGCATCCCATGATGGAATTGCCTCCGTGAGGGCATTACAGTTCTGTTGCAACGAGCATTGTACGACGAATCGTTTTGGTAGCACAGGCACTCCTGTCTGTGCGGGGTTTGCAACGTGCTGATGGAGCGCGCCTCTGCGAATTCTGGTTCACCGAAAATGGATGAATATTTGAAAGTTGCAAAAACCGTACAGCCAAGAGTGGCTGTGCTACCTCAACGCTGCGAGGCCTTGCCCGACGCGACTCTGGCATTGTATTCCCCGGATTTGTGGCGCGGGATGGTCAAGGCATTCCAATCCGGCCCGGCGAAATGCTTGGCGAGGTAAACGATTTGGCCGATGTGGTAGGAGTAGTGCGCCACCTGGCGGTGAATGGTTTGCAGGACGGAGTGCGCCTCGCCGCGGATATAAGCGGTGCGGGAGAGATCGGCGTCCGTCAGCGGGGCCAGCGCATCAAACGCCAACTGCCAGCCCGATTCCCACATCGCCAACATCTCGCCGCGCGTTTTCGGAGGCGCTTCAAATTCGGAATCGCGGTCGCGATCGGGTTTTTCGCCGTCGCTGGTGAGGAAATCGGTCCAGCGCGAACGCATGTTTCCCGCGAGGTGCTTCACGATGATGGCGATTGAATTGGATTCGTCGTCCAGAGTGGCGAAAAGCGCTTCATCGGAAACTTGCGCCATCGCGCGGTCACCGAGATGCTTGTAAAACCGCAGGAGGTCGACCGAATCCTTCAAACACGACGTGGTGAATTCCAAAGCCATACGTGAATTTTGCAGCCGCCTCCCACGAAAATCAAGCAGGGGAGTCAGTAGCACAGGCTTCAGCCTGTGGGGGTTTGGTCCTTGCAATACTCAGAACCCACAGGCTGAAGCCTGTGCTACCTAACCCCTTTAGGCGTAAAATGTTTGCATGCCGAAGAAGCCCGCGCCGACGATCGAAGTGACCTGCCCCTGCTGCGAGGCGAAGCTCACGGTGGACACCGATCTCGCCGTGGTGCTCGCGCACACGGCGCCGGTCAAGGCCGCGCCCGACGTGGACATCAGCGACGCGGCTCGCATCCTCGCCGAACAGGCCCGGAAGCGCGAAGACAAGTTCCGCGATTCCTGGGAAGCGGAAAGCAAGAAGGAAGACGTCCTCAACCGCAAGTTCGAGGAAGCCCTCAAGAAAGCCAAGGACCAGCCCGTCGAAAAACCGCTGCGCGACTTCGACCTTTGAGTAGCATAGGCTTCAGCCTGTGGGTTTTGGTGATTGCAAGGACCAAACCCCACAGGCTGAAGCCTGTGCTACCGAAACACATCTGTCATACTGTGCAGGTGTCCCGAGTCCTATATCGAGCCTCCCTTTTCCTGCTTGCCGCTCTGATCTTCCAGCACGATACCGCGCGCGGTGCGCCGCCGCAGGGAAATCCGTCCGCGAAATCTCAGAAGTTGCTCCGCCCGTTTCCCCTGGGGCGCGATATGACGCTCGAGCGCGACCCCGCTTCCGGCGAATTGCGCGCGATCGGAAAGGATTCTCCGGCCACCTCACCTGAGGGCACGATCCGTTCGCACGTCACCCTGGTGCAAGTGCCCTGCACGATTGCGGCGCCGGACGGAACGCAGGTGCGCGGCCTGGGCCAAAGCGATTTTCATCTGTTTGAGGACGGCGTCACGCAGGAGATCGCTTCGTTCGACGCTTCGGCAACGCCGGCCAGCATCACCCTGGTGATCGACGCGAGCCCCAGCATTTTTCATGAACTGGCGGAAATGCGCGCCGCGGCACACGCGCTTGCCGAAAATCTTTCCCCCACGGACGAAATTGCCGTTGTGTCGTTTTCTTCCGAAGCGCACCTGCTCCTGCCGTTCTCAAAAAATCGCGCGCTGTTGGAACGCGCCATCGAATCGCAATATCTCGCCAAGGTGGAGAACTCTTCCGAGTCGCGAATTTATGAATCCGTTTTCCTCGCGGCGCGCGAATTGTTTGCGGGACGCAGCGGACGCAAAGCGATGGTGTTGCTCACGGACGGCCAGGACAGCGGCCTGGGCCTATCCTGGGATCCCCGCAGTGCGTTGCCGAGCACGGGCGCGGCGGCGGGGCGTCTTGCGTTTGACGATGTGGCGCGCGAATTCGGCGCGGACGGAATCGCGCTCTTCATCGTCTCCACCGAGAATCGCCCGCGCGGGATGACGCCGGAGTGGCTGGAGGCGCATCGGAGCGAAATGCTGGTCACGGCGGAAGCGCGCAAGCAAAACATGCCCAACTACACGCTGTATCTGGCGGAGCTGGCGCGGCGCGCTGGCGGCCAGCTGTATTTTCTGCGCGAGATTGGGAATTTGGGCGAGATTTACCGCCGCATCGCGCTGGCCATCAGCGCGCAATACACGCTGGGCTTTTATCCCTCCGCGGGAACCGCGCGCCCCGGTTGGCGCTCGCTGCGCGTCGAGCTGGCAGCAGGCGCAAGCGTTCCGCCCGGGTCAAAGCTCACATATCGCGGCTCGTATTACGTTTCGGTATTTCAGTAGGATAGGCTCCAGCCTGTCTGATTTTGATATCAGTGACGCTGCAAGATGTTAAAAGAAGACGGGCTGAAGCCTATCCTACCGAACACGGAGAGACCGTGCCTTCGAAAATCGAAGTCGAAAAGTTTGATGCATCGCGTTTCCGCGTCCGGGTGATCGAGGGGGGCAGCGAATCGACCCATCAGGTCACGCTCGATCCGAAAGACCACGCGAGGCTCGCCGGCGCAGCCGCCAAGTCCGAGGAACTCATCCGCAAATCGTTTGAATTCCTGCTGGAGCGCGAACCCAAGGAATCAATCCTCAGCCGTTTCGATCTATCCGTGATCAGCCGCTATTTTCCGGAATACGAAAAGGAAATCAAAAAGAGGCTGCTCTAATTTGAGAGGGACGGCGTTCAGGGCTTCACGGAAACGTCGTAGTATGCGATGGTGCCATTCTCGCCGCGGATGGGCTCAATGCGCAGGATTTCAAAACGCCCGTTGTTAAAGTCCGGCACATTTTTTTGTACCGTCTCATGAAGGTCATGCTCGAGCTCCGGCGTTCGGACCGGAGTAGCCAGAAGACGCGCATCGACGCGATAGGTGGAGATGCGACCCACCGCCACGGCCCGCAACTCGACCAGGGCCGCCGCGGGAGGCGGGCCGACCGAAGGCTGATCGCTGTAGTGGATGAAATACGGCGAGAAGAGGACGAACAGCACAATCCCGCCGACGGCGAGATCGTACTGCCAAGTTCCCCGCTCGTAGGACCAGAATACGACGCGCTTGGCGGCTCCCCAGAGCGTTGACATATCAGTCGGCAGGGGCCCCATCGACAATCACGCCGTCGCGCATGTGAACCACGCGGCTGGAATAGGCCGCCGCTTCGGGGTTGTGCGTGATCATGACGATGGTCTGGCCCAGTTCTTTGTTCAACTGGCTCAGCATGGATAACACAATTTCCGAATTTTGTGTGTCCAGATTCCCGGTCGGCTCGTCCGCCAGGATGATTTTGGGTTCGTTGATGATGGCGCGCGCGATGGCCACCCGTTGCTGCTCTCCGCCGGACATTTCCGACGGCCGGTGCTTCAGGCGGTCGGTGAGGCCAAGCAGCTTGGTGATCACATCAAAGCGGTGGGGATCGAAGCCGTCGCCGTGAATGTGCTGCGCGATGGCGATATTGCCGCGCGCGTCAAGCGTGGGCAAGAGGTTGAATCTTTGAAACACAAAGCCGATCTTGAAACGCCGCAGCTTGGTTCGTTCGGCGTCGCTCATGGCGGCCAAATCGTTGCCATCCACAAGGACGCGCCCGCGCGAAGCCTTCGCCAGCCCTCCCAGCACGTAGAGCAAGGATGATTTCCCGCAGCCGGAAGGGCCCATCACACTGACGAATTCGCCGGGCAGCACCTTGAAATTAACCCCGCGCAGCGCCGGAACTTCCACTTTTCCGGCGTGATACAGCTTCCAGAGATTTTCGGTAACGACTATTGGTTCCACTTTGAGATCCCTTGTGGAAAGCAGCGCATCGGCAGGCGGTCGTATTGTAGTCGTGATTGGCATTTCTGACTAGGCCCGGGGACGCCAATGTCTTAGCTCCATAATTCTGTCACCCCCTAATGGCTACGTGAAAATGTCACCCCTATGGAGACATTCACGTTGAGCCAGAAAGAATTGCAACGAGTGGCAGTGATTTCTTCGTGCGTGAAGGGGGAATTGGCGTGTGCCAGAGCCGCCGCGCTGCTCGACCTTACTCCTCGACATGTCAAACGACTCAAAGCCCGGTTACGGCAAAGCGGCGAGGCGGCTCTGGCACACGCCGGCCGCGGTCGGCCCAGTCATCGTCGCCTGCCCCAGCGCGTGCGGGATCACATCTTGCAACTGGCCCGCACCCGTTATGCCGGCTTCAATGACCATCACCTTTGCGAAAAACTGGTCGAGCAAGAAGGCTTCTCGCTCAGCCGTGAAACCCTCCGCCGCTTGCTGCGCAGCCAAGGTCTCGGCTCTCCCCGCAAACGTCGCCCTCCCGCTCATCGCCAGCGCCGTTTGCGCGTCGCTCGCGAAGGCGAATTGGTGCAACTCGACGGCTCGCCTCACGACTGGCTCGAAGGCCGCGGCCCGCGTCTCACCGCTCTGGGCATGCAGGACGACGCTTCCGGCAAAATCCTCGTCGCTCAGTTCTTTCCTTCGGAAACCGCCGAAGGCTACTTTCGCCTGCTCCAAAGCCTGCTCCGACGCTTCGGCGTGCCCACGGCCTTCTACGGAGATCGCAGCGGCGTCTTCGTCCGCAATGACGATTACTGGACCGTCGAGGAAGAACTCGCCGGCCAGCGCCAACCCACCCAATTCGGCCGCGCCCTGGCTCAACTCGGCATCACCTTCATTGCCGCGCAATCTCCTCAAGCCAAAGGCCGTGTCGAACGCCTCTGGGGCGTGCTGCAAGATCGCTTGCGCAGTGAATTGCGTTTGGCCAACGCCTGCGATATCGACTCGGCCAACCGCCTCCTGGGCAAGTTCATCGCTGATTACAACCGCCGTTTCGCGCGCACTCCGCGCGACGCCGCCAAAGCTTGGCGGCCCGCTCCCGATGATCTCCAGCGCATCTGTGCCTTCCGGCACGAACGCATCGTTAGCAACGACAACGTCGTGCAGTGGGACGGGCGCCGCTTCCAGATCCCGCCCCAGAACCGCCGCTTCAGTTTTGCGGGAGCAAAAATCCAGCTCTATCAGACGCTCGATGGCCGCGTCTCGCTCTACTACGGCGATACCCGGCTGGAACACACCAACGCCCAGGAGGGGTGACATTTCTATGTTGCCGTTAGGGTGACAGATTTATGTTGCTACAACAGGCCCGGGGACGCCAATCGGGAGATTGGCTTTCCCGGGCAATTCAATCGTAGGAAAGGGCCTCGATGGCATCCTTGCGACTGGCCAGCCAGGCGGGGTAGGTCGCTCCAAGCAGGCCGCCCGCCAGCGCAATCAGTGCGGAACGCACGATCCAATCGGGCGTGATCAGGATCGAGAGGGTCGGAAATGAAGCCACAAACGCGGCCCGCGCGACATAGCTTGTTGCAATCCCAACCCCGATGCCGATCAAGCAGATGAATACCGATTCGCCGAGCAGCGCTCGAATGATGTAGGCCTTGGACGCTCCGATGGATTTTAGAATGCCGATATCCCGCGTGCGCTCGATCACCGTGGTATACATCGAAAGCAGAATCACCAGGAAGCCAATCGACACCGCGAGCGAGATCATGCTTTCGATGAAGGCGTCGAGGCCCGGCAGGCTCGTGGCGGTCATCTGGGACAGAAAATCCTGCAGCGGCCGAATCTGGTATCCCGTAAAAATGGGCTTCATTTCGTCCATTACGGCCTTGGTGTGGTCCTGGCGGGTGCATTTGATGAAGAAAAGCGAGGCCTTGTCGCGCGAGCCGGAAAGATCCTGCAAAGTCGAGAGGGGCACGAACATGCGCGCGCCCTTGCCGTGCTCCACGATTCCGGCGACGTGAAAATCGTGGTCCAGCAGGCGGAAAGTGCTGTCCACAGCGGCGTGCTTGGCCTTCGCCGCCCAATCATCCAGCAGGATATCGTCGGGGCCTTGCATGTCATGCCCTTCGAGGAAAACAAATCCGCTGGAGACGTCGCGAAACGACTTCGGATCGATCCCGTAAATGATATCCACGCCGCCCGTGGAACTGATTTGCAGCAGGACCGGAGCGACCGCCTGCACGTACCGGAGTTCGCGCAATTTGTCGGCGATTTTGACCGGCATGGGCGCGCCGCTGAAGGCCAGAAAGGCGGATGCGGAGGGAGGCTGCAACATAATGTCCGCACCGACACCTTCGATGCGCTTGGCGGTCTCCTGCAACATTCCGCTGGTGAGCCCGACGATCAGGATTACGAGCGCGACTTCCACTCCCACGGCGATGACGCTCACGATCGTTCGGATCGGGCGGTGCAAGACATTGTTCACAACCAACTGGCGGATCATCGTAGCGACCCCGGCTGTGGCCCGGGTTGTGACCCTGATAACGCTCCAGAGGGCTCATCGCCCACGCGCACGAGGTCGGTGCCAGCGGGCTGCGCCAGCTCGAAGCGGTCCGCGGAAATCGGTTGGTTCAGAGTAAGCTTCAGAATCTTGATCTCCAGTTTGTAATCGTCCTGGGGACGCCAGATGTGAATGTCGCGCGCGAAAATCGGCTGTTCCGCCGAGGCAGCGCCCGCGCCCCCTTCCGCGGGCACAGGCTCCCAGTCTGAATACTGGATGTCCGAATCGAGCATTCCTCCTATTCCAAACAGTTGGACGCGGGAGACGCGCAGGTCGGTACGGCTGTACCAGACTTTCCTGGCGATTTCGAATTTTCCGCCTTCCGCCGGCCGCAGCAGGGTCAGTATGTAATAGCGGCTCACGCTGAAATCGAATTGCTCGAAGAGCACATTCGCGCTCGCCGCAAATTCCGGCCAGAACAGCGCTTCCACAATATGTTGAGGCCGGAGGTTTTCCAGGGGCTTTTTCGACGGGCGAATGACCGCCGTGGGCCCGACCAAGAACGCGTTTTTCGACGGAATATAAATCCGGAATTGATTGCCGTCGCTGACCATGTCAAAAATATTTTTGGCCACCACCGGGGCCTGCCCAATGATGCGGATGGTCGCCGGGCGCTGCGCCAGGATGAATCCGGGAACATCATGGTATTCCTCGATGACGCCGCTGTAGGTCGTTCCGGTGCTGGGAATCAAATCCACCGTCGCCTGCAAGCTTTGCACCGCGCGCACCTGGTTGTTATAACTGGCCAGAAGGCTTTGTTCGCTGGATTCCAGCTGAGGACGGATTTCTTCCTTCTTGACCTCCGTCCTTCTCTTAATAGTGATACACCCTGCCGCTTGCATGGCCAAAAATGCCAGCAGCAGAACCCAAATTCGCGGAGTTTTACTCAGTGTTTCCTGCTCCCCCAGCGCAACTACTCAATTTAACAACCGCTCCGAGTGGTGTCAATTTGAATGGTAGGACTCGAATGGTAGGACAGTCACTCTTGGCTGTCCGATTTTGCCTCGGCGGGACTGCAAGGGACAGCCAAGAGTGGCTGTCCTACTGGAATCGCATCTCCGAGATCAGTTCCTTGTACAGAGCTTCCATTTGCGCAAGCGGCTCGGCCCAGCTGAGCGAGTTCGCTACCCCAGCGCATCCACCGCGCAAACGCGCGGCGAGTGCGGGGTCGTCCAGAATTTGCGCCAGTCCTGACTCGAGCGCTCCGCGATCATGCGGCACGACGAGACCTGCGCGCTGGTCGACCAGAGGCGCGATTCCGCAGCGATCGGTAACCAGTACCGGAGTGCCGCAGGCAACCGCTTCCGCGGCGGTATTGCCAAAATTTTCGTTCTGCGACGGCAAGACAAACAGATCCGCATCGCGGTAGGCCGACCACTTGGCTTCTCCATAAAGCGGGCCGGTGAATAAAACGTTGCCGTTCAATCCCATTTGCGCGGCGATGCCCTCCAGACGTTTGCGGAAGCCGTCACCTTCGTCCGGCCCCGCCATCACCAGGACAGAACCGCGCGCTCCATTTCCTCGCCGGTTCCATTGAGAAAACGCCTCCAGCATCAAATCCGGGCTCTTCTTGGATACGAGCCGGCCCAGGAACAAAACAACCTTCGCGCCCGCAGGTATATTCCATTGGCTGCGGAACTGTCCGGCAGGGGGAAAATGAGCGGGGGCCTCGATCCCGTTCCTGCGGACCACAACTTTGGAGTCTGCAATGCCGCCTTCCACAAGCTCCTGGCGCTCCTGCTCGGAGGTCGCAATGATCCGGCTTGCTCCACGGAGGAGGCGGCCGCCAAGCGTGTCGTGATAGAGCCGCTTCATCCAGATACTGCGCACAATCGGCAGGAACATGCCCATGGGTTCCACAACATAGGGGCGGGCCATTCGGCGGCACGCGCTTGCAACTCGCGGCCCGATCAGGTCGTAGAGGCCGTAAATGTGCGTAACGTCAAATTCGCCGAGTTGTTCGCGGCAGAATGCGCCCAGGGCCGGGTTCCAGGTTGAGGAGCGATAGCGGGCGCGCGTGCGAAGGTAAATCGCTTCGACGTCATCTTCCCTCGCACGGTAACCCCAGTGGGTCGAAATTGGGTGGATGGCCTTTTTCTTGTCCGCATCCAGGCCCAGATCAGCGGTCAGGACCGTCACGGAATTTCCCAGTCCAGCCAAACCGCGGGCAAGGGCCCGCACTTTGACCGTCGGGCCGCCTTTGTCTAGAAACGGGTAGTACGACTGCGTGACATTCAGCAGCCTCATAGAGAGAGGTCCCGGGCGCGAACCCGTATGACAACTAGCACAAATGGATTTACCCACGGCCAGATTATACTTCGGCGTCTATCGATCCCATTCAATCCATCTCCGCGGCTGTTGACGGAAACGAACCCCCCTCGACGTACGCTCCTCGGTCCCGCCGCGGTGAAATCGCTGCGGCAGGGGGTGCTGAACTAATTTATGTGGCGCCGCAAGGACGCGATTGCTTAGGAGGTCGGGACTTCAGTCCCGACGAAGAGGTTCATCGGATCAGGGGTTTCAACCCCTGAAGCTTCAGGGGTTGAAGCCCCGAAGTAAAAGCAGCCGGAACGGCCGAGCTGAAGCTCGGCCCTCCAGTGGGCGCTAATTTTCAAAGTAGGACAATGTCCCGCAGGTGTGGTCCTTGTTAACGCGAATCCGGATGGGTTACAGTTTCTGACTGAGAGCAGGTACGACTGCACGCGATAATGGCAACTTCCGCCCCCCATCTCGCTCCATCGGGAATAAAAACCGCCGAAGAGATTGAGCTGTCCGTAGTCATGCCCTGCCTGAATGAGAGCGCGACAGTGGGTTCGTGCGTGCGCAAGGCGCTGGGCGCAATGCGGCAGCACGGGATCCGCGGGGAAGTGGTCGTTGCGGACAACGGCAGCGCGGACCAATCGCGCCAGTTGGCGGAGGAGGCCGGCGCGCGTGTTATTCCAGTGGAAACGCGGGGTTACGGCAGCGCGTTGCGCGCGGGCATTGCCGCGTCGCGCGGCCGCTTTGTACTGATGGGCGACGCCGACGATAGCTACGACTTCACGCATTTGGACCGCTTCGTGGAAAAATTGCGCGAAGGATACGACCTGGTGATGGGCAACCGTTTTCAAGGCGGCATTTTGCCGGGGGCCATGCCGCCGCTGCACCGCTATCTCGGCACGCCTGTGCTGACGGCCATCACGCGGCTTTTTTTCCGTAGCCCGGTGGGCGACATCAATTGCGGGCTGCGCGGGTTTCGCAAGGAAGCCATCGAACGTCTGGAACTGCGCACGCTGGGGATGGAGTACGCCGGAGAAATGATCGTGAAAGCCAGCGCCTTTGGATTGCGCATCACCGAAATTCCCACCACGCTTGCGCCTGATGGACGCGGCCGAGCACCGCATCTGAATACCTGGCGGGACGGCTGGCGGCATTTGCGTTTCCTGCTGCTCTACAGCCCGCGCTGGCTGTTTCTGTACCCCGGCATTGCGCTGCTGGCGTTTGGATCGGTGGTCGGCACGCTGCTTTTGCGGGGGCCGCTGGTAATCGGCGGCGTCGCCTTCGATGTGACCACGCTGCTGTTTGCGGCCATGGCCATTTTGATCGGTTTCCAGTCCGTGGTGTTCGCCATGTTTACGAAGGTGTTCGCGATTTCCGAAGGATTGCTTCCGGAGGACGCGCGGTTGTCGCGGCTGTTTCGCTACGTGACGCTGGAGACCGGACTCTTGGCGGGCGTTTTGCTGGCGCTGACGGGCGGCGGCTCGTGGGTGCTGGGCTTGGCCTATTGGCGGGGCCAGCATTTCGGTCCGCTCGATCCGGAACAGACGTTGCGGGTGGCGATTCCCGGCGTGGTCTGCTTCACGCTGGGATTCCAGATTATCCTGTCGAGCTTTTTCCTCAGCGTGCTGGGAATGTCGCGCCGGTGAACGGCGCTCGCCAATACTCGGCCGAGGATGCTCGCGTACTTCGATCTAGCGCTTTCACTGAGCCGCAGGAATAAATGGCCTACACCGCGTTTGACCGTTTCGTCGCTTGGTGCCGTTTTCGAGCCGCCGCCCCACATATTCGATTTCAGTCCCGAGTGTGCGACATCGGCTGCGGAGCCGGGGCGCCTTTCCTCCACCATGTTGAATCACACCTGATTTCGGGTGTTGGCCTGGATGAATATGCTGGCGAGTCGACAAAGGAAAAAATTTCAGTGGTCCAAGCAAATATAACGGCTAGATTACCTCTGGAAAGCGAACAGTTCGATCACGTAACGATGCTCGCAGTGCTGGAACACCTGGAGGAGCCCAAAAAGGTTTTGGCCGAAGCGTACCGCCTGCTGCGGCCTGGCGGCTCACTGATCATGACCTGGCCGAGTTCCCTCGTGGATCCCATCCTTGAAGTCTTGACTCGGATCGGACTTGTGAACGATGAGCTCGGATTCGACCAGCACCAGCCAAGAATACCGGTTGCAAAGCTGCGAGAAATGCTGCAAGAGATGGGGTTCGCCCAAATCGTGAACGGCACGTTCGAGCTCGGGCTGAACAATTGGCTGGTGACCCACAAAAAATCCTAGATGGAAAAAGACGCACAAAGCTCTGCGGTCTTATCGCTCTTGAAAAGAGCGCACGGAAATGCCGTATTCAAAAGGCGCGTCCGCGTGCTTGCGGAGTCTCTCGGCGCGAAGATTCCATCGGGGGCTTCCGTGCTGGACATCGGGTGTGGGGATGGCACGATCGCCAGCCTGATCATGGATCGCAATCCCACTGTAAAGATACAGGGAGTTGAAATCGCTCCGCGGCCGACATGCCGGATCGCCTGCAAACCCTTCGACGGGACGTCTATTCCGCATGCGCCAGGCTCATTTGATGTGTGCATGTTCGTGGACGTATTGCACCACACGCACGGTATTGAGGCTCTGCTTCTGGAAGCATGCCGCGTCAGCCGGCGTTTCGTTCTCATCAAAGACCATATAGCCGACAATTGGCTCGATTTTAGGATTCTGCAATTCATGGATTGGGTGGGCAACCGCCCCCACGGTGTAGTTCTGCCTTACAACTACCAAAGCCGGGAACAGTGGGATGGATATTTTTCAAGAGCCGGACTAAACGCCACTGCCAGACAAGATCGGGTAAAGCTTTATCCGTTCCCTTTCAGCGTTTTGTTCGGGCGGAAATTGCACTTCATCGAGCTCCTGGAGAGATCCGAGGCGCGGCAGGCCGCACCATGATCATGCTCCATCGTATCCTTGTTCTCTGGCTCGCGCGCTTCGGCAATCGGGGGATGATTCCGTATTTGCTGTTCCTGCTTTGCCTGGTTTTCGCGTGGTACAAGCCGGAATTCGCTGGAGGCGTCTTCGGCGCCATCGAGCGAGCGGGGGCGCGCCTTGCGGAACGCAAGCGTCTAGTGATCGCGTTGCTTGCGGGGGCCACGATCCTGATCCGGCTCTGCCTGCTGTGGGTGCTTCCGATTCCCGTACCCCAGGTCCACGACGAATTCAGCTACCTTCTTGCCGCAGACACATTCGCGCACGGACGCCTCACAAACCCCACGCACCCGATGTGGATATTCTTCGACACCATACACGTCAATCAGCACCCTACGTATATGTCAAAGTATCCACCGGCGCAGGGCGCCGTGCTGGCTGCCGGGCAATTTCTCGGCGACCCATGGCTTGGGGTGGTCTTGAGTGTTGCGGTGATGTGTGCAGCGGTGCTTTGGATGCTACAAGGCTGGTTGCCGCCCCGCTGGGTGCTTCTCGGCGGCATCCTCGTGCTTTTCCGATTCGGAATATTCTCATATTGGATCAATAGCTACTGGGGTGGCGCTGTTTCGGCAATTGGAGGCGCATTGGTCGTCGGCGCCATGCCGCGAATCATGCGGTTTTGCCGGATACGCGATGCCTTGATTCTGGGACTCGGTTCGGCAATTCTCGCGAACAGTCGTCCGCTGGAGGGCCTGATCCTCTGTCTGCCGGTGGGCGCCGTTCTCCTGGTGTGGTTGTTCGGTGAGAAAAGCCCTTCGTGGCGTGTGCTACTGCCTCGCGTGATCCTGCCTGTTTGCGCTGTAGGACTTTTCTGCATGATTTTCATTGGCTACTACAACTGGCGAGGCACGGGAAACCCTGCTCTATTTCCATACGCTGTGAACGATCGCACGTATCTTTCAACGCCAACGTTCTTCTGGGAAAAATTAGGGCCTCCTATTCACTACATGAACCCGGAATTCGACGCCTTTTATAACGGGTGGGCGCGAAGCCTGTGGCTGGAGGACCGGGTGCACAGCCTTGACTCCGTTATTAGCCATATGGTTTTAGATCTGGCAAAGGTAGCGTATTTTTTCATTTGGCCGGAACTTCTTGTGCCGCTCATAGCGCTGCCCTGGTTTTTGTGGGACAAGAGGATTCGCTTTCTTACCGTACAAACTGTGATCTGTTTCTGCGGAATGCTCTTAGTTCCGTGGTCTCAAGCGCACTACGCCGCCCCTCTCACGGCGACGTTATTCGCCTTGCTTACACAAGCGTTCCGTCACCTGCGTCAGTTTCAACGCTCTGGCAGGCCCGTGGGCATTGGTCTATCGCGTGTCCTGGTGTTGGCCGCATTATTTCTGGCGCCCTTTCACCCGCACGTGGAAGCGTTAGGACATCCGCCGCCTGAGGGAATCGGTTACCGCGCAATTTTCGAGAAAAAGTTGAAAGAAACCTCCGGCGATCATCTGGTACTTGTTCACTATTTCCCGGAACGCGACAGCAACGGGAAATGGGTGAACTATCGCTTTTCAGAATGGGTTTACAACGCGGCGGATATCGATCACGCGAAAGTGGTTTGGGCGCGGGAAATTCCGGGCGTCGATATCCGGCCTCTGCTCGATTATTTCAAAGGACGCCGCATATGGGTCGCAGAGCCTGACGCTGATCCACCGCGCTTGATTCCCTACGATGGAACTCCACCGTCATGATTGCCGTTCGCCGTTCTTTGTCTTTCCATTTAGAGATTGAGCAGTCGGACAAGCGCTGATTCTTTAGCAAAGCAGAATGGGCTCGTTCACAGCGGTTCGGAATTAGGAAGGCCGCAAGAATTCCTGCATTGTTTGCATGAGCCGCGATTGAAATACCGCGAACGTGTACTCCTTCTGGACACGCTGGCGACCTCGCGCTCCCATTTCGCTGGCCACACTCGGCTTATTCAAGATAGATTCGAGCGCTTGCACGAGGCGCTCGGCGTCCCCGTGCGGCACGAGTAAACCGGTCACGCCGTCCTCCACGATATCCGGAATTCCGCCGTGCGCCCCGCCAATCACGGGCTTGGCGCAGGCCATGGCCTCCAGAAACACCAAGCCAAAACCTTCCCCTTTGCTGGGTAGGGCGAAGACATCGCAGTTTGCGTAACAGGCGAAGAGTTGCTCGGGCGTCAGGCCGCTGAGAAAGTGCACTTGTTCCGAAACACCGACATCGCGAGCTGGATGCTCAAGCCTTGGCCGGTCGTCTCCGTCGCCGACCAGCACGAGGGATACGTCTGGCGCCGTCTCCAAGACGCGCGGAAGTACAGCGATCAAAGTATCCGCCCCTTTGTAACGTTCGGCGGAATTCCATCTGCCGACCGTCAGAATGATCCGGCCTGTGCGTGGAAATCCTGGCGGGGGCGAAGACGAATCAGCAGCGGCGACTCGCGCTTCAAATTCAGGGTCGAGTCCCCAGGGGAGCCGCCGGACTTTGCCGGGAAGGAGATGCTGTTCGGAAATCAGGTGCTGGACGGTGTCCGCGCTCGGACCTAAGACCAAATCCGCGCGGCGAAGCGCGGCGCCGCGCGGCCAGCCGAGCGGCTGCCATACTTCCACGCCGTGAGTGAAAACAATCGAGCGAAAACTTCTGTGGCGCGCTTTCATGGCTTGAACGATGGGAGCCAAATGCGGATGAAGCGCAACAACTAGCTCCGGTTTGCGGCCTGCTGCGCGAAGCGCGGCCAGAGCGAATTGAATTTTGCCGCCCGCAAATCCGGAAACGGAAAATTCCAGCGAACCGACTCGCACATTGTGCAGTCCCTGCGGATCGTTGAGGCTCAGGAAACGCGCGGACATGCCGCGGTCGGCGGCACATTTCGCGGCCACTGCGGCGACGTGACGGCCGACGCGCTGAACGCCGCCGGCGGGAAGCACATCCGTAAATAGTCCGACAATCGAATTCATTTGGTAGGCAAAGAATTATTTCTCGTTTGAATGCCGGAACCGCTTACCACATTCAAGAACATCGGGAGAGTCTACATCACACCGGCGAAGTGTGACATTGGACGTGCTTTTGGAAATCCTCACATGCCGGCTGGAACACAACGCTTTCCTCTGGTTTCTTGCCATGGGCACCGTTTCTGCCTAAATGACAACATGGTAGCGGATCAGTTTCTGGGTGCGCCGTCACTTGGGACAATCCCAATTTGAGAGACACGAAGTGGAGGAAAAGGTTGGCGGAAAGATTGGCAAAAAAGCGCTTGACATATTCCTATATGGGAATATATTAAGAACATGGCAAGGGCGGCGACAACCTCGGACGCGTTCAATGCTGTGGCCGAACCGCGGCGGCGGGACATCCTGAACTATCTAGCGATGCAGGAGAGGTCCGTTAACGAGATTGTGGACGCAATGGAGATGGAGCAGCCGTCCGTTTCAAAGCACCTGAAGGTCTTGAAAGATGTTGGCCTGGTGGAGGCCCGGAGGGAAGGCCGGCAGATGCTTTACAAAGTGAATGCCACGGCAATCCGGCCCTTGCACGAATGGACAAGCACATTCGAGCGGCTTTGGAAACACCAGTTGCTGCGAATCAAGGAACGGGCCGAGGCCAACCATGGACAGAAAAAATAGTCTTATGGAATTTCAAACGAGGAGGAAATCGTGAGTTCATCCGCACTATCGCTGGAAGCGACAACGATCCATATAGCGGAGGAGATTGAGGTGCGCGCGTCGATCGAGGTGACGTTTGCCGCGTTGCTGGATCAGCTTGGACCGTACAACGAGACTCAAGTGGACAAGCCAATGCCGATGAAGCTGGAAGCCTGGCCAGGCGGCAGGTGGTATCGCGACCTGGGAGACAACAACGGTCACTACTGGGGAACAGTGCAGGCGATCAAGAAGCCGACGCTGCTGGAAATTTGCGGGCCACTGTTCATGTCCAACCCGGTGATGACGAATCTTCAGTACCGGCTGAAGGATTCGGGCGGGGTGACGTTGATCACGTTTCGACACCAGTCGTTTGGACTGGTGCTGGAGGAATACAGAAACGCAAAGAGTGGCTGGGCACACTTGCACCAGCGTATGCGGCAGCGAGCGGAAGCGTCGCGGCCCCACTGAGGGACGATTGAATTTGAGGATTAGTGGAGGGAACCATGTGTCCAGCATGCATCGCAAGCGCAGCAGCAATGGCCGCCGGAGCGGGATCGACGGGGGGAATACTGGCGGTGTGCATTGGAAAGTTCAGGAAATTTTTCAGGGCGAATCGTCTCGGCCTGTTTCAGAAAATCAAGGAGAAATAAAATGCCAACAACCAAGGAGAGAGATATGGAGCACCGGAAAGAACATCCCGCAATGAACACACCACCGATCGTGTCACCACAGGAATGGGAAGCTGCGCGCCAGCAGCTCCTCGTGAAGGAGAAGGCCTTGACCCGCTCCCGTGACGCCCTAGCTGCCGAGCGTCGGCGGATGCCGTGGCTGGCCGTAGAGAAGAAGTACGAGTTCGACGGGCCTAAGGGCAAAGCGAACCTGCTCGACCTGTTCGAGGGCCGCCGTCAGCTGGTCGTCTACCGCGCTTTTTTCGAACCCGGAGTGTTCGGCTGGCCCGAGCATGCCTGCCGCGGCTGCTCCCTCGGTGCGGACCAAGTCGCCGACCTTTCCCATCTGAACGCACGCGACACCACCCTCGCGTTCGCCTCGCGCGCGCCGCAGGCTGACATTGAGCGCCTGAAGGCACGAATGGGTTGGAAGATGCCGTGGTACACCATCAGAGACAGCTTCGACAGCGACTTCGGCGTGGACGAGTGGCACGGCACGAATGTGTTCTTCCGCGACGACGAGCGTGTGTTTCGCACCTACTTCATCAACAACCGCGGCGACGAGGCGATGGGGAGCACCTGGAGTTACCTTGACGCAACAGCGCTCGGCCGCCAGGAGGAGTGGGAGGACTCGCCGGAGGGCTACCCCCAGACTCCACCGTACAAGTGGTGGAATTGGCATGACGAATACGCCGAACACGCTTCGTTGGACCCTAGGTGGGTCAATGTGCTGGAGAACGCAAAGGTGACATTGAACCTCAACGACTAGTACGTTGTCGTACTCAATCTCTCACGTCGGAGGTGGGGTGGTGGAGCGGACCCTGCCTCCGTTTCCGGTGGTTAGCGGGGTAGGCTTCTGGATGAGTGGCCCGCCCCATTCCGAAATTATCCCACTGCCGGCAAGAAGGCTCTCTTTGCCCCAATGTGATTTGCTGTTACGCTGACGCGTTCGTTTTACTGTGCGAGGGGGAACGTCGCGTGGCTGGAAATCCGAAGCGCGTTTTGCTAACCGGGGGAGCGGGATTCATCGGCTCGCATTTGGCGGAGGGTTTGCTGCGCGGACATGCTGCACTCAGCATTGTGGACAACCTCGACGAGTTCTATTCCCCCGAGTGGAAGAAGGCCAATCTCGAATCGATCCGGAAAATCGGACCGTTCGATTTTTTCGAGCAGGATATTTGCGCGGTGGATCGTCTGCGGGAGACCTTTGCACAGGCCCGGCCGGATGCGGTCATTCACCTTGCGGCCCGGGCGGGTGTTCGGCCCTCGATCGAGCAGCCGCGGCTTTACGAGCAGGTGAACGTGGCCGGGACGGTAGATTTGTTGGAGCTTTGCAGGGAATTTCACGTCTCGCGGCTTATCTTCGGGTCTTCAAGTTCCGTGTATGGGGCCAGCAGTCGGGCGCCATTTTCCGAAGCGGAAACCGGGCTGCGCCCGATTTCGCCATATGCCGCCACCAAACTCGCGGGGGAATTATTTTGCTACACATACGCGCATCTATACAAATTGCCGGTAGTGGCTCTGCGGTTCTTCACCGTGTACGGACCGAGGCAGCGGCCCGACCTCGCTATTCACAAGTTCGTGGCGCGAATCGAGGCGGGCAAACCGCTTCCCATTTTTGGCGACGGAGAAACAGGGCGGGACTACACGTACGTGGACGATATTGTCGCGGGCATTCTCGGAGCGCTTCGATACGACTTCGCATCCACTGAGGGAGCGCCGTTTGAAATCTGCAATCTGGGCAACTCCCAGCCCGTGAAACTTGCGGAGCTGGTTCGCTGCCTGGAACGCGCGACCGGGAAAAAGGCGATCATTGAGCGGGAGGGCCTGCAGCAGGGCGACGTGCCTCTGACCTGGGCCGACATTTCAAAAGCCGGAAAACTGCTCGGCTACCGCCCGCAGACGTCGCTGGAGGAAGGCCTCAAGAAATTCGTTGCCTGGTATCGCGCCACCGATCCGAGCCTGCGCGCGTGAAATTGGTAGACGAGTCCTACTTTTTCATGCTCTTCGGCCACAGGACGCCCTGGTCTTCCGACGTGACCGGTCCCAGGCCTTTGTAAACGAATTTCTGAACGCGTTGCCCGCGATACGTCTCCGTCACGTAAATGTTGCCCTTCGAATCCGTGGCGATGCTGTGCGGGCCGTAGAATTCGCCTGGTTGCCGTCCACCCTCTCCGAAAGTCGTCAGAACCTCGAGCGTGTCGCGCAGGAGGATATGGACGCGGTCGTTTTCCCCGTCCGCGAGGTAAATGTACTTCTGTTGCGGGTCCTTGGAAAACGCGATGTCCCACGCCGAACCCGAGCCCAGCGTGCGCTTGGCGATGAAGGCTTCCTTCACGAACGTGCCGTCCGGCTTGAACACCTGGATGCGGTCGTTCACGCGGTCACAGACATAGACCAGGCGATCGACGGACATATCCGCGCAATGGACGGGGTTGCGGAATTGCTGGGCCGGCGGCGCATCCGGATCGTATTTTCCGAGGTCGGTGTCGTCCGGCTTGTGCCCGTAGGCGCCCCAGTGGCGCTTGTACTGGCCGGTGTCCGCGTCATAAACGATCACGCGATGGTTGCCGTAACCGTCGGCGACGTAGACTTCGTTGGTCTGTTTGTCGATAAAGGTCTTGGCCGGCAATCTGAGATTCTCCACGTCATTGCTGCCCTTGCTATGGCTGGGCTTGCCGATCTGCAGCAGGAATTGCCCGTCCTGGGTGAACTTCAGAACCTGATTGTCCAAGTAAGAGGTTGTTGCCTTGGCAGCCGATTCGTCCATTTCACCAGTGGCTAGAGGCTTGGCGGCAGGCTGCTTGCCCCGGCCGTTGCCGCCAATCCAGACGTTGCCTTTGTAATCGATGGTAATTCCATGGTTCGAATCCGGCCAATCGTAGCCGTTTCCGGGGCCACCCCAATGGTGAAGAAGGTTGCCGGCCTGGTCGAACTCCAGAACCGGGGGAGCCGGCGCGCAGCACATCGCAGTTTGCGGATTCGTCGTGGCATGAAGTTCGCCGGGTTCGAGCGAGCCGGCGCGATGGATAATCCATACGTTGTCCTGAGCGTCCACGGACACGCCGATGGTCTGACCCATGATCCAATGGTTCGGCAAGGGCTTCGGCCAAAGCGGGTCTACTTCAAACATGGGCGCCTGCACCGTCGAGGCCTCGACCGCAGCCCGCTTCTGGAGCACGATGATTCCCGCTCCCAATGCGAGGATGAGCGCCAGAAATGTTGCGCCGATGTAAATATTTCGTTTCATAAGTTTCTCCCCCAATTCTGACCGAAGTCCTGCGCCTTGTTGGAAACAAACTTACATTCCGTTGCGCGTTTACGTGCGGACGATTGCACTCGGCCAAGCCGCATGGACGGCAAACTGGAATGGAAGTGTCTTTCGCATTCAGGTCACCCAGACTTTAGGCAGTCTGCGCCGGGAACTCCAAAGAATTTCTCTCAGATGGGCGGAGTCTATCAGCGCATCTTGCCGGGCGCAAGGCTGCTCCTGTGCTTTATTCCGTTCAACTGGTCCTGTGTGCTTTCGAGGCGAGCTCGGCAGGCTACTTCACATCTTCTTGCATGGCGGAGGGACGAATCTTGCCGCTGCGGCGAGCAAGAGCGCTCGCAAAAATCGCGCGCATCTCGACACCGTTGCGGTCCCAGGTATATTCGTCCGCTGTCTCTGCGGCCCTTGCACCCATGGTGTCCATCTGTTCGGGATGCTGGTAGAGCCATCGAATGCATTCCGCGAGGCCCGCCACATCGTTGGGATCCTGCAGAATCAATCCATCCACGCCATCGGTCATGATTTCGGCCGTTCCATTGGTTGCGGTCGTGATCACCGGCAAGCCGCAGGCCATGGCTTCGGCGGGAGGCTGAGCAAACGTGTCTTCGAGCGACGGGCCGACGTACACATCCGCTGCGGCGTAATACCATTGCACGTCCGCGCGAGATGGGCAGAATTTCACTTTCCCTTCCAGCCCTAGTTCTCGAATCCTGTTTTGGTAAGGCGCCGAATCGTCCTTGCCGGCGACGACGAGGACCAGAGGGAATTCCTTCAACTGCGCGAGTGCTTCGATCAAGGCCACCAGGCCTTTCTTTTTCCAATCGTTGCCGACCAAGAGGAGAACAAATTTATCGTCACCGAGGCCAAGCTGCCGGCGCACTTCGGGGCGGTTGCGAAGCCTTAGTTCTTGGTTGAAAATTTTGTGGTCCAGTCCGATGTAAACGACCGGCAATGGCCCAACGATGCCGTAGTGACGCTTCAAATCGTCCGCTGTTTTTTTGGCGATCAGAATTAGGCCGGTCTTGGGATTCGTGTAAATGCGGCCTTCGAGAAAAATAATCAGCCGGTAATAGAGCCGCCGGTGAATCAGCCGGGGCCAGAAACGAAGGGGACTTCCCCGGAACCGCAATTCATGCTCGGACAGGCGCACAAATTCGGCAAACACTATGTGCACGGAGATCAGGTCCGCGTCCCAGCAATTCGTCCCCGCGGTATAAACAAGGTCGGGCCGAAGCCCGCGCACGCGCGCGTCCCACCAGCGCCAGATATGATTTGCAGCGAACCACCAGAGAAAATTGAGCAGGTGAAATCCCGGGATGCGCGGAATCCGGTGCCACCGCATGCGCGTAAGGTCCACATCCTCGACGCGCTGGCTGTAAATATGGATTTCGTACTCCGTCGGCAGGCGCGTAATCCATTCCGCGATGCGCCGCTCGGTTCCGTGGCGTTTATCGATGAAAGGGGAAACAACGGCGATCCGGACGGGTGGCATTCGTTGGCAGCGCTCCCTAGGGGCTGACCTGCATCAGTTCACACCAGCGCTGGAGAACAAAAAGATCCCAGACGCGCGACCAGCCCACAGCGCCCTCTGACCGCTCGTAGCGATCCCAGAGGCGATTCACGGCGGCAGGCTCAAGGATGCCGGTGCGGCGAAGGCGGTCCGGCGCAAACGCTTCCTTGAGCACGTTGCCCAAGTCCCGCGAAAGCCAGCGCTGGAAGGGAAACGTGAAGGTGCGTTTCCGCCGCGTCGACAAATCCGCAAGAAGAGCGGGAGGCAAGAAAGCCTTGACGGCGTCGAGCAAGAGCCGCTTCTGCTGCATGCGAATGCTCGACGGAACGGGAAGCAAAAACTCCACCACGCGATGGTCGAGAAATACCGGCCGCACTTCGATGCTGTGAGCCATGCTCATGGCATCCAGATCGCGCAGGAGGCGCGGCTCCAGGTGCGTGTGAATGTCCATGAAAGCGAGGCGCTCGCGGAGATCTTCTTTTTCGACTTGCTTCGACCAGAACGCCAGATGCTCTCTTGCCTCCGCATGATGGCCATTGCGGGAGAAGGAAGTGGACATTAATTCGCGGACATCGCGGTCCAGGAACAGCACCTTCACGGCAAGCTGCGCGGCAACGAACGGATCATCGGCTCCGACCAAGTAGGAAAGTTTCCTCCAGCGAAATGGAAAAGTCTTCTGGTCGAGCAATCGGCCGAATGGAACGGCGGGCAGCGGCCTGGCCCACCGTGCAACGGTGTTGAATCGTTCGAACCAGGCGAGCGAGTCGTATCCGCCGAAGAGCTCATCTCCCCCTTGGCCCGACAGCGCGACTTTGAATCCGGCTTCGGCGCCCAGTTTCGAAATCCAATAGGAGTTCAGTCCATCGACGGAAGGTTCGTCCAGGGCCCATACCGCGTGGTCCAGTTCTTTCTCGACGCGGGCCGCCTCGAGCGTCACCACCTCGAGCGGGATGCCAAGCGCCTCGGCCGTGCGGCGGGTTAGAGCGCTTTCGTCGAATTCGGATTCGCCGAAACCCACAGTCATCGCCGAGAGATTCTGCGCCCCGGCGGCGCGCGCCAGCGCGCCAAGGCAAGCCGAATCCGTGCCGCCACTCAAGAAAATCAGCACCGGAACGTCCGACACGAGATGGTTTCGCATCGCGTCGAGCAGAACCTCCGCGAGATCCGGCGCGAGATGATCCTTGGCCGGACCCGACGATGAGTGGGGAGAAAGCGACCAATACGGTTGCGTCCGCCACTCGCCGTCTTTCCAAACTCCAATGTGGCCGGGCGCCAGCGGAGTCACGCCGCGAATGGCGGACCACGGCGGAGGAATGTGCCCAAGCTGAAGAAACGCGCGCAGCCCCGCAGGGTCAAGCTGGCGCGGGATGAGGCCGGAGGCGAGGAGCGCTTTGAGTTCGGATGCGAAGACGAGCTGGCCGCCGGACTCATACAAGTAAAGAGGTTTGATGCCCAAACGGTCGCGGCCCAGAACCAGTTTGCGCTCGCGCGCGTCCCAAATGGCAAAGGCAAACATGCCACGAAGTTTTTCGACGAAACGCTCGCCGTATTCCCGGTAGAGATGAAGCACGACCTCTGTGTCCGTTGTAGTACGAAAGGAATGTCCGCGCCGTTCGAGTTCGGCGCGCAATTCTCGGGCGTTGTAGGTTTCGCCGTTGTAGGTGATCCAAATCTGGCCGTCCGGACTGGACATGGGCATGCGCCCGCGATCGCTCAAATCGATGATGGCCAGGCGCGCGTTGACCAGCAGGCAGGAACCCAAATCCTGCACGCCCTGACTGTCCGGGCCGCGATGCTTCATGGCCGCGGCCATGCGCTCGGCGGCAGGACGCAAGGCTTCGCCAGGATGTGTGGTCGCAATCCCTGCAATGCCGCACACGGCGCCTATTTTCCAATCAGCGCGAGCCGCCAGCGGGGCACTCCGCGCAGGTGTCTGGGGACGGGGATCGGCTGAGGCATTTGTGCGAGCTTGGGCAGGCGGTAGAGCACCCCGGTTAGGAGCCACAAGTAGGCGTTATTCACAAAGTTCTGGTAGAACTGCAGGCCGAAATACATCAGCAGGACAAGATCCACTACCGCATACCACCAAATTGCAAAGGCCAGCGGAAAATAAACCGTTTCGCGAAGCTTTCGAACGATCTTCCATCCCTGCCACAGCAACACCGATACCCACAAGCACCAGAGGATGGGGCCGAAAACCCCCATCTCAACGATCAGGCCTCCGTACCCGCTTTCCACGTCAAACGACGGCAAAGGCTGGTTCAAAAAACCCGCAACATATTGCATCCCCAGGGAAGACATGCCGGTGCCGTGTCCGGTGAGCAAATTCCCTTCTCCGATAGCGCCCATGAGATTCTGAACCGGATAGTCCCACGCCCGGCTCATGAACTGGGAACCTTCGCCGTTCAATGAGAGTGTTTCCGTGAAGAAGGACCAATTCCCGCCGATGACGGTAGGAAAGACGTCGACCATCAGGATCAAGCCGAGGCCACCAATCAGGAAGCCTCTTCGAAGCGCTTTCACCATGCGATGCCCCTGGCCCCATCGCCAGGGGGCGCCCCAGAGAAAGGCGGCGGTCATCACAAAGACGCTGGCAATCACGAAGACAAACGGGGTGCGAGTCCCGGTAATCATGACCGCGACGGTAACCACTCCGATCCCGAAAAAGCCGTATTTGGCGCCCGGTTTTCGGCTGAGCAGGAAGTATCCCTGCGCGCCCATGGCCAGAATCCAGAGTAGAATCAAGTACCAGGAAAACCGCCCCGCGCTGACAAACACGGAACTGGGTGCGAACACCCTCTGGTGAGTTA
Source organism: uncultured Acidobacteriota bacterium (assembly GCA_963696605.1). Lineage (GTDB taxonomy): Bacteria > Acidobacteriota > Terriglobia > Acidiferrales > UBA7541 > Palsa-360. The sequence continues at coordinate 1,298,501 of CAVOKV010000003.1, read as the reverse complement.
CTGGTGAGTATCTTACTAGGTGGGATAATTCATAGATCTCCTCCTGGGTATTCTCAGGAGTAAGGAATCCCACCCCCAGCACGGACTGGGCAATCCCCAGACCGGAGATCACGATGCCCACCACCAAGCTTACCTTGAGCAGGCGGTCCAAATCCGCGGGACGATTCAGCATCGCGTAACCGAGAAACATCAGCGGGACGTAGTACAAATAGAGCTTCATCCCCAAAAATCCGAACAGGACATTCGGGGAGAATGGATTGAAGACCTCGACGAAGGCAAGCGCTCCAAAAATCCCCAGCGGAACGAGGAAGGAAGGTTTGAAGAATTCGACTTCCCTTCTGCGCTTTGCGAAATAGAAGGAAAGGTAGGCGACGGCAACCAGGAAATCCTTGGCAAAATAGACCACCAAATTGTTGCCAAGATACTTGCGGGCGAGGTCTTCGAACAGGAGCCAAACCAGGAATACCAGAACGCCGCTGCGCCAGTCATTCAGGATGTGAACGACGAGCGCGGCCACTACCAGGCTCAGCCCGAACATGATCAACGTCTTGTCGGACCCGGCGACGATCCAGGCAGACATTTCCCAAACGACAGCCAGAATCACAAGGCCCATGACTACCGCTCTCACCTGGCGGTTGCCGGTCAGTGATCCTGTGGTCGTAAGCTGCATTTATTTCTATCTCGGCGTAGTATGCCACCCCATCCCTGCGTTGCAAGTTCTAAGCGTGGAGTTGTTGCCAAAGTGGTTGACCTGCCGGTCATGATCGGGTTTCGTTTTCAGGAGAAGCTTTCGGCCGGAGGATGCGACTCCTCACACTGGCCGTGCGCGCTTCCGTAAGCTCGGCGACACCGTAGGAATAACTCAAGATCAGCAGACCGATTCCGAGGGCATACGCCAGGTGCAACGGATCGGGTTGCCAGTTTCCGCGCGAGTTAAGCCATCCGCGCAAGAGGAGCAGCGCCGGGAAATGTGTCAGATAGAGCGTATAGGAAAACCCGGCCAGCTTTTTGGCTCCATGAGCATAAGTTGGAGAAACATCCTCCCTTGATCCGAGAAGCAACGTGTAGAGCCACAGCGAGAAGCAAAATCCCACGACGCAATCCGTCAGAAAATCGGAGGAAAGCCTGTGCGTCCGGCTCCAGGCCAGAGCGCCGAGGAATATCAATCCACCGGCTAATGGCCAGACTACAGAAGGCGACTGGAATTTCGTGATGCGCCGGAGGCGCCCCACGAGGGCCCCGGCCAGCCAAATCAAAAAGTAAAGACTGATCGTCGTGCCGATAAACCACAAGAGCAGCAGAGCGAAGCCGCTATACAGAATGCGAGCGCGAGTTCCCACCGATCTGGCAGCCGCGAGGATCAGAACAGGGAAGACAATGTAATACCAAAATTCGTAGCTGAGGCTCCATAGCGGGCCATTGGAACCGAACACGGGTGAAACGATGCTTTGCAGAAAAAACAAGTTTCCGAGAAACACGGGAACGGTGGAACGTAGAGCGACACTGGGGAGATAGAACTTATACAAACCACCATAATAAAGCGGACTTGCTTGAGCTATTCTCATTCCGATCCGGTCCCATATCGCCCCCAAAAAAAGCGCCGGCAGCAGTACCAGCTGAAGCCTGGTCATTCGACTGACGAGATAGTTGCGCCAGGACCACTGCGCCTTGCCGACGGATTCCAACACGCTGGTGCCGATGAAGTATCCACTGAGAACGAAGAAAATGATCACGGCCTGGTGCCCATAGCCAGTGGCCGCGTAGAGCCCCTTGGTCAGTAAAGACTTGCTTTCAAGAAACGGGAAATCCACGAAGAACAGGCCCCGCAAGTGATACAGCATTACGGCGAGGGCCGAGACACCCCGGATCATGTCCAAATGGACGGACGTGCGTTTCGCCAGTCGAAATTCCTTAGGCAACGGCGACATTCAAAAAACAATTCATAGGGCGCATTTAAATAGCTCCGTTCTTCTTCCCCACCAATTGCACAGCGCGCACGATGCTATCTACGTACTCTCTTGGCGACCATGATTCCATACGCCGTCGCGCCGCCGAGCCCATGCGCGCCCTCTTTTGCGGATCGGGCAGAATTCGCCGGAGCACTTCGGCCAGCGATTCCACATCCCCTGCCGGGAACACGCAACCATTTTCGTCTGGGACCACCAGGTCAAATCTCGCTCCCACGCGGTCGCTGACTACGACCGGGAGTCCGCAAAGCATGGCCTCATTCACGACGAGTCCAAAGGGTTCAAAGAGCGATGGCAGGACGAACAGATCTGCGGCGCAATAGGCGGATGGGAGTTGCGACTGATTCAGAAAACCGAGAAAACGCACGCGATCCGCAAGGCGTAGTTCCGCGGCCCTACGCTCAAGATGGCTTCGTTCCGGCCCATCGCCGGCAAAAACGAGAAAAGAATTCGGAACATTTGCCCGCGCAAATGCTTCGAGCAGGTCCAAGGGGCCCTTCCAGCGCTGGAGCTTGGCGCAAAAGAGCGCCACCGGTGCTTCGGCCGGAATCTTCCACGCCGCCCGCGTCGACTGACGGTCCGCCTTCGACGCTTGCTCAGTCCACCAGGCATTATCAACGGCCCCGGGAGTTAGAACCACGCGTTCACCGGGGAAGCCAAGGGATTTCACATACTCCACGCCGCCGGAAGAAGAAACGATCACGGCTCTAGCGAGTGAAAAAATTCGCCGAACCAGTTGCTCCTTGACTCGGAGTTTCCATCTCGATTGCGTCCTCCAGCTTTGGAGGCTGTGTGAATCCGTTACAAACATGATGGGGGCGTCATAAACTTTAGCCGCCGCCACAGCAATCCATGCGCTTGCAAAATAGTAGCCGCAGATCAGTACCGCATCGAATTTTCCATCGCGGATCAGAGTCCACAGTCCAGGATTAAACAATCCAAAAAAATGCCCGAGCCCTGGTCGAAAAGCGCGATTGGGGACATGAATCCAAGGATATCCTTCAAGCTGGGCCGTATCCCAGGAAACTCTTACTCCAAAGCCTGGATCGACTCCGGATTCCGCTCCCTGCATGCTGCAATAGGCAACCAACACATCTAGATCCACGCGCTGAGCAATTTGCCGAAACAGAGGAGAGGAGTATTGGACTACGAGCGGAGCGACGATCAGCAGGCGCTGGCTAGCGCGATCTGCGCCCTGCGGTAAAGAAGCGTCATGCCCGTGGGGCAACATGTCCTGGTCTGCCCGCTCGCCAGCCTGCACACGAGCGTCGATGAGACTTTTTTCGGTCATCCGCACACTCCGCGCCCTCGCAGGCTCCCAAATGGAAGTGTACATTGATTATTCGGTCGAACCTGATTTGAAATCCCACGCCTCAATTCCAATACTTCAATATGATATAGCTCAGCTCGCCACCCAGCGAGCTAGACGATGTCCAAAGAGAACTCCATCGACGTGAAAGCAAAGATTCGCTACGTCCGGCGGATTCTCCATCATCGGTGGCACGGCCAGCCTCGGGTATGTCCGTATTGCGGCCCCTCCACCATGGTAAAACTTGTTCGACGAAAGAAGTTGATCGTCGAAATTCTCCAGTGCCAAAGCTGTCACCTGTGGTTTCGCTGGCCGGCCGACTCCGCAGGGGAGCATGACACGTACTACCAAGAAGAGTTTGCCGGAGATTCTCCACAGGTTGTTCTTCCCGGGGAGAGCGAATTGCTTTTGCTTACCGCCGCAAATTTCTCCGGCTCGCCTCTCGATATCAACAAGAAAGTCCGCGTTCTACACAGTTTGCGGCCGGGCGGCCGGGTGCTCGATTTCGGGTCCTCCTGGGGCTACGGAACCTATCAACTTCAGCAATGCGGGTTCGATGTGCTTGGTTTTGAAATTTCGAGGCCTCGCGCCGAGTACGGTCGTAGAAGACTAGGGCTGAAGATCATCGACTCCTTAGAGGAGCTCGAAAAGCTTCCGGCAGGCAGTTTTGACGTAGTTTTCTCCAACCATGTGGTCGAGCATTTGCCCAATATCGCCGCTGTGTTTCCTTTGCTTACGCGGCTACTGAAAGAAAATGGATTTGTCTTCCACGTTCTCCCCAACTTCATGGGGAAAAAAGCGCGTTCAGGTTACTGGCTGAAATGGATCGGAGAAGACCATCCGATCGCACCTGCGATGCCTTTCTTTGAATTTGCCATTCCCCGCGCGGGGTTGACGAAGCCGGTCTTTGGATCGAGCCCCTTCGACGATCAGATGGCTGGAATGCTTAAGGACGGTTCCGGCGCCGCCCTTTCAACGGAAGGCGATGAATTGCTTGTGTTTGCACAAAAGATCGCAGCAGCATCCTGAGCAAGCGTCGCGGAATGACAAGGGCCACCGCGGTGAAGGATGTTTGAACCCGTGGAACCGTTTCGGGAGTATTCTTCCTCCACCCTTTCGCTTGCGATCGTCCTATTTATGCGACTAGGGTTGCGCCGGTGGATTCTTTCGTCAGGCTTCGAGCCTGTCCAGTCTGTGCTTGGCCTAACGCCGCCGCGTACGCATCCGTGATCGCGCTCCACGAAAAGTATTTTTCTTGGGCTTGGCGGCTGCGCTCGGCGAGCGTCTTTCGAAATGACCCATCCAAAAGCACGGTTTCCAGCGCGGCCGCAAGGGCCTCACGGTCGCCAAGCGGCACGGCAAGAATTCCTGCTTCCGTGATGGGCCAGGCAGTTTCCGGCCCTGAATAGCACACAATTGGCAGACCGCAAGCGATCCCGGCGATCGCGCTTCCGCGACGCGTCGAAATCTGTCCACGCACGAAGAGGAGCACATCAGCTCCGGCCAGGGACTGGCTCACTTGCTCCGGTTTCAGGAGTCCCAGGGATTCGATCTCCACTCCGGCATCGGCCAATTCGGAGCGGAGAGCGGGTTCGGCTTCCCGGGAGCCGCGTCCAAAAAGGACCAAACGAATCGGGCCGGCGCTTTTCGCGGCACGCTGCAAAGCGGCCCCAAGGTCGGCAACTTCGATTCTTGTGCGGTCTCCCCCGGTGATGCTGTGCACAGCGACGGTCTTGACCTTGGCTGAGTCGTCGCGGCCTGCATGAATCGCTTCGGGACAATTTGCTCCGACGGGGATGAAGACGGATTTTTCTCTTCGCGGCGGCAGCCAGGATACTTTGTTGAGCGGAACTGTGAAAACCGCAAGGTCGGAACGCGCATGAAGCTGGCGCAGGACGCGAAGGTGGGAATATTCGCGGGCTCGGCCAACAATTCCTCTACCTTGCAGCGGCGCGAAGTCGTGAAAAACGACGCCGGGCCGGGCGCCGCATTGGCGGAGCACATTGAGAACTTGAGGCGCGCGCAATGGAAATCCGCGGCGCGACCAGGCCAGCGTCGTGAATTGCAAGAGAACCCAGCGATCGCGCCAACTGGCGGCGGCTTTCCGCAACTCCGTAAGCGCAGGGCCCCATCCATTTTCCGCCCAGGGAAGTTGAACGGATTCAAAAGAGAGACCCCGCGGGCCGCCGGCTTGACGCAGGTTTTCGCAATAATCCGCGACGCCATCCGTCGGATAGTCCCGCCGGCCAAGCAGCAAGATCACTTTTTCGGCGCTCACTTTTCCACCAAAAACGACCCGATAACCAATGCGTCCATTCCCGAGCTGAAGAACGTGCGAATGGCGTCGGTGGGCGTATTCACGATTGCTTCGCCGCGCAGGTTAAACGAAGTGTTCATGAGCACGGGCACGCCCGTACGCTTGCCGAATTCGTTGATGAGATTCCAATACAGCGGGCTGATTTCCTTTTCCACCGTTTGCGGGCGCGCGCTGCCATCGACGTGCGTGACCGCCGGAATGACGTCGCGCTTCTCCGGCCGCACCGGGTTCGTGAGAATCATGAACGGCGAGTCGCAGGCATGTTCGAGGTATTCCGCAGCCACTTCTTTGAGCATGGACGGTGCAAACGGGCGCCACCACTCGCGGAATTTGACAGCGTTGTTCACTTTGGCGGTCATCTCCGGATCGCGCGGATCGGCCAGGATCGAGCGATGGCCCAGGGCGCGCGGGCCAAACTCCATGCGTCCCTGAAACCACCCGATGATTTTCCCGTTGGCGAGAAGTTCGGCGGTGGTCGCGGCAATATCATTCAGCTTGGTCGCGCGCAGCTTGAATGTACCGATGGCCCTTTCAATTTCCGCATCGGAAAATTCGGGGCCGAGATAGGCGTGCCGAAGCGGCTTCATGGGCAACCGTCCGCCGCCGTCCAGGCAGGGCGCAAACACGGCGCCGAGCGCCACGCCATCATCGGAAGCCGCGGGTTGAATAAAAATGCGGTCGACCAGGCCCGACGCTTGAATCTTTCCGTTGGCTTTGGAGTTGAGCGCCACGCCTCCTGCGAGGCACACGTTGCGGCATACCGTCTTCTCCGTCGCCAGCTTCACGAGCGCCAGCATCGTGGCCTCGCATGCGTCTTGCACGGCAAACGCGACATTTTTGAAAGTTTCGTCGATTTCGCTTTCGGGCGTGCGCTCAGGGCCCAAGCGTTTGGCGATGGCGGAGGCGCCATTGCGGCGTTCAAATAGAAGAGGCGCGTTGACGCGATAGGATTCGTGATTGAGCGAGATGAATTCCTTCAGATTGACACCCGGACTCCCATAGGGCGCAAGACCCATGACCTTCCATTCATCGCTGTTGGGAACGAATCCGAGGTATTGCGTGAACTGCGCGTAAAAAAGTCCCAGCGAATTCGGCCAGGGAATCGTGAGGACATGGTCGAGTCGCCCGTCGTGGCCGTACCAGATGGAGCTGGCTTCCCAGGCGCCGCGCCCATCCATCACCACGACCGCGGCTTTATCCATACCCGAATACGAATACGCGCTGATGGCATGTGCCAGATGGTGATCCACGAAACGCATTTGCGCTTTGGTTGGACCGAAATTATGCGTGAAGCGCTTGAAGCCGCCATTTTGGTGGGCCATGCTGGCGAAAAGCCGCGCGGAATTGAGGACGTTAAGGTAGGTGATCGGATATTGCCCGCTCAAAAAGCATTTCAAATCGGTTGCAAATACTTTGCTGGGCTTCGGCCAACCCTGGCAGATGAAGTCGAGTTCGTCCGCGCGGACTTTCGCGAAGTCCAGGCAAGCGCGAATGGCGTTGTGCGGAAAGCCTGCGTCGTGCTTGACGCGGCTGATGCGTTCTTCGGCCACGGCAAAAAGGAGTTCGCCGTCCCGCGCGATGCACGCGGAAGAATCATGCATCTGGGAATAATTGAAGCCCAACGAGATCATGAAAGCCCGCCTGCCCCATCGAGGGAAAGCACAAGATTACATCGGCCTGTGCCCAGGAGGTTCAAAATCGTCTTCGCTGTGTTCAATCCTTCCTCTGCCGTGCGACACAGTTCATTGCGAAATAGCTGGCTCGGCGAGTTTCGCGGACGATCGGAGACAGGTCAGGCATGGCCTTTTCGCGCTACTACGAGGAATTGCTTGCCCATTACGCGCCAGGCGACCGGCAAGGACAAATAGAGTCGAACCAAAAAAGAGGATGGAGGACGTTTACGCGCCATAGTGAAGGGGAGAAATCGCGGGACCACGGACTCCATTTCAAAGCCGGCGAGTTCCAGGGCTTCGACGATGGAGCGATCGCTCAGTGGAAGATAGTGATCCAAAAAATCCCAATAAACATCAAAGCAAAAACGAATATTGGGTCCCATGGCGATCAACGCGCCGCCCGGCCGAAGCACGCGGTGGATCTCTTTAAGACAATGTTTTAAATCACCCTTGCCCGGCAGGTGCTCGAAGAAATTGCTGCTAAATGCGACATCCATGAGATCCGAATCCATGGCCCAGTCCTGGCATATATCCTGCTCGATTACTTTTACCGCGGGATTCGCACGCAAGCGGGTGACTGGATTCAGATCCAGCGCAAATTTTTCGCGCGCCTCAATATTGTTGATAAATTCGCAGTATCCGGCGCCGACGTCGAGCACTGCGTCCGTCGGTTTGATCCACCTCTGGAAATAATGCCGCGTCAGGACGCGCCATATCTTGTCCCGTTGCGCTTCGCTGGCCGCGAAGCGATTTTGATAAATAGCCTGGACATCGGGCTCGACTTGCCGTTTATCCGTGGCGTCCGATCCTGCCAATTTGGATTTGCTCCCCGACCGAAGGAAACATTGCTTCGATCTAGCTACTGGCGCCAACAATCAAATAGTCCTGGACAGCTTGTCGTGAACAGCGGCATTCGATTGCACACAAAATTCCGGCAAGGCTTCCAGGGCACCAGCGCACGCGATTATACATGAATGGATTTGGCGATCTTTGGCCCTTCTGCAAGCGTTTGTTCCATCCGTGCTCAAGAGGCCACGATGGCTTATCTTGCTTTTCGTTGTCGATAAACGTATTCTCGGCTTTGAAAAAATAATCGAGCCTATGCGAGCATCTTCCGAAGGCATCGCCCGGGGAAATCAGGAGGGCAGTGGAAAGCTCGCGAGGATTGCGCAGCTTCTCTGGCCCCGCCTCGTGGAACTCTGGATCTTCCTGGCGATTGCCGCTTTCTTCCTCATCCGCGTGCTGGGATCGCATACTTCGCAAAATCTTTTTAGGGCCATCACTCACCGGCATATGCCATGAGCAAGCTTTTGGCGATCGTCGCGAATCTCATTCTGGCAGCATCCGCAGTAGGTTTCGGAAGCCTGTTGCAGCGGCTTTTTCCCAAAACATTTTCGCAGCTTGACCGCTTGCTCTTTATATTTCTGGGGGGGCTCGGACTTCTCGGAACGATTCTGTTTTGCGTGGGCCAGTTCTGGTTTTCGCGTACCGCCATCCTCTTAGTTCTATTTTTGGGCATACTGCTCGGCAGCGATGCGATGGCTCGCGCTGGCGGAAAGCCCTGGCAGGCTCTTCGCGTCGGCAAATTGCCATTTTTCCCGGCCGTGATTGTTTTGATTGTTCTGGCCGTGACCGCTGTTGGCGGGCTTGCGTTTCCGGTCGGCGATATGAACAACGACGCGATCGCTTACCACTACCTTGGGCCAAAGGTCTGGCTGCGCGAGGGAGTGATCCGGCCAGTCGCCGATGAGGTGACCACCTATTTTCCCGTGGTGGTAGAAACGCAGTATGCGGCGCTGATGTCGATTGGGGGAGATCGCGCTCCCGCATTTTTCGCGGTGTTAAGTTTTGCCGCGATTCTACTGGCCGCGGCGAGTTTGGCGCTGCGCCTGGGTCTCAGCCCATCCGAAACATGGTGGGCTGCCGCGCTCGTCGCCACCATGCCAGCGGTCTATGCGGGGGCGTACGGTGGATTCCTGGATGCCCTATTCGCCAGCTTCGTACTCGCCGCCGCGCGTGTCGCGTTTGACGCGGAAAAGCCGGGAGCGTACGCCCTGGCCGGACTTTTCTGCGGCTTCGCGATGGCCACGAAATACACGGGACTCATGGCCTTGCCGCTGCTGATTTTCTGCGTGTTTCTGGTCGCCGTCTGGGCCTGCCAGCGCCCTCCCGCGGCGATCTTGAAGTATTTGGGAATCGCGTGCGCCGCGGCAATTGCGATTGCATCTCCCTTTTATCTGCGTAATTGGATTCTGTACGACTGCCCGATCTATCCGCCGCCGCCCGCGCTGGCTCATTTTTTTACTCCCAAGGGACTGCTGCCCACAGTTATGCAGGCGGTCGTAGACGAGGTGCGGAAACAGGGTGGCGGTCTCGGAAGGGGACCCCTCGCCTTTCTTCTTCTTCCGTTCAATGTGACCTACTACACCGCCAGCTTTCGAGGAGCTGGCGGAATCGGGCTTGTGCCCCTGGCGCTGGGCCCGTTTGGCATCGTCGCGCGGCGGCGCGACGCTTTTGCAAAGGGCTTGCTGCTCTTTGCATTGCTCGAGACGGCGGCCTGGTTTGTGACCTCTCAGGAGTCCAGGTACGCGATCAACATCTATGTGATCAGCGCGATCTTCGGAGTGCTTGGCTGGCAATACGTTTCCCGCTCGATATCGCGCAATGCGAGGGTCCTGGCCGCGCTGGCGATCGCCATCTCCATCCTGTATGGATTGTTCATCATCATCCCCGAAAGAAAAGAAGATATGCATGCAGCGGTGTCGGCGGCCTTTGAAGCGACGCGCATGCAAATGAAAACAGCGTGCGCCGCGGGATTTGATTACATCAACAAAGATCCGTCGGTCAAGAAAGTCCTGGTTCTGAATCCGGGGATTTCGGTCTATTTCATCGACAAGCCCTATATCAAAGCATTTGGCCGTTGGGGAGAGCAAACCATCCCCGGCGCTACGAACGTGCCGGAGGTGATGGCGCAGTTGCCGGCTTTACATGTGACCCACATTTTCGACTATAGACCGAAGGGCGGTGCTTTCGACCTGCCCGACCACCCGCCCGGCCTTACGTTGGTTTTCGGGCGCGAGGATCAGCGACTCTATAGAGTGGACTAAACTTGGTGTCTCGCTCTTTTTGGTCTGGCTGCGCCCGAATGCCGGAGCGGCAAACCAAGGCAATTCTTTTCCCTGGCCTAATTCATTTTTTTCAGAATGTACGGTCCAAAGCCATAGCCGCTGTGCGAAAGTGAAAATCCGAGGACACTTGGTGTGTTCCTTCGCAAGTGATCGTACGTGTTCACCCACTTCGATTGTCCGAGTGAGACGGCGGGCGTCAGCGGAGTTCCGGGCCGCCCCGATCCGTTTCCGGTCATAACCACGTACTCGAACGCGTCAGGTCCCGGATTGCTGAACAGCGTGTCGTAGACCGCATTCCGGTCGGCCATCGCCCACCAGTAATCCGCCGTCAAGACGCCTGCGCCCGCCGGCACCTCTTCCCGCACCCTCTGCACGTTGATTGTTAAAGATTGATCCGCAGGCAATGTCCACAAGATCGCCTTCGAGCGGAAATAAGGCAGCGAAGCCGCCAGCCAAATCAGGGCTCCGAGCGCGAAGAGCGAGCGCCGGGGAATTGAGGGCAAGGATTGAGATGCCTGCCAGCCGAGAGCGACGCACGCGATGAGCAGCCACGATCCGATGAACCACAGATACATATACTTCCCGGGCATCGCAACCAACAACAAGAGCAGGGAAAAGAATGCCAAGACGATGCGGGAATATGTTGCGCGTCCCCGATTTTTGTCGAGCCACCAGCAAAGAAAGCAGAAGATCAGGCAACCCGCGATGAGGAAAAACTTTTCATACCCGTAGTGAAAGGCCTCCAGCCACAGCTTAATGAAATTTCTGACGAAACTATGCGACCCGCCGCTGGCGGCATTCCCCGCCACAGTCTGGCCGGCGCCGATCAAGAGGAGTTGCCGGTACGCCATCGGGTGAGGCGCAAGAATGGGCGCGACACACACGGCCACCACAACAAGGGCAATCAGCGCGGTGATCACGAGATCGCGCAATTTTCCGACGTAGGTCCGCTCTCGCAGCGTGACCTCCCATCCGACCAGCGATCCGAGAAACAGGCAAGCGCCGAGGCTCGTCGCGCAGCACAACCCCAAAAGCGCGCCTCCTACCGGAGCAGCAAATTTGAGCGGGAGCTCCCTTCGCAACGCGAGCGCGGCCGCCAGGGCAAACACAATCCCCAATTCGTCGGGGCGGCCCACGGTTCCAAGCGGCAGCAGCAGCGCTCCGCAAAGGACCGAGGCGCTTCTCGGGACACTGAAAACCAGCCGGGCGACCCATACACCGCACCAAACCAGCAAGAGATGTATCAGCGCGTCGAAGAAAATGCAGGATCTCGGGCCAAAACCGACTACTTTTGTGTAGACGCCAAAGAGAAATGGATAAATCGGCGGATAGGCGAAGAATACTTCGCTCAGCGGCGGAACGAGGGTGTCGCGGAAGCCTTTTAATTCCGGGGCGGCAAACTTTCCCGTGGCCGCCCAGTTTCTTCCCGCTGCTTTGAAATAAACTTCATCGGTGACCGCGAACCGGCCGGGTACCAATTCAACCAGGATGTACGTTGCGCTCAGAACCACCAAGATTGCCAAGGCCGTTTTTCGACTCATGACTCTCTTTGGTCCTTTCCTCTCGCACCGGTTAGGAGAGCAGCCGCCGTCCCCGCGTTCACCGGGCTTCCCATGCTTCAAACACTTCGGAACCTGGCCGACATGAGCAGCCAAACCCCGGACAGCACCAATACGGCCGACAAGAGCACGCCCCATAATCGCGCGATACCAACCATTGGCAAGAGCCACCACCAAACGGCCACGATTCTTAAAGCGCGGGAAGTGGAAATTGTGGCGGCAGGGACTCCGGTGCGTTCCGCAAACAACTGGCGCACGTCCACGTGGCGCGCGTCCTGAATTTCCCGGTACGCCGCAGGCCATTGGTGCAGCAACGGCGAGAGGCCTGGGCGCCACAACAAATCCGCTTTGGAAATTCCTTGCTCGTTGGCCTCCGCATAATAGCGCTCAAAAAAAGAGATCAGATTTGGCGCGTTCACGAGAAATCCGAGAACAGCAGCGAACACCAGGATTTTGCGCCAACCATTCATGAGGACGCCTGTCAAGGCGACGAGCCCGGGGAGTACGGGGAGCAGCAGGCGCGGCCCCCAAGACCATCCTCCCTCCCACACCGGCCAAAAAGAATGCAGAACCACGGAAGAAACGGCAAGGGCAACAATGGTCCACGCTTCCAGCCGACGCGCCTTGATCTGATAGATTGCGACTGCGGATAACACGACGCAGGGGCAATACCAAAATAATCCCGCACCCGGGCTGAATAGTAGACCGGCAATGCCCGGTGGAATATTTCGGATTGAAAAACTCCACGGCTGGCCGAAGGTCAGAAAATTTCCAAACCGCGAATAGTTGTAGAGGAAATAGACACCCAAGCCGATCGCGCTTCCGAGCCCGGGCAGTATGCTCCACCAGAAGCGCCGCGTCTTAAATAACAAGTAGGCAGAAAGTACGGGCCCCAAAATGATTCCAGTCGGTTTGGCAAGCACTGCGAGGGCAGTTACTACGAAAATCATCCAGTGAGTCTCCGGCTTGAATGCCAGCACAATTCCCAGAGCCACCAGAAGCGCCAGCAGCGGATCGGCATAAAAATCCCGCGTATACACGAGGGCAATCGTGCCGAATCCATAAGTGATGGCCGCTAGCCAGGCTCCGCTCGCTGAGCTCAGAAGCAGCATTGAGATCTGGTAAACGAGGGGAATCGTCAACGCCGTATACAATGCCGGAAGCACCGTCACCATTAACGATTCCGTGTCATGGACTGGTATGTGGGACAAATTCGACGCCTTGATGGCCAGAGCGACGACCGGAACGGCAAGGACTGATTGCAACGGATACCAGGACGAATAGAGGCGGCTATCCTTCCCGGGCATGCCCAATCCGGGCGGCACGCTTACGTTGTGATGGGTAACAAGCGAATCCGCCACGGCGATCATGGAATAACCGTCAATCGAGTATGTGTCAGACGGCGAGAAGGCCAGGTAAATCAGCCAGGCCCCGAAGAACATCAGAAAGAATCGCGCTTTCACGCGAAGTTAATCTCCATCTTTTCTATCGATGGCCTCATCCTGGCCGCCGCTCGACCATCTGGACGGCGGGCGCCGGCTCACCGGTCCAAGTGCGAAAACGAGACAGACCCTTGTCCGCATACCACCTTCGCAGCCGGTAGAACACACGCGGCGGCAAAAGCAAGGTCTGCAACAGCACAAATGCGCGGAACAGCTGGTAGCGCCAGGTCACTTTGCGATAGGCGGCTTTGAACGCCGCGCGCTCCACGGAAAATGCATCCAGCGGGCTACCCCCCTCCAGACTCAAGCGAATGCGTCCCGCCTCGACGCGCGCTCCTTGAAAAAGAGCGGCGGCGATCTCATCGGTCGCGCCGAACTTCGCAAGCTTTGGCGGAAGCTCGCGCATAAGGACATCCAGAACATTCATCTTGCGCCGGGCTTTGGCGGGTTCAAACTTTCCGAACTGAAATAAATTGTCGGAATGGATTCCGTAGTAGCACAAGGGTTCATTCAAAATCATCGCAGGACGGATGGCCGGAGCGAGGGTGAAAACATATTCGTCCGCCTCGATGATTAATTCCTCGGGGATCTGCAAAATCTGGTCCAGGACCGATTTTCGGATGGTCATTCTGCTGGTGCCGAAAAATGCAGCCAGGTGGCGAAACAATTCCGCGTTTTGCCGTGAACTGAGATCCAGTCGATAGGGACGCCCCGGGAGAATCAGGCCGTTGGGCCGCCCGTCGGAATATTGTTCGTAGAATCCGTGTCCCACCATTCCAACGCCGGGATTCGCGTCAAGCGTTTCCAGCACGCGGCGAAGCTTTTCCTTGGCCCAAAAGTCGTCGCCGTCCAAGGTGGCGACAATCTGGCCTCGGACCTGGGCAAAACCGAAATTGAACGCCGATGCCTGGCCGCCGTTCGGTTTGCGAAGCAATCGCACGCGCGGCTCGAAGCGGCGGACGATATCCGTCGTGCCGTCGGTCGAGCCATCGTCCACGACGAGGATTTCGACGCCATCCATCGGCATATCCTGATCGAGGACGCTGTTGATGGCGCGTTCGATGAAGCGCTCGTGATTGTACGTGTCGATCAGTACGCTCACGAGAGGGTTGGCTTTTGCTTCCATAAACATTTGGCGAACTGCGCTAACCTGCAGTGCGATACCGCAAGCTCAACTGCGCCTCGTTCTCCCGGACCCAGGCAACGATGGAATCCATTCCTTCCGAAAGATTTACCTGCGGCTTCCAACCGAGGACGCGTTCCACCTTGCGGTTGTCCGTAATATAGATGACGGTGTCCGCCTTGCGCGGATTCTCTTCGTGAGTAATCGACATCGAGCGGCTCAACTTCCTCTCAAGGAGCTGCGTGGCTTCGAGAAGCGAAAGTGAATTGGCTGCGCCGCCGCCGGCATTGAAAACGCCGCTGCGCAAGCGGAAAATCTGGCCAATCTCCAGATCCACCAGCCGGCAGACATCGTCGATGAACAAAATGTCGCGGACTTGTTTGCCGCCCCAGCCGATGTATTTCAGCGGCAGTCCGAACCGGCAGGCTACGGCCCACCAAACCACCCATCCTTGATCGATCTTGCCGAACTGTCCCGCGCCGGAAATCACGCCGAGACGGTTGACGATCACGGGAATGTCAAAGGCGTCCGCATATTCCTGGCAGGCGACATCGGCCATGAGTTTGCTGACTCCGTAAATGCTGCGGCCGGCGCCGTCGAGGCTGAATTCTTCGGAGACGCCGTGCTCGGGATCGAAGCCGGCCGGGCGGCTCTCGGCGGGAAGATTGCGCCACGCCGCGCAGTCCCATTCCAAACGGGTCGCGCCCTCGCGCCGCGGCAGTGCGTTGATCCGATCGGCGCTGTAAATGCGGTTGGTGCTGCAAAAGATCAGCGGGCAATGGTGTTCGCGCGCGAATTCAAGCACGTTGAACACGCCAAGCGTATTGTTGGTCAGGTCAAACTTCGGATTGGTATACCCGGAAACAACGGACGGCTGGGCGCTGGCGTCGCAAATCAGCTCAATTCCTCGCGGCAGGCCGGCAAAATCCTCTTCGCAGCGGACGTCGCCATGCACAAACGCGACGCCGTGCTTTTGCAGCCGCTCGATGTTGGATTCGCTGCCGCGGCGCACGAGATTGTCCATGGCCATCACGTCATGCCCCCGCTCGCTCAGATACAACGCAAGCGTGGAGCCCAGGAATCCGCAGCCGCCGGTGATCAGAACCTTCAAGGTGTTACCCCTCCGTGGAAACGCGCAGCAATTGCGAATCGAGATGCCCCGATTCGCAGACTTAATTTTATCTTGGAGCCTCGGGACTGTGGCGCTGCCGCAATCCCAGCACGCGACGCACGGGCCGCGTCATGTTCAGGAGCCCAAACCAGACAGCGTAGCCGGCCCTTTTGGCCTCGCGTTTTGCGTTTGCGACCCAATGATAATAATTCCGCTGCAGGCCATTTGGCGTAAGCAGATGCGTCGCGTTGTCGATTGTGGCAAAGTGCCCCTTGCCCAGCAATGCAAGGTTCTGTTGCGCTTCTACATCCTTCCAAAGACCGCTTTGCCCGCCCGGATGAAATGAGTAGTCGTGGTTCTGATGTACGGCCAGAATCACTTGCGTCGCATCCACAACCGGAACCCCCATCGATCGAACCTTCCAGAGAAGCCAGTTGTCGTAGCTCGTTCTGCCAATGGCGAATGGCGGCACCTGCTGGTAGAGCAGGCCACGCGGAAATACGAAATAGTCGATCCATTGCGCTGGCCGGAATTTTCCATGCTTGCGGGCAAGGGAGCGGAGGCGCTCGCCCCAATCCGGCATTGAAAAATCCAATGGCTCGGTTATGTCCACGTCGCAGCGGCGGCCTACCATCAGCGAACGCTCCTGAAGCCGTGCCAGTCTTGTGGAAGCGGCGAGGAAATCATCGGTCAGAAGAATATCCGCATTGAGGAAACACAGCCGCTCGTGCCGGGCGAGGCGGTCGGCGCGATCGAACAAACTGGAAAGCAGCGGCGTTCCGTGCGAGTTGCGTTCCACGTCCGGTTCATGTCGGGCACCAAGCTCGCGCGCGGCCTCCGCGCTGCCTTCTTCGTCACCGAATAAAATGACTTCGGCGTCCGGATGCACGAGCTTCCAGCTTTGGATGGCGTTGCGCTGGATGACGCCAATGTGGCCGCGGAACGGTTTGGGTGTCGAAAAAAAAGTGATCATCGCTGGGTTTCTCTCACGCTGCAAAACCGTCCCTCGTTCATGCTTCGCTTCCGTATTTCACTCTGTGGCCGATCTTCAAGAGCGGTTTTTCAAAGACGGCCCAGGAAAAAGATGCGATCGCTATGGTTAGCGCCAGCGCCAAAAGCAGCAACCCCCGCTCTCCAGCCGTTTCCGCCCAGGGCTTCTTGTGCCGGAAAAACATAAACGTCAGCCCCAGCACCGGCCAATGCAGCAGGTAGACGCCGTAGGAGATTGTCCCCAGTCCTTTCAGCCAAGAGCTGCGCAGCGCGCTTCCCAGCCATCCGTCCGAATAAATGAGCGCAAGCAAGAGCAATCCGAGATAGAAAAACGCCAGCCAACTGAAACCGACTGTCGACATCCAGAAGGATTCCAGCTGATCCGCTGCCTTAAAGACGATAAATAAGGGAAGCCCGGCGAGCAGCACCATCCAGGCCGAGACCAGCCGCAAAGGCTTGCTCCTGATCGCCCCCCACAGCGACCGCTTCCGCACCAGCAGCGCAGCCGCCACTCCCAGCAGCAACGCGTCCGCGCGGCAAGGCATGAGAGTAAAGCTGGCCATCTTTCCATGGGAGTAGCTGAGGTTCAGAAAAAGCCGCAATAGAGGAGCAGCCACGATCGCACTGCCAAGGACATAGGGAAGCCATCGCTCGGAAACAAGCCAGATCACCGCTGGAAGCACGAGGTAGAACTGTTCCTCGACGGCCAGGGACCAGGTGGCGGCGAGCCATGCGGCTGTGGACGGTCCACCCATCGAGTATCCAATGTTTTGCGTGAACGTCGCATAGGCGTACCAATGCACCGTCGGACCGAACAGCCATTCGCTGCCCGTCACTCGCCCCGGAATTCCCGCCCCCATGCACAGGTAAAAAACGCCGACCACTACCGCGTAGATCGGAATGATGCGGAAGACCCGGCGTGCATAGAAGGCCTTGAAATAGTTGGGCGAATTCCGTGCGTCCAGAAGAATGCCGCCAATGAGAAAGCCGGAAAGGACGAAGAACAAGTCCACACCGCTCCAAGAAAGCGAACCGGCATCGACGAGATAGAAAAGCCAGCGATGGCTGCCCGCGGAATTGGCTCCATAAACGAAATGACAGATGAGCACCAGAAGGATCGCCAGCCCGCGCAGCCCGTCGAGTTCGGGAATACGTTTCGCGGACAGTGACGGACGCGCCGAGGTCTCCTTGCGCGGCGCTTCGACCACATTCGAGCGATTTGACTCGATGCCGGGTTGCACAGGGTCGATCCCGACAGCGATACTCAGGTGCGGCCTCAAGATTTTCGCTTCCTCAAATTTCACTTCCGTATTTCACTCGGTGGCCGATCTTCAAAAGCGGTTTCTCAAGAATCGTCCAGGAAAACGACGCGATTGCGATCGTGAGCGCCAGCGCGACGATTGGCAATCCGTGCTCCCCTAGCGTCTCGGCCCACGGCTTCTTGTGCCGGAACATCATGAATGTGAGTCCCAGCATCGGCCAGTGCAGCAGGTAGACGCCGTAGGAGATCGTCCCGAGACCTTTCAGCCAGGAATTGCGCAGCGCGCCCCCCAGCCAGCCGTCCGTGTAAATGAGCGCGAGAAGCAACAAGCCCAGATAAAGAAAGGCAATCCAGCTGAGGCCCAATGTCGACATCCAGAAAGATTTCAATGGGTCCGAAGCCTTGAAGAGAATAAAAAAGGGAAGCCCAGCGAGCAGCAGGCACCAGCCCCAGGCGAGTTGGCGGCGATTGCTTTTCAACGACTCCCACATGGTCCGCTTCCGCACCAGCAAGGCTGCCGCCACACCCAGCAGCAGCGCGTCCGCGCGACAGGGCATCAGATCGAAACTCGCGACCATTCCATGGGTGTAGCCGAGATTCAGAAGGAGACGCATGGCGGGAGCGGCCAATATTGCGCCGCCGAGCAAATAGGGAAGCCAGCGCTCGGAGACCAGCCAGATGACCGCCGGCAAGAGCAAGTAGAACTGCTCCTCCACCGCCAGCGACCAGGTGGCGCCCAACCAGTAAGCTAGATTCGGTCCACCCATCGCATAGCGGATGTTTTGCGTGAAGGTCGCATAGGCATGCCACGGCACAGTCGGACCGAAGAGCCAGTCGCTGCCCGCGATCCGCCCCGGAATTCCAGCAGCCACACACAGGTAAAACGCCCCGACCACTACGGCATAAATAGGAATGATGCGAAAGACCCGGCGAGCGTAGAAGGCTTTGAAATAGTTGGGCGAATTTCGCGCGTCCAGAAGAATTCCACCGATGAGAAAGCCGGAGAGGACGAAGAACAGGTCCACGCCACTCCAGGAAAGCGCGCCGGCGTCAATGAGATAGAAGAGCCAGCGATGGCCACCGGCCGAATTGGCGTCACAACCGAAATGCCAGATCAGCACCAGCAGGATCGCCAGCCCGCGAAGCCCGTCAAGTTCGGGAATACGCCTTGCGGATTTTGCGGAGGGCGACGGGGCCTCAACCCGCGGCGCGAACTCGGTGCGAGCCATGCTGGGCGGCGTGAGCGTAGTGGATTCGATGGTCATTTTCGATTTCGGTCAGTCCGCCTAACGCTTCTGGCTGTGCTCCTGCTCGGCAGCCACCATTTCTTCCAGCGTCGAATCGAGACTGCGCGTCACGCTCCAACCGGGGTAATGGCTTTTCAGCTTCGTCAAATTGGAGATGTAACAGATGTGATCGCCTTTGCGGGCTTGCTCCGAGTAAGTCCAGTTGATCTTGCGTCCGGTCAACGCTTCGATTCGCGAGATGGCCTCCAGCATCGACACGCTGTTGGCGCGGCCTCCGCCAAGGTTGTAGACTTCGCCGGGCCGCGGATTGCGGGCAAACTCCTCGAACGCGCGAACCACATCGAAACTGTGGATGTTGTCGCGGACCTGCTTTCCCTTGTAGCCAAATACCGTGTACGTTTTTCCGGAAATCGCCACTTTGAGCAGATACGAAAGAAATCCGTGCAGCTCGACGCCGGAATGCGACGGGCCCGTCAGGCAGCCTCCCCGAAAAATTCCCACGCCCATTCCGAAATAACGGCCATACTCCTGCGCGTAAATGTCGGCGGCGACTTTGGAAGCGCCGAACAGAGAGTGCATGGTGCGGTCGATGCGGCAGGTTTCGTCAATTCCCTCGTAATCGGCGGGATCGGAGTAGTCGTAACGCGTCTCGTTCTCGCGCATGGGCTTCTCGTTGGGCGCGTCTCCGTACACTTTGTTGGTGCTCATGAAGACAAAGGCGGCGTCGCGGCAATTCTGGCGCGCGGCTTCCAGCAGATTCACCGTGCCCATGGCGTTCACTTCAAAATCGAGCAGAGCGATGTCCGCCGCTTTGTCATGCGAGGGCTGCGCGGCGCAGTGGATGATCAGGTCGAAGCGATTTTCGCGGAAGAGCGACATGACCGCGTCGCGGTCGCGGATGTCGAGCGCCACGGGAGTGAAACGCCGCGTGGCGTTCTTGAGCCGTTCGAGATTCCATAGCGTGTCCCCCGGAGGCCCAAAGAACACGGCGCGCATGTTGTTGTCCACGCCGACGACTTTGTGGCCCTGGCGGTCGAAGTACTCGACGGCTTCCGAACCAATCAGGCCGCTGCTTCCGGTAACCAGGACGTTCCAGACTTTCAATTCACCGCTCCTCGCGCCATACAACACGGTGCGAACCGTTTGAACGAACGGATTGTCGACCGCTACGCTCGCGCAACCGCGTGTCCGGCCCTGCTTCCGCTCTTAAGTGATATCGCTTCTTCCAAGAGTGCCAGCGGGCGGCGCTGGAAAAAATCGCGCAGCGCGGCATCCTGCCACGCGCGAATCTCCGCCTGCAAATCCACGGAACCGGCAATCGCCTTGAACCGCCGCGGCAATTCCATCATGTGCGCGCATAGCGCCGCTGGATGGCAGATCAAACGATGGAACGCCTTTTCTTGCTGCCCAATGCAGATGCACCCCAGCGATGCCGCATCGCAGATCGCTTGGCCTGCACCCGCAATGGTTCCCACTGCGACGTAATAACGGCAGCGCGCCATGGCGTCAAAGTATTGCGCCACATCGCCCCATGTGGGCGGATCGGAAATGCCATAAGGGTTTTCGTTGAAGGCGCTCTTGTAACGAACCGGAAGGCCTAGAGCTTCCTCCAGGCGCGTCGCGGCCGCATGTCCGGCCGCAACCCACATGCCGTAGGTATCCGCCATTCCGAGCGTGGTCAGCGTGCGAAAGTCAGCCCAAATGGCCTCCTCTTTTTCGCCTGGGAAGACGGCGTGGACGGAATCGGGATCGCGCAGGTAAGGAAAGGCTAAGGACTGCGGCAGCGAGGCGAGGGTTTTTGGCGCGTCGAGCATGTGCGCGAGAAACAAATCGTACTGGCCGCGCGGCTGGCGCAACGCCTCTTGGTAAAGGCGATCCCAGTGCTCGACCACGAAGTAGGCGAACAGCGCAGAGGAATCCGCGGGCACAGCCCAGATCGGGTCGAATGTGATCACCAGGTCATATCGGTCGACAGGAATCTCCTCGGGCGCGACAACATACTTTGTGTGTCGCCTGATCATTTCCGCGCGGCCCGGAATGGAGATGGCCGCCTCTTGCGTGTAGTCGCTCGACAATTGCTGCGGGATGACGTACCAATCCGCCTTCAGAAAGCAGGTCATCTCCCAAAAGGTGGCCTTGCCCGGCCACACATCCAGAAGCCGCCGCGGCGTGGTACTTTTCCAGAGAACCGTCGACCACGGCCCGTGCACGTCCAGCACTTGCTTGACGAATGCGACTCTCACTGGAGCCTCGCACGCAAATCCTCGAAAGAGGCGTGGCCCGGCTTGACAGCGATGACCGTCGAATTGTATTGGTAATCCGGCTTCAAGTTCGAGATCTCGCCTGTTTCACCATTGAGCACGAACAGGGAGTAACCGCAAGACTCCAGGAACCACAGTATTTCAACCGGGTGATAGGAAAATCCGCGCGTCAGAAATCCGGAATTTTCGCACAGGATCAGGGGCGCGTCCGGCCGCGCGAGCAAATCTCGCGTCCCGCAAAGCGCCGACAATTCCGCGCCCTCGATGTCCACTTTCATGACATCGACGCGCGGGATGTTGTGGTCCTTCATAAAAACGTCTACGGTGGTGATGCGGACGTCTTCGTGGCGGATCACTTTGCCGCCAGGGCGGTTCGCTTGGCCCAATGTGTTTCGACTGTCAATGCGCGGCGAATGGATTTGCAGTACGCCCTCACCGACTGATTCCCCCAGAGCAATCTGTTCAACATGGACATCGGCGAGTTGATTTAACAGCAGGTTGCGCTTCAGCAGTCCACAAGTCGAAGAACAGGGCTCAAAAGCATAAACCCCCTCGGCGCCGATTTTTTTGGCGGCGCTGATCGCAAACAATCCCGCATTGGCACCGACATCGAAAACAATCATTCCTGGTTGCAGCATGCCCAAGAGAAACGAGACGTCCTGCCGTTCGCGGCGGACCCCGGCCCAGACATCTCCTGCGACTTCTCCATGTGGCGCTAGAAGAACAGGAATTCCATGGAATGAAACTGGGAGCGGCCGGTTCAGAAGTACGGCGTTACGCAATGGCAAACCGAATCTGCCGATCCAGAGTTTGCGTTGCATCGGATCACGCGACGTTCGCAGGATTTGGACGAATTTGCGGCCTGCACGAACACCCAATCGGCCGAATTTGAAGCTTTCCAGGAAGTTCTTGACCCCCGGAGGGAGGAGTGGTTCCGGCAACGCAAATTGGTCTTTAACGAGTGCCATCGTGTCCATTCCCAAGTGTGGCCACGCCGAAAGCAAAATCCTTTCCTTTTAAAATCGTTGCTGCCCTGCCCTCGTGACTCCACGCCGCGCGAGCGAACCAGAAAGATTACTTGGCGAATCCCAGCCGACGGCGCATGGCCTGAACTTTTTCGCCCCAGGGACGGTCGAAGAAATCCTTCGCCCTCTTGCCAACCGTCGTAACCGCCCAGGGATCAAACAGATTTCCCGGCTCCGTTGCCGGCACCAGGGCGGGCACAGCCAGTTTTTCCTGGGAACCGACCAGCATGGTTCGAGACCGCTTTCGCTCGGCCGTGTCGCGGAATTGCTCGTGGTCGGGCAAATTGCGGAAACGGTACACGTTGGGAAAGCCGGCCCGCCACATCATCTTGATCAGGCATCCCTCGGACGGATAAAGGGCGACGTAGTTCAGCCCCTGGTCTTCCAGCCTTCCCTCGTCCATGAGATAGAGCAGCGACGCTTTGTCGGGCACGCACATGCTCTCGACGATCAGCACCTTCCCCGTCAAGGCAAATAGGTTCCGAATGGCGCGAAACGGATTCTCCAAGTGATAGAGCAAGCCGAAACACAGGACCAAATCAAACGAACCGAGCGACGGCAGGGATTGGTCTTCAACGTCGGCATGGCGGAATTCGACGTTCTGTACGCGGCGGGCCGCTTCCTCGACGTTTTCCTTCCGGCCGTCCAGCGCGCTTACTCGGTAACTGGAATCGCGCAGGAATTCAGAAAAGAATCCCGTGCCGCAACCCACGTCAAGAGCGGTTTGCAGCCCCATCTTGCGCTGCAGATCCGGCAGAAAGGTCTGAAGGAGTTGAATGCGAGCCCGGGAAATTCGGGCGTAATTCGAATCGTCAAATATGAATGTCTTGGACAAGGAATGCTCCTCGTTCCGCCGAGAACTGGCTGGGCAGATTCAAGATCCCGTTCCAGCTATCGTCCGGATGTTGATGGATTTCGGTTGCAACGATCATCTCGGGCGCGCAGGCCCACCGATCGATTTCTTTGACTCCGTCATAAAGACTCACATCCCAGGTATAGAGCCCGGGGCGAAGGGGCAGCGTGGGAAACTCATAATAAAATTCATGCATTCCTGACGGCAGCTCCAACCGATTTTCCGCGCGAGCCCACATCAGTTGCCGCTCGTGATTGAAGAGTGCGATGCCGTGGTGCCCGTCGGCCACCGGCTTATCGAGCCGCAGGACGAATTTTATTTTCACCGGACCCAGGGTGGTGAGCATGTTGGCCTTTTCCGGTTGGGGTTCGATAATTTCCCAGCTTACAAAGCCGTTGTGAATTTCCGGTCCGCCTTTCGCCTGGCCCGGAACGTCGGCTCGGTTCATCATGGAAGTTTCATATGCGCCCGCAATTTCCGGCGTGGGACCGACTTGGAAAATCTTGCCCTGATCGAGCCAGATCACCTTCTTGCAGAGCCGGCGAATCTGGTTGAGCTGATGGCTGACAAATACGATGGTGCGGCCGCCGCTGGCGACTTCGCCCATCTTGCCCAGACATTTTTTTTGAAACGCCAAATCGCCGACCGCCAGAACCTCGTCGATCAGCAATGTTTCAGGCTCCAGGTGAGCGGCGACGGCGAAGGCCAGTCGCATCTGCATTCCGGTGCTGTAGTATTTCAGCGGCGTATCGATAAAATCCCCGACTTCGGCAAAGGCCACGATCTCATCGAACTTGCGGTCGATTTCCCTCCTGCCCATGCCGAGAATTGCGCCGTTCAGGTAGGTGTTCTCACGGCCGGTCAGCTCGGGGTGAAATCCGGTGCCCACTTCGAGGAGGCTGCCGACCCGGCCGTGGATTTCCGCCCGACCCACCGTGGGCTGGGTGACGCGGGAGAGAATCTTCAACAAGGTGGATTTTCCCGCCCCATTGCGGCCGATCAGGCCCACGACTTCGCCCTGGCGCAAGTCGACGGACACGTCACGCAGCGCCCAAAAATCGCGGCTCCCGCCGGAGGATCCGTTGCCGTTCGAACTGAGCCAGCGAACCGGCGCCTTCATCGCGTGGGTGAGCCGCTCGCCCATGGTCGTCTGGCGGGCCAGCGCGCCGATACGGTAGCGCTTTCCCAATCCATTCGCGGAAATAGCAATATCACTCATAGCTCAGACCACATCTGCAATCGTGCCCTCCACGGCGTGGTAGTAGACGAGTCCGCTCAAAACCAACAAGGCCACGGCCAGCGACGACGCGGCCAGCAGAATGTTCGGCGGCTCGCCGTGGCCAGTCAGCGCCCAGCGAAACCCTTCGATGACCCCCGCCATGGGATTCAGCCCATACAGCCAGCGCCACTTTTCGGGGACCAGGGAGCTCGGGTAAGCCACCGGGGAGGCAAACATCCAAAATTGAACCAGAAAGGGCACGACGTAGCGGACGTCGCGGTACATGGCGTTGAGAGCGGACAGCCACAAGCCGACGCCAAGAGCCGTCAGCACCGCCAGCAGCGTGAAAAGCGGGAGCCACACCACGGCGCGAGTGGGCGCCATGTGATACCAGGCCATTAAGGCCAGCAGCACGACGAAGGAGATGGCGAAATCCAAAAGGCCCGACAGGACCGAAGCAGTGGGCAGCACCACACGCGGAAAATAGATCTTGGTGATCACTCTTTGATTTTCCACGACGATATTCGTCGCGCCCTGAATGGCCGTAGCGAAATACATCCAGGGCAAGAGCGCGCTGTAATAGAAGATGGGATAGGGCAAGCCCTGCGAGGGAATTTTGGCGAGTTTGCCGAAGAACAAACTGAAGACCAGCATGGTCATCACCGGCTGCAGAACCGCCCAAGCCGCGCCGATCACGGTCTGCTTGTAGCGAACCTTGATGTCTCGCCAGACGAAAAAATAGACCAGATCGCGATAGGCCCACAATTCCGAAAGATCAAGCGCCAGCCACCTGCGGCGCGGTTCAATGCGCACCACGGAAGATCCGAGGGGCTTCGCGGCCACAGCGATTTGGGATTGCGCTACGCTCATTGAATTCGCTATTGTCCCGGCGCCCTTTCCACTTTTTGCTGCTGAATGTCTTCCTGCTCGATGTGCTCCATCATCTCGCCGCGGTGCAGGAAGTAGGTTTCCAGGCTCTGCTCCACCCGCCGCGGGACTTCCACGAATTGGTTGTGAACCATCTCGCTCCAGGAAATTTCACCCCGCGCGGGGACCATATGCGTGCCCCACTGAAAAATGAATCCGACGTTCCAAACAATCAGCAAGGCCAGCACCGGGCACGCGACCGCAACGGCGCGCGAGGCCTTGCCGAGCCAAGCCGAACAAGAACTCAGCAGGGCGGCGAGGCCAAGAATGAAAATGGGAGTGAGGGAAACAAAGAACCGATTTCCGAAACTGGAAATGCCGTCCCAATCCCCATAGCTGGCGATAAAGTAGTAGAACGCCAAAAATGTAAAGAGAGACCCCACTCCCAACAACGCGTCGCGCTTGATCAGAAAAGGTAGCCCCGCGGCCGCGAGAATCAAAACCGGGGTCCAAACAAACATCCCGTGATCGGAGGAAAACAAAACCTTGAGCAAGACCGGGGAAGTCCAATTCCACATCGAAATCGGGGGATAGCCGGTCTCAAAGGGATTTCCGTAGATGATCTGGCGCGAGATGAAAGTGGGCAAAAGGGAACCGAAAAATACCGCGACAAAAACGGTACAGCCGAGCGCCAATTTTTGAAACGGCATCGCGGGCCGACCGGAATCTCTTTGTTTAGCGCGGGAAAGAAAGAGGACCTCCAGCGCGGGAAAGATCAATAAAATGGCGTTGGGATAGTAAACGTTTCCCATCATGCCGGCCATCAATCCCAAAATGGCCCATTGAACCGCGGTTCGCCGCGACCTGGTCCCCTCCCAATACCAAAGAAACAGCGCGACGGTAAACGCCGAAAGGGCGTGCGACCAGGAGGGATTGAAGTACATGTAGACCGGTAGGGAACTGGCCATCCAGATGGCAGCGGTGGCGAAAAAAGACCACCGGTCATCAAAATATTTTCGGGCGACTTGAAACGTCAGGAATAACGACAAGAAACCGTAGCAGGCTGTGGTGAGCGCCATCGCCAGCAGATAAGGATGCGAGTACCCGTCAGCGGCAACGTGCGCGCCGAATCGATCGGCCAGGAGAATACCCCCATGGACGGAGAGCAGGACCGGGGCCCATAAAATCGCGGGGCCGACACTGAAGTGGTTTTCCACGTATCCGGTCTTCGTATACAGGCGGGGAAGGAGGCGCCCTTGCGCATCCACGCGGGAGATGACGAAGGATTCGTTCGCAGCGAGATAATCGTTTTCAAAACGCAAGTCGTGGTCGATCAGGGCGGAGCGAAAGTAGGCGTAGTAACCGACGCCATCGCCGCGCACCCACGGATTTGCCAGGGGAAGAGTCAAAAGAAACAAAACGAAGAGCAACTTTTCATGGGCCGTGAAAATCCTGAAACCTGACACTCTTATCCGCGGGAGAGGGGCCCCCACGGCAACACCATCGCCCCGCAGCGCCTCATCGGTCTGCAATCCGCTCATGATCCCACTCGTCCAAGGGTTCGGACCGATTCTCCCCATCAATCCAACCAGGAATTTGCAAATTGGTTCTGCGCGGCCCGCCCACGGAAATGGCAGGACCGGAAATACTTGTCAAGCGGCCGATGTCGCGGCTTCTCGCAGAGGCGCGCCCACAAATTCCCTTTTTCTGCCCTGATAAGCCGCCACGCGGTCAATGACCTCGGGCATTTTCACAGTGGGCCGAAAACCCGTCAGCTGCCGCAGTTTGTCAAGAGAAGGAACGCGCCGGAACATGTCCTCGAATCCGGGTTCGTAAGCCTGGTCATATGGAATGTACTCGATCGGCGAAGAACTGCCGGTTCGGTCTTTCACCAGGCGCGCGAGATTCTCAATGGTGATTTCCTGATCGTTGCCCACGTTGACCACTTCGCCGATCGCCTTATCCTTCTCGGACAAACGGAGGAGCGCTTCCACCGCTTCCCGCACGTCGCAAAAACAGCGAGACTGCTTCCCCGATCCGTAAACGGTGATTGGCGCGCCCTCCAGGGCCTGGCTCACAAAATTGGGCAACACCATGCCGTAGCGCCCCGTTTGCCTGGGCCCCACGGTGTTGAAAAGCCGCGCGATGATCACGGGCAAGTGTTTCTCCCGCCAATACGAAAGCGCAAGGAATTCGTCCAGCGCCTTGGACGCAGCGTAGCTCCAGCGGCCCTTGGTGGTTGGCCCCAGCACCAGGTCGGCGTCCTCGTGAAAAGGAATATTGGTATTTTTCCCGTACACCTCGGACGTGGAAGCGGCGAATACCAGTTTTCGCTTTCTCACTGCCGCTTCGAGCACCATCTGCGTGCCGTTGACATTGGTCTCAATCGTCCGCACCGGGCTTTCGACGATCAGCTTGACGCCCACGGCCGCGGCCAAATGGAAGATGACGTCGGCTTCATCGACGAGTTCCGCCAGGAGCTGGCGGTTTTCCAGCGGTTCAAGAAAATAATGCATCCGGTCGTATTTCTTGAGGTGCCGGATATTTTCCATGCTCCCGGTGGAAAGATTATCCATCAACAAGACCTGGTCCCCGCGTTCGAGCAGACGCTCGGCGAGATGAGATCCGATAAAACCCGCGCCACCTGTTATGAGGTAAACCAAGCACGTCCTCCTGAGCGATTAGTCCTGGCCCAACTGCGCTTCTGCTTCCTCGGCCCGGCGTTGCTTTCGCGATTTCCTGTCGTCCTCTTCCCGGCCATATCCGCCGTAGGAATAGGGGTAGTAGCGATACGAGTAGTAATAATCGGGAGAACTGGAATCCACGGCGTTCAGCACCACGCCCAGCATGTGGCACTTCACGCCGACCAGCAGGTCCCGCGTGCGGGTGAAGGCTTCCTTGGGAGTCTCTCCGCTGCGCACGACGAGCAGCACCCCGTCGACCAGCACCGACAGAATCACGGCGTCCGTGGCGGCCATAATGGGGGGAGAATCGATCACGACAAACTTGTACCGAGTGCGAAGTTCGGCGATGAGTTCGGTCAACCGGCGCGAGGAAAGCAAATCGGCTGGGTTGGGGGGAATCGGCCCGGTCGGAATTGCTTCCAGATTTGAAATTGCCGGGTGCGGCACGGTGATCAAATCCAGGGAGGAGACGCCCGCAAGGTAAGAACTCAATCCCGCATGCTTGCCGTCCACCAGACTCAGCGCGCGATTAATTCCGGGTTTGCGCAAATCGGCGTCCACCAGCAAAGTCTTGTCGCCAAGCTGCGCCAGAGTGACGGCCAGATTGACCGCGGCGGTGGTTTTTCCTTCCCGCGGCAACGCGCTGGTCATCAAGATGACCTGGGGTGGATGATCCGCCTGCGATAGCAGCAAAGAAGTGCGCAGCGCGCGAAATGCCTCGGACATTTGCGATTGCGGCATGTTGTGCGAAATTAGCTCCGCGCGCCCTTCCTTGGAGGTCATCACGGGTGGTTTTAAGATTCTCGAAATGCGGCCCTGGCGCTTTCCGTTCGAACTCGTCAGCGCGGGAACCACGGCAAGCGAGGGGAGGCGCGCCAGCGTCTCGATATCGTCGGGAGTCTTTACCGTGTTATCGAGATACTCGCGCAAGAGCGCCAGGCCGATTCCACCGACCAGGCCGACCATCAGGCTCAGTAAAATGTTTCGCGTCTTGTTGGGACGGGAAGGCCCGCTCGGAATCAGGGCGGGATCTACAACTCGAATGTTGGAGGACCGCAGCCCGGCCGTAATGCCCGCCTCCTTCAGTTTCTGGAGCATACCGTCGTAGAGCTGCTTATTGGTGTCCGCTTCCCGCTTCAAAATGTTGTATTGAACGAGCTTCTCAGCGGTCTGGTTGACCTGGGCCTTTTGTTCGTCGAGCGCCTGCTTCAAAAGAAGCTCGCGCTGGCGCGCACCGCGGTAGTCGGCCTCAACCTGGTTGCCGATATTCAGCTTCTCGCGCGTGATCAGTTGATCGAGGTCCTTGAGCTGCGCCTGGATTCGCAAAACCTTGGGGAACTTGGGACCGTACTGGCTCACTGCGTCGGTATATTGGGCGCTCAGGGAGGTTTGCTGTTTCAGAATGTCCTGAATCACCGCACTTTCGCGGACGGCGGCGATGGCGTCGTAGTTCCCGGATTGCGCTAGCTCGTAAACGGCTTCCTTGTTGATCCGATCGGCCTCCGCGTCGGTCAGCTGCTTTTCGAGTTCGCCCAATTTCTGCGAGCTGATGTCGCTTTTTTCGTCGATGGTCCAGATCTGGTTTTCGCGCTCGTATTCCAGGCGGGCATCCTCGGCGTTCTCCACCTTGATCTTCATTTCGTTCAACTGCCCGGCCATCCAGTTGGAGGCCTGCGTGGCGGCCTCAAAGCGGCTGCGAAAATTCTGCTCGATAAAATTGTTCAAATGGGCGTTCACGACGCGGGCCGCGAGAAGGGGATCGGTGGTCTCGAACGTAACGTCCAGCAAGCGGGTGTTCGGCACCCGCTTCACGCTTAGGCCCCCGAGAAAGGCGCCCAGCGCAGGCGGCCGCATCAGGCTGGCGTCACTGCCCTCAGGAGCGGGTCTCTCCGGTTTTCCGGGGCGGCCTCCAAATTGGGGCAAATGATCGAGCCCCATGGACTTGACCGTTTGCATCGCCAAGGTTTCGCTCTGCAGAATTTTGGATTGCGTGACGATGTAATCCTCTAAATCCCCGAAATCATCGCCCTGATCGGCGTCGCTAAAGCGAAAGGCGTTAGGGGTATCGCGGTCAACCTCAACCCTTGCGGTTGCCTCGTAAATCGGTTGCATGCGGAAGGTGGCAATTGTCACCATCGATACGATGGCCAGCAGGAAAAAGGCGATCAGCCATTGGTGCTTCCGCAATACCAGCAAGTAGTCGAGCAGGTGCGGTTCCCGCGGCATTAAGTCCAGGGCGAGGAATGGCGTGCGATTCCGAAGGGAATCCGGGGAATTCCCGTTGGAGCGCTCGCGAGGAGCCAGATTGTTCAACTCGTCCATAGAATTTTCAGAAGCTCCAACGATTCAAAGAGATTCCGGGCTGCTCTCTCTTCCCTACATTCTCCCAATGGCAAGAAGCGCAGCCCCGGAAGTGAGGGCTATGCCCACATCCCCTGCGCGATGCAAGGCCTTCAAGCCGTTACTGTCGGGTACAAACAGGATGTCATTGGCTTGCAAGATGACGTCTTGTGTTTTCAATTGCATGACCTTGCCCAAGTCCACCGGAACCTGATCCCTGTTCCCAGTATCGAGATTTTTTCGCAGGATGACCGCTTTCTTGGTCTTCGCCGTGCTGGTCATCCCACCCGCGAGAGAAAGCATTTTCAGCAGGGTCATGCGGTCCAGGTCATTTTGCAGCAGGTAGCCGCCTGGCCTGTTGACCGCACCCACGACATAAATAATGCCGGCGCGGGGAACGGAGACCACGTCACCACCGACGAGAGGAATGTTAAAACGCGAATCGCCCGATTCCAGAAGGTCGGACAAACTGACCGTAAAAGTTTGAGTGGCCGTCGGCGGCGAGGGTTCGCCCGGATCCACGGACTCCGGAACGTTCGAGGCGTTGCGCGTAATGATCACGCTGCTGCCTGCGTCATCCGAAATGCCCCCGGCCTGCGACAGCACCTGCAGGAGCGTCGTCGCGTGCAACGCCTGCACGACCATGGGAGACTTTACGGAACCGATCACGGTGATGGGCTGGCTGTGCTGTTCTTTCACGGATACCGTAACCTGGGGCGTCGATACCAATCCATTCGTTTGCAAAAGCTCAGCCAGCTTATCCTGCAGTTGAAAAGACGTCAGCCCCGCCGCTCGCACCTTGGAAGGCATGAGAGGTAAGGAGATATATCCCGTTTCGTTGACGCGAACGTCCCGCGAAAGCTCCGGGACATCAAATACTTCGACGCCCAATAAATCGCCGCTTCCAATCAAGTAGTCGCCCTGTTTCACGTCCGAGGCAAGCGCCAACTGGGCAATACGTTCATTGGTCTCAGACGCGACCACACTCATGGGCTTGGGAACAGCTTGCGGCGCCGAAGGCGGTTTTTCTTGCTGAGAGTACGCGGAGGGAACAACCAGGAGGAGGAAGAGCACCGTTCGGCTAGACCGGGATATCACTGGGCGCAATGCGCCCCGCCATTTATGATGGATAATCATACTCCCCCACGCGCCTGCCATTATACAGTCTAGAAATTTGAGTCAACTTGATTTGTTCGCGGAAAGCGGGAATGTTTCGCAACAGTATACCCTCTCCAAATCGCGCATTTTCAAGTTCGTAGCGCGAACCCAGCTCACTGAGATTGTCTACGACACGACCCGTGACAACTCATGAGTTTCGACACGTCACCCGGCGCAATTCGAGTATCGACATCTGCAAATTTCATCAAAGTTTAATGCGCGCGGGGCAAAGGTAAGGCCGGGAATGCGGATGTAGCCAGCGCCGCCTGGAGGAGAAAGATGAGCGCGTTGGAAGGAATGTGAAAATTGAAGTCCACTCCGGCGTGCACAAGCAGGCCCAGGCAGGCCACCAGTGCGCCGGTGTGATAGGCAAAACTTCGCGGATCGGCGTCTCCGCTGAGAAGCTTCCAGGCCATACTAAATAGGAGAGCCAGAAAAACTAGCCCGCAAACGCCGCCGATCAGGCCCGTTTCGGCAAGGGCCTCCACGTAATCGTTGTGGCTGTGATTGACGATGAGGCCGTCATAGTAGGACTCGTAGAGCGGAAAGAACTCTTGCAGCGTGCCCAGGCCCGTCCCCAGGATTCGGTGATCCTGAAAGATTCGTAAACTGTCATGGACCATCTCGACGCGGCGCCCCTCACTGGTCTCTAGTTTCTTATAGGTCGCAAACCGGTCCAGCGCCCGGCCGATTCCCAGCCACGAAACCAAGATAGCGGCCAAAGTCAGGATCAACGCGCCGGCGGCCAGCACGCTTTTTTCTCTCCGCCGGGCAATCATCAAAATGGCGAGGAAGCCCGCTTCCGCCAGTAAACCGATGATTCCTCCCCGAGAAGCGGACAAAAACAAAGCGCCGATCGGCAGCAGGGTAAAAAGAGCCAGCAAGGGCAACTGGTCGCGCCGTTCCCCGCGGAGGATTTGAATGGCCAGTCCCGGGGGGATGAGCAGCTCCATCAGGCCCGCAAAATGATTCCGGTTGACATACGGGCCAAACGGGATGCCGCCGTACTTCAATTCCCGCACCCAATACAATTTTCCGTTGAACGTAAAATGCTGCAGGATGGCAAATAAGGAAACCGCAAACCCGAGGCTCAACAAGAACCAGACAAAGTTGCGCCATTGCGCCCGGGTTCTGTAGGACTGCACGCAAAGAAAAAATAGTGCCAGCAGCGCTGAGTATTTCAGCAATTCGATGCGCGTCAGGAACGGGACCGCGGTCAGGCGAAAAGTCAGCTGAAAAGCTGCGACCAGCCAAAAACCAAGAAGGGGCCAAAGCAGCGGGTTCCAAATCAATTTCGATTCGGCGTTCGTCAATACATCTACAGCCCACACCACCAGCAAAACGGCTGCTCCAATTTCCAGTACGGCTTCCGACCATGGTTCAACGGCACCGTGAGCGAGCACAGCGAAGGCGACCAAGATGCAAATGCCCGCGCGTATGGCGCTCATGGCCATGCTCCGGCGAGTGCCTCCATCCTTGAAACTTTTCTCCCTGATCGCTTCGGTTGCATCGGGAGCCGTTTCCGCGGGTCTCATGGTTGCCGGCCTCTCATTTCGCATTCCAACGGAAAAGTGCCTAACGATTTCCCTGCTTGGGCAGCCCGGTGCCCGGGCCATGCGGCACAACCGATACGTCGTCGATCCACACCGTGCCGCGCAGATCATTGTCGAGGCGCTCGCTCGGCTTGCGAACCAGCCGAATTTGAATCAAGTGTGTTTGCGGCCCCGTGGTGAAATCGGATTGTTCGAGGGTCCACGGCAGGGTTCCCGTTTCGTTTGGAGTGAGTACGTCCAAATGCGCCTGATCTTTTGGATCCACGATTTCAAAGCGCATTCCGCTCTCCGTCGATATTTGATCGGTGCGAATAAATCCTTGAAAGCGGTAATGGGTGTTTGGAGAAACCAGGACCTCCTGAGTTAGCCCTTGATACGACAAATTCTCCGTGCCATCAAAAATCAGCCGCGCGGACCGGACTCCGGAATGCTTCACATCCGTGTCGAAATCGAAGTCCGCACCTTTGGTTTCGATTTGCCGCCAGCCGAAGCCGCCCCCGGAGATGTCCTTCTCAAAGCCGCCGTTGTAAACGAGAGAATTGCCGGTATACGCAGGCGGGGAACTCGCGTCCGCCTCGACGGCCTGGTGCCAGACAGTTGACGCTTCCTCGAATTTTCCCTGGGCGACCAGCATGTCCGTGAGCATGAAAACCCATTTCCAGTCCGTGTGGCGGTCCTTGACGATCAGCCTCCGCCAGACCTCGAGCGCCGCCGAGGGGTTCTGCGCATCCGTCAGAAAGGTGAGCGCCTGCGAGTAGGCCTCGGCGGTGTCAGGCAAGACTTGATCGAGCAACAGGTGAATATCCGGATTGCTGCGCCAAACAAGTGTAATCGCAGGGGGAATGAGTTTTGGGTCCACCACCACCGCACGGTGAATTTCCGCGTAGGCTTCGGGCAAGCGGTCCTGGCGAAGGAGAAAATTGCCATATTTCCAGGACACTTCGGCGGAAATCGGGTAGGCCGCCTGCGCGGCACGGAAATAACTGTCCGCTTCGTCATTGTTTCCCGCGGTCTCCAGCGCGCTCGCCAGGTCAACTTTGAAATAAGGGGAAGGCGGATCTAATTGTATGGCTCGGCGGTAATAGGAGATGGAGAGAGGAATGTCCGCGTTATCGAAATCGAGCTGGCGGTAACGTCCCAATTGATACCAGGTCGCGGGGTTGTCCGGCTCGATGCGGGCGGCGCGTTCCCAATCTTGCGGATTCGATGACGCCGCATAGTGGCTCGCCAGGGCATGTTTGCCGCCGGCATAGCAGAACCACAGCGCGGCCACGATGGCGATGACGGCGGCAACCCGCGGCCGGGGAGGACTGGCAGTTCCTTCAGGCATGCGCGCTTAATCTGCTACGAATGCATGGCAATGCGCAACTAAAAACCCGTGATAAAAAAGGGGGCATAACGCATCCGGCAACTATAGAGCGCGCGTTCGAGGAGCTTTGCCAGTCACCGGCGCCTCAAGCCCGAACCGTATTCTCGCAGAAGCCTCCACGGCCGGACCAGAATGTAAGACGGCGCGAGCCAACGGGGCAAGCGCACTTCCTGGCGGTCGCTTTCGGTCGGGCTCATAGCCAGGCGCAAAGTGTGGCGCAACCCCTGTCCGATTCCGTCGCGCGAGCGGATCCGGAACAGTGCGCGGGGAAACACCCCTGCTCCGGCATCGGAAATGCCCGCATATTTTTCGTACACTTTTTCCGCCAGCACTCGTACAGCGTGGTCCCGCTCAATCTCTTCGCGCAATTGGCCCGGCAAAGGGGCATTGAACAGGTCGTGCGCCAGGCAAAGGCCTAGAAGCAGGACGCGGGTGGATTGCAGATCGGCGGCGATTTGCGCGAGCAGCTCCCAATCCACTTCCTGCACAGAAATCAATTGCGCGACATCCAGAATCCAGAGCAGGCGGTCCCAAAAGTGTTTTGCGCCGTGGACACACAGCATGACAACGGTGTCCTCGATGGAAAAAGTCTGAATCGTGCGTCCGCATAATTCGACAGTGATCAGCCGTCGGCTCATCATCTCGAAATTCAGCGGTACGGGGAAATAGCGGAGCGTGCGCTCGGTATGCAATTCCACTTGCGTTCGCGTGGCTTCCCCGAAAAATGCGTATTGACCGGGAACGGCAGCGGGACCGCCCGTCCGCTCATCCGGGATTTTCGATTTAGATTCGAATCCAATTGTCTTGAGGAGGGCGCCCGCGCGCGGCATGTCCTTCTGTGGGGCAAAACAATCCAGATCGACAAATCGCCGCCGCGTCAGACTCCCGAATGCCAGCCAGCTGAGGACCGGGCCTTTATAGGGAATGAGCGGCACACATTCCTTCTGAAAACTTTCGTGGATCCGCAGGAGCTCGGAAGAGAGCAGAACCGCCAAGGCGCTTGTTCTTCGCGCGCTTTCGCGCACATTGTCGAGAGTTTCTGCCTGGACGAGTCCTTCTCCCGCGCGCTGCAGATTTTCGTAGAGAAAAGTTTCGACATGATGCTCGAGGGCAATGGCCTCAACGCCGGGCCAATTCAATGGGCCACGAAGAATCCCGCGGATGCGTTCGGAGGCCGCTTCGTCAAGATTTGGGCGGGCGCAGAGCAAAACCAATTCCCGTTCGGGACTTAGCCTTTCCCGCCACTTTGAATTTTTGACCACGGCGCTTTCATTCTGACAGGAATAGAGTGGGGTGGAGCACGAAAATCGAAATTGAGTGATTTCCCATCTGAGGATTTGAGAAGAGGGGTTCAAATATCAACGATTCGCTGGGCAGCTTCTTCCGGCTGAGAGAGAAAAATCAAGCCGGCGGCTGCAAGCCCTGGATCTGCACGAGATTCGAGGTATGGAATGAAGGCGAGGCTGCTTTCCTGCGTTTCAAATTCTCGGACGGAATCCCGGTCCGGGCATATGACTTTTCACAGTCCTGAGAAGACGGCCCGCGCATGTTTCCTTCCAGGTAAGCGAGCCCCGGGCAGCGCGTGCAAGTAGCTCCATGGGTGCACACGGAGCAAGACGGCATGTCGCGCAAAGTAATCGAGCGCACCTCGTTGAGTTGCGGAGAATTGCGCCAGATGTCCACGAACTTGGTGTGCCGCACGTTTCCGCTGGGCAGAGGAAACTGCACACAGGGGTAAACTTCTCCATACGGAGAAACGTAGCAAGCGGTGTGGCCGGCGCTGCACGGCAGCATATCGAGGTCGTCTTCATTTGGGCCTTGAGGAGGCGCGCAGTACTCTTCGACGTTTCCGACCAGGGCTTCATTGCGGAAAACTTCGCGCAGCGCGGCCTCATCCACGTTCAGGCTCAGAACGCCTCTGTCTCCGTCCATCATCGGCGTCACTGTGGGATCCATGACGAACTTCGCGCCCAGTTCAGCGGCTAGCGCCCTCACGCCCGCGTAGTCGTCCGCGTTCGTGACCATCAATACGTTGGCCATGATGACATGTATACCGTGCGCCCGCAGGCGGCGTATGGCTTCGATCGAATCCTTCAGTGAGCCCGGCAGCTTGGTGATGGCGTCATGCACTTCAGGAATGTGCGAATAGATGCTGATCTGGACCGATTCGACGCCCAGGGATTTGATCCGGTCTGCTTCTTTTTTGCGAATCAAAATTCCGTTGGTCTTCAGCTTGACGCAAAAAGTCCTCTTGCGCGCATGTTCCAGGATTTCGAAGAAATCCCGGCGCATCATGATCTCGCCGCCGCTGATCGTGAGGTAGAAAACGCCGGCTTCCGCCATCTGGTCGAGAAGGTCCTTGATTTCCGCTGTGGTCATCTCACCGTGGTCATGGTGATCCAGATAGCAATGCACGCAGCGCTCGTTGCACCGGTAGGTCAGGTCCAGGTGCACGCTCAGCGGGATGTTCAACTTGAGCGCCTTGGCGACCATTTCTCCCACCAATGCGCTCATGGATTCACCCCGGACGATGTGGAAGAGGGGGCAATCGGGCGGTCGGAAAGCAGCAGCAGTCCATGGCCTGCAAGTTGTTCGACGAGAACTTCGGCGTCCTTCAATGCGACTTCCAGAGGGACATCGTATTGCGCGCAGACTTTCTTCCTGACGATTTCCTCGAGCGGGGTGGCCCCGTCCGCGGCCTCCCAGATGAGCGTGGCCACCGCATCCAGCGTAAACAGGGTGGAGTTGGCGGCGGACATGACCATGGTTTCGTCGCCCAGAACGCGCGCGGCGATCATGGCGCTTCGAGCTACATATGGCTTATCGCTCATACGATCAACTCCCACACGCGCGCGTCAGGCGCGAACGTCAGCCGCCGAACGGGCACGCGCCCCACAAAATCCAACGCAGCGTCGAAAACCAATTTCACAAATTCAGGGTCCCGGGCAAAGAAAAGAATATTTGCGAGCAGGCCACGAACCGCATCGGCTCCCACAACCGGCTCGATTTTGTTCTCCGGGCCTTTGGCGAGCAGATACACGCATTCGATAGGTGCGCGCAAGTTCTCTCCCACGCGGGCCAATTCGCCAAAAAACGGAGTGCCCACGGCGAAATAAGCGTATTCCTGCGGCACAACATAAGAAATTTCATCGGTGAGCAGCGCCGCGTCCGGAGGAGCCAGCCGCGCCATGGTGGTCTTTCCAGCGCCGGAAACTCCGGGAAAGAGAAATGCCCGGCCGTTGCGTATCGCGCTCGAGGCGTGCACCAGGAAACCGCCTTTTCCGGCCAGCAGGAGGGTGTGCACAATGCGCAACACCGAATCCAGTGAATAGGGACTGTCGGTTTGCTCGATGCGGCCGCGCGCCGCAGCCGGATTAAAGTCGGCCCGAAAATCACCTCGCTCCATCACCCAGCGACCGGCATTCCATCGCACGGTCAGATCTTCTTCGCCGGATTTACCGCTGGGCACACCCACTTCAATTTCAAAGTCGAATGCGGCTCGATCCGAATCACCGATATATCCGGCGTAGCGCCGCGTCACCAAGCGGATGAAAGCGGGATCGTCGCAATGCAGAGCTATCGGCAGGCCGCCGATATCGACAACCACGCTGGAGCGCTGTGCCGCTGCAATCACGCCCGGCATTTTACGCTCCCGGAGGAACGCTGAAACTGATTTGCCCCGCCAAGTAAGGGCCCTGCCTGACGGCGCGCGGCCAGACGCACGTAGAGATACGTCGCTAGGTCGGAATTTTGAAAAATGTGAATGATTGCGCGCTTCCATCCGCTGAGGCGAGGAGCAGGCCGCCACTGAGAATTGCCGCGCTGAATGGAAATCACTCGGCCCAAAAGTTCGTCAGGAGAAACCGGAGGATCATTATGCTGGAGGCGGTCGCCGCGCGTAATCAGGAAGGAAAGTGCGGGGCTGGCAGTGAAATTCACAACGCGGTGCGCGAAAATTCGCCCCTTGCGCTCATACAGCACAATCTCTCCGGTTGAAATTTCAGCAGAATCCGCGCGTTGGACGGAAATCAAATCCCCGGGAAGGATGGAGGGCACCATGCTGGTGCCGAAGACGCGAAGACGGATTTCGCCAAATGTGCGGACTACGTCTCCCGCCAGAGCGCACGCCAGTGTTGCCGCCTTAAGCTCTTGTGGGTTCATCGGCTCGAGAACCCGCTCGCTAGGAGGATTTCATTGAGAGCCCCGTGCAGTTGCCCTCAGTAGAAGAAATCTTCCCGCACGACAGCGCCGACACTTCAAACACGGACTCAAATCGAAAAGAAGGGGCCTTGTACGGTTTCTTTGGGGTGGAATCGGCCACTTCGCGCGTGTTGTCTCCACTTAAATTTTCTTTGTTCAAATGGTGCGCCCCCTGTTTGTTGCTAATCCAACTCGTGATGCCTGAATTGTACAGCCACTCGGCCTGCCCAAGGTCTCACAAATTTAGGCCCGTGTTAAAAAAAGTAGAATCCTGCCCGGCGCTCGGTTGGAATCTCGGATGTGCCCCTACTGTAACCCGACCTGGGTCATTTTCACAGCGGCGTTCGCGGCGCTCGTCCCGCTTAGGGTGCCGAAATAAATGTTGGCTTCGCCCGTATCGCTGCCTACGTTGTCAATCACGATCCCGCTGGTGCCCGTTGCCTCCGCGGCTGTCGTCTGGCCGTTGCTGGCGCTTTGGTACGTCCAGGTCAATTGGTTGTTCCCTCCCGCAAGATGGCCCGACGGATTCCAGGAGAAACCAGTAAAGGTGCCGCCGACGGTGATGGTGTTACCGGCCGCACCGGCGCTGGCGGCAGTGATGGTGAGAAAGCTATTGCCGGGGGTGTAGGTCATCGTAATCCCAGCACCGGTCTGCTCCGCCGGAGTGATCGCCGCCGCTATGTTGGCAGCCAGGGCGCTTGTGGAAAGGTAGCCCCCGGCGCCAGTCCACTGGAAGTTCGGAGCGGCATTCGATCCGTCAGCGCCGGGTGTGCCGGTCTGACCGCCTGTGTTACGGCCGAGGACCGTGGAGGCGTGCGCGCCTCCGTTGATGTGAATGGATGCGCTTCGGTTCGTGGACAGCACATCTGCATTCGGTCCCGTGCCCGGAATGACAGCCGTAATGGTAACGGTAGAGCCCCCAACCCCCCCTGTGACGGTTGGGTCGGTGCCGCAGGCGCCGGTGAAGCAAGTACCCGCAATCGCGTTATTGAGATTCGTCGCGTCCACTCCTGTAGTGCCCCCGCGCTGAACACACTTCTGACCCGCGACACAGGCGCCTACTGTCGTGTGCCAATCGTATGTTGTGCCGTTGATGGTCAGCGTGCTGGCGTTTGAAGGTATTGCATTGATGAGAATCGGGCTGTGTGCCTTCGTCGGTGTGCTTGCCGTCAGCGTCAACGTTCCTATCGTCACCGTTTGGCCCGCGGCTACCGGATTGTTATTCGTGTTGACGGTCCCTATGGAACTGGCGCTAGTAGTCGTGCCATCTGGGGTTGTTCCCGGTCCCGTGGTCCAAGCCGGGGTGGAGGTCCCACTCGTCGCTCCAGCGATCAGGCATCCGCCCCCCGTGCACTTTTGCAGCTGTCCCAGTGTGTCCACCACTTCCGAGGTTGATGTGTAAGCCGTGGAAGGCGTCCACGGCCCGATCGTCGGGGCTGCGCTGGTAATATTAAAGCTCATCACGCAGCCGCCTGCTCCTGTTCCAGCGCCGCATGATGTGCCCGGAACTCCACCGAAGAGCCAGTCCGTGCTGGTGTTGGTGTTGAAAAATTCCGTGAGCGGCGAGCATGCCACGTTGCTGCTGGCGAGGACAGGTCCCGTGACCACGGAACCCAGAACGGGTCCGCCGGAATAAGTGATGGGAATTTTATACAAAGTCGGGTTTCCGCCCGTGTTTCCGCAGACATACAGGTTTCCGGCGGGTTGTGTGCCGTTCGCCGAAGAGAAGTAGTTATTGTCGAAGGCGCCGCCATAAAGGGGAAGCGTGGCACTGTTCGTTCCGACCGTAACATTCGAACCCGTGCCGCCTGCGGTGATGTTGCCGGAGGAGATGTCGAATAGGTAGACGGCGCTGGCCGTGCTCCCCGCATTATCCCCCACGAAAACGTAAACAGTCTGGGCATAGCCATCCACCATCGGGGGCTCCACAATTCCCGTGCCGGTCCCCAATTGGCCCGACGCGGTCACGACGTTCGTTGCGCTGACCGAGTACAAAAATCCCTGCGAGTCTCCGATGAAGATCATGCCCGTGCCGCCATCACGAACCGGACCGGTCAGAATCTTGTTTACTTGAGTGGACACGGTCAGGGGCCAGCCGCCAGTAGTTACTTCGGCTGGCGCGCCAAGGAACACGGGCGTGAACTTGTGGAGCTTTCCGTTGTCGTCCCCCACGTACGCCACGTCATTGGAGTAATCGAAGAACGGCGAAGACCGCGTGACGCTCACACCGCCGCTCAGGGTCACAGCAACGTCGGTAGCGGTGTTTCCAGTTCCCGGCGCAACTGGTGCTGCGACGGTCCCGTTGCTGGCGCCCGTCCCCGCACCCGTGAGAACATGGAACTTCGATCCGCCTGCTATGCTCTCCACATACGCAACCTGGCCGGCGCTATATCCAAGGACCGGGGAGGTCTGAACCGTTCCCGTGCCGACAAAGTAGGAAAACAGAATTGTTGGTGCGGTGCCTGGGCAGAAGCCTGTGCCCCCTGCGTTTACATACAGGTTCTGGTAACCGACCAGGTTAGGCTGGGTCCCCGAAGCTCCCGCTTGGTTTACAGGGAAAACGACAAAGTCGGTACAAGTCGGCGCATTACTGACGCTGAACTGCCATTTCGCAGGGTACATTCCGGGCGCAACTCCGGCTCCGCCGAGCGGTGCGCTCCAGTCCCGGTCAAGAGGCGGGGGCGTTTGCGGCCCCTGATTTCCCTGACCGTGGTGCGGATGCTCACCGCGCCGGTGACGCTGAATCGCAAAGCGCGGGTCGGTAATCGTCTTGTACCACGAGTCGAAGGAGCCCCTTCCCGATGCTTCATGCAGCGTCCCGGGATCGGAAAACACCACGTGATGGTGAGTCCAGTCTTCAGGATAGCCGCCGCTTTCCTTTTGCGCGAATACGGGACCCGAAGCAAGAGCGGTAAGCGCGATCACACCGGCAATGCGGAGGATTAACCTCCGTTTCCAGGGCTGAATGCGGGACAATTCAGGGAGGATGTAGCCGGCAAGCAATGTGGAACTCGGTAGCACGGTTTGAGCGGCCTGGGCTCGCCAAACGCTATTCGATTGCATACTGCTCCTCCCCAAATGAACTTGTATGATCAAGAGTGCCGTTATGCATTTGCAAGGAACTCGCGAAATAGCGATTTACGGAGATCTAAACAGGCAACCGCTTACGATTTATTTTCCATTTCCCGGATTTTGCACTCATTAGAAATGACTTATTCTCAAGTCCTTTTGGATTGGGTTCGAGCAGCGACCAAAATAAGAGCTGGACTATGGTCTCAAAGGATAGGAAGGGCCGATTTTGATACAAGATCGACCACTCTCATCCGAAAAAGGCCACCAAAGGACTATTCCTGATCTCTAAAGCGAGTTTAGGTAGGCGTGTAAATAGTGTCAAACACCGATTCGGCACAGTGTTCCATAGAGGCACTCCCTGTGCGAAGTTACTTAGAAAGGCGATTACCTGTTGCGTATATTTTTATTGGTTACGCATGAATACGGAAGGGCGTCCGTGTAAGCAGGGCGTTTGCTTTGGAGCTGTCTCAGCGGAGGAAGATGAAAAAGGGGGCCGGGATTCCCGGCCCCCTTCGCATATGCAATAAAAGGAGTTACTTCTTCTTTGTCGACTTCGGAGGCGCCTCGCCGACTTTCGTGGTGATACCGACGCCCATGGCCTGCAGGGACGCCAGGCCATCCTTGGCCTGCTGACCGATCGGGCCGTTCGGGTCAAGATCGATCGCGTGCTGATAAGCTTCCACGGTGCCGGGCTGCATCACGGGGGTGATTTTGTCGCCCACGGTCTTGAATTCCATGGTGTTCACCAGGGCGATCCCGAGAAGCAACCAGGCCGTCGCGTTCTTTGGATCGAGCGTGGTGGCCTTTTGCAGCGGCTCGATGGATTCCTTCATGCGGTTGGAGTTGTAGAGCACGGTTCCGAAATTGCGCCAGGCCAGCGCGGCATCGGTCGGATTCAGGTCGACATATTTCTGGTAGGCGGCCCGGGCATCATCGACTTTCCCGAGTTTCGCCAGATCATTGCCGAGGTTGTTGTAGTTGGCGGCAGTATCCGGCTTCAGGGCAATGGCTTTCTGGTAGGTGTCCGCAGCCTCCTGCCACTTGCCCATGCTCTCGTAAGCTTCCCCCAGCCGAGACAAAACGATGGGACGGTTTGGATCTTCCGGCTTCTCCAGATCCAAGGCAGCGCTGAGTTCCGTAACGGCGGTGCCTCCCGCCTGAGTGATCTGGGCTTTTACGGGGTCTTGCTGGTCTTTGGGAGTCTGCGCCAGTTTTGTCTGCGCAGCCTTCATCTGATCGATCGCCGCGATGCCGGCGTCATAGTGAGTCTTCAGCGCCTGGAACTGCGCTTCCGCCTCCTGCCGCTTCCTCTCGGCCTCGACAGCGGCGAGTTTGCCCTGTTCCTGCAATTCTTTCATATTAATGTCAAACGTGGGGACAGTCCCGGCCGCAAGCTTGATCCCGGCCTGATAAAGGAGCATGTCTTTGCCGTCTTTGTCTTTGCCCTTCACGTCGATGTTGTAGGTTCCCGCCCCCAAGCCGGGAGCCGTATAGTGTCCCTTGGCATCAGTGGTGGCATCGAGTTCCTTATTGGTTTCGATGTTCTTGATTGAAAGCGTGACGTCGGGATAGGGTTTTCCAGTTAGGTCGTACACCGTCCCCGACAGTGCGGTGCCCTGCGCGTAGGCGGCTGGGACCAGCCACGCCGCCAACGGCCCGGCGATCAGCGCGAACAAGGCTGCCATCAAGATTGCTTTGAATCGGTTCATGATCTTCACTGCCTCCTGGCA
The DNA here is from genome assembly GCA_963696605.1 of uncultured Acidobacteriota bacterium. Lineage (GTDB taxonomy): Bacteria > Acidobacteriota > Terriglobia > Acidiferrales > UBA7541 > Palsa-360. Next base: position 1,255,043 of record CAVOKV010000003.1, on the reverse strand, counting down.
ACGCAGATCCGCGAGGGAATTACCCGCGCGGTTCGTAATTATCTTTCAACTTGGACCCGGTAGGCGATAGGATCGCCGATCCCCGCTTCGGCAAATGCACTGAGCCTCAGCCGGCAACTATCGCAAACTCCGCACGCCGCGTCTTCAAACTGATAGCAGGACCAGGTTCGATCCAGCGGCGCGCCCAATTCCGTGCCCCTCTTTACGATTTCCCATTTTCGCATGCCGATGACCGGGGTCACAATTTCTATCTGCGTCTCCGGGCGCGTTCCTTCGCGCACCAAATGTTGAAAGACTCGATAATATTCCGGCCGACAATCCGGATAACCGGAACTGTCTTCCGCGACGGCGCCGATAAAAACCGCTGTGGCCCCAATAACCTCCGCCCAGCTTACCGCAACCGAGAGGAAATGCGCGTTACGAAATGGGACGTATGTGCACGGAATTTCGTTCCCGCCAATACCCGTTGCCGTTTGCCCTTCCGGCACGGCGATGCGGACATCCGTCAGGGCCGAGCCGCCGATTTGCGCGAAGTGGTCCAGTTGCACGACCAGACGTTCGCGAACGCCGTAGAAGTTCGCGATTTCGTCAAACGCCTGGCGCTCTCGGCGTTCGGTGCGCTGCCCGTAACTCGCATGGACCAGCGCCAGGTCGTGCGTTTCGCGCGCGATCGCTGCCGTAACGCAGGAGTCCATTCCCCCGCTCAGCAGGACTACCGCTTTGGGTCTCCGACTCATGAACCGAATTAACGCTTCCCCTATATAGTTGGATGCATTCCGGAACTTTGGAGTCTATACGCCGCGCGCGGCCGGATGCCAGATGAATTTATGAATTTGCAGTCCCAGCCGTACCGGCAGACCATCCGCCAATATCCATTCGACAAGATCCTGCGCGTTCATGCCCGGCCAGGCGCCCGCAGGGTCGGCATGCACCGGAGAAAATATCACTTCCCGGACGCGGCGCGCCAAATTGTGTTGCGCCGTGAAGTCCCGCGCAAATTCATAGTCGCGCCGGCTCGAAATCACAAACTTGATTTCGTCCTTGGCGTCGACTGCGTCGAGATTTTCCAGACGGAAAGTGTCAGGCTCGCCTGAATCCGGGCACTTGACGTCCACAATCTTGATTACCTCTCGCGGAAGCGCATCCACGGGCCGCTCGCCGCTGGTTTCCACCATGACGCGGTAACCGCTGTCTATAAGCTTTTGCGACAACGGAATTACTTCCTGTTGAAGAAGCGGCTCGCCTCCGGTCAGTTCGACCAGCGAAAGTTTTTGAGCAAATTTTGTGTTCCCGGGTTCCGTCTGCGCAGCCCGCGCGGACAATTCCTCGACGCGCGCCAGGACTTCTTCTACGCTCATTTTTGTGCCGCCGTGGAAGGCGTAGGCCGTGTCGCACCACGTGCACCGCAGGTTGCAGCCGGTCAGCCGGACGAAAATGCAGGGCAGGCCTGCGCGGGTGCCCTCGCCTTGGACCGACCGGAAAATTTCCGTGATGGTCATGTAGTTGCTAATTGCTCCCGTGCGGGTTTTTCTTCCGCTTGTACCGCTGAACCAGAATCACCGCGACGGCCAGCACGACAGCCGCGCCCACAAAACGGAATGGCTCCAGCGCGAACCCCAGCCAGTGAAACACCAAGAGGTAGCCCAACCCCACGGCAATGGCCGGCAGAATGATGATGAGAAAAGAGCGATTCATGAAGAATGCTTCCCGTTAAGCCCAGTACGTGGCCGAAGTCGTGTCGGTTTCCCAAATCGTGACGCGCAAGATCCGCGCGCCTGCGGGCAATCCGTTCATCTGCCGCGAGGTTTCGTCGTAAAAAAACTTGGCGAGATTTTCCGCCGAGGGATTGATGGTGTCAAAGGGCGCCTGATCGTTCAGGAATTTGTGGTCCACTCCCTCAACAATATTGCGAATGACGCGCTTCAAATGCGTGAAATCAAAAAGCAGGCCGATGGAATCCAGGCTGGGTCCTTCGAGGATGATTTGCACCTTGTAATTGTGGCCGTGCGGGTTCTCGCACTTGCCCCGGTAGCCGCGCAGGGCGTGTCCCGCGGAAAAAGTCTCGTCAACGCTGACTTGAAACATCGATTTTCCCTTTATTTTAGTGTTTCGTGAAAAAGGAAACTGCTGCCGACACACATGCACTAATTCGACTTCTGCATGAACCGTTCGACTGCGGCGATGTCCCGGGTGGTCGCGTAGGCCGGAAGCGATTCCATAAAGATTTTACCATACTGCATGCGCTGGATGCGGTTGTCGAGAATGGCCAGCACGCCGCGATCTGTGCGCGAACGGATGAGCCGCCCGAAGCCCTGCTTGAGGGCCAGAACGGCCTCGGGCACCTGGTATTCGGCGAAGGCGTTGCGGCCGTCCTCCTGCAGCGCCTTGACGCGCTCCGCGACGATGGGGTCTGAGGGCACGGCAAATGGCAGCCGATCCACAATCACGCAGGAAAGCTGTTCGCCGCGAACGTCGACGCCCTGCCAGAAGCTCGAAGTGGCGAAGAGCACCGCGCCGGGCGTGGTCCGGAATTTTTCGAGCAGCGCCGAGCGTGGCGCTGAGCCTTGAATCAATAGAGGAAAGCGCACGCGCGTGCGCACCCGCTCGTACAAATCGTTCATCTGGCTGTAGCTGGTGAAGAGGCAGAACGCGCGCCCGCAGGAAATTTCGAGCAGCCGCACAATTTCATCCGCCGCGCGCTCGGGGAACGCGGCGTCCCGGACATCCGGCAGTGTTGCGGGAATGTAAAACAACGCCTGCTCGGCAAAATCGAATTCCGAAGGCAGGACGCGCTCGCTGGCCATGTTCACGCCGAGGCGCTGCTTCAGAAAATTGAAGCGCCCCTCGACGGCCAGCGTCGCCGAGGTGAGAATGATCGTTTCAAATGGCTCGAACAGGCGCTCGCGCAGCAGGGCGCTCACGTCGATGGGCGTGGCCGCGACGAACACGCCCTTGTTGCGGCGTTCGAACCAGTAGACGTAGTTCCCTTCGCTCGATTCGAAGAGGAAGTTCAGCTCGCCGCGCAGCTCCATACCGCGGCGCGCGATGTTCAGCAGCTCCTCGGGCTTTGCGGGGAGCGAGGCGATTTCCGCTTCTAGGCTCTTCAGCGCGTTCACCAACGCGTCGTAGGCCTCGCGGTTTTGTTCCAGGAAGCCCGCGCGTTGCGTCTTGTCGAACGGAAAGCGCCCCTCGCGCGCCGGGAAAGCCTCGAAAAAACTGCGCGCACGTTCCCGCATTCGGGCGATTTGCTTTTGCAGCGCCGCGCCGCCCGCTCGCGTGACGCGCGAGGCCACCTCGGCGTCGCGCGCCAGCTCATCAAAACGATAGTTGGAAATCTGCCTGCCGAAATATTCGCTCGCGACGTCCTCGATTTCGTGCGCCTCGTCGAACACCACGGCGCCGTATTCGGGAAGCACGCTTCCGAAATCGTCTTGCTTCAGCGCGAGGTCGGCGAAAAAAAGATGGTGATTCACGATGATCAGGTCGGCTTCGGCGGCGCGCTGGTGCATCGCCGTAAGAAAGCACCGGTTGAACTCCGGGCATTTGGAGCCGGTGCAGGCGTCGCGGCGCGCGTCGAGGCGCTGCCACAAGTCCGAATCGTCGGGCAGAAAATTGAGTTCGGCGCGGTCGCCCGTCTCCGTGACTTTTTCCCACTCGCGGATCTGCTGGAACCAGTCCAGCTCGTCGAGGCCCTTCAGCGCGGGCTGGTCGGCCATGCGGTAGACTTTTTCGCGGCACAGGAAATTGCCGCGGCCTTTCATGACCGCCACTTTCAATTCCGGCGCGAAATATTTTTGCAGAAACGGAATGTCCTTCTCGAAAAGCTGCTCCTGCAAGGATTTCGTGGCCGTCGAAATCACCACGCGTCGGCCGCTGCGAATCGCGGGAATCAGGTAGGCCAGAGTTTTCCCCGTGCCGGTCCCGGCCTCGACGATCAAATGGCGCTTTTCCTGGAACGCGGCTTCCACCAGCTCCGCCATTTCGAGCTGCGAGGGCCGGTGCTCGTAACCTTCCGGCATGAACTTTTCAATTGCACCGCCCGGCCCGAAAATTTCCGCAATCGTGGGCTGCTTCAAAGTAGGCGCGTCCGAATGGCCGTGCGCCCGCTCCCGCTGCGGCGACGCGGCGGCCACGGCTTGCGCGCTTTCTTTGGCTCGTTTGGGCATTGGAGGGCGGGTGCGAGCGATTCTTCTCGAAAAACCGCGAACCGATAAAATAGCACACCCCGGCGGCACGCGGCGCTTTGCTATACTCGCGGCGATGGCCAAGGCTTCTGCGGCACCGAAAAAACTTTTTCTTGTGGACGCGATGGGATTTGTCTTTCGCGCCTACTTCGCGCCTATGGCGCGGCTGAACAGCCCGGTAGGCGTCCCCACCAAAGTTCCCTATCTCTTCTCGAACATGCTGCGCAAGCTCCAGAAGGAGCACGCGCCGGACTACCTCGCCGTGGTGTTCGACACGAAAGAACCCACGTTTCGCGACAAGCTTTTTGACAAGTACAAGGCCAAGCGGCCGCCGATGCCCGAGGATCTCTCCGTGCAGCTGCCCTACGTTCGGCGGATGTGCGAAGCCATGCGCCTGCCGATCATCGAATATCCCGGGTTTGAAGCGGATGACGTGATCGGCGCGCTCTCCAAGCAGGGCGCTAAAAAGGGCCTCGACGTTTCCATTGTGACGAACGACAAGGACATGATGCAGCTCGTCGGCGGAAACGTGCGCGTGCTGCGTCCCGGCGGCGCGCCGGACAAAACCGACCTGGTCGTCGACACGGCAAAAGTGGAAGAAATCATGGGCGTGCCGCCGGAAAAAGTCGCGGACGTAATGGCCTTGATGGGCGATTCGATCGACAACATTCCCGGCGCGAAAGGCATCGGCGAAAAAGGCGCAAAGGAACTGATTCGCCGGTTTGGATCGGCGGAAGCGGCGCTCGAACGCGCGAAAGAAGTCGAAGGAAAACGCTACCGCGAGGCGCTCGAAAACAGCCGCGAAGCGGTGAAGATGTCCAAGCAGCTCGCCGTCATCGACACGGCCGCGCCGGTGAAGCTCGTGCTCGACGATCTTCAGGCAAAAAATCCGGATGTGGAAGCGTTGCGCGCGCTCTACGCCGAGCTGGGATTCACCTCTCTGCTGCGCGATTTGCCAACGGCTGCGCCTGTCGCGCAAGCCAAACCGAGCGATTCTGCGGCTTTGGAATCCCCTGCGGCATTGAAAAAATACTTGAACTCCATTCCGCGCGGCGCCGAAACCGCCTTGTGGCTGACTCTTGCCGACGGTGATCGCGAAGAGGAGGGCTTCGGCTCGCAGGTTGCCGCGGTCGAAATTTCCCCAAAGCCCGGTGTTTCTCGGACGGCATGGCTCGACGCAAAAGGCGAAATGTACGCTGCCCTCGCCGAATTTCTGCGCGATCCCGCGCGTCCAAAAATTGTGCATGATCCAAAACTCGTTGAGCTCCTGGCAGGCCCGGTCGCAGGAATCCGACATGCGACGATGCTCTATTCCTACTTGTTGCGCCCCACGACGTCAAAACACAGTCTGGCCGACGCGGTGTTGCGGCAGGAGAGCGTCACGCTCACGGGCGCGCCCGGAGAACACGCGGAACATTTGCAGCGCCTCGCTCCGCTCCTGCGCAAGGAAGTGGAGGCGCAAGGCCTCGCGGAGCTCTACGAAACCATCGACCTGCCGCTCGCGCCGGTGCTCGCCGCGATGGAGCGCGACGGCGTGCGCGTCAACCGCAAAGAGCTCGACGCCATGTCCAAAACGATGGAGCACGAAATTCGCTCGCTCGAAAAAGCGATCTGGAAGCTTGCCGGGTCCGAATTCAACGTCAATTCGCCGCAGCAACTCGCCGAAATCTTGTTCGACAAAATGGGCTTGACGCTCGGCGGTAGGCGCAGAGGCAAACCGCGCTCAACCGCCGCGGACGTGCTCGAAGAACTGGCGCTCCTGCACGAATTGCCGCGCAAAGTCCTGGAATACCGCGAACTCACCAAGCTCAAATCCACTTACGTGGATGCGCTGCCGAAACTGATTCATGCCGAGACCGGACGTCTGCACACCAGCTTTAGCCAGACCACCGCTGCCACGGGCCGCCTCAGCTCTTCAGATCCGAACCTGCAAAATATTCCCGTGCGGTCGGAGCTCGGCCGCCAGATTCGCGCCGCGTTCGTGGCCGGGCCCAGAAACACGCTCCTTTCCGCCGATTATTCGCAGATCGAGCTGCGCATTCTGGCGCATTTCTCCAAGGACCCAGTGCTGATCGAAGCGTTTCGGACCGGGCAGGACATCCACGCGCGCACCGCCGAGGAAGTTTTCCGCGTGGGGCCCATGGCGCAAAACGCCGAGCACCGCCGCGCGGCCAAGGCCATCAATTTCGGCATCATCTACGGGCAAACGCCCTTTGGTCTCGCGGCACAACTGGGCATCGACCAAAAGGAGGCAGCGCAATTCATCGCCGCCTATTTCGCGCGCTATCGCGGGGTGAAGGAATATCTCGAGCGTTCTCTCGCCGAAGCACGCAAGACGGGCATGACGCGCACGCTCTTCGGGCGCACCCGCCCCGTCCCGGAAATCACGTCCCCACAGGTAAATTTGCGAAACTTCGCGGAACGCACGGCGCTCAACACTCCGCTGCAGGGTACCGCTGCCGACCTGATCAAGCTGGCCATGATCGCGATTGCGCACCAGCTCGTGGAGCAAGAGTTCCAGGCAAAAATGATCCTGCAGGTGCACGACGAGCTTCTTTTTGAAGCGCCGCATGGCGAAGAGGACCGCCTGCAAGTCCTGGTGCGTGAGGCCATGGAACACGTGCACGAACTGGCCGTGCCGCTGGTGGTGGACTTAAAAGCCGGCCCGAACTGGAGAGATATGAAGTGAAGGATGGGTTCCGGTTGTCAGGCCGTAGGCTTTTTTATCGGATGAAGCAGTGGACCTGTAACAATTGGGAACTGACGCGCGCCTGCTGGTGTCGAACATATTATGTCCAACCCGCATTACTTAATCTGGTCAATTTGGGGGGATCTTCCTACTCTGCTGAAGCTGTTTTTTCTGATATTAGTCTTAGTGAGCATCTACACGTTGTTTTCGGCCGGATTTATCTTGATTCGCCTCCGCTCCCTATTGAATCAAGGAAAGGTCTTTGATATTTCTTCTGTTCGGCCAACCCTTGCCGCACTTCAGACTCGGTCTGCAAATTTGCACCAACTCATTGGCGCTGCTTCTCTTCTCTTTGGCTTCGTATTCTCTGTGACCTTGCCGTTAGCATTCATAACTTTGGACGATAGCAAGATCGGGGTCCTCACATTAATTATTGAAAACTTGTCCATTTTTTTTGCTTATTCCAGCAACGTCTTTTTTGTTCTCCTTGTCTTGCATTTCGTCCAGTGGATTGTGTCGGGTCGAGTCCATGCTTGCGCGATGCGTTTGAACGCACAGGGCGCGGCATGGTCGCCGGTTTGACCTCATCGCTCGACAGCCGGTGTCGTCTCTTCGAGCAAGTCGAATCCTTGGAAAGTCAATCGAAGATTCGAGCAGTGATGATCCTGCAGGTGCACGACGAACTGCTCTTTGAAGCCCCGCATGGCGAAGTGGACCGCCTGCAAGTCCTGGTGCGCAAGGCCATGGAACAAGTGCACGAACTGGCCGTGCCGCTGGTGGTGGACTTGAAGGCTGGCCCAAATTGGAGAGATATGAAGTAGTGCCCGGTACAACGTGGACCAGGCGGAAAGCATCAGGGTTGGGTATGAGGCCAGTCTCCGGGAGCCGCCGGAAAGGCCAAGGTTCACGGGTCGGCCACCGAGGCTATACGGGCAGCAAAATTGTTGTCTCCCGGGTGGCAGAGGCGTAGGATATGCCAGCAAAAGGTGTGGATGGGGATCCCGGTTCGCCAAGGCACCCGCGAAGGAAATTTCCGTTTTAACGTCGAATTGCCCTGAAATGGGGGTTAAGCGCATGCTCCGAAGAACAGCCCAGTCCGTTCTTGTTTTCGCTCTATTCGCCTATCCGTCTTTGACCATGGTCCGTGCGGCTCAGACCGCTGCGGCGCCCGCGCAAACTCCGGCCCAGGCTGCCACCGCGCAGGCCGTTGCCGCGCAAGCCGCCGCGGTGCAAGCCGCCGCGCAGGCCAATACCGCGCTGATTGCCGCGCGCCAGGCTGCGCAAAAAGCTGCCGTCACTCCGGCGGGTCCCGAGCAAGTTGCTGCGCGTGAGGCTGCCACGCAGGCAGCGGCAGAAGCTACTGCTGCTCAAGCCGCCGCGAGGCAAGCTGCTATACAAGCGGCTGCCGCCCGCCAAGCTGCCGCCGTGCAAGCCAATGCGGAACGGCAACAAGCAGCCGCGCAAGCGCTCGCCGCTCGACAGGCAGCGGCGGCCCAAGCCGTAGCTGCGCGTCAGGCCGCGGCGGCCCAGGCTCTGGCCGCGCGTCAGGCTGGCGCCAAGCAGGTGGTTGCCGCCAAACCTGCCAATCCGGGTGCAACTCCTGCTTCAACCGCACTCGCCAAGAGTCTGACTACGACACCTGGCGCCGGAACGAACCCGGCGGGGGCGAATAACTCTTCTTGGGAGGGCGCGGTTACGAACATTTTGGGGGGCGGAAACGCAAATCCAGACTCCACGCCTGCTAAGCCGGGTAAGGGCGGCAAGGCTTCCGGAACAGGCACCGGAACAGGAACAGGGGCAAGCACGGCGAGCACACCCGCATGGGAAAGCCTTGTTTCCAACATTTTGTCGACTGCAAAATCCAATTCAGGATCCGGGGACGCCAAGTCTGGAACGTCCTCCAAAGGCGGGGCGCCCGATGGTCAGGCTGGCGGGGCTGGACTGGTGCCGGCTTCCGCTGGGACGCCGCGGGGCGAAAATACCGGGGCTGGGCGGGGCGCGGGAATCCCCTCGATTCCGAGCACTGGATTGGGGATGGCGCAGTTTAACAGCACGATCTTGACCGTGATGGGCTGCATGAGGCAGGGAACGCAAGTCGCTTGCGACACAAAACTCAGCAATGAGAACAAGAGCGAAACCCTGTTACAGAGTTCGCAGGCCTGGACCGACACCCTCCTGATCGACGATCGCGGCGATCGCCACGAGCGCTCCATGGGATTTTTCCTGAATATTGACGGCGAACAGCGTGCGGATATGGATGTCCCTTACGGGCAGAGCGCACGCTACATCCTGGTATTCAACGACGTTCCGGCCAAGGTGTCTACGATTTCACTTCATTCCGCTTCAGGCGGACTGAACGTTGTGAATATTCCTGTGAATGACCCCAACGCTGCCGCGGCGACAGCTTCGGCCGATCCCGCCCCAGGTCCGGACGGTGGCGCAACGCCCGCCCCGGCGCCTGGAAAGGGAAAGCAGGGTAAGAAGTCCGCGCAGCCGTAGCGCGCCGATTGCAAGGAATGCCTCGCGCAGTGCCGCCAGAATGCCTGTGAGGCAGAGCCTGCACGCCGCTTCTTCCGGTGCCACATACCGCCACGCTCTCGCAATTCAATCTGACTTCTGCCCGATCCAATTTGGTCGAACGCGGGACGCAGCACATGCTTTTCCTCGAAGGTGCCATGCTTTTTCTTGTGCTACTCTGTGCCCCTGTAATCCTAAAATTCTCGGTGAGGTCTTTCCGTGAAACACGCACAGGGATTCCTGGCTATCGTGAATGACGCAAAAACTCGCGTGAAAGAGTGGAGTTTTCGTGAGGTAAAGAAACGGCTGGACGCGGGCGAGAAATTTACGCTGGTGGATGTCCGCGAAGACAACGAATGGGCGCGCGGCCATTTGCCCGGGGCGATTCATCTCGGCAAGGGCGTCATCGAGCGTGACATCGAAACCGCGGTTCCCGACAAATCCGAGACGCTGGTCCTCTATTGCGGTGGGGGCTTCCGCTCCGCCCTGGCCGCGGACAACCTGCAGAAAATGGGCTATGCCAAGTGCATTTCCATGGACGGCGGCTGGCGCTCCTGGACCGAAGCGGGCTTTCCCACGGAATCAACGGAATAATTCTTCGCCGCGGACTTGCGCGTTTCGCGCGCAACGATTATCTTTTAGGGACTCAATTTGAATCGCCGCTGCGCCGCTGGGGCGTGGTCCAATCGGTAGGGCACCTCACTGTTAATGAGGACGGTGTTGGTTCGAGTCCAACCGCCCCAGCCAAATTTTCCCCTGCAGGACGGCACGGTCTGCAACCCGGTTCGTTCCGTGGATTCAGTGGGGCAAGGCAGAATGCCGCGCACGGAAACCTCCGTCCCTCATATCTTTTGCTTAAAACGTCTTTGTTATTTTGCTGCGGTGGGGCGCGTGCTTCCGCCGATGGGTATGGTCCATTGGGTGTGGTTTTGGGGTAGGCGGCGGAAGCAGGTCGGAGGGAAGATCGTGCCGGCCCAGCCCTCAATCCCCTAAAGGGATCCTCGGCGCGTCTCCCCTCCTACGGTTCTTATTGTTTGCACGCGGCAGGCCAAACACAAGACGCTGAAAACACAGTGTTTTCATCTGCGAACCCCGGGTAAAAAAGCCATGTCGCTGGAAATTTTTCCGGAGGAAATTTTATGCCACCGAAAATCCCGCGGGACTACATTTAGGTCACTGATTTTCGGCGGAAAATCTTTTCCCGTCGGCGAAAGAATCCAAGGATAAATGCGAACGTTCGGGCGCAGCCGGCGACGGTTGAGTCGCAATTGACTCCCTTGCCGCGGCCTGCTACGTTGTAGGATTACGATGGGCGTATTTTACCCGCAGTGTGCTGAGCCGGCAGTGGGGGCGGCCTTCGCAACATGGGCCTGAAGAAGATCGTCATCCGGGGCGCGCGCCAGCACAACCTGAAAAACATCAGCCTCGAAATCCCGCGCAACACGCTAACGGTCATCACCGGGCTTTCCGGCTCTGGAAAATCGTCGCTGGCGTTTGACACCATTTACGCCGAAGGCCAGCGGCGCTACGTCGAATCGCTTTCCGCCTATGCGCGGCAGTTCCTCGACCAGATGGAGCGGCCGGAGGTGGATTCCATCGAGGGCCTCTCGCCCTCGATCGCCATCGAGCAAAAGACTACTACCCGTTCGCCGCGCTCGACGGTGGGCACGATCACCGAAATCTATGACTATCTGCGCGTGGTCTACAGCTCCATCGGCACGCCGCACTGCCCGAAATGCGGCAAGGCGATCTCGCGCCAGTCCACCGACCAGATCGTGCGCTCGATTTTGCAAGGGGAGCTGGCCAAAAGCGGCGACCGCGTCATGATCCTCGCGCCCATCGTGCGGGGCAGAAAAGGCGAATACCGCCAGGAGCTGGAGAAGCTGGCGCGCGACGGCTTTGTGCGCGCGCGCATCGACGGCGACCTTTGCCCTCTCGACGATCCCCCGCGCCTGGACAAGCGCAAGAATCACACCATCGAAGTGCTCATTGACCGCCTGCTGGTGAAGCCGGGCATCGCGGGGCGCCTTGAGCAATCCATCGCCACGGCACTTAAGCTGGCGAAAGGGCTTGTTACCGTGGTTGTGGTTGGCGGGACGGAGCAAGTCTTCTCCGAAAAAATGGCCTGTAGCGAATGCGGCGTTTCCGTGCCGCAGCTGGAGCCGCGCTCGTTCAGCTTCAATTCGCCATACGGGGCGTGCCCGGCATGCAATGGCCTCGGCTCGAAGTACGATTTCGATCCGTCGAAAGTGATTGTCGACTGGACGCGGCCACTCTTCGAGGGCGCGCTCGGGCCCGGCTCGGGCTCTCAGTTTTTGCGGCGCAACCTAGAACTCGGTGCGATGGCGCACGGATTTGATCTCTCGACACCATTTGAAAAATTTCCGCGCGACGTGCAGAACCTGATTCTCTACGGCAATCCGCCCTCGAACGCGAAGAGCAATGGCGGCGGCTCGACCCGGTCTGCCGCGGCGAGGGCCGCCGCGAAAGCCCTGCCCGGACTGCATTTCCAAGGCGTGGTCGGTTTTCTTGAATCGAACTTCGAGGAATCTGAGTCGGACACCTATCGCGAGTGGATCACGCAGTACATGTCGCCCGTGCCCTGCGCGGTTTGCGGCGAGCAGAGATTGCGGCCGGAAAGTCTGGCCGTGAAAGTGGGCGGGCGGTCCATCGCTGAATTTACGGCGCTGGCGATCTCCGATGCGCGCCCCGCCGTGGACCAAATCCGCAAAGGCTTGACCGAGCGCCAGACCGATATCGCCGGACGCGCGCTCGCCGAAATAGCCGCGCGCCTTGATTTCCTGCTCGCCGTTGGGCTGGGCTACCTCAGCCTGGACCGCTCCGCTGCCACGCTTTCCGGCGGCGAAGCGCAGCGCATTCGCCTGGCGACGCAGATCGGCTCGCAGTTGCGCGGCGTGCTTTACGTGCTGGACGAGCCGTCCATCGGCCTGCACGCGCGCGACAACGATCGCCTGATTTCTTCGCTTGAAAAATTGCGCGACCTAGGCAACACCGTGCTCGTTGTCGAGCACGACGAAGAAACCATTCGCCGCGCCAACTACGTGGTGGACCTCGGCCCCGGCGCGGGCAACGCCGGCGGGCACCTGGTCGCTAAAGGCCGCCCGGAAGAAATTGAGCAGAGCGCCGATTCGCTGACGGGACGTTACCTGCGCGGCGAGCTGAAAATTGCCGTGCCGCCGAAGCGCCGTGCGCCAAATGGCAAGGCGATTCGCATTCTCGGCTGCGAAGCCAACAATTTGAAAGACGTGGATCTCGAACTGCCGCTCGGCCTGCTGACAGTGGTGACAGGCGTTTCCGGCTCGGGAAAATCCACTTTGGTGAACGACATTCTGTATCGCGCGCTGGCGCAGTCGCTGTACCGCTCCATGGAACGGCCCGGCGCGTTCCGCGAGATTCAAGGCACGGAAAAAATCGACAAGGTGATCGAGATCGATCAGGCGCCCATCGGCCGCACGCCGCGCTCGAATCCCGCGACGTACACCGGCGTCTTCGCGCCGATCCGCGAGCTTTTCGCCATGCTGCCCGAATCGCGCGAGCGCGGCTACAAACCGGGCCGCTTCAGCTTCAACGTGAAGGGAGGCCGCTGCGAAGCCTGCCAGGGTGACGGCCTGCGCCGCATCGAAATGAATTTCCTGCCCGACGTGTACGTCACCTGCGAAGTCTGCCGAGGCCGCCGCTACAACGCCGAGACGCTGGCCGTGAGATACAAGGGCCACTCAATTTCGGACTTGCTGGACATGCAGATCGCCGACGCGCTGAAAATTCTGGAAAATATTCCGCAAATCCGCGTGAAGCTCGAAACGCTGGTGGACGTAGGCCTCGGCTACATCCAGCTGGGCCAGTCCTCAACCACGCTTTCAGGCGGCGAGGCACAGCGCATCAAGCTCGCGCGCGAACTCTCGCGCCGCCAGACCGGCCGCACCCTCTATATTTTGGATGAGCCCACCACGGGCTTGCACTTTGACGACGTAAAAAAACTCCTCGACGTCCTGAACCGCCTCGCCGACCTCGGCAACACCGTCCTGGTTATCGAGCACCACCTCGACGTCATCAAGCAAGCCGACTGGATCATCGACCTCGGCCCGGAAGGCGGCGAGGGCGGCGGCCGCATCGTAGCGCAAGGCACGCCCGAGCAGGTTTCCAAGGTGAAAAAATCGTATACGGGGCAGGTGTTGGCGCGGGTCTTGAACGGGTCAAACGGGAATCACACTTAGGATCTTCGATTCCGAAAATCGTTATTGTTGTTCCGACCGGATCGGGATTCGACTGGACTAATCTGTGTGCGAGAGCTTCATTGCCGTCATCAGAATCGGCTTGGCCCATTCCGGCGCCATTTCCAGGTCGCACACATTCACGATTTTCCCGTGGTCCATGTAAAGCAGAAGTCTTGGTTGCGGAGCGATCCCGCTTCGCGGATCACCCGCTTCACTATTGTCAAAGACGCGAAGCTCCGTGAGTTTCGGAATGAGTCGCACAAGGTTAAGGCGGCTGCTGTCAAACCGCTCGCGGATTTTGGCATCGGGGATGTCGTGTCCGCCCGCGACAACCCTGGAACGCACCCGGGCGATATGGAGCTCGGGCGAAGCCAGGCCAATGTACCAGACGCGTACTTCCATATTTTGAGAGAGGGCTTCATGAAGCAGGCGGGCGATGGTGCGCCCTCCAAGCGTCGTTTCGAAGGCAAAATCCAGGCGCTCGGAAATGGCGCGTTCCAGTAAACGCTTTCCCTGACGCCACGCGGCACTGTTTGCTTCCTCCGGCGTCATGCCCGGGTTCGCGGCACGGAATCGGAGCGCTGCTTCATCCGGATTAAAATATTCAGCGCTGCTTTCGACAAACATCGCGCCGCCGAGGCTGCTCTTGCCCGCGCCATTCGTTCCGGCCAAAACATAGATGCAGGGAATGTGCTTCCGATGCTTCACGATCGGACAGTCGAGGTGGATCCAGCAGGCTTGCGATTGCCTTGCCTTCGCGCGGCGGCCACGGAAGCCTTTCCCAGTTGTTTCGGCGAGGCGGCAAAAGCGGTTTTCATTCCGGCGCGTGATTTGGCCGCTTGCATCCGCGCCAGCATTGCGTCGAATTCGTCATTCAAATTGTCGAGACTCGTCTCAGTTGCACGCGAGAGAGCGTCATATTCCTCGATCGAAAGCAAGACCGCCCTGGGAGCTTCATGCCTGGTAATTAGCACCATGCCACGCTGCATGACGCTGTCGAGAACTTCTCCAAGTTTGTTCTTGGCCTCGGTCGCGCTGATTTTGATCGGTGCCTCGCCATGGCGATTGCGGATCGCGGGCGCGGAACCTCGCCGTGAACGACTGCGCTGGATAGGCACCATCACTCACCTCTTGAGCAATCTCTGGCCGCTCGGATAGCATAGCGACTATTAGACATTTTAGCTGATATATCTAATATGGTCAATTTGAAAGAAAAGATGGAGGCATCATTCAATGAAGGAGCAGCTGGCGCCGGCCCTGCCCCGCACTTGCGCGCGGGGAAAACTGCCGCTACAGTAATTGTAGTGTCCTGGAGCGCCTGTACCCTGCACAGCGCCATGCCACTCTGAAATGGCCCACGAAGATCACAGTCCGTCCGGTGCAGCGCCAGCCAGGGCTCCTTCCTATGAGGATAGGGACAGCGCTCCGGAAGGGGTCCCTCCGTCCGCCTTGGAGCCCCCCGGCATGGAGCCTAACGATCCCTCGCAGCTGAATCTGCCGGATGTCGATCTTTCGCCGGCTGCGCCGCATTTTCATGCTGGAACTTCCGACGACTTGCGCGTGCCCTGGGGCTGGCTCGAGGTGGCGCTGTTCGTGATTCTGGGCGTGATTGGCAGCGTCGTGGTGACCTGGGGGATGGCAGAGGTGGCGGTGCGGTTTTTCGGGGCCAAGCCCGACGATGTGTTTGGGACGACCATGAGCACGGCCAAGTCGATCGTGGTGCTTATGAGCCAGGCGGTCCTGGACGGCCTGGCGATCGTTTACCTTTACCTGATGCTGCAGGCGCGCACGGATGCGCCGTTCTGGCCGTCGATCGGCTGGCGCGAAATGAGCACGGACGAAGGCAGAATTCGCGACTCAGCGCTGCAATTTTTGGCGGGCGGCGCGGTGCTGGCCCTCGTGGTTTCTTTCGCCGGCGGATTCCTCAATTCCAGGGAAACGCTGCCCATCGAACAGTTGCTGCAGGCGCGCATCAGCATCGTGCTTTTCGGCGTGCTGGGCGTGCTGGTTGCGCCGCTCGTGGAAGAAACGATTTTTCGCGGCTTTCTGTATCCAGTGATTGCGCGGCGCCTGGGCATCGCCGCGGGAGTGGTGATCACCGGAGCGCTTTTTGGGTTGATGCACGCGGCGCAGTTGTGGGGCGGATGGGGACAGATCGCGCTCTTGATTCTGGTGGGCGTGGTGCTGACGTGGGTGCGCGCGCGCACCGGCACCGTGGCGGCCAGTTATTTCGTGCATCTCGGATACAACGGCTTGCAACTCGCCGGCTATTTGATCTATATCACCAGCGGGTCGCATCATTAGCGGTAGGATAGGCTTCAGCCTGTCTTGATTTGACTTCGCTCGGCGTGAAAAAGGTCAAAATCAGACAGGCTGAAGCCTGTCCTTCTTGCGGAACAATTCTCATCAGGGGAAATCTTCCAGAACCATGAATGTCGCGCAGCCCATTGAATGGACCGGCAAGGGTGTGGTCATGCTCGACCAGCGGCTCTTGCCGGGCGAAGTGGTCCGCCACACTTACACGGACTATCGCGAAGTCGCGGCGGCGATCAAGGACATGGTGATTCGCGGCGCGCCGGCGATCGGCGTGGCGGCGGCGATGGGCGTGGCGCTCGGCGTCGAGCGGTCGAGCGCGCACACGCTCGAAGAGCTTCGCGCGGAGTTTCCGGGGATTTGCACGACAATCGCGCAAACGCGGCCGACGGCTGTGGACCTCTTCTGGGCCATCGAGCGCATGACGCGCCGCTTCGAGCAACTCTTGGCGGCGAATACGCCGCTGGATGCGCTGCGGCGCGCGATGGTGGAAGAAGCGCGCGCGATTCACGCGGAAAAGCATGCCACCGATTACGCCATGGGCCGTTTCGGCGCGGAATTGCTGCCTGCCGCGGGGCAGGTCATGACGCAGTGCAACGCCGGCGCCCTGGCGACCGCGGGAATCGGTTCGGCGCTGGGCGTGATCCGCGTTGCGATCGAGCAGGGGCACAAGTTGAGCGTCCTCGTGCCGGAGACGCGTCCATACCTGCAGGGCGCGCGGCTCACCGCGTGGGAACTGCACGAATGCGGCGTGCCGCTCACGCTGATCACCGACAACATGGTGGGGCATTTTATGAAGACGGGAAAAGTGAATGCGGTGGTCGTGGGCGCGGACCGCATCGCCGCCAACGGCGACACGGCCAACAAGATCGGCACGTATCAGATTGCCGTCCTGGCACACGAACATGGCGTGCCGTTCTACGTGGCCGCGCCGGTTTCCACTTTCGATCTCACGATTTCTTCAGGGGAACAAATTCCTATCGAGGAACGGTCCGCGGAAGAAGTGACGCACATTCGCGGCGTGCGAATCGCTCCCGACGTGGCCGCAGCGCATCCGGCGTTTGACGTCACGCCCGCGCGCCTCATCTCCGCCATCGTTTGCGAGCGCGGTGTAGCGCGTGCACCGTACACGGATTCGCTACGTCGGCTGGCGGAGTCGGTGGCAACGGCAACTCCTGGATAGTCACGATGACCCACGGATGGCTGATGTTACGCACTCTGCTTCTGTTCGTCGGTCGGTTGCCATACATGACCACAAACTTGGCATTTCCATATTTTGTCCGAATCCTCATGGGAAATATTGAGTGACTGGCATTGCGGGCAATGTGGTTGGTCGAAGTCACCGACGCCCTCGACTGTGAATTTTTCTGGAATCTCCCGGTCGAGCAATTCGGCCGCAACACCCGCGTCCTCTGACCTCACACCGAGCTTGACGCCACCCAACAGATTGGACCAAAGCCAGTCCATCCGAATCGTCGTCTCGTCGAGTAGAAAGCTTTCTATTCCTGCTGATTCAAGAAAGCCCTTAGCGAGCAGGGCTTCCGGTAAATCTCTATATTGGCGAAGCGTGACCAGGCTTCTCGACTGAATTTGCGGGGCTGCGGGTGCGGACTTGGCCAACTCAAATTCCAGCCCCCTTCGTACCAATTCCGCACGTAAGGCGTCTTTTCCTATATCAGTGAGAGACCACGCCTCATCGGCAAGCTTTTTCAATTCGGCATCGCTCATGCTCGAATACAGCTGAGCAACTTGGTTTCCTTTTTCTTCAGAGTCGGTCATGTCGGCGGAATCATAGGTTAGGTCATGTGAATAACCAAGCAGAGAACAGAATGGAATCCAAATGTTCGATGGGCGGGGACGAAGGTTTGATCAAGGGCCTGCCAGAGCTTTATATTGCTCTTTCGTAAGGGGGACAACCGAGAGCCTGCCCATGCGGACGAGCGGGGAATCCTTGAACAGCTTGTTCGCCTTGATTTCTTCGAGTGAAACCGGTTTTGCAATTGTTTTTCCTGCTTTTATTTTGATGATGGGATTTTTGGGATCGGAAGCGTTCACGGAAACGACCGTTGCGGTCCCGACCGCGCTCTTGCGTGCGCCGGTTTCGTAGATGATCAGCCTCGCGCCGGGGGTCATTGCGCGCAGGTTATTTACCGCGGCCGGATTCGACACGCCTTCCCACTCGGTCGCGGCGTCTCGCACGAGGTCGGCGAAGGAATATTCCGAAGGCTCCGTCTTGAGCAAATAGTCCTGGGACATGAGATTTACCTCCGCGCTTCCGAGCGGCTCGCATTTTACATGACGAACCTTTAAAGCGGGAAACGCCTACCCATTGCTTTTCCATTGGCGTTCGCGTGTCAAAACGATATATTCTCCGGAAGTTCGCACCAATGCAAAATCAGCGGAAAGAAATTTGGGGCTCAACGCTTCACTTTCTGCGTTCGAGGTGTGAGCGGAGCCCGCGAAGAAAGAATCGGGGAGGTTAGGATGAAAAAGCTTGCACTCGTTCTGGCATTTTTCCTCTGTGCGCCGCTGGCGCTATTCGCTCAGGGGGCTCCGGACATTCCGTTTGATTCCGTGCCCAACGCTGTGAAGCTTCCGACCGATCTGTATCTCGGCGAAGTTTCCGGCGTGGCCGTGAATTCCAAGGGACACATCTTCATTTTCTCGCGCGGGAATACCACCGGGCCGGCCTACTCCGCCAGCGCCGCGCAGCTTTTGGAATTCGACAAGGACGGAAAATTCCTGCGCGAGATCGGCCATAACCTGTACGCCTGGTCGTTCGCGCACACGGTCCGCATCGACAAGGATGACAATATCTGGGCCGCGGACAAGGGCTCCGACATGGTGATCAAATTCAACCCCGCGGGCCAGGTCATCATGGTGTTCGGGCGCAAGCAGGAGGCATCAGACGAAGGGACCGAGCCGCTCAAGCATCCCAAGCCTCCACTGCCTCCCGTCGACGGAATGTTCCGGCAGGTCACCGACATGGCCTGGGATGCGGCCGGCGAGACGTTCATCAGTGATGGCTACATCAACTCGCGCGTCGCCAAGTACGACAAGAATGGCAAATGGATGAAATCGTTTGGCGAGCCCGGCAGCGGGCCGGGACAGCTCAACACGCCCCACAGCATTGCCACGGATAACCAGGGGAATGTGTACGTCGCGAATCGCGGCAACGCCCGGATCGAAGTGTTCGACAGCGACGGAAAATATCTGCGCAACATCAAGATCAGCGAGCCTTTCGATTATGCGAATACGGTGCCGCTCATCGGCAACAAACCGCCCGTGGATCTGGTGGGGACCATGGGGCCCGGCGCGCCCTGGACGGTCTGCATTACGCCGGGGCCAAATCAGGTGTTATACGCGTCGGATGCTTTCCCCGGCCGCGTTTACAAGATCAGCCTGGATGGAAAAGTGCTGGGCAAGCTCGGCGGGACCGGCAGGCAGCTCAAGGAATTCGGCTGGATTCACGAAATCGCGTGCCCATCGGAAAATGAAATTTACGTGGGTGAGTTGATTAACTGGCGCATGCAGAAGCTCATTTTGCATCCGGCGAAGTAACACCGCCGGAAAAATTCAAAAGCGCAACACAGCGGACACTGGGGAGCACAGAGGGAACAGAGAAATCCATTGCGGAAAAGGGCTGCGGGGTGCCGAAAGTTCGTCGTTCAGGAATTTCTGCTTCCTGTCTTTCTCCGCGTTCTCTGTGTCCTCTGTGTTAAAACGCTTTTAGTTTCTGCCGCTCGGGAACTATCGGGCGGCGCGGGCTTCGCGGACAACTCCGGGTTCGCCCTTTTCCCGCGCCACATATTGATCGTAGATCCATTGGTACGTCTTTTCGAGTCCCGCTCGAAGCGGCGTGCTCGGCTCCCAGTGGAGATACTTCTGGATCAAGGTGTTGTCGCTGTTCCGCCCATTGACGCCCTTCGGCGCGCTTAGATCGTAGTTGCGCTTGAGCTTGATTCCCGCGATGTCCTCGGCGAAATCCACTAATTGATTGATGGTTACGGCTTCGCTGGAACCCAGGTTTATCGGCTCCAGGATTTCCGAGTTCATGATTTTTTGAATGCCGTCGGTGCAGTCGTCGATGAACATGAAACTGCGGGTCTGATTTCCACTGCCCCAAATTTCAATGTCGTGTTTGCCGCTCACCTTGGCTTCGATCACCTTCCGGCAAATCGCCGCCGGCGCTTTTTCGCGGCCGCCGAACCACGTGCCCCACGGTCCGTAGACGTTGTGAAAGCGCGCCACGCGCGTGGTGAGGCCGAAATCCTCCATGAAATGCCGGCACATTCTTTCTGAAAATAATTTCTCCCACCCGTAGCCGTCTTCCGCGAGCGCCGGGTAAGCGTCTTCTTCCTTGAGGGAGGGCACCTCGAACGTCTTCTGCTTGTCCCCGTTGTAGACACACGCCGAGGAGGCGTAAAAGAAGCGCTTCGCCCCATGCTTCAGAGCGGCCTGGAGCAAGTGCGTATTGATCAGCACGGAAAGCATGCACAGTGCTTTGTTCTGCTCGATGAAGCCCATGCCGCCCATGTTGGCGGCCAGGTTGTAAATCTCGACGGCGCCTTTGGCCGCCGCCTCGCAGTTTTCCTTGAGATTCAAATCCAGCGACAGGTTCTCCACATCATCAAAGCGCTGATACCACTCGTCGAACGGTTTAACGTCCACCGCGCGAATGTCCCGGTATCCCTTGGACCGAAAGACAGAGACCAGCGCGCCGCCAATGAATCCGCCGCCGCCCGCAATCAAGATTTTATCGTTGAGTCCCACAAATGTCTCCCCAATCCGCAATCTTCGGCACCGACGATTTCACCACGCGGGAGATTTACAATCAATTAGTAATTTAATTGGATCAGGATCGATGGTAGTGTGCAGCCATCGCTTTCACAGTGGATCATTGTTCCTTAAGCCCGAATCTTCTAAGGATAGTGTTCGCCTCTTCAGGAGCAAGTTCCGGATCACGATTGGTCCGCTGAAACGGGATGAGATGGAAGACTTTAGGGACTGGAAAAAGATGCTCTTCCGCTCTCGCCAGCACGATAAATTCTCCGCTTGGCACCTTCCAAAGGCCGATGATTTGAATTTGGGCCTCTTTCACTTCTTCTCGGGCGAGAAATTCACTAAGCAGCACGGTGACCTACTTACCGGTGCGGTGAGTACGAGCAAGAATTCCGACTTCGCTCTCCGAAAGAGGCACCACCTGAACAGTCGAGGGAATCTCGATACGAATGGTCTTGGGATCCAATTCAACTTGTTCGCCGTCCATAAATTCGTTCCAGTAGCGTTGGGGTGCTTTAGTCGCTAGATTGACCAAGCGACCGCTACCCAAAGCAAATTCGATGTGAGACTTCACAAGATTGTCCAACTTCTTTACTGCTACTTCTCGGGACTCACCCACAGAAAGGAGGTCCAAATCCAAGCAGTGTGCCACGTGTTCCCCGCTCCGCTCCGACAGCAGGTAGTGAACAACTGTCAACTGCGGCACCGTGGGCGAGATGTCCTTTAATGTGATGCTCTTCATTTTTCGACTTCCCTCTGGGCCCGAAGACACCCCTTCCTCTTAGCACTTCGTCCTATAGTAGTTGATGCGATTGAAAGGCTAGGGGTAGCATGGAATAAATCGTTCTTTTTTCACACTCTCGATCAGACCGCAAAGCAACCCACTGAAACTCACATGTCCGACAGAAACAGGGTATCACGCAGCGGGTGGAAAGCCTTAGAAATCAGCCATTCTGCCACGCATAGGTTACCCATCGCGCGGGCAGTGGGGAGATTTCTTGTCTTGAGGCGAAATCCCCCTTTAATCAAATAGAAAGACGTCGCAATCAATTCCTTCTCCGCCAACTGCGTCCTAGTTCGACAGTCTTCGGCACGATTTTAAGTTTGTCTCAGGGTAGTAAGTTTTGGAAGCGCTGGACCGGTGCAAAATGATTCGAATTTGTGGATAAGAATTCGAACGTAGCCAACCAGGAAATGACATCATTGACGGTGATATGATCATCTGGCTATAAATGAGCCTATGGGTATTGACGACCCGCTGGATTCGCTAGACAAGCAATTTAAGATGAGGAACGATCAACCGACCCCGTTTTGAAACGCCTGGTCGCCTTGGCGTCTGTGCTTCCTCTACCATGGCAAGTGGACAAGATCGTCCAGCGAATAATTGGCTACCTCAAAACAGACAGGCTGGAAAAAATTGAATTAACAATCAACGTGATTCGAGACGAACTGCGAAGACACGAGAACCGTCTTCGTGAGATCGCCACAACCAATAAAGAGGAAAGGGAACGGAAGTTCCAAGAGTGGCTTCCGCTCGTCAAAGATGGTGTTGAGAAGGCTCAGAGAACTAGGGCAAACGAACGTATCGTGAGGATTGGAAAAATTCTGGCCAAATCTCTCGTCGCAATCAATTCACCCGAACCTGACGACGTCGAGGAGATGATGAGAATAGCAATGGAACTGTCCGACCGGGAAGTAGAGTTACTCGCCGAAATCGTCCGCCTTCAAGGTGGCATGTTGGACTCAAGTGGACGGGTTCCTCGTTACCAGGCTTGGCAATCATGGGAGACGGGAAGTTGGGGCGTCACTCCAAGCGGAGAGCTAGAAAGCGTTTTCAGCAAGCTGGAAAGTTTTGGACTTGTTAGCCGGATAGCTCCTCCCAATAATTTGAATATTTTGGCGGACATCGCCAGCCGTTACAGTCTGCTTAGAAAGGGCGCGGAATTTGTCGGCTTCGTTACTCAGAAATGATGTTCAGGTTCCTCCGCAGTTTTCCACACTGTGGTCATGAACGCGGAGACTTATGCTTGACATTTAAGAAACCGATGCTATGATCGTTGGGCTATACGGTAGCCTGCCTGCTGGACAGGAGGCCTTTGCTCTTTGACAAACTGGGTAAGATGAGATGTGCCAGAACCCGTTCGATTGACCTTGGCATGCAAATGCCAGGGGATTGAGTGAATCGAGCGATAAAAAGTTCGCTTGGAAAACTTAGGTCCGACTCTCAGAAATGATAGTCGGGCTTTTTGCTTTCTAAGCAGCCAGTTTCACACGAGAGTTTGATCCTGGCTCAGAGCGAACGCTGGCGGCGTGCTTAACACATGCAAGTCGAGTGCGCGTCCGTAGCAATACGGATGGCGCACGGCGCACGGGTGCGTAACACGTGGGCAATCTGCCCTCGGATGGGGGATAACCCCGCGAAAGCGGGGCTAATACCGCATGACATTCCGGAGACTCCGGTCTCTGGACTCAAAGGCCGCAAGGCCGTCTGAGGAGGAGCCCGCGCCCGATTAGCTAGTTGGTGAGGTAACGGCTCACCAAGGCTTTGATCGGTAGCCGGTCTGAGAGGATGGCCGGCCACACTGGAACTGAGACACGGTCCAGACTCCTACGGGAGGCAGCAGTGGGGAATATTGCGCAATGGGCGAAAGCCTGACGCAGCGACGCCGCGTGGGGGATGAAGCTTCTCGGAGTGTAAACCCCTTTCGACCCGGACGAATGACCCGCAAGGGTTTGACGGTACGGGTATAAGAAGCCCCGGCTAACTACGTGCCAGCAGCCGCGGTAATACGTAGGGGGCCAGCGTTGCTCGGAATTACTGGGCGTAAAGGGTTCGTAGGTGGTGCGGCAAGTTGGGAGTGAAATCTCTGGGCTTAACTCAGAGGCTGCTTTCAAAACTGCCGTGCTCGAGTGCGAGAGAGGTCAGTGGAATTGCAGGTGTAGCGGTGAAATGCGTAGATATCTGCAGGAACACCCGTGGCGAAGGCGGCTGACTGGATCGCAACTGACACTGAGGAACGAAAGCTAGGGGAGCAAACAGGATTAGATACCCTGGTAGTCCTAGCCCTAAACCATCAGAACTTGGGGTGGCCCGCGTAGGCGGGTCGTCCCGTAGCTAACGCGTTAAGTTCTGCGCCTGGGGAGTACGGTCGCAAGACTGAAACTCAAAGGAATTGACGGGGGCCCGCACAAGCGGTGGAACATGTGGTTCAATTCGACGCAACGCGAAGAACCTTACCTGGGCTTGAACCGCTACTGACCAACGGTAGAAATATCGTCTTCCCGCAAGGGACAGTAGTAGAGGTGCTGCATGGCTGTCGTCAGCTCGTGCCGTGAGGTGTTGGGTTAAGTCCCGCAACGAGCGCAACCCTTACTCGTAGTTGCTACCCGCAAGGGAGAACTCTACGAGGACTGCTCCGGATAACGGAGAGGAAGGTGGGGATGACGTCAAGTCAGCACGGCCTTTATGTCCAGGGCTACACACGTGTTACAATGCACGGTACAGACTGTTGCGAACCCGCGAGGGGGAGCTAATCGGATAAAACCGTGCTCAGTTCGGATTGCAGTCTGCAACTCGGCTGCATGAAGCTGGAATCGCTAGTAATGGCGTATCAGATCGACGCCGTGAATACGTTCCCGGGCCTTGTACACACCGCCCGTCACATCACGAAAGTGAGCTGTACTAGAAGTCGCCGAGCCAACCGTAAGGAGGCCAGCGCCCAAGGTATGGCCCATGATTGGGGTGAAGTCGTAACAAGGTAGCCGTAGGAGAACCTGCGGCTGGATCACCTCCTTTCTAAACATAGCGGCAAACGATCCTGTGCAGGTGTGCAGGTGAAGTTGCCCAAGCTTCGGAACCTCTCACGGGGATCCGAGGTAATCGCTCGAACGATTCAATCTTCGAGCGGGTTCTGTCAGATCTCATCTTCTAGAAGGCGCATTCGATATGCGCCCTAAACGCGCACCCGATGTGCGCTGCCCAGTTTTCAGGAGTTTACCGAAAGCGAAAGCCCGCCGAGTGATCGGCGGGCTTTTTGTTTTTAAATTTGTTTCATTCAGCAAGTTGGATCGCCGCTCAGTGAAACCCGCACTGGATGGCTACTCGCCAATAATATAAGTATCTCTATGGTAAGCTCAGAAGAGGTGCGGGGTGCCGACTTGTATCACAACATTTCGGGCATCAATAAGTCTTCTCTGTGGCAGGCATGGAAAGAAATTCGTTCAGGATTGCGACACGCTACAGTTCGAGATGTAATCGATTTCCTTGACTATGACATTGAGCCGGATATCTGGATTCGGCGCCTACTACGCCAAGTCAAAGCAGGAACATACGAGCCGCATCCGCCTATTCGATTTTCTCTAGCGAAGTCTGGCGGGTTCAAGCGACGATTGACGGTCCCCGAGATACCTGACGTAACATTGCTCCGAGCGATTGCAGACTTCATACATCGGAAGGCCCAGAAGAGCCAGCAACCGCATGTCTACTAACGGCGTATTGATTTGGAGAAAGCGAGGGATGCCGCGGCTCAAGCAGCGCGACAAGACTATTTTCAAACAATTTCAGGAATCTATCGGTTCACATCCGCCAGTAGCTTTCGCAATTGGCTTGACTATGAACAGTATCGCAAACATCTGATCCTCAAGAAGATATATCCGTTTATAGTCATCACCGATATCACCAATTTTTTCGACAGCGTACTTCATTCCGAAGTCTCGAACGCTTTTCGGAGCTTTCCAATACCCGCTAGATTGATTGGAATCTTATTCTTCTTGATGGAACGACTGGCAATTCGGGCAGACTATTCAGACTCCCCACGTATCGGACTCCCCGTGGATGAGTTTGAGTGTTCGCGAACCATTGCAAACTTGCTCCTATTTCCTCACGACCATAGGATGGCTGAGTTCGTTGGAAAAGACGCATACGTGCGATGGATGGACGATCAAGTCATTGGCGTTAACTCAAGGGCCGAAGGCCTCAGGACTGTTGCGGAAGTTTCGTCATCACTTGCCAATTTATACTTAACCGCAAACGCTAAGAAGACTAGAGTTCTTTCCCTAAGGGAAGCCAAAGTCCATTTCCACCTGAACACAAATGCCAACCTCGATTTTCTGGAACCCCAAATCACGTCTCGGGCAAAGCCTAGAAGAGCCCTCGTGCGAGAATTGGCTTTTGTATGGCGAATAGCTCTGAAACACGAAAATCAAGGTGAATGGGAAAAAATTCAAAAGCGCGCTTACCGCCTTGCCGGACTAACGAAGGCAAGATTTCTAAGAAGTAAAGCTATTCGAGACATCATCAAATGCCCTCCCCTAACTGAACGGATTGCTGATTACATGAGATGCTCAGGCTCCGCAGCCGAATATCTCAGATTTGTGAAGAAGGTCCTTCGACACAAAGAACAAATTCATGAGGATGTAGAGCTCATTCTAGTTGAGAGCCTCCTCCGACTAGAAGTGAGTGGGACTAGAGCAGATACCATTCTGGACCTTGCTGTCGCGATGACCAAGGAAATTGACGCTGGCAAAAGAAATTTCTCATTTGCGACGCCCGCCTGTCTGTTGATAGTTCGTTTCGGAAAGCCCCAAGGCAAGGTGCACCTGCGCCGATGCTTCAAGGAAAGAACAAGTCCCAATCCTCCCCAACTCACACGAGCCTCGGCTATCGCTTACGCAACCTATGGACGCAAAGAATTCGGTGAAGTCAAGAAAGCAGCCTCGATGCTGCTTACCAATCCCCTCGCGCTTATGGTGAGGATGGTCAGACGGCTGCAGAACATCAAACAAGTTCCCGATCGCTTTAAATCACGGCTGAGCCTTCGTCGAGACTCCGTTCGCGGCCTGCACTATGTTGACATGCGGACTTTTGTTGCGGCACGCCTCCTCGTCCTCAATAGGCGAAAAACTGTTCGTACTTGGGTCAAAGGTTGGGTCATTCAAGCTAAGAAGCAGAAAATCTCGGCTTTCGACAAGAAGCTAGTGGACAGGCTGGTCCGGTAATTCCCCGACGCCAGAGTTGGCGCTACGCTCATAGCGCTTGAGGGCAGTCCCGAAGGCCGATCTACGAACCGGCATGCAAAAGGCGCATCAGCCCAACGGTGGCGTGCGAGAGACGTGCGCCACGGCGCGAAACCAGATAAAGAGAACGCGGCATCTTCAGCTGACGGATTGGGACTTCGGCCAGGAGTTCTCTTTCCACTTCCCAGCGGACGCACATGCGCGGGACTATCGCCACGCCCATGCCCATTTGCACGAAGCGCTTGATGCTTTCGATGGTGGGCATTTCGATGTCGCGATGCAGCGTGGTGCGGTGCTTCTCGAAGAGCTGGATGACGCACGAACGGCGGCGCGCCAGGGAGTGCTCTCCGAGTTTCCTCGACGCGCTCATGGAATAATTACATCGAGATCGCGACCAATGACAATCGGCCCGCTATATTTTTGGCGTATCTCACGCACCATGTCGTCTTCTTTGGCATTTCCAAGTAGAGTCCAATGCGTCAAAATTAGCATCTTGGCTTTCGCCCTCGCTGCGATTTCTCCAAGCTCCACTGCGCTAGTGTGAAATTCACTCTCGTACTTCATCCATTGCTCCACTGACATCGAAGGCTTTCCGGGATTCGGCGCCCTTCCGGAATACACTTCGTGAACCAGGGCATCGCAACCTGCGCAGGCCTCGGCCACCGAGTCGGCTGGCGACGTGTCTCCCGAAACGACGATGGACTTGCCGCCCGCGTCAAAGCGGTATCCCAGAGCTTCCTTCCATGAACCATGCTTGACCAGGAACGCCTTTATGGCGACGTTTGAGTCCTGATACACATTTCCCGGCTGTACATCGTGCGCGTCCACTTTGTAACCCGTCGTGTTGGCGCTCTCCAATCCCATTGTGCGCACCTGAATATCTTCTTTAAAAGCCTCGAGAATGCGCGCAGCCATTTCCTTCGTGCCTTCCGGTCCGTACAGCCGCAACGGCTTCGTTCGTTCGGCAATCCAGGGAGTGAAAATCAAGTCAGGCAATCCGAGCGTGTGGTCGCTGTGAAGGTGCGTCAGGAATGCGATGTCGAGTTCCGTTGGACGGAGAGCGGGGATTCCGCGCAGGAAGGCCGAATTTGCTTGGCGGACTACCCCTGATCCGGCATCCACCAGGTAGGCCTTGCCGTTCGCAATGATTGCGAGCGAAGGTCCCTGACGATCCGCATTGGGAACCGGAGTCCCTGTGCCCAGAAATACGATCTCAACATCTTTGGAGGATGTTGTGGGCGTCGCGGCCTGTTGCGACTGAGCACCCAAAGGGACTGCAGCTGCGATGCAGGCAACGATCGTGATGAAGAGAGAACGACGCCAACAAAGCGCGGTGGGACGAATTCGCATGAGCGAACCTCCTCGTATTGATGGAGTGGCGGCAAGAGTATACAGCCTGAAACCAAGCTGCAACGCGTTAGGAAGCTTTCTCTCCCCCGGCGTGAAGCAGACGCATCAACCCAACCGCAGCGTGCGAAAGCCGCGCGCCGCGGCGTGATACTAGATAGAGAGAACGCGGCATCTTCAGCTGGCGGATGCGGACTTCGGCGAGGAGTTTCCGTTCCACCTCCCAGCGGACGCACATGCGCGGGACGATCGCCACGCCCATGCCCATTTGCACGAAGCGCTTGATGCTTTCGATGGTGGGCATTTCGATGTCGCGATGCAGCGTGGTGCGGTGTTTCTCAAAGAGTTGGATGACGCGCGAACGGTAAGGCGACTCGACGTTGTGCGCGATGAAGGTTTCCTCGCCTAATTCCTTGATGTCCACCGAGCGGCGGCGCGCCAGGGGATGCTTCGGCGGGACGACGAAGGTCAGCTCGTCGCGCAGGATTTCCACGGCTGCGAGTTTCGCGTCCTGCGGCACGTAGGAGACCGTGCCGAGGTCCAGGCGATAATTCAAAACCTCCTGCGGGATGTCGCGCGAAAGCGTGCGGTGCATGATGAGCTTCACACCGGGGTACAGTTTCCGGTACCGCGCGAGGGCAGGCAGCAGCGCGTGGATCGAGCTTTCGTTCACGCCCAGGCGCAACTCGCCGCGGCCCAGGCTCTTGAGATCCTCCATTCCCTTCTGGATTTCATCGCGCAGGTTGAGCAGGCGCTCGGCGTAGTCGCGCAGGAGTTCGCCCGCGTCCGTGAGTTTTACCTGTCGCGCGCCGCGCACGAGCAGCGGCTGGCCCACCGAATCCTCGAGCTTGCGGATGACGATGCTCACCGCCGGCTGCGTGCGGTAGAGTTTTTCCGCCGCGCGGGAGAAGCTCTGTTCCTTTGCTACGACGAGAAATACGTGCAGCTGGGATAGGTCCATGAGTCCTCTCAAGTAGCACAGGCTTCAGCCTGTGGGGGGTGAGCCTTGCGCGGACTAAAATCCACAGGCTGAAGCCTGTGCTACTGGTGCGTGATTCGACTTCAATCCCACCTATAATGACAGTTTATGGAATTCCGATCTACTATAAATCGAGGAAGCGGAGATTCGCGGGTCAAGCGGTGGCTCGGCCGGATTTTGTCGTGAAGTACGCCGCGAGAAACAAGAAAGCAAAAATCCAGTCCACGGAGCCGATCGCAAAGGAGGAAAGCGCGAGCCGCCGCTGGTAGAACAAGACAATCAGGTCGACTCCCCAGCTGATTTTTTCAAAAATGGACGGCAGGATCATCGGGCGGTATCGAACAGGATCTGTCGCGAGCACCAGAAACAGAACCTGCCAGGCCAGACCGACTCCCAGAAATCCGTAGAAATATTCGGGATGAGTGATGGCCGGCGGCGCGTCCCGTCCGATTTTGTTCTCTAGAAAATACATCGGAGAGAGAATCAGCAAACCGTAGACGCCGGTGACGAAAAAGACAATCTTTGCGAATTTCAAAATTATCCGCCCCCGGTCTGACTTTTTGTCCGGCGCGGAAACAAGATTTCGACAAAGCGCGCCTCTTTATCTCCGCCGTTCTTCTACACCCGCTTGTGCCCAGGTCCGCCGTCGATCCAAACGAAGTCACCCGGCTGCAGCGCCTTTTCTGGGTCTTGGGAAGGCTCCGAAGAAATTGAGGCGGCATCCAGCGCGACGATCACTTGCGGGGCGTCACCCCCCCACGGCGGACTCCGCGAGGTTCATGGACTGATGCGGGTGCACGCGAACGAGTTGCACTCGAGTCTCAATGGACTCGAGTAGCGGCTCGCTCTCGAAAGCGGAAGAATTCTTTGTGGCAGTATCCGTGCGATTCAGCGGCTGTCCAGCCAGGATTTCCGAGCAAACGTTGTGAAAGTTGGTCCGCGGATGCATGAGTTCCACGGCGACTGTGTGATACGGCGTGTCCCCGTCGACTCGCGTGGAATGCATGTATCCGCCGCGCTGCAGACGAACCTGCGCGTCTGCATTTTTCTGGTGCACGTCCGGCTTGCCGGGGATGCCAACCGTAACCAACTGGTCGCCGATGGCTATGGCGATCGTATCCTGGTCGTGGCGGTGCAAAATGATCGAATCTCCGGGCGAAACTTCAACCTTAAACACCTTCACATAATCGTTGTGCAGGGCAAGATGGTGGTGTGGCTCCTGGTCCATGGTGATTACGGCAGGGGCTTGGGCCAACAACGGCAAAGTCAGAAGGGAAATCGTCACGATCCACGAAACTTTAATATTCGTTGGTTTCCTCAGTTTGCGATCCCAATCTAAGGCGGTTCGAATCGTCGGTCAACTGTTAGCGTAACGCTTTATTATGCAATAACATACAGGAATTCCAATGTACCCGGTATCGCGGGCGCAACTGGGCATCCCGGGCAGTTGTAACACAGAATTAACATTCCTCTCATGGGCCGTTAAGGGCGTGCCGATAGTGTCCACTGTGCTCCGGAAGTGTCCAAGTAACGCTCCCATTCGAAGAAGGGCAAATAACCTTTCCGAGAAGGGGCAGAGAAACTAGACATTCTGCCGAGGCGCTGTCGGAGTGGGCCTTTCCCGGTGGGGATGGGATCATTTCAAACAAGTTGTAAATCAGGCGCAATTGCTGGGAGGGATTTTGGAAGCACGAGGCAATCCCTATTCAGTTTTATGGATGAAAACAAGTCGTAGGACTTCATTTTCAGGAGGAAATGAAATGCGAGTATGTGCAGCAGTGTTGCTGGGGATAAGTCTCGCGGCATCGCCGCTTCTGGCGCGCAACGCCGGCGAAACCGGTAAGGAAGACACGCCTGTGGCAGTCACTAGCGCCGCAGCCGTGCCGGACAAACCCACGGCAGTGAAGCCGGAAGCTTCGGCCATCGAGAGCGAAATGCAGGACCTTCGCAGCCTGGTCGAGGAACAGAGGGCGGAACTTGAAGCGCAACGCGCGGCGCTGAAGGCGCAACAACTCAAGATGGAAGCGCTCGAGGAAAAGTTCGGCGCACCGCCATCGGAATCAACGGCCGCTCCTGCTGCAACGACCGAAGCCATTTCCACGGCGGCGCCGATTTCGGCTGCAGCCCCGGTGCCGGCGACTCCCGCGGTCACCGCGACAGCAGCTCAGGCGAATCCCAGCCAACGAACTGCCCAGACCGACACCTATGGCAGTGATCAGCCAAGCTCGTGGAAATTTAAGGGTGTGACTTTCACGCCGGGCGGGTTCTTCGCGGCAGAGTCGGTGTGGCGGCAGCGCGCACTGAGCGCGGACGTCAACACCCCTTTTACCTCGACTCCGCTGCCAGGGAGCTCGCAATACAACGTCGGCGAATTCAATGCCAGCGGCCGCCAGTCGCGAATCGCCATGCTGGTCCAGGGAGCGGCCCACAACGTCAAGCTCGGCGGGTACTATGAGGCTGACTTCCTTTCGGCCGGGACAACGTCAAACGACAACCAGAGCAACAGCTACACCCTGCGTCAGCGGCAATTCTGGGCGCAGGCGGCATTCAATAGCGGCTTTACACTCACCGGCGGCCAGCAGTGGTCGCTCGTCACGCAAACGGCAAAAGGTCTCGACAACCGCACCGAAGTTCTGCCGGAAACGATCGACGCG
The DNA here is from genome assembly GCA_963696605.1 of uncultured Acidobacteriota bacterium. Taxonomy (GTDB): domain Bacteria; phylum Acidobacteriota; class Terriglobia; order Acidiferrales; family UBA7541; genus Palsa-360. The sequence continues at coordinate 1,223,328 of CAVOKV010000003.1, read as the reverse complement.
CAGTACCATGTCGGCTTTAGCTGGGAGCGGCAATACGGAATGCGCTTTGTTCAGGACTTCAACAACAAGGTGTGGCTGGGCTTCTCGGTCGAAGAGCCTCAGACAACCATCAAGGTTGGGGGCACGACCGCGCCGTTCCTTGTGGGCGCCGCCGGTAATGGCGGCGGCCTTTACAATCCGACCACGAACTACTCCTTTAATATGACGCCGGATTTCGTCGTAAAGGCTGCATTCGAGCCCGGATTCGGTCACTACGAGGTCTTCGGGTTAGCCAGCACATACCGCGACCGCATCTTCCCGACAGGAGGGACGCCGTCCAACACTAAAACCGCTGGAGGCGGCGGAGGCGCGAATGCCTGGTTCCCGTTTGACAAAGGCATCATTAATGTCGGTCTTCACGCTCTGGTCGGAAACGGCGTAGGGCGGTATGGCAGCGCCGGTGTGGCTCCGGATGTGACTCTGCAGCCGGACGCAACTATCGCTACGATCCGCAGCTATCAGGGATTGGCCACGCTGGCGATCCACGATAAGAAGTGGGATGTTTATTTCAACGCTGGCGAGGAATACGCGAATCGGACTCAGTTCATTTCCGGCACGCCGGCAGTGCTCATCCCGAACGAAGGCTACGGCGCTATCGGCTTTAACAACGCCGGTTGCTGGACGGAAACTGGGCCCGGCGCCGGCGGCTATGCACCCGGTGCGCTGGCCAATTGCAGCGGGAATATCAAGGACATCATCGAAGGCACCGCCGGGCTATGGTACAGCTTCTTCTCCGGCCCATACGGCACCCTCAAACTGGGGGCGCAGTACTCGTACGTGAAAGTCAACACATGGACTGGCGTGGGCGCCACTGGTGTGTGCGGATCGGTTACGAACCCGAGTTGTACTCCGAACGCCAACGAAAATATGGTGTTCACTTCGCTCCGCTACTACATCCCGTAACCTCGGCCTACAGGCGGGGGGGCGCTTTCTCGCCTCCCCGCAGCTTTTCCCCTTTTCAGATCATCCTACCTCTTAGAGAGCGAGATTTCTCGCCTCCCGTACCACCTGCCCCGGTTACCCAGGCGTCTGGCCACTTGTACCCCAACTTCGCCCGGGCGACAATTTCCGTGAGCGGAGTTCGCGCGCCGCCGGGACGAGTAGAGAGGAAGTCACAAGTATGAAATTCACAAACATGAAGCATTGTTGGGTCATTCTTATCGCCATGCTCGTCGCCGGGTCGGCCCCGGCCATGGCTGGCACCGCTATTCCCACTGGCACAATTCTTCCCGTTCGTCTGAATTCGACGATTTCCTCGGCGAATAGCAAGGCTGGCGACAAAATTTCGGCAACCGTCATGCAGAACGTGCCTCTCCCATCAGGGGCGGAAATAAATCGAGGCGCGAAACTAACAGGTGAAGTTGTCGGCGTAACTCGCGCTACCGACAACCAACCCGGCCAAGTCACGCTGCGATGGAAAACAATCACTCTGGACAATAAAATTGTCCCGATTCAAACGAATCTACGTGCTGTGGCGACTATGATGGAAGTCGAACAGGCAGGCATTCCCACGATGGGCCCCGACCGGGGCACGCCGCCGTCGGACTATGCCACCGAGCAGGTCGGCGGAGAAACTGTCTATCGGACCGGAGGCGTCGTTGCGTCCGGCGCGCAGATAGTAGGCAAGCAGGTCGCTAATGGCATTCTCGCCTCTCCAAGCCCGAATTCTGTTCGTGGATGCCGCGGGCAAGTGGACGGCGAAGCAGTGCCCGCAGCGTTTTGGGTCTTCTCCTCTGACGCGTGCGGCTCATACGGAACTGACGAAATCAGAATAGTGCACGCAGGGCGAACCGATCCAAAGGGGGAAATCGTGCTGGCTGCTACTCGCGGCGAAGTCAAACTGCGGTCGGGGGGCGGCATGTTGCTCCGGGTGGAATAGCAGTAAGAATCGATCGCAACTAAGCCCACAGACGTCACACGCCGTAATCCATGGTAAAGAGGTTGGCTCTCGCCCTGGTGGGAAATCGCGCCTTTACGAACAGAAGACGCACACTGGGGAAGGTAATTGCGTGCAAATGCAGGTTTGCTTCCGCTAGGGGACTCTCAGCAACCCTACAGCGGGCCGAACAAGCACCGTGCGAATCATGGTCACCAGTCACGATTTACGCTGCGTCGGGATCGTAGTTTAGATTGGGGGCCAGCCAGCGTTCGACAATGCGCAAATCCAGGGCTTTGCGGCGGCTGTAGTCTTCGACCTGGTCGCGGCCGATTTTTCCGACGGCGAAATATTTCGATTCGGGATGCGAAAAATAGAAGCCGCTCACCGACGCTGCCGGGTACATTGCGAAATTTTCCGTCAGCGTGATGCCCGTGTTTTTTTCCGCGCAGATTAGATCGAACAGCATTCGCTTTTCGGTGTGATCGGGCAGCGCGGGGTAGCCCGGCGCGGGGCGAATGCCGCGGTACCGTTCGCGCACCAGATCTTCGGGCGTCAGGTTTTCATTCTTGCCGTACCCCCATTCGATGCGGGCGCGCTTGTGCGTGAGTTCGGCGAGGCCTTCGGCCAGGCGGTCGGCAAGCGCCTTGGCCATCAGGGCGTTATAATCGTCATTCTCTTTTTCAAATTTTGCGACCAGCGGTTCGATGCGCAATCCCGCGGTGACGGCAAACAGGCCGAGGTAATCCATGCGCCCGCTCTCGCGCGGAGCGACGAAATCCGCCACGGCGTAGCTGGGTTCTTGATTGCCTTTCACCAACTGCTGCCGCAGGGTGTGGAACGTGGTAAGCAGGTGGCGTGACTCGTCCGCGTACATTTCGATGTCGTCCTGAACGGTGTTCGCAGGGAAAAATCCGATCACGGCGCGCGCTTCGAGCAAATTTCCCCGTACGATGTGATCGAGCAGCTTTTGGCCGTCGTCGAAAAGCTCCTTCGCTTTCGGGCCGACGCCTTCCTGGTCGAAAATTTTCGGATAGATGCCGCGTAGTTCCCAGGCGTGGAAAAACGGCGTCCAGTCGATGTAGGGAACAATTTCTTCGAGGGGCACGGGATTGTACACGCGCGTCCCGAGGAAGGAAGGTCTCGGCGGCTCGTAAGCGGACCAGTCGTATACGGGCTTCCTGCTCCGAGCCTCCGCGAAAGTCAAAAGCGGCTGCGCTTTTCGCGAGGAGTGTTTCTCCCGCGCGAGTTCCTGCTCCTTGCTGTTCTCCTCCGTGAAATTCCTTTTCAAATCCTCACTAAGCAAACTCCCCACCACGCCGACGGCGCGCGATGCATCCTGCACGTGAATGACCGGCTGGCGGTACGAAGGCGCGATTTTCACCGCCGTGTGCGTGCGGCTCGTGGTGGCGCCGCCGATCAGAAGCGGAACGGTGAATCCTTCGCGCTCCATTTCCTTGGCGACGTGCGTCATTTCTTCGAGCGAAGGCGTGATCAGGCCGCTCAATCCGATCAATTGCGCGCCTGTGTCGCGCGCGGTTTTCAGGATCTTCTCGGCGGGCACCATCACGCCGAGGTCGATGACTTCGTAATTGTTGCAGCCCAGCACCACGCCCACGATATTTTTGCCGATGTCGTGGACGTCCCCCTTCACCGTGGCCATGACGATGCGGCCCTTGACGGACACGCCTCCCGCCTGCTTTTCCGCTTCCAGGAAAGGCTGCAGATACGCGACCGCTTTTTTCATCACGCGCGCGCTCTTGACCACTTGGGGCAGAAACATGCGCCCCGATCCGAAGAGGTCGCCGACCACGTTCATCGCGTTCATCAGCGGGCCTTCGATCACCGCCAGCGGCTTGCCAAATTTTTGCCGCGCCTCTTCGGTGTCTTCCTCGATGTAATCCGTGACGCCCTTCACGAGGGCGTGCGAGAGGCGCTCTTCGAGCGTGCCCTTCCTCCAGGAGTCTTCCTCCACGTGGCCTTTTTCCTTGGCCTTCACGGTTTCCGTAAATGCCAACAAACGTTCCGTCGCGTCGGGGCGTCGGTTGAGCAGCACATCCTCGACGAGCACCAGCAGGTCCTTCGGAATTTCTTCATAGACCGCAAGCTGGCCCGCGTTCACGATGGCCATGTCGAGGCCGGCCTGAATCGCGCGGTACAGAAACGCGGAGTGCATCGCTTCGCGCACCACGTTCTGGCCCCGAAAAGAAAACGAAATATTGCTGACGCCGCCGCTCACCCTGGCATAGGGGAGCTTGGCCTTGATCTGCCGCGTGGCCTCGATGAAATCGACGGCGTAGTTGTTGTGTTCCTCGATGCCGGTCGCCACGGTCAGGATATTCGGGTCGAAAATAATATCTTCGGGAGCGACGCCGGCCTCTTCCGTGAGGATACGGTACGCTCGCTGGCACACTTCCATCTTGCGTGTGAGCGAATCCGCCTGGCCCTTTTCATCGAAGGCCATCACCACCATGGCCGCGCCGTATCGGCGCACGAGACGCGCGCGCTGACGGAAGGCCTCTTCGCCCTCCTTCAGGCTGATGGAATTGACGATGCCGCGGCCCTGAATGCATTTCAGGCCGGCTTCGATGACTTTCCAGTTGGAGCTGTCAATCATGATCGGTACGCGGGCGATGTCCGGCTCCGCGGCGATGTGATGCAGGAACGTGGTCATGGCTTGCTCGGAATCGAGCATGGCTTCGTCCATGTTGATGTCGATGATCTGCGCGCCGTTGTCGACTTGCTGCCGCGCCACGGAGAGGGCCGCTTCGAGTTCGCCGGCGAGAATCAGTTTGGAAAATTTGGGCGAGCCGGTGACGTTGGTGCGCTCGCCGATGTTCACGAAGCGAGAATCGGGCCGCAGCACCAGCGGTTCGAGGCCGCTGAATCGCGTGTAGCGCTCCGGCTTGGAGAGAACGTGCGGCTTGATTCCGCGCACCGCCCCGGCGATCGCTTTGATATGCGCGGGCGTCGATCCACAGCAGCCGCCAGCGATGTTCAGCCAGCCGTTGGACGCAAAATCGCGAAGATCGGCGGACATCGATTCCGGCGTCTCGTCGAACCCGCCGAAAGCGTTGGGGAGTCCGGCGTTTGGGTGGCAACTGATGGGAACGGGCGCGAGATGCGAAAGCTCTTCGACGTACGGGCGCATCTGTTTCGCGCCCAGGGCGCAGTTGATGCCCACGCTCAAGAGATCCATGTGCGAAACGGAAATCCAGAAGGCTTCGACCGTCTGCCCGGAAAGCGTGCGGCCGCTCTGGTCGGTGATGGTGACGGACACCATAACCGGGACACGCTGGCCAGTGGCCGCAAAATATTCGTCGTTGAACTGGCTGACCGCGAAGAGCGCGGCCTTGGCGTTCAGCGTGTCAAAGATCGTCTCCAGCAACAGAAGATCGGCGCCGCCTTCGACCAGGCCGCGCGCCTGCTCGTAATAGACGTCGCGCAATTTGTCGAAGGTGACGCCGCGTGACGCGGGGCTGTTCACATCCTGAGACATCGACGCGGTACGGTTGGTCGGCCCCATCGATCCCGCGACCAGCCGGTATTGGCCGGGATGCGCGGCTTCAAACTTGTCCGCCACTTGCCGCGCGATTTTTGCGCCGGCGACGTTGATTTGATGAATGTGCCCTTCGAGTCCGTAGTCGAGCGCGGAAATTCCGTTGGCGTTGAACGTGTTGGTCTTGATGATGTCGGCGCCGGCCTCGAGATATTGCCGCTGAATGTCCTGCACGATTTGCGGCTGGGTGATGTTCAGCACATCGAAATTTCCGCGCAGGTCGCGTGGGTGCTTCAGAAATTCAGAGCCGCGAAACTTCGCTTCGTCAAGCTGCTGGGCCTGGATCATCGTGCCCATCGCGCCGTCCAAAATGACGATCCTCTCCTTCAGGAGATGCTTCAGCGCGGCGATTCGTGTTTCTCTTCGATTCAACGTACGTCTCCCACATGCCTGCGGGGCTTGGAAATAAGCTGGCAAGGCGAATTTGCGCCAGCCACCTAAAAAGAGTGCTACAAAGGTGTCTCTTGTAGTTTACCGGAGAGAGCTTGTTGCCCCAACTTACATTGTCACATCCCGATCTCATCTCCGCAATTCGCGCTCTTCTCGTTGACCTCCAGCAAGCGGTAAGAGTAGACTTCAAGATATGAAGACGAGGGCGTCATTTATAACTGGCTTGATTGCCTTGACGATCTGTCTTGTGTGTCCCCTCGTCGATATGTGCGATCAATGGGATCACGCTTTCCAAACCGGAAATGACAGTGAATACCCGCTAGTCATCCTGGCCTTATGCGTGGGGGCCGCATTTGCGTTGGCACGACTAATCGCTACGCTCCCCCTGAACCTCCCGGCGTCAAGTATCAGTTACGCTCTTCAATCTGCCTTAAATTCGTCGGCCTTTTTGATACACCCAGCAGCATTGGCCCTTGCCTCAGCAAGTCCCCCGCTTAGCCTCCGTATCTAGAACTGCGTCCAAAATTCTGTAACGAACACCAATTAGCGGTCTGGCCGTGGTCCCTTCGCAGACGAGCGAGAAGGCTGCGGCAGTCCCTCGATGAATATTCACTCTTCTTTCGTGCCGAGGACAAAATCATGGAATACGAAGCCAATGCGGCGGAGTCAAACGAGGATATTGCGGTCCGGTGCCGCGGGGTAACTAAGACATACGGGACGGGTGATGCCAGTGTGATGGCGCTACGCGGCATTGACCTGGATGTGCGGCGCGGCGAACTGCTCATGGTCGTAGGCCCGTCCGGTTGCGGAAAAACCACGCTCATCTCCGTCATTGCGGGAATCCTGGACCAGGATTCCGGCCAATGCGAGGTATTTGGCCGCGATTTAAAGGACATGGATCAAAAAGAGCGCGCGCAATTTCGTGGAACGTCGATCGGCTTTGTGTTCCAGCTCTTCAACCTACTACCTGCGCTAAACGCGATCGAGAATGTTTCAGTTCCGCTGTTGATTAACGGCTTGGCTCGCAAGAACGCGGAAACCCGTGCGGAAGAGGTACTGAAAACGGTTCGCCTCGGCACGCGACGGGATGCGCTTCCGGGGAAGCTCAGCGGCGGCCAGCAACAGCGCGTGGCGATCGCGCGCGCGCTGGTGCATGAACCGAAGCTGATCGTTTGCGACGAGCCGACCAGCAACCTCGATCACGTGACCGGCCGCAGCATGATGGAGCTTCTGCGGGACATCGCCAAAAGCCCCGACAGGGCGCTGATCGTGGTGACTCACGACCCGCGCATCTTCGAATTTGCCGACCGCATCGCCCGCATGGACGACGGGAAGATTATCGAAATCGTTGATAGCAAAAATATGGAGCGCTTACAATGATTCGCAAACTAGTATTTCCCCTCCTGGCGATTATCGGCTTTGGCGTGGCCATCGCCATGGTCCTTAAGGGCAACCAGAGTGTGCCTGCAGCCGAGCCTGTCGTGCACCCCGCCAGCACGCCGTTTGCCTCCTACGTTTTCGGTCCCGGCATTGTCGAAGCCAGCACCGAAAACATCGCTATCGGCACGCCCGTCTCCGGCATCGTGGCGGCCGTCTATGTGAAGTGGGGGGACCGAGTAAAGAGCGGAGCGCCCCTGTTTAAAATCGACACTCGCGATTTGCAAGCCCAATTCCTTCCCGCAAACGCCAAAGTCAAAGAGGTAGAGGCCCAATTATTGCCGGCAACCGCCAAGGTCAACGAGGCTGAGGCAACCCTGGCAAAAGCAGAGAATCGGCTGAAGGTTGGCGAGGGCTTGGAACCTGGAGTGTCCATCAGTGCCGAGGAAATGGCCAACAGACGGTTCGACGTTGAGACGAACAAAGCAGCCCTTGCCTCGGCCGAAGGTCAAGTCGAGCAAACCAAAGCCCAGGGGGCATCCGCCAAAGCCCAGGTCGAGCAGATTGAACGCGAGATCGAATTGCGCACAATTCGCGCGCCCATTTCCGGCCGTATCCTCCAAATGAAGACGCGCCTCGGCGAGTACGCGCAGAGTGGCGTTCTGAGCACGCCGTTGATGCTGCTTGGAGATGACACCCGATTGCACGTGCGCGTGGACATCGATGAGAACGATGCCTGGAGATTCCAACCCTGCGCGTCCGCAATGGCTTCGGTGCGCGGCAACCCGGAGATCAAAACGCCGCTGCAATACGTACGCACCGAACCCGACGTCATCCCCAAAACGACCCTGACCGGCGATACCACGCAACGCACAGACACTCGAGTTCTTCAAGTGATCTACAGCTTCGACCCTGCCTTGCTGCCTCTCTATGTGGGCCAGATGATGGATGTGTTCATCGAAGCGGCTCCGGCGGGAGGATCGGCATCGGGAACGCAACATCCGGCTAGGCCGTGCGGCGATGCGTCAAGTGGGAAGCGCAAGCCTGAGGCCAGTGAAAGGAGGAAACCCTAAATTGCTGCGCGTCGCCATGAAAATGCTCCTGGGAGACCGCGCGAAGTACGTGGGCTTGCTCTTTGGCATCACGTTTACTTCATTCCTGGTCACGTTCGCGCTCTCCTACCTCTGTGGGTTTCTGACGCGCGGATTCGCTCTTGTCGCTGAGAACCCGAGTGCGGACGTATGGGTGATGGACCCGGCTGTGGAATCCACGGAATTAATGACGAATATTCCCGATTCCGCGCTCTCCCGCGTTCGCAGTGTCGACGGCGTTGCCTCCGCCGCGCCGCTCGCGGTGGCGACAGTCGACGCGCGCTTTCCCAACGCGCGATTTCAGTCATTTCAGCTCATCGGTGTCGATGACGCCACATTCTTTGGGCTTCCTCCGTTGCGCGATGGAGTTTTCCCTGCGGTGCTGCGCACTCCCGACGCGGTCGTGGTCGATCCGGGCGGGACGGATGGAAAGCTGGAAACCCCTGTTTCGGCGGCGGATCAATGGACATTCGGACAGCCGCATCTTGACGCACCGACGCGTGAGCTGGCCGCGGGTGATCAGTTGCTCGTAAACGATCACCGCGTTGTCGTCATGGGCCGTGCCAAGGCGCTGCCAAGATACCCCCCGCAGGTTCTGATGTACACCACACTTTCGAACGCCTCGCGCTTGCTGCCTCCGGAGAGGCACGTCCTGACTTTTGTGTTGGCAGAGGCCGCGCCAGGTGTGTCGCCGCGGGAATTGGCCAATCGCATCGAAGCGCGGACCGGCTTGAAAGCGCGTTCTACGGATGACTTCAAGGCGGATACCGTCAATTGGTTGCTGATCAATTCCGAAGATGTCGGTGACATGGCCTCGATGGTTTCGATCGCCATGTTGGTGGGATTCGGCGTCACCGGAGTGATGCTGTACATGTTCACCACAGACAGCCAGAGGCAGTATGCGGTGCTCAAGGCCATGGGCGCGAATTCGCGACTGCTGCTCGCCATGATCTTTGCCCAGTCTGGTCTTTGCGCGCTTCTGGGCACGGGCCTTGGGGTGGGGTCGTGCGCCATCGTTGGACAGATCGCCATCGTGGAGTTCGACTACCCGTTCCGCATGATGTGGTTCACGCCGGTATTTGGGTGCCTGATGGTTGTGCTCGTCAGCATCGTGGCTGCGGCTATCAGCGCCCGCCCGGTCTTGAAGCTTGAGCCCGGCATCGTATTCGCAGGGCGTTAGATCGCTCAAGATAACCGATTTTGTCGGGACCTATTTTTTGATTGCTTCTGGGAGAGTTGCTTCATGGCTGGAATACGAAAACGAATCGTTCCCCTATTTGGAGTTTTCCTTTTAGCGGGTTGTGCCATGCAGCGATATCAGCCGGCCCCTATCGTTGCTGGCTCAACGGCATCACAATTTGAATCGCGGGGCCTCGCCGATGATGGGCTGCGATCGTTTGAGGAAAAGAATCTAAATCAACCGGTACCCTGGCCGCCCAAGACTTGGAATTTGCAAACAATTTCGCTTGCTGCATTGTATTTCAATCCCACACTCGACTTGGCTCGGGCTCGCGTTGCTCGCGCGGACGCCGCCGTGGTGACGGCTGGCGGCCGGCCGAATCCCACGGTCGGCATCTCGCCCGGCATCCCAAGTCCCTACCTGTTCACTTTGGATTTTGCTGTTCCAATCGAGACTGCGGGCAAGCGAGGGTACCGCGTCCAGAGCGCGCGCAATCTCGATCAAGCTGCACGATTGGATCTTGCCGATTCCGCATGGACGGTCCTGAGCGGAGTTCGTCTCGCCTTGTTGAACTACCTTCTCGCATCCCGAAGTCTGGACTTGGCCCGCTCGGAAGTGGAAGTTCGCGCGGACCAGGTAAATATTTTAGAGGAGATTTTGTCTGCCGGGGAGATGACTAGACTCGATGTAGATCTGTCGCGGATTGAACTTTCAAGGGCCGAGGTAGCTTTGCGCGCCTCTGAGGGCCAAACCGCCGAAGCCAAAACCGTTCTGGCAGCCGCGATTGGGATTCCAGTGGCAAGCCTCCAGGATGCCCAGTTCGCGTGGCCAGACATGGACACGCCACCAAGCCCAGAATCCACTTTCTCAGCACAGATCCAACGCGACGCAGTCCTAAATCGCTTGGATGTTCGACGCGCGCTCGCGCAATACGCCGCCGTTGAAGCTGACTTAGCGTTAGAGATCGCCAAGCAATATCCAGACATCAACATTGGACCGGGTTATACGTATGAAGAGAGAAATAGTTTCTTTACTGTCGGGATTTCGTCCACTATTCCCCTTTTCAATCGAAACGAGGGACCTATCGCTGAGGCTGAGGCTCGCCGCAGGGAAGCCGCTGCCTTATTCTTGCAAACACAAGCGCAGGTCATCGCGAAGAGCGAACGCGCGTTCGCCGTTTACCAGTCGGCTTTGCGAGAGTTGACTGAGGCCCAATCCTTCTATCAACGCCAGGAAACTCAGCTGCAGATCGTTCAGCAGGCAATCCTTGCTGGCGCCGAAAATGGGCTGAGTCTTGATGGCGTGCGAATTCAATTGTCGGTGTTGGCGCGAGCGAAACTTGATGCCCTGGGGCGCGCACAGCGAGCTCTGGGCGATCTTGAAGATGCTGTTCAACGCCCGCTAAGCCAAGACGGATTGTTTCAGATTACGCCCGAATCTCCGTCTCTCATTGGGTCTACGGGCCGCCACTAGAGGACCTCGAGGATTTCCTCATACCGCTTGAACGGCGGGATCAGGTAAGCGCCGGCAATTCCCAGATTACGAGCGCCTCTCGCCCAATCCAGCAATTTTCGCGCGAGGGCGAAACCATGTTCGCGTGCGGAGCCACCCGCGGCCTCCAGCTGCTTCAATAACGGCTCAGGAATCACGATGCCGGGCACTTCATTGTGCAGGCGCAGGGCCTGTTTGTAGCTGCTCAGCGGCCACAGGCCCACCAGGATGGGAATTGGAGCTTTTCCTCCCATGCGTTTTAGAAACTGCTCCCAGTGTTCGGGATCAAAGATCGGCTGGGTCATCGCGAAGTGAGCGCCGGCTTCAACCTTCAAATGAAACCGGCGCAATTCTTCGTCCAGGTCTTCGGCGAGAGGATTCAGCGCCACGCCGATTGTGAAATTCGTTGCGCCGCCGAGATTTTTTCCGCCCCAGTCCTGTCCCTGGTTCAACTTGGCCATAACTTTCACTAGGCCGATGGCATCGACTTCATAAACGCCGAACGATTCCGGATAGCTGCCGAGCGAAGGAGGATCGCCGGTGACGGCCAGCACGTTGCGCACTCCACCGACCGCCCACGCGCCCAAGAGCAAGGCCTGCAAGCCAATTAAGTTGGCATCGCGGGTCGTGAGATGCGGGATCGTTTCGATGCCCCGCGCTTCGAGCGCGCCGCAAAGAGAAAGCGCGTCCATGCCCACTCGCGCCAGTGGCCCGCTGTTGACATCGATGGCGTCGACTTTCTTCGAGGCCATCACGTTCTGCACTTGCTCCAGAACGCGGTCGATCGACGTTCCTTTCGGCGGATCGATTTCCACCGAAATCACGAATTTCTGCGTCTGAATTTTTCGCCACAGCGCGCTTTCAGGTTCCCGCGCCGCCGCGGGGCGCGCTTCCTGGGGCGCTTCGACCACGGTCACGGCGCGCGCACCCGCCGCCGGATGCAAGCCCTTCACCGCCTGGACCATGGCGCGAATATGTTCCGGCGAAGTTCCGCAGCAGCCGCCGAGAATGCGCGCGCCCAGGACCACGGCTTCGCGCGCGAACAGATCGAAATATTCCGGCGACGATTTAGGATAAATGACGCGATCCCCAGCGCGCTGCGGGAATCCGACGTTGGGCATCGCGCTCATGGGAAACGAACCCGCTACCGCGGCAAGTTCCTGCAGAAGCCGCAAATGATCCTGCGGGCCCACGGAGCAGTTTGCGCCGATGACCTGCACGCCCTTCTCATGCAAAAGCGCCCAGGCATCTTTCGGCCGCGTGCCGCTGAAGGTGCTGCCCTCTTCTGAATACGTCATCTCTGCAACGATGGGGAGCTGCGAAAAAGAACGAATCGCTTCGATCGCCGCCACTAGTTCAGCCGGATTCCCGAAGGTCTCCAGGACGAAAAAATCCACGCCGCGTTCTTCGAGGGCCTCGGCCTGCTCGCGAAAGATTTCCCGGAAATGTTCCGGCGTGGCCTGGCGTTCATCCCGGAAGACGCCGAGCGGTCCGATCGAGCCCCCGATCAAGACTTCGTGCCGTGCGGCCTCGCGCGCCTCGCGGGCGATCTTGACGCCGCGGTGATTGAATTCCGTGACGCGGTCTTCCAGGCCAAAGGCGCTCAATTTATTGCGATTGGCGCCGAAGGTATTCGTTTCTACGATGTGCGCGCCGGCTTCGAGATAGGCCATGTGAATGCGGAACACTTCCTCGGCGCGCGTGGCGTTCAGTTCGTCGACGCAGCGCTGCGGCCCCAAAGTCTCATACAGCAAGGAGCCCATCGCCCCGTCCGCGATCAGCACGGAGTCGCGCAGTCGCTGCTGGAATTCGTCAATTCGCATGGTCTAGAGCACGCTCCCGAAAATTCCGCCAAAGTGAATTCTTTAGTATACAGTCTCGCCTATCTGGCACGCACGAAGATCAACGGGAATGCTCGATTCGACTGTATCGACGCCCCCTGCACTTGCAGCGAAACAGCCCGGTACACCCGCTAGTGTGTGAAGCGTCCCACGCAAGTCGAACGCGGTGCAATTATGCGGAACGAAGTGGAGCCTTCAATTCATTCAAATTTGCCATCGGTAACGTGAACGGGGCAATGCCATAAAGGTTCAATCGCTGTGTTTCGATGTTCTCAACCCGCGACAGATGATTTAGAATGAATTACTCCAGTCACAGTGGGCGTGTAGCTCAGCTGGGAGAGCACCTGCTTTGCAAGCCGCCGCGACGACTCCAAACCCTCTATCGCTTCCTTCTATTCTTGTTTGTTTACAATAACTTGGGGCATCTGCTTTTCGCTCGAAAGCTAACCCCAACCACCAAAACAGATAGGGTTTTGACACAGTTCTGACACAGCTCGGGACACTTGCTTTTGCAAGAAGTGCTCTAGCAAGAACAGGTTCCTGGCGAGAATTTTGGATTTGATCCTTTTAGCCGGAAGGCCATGGTTGCTGCAGCCACCTTCTGAGTGCGCACTGGATCAATAAGCCACATTCCGATAAGAGGGACTTATCAGGACTTGGCGCCACAGCAGTTACCAGCGCGGAACGCAGGAATTATTCGGATTCAAGGCTGATAAAACCATTTGCTAATCTCGGAGAATGATTTCTGTGACGCCTGCGAAGAATCGTTGGATCAGCCGGCTCTTGGTAGCAATCCCTTTTGCGATTGCTGCTCTATTCAACGCGCTGTGGAGCAGAAGCTTCCCCATACACCTTAACTATATCGCCAGATACGGATTTCTCTACTCGTGGCCTTGGAATTGGCTTCCGAACGTCGGCGACATTATCAATCGTTTAAATTTTCACAACCAAATGCTGGAATCGTTGGGATGGTATGCTGCCCTTTTTTGGATTCCCGCATTTCTTTATTCTATATCTATATGGCTACTGCTTGTGGTCTTCAGAATCGCTGCACTCAGCTTGTTGAAACGTTTCGATCCGGACAAGGTCGATACGTTAAAACGGAGGGCAGCGATAGCTTCCTCGATTGTTGTCATGGCGGGCTTAGGATTGCTTGCTCTGAAGCTAGGTAAAGCTCAGATTGCGTGTAACAGACACGGCGCGGCATATGCACTGCGGATTAAGTCCATCGAACACGATGCCAATCAGGAACTTTCCATCGGCACAAGTAGTGTCGATGTCTCGCGATTCTTTGCAGAACACGGCATCCCGCTGGATGTTGTAGAGTCTGAGGCGATTGGAACGATCTATACCGAAGGCTGCGGACCCGTTGGTTGCGGCACAGATCGTGCTTTGATCGGTGTACGGGTGAAACTCGACTCAACAGGTGCTGTGACGGAGAAGCCGGTAGTTGTTGGAATGTATACAGACTGCTTATGAGAGCTTCTAGTCTTAGCTGACACGGTAGTCGAAGAAGTAGCGGCAAACGCGGCTCCAAATTCCACATTCCGAGAAGCCGACTTCACAGGACTTGGCATTAGGTCCTTGACTACCTAGAAGCTGGCCCTTCGCCCGTAACGCTGCCTTAGAGTTAGGCCAGTAATTGCGCCGATTACAATTAATCCGACCGCGACTGCTCCTAAGCCATATAACGACATTTCTTCGCTGTGAGTGAGATATGCGACGCTTCCATGCGTATTTAATGCATACAGTCTGTCTGGACTACTGGATGATGGGCGGGTGAAAGCGAATTGTATCCATAGGCAAAGAAAACCGAACCAAGCTGCGGCACCCAATCTGACGACGATTTTTCCAAAACCAATTGCAAACTTCGGAGGGTCCTTTGCCACAGCAGCGAACTTGATTGTCTCGGGCGAGGGTCGGACCGCTCCACAAAAACACTTGTCTTCGCTCGCAGATATTTGCGCATCGCAAGAAGGACAAATCCAGTCATGCGGTTCTTTCCGATGTTTAAGCAGTGAGCTTCGCAGACGCATCACCAAATGATAACAAGTTGGCTGCCTGCATTGCGTGATGTTGCTCTTAGGAATAACAGGCCGTCGTCAAGATTTGGCCAAGTCCTGATAAACGGGATTACCGTCATGTGGAAATTAACGGAAGGCCAGATGACGATAAGCCGACTTCACAGGACTTGGCCCCGTCTGCTTACTACTTGTCCCCACAAGCGGTGGTCATGGGTGCGGCGGAGTCAATCCGCTAGTAGCATGAGAAATATGGGCCGCACCGTATTACTAGCTGTCTTTGCGTTAGCTGCGTGTCATGCAGCCAGAGCACAGGATTTCGCACCTTCGTCTGCAGCCTTCCATTGGCTCAATTCAGGCAAGGATGCGGCTTTGCTCGAACGCATAAAGACGGCCTTTTCAGACGAGTTGAAGCCTGACGATCCTGAGAAAGTAAAACCGGTCGTCGCGCAGGAGTACAAGTGGATCAGCCGTGTTGGTGTCTTCGAAACATCCGCTCTTGTGCTGATCGGGGAACGCGAAACGCGAACCTCTAAGTATCACGACTATTTCGACGCTTTCAATTTCAATCTCAAGAGCGGCGAAAAAACACCCCTAACACCGTTCAACAAAGGGTTCGTCGAGTGGAAGTTCATGAAACTCGTTCGATTCGATTCCTCAAGAACTCCCGATATCGTCTTCACTCATCCTAGTTGCACTGAATGTGAGGCGGATTACCTGCTCGGGTCATTCCTCTTCGATTCAACTGATGGCAAATGGAAATTAAGGGCGTGGGGCGAAAAGAGCACTGAAATCCTGATTGGCAGTGATTATTCCGTGGGTACTAATGAAGACTCTAAATACGACTGCCTTTTTAAGTTCGCTGATTTCAATGGGGATGGTTTCGACGATTTGGCCGTTCGGTGTCTAGCGATTAGCGAGCGAGGAAAAATTCTTGAAGATACAACGACCCTTTACACTATCCAACGTGGACAGCCGCAGGCACTTGCAGTAGCTGACACTCACCAACTAGCCACCATACGCGATAAGCTCTGCGTGGATGCCAAGAAATCAAGATTGTGCCCATCCAAATAGGCCATATCCTGAGAAACGGGATTATCGGTAGTGATCCTTGGGAAAAGAGCCAGTTAGCACCAACGGGCTTGTGTAATCGCCCGTTAACTTCGACGATCCAGGATACCCGCCACGATATAGCACCTCCAACCTTGACTCTGCGAAAATACTGGCATGAATGAACAAGCGGCTGACCGAGACGAATTTAGTTGGCGGTCGCCAATGTATGCGATCGCGGCCGCCAGTGTTTTGTTGCTTTTGTTATTCGTCTGGAATGCAGATGCTGACCTTCTTTACATTCTTATCGTTGCTCCAATCGCTTGCCTCGTCTCGTTGGGCTTGATCATTGCCAACGCCGTTCGCAGGAAATTCCGACGTAGTTTAAGAATGCTGTTGATGCTGACACTGTTCTTGTTGGTCTCAGGAATATTGCTCGTGAGCGAAGCATCCCTCCGTCCTAGGCTTAGATGGTTCCTCTTCGGTCGCAACTACAAGTCTCAGGTCATAGCACAGCCGATTCCTGCAAACGGAGAGCTGAAACATGTCGAATGGGATGGCTGGGGTGGCGTGCCGGTTGGGGATTGGACAGCCTACGTTGTATTCGATCCGACGGACTCTCTTTCGGAAGCGGCGAAGAGCAATTCATCTGGCGAGTTTAAAGGCATCCCATGCAACGTAGACGATGTCCGTCGCCTCGAAAGCCACTGGTACTCTGTCACTCTGTCTATGAATGAATTTTGGGGAAACAATTGTGGAACACCTGTGAAACGCGCTTATCTGAAACCGCCTACAACACCCTAGCAACTTGCACCAAGACGATGTCGCCATAAACGGGGTTATCGTCATGAGGGAATCAAGCGAAGGCCAGATGACGAGAAGCGGACTTATCGGGATTTGGCTCTACGTGCGACGAACTGTGGTTCCTCGTCAGCTATATTCATCAACCGCTTCTACTGCTTCCACTTCAAACGATTCCACTTCCCGTTTGTTAGCATTGAAAGTCAGGCGACACATGAACCGGACGGTACTCCTCGTCTCGACTCTCATGACGTACTCGTTCCAGTCGCCTTCGAGAATGGAAATATTCCCCGACTCTTCGTCAGACATCGTGGCGTATTCGCTGTGCGGAAGAAAATACGTGAAGTAAACTTCAGCGTCGAACTCAAACACGACCAGAAGAACATTCTTGGAAACTTCTGATGCCTCCCCTATGTCGAAGTTTCCCGAAATCTCAATAACATCGACCTCCGGTTCGTATTGACCCGGGTTACCGATCATCACGGATGGCCGTTTCTCCAGTGCTTCGATAAGTGTATCTATATTCTGCTCACAAACATCGGCCAATTTGAGACCTGGGACCTTGTTATTTTGGACCAGAATCGCAAAGTCCTTCCGCTTCGTCAGGTATGGGACTATGTATGAGTCCGTAAAGGTGGGCAGGTCTCGAAATAGTATGACGCCGTTATAGTTTGCCTTTTTCCTGAGAATGTCCAATCTCAAGTCCTTGTGCAGATTGCCAGTCGGGTCGCAAAAGTCTTTGGCGTTCGTGGTAATGAATACTGTGACCGAGTCTTTTTCGATGCAGTTGCGCAGGACAGTCTCCCAAAGCAAAGTGTCTCGGTAACCTTTACCACTTTCTTGGAATGGCTTCCGGCGCTTCAAGTCGCGTTGCACTACATCGGTGTGGGGAATGTCACTGTAGTCCGCAATTTTCGAATTCAAGCTCGCCAATTCAGAGGTCAGGAACTCGACGTAGGGGTCCTCCCTAGACTGTCGAGATATCGCTTTGATCGAGGCATCTTGCCCCTTTAAATTTCGAATCAATCGGCTGGCATTGCGAAGTGTCTTGCGAATATCTGATTCTATTTGTCCAACGTCCTCTTTTTGGTGATTGATGACTTCCTCGAACACGACCTTTGGAACCACAAAGGTCGCATTCGTTTTCTTGAGAAAATCTCTTAGGAGAACAAACGAAGGTGAACGGAGCCAATAATCGGCAATAATCACGTTTGAGTCAACGACGATGAACTTGGGTTGAGGGTTTTTCTTTTCCGCCGCTTGAGAGGTTAGCTCAGATTCGTTTGTAGTTTCTTGGGCCATAGAATCGATTTATGGGAAGGTACGTCATTAACTTGTATATTGTCAAGCCGTGCGGCCTTCAAATACAAATAGGCCGAAACTGGTGACATGGTGAGAGGTAAAGAGGCGCTAAGACCGCATGAGGTTAGAGTCTCCGGCCACTTGCAATGTTAGACTCAACCCCAAATGCCAACCAAGACTAATCTTTTCGTCCTTGGTATCTGATTAGGCCCTGTGAATATGTGCGGACATACCTTCTCAAGTCCTGATAATCGGAATCGCGATTATATACTTGACACAAAATCGTTATCCCACTATACTTTCTTCATGCTTTTCTTCTTGGCACCAGCCGCAACTTTCTTGATGTGCTTAACCACTCTTGGATGGAACAAGTGCTTCATTAGCTCGTCGCTGGTCATATCCTTTGGATGCTTTTTCTTTTTCATGGGGACGCAATGAACACTCCTAATATCAATTTAACCCAATTGATAGAGCAATTCGGAACGGATGAAAAGTGTCGCAAGGCTCTCGAACAGTTGCGCTGGAAGGACGGTGCAAAGTGCCCGCGCTGCGATAGCGCTGCGACTCCTATTGCAAATCGTTTCCAGTATGACTGTGATTCCTGCCATTACCAGTTTAGCGTAACGGCGGGAACGATCTTCCACGACTCCCACTTGTCTCTTTGGAAGTGGTTCATCACTACTGCGCTGCTCTGCGAATCGAAAAAGGGGATGTCGGCTTGCCAGATTCAGCGAACTGTCGGAATGAGCTACAAGACCGCATGGTATCTCTGCCATCGTATTCGGGCCGCGATGATCGAAGCGGATAAGCCCAAGCTCGACGGGCAGGTTGAGATGGATGAAACATACGTTGGTGGAAAGGGACACAAGCCCGGACGCCCAAAAGACAAAGAAATCGTGATCGGAATTCGACAGCGCAATGGGGAATTGCGGTTGTTTCACTCCAAAGATGTGAAAGCCAAGACGCTTGCTAAATATATTCGAGAAAATGTCAGTGAAGATGCGGAAGTAATCTTTACTGATGATTATCCCTCTTATCCTTCCGCGATTAAGAGAGCTGGAATGTCGCGCAGACAACACAAGACGATCAATCATTCGAAACAGATTTACGTCATGGGGGATACTCACACGAACACCATTGAAAATGCATTCTCTTTGTTCAAAAGGGGCGTTCGCGGAACGTGGCATCATGTTAGCGCAAAACATCTAGCGTCCTACCTTGAAGAAATGTGCTTCCGATTCAACAACCGTAAGAACCCCTATCTATTTCGCGACACTATTCTTCGTCTCATTGCATCACCGAATCTTGAATACAAAAACCTCACAGCGAAAGTGGCATGAATCTCATGGCTTAGAAATCAGAACGTCCACTAGGTCATCATCAAGGTCACTTGCTTGGCCTACGTCTAAATACACATTGATTCTTTTGAAAGCAGCAATCACCGTCTTTGCCATGGCGCTAGAGGGGTCTCTGAACTGAATTCTTATTCCATGACAATCCCATGTTTCGCTCGGATAACAAATTGACCCCACATAAGTACCCGTTACTTTCTGTGGTTCTTGCTTCCATCCAGCCTTCTCAAACGCATAAAGTAGGCCGCCTGCAAACTTCAGACCATCCGGATCATAGGAAGGCCACCCCAATCGCACACGGCCGCTCGTTTGCGATAGTTCAGCAATCATAGCCATCTGAATATCACTGTTGAATGGCCATTGCGTGCCTATATTGATTGTTCCCGCCGTCACGCCCCCTTGTTGATTAAATGAGAGGGCGCTTCCTGGGCCTTGAGTTATGGGACCAGTCTGGACATTATCCTTTCCAGATTGCTGTTGGCCACGCGCACTTGGGGGTTTGGCGAGTGGTACAGATGATGGAGTTTTTTGATAGGCAGAATATGGAGGCGACGGGGGAATCAGGGGCTTCGGTGGCTCACCCTTATATGCTAAGGAATAACCAACCGCCAAAATGGGCGTAGCTATCAATGCTATCAGGAAAACAACAAGAACAGGAATAAGCCATTTTGCTTTTTCGTTTTTTTTGTATTCGGCTCCCGTACTATCTAGCAATCGAGAAGCATTTACGCGTTTTAGTTGTTTCTGATGTGAAAGATGGAGCAACCACAATCCAATGCACAAACAGGCAAATGATGTCACTGGATTTATCATAAAAGATGGCAGGTAATCGTGGAGCTTCACAAGAAGTTCCATGCGGGCATAGTTATCAAGTATTGATACGAACGCTTCAAAAGCTGGCACGCCGAGAAAAGCCGCTCCACCGATTCTTTCCGCTTGTTCCTGGCAAGCCATTTCGCACTCTTCCATGAAGCCGCACTTTTACGTAGGCGACTGCTCACAGGATTATACACCTCTTTTTGCGTGAGGTATACAATCGCGATCGGAATTATCGGTAACTGGTCAGAATCACACCAATACAATGCCATATGCGTCCGTGCGTCCACTGTGCCTTTCGTTCGAGCCACCGATACGGGGTTCCAGGCCGCGCACCAGTAAGGCGAATCCACGAAAGCATCTGTTGGGTCAGCAAAGATCAAAACGGAAAATGAATTGTGATCTGGCGTCCACCGAACCTGTGGGATATCCAAAGCCAACTAAGCACCATAAGAATGACAAGGCTAAGGAGTCCGAATTGTTCAATCCGAGTCTTCGACTCAGCACGTATTTGTCTGTGGAATGCATGCGTTGAGACTTGAACAATGACTTTTGTCACGAGGTGGATAAACAAAGCGGGGAGCGCCACGAACACGAATATGAGGACGATGAACGTAACTATCGGGACCCACACTGCCTTAAATTGTGACACCCAATAATATCCCATCGCGAAGACAAGCATCGAGAGAATCAACGAAAACGGCACAAGTAATCCTTTGTGCGGTTCGGGCGGCAATTGTCTATAAAGCTCAATAGCGAGGAGCGTGAGCCCGCTCGTCATATTGTTTGGGCTGGCGGAGCTCTTAGGAATCCTCAAATGAAGGTGGGCCAAGTCCTGTGAAATCGTCTTATCGTCATGTGGGAATTGCCAGATTCCCAGTTACCGAGAATCCCGTTTATCAGGACTTGGCCGCATGGAACCGAGATTCGCTTCCTCGTTATTAGTCTACAAGCGTAAGTGTATGATTTGTTTTAGTTGCGCCGGGATGTCTGGGAGGTCAGTGCATGTTCTTCCAGTATGACAGAGGGTGGATGGTTTACGGCCTTGTTATGGCCGCAGTCATAGGGATGGTCATCGGCGCTGTCACCGGGTCCATTGTGTCCTTCGTGTTGAGGCTTGGTATCCGGGGAGTTCAGTGGGATGCGCTTCTTGGCTCGATTGGTTACGTAGCGGCAACTCGGATACTGTGGCCGGGAAGTGCCACCAATCACGATGTCGCCATGACGATTGTGACCGTGGCCTTAGCCGCGACGCTTCCCATTTTGCGTGAATTATATCGCTTCAGAAAGAGAGTCGCGATCAAATCTGAAGCATAGCTTTTCGGAAAATGGCATCGGGCCACATTCCGATAATCCCGTTTATCAGGACTTGGCCCTTTGCGTTATTGCTAATCCAGTGTCCGGCGAAGCATGAATTTGCATATTGGGAAAGGGCAGGCAGTAGACTCAGAGAGTATGCCGCTGACACCAAAGAACGAGATCATGCCTACCCGACTACGCTGGGTGGCCATCGCAGCCGGGTGTGTGGCTGGAGCTTTCGGTGTTAGTCTGACTTTCCTATTCCCCCTTTTCTCTGTTCCCCTGATCTTGGGCGCACTTACACAACCCCGTTCGACACGTTCCGGGCGATGGCTCATGTGGGTCGGGGCTCTCATCTTAAGTTGTTTTTCGCTTTATTTCGCTTGGGCGATCATGCTTGAGGATTTCCGAGGAGTGCCACACTACGATTTGATAACCGTGGCATTTTTCTATCTCTCGATAGCAACCGTCATACTTGTCAGTTGGTGCGACGTGGAACTTGTCTTGGATGCCATAAGGCTGAAACGAATTGCCAAAACCTCCGGTCAACGATTTTCCCGATCAGCAGAAGGATTTATCTGGCTCACTGCTTTTTGTCTGAGTTTTTGGGTTTTTCCACAAATCCTGCTCGACCCGCTGATGTACCGAAACTATCTCAGATATGGAAATGTGGTCAATCTTGTCTTTCCGACGCTACTTCAGTTGGCAGTTATTACGTTTGACGCCGCACTCATAATCAGAGCCGTCAAAATGCGGCGGTCACCCTGGTCGAAGCCGGGTATGAATCGAAAAGTTACCTGGCAGATGGCCGTCGCAGTATTGATTGGGTGCGTGTTCATTGGCTGCTGGCTGCTCATCGACAGGCCCGCTACAAGAACGTATCAGGCCTACGTTGCAGTAGATGGAACAGTGCCGAAGGGTCTAGATAGTCCGCTTTCAGACGGACCCGATGCTGTCGTTCTGTACCGAAGTGGGCATCATGGAGTTGTTTGTTTTGACGAATTCCATTCCAGAGAACTTCACGACCGCTTGTTATCGAAGAATAGCCAGACTGTGACGGTCGAATACGACACATTCAGCGACTTTGGGAAAGTGCGCGGGTACAACGTGGGTTCAGTTGACGGTATAAGACTGGCGAACGGCTACCATGTCCTGAGGCCCGATTTTGCGGCTTCTGCCGGAATCGTTGGCAACAGCACCTCGAATGATGATTGCTGGTGAAGATCTGACCTCTTACTGATCGACTGAGTAGTATGACTGGATCGGAATTGAGCCACATTCCGATAATCCCGTTTCACAGGACTTGACCCGGGCGGATAAGCATTTCGACACTGACCGGGCCGAGTTTTTGTACCACGGTGAGTGAAAGAGTTTATATCACAGCCAATGGCTGTGAAGCTTGATTGGGCTGAGCCCATGGGCTACATGCCGCGGGGGCAGGCGGCCTGTAGCCGAGCGCCGAGTGTGGCCGCCTTGTGTTGTATTCCACCCGCCACTTCTCAATCACGATCTGTGCCTCCTTTAGGGAGTAGAAGATCTCCCCATTCAAGCATTCATCCCGCAGCTTCCCGTTGAAGCTCTCGCAGTAACCGTTCTCCCAAGGACTGCCCGGCTCGATATACAGCGTTCCGGTCCCCACGTTCGCCAGCCACTTCCGCAGTTCCTTTGCCACGAACTCTGGGCCGTTGTCAGACCGAATGTTCTCTGGAACTCCTCGCCACAGCATCACATCCGCCAGCGCCTCGATGACCTCGTAGCTTCCCAATCGCCTCGCCACTCGAATCGCCAAGCACTCCCGCGTGTATTCATCGATCATCGTAAGCATGCGGACCGTTCTGCCATCGTGGGTCATCGCACTCACGAAGTCATAGCTCCAAACGTGATTTGCCCGCTCGGGCCTTAGCCGCACACAGGAGCCGTCATTTAACCAGAGCCTTCTCCGTGCCCTTTGTTTGCTGGGTATCTTCAGCCCTTCGCGACGCCAGATGCGCTGCACTCGATCTTTCCCCACCTGCCAGCCTGCGATCCGCAACAGCGCCGTGATCCTCCGGTAGCCGTAACGGCCATACTCACTGGCCAACGTGATGATGTCTCGGGTCAGCGCATCTTCATCCACTCTCTGGATCGGCTGGTAGCGTTGCGTTCCACGCCACTGATTCACCAGTCGGCAAGCATGCCGCTCAGAGAGTTCATGCTTCTCCCGCGCATGCTCCACCGCACAGCGACGCCGTTCAGGGCTTAGAAGTTTCCCTCTGCAATATCCTTGAGAACCTGCTTCTCCAGCGACAGCTCCGCCACCACTCGCTTGAGCTTTGCGTTCTCCCGCTCTAGTTCCTTTAGTCGCTTCGCTTGATCTAGCTTCAGGCCGCCGTATTCCTTCCGCCAGCGGTAGTAGGTCTGTACTGTGATCTCAGCTTCTTTGCAGACTTGCGGGGTGGGTTTTCCATTTGCGATTCCTACTTCAATCTGACGCAGCAATGTCACGATCTGTTCCGCTTTGTACCTCTTGTTTGGCATATCCAGCCGTCCTCCTCGTAAGAGATTCTCTCTCACTTCGGCTGGTACAAAAACCACCGGTCAGGTCAAGTTATGACACAGCGAAGGTCTGGCGACAGGGGTTTTGACACAGTTCTGACACAGTAGAGGGGAAAAAGTGAGTTTTCGGAGTTTGCGAACGGCTGCAAATGCTTTAACATCAATAGCAGTTCCCGTTGTGGGCGTGTAGCTCAGCTGGGAGAGCACCTGCTTTGCAAGCAGGGGGTCGCAGGTTCGAACCCTGTCACGTCCACCAATCCTCTTGGCTGCAAAAGAATTGCGGAACTTGTCTCTGATTTACTGCCTTTTTTGCCCACGGCCTCAAGAGTGTGGGGCCTACCAGCGGGAACTGCTGGAGGGTGGGACAAGTGCCCCGCCCAGTCCGGTCGCGGGTGCTTCGCTGATTTTTCTGATGATGCCAATTGAAATTTTGTATTTGCTTCCTCGGCTGCATTGCCTCAAATTAGGATCGACATCTTGATCGTGGCAGGCTTCTCGTGGACGGTGCGGCTGACGAGTGGTCTTCCCGCAGAGCCGTATGTCCCTTCCATGTCGGAAGTGAGAGCGCAGGCCGTTTAGCTGTTTGATCCGCCCGGACACCAAGTGGTTTCCGTTACAAAAATATAGGGCTGCGATAGAGCTCTCACGTTGCACTGCGTGCAGAAGTTTGCGCGACGCGCAAGGCCTCCGTGTATTCATGGGCGCCTTTCGGGTGTGCAGTTTCACTTCTGGCAACGGGCAGCGATTTAAGGCGAATAGGAAGCTAAAGGGCCACCTGATGCCGTTGCCGTTACTCGAGCAAGCGAAAGACAATTCGAGTCCCCGTTTTTTGGTGACTCCGAAAATCTTTGGGGCGGTGCGCGGGCCGCTTCAATGCGGAACTTCCTTCGCGACGGAGACCGCGAAAATTCCGCAACGCGCTCTGTTGCCCGGAGAACAATTTCGTTTTCACTTCGACATGAGCAAGTGCATTGGTTGCAAGTGCTGCGTGGTGGCCTGCAACGAACAGAACGGAAATCCCGCGGACATCAACTGGCGGCGCGTGGGTGAAATCGAGGGCGGGTGGTATCCGAATACGCAACGTCTGCATCTTTCGATGGGCTGCAATCACTGCGTGGAACCTACCTGTTTGGCAGGCTGTCCCGTCGAGGCCTACACGAAAGATCCCGCAACGGGTGTGGTGCTGCACAGCGCCGACGCGTGCATCGGATGCCAATACTGCACCTGGAATTGCTCCTACGGGGTTCCCCAATACAACCCGGAGCGCGGGGTCGTGGGCAAGTGCGACATGTGCCACAACCGGTTAGAGGAAGGACGCGAACCGGCTTGCGTGACGGCGTGTCCTGAAGGCGCCATCCAGATTGAGATCGTGAACATCGCCGACTGGAAGCAGACCTACGCGACGAGCGCGAACGCGCCCGGACTTCCTTCCGCTGACGACAGTATCTCCACAACGCGCATCACGCTTCCTGCCACGCTGCCGCCAGACACAGGGAAAGTCGATCTCGGCCGCGTTCGTCCCGAGGATCCCCACTGGCCCCTCGTCGTTATGACCGTCTTAACGCAGCTCTCGGTTGGCGCTTTCACCACGATTTGGTTGCTTCAACTGACTGGGAGAGCCACGCGGCTGGGCGTCACCGCTCTCCTGTCCTTGCTGGCCGGCAGCGTGGCGCTGGGCGCGTCCACGATGCATCTCGGGCGTCCAATTTACGCGTATCGCGCAATCAAAATGTGGAAACGTTCCTGGCTGAGCCGCGAAGTCCTGATGTTTTCATGTTTTTCCGGGATCGCCGGTTTTTATTCCGTCTGGCTTTGGTTCAATTGGCCCGGAAGCTCGGCTCTCGGGGCGCTTACGTCGTTGTTTGGGATTGCTGGAATTGCTGCAAGCGCATGCATCTATCTGGTACGAGCCCGTCCGGCGTGGAACACGAAATACACCGTCGCTGATTTTTTCCTTACCGGCGCCCTGCTGGGTTCGCTTCTCGCGGCGAGCGTAGGCGTAGGTGACCGTCGCGGGTTGCTTCTGTTAGCGGGCTTGGCGGCGGGAGCGCAAATACTGAACCAACTCGCAAAGTTTTTCCTGCTGATCTCCTCTCATTCATTCGAGCTGAGAGCCTCGGCCCAGTTGCTGTCGACCGTGTTCGCATCCCGTAGCCTTATGCGCGGAGCTCTACTCCTTCTTGGCGGGATCATTCTGCCGCTGTCTTTCCCAAATGTATTTGGCGCAAGCGCTTCGCTGGTGTTGGCGTTCGCCGGTGAAATTCTTGGCCGCTACCTGTTCTTCGTGAGCGTAGTCCCGAAGAACATGGCCGCTTCCTATCTGTTCCAGGGAAAGGCGGCCGCATGAATTTGAAGCGGACGCTCGGTCTCGACATCCTCAGCGAAAAGTACGCCTACGGCACTGACGCCACGACCGGTTTTACGTCAGCTCAGAAAATACCCGACCGTTGGGTGTCCACCACGTGTGGGTATTGCTCGGTTGGCTGCGGGATGTTCGTCGGCGTAAAGGACGGCCGCGCGGTCAGCGTGCGTGGAAATCCCGATCACCGCGCCAATTTCGGAACGCTATGTCCCAAAGGACTTTCCGAACACTACACCCTCGAAGCGGAGAACAGAGCCCGGTATCCGTTGCTGCGAAAGAACGACGAGATGGTCCGCGTGGACTGGGACGAAGCGCTGGCCACGATGGCGTACGAATTCAAAAGCGTCCAGCAGAAATACGGGCCCGATGCGGTCGGCGTTCTGAGCACGGGCCAGTTGGTCACCGAAGAGTTCTACACGCTTGGGAAATTGGTGCAGCTCGGGCTAGGCAGCAAGAATTTTGACGGAAACACCACGCTGTGCATGTCGAGCGCTGTCTCCGGATACAAACGCTCGTTTGGCAGCGATGGCCCTCCCGGATCCTATGAAGATTTGGCGATTGCCGACGTCATTTTTCTGATCGGCGCAAACATCGCCGACAACCATCCGATTCTTTGCCAATGGCTGGAGGCAAATCCGAACAAAACACTCATGGTGGCCGATCCACGAGTGACCAAGACAGCCATGATGGCGGATTTCTTCCTGCCTGTGAAGCCCCGGTCCGACATCGCGCTCATTAACGGCATGATCCACATCCTGATTGAAAGCAATTTGGTGAACCGGGAATACATCGCGCGGTACACAACAGGGTTTGAAGCGCTTGAGCAATCCGTTCGCGCGTACACGCCGGCATACGTCTCCCAGATTACGGGACTAACCACCGAGCAGATTTTCAAGGCGGCGTCGATTTACGGCCATGCAAAGGCTCCGTTCATCGGCTGGACGATGGGGGTCAATCACAGCACAAAGGGAACCGAGACAGTCAACGCGATCAATAACCTTGCATTGATCACCGGCAACGTCGGGAAGCCCGGCGCCTCTCCATTTTCGATTACCGGGCAGTGCAATGCGATGGGAACGCGAGAAGCGGGTTTCACCTCCAGCCTGCCCGGCTATCGAAAATTTGAGAGTACCGAGGATCGCGAGCATCTTGCGGAGCTCTGGGGAATACCAGTCGAGCGCATACCCACATCGCGCGGACTGGCCTACCCTGACATCATCGAAGCAACTCTGGCGAAGAAAATCCGCGCGCTCTGGGTCATTGCCACAAATCCGATCGTTTCCTACCCAAACTTGGACGTCCTCACGCAGAGTCTTGAAAACCTGGAATTTTTTGTGGTGCAAGACGGCTTTCATCCCACTCCGACATCCGAGCTGGCCGATCTTGTTCTCCCTGCCGCGATTTGGGGCGAAAAGGAAGGTACGTACACAAATTCGGAGCGGCGGGTCAGCAAAGTGAACCGCGCGGTGAATCCCCCGGGCGAGGCGCGCAGCGATTTTGAAATTTTTCTCGCGTTGGCCAGGGAGCTCGGATGCTTTGAAGAACTGTTTTCAGGCTGGGAACAGCCGAAGGACGCATTTGAGGAATGGAAAAAGGTTTCGGCTGGCCGACTCTGCGACTACTCCGGGATGGACTATGAATCCATAGAGAAGTCTGGCGGGATCCAGTGGCCATTCCCGGCGGGAAGCACCGAAGTGAAGACGACGCGCCTGTATTCCGACGGGATTTTTCCGACGGAAGACGGAAAGGCCAAGCTCTTCTGCATCGAATGGAAACAGTTTCCCGAACAGCCGAATCCGCAGTTCCCGTTCGTTTTGAACACGGGACGAACCGTCGAGCACTGGCACACACGCACGAAGACCGGCCAGGTTCCCATCCTCGAGCGGATGTCCCCGAACGCCTGGCTGGAGATGAATCCGCGGGATGCGACTTCACTTCATCTCAAACCTCATGACCAAGTGGACGTCGAGTCGGCTCGTGGCAGGGTTAGCGGGATCGAATTGCGCGTCACCGAGATCATTGCCCCGGGGCAAGTGTTCATGCCGTTCCATTTCGCGGAAACGAACGTCAACCAGGTGACACAGAGCGCGTTCGACCCAATTTCGCGAGAGCCAAATTACAAGCAGTGCGCGGTGCGAGTGACCAAGACGGCGGGGTCTCCAGTTACCCGCGGGGAGCGGTGAGCCATGGCTGAAGTTGCCGGTAAATACAACGGGAACGCAAAGCGAGAGCGCCTGGTCGTAGTCGGAAACGGAATGGCCGGAGTTGCCTGCGTGGAGCAAATCTTGAAGCACGCGCGGAAGTTCGACGTCACGATCTTCGGCGATGAAACTCACGTCAACTACAACCGCATCATGCTCTCGTCAATTTTGGCTGGCGAGAAATCGACCGACGAGATCGTCCTGAATAGCCTGGAGTGGTACGAGCAAAACGGCATTCATTTGCGGCTGGGTGTACGCGTCACCGACGTGGATGCGGAGCGGAAGACAGTGACTGGCGACGACGGAAGCATGACGCCGTTCGACAAACTGCTGCTCGCGACCGGAAGTTCTCCCCTGATTCCGTGCCTGGATTGGGTGAAGAAGGAAGGCGTGTACGTGTTTCGCAGCCTCGATGACACGCGCGCCCTGCTGGAGAGCGCGCGCCCCGGGAGCAAAGCGGTAGTCATCGGGGGCGGCTTGCTCGGACTGGAGGCTGCGCGTGGATTGCAGGTTCAGGGCTGCGACGTAACCGTCGTTCACTTGATGGACAGGCTGATGGAGCGCCAACTCGATCTCACAGCCGGCGGGTACCTGAAAGCCAAGATGGAATGCATGGGCGTGAAAGTGCTCGTGAGCAGAAGCACCACGGAAATCCTGGGAAACGGCAAAGCCGAAGGCGTGGCCTTCAAGGAAGGCGCCAGCATCGAGGCCGATTTCGTGGTTGTCGCCGCGGGCATTCGCCCAAATACGGAGTTGGGACGCAGGGCGGGCTTGCAAGTCAATCGCGGCATCGTCGTGAACGATCACATGGAAACATCGCACCCGGACATCTTCGCTGTCGGGGAGTGCGTGGAGCACAGAGGTGTCTGCTACGGCCTCGTTGCGCCTCTGTTTGAACAAGGAAAAGTTCTGGCAGCCACGATCACGGGAAACAAGGGCCCCGTGTATGAAGGCACGATCCTGGCCGCAAAGCTCAAGATTATGGGCGTTGACGTTTTTTCCGCGGGAGATTTCAACGACAAAGCCCCAGGAATCGATGCGGTGCGTTATGAAGATCCCGCGCTCGGCATCTACAAAAAACTTACGCTGCGCGAGGGAAGACTCGCGGGCGTGATCCTGGTCGGCGATACCTCTGACAGCCATCGCTACATGGACTGGCTGCGGTCGCAGACCGATCTCACCGCGATGCGACGGCAGCTCCTTTTCCCCAGCCCCGCTGCCGATGCGGGACTGGATACCGCCCAGATGCCGGATCACGAGACCGTGTGCGGCTGCCTCGGAGTCACCAAAGGTTCCATCATCCAGGCCATCCACGAAAAGGGCGTCAACACATTGGCCCAGCTCAAGGAATGCACGCGCGCCTCGACTGGATGTGGAAGTTGCACAAATCTCTGCCAGCAACTGCTGAAGGCTGTCGCCCCCGAATTCCAGGAGGAGACTAAGAAAGTCCTCTGCAAGTGTGTTCCATTTGCCGAAGACAATCTCAGGGAAATCCTGCGCAGCCAGAAACTGCGCTCCGTCCAGGAAGTGCTCGATATTTACGGAAACGGCCAGGGCTGCGAAGTGTGCAAGCCCGCGCTGTCTTACATGATGGACATGATCTGGTGCGGCGATCATGACGAAGACCGCTCCGCGCGGTTCATCAACGATCGGGTCCACGCAAACATTCAAAAGGACGGAACGTTTTCGGTGATTCCGCGCATGCGCGGCGGCGTCACCTCCGCCGCCGAACTGAGACGCATCGCGGACGTCGCCGACAAGTACAACGTGCCGATGGTGAAGATTACTGGGAGCCAGCGCATCGATCTGTTGGGAGTCAGGAAATCCGACTTGCCAAAAATGTGGGCCGACCTCGGGATGCCGTCGGGCCAGGCGTATACCAAAGGCGTGCGCATGGTCAAAACATGCGTAGGAACGGACTTCTGCCGATTTGGCGTGCAGGATTCAACCAGCGCCGGCATCGAACTCGAGCGGCGCCTGGAAAATCTCTTCACGCCGCACAAGGTGAAGATGGGCGCGGTCGGCTGCCCCGAAACTGCGCCGAAGCCACGGTGAAGGACATCGGCATCGTCGGGCAGGAAGGGAGCTGGCAGGTCGTGGTGGGCGGGGCCGCTGGAAAATCGGTTCGCAAGGCAGACCTGCTCATCACCGTGGTCAGTACGGAAGAAGCCCTCAACGCCGCGGAATTGTTTTTCCAGTATTACCGCGAGAACGGAAACTATCTGGAGCGCACGTACGGCTTCGTCGAACGATTCGGCATTGAAAAAATCCGCAAGGAGACCGTGTACGCTCCCGAACCGGTCAGGCAGGGATTGCTTGAAAGGCTACACAAGTCCAAGGCGCTCGCGCGGGACGCGTGGCTGGAGCGCGACGCGCTGCAACATCCCACCCAATTTATTCAAATCGAACCGATTGAGAGGATCACGCTATGAACGACTCACACCGATGGATTCGAACCGCCCGATGCGAGGACATTCCGCTGCGTGAGGCGCGCTCCGTACGCCTGGGCGGATGTGATATCGCGATTTTCAACCTCGGCGACCGCTTCCTGGCCGTTGACAATCGTTGCCCGCACAAGGGCGGCCCGCTATCCGAAGGCATTGTGTCCGGCACAACGGTCGTTTGTCCGCTGCACGCCTGGAAGATAAACCTCGAAACGGGAAATGTCTTGAGCACGCCGGACTCGCCGCAATGTATCGAGTCCTTTCGCACGCGTGTCGAGGGCGGCGTCGTTTCGATTGAATTGCCGGTCAAGCCTGCAGCGAAGCGAGAGATACCACGTGTTTGCATGGAAGAGGGCGGGGAAGCCCATGGCTTAGACCAAATTCGTGTGTAAAGGGATGTGACCCACATGCCGATAAACAGGACAAGCACTCTCCCGGGAAAGGTCAAGTTGAACGAGGATTCCGAAGGCAAGGCCACGCGCCTCGATTTGCTGGATGTCAGCACCCCGCCGATGCGCGCGTTCCATCTCTCGTGGTTCGCTTTCTTCTTGTGCTTTGTCGCCTGGTTTGGAATCGCACCCTTGATGGCAGTGGTGCGCGATGACTTGAAGCTCACGAAAGCCCAAATCGGAAACACGGTCATCGCCTCGGTGGCCATAACAGTTCTGGCGCGTCTTCTCACCGGCTGGCTCTGCGACCGGTTTGGACCCCGGCGGACTTACACGGCCCTGCTTTTGCTCGGGGCGTTTCCGGTCATGGGGATTGGCCTCGCGCACAGCTATCAATCGTTTCTTCTGTTCCGCCTTGCGATCGGACTGGTCGGGGCATCGTTTGTGATCACGCAGCACCACACCTCCGTCATGTTTGCTCCGCGGGTTGTGGGAACGGCCAACGCGTTCTCCGCGGGCTGGGGCAATCTCGGCGGAGGGGTGGCGCAGTGGTGCATGCCTCTTCTTGCGGGAGCCATTGTTGGTCTGGGAGCGGATCGCTTCCTGAGTTGGCGGCTCGCCATGATTGTGCCCGGAATCGGCATGTTCATCACAGGCCTCCTCTACTATCGGTTCACGCAGGACACGCCTGACGGAAAACCATTCGCCGAAAGGAAAGGAACACAGGCGTTTTGGGAAGCGGCCGCTGACTACAGGGTCTGGCTTCTCTTTCTCCTTTACGCGGCCTGCTTCGGAGTTGAAATCACGATCGATAATGTTGCAGCGCTGTACTTCAAGGATTCCTTCCACGTCGGATTGAAACTGGCGGGTCTGCTGGCGAGCGCCACGGGAATGATGAATCTATTTGCTCGCGCCCTCGGCGGGATCGCGGGTGACTGGGCCGGGGGAATTTGGGGATTGCGTGGACGTTCGTTGCTGCTTGGGCTGGTGGTTTTTGCGGAAGGCGTGGCTCTGATGATGTTTTCGCGGTTAACGAATTTGGGCTCGGCCACCGCGGCGTACCTGCTGTTCGGCCTGCTCGTCTGCATGGCGTGTGGAGTCACCTACGCTGTCGTGCCCCTCGTCCAGCCGCGGGCGATTGGTTCGGTCTCCGGCATTGTCGGGGCCGGAGGCAATGTCGGGGCGGTTTGCGCGGGCTTTTTATTCAAGGCGGAGAGTCTTTCGGGGGCGCAAGCCCTGTCGATTTTGGGAATCGCCGTTGCCGTTACATCGTTCTCCGCGTTGCTGCTGCGGTTCCGGGAAGCGGAAGCTCCGCAGCCCGCGTCTCTGGGCGTATCAGCGGTTCAAGCGCAGTCCGCTGATTGAGCCCTTTTTGCTATCGAAAGGATGGGCCAACGTGAAAAGCAATCATACGGATTCAAAAATTCATTTCACGAAAAATTGCATGAATCGAAATATCGTGCGACTAATCTTTATGGCCCTCTTTGCATTGAATGGCGTAACGCTGCTCGCGCAGCAGACCGCTCTCGTGAGCCCTTCCGGACCTGATCTGGCGGGCGCGCCGGCCGAGTCTGCCAACGCGGAGCCGAAACCCGCGCCTGCAAAAAACGGTCCGCACAAGATAGGACCATTGGATGTCACGGTCAATTGGCGCTTCCGAACCGAGGCGTGGGACTTTTTTCAACCGTCCCACCGGCCAAAATGCCTATGGGTTCGAACATTCCCTGCTGCGCATCGGCATCGGCCAGAAGAGCGAAGCGTTCGAATGGTTCTTGGAAGGCGCGGCGGATGCCATCTTCGATCTGCCCCCCTCCGCCGTGCAGCCCGGCCGGCTGGGCCAGCTCGGCTTAGGCGGCACGTATTACGCCGCCAACGGCAATGTTCGAAACACCTGCCAGCGGATTTCTGAAGCAAGCATATGTCGGATTCAAACTTCCGCTGAAGGGCAACGCGCGGCTGGGCCGCTTCACGTTTCTCGATGGCTGCGGAAGCGCATCCGAAGGATAAGACCCTCGCGACTCTGATCAACACTCGCATCGCCCAGCGATTGATCGGCGATTTCTCGTTCTCCGCGGTGCAGCGGAGCTTTGACGGAATGCAACTCGGTTTTGACGCTGGGAATTCGAGTTTCACTTTTTTCGGCGCGCGGCCCACGGAGGGCGTGTATCAGATCCGCGGGATGGATGAGCTCGACATCAATCTTTTTTACGGCGCATTCAACGTTCCTGTCACGACCAAAGAACAACGCCGGGGAACTGCGGATTTTCGCGATCGGATATATGGACGATCGGGCGGGTGTTCTGAAAACCGACAATCGCACCGTTGCCGCCCGCACGGCGGATACGAATCAAATCCGCATCGGCACGTATGGCGCGGACTACGTCCACGTGCTGCACACCGACCATCAAGGCCAATTTGACTTCCTCGGCTGGGGAGCTTTTCAGAGCGGCGGCTGGGGTGTGCAAACGCAGCGGGCCGAAGCATTCGTCGGCGAACTCGGATGGCAGCCGCCGGTCCATGTGATCAACCCCTGGTTCAGCGCCGGATATTCGTATGGCAGCGGCGACTCGAATCCCAACGACAATATCCACGGCACGTTCTTTCAAATCATGCCAACGCCGCGTCCCTTATGATCGATTCCCGTTCTACAACATGATGAACAACGAAGATTTTTACGGATCGGCGGTGTTCCGGCTCCCTCGCTCTTTCGCCGTTCGCAGTGAACTTCACGCTCTCCGCCTCGCCAATGCCCAGGATCTTTGGTACGGGGGCGGCGGTGCATTTCAGTCGAACACATTTGGCTATACAGGCCGGGCCAGCGGCGGCGCACGCAGCTTGGCGAACGTCTGGGACGTGAGCTTGGATGTGCCGCTGCGGTATGGGTTCAGCATCACAACGTATTACGCGCATGCCTGGGGAAAGAGCGTGATCGCAAACATTTATCCCGCGGGAACCAACGGGCAATTTGGATACGTGGAGACAAACTTTCGCTTTTAGGAACGGCTCAATGCCAAGTGCAAGCTTCAGCGGACTACGGGTGCTGGCTCTGGAGAGCCGGCACGCCAAGGAGATATCGAAGCTGATCGCTTCCCATGGCGGAAAGCCCGTCGTGGCTCCGGCCATGCGGGAAGTGAAGCTCGAATCCAGCTCGCAGGCGCTCGCGTTTGCCGCCGGATTAATGGACGGCCGCTTCGACATGGTGATTTTTCTCACGGGAGCCGGTATTCGCGGACTGATGGGAGCCGTCGAAAGTGTCTATGCACGTGCAGACCTGCGGACCGCCCTTGCGGCGAGTGCAAGTGATTGCGCGAGGGCCGAAGCCGTCCGGCGTTCTGAATGAATACGGCGTGAAGCCGAATATGGTCGCGCCGGAACCAAATACCTGGCGCGAAATCTTGCGCGCGCTCGATGACTATGCCGGCCCAAATCAATTGCATGGCGTGCGAATCGCCGTCCAGGAATACGGCGTCCCATGCACGGGATTGCTGACGGGATTAAGTGAACGCGGCGCGCGGGTGACACGCGTTCCCGTTTATCGCTGGTCGCTACCAGAGGACGTGGTTCCCTTGCAGGAGGCGGCGGCGTTGGTCGCCAAGGGCGAAATCGACGTGGTCCTGCTAACCGCCGCGGTACAGGCCGAACATTTGTTTCAAGTAGCGGCGGCGATGGGGATCGAAGAAACCATGCGCGGCAAGATGGAACGGATCGTTATTGCTTCCGTTGGGCCAACGACTTCCGAGCAGTTGGGATCTCTCGGCTTACGCGCCGATCTGGAGGCTTCTCATCCGCGAATGGGTTTCCTGGTGGAGGAAGCTGCCGCTCGCTCCGCCGAAATTCTGCGCGAAAAACACAAAGAGCCCGGGCTTGGATTTCCTGCACGAGATTGGAAGCCGGATGGCGGCTTCCAGCTCGCTGCGCGGAGTGCTCCGTCGAATCGTAGATTTCACGTCGTCCATCGTGAAGTGTGATTCCTGTTTTGTTTATGTCCTGGAGGATAACGAACTTGTATTGCGAGCGTCCAAGAATCCTCACCCGCAGGAAGTGGACCATCTGAGACTCGGCCTGGGCGAAGGAATCACCGGTTGGGTGGCAAAAAACAAACAGCCCGTCGCGGTGGCCTGCAATGCGTTCCAGGACACACGCTTCCAATTTTTCAATGAGCTTCCTGAAGACCGCTATGAAGCCTTCCTCTCGGTGCCCATCCTCTGCCGCGGCCAGCTTGTGGGCGTAATCAACCTGCAGAACCGCCAGCCGCACTCGTACACGCGGCG
The DNA here is from genome assembly GCA_963696605.1 of uncultured Acidobacteriota bacterium. Taxonomy (GTDB): domain Bacteria; phylum Acidobacteriota; class Terriglobia; order Acidiferrales; family UBA7541; genus Palsa-360. The sequence goes on along the minus strand of CAVOKV010000003.1, from coordinate 1,187,641 downwards.
CGAGATTCGGCTGCTCTCAACAATCGGATTTTTTGTGGGCGCCGAAATCGAGATGGCGCGCCTGGAAGAAAAGAGTTCGCAACTGTCCGAGGAACTTGAGGCGCGCAAGATTGTCGAACGTGCCAAGGGAATCCTTCAGCGAGAATTGCAGGTCAGCGAAGAAGAAGCCTATCTGACTCTGCGCAGACAGAGCCGCAAAATTCGAAAGACCATGAAAGAAGTTTCGCAGTCCATCATCCAAGAAAAGGGCGGACGCACGCCCAAAAAATCTCTCGCGTAACAGCGAGCAAGGGCCGGAAAGAAGTAAGGCTTGCTGCAGGAGTTTATGACCACGAAGGGCAAAGTCTATCTCGTTGGCGCTGGCCCCGGAGACCCGGAATTGCTCACCATGAAAGCGTGCCGGATCCTGGGCGAAGCTCAACTGGTTTTACACGACGATCTGGTCAATCCTGAGATTCTTCGCCTCGCGCCTAAGGCGGCGCGCGTCCAAAATGTGGGAAAACGCTGCGGGCGGCCGCACATCAGCCAGGAAGAAATTCAATTGCAGATGGTGACGTTCGCTGCCCAGGGGCAGACGGTCGTTCGCCTCAAAGGAGGCGACCCACTGCTGTATGGCCGAGCAGGCGAAGAAATGGAAGCCTTGCGCGACGCGGGAATCGAGTTCGAGGTCATCCCCGGCATCACGGCAGCGTTCGGCGCTGCAGCCTCGGCGCGAATTCCACTCACGGATCGCAGGCTGGCCTCGAAGGTAGTTTTTTTCAGCAACCATCTGTGCAATGGAGAAAGCGCACACCTCGATAAGAACTCCGTCTCCGGCGACACCACTTTCGTCGTATATATGCCCGGACCGGACTACGGAGGATTGGCGATGAAGTTCTGTGACGCTGGCCTGGATCCTCACACATGTTGTCTTGTCGTGTCGTCAGCGACCACGGAACGGCAAAGGATTCATTCGAGCACGCTGGACAAGCTTGCGGCAACTCCCGGACTCCCCGCGCCCGCGCTTCTGATCGTGGGAGGCGTAGCAGAGCACTATTCGCGGGGAGAGAATATGGCGGCTTCTCGTGCCTTGCTCGGAACAAACGTGCTGAAATAAGGGTGAGTGGGCGCGTCGGGGAGCTTGCACCCTTCAGTGTAATTGGCATTTGATTTTTGCAGCTTGTTTTCCCCCTGCCTTGGGGGGTCAGGCTAACGCACCTAACGGCAACTCTTGTAGCCTGCGTTCGCCACCGCCATAAATGTAGTTCTGGTTGTCGCGAAACTGGGGGTAGCCTAGGCGACATTGGGGCATGGGGGTCAGCAGGAAGGAGGACGGAAAGAGGATCTGTGCATCTTACTCTTGCAAAAAGCCTTAGATCGAGTGTGTTATCAAATGAAAAGCACATGAACCGGTAGTACTATTGCCCCTTGACGCCCCCGCTTGTTCTCATGGGATGGTGACACCCATGAGCCTAGCGGGAACCATGGCGACGTCTTACGAATCGTCAATCTGGGCTCGTTCCCGGAAGGTCGAAAGACGACAGTGGTGGCTTTGGGCGTCGGCCATTATCATCACCCTCCTGTTAACGGTGGGGATGGCCTCCTTCACCTACCTTTTCGAACAGACTGACCCCGCCTTTTCATTTACCCTCCGACAATCTATCCGTGGCTTGGTCGGCCTGGTCTTCCTGTTCGACTTGTACACGATCTACCAACAACTCCTGATCCACCGCATTCAGAGGCAGCTAAGCGATCAGGAACAGATATTCCGCTTGATAACCGAAAACGCCGAAGACCTGATTACCGTCGTGGACCGGGAAGGCAAGCGTCTTTATGACAGTCCGGGATACGTCAAGCTCGGGTATTCCAGCGCCGAAAACCTGCAAGCGGCCTTCCCGGAGCAAATCCATCCCGACGATCATGAGGCGCTCGCTGCCGCCCGCGTGGAAACATTTGAAACGGGCGTAGGTCCGCGCGTGGAATACCGGTTTCGGCGGCAAGACGGGGAGTGGCGCACGCTCGAGTCCACCCGCAGCCCGGTGAGAAACCATCGCGGAGAAATTGAAAAGGTGGTGATCGTAAGCCGCGATATTTCCGAGCGCAGGCAGGCGGAAGAGCTCCTGCGGCGGCGCGACGAGCAGCTTCGCCAGGCGCAGAAGATGGAGGCTGTGGGGCGCCTGTCCGGAGGCATCGCTCACGATTTCAATAATTTGCTTGGCGTCATCATCGGCTACAGCGAGTCCATCGAGCAGCGGCTTGCGCCCAGCGATCCGCTGCGCAAGAGCGCTGAAGAAATCCGCAAGGCCGGGGAACGCGCCGCCTCCTTAACGCATCAGCTGCTTGCTTTCAGCCGCCAGCGGGTCTTGCAACCCAAGGTTCTCGATCTTAATGCCCTGGTCACTGATATGGGTACGATGTTGAAGCGGCTGATCGGAACGCACATCGAGCTTTCCACCAAATTGGGTACTAAACTGGGGCGAGTCAAGGCGGAGCAAAGTCAAATCGAACAGGTCATCGTAAACCTGGTTGTGAATGCAAGGGATGCAATGCCGGAAGGCGGTAAGCTGCTGATTGAAACCTCGAATTTCGATGTGAGCGAACAATATGCGAGTGGCCTTCCTTTTCTGCATGCGGGGCCTTACGTTCTCCTGACGGTGACGGATACTGGAGTCGGCATGGACGCGGAAACTCGCCGGCACATTTTCGAGCCGTTCTTCACCACCAAGGGGCCGGGAAAGGGAACGGGACTCGGCCTCGCAACGGTCTACGGCGTGATGAAACAGAGTGGCGGAGGAGTGATCGTCGATTCCGAGTCCGGAAAAGGTTCCACATTCAAGATTTTCTTGCCGCAAACGCTGGAAAGCCCCGTGGTGTCAGCTTCCGAAGAGACTTTCACGAAGGGAACCATGGGGACAGGCACGATCCTGCTGGTGGAGGATGAAGAAGCGCTGCTGAACCTCTCGACGGAACGCTTGACCGCATGCGGGTACAAGGTCCTACCGGCGCACGACGGGGTGCATGCCCTTGAGGTTGCGCGGACTTTCAATGGATCGATCGACCTGCTCCTGACGGACGTCATGATGCCCCGAATGGGAGGAGTGACGCTGGCCCGCTCCATTTCGGAACTGAGGCCGGGAATTCGCGTCGTGTTCATGACCGGCCATGCTGACCGTGAGGCCTCTTTCCGGGATGCGTTGCGGTCCGGTGCGGAATCCATCCAGAAGCCTTTTAGTCACAAAGACCTGCTACGCGTGGTTCAACATTCTTTGGAACCGGTCCCCCTGCAAGTTCAATCATAATAGCCGCTTTGCCTTGTCCCCTACCCGTTACCTCTAACGACAGATCGCAAGTTGTTGAGATTGTGTTCTTCCGTGGCAACGTGCTACTAAATGATCGCACGGATTACCGGTAGGAAGCAGTGGGGGAGCTCACCGGCCATGAAGAAGGAATCCATCGTTCAATCCGTCAGCTTCCTGATCAACGTCGTTTTGATCTCGTCCATGTTGCTGAGTTTGTTTGGCTTGGCGTGGGAATATTCCACGCGCTGGTATTTGTCTGGATTTTCTAACGCCGTGCTTCCCTTTTCTTCCACACCCGAGCAGAAAGTGGCCGCTATTCTTGCCTGGATGGAACAGGGTCCCTCGCGTGAAACCGACTACTACAGCGACGACTCCGAAACGCGCGATCCCGTCGATACTTTGAATTACAAGGAATTGATCACTGTTTGTGGAACGGGAACCAATGCGTTCGTGAATCTCGCTGCCGCCGGGGGAATCGAAGCGCGGCGACTACTCTTATTAGACGCGCAAGGCCAGAACGTAAATCACGTCGTCGCCGAAGTGCATCTGGGCGGCCGCTGGGTGGTTGTCGACCCGTCGTTCCACACAATTATGAAGGACAGCTCCGGCCGTCTTCTCACCAAGGAGGACTTAGCTCAGCCCGCTGTTTTTCAAGATGCTACGCGCAATATCCTCGGATACGATCCGGCTTACAATTACCAGCACACCGCATTCCTGCATCTGTCGGGCCTGCCGCTGGTGGGTCTCGCCCTTCAACATAAATTAAATTCTGCTCTTTCTGAATTGCAGGAAAACATTAACTGGACGGTGCTGGTCGAGCGGCAATCCAACGCCACGCTGGTTGCAGGAATTGCGCTGTTGTGCCTGGCCCTGTGTTTGCGGCGAATGATTTCTTGGTATGGACGGAAATATTCCATTGTTCCGATGGGAGCCTGGGAACAATTACGTCACGCCGGGATTGCGCTTTTTTCCGTTGCCCCTTCCGGCAAATCCGACCGAAGCGTGCCAACCACGTGAAATTCGTCAGCGCCTTCGGATTGAAGGGACATTCCTTTGGCGCGTTCTTGCGGGTGTTCTGAATTTCCTGTTTCCGGGCTACCGGCCATTGGGTGAATGACACGATGGGTATGAGGGCGTGGGTTTTCTTCCTGAGGGGAAAGTAATGGGTGGATTTACAACCGGGCTGGTTGCAGGTTGCCTTCTCGGTGTTTGCGGAACTTTCTTGTTGCTTTCCGTTGGCGCCGCTTTTTCCGCGGAGAGGGCGCGTGTGTTCCATGTCCGGTCCCTCCCCGGAACTCTGCTTTCCACAATCGTGCTGCTGTGCATTGCGGCGTTTTGCCATCGGATGAGCATTGGCAAGGATGCCTCGATGCTCTTGCTTTTGCTGGCAGTCCTGGTTGTTTCCAAACTGGAGGGCTTGCTGAACGGTCTCATCGCTACCGGTATTGCGGCCCTGATTTTGGTGTTTTGGTTTTTTCCGCCGGTTGGCAGCGCGATGATAAAAAGCTCGAGCGACAGGCTGGCTCTGGCGCTGTTTCTTCTAATTGGCACTCTCGGGAGCCGCTTGCTTGGCCGGCGGGAGAGTCCTGCTTCGTAGTATTCCTCTTGCCGTTTCTGCTTTATTCCTTTTCAAGAAGGCGCGTCTGGCCGCGAGATATTCTTGCGGCTTGATCCAGTTCCGATTCTTCCCCCGCGGAGAGCTCGCGGTATTGGCCTTTGGCAAGTTGTCCTAGAGCGAGCGGTCCAATCGCCACGCGAATAAGCCGCAGAACTTCGATTCCCATTACTTCAAACGTGCGGCGAATTTGGCGGTTCTTGCCTTCGTCGAGCACGATTTCCAGCCAGGAGTTTTTCTCGCCCCTGCGCAGCACGCGGGTCCGCTTGGCTCGCAGCAGCTCTGCTCCGGCGCGCACGCCGTTCTGTAATTCAATGGTCAATGACTCTGTAGGTATCACGCCCACCTGGACGTGGTAAACCTTGTCCAGGTGCGAACTGGGATCGATAATTCGAGCGGCCCATTCCGAATCGTTCGTAAGCAGCAAGAGCCCTTCGCTTGCCTTGTCCAGACGGCCCACGGGGCCCACCCACGGCAATTTTTCCCCCAGTAGCGAATAGACGGTCTGCCGGCCTTTTTCGTCGGACGCCGTGGTGACCACTCCGCGCGGTTTGTTCAGCATCAGGTACACTTTCGCTTCGGCGGTTACTGCTTCCCGGTCCACTTCGATTCGATCGCGCTCCAAGCGCACGGGGCTCTCCGGATCGTGGCGGATAGCGCCGTTCAGTCGGACGCGGCCCGCATGGATCAGCTCTGCGGCCTGCGAGCGCGAGCAGTACCCCAATTTCGACAACGCCCTCGCCAGTCCTACTTGCCGAGAATCGGAGATTCTTTCCATGAGCTGCGCCTTCCTGCAAGAACTCTTGAAGCGCAAAAATCCCGTTTTCCGCGTTCCGAGTATTCTTGCCGCAGACACCGACGGAATCCGTTGCCGCTAGACCGACGGAGAGTATACTCTCAACCAATTGACGCTGATTCTCTTGGGCCGAGGAACTTCTATCTCTGGGAGGTGAGAAGTGTTCAACTCCTACCAAGTGCTGATCGTATCTTCCGATTCCCGGCAATGTGAACAAACCGAAGAACTGGTCCGCCGCCTGGGGTTGCAAGCCATCCGCTGCGCTTCCTTAACGGACGCGTACGCCCTCATGGAAGAGCAAACATTTCAACTCGTATTGTGTGGCGACGATTTGCCGGATTGCAACCTCCGAACTGCGGTGCGCATTTTGGCGTCTTCGACCGGGGGCGCCCCGGTGATCGTCCTTTCTCGCCTGGCGGATTGGGACGCGTACGTGAGGGCGCTAAGAGCGGGCGCGTTTGACTATATTGCCTGCCCGCCTGAACCGGTGGAAGCGGAACGGATCCTGCGACTCGCGCTCGCGCAAAATCCGCCGCCTCGCAGCGCATCTCGCACGGCTGCCTGATTTGCCGGCTGCTAATTTCGCTTCTTGCGCTGCAATGCGAAAACGTGCTTCCATTTCCCGCTGTGAACTACCTCTATATTCCTTGGGACTTTCTCCTGACTCTCATTTTTCTCGGACTGATCGTTCCCTGGCGGGGCAACGCCCGGATGAAGAGGCTTCTGAGCAAGCCGGAATTGACGAAGATTGATCGTTTGTCTCTCTATGGATCCACGATTCTGTTCCAATGGCTGATCGTGGGCATCGTGTTCTGGAGATGCGTGGCGCGAACCGTAAGCCGCGAAGAATTGGGCTTTTCAGCCGCCGGCCCTTGGCAGATTACCTGGACCAGCGTCGCGTTGACGGGGCTTCTTTGCCTCAACCAAATCGTAGGATTGCGCAGAATCGCGAAAATTCCGGAGGGCAAGCGTGGCCGCTTGTTTGCCATTACCGAAAAAATCATGCCCCGCGGCGGGGCGGAGACTTTAGTATATGCGGCGCTGGCCTGCACGGCCGGAATATCAGAAGAGTTCTTGTACCGCGGGTTCGTCTTCATGGCCTTCGTAAGGATGATCGTGAACTACGGGTCACCAATCGTGGCAGCGGCCATTCTATCTTCCGCTTGGTTCTCGCTGGCGCATTTTTATCAAGGGCGTCGAGGAGTAATTACTACGTTTGTAGTTGGATTGATCTTTGTCCTTATCCGCATATGGACCGGTAGCCTTATTCCCGCTGTTGTTGCACATATTGGGATCGATCTAACCGTTGGGATCTGTGCATCAACATTTTTCCAAAAGGCGCCACAAATTGCCGACCCCAGCGCCTATTGAACTTAGTAATCGTCAAATTTGCGATGCGCTCCGTCCCTATGGCATATCTCCGGACGCAATTCAGCTCGCAAAAATTCGCCAATTTACGGGTCTTTTGCTCAAATGGAACCGCTCCGTTAGCCTGACCTCGATCACAGACCCAATTGAAATTGTGGGAAGGCACTTCGGCGAGTCCATGTTCGCGACCCAGCAGCTAAGGATGGAAAAGTGTCGACTGGTCGACATTGGTACAGGGGCCGGCTTTCCAGGACTTGCACTGAAAATTGCCGTTCCAAGCATTCAGGTTACTTTGATCGAATCAAATAAGAAGAAATGCGCGTTTCTTTCCGAGGTGGTAAGAAATCTGCAATTTACCGATGCCAATATAAGGTCGGAAAGATTTGAACAAATCAAACCGGAAACTATTCCGGCTGATATTATTACTTCTCGTGCCGTCGGTGAGTTCAAACGCCTCCTTCGCTGGTCTGCAAATGCACTCATAGGTCGTGGACATCTGTTACTTTGGGTTGGCTCCGAGGACTCGACCCGGATTGTATCAACATCGGGTTGGACCTGGCAGCCGGCCGTACATCTGCCGGATTCTCAGCGGAGATTTCTCCTAATTGGCCGGCCCGTCAGAGATCTAACCGAACAGGGGTAATCTGGATGTCCGTTTTGTTCCACGTGGAACAATTTTTTTGAAAATCTGTCAATTGTGCCGAAGCCTAGTCCATTCCTGGGGCAAAGCTCAAGTTTCCAGGAGCAATGCACTCGGATGCCTCCAAGACCGAATTCGGTTCACTGATCTTCTCGTCTTTGCAAAGACGTAGAATGATTCGCCGTTTTCGCGCGCGTGTGCGCGCCAAAATTGTTTCACGTGAAACAATTTGCACACCCTGCGATTAATGTGATAGATTCCGCGGCGCGGGGGGACCTCCATTGGGCCGTGTAATTGCCATTGCGAATCAAAAAGGTGGAGTTGGCAAAACGACCACTGCCATCAACCTATCCACTTCCCTCGCCCTCGCTGAACAACACACTTTATTGATTGATTGCGATCCGCAAGGAAATGCCACGGCCGGAATCGGTTTTCGCAAAGATCCTGCTAGGCGGACGCTATATAACGCGCTGATCCTCGGTGAGCCTCTCGATAAAATCATACTGAAAACTCAAATCGACGGGCTCGATCTCATTCCAGCAGATAAGAATTTAGTTGGCGCAGAGGTCGAGTTGGTTGCCGCAGAGAATCGGGAGTATCAGCTCAAGAAGGTAATTGAGCAACTGCGGGACAGCTACGATTTTATCGTAATTGATTGCCCCCCAGCGCTTGGCTTTCTGACGCTGAACGCACTCACTGCAGCCGATTCAGTCCTAGTGCCAATTCAATGTGAATACCTGGCGCTCGAAGGGGTTTCGGAGCTTTTGGATACGCTGATGAGAATTCGTAGGACGTTGAACCCAAATCTGGCGATTGAGGGCATCGTCCTGACCATGTATGACGAACGCACCATCTTGTCGAAGCAGGTGGCTTCGGACCTTCGGAGCTTCTTCGGCAGCCAAGTCTTTGAATCCATCATACCCAGGAATGTCCGTCTGGCTGAAGCGCCAAGCCATGGAAAGCCGATCCATTTCTACGACATTCATAGTAGAGGTGCCGAAGCTTACATTAACCTTGCAAAGGAGGTTGTCTCAAATGGCCAGAAACGCATTGGGAAGGGGGCTGGGGGCTCTGATTCGTGAACCGGAGGTAGGCCCTCAGGTCATCGCACAGAATAGTTCCACGGGAGCGGCGACCGCCGCCGCCCCAGCGCAAAGTATTGCTGGCGGGCCTCTGCAGATTGACATCGACCTGATTGATCCGAGCCCGTACCAGCCGCGGACACGATTTGCGGAGGCCGGACTCGAGGAGCTGGCGCAATCCATTCGCGCCAGCGGCATTATCCAGCCGCTGGTGGTGCGAAAGATCGGCCCGAGATACCAGCTCATCGCTGGTGAACGCAGATGGCGTGCTTCGCAGCGCGCGCAACTTCTGCGTGTGCCGGTGGTTCTGCGCGAGGTCAGCGATGAACAAGCGCTCGAGCTCACTTTGGTGGAAAACATTCAGCGGGAAGACCTGAATCCCATTGAACAGGCGCGCGCGTTCGATCGGCTGATGGAGGAATTTCATCTCACCCAGGATGAAGTCGCTTCAAGAACAGGGAAGGACCGGGCCACTGTCGCCAATTCTGTCCGCTTGCTTTCCCTCGAAGAGCCGCTGCTCGAATGGATCGAAGAAGGAAAAATTACGGCAGGGCACGGGCGAGCGCTGCTGGCAGTCGAGGATCGAAAGCTGCGCAACGACCTGGCGCAAAAGGCGTCCCGAGGAAAACTAACGGTCCGGCAGCTGGAGCGCATGGCAACGCGCCGTTCCCGCGGGCGCGGCCAGCAAGTCCCGATAGAAATTCAGGACCCGAATCGTCAGGCCGCATTGGACGAATTGCAGCAACACATCGGTACCCGTGTGACATTACACATGCCTACGAAAGGGCACGCGGGGCAGTTGATTCTTGAGTTTTATGATGAGGAACAACTGAACGGCCTGTACGACCGGCTGATGGTGTAGTATTACACATGTAGTATATATTTGGTGAATCCTATGTGCATGGCCGGTTGTAGGTATTCACTTCGTCACGGGACTTTGATTTCGCCCTCTAAACCTTCTTTGCTCGGTTAGAATCGGAGTCCCGGCAAACATCGTTCCTCTGTGGGAGCAAGCCATGCAATGGCGATCAAAAGAACGTACTAAAGACACCCAGCAACTTGAATTTACCGGCTTCCTTGACAAGGGCGTGCGGTTCGAGGGAACCCTCGAGGTCTCCGGAGTTTTCCGCATTGACGCACAGGTGAAAGGAAACGTGATCTCCAATCACAGCCTGATACTGGGGGAAGGAGCCCGGGTGGAAGGTCAGATCGAGGGGAATCACGTGGTGATTTCCGGGAAATTCGACGGCGTCATCTTCGCCAAGGGGCGGGTCGAAATCCAGGCCAAGGGCGTGGTCACTGGGGAGATCCACTCCCCATGTCTGGTGATTGAGCCGGGCGGAATTTTCGACGGGCAGTGCCACATGTTGGCCGCGTCGGAGTCCACCAAGCCGCTGACGATACCCATTCGGGCAAGTCAATAGCGAAACCCCGCGACACGGCGCGCGTCTAAACCGAGTTCACTAAATCATAAAGAAACTCGCGGCATGGACACAATCACGCACGGAATTGTGGGCGCGCTGGCCGGAAAGGCCCTTTTCGCGGGCCGGAATGTGCCTGCCGGAGCTGAACGTGGGGTCGCAGCTCTTGCGCTGAGTTCACCTACCGCGCGGGCTGCAATCGTCGCTTGCACTCTCGGGTCGATGTTTCCCGATATCGACATCTTTGCGGGGCCGCTGGCTCATAATCCACTCGCCATCATGGAGTGGCACCGCAATATCACGCATTCCGCGGTCATCCTACCCATTTGGGCTCTTCTGTTGACCGCTCTTTCCATGCCGCTCGCTCGCCGGCTGAAGTGGCAAGCGCCGCCGTTCTGGAAACTCTTCTTAATCTATTCGGCGGGCATCGCCACGCACATTTTTCTCGACCTGGTCACCAGTTTCGGAACCATGTTATGGAGCCCGCTGCGCTATTCCCGCCCTGCGTGGGACTGGATTTTCATTATCGACCTGACGCTGACGGGAATCGCCCTCGTGCCACAGCTGGCCGCGTGGTGCTACCGCGATCCGGAGCAATTCTGGCGGCGTTCGATCGGCACTTGGGCCGTGCTGACGGTTGGGGCGATCGGAGGCTACTTTCTTGCGAACATTTCGGGATACGGATTCCCGATCGCCGTTGTAGGGGCTGTGAGTGGCATCTTCGCAGCTGTAATTTTCGTACCGGCCGCCAAGGGCGCGGGTTTCGGGTTGACGCGGGCCAACTGGTGCCGCGCTGGCCTGGTTCTATTGTGCGCCTATATTGGTTTTGCTGCGGCAATGCATCACAAGGCTTTCGCCGACGTGGAACATTTCGCCGCATCGCAGCACATGCAAGTGGAAAACCTGGCGGCGCTCCCCTTGCCTACGACGCTGACGCATTGGGTGGGGTTGGTCAGCACTCCGGAAGGCGTGTGGCGTGCCACCTTTGACGAACCCGGCGGCGCGGTCGAGACCACGCAGCTCTATACCGACGCGCAATCCCGCAAATTGATCGAGGAAGCGAGAAAACTCCGCGACGTGCAGGTTTTTCTATGGTTCGCGCGCTATCCGGTCTGGCGTGTGCACCAGACTGACGGGCAGAAGACCGTGGTCGAGATTTCGGATGTGCGGTTTTTCCGCGAACATGTCCCTGATGTCGCGCCCGATCCCCAATCCGCAGGCGGCGGCTCTGGAATTCGACCGAGACCTACCGGATTCACATTTGACGTCGTTTTCGATGCGGGGGGACAGATCATTTCCCACGGTTTCCGAGAACCGGAGTAGCGGTCCAGCCTGAATTTTCCGGTGAACTTTAACTGGCGGGATAGACAACAACCTGCCGGTCTTCGCCCGCGCCTTCGCTCTCGCTGCGCACGCCGGGCTCTTCCTTCAAGACCAGATGCAGGATGCGCCGTTCGCGCGAGGACATGGCGTTAAAGCGGAACGGCGAGTGCGTTTCGCGGACGCGGCCGGCGGCGACCCGGGCGGAAAGCTTCAATTCTTCAATGCGGATTCCGCGGTAGCCCGCCGCGTCAAATCGAATGCGTCCGTAGAATTGAGGATCGAGCCAAAGCCAGCGCAAGGCAATGTGTTCGAGCGCGAGAAGCAACTCCGCATGGCGATCGAGCAGCAAATCCTGATCGCGGCCTTTGAACTCGACGACAATTTCGGGATTTTCAAATTCCTTCGTGGCGGCGGGGCCCATGGCTCGAATTTCATATGATAGTTGGAAGCGGCTTTTTTGCAGCAGCGTGTCGAGGCAGCGGCGCAGTTCCGCCGTAATTGCCGCATGATCCAGCTTTCCATCCACGATCAGGTTGGCGCGGGATACAGGCGTCAAGATTGCTCCCCTCAGATGTTAGGCCGCAACCGCTATTTCTTTTTGCCGGGACCCCGCGATGGTTTTGGCGGGGGCGGCGCCGTTCGATAGAGATACCACTGCTGGCCGATTCCCACGATATTGCTTGTCAGTATATACACCGACAGGCCGCTGGGATAAAGCGCAAACATGCCGCCGAAAATCAGCGGCGTCACGGCCATCATCTTGGCCTGGGCGGGATCCATCCCCGGCGTGGGCGTCATTTTCTGCATGAAATACATGGAAACGGCCATCACCGCGGGCAAAATGAAGTATGGATCGTGCGCGGAAAGATCGTGGATCCAGCCGAACCAAGGCGTGTGGCGCAGCTCGATGGTGTTGGCCAGCATGCGGTACAGGCCAAACCAGATGGGCATCTGAATGAGCGTGGGCCAGCAACTGCCCAGCGGATTGATCCCTTCGCGCGAATACACGGCCATGACTTCCTTGTTCATCTCGGCCTTGCGCGGATCGCGCATCGAATATTTCTTGTATTTTTCCTGAATCGCCTTCACTTCCGGCGCGACCTTCTGCATTTTCATCATCGAGCGCATGCTCTTTACTTTGAGCGGAAACATCACCATGTTGATGGCAACGGTGATTAAGACGATCGCCCAGCCGTAATTGCTCACGTACCGGTGCAGCCACATCAGCGAGTAAAACAGCGGCTCGGCGATGAATCCCCACCAGCCGAATTGCACCAGGCTATTCAGCGGCGGGTGCGTGGCCTTTAGGCCGTCAATACTTTTGGGGCCGGCGTACATGCGCAGGTCCAGTGGCCCGGGAGTCGTGACGCCCACGGCCACTTGCGGAACGATTTCCGTTTCGGTCTTGCCGTCTGTCGTGGTTTCGTGCGGATAGGTCCAGCCCGTCACGGCGAACGGAATTTGGGCCAGGTCGCCGCGCGCGTCGAAAGGCGGCAGAAATGCGGCGGCGAAATAAAGATCTTCAATGCCGACGAAATCAAATGTGCCGGCGACGGGTGCGCGCACCGTGGTCTGCCCGGGCTTGCCCAGATTTTTCGCCGCGAGCGTGTTCAGCTTTCCGGTCACGCTCGTGAAAATCTGGGTCTGCGCGGCTGCGCGATAGGCGGTGATGTCACCGAAACCGCCCGACCAGATGATGCTGTTTCGCAGCGGCGTTCCATCCAGAGTCACCTGCGTATGCACACCAACGATATAGCTGTCATCGAATTTCAGCTGCTTGTTCACTTCCAGGTGACCGTCACTCCAGGACAGGGTAACTTCCGCGGGGGCGTGCAGAACGGCGCCGGCTCCAGGAACTTTCCCCCCCGAGGTGATTTCAAACAGCGCGTTATTGGCATCCACTTCCTGTTGCGGATCGTCGAGCGCAAGGGAGATGGGCCACCTGCCTGATGCCTGGGCGGCCTCGGGGTGGACCAGATCGAGCGTGCGCGGCGGTTTGTGGTCGTCGGTGAATTGTTTGAGCTGCCAGCTTCGCACCACTCCGCCGCGATTGGAAATCTCCACGTGATACAGTTCGTTTTCGATGACCACGGAGCTTTCCGCGCTGGCGGCGCGGACAATCACAGGCGCTGCGGGTGTCGCGGCTTTTTTCCCAGCAGGCGCCGCAGTGGACGGAGAGGTCGGGGCCGGCGGAGCAACAGGATTGGTGGCTACTTCGGCAGGTTTGGCCAGAGGCGTCGGCTGCGGCGGCTTGTAGATGAGCGACCAGCCCGCGATCACGGCCAGACACAGCACCGCCGCGATCAGCGAGCGCATTTCCGTCGACATTTCCTTGCGCTCGGTCACGAACGGGCCTCTTTCGCTGAATAATCCGAGACGCCCGGTTCAGTAGCACAGGCTTCAGCCTGTGGGGGTTCGGTTCGAGGGGTAAGAAAACCACACAGGCTGAAGCCTGTGCTACTCGGCAAATCGTCGGCATCGGGCACGAGATCCACGCCGCCGCGCGTGAAGGGATGGCAGCGCGAGATTCGGCGCAGCGCCAGCCAGGAACCGCGGCGCGCGCCGTGAATTTGGATGGCCTCGGCGGCGTAGTGCGAGCAGGAAGGATAAAACTTGCAGGCGCTGGGCATCAGCGCGGAAAAAAAGGACTGATACACGCGCACGGCAAAGAGCAGTGTGCGCGCGGCGCGGCTCATGTTTTCGGCGCGGGGTTCGGAGGGGAGTTCGGGGCGGTGTTCCGCCCGGTGCTCTGGATGGAGCGCAGCAGGCGCACGAGTTCCGCTTCCAGCGGCGCGAACGCCGCCTGCGCCACCGTCGCTCTCGGATGAATTACGATGTCCCATCCCGTAGGAATCTCCGTCCTGTTGCGCCGCAAAATTTCGCGAATGCGGCGTTTAATGCGGTTGCGCACCACTGCCCCGCCCAGGGCCTTCTTGACGCTGATCCCGAACCGGCTGGTGCGGCTGGCCTCGTGCGTTTTTGCGGAACGAAAACCTTCGCGCGGAGGTTCCCGACCGATGGCCTCATTCGGAAGCGCTGCGTGCGCGCGGAAGAAAACGGAAAACTGAGGGCTCGAGCGGCGCTGGCCGGCGCCGTATACGGTTTCGTATTCCGCGCGCTTCAGCAAACGCATGGCGCGGGGAAAACCCTGTCGCGGCTTGTCCGCCGCGGCGGACGGGCCTGCCCGTCGCGCAGACGAACCCGCCTGCCCTTGCCCCTCCGGCAGGCGGGCCGCGGGCAGGTCCGATTCTCTAGATGGGCGTAAGACGATGGCGTCCTTTTTTGCGTCGGGCCGCCAAGACTTTGCGGCCCCCTTTAGTCTTCATGCGCGCGCGAAAACCGTGTGTCTTGTGGCGACGGCGCACTTTCGGTTGAAACGTGCGTTTCGGCAAAGAACTCTCCCCCTCGGTGCCAACAATTGGACCGATTCAAAACGTCTAGTGTAGTCGAGGCTTGGAAGTCGGTCAAGGATGGGCGGGGATAGCGTATATGCACGCGAAAAAGGGACCACCCCAGAGTTGAGGGTACCCACTAGCGGGCACGTCTCTGTACAGCCACGAAAATGCACGAACGCATTTTGGTATTGTCGCCAAAACGCGCAATCTACCTATACTTTAGAAGATCCAAGCAACGCTATGGCCTTCCTCTGATTGAGTCGCGTCCCAAGCTTGTGTCGGTTGATAAACTCTTGCAACGCAAGTCGGCTTGTGTCTGCAATTTTGTTCGCCATACCCGTCAGAAACGATTCCCATCTACTGAATTCCTTTTTTCCAACAACTAGGGAGTCCCAATGAGGAACACCTGGCACAGCACGCCGCGCAAAGCGCTGCGCCGAATATTTGAACGTATAGACGCCGCCGTGGTGTACGAGTAGGTTGCGATCGCCTAAAAAGTTCGCGTATTTCTTCGCTTCTTTAGTTGAAAATGGTGTTATTCGCAGCAGATCGTTATAGAGTTTGTTGATCTCATTGGCCGAGCCGAAATCGTACTCTTCGGAAATCAAGTTACCCAGCTTTCTTTCAATATGATCGCGTAGATGCAAAATATGAATCAGGCTTAACGTGGCATTCTGTCTTCTCTGTACGAAATTACTGAGAATCTCGGGGCATATGTTTATTAGGGCAGCGAAATGTGATTTACAGAATGCCTCGAAATAAGCAGAAAGACCAATTAGACAAACTTCGGCGGTAGAATTTAGCGGGCTTATTTTATCTTCTATCGACGAGTTCACAAGCGTTACAAGCTGTTCCACCTCCAATTCAAAATATCCGAGCGGTGGAACGTCAGCGATGAAGTGGTCAAGTGCGTTCAGCGTCGTGGTTAGGGATTTACTTCGATTTGTTTTTTTCAAATTTATGCCTTCTCTATCCTTGCGGTCCGCAGCTTGATTGCTGCTTAGTCCAAAGTGGTAATCCGTGATGAGGTCCTATCGGATCGTGCCCCTAATTTGTGTCAGGGTCCATGGGCCTAAGGGCTGGTTCTGGAATCGCACCTTCCTGTGCTTGCAGCATCAGCAAATGGCAACGTGTACAATAAATTCCGACAACGCCAACGCTTTCGCGCCCGGGGACCCCATGCAGCTCAAAGGACAATCCTGAAACTTTCAAGAGCTCGTTCGAGTCGCATTGATGACACCTCATTCGTTCACCTCCAAGTCTGTTTCGATGGACTATATTGCTAAAGAGCCGGTCAAATCGGGCAGAGCCAACTACAAATGAAGCTACCAAATGCCATCTACCGTAAGTCTTCCACGACATTAAAAAATGGCGCTTAAGAGCTATCTTGACCTGCCTTGATCCGGCGCACTCACTCCGCCGATCTCAATCGGTCTGGTCAAATCCCATGCGCCGGTTTGAAGCAGAGCCTTAACGTGTGAAAAGGCAATTCTGAGTGCAAATCGCAACGTCTTCGCCGAATCGAGCACGCCAGCTTGGACCAAGTCCTCGACTTTTCCAGTCTCGGCATTGAACCCGGTACTCATGATCGCGGCTTTCCGAATCTCGATTAGCAACTGAGTTGGACTGCGCCTAGCGTTTTCAATTAGCTGTGAAATTGGTTTCGCCAGGCTAAGCGATACAGCCGATCTAGCCGCTGTCTCAACTTCACTTCCCCCTTTCCATTGTGTCAACTCGTCTCCTGCGCGCAGAAGTGCTGTGCCTCCGCCAGGGACCCATCCTTCTTCTATTGCCGACTGGACTGAAAACATCGCGCTCTCAATTCTGACCTGACCGGGGTCTTTTGTACCAGGTGAAATGAGAGAGAATTCACCTGGAGGGAAGACCGGTCATGCCGATGAAGAGATTTAAGCCGGAGCAGATCGTGAATTTGCTGCGGCAGATCGAAGTGGAAATCGCGAACGGAAAGACAACCCCGCAAGCCTGCAAGGAAGCGGCCATCACCCAACAGACCTACTACCGCTGGCGGAAGGAATACGGTGGTCTGAAGCTGGATCAAGCCAAGCGACTCAAAGACCTGGAGCGGGAGAACACAAAGCTGAAACGGCTGGTAGCAGAGCTGTCTTTGGAGAAGCAAATTCTCAAGGATGTCGCAGAGGGAAACTTCTAGGCCCTGAGCGGCGACGTAGCGCGGTCAGGCATGCTCGTGAGACCTATCGAGTGTCGGAACGGCATGCCTGTCGGCTGCTGGGGCAGTGGAGAGGGACGCAACGCTACGAAGGGATCTGTCGAGTAGACGAGGAGGAGCTGACGCAGGACATCATCGAACTCGCCAGTGAGTATGGACGCTACGGTTATCGGAGGATCACGGTAAAGTTGCGGGAAGCGGGCTGGCAAGTGGGGACGGATCGCGTGCAGCGTATCTGGCGGCGGGAAGGACTGAAAGTGCCGCAGAAACAGCGGCCGCGAGGACGGTTGTGGTTGAACGACGGATCGTGTGTGCGGCTGCGACCGGAACATGCCAATCATGTGTGGAGCTACGATTTCGTGAGTGCGATGACGCACGATGGAAGAACGCTGCGGATGCTAGTGCTGCTCGACGAATACACGCGGGAATGCCTGGCGATCCGAGTGGCCAGAAGGCTGGGAAGTAACGAGGTGATCGAGACGCTGGCGGAAGTGATGCTGTGGCGAGGAATTCCGGAACACATTCGTTCGGATAACGGACCAGAGTTTGTGGCCAAGGAACTACGGAAGTGGCTGGGCCAGGTAGGAACCGGGACGCTGTACATCGAACCCGGAAGTCCATGGGAGAACGGCTACTGCGAAAGTTTTAACGGGAAGCTGCGAGATGAGTGCCTGAATGGGGAGATTTTCTACTCGCTGAAAGAAGCGCAAGTGGTGATCGGGCAGTGGCGAGTGGAGTACAACACGAGGAGACCGCACTCGGCGCTGGGCTATAGGCCGCCGGCGCCGGTGGCGTTCGCGCCGCGAATGGCGGCTCTCCGGTCGCCTTCGGCTCCCTGCGATCCGCCATTCGCAAACCCTGTTCAGTCGGAGGTTGTGCTATAAACTCTCTCACTCGCCTGGTACAAAAACTCCATCAGGTCACTATTTAGATTTATTGTACTCGCCATATATCTCATAATGTACCCATTCTCCTCGAGTAAGCGACGGCAGCATCGCTAGGGTTCTGCCTGATTTGACACGCTAGCGATTCTGTTCTTCGCTATCCGTGAGTGCCATTTTCCAATGGGGGTGCGAATGCCACTTTATATTCCTTATTCTGAAGAGTTAAGGCTCCGAGGATTGAGAGCTGAAAGAAGAACTTTATGGAAACGTTTTGAGGAAAATCCCAGCGAGATTCACCTGGCCGCAGAACTCAAAATCATTGACGATCAGATCGCGCAACCCTATCAGCAGAACGACGGCCACGATAACAAGTTTGACGACGCTCATGTGGCAGCCGTTCCGAAAGTTGAAGGTGTTTATCTCCTCTTGGCTCTCTCCCAGCGCGTAGGAAGCCACGTCGATTTGGCGCAACTTGCTTCAAGGAAGTCTGCTTCCGAACGCGCCAATCATGGCCTCCCCATATTGGCTGCACAAGTTTCAAGCGGCAACGCGACCGCGACGGCCAAGATTGCCATGCTCCGCCCGAATCGAACCGTTGAGGATGGACTTCAAGAACTGGAATCTCAGAAGATGGCTCATGTATTTCGAGATGCAGGTTCATCAAGGCGTGGCCGTAATCAACGGAAAGCATGCCGCGTTGATCAGACTTTCCAACTTCAAAATCGCAGTACACTTACTAAGTGACACGAATGGTGACACTCCTTCGCGCCTTCCTGGTGCGGACAAGGTCCCTTCCGCACATTGTGATACGCGCAGGAGGTGTCACCTCATACGTCGTTCGTAAAGAAAATAGCCGGTTTAGGCTGCCTCCAGAAGATCGCCGCGCAACGGACGATAGAGGATGCTTCCTGATCATTTGACAAAGTCGAGATGCAGCGCGTTTGCTACGGATGGGTGTGCAATATTGAACAGCATCCAGGAATCGCAACAGGGTATAAGGAATTGAAGCCAATGTAATTCACCTTGCCCCGTACTGAATCCCACCTCACCGTAGCGGGCCGAGTGATCCACCATTCGGCCCTCACTTTTGCAAATCATAACGCTCACTTCGACCGGTCCAGGCCGCATCAAGCAACAAAGAAAGTAGCGCACAATGAATTCGACTGAACTTGCCCGCAACAGATTTAACTCCTTGTTTGCAGCCCATGATGCCAAAGACGGACGGCCAGCCGCAGGACAGAAGGAGCCCGCTTTGACACCAATCAAAAAGGCGTCAGCAAAGAAGGCCAAGCAATAATGAGCACTGACCGGAAACGCGCTCGATTCCGGGGTGTGGAATCTTTGAATTGGATCCTACCCGCGTGTACTCCGCGGCAAATCACGCAGCCGCGTGGCTGAACCAAACGCTGATTTTTCGTATGGCGGACTCCCTTAGGCCTTCGATTCCTCGACCGAAAACTTTCCTGAAACCCACCAATTGTAATTGGTCTCCCAAGCTCTTTGAACCGGCTATCCGAAAACCGGCTCGACTGCGGTCGTAGGTCACCGGTCTTTGGGTAACTTGGTGGATCCAGCCTGTCGTTCTCCGCGATTTTTCGGCGGCATGCTCCGGCGACAGCGTGGCGTCCCAAAGGTTTGCGGCGAAGCGCCAGCTGACCATTCCGCTGGCTGCTTCCGAAATGAGCCACGGGAGCGCCGGAATCATCATGATATCTAGATGAAGGAGTTTCTCGCGCAAGTGGAGAGGAATGTCTTGCGGCACCATGCCCGTGTCGGTCGCGCCGCCGGGCAAGAGGACGTTCAAGGTGACGCCGGTGCCGGCCAAATCCTGCGCCCAAATAATGGTCTCGGACTCGAGCGCGGCCTTCGAGGGGCCGTAGGGCGATAAGTCTGCGCATCTCGATTCTTTTCCCCTCCCGCCGAGCATGATGGTGGTTAGCCGATTCGTCAATTCCATGTATCTTTGACCCACTCAATAGGCCGCTGTCTAGTTTTGTAAAGAGAGTTGTGTAGTAGGATTGGTCCAATCAATCGGGTTCCTGGAGGCATTTCAATGGCAAAGCCAACCACGAATCAAACCTCATCAACATCTGGAAAGCGGCGGAGCAGGCGTTTCCCCTCGGTCTCCCCGGTGGAAGCGACGTGGCAGGAGGCAGACGGTAAGATTTTGCGTGAATCCGGCCGGGCCACGGAAGTGAACGCTGAGGGCGGATTGTTGGAGATGAAGATTTACCCTGCGGTGGGAAGTCAGATTGAGTTGACGAATCTGCTTTCGCATGAAACCTCGCAAGCTCGAGTGGTCGGCGTCCGCCGTAACAGCGAGGGGCGCTTGCTAGGGGTTGGCGTCGAACTCCTCGTCCCCAGAGAAGACTTCTGGGGCGGGAATTTCCGGCTAAAGAAGGCCTGCGCCGAGCTTGTCAATTTAGAGTATGAGATGCGCTCGGGCCCAGTCGATCTGAACATCCTCCGGGAATTCCGCGATGCCGTGGACAATGTGCGCAAGACGGCGTGGGCCATTCAAGAATGGCAGGAGCGCCAGGCGCGGCAGCAAGATCCAAATACTGTGCTTCCCTTGCTCACGGCTGAGCGCATCCGCCGCGCTACTCAGCTATGCGACGCCATTACGGCAGACTCGGCCGCGCACGCAATAGCCCGCGGAACTGTAGGGATTGATGAATTCTTCCAGTCTGTCGAGCGCGTCCAACAGAGCCTCGTTGAATTCTTCAAAGATCGAAAGGACTAGCGCCGACAAGCCGTTCCTCGCCATAGCTGCCGAAAATCAGTGCATCCTCTCGCTAGGCAAGCCAGGAGACCCGGGTGATCTCTTCTGTTTTCCGTATGCCGAATTGTGATTTCGAGTCAGGTATTTTTAGTGGACTTCATGTAGGCCACGCCGTGCCTATAGAACCCGCCGGACAACTCCTGTAGATAGGCGATTCGCGCGGGTACGAATATGTTGACGCTATTTTTCGCGTAAGGAACCGCTGCCTCGATCGGCATCCCTTGCGGATATTTTCCCCGGCTCTTGAAGCGGAAGCCGCCCCGGGATACGTCCTCACACTCGACGATTTCTTCTATTTGGTTGTCGCGGATGCAGGCCGCGGCTTTCATGGCAGTACGTTTTATTTTTCGTCTTTCCTGCGGAGCGCGCGGAGCGGTTTCTGCGATCGGATTACTCACTTTGCGTTCCGTCACTGCTCGATCGGTAGGATTCCAGGTGGTCAAGGTTTTGCCACACTCGCAGTGCCGCGTTAGCGAGTGTTTCATTTCAAACATCTTCATTTCAATTTCGCCAAGCGAGACAGCGTCAACGTTGTGACAACGGCTACACTCCATGTTGATTGTCTTCTTGGGTGGAGCGTCCGGGAATTCGATCTGCCACAGATTCACTGACGGATCGACAAAAGTAATTCCATACACATGGACGGAAACCGGATCGAGGACAAGGTCCACAACACGAGCGGCCGCTTCTTGGTTGGTTGCCGGATTGCGAACAATCAACTCGGATTCAGGGGCCAGTTTGTTCGCCAGGGGGATGGTCGCGCCGTCTCGCGTAATCATCAGGGTTCGGGTCTGCCCCATGAATTGACGGCCATCGAGGTCCGCCCCGAAGACTTCTATCTGTAATTCGCCGGCAGGAGATTTTGTTGATTGCTGATTGGCCATAAGCCATGTTCCCCCTTTCCTACACCAAATGAGGGCCGGATTTCTCGTTCACTTTTGTGTCCCGGATGCGCCGTGCGCCGATACCTCAAATGTATCCGTCAAACGAGCACAACGGTGAATTGAGAAATGCTCGGTGTGCTATTCGTCATCATTATTCGTGGTGATTTATGGTGGGACTTTGCGTCTACGTATCAGACTAGTTGGCGGGACTGGGCGGTTACTTCCGCTTAGCAGCTTTGCGAAATCCAACCTGCCGTCGCGCGGGATTTTTCGGCGGCTTGCTCAGGCGGCAGCGTGGCATCCCAAAGATTCGCGGCGAAGCGGCTGCCAGTTACATCGCTGGCGGCTTCGGAAACGAGCCACAGGAGCGGCGGGATCATGATGTCTGGATGAAGGAGCTTCTCACGCAAGTGCGGAGCGAGGTCGGCGGGGACCATGCCCGTGTCGGTCGCGCCGCCGGGCAGGAGAGCGTTCACGGTTACGCCCGTGCCGGCCAAATCCTGCGCCCAGATTACGGTCTCGGATTCGAGGGCGGCCTTTGAGGGGCCGTACGGAGAAAAGCCGGCGCGACGCATGGTTTCGTGGTTGATCGAAATGTTGATGATGCGGCCCCAGCGCTGCTTCATCATGTGCGGCACAGCGGCGCGCGACATCAGGAACGGGCCGTTGACGTTCGTGGCGACGATCATTTGCCACACGGCGGGATCGGTCTCCCAAAATTTCGTGGGCGTATCGAAAAATTTCTCGCTGACAAAGCGCATTCCCCGTCCCGCGTTGTTGACCAGTATTTGCATGCCGCCGAATTCGCGCACGGTTTCGCTCACCACGCGCCGGCAATCTTCTTCACTCGCGACGTCGGCCAAATGCTTGCGGATGGCACCTGCACCGGGGCTCTTCGCCGCTTCCTCTGCAACCTGATCGATTTCGCGGCGATTGCGTGCCGCCGTCAGCACTACGTTTGCCCCGGCGCGCGCCAAGCCCAACGCCATGGACCGGCCCAGACCCCGGCCCGCTCCTGTGACGATCGCTGTCTTTCCCGAAAGTGTTCTATCCATTTTGTGCCCTCGGCGTTCTGTGGGTTGAGTGGCGCAGGCTTTAGCCTGTGGGGTTTGGACCTTGCATGGTCTAAGCCCCACAGGCTAAAGCCTGCGCCACCGAATTCTACAATCGATCGGGATTTGCGGCTTCACTTCGGTGCGCGCACGCTGGCACAATGGGGGCTCTTGGTAGGATAGGCTTCAGCCTGTCTGGTTTTGAATCGAGCTCGCACGAAAAGCAGACAGGCTGAAGCCAATCCTACATTTCCATGACCACACGCAGTGAAAAAGCGGCGATTCTGATTGTCGAAGACGAAGCCAAGATGCGGCGGCTGCTGGAACTGCAACTCGGCGAAGAAGGTTTCCTCGTGCACTCGGCGGCGGACGCGGAAACGGGGCTGCAGCTTCTGGTGCGCGAAAAGCCGGACCTCGTGGTCACTGATTTGCGGCTGCCGGGAATGAGCGGCCTGGAATTTTTGCAGGCCGTGAAACGCGCGAACGCCGCGCTGCCGGTCGTGGTGATGACGGCGTACGGCACGGTGGAATCGGCTGTCGAAGCCATGAAAGTCGGCGCGAGCAATTACGTCACGAAACCGTTTTCGTTTGACGAACTTGTGCTAGTGATTCGCAAGGAGCTGGACTCGCACCGCCTGCGTGAGGAAAACCGCTCGCTGCGCGAAGAGCTCGGCCGCCGCTACTCCTACAACAACATTGTGGCGCAGAGCGACCGGATGCAGGCCGTGCTGGCGCTCGTCGAACGCGTCGCGCCGACGAATTCGACGGTGCTGCTCGGCGGCGAAAGCGGCGTCGGAAAAGATCTGATCGCCCGTGCTATTCACGAGCATTCGCAGCGCGCCTCCGGCCCGTTCATCAAGATCAACAGCACGGCCATTCCGGAAAATCTTCTGGAAAGCGAACTCTTCGGATACGAAAAGGGCGCGTTCTCAGGAGCGACGGGAAGCAAGCCGGGAAAATTCGAGCTGGCCGACAAGGGCACTCTGTTTCTCGACGAAATCGGCGACGTGCCCGGCGCGATTCAAGTGAAGCTCTTGCGCGTGCTGCAGGACCGCGAATTCGAGCGCCTGGGCGGAACGAAAACGCACAAAGTGGATGTGCGCCTGGTTGCGGCCACGAATCGCGACCTGCGCGCCGCGCTCGAAGAGGGCACGTTTCGTGAGGATCTCTACTACCGCCTCAACGTCGTGGCCATCGACATTCCACCGCTGCGCGATCACAAGGAAGACATTCCCGCGCTAGCCAATTTTTTTCTCGAGCGCTATGCAAAGGAAACGGGAAAAACCATCACCGCGATCACGCCCGAAGCGATGAAGCGCCTCGTGGACTATCACTGGCCGGGAAACGTCCGCGAATTGCAGAATATCATCGAGCGCGGCGTCGCGCTTTCCGCCGCCGCGACGCTGGACGCCGCCGACATTTATCTCGACGATCCTGCCAAGCGCTCCCCCGCGCCGGGCAGTTCGCCGTACGTCCTGCCGTCCGGCGTCACCCTCGAACAATGGGAAGACGAAACCATCCGCGAAGCCCTGCGCCACGCGAATGGTAACAAAAGCCAGGCCGCCCGCGCCCTAGGCCTTTCCCGCAATGCCCTGCGCTACCGCCTCTCAAAATTGGGCGTGCCCGATCCTGCCGAAGACTAAACGCCAACTCCTCAGGTAAGATGCTGGTGGTTGATATCCACCACCCGCTGCGCGAGAACCACCAAAATCTATCGTTGGTCTACCGTGAGCGCCTCTCTCGCAATCCCCTAATTAACTGTAAATAAATGGCTTATTTTAGGCTAGGTGGACTCCAGGTTTGGCCCCCGCCCTGCAATCATCTAAAGCGAGTGTGAGCATCAATGGGCCTGAGGAGTTGTGGGGGATCGGCCATGAAAAATTACTTTGGGAGTCTGGGAACAGTTCTCTTAACGGGGGCGCTCGTCCTGGGAATGGGCGCAAGTGCGGGCGCGCAGCAAGCGCCGCCGGCATCGCAGCAGCCTATGGAGATTCCCGTGCAGTATCCGCCGCAGCCGCAGGGCGGCCCTCAACCGCAAGGGCAGCCGCAACAGGCGCCGCAGAATGATCCCGGCGCGGCGCGCATCAGCTTTATTCACGGCGACGTTTCGACGCAGCACAACGGATCAAATGACTGGACCGCGGCCACGGTGAACACGCCCGTGGTCGAGGGCGATCAGATTTCGGTGGGGCCAAATGCCCGCGCGGAAATCCAGCTGGATCACGCCAACATTTTGCGCATGAGCGATCAGTCCACCGCAAACGTGGTGAGCCTGGCGCACAACCAGATGCAGGTTCAGATCGGGCAAGGCCTGGTGAACTACGATGTTTTGAAGAACAACGATTCCGGAGTGGAAATTGAAACGCCCAACGTCGCCATCCGCCCGCAGATGGGCGAGGGAAGCTACCGCATCCAGGTGAACTCCGACAATGAAACCGTCATCGATGTGCGCCGGGGCTCCGCGGAAATTTCCACACCGCAGGGAAGCACCGTCGTGCAGCGCGATCAGCGCATCACCATTCAAGGCAACGCGGACAGCGCGCAGTATCAAATTTCGGGCGCGCCCGGAAGAGACGATTGGGACCTCTGGAACAGCGACCGCGACCACGTGATCGAGAGCGCGGACAGTTGGCGGCACACGAACCCCAATTACACCGGCACGCAAGACTTGGATGCGTATGGGCGCTGGCAAAACGTCCCTGACTACGGAGATGTTTGGTTCCCGAACGACGGAACGGACTGGGCGCCGTACCGCGATGGGCGCTGGGTTTACGAGCCCTACTACGGCTGGACCTGGGTCTCCTACGAGCCCTGGGGCTGGGCGCCGTATCACTATGGGCGCTGGTTCGTCTATGGCGGGAATTGGGGCTGGTGGCCGGGACCGGTCTATGCGGGGTATGAGCCGATCTGGGCGCCGGCTTACGTTTCCTTCTTCGGCTTCGGAGGAGGAGGCTGGGGATTTAACTTTGGGTTCGGATTTGGCGGCGGCTTCGGAAGCGTGGGCTGGCTGCCGTGCGGCCCGGGCGATCGCTTCTTCCCCTGGTACGGGCGCGGTATCAACCGCGTGAACGTGGCCAACGTCTACAACATTCATAACAATTACGGCGGCATGAATCCGCTGAGAGGAGGTCCGCACGCATACTCGAACATTGATCGAGCGTCCACGGATGTGCGTGTTCGCAACGGATTCAGTTCCATGCAGAGCAATCAATTCGGTCGCGGGCGCGTGTCGATGCAGCAGTCGAGAATCGATCCGGGCACATTCCGCAAGGCCAGCGTGATGACGGGCGCAAACCCGGTCTCGCCTTCGCGTGAGAGTTTCCAATCATCGAACCGGCAAGTGAACCCCAGCTCGGTTCCGAACCGATCGAGCAGCAATCAGCGATTCTTCAGCAGCACTGCCCGCTCCAACGCATCGTTTCAGAACGGAAATCGAGGGGGCAACTCTAACCGCGGAGGAAATTTTGGAAGCGCCCCCGCGCAGCAGAACATGGCGCGGCAGGGAACGAACGGTCTTGGTCAGACGAATAGCGGCAACGTGAACCGGGGGCCGGCGTCTTCCCCGAATCCTGGACAGCGCGGATTTAGCGCGCCTTCCTCGGGGCAGTCTCAGTCGATTCAGTCCTCGAGGCCGGGGTGGCGCACATTCACCCCACCGACGGGTCAACCGCAACCGAATGGCGGCGGGAGGACATTTGAAGGGCAAGGCGGGGCGCAGCCTCGATCGAACTATTCGCAACCATCCACGCCGTCTCGGCAAAATCAAAACTATTCACGCGGCGGCTTCAGCGGCAGCGCATCAAATCGGCCAACGCTCAATATGCAGCAGCCTGTCGTGACGCCACGCAGCGGAGGCTCCTATTCCAGCCGTGCGCCCAGCGGCGGCAGTTACGGAGCAAATCGGGGTGCGCCGTCGGGCGGAGGTTCCTATTCTGGACGGCCAGCAATGCCGAGCGCGCCTAGTGGCGGGTATGGAGGCGGCGGATACCGTGGAGCTCCTTCGGGCGGCGGGGCGCCGAGGGGCGGTTCCTATTCTGGACGGTCGATGCCAAGTGCGCCCAGCGGCGGTTACGGTGGCGGCGGATTCCATGGAGCTCCTTCGGGCGGCGGGTCCCGCGGCGGGTCTTCGGGCGGAGGTTCAAGCGGCGGCAACTCCGGAGGCGGATCGCATGGCGGCTCTTCTGGTGGCGGGCACGGTCACCACTAATGATTTTTCCCTCGTTTCACCCCACACCTCACTCACCGTCAGGAGGCTCCGAAGGGGGCCTCCTGTCCTCCCAAAAAATTTGTGAGGAGGTCGTGGAACGGATTTCACGCAACAGGAAAAAGCAACGCAGGGTGTCGCGAACAAAGTTCACGGTCTAGGAGTAGAATCGGAGAACACGCCCAGCTCTTGAGACTGCGTTTGTCGGAGGGACAAGACGCCATGCGAAAAACTTTCTTCCTCTTCCCAGTTCTGATCCTTCTTGCCGGAGTTCTCTTTGCGTCTTCCTCACCTGCGCTGGCGGACGACGATCCCCCTGGAAGAGTAGCGCGCCTCAACTATATCCAGGGATCGATTTCCTTTCAGCCGGGAGGTGAAACGGACTGGGTCCAAGCGAATCCCAACCGCCCTCTCACAACGAGCGACAGTCTGTGGGCCGACAGAGATTCGCATGGCGAACTGCACATCGGCAGCTCCTCCATTCGTCTGGACAGCGAGACGGGAATTACATTTCTGAATCTCGATGATCGCACCGTGCAGATCCAGCTGGCGCAGGGTTCGATGAGCGTCACTGTTCGCCGCATGGAGGGCGGCGACGTGTTTGAGATTGATACGCCGAACCTGGCCTTTACGCTGCAACGCCCCGGAGAATACCGTGTCGATGTGGATCCCAATGGCAATGCGACTACCATCACAGTGCGCGAGGGAGAAGGCGATGCCACCGGCGGCGGGAATGAATACCACATGGACTCCGGCGACCGCGCCACCTTCAGCGGCACGGACTCGCTGACCTACGACGGGGAACAAGCCGGACGTCGCGATGATTTTGACAACTGGTGCAGCTCCCGCGATGACCGCGAAGAACACTCCCAATCGGCGCAATATGTTTCTCGTGACGTCATCGGTTACGACGATCTGGACGACAACGGCGAATGGCGCAACGTCCCCGATTACGGATATGTCTGGTATCCCACTCGCGTGGCTGAAGGATGGGCGCCGTACCGCTTCGGTCATTGGATTTGGGTGGCGCCGTGGGGATGGACCTGGGTGGAAGACGAGCCCTGGGGCTTCGCTCCATTTCACTACGGGCGCTGGGCGGAAGTCGGAGGAGGCTGGTGCTGGGTTCCGGGTCCCAGGGTGGTGCGGCCTGTGTATGCGCCGGCTCTTGTTGTATTCGTAGGCGGACCGCGATTCAATGTTTCGCTGTCGTTTGGCGGAGGGGGAGGAGGCGTCGCGTGGTTTCCGCTCGGTCCGCGCGAAGTGTACGTTCCGCCCTACCGCACAAGTGAGCGTTATGTACAAAGGGTGAACACTACGAATACGACCGTGAACGTGGTCAACGTCACGAACGTCTACAACAACGTGAACGTCAACAAAGTCACCTACATCAATCAGAACAACGCCAGAGCAGTGACCGCGGTTTCGCACGATACGTTTGTGAATGCGCGTCCTGTGGCCACGTCCAATGTCCGCGTCAACGAGCAGCAGATGCACGCTGCGGAAGTGCAGCGCAACTTTACTGTCGCCCCGGTGCAGAGGAGCGTCGTGGGCGCAAGCCCGATCACAAAGGTTAAGCCTCCGGAAGCAGTGATGCAGCGCCAAGTTGTGGCCAAGGAGACCCCGGCTCCGCCGCGCGCGCCACTGAATGGCGGGCCGCAGCAATTTAAATCCTACCGCCAGGGCGGCGTGCCAGCTCAGCAAACGCAACAGCAAGTGCAGCCGCGGCAGCAACAGCAACAGCCGCAGCAGCGTACACAGCAACAACAAATTCAACAGCAGCAACCGGTGCAACAGCAACCACAATCCCACCAGCAGCCGCCTCAACAAACTCAGCAGCAACAACAGCCGACGCAGCCGCAACTGCACCAGCGTCCGCAACAAGAACAAATTCAACAGCAGCGATCGGTACAGCAAACGCCACAATCGCAAGTGCAACAACACGCACCGCAGCAACTGCAGCAACAACAGCAGCCACAGGCGCAACAGCAGCCGCAATTCCGCCAGCAACCGCCTCAACAAACGCAGCAGCAGCCAATACAACAGCATGCACAGCCGCCTCTACAGGAGCCGCAAGGGCGTCCACAGCCGGACCAGGCTCGCAGAGTTCCCGAGCCGCAGAACCCGCCTGTAAGGTTTGCACCACCCGCCCGAGCGACCGAGGAAACCTATCACCCGCATCAATTCGAAAGGCCCCAAGGCGCCGCGCCGCAAAATGCAGTTCCAGCGCCTCCAGCAGGAAGAGAGCAGCAGAAAGCGCCGGATCGCGGCCAGGATTCAAAGAAGGGTGACGATAAGGGACGAAAATAGGTTCAATAAACGTAAACTTGGAAGCGGAATTTGAAACTAGGGGTTAAAACCCGGGATCGCCAATCTCCCGATTTGCGATTTGAGAAGCTTGCTGCGGCGAGGATCGCGGTGTTCCCCGGATCGTTGCGGCGACGATTTAAATCTGGATTCGACCAGCGCGGGCGCGCCGCAAAAGGAGTGACTCAGTAACTCGCGGCGAACCTTCAATATTGTTTACCCGGCTGCGAAGGAGAAGAATGTGCGTCGCCGGCAGCGGCCGGTTTCGCCTGCGCCGCTTTTTTGACGACCACGATATTCTCCAAATAAACGTCATTGCCGTTCACCACCACATCCGCCGTAATCTGGTCCTCCGGCGACAGCGGAGTAAGCAGGTTCGGATTCTTCACCGAGTATCCCATCGACATCGCGGCCATGAATCCAGGAATATCTCCGGCATCGACGACCACCTGTTGCTTCGCGGTCTCAACGGAAACTACGCGTCCGGTCAGGTGATAGCGCTGCGGCCCTTCCGCCGGCGCTTGCGCCGGCGGCGCTGCGGACTTGCATCCGGCCATTCCCGCGGAAAGAGCAATTCCCGTCAACAAGATGACCTTCAAAAAAGTTCTGCTTGCCTGGAACATTGCGTGATCGCGCATACATCCATCCTTTCAGCTTGTCGACTTGCCCGAACGCCCCCGCTGTACCCGGATCACCCTGAGCCAGCCCGGCTAGGATACAGAAAAAGTCCCGGAACCTGTACCGCAAACTGCAGGTTTTCCAGGCGCAATTCTTCTGCACGAGTTTCCATTCGATTTATCCTCTTGATGAAGGGTCAGTATAAAACACAGAAATAGAATAGTAGGATGTTGGCGAACCCGCCGCACAGCGTAGTAGAATCAAAATCACTTTGCGCAGTTCCCCGGTAGCTCAACGGTAGAGCATTCGGCTGTTAACCGAAGGGTTGCAAGTTCGAATCTTGCCCGGGGAGCCAAATTCCCTCGTTAGTTCTTCGCGTATGTGAGTTGCAAGGTGCCGGCTGGAACCATCGTCATTTGAATATTGTTTCGGACGGTGTCATCGTCCATTCAAAGACGGGTGCCGGTTCTAGGAACACGTCTCATTTTTCCTTCCGCCTTCTTCCCTTGCATGCGCCTGAAAGACGGAAATCAAGCGTTACCGCTCACCTTCGGTGACCGCGGTGGGAACTGATTCTGCCGGAAGAGTTCCGCCGTGTGCGGGAGGGAGATCCACCGAATATGGCGCGAACGCAGCCTTATTTATGACGTTCCCTCTGCATGTTCTCTTGCGCAAGCCGGCTCCCAAAAGAGTGCGCAGCCGCATGCGGGCCTTGTGCAACTGTGACTTGGAATTGCCGATGGAACACGCCAACATCGCGGCAATTTCGTGGTGCTCGCAGCCGAGAACATCATGCAGCATGAACACGTGCCTGTAACCAGGAGGCAGCTTCTCAACGGCTCGCTTGAGACAGACACGGTCGACAGATCCGGCCAGCGTCAAATCAGGAGCGCCATACTGCACGGGCGGCCGCTGAGATTGCTCGTCTTGGTCGTCACTCTCAATAGGGATTTCCTTCGGCGCTTTCTTGCGAAGGCGCATCAGCACGACGTTCACGGTCAGGCGATGCAGCCAGGTAGAGAAGGCCGAATCGCCACGGAACGTGTGAATCTTCCGGAACACCTGCAGGAACGCCTCCTGAGTTAATTCCTCGGCTTCTGCGGGAATCCCGATCATGCGAAGGCACAAGTTATATACACGGCGTTTGTGTGCGTGAAAGAGAGCTTCAAAAGCTTCCTCTTCACCGTTTTGCGCGCGCGCGACAAGATCGGCGCCACATGTAGAAGCCGTCGTTTTCTGGCTCTCCTGGTTCAACTGCGTATCCTCCTGACGTGATAATTCTTTGGTGATTCGAACCGTTCGAATTGCGCGGAGCGGAGGGCGACCAATCCCCTTTCAGCCGCCACGGAATTCAAACCCACGGCTTCGGATCTAAACTTTTGTCTCTGAGCTAGACGCTTCGTTCCTGATTTGCCCGGCGATGAAAGGCAAAGCATTTCGGATTACGACGCGGCGGTCTACGAGGCCGCGAAGCAGACTGATCCCGTCACGATCCGCGAACGAAACATTTCTAAGATCAACGGTGACCACAACGCCTTTGGCCAGCTGAGCCGCGCAGATTGTTTGCAACAACTCCACCCACCTGCCGGTAATTTGCCCGTCGAGTTGCAGCGTGACCGATCCATCCGTCGCCCCGATGTTTGAGATTTTCAACATTCGTTATTCGGGGCGGACATTTGCAGGCGGAGTGCCATACGGAAGTAAAAACGCCGTTTCTCTGATCTCGCGAAAAACAAACAGGTTACTGAAGACCTTCACTTGGGAAGTTTAGGCCAGCCACCATATACGGTAGTTTGGGAGCGAGAGATTTGGAGGAACTACGATTCGTGGTGGGCGCTGCGCTTGAGCCCCAGCTTCTGCATTCGGTGGCGAAGCGTATTGGGATGCAATCCCAGGATTTTCGCCGCTCCTCTAGGGCCCTCGACGACGCCCCGGGTTTGATTCAAAACAGCGGCAATATGCGCGCGCTCCAGAGCCTCCAGTGTAGGAGGTGTGGACGATTCAGGGCCTGAAATTTGAATATCCTCGGAAGGATTCTGGCGAATATCGGCGGAGTCGGGAGCCGCCGGGACGGGAATCAGTTCGGGTGCCAATTCGAGCGCCGAAGCATGCGAGAGAATTACGGCCCGCTCGGTAATGTTCTGCAGTTCCCGATGTTCCCGGGCCACGAGTAGCTGTTGAGCCGGTCGATCGTCGCTCGCGGCATGCCTTGTATTTTCTTTCCGAACTTCTTGGAAAATCGGGCCAGGAAGAATATGGCGAGCTGAGAAATGTCGGAACCGCGCTCGCGTAAGGGAGGCACATCAATCGGGAAAACGCTCAGGCGGTAAAAAAGGTCGGACCGGAATTCGCCTGTCCGAATCGACTCCTGGAGATTTCGATTTGTGGCGGCCATGACCCGCACGTCCACGCGCACGGGCTTGTTACTGCCGACCGGTTCAAACTCCCGTTCCTGAAGCACTCGCAGAAGTTTGACCTGGGTTTCCAGAGGCAGTTCGCCGATTTCATCGAGGAAGATCGTGCCGCCGTCGGCAAGCTCGAAACGTCCAATGTGCTTTTCAAAAGCCCCGGTAAAGGCTCCCTTGACGTGTCCAAAAAGTTCGCTTTCCACGAGCCCCGCCGATATGGCGCTGCAATTGACCTTCAGCAGCGGACGGTTCTTGCGCGCACTGCGGTCATGGATGGCGCGGGCGATCAATTCCTTCCCGGTGCCGGTTTCGCCGTAGATCAGCACCGTGGAATCTGTCGGAGCGACCTGCTCGACTTTACGCAGCACAGCCAGCAGGGCAGGACTGTTGCCTATGATCTCTTCGAAGTTGTGTTCAGTGCGTATCTCCTCCTGGAGATAGACATTCTCTTTCTCCAGCCTGGCCTTGAGCTCAACGATTTCCTCGTAGGACAGCATATTCGCGACCGCGAGGGCGACTTGATTCGCCGTTTCCTGCAAGGTTTCAAGATCTGCTTCGGAATATTGGTTCCTTTCCGTACTCCCCACATTCAATGTGCCAATGCTTTTGCCCCCCACAATGAGTGGAACGATGCAGTCGGAGAGCACACCGGCGGCAACCAGCCGGCTGTCGTTCGGATATTTTTGCTCCTTCTCAATGTCGCGGCGTACCACGGCTCGCTGGTTATCGAATACCCAGGCGGAAATAGTTTGTTTCCGGTCGAATTCTATTCCCACTTGGAAGTGATCGGACTGGAATGCTCTCTCCATCGCGTAGTAGCGGAACGTCTTGCTGTCTGGATTGTAAAGAGTGAGGGCCGCCCCGTTAAAGGGCACGACTCCGCGAAGAATATCCGAGAGGGAATGCAGCAGATCCTCAGGCGTCAGGTGGGTGATAATGGCGTTGTTAATCTCAAGAAGAGTCCGGTAGCGCTGTGCAGTGTATTCCACCTTGTTGCTGAGCGCGGCAATCTCCTCGAAGGAAGTCATGTTGGAGACGGCGAGCGCAACCTGGCTTCCCAGTTCACATAGAAATTCCGCATCGGCTTCGGAGTACTGGTTTGTTTTCTCGCTGGCAAGGTTGAGCGTGCCAATGCTCCGGCCCCCGATAATCAGCGGGGCAACGCAATAGGAGTTGAGGCCCTCGGCCACCAAATGACGATCGTTGGGATATCGTTGTTCCTTCTGAATATCGTGGCAGAGTGCGGGGCGCTGGTGATCGAATACCCACGTTGAGATGCTTTCGTCCCGGCCGAATTCGAGTCCGGCGCGAAAGTGCGTTGAAGCGTGAGTGCCTTCGATCGCCAGGAAACGGAACTTTTCTCTTTCCGGAACGTAGAGAGTGAAGGCGGCGCGGTTGAAGTGAATGACTCGGGCCAATGCCTTGGAGATGGAGCGAAGCAGGGTCTTTTGGTTCAAGTTAGTGATAATGGCGTTGTTGATCTCAAGGAGTGTGCGGTAGCGTTCAGCCGTGAGTTCCACTTTCGTGTTGAGCGCGGCGATTTCCTGGTAGGCCTTCATGTTTCCGACAGCCAGCGCAACTTGGTTGGCGACTTCATGCAGGAACTCCGCATCCGCATCGGAATAGCGGCCTTTTGTGTCGCTCCCTACATTGAGCGTACCGATGCACTTTCCCGCGAGCATCAGCGGGACCACACAATACGATTGAATACCCTCCTCAAAGAGGCGGCGCTCGATGGGGTATTGCATCTCTTTTTCCAGATCTCCGCGGACAAGAGGTTTCTGGTGATCAAACACCCACCCTGAATGGCTCTCATTTCGGCTCATCGCCACGCCGACCTGAAAATAATCCGTACTCCATTGCGTTGAAAGCGCATGAATGCGTAGTGAGTCTGTTTCCGGATCGTAGAGGGTCAAACCGGCCCGATAAACGGGCAAGACGTGCTGAAGAGCCTCGCAGATCGCTCGGAGCAGGCTTTCCTGGGTTAGGTTCGTGATGATGGCATTGTTGATTTCAAGAAGCGTGCGATAGTGCTCCGCGCTCGCAAGTACCCTCGGATTTGGTTGAGCACTCTGCATTTTCAATTTTTCTTTCAGCGCTGCTTTGTTGGGTCTTCGCCTGCCGGAGAAGGTGCCGTTACGCCGTTAGGGTTTTATTACCATACCTTAGCCCAGGAACCGAGCCAAGAATTCTGCTTCCACCTCGCGGCCCGCGCCGCTGTGTGGGAATTTGGCACGTTGAGATGTAGCCACGTAAAAATGGCAACCAAATCGGGGAGTAGGCATCTGACGTTGGCCTGGGGATGATTTCACACGAGGCTCGGAGCCGACGTGGCAGAAATCGCAAGGTCCCCTACAAGGAGATGCATGATGAAAAAGATGTTAGCTGTCGGGCTCGTACTGGTTGTCATGTCCCCGCTTTCAACCTTCGGGAACGGGAAGAGCAACAACTCGCTCGTTCGATTTGATGGCGGTATCGGCGTCGATCCAATTTCCAATGTTGTGGTCAGCGCGACGGCGCCGCAAGTCACAGTGGTCTCTCCCAACGCCGTACGGGGTGTTTCACCGGCTGGCCAGATTTGGAGGATTGCCAATCTCGATGCGGACATCAGTCTGGATGGTCATATTCGTGTTCGCGGACGCGGCCTGCTCCTCGGGGGCGGCAACGGTATCGGCACGAATGGCGGGCAGAGTGTTTTCGCTACGCTGTTTTGCGGGCCCGCTTCGAACGCCACGGCTTCGAGCACTAACCAAGCCGGCGTGGCCCTCGATGCGGACGGCGACTTCACGATTGACGAAGTCCTGAGTCCCTTGCCTCCCAATTCCTGCGAAACGCCTGTGCTCCTCATCCGCACTGCGGCAGGATCTCACCCCTGGTTCGCGGCAGGCATCGAGAACTAGTTCCGACGCGAGTCGCATTACAGTTTGCTTATTTCAATCGCAATGATTCAGGAGCGGTGCGGCGCCGCACCTATCCTGATCCGTAAGCAAGCTCTTCTCGCGTTCAGCGTTGTATCGCCGGTGCGAATCTTGCCCAGGGAGAAATTCTCTCTCTTTAGTTTTATGCGAATCAAGGTGGTTTTCGATTGGCGGTTATTTCTGCGGTGTCTGTTGCTGTTGCTTTTTCTTGTTGCCAAAAATGTCGATGAGTTGCTGAACTGGATTTGGCTGTTGTTGCTCTTGCTGTGGCTGCGCTTGGGTCCCGCCCTTTTGGCCCAGCAGGCCTCCTAGAATTCCAGCCACGCCTCCCGAGGGATTGTTGAGATTCGGCACTAGTCCCTTCAGCTTCATCTGGGCCACCTTTTGCAGGTCGGGAGTGAACTTCGGAGTCTCGAAAGTTCCAGTAACGATTGCAGGAATCACCAGTTCACCTTGATTGTTGGCCAACGCGGTACTCATATACCCGCCAATTCCGGTTCCGCCAGCCCGCTGGCTGAAATCTTTCGAGAGCACCGCCGTCACGCGCAGATCCAATCCCTCGTTTACCAAATTCGTGGTTCCGGCCACTCCAATGTTTCCGATATCCAGCGTCGCTAGTAGATTATTGGTCTGAGCGAAGCCGTTTTTCACTGCGATATCGCCGGTCATGCGAGAAATGTTGGTGTACCCCTGATCCTTTTCGCCCGGCTTGAGGAACCCTCCAATCGAAGCCAACTGGTAACCGATGTCGCTGCCCGCGTAGCGCATAGTATTGAGATCTAGATTTAGCGTGCCGTTCAGAGCCTTCACGAATTCAGAGGACTTCAATACCTGAAGAGGGCCAGCCGCATGCAAGTCCATTTTGAGCGTTCCTGCTCCGCTGATCTTGTCCAGTCCGGTGACGCCGTAGGCTTTGGCCGTCGACAGCACATCGGGCAGTGCTGCGTTGGGGGCCCGAAGCGTGGCATCCACCAGCGGGGACGTCGATAAATATTGCCGCACGCTGAATTGTGCAGCGACAGTGGTGCCGCCACTGGTCACGTTGAAACTGTCGGAATGCATTTCGGCTGGCGTGAAGGCCAGGTTGACGGACTTTATGCTGACGGGCTGCGGGATGCTTTTTCCGCTGATCTTGAGGTCGCGGCCCGAAACGGTCCCGCTCATCGTTAGTTTGTCGGTTGTGCCTGTCGCATGCAGGTCCATGCCGAGCGTTCCGGCGCCGCTGATATCTTCCAGTCCCGTAACGCCGTACGCTCTGGCCATCGACAGCACCTCGGCAAGCGCTGCGCTCGGAGCCCGAAGTGTGGCGTCCACGGGCGGTGACTTCGACAGATATTGCCGCACGCTGAATTGCGCAGCGACGGTGGTGCCACCAGAAGTCACGTTGAAACTGTCGGAATGAATCTCGGTCGGAGTGAAGGCCAGGTTGACGGATTTTATATTGACCGGCTGAGGGATGCCTTTCCCAGTGACCTGCAGATCGCGACCCGAAACCGTTCCACTCAACGCGGGCTTGTCGGCTGGCCCTTGAGCTTTTACGTCTACATTCACATTTCCGGTGATTGTTGCTCCCGGTGCGAAAGCTATGCCCGAAGCTGCGGCCAGCTTGCCGGCTTCCGCGATTGAAACATTGTCAGCCTTGAACTGAAGATCCACTTGGGCAGGGCTTGGTTTTGTGTTGACAGTGCCACTCACAAGAATCGGCATGGCGCCAAGTTTGATGGTGGTGTCGCGGATCGTAATCACATCCGCCGGCAGATCATCCGTGATGTCGTACTGCGCAGAAATCGGGTACCCCAGGTCCAGACCGCGCACCTTCGCATTCTGCAAGTTCATCTGGCCGCTGGCTGCCAGTTTTCCCGATTCGTTGCTAATCTTGGTTTGCCCGGAAAGCACGCCATCCGTATTGACCAGCGCGGGTGAAGCAAGAAACTTCTGCAGACCGGCGATCCCTACCTGCTGGACTTCTAAAGTTCCGTGGAAGGGCGTCGACGCGGGCTGACCTTGCGCGATTGGACCGGCTTGTCCCTGTAGTCGGACTTGCTGCGTGCCGGGCCCCGGCAGATGAGCCGCCAGATTGATGGAAAAGGGCGCGTTGGGAGCAAAATTGAGTACGTTCAAATCAATGTGGTCGTACACCGCTCTGGGAGATTTGCTCTGTAGATCGGTGATGGCAATCTGGCCATCCGCAATTCCCAGTTTGGCCAGAGAAAGCTGAGCGCCACCCCCGCCAGCCGATTCCGAAGGCCCACTCGGTGCAGGTTGAGGGCTACTCGGAAGATTGGTGACCGAAGACTCTCCCAGCGAGGAGAAATTCCACACGCCTTGCTGGCGCTTAATGAGTTCAACGCTCGGACGCTGTAAGTCCAGGGAATTGATTTCGACCCGGCCCTTGAGGAGTGGGAAAAGTCTTACCGACACGTCCAACTGTTGTGTCTGCACGAACGGTTTTTCTGTGCCGAAAGTGGAGTCATCCGCAATCGCCAAATTCTGCACGGTGAATCGCGGCGGGAATAGATTCAAGTGCATGTCACCCAGAGTGACTTTGCGAACTAATCGTTGTTCCAGCTCCGATTGAATGGCACCGTGGTATCGGTTCACGTTGAGGGTCGCCACAAACACCACTGCGCCTACAATGACGATCGCAAGGGCAATTCCAATCCCAATGAAAATGCGACGCATATCCGACCTCCTACTCGATTCGATCGGGCATCGAATCGTCAGACCAGTGCCATATTTATAGTAGCCTTAAGGTAAGGACAGTGATTGACATCACATCTTGGCGTGGGTTCAAACACTCGCCGCAATGATGCGCGCAGACGTTCCGAACTTACAGTGTGGCGGGTTCAAGCCAGTCGGAGGAGGGCTCATGTGGTCCATGACGAAAGTTGAATCAGTTAGGCTTAGGCGCGGGCGCTGGCTGGCGGTTTGTTTGGCGTGTTGTTTGGTGGCGGGACCAGGGCTCGCGGTAGGAACCGCGCCGGAGCTGCCCGATCCGGGCAACCCTCAGATGAGCCGCGATCAGCAGGGGCAGCTAGGTTTGCAAGCGGCAGGCGAGGTGTACAAGCAGATGCCTGTCCTGCCGGACTCGAGCCGGGAGACCCAGTACATCCAGAAGCTGGGCAAGCAGCTTGCGGCGACGATTCCACCGGAGCGGTCCTGGCCGTTCCAATTTCACGTCATCGCGCAGAAGGAAATCAACGCGTTCGCGCTGCCGGGCGGACCGATGTTCGTCAACATCGGGACGATCCAGGCGGCGGACAATGAAGCGGAGTTGGCGGGCGTGATGGCGCACGAGATGGCGCACGTATACATGCAGCATTCGGCTAAGCAGCAGGAGAAGGCCTCGTTGCTCGGAGGGCTCGCGGGGATCGTCGGAGGGATTGCCGGGCAGATGGGAGGAGTGTGGGGAACGCTGGCACAGGGCGGAATCCAATTTGGCGCCGGCACGCTGATGTTGAAATACTCACGGGGTGACGAGGCGCAGGCCGACGCGGTGGGCGCCATCATCCTATGGAAGGCGAACTACAATCCCGTCGCGCTGGCAGATTTTTTCGAGAAGATCGAGCAGCAGGGGACTTCGGGGCCGCAGTTCTTGAGCGACCACCCGAATCCTGGGAACCGCAGGGCCGCGATCCAACAGGAGATTGCAGAGTGGCCGGTGCAGAAGTACAGGAAGGACACCGCGGAGTTCGTCTCCGTGCACAAGCACGCCTTGACCGTGGATGCCTACGCCAGCCAGGAGATTGCGGACGGAGCCAAGAGCGGCCGGTGGGCTGCAGAGAATCAGAAGAACGGCGCCGTGTTTTCGAGCGCGACCAGCGCCGGCCCGGCCACTGTGGGTGCGGCAACTGAGGGCACGGCGAGCCAGGCGAAGGTTGGAAGCGTACCGACTGTGCCGATAACGGACGTGCAACCGAGTTCGATCTTCCAGCAGACCGAACTCAGTGCGATGAAGATCGTGCGCCCGGAGAACTGGGACGTAATGCAAGGGCAGCAGCAGAATTCGGTTACGATCGCGCCGCGCCCGGGCGTGTCTGGCGGTGCCGTGGCGTACGGCGTAGTGATCCAGGTGGTGCAGCCCCCAAGTGCAAACCTGAGCGTGCAACAAATCACAGCGGCGATCGTGCGGGGCCTCGAAAGCGGCGACAGCAATATGAAGCAGAGTGGTGAAATTCAGGCGATCACGGTGAACGGCGTGGCCGGAGGATCGGTAGAGCTGGAGACGGTGTCGCCGATGCCCGATGCCAATGGCAAGGCGCAGCCTGAGCACGACTGGCTGGTGACCGTGCCGCAGCGAGACGGAAGCGCAATCATGTTTGTGTTTGTAGCGACACAGAAATACTTTGAGCATATGAGGCCGACGTTTGAAAAGATGCTTCGCAGCGTGCAGTTCTAGATCGCGCGCGACCTACGTTCGATTTCTTTTGGGTAGCAATCGTCATGACGTTCGGCGACTCGAAGCCGAGTCCGAAAGAGCACGCTCCTTCCCGCCCTTCCTGTTGTAGCAACATAAATCTGTCACCCTAACGGCAACATAGAAATGTCACCCCTCCTGGGCGTTGGTGTGTTCCAGCCGGGTATCGCCGTAGTAGAGCGAGACGCGGCCATCGAGCGTCTGATAGAGCTGGATTTTTGCTCCCGCAAAACTGAAGCGGCGGTTCTGGGGCGGGATCTGGAAGCGGCGCCCGTCCCACTGCACGACGTTGTCGTTGCTAACGATGCGTTCGTGCCGGAAGGCACAGATGCGCTGGAGATCATCGGGAGCGGGCCGCCAAGCTTTGGCGGCGTCGCGCGGAGTGCGCGCGAAACGGCGGTTGTAATCAGCGATGAACTTGCCCAGGAGGCGGTTGGCCGAGTCGATATCGCAGGCGTTGGCCAAACGCAATTCACTGCGCAAGCGATCTTGCAGCACGCCCCAGAGGCGTTCGACACGGCCTTTGGCTTGAGGAGATTGCGCGGCAATGAAGGTGATGCCGAGTTGAGCCAGGGCGCGGCCGAATTGGGTGGGTTGGCGCTGGCCGGCGAGTTCTTCCTCGACGGTCCAGTAATCGTCATTGCGGACGAAGACGCCGCTGCGATCTCCGTAGAAGGCCGTGGGCACGCCGAAGCGTCGGAGCAGGCTTTGGAGCAGGCGAAAGTAGCCTTCGGCGGTTTCCGAAGGAAAGAACTGAGCGGCGAGGATTTTGCCGGAAGCGTCGTCCTGCATGCCCAGAGCGGTGAGACGCGGGCCGCGGCCTTCGAGCCAGTCGTGAGGCGAGCCGTCGAGTTGCACCAATTCGCCTTCGCGAGCGACGCGCAAACGGCGCTGGCGATGAGCGGGAGGGCGACGTTTGCGGGGAGAGCCGAGACCTTGGCTGCGCAGCAAGCGGCGGAGGGTTTCACGGCTGAGCGAGAAGCCTTCTTGCTCGACCAGTTTTTCGCAAAGGTGATGGTCATTGAAGCCGGCATAACGGGTGCGGGCCAGTTGCAAGATGTGATCCCGCACGCGCTGGGGCAGGCGACGATGACTGGGCCGACCGCGGCCGGCGTGTGCCAGAGCCGCCTCGCCGCTTTGCCGTAACCGGGCTTTGAGTCGTTTGACATGTCGAGGAGTAAGGTCGAGCAGCGCGGCGGCTCTGGCACACGCCAATTCCCCCTTCACGCACGAAGAAATCACTGCCACTCGTTGCAATTCTTTCTGGCTCAACGTGAATGTCTCCATAGGGGTGACATTTTCACGTAGCCATTAGGGGGTGACAGAATTATGGAGCTAAGACACTCCTTCCCGCCCTTCCTTGACAGTTGCGAAGAGCGGGCCTACAATCACCCGTTTGTAACAGCGGCATTTGGGTGAACAGTGGGGCCCGACTATGGATAAGAAGCGTCTGGATTATTACAAGAAAAAGTTGCAGGCCCGGCGCGAGGAATTGATCAAGACCATTGCGCGGACCGAGGAAGAAGGCCGGACCGCGGACGACGATCCCACGGTGGATCTTGCGGACAAGGCTGCAAACTCCTACACCAAGGAATTTTTGTTCGGGCAGACCAACACCGACCGGTCCATGCTGGCGTTGATTGACGAAGCGCTGGGGCGCATCAAAGCCAGCACCTACGGGACGTGCATCGAATGCGAAGAGGAACTGCAGCAAAAGCGCCTGGAGGCGGTGCCTTGGGCGCGCTACTGCGTGACCTGCGCGGAAAAACACGAGCAAGGCCTCCTCTAAAATAGAAATTTCCTGCTGGCTGAGTTGGGGCTCTGCCCAGTCGCGGGGCTTGGCTCGTTCCTTGTCACCGTAAATTGGCACGAATCGTGCCATTTTTCCCTTTCCCTAGAACTGCTGCGGGCGTAGTCTTGGCGCACTGTGTCCAGGGCTGCCGATTCCGTTCGATCACATCTCCGCGGAATGTGCGAGGCACTCGCCTCGCTGGCATTCCCAGCGGAGTGCCGGATTTGTGCGCGAATGCTCGACACCGGTAGCCCCATCCCGTTCTGCCATGCCTGCAAGGAAGCCCTCGAGCAAACGCTCCCCGAGCCGCTTTGCGGCCAGTGCGGCAGGCCCATCGTTTCGACCGCCGCTGCCGAAGGGGTGTCCCTGCCCCAGTGCCATCTTTGCCGCAGCCAGGTATACGCCTTTGACTTCGCCCGCAGTTTCGGCGCGTACACAGCCCGGATGTCTCGCGCCATTCTGCTGCTTAAGTATGGAAATGTGGCTCCGCTGGGGGGCTGGTTTGCCCGGCGGCTGGCCGGCCTAGTAAAACGCCAGCCGCAAGGTTTTGCTGCCGACGTGGTCGTCCCGGTTCCGCTCGATCGAGGCCGGTTGCGGGAACGGGGCTATAACCAAGCCGAACTGATCGCCAAGCCTCTAGCGCGGCTGCTGGGTATCCCTTTTCGATCCTATCTCTTAGTGCGCACGAGACCGCGGCCAAACCAGCTGCGCCTGACTCGCGGGGAGCGCTGGGAAACGGTCCGTGGCGCTTATGCTACGCAGAAAACCGCTCGGGTTGACAAGCTGCGGGTTTTACTGGTAGATGATGTATTTACCACTGGAGCTACTTTAGACGCCTGCTCCCGGGCCCTCAAAGGGGCTGGAGCTGCCCGGGTAGCCGGTCTGACTGTGGCTAGAGCATTGCCTCTAACACCGGCACCGGATGCCGGATTGCTAGTTCAGGACCTTGGGGAATGAAACTACCTGGCCAACTCGGTAGGCCTCCCCGGCCGAAACTCTCGCCGGAAGTTCGAGGCGACGCGCGCCCCCCTGGGGCTGTACCCCCTGCCGTGCGAAAGCCGGCGATCATGCAAGAGCCGGTCCTGGTACTCAATGCGACGTTTGAGCCG
This sequence comes from uncultured Acidobacteriota bacterium, assembly GCA_963696605.1. Lineage (GTDB taxonomy): Bacteria > Acidobacteriota > Terriglobia > Acidiferrales > UBA7541 > Palsa-360. The sequence goes on along the minus strand of CAVOKV010000003.1, from coordinate 1,145,163 downwards.
ATCAACGTCACCGCCGTCCGGCGCGCCATGGTCCTGATGCTCAAGGGCGTCGCCCAGGCGGAAGAAATCAACCACACCAAGGTGCACTCGGCCTCCCGCTCGCTGGAGGTGCCTTCGGTGATCCGGCTGCTGGCCTACCGCCACATCCCGCAACAGACTCGCGCACTCTCACGGAAGAATATCCTTTTGCGGGACCGCAATACGTGCCAGTTCTGCAAGAGCATTCTCCCCGCCTCCGAGCTGACCCTTGACCATGTGGTGCCCCGCTCCCGGGGAGGCAGGTCCTCGTGGGAAAACCTGGTTGCCTGCTGCTACCAGTGCAACAACCGGAAGGGGGACCGGACACCCGAAGAGGCCGGTCTGGCCCTGGCGCGGCGGCCCCGGCCATTCACTTTGCACACTTCCCGGCAGCTGATGCGCCTGATCGGCAACAAAGATGAAAAGTGGCGCAAGTATTTATTTTACTGAGGCTTGACTCCCTGCGGGATGTCACTAGTTTCACCGCGAAACAATATTCCGTTGTGTTTTTCTAAAATTTCTCCAACCAGTGCAACCTTTCCATATTCTCAGCGTCTAACTATACAAACCACTTCAAGGACACACCCCGGGAAGCAGCGTTGGCTCTGCCAAGGCTGCTTCTCTTTTTTTACGCCCTTTTTGCTGTGAATTCGAGGCATTTGAGATGACCGAGCGCCTATTGCCGGAAGACGACGCGGAGGCCGCGGCGCCAGTTCTCCGCGAGCGCGATCCGCGCGATTTCGATTTCCGGGGATAAATATCGTAAGACGATATCTGTGGCGGGATGGAACCGGAATCCGGGAGCCACGAGGAACAGGAGCGGGGGTTTTGCGCTCAACCGGACCTCAGGGAAATATCCGTACCTGCTGAAGTCGTCCTGCTGGTGGTGAAAACGCACGCGCAGCCAATAGTCGACGGCTTGCAGCACCAGGTGAATGTCTTCGGAAGCTTTCAGTTCCAGAACGGCGAGCCGCCCGTCCCGCGCAACCCCGAGCAAATCGATCATGCCGCGGTCGCCGGAGGAAAACGCGGGAACCTGCGCGTAGATGTGCCGCGAATCGAGCCGCGCGTCGATTCGCGGCGGGTCGGTGGCCACCATGGTTTCAAGCCAGCGTTCCGGCTGAGCCCGATAGAATTTGTGCTTGGTATCTGAAGCCAGTGGGTGCCGGTGGGTCTCGAGCTGCCGGACCAGCGCCTCGAGGGCGGGCCATTTTCCGGGTGTCAGAATTTCCTGGCGATCGCCAAGCCCGAACCACATTTCGCCTACGCGCCAGCGCGCGATCTCCAATCCGCGAAAGCGGAGGGTTACTTCTTGTGTTGCGGGAGCCACGCCCACCCGTATGGCCTCAGGGGAAAGCCGCCGGATGCGCTCGGCCTGCGGCATCGCTGCGGCGATGGCTTGTTCAATTTCGCGGCGCGGCACAATCCAGGTGGCCAAATTGCCGGCGCTCGATCGGGCGATTCGGCGGACGCGCCAGTAAACGGGTTCGTACTCATACAACTCGACTTCGTGAGGCGAGGCGAGAGCGGCCAAGCGATGCGCCGTTACGGAGGAGCTGCCGCGCGGCAAGAACAGGCGTAATCCGTGGACCGAATGCCGCCTTGCGCGATCCCGCGTGAGCTGAAGCCAGATCAGGCCGAACGTCAGGATGCCGTCGATCGTTTCTCCATTTTCAGTAGGCGATGCAGCAAGCACGGCATAGGCTTCCGAACCGCGCCGAGTGACTCCTCGCGTGTAGGAACCTGAAATGGAATGGTGGAGATCCGCGGAAGTGGCCAGCGACTCAACGCTTTCGTCGGGAAAATGATCGGTCAGGATCCTGCGCAGACGGCTCGAAAATTGCTCGCGTTCCACGCGGCGCGTCTCGCGCGGCACTCCGCCTGCGACGAATTCCAGTTGCGCGTGCCTCGAGTAACCAAACCGGCTGACTTCGAGCACGATGCGTTCGCGCGTTTCTTCCGCGACGCGGAGCACGCGGCGAACCAGGGTTTGCTGCGGGCTCCACAAATGCAAGAGGGCCGCGTCGCCCTGCGCACTCACCTCGTATTGCACGCCTTCGAGCCCGGCCAGCCACTCACCGTTTTCCCGCACTTCGGGCGCTCCGGCGGCGCACAGTCCATCAAGGGCCCGTCGCAATTCGGCGGCCAGCTCCATTGCCGCGAATTATCCAATAGGGGGCCACAAAGAGGAAGTCATTTTTCGTGACAATTGACCGCAAGGGGCCGAACTATTCGTTTGGAGATTCGGTGGTTATTTGAATGCGAGGCCGGTCACGGTAATCGTAGGGAATACCATGTCCCACTGCGGGGGAATGTGCTCGTAGGGGATCTGGACGTCCCTTTGCTGGCCGGGAAGAAAGGGCGGGGCCGTGGGAAGGAACAGGCGTTGCTTGTCGCGCAAGACGACTTGATGAAAGGGATCGTGGAATTCAATGGTGATTTCAATTTGGTGGATCGGGCGATTGCCCGCATTTTCGACGGTGCAAAACACGTAGGTCACTTCCTGATTCAAGAAATTGGCCGCCCGGCTCATTTTCGGCTCGAGAAAATGGATTTGCGGCGCATAGGCCGTCTCGGAGGGGCCAATCGGCAAGGGCTTGTCGTCTTCCGATACGGCCGGCTTGGAATAGCGGCTGTAAAGTACCGCTGCGCCGACGAGCAAACCGACGATTACGATTCCGATCAGAAATGCGACCGGCAGGCGGCTGCGTTCTTCTGTGGGGATCAAGTCGGAAGTCCTCCTCTTACGTTCCTGCGGGGCAGGCTTCGATGTCTATGCGGCATCCCGATTTTGCTTTGTGTAGCGCCCACCTTCAGGCGGGCACGTGCTCGAAACTACGATGCCCGCCTGAAGGCGGGCGCTGCATAATCCCACCTAGCGGCCAGCAGCGAGGCGCTCGACAAGCGGAAAGGGCAGGCCGGCCCTCTCCATGCGTTGTTGAACCGCGGCAATATCGTACGGCACGCGCCAGAATTCGATGATGTGGTGCTCAAGATCGGCGATCGCAAACGCGGCGCGCGGATCGCCATCCCTCGGCTGGCCGATCGAGCCTGGGTTCAGCAAATACCGGGTCCCCGGTTCCATTCGCAGCGCCGCGAATTTTGGCCCGTGGTCGGGGCGAAGTTGGATCATGGCGATTTGCCCGGCGCGGTAGGAAAAGCCGCCTTGATGGTGCGTATGGCCAAAAAATGTTACGTCCGTGGGCGATTCGAGGAGCCCGCCCATGGCCTGCCCCGGCACGAACACATATTCGTCCTCATCCTCGTAGGCCCCGTGAACCAGCGTGACGCCATCCACGGACAGAGGTCCGGCAGGCAATTCGGCGATGTACTTCAGATTGGCGGGATGCATTTGGGTGCGCGTCCACTCCGCCGCCCGTTGCGCCACGGGATTGAAATCCTCCAGGTCGGTCAGCCCCGCGACAGCCTTGTCGTGATTGCCGCGAATGATGACGGGCGAAAGTTCCTTCACCTGTTCGGCCACTTCGTTTGGATCAGGACCGTAATCGACGATGTCGCCCAGGCAAAAGACGCGATCCCAACGATCCTTCACCGCCTCGAGTGCGGCATCGAGTGCAGTCAGATTGGCATGAATATCGCTCAACACGAGAAATCGCATCGTCAGGGGCGCATCAAAAATCCATTCTCCGACCCGCCCCGATTATAGACGAAATCAGGGACGGCGCATGCGCAGCTTGGGAAATCCTGCGCGAGGGGATCAGAACGTGCCCCGAGGGAATCGGGGCCGTCACAGCAGGTTCTATCTGATCCACATGCAATCGCCGTAGCTGTAAAAGCGGTAGCGGGCTTCGACCGCGTGTCGGTACGCGCGCAGAATGAGTTCGCGCCCGGCGAACGCGCTGACTAGAATAAGCAGCGTGGATTGCGGTAAATGGAAATTCGTCAGAAGTTGATCGACGGCGCGAAACCTGTGGCCTGGCTTGATGAAAATGCCGGCTTCCGCGGCGCCGGGCTCAATAAGAGATTCCCTCGAATCCCATTTTTCGCCGTGCCGCGAGGAAGACTTTTCCGCGGCATCCTCGAGGGCGCGCACCACGGTTGTTCCTACGGCGAGAATCGGCCGACGGTCGAGGCGGGCCTTGCAAATCGCGGTCGCCGCGGCTTCGGAAATTTCGTAGCGCTCGGTATGAATCATGTGCTTCTCGATTTCATCCTCGTGAATGGGCTGGAATGTGCCTAGGCCGACGTCTAGCGTGATCGTGGCCATTTCGATGCCGCGCTTCCACAGCCTCTCGAGAATCGCTGGAGAAAAATGCAAGCCGGCTGTGGGTGCGGCCACGGCTCCCGGATGGTCGGCAAAAATCGTCTGGTAACGCTCGCGATCGGCGGGTTGGTCCTCGCGTGAAATGTAAGGCGGGAGAGGAACGTGGCCAAGGCGTTCGATTGCCTGAGTGACATTTCCCTTTGCCCGCAGGCGGATTCGCCGCAATCCAAATTCGCCGCGACTAAGAACCTCGGCGGAAAGTTCTCCGTCTCCGAAATCGACGCGCTCTCCCACGCGCATCTTCCTGCCGGGGCGCACCAGGGCTTCCCATTCCTCCGGAGCGACTTGCCTTGTCAAGAGAACCTCGATTTCGGAGGACAAAAATTCGCGAGCAGTGCGGCGATTGCGGCCCGGCTTTTCCGAGCGAAGACCCTCCCGGCGCCCAAAGAGCCTGGCGGGAATCACGCGCGCGTTATTCACCACGAGGAGTTCATCGCCGCGGAGCAAGTCAGGCAGCGAGCGAAATGCGGAATCCTCCCAGGACGATTTCTCGCGGTCCAGGATCAACATTCGCGAACCATCCCGCTGGGGAAGTGGCTCTTGGGCGATGCGTTCTTGCGGAAGCTCGAATTGGAAGTCCGAGAGGCGCATTTGTAAGTGCCATGAATATAAGGCACTTGCAATCGTAAGTGCAAATAGATGTTTGTAGACTTGGGTTAAGTCTTTACTTTACATAGAATTATTGGACTATGTGGTCAAAATCAGACCTCCTAAATATGTCTTGACAATAAGACACTAATATTTTATGCTTCGCATGTAGTGACATATAAAACACGACGAGATGGAGGAACAAATCATGGCTACAATCGCTCGGCTTGAACCCTTTCGAGGCCTTTCCAATTTGCAAGACCAATTCAACCGACTTTTTAACGAGTCATTCCGAAACCCAGGTCAGGAGTCGACTTTGACGACCTGGGCTCCGGCAGTTGACATTTACGAGACCCCCAACGAATTGGTGGTCAAAGCGGACTTGCCGGATGTGAACGAGAAGGACATCGACGTGCGCGTCGAGAACAACTTGCTCACAATCCACGGCGAGCGTAAGTTTGAAAAGTCCGTAAGCGAGGAAAACTTCCTGCGCGTGGAGCGCGCCTACGGCGCGTTCAGCCGCAGCTTCTCGCTGCCGAATACGCTGAACGCGGAAGCGATCGCCGCGGAATACAAGAACGGCGTTCTGACTGTCACCATACCGAAGCGCGAGGAAACCAAGCCGCGCCAGGTAAAAGTGAACGTCACCAGCGCCAGCAACGGAAAGTAAGTTTTTCCGACGTCGCAGTCTGGATCGTTGCAAGCCACCGGGGGCCGGTCGGTTTGACGGCCCCAACACCGTGCAAATGTGAGGTAAAGAAAAAATGGTTCGCTTCGACAAATTTACATTGAAGGCCCAGGAAGCTGTGCAATCCGCGCAGGACATTGCCGCGCGCCACGATCATCAGCAGATCGAGCCGCTGCACCTTCTGGCAGCGCTCGTCGCGCAGCAGGACGGCGTTGTGCCCCCGCTGCTTGCGCGGCTCGGCGTGCGTCCGGAGACTCTGGCGGGCGATCTCGAGACCCGGCTGGGGCGCATCCCGAAAGTGACGGGAGCGGTGCAGCAGGCGTTGAGCCCGGCCTCGAACAAGGTTCTCGAGGGCGCTTTTGTCGAAGCGGAACAATTCAAGGATGAATACGTTTCGACCGAGCACATCCTTCTGGCCATCGCGACCATTCACAAGGATGAAGCCGCGGAACTTCTGGCCAAATATGGGGCTTCGCGCGAAGCCATCCTGCAGGCGCTGACCTCGGTGCGCGGCAGCCATCGCGTGACGTCGCAAAATCCGGAATCGACCTTCCGCGCGCTGGAACAATATGGGCGCGACTTAATTGAGCTCGCACGGCGTGGCAAGCTCGATCCCGTGATTGGTCGCGACGACGAGATTCGCCGCGTTATGCAGATTCTCGCGCGGCGCACGAAAAACAATCCGGTGCTCATCGGCGAGCCTGGAGTCGGCAAGACCGCCGTGGTGGAAGGCCTCGCGCAGCGAATTGTCGCGGGCGATGTGCCGGAGGTGCTGCGGCCGAAGCGCGTGGTCGCATTGGACCTCGCCGCGCTTGTCGCCGGCGCGAAATATCGCGGCGAATTCGAGGACCGCTTGAAAGCGGTGCTCAAGGAAATCACGGAATCCGATGGACAAATCATTCTGTTCATCGATGAACTGCACACGCTGGTGGGCGCTGGCGCTGCCGAAGGGGCGATGGACGCTTCCAACATGCTGAAGCCTGCCCTGGCGCGCGGCGAATTGCGCGCCATCGGCGCGACCACGCTCAACGAATATCGCAAGTACATCGAAAAAGATCCGGCGCTGGAGCGGCGCTTCCAGCCCGTGTTGATCGCCGAGCCCAGCGTCGAAGACACCATCGCGATTCTGCGCGGCTTGAAGGAACGCTACGAGGTGCATCACGGCGTGCGCATCAAGGACGCCGCGATTCTGGCGGCGGCCACGCTGTCGCACCGCTACATTACCGACCGCTTTCTTCCCGACAAGGCCATCGACTTGATCGATGAATCGGGGGCCAGCCTGCGCATGCAGCTTGACTCGCTGCCCGTTGAGATCGACGAAATCGAGCGGCGCATCATGCAGCTGGAAATCGAGCGGCAAGCGCTGCTCCGCGAATCCGACGCGCATTCCAAGGAGCGCCTGAAGCAACTGGAATCGGAGCTCGCCGGCCTGCGTGAAGAATCGAGCGCGCGCAAGGCGCAGTGGCAGGTGGAGAAGACCGCCATCGCCAAGATTCGCACCATAAAAGAACAGATCGAACAACTCAAGGCTGAGGAGCAGCGCCTGGAACGGAGCGGGGATCTCGCCAAGGTCGCGGAAATCCGCTACGGCAAGCTCGCGACCACCGAGCGGGAAATGGCGGCCGCGCAGAAAAATCTCGCCGACTTGCAAAAGAAAGGCGGGATGCTGAAGGAAGAAGTCGACGAAGAGGATATTGCCAAGCTGGTGAGCAAGTGGACGGGGATTCCGGTCGGGCGCTTGCTGGAAGGCGAAGCGCAGAAACTCGTCACGATGGAAACGCGCCTGCGCAACCGCGTGATCGGGCAGGACTCGGCGCTCGAACGCGTCGCCAATTCCATCCGGCGAAATCGTGCGGGGCTTTCCGATCCCAACCGGCCGATTGGATCATTTATTTTTCTCGGTCCCACGGGCGTCGGGAAAACAGAACTCGCTCGCGCGCTCGCCGAATTTTTGTTCGACGACGAGAAATCCATGATCCGCCTGGACATGTCCGAATACATGGAAAAGCATTCAGTCTCGCGCATGATCGGCGCGCCTCCAGGCTACGTCGGCTACGAAGAAGGAGGGCAGCTCACGGAGCAAGTGCGCCGCCATCCGTATTCCGTGATCCTTTTTGACGAAATTGAAAAGGCGCACCCCGATGTGTTCAACATTCTGTTGCAGATTCTCGAGGACGGCCGCCTGACTGACGGAAAGGGCCGCACCGTCGATTTCCGCAACGCCGTGATGGTGATGACGTCGAATGTTGGTTCGTCCGCCCTGTTCGATTTGGCGGGAAGCGATCCGGAGCGCGCACGCAAAGACGCGATGGAAGCGTTGCGGCAAGCGTTCCGGCCGGAGTTCATCAACCGGATTGACGACATCGTTCTGTTCAATCCTCTCGGGAAGGAACAGCTCAACAAGATCATCGACCTGGAGCTGGCCAAAGTGATGCGGCTGCTCGCGGAACGCAAAGTTCGCATCGAGCTGACACCCGCGGCACGCGAGAGGCTGGTCCGCGACGGGTACGATCCGGCCTACGGAGCGCGCCCGCTGCGCCGCACGGTCCAGCGCCTTGTGCAGGATCCGCTGGCGATGCGCATCCTCGACGGCAGCGTTTTGCCGGGAGACCTGGTGCGGGTCGACATCGATCCGAGCGCGGACTCCATGCGCTTCGAGCGCGTGGAGCAGGCCGCGCAGGAAGGCGCCGCAAAACCGGCGGCGGCGGAACCTGCCGTGACTGCGGCGAAATCAGGACGGCGCAGGTAAAGTTCCATTCCGCGGGGCGCGCCTCAAGTTGACGCGCCCCGCGGAAACTTCTAGACTGAATTGACGGCTTTATACTGGTGAGATTATGAGAGCGATAAAGACACTCTTCTTACTGACCGCCCTGACCATCCTCTTGGTACTGGGCGGAGATGCCATTGCAGGCCAGCAAGGAATGACCTTCGGCTTGATAATTGCCGTGGTGATGAACGGCGTGGCCTACTTTTTCTCCGACAAAATCGCCCTGCGATCGAGCGGAGCGCAGCCCGTATCGCGCGAGCAGCTTCCGCGCTTGTACGAAGTGATGGAGAGGCTGGCCGCCAAGGCCAAGCTGCCGATGCCCAAACTGTATTTGATTCCGCAGCCGGCGCCCAACGCGTTCGCCACCGGCCGCAATCCCTCGCACGCTTCGGTGGCCGTCACCGCGGGTTTGATGGAGTTGATGAATGACGACGAGCTCGAAGGGGTCATCGCGCACGAGCTTTCGCACGTCCGCAATTACGACATTCTGATCACTTCGATTGCCGCTACGTTAGCAGGAGCGATCACTTGGATCGCTCACATGGGCCAGTGGGCGATGATCTTTGGCGGCTACGGCAATTCCCGCGACCGAAGAGGCGGCGGATTGGCGGCACTTTTAATGATTTTTGTCGCACCGATTGCTGCCTTGTTGATCCAGCTCGGGCTTTCGCGGCAGCGAGAGTTTGCCGCCGACGCATCAGGCGCAAGGATGGTTGGCCACCCCTATGGTTTAGTCAGCGCCCTTGAGAAACTGGGTGCATATAACAAGCGAATCCCTATGGATGTCTCCCCATCGACTGCTTCACTGTTCATCGTCGCTCCCTTGACCGCTGGACAGATATTTTCGGGTTTGTTCAGCACACATCCGCCACTCTCGGAGCGGATCGCGGTTCTGCGCAATATGACGGTCACGCGGTAACCGGCCTTCCTGCATAGTGTTAGGGAAAGGGGAAGGCCGCCCATAATCAGGAGTCAGAGCGGAATCCTGTGACCCGGTAAGATTGATTCCAACTAAGAAAATTTTCTCCATTTCGGGAATGTGCGCTTGATTTTACATTTTCTCCGACCCAACTTAAATAATTGATTAAATTATAGTTATAGATTTTCAAGCCTTCCGAATCGATTGGTTGATGGCGTGCTTATTTAAGACCTGCTCAGCACTGGGGGAAGCGATGAGCATGACCTGTAAGGCCACAATCCGTCTAATCTGCGAATACTTGGAAGGTCGCCTGGCACCCGAGGTTGCGGGTGAAGTACAACGCCATCTGAGCTCCTGCCAGAATTGCCGCGCGGTGTTTGACGCTGCGGCACTAACGCTGGAAGTCTATTTTGACCGCGAATTGGAGCCCGTCCCCACCGATAACTCCCGCGTCGCCTAATTTGCTGGTCCAGCGAGACTTAGTGACATTTCATTGAATTTGTGTAATTTCCCGGGCGATTGTGTGATTCGATAAAGCCAATCGATTCAAATCCTTATCTAGGATGCAGCCCGACTTTCAGGTAAAAGTTACACGATCAATCCGACCTCCGTGCGTGAGAAGCCCTCATTCAATAACATATAAACCTATTATTTACTTTCTGGTACGTAAGTTTCTATTTCCAAGTTCCCATTTGGTCCCACACGTGCGACTCTCAATATCGCGAGGGAAATCGCAAAGGAGATTATCAAATGTACGAACAGTCGAACAACCAAGGGACGACAGAGGGTTCACCGCGCTGGATGGGGATAGCCGTGGTTGGGCTGGCGATTCTCTCACTGGTGGGTGTGGGACTGGCATGGAATGCCGGTAACCAAGCACGAGATGCGCAGCGAGCTCTAGCGGCGCAAACCAAGACTTTCCAGCAGACACAGCAGACACAGGATGGATTCACCCAGCGGATGGCGCAAGCAGAGCGAACCAACGCCGAACTGCAGTCCGAAATGAATCTGGTGGGTGACAAACTGAAACTCACCGAGGGTCAGTTGGCGGCGGCACGCAATCAGGTGAAGGAGAGCCGCGCCGACTACACCAAGAAGCTAACCGACGTGCAATCCACGCTGGCGACCAAGGCCAACGAGGATGAAGTGAAGGCGCTCGGCACCGACGTGAACGGCGTGAAGACCGATCTCGATTCCACCAAAGGGAACATCGAACAGTTGCGCGGCGAGCACGGCGAGTTGATCGCGCGCAACCACGAAGAACTCGAGCAACTCAAGAGAATGGGCGAGCGCGATTACTTTGAATTCACGCTGACCGCCAAGGGACAAAAGGAACACGTTGGCCAGACACAGCTCGAAATGCGCTCCGCCAGCGCCAAGAAGCATCAATTCACGATCGCGCTGTATGTCGACGACATGCGGCTTGAAAAGAAGAACAAGTCCGTCAATGAACCCATCTACTTCTACGCGGGCGGATCTCGCCAGCCGATGGAGCTGGTGGTCAACCAGGTCAGCGACAAGAAAATCTCCGGTTATTTGAGCGCACCGAAGGCGATTGCAGCCTCCGCGGCAAAGCCCGCCGGAAACTAACCCGTTCCGAGTCCGAGTGCTGCATCCGACGAAAGGGCCGCTTCGGCGGCCCTTTCCTTTTTCCGCAAGCGTTCAGTGTAAGAGGCCGGGTTTGCCAAGCAACAAATTCAGGCGCTGCAACTCCGAATTGTCCGGAAACACGCGCAGCCCGAAGCGCACCGCTTTCGCGGCGGCGGACGCGTCGCCAAGCGCCTGGTCGGCCTGAAACAGGAGCGGATAGATTCGCGAATCCTCGTCGGGGTAAAACCGCATTACAAATTCAAGATGCAGGCGCGCCTCCTCCCATTTTTTTTGCCGGGCCAGCAGCTCCCCCAAGTTGAGGTGCGTTTGAAAGTCGTACGGATCCACAGCGAGGCAGTCCAGCATGGCGCGGTAGGCTTCGTCCAGCTTGTCCTCGCGCAATAAAATTTCGGCAAAACGGGCGCGCGCGGCGACAGCCGGATTCGGGTCCGCCGCGAGGAGCCGGCGCTGCAAGTCTTCCGCCTCCGCCCAGCGAGAAAAATCCACGTCCAGTTTCACAAGGGATTCCAGCGCCCGCGCATTTCCGGGGTCGCGCTCGAGAATTCGCTGCAACGCTGCGCGCGCCTTTTCATTATTGCCGAAATGCCGGTCGGCTTCGGCCAGGCCCCATGCGGCCTCCAGGGAATTGGGGTCGATCGACAAAGCGGCGTCGTAGGCGCGAAAAGCCGTTTGATAATTGGAACTGGCGAGCGCGGCGCGCCCGCGAATCGTGGCAATGCGCAGGGTGACCGGACGATTGTCGAGGGCGCGCAAGAATCGCTCGGCTCCGGCAGAATCTTCCTGATTGACGGATGTCGCGGCGGAGGCGGCGAGCGCCTGATCGCGCGCGTCCGGCGGAAAATCCTCCGGGAGCTGATCTTTTTGCTCCACAAGAATCGCGTCGCGGTTCTTGTCCTCGAGGCCGCGGACGAGCAGGGATCGCGGGGCGTGATATTCGAGCAGCGTTCGATCGTCCGTATTTAGTTGCGCGCCGGAAGAAAATTTCCGCAAACCGGCGTCGTCAAGCAGGTAGAAACCAAACAGTCCGGCCGGCTCTTCCATCCCGAGCTGCAAGAAATCTTGGTGCAACCGCGGCAAACCGTACAAGGCCTGCGCGCGCTGGAGAATTTCACTGGACGGAGGACTCGGCGCCATCAGGATCAGGTCCGGGGCGTCGCCGTGCCAGAGCGTCGCGCCATGAAATTCAGAGAGGAATGTCGCCAGGAGCATGCGCAAATCTTCTGGATATAGGGAATAGGCCTGCATCCACTGCACGAATACGCCGCCTGGAGCGAGCCGGCCCTGGACGGCTGCGTAAAACTCCCGAGTGAAAAGCGTGGCGACGCCGGCAATCCAAGGATTCGAGGGCTCGGAAATGATCAGGTCGTACTTCCGGCGCGTGGTGAAAAGAAAATTGCGCGCGTCGTCAAACGTCACGTGCACGCGCGGGTCGAGGAGCACATTGCGATTCAATGATGCGAGCAGGGGGGCGGCACCGACAACTGCGGGCTCGATTTCCACGACGTCCAGGCGTTCCAGCTCCGGATAGGCCGCGAGGGCGGACGCCGTCATGCCGCTGCCGAATCCGACGAGTAGGACGCGCCGGGGGGGATGCGCGAGCGCTGCGAGATGGCCGAGGAGGAGTTGGGTCGTGGCGTCGTGATTCGAGGCGTCCACTTTTCCGTTGGTGCGCAGGGCGATGTAATCGCCGGTTCTCGCCACGGAAATGTTGGCGTTCAGGCCGTCGCGGAAATAGACGATGTCCAGGGCATGCGCGTTTTCGCGCAGCGTCAGCGGGCGGTCGTATAGATTCCAGTACATCATGGTGTTGAACGAAGCCACCGCGGGATCGTTAAAGTAATTGGAGAAGCCGATGAAGGCGGCGGCGACGAGTAAAAGGAGATTCCCCGCGACGGCAAGGATTTTGCGCGGGGCTTTCTGCGCGGAGGCAAAGGAAATCGCGGCGGCCAAAGCAAGGTTCGCGCCCGCCGTCTCGGCCAGCAGGTGAAAACTTCCGAGGCGCGGCATCAGCCAGAACCCAGTGGCAATCGCACCCACGATCGCGCCGAGCGTGTTCCAGGCATAGGCGCGGCCCACCGCGGCACCCGCGCCGGCTCCATTGGCCGCACGCGGGCCGGCAATCAAGACCACAACCGCAGGAAAATTAAATCCGAAAACGACTGCGGTAGGGAGCATCGCCAGCGCGCTGGTGACGAATTGTGCGAGCACCAGGCCGCGAAACGATTCGTGGGTGGCGCGCAGAATCGGGGGGAGCACTTCGATCAGGCGCGTGAAGAACACAAGAAATGCGAGCGCGGCGAGCGCCGTCAGCGTCTGCGTGACGGCGAAGGTCATCGGACTCGGCGCGCGGCGGCGGCTCCATCGTTCATAGAGAGCGCTGCCCAAAACGATCCCCGTAAGGAACGTGCCAAGCATCAGGGTGAACGCGTATGTGGAGCTGCCCAGCTGCGTGGAAAGCAGCCGCGTCCAGCCGATTTCGTAGGACATGGCCGTGGCGCCGACGATGGCGAAGCAGACCAGGAAGAATTTCGATGACTTGGGAAAGGGCGGCGCTTGCAATTGTTCCGGTATGTGCGATTCAGCGAGTTCAAGTGATGCCGCGGCCGGTTCCTCGCGCGCGAGAAACAGCGCCAGCGCACCGGCCGCAAGATTCAGCGCTACAGCGATTCCCAACGTCCGCCGTAAACCGAGCGATGGAAGAAACAAGAAACCCGCTGCGAACGTTCCTGCAACCGCGCCCGCCGTGTTAATCCAATAGAGGCGAGACAGGCGCGCTCCCAGCTCCCCCGCGTTCCGCGTGAGCCCGCGCACCAGTACAGGCAGCGTGCCGCCCATCAGAAATGTAGGCAGGAACAAAACCAGCGCCGACCCCACAAATCGCAGCGCCAGCAGAATCGCGCCGTTTCCCGCGGCGTATGGATACGCGGCCACATAGGTGGCGCGGACGCCGGCAAGACCCGCAAGCGAAATCGCGGCGGTCGCGGCCACGCCAAGTTCCAGCCACCCGTAGAGGGCGATGGGCCGTTTCCAGCCGTCGCCGCGCCGTCCGATCCAAGCACTACCCGAAGCGAGTCCCGCCATGAATACGGCGAGGACCGTGGCAACCGCGTATGCCGTGTGCCCGAAGATCAGTCCGAGCGCTTTGCTCCATACGACCTGATCGATTAGTCCGGCCGCGCCCGAAAAGAAAAAGCAGGCCAGCAAAGCAGGAAACAAATAGCGGCGCGCAGATTGTCCCGGCATGGCGGGCCGAATCGTAATCTGGCCACTGAAGGGCGTCAAATATCCCCTTACCTTGAATGGGCCAGGAATCCCGTTGATCGGGACTTGTACCAAGTACACTCAATCGAGTCTGCCGCTGCAACCCATGGCGGCGCGAGCAGGCTCAGGAAAACGAGGGCATGTGCATTGCGACCCAGGCCGCGAAGCTCTGCCAGGCAGCAGTGTGGCCGAGCGGATGGCGGATTTGCTGAACGACGACCATGAAAATCGTCCCCCAGATGGTTACGCGCAGCACCTTGCCTGTGGACCACCAGTCGTAGCCGATCATCAAAAGGAGCAGCGGTGTGAAACAGATGAGGTTCACAACCGGAAGCGAGTAGGGATCAAAGACCGGCCAGCGGTCGAAACCTGCGTCCAGAAGCGAGAGGGTAGCGAACCACATCAGCCGCTTGTGCACTGCTGGCTGGAAACGGTTGCGGTAACCGAGATAGACGAACGTGGAGAACATGAGCATGTCGCCTAGCGGGACGGCGTAGAACGCACGCTCATCCTCGACCGTATCGGTGCCCGGGTGAGCCACATGGCGAGCAAGGTGGTCGCTCGCGGTCAGCGTGCCCAGCACGATCATTACAATGGCGAGCACGAAGCCGAGCAGGCCGAGACGACGATGGAGATCAACGCGGTGCGCCGCGACCAACGAGGTCTGGGAAATGAAAAGGATGATCCAAAGCGTGAATGCAGCGCCATGGATGTGCACGAGCAGGTTCGGGAGTGGTGCTCGGAACAAGCCGGCCAGAAAGTACGTGCGGGCAAAGCCAATCAGGACGACGACCAGGGCGACAGCCGCCATTCCGGAGAAGAAGAGATCGTCGTAGCGCAGATGCGGGCGCACAGTGGCAGTGGCCATGAGTCCTCCAGCGGAAGTCTCGAAAGCGGGCCGTCGGCAATGTGTGAGGATTTTACATGAATCGAGTGCCCGTGAAGTCGGCATCTCGGAAGCTGACCACCAACCACTCGCATCAGGGTTGACAGCCGCAAGGGCTGCGACTATCGTGAGCCTACTGTGAAAATTCTGGTGGTCGGAGGCGGGGGACGCGAGCACGCAATGGTGTGGCGGCTCGCCCAATCGCCGGAAGTCGAGAAAATCTGGTGCGCGCCGGGCAACGGCGGGGTCGAGGGCGTCGCGGAATGCGTGCCGGTGGATGCCGCCGACGTGAGCGCGCTGGTGTCGCTGGCCGAGCGGCTCAAGCCGGACCTCACCGTCGTGGGACCGGAAGCGCCGCTCGTTGCTGGAATACGGAATAAATTTGAATGCCGACAGATGCGGCTAGTGGGGCCGTCGCAACGGGACGCGCGCCTCGAGGGAAGCAAAATTTACGCGAAGCAGTTTATGGATCGGTACGGCATCCCCACGCCCACGCTCTATGGCGATTTTGACTCTCCCATCGAAGCCATTCGAGCGCTCGACGCGGTGGATTGGCCGGTAGTAATTAAGGCCGATGGATTGTGCGCGGGGAAAGGCGTCCTGGTGGCGGAAACGCGCGCGGAGGCGGAGGCGTTCATCCGCCGCCTGATGCAGAAGCACGAACTCGGCGCGGGCGGCGCGCGCGTGCTGCTGGAACACGCGCTTAAGGGCGAAGAGCTTTCGTTCATCGTGCTGACGGATGGGAAATCTTTCCTGCCGATGGCACCGACGCGCGACCACAAGCGAGTCTTCGACGGCGACCGCGGCCCCAACACCGGCGGCATGGGCGCGTACACGATGGATGGAATGATCACGCCGAGATATGAATCGCTGATCGTCAAGGACATCGTGTGCCCGACGATTGCGGGGCTTTCCGAGGAGGGAATTCCCTACACCGGCTTTTTGTATTTCGGCCTGATGCTTACTGCGAGCGGGCCGATGGTTCTGGAATATAATTGTAGGCTGGGGGATCCGGAAACGCAGCCCATCATGATGCGCATGGATTTCGATCTCGCAGTGGCACTTGACGCGGTGGCTTCGCGGAAGCTGGACTGGATCAAGCCCGCCTGGAAGCCGGGCGCGAGCGTTTGCGTGGTCATGGCTTCCGGCGGATACCCGGGCTCATTCGAAACGGGGAAAAGAATCACGGGGCTGGCGGAGGCAGCGGCATTGCACGATGCCGCCGTGTTTCACGCTGGAACGAAGCGTGACGGCGATTCCGTCGTGACCAGTGGAGGGCGCGTGCTTGGGGTAACGGCTGCGGCTGATTCTCTGCCGCTGGCGATCGACAGGGCCTACGAAGCCGTGCATAAAATACATTTTGACGGCGCGCATTGCCGCACCGATATAGGGGCCAAGGGGGACCTCCGTTGGAGCGTGCCAGTGGAGGCGCCGCATGTCTGAAATCCTGCGCTTATTCCAATGCCTGGCGCACGGCCAGCCCATGCGCGAATTCGACGAAGTATTTGCCGTTGAAAATAAGGGCTTCCGCGAATGCATTCACGGACGGAGCGGCAGCAATCGCCAGGTTTTGGTAATGGATGTGGAGACGCTCGAGGAATTCGGCGTCGCGCCGGGACGCGTCCGGGAAAACATTACGACGCGTGGCATCGCCCTGGGGGCATTGCCCCTCGGGCAGCGGCTGCGCGCCGGAGAGGTCCTGCTCGAAGTCACCAAACCGTGCGAGCCCTGCCATCAGATGGACGAAATCCGCCAGGGTCTTCAGGAAGCGATCCGCGGGCGGCGCGGCCTGTTATGCCGGGTCGTGGAGTCCGGCCGCATCCGCCGGGGCGACCGCATTGAAGTGGAAGAGAAAAAGCGCTCGCCGCATCACAGCGGCGATGACTCCATCTCCGGCGCGTATTGAACGGACCAACCCACCAACCAGAAAGACAAGGAGAATTCATGGCCAGTGAATCAAAGAACAGCCGCAAACCGCTCGTCGGAATCGTCATGGGATCGGACACCGATCTGCCGGTGATGAGTGAAACGGCGAAGATGTTGGAAAAGTTTGAAGTGCCCTATGAAATTGAGGTGACTTCGGCGCACCGCTCACCAGCGCGCACGCATGAGTATGCGTCCACGGCGGTTTCGCGGGGGCTCAAAGTGGTGATCGTTGCGGCGGGAGGAGCGGCGCATCTGGCGGGCGTGATCGCGGCGGTTACGACGCTCCCGGTCGTCGCGGTACCGATGGCAACCACGGTGCTTTCCGGCATCGACTCTCTGCTATCCAGCGTTCAAATGCCCGGCGGCGTGCCCGTGGCGGCCATGGCCATCGACAAGCCCGGAGCGACAAACGCGGCGATTTTTGCGGCGGAAATTCTGGCCACCTCCGATCCCGAAGTTGCCAAGCGGCTGACCACCTACAAAGAAGAGCTGGCAAAATCGGTGGCCGAAAAGAGCGCGCGCGTGAAATTGCAGTACGCCGGAAAAACCAGCTAATCCGCAAACATTCAAAGAAACGAAACGGCGGCTTTACAGGCTGCGGGAAAGCTCGCAACGAGTCATTCCGAAGGGCCGGGTTTGCCCGAGGAATCTGTTTTTTCTTGGGTTTAGCGAAGAAAAGCAGATCTCTCGGTCGCCGCGGCGACCTCGGGATGACAAAAAAGCATTTTCCCCGCAGCGTATTTAGCCGCGCTCGTTCGCGCCGCCACCGGCCTGCGTGGTGCTGTGCGTAAGGGCTTGCTTCGCCTCTTCGCTGATCGTGACGGTGTCTTGCCGCGCCGCGGCATGCGTCTGCAACGTCTTCGGCGGCTGAACGGCTTCTTGAGTTTGCGACTGCGAGTGAGCTTCCTGAAGAGAGTGCACTGAACTGGTCATGGCCCGATTACCTCATCGCCCTATACATCGGCAGACGAGGAAATACCATTAGCGCCCTGCAAGACGCAGAAAAGGAGACGCTTAGGGACTAGTGGTTGTCGCCGTCGTGGTCGACGTCGCCTCCTGCGGACGGCTTCGTGTTATTTGCCAGCGCCTGCTGCGCTTGCGGGCTGATCGTGACTTTATCTTGCGGGGTAGCGGATTGATTTGTGTTCTGCGCGGCCGTTCTGCTGGATTGTGCCGCTGGCTGCGTTTGGGTCAGCGCGTTGACTGGCTGGGTCGCCTGAACGGAATTGGCCATACGTATCACCTCACGGGCTTAACCTCGACACGGAGGGGATTAACTTTAGGGCGCGGGAGAAGAAAAAGCCGAAGAAATAAGAAGCGTTCCGAACGGAAACAGCACGGACTTGCCCCCACGGAGAAAAAAACTGCCGTGGGGGCAAGCCCAATTTGTTGTTTTGCGAGGCGACCTTATTTCTGGGTGGCCGCAGCGAGGCGCTCCTGCTGCCGGCGAGTGAGGTGCGGCACAATTCCGAGGATACGTTCGATGAGCATTAGCTGGCCGCGGTGGTGCATTTCGTGTTCTTTCACCGAGAGCAGCATGTCGAAGCGGGTTCTAGAGGGCGGCGCTCCTCCCTGCGGCATCAGGAGGACTTCGCCGAGGAAATTGTCGTCCAGTCCTTCGAGCCATTTGGCCCACGCCTCGCCTTCCTTGGTGAGCAGCTCGATCACCTGAGTCTTCGTGCGGGGCTCTTTTTCTTCCGCGCGCAGGCGTTTCATCAACGATGGAAAATCGAATCCATCGAGATTCGTTCGGCGCTCTACGGCGTGGATCTGCTTTTGAAAACCATTACTTATTGCGATATGGGCGAGTAACTCGCCTACGCTGCGTGTTTCCGGCGCGGCGCGAAAACCGTACTTGTCTTCCGGAATGTCCTGGGCGACCGCGAGGGTATTTTTGCGGACGGTGCGAAAACTTTCTGCTAGTTCCTTGCCGCCATAATAGTTCACGAGATTCTCCTTGGCTTCAATTGAAATTGTTTTCCCTTGAGCAGGACAGGAGGACCAGTCTACCATGCCCCCAATTTAAGGGACATGCTCCGACGGAATGTCCCGCGCTGCCCAAAGGGTCCGAAATTGCTGCCAATTCGGACCTGTAATGGGATGACTCAGCGATGTTAAAGTATTCTGATTAATTCGAGGCCGAGGTGAAAATGCGGCGACAAGTTGCGCTTCTGGGCACGAGTGCCTTCCTCTTTACTCTTTCCTTCGCCGTTTCCACGGCGCGGCCTGCGGCTGCCGGGCCCTCGTCCGACGGCGCCGCCGACACTCCGGCTCCGGCCACATCCCATGACGATCTGCAGCGCTCCTATCGAACCGATAAGTATCTCGAAGTGGCGGAGAGCGGCGCGGATCGCGGGGAAAATATTTACTGGCACAAATGCTGGGCCTGCCACAACAAGTATCAGCAGGCCGCTCCGCAGCTGGAAGGCCTCTTTAAGCAAGCGGCCCTGATCACGGGAGTTCCCGTGACCGAAGAAAATGTTGCGGCGCACATCAAGAAGGGCGGGCCGGGGATGCCATCGTTCGGCACCACGCTTGCGGACGCGGACGTGAAGGATCTGGTCAGCTTTTTGCACAGCGACATGTGCTGCGTGGAGGGAGAATCCCTTCCGGCCAATCCGTGGTATCGATCGAATACAAATAAATGGACGGTGCAGAGCGGCCTTTCGGGCGGCGCGTCCGGAATCGTGCGCGTTGCCAGCGGAGATTCGCCCGAAGGCGTGATGGTGCAGTTGATCGCGCCGAATGGCGTGCGAACCACGGTCTACACCAATGAAGACGGGAAGTACGAATTTCCCAAGATGCAAGCCGGGGCATACTTTTTGCGGATTGCGAATCCGCTGGAATTCAAGCCGTACCGGCGCGACTCGGTGCGAATCGACGGCGGAACGAAATTGGACGACATTGTGCTGGAGCGGATCACCAAGACGCGGGCTCTGCCGCCGACTCCAGAAGTCGAATCGCAACTGAGCGGCGAGGAAATCTTGTGGAATCTGCCGGGCACAGTCGAGGAAAAAGAGGCCCTGCACAACACCTGCGCGCTGGGGTGCCATTCCTTCCAGCAAATTTTCAAGAATCGCTATGACGAGCGAAGCTGGGGCGTGCTGGTGGCGCGCATGCTTCATCGCGGCGGAGGACCGCTGATCAACGATCCGCTGGAGCTGGTGAGCGATTCCGCGCAGGCCACCGACAGGTTGCTCACCAAGTGGCTCGCTAAGGTTCGTGGTCCCGAGTCCGTGGACGCGCCGATGTATGCCTTCCCGCGGCTGACCGGAGAATCCAATCGCGTGGTGGTGACCGAATTCGAACTGCCCCGCGCGCTGCTCAGCGCACACGACGTCTTCGGGGACGGCAACGGAAACATCTGGTACACAAGTCATCTGAGCCGTTACTTCGGAAAGCTCGATACACATACTGGCGTCGTCACGGAATACCAGACTCCTCTGACGCCCGGCGCGCAGCCCGGAACGCATCATGTGTACGTTGAGAAGAATGGCGAAGTGCTCATTTCAGAGCCGTGGTCGCACAAGCTGTTGAAGCTCGATCCGCGAAACGGGGAGATGGTTGAAGTGCCTGTCGCGGCGCCTTTTCCGATCAATTCCGCCGGGATGGCCGATTTCGACGTGACCCCGGATGGATTTGTGTGGGCCAGCATGGGCGGCGGATACGCGGCGGAAAAAATCGATCCCAAGACCGGAAAGATGGTGCAGAAATATCCGATGAAAGTTCCCTTCAGCTACGATGGGATCGTTTCGCAGGACGGAAATTTCTGGGCCGGCGGAGCGATTTCCGGGACGTTTGGAAATTCGGCGGAGCTTCTGGATATTCGCACCGGTGAAATGCTCAATTTGGATTCCGGGGACCGGCGTTCGGCCGGCCGCAGGGGCGGCTTCGATCCCTTTGGCAATGCCTGGTTTGGCGGTGAGAATGGAACCCTGGTGGAGTTGGACGCCAAGGCCAAGCGGATCCGTGAATTTTATCCTCCGGGACCCGTAGAGCCATACACGGATCTGTATTCCGTGGAACCCGACAAGAACGGCGAAGTGTGGGGCGGAGAATTACACGGGCGGGAATTCCTGAGATTCAATCCGCGAACGGGCCAATGGACGGAATACGCGATGCCGGAGCCTTACTCGCACTCGCGCGCGGTTTGGGTGGATAAATCCGCAACTCCCGCCGTCGTCTGGTATGCGGACTACAGTACCGGGCGAATCGTTCGCATTCAGCCGATGGAGTGAGCGGCCCGGTTCATCGCAATTCGCGCCAAAGTTTCAGAAATTTTATTGCATCCAGTAAAAGCTTTCAGCCATCCGATGCTGTCGGAGGTCCACAATGTCAACCATGACGCACGTGCCGAACGTTCCCCAAATTACGGACGACGCTGCCGATCCAGGATTGCGCGATGTGATCGAACGCGCGAAGGTGACCAAGAGCCCGCCGCCGGCATGGTACCGCACCATGGGACAGAACCCCGAAGTGGCCAAAGCCTTTGCGGGCTACTGGGATATGCTGCACCGCGGCGGCACCGTGCCGCACGAGATTAAGGAACTTGCGCGCATACAGATCGCGCAAATTGTCGGCTGCGAATTCTGCGCGCGGCAGACTTCTCCCCTGGCTTCCTCCATCACCGAAGAAGAAAAGATGAGCTGCGCGCTGCCGAACTGGGAGCATCCTGACCCGAAGACTCGCGCCGCGCTGCATTACGCCCGCACGCTAACGCTCGATGATGGCCGCGACAAGGAAGTCTACGCGGAGCTGAAGAAGTTTTACAGCAACGCGGAGATCATCGAGCTGTCGGCGTTCTTCTGCCTCACTGCCGGCGGCAACCGCATGGCCAAAAGCTGGAGCATCGAGGCGCACGGCGAAGTGCCGGCAATCCCCCAGGGCGCGATGTCCATCCATGGCGAAGAAGCGGCTCACGTTTCCGGTCAGTCTTCGCACGCACGGTAGCCTTAGCGCGAGGGGTAACGGCCGGGAACGCCAATCGGGAGATTGGCGCTCCCGGGAATGCGCGCGCGACGCTTTTGACGTTCCTCGAAACGGATTACATTGACGACAATGGAATGGGAACAAATCGGGGATGAAATCCACGTCTGGCACGCGGCACTCGACCGCGCAGAAAACAATCTTAGCCACCTGGAGTCGACACTTTCGCCGGAAGAGAAAGCCCGCGCGGACCGCTTCCATTTCGCGAACGATAGAAATCGATTCGTCGCGGCCCGCGGCCTGCTTCGCGAATTGCTCGGCAGATATATTCATCAATCTCCAGCGGACTTGGAATTTTCCTACGCCAAATATGGAAAGCCTTCGCTCGCGGGAGAGAATGCCTCGAGTGGGCTTTGTTTTAATGTGTCGCACTCGGCGGGAATGGTGGTGTACGCATTTGCAAAAGCGCGCAATCTTGGGATTGATGTGGAGCGCGTTCGGCCGGAATTTGGGGGCGAGGATATAGCCAAGCGCTATTTTTCGTCACACGAAATGACCAATCTGCGAACTTTGCCGCCGGAAGCGAGAGCCGAGGGATTTTTCCATTGCTGGACGCGAAAGGAAGCCTACTTGAAAGCCACCGGAATGGGATTGCAAATTCCTCTCGACAGTTTTGCCGTGAGTGTGCTGCCCGGGGAACCCGCTCAGTTTCTCAGCGGAGTGGAACCGCGCTGGCATTTGAATTCGTTCCACCCGGCTGATGGATATGTGGCTGCGGTCGTCTACGACGGCGCGCCGTCCTCCCTTAAATATCTTTCCGTCGATGCGCACTTAAAATAAATGTTGGGCAGATTCGATCTCGTGTGAATTATATCCTGAGCATTCCGAATCGAACTGCCGGGGGACTGGTAGCCCCGGCATCTTGCCGGCATTTTTTGGGTTGCTGAATAATCCAAAGAGCCGGCGGGACGCCGGCGCTACCACCCCCGAACATTGCGGAAAATCGTAATATGGCGCGCCCGGAAAGCAAAATCGGCTAACATATAGGCTTGGTTGGGCCGTTGAGTTGGGAGCTCACGGGGAACTTCGATTTTTTGAAAAGCGGGACTACTGGAGAGAGGCAACATGCAGAAGGTCAACATCGGAATCATTGGAACGGGATGGTGCGGGGGAATTCGCGCGGAAACATGCGCCGCGAGCCCTTACGTGAGTGAATTGCACATTGCCGAAATCAAGGAAGCGCGCCTGAAGGAAGTGGCGGACAAGACCAAGCCCGTCACGGCGACCACGGATTACCGCGCGCTCCTGAAGAACGACAACATCAACGCGATTATCGTGTCCGCCACGCCGGAAACCGTGCACTACCCGATGGCCAAGGAAACGCTGCTTGCGGGAAAGCACCTTCTGCTTGAAAAGCCGATTTCGCTCACGCTGGCCGAAGCCGATGAATTGATCGGTCTGGCGCGGTCCAAGTCCCTGCTCTTCACCATCGGATATTCGCAGCGCTTCAACCCGAAATTCGCGTACGTGAAGCGCTCCATCGCCGACGGCACAATCGGCCAGCCGGTGAGCGCTCTCGTGAGCCGCCACATCACCCGCAATCTCGGCAACAAAATCGGCGGGCGCATCAAGCTTTCGCCGGCCGCCATGGAAGCGACGCACGACATCGACTTTGTGCTGTGGTGTTTTGAACCGCGCAAACCGGTGCGCGTCTACGCGCAACTCGTGAATAAAATCATGCGGCCGACGCACGGCGTGCCAGATTGCGTTTGGATCGTCGTGACGCTGGACGACGGCAGCGTCTTCACAATTGGCGCCGGCTGGGTACTTCCACCGGCGTATCCGAATTTTTCGTCCACGTGGATCGAGATGGTCGGCAGCGAAGGCGCGATCATGGTGGACGATTCGCACCGCGACGTCAGCATCAACACGATGAAGCGCGGCATCGAGTTTCCCCTCTCCACCATGCCCGGCGAAAAAGTGGAACACGTATACGCGGGGCCCATGGAGGCCGAAACCATCCACTTCCTGGATTGTGTCGCGCGAGGCAAGCAGCCGCTCGTCACTCCCGAGCACGCCCGCATGGTCATGCAGGTCTATCAGGCTGCCGACCAATCGGCCGAGGAAAACCGGCCGATTGAAATCGTCTGGCCGAACGCGGCACGCAGCGGCGGGGAAAAGGAAGTTGTTGGCAGTCGGACAACTAGCATCGCATGAGCAGGTTTTAAGCCCTGAGACCTCAGTGGCTAAAGCCCAGCGAATAGCCAGCCTGAACGTCCGGACTGAAGCCCGGACCTCCTAGGACCGCCAGGGACTGAATGCTGGACACGACTCCCACGCCCGCGTCGCCCAATCCCGCCTTCCTCGAAGCGACCACCTCCAAACCAACAAAGACCCGCTGGCTGGTTCTTCTCCTCATCAGTTTCATGTACTTGATCACGTACATGGATCGCAGCAACATTTCTGTCGCCGCGCCCGCGATCGCAAAGGAATTCGGACTGAGCAAGACCGCGATGGGGTGGGTCTTCAGCGCTTTTACCTTGGCCTACGCGCTGGGACAATTTCCGGGAGGATGGTTAGGCGACCGTATTGGCCCCCGGAAAGTGCTCACCGTCATCATGTTTTGGTGGGCGATCGCGGCGGTATCAACCGGCGCCGCCGCCGGACTAATTACTCTGCTGAGCGCACGGTTTCTGCTGGGCTTGGGCGAGGCTGGCGCGTTTCCTGTGGCCACGCGCGGGATGCAACTGTGGTTTCCAAAGGTCGAGCGCGGACGCATCCAGGGCATTACGCATTGCTTCAGCCGGTTTGCGGTGGCGGTCACGCCGTTTGTCGCCGTGGGAATCATGAGCGCATTCGGATGGCGCGCCATTTTTTACATTTTCGGATCGTTGGGCGCGATTTGGGCCGCAGTCTTCGGCGTGATTTACCTCAACCGTCCCGAGGATCACAAGGGCGTCAACCGCGCCGAATTGGCCCATATTCGCGGACTCAACGCGGATGGCTCGATCAAGCAGCTCGATGCAGGAAAGCGGCGGAATGTATCCTGGAAATTTATTCTGCGCTCGCCGAACATGTGGTACATCGCCGCCGCCTACGGCTGTTTTTTCTACGGAACGTATTTCTTCCTGACCTGGTACCCCACGTACCTGCAGGAATACCGGCACTTCTCGCTGAAGTCGCTGGGCTTCGTGGCCTCGCTTCCACTTTTTGCGGGAATGGTGGGAGATCTGGTGGGGGGATCGATCAGCGATCTTGTGTACCGGAGGACGGGCAGACTGAAGCTCGCTCGCCGCGTCGTGGCGGTGCCCGGCCTGCTTGTTTCCGGGGCCATGCTGATTCCGACGGCGTTGACTCACAACGCCTGGACGGCGGTCACCTGCCTGGCCATTTCATTTTTCTTCCTGGAACTCGTGATCGGCCCGGCATGGGCGGTACCGATGGATGTGGGCGGGGAGTTCAGCGGCACGGTGAGCAGCGTGATGAACACCGCGGGAGCATTGGCAGCGTCCGTGTCGCCAGTTGTCTTTGGCTTTTTCGCGCAGAGGGGATTCTGGATCACTCCTTTCATCGTTACGGCCGGGGTGCTCCTCAGCGGCGCGCTGATCTGGACGTTTCTGATCAACCCTGAGCTGTCGGTCGTCGAGGGAGCGATTCCGGACTCAGCCCCTTCGTCTTGACGCTTCCGGCGCGTGCGTGCTATCACGATGGAGCAATGTTGCAGAATTTCTTGCATGAAATCAGATCCAATCCAGAATACGGGAGAAGCACAATGACTCGGCGACGAATGGTTGCAGTAGCCCTATCAGTCCTCGGTTTTTTCGCCATCGCGTGGCGCGCCGCCAAAAGCGCGACGCCTCCGGAAGACGCCAAGGACGAAATTCTGAAGGTCGACGATGAGAGAAATCAGGCGCTGCAAAAGGGCGACGTCGCAACGCTGGATCGCATCTATTCAGACGACTTGGTGTATACAAATGCCAGCGGCGTGATCCTGACCAAAGCGCAGCATCTGGCCGACGTGAAGGGAAAATCCCTGCATTTTATTTCCTTCAAACATGAAGATGTTCAGGTGACCGTACACGGGGACGCCGGCTTCCTCACCGGGATCAGCAAATCCGTGGTGGAATATCACGGCTCGGTTTCGCACAGCTCGAGGAGATTCTTGAACGTTTTCATGAAGAAAGACGGAACCTGGCAGTGCGTGGCGCATTTCGAAGCGGACATGCCGCAAAAACCCTGAAGAAAACCAGCCAGTGGCACTGGCTTCAGCCAGTATGGGGTACGTCGTTGTAAGAACATAAACCCACAGGTTGAAGCGGCTGTGGAAAAACTCAAACCTCTGTCATTCTGAGCGAAGCGAAGAATCTCTCCTAGTTTCTTTTCTTATACTAAATCGAAGAGAGATTCTTCGCTTCGCTCAGAATGACAGAACAAGGCATTTTTTCCGCAGCCACTGAAGCCTGTGCTACTTGGGCCTACTCGAGGGCTTTCAGCCCCGCGCCGGCGACTTGCTCATCCTCATGCGATTTGGCGCCGGAAACTCCCACGGCGCCAACGCATTCACCCTGGTACATGATCGGCAACCCGCCCTGAACGGCCACTCTGCCCGGGAATGCGACCGTTGCGGGCCTCTCTTTTACGATCTCTTCGAGAGCCTTGGTCGGGGTCCGCGTTGCGGCAGCCGTTTGGGCTTTGCATGTGGCGATCATCGCGCTTTGAGCCACAGCGCCATCCAGCCGTTCGAGATGGACCAGAAATCCGCCGTCGTCCACGACGGCGATGCTGACATTCCATTTGTTCTTGGCCGCCTCGGCTTTGCATCCTGCCACGATCTTTTCCGCGTCGCTCGCGGTCAAACACATTTTATTGCGCACTGGTTCTCCTTTTTATGATTACGTACGAAAATTCGGTCGCACCCGCGCTCGACTCCCGCGAACGCCAATCTCCCGATTGGCGTTTTCCGTGACGCCATTCAAGAGAATGGCGATCCCAGAACGCCATGGTAAAGACTAATTGCCCGCCCTTTGGTTGTTGGGTACGTTTCCGTCCGGCTTGAAGGCGGTCAGGGTAGTCATGCGGATACCCGCATACCAGAACGTGCCTTGCGCATCCTCTTCTATTTTGGGTGGATACAGACCGCCGAGACGCGTGCCTTTCGGCCCGGGATGCTCCCGCCCCATGATGTCCGGGAACGGTTCCGGGAAGTAGGTGTATTTCTTGGTCTTCTGATCGAACCTGGCCAGAACCCCGTAGCTTCTGAGGGTCACCCAAATGTTATCTTGCGCGTCGGCGTAGCATTCGTATCCACCGCCGAGCCTGAACGGGTCCTTGTATTCCGTGATCTTGCCCGTATCCGGATCCAGCATGCCCAGAGCCTGTCCAATGTGCTCGGAAAACCAAACCTTGCCCTTGGAATCGACCGTGGGACGGCGCGGACCGGAAGGCTGAGTGGGCGTCGCGTACACCGACCATTTGTCGGTCTTCGGATCGTAGCCCACGATCTTGTGTGACGTCATGCCCACGGCCCACACACGATCCTTCTGATCGACCGTCATCCCGTAGTAGTGGGCATTCGTGTCGCTCGGCGAAGGATCCCATTCCGTGATCTTCTTGGTGATGGCATCGAGCTTGCCGACCTTGCTTACGCCTTGCATCTCCGTAAACCAGACGTTGCCCTTTGAATCCGAACGAATTGTGTGCGGCGTACTTCTGGTGGGCGTGGTGTATTGGATTACTTTCCCGGTTTCGGGATCGAGTTCGCCGATCGCGCTTTCATCGATTTCGGCCGTGTAGACATGCCCATCCTTGGCCTGGGTGATTCCATGCGGGCCGAGCACGCGGTGGCCCTCATCAGGATTCGGAAGAACGAAGGTCTGGAACCGCCCGGGATAGTCGATCCGCGTCTTGTCCATGGCCTGGATTGAGTCCATGCCCATTTCCGCCACATACACTGACGAGGAAATGCGGCTGGGCCAGACGTCATGGCTGGAAATCTCGGGGTATCTCTTTCCAGGAGTTTCTGGAGGCAGGTCATACTCGATGTAGATCGCGCGGGACAGGGCCGCTTCGTCGAGCGGAAGATCGTCCAGCTTCAGGTCGCGCCGCTTTCCGCCCTCCGGAAAAATTTTCGAGAAGTAGGCGGCTATTTCGGCCCGCTTCTCATCGGGGATCGCCGCCGGATTCACTTGCGGCACCCCGGTGTGATTCACCGGGCTGGTGCCGTCCATGTTAAACATGCGACTCACGGCAGCGCCCCAAACGTCGGCATTGCGGCCTCCCCCGCCCATGCGTTGCCAGGGAATATGTTCGTAGCCGTGACAGCCCATGCAGTTTTGCATGAGGTAATCGCGGGTCGGGCCGGGAGGAAAGAGGGTGTCGAAATCAACCAACTCAGCGAGCAGCTTGTCAGGCCGGACGAGCAAGGCCACGTCCGCGGTCTTGGTGTCTCCTGCCTTCAATTCGACCGTGGGCCCTTTGGAATCAAAGCCATCCTGGAGGGCGGACATCTCATAGGTGCCGGGGGGCAGGTTGTAAATCTGGTAGTGGCCCTTTTGGGTGAAGACGGTGTAGGTGATATGCCGCTCGGCGTCTCTCGCCCGAACTCGAACGGCATAAAGCGCGGGGATGTGGTTACCGGAAGCTTCGCTCAGGGCGTAATCCCTGTTGGCTGTGACGGTTCCGGAAATCACACCGCTTTGCGCACTCTGCGCCTGGGCCCCGCTGCATACGAACGACGACAACAACGCAGCACCGATCAAAAATCCGCCTGACAATACCACTTTCCATGGCCTGGTCATGACACACTCCCGTTTCCCATTGGACGGTCGCTTACTTTACCGCGTTGCGGCAGGATTCTTCCGCGCACGCCTTTGAACATTCGTACACCACGACCCGCTATCTCGTCAATGTTGAACGCGTTGCCTCAAGTTGCGCTCCTCTGCACCGAGCATGTACAATTTTATTTCAACATCAAACGGAGCCGCCATGATGCACACAGGACGCCACTTTCTTCAGATTCCAGGACCTACCAATGTGCCCGACCGAATCTTGCGAGCCATGGATGCGCCGGTCATCGACCATCGAAGCGCGGAATTTGCCAGCCTTGGCAAGGAAGTTCTGGAGGGGATGAAGGGGATATTTCAGACGTCCGGCCCGGTGGTCATGTACCCCGCTTCGGGGACTGGAGCTTGGGAAGCGGCGCTGGTAAATACCCTCTCTCCGGGTGATCGCGTTCTGCTGTTCGAAACAGGGCATTTTTCGTTTCTCTGGCGGGGAGTCGCCGAAAAATTCGGCATCCAGGTCGATTACGTGCCCGGGAACTGGCGCAGGGGGGCGAGCGCCGCGGAACTGGAATCGCGGTTGGCTGCCGATCGCGGCCACACGATTAAGGCTGTCCTGGTGGTGCATAACGAGACTTCAACAGGGGTGACCAGCCGAATCCCGGAGCTTCGCCGCGCGCTCGACGCCGCGCGCCATCCGGCGCTGCTCCTGGTGGATACGATTTCTTCGCTGGCTTCGATCGACTACCGCCACGAGGAATGGGGAGTCGACGTCACCATCGCGGGATCGCAGAAGGGGCTGATGCTTCCGCCGGGCATGAGTTTCAACGCGCTTTCGGAGAAGGCGCTGCGCGCCTGCGAAAATGCCCGCTTGCCGCGTTCGTACTGGGACTGGCAGGAAATGCTGAAGCCGAACCGCAGCGGGTTTTTCCCGTACACGCCGCCGACCAACCTTCTCTACGGATTGCGGGAGGCGCTGCACATGATGCGGGAAGAGGGTCTCGCCAATATTTTCCGACGGCATGACCGCTACGCGGAGGCGACTCGCGCGGCGGTGCGGGCCTGGGGCCTGGAAATCATTTGCGAGGAGCCCCGCGAATATTCCAGTTCGCTTACGGCCGTTTTCATGCCGGAAGGCCACGACGCGGACAAATTGCGCGCGGTGATTTTGGAACACTTTGACATGTCCCTCGGCGCGGGCCTTTCCAAATTCGCTGGAAAAGTTTTCCGCATCGGACATCTTGGCAGCTTCAACGATTTGATGCTCGCGGGAACGCTGTGCGGAGTGGAAATGGGTCTGCGGCTGGCGGGTGTGCCTCACAAAGAAGGCGGCGTCATGGCGGCTCTGAATTCACTTGCTAGGTCCAATCGCAAGCCGGAGCCTGCCGCTCTCGCACGGTAAGCGCCTCGGACAACCTACGCGGCTGTTACGAGAATTCGACCCGCTCTTTTTGATTTCGGTTTGGGGCGGATAACAATGTCGACGTCCCGGTCGAGAGCCGTAAGGAAATTCATCAGTCGCTCCACGGAAAATCCATCGATCCGGTAATTTGAGAGAGCCGATATTTTTGGCTGATTGACATTCAACCGGCGTGCGGCCGCCATCTGGGACAGCTTCCGGTTTTCAATGATCTGGTTTATTTCAAAGGCTAAACGCACTTTCGTTCTTTCTTCCTCGGCGTTTGGCAGCCCCAGATCAGCAAAAACGTTGCCCGAACTCCGAGTCACTTGAGGTGTCCTGCTCTTCCTAACTGTCATGCCGCGCGTCATGGCAGAAGTCCTTTTCGCCCTCCTCGCTGATTATCCCACTTGTGGGATATAGGATCAACACTATCCGGTCCGAATCCGTCTTGATCGTAAGGCGCGAGCCACGCACCCAGTCGTTCACTCCATGGTCTTGAGCCCTAGCGACTTAGCCCAATCGGAAACAGCTTCCCAAGCGTTTTTGACGGCCTCACTTTCGGAACCGCTGAGGAGTTTCGCTTCGTACTCTGCGGCATTCCGCATCTCGATTATGAGGCGCATCATCGCAGCAACCTCTCGCGGAATCACGCCATTTCTAGAGAGCTCCCATATTCGAGACACGGGACCGGATTGTTGACCATGACGACTCGCCAGCTGATCCAAGATACGCATGACAACCCGCCGCAAACGCGTCAGGTCGTCAAGCGATACGGTGGCGGATTCCTTATGCCGGATACCGGGGGGCTGCGCGAGAATGGATACTTGCGAAGACTCAGGAACCCAGAGGACATGTTTCGACCAGTTCGAAGAGATGCAGCCGCACTCCACGCCGAAAGGGGATGGCTGCTCCCGGATCAAGCCGATGTTCAAGGTGTTTCCGGTCTTTCCCCAAAATGCAACAACCCCGTCGTCCGTATCACACTCTAGGTAGCAGTTCCCCCTGGATGTTTTGCTGATCGACCCGACGTGAATGATTCTCAGTTGCCTTGATTCCGGTTTCTTACGGGGCATTCGGCAGTCCTTTTTACTCAGGTCGATACTCCTCGTTGCGGCGCAGCGAGTACGATTTCGGCGGCAATTCACCCGAGATACGCCAACGAATCACAGTTTCCGATTTACTATCCATTTGCCGCCGTCGGCCTTCGCGACCTCGTGAAAAACCAGCAACTGCTCAAGTACGAGTCGCAAGTTATTGCTGGAAAGTGTTGCAGTATTCGGCGTTTCAATGGGTACAGCTTTGAAGCGTAGTATCGGTGCATCTAGAACGTAGAGGTAGATATCCCCCATTGTGAGGAACTGCTCGCGCCAATACTTATTTCCAGTTTTCTGGGTGCCACTTACGTACTGCTTAATGCGTTGTCGGAGGTCGCCCGTTTCGCCAATCAGAATTCCTATTTGATCGGCGTACATTCCCTCCTTGATCGCACCCTCCCATTTGTAGACCGCTGGACCCCAGTGATTGCAGTCAGCTGCGAAGAGCCGCGACGAGACGTGTTCCCTAAACGTTAAGTGACGACCGGATACTGTAAATGGCTTCCAATGATACTCGAACTGGAAATCAACGCATTCTCCAGTGTCCGAATTTAAACCTCCCGACACCATCGGCAATCCTCCAGCTGTATAGACTCGCGCTATCGATTCAATGTGGCCACTGGCGTGGGGAGGACACCTACGGATGGGCCCTTCATTCCCTCTCCCCTGTCAATGACGGATTGTTCTGGATCGATCCAGAAGGCCCAGATAGCGGCGCCGACAAACAGCAGGCCGGCGGACACCCCAAACGGGGCGACCCAGGAGCCTCTGCCCACAAGGTAGCCGAAGACGGTTGGAGAAAGCGCGCCCACGAATTGGCCGCCCATGTTCATCATTCCGGACACGGTACCGGAAAATTCGCCGCCGACGTCCATGGGTACAGCCCACGCGGGTCCGATGGTCATTTCGAGGAAGAACATCGCGGCAGTGAGGTAGCAGAGCGCAGCAAAGGGGCTTGCCGACAGGGCGGCGAATAGCGTGCAGGTTCCGCAACCGAGCATGGCCACGATGGCCACCGACCGACGGGAAAACTTGAGATTATTCGTTTTCACCAGCAATTTGTCCGTCAGCCAGCCGCCAAAGGCGTCTCCCACGACGCCGGCAGCAAGCGGCAGCGAAGCATAAAAGCCCGTCTTGATGAGCGTAAATTTCCGGTATTCGATGAGGTAAGACGGCAGCCAGGAAAGAAAAAACCACAGGGAGTAAATGTAGGCCGCATAAGCGCACATGATGGCCCACATATTTCCATGCTTGAGCAGGATGCTCCACGGAACTTTCGGCCGCTTGGCGACGTTCGCGTGCTTGATTTCGCCTTTTTCATCGAGCCCGCGAATGCGCGTGAGTTCGGCGCGGCTCACTTTGGAGTGCTCTTCCGGCATGTTGCGGTACACCAGGATGTAGAGGAGAGACCACATCAAACTCAGTGCGCCGATCACATAGAAGACGGACCGCCAGCCGTAATGAACCATAATGCCCACCGCGATTGGAGGGCCGATCGCGGCGCCGAATCGGCTGGCGGCGTGGCTGATGCCTTGCACGAAGCCGCGTTCGTCCCTCGGGTACCACATCTGCATCGCCCGTGTCGCGGTGGGAAACGCGCCCGCCTCTCCGACGCCGAGCGCGAAGCGAATGCCCCACAAGGAATAGAATCCGGTAGCCAATGTTGTGAGAATGGCGATTACGGTGCGATAGGCCATGATGGTGGAAAGGACGCGCCGCGGGCCGAAGCGGTCGCCAAGCCATCCGCCGGGCACCTGGAATAGCGCGTAAGCCCAGATAAAAGCGCTGAAAATGACTCCCATCGTTACTTTGTTGAAGCCGTATTCCTTGCTGATGAGCGTTGCGGTATTTGCGAGGCTTACTCGATCCAGATAGGTGATGAGATACATCAAGCAAAGGAGAAGCAGCACCTCCCAACGCACATGGCTTCGCCCGGAACCGTCCAGCTTCTCCATTTCCATTCCTCCATCACCCCTCGGAAAATCAAACCAGATCGTTTCGGTTGGTCGCAGTCTTTCAGATATACACCGCTGCCCTGATTGCCAGCAATCTATTTTCGGTGACAAGCACTTGCCTTGAGCGTGCGGGCGAGTCAGAATATCGTGCTGCGCCAGCCCTGACAATGAGCACAGTTCAAATTTCATCTCCACTGCCACTCAGTTCGCACGGCAAGCCCGTGGATTCGTTCGCGCAGGCGGGTGAACTCGAGAACGAACTGAAGCGCGTGGTGAAGGGAGAGGTGCGCTTTGACCGCGGAAGCCGCGCGCTGTATTCCTCCGACGGCTCGAATTACCGCCAGATTCCAATCGGCCTTGTGGTTCCTCGCGATGACAGCGATGTGATCGCGACGGTGGCCGCGTGCAGGAAATTCGGCGCTCCGGTCCTGCCGCGCGGAGCCGGGACGAGCCTCGCCGGGCAGACCTGCAACGTGGCCGTGATTCTGGACTTCACGAAGTACATGAACAAGATTCTGGAGATCGATCCGGAGGGCCGATTCGCGCGAGTGCAGCCCGGCGTCGTTCTGGATACGCTGCGCAACCGCGCGGAGAAACATCAACTGACGTTCGGCCCGGACCCGTCCACGCACAGCCGCTGCACGCTCGGTGGAATGATTGGAAATAATTCGTGCGGCACGCATTCCTTGCTCGCGGGAAAAACCGTCGACAACGTCATCGAGTTGCGGATTTTGCTCTACGACGGAACGCAGATGACGGTGGGAGCGATTTCCGGAGAACCCGAACTCGAATCCATCATTGCGCAGGGAGGGCGCCCCGGGGAGATTTATTCCAAGCTGCGGGATATCCGAGACAAGTACGCCGGCCTGATCCGCGCGAAATACCCGCAAATTCCACGGCGCGTCTCCGGCTACAACCTCGATCAGTTGATGCCGCTGAATGGATTCAACGTGGCGAAATCGTTGGTCGGGACAGAGGGCACGTGCATGATCGTGCTCGAAGCGAAACTGCGCCTGATCGAGAGCCCGCAGCACCGATCACTCGTGTGTCTTGGCTACCGCGATACATTTTCCGCTGCCGACCATGTGCCGGAAATATTGCCGCTCAAGCCGATCGGCCTCGAAGGTTTTGAAGGAAGCATCGTTGATGGCCTGAAAAAGAAAAAAGCTCCGCACCTGGAACTGATACCGGAGGGGCGCGGCTTTTTGCTGGTGGAATTCGGCTCGAATGATCCGCGCGAGGCCGACGAAGCCGCGCGCCAGCTGATCGAGCAGCTGAAACAGACAGCCGATCCTCCGAACATGCGGCTCTATACCAAGGCCGAAGCGCGCCACGTGTGGAAGCTGCGCGAGGCCGGTCCGCGTGCAGCAGCCGCCGCGCCGGGTTCCCCTCCCGAATGGGAAGGTTGGGATGACGCGGCAGTCCCGCCGGACAAATTGGGCAACTACTTGCGCGACATCCGAAAATTGCTCGACGAATTCAATTACCACACTTCCTTCTACGGGCATTTCGGGCACGGCTGCATTCACATGCGCGTGAGTTTCGATTTGCAGAGCGAAAGCGGAATCCGAAATTACATGGAGTTCGTGGAACGCGCCGCCGATATTGTGGTGAGTTACGGCGGCTCGCTTTCCGGTGAACACGGCGACGGGCAGTCCCGCGCCGCGTTGCTTCCCAAAATGTTCGGGCCCGACCTGATCAAGGCGTTCGGCGAATTCAAGTCCGCGTGGGACCCGGACAACAAAATGAATCCGAACAAGGTGGTCAACGCGTATCTGCCAACCGAAAATTTGCGTTTGGGCGCGGACTACAAGCCGAACGATCCCAAAACTTATTTTCAATTTCCGGATGACGACGGATCACTCGCCAAGGCGACCCTGCGATGCATCGGCCTCGGCGAGTGCCGTAAGCAGGATAGCGGTTCGATGTGCCCCAGCTACATGGTGACGCTCGAGGAAGAGCACAGCACGCGTGGCCGCGCGCACATGCTCTTTGAAGTTTTGCAGGGCGAGGTGGTGCGCGACGGGTGGAAGGACGAACACGTCAAGAAAGCTCTCGACTTGTGCCTGTCGTGCAAGGCGTGCAAATCGGAATGCCCGACGAACGTGGACGTGGCCACATACAAGGCGGAATTCCTGGCCCACTATTACGAAGGCAAGAAGCGTCCGCTGCATGCCTATGCGTTCGGGATGATCGACCGCTGGGCGGAGCTGGGCTCGAAAGTTCCGTGGCTGGCGAATTTCTTCAGCAACGCGCCGGGCTTCCGTCATATCCTGCAGAGCGTTTTGCACCTGGCCCCGCAACGGACCATGCCTCAGTTGGCTCGGTCCACTTTCCAAAGTTGGGCCAAGAAGAATCGCGTTCCCGCCCCCGGAGGACCAAACGGACTGGCAGCCGCGTCCGGTAAGGGCGACGTCATTTTGTGGGCGGACACGTTCAACAATTATTTTCATCCGGAGACTAGCCGCGCGGCGCTGGAGGTTCTGCAAGGGGCGGGATTCAACATCATAGTCCCGCAAATTCACCTGTGCTGTGGACGGCCGCTCTATGATTTCGGCTTGCTCGACAAAGCCAAGCAATACCTCGAACGAATTATGAGTGCGTTGAGCGCGCAAATTGACGCCGGCGTCCCTCTGGTTGTACTGGAGCCGAGTTGCGCTTCCGTATTCCGCGACGAACTCCGAAATCTGTTTCCACTGGATGCGCGCGCCACCAAGCTGCGAAGCCAGACGTTCCTTCTCAGCGAATTTCTCGAGCGCCGCGCACCCGGATACACGCCGCCGCAGCTTCAGGGGAAAGTGCTATTGCACGGTCACTGCCATCACAAATCGCTCATGGGGCTCGGCGATGAAGAGTCCCTGCTGCGGAAAATGGGCGCGGATCTGCAATCCATCGATTCCGGCTGCTGCGGGATGGCGGGGCCCTTCGGCTTCGAGAAGGATAAATACGAGGTGTCGCAAGCGGTGGGTGAGCGCGTGCTGTTGCCGGCGGTGCGAAATACGCCCGAGAGCGCGGTCATCGTTTCCGACGGGTTCAGTTGCCGGGAGCAAATTCTGCAATCCACCGGGCGGCGGGCGCTTCATTTAGCCGAGGCTCTGCAACTGGGCTTGAAGGGCAAATAGGGTGTGTCAGCGAATCGACCAGGGAGGCAAGAAATGACGACAGAGAAAATCTTTCCGGGCAAGGTCTGGCTTTTTGCAGGCCTGGCAATCGCTTTGGCGGGATGCTATCCGGTACAAGCGCAGGTTCCGAAGTACGAAGTGGATCCCACATGGCCGAAACCCCTGCCGGGCCTCATGGTCACCGGTCGGGCCGGAGGAATTTGCGTGGATGCCCAGGACCACATTTTCGAAGTCAACCGGGGCGACTTGCAGGACAAGGAAAAACTGGTCGGCACTCCCGCGCCTCCCGTTCTCGAATACGATTCCGACGGCAACCTTGTGAATACGTTCGGGGATTTCAAGACCGCTCCGGCCTCCATTCACGGCTGCATCGTGGACAAGGACAACGACATTTATGTTGCCGGCAACGACGACGCTGTGGTGCAGAAATACACGCATGACGGCAGCAAAATGTTGCTGCAAATCGGCACGAAGGGCCTTTTCGACAGCTCCACCGGCCTGATCACCGGAATCGCCATGAACCGGAGCAAGACGCTGCTGAACAAGCCGGCCGATATCGCGGTCGATCCGTCGAACGGCGATATCTACATTGCCGACGGCTACGGTGATCATCGCATCGCCGTGTTTGACAAGGACGGAAAATTCCTGCGCCAATTTGGCGAACAGGCCACGAATGCTGAATCGGCGGCGGGCGAAGGCGGCAAGTTCATGGGCGTGGTGCATTGCGTGGTGATGGACAACCAGGGACTCGTCTATGTATGCGACCGCCAGGGCAACCGCATCCAAGTCTTCGACAAGATGGGAAATTTCAAGAAGAATATCTGGATCAAGGGTTACAAGGAAGAAACGCCGGACTCCTGGGGGACGGCATGGTGGCTGCGGTTTTCGCGCGATCCGGCGCAGAAGTACATGATCGTCGCGGACGGCCGCAACGAGCTCGTCCATATTCTCGATCATGAGGGGAACGAAATAACGCGATTCGGACGGCCCGGCCATCAACTCGGCGAATTCACGCATTGCCACACGCTGGACATCGACTCCAAGGGAAACATCTACGTCGCCGAAACGGATATCGGACGGCGCGTGGACAAATTCAAATTGGTGAAGTAGTTGGGTATTCGTCGGGACTGGAGTCCCGAACCACATCGTCGGAGACGTAACAATTCAATTCAGGAGTATTAGAATGAAAAATCTTCTGTTCATTCTGATGTTTGCACTTGTCTGCGCAGTGGAAGCCCCGGCCCAGGAAAAAGCACCTCTCAAACTGGTTCAGACCGTTACCGTGCCGGGCGTCATGCGCAAATGGGACCACTTCGGCGTGGATCTCAAGGGGAACCGCCTGTTCGTATCTTCGGAAGAGGATCCTGCGGTTGAGGTATTCGACCTGCGGACCAACAAACATCTTCAGTCGCTCACGGAATTCAAGGAACCTCATAATGTTCTGCCATTCCCGGAACTGAAAAAAATATTTGTCGTGGATGGAGAAGCGTCGGAGATCAAGATCCTCGACTATGATTCTTACAAATTGATAGGCCACACGGAATTGACTATTGACGCCGATCCCGTGGTGTACGATCCCGCCTCGAAGTACCTCTACATCGTGAACGGCGGACGCGAAGCGCACACCCCAACCTGCCTCATCAGCATCGTGGATACCACGACCGGCAAGAAACTGGCGGACATGAAGCTGGAAACTAATCGGCTGGAATCAATGGCTATTGAAAAATCCGGGCCGCGGCTTTTCATCAACATGACAGGAATTAACTCGATCGGTGTTGTGGACCGCGAAAAACGAGCGGTGATTCAAACGTGGCCGGTCACCGCGGGCAAGGACAATGTCCCGTTGCAGTACGATGAAGCCACGCACCGCTTGTTTTTGGCCACAAGAAAACCCTCCAAGCTCGTCGTCGTGAATTCAGACAATGGCAAGGAAGTCACGAATTTGGACGTGGCTGATTACGTTGACGATCTCGCTTACGACGCCGCGCATCATCACATCTACGTTCCGGGCGGTGGCGGAGAAGGCGCGGTTTCCGTGGTCGAGCAGCGTGGAGCGGACGACTACCGGGTAATCGCCACTGTTCCGACTAAACCCGGAGCGAAGACTGCGCGGTTCGTGCCGGAACTCAACAAGTATTACGTGGGCGTTCCCTCCAAAGACGGCCAGCCCGCGCAAATTCTGGTATTTGACGTTGCGCCTTGATGGCGCGCTCTGGTTTCACGCGATGTCAGAGGGCGGCGTGCCAGCCGCCGTCGACAAAGAGTGTGTGTCCGGTGACAAAGTCGGAGGCCGGACTGGCCAGGAACACCGCAGCGCCGACCAGATCGGAAGGGTCCGCGAAGCGGCCAAGCTTGATTCGGCTTAGTAGTCTCTGCGCACGCTCTTCGTTTTCGCGGAACGTGCGAGTAGTGCTTTCGGTGAGCGTGGAAGTGGGCGCAACTGCATTCACACGTACGCCCAGGGGAGCCCATTCGGTGGAGAGTGCCGCCGTCAGATAGGAAACGCCGGCTTTGGCGGCGCCGTAAACGCTCTTGCCCGCGTCCGTGCTTGCCGACCACGTGGAACTCAAATTGATGATCTTGCCGTAGCGGCGCTCGATCATCAGGCGTCCGAAGGACTGGCAGCAGAAAAATGTCCCCTTGGCGTGGACGTCCAGAATCTTGTCCCAGTCCTCTTCGGTGATGTCGAGTGCTGGCTTGGTGAACCCGAAGCCCGCGCAATTGACCAGCACCAGGGCAAGATCGCTCCCCTTGCCCCTGGAGGAATCGTTGAGGATCACGGAAACTTCCCGCGCCAATGATCGAATGTCATCCACCTTGCCAACATCGGTGAGGATGACGTGCGCTTTGCCCCCCGCGGCTTGGACTGAGCGCTGCACTTCCAGGAGTTTTTCGCGCGTGCGGCTAGCCAAAACAACTTCCGCCCCTGCACGCGCATAAGCCAACGCAAAAGCGCGCCCGATGCCGTCGCTCGCGCCTGTGATGACGGCCAGGCGGCCATCGAGGCGGAACGAAGGCAGTGCGTCGCTTTCAGGCTCACGTGAAATTGCCAACGCGTTACCTCGTGCGTCCTGTCGTGCTATCGAGTGGATGCACTTCGTTTACCAGGCGTTCGTCGAACGGATACGTCGTGTAGATGTCGACGCCGTCTTTGGTGACGATGTGATCGTTCTCCAGTCGAATGCCGCCGATCCCGGGTTTTCCCGCATACGGCTCGAGGTTGAACGCCATCCCTTCCTTGAGCACCACGGGCGCGTCTTTCGACGCCGGGCTGAAATAGGGCGCCTCCCAGGGATTCACGCCGGAGCCGTGGCCCAGGCTGTCGAGAACGTAAAGATCGGCCGCGGCGAAAACTTCGGCGTTGGTCGCGCCGGGGCGCACTTTGCTTCCGGCATTGAAAAGCGCGTTGTAGCATTTTTGATGGAGGTCGCGCATCTCCGGAGTGGGCTTCACATTTCCGCAAACCCAGGTGCGGGTCAGGTCGCCCCAGTAGCCGTTGTAGCCGGCGCCGACGTCCATAATCACGAGGTCGCCGTTGCGAATAATCCGGTCGGAAGTAAAACGGCGGTAGGGAGCGGTGTATGGGCCGGAGCAGATGATGTTGGAGCATTGCGTCCATTCGCTGCCCATCGCCGTCATCTTTTCCCAGATGATCGCCAGGATTTCACATTCCTTGATCCCGGGGCGCAGCGCCTGAATCCCGCGGTCGAGCGCCGCTTCGGTAATAGCGTTGGCGATTTTCAAGCAGATGATTTCGTCCTGCGTCTTGATTTCCTTGGCGCGCATCAGGACGCTTTGGTAGCCATCGGCGAATTCGGTCTTGGGAAAAACATCACGAATGGCCGCTTCCATGTTCAAGTCCCAGATGTCGATGCCGACGCGCTTGCCGGAGAGCGAACCGACCAGGCCTTCGACCTGTTCGGCCCAGCGTTTCATGCCGATTTTTTCGCGGAAATTCGCGCGCGGACGGATCTGATCTGCGCTGAGCCAGGGCATGCGCAGCTTGCAGTGCTCGAAGTCCATGGTCCATAGGATCGGGTCGTGAGTTCGCGAAAGCACCGTGACCGCATTCCCCATGATGAAAGCGGGGCCAAGGTGATGGCGATAGCCTGTCAGGTAGCGGGCATCCTCAGTGCGGAACACAAAGAGGGCATCCAGATCGGATTTGTTGAGCGCGTCCTTGGCGCGTTGCAAACGTTCGCGCAGCATCCGCTGCGGATCAAATCGCACTTCCCAGTCGACCGGAATCATTCCAATATCAGACATGAACTCATTTCCTCCGAAAATAAAATGGGAATCCATTAATATCATTTGGCGGTGAGATGTCAAATTTGTGGGCTTGTATTTCTCAAATGGATTCAAGAATACGTTGAATTGCGTTTGGCTGAATGGGGTTTAGTGGCGCAGGCTTCAGCCTGTGGACTTTGGTCCTTGGAAGGACTAACCCCCACAGGCTGAAGCCTACGCCACGAAGACCGAAAGCGAAGCCAAGCCTTTGAATTCCCTGGGTTCTGAAATTCTGAGTGGAGGAGAAATTTGAAAGTCGTAATCACGGATTATCGCTTTCCGGACGTGGAGCAGGAGCGGCGCGCGGTGGAAGCCGTGGGCGGAACGCTGGTCACCGGGCAGGCGGTGAACGAAGAGCAAGTGGCGGAGCTGTGTCGCGATGCCGATGGCGTGCTGAACGCTCGAGCGCCCGTCACGAGGCGCGCGATTGCCGCCATGGAGCGCTGCCGCATCATCGTGCGCTATGGAATTGGCGTGGATACGATTGACGTTGCGGCGGCGACCGAGCGCGGCATCCTAGTGGCCAACGTTCCGGACTATTGCCTCGACGAGGTTTCCGATCACGCGCTCACGCTGCTGCTCATGCTCAGCCGGCAGATGATTCCCGCGATTGCGCTGGCTCGGGAAGACACTTGGGCCGTCGCCAAAATGCCTCCGCTACAGCGATTGCGCGGCCAGACGTGCGGTTTGATCGGCTGCGGAAGGATCGGCTCGCTCCTGGCCGGCAAGGTAAAGCAGCTGGGAATGAGCGTGATCATTCACGATCCCTATTTGAGCGAGCCGCGCGCGCGGGAAATGGGTGCGGAACTCGTTTCGCTGGAAGCCCTGCTCGCGCGCGCGGATTTTATTTCGCTGCACGCGCCGCTCAACGACACGACGCATCATCTCCTCGGTGAAGCGGCCTTCGCCAAAATGAAAAAAACGGCGTCCATCATCAACACGGCGCGCGGCGGCTTGATTGATGAAGCGGCGCTCCTCGCCGCACTCGACGCGGGAAAGATTTTCGGCGCGGGCCTCGATGTCCTGGAATCGGAAACCGCCGTGACGCCTACCCGCGGCGCGCTCGTTCGCCATCCCAAAATGATTGTCACCGCTCACACCGCCTGGCTCAGCCAGCAAGCCCGCGCGACCCTTCAGCTCCGCGCCATCGAGCAGGTCCTCGCCTGCCTCCGAGGCGAAATTCCCTATGGACTGATCAATCGCGAGCTCGCAAAATAAAATTGCACGATTCAAGTAGGATAGGCTTCAGCCTGTCTGGTTTTGATTTTCACTAGCTTGGAACGGCAGACAGGCTGAAGCCTATCCTACAAGGACATCCTCTCCGGCCGCAGAGTTAACGCCAGGCTTCCAGCGATGGCAGACAACAGCGAAATTTGAATTTCTCCCGCGAGGGCCCATCCGGCGTGGCTGGCGATTCCGCCCATCAAGTAGCCTGCCCCCGCGGCGGCGGCGTAAAGGCTGGTCACGAACATGCCCGAGGCGCGGCTAGACAAGCTGCTGCGAACTGCTTTGACGTGGTAAGCGGCGAGATTGACGTAAATCGTGCCGCTGCCAATCGCGCCGTACAGGCACGTGAG
The DNA here is from genome assembly GCA_963696605.1 of uncultured Acidobacteriota bacterium. Classification (GTDB taxonomy): domain Bacteria; phylum Acidobacteriota; class Terriglobia; order Acidiferrales; family UBA7541; genus Palsa-360. Next base: position 1,103,072 of record CAVOKV010000003.1, on the reverse strand, counting down.
AATGGCGCGGGGACCGATCGCTTCCGAACCGTGAAAGCACAGGTAACCGAGAGCGGCGATGCAAAAAAACGCGGCGCTTAACACCACCCGCGGCGAGAAGCGGTCGCCCAGCCAGCCGCCAAAAATGGAGAGTAGCAGTGCTCCTAAGCCATAGAAGCTGGCAACGAATCCCGCCGCCTTGGGCGTGAAGTGAAGCCCTTCGCGCAAATAGGTCGGATACATTCCCGTAAAGCCAAACAGAACGAGGCCACCGATCACGCTGAGGATCGTCAAGATGAATGTATTCCTATTCAGAAGTGTGGGCGCGCCGAGGAGATCCGTGCGGGCATCGGCCGCGCGACGCGTCTCGCTGAACCACGGCCGCACGCTCAATGCGATTACTGCGATCATGAGAAAACCTAAAATTCCGAATGCGATCATCGGGGCGTGCCAGTTTCGATACGTCGTGAGCAGCAGGCCGCCCGCAATGGGGCCGCTGAACGCGCCCAGGCCAAAAAAAACATTCATCGATCCGATGGCGGCGGCGCGGTAGCCAACAAAATAGTTGGCCGCGATGGCGATCATCACCGTCAGTTGCATCGCTTCGCCGATGCCCGTCGCGGCGAGGTACACCAGCATGTCCGGAAATCCGAGCGCCAGAACCGTCAGCGCCGTCCCCGTGGAAAAAATCCCGATTCCCAGGAGCAGCACCGTCTTGCGGGAAAAGCGTGCGAGGAGATAACCGGTGGGCAATCCCGCCACCGCCAGGCCCAGCGTAAAAATCGTGGTGAGGAGTCCTGTGTCGGAAAGCGAAAAGCCGTATTGCACACGGACATCGTGCGCCAGAAGAGGAAAAAGTTGCCGGTCCGCGGCATTCACGCTGTAGGCGAGCAGCAGCACACCATACATCGCGATGGCAGCCGCGCGTGTGCCGCCCGCCTCGCCGGATGGAGGGTTCGACGAGCCCGTGAATGGTTGTTCGCGAACTGTTCTTTCCTTTCCTTTTCCAGCCAAGAAGAGCGTCGCGGCGGAAATTCGCGCCGAGTGTTGCCGGGCGTATCCGCCGAACGCACCAAAATTTCACGCGGGCGCGAGTATACGCCACAACCCTTCATCGTCGAAGGGTTCCAGGGCCTTTGCAAAACAAAAATTGTCACATTTGGGAGACGATTTCTACGACTTACTGGAATTACTGCGCCGGCCCGGCGTGAAATAACTCCGGGTTGGCTGGTCCCGTCACATCGATCAGGGCGACCAGGCCGCGGGCGATCCTGATCAACGCGTGGTCCGTCAATTTGTAGGCGCCGGGTTCTTGCGGCTTGATTTCAAATACTGTCGCGCCGCCCGGAGGCACCATAGTGGTCTGTACCGAAGTCAGAGGCGGGGAGGTGAACGAGCCCTCGTTATAGACTCGCTCCAAGATTTGTCCGATGACATGCGGAGAAGAAACCAGGTTCGGCCCGCCGACGCCGAAAAATATCCGGATGCTTTCACCCACTTTCGCGTGCATGGGATGTTGCTCCGTGAGCGCCCCGACCGCGCCATTGAACACGAAATATTCGGGACGTTCATTCATCAATTTGGGCAGGCTCATTCTCTGGCGGCCGCTCCCGCCCAAAGCGTCCACCGTGTAGAGCTCCCCTTGCATCACGTAAAATTCGCGATCCACGCGCGGCAATCCGCCCGCGGGCTCGACGACGATCAGGCCGTACATCCCATTGGCAATGTGCTGCGCAGCCAGATCGGTTCCGCAGTGATAAACAAAAACTCCCGGCACCACTGCCTTGAACGTGAACGTCTTGGTTTCTCCCTGCGCCGCGTTGGTCAGTTCCATTCCGCCGCCCGGCCCGAGTGCGGCGTGCATGTCAACGGAATGCGAAGAGAAATGCCCTTCATTCTTCAAGGTGACCTCGACAGTATCGCCTTGCCGCACGCGAATCATCGGGCCCGGCACTTTGCCGTTGAACGTCCAGTACCGGTAGGTGCTGCCCACGGACGGATCCAGCTTGCCTTCGAGTTCCTGCGCCACGAGCGAAACCTTGACGAGTTGAGACTCGCGATTCCCTATCGGTGGCGCCACGTCCGCTGGATCACGGACGATGTCCACCGCGCTGGGCGCCGCATTGTGCGCACTATCCGCGGCGGCTCCGGACTGTTCACTGCCGGGTGACGGGGATTGGCTTCCGGCAATCACCGGAACGGCCGCCGCTACGAACATGGCGACAAAAAGCAGCAAGCTGATTCGCATTCGATTTCCATTGTTTTGCATGGCTATTACAGCCCTCCGAACGAAATGGAGTCACCCCAGGCAATTCGTTATCGACACCTTGAGCAAGTTCTACAATCTTCTCGCCGCTGGACGGATAGACAATCGCGCTGACCAGCGTCTCTCGTACATTCCGGCAAAGAGGAAGAGCGTGTAAGCGAGGAACAGAGTCTGAACATCTGTCGCGCGTGATGCCACGATTTACTTTACATCCGTCTAGGCACCTACAATTATTTACTTCTGTAAATCTTTGGCCAATTGCTCCGAATTGAAACGGCGCACTTGCAAAGAGCTGGGGCAGCTTCGAAGGTAATTTATGCTCCACGTATCTCCCGGTATTGCCGGGCCTTCCCGCCGTGCTATAATTTGTGGCCCATCCCCTTCCCGGACGGAGTGCCGGGTGAAGGAAGGGTGGGGGCGGAAGAAGCCGGCGCGGGGCCAGGGATTTTTTTCTGGCAGGCGCGATTCTCGGAGGTGGGTTTATCGCGGAGCGGAGTTTTCGGCAAGCAGACCGGATTCGGGTGAACGATCGAATCCGGGCGCGTGAAATTCGCGTGGTGGATGAGGATGGCGGGCAATTGGGTGTGATGCCGCCGTTCGAGGCGATTAAGCTTGCCCGTGAGAAGGGCCTGGATCTGGTGGAAATTTCGCCGACCGCCGACCCGCCGGTTTGCAAGATCACCGACTACGGAAAGTATCTTTACCAAACCAATAAAAAAGCGCACGAGCAGCGAAAGCATCAGAAGGGCTCGCAGCTCAAGGAAGTGAAGTTCCGCCCCGCGACCGCGGAACACGATTACCAGGTCCGCAAGAACCAGATCATCCGGTTCCTGGGCGAAGGCCACAAGGTCAAGGCCATGATTTTTCATCGCGGCCGCGAAATGGCGCATCAGGAAGTGGGCCGCGCGAAAATGCACCGGCTGCTCGGGGAAATTGCCGATCACGCGCTGGTCGAAATCGGACCGCGGATGGAAGCAAATGTTTTGATGGCGCTCCTCGCGCCGAAGCGCGGCGGCGGCGCGCCGGCAAAACCGGCGGGCGCTCCCGCGGGCGGACAGGCCTGAGGCCCAGAGAGAATTTCAGAGAGGAAACGTTCGTGGCAAAAAAGGTGAAGAAGCTCAAGCTCAAGACGCATCGCGGCGCCGCCAAACGGTTTAAGATCACGTCGACGGGAAAAGTGATGCGCATGCATTCCGGCAAGCGGCACCTTTTGGGCACCAAGAAGGCCAACCGGATGCGCCGCCTGAAAAAAATGAAACAGGTTCATCCGGCCGATGCGGGCAACGTGCATAAGATGTTGCCTTACGGCTAGAACAGTAGAGGCAGTGCTGCTGAAGGAACAACGGTAATCGATTTATGTTTGTGGGTCAGGGCTTCAGCCCTGACAAAAAGGGTTCGGCTGTAATGGGCTTTAGCCCCTGAAGCTTCAGGGCCTGAGGGCCCGGCACTGCGCGATCCTCAATGTCGGACCTGAAGGTCCGACCCACAAAGCAAGTTTTTGATTTTTGCTGTGCCAGGCAGAGCGCAACCCGCCACGGTGGGCCTGCCGGCCGGCGGTCCGGTCTAAACAGAAAGAAGACCGGGCCAATGCTCGCAGGAATTTCTAGAAAAACGAAATTCCCGATGAGCTTCTAAACACGCCGTGGAGACGCTGTCGCTTTCCGATTGTGCGCCGGTTCCCGTGCGCGGGGACTTGCCTCGATGCTCCGGATTGCTCTGCGCCTCCGCACTGGAGAAAATAAAATGGCTCGAGTTAAACGCGGAACGAAACGCCGCGCACGCCGCAAAAAGTTTCTTAAGCGCACCAAGGGATTTTTTCTAACAAAATCCAAGCTCTACCAGTCCGCCCAGGAAGCCGTGAATCGCGCGGAGCGTTTTTCTTACCGCGATCGCCGCGTCCGCAAACGCCAGTTCCGCACGCTGTGGATTCAGCGCATCGGCGCGGCGGCGCGCAATGCCGGGCTTTCCTATAGTCAGCTGATGCACGGGCTGAAAGCCGCGGGCGTCGAGATCGACCGCAAGATGCTGGCCGATATCGCCGTGAAGGACGCCGCGGGGTTCACGCAGCTTGTCGAGCAAGCCAAGGCTTCGCTCGGCGCAAAAGCCAAGGCGTAGTGTAGTAGCCCGCCTCTTCAGAGGCGGGGATTTTGGTGCGCCAAGCCAACCCCGGGTCTGATCCCTCGTATTCACTCGGGACAAGAGACCCGGGTTACAGCAGCATCCTTCACAGTGCTGCCTGGAATATTCATTGCCCCATGGACTCGAATCCAATTTCGACTGGAAAAACCCTTTCGCCGCTCGACGCCGCGACTCCCGAGCAGGTACAGGCGCGCTTTGGCGAACTGCGCGCTCGGTTTGATCAGGACGCCGCGTGCGCCTCGGACGAGAACGGCTGGAAATCACTGCGCGATGCGTGGCTTGGCCGGAAATCGGGAGTGCTCACGCAGGTCACCGACACATGGCTCAAGCCCTCAAAACCTGAACTGAAGCGCGCGGTCGGCCAGGCACTCAACGAACTAAAGGCGCACGTCGAAACGGCGCTTGAAACGCGGCGCGCGGCCATCGAAGCAGTCGCCGAACAAACGGCGCTCGCGCGCGAACGCGAAGACCTTTCGCTTCCCGGCGTCGTGCGGCCGCTCGGCTCGCGGCACCCGCTGCGGCAGACGTTCGAGGAAATCGAGCGGATTTTTCTTTCGCTCGGCTACTCCGTGGTTGCCGGACCGGAGATGGAAACCCCTTATTACAATTTCGAGGCGCTCAATATTCCCGAACACCATCCCGCGCGCGACAACATGGACACGTTTTATATGGCTGCGCCCTTCACCGAGAGCGTTCAGGGCAAGCCCCTCGCGGAAAACGCTCAGGGTAAACAAGGCGCGGCGCCTCTCCTTTTGCGCACGCACACTTCCCCCATGCAAGTGCGCACGATGGAAAAACAGCAGCCGCCCGTGCGCATCATCGTGCCCGGAAAAGTCTATCGCCGCGACAATCCCGACGCGACGCACGGCTTCATGTTCCACCAGATCGAAGGCCTGGCTGTCGATACCGACATCACGTTTTGCGATTTCAAGGGCACGGTCGAATATTTCGTGCATGAATTCCTCGGGCCGAAAGTAAAAACGCGCCTGCGCCCGAGCTATTTTCCGTTCACCGAGCCTTCCGTGGAAGTCGACGCGACGTGCGTGTTTTGCGGCGGCAAGGGCTGCAACGTGTGCAAGCAATCGGGCTGGATCGAGTTGTTCGGCGCGGGCATGGTCGACCCCGCCGTGTACGGTTTCGTGAATTACGACGCCAAGAAGTTTTCGGGCTTCGCCTTCGGCCTGGGCGTCGAACGCCTGACGCAGCTCAAATACAACATCAACGATTTGCAGCTGTATTTTCAGAACGACGTTCGCTTTTTGCGGCAGTTCGCTTGAAAGTGAAATGATTAAGGTGCTTGAAGGGCCTCTTCTTTGTCATTTCGAGCGAAGCGAGGAATCCGCTTCTTCCACTCGGCCCACGAGAAAAGCAGATTCCTCGCTTCGCTCGGAATGACAAAAGAAAAACTGCTAAGACATGAAAGTCCTCTACAACTGGTTGAAAGAATTCGTTGACCTCGCGGCGGCGCCGGAAGATTTGCGCACCCGGCTCTCGCTTTCCGGCACGGCCGTCGAAGCGCTGGAGCAGACGGCGGCCGGTCCGCTGCTCGACGCCGAGTTGACCTCGAACCGCGCGGATTGCCTGGGGCACTATGGGATCGCGCGCGAGGCGGCGGTGCTGTACGGCCTGTCACTCAAGAAAGTGGATCCGCATCCGCGCGAATCCTCCGAGTTGGTTTCAGGGGCAACGCGCGTTCAGATCGAATCACCCGAACTGTGCGGGCGATATACGGCGCGCATTCTGCGCGGAGTAAAGGTCGGCCCGTCGCCCGACTGGCTGCGCCAACGACTTGAAGCGCTCGGGCAGGCTTCGATCAACAATGTGGTCGATGCGACGAACTACGTGATGCTCGAACTCGGGCATCCGCTGCACGCGTTCGACATGGATTTACTGGCGGAGAAGCGCATCGTCGTGCGGCGCGCGCGAGCCGGAGAAAAAATGCGCACGCTCGACGGCATCGAGCGCGCTCTCACAACTGAAATGTGCGTGATCGCCGATGCCGCGCGGGCGGTGGCCATCGCCGGAGTGATGGGCGGCGGCGACTCGGAAATTCGTTCCACCAGCCGCAATATTCTGCTCGAGGCGGCGTGGTTCGATCCGATTTCAATTCGCCGTACGTCAAAGGCGCTCGGCCTGCGCACGGAAGCCTCGATGCGTTTCGAGCGCAGCGCCGATATGGAAATGGCGGAGACCGCTTCGCGCCGCTGCGCCGAACTCATTCAACAACTGGGCGGCGGCGAGGTGCTCGCGGGCGCGGTGGATGTCTATCCAGGGCGCACCGAAGCTCCGGTGATCGAGATGACGCGCAAGGAATTTCTGCGCGTGATGGGCGCGGACGTGCCCGACGCGGAGATCGAGACGATTCTCGCGGGGCTGGGTTTCGCGCCGGCGCGTTCGGACGCCTCGCACGGGAGCGCAGGATCACCTTCGGCCGCGTGGAAATGCAGACGGCCGTCCTGGCGCGGCGACGTGACGCGCGAAGTGGATCTCGTTGAAGAGGTCGCCCGAATTTACGGGGTCGAAAAATTTCCGGCGCGCCTGCCACCGGCAAAGCTTCCCGCCAAGCGCCTGGAATACGCCGAAGCTGACGACCGCCTGCGAGAAATTCTGATCGGCCTCGGCTATCAGGAGATCATCACGATTCCCATCGTGGACGAACCGAGCGACGCGATGTTCCGCCCGCAAGGCGCCGCGCCCGCGCGCATCGCGAATCCCCTTGCCGAAGATGCATCCGTGATGCGTTCGACCGGCGCAATCACCATGGCGCGCACGCTGGAATGGAACCTGAACCACGGTCAGCGGAACGTGCGCCTGTTTGAATTCGGAAAGACGTATGGCTGGAACGGAACGAAGCCGGTTGAAACTCGCATCCTAACACTTGGCGCGACAGGCCTCGCGCGCGAAAAAGGCGTGACCGAAACAGAACGCGCCTTCGCATTTGCGGACCTCAAGGGCGACCTCGATCAGCTCGGCCATCTCGCGGGTGGGCTGGCATGGTCGGCGGGCGGCCCGGCATGGCTTCACTCAGCGCATGTTGGAACGATTTCTCTGCGAGCCGATGGCGCAACGCCGAAAAAATCGGGCACGCCGGCCAAGTCTCGCGCCGCGTTTCCGAACGATTCAAGCTGCGGCAGGACGCCTACATCGCTGAACTGGAACTCGAGCCGCTCTGCGCGGGTTACAAATCCGCCCGCGCGGCGCTGCGTTACAAGCTGGTATCCCGATTTCCCGCGGTCGAGCGCGATTTCTCCCTCGTTCTTTCGGAAGGAACCGCCTTCGCCGCGATCGAAGGGGCGATTCGCGCACTTGGCATCGCCGAAGTTTCCTCGATTGACGCTGTGGATTTATTCCGCGGCAAGAATATGCCGGATGGAAAATTCGCGCTGCTCGTTCGCGTGAGGTTTGAAAGCCGCCAGGCCACCCTCACCGAAGCGCAGCTGACGGATTTTTCTTCGCGGATTCTCGCCGCGCTAGAACAAAAGCTGGGCGCGACCCTGCGTGCGTAGGTTGCCGCGTCATGCCGGTAGAATAGGCTTCAGCCTGTCTGGTTTTGGTTCGTTCCGAAAAGGCGACAGGCTGAAGCCTATCCTACCAACCCCCCGTCATTCCTTCGCCGGATAGACAATCACAAAGAGAATGGCGGCGAGCCCCACCACGGCAAATGCCATGACACTGCCCTCCGGGCCCACTGTGTCGCCCGTGAGCCATGCTGGGCCGTGGAACGAGGAGTTCAGCAAGTGGCCGGGAGCAACGATGCCGCTGTCCGGCACGGAAAACAGAAATGACTCGCCCCAGTCGAATGCGGCGTGCAGTCCCACCGCGAACCAAAGACTGCCCGTGCGCCGAAGCGTCAGGCAGAAAAACATCGCGATCACGAACACGCTGAGAGCGCCGATTCTATCTTCGCCGCCGTTTTTCAAATGAAGAGCGCCGAACGCTGCGGACAGGGCCGTGGCGGCCGGCCAAAATCCGATGCCCGTGGCGAGCGTGAATTGTGCGTACCCCCGAAACAGAAATTCCTCAAAAAAACCGACACAAAGAAACGCCGCACCCCAGAGAACCGCGTTCTCCCATATCGCCGGCCCACGCAGCGCCAAATCGCCAAGGGAAAATCCTCCAAATGCGCGGATCAGGAAGAGGATGGCCGCGATCATGGCGATTCCCCACACCGCGCCCTGCCAGAAACGCGCGCCGAACGCGGCCGCTTGCGGCAGGCCGTAGTTGCCAAATGGACGGCCTTCGAGCCGCCCCATGATCGCCCCGGCTGCCAATATGGCGATCAATCCGATTCCCTCCTGAAAGAGCATGGAACTTGGCGTGATGCCTGTCCGAGTGATTTGCGGGAGGTGCAGAATCACAGTCAAGAAAGTTCCAGCGAGCGCAAACAGGACAACCAACAAGAGGTAAACGAGGAGGCGCCATCCGGCGCGAAACTCGCGCTCATTCCAAAAAATGGCGCGGGAGGCGTTGGTGGGCCCATCGGGCGGCGCAAGGGGGATTTGCGGTCGTGGTGCGCTTTCGGGATTTTGTTCGGGTGCCATGAAATTATTCCAGCCCATGTTCGGCGTAGCGTTTGAGGCGCGCGAGGTAATTCTCGTTGCGCCGCGCGACGGCATGGCGCGTCACGAGCCAGTCCATGGCCTTTCCGACCACGCCGGGCATGGTGTAGTCGCTGCGCATACGCACTACCGTTTTCCCCGGACGCTGAGACGAAGGCGCGTCAATTCGCTCCAGCTCCCAGCGTTCCAGGCCAACGACGCCGTAGCGGTCCCTGAAACGCCACTCAAACTCGCGCGCCTGCTGCAGCGCGGTCACCACCGTGGTGTGCGAAACTTCGCGCTTGCCCAAATTTCCCGTGATTTGCACTTTCTGCGCGACGGCAAAGTCCGAGGCGCCGTCCTGTACTTCAAAAGACGCCTGCATGTCCGCGCCATACCAGTAGGGCATCCGCTGCGGCACGAAAAACGCGAAAACCACCTCGGGGGGAGCGGCAATCTGCACCGATATTTCGATTCGCGCCATGATCGCAGTGTTAGCGCCCTTCGTGTGTGCGCCCGTAGCCCCCGAAATACCAGCGCGCGCCGATCGTCGTGTACAGGCCGTAGGGGCCGGAGGTCCCGAGGTCGGCGAGGCCGACGTTGTGGTTGTATTTTCCGAGCCAGTCCACCTGGTGCTGCTGCACGCGGAACTCGAAATTCTTGGGCAGCTCGATGCCGAACCCAACGGCTCGCTCAAATGCAATTCCCGCCATCGAAGCGGTGTACTTGAATTGTGGCACATTGTTTCCGAAGGAAAAGGTTGGATTCAAAAAAAGAAACACGTGGCGCGCGAAAGTTTTTCCGAAAGGTTGTATTTCGAGGTATCCGCCTATCAAGTAGCGCGCGTAAGCGTTGCAGTCGGAGCTTGCTCCGCCGGCGGCCACGATGACGGAATTCGCAGGCGAGCAGCGCCCGAGGTCCGGCTCGTTGTGCGATGGGGCGACGCCGAAGTCCACGTAGCCGCGCACCCAGTTGTGCGGGAAAAACGTTCTCCCTTCGGGCACGCCCCAGGGTGCCAGTTTGGGTGCCGGGGCAGGCGTGGGATCGGCGGGAGTCGACACAGCCACGGTCGCGGTCGCTTCCTGGGCGAGCGCGGGAAGGCCCATTATCGCCATGAGCGTGGACAGCAATACGATTTCACGAATTCGATTTTTCAACGCAGTTCTCCTTTTTTCGGCAAAGGCTGGTCCGTCCATCGCGTATCGGCAGTCTCCCGGTTCCTACCTGCCTGCAGGCGGAGAGGCCGCGCCCTTCACAAATTCCGGCGCGCGGCCCTGGGACCACGGGTCGTACGTCTGCGCGAAGCGCATGCGCTCGTCGAGCGGCGGATGATTGTAAAACCAGATTTTCACGGCGGTCGAGGGATTCGGCTCTTCGAGATCCACTTCTCCCAAGACTTGAAACGCGTGCGCCGCCACAACCGGCGCGTCCGGAACCAAGCCGTGGATCACCTCGAGCCCGTATTGGTCAGCCTGGTGCTCGAGTCTCCGGCTGTACACGTTTGCAATGGGCGTGAACAGAAAACCGAATACCGTCAGCAGGAGGATCAGGACCGGAAGCGAAGCGAGATCGTCGGAGCCGCGAATGGCCCACGTTTTTCCCCAGTGCGCGAGCATCCAGTGGAAAACGCGATAGGCCAGATTGAGAAAAAACAGGAGCACGGCGCAGGCGAACAGGATGCCGTCGCGCACGTGGCCCAAAACGTAGTGGCCCATTTCGTGGCCGGTCACGAACAATACCTCGTCTCCGTTCATGCGGCGGATGGTCGTATCCCAGACGACGACGCGTTTGCTCGCGCCGAGTCCAGTGACGTACGCGTTCAGCTCCTTCAGTTTTGAGCTGGCGTTCATCTCGAAGATGCGGCTCTGCGGGATGGGGGCCCCGGCGCGGATGGTCATCTGCTCGATGTTCGTGGCGAGGCGAGGCTCGGAATTAGCCAGAGGCGTAAACTTGAAAAACAGCGGCTCGACGATCAGCGGCTCGACGACCGCGCCCAGAATAATCAGAGGCACGGCGGCCAGCCAGAACCAGAACCACCATTTCCGGGGACTCTTGCGAATGACGGCGAACAAGATCCACACCATCAGAATGCCAACGGCGACTTCCACGCCCTCGCCCTTGGCCCAATCCGTGAGCCACGATCCCCATCCCTGAATCGACTGCTGATACTGCAAGGCCAGGCGGTGCTCCCACATCGCGGTAGGCAGGCTCAGAACATCCATCGTCAGCAGCACCAGCGGCGCAAAAACGACGATCTGCCCAAAATTGCTTTCGGTCCATTTCGTGGCCCAATCGCGATAGGCGGGAGCGATGCGCAACTGCAGCATGAGCACGAGAAGCAGGAGTCCGTAGGCGACGTCGAGAAAATACAGTTCGTGCCGGGCGCGCGCATAGGCGATGGCCTGAGCTTCCTGGCTGGGTGTCAGCGTGTAGCCTACCACTTGTCCGTTCTGTGCAGAGGCGGGGGCAGGCGGCGGAGTGCTCGCGGGGGGCTGCGCCTGCTGCGCGCGGCTGGAAGGGGCGGAGAACAAGCCCGCCGCGAGGGCGAGGAATAGCGCTAGGAAAAATGCCGCGGCTCGCTTGATTTGGCAATTCAATGGTCTTCCCCTGGCGATGCTGCGCCGGAGAAGAATGCGGGCGCAGCGCGCGGAGTATGATGCAACGGGCCTCGCCGGCGCAAGCGCTCCTCAATTGAGATGCGGAGTTTTCAGCGCGTAGTTGCGAATCGCGCCGCCTACGCCCACTCCCGCATGAATCGCGGAGGTCCAGCGCTCCAGGCGATGGTGCCCGGTGCGATGGAAGATGTAGGAGACGCCGATGGATGCCGCCGTTGCCGCCGCCTCAATCCCTGCAAAGAGCGGATGATTGTCCACGATGGAATTCGTCAGGAAAACCTCGTTGATGCCGCGGCGGCGGAGATTGAGCGTCGAAGCGTAGTCCAGGCCGCGCCCTGCGCCAACTGCGGCAAACAGCCAATCGTTTTCGCGATCCCAAAACCTGTGTTCGCCACGCAAAAGCGGATTGGGAGCTTTGGCAGCTTCGACCGTTTTGTTTTGGTCCGCGGGTGTGGGGCTGCTGGACGGTTGCGGCGACGAGGGCGCGTCGGGGGCCGCGCTTCCGGCGGGCTGCTGCTGCGCTTGAGTCACACACGCGGCGGCGAGCAGAAAAACCGCGGCAGCTATCGCGCATCGCAGACTTGTTCGCATCCAGGGATTGTTCATCCTTTCGCGTTATGCTCGTTGAGAATCGAATTTTCCTTGGTCCGGGATGGCGACGGCCCGGCCTTGTTTCGCGGCCCCGTAGATTGCTTCGATCACCGTCACGTCACGCAGGCCTGCGTTGCCATCGGGCAGCGGATCGCGGCCAGAGCGAATGCAAGACGCAAAGTGATCCAGCTCCAGTGAAAATTCATCTACGATCTTGAATTTTCTTTCAAACCATTCCCCCGCAATTTTGCCGAACAAGCGCCGCTCTTCGTTGTACGCGAAGGCCGGATCGAGCGCGGCCCAGCCCTTCTCGCCATGAATTTGCAGGAATGACGCCTTGGCGGCCGTGAAGCTCGACGATGCTTGCAGAAAAAGTCCTCCCGGAAATTTCAGCTGAAATGAAATGTTGTCTTCGACTTCGCGGAACCGCGCCGGATCATCCGTCCATGCATGTGCCGCGGCTTCGACGGGCTCCAATCCCGTGAGCCACCGAACCGCATTGATGCAGTAGATGCCGACGTCGATGAGCGATCCGCCCCCGGCGAGAGATTTTTTCAGATGCCAGGAATCCCCCGGAGGGAGTGTGACTGTAAACGCCGAGTGGACCATCCGCAAACGGCCAAGCCTGCCCGAATCCACGAGCTTTTTCAACGCCAGAGCCGATGGCTCGAAATATTTCCGGTAGGCCGTCATCAGCTTCACGCGATTTTTGCGGCAGGCGTCGATGATTTGTTGGCATTCGCCGACGGTGACAGCAAGCGGCTTCTCGCAAAGGACGTGTTTGCCCGCCTCGGCGGCGCGCACGGCGAACTCCACGTGGGAACTGTTGGGAGTGGCGATGTACACCGCTTCGACTTCAGGGTCGCTCAGGCACGCGTCGAATGCGCCGTAAGTATACGTCCGGCGCGCTCCGAACTCCGCGGCGAGGGCTTTCGCTTTTTTCGCGTCGCCGCTCACGAGCGCAACCAGCTTCGAGCGCTTAGCGTGGCGAAAGCCCGGCAGAATAGCGCGCCGCGAGATGTGCCCCAGGCCGATGACCGCGTACCCCACCCGTTTTGCATTCGCCATGAACGATTCCCTTCGGATTGTCTTGGCCTGGGCGTCCAACGCGCGCCGCATTCCGTTGTTGGAAGAACTGATTGTGGGCAAGCCTCCAAAGGTTGTAAAGGAGGAAGCCGCTTTCGCCGGGAATTTCTCAGCAGAGGAGCCGGAGCGTCCACCGGTGCGAAACACAGTCTGCAACCCACCTACTACCTATTGTATCTTTTCTCTTGACACCACAAGTCTACCGGCGCAGAATCCCCGCAACTTTTTCCGTGGGTTTCCGGTCCAGGGGACCGGATGGGTCACCGCAAGCGGAAAAAATCGCGCGTCATTCCAGAGGGGGGAAAGCGTGCAGTATTTGCCGGGATGGACTGTGCAGTGCATCAATCCGGAGTGCGCGGCTCGCGGCCACTGGCTGCGGGCGACTGACTCCGGAGGAGAGCTCTGCAGCAATTGCAGTGCTCCGCTTCACAATGTTCCGCCACCGATCAGCCCGCGACTGCGAATGCGTCCGCGCTCGCTGGGCAGTTACCGTCCACCAGGCCGCTCGCCGGGACGACAACGCTAACCACCGCGAGCGGCACTCAGGGCCGCTCGTCCGTCCCAGCGGACGAGCCGTCCCCGCAATCTTTCACGTCAAAATTGGAAGTATCGAGGAAGATTTCGCCCTGTCATTGCAGGAGTTCCTCGCCTAAAAAGGGAGAGCGGCCAGTGGGGGGCTGGCCGCTCGGGGCATGGGCAAATCCTCGAAAGACGCTGTTGGGCCGGGCTAGCGAACCCGGTCCGAGGGTCCGGTCAAACTCAAGAAAACCAGCACTGCGAACACCGAGATGCAGATTGCAGTAATCATCGGCGCCCCCGGTCGTCGCGTGCGGGCTTTACGGGAATCCCGCAGATCAGAAGAAGCGTTTCAACCACGCGATCATTCTGCCTGCAGGCCCGGCCCGCGCAAATGGACCAAGGGATTCATTCGCCTCGGTACTCTTCGAGTGGTACTTATGGTACTCAAACCCCAAGGTCTGGGATCATTTCCAGGGCGTCATTGAAGCGATTGGTGAAATTCGCCATGCAGATGGCCTGGGTGAGCTCGACAATCTGTCCCTCATCGTAAAACTTGCTCAAATCCTGGAGCGCGGTGCCGCGTATCCCGGCGGCGCCGCGGGTCACGCGATCGGCGTAGAGGATCGTGGCCTTTTCCTTCTCATCGAAGAGGGGGCTGCGCGAATAAAAGGGCAGCGCGGCAACTTGCTCTGCGGTGACGCCGGCGCCCTTTGATGAAGCAATGTGCGCCCGCGTGCAGTATTCGCACCCGTTGACCATCGAGGCGCGGAGGTAAGCCAGTTCCTTGTACTTGGCACCGACGGTGCCTTCGTTGATGACGGCCTTGTACAAGGGGAGGAACGTATTCAGCACCGCGGGCCGGTGCGCCATGGTGGCGAAGATATTCGGGACTTTAGCCGACCGTGCGGCGAGTTTCTCGAATGTGTCCTTAGCCTCCGGTGTGGCTTGTTCTCTTGTCAGCGGATTCACAACTCCCATGCTCAGTCTCCTTTTGTGCTCTTGAATCGAGGGGATGATTTTGCTGCCCAAGTTTGTCAAAAGTACCGGGAAATGGGTTTGGTAGGACAGCCACTCTTGGCTGTCCTCTGTGAATTCGGCAAAACGGAAGAGGACAGCCATGAGTGGCTGTCCTGCCAAACGCCAAACCATTGAACGTCATCTGAGCGCATGTTAGCCTACTCGCAGCAAAGCCCTTCCAGTCCACTCGAAGTGCCTGGGGAACTTCCAATGGTGTCTCCCGTACGACAATTTAACGCTGTGGCCGACGGGGAACGCGTGCTCGAAATCGTGCGCGAGTTGGTCGCCGAGTTGGGGCACGCGTCGGCGCTTCGATCGGCCGGCCCCGCGTCGCATCTCGATCGGGATTTGGGACTGGGCAGCCTGGAACGGGTCGAATTGTTGCTGCGCCTTGAAAAAGCGTTTGGCACCCGGCTCGATGAAGAAGTATTGGCTGGAGCCGAGACTGTGCAGGACCTGATTGACGCGTTGAGCGCGGCCAATGGCGCGCAAACTGGACGGGGAGCGCGGGTATTGCATTCGATGCGAATGCAGGGGCCACAGCGAACGAGCCGGAAATTTCCATTCGCAGCCAAGCCGAAGAGCTTCCCTTTGCGGAGACGTTTCAGGAAGTGCTGCGGCATCGCGGGCGCGCGGACGCGACTCGCACAGCACCTGATTTTTTACGAGGACGAGGGGGAAGACCGCTCGCTCACGTTTGGCGAACTTCTGGAAGGGGCCGAACGCGTTGCCGCCGATCTCGTAAAGCGCGGCATCGGGCGCGGTGACTCTGTGGCCTTGATGCTGCCGACCTCGCGCGACTTTTTTCTGGTATTCGCGGGCACACTGCTCGCCGGGGCAACTCCGGTGCCGATTTATCCGCCGTTTCGTGCCGACCGGATTGCGGAGTACGCGGAGCGGCAATCGGCGATCCTGGCCAATGCGGGCGCGCGCCTGCTGGTAACGTTCCGCGAAGCGGCCAGCGTGGCCAAACTGCTGAAGCCTCTGGTGCCGTCGCTCGAAAGCGTTGCGACGGCGGAGGCGCTGGCTGAGTCGCGCGTCGCGGCTCCGCTCGGGCCGCAACTGCACTCGCGCGCGGAAGACCTCGCGCTGCTGCAATACACGTCCGGCTCGACCGGCAATCCCAAGGGCGTGATGCTCACCCACGCCAATCTACTGGCAAACGTCCGCGCGATCGGAGAAGCGCTCGGCCTGCGCAACGATGACGTCGGCGTGAGCTGGCTGCCGCTGTATCACGACATGGGCTTGATCGGCGCGTGGCTCATGCCGCTGTATTTCGGCCTGCCGGTGGTGGTGCTTTCGCCGCTGGCGTTTCTTTCGCGCCCGGTGCGATGGCTGCGCGCGTTTCATCGTTACCGCGGCACGATCAGCGCGGCTCCCAATTTTGCGTACGAGCTCGCTGCATCTAAAGTTTCGGACGATGAGATGCAGGGTCTCGACCTGAGCGCGTGGCGCGCGGCGCTCAACGGCGCGGAGCCGGTTCTTCCTGCGACGCTCGACCGCTTCGCCGCGCGATTCGCTTCCTGCGGTTTCCGCCGCGAAACTCTGTTGCCTGTCTACGGCCTGGCGGAAGCTTCGCTGGCGGTGACAATTCCGCCGGTGGGCCGCGGGCCGCGTGTGGACCGCCTCGATCGCGCAGCGTTTGCGCAGGAAGGCCGCGCGGTGCCGGCGCCGCACGACGCTTCCGCTCCCAATTCGACGCAAAACACAACTGAAGACCCGAATGTGATTTCGTTTGTCTCTGTGGGCCCGCCCATTCCACGGCATGAAGTGCGAATCGTGAATGATCGCGGCGAAGATTTGGGAGAGCGCGTGGAAGGTCAGCTCTGGTTTCGCGGACCCTCCACGACGCAAGGCTATTACCGAAACGAGGCGGCAACGGCGGCGCTGCTTCCCGAAGGCGCGGCGGCCGGATGGGTCAACTCCGGCGACCGCGCCTATCGCGCGGACGGCGAAATCTATATCACGGGCCGAGTCAAAGACATCATCATTCATGCAGGGCACAACCTCTATCCTCACGAGATCGAGGACGCCGTGGCGCGTGTGCCGGGCGTGCGCAAAGGCTGCGTGGTCGCGTTTGGAGCGGCCAATCCGGATGCGGGCACGGAAAGGCTCGTGATCGTGGCCGAATCCCGCGAACGCAACACGGACGCGCGGGCGCGGCTGGCGCAAGCCATTACGGCGAAGATTACCGAAGCGCTGGGACTTCCGCCCGATGTAGTCCAGGTCGTAACGCCGAATGTCATCCCGAAAACGTCCAGCGGAAAACTGCGCCGCGACGCCACAAAGCAGCGGTTCCTTTCCGGCGAATTGAATAGCGGCACGCCGCCGGCCTGGCTGCAGCTCGCGCGGCTTGCAATCGCCGCGAGCGCCGGACGGATTCGCGGCGGGCTTCGGCGAACGGCCGAAATTTTGTGGGGATGCTACGCCATCGCGATGTTTGCGGTGCTGCTGCTTCCCGGATGGCTGTATGTGCTCGTTTCACGCTCGCGAAAAAATGCGGCCCGCGTCACCACGGCGGCGCTGCGCGCCTATTTGAAGCTGGCGGGATGGCGCGTGCGCGTCGACGGGCGCGAGCATCTGCGAGAAAACATTCCGCGCATGCTGGTCGCAAATCACACGAGCTACGCGGATATTGTTGTGCTCATGGCGACGCTCGGCACGGACTACCATTTCGTGGCCAAGGCCGAAGTGATGTCCATGCCGTTTTTCCGCACATTTCTGCGCAAGTTGGGACATTTCGCGTTTCGCCGCGAAGACCGCAACTCGCGTTTGCACCAAGCGGAGCAAATCGAGGACGCGCTGCGGCGCGGCGAATCCGTTTTTGTTTTTCCGGAAGGAACTTTCACCGCGCAGTCGGGCGTGCGCCCGTTTCATCTCGGCGCGTTCAAAGCAGCGATCGCCGCGCAGCGGGAGATCGTGCCCATCGCGCTCGACGGAACGCGGCGCGTGCTGCGCGACGGCACCTGGCTGCCGCGCCCCGGACGAATCAGGATTACGATCTGTCCGGCGATCGCTCCTCCTCCATCGGCAGAAGACTGGCAGCAAATTGTGCGCGTGCGCGATTCTGCCCGTGAAATCATCGCCCGATTCGCGCGCGAACCTCTCCTGTAAATTCTCTTCTAACGGGCAACCGCTGCCCAAAAACAGTGCATCCCAATTCACGTCCGCCCTTTGTTTGTTTCGGACGGCTGGGGATCCCTCAGGGTGGGGCTCACCGTCGCGTTCACACGGGTCTGCGGAGATCCGCACGATCCAAAATCATAGATAAGGGAGAAAATTCATATGCGTAAAGTTGTGTGTCTATTGGGACTGGTGTTTCTATGCAGCCTCAGCGCGGCCGCGCAAGAAGTTCCCAAGGTCGACTTGTTTGCCGGATATTCCTTCGTTCATACCAGCCCCGGCATTGCCTTTCCCGCGTTTACCGCCAATGGCGGCGTAGGATCCGTCGCATTGAATCTCACCAATTGGGGAAGCCTGGTCATCGAAGTAGGCGGCATTCACACGAGTTCGATTCGTGGCACCGACGTGGACGCGACCGCGCTGACCTATTTGGCCGGTCCGAAAATTTCGCTCTTTCACAGTTCCAGATTCTCCCCTTTCGCCCAAGCCCTGTTTGGATTTGTGAACACGAACCCCGGCTTCAACCAAACCGCGATCAGTCACAACACTTTCGCCATGAGTCCGGGAATCGGGCTCGATTGGAATGCCACGCGCCACATCGGAATTCGTCTGGCCCAGGTGGATTATTTGCTGACCCGCGTGCCCAGCTCGACCAACCAGGTGAACTGGAACAACTTCCGATATTCAACAGGCGTGGTCTTCCGATTCTGATCCGTTCCTAAAATTTGCACCCCGGCACCGCTGCGGGAGGAGGCACGCCGGGAATTGCAGGGGCCGAAGCACCGAACTCTTCGGCCCTTTTTTGTGCGCGCGAATTGTTAGTGCTGCAACCGGAACTCCACCGTGATGGTGGTCTCGACTTCCACCGGCTCTCCGTTCAGCAGGGTCGGCCGGTACCGCCATTGTCGCACCGCGTCGAGAGCGGCCTGCACGAAGAAGGGTGAACCGCTCACAACTTCCAATGCACTGATGCGTCCGTCGCGGCTGATGATCGCGTGCAGAACCACAGTCCCCTCCTGCCTCGTTTGTATAGCAAGCGGCGGATAGTGGGGTTCGATGCGCGAGATGAGCTGCGCTTCCACCACAGGTCCGCTGAGTTTTAGGGGATGCTTGTCGGCATTTCTCTTGTTTTCCTCGCTCGGGGCGGCTGGCCCGGTTGGCCTCGAGCCAACTAGCGGCGACGCGTAAGGGCCTGGATCCTCAGGGAACACATCCGGAATTTGAATCGGAGGATCCTCGGTGCCATCCGTTGTGCGTAGCGGGCGTTCAGGAAGGGGGCCCATGGCATAAATTATGGGGTCACCGCGATGGTTCGGTGCTTGGTGAATTGGGTTCATCGGTCGTGAACCAATGCGTTTTGGGCGGGGCGCGCCGAAGACGAAGGGAACGAACGTTGGCCTTGAAATAGTTGGCTGTGCAACGCCGTTGAGAAGAGGTGCGGCCACAAGAAGCCCCAGCAGCAAAACCTCGACGCCGAGCGATACTCCAAAGGTCTTCCGACGGGACAGGCGGCCGCGCCAGGATGTTTCCGCATCTCCATCCACCAAACATCGGCCCAGCCCCAATTCAGATTTCGCCGGCCCATTGCCGGCCTTTCCGTCATTTTCATCTCGCATGGACGCTCCTCAATTCCGCCGTCCAGGGCCACCGTAGCGGCCCGGGCGGGCATTTGCAGGGATTGTGAGGAGCGCGCTCTCGCTATGTTGGACACCAAGCCTTCCGCGGGAGTTCCCTAAGATGACCGATCGAGGCCAAGTTAAACGGCCTGCACCAAGATAAATCTCATGTGTTCAATGATTTGCGGGTATTCGCTTTTCATGCACCACTTTTCGATGTTCGCGCATCACATAGGCAGTTTCCATATTTCGGCGAGGTACATGATCATGCGTCTTCCTTCGAAAGAGGCTGTTGGGATCAGATACACGGGCTGGGCGGCGCTGGGCCGCGATCCGCAAGAGGACACTCTGGAATACACTTGTCCCTATTGCGGAGCGCACGGCGTAAAGGCGGCGCGGCGCACCCCCGATCAATACCACTTCATGGATGGCTTCCTGCAGGATTTGCAAGGGGAAATGGCGGCATGCCACTCGTGCCGGCATTCGTTGCGGATTGCTCCCGTGGTCCTGCTGCACGACCAGGACGAAAAGCGCCGGTTCGAAGGCATGTTTTCGGACGACCTGGTGGCCAGCAAGAATTAATTTCCCAGGGCCGTTCCCCTGTCTGCACAAACGGGCCGCCACGGTATCATCGGGGCGGCCCGTTTGTATTTCTGCCCGTTTCCGGGTTGTAGGGGTTCGATCCGCCGCAGCGGATGACTCGACAGCTAGTGAGGAATCCGGGCTGGCCCTATTTCAGCAGCGTATCCGGCTCCAAGTGATGTTTTTCGAGGTCGTTGCGGACGCGGTCGAACGCCTCGTCCACCGTGTCGGCAAACTGCAGCAGGCCGTATTCGTGCTTGTTGATGGTTCCGCAGCGCAGCATGTGTTTCCAGTCGAGCACGCGATCCCAATATTTTCGTCCGTAAATCAGGATCAGATTTTGCCGACCGAGTTTTCCTGTTTGCGACAACGTGAGCATTTCCCAGAGTTCATCCATGGTCCCGAAACCGCCTGGAAACACAATCAGCGCCTTGGCCAATTGCGCGAACCACAGCTTGCGCATGAAGAAGTAATGAAACATGAAACTCAGCTCGGGACTGATGTAGTCATTGGGGCGCTGTTCGTGCGGCAGTTCGATACTCAGGCCTATTGATTTTCCGCCCGCCTCGGCCGCGCCGCGGTTGGCAGCCTCCATGATTCCTGGGCCTCCACCGGAGCAGATCACGAAGCGTCGGGGATTTTCCCCGAGCGACATAGCCCAGGAAGTGATCCTCCGAGCCAGTTCGCGCGCCTCTTCATAGTAGCGGGACATTTCGACGGCCGATTTCGCGTCTCGAAGAGCGGCCCGATATTCCAATGTGGCATGGCGCCTTTTTTCCTTTCGCAACTTATGAATGTGCGCCATGGCATGATCGCGCGATAGGATGCGGGCCGACCCGAACATAACAATCGTGTCGCCCACTTTTTCGCGCCGAAGCCTCTCGAGCGGGTCGATATATTCGGTCGTGATGCGCACGGGACGCGCCGGCAAGCTTTCCATGAAAAGCGGATCGCGATAGGGCGGCTCGATTTCTTTCTGACGGCGCCTGCGGCTCATGAACCCTCCATTGCGTGCGAATGCAATTTGACATTTTACGCAACCCCTGTGCGGAAATGCCAGAGACACGGCCGCTGGGTGTTCCGTCTATGCACATTGTTCCGGCGGGTTCCAGCCCCGTGACTCCGCCCTGAGCGGGCGCGGCCAACGCGGGGACGCGTTTTCGCTTCCAACGTAGTAGACTGGTGGCCAGATGACTCCGAGACGATCGCTTGCTATTTACCTGGCCTCACTCACGGCAGGAGTGGTATTTGCGGCCCCGCCTGCGGCGCGCTCTCAGCAAACGCGGGGGCCTATTACGCCCAGGACCGGCGAGCCCGTACAACAAGCCCCCGAAGGAACGATCCGCGTCCGAGTGGAGCTGGTCAGGGCCCCGGTGGTGGTAATCGACGACAAGGGCGACCCCATCCTCGACCTGCAACAAAAGGATTTCCACGTTGTCGATGAAGGCGCCGACCAGACCATCGAATCGTTCGATCTGGGCGGGGATCCCGTTTCGGCCGTGCTCGTTTTTGAAACCAGCTCGCGCATCGCGCCGCTTTTGACCACCGTACGGAAATCCGCAATCATTTTTACGCAAACCGTGGTCGGCCCCTCAGGAGAGGGAGCGGTCCTCAGCTACGACGATGGCATCAACCGTTTGCTGCCGTTCAGCATGGACAACGACAAAATCGAAAAGACGATTGCCAACTTGAAGCCCGGCAACAGTGGCGCGCGTCTGTATGACGCGCTCGCCGCCGCGGTCGGACTACTTCGTGATCGCCCTGCGGAGCGGCGCCGCGCAATTATCGTCGTGGGCGAAGCGAAAGACAGCGGCAGCGAGGAAAAGCTCGGGCAGGTCCTGCGCGAAGCGCAGCTTTCGAACATCGTGATTTATAGCGTGGGGCTTTCCATCACTGCTGCGGACCTGCGGGCGCAGTCCTCGCAGCCCGGCCCGTCCCCGGCCACGCCTCCCGGAACCTTTGGCGGCCCGTCGTTTCCTGGATCGGCGCAAACTCCTACGACCCAACAGCAGTACGGCGGCAACATCGATCTGCTGGGCCTCGCGGAGTGGGCCGTGCGGAATGCTACCGCGGTGGTAAAGGATCGTCCGCTTGAGGTAGCCGCCACGGCTACGGGCGGTACGTTTCAATCCACGTTCAAGGAAAGCACCATTGAAAATGCGGTCGACGCGATCGGCGGCGAACTCAATTCACAGTACACGCTGAGCTATCGCCCTACCGGCGCGGATACCCCGGGTTATCACCGGATCAAAGTGACCGTGGATCGCCCGGGAGCAAAAGTCCGGACGCGGCCGGGATATTACCTCGAAGCGAAATAATTTTCTTCAGCCCACAATCGAAATCATTTTGAGGATGTGCAGACCCACCGCTTCATCTCCATTGACTCGGACTTGAGCTCTGGCTTCCTCGCTCGCGATCCCTTTTGTGAAGATGCGCCAGGCGATTTCCTGCGGGATCGTCACCTCCGATATTTTTTCGCCGGCTGGTGAGGCATTTAATGCCCACGCGCCGGCGTCGCGCAACAAATACCAACTGCCGCCGCCTTCGCCGGAGACGTTGAATTGCGCCATGCTTCCTGATTTAGCGGGTACATTTCGGTAGGTGTAGGGTAGTCCGCGCAGGAAGCAATCCAGCACCGGAAAGTAGAACTCCCGCGTCATGATGCCCGGCTCATTCACGGCCACGCGAATTTGCTCTTGATGGTGCCAGCGCTCGGTGAATTCGCGCGCGGTGTCAAACCAATTCGCCGATTCTTCCTCGCCCGCCCAGCTCACAGGGAACATAGCGGTGCCGAACGGATCGAGCGCCTGGTGGTATTCCGCGCTTTCCCGTGATGCCGCTTCCATTCTCGAAATCAATTCGTCTGGGCTTAGCTGGCTGTACCGGCGCACGCCCTCGTCGTTCAGGGTATTGATCAGCGCGACGAGTTTCGTGGGAGACAGCTTCTTGGAGTTTTCCGGCTTGTAGCCGTGCCGGGCGGCAGCCACTTTGCGGACCTGTGTGTCCAGCAGATGCGCCGCCACATCTTTCACTTTCCACTTCGGGGCGAGGGTTTGCTTTTGCCAATCTTCCGGCGCGAGCGAGCGCAGAACCTCGATCAGCTTCGCTTCCAATTTCGGAAAAAGGTGCGCGGTGAAAATCGGTTGCAGGGGTTCGCGCGTGTCACTCATGCGCGTTATTTTATTTTGCCTGCGCCAGGTTCCCCTACTTCTTTTCTTCGGGGACTTCTTGCTCCTCCAAAATTGATGCGGCGGCGGCGATTTTGTCGTCGTCTTCGAGGCGCAGCAGGCGGACGCCCTGCGTCGAGCGGCCCGCTTCGCGAATTTCGTTGGCGTGGACGCGGATCACCTTTCCATATTCGGTGATGATCATGACGTCGGATTCCTCGGCCACCTGCAGCGCCGCGACCACCGGACCGTTGCGGTCGGTGGATTTCAGGTTGATGACGCCCTTGCCGCTGCGCGAGGTGATGCGGTATTCCGCGAGCGGCGTGCGCTTCCCAAATCCCTTCTCGGAAACCGTGAGCATCAGCGTGGTAAGAGAATCCTTGATGGCCTCGTTCTCGATTTCGTCGAGATTCTGCGTCTCCGATTTCGCTTCCTTCTTGATGATCTCAAAGTCCGGTTGCACGGGCTCCATGCCCACGAGGTAATCGCCCTTGGCGAGGTCCATGCCGTTCACGCCGCCGGCATTGCGGCCCATCGAGCGTACTTCTGTCTCGCGGAACAGGATGGCCTGGCCGTCGTGGCTGGCGAGGAAAATCATCTGCTTGCCGTCGGTGAGGTGCGCGCCAATCAGCTCGTCGTCCTGGTCGAGGTTGATGGCGATGATGCCGGTCGAGCGCGGGTTCGAGAATTCGTTGAGCGCGGTTTTCTTCACCGTGCCGTTCTTGGTGGCGAAAAAGAGGAAGGTGCCCTCTTCCTCCAGGTTACGCGCCGCCACGACGGCGGTCAGGTGCTCGTCCTCCTGGAATTTCACCAAGTTCGAAATCGCCTTGCCTCGCGTGGCCGCCGCGGCCTCGGGAATCTCATACACCTTGAGCCAGTACACGCGGCCCTTCGAGCTGAAGAGGAGAATGTAGCTGTGGGCCGAGGCGACGAAGAGATACTCGACGAAATCCTCGTCGCGCGTTTTCGCGCCGATGCGCCCCTTTCCGCCGCGCGACTGGTGGCGGTACACGTCCACCGGCGTGCGCTTGATGTAGCCCGCGTGGCTGACGGTGATGGCCATGTCCACATCGGCGATCAGGTCTTCGAGCTTGATCTCCTCGACATTCCCGACGATCTCGGTGCGGCGCGGGTCCGCATAATCCTTCTGAACCTCGCGCAGCTCCTTCACGATCACGGTCTTCAGTTTCTTTTCGCTGGCCAGAATTTCCTTCAGCTCGGCGATCAGCGCCTGGATCTGCTTCAGTTCCTCGATGATCTTTTCGCGCTCCATCTGCGTCAGCCGGTGCAATTGCAGATCGAGAATGGCCTGCGCCTGGCGCTCGGTGAACCTCCAGGTTTCCATCAAACCTTCGCGCGCTTCCTTCGGCGATTTGCTGCGGCGGATCAGCTTGATGATGTCGTCGAGATGTTCCAGTGCTTTTTTGAAGCCGAGCAGGATGTGCTCGCGCTCCTCGGCCTTGCGCAGCTCGAATTGCGTGCGCCGCCGCACCACTTCGACGCGATGGTCGATGAAAAGCTTCAGGAGCGGCACGAGGCCCAGCTCGCGGGGCTGCCCGCCGACAATCGATAGCAGGATCATGCCGAACGATTCCTGCATCTGCGTATGTTTGTAGAGGTTATTCAGAATCAGCTTGGACTCTTCGCCGCGCTTCACTTCGATCACGATGCGCATGCCTTCGCGGTCGGATTCGTCGCGCACGTCGGAGATGCCCTCGACCTTTTTCGTCTGCACGAGTTCGGCGATGCGTTCGATCAGGCGCGACTTGTTCACCTGGTAGGGAATTTCAGTGATGACGATGTTCTCGCGGTCCTTGCCGACGGTTTCAATCGCGGCTTTGGCGCGCATGATGAGGCTGCCGCGCCCGGATTTGTAAGCGGAGAGAATTCCTTCGGCGCCGGAAATGTACCCGCCCGTCGGAAAGTCGGGGCCGGGCACCACCTTCATGATTTCCTTGAGCGGCGTGTCCGGCTTGTCGATCAGCATCACGGTGGCGTCGATGATTTCGCCCAGGTTGTGCGGCGGGATGTTCGTGGCCATGCCGACGGCGATGCCGCTCGCGCCGTTCACGAGCAGGTTCGGAATCTTCGACGGCAGCACCACGGGCTCTTCGCGCGTCTGGTCGAAGTTGGGGATGAAGTCCACCGTCTCCTTTTCGAGATCGGCGAGCATTTCCTCGGTGATCTTCGCGAGGCGCGCTTCGGTGTACCGCATGGCCGCGGGCGGGTCGCCGTCGACGGAGCCGTAGTTCCCCTGCCCGTCGATCAGCGGGTAGCGCATGTTGAACGATTGCGCCAGGCGCACGAGCGTCGGATAAATGACAGCTTCGCCGTGCGGGTGATAGTTGCCGGAGGTGTCGCCGCAAATTTTCGCGCACTTGCGGTATCCGCGGTTCGAGGCCAGGCCCAGGTCATTCATGGCCACCAGGATGCGGCGTTGCACCGGCTTCAAGCCGTCGCGCACGTCGGGAATCGCGCGCGCCACGATCACGCTCATGGCGTAATCGAGGTACGACTTCTTCATCTCGGCCTCAATTTCGACCGGGATCATGTGTGTCTGTTTAGGTTCGTCCGCCATCGATCCGTCCTTAGTTGTCGTCTATCGCTTTGCCGCTCGCAATGCGACGTAATCTTTCACTGCGTCGAATGCCGCCGCTGTGTTCAGAAATCTTTGCGGCCCGAAATGCTTTTCAAGCTCCGCAAGCAAGGCGTCGCGTTCAGATTCGCTCGCGCATTCAACAACGACGCCCCGTTCATAGTCCGGCGAAGCCGTCGGCGCCGCGCGAAATTCCGAGCAGGACAATCCGCGAAGCCCCGGCAGCGTAGTCCAAGAAAGTTGGTAGAACATCTCCCTCAGCGAACTATCTTCTTAGATTTCGTTTTTGTGGGTCGCGGCTTCAGCCGCGACATTAGCCACCCGATAGAGAGTGGGCTTTAGCCCCTGACTTCTTCGAAGCGGCTCAAGTCGAGCGCATACTTCCCATTCGCGGAAGAATAAGCATAATCTTCGGGTCTTTCGACCAACTTCGCCTCTATCGGATTCTGCTCTATGTAAAGCTTGCTGCTGCGATATTCTTCACCATCCCTCATCCAACGATCATGAAACCCCGAATGCCATATGGGAAATTTATTCGATCTCTCCAGCCCCATCCTATGGGCCGATCCGCCCTTGATCATCTGCATCGCTTTCTCAACTGTTGTCGTCTCTCCTGGCGTTAGCAGGACATGCAAATGATCCGGCATCAACACAAAAGCGTGCAGCTTGTAAAATCCCCGGTCCCTGCAACTCACAATTTGCTCGACGACAATATTTGCCAGGACTGTGTTTATAAAAAGCGGATGCTTCTCCCAGGTATCAGTCGTCACAAAATAGGCACCAGCTTGGTGAACCCGTCGTGCGATCCTTCCCACATCCGCACCCTCAGGGGCTAAAGCCCCATGTATTGGGCCCCTTTATGTCGCGGCTGAAGCCGCGACCCACAAAGATCATTTCCTAACCCAGACGGATATTTTTCCAGAAAATCTTCTGCCGTTTCTGCCCTAAATATCCAAATTCACGACTTCGAGGGCGTTTTCTTCGATGAATTTGCGGCGGCTCTCCACGTTT
This sequence comes from uncultured Acidobacteriota bacterium, assembly GCA_963696605.1. Classification (GTDB taxonomy): domain Bacteria; phylum Acidobacteriota; class Terriglobia; order Acidiferrales; family UBA7541; genus Palsa-360. The sequence goes on along the minus strand of CAVOKV010000003.1, from coordinate 1,076,227 downwards.
TCGCCCATCAGTGTCGAGAAAATTTCTTCGGCGGCCGCGGCGTCGTCGAGGCGCACCTTGAGCAGGGTACGCGTTTCGGCATTCATCGTGGTTTCCCAGAGCTGCTCGGGATTCATTTCGCCCAGACCTTTGAACCTCGTGATTGTGAAATCTTTTTTCGCGTCTTCCAGCACGTAGTTGAGAACGTCCGAAGCTTTTTCCTTCACTTCCTTGGTGCCGTTGCGCGTCACAGTGAAGGGAGGATGATCAAATTCGCTGATCGCGTTGGCCGACGTGCGCAGTCGTTTGTACTCGGGCGTCGATGCGAAGGCCCAGTTGATTTTCTTGTCTCCGGGCCTCGCTGCATTGCCCGGAATCAGCAGGTCATAGAGGCTGTGCTCTTCGTCGTAGACGATCTTCGGTTCGATGTCGAGCTTGGCCTTGGCGATCGCTTTGGAGAGCTTTTCCAGCGCCTTTTTATCCTCGAAGTCGGTTTTCTTTTCGAAGTCGCATGCGGCGAGAAGGTCCACCAGCAAGGGCTCGCGCAACTTGCGCGCCATCTTCGCGGCCGCCGAAACGTAGTCTTGCACGCTCAGCAAGAATTTCGTGAGCGCCGCGCCCTGGATCGCGCCGCCTTCCTTGGGTTTCACGACGTGGTCTTCGGTCGCGCGCGACATCAATTCGTGGTTGAATTCGTCTTCGTCGCGGATGTAGCGGTCCATCTTTCCGCGCTTCACGCGGTACAACGGCGGTTGCGCGATATAGACGTGTTCGCGCTTGATGAGCTCGGTCATGTGGCGGAAGAAAAACGTGAGTAGCAGCGTGCGGATGTGGCTGCCGTCGACGTCCGCGTCGGTCATCAGAATAATTTTGTGATAGCGCAGCTTGGCGATGTCAAAGTCATCCTTGCCGATGCCTGCGCCAAGCGCGGTGATGATGGCGCGAATTTCTTCGTGCCCCAGCATCTTGTCGTAGCGCGCTTTTTCGACGTTGAGAATTTTTCCTTTCAGCGGAAGGATGGCCTGGTATTTGCGATCGCGCCCGCCCTTGGCCGAGCCGCCGGCCGATTCGCCCTCGACGATGAACAGCTCGCAGCGCGCCGGATCGCGCTCCTGACAATCGGCGAGCTTTCCCGGCAGGCCGCCCGAATCCATGGCGGACTTGCGCCGCGTCAGCTCGCGCGCCTTGCGAGCGGCTTCGCGGGCGCGCGCAGCGTCAATGCACTTGCCGACGATGCGCCGCGCCACGGTCGTGTGTTTGTCAAAATACTCGCCCAGGCGCTCGTTGATCAGCTGCTCGACCGGCCCCTTGATGTCGCTGTTGAGCTTTCCTTTGGTCTGCCCTTCGAATTGCGGCTGCGGCAATTTCACGGAAACGACGGCGACAAGCCCTTCGCGCACGTCATCGCCGGTAATCGAGACTTCGTCCTTCTGTTCCTTGAGCATGTTGGAGGACGACGCAAAATTGTTGATGGTGCGCGTCAGCGCCGAACGGAAGCCGGACAGGTGCGTCCCGCCGTCCACCGTGTTGATCGTGTTGGCGAACGCAAAAACATTTTCCGTATAGCTGTCGTTATATTGCAGGGCGATTTCGATTTCCACCGTGTCTTTCTTGCCTTCCATGTAGACGGGAGAATCGTGGAGCACCTGCTTGCCTTTGTTCAGGTGCTTGACGAATTCGGCGATGCCTCCCGTGAAACGAAATTCGGCGGATTTATCGCTGCGCTCGTCGGTCAGGGTGATTTTCAGGCCCTTGTTCAGGAAGGCCAGTTCACGCAGCCGCTGCGCCAGAATGTCGTAGCTGTATTTGTGGTTCTCGAAAATCGTGGGATCGGGATGAAATGTGATCTTCGTGCCCGTCTTGCGCGTTTTTCCCGTGCTTTTCAGCTTGGCCTTGGGCTTGCCCTCATTGTAGGTTTGCTCCCACACTTCGCCGTCGCGCCAGATTTCCAGTTCGAGCCAGTCGGAGAGCGCGTTCACCACCGAAACACCGACGCCGTGCAATCCGCCCGAAACTTTGTACGTGTCGCTGTCGAATTTTCCGCCCGCGTGCAGCACGGTCATCACGACTTCCGCGGCGGCTCTTTTTTCAGTTGCATGCATGTCCACGGGAATACCGCGGCCGTTGTCCGTCACGGTGACGCTGTTGTCCTCGTGCACCACGACGTTGATTTCGTCGCAAAATCCCGCGAGGGCTTCGTCGACTGAATTGTCGACGACTTCCCACACCAGGTGATGCAGCCCCATCTCGCCCGTGGAGCCGATGTACATCGCCGGGCGTTTTCTCACGGCCTCGAGGCCGCCGAGCACCTTGATCGATGCCGCGTCATAGCGGTGTCCCGATTCATTGCCCATTGCCGATGCTTTTTCTGCCATGTTGTGCGTGCTCCTGCGGAATCGTCTTAACGGCGGGCTTCACGTCCCGATCCGATCGGGACCCTCAGCGTAAAAGTTGAGCCCGCACTCAGGGAAAGGCGTTGTCAGTTTTGCTGGCGGGCTTCACACTTCGCTTTCACCCCGGCGGGAGTAATGCGCGCAGTGTAAATGGTGTGCCCGCAACGATCGATTCGACCGCCGCCTTACCCTGTGGCCCTCGGCGATTGCTTTGTGCCGGGGCTCGAAGGGTTTCTGCTCCATCCCGTCCGGATTCCGAGCAACCGGAAGCGAACGCGGCGAAGACTGCTTTCCTCCAGGCTTTTGAGCGTCCCCGTTCATCCTGAATCGTGAGGTGCGGTGAAGTTGCATGCTTGCCCTGATCCGGTGTATTTCGGAGAAGGGCTCTGGCGCGGGCATGCAATTCAGGGGCGCTGCCAGCCTGGCCGACGTGCCGTACTGGAGGAAACCAAAGAACCGTCTGACCAAAGACATTCTACTCTGAACGCGGCTTTTTCTCAAGCCGAAATCAGCCTTGGGAGGTTGTATATCGCCTTTATTTTCAATGGTTTGAAGGAGTTCAATTGATCCCACATAAGCCTTGAGGTCGAACGTGATTTATACCTCGGCGGACGCTTGCGTAATTACTAATTATAACACTAATTGCCAGGGCAATCAGGCTTCCCTCACTAGGAGCGAGGGCTCTATCTCCGAATGTTCGCCATCTCACCTTCAATGTCAGTTGCAGCTAGACTTGCGTACGGCTCTATTTCTCCTCCGCACTTGGGGCATTCATCGTTGCACCCGCAATTCCAAAGGTCTGCCCAATGTGTGCCGCATCCTTCATGCTTGTAGAAATTCAAGATCGCTTCCTTGTAATCTACGGCCATGCCTCCTCCTTTTCTCAATTGTCACGGACTGCTGCTACCCAGTCGGTAGCAGCCTCGCCTCAAAAACAAAAGCAAACCAAGATCGCGAAGAACCTGAAGTTGTTGTCTGATCTTGTCTCGGACATGGCGGTTGTTAGGATGAAGCTTACCAAGAGAGGATTCTCGTGCATAGACGTCAGATAATGTGAACTCGAGCATGCCAAGTCCGCGTACGGCGTTCAATACGTCGAGGGTCCATCCACGATTCTCATAGTTCAACTTTTTGAGTGGGCGCAAAAGAGCATATTGTCTGCGAACTTCCGAAGTGCCAGTTGCGAACCCTTCGGTGACTATTGGAATCTTCGCATCGGCTGGAATCCGACTTAACAGTATGTTGCAGCCTACCCATCCAGCCCGTCGGGCCATGGCGCCCAGAGCATTTCTCTTTTCAATAGCAGACAGGGAGAATGCGTAATTGGGTATGAGGATTACGTTGGAAACCGACCATCGTTTTCTATCGTAGTGCATTACAAAAAGATTGGGGGTTCTGTCTGATCTGATCGCGTCACGCATCGAGCTGTAGGCTGCGTCAACAATTCGAAATGAAAGTGGAGAGCCCTGACTCTTAAGTTGAAATGCTGACTTACACTGATGGCACACAAAGTCAACTGAGGGTGTGTTAGGCAATGTGCAATCGAGGTGATCTTCCACGCAGTTCGGGCAATAAAGGTTTTCTGAACCCCAAGCTTCGGTTGCCACCCGGGCGCGTTGAGACTGACTCTTGTAGTTAGCGAACTGTCCAGTCGGCAAGCTCAGGCCTATTGGCATAGAGAAGGATTTTTATCAAATCCGCATGGGCATGATGACGTAGCGGTACCGGTAGGCCTCATCGGCCAGGGGGCGCATCTGTCCGGCGGACTGTTCGTCCTTTAATTCGAGGCTGATGGGGCCTTCGGGGGCGGCGGCCAGAAAATCGATCATGTACTGGGCGTTGAAGCCGATGGCGAGTGGCTCGCCTTTGTATTCTTTCTCTAGCGTTTCTTTGGCTTCGCCGTATTCAGGGCTGGACGCGGATATTTCCACGCCTTCGGTGGAAACGGAAAGCTTTACCGCGTGGGAACGCGTGTCGGCAAGTTGCGCGACGCGCTTCACGGCGTCGTTCAATTCTCCGCGCTCGATGACGACTTTTCTGTTGTTGTCCCGCGGCAAGACGGCTTCGTAATTCGGGAATTGTCCCGTGAGCATTCGCGAAATGAGCAGGCGTTCCCCGGCGCGGAAAAAAAGATGGCTTTCGTCGAGCGCGAATTCGATTTCGGCGTCCTCGCCCGCCTCGCTCGCGAGCCGCTGCACTTCCGCCAGCGCCTTTTTGGGGACGAGCGGACGAACTTCCCGGGTCAAGCCCTCAAATTTGTGGTCGATCTCAGCCACGGCCAAGCGGTGGCCATCGGTGGCGACCATGGTGACCATTTCTGGCTTCAGCAGCAAGAGCGCACCGTTTAGTGTGTAGCGCGATTCTTCGTTCGATATCGCAAAAGCCGTGCGCGCGATCAACGACGACAATATTTTGGCGGGAATTTTTGCGATGGGATGCGGGAACACAGGGATCGCCGGAAAATTATCCTTGGCCATTCCGACCATTTTGTAGGTCTTGCGATCTGCGAGAATTTGTACCCAGTGATTTTCAAGCAACTTAAAACGGATTTCGCCCTCGGGCAAGAGGCGGACGAGCTCGAGAAGTTTTTTCGCTGGGATGGTTCCCGCCCCCTCTTTTTTCACTTTGGCTTCGCAGGAGGTGCGGATGGAAAGCTCAAGGTCGGTGGCCGTCAGCGTGATGCGATTACCGGAGGCTTCGCACAGGATGTTGCCGAGAATCGGAATGGTGGTTTTCCGCTCGACAACTCCCTGCGTCAGGCTGAGCTCCTGGAGCAGGTCAAACTTTTTCACGCTGAATTCCATCTCGAGATTTCCTCCGCCGGAAGGCCTGCCTGCCGCAGGCAGGCGCAAACACAACTGCTACTACGAAGGGCTACTCTACCCTGTTTTAAAGTATGTATAAAGACCGTAGTAGTAGCCGTCGCTGTGGAAATGAGGAAAAGGCACGCATCGCGCGGCAGAGATGCGTTTACGCTGTGCATCGGTGAAAATGGAATTTGAGGATTGAGAGGATAATTCAACGAGAGACAGGCCGGACGCGCGAAAGCGCCGAAGATTTTCCTCAACCTCCGCAATCGTTGCACAGGATGAGCACAGCATTATGCGCAGGATTTCAACATGCAAAGTAGCACAGCCACTCTTGGCTGTGCGGTTTTGTACGCAGCACGGCAGGTCACCAATCGACTAACAATCGCAAACCCCGCACAGCCAAGAGTGGCTGTGCTACTAAAAAGAAAAACACCCCGAAGGTTAGGGGCGTTTGGAAAAACGAGCGGGATCGAAGCTTTTTAGCTCAGCCGAATGAATCCATCAGCTTGTTGATGGTACGGTTCAGGTCCTTGTCGCTGCGGCGCAGCGCGTCGATCTTGTTGATCGAGTGCAGGACCGTGGTGTGGTGCTTGCCCCCAAATTGCCGGCCGATCTCCGGGAGCGACGCGGAGGTGAGCTGTTTCACCAGATACATCGCAACCTGACGGGGAAACGCAATCGCTTTGGTGTTTGAGCGGACTTTCAAATCCGCCTCGCGCAGGCCAAACTGTTCGCCGACCTTTTTCTGGATCAGGTCGATGGTGATGCGCTTCTCCTGTGTGGCGATGATGTTGCGCAAGACTTGCTGCGCCGTCACCAGGTTCAAGATGGAGCCGGTGAGCGAGGCGTAGGCGATCAGCCTCGTCAAGGCGCCTTCCAGCTCGCGCACGTTGGACTTGATGGCGCGTGCGATGTACTCGGCGACGTCATCGGGAATCATGACGCGTTCATTTTCCGCTTTTTTCTGCAGGATGGCGATCTTGGTTTCGAGGTCGGGCGGCTGGATGTCCGCGATCAGGCCCCACTCAAACCGCGAGCGCAATCGCTCCTCGATGGCGGAAATTTCCTTGGGCGGGCAATCAGAACTGATCACGATTTGCCGCTGCAGGTCGTACAGCGCGTTGAAAGTGTGAAAGAACTCTTCTTGTGTGCGCTCTTTTCCGGCGATGAACTGAATGTCGTCGACCAGGAGAACATCGACCGAACGGAAGCGGTCGCGAAAACCGATCATCTTGTCAAAGCGCAGCGAATTGATCACTTCATTGGTGAATTTTTCCGCGCTGATATAGGTGAGCCGCGCCGCCGGATTGCGTTTCTTGATCGTGTGGCCGACCGCCTGCATCAAGTGGGTCTTGCCCATGCCCACTCCGCCATACAGAAATAGTGGATTGTAAGCTTTCGACGGTTGTTCGGCGACCGCCTGAGCGGCCGCGTGCGCGAATTGATTGGACGCTCCCACGACGAAGGACTCAAATTGGTAGCGGGGATTCAGCTGATGATCGACGGAATCGAAGTCCAGCCGCGTTTGCTTCAATGGATTTCCCAGCAGCACCGGCTCACTTTCCGAGCACATGAACTCCAGGTGCGTATCTTTCATGCCCACTTCGGCCAGCACGGCCTGCAACAATTCGCCGTAGGTTTCCGTCAGCCGCTTGCGGAAGATTCGCGAAGGAACGCGAACCACCAGCTTGCCGTTTTCGGTACCTTCCTGGCGTGTGGGACGAAACCAGGTGGCGAAGCTGTGCGGGTTAACCCGCCGCTCCATATGCTGCAGAATTTTTTCCCAGGAATTCATTCCCTCAAAGTCCTCAATGTAAGCAGGGTGCAAGTGCCGCCCGCACCCGAAGATTGCGAAAAGAGCCCGCGCCAGCCATTTCCACAACTGTGGAAAAACTGTGGAAAAACACATCCGCACTAGCCTATTGCGGCTGTCATCAGATTATGGGTTGACTCCGTGACTTTCTCCCCTCCACCCGATCGGCCCAAGATGGGCCTGCCACTCGGTGCTGCTCGCGTCACGGCGTCCACAGGGGTGCCAGTTCGATACTGGGCTTCCTAAGACGAGCGTGGATTCTCCCTGAACGCACGCCGCGCGGCAAGCGAAAATTTCGCGAGTCCACACGGACCTCCCACAGAAGATTCACAGGTTTTCCACAATAGGCTATCTCCCACAAACTAAATCTCTTATGCGCAGCGTGAACAAAAAACAGTGAATTTCGTCGAGTCTGACACCAATGGTGCCGCCTCTCCGCCCCTTCAGGCTAGTTCGAAATATGAATCACGGAATAATTGATGATTACGGAGAGGTAAAATTCATTGCGGGAGTTTCTGCGGTTTTGGGAATTCATAGATTCCCTGCGGGTCGGCGCCGATCAGCAGGCGGTCAGGCTCCACCAGTATTTGCGAAGCTTCCATGCGCGCGCCGTAAGGTAAATACGTCCGGAAGCTCGCGATCCGCTGCCCGTCTTTATCAAAGCGCATCAGCAGCGTGCCGACGGCGATCCAAAGCTCCTGGGTTAGGGGATCCACGCCCACGGCGCTGATAATGCGGTGCAGAGAGGGGATGCTGTTTTCCGTGTCTTCCGAGCGCGCAATGACCTTGCGAGCCGCTTGCGCCGCGGGCTCAAAATCCAGGGTCTTGAGTGAAATCTCCAGTGCGAGATAGCCCACGCGGTCGAACTTCCGCACGGTTGGTTCGGGTAGATAATCAAATGAGAAATAGTTGTTGCCCATCTCATCGGCGGCCAGGTGCCCGAAATTAACCTGCCTGTTGATGTCCGCGCGATCGCCAATTTCTTCGCGATCGCCGTAGTCGCGGACAAGTTTTCCCGTCAGGTCGTAGGCCGTCACCAAATGCTCCGCATCCGGACTGGCCACGGCGAATTCATCTCCCGGAAGAAACACAACGGAAACGGGCGCCTGTATCGGTATCGCGGCGGCAAGAATCCCGTCCGGTGAATAAATCTTGACGGCATTCGCTCCGCGATCACATACGACCACGCGACCGTCATGATCGACATCAAAGGATTCGCCGTAGACAAGCGCGGCGCCCTTGGCCGCTGCACCGTCTTTGCTGGGGACCTGCCCGACGAGCTTCCGGGACGCATCGTAAATCAACACGGCCGGCGCCGGCGCGGTGAGAACATAATAATTTCCGTTCGGTCCGCGGTGAATCTCGCGAAAACCCGCGCCTACGTCGGCATAAAGCCGGTGTTTTGCCAGTAGTTCGCTTTCGTATTGGTATGGTTCCTGCGCGCGGGCAGGAATAGAAAGAAAAGCAGGCACTGCGGCCAGCGCGACAGCTGCCCACACTAGATGCAGACAGTTCACCGGGAACATTCTCTGGGAACGGTACATGAAGAGTTTGCCTCAGTCGGTCCGGAAGCGCAGGCGCTCGATTCCTCGGGCGCGGCCGGTGGTCTCATCCACGTCGATCAAGACGGTATTCATCTGGACGTCGCCGGTGGCCACCTCGAACCGCGCTGGCTGGCCATCCAGGAACCGGCGCAAAATCGCGGCCTTGTCCATTCCGATGACGCCGTTGTGTGGACCGGTCATTCCCACGTCAGTCTGATACGCGGTTCCGCCGGGCAGCACGTGCTCGTCGGCCGTGGCCACGTGCGTATGCGTGCCGATCACCGCTGACACCCGCCCGTCCAGATACCACCCCATGGCTTCCTTCTCGCTCGTTGTTTCTGCATGAATGTCCACGAAGATCACGCGGACGTTTGGTGAGATGCGCGCAAGCTCCCGATCGGCTGCCCGGAAGGGGCAATCATTTGACGCCATGAAGACGCGGCCCTGGAGGTCCAGCACGGCATAAGGCACGCCGTTGCGCGCCGTGCCCACGTACAGGCCTGATCCGGGATTGCCTCCCGGGAAGTTCGCGGGCCTTACCAGGCGGGGCTGCTGCGGGATGTACTCAAGAATTTCTTTGCGGTCCCAGATGTGGTTTCCGCCCGTCAAAACTTCGACGCCCGCCGCGAATAGTTCCTCGGCAATCCGGGGCGTAATGCCGAATCCCGCCGCTGAGTTCTCACCGTTGGCAATCACTAGGTCGATCTGGCGCGATTGCACGATGTCGGCCAGCCGGTCGGCCACAATATCCCGGCCCGGCGAACCCACGATGTCGCCAATAAAAAGTATTTTCATCTGCTCACTTAGTAGTGTCCTGGCCCGTCCGCGACGTGTCTATTGGGAAATCTGCGAAAAGGGCGAACCCGCGGTTCCACAAAAAATGGAGAGGTCCACGTCGCCGTGTGGAGCTCGATCCTGAACCACCTGTAAAAAGTGGGCGCCCTGCGCCGGCCTTCAGGCTTTCCCGTTGCGGACCGAAATCCGCCGCGGGCCATGCGCACGGGCCGTCTGACTCGGGCACCCGGAGGTTCAGTATTGGTTCAAAAGATCGTCGCGTCCAACACCTGCGTTGCAGGCCAACTCCAGATTTCATTCTAGCAAAGCCGCCTCATCAGTGCGGCAGAACTGCTTGGAGAAGTTGCGGGGCCCTCACTCCATCTGGCATGACGCTGAACACTGTCAGCTATGCGCATTGATTTTTTTTCTTTCTGGCAGCCAAGTGTGTTTGTGCCACCGCCAGCCCAGGCGCGGCATCAATCGGTGTTTCACATAATCGGGGGAATAGCGCACCCGGAAACGGCGCCAGATCAGACCGGCGATGCGTTCGGTGGTCCAGACGGGCGTGTCGAATCCGTAGGCGGACGGTCCCTGCGCCAACAGGCTGGGGAGCCGCGCTAATTTGTCATGAGCCAGCTTCGGGCGGGGGCCTCCCGTTTTTGGGCGGCGGCGCAGGCCTTCCTCTCCGCGCAGTCGATGTGACAAGGCCCATCTCTGAACCGATTGTCTGCAAACGCCGAGGGAACGGGCGACGGATGCTATGGTTTCGCCGCGCTGCAAGCGAGCCACAGCCGCAAACCGGCGCGCCTCCAATTTTTTTGCGTCGCGGCGGTCATACCCAAGTGTGCGTGGCATGCTGCGGCCCCTCCCGGCAGGAACGCTTCTCCGATCAAACGCTTCTAAGACTAATTTCTATTTCACCGTTCTCTCCAACAGATAGTGAGAGACAATTTCATAATTTGGTTCCCGGGCGGCCGAATGACCGCCCGGGCAGAGCAAATACAAATTAGAAATGGAAGCCAAGCTCCGCCGTGAAAGAGCGCGGCGTGACGTAGTGGGTTCCGCTAAATGTGGAAAGGAAATTGTAGAGGGCCACCTTGTTGGTCACGTTAATGGCCGTCAGGCGCAGGCTCCACTTGTAGCGGTCCTTACGGAACAAGTTGTCGTCTCCAAGGCTGAGGTCGAACAGGTTGCGTGGAGCAATGCGCGATGGGTTGTGGTCGTCGTCCGAAGTTCCCGGCGCCGGAATCTTGATCAGCGTCGAGCCGTACTGGGAGGCCGGGCACGACCTAAACGCGGCAGTCAGTGTCGCCGCCACTCCATTGCACGTGAGACCCGCCTGCGCCTGCTGATCGGCGGTCAAACCGCTCAGATCCACGAACGGAACTCCGCCGCTAAGGAAGGATGTTCCCGCGCAGACGGTATTCGGATTGGTGACGTTGAAACACGGCACGGCCCCGGCGACGAGACCGTTGTCATAACGCCAGTTGAGCGCGATCCAAGGAAGGTTCTTGTACGGTTGATACTGGATGTGCGTGGTTTCCTGAAACCTCTGGTCGTGGTCGATTCGGAAGGCCCCGACACCCGTCAAGTCAGTTCCCAGGCCTCCGACTTGCGGAGCGAAAAAGCGTGCCGCGACGCTGCTTGCGGTGAAGAAGGCTGTCACCCCGTGGAAATTCGGCAGGCTCACCCGGACCGAAGGCCCGTGAATCTTGGACCGGTCCCAGGCAACCGGGAAGAAGATGGGAGTGTTCAGGAAATCACTGAAGTCGTACCCGTTGTGTGTGTATTTCCAAAGATAATCGGCGTCAACCACAAGGTACTTCCCGAAGGCCTGCTGGAAGCCCGCGTGGAATTCGTTGCGCTGGCCGGGAAGGATCGGCGCCGTTGCCCCGAATAGAGCCTCGGCGACGGGATTTCCTACCGTGCTGGCGAGGACCAGATTCTCATTGAACGGTGTCTCCAGCACGCGCGCATAGGAAACCCGTAAAACAGTATTGGTCCGCTTGATGTTGTAAGCGATTCCGGCTCGAGGCTCCGGCTGATTCGTGCTGTTGGAAATGCCGCGATAAAGATCGCCGCGGATTCCGACGTTGAAGGACCAACTGCCCTTCGTAATCGTGTCCTGAAGGAAAAGCCCCAATTCCTTGATGTCGCCGTGCCCGCTGAACTGAAACAAGCCGCGCGTCCCGGTGCAAGATACGCTTGGCCTGGTCAGATCAATGCAGCCGAGGACGGGGTTGAAAGGACTGACGGGGCCCGCAAGAGGCCCGGCATTGGGATCTGTGCCGTCGTTGGGAATCAAGGATACCGCGGCGCATCCCGCGGGACTGGTGACGTTTGTTTCTTCCGCTGGGCCATCAGATCCATCGGGGTTACTTCCCGGAGTGAGGCACGGATCATTGATCGTCGGATCGGTAAGCCCGGCGGTAAAGTTCTCCGTCAGGAGGGTGTGCTGAAATGTGCCGCCGATCTTCACATTGTGGGCGCCCTTCACGTAGGAAACATCCGCGTGAAGTCCGGCGTTCGTCAGAATGCGGTGCTGGCTCGCGGTAGTGGAGATATCCGCGAGCGGGTTCGCGCTTGGGTAATAGTTAAAAACGTCCCGCCGGACAAATGTTCCGACAGTCAGAAGCGTGGTCGAGTTGAAGAGATGGGTCCACGTGGGAGCTACGTTCAACGATTCCACCTGCGCTCGCTGGTCCTGGCCCGCGGACTGCGCATCGTACGAATTCGGTTCCTGGAACCAGGAACGCGTGAAGCCAAAATTCAGGTGCACTGAATCAGCCATCGTGGGCTGAACGTCGAAGCGATCGAACCCGTTCTCTTCGTTTCCTTTCGAGTGCATGACCACGAATTCCGGAGGATCGAGAAATCGCCCTGTGTTCAGGCCATTCAGGGAGATGAAGTTTCCCCATTTCGGCCCGCCTACGGCGAAATTTCCGCCTGCGTTCACCGATCCGAACGAACCGTAGGACGTGGTCAGGGTCCCGGTGGGTTGTGTTTGTCCGAGGCCCGAGCGGGTTGTGACCTTGATAACGAGACTCGTCTTGTCGCCGTATTCTGCCGGCGGCGCGCCGGAGATGACTTCCATCGACTGGATGGAATCCACAGGAAGTTGGTTGGAGAAAACCTTGCTCTGCTGGTCGGTGATCGGCTGGCCATCCACGGAGAAGGAATTCTCTGCGTGATCTCCGAGTCCGTGAAAAAGTCCGTTTGAATCCGCCACGACGCCCGGAGAAGCCAGCGTCACGAGCGAACTCAGCGAGGAAGAAACACTTTCCAGGGGCAGCTTGTCGAAAAGTTCGCGGTCCACGTCGGTGTGAGGAGTCGACTCGGTTTCCACGAGATCCGCTCCCGAGGCCTCCACGGTGATGTTTTCCGAGGTGGTGCCTACTTTCAGACTTATTTCAACTGTGGCGGGAACGCTGGAGCGAACGTCCACGTCCTGCGTGTAGGATGTAAATCCCGGCGACTTCACCACCAAGTGATACGTATTGAAGGGCACATTCGTAAAGCGAAAGTCGCCCGCCACCCCGGTCGTCGTCTCACGGTGATAGCCGCTCACGACATCGGAAATTTCGACGGCCGCATTGATTAGCACACCGCCAGTAGCGTCTTTCACCACACCTGTTATGGTCCCGGACGATTGCGCCCAGCCGGAAGTCGCAATGAAAAACGTGCAGAAAACAAACATTCCTAAAAGTGCCAGCCTGCGGAAATTCATATGTAATTCTCCTCTTCCCCTGTGGGGAATGCGTAGTCGTGGAAGTCAGGGTGGCCGCCCTGAAATGGGCGGGTGCACCGAGCCCTGCTTTGGGGCTGGTGCATCAGGTTGCATATTTAAGGAGAAGAGTACTTACGCGGCTGGGGGTGCGCGTGGAGCGGTCTGCGAAAAGTCGGGACCCGCGCCCAGAACGGTATCTTCGGGCAACGTCAGAGAAGCGATCGGCTTCAGTAAAATCACGGAAGGCGCGACTTCAGACTGCACCGGAGTCTGGTGGCCCAAGTGGCAATACGGACAATGCGCGTCGTCACTCGGGCCCTGGTGATTCCAATCGCTGACGACGCCCGTAGCGAAGACCAGCAGAACGACAAGCGCCAGCAAAACCCCAATGATGTGGATTGTCTTCCACACAGTCGCGCGGGAATTCATTTTCAAAACTCCTCTGTCCCCTAGGGGAACGCATAGCCGTAAATGGCCACAGGTTGCCGCCCAATTTGATGGGCGTGTGCGCCGGACCAATCCTTGTGTCAGCGCGGCAATTTACGAGTCGGAGAGAGAGCCTCTTGTCTATGCGGTGGGAGGCGCGCGAGGGGCCGTTTGGGAAAAGGCAGGGCCGATTGCCGGAATCACGTCTTGCGGCAGGGGCAGGTAGGCGATCGGCCCCTGCGCGGAAGCTACCTGTGTGATTTCGGGCTCGGGAGGCGCCTGGTGAGTTAAATGGCAGTATGGACACCGCGCGTCGTCGGCCGAGTTGTGACAATCAAAGTCGCTGACAACGACGGTTGCGAAGACCAGCAGGAGCACCAGTGTCAGCGAAACCCCGAGGATGCGAAGCGTCTTCTTCACTTTCGTTCCAGCCGATCCGATCGAACTTGTGGGAACCTCGGCAATAGTACCTCGATGTCACGCGCCCGGTAAAGAGTTGTATGCCAGGCTTCCCAGAAAAGTAACGTGCCGGCGGATCTGATCTTGGTCAAACTGCCTACACCTGCAGGACGTCCCCGTCCTTGGCGACCATTTCATACAGCACAGGGTTTACGAAAAATCCCAGGAACAGGCGCGAAATCAGCCCAGCGACAATGACGATCGCGAAGGGCTTCTGGGTGTCCGAGCCGATGCCCGTGGAGAGCGCCGCCGGCAAGAGCCCCAGGCACGCGACGAGCGCGGTCATCATGATCGGCCGCAGCCGCAGGAGCGCCGCCTCGCGCGTGGCCGTGCGGATGTCGCGGTTCTCCAGGCGCAGCTTGTTGATGTACGACACCAGAATCACCGCTGTTTCCACCGACACGCCCATTAACGCCAGCAGACCCAGCACCGAACTGACACTGAACGGGGTGTGCGTAAGTTTCAGTGCGATGAGCGCTCCTACCGGCTCGGTCATCACCACGCCGATCACCACGGTCACGGGGAATTTGAAGTTTCCATACAGCGCAAACAGGATCATGAAGATCAGCAAAATCGCGAGCGGCCCAATTATGGCGAATTGTTCCCGCGCCGCGACGTATTCGCTGTATTCGCCGCCCCAGTCGAGCGTGTAACCCTGCGGCAGCGCCACCGATTGGCGCACGGCCTTCTGGGCGTCGCCCACCGCCCGCGCCAGGTCGCGACCTTCGATGCTGAATTGCACGCCGATGTACCGTGAATTATTTTCGCGATAAATAAACGAGGCGCCGTTTCCCTGGTGAATGTTGGCCAGCTCGGAGATCGGGACTTGCTGGCCGGAAGGGGTCGGCACGAGCAGATCGCCGATCGCTCGCGTGCTGGAACGGTATTGAGGTTTCATTCGTACGACCAGGTCAAACAGCCGCTCTCCCTGAATGACCTGCGTCGCGGCCTGGCCGCCCACCCCCGCCTCGATGACCCCTTCCACGTCGGACACATTGATGCCGTAGCGCGCGATTTTTTCGCGGTCCACGTCGACCTGCACGCTGGGCTGGCCCAACTCACGCACAACCGTCAGCTCGGTAAACCCGGGAATTTGCAACAGGATGCGCTTGATCTCCACCGCCTTGTTTTCCAGAACCTGTAGATCCTGTCCATAAATTTTCACCGCGAGCGCGCTCTTCAGGCCCGTAAGCGCTTCGTCCACGGCGTCTTCGGCCGGCTGTGTGTAGTTGAAAATCACGCCGGGATAGCTGTCGAGTTTCTTCTGGAGATCTTCAGTGAGCTCCGCTTTGTTTCGGATTGGTCCCTTTTCCCAAACCGCATCCTTGTACGGCTTCAGCCCGACGTAGAATTCGCAATTGAAAAATCCGGTGGGATCGGTGCCGTCGTCTGGGCGCGCCAATTCCGAGCCGACTTCCGTCACCTGCGGATAGGACATCAGGATGTTGCGAATTTGCGGCGCGAACTTCGCGGCTTCCTCGAAGGAAATCGTGTACGGCATGGTGGCGCGCACCCACAGCGCCCCTTCATCCAAATGAGGCATGAACTCGCCGCCGATATATGGAATCAAAAGCAGCGTGGCCCCGAAAATGAGCGCCGCGGCCGTCATTGTCGTTTTCGGGTGGTCCAGGCACCAGTCAAGCTCTCCCGCGTAAATGTGCTTC
The DNA here is from genome assembly GCA_963696605.1 of uncultured Acidobacteriota bacterium. Lineage (GTDB taxonomy): Bacteria > Acidobacteriota > Terriglobia > Acidiferrales > UBA7541 > Palsa-360. The sequence continues at coordinate 1,060,635 of CAVOKV010000003.1, read as the reverse complement.
ACCCATTCGTATGGTTTGTTGACGACTTCTCTCACGCCGCTCTTGAACCAGTAGGAAGCGAGTACAGGGACGAGCGTGAGAGTGAAAATAAGCGATCCCAGCAGGGCATACGACATCGTCTCCGCCATGGGGACGAACAGTTTCCCCGAGGGGCCGGTGAGGGCATATATGGGGAGATATCCGGCGAGAATAACAGCGACAGAATAAAAAATCGGCCGATCCACGTCGCGTGCCGCCGCCGTTATGACTTCATGCAGTTTGTATTCCTGCCCCGCGCGTTCGGCCAGTTCGCGGTAGATGTTTTCCATCATCACCACGGTGCCGTCGATGATGATTCCGAAATCGATCGCGCCGATCGACAACAGGTTGGCGGGCACGCCCCGCCCGTGCAAAAGAATGAAGGCGAAAAGAAGGCTGAGCGGAATCGTCAGCGCAACAATGATCGCCGCTCGAAAGCTGACCAGGAAAAAGATCAGCACGATCAGAACGAGCGTCATGCCCACAAGCATGTTGTGCTCGACCGTGTCGATCGTGAGCCGCACCAGGTCACTGCGGTCGTAAAATGGGCGCACTTTCACGTCAGATGGCAGGATTCCATTGTTTAATTCCTCTGTTTTTTTCTCCACGCGCTTGAGTACATTTTGCGTCTGCTCGCCGCGCAGCATGAGGATTACGCCTTCGACGGAGTCGTCATTTTTCAGGAAGCCGAACTCGCCAAGGCGCGGCGCGTTCCCGATCGTCACTTCGCCGATGTCGCGAACGCGCACGGGGACGCCGTTATTGCTGCCGACCACGGTATTTCCGATGTCCTCGGTCTTGGTCACCAGTCCCAAACCGCGCACGTAGAAAAACTGCGAGCCCTGCGTATAAAATCCGCCGCCGGCGTTTGAGTTATTTGCCGCCAGCGCCGACAAAACCTGTGGCACGGCGATGTGGTAGTTGTAAATTTTGGCGGGATCGAGCAGCACTTGATACTGCATCACCGTGCCGCCAAACCCCGAATCGTCCGCCACCCCAGGAACTGATTTGTAGGCCCGTTGGACCACCCAATCTTCGATTGTTTTCAGTTGTTGCGGCGTGCGATCCGGGCTTTCCAGCACGTAGCGATACACGAGGCCTGACGGACTGGAAAGCGGCGACAGGCCCGGTGTCACCCCCGAGGGCAATTGGGCGTTTGTCAGCCGCTCAAACACTACCTGGCGAGCAAAGTAATCGTCGGTGTTTTCCTGAAACGTCATCCTCACGTCCGAAAGGCCGTAGAGCGAAATCGATCGCATCACTTCCATGTGTGGCACGCCGTTCATTTCCACTTCAATGGGCAGCGTCACGAGACGCTCGATTTCCTCGGCCGCGTGGCCGGGCCACTGCGTGATGACCTCCACCATCGGGGGCGAAAGATCCGGATAGGCGTCCACCGGCATGCGCTGAAAGGAAATAGCGCCCGCCACGACGACAAGAACAACCAGCACCAAGACCAGAAAGCGCTGGCGGAGAGCGAATTGAACGAAATGATGAATCATGGTTGTGTAGGCCCTCAGCTCAGCGCTGCATCGAGTTCTGAAATTGCAGGAACAGGCTGCCGTCGCCGACTACTTTGTCGCCGGCCTGCAGACCGCTCACAATTTGCGTCTTTCCGTTTTGGTTTTCGCCGAGCGTCACCATGCGCCGCGCGAACTGGTTCGCGCCGGTCTGCAGGTAGACGTAGGGCATGTTTTCGGTGTCGCGCAGCACGGCGGCATCGGGAACCGACAGGGCATTGGGAATCACCCCGGCCTGCACTTCCGCGGTTACATACATGTCTCGCTTCAATCGCTCGCCGGGATTGGACGCTTCGATGCGCGCTTGCAGAGTCCGTGTGGTCGGATCGAGCGCCGGCGCGACAAACTGAATTTTTCCGTGCACCACGCCGGGATACGTTTCGTTATCGATGGTCACATCCTCGCCGACGTGCACGTAGGCGATGTCATTCTGGTAGACGTTGACCAGCACCCACACGCTGTTCATATCCGAGAGTGTGAAGCACTGCGTCGCGCCCGCTTGGAGGAGTTCCCCCGGCGAGCAGAGCCTATCCACGATTTCTCCCGCCAGCGGCGCAAGGAGCGGCAATTCCGCCGACGAGGGAGCGGTTACGATGCTTTCCGGATTCGTGATGCCCAGAACGCGAATGGCCTGCTCGCTGGATTGCAGGTCAGCATTCGCCTGCGTGCGGTTGGATTCGGCCTGCTCGAGATCCGCCTGCGCGATGGCCTGGTGCGCGTAGAGATCCTGGGCGCGTTTGTAGAAGCGGTCCGCGAGTTGGAAAGCATCACGCGCCTTGATGTAGGCGGAGCGCAATTGCGAGTAGTCGGGGCTGGCAACGTACAACAGCGGCTGGCCTGCGGTCACGTGCTCGCCCGGCGTGACCACAATGCGACTCACCGGCCCGCCCACTTGCGTGATTACTGGCGTCGTCAAGAAGCCGTTGTAGGCCACCGCGCCGGAGAGGCGCAGCGTGCGCTCAAGCGGCGCCTGCGCGACCGTGTAGATCTGGATGTGCGACATCTGGTCAGCCGGCAACGAAAACAGTTCCGCTTTGCTCGCCGCGCTTTCGGTGGTGGAGAACGAAGTCATCTTGTTTGCGTTTTCGCCCGCGCCGCCGCAGCCGGCGAGCAAAAACGCGGCACCCAGAGCTGCACAGAAAATGACGGAACGCCGTATCCGACTCGACTTGTTTCCGTTTAATTCATTAAATCTCATCGTCATGGCAAACTCCTGCTTCCCACCGCCTGGCGCAATTGCTCGAGCGAGGTCATGTAACTTGCAAGGGCTTGCCGGTAGGCAAGCTCGGTAGCGCGATAGCTCCGTTCAGCGTCCAGAAAATCGAGCAAGCTGGCGGACCCGTGCTGGTAGGCGTACTGGCTGATGTCCCGTGAATCCTCGGCATTTTTCAGGTAGCCGGATTGGTACAGCTGCACGACTTGGTCATTGGTGCGCAGCGCTTCATACGAGTTGGTGACGTCGGTGAGCGCAATGGAAGCCTGTTCGCTCGAAAGCTCCTGCGACTGCGTAATGGCATAGCGAGTCCGCGCGATTTCGCCCTGATTGCGATTGAAAATTGGAAGCTGGACGCTGCCAAAGAACGAAGCGGTACTCAGCGCGGCCACGTGTGTGTAGTTGGCTTGCGCGTTCACGTCGACTTTGCCGTTTGCCTGCGCCAGGGAGAGCTGGCTCTGCGCTGCCGTCACTCCCAACTGCGCCGCGCGCACGTCGGGCCGCTGACGGAGGGCCATCGCCTTCAGGTCGTCCTCGCCAAGCTTCAATGGCTTATATTCGAGATCCCCAACGACTTCGTAGGATTCGGGCACCGATTCGTAGCCGAGCAACTGCCGCAGGCTGGCCAGCGCCTGCACGCGCGCCAGCTTGGCCGCCGAGACATCCATTTGGAATTGCAACAATTGAATCTTGATCTTCAGCAGGTCGCCGCCGCTTATGGAGCCGGCATTGAAGGAGGCCTGGCCGATATCCACGGTTTGCTGGAAACTCGCCAAGTCCTTTTCGGCTAAATCCAGTTCCGATTGCGCGAGCACGGCCGAAATAAATTGCGACGCCACATTGAACGTCAGCGTCCGTGCGTTGTCGTCCACTTGCGCCGAAGTCACCGCTGTCTGATCCCTGGCTGCCTGCAGGCGGTGCTGGCGCTTTTTTCCGCGCTCGAACAGGTAACCGACACCCAGGTCGAATTGGGCACTGTTGTCCATGTAGTCGCCCGAAAAATTGCTTGGCTCGAAAAACGGCAGAAACTGCGCGTCTCCGAGGAGCACCGGATTGGGCCGCAGGTTGGCGGTAATCTCGAGCGCCTGATTCTGCAGGATCGTGGTGCGCGCCGCCTGCAAGGAGTGATTGTGTTTGAGCGCCAGGTCGATCGCGTCGTCGAGCGTGATGCGGGTCGGCAGAGCCTGCGGCGCGGCTGGCGCGGCGGCCTGACCGGCTGCGCGCGCGGGAGCGAGCAACCCAAAGGCTACGAGGGCGATGAGAGACCGCGATAATAGGGCCCTGGACTTCCTGTTCATTGTTTCTCTCCTGCAGGGAGCTTTCGAAACTCTGGATTCAACATTCCGGTGAATTACAAGCGCCGGAAGAATGCAAGAGCCCCGAATGAGTCGAATTTAGAGACGAATAGCGCCAGTAAAGAGCGCTTGGAGGAGCGGATTAAGCAGTGGGAGGCGCGCGAGGCGAGGTCTGCGAAAAAACAGGGCCCGTGGCCAGCGCTGCGTCTTGCGGCAGCGGCACGGAAGCAATCGGCTTCAGCAGGGACACTGACGGCGCTACGGCTAGCTGCGCCGGGGTCTGATGGCCCAAATGGCAGTACGGGCAGCGCGCGTCGTCGTTCGCACCCTGGTGATTCCAATCGCTGACCACACCCGTGGCAAAGACCAGCAACGCGATGAGCGCCAGGGAGACCCCGATGATTCGAATCGTCTTTTGCACGGTGCGTTGGGCCGATCTAGGCCAGGAGACAGACCTCTTGAATACTAACTTGATGTGGGACGTACGTAAAGCGTTGCCCGTTACGTTGGCCCGAAAAGTAACGGCTAGGCCCGGGGGAAGAGAACCTGAACGGCAACCGCCAAATCTTTGTAGGGCACGGCTTCAGTCGTGCCGTAACGTGGATAGCATCATTGCGACTTTAGCCGCTGACGGGTTCAAAACCAGGTTGCCACGCGGGGCTTGAAGCTCGCCCTACGCAGTTTGCTTTAAGGCTCGTTCCAGGATGGTCAGGCATTGCTGGGCGCGCTCGCGCAATGCATCGTCGCGATGGCCGGTTTCCTGCTGGCGTGAATGGAGTTCGTCGGCAATCGCCATGGCCGCGAGCACTGCGACGCGGACCGAGTCCACCGTTTGCGTCGCTTCGCCGACGGCCCTCATTTTTTCGTCCACGTAGCGCGCCAGTTTCTGGACGTAGCCCTCATCCAGATCCCCGCTCAGGGTGTAGCTCTGTCCGTAAATTTCCACTTTAACGCGATTTGACATTCTCTCTGCTCCCTGCCCGCCCCGGCGGGTCGGCTGGACGCGCCTATTCTGTTCTGTTCCGCCGAGCGTGGCAAGTTTTTGTAGGACAGCCACTCTTGGCTGTCCGCTTATGTCCTGCTAGGACTATGAGGGACAGCCAAGAGTGGCTGTCCTACAGGAAATTAAACGGCCGCGCAGTAACACTGAAATTCTTACCCCACGACGATGCGCAGGAACTTCTTTTTCCCGGCCCGGAGGAGAAATTCGCGCGGCTTGGCCAGGTCCAATTCGTATTTCACGTCGGAGATGCGCGCACCGTCGAGTTCCACGCCCCCTTGTTTCACCAACCGGTCCGCTTCACTCCGCGAAGGCGCGAGACCCTGCTCGACAAGAAACGCGGTCAGGCGCACTGCCGGCCCGCGCGGAACTTTTCGTTCAGGCGCCTCATCCGGCGCTTCCCGGTCTCGGAAGACGCGCTGAAATTCTGCGGCGGCTTTTTCCGCCGCAGCCTGCCCGTGGAACCCTGCAATGATTTCCTTGGCCAACGACATTTTCACGTCCATCGGATGCTTCGCGCCTGCTCTTACTTCATCCGCAAGCGCCGCAATTTCCTGTGGCGTGCGGTCGGTCACCAGGTCAAAGTACGGCCACATCATCGCGTCCGAGAGAGACATCAGCTTGCCGAACATATCCGACGGCGTTTCCGTGATGCCCACATAGTTGTCCAGCGACTTTGACATTTTGCGCTGGCCGTCGAGCCCCACGAGGATCGGCATGGTGAAAGCGACCTGGCCTTCGAGGCCGTATGCGCGCTGGATGTCGCGATGGATCAGTAGATTGAATCTTTGCTCGGTCGCGCCCAGCTCGACATCGGACTTGAGTTCGACCGCATCAACGGCGGTCAGCAACGGATACAAAAGCTCGTGCACGGAGATGGGCTGCTGATTCTCGAGGCGCGAGCGAAAATCCTCGCGCTCGAGCATGCGCGCCAGGCGGTAATGGGCGCATAGGCGAACAATTTCCTGACTGGAAAGCTTGTCGAGCCAATCGCTGTTGCGGTGTACTTCGGTCTTTTCTTTATCGAGCAGCTTGAAGACCTGCGCGAGATACGTTTTGGCGTTGGCGTCCACGTCCTCGCGCGAAAGGGGCGGGCGCGTTTCGGAGCGGCCCGTGGGATCGCCAATCATCGCGGAAAAATCGCCGATCAGGAAAATTGCGGTGTGGCCAAGATCCTGAAAATGTTTCAGCTTGCGTAGCACCACGGTATGGCCGAGATGAATGTCCGGCGCGGTGGGGTCCACGCCGAGATAAACACGCAGCGGCGTGCCGGTGCGAAAGGATTTTTCGAGCTTCGCCTTCAGCTCTGGCTCGGGAACAATTTCCGCGGCGCCTTTGCGCAGATAGGCGAGCTGTTCGTCAACAGGCTTGAACTGGGGTTTCGGTGTCATGATCGGTTCTTGAGCGCAATCACGCGGCGCCCTTCGATGCGATATTGGCCGGAAAGGACCAAGCGCACGGCTTCCGTGTATATGCGGTGCTCCTCGGCGAGGATGCGCGCCGACAGCGTCTCGTCCGTGTCATCGTCGCGCACCGGCACGATAGCCTGCGCCAGGATCGGCCCGGCGTCCAGGTTTTCATCCACCAGGTGCACGGTGCAGCCGCTGAATTTCACGCCGTATTCCAGCGCCTGCCGCTGCGCCTCGAGGCCGGGGAACGACGGCAGGAGCGACGGGTGGATATTCAGGATGCGCTGCGGATACGCGGCCACAAAATAAGGCGAGAGCAAGCGCATGAATCCCGCTAGGCACACGATCTCGACGCCTGCTTTCTTAAGCTCTTGGACAACCAGCCGGTCGTAATCCTCTCGCGCCAAGCCTTTTGAAGGGATCGCCTTCGTTGCGATTCCTCGCGCCGACGCGAGCGCCAGGCCCGGCGCGCCTTCGCGATTGCTTATGACCAGAGCAATTTCCGCGCCGGGGATTCGCCCGGCCGCAACGCTATCCGCCAGCGCTTCGAAATTCGATCCGCGCCCGGACAGCAGCACCCCAATTCGATGTGGCATAAGCGAAAGACGTTAGCATAACCGCGCGACGCATCCAATCCCGGCGGCAGCCCCATTCCGCCTTAGGACAAGAAAAAAGGGCGAATGGGTTGCTGTTGGCCATACAGAAGTGTGTCAGTGGTGAACAGTAGACCAAACCCGTCCTTGTGAACAGGTGTTCCAAATGCCCTTTGAGGCTAAACTAGGGAATGCCAGCCCCCGTATTCCTGGAAGTGTCGTTATTGCTCCCTTTGGGAAACAGACTCGAAAGGAACGCGGACTTCACCATGCTCACTGGACACATACGAAAATTGGCCGGAGCCTCGGTCTTCTTCATTCTTACGCTGGCGCTATGGGGTTGCACGGGGACTACGAAAATATCATCGATGAACCCGACCGCGCCCGCGTTTACAACGCAGCCGGCAAGCCAAACCGTCACCGTGGGACAAACAGCGATGTTTTCCGTGACGGCGACAGGAACTTCTCCACTCACCTACCAGTGGCAGAAGAACAACTCGAATATCTCCGGCGCAATGGGAGCGAGCTATACGACCCCGGCAACGGTGTCCGGCGACAGTGGCGCGACGTTTCGCGTGGTCGTGACGAACGCGGCAGGCAGCGCGGCGAGCAATTCGGCGACGTTGACTGTGACCGCATCCCCTGTTGGCCCGAGCATCACCACACAGCCGGCCAACCAAACAGTCACCGCTGGACAGACCGCGACATTTTCCGTGGTGGCGGCCGGAACCTCTCCCCTCAGCTACCAATGGCAGAAGAATAATGCCAACATTTCCAGCGCGACATCGGCAAGCTATACGACCCCGGCAACGGTGTCCGGCGACAGCGGCGCGACATTTCGCGTGATCGTGACCAATTCCGTAAACAACATTACGAGCAATACGGCGACTCTTACCGTCAACCCGGCGGTTGCCTCCGCGGGCACCGATGTGACCACCTATCACAACGACATCGCCCGCACCGGCCAGAACATAACGGAAACGAAATTGACGCAGGCCAACGTGAATTCCACGACATTCGGCCTGCTCCGCAACCTCGCCGTGGACGGCCTGGTGGACGCGGAGCCGCTGTATCTTTCTCAACTCTCCGTGGGAGGCAGCGCGCACAACGTCGTATTCATCGTGACCGAGCACGACTCGGTTTACGCGTTCGATTCCGATACCGGCGCGCAACTCTGGAAAGTTTCGCTGCTCGGCTCAGGCGAAACCACCAGCGACGATCGCGGCTGCGGGCAAGTCTCGCCGGAAATCGGCATCACTTCGACTCCGGTGATTGACCACGCGGCCGGGGCGCACGGGACCATGTATGTCGTGGCCATGTCGAAAAATAGTACGACCTACTTTCAGCGCCTCCATGCACTGGATATTACGACGGGCACGGAATTGTCGGGCGGCCCCGTTACGGTCCTGGCTTCCTATCCCGGGACCGGCGCCAACAGCTCTGCTGGAGAAGTCATCTTCGATCCCAAGCAGTACAAGGAACGAGCCGCGCTGCTCCTTCTGAACGGCACGGTCTACACGAGCTGGGCGTCGCATTGCGACATCAACCCATATACCGGGTGGATCATGGGCTACAACCAGACGACCCTGGCGCAAACGAGCGTGCTCAACCTGATCCCCAATGGCAATGAAGGCTCGATCTGGCAAAGCGGCGGAGGCTTGGCCGCCGATCCGCAGGGAAATATCTACGCGCTCATGGCGAATGGAACTTTTGACACTACGCTGGACACCAACGGTTTTCCCAACAAGCAGGATTTCGGCAACGGATTCGTCAAGGTTTCTACCACGAACGGCAGCCTCAAGGTCGCGGATTATTTCAATATGTCGAACACCGTGAGCGAGTCGGGCAGTGATACCGACCTCGGTTCGGGCGGCGCCATGGTCTTGCCCGACCAGAGCTACGGCACCGCAAACACTCTGACCCTGGCGGTGGGCGCCGGGAAAGATGGAAACCTCTACGTCGTGAACCGCAACAGCATGGGGAAATGGAACGCGAACTCGAACAATGTGTACCAGGAATTGGCCGGCGGCCTGCCCAACGGAGTATTTGGCGTGCCGGCGTATTTCAACAATACGGTCTACTATTGCGACGTCAACGGGACTCTGAAATCCTTTGCCATCTCCAACGGAAAACTTTCGACGACGCCGGTCCAAACCGCCGCGTCGTTCACCTATCCTGGCCTGCTACCCAGCGTCTCAGCCAATGGGACTTCCGACGGGATTGTCTGGGGGATTGAAAATACCGGCACCGCCGTCCTGCACGCCTTCGCCGCGAATGACCTGACGAAAGAGCTCTACAACAGCAACCAGGCCGCCAGCGGGCGCGACCACTTCGGCAGCGGCAACAAATACGTAACGCCAATGATTGCCGACGGCAAGGTGTTCGCAGGCACGTCAAACAGCGTAGCCGTGTTCGGATTGCTGCCCTAACAAGTAGCACAGGCTTCAGCCTGTGGGTTTTGGTCCTTGCGAGGTGCAAACCCCACAGGCTGAAGCCTGTGCTACCAAACAACTCCACCAAATTTTTTATTTCTTGAGCACCACCGTTGCCGCGATCAAATCGTGCAGGGCCTGCTTCTTCTCCGTGAATCCAGCCATGATGTAGCCGATGCCGAAGGGAATCAATCCGCTGATAATCTTGGCGAAAAAACGGCCGGTGGCGTGTCCGAACGATATGCGCTGCCCTTCATAATTGGTCACCCGCAGGGACATCACCGATTTACCAAAAGTCGCCTGCCGCGCCGAGCTTTCCATCCCCGCGAAGTACAGCCACTCCACGACCACGAAAGCGAGCATCCCGAGAAAAAAAAGCATGAACATAGGCGCCAGAAGCGCCGCCGCGGCGCGCGGGTCCACCGCATTGCGATGCAGCATCATGCCAAACCCGCCAAATAGGGACATCAAGACAATCACCACCAGCCAGAACGGAATGCCGAGAATCAGCCCGTCGACTAAGGCGGCGACAAAACGCACCCAGAATCCTCCATATTGCGGCGGGGCGGAAACATGAGGGGTCCCCACAACCGGCGGATAGATCGCGCTCGCCGCCGCAGTCGTGGCGGCGACGGCCTCGCCTACCTCCTGACCACAAGCCTGGCAAAACCGGTTGCCTTCCTCCACTCGAATCCCACACCGCGAGCAGAACATGATTGACCTCACTCGTGGCAGCCTGGGTGGCTGCTGACTAAAACTGCTGCGGACTTATAGCGCGAGCAGGAGCCGCGGTCCAGAAGAAAAAGTTGTCGCTGCCCTGTGCTGAAGTCTCCGCGTCAACCTAAGAATGACCTGTACCTTGGGCCAGCTATTTCTTTGAACAGTCGGGGTCCTCGAGGCTGCAGGCGCGAGGATCGCGTTTGTGTAGGATGGATGTCCCTGCCCGCAAATTCTGGTTAGGAGGAATCACGCCATGTCTACTGCGCCTTCCTACGTTGAAGGGCAAGCGATCCCCCGGGAAAACGGCCTGATCGAAAACCTGATGGATTTTTCGTTTCAGCGGCTGGTGACGCCGCGCATGCTGAAAATGCTGTACAGCGTTCATCTGCTGATCGGACTCGTCGCCGCCGTCTGGTTCGTGTTCACCGGCTTCCAAACGTCCACTTCCAACGGCCTGCTGGCGCTCGTTCTCGGCGTTCCGGCGATGCTTCTGTGGATTGTATACTGCCGCGTCGTGGTGGAACTTTTGGCCGCCGTCTTCCGCGCCGCTCAGGTCATCACCAATTCGCAGGGATGAGTGTGAGTCGCGAGTTGTAATTCGTGCAATCCCTAGTGCGCACTGAGCCATGCCGCCGAGTCTGGCTTTGCAGTTCAAGATTCGCTCTTAAGATTTTTCATCTGACAAACCAAATGCCGACAGTCCCGTCGTGAAGGGACGGTCCTCCCCGGATCGTCCCGCGTGTCAACAATTCGACAAAACGTGCCGGAGCAGGCAAGAATTCCAGGACTAGTACTACAGGTGCCCAGCGATCCAATTAATCCACGACTCTCAGTAACTCACTGAACCAAGCAGGTTTAGTCGGCGGCCTCCGTTTGATGAGCGAATGGAAGCATTCGTGCATCCTCCGAACTTCGCAAAGAGAGAGATTTATTTTCTCGCGTGCGTGGGGAATGAGCGGGCCCATCCCATTCATTCATTTTTCCCGAAGGGCCCGCTTGAAATTTTTGCTTCGCGGTGGGTGGAACGCCCCGCGGAGAATCTTTAGGGGGAGACGCCATGGAAGAAGATTTTCAGCATGAACAACGATCCGAAGCTCAGCAGCATGATGAGCCGCCCGCGGCCTCAACCCGCTGGCTCGCCATCCTCTGTGTTTTGTTTTTTGCCGCCGCGGTTTTCGCCGGGAGCTATGCGTTCCAGCAGAACAGCGCGGTGGCGCAATTGAAGCAGAAAAATGATGCCATGACTTCCACCGAGGCGCAGATGAAGAGTCAGATCGACGATCTCAGCGTGAAGATCGCTCAAATGACTCCGCCAACCGCGCCTGCCCCTGTTGCCGAAGCCCCCGGGAGGGGTGAGACATCGGCTGTCAAATCCACGCCGAGGCGCACGGCTTCCTCGGGCGCTGTCGTACAAAGCCGGCGCCTCAAGCAAATGCAGGCTCAGCTCTCGGCGCAGCAAAAAGAACTGAAGCAAACCCAGGACGACCTCGCGAGCGCGCGGACCGATCTCGAAGGCAAACTCGGCTCGACGCGGGACGAACTCAATGGGTCGATTGCCAGAACGCACGACGAGTTGGTGGGCCTCGAAAAGCGCGGCGAGCGTCTATACTACGAATTCGATCTGTCCAAATCGAAAAGCTTCCAGCACGAAGGGCCGATCCAGGTTTCGCTCCGCAAGGCCGACTCGAAACACCAGAGTTACGACTTGATGATGCTGGTGGACGATCACCAGCTATCCAAAAAGAAAGTCGACCTGTATGAGCCCATCTGGCTACGCCAGGGCGACTCGGCTGAGCCCGTGCAAGTGATCGTCAATCAGATCGGCAAGGACCACATCCACGGCTACGTCAGCGCGCCGAAATACTCGGGATCGGAACTGGCCTCGTTTGCCTCGCCACAGCAGGCCAACAATCCCGTTTCAACGCAGAGTTCAAGTCCGCTTTCCAGCTCACCCACCTCTACCTCCTCAACTTCATCCTCAACTTCCGCGACGACGTCTCAGGGACGCTAAAGTCCCGTTGATTGACGCCGTGGCGCCTCATTCACCGTGCGGGGCCGGCTCACAAAGAGCGGGCCCCGCGGCCTTCCTTCCGTATGACTCGGGGAAGCCTTTACCGCTTGCTGCAAAATCAAACACAAGTTTGAGGGCAGAATTGCGTGCAGGCAGAAAACTAAAACGTAAGATCGATGAGGAAAAGAATTTGTCCGATGAAAAGCAATGCCACGGCGCTGACCAGCACGAGCGCGCCGCGCGGACGCCGGGGCTTCAGTCTTCGGTAAGCCGGGTCGGAAAGATGCGGGTCGCGGCCGGAAATCTCACCCCGCCAAATATCGAGCAACTCGCGCAACCAGTCCATCGCCTGGGCGCGGTAGGTCCACAGCAATCCGAGCCCCAGCAGGGCCAGGGTCTCTCCAATGGCGCCGAGCATGCCTACGCTACGCATCTTCGTGTATTGTTTTCAGGCGCACAATCTCGAATTCCTTGACCCCCGCGGGCGTCTGTACTTTGATTTCATCGCCGACGTTTCGCCCAAGAAGGGCTTTTCCGATCGGCGAGGTGGTCGAAATCAATCCCTGCGTCACGTCCGCTTCTTCGGTGCTCACCAGCTTGTATTCGATTTCCACGGATTTCTTGACGTCCAGCACCCAGACGCGCGAACCGTACCCGGCGCGGTCGGCGGGAATATTATTCAGGTTCAGCATGCCGATGTCGCCCAGGCGCTTCTTCAACTGTCCGAGGCGCGCGGAAACGTAGCCCTGGCGCTCCTTCGCGTACTTGAACTCGGCGTTTTCGGAGAGATCTCCATGCGCGCGGGCCTTCATGAGTTCTTTCGGCAGTTCAACGCTCATCTCATGTTCGAGGGCCGTAATTTCGTCCTGCAATTTCTTTTTGACTTTTGACAGTGCGTCCGTCATGGCTCGTTTTCTATGATCGGGGCTTCCCGGCGCTCCCCGCCGATGAGACGAATTCGAAAGTCTCATTGCGTGGTAGATCCGGGAGTCGCGTACCCAAAACTGGATGTGGCGGAGAGGGGGTGCCTTCGAACCCACCGGGCCCATCGAGAACGTGCAATTAAATCAAATTCGTTCACTCCCGCGAACGCATAATACTACGAATTCTCAAGTGCCATGTACAGGGAAGTGTGTATGGGCGGCCGGAAATCATCGCCGGCGTTTCTTTCCTTCTGGAACCGCGCCGCAGGGCGGGTTTGAACATATTTGACGGCCTGAACCAGTGGGAATAGCGAACGCTGAAATTCCTGTAACGCGAAGTTGTCTGATTGTGCCGCGCTTCAACAGGCGCCTAACGGGGGCTCCGGGGAAAAGTCAGCGCCAACGATAAATGGCGTTACCGTAATGCCGCTTCCAAATCTCTTTGGGGCGAGACACCGAAATGATGGATCGTGGCCGGCGAGTTCCGTCCCGACATCGGCCCCCCAGCCGGTTTGATACAACCAAACACGATCCCCCGGATGGAGCGAATGGGATCGCGCCATTTTTTCAAACTGCAAACGAAAATTCTGGGGTATCACCTTCCACATATTGAGGGAGACGACAGAATAGCCATTGCAAGAATATTCAAAATAATTCCCGGAGAACGTTTCGATCGGGAAAATTACTTTCGGGCCGCAGAGATAATAGGCCAGAGGAAGGCTGCTCTGATAATCAACGAGAATGTGACCACCGCTTGGAACGGATTGTTCCAGGTAGCCCACCGCCGAAACCATCAACGCCGGGCCTTGCTTCTCTGTCATCTCCTCCGTCGGAACGGGCTCGTGAGATGTGTTTGACACGGCCAGCACGAGTGCGGCAACAAGAATTCCCACCCAAAGCCGCTGGCCCGATGCCGCAGCTACCAAATAGCTCGCAGCGGCCACGGCGAACGGCGCCAGAAACGCAGTGTGGCGGCTACCCACATATGGATAGATTCCGGCGATTGCCGCGCACCACACCGCGAGGAAAGGCAATAGCAGCAGGATCCCCAAACGGCTCGACTGCGAATTTCCTTGCCGTGACAGCAGGCCCCTGGCGAAGACCAGTGCCACGCCCGCGATAAAACACCACATCATTAACAAAGCGACATATCGCTCCCTGAAGAGAAAAAGAAAAATACCGACCGTATTCTCCTTTGTGAAGGCGAATATACTGACGCTGTCCGGGTGAAAATAGGCTGTGCCGAAGGACATGGACCACACGGCGATACTGTTTTTTATTTTCGACAGATGGGTCTCATACAAAAACGCGCAAATTGCCAGCGCTCCTGCTTGCCCGAGGGCCCACGCAACGATTGCCCTGCGCGGAAGATGGGAATCGGAGATCCTCGCCAGTGCATAGACTCCCGCCGAGGCTGCGAAGAAAACGGCCGAGTAATGCGAAAGAATCGCCAGATACAGAAAGCCGCTGAAAAGCCACATATCACGAACCGATTTTTCCGCAAATGCGCGCTCCAGAAAATACAGAGCGCCGCCTATGCAGAACAGCAGGAGCGCGTAGGCGCGCAGCTCAGCTGAGAGATCCACCATGGCCGGGGAAAACGTGACGAGCAGGAGCCCAATCCAGCTCGCGGCGCGGCCAAACGCCAGCCCCAGCCACTTGTAGATCAACCAGCAAAATGCCGTGCCCGCGAGCACCGAAGGCAGGCGAAGCATCAATTCCGTCCGGCCCAGGAATCGCAAGTAGTACAGCACCAAATAGATCAGTGGAGGGTGCGCATTGGTCAGGCTGGCTTTGTAGGCCAGGAAGGCGGAGGCCTGATTGAGAAGGATGTAGTGCAGGGCTTCGTCCGGATTCAGGTAACTGCGAGTCGCGGCGAAAATCCTGAGCACGAAACCGCCGGCCACGACGGCGAGCGCCATCACATCGGAGTGGCGGATGAGCCGGCGTTCGAAGAACCCGGCGCCGGGAACAGGATCACCCTGGATGATTTCGGGCGCGGCCTCGCGACGCGCCTCTTCCTCGGCATGGATCAAACCAGCGTTCATTTTCGGACGAGCGCTTTCTCCGCGGGGGCCGGGTCCGCGGAAGATAATTCGCCAGTCAGAAAATCGGCAGACACGAGAGGTGCGGCCACAATCACGAACTGATAGGCGAAAAGCGTTTGCCAGCAGCGGGTCAGCGCGTAGTGCGCTTCATAGAGCAGGCTGAAGAATTTGCTCTGCGTGAACGGAAACACCAGTTGCACAGGCAGCGGAGTGGGATTTATGTCCACCACTTCGCAGCCGACTTCCTTCATGAGCTCTTTCAAGGTTCGCAGGGTAAAAAATCGCAGGTGGGTCCTGTCGAGGATGCCGCGATCCATGTAGTCGAATTTTCCGAAAAGCAAACTGAGGCGAACGACCCAATTCGCAACATTGGGCACGGAAATAATGATCTTGCCCGTCTCTTTCAATGCCGGAATGCACCTGCGCAGCACCGCCGCCGGATCGCGCAAGTGTTCCAGAACATCCGCGAACACGATGTAGTCGAATTCCCGCCGGTAAGGAAACGAAAAGCGCTCGACGTCGGCCACCTGAAATGCGTCATAATATTCCCGCGCTTTTTCCGCGGTCGCGGGGTCGAATTCAACTCCGGCGACGTAGTGGCCGTTCCTTCTCCAGATTTTTCCCAAGTAGCCGCTCGCAGTGCCAACGTCCAGAATTTTGACCGGCTCTTTTTCCTCGCGCAGCGCATCCAGGATCCAATCATGGCTGCTGTGCCTGAAAGGCTTGAATTCGTAGCGAGAATCGGGCATGTCCGGCCGGCTCACTGCACTCGCCGATATCTGGCTTGGAAGGATTGAAACTGGCGAAGCTCGACGTGGCACACTTTGTGCATGAAATAGCGGCCCAGCAGCAGCAGAATGCTCAACCCGTAGATCGTGCTGTCCACAAAACTTGCCTTGGACGCTTCAGGGAAGTATTTCGTGGGGACGGGCACTTCTTTTATTCTGAAGTCCAGATGCCTTGCCTGGACAAGAAATTCCTGATCGAATACAAATTTATCCGAATTCAATGAAAATGGGATTTCTTCCAAAACGCGGCGGCTATAGGCTCGATAGCCGGTGTGATACTCGGATAGGTTCAGTCCCAGGGTCCAGTTTTCCAGCGCCGTCAAAAATCTGTTCCCCAGCACTTTCCACCACGGCATTCCCTGCTTCAACGTGCTTCCGGACAGAAACCGTGAACCCAGGACTATATCGGCTTCGCCGGCCTTGATCGGAGCAATGATTTCCGGCAAAAGCGTGGGGTCGTATTGGTAATCCGGATGAAGCATGACCACAATGTCCGCCCCCTCTTTGAGGGCTTCCGTGTAACACGTCTTCTGGTTCCCGCCGTAGCCGAAATTGCGCGTGTGCACGAAGACGGTGAGCTGCAATTCTCGCGCGATTTCCAGGGTCTTGTCCGTGCTTCCGTCATCCACCAAAATGATCTGGTCGACCGCTTGGTGCGGGATCGCGTCGTAAGTAATCTTGAGCGTTTTCGCCGCGTTGTACGCGGGCATCACCACGATAATCTTCGGATTGCGTGGCACTGCTGCTTGCAATCCCGCCGCTTCTTCTTGCCCCGTGTGAATGTCCGTTACTTTCATAGGATGAATCACCTGCCGGCGCGCTCCGCCGTGTTTGATAACCTTCGATCAAGTCGTCCACGGCGCCATTGGGATCCGCAAACTTCCCCTTGGCACTGAGGCGGACATCCCCTCCGAAAGTGTGCCCTGCGGGACCATGCGGCCTCTTGGGAGCTTCCACTATCATGTTCCATGGCGGCCCATGGCGATACTGGCCGCTCGGTCCTGTGTGCTTGGGAGATAAACCTGGGTTGCGCGAAGCAGATTCAGCGGCGTTCGAGGCGTGGTCCGGCGGCGACGGCTGCATCCAGCCGGAAGTAGTTTGCGCGATTCCTTGCCCGTCTGGAAATAAGACGCGCGAATTCCCAGTGATCGGCGAAACAGCCGTGTTGTTGATAGGAAAATCTGGCGGAGAGGGGGGGATTCGAACCCCCGTCACCCTTTTGGGGTGAAACTGATTAGCAGTCAGCCCTGTTCGGCCACTCCAGCACCTCTCCGCGGAATCATTGGCCGAAACTGCAGTGCGGGGACCGCGTTTGTCGAACCAAAGTATAGCACCGAGCCTCGCGCGGAACCTACCGCTACCGGTGGGCCGGGCGCACGACCGGCAACTAGACGTGGCCTCCCCGCGGAAAAAGAACGCATTTTGAAAGCGCGGGGAACGGCAGTACCCTAGCCTGCGACGGCTGCAATCCGGGCCAGCACCCACGACGGTGAGGAGGACCTATGTACGTCATTACAGGAGCCACGGGACATACAGGAAGCGTAGCAGCGGAAAAGCTACTCGCGACGGGCGCGAAGGTACGCGTCATTGGCCGGGACGCCAAGCGGCTGGAACGTTTTACGAAGGCGGGCGCGGAGGCTGTGGTTGCTGACGTGACTGACGCGGCCGCGCTCGAAAAAGCCTTTGCAGGCGCGCGCGCCGTCTATGCCGTCATGCCGCCGAACCTCTCCGTGCCGGACGTGCGCGCCTACCAGGAGCAAGTGACCCACTCCTTGGCTGCCGCCATACGGAACGCCGGAATCGCTTACGCGGTAGCCCTCAGCAGCACCGGGGCGGACAAGACCTACGGAACCGGGCCCGTGCTGGGAGTGCATGGCCTCGAGCAGAAGCTCCAATCGATAAAAGCTCTCAACACACTTTCCCTGCGTTGCGGTTACTTCATGGAGAATTTGATCCCGCAAATAGGCATCATCCAGTCGCTAGGGTTCATGGCAGGTCCCGTCCGCCCCGATGTGCCTTTGCCGATGATCGCGACAAGCGATATCGGCGGCTTCGCGGCCGAATCGCTCGCGAAGCTGGATTTCGTTGGAATGCAAACGAGGGAGTTGCTGGGAGCGCGGCATGTGACCTACACGGAGGCGGCAAAAATTATCGGCGCCGCGATCGGCAAGCCGGATCTAACGTACCGGCAGGTTCCGGCTTCCGTCCTGAAACCACCCATGATGCAGATGGGGATGTCTTCCAACATGGTAGATCTGCTCTTGGAAATGTCCGATGCGCTGAACACCGGCCACATGAAGTCACAGGAGCCGCGCTCGGCCCGGAATACCACCGCAACGACGCTGGAGACGTTTGTTGCTGAGGTGTTCGCCCCGGCCTACCGCGGGAAAGCTGCCGGCGCGTAGAAGGAAAGAGCTTCCGCAGACCGCATCGGATGTAGATGTTTGCAATCGGCCACCGCGGGTGCACACGTGTGCGCCATCGGCGTTCTGCTCACTGCGCTTGGCTGGGAAATTTCGCGGGTGCGTGAATTACTTGCTGGCTGCCGCGACTTTTGCGGCCGCGGTGGCGCCGGCTTTCTTGCTGCGACGGCGGGGCTTCGTAGGCCTTTCGGGCGCTTCGCCCACGAGTTCCATAGCCATGAGGCCGGTAACGAATTTCTTCATGCCGACGCTGTCGAAATCAATCGTCGTTCGCTCGGCGTCGGACTCCGCCACGATTCCGTATCCGTACTGCTCGTGCTTGATGCACTGCCCTTCGGAAAGAACCTGCACAACTGCCTCCTTATTTGCCGCTGGCGCCTGTGGAGCACTTGCTGCGAGGGAGCGAGTCCGTCCCGCCCGCCATGGCAGTCGGGACGGACCCACGTTTGTCAGACTAGAGGCCGGTAACGTTCTCCGCCTGCAGGCCTTTAGGGCCTTTGCGGACCTCGAATTCAACCGCTTGCCCTTCGTTGAGAGATTTGTATCCGTCCATCTGAATTGCCGAAAAATGGACGAACACATCCTCGCCGGACTGGCGCTGGATGAACCCGTAGCCTTTGCTGGCATTGAACCACTTCACTGTTCCTTGTTCTTTCACTTCTACTACCTCGCTTTAAGCTATTTGTGCTTCTCGTACTGACCTGCGCGCCACGCAAGGCGGGGAGCGGGGCCTCGAAAACTTCTAGCCCGCACAAACAAACGGCTGCAAGCTGTTAGACTTGCAGCCCCGTTGAACGAGTCAAAAGGAATCACAAGAGCAACAAACGCACATTAATTTTACCAAATAAGTGCATTTATTGTCTAGATGGATCGTACCAAGAAGACTGAGGCTATTCCAAGAAGCTCGAACCGACTAACTGACATTGTTTTCAATATGTTACAAAATATTCAGCCACCATTCACATTTGTCCTTGCCAGGCCGATATACCGTCGTTGCTTACCGGTCGGCGCGCGTATTTTTGTGCGGCCTCACCAAAGAGGGCAAATTGGGGTTACTCTTCTTTTGAGACGCCGCCCACCTGGGGGAGCAGGACCGCAGCCATGCCTCGCCAGTCGTTAGTCAATTATCTGTCCGAATACCCGAAACATGGCCGCAGCACCGCGTTCGTGCAGCGCTCCGGCTATCGCACTTCGCGGACGCCTTACGCGGAGGTTGCGGGCCTCGCGGCTCAGTGCGCCCGGGAATTTGAGCGGCTTGGAATTGCGCCGGGAGACCGGATACTGCTCTGGGGTCGCAACTCGGCGGAATGGGTGGCTGCGTTTTTCGGATGCATCCTGCGCGGGGCAGTCGCCGTGCCGATGGACCAGGGAGCCGCGGCGGAATTTGCCGGGCGCGTGGCGCAGCAAGTGGACGCCAAGCTCCTTATTCGTGACCACGATAATATCCTAAAAGGTACGCAACGGCCCGGTATCGTTCTCGACTCGCTCCGGGAAGCGATCGCCGCGCATTCCCGCGAACCGTACGCATCGCCTCCGCTCAACCGCAGCTCGATCGCTCAGATCCTCTTTACCTCGGGGGCGACGGCCGAACCGAAAGGCGTCGTGATTTCGCACGGCAACATTCTCGCCAACCTCGAGCCGCTCGAGGCGGGCATGCAGCCTTATCTGAAGTGGGAGCGCTTCGTCCACCCCCTCCGGTTTCTCGACCTCGTTCCCCTGAGCCACGTCTTCGGGCAATTCATGGGCGTGTGGATTCCACCGCTGCTCGGAGGCTGCGTCTACTTTCAGGAATCGCTCAACCCTTCGGAAATTATTTCGACCATCCGGCGCGAGCGCGTGTCGGTGTTGATTTCGGTTCCGCGTGTGCTCGAAGCCCTGCAGGCAAAAATCGAGCGCGATCTGGAGGCGGAAGGGGCGCTGGAAACATTTCGCAAGGATTTTGACTCTTCCGAGAAGGATACAGTTCTCCGCCGGATGTGGCGCTTCCGCAAAATTCATCGGCTATTCGGCTGGAAATTCTGGGCCGTGATTTCCGGTGGCGCGACTCTCGGCCGGGAATCGGAGCAATTCTGGGGCCGCACCGGGTTCGCCGCGATTCAGGGCTACGGTCTGACCGAAACGACATCCCTCATCAGCGTGAATCACCCGTTCCGCATCGGACAGGGCTCGATCGGGAAAGTGCTCGAAGGGCGCGAGGTGAAATTGGATGAGAACGGCGAAATCCTCGTGCGCGGAGAAAATATCGCGGCGGGATACTGGGAGGGCAACACGATTCACGCTGTCGCGAAGAACGGCGCGGACGCGGGGTGGTTCCACACTGGCGACCTGGGAGCGCTCGATGCTGAGGGAAATCTGTATTTCAAGGGGCGCAAGAAGAACGTCATCGTGACCGCGGCGGGCATGAATGTTTTTCCCGAAGACCTGGAAAAGTTATTGCGGCGGGAACCGGAGGTGAAGGACTGCGTGGTGGTCGGCCTCGAACGCGGGGGGAACGCCGAACCCTGCGGCGTCTTGCTCCTGCGCGATGAGAGGAGAGCGAAACAGCCGCGCCACGCCGCCGGAATTGTCGCCCGCGTGAACGAATCCCTGGCGGAATACCAGAGGATGCGCTCGTGGTTCCTGTGGCCCGAAACGGATTTTCCCCGCACCTCCACCGGCAAACCGAAACTCGCCGAGATTCGCGCGTCCGTGGAAGCGCAATGGGGCAATGGGAATGGCGCCGTGAATTGGCCGGCCGCGACCGGTGGAATCGGGGAGCTGATTTCGCGGATGCAGGGCGGAGGCAGCAAAATCGACGCGCGCGCGGACCTCGAGAACGACTTGCACCTCAGTTCCCTCGATCGCGTCGAATTATTGAGTGCGCTCGAAGACCGCTACCAGGTGGACCTGAATGAAACGCGATTCGCTTCGGCCAAGACCGTCGGCGAACTTGAAAGCCTGGTGCGCGAGTCGTCGCCCGTCCGATCTGAATTCGTATTTCCCCGGTGGGCGCAGCGCTGGCCGGTGACCTGGATTCGCACTTTCTTCTATTACCTTTTGACCTGGCCCGCGACGCACTTGATGGCCCACCCGCACGTCTACGGGCGGGAAAATCTGCGCGGCGTGAAGGGTCCGGTGCTGGTGATTTCCAATCACGTGATCTACCTGGACGTGGGATTTGTTCTGGCGGCGCTGCCGATCCGTTTGCGTCATCGCCTCGCGGTGGCCATGGGCGGTGAACGCCTCGCGGAGATGCGCCGGCCGCCCCGCGAATGGCCCTTTCCACGCCGCTGGCTGAACCGCATGAATTACTTTTTGGTTGTTTCGCTGTTCAACGTGTTTCCGATGCCGAAAAAATCCGGCGTCCGCGAAAGTTTCCGCTTTGCAGGGGATCTGGCCGACCGCGGATGGAACATCCATGTATTTCCCGAAGGCGACCTGACGCCGGACGGGAAATTGCAGCCGTTCCGCTCAGGCATCGGCCTGCTCGCGAGCAACCTGAAACTCCCCGTCGTGCCCATGCGCGTCGACGGCGGCTACGAAATCCGCGAAGCGGGGAGCAAGTTCAACCGCCCCGGCCGCATCCGCGTCTACATCGGCAAGCCTGTGGAATTTCCCGCGGGTTCAGACCCTCAGGACATCGCGCGAGTTCTCGAGCGATGCGTCGCGGAATTGGGCCAGCATCAGGAGAAGGTCGAAATAGCGAAGGCACGCGCAGCCGGCGAATAGATTTGCGGGTTGTGTAGCGCCCGCCTTCAGGCGGGCACAGTAGAGGCAAGGACATGCTCGCCTGAAGGCGAGCGCTACAATTTTACGCCTCGGCGTTTGCGCGGATCTGTTGCCAGCGCTTCGGACGCTTCTTCATGTCCAGGATTTTCTTGCGCAGGCGGATGGATTTTGGCGTGACTTCGACGAGCTCGTCGTCGGCGATGAACTCGATGGCCTGTTCGAGGCTCAGCTGGCGATGCGGGATCAGGCGGATGGCCTCGTCGGCGCTGGACGCGCGCATGTTGGTCTGCTTTTTCTCTTTCGTGACGTTGACGTCCATGTCGGCGTCGCGCGAGTTTTCCCCAACGATCATGCCTTCGTAAACTTCCTCGCCCGGGCCGACGAACAGTTCTCCGCGCTCCTGCAGGTTCCATAGCGCGAAGGCGGTGGTATTGCCCGCGCGGTCGGCCACAAGCGCGCCGGTCGGGCGTGAGGCCATTTCGCCTCCGTATTCGGTCCAGCCCTCGAAGAGCGTGTGAAGCTGAGCGGTGCCGCGCGTGTCCGTAAGCAACTGCCCGCGCAAACCAATAAGGCCGCGCGAGGGAATCGTAAATTCCATGCGCACCCAGCCGGAGCCGTGATTTACCATCTTGCCCAGCTCGCCGCGGCGGCGCCCGAGCGATTCCATCACCACGCCGACGAACGATTCCGGGCAGTCAACCACAAGCCGTTCGAGCGGCTCGAGTTTTTTGCCGTTTTCCTCGCGCACCACGATTTCCGGCTTTCCGACCATGAGTTCGTAGCCTTCGCGGCGCATGGTTTCAATCAGGATGGCGAGCTGCAATTCGCCGCGCGCAAAGACGCGAAACACGTCGGTGGTTTCCGAATCGGTGATGCGCAGCGAAACGTTGGTGAGCAATTCCTTCTGCAGGCGCGACCGCAAATCGCGCGAGGTAACCCATTGGCCTTCGCGCCCGGCCAGCGGGCTAGTATTGATCGTGAAATTCATCGCCAGAGTTGGCTCATCTACGACCAGGGGTTCGAGCGGGGCGGGATTTACGAGCTCCGTCAGGCTCTCTCCGATTTGAATCCCCTCGACGCCGGCGACCGCGACGAGGTCGCCGCAGGGAACTTCTTCCGTCTCGACACGGTCGAGGCCAAAGAAGGTATAAAGCTTTGTCAGGCGCGTGGGAACGATCTCACCTGAGCGCTTGGCGATGCCCACATCGGCGCCGCGGCGCAGCGTGCCATTGAAGACGCGCCCGATGGCGATGCGCCCCAGAAAATCGCTGTAGTCCAGATTCATGACCTGCGCCTGCAACACACCGTTCGGATCGCCTTTCGGTTCGGGGATCGCGGAAAGGATGGTTTCAAAGAGCGGCTGGAGATTTGTCGAGCCGTCGTCCAGCTTCCGGTGCGCGACTCCGGTCTTTGCATTAGTGTAGAGCACCGGAAAATCCAGCTGGTCCTCGGTGGCTTCAAGGTCGATGAAGAGGTCGTAGATTTCGTCGAGCACGGCCGCGACGCGTGCATCACTGCGGTCGATCTTGTTGAGCACGATGATGGGAAGCAGCTTGGCCTGCAGCGCCTTCTGCAATACGTAGCGCGTCTGCGGCAAAGGGCCTTCGCTCGCGTCCACCAGGAGAAGCACGCCGTCCACCATTTTCAGCGCGCGCTCGACCTCTCCGCCGAAATCGCTGTGGCCAGGAGTGTCCACGATATTGATTTTCGTGTCGTGATAGAACAGCGCCGTGTTCTTCGCCAGGATGGTGATGCCGCGCTCGCGTTCGAGGTCGTTCGAGTCCATCACGCGCTTCATGACCACCTGATTGTCGCGGAACACACCGCTCTGATGGAGCATGGCGTCCACCAGCGTGGTCTTGCCGTGGTCCACGTGAGCGATGATGGCGATATTGCGAATCTGCGGCATGAAATCCTAGCTTTCTATTCGATTGTCGTTTCGGAACAGGGTGCGGGCTTTACTTGAAGCCCGCCGGAATAAGCGATAAAAACAAAAAGGGCTGCAAGTGCGAACTTGCAGCCCCCGCGTTCGATTCCGAGAGGAATTACAAGTGCATCCGAAGTATCAAGAATACCACAGCGCTCGCTTGCGCTGCTCGGAAACCTTTCCTGGGATAGGCGAACAAGGAGTGAGTTTCCGATCGGCGAACTTCTTAGAATTTAAGCCGCTATGGTGTTGCACGCGGGGTGTTCTTCCGGCGTGTGCGAGAGCGTTCGAATGCGCTCCCGCCGCGACATGAGCAATAGGCAGCGTGGCCGGCCGAGGCCGCAAATTTACTTCGAATTCACGCTGACATCGATTTGCTCGAAATATGGAGTGACATTGCCCTCTTGTTCTTTGACGTCCACGAGTGAGCCGCGCAAATTAAAGTACACGTGAAATCCAGGCAGGCTCAATGAGGTAACCACGCGACGGTCGCCTTGCACCGTAAGCGTCAAGGACGCGTCCCGGCAAGTCTCGCAAGCCGCTTGCGCGAAGACATATATGTCCATGGACGTCTTCGCGCCAGTGACCAGAAGCAAGTTGGCGTCGGTCTGAGTACGGACCAGCTTGAACTTGTAGGTGCCGGCGGGAAGCATGGTTTTATTCCACTGAGCGGGATGGTTCAGCGTGAATGTGCCATCCAGCATGTCATTGGCACGAACGGAGGAAGACACTCCGCCGATCGCCAGTAAGGCAACGGCAACAATCAAAATCTTTGATAAGTAACGCATTTCCTTTCAGACCTCCTTGGGAGCGCAGTGTCCCGTGTGATTTGGCCGTTTTATCGTGGTCTCGATCTGACACTGATGTTCGCAGTATCTCGGGACGGCAGCCATGGTACGGATGTACCGGAAAGGTACAAAAAATGTACCTCTGCGAGTGGCTACGGCTACCGGTAAACCGGCCCGAGGCTGGAAGTGACGCTATTCAAACGACTTTGCAGTGGTGAGCCGATTCGTCGCGCGGCGTACGCCAGCGGTCAGCCAATAGCACTTTGGCCACAAGCCCTCAGAAGTCCGTTGTGAGGGGGGCCGGGGGAGCCTGCAAAACCCACATAAAACCCCGATGCTGGATGACTGCGCCAGCGCATTCTCAGGGTAGAATTTGAGCGGGTATGGAAAGACGGAACATCCGGATATGCGCGAAATTTGCCGCCCTTGTGGCCCTGGCATTCGCGCTCGCCTGGGCCGCGGCGGCGCAGACGGACTGGCTCGCGCCCGACCCTGCGGTTATCAGCAAGTTCCAGGAAGAGGAAACTCAGAATTCGCGGATCATGGAAGTGATCGGCTATCTCACGGATGTATACGGCCCGCGGCTCACTAATTCACCGAACATCCGGGAAGCCGGCGACTATGCCGTCAAAACGCTCAGCGCTTGGGGCTTGGCAAACGCGCACGAAGAAACGTGGGGCCCGTTCGGGCGCGGCTGGTCCAACGAACTTTTTGAAGCGAACGAAATTGCGCCGCGCCAGTTTCCCTTGATTGCATATCCCAAGGCGTGGACGCCGGGAACGAACGGGCCCGTCACTGCCGATGCGATCTACGCGAAAATCGAAAGAGAAGAAGATTTTAGCTCGTACCGCGGGAGGCTCCGGGGCCTGTTCGTGCTGACCGCGCCCATGCGCGTGGTCCAAGCGCAGTTCGATGCGCCTGCGCATCGCCTCACCGATCAGGAGCTGGCCGACATGGCGCAACCGCGCCCCTTGCAGCCTACTCCAGACAAAGCCGCGCTCGAACGGCAGCGCAAGCAGCAGGAATTCAACGCGAAGCTTGTGAAATTTCTGACCGACGAAGGCGCCGTGGCGTGGCTGGAGCCCTCGCCGCATGACGGCGGCATCATCACGGTGATGGGCGGCGGCTCGCGCGATCTGAAGGACCCGCCGGTGCTTCCGCGCATTGCCATGGACATCGAGCACTATGGGCGGATTTTCCGCACGCTCGAAAAAAATATCCCGGTAACACTGCGGATCAACATCGCCAACAAGTTTTACGACGACAACCTGAATTCGTTCGATATCGTCGCGGAAATTCCGGGCACGGACAAACCCGAAGAAGTCGTGATGCTCGGCGCGCATTTCGATTCCTGGCCGAGCGGCACGGGCGCCACGGACAACGCCGCGGGGTCCGCGGTGATGATGGAGGCGATGGGCATCCTGAAAGCGAGCAACGCAAAGATGCGGCGCACCGTGCGCCTCGCGCTGTGGACCGGCGAAGAGGAAGGCTTGCTCGGGTCGCGCGCCTACGTGAAGCAGCATTTTGCCGACCGCGAAACGATGGAGCTAAAAGCCGATCACCCGAAACTCTCAGCTTATTTCAATGTGGATAACGGCACCGGAAAGTTTCGCGGGATTTATTTGCAGGGCAATGAAGCCGTGCGGCCCATTTTCGAGAAGTGGATGGAGCCGTTCAAGCCCGAGGGAATGACCACGCTATCGGCCCGTGGGACGGGCGGCACCGATCATGTTTCCTTCGATGAGGTCGGCTTGCCCGGCTTCCAATTCATTCAGGACCCGATCGAATACGAAACGCGCACGCACCACACCAACATGGATGTGTACGAGCGAATCCAGGCGGCGGATCTGAAGCAAATGGCCGTGATCGTCGCGACGTTCGCATATATGACGGCGAATGCCGACCAGCTTTTACCGCGCAAACCACTGCCAAAGCATTAGATTTTAGTAGCACAGGCTTCAGCCTGTGCTACTCGGAGCTACTTGCTGTTTTTGCTGAGGCGGCGGTAATACTCGGCGACCGATTCCTCGTAGCCCTGCGGCACCGTTTTCGTGTCGCCGCTGCGCACTTGGCCGGCATCCTTGTCGTCGAGCTGGCGGCGCAACTGCAGCTCCAGTTTGTCCACGTCGGCAAGCACCTGCGAATGCAGTTGCTCGACGAGCGCGGGATTGCCCGGGAAACGGCTCGGATCGAGGTGTTCCATTTCTTGAATCAGTTCCTGGACTTGCTTGGCCATTTCTGGATCTTCGCGCACAGCCTGGCGCAGTTGATTCAAGTCGCGCAGGCTCTCGTCGTAAGCGCGCTGCGGCGGTACGGGAGAATTGTCGGGCTGCACTGCGGGACCGCCGCGCGGCGTATCGTTTCCCGTGTCCAGATTGCCGTACACGGTGCCGTTGGCTCCGCCGCCGGCGTAGGTATTGCCGTACGGTCCGCCGTTATCGCCACCGATTCTCGCGCCCGGTCCGCCGTTCGGACTATAGGCGCCTTGATTGCCGCGGCCATACTGCTGACCGCCGCCCTGCCCTTGGCCGCCCTGCTGTCCCTGTCCTTGCCCTTGCTGCCGACCCTGCCCGTCGCGCGATAG
This sequence comes from uncultured Acidobacteriota bacterium, assembly GCA_963696605.1. Taxonomy (GTDB): domain Bacteria; phylum Acidobacteriota; class Terriglobia; order Acidiferrales; family UBA7541; genus Palsa-360. The sequence continues at coordinate 1,033,235 of CAVOKV010000003.1, read as the reverse complement.
GCCGCCAAGTTGATTGCGCAGCCGCTCCACGCGATTCAAAGCGGTTTCAATCCCCTGCTGCGAATCGTTCCCTGGCTGCGTGCCGGAACCCATGGCCTGCTGCGCGTCATGCAAGCCTTTTTCGAGGCGCTGCATTCCGGCGGCGATTTCCGGCTCCATGCCATTCGCGTTGGGATCGATGCCCCGGCGCATCCAGTCCGCGCCACGCTGAATGCGCGCGCGCAGATCGGATTGCTGCATGTCTCCCAAGGCTTCACGCAGCTTGGTGGAGGCGGCATTTTGATTGTCGGTGGCCAGCTCGCGCGCGGTGTCCTGAAGATTTTTCTCCAGGGCGCCGAGATCGTTGGCCAGCTTTTCGCGGTCATCGGAGAGCTTCTTTCGCTCCTGATTCCCGACCATCGCCCCGGGACCTTGTCCAAACGCCTGCTGAATCTTGCCCGCCTGGTCGCGCTCTTCCTGAGCGAGACGGCTGGCCTCTTCGGCGAGCGCATCCACCTTCGTCGCCGATTGCTGCTGGCGCATGCTGCCGAGAAGGCCGGTTGCTTCTTTCAAGCGGTCGGCGGCGCGGCGCGCTTCGGCTTCGCTTTGTTGTGGAGACATCGCGCGGCGCATGTCGTCGGTGGCCTGGCGCAGCCGGTCCAGCGCTTGCTGCACGCGCGGGTCGGACGAAGTTCCTCCCCCGCCCGATTGTCCCGAGGAACCCGAAGAAGAATTGCCCTGAGCGCCGCCCTGCTGCGAACTCGATTGCGAGCCCGAGCCGCTCTGGCCGTTGTTGCGCGCCATCTGCTCCATCTGGCGTTGCAGTTCTTCGGCCTGGCGGCGCAACATTTCCTGCTGCCAGCGCTGCTCGGAGCTTTGCGCGTTGTTCTGTTGCTGCTGGGCCAGCTCTTCCTGGCGGCGCGCGAGCTGATCGAGCTTTTGCAGCGCTTCGTCAATTTGCTTTTGCTGCTGGCTGGCGGAGCCGCCCGCGGTCTGCGCCGTCTCGTACTGATTCTTTTCGGTGTCCAGTTCCAGATCGAACAGGCTGGCGAGATCTCGCCCTGCGCCGCCGCCCGCTCCGCCACCACCGCCCGCGCTCCCAAACGCCACTTGAATCTGGCGGAACGTGGCCTCGGCGCGCAGCAAATTCTGAAGCGCTTTCTGTTCACTGGGCATGGCTTCGCGCCATTTCTGCTGCTGCAATTGCTGGGCGGCCGGCCCCATAGCGTCAGCGGCCGCGTTCATGTCCTTCACGAAACTGTTGAACTCCTCGTTTTCCTGGGACAATTCGCGGCTCTGCATGCGCCCGGCGAGGGACCTGGCTTGCTCGCCCAGCTTGGCCTGCACGCCGGAAAGGAATTTTGCGGCGTCGGCCGCTTCCTGTTGCGTTGCTTTCTTGTCCCCTTGGTGCTTCCAGGTTTCGGCGATGATTTCTTTTTCGCGCTGGGAGATGTCGTTCTGATCGCCCATGCCTCCGCCCCCGCCGCCACCACCGCCGCCCGCCGCCTGCGATTGCGAGAATTCGCGCTCGAACGGATCTGCCTGGATAAAGGAAATGTCGGTGCGCGATTCGGAGTGCGCATCCTTTGCAATCGCGTAAAGACTGACCACGTCGCCCGGAACCGCTTTGAAGTCTTCCAGAGAAAGAACGGTGGAACCGTCGGCTTGCTTCGCGCCTTTCTGCTTGAGCAGGTCAATCGTTTGTTCGGGCCCGCCATTCACGGAATAGCGCAGCGTCATTTCCGAGACGCCAAATTCGTCATCGGCCTTCACCGCGACAGTGACTTCCTCGATGGGGCTGGCACGGTAATCGTGCCCGGGGCGCGCGATGATCACGTTCGGCGGTTCCGCCTTGCGCGCCTCGATGAAGAAATCGTTGGAGAGGCGCACGGGCTGTCCCTGGTCGAGCGCGGCGACGTGATACACGCCGTCCTTTTCCATGCCAATCGTGCCCTTGTAAACGTTTCCTTCGCCGCCCGTAAGGCGAATTTGCTGTTCATCATTGAGCACCAGCAGGCCGTCGCGCAGGGGCTTGTCCGTTTCCACTTCCAGGTCCGCGTCGGTGCCTTCGACGGCGCGAAGATCGCCGCCGCGCTCCTCGGTCACATTTTGCAGGTGCGTCCACGAGGGATAGTGATACGTCACGCGGACGTTTTTCACGTTCGGCAGATCCAGCACGCGGATATTGAAGTGTTTCGAGTCCAGCGGCCCCGCTTCCACGTAATACTCGACGCTTTCCGGCAGCCCCGCAAAAACAAATTGGAACCCCGAGCCTCCTGCTTGCGGCCGCATGGCCACCTGGTCCCATTTGGAGGCGCTCTGATAGCGCGCGTACAGGCGCACGTTCTGCGTTTGCAGGCCGATGAGCTGCGCCGACACCATCAGATCGGAATTGCGCCGCACCGAAATATCACCGGGCACCACTTGAATGTCATAGAAGGGAGCGGTCCCACTGTGCGGCGTCGCGGCCCACAGCAAGGCCGCTCCTTCGCCGAGGTAACCCGGCCCGGCCAGGATCAACCACACCAGCACGCACAGGGACGCCGCGCCGACGCTGAGAAACGCCGCCAGCTTCATGTCGGGAACCAGGGACTTAGGCTCCGCGGCGCGCGCGACGCTCAGAGTATCGAGGGCCAGCAAGTCCATAAACGGCTCGCGCTTTTGGGCGTCGCGTTCGGCAAACGTCACCAGGCGCTGCTTGAACTCGGGAAACATTTCTTCGGCCTGGCGTGCCGCGCGGCGGCGGTTCAGCGCGATGAGCGGCAGGGCAATTCCAAAAGTCACGGCCAGGACCAGCGCAAAGAGCAGCGCCACGCGCGCGCTGGTGATGCTCCACCGCGAGAATGCCAGGGCGTTGGTGATCAGGACGAGGACAACAGTGGCGGCCAGCGCAACCGAGGTGAGGATCGCGGCCCCGCGAAGCATCGCACCCAGGCGCAGCCGTCTCTCCAGTTGGTGAATATAGGAGTTGAGCTGGTCCCGAAAGCTCATAAGTCCTCCTGCTGCTGGGTCCCCAGGTATCGGTCCGCGAGCAGGGATTCGGCGATGGCCGCGGCGAATACTAGAAGCATAATATACCACCATAAACTGTAGGGCTGTGCCTGTTCCTGGGCGGCTGCTCCCGCGGCGGCCTGGGCAGCCCCCGTGCCGGAATTTCCCCGCCACAGCGCCAAAACATCGTCCGGGATGACTTCGAGATTTGATTCTCGGCGGTCGGGATTGACGCCGATCACGTCGTGGCGGCCATTCGCGAGTTGCAATTCGTAAAATCCGGCGCTGGCCAGCTGGTAGGTTTGCGCGGAAGTCGACTCCTTCAGCGACAGCGGGCGGCGGCCCTGCGGATCGATCACCTCGACGCCCACGGATTGTTCCTTGGAGCTGCGAAGCTCGAGGAATGAATCCACCGTGCGTGCGCCGCTGCGGCGTTCGGTGCCGGACAAATACAGCGCCGTTTGCTCGACGAACGGGACGAAAATCGGATGCAGCGGGAAATCGTTGGTGAGATTGTCGAGGCCGGAAGCGAAGAGCAAAACGTTGCCTTCGCCGATTTTCTTTTCCAGCAGCACGGGCGTCCCGTCGGTCAGGTGAGCGATCACGCGCGCGCCGGCCGGATCCACGCGAACGGCAAAATAGAATTTCACGCCCGACCAGTGGTCGGCCTTTTCCACGGACGGGTGCGACGGATCGGCGTCGGCCACGTTCAGATAGCGATCGCCCGTGCGGGAATAATCACGCGAGTCCAGAATGTTGCCGCCAAAAACGGGAACTCGCGCGCTGTGCGCCGCCGAAGTTCCCTCCGCGATCCACACGCTCCCGCCGGCCTGCACGTAACGCAAGAGCGCACTCTCAAAATTTGCAGGGACGGAGATCAAATCGGAAAGGACAACGAACGCGTACTTGGAAATCTGCTGGTTTGCCGCCTCACCGGCTCTGACCATGTCAAGGGTGAATGCTGATTCCGCCGCGGAGCCGAGGGCCGAGCGGAAATAAAGCGGCGAACGCGAATCGCCGGCGTCGGAAACGAAGAGCGCGCGGCGTGGGTCGGAGCGCTCCACGGCGAAAAGGTATTCATCGTCAGCCGGAAAACTATCCGCCGAATCGATGCGCACTTCGCAGCGCGTGAAGCCGTAAGGCACGTCGAGCGATTGAAATTCGGCGGTGGCGCGGCCGTTCGCGGGCACATCGACCGCTTTGGTCGCGGCGGTTTTGCCGTTCACGACGAGCGAAACTGTACGCGTGGCGGCGGGAGTCCCAAATCCCGCGATCACCGCCTGCACGTGCGCTTTCTTCGGATCCCACACTTGTCCCGGCGCGCTCACGCTTTCCACCGTCCAGTTCGGCGCGGATTCCTTGGCCACGGAGTGCAGCACCAGCGAGACGTTGGCGGGCAGCGCCAGTTCCGAAAAACTTCCGGGCATGGCCGATTTTTGCATGTCGCTGAAAAAGTGCAGCTCGATCGGCGTGGGCACGGACTCCGCCAGCGAGCGCACGGCCCGCGCGAGTTCGCCAAAGCTCGCGCGCGAATCTCCCGATTGCAAATTGTCGACGGCGGCGCGCAACGCGCCCGCATCGAGCGACGGCTGCGTCAGAATCTGGATCTGCGAACCGAGCGCCATGATTTGCGCCTTGTCCGTGGGCCTTCGCGAAGAAAGCACGGAAAGCGCCTCGCGGCGCGCATCGGCCAGGCGCGTTCCGGCGCGCATGCTGAACGAATTGTCGATCACCAGCAACTGGAGTTTTTCACTGTTCAGATTCGCAGCCGTGCGACGGATGAACGGATTCGCGAACGCCAGCACCAGCAACAGGAACAGCAGCGCTCGCAGCGAAAGCAGCAGCAAATAACGCAGCCGGCGGTGCTTGATCGAACTCTGCGTGCGGCGCTCGAAAAACATCAGCGAACTGAACGGGCGCGGGGTGGTGGTGTGGCGCCGCAGCAGGTGGACGTAGAACGGAATCGCCAGCGCCGCGATGCCCGCCAGAAACCACGGAGCGAGAAGGCCCATCTAGTCCCTCCCCTGGCGGATCGAGAGATATTCGCGGAGGGCGTCGTCCAGCGGCCGGTCGGTTACGAGCAGGTGATAATCCATCCCCGCGGCGCGCGTTTTGTCCCGCAGGGCTTCGACGTGCGCGTCGAATTTCTTGCGGTATTCATCGCGCACGTATTCCGGAGTTATTTCGATGCGATCCTGAGTTTCAAGATCGACGAGCGTCGAGGGCTCGCCGATTTCGGGACGGATTTCCTTGGGATCGAGCACGTGAAAGAGCACGACCTCGTTCCCGTGGAAGCGCAGCGGCTCGACGGTCCGCACGATGTGTTCCGGCGAATCGTAAAAATCGGAAATGAACACGACGATTCCGCGGCGGCGCAGGAACTGTTGAAAATGTTCGAGCGGCTTGGCGAAATCGGTGCGCGCGTGAGGCTCCGCTTGCTCCAGGCCGCTGAGCAACCGATGCAGCTGGCCCTGCCGTGTGGACGGCCGGATGTAGGTGCGAATTTCATCGTCAAAGACGATCAGGCCCGCGGCGTCGCGCTGATTCTGAATCGCCAGATAGAAGAGCGACGCCGCCGTGAAGCGCGCGTAATCCATCTTGTTCACGGAGTGCGATGAAAACTTCATCGAGTTGCTGGCGTCGAGCAGCACGGTGAGGATGCTGTTCGTTTCGCCGCGATAGCGCTTGAGGTAGGCGCGCTCGGTGCGGGCGAAGACGTTCCAATCCACGTGCCGCAAGTCATCGCCCGGCGAGTACGCGCGGTATTCTGCGAATTCCTGGCTGAAGCCGAAATCAGGCGAGCGGTGCAGGCCGTTGACGAAACCGTCGACGACGGTCTTCGCCACCAGATCCAAGCCGGAAATTCCGGCGAGCACCGCGGGATCGAGAAAGCGTTGCAGCATTTATGAATTTCTCCCGACTTGCTACTGCAATTTGGAGAATCCTCTTGTAACTCGCGATCCACTTTTGTCATTCCGAGCGAAGCGAGGATTTGTTTTGTTCTCATCCACCAGAAAAGCAGATTCCTCGCTTCGCTCGGAATGACAGATGGAGCAAAGTGGCGGTGCTGCCTACGCTTTCGACGGCGGCGGCATGTATTGCAGCAGTTGCCGCAAAATTTCATCCGAATCGATGCGGTCCGATTCAGCGTGAAAGTTTAATAGGATGCGGTGGCGCAGGACCGGGATCGCCAGCGCCAGAATGTCTTCGTACGCGACGTGGTAGCGGCGGTGCGCCAATGCCCGCGCCTTTGCGCTCAACACGATGAATTGCGCGGCGCGCACGCTGGCCCCGTAGTTGACGTATTTCTTCACGAAGTCCGGCGCGGCGCCGCTGTTGTGGCGCGTGGCGCGAACCAGATTGACGACGTACTGCGCGAGAGAATCCCCGATCGGCACCATGCGCACGAGCTGCTGGAAATCGAGAATCTCCTCGGCGGAAGTAACCGCCTGCACCTGCGCCACGCGCGTCGTCGTGGTCAAGTCCACCACTTTCACTTCGTCGGCCGCGCTCAAATAATCAAGAATGGTATTGAAGAGGAAGCGGTCGAGTTGCGCTTCGGGCAGCGGATAGGTGCCTTCGAGCTCGATCGGGTTTTGCGTGGCCAGCACGAAGAACGGCGCGGGCAGCTTGTAGTGATTGCCGCGCACGGTGACGGAGAGTTCCTGCATGGCTTCGAGCATCGCCGATTGCGTTTTCGGCGGCGTGCGATTGATTTCGTCGGCCAGCACGATGTTGGCGAAGATCGGTCCGGGCACGAACGTCCAGCGCCGGTGCCCCGTGGTGGGATCTTCCTCGATGATGTCCGTCCCGGTAATGTCCGAGGGCATCAGGTCGGGCGTGAACTGAATGCGCTTGAAGGCCAGGCCCAAGGTCTGCGCAATCGTGCGGACCATCAGCGTCTTCGCCGTGCCCGGCAAACCGGTGATCAGGCAATGGCCGCCGACGAAAAGCGAGATGAGGATTTGGTCGAGCACCTCTTCTTGCCCGACGATAACCTGGCGGACCTGGCCGAGAATGTTGTCGCGAACGGTCTGAAATCGTTCAATGCGTTTTTTCAGTTCCGCGGAATCGGGATCGAGCTGTGCGAGAGTGGCCATTTTTTATTTCCCTTCGTTGGTATCCTTCAGCTGCAAGAGCAATTTCTGGGCCGGGCGGTAGTCGGGCGCGACTTCGAGCGACGCCAGGACGTGATCCTCGGCCTTGTCCTTCTCGCCCGCGGCGAAATACGCGCGGGCCACGTTGAATTGTGCGGCCGCCTTGTCCAGCGGGCTCAGGGCGATCACGGCATTGTATTCGCGAATGGCCCCGGGAAAATTATTTTGCGCGAACCACAAATCGCCGAGCCGGTGGTGCAACTCTTCGTCCACGGGATAGACGTAGTTGAGGCGGTCGAGCGTCGCTGCCGCGTCGGCTGGCTTTCCTTGTTCCTCTTCGAGCGAAGCGAGTTCTTTCAGGGCCGGAGGATTGTGGCCGCCGATTTTTTCGTACGCCGTGAGAATCGCGGCGGCGGCCGGCTTGTCTCCCTTGGCGATGTCCGCCTCCGCCATGAATTCATACGGATTTGCGGGATAGATGTAGTCCGGATACAGGCGCCGCACTTCCTCGCCTTCCTTGAGGACTTCGTCATAGTTCTTATTCTTGGCCTGCCCCGCGAGATCCTTCAACTTCGCGCGCCACACGTCGAAATTCGCCACCGTCTTCCCCACGTCCTTGTCCAGCCAGTCGAGAAATTGCTTGTCGAAATCTTCAGGCGCCATTCCCAGGTCCGCGCGGATCACGTCCGGCGTGTCTTTGTGCGCGGCAAAGGAGTGCACCATGTCCAGCAGCTTGTCCGCGCCCCATCGTTCCTTGATGTAATCGCAGACGCGCCCCGCCTGATAGTAGGACACGATCACCTGGCTCGGATATTCGGGGCGAATAAATCCGCGGTCGAGCTCCGCGACGGGCAAAAGCTTTTTGTCGCGGATGGCGGCGACAATGTCGGGCGTAATGCGGTCGCCCCACTCGGGGGAAACTTCCGTCTCTTCGTGTACCGCCAGCCCTTCCGTAAACCAGCGCGGCACGCGAAAATTTGTCGCCGTGAGTATGTACACGTGGCTCATCTCATGCCAGAGCGTGCTGGCCCAGTGAAATTCGCCCGGCGGGCGTCCGGACGGACTGTCCATGGCGATAACCAGGCCAAACGTGACGCCCAGCGCGCCGAGGCCCGGCATGCCCATGGTGCGCACGGCGAAATCCTCATGGTCCGGATACACTTCCACCTGCACGGGGCCCGGCAGCGTCATTTTGTATTTTTTGTCGTAGGCGGCAATGATCCGCTTCATCTCCGTTTCAAAGTAAGGATGGAGAAGGTCCGCTTCCTTTTTGTTGAGCTTGAGAATCGTTTCTCCCTCTTTGAAGGTGACGAAATTCTTGTAGCTGTCCAGCAGGCGCAGGCTGTTGACGGTTTCTTCGTTGCGGTAGCCGTTGTCGTAGCACATCTCCAGCTGCTTGCGCGGTTCATCCTCCTGGCCGAGGCGCATCAGGTTGATGCCGAGCTGCGAGCGCGCGGACCACAGACGCGGGTCCGCTTCAATCGCCTTGCGGTAATACGCGATGCCGTCCATGTAACGCCGGTTCAGAACCAGGTGATACGCAACGAGAGCGTAGCCTTCGCCGTAGGCGGGATTGACCTGCCGGATTTTTTCGAGCCACGCGTCGGGCGAGCGGTCGGCAAGCGTCTCAATCGCCGCGTGAATGGCCATCGCGTCCAGCGCCTCGGGAGAAATTTTCAGTGCGGCGTCGGCTTCCTCGAAGGCTTTCGTTTCGTCTGAATCTTCGAGCAGCAGGTTGGCCATCAGCTCGCGAGCCTCGTACAATTTCGGATCGAGCTCGATCGCCTTCTTCGTGTATTCGATCGCCTTGTTGTCGAAGCCGTCCGCGCTGACGAGCGCCAGTCCGTAGTAAGCCTGCGCGCTTTTTGGATCGCGCTGCAGCGCCTCGTTGAAAAGGTTGTCGGCTTCCGTGTTGTTGAATCGCTCGTGCATCAGGCGGCCCCAGCGCACGCGAATCATCGCGTTTGCGGGCGACGCGTCGGCCGCGATGCGAAACTGGTTGTTCGCTTCCTGATACATTTCCAGGCCCCAGAAGCCTTCGGCGCGAAGAAAGGGATCGCGCGTGGTGGTCAGCGATTCGTAGCACTTTTGCGCTTCGTCGCGATGCCCGCGCTTGCGCAATGCATGGCAATCGTCCGGAGTCGCGCCCCATGCCAGGCTCGCGCCGGCCAGACACGCCGCGCACACAACGGCGCTGAAAAAAATTCGCGCCGTGCGCCGCGTGTCTTGCGCGTTCATTTGTCCAAATCCTCCTGCACTCGCGCGAGTTCCAAAAGAGCGGCCGAGAGCTGGCTCTTGTAATCTTGCGCGGACATGGCGGCTTTCTGGTATTTCAGCAAGTCGATCTTGCGTTCGAGTTCTTCCTTCTTGTCAAGCAGCGCGCGCTTGGCGGGATCGTTCGCGGCCTTTTGCGCCGCGCCAATGCGCAACAAAACGAAATTCGCGGCCAGTTGCCCTTCTCCATTTTCCGCCGAGGCGGCGCGGACGGCTTCCTTCTTTCCCGTGTCTTCGATGACGGCGTGCTCCGTCGCCAGGCGCTTTTGCGATTCGTAAAATTCAGCCGTCTTGCGATCGGCGTAGATGAAAGCTTCGAGCGCGCTGATGCTTTCGTTCTTGTCAGTGTCCGCGGAGCCGTCGCGCAGCGCGTCCACCCAGTAGCGCGCAAATACGGTGGCGTTTTTCTCCGTGCCGGTTTTCGTGGCGGCGATGACCACGCGGCCCGCTCGTTGCAGCGCGCCAATCGAGCCGCCGCTCGCGCTCGTGCTGTTCACGATTAATTGCCGCTTGGCGGGGATGCGGTCGCACAAAATGGCCAGGTCCTCGCCGGAAATGTCCGGCCCGGGCAAATTGAATTTGTATTCTTCGCTGTCGTAGGAGCCATGTCCGATAAGGATCAGCGTAAATTCATCTTCGGGCTTGGCCTCGCGCGCGATCTGGCCGAGCGTGTCGGTCAGGTGCGCCTTCGTCGCGTCGCTTCCCGTCAGCGTGTAGACGTGCGCATCGCTCGCCGCGGCCTTGAAAAGTTTGTCGAGGTCTTTCGCCAGCGCGGTGAAGCGCTGCTCGTAATCCGGCTCGCCTCCGAGGCCCGCGACGGTGACGTAGTACGGCGCGGCTTGCACCGCGCGCGCGCCGAACCCTGAGCAGGCAACGTAGAACAATGCGAGCAACGCCCCGCGTCGCAATCGTCTTCCTCTATCCTTCATGAATCACCATCGCACCAACTCGCGAAACACACAGCCGCAACGCGATCTGGTGGCGCCGGCGTCCCGTCGGCGGTTTTACGGCGCGCCAGAACACGGAAAAACCGCCGGCAAGATGCCGGCGCCACAAAAACCGTCGTCATACCACGCCCCACCTTCGCCGCAGCAGCCATTCCGCCGATGGCAACAGCAACAGCAGCAGAAAAACGATGGGCATGTTCCACAATTCCTTCGCGTCGCGCACGGTGATGCCGGCCTCGGAATAAGATATTTCGCCGGGCAGCTTGGAAACGTCCTGCGGCGTCCAGTAGCGCCCGCCGGTCTCAGCCGAAAGTTTTTCGAGCAGATCGCGGTTCTGCTCGGTGTGGAAATTTTCGGCGACGCCGTCCATGCGCGCGAAGTTCAGAACGTCGCGCCCGAGTTCGTCCTTATCGCGCGTGGCAACTACCTCGGTGAGATACGATCCCGGCTGGTCCGCCGTCCATTCCGCGCGAAACGTTCCGGGCGCGTTCGGGTCCGGCGTCATTTCTATCTGCGCCGCCGAGCCTCCCGGCCCGAGGATGTGCGCCTCAACGTGCGCGTCGCCCGCGGGCAAATAATTTTTGTCGCGCACGTCGGCGGAAAATTGCACGCGTCCGTCGTCCAGCAGCATCTGGCTGGGAACTGCAGCCACGACGTGTCCCGGCGTGTCCGTCACCAGCCAGCGCAAGAGCTGCTGCCAGAATTCCTCGTGCGTCTGGTCCTCCAGCGGCTGGCTCATTTGCCAGCGCCACGTGCCGCCCGTGGCCAGCACCGCGGTGCGCCCGCGCCCGTAATTTTCCGTGATCAGCAGCGGCATCTTTCGCCCCGCTGCGCTCATTTCCGCGAGCACCACGGCGCCCGGCTTCGGCGCGCCCGCTTCCTGATAGTCCATCAAGTAGGGCAGCTTTTTCCAGCGCTCCACGTTGGCCGTTGGATCTTCGACGAGCCGCGTGATGATATTGTCCGCGCCGGCCGATGTCAGCGACACGGTGGCCGGATCGCGATGGAACGTGCCCTTCTTATTGGGCAGAGTGACGGGCAAGAGATCGGCGAGGCTCGATGACGCCCAGCCTCCGTCTCCAAGTGATGCGCGCCCTCCCAGAAAAAGCAATCCTCCGCCGCGGCGATCCACGAATTGCTGGATCAACTCTTTCTGCGCCGCCGTGAAGTAGCTCGCCTCCACGGAACCGATGATGATCGCCTGGTACGGAAACAATTCCTCGGCGCGCGAAGGGAAACCGTCGGCGAGTTCCTTCGGGTCCTCGATCCCCTGGCGATAAATTTTATTTTCACTGGTCCGCAGCATCGAAACGATGGCCAGCAGCCGGTCATCCTGCTCCGCGCGGCGGATGAATTTATATTCCCAGCGCGGTTCGCCCTCTACGTATAGGACGCGCCGCTTGGTGGATTCGACGTTCACGAGCCGCGCTACGGAATTGTTGTCGCGATTTTCTTCGCCCGGAAGCGGGTCGACGGAAAACTGCAGCGTCTTGGCCCCGGCGTCGCCCGGATTGAACAAGAGAGTCTCGTTCTGCGTCACGCCGTCCGCGGCGAGCGTGATTTGCCGCCCCGCGAGAACTTTGGCGCCGTCGCGCACCGTCAGCATGGCTTTCTGCCCGGCGTAGCCGCGCTGGTGCAGTGTCACCTTGGCGGCGAGGCGCGAATCGGCGAGCGCGCGCGGCGCAACCACCGCGTCGCTGATCTCCACGTCATGCGCCACCTGCTCGAGGCCGAAGCCAACGGTGTGCACCGGAATCCTCCGGCTGCGAAACGTGGAAATCGTGTCCAGATCGATCCCGCCGGAATTATCCGCGCCGTCGCTCAGGAGCACCACCGCGCCGATCGGCAGGTCGGCCGCTTCCCCGGCCAGTTGCTTCAGGCCGTCGCTGATGCGCGTGGCGGGCGCGGGCGGCATCGTTTTCAGGTCGTCGAGTTTCGGAACGCGCGAGATTTGCCGGTCGAGCCGGTAGATGCGAATCTGAAATTTCTTTTGCAGCTGGTCGAGCACTCCGCCTTCCAGCGCCTTGATGGCCTGCGCTTCGCGCGTCGCCCCCGTGTCCGCGATGGACATGCTCCGCGAATCGTCCACCAGGACCGCGATGATGTTCTGCTGCGGCCTGAGCTCGGCCACCAGGACAGCCGGCTGCCACAACAAGAGCAGCACCAGCGCCGCCAGCGCAAATTGCAGCAGCCAGATGACGCCTGCCCTCCAATTTTTCACTTGCGCGGACGCTTGCGGCAGCTTGGAGCGAATCAGCCACCCCAGCCCCGCGCCCGCCGCCAGCACAAAAATTACGAGGACCCACCACGGCCAGGCGCCCAGCAGCACCAGGGTGCCCTTCGAAAAAACGGCGCGCGGATATTTAAACAGGAGCTCGAACATAGCAAGGTCGTTGGATGCTATTTCTTACGGCCGGGAAAGTCCACTTGGTAGCACGGGCTGCCCTTCACCATCGGTTCAGGGTGAAAAGCCTGCGCCACTCCTGCTTGTGAAAATTGCCAACTAGAATCGCGGCCCGAAGTTCGCCGTCAGTGCGTCATTCCGTACATTGCGTAATTGATCCCCAGACGAAACGCCAGCGACGCGAACTTCTCCGGATAGCGAGGATCATCGGCCCATTCCCAGGCGTCCCCCAGGTGCATGTTGTGGCAGATCGCGACCATCACGCGGCCCCGGTCATCCTTGATCGCGCGCCATTCCGGGACGTAGCCGTCCTTCTCATACGTCCTGCCCGTCCAGACGTACTGCTCGCCCGGCACCTGGAAGCGGTCGGTCAAATCGTAGAGCACGTGAAAAATTTCGTCCTTGTCGGTCAGGTCTTCGATGGGGCGGTCCGGGAAAACCATGAGCATTCCGTTCATGAAGTGTTCCCAGTCGGTCGCACCGTGGAAATCGTCGACCATCAGGAAGCCGCCCTTGAGCAAATATTCGCGCAGGCGCTTGGCCTCCGCCTCGCTGAACGTCCACGTCTGCACCTGCACGGCATACACCCACGGAAAATTTTCGATGGCCTGAGGGCCGTCGGCGTCGAGGTCTACCACCTGCTCGACCGGCCGCGCATTGATGCGCGTCAGGCGTTTCATTGCGATCAGGAATTGCCGGTCTGCCTTGGGGTAATCGCGCGACCAGCTGGCCCAGCGCCCGTACCCGTATCCGCCGGCCCCGCCCCCTGCCATGGAGTAGCGCAGCCGCGACCAAGAATATTCATATTTGCCGGAGCCGAGGTCTTCGGACGTGCCAAACGCTTCGCGGGCGCCGTACTCGTCATACGACTGCCCGCCGCGCTGCATGGCCAGCAGACCCGTGCTGACGCCCGCAAGCAGGAGGAGCGCCGAAATCGGTGCGAGGAGCCTCATAGAGGTAGCTCCTAAGTAGACGGCCCGCTTGCCGCCGCAGTTTCACCGGCAGCCCGGCGGTACAGCCTGATTCTGGCATGCTACAGCTATCTGGACGGGATAAGCAAGGCAGGGCCGAGCACCTTTCGTAGTTGCAAACCACGCTATCGCGACAGCGCCTTCTTGAGCTCCTTCAGGAGTTTCTCAGTTTCGTCCAACTTTCGAATTACCTGCTGGTCGCCCCTTAAGGCCGCCAAGGCAGTCCACGAATACCGCTGGAGCGATTCAGAAATCTGTTCGATATCTCCCAGCAGACCCTGCGATCGCTTGGACGGGGATGGAGCCAGGGTCCGGAATGCGGTCTCGATCGTACCGCCCACGGACACGAAATTCTCCTTTGCGACAGGATCCCGCAGAACTTGGCGGAGTTTTCGAATGTCCTTTGAATTAGTAATCTCCTGCTCGTTGATTTTTCTGATAACGCTGTCCAACACCGTCGGAGTCAGAAGTCTCTTGTTGAGGTTCTTGATCTCTCGCGCCCATGTGATGGATGCTCCCGGCTCCACGAGATTCGTAAGTTTCTCCGAGAGGTCATAAATTTCGACCAGTTTATCGAGCTCTCTTACAGTAATCCCCAAGATGTTTGCGGCGCTCGCGCGTCCCACCATGTTGACGAGACTATATGCCACCATTTCTTTTTCTTTAGCATCCCATTCCCTCCTTTGACGGTGGATATAAATCCAAACCCGAAATCTTTCCTCATCCGTTAGGGTTCGATCTGTTATTTCGGCGGGAAGGACTCTGTACTGGTCCTTCTTTTGGACCTCGACAAGAATCTTCGAGTTCGTCCACCTACGATCGCCATCAATTATGCGAAACTTATCTCGGTTATCCGGATAAGGTTCCAGAAGGAGTGGTTCGAAAATTCCCTCATTCGCTTCAATTTGCCGTTGAAGCTCAGGATCTTCCTTCGGCCCCATTCGGGGCTGCTTGTCATTCGGAAAGACATCAAAAAGATCAACGCTGTCCCTATACGTACGCAGGAGCGTCCGGCCCAGCCGGCGCTCCTGCCAGTGCAGCGTACTTGGCTGGTTCATTTAGGCTCCTCAACTCGAACTTGCCGATCCCATAGCAGCTGGACGTCTATCAAAATTTGGCAAAACGGGTTCGGTTTCGTCGCCGCCCTCGACTATTGCAGCGACTTCGGTCTCGACCTCTCTTAGGACATTGTGCATCCGCTTCACCAGCGTGCCACGTTTTTTCCAGACATTGTCGTGGGCGGTCTTTTCTTGCACTTCCAGTTCCAACATGTCTTGCGTAAGCCTGCTAGCCTCATGGAATTTTGCAACGTACTGCTCAGACGTAATAAGGCTGTAAAGAAGGCTCATCTTAGTGGCCCGCTGCTTCATACTCAAGCCCTTCACATGCATGGTGATCATGGCTTGCCGCAGCAACTGAACAATATGTACGACTCGAGGTGGAGCGATAACGATTACGCCGGTTTCAATACACATCTCCCTTTTGCCAGCCGGAAATACAGTCGTTGCTAGTATTGCGTGCTCCGCTCCAGCCTCGACTTGGTCCTGTCGAAGCTTTGTCACAAAGACGTTCTGCCACGACTGCCGGTTCTTGGCGTCCACAATGATTCGACCGCACGACTCACCCTTATGGAATACCTCATGCAGGATGTCCGCTCCTACTTCGCCCTTTGGAATTCGGACAGTTTTACCACCGTTTCCATCGAATGCTTCTCGGATTGCTTCGAACACGTCGATTTCTCCGCCGTCACCAAGTTCATTCGCTGTCTTCCGCTCCAATTTTTTCTGTAGTGACTCGCGCTCGCGATTAAATTCGGATTGTTGTTTGAGGAGGGCGAGCTTCGTGACTTTTTCCAAAGTCTGCCGCTGTTCCATGAGTTCCTTTTGTCGAAGTTTATCGGCTTCCTCGTGCGCCTGCTTTCGAATGTCAATTTCGCGCGCTTCGGCTTCTTTTAGCTTCTTTGCTGCCTGATCGCGCTCTGCCGTCACCTTAAGTAACTGTTGCGCAGATTCTGCCTTTGCCTTCTTCTCTGCCGCCTGTTTGTGCTTTTCAATCTCTGCCTGCGCCTGTTTGCGAATTTCGGCTTCTCGTGCTTCGGCTTCCTTAAGCTTCGTTGTGGCCTGTTCGCGCTCTGCAATAGCTTTTTTCACCCGCTGATCGGCATCCGCCTTAAGCTTTTTCTCAGCTTCTGACCTCCGTGCTTCGAACCGTTTTTGGAACTCCGCCTCAAGGTCTTGTCGCATCTCCAACCTTGCTGCCGCCAATTCCGCCGCCTGCTTTTGCTCTTGCTCCCTAAGCTTTTCCCGTATCTCGCGGAACTTTGTCTGCGAGAGTTCAGAACCACACGTCGGACACCTTTCGAGGCCGTTTTGCATATCAAAATCTCCTTCATACAACAAATCGCGGATAGGCCGCACCCGATTTGGCCCGGGTCCAGTCGAACCAGAAAAGGATTCAAAAGGACTAATAGTTGTCCTTATTATTCCTTTTTATTTGTGGTGTCAAGGGCAAAATCGCTTTGGATAGGCTCCCACATCACGAAGCACAGTGACCCGCATGGCGTTACTCCGTTACGTGCGTGTCTTTAGTGAGTCAGAAATAACGGTGAATTCCATACGGTGATACGCGGAATGCCTAACGCGACGACGCCATCCCTAGTGCTGCTTCGATTCAGGGGAGACGCGGGCTTCCAGCAGGCGGACAAAATCGGCGAGGTCTTGCGCGCTTACGTCGGACACGGCCCAGAATTGGAAACCGCCCCGCGACCAGCGCATCAGGTTGTAACCCTGCCGCGGAGCTAGGGTTTGAGTGGAGCTCGATCCGGTCGTCCATTTCCCGATACTCGAAGATCAGACCACTGAACGCCCATCATTT
Source organism: uncultured Acidobacteriota bacterium (assembly GCA_963696605.1). GTDB lineage: Bacteria > Acidobacteriota > Terriglobia > Acidiferrales > UBA7541 > Palsa-360. The sequence continues at coordinate 1,016,698 of CAVOKV010000003.1, read as the reverse complement.
TCCATCGTTCAGAGGCTGATGGGCCCCGCATTCTTTTCACTTAAAATCGCGGCGAAGGCATCGCTATCAATGCTCCCGCCAGTTTGGATCAGCGCCACACGCCGTCCGCGCATCCGATCCTTCTCCTTGAGGAGAGCCGCGAGCGATGACGCCCCTGCCCCCTCAGCAACGTTATGGGTGTCCGTGAAGAGATGCCTTATCGCGTCCCGGATTTCGAACTCCTCCACGGCAACAATACGGGAAACTCCAGCACGGATGATCTCAAGAGCCATCGGGTCAGGGATGCGGCACGCCATTCCGTCAGCAATCGTAGGAGCAACGTCGGCGGAGATGGGCTTGCCGGCAACAAACGACAGTGCGTAGGCGGGTGCGGCGCAGGCGGTTACGCCAATGATTTCGGTCTTTAGGCCGAGCGCGTCCCGAACTGCAATTGTGCCGCAAATCCCTGATCCAAGGCCGATCGGCACATAGACCGCATCTAACTTATCGACCGCGCGAAATAACTCGAGTGCGTAGGTTGCGACACCTCGGACCAACGCTACATCGAATGACGGGACGAAGTGCAGACGCTGCTTTTTTGCCAGTTGGGTGGCATGCTCCAGCGCATCTTGAAAATCATCGCCATATTCAATCAGCTCGGCTCCTTGGCCGCGCATCGCCGCATTCTTTTCCTTGCTGTTTCCACGGGGCACCACCATGACGGCCCGCAATCCGAGGCGGCCGGCCGAAAATGCGATGCTCTGCCCATGATTGCCACGCGTAGCCGCGATCACGCCACTAACATTTGGTTCCTGTTGCTTGAGTTCTTCGAAATACACCAATCCACCACGCAGTTTGAAGGCTCCCACGGGCGTGTGATTTTCGTGCTTGACCCAAACTTCGGCACCCGTGCGTTCGCACAAGAGAGGCCAGCGAATTTGTGGCGTGGGAAGGATTGTCTTGTGAACGATAGTAGCCGCAGCTTCGATAGCAACGAGACTGGGGAGCGTCATGGTTCGAGTTCCTATTCGAAAATGAAGAAGCGGATGCGAACCGCCTCAGGTTGGCACCTTCCGCCTAATCCTACCTCGATTCGGGAGCGATGCGAGCTTCGAGGAGACGGACAACATCGGCAAGATCCTGCGCGCTTACATCTGACACGGCCCAGAACTGGAACCCGCCGCGCGACCAGCGCATGAGGTTGTAGCCCTGCCGCGGTTCGAGCGTTTGCGCGGGGTTCGCTTCAGCAACTTTTGATCCGGGCGCGCCGGGCCAGACAAAGACATTGATGAAATGTTTTCGACGCTGGTAGACGAGCGCGGCGACTTCGCGGCCTTCGAGATAATCGAGGCGTCCGCCGACCAGCGGAAAGCCGTCGCTTGCCAGATCTTCGACCGGCGGCGAAAAATCGAGCTTGCCGTCGAACCAGGGTTTTACCGTGTGCTGATCGGTGGAGACGACGTCCATCAGGTGGCTGGCTTCGAGCGAGCGCACGTGGCTGGCGAGCACTTCCGCCGCAAGGCGCTGGTCGCTTGACGGGCCGAGCAGGCCGGGCAGCAGTTGCCAGGCCGTGACGGCGCACAGCGCGAGCACGGCAAACGCCCCGGCCCATCGTAAGAAGTGAAACGGGCGCCAGGCGCTCGCGCGTTCCGGCGCTTCTGCCGCAGCCGAAGTGCGCAGCGACGATTGAATCCGTTCGCGCAGCGCTGCCGGCGCGGCATACGCGAGCGAACTCCGCTGCATAGCGGCACGCAGCGCCTTCTGCCTCTCGAGTTCCCGGGCGCAATCTTCGCAAGTCTGCAGATGCGTTTCCATCTCGATGGTTCGTGCGAGGTCGAGCTCGCCATCGAGATAGCCGGGAACGTAGCGTTCTGTCAGCTTGCAGCTCACTTCAAGACTCCTTAACGATCAAGACTCTTTGCCAAGCGCGGCCCCTAAGGATTCCCGTAATCTCGTCCGCGCGCGCGCCAGGCGGGACATCACCGTGCCGATAGAAACGGACGCGACGTCGGCAATCTCCTTGTAAGACATACCTTCCATCTCGCGCAGCACCAGAACCTCGCGGAATATTTCCGGCAGCTCTGAAAGCGCGCGCTGCACGGTTTCCTTGTCGGCGTTCGCCAGGACCTGGATTTCCGGGTCGGCGCTTCCAATCGATTCCTCGCTGTGAATTTCCTCGTCGAATTCCACGTTGAAGTCCGGGGCCCGATTTCGGCGCAGCCATGTGTAACACGTGTTGCGCACGATGGTCAGCAGCCACGCGCGCATGTTTCCGCCCTGGTAGCCGTCGAAAAAACGGAACGCGCGCAAAAATGATTCCTGCGTCACATCCTGCGCGTCCTGCTCGTTCCGCGTCAGCCAGCGGGCAAGGTTGTACGCCGCGTCCAGATGAGGCAGGACGGCTTGCTCGAAGCGTTCGCGTGATGCTGTGCCTTGCACTCCCGTGCGTCTCGCGTCTCTCTCCCAGTGGCGCAGGCTTCAGCCTGTGGGTTTTGATAAGGGCAACGCGTGATCGCAATTTGACCAACCCCCACAGGCTGAAGCCTGCGCCACTAGTAAGACTCTGGCCGGGGCTTTTTTATTCCCCGCCATGAAATCGGCTGTTTGCGGGGAATAAGCGCAGCTCGCGCAAGTCTTACATCCCGATGGCCGCGTGCGGCAAGCATTCTACAGCCCGCGCCGGCCGAAGGAGAAACGACACTATGTCTGACTTGATTCGCGACAACATCAACAAGGACGGCATCGACCGCCGGGGATTTCTGCAGTGCATGGCCTGGGCCGGCACCGGAGTGATCTACTCGCTTCACGGCGGCATCCTGAAATCGTTGCCACTAGCGCAGGGCGCCATGAACGGGATGGACATGGCGAAAATGAAGGGTGCGGATTTCAGCTTCATCCAGATCAGCGATTCCCACATCGGATTCAGCAAGGAAGCCAATCCCGACGTCACCGCAACGCTGCAAATCGCCGTCGATCGCATCAACAGTTCTGCGGCGCCCCCGGATTTCCTGTTGCACACCGGAGACATTTCGCAGCTCTCCAAACCGTCCGAGTTTGACACCGCCGAGCAAGTGCTGAAGGGCGCGAAGACGAGCCGGATTTTTTACGTTCCCGGCGAACACGACATGCTCACCGACGACGGCCAGCAATACCTCGATCGTTTCGGCAAGGACACGAAGGGAAAAGGCTGGTACAGCTTTGACCACAAGGGCGCGCACTTCATCGGCCTCGTCAACGTGGTGGACCTCAAGGCAGGCGGCCTCGGATCGCTCGGCGCCGACCAGCTCAAATGGCTGCAAGATGATGTGAGGAAATTGAAAAGCAGCACGCCGCTGATCGTGTTTGCGCACATCCCGCTCTGGGCTGTTTATCCCGAATGGGGTTGGGGCACCGATGATAGCGAGCAGGCCCTCGGATACTTGAAGCGCTTCGGCTCGGTTTCCGTTTTGAACGGCCACATCCATCAGATCATGCAAAAGGTGGAAGGCAACGTCACGTTTCACACGGCGCTGTCCACGGCGTTCCCTCAGCCCGCTCCGGGCACAGCGCCTTCGCCTGGCCCCATGAAAGTGCCGGCGGATCAATTGCGCAGCTTGCTGGGCATCTCGCATGTGAACTACGTGCAAGGCTCGCACTCGCTCGCGATTATCGATTCCAAGCTGGTGTGATTTGGGCTGATCAAAAGGGTTCAACGAGAAATTCAACGGAGAGAAAGATGAAAAGTATCGTATGGATTTTCGGATTCGCGGCAGTGGTAGTGACAGCTTTCGCTTTGGCCCAACGCATTAGGCCGGGCTTAGCCATGAGTCCGGGCGATAATTCCGCCAGCGGCGTGTCAGTCAAGATCGACAACTTCAACTTTGGCCCGGCAACCATCACCATTCCTGTCGGGACCACAGTCACTTGGATCAACAACGACGATGTTCCCCACGTCGTCACCAGCGACGACAACAAGATGTTCAAATCGAAGCCACTCGATACAGACGACCGCTTTTCATTTATGTTTACAAAACCGGGCACGTACAACTACTACTGTGCGATCCACCCGAAGATGACCGCCAAAATTGTAGTGGAGTAATTCGGTTTTTCCCGACCGGCTGGGCCCTAGCCCCCGGCGATGGCTCCAACAATTAAAAACGGTTCCGCGCCCGAAATGATTTCCTTGGGCAAAGGTGCGTCCGGCGCTTCGTGCGACCAATCTTCCGCGCAGACGAAGAACCGCAAGAACGGCCGGCGCTCTAGCGTGACGTGGTCGCGGATCGTGCCGCGCAGCATGGGATAGGTGTTTTCCAGCGCATCAAGGACCGAGCGTTGCGTCACCTGGCCATTGACTTCGATCAGCACCTCGCCGTTCACATGCGCGAGCGTTCGCAAATGCTGCGGCAACACCACCCGGATCATGGCAGCGTCTGAACCTCGACGGAAAGCACGGCCGGAAGATCGCGCACGATCGGCGCCCAATTGTTTCCGGAATCGGCCGAGGCATACACCTGCCCGCCGGTGGTGCCGAAATACACGCCGCAGGAATCGAGTGAGTCGACGGCCATGGCGTCTCGCAATACGTTCACGTAGCAATCGCTCTGCGGCAGGCCCTTGGAAAGCGGCTCCCACTCGTTCCCGCCCGTGCGGCTGCGATACACGCGCAATTTTCCCTCCAGCGGGAAATGTTCGGAGTCGCTCTTGATCGGCACGACGTAAATGGTTTCCGGTTCGTGCGCGTGCACGTCAATCACAAAACCGAAGTCGGTAGGCAAATTCCCGCTGACCTCGCGCCAGTTGTCGCCGGCATCGTCGCTGCGCATCACGTCCCAGTGCTTCTGCATGAACAACGTGTTCGGCCGCGCTCCGTGCATTGCAACGTGGTGCACGCAGTGTCCCACCTCGGCATTCGGGTCCGGGATGTATTGCGATTTCAGCCCGCGATTGATCGGCTTCCAGGATTTGCCGCCATCGTCGGTGCGAAACGCGCCCGCCGCCGAGATGGCGATGAACATTCGTTTCGGATTGCTCGGATCGAGAAGAATCGTGTGCAGGCACATCCCGCCCGCTCCCGGCTGCCAGCGAGGCCCGGTGTCACTCCCGCGAAGCCCGGGCAATTCCTTCCACGTCTCGCCGCCGTCGGTCGAGCGGAACAAGGCCGCATCCTCGATCCCGGCGTAGACCGTGTCCGGTTCGGCCAGCGATGGTTCGAGATGCCAGACGCGCTTGAACTCCCACGGATGTTGCGTGCCGTCATACCACTGGTGCGTGGTGAGCGGTTTTCCCGTCTGCTCCGATGAGTCGTAAACGAACTTGTTGCTTTCGCCCATTGGCCTTCCACCTTGCGCGGGCGGTTGGTCCTTAGGCGATCCGGGCTGATACCAGGTCTTGCCGCCGTCGTCGGAGCGTTGAATAATCTGCCCGAACCAGCCGCTGGTTTGCGAAGCGTACAGGCGGTTCGGATCCGCCGGCGAGCCTTTGAGGTGGTAGATCTCCCAGCCGGCAAAGTGCGGGCCGCTGACATCCCATTTTCCCCGTTTGCCGTCCGAAGAAAGAATGAATGCGCCCTTCCGTGTGCCAACAAGTACGCGGACCTTGCTCATTTCTCTCGCTCCTTCCTGAATTTCCCGCCAGTATGCATCAAAGTTCTTTCTCCGGAACCGCGCAGAACGCTTCCATTGTGGCCCAGGCTAGCCCCGGAAAGGAATCAGCGCACGCAACCGTTCATCCCGCAAGTAAATCCCTCCCCATGCCAGCACGCCGACATAGACAGGGAACAAAGCTTCGCTGAAGAGCGGGCTTCCGGCGTGTAAGTGGGTCGCCACCGCGCCACCGAGATAGCCCGTCAGCAGGATCGCGCCAAGAATCGAGGTGCGCGGAATTAGGTACAGCGCAATGCAGGCGAGTTCGATGATCCCGAGCACAACCGCGAGCCGCAAGGGAAAGCCAAGCCTTGTGAACGCCTCCACGACCGGCGCCGGCTTCAGAAGATGCATCACCGCGTCGAGCAGCAGGAATGCCACGACCAAGCCGCTGAAAATTCGCCCCGTCCAGAGTGATTTCTTCGAGAGAGCAACGGGTTGAGTCGGTGTTTGCATGGTTTCAAATACTCCTTCAGCAGCGGTTTGCATAAATTATATTTCTCCTAGATGGCGGAGGGCTAGGCAGCCCGCTCCGCGGCTTGCGCGCAGTTGATCATCCACGGGATTCCGAAGCGGTCGACCAGCATGCCGAAACGCGGAGACCAGAAAGTTTGCTGAATCGGCATCTTCACCTTTCCCCCTTGCTCCAACGCGTGAAACAGGCGCTCCGCCTCTGCAGGGTCGTTGATCGTGAGCGAGACGGAGAAGCCTTTTGGTTCTTCAAAGCGGTCCAGGGGAGCGTCGCTTCCCATCAAGACTGCATCGCCCACCACCAAGCGCGCGTGCATGATCTTGTTGCGCCATTCCGCCGGCACGTGTTGTTCCGCCGGCGTCCCCGCGTGGGGAATCATGGCCTCGATCTTGCCGCCGAGGCTCTTTTCATAAAACTTGAACGCTTCCTCGCAATTGCCTTTGAATAGCAGGTACGCATTCAGTTGCATCGGAATCTCCTTTTCAACAATTTGGTGATTAAGCTTCTTGGTCCTTCAACAGATAGTCGAACGACGCTCAATAAAATCGACAGCCTCATCGCGATTGTTTCTTCGTTTTAGCCTGTTGTTTCCCCATTTCCTTTGCGCGGTTGACGGCCTCGCTGGGCGCGAAATCCTCCATCTCGAAAAACTGGCGAATCTCAATTTCGCCGTCTTTCCCTTCGCCGAAAGGGGCGGGGGCGCGTTTCGCCCATGCGATGGCTTCTTCCCGCGATTTTACTTTTATGATCCAGTAGCCGGCGATCAACTCTTTGGTCTCGGCAAACGGCCCGTCGATCACCGTTTGTTTTCCTCCTGAGAATCTGATGCGTGCTCCCTTCGAGCTCGGTTGCAACCCCGAGAGATCGACCAGCACGCCGGCCTTCATCAGCTCTTCGTTGTACTTTCCCATCGCCGTGAGCAGTTCTTCGCTCGGCATCTTGCCCGCCTCTGAGTCCTTGTTCGCTTTGACGATCATCATGAATCTCATGTTCAATTCTCCTGGCTTCCTGGTAACACAGGCTTCAGCCTGTGGGTTTTGATTCACAAGAACATAAAGACAACCAGCTGAACCTCTACTACGCGCTTCACCGCCCCTGATACGCCTGTTGCAGCCGCGCAATATCGATCTTGTCCATCTGCATCAGCGCCTGCATGACCCGGCTGGTTCTTTCGCGGTCAGGATCACTCATCAGCTTCGGGAGCGCGGTCGGAACGATTTGCCAGGAGACGCCAAATTTGTCCTGCAGCCAACCGCACTGCTGTTTCTTTCCGCCCTCGGAAAGCTTCTCCCACAGGTCGTCCACTTCTTCCTGCGTCTCGCAATTCACCACGAACGAAATGGCCGGGGAAAACTTGAATTGCGGCCCTCCGTTCAGCGCGATGAAATCCTGCCCGTCGATCTGAAACGTCGCGATCATGACCGTTCCCTTGGGGCCCGGTCCGTGGTCTCCGTATCGATTCAACTTTCCTATCTTGGCGTTTTTGAAAATGGAGATGTAAAAATTGGCCGCCTCTTCTGCCTTCCCATCGAACCACAAGAACGGCGTGATTTTTTGCATAGCGATTCTCTCCTTCCAAAATTACATGCGAGTTCGAGTTTCTCTGATGATCCCGTGTCCGGCGCAACCTGGGACCGGTCCGCCGGGGGATGCAGAAGGCTGGTATCAGCCTCGCGCATCCCCCGGCGGCATCATGACTTTGTCGCGGCCACTTTGTGCGCGTTTTGCTCGACGCAGGTTGCCTCGTGAAGCTGGCGCAGTTCGCACTCGCCGTCTTCGGCGTGGCTGAGGAAGTATTTCGTCAATTCGATGGCGTGCTCCTTGGAATTCGCTTGCAGAATGGCCAGGCCGCCAATCAGTTCCTTGGTCTCCACAAAAGGCCCGTCTGTCACGGTCGTCTTGCCGCCCGACTTGCGAACGCGAGCTCCCGTTGCGCTGGGCATGCAACCCTCCACCCCCAGCAGCCAGCCGGCTTTCATTTCTTCCTCGATCAACTTGCCCATCTTGTCCATCTCTTCCTGGGTAGGGGGCACGGTTCTTTCCACGGTCTTGTATACGCTTAGGAATTTCACGATTGAGTCTCCTTTTTCGTTTCAATGAAGGCGCTTTGTTGAGCCTTTAGAGCGGGCGATTTTTCCGCTCTGACAGTACGTCGAACGGCAGGAGGCGAAATCGACAGCCTTACCTCGCTTGCTTCAAAGTTTTTGCGATTTCTTTTCCCGGGTCCGCCGCAGTGTGAAACGCCAGGCTGGGGGTGTAATCCTCCACCACTAGAAACTGGCGAATCTCGATCTCGCCTTCATCTCCTCGCCCGTCGGGAGCCGGGACGCGCAGGGCCCACTGGATCGCTTCTTCCTTGGAATTCACCTGGATGATCCAATACCCTCCGACCAGCTCCTTGGTCTCGGCAAAGGGCCCGTCGATCACCAACTGTCTTCCTCCGGAAAACTTGATGCGCGTTCCCTTTGCGCTGGCTTCGAGTCTGGAGAGCTCGACCAGCACGCCGGCCTTTCTCAACTCTTGCGTATAGTTTCCGACTGCGGCAATGAGTTCCTCGCTGGGCCTCTTGCCCGCTTCGCAATCCTTGCCGGATTTAACGATGATCATGAATTGCATTTTCAGCCCCCTTTCCTGCACCTCTTGCTTGAACCTTAGCTATCAAATCCACTTCACACGTCGCCCGGCTAAGCCGTGGGCAAGCCCGAGATCTCCATTACCGGCCGTATCTCGACGGTCCCCCAGCGCCCCGCCGGGATTCGCCCGGCGATCCCGATGGCTTCATCGAGATCCTTGGCGTCGATCAGGAAGTACCCGCCGAGCTGTTCGCGCGTCTCCGCGAACGGGCCGTCAGTCACCAGCCGCTGGTTGCCGCGAACGCGGACACTGGTTGCCGTGGAGGTCGGGTGGAGCGGCCCGGCGCTCAGATACTGGCCGCTCTTGCTGAGCTGAACCGCGAACTGCGCCGACTCCTGATAGCATTGCGACCGCTCACTCTCGCTTAGGCCGTTCTCATCCAGGTAAATCAGCAGCATGTATTTCATTTCCGCGCTTCCCTCCTGACAAGTGAAAGACATCTTCCGGCGATCATGCAGACCTGCGCGCATTTGATGAATTCTGCTTTACTCTGAGCTTCACAATTCTTTTGATTAGCCCATAAGGAATCGGACGATCCAGTGGAAATTGCAGATTGCCCTTCTCTCCGGCATAAGATGAGATGGCCTTCACCAGCCAGGCATCGCCCTTCACGGGTGGAAATAGCCCGATATGGTTCTTGAAGGCGGCAAAGTACACCAAAATGCGGTCAAGCCTGAATGCTGGAATGCCGTAGCTGATTGTCTCCTGCGCGCCGGGCGCGGCACCCCGGATCGTCAATCGTATCTTTTCTAGGATCGCCTGAACCTCTGGTGAAAACGCCGCAATGTAGTCGTCGATGTTCTTGGGAGTGGCCCGGGCGGCTGGCATGATGCCTCCTATGTACTGTGGGAGTAAGCGGGCGCGCAAATGCGCCGAGCGTCCCGAAGCTCATCCTCAAAGATAGGTCGAACGGGGTCTGTCCAGATCGACATCTATACCAAGAAATACTTACAATCGGGTATGTCTGCAGACTTACAAGCCGCCTCCGCCGTGGAAGAAGTTTACCGCGCCGATTGGGGGCGCATTGTGGCCACCCTGATTCGGCTCTTTGGTGACTTCGACCTCGCGGAAGAGTGCGCGCAGGAAGCCTTTGCCGCGGCCATAGACCAGTGGCGGGATCACGGCGTCCCCGACGTCCCGCGCGCGTGGATTATCCAGACCGCGAAGCACAAGGCCATCGACCGGATTCGCCGCAAGGGCGTCTATGCCGAAAAGCTGGAGTCATACGTCGTTTCCGGGATGGTTCGCGCCACCGAGGAACCGGATTACGACCACGGCGAAATCCCCGACGACCGCCTGCGGCTGATTTTCACCTGCTGCCACCCCGCCCTCGCCGCGGAAGCGCAGATCGCCCTCACGCTCCGCACCTTGTGCGGCCTGGAAACTGACGAAATCGCGCGGGCCTTTCTTGTCTCCTCGACGACCATGGCGCAGCGGCTGGTGCGCGCCAAGAACAAAATTCGCGACGCCGGCATCCCCTACGCCGTGCCGGGGACGAGCGACATAGCCGCGCGGCTCGATGCAGTCCTGACAGTGATCTATCTCGTTTTCAATGAGGGCTACGTGGCGACCCGCGGCGCGTCGCTTGTCCGGACCGATCTCTGCGCCGAGGCCATTCGCCTGGGCCGTCTGGTCATCACGCTGATGGAGTCGCAACCACCAGCGGAAGCCAAGGCACTCGTCGCGCTCATGCTGCTCCACGACGCGCGGCGCGATGCGCGTCTCGACGAGGCCGGAGAAATTATCGTTCTGGAGGAACAAGACCGCAGCCTCTGGAATCAAAAGCAGATCGCCGAGGCTGCTCTTCTTATCAAGGACGCGCCGCGCACAACGGCCGGCCCCTTTGCCCTCCAGGCTGGAATTGCCGCGGAGCACTGCAAGGCGGCTCGCCCTGAGGACACGAATTGGACCGAGATCGTCCGGCTCTACGATCAGCTCGAGCGCGTGCAACCTTCCCCAATTGTGTCCCTGAACCGCGCGGTGGCCGTCGCCATGGCGGACGGGCCTCGCGCAGGACTGGCCATGATCGACCGCCTGACCGCCGCGAACCATCTCGACGACTATCATTTGATGCATGCCGCCCGAGCCGATCTGTTGCGCCGCCTCGGATCGTTTGACGAATCGGCAAAAAGCTATGCGCGCGCCCTCGCCCTCGTCACCAATGATAGTGAGCGCCACTTCCTCGAGCGGCGATTGCGTGAAGTTCAATCTTCGCCAAAGGCCTAGCAAACGCGAAGTGCCGCAGAACGCGTGCTCGCAAGCCCTTCTGCGTGGTTATTTCATTCATCCACCCGTAACAATCGGGATTTAACATTTCCGCAAGGGTTTCCCTCTGGCGACCATGTACCAGCTTGATAAAGCCCAGCTCCAGCAGCTTTCCGGTGAACTCGCCTCCCTGTGCAGCGACATGATGCAGCTTGAGTCGTCTCTCCTGAAGCGGTGCCTCACGCTTCACGAGGCGCACCGCCCCAGCGCCCGAAATTTGGCTCACTACCTGGCGCTCCGCCGGCACGACATTCGCAAATTGCAATCGCAGCTAGCGGGTTTGGGCCTATCCTCGCTAGGGCGCACGGAGAGCCACGTCCTTGACGCTTTTCAGACCGTGCATCACCTTCTAAGTCTAATGCTCGGCTCTGACGACTTGCTTCCGTTCCCGATGGAGGCTCCCGTTGGAATGATCGAGGGGGCAGAGCTTCTCAAAAAGCATACCGAAGCGCTCCTCGGCGCTTCTCCTACCGGCCGCACCGTTCGAATCATGGTGACCATGGCCACCGAGGCCGCCACGGATTATGAACTCGTCCGCGAACTCGTCCAGAGCGGCATGGACTGCATGCGCATTAATTGCGCGCACGACAATCCCGGCCTCTGGCTGGGCATGATTCAAAACCTGCAGCGCGCGCGCCAGGAAACCGGCCGCTCCTGCCGCATCCTGATGGATATCCCGGGCCCTAAGCTTCGCACAGGGGCCATCGAGCCGGGCGCTGCTGTCGTTAAATGCCGTCCCGAGCGGGATGAACTTGGCCGCGTCGTCGCCCCCGCTCGAATCTGGCTCACACCGGATGAAAATGCCGAACCCGCGCCGGCGGCAGCGGCCGCGACTCTGCCACTGCCCTCTACCTTCCTCAAAAAGCTTCGCGCGGGTGACAGGCTTCGGCTTCGCGACGCGCGCAAGGCGCAGCGTTCCCTGCGCGTCACACATGTCGATCCTCGCGGCGCCTGGGCCGAAACTCGCCAAACTATTTATTTCTTACCCCGCCTCGAAATCCAGCAGGCGCGGCGCAAGTCCCCGCGCGCTAAGCTTCGCACTGTCCCTGCCAAGGCGCGCATCGGCAAGCTGCCTTTTCGCCCGCAAACGCTCCTGCTCAAGCCGGGCGACACGCTCCTGCTCACTCGCGCGAACACCCTGGGCAGACCCGCGCTTTATGGCAAATCCGGCGACCTGCTCGAGCCCGCGCAAATTTCCGTTTCTATTCCTCAGATTCTCGATCACGCCAAGGTCGGCGATCCCGTTTGGTTTGACGACGGCAAAATCGGCAGCGTAATTCGCACTGTCAACCCGGACACGGTGTCCGTCGAAATCACCCAGGCGCGTCCGGAAGGCGAAAAGCTCGCCGCTGAAAAAGGCATCAATCTTCCGGAAACGCAGATCGACATCCCGGCCCTCACGGATGACGACAGCGCCGCGCTTCCCTTCATCGTGGAACATGCGGACCTCGTTGGCTGTTCGTTCGTGCGCACGGAGGCTCACGTCCGCCAGCTCCTCGACCGCATCGAACAGCTGGGCGGCCAGCGCCTTGGACTTGTCCTGAAAATCGAAACGCGCAAAGCCTTTGAGAATTTGCCCAACCTGATTCTCGCGGCCATGCGCACCGAGTCCCTCGGAATCATGATCGCGCGCGGCGATCTTGCCGTGGAGTGCGGCTACCAGCGCTTGGCCGAAATTCAGGAAGAAATCCTGTGGATTTGCGAGGCCGCGCACGTGCCCGTCATTTGGGCCACGCAAGTTCTCGAAAGTCTCGCCAAAAAGGGGATTCCGTCCCGTTCGGAAATCACGGACGCCGCCATGGGAGAGCGCGCCGAGTGCGTCATGCTCAACAAAGGTCCTTACGCTGTGACGGCCGTGCGCGTCCTCGCCGATATACTTCGGCGCATGCAGGCGCACCAGGAAAAAAAGCGCTCGATGCTGCGTCAGCTCCGCCTCGCCGCGTCTTTTTCCAGCGACTAGCGTGTTCCGCATATCATGCCTACGCGTCGGTCGACGACATCGCCGCCAGCTTTCGCAAAAGGAAACGCCGCTGTGGTTCGGTGCGCGCAAGATCAAGCGCTCGGTGAAATGAAATCTGCGCTTCGCCGGTATGCCCGAGCCGGCGATGAAATTCGCCTTCCGCCGCGTGCAGGAACGGATATCTTTCGAGCTGGCTATCCACGGGGATTGCCTTCAGCTCGGCCAGACCGGCCGCCGGGCCCTTGATTTGCGCCACAGCCACGGCCCGATTGATCAGAACCACGGGAGTCGGCTGCTTTTCCCGCAACAAGTCATACAACGCCAGAATATTCTCCCCGTTGGTGAGCGTGAAATGTTCCGTCGTCGAATGCGTAGCGGCAATCTCCGCCTGCAAGTGATAGGTGGAGAGTTTGTCGCCCTGCGCGGCCTGTTCCAGATGCAGCAACCCCAGGTGAATCCTGGACTTGTCCCACAAACTTCGGTCCTGCTCTTCGAGGAGCAGCAAATCTCCAAGCGCGTCGGTCCTCGCGGGAAGGCGCGCCGCTTGAAAGAGCATCAGCGCCAGCAGCGCATGGCACTCCGGCCGCGAGGTAGCGGAATTTTCCGTCAGCGACTCGGCCAGGCGGATGGCTTCGGCGCACAGGTCATTCTTGATCAAGTGGTCTCCCGCCGTTGCCGCGTACCCCTCTGTAAAAAGTAGATAGAGGACTTCGAGCACGGCGTCCAGCCGCTCGTCGAGTTGCTCCGGATCCGGAACCTCGCAGCGAAGCGCCTCCTCGCGAATCACACGCTTGGCGCGCACCAGCCGCTGCGTAATCGCGGTCTCGGTGGAGAGAAAGGCGCGGGCAATTTCCTCGACGCCAAACCCGCAAACCACTTTGAGCGTGAGGGCCACACTCGCGGCCCGCGGCAGCGCGGGATGGCAGCAAACAAATATGAGCGCCAGCCGTTCGTCCGCCACCTCCCGCGAGAAGCGGAAGGGCTCGGTTGCCGCGGTATTCTGCAATTCATCGAGTTGATTTCGGAGGGCGGCTTCCTTCTCGTCATCGAAAAAGCGCAGTCTTCGCTCGCTCTTTAGAACATCCAGCGCGCGGTGATAGGCGACTTTTGCCAGCCACGCCTGCGGATATTCGGGCGCGCCCTGGTAAGGCCAGAGCTGCAGCGCCTGCAGCATGGCGTATTGCACGGCGTCTTCCGCCATGGCCAGGCGCGGCGCGCCCAACAGCCGAGCCAGCCGCGAAACCATCCGCCCAAATTCCTGGCGGAATAAATGGTCCACCAATTGATCCACGTTTTCGGAAGGTGGCACTAAACATTCTCCAAGCTTTAGCGAGTGAGAATCGCGGGCTAATGCACCGCGTCCACTTGCCGCACTTCGATCCACCTGCCTTCGCCCTGGTGCGGGCAGGTCCGGGCGATCTCGACCGCCTCTTCGTAGTCCGCGGCTTCGATCATGAAAAATCCGCCGAGAATTTCCTGCGATTCACTGTACGGCCCGTCGGTCACGGATAGCTTTCCGCCCTGCGTGCGCAAGTGCCGGCCCCCGTCGTCGGTCAGTTTCTCTCCGGCGCGCATCTTATTGCGCTTTATCAGGGCTTCCCGCCAGGCAATGTAGCTCCCCAGAATTTTTTGAATTTCCTCGGGCGACAAATTGCCGAACCTCCCCGGCTTTTGGTGCAGCAACAGCAGAAAATTAGGCATGCGCGGTCTCCTTGTCGAAAACAAATTGTTGAGAACAAAAGGGTTTGCCTGCACGATCCCTCGTAGCTTGGCCGATCCATGTCCTAAGCTGGCCGAAATGGCTCCTCAGGTTTTAAACGACCGAGGACGCCCGAAATCGACAAGATGATACCCTCTCGAGCCAAGAAAATTGTGGCCGGGATAAAAAAGTGGAGGGACATGTCGACTTCGGGAAGGCCCGATCGTCTCTCCAGTAGGCGCCGATTAAGGCGCGCGGGAAATTGACCAAAAAATAACAAATGCAGGGGGCAGTTTCCTGTATGCAGGTCCTTGAAGCAGCTTGCGAACCTGATTGACTTGAGCTGACATAGCTTAATTCGAACTCAAAGGAGAAAGACATGGCAAACCCATTTGTGCACGTGGAACTGAACACGACGGATGTGAGCAAGGCAAAAACTTTTTACGGAGCGCTGTTCAATTGGACTTTGGAAGACATGGCGATGCCGGGCGGCAGCTACACCATGATCAAAGTCGGCGAAGGAATCGGCGGCGGCATCATGAAGCATCCCGTCCCGGGCGCGCCCTCGGCGTGGCTGGCGTACGTGTTGGTTGACGACGTTGCCGCCTCCACCAAAAAGGCCAAATCGCTGGGCGCCACCGTGATGAAAGATGTGACGGAAATCCCGGGAGTGGGCTCGTTTAGCGTGCTCATCGATCCTACCGGGGCGGCAATTGCACTGTGGAAGCCGAAGACGAAGTAAGGGGGACTGCGCAGCAGCCGCTTAGTCTTGTCGCAGGTGTAGGGGCATCCGCCGAGCGGATGCCCCTGCAGCCGCAGAGTCTTTTTTCATTTGCTCTTCAACTGCATTCCGGATTCTGAGGTCGGAGCAGAACAGTTTCCGCTTCGCATCCCGCTGAGGAATGCGGTGACGGTATCAATGGTCAGTTTCTTCGTCTTGCCCGCAAACCCAATGCCCGCAAAATTCATGTGCGTCGCGCCGTCGATTATTCCCAGCCATTTGCAGCCGGGCGGCAAATCATCGTACGGGCGAGCGCGCCACTCCCAGGTGCCTTCGAGGCCTTTGTCTTCCGTGCCCGTCAGAACATAGAGCGGCTTGCGAATTTTTTTCCATGCGTGTTCGGGAAAAATCGAGCCCGGCCCGGAGGGGGAAATCGCCACGTAGGCGTCGAACTGATCTTGGCCACGCACGCCAAGCTTGTCGTCCGCGCCCGCTTCAAACATCACTGTGTCCGAACCCATCGAGTGTCCCAGCAGCGCGCGGAACGGGCTCTTGCATTTCTTTTCCGCCCAGGACAGCGTGGCGGTGATGTCCATCAGCCGGTCGCGATGCAAAGCAGGATCGGTGACCATCGCGGTCAATCCTCCATGAATCCCCGACCGCCCGACATCGCTGACCAGCGTCCCCGGCCCGCTCTCCTTGTGCCCAATCACGATCGTGAGCCAGCCGCGGCTTCGCAGCCCCTCCGCAAGATAGGAGTACCCATTCTCGGTCCCGCCCGCCCCCGGCGAAATCAGCGCCAGCGGGGCGCACCCCTGTGTTGGATCGCTCGCCGGCCGATAAACTTTTAGTGGGGTCTCCGCCCCATCCGCGCGAGCCACCTTGGCGGATTCTTGTGCTCCGCATGTCGCTGCAAACGCCGACACTAGGACCAAGCCCGATAAAAACAAGGTTGATTGCACCCAAAACCCAAAGAGAAGATTGCGCTTTGCCACTCCTGACCTCCCGTATCCATTAAACCCCGTAATATAAAGGAAGTTTCGCCAGAGGGAACTATCGATGCGAGGGGCGACAGCAGGCTTACGGCAGCGGCGAAAATTCGACGCGGCGGCGGATGGGGTCGATGCGTTCGGCGCGGACGCGGATGTGGTCGCCGAGTTTCCAGATGTGCCCGGCGTGCGTATTTCCACGGCCGGACTTTTTCTTTTTCCCTTGCTCATGCAGCGAGGGCTTCTGAGCGTGACCGCTTCCGGAAACGATGGCATGGTCCTGCTCGCGGTAGAAAACGTGCTCGCCAGTGAGTTCCTCGATGCGGTCGATGGGCACCAGGCCCTCGACAAAAATTTCCGTCAGCTCCACGAAGAATCCGAATTTCTGCACGGAAATAATCAGGGCGTCGTACTCCTCGCCAAGATGTTGTTCCATGAACTGCGCGGTTTTCCAGGCCATCAATTCGCGCTCGGCGGTTTCGGCGCGGCGCTCAGTCTCGGACGTTTCCGTGGCCACGGCTTCAAGTTCGCCGCGGCGATACGGGCCGAACGTCGATTCTTCCTTGCGCGGGCCCGCGTGCTCCGCGGGCTTCGATTCCGGATGATCGAGCGCCCACTTCAAAACGCGATGCACGATCAGGTCGGGATAGCGGCGGATCGGCGAAGTGAAATGCGTGTACTGGTCAAAAGCCAGCGCGAAATGGCCAAGCGGGTCGGCGGCGTAGCGCGCCTGTTTTAGCGAGCGCAGCATCAGGTAGGAGACGATGCGCTCCTCGGGCTTGCCCGCGATTTTTTCGGCCAGGCGCTGATAATGCGAGGGGCGAATGGCGATGTCCATCACGCCCGGTAGCGAGACGGTCATGGGCTTCTCCCGGCCCGAGCCGCGCCGTCCGTGCCGCGCGCCGCGATCGAACCGTTGCGGTCGCGAGCTTCCGTGCTTCACTTCGATGCGACGCTCCGCAAGATTTTCCACACCCAGCGAATATCCAAAAGTCTGAGCCAGCGCCTCAAATTCCAGAATTTTCTTGGGGTCGGGTTTTTCGTGGACGCGGTGCAGCGACCCGATGCCGCGCGATTCGAGATAACGCGCCACGGCCTGATTCGCGGCCAGCATGAATTCCTCGATCAGGCGGTGCGCGATGTTGCGCTCGCTGCGGACAATGCCAATCATTTGCCCGGTGGGATCGAATTGAATCACGGGCTCGGGCAAATCGAAATCGATGGAGCCGAGCCGCGAGCGCCGCGCGTTCAGAATCATGGCCAGGTCGCGCATCGCGCAGAAATTTTCGGCGAGGTCCGCGAATTCCGCGGTGGTGGCCGGGTCATTCTGAAGCACGGCGTTCACCGCCGTGTAGGTCATGCGCTCGGCCGAGCGAATCACGCCACGCGCGAATTCCGAAGCGACGATCTCGCCGTTCGCGTCCAGCTCCATGATCGCGCTCATCACCAGGCGGTCTTCCTTGGGATTGAGCGAGCAGATTCCGTTCGAGAGTTCTTCGGGCAGCATGGGAACGGCGCGATTCGGAAAATAAACCGAAGTGCCGCGCAGCCTCGCGTCGCGGTCCAGCGCCGATCCGCGCCGCACATAATGAGAAACGTCGGCAATGTGCACCTGCAACTGCCAATTGCCGTTCTCGAGGCGCTTTACGTACACCGCGTCGTCAAAATCGCGCGCCGTTTCGCCGTCGATCGTGACAATCGGCAAATCGCGGAAGTCGCGCCGTCCGGCCCGCTCCACGTCGCTCACGGGATGCGCCGCGTCAGCCGCTTCCGCCAGCACGTCCGAAGAAAACGCGTGCGGCAGATGATGTTTCCGGATCAAGATTTCGACGTCCACGCCGAAATCGCCGGGACGTCCGAGAATTTCGATCACGCGTCCAGCCGGAGCCACGCCGCCTCGCGGAAAGCGCGTCATCTCCACGTTCACGACCGCGCCATCGAGTTCCGGAAGCCGCACACCTCTCTTTGGTTGATGCAGTCCCAGCTTGCCTTGCAGTTCCGGCGTCAGTTCCTCGCCCGGCGGAATAATGATTTCCTGCAGCAATCGCGACTCATACGGCGCAACCGTATTTCCGCGCGGCCCATACCGGAACAGCCCCACCACCGTCGCGTGCGCGCGGCCGATCACGCGCAGAATTCGCCCCTCGGCTCTCCCCGCGCCGTCGCCAAAGCGCTTGCGATGTTCGATGCTGGCGAGCACGTGATCGCCGTGCATGGCGTCGCCGATGGCATCGCGCCCGATGAAAAGATCGCCCTCCAAATCCTTTCGCGGCGTATCCGGCACAACGAAACCGTATCCGTCGCGATGCGCGACGAGCCGCCCCGTAAATTGATTTGCCTCCGGCCTGACCGCCGGACGCGACTCCGCGTGGGGTTGCGGGCGGTTTTCTGAACGAGGTGCCGAGCCCTGCCGCTGCGGCGCATTTTTCTGAGGCAGCTGCGCGTATTGCGCGCCCTGTTTTTCCTTGGGCAGGGCCACGCGCCCGTTCGGATATTCATGAATCTCCCCGCGCTTTTTCATTTTTCGCGCAAGCTTCACCAGGGCGCGGCGTCCGGAATGCCGCAAGCCCAGCGCCGCCGCAATCTCTCGCAGGCTCTGCGGCCTGCGGGAGCGCGCGAGATGTGCTGCGACCTCGGATTCGGTTACAGGCTCGCGCGGCTCATCATGGGGTGGCATGGAAACGGCCATTGTATGCGGTCTTCGAGCAAAACGCGAAGGGGGGAGCGCCGACTGGCGAGCAAGCCCTGGGAATCGCCGCGAAGCGCAAATAAATCCCAGTCTAAGCCGGTTTCCACCTGTCACTTAGGCTGGCCCTTGCAGGCCTCTTGCACTTTCTGCGGTTCCCGTAACTTTTTTGCGAAACCGGGGTTCGATTAAGAACATCAAGGCTGTAAGGTCCGGCTTTCCTCCGACAGGCCGGGCCACAGAGCGGGGGCGAATCGACCTGGATCGCCCCCTTCCTCCTTGAATCATTCAACCCCGCAAATCAATTGAGTTCCTATCGAAGGTTGCACTTCCGGCCCTTCGAGGCGAAAACCATACGATTCGCAACCCGTCAATTTCCACGACTTGTGTGATTGCGAAACACCCCGGCACAACCGTCCAATCCGCCGTAGAATCAAACCTAGGCAACTTGGAGGGCACACTCATACCAGGCGAACGCATGAATCACTGGAGACAGATTGCAGCATTGGGAGTGTGCCTGATTTGTCTCGGGCCGTGGCTCGCCGTCCCGAGCTCGCGCGCGCAGGCGGGCGCTCCGAGCCCGATCGTCACTGGAAATCCGGCCCCCAGCCCCGATCAAATTCACTCCCTGATCCTGCAAGCCGTGGAAAATCAGCACCGGGACGACCGCGCGCTGGAGGAGTTCGAGCGCACCGAGCGCATGATCACGCACAAAGGCGAAAACGGCGAGATCATCACCGATCTCACGGAGCGGGTTGTGCCTTCCGCCAGCGGCAATATCAAGTTGAAGCTCGCGGAAAATAGAGTTCCGGTTTCCGCGGAGATGTATCGCACGGAGCTGGAGTTTGCGGTCAATGCGCTCGGGCTTGCCACGCAGCCGGATGATCGCTACAAGGAAGACCAGGCGAAATTCGAACGCCGCCGCCACGAACATGCCGAACTCGTGGACGCCGCGCCGAAGGCGTTTCGCGTGACCTGGGCCGGCCGGGAAACACGCGCCGATGCCAACGGGGCGCACGCGCCGCGCACGTTTATGAAATTCCTATTGGACCCGGACCCTGAATACAAGCCCGCCAGCCGCTTCGCGGCCAGCTTCCAGCACGTTCACGCCACGCTCTGGGTGGATGAAGCTGGGGCGCAATTCGCGCGCCTCGAAGCGAACATCACCACGGACATCACTTTTGGCGGAGGCGTTGCCGGAAAGGTTTATCACGGGGGCCACGTCGTGATGGTGCAGGAAGAAGTCGCGCCCGGCATCTGGCTTCCCACGCTGTACGACTATGAACTGGACGGCCGCAAATTTCTATTCCCGTTCGGAGTCCACGAGCGCACGGAAATCACCCGCTACCGCCGCGTCGGCCCCCCGCCCGAGGCCGTCGAAATCCTGCGTAATGAGCTGACCAATCTTTCAGCCGCAACCCCCGCCCGGTAAGGCAACCCCGGGTCAGAGGTCACCCTTCGTCCGGAGAAGACGGACTCAGGGCAAGCGGGTCACTTTTCCTCATCTCGCCGCGGCGGCAATTTCCTTCTCAATCGGCGCGCCAACCAGGTTGCCCCACTCGGTCCACGAGCCGTCGTAGTTGCGGACATTTTTGAATCCGAGCAAATATTTCAGCACAAACCAGGTGTGCGAGCTGCGCTCGCCAATGCGGCAGTAAGCAATGACTTCCTGATCGCCGGTGACGCCCTTGCCTCCGTATAGTTGCCTGAGCGCGTCGGCGGGCTTGAACGTGCCGTCCTCGGCCACAGCTTGCGCCCATGGAATGTTGGCCGCGCCGGGGATGTGCCCGCCGCGCTGCGCCGTTTCCGTCATGCCCGGAGGCGCGATCACCTTGCCGCTGAATTCGTCCACCGAGCGCACATCCACCATCTGCGCGGGCGAGCGCCGCTCTAGCACGGCGAAAATATCCTCGCGCTTGGCCCGAATCGTCGTGTCGGGGGCTTTGGCTGAGTAACTCGTGGGCTGGATCTTCGGCGCGTCGGTCGTAATCGCGCGCTTTTCCTCCAGCCACTTCTTGCGCCCGCCATTCATCAGGCGGACATCCTTGTGGCCGTAATACTTCATCTGCCAGAAGCCCCACGCGGCGAACCAGTTGTTGTTGTCGCCGTACAGGATCACCGTGGTTTCCGGGGTGATCCCCGCGTTGCCGGCCAGCTGGCTGAAGCTGCGCTGATCGGCCAGATCGCGCCGCAACGTGTCTTGCAACTGCGTTTGCCAGTTCCATCCCACCGCACCGGGAATGTGCCCCTGCTCGTAAGCCGATGTGTCCACGTCGACTTCGACCAGGCGAAGATTGGCATCGTTCAAATGATTCGCGACCCACTCGGTCGTCACAAGAACTTCAGGATTCTCATACTCGCTCATGACATTTCCTCCTAGTGATTCATTTTGATTTATTCTGGCAGGCCGTCCGTACTGGCGGACTCGCGCCCGCAGGCAATTCCATTTTGGCGGGCGATTTTCCGCCGGCACTCTGCCGCGGCGGAGCCCCACCCTGTTTGCGAAAGTTGTGTTCCGGGCCTCGCGTTGTCCCGTCGGGGAATCTCCCCAAATCCTATAGCGATTCGATTCGCAGGACAAGCGCGGCGATGCTTGCGTTTTGGTGGCGCAGGCTTCAGCCTGTGGTTTTGGTTGTGCCAGTGCGCGAGGTCCTCGTAACCAACCCCCACAGGCTGAAGCCTGCGCCACTAAATCTTCAAACCGAATCAGAGGCACATTCCAAGCGGCAAGCAAATGCACAAGAGGTTTTCACGAATCACAAATCGCGATTCACGAATTACTTTCCGTCACACCGTTTCCAATTTCCCGCCACGCGCCTCAAATTCCACCCGCAGGACCCAGTCGTAATGGAACCCCTCGTCGCGCATCCATTTGTCGAGCGCCTCCCGGTCCGGCGCATCAAACTCGACGAGCATCTTCCCTTCGATCATGTTGACCTGCACGCGCCGCATGGTGACGCGGTCCGCCGCAGCCAGCCGCGCCGTCAGTTGTTCCGCCCCCTGCCGCGTCAGACAAGCCAGCGTGTGCAGCGAAATGTACCGTGGCATGAATTCTCCTCGCCCGAATGTTTTTCCGCTAGATCAAATCACAGTTGAAACGAAAAGTCTTGCGATACGGCGTCTCTCCGGTCTCTCGGGAACTTAGCAATGCACGGCAGTGTCCAACAATTTGTGGTCTCTGTTACAACCCTCTGTTTTCGTAGGGCATCGCAATTATCAAGGTGGTTAAGGTCTAAATCGAAAATCAAGGGGAGGTTGCCATGCGAAAACTCTTCGCATTAGTGTCCATTGCCGTGGTGTGGTCGTCTCCGAGTGGCGCGCAACAAAAGCAACATCCAGTGACGGTAAAAGCTGCCGTGCAATCCGCACCGGAAGTACAAGCCCCTGATATGCCGGTCCGCCGTGTCGTGCTTTACAAGAATGGCGTAGGCTACTTCGAGCATCTTGGCCGCGTCCGCGGAAACCAGGACATTCACATCGACTTCACCAGCGGCCAGTTGAACGACGCACTGGCCTCGCTCACCGTGCTCGATCTCGACGGCGGCCACATCGGAGGAGTCAGCTACAACTCAACGGCGCCGTTCGACAGGCGGCTTGGCGCCCTGCGATTACCTCTCGATGAACAGACTTCCGTATCGAAATTTCTGGATGCGTTGCGAGGATCACGCCTGGAAGTGTCGAGCGGCGCGGACCCGGTTTCAGGCCGCTTGTTGAGCGTGGAACGCAAGACGCGAACCGCCGGCGGAACGACGCTCGAAGTCGACATCATCTCGCTGGTCACGGATGGCGGCGAAATCCGTGAGATCGAAGTCACGCCGTCAACCCGCGTTCGCCTCGCCGACACAGGCATGCATGGTGAAATGAATCGTTATCTCTCGCTCCTTGCTTCCGAGCGCGAAGAGGATCTGCGCCGCATGACACTTGCGGCCTCCGGTTCCGGCGAACGCCAGCTTTTCGTGAGCTACATCAGCGAAGTGCCCGTGTGGAAGACAACTTACCGCCTCGTTTTAACGAGCAACCATGCAAAAAAGCCTTTGCTGCAAGGGTGGGCGATCGTCGACAACACCGTGGGCGAAGATTGGAACAATGTCGAGCTATCTCTGGTCGCGGGGGCGCCGCAATCGTTCATTCAACAGCTTTCCCAGCCCTACTACGGCCGGCGCGCCGTTGTGCCCCTGCCGCAGGAATATGAA
This sequence comes from uncultured Acidobacteriota bacterium, assembly GCA_963696605.1. Lineage (GTDB taxonomy): Bacteria > Acidobacteriota > Terriglobia > Acidiferrales > UBA7541 > Palsa-360. The sequence goes on along the minus strand of CAVOKV010000003.1, from coordinate 993,479 downwards.
ACCGTTCCGCAAACGCATGAAGCGCGACTGCTCGGCGGAGCACAGGTCGCCGGGCGTGTGACGGACCAGTCGGGAGGAATCATCGCGGGCGCGCAGGTGCGCGTGCTCGACAGCGGCGGTAGGGAAATCACTCGAACTACGAGCGACGACCGCGGCCAATACGGATTCTCCGGCCTTCCCGACGGTACATATCAGCTTGAATTTGACAGCAAGGGATTCAAGAGGCTGGTGATGAACAACGCTCAAGTACGCAATGGCCTCGGCAGCGAGCAGGACGCAACGCTGCAAGTCGGTGACTCCATGCAAACGATCACGGTGACGGCAGAAGCCACCAATGTAGAAATGACAAACGCCGAATTGGCGGATAAGGCGAGGAACCTAGGATCTGGCCGCAATCTTGGCCTTGGGCCAGGCGTGGGCGGAGGTACCGGCGGTAGGGCCTATAGCCCAGACCAGATCCAAAACAATGCTGATCCGCCCATTAATGGCACAGGGTTCCAAAACCTTCTCATGCTGCAGCCCGGAGTTGCGGGCGACGCGTTCAACAGCCTAATGCAAGCAAGCACACCATCAGCCGCCGAGGGCGAAGATCTCGGCGATCTTTTCGAATACAAACTGAAGGACCGCGTAACCATCCGCAAAAACCAGTCCGCCATGGTGCCGATCCTGCAAAGCGAAATCCGTGCGGAAAAAGTTTCGGTGTGGACCCTGGGTCACAGTTCCGCGCATCCTTTGCGCGGCGTTTGGCTTACCAACACCAGCGGCGCAACACTCGACGGCGGAAACTTCAGCGTGCTCGAGGATGAAATCTTCGCCGGACAGGGGCTGCTCGACCCGATCAAACCGGACGAACGGCGCTTGCTTTCTTACGCGACAGACCTCGGAATGCTCGTCCGGGAGTTGGGATCGGAAACGCCGCAGCGCAATGTCCGCGTGGCCATCGCCCACGGCGTGATGATCCGCACGAGCGAAGCGCAACAGAAATACACGTACACAATACGCAATGAAGACGCTTTGCAGCGCACCCTCATTGTTGAGCATCCCGTGCGCCTTGGATGGAACCTCTCCAAGGACACACTCAAACCAGAAGAGACTACTTTGAGCACATACCGCTTTCGCGTGATCGTCGCTCCAAAACAGGCCGCCACCCTTGAAATCAAGGAAATGCATCCGGTCGAAACGCGGGTCGAGCTGAGCAATATCACGGATGAACAGGTCGCGTTGATGGCAAAAGATGGACAGGTAAATCCGAAGATCGAACAAGCGTTGCGCCACATCCTCGAACGGAAGGATCAAATCGCTTTTCTCGATTCCGAGGCCGAAAAACGCGGCAAGGAAATCGACGGCATCTACAACGACCAGCAAAGGCTGCGTGAAAATTTGAAGGCCCTGAAGGGGAGCGCGGAAGAAAAAGCTCTCACACAGCGTTACACGCAACAGCTCTCCGACCAGGAAACGCATCTCGACAAACTGAATGCGGAACAGGCGGATTTGGAGAAAAAGAGCGCCAGCGCGCAGGAGCAACTCGACAAGATGATCGAAGATCTTGCGATTGAGGCAACCCTCTAGCCGTTTGCATGGCCTTTCGAATTGAGCTTGCGAACGACGGCTCGGGGTGCTGGCCTCCGGCAGCACCCCGTATCTTTCGCGCTTCATTCCGCCAATCGGGCTGCCCAGGCCGGAATTCTTCTATGTAAAATTGGGAGATTGCACCGCCTAGGAGGCGGATTGGGAATGCCGCGCGCGCGTCTAAAGATCGCGATTCTGGTAGGTGCTGCTGCGTTTGTGTCTGCAGGTGCACGGGCGCAGGTGCCCAAGAAACCGAAACAGAAGCCCGGCGGGCTCGACGGCGAGGTGGTCAACGCAAAAGGCACGCCGGTGGCCGGGGCGCAGATTTTGTGGCAGGTGGCGGACGGCGAAACGCCGCATATTTTGCACAGTGACGCGCACGGCCGGTTCCACATCGAACCGCTGCGCACGGGCTCATACGATTTCCGCGCTTCTGCCAGCGGCGCGTGGTCCGAATGGGAGCACAACGTCTTCGTGCGTCCCGGCAATATTACGAACGTGACGCTGCGACTGAAGTTCAAGGAGCCTCCCGTCGTGGCCGGCGTCGAACTGAAGGGCGTGATGCACTCCTGGGACGCGCCGGTGCCGGGAGCCGTGCCGCACGACTCCGCGGTCGATCCCAAGGGCAATATCTGGTTTACGCTGCAGGAGACCGGTCACCTCGCGCGGTTCAATCCGGACACGCACGAGTGGAAACTTTTCAAAGTGCCCACGCCGGACTCCGGCCCGCATGGCCTGGTTTCCGATGCGCATGGCAACATCTGGTTCACGGAAAACTACGCTGGAAAGATCGGCCGGCTGGACGCCAAGACCGGGGCAATCGTGGAATTCATTCCTCCCAGCGCGAAAGACCCGCACACGCTGGTTTTTGGACCGGATGGCGAGCTCTGGTTCACGGCGCAGAATTCGAACCTTATCGGCCGGCTGGAGATCGTGACCGGAAAAATCGCCGAGTACAGCGTGCCGACGCAAGACGCGCATCCCTATGGCATTGTTTCTGCCGACGATGGAGGCCTGTGGTTCTGTGAATTGTCGGGTAGAAAACTGGGCCGCGTCGATCCATCGAGCGGAACGATCGCGGAGTATGCTCCCACGGAGCCGGGAGTTGAACCTCGGCGGCTCGTCGCCGTACAGGGCGCGATCTATTTTACCGATTTCGGGGGCGGACGCCTCGGCCGGCTCACGTTTGCGGACAAGAAATTTAAGATGTGGAACAGCCCGTCCGGAAACAACTCCGAGCCCTACGCCATTTCCGCGGATTCCGCGGGCAAGATCTGGTATGAAGAGAGCGCGGCGGACGCCAACAAATTGGTGCGCTTTGACCCTGCCGTGGAGGTGTTCAGGACCTACCCCATGCCGGCCCCCAACTCCTCCGTCCGAAACATGGCTCGGGATGCCAAAGGCCGCCTGTGGATGCCTCTTTCCCTGGCCAATAAGATCGCCGTCGTCGAATAGCCTGATTCCTGCAACCAGTTCCAGCACAATGATTTACAGGTACTTCAGGTCACCCTAGCCCTGAGCTCCCTCTCTTTCGTGCCCCCAATTCTGTGACCTAGTACTACAACCCGGGTCCCAAAATTTTGACCCGACTAGCCCATTGGGCCGCCCAGTTGGCAATGCCAAGATAGCTAGCGGGTTGGGAGTAGCGCTGCGGGGACGACGGCCCCGAGAAATCGGGTTCGTAAGCGCGCTACCCAACCCGCCAAAATCCCTCCTGGAAACTCACGTATCCCTCCTCCTCGCCGTCACCGAATCATTGCCCGCAAAAGAAATTCTCGCCTCGTTGAAAGGTCTGACTTGCAAATGAAAGACTCAGTCGTCTTCCTCTGGTTTGGTTTTACCTTATGTTCATCTTCAATTCGGCCAAGGACATGATTAAATACAAGGTTGGTTTCTGGATTCACACGCCGACCGTCCCCGATTGACAAGGACGATTGGCCCGCCGGGAGCTTCAACGGACCTCAGGACTTAGCCGGGAGAACATGCGCCATCGGATGGCCAAATTCGCGCTGTGGTCTCTCTTCTTGCTGGGCGTGCGCATGGCTGCGCCGTCGTCCGCGCGAGCCCAGGGTGCCGCGGCGGAACAAGCGCCCGCGCAATCCGCTCCAGCGCCCGACGACACTCCGTCTTCGGACGCCCCCGCAACTCTTTTCCCGCACTCGGAATCGAGCCGCTTCTGGATTTCAGGGCAGGCAAATTTCATTTCGCAGTGGCATCCCGCGTTTCATTCTCCCTACCAGGGGCCGAACAGCCTCTCGCCCGAGGCGCAGGATGCCACCTCGCGCGTGCTCACTCTCTTGACGGGCGTGGAGGCGACGAGCACCACGGAATTTCTCCTCGACGTCCAGGAAACCGGAGGGCACGGGATCGGGGAAGCGCTGGGCCTCGCGGGCTTCACGAATCTCGACGTCGTGAGAAATCCGACGATCAGCAAAGCTCCCTATATGGCACGCGTGATGTGGCACCAAATCATTCCGCTCAGTTCTGAGAAGACTGCTGCTGAGAGAACACCGCTGTCGCTCTTCACGCAACTGCCGGTGCGGCGCCTGGAAATTCGCTTCGGCAAGTTCAGTCTGGTGGATTTTTTCGATTTGAATACTTACGGTACGGACAGCAATTTTCAATTCATGAATTGGACGCTGGACAACAACGGCGCCTACGACTACGCCGCGGACACGCGCGGCTACACCTACGCCGCGATGGTCGAGTACGACGACCGCCACTGGGCTGCGCGATTCGCGGAAGCGCTGATGCCCAAGGTGGCGAATGGTATCAACCTCGATGCCGATCTCGGCCGCGCCCGCTCGGAGAACGTGGAATTCGAGCTGCATCATTCCGTTCTGCCGCGCCGCGAGGCCGTCGTTCGCCTGCTTGGCTACGCCAACCACGCGAATATGGGAACGTACAGTGTAGCCATTGCGAATTTTCTGGCCGGCGGCACGCCGCGGCCGGATATCACCGCGCACCCTTTGCAAACGACTACAAAGTACGGATTCGGCGTCAACGTCGAGCAGCCGCTGACGGATTGGCTGGGGGTTTTCGCGCGGTGGGGATGGAACGAGGGCCAGCACGAATCCTACGCTTACACGGAAGTGAACGAAACAGAACAAGTCGGCGCGGGCGCGCAAGGCGCAAAATGGAAAAGAAAACTGGATCGCGCGGGCCTGGCCCTCATTTCCAACGGAATTTCGCGCGACCATCAGCAGTATCTGGCCCTGGGCGGCGTCGGCTTTCTGCTCGGCGATGGCAATCTGAATTATGGCCGTGAGAACATCGTCGAAGCCTATTACACGCTGCACGTGTGGCGCGGCATCTTCACCTCACTCGACTCGCAACATATCAACAACCCCGGCGGCTACAATCGCGACCGCGGCCCCGTGTTCGCAACCGCCCTGCGCCTGCATCTCGAGTTTTGAGTGGTTAGTAGCACAGGCTTCAGCCTATGGGGTTTGGTGATTGCTAGGCCATACCCACACAGGCTGAAGCCTGTGCTACTGGAATTTTCAGCCTGCTTTTGGGGAAGGCTGCGCCGCGGCCGCACTTGCCGCCGTCGGGGCGAACGCAGGCGCCTTCGGAATAATGATCCATGCGAGGACGTAGGCCAGCGCGCCGCCAATAAATCCGCCGGGCACGACGGACAGCGCCACCCAGATCAGCCGCACGATCGTAGGATCGACGTCCAGATACTCCGCGATGCCTCCGCACACGCCCGCCATCTTCTTGTCCGTGGCGGAAAGCGTCAGTTGCTTTTGCGCGGTCCTCAGTTTCTGCCGCCCGCCGCAAGTCGAACAGAAATTGCAAGAGTCCGCGATTTCCCTGCCGCACTGCACGCAATACATGAAGTCACCTCCTGAAGACGGATATTCGAATGATCCCCCATTGCGAACTGCAGGTCTCCACATTGCCATCTTAGCGCTGCCTGTCAGGCTAAATCCATCGCTGGCAAACGTTCCGTGATCTCCGTCACGCTAAGGCGAGATGGTTTGTTTCGAGGCAGATATGAACGTCGGGCGTGCCCATTCTCCCGGTTTTCAAAACGTGGCAGAGCTGTTACCAATGCTGCCCCGGTTCCTGAAAACGAAAGAGGGAAGACTTATTGGAGAGTGCGCGCGAACGCAGCGACGGCGTTGGCCATGGTTTCGGGTTGCTCGGGGACGAGGGCGTGGCCCGCGTTGGGGATCACGACGACGGTGACGCGATCGCCGAGCGCGGCCTTCAGCACGCCGGCGAATTTGCGCGGGGCGACGGCGTCATTTTTGGCTTGCAAGTCGAGGATGCGCGCGGAGCCGCAGGCGAACCACTCATCGACCGGCGTGGCGCGCGAGGCTGCGTTTTCCGCCTTCTCGGTTTCAGGGTGCCAGCCGGTGAGCCAAGCGCGCGGATCGTGTCCCGGCGCGAAGAATGCGAATTGCAAATAGCGCAGGCGGTCGGCCTCAGGGAGAGACAAGTCTCCGCTTTTCTCAATCGCTTCGCGGACTTCGGGCGAGACGGACGGCTCGTGAACACCGGGCGGAACTTTCCCGGCGGACGCCGCGGCCAGCACCACGCCGCGCACGAGTTCGGGCCGGTCAGTCGCCAGCGTTCGCGCTACGAAGTGGCCGTAGGCGTGGCCCACCACGAGCGCCGGTCCCTTGCTTTCGTGTTCGATCACAGCGGCGATGTCCGCGGCGAAGTCATGCAATGTGAGCCCCGTCATTGGTCCGGTGCTCGCGCCGATGCCGCGCGGCTGCGGGCGCAGGACGCGGAACCCGTCCTTAGCGAGCAATGCCGCTACGACGTTGTAATCTTCGGCGCCGCGCCCGAGCGACGGCAAGATCACGATTACCGGACCCGCTCCCTGAGCCATGACTTCAATGTGCACGTCGCCGCGGTCGACCAGGAAGTGGGTTTCCAGGGATCGATTGCTTCCGATTTGCGAGGAAGGTACTGAAGTGGATTGCGCGCCAGGAGTTTGCGCCCGTGAAACAGGGCAGACGATAAAAGCCAGCAAACAAATTAGCGGAAGAGCGCGTTTCATTTTGGCAGCCCTCGACAAATCGCGTTCGCATTCTACATCTGCTCACTGGAACGCCGTCACAGAATGTGCCGAATTGCCGGTGTCTTTCCGGTTCGCCGGGCGTAGGACCACCGAAGGGGCCGAGCTGGTTGCGGAAGGCGGTACTTTTGAAACTTCGATAAACAAACGATCGAATCTTTCCCCCATCGAGGCCTTACGAGTCCTTGCGCCCCGGTTTGTCTGACGCCTGGCTCCTTCAATTTCTACCCAATTGCTGCTCCCCGCGGGGTCATTCTGTGGAAAATGCAGGAAGTAGGTGAATGCGCGCAGGCAAGGGCCGCACTACGCTAACTCGCGTGTAATCAATTATGTACATGGATTCTGTCACGACTTCAAGCATATGCTCTTATTTCCACAGTTCACGTCCTCAACCGACTGGACTGGGCTGAACGCTTTAGAGTAGGATGGGGTGACCCCAAAGACCTGACCCATCGCCCTGCGAGGATGAAATATGACGATTGAAACCGAACGCCCAACTTTCCGCGGCGTCGTATGCCTGCACTGCAAAGCCCCCGTCCCCGTGCCCGCCATCGTAGGCAGTCTGCAGGCGGCCAGTGGTGAGGCAGAATCGTCCCAGCGAAAATCCCAGGTCTTTAACATTCGGTGCCCGTCCTGCCACAAGGAAAAACCTTACCGGACCAGAGAAATCGTCGACTTTGAGGGAACATTCGAGGCGGCGATGACTCCGGAGCGCCCGGCCCCGGTCCCCTGGTATCCTCAGGATGGCATGACCCGAGCGGCAAAGGCCTGATCCCGCACCACCTGTTCTGGCTAGAATTTGCTTGAACGCTAGTCGTGTTCCTTTCCGCAGCATAATTTCCTCCTGGCCAAAATTGCCGCGAATGAAACTTGAGCGTGGGGCAACTCGCGCGGTTCGATATGCTAGGCATCGCGAATTAAAATCCACCTGGAAAACCCTCCGTAACCCGCCGTGATGTAAACTCGCATTTCTGTCGGTGTCAGACGGTATTGCCCCAGAAAGGAGAAAAGTGTGGGCCGGTCTTTCCGGGTTCGAATCGGAACACTCGTCTTGCTGGGCTGCATTGCGAGTCCGGCATTCGCTCAGAGCAATCCGCCTGCGCCTGCGGCCCCAATCCGCGTGAAAGTTGTCGTCGTGGCGATGTTCGAAGTGGGAGAAGACTCGGGCGACACGCCCGGGGAATACCAACTGTGGGTCGAACGCGAGCATCTGGACGAGATTTTTCCGCTGCCTGCCGGATACCACCACGTGCGCATGAACAAGGACGGAGTCCTGGGCATGCTTGACCGGCGTCGCGACGGCGAAGGCGGCTGCGTCCGTGATGGCGCTGGGTCTCGACCCGCGCTTCGATCTCACCAAGGCTTACTGGGTGATTGCGGGAATCGGCGGCGGCGATCCGGCGGACGTATCCCTCGGCTCCGCCGTGTGGGCGAACCACGTGATCGACGGCGACATCGGATATGAAATCGACGCGCGCGAAATTCCCGCCGATTGGCCGACGGGCTTCGTGCCTTTGCGCAAGACCAAGCCCTACGAACAACCTGTAAAAGAACGACTCGACGGCGAGGCCTACACGCTCAATCAGGACCTCGTGGCCTGGGCCTATCAGCTGACCAAAGACATTCCACTCGCGGACTCGGAGGAAATGCGCGTCTCGCGCGCGAGGTATACCGGCTTTCCGAACGCCATGAAGCCGCCCTTTGTGACGCGCGGTGACGCCATGTCCTCCGGCACCTTCTGGCACGGCGCGCGCATGGACGAATGGGCCAATGAGTGGACGCGCTATTACACGGGCGGCCAGGGCAACTTTATGATTGCGGGCATGGAAGATACCGGCACGCTGCAGGCGCTCACGTTCCTGGATCAGGCTGGGCGCGTGGACCTGAAACGCGTGCTCGTGCTGCGCACCGTCAGCAATTACGACCGCGAAGCGCCGGGCTTGACGCCCGCCGAAAGCCTGAAGAACATGGCCGGCGGGAAATACGCGGCCTACATGCCTTCGCTCGAAGCGGCGGAACGCGTGGGCGACAAAGTGGTTCGCGACATCGTCGAACATTGGGCCGATCGCGAAGCGAACATTCCGCGCGCGCCGCAATAGAGATCGATAACACTCGTCTCTTGGATCCCAAACGGCGTACCGCAGATAAGCTGTCAGGGGCTAAAGCCCAGTTTTATTTGGCGCCTTGATGTCGCGGCTGAAGCCGCGACCCACAAATCCATTTGCTGGATTCTCTGGAAAGGACTGGAAACATGTCCGGCACAAATCGCCCGCGAGTTCCGCGGATCGCACTCGGCGGCGCTGCGCTCCTGCTTCTCTTGCCCGTGCGAATCTGCGCTCAGACGCCAGCAAAAGAACCCACACCTTCGGCGGGAACCTCCGAACAGCGCGCGGCGCGCGCGTATGATGCCGCGCGCGCGAATCCACTGGAGCTCGAGGCTTTTCTCCGCCGCATGCCCAAGGGCGCGGACCTGCACTATCACCTTCCCGGCGGAATTTACGCTGAAACCTGGATTCGCGAAGCGGCCGAGGACGGCTTGTGCGTGGACCTCGCCACCCATGCGCTGGTGAAGCCCCAGCCAGTTTGCGGCGCGGGACAGGCGCCCGCCGCGCAGGCGTTCACGGACCAGAACCTTTACGACGCGCTCGTCAACGCGTTTTCCATGCGCAGCTTCGTGCCCACGCCCGGCTTCAGCGGGCACGACCAGTTTTTCTCCACCTTCGCCAGGTTCTATGGGCAAGTGAGCCAGAGCCACGCCGGTGAATGGCTAGACGAAGTTGCTTCGCGCGCCGCCACGCAAAACGAGCAGTACCTCGAGTTGATGGACACGCCGGACTTCGGCCACGCCGCGCGCATCGCCTATGAAATCGGGTGGAAGGATGACCTCGGCCAATTGCGAGAGGCCCTGCTTGCCCGCGGATTGCGCGAAGAAATTCCGGCCGCCCGCACCCGGCTCAACGATATGGAAGCTTCGCGCCGCAAGATCGAGCGCTGCGGCGCGGCTGACGAAATGCCCGGCTGCAAGATCGATTTCCGGTATCTCTACCAAGTCCTGCGCGGTTTTCCCAAGGAGCAGGTGTTCGCGCAGACGCTGCTTGGTTTTGAAACGGCCGCGGCCGATCCGCGCTTCGTCGGCATCAACTACGTGATGCCCGAGGACGGCACAATCTCCATGGCCGACTACGCGCTGCACATGAAAATTGTCGGCTTCCTCCACGGGCTTTATCCCAAGGTGCACATCAGCCTGCATGCCGGCGAATTAGCCCCAGGTCTTGTGCCGCCCGAAGGTCTCTGCTGCCACATCCGCCTCGCCGTGGAGGAAGCCCACGCCGAGCGCATTGGCCACGGCGTGGACGTGATGCACGAGGACCGCCCCTACGAGTTGCTGAAGGAAATGGCCGCGAAACACGTGATGGTAGAAATTAACCTCACCAGCAACGACGGGATTCTTGGAGTCACCGGAAAAGATCACCCATTCCCCATTTATCGAAAATTCCACGTTCCTGTCTCGCTCAACACCGATGATGAAGGCGTCTCGCGGATCGACTTGACGCACGAATACGTGCGCGCTGCGGAAACCTATTCGCTCAGCTATGCAGACCTGAAGCAAATGGTCCGGACCGGCCTCGAACATATTTTTCTTTCCGGCGCGAGCCTGTGGCGCGAGCCGGACGCCTTCACGCGCACGGCCGCCGCATGCGCGGCGGACACGCTCGGGGCGGCCAAACCGTCTCCGGCCTGCGCCTCCTTTCTTCAATCCAGCGAAAGGGCGCAGCAGCAATGGGAACTCGAGCGGCGGTTCCGCGAATTCGAGGCTGGTTTTTGAGGCAGGAAAGGCTATCCGACGAGCCGCCCGGCAGATGCGAAGCGTCTCGGAATTCTTTACACACGCTATGTTAAAGATCAGGTAGAACCATCCGTGATAGAATCCGCTTCTAATTGGAGGAACCGGGCATGCCTGAACCATTGTCGGAACAGCAAAAAACGCAGTTGATTGTGCGCTCGCCTCTCTCCACCGAAGGATTCGTATCGATCTATTTTTCGAGTCCGGAAGGAAGAATGATGAGCGAAGAGGAATGGTGGAATCTGAGGCAGCTGATCGAGCTGACCAATAAGGTTTGTATCAAACAACAGTCGCAAGCCCAGTCTGCCTAGGCGTGGGTTGGCGCGCCGAAACGGGCGTTCCTTGAACCAACTGGCGCCTGGTCGCAAAGGGTTTTGTCGTGCCCGTCCCCCTTGGGGGCGGACGCTGTAGCTGCAAGAGCCTGCTCGGCCGCCCCAGCGGACGAGTTCCCCTCTAACCATGGCCTCACATTGATGCAAACTCCTTGGGAAGATCGGCCTACTTTAACTGAAATCTTTTGCCCATTGTTCGCTCACTCGGCTTTATCCCTGCGCTAACTTATTCATTCCAATTAACATATCTTTTTCCATAAGCTGGCACGGTAATTGCCATATTGGTATCCGCCGATCAACCAGGATCCAGGAGGCACGCTCATGGCTGACCTTGGAGCGAAATCAGTCGTAGACGAACACCGCGCCGCTGTTCTGTTGGGGCTTGCCCTCCCCGAGCTGCGATGGTTTTCCCGGGTGCTTGGATTGGGCTATAAATTGGAGAGCGCGGGCGCCTCGCGGATCTTCTTCACTTACGAAGAATTGAAGCAATTGTCGTCCGCCTCGGCTACGTCGGCGAAATAGCTCCGCCATCGAAATCCGGCTTTCCCTCCTTGCACCGCACTCTCGGACGCTTTTTCGGCCCAACTTCCATATTTATTTAAGATTTACCAAACTCCTTGAAACGCATTTGTTTAGCCGCACGTTCAGAAAACAGGCCGAAGAATTTCATGCCACCAATCTGGGCCTGATACATCTGATTCAGGGTGTCGTATTATATACAGTGCGGCACCTACACCGTTCGGAAGCGATAGGAGCTTAATGCACCACAGCAGCAAGACATTTTATTTGGCCTGCTTCTTGGGTCTTTCACTGACAGCCTGCGCCAAGAAAGATCCACCTCCCTTTGAACGGCCGCCTTCGCCCGTGACGGTGGCGACAGCTGCCTCCGAGGACGTCCCGCTCTACCTGGATGAGGTGGGGCATACCGTTGCCAGGGAAGTGGTGTCCGTGCAACCCCAGGTGTCCGGAAAGATCACGGAAATTCATTTCGAGGACGGCGCCGATTTGAAAAAGGGCGATCCGCTGTTCACCATCGATCCGCGGCCGTTTGAGGCGCAGCTGAATGCGGCGCAGGCCAACCTCGCGCAATCCAAGGCGGCGCTGGATTTCGCGCGAATCGAATTTGACCGCGTGAAAGATCTCGTCGAGTCCAAAGCCATCGCGCGCCAGGATTACGACACGCGGAAAAACGCGGTGGACGTGGGCGAAGCGCAGGTCAAGCAAAACGAAGCAGCGGTGGAATCCGCGCGTTTGAATCTCGAGTACACCAAAATTGCCTCGCCGATCGATGGCCGCGCAGGGCATCGCCTGGTCGACAACGGGAACGTTGTCACCGCGAACACAACGACCTTGCTGACCATCGAGCGCATGGATCCGATCTACGCCGACTTCACCGTCACCGAAAATGATTTCTCCGAGGTGCAGCGCAACGAGGCTAGACACACTCTGAAAGTGGAAGTGCGTCTGCCTGATGAAACGAAACCTGAGGTGGGGCAGCTCACTTTTCTCGACAATTCCGTGCAAAGCAGCAGCGGGACTGTCATGCTCCGCGCCACCGTGCCGAATCCCGCCCGCCACCTCTGGCCGGGCCAATTTGTGAACGTGCGTCTGGTGTTGGCGACCCTGCCGAAAGCCGTGCTCGTGCCCGCAGCCGCGCCGCAAGATTCGGCCAAGGGTCCATTCGTCTATGTGGTCAAAGATGACTCGACCGCCGAACTGAGGCCCGTGAAGCTCGGCCAGCGGCAAGGCGAATTGGTGGTGGTCGAACAAGGCCTGCAACCCGGCGAACGGGTGGTCATGAACGGCCAGCTCGGCGTGTTGCCGGGCGGCAAAGTGCGCGTGGTTACGGGCGCGGCCCCTGCCGCACAACCGGCGGGTCAATCATGAACCTATCTGAACCATTCATTCGCCGTCCGGTCATGACCTTTGTCCTGACGGTCTCCGTCATTGTCTTCGGCGTGCTCAGCTATCTGCGCCTTCCCGTCAACGATCTTCCGGTGGTGGACTATCCGGTGATTTCGGTGCAGGCGAATTATCCCGGAGCGAGCCCCGACACGGTCGCCAACAATATTGCCACGCCCCTCGAACGGCAATTCATGCAGATCAACGGGCTCGAACTGGTGACCTCGCAGAGCACCCAGGGCCACGTGAGCTTCACGCTGCAGTTCGCCTTGGAAAAGAGCATCGATGCCGCCGCAACGGATGTGCAGACAGCGATCTCGCAGGCGAGCGGGAGCCTGCCCACGGATTTGCCGTCGCCGCCGACATATACGAAAACCAATCCCAACGACCAGCCCATCTTGTACATCGCCTTGACCAGCGACTCCGTCACCGGCGGCCGGCTCTACGATTACGGGAGCACGCAGGTGGGGCAGCGGATCAGCATCCTGCCCGGCGTGAGCAGCGTGAACGTTTTCGGCACCAAATCGGCCATTCGAATCAAGGTCGACCCTTCGAAAATGTGGGCGCGCGGAATTTCAATCGACGACCTGACCAACGCTGTGAAGAACGGGACCAGCTACACCGGCGCGGGGCAGTTTGACAGCTCGTCCGGCACGGCCCTGCTTAAGCCCAACGGACAGCTGGAAAACGCCGCGGCGTACGGGAATCTGATCGTCAGCAGCACCAGCGCCGGACCCGTTTATTTGCGCGATGTCGCCGACGTCGAAGACACCGTGCAAGATGAGCGCATCCGCATGAAGTTCTGGGCGCGCGGGTATGGCGAGCCGACCGCGACCGTTGTCGTGGCCGTAAATCGCCAGGCAGGCTCGAACGTTGTGCAGGTTGCCAAGAGCGTGCGCGACCTGCTGCCGATCATCAGCGCCGAGTTGCCCGCGTCGGTGCGCGTGACGCCGATCTACGACCGTTCGCAGACCATCGTCAATTCCGTGGCCGACGTGCAAGCGACGCTGATGTTCGCATTTGTGCTCGTAGTGGCCGTGATTTTCGTATTTCTGGGCAGGGCCACAGATACGCTCATTCCGGCTGTGGCGCTGCCGTTGTCACTCCTGCTTACATTTATGGCCATGCGCCAGTTCGGGTACAGCCTGGACAATCTTTCATTGATGGCGCTGACGCTGGCGATCGGATTTCTGGTGGATGATGCCATCGTGTTTCTGGAAAACACGGTGCGCCTGATGGAACGCGGCATGAAACCGCTCGAAGCGTCGCTCGAAAGCGCCCGCGAAATCAGTTTCACGATTCTTTCCATGACGGTTTCGCTCGCGGCCGTATTTTTCCCGCTCGTGTTCATGTCGGGTTTGGTCGGACGAATCTTCCGCGAATTCGCGATCACCATCGTCGTGTCGATTTTCGCCTCGGGGCTGGTCTCACTCACGCTGACGCCGCTGATGTGCGCGAGGCTGCTCAAACCGAGAGGGCACGGCGTCAAAAAGAACTGGGTGGAGCGCACGGTTGGCCAAGTCGAGGAGAGAGTCCTGCATGTGTACGGGAAATCGCTGTGGTGGTTCCTCCGCCATCGATGGATTTCCGCACTGACGTGGATCGCCTGCATGGCCGGCACGATTCTTCTCTTTTCGGCCGTGCCGAAGTCATTTTTGCCCCTCGGTGACAGCAGCTTTATCTGGGGCGTAATGATAGGAAAGGAAGGCTCATCCCCCGCCCAGATGCACGCCTTGCAGGATCAGGCAGGGGCACTCATGCGCGAGAATCCCGCCGTTGGAGCCACGTTCACGATGACCGGGAATGGGCAATTCCTGGCCTCGAATCAGGGACTTCTTCTTGCGTTCTTGTATCCGCCGCAGGTTCGCGCGCCGATTCAGGCCGTCGCGGGCGGCTTGATGGGCCGGCTGGCCACAATTCCCGGCATTTTCCCGTTTCTGCGGCCTTTTCCGGTGCTGCAAATCAGCACGGGGGCGACCAATACCAATCAGGGCCAGTACGCATACTCGGTTTCGGGAGTAAATTCGCAGCAGGTTTACGACGTCGCGCAGAAGCTGATGGGCAAGATGATGCAATATCCGGGGTTTGCGACCGTTAACAGCGATTTCTTCGATCACACGCCGAATCTGGAAATCAATATCCGCCGCGACCAGGCGCGCACCTACGGCGTTTCGGAAACGCGAATCCTCAATCTTCTGCGCAACGCGTATTCGCAAAATTATCTCTATCTGATCAAGAAGCCGGAGGATCAGTACCAGGTAATCCTCGAGGTGAAAGATTCGGAACGCGCGCACGCCAACGATCTCTCCTTGCTTTACATCCGGTCGGACGACGGGAAGAACCTGGTTCCGCTCAACGCGCTGGTGGATTGGAATACCACTCTCGGCCCGCAAAATGTGAACCACCTCAACCAATTCACCGCCGTAACGATTTATTTCAATTTGAAGCCCAACGTGGCGATCGGCGACGCCACGGACTTCATTTCCAAGGCCGCGGCGGAAGTCGTGCCCGTGACGATTCGCGCCAGCCTGCAGGGCGAGGCGCTGACGTTTCGCGACACGGTTCGCGACTTGACCATCCTCATGGCGCTCGCCGTGTTCGTCATGTACGTGATCCTGGCGATTTTGTACGAGAGCTACGTGCATCCGCTTACAGTGCTCTCCACGCTGCCCACGGCGCTCGTCGGCGGGTTGCTGGCGCTCTACCTTTTAGGCGAGCAGGCGTCGCTGTACGCGTTCGTGGGCATGTTCATGCTCATGGGCATCGTCAAGAAAAACGGGATCATGATCGTTGACTTTGCCAGGCAGCGCGTGGACGCCGGCGAGACCGCGGAGAACGCCATTCATGAGGCCAGCCTGGACCGCTTCCGTCCGATCCTCATGACCACGCTTGCGGCGGTCATCGGCGCAGTGCCTATTGCCGCGGGATACGGGGCCGACGGAGCGTCGCGCCGTCCGCTCGGCATGGTGATCGTCGGCGGCCTCGTGGTCTCGCAATTCATCACCCTGTACGTCACCCCGGTAATTTATTTGTACCTCGAACAATTCCAGGAGAAAGTGCTGAACCGCACGTCGTTCTTCCATTCGGGACACACTCAGATTCCCTCCGCGGGCGGCCAGATTGCCGCACACGACGGTGCGGCGGACTAGGCCACGATGACCAGACGTTTGTTTTTCACCCATTCTTCCCGCCTTTTTCCTTCCACGCTTTGCGCGCTGGGGCTTTTTCTCGTCGGCTGCACGGTCGGCCCAAATTACAAGAGGCCAAACACCGACGTGCCCACGGCCTACCGGGGAGTGACGCCGGAAGAAGCGGCCAGCGCCTCCACACAATCGCTCAGCGAAGAAAAATGGTGGGAAGTTTTTCAGGACGAGCAGTTGCAAAAGTTGATTCGCACGGCGCTGCAGCAGAATTACGATGCGCGCATCGCGGCGACGCGCGTCCTCGAAGCGCAGGCGCAAGTGGGGCTGGCGCGCGCCAATCAGTTGCCCACGGTGGATGTTAGCGGCACCGGCACTGGCCTGCACAATCCGGCAACGGGACCTATCCCGGCATACAGTTTCAATTTTGGCCGCGTGACGGCAAATGCGGCATGGGACGTCGACTTTTGGGGCAAGTATCGCCGGGCCACGGAGGCCGCGCGCGCGAATTTGCTCGCGGCGGACTGGGCGCGCCAGGAAGTGAATGCCACGCTCGTAGCCAACGTCGCGGCCTCGTATTTTCAGCTTCGCGAACTCGATTTGGAACTGGACATTTCGCAAAAGGCGCTGGCCTCCCGCAAGGAATCGCTGGAACTGACCAAGACGCTCGAGGAGCACGGCATCAATTCGATTCTGGACGTGCGCCAAGCGGAGCAACTGGTCTACACGGCCGGCGCGGGCATCGCCGATTTGCAACGGCGCATCGGCCAGCAGGAAGATCTTCTGAGCACCTTGCTTGGAAATAATCCCGGTCCGATCATGCCGCGCGGAAAAGAGCTGATCGACCAGCCGCACCCGCCGACGGTTCCCGCGGGGCTGCCCTCCTCGTTGCTGGAGCGGCGGCCGGACATCCGCCAGGCGGAAGAACTGCTGGTTGCCGCGAATGCCCGGATCGGCGTGGCCAGGGCCGCCTATTTTCCCGACATTTCGCTGACGGCGCAGCCCGGATTCCTCAGTTCGTCGCTTAGCGGCCTATTCAGCGGCTCCGCCGGGTTGTGGACGTTCGCCGGAACGATCACGGAGCCGATTTTCGAGGGCGGGGCGCTGCACTCCAATGTTCGCCTGGCCGAAGCGCAGCAACAGGAAGCGGTGTTGACCTATCAGCAGACCATTCAGGGCGCGTTTCGCGATGTTTCCGACGCGCTGATCGCCTATCAGCAAAATCAGGAGTTCCGCGCGCAAGAAGAGCAGTTGGCGCGCGCCGCGGAAGATGCCTCGCAGCTTTCCGGCAAGCGCTACGAGGCCGGCACCACGAATTATCTGGAAGTTCTGACGAATGAGACGAATTACTTGTCCGCTGGTCTCGGTCTCGCACAAGCCCGCCTGAACGAAATCCTCGCCCTGGTGCAAATCTACAAGGCTCTCGGGGGAGGCTGGCAGCAGTAAAGAAACCCGCCCACCTCGGCCTCGAGGTGGACGGGCAAACCCTCAGGATTCACGAGGAGCGATGAACCGCGCAATTTGAGGGCGGCTCACCGTCCGCGAAATTTACTTATCGAATTTCAAGCAATCCTGGAGCTGGTGGATCGATTCGTCGATTGCCTTGATTGCCTCGACGCGGTGTCCGCCGAAATCATGCGCGGCGTGCTCGAGGTGCGCTCGGGCATTTCGTAGCGCGCCAATCGCTTCCCGGATTTCGGGATGGGGTTCAGGCAGGGCAGCGGGGGCGGCTGCCGGCTGAGGAGTTGCGGCTGGAACCGCGGCGGCGGAGGGCGCCTTCGGCGATGCCGGGGTCGGCATCACTGACAAGCACAGCGCCAGCGCGAAAATTACCATGGCGGAAAGACTCAGGATTTTCACTTTCATTATTCGCTCCATGACATTCAAGATTTTCTCGCGCGCTCCCGAAATGCGCGGAGAGAACTCAATTTTATCGTTGGGCGCACCGCGCGGAATGCATGGATGCGAGGCTTTGTCGCATGCGTAAATAACGGTTTCACTGCAATTGTTTCATACCCATTCTGAGTTTGTCAGTCGTGATGTGTAGCATGAGGCGCGTTCGTATTCGTCGCGCTTCACCAGCCGCTAGCGAACAGGCGCTGCGCTGCGCGGAGGCCACAGTGCTGGTATTGATCATAGGCTCGGGCAGCTCGTTCACGCACGCTTTCGCCATCTTCATTCGCGATCCACCCGTCAACGGCGGCCTTAAGTGTGTACGCTTCTGGCGCCATCAACCCAGTGGTCCAAAGAAGTGGTGTCGCGTGCGTGTCCTTCAAATAGGGAGTAAAGAAGGACTTGCTGGCACACGCCAGCACGATAACCATTCGTGTTTTTGTTGCGGTAGCACCCACAACCCGTTTGATCTGAAAATCCATGAAGGCATCGTGCCCGACGTAAACAACCAGATTTGCCCCACCAGCAGTCATGATCGTGACGCTCGTTTCTTTTTGCTTCACGACAAGGCTTTGTGGATCGAGCCCAGAGGCAGCAGTGAGAAAGTCAGTTACCGCCTCACGCATTTGGCTGCCGCGGTAGGCGTCGGCAACTACGTACACGTCCTCCGTGCGATGCTTGAAAACACAGCGCTCCAGAATGGCGAGGCTTGGTCCAGGACCCGCTGACACGAGTTCCCAATCTTTGCTTGATCTAAAGAAGGTTTTCACGCCGAACGCCGCGCCCCAGTATAGATTGGTGGCCGGTGCATCTCCGTCGCCAAGCCTTGCCGGAACAGGAACAATTCCCTGATGCTGATTGTCTGCAAGAGCGACGAACACATGCACAACGCGAGCTGGAGTTTGCGCAGACGAATGACACGGCGCGGCCAGGCAGAAGAGTAACGCCAAATACCTGCGTCGAATTGCGAGAAAAGTCATCGGACATCGCACGAGCGTTTACCCTTACTTGCTACATAGATCTTAATTGATATAGACACTGGATCGTCATAACAAGTTCCAGAACGCTATCTCCCCTTTTCATCCGGGCACGATTTCGATTATTGTAGGCGTTCGCGCCTGGAGGTGAGCCGTGGCCGTTCGCATTTGTCCGCATTGCAAGGCGGAGATCTCCGCGCCGGAAGCAGCGGCGCGTTCGAACGATATTGTGTGTCCGAAGTGCGGCACGCGGCTGGAGGTTGCCTCCGGCTCGCGCACCATTTCTACCCTGGCGGGTCTTGCCGCCGGCGCGATCGCGTGGCGGCTTTCGATGGGCTCGCCAGGCGACCTGGGGGGCGTCCTGCCAACGCTGTACGCGTTTCTTGCGTTCGGCATCGTTTCGCCGCTGGTGCTTATGTTTACTGCCAATCTGCGCAATGCTCCTCCCGCTCCGGTCGCCGAGGCAGCCCATGCTCCCAGTTCGGCGGGGCACAGCTCGGGTGGCCATGGAGGCGGGCATCACTAGGCACGTCTAGGTTGAGAGCGCGCAGGCGCTAAAGACGTTCTAGTCCGCGGGCTTGCCCGAGAGTGCACCTATCCCGTGTGTTTGCAGCAGATAAGTACTAATAGTACTAAAGGACTTGACACCATCGTACTATTGCCCGCCCGGGACTGCCCCGACATACTTTGTGTCATGGCTCGGTATTCATCTATGTTAGGACGTCGCATTGTTGTGACTTACCGCGCCGGTGACATCATCCTCCCTGCGACAGGCAACCTGACTGCCGATTCAGGCAAGTCCATCTTCCTGGAAGAGAGCTACAAGCAGCAGGGCAATATAAAGACCTTCCGCTGGGAAATCCCCTATCCCTACATTGTTGAGTTGAACGAGGCGCCGGAAATTCCGAAGCCGTCCGCGTCCGTAAACGAGCCCCGTGAGACCTCAGCTGAGTCTGCTCTGCAGCACAACGCGCTCGAACTCAAGAACCGCCCCGCATAGTCTTCTTCTCTCCGCCGCCGATTTTCATCCGGTTTTCGAACGATCTCCTGTAAACTTTTCCCTCTTATCGTTCTCCAATAATTTATTTGCTCAGGAGGATTTTCATTATGAAGCCGCCGGTTGGATTGATTGGATTGGGATTGATGGGGCACCCGATGGGGGCCAACCTGTTAAAGGCCGGGCACGAGCTCACTGTGTGGAACCGCACGGCTTCACGCGGCGATGATTTGGTGGCGCAGGGCGCGAAGCGGGCCGCGTCGCCTCGCGAGGTTGCCGCGAATTCCGAAGTGATCCTCACGATTGTCAGCGATCCCCCGGCGCTCGAATCGGTGCTGTGGGGAGAGAGTGGCGTGTTTGCGGGACTGAAGCGCGGCAGCGCGTTGATCGAATCGAGCACGGTCAGCCCGGGTCTGGAAAAGCGCGCCGCCGCGGCCACAGCCGAGCTGGATTCGGAATTTCTGGAAGCGCCGGTGACGGGCGGAACGTGGGGCGCGGAAAAGGGCGAGCTGGTCTTCATGGTAGGCGGCGAGGCCAGCACGCTGAAGCGCGTAGAGCCGGTGCTCGGCGCGATGGGCAAGCGCTGGTTTCACCTCGGTCCGGTCGGCGCGGGCCAAACTGTGAAGCTGGCGATGAATCTGCTGCTGAACCTGGAAGTCGAGGCGTTTGCCGAGGCGCTGGCGCTGGTCACGCGCGCGGGTGTTCCGGGGCAAAGCCTCTTTGAAGTGATGCAATCCAGCATGGGGCGCTCGGGCGTCCTCGATTTGAAGGGAGCGAACATGCTGAAGGGCGAATACAAGCCCAGCTTTCCCCTGCGGCTCATGCACAAGGACGTGGGCCTGGCGCTCGATCTGGGAAACCAGCTGGGAGTGCCGCTGCCCGCCGCCGCCGCCGCGCGCGAAGTAATGAACGCCGTGAAGGGCGCCATCACCGAAGACGTGGATTTTTCCGCGCTCGCCACCTTT
This sequence comes from uncultured Acidobacteriota bacterium, assembly GCA_963696605.1. GTDB lineage: Bacteria > Acidobacteriota > Terriglobia > Acidiferrales > UBA7541 > Palsa-360. Next base: position 972,825 of record CAVOKV010000003.1, on the reverse strand, counting down.
TGGAAGCATCCACGATAAAGCATTTTTTCAAGCCGTACGATCTACTTTAGAAGGTGTTTGACCAGCATAGACCTCTTCTCTATCGGCTGATTTCTCTATCGTCGAAGTGTTTCAATTGGAGGACGCATGAGGAGTTCGATTTCAAAAGTAACAACTAAAGGCCGACTCGTAATTCCCTCAAGAGTCCGCCGAAGATACGGAATCCGCAACGGCACACGTGTAGCATGGACCGAAGATCAGGGTCGCATCTTGTTACAGCCTTTGACTAAAGAATATATTCGACGCCTGCGTGGCTCACTCAAAGGCAAACGATCGGCGCTCAAATTCTTGATAGAAAGCCGCAGGTCGGAATAAGAGCTATGAAACGGTTTTTAGGGGTGTTGCTGCTCATCTTCTCAGTGCGAAGCATTTCAGTCGCCCAGTCGGTTTCTCCGGCGGCGAAATTGCAATTCGCGGAGCTTGGCGACTTCAAATTGCAAAACGGCAGCGTAATTCGAAATCTACGCATTGGCTATCGGACACTGGGAAGCCTTGACGCAAGCCGAACAAACGCAATTCTTTGGCCAACTTGGCTGGGCGGCCGGACCGAAGATTTGTTGCCACTTGTTGGGCCGGGAAACGTGGTCGATTCCAGTAAGTATTTTGTAATTCTAGTTGAATCCATCGGCAACGGCATCTCCTCTTCCCCATCCAACAGTCAGCTACAGCCTTTGGCTAAGTTTCCCCAATTTTCCATTCGTGACATGGTGGAAAGCGAGTATCAGCTTGTGACGTCAATCTTGCACCTATCGCATCTGCATGCGGTGATGGGAATTTCGATGGGCGGGATGCAAACATTCGCTTGGGCTGCAGTTCACCCGGACCTTATGGACGTCGCCATTCCCATGGCGGGATCACCTCAATCCACTTCCTATGACAAGCTGCTTTGGACCTCGGAGATCGACGCGATCGAACTCGACCCTGCTTGGAACCATGGAAACCCCACGGGGCCACTAAGCCGAGGTCTTGGGCTCCCCGCCGAAATCGACACCATAAACGCTACATCTCCGACTTATCGCGTGTCCCAAACAAGTCCCAAAGATTTCGTCGCTTTTGACGCTGGGCTAAAGAAAAATGCGCTGGGCGACGCAGGAGCAGCATGGAACCATATCCGCCAACGGCAGGCCATCATTTCTTTGGATCTTCCAGAGGAATTGGGTTTTTCGCTGGAGCAGATCGCCAAGCAAATACGGGCGAAAATGCTGGTAATTGTTTCACCGGAAGATCACATGGTGAATCCACGGCCCGCGCTGCAATTCGCGAGTGCATTAGGCGCGCCTGTGGTGGAGCTTGATTCGCCCTGTGGCCATCTTAGCTTCACATGTATTTCCGTCGGTCCCGTGGTAGCGCAGTTTCTTGTCGAACCTTCATCAGTACGAAGTCAAACTCTGCACGAAGCAGCAGGCCACTGATCAACGAGCGCTAAGGTTTTGCGTCGGGCGGAAGGAAGCACATGGGGAGATCGCGCGAAGTGCGCAGACCCGCTTGCGCGCTGAGTATAGCGGGGATGCAATTCACGACGACCGAGGCGGTGGCGATGTCGCCGTGCGTGCCGCCGGGGATCGCGAGCGTCAGGTTGGGATTGCCGGCGATTTCCACCGTGTCACCGGGATCGGTTGCACCGACGAACATCTGCAATTCCATGTAGATTTTTTCCTTGCCGCCTGCAAAGCCGCGCGCGATCTGGTGCACGCCGGCGACCTGCCCTGCCGCGACCTCCAGGAACGGAGTTTTCACGCTTTCGCGCGCGACCACGGGCTCGATCGTTTCCGAAATTTCATCCACGGCGAGGCCCAGAGCGTCCGAAACCATGGCCACCGATTCCGGCAGGCCGTGATGCTTGATTGCGCCCGCAGCCACCTGTGCGCGAAATTCCTCGACGCTCATGCCCGCGCCCACTTTTTTCTGCAGCGGCAGGCGGCGCTTGGACGCGTCGACGATGCGGACTGCGCGCGCCGATTCGATTTCCTGCGAGGCGGCGCTGAGCGTGATCAAGAGCTTGTCCATCACGTAGCCGGGATTGATGCCTGTACCAATGAGCGCAACGCCCCAAGTCTTGGCCTCGGCATCCAGCTGCGCCGCCAGTTCCGGATATTTGCGAAATGGATAGGCCAGCTCTTCGCACGTCGAGACCACGCAGGATTCCGCGGCCAGGCAGGCCATCAACTGATCCATCACACTCGGCAGGTAGGAAGAGGTCGAATGGATGACCACGTCCGGAGACTCGCCGAGCATGGCCGCAGCGTCAGCGGTGATGGGCACGCCCCAGGGCGCATCCGTTCCCTCCACCGCGTCGCCCAGGTCGTGCCCCGCTTTGGCCGGATCCGAATCAATCGCCCCGATGATTTCGATGGATTTTTTTTCTCTCATCAGCCGCACAATGGCCGCGCCGATGGGGCCGACGCCGTATTGCACGGCACGAATTTTCTTCTTCACGATGAGCTCCGTCGCGCTGTTCGCGGAATCATTCTCGCCGGCGTCCGGGGCGGCGGTTCGATCCATTCCAAAATTGGAGCGAATACCATAAAGCAAACGCGCGGCGCGTTCAACGGGATTCCGCGCGAAATTCTTACGGGAGAGACGGGCGGCTTGTCCGCGCGGCGTTGCGGGCGGATAATGCGCACCATACAGAGATAGAACGGAGGCCTCCATGGCAGCGGCTAAACTATCGGAGAAGGAAATCGCGGCGGAATTGAAAAAGCTCAGCGGCTGGAGCGTGGTGAACGGAAACCTGCACCGCGTATTTGAATTCAAGGATTTCTCGGCGGCCTTCGGATTCATGGCCCGCGTGGCCATCGCCGCCGAAAAGATGGACCATCACCCAGACTGGTCCAATTCCTGGAACAAAGTCACGGTGGATTTATGTACGCATAGCGCCGGCGGCCTGACGAAAAATGATTTCGATCTCGCAGGGAAGATGCAGCAGATTTACGGTGGTTGAGTCATGCAAATGTCCTCCAAGTCATCCTTGCATTACCTCGCTGGTTGCTGTAGCCCGCGTCTTCAGTCGCGGGGATCCTCCCTCCCGCCGGCATGCGAACCCTCGCCTCTAAAGAGGCGAGCTACAATTTCGGTGCGGATGGGGAGCCACAAGTAACACCCTCCCGCAAAGGCTACGTTCCCGACATGTTTGATAGAATGTTTCTTCCCGGGTCATTTGCGGAGTCGTCGGACGCGTTCTTGTGCGCGAAACAAGGGAAACCACGGAAATGCCGGAAGCGATCATACAGAAAAGCGCCGAGGACGAGAGAGTCTTTGAGGGCTATCGGCGCTGGGGATATCTGGCGGCGAATCTTGATCCGCTCGGCTTTCTGGTGCCCATCGTCCATCCAGAACTGATCGTCAACGGCGAGGCCGCCGCTGCGGCCCGAAAATTCTACAGCGGCACGATCGGCGCCGAATTCGTGCACATTGACGATACCGACCGCCGCCGCTGGATTGCCGCTCGGCTGGAGTGCGAGGCTCCGCAACCCGATCGCGCCTTCGTCGTCGAACGGCTGATCCGAGCGGAACTTTTCGAGCAGGTGCTTCAGGCGCGCTATCTGGGGAGCAAAAGATTTTCGCTCGAAGGAGTCACTGCGGTCATTCCTCTGCTCGACCGCGTGCTTTCGGCGGCTTCGGCTGCGGGCGCGGAGCAAATCGTGATCGGGATGAGCCATCGCGGCCGGTTGAACGTGATGGCGCACATCGCGGGACAGAAGGCGGCAGACATTTTCGCGGGCTTCGAGGATGTGGACCCGCGCAGCGTGCTGGGCAGCGGCGACGTCAAGTATCACGTCGGCGCGACGGGGGAATACCTCACGAGCGAGGGGCGCAAGCTCAGCGTTCATCTGGCATCGAACCCAAGCCATCTCGAAGCGGTTGATCCAATCGTTGTGGGCCGGGCGCGCGCCAAGCAAACGCGTGCGGGCGGCGCCGCGGGAATTAAGAAAGTACTTCCAATCGTTCTGCACGGGGACGCGGCCTTTGCCGGGCAGGGTGTTTGGGCGGAGACGCTGAATTTGTCCGACGTAGCGGCGTATTCGGTGGGTGGCACGATCCATGTGATCGTAAATAATCTGCTGGGGTTCACAACCGAGCCGCGGGAATTTCAATCCTCGCGTTTTGCCTCTTCGCTGGCCAAGCGCCAGGCCGTGCCCATTTTTCATGTGAATGGAGAAGATCCGGAAGCGGTGGTGCGCGTGGGACAAATCGCACTCGAATATCGCTACCTTTTTGGCAGCGACGTGGTGATCGATGTGATCGGGTACCGGCGGCACGGGCACAGCGAAGTGGACGATCCAACCATCACGCAGCCGCTCCTGTACGCGAAAATCAAGGATCACGCGCAGCTCTGGCAGATCTACGCGAAAGAAATCGGGGCGGATCCTTCGGCGACGGTCACCTCCGTGCGAAACGAACTGCAGGCCGCGCACCAGGCCGCCAGCGAAATGCAAAAGAAGCCGCGCCTGCGCAGGCTGCCTGCGTACTGGTCGCCCTTCAAGCGCGGCCGTTACGACAGCGCCTACGAAGTGGACACGGGAGTTTCGGCCGCGGACCTCGCGAAGATTACGGATTTGCTGACCAGCTATCCTCCTGATTTCGCGATTCACCCGAAAGTGAAGAAGCTGCTCGAGCAGCGCGCCGAAATGGGGCACGGCAAGCGCCCCGTGGACTACGGCATGGCGGAAGCGCTGGCGTTCGGAACGCTGCTCCTCGGGGGCACGCCCGTGCGATTCACGGGACAAGACACAAGGCGCGGCACGTTCAATCAAAGGCACGCGGCACTTGTCGATACTCGGAACGAAGCGCAGTACGTGGCGCTTGAACATCTCGCCCCCGGACAAGCCCGCTGCGAAATTTACAATTCGACGCTGTCCGAAGCTGGCGTGCTGGGTTTTGAATACGGCTACAGCCGCGACTATCCGGAAGCCCTGGTGCTGTGGGAAGCGCAATTCGGAGACTTCGCCAACGGCGCGCAAATCATCATCGATCAGTTCATCAGCGCGGCAGAAGACAAGTGGGATTTGCCGTCGGGCGTGGGGCTGCTCCTGCCGCACGGGTATGAGGGGCAAGGGCCGGAACATTCGAGCGCGAGGATCGAGCGCTACTTGCAACTCGCGGCGGAGGACAACATTCAAGTGTGCCAGCCGTCGAATGCCGCTCAGTATTTTCAATTGTTGCGGCGCCAGGCGCTGCGCCGCTGGCGCAAACCGATGATCGTCTTCACTCCGAAGAGCATGCTGCGGCATCCCGACGCGTCTTCGTCCATCGAGGATTTCGCAAGACCGCGATTTGAATGGGTGGTGCCGGACCGTGAGGTCACCTCCGCCGAGCGCGTCCTGGTCTGCAGCGGAAAAATCGGCCACGAATTGCGCGGGGAACGCAAACGCCGCGGCGACACGAATACGGCCATCCTGTTTCTTGACCAGCTCTACCCCTTTCCGAAAAACGAATTGCGCGCTGAAATGGCCCGCCACCCGAACGCGCGCGAAATCGTCTGGGTACAGGAAGAGCCGGCGAACATGGGCGCGCTGTCTTATGTCCTGCCGCGCATCCGCACCTATTTCCCGGACATTCCGGTGCGCTCGGTGAAGCGCTCGGCGAGCGCCAGCCCCGCGACCGGTTCGGCCAAGGCGCACGAACTCGAACAGAAAACTTTGCTGACGCTGGCGTTCACCACCGGACCGAGCTGAAACGAGTTGGCAGCGGGTGCGAAATTGTTTATGGGTCACGGCTTCAGCCGTGACATAGGTTGCTGGAATGGAGACGGCTTTAGCCACCGCGGAAAAACTTCCAGAGCTGTCATTCCGAGGGCTGGGTTTGCCCTAGGAATCTGCTTTTTCTTGGATTTGGCGAAGAAAAGCAGATCCCTCGCTTCGCTCGGGATGACAAAAAGACATTTTTCCCGGTCAAAGACGGTTAGTACGCCAGCGATTTTTTCAAGGAGGGAGTGAAGATGCAATCAGGAATCTGGAAGGCAGTTGTGTGGGCGGCGGCATTGTGTTCCGCGGCGGCTTGCGTTTCGGCGCAGCAAAACGCGCCGCTGACGGCCGTGCCGCCCAAAGAAGGGGATTTCATCGCGCGCGACTTCAAATTTTCAGACGGCCAGACGCTTCCAGAGGTGCGATTGCACTACACGACGCTCGGCACGCCTCACCGCGACGCGAGCGGGCGCGTGACCAACGCCGTGCTGATTCTTCACGGCACGAATCGCGCCGGGCGAGTGTTCCTTATCCCTTCTTTCGCAGGCGTGCTGTTCGGCCCTGGCCAGACGCTCGATGCATCGAAATATTACTTGATCCTTCCCGATCAGCTCGGCGCCGGCCTCGGAAAATCCATGAAACCAAGCGACGGCCTGCGGGCCAAGTTTCCTCACTATGACTATTCGGACATGGTCCGCGCGTCACAGATTCTTCTTGCGCAGGGATTGCAAGTGAACCACCTGCACCTGCTCATAGGCGCGTCCATGGGCTGCATGGAGGGATTCATGTGGGGCGAGTCGAATCCGGACGACATGGACGCCATGCTGTTGCTTTCCTGCCTGCCGGTAGAGGTTGCCAGCCGCAACCGCATGGTCCGAAAAATCATGGTGGACGACATTCGCAACGATCCCGGATGGAATAACGGCAATTACACGGAGCAGCCTTACGGTTTGCGCGCCGCGCTCGGCCATTTGCTGGTTGTAGGGAGCGTCCCGACCCGCTGGCAGAAGCAATATCCGACCGCCGCCGCAGCCGACAAATATGTGAATGACTACATCGAACAAAACATGAAGACGACGGACGCCAACGATTTCATGTATCAGTACGACGCCTCGCGCAATTACGACGCGTCCAAGGATCTCGACAAAATCCGCGCCAAAGTGCTGCTCATCAATCCGCAGGAAGATTTTTGGAACCCCGCGGAACTGGGCATCGCGGAAGAGGACATCAAGAAAGTGAAAAACGGAAAATTTGTTCTGCTCTCGTTCCCGGAATCGTACGGACACTATACGTTTTTTCAGGCTGCTTCCTGGCAGAAATACTTCGCTGAATTCATGCGCGATGTGGAGAAGTGAAGTAGGACAGGCTTCAGAGGCTGCGGAAAAACTCAAACCTCTGTCATTCTGAGCGAAGCGAAGAATCTCTCCTTGTTTCTTTTCTTATGCTTAAATCGAAGAGAGATTCTTCGCTTCGCTCAGAATGACAGAACAAGGCATTTTTTCCGCGGCCTGTTCAGCCTGGCTGGTTCCGACTTTTTTCGAGTCCGGACAGCAGACAGGCTAAAGCCTATCCTACCTAAATCGGCTATTCGAATTGCTTGCGAAACGCCGCGAACTGCAATTTCAAATCCACAATTTCTAACTGCAGGGTTTCAACCTGAGCCTCAAGGCGCGCGATTCGATCGCCACTTCCCGCGTTGCTTGCCACTGCGACTCCCGCCGAAGAGTCCGGCGGCGGCAATTCCACATCGCCGCTGAAGAGGTGCGCGTAGCGCGCTTCCTTCGTTCCCGGCTGACGGGGAAGCAATTTGACGAGGGGCGGCTCACGCTTCATGAGCTTTCCTAGCGTGGACTGCACGACACCCAGGTCATCGAATTTATGCATACGGTCGGCGCGGCTGCGCAATTCGCCGGGGGTCTGCGGGCCCCGGAGCAGCAACTCGGCCAGAATGGCGATTTCGTGCCGCGTGAAGTTGTAGGCTTCCTGCAAGCGATGCTCGTATTTGCTCACCCGGCTGACCATGTTGTCGGCGGGTCCAGCCAGGCCCTTTTTGTCCAGGGTGCGCAACGCCTCGCGCACGGGTTCTTCGTCTAAATTCATGACGGGATCGCGATTGGATTTCTGGTTGCACGCGTTGACGAGCGCGTTCAGGGAAAGCGGGTAGTATTCAGGGGTGGTCAGTTCCTTTTCCACGAGCGAGCCGAGCACCCTGGTTTCCACATCACTTAGAAGAATGTCCATCGCGCAAAATCATATCGTAATGCGAAGCGGTTCCCAAATTTCGCGGCCCTCCATAAATGGCGGTGGATGCGTAAAAAGTTCGAGCCGCGCGAGGATCTCAGCCACGACCGAAAGTTGCCCAGTCAGCTATTTCATTCCGCGTGAATAGATTACGGGGCACAAGGGCGACAGGACTTTGGCGACGAGCATGCTCGAAAAAGTACCATAGCGCACCAAGGGACAGATTCGACGTGTGAGAAAGGAGCGACCCATGCTGAAAAAACTCGCAAACCTTAGGCGGAGTTGGATTGGTCTCCCGGCCTTGCTGGGCGCGTATTTCATGGTCCAACCGATGTGCGCGCCTCTCTTGGCGCAAAATCCGATTCTCGGGCAATTGGATTTCGAAGGCGCGTCGAAGGTGGAACGGTCGTCCGGCGTCTGGATTGACGGCCAGTACGTAGGCTATCTGGGGGAACTCAAAGGCTCCAAGAAAATCCTTCTGATGCCCGGGGACCACGATCTGATCGTTCGTCAGGCGGGCTATCAGGACTTCACCGAGAAACTGACGGTGGAACCCAAGCAATTGCTGCTTGTCCCTGTCCGGATGCAAAAAGCGAGCGATGCGTCCTGGCCCAAGGTGACCGCTCAGCTGAAAGTTGACGTCCAACCGGACCGCGCGGCCGTTTTCGTCGACGACCGATTCTTGGGGCATGCGGGGGAACTAGGGGGAGCGTTTCACTCCATGCTGCTCAGCCCTGGGATGCACCGGATCAAGGTTGAATTGCCCGGATACCAGACGTTCGAGACTGACGTGACCTTGGTCGCAGGACAGAAGTCGGAAGTCAAGACCAGCCTGGCAAAGGGCAGCATCCACCAGGCAGACGCTCTGATCGATCAGGCCAACAATTCCACTCACGAGAAGTAACCGCTTTGGATACCTCCGGGAGCGTCAATCCGAAGAAGGCGCTCCCGGGCGCCCCGCAGTGGTGCCACCTCGCCATTTTGTCCTTTCGCTTCGCCCCCGAAATTGAATCTCATACGAAGTACGGTATGATCTTTCGCTTATGCCACTTCAAATCATCAAGCGCCGCTCGCGCGGCTTCATTTGTGTGAATGCCCATCCCGAGGGTTGCCGGCGCAACGTCGAGCGCTGGATTGCAGGAGTAAAGGGGGAAATACCGGCGGGCAAAAACGTGCCGAAAAACGTTCTGGTCATCGGCGCGTCCACCGGCTACGGGCTCGCCTCGCGCATCGCGGCGGCCTGGGGCTACGGGGCGAAGACGCTGGGCGTGTTTTTCGAGCGCCCACCCGAAGGCGACAAAACCGCAAGCGCGGGCCACTACAACACCGTCGCGTTCCATTCGATGGCCAAGCGCGATGGATTATTTGCCGCGAGCATAAACGGAGACGCATTTTCCGACGAAATCAAGCGCGTAGCCGCGGAAACGATCCGCAAGGAAATGGCTCCCGTGGACCTGGTGATTTACTCGCTGGCGTCGCCGAAGCGCACCGATCCCCGCACGGGCCGGGTGCACAATTCCGTGTTGAAGCCGGTGGGGCAGGCGTTTACGAACCGCACCATCGAGCTCGATTCGGAAAAAGTGGTCAGCGTGACGTTGCAGCCCGCAAATGAAGAGGAAATCGCGGACACCGTCGCGGTGATGGGCGGCGATGACTGGCAGCGCTGGATGAACATGCTGCTCGAGGAAAAGCTGCTGGCGCCGGGCGCGCGCACGCTGGCGTATTCCTACATCGGTCCCGAGATTACGTGGCCGATTTACCGCGACGGCACGATCGGACAAGCGAAGAAAGACCTGGAACGCGCCGCCAAGGATCTGGATGCCGCGCTCGCCCATCAATTGGGCGGCAACGCCTGGGTTTCCGTGAACAAAGCGGTGGTGACGCAGGCCTCGGCGGCGATTCCTGTCGTGCCGCTCTATTTGAGTCTGCTTCCCCTGGCGATGATAAAGAAAAATCTGGACGAAGGCCCGCTCGAGCAGATGCGGCGCCTGTTTACGGATTTTCTTTGCACGGGACATGTGCCAAAACTTGATGAGTCGCGCCGCTTGCGCCTGGACGATCGCGAAATGCGCGCGGACGTACAGGCGGAAGTGGCGGCGCTTTGGCCGCAGGTCACCACGGAAAATCTTCGCGCTGTGAGCGATTTTGCCGGATTTCAGCGCGAGTTTCGCGGATTGTTCGGATTTGAAGTGGAAGGCGTGGACTACGAACAGCCCACAGAAACGGATTTGCGCTGGTAACGGTGGCGCGGCCTGAAGCCAGCGCCACCGGCATAGACTAAACCCGCTTTCGAAGAAATTCAACGACCAAGTACCCGATCATTCCGGAAATGAGGGCGATCACAAAGTTGTTGACCGTGAAAATATCGTGAATGGCAAAAAGCAAGCTCTTGCGGTCGGCATTGGCATGAGTGAACTCCCCCATCAAAAGGTTTGAATAAAAGAGGAAAATTATAAAACCGACCTCGACCATCGCTCGCCAAATCGGGGCCAATTTTCCGGTTCTTGTTTCTCTCGAAGGCATTGCGCAACTATAGCAAAAAAAGATTTGTATCAAGGAAATTCCGGAACATCGCAAAAAACAGTTTCACGTTCCGGCGACCCTTGGCGGAAGAATGGTCCGGCATGAAGTCGTTTAGCGATATTGGCCGGGTCGGGTTCGCTGGAGAAACTACTAGCGGCTTCGTGAAATGTCCTGCGGGATGTATAGCTCCAAGTCTTGCGACTGGTGCCTGCCGTTGCGACGCGACAACAATCCGCCGGATACTTCCGTGTTCGCGTCATCCTCGATGGCTGTGGAGACAATGCGGAGCCAGGGCGTTGAAGCAGGCCCAGCTTTCCTTTGCTTTACGCTCTCGCGCCGCTTCGCTTGAAACGCGCGGAATTGGCGCCGCGCTGGGTGTCTGCGTTTCCGCCGATTGCGCTTCTTCTTTTTCATTCGCGCACCCTGTGCCCGCAAGAGCGAGGTCAGAATGCCGCGGCGTTCGCAAAAGACCGGCGGGCTTCTGCAAAAACGCCGCGGCTACTTGACCCACGCGGGTCTCGCCATGATGGCGGTCACAGCGAGACTCGGCCCCGCGTGAAACTCAATACCGAATACAAAAATCGTCCTAGCGCCTGGCAAATAAAAGCATCAAGCCAAAAATCACGATCGGGATCAGCGTAATGGCCGCGTACAGGAGGACTTTTCTCGACAGCGACGCCGGCTGTTTCCTCCACTCGCGCAACTCCGGCCGGTCCGTTACGCCCACTTCGTCCAGATGCGTGAGATCCCGGGCGAATTCGCGCGCAGTGGCATAGCGGTTCTTCGGCTCGCGCTCCATGGCGCGATATATGACCTCCTGCAACTGCGGCGAAATGCCGGGGTCCAGTTCGCGCGGCGGCACGGGATAGCTCGTCAGCCTTTCGTCCATTCTGGGGCCCTGAAATGGCAATTGGCCCGTCAGCATTTCGTAGAGCATGACCCCAATCGAGTAAATATCGCTTCGCGCGTCCGCGCGCTTTCCGAGCAATTCCTCGGGCGAGACAAATTGCGAAGATCCGATTACTTGCGACAGCTTTGTAAACGTGAGACGCCGCGCGCCGAACTTGGACGACACGCCAATATGAATCAGCTTTACTTGATCGTCCGCGCCCACCAAGATGTGCTCCGGCTCGAGGTCGCGCAGCACAATCCCGCGGCTGTGGACATATTCAGCAACAGCGCAGATGGACACCGCGATGTGAACCGCACGTTCCGGTTCCAATTTCCCTTGCGGCAATAAATCGCGAAGAGAAGTTCCCTCGAACCACTCCCTGACGAGGTAGGATTGGCCGCTTCCCGCAGCGTCCCCATGCTTCTCAATGAGTTTGATAAGACCCGGATGATCCAGCGTCTTATCGATTTCTTCTTCCCGCTGGAACCGTTGCAGCAAAACCGGATCGGCTTCGATTTCGGGCCTGGGAATTTCAAGAGCCACTTGCCGATTCGTATGCATGTCTGTCGCTCGAAAAGTCGTGGCAATCCGGCCCTGGGCGACCACACTCTCGATTCGGTAGTGATCCAATTGCGCCCCGGGCCCGATAGCGGCCCCATCGCGATTGTCCAATTGACCCATCGGTGTTTTCATGCCAATTGAATCCCATTCAAAACAGAATCAAAGTGCCGAAACGCCGCCCGTGCAAGTGCGGGGCTGAACCCAGGTCTTCCCCGTCCCTCGCAGGGCCAATCCTTCTCTACCCCAGCCACCGCAGGAACGCGTTCTGAACGTAAATCAGAATCGTCAGCGCAATCATGATTTCGACAATGATCGGCGTAATGTCCTTCATCCACTGCAGCGGCGTATAGCCCTCATCCACGTCCCGCCGGATAAACGCAAACGCAACCACCGATTGCGCGCAGCCGATATGCGTCCAGCACCCGCCGAGCGCGTACCCGACAATCTGCGCCATCGCAAACAGGTGCAACACTGAGGGGCTCAATCCGTGCAGCCCGCGCGATGCGAAATCGGCCACGATGTTGTTGTCCAGAATCGCCGATAGGAACGTGCAACCCAGAAATTGCGCGAAGGCGACGTGCCCCTGCCCCATGGTTTCGATTCCCTTGTGGACCAGGGTCTGGATCTGATCGAAGAAGCCCGCTTTGGTCAGCAGTGTGATGGAGAGGAACAACGGAAACAGAAAATAGTATTCGGCATATTCGACATACGCTTCGTGCAGCGCCAGCCCGCGCATTTTGGGGATGCCCGCGATGCCCATGAATGCAAACAGGAAGCCGGCAAAGGAGGCCCAGAACAGCGGCACGCGATCATAAATGGTGTGCACAATCAACAGGCCGATGAATGGCCCCAGAGCCAGAGCGGCCACCCTTTGCGCGCGCCGGCGAACGTGCGCGAGCGAGGCCAGCGCTTCGTGGACGCCGCGTTCCGCCTTCTTCGCGCCTTCGGCGTCGCGCGCGAAGGCCAGTTGATAGTGGCGGTCGAGGGAGTCGGCGAGTTCCTCGCTGACGAAATGCCCCAGCAGGTTCTTCCGGGTATCTTCCGGGACGTTTTCACGGAACAAGCGCAAGGCCCAGCGATTCACCTTGATGCAGCCATTTCAGAACGCCCTCGGCGCGGCCGCCGAGTTCCGCGGCGTGATCCTCGATAAACTCGATCGGGGTCAGCACCTCGCCGTGGCGCGTGGCCTGCAGGAATCGCACGTCCTGCGCATTCGCTTCGACGACGTCCAGCAGTTCGAGATAGACGTGCTGGTTGCGAAGCCGCTTGCGAAGTTGGCGGGCGATCAAGAGATAGCTGACGACCGCCGCGGGGGCGCAGTAAATAACGAAGAAGGCGTTCCCCAGCAAGGGATAGAGGTTTGCCTTCATGATGAGGTTCGGCGGCTCGCCGTAGGCCACCCACACGCCGCAAATCGTGGTGATTGCGGTGCAGACGATCACTGCGTAGCGTGATCGCGGAGGCCGGCGCGGCGGCGAGAAGCAGGACGATCACCAATGTCCGAATGGTCAAGCCAATCATGGAGACGCCGCCGAAAACAGCCGACGCGACCGCCACGAACGCGGTCACCGAAATGACCGTCGGCAGAATCGCGCCTTGGTTGCGGCGCAGCAGGGAAAACGTGATCCCTTCCAGCAAGCGCGTCTGGGCAACCACAGACACGAAAAATGTCAAGCCCAGAATGAAGAGCATGGTGTCCGCGTGGATCAGATCGTCCAGGCCCTGGAAGGACAGCAGATTCGATTGTGCCCAGTGCCACCATCCGCTCTCGTGAATTTGCCACTGCCATTCGGAAGTGCTGAGCCTGCAAAATGTGGCGATGATGACCAGCAACATTCCGTAGGTAAGCGCATTCTTGTGAATCTGGTATTTGAACGAGCCGAGCAGAAACAGCGACAGGATTGTGGCGAGCACTTCCGCGGCCAGGAGCCAAACCGGCAAGTCGCGGCCCAAGAAGAGGATCGCTACGGCCAGCAACGCACATGCGCCCACAAAGGAGCGCCCGGACAACTGATGACCTGTGCCGCCTCGGGCTTGGCAGCAACTTCCCGAGTAGGAAGAGTCATCCTGAATCGTTACCTGGCTGTCCAAGGAGTACTCTCCGGCTCGCAATTACAAACTGATCACTTCTTGAATCGCAGGCCGGATCGCCGCTGCGTCCAGAATGGCCGGCTCGGCTCGTCTATTGCACGTCCACTGCAGCCAGGGCTTCGCCTTCCGCCTGGTCCCGCTTCCAAAGCTTGCGCAGAGCCGTCACCAGGTGCCACGGGCCCTTGTAGCTGGGACCACCGCGCTTGATTCCGTTGTGCATCAGGGTCCGGATCGTGGCCGCCTGCCTGCGCGCCAGTTCCGACTGCATCATGTTCCGGGCCAGCAAGGCGGCCTGGTGCGTGTGCTCCTCGGCCTTTTCGATGACGCGGAGCCGCATCCACAATTCGCCCATTTTTAACTGCGCGATGAAACTGTCCGGAGCCAGCCGCACGCCTTCCCGGAGTTCCTCGATCGCGTCCTGCACTTTGAAATCCACGCAAAGCGCCATGCCATACAGGACGCGCAATTCCGACACCTCCGGATGCGCCAGGACGCATTCGCGCAGTCCCTGCACGAGTTCGGCGCGTTCCTGTTTTTCGAGCAGGTGCGGGTCCGCGAACATTCTCAAGAGCGAGCCTTGCGTTTTCGCCGGGATGCGCGCGAGCACGGGTGAAGAAGTCGCCGCGGCCAGCGCGTCCGAGTTCTGCGCCGTTCGTCATGCTTGTCATTTCACTTCAGGATTCATAAATTTCGCCTCGTCCATGCTTGAGATTTTTCGCATTTACGCCGCCATAAGCGCTTTACAAACCCGGCAGGCAAGGCGCGGAGAGCGCCACGCCTTGCCTCCCGGTTTACTGCAAACTGCTAAGCCGCGGACATTGCGGGTGTCGGAGCGAGCACGAACTCGGGATAGCCGAGTTGCCCCATTTCCGGAATGTCCAGGCCCGCAAGTTCTGTTTCTGCCGAGACCCGCTGACCGATGAAGAACTCGATCGCCAGGTTGATGAGCATGCTGATGGTGAAGACGACGCCGATCAGCGTCGAAACGCCCACGAGTTGCGCGACAAGCTGGCTGGCATCGCCGTAGAACAGGCCCGTGACATTGCCGGTCACGCCGTTCCAGCTTCCGCCGTAGTTGCTTGTCCCGTCGGCAAACAGCCCGACCGAAATCACGCCCCAGAGGCCGTTGGTCCCGTGGACGGAAATGGCGCCGACTGGATCGTCGACTTTCAGGACGTTTTCGAAGAACGAGCAGCTCAGGCAAACCAGAACGCCGGCGACCAAGCCGATGATGCAGGCGCCGGTGGTGTTGACGAAGCCGCTCGGTGCGGTGATGGCCACCAGGCCCGCGAGCAGCCCGTTGCCGCTCATGGAGTAGTCCGGCTTGCCTTTGAGCGCCCACATGTAGAGGATGGCGCCCATCGTTCCGGTGCAACCGGCCAGCATGGTGTCAACGGCAATCGTGCCGATGCGCAGGTTGCCGTTGGCGGATGCGCCCAGCGTGCTGCCCGGGTTGAACCCGAACCAGCCGAAGGCCAGGATGAAGCAGCCGATCAACACGGCCGAAACATCGTGGCCGAGGATCGGGTTGCTCGATCCGTCGCGGTTGTACTTGCCGATGCGCGGGCCAATGATCAGGCAGACGGCCAGCGCCGTGATTCCTCCGACCGCGTGCACCACGCCCGATCCGGCGAAATCGCAGTAGCCTTTGCCCAGACCGACGTTGGTGCCGAGTTGGGAGAGCCAGCCGCCGCCCCAAGCCCAGTTGCCATAGAGCGGATAGGTGATCGCGCCCATGATGATGGACGACACGGTGAACGCCAGGAACTTCCAGCGTTCGGCGCATGCGCCGGTCACGATCGTCAGGGCGGTGTCCATGAACACCATTTCGAACAGGAAGATCACCATGACGCCGACGTCATACGTGTGGCCGCTCAGAAGCATTCCCGCCGAGGCGAACATGCCCCAAGTCTTGCCGAACAACGTGAGGGTGTGTTCCCCGGTGAGCGATTGCAGGCCGCCGAGGTTGCCGTTCCCGGCCGCTCCGCCCATTTGTATGGCGAAGCCGAGGATCCAGTAGGAAAACAATCCGCAGGTGTACACGAAGAAATTCATCATGTAGGTGTGGTTGGCGTTTTTCGCGCGGCACAGGCCCGACTCGACCATGGCGAACCCCGCCTGCATGAACATGACGAGGAAGCCCGTGACCAGCGTCCAGATGAAGTTGGCGGCGATCTTGTTTTGGCCAACTTGATTGGCGACGTCGGGAAGGGTTACGCCGGCCTTGGAGTCCGCCGCCGGAACGTCGTTGATCGTTCCGGTGATCGTGCCTCCGGGATCGCCCTTGGCCAGATCCGCCGTTGTGGGCGCCTTACCGGCGGCGTCCTTGAGTTCGGCATCCGCCGGCGGCAAGCGGCGGCGCGGGAGCTGCCGCAGGCGCGCGGCAGCCGGTGCCGGAGTCTGAGCGTGGGCAGCCACGCCCAACGCCAGACCCAGCGTGAGAAGACAAAGACTGAGACAACTACATTGAAGGATTTTTTTCATCGTGAATGCTCCATTGTGGTTTTGGCTGCCACAAAGCTTGAAGGTTCTGCCTTTCCTGCCATGCTCTTGCCGAAGGCCACGGGCAATACGCCCAGGACTCCGACGAGGCTTACCGCGATGCCCACCAGGGCGAAGACGAGCCGGCCGCCAACGCTGGTGGTGATGTGCAGGCCGGCGATGGTGACGAACCATCCGCCCCACGCCACTGCGATGCCCAGCAGCTTCATCGCCGTGTTCCCCGCCACACCGGCCGTCTTTCCTTCCATCGGCTTGATCTTCAGGAATCCGACCAAGCTGATGACCACCGCCGCCAAACCGAGCACCAGAACCAGCTTGCCGAATCCTTCGGCAAAATAGGCGAGGCCCGCGCACAACGCCGTCGCCCCGTCCAAAACAGGGTTAAATAACTGCCTTGCTGTTTGTTTGCTGCCATTGCTAATTCCTCCTTGACCCGGCTGGGTCTAGTCCTTAAGAAATGAATTCCTCGCTTCTTTCCACTACTTGCAAAGGTCTTAAAAGCCCGTCTTCCAAAATGAAGCAAAACCCGAACAACTTCGCGCGCATCGCCAGGGAACTGACCCTGTGCACTTCCGGCATTTCCCTGGAGACCGTGCCGAGAAGAATCATCTCGGGAGGCTCGCGCGCGGGCTGACGAAAGGCCCGCAGCACGGCGCAATCAATCTTTGGAAGCGCATCAAACACGAGATTGCGCATGGCCGATCGCGTCCAGCAGAATCTGCCGCGATTCGTTGCGATCCCGTTCGTGGCGCGCCGCAAGCTGGAATCCCAGGCGTCCGGAGGACGCGCGATCCAGTCGCATTCCAACAGTGTCGTCGCGCAATTCCACGCGCAGCAGCCGCAGCGGCGCGCGGGAAATCTCGCCGAACCGCATTTGTCTTCGCATCGTGCGGACGAAATCAGCGACTTCCCACAATTGCCGCATTGCCGCTCCTCCTTTGCGCGTCCGTCGTTTTCGCTCTCACCGGCAACGCCATAAAAATCACGAATTCCACCAGGCCACAATCAGCTTCCAGCACCAGGGGCAATCCGCTCTTGCAGCCGCAACACCAGCAGCAGCGCCACCATCGAAAACCACTGCCATCGCGTGCGTTGCAGCCGTTCCAGGCGTCCTGGGAACCGCAACAGGTCGCTGAAGCTCAGCTTGCCGCTCGGGATTTGCAGGCACGCAGGCGCGAATGCACGCAACCGCAAAAAATCCCGCCAGAATCGTTTCCACCAGCATCAAAGGCCAATTCATTTACATCCTCCGTCCGCCAACGGATTTGCGACCACTCGCCAACTTCGAATCAAAAGCCGCTTCCATCGATTCCGTGATCCTTTCGGAAGCCTATAAAGACAAAAAGCCACAATCAGGAACCGGAATCGCTGAAGAACAGGGGACAAATAGACCCGTTCCAGCGCCGTTCAGGGCTTACGTCTTCGGCTCGTCGTCGAGCGTTATGTTGCGATTGGTTGGACACGGCATCGTGTCCGAGAAAAACAGTGAAGCTGGAGGCCCGCGTCACCGGCTTCCCCATTTCATCGGCGAAAGGAGGAATTCGTGGCGGCGATGCGGTCCCTTAATTCCTCGCGCAGTTTGCAGCCTTTCCATCGAGACAGTCAAATTCAAACTTTCAATGGCACGATTCGGAGCGGGCGCGAATTACTGCGGGCCGCGCTTCAGTTCATCGTTCAAAATAATGGTCTCCGCAATTTCCTTCATGGACTTGCGCATTTGCTGGCTCTGCCGCTGGATCGCGCGATAGGCTTCTTCCTCGCTGATTTTCATTTCGCGCTGCAGAATTCCCTTGGCGCGCTCCACGATCTTTCGCGCTTCCAGCTGGCCGGAGAGGGCGGATTTTTCGCTTACCAGTTGCTCCCGCTGGCGCTCGTTTTCCTGCAGCTCGGCAATCGTCTTTTGAAGTTCCGCGGTGCGCTCGGCCACTCGCGCCTCCAGGTGGTCGCGCGCCTCCCGAAGCGCCTCCTCACTTTTCTTTTTCGAGGAACTCACCCAGCTGGCCGCCAGGGCGCAGAGGACGAAGGCCACGAAATACGCGGTGTCCGTCGCGTTGACCGCGAAGGAATGAAACGGAGGAACAAAAAAGTAGTCCACGGCCAGCGTGGAAAGAAAAACCGCGAAAAGGCCGGGCGCATGTGCCGCCGAACCACGCGCTGGCCATCACCGCCGCAAAGAACAGGAACAAGAACGGGTAAGGAAACAAACGCTGTAGCAGCAAGCTCGAGCACAGCGCCGCCGCCACGCACAACAAGGCAATCCCATAGCGCAGGCTTGCGGCTGCCACTCGCTTCCCGGACCACCGGTCCCGTTCTGGAGATGAAGACAGCGCAATATGTCCCAAGGCCACTCATCGATCCTTTATAGATTATTTATAACTTCCTTATGCAGCTTGCAGCAGCGCTTGGACCAAAGGCAAACTCAAAGAGCGGATAGCTTGGATTGAAAAGTTTGTTGATTTGCGCACAAACGAGAGAGTCGCGGTCGGCCTGCGAGTACCGGGATAACTCTTTATCGAGGCAGAAATTCGTCCGTGTGGGTCACGAATTCCGGATATGCGCCGGCGCCGAGCTCATGCAGGTCCATGCCCTGCCGCTCGCCTTCGACCGAGACGCGGATAAGGATAGAAGCGGTTGAGCAGCCGATTCGCGACGTACGTCAGCGGCAATACAAAACCCAGCAGCGTGGCCACGCCAATCAATTGTGCCAGCCACTGGCCAGCGGCAACCCCATTCATCGCCGAGGGCAGAGAGTTTCCCGCAACATTCATGACCGGCCGCTGAAATTGGCCAAAAACCCCGAGCGCGAGGAGGCCCCAGAT
The DNA here is from genome assembly GCA_963696605.1 of uncultured Acidobacteriota bacterium. Classification (GTDB taxonomy): domain Bacteria; phylum Acidobacteriota; class Terriglobia; order Acidiferrales; family UBA7541; genus Palsa-360. Next base: position 953,473 of record CAVOKV010000003.1, on the reverse strand, counting down.
GCCTCCCACGGCGTGCACAGAAACGGAGCCGCTTGGGTCGTCGACTTCCAGGCGCAGCTCCAGCCATTCAATCGAAAACGTGATCATCACGGCGGCGATCGAGCCGATCACAACTGCTTCCGCGGGGCTCACAAATGCGCATGAGGCGCTGCTGGCGACGAGTCCGCCGACCCAGCCGTTGGCGGTGAGCGAAGCGTCGGGCTTGCCGAAACGAATCTTCGTGATGAACGCCGCGGTGAGCGCGGCGGCCGAAGCGGCGAGCATGGTATTGATGGCGACCAGAGCGGCCCCGGAAGCTGCGCCTCCCGTGAACAGTATCGCTCCTGCGGAATTTAGGCCAATCCACCCGACGAGAGCCAGCACGCAACCGAACAGAACCAGAACTCGCATTGTGGCCGGGGATCGCTGGCGCCATACCGTCCGCGGAATATTTCCCGCGCCGCGGCCCGAGAATCCAGGTGACCGTCAGAGCCGTGAGGCCGCCCAGGACCTGAATCGTGCCGGCGCCTCCCGCATCCAGAAACCCCCGGCCGATTCCATAATTGACGCCAAGTTGCGCGAGCCACCCGCCGCCCCAAACCCAATGCGCAAAGAGCGGATATGTCCCGGCGGCGATCAGTCCCGTCGAAAGACAGCTGGCCCGCAGACGCCAGCGGTCCGCGCCGCTTCCCAGCGGGATCAAAGCCGCGAGGCCCACGCAAAAGATTTGAAACAACGCGGCGAGGGAAGCAGCGGAACCGTCGAAGGAAAGTTTGCGAAAAAAGAAGGGCTCCGCGGCAATCCAGTTCCAACCCTTCCCGGAAATGGCGAAGTTGTATGCGGGACCTCCAATGTAATCCTTGCCACGCAAATCCGCAAACGAAGTAGGCCAGGCCGGCGACAGCCAGAGTGCACAGCGAAGCCATCATCATGTGGCCGGCGCTGCGAGAACGTCCCAAGCCGACGTTTATGAGAGCCAGCCCGCCTGCTGCAAGCGGAACAAGAAAGATAAAGAAGAGGCAGGCGACCGTCGTTGCTTCCGTGAGCGTCGAGGCGGGCATGGGAATTATCCTTTTTCCTCTCGCGGAATCAGATGCGATCGGAAAGCGAGGACCAATCCCAAGATTTCCACCGCAATACCGGCCAGGACAAACGCAGCTCGCAAAGGCGGCGACGGGAAAAGCACAATCGCGGCCAGCACCAGGACCCATCCCGCCAGCAGCATGAGGAAACCCAGGACCTTCATTCCGAAATCCCCCGGTTCAGTGCATCGAGGTTTGCACTTACAATTGCGACGCTGGCTAAAATATCACAATCGCACCGGAAGCCGGTGTGCGGCTCCAACAAAAATGAATCAGGCCCGCGCCGTCCAACGCGCCAGGCCAGTGGTCCGTTAGACGGGAAATTGGACGGAATCCCCTGGTGCAGCCTCATAAATCCTTATGCAAGCAATAAAAGAAGTGAATGGACAAACGGTCCTACTCGCCAGGGGTCGCTTCAATCAATCGAACGCCAAACTTGAATCAAAACGGCCTTCAAATCCGCAAATGCCTGCAAATAAACAAATTATAAAGACAGCCGGGGTAGCTGCTCTGGATAGGGAGCCGTTGGATTCGCTTTTACGCGCTTCCAGACAGCCCCTTTCAAGCATTCATTGCAGCCATATGAATCCGTAATTTGGGCCATCGAAACGTTGCATTTTACTACTCCAAGGCACCCATCTAGTATCTCGGTCCTCGGCACAACTTAGTTCGTGCAGTTGCATTTTGGCAGTAAGAATCAGCGGCGAGATAAAGAATCTATAAGGAGAATACATGGCGGAGAATACCGGCGAAGTTAAAATGACACCAACCTTAGGATTAACCGGGGTGACGATGAACGCCATGGCGCTCATCGCTCCCGGTGCCTTCCTTTGGCTTACCTTTGCACCGCAAGCAGTAGAGGGTGCCACGGCACCGGCAATGTGGATCGGCATTTTCTTTGCGCTTTTGCTTTGTCTAGCGACCGCGGTGTCATACGCGGAAATGGCAAAGATGTATCCCGGCACCGGCAGCGCTTACTATTTCGCGGAGCAGTCGTTTCTGAATCACGACAAGGCTTGGAAATACGCGCGTCTGATGAAGTTCATCGTCGGCTGGGGTTCACACCTTTACTACTGGATCTACCCCGGCGTGATGGTGGCCGTCACCGGAGTTTTCTGCGGCTACATCACGGGCACCCTTTGGCCGAACTTCATGAGCGCGTCGAACCCCGGTCCGATGTTCATGATGCTGATCGCGATCTTGTTTTCTTTCGCGGTCGCCTATATCGCGCACCGAGGGGTGAGTGGTTCCACGGCGGTTAGCGTTGCCATCAATGTAATTCAAATCTCTGCGCTGATCGTTTTCTCCGTGATGGCCATCAGCTACCGGATGAGCCATCCCCCGGGAAGCGAAGCGTGGCAGTTTGATTCGGTTTCCGGTCATGGCTATAACTACGAATTCGCGACCACCAGCCAAAAAGCGGCCGATGGAACGACATCGGATGTAATCACCCGGGATGCCAACATGGTGCCGCAACCCAAACTCGACGCGAGTGGGAAACCCCTTCCCTATCACGTCAGTTACGACATGTACGATACCAGCAATCCGCCGGTGTTTCAGGCCCATCCGAACGCCAAATCTGTAATTGGTGTACACAATTTCAACTGGATGTTCGTTCAAGCTACAGTTGCCATCCTCATTCTGGTTGGATTTGAGTCCTGCACATCACTCGGCGGCGAAGCGAAAAACGCCAAGCGGGACATCCCCATCGCGGTCGTCACCTCGCTGCTCGTTCAGGGGGCGTTCTGCTATTTGTTCGAGTATTTCGCCGCAAACTACTTCTTAAGTAGCGGCTACCCGATGTCGACGGCAACCAGCTCGGCCGCCCCGATCGGCGACATGATGGTGATGGTGGGCGATGCCCTGTTCAACGGCCATGGGCGCGCCTTCATGCTGATCGAAGCTGTCACCGTCTTCCTCGCGCTCATCGGCACCACGCTTGCTTGCATCAACACCGGGGCGCGCGTGACCTACGCGATGGGCAAAGACTCCGAGGTCCCGGAACACTTCGGCATGCTGCATGAGAAGAACCTTAGTCCGCACCGCGCGATCTGGGCATTGGCGGTGATTTCCGCGATTTTCGGCGTCATCGCACTATTGAATCTGTTCGGTGATGGCGGTGCCGTCGCGGACACCACGCTGCAAGCCTTGCCTCATGGGTTCTGGTCGAGCTTCGGTTACTTATCTCATGACGCCATGGCCAAGCTGCCCAACAGCCTGCTCACCATTACGCTGGCTTCCAACTTCGGGACGTTCCTCCTGTACATGCTGAGCTGCGTAACCTGCATCTTCTGCTACAGAGGGAGCCCGAACTACAGTTTCCTCAAACATATGCTCATCCCCATTTTCGGTGTGGCCGCAAACTTGATCTGCATGGGGGCGTACCTCGTGTTGCCGTTCATGGGATATGGAACCAAAATGGAACCATTCCTAGCCTTGGGAATCGCGCTGGTCTGGGCCATTTATGGAGGGATTTACTTCCTTCGGTCCAGCAAAGCCACGGGGCGCACAACACTGGTCACCAGCCGCACGTAATGGTGTAATATGAACTTAGCTCAGTTGGCTAGGAAATTCGGACAGGCGTTCGCGCCTGTCCGAATTTCCGTTTCAGACGCGAATGAAATTCTCGGGGAACCCGCGAGGAGCGCTCTCCAGAACAGTACCTCCTGGGTCGCCTCCGTAAGAAGTTCCGCCTCCGGCCATATGCTTGAACTCGAATTCGTGGAACACACCGATGTCGGGCGGGTCCGCGACCACAACGAAGACTTCCTCGGTTACGCGTCGCCAGTCACTCCCGCGCAGGTGCGCACGCACGGGTGGTTATTTGTGCTGGCGGATGGGGTTGGGGGACATGCAAAAGGGGAAGTGGCGTCTCGCATCGCGGTAGAAAGCATGGTCGCCGGCTTCCACAAAGCCAAGGATGGGGAATCCCACTCGGCAGTGCTGCAACGGTTGGTTCAGCAGGCAAACACATCCATTTTTGAAGCCGCTGTCACAGGTGGGCGGGCTTCCGCGGGCATGGCGACGACAATCGTGGCCTGCGCATTAAGGTACGACAGGATGTCCGTAGCGCATGTAGGCGATTCGCGCTGCTATCTTATTCGTAATGGGAAGGCAGCCCAGATTACGCGCGATCATACGATTGCCGGGGAGCAAGTGCGCATGGGCCTCGTCACCGCGCAAGAAGCTGCCGATGGCGAAACGAATCATATCCTCAGCCGTTCGCTCGGAACTGAATTGATTGCGAATATCGATACCAACGACCACCAGATCTTCTCCGGCGATGTTCTTCTGCTATGTTCGGACGGTTTGCACGGATTGGTGGAGGCCTCGGAAATGGCCGCTATCTGCAGCCAAGGCCAGGATCTCCAACTCGCGGCGGAAAAATTGGTTGCCCTTGCCAACGATCGGGGCGGCGGCGATAATATCAGCGTTCAGTTGATCCGGATTCGGGGCGTCGAGCGAATGGGGATGTATCGCGGACGGCCCTACAAACTGTACTGATACAGGTTCGCTGCCGTCTTCGCCTTCGCCGCTGACCTGCCTTCCCAATGAGCGAATTCCATCCCGGCGATCAGCTCGATCATTACCGCATCGATGGCCTGGTCGCCAGAAGCGGCATGGCTTCCATTTTTCGCGCGACAGATTTGCAGAACAGCCGCGCTGTCGCAATCAAAATTCCCCATCCTGAGATGGAAGCCGACCCGGTCTTGTACGACCGGTTCAAGCGCGAAGAAGAAATCGGCAAGAAACTCGATCACCCCGGTGTCGTTCGCGTCTTTAACGGCGAGGAACGCAGCCGGCGCTACATGGTTTTGGAATGGGTGGACGGCCGCCTGTTGCGCCAAATCCTGAACGAACAGAAGAAGTTTCCGCCGGAACGCGCCATCCGAATTACACTTGCCCTGTGCAAGGCCCTCGATTACATCCATAGTCAGGGGGTCGTGCATCGCGACCTGAAACCCGAAAACATCATGGTCGGCCCGGACGATCAAGTGAAGCTCATCGATTTCGGCATCGCCGCGAACGCCGGATCGCGCCGCCTGACCTTTGCCAAGCTGACCGAGGCCATGGGAACGCCGGATTATATTTCTCCCGAGCAAGTGAAAGGGAAGCGGGGCGATGCCCGGAGCGACGTCTATTCCCTGGGCATCATGTTTTACGAGATGCTGACGGGCAAGGTGCCTTTCACCGGGCCCAATCCGTTCGTCATCATGAATGAACGCCTGCTGAACAATCCGATCCCGCCGCGCGAGGTCAATCCTGAAGTTTCGCCCGAGCTGCAGGAAATTATTTACCGGGCCCTGGAGCGCGATCCCAACAAGCGTTACCCCAACGCCCACGAATTTGCCCTGGATTTAGAGCACCCGGAAAAAGTTGGTGTCGCCGACCGGGCCGAACTCAAGAATTGGAAGCAGCGGCGCTCGCCCGTGCTGCGGCAAATCCTGTTCTACATCATGCTGGCGTTAATCCCGGTGGTCGTTTTCGGCGTGATGCTGTTCATTGCGCGCCGGAAATAGCGGTCTATCCGGTTTGATTTGCTCCTGCTGAGCCTTATCCTCTATTGTCATCTGGGTTTTAGTGGCTCGGATATCAGAAAGACGGAGCAATGACGCGTTTTCTTTCGCGCTTGTGGGACGATCCCGAATGCGGCAGCTACAACAAAGATACGGGCCGCCTTTTCGCCTATCATCAGGCTACGAAGCACACCTATCAATCCGTCCGCGCAAACGCGCGCTATCTCGACTGGCACAATCAGCCCGATCCATTCCGCAGTTATGAAGGCGCTTCCAGGATTAATCTTCCGCCCGAACCCGGCTTCCCGGAAATTGGAACATTCGACGCGATAGCGGCCCTCGCGGAAAGCGAGAATGAATCTGAACGTCAGGAAAAAATTGTCCTCGATCAGGATTGGCTGAGCCGCTTTCTGTGGCACTCGATGGCGGTCAGCGCCTGGAAGAAAATCCCAGGGACGGGCGCGCGCTACAGCCTGCGCGTGAACCCTTCTTCCGGCAACCTTCACCCGACGGAAACGTACGTTGCACTGCGCGCATTTTCAGGATTGGACGAAGGTTTGTACCACTACCGCGCGGACCTGCACGCGGTCGAACTTCGCAGCCGCGGAGCCTGGACGCAGCATCTTGCTCGTGCTCTCGAGACTCCGTGGGTATCGGAGTCACGGCTGATCGTCGGATTCACCTCCATCTTCTGGCGAGAAGCCTGGAAATACAGCGAGCGCGCATATCGTTACTGCTGCCATGATTTGGGCCACGCCATGATGAGCGCGCTTTTGGCGGCACGCGCGCTGGGGCTCACGGGCGGCGTCGTGGCTCACTTCAGCGACTTGCGTCTCGCCCGATCGATGGGCCTTGCCCAGAGCGACGAAGCCCCCATGGCGTTTCTGGTCTTTCCTCCGCTGAAAAGCTCTATTGAATCTTCTTCTACGCCGGTAGGACCGTTCGCGGGAATTCCGAACGAACTTTCCAGGGAAGAAGTTCCCTATGAACTGCTTCTTGGGATGCACGCCGCGACTATACTGCCTGACCCCGCGGGACCGTTGCCGCGCGTCTCCGCTGCAAAGCAAGGCATCGCCGTGGGAAACGCGCCTGTGCCCGACGCGGCGCGCGACGCTGCATTTGGATCAACTGCGCGGCGGCGGCGCTCGGCGCTTGATTTCGACGCTCGCACGCCGCCCATGAGCCGCGACGAACTGGAACAGCTACTAGACTTTGCGACACGGGACTGGCGCGCGGACTGGCGCGGAAATTTTGAAGGAGAAACGTCGCAATCCGAAAGTGGCGCGGATCTTGTCGAGCTTTATCTCTACGTTCACCGCGTGAGTGATTGCGAGCCCGGCGTCTACCGTTGGCATCGCGTCAATCGAAAGCTCGAACAGCTGCATCGCGGCAACGTGCAGCGCGTCGCGGCTTTTCTCAGCCTAGAACAAGCCCTCGCCGGAAACTCTTGTTTTACCGTTTCCATGATTGCGGATCTGAGCGATGCTACTCGCGTTTTCGGCAACCGCGGTTACCGCTACGTCTTTTTTGAAGCGGGCGCAATTGGGCAGAAGCTCTACGTGGGGGCGGAAGCGCTGGGCTGGAACGCCACCGGCATCGGCGCGTTCTATGACGACGATGTTCACCGCTATCTAGGGTTCCTCGAAGAGGGGGCCGATTCCGTCAGCGTGTCGGTTCGCGAGGCGGAAAAAGCAGCGCTAGTCATGCTGGGTTCACCCGCTTCCCGTGCTGCCGCCGAGGACCGAGGTCCGCGCGAGCTCGCTCCCATGATTTCCGAATCCGGCGAAGAGCATCCTGCAACTCCGGAGCAATCACGGAAAGAAAAAAGCGATGCGTTGCCTCGGAAGGATCCGCGAACGCTCCCGCGCCAGGTCATCTATCACTTCGCCGTCGGCCGCGCCGTTCCCGATCCGCGGCTCGAGGCCTGAAACCCGATGATCGGCATCCTCGTGTGCGGCGACAATCACTTCATTGTGCGCGGTCCATTGCCCGATCAGGCAGCCGCACGGGAGCTAGCCCGGCACTGGACGATCATCCAAATCGGCCAGACGATGCCTCCATCCTTGCAGGGTTGGAGCATTGTCACGCGCGCCTTCCGGGAAGAGCTCGAATGGGCGGTGGTCGTGCCTGGCGACGGAGAAATCACGCCGGCCGTGGCGCAGCTGCTCCAAGAAATGTCAGCGAGGGGAATCGCGATCCGCGAAGATTGAAGACTGGGAACGCCAATCTCCCGATTGGCGTCCGGCAAAGCGCCAATCGGGAGATTGGCGTTCCCGGGCTGCCTCGCTATTTAATTTTTACGTACTTCCTCAGCCGGTGTGGGCCGACGTCCGCCGCGTAGATCGTCCCTTTGTCGTCGGCCACGATTCCGGATGCTCCGGAAATGCGGTTGACGTCCGCTTGGGCGAGATCCGGATCAGGGATGAATGCGGAGAGCGAGCCGTCCTTGGTGCTCCCGACGGTAATTCCTCTCAAGTAGCCAGGGTTGACCGTCGAGTTCGACTGCGAGTCGCTCACATAAAGAGTGTCGTCCTTCGAAACGTACACCGCGCTCGGCCGGCCAAATTGCTTCCACGCCACGATGAAATTTCCGTCCTGGTCGAAGACCTGGACGCGGCTGTTGCTGCGGTCGGCAATGTACACGTAGCCCCGCGAACCGCCGATGGAGATATCGTGAGGCTGGTCGAACTCGCCGGGTCCTGATCCGTGATGTCCCCAAGTCTTGATAAATTTGCCGTCCTTGGAAAATTTCACGACGCGGTCATTTTTGCCGTGGCCGTCGGTCACAAAAATATCGCCGTTGGGAGCGATGGCAATACCCGACGGTTGATCGAACGTATCCGGGCCATCACCCTTAACGCCTTCCTTGCCCAGAGTCATGAGCACCTTGCCCGTGGGACTGAGTTTAAAGACCTGATGGCCTCGCACCACTCCGTTCGCGTCTTTTGCCGACAGGCCGAGCACCGTCTCGCTGGCATTGGCGTCGCTCGCCCAAATGTTTCCCTGGCGATCGACTGTAAACCCATGGGGAAACGCGAACATCCCGCTGCCAGAGCTCGTCAGAAGTTTTCCCGAAGGATCAAATTCCAAAATCGGCGGGTCCGTACGGCCGACGCAAGTGGCGTAGCCGGCGGGTTCCGTGTTGAAGCAGCGATGAAAGACCCAAATGTTCCCCTCGGGGTCGATGTCCGCCCGGATGAGTTCGCCCCAGTGGCCACCATTCATGCTCGCCGGAAGAGTCGGCCAGTTTTCCACCAGGCGATAGGGATTGGGGAGGTCGGCTTGCTTGGGAGACTGTTTTTGCTGCGCGGGCACCGCCGGTCCAAATGCGGCAACTACAGCCAGCACACCGATCAGGAGGAATCTCATTCGACCTGTTAGTGTCATCGCAACCTTCTCCGCCTTTCAAAACATCGACACGCAAAAGATTGATGAAGAGGATGGGCGTATTTATACACTATGGGTACTCCCGGGTAAACCCGCAAATGGACCGCTTGTCTTAGCTCCATAATTCTGTCACCCCCTAATGGCTACGTGAAAATGTCACCCCTATGGAGACATTCACGTTGAGCCAGAAAGAATTGCAACGAGTGGCAGTGATTTCTTCGTGCGTGAAGGGGGAATTGGCGTGTGCCAGAGCCGCCGCGCTGCTCGACCTTACTCCTCGACATGTCAAACGACTCAAAGCCCGGTTACGGCAAAGCGGCGAGGCGGCTCTGGCACACGCCGGCCGCGGTCGGCCCAGTCATCGTCGCCTGCCCCAGCGCGTGCGGGATCACATCTTGCAACTGGCCCGCACCCGTTATGCCGGCTTCAATGACCATCACCTTTGCGAAAAACTGGTCGAGCAAGAAGGCTTCTCGCTCAGCCGTGAAACCCTCCGCCGCTTGCTGCGCAGCCAAGGTCTCGGCTCTCCCCGCAAACGTCGCCCTCCCGCTCATCGCCAGCGCCGTTTGCGCGTCGCTCGCGAAGGCGAATTGGTGCAACTCGACGGCTCGCCTCACGACTGGCTCGAAGGCCGCGGCCCGCGTCTCACCGCTCTGGGCATGCAGGACGACGCTTCCGGCAAAATCCTCGCCGCTCAGTTCTTTCCTTCGGAAACCGCCGAAGGCTACTTTCGCCTGCTCCAAAGCCTGCTCCGACGCTTCGGCGTGCCCACGGCCTTCTACGGAGATCGCAGCGGCGTCTTCGTCCGCAATGACGATTACTGGACCGTCGAGGAAGAACTCGCCGGCCAGCGCCAACCCACCCAATTCGGCCGCGCCCTGGCTCAACTCGGCATCACCTTCATTGCCGCGCAATCTCCCCAAGCCAAAGGCCGTGTCGAACGCCTCTGGGGCGTGCTGCAAGATCGCTTGCGCAGTGAATTGCGTTTGGCCAACGCCTGCGATATCGACTCGGCCAACCGCCTCCTGGGCAAGTTCATCGCTGATTACAACCGCCGTTTCGCGCGCACTCCGCGCGACGCCGCCAAAGCTTGGCGGCCCGCTCCCGATGATCTCCAGCGCATCTGTGCCTTCCGGCACGAACGCATCGTTAGCAACGACAACGTCGTGCAGTGGGACGGGCGCCGCTTCCAGATCCCGCCCCAGAACCGCCGCTTCAGTTTTGCGGGAGCAAAAATCCAGCTCTATCAGACGCTCGATGGCCGCGTCTCGCTCTACTACGGCGATACCCGGCTGGAACACACCAACGCCCAGGAGGGGTGACATTTCTATGTTGCCGTTAGGGTGACAGATTTATGTTGCTACAACACCCGCAAATGGACCGCTGGCAAACGCTCAAGATGGTGCTCGAACCACGAAAACTCACCATCTGTGCATTGACGAGGAGTCTAACCACCCGTATAATCGTGGTTTCCGATTTGTGTCTGGAGGGGCGATGTACGCCGTGATTCGAAGTGGTGGGAAGCAGTACCGGGTTGCTCTTGGGGATACGGTTAAGGTTGAAACCTTGGCCGGCAAAGTGGGCGGAAAAATCACGTTTGAAGACGTGGTCGCCGTGGCTACCGACGAAAAGAAGCTCCTGACGGGGGCGGAGGCCGCTAAGGCCAAGGTCACTGGGAAAATCATTTCGCAGGGACGGCATCCGAAACTCACGGTTTTTAAGTACCGCTGCATCAAGCAGTACAAGATCGTCCGCGGCCACCGGCAGAATTACACCGCCGTCGTGGTCAGCGGCATCGAGCTCTAAGAGCTCCAAAGGAATCCGAAATGGCACATAAGAAAGGTGGCGGCTCCTCCGTAAACGGCCGCAACTCTCAAGGGCAAAGGCTGGGCGTGAAGCGGTTTGGCGGCCAGGAAGTCCACGCGGGAACTATTTTGATCCGCCAGCGCGGCACCAGGCACAAGCCCGGCGTGAACGTGGGCCGTGGCAAGGACGATACGCTGTTCGCCCTGATTGACGGAGTCGTGCTGTTTCAGGACAAGGGCCAGGACGGGCGCTACATCAGCGTTCTGCCACCGATGGAAGTGGCCAAGCTACTACTTGAAAAGCTTGGAAAGCTTGCGCCTGCGGCCGTACCGGCAAATTAGCTGGAACTCGAATTCGAGAAGGCGGCTCCGCTGCTGCGGGGCCGCCTTTTGTTTTAGTAGGACAGCCACTCCTGGCTGTCCTCGGTGAATTAGGATAAACGGAAGCGGACAGCCAAGAGTGGCTGTCCTACGGTATTCTGAAGGCGGAAGTGATCCATGGTGTTCGTTGATGAAGCCAAAATCTATGTGAAGGCCGGCAACGGCGGCAATGGCTGTATCGCGTTCCGCCGCGAAAAATTCGTGCCGCGCGGGGGCCCTTCAGGCGGCGACGGCGGCCATGGCGGCAGCATCTACCTCGAAGCGAATCCGCACGACAACACACTGTTGCGCTACCGCTACAATCGCGAGTTCAAAGCCGATCGCGGCCGGCACGGCGAGGGCTCGAATTGTTCGGGGTATTCCGGTGCGGACATGATTCTGGCTGTGCCCGTCGGCACTGTGGTCACCGATGGGGACACGGGCGAACTCGTCGCGGATTTGACGAAGCCGGGCGAGCGCATTTTGATCGCGAAGGGCGGGCGCGGCGGGCGCGGCAACCAGCACTTCGCCAAGCCCTGGCACCAGGCGCCGCGCGAATCGGAGGAAGGCCAGCCCGGCGTGGAACGAAATTTACATCTGGAATTGAAGTTGCTCGCCGACGTTGGCCTCGTTGGTTTTCCAAACGTGGGAAAATCCACCCTGATTTCGCGCATTTCCGCGGCCCATCCCAAAATCGCGGACTATCCGTTCACCACTCTCCAACCGGGTCTCGGAGTGGTTTCTGCGGATGGCGCTCCAGGGAAACCGTCGGAAAAGGGCGGCGGGCGCACGTACGTGGTGGCGGACTTGCCCGGCCTGATTGAGGGGGCGCATACCGGCGCGGGCCTGGGCATTCGGTTTCTGAAGCACATCGAGCGCACGCGACTCATCGCGCATCTGATCGACGCGAGCGACGCTTCCGACCGCGATCCCGTGCACGATTTTGAAATCATCGCGGGGGAACTCGCCGCGTTCAGTGAAAAACTTGCCGAGAAGCCCGTGATCGTTGTCGCCACCAAGCTGGACGCCACGACGGACCGGACGCGTCTTGAGAAATTGCGCGAATTTTGCGCCGCGCGTGGCCTGGAATTTCACGCGATCTCATCCGCCTCGGGCGAAGGCATCCCGCAACTGGTGCGGGCCATGGCCGACGCGCTGGACCGCCTGGCGCCTCCCGAACCGCTGGAGGAAAGTGCAGAGGAATCGGCGGCCTTGCAAGAACCGCGAGAAAATGAATCTCACGCACCGGCGCATCCGGAGGACCGTTGAGCATCGCGCCGGCGGAAGCCCACGGCGTTACCCGAGAGCAGCCGCGCGAACGGCGCATCGCGCTTTTCGGCGGCACCTTCGATCCCATTCACATCGGCCACCTGGCCGTGGCGCGCGCCGCCGAGCGCCGCTTTCATCTGGACGAAATTCATTTCATCCCCACAGGGCACCCGCCGCACAAGCACCGGCGCGGAATGGCCTCCTACGCCGACCGCTACGCGATGACCTCGATCGCTTGCGCCGATCATCCGAAGTTCATTCCGTCGTTGGCGGAAGCCGGCGCGGGCCAATCCGGCCGTGAGATTTTCTATTCGGTCGATACGGTGAGGCACTTCAAACAGAAACACCATGGCCCGGGCACGCATCTTTACTTTTTGCTGGGCGCGGATTCGTTCCTGCATATTCCCACCTGGAAGGATTACGAGACGCTCTTGGGCCTGTGCGATTTCATCGTGGTGAGCCGGCCGGGTTTTGACGTGGCCGCGCTGCGTCTGGTGATCCCGCCGGAGCTTTTCGCGCGCCGCGGCGCCGCGCACGCGCCGCTCGATCCGCGCGCGATCCCCCTGCGGCGCACTGTGGTTTACGTGCTCGACGCGGTGTCCAGCCACGTTTCGGCCACCGAAGTCCGCCATCGCTTGGATCGAAACGATTCGATTCACGGGCTTGTGCCGCCGCGCGTCGAGGAATACATTACTAAGAAGGCTCTTTACCGGTGACGACAAGAAAGGACTCGATTCCGCCTCACGTTCGCGCGGCCATCAGCGCCGCCCGGGAAAAACAAGCGGAGGACGTTATTCTCCTTGATCTGGAAGGCCTCGGCGCGTTCACGGATTATTTTGTGCTCTGCACCGGATTCAGCTCACCGCAGCTCCAAGCCATCTGCGACGAAATTGAGGAACGTCTGAAGCGAATCGGCATCCGTCTACTGCACCGGGAAGGGAAAGCCGGCAGCGATTGGATGCTGCTGGATTTCGGCAGCCTGATCGTGCACGTTTTCACGGAACGCGCGCGCCATTTTTACGATCTCGAACGGCTCTGGCGCGCCGCGCGCCGCGTCGAATTCAGGGAGCCTCGCGAGGGGAATCCCCTGCCGGACGCGGCGGAGGCCGAAGGATGAGCGACCCGCCGGCAACGAACGCTCGCGGTGAAACCCGCCTGCCCTGGATCGCGGAGGATCCCGCCTCGAAAGCGGTCCTGGAGCTCGCGCGCAAGGTTGCGGAAACTTCCACAACGCTTCTCATCACCGGAGAGAGCGGCACCGGCAAAGACCACCTTGCCCGCTTGATCCACGAACTCGGTCCGCGGCGCGACGCGCCCTTCCTGAAAATCGATTGCGCCAGCCTGCCGCAGGAACTTGTCGAATCGGAATTGTTTGGGCACGAGCGCGGCGCCTTCACCGGAGCGGTGGAGCGCAAACTCGGGCGCCTGGAAATGGCGGGGGCGGGAACCATTGTGCTGGATGAAATCGCGGCGCTCTCCCCGGCCACACAGTCCAAGCTCTTGCGCGTGCTCGAAGAGCGGCAGTTCGAGCGCCTGGGCGGCACCGAAACCATCACCATCACGGCGCGCTTGATTGCCCTGACCAATGCGGATCTCGCGCGCCTCGTTTCCGACGGGCAGTTCCGCGAGGATTTGTTTTTCCGTCTGAGCGTCCTGACCATCCCCGTGCCCGCGCTGCGCGCGCGTCCTGCTGACATTCTGCCTCTGGCCGACGCGCTGCTCGCACGCGCGGCCCGCGTGCACGGCCGCGTGGGCGTGGCATTTTCCGATCCCGTGAAACAAATGCTGGCCGCCTATTCCTGGCCGGGCAACGTGCGCGAACTCCGAAACGCGATCGAGCGCGCTCTGGTTTTCTCCGGCGGGGCCTCGCTCATTCCCGAAGATTTTCCGGAATCCGTGCGCACGGCGGACGCGACTTTTGGGGGCGGGCTGCGTTCGCTCGACGACGTCGAACGCGACGCCATCCGCGCGACACTCGAAGCGACGCGCTATAAGATCGGCAAGAGCGCGCAGATTCTAGGCATCAGCCGTAAGACCCTCCTCGACAAGCGCAAGAAGTACGGACTGAGCTGAATCGCGCCGCGCGGAAATCACGGATGAAGATTCACCTGGTCATGCTTGGTAAAACGCGGCGCCCGGAGATCCGCGCGTTGCTGGACGACTACCTCGCGCGCGTCCGGCGATTTGCCGACGTGCAACTGACCGAATTGCGCGAGGATTCCGCCGCGTCCCTGCGCAAGTTGGCGCTCGATTCAGCCGCAACCGTGGTTTTGCTGGATGACGCAGGAAAACCTCAAACGTCGGCGCAGTTTGCAAAATGGCTGGGGGAAACGCGCGACCGCGGAGCGCGGGAAATTGCGTTCCTCTGTGGAGGAGCCGAAGGTTTTCCGGAAGCGCTGCGCCGCCGCGCCACGCAGAAGCTCTCGCTTTCGCCCCTGACCTTCTCGCACGAACTTGCCCGCACCATGCTCGCCGAACAGCTATACCGCGCCTTCGCTATCCTCGCGGGGCATCCCTACCCGAAATAGCCTCCGCCTGAAGACTGCAGCGAGCAAGATCTCGGAAGAGACCGCCGCCACGCGGAAATCCTCACGCGGCATGCAACGCGAAGTCCGAGGTCCGCTCGAGAACCACGATCTCTTCCGCGAGGTACGGAGCTTCCTTGCCGCATCCGGTGCAACGAATCAGCGACACATTAGGCCTTGGGGTGGAAAAGACGTTTGCGGAACGCCCCTGCGTCTTAGAATTCGGAAGGGGAGTATTCATTCCGCAATGCAAGCAAACGACTCCCGTAATTGCAGATTCTAATTTTTCAATCATGACCGGCTCCCGTACTAGATGAATTCCTGCTGCTTTGCGGTTATCTACAAGGCATATGTTAGTCCTTAGCTCTCGGAGAGTGTGTGACCGGGGTCACCGATGATCGTGATTAGGGATTTCACGGTCGAACCAGAACTTACTCAATTGATTTTGAAGGACTTAGTCGCCTTGCCGCTTGGGAGACACGAATTCGGGCGAGGGTTCATCGAATTGTAACAAAGCCGCACTATGGTATTGATCTCCGACAAAATCGAGCGCCGCGCTCATCATGGGCAGGCATTCGGTTGGCGGAAAGATTTTCTTATGCTGTGTCAGGCAAGAAGGGGCGAGATATGAACAGTCCAGCGCGGAAAACCGCTTCGCGACCCAGGAAAGCCAGGAAGACCGTTGATTTCCTCCAAAAACCGACCTGCGCCACTTGCCGCAAGGCACGCAAGTTCTTGGAAAAGCGCGGAGTCCATCTCCATTACCGGGATTTGGTCAAGGATCGCTTGAGCCCGTCGGAGCTGGAGAAGTTAATCGGTAAACACGATCACGAAGAATTCCTGAATCCGCGCAGCGAAATCTTCCGAAAGAAAAAAATGAAGGACAAACCGCCCTCCCGCCGTGAAGCGATCGGCCTGATGGCCAAGAATCCGGACTTGATCCGCCGCCCGGTGATCGTGGCCGGCGGGCGCTTGGTGATCGGATATGACGAAAACGGAATGATCCGTTTCTAAGGCATTCGCGCGCGGACGACGGCGGACGGCCCTCGGTTCCCACAGCGATTTAATTAGGCGCAACCAAACCGCAAGATATAGAATCCAATCAGTGTAAGGCAAAAACGAGTTCCCCCGTAAACTCGTCCGCAGGTCTTACGCATTAGTTGCGGAGGGCCAAATGACGAAGCCATTCTCCGTTGTACTAAAATCAGCAATCACAATTTTGTTTGCCTGTTCGGCCATCCCAGCGTTTGCGCAGCACGGTGGGGGTGGGCATATGGGCGGCGGGGGCTTTCATGGCGGTGGCGGAGGCGGCTTCCATGGTGGAGGAGGTTTCCACGGTGGTGGGGGCGGCATGCGCCCCAGCGGCGGCGGAGGTTTCCGCGGGGGGTCGTATTCTCCACCCGTTGCCGGGTATCGGGGTCCGAGCGCTCCTGCGCCTTCCGCTCCACGCTCAGGAGGCCAGTACGGAGCGCGGATGGGCAACAGCGTTTCCCGGCCCGGCGGTAATTTTGCGGGCGGAAGTCAGCGTTATGGAAATTCTTTTTCAGCACCCCCTGCTGTCGCTGACCGCCAATGGCATTCCTTCGGCGGCTCATCCGGAGGCCGAGGACCAACGGGTGAGCCAGCGCAAGCCGGGCCATCAAGTAACGCCGGGGGATTCCATGTGTTTAGCGGGAATCGCAGCGCTACGTCTACCGGTACAGTACGCAGCTTCTCTGGCCAGGGCGGCGAAGTCTGGGAGAACGCTCCCGCCGCGCGAAATGTTGTGCCCAGGTCTCAGTCTCTTTCCACGCTTCACAATTCGTTCAGCGGATCGCCCGCTGCGAGTTCAGCGTTCCGGTCGAATTCTACACTCTCTGCGTCATCGCGCTTTGCGGGCGGATCGTCGTTCGCGGGCAATCGAGAATTTTCTGGCGGCTTAAATAGCCCCAATTCATTTCGACACATGCGCGGCTTTAACCGATTTGGCAACCGATTCGATCGGTTCGATAGGTTTGATCGGTTCAACGGATTTGGCGGAGGATGCTGGAACTGCGGCTTCGGCTTCGGGTTTGGCGGCTGGGGTTTTGGTTCGCCGTGGCTCGGTTTCGGTCTCTGGGATCCCTTCTGGTATAACCCGTGGTGGGGGGTTGGACCCGCATACGGATATGGTTCGTACGGATATCCGAACAACAACGTCTATGCTTATCCCGATTCGGGGTACTCGGCTCCAGACGACAATTCGACGCCGCCTCCGGCAGAAGACAATTCAAGCGATCAGGACTACTCCAACAGCACAAACGGCAATTGGGCGACTCCCAATGGTCCTAGCCCTGCGATTGCGCCCAATTCCTCGAATCTGGCCGTGCCCGTCCTGATCTACATGAAAAACGGCTCGGTTTTGACCGTACGCGACTACTGGATGATCGATGGGGAGCTGCATTACCTGCTGATGAGCGGCGTGCAGAGAACCGTCAATCTCGATCTGGTCGATCTGCCGCGCACCAACACGGAAAATGCCAAGAGCGGCGTGAAATTCATTTTCAAATCCGAGCCAAGCGTTACCACTCCGGAGCCTGATGGAAGCGGCGCGCCTCCGGGCGCAAGCGAACCGTCTCCCGAGGCGGCTCCCGCACCGCATTTGAATGCCGTTCCGCAGCCCGAAGCGCGAACCTAGGTCGTGCTCATCTTCACTCATTGTCGAGTCGGCGCAGGGAACTGGACCTTGGGTGCCTCGCGCGACGATTCCGACGCGGCGAAGTAAGCATTGTTGCGCTGGAATCCCGCCCAACCCGCGAAAATATTGTTCGGAAACAGTCCGATGAAGGTGTTGTAGTCCTGCAAGGTGTCGTTGTACCGCTTGCGTTCGACGGCGATGCGATTTTCCGTGCCCGCAAGTTCGTCCTGCAGCCTCAGAAAATTTTCATTCGATTTCAGCTGCGGATAATTCTCGACGATCAGGAGCAGGCGTCCGAGCGCGCCATCCAGCTGGCCGTTCGCGGCGATTTTATCCGCCGGCGTTTGCGCGCCGAGGAGTGCCGCGCGCGCGCTGGCGATGTCGTGAAACACTGTCTGTTCCTGCGCGGCGAATCCTTTCACGGTTTCGACGAGATTCGGGATCAGGTCGGCGCGCCGCTGCAGGACCACATCCACCTGCGCCCAAGCGGACTTCACCGCCTCGTTTTTCGTCACCATCTGGTTGCGGCTGCTGACGTAGACTCCGCCAACGAGCAGCCCAATCACAGCTAAAACTACCAGCACGATCACTCCGGTTTTCATGCGCGTCCTCCGTGAAAATTAGCCCCCTATTTCCTGGCGTCGAGCTGCCGGTCAAATTTGTCCGTGACCGCTTCCACAAACGCAAAATACTGGTTGAGCGTCTGCTCGATATTGATGTCGCGCGAGCTTAATTTCCCTTCGCGCAGGCCGAGAATCGTTTGAAAACCGGCGGGGTCGGCTCCGGCGAATTTCGCGATCCTGCCGATGGCTTCGAGTTTGGATTCCGCGGGCGTTTCGCCCAGCGCGATCAGCGCATGGCGAAACAGCGCCGCAAACGCCGAAAACGAGGAGACCATAAGTTCCAGATACACTTTTGATTTTTTGGGCGCGGCCAGAATGGCCTGGCGGAGACGCAGCCAATCGGTCCGCAGTTCGCGCTCGACCTGAATCGAGTGGTAATGCATCGGCACGGAAATTTCCGCCAGCACATTTTCCCCGTACAAAATCCGGTGGCGGGATTTCATGTCCAGAAGCTCGATCGTGAAAATATCGGCGGAACGGCGCAGCTCCTCCAAAGTGAAAACCAGGGGCGGGCGCTGGCCGCGGCGGATCCACCATTCGCACAGCGCCGTGCAGGGCTTCGAGGTGCGCCGCGTCCGCTTGACCGACCAGGCAAAGGATATTCAGATCCGAATGTTTGGAGTGAAACTCTTCCGTCGCCGCCGAGCCGTACAGGATCACGGCTCTTAAATTGTCCGCAGCCGCGGCCCTCAGTTTTTGCACCAGCTCTTCGAGCTTATGGTCGATCAAACCTTGCTCCTTCCGGCGCGTTGTTCACCACCCGCCGCTCGCGCCGCCGCCCCCAAACGATCCTCCGCCGAAGCCCCCAAATCCGCCGCCTCCCCCGCCGCCCCAGGAACCTCCTCCACCCCATGAACCGCCGCCGTACCAGGGGCCGCCCATCCACATTCCGCCGCCGCGCCGGGAACGACCAGGTCCGCCGAAACCGAAAAACAGGCGCAGGAGAAAACCAGCCAGCGGGAAAAATATGAAAACCGCGAGGATGAGCATCTCGAAAAGATTCCCGAAGGGAGCAGGGGAATTATCTGGTTCCGGTGCTGGAGGCGAAACTCCGGAAAGAGTGTCGAGGGTAGACTTTCTGGTCTTCGGCAATGACTGTGCGCCACCCGCTCGGTCATCAGCAACACAGCGCCGCTGTAATCGTTTTGCCGCAGAAACGGAACTGGCTTCGCGGCCGAAGCCGCCCACTTTGCCATCGGGCAGGATCCCCTCAAGACCGTAGCCGACTTCAATGCGGTACTTGCGGTCATTTGGCGCGAGCAGAATCAGGATGCCGCGGTCCTTCTGCTTCGGCCCGATGCCCCACGCAGTCGCCAGATCAATCGAGAATTGCTCGACGGGCTCGCCTTCGAGCGACGAAACGGTAACGACGGCGATCTGCGCCTTAGCCTTCTGATCGACTTCCGCGCACAGCGCCGTCAACTTCTCCTTCGCGTCCGTGCCGAGTACGCCCGCGAAATCGTTCACGTAGCCTTGCGGCTTGAGGTTTTTGACTTGCTCGGCCCGGGCGGCAGGAATGCAGAATAGCAATATGAGAAACAACGGTCGCAGAAGGGATTTCGCAAGTCGGAATGGAGAGGACATCCGGCGTCAGCTTTCGTGGAACTTCCATCTTAGGCTGCCCCCTCGGTCAGCGTCAACGGCGCTTCGGCTAGGCCGGCCTTCACTTAATGGGTTGCTTGGCGTATGATCGCGGCCAAATCCGGAATTCGAGGTTCAATCGGACAAGGAAACTGGAGGAGCCATGGCGAAGCGATTGTGGATTGCGTGCGCCCTATTTTTGTTGTGCGCGGGAGCCGCTTCCGCGCAAGACGCGAAAACGGTTTTGCAGGCCGCCCAGAAAGCGATGGGCGACGTGACGTCCATTCAATATTCGGGGACCGGCCACATCTATTTCGTTTGGGCAGGCGTGGACGCCCAACGCCGCGTGGCCGTCCACCAATCTGACGAGCTATACAAAGACCATCGACTACAGTTCCAAGTCGGCGAAGGAAGAGTACGTTCACTCCGAGCCGAATCCGATGGTCAAGGGCGGTGGGCGGCCGTTCGCCGGCGACGACAAGCAGGTGAACTTCGTCAGTGGCGATTACGCTTGGGACATGCCGGGCAGCAAACCCATTCCGCAACTCGGCGCGGCCGCGGAGCGCCAGCTTCAGATTTGGCTCACCCCGCACGGTTTCCTGAAGGCCGCAATGGAAAACAATCGCCACCGCGAAAAAGGTAGGGACGGCTACGGAAATCACATTCCACACGGGCAAGTACACAGTGACCGGAATGATTGACGCCCACGACATGATCACGAAAACGGAGACTTGGCTGCCCAATCCCGTGCTCGGCGACATGCCAGTCGAAACGACATTCTCGGGCTACAAGGATTTCAACGGAGTGAAGTTCCCGACGACAATCGTGCAGAAGCAGGGCGGGCAGGCTGTGCTCGAACTGACCGTCAGCAGCGTAAACGCCAATCCCGGTCTGAGCGTGTCGGTGCCGGACGCGGTGAAATCCGCGACGCCTCCGCAGATCAAAGTGGCGTCGCAAAAGCTCGCCGACGGAATCTGGTTTGTGGGCGGCGGATCGCACAACAGCATGGTGGTGGAGTTTCCGACATATATCACCGTGATCGAGGGGCCGCTCGGTGAAGGGCGCTCATTGGCCGTGATCGCGGAAGCCAAGCGGCTCGTCCCCAACAAGCCCATCAAGTATCTGATCAACACCCACTCGCACTTTGATCACTCGGGCGGCGTGCGGACGTACGTTGCGGAAGGCGCCACGATCATCACGCAGGAAATCAACGTGCCCTTCTACCAGAAAGCGTGGGCCGCGCCGCGCACCTTGGGCCCGGACAACCTCTCGAAAGGCGCCAAGGAAGCGAACTTCCTCCCGGTGAAGGAAAAATATGTGCTGACCGAGGGCGACCGCACGCTTGAAATTTTCCACGAGAATGGATCGATGCACAACGCGGGCATGCTGATCGTCTATTTCCCGAAGGAGAAAATCCTCGAGGAAGCCGACGACTATACGCCCGACCTTCCGGAACTCGCGGCACCTGGCGGGATTCGGCCCCCGGTTTTCATGGCCAACCTGATGAAACAAATCCAGACGCTCAAGCTGGATGTGGCCACGGTCGCGCCGATGCACGGGATCGTCGTGCCGTTTTCCGAACTGCAAAAAGCAGCCAGCAGCGGAAAAGGATAACCGCTTCACCATTTGCAAAAAGTGCTCCGCGCCGTCATTCCGAGGCTGCCGCCTCGGCCTCGGAATGACGGCTGCATGAGTCTTCTCCAAGCTCCTCGGTCGACCGTCCTCATTTGGATACCCAAAAACGCCGAAGCTGAATTTCATGCGATAAGAACTTCCTCAGTGGGTGTACTGTAGTCGCGCAGAATCAGAAACTCACGTCATGGGGAGCGCCTTGAATTCCGACACGGGAAAAATCTTGCGCGCCAAGTTGCAGGAACGCCGCGGGTTGCTGGTCCCCGGCGCGGCCAATGCGCTCGCCGCGCGCATCATCGAGGATCTCGGGTTTGAAGCGGTTTATGTCAGCGGCGCTGGCGTAACAAATACTCTTTGGGGCATGCCCGATCTGGGGTTTATCAGCTTGCCCGAAATCGCACAGCACACCGCGGCGATCCGCGAGGCCGTGAAAATTCCGGTGCTCGTCGACGCGGATACTGGTTTTGGCAATGCGCTGAACGTCCGGCACACGGTGCGAGTCCTCGAGCGCGCGGGCGCGGATGCCATCCAGTTGGAAGATCAGACGATGCCGAAGAGATGCGGGCATTTCGAGAATAAATCCGTGATTGCCGCAGAAGAAATGGCCGGAAAAATCAAAGCGGCGGTGGATGCGCGCACGAGCCGAGACATGCTCATTATCGCTCGCTCGGACGCGCTTGCCGTGGATGGATTTGATGCGGCCATCGAACGCGCACAGCAGTACATCGAGGCCGGGGCGGATGTAACGTTCGTGGAGGCCCCAGTAAATGCCGACGAGATCCGCAAAATTCCGCAGCGGCTTTCCGTGCCGCAAGTCGTCAATGTGGTTGTGGGCGGAAAGACCCCAGTTTTTGGCCAGGAAGAACTGGCCAAGATGGGTTACGCGCTGGTGCTTTATGCCAATGTTGCACTGCAGGGGGCGATTGCGGGCATGCAGGCAGCTTTGAAGACGCTCAAGACAACCGGCAGGGTCGACGCTGCGAGCGCAGCGATCGCAAACTTTGTGGAGCGCCAGCGTCTCGTCAAGAAACCATTTTTTGATGATCTGGAGCGGAAGTACGCTGAAGAAAAATAATTTTTCGCATTCCAAATGCAAACTCACCAAGTAAAAGTCTATCCATCTTCAGCGCAACTTCCGCGCGAGGAGCAACTTGCTTGGAAGATTGCCGAAGTCGCGGCCGACGGAGTCACGGTTCAGCCAGAAGTGGTCGAGGCCATCATCGACCGCGTCATTGACGACACGGCCGTGGCCATCGCCGCGATCAATCGAAGCCCCGTTGTGGCGGCTCGGCAGATGGCTCTGGGGCATCCGCGCCCCAACGGCGCAACCGTCTTTGGCGTAGATTCCCGGCAACGCTTCAGTCCGGAGTGGGCCGCCTGGGCGAACGGCACCGCTGTCCGCGAACTCGACATGCACGACACGTTTCTGGCCGCGGATTACTCTCATCCCGGCGACAACATTCCGCCCATCCTTGCGGCGGCCCAGGCCATGCAGAAATCGGGAAAGGATCTCATTCGAGGGATCGCCGCCGGATACGAAATCCAAATCGATCTCGTCAAGGCCATCTGCCTGCATCAGCACAGAATTGACCACATCGCTCATCTCTGTCCCGCGCAGGCAGCGGGAATCGGCGCGATGCTCGGACTTCCGGAAAGCACGATCTATCAGGCGGTGCAGCAGGCGGTCCACGTCAGCTTCACCACGCGCCAGTCGCGCAAGGGCGCGATCAGCAGTTGGAAGGCGTTTGCTCCCGCGCATGCCGGCAAGCTCGCCCTGGAAGCCGTCGATCGCGCCATGCGCGGCGAGGAATCCCCAAGCCCGATATATGAAGGAGAAGACAGCGTCATCGCCTGGATGCTGGATGGACCCGATGCGCGCTACGACGTGATGCTGCCGGGCCCGAGCGAGCCCAAGCGCGCCATTCTCGAGAGTTTTACCAAGGAGCATAGCGCCGAGTATCAAGCCCAAGCGCTGATCGATCTTGCCTTCCGAATGAGAAAGAAAATTGCGGATTTCTCACAGATCGAAAAAGTAGTCATTCACACCAGCCACCACACGCACAGCGTGATTGGAACCGGCGCGGCCGATCCGCAAAAGTTCGATCCGAATGCCAGCCGCGAAACCCTGGATCATTCCATCATGTACATTTTCGCCGTGGCCCTGCAAGACGGCCGCTGGCATCACGTCGACAGCTACACGAAGGAACGCGCCGGCCGCCCGGACACAATCCGGCTGTGGCGCAGCATAGAAACCCGGGAAGACGCGGAGTGGACTCGCCGCTACCACGAAACCGATCCGTCCGCGAAGGCCTTCGGTGGACGGGTCGAGATCTTGTTTAAGGACGAGTCTCGCGGATAGAAGACGAGCTGGCTGTCGCCAACGCTCACCCGCTTGGCGCGAGGCCGTTCCAGCGCGCCGACTACATCCATAAATTTCAAACACTCACCGAAGGAATCTATTTCGGCTCGCGAATCGCAAAGATTTCTCGATGCCGCGCAACAACTCCCTAGCCTGCCGGCCACTGAGTTGTGGCGTTTGAATGTGGAACTGCCGGAAGGGAAGCTGACGAAGGGCCGCCCGGGAATTTTCTAACAGGCAAAGCTGCGAATGACCGCTAAAAACGTCACGCCACTTTCGTCGAGTCAAGGCATGGCCGGAAACAGTCCGGCGGAAATTACGGCGCGCATTGACCGGCTGCCCTCCTGCTGGACGGTCTGGCGCCTGGTCGTGCTGCTCTCTCTCGGCGCCTTCTTTGAAATGTACGATTTGTTTCAAACCGCTTATGTGAGCCCTGGGCTGATTTCCAGCGGGATATTTCGAGTTGGTGCAAAGGGGCTTTTCGGTCTCACGGACCAGGCTAGCTTTGCAGCGGCCACGTTTGCCGGACTTTTTGCCGGGACGATCCTGTTCGGTTCCGTCGCCGATAAGTTCGGGCGGCGCGCCATTTTTACCTTCTCCATGCTGTGGTACACGGTGGCCAACGTCGCCATGGGATTGCAGCATACGTACGTAGGGGTCGACCTATGGCGTTTCATATCCGGTCTGGGGATTGGCGTGGAAATCGTGACCATCGACGCCTACATTTCGGAGTTCGCGCCCCGGCGTCTCCGCGGACGCGCCTTCGCCGTGAACCAGTGCGTCCAGTTTCTGGCAATCCCGACTGTCGCTCTAGCCTCTTATCTTTTAGTTCCCCGCTCGCCGTTTGGCGTGACCGGCTGGCGCTGGGTGGTCTTCCTGGGCGCGTTCGGCGCGGTTGCGGTTTGGTTCATCCGGCGCAGCATCCCCGAGTCCCCGCGTTGGCTCGCGCAACAGAACAGGCTTGAGGAAGCCGGCGAGGCGGTACTTCAAATCGAAGCACGCATCGAAGCGGAGACCGGCCAGAAACTTGGTGAGCCGGCGGTTGGTCCCGCGGAATTGCCGGGAGCAGGAAAATTTTCTGAAATCTGGGAACCGCCTTACGGGTCACGCACTCTCATGCTGATCGTTTTCAATTTTTTCCAGACCATCGCGTTCTATGGATTCGGCAACTGGGTGCCGGCGATCATGGCTTCCAAAGGTGCGAATATCACGAACAGCCTGCAATACTCGGCCATCATCGCGGTGATGTACCCAATCGGTCCGCTCCTGTGCACGCTGTTCGCCGACAGATTTGAACGCAAATGGCAAATCGTGGCCGCGGCCGTCGGCACGGCTTCGTTTGGCCTGCTCTTCTCGCTGCAATCGGCCACCGCCTGGCTGATCAGCCTTGGCATGCTGATCACCCTCTCCAATAACCTTCTCTCTTATTCTTTTCATGCTTACCAGGCCGAACTCTACCCGACTCGTATCAGGGCCCGCGCAATCGGGTTCGTTTATTCCTGGAGCCGCCTCTCCACCATGTTTACGAGTTTCATGATCGCCTTCTTTCTGGAGAACTTCGGCACGAAGGGCGTGTTCGGATTTATCGCGGCCAGCATGTTGATGGTTATCTTGTCGGTCGGCGTGTTCGGGCCGCGCACCAACAATTTGTCTCTCGAAGAAATCTCGCACTAGTTTGCAGTCTGGATAGGCGAGAAATACGCGACCTCACAGAATCAAAATCTCGTGCTGCTCACTCAGTGATAAGATTGCGCAATCGAACGGCGCGCCCGTAGCTCAGCTGGATAGAGCATCTGCCTTCGAAGCAGAGGGTCGGGAGTTCGAATCTCTCCGGGCGCGCCATATTTGAACTTGCAGGAAACACTGGTCCTGATACTGCGTTGGATAGAGATTGCTGTGGCGACCCTTCGAAGCAGAGGGTCGGAGTTCCCCGCCGCGGAGGGTTTCCGGGCGCGCCACTTTTCCCAGTACTTTGGACAGAGCAAACGCATTCGGGAGGAGCAAATGAAAATCGCACGCATTACGTCTTTTGTTCTGGCGGCTACGGCCGTGTTACTTTCGGCCGGCGCGGCGCACGCGGCCATGAAAACCCAGTGGATCGACTACAAGCAGGGGAGCACGGCGTTGTCCGGTTATCTAGTCTATGACGACGCTGTGCAAGGTCGACGCCCCGGGGTGTTGATGATCCATGACCGGTCTGGCTTCTCGCAGGGCACGCTTGCCGACGCTGAAATGATTGCCAAGCTTGGCTATGTGGTATTTGCCGAGGACATTTTCGGCAAGGGGGTGGTGCCCAAGACGGTTCCCGAGATGATGGACACGATCGCAATCTACGACAAGGACCGTCCCCTGATGCGTGCGCGCGCCCTGGCAGGCCTCGATGTCCTCAAGGCGCAGCCGATGGTCGATCCGGCGAAGCTTGCCTCAGTGGGTTACTGCTTTGGCGGCACAACCGGAATCGAGCTGATTGAAACCGGCGCCCCGCTTCTCGGTTTCGTCTCGGTGCATGGCGCGTTTCAGAACTTCGCGCCGGAAGCCGCCAAGAACATCAAGGGCCGCGTCCTCATTCTGCACGGCGCGGAAGATCCAGTTGCGCCGATGGATGAGCTCGATAAGGTGATCGCGCAGTTCCGCGCGGCCAAGGTGGACTTCGAGGTCAACCTCTACAGCGGAGCGGCGCATGCGTTTACGAAGCCGCAAAATCCCTCGGAAGTGCGTGCCGACGACGAATATAAAGTGGCGATGGCGCGCTTTCTCAAGGATTTGTTGGCCCATTGAGAGCCGATTCCCGGCGGGCGCTTGTGGCGCAGGGTTCAACTTCAAGAAGGCCAGCGGCTAAAGCTGGTGGATTCTGCGCGTTTTATGGCACGGCTGAAGCCGTGCCCTACAAATGCAGGGCACTTACTACCCAGACTCTGAAGTCAACTTCAATTGAACTACTTGGAATTCGCCGGCTCCACGCCGCTCTTTTTGATGGCTGAGTATGCTACCGGTGACGCAAGCCACTCGATAAGCGCTTTGGCCGCCTCCGGATGCGTTGCCGTCGTGGGGATTCCCGCGGCAAAGACCGTGACCCTTTGCGCGCCGGGCGGCAATGGGCCGACGATGTCGATGCCCTTCACGGGACGCAACTCGCTGATTTGCTGGAAGCCGATTTCAAATTCACCCGTAGCGACAACCCCGCCTACCGGATCGGCCTCGATTTTCTTGCTTTTCCCCTTGATCTGATCCGCAATCCCCAGCTTCGGAAACAATTCGGTGGAGAGATAGACGCCGCTGGCGCTGTCGGAATAGGCGATCGATTTTGCCGCGAGGAGCGTGCGCTTCAGTGCGTCCACCGTGCTGATATCGGGCTTGGGCGCGCCGGTTTTGACGGCCATGCCGATGTAGGATTTTACCAGGTCGACGCGGCTGCCCGCGCGAACCTTGCCCTGCTTGATCAAATCGTCCAGCGCGGGCCCGGCCATGATCACGACGTCGATGGCTTCACCGCGTTCGAGGCGGACCGGGATGGCGTTGTGCGTCGTGCCCATGGAAGGTCCGAACTCGGTCAGCAGTTTGTTGTGCGTCGAGCTCTCGTATTCCGGAGCCAGTTCCAGATAGGCCGCCGTGAACCCTCCCGAAGTCACGACTTTGATTTCGTCCGCGCGCGCTCTCGCGACGATGGCGAGTGCGCAGATTATGGGCAGGGCCGCGACTGCAGCAAATTTCCTGCGGAATATCGTGTTCATGAAATTCCTTTTCGCGCGCTCATGGCGCGCCGACAATGCAAACTTTCCGATCATAAGGTATTTCGATTCGGCGTGAAATCATCATTTACCTGAGCGGTAGTTCAGAACCTGATTTTGGTAGGACAGCCACTCTTGGCTGTCCTGCGAAAACGGCCCGGGCATTGCGTTACGAGGCGGTCGGATGTATGGTGGCGGACAGCCCGGAAGTCAAAATCGAAATTCCTGCAAAACGAACCAACAACGGAGGAATCCCCATGAAATACGCATTGTGGATTGCCGCGTTCCTGCTGGTGGCGGTTCAGCAGCAGCCGGCCATGGCTCAAGGAAGCGGCGATAATCTCGTGAAACAGGCGGTTGCCGCGGAGGGCGGTGCGGATGCGCTGCGTAGCGTGAAGGGCCTCGCCATCCAGGGCGTTGCAGCATTCTGGGAACCGGGGCAGTCTTTTGCTCCTGACGGAGATCCCCGCTTCATGGGAAATGCGACGTTCACGATGACCTGGGACCTGGCGAATGGCAGCGCACGCACCTCCTGGGTCCGCGATCAGAAATATCCTGACCCGATCCTTTTGAAATATACGGAAACATTGATGCCCACGATCGGCTTCGTCACGGACGAGAAGGGCAGCCAACCGATGTCCGGTATTCGCGAGGCCGCGCAACTGCGCGAGCTCGAGCGCGCTTCGCCGTGGCTCTTGGTCAAGGCCATGAACGATCCGAAAAACGTCGACGCCGCGGGAACCCAAAAACTCGGCGCGGAATCCCTGCCGGCCGTTTCGTTTGCCGATGGCGGGACGACATTCATTGTCCTGTTCGATCGCAAGACTCACCTGCCCGCGGCCATACGCACGCGGGATGACGACAACATCCACGGCGATTCAAATTACGATCTGGTGCTCGGGGACTGGAAAGCCGTCAACGGAGCGCAGATTGCCGAGTCGCTTTCTTACCGCATCGCTGATGTCGAGGTGGCAAGGCTCGACTATCGCGACGTCATCGCCAACCCGGCCATCGCGGCCGACACATTTGCCGTCCCTGATTCCGTGAGAGCAGCGGCCAAACCTGTGGCCACCAGCAACGTGCCGTACCAATGGGTCATGCGCCGGCTTTTCCTGACGCGGTTTCTGGATAGCGACAATATTATTTTTCCGAACGGCGGCGGCCTGAAGCTGGTGGAGCTTGCCCCCAACGTTCAGCACGTCGAGGGCGGAACGGCCAACAATCTGATCATCGCCATGAAAAACTATCTGGTAATTTTCGATGCTCCCTACGGCGAGTTGCAATCACGCTGGGTCATCGACGCGGCGAAAGCAAAATATCCGGGCAAGCCGATCAAGTATCTCATCCTGACGCATCAGCACATGGATCACACCGGCGGGATGCGAACCTATGTGGCCGAAGGCGCTAACGTGATCGTGCCGAGTCCGGACAAAGCCTACTTTGAAAAGGATGTCAAAGGCGTGCACACGATCGTTCCCGACGATCTGCAGAAAAAGCCGCGGACTCCTGAAATCACCGAGGTCAAGGACGAGATGACCATCAAGGATGACACCACACAAATTCACCTGTACTTCATTCCCAATCCGCACGTCGTGGGGATGCTCATCGGGAACATAGTCACGGGCAACGCCAACATCGTCTACGTCACCGATCTCATCTCACCGCGCGGGCCGATTGAGCGGTCGGAAGCGACGGCTTCCGTGGGCACGATCCTGAGGAAGTACAACATCACCGGGGCTTTAATTGCCGGGGGGCATGGCACTACGGTCAAGGAAGCGGATCTCACGGCGCAGCTCGCCGCGAATTAGGATTTAGTGGCGCGGGCTTTTGAGGCTGCGGGAAAGCTTCTAGGGCTGTCATTCCGAGGGCTGGGTTTGCCCGAGGAATCTGTTTTTTCTTGAGTTTGGCGAAGAAAAGCAGATCCCTCGGTCGCCGCGGCGACCGAGGGATGACAAAAAGCACTTTTTTCGCAGCCTGAAAACGCCTGCGCTACTGAAACACCGTTACTTGTTATTCGGTTTACCGAAGTCGCGACCGGGAAGCTTATCGGCGTGGTTTACCCTGTCGTCGTATTCCTTGATGGCGGACAGGGTGCAGGGATGCGCGTCCAGCACCCAGTCCTTCTTCAATTTCCAGAAACCCGTGATCGACCAGGGCTTCGCGTAATTTATCGGGTCGTCGAAGGTAAAAACAATTTTCAAGGTGTCCTGGTCCAGGCGCTGCCAGCGTTCCGTCTGGTGCATGGACTCGCTGATTGGAAAACCCTGCCAAGTGAGGAAGGCCTTGCCGTTGTAAAGGGTCGACTCCACCACAAATGCGTCACCGTCCCACCGGCCGATGGAATATCCCATGTAATCGGGATCGACATCCGCGGGAATTTTCCGCCCGTCCGTCCAAATTTCACGCCAGTTGTCGTAATACTCGAAGTGTTGCACCAGCCGGTTGCGAGTCAGGAGAATTTCAAATGGGCGCGGCGTAAAATAATTTCGGGACACGCCAAACGGATCGCAATCGAGAACGGCTCCCGCGACGATGAACTTCGCGTTGGCCAGGTATTTCGCCTCTCCCGCGGGAGTAAAGGGAGGCAGCGGGTTGGGATGGCCGCCTAAATCGAGAGGATTGACTTCACCCTTCGGCTGCATGAAGGGGGCTGGATCCCAGATGCCAGAAAAGTCGCGCGCGTCGAAAGACGCGGCTTTGGCGCTTGTTTTCACTGCGCCGGAATGATCGGTCTGGGCGCGCGCAACCGCCAGGAATGCCACGACTACGGTCAACGAGACCGCCGATCCCAGGAACCAATTTCGCATCCCGCAACTCCTTTCGACGTCCCACTCCCGCGCAGCGATTCAGATTTGAGACCGGGCATTCGGGGATTCAGACTTGGAACTGCATTACTGCGGGGGCTGTTCACCCAAAGTGCCGCCCGTCAACTCTGACCCGTCAGGAAGCACGACTTTGCGGAGCATTCCCACAGGCGTTCCCTTCTTACTGGGAACAAGCGTGATGGAGATCTGATTGCCGGCGTGCAAAGTTTCCCGGGACCAGCCGGCCCTTTTCAGAACCGCCGGGGCGAGGGTTTCAATCGTCCAGCTTACGACTTTGCCGCTATCGTCCTTCACGTCCAGAAAAACCTGACAATGAGGATTGGACCAATAGAATTCCGTCACGGTGCCCTTCAGGGTCACAGGGTGCTGCACGTCGTAGTCCGATCCGCCGTGGTGCGCGAACATCGGAACGCACAAAATCAGAATGCTCGCAATTAATCCGATACTTTCCACTAGCTTACGGTTCATCGATCACCCCTTGGCGCAGTTCCTCGAAATCGTATTCCAAGCGAAAGGAAAAACGGCCGGAGCCTCGCTCCCGCAGACACGACCGACACCAGAAAATCCCTCTCTACGATAATACGATTGTAGGTACGCCCTGCGGGGCTCCGTGTCAAGAAAAAATGCCGCGAGGGAGCCCGTCTCACAGGTCTGTGTGTGATGAGGCTTAACAACTCGGTGGCCCCTGCAAACAGGAGATGGGAAACCACTTAAATCACGAAGGGGGAACCTGGCGGCTCCCCCTTGTGACTGTCTGGTTTTCGCGTGGCGGCGTATTATCTGCGCCACCCACGTGATGCACCGCAAGTGCGGTGTAATCTAAATTGGCGTTCCAGTTCTCTTTCTTTCCTTTGCAAGCTCGGTGGAGTTGTTCTCCTTTCCGTGGCTATTGCAACCTTGCAACTCTTTTTTACAATCAATCTCTCGCGAAGTATATGACAGCGGTCACGGGTGCGTGTGACCATGGTCACGCACAGTGATTCGCTAGAGGGGCCGGAGGATTGCCTTCCAAGGCTGTTAGTTATATGTTGCCGGTCGGTCTGCGAGCGAAATTTAAAACCATAGTCGCGTATTCGCAGCCGGGCGCATGCGCGCCCTTTGAAGTCTATCCTGGTTGGTCCGGAAAAGGAGGGGCGCCGCGATGAGAAGATTGCTTCTGGCAACTATTTTGGCGGTTTCGCTTCCCGGAATGATTGCCGCGCAGGCGATCACCGGCGAGAAGGCCGAAGCGGTAAAAAAAGAGATTTTGAAAATAGAAGACGAAAAAGTGGCGGGGCTTCTGAGAGGCGGCTCGGAGCCGGTCGATTGGATCAAGCAGTATGACGCCGAAGACATCGCACAGACGAACATCGATGGCAGCAGCCCCGGCAAGGCGGAGATCGAGGCCGGACTGGAGCCCGGCGTGTTCAAGATGCATTCCATGAAGCAGGATGGGCACCGCTTCCGCGTGTATGACAATGGAAACGTAGCGGTCGTCACCTACCACGCTCTCGGTGTGCTCGAGCGGAACGGCAAGGTTACGCCCCGGGAAAGCAATTTTTCGGATGTATGGGTGAAACAGAACGGGGCCTGGCTGCGCATCCTACACGCGGAAAGAGAAATAACGAAGAAGGCCGCCGCCGCGCAGTAAAATGCGATTTCACATTAGGAACAAGAGTGGAGACCAGAAATGAATCGTGCAAATAGAGCACTCACTAATGTCCTCGCCACACGCGCTTGCGCCCTCTTATTTCTGCTCTGCTCGCCGTTGGTCGCCGCGAGGCCCGCTGGGGCACAAGACGCCACCACTTCGCGAATCGAGCACGCCGACAAGGAGCCGCAGAACTGGCTCACATTTTATGGGAACTATCGCGGGTGGAGCTACAGCCCGCTAAACCAAATCACGCGCGAGAATGTGAAAAATATCGTGCCCGTCTGGGCGTTTCCCGCGGGATTCCCCGCGGGCACGGCGGGACTCAGGCCGGGGCTCGAAGCCGCGCCGCTGGTCGTCGATGGCGTTCTTTACCTCGAGGGCATGCAGAACAACGTCTATGCCATCGAGGCCGCGACAGGCAGACAAATCTGGACCTATGAATACAAATGGCCGGAAGTGAAAACGTTCAGCATCAGGGGCGCGCGAGGACTTGCTTACGGAGACGGCCACATTTACATGGGAACCCAGGACAATCACGTCGTGGCGCTCGACGCGAAGACCGGCGCGGAAGTCTGGAACGTTCACGTGGAAGAAAATTCCGACTGCCAATGCAGGATCACGGCGGCGCCGCTTTACGTGAAGGGCAAAGTGATTACAGGGAACGCCGGCTCTGGTTATCAGGCGCTGCGCGGCCACATCAACGCGTATGACGCCAAGACCGGTACGCTAGCGTGGCACTACGAGGTGATACCCGCTCCGGGCGAACCGGGCGCGGAAACCTGGGCCGGCGCCGAGGACAACTACTGGAAAACGGGAGGCGGCGGCACGTGGTTCACCGGCACGTACGATCCCGAGATGAATCTGCTTTTCTGGGGAACAGGCGACCCGACTCCTATCAACGGGATTCTGCGCCCCGGTCCTAATCTCTACACGGCATCTCTTCTTGCGCTGGACGTCGATACGGGGAAATTGAAATGGTATTTCCAGGAGACGCCGCACGATCTGTACGACTATGACTCCGCTTCGGAACCCGTTCTCGTCGACATGGATGTCCAGGGACACAAGCGGCAGGTGATCATTCATCCGACCAAGAACGGCTACACGTACGAATACGACCGCGAAACGGGCAAATTCCTGCGCGCGTTTGCGTACAGCGCGCCAAACTGGAATAAAGGCATCGACGAGCACGGCAATCCCATCGATCCGATCGTTCCGAAAGAGCAAAAGGATTACCTTGTTTGTCCCAGCATCCATACGGGCGGCCGCGGCATTCAACACTCGGCTTACAGTCCGCACACCGGATGGTGGTACAGTTCGGACTTCGAGCTTTGCACCCATTTTGTGGATGGAGGCGACAAAGGGGATCAAGTGAATCCGAATGTTCCGCCCAACATCAGCGCCTTCGATCCCGTGACCGGGAAGAAAGAGTGGACCTTCAACACCAAGTACTACAACATGTCGTCCCTTCTAGCCACGGCCGGCGACTTGATTTTTGCCGGCGACCTGGAAGGCAACGTTTTCGCGCTGGACGCACGAACCGGCCAGAAGCTCTGGTCGTTCAATACTGGGGGCCGCATCGCTTCGGCCGCAGTCAGCTACTCGGTCAACGGGAGGCAGTACATCGCGATCGGTTCCGGTGGAGGCTCGGAGACGGAGGGCCGCCTTGCGAGAATTTATCCGGAAGCCGCAGCCCATATCGCGCAACCCGCTTCCACACTGTTTGTTTTTGCGCTGCCGGAAGAGAAAAAGTAGTGAGCTTTAAACGTATCAGGGTCTGCCTGTGCTGAAGATCTTTATGGACCAAAGACTCCGGACATTATTGCAAGAGCTAGAAGAACGCGGCCGCGAAAACGACGCGCACGTGACCGAGCGCCCACGCATGATGCTCAACCTCGATCCCGCGAGCGCGCAGCTCCTCAGCATCCTGGTGCGAGCCAGTGGCGTGACGCGAGCGGTGGAAGTCGGCACCTCGAACGCCTACAGCACCATCTGGCTGGCGTGGTCGCTCGCATCGGCCGGCGGCCGAATTGTCAGCATCGACCGCAATCCCGATAAGCACACCCTGGCGCAGGAAAATCTCCAGCGCGCGGGTTTGCTCGACCGCGTGGAGTTGCGGACGGGCGACGCTGCTGAAATTGCCCGCCAGCTCGCCGGACCCTTTGATCTGGTGTTCCTCGACGCCGATCGCCGGAAATTTCCCGAGATCGTGCAAATCCTCTTGCCCAAGCTTGCCCCCAAAGTGCTGGTGATCGCCGATAACGTTCTCTCCCACCCCGAGGAGATCGCCGAATACCTCAAATTGATTGGAAACCTTCCTGATTTTCAGCATACAACCGTGCCCGTCGGCAAAGGCCTTAGCATCGCCTATCGCGGATAGCTTGGGTGTCCCGCCAAAGCAGGCCATATATATGCGGGACCGCGCAAACTTGACACCAATCACTAACGGGCATATGGTTTTCAAGAAGGATCGGGTGGAGATGGGGAACTCCCAGTACTTCAATGTGCAGCACCAGAATTCCTGAAAACTCACAATCATAGGAGGAAATGGGGATGAAAAAGTTACTTCTTCTCACCGGTATTACCGCATTGGCATTGACCGTCGCGTTTTCCGTCGTTCTTGCCGCGCAAACGAAAGATATGACCTACAACGGCACGCTTGTGGACAGCAAGTGCTACCTGGCTCACGGACAAACCGGGAACGATCATGGACCGAACAAAGCCTGTGGAACGCTGTGCCTGAAGGGTGGAACGCCCGGCGGCTTGCTCACCAGCGATAAGAAATTCTATGCCTTGCTTGCCCCATCCATCGCGCTGGCTCCTTACGTCGGCCAGGAAATTCGCGTTTCCGGTTCCCTGGTCAATGGGTCCATCAATGTTTCCAAAGTGGAAGTAAACGAAAATGGGAGTTGGACGGAAGTCAAACTGAGCCCGACGGCCTAGGCGTAGGCCGGAGTCCAGCACCCATATTTGCAACTGGAGCGTTCGATTCCAAGCCGGATTCCGTCGGAAATCCGGCTTGAAACGAACTTTGATGTTGGTGTGGTTCGATCTTCTGGGCAAGGCCGGCTTTACACTCCGAAATGAAAATCACTATATCCATACTGATTCTTCTTCTCATCGCAGGTGCCGTTCTTTTCGCCACTCAATTCAATTTGAGTGCTAATCCTGAACCTACCCGGCTCGAAGCACGCATCGCCACGATTGGAAAACACTGGTTCGTTTCTCGAAGCGCGCGTCAGCGCCCCGTCACCGAGCCTTCGAGCGGCGCATCGAGCCTGGATTCCGGAGGAATGACATTTAACGGAGATTGCGCGTTCTGCCACGGCCAGGATGGACGTACACCAACGGATGTCGGCCTGGCCATGTATCCGCGCGTCCCCAGCCTGGCCAGCCCCGAGGTTCAGCAATGGTCCGACGCCGAATTGTTCTGGATCATCCGGAACGGGAATCGCTACACGGGAATGGGCGCGTTCGGGAAGACGCTGACCGACGGCCAGATTTGGGATCTCGTGCACTATGTGCGAAGTCTGCGTGATGCCCCTCCGGCCGGGAAATAACTCACAACGAGGGCTTTCTCTTCAGTTGCCGATACCCGACATTTCTTTTATCTTATCGTCCGGAGCAGCCAAAGGGGTGCGGAGCGTGTTCATCTCAATGAAAAACACGAAGAAGCTTGCATTTTGCGCCGTGACGCTTGTGTTTCTATTTCTTTCTGGTCCAGCGTTCGCGCACCACGGCAATGCCGCGTACGATTTGGAGAATCCAATAACGTTGAAGGGAACCGTGACAGAATTCATTTGGTCAAATCCCCACGTTCAAATTTATTTTGACGTGAAAGACGGCAAGGGCAAAGTTGTTCGCTGGGCGAGCGAAACGGTCAGCCCGGGGATGCTTTCGAGGCGTGGATGGACAAAAACCGAGTTGAAGCCGGGAGATGAGATCACTATTACCCTGGGGCCAGCCAAAAGCGGCGCGCCGGTGGGTTTCGCGCTCAAGATCGTCCTCGCGAACGGCAAGGTTCTAGAGTTGGGACAAGGTCGCGACCTTCCAAATCCGTCGTGAGGGAATCGTGCACTTGCAAACTCGGAATGGAGTTAGGCTAATTCAGGCTTGCGGCCGGATATTTTTGGCGCCTTCCTCTAATTGCCGCTAGTTGTGCCTCCAACCACCTTGAACTTTTGTACTCTGCGGCCATCCACGGACTCACCCACATAGATATTTCCTTTTGAGTCCACCGCCATCGTGTGCGCGTGCATGAATTCGCCTACTTGATGGCCGGGACGGCCAAAACTGCTGAGCACGCGCCCGCTGGCGCGATCCACCACATCGACTTCTTCGTCGATCTCGTTGATGACGTACATGAATTTCTGGCCTGGATCATTGGAAAATTCAACCGAGGAGCACGATCCCACCAGAGCCGCGAATCGCTGGGCGCCCGCCCCCGAATCGGAGGCCGGCGTCCACACCTTGTAGCTGAAGGGCATGTCCTTCTTGAAATTTCCCATCGTGTCGAAAACCTGCAGGCGGTTCATCCAGCGGTCGCACACATAGACAATGCCGTCGTTGCTCACCCGAACGCAATGCGGAGTCGGCCTGGCGGCAGTGGCCGCTTCTTCCGGCGAACGATACAGCTTCCATTGGCGGACGTAGTGCCCGGTGCGGTCGAATACCACGATGCGGAAATTGTTCCCGCCCTTGCCTTTCGCGTGGCCGTCGGCCACATAGATGTCTCCATTGTGCGGATCGAATCCAATTTCCGAAACGCGGAAGAATTGCGAGGGGCTCGCATTCAAAGCGGTGCCGTTGACGGTTCCATCCGACGAATCGAACACGCCTTTCTTTCCAATCTGGAGAAGCATTTCCTTTCCGTCGTGGGAATATTCCTGGATGATTCCGTCCTCGGACCCGTCGAGCCACACATGGCCGTCGCGATCGACGGCGCAGCCGTGCAGATCCTTTGGCAGGATCTTTGCGTCTCCCCAGGAATTGATGACTTTTCCGTCTGCGTCAAATTCGAGTACGGACGGCGCGGCTTCGCCGGCGTTCAACTCATCACCGGTCAAACCTTCGAGATGGCCGTCCATGCCGCCGACGTCGCTTACGCGCTGGGCCACAAAAACATGATCCTTGGAATCGACGCACACGCCGCCAATTTCCCCGGTCACCCAGCGGTTCGGAAGAGGCCTAGGCCAATAAGGGTCTACCTCGAATTTCGGGGCGCCGGTCTGCGCCCGCAGCGTCGAGGCGCCGAACATTCCGGCCGCGAACGCCAGCGCGCCGCAGGCCACAGCCAATTTGAATCGATTTCGTTTTCGCCCCATGGTCAGTTGTTTCTCCTCGCCCGGTCCGAACGGCACACGTATCCTTCCTTGCGCCGTCGGCATGCTTCCATATTAGACTAGCTCAAGAATTTATTCAGTTCTTCCAGTAGCAAATCCGGTCTTTCTTCCGCGATGAAGTGCCCGGTTGGCATTTCCTTACCTATGGCGTTCGAGGCCCGCTCTCGCCAGACTTCGAGCACGTCGTATAGCTTCGGCCAGGCGCCCCGCTGTCCCCACAGAATGAGAACGGGACAAGAGATCTTGTGATCCAGGTCCGCGGCGTCATGAACCAGGTCGATGGTCGCGCCCGCGCGATAATCCTCGCACGAAGCGTGAATCGAGCCCGGCAAGGTGAAGCTGCGCAGATACTCCGCGAAGGCTTCCTTGCTCAAAATGCCGGGAGGAATCCGCTCGAACCGCGAGCGAAGCCAGACCTCTGCGCTGTTGCCGATCAGCGTCTCAGGCAGTGGAGCCTTCTGAATGAGGAACCACCAGTGGAAATTGGCCGTGGCCAATTCGTTGGTCACGCTATGGAGAACCTTGTAGGTTGGAACGATATCGAGGATGGCGAGCTTGGTCACACGGTCCGCGTGATCGAGGGCCATGCGGTGCGCCACGCGCCCGCCGCGATCGTGGCCTACCACGGCGAATTTCTGAAATCCCAAACTGGCCATCACGTCCACCTGGTCCTGGGCCATGGCGCGCTTGGAATAATTCAAGTGGTTTTCGCCGTCGGGAGGTTTGCTGCTGTATCCGTATCCGCGCAGATCGGCGGCCACGACGGTGAATTTCTTGGCCAGTTGAGGCGCAACGTCGCGCCATTCGATGTGCGTCTGCGGATAGCCATGCATAAGAAGCAGCGGCGGCCCGCTGCCGGCAGTGACAAAATTGATCGTGGCGCCGGTGGTCTTCGTTGTAAGGCGTTTGAACCCCGGGAAAAAATCAGTCCCCATTTGGTACACTTGGCTCAAGGCTCGGACTTCGCGAGGAAGTACGGCGCTGGCGGAAGCGAACGCGCCGATGCTTAAAGCTGCTGCCCTCTTGAGCAGATCGCGTCGATCATTTTCAGGCATGGTTTCTTTCCTCCGGGTGCATTACTTCTTGGGGAACTGCGTTGCCTTCTTGTTGAACTCGAGGAAGCTGGAATTGTCTTCGCAGACGTGCTCCATAATTTTCCAATCCGGCCTCAACTGAAAGATCAGCTTTGCTCCCCAGGGCTTTGTATACGCCTTCGGGTCGTCGACGGTAAGGTCGATCGCCAAAGAGTCATGATCCACGCGCCGGATGCGCTCCACAAGGTGCATAGCGTCGCTGTGTGGATAGCCTTCCCGATCCAGCGTGGTCTTGTCATTAAAACCCACCGTATCGACAACAAGTGTGTCGCCCTCCCATTTGCCGATGGAATCTCCCATCCACAGCGAACCGGCATCCTTATCATGCGGACGGCCATCCGTGTAGATGCGGCGCACAAAGTGATCGAACTCGAACAGCATGATCACCTGGCCGGGAATTTGGACGATCTGCACCGGAAAGTTGAGAAGATAGATTCGCGGCACGCCTGGCGGAAAGCAACTAAAAATCGGATCGCTCAAGACCGTGCTTGGGCTGGAACTGCGATATACGGAATTGGCCGCCTTGAATTTCGTCTCTCCCCAAGGCGTCATGGGCGAAATTGATTTTCCGAAATCAAGATTTATGGGCGAATGCGACGGATCTCGCAGACGAATCCAAAGTCCGGATAAGTCCGCCGTGGAAGCAGCGGATTCGACCTTTGCCATTGCCTGCGAGTCAGCGGTTTGAGCGAATAGGAAGGGAGAGAAGGCCAGTGCTGCCGAGAGGGCAAGAACCAGGCCGACAAAGCGATTACGCATTTCGGAGCTTCTCCTGACTAGTCCTGCGTTCGTACGAATACTTTCTGCAAGAACTTGCATCAGTCCTGTAATGAATTTGGGTCGAGCTCTTGACCGTCGGACAGGACGACCTTCTGAAGACGCATGGTTTTCGCGCCGTTTTTGGGGCGATTCCCGATAATCGTGATTTGGTCCCCTTTTTTGATTATGTCCCGATTCCAGCCGTGCCTGGTTAAGACGTTGGGGCTGTTGGCTTCGCAGATCCACAGTTCGACTTTGCCCTTGTCGTCCGTTGACTCGACAGAAATCATCACATGGGGATTGTTAAACTGGAAATCCGTTACCGTTCCTTTCACGGTTGTCAATTTCGACGTGTCGTACGCCGACGTCCCGTGGTGCGCGAACACGGGAACCGAAATCATCAATAAAACCGCAGCTCCCGTGAACAAAGCAAATAGCCAATTTTTCATTTGAAACCCCTGTTGCAAATCGATATTCGTTCAAGCTGCCGCCTGCCGTTTCAAAGCGCCAGCAACACAAAGCAGCATCCGGCAGGCAATATAGTGTGAACCAGTAACATCAGCCTATATCACTGTGCTCACGGAAATGTCAAAGCGGACGTATGCCTATCGTTCCGTGGGTTGCGAGCGTACTCTTTTTCGCGGAATATCGCCCTGGAACATCCTCTCCCTGGACCTTTGTCGGCACGCAAATTGCCCTCAGACGACGAGGCAATACCGCGTACGCGCGGAATGCCCGGTCGGTTTGGCTGCGACAATCTCCTATGTATACCGGCCCGAATGTCATATCATTGAGTCATTGAAACGAAGTGGTGCTGTCCCGATAGCCGCTTCCTGCTTGAGGACGCTTTGAAATTCAAGTTCGTCGTTTTACTTATTTGCTTGTTCCTCTTTGTCGCCGCTGTCGACACGATCCCGGATCCTCCTGCGATCAACCCACCCAGCGGCCACACCAGCGTAATCTCCGTCCACTTTGTTCGAGGATGTATAACGATGCTGGAAAAGGAATGGTTCATTCCGGCCAGTTCCCGGCGAAGCGAAAACAATAATTGGTTCTCGCTACGGCTGTTTTTTGACACCAAGCCCGCTGCTGTTTCTCCATTACCGCTCGTGCACCGCGCGGCAAATTCCTCACCACCCGCTTTTTCTTGAAATAACGCCTATCTCGTTAAGCCGCGAGAGCAAGTTCTGTTTTTCGTGGCGTAGTTTATTTACAGCCATTCTAAATCCAAGGGAGGCAAAAGCCATGATTGTCGGGGAACGTTTGCGAGCATTGCGTGAAGAAAAGAACTTCTCTCAAGGTGAGATTGAAAAAAGGACGGGACTGCTCCGTTGCTACATTTCGCGTGTGGAGAATGGACACACAGTCCCGTCTGTTGAAACACTTGAAAAATTTGCAAGAGCGCTCGAAGTTCCGATGTACCAATTGCTGTACGACGGTGAAAAGCCGCCCCAATTGCCCAATCTGCCGAGGAGAAAGTCCGCCGGCGAATTGGCTTGGGGCAGTTCCGGGAAAGATGCCCGAGTCCTGCGGAAATTCCGCCTGCTGCTTGGCAAAACAAACGCGGAGGACCAGCAATTGCTGTTCTCCATTGCCCACAAAATGGCGAGAAGAAGGAGCGCTTGAGCATCGCCGTCGCCGGCGGCAAGCGTCACCACAGGCAGTGGCGGCTGATTTCCCGCCGCCACTGCCTGACCTTCCGGAGACCAGCGACTCGTCTTCGCCAGGAATATTGACGCTGTCTAGTTCACTGACCTTAATAGGGAGTTCGATCCCCGCCATCCCCACGAATGGCCAAAATTTCGACGGCTCAATGGAAAGATTTTAAATAAACCAGGTCAGATTCGACGCGCTGCAGTCCGAAAGTTCTAGCGCCCGCCGTAGCAGATCAACTCACGCCCATCCGAAAGAATCACCTTCACCAGGCGCAAACTGTACGTCCCATCGCTGATCCTGTGCCCGACGGCGGTAATCTGATCTCCCGGCCTTAGAGTGTCCTTGTCCCAGCCGGTGCCGGCCATGCGGCTTGGACTGGGGCCGCCGGCGCTCCATTTTTCGACGTTGCCTTTGTCGTCCGTCAATTCAAAGCTGATCCATACATGCGGATTGCCCCAGTCGAATTTCGTCACCGTTCCCTTCACGGTGGTCAGATTTTCCATGTCATACCCGTGCCAGGCGTGGTGGGCAAGCGCGGGACCGGAAACCGTCAGAAGGCACGCGAACAGGCTCCCGATCAAAAGTGTTTTGATCTTCATAAAGATACCTCCGCAACGCCTATCATCTTACTTTTAGCGACCTCTTGGAAAGATGGGTTCGCGAATTTCAAAGTGGCCGCCACACATGCCTAGTCGAAGCCCCCCGGTATTACTCTTCGCCTGGGATTGGTGTACCCTAGCGGGAGATTTCCCTCGCCCCATGCGGGCTGGGCGGACTTGGGCCGTGCCCTGGTACGGACCCCTTTGGTTATTTGCGGACGAATCCTTCGAAGGAATGAGGAGCGCACACTATGAGAACGCGAACGACAATTGCTGCGACAAGGGAACTGAAACGATTCGTTGCGGTTCTAATCCTGCTCTTTGTGATGCCGCTGGCGATCGGTGTGGTGCGCGCAGCGGCTGCGGACGACTCCGCAAACGGCGCCGAAGACGCGGCCGTGAAACAGGTTGTGGCCGGATTCAGCGACGGCTGGAATACCCATGACGCGCACGCGATGTGCGCCTCGCTGGCGGCCGACGTTCAGTGGGTCAACTGGCGCGGCGAGCCGCTGGGCACTCGCCAGGCCGTCGAAGACGAGCATGCCAGGCTCTTCGCCGATCTCTATAAGAATACGCACCGTACGGATACCGTGAAGTCCATCCGCTATCTCGGCCCCGAGATCGCCGTCGTGGACGATTACTGGACCATGACCGGCGCCCGCAAGCGCGACGGATCCGAATGGCCGTACCGCGCTGGATACTCCAATTTCGTGATGGCCAAGCGCAACGGACGCTGGATCGTGATCGTCTCCCACACGGCCGATTTCAATGCCATGGCTCCCGCCGCGAAGTGACTTTCGTAGTGCGGGCTTCAGACTTAGCAAAGTTACCGGAACGAGCAGCAGACGAATCACTCATGAATTTACACGGGAGGATTTCCATGGAACGGCGAAAATTTCTGGCATCTTCGCTGGCGGCATCGGCGCTTGCAGTGACCGCGCCGAGCGGCGCGCTCGAAGCGGCCCAGGGAAGCATGACGGCGAAAGGCCGCGAGTTCTACCAGCTCCGGCGGTATCACATCAACGCCGGCCCGCAGCGGAAGCTGTGCGACGATTTCTTCCGCGACGCGCTGATTCCCGCGCTGAATCGCCTGTCGATTTCTCCCATTGGCGTGTTTGATCTTACGATCGGGCCGGATACGCCTTCGATCTACGTTCTGATGCCCGGGCAGTCCGCGGAAACGCTTGCCACGGTCGAGAACCGACTGGCGCAGGACGCCGACTACGTGAAGGCAGGCGCGGCGTTTCTGAATGCACCCGCGAAAGAGCCCGCATTCGACCGCATGGACAGCACGTTCCTGCAGGCGTTTGAGAAGTGGCCGAATCTCGTTCTGCCCAAAGCGGCCGCCACGCACGGTACGCGTGTTTTCGAGCTGCGCATTTATGAGGGCGCGACCGACCAGGATCACCGGAGAAAAGTCGAAATGATGCAGTCGGGCGAGGCCGATATTTTCGCCAAGAACGGCTTCGAGCAGATCTTCTACAGCGAGACGCTCATCGGCCCGCGCCTGCCGAACCTCACGTACATGCTGTGCTTTGACAGCTTGGCCACGCGCGA
This sequence comes from uncultured Acidobacteriota bacterium, assembly GCA_963696605.1. GTDB lineage: Bacteria > Acidobacteriota > Terriglobia > Acidiferrales > UBA7541 > Palsa-360. The sequence continues at coordinate 910,508 of CAVOKV010000003.1, read as the reverse complement.
CAAGCAATGGGCCGCCTTCCGCGCCTCCGATGATTGGAAATCGTATTCGACGCAGCCCAAATACGCGTTTGAGCCGATCGTCTCCAACATCACCAATCTCATCCTGACTCCGACGCCATATTCGCAGATTTAAAGGCTTCAGGCATATACTGGGCCGTGGTCCCGGAGATAGTCGCGACTCTTGCATCAGGCATTTTTGCTGGTGCTGCGATATACATCAACTTTGTTGAGCAGCCCGCGAGACTCTCCTGTGGTGTCGAGCTAGCGGTAGCGGAGTGGAGACCAGGCTACAAGCGAGGCACCGTAATGCAAGCGCCGCTGGCTGCCGTCGGTTCTCTCGCGGCTCTGGTATCGTGGTGGTCTGGCAGGAATTTGGGTTGGCTCGTCGGCGGACTTCTTCTACTACTCGTCATCCCGTTCACACTTATCGTTATCTTTCCGACCAACAAACGATTGCAGAGCCGAGAGCTCAACTTGCGATCAGAAGAAGCAGGCCGTCTCTTGCGGCAGTGGGGCCGGCTCCATGCGGTTCGTAGCGCCCTGAGTGCGCTGGCTTTTGTCATATTCCTCTTTTTGCTACTAAGTACGCGCTGAAACGGCAGAAGATGCAAAGTTGCCCCCACCCGCCAATGGCTAACCAAACAAAGGGAGTAAGCATCGATTTACGCAGGCGAGCCGGAAAACCGCTGCCCTCACTTGTTATTTACATAGAAGCGCGATGACGAGGACTCCATGAGTGGCGATGCCGCACCCCTAGCGCTGCCACTCTCGCGCTTAGCCACCGGCGCGAGTGAGGCTACGACCCTGTATCGCGAACTGCGAAAACCTTTGCTTCGATACCTGGTCTGCCTGGGGCTTTCGGGCGACGAAGCGCAAGATGTGGTGCAGGACGCCTTTCTGATCCTGCACCGGCACCTGGCTTCGGGCGGGTCGCAGGAAAACATTCGCGGCTGGCTATTTCGAGTGGCGCACAATCAGGCCAGAAATCGCCAGAACCGCTACGACCGCAATTTTGGCGCGGCGAGTGACGCTGATATGGACGTGGTTTCGCACGAGGCGACGCCGGAACGCGCCGTACTGGAGAAGGAAAAATTCCAGCAGCTGGGAAAAGCGATTCGCCTGCTGACCGTGTCCGAACGGGAGTGCTTGTTTCTGCGCGCCAGTGGATTGCGGTATCGCGAAATCGGTGAAGTTCTGGGAATCGCGACTTCCACCGTGAGCGACACCGTGGATCGCGCCATCAAGAAGTTAGCGGAGAAATGCAATGTGTGACTTTTCGGGAAAACTGATCGCCTGGCTGGACCGCGAACTTCCTGCCGAGGAAGCCGCCGACGTGGAACGGCACCTGGAGGATTGCTCCGGATGCCGGGCGAGCGTCGACGCGTACAAGAAGGTGAGCGGCGAATTTGATGCGTACTGCGATGCGGCGATGGCGTCGAGCGCGCGCCGCGGAGCACCTCGCTGGGCGCCGGTCGCAGTTGCTGCGGGCGCGGCCGCTCTTGTGGCGTTGTTCGTAGTGATGCCGCGAACACGCACCAAAACGCCCGAGTTTCTTCCGCCGCAAGCAGCGCTAGAAGCTTCCCCGCGTGTAGTCGCGGCGGCGGTTCCCGCTCCTGCGAATGCGATCCAAAGAATTCATCGGCGGGCGCACGCCGTCCCCGCGCCTATTACAAATACGAACGCAGCCCCCGCGCAAAACCAGAATGCCTACTTGCCGCCGAACGAACCCACGATCCAGATCGCCATCCCCGCCGATGAAATCTATCCGCCGGGTGCGGTTCCGGAAGGCATGCATTTTGTCGCGGACGTCACGATTGCAGCGGATGGATCGGCCGATGGCCTCCGTCTGCGCCCGCGGTTTGCAGGATTTGAAAGGAGAACCATACTTCCATGAAACCAGCAATCCTTTTGGGAATGATACTGATGGCTTCAAGCTGCGTGTTCGCGCAGGACGGCGGGAACGCCATCTTTTTTCAGAGCCAGGCTGCCGGTCCCGTTACGACCATGGGCGTGGGCATGCTCGGAAAAGCGCCGGGCGCACCGGTCCAGGGCGCGCCCTATTCCGCCACAATTACCAACGAATACGTACAGACTCTTGAAGACGGGACCCACATCACGCAAACGAGCAACGGAAACATTGCGCGTGATTCGGAGGGGCGCACGCGGCAGGATGCCTCCTTGCCGGCCATCGGGAATCTTTCCGCCGCCGATGCGCCGCACCTCGTCTTCATCCAGGATCCCGTGGCGCAGACGGCCTACACGCTCAATTTGACGGACAAGACAGCGCAGAAGATGCCTGCGCTTCCTCCAAACTTCAGCATTTCCGACCCCGTGAGCGGCGACAGCAAATTCGTGATGCGCATGGGAACTGCGGTCGCGGGGGTCGCCGCGGGCGGCCCGCCGCCGATGGGGATTACGATGCAAAGAACGATTATCGCCAACGGCGACCAGAGCCAGGTGAACACGGAAGACCTCGGGACGCAAACCATGGAAGGCGTGCAGGCGACGGGAGTGCGAACGACGCGCACGATTCCCATTGGAGAAATCGGGAATGACCGGCCCATCAGCATCGTCACCGAGGTGTGGACGTCCCCCGATCTGAAGACGATTGTCTACAGCAAGCGGACCGATCCGCGAATGGGCGAGCAAACTTTTCAGCTGACCAACATCGTGCGGTCGGAACCTGACCCTTCGCTGTTCGCAATCCCGCCCGATTTCAAAATTGTGGAAGGCCCGCAGAACATCATGTACCGGTCGAACCAGTAGACTCTTCTTGTGTGGCGCCGACGTCTTGCCGGCGGTTAGCGGCTTGTTGGGTGAGAAAAACCGCCGGCGGGGCGCCGGCGCCACAAGGAGCGCAAGTTATAAGAAATCAATGTCTTTCATGGGATAGTGCCGGCGATTGCGAGTCCAAAGTTCTAGATCATGGATCGATACGGTAGCGGCAATAAGGGCGTCGCCTAATTCGACGTTGTGGCTCTTTGCATATTGCCGCAGATAGTCTCCCGCGCGCACACCGATTTTGGAATCGATGGGGACACAATGGATCGCGGCAAAGAGCGCTTCAAGAGTCGCCTGCTCTTTCGGCCTTGCGCCGTGCCAGAGCTCGGCCACGGTAACCGGAGAGCACAACAGAGCCGTTTCGCTTCGGCTCAACTCATCCCAGCGAGCGAGGATCGCCTGGTCCCGCGCCCTCGAAACTTCGATCAGAATGTCCGAGTCGATCAGAACCGGCTTCAACGCGCAATTCTCCTGAGGCGTTTGCCTTTTCGGAGCCGGCGCACGTAGGCCGTCGAATCCTGTAAATCCTTACGGTCCTTCCACATGCCGACGAGCGCCTGCATGGCTTGCCTACGGTCCACAGGCGAGCTTCCATATTTTTCGCGGATGGCCTGCCGGACGAGGTCCGAAATGGACGTTCGCTGCTGGCGCGACCGGATATGCAAGACCTTCCAGATGTCCTCATGCAGGTACAGCTGGGTGCGTTTCATGATGTATAGTATACATCACCTTGCTGCGCCAATAAAATCGCTGCGCCTGTCTTAGCTCCATAATTCTGTCACCCCCTAATGGCTACGTGAAAATGTCACCCCTATGGAGACATTCACGTTGAGCCAGAAAGAATTGCAACGAGTGGCAGTGATTTCTTCGTGCGTGAAGGGGGAATTGGCGTGTGCCAGAGCCGCCGCGCTGCTCGACCTTACTCCTCGACATGTCAAACGACTCAAAGCCCGGTTACGGCAAAGCGGCGAGGCGGCTCTGGCACACGCCGGCCGCGGTCGGCCCAGTCATCGTCGCCTGCCCCAGCGCGTGCGGGATCACATCTTGCAACTGGCCCGCACCCGTTATGCCGGCTTCAATGACCATCACCTTTGCGAAAAACTGGTCGAGCAAGAAGGCTTCTCGCTCAGCCGTGAAACCCTCCGCCGCTTGCTGCGCAGCCAAGGTCTCGGCTCTCCCCGCAAACGTCGCCCTCCCGCTCATCGCCAGCGCCGTTTGCGCGTCGCTCGCGAAGGCGAATTGGTGCAACTCGACGGCTCGCCTCACGACTGGCTCGAAGGCCGCGGCCCGCGTCTCACCGCTCTGGGCATGCAGGACGACGCTTCCGGCAAAATCCTCGCCGCTCAGTTCTTTCTTTCGGAAACCGCCGAAGGCTACTTTCGCCTGCTCCAAAGCCTGCTCCGACGCTTCGGCGTGCCCACGGCCTTCTACGGAGATCGCAGCGGCGTCTTCGTCCGCAATGACGATTACTGGACCGTCGAGGAAGAACTCGCCGGCCAGCGCCAACCCACCCAATTCGGCCGCGCCCTGGCTCAACTCGGCATCACCTTCATTGCCGCGCAATCTCCCCAAGCCAAAGGCCGTGTCGAACGCCTCTGGGGCGTGCTGCAAGATCGCTTGCGCAGTGAATTGCGTTTGGCCAACGCCTGCGATATCGACTCGGCCAACCGCCTCCTGGGCAAGTTCATCGCTGATTACAACCGCCGTTTCGCGCGCACTCCGCGCGACGCCGCCAAAGCTTGGCGGCCCGCTCCCGATGATCTCCAGCGCATCTGTGCCTTCCGGCACGAACGCATCGTTAGCAACGACAACGTCGTGCAGTGGGACGGGCGCCGCTTCCAGATCCCGCCCCAGAACCGCCGCTTCAGTTTTGCGGGAGCAAAAATCCAGCTCTATCAGACGCTCGATGGCCGCGTCTCGCTCTACTACGGCGATACCCGGCTGGAACACACCAACGCCCAGGAGGGGTGACATTTCTATGTTGCCGTTAGGGTGACAGATTTATGTTGCTACAACAATAAAATCGCTGCGCCCTCTGGCAGCGGAAGAAGCAAGACCCCGGTATTACGACGGGGCTGCCTGCGGGAAGAACACGCGGAAACGTGCGCCGCGTGGAGAGTTCTCCTCCAGGCGAATCGTGCCGCGATGGTCGTCTACAATTTTTGCGACGATGGAAAGGCCGAGGCCCACCCCGTCCTTCTTCGACGTGAAAAACGGATTGAAGATTTGCTCGCGCAATTCAGGGGGCACGCCCGGCCCGCTGTCTTCGACGATCACGGCGACGCCGGGTTCGCCATTCAAGACTTCCGGGCCTATCACGATATGCAGCGTTTTCTCCGCTGTTCCTGTCTCCGCCTGCATGGCCTGAAATGCATTGGTAATCAGATTCACGAACACCTGCTCGCAGAGCTGAGGATCGGCGGGAATTTCAGGCAAGTTCGGGGCGTACTCCCTCTCAACTTTCACGCTTGCATCCGGGAATGACGCTCTGGCAGCTTCGAGGGCGTGGTCGACGATTTCGGAAATGCGCTCGGGGCGCAATTCAAGCTTGGAGGGGCGCGCAAAATCCAGGAATCGCACCACGAGCGCGTTCAGGCGGTTCACCTCCGAGGATATGTACCCGGCCAACTCCACGACCAGTGGTTCCGATGCCGCGACTTTCCGCGTCAGCATGTCCGCCGAGCCCTTGATGACGCCCAGCGGGTTGCGGATTTCATGCGCGAGTCCGGCCGAGAGCTGCCCGAGAGCAGCCAGGCGCTCGGCGCGGCGCGCGTCAGCTTCGGCGCGGCGTAACTGGCGATTCGTTTCTTCCAGTTTTTCCGAGAGATCCTCCAGCCGTTGCACCTGCCGGCGATTTTCCACGGCAAAGCGGTTGACCAAAACTGCCGCGACGAAAAAGAACAGGACGCGGATGGCGAGGATTCCGTATCCCTCGGGCGATATGTCCGATTCCTGTAGCGCCGGAAACAGCAGCGATAAATAGGCCAGCGATGCGGCGGTGGTCCAGGCCAGCGAGGCGATGGGGCCGAAGTAAATGGCCGCGCTCAGCACAGGCAAAAAGTAGATGGGATAGTAGCTGCTGTTGATGCCGATCTCCCCAGTGTGATCGAGAAGCAGCGTTGCCAGCAGGATTTTGATGATGACGCTGTAGGAGGGGCCGCGCTTCGGCAAACGCCCAATCACCCAGCCCTCAAAAAGCTGGTAGACGACAATCGCGAGAAGGATCAGTTGCTTGTGGTATTCGTTGACGGGAGGGAGCAGCGCGAGGCCGCCCAGAAACAGCAGCCAAACCAGGTCAATCCAACTCAGACGGAGGTCTCGAATCGCCGATCGTTCGCTGTCCAGCATTCTGCAGGGCTCCGGCAAAGTCTAACACGGGCACGAAGCCGTTTCGTGCAGACCAAATATCGGTGGCTCAGCTCACCGGAAACATCTAAACCCGATCGTTCGGGGTCACTCAAAGTAGCTTCGGCGCCCGGTCTGGATCAATTCGTACATGGATTTGATCTCGTTCTTCAAACGTTGATAGTTCCGCCAGTCTTTGTACTGCGGGAACGTAAGGGCCTGCTGGGCTTGTTCCAGAGTCATTCCCTTTGCGATCGCCGCCTTCACCGTCGTGTATTCATCAGCGAGCATGGAGGAGAATTCCTTGACATCGGCGCGAGTTGCCACATCCCCATGAGCCGGCAAGATGCGGTCGACATCCATGGCGGCAATGCGATCGAGCAGGTTGATCCAATTCTCGACCGACGGTGTGAAAGCCATATTCGGCAAGTTGTGTTTAGTGAACGAGCCCGGCGTGAACAATGCGCGCTCTTTGGGAAATAGGACGAAAGTATCGCCGGCCTGTTGGCCTGGCCCGAGATAGAAGAGGCGGATTTCGCGCCCGCCGAGATAGATGGTCATCTCGTTGTCAAAGGTAACATCGGGCAAAATGAGTTTCACCTCGCTGGGATCGTACTGATTACTTTTAAAGTAGTCCATCCGCCGCGCCATTTCCTTGGGCTGAACCTGCTGCATGATGCGCGCGGTTTCCTTCTGCGCCACAAAAATTGCGCCCGTCGGCTTGAAAGCCGCGTTTCCGAAATGATGGTCGCCGTGAAAGTGGCTATTGATCACCCATTTGATCGGCTTATCGGTCACCTTGCGGATGCGATCCAGCAAATCCTGGCCCGCCCGCGGGTGTTCGCGAGTGTCGATCACCAGCACGCCATCGTCGGTGACGAGAAAGACCGAGTTTGCACCATCGTAGTCGAAGAAGAAGTAGAGATCGCTCGAGACCTGTTTGACGGTCGGGGGCCTCGGAGGGAGCTGCATCTTCTCCTGTGAGGCGGTTGGAAGAACCGCAAGTATGGCGCCAGCAAATACCGCGAGGGACAAAACGAAGCGCCTGCGGAACACCCTTTGCCCAATGATTCGCTCGCTCGCAATCGCAGGAATTGCCGCAATTCCGTGTGTCATGTTGTTGGCTTCCTCCCTGTCCGTTGGCGCGACTGTATCAAGAATTTCTCTAAAAAGCTGCCGTTGATGTCAGCATTTTGGTCTACCAGAGGTAAGGAATAGAGCTGGTTCCGTGAGAGATCATCACCAAATCGAAAATGAATGCGGGGAAGTATTACTGCACGCGCTGGGGGCGCGATTCGGTGTCGACGAGAGCCTCGAAAATCGCAAGCACGTGGCGGCGGTAATCAACCATGCGGTTGAAGACGTCGCGCAACGACGGATCGCGCTCGGATTCACGATGCCACTTCAATAGTACCGCGGGAGGGACCTCGATATCCCGGCGAAGTTCCTCTGCGGAATGCCCGCGCAGGAACAGGCCGTAAAAGAAAGCCGCCTCCCGCTGCGGGAAGTCGAAGTCGTGCTGGGTATCTTCTCCCGCGTTGGCGGCAGCCAGCAGGGTCGTGTTGGATACAGTCTGCATCAGCGCCTGAAGACAGAAAGGGAAGTTTACCCGAACTTTTCCCGGCGTCAAGTAGCGCGGTCTGAAATGTACGTTACTTTAACAAACCCGAAACCGCGGGACTTGGCTGAAGGCAATTCGATGCGTGATGCGGTGGAAAGGGTTCCCTGATGCGGAGCATCCGGAACGTGCTTCTTGTTCCGAACGTCGTATTGCGCAGTGTGTGGATTGTGGCTTCGCGCCCTAGGAAGATGACTGGCTAGATCCTGTCCTACTGAAAACAAAGAGTTTGTGGTGGACTAGCCCATTTTGCCGGGCTGGCGGGCGGAGCGAACAAATTCCCGTAGCGCCGAGACGTTGGGGCCATAAGCGCCGATTCGGGCCGCGTCGACAGGCAAACCCAGCCGCTCCGCCGCTTCCATGTTGATGCCAGCGTCGTCAAGTTCGGACAGGCTAAAGCCCACGGCAGGAAGCACGCGCTTCGCGCCGCTCGGATAGACCGGGCGTGGCGGCCGGCGCCGCTGCCAGGGCTTGCTTGCGATTGCGAAGAACTGGTGCCAATCGTTCTTATCCCACATCGCTCGCTCCCGCGTCTCGACGACCCAGGACGCTCTGACTCTCTATCACTCAGATGCGCCAACTACCCTTCCGGTCGCTTCCGTAGCCTGCCCCGTTTTGCCGGGGCTGCGCAGTTGCCTGTACTCGGGTATACGACACAACCCGGGCGGCGTCCAGAATAGACTGGGGAATGTTTCAGCTGAGTTACGAAAGAGAAATTATCGCGTTGGATGGAATGGCGTGTACAGGATGGGCACGCCGACCTGCGGACGATGGAGGCGTCGCACGACGAACGACGCGTTTCACGCAGAACAAGACGCCAACTGACTGTAGGCAATGCCTTTGCGCAGGCGAGACGGCAAGTGAGCGCAGCGTCTGCAATGGCCTTGGGAAATCGCCCAGCGCGGCTGGTATACTGAGCGTATCCGAGCGCATTCCGGGGAACCTGTGGAAATGTCGAAACTGGTCATCGTCGTTCACTACCACGAGCTGTGGCTCAAGGGCGGAAATCGCCGCTTCTTTCTGAGCAAGCTGCACGTGGCGCTGAAGCGCGCTCTCGAAGGCTTGCCGGTCGAACGCATTCTGCGCCCAGGCGACCGTCTGCTGGTGGAGTTCGGCGAAGGCGCTTCGGCGCAGGAAGCGATTGCGCGCATCGAACGCGTGTTCGGCGTGGTGTTTTACGCCGTGGCTCGCGTGGTGCCGCGCGGCAGCGAGGACGATCTCGCGGCGCTGGGCCGCGCGGCGTGGGAAGAAGTTCGCGACGAGAAATTTGAGACGTTTGCGGTGCGCTCCAAGCGCAGCGACAAATCTTTTCCGCAGCGCACCGTCGACATCGACGTTTCCGTCGGCCAGTTTCTAGTGGATCAATTGCGCGCCTCGGGCCGCGACGCACGCGTGAAACTCAATGACCCAGATTTGACTTGCCGGATTGAGATTCCGCCCGGCCCATCGTTGCTGGTTTATGCGCGGAAAATTCCCGGCGCGGGAGGATTGCCTCCCAACACGGCCGGGCGCATGACGTGCTTGCTTTCGGGTGGATTCGATTCCGCCGTCGCCGCGCACAAGATGATGAAGCGCGGCGCGCACCTGAATTTCGTGCACTTCTGGGGAGGCGGCGCGCGGCCGGGCGAATCTTCCGTGCACGTGGCGCGGGAACTGGTGAAGCGCCTCGTGCCGTGGCAATTTTCAGCGAAGCTTTACCTTGTTCCTTTCGAGCCGGTCCAGCGGGAAATCGTGGCGCGCGCTCCCGAAGAATTCCGCATCCTGCTTTATCGCCGGATGATGCTGCGCATCGCCGAGCGCATCGCGCGCTCCAACCGCGCGCTCGGGCTCATCACCGGAGACAGCCTGGCGCAGGTCGCTTCGCAAACGCTGCACAACATGGCCGCCGTCGGGGCCGCCGTGCGCATGCCGCTCTACCGCCCGCTGGCCGGCGACGACAAAATGGAAATCATGGATGCCGCACGCAAAATCGGCACGCACGACATCTCCGCCGAACCCTTCCACGATTGCTGCCCCATCTTCCTGCCACGCAACCCCGCCCTGCACGCCTCCATCGCCGAACTCGACCTCGCGGAAAGCGCGCTGAACATCGAAGCGCTCATCCGCCAGGGAATCGATTCCATGTCCGTCGAACGCTACCGCTACGCCGCCGGCAAGGTCGAGAAGGTCGAATCGTTTAAATCCGCGACAGCGTAAGGCGTCCCGGCCGGCAGTGACTTTCCCCCGTGATCCAAATTTAACGATGCCCGGCTTACCGCTCGCGGTCCTCGCGAATCATTTCCTCTGCGCTCTGAAAGGGCCCGGTTGACTTCGGTTGCTTCGCGCGCAACCGAAGAATCTTTCTCACAAACTCGTGGCGTGCTTTCATTTCTCGCGCGGTAGGAACATTTTCTTTGAGCAGCGCCCGCACCTCGGCAGCGATCGAGCGCTGATTGGACCTGGCGCGCCTTCGTAGGGCGGCATATAGGTCTCTCGGGATGTTCTCCACATGAAGCGTTGCCATGGGTGCCTCGTAAGAAGACATCGGCAACCCCGGTTTTGCAATGAGGGATGATTCGCAAAAAAAGACCGGGGAGTCCGCTGCAGCGAACTCCCCGGTTTCGTCCTTGCAGACATTCTGGAATGCGGTTGTGTGGCCGCTCGCCCGGATCAAACGGCTGCCCGCCCTAAAAGCGGGCGGCCTCTACGAAACCCACTGCTTCCTACGAAGGATGCTCTTGTAGAGGCCGTCCGCCGCGGCGGACGGGCATGTTTGCGCTCAAACTAACCCGCTACTTGGACCGCTTAGAACTGGAACGAATAGCCGATCGTCAGGGACTGCAGGCCGACTCGGTCCGTGCTGTTGTTATATTCGCTGAAGAGCAGGTTGCTCTGTGCCACCTGCTGTTGCGCGATCGGATCGAATGCGTAGGCGAAGTTAAAGCGCGAGCGGCCGCGGTGATAGGCAAAACCGGTGGAAAGCTCGTTGGTCATGATGGCCGCGGTCAGCGGCGTGAGCGTTCCATTCGGTACTGGACTGTTCCCGTATGCGTAGCCGAAGCGGAGCGAAGTGCTCTCCGTCAGCATGCGCTCCACGCCGCCGTGGAAGGAATATTGATCTTTCCAGTTCAGGGGTACACCGTCGACCAGCGTGGAAGAACCCGCCACGGTGTTGATGGTGGTGTTCGTGCCGTTCGTCAGCGTGACCGGCAAATTGACAAAGGCGTTGCTCCAGTTGACCCAATCGGTCTGGAACGCGAGCGTCCAGCGCGGATTGAGGTGCCAGGCGACGTTGGCGTTCACGGACTGCGGTAGGATGTTTTTCACCGACGCGTTATACGTAAACGTCGAAGCGGTCCCTGCCCCCAGTGCGGTGAATAGGGCGCTGGCATCTCCCGAAGCCAAACCATTCGTGACGATCACGGTGTGCGACTTCCAGGCTACTCCCACGTCCACATTCTTCGTGGGCTCAAACATCGCGCCGACGCTCATGTTCCAGCCAGTGCCGTAGGTGTGCAGATCGAGCAGCGTTTTCGCGCCCGCGAGTGCCGGCTGGCTCTGGAAAATATACGGGGCCTGAAGAGTATTCGAGTTGTAATCGGCGCCCGCGGTCACGCCGACAGACAGCTTATGGTTGAACGCATAGCTCATGCCAACCATGGCGCGGCCCGCCAAAATCGCGGATTTTTGCTCCTGCATCCCGTAGGTGACTCCGGCGAATCCCGGAGCATCGACATAGTTCCAGTCGGAAACCGAGACCAAATCAGGCGCGAATCCGAGGCCGAAGCTCCAGCGCGACTTGCCGATCGGCATGCCGAACGCCCCGTAGGGGATTACACCCGGCGACGTAGTCATCGGGGCGTTGGTGTTCGCTGAATTGCTGAATGAGCCGCGCGCAAAGATGGCGGACATGCTCAGATCCAGCGTGGGGCCACTGAGATATGTCAATCCCGCTGGATTGGTGGTCAACGCGCCGATGGCATCCGAGGTGGACGGGACATAAGCCCCGCCAAGGGCCAGAGAGCGCGTGCTTGCCGAATTCCAATAGAAATCCTGCGCGGAAGCGGTCGTTGCGAGGAAAGCGAAAACGATGAACAACAGGAAAAAGTTTCTGCGGACATTCATTTTTTTCTTACTCCTTTTATGAGTAGTTATTGGGTTGGACCATTTTCGAGTCGATGGAAAGCTATGGGTTCGGAATTCATTTTCGATGCGATCAGCGCTTCGACGCAGGGCAGGTCGAGCGCGTGCGGCGCATCGCCGCGCAATATCTGGAAAACTTTTTCAAGCGGCATCCCGTCGCGGTAAGGCCGCTTGGCATGCAGCGCATCGAATATGTCCGCCACCGCCAGGATTCGGGCGAAGCCGGAAAGTTGATCCGCCCCCAGGCCGCGCCAATAGCCGGATCCGTCCAGCTTTTCGTGATGGGCCGCGGCATCTTGGCTGAGCCGCTCGAATCCCGGAATTCGATTGAGAATTTCGAGCGTGTAGAAAGGATGTGCGGTGATGAATTTCCATTCATCCGAGGTCAACTTCGCCGGTTTTTCCAGGACCGAATTGGGGACGCTCAATTTCCCGATGTCGTGCAAGAGCGCGGCCCGGCGGAGCGTCTTCAGGCTCTTGCGGTTCATGCCAAGATATTGGCCGATTTCTACGGCTGCATCGGCGACCCCGTTGGAATGGCGATACGTAAATGGCGACTTGGCGTCGATGATTTCCGCGAACCCGGTGCAAATTCTGTCGACTGAATCTTCGTTTGCCGGCACCTGGCGGTGTTCCGGCTCGAGTGAGGCAACCCTCGCAACCAAGTTTTCGTCGTCCAGCCCTCTCCACAGCGCGCCTGAGCTAGCCAGGGAAACGGCTGCTTTCACCAGGTCGGGATCGAACCAGCGCCCGCTGCGCTTCTGCGCAGCTTCGATCGCGGCTTCGGGACCATGCGCGTGGTAGAAGACGTCCAGCGTCTGCGAGAGGTTCGCGATTCTCGAGAACAGGGGGATCTGGTCTTTGCGGAGACCGCCGGGATAGCCGCGTCCATTCCAGTGCTCGTCCAGATTGTAGATGCCGTCGGCGATGGATTCGGAAAATCCCAGCTCTTTGGCGATGTGGGCGCCGCGTTCGCAGCGAATCTGGACCAGCGTGCAGGAATCCTGCTGCTGAGTCTGGGCAACCTGGAAAAGCCTCTGCATGCGTTGAAGGAAAGGCATGCCGGTGCCGACATGAGTGAGGGCATAGTGCAGGCTTTCCCATCCCACACGCGTCCAGTCCTTTGTTTTCAGGTCACCTTTGGCCTTGAGATCGTCCGCGTTAATGATATGGAAAAGCCGGGAGGCGTTGCTGCTGCATCCCGCATCCTTGAGCAACAGCGTGTAGTAGAGATCGGCTTGATCGTCCACGCTCATGCCAATCTGCCGCGCCAGCCGCATCCCAATCATGCAGGCTCGAACGGAATGCCCCATGGGCTGGCCTTCGGTCAGGTCCAGGGCGTAGGAAAGCGCCGAAATAATGTCAGACAGACGGATTGAGGAGAGCGCCTCAGTGTGCTCTGGGACAGGGAACGACTGCGTATCTCGTTCGTTAAGGTCAAAAGGTGCCACGGGACTCCTGTGAGCTGTACCGATTCAGATCAGCCATTTTCCCCGACGAAACAATGGCTGTGCCGCACTGGAACTGTACGGAATGGGAGCGATATCCCCTATAGAACTAGGGTTTTCTAAGGCAGGGAAAGAAGTACTATGCTCAAGCAGCTGAAACAAAGGCACTTAGTATATTACCGTTTAGTTATTTCGTTTGGCTGTCACACTTCGTGTATTGTATTCCACGCGACCCAATTTCCCGCTGGAAATCCTGCATGCAGTGAATAAAAAAGGGGAGACCGCCTTGGCGGTCTCCCCTTTTCAAGATACAAATTTCCAAGTTATACGGCGCGATTACCAGCGGCGGTCCCCGCCGCCGCCGCGATCCCCGCGGTCACGATCCCTGCCACCGCCGCCTCCCCCGCGGCCACCCCCGCCTCCCCCGCGCCCGCCTCCGCCTCCACCGCCGAAGCCGCCACGACCGCGCCCGCCTCCACCACCGCCTCCGCCTTCGCGCGGCGGCCGGGCTTCGTTGACGACAATGTTGCGGCCCATGAAATCGTGGCCGTTCAATCCCTGGATGGCGCGCTCGGCTTCCTCGTCGCTATTGACCTCGACAAATCCGAACCCGCGTGGTTGGCCTGAAAAACGGTCGCGCACCAGCGTGACATTCGCCGCGGTGACTCCCGTCTGAGTAAACAAAGCGCTGAGTTGCTCTTCCGTAGCCTGAAATGGCAGGTTGCCGACGTAAAGTTTCTTCAATGCGAGACTCCTTCTGGCCGTGGCAATGCGGACCCACGGAACCGGGGACTGAAGGAGGCAGGGTCGAGATCGGTAGGCTTGGGCCTTGGCCCGGGACAATCCGACGAGAGACGCGCTTCAGCTCCGGGCGAATCTTGCTCCAAATTTCAACGTCCGTCAACAGAAAGATTAAGGTATAACTACTTGTTAAATAGGTGGACGCAGAACTGAAGCGCATCGCGCCGCCCCCCCCCGCGAAATCCGCTGAAGATGATGGTAGGATGCGGCTTCCTTCATGGGAGAAAGACGGGAGAAATGGGGCCTATGCGCGGCTTGATGATGGATTTTCCGCTGACTGTGCCGGCGTTGCTGGAACGCGCGGGCGGAATCTTCGGCAACGTGGAGATCGTCACCCGCAGGCCGGACCGCAGCCTGGCGCGATCCACTTGGGGAGATTTGTACCGGCGCTCACGCCGCCTGGCGAATGCGCTCACCGGCCTTGGCCTCGCCCGTGGTGACCGCGTGGCCACGCTCCTGTGGAATCAAACGGAGCACATGGAGGCTTATTTCGGCGTGCCTATCGCGGGCGGCGTGCTGCACACGCTGAATTTGCGCCTGCATCCCGATGAAGTGGCCTACATCGCGAATCATGCCGGCGACCGTTTCCTGATCGTGGACGACGTGCTGCTCCCCGTTTACGAAAGATTCCGCGACCGGGTGAAATTCGAGCGGGTGATCGTCGTGCCGTACGGAGGCGGCGGAACACCGACCGGGTGTGATGGATATGAGGACCTGCTTGCAGGTGCAAGCGATGAGTTCAGATATCCGCAGCTGGACGAAAATGAAGCGGCAACCATGTGTTACACCTCCGGCACAACGGGGCGACCGAAAGGTGTCGTCTATTCCCATCGCGCCATCGCGCTTCACTCCCTGGGATGTTGCACGGCGGACTGTTTTGGGATGTCCATGCGCGACACCATCCTGCCGGTCACATCTCTTTTTCACGCCAATGGCTGGGGGATTCCCTTCACCGCGGCCATGGCCGGTGCCAAGGTCGTGCTCTCCGGGCCGTTCGCCGATGGGGAGGGCCTTCTCGATCTGATGGAGCAGGAGCGGGTGACCATGACGACCGGCGTGCCCACGGTCTGGTTCGGTGTGCTCGAAGCGCTGGACAAATTCCCCGGGCGATGGAAATTTGACTGGCCGTTGCGCATGTTCGTGGGAGGGGCGGCGACCTCGGAAGCGCTGATGCGCGGTTTCGACCGGCACGGGATTACCATCATCTGCTCGTGGGGCATGACGGAATTAACTCCGGTGGGAACAAATTCGCTATTGCGCCCGTACATGGATGGCTGGAGCGATGACCGGAAAATTCCGCAGCGCTTGAAGGCGGGCTTCCCGGCGGCATTTGTAGAAGCACGCATTGTGCTGCCGAATGGCGCCGAAGCGCCGCACGATGGCCGGAGCATCGGCGAAATCGAAGTGCGCGGACCGTGGGTGGCAGCGGCCTACTACAACATGCCGGAGGAGTCCCGGAAGTGGACGCCCGACGGCTGGCTGCACACCGGCGACATGGGCCATATCGACGAACATGGTTATCTGAAACTGGTGGACCGCAGCAAGGATTTGATCAAATCGGGCGGGGAATGGATCAGTTCGCTCGACCTGGAAAACACGCTGATGATGCACCCCGCCGTAAAGGAAGCCGCCGTGATTGGCGTGCCGCACCCAAAATGGCAGGAGCGCCCGCTCGCCGTGGTCGTGCTGAATGAAGGAGCGACGGTGGAACCCGCGGAATTGCGCGAATTTCTGTCCACGAAATTCGCGAAATGGCAGCTGCCCGATGCGTTTGTATTTGCGAAGGAAATTCCGCGCACCTCGGTGGGAAAATTCCGCAAGACGGCGCTGCGCGAACAGTTCGCCGACTGGAAGTGGGAGAGCTGACGATGAATCTAGTGGCGCCCTGCTCCAACATGCGAAAAAGCGCGGCGAACCTCCGGCGGAAAAGAAGTTAAATCCTCACTCCAACACAAACTAGGGCAGTTTCCGGGGTAGGACAAGCAATCGAGACAATCGCCGATCTCGCCATTATTTAAGCGATATCTCGTGGGAATCGAAATGGAAGCAAATATGAAGTAATGCCTCGCGATTTCGGCTGCGACGGCGCTGCCATTTTCAATCGCCTATAGGCATGGCCCATACTGGGAAGACCGAACACCAAGATTACTGATTCGGTTGACTGTGAGCTACGTCACTGCCGAGACCGCCCGCCGCGTGATTTAGTTCCCCTTGGAGTGGAGATGCCTGAAACACTCAGCTCTGGATTTGAAACGGTTCCTAGGAAGGAGAATTGACGTGAGCAATCGCCATGCTTATCAAGCTGTATCACAAATAGCTGTTATCGCTATTTTCTCTTTGGCTGTTGTCCGGTCTATTGCGGCACAAACCGGGACGCCCGCGAGATCAGCGCCTATGTACGACACGGCAACCGAGGTAACAATGAAAGGTTCGGTCGAAGAGGTCCAACAACTTAAAGGACCGCGCGGTTGGGCTGGCTCACACCTGAGTCTCAAAACCGATACAGGGACCATCGATGTGCACGCCGGTCCGTCATGGTTTTTGACCCAAAATAAGATCGCATTCGCCAAAGGCGATCAGATTCAAGTTACCGGATCAAAAGTCAAATTCGGCGCCAGTGATGCACTGATTGCTCGCGAAATTATGAAAGACGGAAAGACAATCACGTTGCGAAATGCTCAGGGTATTCCGGCATGGTCACAAGGACATCACGGAAGCTGAAATGCGATTTGCAAATGTCCTTACGTTCGATAGCTGGCATTGATGTGGACGTATTCCTGCGTGAAATCGCAGGTCCACATGCGCGCGGAGCCGCGGCCAGCGTGCAAATCGACGATGATCGGAACATTTTTTTCGAGCAGGCGGCGGTGGGCGGCGCGCTCGTCGAGCGGCAGCGCGACCGAGTACGATGAGGTTTTCGGCGGTCCATACATTTTAATTCCGCCGAGCCAGATTTCCGCATGGTCCGGATTAAACGGCACGCCAGAGCGGCCGGCGGCGGCCAGGATGCGGCCCCAGTTGGGATCGGCGCCGGCGATGGCCGTCTTCACCAGCGAGGAGAGAGCAATGGTCTCGGCGACTTTCTTCGCCGCAGCGTCACTCGGCGCGCCGCGCACTTCGACCTCGACAAGGTGCGTTGCCCCTTCGCCGTCTTCCACGATTCCGATCGCGAGGGCCCTGCAAACCTCTTCGAGCGCGCCAACAAATTTCTTGTAATCCGTGCCGCCCGCTTTCGTGATTCTGTTTGCCCCGCTCGCGCCGTTGGCGAGAACAAGCAGCGTGTCGTTGGTCGAGCTGTCCCCGTCGACCGTAATGCAATTGAACGTGCGATTGACGACTTCGCGCAAAGCGCAATCGAGGACGTCGGGTGCAACGGCGGCGTCGGTGACGACGAACGAGAGCATTGTGGCCATGTTCGGGTGAATCATCCCCGCGCCTTTGGCGCATCCCGCGACACGCACGGTTTTTGCGCCGATGCGGCAACTCGCGGCGGCGCGCTTCGGGCGCGTGTCCGTGGTCATGATCGCGCGCGTCAGGCCGTCAAACGCGCGCGGCGAAAATGCGAGCGAAGCGGCGAGGCCCGGCGCGGCTTTCAGGATGCGCTCAACCGGCAGAGGCACGCCGATCACTCCCGTGGAGCAGACGACCACTTGTTGTGCGCGGCAGCCGAGCAGTTTCGCAACACGCTCCGCGGTGGCGCGCGAAGCGGCCATGCCCCCCGGCCCTACCGAACAATTGGCGTTTCCGGAATTGACGATAACGGCTCGCATCGCGCCCGCTGACTCCCGCACGTGGTCGCGCGAGAGCACCACCGGCGGCGCTTGCACGAGATTCTGCGTGAACACGGCCGCGGCCGACGCCGGAGGATCGGAAACGATCAGCGCGACGTCCAGCGTTCCCGTGTGGCCGCGCTTCTTCAGACCGCAGGACGCCGATGCAAAACGAAACCCGCGCGGCAGGGCGCGGGCCGATGGAAGTTCGCTCATTTTTCAATTCACCTAGTAAGATCTCAAATCCTGCTGTAGCTCGTGTCCAGATCGTCTCCGTGACGACTCGGATTTTGTTCATGTAGCGCCCGCCTTCAGGCGGGCATCTGCGCGATTCCAAAATGCCCGCCTGAAGGCGGGCGCTACACAACCGAAAGTGCCTTTCCCGCTCCGTTTAGAACCGGCAACAGATCGCGCTAGGGCGAAACCACCGCGACCGTGGCGATCAAGTTACACTTGCGTTCCTTCGGGCATGTAACGCAATCGCGCTCGATTTTTTCGGGCACGTTCTGCCGCGGGCCGGGCGTGAATCCGTAGCGCGAGAAAAAGTCCGGCCGGTGCGTCACGGCAAACAGGCGCGCGATCTTGCGCCGCCGCGCCGTGTCCATCGCGGCCTTCATCAAGCGGTCGCCCACGTTGCGGCCCTGCCCGCGCGCGTCGGGAGCGACGGCCAGCGAGCGGATTTCCGCGAGGTCCGAGCCGTACGGTTCGAGCGCCACGCAGCCCAGGACTTTTTCTTCACCGTTGCGTTTTTCGATGAGCACGAGGAACCGCGAAATATGCTCACGGATTTCCGCCTCCGTGCGCGGGAGCAGAAGGCCCTCGCCCGCATAATGCGCGATCACGCGGTGCACAGCGGCCGCATCGCTCATCCGAGCCGTGCGCGCCCTCATGATCTTTTCTCCAGCGCGGCGAGCCGCTCTTTCGCGGCGGCGATTGCCTCGCGGACACGCTTGGGCGCGGTGCCGCCCTCCACGTCCGGACCGGCCAGGGCTGATTCGAGTTTCAACGCGTCGTAAAAATCCGGCCCGAAGAGCGGCGAAAATTTTTGTAGCGTCTCGATGGGCAGCGCAGAGAACGGTTTTCCTGTGCGCTCGGCCTCGCGAACGATGTGCCCGACGATTTCGTGCGCCTGACGGAACGGCGCGCCAAGACGAACGAGATAGTGCGCCGCTTCCGTGGCGAGCAGCGCGGGATCGGACGCCGCGGCGCGCATGCGCGCTTCGTTCGGACGCGTGGCCGCGACGGCGCCCGCGGCAATGGCCAGCATGGCGATGGTCTGATCGTGCGCGGCGAACACCGGTTCCTTGTCCTCCTGCAAATCGCGCTGGTAGCTCGACGGCAGCCCCTTCAGAATCGTCAGCAGTGTGTGCAGCGACGCGGTGATTCGGCCCGTCTTGCCGCGCAGAAGCTCCCACGCGTCGGGATTCTTCTTCTGCGGCATCAGGCTGCTGCCCGTTGAAAATTCATCGGGCAGAATGATGAAACCGAACTCCTGCGAGGCGAACAGCACGAAATCCTCGGCGAGGCGCGAGAGGTGCGTGGCGATCACCGCCAGCGCGTACAGATAATCGAGCGCGAAATCCCGGTCGCTTGCAGCGTCCAGGCTGTTGGCCGTCAGCCGCGCGAATCCCAGCTCGCGCGCGATCGCGCCACGATCGATGTCGAGCGCGCAGCCCGCCAGCGCACCCGAACCCATCGGGCAGGCGTCCGCCATTGCTTCGGCGGCATCGAGGCGCGCCACATCGCGGAAAAACGCCTCTGCGTGCGCCAGCAAAAAGTGCGAAAACAAAATCGGCTGCGCGTGTTGCATGTGGGTCATGCCGGGCATGGGAATTCCGAGCACTTCCTCGGCCTGGCCCACGAGCGCACCAATCAATCGCGCCACGGCCACGCGCATTTCGCCCACGGACTCCATCACGAACATGCGGAAGTCGGTGGCGACGAGTTCATTGCGGCTTCGGCCCGTATGCAATTTGTATCCGACCGAGCCGAGATATTCGACGAGCGCGGTCTCGACAAAATGGTGCACGTCCTCGGCGGGCGATCCGCCGAGCCAGGCGAAATCGCTTGCGGCGCGTTCGGCGATTTTGTCGAGTGCGGTCAGCGTGTCGCGCATTTCCTCGACGGAAAGGATCCCCGCCGATTCGAGTGCGCCCGCCCACACCCGGTCCACGGCCAGCTCGTACGGCAGCAGGCGGCGGTCGAAGGAGAACGACCGTTGAAACTGGTAGAACAGTTCGTCGGGAGCACGGTCAAACCGCCCGCCCCACAACCCGCCTGCCGGACGGGCAGGCCCGCCCGTTGGACCAGCGGGTTTTCCTGACGGCTGCCCTTTGCGCGCGGCGGTCACTTTACTTTGGACTCCTCTGGAATAGTCACCGGCAACGCAAACAAATTGATGAAGCCTTCGGCGTCTTTCGGGTTGTAGCCCGTCATGGCAAAGCTCGCGAGCCCCTTGCGATACAGCGAATAGGGCGACACGCGCTTCGTGACGGAGACATTGCCCTTGTAAAGTTTCAGGCCCACCGTGCCGGTCACACGCTTCTGCGCCTCGGTAAAATAGGCGTCGAGCGCTTCGCGCTGCGGCGTGAACCATGTGCCGTAGTAAACGAGCTCGGCATAGCGCAGCGAAAGCGTTTCCGAGTAGTGTGCGGTTTCGCGGTCCAGGCACAACGTTTCGAGTTCGCGATGCGCCGCGACCAGCAGGGTTCCGCCCGGCGTTTCGTACGCGCCGCGCGACTTGATGCCTACCAGCCGGTTTTCGACGAGGTCGATGCGCCCGACGCCGTGTTCCGCCGCGATTTCGTTTAGCTCATCGAGCAGCGCCACCGCGGAGCGTTTCTTCCCGTTCACAGAAACCGGCGTACCGCCATCGAAGCCGATCTCGACGACCGCCGGCTTATTCGGCGCTTTTTCCGGCGAAGCGATCCACTGCCACATACCTTCTTCGGGCTCATTTGCGGGATCCTCGAGCACGCCGCCCTCGTGGCTCAAGTGCCAGATATTGCGGTCGCGCGAATAAATGTTGGCCTTGGTCTGCTCGACGGGCACCTTGTGCGAGTTCGCGTAGGCGATGGCGTCCTCGCGAGAATTGATGGTCCACTCGCGCCACGGCGCGATGATTTTTACTTTCGGCGCGATGGCCTTGTAGGCCAGCTCGAAACGCACCTGGTCGTTGCCCTTGCCGGTGCATCCGTGCGCGACGGCATCGGCGCCGGTTTCAAGCGCGATCTCCGCCTGGCGCTTGGCGATCACGGGCCGCGCCATGGAAGTGCCCAGCAGATATTTATGTTCGTACACCGCGCCCGCGCGCAGCGTCGGCCAGACGTACTCGGTCAGAAATTCTTCGCGCAAATCTTCGATCGTCGCCGAAGAAGCGCCCGTCGCGAGCGCCTTTTTCTTCGCGGCTTTCAGATCTTCCTGCTGGCCCACGTCGCCGATCATGGCGATCACTTCGCAGCCGTACGTTTCCTTCAGCCAGGGAATAATGATTGACGTATCAAGTCCGCCTGAATAGGCGAGAACTACTTTCTTTGGCACCGGTTGTCCTTTCAGTTTAGGAGCATCAACAGGATGGCTTTCTGCACGTGCAGGCGGTTCTCCGCCTCGTCGAACACGATGGATCGCGGCGACTCCATGACCTCGTCGGTCACTTCGGAGCCGCGATGAGCGGGCAGGCAATGGAGAAACACGGCGTCCGGCGCGGCCTGGGACATGAGTTTGGCGTTGACCTGGTACGGCGCGAAAATCGCGGCGCGCGCCTCGGCTTCGCTTTCCTGCCCCATGCTGGCCCAGACGTCGGTGTAAACGGCTTGCGCGCCCGCAACAGCTTCTTCGGGAGCGCGAAACAATTCGATCGTGCCTTGCGTGGCGGCCGCATCGCGCCGCGCCGCAGTGACGATTTCTGCGTCCGGTTCGTGATTCGCTGGCGTAGCGATCCGCACATGCGCGCCGACGCGCGCTCCGGCGACCATCAGCGAATGGCAGACGTTGTTGCCGTCGCCCACGTAGGCTAGTTTCAGCCCGCGCGCAGAACCGAATTTCTCCTCAATCGTGAAGAAATCGCACAGCGTCTGGCAGGGATGGTAGACATCCGAGAGCGCGTTGATGACCGGCACACTCGCGTAGGCTGCGAGAACTTCCAGCGCCTCCTGCGAAAAAACGCGCGCCACAATACCGTGCACCCAGCGCGAAAGGCAGCGCCCGACGTCGGGAATCGATTCGCGGTCGCCCAAATGCGTGTCCGCGTGATCGAGGTAAACCGGTATGCCGCCCATGCTGGCAACGCCCACTTCAAACGTGACCCGCGTGCGCAGCGACGGCTTCTCAAAAATCATGGCCACGGAACGGCCTGCCAGCGCGGATTTGTAGCGATCCGGATGCGCCTTGACGTCCGCGGCCAGACGGAACAATGCCTGCACGTGCGCGGCGCTCCACTCGGAGCCGGTCAGCAGATCGGAAAAGAGACTCAATGTGTGGCTCTGCGCCGAGGCGTGGGCATTCATGTTTACCTCGCGGCCGCAAGCGTCAGAGCTTCGGCAGGGGCGGTGGGTACGGCCGGCGACTTGGCGGGCCGCTCGGTCCCGGCAAGGACCGATTCGATTTTTGAGAGACCTTCCTTCACCTGCTGCGCGGTCAAAATAAACGGCGGCAGAAAGCGCAGGATGTGGTCGTGCGTGCAGTTGATGAGCAGGCCCTGCTTCAGCGCTTCGACAACATACGGAGCGCCTTCGACGTCCAGATCGACGCCGATCATCAGGCCTTCGCCGCGAACTTCGCGGATGAAATCAAATTTCGCGGCCATTTTTTTGAGGCCGGCTTTCAGTTCGGCGCCGCGCGCGCGGACATTGGCGAGCAAGTGCTTCCGCTCAACCGTGTCAAGGAATGTCAGGCCCGTGGCGCAAGTCAGCGGCCCGCCGCCAAATGTGGAACCGTGCAGGCCGGGGGAGAACGAAGCGGCGAATTCCTCGCGCGCGAGGAACGCGCCCAGAGGCAGCCCACCTGCAAGGGGCTTCGCGACAATCACGATGTCCGGCAAGCCTTCGAGGCGCTGGTAGGCAAATTCCTTGCCCGTGCGCCCCAGGCCGCACTGAATTTCGTCGGCGATCAAAGCGGCGCCGTGCGTGGTGGCAAGCTCGCGCGCCCGCTTCCAGAATTCGTTTGTGACGGGATAAATTCCGCCCTCGCCCTGAATCGGCTCGATGATCACGGCGCACACTTCATCCGTGAATTTGGCTTCGAGATCCGCGACGTCATTCATGCGGACAAAGTCCACTCCCGGGACGAGTGGCTCGAACGGCTCCCGGTATTTCACCGGATGGGTGATCGAAAGCGCGCCGAAGGTGCGGCCGTGAAAGGAATGTTCCAGCGCCAGGAAGCGCGTCTTCGCCGCGCCGCCCGGTTTTTTCTTTGCGGCGATGCGCGCCAGCTTTAACGCGCCTTCCACCGCTTCGGAACCGCTGTTCGTGAAAAAGGCGCGATCCATCCCCGACCACTTGGCGAGTTTCGCCGCGAGCGGCCCTTGAAACGGATTGTGAAAAAGATTCGACACATGAACCGCGCGCCCCGCCTCGCGCCGGATCGTTTTCACCAGGTCGGGATATGAATAGCCGAGGGCGTTTACCGCGATGCCGCCCAGAAAATCGAGATACTTCTTTCCGTTTTGATCGAACACGTAGCAACCGCGCCCGTGCGTGAAAATCATGTCGGAGCGTTTGTACGTGTTCATCAGATGCCGCGAAGCGTCCGTCAGGACGGACTTCGATGCGGCGGAAGAGGAACCCGCTTTCTTCACCTGTTTTTTGGAGCGTGATTTCACTGCGCCACTCCGGTGGTGCTTGCGGGAAACTCCGAAGTGACGCGCGTGCCCGGAAACCGCGCGCCGTTCGCCGCGGCCAGCAATCCCTTGGGTACCGAGCCGCCCACGATGCGCACTTCCGCAACGCCCGCGTTCAGCGCGCGCTTGCACGCTTCGAGCTTCAGGATCATTCCGCCCGAAACTTTATTCTGGCGGATCAGGTCCTCGGCATCGCCCGTGGAAACGACCTTGAGAACCTTCGAGCCGTCGAGGACGCCGGCCACGTCGGTGAGGTAAATCAGCCGGTCGGCGTGAATGTATTCGGCGCACGCGGCCGCCATGTGATCGGCATTGATGTTGTAGAGTTCGCCGTCGGCGCCCAGGCCCATGCACGAAGCCACCGGAACAATTCCCGCCTTCCAGAACGATTCCAAGAATTCCAGGTTCACACCGGTCAGGTAGCCCACGAAACCAAGCCCGCCAATCACTTCGTCGTGCATCATCGGCTCGGCCAGGAAGCAGCCGGCATCGGACGCGCAGAGGCCGACGGCAGGCTGCCCCGCGGCGGAAATGGCGCCAGCGAGGCGCTTGTTCAGCAGGCCGCCGAGAACCATCACGGCAACGTCGCGTGTTTCGCGGTCGGTGACGCGCAGTCCATTGATGAACTTGCTTTCAATTCCCATGCGCTTAAGCGTGGCGGTGAAAATTTTTCCGCCGCCGTGCACCACCAGAATTTCGTTGCCCTGGTGGGCAAGCTGCGCCACCTGACGCGCCAGCGTTTCCATCGCCGCCGCATCATCGAGTAATGCCCCCGCAACTTTAACGACCAATCTCATCGCAGTCCTGTAGCCTCCGCAATTCCCATCATCAGGTTCATGTTCTGTACGGCCTGGCCTGCGGCGCCCTTGCCCAGATTGTCGAGACAGCTCACGACCGCGAGGCGCCGCCCCGCGGGATCGAGCGCGAAACCGATATCGCAAAAATTCGTGTGCGCCACATGCTGCAGCTCCGGCAGCTTTCCAGCCGGCCAGATGCGCATCATGGGGCGGTCCGCATAGAAAGCGCGGTAAAGCGATTCAACTTCCTCCGCCGTATGCGGCTCGGCAAGCCACACGTAGAGAGTGGAGAGGATGCCGCGCGCCACCGGCAAGAGGTGCGTCGTGAAGACGATGTCCTCGCCCGCGATGCCCGTGTGGTCGGTCACTTCCGGTGTGTGCCGGTGCGAGAACAAACCGTAGGCGCGGAAGTTCTCGTCCACTTCGGCGAAGTGCAGTTCCTTCTTGGGCTCCTTGCCCGCGCCGGTCGCGCCGGATTTGCAATCGGCGACAATGCCGCGTCCGGACGCGATCCAGCCCGATTCCACGAGCGGCCGCAGCCCGAGAATCACACTCGTCGGGTAGCAGCCGGGATTGGCGACGAGGCGCGCCGTCGGCAACTCGCCGGCGTACAACTCCGGCAAACCGTAAACGGCCTCTTCGGCCAGATTTTTCGGCGGCGCCGGTAATTTGTACCAGTTCGCGAAGGTCTCCGGATTGTGGAAGCGGAACGCGCCGCTCAGATCCACCACGCGCATCCCCGCATTCAAGAGCTGCGGGACCATTTCCAGCGAAGCTTCGTGCGGCGTCGCGAGAAACACCGTGCTCGCCCCGCTGTTGGCCACGGCATCCACCGAATACGTTTTGCAGGGCGCTTCGCCCCAGCCGCGCAGGTGCGGGAAGATCTCGGTGAGGCACTTCACGTGCGCCGAGCTCTCGCGCAGATAGAAAGTTGGCTTTTGAATTTTCGGGTGCCGGAGGAGAAGTTGGGCCAGCTCGAAACCTGCATAGCCCGTTGCTCCGACCACGGCGACCCGTTGCGGGTCGGTCATCGGAGTAGGTCCTCCATGCGCTTCTGGACGGCGACACGCGCCTGGCGCGAAGGTGTGATCACCACGACGGTGTCGTCCCCGGCGATGGTGCCGGCTACTTCCTTGAATTTTTCGGCGTCCAGCGCCGCGGCGAGCGGTTGTGCGCCCGAGGGCGGCGTCTTCAGCACCAGCAAATTGAAGGCGGGGCGCAGGTCCACGAGAAATTCCCGGAGGGCGCGGGCGAGCGGCGGCATCGGCGCCGCGGCTTCGTTGCCGTTCGTGAGCGGCTTGTAGCCCGCGGCGGTTTTCACCAGCTTCAGCTCGGACATATCCCGGGAAAGCGTTCCCTGCGTCACACGGACCTTCATGTGCGACAGTCTGCGCCGCAATTCGTCCTGGCTCGAAATGGGTTCGCTCGAAACCAATTTCAGGATCTGTCCTTGCCGGAATCTCTTGTGTACGTTCAGTGCCATGATCGAGTTAACTTTATGCACCCACTTGCATAATTATGCGCGTAGCTCCGGAGCACTGTCAATTCTTTTTTATGAAGTTTCGAAATATTTTCCTCGCGCAAATTGGATGCACGCCGATCAAGCGTGGTGCGCCGCACATGCGCGGGCGAGTTGAGCCGCAGCGAGTCTGAGTGCTATTCTGCGAAGGATGAGCGATGTTCCCACTCGCGAACTGGCCGGCGCTTCCCCCGAGGCGCAGCATCAAGCGCTCCTGGAAGTGGCCGAAGCCATCGCGCAGCACCGCGACCTGGGCGAATTGTTCCACGAACTCGCCGAACGCCTCCATCGCGTCGTGGAATTCGAGTACCTGAACCTGATCCTGCACGATCCGGCGCGCAACGTCATGCGCCTGCACATCCTCGAGTCCGAAATGCCCCGAAACACGCGCCTCGGGACCGAATTCCAGGTCGGACAAACGCCTTCCGGCTGGGTCTGGGAAACGCAGCAGCCTTTCATCTTGGACGACCTGGGAAAAGAAACGCCGTTCGCGGCCTTGCTGCAAAACATGCGCGAAAACGGCGTGAAATCGGTGTGCTCGCTCCCCCTGACCACGGCGCAACGGCCGCTCGGGGTCATGAGCTTTGGGCGCAGCACCACGCACCATCACACTGAAAGCGAAATCGCCTTCCTGCAACAGGTCGCGCGGCAAGTGGCCGTCGCGGTTGACAACGTGCTCAATTTCGAGAGCGCGCAGGCTTATCAGCGGCAACTGGCACAGGAGCGCGACCGGCTGCGGGTTTTGCTCGAAGTGAACAATGCTGTGGTTTCCAAGCTCGACTTGCACGCCCTTCTGAACGCGATCTCGGCGTCCCTGCGCCGGGTGATCCATCATGAGTACACGAGCCTCGCCTTGTTCGAGCCCGTAACGAACAAGATGCGCATGATGGCGCTGGATTTTCCGCAAGGAAAGGGATTGATCCGCGAGGAAATGCTCGTCCCCCTCGATGGTTCCATGAGCGGAAAAGCATTTCGCACGCGCCAGCCGCTCGTTCTGGACCGTGCCGCAATGGAAGAGTTCGATTCTCCCACATCTCGCCTGATGCGGGCCGAAGGCGTGCGATCCGTCGTCGCCACGCCGCTCATCACGCACGATCGCGCCCTCGGCACGCTCAGCCTGGCAAGTCTGCGCGATGGCGCATTCCAGCAGGGCGACGTCGATCTTCTAGTTCAGGTCGCGGGGCAAGTGGCCATCGCCGTGGAAAACGCTCTCGCCTTTCAAGAAATCGGAGTGCTCAAGAATAAGCTGGCGCAAGAAAAGCTCTACCTCGAGGACGAAATCCGCACGGAAATGAACTTCGACGAGATCATCGGCGAGGGCTCCTCCCTGCGCACCATACTGAAGCAAGTGGAGACCGTGGCCCCGACCGACTCCACCGTGCTCATCACGGGCGAAACAGGCACGGGCAAGGAATTGATCGCCCGCGCCATCCATCAGCTGAGCCCGCGCCGCGAGCGCACCTTTGTCAAAGTCAATTGCGCTGCGATTCCCACCGGCCTCCTTGAATCGGAACTGTTTGGCCATGAGCGCGGCGCCTTTACTGGAGCGATCGCACAGCGGATCGGCCGGTTCGAGCTGGCGCACGGCGGCACAATCTTCCTCGATGAAGTCGGCGACATTCCTCTCGAATTGCAGCCCAAGCTACTGCGCGTCCTTCAAGAGCAGGAGTTTGAGCGGTTAGGCAGCACGCATACGGTCCGCGTGGACGTTCGCCTGGTGGCCGCCACGAATCGCGACCTTAGCGAGATGGTTGCCGCTCGCACTTTCCGCAGCGACCTGTACTATCGCTTGCGCGTGTTCCCCCTGCATATGCCCCCCTTGCGCGACCGGCAGGAGGATATTCCCGCGCTGGTGCGCTACTTCGTGGAAAAGCACGCGCGGCGCATGAACCGTGCGATTGAAACCATCCCAGCCGAAACGCTGGACCTGCTGGTGCGCTATCCATGGCCGGGAAACATACGCGAGCTGGAAAACCTGATTGAACGAGCGGTAATCGTCTCGCCGGGGCCCGTGCTGCGCGTGCCGCTTGGCGAACTCAAACCCGCCTCCGAACCCCTTGCGGATAGCCTTACCCTACGGGCCGCCGAGCGCGATCACATCCTCAAAGCCCTTGAGGCGACTAACTGGGTGCTGGCTGGCCCGCGAGGCGCTGCCGCGAGGTTGGGAATGAAACGAACCACTCTCCAGTCCAAAATGCGTAAGCTAGGAGTAAAGAAAGCCCACCAAAGCTAGCTGAAACGTTTGCCGAAATATGGGCACGTGCCTGTATTTCGGCATGTAAATATTGGCAGAATCCCTTTGAATTCCCTCACGTAAAATGCCGGTCTTAATGTAAAACCATGTATCTATTGGTTTTAATATTCGTGATTCCATTTCGGCACATTGGCTATCGATTTGCTATCTTATTTCTCGTTGTGGTGTCGGTGGTTCTGGCTAGAAAGCAGGGGGGATGCTGAAGGTCACGATCAAGCAATCAGATTCCGCCGAAACTTGGGAGCTTGAAGGAAAGCTCGCTGGAGATTGGGTCAAGGAACTTGAGCGTTGCTGGAAAGGACGGCCTTCGCCGGCGGGCGTTCCGCTCCAATTGCATCTAAAAACGGTGAGTTACATCGACGCGGCTGGGAAGCAATTGTTGGCGGAGATGCACGGGCGAGGAGTTGAAATTATCGGGTGCGGCTGTATGACTAAGGCTGTTGTGGACGAAATCACCCGGACCGGGCGCGTCAATTGAAACCACCGTCCCGGTTTTCGACAAAGTGGGTGGGATGTCAGTTTCAGATTGGGCATGTGAGCAAGAACTTAGGGAGCTTTTGCGTTTGCGGTTTGATTTGTGCCGATCAATGTAAGTAACGTCGATTCATTTGGCAGGGTGGGGAGCGCGAGAAGCATTCACCGGCGCCCGCTGCCCACGAAACGTCGGCCCGTGCGTCCTAATTTTATAGAGGAGATATTTAATTCGCAGTTCATCGTAATACCAAGAAAGACGGGTTCAATCATTCATACGGCCCATTCATTCCACGGAGGGGGAAAACAAATATGAATCAGGAAATTCATCATCAACCGGGGGGGCGTTTCGCAGAAATCAAGCTGGAAGAGCAGACCGAAGATCAACTGATCGAGCGAGGGCTGAACGGCGACGCCCGCGCTCTCGACGCCTTGTTCGCGCGCAACACACGCGCCCTGTATCAGACAGCATTTCGCGTGCTGGGTAATCCGGAGGACGCCGAAGAGGCCCTGCAGGAGGGCTTGCTTTCCGCCTACCGCAATCTTCCGAGGTTCGAGAGACGATCGCAATTTTCCACCTGGCTGACGCGGATCGTCATAAACGCCGCCTTGATGCGGCGCCGCAGCAAACGCGCCCGGCCGGCCGTGTCGCTGGATGAATTTGTCAATGAGGGAGAGCTGCCGCTCGCCGAGCGCTTCGCCGATGACGGCCCGAATCCCGAGCAGCTTTACGCGGGAACGGAGCTCGGCGACCGCATGACCAAAAAACTGGCGGAAATTTCTCCGCTCCTGCGCAAGGCCTTCTGGCTGCGGGAGATCGAAGGACTAACCGCGGAGGAAGCGGCGCAGGTGCTCGGCGTTTCGCGCAATACCCTCAAGGCGCGGCTGTGGCGGGCGCGGCAGGAACTCGCCGCGCGGCTGGGGCTTACGCTGGGCACGACTCTCGAGCCCGCCACCTAGTTTAAACTTCGTAAGTCAGGCTTGGCCGCACGTTGGCGCCAGTCGAATTGCGGCTGGCATTTAGATGTGCCAGGCAATGGGATAATTTACAATCGGAATGAAAGAAACGCCCACGGCCTCTGCGTCGTGGCGCGCATTGACGATCATCTCTTTCAGGCCTGCCATTTGCTGGGCCTTTTCATCACTTTCCCACAAGCTGACGTGAACCATGGATCCGGAAGGCGCGACAGCGGCAAAGTAGCCGAGCATGCCGGGCAGCCGCTGGATCGCCGGAACCAAATACGTGCCAGTATCGCGTGTCATTCGATCCACGTCAGCAAAGCGCGAAGGATCAAAATTGCCGCGCGAAACGCGGACCACAGCGGAAGATGGCAGAATGATGGACATGAATCGAATTCCTCCTGATTTGGGTTAGACCTGCAACGTCAAGGACAATGCATATTGAGGTTAGATCATCCAAAACCTCACAGCCACCCGTCGAACGACAAATCATCTTGTCATTCAGGAGTGACTGGAAAGATTGGATGCTTGATGCCCGCGGCCGGATTGTCGAATTTTTGGAAAACAGGCTGGCTGATGGATTCGCTTCGCTGATCACAAGAACCTGTCCCACTCACGCCTTTTGCAGGGTTTCCAAAACTTCTCCGGTGGCTTTTTCGACGTCGGCGTGGAGGCTGTTGCCGTGCGCGTCCATGGTTACAATGGCTGCGAAATTCTTCACGCGCAAGTGCCACATCGCTTCGGGGATGCCGAATTCCATCAGCTCGACGCCCAGAACTTTTTCCACGGTTCGCGCGTAATACTGCGCTGCGCCGCCGATGCCGTTCAGATAAACGGCGCCGCATTCCTTTAGCGCCGCTAGCGTTTTCGCGCCCATTCCGCCCTTGCCGATCACCGCGCGCACACCATAATTCTTTATGACGTGGGCCTGATAAGGCTCTTCACGGATGCTGGTGGTGGGCCCCGCGGCTTTGACTACCCACTCGTTGCCCTGCTTCAGCATCACCGGGCCGCAGTGATAGAGCACCGCGCCTCGTAGGTCCACGGGCGGGGGATTCTTCATCAGGTAGGCGTGCACGTTGTCGCGTCCCGTATACATTTCGCCGTTGACGAGAACCACGTCGCCCACTTTCAGCGCCCGCACTTGTGCTTCGGTCAGCGGCGCGGTCAGCACTACTTCCCGCCCCGTCAATTTGAAGCCGGATCCGCGCGCCATGCGCTCCACGGGCCGCGAAGGATCGCGGTACAGCCAGTCTGTGATCGCGCCTGTTTTCGCGTCGAGGCGCACGCCCAGCCTGCGAAACGCCCAGCATTCGTAGGCCACCGAAACGAAGAAGCTTGCCGGCAGACGATTGGCCGCGGTGATCTTGCACCCGATGAGAGATGATTTCCCGCCGAAGCCCATCGCGCCGACGCCGAGCTTGTTGGCCTCTTCAATGATTTCCGATTCGAGCTTCGCGAGCGTTGGGTTGGGGTTCACGTCGTCGAGCGTTCGAAACAGTTGTTCCTTCGCCAAATCGTACCCGTGAGCGCGGTCGCTGCCGATGCAGACGCCGAGGGCGCCCGGCGCGCAGCCCTGCCCCTGCGCCTGCCACACAGCGTGCAGGATGCATTTGCGCACGCCTTCGAGGTTGCGGTCGGCGCGGCCCATGTGATCGAGCGTGCACGGCACGGAATACTGGATGTTCTTGTTCTCGCAGCCGCCGCCCTTGAGGATCAGCTTGAC
This sequence comes from uncultured Acidobacteriota bacterium, assembly GCA_963696605.1. Lineage (GTDB taxonomy): Bacteria > Acidobacteriota > Terriglobia > Acidiferrales > UBA7541 > Palsa-360. The sequence goes on along the minus strand of CAVOKV010000003.1, from coordinate 879,060 downwards.
CTCAATCTCATCCTGTTCCCATTGTTCGAAATGAAGGACCGGCGTCTCTTCGCCCAGGTTGTTGCCGCTGTTTTTTCCGGTGAGCGAATCGACGGAGTTGGGCCGCAGTTTTCCAAGCCGCGTGGCTTCCGCGACGGCCTCTTTGATGGCCTTTTTGATGTGAATCTGATTCACGCCGACGGGGGTGTGGACGATGAACGTCGGCATGCCGGTGTCCTGGCAAATGGGGCCGGAATCGTCGGCGGCCATATCGATGTTGGACAAGATAATATCGAACGCCTGGGAAGATTGCGTGTCCGGCCTTTCCTCATTGGCCGCGATGTTCATGGCCGCGCGAACGTCGGGCGGAAGATTGGTGGACGTCTGGGTAATCAATTCGAGCAAGCTGCCGGCAAGGAATTCCATTTCACTACCTCCCCAAACTGGCTATTTTACACTGCTTCGGGGAGTTGTTTGCGAAAGATCGCTGTGGGCGTAGGACAGCCACTCTTGGCTGTCCTGGAGATTTGAGTAGCCCACGAAGGGACAGCCAAGAGTGGCTGTCCTACATGTCACCCACATAGGTTGAGCTTTCCGCCTCCGAGATCGTACTTCCGACGCACAGTTTTGGTGGGGCGACTCGTGTGGGTGATTTCGAATCGCGGAGGTGATTGCAGCGTTGAAAAGCAGATCCCTCACCGCCGTCCCCAAGAACGGGGGCCGGGTTCGGGATGACATCACGCGTCAGGACGATTGAGTCTGTGGCTCAGCGAGAACTCTGAAAGCAGTCTGCGGGATTCGCCGACTACTTGTCCCACACCCAAGTCGAATCTTTCCAACCTTCCAAGCTGTAGTCCGACATGCATTTTTCAGTGAGGGCGATGCACTGGCCTAGGATTCCGCTTTTCTGCGCGCCGGTGAGGATGTCGAGGCGGATCTGCTCGTGGTTGCCGGAATAATTGATTTCGTAGAGTTCGTGGCGGGCGCCGAATTCCGTGCCGATCGCGTCCCATATCAGCTTGAAGAGCTTGATGCGTTCCGCGGCGGTGGCGGACGCGCCGCGATAATATTTTTCGAGAAGCGGCGCGAGATCGGGATTCAGAAAATCCTTGTAGCTGGACGGAGACATGAGCAGGCTGCCGCCCAGGAATTTTTCAAAGATGTGGCGAACGGCCGGCCAGCACTGCGTGCAGAAGAGGCGCATGGTGTAGGCGTATTCCTGCTTCGGCACGACCGTCCCTCCGGGCGCGCTCTCCGGGTCGCCGCACATCGCCGCCGTCATTCCCCAGATCAGATTTCGCCATCCAATGATCTCGCCGAGCGCCGCCTGAACGCCACGAAAGGCGTCCGTGCCGTTGGTCTCGATACCCTTGGCAAAAAGTCCCACCATGAAATCCAGCTTCACCGCGAGCCGCGAGGAAGACTGGAACGTGTAGCGGTTCACGAAGCGGGAATGGCGGTAGAAACTGTTGGCTCGTTCGGGATCGCGGTAGACCAGCACGTTTTCCCAGGGGATGAAGGCGTTTTCAAAAATCAGTACGGCGTCGTTTTCATCAAAGCGGCTGGAAAGCGGGTAGTCGAACGGGCTGTGCGCAGTCTGTTCGTACGAAGCGCGGCAAACGAGCTTCACGCCCGGCGTATCCATCGGCGCGATGAACACCACGGCAAAATCTTTCGCTTTTTCCTTGTCCAGGGTGGTGGCGTTCGTTTGGGCCACGAACGTGGCATGCGTCATGGCCGAGCCGGTTCCGAGCATCTTGGCCCCGCTGACGATCATGCCGTCATCCCTTTCTTTCACGACGTGCACGAAGACGTCGCCGACTTCATGCAAGGGGCGGCTGCGGTCGATGGGCGGATTGATGAGGCAGTGGTTCAGAAACAGGCACTCGGAGGAATACCGCGCGTACCATTTGCGCGCGCTCTCATCGAACGGCACGTAGAACTCCGGCTCCGACGCGAGGCTGCCCATCAGCGCCGCCTTGTAATCCGGCGTCCGGCCCATGTAGCCGTAGCTCATGCGCGACCAGGCGACGATGGCGTCGCGCGCTTCCCACAACTCTTGCGCCGAATAGCAGGGCTTGAAAAATTTGTGCGTGCGCGCGCCGGACCGGTCGATCCCCGTCAGGGTGTCCCGCGTCTTCGGATCATGGAGCGCGTCGTACAAGCGCGCGATGGACCGGCACGCATTGCGGAAAGCGGGATGCTGCGTCACATCCTTGACGCGCTCGCCATAAATGTAGACTTCGCGCGCGTCCCGCAGGCTGGCGAGGTAGCGCGCGCCGTCAAGCATTGCGTCCGTTGCTTGTGCTTCGGCCCGCCGCGGGTTGCGCTTTGCAGGAGCGTCGGCCATGGCGCATCTCCTCCCGGTCGTATGACTGCGCCGTTTCCAGATTGCGAAAGAGGGCAGAAAACGCATTTCCCACGTACAGGTAATAGATGGAATGACGCCCTGAGTCAAGGCGGGCGGCTATGATCATCCTTCCGCAGCGAGGGTTTTGCGGCGAACTTCTTCAAAATAGTCGCGCGCGTCGCGGCGCGTGCGGAGGCCTCCGACGCGATCGCGGACGCGGGCGACGTGCTCCGAGAGCGCCCTCCCTGGCGGCGGGAGCTCCGCGTCGGTTCTTCCGGCTACGTAGACAAAGCCCGGAAGATTACTATGGGCCTCTTCAATCGGCTCGCTTTCGCGATCGGCTGTTGGGGTCTCCACTTCCAGCGTGTCCAGCGGCGTTTGGCGATGAAGGAATTCCGTTTCGGGCGTGAGAGCGATTGAAGTGGGCGCGGACCGGGGAGCGGAGAGCGAGGCCAGCGACAGCAGATCCGATGCGTTGCGGTCACGCGCCGTGAGAGGTTTCAGGCCGAACAGACGTTCGACCGTGGCGAGCGCGGAAGTGTGATCGTAGTCGCGATGGTCGATGAGATTGCGCGGGATCAGCGGGGAGATGACCACAGCCGGAACTCGCGGGCCATACTGGTCAAAAGCAAAATCATTCCTGTTGGCTCCCGGGAATTGCGCCGCGTCTCCCGGCGGAATCGCTTTGGGAGGAGCAACGTGGTCAAAGAAGCCGCCGTGCTCGTCCCATGTGATGATGAGCATGCTGGATTCCCATAGAGGCGAGTTGCGGATCGCTTCGTACGTGGCCTTGATCAGGGCTTCGCCGCCCGCGACGCCGTCCAGGGGATGCTGCGAGTTGCCGCCAAGATAATCCGACGTGACGTGGCCGTAGTTGGGCTCGATCCAGGTAAACTGCGCCGGATAATTGGGATCGCTAACATCCTTGGCGAACTTGGAATAACGCGTGATATCCCAAATGTGAATTCCCTTCAAGGCGTGGGCCAGAGTGAAGACCTTATTGCCACCGTAAATCCTCCATTTGAGTTTTCGTTTGAAAAACAGAAAGCCTTTGCCGGCGTCGAAGATGCTGCCGTTCTGAAATTTAAAGCCGTCAATCGTCTGCCAGAGAAGAGTCTCCGCGATGTTCGGGCTATGATCGAGATCGGCGGAAGATGCGCCAAGGGCGAAGAAGCGGTTGGGCCAAGTAGGACCTGGCATGGAGCTGAACCAGGAGTCGCAAACCGCGAATTCTTGCGCGAGCGCGGTGAGGACTGGCAATTTGGACTTGTCAAAGCACTTCATCACGTCGCCGGGAGTTGCGCCCTTAGCGGGCTGCTTGGGTATGGCGTCATGCGCGAAGTTGGAGACAAAGCCGCTGTTGTTGATCGGCGGGTACGGGCCGCCGGAGGGATACTTTACGGACTGACCGCACAGCTGTTTCACAACATCCTCGAATTCGTGGTAAGGATCCGCCAGCATAGGATCCACGGCGGGAGGCGTGGCCGGGTAGACAGTTCCGTTCCAAGTGTTGGACGCCGAGGCGGGAGGGCCGTTCAATCCCGTGGGAGCGTGCGTGACTGCGTCCGTGCCCGCAATGCCCGGAAAACCGAGCATGTGGTCGAAGGAGCGATTTTCAAGCATCAGGACGAACACATGATAAATCGGCGGCATGCTTCCTCTCTTCCGGCCCCTGCGGCGCGAAGCGGCAAAAGATTATAAGAATGGTAATCTAATTACAATCGAAAAATAGTCGCATCTACCCATTGAATCCGCCGCACAAGCCTCGGCTTCCATCCGCCCGATGGAAGCGGTGTATACTACGCGTCACATCAGAAACGGGAGAGTTTCATTCATGCATAAATTCAGCGGATTCACCCTGTGCGCGGCGCTTGTCACGATCTTGCTGGCAATCGTGCCGGCGCATCTTCGGGCGGACAGTTCCAATCACCAGTCTGATGTGATCCAGACATCGCGCGGCGAGCTGCGCATCACGCCAATTTATCACGGCAGCGTGATGCTGGAATTCGGCGGGAAGGTGATCCACGTCGATCCCTGGAGCAAGGGAGATTTCACCGGATTTCCGCCCGCGGATTTGATTGTAATAACGCACACGCACCAGGATCATCTCGATCGCACCATGGTGGACAAGCTGAAGAAGCCTGAGACCATCATCGTCGGCCCCCCTGCCGTCATCGACACTCTGAACTGCGCGCCGGCCTGCGGCATCGCCGAAGCGATCAGCGACTCCGAAAAGAGGACGGTGATGGGTATCGAAATCGAGGGCGTCCCGATGTACAACCTGGTGTTTGGATCGGGGCCGGGGAAGCCGTATCACCACAAGGGAATCGGGAGCGGCTACGTTTTGAATTTTGGCGATACCCGCGTTTATTTTTCGGGCGATACCGAATGCACGCCGGAGATGAAAGCCCTGAAAAACATCAGCGTTGCTTTCCTGGCCATGAATCCTCCGCGAACGGAGACCCCGCTCGAGGCTGCGGAATGCGCGAAGGCCTTCAAGCCGAAAATTGTGTATCCCTATCACTACCGCGGTTCCAAGCCCGAGGATTTTGCCGACGCTCTCAAGGACACGCCCAGAGTGGAAGTGCGGATTCGGAAATTGGAAGGTGAGCCGTAAACCGTGCTGCTCAATTCACGCCGCTTTGGCTCGGGCTCACGTTGGTCTTCAACTGGCTCGGAGTAGGAAGTTGCGCGACATCCCAGCCGCCGCCCAGCGCCTTGATCAACTGGACGCTCGCGACCATTTGCTGCATGCGAAAGTTCACCGCCGTTTGCTGGTCGTTCAGCACAACCGTTTGGGCCGCGATCACATTCAAGTAGGGATCGACTCCTGCTTCGTATCGCACAGTCGCTTCGCGCAAACTTCTCTGAGCCGATTGCACCGCGGCATCCTGCTGCTGGATATCCTGAGACAAAATTCTCACGGCCGCCAGGTTGTCTTCCACTTGCTGGAAGGCGGTCAATACGGTCTGCCGGTAATTTGCCACCGTCAGATCGTATGTGAATTGAGATTGCTGCAGTGCAGCTCTTCGCAGTCCCGCGTCAAAAATCGTTTCCGCAAGACTGGGCCCCACGGACCAAAATCGGCTCGGCCAGGTGAACCAATCGGCGATGGACGCGCTGCCGAACCCTCCGGTCGCGCTCAAGGTGACATTCGGATAGTATGCGGCTTTCGCAATGCCAATCTGCGCATTCGCTTGCGCCATCGATCGTTCCGAGGCGGCGATGTCCGGGCGGCGCTCAAGAAGATCGGACGGGACGCCAGGAGGGATGGCCGGAGCATTCGCGTTCAGAGGCTCTACGGGAATAGAAAATGTCGATGCGGGTTCGCCCACCAGCAGAGCGATGGCATGCTCGTATTGCGCCCGCAAAACGCCGAGGTTCGTATCCTGCGCTTGTGTGGCCTCCAGTTGGGCTTCGGCTTGCGCGACGGCTTCGTCTGTTCCAATCCCGGCCTTGAATTGAACCTGGGTGAGGTTAAGAGATTCGCGATAAGCAATGAGGGTGGCGTCAAAAAGCTGCTTCAAAGCATCTTGCGCGCGGAGCTGGTAATAATCGACCGCAAGCTCCGCCTCTACAGAGAGGCGCACGTTTTCCAAGTCGGCGCTGCTGGCCTGGGCCGTGTAGGTGGCGCCTCTCACAGAGTTACGGATGCGGCCCCACAGGTCCGGTTCCCAGGAGGCGTCCGCCGGCGCCGAGTAATCGGTAAAGGAAGTGAGAGTGAAACCCGACGTAGAAGAGCTACCCGACCGCACCCCTCCGAACTGACCTGCCGAAGGGCGCGCATTCATGATGCTTGGGTTGGTTGCGACAGTCGGGAAATACTGCGAGCGCGCTTCCCGGACAACGGAGCGCGCCGCAAAGAAATTTGCAACCGACGCGGCTATTTCCTGGTTGGAAGTATCCGCTTTCTGTTCAAGCGCATTCAGCTGAGAATCTTGGAAGACTTCCCACCATTTTCCACGAGCCGCGCCATCGCTCGGCTGTGCGGATTTCCACTGTTCTGTTTGTGTAAGCTCCCCGGCGGCAAGCTCTTTGTACGCTGTAGGAGTTTGCACCGATGGCTTCGCATACTTCGGGCCCACCGTGCAGCCAGCCAAGAGGAGCGCCCAAGCCGTGCAGGCGGCCAAGACTATGACCCTTTGCGCCACATTCGATTTTGCGCGACGCCACATTTCAATCCTCACTCGCCGATGAAGACGTCGACTAATTCGCCCGGATAGAGGTACATGTTCTCTGACTTCTCGATTCTAAAAATGACGGGCAGCACTCTCACGTCGACCCGTTCGGTCCTCTGGTTGGAAAGCTCGATCTTCGGTGATACGAACGGCTGCATCCTCACGTAGTCGAGAGGAAGCTTCGTGCCCGACCCGCGAATGGACATTTGCGCCTTCATCTTGTTTGGCGCTGGCAGCCGATGCACAAGGATTTCATCGACGTAGCAACGCACGTTCAGAGACGCCTGCGGACTTCCGAGCACCAGCACGGGTAACATGCCCTGTGTGTAGCTGTCGTAAGATCCCTGGGGGGATACGAAACTCCCAGGCGTCGGATTGATGGAAAGCACCATGCCGTCCCTTGGCGCGCGAAGCGTGTATTTGGAAAGCAAGGCGCTCGATGCCAGGTAGGATTTCTGCAATGCGTTCTGCTGGCGTTCCTGAGTTGCGATGTCGAAAGACCAAGCGCCCGCTTTGGTCAGGTCATATTGTTTCTTGGCCACGGCCAGGTTGGCTTTCGCGACTGCAGCCGCGTTGCTCGCACCGTCCAAAGCATCCTTGCTGATGGACTTCGGATCCATTTCGTAGGAGGCTTCCAGTTTGGCCAGCGTGTCCTCTGCGGTCTTGAGTGCTGCTTTCGCCGCCTCGACTTGGGACTCTGCAACGTCAAGATTCTCCTTCCTCGGCTCCGCCCTGAGCTCTTGAAGCAGCGACAACGCAGCCTGCGCTTGCGATTGCAACTGTTCCGTAGTGGCCCGTTGAATGGAATCATCGATCAACACCAGCGGATCGCCTTTGTGCACCACCTGGCCCTCGGCGACCAGGATTTGCTTCACCGTGCCGGGAACTTCCGGATACACATTGATGTTTTCGCCGCTGGGCTGATCGCTTTCCACAATGCCTTCCGCGTAGATGCCGTTGGCATAGGGATCCGCGAAGGGTTGAAAGACCGGCGGGAGCGGCGGATTCGTAATACCAAAAAGGTAGGCAGCCGTTGTCCCTGCGACAATGCCGGCGATGGCCAGCGCAAATAGGATTTTGTTTTTCATGCTGCCCTCTCTTGTGTCCCTGTGATTCGGCCGTCTTCCATCTTCAAGATCCGGCTCGCGAATTCATAGATTCTGCTGTCGTGCGTGACGACCACGATGCAGCGGTTCTCGTCGAGAATGTTCTCGCGGACGAACTTCACGATGGCATGTCCCGTGTCTCCATCCAGGGATGCCGTTGGTTCGTCCATGATCAGGATGTCCGGCTTCCCGATCATGGCCCGCGCGATGGCCACGCGTTGCTGTTCGCCACCGCTGAGTTTCATGGGAGGGAGATCCGCGCGCGCCTTGAGTCCCACGATATCCAAATAGTGGATCGCTTCCTGGATGGAGGCATCCCACGGGGCTTTCCTGAGGATGAGCGGTATGGCTACATTCTCCGCCGTGTTTAGGCGTGGAAAGAGGTGGAAATCCTGAAATACGAATCCAAGCTTATGGAGGCGGAAATCCGCGAGATGATTGCTGTCGAGACTCCAGATATCCGTTCCGTCCGCCATAACTTGGCCTGAATTCGGCCTAAGAATTCCCGAAAGCACGCTCAACAGCGTCGTCTTGCCGCTCCCGGACGGCCCCACGATGTAAATCATTTCGCCGAAATCCGCGTGGAGATCAACTCCACGGAGAGCCAGGGTCTTGGCGTCTCCCTCGCCGAACCATTTCTCGAGCCCGCTCGCTTCGATGGCTGTGCGCGGCATCTTCATCCCCTGAAAATCTCGAACGGCTCGATCCGCAGCACCCTGCGGACCCCCGCGTAACTGGAGACGCCGTCAATGATCAGAACCATCACTAACGCCAGCAGAAGATTGGTGTAAGTGATCGTGGCGAAGTAACTCGGCAGCCTCAACTTGGCCAGATAGATAAACAAGGTGCACAGGCCGACCCCCAGTCCGTAACCGGTTAGCGCCGTGAACGTGGCCTGGAACAAGATCATGCCCACGAGTTCGCTGTCTTTCGTGCCCAGCGCCTTCAGGGCTCCAAACCTTTCCAGGTTCTCCAAAATGAACGTGTAGAACGTCTGGCCTGAGATCGACAGCCCCACGAAAAACGTAATCACCGTCATGATCAACAGGTTGGTTCCCATTCCGGTTTGGTAGATGTAAAACATGATGCTCCGCATCGTGAACTCGTCCTTGGTAAGGGCCACGTAGCCGAGCGCCGTCACCTGCTGCTTGATCTTCGGTATGTCGCCAGGACTTTTCGGCTCAACAAGGACGTAGGATGTGGTGTAGCGCGGATTGGGAATGTATTGAATGGCCCTCTCGTACGTGGTGTACAACGTCGGGAGGCCGAACAAGCTGGACATTGCGACTCTGGCTGTCCCAACAATGACGCAGCGGTGGTCGTTCAGCTGGAATTCCGAGCCGACATGAGGACTGTTGAGTTTGGGATAATCCGCGTCCTGAACAACAATGAAGCCGTTCTCCGCGTAGATGTCGGTGATCTTCCCGTCGATCATCTCCGGCCGGCCAAACAAGCTGGTGTCGTCCAGGCCAAGCACGCTCGTGGCCTGGTAATTACCGTCGGAGAGCTTCACTAGAGCTGTACTGGAATAGAGCGGGACGGCATAGGCGACACCCTGCATGCTCCGGACTGCGTCCAGGACATAATCTGGCATGCCAATCGAGTTGGCCGGAGTCTGCACGGCCGGATCCATCACCCAGATCGAGGCGCCGACATTGATGACCGTGGAGGAGGAATGGCGCAGAACGCCGACAAACATGGCCGTAATGAAAATCATCGAGAAGGAAGCAAAGGCGATACCCACCAACAGGGCCGAGAATTTAGCCTTGTCGTTGACGAGCAGCTTGTATGCGAGCTTAAGAATTCCTCTCACAACGGGTCCCCTCGGCCAAGATCAGCCTCTTGATCTTTGCAAATGGAAGGCTATCTGGCGGGAATCGGACCTGATGTGACATGAGTCACATCAGGTTGTGACTCCATTCACGTCTGTTAACTTGCAGCGCAGCTACTTGTGCCAGGAATCGCATGGGGCGGCTGCAAGCGCCAGTCCGGATTGAGGGCTGAATCCTGCAGCCCAGGATGTCGTGCTACAGTTGAACTCATGCGGCCTGAAATCGAGCGAGCGGTTCAACTGATCCAGAGCAAGGACCCGAAGTCGCTCGAAGAGGCGTTGGCCTTGCTGCAAAACACGGTTTTTTCCTTCAGCATGAAGGTTTGCGGCCAGCGGCAGGACGCTGAAGACACCATGCAGGAAGTCTTGCTGAAGTCGGTTCCCAACCTGCCCAAATTTGACAGCCCAAAGGCTTTAATGGTCTGGCTGTACAAGGTCGCCAAGACCCGCTGTTTGATGAGCCGGCGCAAGAGCAAATTCGCTCCCCGGGAAGCGCTGTCACTCGACGAACTAATGCCGGACCGGCGGGAACTGGAAACGTTGTCTGGCAGTCCGGACAGCACTCCGGAAGGCGCGTTCGCGCGCCGGGAAGATGCGAAGCATTTGCGGCAAGCGGTGCAGAAATTGCCGCCGGAGTACCGGCTCATCCTCGTCCTGCACGACATGGAGGAGCTATCGGACGCGGACATCGCCGAAATCACGGGCCTCCGCACGGGAACGATCCGCGTGCGGTTACATCGGGCCCGGCTATTCGTGCGCAAGGAACTCGCAAAACAAGACATAGGGGGCATTCACAGACAGGCATTGAAGCATCCTGTGGCCATCCCGGGGCAGGCCCAACCCGGCGAACGGCGCTGCAAAGAAATGTTCGCCGAACTCTCCAGCTACCTTGACGATGAATTGGATGATTCCCTTTGTGAGGAACTCGAGAAGCACATGGATGGCTGCGAGCCGTGCAAGACGTTTCTGACGAGTTTGGAAAAGTCCGTCCAGCAGTGCCGCACCTCGCCCAATGAGACGCCCGACCCTCGCGTCGCCGCGAGGCTCAGGCAGGCAACTTTGTCCGAATATCAGAGATTGATGGCGAAGATCAATAAGCCCGCGACAGCCATGACAAATCAAGCATAGCGCCTTCCCCGGAATACGGCCCTCCGCTTATTCTTGCCCAACCCTGTAACAAAACGGAAAATTCCGCATTTATTCGGGTGCATCGCGAGCGGGAGCGAGCGTGATGAAGATCACTTTCGACGGTGATCTGAGTCGCATACGGGCGGTCTAACCGCATCCATTCTCTTTCCATCGGTGATGCGGGAGGCGCTAATCGCATGGCACGCGTCGTCATACTGGGTGCGGGAATTTCCGGCCACACGGCCGCTGCTTTTCTCCGAAAATGGCTCGGAAAGAATGACAAAGTGACTGTCGTCTCCCCTCTCCCGCAATATAACTGGATTCCTTCGAACATCTGGGTGGGTGTGGGACTGATGAAACCGGAACAAGTGGTGTTCCCCCTGGCGCCCGTGTATGAGAGGCACGGGATCGAATTCAAGCAGGCTCGCGCGGTTAGTTTGCACCCCGAAGGGACGGAAGCAAATCCAGAACCCCGCGTAGAAATTGAGTGGACACTAGAAGGGAAAACAGGCGAGCGGGAACTGGTTCGGTATGACTACTTGGTGAACGCTACGGGACCGAAGCTGAATTTCGGGGCCACGGAGGGGCTCGGGCCGGGAAAACACAGTCTTTCCGTATGCACCGCAACCCACGCCAAGGAAACTGCGGGCGCATTTCTGGATTTGATTGAACGAATGAAGAAGGGCGAACGCAAGCGCTTTCTTGTGGGCACGGGCCATGGGACCTGTACCTGCGAGGGCGCGGCGTTCGAATACGTCGTCAATCTCGAGTTCGAATTGCGAGCGCACGGCGTCCGGGATAAAGCGGAAGTCGTTTATCTTTCGAATGAGTACGAACTCGGCGATTTTGGCATGGACGGAGTGCGAATCCGGCGCTCCGGATACATAACGCCGAGCAATATTTTCACCGAATCGCTTTTTGCGGAGCGTGGCATCGACTGGATCACGCGCGCGCACGTCAAGAAGGTCGAGCTTGGGCGCGCGTACTACGAGACACTTGAGGGGGAGGAAAAAGAAATCTCTTTTGATATGGCCATGCTCCTACCGCCATTTTCCGGCGTGGGTCTGAAGGCATTTGACCGCAAAGGAGAAGACATTACTCCGCGTTTGTTTGCCCCCAATGGCTTCATGAAAGTTGATGCCGACTACACGCCGAAACCTTATGAGCAGTGGGTGGCGAAGGATTGGCCGCGGTATTACCAAAGCTCCGCGTACAAAAACTTGTTCGCCGCGGGCATCGCCTTCGCGCCGCCTCACCCCGTCTCACGGCCACACATGAGCCCGAAAGGGACGCCGATTTTTGCCGCGCCGCCTCGCACAGGGATGCCCTCCGCGATGATTGGCAAGGCCGTGGCACACAGCATCGCCGACATGACTCACGGCAGCGACAGGCCAACGCACACCGCCTCCATGGCGGAAATGGGCGCGGCGTGTGTCGCCTCCGCGGGAGCCAATCCCTTCCGCGGCACAGCGGCTTCCATCACCGTCTTCCCTATCATCCCGGACTACGAGCGGTATCCCGAATACGGCCGCGACTTGGATTACACCATGGGGGAAATCGGCCTGGCCGGGCACTGGATCAAGATCCTGCTGCATCACATGTTTCTCTACAAAGCGCATTTGCGGCCTGGCTGGTCGCTGATACCGGAGTAAAACAATGAGCGAACAAACTCAGGAATACACCCACCAGTCAAGAGCCAACCTGAAGGCTTCATTCTACGCAACAAAGCCGACTGGCATTACCCGGTTCATGCGCACGTTCCTCCCCTGGCAAATCTGGCGGTTCCTACGGATCAATTGGAAGATGCTGGCGATAATTCATCGCAGCCACGAAACGCATTAGGCGCGCAGTTTTGAAACTCCTGAACCGGCGTAAGTCACACACAAAAACCCTCAATCGGGCTTTCCATATCTCCTGAACTTTTCTGTAACAGGATGCCGATTCTTGCATTTATCCGTTGTGGGTATTGCCTGGCATATGCCTGTCATGACCGCCGTCACTTCAGCCGGTGATGGTCGTCACAGGCAGTTTCGCCTTTTCAGGGTTTCATACATGCGAGGCGAATGCCGATAGAAGAGCAATGCAACGGGCGAAGTTTGGATGGCTGAGAAGCAATGCCGAACGACGCCCAAAGCACGGGAGGCAATCATGATCAGGGCAAAAGTTCAACTTACTCAACCACTTAAGGGGGATCGCCAGTTTGTCGGCACGACCGGGAGCGAGCACCATATCCTGCTCGATGACCCGGCCGGAGGCACTGGGCCCAAGCCGATTGAACTGGTCGCCGTAGCGCTGGCCGGGTGCACCGCTTTCGACGTAATTACGATCCTTCGCCAGAAGTACCACCAGAAAGTGACCGCCTACGAAGTACGAGTCGAGGCCGATCAAGCCGAGCGCCCGCCGCAGGTATTTACCGCTGTCCGCATCGTGCACGTCGTGACTGGCTGCGAGATCGATCACGCTGCTGTCGAGGAAGCCATCCGCCTGTCCGATGAAAAATATTGTTCGGTGGGCGCCATGGTGAAGCAGACGGCCAAGCTGCAAACCACTTATGAAATTGTGGAAGAGAAAACGGACTGGCTGAAAATGGCGCCGGCGGCAGTCCAGGTATGAAACCTGATATGAGAATCTGCGGAGGGCATCGCTTCACTAGCGGCGTCGCACTAGTCATTCTGATTGCGCTCTCCGCTCCCGGGCTGTTGTCCGGCCAGCAATTGCAGCAGCCATCGCCACTCACGTTGCGGCAGGCGGTGACCATCGCTCTGGAGAAGAACCCGCAGCGCAAGGCTGCTCTCGCGGATACGCGGGCTGCCTCCGCGGACATAAAGCAAGCCAAGTCTTTCCTCTACCCGCACGTCGCGTTTTCCGAAACAGCTACGGGCGGCAATGATCCTGTGTTTGTCTTCGGCAGCAAATTGCGGCAACAGCGCTTTGGCGCTTCCGACTTCGCGTTGAACGTCTTGAATACGCCGGCTCCGTTCGGCAACTTTTCCACGCGTTTCGGCGGGACCTGGAACCTGTTCGATTCGCTGGCCAGCTGGCGTTCCGTAAATCGCGCGCAGCGGGAGAAGGACGCCACCGATCGGCAACTGGAGCGCACCGATCAGGAAATCGTGTTTCGCGTGGCCGACTCCTATTACGCCGTGTTGCTGGCCAAGAAGCAGCTCGAAGTGGCCGAGCAGGCGATGAAGACGGCGCAATCCATTCTCGAACGCAGCAAGAATCGCGTCGAGAGCGGCGTGGTTGTGGAATCCGACGCCCTGAGCGCCGAGGTGCGACTCGCCGCGCGGAAGCAGGAGCTGATCCGCGCTCAAAATAACGTGGCCATGGCGCGCGCGCAGTTGAGCGCCGCCATGGGCCTTTCCACTCAGAACGAATTCGAGGCCTCCGACGCGCTCGAAGAAAGAAGCCTGCCGGTAACGCCACTCGAAGACTTGGAGAAACAGGCAATTGAGACGCGCCCCGATTTGAAGCGCATCGGCTCGGAGGAAGCGGCGCAACAGGAGAGCGTCTCCATCGCGAAGTCGTCCTTTGGTCCGCGAGTCAATGCCTTCGCAGGCTGGGAGGCTGACAATCCGACCCTGCTCGCGGGCGGCGGCGGAAACAACTGGCTGGCGGGAATCGAAGTGCAAATCGATCTCTTCGAGGGCGGAGCGAAGCGGGCCCAGGTTTCGCATGAACGTTCGATACAGGAGAAGATTGCCGCCATGAAGGAAATGGCAACGGATGCGGTGCGTTTGGAAGTTCGCAAGGCCTACTACGAAGTAGACGCGGCCCGCCAACAGCTCGAAGTGGCTCGCGCTTCGATCACTGAATCGCAAGAAAGCCTGCGGATCAGTCAGGACCGCTATGAAGCGGGACTTTTGACCGTCACGGACCTGCTCGCGGCGGAAGAGGCGGCTCGGCGCACGCAAGCCGATTACTGGGAAACGCTCTGCCGCTACTACACCGGTTTCGCCGCGCTGGAGCTCGCGAGCGGCAAGCTCAATCCTCAGTCTCCCGTGGTGACGCCATGAACGGATGGAATCGACTATTTGCAGTTTTTTCTTTGCTGATCGCTGCGATGGGCGGCGGAATGCTCGGGTGTTCCAGCGACAATCGCGTGCCATCCGTTGCTCCGGAGACGGTGAACAACGTTGCCGTGATTGTTGCGCAAAGCACGGCGATTCCCGATTCGCTGGAAGCTGTGGGGACAGTGCGAGCCGCTCAAACCACCCAGATCGCCAGCCAAACGATGGGCAATATCATGGAGATTCGCGCGCAGGAAGGCGACCGTGTCCAGGCCGGCCAGATTCTTGCCGTCATTGATGACTCGCAACCTCGCGCCGCCGTGGAACAATCCACCGCTGCAGTGACCGCCGCACAGAAAGAAGTTTCCTTCGCAGAATCGGATCTCAGTCTTTCTGAATCGACATTGAAGCGCTACGGGCAACTGTACGAAAAAAAATCGCTGAGTCCGCAGGAATTCGACGAGATCAAAGCCCGCTCCCAGGCCGCGGAGGCACGGCGCGATCTGGCGCGGGCCGGCGAAGCGCAAGCGAATGCCGCGCTCACGCAGTCTCGCACTTCCCTCGCCAACACACAGGTCCGCGCCCCATTTGCAGGAGTGGTGACGGAGAAGAAGGCGGATTCCGGCACGTTCGCTTCGCAAGGCACGCCGCTGTTCACGCTGGAAGACACGCGAAGCTATCGTCTCGAAGCGATGGTCGATGAGAATGACATTCGTCTTGTCCGCGCGGGCGAGGCCGTTCCAGTCCTTCTCGATTCCCTGGGGAACGCCGAATTCCGGGGAAAGATTTCCCAAATCGTTCCGGCTGCGGATCCGGCGAGCCGCAGCTTCCTGGTGAAAATCGAATTGCCTTCCGACGCGCGACTCCGCTCCGGCCTGTTCGGCCGGGCGCGCTTCCCGCGAGGCGCGCGCTCCGCGCTCTTGCTTCCTCATGCAGCGATCGTAGAACGCGGACAATTGCGGGGGGTCTTCGTGGTTGACGCAAATCAAATCGCCCAGTTGCGTTACGTCACGCTGGGCATGGTGTCCGGAGGACAAGTGGAAGTTCTCTCCGGATTGCAGTCTGGAGAAAAACTCGTTGCCGCGCCGGGAGACCGGGACCTTGGCGGCAAACAGATCGCGCCGCGTCCATGAGCGAAACTCCCTCCATGCCGAACGCGCCAACTCACTCCACGCGACTTGCAGGGCGCATCGCGCAAATTTTTATTCAGTCCAAGCTGACCCCGCTGGTGATCGTCTTCGCGCTTTTGCTCGGCGTTTTCAGCATCCTCCAGACGCCGCGCGAGGAAGAACCGCAGATCGTCGTGCCGATGCTCGACGTGTTCGTTCAAATGCCGGGAGCATCGGCAGAGGAAGTCACCGAGCGCGCCACCGTCCCCATGGAGAAGCTGCTTCGCGAAATGCCCGGCGTCGAGTACATCTATTCGATCAGCCACCCCGGCCTGAGCATGGTCATTGTGCGTTTCTACGTGGGCACCAAAGAGGAAGACGCGGTCGTCCAGACCTACAACAAGCTCTACTCGAATTTCGACCGTATCCCGCAGGGGGTCTCCCAGCCGATCATCAAAGTGCGCTCCATCGACGATGTCCCCATCCTCGCGCTGACGCTTTGGGGGAAGAACTACGACGCGTACCAGTTACGGCGAATCGCGGGAGAACTGGAACACTCCCTGAAGCAATTGGACGACGTTTCCGAAACCGCCATCATCGGCGGCCAGACGCGCAAAGTGCGCGTAATTCTCGACACGCAAAAGCTGTCTGCCTACGGACTAACCCCCGGCTCTATCGTCATGCAGCTCGGCGCCGCGGACACGCGCAGCCAGGCGGGCAGCTTTGCCGGCGGGAACCGGGAATTCCAGGTCGAGGCCGGAAACTTTTTCACCCGGCCCGAGGAACTGCAGCAAGTCGTTGTCGCCGTTCATGCGGGCCGGCCGGTATATCTGCGCGACGTCGTCGAGGCGATCGAAGACGGCCCGGCGGAGCCAGACAGTTACGTCTTGTTCGCCGGCGCGAAGGGAACAACGAGAAACGCGGCCAACCCGGAATATCCTGCCGTCACCATCACACTCGCCAAGCGCAAAGGCGCGAATGCGACACTGATCTCGGAAAGTGCACGGAAGAAGATCGACGCGCTGCGCGGCAATCTATTGCCCAACGATCTGAACGTCACCGTAACGCGCAACTACGGCGAAACGGCAAAGGACAAATCCGACGAACTTCTCCAGCACCTTTTTATAGCTACGATTTCCGTGACGCTGCTCATCGCTCTCGCCCTGGGTTGGCGTGAATCCGGCGTCGTGCTGCTGGCCATTCCCGTCACGCTGGCGCTGACCCTCGCGGTCTTTTACCTCTACGGCTACACGCTGAATCGCGTGACGCTCTTTGCGCTGATTTTCTCCATTGGAATCCTGGTGGATGATGCCATCGTCGTGGTCGAAAACATCGTTCGTCATTTCCGCCTGCCGGAGAATCGTGGGAAGTCTCTTGCAGGCGTGGCCGTGGAAGCTGTGGACGAGGTCGGCAATCCCACGATCCTGGCGACCTTCGCCGTGATCGCGGCCATTCTTCCGATGGCATTCGTGCGCGGCCTGATGGGTCCGTACATGCGCCCCATCCCGGTCGGCGCCTCCTCGGCGATGCTCTTCTCCTTGCTCGTCGCATTTGTGGTCTCACCGTGGGCGGCGCTTCGGTTGCTGCATCATTACGCGGATCGCAAGGAGTCCGGGCATGAGGCGGAAGGATGGACCACGCGTTTCTACCGGCGGCTGATGAATCCGCTGATTCAGAGCTCCGGACGGAGGTGGGCATTTCTCGGCGGCGTGGTTGTGCTGCTGCTTGCGGCCGTAGCGTTCGTCCCTTTGAAGTGGGTGCAAGTCAAGATGCTGCCTTTTGACAACAAGAGTGAATTCCAGGTGATTATCGACATGCCGGACGGGACGCCGCTCGAGCAGACGACGCGTGTGGCGCAGGCGCTGGGGAGCTATCTTGGCGGGCAGCCGGAAGTCATCAACTATCAAATTTATTCCGGCACTTCCGGCCCCTACAATTTCAACGGCCTTGTGCGTCACTACTTCCTGCGGCGCGGGCCCAATCAGGCCAACATTCAAGTCAACTTGCTTCCCTTGCACGATCGCAAAGCGCAAAGCCACGACATCGCACGAAGCCTGCGGCCCGAACTGGACAAGATCGCCGCACCTTTTGGAGCGCGAATCAAGGTGGCGGAAGTTCCGCCCGGCCCGCCGGTCCTCGAGACCCTCGTGGCGGAGGTCTATGGCCCTGACTACAAGGGCCAGATGGAACTGGCCGCAAAAATAAAGAAAATCTTCCAGGACACGCCGGGCGTGGTGGACGTCGACTGGTATGTGGAAGATCCCCAAACAAAGTACGATTTGAAAGTCGATCTCGACAAAGCCGCTCTGCAGGGCGTCTCCGCCGCGGAAGTCTCACGCACGGTGCAGATCGGATTGAACGGAGCATCGGCGGGCCTGCTGCATGACCCTTCCTCGCGCGAAGACGTTCCCATCGAAGTGCGTCTCTCCCGGGCGGACCGCTCCGGAATTGAAGAACTGCGCAATCTTAAGTTGCCGGGATCAACGGGCGCCCAGGTTTCTCTTCGCGAGATCACGCGCGTCGATGAAACCGTGATCGACAAAAGCGTTTATCGCAAGAATCAGCGGCCCGTGGTCTATGTAACCGGAGACGTGGCGGGCGTTGTCGAAAGCCCCGTCTACGCCATCCTCAACATGAGTGACGCCATCAACAAAATCCAATTGTCCGACGGCTACCAGGTGAAGCAATACACCGGCACGGCACTGCCGGAGCGCACCGATCGCTATTCGATGAAGTGGGACGGCGAGTGGCACATCACGGTGGAAGTTTTTCGGGACCTCGGCCTGGCCTTCGCCGCCGTCCTGGTGCTGATCTACGTGCTGGTGGTGGGGTGGTTCAAATCGTTCAAGACGCCACTGGTCATCATGGCGCCCATCCCGCTCACGCTGGTTGGCATTCTTCCGGCTCACGCCGGAATGGGCGCGTTCTTCACGGCCACATCCATGATCGGCTTCATTGCGGGCGCGGGAATCATTGTCCGAAACTCGATCATCCTTGTGGACTTCATCGAGCTGCGCCGCTCGCACGGCATGTCGCTCGAAGAGGCTGTCGTGGATGCGGGAGCGGTGCGATTCCGTCCCATGTTGCTCACGGCCGCCGCGGTCGTCGTGGGCGCGAGCGTGATTCTGTTCGACCCGATTTTTCAGGGTCTGGCCATTTCGCTGATGGCGGGCGAAGTGGCGTCAACAGTGCTATCGCGCATGACGGTTCCGATTCTCTATTACATGAGCGAGCGCGGGAAGCGCGAAACAGCGCCACCGCTCACGGAAGATTTTGGCAGAGCAATGAACTAAAAGGAGGTCACATTATGACGGTGGATCGCTATATCCGAATGATCGGGGGCGCATTCGTTGTGCTCTCGCTTGCGCTGGGGTATTGGGTTAGCCCGTACTGGTTCCTGTTTACAGCGTTCGTTGGTTTGAATCTATTCCAGTCGGCATTCACCAACTGGTGCCCGATGATGAGCATCCTGCGCAAGGCGGGCGTGAAGTCTTAAGCTGAATTCGTAACATGCGGGCGTGGGCTTACGCTTCCACACTCGGCGGGAAAATTTCCCTCGGCTCCGTGACCTCGCCCACGATTTCCGGGGCGGCTTCTGGCGCTATGGGAGTCGCTGGCTTGGCCAGGATGTCCAGGAGACGGGCCACAAACTCGTTCAGGTTCGGCATGCCCATCAACAGTTCCAGGGGCAACTTCGCGCCGAACGATTCCTCGAGCGAGTGCTGCAGCTCGAGCGCCATGAGGGAATCCAGGCCAAGGTTGCTCATCGATTCTTCAGGATCGAGTTCCGGCGCGTCCAGCGCCATCACCTGCGCCAGACTCTTCTGAACGTGCGCGAGCAACAGGGCATGACGACGGTCTGTGGGAGCTGCGAGAAGTTCCTGCATGGACAGGCGCGGTCCTGATTCGCGCGACGCTTTTGCAGCTGCGGGACGCGCTTTTTCCCGGAGGATATCCGCAATCAAAGCCGGAGGTTGCTGCCCGTTGAAAGAGCGCGCCAGCAGCGTCCAATCGACCGACATCGCCACCGCCTGGGCGGGACCGCTTTTTTCGCACAGCCGGTCGAGCGCGGCGAGGGCCTGCGCGGGCGCGAGCAGATGCATGACGCGGGACGCCGGCGCCCGCGAACTCGCTGAGCGGGCGGCCATGCCAACCTCGGCCCACGGGCCCCAGTTGATCGAGAGGCAGGGCAGGCCGCGCGAGCGGCGATCGTGCGCCAACCCATCGAGAAATGCGTTGGCGGCCGCGTAATTCCCCTGCCCCGGTGAACCGAGGACCGAAGCCACCGAAGAAAAAACCACGAAGAAATCGAGCGGCAAATCCGCAGTGAGCGAGTGGAGATTCCAAGCTCCGAGAACTTTTGGAGCCAGAACTCGACGGAAGCTTTCCGCCTGCAAATTGAGGAGCAAGTGGTCGGCCAGAACTCCGGCGGCATGGATCACACCGCGCAGCGGCGGCATGGCGTCGCGAATTTCGGACAGCGCGCGCGCCAGATCGCTTTCATTCGAAATGTCCGCTTGAATCGTCACGACGTTCGCGCCCATAGCCTTCAAATCGGCGATGGCTTCCTTGCCGGCAGGGGATGCTCCGCCGCGACTGAGGAGAACCAGGTTCCTCGCGCCTTTCTCTACCAGCCAGCGCGCGACGGCCAGCCCCAAACCGCCGTGTCCTCCCGTGATCAGATATGTCGCGTCAGCTTGGGGTGCCGCGGATCGGTCGGAACGATTCTTGGCTTCGGCGCTGGTGAAGGAAAGCACGACCTTCCCGATATTTTTGCGCCTGGCCATGTAACGGAACGCGTTGGCTGCATCTTCCACCGGGAAAATATTGTGCGGCAGCGGCTTCAAGCTGCCTTCCTGAAACAAGGCCATGAGCTCCAGCAGGAGTGAGCGGAGCAAAGCGGGACGCTCGCGGCACACGCGGTCCAGGTCAACTGCAAAATAAGACAAATTATTGCGGAATGGGAACAGGCCCAGCGGCTTGTTCTGATAGATATCCGTCTTGCCGATTTCCACGAAACGGCCATGAGCGGCAAGAATCGAAAGGCTGCGGGTAATGTATTCGCCCGGCAACGAGTTGAGTACAACGTCGACGCCGTAGCCCCCGGTCGTCTTCATGATTTCATCGGCAAAATTGAGGGAACGCGAGTCCATGATGTGCGGCACGCGCATTGACTTCAGATACGCGCGCTTTTCCGGTGATCCGGCGGTTGCGAAGATTTCCGCACCGGCGCGCTGTGCCAGTTGCACGGCGGCTAGCCCCACGCCGCCGGCCGCGGCGTGGATGAGCACGCGCTCTCCGCGGGAAAGTCTCGCGAGATGGTTGAGAGAATAGTAGGCCGTGAGGAACGCGATCGGAATCGTGGCCGCTTGTCCGAAGCTGAAAGCGGGCGGCTTGGGAACGACCGCGCGCGCGTCCGCGGTGGTGAAGGCGCTGAAGCTGCCGGAGGCCACGGCGATCACGTCATCGCCGGTCTTCATTCCTTCCACTCCGGCCCCAACGGCAGAAATTGTTCCCGAGCACTCGGCGCCAAAAGGAATCGGCCCGCCTGGATATACGCCCGCGGCATTCATGACGTCGCGAAAATTCAGGCCCGCGGCATTTACGCGGATTTCCACTTCGCCCGGCTGCGGCTCCGGGCGGGAGGATCCGCGCAACAACAAATTATCCAGATTTCCGGGACGCGAGATGTCCAGGCGAAATGATTCGGCGTCTGGAACATCCAGAACCGCGCCGCTCGAAACTTTGGGCGCGCGCGGCACGAGCCGCGCCACGTAGCGTGTCCTTTTTCGGAATGCAACTTCGCGTTCGCTGCCGGGGAACGACAATTCCTCAGTCAGCGCGGCGAGTTCTTCGGCGCCGCCTTCGGGATCGAGGTCGATCCGAGTGCAGCCAAGCTCCGGGTGCTCGAGGTCAATCGACTTTGCCAGTCCCCACAACGGGGTCTGTGCCAGCGAGACATTCGCTGGTGTGGGTCCGACGCCTTGCGCTCCGCGGGTTACGATCCACAGGCGACGGTTTGAACCGTTCGCCTCGCGAAGCAAAGACTGAACGAATTGCAGCGTCTCTATCCACTGAGTCTCTGCTTCCAGAATCGCTCCCGAGCTGTCGGCAAGGTCTGGCAAGTCGAGACTCGAAAGGTGAATGATGTTGAGGCGGCTCGCATTCAGTTTTATATCCGGAAGTACATCCGCGCTAGCGACGGTGCAAATCTGGCCCTGCGATTGAAGATGAGCCGCAAGCGCCTGTCCAACGCCGTTGCGATCGGCAAGAATGAACCACGAAGGCGGTTCCGATCCATTGGAATTCCGTGCCGCGACAGCTCGCTTCTCTACCCAGACGATGTCATAGAGCAGTTCGCCGGGATTCTCGGCTGCGTCCCGATCTGTTTGTCCAGACACCAGCTTCACTCGAAAACCCAGGAGTTCGCACACGACGCAGCCATCTTCGTCAAGCAGGCGGATGTCTGCCTCCAGGAATTCCGTCCCGAGGCTGCTGCCCGGGCGAACGACACAGTGGCTGAAGAGCCGCGCATCCGGCCGCGCCAAAAATCGCAGGCTTGCGACTCCTGTCGGGAGATAGATCCGTTTGCGGCCCGACCCTGTTCTTTCTTCCGGCAACGCAGCCGCGAGCACCTGCAGACAGGAATCGAGCAGCGCGGGATGAATCCACATGCCATCGGAGTTGCCATTCGTCCGGGAAGCCGGAATGGCGCCGAGTGAAAGCCGCACTTCTCCAAGCGCTTCGCGCTCTCCGCACCACAACTGCTGAACGCCCTGGAAACTCGGTCCGTATTCCAGACCGGCATTTTTCAAGGAGGCGTAAAGTTCCGCGGCCGTTTTGCGTTGGGGACAACGGGCTCGAATTTCGTCCAGGCTGAATTGTTCCTCGGCGCAGCGCACAAAATCCGCAACCTCCATGCGCATGTCGCCGGAAGCGTGCAAAGTCCATGCCGCATTTTCGTGGCTGCCGTTCATGTTTGCGTTGCAACTGTAAATCTGGAAGGAAGCGCTGCCGCTTGACGCCGGAGAAGCCACGAGCTGGAAAGTGCGCGTTCCCGTGGCGGGAAGAATCATCGCTTCCTGGAACGCGACGTTGGACAAGACGGGGGACCCACCTGCAAAGATTTCCGTTGAAGCTGCGCGAGCCATTTCAAGATACGCGGCAGCGGGAAAAACGACGGAGCCCTGAACCTTGTGGTCGCTTAAGTAGCGGAGCCTTTCTATTCCAATCTCGCTCTGGAATTGCGCCATGGGCAGAGCGGAGCTCACTCGCTCCCCCAGCAGTGCGTGCACCGGTTTTACTGCCTTCTGCGCGGCGGCCGCGCTGGGCGGATC
This sequence comes from uncultured Acidobacteriota bacterium, assembly GCA_963696605.1. Lineage (GTDB taxonomy): Bacteria > Acidobacteriota > Terriglobia > Acidiferrales > UBA7541 > Palsa-360. Next base: position 856,032 of record CAVOKV010000003.1, on the reverse strand, counting down.
TTCCCAGCACCGCTCGCGCTCAAACGGATAGGTTGGCAGCGGTACTTTCACCGGCTGATAAGGTTCATCGAAGGACTGCCAATCGACGCTGGCGCCGCGGACGTACAACGCCGCCAGACTCGCCAGCATGCTCTGCCAGCCGCCGCGATCATTTTCAAGCGACCGAAGCAGCGTGGACTTGGATCCAGGGGCATTGAGAACGTCGCTTCCGAAGAAGCTATCGTCAGGCCCCACCTCGAGGAAATGGTCATAGCCCTGTGCCGCAAGTGTTTCAATTCCTTTTTCAATTTGCATGCCCTGCAAAACGTGGCGGCGCCAATAGTCTGCGCCGGGAATTTCGTTTTCTTTCAAAAGCCGTCCGCCGGCTCCGGAAACAAACGGCACGTTGGGCAATTGAAAATTTATTCCTCGCGCTGCGGCTTCGAATTCATCGAGGCTGCGATTCAATTCGCCGTCATGAAGAGCAAGTTGCAGGAGTCGAGCGCGCTCGACGACGAGTTTCAGCGCGTCTTCGCAGGTCATGACGCCAGAAACTGCGGCTGCCGCATATTCCCCGACGCCCGCGCCCGAGACGGCGTCCGGTTCGATGCCCCAGGATCGCCAAAGCTCCGCCAGCGCGAACTTGACGGCAAACATCGCCGGGTCGCGGTGTTCCACGCTCATTTGTCCTGGAGAAAGCGCGGCGAGCAACGCCTCGGCCGGAAGTGAACCCAGAATACGAGAGCAGTGATCCATCGCCGAGCGGAACACGGGCTGTGTGGCGTAGAGTTCGTGCGCGGCGCAGGCGTTGGAAACCTCCGCGCCGAACAGGAAGGCGATGCGTGGCCCGTCTTTTTTCGTAGAGTGCCCAGAGCGCAGTTCCACCGTTACGTCCTGCGCTGGCAGCCCCGCAGCAAAGGCAGCAAGCGCTTCCCGCAGTTGATCCTTGCTTTCGACCACCAAGGCAACGCGATGCGCGAAGTGTGATCTTCCAGCGTTCGCACTGAAGCAGATATCCGCGAGCTGGTCCTCGGGATGTTCTGCGAGATGTTTTTCGAGGCGACTCGCGAGATTTTTCAGCGCGCTCTCCGTCCGGGCGGATAGCGTCAGGACGTGGCAAGGGCGGCTCGGCAATCCTTCCGGTCGTGGCGTTGCCGGCGCTTCCTCGACAATCATGTGCGCGTTCGTGCCGCCGAATCCAAAACTGCTCACGCCCGCGATACGCCGAGCACTCCGGGGCCAGGGCTGCGGCTTGCTGGGAATCACGATTCGCGTACCCGCAAGGGAGATCCGCGGATTGAGCTTTGTGAAATGCAGCTGGCCGGGAATTTCATCGTGCCGAAAGCAACCGAGCACTTTGGCCAAGCCGGCCATTCCTGAAGCATTTTCCAGATGGCCGATGTTGGCCTTCACGGAACCCATCAGACAAGGAAGTTCCCCGGGCGCAGCCTTTCCCAGCGCGCCCTTGATTGCCTCGACTTCGATTGGATCGCCGATCGATGTGCCGGTGCCATGAGCTTCGATGTAAGTCAGGTCGCGCGGAGCGACTCCAGCCTGAGCCATAGCCTCGCGGATTACGGATTGCTGCGCCGAGGCATTGGGAGCAGCGATACCCGCGGTGCGGCCATCCTGATTCACGGCCGATCCTCGAATCAGCGCGAGAATGTGGTCGCGGTCGCGCAGAGCATCGGAAAGGCGCTTGAGAACGACGGCGCCGGCGCCTTCGGCGCGAACATAGCCATCAGCCTTGGCGTCGAACGTCTTGCAGCGGCCGTCCGCGGCCATCATGCGGGCGTGCGAAAACGCTATGGTCACTTCGGGAGAAAGGATGAGATTGACGGCGCCAGCGATCGCCAGATCGGATTGTGCGCTGCGCAGGCTTTCACAGGCCATATGAATCGCGACGAGAGAGGACGAACAGGCGGTGTCGATGGCCACGCTTGGTCCACGCAGATCCAGCAAATAGGAGATGCGGTTTGCCGCTATGCTATGCGCGTTGCCCGTTCCGAGATACGCGTTGATTACCTTGAGGTGATCCTGATAATTCATGATCACATTGGTGTAGTCGAATCCCCCGATGCCGATGAATACGCCCGTTCTGCTGCCCGCCAGCTTGTCCGGCGGCTGGCCTGCATTCTCGAGAGCCTCCCACGTCACTTCGAGCAGCAAGCGTTGCTGCGGGTCCATGGCCGAAGCTTCGCGCGGCGAGATGCCGAAGAAGTGCGGATCGAATTGGTCGACGCCGGGAAGGAATCCGCCCCAGCGCGTGCTCATTTTGGAATTGGTACCGGGGAGCGGGTCGTACAACGAGTCAATATTCCAGCGTTCGCGGGGAATTTCCGTGATGGCGTCCACGCCGTTTCGCAGCAACGTCCAAAATTCCTCCAGGCCGGCCGCACCCGGGAATCTGCAGCCGATGCCTACGATCGCGATGGGATCGGCGCCGTCGGTTTGGGCGGAGTTCATCTGACGATTTTCGTGATTGTCTTTCCCGTTGGCTTTGGCCTTTCCGTTGCCGTTGGCGCTGCCGGCCAGGCGATGGGAGTAGGACTGCGTGCTCAGATAATCCCAGACCAGTCCACTGCGTGGATGGCTCGCGCCGTTCTTCTTGTTACCGGAGCGCCCTTCGCGATCCCGCCATTCGTGCACTACGTCGAGCGTCCCGGCAAGAAACGCTTCGCGGCAGGCATAACGCTGGATTTTTCCGCTCGAGGTTCTGGGAATCGTTCGCGGCTTGATGAGCACGACGGCGTCGGGATGCACTTCGTGCAATTCGGTGAGCGTTCGGCGGATCGCTGCGACCACATTTTCATAGTCGGCGGAAGCGCGGTCGTTCACTTCCTGGACGATCACCAGACGCTCCGCTCCGTCCACGTCAATAGAAAACGCGGCGCCGCATGCAGGCCGCAGCGCGCGGTGGCTTCGCTCCACGGTGTGTTCCAGATCCTGGGGATAATGATTGGACCCGCGAATGATGATGAGATCTTTCAATCGTCCCGTGACGAAGAGTTGTCCGCGGTCGAGAAATCCGAGGTCGCCGGTGCGAAGGAAGGGCCCTTCGCCCGTGGCCAGATGCGCGCTGAATGCTTGCTCCGTCTCGGCAGGTTTGCGCCAGTAACCGCGCGCGACGCTCGGACCAGAAACCCAAATTTCTCCCACGCGGTCCGCGGCGCACGGCTTAAGGGTTTCGGGGTCGACAATGGCGACTTTAAGTTCCGGCGCGATTCCACCGCAACCCACCAAATCGCGGCTACCCGTTGCGCCTTCCTCTGCAGGTTTGATTCGATTGCGCTGTAACTCTTCCGCTTGCACCGGGGACGTCAAGGGCGCGCCGCCATCCGAGTGGCCGGAAACGATCAATGTGGCTTCCGCCAGGCCGTACGCGGGCCGAAACGCGTCCTGCCGAAAGCCGCATGGGCCAAATGCCTCAGCAAACTGCGCGAGCGTATCCGGGCGCACCGGCTCCGCGCCGCACAGCGCCACTTTCACGCTCGTGAGGTTGAGCGGCGCGCGCCGTCCGGCGGGAATTTTTTCCGTGCAAAGCTCGTAGGCAAAATTTGGCGCGACCATAGTCGTCGCCCGATAGCGCGTCACCGCCGCGAGCCAGCGGATGGGGCGCTGCAGAAACGACGACGGCGGCATGATGATCATTTCGCCGCCTGCATAGATGGGTTGGAGCAAACCGCCGATCAGACCCATGTCATGGTAGTGCGGCAGCCAGGTCACGCCAACGCTTTCCGGCAAAAACTGGAAAACGTCGCGCAGACAGGCCAGGTTGTGCAGCAAATTACCGTGCGTCACCATGACGCCGCGGGGCGTGGCGGTCGAGCCCGAAGTGTATTGCAGGAACGCCAGCGTTTCGAGATTCGCGCCGGGGTCGCGCCACGCGTCCACGGGAGCAACGGCCAAATCGTCGGTTGCCATCCATTGCAATTTCTTCAGTTCCGGCGCGCGCTTGAATAAATCTTCCGACTGTCGCCGAATCTTCGCCGTAGTCAGGACGAACTTTGCTTCGGAATCCATGGCAATAGCCAAGAGCCGCGGAATCTGCCGGTGCAGTCGCGCGGGAAACACCGGGACGGCCACCACGCCTGCGTAAATACAGCCCCAGAATGCGGCGATGAATTCGAGTCCAGCCGGGTAGAAAAGCAAGGCGCGCTCTCCCGCCGCAGCCTGCGGCGCGAGAGCGGCCGCAATGGCGCGCGCGCGTGATTCCAATTCCTCGTACGTGAGGCGCGATTCTTCTTTCTCGCCGTCTGCAAGATAGCGGAAAGCGAGGCGCGCGCCATGCTCTGCCGCTCTCGCGCGCAGCAACTGCGCCAAATTGTCGAAGCGCGTGTCGCGATCCGATGAAGACGTAGCCAATGGTCCTATCTCCCAAGATGCTGCAAGTACGCTGGATGGCCGGGGACTGTACAGCGGATTCGTGCACCCTTCCGCTACCCTCACGCTGTTACTCTTTCTTCTCCAGAGCCTCCGGGGTGAACATTGCCTCGTCCAGCCCCGTATTCAGGTGAATCTCATCAATGGTCAAGGCCGACTTCGTGCCTTCGAGCATCGAACGCATTTCCGTCTTGCGCGCGCCCCAGATCCCGGACTCTTTGCGCAGCCCGCTGGTATGCATCTCGCGCACTTTGCTTCCGTCCTGTCCGTACATCTCCGCATGCAGGATGCAGGGTACATCCTGGGCCACCCAGTAATAAATGAATTTGTATTGCGAGCGGTCGGGGGCCACGGGCGTGGCGACAACCTTAACGGTCTTATGGTTCTCGATAATATCTTGATCTGGTAATTGCTGATACGTGAAATCGTCGAGCGAGTGTTCGGCGATATCCTCGTAAGTGAAGTCGCTTCCGGCGAAACGCTCGGAACGTTCGCGCGGCGACACGCTGCGCACGCGTTCGGTGGCCGGGGTGTAGATCCACTGGCGATCGGTGGCTCCCGGCTGATTAATGGAAAGCAGCGTGACGCCGCGAAGTTCCGGCGGGTCGGTAAAGCGAACCAATGTCCTGCCGTTGCCGAACGAACCCACCCGGCTGAGCGTAAATCGCTTCCGGACCAAGTGGCCGTCCTTGCCAGTGACGTCGAGCGTGGCCCGCAGCTTCGCGTCGCGGCTGGTGTCCTGTTGATACACGGCGGCCATGACCGCTTTGGCGTCAGTCTCGCCGAAAGCGGGAAGCGCGCATGACGCACAGAACGCCACCAAAAACATCGCCGCAATCAGGCGCATTCCGCGCAGACGCGGCCGAGTTGCGGAGGCGCTACTCATAGCCGATCGCCTCGATCACCTGCATCCGCGCCGCGCTGCGCGCCGGCCACCAGCCGGCCGCGAGCGACACCGCTGTCACGACGGGCACGGAGAGCAAAACAAATTCCCACGGAAAATAAAACGGCACCGAATAGCCCGCCAGCACCTGCGACACGGTATGCGACATGAAAAATGTGTTTAGAATTCCGGCCACCGAGCCCACAATCACTCCCACCACGGCCACAGCGACAGCTTCGAGCAGCACCAGCTTCCGGATTTGGGTACGCAATCCGCCAATCGCGCGGACGATGCCGATTTCGCGCCGCCGCTCCGATACGGAAATCAGCAGGGTATTGACGATGCCCAGGATGGCTATCATCACGGCTACGACCAGTTGCATGTAATTGAGCGTGAAGAATTGGTCCACCAGGCTGGAAATCCAGCGCTTGAATTCCGCATTCGTGTACACCAGCGCATGAAAGGAACCGGCGGTGAGCCGCTCGACTTCACTCTTCATCGCCAGTTGATCGACGCCGGGATTCAGGTCGATGTCAATGAAATCCACTGCATCATCTCCCCAATACTTCTTGTACAGCGCGCGGTCCATGAAAATCGTGCCCTTTTCCGACCGGTAGTCGTCGAGAAATCCGACGATTGGCCGCTCCAGGGTGCCGGTCGGCGATTCGAGCGTGAGCCGATTTCCGATGCCGACTTTCCAGCGAAAGGCGAAATTTCTCGACACCAGCACGCCCTCGCCCCGAGTCAGCCGGTCATGCACCGTGCGCGGATCCGCGCCCTCGATGGCCTTTTGCGAGCGCGCGAGGAATCCATCCATTTCGATGGCGTTCACAGCCGCAGTGTCGCCTCGATAGGGAATGGCGGTGAAGCGCACGTTTTCGACGCGGTTGACACCGGGGAGCGCGGCGATCTGCCTGCCCAAATCCTCAGTGAAATGGTAGCTGCTCGAGCGCAGCATCGCCGACGTGGACACGATGATGTCGGCGTTGAGCACCTGATTCATCCAACGGTCGATCATCAGCCGGTAACTTTGGATGTAAGACGCCGTGGAAAAAACGAACATCAGTCCCACCATCAGCGCGCCGACCGTCGCCGCGCTTCTGCGCGGCGTCTGAATCATGGCGTCGACGGCTAGCGCGCCTTCCGATCCACCGGCCCAATTCATGATCGGCCGCAAGGCACGCGCCGACCACAGCACCAGTTTGGGTAGCACAACGGTAAGCCCGAGCAGAACGATCGTGGCGAAGACGAATTGAACCGGCAAACCGAGGCGCGACGGAGTCCAGACTACAAGAGCCGATCCTGCGGCGATCAACAAAACGCCTCCGCCCGTTCGTCTCCACCCCAGCACGGATTCCCGGTGGCGGGCCTCAATATTGTGCAACGCCAGCGCAGGGTCCAGGCACGCCGCGCCGCGCGCAGGGTACCACGCGCCAATCAGTGACGCGGCAACTCCCAGCACAAATGCGATGGCGCACTGATCGAGGTGCAGCCTTGCAGGCGCGGCCGTGGCCACGACTCCGTAAACCGCCGCGACCATGCCTCTCATCACCTGGTTGGCCCCCGACGCCAGCAGGAAACCTCCAGCGATTCCCACGAGCGAACCAATCACCCCCATGAGAAACGCCTCGCACAAAAACATCCGGCTGACGTTTCCCTGTTCCACGCCCACGGCGCGCAGGATGCCGATTTCTTTCCACCGTTGGTTGACCGCGATGGTAAAGGAATTGAAAATGATGTACACGCCCACCAGCAAGGCGACGAAACTTGTGATCAGGATTCCCACTCGCATTGCCGTGACCGCATTTTCAAGCGCCTGCCCGCGCACTTCCGGGCGATCCACTTCCACTCCCGGGGGAAGCTGCGCGCGCAAACGCTGCTGCACAGCCTCGACGGGAACGCCCGGGGCATTCATCAAGTCGATGCGATCGAATTTGCGGCCGCGATGGAATACAACCTGAGCCGAATAAGCGTCCATCACCGCGACGTTGCCGCCAAAAACTTCTCCAACGCCGACCGGTTTGAATGTTCCCTCGACCGTAAATTCCTTTTTTCCGTCAGAGGCGAAAATCGGAAATTTGTCGCCAACCTTCAGGCCGTGCCGGTCGGCAAAGGCGCGCGATAGCAAAATAGAGTCGGGCTGCGCGAGAAACACCAGGGGATCGGAAATCTGCGTCTGCGTGCGGTCGAATTGATAATCGCGGAGCTGCTGATCTCCGGTGGTGTCTACTCCCAAAATCAGCAGGGCGCCTTCGTCCGCAAAGGAGGTCTGCACCATGGTCTCGATCACCGGTTCCGCAAGCTGCACGCCGGGAGTGGCGCGCACGGTGTCCAGCACTTTTTCGGAAAATCCGGATTCCCCGGCGGTAATTTGCAGCGTCGCCTTGCCCGCCAGCTTTTCCACTGTCGCGCGCAGGGAATCAAGCAAGGTGGCGTTGCCAGTGCGAATCGCAAAAAAAACGGCCACGCCCAGCGCGATGCCGAGCGTCGTCAATGCCACGCGAAGCCGGTGCGCGCGCCACTGCTTGAAGGTGATGAGCCACAGCGCGGAAAACATTACCGCTCTCCCGCGGGCGCAGTTCCAATTCGGCCGGTGCGCACTTCCTTGACGAATTGCCCGTCCCGCAGCGTCAGGATCCGATCGCAGAAAGCCGCGGCGAGGTCATTGTGCGTCACCAGCAGAATCGTGTTGTTGAACTCGCGATGCAGATCATCCAAAAGGCGGAGAATCTCCTCCCCGGTGGCCGAATCGAGATTGCCGGTGGGTTCGTCCCCGAGCAGAATGGGCGGGCGAAAAACGAGCGCGCGGGCGATGGCCACGCGCTGGCGCTCTCCCCCGGAAAGCTCGTCGGGACGGTGGTGGGCCCGGATCTTGAGCCCCACGCGCTCCAGCATCTCCGTGGCCCGCTCTTCCGATTCGCGCCTCCGCATGCCTTGCAAACGGAGCGGCAGCGCGGCATTTTCGACCGCGGTGAGGGTGGGGAGGAGATTGAACGTTTGGAAAATCATTCCCAGTTTTTCACGACGCAGGCGGGTGCGCCGGTCGTCATCCAGTGCGGCCAGCTCAATGCCCTCCAGCTTGATCGAACCGGAGGTCGGCTCGTCCAGGCCGCAAATCAGGTTGAGCAGCGTCGATTTTCCGGAGCCGGACGGTCCCATCACCGCGACCCGCTCGCCCTGCTCGACGGTCAAACTCAAATTGTGCAGAGCCTGCACGGCCCCGTTGTCTCCGTAATGTTTGGAGACATTGGTGAGCTGGATCATGGTTGAAGCCGCGAACTTCCGGGGATTGCGGGCCAGAGCCTCAAGCGGGTGACGATTCTACCCCAGCGCCTAACAACGGCGAAGTTGAAATTTGAAGAGCGCCCATCCTTGCAGAATGTTAATCTCATGCGCCTTCCGCTTCTTTTGGGCGCAGTCAATTTGGATGCATACGGGCGCGAATCGTTGTCCAGATACATGGGACGCGGGGTCGAGGTGGATGGGTTATCGCTTTTCAACTCCGCTGCGAGCGTGTAACCGAGTAACCTTTTGCGAAAGGCCACGAAAGCTATCGCTTGGAGAGAAGCACGAAACAAGAGAACATCAAGCGTACTGTTCCTGATTTTTTCGGAGAACCGTCCACCCCACACCAGGGTGAAAGTCTGGTGCTTGGAACAAAAGCAAAGCGTGGTTCCCGTTGGAATTAGGATTCACCGTCACTCTTTTCAGACCATTGCTGTTTATTCTCGACCCCTTCGGCCACATGAATTCAAATGCGGCTGCAAGAGAAATAGTTTGGCTTGCCAAGCGGAGTCGTTGCCTGTATTAGGGAAGGCCATGCCTGCCTTAAACCTGTCTTCGAGTCTCCAGTTTCGATCGGAGTGTGAATCGTTGAAGTTGTTCCGCACCGGGAGCGATGGCGTTTTGTATCCGCTTCGCGGAGCATTGCTGCTTGCCATCCTGACTTGCGCGCTGCAGGGATTCGCGCAGCAGCCGGCAACGGGCGCACAGACGGCCACTGCGTCCATCACCGGCAAAGTCATTGCTACTGCCGGGGAGAAATCCACGGACAACCTTTCCGGAATAACGATCAAGTTGACCGCCACGGCTCCGGGGTCCGCGTCGAAAACCACCGTCACGGATATCAAGGGGATATACGAATTTACCCGCCTGGCCCCGGGAAGTTACACAGTGGAAGCCAGCGTGGAAGGTTTTCAGCCCTGGAGTTCCACCGTCACTCTCGCACCTGGTCAAACCCTAACAGATGACGTGGTGTTGCAAATCAACTCCGTGCAGGAGCGAATCGAGGTGCAAGGGGAGGCCGTGGAGGTCGCGACGCAGAGTGTCAGCGCGACGGCTACGGTCAACCAGCAACAACTCGAAGATTTGCCACTCCGCACGCAAAAATTTACCGAGGCCCTGTCCATGTCTCCCAGCGTCATACGGACGCAGGAGGGAAAGCTGAACTTCAACGGCCAGGCGGAGAGCCAGGGCATGCTGCTCGTGGACTCGGCGGAAAACGTGGATCCAGTCTCAGGAAGCTTCGCGATTCCCGTTCCCGTCAACATGATTCAAAACATCCAGGTTTTCACCACTCCGGACAGTTCCGCGTATGGTGGATTTTCCGGCGGCTTGACCCGGATCGACATCCGGCCTCCCGGGCCGGCGTGGAAATACAAGTTGCTGGACCTGGTTCCATCCTTCCGAGGCAAGAACGATCACCTGATAGGCCTCATGAACATGACTCCGGGTTTGGAGTTCGGCGGGCCACTCATCAAAGACAAACTGAACTTTTCCGAGACCATGACCTACGAATTCCGCAAGGACCCGGTACACGGGCTGTCGTGGCCCGTGGACGAGACCATGACTTACAGCCTGGTCTCCTTCACGGAATTCCAATGGATGTTTTCAACAAAGCATATTCTGAACGTCAACATCAATGACTTCCCGTCGACCATTTTGTTCGCGAACATCGATACGCTCATTCCGCAGACCGCTTCCGCGAGTTTTCGGCGCCGCGGAGTTTCCGTTGGAATCTCGGACGACTATCAGTTCGACTCGGGAATGTTGCTCAACACCGTCGTTCGCTACACCAATTTCTACAATGCCATACGCGGCCAGGGACCAGCCGACATGACCATCAATCCGGAAGGCTGGGGCGGAAGCTATTTCAATACATTTTCGCGAAACGCAAATCAATTGGAATTGCTGCCGATTCTCCAGTTGCCGGTGATGTCCTGGCATGGCAGCCATCAATTGCAATTCGGAACGGACGTTCTGTACCGGACTTTCACCGGCAGCAGCGTTTCTCGTCCTATCAATCTGCTGGCGGAAGACGGCACGGTTGCCGAGACGATCGCGTTTCAGGGCGCTGGAACATTGCTGGGAAACGACACGGAAGTCTCGGTCTATGGGCAAGATCGCTGGTCGCTGGCCAAGAGCCTTGCTCTAAATTTTGGCGTGCGCGTAACGCATCAATCGATCGGCCGCGGTGTTGCCTTTGCGCCGCGCGCAGGGCTGGCTTACTCCGTCCCAAAAAGCAAGATGGTGGTGCGCGCGGGAGCTGGCTTGATCTATGGGCATGTCCCGCTGCTCGCGGCAGATAATGCCGCCTACCAAAATCGGGTGATCTCCTTTTTCTCCGGGCCGCTCATCAATCAAACCATCACCTTGCAGAATGTCTACCAGTCTTCGGGAATTGCCGGAAATTCTTCCACCCTGATGAACAACGACAGTAGCACCCGCACTTTCACCTGGAACGCCGAAGGGGAATCCCCCTTGCGGAGGAACATCACCCTTCGAGTCGGATATTTTGAGACCCATACGGTAAATCTTTTTGTTCTCGATCCGATTCTGCCCACGACCGGCGCTTCCGGATTCATGGTCCTCAAGAACACCGGCACTTCCAACTACCGCCAGGCTCAGGCGACAGTTCGCTACCGGCCGAACGAACGCTACGAGCTGAATGTTTCCTACGCCTGGAGCCGCGCGCGCGGCGACCTCAACACGATTGCGAATACGTTTTTACCCGTGCAGGCGCCAGTGATCCAGCCCAACCTGTATGGAATCCAGCCTTCCGATATTCCCAACCGCGTGCTGGCCTGGGGTTACGTCACACTGCCGAAGAAGTTCCTCTTGAGCCCTGTGGCGGACATTCACACCGGTTTTCCGTATTCCAATGTCGATGTCCTGCAAAATTATGTGGGCGTTCCTGACAGCCTGCGCTTCCCGATTTATTTTTCGTTGGATGTAAAACTCTCCCGCGATTTTATGGTGCCCATGTCTTTCAAGGACAAGACCAAGCGGCGGAAGGTCAATATAGGAGTCTTCTCGCTGGACGTAACCAATCGTCTCAACCCTCACGACGTGTTCAACAATGTTGCTTCGCCTCTTTTCGGCGTGTTCGCCGGCTTCCCGCGGCGCCTGACCGGGCTCGATATCAATTTGGGCGAGTGAAAATCCTGCCGGGACTCAAAGCGCGCCGTTCCATCCAAACGACGAAGTGTGCCTCTTCAAAAATCGCTTGCTGGATTGGGGCCAGGGCGTCACGCTAGAATCCCGCCATGGAACCGCACTCAGGGAACTCGCGATGAAACGGTTCCTTACGCTTGCGACTGTTCTCGCTTGCGCGGGGGCTTTCCTGCAATTGGCTACCCCATCCGTCGCGGGCAATGAGAACGACCAAGAATTGCTCAAGACGGACCGCGCAGCTTTCGGATCCGGAAGCTCCTCGATCGCGCAGAATGACGACTTGCTTGACCCAAATTTCACTTGGACGGATTCCACCGGAAAGACTCGAGACAAATCAGAAATCATGCAGGACTTCAGATCGGGAAAGGCGTTGCCGATGGAAGCTGTCGACGGCAGGAGCGGCGCCAGACTCATACTGGGTACGATCAGCGCGCGCGCCTATGGCCAGGTCGGCCTGGTTCAAATCCATAGCGGAAACCTGTATGTCCTGCACATATGGGCGAAGCGCGGCACGGGCTGGCAATTGCTGATTTATCAGGCCGTCTCGACAGGCGCCCCTCCCTCCTCCGAATCGGGGACGGGAACATGCGAGAACCCATGCAACACCGTGCCCTTTCTTCCGCGGAACGAAGACGAGAGCGAAGTGATCCACGCCTATCAATCAGTGGAGCGGGCGGTGGCGGCGCACAATTCAGCAGAGTGGGGCGCGCACATTGCCGATGAATTCTTTGCGGTCACATCGAATAGCGATCGCCCTCTCGACAAGGCCACGCGCATGGCGGGTTTGGACAATCAAAAGGAGGGGGGAATCGCGCCGTTTCCTCTGGTCACGGCGCGCATGTTCGAGATAGACGGCGCGATGGTGATGACTTCCGTACAGCAGCCCGAGAACGGCTTTCCGTTGCGCGTCACGCGCGTCTGGTTCAAACGCAAAGGCGCGTGGCTTGAAGCGTACAGCTACCAGACGACGATCCAGGCAAAATAAATTCAGTCAGCGTGATCGGGCAAGGCCAGAAAACTTGAGGAGGGGCCAGGGTCGCTCCCCTTCAGGCCGCGCGCGGCCAGGATTTCATAGTCCTGATACTTGATGGTGAGGACGGCGTGCCCGCCCCCGCGTATTGCGGACACGGATTTATTTTCCGCAGGCAGCCAAAAATCCCCGATTTTCAGATAGGAATGATGAATGTCTGTCTTCTTGATCCAGAAAGATGGATTCTTGGAAGGTTCCGCCTCGATTCGGCACACCGCGAAATCCTTGCTGTCCACCCAGATCTTTCCACGAAAGAGAAGTTTGCTCGGAATCTTGGGTTCCACGGCCACCACGTAAGAACAGTTATCCGGTGTATCCACATGCTCGAGCCCGCTGAAATCGTAGTTGCTGGAATTAATAGCGACGCGCGCCCGGTTCTCCTCGCTCATGGATTCCATTTCGGCCTCCAGGAGGCGTTTCAGGATTTTATCGATGACCCATTGGGAGCCGCTCTGGGAAATGATCTTGAACTGCTTTGTGCCGGGCGCGTCATAAATCATGTCGACAACCATTTCGGCATGGAAAGACGCGGGGAATCCACTGTACTCGAGGCGATAGAAACGCCTGTTTTGATACTTTTGGAGCGCGTCCGCGCGTTCTGCGTTTCTCTCAATCATTTTGCTTACCACCTGCGAGAGATTGAGGCGCGGCCCGATCAGCTCTTGAGGAATGGACGATTGCGCGCGCGCCCCCGCGGCCCACGCGAGAGTCAGCAAGAGCGAGAGAGCCGTCGGTAGTTGGAAGCAGCGTTTGCCTATGGTCATAGAGTTCGCAGGTTTCTCCGGCGGTTAAACGGGTCCGGGAATTAAGTTTCCGGTCAGCTATTCACAATCTTTCTGGCGTCCTCGAGAAGAATGCTTTCGAGCTGGGGCGCAGTGTGCGTGTAGCGATCGTAGGTTTTGTACATGCCCGCGAAAATCCGTTCCCAGGAACCCATGGTCAAGGCGCGCTCGCGGGCCGCGAGCCGCATCGATTCGTGCAATTCGGGCTGAGTCATCAAATTTGTCAGAAACGGCGCGAATTCAGCGAAGCGCGTGGCGACGTAACCGGACTTGCCGTGCTCGACGGTGTACTTTGGACCGCCGCTCGGCGACACCACTGCAGGGACGCCGGAAGCAAGCGCCTCAAGTACCGCGAGGCCAAACGTGTCCGTCTCCGACGGGAACACAAACGCATCCATGTCGGCAAACGCGCGGGACAAGTCCCTGCCGGTAAGCCAGCCGACAAATTCCGCGTGTTGCATGTTCTCCCGCAGCCATTTTTCCTCGGCTCCCTGGCCGATCAATACAAACCGAAAATCCCGGTTGCCTTTCGCCAGCAGATCCTGTTCGAGTTGCGCGAGAAAGCGCACGTTCTTTTCGGGCGTGAGACGTCCGACGTATCCGATCCGGAACGGGCCGGCGGATCGATCCCGAAATGCCGGACTGAACACCTCGGTATCCACGCTGTGGGACATCAAAAAGCAGGGCTTGCCGGTGGCCTTCTCGAGCAACTCAACCAGTTCGCAATTCGGCGCGAACAGCAACCGCGGGATCTTGTAAAACCGAACCGCCGCATGGAAACTGGCGAATTCCGCGGCGGCGGCCAACTTCGTTGATAGATTCTCAGGCCAGGAAGAAAGCAGCCCGGAAACGCGGCGGCGGGCAAATTGATGAAGGTTGGTTTGCCAGGAAGCCGCCAAAGGAACGCCCAGATTGTGAGCCAGGAGAGCTCCCAGGATTCCCACGTCGCTTGGTCCAGTGATGTGAATGACATTGGGGTCGAAATCGCGCAAGATCCGCGCAAGCTTGGGGTAGTGCCTCAAGAACAGAAGGTCGAACTCGTGGTGGCCGTCGAGAGGAAATTTGACCCGGCTGCGCCGCAGTTGCACTCTGGTGATGGACCCATCCGTGACCACTTCGTCATGCGGGCCCGCGTGAACCAGGAGGAATGCAAATCCGCATTCTCTTGCGAATTCGGCAAACTGCCTGCTGGTATTCGCTACGCCGTCAATTTCGCGGTAGGTGCACGGGAAGAGCGCCAGGCGGATCGGTTCGGCCGTCACGCGATCACCTCGCGCTGAATGTCCGAAGCGCGGTGCAACTCCGATTTCTCACGGAATGTAAAACTAAGAGCCTGCCTCACCGAAGCATTTTCCAGCATCCTGAAAACGGCAAAAATCCGCCCCAGATATTCCGGGGGAGCCTTCCACAGCGCGGACAATGGGCGGTGATATCCCGTCTGAAAATCCATGTGGAATACCCGTTCGTCCCATCGTCGGGAACCCGCGGGATTTTCCGGATATTCACGAATAGTGTCGATGACGGTTTGCATGAAGCGGATGCCGAGCACCTCGGCATATTGCGGCATAAAGACGATATGGCTGAACTGACCGACTCTGATTTCATCGACAAACTCGGGAAAATTTGTAGCGCAAGTCAGGTTCAGCGCGGCGCTGGGCTCGCATCCGTGCCGGTCCCCTCCGGAAATGAGCGGCCGCTGCCAAACCGCGGCCAGTTGTATCACGCCCTTATTTTCCGTCCAGGCGCGCATGGCATTGAGCTCGAAGGCATGGAAGAACTGCACATGGTTCTGAAGGAATCGGTCAAGCACGTGCAGGAATGTCGACTGGTCCAGGCAGTGCTGGTTCCACAGGGGATGGTTGAAGACAATCAAGACTTCTGAATTTTCGTGAAGCGCCGCCAGCAATTCCATCAATCGCGGTGAGGACGGGTTGCGCGTGTACTCGGCCAGGTCGTCCATGATCAGGTGCGCCTGGCTCTCCGGCAGGTTGTGAATGCCCAGATGAAATACGGCCCCTTCGTAAGGGACGCTCCACTCCACGGCAAACGGAATCTGAATCGGGTCGGGAAGCTGCCTCAGCGCGGTGGGCGCTCCGATGCTGTCGTGATCGGTAAGCGACACGAGGCTCAGCAGCTCCAGGGCGCTCTCAATCTGATGGCTCTCCACACCATAAGCCAGGCTGGGCGCCAATGGCGGCGTCCAGTAGGCCTGGGAAAAATCGACTGGCCTAACCGATTTTTTGCACTGCTCTTTTAGAGCCCAGCGCAACAGGGGCCATTTTTCCGCGAACGCCGGGATAAAGAGCAGGCTCTCCTTGGACTGGTTCGTATGACTGTGAAGGGAAACAGCCGTCCGGTAGTTGCGGGCGATGTCCGGTTGCTTCCAAAGGCATGAAATCTGTGATTGCGGCAATTGGTTTTGTCCAGTTAAATTTGGCTTCATAAGTAGGATGTCAAACTCTTATCGCGCACTCCAGCGGTCAAACGATTTCAATTTCCAGGCTGGCAATAAGCATGCCACCTGGCAGGTCTTCACACCCTAGGCACAGTAAAATAACCCTGTATATTTCCTGGTGCTCGCAGACTTGGGCCGATAGATTGCGTCCGGCGAGGGGCCCGCGAATGGCAACCCCGCCGGAGCGGAAGTGATGGGTTCCGTTTGTAAACGCTCTTACCGTGGCTGGACCTGCGCTCCGGTCGGTGCCGCAGGGGCAGCAGGCGCCTGAGTCAGAGGAGGCTGCGGTCCAAGCACCTTCTCGAGCGCCTGATAGGCGCATTGCTCATCCGCGTTTCCGCCGCCAACTCCGATCGCCCCGATCAATTGGTTCTCGACGACGATCGGCAAACCGCCCGGCACGAAGTAGTACGAAAGGCCTTCCGCCTTGCCCAGGTCCAGCCGGATCAGCCGGCCATCCACAGTATTGAACCGCTGCGCGACAGAAGCCGAGGAAGCCCGCGCGTACAGCGCGGTCTTGGCTTTCATCAAGCCGGTTTCAGCTCCAATCGGCAGCACGCCGTCCATCGCGTGAGAGTCGATAATATCGCCCGTCGGGGAGAGGACAAAGACGACGACCGACACGTTGCCTGGCTGCGCCTTTTGCCAATCGATGCAGGCGTCCACGAGAGCCCTGGCCGTATCGGCATTGATGACCGCCTTCATCAACGTTCGCTTGGCGACGGCATCCGAAACCGTCACTTTGCTGAGAGGAGCGGGCGTGGCGCCCTGCGCCCACGCTGGGGCGCTACCGAATACGAATGCCGCGGCAATTACAGCCGGAATTGCCGCCGTGCGAAATAATCCTGTCATACTCCTCATATCTTGTTCCCCCTTGGCGACTCGAGATTTGTTATTGTCGCGGACGTTTCACCCGCGTCCCGGAAAGGCGCGGTGAATTCTCCAAAATTTTCCGCTTTGGAATTCCCGGGAAACGGAACTCTACACCCACACGGGTCTGCTTCGCAAAGGTCTGCCACCATTCCTTAATGCGATGCGCGGTCCAGATTCAAGAATTCGCCCGCGACAATTTCCTGCCGCCTATTTTCCGATCTCCAAAAGTTCAAACGTGCTGGGAACCGGTTTCGGACGGGGATTCGGGTTTTTGGGAGTGGCCGGCACCGGATCGTTTTGCTCCGTGCCGATGGAAAAGACATGGTGGGTTTTGGAATCCAGCGCCACGGTCCGGGCGCCGTAGATGGTCTTGACGACTGCGACCTGGCTGATCTTGTCGGGTGAATCCGCATGGAAAATGTAGGTTGCGCCGGTTTTGCCGTCTCCGCTGTCCCGGCATGTCGCGTACACGTTGCCCGTCTCCGGATCGAAAACGTCTCCATCCACACCGATGGCGATGGGCGCCGAAGCGACGATCTTCCCGTTATCCGCGTTCATGACGATCATCTCGCCTGGCGCGGTGGCGCCCTTCCCACGGCAGCCGATGTACAGGCGGCGATTCACTTTGTCCATGGCCATGGCCACCGGAGCAGCGCATCCGGGTGTGGGGAATTTATTTTTGATGGTGAGCTTCATGGCGTCGTACTCGATCACTTGCCCTTTATCTTCGTAATCTTGGAAGATGCTGCCCTTGCCGTCGGCCGCGGCCGCTTCCGGGTTGGCGTTGAAAGGCATGCTGCCAACAACTTTCGCCGTCGCCGCATCCACCACGGTCAGGTTCATTCCGTCGCCGTTGTTCACGTACACGCGCTTGGTCGACGGGTCGTAGAGGAGCGAGTCGGTGTCGATGCTGTTCGATTTCATGGAAGTGGTAAGGGTCGACGTCTTCAAATCGAACACGTAGATCGTGCCTTCCTCTTCGGTCTTGTTGCCAGTTACAAATCCGCGATTGAATTCGGGCGCCACCGCCACGCCGTGCAGCCCGTTCATTCCCTGGATGTCACCGACGAGCTTGCCGGAATCCGCGTCAACCACCATGATGTGCGTGCTGCGCGGAATGTAAACGCGGCGAGCGGCGGAATCCACCGTGACGTAATCCCAGCCGCCTTCGCCTCCGAGATGAATCGTTTTGAGCACGCGATAACCCGAATCCTGCGGCGCGCCATAAAATACGGCAGGGGAGAGAAGCAGAAACGCAAATGCCAGAACGAATGCCCAGGACAACACACCTAAAAATCGACGTGCAAGCATGGAGGGCCTCCTGTTATCAGATATCTAATTTCGACCCGTTGCTGAGACGAAGGTAATCATGCACCCCTTTTGTGCAAAAACAACAATAATCCTAAAAAACCGGGTTGTCCGCCGGAAGAATGATCGTTGACATGAGGCGAACCCGCCTGATACAGAACTCAGCAGTATTTTCGGACGCTGGACGCACGCGCGCGATGCGAAGTCTAAATTTCAGAAGGCGGTGTTTCACGTGACCCTTCCCTGTGATCGTGCCAAGTACTCGGCGATCGTCGATCGGCCGAAGCTGAATTTGCCCAATGGTGAACGCCTGGTCATCTGGACGATCGTGAATGTCGAAGTGTGGGACATCGCGCGTCCAATGCCCCGGCAGGTGCTGGTGCCGCCCACAGGAGTCACGACGCTGCCCGACGTGCCGAACTGGAGCTGGCACGAATACGGCATGCGCGTAGGTTTCTGGCGCTTTCACGCCCTCTACGAACGCCTGAAGATTCGTCCATCCCTCTCGATCAACGCACGAGTGTGCATCGATTATCCGCGCGTGGCGCAAGCCTGCAAGGAAGCGGGCTGGGAATTCATGGGCCACAGTTTCGATCAGCGCCCCATGCACAGCGAGCCGGACCCGCCTGCAATGATCGAGCGCACCGTTGCCACGATCAAGGCATTCACCGGCAAGCCTCCCATCGGATGGATGGGGCCGGGCCTCACCGAGACGTACGATACGCCCGACCATCTCAAGGCCGCGGGAATCAAATACATCTGCGACTGGGTTTGGGACGACGAGCCAGCCGAAATCGAGACCAAGCACGGGCCCCTGTTTACGCTGCCCTACTCGCTCGACACCAACGACATCCCCGTGATGGCCGTGCAGTACCACGAAGCGCCCTACTGGACGCAAAAATGCAAAGATGCGTTCGACCGCCTGTACGAAGAAGGCGCAAGCCGCCCGAAGATCATGGCCATCGCTATTCATCCTTACCTGAGCGGCCAGCCCTCCCGCATCAAGTATCTCGAGGCCATTTATGAATACACCTCAAAATTTGACGGCGTGTTGTACTGGACCGGGGAGCAAATCCTCGACTGGTATCTGAAGGCGAAAAAATAGCGGGTGAAGCTAGGAAGCCTGACGCGTTCCGTTTTTCTAATCCAAAAAGAAATCCTACAGTGAGAGTTGGCGGCAAATCTTGGAATAAAAATTCGCCCTACTTTTTCGCGGCATCTGCCTGCGCTGACTCGCGCGCGCGGTCCAAAATGTACGCGTGAATCAATCGAACCTGCGCGGGTGTAACGTCCCCCGTGAAGGACGGCATCCCGAATTCCCGCCGCGCGCCGCCCAGCACAATTTCCTCGAAAATTTCATGCGTGGACTGCGAGGCATAGCGCAAATCCGGGACCGAGCCTCCGCTGATGGCTTCCCCGCCATGGCACCTCGCGCAGGTATTGGCGAAAAGTTTGCGGCCCTCTTCTATTTCCGCCTTGGTAGCCGCGAGCTTGAACGTCGGCATCGGAACCGGCTGAACCACATGCACGTACGGAGGCACTGTTGCTGTCCCTCCGAGCGCGAACACCATGACCCTCCCAGGCCCCACGTGCCCTTTTCCGGGTGGCCGGTTGCCGAGGACCTGCGGCCCGCCCCATCCACTCTCGACTGCAATATATTGGACCCCGTCCACCGAGAAGGTTATCGGCGGCGCCGCGATTCCCACTCCCGCGTCGAATTCCCAGAGCGGTTTGCCGTCCGTGGCGCGATACGCGGAAAGCTTGCCATCGGCTCGCCCTTGAAACACGAGGTTCCCGGCGGTGGCCAGCGTTCCTCCGCTTTTCGGATCGGGCAGGTCCACATGCCATGCTTCCTTTTGAGCGACCGGGTCCCAGGCGAGGAGATGTCCGGTACTTTTCATCTTGAGATACGCGTCGCGCGCCGGTCCGCGGTAAGCCCGGTCTGAGCCGGTGGTCTGGTCGTGCAGGTTGATCTTCCAGTTCGGAATGATCGCGTGCAGGGATGTGTCTTCGAGGACTGCGAGGTATACCAGTCCGGTCATCGGATCGTACGAGATTGGGTTCCAGTTGTGCGCCCCTTCGGCGGAGGGCTTAACCAGGGCCGCGTCTTTCAGCTGTCGCGCCGCGGGATTTTCAATGGGTCGCCCGTTCGGATCGATGCCCGTGGCCCAGTTGACCGGGGCAAAGGGCTTTGCCGAAATGAGTTTTCCGTTTTCCCGGTCGATTACGTAAAAGAAACCGTTCTTGTTCGCTTGCATCACCACGCGGCGCTGAGCGCCGTCGATGGAGAGCGTGGCCAGCATGATCGGCTGCGTCGCGTCGTAGTCCCAGTTGTCTCCCGGCGTCGTCTGGTAGGCCCAGACCTGCTCGCCGTTGTCGGCGCGCACCGCGACAATGGAAGCGACGTAGAGATCGTCGCCCTTGCCGCGCAGTTGGTCGTACCAAGGGGAGGCGTTCCCCGTGCCGAAGTACACCTGGTCGAGTTCTGGATCGTAAACCATCGACTCCCAAACGGTCCCGCCGCCTCCCGCCTTCCACCACTCGCCAGACCATGTAGCCGCGGCGTGCTTCATCGCGTCGGACTCGAATGGTTTTGACGGGTCACCCGGCACCGTGTACGTCCGCCAGGCGAGATTCCCCGTATCGGCGTCATACGCGGAGACGTATCCGCGCACGGGATACTCCGCGCCCGCGTTTCCTATCAGCACGCGCCCCTTGGCGATCCGCGGGGCGGCGGTGATGGCGTAGCTACCGTCCTTAGGCGTCGTTTGCACGTCCCACACCGATACGCCTGTCTTGGCGTCCAGCGCTATGAGGCGCCCGTCCAGCGTGGCCACATAGACGCGCCCCTTGTAGAGCGCCACGCCTCGATTCACCACGTCGCAGCAAACGTATTTCGCGTGATCCTTCGGTACCTTTGGATCGTAATTCCAAAGCTCTTTCCCGGTTTTCGCATCGAATGCATACACGATGCTCCAGGAGCTCGTCGCATAGAGCACGCCATCCTTGACAAGAGGCGTCGCCTCCACCCCGCGCAAGGTTTCGAGATCGTAAGACCAGGCCAGCCCAAGCTTCGCGACGCTCTGCTCGTCAATCTGCTTCAAGGGACTGAAGCGCTGCTCAGAATACGTACGCCCATAGGTGATCCAGTTCGCGGAATCCCCATCCGCCGCGCGCAACGCAGCGTCATCCACCTCTGTCACCTTGCGCGCGCAGCCCGCGCTCGTCAGAATCGTGATCGCCGCACACGCCAGTACCAACCGCCGGGACAAATGATGACGCATCACTTCCTCCGCTCGGAATTGCCGATTCGGCCCCGCTCGGCAGGGCTTGTATTATTTGGTAGCTCTTGCACTGATATGCCGCGCGGCAAGCGGATGTCAAGCTGTAATTTGGTTCGAGAAGTGCTTTGGATCGACGCGAACCAATTACTTCGAGTTCTTGGATTCCTTGTAACCCTTCTTGGTAATTTCCGCGGCGTGCTGCTCCAGCCAGGAGCGCGTGAAAAGTTCCGGGGCGAGGTCGGAGTTGTACTTGCACTCGGTCAAAAAGGTCTGGGTCATCTTGCGATCATTACGGGACATTTCGATGCTCAACGGAGTCTTCACGCCGTCGAGGGCCATGTACTGCGTGTAACTCGTGGTCACCGAAGTGTACACGCGGGTTTCAGGATCGCGGGTGGTCACGACCCACCGCAACGGCAGGTGCGTAAACTTGTCGATTCCCAGGCGCATCTCACGGTGCTCGCTGTCGGTAAACACGATCCATTCCGCTTCCTTCAAGTCGATCAGGTCCGTCCCGCCATATTGCACTTCCAATCCGGGCTCGTTCATGCGCCCGCGCAGCATGGTGTTCATTCCGGATTCTATTCGGTCCTTGAAATTCTTAATGACATCCTCCGGCTCGTCCGACACGCCGCTTTTGTCGAGCGTCCAGCCCCCGTCGCCGGTGTAGATGTTGATGATCGCGCCGCCGTGCGTGATCAAAAGATCGTCCGCCCCCATCAGGAATCCCGCGATCGTGTGCTCGCCCTTGCTGAGATATTCCACGCGGTTCTTGTCCGGCAAGAGCCAAAGATCGCGAAACAGCGTAAAGCCCGTCAAAGTTTCGGCGGTCCCGAATTGCGCCGCTCTTCCGTTGCATTGCACGTCGCGCACATTCAGAAACGCCTGCCCGCCGAGCGCGGCGATCACCTGCTGCAATACTTGCTTGGCCTTCGCGGTGCTCTGCTCGGGGAGCATTTCCTGCGCCGGACCGGCGGCCGCGGGCATTGCGCAAGCCCAGGCCAGCCCCAATACAAAAATCGCGCACACGGTCACCCGAAATATCAGCCGCACAAGACGAAACCTCCACCTACTATGGGAGAGCCTGCCTAACATAAAGGTTGCCAGGTATTTGTGGCGCTTGTCCCGAGGCAAGAGGGACCGGCGCTACTTCTCCGCCCGCGCCAGCCGCGCCGCCGCCACCAGTTCGCGAAATAGCGACTGTGCCAGAGCATCCTCATTCATTCTTTCGGGATGCCACTGAACGCCCACGACCCAATTTTCATTCTCCGTCCACTCGACGGCCTCCACCACCCCGTCCGGCGCCCGGGCCGTGATGCGTAAGCCGCGTCCCGGCTCCAGCACCGACTGGTGATGCCACGAATTGATTTTCGCATGGGCCTCGCCCGAGAGATTGAATACGCGCCCAATGCCCAGATTTGCGCCGTGCATGGCGTCCGGCGTTTCGCTTCCGTCGGGAAGCTCATCTTCCTCGGGGCTGTGGCAGATTTTCTTGCCCAATTCAGTGGGAATGTCCTGGATCAGGCTTCCGCCCAGAAAAACGTTCAGCGACTGAATCCCGTAGCAGATGGCGAGGACGGGTTTACCCGCGGCCAGCGCATGTTCGAGCAAAGCAAAATCGGTGCGCTCGCGCGCGGCGTCGGCATCTTCCGCGGCTGGATGGCGCTTCGCCCCGTAGTGCGCCGGGTCGACATCCGCCGGGCTGCCGGTGAGCACGACCGCGTCCAGGGTTTCCGCCTCGCGCTTCAAGGTTTCGGTCCCGGAGACGAGAGAAATCAGCACCGCTTCGCCGCCTGCTCCTTCCACGGCATGCAGGTATTTTTCGATTTTGTGCCGCTGGTTTGCAGCTTCCTCCACGGCGGTGCGCCACGGTACGCCAACGCGCGGACGGGTAAGAACGTGCTGGGCCATGGGAGCAGCCATCGTAACACTGGGCTCCACGGCCAGCAATACAAGCACATGTAACATGGGCTTCAGCCTGTCTGCCGTTCGTGACACGAGAAAATCAAAAACAGACAGGTTGAAGCTTATCCTACCCAGAACCGCAAACTAGGTTGCGGCCGCTGCGGCGGGTCCGGCGGGCGCCGGTTCGGGAATATTTTGGCGGCGGAGCAATTCGACGATGTCGTGATAGAGCTTGGCGCGCTGCTGGTGGCGCTCGTTGGCGCGAGTTACGTAACGCACCAAAATCTCAAATCCGACGCCGGTCGGGCGAACGCTAATTGCGGGGCCTGCGGAAAACGGGCGGACCCCGCGGGCGCTTCCCATCTGCTGCCATTCCTGTTCGGCAAGATGCGTGTTTGCCTCGGTCTCCTTCATCACGATCTTCTGAATCTCTTCCGCGATGGGATACGGGTCCTTGTCCACCGGCACGGCCATCTGCATTTCGTCCCACAGCCACTGTCCTGAGGTGGAGAAATTGAAGTAGTGTCCTTCGATGGCGTAGCTGTTGACGAACGTCACACGGCGCCCGGTGGGGTGCCCGGCGTCGTTCCAGTTGCCGGTTTCCAACACCACGGTGTGGAACAGTCCGATTTCTACGACTTCGCCGCTCACGCCGTTGATTTCCACCCAATCGCCGTGACGAATTCCGTTTTTTCCCATCAGTACGAACCAGCCGAAAAATCCCACGATGAAGTCCTTCAACGCAACTGTAAGACCGGCGCCGGCCAGGGCAATGACCGTGGCCATCTGGTTGGGCAAGCCGAAAATAATCAGCAAGATCAGAAGGGCCCCCACCGTGCGCGTGGTAATGTGCGCGACCGAGCGCATGGTCAGCATTCTTTGCTGATCCGGCTCCACGCGCGCAAACATCCGTTCCAAAAACGAGGTGGTCAGCAGGACCGCGAGCCCAATCACCAGCATCATGGCGATGGAAATGAGCAAGCCGTGCAGCAGTTCACGCCGGCGCGAAGCAACCAGCGCGCTCCATTGCTTGTAGGTCCCTGTGAGATCCTGCTGATTGCGGATGCGGCTGTCCATGGCAGACAATCTCTTCTGCAACACAGTCAACGACTTGTACGAAGTAATTGCTTCGCTGGTTTGACCGGATGTGGTGGATGGACTATTTGCCGCATTTCCCCCCGGGGCCTTGCCGGAAGTAGCCTCGGACATCTTTTTCTTCTGTTGTGATTGCGCCTGTTCCAGTTGCTGTTCGAGCTTGTCGTGCGATGCGGAAAATTCTGCAACCATTGCGGCTGCGTCGCGTTCTTCCCGGTCGAGGCGTCCGACAATCAATTGCAGCTCGTACCACGCCCGCGCGCGGGAAAGAAAGGAACTGGAGGCTGGAAGCGCCGAACTCGCCTGCTTGCCCACGATGCTCAAATCCAGTTGCCCTCCGCTGCTTTGCTCTGAGGCGTTGTATTCGTCGACCATCCGCTGGATTCGGCTCTGGGGATCGCCGCCGGCCCGCTCCAGATCCTGGTGCGCGTCGGCGAGTTCATCCTCGATCAATTCCTGGCGGCTGTTGGCGAGGTCGAGTTGCTGCGTGAGAGCTTCCTTCTGATCTTCCCTCGCGCCTGCCAGGAGTTTGGTTAGCCGGGCGACATCCGCGGTCAACTCTGCATCTTCCTGTTCGCCTTTTGAGATTCGTTCTTGAATGGCCTTGATCTCGGGCGTGGATGGAACATGTTGAGCGGAAGCTCTGTAGAGCGCGGCAGTGAAAGCAAAATCAACTTCGTGATCGGCCTTGCGGAGCGCGTCGCGCGCCAGGTCCTGCTCTTGCGGAGTGGCGGCGAGCTGGGAGAGCGCTTGTGCGTCATGAAATTGCCCAAGGTCCACGGGCGATTGCGCGGCGTTTGAAGAAGAGACCGGCGAAACCGCGCGCGCGCCCCACTCCGTGGTAAAAAAAAGCCCTGCGGACGTGAGTACCAGCAGGGCGATCAAAATGATGAGAAATGCGCGCTGGTTTGATCGCATGTCGTTTTCCGAATTCTCTTGCGGCGCTGACTCTTAGGGCGCGCGGGAAATCAGGCGTCAGCCATTCGTTCTATGCGCCGAGCCAGCGGCCCACCGGTTCCCAACCCTCGGCATGATCGCAAATCACTTTGACGGTCGCCGTGATGGGGATCGCCAGGATCAGCCCGATCGCGCCCCACAGCCATCCCCAGAATAGCAACGACGCAGTGACCGCCAGGGCGTTCAGGTGGACGCGCCGCCCCACAATGGCCGGCATCAGCACGTTCAGGCCGATAATATGAAGAAATGTGAGCATCGCCGCAACACCGAAATATGGGCCGATTGTGCTCCACTGCGCCAGCCCGATCAAGAATGGCGGAATCCACGCCAGCACGGCGCCGAGGTAGGGCACCAGATTCAGCAGCCCGGAAACGCAACCAAGCAAAAATGGATAGTCCAAATGAATCCAGAGGAAGAATCCCCAACTCAAAAGGATCAGGATGATGGCAACGAGGGCATTTCCTGCCACAAAACTTCTCAGCATGGAGCTGACTTCGTCGAGCGCGCCCCGGACGCGCTCCTGGTGTTCTTCCGGGAATAATTCAATCGTTGCTTTCCAGATGCGGCGTTTCGCGGCCAGCATGAAAAAAACCAGAAAGGGCACGAACGTGGCCACCACAAGAATGGAGTACAGCGATCCCACGCCACGCAACAGCCACTCGCGCACGGGGGGCGGCTCGACGGTCCGTGAAGGGGTCCGCCCTTTTTCGGGCGCGGGCGCGATCGCGTCGACTCCTTTCTCCACGGTAGTCAGCTGGCGATCGAACGCCGTGGTCACGTGGCGCAAGACGGCGCTATAGCGGGGCCAGGCGTCGAGAAATTGGTCCGCTCGAACTACGATCAGGTAGCCCAAACCCGCGAATGCCGCCGTGACGCCCAACAACACCACCAGCGCGCCCAGCGCACGGGGAATATGGATTCGCTCAAAAACGCCGACGACAGGATCAAGAAAATAGGCGATCAACACGGCGAGCAGCAGGGTGACGACCACATCCGAGGCAAAATACAAAAAAGCGAAAACAATCGCCGCCGCGATGATGCGTTGAGAGGGGTTCGCGCGCGCCGTGACTTTGACGTCTTCGATCTGCATTTCCCACCAATTTCAACATAGCATACCCCGGAATCCGGACAAACCATGGCAAACTGCGGCTTGCTCCAGACAGCACGGCTGGGATACCGTAGACGCCACTACCATGCTCGCCGCCGCTCTTCCCGTGACGCCGCTGTCGCGCTTGGATTTCCGGGCCGCAGTGGACATTCTGATCATCGCGGCCCTGATCTACTATTTGCTGAAATTGCTGCGCGGAACACGCGCGGTGCAGATGCTGGTGGCCCTTGCGCTCCTTTTTGTTTTTTATCGCGGTGCGCAGTGGGCGCGCCTGGAAATGGTCGAGTGGCTGCTCACCACCATGCTGCCGTACGTGGCCATCGCACTCATCATCTTGTTTCAGCCGGAGATTCGCAGGGCGCTTTCGCGCGTCGGCCGCAACCTGTCCATGATGAACTTCGCGTCGCACAATCCCAAAGGCACGTATGATGACATTGTCATGGCCGCCGAATATTTTTCTCAAAATCGCATCGGCGCGCTCATCGTGGTCGAGCGGCAAGCCGGCCTGCGCACGTACATTGAAAGCGGAATTCCCTTGGACGCCATGCTTTCCTACGATTTGCTGGTTGCGATTTTCCGGCCGGGCTCTCCCCTCCATGACGGCGCCGTGATCATTGAGGGATCGCGCGTCGCGGCAGCGGGCTGTTTCCTGCCGCTCTCGCTGAATCCCATGATCTCAAAACAGCTGGGCACGCGGCATCGCGCGGCGATTGGAATCACGGAGGACAGCGACTGCCTGGTGGTGCTGGTCTCCGAAGAAACGGGGTCGATCTCGGTCGCTTCCGCCGGGGCGATCGAAACCAATCTTTCCCCGGAAGATTTAAGCGATCGCTTGCGCGAAATGGTTTCGCGCCGCCGGGCAACCATGGTCCTGTCTGCCTCTGTTTCGCAGGCGCGAACCCCGGTGCGGAGATAGCCGTTGAATTTCCTGCGCAAGTATGTGTTCGCCAATGCGGGCCTGAAGATTCTGGCGCTGGCCATTTCATTTCTTTTGTGGGCCACTTACACCGCCGAGCCTTATGCCGAAGTCGGCTTTCTGGTGCCCCTGGAATTCACCACCATGCCGCCCCAGCTGGAAATTTCCGGTGATGTCCCCACCGTGGCGCATATCCGCGTGCGCGGCCGCTCGGCTCTGCTTCGCCGCATGGTTCCGGCCGATCTGAACCTGCGCCTGGACTTGAAGGACGGCAAGCAAGGAACCACGACCGTCAAGATCGCTCCGGAAATGGTAGGCGCTCCGTTCGGCGCTACCGTAGTCCAAGTCGAACCGACGGAAATCCACGTTACTCTTGTGCCGCGCCACGGACCTGCTCCTCCCGCTGGATGATGGGCCGCGTGCTAGACTCGGAAATCCAAGGACCAAGTGGGCGCCCCGGCCATCCTGATTCCAACGGCCTCTGTGCTCGCCGCAGCGAGCGTTCAGCTTAGAAGTAGCGCCCGAACCTGCATCCACAATGACCAAGGAACTGTTCGGTACTGACGGTATTCGGGGCATTCCCGGCACGTATCCGCTGGACGACGCCACCCTTTATGGGGTCGCCCGGGCGCTTGGGAAATATCTGCTCGAATCCGAAGCAAAACCACGCGTCCTGATCGGCATGGATACGCGTGAATCCGGGCCGCACATCGCCGGGCAGCTCGCCGCAGGGCTCGCTGACGACGGCGTGCAATTCTTGTCCGCAGGCGTCATCACCACTCCGGGCGTTGCTTGCCTGGTTCGGCAGAAGAAATTCTCGGCGGGAATCGTGATCTCCGCTTCGCATAATCCTTTTCATGACAATGGGGTAAAGCTATTCGCCCGAACGGGGATGAAGTTCCCCGATGATGTCGAGGAACACCTCGAGACGGAGATACATGAACACAAAGGACGTGAGACCGCACAACACGGAGTTCCTGTCCCGGCCGATCTCTCCCTCGATGAAGAATATTTGGCGTATCTGCGCGGTCGCGCCATCCCTGGTGCGAATCTCAAAGGGTTGAAACTGGTCCTCGACTGCGCCAATGGCGCCGCCAGCCTGCTGGGTCCCGCCCTGTTCCGTGCCCTCGGTGCGGAAGTGAGTGCCATTCACAACCAGCCCAACGGGCGCAATATCAATGACCGCTGCGGCTCGCTGCACCCGGAAAAGCTGAGGGAAAAAGTTCTGGAAACAAAGGCGGCGCTCGGCGTGGCGTTTGACGGTGATGCCGACCGCGCCATGTTCGTGAGCGCCACAGGGCGTCACGTGGATGGCGATGGAGTTTTGCTGGCCGCGGCGCGATACCTCAAGTCCGTTGGGAAATTGCGCGGCGGGCGCGTAATTGGCACAACCATGGCCAATTTGGGCTTGGAGCGCGTCCTGGAAGCGGAGGGCCTGAGCCTGGCACGGGTCCCCGTGGGTGACCGCTACGTTCTGGAAGAAATGCTCCGCAGTGGAGCCAATCTTGGCGGCGAGCAGTCCGGACACATTATTTTTCTCGACGACGCGACCACCGGCGACGGCCTTCTCACGGCGCTCAAAATCGCCTGCCTCGTCGCGCTGCGCGGCCCGCTGGACGGCCTCGTATCCGGTCTGAAAGTGTTTCCCCAGACCATCGTGAACGTGCAGGTAAGGTCCAAGCCTCCGCTGGAATCGCTGCCCGTTGTTTCCGCGGCGATTGAAAAGGCGACCCAGGCGCTGGGCGCAGCCGGACGGGTCGTGGTGCGCTATTCAGGCACCGAACCCAAGGCTCGTGTAATGGTCGAGGCGGAGCATGCGGAAGACGTCGCCCTGTGGGCCGAAACGCTCGCTTCCGCCATCCGCGGTGCCATCGGGGCCTGAATTCTCCCAAAGACAGTAGGTTCGGCGCGCAAAATATGTGAAAAACTGTAGAAACTCGCGGTCAGGCAGGCGTCCGATCGCGATCAAATACTAACATCTCTTTATTTATGTTTATGTTAGCGAGTTGGACGCACATATTTAAGATGTGGCATTTCGTTTGCACTTGCACAAGCAAGTGGTTTTGATTTTTCCCGGGGTGGTGAACGCGTTCCGGATTGTTCCGGAATGGGGTGAAATGGGGTTTTGCTGGAAGGGGCTCGCGTGCGAGCCCCTTTCGTTTTTTGGCACCTTCCATTTCCACCTGCTTACATCTCTTTCGTTTGGCACCTGGACTTGGTTGCCTGCTTCACTCATCTTATATGCACGCGAAAACAACATTGTCTATTCGGCACCACATTCCGGCGTGTCCGTTGACCCTTATGTTAAACGCCTCTAACATAAAAGTTATGCGGCCAACACCTCATGGCTAGAACAACTGAAGAAGATCTCGCACAGCTTGAGAGGGACATCCGCCAGCTGAAGATTGAGTACGAGCAATACTTCGGCGGAGGAAAGGCCCGTCCGCCCGCGGAAATCGAGTGGCGCATCGAAACCACTCTCAAGCGCTACAGTGACCGGGGCGCGGAAATGAACTACGCCCAGCGCTTCCGCTACGGCAACCTCACGCAGATGTACTCGAAGTTTCGCGACATGTTCCGCAAACGGATGAAACAGAAGGAAGAGGGCACCGTGCAGCGCCACTTTGGCGCCGCAGCCCGCGAGATTGAGGCCGAGAGGGCCCGCAAGCAAGCCGAAGCTGAAAAATTGCACCCAGCGCACTTGCCGTTCGCCGTCTCCTGGAAGGATCCCGACAACGAGAAGAAAAAAGTCGAGCAACTTTACACCGCGTTTCGGGACGCCAAGGCGCAGGCGGGAGAAGATACCGAGTCCCTGACCATGGAAGCCTTCCAGAAATTTGTCCGCCAAAAAACCGACGACCTCAAAAAACAAAAGGATGCGCACGAAGTCGAGTACGTCGTCTCAGTCGAGGGCAAACACGCGCGGCTGAAGGCGCGCGTGAAATCCTGAAGATCAAATCCCCCCGCGTAATTTCAAACGAGAAGTTTCAGGCTTCGATATACCAGGGAACATTGATGAGCACGATGTTGCGACTGCCCTTCACCAGCAGCAGCGCCTTCAGCAGTTCCGCGCGCTGGTTGTGCAGCGGGTAGTGATACCAGTGGCGCTCGACCAGTTCCGGTACGACTACTGCGATTTGCCGTCGCGGATTTTTTGCCTCTGTGTCCAGCACGAAATCCAGGATGGGTTTGATGACTAGCCGGTAGGGCGATGTTAGCGTCACGAGGTTCGGCGGCGTTCCTCCGACTTGTTTGACAGGTTCCTCGACCAGCATTTTCCAATTGTCCTGCAACGCGCTCGTTTCATCCTCCGTCCCCACGTGCACGGCATGAACTTCCGGCGAAAGCGTAAGCGCAAACTGCAACGCCCTCTGGGAAATGAGCGACCACGACTGAACCGGCACGATGACGATGAGCGGACCGGGATTTTCAAATTGCAGCGGGTTGGGACAGCGAACTTCCTCGGCGACCTGATCGTAATGCCGGTGCACCCACATCATCGCGGACATCATCCCGGCGATCAGTAGCACGCTAACCCACGCCCCCGAAGTGAACTTTGCCACCAGGACCACGATCAGCGTCACGCCCGTAGCCACGCCCCCCAGCCCGTTGATGAGCATGCTCCGGCCCGCGCCTCGCCCGGGATTGCGCCGCCAATGGCCCACCATTCCCGCCTGCGAGAGAGTGAAGGCTAGAAACGCGCCGATCGCGAACAAAGGAATCAGCCGGTCGGTTACTCCGCGAAATAAGATCAGCAATATTCCCGATAGCACCGCCAGCACGTAAATCCCCTCTGAATAGACGAGGCGCCGCCCGCGAAAGCCGAAGGAATGCGGCAGAAATCCGTCATGCGCCACGGCTCTGCACAGGCGCGGAAAATCGGCGAACGCGGTGTTCGCGGAGAGCGAAAGTATCAGCAGCACCGAACCGATGGTGAAGTAATAAAACACCCCCCGGCCCGCCACCGCCGCGACCAGCAGGGAAATTACGCTCTGATATCCGGGCAGGCCGGGATCGGTCGCCTGAATGCCGTAGGCGCGAACGAGATACGCGATGCCCGCGAGAAGCACGGCCAGCAGGCCGATGATCACGGTCAGCGTGCGCTGCGCGTTGCGGACGGTCGGCTCGCGGAAGGCTTTGACGCCGTTGCTGACGGCTTCGACTCCCGTCATCGCCGTGCAGCCGTTTGAGAACACTTGTAGGAGAAGCCATGTGCTCACAGCGACGGTTGCAGGCCCCGCAACGCTCGCAGGCGGCGCAGCCACAGGCACGGGATGTCCCGCCGCGAAAACGGTTTTCGTAAGTCCAATCAGGATGGCGCACAGCAGCGAGCCGAGAAACGCGTACGTCGGAATCATGAAAAATACGCCTGCCTCCCGCACGCCGCGCAGATTCACGATCGTCACGATCAGAAGGATGGCCAGGCAAAGCGCCAGCGTGTGCGGCTGAAGCTGCGGCACGGCGGAGACTAGCGCGCCCACACCGGCGGAAATTCCTACGGCCGCGGTGAGCACGTAGTCCAGCATCAGCGCCGCCGCGGCCAGGAGGCCTGGAAATGTGCCCAGATTTTCCGACGCTACCGTGTACGACCCGCCCCCTCCGGGATAGGCCGCGATGGTCTGCCGGTAGGAGAAATACACGATTGCCAGCAGGACAATAATGCTGGCGCTGACCGGAACGATGTACGCGACTCCAGCCGCGCCCAGCGGAATCAAGAGCGTCAGAGCCGCCTCAGGCCCGTACGCCGCCGAACTCAGCGCATCGAGCCCGAAAATCGGTATTCCCGCGACGGTGCCGATCTGTTCGGCGCGCTCTTCGGAAGTCGCCAGCAGCTTCCCGAGAAGTATGTCCACAAAAGACATGGCACCTCCCAATGATGGACGATGAGTGTAACGGGAGGTCCTTGCAATTGGAATGGACAAGCTGCGAGGATCACTTCCCGCTTTTCGATTCCCGAGCTGGCGCATACAATAGGCGTTTTCCTTTCATCCTTTGGAGGATTCCGTGCCTGTGGAACGTGCGCTGGTGAGCGTCTACGACAAGAGCGGACTCGCGGACTTTGTGCGGCAATTGGCGGCGCGCGGGATCGAGATTGTTTCCACCGGCGGCACAGCCAAGCTGCTGCGCGAAGCCGGCATCAGCGTCCGCGACGTTTCTGACCTGACCGGGTGGCCGGAAATGCTGGGTGGGCGAGTCAAAACCCTGCACCCAAAAGTGCACGGCGGCATTTTGTTCCGGCGCGAAGAAGCAGGCGACCGCGCGCAGACCGCCGAGCACAAGATTGCGCCTATCGATCTGGTGGTCGTGAATCTTTATCCCTTCGAAGCCACCGCTGCGAAGCCGGACCTGACGCCTGAAGAATTGATTGAGAACATCGACATCGGCGGACCGACCATGGTTCGGTCCGCCGCAAAAAATTTCGAGAGCGTCGCGGTGGTCACCGATCCGGCCGACTACGCCGCCGTCGCAGCCGAGATCACGGCGCACGGCGAAGTGAGCCTCGCGACGCGGCTGGAGCTCGCGCGCAAGGCCTTCGCGCTTACCGCGCGTTACGACGGCAAGATCGCGACGGAACTGGAACGCCTCACGGCGGCGAGCAGTTCGATCGAGCTCGGCCCGCGCCTGCTGCTGCCCGAGCGGCTGCACTTTGCTTACGCGCGCCGGCAGGAATTGCGCTATGGTGAAAACCCGCATCAGCGCGCGGCGCTGTATGTACCCGCGGGTTCCGCCGCCAGAGGTCTCGCCGCAGCCCGCCAGATTCAAGGCAAAGAGCTTTCCTACAACAATCTTGCGGACCTCGAAGCGGCCCTCGAACTCGCCATGGAATTCCGGCGTCCCGCGGCCGTCATCGTGAAGCACAACAATCCCTGCGGCACGGCGGAGCAGGAGACGCTCGTGGAAGCTTACGTGAAAGCCCTGGCCTGCGATCCGGTGTCCGCGTTTGGCGGCGTGATGGCGTTCAATCGCCCGGTCGACGCCGCAACAGCCGAAGAAGTGGCAAAACTATTCGTCGAATGCATTGTCGCTCCGGGTTACGTGCCGGAGGCGCTCGAAAAATTTGCGGCCAAGAAAAATTTACGTCTACTGCATCTTCCCGCGTGGGAAAACGTGGCGCGCGAATTCGATCTCGAGTTGAAGCGCGTTTCCGGCGGCATCCTGGTGCAAGAACAGGATTCCCACGAACTTGCCGAAAGCGAACTGAAAGTCGTCACCCGGCGCGCGCCCACGCGCGAGGAAATCGAGGCAATGCTCTTCGGTTGGAAGGTCTGCAAGCACGTGAAATCCAACGCCATCGTTTTCGCGCGAGCGGGCCAAACCGTGGGCATCGGCGCAGGCCAGATGAGCCGCGTCGACTCCGTGAAAATCGCCATCTTGAAGGCGCAATTGCCATTGGCGGGAAGCGTCGTGGCTTCGGACGCATTTTTCCCTTTCCCTGATGGCGTCGAGGAAGCAGGAAAAGCCGGCGCGACGGCAGTGATTCAGCCGGGCGGCTCGGTTCGCGATGCGGACGTGATCGCGGCGGCGGACAGGCTGGGCATGGCCATGGTGTTCTGCGGCGTGCGGCATTTTAGACATTGAGGGGATGGTCCGCACGGGAACGCCAATCTCCCGATTTGAGTCTGCAAAACCGCCAATCGGGAGATTGGCGTTCCCAGGTGTCATCCGCTACTGCTAGGCCAGGTGACAGGAACCATAAAGGCAGGACGCGCATCCAACAAATGGGCAGGATCGCAAAGCGCAATCGTCACATATCCCCTGGCTACACGAAATCGGCACACACGGTTCTAGAGAGGAAACCAGTTTCAGGATGCGTTTTGACGGACGGCTTGGCGTGGCGGATAATCCCAATTGCGGTGAATGAATGAAAACTGGCCGTCATCTCGCCACACTATCGCTTTTCCTGCTTATCGCCGGGCCTTCGGCGGGTGCGCGGCAAGCCAAAAATAATCCGAGCGCTCAAGCCCCTCCCAGTTCGCCTGCTTCCCCGGATGCAACCTCGACCAAGGCCGAAGCCTATTTCGATTTCGTGATGGGGCATTATTACGCGCAGGAATATCAAATCACCAGCCGCTCGGACGATGCCAACAGGGCCATCGATTCCCTGAAGAAAGCCTTCGCACTCGACCCTTCCAGCCAACAAATCGGCGATGAGCTTGCCGAAATTTACTACCAGTCGCAGAGGGTGCGCGACGCGGTGATCGAGGCGCAATCGATCCTGGCCAAGGACCCCGACAATTTGCCCGCGCGGCGTCTGCTTGCGCGAATTTATGTGCGCACGCTTGGCGACTTGAGCAACACCTCCGGCCAGCGCGACACGCTCGCGCATGCCGCCGAGCAATACCGCGAAATCCTGCGCATCGATCCCACCGACACGGACTCTGCGCTCTGGCTCGCGCGCCTCTACCGCCTGGAAAACGAGCAGGACAATGCCGAAGAGGTGCTGAAAGCGCTGCTTGCGCGCGAACCGGCAAATGAAAACGGCGTCGAGCAACTCACCCAGCTTTTGCTCGACGAAGGGAAATCGCAGGAGGCGGTCTCTTCGCTGCAAGGCGTCCTGCAGCGCGCGCCCACCCCCCGCCTGTGGGAACTGCTTGGCGACGCCTACAACCAGACCCACGATCTCCCGAACGCCGAAAAAGCTTATCGCAACGCCCTGGAAGCCCAGCCCGACGAAATTAATCACCACAAAGAGCTCGCGCAAACACTTCTCGCCGAAGAAAAATTTCCCGAGGCGCTCAAGGAATACCAGCGGCTCTCGCAGATGGATGCGGACGATCCCGACAACTATCTGCGTCTCGCCGAAATTTACCGCCAGTTGAAACAACTCGACAAGGCCGAGCAAAACGTGTTGCTCGCCAAGCAGCGCGCGCCGAACAGTCTCGAAGTGACCTATTACGAGGCTTCGATCTACGAGGATGAAGGCCGGCTGGACGATTCCATTCGCGTGCTTTCCGATGCCGTGACCGCGGTGAAGTCGGAATCCGAATTCACGCCTTCACGCCGCCGCACGCTGGCCATCCTGTACCAGCAACTCGGGCAGTTGTACCGCGAAACCAGCAATTATTCCGCGGCGGTGAACACCTTTGAAGAAATGTTGCGCCTGGGGTCCGAGGAAGATCGCCGGGCGCGCGTCATGATCATTGATACTTACCGCGACGCGAGGGACATCTCCAAAGCGCTGGACGCCGCGCGCAAGGCCGCCGACGCTTATCCCAAGGACCGTTCCATCCTGATCGCGCAGGCTCTCCTGTTTGGTGAGAACGCGCAGGCCGATCAAGCCACCTCGCAGCTTCGCGGTCTCTTGGACGGTTCGTCAGCCGATTTTGAAGTCCAGCTTGATATCGCGCAGGTCTACGAAGAAAGCAAGCGCTGGGCGGACGCGGAACAGGCCATCCACGCCGCAGAGAAAATAGAGCCGGACTCCTCCGGCAAGGAAATGACCGGTTTCCTGATGGGCGCGATTTTCGAGCGCCAGAAAAAATTTGACCAGGCCGAAGAGGAATTCCGAAAGGTGCTTAACGTAAACCCGCGCAACGCCTCAACACTCAACTACTACGGCTACATGCTGGCCGACCGCGGAGTACGCCTCGAAGAAGCCGCCGGCTTCATCAAGCGCGCCCTCGCGGATGATCCCAACAATGCGGCCTATCAGGACAGCCTCGGCTGGGCCTACTACAAGCAAGACAAGCTCGACGACGCGGAGGCCCTGCTGCGCCAGGCCATCACGCGCGAGGCCCACGATCCCACGATCTTGAGTCACTTGGGCGATGTGTACGCCAAGATGGGGAAAGACAGCCTCGCCGAGGCCCAATGGCAAAAATCGGTCGACGAATGGCACCGCGTCCTGCCCGCCGAATTTGAGCCCGCCAAAATGGCCGAAGTCGAGCAAAAGATTTCAGCGCTAAAGCGCCGGCTCGCGCAGCAGAAAACACCCAGCGACCCCAAGCCGTAGTAGCATATCCCCCCTATGAAATCGGTTCGCGTTCCCGCGTATGCCAAGGTCAATCTGCGCCTGGAAGTCCTGGGGCGCCGCGCGGACGGCTATCACGAATTGCGCACGATTTTTCAGGCCATCTCCCTGCACGACACGCTGGTGCTGGAAACGAAGCGAGATCCCGGCGTTGATCTTTGCATTGACGGAAATTCGCAGCTTGCGGGTGAGCCCGGCCAGGACAACCTCGTCTATCGAGCCATAGAAGCGCTTACCCGCGAGATTGGATTTCAGCACGGCGTGCGCGCCGCGCTGACCAAGCGGATTCCCGTGGGACGCGGGCTGGGCGGCGGATCGAGCGACGCTGCCGCGGCGCTCCTCGGTCTACTGCGCCTCGCGGGAAAACGCATCGCCGCGGCACGCCTGATGGAAATCGCGTCCCGGCTTGGTGCGGATGTTCCTTTCTTCCTGCACGGTGGCCGCGCGCTCGGTATCGGCCGCGGCGATGAAATTTATCCTTTGCCGGATCCGCCGCGCCGCCATGTCCTCGTAATATCGCCCCACGAAATTGCCGTGCCTACCAAGGACGCCTACCAATGGCTGTCAGAAGAATTGACAAAAGGGGAAGACCCCACTAAACTCTTGAGGTTCTGTGCTCTGTGCTGGAGCCCTCAGGGGGGCGTCCTCTCAAACGATTTTGAGGCTGCTGTTTTTCCCCGGTATCCCCGATTGGCTGCGATCAAGAGGGAATTGCTTCAGCAAGGAGCCGCAGAGGCCTCGCTGGCGGGTAGCGGTTCGGCGGTGTTTGGAGTCTATCAACACCCAGCGAAGGCGCGCCGGGCTGCCCGAGCGTTTCCGAAAGATCAGGTATTTCTCTGCTCGACTCTTTCGAGGGCGGAGTACCGCCGAAAAATGGGTGGGCGCGATCTGATCTGATCCGTTCGAGCACTCGTAAGGATCATCAAACTTGACCGACGATAAGTTCAAAATTTTCTGCGGCAGCGCGAACCCGCGTTTGGCGGAAGATATTTGCCGCAACCTGAACGTCAAGCTGGGCGAGGCCAAGCTCGGCAAGTTCAGCGACGGCGAAGTGTATTTTCAGGTTCTGGAAAACGTGCGCGGCGCGGACGTCTTTGTCGTGCAGCCGTGCTCCAATCCCGCGGATTTTCACCTGATGGAATTGTTGATGATGATGGATGCGTTCAAGCGGGCGTCGGCCTGGCGGATCACCGCGGTCGTCCCGTACTACTGTTACGCGCGCCAGGACCGCAAGGACAAGCCGCGAGTGCCGATTTCCGCGAAGCTGGTCGCCGATCTGATGGAGACCGCCGGCGCGAACCGGGCGCTCACTCTTGATTTGCACGCGCCGCAGATTCAGGGCTATTTCAACGTGCCGGTGGATCACCTGTATGCCATGCCCGTGCTGGTCGATTATTTCGATAAGAAGAAGATCGGGAACCTCACCGTCGTTTCGCCGGATGCCGGAGGCGTGGAGCGCGCGCGGGCCTTCGCCAAGAAACTCCGTTCGCCGCTGGCCATCGTGGACAAACGCCGCGTGGATATTGACGTCAGCGAAGTCATGCACCTGATCGGAGACGTTCGCGGGCGCGCCACGCTGATCATCGACGACATCATTGATACCGCGGGCACTCTGGTGAAAACTGCCGAAGCTTTGTTGAAGGAGGGCGCGACGAAAGTGTATGCCGGTTGCACGCATGCCGTCCTTTCCGGGCCCGCCGTGGAACGCATTTGCGCCTCGAAAATCGAGGAAGTCATCGTCACGGATTCCGTCCCGTTGACCGAACCCGCAAAAAAAGTTTCAAAGATCAAGGTGCTGAGCGTTGCCGAACTGCTGGCCCGAGGCATTCACTCGATTCACGAGGAAACTTCGATCAGCGAATTGTTTTTCTGATGGGCCGAGTGGCGCAGGCTTCAGCCTGTGGCATTTGACTCTTGCGCGGGCTAAAACTCACAGGCTGAAGCCTGCGCCACCAAAGGCAAGGATTTTCTAGGAATTTTCAAAGGAAATTCGATTTAGAAATGGGGAAGGATTTATGGAACAGATCATTGTAGAAGCAGCGCCCCGGGAAACCCGGGGCAAAAACGCGGCGCGGCGCCTCCGCGTCGCGGGCACAGTTCCCGCCGTCCTCTACGGAGGCAAGGGCGGACCTCAGGCCCTCCAGGTGAACACCAAGCAAGTGTCTGCGATCCTGCGCTCGGCCATGGGACACAACACCATCCTCACCGTGAAGACCGTGGACGCCGAGCATTCCGCCATCGTGAAGGAATATCAAGTTGATCCGGTCAAGGGTACGCTCATTCACGTGGACCTGTTGCGCGTCGCCATGGACGTGCGCATGCGCGTGAAAGTTCCCGTGCACGTGTTTGGCGAGGCGCAAGGCGTCAAGCTGCAAGGCGGCGTCTTTGAAATGGTGACCCGTGAAGTCGAAATCGAATGTCTGCCGGCCGATATTCCGACCGAATTCCGGATGGACATTTCGTCCTTGATGATGGGAATGCAGCTCCGCGCCTCGGACATTCCGCTCGATCCGCAAAAAATGAAAT
The DNA here is from genome assembly GCA_963696605.1 of uncultured Acidobacteriota bacterium. Lineage (GTDB taxonomy): Bacteria > Acidobacteriota > Terriglobia > Acidiferrales > UBA7541 > Palsa-360. The sequence goes on along the minus strand of CAVOKV010000003.1, from coordinate 817,124 downwards.
TGTTGACGGATCCGCAGCGCGTGCTGGCGCACGTCGTCGCCTTGCGCGTCGAGGAAGAGAAGCCCGCCGAAGCCGTTGCCGCCGAAGCCGCTGCAGCGCCGGCCGAGCCCGAACTCATCAAGAAGGGCAAGAAGGAAACCGAAGAGGGCGAGGAAGGCGAAGAGGCCGCGCCCGCCGAGAAGGAAAAGAAGAAGTAGAGTGGTACTGGCATTCCGTGTTCGTGTGGCACTGCACGAATCATTGTAGGGCACGGTTTCAACCGTGCCGTGACGCGCCTGAAATGAGAACGGCTTTAGCCACTGGCGGTTCGGAGCGAACGTTGCGGCGGGCCGGATGCGCCTGATCGTGGGCTTGGGCAATCCCGGCATCGAATACGCCTGGACGCCGCACAACCTGGGCTTTCTGGTCGTGGACGCGCTGGCCGAGGACGCCGGCATCCGCGTCACCCGGCCGGAGGCGAAATCGCTTGTGGGCCTGGGGCAGATGGCTGGGCGCGAAGTAGTGCTTGCCAAGCCGCAGACGATGATGAATCTGAGCGGCCTCGCGGTGCGGGAGCTGGTCGGCCGCGCCGAGTGCGAGCCTTCTGACGTGATCGTCGTTTGCGACGACATCGCTCTTCCCTGGGGGATGCTGCGCGTCAGAGAACGCGGCACGGCCGGCGGCCATAACGGACTCAAATCCGTGATCGGCGCCATCGGTACGACGGAATTTGTCCGCGTGCGCCTGGGCGTGAAGCCCGAAGAAATGCGCGGCGACCTGAAGGAGTACGTCACGCGCCAGATTCGCCGCGACGAAGAGGATTTGGTCGCCGAAGAAATCGAACAGGGCGCCGAAGCCGTGAAAGTGATTTTGGCGGAAGGAACGCAAGCCGCAATGAACCGCTTCAATCGCCGCGTTTCGCCGCAGGACGAGGAAGAATCGGAAGAGTAGACCGAACTCGGAGTAGCTACAAAGTTTGAGAAACGGAGTTACAAAAACATGGACGAACGCGTTTACGACCTGATCTTCATCTGCCGGCCGGCCACGCCGGAGGAAGAGGTCAACAAGATTGTGGCCACACTCGAGCATTCCACCGGAGAACTCGGCGGCAAAATCGAGAAGACCGAGAAATGGGGCACGCGGCGTCTCGCCTACCGCGTGGCCAAACACCGCGAAGGCTTTTTCGTTTACATGGTCGTGAAGAGCACGCAGGGCGACCTGATCAAGGAACTCGAGCGGCGACTGAGCGTCTCCGACGCCGTCATCAAGTACCAGACCATCCGCCTCGACGAAGAACTGAAGCGCCAGCAGAAACTCGGCAAACATCGCGAGCGGCGCGCCAGCCGCCGGCCGCGCAAGCAGGCTCCTGCGGCGCCGCCGCAACAGCAGCAGCAAGTTCCCGCAGCCGCCGCCGAATAAGCGGAAGGCAGCGAATCGATTTCTACAGGGAAAGGAAACACGATGTCCGATCAGCCAGCACCACCAGAAGCACCGAGCCCTAGCACCAGTCCCGCCCCTCGGGCGGAGGGACACACAGGCGGACCTCCTCGTCGCTCCGAAGGCCATTCGGGAGGCGGAGGGGGCCCGCGCCGCGAAGGCGGCGGCCCGGGAGGTCCCGGAGGACCGGGCGGCGGCCCCGGCGGCCCGCGCCGCGGCGGCAAGCGCCAGTATTTCCGCAAGAAGAAAGTGTGCCGCTTCTGCGTCGAGCACGTGGACTTCATCGACTACAAGAAAGTCGACATGCTCCAGCCCTTCGTGCAGGAGCGCGGCAAAATTCTGCCCCGCCGCATGACCGGCACCTGCTCGCGCCACCAGCGCTGGCTCGGCGAAGCCATCAAGCGCGCGCGCAACATCGCGCTATTGCCTTTCGCGACGGAACTGTAAAGAAGGAAAAAAACTTTCAACACATTTTCTCTGTGTCAAAGATTTTGACTTTCGCATTTTGAATTATTGAGATCGTGCAGTCCTTCAGGTCGGAGACGAGAAGAAGAGGAACGCCATGCAAATTATCCTGCAGGAAGACGTCGAGAAACTCGGAACGCGCGGTGAAGTCGTGGAAGTCGCCGCGGGCTATGCGCGCAACTATCTGCTGCCTCACAAGCTGGCGCTAGAAGCTTCGCCCGCCAACATCAAGCGCCTGGAAAAAATCCGCATCACGCTCTCCAAGCGCACGGCCACCGAAAAGGAAGCCGCCCTGCAGCAGGCCGCCCTGCTCAACCAAGCGGTTGTAAAGCTCGCGCGCAAAGCCGGCGAGAACGACCAGCTATTCGGCTCCGTGACCTCCGCCGATCTGGCGGACGCCCTGAAGGCCCAGGGCTTCGAGATCGACAAGCGCCGCATCCAGCTCGACGAGCCGATCAAGATCGTCGGCGAACGAATGGTCACCGTGAAACTCGTTCACGGAGTCACCTCGGAATTCAAAGTGGTCGTCGAAAAAGAAGCGTAGGATAGGCTTCAGCCTGTCTTCTTTTGACTTCTGCAGCCACAGCATATCCGACGGGCTCATAAAAAGAGCCCGTCCCTCTTTAATTCACACTTTTTCCACAGGGAAAGTCGCCGGAAATTTTCGAAACGTTATTCACAGGTTCACACGAATTCCACAGGGCGGGGCGATTCTCTTCGAGATAAACTTATTCTAGTCGGCCACACCCGATCCTGGCTCTGCCCCGTGAAGCGCTGCGCCTACTGACAATCAATTGAGCCAGGGAATCCTCGACCCCCCTCGGAGGATGACATGACAGATGATTTGAACAGTCCGGTGGCTATCCTCGATAAAGAAATCGCGAAATATCCGGCCTACACCATCGAAACATTCGAGCTCTGCGATTGCTGTGGCGCCCGCTTCGGCATCGGCTACCACCAGGCTTGCCACCACCACGCTGGCGCAGCTACCCAGCCGGATGAACTCCCGAAGAAGCTGCGCGAAATGCTAGCGGAGGATCACGGCCACGACCGCAAACACAAGCTCTTCACCGAAATCTGGGTCATCTCGGATTGGGGCGCATCGGGCTGACGGGTTTGGTGGTCCCTACCGGCATCCGCCGCTGCGGATGCCCCTGCTACGATGGTCCTCGTCCGCAACTCATGGTTTAGCCTTCGAATGTTTTTCCGCCAAATCCACAAGATAAATTTTTTCAACAGACGCCGACGCAGCTTTTTGATTGTGCGTCTTGCCTCAGAACAGCGATCATGCTTCAGGGAATACCGCGCACGCGAAAAATAAATTTACGGGCTACGAGTGTTGCACAGAGTAGTTGACACCGGCACGCGCGTGAGGCGAAACTAAGGCGAACTAATAATGGCCACCGCAAGCACATCTCTCGAACGTCCCATGCCCCAGAACGTTGAGGCGGAGCGCAGCATTCTGGGCGCGATCCTGCTCGACAACAACGCCATCAACGCCGCCATCGAAAAACTCAAGCCCGAGGATTTCTTCCATGATCATCACCGGCGCATTTATCAGCAGATGATCGCCCTGGGCGAAACGCAGCAGGCCATCGACCTCGTCACGTTGACCGAGCAGTTGCAGCGCAGCGGCGAATTGGAGTCCGTCGGCGGCGCGGCCTACGTTTCGCAGTTGATGGACGGCATGCCGCGCGTTACCAATGTCGAGCATTATGCGCGAATCGTAAAGGAGAAGTCGCTCTTGCGCGGCCTGATACACGCGACGAGCGCGATTCAGCAGCAGGCCCTCGAGGCCGAGGATGACGCCGATTCGATCCTTGACCGCGCCGAATCGTCAATCTTTCAACTTGCCGAAGACCGCGTGCGCCTTGGCCTGGTGGGATTGCACGATGTGGTCACCGAAAGCCACGACCGCATCTCCCGGATTTATGAAGGCGGCCATCGCATCACGGGCCTCGCGACCGGGTACGACATGCTCGATAACCTCACCTCGGGCCTGCAACCTTCCGAGCTGATTATCCTGGCGGCGCGGCCGTCGATGGGAAAAACGGCTTTCGCATTGAACCTGGCTGAGAATATAGGTGTGAGGGGAAACAAACCGGTCGCGATTTTCAGCCTGGAAATGTCCAAGGAATCTCTCCTGCTCCGGCTTCTGTCCGCCGACGCCAAGATTGACTCGCACAAGTTTCGGACCGGCCACCTGAATCACGAGGACAAGGCCAGAATTCCCAAATCGCTCACCCATCTTTCCGAGGCGCCACTGTGGATCGACGACGCGGGCTCCGCCACGGTCGTGGAAATGGGCGCGAAACTGCGGCGGTTGAAACGCGACAAAGGCCTTTCACTGGTGATCGTGGACTATTTGCAATTGGTGTCCGCGCGAGGAAAGTTCGGCAACCGCAACGAAGAAATTTCCAGCATCACCCGCGGCCTCAAGGCCATGGCCAAGGAGCTCAAGGTTCCCATGTTGGTGCTCTCGCAGCTCACGCGCGCGCCGGAGCGGGAAGACCGCGAACCTCGCCTCGCGGACCTGCGCGAATCGGGCGCGATCGAACAAGACGCTGACGTCGTGATGTTCATCCACCGGCCGAACTTCTTCAAAAAATCCAGCGAGGTCAGCATGGAAGAACGCGGCGAAACCGATCTGATCATCGCCAAGCAAAGAAACGGCCCGACCGATACGATCCGCTTCGTGTTTCAAGGCTCCTTCACGCGCTTTGAACAAAGAGCGCCCGACGCATGGACGGAGCCGGAGTAGTTGTCACCGACGGCACACAGATGTGTCGCCAGGTCATCGATGCCTGCCATCCTTGACTTTCTGGTTTTCGCCGCTCGCTTCCTGTAAGTCCATTCCGAACTATTACATAGCCCCTACACTTCGGTTCAGAGTGCCACGCGAAGTCATGGCCCCGCACTTGCAAGTTTATAAAGCGAAAATTTGATGGAGGGCTAAGTAGCACAGGCTTCAGCCTGTGGATCTTAGGGTTGACCGGCACAAACCGAAATTCCACAGGCTGATGGTTCGCCCTCGCTCACCACAAGAGCCTGTGCTACCTGAGGCCTAGTTACTAAGCGGCACGCGGGCGAGCGGGAGCAATTTTTCTTCTGCTCCCGGATCGGGTACCCTTGAAGATTCCTATGAAACGCCACGTAAAATTTGATGGACGTCCCATCTGGGCGGAAGTAAGCCTGGGGGCGCTGACGCACAATCTGCGCGCGATCCGCGACCACGTCAATCCAGTGGGCACACGCGACCCGCGCCGGAAAGTTCTCGCCGTTATCAAAAGCAACGCCTACGGCCACGGAATTGTTCCTGTCGCGCGCGCCCTCTCCAAGGTCCGCGCCGATTGGTTTGGCGTGACCTGCTCCGCGGAAGGTGCGGAACTGCGCGACAGCGGCATTCGCGAGCCGGTCCTGATCCTCACCGGCTTCTGGGCAGGAGAGGAAAAGCGCATTCTCGAAAACCACCTTACGCCGGCGATCATGAACGCCGACCAATTGCGGCTGCTGGAAAAGGCGGCGGCGCGCTCGCGCAAGCCACGCAAGAAGCCCGTCGAATTTCACCTGAAAATCGACACGGGGATGAACCGTCTGGGCATCCCGCCGTCGCAGGTCCCGGCGTTTGCGCGCGCGCTGGCGGATTGCCCGCACCTGCGCCTGGCCGGGACGTTTACTCACATCGCATCATCGGAAGTATTTACCACGGAACAAACAATAGAACAGGAAAAAACATTCGACGCGGCGCTGGCCTGCATGCGTTCGCTGGGACTCGATCCAGGCATCGTGCACATGGCTAACAGCGCCGCGATCGTCAGCCGGCCCTCCACCTGGCGGGACATGGTGCGCCCCGGCGCAATCCTCTACGGCTATCACCAGTTCTTCGAGCCGTCCCAGCTGAACGCTGAAATGGAAGTGAAACTACCCGTGCGGCCGGTGTTGTCCTTCCGCGCGCGGATTATTTCCCTCAAGGACCTGCCTCTGGGAGCGCGCGTCGGATACAACGCGCGATGGACGGCGTCCCGCCCCTCGCGCGTCGCCGTGCTTGCCGCGGGATATGCGGACGGCCTCGCGCGCGTCCTATCCAACAAAGGGCGCGTCATCGTCCGCGGCCAGATTGCTCCCATGATCGGCACGGTTTCGATGGACCTCACCATGGCCGACGTTACCGAAATCACGTCGACGCGAGTGGGCGATATCGCCACGATCTACGGCACAGACGGCGCGACGACGCAATCCGTGCCCGAAGTCGCAAAAATCGCCAACACCGCCAGCGCCGAACTCCTCTGCGCGCTAGGCAAGCGCGTTCCCCGTTTCTATTTGCCTTGATCGGCTGAGAGAAATTGCAAGGACAAGGCCTGCGATGGGATTTGAGTAGGATAGGCTTCAGCCTGTCCGGTTTTGATTTTTCATCGCAGCGGAAAACCAGACAGGCTGAAGCCTATCCTAGCGACTACTGCGGGCGGGCAACTTCCACGGGCAACGCTGCGGTGGCGGGCTTGATTCGCCGCAGAACTTCACTCGTCCACAATTTCTCGGTGAGCAGGGTGAGGAAGCCATTCTCAAAATCGCAGACCGCGCAAAACAGATAATTTTTGAATGCAGCGTGGTAAGCGTCCACGCCGCGCTTAGCCAATTCACCCTCCACGTCGGGATCGCCCGCGGCCAGTAAAGCTCCCGCGCGAACGCCAAACGTTTCTCCCGCAAATCGTTCGATAAGTTCCATTAGGACATCGCTGGGCGGAGCGGGAATCACCAACGAATGGCCCGAAGTTTTTTCTTCAAATGGGACCGCGTGCAGCCGGCAATAGTCGCGCACGCGGTCGAGGTGGGAGAAAAAATCGAGCGCCCAGGGTTCCGTTCCTGGCAGCGCGCGAAGGGTTGCGGCCCAAAGGCGCGCCGCATCCGCACCGCGCGCCGGTTCGCGGCTCTCGATCTCCACGAGGTCGAGCCCTACCGCCTTAACGTCCGCGCCAAGATCGAGCGGCTCCACTTCCAATACGTATTGAAGGTCCGCCATATCGCGCTCACGCGTCCGCCGAGGCGCTCTTGGCGAATCGCCTCTGGAAATCCGGCGACGCTTTGCGCGCTTCCAGCCAGTCGAAAAATGCGTCGGGTGTTTCGAGCCATACCTTGAACCACTGCATGATTTCTTCTTTCTCGGCGCGTTTCTCCGGTTCCACTTTGTGATTCCTGGCAATCATTTCCGCGCGGCGGCGGCCCATGCGAGCCACTTCCAGCACGCGCTCGGCGGCGGCGCGCTCCTGCTCTTCCTGGAATTTCCGGTACAGCTCATCCAGGCGCATGATGCACATCTCCGCGTCCTCGAGATTCGCAAAATGGAGCAGGTCGTGGAATTCTTCCTCATACTGTCCTTCAGTGTCCGCCTTGGTGGACCACACGATGCGCATGCCCGCGGTTTCCAGCACGCCGGCGATGTAATCGGCGGAAGTCTTTCCTCCCGCGCCGAGCCGCGCCACGAGCTGCCGCCGGATTTGCTCGACCTCGGCGGGAGTGAACCTAGGCACGGAAAGCTCGCGCGCGATCTCCAGGATCAGTTCCTTCTTGGTTGGGTGATCCGCATGCGTCATGGCCTAGACCTCACAGACCTGGTTTTTTTTGCGACCGGGGCCGGCGGCGTGTTGGTGGCCGGCGGATTTTGCGGCCCTTCCAAGAGGCGCCGGTAGCGCGCGACGTTATGATTATGCTCCTTCAGGGTCTTGCTGAAGAAGTGCCCGCCTTCCGTATTCGCGACAAAATAGAGATCCTCGGTGGGCTGGGGATCAAGGGCCGCTCGCAGAGCGGCTTCGCCGGGATTAGCGATCGGGCCGGGAGGCAGGCCCCGGTTCCGGTATGTATTGTACGGAGAAGGGAAATGCAAATCGCCGCTGTCCAGTTTTCCGGAGTACGCTCCCGCCAGAGTCAGCGCATACGCCACTGTGGGATCGCATTGCAGCGGCTGGCCTCTGTGCAGCCGGTTTTCAAATACTCCGGCGACGTGCGGCCGCTCTTCGGGACGCGGCGTCTCGCGTTCCACGAGAGAAGCGAGCGTCACGGTTTCCTGAACGCTCTGGCGCGGTGGCGCGCCGGTGATGGGCAAGTTCAGCCACTCCTGCCTGAATTTTTTGACCATGGCGGCGGTCATGTCTTTTCCCGATATGTGCCGCGGGAACTCATAGGTCGCGGGGAAAAGAAATCCTTCGAGGCTTGGCGCGCGGGGAGCAATGTCGCGGATCGGCGAAGGGTCGCGCGCCGCGTCGAGAAAATCATCGCGGGTGAGAAAGCCTTCCTGGGAGGCGAGATTCGCGATGTCGAACATCGTAAATCCCTCGGGAACGACGAACTCCTTTACGAACACCCGGCCGTTGACGATTGCGTCATACACGGCGTATGGAGTCGCGGGATGGTCGAAGAAATACTCGCCCGCCTGCAAAGTGCGGCGCCCACGCTCGCGGCACAAAAGTTCAAATGCGATCCGGCTGCGCACCACGCCATTTTCGGCCAGAAGTCGCGAGATCGTTCGCTGCGACGCGCCGCGCGGAATGTCGACGTAAGCCCCGTCGCTCCCGAACCCTTGATACGGCTGGTGCAGAGCGTAGTAGAGATATCCCGCCGCGAGGATAACTACGGTCAGGAGAATGAAGAAGGCCCGGCGCATGTCAGGCTCGCGATCCGGGCCGCTTCTGCGATCGCATCCGGTCCAGATAGTCCCGCAGGATGATGGCGGCGGCGATCTCGTCGAGGGGGGTCTCCTTCTTTGGTGCGGAGCGTCCTGAGGAATCGCTGCGCGCGCGCTCGTTGAAATTTGCGGCGGCCAGCGCCTGGCGCGCTTCCCAGGAACTCAGCCGCTCGTCCATCATCTCCACAGGAATACCCAAAGCTCTCTCGACGCGTGCGGCAAAACTCATCGTCTCTTCGGACATTTCACTCTGCGTGCCGTCCAGGCGCAGGGGAAGTCCAACCACAATCCGGCGAACACTCTCCTGGCGGACGAGTTCGCGCAGGCGGGAAAGATCGCGGCGGCGGTTTATACGCGTCCAGGTCGCATACGGGCGGGAAGTTACGCCATGCTCGTCGGAAAGCGCCAGGCCTAGCCTCTTCTTTCCGTAATCGATCGCGAGAATCACACCCCGCGCCGCGGGAAATGCCGTTAGGGACGATGCGCGCTGGGGTATCGCCATGCCGACATTATAACTTGAAAGGCAGAGAATGCCGTCTCAACTCAAGTTCAAAGATGTTTAATTGATCTTCCGCGGCGGTTGGAGGGGCACTTCGTTTCGCTCAATACAACCTTTCGCTTTGCTCAAGGTAAACGCCCGCGCCGACCTGACTCCCAAAGAAGCCACAGGTCAGCCGCTTTCATTTGATCTTCGAGGCCAGTCGCCTTCAGCAGCGATTCGATATCCGCTCGCGATTGCCGCGGGCCAATTGGCTCGGCGCGTTCGGCGATGCTAAAGGCCGTAACGGCCGCTATCGCCGTGTTGCGCTTGAGCGCCTCGAAATTGACTCCGTCGAGCGAGATCGATCCGTTGCCGGCTGACGCGATATTAGGCGCATTCGCTATGACGGGAATGACTGTAGGAATTCCCTCCAGCAGGAAATCGATACTGGCGGGATCATACGGCGCCTCAAAACTAAGATGGCTAACCCCCATTGACTCGATTGGCTTCAGTGCTTCTCGGATGCCGTCTATGATGTCGCGTCTGCCGTTGAGCACGAACCCATCCACATGATTCGCGGACGCCTCAAAAAGAATAGCGCCAGAGGCGCCGTTCAACTCGTTGCGGTGCCCTTTCAGGTAGGCCCACGGCCCATTCATTCCTTGGCTTTCTCCACCGAACAACACAAAGCGAATTGACCTGCGCGGCTTGACGCCGGTGAGCTGAATGTCGCGGGCGGCTTCGACTACCAACGCAGCGTTGCAAGCTTCGTCGAGCCCACTGGAGCCGGGATGTGACGGATCGAGGTCTGCGCCAAGCAATACCCATTCGTCCGGTTTCTCCCGACCCCGAATTTCCGCAACCACAATTTCCGCGACCGCGTTTTTTGGCTGCTTCGCCGCGACGAGGTACTTTTCATTGTGAACCTCGACGCCCGCGCCTTTAAAGGCCGCTATGGCCCAGGAAACGACCGGCGCTTCCTCGTCAGTTCCTTTCGTTTGAATTTTGAGCGCATCTACCAGGCGGCGAAGATTCGACGCGAGCGGCGAATCCCCTTGCGCGTTGGCAATGATTTTCGGCGCGACTTGTTCGCACAGCGTCTCTCCCGTCGCGGAGCACGCCTGCACATTCGACTTCGCCGCATCGCGAATGCGCGCCAGGGGGTCGGGCTCTGACGGCGATAACTGCGCCAGGGCGGGAAGCGCACCCGCAAAAAGCAGCGCTATGCAAAGTCCTATGGAAAATTTCACGGGCGCCATCCTAGTTCGTCCCCACCCGAGGGCTGAAAATGAGGACTAAGGAATTATAGCCCAGTTGCAGAAACCGGATTGCGGCCGTTATCCGGCATTCAGGATTGCATCCGCGACGCGCGCAACTTGAACCATTTCGGCCACGTCGTGCACGCGGACGATGTGCGCCCCGCCGAGAATCGATGCGGTAACGGTCGCGGCCGTGCCCAGCAGACGTTCGCTGGGCGGCGCGCTCTGGCCGTCTGATCCTGCGAGGGCTTTGCCGAGGAAAGCTTTGCGAGATGTGCCGACGACGATCGGGCAGCCGAGCCGCGCAAACTCGGGGAGGCGCGCGAGGATTTCAAAATTCTGCTCGTGCTTTTTTCCGAAGCCGATTCCCGGATCGACCAAGAGCTGTGATTTGGCGAGCCCCGCGCGTCTTGCGCGCGCGACGGCATCGCGCAGTCCGGCCATGACGTCCCGCACGGCGTCGCGCGCGAAGGGGCCACGCTGCATGGTTTGCGGCGTTCCGCGCATGTGCATCAGAATCAAGGGAACGCGCTCGTGCCGCGCGACTTCGGCCAGGCGCGCGTCGGTGCGCAACGCCGAAACGTCATTCAGGATTTCCGCCCCGGCACCGAGGGCCGCTTCCGCGACGTCGGCCCTCCGCGTGTCCACCGACATCGGTATGCGAAGCTTGCCCCGCAACACCTGGATTACAGGCAGAATTCGCCGAAGCTCTTCTTCGGAAGTGATGGGTGCGGCGCCGGGGCGCGTCGATTCGCCGCCGATATCGAGAATGTCCGCGCCTTCCTGCTCGATTTGCAAGGCGCGCGCGATGGCCGCTCCCGAATCGAGGAACGCTCCGCCATCGGAAAAGCTGTCCGGCGTGACGTTTAAAACGCCTATGATCAGCGTGCGCTGCCCGAGAATCAGCGTGCGCGAAGGGAGGCGCAGGCGAAATCGTTTGCGATGAAACATGGGGCAACCATCATACAGAAAGTTCGCACGCTGTTGGGACAGGACTCGCAAACGCCTTGCTGGATTCATTGCCGGAAAGCGAAACTCTGGAAGGCGGCTTGGCATCCTAGCGTGTGTGATACGATTGCTTCACTATTTGGAGTTGATCTTTCGGCATGAGCGGGAAGCAATCGACGGATATAGGCGGACCAGGGGGAACCGGGTTTAATGAAGGTGTCAGGAACGTTTTTCAGATTTTTTCTCTTTCTATGCGCGGCCTCTGTGGGGGTCTCGCTTTTCTCGCCGAGCCGAGCCTCCGCCTCCCCACAAACGAATTGGACGCTCGATAATATCCTCAAGCAATTGGATGCGCAGGCGACGAGCTTTCAGAGCCTGACCGCGGATTTGGACCGGACCAAGGTAACCGTCGTCGTGAACGACAAATCCACCGAGTCCGGCAAGATCATCGTCCGCCGCGACAACAAAATGCGCATCGAAGTGACCCAGCCCGATGCGCGCACGATCCTGCGGGACGGCGACAATTTCTATATCTACAACCCGAAAATTCACCGCGTCGAGGAATACAATCTGGGAAATAAAAAATCCGTTGTGGATCAATTCCTGCTGCTCGGATTCGGGACTTCGGGAGGCTCGTTGAAAGAAAGCTACGCGATTGCGTTGCAGGGCGAAGAAACGCTCGACAACCACAAAGTTCTACGGCTGGAGCTGCTGCCGAAGACGGACGAAGTGCGCAAGCAGCTTTCCAAGATTCTGTTGTGGCTGGACGAATCCACGTGGCTTCCGGTGCAGCAGCAGTTTTTTGAGACTGGTTCGGGCGATTACTTCATCATCCACTACCGCAACATCAGCCGAAACGTGCGCATTCCGGACAACGAATTCAAACCCCACTGGCCCCACGGGACCACCAGAATTCAGCCGCAGGCCTAATATTTCCTCAGGAATGTTGTCCGGGATAGACACGGCAGCACAGAATTCAGCCTGCCCTTCCAAACATCAAATTGCGCGGGAATCGACTTGCTGCCGCAGGTCGGAGAGAAAATCCGCGAGGGGGCGCGGGCCGAGGTCTCCCTTGCTATGGTGGCGCACCGAGACGGTGCCGGCTTCGGCTTCCTTGCCGCCGACGATCAGCATGTAGGGAATCTTTAAGAGCTGCGCATCGCGAATTTTTGCTTGCAGCTTTTCGTTGCGGTCATCGAGATGCGCGCGGAACCCGGCGTCTTTCAGAGCGGCGGTAACTTTTTTTCCGTACTCCGCGAACTTTTCGCTGAGCGGCAGCACTTCCGCCTGCACCGGCGCGAGCCAAACCGGAAATGCTCCCGCATAGTGCTCGATCAGGATGCCGAAGAAGCGCTCGACCGAGCCCCACAGCGCGCGGTGCACCATGAGCGGCTGGTGCCGGTTGCCATCTTCGCCTACATATTCGAGGCCAAAGCGCCCCGGCAGATTGAAATCGAATTGCACGGTGGTGAGCTGCCACGGGCGGCCGATCGCGTCGATCAGCTTGACGTCGATCTTGGGCCCGTAAAAAGCTGCTTCTCCCTCCATGCGCTTGAACGGAATGTTCAGCCGGGTCAGCGTTTTTTCGAGCGCGCCCGTCGAGCGGGCCCAATCTTCCGCCGAACCGGCGTAATTTTCCGGATGATTCGCGTCCCAGTCCGAAAGCTCGACGACGTACTGGCTGAACCCGAACGTCTTCATCACCGCGAACGCAAAATCGATGCACGCCTCGATTTCAGATTCGATTTGCTCCGGCATGCAGAAAATATGCGCATCATCCTGCGTGAATCCGCGCACGCGGAGCAGGCCATGCAGAACGCCCGAACGCTCGTAGCGATACACGGTGCCGAGCTCCGCAAGCCGCACCGGCAACTCGCGGTAGCTGCGCAGGTGCGACTTGTAAATCAGGATGTGCCCCGGGCAATTCATGGGTTTGAGCTGATAGTCGTCTTTTTCGACTTCGATCGGACCGAACATGTTCTCGCGATAAAAATTGGCGTGGCCGCTGGTCTTCCACAATTCCAGCCGCATGATGTGCGGCGTATAGACCAGATCGTATCCACGGCGCAGCAACTCGTCGCGCAGCCAATCCTCCATGATTTTGCGGACCAGGCCGCCCTTGGGATGCCAGAAAATCAGTCCCGGCCCGGCTTCTTCCTGAACGGAAAACAGATCCAGCTCCTGCCCCAGGCGGCGATGATCGCGCCGCTTGGCTTCCTCGAGCCGGTGCAGATACTCGTCCAGCTCCTGCTGCGTGTAGAAGCACGCGCCGTAGATGCGCTGCATCTGCGGATTGCCTTCCTGCCCCTTCCAGTAGGCGCCAGCGACGCTCATCAGCTTGAACGCGCGAATGCGTCCGGTCGAAGGAATATGCGGCCCGCGGCAGAAATCGATGAATTTTCCCGTGGTGTAAAAGGACACCATCGGCTCGATGGCGCGCTCCTCCACCAGTTCGCATTTGAAGCCCTGATCCCACTTGCGGTACAGCTCGAGCGCCTCCTGCTTGGGCAGCATTTTTCTTTGGTTGGGAATGTCCTGTGCCGCGAGTTCACGCATTTTCTTTTCGATGCGCTGGAGGTCTTCGGGCGTAAAGGGCTCGGCGCGCACGAAATCGTAGAAAAATCCCGTGTCGATCGGCGGCCCGATGCCCAGCTTGACGTCCGGAAAAAGTTCCAGCACCGCTGCGGCAAGCAAGTGCGCCGCTGAGTGCCGCAGCACCTGAATCGCTTCGGGATCTTTGGGCGTCAGGATGGAGAGCTTCACGTCCTGATCGATCGGCGCACGCAAATCGACCAGGAAGCCTTCGCCGTTGGCCCCGGAAGACATGCGGGCTGCGGGCGCCGCGTCGGGAGATCTTTCGGCCGCCGCGCTTGCTGCCGGACTCCCGGCTCCGGCCGAAGCATGGACCGGGGCGATGCGGGCCACCAGCGCTTCCTTCGCCAAGCGCGGTGAAATCTGCTGCGCGATCTCCGCCGCCGTGGTGCCCAGCGGCACCTCGCGGATAGCGCCGTCCGGCATGGTAATGTGAATCGTTTCCATAAGTTTGAGTCGGCTTTCAACCGGCGAGTGCGGATCGACGCTGCGCGCCAGCGCCCGTAGAACCACCTACGCTAGCAGATGCTTCCAAGCATGGTCAAGGCAGCCTTGGGAAGCGTTTCTGGCCTGTTTGCCCCCTTAACGCCTATTGGGCCGCCAAGCTCCAAATCGATGGCACGTATCTTAATGGGCAACATCTAGTATGTAATCAAGCGGAACTGCCCGATTGACGATTGCTTGCAGCGCCACCTAACATATCTGTATGCGGAAGGCGATGGCCGGCAATTGGTGGCCATCCTTTCCTTTTAATATCAATGGTTTGGGCTTGCCGGGCCACACTCAGCCTCTGACTCGGCGAAACGAAGTACTAAACTGAAACAGTCTCGAGGCGCCGTTATTTTGATAGCGCCTAGAGGGTCACTCTTGCTTACCAAGACCGCGATACTGTCGGGCTCCTACGACCACCGACTGGTGGCGCTCTCCATTTTCATTGCGATTTGTGCGTCCTACGCCGGGCTAGACCTGGCCGGCCGGGTGACGGCCGCGCGCGGCCGCATCCGCGTTTTCTGGCTGATTGGCGGCGCCACATCCTTAGGGCTGGGAATCTGGTCCATGCATTACATCGGCATGTTGGCGTTCAGCTTGCCCGTCCCGGTGAGCTACGACTGGCCTACCGTTCTTGTTTCCTTGCTTGCCGCGATACTGGCCGCAGCTGTGGGCCTTTACGTCGTGAGCCGCAAGTTCATGAGCCTGCGCAGGGCGGCTGCTGGAAGTGTAGTCATCGGTGCGGGAATCGCGGGTATGCACTATATCGGCATGGAGGCCATGCGTTTGGTGGCCACCTGCCGTTATGACACACGGCTGGTGGTTGTGTCTGTCGCCCTGGCGGTCGTTATTTCGTACGTGGGGCTGCGGCTCGCGTTCCTGGCGCGGGAAGAAAAACAAGGCGCCAGCGTGCGAAAAATCGTTAGCGCCTTGGTCATCGGATTGGCCATCCCGATGATGCATTACACCGGAATGGCCGCGGCCAATTTCACTGTCGACGGCATAGTTCCGGACATGTCACACGCGATAAACTTTACGACGCTGGGAACGGTGGGAATCACTATCGTCACGATGATTATCCTCTCCCTTGCCGTCCTGTCGTCCGCGTACGATCGCCAATACTCCGCCCAGAGCCTGGAGCTGGAATCCGCCGAAGAAAGGTATCGGTTGCTGTTCGAGAGAAGCCTGGCGGGTGTCATCCGCACGACTTTGGACGGACGAATTCTGGAATGTAACCTCGCCTGCGCACGGATCTTCGGGTATGTCACCACCGAAGAACTGATCGCCAGTCCCATCGCCGATCGCTATTTCCAGCCGGACGATCGAAAGACCTTTATCGCTATACTCCGGAAAGTGAAAAACCTTACCAACTACGAACAATGCCTGCGGCGCAAGGACGGAAGTAAGGTTTGGCTTCTGGGCAGCGCCAATCTGGTGGAAGGCAAGGGCGGCGCGCCGCCAGTGAATGAAGAAACGTTCGTGGATATTACCGAACGCAGGAATGCGGAAGATACCTTTCGCAAGGCGTTCAACGCGAACCCGGAACCTATGACCATCGCCACGCTCTCGGAGGGCCGCTACCTCGACGTGAATGATAGTTTCCTTCGCGTCACCGGATATTCGCGAGAAGAGGTGATCGGCCACACTTCCAAGGAGCTGAACTTTTGGGCCAAGCCAGAGGATCGCGCCAATTTTATCGAGATGGTGATGAATCAGGGCTCGGTGCGCGACTTTGAAATCGGGTTTCGCACCAAGTCCGGCGAACTGCGCACCGCCACGGATTCCGCGGAGATCATCGATGTCGCCGGGCAGGAATGCACCGTCGCCATTTTCCGGGATGTCACGGAACGCAAGACTCTCGAGAAACAGATGCGCCAAACGCAAAAGATGGAGGCCGTTGGGCAGCTTACCGGCGGGATCGCCCATGACTTCAACAATTTGCTGGGCGTGATCATCGGCTACAGTGAAATTCTGGAGAACCGCCTGCCGCCCGGCGATCCCCTCCACAAGGAATGCCTGCAAATCAAGAAGGCCGGCCAAAGCGCCGCCTCGCTGACCCGGCAACTCCTGGCCTTCAGCCGTCAGCAGGTCCTCGAACCAAAGGTCCTGGACATCAACTCAATTGTCCTCAGCGTGGAAAAAATGCTCCGGCGATTGATTGGCGAGCATATCGATCTGAGGACCAGCCTCGAACCCGCGCTGGGAAGCGTCAAGGCGGATCAGGGCCAGATCGAACAGGTGATCATCAACCTTGCGGTCAACGCCAGGGATGCAATGCCTCAGGGCGGGAAGCTGTTGATCGAGACGGCCAACGTCAATTTGGATGAGGACTACGCCCGCCGCCATCCGCCACAGCTGCCCGGCGCCTACGTGTTGCTCTCCGTTGCCGATACCGGGATGGGGATGGACGCGGAGACGCAGAGCCACATCTTCGAACCGTTTTTTACCACCAAGGAAGTCGGGAAGGGTACGGGATTGGGCCTTGCGACCGTCTATGGAGTCGTCCGGCAGAGTGACGGCCACATCTGGGTGTACAGCGAGTTGGGGCAAGGCACAACGTTCAAGATTTACTTGCCCCGCGCCGGACAAACCGCCGGCTTGCAGCAACCAGCAGCAGTTCCCGCTGATGCCTTGCGCGGATCGGAAACCATCTTGCTCGTGGAGGACGAAGAAGCGCTCCGGGAGCTTACGCGCAGCCTGCTCGAAGGCGCGGGCTACACTGTGCTGGAAGCGTCGCTGCCGGAAGAGGCGATCGAGATCGCGCGCCAGGAACGCGGGCCGATCCACTTGCTGCTCTCGGACATGGTGATGCCCGGAATGACTGGAAAGGATTTGGCCACCCAATTAACTCCCGTCAGGCCGGAAATGAAAGTAGTCTATATGTCGGGCTATACCGGCTTCACGCATGCCGGGCTGGCCGATTCCGAAATCGCTCTGCTGGGCAAGCCCTTCACCAGGGAAAAACTCCTTCGCAAGATGCGCGAGACGCTCGAATCGGAAGTTAAGGTCGAAGCAAAGTAAATTTCCCCTCGAAAGCGGCTTATCTCCCGAACCGAAAAAGGCGGCCGCTTTGACCGCAGCGTTTGCGGATTCCTGCTTGACTGGCCCATCGCTCCTCATATTGCGAGGCATCCGAGCGGCTGATAGAATCGAGGCGCGGAATTCCAGCGCAGCCCCTGATTCTATTGGGGCAAGCTCCGATTCGGTCGGGGCAGGCCGCGCGAAAGGGCGGACGCCGGCTGCACTTCCCCTTCATCTAATGCTGTGGGCTCGTGGGGGCGGACTCGTCTGAATTCGCGCAACTTGGGCGGCGCTCCTGCCTGCCGCGGAGGACACTTGGCCAAATACGATCTCCTAATCATAGGCAGCGGTCCGGGGGGATACAACACCGCGATTCGCGCTGCGCAGTGGGGCCTCAAAACTCTGGTCGTTGAAAAGGACGGCTATCTGGGCGGCACTTGCCTGCACGTCGGATGTATTCCCACGAAGGTTCTACTGCATACCGCCGAAATTTACGACACGATGAAGGTTTCTAAGGAATTCGGCATTGACGTGAAGGATTTTACCTTGAACTGGGCGGCGGCGCTGGCGCGCAAGGAAATGGTAGTTAACAAGCACGCCAAGGGCATCGAGTTTTTATTCCGCAAGAACAAAGTGGAAAAGATGCAGGGCTGGGGCCGCTGGGCGGGGCCGGGGCGCGTAAGCGTCGAGAAGGATGGTCAGGTCACCGAAGTCGAAGCCACGCACATCATGTTCGGAACGGGCTCGGCGGCGCGCTCGCTGCCGGGAATCGAGATTGACGGCAAGACCATCCTCAGCAACATCGAAATTTTGCAGCTGCCGGCCGTGCCCAAGACTCTTGTGATCGTTGGAGCGGGGGCGGTGGGCGTAGAATTCGCGTCCGTCTTCAATTCGTTCGGGAGCAAAGTCACCGTGCTCGAAATGCTGCCGCGCGTGACGCCGATTGAAGACGAGGAAATTTCGGCGGAACTCGAAAAATCGCTGAAGAAAAAAGGCATCCAGATTTTCACCGAGGCCAAAGTCGAATCCGTGAAAAAAGACGCGCAGGGCGCAACGGTGGCGTTCACGGACAAGGCTGGTAAGACGCAGACGATTTCGGCGGAGAAAGTGTTGATGGCCGTGGGGCGCGTGCCCAAGACGGAAAATCTGGGCCTGGAAAAATCGCAGGCCAAACTCGAGCGTGGGTTCGTCCACGTTGGGCCTTACATGGAGACGGCCGAGCCGAGACTCTACGCCATCGGCGACATCGTCGCGGGCATGCCGCAGCTGGCGCATGCCGCGTCGATGGAAGGCATCACCTGCGTCGCGAAAATCACGGGCAAGCAGATGATGCCTCCCGTCGAGAAGACGCGCATTCCCAACGCAACCTATTGCGAGCCCCAGGTGGCTTCCATCGGCTTGACCGAGCGCGCGGCGCGCGAGGCGGGCTATACCGTCAAAACGGGGAAATTTCCGTTCCTTGGAAACAGCAAGGCGACCATCCTGGGGCACCACGAGGGTTTCATCAAGGTCGTTACCGACGAGGCCACCGCGGAAATTCTCGGCGTGCACATCATCGGGCCGTTTGCCACCGAGATTATTGCGGAATCCGCCGCGGCCTTGCAGCTGGAGGCCACCGTGGACGATCTCATGTCCACCGTGCACGCGCATCCCACGGTCTGGGAAGCGATGGCTGACGCGGTGGCCGCGGTGCGCGGGCTCTCCATAAATGCTTAGACGCAGTCGAGAGTTAACAGTTCAGAGCTGAGAGTGAAAGTTCACTTCGAGCAGCGGTGCACGGCGAGGAGGGAGCCGCGATCATGAGCGAAACGCCGCAGGAATATATCCAGCGAATCATGGGGATTCTCGGGGGACAGAAACCCTTGAAGATTCAGGCAGAGACGCCCAAAAAACTTGCGCGGCTCATCCAGCGGTCGACGTCCGCGAAGCTGCGGAAGAAGCCCGCGCCGGGGAAATGGTCCGCCGCGGAAATACTCGCGCACCTTGCGGACAGCGAAATTGTCACCGGCTGGCGGATGCGCCAGATTCTGGGCGCTCCCGGGACGCCTATCCAGGCGTTTGACCAGGACGCCTGGGCTGCCGCCGGCCACTACGAGAAGCGCGATGCGCGCAAATCGCTGGAACAATTTCGCGTGGCGCGGGAAGCGAACCTCGCGCTGCTGAAATCCCTCACGCCCGAGCAGTGGAAACAACACGGGATGCACGCCGAACGGGGCGTCGAAACCATCGAGCAGATTACATGCATGATGGCCGGGCACGATCTCAATCACCTGAGCCAGGTGCAGCGGATCGTCGCGCCCCGGAAAAGTTAAAAAGAAAAGTTGAGAGTCGACAGTTCGGAGTTGAGAGTTCAGAAGACATGAAAGATTTGCTGGTCGTGGATCTGGGGCTTGCGGAATACGGCGCGGCGTGGGAGCTGCAACGTCGCGTGGCCGCTGCGCGCAAGGCCGCGGCCATCCCCGACGTTTTGCTTTTGTGCGAGCACCCGCACGTGATTACCCTTGGCCGCAGCGGGAAAATTTCCAACCTTCGCGCCCCGGATCACCTGCTGCGCCAAGTGGGCGTGTCCTTTTTTGTGACCAACCGCGGCGGCGATATCACCTATCACGGGCCGGGGCAACTCGTCGGATATCCCATCCTGAATCTCGCTGAAATTCGCCGTGATGTGGGCTGGTACGTGCGCAGCCTTGAGGAAGCCATGATCCGCGCGACGGCTGAGTTCGGCGTTGCTTCCAAGCGCGTGCCCGGGTGCACGGGCGTGTGGGTGAATGTGCCGGCTGGCGCTGCGGAAAAGAACGAAGTAAAGGAAGTGAAGGAAGCAAAGGAATGTAAGGACGAGGAAAAACTCGCGGCCATTGGGGTGCATTTGAGCCGCTGGGTCACTTCGCACGGATTTGCGTACAACGTGTCGACGAACCTGCGCTATTTCGATCTGATCGTGCCGTGCGGGATTGCCGGGAAGCGGGCGACGTCCCTCGAAAAATTGCTGGGGCGGCGCGTGGAACTGGCTGAGACCGCGCCGCGCATCGCCGCCCGCCTCGGTGAAATATTTGGCTTCGTTCCGCGCGCCTGTGGCCGCGATGAATTGGAATTGATGCTATGTGCGCACGAAGAGCGCGCGGCGCTGGCGGCCGTCTAGGATTGTCTGATTCGGGAGATCGATGACATCTTCTCTAACGCGCGAACAGCACCTCGAACTCTATTACTTCCTGCGGCTCAACCGCGAGCTCGAGGAACAGATGGTCCGGCTCTTCCGCCAGAACAAAATCGTCGGCGGCCTCTATCCCAGCCTGGGGCAGGAAGCGATTTCGGTGGGCACGGCCTACGCGCTCGCGCCCGGCGACTGGATCGCTCCGATGATCCGCAATATCGGCGCGCTCCTCGTGCGCGGTTTCAAGCCGCGCGACGTCATCACCCAGCACATGGCCCGCTACACTTCGCCGACGCAGGGCAAGGACGGCACCAGCCACTTCGGCGACCTGAAATCGCGCCACGTGATTTCACCGATTTCCATGCTGGGCGATCTGATCCCGGTGATGACGGGCATTGCCATGGCCGGACGCTACCTCGGGCAGAAGATCGTGACCATGACCTGGATCGGCGACGGCGGGACTTCTACCGGCGTTTTCCATGAAGGACTGAATCTCGCGGCCGTTCAAAAAGCCCCGTTCGTTTTGATCGTGGAAAACAACCAGTGGGCGTATTCGACGCCGACGGAAAAACAGTCCGCGCTGCGCGATCTTGCGGACCGCGCTAAGGCCTACGGAATAAAAAGCGCCGTCGTGGATGGAAACGATGTTTTGGCCGTGGAGCGCACCACGCGCCAGGCGGTTGCTTACGCGCGCGCCGGAAATGGTCCGGTGCTGATCGAAGCCAAGACTATGCGCATGCTGGGACACGCGCAGCACGACGCGGCGGAATACGTCCCCAAAGCCATGGTCGAATCGTGGAAGCGACGCGATCCCTTGGAGCGCTTTGAAAAATTGCTCACCGAAAAAAGACTGTGGGACGCGAAAACGAAAAAGGAAATCGACGCTCGCATTTCCAGCGAAATTCGGGCCGACGTGGAATTCGCGGAAAACTCGCCCGTCCCGCCGCCCGAGTCGGCCGAAGAGGGAGTCTACTGCGAGGGCTGCCACACGGTCGAGGCGGATTGGCAACGACCGAAGGAAGAGGTGATGCCGCCGCGCTCCAGCGTAAAGGCCGAGTGGCCGCTCAAATCCTATGCGGGAAACGGCGCGCGGCCCCCGGCCGCCACACAGGCCGCGCCGAAGGCCAAGCCCGCAAAGAAACCGGTGCGCTCGGCCGTTCGCGCGCGCGCCAAGGCGGGACGCTGACCGTGCCCGAGACGACCTATCTCGAAGCCATTCGCCAGGCCATGTTCGAGGAAATGGACCGCGATCCCGCCGTGGTACTGATCGGCGAGGATGTGGGCGTGTACGGCGGCGCGTTCAAAACTTCGGAGGGCCTGCTCGCGCGGTTCGGCTGGGAGCGCGTGATCGACACGCCCATCAGCGAGTCCGCCATCGTGGGCGCGGCCATTGGCATGAGTTACGCCGGTTTGCGGCCCATCGCGGAAATGCAGTTCATCGATTTCATCGCATGCGCCTTCGAAATGATCACTAATTTTGCTGCAAAATCGCACTACCGCTGGGGCGCTCCGGTTCCCATGGTGCTGCGCGGCCCATCGGGAGGCGGCGTGCATGGGGGACCGTTTCATTCGGCGAATCCGGAAATGTATTTCGTGCACACGCCCGGCCTGAAGGTGGTCTGCCCGGCGACGGCGCATGACGCCAAGGGCCTGCTGAAATCGGCCATCCGCGACAACAATCCTGTCTTGTTTTTCGAGCACAAGTTTCTCTATCGCCGGATCAAGGAAGAACTCCCCGCGGATGATTTTACGGTGCCGATCGGAAAAGCGGCGGTGCGGCGCGAGGGCCGCGATCTCACCATCGTGAGCTACGCTGCCATGGTGCACACTTCGCTCGAAGCGGCGGCGGAGCTTTCCAAGGACGGTATCGAAGCCGAGGTGATCGATTTGCGCACGCTCCTGCCGCTGGACCGCGAAACGATTCTCGCCTCCCTGCGCAAGACCAACAAACTGCTCGTCGTGCACGAGGACACGCGCACCGGCGGCATCGCCGGGGAAATCGCCGCCATCGTCATGGAAAACGCCTTCGAGGATCTAGACGGCCCGGTCAGCCGCGTCACTTCGCTCGACACGCCGGTCCCGTACGCGCCGGGGCTCGAGGAATATTTCCTTCCTAGCAAGGGGAAAGTTGTCGCCGCAGCCCGGGAACTGGCACACTATTAAAGCACGTGATTCGTGATTTGTGATTCGTATCAGGCGCGGCGCCTTGTAGAGTGCCAGCGAAGTTGAGAGTCGATTGTTAAGAGTTGAGAGCCAGACCAAAAACCGCTACGCGAGTTTGGTCCGATTGAACTCTCAACTCATATCTATCGACTCTTCACAAATTACGAATCACGAGTCACGAATCACGGAAAGAGGACAACCATGGCCGTAGACGTCATCATGCCCCAGATGGGGGAGAGCATTTTCGAAGGCACCATCACGCGCTGGCTGAAGAAGCCCGGCGACCGCGTCGAGCGCGACGAGCCGCTGTTTGAAATTTCCACGGACAAAGTGGACGCGGAGATTCCCGCGCCGTCGGCCGGCGTGCTGAAGGAAATCAAGGTCACCGAAGGCCAGACCGTGCCGATCCAGACGGTGGTGGCGGTGATCGATGCGGCTGGCGCGGGAGTTGCCGCCGCTCCTGCTGCCACGGCGCCTTCTGCCGCGCCCGAAAAGGCAGCTGCGCCCAAGGCTGCGGCTGCGCCTCCCGCCCCCGGTGCTCCTGTGCCTGCCCCGCCGGCGCCGTCTGCGGCCAGCGTCAATGCGGCGCCTCCTGCCGTGCGCGACAATGGCCAAAAAATTCGCAGTTCCCCCCTGGTCCGCAAGCTCGCGAAAGAACACAACGTGGATCTCGCCGCCGTCGAAGGAAGCGGGGCGGGCGGACGAATCAGCAAGAAAGATATTCTCGCTGCGGCCGGATCGGGCGGTGCGAGGGCTGGTGCCCCAGCAGCGCCCGCGCGGCCAGCCGAGGCCCCATCTACTCCTTCTGCTCCGCCGCCGGGACCGGGCGGCGCCGTGGTGCACCCCGCGCTCGAAAATGCCGTGCCCCGCGAGCGGATTTATTTCGGCAGCTACGAAGCCCAGCCCATGAGCGTGATGCGCCAGCGTATCGCCGAACACATGGTGGCCTCCAAGCGCGTCTCGCCGCATGTCTATTCGATCGACGAAGCGGACATGACCAAGATCGCCAAGATTCGCGAGCGTTCGAAGGCCGCATTCGAAGCCAAGTACGCGACCAAGCTGACCTTCATGCCCTTCTTCGTGCGCGCCTGCGTGGAAGCGCTGCGCGCCTATCCCACGGTCAACGCCTCGGCCGATGGGGTCACGGTCGTGCTTCACCGCGAGATCAATGTGGGCATCGCCGTGGCGCTCGACTGGGGCCTGATCGTGCCGGTGTTGAAGAACGCAGAAGAGAAAAATTTCCTGGGACTCGCGCGCGGCATGAACGATCTTGCCGAGCGCGCCCGCGCCAAGAAGCTGAAGCCGGAAGAAGTTCAGGAGGGCACCTTCTCGATCACCAATCCCGGCATCTACGGCGGCCTGATGGGGCTTCCGGTGATCAACCAGCCGAACGTGGCCATCCTGGGGATCGGCGCGATCCAGAAACGCCCCATGGTGATCGACGATGCCATCGCCGTGCGCTCCATGGTCTACCTGACGCTGTCCTACGACCACCGCGTAGTGGACGGCGCCGTGGCCCACCAGTTCGTCGGCAAGGTGAAGGGCTATCTGGAGGGGTGGAGCGAGGATATTCTGTAGGGAATCGTGATTCGTGAATTGCGATTTGTAATTCGTGCCCGGTGCGGCTGTTTTGCAGCGGGAACGCGAAGTTGAGAGTCGACAGTTAAGAGTTAAGAGTTAAGAGTCAAAACCTAACTCGACACGCAAGTCCGGTCCGGTTAAACTCTCGACCCCAAACTTTGAACTGTCGACTCTTCACGAATCACAAATCACGATTCACGCGCCTTCCGCGCGCAGCACCGGCCCCACGTCATGCGCCCACTTACGCAGCTCGCCGAGCGGCACCACGCGAATTTCGCTTTCAGCGAGAATCCCGGACACAAACTGGTCCCGCATGATGCCGCGCGCGGGCTCGCGTTCGGTGACGGCCAGGAATTCCGTGTGGCTCAGGCGCTCGCGGATCGCGCCCGCGGTGTAGGCCAGGAGCTTGGCCTGCCCGGGGTCGCGGCCGATCGCCAGGGAATGCACGAAGCCGCGGGTGCCATTGCGGCGGTAGGAGAAATCGATGCGCATGGGATCGCCAGGGGCCGTGAACTCCGCGACGCGCACGCCGCGCTGCATGAGGCGCAGAATTTTTTCGCTGCGGAAATAGTCCGCTGCGCGTGCGCGCACGTCGCTGCGCGTGCGGATTTCGACCGGGCCGCGGCGGGGCTCGCGCAGGGGCTCGACCTGCTCGCGGAAGAGGCGATCGAGTTCCGCGTCCGGGTCGCGCGAGAGCAGGCCCTTGCGCGGAGCGAGTTGCACGGCGTTGGACAACGTCTCGTCGAATTTTTCCAGAATGGCCGCGGCCTCCATCTCGCGTCCGGCAAACTGCCGGTCGAATTCGGCGGGCAGGCGCAACAGGAGTTCCTCGTCCGCCGCCGGATGCAGCCGGCGCAGGCGCACGAGGTCGGCGGGCTCCTCGAGCCAGCGCTGGCGCACACGCCCCGTCGCAGGATCCAGCAGCAGGACTCCGATGTTGACCCACTCGTCGCGCACGAGGTTGGGCTGGTAGCGCACTACGTGGTAGGCGCAGGGTTGCAGCGTTTCGTCAGGCATGTTTCACCTTCCAGTTGGGAAAAGGTTCGCGGCCGGAATTGCGCACGGAGAGTATCAGCTCGCGCACGCGCTCGCGCCGGCGGTACAGGCGCTCGATCAGCCGCTCGAGTTCGCCCCAGTCGCCGCCGTACCACTCCGGCGGGATCTGCGCGGCCTCTTCGCCGAGGACGCGTTCGGTGATGCGTTGTTCGAGGCGCGCGAGCCAGGGCTCGAAGGTTTCCATGCCGGCGACGCCCTCGTAAACGCGGTGCCGCGCGTACAGACCGCGCAGCGGCGCATCGGGAAAATCCCATTCCCCGGCGTTGAAGCAGAATCCGAAGTCGATCATCATTGCTGTGTAATTCATTGCTGCATAATCCGCCGCTGTGTAACCGGGCGCACTGTGACCGGGTGCCGCGGAACCCTGTGATCGATCGCCCGGTGGTGCATCGCCCGGGCCCGCGGAATCGCCGGGCTCGCGAAAAAAATCGCCTGGCGCCCATTCGTGTTGCAGGTCCACTTGTCAAAAACCAGAACGCCCAGGAAATCCGGAAGATTGCGGACCGCCCGCAACTGCTCATCGGGCAAAAAATCGTGCACCGTCATCCGCGCCGGATGTCCCGGGAACTGCGATCCGAATTGCTTTCCCGGCGCGCAGGGTTTTCTCCCGAGGCCCAGCTGAATCACGAGGTCGGGAGTGTAGGCGATGATTTCCGGGCGCACCTCAACCACTTCGACCTGCGGCACGACGAGGCCCAGCCGCGCCGCTAGGCGTGTTGCAAGCATTTCGTTCGCCAGAATTCGCAAATGTTGTGGATTGTTTTGGAATTTGACGATGTAGTACGCCTCGTCGTCGCAGCGCATCAATTGGGCCTGCGCACCCCCGCGCATCCGGCGCACGTGCTCGACGGCCAGCCTCATGGCCGCCATGCTAGTCACGCACGGCGCAAGCCGCAAGAAATTTGTTCCGGTACGGGAAAGGAAAATAGTCTGGCGGGAATGTTCCGTGACATGCGCCGGAATGAAACAGGGCGGCGGCGCGCGTCAAAATAAACCAAAGGCCCGGAGGAGTTCCCCCGGGCCCCGGCCTACGAATCTTTGTCCGGCGAGTCGCTGAAACTGGAAAGCCGTCAGCGTTTCTTGCGGCGCTTGGCAGACTTCTTGGCGGCCTTCTTGGCCGGCTTTTTCTTGCTTTTTTTCTTGGGCGCGGCCTTGGCTTTCTTTTTCGCTTTCTTGGCCGCCCGCTTTTTCCGGGTCGCCGGTTTGGGCGCCGCCGGGGGAGCTTGCGGCGCGCCCGCCGAGCCCGGGCGCTCGGTGATGACCAACTCCTCTTCGGTTTCCTCTTCGATCACTTCTTCGGGGTCTCCGCCGAGTTCTTCTTCCTCAAAATGAACGAACTCGTTTTCGTCGTTTTGGTCTTCCTTTTCGTAGGCCATCCACTTTCTCCCTTCGACTCGCCGCACTTTCGAGGAATTCGATGGCGCGTAAAGCCATCGCGGGCTTATAAACGGAATCCGGCGCGTTTGTCAAGCATTTGCCCACGCACTTGCGATTCCGCGTAGTTTTTTCGCGGCATTCCGTTTGCGACTCGCGCCAAGAAGACTGGCGCCGGCCGGCAAGGAATTGCCGCGAACCCGCTCACAATATAGAGATAACAAGGAATAAAAAGCAAGACGGGACTGGCGAGCCGGTCTAACGAGGCGCCAGGATGGTCAGGGTATCGCCCACCTGCAGGGGCCGGCTGAACAAATAGCGGTTCCCGGTCTGAATGGCTTCCACAGTCGTCTGATAGGCGCGCGCGATGGACCACAGCGTTTCGCCGGCCTTCACACGATGCACCACCGTGCTCGCCGGGCCCGCTTCCATGACCGGCAGGGTTCCTGTGCGACTGCGTTCCGCGACCAGCGTGCTCGGCGCGGCGGTCTTGGCTCTGGCTTGCTGCTGCTCCGGAGCCGGGGCCATTCCGCCCGGATAGATTCGCAGCCACATGCCCCGGGCCACATGGGCGGCTCTCAGGTGGTTCCACTTGCGCAATTCGGCAGGGGTGACATCAAATTCGTCCGCGATGGTGGCAATGGTATCCGAACGGCGCACCCGGTAACGGATGGCCTTCCCCGTGGAGGCCTCGGAACGGGCGGCCGCCGGAATAATCAGCTTCTGACCCTCTTCGAGAGAGGCCCCTGTGGGCAGTTCGTTGGCATCCGCCACGGCCGCCGGGGAAACGCGGTATTGCTTGGCAATGGAGGAAAGCGTCTCGCCCTGCTCGACTTTATGGCGGCGCCAGCTCACCCATTTTTCCGGAGGAATGGCCGCAATGTCCGCAAAGAATCGTTCGGCGGTGCCCTCGGGGAGGCGCAGGACAAAGTCGGGATCGGGCGGGGTAACCAGGCGCAACAGCTCCGGATTCAGGCTGCGCAGCGTCTCCAGATCGGTGTCGATGGTTTCGGCGACCAGGCGCAAATCGATGGCCTGCCCCGGCTTCACCGTGTCGGCCCTGAGCGCGGGCTCGGGATCGGGTTCGATGCCATATCGTCCGGGGTCCTTGGAGATCAGGTCCAGGGCCAGAATGATGGGCACGTAGTTCTGAGTTTCCCGCGGCAAGACGTTGCGGTGGTAGAGCTCCCAGAAATCGGCGTAGCCGGTTCGCTCCACGGCATGCTGCACGGTCCCCGCGCCGGAATTGTAGGCGGCCATGGCCAGATACCAGTCGCCAAACTGGTCATACAAATCGCGCAGGTCGCGGGCCGCGGCGCGCGTGGCCTTTTCCGGATCCTGGCGCTCGTCCACCCACCAGGTCTTTTGCAGTCCGTATTTCCGCCCGGCAAAGGACATGAACTGCCACATTCCGCGGGCGCCCGCCTTGGAAACCGCTTGCGGCTGGAACGCGCTCTCGGCCTGGGCCAGATAAATCAAATCCTGCGGAAGACCCTCTTCCTTCAAAACCCGCTGCACCATCGCCCGGTACTTCCCCGAACGGCGCAGCCCGGTTTCGACGATGGCGCTCCCGCGCGGCGTCTTGAAATAATTCAGATAAGCAAGAACCGGATCGTTCACCGTCAGCGGGACGTCGTGCTTGACGGCGCTCACTTCGCTTTCCGCGCGGCCGCGCAGACTGGGATCGAAGACTTCCGGCTGCGGGATCGGTTCCTCGGCGATTTCGTCGATGGGGGCGGGCGTGGATTTCTGTTCGGTGAACCCATCGCCGGCCCGGAACGCTTCCAGTTCGTTCTGGCTCACCGTGTCGACAATGTGATGGTACAAAACGCTCAAACGAGGGTCGCTGTCGAGATCAAATCCGCTGGCGAGCAACTGATCGAGCGCGTCGTCGAATTCCTCGCGCGCTTTGCCGAGATGTCCGGCCTGAAAATCCTGCTCGCCCGCGTCGAACGCGGCTTGACTTTCGGCCGCAAGCTGCTCCGCCACGTCAGGCGATTGAATGACGAGCGGCGCTACAAATTTGTGTTGCGCGTTGATGGGCAGGGGAGGCAGATCCTGGTTTTGCGAAGGCAAAGCGATCTGGGCGGTCCGAACTTGCACAGGCTTCTTGGCTGTGTCTTCACAACCGACAAGGCCGAAAAGTACACCGACAGCGGCGAATAGCAAAAATCCCGATTTTTGCGCGTGATCACACATGGGAGCTTTTTGGACCAATTTGACACGACAGCAGCACTATCCTCTGCCACCAGAGGAGCACAATGCCTGCCAAACTTAGGAGCAGGTTCCCGCCACTGGGAAGCCTACCCCTTAATTGTAAGTCATAAGCCCCCAAGGGGGTCAATAGAGATTGTGAGCCCCTGTTAATATTCTCGTAACCCAATTAAAAACAGGCTTTTAGGAGAGGGCTTGCTTCAAGTCGACGATGAGGTCGCCGGGGTCCTCAAGGCCGACGGACATGCGAACAGTGCCGGGCTCGACGCCCGCCGCTGCCAGTTCGACTGTGCTCATTCGGTAGTGCGATGTGTAGATTGGGAGCACAATGAGTGATTCAACTCCTCCCAGGCTGACGGCAAGAAGGAAGATTCTTGTCCTATCGCAGAACCGGCGCGCCGCCGGCAGGCCGCCCTTGAGGTCAAATGCCAGCATCCCTCCAAAACCCGCCATTTGCCGTTTCGCAAGGCGGTGGTCGGGATGGGAGGGCAGGCCCGGGTAGTGAACCCGTCCGATTTTGGGATGGCGTTCCAGAAAGCGCGCCACGGCCATGGCGCTTTGGCACTGGCGGCGGACGCGAATTTCCAGCGTTTTCAATCCCCGGATCAAGAGGTACGCGGGATCGGGATCCATCGATCCGCCAAGGGAAACCATAATATCGCGCACATTCCTCACGCGTTCCGTGCTGCCGGCCACGGCGCCCGCCACAATATCGGAGTGGCCGGCCAGGTATTTCGTCGCGCTGTGCAGGACCAGATCGAAGCCCAGGTCCAGCGGCTTTTGCAAGATAGGCGTCGCGAAGGTGTTGTCGATGAGCGAAACAAGTTTATGCTTGTGCGCCAGCGCCACCACCTTTTTCAGATCCACGAGGGCCAGCGTCGGGTTGGTCGGCGTCTCCACGTAGAGCGCGCGGGTTCTTGCATTCACGAGGCGGTTCACGCCTTCCAGATTGGCTCCCACGTGGTGCACGCGGATTCCCATGCGCGGCAGGATGTCGCGCATCAAGCGGTAGGAGCCGCCATACAGCTGGCGGGTGGCAATCAATTCGTCCCCGGCGCGCAGCACAGCCAGAAGGGCGCTCGAGATGGCCGCCGTTCCCGAGGCCGTCACCACTGCGGCTTCGCCGTGTTCGAGTTCCGCGATTTTTGCTTCGGCTACCGCAAGGGTCGGATTGCCGAAGCGCGTGTAAATGTAGGCCTTCGATTTGCCTTCGGCCCAGCGCTTGATTTCCGCCGTGCTGGCGAACGTGAAATTCGAGGCGCGAACGACCGGAGCCGCAACCGGGGCGTTCCGTCCGTGCTTCACTTCGCCGCCATGAATGGCGAGCGTCGCATCAGCCCAGGGGGGAGAAAGTTTTTTCGGCATATTGCCGGGATTCTTTCATAACCCGGCGGATATACGACCTCCAATTTAGCTCATCGGCAACACGCAGATATATTTGCGTTTTGTTTCCTTGCCTCCTTGCTTCCCTGCCTCCAGTTTCTAAACCTGCTCTTCCTCCTCCACCACGACTCCCCTCGCCGCCTTGGCCGCGGCAATCACTTTCTCCGCGATTTCACCGGGAACGTAGTCATAGTGCGAATACTCCATGGAGTAGGTGGCGCGGCCCTGCGTCATGGAGGTCAGCGTGGTCGCGTAATTCAGCATCTCCGCGAACGGGACCTGGGCCTTGACGATCACGGTCGCCCCGCGCGCTTCGCTGCCGCTGATCCGCCCCCGCCGGGAACTGAGGTCGCCCATGATGTCGCCCGAATACTGTTCCGGCGCGTAAACTTCGACGTGCATCACGGGTTCAAGCAGTGCGGGCCGGGCCTGCTTCATGCCTTCCTTGAACGCCAGCGATCCTGCGATTTTGAAGGCCATGTCCGAGCTATCCACGTCGTGATACTTGCCGTCGTACAGAATGGCCTTAAAATCCACCACGGGAAATCCGGCGAGAAAGCCGCGCTCGGCGGAAGCGCGAATGCCTTTTTCCACGGATGGAATCCAGTTCTTGGGAATCGCGCCGCCGAAAATGTCGTCCACAAATTCGATGCCTGTCCCACGCGCCGCGGGCTCCATGCGAATGCGGCAGACGCCGAACTGCCCGTGCCCGCCCGTCTGTTTCTTGTGCTTGCCTTCGGCGTCGGCCTTGCCGCGAATGGTTTCGCGATAGGGCACCTTCGGCGGGTGAAGCGTCAGGTCCACGTGGTAGCGCTTGTGCAGCTTGGCGACCACCACTTCGATGTGCTGCTGGCCCGAGCCCGCCAGGAGAAACTCCTTGGTCTGCGGATCGCGCGAAAATCGCAGCGACGGATCCTCTTCCAGGATCTTGTGAATGGCGGGGCCGATGCGGTCTTCATCCGCGCGCGTTTTGGGCTCGACCGCGAACGTGATGGAGGGCTCAGGAACGTGCGGCAGCGGATAGTGGATGGGCGCCGCCTTGTCGCCGAGCGTGTCGCCGGTGAGCGTGTCCTTGAGCTTCAAGACCGCGCCAATATCACCGGCGTGGAGTTCCGGCACGGCGGTCGGCGTCTTGCCCTGCATCACCTGGATATGTTGCAGGCGCTCGCTCGTGCCCCGCGTGAAGTTCTGCGGCATGGCGTCGTTTTTCAGAACGCCGGACATCACCTTGAAATAGCTGATCCGGCCTGAAAACGGATCGGCCAGCGTCTTGAACACAAAAATGGACAGCGGCTCGCCGTCGGCGATTTTTCTCTTTACTTCGTTTCCTTTGCTGGCGGTTTCCGAATGGCCGATGGCCGTGCCTCGCTGCGACGGATCCGGAAACACGTCGGCGAGCAAATCGAGCAGAGTGGCGCTGCCGATATTGTGGAGCGCCGAGGTCAGCGCCACCGGGTAGATGCGCTTGGCCTGAAAGGCCTCGCGAAGTCCCTTCCTTAAGTCCTCGACCGGCAGCGTGCCTTTCTCGAAAAATTCCTCCATCAGCGCGTCGTCGCCCTCGGCCACCATTTCCACCAGCGCTTCGTGCGCCACCTTGGCCGCATCGGCGAGGTCCGCAGGGATCTCCTCGATCTTCGGCTTGCCGTCGCCGTCCGGCGTGTAGACGTGCGCCTTCATGGTGATCAGGTCGATCACGCCGCGAAAGGATTTCTCCTCGCCGATGGGCAATTGCAGCGCTACGACGTTGCGGCCGAACACGCGCGTGATCGAGTCCATTGCGCGGTCGTAACTGGCCAGCTCGCGGTCCATCCAGTTGATCACGAACGCGCGCGGCACGTCGTACTCGGTGGCGTAGTCCCACACTTTTTCCGTGACCACTTGCACGCCTGCGGCCGCGTCCACAACGATCAGCACCGCGTCGGCCGCCACCAGCGACGCGCGCGTGTCGTTCAGAAACGTGCTGTAACCCGGCGTGTCCAGAAAATTGATTTTTATTTTCTCCGCTTGCCCCAAGGGCGCCCATTCGGCGTAGGCCATGCTCGAGTGAATCGTGATTTTCCTGGCGATTTCCTCTTCGTCCCAGTCTGTGACCGTGTTTCCTTCGGCGACCTTTCCCAGCCGGGTGGTCATCCCCGCGGTGAACAAGAGCGACGACACCAGCTGGGTTTTCCCGGTGTCGCCGTGACCGGCAATGCCCACATTGCGGATGGACTGCGTTGCGTAGGCTTTCATTGTTGCTACCCCCTTTTGCGCCGTTCGC
Source organism: uncultured Acidobacteriota bacterium (assembly GCA_963696605.1). Classification (GTDB taxonomy): domain Bacteria; phylum Acidobacteriota; class Terriglobia; order Acidiferrales; family UBA7541; genus Palsa-360. Next base: position 784,592 of record CAVOKV010000003.1, on the reverse strand, counting down.
GGTGAGTGCGCCCGCGGCGGCGGGCGGCCGCACCGGATATTCATTGCGGCGTGATGTCTGGAAGGATGAAGGTTCGCGCTCCGGGGTGGCCCGGACGCGTTCCCCATTTCGCGGATGCTAGCACGACCTCGCACCCTCGGCAATCGTGTCAAGGGATGAAATCAGGCCGTGGGAGAGGCGCCGGGTTTCCGGGGTGTTTTTCTCTGCTGAAGAAAAGCCAAACCCGCGGGAGTAATCATGACGATTTCGCGTCCGTTGAAATTTTCCTGAGCGACGAAACCGCGATCCCTGGCGTCTTCCCAGACGGGAAGTTTGGGGCATGATGTGCGCCAGGCCTCGATCACTTCCTGGTAGGTCCTTTCGTCGGTCGCCAGCCAGTTGAGGAGATCAACAATCAGTGCGTCGACGGTCGTGTCGCTCATGAAATGTTTTCTGTGCCTGGTTTCCAGGATAATGCAATCTCGCCGAAAATTCATGCGCCAGAGGGCGGCGCATGGTGAATTAGTTGGATAGGCTTCAGCCTGTCTGGTTTGCGTAAGAGTCGGGAGAAAACCGAATGAGACAGGCTGAAGCCTATCCTACCTGAGAACATCTACCCCGGCAGGGTCCCGGTGAAAACAACTTGAGGTTTGCGGGGATCGCAGCGGCGAATCTGGCCGATACGGTAATACTTTTCGCGGCGGCGCTTCAGTTCGGATTCCACGGCGCGATGATTTTCCAGCGGCACGACCAGAATCATGCCCACGCCCATGTTGAACGTGCGCAGCAGATCGTCGCGTTCGAGTTTGCCGAGCCCCGCGAGGTAGGAAAAGATGGGCGGCACTGGCCAGGAGCCCAGTTCGATTTCAGCCTGCACACCCCGCGGCAGAACGCGCGGCAAATTTCCGGGGATGCCGCCGCCGGTAATGTGCGCCATCGCGGAGAGCCAGCCGCGCGCGACGGTGGTCTTCAGCATGGGCCAGTAGCAGCGGTGCGGGCGTAACAGTTCCGCGCCGATTTTGTTGTTGACCTCGGCGACGTACGTTTCCGGCTGCAGGCCCGCGTGATCGAAGACGAGTTTACGCGCCAGCGAGTAGCCGTTGGTGTGCAGCCCCGTCGAAGGAAGCGCAAAAACCAGATCGCCCGGTTTCACGGCATTTGTTTTCTTCAGACTCGCGCGCTCCAGAACGCCGACGATGAAGCCCGCGAGATCGTATTCTCCCGGCCCGTAGAAGCCGGGCATTTCCGCCGTTTCGCCGCCGATCAGCGCGCATCCCGCCGAGTGGCAGGCACGCGACATCCCCTCGACCACTTGCTCGATCACGTTGGGATCCAGTTTGGACATGGCCAGATAATCGAGGAAGAAAAGAGGCTCCGCGCCGAGCGTGAGAATGTCATTGACGCAATGATTGACGAGGTCGGCGCCCACGGTGGAGTGAATGTTCATGGCCATGGCGATTTTGAGCTTGGTGCCCACGCCGTCGGCGCTGGACACCAGCACCGGCTCACGCCATTTTTTGTCCAGCGCGAACAATCCGCCGAACGACCCGATCCCGCCGATCACACCGCGCGTGAACGTGCGCGAAGCCAGGCGGCGGATGCGCTGCTTGGCCTGATCGGCAAGCGAAATGTCCACACCTGCTTCGGCGTAGTCCATCAGAGATGAGCTCTTTCTGCCGTGGCGAGAGGAGCCGGGCGGCGTGGTCCCGTCAGATCAAAACAGCTTGAAGATTCGGCGCCAGCGCACGATGCTCGGATGCAACAGAATGCTTGCGTAGGTCAGCATCCGGTCGCGGATGTGCCCCGGGTTCCAGGTGTCCTCGGGCGCATCGATCGACATGTACACCATGATAGGCGTTCCAATTATATTATCGCGAGGCACGAAGCCCCAATAGCGGCTGTCGTAAGAATCATCACGGTTGTCACCCATCATGAAATATTCACCCGCCGGGACTGTTACTGGTCCGTAATTGTCTGTGGGATTGGGAGGGTCCGCGCGGTAGGGTTCCTGCAGCGGCTTTCCGTTGACGGACACAACGCCCTCGCGAATTTCCAAAACGTCGCCCGGCAGACCGATCAGGCGCTTGATGTAATCGGGCGTTCCCGGCAGCGGCGCGCGGAACACGATAATCTGCTGGCGATGCGGGTCGCGCCAGAGTCGCACGTGCAGCGGCGTCATGGGCAATTCAGCTTCGTAGCCGAAACGGCTCATCAACAAGTGATCCCCGACGAGCAGGGTTCTCTCCATCGAACCGGAGGGAATCACGCGGGCCTGCACGATTGTTCCGGTGATGAACAGGAACGCCAGAATCACCCACAGCCAGGACAACGCCTCGCGGAGAATGAGTCTATTGATGTCCGGCTTGGGATTGGCCGCAACCGGGAGTGTTTCTTCAGCGTTCATTGGGCACCACCTGAATTTCCCCTTGCACATCAACGACCGGCGCTTCTTCGGGCTCCGCGGCGCGGGATTCAAGCTCGCCCTGCGCGCCGTCCAAGGGATAAACGCCCGTGTAGCACGAGGTGCAGAACGAGCCGCGCGTGTCGTCCACAGCGCGCCGCAAACTGGCGAGGGAAACGTAGCCCAGCGTATCTGCGCCAAGGTATTGACGAATTTCTTCAATCGAGCGCTGCGCCCGGTCCGATCGGGGCAGGCGCGGGTCGAGCCTGCCCTCAAAAGCCTCAAGTTCCTCCGGCGTGAGACGCGGGCGCACACGCGATTCGTCGGAAGCGATTAATTCCTCGCGCGTCGGCGTGTCCACGCCGTAGTAGCACGGCGAAATCGTGGGCGGGCAGCTGATGCGCATGTGAACCTCGGCCGCGCCGGCCTCGCGCACCATGCGCACGATCTTGCGGCTGGTCGTGCCCCGCACGATGGAATCGTCGACCAGCACCACGCGCTTGCCGCGCAGCACCTCGGGCACGGGATTGAGCTTCAGCTTCACGCCGAAATCGCGGATCGATTGCACTGGCTCGATGAACGTGCGCCCGACGTAATGGTTGCGGATCAGGCCCATGCGAAACGGTACTCCGGATTCCTGCGAATATCCCACCGCGGCGGGCACGCCCGAATCGGGCACCGGCACGACCACGTCGGCGGGAACTCCGTGTTCGCGCGCCAGCAGGCGGCCCAGCATTTCGCGGCTCTGCTCGACCACACGGCCAAACACGAGGCTGTCGGGCCGCGCGAAATAGACATGCTCGAAAATACATTGCTGCAGCGGCTTTTCCGGCGCGAAATGGAATGACTCGATTCCCGCGCGCGAGATGCGCAGCATTTCTCCGGGCGCGACATCGCGCACGTAGGTCGCGCCGATCAAATCGAACGCGCACGTCTCCGAGGCCACGATCCATGCGCCGTCCAGCTGGCCGAGCGCCAGCGGGCGGAAGCCGCGGGGATCGCGCAAGGCGTACATTTCGTCGCGTGTCAGCACCAGCAGCGAGTACGCGCCTTCGACTTGGTTGAGCGCGTCGGCGAGCGCGCCGGAGAGGTTCCGTGCCTGGCTGCGCGCCACGAGGTGCACGATCACTTCGGTGTCGCTGGTGGTCTGGAAGATCGAGCCGCGATGCTCGAGCGTGCGGCGCAATCTTGCCGCGCTCGGCAGATTGCCGTTGTGGCCCAGGGCCAGCTTGCCTTTGTTGCAGTCGATCACGATCGGCTGCGCGTTCATCAGGGAAGTATCGCCGGCGGTGGAGTAGCGCGTGTGGCCGAGCGCGGCGTCTCCCGGCAGGCGCGCCAGCACGTCGGGCTGAAAAATATCCGCCACCAGGCCCATGCTTTTTTCCAGATGCAGTTCGCGCCCGTCGCTCGAAACGATTCCGGCCGATTCCTGTCCGCGATGCTGCAGCGCGTAGAGGCCCAGATAGGCCATCTTCGCCGCTTCGGGGTGGCCGAAGACGCCGCACACGCCGCAGTGGTCGTGAAACCGGTCGTTCTCAATTTCGATCAGGCGATTCATTCTGCCTTTCGGAGATCGATGTTCTGGCGGGCTGCAAGTACAGCCCGCACCCGTTAGCTCAGGAGCCGTCCGAAGGCTCCGCTCCAGGCGTCAGCGAGGGAGGGAACTTCGGCGCTGACCACTGTCTGTCCATTTAGTTCGATGCGGAATTCGCCGCGGGCGACTCGGCCAACTTCCACGACCGCCACTTCATATTGTGCCGCAATCTGGCGCACAGCGGCAACATTTTCGGGAGTAACCGATACGACGGCGCGCGCGCCGCGTTCGCCGAAGAGCGCGGTTTCGTCGGGTTCCTTGCTCGTCAGCGATACGCGTGCGGAGAGTCCATCGCTTGCGAAACAGGATTCCGCGATGGTCACAGCGAGGCCGCCGTCGCTCACGTCGTGCGCGGATTGCAACTTGGCATTGCTTGCGAGCGCGACAAGCGCTGCGATCAACCGCTTTTCCGCCGCAAGATGCAAGGCAGGAGGTGCGCCGCTTTCGATGCCATGAACCGTGCGAGCATATTCGGAGGAGGAAAATTCGCGGTGGATCGTTGCCGCATCCACTGACCGATCAACGGGCAAGAACATCTTCAAGGCTCCGGCCGCCCCAAGAGTAATCGCAACCCAATCCTTTGCATCTCCGTCGAGGAGCAAGATGTAATCGCCTTCCGCGCGAAACGCCATTCCCAGCGCGCGCGAAGCATCTTCAATCATTCCAAGGACTCCGAGCACCGGCGTGGGATCGATGGAGCGCCCCAGCGTTTCGTTGTAGAAACTCACGTTGCCGCCGGTGATGGGAATTTCGAGAGCGGCGCACGCTTCGGCGATGCCGTCAACCGCGCGGCTGAACTGCCACATCACGTCCGGTTTTTCAGGGCTGCCGAAATTGAGGCAATTGGTGGCGGCCATGGGCTTCGCTCCCGAGCAGGCCACATTGCGCGCGGCCTCGGCCACGGCCAGTTGTGCGCCGATGAATGGATCGAGGCGGCACCAGCGTCCGTTGCCGTCTGCCGAGAGCGCGAGTGCGCGCTTCGTGCCTTTGATGCGCACGACCGCCGCGTCGCCCGCTCCCGGGGCTTCGAGAGTGTTCGTGCGAACCATGTAATCGTATTGCTCCCAGATCCAGCGCTTCGAGGCAATCGCAGGGGACGCAAGCAACGCGCGGAAATTTTCAGTGAGGTCCATTCCCGGTTGGCCGAATTCGACGAGGCGCCCTTCAGCGGCGGGCGTGGGCGGCGCGAGCGGGCGCTGGTAGACCGGTCCTTCTTCCGCCAGGGCGTGCGCGGGAATTTCCGCCGCAACTTTTGCGTGATGCAGCACGCGAACAAGGCCATCCTCGGTCACGCGCCCGATTTCCACCGCGTCGAGCCCCCACTTCGCGAATACTTTGAGCACTTCGTCTTCGCGGCCGCGCTCCGCAACCAGCAGCATGCGCTCCTGCGATTCGCTCAGCATCATCTCGTACGGCGTCATGCCGGGCTCGCGCTGTGGCACCCGGTCGAGTTCGATTTCAATGCCCAGGCCGCCGCGCGAGGCCATCTCGCATGAAGAACTCGTGAGTCCCGCCGCGCCCATGTCCTGAATCGCCACGATCGCGCCCGTCTGCATCGCTTCGAGGCAGGCTTCGAGCAGCAGCTTTTCCATGAACGGATCGCCGACTTGAACATTGGGCCGTTTTTGCTGCGACTCCTCCGTGAACTCCGCGGAGGCCAAAAGTGAAGCGCCATGAATGCCGTCGCGCCCGGTTTTCGCGCCCACGTAAATGACGGGATTACCCACACCGCGCGCTTTCGCGAAAAACAAATCCTCTTTCTTCGCGATGCCCAGCGCCAGAACGTTGACGAGTGGATTTGCGGAATAGCCTGGCTCGAATTGCACTTCTCCGCCGACCGTCGGCACGCCAAAACAATTGCCGTAGTGCGCGATCCCGCGGACGACCCCGTCGAGAATCCGCCGGTTGCGCGCGATCGTCTCCTCGTCGACGCCGCCAGGCGCTTTAACCCCTGAAGAATTTGAAGCAATCGGACCGAAGCGCAGCGAATCGAGTACGGCGATGGGGCGCGCGCCCATCGTGAAAATGTCGCGCAAAATTCCGCCAACACCGGTGGCCGCGCCTTGAAATGGTTCGACGTAACTTGGATGATTGTGCGACTCCATCTTGAAAGCGGCGGCGAGTCCGTCGCCGATGTCCACCACGCCCGCGTTTTCGCCGGGTCCCTGCAACACTTGTGGCCCGCGCGTCGGCAAGCGGCGGAGATGCACCTTGCTCGATTTGTACGAGCAGTGCTCGCTCCACATCACGCTGAAGATGCCGAGTTCGGTGAAATTCGGCTCGCGCCCAAGAATCTTTTGGATCCGCGCGTATTCCTCAGCGGTCAGGCCGTGCTCGGCCGCTAGTTCCGGTGTGACTTTTATTTCGGTGTCTAACATGGATTTCGCGGTCGACAAGTGGATGAAGACTCCTGTGGCACAGACTTTTTACCCTGAGAAGCGAAGGGCAGTCTGTGGCGGATGCGTCCAAGCTAGGCCCAAAAATCCACAGGCTGAAGCCTGTGCTACTTGTTCTTAAGCCGAAACCACCGCGCGGCGCGCGAGCGATTCGATCAGCGAGCGAAGAATCACCAGCCCATCGGCCGAGCCAAGAGCCGCTTCCACCGCGCGTTCCGGATGCGGCATGAGGCCCACTACGTTGCGTTCCCGATTGCAAACGCCGGCGATATTCGCCAGCGAACCGTTGGGATTGGCGGCCGCGTCCTCGCGGCCATCGGGCGTCGTATACCGAAACACGATTTGGTGATTGCGTTCGAGATCGGCCAGCGTGGCCTGGTCGCAAAAATAATTTCCGTCGCCGTGCGCAATCGGCATTTGCAAGACCTGGCCGGGTTTGGCCGCGGCGGTAAACGGCGTGTCCGTGGTTTCCACCCGGACGTGCACCGGCTTACAAACAAAGCGCATTCCGGCATTGCGTTGCAGCACCCCGGGGAGCAATCCCGCCTCGCAGAGAATCTGGAACCCGTTGCAGACGCCGAGAACGAAACCCCCGCCGCGCGCGAATTTTTCCACCGCGCGCATCACCGGAGAAAACCGCGCGATCGCGCCAGTGCGCAAATAATCGCCGTAAGAAAATCCGCCGGGCAGCAGAAGCGCGTCAAATCCATTTATTTTTTCAGATTGATGCCACAGGAATTCGACCGGTTGGTGCAGGACTTCGCTGAGCGCGTACCAGGCGTCGTGATCGCAATTCGAGCCCGGAAACACGACCACACCGAATTTCATCTCGAGTGTTCTCCCCTCGCGGGCATTTTAACACACGTGCGGAGATATTCCTTCGGCTTGGCAAAACACAACGGTGAGGGATCGGAAATCGGTGTAGTTACAATTCTACTTGTTCCGCGTCTCGGTCTGACGCGAGGCAATCGCGTAGCAACGGCGTTTCGTTGGATCTCTAATGCCCGGAAACGTGCTTCGGCATCATGTGGCCCGGGCGGCGATGAACGACCAAGTAGACCAGCGCCAAGACTACGGCCGTTCCCAGGCCCACTGCGGCCGAGTCGATGGCCAGGCCCAATATTCCACCCGCCAGCAGGAACATACCCAAGACGGCAAGATTTACAGTTTCATAAACTTCCAGAACGAGATCACCCATAATGAAGGCGATAGCAGCAACTACGAGGCCCCAGTTCACCCAGACACCCATAGAACGGCCCTCCCAAGAGCGGATTTAGGCCGACACTATCACCATGTGCACCGGTCTGCAACAGTTTCATTCTGGCATGGGGTGGCCTTCAGGCAGCCGTTAAGTCCCTGGTTACAAATGGTTAAACTATTTGATCTGTCCGAGAAGTGGTGTCGATACTAGCGCTTGCGTTTGGTGGAGCGCGGCTTACTTCTTCGTTTCGATTTCTTGCGGGCGCGCGATTTTGCGGGCTTTGCGCCAGCGGCCATTTCGCGTCGGCGCGCCGCGGCCCAGCCGAGTTTGTTGACCTGTTGGCCGCGCGCGAGGCCCAAAGCATCGGGCGGAACATTCTTCGTGATGACGGACCCTGCTCCGACGTAGGCGCCGTCGCCCACGCGCACAGGCGCGACGAGCGCGGTATCGCTGCCGATGAAGACGCGTTTCCCGATGGTTGTGGGATTCTTGTTCACTCCGTCGTAATTGCACGTGATCGTGCCTGCGCCAATGTTGCTGCCGCTGCCGATGCGCGCGTCGCCCAGATACGTGAGGTGCATGGACTTCACGCCTTCGCCAAGCACGCTCTTCTTCACTTCCACAAAGTTTCCCACGCGCGCGTTTTCCTCGAGACGCGCGCCGTCGCGGAGATGTGCGAACGGCCCAGCCTGCGTCCCGCGCGCGAGGTGGCTCGCGGAAACGATCGTGTAAGGCTTCACGAGCACGTTGTCTCCGAGGATGGCGTCAGACAACACGCTGCCGGTGCGGATCGTGCAGCCCGCGCCGACCCGCGTTTTTCCAAGGAGCTGCACGCCCGGCTCGATGCGCGTATCCGCCCCGACTGTGACTTCTGGGTCGATCAATACCGTCTCGGGCAATTCAATCGTCACGCCCGCGTCCATGACGGCGGCGCGCTTGCGGCGGCGGAACACCGCGTCCACGGCGGCGAGGTCGGCACGTGTGTTGCAGCCAAGGACTTCCTCCGGATCCGTTGCCAGGACTGCCTGCACTTTTTCGCCCTTCTGCCGCAGCAAGGCGATGGCGTCCGTCAGATACAACTCTCTGTGCACGTTCTGAGGTTTGAGCGCACCGAGGCACGGCCATAATTTTTCCAGGGTGAAGCAGTAGATGCTGGAATTGATTTCGCGGATCGAGCGTTGCTCGCCCGCGAGCGCCGAATCCTCGACGATGGCGGCCACCGAGCCGTCGTCCTGCCGCACGATGCGTCCGTAGCCCGCGGGATTTTCAATCTCCGCGGAGAGAATTGTCGCCGCGGTGCCGCTTTCCCGGTGCGCGCGCGCCAGCGCCGCAATCGTTTCCGTGCGGATCAGAGGCGCGTCGCCCGGCAGAAGAACCGCAAACTTCGTGCGCGTGGAAATCGCGCGCCGCGCCACCAGCATGGCATGTCCGGTCCCGCGCTGCGGCTCTTGCAAAATCGTCTTTACGCCCAGCGGCGCCAGTTCGGCGCTTACGTCATCGGCCTGGTGCCCTACCACCGCCACAATCTCGCGCGGCTTGAGCGGCTGGCAGGCGCGCACTACGTGCTCGACAAGCGTCCGTCCGCCCGCGCGATGCAGCACCTTTGCTAGCGTGGATTTCAGACGCGTGCCCTTGCCGGCCGCCAGAATCACAATCGCGAAGTCGGGATATGCCATGGCTGCATTGTCAGCGTTTTCCGGAAGATTGACAATGCAAGCGAGCCGCGGGCGCTGCGAATCGAATACGTGATCGAACAAAGGTCAGGGCCGGAAATGAGGAGGTCCGTCAGAAGGCAGATTCAATCGGCGGCGGAAGCGGTCGCCTCAACACGAAGCTGGGAACGAGTCGAAGGGGCTTCATCGTAGGTCTCTGTCCAGAGTGAGGGATCGGCAAGAAGGCGCGTCACCAATTGAGTATGCAGGGCATGGCCGGCCTTGTGGGCCTCCACGCGCGCAAGCAGCGGCCGCCCGACGAGCGCCAGGTCGCCGATCAGGTCCAGCGCCTTGTGCCTGCCGAACTCATCCGGGAACCGCAAGGGGCCGTTCATGACCCCGCTTTCATTGAGGACGATGGCGTTGTCCAGCGAGCCGCCACGAATCAGCCCCATCCGGCGCAATCCTTCAAAGTCCTGCACGAAGCCGAACGTTCGCGCCGGTGCCAGCATCCGGCTGAACGACTCGCGCCCCACGCGCAACTCGATTTCCTGCGCTCCCACTGCAGGATTGGCGTATTCCACGAAACAACGGACCCGGAAATCGTCCGCGGGGTAAATCCCGATACGCCGTCCGCCCTCGGAAAATTCCAGCGCCTTAACGATTTTGAGATAACGCCGCCGTTTCCGCAGTCGGCGAATTCCGGCCTGCTGCAACATTTCAATGAAGGGTTGCGCGGAACCATCCAGGATCGGCAATTCCAGAGCGTCCAATTCGATGTAGACGTTGTCCACGCCACAGGAATAGAGCGCGGCCAGAATATGCTCCGTGGTGGAGAGCAGAACGCCCTTCTTCATCAGGCTAGTGGCATAGCTGACGCGCGCCACATTTCGCACATGCGCTTCAATCTCAAAATTGTCCAGGTCCACGCGCCGGAACACGATTCCCGTATTGGCCGGGGCTGGCACGAGCCGCAAGTGGGATTTTACGGCCGTATGGAGGCCCACTCCCTTCGTAGCGACCGGCTTCTCGATGGTGGTTTGAAAGCTCACAGAAGGGCTTATTGTAGCACTTTGAAGCCCTTCTGAAATAATGTTTATGCCATTAGAATCAGTGGATTGCCGCGTATCTGACAACATGCTGTGGTAAAATAGCCACAAAATCCCTAGCCGGGTGTGGTCGGACGGCATCAACATGATCGAAGGCCATCAACCCCCTGCCGCTTTATCTGTCGCCGTCAGAAGCCCCCAATCAAGGGGCCTCTCTTACGCCGCCCAACCAACCGATGAGCTTGTGTCTCTTCGCGGCTGGGCTTAGAATCCATGGTTGAGAGAGTCGTCGATGGCATCGCCATTTCACATCATCTCGAACTCGGTACCCGCGCCTGGAGGCTCGGTCGACCCGGCGTCCCACCCAAGGCCGGAATGGCTGCGAGTCAAATTCTTTAACGGTCCGAATTACCAGGACTTGAAGCGAATCATGCGCACCCTGGGGCTTAACACCGTATGCGAAAGCGCGCGCTGCCCGAATATGGGCGAATGCTGGGAGCACCGCACCGCAACGTTCATGATCTTGGGAAACATCTGCACGCGGGCGTGCGGCTTCTGCGCGGTACCCTCGGGCAAGCCGGCGGGGCCCCCGGATGAGCAGGAACCGGATCGCGTGGCGGAAGCCGTGGAACGAATGGGCCTGCGCTACGCCGTGGTCACTTCGGTCAACCGCGACGACGAGCCCGACGGAGGCTCAGCCATCTTCGCGCGCACCATCATCGAAATTCGCCAGCGTGTTCCGGCGTGCAAAGTGGAAGTGCTGATCCCCGATTTTCGCGGGGACTGGAAGGCGCTCGAAACCGTAGTTTCCGCCCGCCCGGATGTGCTGAACCACAACACGGAAACGGTCCCACGGCTGTACCACCAGGTGCGCAAGGGCGCCGTCTACGCACGGTCGCTCGAACTCCTGCGCCGCGCAAAATCGCTTGCGCCCGACATGCCCACGAAAACGGGGCTGATGCTTGGCCTGGGCGAAGAGCGCGAGGAAGTTCTCGCCGCGATGCAGGATCTGGCCGCGCAAGGCACCGATATCCTCACGCTCGGACAATACCTGCAGCCCACGCGCGAACATTTGCCCATCGTGCGGTACGTTCACCCCGATGAATTCGCGGAGTACAAGAAACTCGGCGAGCAGATGGGCTTTGCGCATGTCGAATCGGGCCCGTTGGTGCGCTCGTCGTATCACGCGTTCGAGCAGGAAGCTGCGGCACATGTTTAGCTTTTCTGGGCGTTGATCCCGGGAACGCCATTCTCCTGAATGGCGGGATTCGGTTCGCCAATCGGGAGATTGGCGATCCCAGGTTCCTCCTACACTAATGGATAAAGTATCGTAAGATTCCTCCCGACATTAATTCCTCAAAGGAAGAATTCGGATGAGATACGCGCGGGTTTACGCAAGTCTGTCTTCTTACGGGGCTATTTTTGCCTTGCTATTTTCCACCATCCCTGCGGCTGCGGCGCAGAATTCGGCGCCCGCCTCTCCGACCACGGGATCTTCCGTTTCGGGCGCCGATGTTTATCAAAAGCGCTGCGCTTCCTGCCACGAGCAGGCCGGGTCGCGCGCGCCCTCGCCGGATGCCTTGCAGAAACTCTCCGCCGCGCGAATTCTGCGGACACTTGATTTCGGATTGATGATGGCGGTGGCCTACCCCCTCAATCGCGCCGAGCGCGAAGCGGTCGCGAATTTTCTGGGGACGAAGGCGGAAGAAACGCCGCTGCCCGCCAGTGCATTTTGCTCCACGAATATTTTCATTATGTCCGGGCCCGCCAGCAATACCTGGGCGGGATGGAGTCCGTCCGCTTCAAATGCACGCTTCCAGACGGCAGACCAGGCGGGTCTTGTACCGGGGCAAGTCCGGCGACTCAAGCTGAAATGGGCGCTGGGCTTTCCCGGCGACGTCACTGCCTTCGCGGCGCCGACTATTCTGAACGCCACTCTCTTCGTCGGAAGCGCTAGCGGCGTGGTCGAGGCCGTGGATGCGAAAACAGGCTGTATCCATTGGGTGTTTCAAGCGAATGGTCCGGTGCGCGCGGCCATCCTTCCGATTACCAGCGGTTCCGCGACTTCCCTCGTGTTTACGGACCTGATTGGCTGGGGCTACGCGCTCGATGCCAAGTCCGGTCACCTGATTTGGAAAAAAAGAATCGATGAACACGAAGCAGCGCGGCTCACGGGCTCGGCTGTGTCGCTGAACGGCGTGGTATTCATTCCGGCCGCGTCATGGGAGGAGACGCGTTCGCTCGACCCGAATTATGTGTGCTGCACGTTTCGCGGCAGCGTCACGGCGCTGCGCGTTCGCGACGGCGCGGTGATTTGGAAAACATACACGGTGGACCCGCCGCAGAAAACCGGCACGAACAGCGCGGGCGCTGCTCAGTGGGGACCTTCCGGCGCGCCAATCTGGTCTGCGCCGACGGTGGACACCAAGCGCGGACTCCTTTATGTCGCCACGGGTGATAATTATTCGGTCCCCGCAACTTCCACGAGCGATGCGGTGATGGCGCTGGACCTGAAGACGGGGCGCGTGGCGTGGACGACGCAGGTGACCGCGGACGACGCTTATACCTCCGCGTGCCGCAACAAGGGCGTGAATTGTCCGCCACCCAACGGGCCGGATTATGACTTCGGGTCGTCGGCAATTCTGGTGCGCGCGCCGAACGGCAAGGAAATCTTGGTGGCCGGACAAAAATCCGGCGTTGTCTCTGCGTTTGACCCGGACGCGAAAGGAAAAATCTTGTGGCAGACACGCGTCGGAAAGGGCGGGCTGAACGGCGGCGTGCAGTGGGGCATGGCAAGCGACGGACAGAAAGTGTACGCGGCAGTTTCCGACGTGCATGCCGTGATGAATACGGCCGGGCCTGTAGGGGGTGCGACCTTTGATCCCGCGCAGGGCGGCGGGCTGACGGCCCTGCATCTCGAGGACGGCTCGAAAGCGTGGTTCGCCCCGAGCCATCCGTGTGATCCGCCGCGGCCAGGCTGCAGTCCGGGCCAATCCGCGGCGCTGACTCTGATTCCCGGCGTCGTATTTTCCCCGTCGGTCGACGGGCACGTACGCGCGTTCAGCACCGAAGACGGCGAGATGCTGTGGGATTTCGACACCGCCGCTCAAGCGTATTCCACGGTGAACGGAGTGCCCGCCAAGGGCGGTTCGATCGACGGCGCCGGCCCGGTCGTTGCGGGTGGCATGGTGTTCCTCAACTCGGGATACCCGCGAAACGGCGGCATGCCTGGCAACGTTTTGCTGGCCTTCGCGCCGGAGGAGTAAGTAGCACAGACATCAGTCCGTGGGTTTTAGTCCCTGCTTGCACTGACCCTCACAGACTGATGTCTGTGCTACTTAAATCGTATTAATCCGTATTTACATATCTAATAAATACGTGTATAAATGGATTTTCTGGAGGTGCCCGTGGCATCCGATGAATTGCTCAATCCGCGCGACGCTGCGCGCTCGCTGGGGATCAGCTATCCCACGCTGAAGCAGTGGATCTACAAAAAAAAACTGCGCAGCATCCGCACCGCCGGAGGCCACCACCGCATTCCCGCATCCGAAATCGAGCGGTTTCTGCCGCGCACCGAGGAAAAAGACATCTTGACCGGGCGCCGCAACTTCCGGCGCATCAGCGGGCGCAATCAGTTGGTGGGACGGATCTTGGAGGTTCGCTACAGCGGTCTCTTGGCGCAGGTAAAGCTTTCGATCGGGGGACAGCGCATCTCCTCGATCATCACGGCGGACGCCGCGCGCGAAATGCGCCTCGAAAAGGGCCAGACCGCGGCGGCGCTCATCAAGGCCACGGAAGTCATGATCGTGCGCATGTAAATCCGGACCATGCAAAAAAGATGAAGAGAATTCGCAACATATTCGCATCCACCGTGCTTGCAGGCTTCCTACTGGCCGCGCCGTTTCATGCGGCGCGCCGGAACAACCTCACGCTCGCGCCGCAAACAGCGAATCCCTGCGGCACGGTCACTGTCGCCGCGGCTTCCGACTTGACCTACGCGATGAACGAAATCGCCGAGAATTTCGAGAAGGCCACCGGCTGCAAAGTCCGACTCAGCCTGGGATCGTCTGGAAATTTTCTTACACAAATTGAAAACGGCGCGCCGTTTGATGTTTTTTTCTCCGCGGACATCGCCTATCCGAAAAAACTGGAAGCCGAAGGGCTTGCCGCGTCGGGAAGCACGTACCGCTACGCCATCGGCAAAATCATGCTATGGACCCGAAAAGATTCCGCCGTGGACGTCAGCAAGGGCTTTGCCGCGTTGCGCGATCCCGCTGTCCGAAAAATAGCCATCGCCAATCCTGAGCACGCGCCCTACGGCCGCGCGGCGGAGGAAGCGCTGCGGCACGCGGGCGTCTATGACGCTGTGAAGGACCGGCTCGTCCTCGGCGAAAATATTTCGCAGACAGCGGAATTCGTCGAGTCTGGAAACGCGGACGCCGGGATCCTCGCGCTTTCTCTCGTGCTTTCACCCGCCATGAAAGACAAAGGCCGCACCTGGGACATTCCGGAGAATTTGTACACGCCGATCCAGCAGGGAGCCGTGGTGCTTCGCGCGGTGCCGAACTCGCAAGGCGCGCGGCTTTTTCTCGATTTCATCAAGATGCCCGCGACGGCAGCGCTGCTCGAGCGATATGGATTCGTCCTTCCCGCCAAGAGGAACCCTTGAACTGGCAGGCGATTGAGCTTTCGCTGAAGCTGGCGGTGTGCGTCGCTGGGATTCTCCTCGCGGCGGGGCTGCCCATCGCATATTGGGTCACGTTCTCTCGCTGGCGCTGGAAATTTTTGGTGGAAGCGATCGTCGCGCTGCCACTCGTTTTGCCGCCCACGGTGCTCGGCTACTACGTTCTCGTGGGCCTTGGTCCGCGCCATTTTGCGGGCAAAATTTGGGAGTCGTGGTTCGGCCACACGCTTCCGTTCACGTTCGGCGGCTTGCTAGTCGCGTCCGTGCTTTACAGCCTTCCCTTCGCAGTGCAGCCGATTGCGGCGGGATTTGAAGGGGTGGACCGCCGTTTGATCGAAGCCTCATGGACTCTTGGAGCGTCGCGCCTTGCGACATTTTTTCGTGTGATTCTCCCGCTTTCCGCGGCGGGAGCCGTCACCGGAATCGTGCTGAGCTTTGCGCACACGATCGGCGAGTTCGGTGTGGTGCTGATGGTTGGCGGCAACATTCCCGGCGTTACGCGCACCGTTTCCATCGACATTTACGATCAAGTGCAGGCTGCGAATTACGATGCGGCGAACCGGACCGCGCTCGTTCTGCTGCTTTTTTCTTTTCTGGTGCTCGCCGCGATTTACGCGACAAACCGGCGCGCGCTGAGCATCTGGCGGAGGCCTTGAGTAGCACAGGCTTCAGCCTGTGGCATTTTGTCCTTGCAAGGACGAACCCCCACAGGCTGAAGCCTGTGCTACCAAAAGCGAATCATGTCGCTCGAAGTCGCGATTGAAAAAAATGTGCCCGGTTTCCGGCTGGCCGTCGAATTTATGACGGACGGCGCGCCCCTCGGTTTGCTCGGCCCTTCCGGCTCGGGCAAGACGATGGCGCTGCGATCGATTGCGGGCCTCGAGACGCCGGACCGCGGGCGCATCGTTCTTCACGGGCGCGTGCTCTATGACTCCGAGCGACGCATTAATGTACCCGCTCGCGCGCGCCGCATCGGATTGCTTTTCCAAAACTACGCGCTGTTTCCGCATCTGACCGTGGCGGAAAATATCGCGTTCGGGCTGCGTCATCTCCCTGATGATGAGAAAAATCGCCGCGTCGCCGAACAGCTTGCCGCCACGCATCTCGATGGCCTTGCGGAGCGCTACCCTGCAACGCTTTCGGGCGGCGAGCAGCAACGCGTCGCGCTCGCGCGCGCGCTGGCCATCGAGCCGGCCGCTCTCTTGCTCGACGAACCATTCTCCGCGTTGGACACGCATTTGCGCGGCGCGCTCGAGCGCCAGCTTCGTGAAACGCTGGCGAGCTACGGCGGATCGACCTTGTTCGTGAGCCACAATCTGGAAGAGGCGTACCGCGTCTGCGAAAAACTCGTCGTGCTGGCTCAGGGAAGTGTGGCCGCGCAAGGTCCGAAAGAAGAAATCTTCCGCCATCCTCCGACGCTGGAGGTGGCACGCGTTACCGGATGCAAGAATTATTCCAGCGCGCGGCGCTTATCCGACGGGCGCGTGGAGGCGCTTGATTGGGGCTGCACGCTGCGCGTCGCGCAACAGTTCAAAATGACGCCAGCGCATGTCGCCATCCGTGCGCATCACGTGCGCGTGCATCCGGCGCAGAAATTTGACCTGGAAAATTCCGAGAACGTGTTCCCCTGCTGGCTCGCCGCCATGACCGAAACGCCATTCCGCGTCACGCTGGATCTGCGCGTCGGCGCCCTGCCGGCAAACCCCGCCGATTTTCATTTGCAGGCCGAGGTTTTCAAGCAGGAATGGGAATCGTTCCGGAACCTCCCGCAGCCCTGGGCGATGGAGCTCTCCGCCGATCGTTTGTTCCTCTTGCCCGATTGAAGTGTTTCTTGCGACGCACAGGCCTCATGGATGCGGATCTTTTTGTGCTGTCTCCCGAGAGACCAATCCCCACTGTGAAGAAATGCGTGGCCTACTGCGTGGGAGGGTCCAGGCGCCGCCGCAGTTCCTGCTTGCGCTCCAGAAGACGCCGCAATTCGCCGCCCGCTCCCGCGCCGGCGGCAGCCGCAAACGATTCGATTTGTCTCTGAACGGAGGACAATTCCTCTTCGGCGCGGCGGCGGCGCAAGACCGCGAGACAGCTTTCGGCTTCTTCCCAGGTGGGCGGGGCAGCGGCTTCGAACGCGATTTCGAACAGGAGCCGCCGGTCGCGCTCCTCCAGTGCCAGCGCCAGGTCGGCCGCGTCCGGCCGGACGCCCGTCGCGCATGCTTCGACCAGTACTGCAAGAATGCGCTCGCTCTCCAGGCCGCGGTGCAGCTCCCCGGCGCGGATTTCTTCGGCGAGCTGCGAGCGAAATTCTTCGGCTTCGATCAGCATCTGCACCAGGCGCCGCTCGGCGGGTTTCCCGACGCGGCCTACGAGTTCCGGGCGGGCCTTCACTTCACTGCGGCGTTCGCTGGCCGCTTTGCGCATCGATTCGCGCAGCACCGGCTCCTCGATGCGTAGCTGCTGCGCGATGCGCGTGGCCCACTCCGAACGCAGGATGCGGTCCGGAATGCGCTGCACGTAGGGCATGAGGAAATTCACCGCGCGAAGTTTTCCCTCCGCCGTGGACATGTCCATTTTGCGCGCGCGAGAAATCAAATAATCGACGTAAGGCGGCGCTTCGTTCAGGAGTTTCGTGTAGGCTGTGGCACCCTCGGAGCGAATGAAGCTGTCCGGGTCCTTGCCGCCGGGCAGAGCGAGCACGCGCACTTCGGCACCCTGCTCGAGGAGGATCGCAAGCGAGCGCTCGGTTGCGGCCTGCCCCGCGGTGTCAGGATCGTAGTTGACGACGATGCGGCGCGTGAACCGGTTCAGGAGTTTTACTTGCGGCTCGGTAAGGCTCGTGCCGCAGCTGGCGACGACGTTCGAGATTCCCGCGCGCGCCACGGCTATCGCGTCCATGTAGCCCTCAACTAGCACGGCGAAGTCGCGTTGCCGCAGCGCTTCCTTGGCGCGATCGAGATGATAGAGAAGGTTGCTCTTCGTGTAGATGGGCGTCTCGGGCGAGTTCAGATATTTCGGCAGGTCGTCCCCCAGCGCACGGCCGCCGAACGCGACGATTTTTCCCGAATCGTTGGCGATCGGGAACATCACGCGGCGGCGGAAACGGTCGAAGAGCCTGCCGTTCTGGTCGCGGCTGAACAGGCCCGAGGCTTCCAGAACTCTTTCCGGATATTTCTGCTTGAACGCACGCAAGAGCGCTTCGCCGCCCGAGGGCGCGAAGCCGATGCCGAAGCGTGCCATGGCTTCGGAGTCGAGCCCGCGGTCGAGCAAGTACGCTTTTGCGGCGCGGCCTTCCTGCGTGCCGTTCAACTGCTGCACGAAAAACGCCGCAGTCTCACGATGTAATTCCACGAGCGAAGTGCGCTGCTGATTTTCCTTGCGCTCCTCGGGAGTACGTTCGCGCGCACGCGGAACCGCGATGCCGCATTTTTCCGCGACGGCGCGCACGGCCTCTGGGAACGTGATCTTGTCCATCTCCATCACGAACTTGAAAACATCCCCGCCCGCGCCGCACCCAAAGCAATGATAAATCTGTTTCACCGGATGCACCGCAAACGACGGCGTCTTTTCGGAATGAAAGGGACAAAGCCCCGTGAAATTCTGCCCGGACTTTTTCAGGCGGACGTATTCCCCCACCACGCGGACAATGTCCGCCTGCTGCTTCACGCGATCCACAAATGAGCCCGCTTCAGCCATAGGCGCACAATTTGAATGCCTGAAATCGTATTGTACACGCCGCAACAGGAAAACGTCGTGTGGACTGTCCGAGGGTAAGAAGGGCGATCTTATTATTTCAATTCGACAAGTGTGATTGCTTCCCCACCGCGATCCGCAGCTTCAAAGCGAATGGATTCGACCAGCGGATGCGTCTTCAGGAATTCGGCGAGGCCGCGGCGTAGCGCGCCCGTGCCGTGGCCGTGGATGATGCGGATTCGCGAAGAACCCGCGAGGGTGGCCTGGTCGAGGAATTTGTCGACGCGGCGAGTGGCTTCTTCCACGGTGCAGCCGATGAGGTTGATTTCTTCGCCGGCGGGCTCTGTCGCCGGCTGCGTGCGCACGGTGACGCCCTCCGGCAGGCGACGCTTCGTGGCGGCTTCTTCGCCCGCGAGCGCGGTGATGTCCGCGAGCGCGACCTTCATTCGCAGCGGGCCGGCTTCGACTTCGGCGCTGGTTTCGTCTCGCCGGCGCAGCGTCACCGGCGTGGGCAGGCCGCGCACGCGGACGCGCGCTCCGGGAACGAGGTCGCTCTGTGCCACGGGCTTCGCGGCTTGCGCCGCGGCAATTCCCAGGTCGGCTTGCGTGTCCGCCAGGTGCGCGACGGTCGCGGCATCAGCTTCTTCGCGGGCGTCGCCGCGCGCTTTCACGAGTTTGCGATGCGTCTGCTTTTCAAGTTGTGCGCGCAGTTCTCGTTCCTTTACTCCCTCGATGGCGCGCGCAACTTCCTTTTCGTGTTTTTCAATCGTATGTGCGAATTGCTGCTCAAGCTCTTTCAGGCGTGTTCGCTGCCGGTCCGTCCACTCGGTCTGCAACCGTTTTTTTTCTTCGGCGAATTCCTGCGCGGCGCGCGCGGCCTCGCGCTTCAGGGTTTCAAGTTCGTCGCGGCTGCGATGCAGGTAGGCGATGAGCGCGGCAGCCTCTTGCGCCTCGGGAGAAAGCTGCGCACGCGCCCGGTCGATCACCTGGGCCGGAAGGCCGAGGCGCCGCGCGATGTCGATGCCGCTCGAGCCGCCGGGCACGCCCACCATCAGGCGATACGTCGGGCGCAGGTTCACTTCGTCGAATTCGACGGCGGCATTGAGGACGCCGGTCGTCGTGGATGCGTAGGTTTTCAGGCGGTCATGATGCGTGGTCGCGAGCGTCAGGCAACCATGCTCGCGGAATTCGTCGAGCAGGGCCACGGCCAGCGCGGCACCCTCTTCGGGAGCAGTGCCCGTGCCCAGCTCATCCACCAGGACGAGCGAATGCGGCGTGGCGGCTTCGAGCATGGCCCGCACGTTGAGCATGTGCGCGGAAAATGTGGAGAGGTCAGCGGCGATCGACTGCTCGTCGCCGATGTCCACAAGCACGCAATCGACGATCGGCAGTCGCGCCATTTGCGCGGCCACGGGGATGCCGGACTGCGCCGAAAGCACGGCGAGCCCCACAGTTTTAAGCGCGACGGTCTTGCCGCCGGTGTTGGGGCCGCTGATGACCAGCACGGTCTTTGGTCCTCCGAGCGCCAGCGTCATCGGGACGACGCTGCGGCCGTGGGCGCGCAACGTTTCGGCGAGCGCGGGGTGCCGCGCGTCCTTCAGCTCCAGGGTGGGATGCTCAAGCGAAGGTTGATTCGTAGAAGAGGGGGCGGAGGAATCTACGCTTGCAAATTGCGGCAGCGTGCAATCGAATTCGCGCGCGAAACGCGCTCGCGCGAATACGGAGTCGAGTTCTGCAATGGTCTCGACCGCAAAGCGTACCGGCCCGAGATTTGCGCGCAGGCGTTCGGTCAACTCGCCGAGGATTCGCGTGATTTCCGCCGCTTCGTCCTCGGCAAGCTGTACCAGCTTGTTGTTGTGCTCGATGGTTTCGAACGGCTCGACGAAAACGGTTTGTCCCGTCGCGCTCGCGGCGTGCACCACGCCTTGCACCTGGCGCCGCTCGGCCGCGCGCACCGGAATGACGAAGCGATCGTTGCGCAGCGTGACGTAATCCTCGCCCGCTTCGCCGCCGCGAGCGCGCAGCATGTGCTCGAGCGTCTTTTGAATTGTTTCGCGCGTGCGGCCCATGCTGGCGCGAATCCGCTTCAGTTCGGGCGAAGCGTCGTCACTGATTTCTCCGTTGGGTAGCACTGCGTGGCGGATGGCTACAGCAACCAGGCGAAGGTCCGCTACAGAGCTGGCACGCGCGGAGAGCAGGGGAAATTTCCGGACGGCGGGCGCGGAACCCCCGCGCCCAGTCTCGCGAAAAGTGTCGCGCAGCATCGCAGCCGTGTCGGCGAGCGACGCCGCATCGAGCAGCATGGCCGGCGTGAGGACGGCAACCGGCGCTTCGAGTTCCATAAGCCAACGCGCCGGATCGGCCAGCGTACCGAATCCCATTTCGCTGCCGTCGCCACGATAGGAAATGGCTTCGGCAATCAACGCGAAAGCGGCTTCGAGCGCGGCGCGATCCTGGGAAAACGAAAGGGCGTCAACCGCGCGGCGCCCTGGCGCGCACGTCGTCTGGCGGCGCAGCAAATCGCGCAGCCGGTCGAATTCGAGAATGTCTTCCGCGGTGCGCGACACGTTTTTCTAAGTTCCCTTTCCCTGCGCCGCGCCGCTCGCGAGGCGGGCGGCCAAAAACTGGGCCGCCTCAGCGGGAGTGGGTGCCTGGTGCACCAGCGGATCACTGGACTCGCCCCATCTCGACGCGTGCCCGCGCTCGACTTCGCGGACGCGATCCAGAATCGGCTGCCAAAAATCGCCCAGCACGACGAAGGGACGCTGCTGCATCGCCTTTTTGTTGAGCATTTCCCAGACGACCGCGAGTTCCACGAGCGTGCCCGTCCCGCCCTTGCAGGCCACAAATCCATCGCCAAGGCGTACCAATTCAAATAGGCGCTCCTGCCAAGTGGACACGCGTGTTTCCTCTTCCACCCAGCGATTCGCGCGCGGCCGGAAGAAGCTTGATGTCACGGCAAGTACGCGCCCTCCGGATTCGCGCGCGCCGCGCGACACGGCTTCCATCACACCGCTGTAACCGCCCGTGCAGACGGCGAATCCAGCCCCCGCCAGCGCGCGCCCGAGTTCCAGGGCCTCCACGTAATCCGCATGCCCTTCCTCGGGACGCGAACTTCCGAACACCGTGATTACTTTCGATTTGTGCATCATGAAGTCATCGCATTTCAGAGCCCAAAGGCCTCGATAGTTGCGCACGGAATGTCGCGGCTAAAGCCACGACCCACAAAAACTCGGGAGAATTTCAGTAGCAAACCATCCGCCGTTGGGGATACCTGTGCCACTAAGACCCGCCCCAATCGATTTTCCTTCACATCCTTAGCTTCCTAAATTTCCTCTACTTCTTTTTTTCTGGCCCCAGCTCTTCCACCATCGCTACGCAAATCGCATCGAGGACTTTATTCGCATCTTGCGCATGAAGATTGTTGTTGTTTCCAAGGATGGAAAACAAAATCCGCTCTCCGCCAACGCTGGTCGCATAACCCGAAAGCGTATTTCCACGCCCGATGGTTCCCGTTTTCGCGAAGACGCGCCTCGCCGCGGGCGTATCCTTCATGCGGTCCGAGAGCGTCCCGTCTTCCCCGGCCACGGGGAGTGTGGAGCGATACAACTCCCCCCAGGGCTGCGCCGCGGCGTAG
Organism: uncultured Acidobacteriota bacterium; assembly: GCA_963696605.1. Lineage (GTDB taxonomy): Bacteria > Acidobacteriota > Terriglobia > Acidiferrales > UBA7541 > Palsa-360. The sequence goes on along the minus strand of CAVOKV010000003.1, from coordinate 762,315 downwards.
CGCAATAGTTGCACGACAGAACGCGGCGTAACCAGGTCCTTGCGCGAAAGGCCCGAGCCGTCGCTGAGCACGACGTCACCATCGGCTATGCCCGCGGCTCTGAAAAAATCCGATGCGTATTTCAATGCGTCTTCGTAATCCGCGGCGCCTGTTTTTTCGTGCGCCGCCAGAAGCAGCAGAAGCTCCGCATGAAGGTTCTCGCTGTTCTTGTTGGTCAGGCGAATTTCGTCCGAGAGCGGAACAGAGGTATGTTCGGCGAGAACCTCCTGCTGTTCGACGGCACCCAGGGGCGGGGCTCCCGCGTGGCGCGCGCGCGCGACCCCATCAATTTTGACTCCCCGGGCCTGGAGAAGGCGCGACAGGAGACAGGCCGCGAACTCGGCAGGCTCCTCGATGGCAATCGTGAGCCGGCGGGCCGGCGCATCGAGCGGCATTGTGCCGCTGAGATGAATGACTCGCGAGCCGGGATCGCGCGCCACGGCCAATTTTTCCTCGCTGCCTCGGGTTCCGGTGCGAATCAAATTGTCGACAGTATAGAAATCGGCGGCCATCCCCGCCTCGTACCGCGCTGGCTCTCCCTCATTCGCGGCGGGGCGCACTTCCAGGGTAAACGTATTGTCGTTGACGGCGATTGCCGAAACCGCGGCGCCGTAGGACCACAAAATATCGTCGACCAGCCAACCGCTCGGAAACTTCTCGTGTTGGAACATGCTGTCATCGGCGATCACATCGCCGCTGATTTCCTTCACTCCGCGCGCCACGATTGCGTCGGCGAATTCCGCGAGAACTTTTTCGGGCGGACCGTCGCGCTCCTCTTTTTTGTCGAACGGAAATTTCCGGTTGGAGAGATTCGCGTCGCCGCGTCCGGTGAGTACGAGGTCGCCGATCAGCACGCCGTTCGTATCGATGGCGCCGCTCGAAGAGACTGTCGTTCGCGCGCGGTAATCCGGGCCGAGGGTTGCGAGCGCCAGCGCCGTGGAAAACAACTTTGCATTGGAAGCTGGCATGAAATAGCCATCGGGGTTGCGCGCATAAAGAACATCACCCGTCGCGGCGTCGGTCACCAGCACACCCCACGCGCCCTTGTTCGGCCCCGCAGCGGACAGCGCGGCGTCGGCACGCTGTCGGAAGCGTTCCACATCCGCGCGCATCGCGGGCTTCACATTCCTTGCCCCAACGCGGGAGTTCACCGATTTCGGCGGCTGCGATTGCGCCCCGGTTTTCGTCGCTGCCCCGCAGACAACCATGCCGAACACGAGGCATCCAATTATTAGTGGGTGCAATTTTCGGTTCGGCGCCATCGAGCCGCTCCCTTGGAGAATTCGCGAAGAAAAGTCGATTATAGTCCACACGGTTGAGGGAACAGGAAACGAATGTGGATTCCCAAGACCCATGCGCAACTTAAAATTGCTTCAGTTTCCGTGAACCGGCCGCCCGTGCGTTGCACGAACCTGCGGGAGGTCTTATGATAACGACGGCATCCAGCCTGGTCCTAGCCCAGCACCAATTCAAGGAGGAACGAACTCATGAGAAAACTAATTGCGACAGGGATGCTTTTTGCGCTTGCTGCAGCTCCCATGCTGGCCGCGCGTCCGGACAATGATAAGGAAACGGACCGGCTGGAAAACTCCGGCATGGTAATGGAAGAAATCATGAATATTCCGGACGACATCCCGCAGGACCTGCTAGACAAGGCGGAGTGTGTAATCGTTTTCCCCTCCGTGATTAAAGCGGCGTTCATCGTCGGAGGAAGCTACGGGCGCGGCGCGATGGCCTGCCGCAGTGGTGAGCATTTCACTGGCCCCTGGGGCGCGCCTTCGATGATGGCATTGGAGGGCGGAAGCCTGGGTTTCCAGTTGGGTGGTCAGGCCACCGATTTTGTTCTGCTGGTCATGAATCCTCGCGGTGCGAAGGCGATTTTGAACAGCAAAGTGAAGCTCGGAGCGGACATGTCGGCCGCGGCCGGCCCGAAGGGGCGCGACGCCACGGCAGCCACCGATGCAACTATGCGCGCGGAAATTCTTTCCTACTCCCGTGCTCGCGGCTTGTTCGCGGGCGTTTCCCTTGAAGGCTCAACCTTGCGCCCGGACAACGACGCCAACGAGAAACTGTACGGTAAAAAATTGACTGCCACGGAAATCATCCGCAAGGGCGCGGTGCCGGTGCCGCCGTCCGGCCAAAAGTTCGTTTCCTTGCTTGAAAAGAAGTCACCCAAAAATCATTCTGATCCGGAATCGTTGAAGTAAACACGCGCCCGCCAACGGTTGCCGCGTCTTTGTTCCGATGCGGCAACCCGGCGGGCGTACTTGTGCTTGGAACACATCACCCCGAATCATTCCGGGCAACGGGGAAGAATTCCGGCCTTGCGGGACCGTGCTATTGTGAACAGCAAGAATTCACGCGTGGCGCGAATCGATCACATTCAGATCGCGGCGCCCGAGGGATGCGAAGGCGCAGCGAGAGAATTCTACGGCTCGATCCTGGGAATGAAAGAGATCGAAAAGCCGCCGATCCTGCGCGCGCGCGGAGGCTGCTGGTTCGAGTGCGGCTCGCAGCAGGTGCACATCGGCGTGGAACGAAGTTTTCAACCGGCCAAAAAGGCGCACCCGGCATTCGCGGTGCATGATTTGGACGAATTGCGCAAAACGCTGATGGACCGTGGCCTGCCCCTCGTCGAGGATGACAGCCTTCCCGGCACGGGCCGGTTCTATGCGGAAGATCCATGGGGAAACCGCCTAGAGTTTGTTGAAATCCCCGAGTAGTATTGTCTTTCACACTGTGAAAAATTGAAGAAACCCAGGGGCGCGCCGCGAACTTTTCGCGGAGCGATGAAGAGTGGCCGACAAAAAAATCTGTCCGATCTGCAACAAGCGGCGCGCCGAGCGCTATTGCCCCACCAAGGGCGAGAAGATCTGCGCGATTGATTGCGGAACCGAGCGCGAAGTGACGATCGACTGCCCGAGCGATTGCGCCTATCTGGTTGCAGCGCATCGCTGGGAGCAAAACCACCCGAAACCGCTCGCCGATGGTGACGTCCCTTTTCCGGACGTGTTGTTCCCCTCGGACCTGATCCACACGCGGCAATCCGCACTGTCCGGCCTTGGTTACACGGTGGTCACTTACGCCGCGGATCAGCGTTCCCTTAGCGATCCCGACGTGTTTGCCGCCGTGCAGGCTTTGGCAGAAACCCGCCGCACGCTCCTTTCCGGTATCTACTACGAAAAACCGCCGGATATTCCCGTGGCTGCGGGACTTTACGCCTCCCTCGCGAGGTTCATCGAGGAAGAGAAAAAGCATACGGCGGAGCATCCCGAATTTCCCGCTTTGAAGGACACGGAAATTTTCCACTTGCTGGTATTTTTTCTCCGGTTCGGACGGCTGCGCTCCAATGGACGGCCGCGCACGCGCGCATTCCTTGAGTTCCTGCGCTCGCAGTTTCCGAGCGAGGCCGGCGTTTCCAAGGAAGAGCCGCGAATTATTATTCCGTAGGGCTTCCGCAGGACGGCCTTCAGAGGCTGCGGAAACACTCAAACCTCTGTCATTCTGAGCGAAGCGAAGAATCTCTCCCTGTTTCTTTTCTTACTCATGAATCGAGCGATTCTTCGCTTCGCTCAGAATGACAGAACAAGGCATTTTTTCCGTGGCCTGTTCAGCCTGTCTCCTTCCCCTGAAACTACCGTGGTCAAAGCCGGACAGGCTGAAGCCTGTCCTACTAAAGGCCAAGACTCAGTTGTTGCGTTTGCTCGGACGGACGCCCCGGATCAAGCGGCCGAACTCCAAGGCCGTATTTCTTCCGCAATGCAGCCGCGCGCGCGGAGATTTCCTTGCGATAGGTTTCGGGAGCATAGGCTTTGCGGGAAAACCATTCGCGATACTGCCGCGCGAGCTTGGGGAACTTCGCATCCAAGAATGGCAGAAACTGCTTTTGCGCCGACGGCATGAGAAACAGCACGCTAGCGGCGAACCACTGTGCGCCCGCATCGCGCGCGGCGCGAGCCAGCGCGTCCAAATCTTCCTCACGATCGGTGATGCCCGGCAGGACGGGCATGGCGAACACGCCCGCCGCGATGCCCGCGCGGCGCAGTTCCTGAACGGCGCGCAGGCGCAGATCGGGACGCGGCGCGCGCGGCTCCAGAATTCGCGCCAGGCGCGTGCGCAGCGTGGTGATGCTCAAATTCACGGAAACGCAGGAATGTTCCGAAATGCGCCGCAGCAAATCCACATCGCGCAATACCTGGTCTGATTTCGTGGTGATCGAGACGCTCAGACCCTTGCGCGCCGCCATCTGCTCGAGTATGGCACGAGTGGCGCCGAACTCACGCTCGGCCGGTTGGTAGGGATCGGTAGCGGTTCCGATGGCAATATGCTCGCCCTGCACCTTTTCCATGCCTAGGTCCCTCCGGGCTAGCGGCCCGGAATCGGCCTTTACGTAAATTTTCTTTTCAAACTCGTGCCCGTCCAGTTCCATGTATTCGTGCGTGTAGCGCGCGTAACAATACTGGCAGCCGAATTCACAGCCGCGGTAGGGATTCACGGTCCAGGAAAAGGGCACGCGTGTCGATTCGCAGTGGTTCAGGATCGATTTCACAGGCAGCAGAAAATATTCCGTGCCGCGCTTGGCGTCAGCGAGGGGGGAGGAGAAGGCGAGACGGGCGATGCCGACGCGTTCGGGCGCGGACCCTGGTGGCAGCAGGGCACTCGGCCCGCTGTCCCGTTGGTTCGGGACGTCGGGGAATAAGGTGGGTGTGGGATCGCTCCTGCGGCCATGGAGAGCCCTCCTTCGAAAAGGAAGGTTCTCGGAGGCCGAAGGAATCGAGGTTGCAGTCGCCATGACCCGTCTCGGGAAGCACGAGATGGAGTATTTCGCTTTTTGTTCGCTTTGTCAAGCGTTATTTTCGTATTTTATTCGCCTTCGACAGGACGCAGCGGCCGTTTTTTCCAGTCGGATTAGATCAGGCGAAGGACAGGTGACGCTTGCGACCCGGCCGCACAGACTGCCGGAAAACGCCGCTTCCTCAAGGACTATACTCGATAGTCTCAGAGGGAGCAGAACTTGGCCCGGATCGGCATACTGATTATTGAAAACGATGAGGCCAACCAGTCGGCCCTGCGCCAGGTGCTTGACTCGGAAGGCTGGCAAGTGAGGGTTGTACCGGCGGTCAATCAGGCCCTCGGGGAACTTTCCAGCGGCGAATGGTCCCTGGTGATCGTGAATATCGCGATGATCGGACTGACCAGCCCGGTCTATCTGACACTCAGAGAACTGGCCTTGGCTCCTGCGGTCGAGGAAGGCAGAGTTCGCGCGCGCGTTCTCTTCGTGGTGCCCGATTCTGCGGCCCTGGAAGCGCTCCCAATATTTGAGCGGGAAAAACTGCCCTACGTCGTAAAGCCGTTCCAATTCCACGACCTGCTTGAAAAAGTGAGCGATCTGCTGATGGAGGCGGCTGCGCTGGTCAACCCCATTCGCCGCGTGCGGCACGATTCCAAACTGTCAGAGCGCAAGCGCAAGGAAGGGCGCGAGGGCCGCGAAGCCGGCAACGCCTTTGCCCAACGGAACACCACCATGTTTGCCAAGCGCGACGAGTACAGCATGACCGAGGAAGAGATCGCGGAATACGAAAAGAACGAAAAAGAAGAGCGGGAAATGAAAAGCAAGAAGAAGCTCCCGGAAAACCGCTACTGATCCTCACGCATCAGGAATCAATGTCCCTTTGATTGTGAACCGGATGTCCCCTGCGGCGGCTGCCAGATGCGCACCGCGCTGCGATCTTGCGTGGCGGTGAGCATTTCTGCGGCTGTCTTGCGCAGAACCGGATGGCAAAGCCCTGGAGCGATCTCGGCCAGGGGAACGAGCACAAATCGTCGCTCCGCCAGCCGTGGGTGCGGAATTTCCATTCCTGCCTCGTGAAGTTCAACCTCTTCGTAGAAAAGAATGTCGAGGTCGATGATACGGGGGCCACGCGGCACCAGCTTCCGGCTGCCAAGCCTGCGCTCGATTGACTGCAGTTCTTCGAGCAATTTGCGCGGCGCAAGCGAAGTTTCGGCTTCGACCACGCAGTTCAAGAACCATGGTTGCTCAAGAAAGTCGACAGGCTCGGTTTCATAAATGGAAGAGCGGCGCAGAATCCGTATTCCAATTTTCGAGAGCGCCTTGATCGCGATTTCTAGATTCGCGGCCCGATCGCCGAGATTCGAGCCGAGAGAAAGGTAGATGAGCTTGCCTTTCGCCATACCGGTTCAAAACAAGCCGGGCTGACGGCGGGGCGGTTCGAGGCCGAAATGTTTGTAGGCGAGGGCTGTCGCAACGCGGCCGCGCTGTGTGCGATCGAGCAGGCCGAGCTGCATCAAATAGGGTTCGTAAATCTCCTCGATGGCGTCTTCTTCTTCGCTGATGGAAGCCGCGAGGGTGCTCAAGCCCACCGGTCCGCCGGAATATTTCTGCAGAATCGTGAGCATGAGGTTGCGATCGACTTCGTCGAGGCCATGTTCATCGACGCCAAGCATTTGAAGTGCTTCCTTGGCCACCGCGAGTGTAATGTGGCCCTGGGCCCGCACCTGCGCGAAATCGCGCGCGCGGCGGAGCAAGCGATTGGCGACGCGCGGCGTGCCCCGGCTGCGCCGGGCCAGCTCAAACGCGCCATCGTCATCCACGGCGATTCCCAGAATCGATGCCGACCGGCGAACGATTGTGACCAGATCTTCCGGCGTATAAAACTCCAGCCGGTGCACGATGCCGAAGCGAGAGCGAAGTGGAGCAGTTACCAGGCCCGCGCGCGTGGTCGCGCCGATCAGCGTGAAGCGATTCAGGATAAAAGGATGAATTCGCGCGCCCGCGCCCTGCCCGATCACCAGATCGATGCGATAGTCCTCCATCGCGGGATATAAAACTTCCTCGATGGCGGGCACCAGGCGGTGAATTTCGTCGAGAAAAAATACTTCGCGCTGCTCAAGCGAAGTGAGAATCGCGGTCAGATCGCCCTTACGCTCCAGGAGAGGCCCGGAACTGGTCTTGATGGTCACGCCGAGTTCGCTGGCAATGATCTGCGCGAGCGTCGTCTTGCCGAGCCCCGGAGGGCCGTAGAGCAACACGTGATCGAGAGCCTCGCTGCGGCTGCGCGCCGCCTGAATAGCAATCTCGATGTTCTCCTTCACGCGCGACTGGCCGATGTAGTCGGCGAAACGTTTTGGTCGTACGCTCGCGTCGATGCGAGCGTCTTCATCCAGCGCCGCGCCGGTGACGATGCGGCGCGCCGGTTGCTCCATTCTCCGCTCGCTTCCTGTTCCGGAATTCATCCCCTATTTTCCTTGCGCTACCTGATCAGCAACCATTTCCGCGTGCTGCACCTGGCGGCCTACCGCGCAGCCCTCGCGCTTGCTTGCGCAGGCGCGGTCAATTGTTGCAGAGCGCCGCGCAAAAGAGTCTCAAACGTTTCAGAGGCGCCGTTCTTCCCCGCGCGTTCGACGGCCCCTTCGGCGGCGTACTGGTCATAGCCAAGATTGAGCAGCGCGGACACTACATCGCCGGCGGTGCCCGTTGTCGTGACCGGCTTGCGGGCGTCTTCGGGAATTTCTACGGCGGCCAGCTTGTCGCGCAGTTCGACGATCATGCGCTCGGCGGTTTTGCGTCCCACACCGGGAATGCGCGTCAGCCGCGCCAGATCACCCGAGCGGACCGCGGGCACCAGATCGTCCACGCTCATGCCCGAAAGAATTTTCAGCGCCAGCACCGGGCCCACGCCGGAAGCGGAAATCAGCAGCTCGAACAAATGCTTTTCGCGCGCACTCAGGAAACCGTAGAGGGAAATCGCATCCTCGCGCACCTGCGTGTGAATCAGAAGCGTGACGCTCGAATGAAGGTCGCCCAGCGCGTAAAACGTGGAAAGCGGAATGTGTACGAGGTAGCCGACTCCGCCCACGTCCACCAGCACCTGGTTGGGCCTTTTATCGCCGAGCGTTCCGCGAAGCTGAGCAATCATCTCGTGGCTACCCGCCCGCGATTATGGCGGCGCGCTGCCGGGGTGTCAACGCGATGGCCAGGGGAATGTCAATGAACAATGCATACGCCAATTGATGCGGCTTTTTCTGTGTCCGTCTGTGCTTACCTGTGGATTGATTTTGCAAAATCACTTTTCGTGCAGATTGACGGAATCAATTACGCCGATGACGGCGGAGTCGATGGGAGAGTTGGGGCGGCCGACGGCGGTCATAGCCGAGAACCCTTCTGTCGTCAGCAAAACGCGATCGCCGATTCCCGCGTCCACCGCGTCGAGCGCTAGGACCGGATCGCCGCGGTCCGTGCCATCCAACTGTAACGGCTGGACGACGAGAATCTTGCGCCCTTCGTGCGATGCGACCTTCTGCGTCGCGACGACGTCTCCGATCACTCGGCCGATCAGCATGCCGGGAAGTGTAGAGGCCTGTGCCAAAACTTGAAAGGATAAAAATTAAAAGCAGGAACGGCCGAAGAAAAATAGCCGACGTCAGTTGGCCGGAACGTTCACGGAATCGACGATGCCGACAATGGTAGCCTCGGTGGGCAAATCGGCGGGTTGGAAAGGGAAGCTGGCTTCTTTGCCACGGCACCAGTAAATCGTTTCGCCGGCGCCCGCGCCAACGGCGTCCAGTGCGATAACCGGGCGGCCTTTGTCGCGGCCCTTGCGGTCGAGCGGCTGGACGATCAGGAGTTTCTGCCCGACTAGCGCGGGATCTTTCATGGTGCAGACAACGTTGCCGATGATGCGTCCGAGGTGCATGTTATTTTTTCCGCCCGGCAGCGAGTTCGGCCTCGTGCAGTGCGTCGAGCATCACTTCATCGACAATTCCGACGATGGCGGCGTCCACGGGACGGTCCTTGCATTCGGCGGCGTTGCGCGCGGAGCTTCCGGTTACGACAAGGACAGTTTCGCGGAATCCGGAGTCCACAGTGTCAACGGCGATCATGTATCCCGATTCATCATCGCCTTGCGGAGAAATGAGTTTCACGACGAGTAGCTTCTTGCCTTCCAGGCGCGCATCCTTGCGCGTCGAAACTACGGTGCCGACAATGCGAGCGAGAATCAATGTATCTTCGTTGCTACTCGAATCCGAAATTCCGTGATGCAAACCACGGGAGACCGCAGCGACAGCTCCATGAAACGCTTGGAACGCCCAGACGCGATCCGGCGGCGCGTGATGACACGCGGCCCCGCGGCGCGCCCCGTGCGCGCTCGCGGCCCGGTTCCCCGCGCCTAGTGTCCGGCGCCGGCGGCGACAGCCGTCTTCCCGATGGGAAGCACATCCTCAAGCGACTGATGAGGCCGCGGGATGACATGAACGGCCACAAGTTCGCCGACGCGGCGCGCAGCGGCGGCGCCCGCATCCGTTGCGGCCTTCACCGCGGCCACATCGCCGCGGACCATAGCCGTCACGTAACCTGAACCAATTTTTTCCCAGCCGACGAGCGTGACCTTGGCCGCCTTGACCATCGCGTCCGAGGCCTCAATCATCGCGACCAGGCCGCGGGTCTCGATCATGCCGAGTGCTTCGCCCATGCTTTTTCCTCCGTGGCCGGCGGCCAGAAAATTGCGGCCGGCGCGAATGCTGAAAAATCCCGTGGCCCGAAATACGTTCGCCGCTTCGCGTTCCTATCGCAGGGCGCGGTCCTTGCGTACCGCTTCCTCGATCAACGCTTCAAGTTCCTCGCGCGTGACCGAAATGCGCTCCGGCGGCTTTTCGCCGTTTTCCGAAGTGTCGCGCGTAACCGGACAGCCCGGAATCACCGTGGACGCGGTTGTGGTGCCATAGCGCGCGCGCGCGACGAGCAATTTTTCCACATCGCGCCCAGAAAGCAAGACTTGTTTCCCCAAGAGCTCCGTCATCAAAGACACCTGCGCGAAATGCTCGACCGTTTCCATGCGGAAAAATGCATTCAGCAAATCCGGACCGCAGGTCACCACGCCGTGATTGGCCAGCAGAATCGCGTCGTAATGCTGCACCATGGGTTCCAGCGCGTCGGAAAGTTCCTGCGTCCCGGGCGTCCCGTAATCCGCGACGGGAATGCAGCCGAGCGCAATAATCAGTTCGCTGAGCAGCGCCCGATTGAGGGGAATCCCAGCGGCGGCGTGCGCCGTTGCGGCCGGCGGATGCGCGTGAACCACGGCGTGAACATCGGGCCGGCGATTGTAAATTAAAAGGTGCATCGCCAGTTCCGAGGAAGCCTCGCGGCGTCCGGCGATCTTCCGGCCCCGCAGATCGGTGATCACCAGATCGTCCGGGACCATCATGCCTTTGCTCATGCCCGTGGGAGAAGTGAGCACGCGGCGAGAATCGAGGCGAACGGAAATATTTCCGTCGGTGGAAACCACAAACGCGCGGGAATGAATCCATCGGCCCACCGTGCAGATGTCGCGGCGGTGTTCGTCCTCGGATTTCACGGCTCCCGGAGAAATGGAATCGGCATTCATCGGTGGGGGTGGCTGTTTACGACCTTTCTATTTTGCAATTCTCCGGCCAGGCCCGAGTTCCGGGAAGTCTCTGGACGGGCCGCGATATGGTACTCCTTTCAGGCGTAAATTCCACGCTCCTTCAACGCGAAAGCCACCCGGTCGATCGCCAGCATGTACGCGGCGACGCGGTTGTTCACTTTGTGCGTCTCCGCGTAGCGAACCACTTCCTCAAAACTGCGCTCGATTACTTCCTTAAGCTTGTCATTCACTTCTCTCTCGTTCCAGAAATATCCCTGGCGGTCCTGCACCCACTCGAAATAGCTCACGGTCACGCCGCCGGCATTGGCCAGAATGTCGGGGATTACAAAGATGCCTTTGCGGTCCACGATCTCGTCCGCCAGCGCCGTGCAAGGCCCGTTGGCGCCTTCGCAAAGGATGCGAGCCTGCAAGCGGTGGGCATTTTCGGAAGTAATCTGATTTTCCACCGCCGCGGGGATGACAACCTCGGCCGGCTGAAAAAGGACCTCGCTCGCGCTCATCTTAGCGCCGCCTGCGGGAAAATCAGGAAGCGGTTTGCGCTGCACATTCACCCAATCCAATAATTTCGGTACGTCAAATCCGCTTTCGTTGTATAGCGCCCCATGAATATCCGCGATGCCAACGATTTTGTATCCGGCCTCGTGCAGAAGGTTCGCTGCCATCGATCCGACGTTGCCGAAGCCTTGCACGATGACGCGCGTGTTCACGCGGAGCATGCGGAATTTAGCGAGCGCCCTGTCGCAGTTGATGAGCACGCCGCGCCCCGTGGCCTCGTGACGGCCGCGCGATCCGCCGAGGTCGATCGGTTTTCCGGTCACCACGGCCGTCTCCGTGTGCCGCATATGCATCGAATACGTGTCCATGATCCAGGCCATGGTCTGTTCGTTGGTGCCGAGATCAGGCGCGGGCACGTCGCGCTCGGGGCCGAACCACTCGATGAGTTCGGCGGTATACCGGCGGGTGATGCGTTCCAGCTCCCCGTTGGATAATTTGCCGGGATCGCAAATCACGCCGCCTTTTGCGCCTCCAAAAGGAATGTTGACCACCGCGCATTTCCAGGTCATCCAGCTGGCCAGCGCGCGAACCTCATCCAACGTCACGGTGGGAGCAAATCGAATGCCGCCTTTGCCCGGTCCGCGGACGATGGAGTGATGCACGCGGTACCCGATGAATACTTCGAGGTGCCCGTTGTCGAGGACAACTGGAATGTAAACCGTGATTTCTTTGTTGGGATACTTCAAGAAACGGTACAGGCCCTCTTCGAGCCCTAATTTTCGCGCCGCGGCTTCAAAGCGCGCATCAGCGGATTCGTAAACATTGAATTCATTACGAACAGCAAGCGTGGCCATGGAAATCGCTCCTCACAAACCAGCCGGGTTGCATTGGCAACCGGCAAGGCAACCCCCACGCGTTGACATGGCGCCTTCCTCCCAAGAAAAAAAGGATGCGGCGCCAGTCATGGTCAGTATACGAACCAAACCGCACACGGCGCAAGGAAAGGAATCGAATCTCGCGAGCTATAGGTGAGATTCAGCGGGAAGAAGGCCGCCGCTCGATGAATTCCTCGATCAGCAGCTGCGCAAGACGCGCCGAGTCATGCCGCACGACTCCGTGCTCCTCGAGCAAATTGTCGAGCAAGCAGCGCACGCCCAAGCGCTGCAACTCTTGGAGGTCCACGCGAACGGGCTCGGCGCCGTGCCTCCTATATCGCCGCGCTACTTCGGGAGAAATGAGTTGGTTGCTGGCGACCACCCAGTCGAAAAGTTTCCGCCGCGTGTGGGCGTAAATGACGCGCACGTGGTCAGCGAGCGAAAATCCTTGAGTCTCTCCCGGCTGGGTCATCAGATTCGCGATTAAAACTCGCGTCGCGGCCGACTTCTCGATCGCTTCGACGACGCCGGAAACCAGAAGATTCGGCAGAATACTCGTGTATAGAGAACCGGGGCCGATCAAGATCAGATTCGCCTGCCGGATCGCCTCCAGAACTTCGGGAAGCGGTTGCACGAGGCGAGGACTCAGGCTCAGGCGGCGGATCTTATTTCCGCTCTTTGCGATGCGCGTTTCACCCGCTACGATTCTCCCGTCCGTCATTACCGCCCGGAGCGAAACATTTTCGAGCGTGGCCGGAAAAATTCTTCCCCGGATTGCCAGAACCTCTCCGCTGACGCGAACAGCTTCCGCAAAATCGCCCGTCACGTGAGTGAGGGCCGTGACGAAAAGGTTTCCGAAACTGTGTCCGCGCAAACCGCGGCCCTGCCGGAAGCGGTATTGAAACAGGCGGCCGAGCAACGCCTCATCCTGCGAGAGCGCGACCATGCAATTGCGGATGTCGCCCGGCGGGAGAACGCTGTATTCACGGCGCAGCCGGCCCGAACTTCCGCCGTCATCGGTGACCGTCACGATTGCGGCGAGATCGCCGATCGGATGGCGCTCCGATTCCTGCCGCCGCCGCGCGACATAATGCTTCAGCCCGCGCAAGAGCGTGGAAAGCCCTGTGCCACCGCCGATCGCGACCACGCGCACCCCGCCCGCACTGCGTTGTCGTGTTCGTCTTTTCATCGGAATCGCTTTGCTTTGTAGCGAGTTCTCGGCACGGCGAGATTCAGCCGCCGGAAGCTTCTCGCTCGGGATAGAGCAATTCTGTAAAGCGGGGATCTTCCTGAAGAAACGCAAAATCCTCGTCGTTGCGCGCGTGATAGCGGTTTTCCGGGCGCAACTGAATCGCGATTTTCAAATTTTCCATCGCCGATTCCGCTTCCCCGGTAAGGCAATCCAGCGCCGCCATTGCGTAAAAAACATAATCGGCCTTGGGCGCCAGCTTGCGCGCGCGCAGCAGATGATCGCGCGCCTCGTCCCAGCGTCCCAGATTCATCAACGCGACTCCCGCCTGGTAGTGCTCTTCCGGAGTGCGCACGGAGGGGGCGGCCTGCTTGGCCATGCGCTGCTCGACGATGCGCAGATGAACGCGCGCGCGATCCGCCAACTCTTTGCTCGGGCCCGCCTGGACCTTTTCGAGCAATTCCTTCGCTTTCACCAATTTTTGCTGATGGAAATGCTGCACGGCTTGTTCGTACAATTTCAATTGCTGCTCAAATTGGGGATCGACCATTTGGCGAACCGCTTCGGCGTGCGCGGCAACTTTCCTATCTTCTTTACTTTTCAATGATTTACGGCTTGCCGAAGTTGCGCCCGCTCCATGCCTCGCCCGTTTTGTCGGCTTTCCAGTCCGTGCCATTTGGCGGAGTCTAACAGAGGTCTCACCCATCGTCAACGCGACTGCGGGAATCCGCGGTGGAAGCGCAGGATTCTGCGCTTCCACCGGGAGTCGCGAACTACTTTTTCGAAGTGGAGCCCTTTGGCATCGCTGGTGGCGTGGAGGGAGCCGCAGCGGCCGGGGGCGGTTCGGGAACCAGCAGTTTTTTAGCGGAGTCCGGCAGTTTATCCGCATTGGCAACGAAAAGCGCCAGCTGCCACATCTGCGTGTCATTCAAAATATCTTTAAAAGTGGGCATACCGGTGAGCCGGATGCCATTCTTTACCTTCCAGTAGCTCACCTGCGGGGGATCGTCGGTCACACCTTTGCCCTTGAACATCAGCGTGGCATCGGGAAAGAAATTGCCTGAGATCGCGGGAGGGGGTTGATTTGGCAAGCCGTGGCAGCCGGCGCAATTGTCCGCATAAAGCTTGGCGGCCGCCACATAATTGTCTTCGCTCGGCTGAATAGGAGCCGCGGGAACGTTGGCCTTATCAATGTGGGCATCGAGCGACCGGTTCGCCAACTTCCGCTCCATCATCATGGGCGGATCTGAAACTGCCGCTGGAGCCATTCCCGAAACGAAATAGTAGTAAAGCCCGCCCGCAAATAGCAGGGCTCCCAGCAGCACACCAACCACAAAAACTTTCATAGGTCGTTCGCTCCTCTAGATGGAATTGAGCACGAGAGAATGGGCCACGTGCTTGCTTTTACGGCCGTCGATACTCTATTCAGAAAAACCCCAGTCAGGGACCGCTGAAGTCTCCCGAACAGATGCTAATGAATATGGCCGGGTTGGACAAGACAAAACACAACCTTGCTCGCAAACGAACAGGTCTCCCAAAAAACCTGATTCCCGGGGCCCTTCACAAGGGCTGGAAGAGGCCCGCCGGGACCCGTCCGATGCTTGGCCAGCAACACCCGCTTGTTTGAGGATTGGCCTGCTTGTATGCGTATGCTATAAAAGAGGACCCGGTTAGTCGGGACAACTGTGCCTTTTATCAATTTTCCTGCTCGCGAAATTAATTGCAAGTTGGTGTACTACGGCCCAGGTCTGGGCGGAAAGACGGCCAACCTGCAGTGGATCTATGACCACACGGGAACGGCGCAAAAAGGCAAGATGATTTCCCTGGCCACGGAAACCGATCGCACGCTATTTTTCGATTTCCTGCCGATCGACCTGGGCACGGTTCGCGGATTCAAAACGCGAATTCATCTCTATACCGTTCCCGGCCAGGTGTTCTATGAGGCCAGCCGCAAGTTGATCCTGAAGGGCGCGGACGGCGTGGTCTTCGTCGCGGATTCGCAGGAAGAGCGGCTGGATGCAAATCTTGAAACGCTGGAAAATCTGCGCGAACACCTCAAGGAACATAAACTCGACTTCAATACGATTCCGTACGTTCTGCAACTCAATAAGCGCGACCTCCCCGGGGTTCTTTCCGTCGAGCAGCTCGCCAAGACCCTGCGAGTGAAGGGCGAACCCATAACCGAAGCCATTGCCATTAAAGGGGAGGGCGTGTTTGAGACCCTGCGCGAAGTTGCCAAGCTGGTCCTCGCCGAACTGAAAAAGGGCTCCTGATCTTTTTCCCTCACCGGGATCGCACCATCCCAAATCATCTCCGAGTCGAGCAAAACTGGTTCATGAAGAGGTGATACTTTTCAATGCACATCTGACATACAGTCTTCACCGGAACGATTTCAGCCATGTTATAAGAGTTTGATGTCTATGAGTACGTGGATCGTCGGACTCCATGAGGCTTTGGACTAATGGAAATTACCACTGGCAAGAGACGCAGCCAGCGTTTATTTCTTCAGGTTCGCGTGGTCGTGGAAGGCAAACTGGCCAATAAGCCCTTCAGCGAAGAGGCCCACACGATTGTTGTGAACGCCCATGGCGCGCTCGTGGAGTTGGGTACTGCCCTGGACTCAGGCCAGCTGGTCACACTACTGAACGTCCGAACGACTGAGAAAACGGAATGTACGGTCAAGCTGGTCACACCCGCGGAGGCCAGGAAATTCAATACGGCGCTGGAATTCACCAAACCCAATCCTGGCTTTTGGCGCATCAGCTTTCCTCCCGACGACTGGACCAGCAAGAGTCCCGACGCAAAAAAGTACGGCTGAACTTCGGGTGAAAATCCTGATATTCCGCGCTCCTCGCTCTCTCCGCAAATCCCCTTGGCACAATCGGATTGGGCTTTTCATATCACAGTAGGGATTCGACCGCTTCTGGACTCCGGGCCAGGCAGGCATCAAAAAAAGGGAGGTGACAACCAGATTGGTCATCACCTCCCGGGGTGGGGTGGGGTGTTGCTGGGTAAACTCAATCAACTAAAGCCTATAATTGCCTCTTAATTTTGCCAAAACGCAACTGGTACAGAAAAGGACCACCAAAGCTAGTTCAGGAAATAGCATATGCCGCAGATCGTGTCAACAAGGAAGTTTGTTAATAAATGTAAACAAACGCGGACTTTCTCATGAGCGCAGCGATGGCGCGATTGCAGGCGCGGCGTCAAGAATTTCACGCACGCGCCGGCAGAGCGCCGAGGGACTGTAGGGCTTTCTAAGGATTGCCACGCCATCGGCCACCAGGTCGGCCAAAGCGGCAGTTTCATTGCTATAACCTGTTGCAAAGAGGACAGATACACTGGGGTTAAGCGCTTTTATGTTGGCATATACTTCCGGACCGCTCAGCCGGGGCATGATCACGTCCAGCACTACCAGCGAGATGCGCTCCCGGTTCGCGATAAAGGTTTCAACGGCTTCCTCGCCGTCGTGCGCGAGCAAGATGTGATACCCCTTCGCCGTCAAAACTGAGTGCGCCATCTCGCAAATGCCATTGTGGTCGTCTGCGAGCAGGATCGTTTCCGTGCCGCCGCGGACTGGCAAATCATCAGAAACGGGCGAGTCGGGTTCGTCTCCGGCGGCCATTTCATCGACCGGCAAGAAGACTCGAAACGTGCTCCCCTCGCCAGGTTGGCTTTCTACCTGAATGAATCCGTTATGTTGTTTGACAATGCCATAGACGGTGGCAAGTCCCAGGCCGGTGCCCTTTCCCGTCCCCTTGGTGGTAAAGAAAGGCTCGAAAATCCTTTCCTTTACAGCCGCGTCCATACCGATCCCTGTGTCGCTGACGCGGAGTTCGGCAAAGCTCCCCGGCTGCAAGCCTGCGGCGCGGCGGCAGTCCTCCTGTGTAAACTCGCCATTGTGCGTTTCAATTTTGATTCGCCCGCCCTTGGGCATGGCGTCGCGGGAATTAAGGCAAAGATTCATGAGCACCTGCTCGATTTGGGTGGCATCGGCTCGCACCGCCGCCAAATCCTCCGCCAAATCCATTTTGATTTCGATGTCTTTGCCAATCACTTTGTCGAGCAAATTCATTACGTCGTGGGCGGTTTGATTCAGGCTGAGCCTGCGCGGCTCGAGTATCTGACGTCGAGCGAACGCCAGCAGTTGCCGGATCAACAACGTAACACGGTCGCATTGCGAATGAATCTTCTTGAAATAATTTTCCAGTGTCGCATTGCTGGAAGCGGCCTGTTCCTCTCCCAATTCAGCCCATCCGAGAATTGCGCCGATCACGTTGTTGAAATCGTGCGCGATCCCGCCGGCGAGCTGGCCGATAGCCTCGAATTTCTGGGCGTGCCGCAACTGCTGTTCGAGGGCCCGGCGCTCGGTCATATCGCGCGAAACGGTGGCGACGAAGCGCGGCTCTCCAGTTGTCGCGTCCTTCACTTGGAATCCCACAAAATCCATCGGCAGGGAATGGCCGGACTGGCGATGGCGGAAGCGCAGTTCCCCTTCCCAGTGTCCAGTGGTGTAAAGCGCTGGCAAAATTGTGTTATGCACGAGGGGCAGATCGCCCGGAATCACATAGTCGAGGGAATGTGTCCCTTCTAAGGACTCGGCAATACTGATCCCAAGCATGGCGCGGCCTGCGGGATTGACGTATTCCACGTTGTCCTGGAGATCGGCGACGGCGATGAAATCGCGGGAGTTTTCCACCAGGGTAAAAAATTTCAGCTTCTCTTCCTCGGCGCGCTTTCGCTCCGTAATATCCTGCGCCACAACGAGCGCGGCGCCGCGCCCGGAGTATTCCATTTTGTGAAGGAAAATCTCCACGTCCATCAGCGACTGATCTTTGCGGCGGTGGTGCCACTGGCCGGATAGCTGCGCCTTCGATTTGGCGAACTCGATGGCCGACAGGAATCTCGGAACTTCCTCGGCCGGATGCAGGTCGCCGGCGCTCATCTGCAGGAATTCTATTCGGTCATAGCCGTAGTGGTGCAGGGCCGCGTCATTGACCTGTACGATTTGCAGCGTCTCCCTTTCGAAGACCCACATGGACAGCGGGTTGTGCGCGAACAGAAAGAGGGAGTTGGCTTCGCTTTCGCGGAGCGCCTGGACCATGAAGTTGCGGGCGTCGCGCAGGGCCCTCTCCTCCAGAGCGCGCGACACGACCAGAGGCAGGCGCGAAAGGTGCTCCTTCAAGACAAAATCCGTGACGCCTTGTTTGATGCACTCGACCGCTACTTCCTCTCCCAGCGTTCCCGTAACCAGGATGAACGGCACCTCGCGCCCAGCCTGGCGCATCACGGAAAGTGCGTCCATGCCAGTCCAGCCTGGCAGCCGGTAATCGGCCAGCACAATGTCGAACGGAAAACGACCGAGGTGCTCCAGAAACTCCGCGCGCGCGGCGATGATTTGCGGTTTGCACTGAAATCCCGCGCGACTCAGCTCATGCAGGTTCAGCTCGGCGTCGGCCACGGAGTTCTCAATGAGCAGCACGTGCAGAGGGGCGTCTATATTCCACAAAGTGGGCGACGCAACATTCCCGGTCGTTTGGCTCATGCGGGCTTCTCCGTTTGGCAGGGCATGGACTGCTGCGGCGGGGCCTGATTAAGCAGCAGCCAATAGAGCGCCAAGGTGTTCACCGTTTCGCGGAATTGATCGAAATCCACCGGCTTCTGGATGTAGCTGTTCACCCCCATGTCGTAGCTGGCGGTGAGGTCACTGTCCTCTCTGGAAGAGGTGAGGACAATCACCGGCATCCAGCGCGTTCGGGGATCCTCCTTGAGCGAACGCAGCACGGTGAGGCCGTCCACCTTGGGCAACTTCAAGTCCAGAAGAATGAGTCGCGGCAGGGGCCGGCCGGCGCGCTCGTGATAAGGTTTTTTGCAGAAAAGGAAATTCAAAGCTTCCTCTCCGTCCCGCACCAGGTGGATACGGTTTACGCGCGCGTTCTTCCTCAGGGCGTGCAGCGTCAGCTCCGCGTCGGCGGAACTGTCCTCTACGAGCAGAATTTCGATTTCTTCCGCTCTCATGCCGCACCCCCGAGAACCGCGGCGGGAGCCAGCACTGGCGGCAATGGCTGGCCCACGGTAAAGAAAAAAGTGGCGCCATGCTGCGGGCTGGATTCTGCCCAGATGGCGCCGCCGTGTTTTTGCAGGATGCGGTACACGATCGCCAGTCCAACACCCGTGCCCTCGAATTCCTCCTCGAGGTGCAATCGCTGAAAAACCTGGAACAATTTATCGGCGTATTTCATGTCAAATCCCACGCCGTTGTCTCGAACGAAAATTCTGGGCGCCCCATCGATCAAAATCTCTCCGATCTCGATGATGGCTTTTTCACGCAGGCGAGTGAACTTCAACCCGTTGGAGAGCAAATTGAAAAAAACTTGCCGCATCAGTCCGGGATCGCATTGCACCTCGGAAAGACGGCCAACGCGCCAGTCCACCTCCCGGCCGCGAGTCTCCTCCTTGAGGCTCAAAATCGCTTCGGCCACCAGATCATTCAGATTGGTGTTTACGATTCGGAGAGACCCGCGTCCGACTCGCGCCAAGTTCAGCAGATCGTCGACCAGCTGGCCCATGTGCGCCGTGGCCGCGCGCACCCGCTGCAGATGCTCCTTCGCGCCATCGGGGATTTGCGGCGCATATTCTTCAACGAGAATCCTGGAGAACCCGTCCAAATGGCGCAGCGGGGCTCGCAGATCATGCGAAACCGAATAGGTGAATGATTCCAGGTCGCGGTTGGCGGCCTCCAGCTGCGCCGTCCGCTCCTTCACGCGAAGTTCCAGCTCGGCATTCAGTTTGTGGATTTCTTCTTCCGCGCGTTTGCGTTCGGAAATATCAACGATGCTCCCGCGGACCAGATTCCGCCCGGACGAGGGCAAACGAACGAGCGAAATTTCGCAGGGAATATCCTTTCCGTCGGAATTGCGATGCAGCCATTCAAACCTGGGCGTTTCGAAGCGGAGGGCCCGTTCCAGTTCCGCGCCTGCCGCTTCCGATGAAAGCCGTCCACAAGTTTGGAGGGGCGGACTGACCTCGACAGGCCCGACACGAAGCAATTTCTCACGGCTCATGCCGAAGAGTCGTTCGGCATTTGCATTCACGTCAATAAAGCGTCCCTGGTCCAGATCGAGCACCACGATGGCTTCCGGAGCGTGCTCGACCAGAGTGCGATAGCGTTCTTCACTTTCCCGCAGCGACTGGTTGGTCGCCATCAATGCCACGGTGCGTTCGGCGACGCGTTGTTCCAGTTCTTCGTTCAGGCGGCGAAACCCATACTCCGCCTGCGCTCGTTGCTCGACTTCTCCGGCGAGCTTTTGGTTGATCTCCACAAGCCACTCCGTGCCGGGCAGGGCCAGCGCCATCGGGACAATTCGAATCAGCAGAACTGCGGTGGCCACGGAAACACAGGCCGTCACGGCCTTCAGCGCTCCGGCCAGCCAGTAGGAGGGAAACCAGATCGTCCAGACCTCCATCACGTGCGTGCCGCCGCAGGCCACGATGAACGCGCCGAAGCAAAGGAACATCCAGCTGAAGGGGATGCCCCGCCGCTTGCGGGTAAAGTGCAGCAGGGTGATGGGAATCGACAGGTAGGAAAGCGCAATCAGGGAATCCGATGCCACGTGCAGCCCGATCAGGCTCGGAGTCCATAGGTAGCAATTTCCGTGCGGCATGAACCCGCCCGGAAAAACCAGGTCTTTCAGATACTGCATTTTTCCCCCGTCTTGCAGGTCTCAGCAACGGAGTGAAGAGCCATGCGCGAACAAGAGCACGGCCCCGCGAACACTCCACAGAGCTCCTATCGGCAATTTGGGGGATCGGCTTCAACGAAGAGAATGGGGTTAGCGCGGCAGGCCAGCGGGCACTACGCGACCGTGGATTGCTTGAGGGCCGGCGATTCCGAACTACGCAGCTGTTTTTTTCGCTTTTCTGCGTACATGTGTGTGTCGGCGACCCGGAGAAGTTGCTCGAGCGATGGCTGGTGCACCACGGGCACGTCGGCAATCCCGACGCTCAGGGAAAGGCGGAAGTTCCAGGAAGAGAGCGCATTGATGAAATCCGTGCGCTGCTGCATGCGCTTGCGGACTTGCTGCGCTGAATCCTGCCCCGCGTCGGTCATCAGGACACAGAACTCGTCCCCGCCCAGCCGCGCGAGAATGTCCGACTGCCGAAAGCAGGCGCGCAAGACGTTCGCCGTCACGATCAATGCGCGATTGCCTTCCAGGTGGCCGTAGGAGTCATTGATGAGCTTCAAATCGTCCAAATCCAGGTAGATGAGCAACGCCGCGCCTTTGCGCTGGATCATCCGCAAATGCTGTTCGGCCAGCGCCAGGAACCCGCGTCGGTTGTATAGCCCTGTGAGGTCGTCGAGCAGGGAAAGGTTCTGCAAATTTTTCTGGAGCCGGTGGCGTTCGATCGAGTAGCGCAGCGCTCTCACCAAGACGGGGCGGTCCAGGTGTTCCTTGTCCAGAAAATCCTGCGCGCCTTGCCTCAGCGCCTCGACGGCGAGCAGCTCGTCTTCGGATTCCGCCAGAATCACCATGGGGGTGTCCGGCGCCGCGGCGCGCGCGGCTTGCACATAGGCGCGGCCCTGCCGCTGTTTAGAACCCAGGTCAACAAGCAAAACATCCGCTGGGTCGCTGGAAAGCCGCTCGGCGGCAAGTTCGAGGTCCGCGACATGCCCGATATGGAATTGGTCGGAATCTTCCGTGTCCAGCAACCCGCGAAGCCGGCAGGCATCTTTCGCTTCGCCTACCAACAGAATACGGATCGGCACCCCGTTGATCGACACCGAGCATCCTCGTGATTCCCGTTCGTTGTTCGCCCCCTCTGAAAACCGATAATAGGAGACAAGCCGCGGCACGACCCTCCGCGAGTCGCACGGATGCCGGGCGGTCAGGCGAGCAAGGGAATTCACTTTCTGGAAGGGGGTAAGCAAGTCTCAACCACTGCGGGAAAGTTGTCAAGACGCCATCTGCGGTGTGTCTTAGCTCCATAATTCTGTCACCCCCTAATGGCTACGTGAAAATGTCACCCCTATGGAGACATTCACGTTGAGCCAGAAAGAATTGCAACGAGTGGCAGTGATTTCTTCGTGCGTGAAGGGGGAATTGGCGTGTGCCAGAGCCGCCGCGCTGCTCGACCTTACTCCTCGACATGTCAAACGACTCAAAGCCCGGTTACGGCAAAGCGGCGAGGCGGCTCTGGCACACGCCGGCCGCGGTCGGCCCAGTCATCGTCGCCTGCCCCAGCGCGTGCGGGATCACATCTTGCAACTGGCCCGCACCCGTTATGCCGGCTTCAATGACCATCACCTTTGCGAAAAACTGGTCGAGCAAGAAGGCTTCTCGCTCAGCCGTGAAACCCTCCGCCGCTCTGCTGCGCAGCCAAGGTCTCGGCTCTCCCCGCAAACGTCGCCCTCCCGCTCATCGCCAGCGCCGTTTGCGCGTCGCTCGCGAAGGCGAATTGGTGCAACTCGACGGCTCGCCTCACGACTGGCTCGAAGGCCGCGGCCCGCGTCTCACCGCTCTGGGCATGCAGGACGACGCTTCCGGCAAAATCCTCGCCGCTCAGTTCTTTCCTTCGGAAACCGCCGAAGGCTACTTTCGCCTGCTCCAAAGCCTGCTCCGACGCTTCGGCGTGCCCACGGCCTTCTACGGAGATCGCAGCGGCGTCTTCGTCCGCAATGACGATTACTGGACCGTCGAGGAAGAACTCGCCGGCCAGCGCGCAACCCACCCAATTCGGCCGCGCCCTGGCTCAACTCGGCATCACCTTCATTGCCGCGCAATCTCCCCAAGCCAAAGGCCGTGTCGAACGCCTCTGGGGCGTGCTGCAAGATCGCTTGCGCAGTGAATTGCGTTTGGCCAACGCCTGCGATATCGACTCGGCCAACCGCCTCCTGGGCAAGTTCATCGCTGATTACAACCGCCGTTTCGCGCGCACTCCGCGCGACGCCGCCAAAGCTTGGCGGCCCGCTCCCGATGATCTCCAGCGCATCTGTGCCTTCCGGCACGAACGCATCGTTAGCAACGACAACGTCGTGCAGTGGGACGGGCGCCGCTTCCAGATCCCGCCCCAGAACCGCCGCTTCAGTTTTGCGGGAGCAAAAATCCAGCTCTATCAGACGCTCGATGGCCGCGTCTCGCTCTACTACGGCGATACCCGGCTGGAACACACCAACGCCCAGGAGGGGTGACATTTCTATGTTGCCGTTAGGGTGACAGATTTATGTTGCTACAACAGACGCCATCTGCGGTGTGAACTTTGTGAGGCACCCCTCCTGCATCCGCCATCGCACCGAAATTTACTTGCGGGGCAGAGATGACGGGCTGGTAAGAAAGGGACTAATCACCAGAATGCCATCCAGATTTTGGTTGGTTTGCAGGTCCTCGGTCAGCAGATACCCGCAACCGCTGGATTTTGCTGCCGCCACAATGAGCGCATCCCAAAACGAGAGTTGATAGCGGTCCTGCAGTTTCCAGCCTCTCTCCAGAATCGCTGCATCTATCGTGATCGGCTGCCAAGCCAGCAAATCTTTTACTTCAGCGCGCGCTGCGTCGCGGATTTGCGGCCATTTCTGTGTAGCCTTGACGTAAAATTCCTGCAATACCTGAAAGCTGATTCTCCCGAGGCCATTCCTCCACAGTTCTTCCCGCCACTGGCGCGCCGCGTGATGCTTCTTCAGGTCCGCCTGGTCGAGCGCGTAAAGAAACACATTGGTATCAACGAAGACCGGCGCGGTCATGAGCCTCCTCGCGCGACAGGTAGCGCCCCTCGGTCTTAGGGAATGGCTTGCGCGCCAGGGCGCGTCGCATGGCTTTTTCATAGCCCTCGCCATGGAGCATGCGCTCTTTGAGAATCTCTCCCAGCAGGCGTGAGACGCTGGTTTCCCGTCGAGCCGCTTCGATGCGGGCCCAGCGGGCCACCGGCTCCTCCAGCGTGACGGTCACATTTCGAAGTTTTGTCTTCATGACACGAATATAGCGTAACACGAACTTCGTGTCAACGGTCTTGCGGCCGTTTAGACCCAGACCGGGTGCGGATGTGGTTACTTGTTTTCGTGGCGCGATTGGCTGAGCAGGTTCACAAACAGGCGGAAGGCCCCGGCGTCGCCTTCGGGCAACTGGCGCGAGAAAGAGAGCCCCGTATAAATGTAAGTGCCTTTTCCAGTCCGCGTCCAGAGCAGGGAGCCGAGCAAATCTTTTTCGCCAGGATCGTGCATTGAGAGAACGGTGTGGTACTGCGCGTCCCATTTTTCCCAGAAGTACAGGCCGCGCTCCTGCACCCACCCGTCGAAATCGCGGGCTTCGATTTTATTCGGGAAATTCAGGAGCGGGCTGGCAGGATCGCTGAAATTCACCGCCGCGTTTTCGTCGGTGACGCGCGGGCCCGGCCCCATGGTGGCGGTGAAGGGAGCGGGTTTGAGCGCGTCCCAGATCGCGGGCCGCTGGTCCAGCACGATCAGCGTGCCGCCGCCCGCGGCGTAGTCCAGCAGGCGCGAATTCGAGGCGACCACGTCGGAGCGCAATTCGTACGCGCGCATGCCCACCACGATGGCGTCGCAGCGGCTTAAGTCGCCGAACGCCAGGGCGTTCGCGTCAAGCATCTCGACGGTGACGCCAAGGCGCCGCAGCGAATCCGGAATGGCGGCATCGTTGTCGGCGGAAATATAGCCCACGTGCAGGTGTTCCGGCACGGCGATGGAGAACACGTGCACGGGCACTGCGGCGGGCGCGCTCCACAGATAGGTCGGCAGGGAGGGCAGCGGCTCAAGCGAGGTCTCGAACACTTGGTCGCCGCGCTTTGCGTAGGCCTTCAGAATGTAATTTCCCGGCGCGATTTTCGCCGGGGGCGTCACCGTCAAGTGGACCAGGCGATCGCCGGGGCCTGAAAATTCGACGGCATCCGGCGACGGGGCATTCCAGCCGGGCGGCACTTCAACCCCGACGCTGACTTTGGATGCGGTCTGCGCGAAGGAGTGCACGCGCGCAAAGATATCGAATTGTTTGGGCTGGCTCGACTCGACGACCACGTACTGTTCCGGTTCCGGAGTGAGCTCGACCGGAGGGACGATTCGTAGCGGATAGCTCAACACGCTGACCGTGGTCGCATGCAGGCTCTCCACCGGCGCGGTGAAATCAAACGCATACCCTTCGGCCACCACATGCGTGCGCGCGCGGACGAGCTGAGGAGGAAACGGATTGAGAAAGTCGCCGGGGGTGTGCGGCGTTTGCGCTCCTGCAGGAACGGAGACGCTAAAATTCGTCGAGGCGTCCTTTTCTTCCTGTTTGGTAATGTTCCAGCCGGACGGCAACGCCAGTTCCGGTTTCGAAAACGTTGCCGCCAAACCGCCGCGGTGGGCCAACTGGGCGCGCACGCTGAACCCTTCGCCGGGGACAAGTTCGCTGCGGTCGGAGTTGGAAACAATTTTGATCGCCGCGGCGTCTGCGAGCGCGTGATTGATTCGTTCGCGCACCTGCTCGAGTTCCCACATTGCGCCCGCGGCCGACGCATCGTGGGAGCTTTTCAATTGGTTCTCGAGCGAGGCAATTTGCTTGCCCGCTTCGGCGATGGCGCGCACGGCGCCGGGCCAATCGAGTTTTTCCGCAGCCATACGCGCCTGATCCAGATCGTGATCGGTGGCTGCGAGCGCATCCTGAGAAGGCACGGGAATTAGGCTTGCGAGCGAAGTGAGCGGCTGTGCGAAGTCGGACGGCGAAGGAGGCCCACCGGTCGTGCGCTTCAACCCATAAGGCCGCCGGAGAAACGGCGAATTAAGGAACGGCGTCACGCCCTGCGAGCGGTGATGCAGGTAGCCTTCGAGCGCGATGTCGCGGTAACTGAGCCCCCAAATCGGGGAAATCTCATCTGCAGGGACGACCCATGAGCCGGTGTAGTCCACTTTCTCATCTTGAGCGGTTGCCCGCACGGGATTGAGAATCATCTTGGCGCGCCACGGCTTCAGCCCTTCGGCTATTTGATCGGGATACTTGGTGGGGTCGGCGGCGGCCTCCACGGCTTTCGGCGTCTGATAGCCGGAATCCTGGTGATTGCCGTGGCCGGTTGTCTGGCCTCCCCAGCCGTTGATGACGATTTGCGGGCGCAACATGCGGATAACGCGCACCATGTCTTCCAGTTCGGCGCCGTTCCATTTTTCGAGCGTTTCCTGGAGCGTCTTGGAAAACCCAAAATCGACAACGCGCGTAAAATAGAGGCGCGGTCCTTCGACATTCATCGCCGCGGAAAGCTCGGAGCTGCGCAGGATGCCCAGTTGCGCGCCCTGCTCGGGGCCGATGGCATTTTGTCCGCCCTCGCCGCGATTCAGCGTCAGAAGCGTCGTGTCCGTGCCCAAGGCGTGAGGCAGATAGGTGAGCAGCGTCGAGGCTTCGTCATCGGGATGGGCTACGGTGAACAACACGCGCGTCACCACGCGGGCCTTTTGAATCGATTCGAGCGTGTCCGCGACGCTCTGGCCGCGGCCCGGCGCGGGAGCTTCGTTTTGCGCGCTCACTCGCGTTAACACAAGCATCAACGCGCAGAGAGTGGCCAGAAGCGAAACGAGCCCGAATTTGAGGCGGCGGTTCATGGCTGCGCTTCCCCTACCCCAGCCACGGCGAAAGGCCAGATACGCCGGTAGCGCGCCTGAATCATGTAGGTAAGGATGCCCAGAGCGATCACGCCGAGCCCTCCGAGGGCGAATTTCCATCCCGTGGAATAAAACAATGCGACCCAGCCCACAATCGCCAGAACGGCCGGCCAAGGATAGAGCCACATCTTAAAGGGAAGCCGCTCCGGAGGCCAGCGCCGCCGCAAAATCATCACGCCCACGCCCTGGCTGATGAATTGCACGATCAATCGCACGGCGATGATGGCCTTGATCACGCTGGACAGGCGGAACAGCACGCTGAATGCCAGCGACGCCGCGCCCAGAAACAGCAGGGACACATGCGGGAAATGTTTTTTCGGATGCACGCGCGCGAAGACCGCGAAAAAATTCCCGTCCTCGGCCGCGGCAAAGGGCACGCGCGAATAGCTTAAAAGCGTAGTGAACAGCGAAGCGAAGGCAATCCACAAAATCATGATGGTGGCAAACGTGGCGGCGCGCGCGCCGTACAGCCGCTCGACGAACGTGCTCACGATGTACTGCGAATTCTGCGCCTCGCGCCACGGCACGACGCCCAGGATGCTCGTCTGCATCGCCAGATACAGCACAGCGATTCCCGCAATCGACAGCAGAATCGCGCGCGGGATGTTGCGCTCCGGGTCGCGAATCTCCGCGCCCAGGTTGCAGATGTGGTAGTAGCCGAGGTAGGTGTAAACCGTGTTGACCGTCGCCGAGCCCAGCCCCGCGAAAAAAAGCCAAGACCAGTTCCACGCGCCGGGAGGAAAATCAAACGCCATGCGCGCAGAGAAATGCGTCGCCCCTCCCCAGATCATCCACACCATCGTGCCCACGACTCCGAACCACAAAAATTTGGAGATCAGCCCCACCGCCGAAATCCTGCGATACAGAAGCACGACCAAAAGCAAAACCAGCGCAGCCGAAATCAACTTCTGCTCATATTCTCCGAGCGGTATGAGATAGGTGAGGTATTGCGAAAATCCGATCGCGCCCGAGGCCACCACCAGCGGCGCCTGAATGAGCGTCTGCCAGATATAAAGAAACGACATGAGCCGCCCGCCGCGCCCCGGCCCATAAATCTCCCGCAGGAACGCATAGGTCCCGCCTGCGCGCGGCATGGCCGCCCCGAGTTCGGCCCAAACCATCCCGTCGACCACGGAAAGCCCCGCGCCCGCCACCCACGCCAAGAGGCATTGCGGCCCGCCCATCGCCTGAATCACCAGCGGAATCACGATGAACGGCCCAATCCCCACCATCGCGTTCATGTTCAGGGCCACGGCCTCGCTCAGGCCGAGCCCTCGTTCGAGTTGTTCCTCCGGCAAAAGTATGGACATGGTCGGCGCGAAGCGGGCAAAGCATATCAGATGCACAGGGAGGGCTAAAGCTTCGGACGATAGCGCCCGCCTACCTCCAATATGTATCGCTGACCGCGTATGTTTGGAGACTGGCTTTTTATGGCCGATTCATCACATAATGCAACTTCCTGAAGAGGAGGTTTCCCATGAAATCACATTTCCTGATTGCAGCCGGATTAATTGCCACTGCGTGGCTCGCGGCAGCGCCGGCCCGGGCGCAGGAGGTCACCAAGGAAAATGTGGATGGCGTGACGAACTTCCACCGCCTCGAAACCACAGTCGCCTGCGCCGGCGCGATCAAGGCCACGGCGGTGCCCGAAATCAAGAAGTTTGGATTTGCCTCGATTATCAATCTGCGCCAGGCCAGCGAGGATGGCGCGAATCTTGAAGAAGAGGCCGCCGCCGCGAAAGCGGTTGACATGCGCTACTATTCGATTCCCTTCAGCTCCACGGACCCCGATCCCGCAGCCGCCGATAAGTTCATCGCGGCCATCACGGAAAAAGGAAGCGATCCTGCGTTCATTCACTGCGCGGGCGGAGGGCGCGCGGCCACCATGTGGTTCATCAAGCGCATGGTGATCGATCACTGGGACGTGGATAAAGCGGCCAAGGAAGCCACCGATCTGGGCATGACCAGCGCGAAGCTCAAACAGTTCGCCATCGACTACGCGCAATCGCACAAACGATAGTCACAGATCGGTTCTCTCGCTGGTTTGTAGGTGCATTCGCGAATCCGGATCGAAGGGTGCCGCGCATGAATTTCCCCTCTAAGTACTTGCAATTTGTCCTCACGCGCGCCGGAATTTGCATTCTCATCGCTCTCCCCCTGCTTGCGATTCAAGCGCAGCAGGCCCCGGTGAACGCTCCCAATCGCGAAATTCACGGCATCGTCGTGGCCAACATGGACACTTCCGTCAAGCCGGGAGACGATTTCGACGAATACTCCAACGGCAGCTGGATGAAGCACACCGAAATTCCGCCCGACCGCAGCAACGTCGGCGTGTTCAGTGCCCTCGCGGACTTAAGCAACAAGCGCACCGCCTCCTTGATCGAAGAAGCGGCCAAAGCGAATGCCGCCGCGGGCTCGAACAGCCGCAAAATCGCCGATCTCTACAACTCTTACATGGACGAAGCCGCCATCGAAGCCAAAGGCCTAACTCCGCTTCGCCCGCACCTCGATTCCATTGCCGCCATCCGCACTAAGAATGAGCTGGCGCGGGCCCTTGGTGAGAGTCTGCGAGCTGACGTCGACGCGCTAAACAACACCAACTTTCATACTGCCAACCTGTTCGGTCTGTGGGTCGCGCCGGGCTTCAACGACTCCGACCACTATGCCGCTTACTTATTGCAAGGCGGGCTGGAATTGCCCGACCGCGAATACTACCTCGCCGACAGCGATCGCATGCGCGATGTCCGCGCCAAATACCAGGCACACGTCTCTTCCATGCTCAAACTCGCAGGCTTCACTGACGCGGGAATGCGCGCCGAACGGGTGGTCGAGTTGGAGCATGCCGTGGCGGAAAAGCACATCAGCCTGGCGGAAGATGAAGACATTCACAAAGCCAACAACACGTGGGCGCAGGCTGATTTTGCGGCGAAAGCCCCCGGCCTTGATTGGGCGGAATATTTCCGCGGCGCCGGCCTTGGCAAGCAGGCCAGTTTTATTGTCTGGCAGCCGTCTGCTTTTGCCGGCGAGTCTGCTCTTGTCGCCTCTGCCCCGCTGGACACGTGGAAAGATTGGCTGGCGTATCACCTGATCGAAGACTACGCGGGAGTGCTGCCCAAAACGCTGGCTGACGAGCGTTTCGCCTTCTTCGGCAAAATCCTCTCAGGCGCGCCGGAGCAGCGGCCGCGCTGGCAACGCGGCGTCGCGCAAGTCAACAACCTGCTTGGCGATGCGGTTGGCCAAATCTACGCGCAGCTCTTTTTCCCTCCGGAAGCGAAGGCGGAGGCGCAGGCGATGGTTGCGAATATTACCTCCGCTTTCCGGAGGCGCATCGACGCGCTGCCGTGGATGGATCCTTCCACCAAAGCGGAAGCGCAAGCCAAGCTCACCACACTTTACGTGGGAATCGGCTACCCCGAAACTTGGCGCGATTATTCCGCGTACGAAGTTAAGGCCGGCGATATCTTCGGCAACCTCTGGCGCAGCGGCCTGTTTGAGTACCACTACGAAGTCGGGCGCATCGGGCGTCCCGTGGATCGCAAGGAATGGTGCATGACGCCGCAAACGGTGAATGCCGTCAATCTCCCGTTGCACAATGGGCTGAATTTCCCTGCCGCCATTCTGCAACCGCCTTTCTTCGATCCGCAGGCGCCCGCCGCGGCTAACTATGGCGCTATCGGGACTGTCATCGGTCACGAAATCAGCCACACGTTCGATACCGAAGGGAGCGCCTTTGACTCCAAGGGGCGCGTGCGCAACTGGTGGAAAAGCGCGGACCTCGAGCATTTCAACGCAGCCAACGCGAGGCTCGTCGCGCAGTACGATGCCTACAAGCCTCTGCCCGATATCTCCGTGAACGGCAAGCAGACCATCGGAGAAAACATTGCAGACGTCGCCGGCCTCTCCGCCGCCTACGATGGCTACCGGGCATCGCTCGCGGGCAAGACTGCCCCTCCGCAGGATGGCTTCACCGGCGACCAGCAATTCTTCATCGCCTTTGGACAGAATTGGGCGGCGAAAGAGCGTGAGGCCAGGCTCCGCCAGCGAGTGCTGACGGACCCGCACGCGCCGGCGAAATTCCGCGCAGATACGGCGCGGAACATCGACGCATGGTATTCGGCGTTTGATGTCCAACCCGGAGAAAAACTGTATCTCGCCCCACCCGACCGCGTGCAGATCTGGTGAGAATTCGCACCGATGGAAACCAGGCGTTTACTTGATTGTGGAGCTCGAGTCGGCTGACAGTGGCGCCGTGGGAAGTGCGAACGCTGTGAAAGTCAATCCCGCTGTGGTGACGACCCATTGCCGGCCATCGAGCATGTAAGTAACGGCGGCCGAACCCCAGACCTGAGCTCCCACTTGAAACCGCCACAATTCTTTTCCGGTCGCCCCCTCGAAGGCATAAAAATATCCGTCGTTGTCGCCGGTGAACACGAGTCCCGACCCCGTTGACATCAAGCCGCCGGTCAAGTCAAGAGCTACCGTGGAGGGATACGGGCGATATCGATGCTCCCAGCGCCGCTGACCCGTGGTCGGATCGATCGCGCGCAGTGCGGAGAACTGATCGTGCCCTTCGACCAGACTTCTGCCCCCGCTCGGGACGCGCACACCCATGCCGATTGGTTCTGTGGGCTTTACTCCCTCCCAGGTGGCGCAGGTTTCGTGAGCCGTTACAAAGAACAATCCGAGGTCTGGATCGAATGTGGGCGGCTGGAAGTTCGTGCCTCCGTGATTGTCCGGCAGGCACTTTTCCGCGGTGCCAATGTTATCGAGAACGATCGGTCGGCCGTCAGCGCCGATCTCCTTGGCCCAATTCGATCCATCGATGAACGGTTTGGCAACCAGCAGTTTCCCGGATTCGCGGTCGAGCGTATAGAAAAATCCGTTCCGGTTGGCGACCATGATTACTTTTCGAGTTTGGCCACCGATTTTAAGGTTGGCCTGCACCGGCACGTGCGCCGAGTCCCAGTCGTGCACATCGTGCGGAGTGAATTGGTAATGCCACTTAAGTTTCCCAGTGTCGACGTCGAGTGCCACGAGTGAGCAGGTGTAGAGATTGTCGCCCTCCCGATCGTCGCCGTAGTAATCAGGATTCGGATTGCCCGTCCCGTAGTACACGAGGTTGAGCGCAGGGTCGTAACTGCCAGTCACCCAGACTGCTCCTCCACCCCGGGCCGCGACATCCGCGTTTGGCCACGACTCGCTGCCAGGCTCCCCCGGCATGGGAATCGTGTTGAAGTGCCACTCGCGCTCTCCGGTTTGCGCATCGTAGGCATCGATGTGCCCGCGGCTTGAGAAATCTCCCCCCGCCACGCCGATAATCACTTTATTTTTGACGACGAGCGGCGCCGCCGTGATGGCGTTAGCTTTCTTGAGATCGCCGACAGCTACGTCCCAGATGACTTTGCCAGTCTTCCGGTCGAGGGCCACCAGGTGCGCGTCAAGCGTGCCCATGTACAACCGATCGCCGAGGATCCCAAATCCACGATTGACCGGTCCACAACAGACGGAAGCGATAAAGTTGGCTGGTAGTCTGCGGCGATAACTCCAGATCGGACGTCCCGTCCGGCCATCAATCGCCCATGCCTCATTGTTGTTTCCGGTCACGTACAGAATGCCGTCAACGACGAGCGGCGTATTCTCAATGCCGCGCCCGGGCATGCCGGGTATATCAGTCTGGAAAATCCATTGCGGGACAAGTCCCGCGACATTTTGCGGCGTCAACTGTTTTAAAGGGCTATGCCGCTGCCCGGTGTAGTCGCCCGAAAACGTCAGCCAGCGCGCGGGATTCTTCAACCCTTCCAGCAGGTCCTGATCAGTAATCTGAACCGGCGCCGATTCCTGCTGTGCGCGGGATGGAAGCACCGCCAGCAATAAGGTAAGAGCCGCAACGGAAATCATCCGCCGTATCATTGCGTTTTTCATAGAGCCTTTCGCGCTCGCACGGAGAGAGGATCGGGCGATAGGGATTGGTTGAATTTCGGAGAACATGATCCCGCCAAATTATCCGTGTCGGAATCGTGACTGGCGCATCGTACGCTTGTCCTGTCTTCGGCACAACCGGTTTGCCATCCGTGCCCGGCAAGATCGCATGGTAACGACGTTCGCGCATGCCGTCCGACGTCAAAGTCAGTCGATCCTGTGCCCCTGACAACACACCGCGGACGGTGAGCGACGAGTTTCTTGACATGGTTTGCTTTTGACGCTATAGGAATCGCAAGAAGTTTTCGGTTGAGAGGATCCCACCATGAATTCCAAGAATCCTGATCGTAGAGGTTTTCTTAAGAGTGGTGCTGCCTTGGCAGGTTTAGCCGTGGGAGCGATACCGTTCACGAATGCCGAGACACTCCACGCCGATACTGGGGAAGCACGTCCGCCTAAGGACCTCTCCTACGGCGAGCGATCTCGTTTCGAGACTTCCGTCCGTACGGTGACTCTTGGTGGGCCCCGTGACGTTATTCCGGGTCTGCCACCAGGCGAGATGGGTCAAAGATTGACTCCGCTTCATGATTCAGTGGGAATTATTACGCCATCGTCTCTCCATTTCATGACCGGCAGAGGATCCCGTCTCCCGGACATTGATCCTCACGAGCACCGTCTCATGATCCACGGCATGGTGGACCGCCCTCTGGTCTTCACCATGGATGAGTTAAAGCGCCTTCCCTCTGTATCTCGGATTCATTTCATAGAGTGCGCTGGAAATAGCGGCATGTCCCACTACAAAGCCATGGTGAAAGCACTAGAAGTGGCGAATTCGCCTGCCTTGACCAAGAGCACTTACGTAATCCAGCAGGTGCATGGAAGAGTCAGCACGAGTGAATGGACGGGAGTGTTGCTCTCCGTGCTACTGAAAGAGGTCGGCGTCCAGAAGAACGCGAGCTGGCTGGTTGCGGAGGGAGCGGACGCCAATAGGCATTCGAAGAGCATTCCTCTGGAGAAGGGCATGGACGACGTGCTGGTGGCCTACAGCCAAAATGGCGAGGCGGTCCGTCCCGAGCAGGGTTATCCCTTGAGGCTGGTCGTTCCAGGTTGGGAAGGGGTCAGCAACGTGAAATATTTAAGAAGCATCAAGGTCGTGGACAAACCTTACTACCTCAAAGTGGAGACTGCCAATTACACGAATTTGACGCCGGACGGCAAGGCGAGCTGGTACGAGTTCCAAGTCGGGCCGAAGTCCTTGATCACTTTTCCGTCCGACGCGCACCAGTTGCCAGGTCGCGGATTATACGAGATTACGGGTTTGGCTTGGTCTGGCCGGGGCGCGATCAGCAAAGTGGAAGTGAGCACCAACGGCGGGCAGACCTGGAAGGACGCGCAGCTTCAGCAGCCTGTGTTTCGGAAGGCGTTTACTCGATTTCGCCTGGCCTGGAATTGGGACGGAGAAGAGACTTTAATCCAATCCCGCTGCACGAATGAATACGGCGACGTCCAGCCTACGATGCGAGAACTGGGCAAACTATGGGGCACTCGGACGCAACCGCCCGTCGCGGGCAGCGACGTCGAGAATTTCTGGAAAACCGCGCCGATTTATGAATTTTTCTCAAACCCGATTCAACCGTGGAGAGTGACCCGCGATGGGAGCGTTCAAGATGCCCTTTACAAGAGCTAGTTTTCTAGTTCCAGTGATCGCTCTGGTTGCGTCCGGTGTGGCCATGGCGCAGTCGCCGACCTACAAAGTGGGTAGACCTCCCACCGAGGCGGAGTTGCGCGCATGGGACAACGTTGTCGGCACGGATGGAAAAGAACTCCCGCCTGGATCGGGGACCGCTAAGGACGGCGCCAGGGTTTTTGCCGCGAAGTGTTCCTTCTGTCATGGGGCGAACGCGACCGAAGGCCCGGCCCCTCGCCTGGTAGGAGGCGTCGACTCGGTCAACTCCCGGACTCCGGTCCTGACTCTTGGCAGCTATTGGCCGTTTGCAACGACAGTGTGGGACTATATCAACCGCTCCATGCCGCAGGACGCGGAGGGATCTCTCACTCCGGACCAGGTCTACGCTGTGACCGCTTTTCTGCTCTACAAGAACGGCATCATAAAAGAGAGCGACGTCCTCGATGCCAAGACCTTATTGAAAGTTCAAATGCCGAATCGTTCCGGATTCTTTCCTCCAAAGCCGGAAGCGACGGCGAAGAACGGGAATTGGAAACCCAATTGGAACCAAGCAAAACCAGCGGCTCGATAATCAGGACGACTGGCCCACCTGATACTTATCCCCCAGCTCTTATTTCGTGCAGGAACGGCAAAATGATGCAAAATCGTTGCGGAGCAATCGGAGCGAATGCTGAAGCTTGGAGTTATCCTGACCGCCGCGACCGTGACGATTCTTGTCGTGGAATTTTTTCGCGCGCGGCGCAGGCCGTTTCCCGCGCATGGCTGGCTTGGGCTTGTCGCGCTCGTTTTTGCGGAGTTCTTGATGTTTCACGGCATCGAACCGGCGGCGACGTATTTCACTCCGCTGGCGTGGACGTCGTACATTTTGATCGCCGATGCCGCGATCTTCGCGATCACCGGCCATTCGCGGCTGCGCGAGGAGCCGCGCGGCCTGCTCAAGATGGCCGCGCTCTCGATTCCACTCTGGCTGATTTTTGAGGGCTACAATCTGCGTCTCGAAAACTGGGCGTACGTCGGCTTGCCGCAAGGGCGCATCGAAACGTGGATCGGTTACGGCTGGTCCTTCGCCACCATCACCCCGGGAATTTTCATGACCGCCGCGCTCATCGAGTCCTTTGGCTGGTTCAAGGAAGAATCGCGCCCGGTGCGATTCAGCCGCGGGACGCAGAACGCGTTCATCGCTCTCGGCGCAGCGATGCTCATCGTGCCGCTTGTTGCGCCGAGGGCCATAGCCTCGTATTTGTTCGGCCTGGTCTGGCTCGGTTTCGTATTTTTCCTTGAGCCCATCAACTACCGCCTTCACCTGCCTTCTTTCGCGGGAGATCTCGCGCGGGGAACGCGCGCGCGGCTTTACTCTTTTCTCGCCGCCGGCTGGGTGTGCGGCTGGCTGTGGGAA
This sequence comes from uncultured Acidobacteriota bacterium, assembly GCA_963696605.1. Taxonomy (GTDB): domain Bacteria; phylum Acidobacteriota; class Terriglobia; order Acidiferrales; family UBA7541; genus Palsa-360. The sequence continues at coordinate 726,652 of CAVOKV010000003.1, read as the reverse complement.
TTCTGGAACAACTGGGCCGCCGCCGGGTGGATTTACACGTTCCCAATCGGCCAGCAATGGAAAATCTTTCAGATGCCCGCGCCGGGCTACCTCGCTTTCCCGGTGTTTGCGCTAGAATGCTTCGCGCTGTATGTCAACGGCGCATGGCTCATCAGCCCAAAGTACATCGCCGAGAAAAAATATTCGGAATAGCCGGATGCGCATCTCATGCCGATCCCTGCGCGTGTCGCTCTGCCTCGCCGTTGCGGCCTGCGCATCGCTTTTTCCGTCCTTCGCGCGCGCTTCCGAACTCGATATTCCCCCGGACGCCACCAAGGCGATTGACCTGATGTACAAGGGAAAGACGGAAGAAGCCATCGCGCTCGCCCACAAAATCGAAGCCGCGCGGCCCGAGCATCCGCTCGGCTATCTCATCGAAGCCGATGTGCTGTGGTGGAATATCTATTGCAAATGGTCGGAGCGAAAATACAACACGATTGACGCCTGGAGCCATACGCGTCCCGCCGACGCCGACGACGACGCGGACCTGGCGCTCTCCGACAAAGTCGCGCGCCTGGCCGAGGACTCCATCGCCAAGTTCGACACGGCCGAAATGGAATTGTACGCGGGATTGGGCTATGCCTCGCGCGCGCGGCTGCTGGGCCTGCGTTACCAGAAAATGCCTGTGGCTCGCGCGGGCGTTGAGGCGCGCAAACATCTGCTGCGCTGCCTCGAACTCGATCCTGATATGGCGGATGCTTATCTGGGCCTCGGGCTGTACAACTATTACGTCGATACTCTTTCGGCCTTGGCCAAAATCTTGCGGTTCTTTATGGGCATTCCTGGCGGGGACAAACGCGAAGGCTTGCGCCAGCTTGAAATCGCGTCCACAAAAGGTGAACTAACGCAGTTGGAAGCGCGCTTCAACATGGCCAAGAGCCTGCGTAACTACGATCACGAATATGCGCGCGCGCTGGAGGCCGCTGGGCCGCTCGTCAAGGAGTATCCGAGAAATTGCCTCTTCCTGCTCCTCGCAGGCGACATCGAACAAAAACTCGGCCACACGGAAGAGGCTGCTACGAAGTTTCGCGCCGCGAACGCCGCATCCTGGGGAGAAGGCGCTTGCGCGGAACGTGCCCACGCGCTCGCTGGCGAAGCCCTTGTCACAACTAACTCCAATCCATAGGGTCCTGCTGTTCGACGCCTATTTGCCGCTTTTCTTGTGATCCAACTTCAACGTGAGGACGAACTCTTTGCGTGTGTCGAAGTTCGATATGGAGCGAGTCGAGGAGGCCATGCCTTCCTTTTCGGCGTGAATTTCGTAGTCAATATTGAGGTCCAGCCCGCTGAAGCGGAACGTGCCGTCAGAGTCCGAGAGATGCGTAGTGATGTCCTGGGTATGGAGATTTTTCAGGTAGACTACCGCCGTTTCCACGGGGGTCTCCGCTTTGTCTACCACCGTTCCGCGAACGGTTCGCAGTTCGGATTCCTTGCCCTTGGGTTTATCCTGCGCGGTTAGTGCAGCCGCACCCAGGAAGCATGTGAGGAGCACGGTGAGTCCAAGCATTCTGCGCAACTTCATGGTTTTCCTCCGCTCCCAGCGTCCTTCTGCGGCTCCGTGTGGGCCGCGGTCTGCGGCTCCATGCGAATCGTCAAGTCCATTTGGGTGTCTTCTCTTGCGTCAATCTTGCGTGTTTGCGGTTTGAAGCCGCGCGCCTCGATCGCCAGTTCGTATTCCGCTCCCGGCGGAACGCGGAAGGCAACTTCGCCCTGATGGTCGGACGCGCCTTCCCAGCGAAATTTCTTTTCATCCGCCCGCCGGACTCGCACCCGCGCGCCCGGAAGAGCGAAACCCTGTTCCGTAAAGACGTTAGTGAAAATGACGAAAACGCGGGCGTGTGAATTGCTTGAACTTTGGGCTCCGGCAGCAGGCTCGGAAAAAAACGCGGCGCCCGCCAGAAAGGACAGAACCGCGAAAACCGTCGTCAGGCGCACAAATATGAGATGGCTGGAAGAAGTGAGGGGATGCCGGAAGAAATCGAAGAACGGGTCAAACCTCTTCTTCTTCGTCTTCCTCATCGTCATCGTCCGGAAAATCGTCCCCATCCTCAGAGTCTTCCTCTTCTTCTTCGTCATCGTCGTCGGAGATGGCATTGACCTTGACGGGGTGGATCTGCACTACTTCCATTTCGGTTTCGCACTCGGGGCAGGCCAGAATTTCGCCTTCCTCGACCTCATCTTCGTCAACGTCAATTTCTGTGGCGCATTCAGGACACCGGACCACGGCGAAAACCTCCTTGGGGGCTAGGACGCACGCGCTGCTAAAGTATTATATAACCCGAAGCGGCCCGGGAGGGAAGTAACCAAAATCGACGATGCCACCCAGAAGAGAATACCCGGAACAACCGATGGTCGGCGTGGGCGGAGTGGTGATTGATGCCGGTCGCACGCTGCTGATTCGCCGCGGCAGCCACCCACTCAAGGGGGAATGGTCCATCCCCGGCGGGTTGCTCGAAGTGGGAGAAACGCTCGAGCAGGGCGTCACGCGGGAACTCGCCGAGGAAACCGGCCTGGAAGTGCGCGTCATAGAACTCATCGAAGTGTTCGAAAGAATTTTTCCCGCTCCTCCCGGCGCGGACGGCACGCCGGGCGACCCGGCACGCCCGCAGTATCATTTCGTCATCCTCGATTATCTCTGCGAGAAGCGCGGAGGTACGCTTTCCGCGGGAAGCGACGCCCAGGAATTTGCTTGGGCGAGGGAAGACGAGCTGTCGAATTTCGATTTGACCGTGGCGGTCAACCGCGTCCTGCGAAAAGCGTTCGCCATGGCGCGCGAGCGCGATGTGAATCCCCGCCGGCCGTTGTAGACATGGCGTATCGCTTTCCTGAGCCGCCGCGGACATGTTAGGATTTTGCGGGAGAAAAATATGCGACATCGTCGAAAGAGCAGCCTTCCGCAAGCGAACAACATCGCAAGCCTGAGCCGGCGCAGCCTTTTGCAGCGCGCCGGGTGGACCGTCGCGGCAGCCGCGTTCCCGGCTGGAGTGTTTGCCGCCGATAGCGTCAGCCCCGTGATGGCCAAGCTCAGCGCGTATATGAGCGAAGCCAGCGGCCGCGCCCTTCCCGATGAAGTCGTCGAAAAGGCCAAGCACCATATCCTGGACACGTTTGCCGCGATGATTTCGGGGTCAGGTTTGCCTCCGGCTCGCGCGGCGTTTAGCTACGCTCGCGATTTTACGGCCGATAAAACCTGCACCATCGTGGCCTCAAAAATGACCGCCAGCCCTCCGGAGGCCGCCTTTATCAACGGCATGCTGGCGCATTCCGACGAGACCGATGACTCCAACGAGTTCTCGCAATCGCATCCAGGGTGCTCGGTCGTTCCCGCGACCTTGGCGGCCGGAGAAAAGTTCGGCATCGACGGCACGCGGTTTTTGCGTGCCGTGACGCTCGGCTACGACATCGGTCCGCGCATGACTATCAGCTTCGGGGCGCTCGATTTTCGGAACAACAGCCACAAGAGCACGCACGCCATTTCGAGTATTTTCGGTTCCGCGGCCGCGGCAGGCTGCGCCGCCGACCTGAACGCGCAGCAAATGCGCTGGCTGCTGGATTACACGGCCCAGCAGTCTTCGGGCATCGGCGCCTGGAATCGCGATACCGAGCACATCGAGAAAGCCTTCGTCTTCGCGGGCATGACGGCGCGCAGTGGAGTCACCTCCGCACTCGTGGTTCACGCGGGATTTGACGGCATCGACGACATTTTTTCGGGCGTGGACAATTATTTTCTGGCCTACGCCCCCAACGCCCATCCGGAGGAACTCATCTCCCAGCTCGGCGAGCGCTACGAGATCGCCCGGACCAACATCAAGAAATGGACCGTCGGATCGCCGATCCAGGCGCCGCTCGATTGCATGTACGACATCCTGAAAAAGCGCACGGTAAATCCCGACGACGTAAAGTCCATCGTAGTGCGCCTCGCCAACACCGAGGCTCGCGTGGTCGACAATCGCGAGATGCCGGACATCTGCCTGCAGCACATGGTCGCCGTGATGCTCCTCGATAAAACCGCGTCCTTCCAGGCCGCGCATGACAAGGCTCGCATGAAGGATCCGGCCGTGCTTCGCGTTCGCGCCAAAGTGCAGCTTGTTCCCAGCGAAGAACTCGAAAAGCTGGAACCGGCGCGCCAGGCCATCGTGGAAATCACCCTAAACGACGGAACCGTGCTCTCCGACCGCGTTACCGACGTGCGCGGCACGGTGGACAATCCCATGACCCGCGAAGAAGTGGCCCAGAAATGCCGCGACCTCGTCGAACCGGTCCTCGGCAAGGACAACTGCACAACCCTGATCGACAAAATTTTCGGGATCGAAAAAATAAAAGACATCCGCGAGCTTCGCAGCGTGCTGCAAAAAGCCTGATCGAACACGCGGCGTTATTGGATTTGGCGGCAAACCTCAACTCAGCTGCTCTACAAATTCGTAAGTATTATTAATCGGAAATTACGAGATTTGAGGGGCCGATTCTGCCATGCGGTTGGTAGGGAGAATCTTGGCTCTGATAGCCAACCAAAAGGCAAACCCGCAAAGTGGAAGGAAAAAGAGGCTTGGGGAGACGGCCTTCAACACCTCAACGTATGCCGGCCAGATGGGCCAGGCGCCAGCAAACAAGATAGTCCAGATGATCGCCGCAGCTAAGGTGAAGTTCATGCGCATGCCACTCTTCAAGAGAGCGTTAGCCGCCAGAAAGGTCGGAAGCAATAAGAGAGTCAGATCATGCCGGTACAAATGCGGGCTGACCAACAGTGCTACGCTGAGATTCAATCCAAACCACAGCTCGAATCGCTCCGATTGCTCCCTGCCGCAAAATGTGAGGAACGGGACAACGAGCAGAAGAACGGAAACAGCCGCCGAAAATATCTCGAAAGCCTGACGGTGCACTCCATGGCCCGCAAGCAGGGTCAGGAGAAAGCCACGCACGTTCGGCATCAAGAAGAGGTTGATGTAGCCGACCGACGGATGGGCGCTTAGAAGCGACAACAGCTGAATATACTGCCGGGATCCGTTGATTCCGGCCATCCAAACGGAGATCCCGACAGCCAGCGCCGCTCCCGCCAGAAAACCGGCGAGAAATCGCCATCTGCGTCTGAGAAGGAACGGAATCACAAAAGGAACAACTAGCGTGAATTTGAAAAGGCCCAGGGCCAGGACGAATCCTGCGATCGTGTCTTTCCCCGCTTTCAGATTCAGGTACACCAAAACAAAAAGAAGCAGCAGCAGAATCGAATCCTGTCCCTGACAAAGCGCCCAGATCAACGGGAAAGAAACCATCGCTGCGGCAAATGTCCATAGCCCGGCCGGCCGCGGAAAATTTGGCAAGTGCGCGGACAGCAGCAGCGCAGCGAGCAGTGCCATCACGAAATTGATCGCTGTCCACGACCAAAATGCGCCGTTGAAAGAAAAGGCAGTCAAGGGTAGGAAAATGAGCAGTTCATAGGCCGGATGATCGAACGGCAAAGGCTGGGACCGGTAGGCGGCTGTCTGATAATGTGCTTGCACGGAGAGATCGTATAAATGCGAAGAAAGGCCGCTCCGTACGATCTCGGAACCGGTATAGAAAATAGAAAAATCCTGAGTACCAGCATGCCTAGAGTCCGTTATCTGTGGCAGGACGCTGGCCCAATTCAGAATCCACAGTAGAGACAGCGCCGCGAGAACGTAAGATCTCATCCGGCCATGCGTTTCCCCGTCGCCATCGCGTGCAGGCGCGCCCGGATTGCGCTGGGCCTGCACATCGAAATTCGTTTCAACCGTTTGCTTCAACGAAGCTCCATTCAGCCTTGCGAAGAGTGTATCCCATGCTCCGGTCTTGCAGGTTCGTGAGTGACTGAATTGCTAACATCGGTCCTCCGCTGGAGCCCTATCCCGACTCTTCAGCCATCGATGAGTCTGAATTGGGACACCATCGCACAGCTTGTTGTACCCACGAGATTCTAAAATGGTTCAGCGATACAAGCTGGAATCTCAAATCACATTGAATCGTTGGAAGCAATTGCGGGATTGGCAAAATGAAAATGAACTAAAAAGCTGATCTTGGAAAAAAGCTTCTCGTGCCCAAGCCAGTTCTTTCGTGCGAATGCAGCCAGGCAAAACCCAATGGCCAGGTAAATTCATTTGGTTAACTGGTGCGCTTCCCCTTTTACTTCGTTCTTGACTTGACTCGGCGCCAAGTTCAATCTGAAATCCCTTCCAAATTGTTCTGCTGTTCCGGAACTCTCCACTTGCTAGAGGATCGCCGGTCAGCCAACCAAGCTGACTCTCAGAGAGTTTCCAGTTTCCAAAATTCAATGAATGGTGATGACATGACTGCGTTTGGCCCTATTTTCGTTGGATCCTACGACTATCATCTGGTCGCCCTGTCCGTTCTGATCAGCATACTGGCTTCCTATGCCGCTCTCGACCTGGCGGGAAGAGTGACTTCGTCACAAGGCGTATTGCGAACACTATGGCTGAGCGGCGGGGCTGTGGCGATGGGAATCGGGATATGGTCCATGCACTATGTGGGAATGCTTGCCTACCACCTGCCGATCCCCGTGCAGTACGACTGGCCAACCGTATTGCTATCGCTGCTGGCCGCCATTATCGCCTGCGCAATCGCACTATTTGTCGTTAGCCGCAAGAAGGTAGGCCCCTTACCGGTTGCCGCCGGCAGCATCTTTATGGGCGCAGGTATTGCAAGCATGCACTACATCGGCATGGCCGCCATGCGAATGCCGGCCATGGGCCACTACTCTGGCGGGATCGTTACGATCTCGGTGATCTTGGCCATCATCATTTCTTTGGTCGCTCTGTGGCTCGCGTTTCTTTTCAGAACGGAAGTGGGATCGGGCGGTTGGCGAAAGTTACTGTGCTCGGTAGCCATGGGAGCAGCGATTCCCGTCATGCACTACACGGGCATGGCGGCAGTCACTTTCACTCCTTCCGTGTCCACCACTGGTAGCCTGCATCATGCTCTCAACATCTCTTCACTTGGAATGGCCGGTATCATCGTTGTTACCTTCATGGTTCTGGGTCTCACCCTCTTGACTTCGCAGATCGATCGCCGTTTCGTGGCGCAAGCGTTGGAACTCGAATTCAGCAGGGAAGCGGAGACCAAGTTCAAAGGTCTCCTCGAGTCGGCGCCTGACGCGATGATTATCGTTAACCGCGACGGGGAGATTGTGCTGGTGAATTCGCAGGCCGAAAAATTGTTCGGCTATCCGCGCGCAGAATTGCTGAACCAAAAGATCGAGATGCTCCTTCCCGAGCGCTTTCGGGGGCAGCACCTGCGCCACCAATCCCATTTCTTCACCGCCCCCAAAAGCCGTCCCATGGGCACGGGCGCAGGCTTCGAATTCTTTGGCCTGCGCAAGGATGGAACTGAATTCCCCGCTGATATCACCCTTGGCCCCGTCGAGACGAAGGAAGGCATCCTGGTTTCCAGCGCGATTCGTGATATCACCGAGCGCAAGCAATTCGTGCGCCTCCTGACGGAAGCGAAAGACGCCGCTGAAGCTGTCAGCGAGGCGAAAGGACTCTTTCTGATGACCATGAGCCACGAGCTCCGCACGCCGATGAATGGCATCCTCGGCATGACCGATCTGGTTTTGGACACGGAACTCACTGAAGAGCAGCGCGAAAATCTTGGTTTGGTGCGGTCGTCGGCGGAATCACTCATGTCCATCATCAGCGACGTGCTGGAGTTCTCCCAGATGGATGCGGGAAAACTGGAGCTCAATCCGAATCCGTTTTCCATCCGCAAGCTCCTGAACGAAACATTAACCGCTCTTACCCAGGAGGCGCGCCAGAAGGGCTTGAACTTAAGATTCGAGATTCAACCGGACATTCCCGATGACGTCGTTGGCGATGCTGACCGCATCCATCGGATTCTGATCAATTTGGTCGGAAACGCCATCAAGTTCACCGAACAAGGTGAGGTCTTTGTACGGGTGGAGGAAGAATCACAAGAAGACTCCGTCACTTGCCTGCGCTTCCTTGTGAAGGACACCGGCATCGGCATCCCTGCGGACAAGCGAGAAACGATTTTTGAGCCATTCTCGCAGGCTGACGGGTCATTGACCCGAAAATATGGCGGCACCGGCATGGGATTGGCGGTTTGCTCCAGACTCGTGACAGCGATGGGGGGAATGATCGTCGTGGACAGCCTGCAGGGGCGAGGCAGCGCCTTTCAGTTCACGCTCCGCCTGGGTCTGCAGGGAACTCCTTCCCTCCACTCCAACAGAGACCTCTAGGCCGCCAGAGTCGCCTTCCGGCCTGACCAGACCGCGGCGGTTGGCATTGCGCCTGTGGAGCAATGTGTGGGGATGGTTGTACGGGTATCGAGCGCCGGTTCCTGTTAGACGGGATTGTCTGAAACTGGCTTCTTGACTATTTGTGACGGCATTTTCCGTTCGAACCAATGCCTGCACAAGGGCGAGTGGTATGAGGTTTCACGAAGACTTCCGGTCCAACCGGCTCCAGCCGTAGCGGCCCAGCAACAATACAAACTTGCAATGGAACAGGACGCGAGATTTCAATTCGCCGTTTTCCCTCTGCGCGCGCACAAGTTCCTGATTGTCACGATTGCCGACGGGAATGACGACCCGCCCTCCCTCTCGAAGTTGGCTCGCGAATACCTGGGGAATTTCCGGAGCGCCGGCGGTGACGAGAATGGCATCGTATGGCGCGGCGTCCGGGAAACCGGCAGAGCCGTCCCCGTTGTGGACGTGGACATTCGCGTAACCCAGGCTCGTCAGGCGTTCCTGCGCAGCAAGCGCCAGCGGTGTGTGGCTTTCCACGGTGATGATTTGGCGCGCCAGAAGCGATAGCACCGCTGACTGATAACCCGATCCCGTGCCGATTTCCAGTACGCGCTCGGTGCCGCTGAGTTCGAGAGCTTCGGTCATGGCCGCGACCATGTACGGCTGCGAGATCGTTTGTCCTTCGCCGATCGGCAGCGGCTTGTCAGCGTATGCCTCGCCCCGGAATTGGAGGGGGACAAATTCGTGGCGCGGGACGGAGGCCATCGCGTCGAGGACGCGCTGCGAGGAAACGCCGCGCTTGCGGATTTGCGTTTCGATCATGCTGCGGCGCTCGGCGGCCGATGCATCGAAGAGGAATTCCATGTCGCGCATGTCCCATTATAAACGCCCAGGCACGCGCGGAGCGAAAGCATCCTCAACAAGCAGCCGGAATTGTGTTGGAACCGATAACGGAAACCGCGCAGGCTGAGCCTACTGCCCGCGCGGGGGGCACGAATGGCTGCGCAGTTAGCCTCTCGTATCGAGTGGCTGGTACGGCCGCAAGTCGTAGCCCAGGTATACCTGGCGCGGGCGCGCGATTTTCTGCTCGGGGTCAAGCAGCATCTCTTCCCACTGTGCGATCCAGCCACTGGTGCGCGGAATCGCGAAGAGCACCGGGAACATGGTGACCGGAAAGCCCATGGACTGATAAATGAGGCCAGTATAAAAATCCACGTTGGGATAAAGCTTGCGCGTGACGAAGTAGTCGTCCTCCAAGGCAATGCGCTCGCATTCTAGGGCGATATTCAAGAGCGGATTGCGGCCCATGATTTCAAAAACGCCGTCGGCCACGCGCTTGATAATGCGCGCGCGCGGGTCGTAGTTCTTATACACGCGGTGGCCGAAGCCCATGAGCTTGGTTTCGCCGGCCTTCACTCGCTTGATGAACGCGGGCACGTTGGCGAGCGAGCCGATCTCCAGCAGCATGCGCAAAACTTCTTCGTTCGCGCCTCCGTGTAACGGGCCGTACAGCGCCGCGGTCGCCGCCGCCGTCGCTGAAAACGGGTCCACGTGCGAACTGCCGACGCAGCGCATCGCGTTGGCCGAACAATTCTGCTCGTGGTCCGCGTGCAGAATAAACAAAATGTCCAGCGCATGTTCGAGCGTGGGGTTCGGGCGGTACTTCAGCTCGGAGGTCTTGAACAACATATTCAGAAAATTGCCGGAGTAGCTCAGCTCGTTGTCCGGATAGGCGAACGGCATGCCCAGGCTGTGCCGGTAGGAAAACGCCGCGAGCGTGGGCATCTTCCCGATCAAGCGGTAGGTCTGTTTTTTGCGCGACTCCTTGTTGAAGATGTCCTTGGCCTCGGGATAAAACGTGGAAAGCGCCGCGATGGCCGAAATCATCATGCCCATTGGATGGGCGTCGTAGTGGAAACCGTCCAGGAATTTCTTCACCGACTCGTGGATGAAGGTGTGGTGGGTGATGTGGTAGGTCCACTCCTCGAGTTGCGAGCGGGTGGGCAGCTCGCCGTGCAAAATCAAATATGCCGTTTCGAGATAAGTGCTTTTCTCCGCCAGTTCCTCGATCGAATAGCCGCGGTAGCGCAGAATGCCTTTGTCGCCGTCGATGTACGTAATCTTGCTCTGGCAAAGGGCCGTATTGTTGAAGGCCGGGTCGTAACTCATCATCCCGAATTCGTCGGACTGCACCTTGATCTGGCGCAAATCGGTGGCGTGAATGGTGTCGTGCTTGATCGGAACTTCATAAGATTTGCCCGTACGGTTATCGGTAATGGATAGAGTGTCCCGGCTCATGCGGGTGGTCCCTTCGTCTGCAACCTGCGTCCCAGGTTTGGTTGGATTCATGACGGTTCCCGCTCGCCCAAAAAGCGGTCACACAGGAATTTACACCAAGATTGCATTTTACGGGAGAGGTATCGTACCAAACCCAGGCAAGGGGATTGGCCGGTGTCCCGGAGCGGTCTGCGTCGATTTCGCGCCCATTGCATCTAAAGCAATGTAAGAAGCGATAACAACACCCTGCAACCAGTAGGTATGGGAGCGTTCGCCATGATCCAGACCATTCGCTCGAAGGATCGCTATCACGCTGAATCCGATTGGCTTAGCACTAATTGGCATTTCTCGTTCGATCACTACCATGACCCGAAGAACATGAATTTCGGGCCCCTGCGCGTTTTCAACGACGATACAGTCGCGCCCGCCGGCGGCTTCCCGCTGCACGGCCACCGTGAGATGGAAATCATCACCTACGTCATCGAAGGCGCGCTCGAACACAAAGACAATATGGGCAATACCGGTGTGATTCGCCCCGGCGAAATCCAGCGCATGAGCGCCGGGACAGGCATCCGCCACTCCGAGTTCAATCCTTCGGAAAAGGACCCTGTCCATCTGATCCAGCTCTGGATCATGCCGGCGCTGGAACATCTTCGGCCGTCGTGGGAGCAAAAGAGTTTTTCGCTGTCCGGCCGGAAGGGCAAGCTGTTGCCGATTGCCGTGCCTGCGGGCAAGAACGGGAACAGCAGTTCGACAGCCGTGCAAATCCATCAAGACGCAACCATCTACACGTCCCTTCTCTCGCCCGGCGAATCGGTCGTACACAAACTCGCGTACGGGCGCCGCGCGTACATTTTCGTGATCAACGGAAATTTAAAGCTCAACGGCGAGACGCTCGCCGCGGGAGACCAGGCTCGCGTCTCCAGCGAGCAAGAATTGCAACTCTCCGCTGTTCAGGGCACGTCTTCCACGCCGGCGGATTTTCTTCTTCTCGATTTGCCGTAAATATCTACGGGCAAATCATTTCGGGTAAACACGTCACCACACCCTCTGTAGCCTTCCTTTGTGTCCTCTGTGTTGAAAGCCGTTCGGAAAAAACTTAAACACAGAGATCACAAAGGGCGCGGAGGCGTCCGAACCAAATCTCAATTTTTTGAAGCTCGTTACGGCCAAACGGCAAGTCGCGTCTCGGGGGCGGGAAAGCAAACGAAAGATTTCATCCGCTCGTGGGGGATTCGCGGATCAGGCGGGATTGCGGTCAACGGCGGGATGGCGCACATCGCTCCCCGCGACCATGTAGATTACGTCCTCAGCGATGTTGGTGGCGTGGTCGGCGATGCGCTCTAGATTCTTGGCTACCAGGATCAGCTCAAACGCGGGGAACACGACGGAAGAGTCGCCCATCATGTAGCTTAGCAACTCGCGGAAAATCTGGTCGCGCAGCTGATCCACCTGGTCGTCGCGGCCGAGAACCGAACGGGCCAATTCGATATCGCGGCGCACGAGAGAATCCAGGCTGTCGCGCATCATTTTTTCGGCCAGCTCGCCCATTCGAGGCAGGTCGACGTAAGGCTTCACGCGCGGGTGGCGCACGATGCGCGTCGCGGAATGCGCGATGTTCACGGCCTGATCGCCGATGCGCTCGAGATCGTTGTTGATACGGGCGATGGCCAGAACGAAGCGGAGATCGGCGGCCATGAGCTGTTGCAGGGCGAGCAATTGCACCACCCGGTCGTCGATTTCAATTTGCAGCTCGTTGATGGCGTTCTCTTCCCGAAGTACTGTCCCCGCGAGCTTTTCGTCGGCGTCGAGCACCGAATGAACCGCCTGGTGCACGGCTCGCTCGGCCAGGCTGCCCATCCACAGCAGCCGTTCTTTCAGCTCTTCCAAATCGCGTTCGAAATGGCGTTCCATTCTCTACGTCCTCTCCATGGCAAAGACTACACGCATCACGACGCTGCCACAATCCTCATCCGAAGCGGCCGGTGATATACGCCTCAGTCCGGGGATCCGAAGGCGTGGTAAACATGTGCCCCGTCGGTGAGAATTCGATCAGTTCGCCATTCAGCATGAAAGCGGTCGAATCGCTGACGCGGGCTGCCTGTTGCATGTTGTGGGTGACGATCACCAGGGTGCAGGTCGGCTTCAATTCGAACAGCAGCTCCTCGATTTTCGCGGTATTCACCGGGTCGAGCGCTGAGCAAGGCTCATCGAGCAGCAGCACTTCCGGATCGACCGCCAGGGCCCGGGCGATGCACAAACGCTGCTGCTGGCCGCCGGAAAGGGCATAGGCGGACTTGTGCAGCTTGTCCTTCACTTCGTCCCACAGGGCGGCGCGGCGCAGGCTCTTCTCTACCGCGTCGTCCAAGCGTCCAGAATGCCCGTTGATCCGCAGCCCATAGGCCACATTCTCGTAGATGGACTTGGGAAACGGATTGGGCTTTTGAAAGACCATGCCGACCATGCGGCGCAATTTCGTGACGTCCAGGGTGAGAATATTCACCCCGTCCAGGGCAATCTCCCCTTCCAGACGCGTATGGCGGAGCGTTTCGTGCATCCGGTTCAGCGTACGCAACAAAGTGGATTTGCCGCAGCCCGACGGTCCGATCATCGCCGTCACTTTGTTGGTGGCCACGTCCATGGACACATTGTGGAGGGCATGATTCTTGCCGTAGTAGAAATTGAGTTTGGTGACTTTCATCCGCAGCGTGTTGGCGCCTGATGTGGTCATAGCAGGGGTGTGCGCAGTCGATTTAGCCGCGGAGGTCGTCGCAGCCGCGCCCGAATTGGCCATGAGTGGGAATGCGGAACTCATCGTCAGGTCCTCTCATACGCGGTACCGCGCGTCAAAAACGCGCGAACCAAAATGTTCGTTATTAGCACCAATCCGAGTAGCACGAGTCCCGCCGCCCACGCTTGCCGGTGCCAATCTTCATACGGACCGGTCGCGTAGGTGTATATCACGACCGGAAGCGACGAGGTTGGCTGATTCCAACCAGGGCTCCAGAAGCGGTTGCCGAACGCCGTGAAAAGCAGCGGGGCCGTTTCTCCCGCCACGCGCGCCAGGGCCAGCAAAACGCCGGTCAATATGCCTCGCGAAGCGGCGGGCAGCACGACTGTAGCAATCATCCGCCATTTGTTCGCACCCAGCGCAAAGGAGCCCTCGCGCAGCGCGCGCGGCACATCCCGCAAAAAACTCTCCGTGTTGCGCAACACCGTGGGGATCACCATGATTCCCAATGCGATTCCGCCCGCCAGGGTTGAGAAGTGATGCATCGGCATTACCACTAAGCCGTAGGCGAAAATGCCCATGACGATCGACGGCACACCATTCATTAAATCCGCCGTGTAGCGCACCAGGAACGGCACCGTCCTGCCACCAAATTCCGCCAGGTACACGCCGCCCAGGAGCCCAATCGGAACGCCGAACAATGCCGCGAGCAACAGAAGTTTCAGGCTGCCCACGATGGCATTGGCCATGCCCCCGCCCACTTCGCCAACCGGCGCCGGCAGGTGCGTGAAGAAATTCCAGGACAGGTCTTTCCCGCCGTTCCAAACCAAATATCCGAGAATAAAGAACAGCGCCGAAACCGTGAGCAACGCGCACAATCCGGTGAGCGAAAGCATGAACACGTTGAGCGATTTTCTCCAGACCAGGCGGGCGCTCATGTGGGGAGCACCCCGCTTCCGCGCGCTGTGGTGACCAGGATCAGAATACGTGCGAGGCCGTTCAAAACAAACGTCAGCAAGAACAGCACGAGGCCGAGTTCAATCAGGGCGCTCAGGTACAAATTTCCAGTGGCCTCGGAAAATTCATTGGCCAGCACGGACGCGATGGAATACCCGGGTGAAAAGAGGGAAGCGGCAATTTTCGGATTGTTTCCAATGACCATGGTGACGGCCATGGTCTCACCCAGGGCGCGGGCCAGCGCCAGGAACACCGAGCCGAAAATGCCGATCCGCGCCGCCGGCACGACAACTTTCCAAGTCGATTCCCACTTGGTTGCGCCGAGAGCCAGAGCCGCTTCGCGCTGATCGCGCGGGACCGCCAGAAGAACTTCGCGCGATACGGAAAGCACAAACGGCACGATCATGATGGCCAGGACGATTCCCGCCGTCAGAAAGCCGATCCCGTACGCGGGCCCCTGAAAGAAAGGAAGAAATCCGAGCGTCCTTTTCAGCGCCGGTTGAATGACCGTCCGCATCACCGGCACCAGCAGGAACACGCCCAGCAACCCGTAAATCACGCTGGGGACCGCCGCGAGTAAATCACTGACAAACGTGAGGGAAGAAGAAAGTTTGGGGGTGGCGAGCTCGGCCAGAAAAACTGCCGCCCCCACGCCTAGAGGAACCGCGATCAACAAAGCTACAGCAGACGTGACCAAAGTGCCGTAAATGAAGGGTAACGCGCCGAAATCGCCGGCCACCGGATCCCAGGTTTTAGTAATGAAGAAACTCCACCCGAACTTGGTCCGTGCTTCCGCCGAAAGAACCCAGAGCTGATAGACTAGGAGGACCGCGATCAACAGGAGCGCCGCCGCCGCGATCAGCGTGATGAGGTGCGCGATTTCATCCGCGCCGGTCCACCGGCGCAGCAACGACCGCGGATTGGCGGTGAAATCCGTGGGCGTTGCCGCGTTCGGTGTGGTAGCCATTTCGTTCAGTCCACTTTCCCGGTTCAACCATTTACTGAATCTGCGCGATCGCTTTCATTTCCTTGGTGACAACTTCCTTCGGCAGCTTCGCGTAGGCCAGCCCTTCGCAATATTGCTGTCCGTCGGTCATCATCCACTTCAGGAAGTCCTTCACGGCATCGCGCTTCGCTGAGTCGGAGAACTTTGAGGGTATCAGAAGCCACGTGAAGCTGGCGATTGGGTAGGCCGCTTTTCCTTCGGGATTTGTGATCGAGACACGAAAATCGTCGGGCATAAACTTCGACGCCGCCGCGGCCGCCGCCGACACGCTCGCAAGATCCGCCTTCACGAACGCTCCAGAGGAATTCTTGACGCGTCCGTAAGCGATCTTGTTCTGGATAGCGTAAATCAACTCGATGTACCCAATGGAGTCCGGAGTCTGCTGGACAAGCCCGGCCACACCTTCATTACCTTTGCCTCCCAATCCCACCGGCCAGTTCACAGAGGTCGCTTTGCCGACCTTCTGCTGCCACTCGGGGCTGATCTTGGAAAGATAGTCGGTCCAGATGTAGGTAGTGCCGCTGCCGTCCGAGCGGTGGACCACAACGATGTCGTCGGCGGGCAGCTTCACACCGGGGTTTGCCGAGGTGATCGCCGGATCGTTCCATTTGGTGATCTTACCAAGAAAAATACCCGCGATCGCGTCGGGAGTAAAATTCAACTCCCCGCTAACACCCGCCAAATTATAGCTCGGCACATCAGCGCCCAAGACTGTGGGAAAATGCAGAATCGGCACACTGGCTTGCTTCAGCTGATCGTCATTCATCGGACCATCGGATGCGCCAAAGTCGACAGTCTTGTCGATCAGTTGGCGAATGCCACCTCCGGAGCCGATCGACTGGTAGTTGATCTGGATGCTCGGATGAGCTTGATGATAGACATCGAACCACTTGGAATACATCGGATAGGGGAACGTTGCGCCCGCGGCGTTCAACAGCACTTGCCCTTCGGCGGCGACAAATGTCGCGCAGGAGGCAATCACCAGCAGAACTGCCAGCACGCTCAGCACTTTTACGATTCGCATATTTTCTCCTGGAATTTCAGCGATGGATTCTGACTCGGAATTGTTACAGCCATGTTACAGGGGAGTGAGGCCGGCATAAAATCGATGAACCCTTATAACTCCCCTGCAATGTGGCCCATGCAGGGGAAGGGGAGATGGGCCGACGCCAGGGGAGCGCCGGCCCAGGGTGGGGTTGCAACACGAAGGTCGTTGATCTGCGCCGGGATCAGGCGGCGCAATTTAGATTCTCTTTTCCGGATAATTAGCTTCTTCGACAACTATCCGCGTGCGTCCGTGACGCACATCGAGGCCGCGGACCCAGAAGATAATGTCCTCGGCGATGTTTGTGGAGTGATCCGCGATGCGCTCTAGATAGCGGGTGGCCAGCACAAATTGCAGCTGCGGCGCGGCCTGTCCGGGTTCTTCGGTCATTCGGGTCAGCAGGTGTTCGAAGATCTGGTCGCGATACCGATCCACCACATCATCCGCTTCCAGTACTTCGCCGGCCAGCACCACATTGCGATAGATCAGCGCGCCCAGACTGCGGCCCAGCATTCCGCGGACCGCGCCGGCCATCGGTTCCAGATCCCGCGGCGTTTCCGTGACATTCATTCCCGCCAGCGAAATCACGCGCTCGGAAATGTTCACGGCCAGGTCGCCGATGCGCTCAAGGTCGTTGGCGATTTTCTGAGAAGCGACGACGCGGCGGATTTCCTCGTCATCCAGCAGCCCGGTTCGCAGCATCCGGACGGCGTGGTCGTCGATCAAAACTTCCATCTCGTTGATGCGCGGTTCCACCAGAAACACTTTGCTCGAAAGTTCAGACGCCGCTTCCAGGTTGGGACGCAAGAGTGCGTCGAGCGCGCCTTCCACGCTGCTTTCCACCGTGCGCGCCATGGAAATCAGGTAATTGGCCAGCACGTCCTGATAGATCGTATGTATTTGCGTAACCGGGGTCGCCATTGCTCCACCTTTGTTCCGTCCAGATTCGTGGCATGGCGAGCATAATCAGATTTTGTGAATGGAAAATGAAGCGGGGGTGAATATCCGGCGAAACGAATCCGACGCCTCAGATATCGTTAAGAGCGATGCCGTCAGATTCTTGGACGGTGAGCGCAAGGAAGTGAACAAACTTCTCTAGGACGCGCTCGGAATGCTGAAATGAAAGCGGGATCCCTGGCCGATGGCGCTTTCCACCCAAATGCGTCCGCCATGGGCCTCCACAATGTGCCGGGCGATGGCGAGTCCGAGGCCGGTGCCGCCCGCCTCGCGCGATCTGGCGGCGTCGACGCGGTAAAATCGTTCAAAAATTCGCTCCAGGTCGGATTCCGGAATTCCGATGCCCGTGTCGGTGACCGTAAAGGTGACATCGTGGCCGTTGGAACGCGCTTTCACTGAAATTTTTCCGCCGGCGGGGGTGTATTGCACCGCGTTGTCGAGCAAGTTTTGCAGCACTTCGCCGAGCTGCGCCCCATCGCCGCGGACCGCCGGCGCATTCTCCGGCAGGTCGACCTGAATTTCGAGCCCTCTTGCTTTTGCGTTGAGGCGCGTTGTCTCAACACATCCGTTCACCAGCGCGTCGATGCGGATGGGGCGGATTTCGAGCTCCAGGCGGCCCGCTTCGATTCGCGAAAGTTTCAGCAGATCATCGGTGAGTCGGGCCAGCCGCCGGGCATGCTCGCGGATAATTTCAACGAAGTGTTTCCGGTTGGCTTTGTCATCCAGCGCCCCGTTGAGAAGCGTTTCGGCGAAACCCTGGATTGCCGTGAGCGGCGTTTTGAATTCGTGTGAGACGTTGGCCACAAAATCGCGCCGCACTCGCTCCAAGCGCCGCAGTTCCGTGATGTCGTGGAGCACCAGGACGGCCCCATTCGCTCCGGCGGCGCGCACCGGCGCGGCCGTGACGCTGAAATTCCGGCGGCGAACCGTCCCAACTTCGACCTCGCCGGTTAATTCGTCCACCCCCGAGAGGGCTTGCCGCACGAGTGCAATCAGGTCGGCTTGCCGCAGAGCCTCCACAAGGGTTCTCCCCTGCGAGCTTCCCTCCGGCAATTCCAGGATCTGCTCAAACGCCCAATTGCAGTAGAGAATCCGTTCTTCGCCCGTCACCACGGCGACGCCCTCGACCATGCTCCCCAGAATCGCCGAGGAGCGGTTGCGCTCGTCGGTGAGTGTGTGAATGGTTTGCCCAAGCCCGGCGACGGTTCGGCCCAGCGCGCCCGCCAACTCCGAGAGTTCGTCATGGTCATAGTCGCGGTCAGATGGTGTGAAATCCCCGGACGCCGCGCGGTCGGCAAACGCTTTCAGGCGCTGGATGCGCGATGTGATCGAACGGGAAGAAAGGAAGAACGCGACGCCTGCAGCCACTAGGAAGATCGCCAGAACCAACCAGATCTTCGGGAGGGTTTTCGGGGAGGTCCATTGCACGGCAAGCAAAATCGCCGTCACCAGCGCCAGGGAAATCAGTACCGGCCGCCAGAATAGGCTTACGCGCAAGACGAATTTACTCCTGTTTCTCGGATTGGCCTTCGCTTTCGAACATGTAACCCGCGCCGCGCACGGTTTTCAGGAAGGCGGGATGGTCGGCATCGCTTTCGACTTTTTCGCGCAGGCGCCGGATGTAGACATCTACGCTGCGCGGCGTGACGAAGCGCTCGGTGCCCCAGACGGCGTCGAGCAACTGATCGCGCGTGAACACGCGATTCGGCCGCGTCGCCAGATAATAGAGCAGACGAAATTCCAGCGTCGAAAGGGTCACGGGCTTACCGTCGCGCGCCACGCGATAGGAGGATGGGTCGATCGACAATCCGCGCGCCTCGATCACGCGCCGCGGCTCGTTGGTGGGCTCGGTGCGCCGCAAGAGGGCCTTCACGCGCGCTCCTAGTTCGCGGGGGCTAAAGGGCTTGGTCACATAATCGTCCGCGCCCATTTCGAGGCCCACGACGCGGTCCGCTTCCTCGCCCCGCGCCGTCAGCATCAGGATCGGCAGGCGGTTCAGAGATGTATCGCGGCGAATTTCCTTGCAGATATCGAGGCCAGAAAGTTTCGGCAGCATTAAATCAAGAAGCAGAATATCGGGCGGGGCTTTGCGAATCTGCGCGAGGCCGGTCGCGCCGTCGGTGGCGGCTGCAACTTGAAATCCCTCGCGCTCGAGGTTGTAGCGAACGAGCTCGACAATGTCCCGGTCGTCTTCGATCAGCAGGACTCGTTTCATTCCAAACTTCTCCGACTTACGCAAATCTCCCGGTAACAAAAGCACTATAGTACACGGACCCGTGGGAAGGCTATGTTACGCCCAGGTTAAAAGAAGCGGGCTTTATTACAAGAATGTAAAATTCGCGGAACGGGATCAATGCGATTCGCGAGTATGCAATCGGAATTTGGAACCATCAGATTCGCAAAAACAGCTTGCCGCGATAGAAGGGCCACAAAAGCACGAAAGTCACGAAGACAAAAAAGACGGCGAAGGCCAGAGAGGCGTTCACCGGACTGGCGTGGGGCACGAAAAACTTTTCGTAAATCCAGCCGTGCAGCGTGGTCTCATGCCCTTTGAAATGGAGAAAATCAAAATCAGTGCTGACCTCGGACACCAGCGCGGCAAGGGCGTACCCCAGGATCGCGTTCATTCCGAAAACGAGGAATGGAGGCGTCCAGGCGCGCCAGGCGCGCACATCCACCATCCAATAACACGCGGCTAGGCCCAGCATCGCAAAGCCGCCGGTGAACAGCACGAATGTACTCGTCCACAAATTCTTATTGATCGGAAAATGCGGATGAAGAAGTCGGCCCACGACCAGGAGCGCGAGACCCGCGGCCGCGAGACCCAGTGCTTTGCGCCCCGCGCGGCGATCCGAACGCAGCCACTCGCCGGCGAGAATCCCAATCAGCAGGGAGGCGATCGCGGGAAGCGTGGAAAGAAATCCCTCGGGATCCCAAGTTACGGACTCGGACCACAAATGTCCGCCCATGAGCGTGCGGTCGATGTAAGCGCCGAGGTTGTCATCCTTGCCGAGGTGGCCCGCGCCGTTGCCCGGCACCGGCACGAACGTCATCAGCGCCCAATACCCAACGAGTAGCGCGATAGCAACGCCAGCAGTCACGCGAAGATTCGCGCGCACTCGGACTACCCCTTTAGCAGCAGGCTCCCTCTCAAATGTCGCCAGATAGAGCAGACCCGCGACGAGATAGCAAATCGCGATACGCTGCAGCACGCCCATGATTCGGATGGAACTGAAATCGAAATCGGGAAAGCCGTTCAAAAATAATCCGATGGCGAATATCAGCGCGCTGCGCCGCAGCACGTGAATCACGAGCGCCCGGCGCGTCAAGCCGCGCGCGATCCGCGCAGCAAACGAAAGGGTCAGGGAAACGCCGACGATGAAAAGGAAAAAAGGAAAGATCAGGTCTGTCGGCGTCCACCCGTTCCAATCAGCGTGTTCGAGCGGGGGATAGATGTGGCTCCAGGAACCGGGGTCGTTCACCAGAATCATGGCGGCGATGGTTGCACCCCGAAATACATCCAGCGAAACCATGCGCGGGGGACGCGCCGTTTCCGCAGCCGCCGGGGCTTTCAATGCGGGCGCCGCGATGGTTTCCGCCGTGGCGATGGGAAGGACCTCCAATGGCGGGGATAGTACAGCAGCGCGGGGAATGCCGCAACGCTGCAACATTCGACGCACTACAAAAAAACATGGCCGGGAGAGATTATCCCGGCCACGCTTTTTATGAGAGGGAAGAACCCTTTGTGATTCCCAGGCGCGGGATCCGTGACCCGGCGCTGGCCGTCCACTACTTGGGACAGCCGCTGAAATCTAGTGATAGGCGAGATTGTGCGAGCCGCAGAAAAGGGAGCTGACGAAGCTGGCGCTCTGTGGCACCCACCACATGTGGCGCACCCACGGGTGCCTGCTATACATCATTTTCCTGCCCGCGTAGTCCATGAGCAACGGTCCCACTTGAATGGCGGCGTACAGGGACGCATTGCCGGCGAAGGGCCTCAGCATGGGGTTCAATTCCTGCGCGCCGTAATTCGAGATGGCGCGGCGAGTGGACCAGGCGTCAAAGGATGCAGCGCCGCTCGAGGCGATGACCAGCCCTCTCCACATAAGTTCTTTGCGGCGATTCTCGGCTCGCAATTCTCCAACAGAGACTGTCAGTGGTTTGCCTGCCCTCAGGAACGCGATCGGGGTCGCGGCCGTCACAGCCATCGGAAGGGGGGCTTCCGGCAGCTCCGCGCTGGACTCGGTCACAGGCAGTATCGCGGCATCAAAGGATGCGTTCACGGCTGGCAACGAATTTTCAGCAACTATTGTGGTTGTCGAAGCTTCAATTTCCGCGGGAGCACTGATCGCGGCCTTCTCCGCCGGCAAGGAAACCGTGGCTGCGAGTTGCGGGTGAATCAGGAGTACGGCGATGGCGAGAATCATTTCATTTTCCTCAGTGCGCTACAGGCGGCCTGCTGGTGGCTCCCTGCAACGTGAGACCAGAATAGAATCTGGCCTCGACATCCGCCATGGCTCGGGAGTCCCGAAGATGTTGGAACCACGGTTTCGCGGAATGAAAACGATAGTTCTAGGACTGTCGAACCAGGGTAGCCGCACCGGTATGTGAAAACCCTGTGATTTCTAGGGAATGAAATCGTTAGTGGCGTCCTGATTTGCGTGTTATTACCCGTCGTATTCGTCTGCAAGCTTGAACCAAGCGATCCCATACCCCCGAGCGACCGCGACCGTGCCGCACCAGCAAGTGCCCTCGAAACGGCGGCCGTGAAACCTTCCGAAAAGTTGGTATTATTTGTGATTGCGTCCCCCGGATCTGATGGCAATTCAGAAGCCATACGCGTTGAAGAAAACAAGTCACTTAGCCAAGACCCCTATCCAGGAAGCTGCAAACATTTGCGCATTTTGTGTACGAGGTTGTACAACTTCCTCTCCATCGCCGTCGCGCTCGCAGTTGCGGCGCAGACCTACTTCAAATTTGGACAACGCCAGAGCCAAGGCTAAGCTTTTTATTTACATATTGTTATCTAGCATTACGAGGCGCGTCGGGCATCTCCACGACGGCAATCTTCCCCCCGGCTATCCGTTCGAGTGTCGGCGAGTATAGTCCGAGATCTTCGCGGCGCCACCACAAACTTGTGTCGTGCCTTTCCTTCCAACCGGTAAACCAGTACTGCCACAGCACCGCGCGAACCTGCTCGGGCGGATTCCCCGGGAACGGGTTTCCCGCGAAAAGGGCCAGGACGTCCGGTTCGCCCGCCAGCAGGCGCTCCTCGACATTCAATACGAAGGGATATTGCCGCCAGTTGCCCAGTGAGGCGAACCACAGGTTCCAGTCAAAGCGCGGTTGATAGGGCGCGTAGATGCGCGGGTGCGCATGAACGTCTTGCGGCTTATTCCTGAAGGGATAGGGCGTCCAAGTCTGGCCGTCGCGCGAACCCTGGAATTCAATTTCATATCGCTCGCGCGTCATGACCGCAAAAAGACCGAATTCGTTCGCGATGCGAAACGGTTCGAGCACGCGAACCGGGCCCGCAGGAAGGGGCGCCTCGGGAAAGAGCATGAAAATGAGCAGCGCCGAAGTGGCATAAAAGATCCAGGTCAGGAAAAATGCCTGCACCCCAAGACGAACTTGGCTCCGCCAGTCTCGCGCCAGGGCCTCCTCACTCCGCACTTCGCCTACCGAAGAATCGGAGGGGGACCGCAAATTTCGCGGGAGAATCCGAGCCAGAAATTTATCGTCGAGCAGCAGGAACCCAAGAACCAGGACCAGGTAATTCAGGAAGGCATAGTTGCTGGTGAGAATGATACCGATCTGCCAGGCGGTGATCACGAAAAACAGAACGATACGCGAACGCCGCGGCAGAAATATGGCAAAGATCAGCACCAGTTCCAGAGCGAGCGTCAGGAACGCCGTGGCGGCATGGAATGCGTGCGGCAACTGGTGCACATACCAGGCAATCCAAGTGGGCAGCGGGCCATTTTGATAATACTGATCCATGGCCGTGAAATCGCGCCATTCCGGATCGCGCCCCAGGATTTTCGCGATTCCCGATTCAAAATAAATGCGGAACATCAGCCAGATCAGCAGATACCGGCTGGCGCGCGAGGGCGGGTCCGCAGATCCCCATCGCGGCCACCATCCCGCAGGCACGAAAAACAGGCTGATGAAGCCGGCTTCGAGCAGCATTCCGTCGGACTGGTAGCTCGCAAAATCCTGAGCCGCGGCGATGAAAGAAAGAAAAGCTACCAGGCAGACGGCCAACATCGCGCGGGGCCAAACATTCAGCACCAGCAGCAGCGACGCCACCATACCGGCAATGACAACTCCCATCAGGAAACGGTCGCTCGCCGACCACCAAAAGACGGTGGGCGCATACCAGAAACGCGCGCTTCCCACGGCGCGCGCCACCTGGACGAGGTAGTCCCGCGCGGGAAGAACTCCATTCGGGCCGATGAGCCCGCGAATCTGAAACACGAGCGAATAAAATGCGGAAAAAAAGATCAGTCCGAGCGCGCGGACAAACAGCCACCGCGCCGCCAAGTAGCCGGGCAGCGCGGAATCGGGGCCGAACAGGCGGCCCGGAATCGCCTGCAGATCGAAGTTCATCCGGGGGCATTATACAGACAGACCCGCCTGGCGCTGGCATGGCAATACATGGAAAAAGAAAGATGGGAGGAACATCCCAGACATTGAATCCGATGGCATGCCTTGACCGTGCTTCAGGATTTCAGAGGGCTAGACTTCGTCGAGTTCGTCGAGGCGCTCCTTCTTGGGCAAACTTCTGGGGCCGTAGAAACGCTGGCGGCACTTGCCGCACCGGTAAGGGCGATAGGGCAGGAAGAGAAGAACCCAAAATTCCAGAACGCGGCCGCGTTTGGTGCGATGCACGTGGTCGCTTCCACAAAGAGGGCAAGTTCTATCCGCAGTGTAAAGAAACAGGCCGAGGGTACGTTTCATTGGGAGTGCATGATAGCTTTCGAGGAATCCGGGCGCAATTGACCGGCGAGACTAAGTAACAAAAACGGGACAAGGACGAGTCAAATCGACGCCAATACCTGCATCGCGTGGTGCCGCAGTTTGCCGAGGCTCCGATTCACAGAATGTGCCCGCGGCAGGAAGGACAGCACGGGGGGGCGGCGAATGGCCAGACGGTCGAGCCCGATTTTCAAGCGCCGGTCGTGGGGAGCGTAGCGCAATCCGCGAATCAAAGTATCGGCGGCGTCCTGCTTGCGATCGGCGGCCACGTATACCTCGGCGAGATTCAAGTAGAGTTGCGCCTGGCGCCGGCTCATGCGAATGGCCGAGCGGCAGAGTTCTTCCGCCTCGGCCCATTTCTGTTCGGTGGCCGCGAGTGCAACTCCCAGGTAGGAAACATAAAAAGGATTGGCGGGTTCTTCTTCGAGTGCGGACTTGAGGTGGGGGAGGGCCTTTCTTGCATCGCCACCGCGCAAGTGCGTGAGCGCGGCGCGGAATTCCTTGAACGCTTCCACTTGGATCATGTTGATGACCTCCACTGGGCTGATCCCAAGAGCCCAGGGAGCGCCACACCGCGCCGCGGGCCGTTTCGTCATACCTTACTGAGAAGGCTAAAGTTGCGGAGCGAATCGGACAACTGCTCGAACGGACAGATGAAGGACAGTTGGCCCCGGATACATCGAAGGGAAAATTGCTGCCTGCGGCGGGGTTTCGTGGCGACTAGTAGCGCGAAGTTCCAAACACTCCGACGATTTGGTCCGCGCTGAACTTCAGTAAGCGGACGGGAGCGCGGCGGCTCTCGCCGCACAGCCTCCAAAGTTGTTTAAAATAAAGGAGAACGATCTTGCTGGAAAGTTTGGACTCACCGACAGCCCGGGGGCGAAACGTGTAGGGCACTTCCTTCACTCGAGCGGTGCGAAGTTTTGCCAGGATTTCCAGCAGAATCTTGAATCCGTTCTCGCTGAGCTGTCCCTGGATGCGATTGAAGTCCTCGCGCCACATCAAAAAGTATCCGGACATCAGATCTTTCACTTCAAAGCCAAGCAGCACCTGGGCAACCTTGTTCGCGCACCAGGATTCGAATCGCCGCCAGCGGCTCCATTTTCCAAATCCGCCGCCCTCCACGTGCCGGCTGCCCACCACGATATTCATTCCGCTCCGCAGTTCTTCGATCATCGCGGGAAGAATCGAGGGATCGTGCTGGAGATCCGCATCGATGCAGGCCAGAATGTCGCCCTCCGCGGCGGAAAAACCGTCGATGACTGCCATGCCCAGTCCCGGGTTGGTCATCCGGCGAAGCACTTTCACGCGAGGATTCTTCAGCGAAATCTGTTCCGCGACCGACCAGGTGAGGTCCGGAGAATTGTCGTCCACGATCAGGATCTCGTAATCCATATCTCCCAAGGCGCGCTGAAGATGCTCGATGAGCGTCGGAATATTCTGCGCCTCGTTGAGTGTCGGAGAAATAACGCTGAGTTTCATATTCCTCGATTTTCGCGGCCACGCCCCGCACAAACCGCAACCGCATTGTGCCCGTCCTCAGGACATAACGCAAGATCGGCGCGCTCCTCTTTTGTCCAGCGAGCGCTATTCAGCTGCTCCCCTGTTCAGGCCTCCGGCCCGCTTTTGCCAAACGGAGTACACCCCGCACGCGGCAAAGATGATAACGATCGGATCAATGGGATGGCGAAAGCGGCCATCGTCCTGGTGGGTGATGTAATAAACGAGAGGAAAGAAGACGAGAGGAATCAATAGAGGAATGGTCTGTTCCAACCGCTTGCGAATCGCCCATCCCAGCCCGATGAAGGCGAATACGGTGAAGGTCGTATAAACGAGCGCATTGGGCAAACCTACTTCGTCAAAGGTCCACGGCGGAGGAAAATTCCACACGTTGGTCCAGGTGTAGAGAATTCGCCGCAAGGTTTGCCCGGCATACCATAGGGGACGACTCTTTATCAGTTGAGCCGCCTCTTGCTGCTTCTCGGCCATGTAGGCCGGTTCTCCCAGCCGTTGGAATTCCTGTAACGCCGCCAGGTTGGATCCCGGGGTTTCGTCCCAATTCGACGGGCGGCTGGTATCGCTGCTGTTCCCGACGATCACTTCCAGGCCGAAATTGCCCCGGAAAGCGACAAACCGGCCGTAGAGTTGCGAGCAGCGCCAAACCCAGGGGGCGACCCCGATCAGGAAAACCAACGAAGAGGCCACGATCGGACCCATACGCAACGTCCGGGCCTTCCACTGCCGCAGGAAAATCCAGCCCCCGAAAAACGGCAACGTGGAAAGCGCGTTTGCATTGGTCAAGGCGGCAATCGCCCACAGCACACCATAACCCAGCCAAGCCAGATAGTTGCTTGATCGCTCCAGTTTCAGCGTGTACAAAATCAGGAGCGTCAGCAGCAGCGTCCCTAAAACCGTATCCCAAATCCAGGCATTGGACCCGGCGATGGAGTGCGGATACAAGGCCCAGATCCAACCTGCCCAGACGGCGATTTTAGGTCCGAACGAGCGCCGCGCGATCAAGTAAACCGGCAGGCACAAGAACGACGACATCAGATTATTCAGGGTTAGCGCGGCCAGAGTCGAGGCAGTCGTGAAGATTCCGAACAGTTTGAACACGCTCGCGAGCACCAGCGCGTACATTGGCCCCACCAGCGCGGTCGGACCGGTCGGAATGGGATAGGGAGAACTGAATCCCTGGCCGGCAAGAAGGGATTTCGCGATGCGTTCATATTCCCTGGCGTAGCTGAAGTGATCGCCTTCCCATCCGGCAAGATAGTGATCGCGCGCTGGGTCCAGCAAATTGAGGTATGCGAATCGCATCACCAGCAGGCGAATGATGAGCCCGACCGCAATCATCAGCCAGACCGATTCATACCAGCGGGGACGGTGTTTCTCGGCACGAATCT
Source organism: uncultured Acidobacteriota bacterium (assembly GCA_963696605.1). Classification (GTDB taxonomy): domain Bacteria; phylum Acidobacteriota; class Terriglobia; order Acidiferrales; family UBA7541; genus Palsa-360. The sequence goes on along the minus strand of CAVOKV010000003.1, from coordinate 699,517 downwards.
TTGCTTCCGAATCGGGCGAAACGTCGTTCTTGTTGGCGAGCAGTTGATCCATTTTGGGGACGTCCCGTGTTTCGAGTGACAAATTCCGATCCGACCGCCCAAAACCCAATGGCCTCCCACTATACCAGCTAGAAACAATTTGGAAAAAATTCCTGCTTGCTCCGATCGCGCGTCCTGAATCGAGCGATCCCCGCCCTGTTCGTGGATCGCTGCCTTGCCTCTCTGATGCGGAGTACTATCTGAGAAGTGTGCGCGGCGTATTTTGTCCCTGATTCCGTTCTTCGTTTGGCTTCATCCAATTGCTAAGGGGGCTATGAACATGAGCTACCTAAATCGGCTGGAGGATGAAGTTTCGGCCTGGCCTAACGTTTCCGTTCACGCGCATCGGTTCGGGGGCAGGGAATTCAGATTCGGGAAGGCTGAGATTGGACATATCCACAGAGACGGCACAGTGGATATCCCATTTCCGCGACCGGTTCGTGACGCGCTGCTGAAGGAAGGTCAGGCCGAAGAGCACCGCTGGGTGCCTAACTCGGGCTGGGCTACTTTTAGAGTTCGCGCCGAAGCCGACATCCAACATGCCTTAGAACTGCTGCGAATCTCTTACCTGCGCTATGTGTTGAAAACAGCCTCTGATCCTCAGGAGTTTTTGAAACAGGAGAGCGAATTCCTGCACCTGAGCCCTCGATTTGTTTCCTTGCTCGAAATAATCGCGCCTCGCTCCGCCTAGATATCAAGAGTGCTGCGTGTCTTGGCCGACGGCCTGAAGATGTCGCCGCTCGAGTTCCTGATACAAAACCTTCGCTCGTTCCAGGGCGACCGAAATGCTCGGGCTGATGTTTCCTGCCCCGACGTGCTCCTCAAATTCGGACTGATGCATCAGGCGGGCGGGTTGTTCGCGCGCGCCGCACAGGATCAGGCCGCGGCCGGATGCGTGCACAGCATCCGCCAATTCCTCAAGGGCTTGCAATCCTGTGGCATCGATGGCTGTCATATTGCGCAGCCGGAGCACGACGATCGGGGGCAGCTCCGGAAGCTTGCGGACGATTTCCTCGACCTTGTCGGTGGCGCCAAAAAGAAAAGGCCCGTGGATGCGGAAAATGGTCACGTAAGATGGAATTTCCTTGTGCTGCAGGATATGCACATGGCCTTCGCGCAGATACTCGTCGGTGACCTGCGAGACCGTGGTCGTGGCCGTGACTTTGCGGATATACACCAGGGCCGCGAGGATCATTCCCGCCTCGACGGCCACCGTCAAATCCGCGAATACGGTGAGGGCAAACGTGACCAGCCAGGTGCCGATCTCAAGAGGAGTAAGCTTCAGCAGCTCCGGAATTTCCGCCCATTCCCCCATGTTATAGGAAACGACGAGCAAAATCGCGGCCAGCACCGAGAGCGGAATAAATCGCGCCAGCGGGGCGGCGAAAAGCACAATCGCCAAGAGTGTCAACGCGTGGATCATTCCCGAGACAGGCGTTTTCGCGCCGGAGCGGATGTTCGTGGCCGTTCGCGCAATCGCTCCGGTGGCGGGCAATCCGCCAAATAGGGGAGACATGATGTTGGCAACGCCCTGGCCAACAAGCTCCACGTTGGGATTGTGTTTGGTTCCGCTCATGCGGTCGGAAACAACGGCGGACATGAGCGATTCAATCGCGCCGAGCATGGCCACAGTGATCGCGGGAGCGATCAAGGGGCGCAGCAAATCAATCCGGAACTGCGGAATTTTGATGGCCGGAATGCCCGAGGGAATGCCTCCGAAACGAGTTCCAATTGTTTCCATGGGGAGCTTCAGCAAAACCACCAGCGCAGTGCCTGCAAACAGCGCGACGATGTATCCCGGAACGCGCTTCACAAAGCGCATGAAGATCAGGATCAGAATCAAAGCGAACACGCCGAGCCCCGTGGCAAGCGGCGATAGAGTACGAAAATTCCGGGCGAGAGTTTCCATGCGGGCCAGGAATTCTCCGGGAACCTTGTCCACCTTGAGGCCGAAAAAATCCTTGATCTGGGTGCTGGCGATGATGACGGCGATTCCGTTCGTGAATCCCACCACGACGGGGCGCGGAATGTATTTCACCGCAGTGCCCAGGCCCGTGATGCCCAAAATGACGAGCATCACGCCCGCCATCAGCGTGCACATGAACAGGCCGTCCAGGCCGTACCGCGTCACAATCCCGAAGACGACCACGACGAACGCGCCGGTAGGTCCGCCGATTTGCGTGGTCGAGCCGCCCAGCGCGGAAATCAAGAAGCCCGCCACGATGGCGCAATACAGCCCGGCCTGTGGCGCGACGCCCGAGGCAATCGCGAACGCCATCGCCAGCGGCAGCGCCACGAGCCCCACGGTCACACCAGCGAGAACGTCCGCGGCAAATTTGTGCCAGCTATAGTCCTTCAAACAGGTAATCGATCTTGGCAGCCAGTCTTGCAAGGAAGTGTCTCCGGAATGGTTGGTTCTAAATTCCGACGCTCCGACGTTCAGGAAAGCTCAGATCATTATAGCTGGGAATGGCGAGACGTGCGGATTTTGGACAAGCGATGTTCGCGGGAGAACACGGTTTCCAGACGAACCTCGCATTGTCACCTGAATCGTCTCGGGTAGCCTCCGCCTCCTAAAAACGCAGCCAGATTGTCGCGCCATTGGCGCGAAGAATGTCGGCCCGGGGCAACGCCCCGGGAAGAGTGCTCCGCAACATCGCCCGCCCTGAAGGGGCGGAGGATTCCCGCGCCCCCTCAGGGCGCTCAAAAATAGTGATTGTTTCCGGAACCCAGGGCGTTGCCCTGGGCTAGCATGCCGCGGCGCTTTCAGCGCCGGAAGATGTGGCGCCAACTCCCTGACCTGACCACCTCACCAAATTAATTTCAGCGCGAACTGAATCTGGCGCGAGGTGGTCTGCGTGGAATCCAAAAGTCCGGCGGTCTGAGTTTGGGGCACGCCGCTTTGGTCGAACACGGCGAGGTTGTCGGTGGGCGAGCCGAAGTTCGCGCGATTAAAAATATTAAAAATCTCCGCGCGGAATTGCGCGTTGAAATTTTCCGAGATGCGGCGGATGTGGTTGTTCTTAAACACGGAAAAATCGAGCTTGGAAAGGCCGGGGCCGATAACGCTATTGCGTCCGAGATCGCCGCGGAGATTGGCGCAGTACGTTTGGCCGCTCGGTGGAGGCGTTGCGGCGCCAGCAAAGGGAGCGCACCCAAATGGCAGGGATGCCAAAGAAGCTGTCGGCACGCTCGCCGGCGCGAAACAATTCGCGTTCACGTAAATGGGAGTGCTACCCTTTTTGAAATTTTTGTTGACCGGGTCGCAGCCGGGAACAATGCTCGGCACTTCTCCCGTTTCATCCAATAATGCCCCGACCGGATCTCCGCCCATGATCGGCGTAAATGGCTGGCCGGTGCTCGCCTTGTACAGCCCCACGAGCTGCCACCCGCCGAAAGCCCATTCCGGCAATCGTGAACCCTTGCCCGGCGCGGGAATTTCCCACGTGGCGCTCAGGACCAAAGTCTGCGCGACGTTGAAATCCGAAAGTCCGCGCGTCGTGCGCTGGTCAAAGAAGAGTTGATTGAACAGACCGTTGGGATACGAGTCATCCGCTTCGGACGCGGACAAGGTATCGATGCTCTTGCCGAACGTGTAGGCCGCATGAAACTGGATGCCATGGCTCACGCGCTTGGCCAGATCCACCTGCATGGCGTGATAGAACGAATTGGCCTGCCAAAGCGAGGCGTCGATGCGGCCGAAGTTCGGATTCAGGTTGCTGTTGGGCGCCGGCGCGGATTGCGTCCCGCTCGGCAGGAAGCCGGCGGCGCAGGCGTTGCCATTGCCGTTCGGTCCGCAGGGCCACATGTAGCCCGCGGAGGTAAGCGTGGGTATGGCCATGTCGATGTTGTCTACGCGAAAGGGCAGGTGGACTCCTCGTGATCCCACGTATCCGACCGTCAGCGCCAAGGTGGAACTCATCTCGCGCGCGACGCTCAGATTCCATTGCATCACGTAGTCGCGCTTCGGCTGCGGCTCCGCGTAATAAGCGAGATTCGTGTCCGTTTGATTGATAAATTGCTGGTACGCCGCCGACCCTAAGGCGGGGTCCATCGTGAACGAGCCGGCCGGCGGATTTACACCGACGATAGTTCGCGTGAAGGGGGCGGCCCTTTGAAAGGACAAGGTGAATTCATATGGCAATGGAAGAACGTCAAAAATTCCGAAGCCGCCTCGGAAGAGAGTTTTGCCCGAGCGTGGGTTCCAGGCAAATCCCAAGCGCGGTTCAAAATTTCGGAGGGTGGGATTCTTGAAAAGCGGGCCGGTTCCCGCGCAGCCCGTCGCCGACACGCCGCAGACGGGCGCTGCAGCGGTCAAACTAGGCAGCACCGTAGTCAGGCCGTGCGATTCCGACGGCACGGTCACCATTTCGTAGCGAAGCCCCGCATTCACCGTTAGCGTCTTCTTCAGCTTGAGGTCGTCCTCGAAGAAAGCCCCAAACAGCGTCTGGCGCATTCCGATATCGAGCGGCAGCGGAGTTCCCGTTCCCGAAAAGAGAGAAGGCTCATTCGTCAGGAATTGCGCCAGCGAATCAAAGCGGAATAGGCCGTTGATGTTGCTGGCGGATACCTCATTGTCCTGCATCCGCTCAAACTGGCCGCCGAATTTGATCGAGTGTATCCCGTGGATGAGGGCCACGTAGTCGCCACCCTGATACGTCGTCCAATACAGCGCGCGGCTCGAGGGGATGAAGCCCTCTGCCGTCGGGGCGCCCGCAAAGCTGGTCACGCCCGGAATGCTCTGAATGTCTCCGGCATAGCCCCCCGGTTCGAAAGCAAATTGATGGTCCGTCATCACGGACTGATACGCGCCGGCAATATGGTCGACTTTGCCCTGGATTCCCACGGCGCGGGTGGCCCCGATTTGCGCAACATTGATCACATTGGGGCTGAAGATATGCTGTTCATGAATGGTCGCGGCTTGGCGGTTGGAAACGAGGTCGGAATACAATTCGCCAAAAGTCCCGGGCAGCACTGTCGTGGAATTGTCCCGGATGTAGGTTGCGTAGATGCTGTCGTGCTCGGTGAATTTGTGGTCGAAACGAGTCGTAAAGTAATTCTCGGTCGTGATTTCCTGCGCGGAAAATCGGAAGATGGCGACGTTGCTGCCCGTTTGCACCGGGTCGGTCGGCAGCGGAATAAATAGCGCGCCAATGAACTTTGCGATCTGCGGGTCCACGGTCACCTGACACTGATTGGTCACCGCTGTGGGTGCGCAGTTGGACGGAAACTGCGAGGGGTCGGAGAACGTGAGCAACCCGCTGCGGGCCGCGGGAGACGGCACCGTATCCACGGTGGTTACGCCAAGCGACTGACGCAGGCCTTCGTAGTCACCGAAGATGAATGTACGGCCTTTCTGAATCGGCAGCCCCGCGGAGCCTCCGAATTGGTTGCGCTTAAAAGGAGGAATTACGGGTCCGTCAAAAAAATTGCGCGCGTCGAGGGCGCTGTTGCGGAGGAATTCGTAGACTGAACCGTGAAATGCGTCTGACCCCTTGGTGGTTTCGACGCTGATGACGCCTCCGGACGTGCGTCCGTACTCCGCCGGGTAGTCGCTCCCAAGTACCGCCACTTGCTGCACCGCATCGATTCCCAAATTGTCGCCCAGAACGCTTCCCGGCGCTCCATTCGCGTAATCGTTGATGCTGATTCCATCGAGGATGTAGGCGTTCTCATCTGGACGCGATCCGGAAATACTCACCGCGGCCCCGAAGCCGCGATCCATATTGCCGCCGCCCGAGGCGCTGCCGTTTTGCACGGAGGAGACGCCCGCTTGCAGGGTCGCGAGAGCCGCCCAGTCGCGCCCGTTGAGTGGAGTGTCGCGAACTGTGTTGGCATTGGCGCTTCCGCAGGTTGAGGGGCAAGGCTCGCTGACGAGAGCGGGCGGTGCGACGACGCGAGCAACCGGCTCGGCCTTGCCTGCCTTCAGGACCACGTTCAGGATGCGCTCCACGCCCGCGGTCACAGTAATGCTTATCCAAACCTGGGTCTGGAACCCGGGGGCCGAAACCGTCATCTCAAAACTTCCCGCGGACAGGTCGGGCACATTGTAGAGCCCCGCCGTATTCGTTGTGACGCTTCGGGACTGACCCGTGGTCACTTCCTTCACCGAGATGTTAACTCCCGGCACCGCCGAGCCGGCCTCACTCGACACTGTGCCGGTAATCGCGCCTCCGGCCACTTGCGCATTCGTCGGATGGCCCAAAAACAAAAGCAAGATTAATGTTGCGACGGCGAATTTCAAGCGGACTCCTCCATGGGTATGACGCGATACGCGCGGAATTCGCTACAACTAAAGTTGAAAGGATTCCATTTTCTAATTGGATGAATCCCATTCATCACGATCTTATTTGTCCGACCTGAATGAAACCTTAAGAGCCTGCGGACATTCTATTCCATCCGCCACGGCGATTCATCACTCCAATGGCGCATGGCGTCGGCGGCCCAATTAGTGTTCTTGTCCATGTGGCAGGAAGTACATGGATTCGGAATCTTGTATTTGTCCGTCATGGCCGGAGGGACGAAAGCGAACGTGTGCGCGCTCACGAAAACGCCGGGTATTTCGGCCTCAATCTTCGGCATGTGGCAGGCCACGCAGGCGCTGCCCGCCGATCCATCTTTGTGATGCGTGTGTTCCGCGAGCGTGGCCTCGCGCGGGCCGTTCCGGGAACCGGCGCCGTGGCAATCGAGGCAAATTTCGTTCGCCGGTTTCCGGAGTTGCGCGTAATTCTTCGTGCCGTGCACATCGTGGCAATCGGAGCACATCACTCCCCGGCGGTACATCACGCTCTGCACGAAATCGTTTCCCTGCATGCGATTTTTGTGCGCCGTGCCGTCCGGGAAATGCGTGAAACTTAGCTCGCCGAGCTTGTGGTCTTCAAGCTGCCAGTAATCCCGCAGATTCAATCCCACGCGATATCCGACCGGCCAGTCGTAATATTTGCCCTCGATGGGATTGTTCAGCGGACGCCCCTGTGAATGGCATTGGATGCAGGTGTCACTGGCGCTGACATAGTCCATGCGCCCGGGATTCAGAATATTTCCGCGCGTGGGGTGTTCTATGTGAACGCTGCCGGGACCGTGGCAGCGCTCACAGCCGACGTTCCATTCCGCCACCTGCTTGGTCTGGATGTTGTAGTCCACCGAGTGGCAGCCGTCACACGTCGGCCCCGTGGGTCGCTTCATGTTATCGGGAGGATAGAACGGCGCCCACCAGTCACCTCCGTTGGGCACAAAATACTTGAGCCACTTCTTGTTGCTGATGTCCCACTGCGCGGGCTCGGGGAAATAGTCGTCGCCAATTTTGGTGAAGTAGCGCTGCTTCCAAATGCTGCCGTAGACCAACCCCACCTGCTCCTTCGTGAATTTGGGGCTCACATTATTTGTAGCGAGGCTGGGAATGATCGAGTCGGGATGTTCGCGCGGATCGCGTACCACGTTGGCCATTGGAGTTTTCTTCCAGCGCTCGTAAATCCCCCCGTGGCATTTCTGGCACGCCGCGGAACCCGCGTAGTGCGCCGGGGCGGCCGTTGCGGCCTGCTCGGTTTTTTCTTGCGGGGTCTCCAACCCGATGGAACGAATAAAGAGAACCAGTTTCCACGCGCGGTTGTCGTCCTGTCCGCCGTGCGGATTTCCGAGCGCGGGCATCCCCGAAAGGCGCACGCCATTCTGAATGATGTAGTGAATCTCGCCATCCGTTAGATTTTGTGTTTCCGCCGCGCGCAAATCCGGCGCTTTGGGATAAAGATTCGGGCCGATCCCCGAGTGTCCGTCACCGTCCTTGCCATGGCAGTCCGCGCAGCGGTCCGTGAAATTTTCTCGCGCCTCGTCGAGCAAGGCGGGTGTCGCGTTCCACGGATTTTTTTCATTCCGGGCGGCTCGGGGAATGCCGAGGTTCCGCACGCCGCGCGCCATGACTCTTTCCACGGCAGACGGCTGATCCACGGCGCTGAATCCCCGCCGGATCACTGCCGCGCCGTAAATGCCCGCGAGAGCCGCCTCGACAATCAGAACCAGAAAAAATGCTTTCCACCGATTCATTGATTCTCCGGCTGAATTGCCAATTCCTGTTCGGAACAAGTTACCAAATCAATTGCAATGAGCGTTGAGAATTCCGCATCCATCAGGACACCGATTGGAAAGGACTCGCCGGACACGAACCCATTTCCATGCGCGGCAGGAACAGCCTAGAATTAGAGTTGGGCCGTTTCAGTGCATTTTCAGGTTGCTGTGTTCTGATTGGAGTGTGCCGTCGATGCACGTTCTCATCGTCGAAGATGAAAAGAAGATGGCGGAACTGCTCAAGAGAGGCCTGGAAGAGGAAAACCACTCCGTGAGCCTGGCCCATGATGGTCGTGACGCTCTGGAAATGGCGCAGGCTCTTGAATACGACGCCATCGTTCTTGACTTGATGCTTCCGGGAATCGACGGCTTCGAGGTCGCGCGGCGCTTGCGCAAGAGCGGAAACAAGACGCCGATCCTGGTTCTGACTGCGCGCGACACCGTGCCGGACGTCGTGAAAGGACTCGACATCGGCGCCGACGATTACATGACCAAGCCGTTTTCGTTTGAGGAATTCCTCGCGCGGCTGCGGGCGGTATCGCGGCGCGGCTCAGCCCCGCGCCCCACGCTCCTGCAAGTGGCGGATTTGGTTCTGAACCCGGCCACGCACGAAGCGAACCGCGCGGGCGAGGAAATTTCCCTGAGCCGCACGGAGTTTCGTTTGCTGGAATTCCTGATGCGGCGCGCCGGGCGCGTGGTCCCCAGAAATACGATCGTTCATTCGGTATGGGATTCCAACGACGACGTCGAGGAAAACACGCTGGACGCTTTTATCAGCCTGCTGCGGAACAAAGTGGATCGGGATCACAAGGTGAAATTGATTCAGACTGTTCGCGGAACGGGATACACAATTCGAGACACGACCAAAGCATCATGATGACGCTTCCAATTCGGCTACGCTTGACCGCCTGGTATTTTGCGGTTCTCGCCGTGGTGTTGTCCGCGTTCGGCGTCAGCGCGTACCTCGAAATGCGCCACAGCATTCACCGGACCGTGGACGAGGAACTCCAGGCGCGCGCCGAAGGCGTCCACCAGCTGATCGAGCGAGACATCCAGCGGGGCCACAAAGACGATTTGCCGGAAGGGCTGCGAGAGCACACCGAATTGCGGGCCGGCGGCGCCCTTTTGCAGGTTTCGGATGACCAGGGTAACTGGATTTATCGTTCCTCGGTGATGAGCAATTACGGCGTTCCCAGGCCCGCGACCATTCCCAAGAGAGCCGTCGATTTTTTTGGGAATCCCGTGCCGCTGCGCATCTGGAGCGAAAAAGTCAGCGTCGGCGGCCAGTCTTACCTCATTCAGTCCGCATTTGAAATGGACGATTTCTACGCGGCCCTGGAGCATTTCGCCCTGCTGCTTTTCATTTCCATCCCCACGCTGCTGGTTTGCGCGGCGGCCGGAGGCTATTGGATCAGCACCCGGGCGCTGGCCCCCGTGGACCAAATCACGCAGACGGCCAGAACCATCAGCGCGCAAAATCTTTCGAGCCGCCTCGTCGTGCCGAATACCGGCGATGAGTTGCAGCGCCTTTCGGAAACACTCAACGGCATGCTCGAGCGTTTGGAGGCCGCGTTTAAGAAAATCACGCAATTCACCGCCGACGCTTCGCATGAATTGCGCACGCCCGTGGCCGTGATGCGCACGCGCGCGGAATTGTCCCTGCGCAAGGCGCGTTCCGCGGACGAATATCGCGACGTCATCGCAGAAGTTCTCACCGAGCTCGAAAAAACTTCCGCACTGATCGAACAGCTCATGTTTCTAGCGCGGGCCGATTCAGGCGCGGAGACTCTGCACTTCAATCCCACGAATGTGACGGAAGTCCTCCGCGAGGCCTGCCATCAGGGAAGCGCATTGGCGGAAGCCAAGCAGATCGCCTTTCAAGAGAAAATTTCCGGCGACTCCATGTGGATTCGGGGAGACGCGAGCTCCCTCCGGCGGCTATTTCTGATTTTGATCGACAATGCGGTGAAATATACTCCCGCCGGCGGGCAGGTCGAAGTTTCCTTGCACCGGAACAACGGATATGCGGTAGCGGAAGTTCGCGACACGGGAATCGGCATCGCCCAGGCGGATCTGCCGAATGTGTTCGAGCGCTTCTATCGCGCGGATAAAGCCCGCACCCGCGAGTCGGGCGGAGTCGGTCTGGGGCTCTCCATCGGGCGTTGGATCACCGAAGTCCACGCCGGGACGATCGAAGTGCAAAGTTCGCCGGGCCGGGGGTCCATTTTTCAGATTCGGCTTCCGATCGCGAAACCCGGCAGCTGAGAGACGCGACCCTGCATGCAGTTTGCTCCTGCAAGCCTCCCTCCAAAACCAGAAAATCCTCAAAATACCCCTTGACTTGCAAATCCTTTAGAACTACTCTCGCGCCCATAAACGTGGTCGGGTGCTGTCAATTTCATACTTGTTTGTAATAACTGAAGATTAAACGAAAGTCTCATCGAACTCGATATGTGCAATCCTAAGCGCCGCGTGATTTGCGCGGCGTTGGTTGGCGAGTAGAGAACTCCGGACCCCAGTGGGTTGAGTCGCGCGGTCTGGTATGGATCTCGCGGCTAGGTGATTTAAGTCTTAGTGCGCATGTGGGCTGGTTCTTGCGCGCGAGTGCTTGCCTGTGCATGTGCGTCGGGGAACCCGGATCTTCTCGGCAGTTTTTTTGTTTAGCTGTGGGTGGTGTGGGGTAGGGATTGGGGCCCGAATTAGAATTCAATCCTTTTAAACGAGAGGTCTAGAAATGAGTTCTTCAAATTCGATGAGTAATTTGTCTTCGGGTGGCTGGTTTGGCAGCATCTGCAAGTTTTTGACAATCACGTTCGCCGTCCTTCTCCTTTGCGTGCCGGCCTTTTCGCAAGGCAACACCGGCCGCATCCTCGGAACGGTCACTGATCAGAGCGGCGGCGTCGTGGCTGGGGCCACGGTAACCGTCATAGACACGCAGAGGGGCGTCACTCGAGCCCTCACTTCGGACGATGCTGGAGAGTATAACGCTCCGAACCTGACGCCCAGCACCTACACGGTTCGTGCTGAAGCCAAAGGCTTCAAGAAACTGGAGCGGCAGAATGTTGACGTGGGGGTCGGCAAGGAAGTTCGAGTGGACCTGACCGTTCAGCCCGGCGAGCAGGAGCAAACCGTAACGGTCACCGAAGCTGTACCTCTGGTCGAGACGACGAATGCCACTTTGGGCGGCACGCTCGAGAACGCGGAAATCTCCGATCTGCCCTTGAATGGCCGCGACTTCCAGAACCTATTGTCCCTGCGCCCGGGTGTCATGCTTCAGCCGGGTGGCGGACCCTGGACCCAGAGCACCAATGGCGTCCGTCCCAATGAATCCGTCTGGATGATCGACGGCGTCATCAACCACAATTTCTTCGATGCTCGCCCGATCGCTGGCATGCCAAGTCCAATCACTGACGGAGCAACGCTGCTGCCCATCGACTCCATCCAGGAATTCAACACCATGGAGAATCCCAAGGCCGAGTACGGCTGGGACCCCGGCGCCGTGGTGAACATCGGAGTCAAGTCGGGGACCAACCAGCTTCATGGCTCGGCTTATGGCTTTTACCGAAGCGCCGCCTGGGACGCCCGCAACGCCTACAACTACGCGCCTGCTGCGGATGGAAGTTGCATTCTTGGTGCTGCGGCGCTATGCGATAAGACGCCGACCCAGTTGAAGCAGTTCGGCGGTTCCGTCGGCGGACCGATCATGAAAGACAAGCTGTTCTTCTTCGCGAACTATGAGGGCCTGCGGGACAGCATCGGCAACGCGTTTGGCACGACCGGCGGGTCCGGCGTTCCCGAGACCGGGACTTCGAACGGGGATGTGAACCTGAACATGGCGGCCGCTCTCAATGCGGCGGCGGGATGCACCGGTGGCGGCAGTTGCAACGCCGCAGCAATAAGCGCGGTCACCTTGGCTTTGACGGGATGCACCGTGGGGGCGACTGCGTCGGCCACCACATGCTCAGGCGGTCTTTTCCCGAGCAACCCAACAAACAGTGTCGCCTTCCTTAGCACCGCGCCCAACGTCAATACGAGTGACAACGGGGTCGCGAAAATCGACTATCACATCAACGACAAGAATACCGTCAACGGCTTGCTGATCGTCAGCAAATACGTGGGAGATGGAGAAGATCGCGGTTTTATCAATCAAGCGTTCTTCAACAATTATCCGATTTCGACTTGGACCGCTTCCGGAGTTTGGGACTACACCCCCAACTCCACCATGGTGAACGAAGTGCGGTTCGGCTACGACCGCATGAGCATCGTACAGGCGAGCGACGACGCGGGCCTCACGGATCCGGTTAAGACGGGCGCGACCGTGCCCGGATTTCCGACCCTGAGCATAGGATACCCGGGCGGCCCGTTTGGACTGTTTGGTACCTGGCACAATCGTCCGCAAAGCTCCGGCCCCAATCCGTATTGGGATGTTCAGGAGAGTCTCTCGTATTTGGTGGGCAAACACTCCCTCAAGTTCGGTGGCGAATTCGCCCGCATCGAGGCCGATTCCTACGTCCCGGATTATGGCCGGGGCCGCGTTAATTTCGCCAGCCTCCAGGACTTTTTCACCGGGACTCCGAGTGGCGGGCAGTTTCTCATCGGCAACCCAAGCCGCACGGCGCACTGGACGTCAACCGCGGGGTTCTTCCAGGATGACTGGCGCTTGTCCCAGAAATTTACGCTCAACGTGGGACTTCGCTACTCCTTCGATTCACCGCTTCGCGAAATCCACAACCTCTTCGCCAACTTCGATCCGACTTCACCCACGGGATTGGTTCAGCAGGGCCAAGGGGGGCTAAATACACTATGGCATCCTGATCGCGGCGACTTCTCGCCACGCGTAGGGTTTGCATGGGACATCACGGGCAAGGGGACAACCGTAGTCCGGGGCGGATTCAGTATCATCTACTCGTCCTTCACGATGGACGAGTGGATGGCCCAGAATCAGTTCCAACAGCCCGGCGGCTCGTCGGTCTCTCTCGCCGCCAACCCGTCGGGAGCCGACTTCTACAACACTGTGGGAGGAGTAGAGACAAAGATATTTGGCGGCGTTCCTGGCGGGATCCAAGTCAAGGCTGCCAAATTTAGCGGTGGCACGCTCTGCTGGGATCCCACTCTTCCGTCGTGCCCTGCCGGTCAGACGCTTGTGTTTCCGGCGCCCTCGGGCAACCTGCAATGCAGCGACGCGTCCAAGTGCAACCTCATGGCGGTGGACCCGAATCTCAAGATGCCCTACGTCATGAATTTCAGCCTTGGTATCACGCACGCCTTTACCAACAACCTCTCGCTGGAGGTTAGCTACGTCGGCAACCACGGCTCAAGATTGACTGGCTTTACCGACATCAATCAGTGTCCTCCCACCTCGACGGGGGCGTGCATTCACCCGTACTCCGTCCAGTTCCCGTGGTTCGGCTACATCAACAAAATGACGAACGATACCCGCTCCAACTATAATAGCGTGCAGGCGACCCTGACCAAGCGCGTGTCTCACGGTCTGTCCTTCATCGCCGGGTACACCTTCGCTCATGGCCTGGACAACGGTTCCTTGAATCGTTTTGCCCTCCTCCCGCAGAACTCCAACAATCCCGGAGCGGAGTATGGCAATAGCGACTTCGACGTCCGGCACCGTTTGACTTTCACAACCACCTACAACATCCCCGGAATCAAGGGCTTTGCCCAGTTGCTGGAAGGCTGGCAGATCAACGGAATCGTCACCGTTCAGAGCTCCCAGCCGTGGACTGTGAACGACTACAACAACGATTTCAGCGGGACTGGAGATTTCACGGATCGATGGGATTTCTTCGGGAATCCCGGCGACTTTAAGGGCACCGCGTTTTCCATTCCCTACTGCACTGGCTTTAAAGTCGGTGCGGGCGGGGCTGTGGATTCTAGCGCCGCCACTTGCTCGCAATCGACCAGTGGGGTTTCCTTCTTATCCGTCGTGCCCGCCAACTCCGCAACGCTTATCTCGAATTGCGCGAGCAAAGCTCCCGATGCCGCAACACTGGCTACGGGCGGATGTTTCGGTAATGGAAACTCGGTCATGACTCCACCCACTGCTGGAACGTTTGGCACAATGGGTCGGAACATCTTCCGGGACTCAGGCTTCAAGGACGTGGATTTCTCCATCTTCAAGAACTTCAAGTTCAAGGAGCGGTATGGCGCGCAATTTAGACTTGAGATGTTCAACATTTTCAATCACCCCATCGTTCCGAATCCGTACGGAGCATCGAATGGCTCGAGTGGCGGAACCAATGACCCCTCGTCGCCCACGGCTTTCGGAGGAGCGATCGCAACCCCAGACGTCGTGGCCGGGAACCCGCTGGTTGGTTCCGGATCCAATCGCGACATCCAGGTCGGTCTGAAGCTCACGTTCTAACATGATCCGTCAGGCGAAACGAGCCTGACAACTTCGAGGGGGGCGGAACATCGCCCCCCTCGATTTTTTTTCAAATGGCGATGCTGGCGGAAAGACGACGCAGGAGATCATCTGATAGAATGCTCTAACGGCCGAGGCGCGGTCGCCAAGTGGTAAGGCAAAGGTCTGCAAAACCTTTATCGGCGGTTCGATCCCGCCCCGCGCCTCCAAACTCAGCTCATCGGGCTCTTGCCATTCGCACTTGCAATGAAACCGAAGATCAAGCGCCAACACCCCCTGCAATGGATTTTGGAGCCGCTGGAGACTGAACTTTCCTTCTTCCAAAAGCAGATGTTCGGATGTCAAGCGGCCTATCTATTCGGAAAGCTGGTTCTGGTATTGGCTGCCAACGAGGAGCCCTGGAACGGTCTTCTGATATGCACGTCCCACGAGTTTCATTCCGACCTCATTAGCGAATACCCCGGATTGCAACCGCATTCGGTGTTACCCAAGTGGCTCTATTTGACGCAGACGAGCGACGGCTTTGAAGAAACAGCCCAGAGGCTGGTTCTTCAAGCCATGAAAAATGATCCGCGCATAGGCGTTGAGCCGTCTGCAGGCAAGCGAAAGGCTCGAAGAAAGCGCTGATAAGAATCTGCTGCACTCACCTGAGCAACGATAGATTGACATCGGCATAGCCTTTCAGTAGGCTTAACCGATGATTTCCAACGTCCAGAAGACCAAGCAGGCGTGCCTCTGTTGTACCTGCTGTATGTGTGCGTCTTCTGGCGCGGGAAGCTGAATACTCTAGAATCATAACGGGCAATTCTAGAATCCCACCGCCGGAACAAATCTGGCGGTGGGATTTTTCTTTTGGGGCCATGGGGTGGTCAATCACAGTGAGCAAAGTCTTTAAAACGCGGAGGTTTACGGGCAACAGGTCATCGAGAAATTGGCCCGTGATTATTTTTTTGGCGTTACTTCTTTTCACCGCATCCTCAACTGGCGCCCAGCAGAAACCCCTTATCCTGCGGGTAGGATATTTCCCGAACATTACGCACGCCCAGGCGCTCGTGGGACGCGCGGGCGGCCAGTTTGAGAAAGCTTTGGGGCCGGGCGTGCAGATCGAGTGGAAAGCTTTCAACGCCGGGCCGTCTGCGATCGAGGCGATGTTTGCCAATGCGATCGACCTCACGTATGTGGGCCCAAATCCCACGGTCACGGGTTACGTCAGGTCGCAGGGAGAGGCGGTTCGCGTGATTGCGGGTGCCGCGAGCGGCGGGGCATCGCTCGTCGTGCGGCAGGGCGCGGGGATACACAAGGGTTCAGATTTTCATGGCAAGAAGGTCGCTACGCCGCAGCAAGGCAATTCGCAAGATGTGGCGCTACGAGCCTGGTTGCGAGCCAATGGCCTCAAGGCGCGGGAAAAGGGCGGCGACGTTCAGGTCCTTCCGATCACCAACGCCGACCAATTTACGCTCTTCCTAAAAGGGCAGCTCGATGCGGCTTGGGCCCCTGAGCCGTGGGCGGCGCGCCTGATTCAAGAAGCAGGCGGCCGGATTTTCCTTGACGAGCGCGACCTGTGGCCAAATCGCGAGTTTGTCATCACCAACCTGATCATTCGTCCCAAATTTCTAAAGGAACATCCCGACGTGGTGAAGAATTTTTTGCGCGCTCACGTGGAGCTTACGGATTGGATCAACAAAAATCCGGCGCAGGCCAAGCAAATCATGAACCAGCAATTGCAAGAAGAAACCGGAAAACCCCTTGCGCCCGAAGAGATCAACGACGCGTTTTCCCGCATGGCGGTGACCTACGATCCGCTTCGCGTGTCGCTCGTCAAATCCACACAGCAGGCCTTTGAAGAAGGTTTCCTCGGCAGATCGGCGCCGGATATTTCCGGCTTGTATGACCTGACGCTCTTGAACGATGTCCTGCGCGAAAAGAAGGTGAGACCTGTCCAATGACCAACTTCGTTATAGATCTGTTTAGCCGTTCGACTAGCGCGGGCCGGGTGCCGCCTGCAAATAATGAGTTCCCGGTGCCGCTGAACGCCGGCAAGAAAGCCTTCTTGGATACCGCGCTCCTGCACCCGTGTCCTCCCGCCCGCAAGGAAAGCATTTCGCTGTGCGGCGTTTTCCGCAGCTACGCCAATTCGCGAGGCTCCTTCACTCCCGCGCTGCAAAACATCGACCTCGAAATCGAGCAAGGCGAATTCGTGTGCATCGTTGGGCCGTCAGGCTGCGGAAAATCCACGCTGCTCCATTTGATTGCAGGTTTGGACCGCCCAACCACGGGAGACATCACCGTGGACGGCGGCCCTGTGAATGGTCCCGGCACGGATCGCATTTTGCTCTTCCAGGAGTTGGGGCTGTTTCCGTGGCTGACGGTCCGGCAAAACGTGGAGTTCGGCCTGAAAATGTCCGGCGTGTCGAAAATTGAAAGAAGGGAGCGCGCGCGAGTCTTCCTGCGCATGGTTCATCTTTCCCATTTCGAGGATCACTACATTCATCAGCTTTCCGGAGGCATGAAGCAGCGCGTGGCCCTGGCGCGCTCGCTCGCGCTCCGTCCGAAAATTCTTTTGATGGACGAGCCCTTTGCCGCGCTCGACGCGCAGACCCGCGATATGTTGCATGACGAATTGGAGCGCATTTGGAAGGAGACTGCGCCCACCATCGTCTTCGTCACGCACAACGTCCGCGAAGCCGTGCGCCTTGGCGACCGCGTGTTGCTCATGAGTTTCCGCCCCGGGCGCATCAAGACGCAATTTCAGATCAATCTCAACCGCCCCAGGCATGTCGAGGATTCCGACGTCGCGTACCTGTCCAAGGAAATTCTCGGACAGCTGCGGGAGGAGATCGACCGTTCCTTCAATGCGGAGTATTCCCGTGAAGAAAAGCGTTAACCAATTGATTTTTGCCGCCGGCGTGCTCGCGGTCTGGGAGGCGCTGGCCTTGGCAAAAGTTTGGCCGCCGTATCTATTCCCCACTCCACAGGGTGTCGCCGGGTCCTTGTACGACGGATTCAAGGATCACAGTCTCTGGATAGGCATCGGCGTGAGTTTGCGGCGCGTGGTGATCGGCTACGTCATTTCCGTAACCCTCGGAGTTCTTCTGGGGATGGCACTGGCATCCAATAAATTTCTGGAGGACACGCTGGGCCGCGTGATCCTCAGCCTGCAAAGCTTGCCCAGCGCTTGCTGGGTGCCCATTGCGCTGCTCTGGTTTGGCTTAAGCGAGACGGCGATTATTTTCGTCACGATTACCGGCTCTCTCCTGGCCGTGACGCAATCCACCAAAGCGGGATTCGACAATGTGCCGCGCATCTTGTCCATGGCCGGACGCAATTTGGGCGCGAGAGGGCCGCAGATGTTCTGGCACGTGCTGCTGCCCGCGAGCCTGCCGTATCTGCTCGACGGGCTGAGGCAGGGATGGGCGTTTGCATGGCGCTCGCTGATCACCGGCGAAATGATTTACATTTCGCTGGGCCTCGGCCAGCTTCTGATGACCGGGCGCGATTTGAACGACATCAATCTGGTCGTGGCAGTCATGGTCTTGATTGCGTTGCTTGGGTACATCGTCGACGGCATCGTATTCCGCAAGCTCGATGCTTCGATCCGCCACAAATGGGGCATGGCCACCGCGGCTTCCAGCTGAGCACGGGGAACGCCGTTCTCTCGAAAGGTGCTTGCCAATACGCCAATCTGGAGATTGGCGTTCCTGAGAAATTCATGAGACCCCAGTAGAACTCTTGACTCACCGGTCGGCGTTGATCAGTAGCGCCCCGGCCAGTCCGAAAACAAGTGAAAACACGATATTCCCAGGCCAGATTCTTCTCCCACTTACCGCGACCAGCAGAATTTCAAGCAGCACAGCAGGAAGGACCCAACCCAGCGCGACCACCCATCGGTCTGAGATTTTCTGGCCGGACCTCTCTCTGGCTGCCACCCCCATCAATAATCCCGCCGGCAAGAAGATAAGCGTTTCGTACACAATGATGTATCCCCCGAGAGCGCCGGTCCTGATGAAAAAGAATTTGTGGGCCAGACTCGCCCCCGGACTTAGGCGATACGCTTGTGGCACGCGGTTTCCATCCAAGTAGAGGAACGCATCTGATCCATCGTAAGACGAAACGATGTCCCGCATCCTCCCGGGCTCAAATGCGCCGCGCACGGTCCAGGTAAGCGCGGAGCGTTTCTCCGACAACGGATTGCGAAACCAGAACACCAGATTCGCGCCTTCCTGCCGCAAGTGAAAATTCACGTTATCGGCCGATTGCGAGAGGGACACGATGCGCCCATTCCCGCCCTGTGTTGCGGCAGGCGCGCAAACAATATGGACCGTGAACTGGCTGAATTTCTTGATCTCACGGGTGAGCTTTTCAACGGGGGATTGCGTGCTCAGCCAGGATTTGGCGTCCAGTTCGTTTGCGTAGGCATTTGTGATTTGAGGCTGTCCCGGAGTCCAGTCGAGCGCCGAGAGAAAATTTCTTTGGTCCGCATACGGCGGCGAACCCGTAAAGTCATAGGATCCCAGTAATCCCGGATTCAAATCTTCTGTGGATTCGCGACCGCTCATCCGACGAATCGCCTCATCCGGAAGGGCCCGGTTCCAGATTTGCAAAAGGAGGATTCGTCCATGCCAGGAGTTCTGTCCCGAGGCGTCGTTCCCAACGAAAAGAATGCATTGAGGGTCCCAGTTGCTCAGACGCGTATCTCTTTGCAAGAGAACGGAAATCCCGAACGACGCTGCGAGATACGCCGCCAGCAGTAGAACTGCCCGGCGGGGTGATAGCCACCCGTCGAACGAATCTTCCAATTTTGTGAGCTCACTTAGGACGGCGACGCCGCAAAGCTCAAACAGAATGAATCCTGCAACCGAGCCCGTCGAATTTGAAATTACGTCCTCCCAGCCTGAATCGCGCCCAGGAATGTAGAACTGCAGTAATTCGACCGCGTAGGAGACGCCCATGCCGACAACCAGAGCCAGCAGAAGAGAAGCCCATCGGTTAATGGCCCGTTTACGCAGCTTGACGCCAAGGCTAAATCCGAAGGGTACAAACAAGAGGACGTTTAGAAGAAAGTCTGTATGCGTCGACCGCTTCGCTGTTTCGCCCAAAAGGAAGGGATATCTGTGAAAAATGTGCGTAACCGCAAAATCGAACCTAAAGGGAAACAAGGTCAGGTAGGCAATTCCCAGCAAAGAAATGAAAAGGATTCGATTCGACCACCCAGCGCAGGCTCGCTGGTGCGGAAGGTCTTGAGTCGTCATAATTTCCGCATCGAATCTGCAACTCCACCGTACTGAAGTTTAGCACAGCACCCCAAATCACCACCGAAGAGCGGCTTCACGAGGTTCCCGCTCGGTTCATACGTCGTTTTTCAAATCAAACCACGTTCTAAGTCACTTCTTTCGGGTCTAGGTGAGACCTGTACCTTCGTGGATTCAACACCGCTCGAATGATCCACGGGACAGGAATGAAGACTGTCCTAGGTTTGTTCGCCGGACCAGTAGAGAGCTTTCCCTCGCGAATCCTAAGCTGCTCTCGCCATGAATGCACATATGATTCGCCCAACCCAATCTCGCGAAACTCCGAACCGCCGGGTGTCTCTCGGCATATTCGCTCTCATTCTCGGGTGCCTTGCCGTGTTGTCCCTTTCCGGCTGCACCGGTTTGACGAGCGCCGGAACGCCCGCGGCGAAGGCAAATCCTCCCTCATCGGGAACGCTCGCGGCAAGCGCCACGAGTCTGAATTTTGGAAATGTCGTAGTCGGATTCAGCAGTCCGCAAACCTTGACCCTGACGAACACAGGCACGGCGCCGGTCACCATTTCCCAGGCGAATTTCAATGGTGCGGGTTTCGGCGTGGTGGGGGGAATGCCTTCAGCCTCCATTGCTGCTGGCCAGAGCAGCGCATATCAAATCCAATTTGCACCGGCGACCGTCGGAAGTGTTTCCGGAAGCATGTCCATCGTCAGCAATGCCACGAATTCCCCCTTTGCTATTTCGCTTAGTGGAAATGGGATGCCCACGGCATCCATCTCGAATCAGCCGGTGAACCAAAGCGTCGTCGTCGGTCAAACCGCAACCTTTTCGGTCGTGGCCACCGGATCAGGGAATCTGACCTATCAATGGAAAAAGGGCGGCGCGGCCATAAGTGGCGCGACAGCAGCGTCCTATACGACGCCGACAACGACGAATTCAGACAATAACACCCAATTTACAGTCACCGTCACCGATAGCAATGGCAGCGTGACCAGCAATGCCGCGACGCTTACGGTGACTGCGACTGCTGTTCCACCTTCGATTAGTTCGCAGCCCGCAAATCAAACCGTGACGGCCGGACAAACGGCGACATTCAGCGTGACCGCCACGGGCACTTCACCCCTTACGTATCAATGGAAGAAAAATGGCGCGGTCATCAGCGGAGCAACCGCGGCTTCCTATACAACACCGGCCACGGCCGCTTCCGATAACAACTCGCAGTTCACGGTGACCGTCACCAACAGCGTGAACAACGTGACCAGCACTGCCGCTACGCTGACCGTGAATGTCCCACCATCGATTTCGACACAACCGGTCAGCCAAACCATGGCGGTTGGACAGACCGCTACGTTCAGTGTGACCGCGACGGGTACAGGCACACTGACGTATCAGTGGAAAAAGAACGGTACAGCAATCGGCGGCGCGACCTCGACTTCCTATACGACCCCTGCGACAGTGGCTTCGGATAACGGTGCTTCCTTCACCGTCACCGTTACCGGCGCTGGGGGCAGCGTGACCAGCAACGCCGCCACGCTGACCGTCAATGCCCCGCCGTCCATCACGGCGCAGCCCGTTAACCAGACCGTTAACGTCGGGCTAACAGCCAAGTTCAGCGTCACCGCGACAGGCACGGGTACCCTCACCTATCAGTGGAAGAAGGGCGGCACCGCGATCAGCGGCGCTACTTCGGCTTCCTATACGACTCCGGCAACCACAAGTTCAGACAACGGTGCGCAATTCACCGTCACCATCACGAATAGCTTCGGAAATGTGACCAGCAACGCGGCCACTTTGACTATCAACGTTCCTCCAACGATTTCGGCGCAACCCACGAGCCAGACGGTAACCGTTGGGCAGACCGCCACATTCAGTGTGACCGCGGCGGGTTCAGGCACGCTAACGTACCAGTGGAAAAAAGGCGGCACGGCCATCAGCGGGGCGACCGCGGCTTCCTATACAACTCCTGCCACAGTCGCTTCGGATAACGGCTCGTCCTTCACCGTCACCGTTACAAGCGCAACGGGCAACGTGACCAGCAGCGCCGCCACACTGACCGTCAACGCCCCACCATCCATCACCACTCAGCCGGCCAGCGCGACCGTGATCGCCGGGCAGACCGCGACTTTCTCTGTGGCAGCCGCGGGTACCGCTCCCCTCACCTATCAGTGGAAAATGAATGGAGCCGCCATCAGCGGGGCAACTTCTACTTCGTATACCACTCCCGCTACGACAACGGGGAATAGTGGCGAGCAATTTACCGTCACCGTCACCAACGGCTCGGGCAATATCACCAGCAATGCCGCCACGCTGACCGTGAATGCGGCCACGTTCACTCTCAATCCAAACCTGACAACCTTGAATTTTTCAAGCGTCAATATCGGCAGCAACAGCATCCTGCCGGTGATCTTTACCAACGGCGGGAATTCCAATGTCACGATATCGAACGTGTCGGTGACCGGCGCCGGGTACACGCCCAGCGGAGTTTCATCAGGGCAGATTGTGGCGCCTGGGAAAACCGCGACTCTGAATGTTACGTTCGCGCCGTCCGGCACGGGACTTATCCCGGGCAGCGTTACGGTAACCAGTAATGCCACCAATTCCCCGGCGACCATTACTTTGTCAGGGACCGGCGTTCAGCCCGTTTCGCATTCGGTTACTCTGACTTGGACCGCTAGCACTTCTACGGTTTCCGGGTATAATGCCTACAGGTCCACGGTGAGCGGCGGCCCCTATACGAAGTTGACCTCCACGCCGGTCACAGCATTAACCTATGTGGACTCGACAGTCCAATCGGCCCAGACATATTTCTATGTTGTGACTTCAGTTGATTCCAGCGGTGTTGAGAGCGCTGACTCGACCGAAGTTTCAGCAACGGTCCCATAGATCGGAAAGGGATTTGGGCGAAACAAGGTTGGCGGGCCGCGCAGCCAGTCCGTGCGCGGCCCGCGCCTTCCCTTCCCAACTGTGTTCCAGGTGCAGGTTCCTTCCCCTGTACTATAAATGTCCGCTGGGACAGTAGTCCCGTCGCGTTCGGCAATTCACAATCACTAGAATGAGAATCTCAAGCATAGCCAAAGGGTTGAGCGGCGCGTGGAAAAGGGCAGTGTATGCTCGTTCCACGGGGAAGATGTGCGTTTCTGCTGCCGCTCCGGTGGTGTTGTTTTCGGCAATTCTGTCGATTTCAGGCTGCACAGGCGTAACGAGCGCACCTAAGACCGCCTCGAGCCAGCAAGGCACGCCCGGAACTCCTACAATGATTCTCAATGCCAACAAGACAAGCCTGAACTTTTCAACTGTCAGTATCGGCACAAATAGCGTCCTGCCCGTGATCTTCACCAACGGCGGGAATTCCGATGTCACAATTTCGAACGTGACCGTTTCCGGAGCCGGGTATACGGCCAGCGGAGTCTCGTCAGGCCTGATTTTGACGTCCGGACAAACCGCAACGCTGAACGTAACTTTTGCCCCGGCGGGGGCAGGACTCGTTCCGGGCAGCGTTACCGTAACCAGCAACGCCACGAATTCACCTGCTACAATCACACTCTCCGGAACGGGCTCGACGTCGTCGGCACCTCCGCCTCCGTCCGTGGCGCTAAGCTGGACTGCAAGCACGTCGGTCGTCGCAGGGTACAACGTATACCGCTCCCAAACTTCCGGGGGACCATACTCAAAATTGGACTCCAGCATTGTGGCAGCGGACGCCTACACCGATTCCAGCGTCCAGTCCGGACAAACATATTACTATGTTGTAACATCTGTAACGTCCGCCGGCGTGGAGAGCGCGGATTCGACGCAGGTCTCGGCCACCGTTCCCTAGTTTTCAGCCCCCCCTTTTGGATAGAAACGCGTTCAGGAAATCCCTGTCTTGAACGCCAAATGCAGTTGCACGCGCCAGTCTCCAAGATGCACTCCAAAGGTTTCCTCGAGCCGAGTGTTCGAGAGGACTGAATATGCAGGACGGCGGGCGGGAGTCGGATACTCCGGCGTAGTGATGGGGATGACGCGGCGCACGACCAAAGGAACTCCTCCGGTCGCGGCAGCGAACCAGGGATTGTCCCGCGGCAGACGG
This sequence comes from uncultured Acidobacteriota bacterium, assembly GCA_963696605.1. GTDB lineage: Bacteria > Acidobacteriota > Terriglobia > Acidiferrales > UBA7541 > Palsa-360. Next base: position 675,729 of record CAVOKV010000003.1, on the reverse strand, counting down.
GAAGCCTCTTCTAGAATAGCCAGCGCGAATTCATGCCAGTTGGTAGCACCGGCAGCGGTCATATGGTAAGTGCCTCCCGAGCGCGCCAGGACGGAAGCGACATCGCCCTCTCCCTTGAGTCGCCCGAGGACCTCGGCCGTGACCCCTGCAATCTCATGGCTCCAGGTGGGTGCGCCGATCTGGTCGCGTACAATCCGTAATTCTTCCCTCTGGGTCGCCAGCCGCAGAATTGTGAGCAAAAAATTCCGGCCGTGTGTCGCGTAAACCCAGGAAGTCCGGAAAATCAGATGGGGAACACCGGAAGCGCGGATTCCTTCTTCGCCTGCAAGCTTGGTCCTTCCGTATGCATTGATCGGGTTGGGCGCATCATTCTCCGTATACGGCACTTTTTTGGCCCCGTCGAACACATAGTCCGTGGAAAAATGGACAACGCCTGCGCCGATTCTTTTGGCTTCTTCTGCCATGAGGGCCGGGGCCTCGGCGTTGATCGCGTGAGCGAGGGCCTCCTCATTTTCAGCCTTGTCGACTGCCGTGTAGGCGGCTGCGTTGACGATGAGCCGGGGTTGAAGTTCGCGGACCGTGCGACGAATTTCTTCTGGTCTGGAGAGATCCAATTGCCTACGCTCCAGCGCGACGATTTCTCCCAGAGGTGGCAGGAACGTAAGTAAATCTGCACCCACCTGCCCATTCTTGCCGATGAGCAGGATTTTCGCCTTCATTTTCCCGTCGGCGACAGCGCTTGGAGAGACGAATCGCGATTCACATAATACTTTTCGTAATAGGAGAGGTATTGGCCGCCGCGCACGCCTGCGATCCACTCGCCGTTTCTCCTGTACCAATCAATCGTCTCACGCAAACCATCTTCCAGTGAAATCCGGGGCTTCCAGCTCAGCTCCCATTCGATCTTTTGGCAATTGAGGGCGTAGCGGCGATCGTGACCCGGCCGGTCCTTCACATAAGATAGGAGCGTCTCCGGCTTTCCCATCAGGTGCAAAACCCGTCGAGCGATGGTCAGATTTTCCTCGATATCGAGACCGCCGATGTTGTACACCTCGCCGATCCGGCCGCGTTCGAGGATAGCCAGGATTCCGGCACAATGATCTTCCACATGCAACCAGTCGCGCTGCTGCTTGCCATCCCCATAGATCGGAAGCGGGCTGTCGTCGAGCGCGTTTGTGATCATCAGCGGAAGGAACTTTTCGGGAAATTGAAACGGGCCGTAGTTGTTCGAGGAACGGGTGATCACCGCCGGAAATCCATACGTGCGGACATAGGAGCGAACGAGAAGATCAGAGCCTGCTTTGGAGGCGGAATAGGGACTGCTCGGCTGAAGCTGGGAATTTTCGTCCGCGAACTCGCCCGGCGGGAGATCCCCATACACTTCGTCGGTCGAAACATGGACAAATCTCTCGACGCCTAGGGTTCGAGCAACTTGAAGCAGGACAAAGGTTCCCGTAACGTTGGTTTCAATCACCGGGGCGGGCTCGTAAATACTGCGATCCACATGAGACTCGGCCGCAAAATGGACGACGACGTCGCATCCGGCCATGGCCGCTTTGACAGCGGAGGCTTCGCAGATGTCGCCTCTTACGAACCGGTAATTAGGGTTTTCCTCGACGGATTTCAAGTTTGCCAGATTGCCGGCATACGTGAGTTTGTCGTAATTGACGACCGCATACTTATTTCCGAGGCCCAGAACGTGCCGGATGAAATTGGAACCGATAAATCCCGCGCCACCCGTGACGAATAGCTTCATCGAACCACTTCCTGATGGGCAAGAAGCTGGCCCAGATGAGCGTCAGTGATTTTATTTGCGCCCGTCTTGGCCACCAGATTGTTGGCGCGCACCAGTGACTCGAAGGTTCCGGCGTCCGTCCACCAGCCCTCTAGCACTTCGTAGGTGAGCGAGCCTTCCTCAATATAGAAGTTGTTTACATCCGTGATTTCCAATTCGCCGCGTCCAGAGGGTTTCAAGCGGCGAATTTTCTGGAACACCGTCGCGTCGTAGATGTAAATTCCGATGACGGCAAAATTGGACTTGGGGGCTTTTGGTTTTTCTTCAATGCCGACAACGTGCTGGCCGCGAATCTCGGCCACGCCGAATCGCTGCGCGTCGTGCACCTCTTTCAACAATATTTTAGCGCCCGATTTCTGCTTCCGGAAATTTTCCACGGCTTGAACAATGTTGTTCTCAATGATGTTGTCGCCGAGGACCACGCAAATCGGCTGGCCGCCTGCGAAAAACTCAGCGAGGCCCAGAGCCTCGGCGATTCCGCCTTCCCCTTCCTGGTAAGTATAGTTGAGGTGCTTTAATCCGAAGTCATGGCCATTGCCAAGCAAGCGTAAGAAGTCTCCCGCGTTCTTTCCTCCCGTAACGAGGAGAATCTCTTCGATCCCGGCGTTCACAAGGGTCTGGATTGGGTAATACACCATGGGCTTGTCATACACGGGGAGCAAATGCTTGTTTGTTACCCTCGTCAGCGGGTTGAGGCGGCTACCGGTCCCTCCTGCCAGCACTACACCTTTCATGATGGTTTTTGCTCCTTCCCGGGACATGCTCTTGGGATTGATTGTTAACGTCGGGTAAACGGCCTGGTGCCCAACCAGGCCTTGTAACTAGATTAAGCAGCCATCAAAGTTTAGTATACTCACTTTCGGCCATAGGGTTACGGCAAAGCCAATCCCGCCAAGCAGGTTACAATTTGCATCCGCAGTAAAGATCAACTTAAGCGGGTGAAATCGAACGCGAGCCTTGCATATTTATTGGGTGCGCTTTGATTCTTGCGAACCCTACCCACGAAGGTCACTAAAATGGTTCTAGGTGGTCAAACTCCCCCGCACTTCAACCTCTTTATAGGGGCACTTCAATCAGCATTGGTCCTTGGCTTTCAAACCCTGCACGCAGCGCCTTCGCGAACTCATCCAGCGAAGTAACACGGACGCCAGGAACACCCATTCCCTTCGCTAAGAAGGTCCAATCGAGATCCGGACGGCCGATCTCAAACATATCCAGGGCACGGGGGCCAGGATTTCCGATGCCAAGATTGGAGAATTCGCGCTTAAGGACGGCATAGGTGTGGTTGGCGAAAATAACGATTGTGATCTTGAGACCTTCGCGCGCCATGGTCCATAGGGCTTGCGCTGTGTACATGCCGCTGCCATCGGCAGACAGGCACAATACGCGGCGCTCGGGGCATGCCACTGCCGCCCCAACGGCCAGCGGCAGGGCAATCCCAATAGATCCACCCGTGTTCCCCAACCAGTCGTGGGGCGGGGCTCCTCTTGTGGCCGCCATAAGGCTCCGACCCGAGGTCATAGACTCATCGACTACGATGGCGTTTTCAGGAAGGAGCGCCCCTACAACAGCCGCGAGGCCGGGCAGGGTTATCTCGCCGACCGGCACTGCCGGGCGCGCTGGTTTCTCGGCAACCAATTGTGATGCGCGCAGCGACAAAGCTGAGCTCAGCGCGTCGAGCGCGCCGACATAGTCTTCGCCCGGACGTGCCAGCATATGGATATCGCATTCCGCCGAGGTCGGCGTGCTGCTCTTGCCTTGGGAAGCGAAGTATGAGACAGGGGCTGACGCGCCGACCAAGATAAGCTGACGAAATTCCTTCAGTTGTTCGACCGCCTGTTCGAAGATGTAGTGAATGCGTTCTACTTTAACTGTGCAGGCACCATGCTCCATGCGCGTCAAGGGATAGGGCGCCAAGAGTTTAGCGTTCGTGGCTGCCGCTATTTGCCCCGCTATCTTCAACCCTTCTCCGTAGAGTGCATTCCCGGCAAGCAATATCGCAGTTCCAATGCCTGACCGAAGCATAGCTGCCGCGTGTTCGATAGTCTCCGTAGCAGGTATGGGCGGCTGGGGCAAGATGGGAACTGCTGCAATGACACCGCCCTCGCTCCAGGAAACATCGGCGGGGACGATCAGCGTGGCAATCTGGCCAGGCGACGTCCGCGCGGCAATAATCGCGTCTGCAGTATCCCAGCCAATCTCGGATGCGGCGCACGACGTCCGCACCCACTTGGAGTAGGGCCTCGCAATCGCTTCGATATCGGAAGTAAGAGGAGTGTCGTGGCGCAGATGGAAGGTCGCATGTTGACCAACTAGGTTTACCATCGGCACTTGGGCCCGGCGCGCATTGTGCAGATTTGCGAGGCCGTTGGCCAGACCAGGTCCGAGATGAAGGAGAGTGGAGGCTGGCTTTCCTGCCATCCGCGCATAACCGTCAGCGGATGCCGTGACTACTCCTTCGAAAAGACCGAGCACGCAACGTATTTTCGTCTCCCGGTCAAGTGCGGCAACGATGTTCATTTCCGAAGTTCCCGGGTTTGTGAAACATAATTCAACCCCGCCGGCGACCAGCGTGCGAACCAGACTTTCTGCCCCGTTCATATGTCTAGAACCTCATGAAATCCATGCCGGAAGGCCCGGCTTACTTCGTTCACACATTACAACTGCATTCTTACAGGGCGGCAATGGAGCAAGCGATCAGCACCGTGCCAAACTTCTCGCTTCGTACCAAGGATCAGAAAGCGCTATTGAAGGGTAGCGAATCGGTCTGTAGCTTGGCCACAAATTATTCCCAGTAGCATGCGCATTTGAACACATCCAATCTAGTTGTTCGAATTGCTCGGCAAATGACATCCAGCCTTGGCATCCACCAACAGAGTCTCTGGCGTGGGCTGCCGAAATGACCCCAGGGCGGTTGAGAAACCCTTAAGCGTGCGCGTTGGGGATCTGGATGAAGCGCAGAATGGCTCGCAATCAACGCCATAGTTGCCTTCATTGCATCGGTGCCTCAACCGGGCAATATAGGTCAAAGCTCCTTAAGGCACTCCCAAAGAGCTCCAAAACCGTGCCGATTGAGTGGGCAAAAGTGTGGGAATAAGTTTTCTCTGGAAAGACGGTGTTTTTCCATTAATGTACCCATTTGACTGGCGAAATACCTGCCGTAAATACAGTAAGTCTTTTCTTTTGTGCATTTAAGCGTGAATTTCGAGGCTGGAATACTTCCCGATTATCGTAGGATTTGGCAGCCAGATTGCACTTATCGTAGCGGTTTCCTGTCCCCTATTTCTTGAGGGAGTTGCTACTGCTGCAACCTGAAACGAAGATCGCAGGCTGCAACTATCACCAGGCAAGCCGTTCGACAGGCGCTTTTTGGCGCCTCAAAAGGATCGCGTGAAACCAACTGTCCTCATTGCCACAACGTCTCGGTGGTTCCCAACAGCTAGGTTGGCGATGGCCTTTGCACGTGCCGGGTGTACAGTCGACGCAGTTTGCCCTCCCGGCCATCCACTCACTAAGACGCACGCTTGGAGCGTAGTCCATCTGTATCACGGACTTTCTCCTTTGAAATCGTTCGCGCGTGCCATTGCCCAAACGAAACCGGACGTGGTTGTTCCCTGTGACGACCTAGCGACAGCCCATTTGCATGATCTCTATCGGGACGCGCTTGCACGAGGAGACGAAGGAAAGCCGCTGTGCGACCTTTTAGAACGTTCGCTCGGCTCGCCTGCAAACTTCCCTGTGGCCTTTTCGAGAACGGCATTCATGACGGTGGCTCAAGAAGAGGGCATACGTGTACCCAAAACCGAGGTTATTTCGAACACCGAAGAACTCAGAGGATGGGCCTCCCGGATCGGGTTTCCGTTTGTCCTGAAAGCGAATGGTACCTCAGGCGGTGACGGCGTCCGAGTAGTCCGGACTCTCGAGGAGGCTGAACGAACCCTTGGAAAGTTGCAGGAACCTCCCCTGCTGGCAAGAGCTTTAAAGCGCGCTGTCATCGATCGCGACATGACACTCGTCTGGCCGTCATTAAGCCGTCACAGATACACGGTGAATGCTCAGTCCTTCGTACGAGGGCGTGATGCGACAAGCCTAATAGCTTCTTGGAACGGCAACGTGTTGGCTAGCCTTCATTTTGAAGTGCTGAACAAGCGCAATTCGGCTGGACCGGCTTGCGTGGTGCGCAAAATCGAAAATGCGGACATGTTGGAAGCCGTCACAAAGATGGCAAAGCGACTCAACCTCTCCGGGCTGCACGGATTTGATTTTCTTCTCGAATCCGATACCAACCGTGCATTTCTGATTGAGATAAACCCTCGCGCTACTCAAGTCGGGCATTTGACACTTGGGCCCGGACGTGACCTTTCCGCGGCTCTGGTTGCGGCCTATTCGGGAAATGCGATCCGCGAAGCTCCCAAAGTGACTGAGAAAGACACGATCGCTTTGTTTCCGCAGGAATGGAAGCGGGATCCGCAAAGCGCATTTCTGCAGTCGAGCTACCACGATGTTCCGTGGGAAGAACCGGAGTTGGTTTCTGCCTGCGTTGGTGGACGACAGAATATGATTGCACTGTATTCGCACCGGGAACAAATTCAAACCTTATCGGCAGCTCGGCTTCCAAGTCTATGACAACACCATCAAAAAATTACGCGGAATGGCTTGCGCCGGGATCCATGGCACATCCCGACAGGCAGGATGAGTTGCAGCGCCGCTCGTCACCGGCCCGGGTTCGGAGGAGCACGAAAAAGCCGCTCCGTGTCATGAAATTTGGAGGGACTTCGGTAGGCGATGCCGCTCGCATCGAGAATGTGGCCAAGATCATTCTGGAAGCTTCGCGTGACAGCAACCTGGTTGTAGTCGTATCCGCAATGGCCGGCGTCACGAATAAATTAATCGAAGCCGCCACGAAGGCGGAATCGGGCGAGCACAAGCTGGTTGCAACGATTTTCGATGAACTGAACCGGCAGCACGAGGCGGCCGTCGCCTCGCTCAGTCTTTCCGCCCAGGATCGAAAATTCTTGTTACGAACTACGCGCGAGATTCTTCAGGAAGGTGATCAACTCTGCCAAAACGTGCACCTATTGCGTGAGTTGACGCTTCGAGCGCGAGATTCGGTATCGAGTCTTGGCGAACGCCTTGTGGCTCCTATTGTTGCCGCTGCGCTTGCGGAGCGCGGAGAGGCGATCGAGGCAACGGAACTCATCGTGACCAACTCGGAACACGGAGCCGCTGAGCCGCGGATGGATCAGACGCGTGAACGCTGCGAAGCGCGCCTGCGTCCGCTCTTTCAGCAGGACTTCATCCCCGTGGTGACTGGCTTTATCGGCGCCACTATCGAAGGCGTGCTCACAACTTTTGGACGAGGCGGCTCGGATTATTCCGCGACGATCCTAGGCGCGGCTCTCCACGCAGACGAGGTCATCATCTGGACAGACGTGGACGGCGTGCTGACAGCTGATCCACGCATGGTTCCCGGCGCTTGCACGGTCCCCAAAATTTCCTACCGAGAGGCGGCTGAACTCGCGTACTTTGGCGCCAAGGTCCTACATCCGAAAACGCTGCGCCCTTTGATGCAAACTGGCATCCCTCTTTGCGTCCGCAACACATTCACACCCGGACAATGCGGAACGAAAATCACACCGGTGGGCGCGGCAAGCGAATGTGGTGTGAAGGCGCTTGCTGCGAACAGCGACGTCGCCTTGATTACCATCGGCGGGCCAGGAATGGTGGGAGTTCGGGATTTCCTGGGGCGCACGTTCGCAACGACAGCTGCAGTTCAAGCCGATATCCTGCTGATCTCACAATCCTCGTCGCAGAACGACATCTGCTTCGCCGTTCCGGCTGCCCTCGCGAAGCGCACAGTCGAAGCGCTGCGACGAGAATTTGAGCCGGATCTGGCGCACGAAGAAGTGGAGCATATCTCGCTCAACCCCGACGTTGCCATCGTCGCGGTTGTCGGCGAAAACATGCGCGGAACTCGGGGGATTGTCGGCCGGGCTTTAGGCGCTCTTAGCCGGGAAAATGTCGACATTATCGCCAACGCGCAAGGTTCTTCGGAGTGCAATATTTCCTTTCTAGTAGCTCAGAAAAACATGAAAGCAGCTCTTACGGCCATTCATGACGAGTTGCAGCTCAGTGCAGAGCACTCCGATCCGATTCCCGCCAGGGGGGCCTGAACCTGCTGTCTACACGGCAATGCACAATCGGATATTTAGGGAACGGGGTAACTGCCAAAGCGCAGTTTGCTGCCTTACTTTTATTCGCCGACGGCAACGCTAACCCCGCGTTCTGGCCACGAATCGCGAACATTGGGTCTTCGATTTTGCCGGGAACATGCTTCCAGATCGGAGCAGAAATACCAAGGCCGCTAACTGATCTGAAAATGGTACTTTCGTTCCGGCAACTTTGCTCGATGTGTGGTACGAACGTAACATTGATTGTTCTCATGAGGATTTCTACCATGGTTAGGGAAGGTATCGACCCATAGCCGTTCGACCCCTCGGATTTGAGAAAAGCCAATTCGGTCTATTGGCCGGAAACCCATTTACCCCGGTCCCTTCCGGTTGTGCGTCGATTTTCCGGATTTCAGATGCTCCGGCGCTCCGAGTTACCAACCGTCTTGATTGGCAGTCCAGTTCGATTTTGCCAGAACAGGGAGATTCATAGCGAAACGATGAGCACCCTGACGCAATTGCTGCCCCCAGTCCGGACCATAGTGTCTGCTGGAGCATCAAGAATTCCCGAAGCCGAAGTTGCGGTGATCGGAGCTGGCCCTTATGGTCTATCAGCGGCCGCGCACCTGAAAGCCGCTGGCGTGGATGTCCGCGTTTTTGGCAGGCCCATGGAATTTTGGGCCGACAAAATGCCCGCGGGAATGCTGCTGCGCTCTCCCAGGGTTGCTTCCAGTATTTCTGATCCGCCTCATTCTCATACGCTTGATGCCTATGAGGCGGCGAATGGACTTGCGGCGGCTGTTCCAGTGCCTCTCGAAACTTTTGTTGACTACGGCCAATGGTTTCAGCGGCAATTAATTTCCAATTTGGATCAGCGAGAAGTTGCAGGCGTTGAGGTTTCAAGCAACGGTTTCCGAATTCTGCTGAATGATGGAATATCGTTCTTGTCCAAGCGAGTCGTGGTCGCGGCCGGGATTGGTCCGTTTCAGAAAGTTCCGGAAGTATTTCGCTCGCTGCCTCCTGATCGGGTTACCCACTGTTATTCCGGGTTCAATGTCAGGGCGTTTGCGGGCCAAAGAGTGGCGGTCATCGGCGCGGGGCAGAGTTCGCTGGAATCAGCGGCTCTGCTGCAGGAAGCCGGTGCTGAGGTCGAGATCATCGCCAGGATTGCCGCGCTTCGCTGGATCGGCCAGCATCCATGGCTTCATAAACTCGGCCCCATTTCTTCCATGCTGTATTCCAAGCACGACATCGGCCCGGCCGGAATCAGCCGGCTTGTGGCCGCACCAAATTTGATGCGGCGCATCCCCTTGGATTGGCGTGATAAAATTCGCACGCGAGCGGTCCGTTCCGCCGGCTCGGCTTGGCTCCCCGCGCGGCTTAAGGATGTGAACATCAAGACCGGGTGCTTTGTCACCGAGACGATTTCCTCGGGTTCGCAAATCCAGCTGAAATTGAACGATGGCAGTGTTTCTCTGGTGGACCACGCTATTCTGGGTACCGGATATTCCGTCGATATCTCTCGGTACAAATTTTTGTCGCAAGGCATTGTCAAGCAGGTGAAAGTTTTCGATGGATATCCCGTGCTCGATTCCGGCTTTCGCAGTTCTTTACCCGGGCTGCATTTCATCGGCGCCCCGGCCGCCCGATCGTTCGGTCCACTGCTGTACTTTGTGACCGGCACGGAATTTTCCTCGATCGCGTTGGCATCTGAAATTTCAAGACATAGGGTGGCCAGCCGATGACGCCAAAACGGTCCTTGACCGTTTTCCCGCGACTTCCTGCGAAAACTCAATGACCAAAAAAAAACAGATCGGAGCAGTGGTGGTTGGCGGGGATCACCCGGGGCTGGCGATTGCCCGCAGTTTGGGGCGGCGCGGCATCCCCGTTGTCGTGATCGACGATCAGTATTCCATTTCCAATTTCTCGAAATACGTGACCCGAGTGGAGCGAGTGCCTGATCTCAAAGATCAGCAGGCGGCCGTGGATTCCGTTCTGGAAGTGGGTCAGCGTCTGGGGCTGAAGGATTGGGTCCTTTTTCCGACGCGCGATGAAAACGTCGCGGCCTTCTCCATCCATCGCGAGCGCATGGCCCGGTTTTTCCGGGTTACAACACCTCCTTGGGAAACGATTCGCTGGGCCTGGGATAAGGCCAACACCTACCAGCTTGCCGAGAAGTTGGGGATTCCCGCGCCGCGCACCTGGTACCCAAAAAGTGTCGAGGATCTTTCTGCCCTCGAGCCTCATCTACCGCTCGCACTCAAGCCGGCCGTGAAGGAAAATTTCTTTTACGCCACTGGTGCGAAAGCTTGGCGCGCGGAAACGCCCGCGGAGCTCCGGGAACTCTATCTGCAGGCCTGCTGCGATATCGATCCGAGTGAGATTCTCATTCAACAGATCATTCCCGGAGACGGCCTCCGGCAGCTGTCTTATTGCGCTTTTTTCCGTGATGGCCAAGCCCATTCCGTGATGCTGGCCAGGCGCATGCGCCAGCATCCCCGCGAATTTGGACGCGCCGCGACTTATGTGGAAACCGTCAATCTTCCTGAGCTCGAAAACGTATCAGAGCGGTTCCTGCGCGCTATCAATTTTTATGGGATTGTGGAAGTTGAATTCAAACAAGATCCTCGCGACGGCGAGTATAAGTTGCTCGATGTGAACGCGCGAGTTTGGGGTTTCCACGGATTGGGTCCTGCGGCAGGAGTAGATTTTCCCTATCTCCTGTTCGCCGATCAATGCGGCATCCCGGTGACGCCAGCACGCGGAAAAGCGGGCCTCGGTTGGATGCGCCTTCTTCCTGATATTCCCCTGGTCCTCTCTGATCTTGCGGACGGCTATCTTAAACTCGGTGAATATTGGCGTTCACTGAAGGCCACTTGTATCGAATCCGTATTTTCCAGCGAGGATGTGTTGCCATCGATTGCGGAGCTGCTGCTCCTGCCGTATTTCATTAAGAAGAAGTACGGCAAGCAGTATTTCTAACGCCGCAGGATCTAATCGGACGCAGAAATGAAGCGGCGACGGACGGGAAAGCGAATCCGCCGTTACAACAAGAAGTAATACTCATCCGCGAAGGACTGCCAGGGTCTTGGCTAGAACGTCGCCCTCAAATCCCTACCTTTGCCGGATCCCCCTGCACCTGGAATGGTCTAGCATTTCGTGGAATTTAAGTTCACAAGCTGAAGGGTGCAGCGGTCAGGCATCCCCGCTTGAGAGGATTTACTTCGAATGTGTAACGTGCTAACCTAGCTAAAATCAGCGTATTACGAATAAATAGACAATTTGGCCCGTTGCACTGCCGCTACCTAGTCTGGCAGCCTGATTGTAGTTTAGGCTATATATCTTTTAGACTGGCCGATGGCCTTGGCTCATCCGGCCGGTGGTCAGCAGGCGCTTTCAAGCGCTTGCATGTACGTGAGCCCTACCCACGCCGGCATCCGTGCTCAATAGCGCTGCCACTTCCCGAAGGACTCCGTGTCGATTGCTGGAATACTCGTCTCCTAGTGCCCGATTAGGCCTCAGGGCATGATTTCAGCGGCGTCCGCAGCGGGCCTCCGGCGAAGCAAGCATAAGTTCCGCATGGAGCATTTTCGGGAAAATGTTTTCCACAACCCCGGATAGCAAGCTTACGAGGCTAAGCCAAGAAAATGATCGTAACCATTGTATTGTCAATAGGTTAACTGGCAACCTGAAGCTGGCGAGTCAATTGCAAGGAACCTAGCCGAGGGTGCTTTCTATAGTTCTACACGAATACCCCTGCGAAGCCCGGATACCAAGGAATTGCGTTTGGACTCGGAAAATCGTGGGATAAGAGGCGAGGTCCAAGTTTCATGAGTTCAAAGCCAATGTCTGCTGCTGCATCGATAGGCCAAATGAACGTCGCCGACGACGTTACGAAACAACTCACGCAAATTTGGCAAGAAATTCTGCACATCGACTCCATCGCTCCCGATCAAAACTATTTTGACCTCGGCGGGGACTCCTCCTTAGCAGTTCTGCTGTTTGCCAAGATAGAGGCGATATTTGGAGTCGAGTTGCCCCTGGCCACGCTTTTTGAAGCGCCCACGATTGAAGAGCTTGCGCGCGTTCTGCATCGCGACGCATCCTCACCGGCCGGTTGGTCGCCCCTGGTGGCGATTCAGCCAGCCGGTTCGCGTCCTATCTTTTTCTGCGTCCATGGCGCTGGCGGAAATGTCTTGATCTATCGCGACCTTGCACTGCGTCTGGGCACCGATCAGCCTTTTTATGGGCTGCAGTGTCCCGGATTGGACGGAAGCTGCCCTCCGTTGACGAAAATCGAAGACATGGCCGCGCTTTACGTGAAGGAAATACGCAAGAAGCAGCCGCGAGGACCTTATTTCCTTGGCGGATATTGCATGGGTGGGACCGTGGCGTATGAGGTCGCTCAGCAGATCCAAGCACAGGGAGAGCAAGTAGCCTTGCTGGCGCTGTTTGACACGATGGACTTTTCCCAATTCCCGCATCTCTCGGCCTGGGACAAGACCTATCACAGCATCCAGCAGCTCGTGTTCCACGCGGCTAATTTCTTGCGGTTGGATCGGAAAGGTAAGGCCCAGTTTCTGAAGGGAAAATTGCAGGTATTTCGCAACCGCGTTCCCGTGTGGCGCGGAATGCTGGCTGCAAAGTTATCCAAGGGCACGGGGGCTGGCACAGAAGAATCCCGGCTGCTGGCGAACATCTGGCTAACCAACGACCGGGCCTGCGTGAACTACTTCCCGAAGCCTTATGCCGGAACAGTCACGGATATTCGGCCCATCAAGCAGTATCGGGTCTTCAACAAGCGGGACGCAAAGTGGGACAAGTTCGCCAAAGGTGGACAGGAAGTCATCATACTGCCTTCATATCCCGCAGGGATGCTTCTCGAGCCTTTCGTCGGGCATTTGGCGGAAGCACTGCAGAAATCAATTGACGCCGCGATTCGCAAGAACGGCATCAGTTAGCCATCTGGAAGGTCGGCTCTAGCGAAGAGTGTACGGAGGGTTTGATTGGCGCTCGGCACAAATTGGTCTAAAACCTGGACATATTTTGAAGACGCTTGGCACGAGGGCAATGTGCCGATTATGGGACCGCGCACGCACGCGGCCTGGCTTTGTTCTTTGGTATTCGATGGGGCCCGGTATTTCGAGGGTGTGGCGCCCGATCTCGATCTGCACTGCGCTCGCGTCAATGAGTCGGCCGTCAAGCTTTTCCTGAAACCTATCGTGCCGACTGAAAAGTGGATCAAGCTGGCATGGGAAGGAATAGCCAAGTTCGACAAGGATGCCGCGCTCTACATTCGGCCGATGTACTGGGGAGAAAAAGAAGGCCCTTGGGTGCAAGCGCATGATCCGGAGTCAACGCGCTGGTGCCTCACGATGTACGAAGCGCCGATGCGCCCTCCCAAGGGTTTCTCGGTGACATTGTCCCACTATCGCCGGCCCACCATCGAAACGATGCCCGTTGATGCCAAGGCTGGTTGCCTTTATCCTTCGAATGCTCGTGCACTTCTCGACGTACAATCTCGAGGCTTTGACAACGCGATCGTGTGCGACGTGCTGGGCAATGTCGCTGAGCTCGCCACTTCCAACATTTTCATGGCTAAGGATGGCGTGGTCTTTACGCCGATTGCCAATGGGACTTTCCTGGCGGGGATTACCCGCCAGCGCGTGATTGGGCTATTGCGGGGCGCCGGCGTGACCGTGATCGAGAAAACTCTCACCTACCAGGATTTCAAGCAGGCGGATGAGATTTTCTCCACCGGAAACTATTCCAAAGTAGTCCCCGTGACGCGCATCGATGATCGTACACTTCCTTTTGGTCCCCTGTATGCCAAAGCACGAGAACTGTATTGGGCTTTCGCGCATTCATGATCGTCGTGCCTTGCGGGGAATTGCCGTGAGTGCGCCCGAATGTCTGGTGAATTCTCCACTGCCGAACGCGAAGTCCTTCGATTTCGCCGTACCGGATGCAGCGTGATGCACAAGCCCACCACAACGACGGCCGAAATGCTGACTCCCATCTGGGAGCGCGTGCTGCAACGTTCGCCGATCCAGATGGAAGACAATTTCTTCGATCTTGGCGGCGATTCCCTCCTGTCCGTCCAGCTCTTTTCAGAAATCGAGCGGACATGCGGGCGGGAATTGGCTCCGGTGACGATCTATTGCGCCCCGACGATCGCTTCTCTAGCGGCAATTCTCGAGGAACCCACTGCCCCGCGGTTCCCTCCGGTATTGCAATTAAAAGCTGGAAATGAAGCGCCGCCCATTTTCCTGGCGCATGGCCTGGGCGGCACGGCCATGGATTTTTACCAGCTCGTGAAATATATGCAGACCGAGCGCTCCATATACGGCCTGCAAGCGAAGGGTGCGGACGGAGTGGACGAGCCGTTTGACCGCATCGAGGATTTGGCCCAGTTCCATCTCGACGCCATCAAGGAATTGCAGCCCCAAGGCCCGTACTATCTCATCGGTTTCTCTCTAGGCGGACTCGTCACGCTTGAAATCGCTCAGCGCCTGAAGGCACAGGGAGAAGAAGTTGCGTTGCTGGGCCTGCTGGAGAGTTACCCGCACTCGCGATATCTTTCGTTTAAGGAACGGGCGCGACTCGGCATTCGATTAACGACTCGTCGCGCTTCGACGGTGGGGCGGTTTCCATTCAAAGACGCGATCTCCTATATCCTCCGTCCTTCCGAGCGCGGTTTTTACGCCTCTCGAAATGCCAACGGGAATCCAAATATCACGCAGCCCGGCGCACCTTTTGCCCCGGGATTGCAGCGCGCTCGTGACTGCGGATATGCGGCGTTGGCGCGATACCGGCCCCGCTTTTACAATGGCACCATCCAGTTTGTGAGGGCTGGAGTTATAACCAACTTCCCTGAAGATCCGGCAGCGGCGTGGTCCGGCTTAACAGCCAAAATTGAGGTTGATACCGTGCCGGGCGATCATGTGGGAATCCTCGCCACGCACTATGAAAACCTCGCTTCTGTCGTTTCCCGACTCATTCGGGAAACTTCCTCGTAGCGTCCGCTGCAAGACCGGTTCTTCAAGCGAATCAATTCGAAGAGCGTCCCTGATTTACAATTGGCATAACCTGCAGACCCCGCACGGAGCAATGTTTTGTCAGCGCTGCGCGGCGGGAGCCATCATTTTCACAAGCTCATCCTTCCGAACTTTCCCGGTCGGAGTAATGGGCATTTCGGGAACCAGAAGGATCTGCGAAGGCTGTTTGTAGGGAGCGAGGTTTCTCGCGGCGTGGTCCGCCAAACCGGCCACTGTAATTGTGGAACCCGGCGAGGGTTGAACGTACGCGATGACCTCCTCGCCTCCATCCACTCCCTGAACGGTGCGGCCAATGACGGCGGACCGGACCACTCCCGGATAAGTATTGAGCGCCGCCTCCACTTCAGCCGGGTAGACGTTCATGCCAAAGCGGACGATCAGTTCCTTGGTGCGTCCGCAGATGAAGAGATTTCCATCTTCCAATCGAGCGAGGTCGCGCGTATTGAACCAGCCCTCGGCGTCGATCGCAGCGGCAGTTTCCTCCGGGGCGTGATAGTAGCCCTTGAAAATGTTGGGCCCGCGCACCGATAGCTCGCCCACTTCTCCGTCACCAACCGGCTTGCCGTCCAATCCCACAAGCCTGATTTCAACTCCGGGAAGTATGCGGCCTACAGAGGTGTCGGTTCGACGCTCATCAACCTTTGCTTGAGCGACGGTAGGCCCGCACTCCGTCACACCGTAGCCGTTGTGCAGCGGCATGCCGAAGAGTTCCTCCACAGCCACCTTGACCGGCGGCAAGAGCGGCGCGCCGGAAGACGAAATGATCCGAAGCGCGGGGAATTTCAATCGCCCGAGGCCTTTCATCTTCGCGTAGTCGACGAGCAGGGCGAACATGCTGGGCACGCCAAGGACGATCGTGAGCTTGTCGCGCTCGAGCGATGTAAGGATGGCGACCGGATCAAAACGCGGTGACAAATAAAGAGTCGAGCCGCTGAGCAACGCGCCGAGAAGAACCACGGACAGTCCAACCGCATGCGACATCGGCAGAACTCCATACAGGCGGTCATCCGGAGACAAGGAGCGGATCTTCGCTGAAACCGCCGCCATAAAAAGAAAATTCCTGTGGGTCAGCATGACGCCCTTGGGAAGTCCGGTGGTACCCGAGGTATAGATCAAGGCGGCTACCCGGTCAGGATTGTTTTTCTCGATTGGCTCGGGTTGCACATTTTCATTCAGAGGACCAATACCGATCGGGCCGAGACCTGGCGCTTCTTCGACGATCGCGCCGTGCCGCTTGGCGTGCTGCGCTGCCTGCGGCGAGACGCTAGTGGTGTAGATCACACGGCGGGCGCCGCAGTGATCTCGAATTCCATCGATCTCACGAGCGGAGAGTCGTGAGTTGACAAGCACCGGCCAGGCGTCCATCCCGGTCAGTGCCAAGAAAATTGCGACCAGTGCCCGACAGTTTTCGCAAACCACCATGACCCGATCGCCTGGGCGGACACCCAAGTCCAGGAGCCAAGCCCGAGTCCCAACGACAACATGATCCAGCTGTTGATAACTCCAAGTCCCAGACGCTTCCACTAATGCGGGTTGATCCGGGGACCGCTCCGCCCATGGCTTCACAATATCGCTGATACACGTCGGCAGTGCCGACAAGATGTCAGGCACAGGGTTTTCAATCATCGAAGTTCTTCATGCCATTCAAGGTTTGCAGAGCAAGTGCCAAATAGATACCATTCGTCGCAGGTGTGTCACGCTCAGTGCTTCTCGCTGATCCATTGGAAGCATTAGCCAAGCACTATCAGGCCAACCACTCATTCGTAATTATTTTAACACGAAGAAGATGCCATCCCGGTAGACAGGGATGGAGGACATGTTACCCCTACGGGGCAAGCGGTTGCTTACATTCGACCTCTGGTATCTGTGACCTTACCGTTTGCTGCCCCGTCTTCCTGTTGCGGCCGCTAATCAAGAATGGTGGAAGCCAGCGGATCACAATGAGCAGAAGATTGCATTCAAAGAGGCATTCTGGACCATCAGGAGCCCAGCCAGAGGCAGCTTGCTTCTTATTTTCAACAGGTTAAAAGGAAGATCACTATTTCGCCGGCCTCAAATTTTGGTCGATGGATTGCTCCCGTCATGTAGGTGGTTCTATCATCTGGAGAGCTTAATCCTAACTGTATCTGTTGGCGGGACTAGAGCTGTATTCCTGAATGGGATCGATTAGGAAAACATGGATCGGAGCCAACTCAAATGATCGGCCCGGGAGTCGCTCAAAAGTAGTTGGCCTGTTCCGTCTCGGCGGTAAGAGCAAGTGCGGCAAAAAATTCCTCAACTCGATGCCGTTCGCGGCCTGGCGATTCTGCTGGTCATCCTGCACAATACGGACGAAAAATTCCCCTCGTTTCATTTGCACTGGGCGTTTGCCGATGGGTGGATGGGAGTTGATCTTTTTTTCGTTTTGTCCGGGTTTTTGATTACGGGGATTCTTCTCGACACCAAGCAATCCGCAAATTATCTTGAAAATTTCTATGCACGGCGATGTCTCAGAATATGGCCACTATATTATTCCGTGATATTGTTCATGTTCGTCGTTATTCCGTGCCTGAGCCCATCGCAAGGACACTTCATCTTTGAAAAATCATCGCCCTGGTGGGCTTACCCATTGTTTCTTCAAAACTTCCTCCTTCCGATTTCGACCTTGGCTGCGGGACCGCTCGGCGTCACCTGGTCGGTAGCCATTGAGGAACAGTTTTATCTGGTTTGGCCATTGATAGTTCGCTACTGTTCTAAGGTTCAATTAAGGCGAGTTGCCATCGCAGAGATTTGTCTCTCTCCGGCGTTGCGCTTTTATTTGTCATTGCACCACGTCGATTTGTACACGAACGTGTTCTGTCGCCTCGACGGACTGATGGCCGGAGCGCTGCTTGCGCTGATGGTCCGGTCGGACAAGTTTTGCCCGTCCAAATTTATCAATCACGCCTGGATTTCCCTTCTCGTCGCCGGCTCACTTGCATTTGTGACCGAAGCCTTTCATGCGAGATGGATTGTTTTCTCTTTGACCGCGGTGGCTTCGACGGCTTTTGTGTATCTCTCGCTTTTTTCCGCCCAAAGATGGTTTCAGGTTTTGATGAAGAACCGATTCCTGGTTTGGACAGGAACAATCAGCTATGGACTATACCTGCTCCACAAGATCCCGTTTGGGATGGGGCAAACGCTCCACTTGGACGGATATCCCTTTCTTGAGCTGCCAATCATTCTCGTTGCCGGCTTCGCTTTGGCGGTTTTGTCCTGGAATCTGTTGGAGAAGCCATTCCTGAGGCTGAAGCGATTTTTCGATTCGAAGACGGATCGGCAGGATGGAGCGAATGTACAGCGTGCGCAGAGGACCTGAAAAGAGAACTGGTCTTGGAGGGGAATTTGCTGGCAGCAGGAGTGAATGAGCGAGGGACAATTCTCAGAGGTTCATAATGCCGCTGCGTGCACGAAAAGGGCCCCCCCGGAGTGACCTGGCTTCCGGCGAGTGTCACCTCCAAATTAATCGAGACGATCATTGTTTTGGAGCGGATGTTTTGCGAATCCCCTGGCAGAATTACCATTCGTCATCCCCGGATGTGCCCGCATTTAAATGTTCAGGCTGATCCTCACATCTTGAATTGACGATTCCTCAACCGAAGCTCAGCTTCAGCTGTTCCGAATCGCACTAAGGAGCAACGTCCGTGCGGTAGATCAATCGATCGCCTTCCAGGATTGCGTAGGCGAGCGATGCGCGATCTTTGTCCGGTCCTTCGATACGCCAGGCACCGCCGTCTCGAAGCAATTCCATCTGGCTGCGGTTTCTCCACCAGCGGTTCACATCCCCCGGAAGCGGCGTCCACAGCTTGTGTTCAGTCCGCAGGGTGGATAAATAGCAGAGCAAATTCTTGTAGGCATCCCGAGCATGCTTCTCAGTCACGTAGTCTGGATGGACAATGAAGCTAATCAGACCATTACGTCGAAGGATCTGGTCACATTCTCTTTTCCAAAGGTCAATCGAATAGTCCCCTAGCATGTGAAATAATGAATAGTCTTGCGTCATTGTAAGCGGCAGCTCCAAAATCTTTCCGATGCGATACGGCATCACGGTGCAACAACCGCCGCGCTGTGGTTCAAGGTGAGCTACGTTTGGGACAGACATATCGTAAGAGAAGTCAAACGCTTCATACCATTCCTGGTTTCGGTACATCGCGCCCGCACGGAAGCCATTTGTTTGGAAAATGCGAACGTATTCATTGATTTTCGCCGCCTGGCTGAGAAACTGGGCGTGGTCCTGGAAAAGTGTTCCGTCGTGCCTCAAATCGTGTACGTTAACTTCGAATCCGCGTCTTCGAATTTCATTGAGATATTCAGGTTGAACCTTGTATCGCGCTGCCGGGATGACCTGAAAAGACGATTTGAATTCGTAGGAATCGTCAATATCCATCAAGCTTGGTGTGAAGTCAACGCCGGCTGCGGACTCAACATCATGGGTCATAACCAAACAACTTGGCGCACCGTTAGGCCAGAACCAGATAAAGGGGACGCGCTGGATCCCCATGGCTTTCATAGACAGGCGCAACATTTGCTCATGAAGTGTGTCAACCGTAAAGTCCACCGGCCACTCTGGAAATTTCAATTCTTGCCACCCACTGAAATACAGTTTTTGAAATTGGCGTCTAATCAAGGCGGGTAAGAATTCCCGCACGGAATAATACGCCTTTCGGATCAGAGCGCTGCCCACAAAGCCCTGCCTGTTCGGACCGAAGGAACTTAGGTAGTGCTCCTTCCTCAAATTGTCGATCACTTCCGAGGGATCAAACGGGAGACGGACAGAGCGATCTGCAAACTGGACGTCACCTAGGGCATCATAGAGATCTGAAGATGTCGAATTTGAAGTCAAACCTGTTTCGCAACGACCGTAGCAGAAGGCTTCCGTTCCGAATCTGAAGAAGCCAGGAGCGCCGCTGGATTCCGAGTTTAGGAAACAGCTCAGGAGTTCTTTGGGGAGCCGATAGTATTCACGGAGGTTGAGATCCATTTTACTGCGCGAGAGATTGTCCTGAGGCAAGCTGTCAACCTCCATTGACGACAGTGCTCGTTGGCCCCATTAGCCAGTGCAGTCCGTCGATTGACCCTCAGTTTCGAGCCCGGGTTCCCCAGAATAGACAGTGCCGTATTCTATTCTAAACACCACTTCGCGAATCACTGTATGCGGAAGAGCCGAAAGCGATAGCCGCGGTTAAGGTAAGCGCACTGAGCGGTTCTGGCGGAAAAATGAATCGAAAACCGAACCGTTCTTACCTAGTCCGACGAAGCCCTTGAACAATGAGAGGCACTTGAGATACCAACCGGTTCACAAAAACCATGGTCGGCGTCGATTGCATCTCATTGATAATAGAGATATTGCACGCGAAAAGTGCCGAGGTGGTTCCAGTACCCTGGTTTCGTAAAGCCTAATTTTAGTACTTGCTTGCCATAGTTCTGCACAGCTTTTCACTTGATGCGGCCTTAATGCGGAGTTTGGCACTACCAATGCTTGTGGAGAATTCCCTACCCGATGTGCCGGTAAATGAATCTTCCAGTGGCCGTGAGCATGCGCTGCGGCATCATGGCGAACACTCGCTTCACCATATTGACTCTCCAACCTACTCTTGTTTCCAAGGAGGCCGGTCCAGGGTACCTCCAATAGACCAATGAGGTTGCGTGTTGTGTCCAATGATTCTTGAAGGCGACTAGACCCACATTATCTTCGTCTGACCGGCCCAGACTGAATTCTCGTGCGCCTTTGGACTTGGCTCCTTTAATCGCCCCCCACAAAAGCAGCGGCATGCCCGCGAGGTTCTTGAACCTTGCGTCGGAACACCCATATTTGTAGTGAACAACATCTCGAAACCGCAAGGTTAGAACGGCAGCGACTGGGGTTGCGTCCTTGTAGGCAATCCGTATCTCAAGGGCGTTACCAAGGCAATCGATCAGGTTTTGAAACCATTCACGGGGTTGTGGAGGAAGATCGTGACGGCCCCTTGTGATCACAAGTAAGTTATAGAAATCCGCCAGTAGATCCAATGATGTCCCGCACTTTTGAATGAGCCCCGCGCGTTCGGCCCGATGAATTCGTCGGACCACCGAATCCCTGTCGAACCCTCGAAGGATCTGGTCCAAATCCGGCTGGAGGTCAATGCCATGAAGGCGGTAACGCCTGGCTGGCCGAAAACCGGACTCTTGTCCAATCACATCAAAAATCCCATGCAGCGGGCGAACTTCAAGGTAATTCCACTTCTGCGGCTTCACTTCAGTTTGCAAGTTTGCTACAACTTGTTCTAGTTCGGCGGCGGAGTTGAAAAGCGGCTCACAATGATCGGAGAACGGCAGAGAGACCATGCGCCGGCCCATGAGCCAGCTATTAATGCGGCAAAAGACCAGGCCATTCCGTATCTCTTGGCCTGGGGGGAGCTCGTGTAGCCGATCGGCTCATACCCGTAGGTGCGCCGCAAGGCCTCAAGCCAGGCAGGAGTATGGAAAACTGATGCGCGTGGATGTCTTTGCAGAAAATCTGACCAGCGCGAATCCCGGATGGGATCAACTTGGTAGAGTTCCGTCACTCCTCCCTGCTGCATCGCATCAATTGCAAGGGCGCGTTCTCTATTCGATTCTGTCAAATCAGTTTGCAAGGGCATGTTCTAGCGGATTTCCCAACGGGCAATCCATTTCATTTGGATCAAATTCTATTTTGCTCCAAGGCTTGGTTTGGCCAATTGCTGCAATTCCCGCTCTTTGACTTCATTCGACTCGACAACCGCATCGAGAAGTTTGGAAGACAATCTTTCGCGCAAGATTGCAATATTGGACATCACGCAGTGCCCCCCGATACGACCGGGAAACACATGAGAAGGAAGAAAACTGATCTCTTGGATGAAGGCGTTCACCTCTTCGTACGAGCCACCGCAGTCAGCGGCCATCCGCTCCACTTCCTGCGCCCAACCTATTAATACACCGAGCCATGTGGTTTCCACGAGCTTGCTAATCTCGCCGACTTCCGGAGTGCGGAAGGTTGCGACTTTAAATCCTGCCCCGGCGAAATGGTCGGCGCCCCGCTGCGCGGATTGTGGATCAAAACCGGCCACGAACTTCTGGTAGTGGAGCATGTCCTGTTCCATTTTTGCATGTTTGCCACGAACTGGGCTGTAAACCACAGGCGAGCTGACTCTCTCCTGCACCTTCCTTGACGTTCCCACACCAAGCGTGCTGTCAATGATGGTGAGGGCGGGCTGGTACTTCTTGATATATGAAACAGTCGTGCCGACGAAATCAGGAATTTGAAACGGATAGCAGACATGCAAAACCGAACAGGGGCGATCGATTTCGACCGGAGCAACGTCAACGCCCACGCATTCGTATGCGCGGCGCAGAATCTGAAGCAGAGGCTTCCCTACCTCTCCTAAACCCGCGACAACCACAATTTCTTTTGACAAGGTTTCGTACACCGTCCTTTCGTGGATTTGAAGCAAGCTAGTATAGGATTCCCAGTCGCTTCAGGACTCGGCATGGGTTCCAGGCCAGTGCCAGGCATTGATACTGAAATGAGTTCCCTCAAGAGTCCTGATCAAATGAGCGACTATGAATTCACGGCTTCCTGAATGTTCAGAATGACTCTGGAAGATATCGCCCTTTACTTGGCAGCAACAGACTTTCGATTTTGATCGAGGAGAGTTGAGATTCTTACTTTGCTGGGTCCGGTTTAGGTTCGTTCTTCCAGAATAAATCGTCATAAAGGCCTCTTAAGCCATTTTCAGGATTGTGCCATCCATATCGTTCCAGAAAACTCTTCGCACTCCGTGACTGTTGTTCTCGGCCTTCCCTATCTTTGTAAACTTTCACGGTCGTTGCGACCATCGACTCGACATTCTCGGGCTCAAAATACGACACCATGGCCGGCGTAAAATAGTATTGAATCCCCTTCAATCTCGGAACGATGGCTGGGATGCCAAGAACGACATAGTCGATCAGTTTGGATGGCAGCATCAATTCGGTAGCTACATTTACACGATTGGCGACAATTCCCACATCCATCGATTCCAGTTTCTTTGCTAGCTCGTCCCAAGGAACACCCTTGTGGAAATGCACATACTCAGTCAGGCCGAGAGACTCACTTAAGCGCTTGCACTCCTCCCACCCGTCCCCTGCGCCAATAATGTGGAGCTCAAACCCCGGAATTTCGTGCACCAGTTGTGCGGCCGCTTGAATGATTAAGTCATTCCCCAGTCTCTTCGAAATTGTCCCGTGATTCACCATCTTGAATGTTTCGGTCTGGTTACGACGTGGGGAAGGCTGCTGTTGGGAACTGAATTTTGGCATCGTGATAACGGTTGAGATCTTTTCGGCCGCAATGCCACGCTTGATAACTGATTCCCGCTGGACATGATTTACACAGATGATCTTTTGTGCCATGGAGCAAGATATCCACTCTTCAAATCGAAGAATGCCGAGGAGCAATCGGGATTTGGTCCCAAACTTAGCCTGGTAGGTTTCAACCACCGTATCATGGACGTCGAGAATGATGGTGCATCCGAATAGCCGGGGTATAAGAGCTGCGAAAACCAAAACATTCGGCATGTTGTGAACGTGAAAGATTCTCACCTTCGATTTAGCAAAGAGGCTCGTGCAAGCCACAAAAGAAAGAATCGTGAATTTCATGTAAGAGAAAATATATTTACTTATGCTTTTTTCGCCGTATTCGACAGCATCCAATTCATTAACTGTAACACCGGCAAGCTTATACGTTCTGGGTGTCTCATTCGTTTTCGGAACGAAGATACTAACTTCGTAGCCCCACTCGACAAGTGATTCTGCTTCGAGGCGAATGCGGCCATCGAACGGGTAGTTCGTGAAAGCGATCATGCAGACCCGCTTCGGCGTCGTGCTGCTCTTTGGGGAACCATTGGATGCGGAGCTCATAAGATTCTGGGATCGATCCTCGCCTTAAACTGGTTTCAGCGTTGCCTCACCCTTCCAAGGTATGTCTTTATAGATTAGATTGGCGCCAGCTTTTGGTGAGTCCATCGAGCATCTGTTACCTCGCGGGTGCACGCGTATAAGAAAGGGAGTCTGATCCTCTGGAGTTGGGCCTGTAATCTTTACGCGCAAGCCCTCTTCAGCAAACTGTACCTCTTCAAAGCATAGCTCACGTCTGCTTCGGAACCACGCAACGATTTGCTGTCCGGTTCCAAACCAGACTCGGTAACGTCGGACTTCGTCCAATAGTTTCGCATAAAATTCCCCCCACAATCTTTCCGGTGAGAGGCTTCTGGTATGCCAGTTCACAGTCACTGTGCCGCCAAAATCTGCCGCCACCTTAAGCAGCTGTTTGCAGGATTCGAGAGCTTGCATTTCCGGCAGGTTCATCCG
Source organism: uncultured Acidobacteriota bacterium (assembly GCA_963696605.1). Taxonomy (GTDB): domain Bacteria; phylum Acidobacteriota; class Terriglobia; order Acidiferrales; family UBA7541; genus Palsa-360. Next base: position 651,340 of record CAVOKV010000003.1, on the reverse strand, counting down.
GCCTGGATAAAACATCGCCGTGTCCTGAATATTTAACGGGAGTTCCAGTAGATACTCCGTTCCTGGCGGCGAAAACACCTGTGTCGTTCCAGCCCGGAAGCCCAGTGCATCGTTGTAGCCGGATGTTGAGTCATAGGAGAAACCCGCGAGGTCGAGAGTTTTGGGCGAATCTTCATCAAAATATAGCCAGTGCATGCGAACCCCGACCGTTGCCTGCCCTGTAATTTGGCCGATCCGGTTCGATTCGAATTGGGCTTGTTGCGAATCCCGCCACGCATCGATCCCGTGAAGCCCCACTTCGCATCCGTGCTCCTGCAATTTGCAAATGTCGCTTTTGCTGTCCACTACGTCATACGGCGCACCTCTTTGTCGCGGCGCCGGGCCCGCTTTCAGATTTCCAGGACAATTCTTAAAAGGAATGAAGAAATACGTAGCATTGAGCCCCTTTTCGATTTTCAAAAATCGATCGAACTCAAGCCAAAAGTCATCCAGCAATCCGAGGTGAACAAGGGGGAGGGAGAAGGCCGCCTTCCAATTCTGCAATAACTTGGACCAGGATTTCTTTCCTCGTACAACATCGAAGAAAGAGCCTGCAATAGCTCGGTAGAGGAATCCCCACATTGTCTTATCGAACTTGTGCTCCCGGATTCCTGTGAAATCGACGTCATGTGAGAGGCACGCCATAAAATCATACCCAGCCGGCACGGGAGGGATCTCCACGAAGGGAACTCCGGAACTCACCATAATGGACCTGAGCAATGAAATGTGAATGTCCAGGGTCGGAATGTGAGCATTCCCCGGCGGCTGTCCGTGCGACAGCAGGAACGCCACCTCTTCGAATAGATTGTATCCGATGCGCAAGGTTTGTGGTGCAGGCCCATTGACTTCCAGTCCGACAGGCTCACCTTTGTCGCGGCGTCTGACAAATGCGCTGCCTATTCCCCGGAGGACAGCTGCGTCTCCGTAAACAGGAAACGGAGCTGCATCCCATTGGAGCCAGTCAGATTCCTCAGTTGGCCCAATCGTGATACCCATCTCCTCGTCCAGTTTCGTACGTTTTGAGTTATAAATCAGCCGCACACGAGCGTTTAGATTTGCCGGTACTTCTTCTGACGTGACGATGACAATGTCATAAGAACACTGTGGGGAGTAGAACTCCCAAGGAGTCTTGAATAGCTCAAAGAATTCTTCTACAAAGCTGATTTCACTCTTTTTGGAGATGATACCAATCACTAGAATCTGCTCCGAACGCTCAATCGATTCTTAAACTGATGCTTGAACAAGTCCCTCAATACAGTGAGGCTCATGATCCCGTTGATCAACGAATGTGCGATGCCAGATCTCGAGGACCACGAGGGCAAATATATCTTTAGGGTATCCGGATCCGCTAATATTGAGTCGAATTAGTTCCTCAATCGCTTTCCGCTTGAAATATCCTCGGGAGAGGGACTTTTGGTCCAGCAGAAGATCAGAGACCCAATTCCGAAGGCTATTCCGCATCCAGGTATCATAAGGTATTGGGAAGCCAGCCTTTTTCCGGCATAGAATTTCTTTGGGCACGTGTCCGCCCAGCGCCTTTTTCGCCAAATACTTCATTGTCCAGCCCCGTACCTTTTGGTTTCTCGGCAATCTCGCAGCGAACTCCAAAACTTTGTGGTCTAGGAACGGGACGCGCAACTCCACGGAATTTGCCATCGTCATCCTGTCGGCTTTAATCAATAAATCATCTGGCAACCACGTTTTTGTATCTACGTAAAGCATCTTTTCAAGCAGACCAAAACGTGCTGCATTTGAAAAGTATTTTCGCGTCACACTCGTCGAGTACATCTTGTCCAGATTCTGCGCCATCCCATCAGTGTAAAGACTAGTGCTATCCTTGGTGAAATAGCCAAAGGGCGAAGATGTCCGGCTGAAATAATACTCCTCAAGATTCACACTCATCCGGGGACCGTACTTTGCAAGCACCCTTGAATGAAACATTCGGCCTAATCCGGTCATAGCGTATCCGGCAGGCTTTTGAAGTGGCCCAAAGAGCTTTTTTATGCTTTCAAACCAAAAATTGTTGCGGAAATTCTCGTATCCAGCGAACGCCTCATCGCCGCCTTCGCCAGAGATGAGAACCTTTACGTGTTGGCTTGCGAGATTGGAAACATGATAAAGGGCAATAGCTGGTGGTTCACTGACTGGCTCCTCCATATGCCAAACATAGCCCGGCAGGAATGCGACGAACTGCTCTGGCGATATTGATATCTCATAATGTTTGGACCCAAATTGTTTTGCCGCGAGCCGCGCAAATGGGCGTTCATCTACGATGCCTTCGGACGAAAAACCGACGGTAAAAGTGCTGATCGGTTTATCGGTCTTTTTCGCCGCGAAGCTCAACATTGCGGTAGAGTCCAATCCACCACTTAAGAGAAATCCTATCGGAACATCACTGATCATATGGAGCTGGACGCTTTGATCCAATAATTCAATGAGTTGATCGCCCAGTTCCTCTGTGGACTGATGATTGTTGGCACCGGAGAAATCCAAGTCCCAATAGGGCCAGGTTTTGATCTCTCCGTCTTTAACTGTCAGCACATGGCCAGGTTCCAGCTTTAATATATTTCGGAGCAGAGTCTCCCGCCCTGGGACATAGTAATAGGTGAGAAAGCGATCGATTATTTTAGGGTCGACGTCGCGAGCAACTGCGTGGTCAGAAAGGATTGCCTTAATTTCCGAGGCAAAGGAAAAGAAGTTCTTGCCGAGATGGTAGTAAAGAGGCTTGATTCCAACCCTATCCCTTGCCAAGAAAAGAGTTCTTTTCGGAGAGTCCCATATCGCGAATGCGAACATACCCCGAAGCCTTTGAACACAATCGGCCCCGTACTCTTCATAGAGATGGACGATTACTTCGGTATCCGATTTCGACTTGAATACATGCCCCTTTGTCAGTAGCTCTTGGCGGAGCTCTTGATAGTTATAGATCTCACCATTAAAAACGATCCAAACAGTGCCGTCCTCATTCGAAAGAGGCTGATGCCCGCCGCTGAGGTCGATGATCGATAGTCGTCTAAAGCCCAGGCCGACCTGCCCGGATACATAGAACCCTTCGTCATCTGGTCCACGGTGGCGGATCGCGTTCGCCATGGCTTCTAGTACCGAGGGTGACACTTTAGACTCTCTGTCAAACTCGATCTTCCCGCAGATTCCACACATAGTTTTTCTAACTCCATGAATTAGATGCGATTTGGATCTGATTCTCTTAACTGGTCGGACTTTTCTAGGATTTGACCTTCAATTAATCGTGGGACAGCTCTCTGGCGGCAAACCCTTCGCTCCGTGCTTAAATTAAGGGGGCACGAAGCTTCACAGAAAGCTATTTCCAAATACTCTTCATCATGAACAACCGCCGCATTTGCTGACTTCTAATATAACGGATCAATTCCTGATCCTCTACGCGTGGGATTCGATTCGTGTAGCCAGTGAAAAAACCGTAACCGTGGGCAATGCCATCGATAACATAAGGCTTTTTGAAGAGCCGCAACAGGCATTTCACAATCTCAAACCCTGGATGATAGCCCGAAATGAAATCCGCCCTGCCATTCTTAACTCCGTTTCGCCAGGCCCCCTGTACCGCACCTGTTGGGCGATAGTGGATAGCTTTGAGGTCAAGGAACGTCTTGGTATGCCAACCCAGCCTGTTAGCCTGGATCTCATCCACTGTATCCCAGCCAGGAGCATTGATGAGTCCCCCGATATCGTCCCAACATTCCCGCCTGTAGGTTTTATAGGGCCTCGAACATGGAGGGTCGGGTGCTTTTCAAGCTCCATCCGTCCGTCCTTGAGGCAATACATAGCTCCTCCACACATCCCGAGCTTTGAGTCTTCGTTGAAACGCTCGAAGCACTGTTCGAAATAGTCGGGATTCAGACCTACATCGCCGTCCAGTTTGACTATGAAATGCCAGTCCATTGAAGCAAGGGCTTTATAGCCAGTATAGAACGCTTCCATCACGCCGGTGCCGGGTACTCGCCGCCCGCGATCGGGTCGGTGCAGCGCCTTGATCCAAGAATATTGCCTGGCGTATTCATCGATGATTTTCCCGTGGCGTCAGTTGAGCCGTCATCGACGATGATCCACTCGGCAGGTCGAATGCTTTGGCCGGTCACGGACCGAGCGTTTCCACAATATATTGTTCCTCGTCCCGAACGGGCGAAACGATTACATATTTGATTCCAATTCTATTCGCTGTATCGGTCATTAAAAACTACCTCAAGCCGCCTGCAAAGTCCTGACTCAATTCATTATTGCTGAGCCGATCGATTACCTCTCGCAGAGTTACAAAGAAGGAAAACACTTGCTCTTGCCCAGGCAATGAATCTGCCACGTCTTGCTTGCCCTTCGACGATGCATTTCAATAGTCACCGATGGATATCGAGCAGCTTCACGCCTTCGTTCATGTGTCTGACCACCCCTGCCCGCGAAAGCCGCAACGTCAGCACCAGCCGCCGCAACGTAGTTCATTTGCTGCTAGGCGGTGTAACAGATCCTATCTGCCCCCAGCTTGTTAGGAAAACTGTACAGAACGCGCACTCGGTTTTTGCCCGAACTCATAGGCTGTCTTCCTTGGACCTTGGTCCCCAGATATCTAATCTGTTCTTCACGGCAGAATGGCCTCCGCGCGTTATAGGGACGCCGGGAAGACTTGAGTTGTTTGCACTCCTCGCGTCCCGAGATACTCGACGGAGGCCGGCCTGCCAGGTCGTGAACACGTTCAGACCTCGGCTCTTTAGTGCGCGGTTTTCAAGGACGGAGTACTTTGGACGCGGTACCTTCGCGGGAAACTCATTCGGTCCGGCAACCTTCAGGCTGACCTTGGTATTCGTGACGGCGAAGATCTCCCGGCGAATTCGTGCCAGGAGCAACTTCCTTCCGCGTGGCGTGGTAAAGACCGTAGGAATCGGATCGGCTCAGGGCAACGATTTGCCGGGCCAGTTCCGCAGTGGATGTCGGCGAAACGACCTCACTATCCACTACGCGACCTCCCCGCGCTCTTTCGCCAGTTTCAGCATGAGCTCGATGAAATTCAGTCCGCCCTTGGCGCGGCACGGGCTTTTCCGTAAAGCGCGGAGGTGCGCAAGACGAAATGCTTTTCAGTTGTGGAACGAACAAAGTATTCGCCCGCCAGTTTGGTATTGCCGTAGACATTGAGCGGCAGGGGAGCATCCTCTTCATCGTAGGGGCTTCCTTTGCGCCGTCAAAAACATAATCGGTGCTGACGTGCATGAGCACTGCTCCGATATCTCGGGCGACATCGGCAGATTCCTCGCCCCGAGTGCATTTACTGCGAACGCCTTTTCGGGTTCGCGCTCGCAATTCTCGACGTGATGCATGGCCGCGGTGTTCACGATACTGGGGACGGAGTTCTCGCAACGCGGCTCGAAACCGAGCGATGTTCGAGATCTCGACGTCGGAGTGCGTGATGCGCAGATCGTCGCCGTTCTCCGCAAAGGCGCGCACGAATCCGATCCCAGCTGGCCGTTGCCACCGATCACCGCGACTTTCATCGGCTGGCTACCCTCATGGCGTGGATTTCGATTTCCTTTCCAGTTTCTTGAAAGACTCGATATTGGAATAGGACGGGTTGTCCCAATCTGGACTTATCCATGTTGTCGATCAGGTTCCACGATCGACTTCACGTCGCCGGTGGGTGAAAGCTCAGACATTGTTCGCCTTTTCAGTGCTGACCTTGTAATTGCGGAAATCCTGAATATGCTTGATGTTAAGGTTGACGCGGTTCCAGCGCTCCTCGATGGCGGTCTTCACCAGGTCGCCGACCTCTCCGACGGTGTAGTTTCCGGAGGCGATGTTGAAGATGCCGGAGATTCTGTAGTTCGCCTCGATCGCCCGGGTGTAGGCCGTTGCGGCGTCCTCGATGCTCAGGATCGGCCGCCAGATGGACGGATTGTTGACCGTGATTGTCGTTCCCTCATCGCGGACTTGAACATCGTGTTGATGATGAGGTCGAAGCGCATCCGCGGGCTGTAGCCGGAATCGTTCCCTTGCGCAGCGAGATGACGGAAAACTCCTCGTCGGCCAGTTGCATCGCCGCCTGCTCGCCCTGAAGCTTCGAAATCCGTAGGGATAGCTGGAGGAAACCGGCGGTCTCGTCGATAGAGTTCGTTTTCCGTATAGCCGTAGACCGAGCAGGACGAGCGTAGATGTACCTCTTCACCTTGGCATTCTTGGCCGTGTAGGCCAGATAGGCGGGCGCAGCAGCATTGAAGATGAAATTCTTGCTCGGCGAAAATTCCGCCATCGGATCGTTCGAGAGGCCGGCGAGAAAGATTACCTGATCGTAGGCTCCAGGTCTTCGACGGAGAGATGGAAAATGTCCTTGTTCATGATTCCCGCCTGCCGCGGCAGGTGGTTGCCGAACCAGAATAGGTCCACTACATCCACCTTGTAGCCCGCGTCAAGCAACTTCGGGATCAGAACACGAGCCACGTATCCCGCGCCGCCGGCGATAAGAATTTTCATGATCTCTCCTTTCCTTACTATTGACGCTCGATCAGTACACGAAATTGTCGGATTCCGGCGATGCGAGCCATTGGGCCAGCGTCTGCGCTTTCTTGATCCTTTTCCGAGAGCTCGACGTCGTGAATGGGCCACTCGATTCCGATCTCCGGATCATTCCAGCGAATCCCGGACTCGCCTTGTTGTTGTATAGGCCCGTGCACTTGTATTGAATCTCCGCGACTCGAGAGAACGCAGAATCCCGCGCAAAACCCGCCGGAGCCCAGACCTGGCGTCTGTTTTCGGCCGAACCTCAATGCCCACCCATTTTCCCAGCGTGGGCGACCCTTTCGGATATCCACGGCAACCAGGAATGCGCTGCCGCGTTTACGCGCATCAGCTTGCCCATGGGCGGTTCCCACTGGAAGTGCAGACCCGCGAACGACGCCTCTTGCAGAACGCGAATGATTGTCCTGCACAAAATGAGGCAAGCCGAGCGCCTTGAACTGGTCCTCCCGAAACGTCTCCATGAAAAACCCGCGGCTGTCCTGAAAAATGTCGGGACGAGGACCACGACATCTCGCAAATGTCTCGATTCAATCTTGATTTCCATTATTTTTCAGGACCTTCTTCCGTATTCAACGCTTTCATGGGCGCAGCGTCAAAAAAATCAAAATTGTGGACACTTCCGGTCACCCAAACATTCAATTGCGACTGATCTTTCAAGCACAAATCCAACTGAGGGGATTGCAAAATACAAACCACTTCGCCGTTCTTAAACAAGCCGCACAGAATAACCCGGCGATGCCATTCAAATACGACGCGAAGCAGCTCCAAAAGTTTCTTTCGGCTATTGATTGGTTCCCCAAACTGAATCAAATTGTATGCAAATCGGCCCGGGGAAAATGATGCGAGTGAAATCCGCCGGGCGCGACATAAACACCGCTCACCAAAATACTTATAGAAGTAAAGATAACATATTAGTACAAGATCTAGGGCAAACGCTATCAGCAGGAAACGCTTTTTGGTCGAATGTCCTCCCAGATGGGTTATGGTCCTAAAATCCGGAAAATATAGGATCTCGTACACCGCTCTCTGGCGCCCGTCAGCAGAGATCCATGTCTTCGTAGTAGTGAAAAAAATTGTTCGTCAAATCCTCCATCTTCTTTGAGCAGATACATGGGAATGGAAACGAAACACCCGGACACCCAATCAACCTTTCGCCGGGTTTATTGACAGCCCTCCACCCCACGTCGGAACATTCCGAAGTGAACCAATTGGAAGAGGATCCAAGCGATCTAAAGTCAAGTGCGGTGATCCATTCGCCACGAAGCGATCGAAAAGGCCAAGCGGACTCCTAGTACGAGCCGTCGATGTTCAGCACGCGGCAACCAATCACACCGGCCTCCGGGTTCTGATCCGCAAATCTCACCACTCGGTCCAAAGTTCGATCGTGAATGATGGTGTCCGGATTTAGAATGGGAACATATTCGCCACTGCTCGCTCTGATACCAACGTTGTTGGCTTTTGCGAATCTGAGGTTTCGTCCGTTTTCGATCACATGGACTTGAGGATAATTCTTGCGGATGAAATCGATTGATCCATCGGTGGAACCGTTATCAGAAACAATTACCTCGAACTGTATCTCATGCGTCGACGAATCGATGGACTGAAGGCAATCCGGGATCACCTTTAGGTCATTCCAGCACAGAATGATGATCGATAGTTTCATAGAATTCGACTTTTGGAAGTACTAGTTGAGCCCAAGTTTTCAACGAAACGATCACGAAGAAGCAATTCAGACTACTCGAAGTGTGCGAGATGAAACTCGAATTAAACTCGGCGGATGCTATCTTCGTTCCACCCAGGCGGGCCCAGGATTGAGCTGCTTCCTCCTTGAGTCAACTTGGCCATTCGTCGAGCCGGCTTTCGGCAACGACAATCGAGTATATGCCAATCGCGAATTGGCGGATACGTCGTCCGCCTGGCGCTGTGGCGGCAAGACACTTGCTTTCATCAGGGGAGCTGTCGCCGCGGAGATCATCGCCAGCAACGCAAACCACGTAACTCGAGTCTGATCAAAGTAGCTGATTCCCAGGAATGCAACGCAGTGGGAAAAAGAGCTGCGCCAAGAAGCCAATAATACCATTCCAGCTCGCGATCGCCCTTAACAGATCGCCTCGAAATCCCAACCCTCTTCAAACCCAAATAAATCACTCCGATCAGACAGACAAATGTGGCCAAGCCACCCGTTTGCCATCGGCAACGTACTGATTGCTCTGATCCCACATTTCAAATCCCCAATTGGCGTTATCTTGGTTCCGATGAGCCACCAGTCGGGAAAGTGCCTTATGAAATTGTCGACGAGCTCTGCTCGGTGCTGCCCCGCTGACCCACCTGCAAAATCGATGTGTTCAATCGCCCACCAAACCGGCGCATTCATCGCAAAATTCAAGGCCAATATTGCGATCACGATTCCCCAGCGGACGATCTGCATCCGGCCGCGTATCGGCCAGAAGCAGATCGCGAGAGCCCCCGCCAAAAAAGCCGACACAGGTGTACTTGAGGAGGACGAGATAGTGATCGCCGCTGATGCAAACATTCCGATTAGGCCTAGAAACCTGGATTTGCCGCTCTTCCAGAGCCAGAAGAAGAGGGGCAACAGAGTGGCTCCAAAAGTCCCCGCAAGAATGGCATGATGGAAGGGCCCCTGCGCTCGAAGCGATCCATTGCGGATCTCCGAAATGATTGGATGACCGCCGATAAATCCGTACAAGTTTACATGACTAAATTTTTCGTACAGCATTGTGGCTGCCAGGACCGCAGCAATGGCGGAAAAAATCTTAATGACTCGTTGAACGTCCATATCGTCCTGGATCAGGAATCTCACCAATAAATATCCGCCCAAGGCATCCCAGATAGTTCCAAATTGATTCGTTACCGCTCCCATTGCTTGGTAGAGGAGCACGAAAGCCGTCGAGCGAAACACAACATACAGAATGAACAGTCCATCGACGGCGTTGAATCCGCCGCCGAAAAGAGGAGTCTCTGACGACCTCGACGCAACCGACCGGACCAAGCCAACAAGGATTAGAATCCGGCGGACGAACAGGTGAACCCCGCCAACCACGAAAGTTTGGGCGGGAAACAGGAATATGCCGAACAATAAAGGGGCTAGGACCCATCTTCGCGGAAGGAGGAGCGTCAGGAGGATGACAACGAGCATCAACACAAGGACGCCTGTGCCCAGGACCGTCTCTGTGGCTCCCCCTCCAAACGTGTTATTCGCCGGCGGCATGGAATATGTCTTTCTAATTCCCTGAATCCGCGTGTAACGCCTTTCCAACGGAATATGATGGGACGTCAATAAGCTCCATTTATAAATGCTTTACTCCAAATGGCGCGGCACTGCGTTTACGATTCTCCTCCGGCTGTCGGCCCCTGCGGCAACAGATCATGCCCGCGCACAGGCCTCACTTCGAAATTCAGGGCGCGATAGGCAATATATATACTCAAAACCAAGCCACTGATTCCGCTTGTGTTGCGCGTCTCCGAACACTCTCCGGACCATGGAATAGAGAGAATCTTGAGAGAAAATCCGCTGCGACCCGGGCGGTGGCCAAGAGTAACGAAAAGTGGCGTTCAGCTCCAGACCGCTTGCCTCAGCCATGGCCAAAACCTCCCGGCCCGTGAGTTCGTTTAATTTGTAACTGCCGGGCCGAAAGAGAGTCATGAAATGACTTGGTAGCCGCAGGAAACGACGAACATAGTGCCGCGAATCGGTGCACCCAGAATCAGTTTCCCTCCCGGCTTGAGCAAGGCCGCGGCCTTACGGATGATCTCAGCAGGTGAAGTAACATGAGCTAACACTCCCATGCAGATCACCACATCATACGAATTTTCTTCCAGCGGCAGCGTCAGAAGGTCTGCCTGGACGAAATTGACGTTGCCAATCAGGTTTGCTGGCACCCGGGAACGAGCCAGAGACAACATATTTGGCGAAAGATCGACCAGCGTGAGTTGCCGACACTCCGAAAGTAGCGGAAGTGAAATCGATCCATCCCCACTACCTATATCGATAATAGTCTGGACCGCTTCCCCCTTCAAATAGAACTCGGTCGTTTCTGCTCGCAACCGGATATCAAATCCTTTCGATCTAGGTAATTTTGAGGTTTATCAAAAAAAGAGCGAACACGATCGGCCAGTTCTTGTTGGGTCGGGACCGATGGTTTCGAGTTAGTGGTCATTGCCTCCATCCCAATAACACAGATTGCCGGAAATCTCACCGCACCGCTGCTTCAAGCGCTGCCGCAGCAGCACGACCAGGAGTCCACGCATCAACGGGAAGCGTTGACGGCCGCGGGAACCAGGGAGATCGAATGAGCACGGAAAACATGTAGTGATCCACGAGCGCAAGAAATTTGGCATTGGCGTGGGCCAAGGCGGATTTTTCTCCCAGCAGCTCGATCGCGCGCATCTGGCGGTGCGACCGTCTCAAACGTCGGGAGAGGTTCCTGCGAAACACGGAATACTCATTTCTCCCGTCTGTTTTCGCCAGCAGCCGCTGGCAAATCTCCTGCTCGCATTCCCTTAGAACGATGGGTTCTTTCATGGCTTTCTCGTGAAAACTCTCTGGTGAATCTTCACGGTAGAGCACAAGGGATCTCGAATAAATGCCACGGCCCCTCAAGCGCCAGGCGAGCGGGAGGTCGTAGTCCTCAAGGTATTTCAGATTGGCGTCAAACCCGCCACTCGCTCAACGCCTCCCGGCGGATCGCGGCTGCTTGATTGAAAAAAACAAATGTCGCGGCCAACACATCAGGAACGTTAAGCCAAATTCCCTCTTTCTCGCGCATCCGAATTACCGAATGATCGAATGAAGTGTATTCTTTTCCGTTGACAACGCGGATGAGGACGTCGCTTAGGCAGCAGGGAACCTTGGGACCAAAACGTTCCAGTAGCGCCACCTGCCGCGCAATCTTAGTTGGCTTCCACAAGTCGTCTGAATCCTGAAACGCAATGATTTCTCCCCGAGCAGCGGCAGCGCCGCGGTTCCTCGCCACTGCCGGGCCGGAGTTTTGCTGCTCAATCACTCGAATCTTTTGGCCAGACTGACGAAGATTGGCCAGGGTGTCGTCCGTCGAACCGTCATCCACAATGATCAGCTCGAACCGCGTGTAAGTTTGCTGGAAAACATTGTCAATCGTCTGGCAGATTAGACCAGCGCGATTATAGGTGGGGATGATTATACTGACCAAAGGATCTCTACTCATCTCTAAATGCCTCACGAATGTGCGAACATCCGAACCAAAAAAGCTACAAGTAAAGTACATCCCGCAAATGCCCCAAAGCTGGTTAATTCTGCACGGACCGCAGGCCTAAAGCGGCGGTTTAGGCCGAAGAGAACTGGAGGATAACTTGCGAGTGGAGCAAGCGTCAGAACCCATAAAGCCTCCCGAAACCCAAACCTGCCGAACGCGATTGTGAGACCCACAGCGAGAAAAACCAATTTCAACACATTTCCGACGGCTGCATACTTCGAAGTTCCCAACGCGAATAGCATCGACACGGTTACCGAAAGGAAGAGCTCAATCGCCCCCCGTACCCCGAGCAATTGGAGCATCCAACCCGTCATTGCATATTTTGGCCCTAACACAAGCGATACGAACAAATTACTGCAGGTAATGAAACCGACAGCTAAACATGTACTGACGAGCAGCAACAAATGCCTGGCTTGTTAAAGTGAATCAGGGCCGCATCCGGGTTTTCCCGGAGCGAATCGGACATCATGGGAAAAAGACCTGGACGATGATTTGCTGCAGGCCTTTCGCGGCGGCTGTAGATATCGAGAGTGCCAATGAGAAACATCCGAGTTCCACAAGCGTGATGAACTTTCCCACCACCAAACGTTCGGCCTCGCCCCCCAGAAAATAAGTGGCGGTCGAGAGAAATATGCCGGCGCCAAAAGCGAAAATGTCCTTGGCCGCCTTGGGGTCCCATTTCATTGAAACGGGGACTTCGCAATCCAATGGCTGGCCACCACCAGAGCTAGAGTGCTTGCCACCCGACCTGCGACCAACGACCATGCGGTGGGTGAAACGATCGCCCATATCGCAGAGAAAATGAACCCGAAGAAGTCGGTTCCGACCGTCAGGAGATTGTATTTGTCGAGCTCGACGTGGCGAGTGAGCCCCCATATCGAGCCGCTGGTAAGACCTCGCAACAGGACTGAAAATGAGCCGACAAGCAGCAGTGAAAGAATCGCGGGCTGGGCATAGAACTGTGTGAACGGATAGGAGAGCGCCATGGCGACTGCCCAAAGGATGATCCCGCGCCCCATTTGGATAATGAAAGCGGTATTGATGAACACCGGATCATCGCCACGAGGGTGTTGAACCACATCCATGCCAATTCCGAGGTCAGATAGCATCTCCAGGCCGGAGAGGAAGACGTTCACCAACGCCACAAGCCCGAACGCCTGCGGAACCAACAGCCGGGCAAGCACCAGCGTCGAAGCCAGCCGTAGAACCTGGCTCGCCCCGTATCCCACCATGGTCCAGGTGCCGCCTCGCATTGCCCTCATAACGCGGTGAGAAGGGCCCAACCCCCGCAATCCCGGAACAAATCCGAGGATCTTGAATGTGGTTCGTTCCAGCGGAGAGGTTTCCGTCTGGGCCGGGGTTGAACTGATGACTGGCTCTGGCGTGGAAATTTCGACCATTTTGGTGTGGCTCGTCCTTAGGATAGCAAACTTAGGAGATGATGATGATCACAGCGCCGAGAATTGACACACTTCTGTTAAGTTCGGTAGCCGAATGGGGTCTGTTCTAATAGAGAATCATCACTAGGTGGAATTCAACCGGGCCAGATCGCAAGTCGAACCACCACCGAGGGAGCGGCTAGCCTCGTCATTGGTGTCTTTCTCGTCGGCGAAGGAACGGACATTCACGATTTAGTTTCTAAGAATAAAGTGACGTGAGACATGGGGATTCTTCCGCGGCTTAAGGGGTTTTCCAAGTGTGCCAACTATCAGGCGGCCTCATCTGCCGAGCGCAGAGCATTTTTCATGAGTCTTTCGGAGTCCATGAACGCTTAGACTCGAACCAAGATTGGCAACTACGGATTGCCAAATCCAGAGTCAGGAATTTCAAAACTCACCCAGAATCGCAAATCCTTCAAGACCGGCGAGCCTCTCAGGCACGGAAGTCAGGACACCAAGAACTGGACCTCTGACACAAAATCACAAGCACATCCTGTCAGATTACTTAGCGCTTGCAATTACCCCCGTCGGGGCAGCGGGACGATTCGCAGTGCTAGTTGCGCCGTCGACGGCCCCCAAATCCCAATTTCCAATCCCGAGCTGGGTACCAAGCGGGGGATTGGGCCACGTTGCTCCGGGGAGTGGATACCTTGTAGCTGACACCAAGATTAGTTCCACGCTGATTGCCGGAGAGCTGGCTTGAAGACTGAAGTCATTCGCCGAGAGATTAGTGAACATCGGATCTTTCCCGCAAATCTCCGTGGCAACGCAGGCAGGGATATTCGGCCCATACCAAAGATTGTTCGCGCGGGTAGAGCTTGAACACCCACCACCGGTACAGGCGTTTCCAGCGCTTGAATTATAAATGATATTATTGGCAAGCATAAAGGTGCCCGATCCGGTGAGATTGAATAAATTATTGCAGGCCCCAGAATTTTGGACGATGGTGTTATTGTAGATATGCGCACTCATACCGCTTCCGTTACTGTCAAAAGTGATGCCGTTGCCGCTGCTCCCCCCCGAAGTACACTGAAACACATTCGAGTAGATATCCCAGTAGCCCGCGGTACTTGTACTGATCTGTTCCAGCATCATTATGGATAGGTTGTTGGTCTTAGTCGGAGAGGATTCCTGATCGAAATAGTTATATCGATATGTCCAGTTATAGGTCGATCCTACTGATCCCCATACCTGACTAAGATCGTCGTGGCATCCTCCACAGCTTTGCTGCGCCGCTCCATCAGCCATGGCGATGTAATTGCCCTCGACCATCACATCGTGCGCGCCCTCCGTGTCGATCACATCGGTGTCGAAACCGTCGCCCGTCGGCGTACTGACCTTCATGTAATTGTTCTTCACTTCAATATGATGAGTTCCGCCCTTAAAGAAAACAATCTGCGCGGAGTTAAGGATATCTATATGGTTGCCAATAATGTTCCCATAGGCTGAACTCCCAGTTGTCTCAATCACAGCTTGTGTTCCACTATTCGTCGCATAACTCGCAGACCAAGTGCAATTCTGAATAGTCCAATACTGAGTGCCGGCAGTAATAAACGCGCTCATTGTCCCATTTGTTCCGTCTAGTACCACAGGAGTACATGGTGTGGGTGAAATCGAGGGGCCGCATGAGCCGGAGCCCCCAGCCGCGCCGCTGCCTTGAAATGTCAAATTGGTCGTGATCGTTCCGCACAGAAACACGGTAGTGCCCGGTCCGATCTGCGTCCCGCCGCTGCCCCAGTTTCCAGACGAGTTAAAGTAGGAAACGGCCAGCGCATTGGCGCAACCGCTGCCGTCTGCCGACCCCGCGGCGGATCTGCGCCAGGTAAATGTTAGTCGCTGACGCCGCGGACGCTGATGGCAGCAGCAACATTGCGACTGCCATGACAATGAATGCTAGAAATAGAGAGAATTGATTCTGAGGACCATGGGACTGGACTGCTGAATGACGGGCAAATTGTGCTTTCACGATTGACTCCCCCAACGGACATAAGGCTTTCTCGATCAGTGGGCAGAGTAACAAGGGCCGCAGCAGGCAGCTACTGGCCTTAGGACTAGGCGTAGGACAGGGGGGATAACATGTACCCTAATCGCGGTCCCACTACACGTATTCTGACATGTACGGGCCCGCCTTGCAAGCAGGTCGCGAGCCGCAAATATCGGCGTCTCGCGATGACTACAACAGCTGAGATCATAATTTAGTACTAACAGTACTGCCGTCAGCTACTTAGTGCTCTCGCACGGAACTGCCCGGCAGCCCAGTTCCATTCTACATCTAACCCTAAACTATTTGGGGGAGAGCATCCCTACTGGAGAGTTGACAGCTAGAAACTCCGCGGTTTCTTTGACTACGCTTCGTTGCTGTTCGGCCTCGAGTTGCGGGTACATGGGCAACGAAAGGATTTCTGAAGAGACCATTTCGGTGACCGGGAAGTCGCCCTGTTTGTAACCGAAATGCTCATACGCTTTCTGAAGGTGTAGCGGCACCGGGTAGTGAATTCCTGTATCGATTTTCACTTCGGCGAGGTGTTTCTGCAGCCCTGCGCGATCCTGAACGCGAACTACATACAAATGGTAGACCGAACGAGACCACTCGGGTTGAAGAGGCGCTGTGATGCCTCCTACGGAAGAAAGCATTTCGTCGTATCTTTGAGCAGCCACACGGCGTTTACTATTCCATTCCTCCAGATGACGGAGCTTCACGGTCAGGATGCCGGCCTGGAGAGAATCTAAGCGCCCGTTGTAGCCCTCGATATCGTGGTAATACTTCTTTGCCTGGCCGTGATCGCGGAGCATGCGCATTTTCTGCGCGATCTCCTGGTTGTTTGTGGTCGCTGCTCCCGCTTCGCCACAAGCGCCCAAGTTCTTGCCCGGGTAAAAACTGAAGGCGGCTGCATCGCCCATCGAGCCAGCTTTCCTCCAGCGATTTTCCCGCTTCGAGAAATACTCGGCGCCGTGAGCCTGACATGCGTCTTCCACCACAATCAAATGATAGCGGCGAGCCAGATCAAGAATCGGATCCATATCCGCAGTCTGTCCGTAGATATGAACAGGAACCACGGCTGTCACCGGCGCCTTTGATTCCCGATGGTGCGGCCTGCCGGTCACTTGATCCAAATAGCATTTCTTCTCCAGGTATTCCTGAAGCTTCGCAGGATCCATGCAATAAGTGCGCTCATCAATATCGACGAAATCCGGCCGTGCGCCTGCCTGGCTTATGGCTTCCGTAGTGGCGATAAAAGTGTGCGGGACAGTTAGGACGATGTCGCCAGCTTGAACTCCCGCTGCCATGAGTGCAAATCGAACGGCGTCAGTACCGCTCGCGAGACCCACGCAATGAGACGCATCACAAAAGCGGGCAAAATCCCGCTCGAATTCCTCCACCATCGGTCCGCCAACGAATCCCGCTGTGCGGAGCACCTTCTGAAAAACGGGAACCAATTCTGCTTCGAGTTCTTCGTGCAAACTAACCAAATCCAAAAATGCAATTTTTCCGTTATTCGGTATCATGCGATCCTTGACTCCTCTTTAATGTAACGCAACACTTTCGCGGGATTCCCCGCAACAATGGCATTCGCAGGCACGTCTTTGGTCACAACGCTACCTGCCCCGACAATGGCCTTCTCACCGATGACGACGTTCGCGAGGATCGTTGAGCCTGAGCCAATCGAGGCGCCCTTCTTTACGATCGTTCGTTCAACTTTCCAGTCCTGTTCCGTCTGCATCTGCCCGCCGCCGGTTGTCGCACGCGGGTACGAATCGTTGATGAAAGTCACGCTGTGTCCGATGAATGCCTCATCTTCGATCGTGACGCCTTCACAGACGAAGGTATGGCTGGAAATCTTGCAGTTCTTTCCGATCGTAGCATTCTTCTGAACCTCTACGAATGCCCCGATTTTCGTGTTATCGCCAACCTCGCAGCCATAGAGGTTGATAAATTTCGATAGCTTGACATCCTTCCCGAGCTTGACATCGGGAGCGATACAGACGTAATCGGTCATAGGCGGACGATTTTGCCTTTCTCCTTGAGGGACTTGTCTGCTGCTTCAAGTGTTTTCACCACTTGCAGACCGGCCACGCCGTCATTAAACGGCTTTTTGTTGCAAAGGATGCAGTCCACAAAGTATGCCGCCTCGGCTTTCAGCGCCTCGATCTGTTCAACCCTTGGCGCCCACATGTCCCCAGTGCGGTAGCTAACGAGTTGCTTATAGACCGCTTCACCCGTCGACATCTGTACTCCCTTGTCATAAACCCTAATTTTCTCGTCCGCTTCCAGATCGTTCCAGACGAGCATCTTCTTTTCGCCGCCGATTAAGGTGGTACGCACCTTGACGGGCGACAGCCAATTGACATTGATGTGTCCGATGATGCTGTTCGGATAGTACAGAGTAAGGAAAGCGACGTCCGCAATGCCATTCAAATGGCATTCACCAGTGGCGACAACAGCTTCGGGTTTTTCCTTGATGAGATAGTCCATGATGGAGAGGTCATGGGGAGCCAGGTCCCAGATAACATTCACGTCGTGCTGGAAAAGGCCCAGATTCACACGGGTGGAATCGTAGTAATACAAATCACCCATGGTTCCGTCGTCGATGAGCTGGCGGATCCGTTTGACCGAGCCCGTGAACAAAAAGGTGTGGTCCACCATGATCTTTAGGTTCTTGCGATCAGCCAGTTCGATCAGTTCCTCGGCCTGCGCCGTCGTGCAGGTAAACGGCTTCTCGACGAAAACGTGCTTGCCGTTTTCGAGGGCTGCCTTCGCGAGTTCGAAGTGGGTCCAAACGGGAGTCACCACAGCGATCACGTCGATGTCTGTCGCCCTCAACAATTCCTCAAAATCATCAGTAAGGTGAATGTCCGAATGGGACTGCCGAACGCGCCGAAGAGAGTTTTGGCTCTTGTCGCAAACCGCCACGACCTTGGAACGCTCTTGTCCGTGGAAATTTCGGACAATGTTCGGCCCCCAATAGCCGTACCCGATCACACCTACCCGGAGTACGTCTTCCCCTAGGTCGACCTTGATCGACAAATTCGCGGAGGACCCAATATTTAGACTTGTCGCCATTTTCTCCACCTTAAGCTTGGATTTGAACTGGGGAAGCAACTCGCTGCCGCAAGGGGGGAACTCATGGCAGCAAACCGCTCCCTTTTTAGATTTACAAATTGAATCGCTATACTAGGGACGCGCTAACATTTTCAAAATTTCAGTAGGCACCATCTCCAGTGAACATCGCGCGCGGCGTTAGGAGCAGAATCTTTATGTCCAGTAGCAGCGACCACGATCTGGAGTATTGCAGGTCCAGACGGACCATCTCATCGAAAGTCGTTCTGCTCCGTCCATGAACCTGCCAAAGGCCTGTAATTCCCGGCCTGGCATCCAACAATCGACGGCGGTGCCAAATGTCGTAGGCCTCAAATTCGTATGGGACCGGTGGCCGCGGCCCGACCAATGACATCTCGCCCCGCAGGACGTTCCAGAGCTGGGGCAGCTCATCCAGGCTGGTACGGCGCATGAATTTCCCGATCCGTGTCACGCGGGGATCGTTCGTAATTTTGTAGATGGTTTTCTGATCCCTTCCGGCAGGCAACGTCCCCGATCCACCGGCAATAAAGTTCAGGACGAATTCCTTATGGATTTCTGGATCGTTTGAATGGTGCATGGACCGGAACTTCAGGAAAACGAACGGCACGCCAAATTGACCGATCCGCTTTTGGCGAAAGAAAACCGGGCCTTTCGAGGTCAACTTGATAATAAGTGCAAGCAGAAGAAAGACAGGCGACAGAACGGCAAGCACCAAAGCACTGCCGGCAACATCCATGGCGCGCTTGAACAGCAAAGAGACTTTCTTCTTTCTTTCTGCGTCGAAAACGTCAGGGTATAGCCTGGTCGTCAGGGCGCCGTCGCGTCCCTTATTAGCGGAATCTTCAGGGAAGATATAGAAAGAGATGCGGAGATGGCCAAGCTGACTTACCTTGAAGGCCTTGTGAAGTCCGGCCTTAACTTTCGATTCGATGATCTTGTATGCCGAGCCGACTTCCGCGCTGCCTAATTCGTTAAAGATGACCCCAATGATGATGCCTTCCTCAAACCAACCTGCGATATCTGTTCCACGGACGATGCCAGAAACCTTTTGTCCTACCTGTTCGAGAATATCCTGGTCATTCTTGGATTCTGGCAAAACCTCGCTGTCAATCAGCATCAAGACAAGGTGTTTTCTGGATCGCTCGGAGCGTTTTCTTTCCAGGGACAGCATTCCGCGAAATTGTTTCTCTGGGAACAGGCGCGTCGCACCGCTGTCGCAGTCATCATGCTGCATCGAACGTCTCTCGGCGTTTTTGGACAGGTGCGGATCTCCTTGCGCGGCCTGATTCACGAAAGTTCCTCGGTAGAACACAACTGACTAAGACTGATGAAAAACATCCTTCAGAATATTTCGAACTTCACGGCTGCAATGCAAAGTGAATTCCACGACTGGCCGAGAATATTTTGTCCGTGCGGGGCGCCAAAGATGAGCGCAGAGAGGTCACGCACGCGGAATCAATATTCACAGCCACGGATCGCTGGAGCAGTGTTACAGAAAGCACTAGCCGGTGATTGCCTTGAAACTCGACCAGAAGTCCTTCTAGCCCGCGTAAAGGGCCCGATTCAATCTGGACTTCATCGCCCACCTCCAAGTAAGGGTAGGGTTGGCTGGGAAGACCGGAGTCCACCACTGCTTGAATTGCACGTATTTCGTCTTCATTTACAGGAACTGGCTGGCGATTAAATCCAACAATTTGAATCACACCAGGAATCTTCAGGATTGGGAGCCGATGCAATGGATCGAAACGACAGAACAGGTAGCCCGGGAAGAGCGGGGTTTCCACTTCTTTGACCCGGTCCGACCAGCGCTTACTGCATTTATAGACAGGTAGGCACAATTCGTATCCATTGGAACGAAGGTGCTTAGAAATCCTGAACTCTTGGCGTGCGCGAACCTGGAGGGCAAACCAAGAGACAGATGCGGGGTAGGCGCCAGCTTCGCTGTAGGTTTCCCGGATATCTGTACCGCTGGTCTGAAACATAGGCTACCGCCCTAAGAGTCACAATGACTTTGGTAAGAACAGCCTGATAAAAGCACGAGGGGTGCCATACTAAATCGATCATGGCATTGCACTCTAGCAAACTGAATATAGGTGCTTTAGCTGAGGAAGACGCCCTGATAATCTGAATTCAAAAGGGTTAATTCGAGGAACTCTATTGTCTTAAAATTGCAAATGTTTTCCTACATCTATCCTTAACAAAAACAGGGACTTATTTTCATTATTCCGAAATTGGCCGACAGACGGCCCCAAACGCGCTCTGGGACTTGGCATCCGGGATCCATTTCGTGGCCATTAGGTTATGCTCATGCAGGCTTCGGGCACGGCAAGAGTAGAACAGCAGTGGTCAGGCATAATTTTTCAAGTTAAATGCGAGTTCACCCCGGGGCCTCTTGCAAAATTGAACTTCAGCCGGTGAGAGCTTCAAGTATGCCCCCAGCAATTCCGGGAGAATCCCTCGTGCCACGGGGAAGTGGTTCCAGTCTGTCTCAAAGTCAAAGCGGTCGACTGGTGATTCTTCATGAGGAGAGGGGTTGCTTCGAGCCGGGAAAAGACTGAGGTCTCGTGAAAGAGCGAGGCGCACCGTGAAAAATGAACTTCGTCCGCGCCCAGATTAGGATCAACCACTACGTGTGACCTCGTAACTGGAGAGGAATCGCTACCCACCACTATGACTACCTCGACTCTTGAAGGCTCCCTATGGACGATGCGCGAACTGGGTACTGACTCATAATGCCCGAGCGCGCGCGGATGTCTGAATTGACACAAATCACTATGCTATCCTATTTCCGAATGGAAAATGGAGACATTGGTCGAGCCGCCAGCCCAGAGTTGGCGGGGTGAATCCCGATGCGCATTTGCATGGTGGGCTACACCTTCTATGAAATTGACAGTCGCGTCCGTCAGTATGCCAGAGCATTAATTGAACGCGGCGATCAAGTGGACTTCATAGGATTGGGAAGAGAAGGGCAACCGACGGAGAATGTCGTCGAGGGCGTGCGAGTATTTAGGATTCAAGGACGCGAATACAACGAGACGGCCAAAATTTCGTATTTGTTCAAATTGTTGCGCTTTCTGGCAAGTTCTACGATGTTGTTGTCCAAAGAGCATCTTCGCAATCCTTACGATTTGATCCACATCCACACCGTGCCTGACTTTCTGGTATTTGCTGCGTGGCTCCCGAAACTCACCGGAGCGAAGATCGTGCTCGATATTCATGATATTGTTCCAGAACTATACGCCACCAAGTTCGATACTCCGCCCGCCTCACTCCCGTTTCAGTCGCTGTTACTGATGGAGAAGCTATGCGTCGCCTTCGCAAATCACGTTATTATTGCAAACGATATATGGAGGGAGAAACTGATCTCCCGCTGCGTGAAAGCGTCAAAGTGTACGACGATTCTCAACTATCCAGTCGGCGTGGTTCCTAAAGGGCGAGGTGAGCAGAAAATAAATTCTAAGTTCATCATTCTCTATCCAGGGAGCCTCAACCATCATCAGGGAGTGGATGTCGCCATTCGAGCGATTGCCCTCATCAAAGATAGAATTCCGGAATTGGAATTTCACATTTACGGCGAGGGCGCAGAATTTGAGAATATCGCCCGGCTTATTCAACAGCTGGGCCTGGAAAGACATGTGTTTCTGCAGCCTTATGTCTCCCATGAAGAAATTTTGCGCATAATGGAGCATGCGGATTTGGGAGTTGATCCGAAGAGGACGGACGGATTTGCGAATGAGGCATTCGGGACCAAGATTTTCGAATTCATGGCGCTCGGCGTTCCAGTGGTCGTATCAGATACCAGGACGAATAAATATTATTTCAATGAATCCGTCGTCCGGTTCTGCCGCGGCGGAGATGCAGAAGATCTCGCCCGGTCAATCTTAGCTCTGCATGAGAACAAAGAAACAACGAGCCATCAGGTTCAGACTGCCAGCCATTTTGTTCGCGAGTATGAGTGGGGCGTTCGAAAATCGATTTATCTTGAGTTGGTTGATTCACTGACACGTTCCCCAAGGAAAATGGGTACGCAGAAATCCAGGACGGTTCTCTGAGTCAGCGAGA
This sequence comes from uncultured Acidobacteriota bacterium, assembly GCA_963696605.1. Taxonomy (GTDB): domain Bacteria; phylum Acidobacteriota; class Terriglobia; order Acidiferrales; family UBA7541; genus Palsa-360. The sequence continues at coordinate 628,940 of CAVOKV010000003.1, read as the reverse complement.
TTATCGGGCATCGGTGCACAGACTGACGCGACTGGCCATCAGAAGTATGATGTTGGATTGCGGCCGCCCGGCGAGATGCCTGTTCTTGAAGACCCGATGCGAAATCAAGCGGAGCGGGCGACAGTTCGGTCAGCAACCTGTACCTGGTCGAATCGAATTCTGATCGCTGCAGTCGTCGGGATCCTGTTCCTCACACTCTTTCCATTTCGATTTGTTCTTGCGTCCAGGCTGCCATCAGGTCCTTCCCGGTTCCTCTTAGGCCGTATTCCAAAATATGACGGCCCGCTCGATATCATCCTGAATATCTTGCTATTCATTCCGTTCGGGTTCGGGCTCACAGAAAAACTATGCGAGCGAGGAAAGTCGTCGCAGTTGACATTCGGTTTGGCATTGCTCGCGGGGGCGCTGTTTTCATACGGAATCGAATTTTTGCAGCTTTATATTCCCTCTCGCGATTCAGGTTGGGAAGACGTAGTCGTTAACTCGGCTGGCACCGTGGCTGGATTCTTTCTCTTCAAACGATGGGGAGCCGAAGCGGCTGGTTTTCTTTCCGGCTGCGATTCGAAGCTCGCCAAATGGTTGACGTTCCAACGAGCGACGACGATTATCCCCATTTATTTTGCGGCCTGGTTCGTGATCTCTATCCCCCTGCAGAAACAAAGTCTCCTGAGCAATTGGGATCCCAGTTCCTTCCTTGTGGTTGGTAACGACATGCAGGCCGAGTATCCCTGGCTCGGACACGTGTTTCGATTACAACTCTGGGACCGAGCACTACCGGACCGGCTGGGTCGGGATCTAACCGGTGGAGGTAAAGGCGAAAGCGCTCAAGATGGTCTGGTTGGGGATTTCGAGTTTTCGGGACCATCTCCGTTGCAGGATCGGAAGAAGCTCCTTCCCGAATTCGTATGGACGCCTTTCGCTCCAGTCAGCACTGATTCAAATGCGCTCGCCCTCGATGGGAAGTCATGGGTCACGTCAAAGTTTCCTGTTACGGATTTTGTCAAAGACGTGCAGAGGACAAATCAGTTTGCTGTGCGGGTTGCAGTCATCCTCGGGAAGGTGGGAGAAGGGGACAAGAGAATTGTGTCGATTTCAAACTCTTCCGGGATCACGAATCTGATGCTTCGTCAGGAAGATACTAACCTGGTCTTCTGGTTTCGCAATCCGCTTTCCGTGAAGCGGTCTCTGTTGGCCTGGTATATTCCGAATGTATTCGATGCCGTTCAGTTGCGTGATGTTTTATTTTCTTACGATGGATCGAACCTTTCACTTTTCATCGACGGCAGAAAGGAACCTCGTGCCTACCAACTCGGTCCTGGCACGCGGCTTGCGCAGTTACTTGTTCGAATCATTCCGGCCGAGCTAGATGGCTATCACTATATCTATGCAGCACTTATCTTCCTGCCAGGAGGTGTTCTAATGGGAATCGCCGCCAGAAGCAAAAGGCCGCAGGGAAATGCAGGCGCTTTATTGTTGTTCATAGGTGTTTGCTTGCCTCCATTGATACTCGAATGGATTCTGGTCTCGGTAAGCGGCCGTGCCCCGTCGCTTGCAAATCTTATCCTCTTCCTTCTACTCTTGATCTCCGGAATTCTTTGGATCAATCTTGATCGGAGCGCCCTCTGCCGTTGATTGACCGCTGCCACGTTTTGGGGTGGGGTTGCAGGGAGCGCAAGATGGAAACCCCAAAAAACTCCCTTACGCACAAAAGGAATCGCTCGTTGCCTTCAGTAAACCATTGAAACCATTGTAAATAGGGAGCTTGCTGCGAGACTTGAGCGCATTTCTCACCGCCTGTCGTCCCCAATTTGGAAACATTTTTCGAATGCCTGCCGCAGCAACATTTCTACGTCTTGTCCATCTGCTCGATCGACGGCCGCTTACCGAAGACCCGGTAAGCAAAATGGAGCGCCAGTCGAAGCACTTGTCTGGCCGCGAGGATGAACCACGCCGACCGTCCGATGGAAGGGTGCCTCGAAGCCTTCCACATAGATTGGAGCATTCTAAGACGCTCCGAATGTGACACCCGAAATTTCACTCCCTTCGAAGCGATGATGTCGTACGTCCCGACTTCCAAGTACGCCGACCGGATGTCCTTGCGGAAACATTCCATCAGAGAAAAAGGAGTTTCGTGTTGGACGACCGCGTTCGCTACGAACAACGGGAGTTCTCCGCGTTCGATCAGATCGGCTAAAAGCAGGGTGTCTTCCGCCCTGAGTGCGACGGTATCGAACACACCAGTCTCAATATCCAAATGCGTTCTTCGGGCGGCGAATCCTGCGGTGTTCAGGTATCGAATGCAACCATTGGGCTGAATCAGATGACTTTGGAGTGTCGCGAGGCGCAAATCCTCCACCCTGCCGACCAATGTCGAGCAATCTCCAGTAAGCCGTAGCTGAAAACAGTTATGCTGCGGAGATGCCGCGATAATTGTTGCGAGGTTCTCTAGACAGTTTTTTTGGAACCTGGAGTCAGCGTCCGCAAACACCAATATCGGTCCCTTAGAAATCCTCGCTCCTCGATTGCGGGCAGCGGATATACCCGCATGAGACTGCCTGTCGAGAACTAGCGTGAAATAGCGGCTCCAATCGCGAATGAAGCTAGGCGCAGGTTCTCCGCTCCCGTCATCCACAATAATGACCTCAAAGCTCGGCCCTTTCGTTTGTGGTTCTAGAGAGCGCAAACATGCATTCAAGGGTCTCCAATCGTTATAGACAGCGATGACGATACTGAATAGCAAAGAATTGGTCGAGTTCAAAGGATGCTGACCAGTCCCATTTCTTGTATCAGTAGACATGAGAGAATTCACAATTTTTGCACGTCAGGAGTCGAACTCAAATCACTCCGACTGATTCCGAGACGGCTTTGCGATTCAATCTGCGCGAATGGCCGAGTTGCCATGTCCGAAACTTCACTTATATTCTGTGATCGCCGACTCAATCAGCTGAAGACTAAATGCCGCGATCAAGAGGTTTACAGTCAGGCAGAAGAGCAAGAATACGCTCGACCCAATCACATAGGAATGAACGCGAGCAATGAAGGATACTCGTCGAGGGCCAAGAAGCAAAGTCAATTGAAGATCTCGCCGTCGCGGTGTACATCACACGGCGCCAGTCGCGTTGATTCTGGGTTTCGCCAGTAATGCGCTCAAGGGACGTTCGATCGCGAGCCTTTAGACGGCGCGCGTACGGCGCGTAGCGCAATCATCTACTCTATCCTGATTCATGGCTACAAACGCCGGAGTCTCAGCTTTCTTCGACACGATGTAATGCAGCCAGTTGCGATAGACCGACACGGCCGACGCATGCCATGAATTCTGCAATGTACAGGCAACGGCGGCCTCGGGGAATGCAGCGATGAGGTCCTCACGCGGGTCCGCTAGAGCCGTCTCTCGGAAATGAGCCAGGCATTTACTCGATTCCGCGTCGAAATATCCGTGCGGCACAGACGGGTAAGTCTCTCGTTCCTTTTTGAGGAATCTCTTTATGTCCCTTCGGTATTCCTTCAGTAGCGTCCGCGCACCATATTCCGGATGGCCTTGAAAATGTACAAACAGGCTGTTCTTTTTCTTTTTCACGAATAGGTCCACGCCCGAGTCGGCTGATTGCACGAGGACATCATAGCCACAGGAAGTCAGCGCATCCGCTCGCACTTCGTTCCAACGAGAATGCGGAATTCGCATGACGTTTCCAATGCCGTTCGTCAGCGCGTGATTGCGAGTTTTCTCGAAGTCAAACACACCGAATTGCTTGTCGCTGAGCCGGTGGCGGGGAATCCCATTGCTATGAAGGACGCCAGCATGTGCCGCCAAACAGGAAAGGACCGTCGAGGCTGTGTTCTGTTCTGCCCAATCCAGAACGGTTGCCAGGGCGGGCCAATAGGGCTCATCCCGCAGGTCCGGCCGGCGCGGCTCTGTGCCGGTCATGATGACGCCGTCAAACCGGCAGTTCAAAAGATCATTGATGCTGGAATAGAAGTCGCGGAGCCGTTGCGTTCCCAGACCATTTCGGGGAATCTCCGGAAGCGAGTAGAGCTTGAGGGAAACAGGAATGTCCTCAGCGGCAGCGTCGAGGAGTTCGAAGAATTGCATTTCTGTGTCTTCAAGCGCCGCATCCGGCATGTTATTAATGAGCGCCAGCTTGATGTACTCCCCATGCCTGCCATTGGAGGCAACCGAACCAGCCGCGCGCCAACAGTTTTTTTGCGCCCAAAGAGTCGGGACTCGATCTCCGTCAATCATGAGTGGCATAGAATACCTCCTAAACCGATCATGCTGTCGCCTTGTCGAGAGCTTGAGCCAGATCTTCAACAATGTCATCGATGTGCTCGATGCCCACGCTCAACCGAATCATCTCGGGTGTAACACCCGCTTTTTGCTGTTCCTCGGGCGTCAGTTGGCGATGCGTTGTGGACGCAGGATGGCATGCCAACGATTTGGCATCGCCCATATTGACCATCCGTCTGAATAGCCGCAAAGCGTCGAAACACTTCACGCCGGGTTCGTAGCCGCCTTTCACCCCAAAGGTCAGCAAGGAACACTGCTTCGAGCCCAAGTACTTTTTTGCGAGTGGATACAATGGGCTATCTGGAAATCCAGCGTAATTGACCCACGCGACCTTGCTATGCTGGCGCAAAAACTCAGCGACCTTGCGGGCGTTCTCCACATGGCGTTCCACGCGGAGAGCCATCGTCTCAATCCCCTGAAGCAACAAGAAGCCGTTGAAGGGAGACAATGTGGATCCAGTGTTTCGTTGAGCGACCGTCCTGCAACGCGCAACATAGGCGGCCGCGCCGTAATGTTCGGTATAAACGACACCGTGATATGCAGGTTCCGGCTGGTTGAGCATATAAAAACGCTCGGGATACTGACGCCACGGAAATTTTCCGCTATCGACGATCATTCCGCCCAACGTCGTGCCGTGCCCACCCATGAATTTCGTCATGGAATGCACCACGACGTCGGCTCCATATTCGATCGGCCTCAAAAGGATGGGCGTCGCCACGGTGTTGTCAACGATCAAAGGCACACCGTGTTTGTGCGCTACCCGTGCTAACCCCTCGATATCCGCGACGTTTCCAGCTGGATTGCCTACACTCTCGCAAAATACCGCTCGAGTATTTTCGTCGATCAACTTTTCGACGGATGCGGGATCATCATTCTCCGCAAACCGCCCGGCAATTCCCTGTTTCGGTAATATGTGCGCCAGGAGGGTATAGGAGGCACCGTAAAGCTGTGGAAGAGAAACGACATTGTTGCCGATCTCCGCGATGTTGATAATCGCATAGTGGATCGCGGCCATACCCGAACTGACGCTGAGTGCTTCTACGCCGCCCTCCAGGGCAGCAACACGCTTTTCAAGCACCGTGTTGGTGGGATTCCCGATCCGGGTGTAGATATTCCCTTCGACTTCGAGGTTGAACAGAGCTGCGCCGTGCGCCGCGCTATCAAACTCGAACGCAACCGTCTGATAGATCGGCACTGCCACGGCCTTGGTCGTGGGATCGCCGTCGTACCCTACGTGAATCGCAATGGTCTCTCTTTTCATGAGTTCACGGACTTACGCGGGACGGAAACCGGATCGCTAAGTTTCCCAGCTACGTTCTTCCGCCTCGACTGAGGTCCGCCGACGATTTCTAAAATCGTCTCCTCGTGATTCATTCCGTAGTGCTCGCGACACTGCGAGCAACAGCGGGTGCTGGCTGCCGTTTGAGCGATTTCAGCATCGCCTGCGTCACAGTGCGGGCTGCGAAGCCGGCACCGAAGGCGAATCTCATGAGCGGCCCAAAGCTGTTTGCAGCCGCAAGCCCCACAAAATAGAGGCCAGGAACGGTTGATTCGAAAGACGACGACAGGATGGGTGTGCCATTGACCGTCTTAAGCTTCGAACGGATTCCAGTGGTGAGCATCGTTAATCGTTCGATATCCACTTTGTAACCGGTCGCAGCGATGATGTGGTCGGCCTGAATTTGGCGCTGGCTGCCGTCCGCTGCGCGAACGTGAAGATTGACTTTGCCTTGCTGGATCTCGGCGCGCTCTACCGTGTAGCCTAGTGAGAGAGGTACCCGCCCCACCACTTTGTCTTTGACAAACCATCCGGCGGAAGGGCCTAGATGCTTTCGTACGATCTTCAGACGTAAACTCTCGGGCAGATAATGGAACAGTCCCGGTAAATCGGAACAGAATCGCGATCGCATGCCCGGACCAAGCCCCGATTGTGGATGGCGAATTCGCTGCCACAAAGAACGGGTTTTTCCCGGAACAGGCGCCGTATGAAACTTCAATTCCGTTCGCCGGGCAACGAGCTCCACATCGGCATCGGTATCGCGCAGCAGCGCAGCCAAGTCTATTGCCGAAGAGCCCGCGCCGAGTACGACTACCTTGCGGCCGCGGAATGATTCAAGATCGCGATGACTATAACTGTGCGACAAAAGCTCAGGCGGTAAATGCGAGAGGTTCTCAGGGATGTATTGAAAATTGGTGATTCCCACAGCGAGAATTACCCGCTTCGCTTTCACCAATTCGCCATCATCCAGCCGCAGGGTGAATCCGCCTTCTACCCGATCGATGCCTACAACGAGTTTGTCTTCAAGTTCCGGCACCATCCGGTCCCTGAATGCCAGCCCATACTCTGAAAAAGTGTCGAGTTGCACCGGAATCCCGGTGTCGGAGTATTTGATCTGCCGCTCGGCGCAAAAATGTTGCAGGGTAAATTCACCATTCGGATCGTAAATGTTCGATGCAAAGCCGTCCGACTTGAGCATCATGCCTTTCGGCATATGGGCTTGCCAACTATCCATAGGCCGACCGAATATGCGAAACGGGATACCACGGGTTCGAAAATGTGCCGCTATTGAAAGCCCGTAAGGGCCTGCACCGACGATGGCTGTTTCTGTCATGGCTGAGGGTAACATCTCCATTGGTGGTATGTTTCGATCGTTCCAATCGCCAAAATAACCAAGCTGGCGTCCGTCCTTAACTCTGGCGATGCCCTTAAACTGAAGGGAAGCACTTCGATGTCCTAGCCTCGTTCCGAAGAGAACTCAGTTAATTCAGAGCCAGGAGAACAAAGAAAACAATCGCCTTACGAGTCTAGCGTCTAGAATTCGGGCGCAGCCGGGATTGATGATGCAATTGTGTTGCCACCGAAAACTGCGATAACTTGTTTAGAATGTGTACAATGCTGTGGCGCTGGGAATAAGGCATGGGAATATCTTTTTCCCTTTTTGACAAGAGTTTGCCTCCATTTGGGGGGTGGGTGCCGAGCCCTCGCTAGTCTTGATTGTCGAATCAGCACGGAATTCTACAGCTCGATTCCAACCGGATGGCTCCTGAAAGGTCAGCTGGGAACCTGCGGCATCTTGTGGCGTGCGGAAGGCGGCTCGGAGTTAGCCTACGGCAACTTGAACTCAACGGCTCCTCTCGGAGATTTTGATCAGGATTCGCGCTGCCACGCTCGCGATGATGCTTTGGCTTCGCGGGATTTGGTTCTCTAGATTTTTGTGGGGTTTGCCATGAGCGCTTGCCTCGCGCTGGACACTGCAGAATGGATGGCCTGTGAGATTTGGTTCACTTGAAGAGATCATCGCGTGGCTGAAACCACTCCTAGGAACTGTGATAAAGTTTATGACGGGCTGGAACTTTGGAAACGCACGAGTCATAGTCACCGAAGTTACTGCCAGGGCCGCCTTCCAAATTGACCAATGAAAAATCTGGATTTGAAAAGCTGCCGCCAATTTTATGTCGATGGGCAATGGGTAAATCCCGTTGAGGCGCGAGACTTCACTGTCATCAACCCGGCCACCGAGGAAGCGATTGCCACGATTTCTCTCGGGAGCGCGGCCGACGTCGACCGGGCCGTAGCTGCGGCAAAGAAGGCGGTTGATTCCTATTCGGAAACGACACCTGCCGAGCGTTTGGCCTTCCTGCGGCGCATCATTGAAATCTATGCTTCGAGAATAGGAGAGATGGCCGAGGCCATCTCGATGGAGATGGGAGCACCTCTCTCCCTCGCGCGCGCGGCCCAGGCGCCCGCAGGCTTGGCGCATTTCAAGGAAATCGTCAGGGTACTGGAACATTTCAAGTTTGAGGAACTCAAAGGTTCCACTCTCATGAGGAAGGAACCGGTGGGGGTCTGCGGCCTGATTACGCCCTGGAATTGGCCGATGAACCAGATCGCTTGCAAGGTGGCGCCGGCACTCGCGGCCGGATGCACGATGGTTCTCAAACCGAGTGAACTCGCGCCCCTGTCAGCCTACTTGTTCACGCAGATTCTCCACGATGCCGGATTGCCGCCAGGCGTCTTCAACATGGTGAATGGCGATGGACCGACTGTCGGCGAGGCCATCTCCTCTCACCCTGACATAGCCATGGTGTCCTTCACGGGCTCTACGAGAGCAGGAGTCGCCGTGGCCAAGGCCGCTGCCCCGTCAGTGAAGCGAGTCACGCAGGAGCTCGGCGGCAAGTCCGCATACATCATCCTCGAAGATGCAGATCTCGCGGAAGCGGTTAAGGACGGCGTTCAGGCCTGCATGCGCAATACCGGCCAGTCCTGTAACGCGCCCACTCGCATGTTCGTTCCGCGGGCGATGATGGCGGAGGCCGCATCTGCTGCTATGCAAGCAGCCAACAGCATTCGAGCCGGCGATCCCTCTCATGGAAACCACCGGCATGGGCCCGCTATCCAGCAAAGCACAATTTGAGAAGGTGCAGCGGATGATCCGGGAGGGGATGGAAGAAGGCGCGGAGTTGATTGCCGGCGGTCCCGGCCATCCCGAGGGACTGGCCAAAGGTTATTTCGTCAAACCGACAGTATTCACAAACGTTCGGAACGACATGTCCATTGCGCGCCAGGAGATCTTCGGACCGGTCCTTTGCATCATCCCCTACGAAAATGAGGAAGAGGCAATCCGCCTGGCGAATGACACCCCGTACGGGCTGTCAGGATATGTGAATTCAGGCGACCCCGAGCACGCACGCCGCGTGGCCAAACGAATCCGGTCCGGCAACGTGCATGTGAATGGCGCACGAGTCGATTTTGCGGGCTGTTTCGGCGGCTACAAACAATCGGGAAACGGCCGGGAATGGGGAGAAGCGGGGCTGCAAGAGTTCCTCGAGTTGAAAGCCATCTTCGGCTACGCGCCGCCTGCAAAGTAATTTGCGCGGTTCACTCTTGGTCTGTGGTGGCAGCAAAGATTTAGAGGGTCACGATGAGACACGTCGTGGTTCCATGCGCGTAGAGTTTCCCTGCTGAATCGACCAGGCGTCCCTCTGCTGTTGCGATCCTTTTTCCCGCATTGATCACCTTCCCCTCCGCGCGTACCTCGCCCGTATCCGAACTAATTGCCCGCACATAGTTGATCTTGATTTCTATTGTTGCGTAGCTGTATCCCTTTTCGAGTGTGGAGTGCACGGCGCAAGCCATGCACGAATCAAGAAGCGCTGCGATGTATCCGCCATGGACGGATCCAAGTGGATTGTAATATTCAAATTTCGGAGTGCCGGCAAAAACCGTGCGGCCGCGCTCCACATGCACAATGCGAAAGTCCAGCGCCTGCTGAATAGGAGGCGCCGGCAAAACGTTCTCCATAATGCCGGTCAAAAGCTGCAGGCCGGACATGGCTTTAGCGTTCTCCGGCGGCACGACTCCGTAGCGATTTGCGTCACCAGCATGTTTCATATGCGATTTCTGCTTTAAGAATGCGGGTTTCTATTTATCGTGCGCCGAAGACCGTGGCGCCGTAGCTCGAACATGCTCTTCACAGTCTAACCTGAAGACTCTTCAGGCCTCTGAGTCCGAACGTGGAAGCCCACTCCGGCTTCGGACCAGTAAGCGTCATCTTCGGGAAGCGGCGCACCAGGTTCATGAGCGAAACCTGCCCCTCAAGCCGCGCCAGCTGGCTTCCAATGCAAAAATGCGGGCCTGCGCTGAACGCCAGGTGCTGGTTGTTCAGCCTTTTCAGGTTCACCTGATTCGGTTCCTTGAACTGTTTTGGATCGCGGTTCGCGGCGCCCAGCATGCACAGGATCGTCCATCCCTTGGGTATGCGCTGGCCGCAAACTTCCATTTCTTCCTTGAGCACGCGAGCCGTCATTTGCACGGGACTCTCCAGCCGCAGAATCTCCTCCACGGTCGTGCGGATCATGTCCGTGTTCTCCCGCAATTCCGCCGTCTCCTGCGGGTGCTTCAGGAGCGTGTACATTCCGTTGCCGATCAGATTTCGAGTGGTCTCGTGGCCCGCGAAAAGCAGCGCGATACACTGAGCGTACAGCTCTTCCTCGGTCAGCACTTCTCCTTCTTCCTCGATGTCGATGAGCAGGCTGATCAGGTCGTTCCCTTTATTGCGCCGGCGTTCCGCCACGGTCTTGCGGAAAAAATCGGTTAACCCGATCAGGGCGTCTTGCGCCGCCTGCGCATGTTCCACGGTGCGGTTCGGGCTGCCGCGAAACACGGCGATGGCGTGAGACCATTCGCTGAATGTCTCACTCAACTCCTGCGGGATTCCCAGCATTTCCAAAATAATACGCACCGGCATGGGATATGCGAACTCGCTCATCAGGTCGACTTCGGAGCCCTGCTTCAGGGGGGACAGCATGCGGTCAACGATGGCCTCGACTTGCGGACGCAAACCTTCGATCGCCGCAGGCGAAAATCCCTTATTGAGAAGTTTGCGCAGCCGGGTGTGCTCCGGCGGATCCATAAAGATCATCCACAAACTGAACATGCGCGCGAGTTCCTTGAACTCGGCCTGGCGGTTGACCGGCAAAAGCGTGATCAACTGCTGTGCGCGCTTGGCGGAGAGCCTGGGGTCTTTTGCGATCGAGGAGCACTCGGCATGGCTGACAATCGACCATACCCCCCACTTGCTGCCGACGTCCAGGAAGTGGATCGGACCTTCTTCGTGCAAGCGGGCATATGTGGGGTACGGGTCCTGCAGAAATTCGTCGCTGAAAACAACCTTTATCGGTGGAGCGGTAACCTTGGACAACCCGACTCTCCTTGCAAAATCCGAATCGCAGCCACACCAAACCCGGAAACCTTATGGCATTCAGTTTAACACAGAACTCTGCGGAAAAGTTTTCAAATTGTGGACATAAATACAATAGATTCAATGCGCTAGATGGACTATGGAATTCCGATAATTGGAAGGTTAGATAAGGGTAAAAGCTGTATCGGCCTCATCTGCGAGAGTTGCGATCAGCGGGGATGATTCCCGGGCGCATCCCTTCCTCCTCAAGGATCGCATTCCCACCCCGGCAAAGAGATTCAAATCTATGCGGCCGATTATTGTTGTAATTGGCAACGGGAAATCCTTATCTTCCCGGCATCAGGCGCGCGGATCAGGAACCGGCCGGCAGTCGTTGCCAAATTAATTCGATGATTTGGATTTTTCCGTTCACCGGCGTCGGCGGCGTAGTTAAGACGATTTGATCGCCCTGGAATTTGACGCTGCGGACGAGGTCTTTCCCGACGAAGTTCTGAATGGATGAGATTTCGATGTGATGACTTACCTTCTCCCCGCTGAGCGTGTACCGACCGGCATAGGCAAGAAAACTTTTGAACGCCTCAGCTTGTTCCGCCTGCAACGAGGGACCTTCAGCCCCGAAGGAAAGTGGTTTTCGCCCGCCGTAGCTGACTAGGGCGGATACTCTGCCATCTTCAGAATAAGTGAGAAGACCCGCCGGATTGGCGCCATAGGGAGGGTCGCATGGCTCCCCATTCGAGGCTCTGCTCGAAGCGGATACTAGTTTCCACGTACCTACAAGTTTGTCGTTGGATTGCCCGAGAGCGGCAGCCAAAAAGGTGGTAAACGCAGCCAATCCCAGAATTGCAGTTCCCATCAAGAATCTCCTTTCGGTGCTAAGTATGATACCCGGGGTTCCGGTGCAAATTCTTAAGGGAAAGAAAAAAACGCGCTTGACACTTACTGCGCTTCTCGTGGAAGGTCGTTGAACATTCCAGTTAGATTGATCTTCGCGCGTAGGCAATATCCTGCGCTCTTGTCTAGTAAGGACTCGTTCGAGGGGGAGAACTGTGGCTAAGGAATTGGAAGGCAAAGTTGGGCTCGTGACCGGCGGGACGTCAGGGATTGGGCGCGAGACCGCCATACTTTTCGCGAAGGCAGGAGCCAAAGTGGTGATCGCGGGCCGGCGCGAAAAGGAAGGCAAGGAGACGATCGACCTGATCCGTGCCGCCGGCGGAGATGGCCTGTTTGTGAAGGCCGACGTGTCCAAAGCTTCCGAGGTGGAGACGCTCATCCAGAAAGCTGTGGAGAAATTTGGCCGCCTGGATGTCGCCTTCAATAACGCCGGGACCGAAGGTGTCTGGGTACCGCTCATCAAACAATCCGAAGAAGACTGGGATCGCACCATCGATATCAACCTCAAGGGCGTCTGGCTCTGTCTGAAGTACGAAATCCTGCAAATGCTCAAGCAGGGGGGAGGCGGAGCGATCGTCAATATGGCGTCGATTTCGGGCCTGGTCGGCTTTTCCGGAGCGGCGGCATATAGCGCCAGCAAACACGGAGTGATAGGGCTGACGAAGGCCGCCGCGCTGGAAACCGCCCGGAGCAAGATCAGGATCAACGCTGTGTGTCCCGCGGCGGTTGAAACGCCTTTGGCTGACCGGGTTTTTGGCGCACCGGCGGTCCACAAATACGTCGTGAGTATCCACCCCATCGGCCGCTTCGCGAGGCCCGCGGAAGTCGCCGAAGCCGTTGTATGGATGTGCTCGGACCGCGCGTCTTACATGACGGGCCAGTCACTGGTTCTCGACGGGGGCTTCCTGGCGGGCCAAAATTCTCCGAGTTAGCTTTACGGTGAGGACGACAAAATTAGTTCCAACGCTTGTGCCGATTATCTGACTGGGCAGAGCCCCCGCAAGCACTTGGGATCGATTCCCACTTACATGCGACAATTGGGAGGGTGCGGCGGTATGTGGCCGCTCTCTTCGAGAAAGTGAATCGTTGTCGGCAGGACAGGAATAACGTGCCTCCAGTTTAGAATGGCCTTTCCTGCCAGGGCGGCTATGCAAGACATGGATAACGCTGTTACAAAGAAAAATGCTGCTTACGCTGCGTTTATTGCAGTTTCGTCGCTCATTTTCTGGAAACCGATCGGCGCGCTCGTGGCCTACTCCCTGAGCCATGAATCGAGTTCGCATATCGTCTTGATTCCATTCGTCAGCCTCTTTCTTCTCTACATTGAGCGCAAGCGGATATTCGCGTCTCCTCACACGTCACTTGGCCCCGGGATTGGCTTGATTGGAGTAGGCGTAGCCATCTATTTTTTTGCTATCTGGCGTCCGGTTTCGCAGGATGGGAACGCTCTCTTGCCGGCCGCAACGCTTTCCCTCGTTCTCATCTGGCTCGGCGGGTTCCTTTTCTTCTACGGCATGGGGGCGGCGAGGACTGCCGCGTTTCCACTGCTGTTCCTGCTCCTCATGATTCCTCTGCCCGATGGCATCTTGCACCGAGTGGTTTATTTCCTGCAGAAGGAATCCACAGAACTCAGCTATCTGCTCTTCCGCGCGACAGGTGTTCCCGTCTTGAAGCAGGGGTTCTTGCTCTATCTTCCGAGCGTGACCATCGAAGTGGCGGAAGAATGCAGTGGGATCCGATCGAGCGTCGCGTTGTTAATTACCTGCCTTCTGGCAGCCCATCTATTTCTGCGGACGACTTGGAGGCAGGCTTTTCTTGTTCTTCTATCCATCCCGCTCGCGGTTATCAAGAACGGAATTCGAATTGTGACTTTGAGCTTGTTGAGTATTTATGTCGATCCGAGTTTCTTGACAGGGAGGCTGCATCGGCAAGGGGGATTTGTCTTCTTTCTTTTGATCCTCGCGATCCTGGTCCCGGTACTGCGTACCCTCCAGAAGTCTGAAGGCCATCACGGCCCTTCCGGAATGGAAACCGATGCGAGAGCTAAAGAAGGATTTGCGGGAGGAACTTGAGGAAGGTGACCGTCGAGAAATTTGTCGAAGGTTCTCTCCGAGTCATACCGGCCAGCAAGGAAAGGCAAACGCGGAATACTATTTGCGGCGTTCCCCGGAGCTACTTTGTTCACGCGAATAGCCGTAGTGCCCGTAATAGTGCGAATAGGCATGCTCCTTTTCCACCGCATTTAGCACCACACCCAAGATATTCTTTTCCCGCAATTCCTGGTACGTTCTTTGCGCCGCTTCCATCGGTGTCGACCCAGCTCGCACCACAAGCAGCACTCCGTCGCACAGGTTGGCCAAAAAGCTGGAGTCCGCAACAGGGAGGCATGGGGGAGAATCCATGATGACCCAGTCAAAGACCGGTGCAACTCGGTCCAGCAGCAATTTTAGCCGTCCGTTCGAAAGTAATTCACTGGGGTCCGCCACTTCATTTCCGCCCGAAATCAGGAACAGGTTTCCTTCCTGACCGTGCTGAATGACGGCCATCTCATCCGCCTCGCCGCGCAAATATTCGGTCAGGCCGGGAGAAGTTGGAGCACCCATGGGTACATGCAAGCGCGAACAGCGCAAGTCCGCGTCAATCAAGAGAACACGGCGGTCCGGCTGCTGGACAATGGCTTGCGCCAGATTGTTGGTCACAAAAGTCTTTCCGTCGCCGGGCAATGAACTAGTGACCAGTATGGTCCGCAGAGGCTGTGTGCTTCGGAGCTGGTAGAGCCGGGAACGCAGCGTGCGAAATTGCTCCGCACCTTGAGCGCTCAATTCCGAATTCAAAAACACGTTGACCTTGGGGTCCGGATACCAACGCACATGAGCGCACCGCGCGCATAGATCGTCGAATCGCAGATAATCGCTGGGCGGCGGGGCGATGACGCTGGGCTTGCCGTGAGCGACCGGGGCGGCCGGCACCCTGCTTTCTCCGTTCGCTCCCATGTCAGCCGATTCCGTCGGCAGCGGTGCGGCATCGACAGGCAGCATCACGGCGCGGTCCTGTTCAGCCTTTTTCAGAGCTTCGTGAATACGACTCATCGTTTCCTTTCCTTCAATCGAGGCGGCACGTTCAAGTTCTCGCGCCCAATCCGATTCCTCTGCCCGCGGGCTGCACGTTGACCAACTTTGCCGGTTTCTTAGCCGACAAAGGTTTGATGGCCGGGATCAACGCGAGCACCGGCAGGTGGAGAGAAAACTCAACGTCTCTCTCCGTCCTGAGGGACGTATCCCTCATCTCTAGAACGAAAGCGAGTCCAAGTCCAAGTGCCAATCCTCCGGCGAATCCCGCCGCCGCAAATAGCGGGCGATTTGGAAAAAACGGCTTGTCCGGCAAATTAGCCGGGTCGAGGACGCGGAATTGCTCGCCCTGCTGGCGCTGCTCCAGATCGGATGCCATCGCGGACTGGTCTCGCTTCTTCAAGAGATCATTGTAGAATTCGAGCGCGGTCTGGTAATCCCGTGTAAGTCCCTTGTACTGCTGCTCGATTGCTGGGCTGGACTGAATTCGGTCCTGGAGAACTTTGATCTGTTGCTTGATCTGATCCTGTTCACGGGACCTTTCCGAGATGACTTGGTCGTACGTGTGGATTTGCGCCCGCAACTGCGCGATCTGTTGAGGCTCGACCGCCGGCTTTAAGTTCTTGTCGGAATCTGGAACTTTCTGGGTTTCAGAGTCGGCAATCTTCTTCTTCAGGGCCGCGATGTCGTTTTTCGCCTTGATGACGTCGGGATGATCTTCCGTATACCTCGCCTCCAGCTTTGCCAGATCGGTTTGCATGGAAGATAGCTGCTGCTGCATAGTTTCGGGAGCTGCGCCCCCCTGAGACGCCTCCCAGGCGGCGACTTGTTGCGTCAACATTGATTCGGCGAAACTCTTGTCCTGCTGCGCGCGCGCGAGAGCTTGCGTCGCGGCGTCGAGTTGCGAGGTCAAACCCGTCAGCAGGTTCAGATTGGTCTTCTCTTCATCCGGCAGGGTGTTGAGGTTTCGAGATTGGAAGGCTGCCAACTTGGCGTCTTGATCGTCCAGTTTTGCTTTTGCATCCGCAAGTTGCTGCGCGAGAAACTGGGTCGTGTCCTCGGAGTGCTGCTGGCGATCATGGAGATTTTCCTCGATGAACATGGATGTGATGGTGGTGCACACGTCTTGAGCTGTTCGCGGGTTATCCAACGTCACGTTTACATAGAAACCGGGCAGGTTGCTCGCACGAGTTTCGGCCATCGGCAGGATGGGAGTCACCTCGATCGATTTCTGCAACTTGGCAACCAACTCCTCCATGGGCTTCCGGCTGATGTCTTTTGGATACAGGCCAAATTGGTGGATAATCGGTTCCAATCGGCTGCGGCTCAGGATCTGTTGCTGCATACTGGCCAAGCGTTGACTTATGTCCGAAGTATCCACTGGCTTCACAAAATCCGACGGTACGGTCTGCTGCTCAACGAGGACTAGGGTCTGCGATTTATAGCGATCGGGAAGAATACGCGAAACTCCATAAGCAAGCGGCGGACCGATGATCGTCAGGATCAAAATGGGCACCCATCGCCGGCGGAGCATCGCAATATAATCTTGTGGTGTCAGTTCTCGCTGCGTCATTCCAACCTCTTTTCCAACCTCTCCGAATCTCGATTTAATTTGCGCCTCTACGCCGCGTTTGTCTATCTACCAGTACTATCATAGTTTCAATATCGAAGATTTCCTCCGCCTCACCAGTGCGCTTTCGATTCCAGCGCTTCCGACCCAAAGACTCGATGATCAGGTCGCGTTCCGCCTCCCGCGAGGCCGCCCGCACCGCCGCGTTGAATGAGTGCACATGCGGTCGAACAGAATGCGATCCCGCGTTTCGTCCCGTGTTACTCTCCATACGGCCATAGCAAGTTCACCGTCTGTTGTTGGCGGCGCAAACCCCAGGTCCTTTTGGACCACTTGAGTTGGAATGTTGATAGTCATCAGAACTTACGTCACTTGCGTCCCCTCTCCTCTGGATGAGACGGAGCGTGGGCAGGCCTATACTTCCTCGACAGATTGAATGCAAGGCAGGTGCCACCCCTACATCTCAGCTACTTTGCAGAGCAAGAACTGTAAGCCTATATTATACAATGCGTTGGATTTAGGACACATGCTCCCAAACATGTGATTCAAAACGAATAGTCCTCCCCGTTTCCCTGATTGAGCAAAGATTTTCCATTTTGTCCAAAGAAACGGGAACCGGCATCGCAACTTCGCTTGATTCAAAGGAAAAGTACCCGCCTCCCCCCTGTGTAGAGGGCGCTTACAAAAGTTTGACGAGCACGGCGTCCGGCCTAATATCTGGCTTGTGTTCTTGGGCTTCAGGCATTTGTTTGATGGACGAAAGGGTACTTGGAAGCGTATTCTTTTTCCTCGCTGGTTTTCAAAACATGCATATTCGAAAATGCGGTCAAACCAGGAGGCGGTCATGACCGGAAACATTCTTCGAATCGATATCGAGCGCAGCATTCACGTCCACAATCAGCTTATAGGCATTTGTTTACCAGCAATGACCGCGGCAGCGGATGCGCTCGTTTCAGCCTATCAGACCGGGCACAAAGCGCTGTTCTTCGGGAACGGCGGCAGTGCAACAGATGCCCAGCATCTTGCCGGCGAATTCCTTGGACGCTTTCTGCGGGAACGTAGGCCATTGGCAGCGGTGGCCCTTGTTGACAACACTGCCGCCGTAACCGCAATTGCCAACGACTACGGCTTCGAGCACGTCTTCTCGCGACAACTTCAGGCCCTTGCTTCTCCGGGGGACGTTGCCGTCGCCATTAGCACTTCGGGAAACTCCCAAAATGTAGTTGAGGCCACGATCTGCGCTCGCAAATTGGGATTGTTCACAATCGGGCTCACCGGCTCGACTGGCGGGAGCCTGCGCGACTTGGTCGATGCGTTGATTGCCGTGCCCTCCGACGAAACGCCGCGCATTCAGGAATGTCATATCCTGGTGGGTCACGCACTGTGCAATGCAGTCGAGCAGGCGATAGCCCCGTCGCCTGCTACTTCCCGGATTCAGGCGGGTGTTAGGGGATAGACTGCATTTATTCCCATCATCCGTAAAATGATCAGAATTCAAGGGGGAACGGACCCTTGGTATAGCACCCGCCATGCTGTCCCAAGCACTCCTTCGGGAAAGCCGCCGGTCTATCGAAAATCGGCTTAGTCATCATAGAATTCGCCGCGAAGATGGGTAACAAGCCCAACTCTGGTTCCACGATGCCGGAACTGCGGTTACTCGTTTGGGGACGAAAGGCAGATGTTCTTACGAAACCTTCGAGGCGAGAACGCGGTAGAATTTGGAATCGTCCGCCCATAGAGAATCGCTCTTATCCCGGCTTTCCGGAAACATATGCACCGAAATAGCGATCTTGGCTGCCCGGGTCCGCCCCAAATGCTTGGCGAACGCCGTTTCAATCTTCATCCGTAGCGTCTCCGCTATCGGGAGCTCTCCTTCCATGCTCACTTCCGTGAAGATGACCCCCAGGATGGCTCCTTGCTTATACCAGCCTGCCAGGTCCGTCTCACGCTTGGACAAGACAACGACATCGACTGCTTGCCTAAGAATTTCTTCCGCCGCGCCATTTTCTGAATTGGCATCAATCAGCATCAGGACAAAGGGCTTTCGAGAACGCTCTGCGCGCCGGCGCTCCAATGTCAACATGGAATGGAACACATTCTCGACAAGAACTTGTTCACGCTGAGCGGCAACCGACTGACGAGCAGAACTCGTTGTGGAAATTTTTCGGTGGGGGACACGCTGCCCTAATGGCAGGATCCTGGAAAAGGTATCGGACATTTTAGCTCCCGCAAGAATCACAGAGTCCTGAAGGTACACTTACCGAATCTCAATCCTATCGTAGCTGCTGGCAAACCTGCCTGATTGCCAGTCAAAAAGCGAACTAGGAGTCAGGCGATTTATCTGTAAGCATCCTTTTTTCAGTTACTTAAGAATTCCAGCGCACGAAAGTCCAGCACCCGAGAAGCAATGCACAGCGCAAAGGTCTCCAGAAAACCAATATTCTAAGATCAATGTTTCGTTCGCAATCTGTCTGCCAGATCAGAGCCGCTCTTCGCGCAGGCCACAGTTCTTTGAGACTATTTCAAGTCTATGAAAATAATACTGTTATGGAATACGCAGAAAATCACTAGGGAAGCGCCTAGAGCTCGCTTTCCCGAACCGGGCAGAGATTGTGAAAACTATTGCTACGTTTTGCCATTACCTTTCCGAAAGGCAACACTTTTGTTAGCGTTCGGGGTTCGATTCGGGGTTTAAGCAAATTGACTAATGTCCTGCGTATCCGTCGGGATGGCGAAGCCGCCAATCCCATGCGGAGCGAACAATCGTACGAAGATCGGACACGGCAGGCTCCCAGCCCAGCAAGGTTTTGGCTTTGGACGGATCAGCAATCAATCTGGCGGGATCGCCTGCGCGCGGAGGTTCTATCAACAAGGGAATATCGCGTCCCGTGACTTCGCGCGCACACTTGATAACTTCCAGAACCGAATAGCCGCTGCCCGTTCCCAAATTCAGGAAATCGGACTGGCCGCCAGAGCGGAGATAATCCAGGGCGCGGATGTGCGCGTCCGCAAGGTCGACGACATGGATGTAATCCCTGATGGGGGTGCCGTCCGGAGTCGGATAGTTGTTGCCAAACACACGGATGGCTTGCTGCTGTCCCATGGCTGCGGCGAGCACATTGGGAATTAAATGCGATTCCGGTCTGTGGTCTTCACCGCATTTCTGCGTGGCGCCGGCGGCGTTGAAATAGCGCAAGGCCACGAATTTCATTCCATACGCGCTGTCATAGGCATTTAGAAGCTGTTCCATGAAAAGTTTGGACCAGCCGTATGGATTCTTGGGCCATTTCCGGCTTTGTTCCGTAATGGGGATCTGCTCCGGATCGCCGTAGACAGCAGCGGTGGAGGAAAATACGATGCGCCGCACTCCCGCGCGAACAAGCTCACCCATCAGCGCGATCCCGTGACCGACGTTATTCTCGAAATATTTGGCTGGATCGACGACGGATTCGCCGACTTCAATCAGGGCCGCGAAATGAATGCAGGATTCCAGGGAATGCTCTCGGGTGATGCGCGCCACAAGTTCCCGATCGCCAATTTTGCCCTGATACAGCGGAATATTCGCAGGCAGGGCGGCTCGGTGGCCTCTGGCCAAATCGTCCAGCACCACGACCTGCTCTCCCTTTGCGAGCAGGCGTTCAATGGTTACGCTGCCGATGTATCCCGCGCCACCTGTGACAAGGATCGCCATGTACCCTCTTTCGCCTCGGTTTTTGCTTAGAAACAGCGTGAAGCTGCGTGCGAGTCGGACTGGCCGCTCCAGATGAAATTCGAGTCTACCTCAACAAGATCGCCCCCTCCGGCCGTTTTTCTGCAGGATGGTTCTCTATCGTTGTCGGAAGCAAGCTCAAGGGGTATCACAACGAGTTATAAAGTGTGCCACTCGCTTCACAATTTCCCAGGCGCTTCCGCTAGAAAGCGATGGACAGAGGGTCCTTTTCGGCGAGAAGATCGAAAATATAATCATAGTCAGGGAGGAAATTTCAATGCCATACGCTACCGAGGAAAATCTGACCGATCTTGCGTTGAAGCAGTGGGAGGCCTGCCATTCCCCGAGACTCCGGCAAATCATGAAATCTCTGGTCAAGCACCTTCACGGGTTTGTACGTGACGTGGATTTGAAGCAGGACGAATGGCTGATGGCTGTGGACTGGCTGGCCAGGACCGGGAAACTTTCCTCGGAAAAACGCCAGGAGTTCATCCTCCTCTCCGACGTCCTTGGCATCAGCATGCTGGTCGATGCCATCAATCATCGTTTTCCAGAGGGTGCCACGCCATCGACCGTCATCGGTCCATTCCATATTGACGATTCACCCGAATTGCCGATGGGCGCCAACGTAGCCGAAGGGCTCCCCGGAGAAACATGCTTTCTGGTCGGGACGGTGCGCGACATTGACGGAAAACCCGTAAAAGGAGCGAAACTCGATATCTGGCAGGCAGACGCCGACGGCCTGTACGAATCGCAACTGGGCGCGGAAGAGCCAACACTGCGCGCCGTGTTTCACACGGGAGCGGACGGAACGTATGTCATTCGCACAATTGCCCCGCCGGGATATTCCATTCCCATGGACGGCACCGTTGGCGATCTGCTGCGGCAGACCGATATTTCGCATTTCCGGCCCGCGCACATTCACTTCTACATCTCCGCGCCGGGCTATGAAACGTTGATCACGCATCTGTTCAAGAAAGGCGCGAAGTACATTGATTCCGACGTGGTGTTCGGCGTGAAAGACAAACTTATCGTGGAGTTCAAGAAATATCCGGCAGGCAAAACTCCGACCGGAGAAATTTCCACGGAGCCATTCCAGGTGGTGAATTACGATTTCATCCTGAGCAAATCCAAGGCGCAGTCAAACGGAGATTTGGCGCTCAGCGAGGCCGGCGTTTCGTCCCGCGGGAAATCATAAAAGCGGCTTGGACATGATGATGAAATGGACGGGAATCTTTGTAGGCGTGGGATCGTCGTAAATCGCGGTGTCCGTTTCGACATATCCCCAGCGGCGGTAGAGCGCGTGCAGTTCCGTGCGGACGTTGACGATTTTCAGGTCACTGAATTTGCATCCTGCATCCCGAAAATATTTTTCCACTGCACTCACAAGCAGGTGACCCACGCCTGTTCCCTGGCGTGACGGATCGACCGACAACATTCCGAAGTATCCGCGCTCTCCACGCAACTCAAAATAGACGCAACCGAGAAGATTCGGCCCGTCTTCCGCCAGCAGGAACCTTCCTTCTTGCATGAGGCCGCGAACCGTTTCGGTATCTGTGCGGTCCCGCTCGATAAAGAATTGCTCGACCAGAAACGCCGTGTTGACCAGGCGAGCGATGGCCTCAGCATCGCTCTGTGTTGCCGTGCGCATAGAAATCATTGGACTGGCTCATCATACCAACTTCAAGAGAAGGTTTCCTGTCGTGTCCAGGCGGACTTAAACTTCCTTGATGACGGGCCTTGAGTTTACGGAATTGTCGACCACTGCACGCCCGGATAGAGGCTCGGCAGGCGCAGGGCTCGATATTGATTCGAACCGGGAGTAGTCGCCTGCCACACGAGTTGTGGCGTTCCGCTCGAATAATCCAACTCCTGTATGACCGATCCTCCCTGCGCCGCGCAAAAATCGGCTTCCATGTGGCCGTTGGGGAGCAAATTTACATTGCCGCCGAAAAAGCTATAGAAGCTTGCAGGTGGGGTGTAATGCGACAAGATGGTCGCGGTCATGGTCACTTCATCGACCTGGATGACAGGCGCCGTTGAATAGTGGCAGGGCGGCGAGCCCGCAGACCCGCATCTTGCGCTCGAAAGAAACTGCCGGTCATTTCCGTTGTCAAAAACTCCGAGCTGAAAAACCCCAGTGGTGTTTGGCGTGAAATAGGTGGGGTCATGCTGAGCGTAGAACCAATCGGTAGGATCGTTCCCGCCGACCAGCTTAAAATCGCCGTTTGGTCCAAGCCGCCAGAGAATGTTCCCCGAACCTTTCCCGTCCTGATAATCAATCTTGATGATCCAACTCTCATGGCGTATGGAGAACAGGAGGTTATGATCGTCGGCTGAATAAAGCAGCGCATTGGCGTGAGTCCAGTCCGGGAAGCTGAATGGATGGCGGGCGATATCGAGATGGTCGAACGTATTCCAAACCCACGTCGGGTTGAAATTCGAGTCCACGTCGACCAGCAGGTCGCCCAGAACCTCCCTGGCGCCCGGAAAACCGGGAAGGTTGGTAAAAGTCTTCGTCAAATTTGCCAACAGGACCAGATGTCCGTTCGGCAGCGCTAAGACATCATGGTGGAAGCCTCGAAGGTTGAATTTGTAGCCCTGCGCCGAAAGAGATTGACTGAAGTTTGCCAAGGTAAGTTCGCGGATCGTGTTTCCCGCCAGATCCACCTCGCGGATCACGTTGATTGTGCCGGGGAGCGAATTGTTGGCGGTACTGGAAACAACCGGAGTGGCGGATGAAATGAGAACGAGAAAGTGACCGTTGGGTAGCAACTTGACGGGTTGAATGCTATCCGAATTCGATCCTTCATAACTGTATGTCCAGAGAACGTTCCCTTGGAGGTCTGTGGCAAAAGCCTGAGACGCTTCCGGCGGCATCATGGTGTCGAATAATTCGATGCCGTCCTGCGGGCGCCTCCCGCTGGTCGTGGACGTTTGGACGGGAGCGGTGCGCGGTGGCGTGCCCGCTGTAAAGGTGTGGTCGATATCCTGAAAGGCGAGGCCATTGGCCAATTTCACTGTGGCTTGCATATGGTACTGCGTCTTGGCGCGCATCCCGGCCACGTAGATTAGGATCATTCCGCCATAAGGGGATGGCGTTTGCTGGGACCAGGTGGTGAGGCCCAAGTGGATATCAGGGCCGAATCGGACGGAAGCTTCGCCCGGTACCGGCAAATAAATCGAATAGGCGGCCACTTGCGGATTGGGCGTGGAGGTGAGATGGCTGGGCGCAATCAACGCGACAATGGCCGTGGCAAAATTGGCTGCAGGTGAAGTGGAGATCGCAGCCTTGACGATTACGTTTGTGCTGAGCGGGACGGAAGGTGCCGTGTAGTTGCCATTCGCGTCGATGCGCCCGACGGATGCATTGCCTCCTGGGATCTGATTAACAGACCATGCAATTGAGCCGCCGCTGCTGGTTGCAGCCGAAAATTTTGCTGTCTGGCCGGGCCTCAAAGCCGCATATTCAGGGTCGA
The DNA here is from genome assembly GCA_963696605.1 of uncultured Acidobacteriota bacterium. Lineage (GTDB taxonomy): Bacteria > Acidobacteriota > Terriglobia > Acidiferrales > UBA7541 > Palsa-360. Next base: position 605,237 of record CAVOKV010000003.1, on the reverse strand, counting down.
TGGTCGCCGACCCGCTCCGTTGCGGCGCTGGCGGCGGCGATTGCGGTGGTGGTTCGTTTGGCAGGCGTGAGGGCGCAGCCAGCTGAGTAGCGGAACCGTAGAGCAATAGAAAAACAGTCGGGATCGCGACCAACGCCCATTGAGCTCGAAATTTGTTTGTCATGTCGACGGCCCGGCGCATTACAGTTCAGGACAAATTATTGCCCGCTTCGGGAGATCACGGTTCGCGGCAATGCGCGCGGGATTAGGATACTAGATGAAACGGTCGGTCGGGCGGTTCCGCCGTGAACTTCGGAATAGCCGCATCAGTTTCTAGCAGGGATTGTGGAACCCGACGGCCCTCGGAAGGGAATACAAAACGGGTGGCAGAGCGAAAAAAGGTCATGTGGGCTAGAAAAAGCAATGGACAAGGGAGGAAACGCACCATGAACTCGAAATGCAAATGTCTCTGCATGTTGATTCTGTTGCTGGGCGTAACGATGCTGGCAGCTGGGGCTCCGGCCGCGCCTTATCAGGGAGGCGGATACGGCGGAGGGCAGGGAGCAGGCGGCCGCCGAGAGCCGATGTCTCCCGACGATCAGCTGAAGCGGATGACCAAGAACTTCAACCTGACGGCTGACCAGCAAGCGAAAATCAAGCCGATTCTTGTGGACGCGCAAAAGAAAATGGATGACGCAAGAAACGATTCCAGCAGCGACCGGCAAACCATGCGACAGAAGATGATGCAAATTCGGCAAGACACGAACGATCAGGTTCGCGCGTTGCTCGACGACAAGCAAAAGGAAAAGTTCGACAAGCAACAGCAGGAACGCCAGGACAGGATGCAAAATCGCCGGGGCGGCGGGCCGGGAGGCATGGGCGGTCCGGGGGGAGGCAATTCGGGAGGCAATCCGCCACCGCCAGAGAATTAGGGGCGCTTCATGCGTAGGATAGGCTTTAGCCTGTCTGGTTCTTATTCTTGTTCGAGCGATATTGCCGCAACGGTAGAAAACCAGACAGGCTAAAGCCTATCCTACTTAAAATCCGTAGAGCCTGGCGGGATTTTCCACCAGGATTGTTTTTCGTGTGGCAGCTTCCGGAACCCAGGTGGGAAGCAAGTTCAACACCTTGCCGTCGTCGATCTGAAAGAAGGGCGTGATTTCGGCGTTGCTGCGGCCGGGCACGGGGAGTCCCGGGTGCGGCCAATCGCTGCCCCACAAAATTCGCTCCGGGTTTGAGGCGACGAGGGCCCGTGCGAGCGGCGAAACGTCCGGATAATCCGGCGCCTCCGTGGAACTGCGATACGGCGCGGAAATTTTCACGTAGGCCTTGCCCGTTCGGATCAATGTCATCAGGGATGAGAAGCCGGGCTGGTCGGCGCCGAGAGCCGCTTGCATGCCTCCGAAGTGATCGAAGACCACGGGCATCGGCGCCGCCGCGACCAGATCCTTGATGCCCTCGATCACCGTCAGCCTCGCGTAAATCTGGATATGCCACTTCCTGCCTTTGATTCTCTCCACTGCCCCCTGAAATCGCTTGCGCCCGATTTCGGGATCGGTCTGGCCCGCGGTTTCGAGGTTCAGGCGGATGCCGCGAATTCCGGCGCGGTCCATTTCGTCGAGCGCGGAGTCCGGAGTCTTCTCATCAATCACGGCGATCCCGCGGGCGCGCGCGCCGAGCTGTTTCATAGCATCGAGCACGCCGCGATTGTCCGCGCCGTAGACGGTCGTCTGGACGACGATTACGCGGCTGATGTGTAGCGCGCGGTGCAGAGAGCGCAATTCCTCGACAGAAACAGGTTCCGGTGTGTAAGGGCGCGAAGGCGAAAAAGGAAAATGCTGCGGATCGAAGGTATGCACGTGGCAATCGCAGGCGCCCTCGGGCACCGCGAAATTCACAGGGGTCGATGGCTGCGAAGCGCTGGCAAGAGCCGCGTTCGGCCTCCACGTCAATGCAGCCGTCCCTGCTGTAACCGCGCCAAGCACAACCTCGCGCCGAGTGAACATGCGAAATCCTCCTGGTAAATTACGGCGAAATTATAACGCGAACTTTCGCGCGGTGGATCAAAGATCGGCCAGGAAATATTTGCCGCGCGCTTGGTACAATCAGTGAAACCGTATAACATCTTGTCTCTGCCAAGAAATGCGGAAACGCTTTGTCGTCTGGAGGGAGCAATATGTCGGGATTGAGAATTGGGGTCCTCGCTGTAATCGGCGCGGCACTTTGCGCCGCGATGGTTTTCCCCGCGGCGCGCCCCGCGGCGGAAAGGGCTTCGCAGCCGGCACCACAAGGACAGGCGCCGCTGGCGAACGATCCGAAACTGATCGAAGACCTCGTCTACGCCAACCGCATCTTGTACCAGCAGGAAGTGCTGGACGGCTTCGGCCACGTGAGCGTGCGCAGCGACAAGGACCCCAGCCATTTCCTGATGTCGCGCAGCATGGCGCCGGCGCTCGTCACCACGAACGACATCATGGAATTTGACCGCGACGGCGAGCCGGTGGATGCGCGCGGGCGGAACGGCTACGTCGAGCGCTACATTCACGCCGCGATCTACCGCGTGCGGCCCGACGTAAAGGCCATCGTGCACAGCCACTCGCCGGACATCATTCCCTACAGCGTGACGGGCACGACTCTGCGTCCCGTCTATCACGTCACCGCGTTTCTGAGGCTGGGCGCGCCGATCTTTGACTCGCACGAAGGTTTTGGCGACACCGACATGCTGATCCGCGACAACAAGCTCGGCGACGCGCTGGCCAAGGTGTTGGGTAACAGCGGTGTCGCGCTGATTCGCGGACACGGATTTGTCGCTGTGGCGGATTCGATTCCGATCGTCGTGTACCGCGCGATCTACACGCAGCTCGACGCGCGCGTGCAGACCGAAGGAATGAAGCTCGGCACCATCAAATATCTGACGCCAGGGGAAGCGGAAAAAGCCCAAGCCATCGTGGAAGCCACGGTCGGGCGGCCGTGGGAATTGTGGAAGTCGCAAGTTGGTAAGATCCAGTAGTGGACGCCTGGTTTCTGAAACCCCAGGTGTTCCATTTTGTCATTCCGAGCGAAGCGAGGAATCTCTCTTTTTTCGCGCTGAAATCCAAGAGAGATTCCTCGCTTCGCTCGGAATGACAAAACGTGGTGTTCCCGCATCTTTACGATAGTAGTTGCACGGCCCGCGGCCAACTTATTAGAAGGGATTTCCAGCAGGTCAAATAAAAAACGGAGAGCAGGCCTCATACAGATGAACACTTACAAAATTGCAGTCATTCCCGGAGATGGCATTGGAAAGGAAGTGGTGCCCGAAGGATTGCGCGTTCTGGAAGCCGCGGGAAAACGCTTTGGCATAAAATACACGCTAACGCATTTTGACTGGAGCTGCGAAACCTACGTCAAGACTGGAAAGATGATGCCCGACGACGGCCTCGCGCAGCTGCGCCCCTTTGACGCAATATTTCTCGGAGCGGTGGGCTATCCCGGTGTGCCGGATCACATTTCGCTGTGGGGGCTGCTCATCCCGATCCGGCGCACTTTCGAGCAGTATGTGAACCTGCGGCCGGTGCGCATGCTGAAGGGCGTCGAATCCCCGCTGAAGAACGCGAAGCCGGGCGAGATCGATTTCTACGTGGTGCGCGAAAACGTCGAAGGCGAATATTCCAACATCGGCGGACGGATTTTTGACGGCACCGACGAAGAGATGGCCATGCAAACGAACATCTTCACGCGCCGCGGCGTGGACCGCATCATGCGCTACGCGTTCGAGCTGGCGCGCAAACGCAAAAAACACGTGACCAGCGCCACCAAATCCAACGGCATCATCCACACCATGCCGTACTGGGACGAGCGCTTTGCCGCCATTTCCAAGGAATATCCGGACGTGCGCACCGACCAGTATCACATCGATATCCTCACCGCGCATTTCGTGCGCCGCCCGCAAATGTTTGACGTGGTGGTGGGATCGAACCTGTTCGGCGATATCCTTTCCGACCTGGGCCCCGCTGTGGTGGGCTCGATCGGCATCGCCGCCGGCGCGAACTTGAATCCGCCGAAAAAATATCCCTCCATGTTCGAGCCCGTGCACGGCTCCGCCCCGGACATCGCCGGAAAAGGCATCGCCAACCCCATCGGCCAAATCTGGTCCGGCGCCATGATGCTGGCGCACCTCGGCGAAACCGAAGCCGCCGCCGCTATCGAGCGCGGCATCGAGGAAGTGCTCACCAAGCCCGAATACCTGACGCCTGATGTCGGCGGCAAAGCGACTACTCAAGTTGTGGGGAAGGCGATTGCGGACACACTCGGAAAGTAACACGACGTTGAAAGTTACTGACACCCCTGGATAGACCGATATCAAAATCCCATCTGTCGCGCCACGCGACAGATGGGGCACCCTCTTAACCCAGAGGTACATTAAGGGTGTTTCCATCCTACAAGATTCAATCTCCACTCTCAAAAATTATGACGGGGGAGGAGCCGTTAGGCTTCCTCCCCCATCGGGTTTCTATCCGCTCGAGTCTAGTTGCCGATCGCCAGGTCGGTGGCCTGTGCCGCTGAACTGGAATTGGAGCGAATCACCAAGCTCTGATCCGTAAAGTAGTGAACCGTCCCGGACGAGCTGGAGACCGGGTCTGCCCAGATTTCATAGACCGTCTTGCCAACTCCGCCGTCTGACCAGCTGAAGTTATATCCGCTCTTGGTGCCTGTCGAGAGAACCGAGTCAATCAAATCCGCAGACGTCGAAGTCACCGAAGTCCCAGTAGCCATATCGGCGATCTTCGAGGGAAACTGCTGGTAATTGGTTTCATACAGTACCGAAGAAGTGTTGAGCGTGCGAAGCGAAGCAACCGCGGACGCCTGGTTGGCCGCGATTTTCGAGCGCAGCAAGTTCGGAATTGCGATGGCCGCGATGATCAGGATGATCGCCACGACGATCAGCAACTCGATGAGTGAGAAACCCTTCTGTTTATTGCGCATTAATTTCATCTCCTTAAAGATTCGGTTAGTTGGCTCTGATTCAAGCACTGCACTGGATACTGCACGTGGCTGGCCTTTCGACTGGTGGGCAACCTCCCTGGAATCAGGAAGTTGCAAATCCTCGAAAAAGGTGACTAGATGCAACTGTCCATCTGGCACACCAGCTGTGCGTGTGGAGTACAGTCAGTAGAAAGTAGGAGGTCTACTTTCTGTGCCTTCTGCTGCCAGGTTAATCTCGGTATTTCGATCCTAAGCTGTACTTTGTTGATAGTGATCCTCAGCCGCGTTGTCACAAAACGTCCTGCTGCCCGGTCTTAGGCAACGGGCTCGAACCGGGACCCGTTCGTTGACAATGCGCATCTAATCGGGAAAGCCATGGAAAGCGAAGACAAGCACTCGAAAGGCGGGGACGGAAAAGGCGCTTCGGAACAAACGAAACCGCAAACCGGCGGGGACGCCGATCGCCTTGCTACTTTCAACCAGTATCGCGGACTCCTTTTTTCGGTCGCTTATCGAATGCGTACCGAGTCCCGGCATTGAGCGCTAACGGGCCAGCGGCCGGCGGGCGACAATCTCGGCGACGGCGCGACGATGCGCTGCGTCGTTTGCTTTTCCTTCATAGCGGTGAAGAATTTCCCAGCCTGCGAAATATTTTTCTAACTCCCCGGGACGCAAGCGGTGCGGGCCGTCTTCTTCTCCCGGCCCGTTGATGTGAACAATTGAAATCAGGATGCCGCCGGGAGCGACTCCGCGCTTGGCCGGCTCGAAAAGATTTCGCTGCAGGTAGTAACACATGGCGACCAGGTCCCACCGGGCAGGTTCGATCTCAAATTCGCCTTTTTCGAGATCGGCGAGGACCGCGTTGATCTCCAGGCCGCGCTCCGCCGCGCGGTTCTGCAGAATTTCGATGGCTGCAGCCGCACCGTCCACAGCCGTGACTTCCCAGCCGTGTTCCGCAAGCCAGAGTGCATTCCGGCCCGCTCCGCATGCAAGATCGAGCGCCTTGCCGGGCGCAAGCCCCACCGCAGTTTTCACGAGCAGAGGAATGGGCGCGGCGTCCAAATCTTCCGCGGGGCGTTCGCGCAGGCGGTAGCGTTCGTTCCAATCGCGAATTTCCACACTCCATATTGTTCTCTGCGGCAGAAATGATTGCAAGGCACAGCAGAGGACGCCGCGCAGCACCAACTCCAAGATGAGGCATCTTAATTTGCGCACGACGTCTTTGGGCCGCAGTAGCGTGGACCCGCACCCACATCTGGTATAACTTCTGGCCTGCGAAAATCCCGCCAGGAGCTGTGATCATGATGAAAGATTTTCCGCTGTCCAAGGTCTACCAGCTGCTCGAACCGGGTCCGGTGGTTCTGCTGACGACCGCGCGCAAGGGCCGCGCCAACGTCATGACAATGTCCTGGCACATGATGGTTGAGTTTGAGCCGCCGCTTGTCGCCTGCGTCGTCAGCAGCGCAAATTACAGCTTTGCTGCGTTGCGAGCGAACGGGGAATGCATGATCGCCATTCCCCCGGTTAAGTTGGCACGCAAGGTCGTGGGAGTCGGCAACTGCTCGGGCCGCGACGTCGACAAGTTTGCAGCGTTCGGGCTGACGCCAACGCCCGCCAAAAAGGTGGCGCCGCCGCTCGTGGCCGAATGTTTCGCCAATCTCGAATGCAAAGTGGTAGATACGCACCTTGTCACGAGTCACAACCTATTCATCCTCGAGGTGCTCAAGGCATGGAAGGATCCCGCGCAGAAAAATCCCAAAACGATCCATCATCGTGGATACGGCACGTTCGTGGTTGACGGTAAGACGATCAAACTGAAATCCAAGATGCGGTGATTCGCGCAATATGAAAAGAGAAGAGTTGGGGGGAATCGCCCGCTGATGGCTTGCTGGCCCGCTGAGCCCGCTAACGAGTGCTAGGAACGCCGTGCATTCTGGAAGTATAATCGGCAAATCGCAACCTCAATACAGAGAGAACAGGAGACACGCGATGCGCGCACGCACACGATGGCTGGTGATGGCGGTGCTGGTGTTGTCGGCATTCGGACTGAGCAAAGTGGTTCCGGCAAAAGTGGGGACCATGAAGGCTTACGTCACGAACAGCCTGGGCGACACCATCACCATGATCGACCTCGGCACGCTGAAGGTTACCGGTACGATCAAAGTCGGCAAGCGCGTGCACGGCGTGTGCGCCCCGGCGGACGGATCGAAGCTCTTCACCACTATCGAGTCGGAGAAAACCCTGAAGGTGATTGACACGGCCACCAACGAAGTGACCGCGACGATTGCCCTGACAGGCAGACCCAATCAATGCGCGTCCACGCCCGACGGGCATTACGTGGGCGTGCCGATTCGCGACGTGGGCGGGATCGACATCATCGACACGCAACTCGGAAAAATCGTCAAGGTATTGCCGGTCAATGCGCCGCACAACAGCTACAACACGGGACGCAATGACGTTCTGTGGGTTTCCTCGATGGGCGATCATGAGATCGACCGCATCGACCTGAAGAAAATGGAATACACGGACAAGATTCCCGTTGGCGGCATTCCGCGGCCGTACGCTGTGACCAAGGACGAAAAAACTTTGTATGTCGCGCTCTCCGACTATCACGGCTTCGAGATCGTAAACATTCCCGACAAAAAAGAAATCGCTCGCATGGATTTGCCGACCGCGCCCCCAGCTGACTGCGCGCTCGAACCGCATACGGAGACGCATGGCCTGGCTCTCTCGCCCAACGAAAAGGAACTCTGGGTGACGAGCCTGTCCGACAACGGGGTCTACGTCTACGACATCGCCACGAAAAAACTTTCCAAGGAAATCACGACGGGTGAGTGCCCCAACTGGATCGGATTTTCGCCGGACGGGAAGTATGTGACCGTGAGCAACTGCGGAAGCAACGACGCGACCATCATTGATACGAAAACGCGGCAAGCAGTGGCGACCGTGAAAACCGGCGAAGGGCCGAAGAGGCTGCTGGCCATGGTTGTGCCGGCTTCGTAACGCTGTGCGGTTTGGTAGGACATCCACTCCTGTCTGTCCGGGTTTTGCGATTCGCAGTTGAACGGCGCATCATTTAGGACGGGTCACAAAAGAGGACAGCCAAGAGTGGCTGTCCTACTGAATTCTTTTTCGACCACCAAATTGAGCATATCTATATACCGTTAGCCAATGCCCAGACTTCAATTACATTTCCTGCTGATACTGCTTGCGGGATTTTTCGCGCTAGGCCTGAATGGGGAGAACGCCATGGCACAAGATCGCGGTCAAGGACGCTCGATGGTGATCTCCGAGACCGGGATCGTCGCCTCGGAATCGCCGCTGGCGTCGCAGGCGGGCGCGGCAGTTCTGTCGCGCGGCGGCAACGCCGTGGACGCGGCGATTGCGGCGCACGCCGTAATGACCGTAGTGGCGCCGATGTGGAACGGCATCGGCGGGGATTTGTTCGCCATCGTATACGACGCGAAGAGCGGGAAATACCACGGCTTGAACGCCAGCGGATGGGCGCCGGCCGCGCAATCGGTCGAACGGCTGCGCCAAATGGGCCTGCGCGAAATGCCGGCGCACGGAATCGAGCCCGTCACCGTTCCCGGCTCCGTCGACGGATGGCAGAAACTACTCGACCGCTTCGGCAAAAAGAAAATGAATGAAGTGTTGGCCCCGGCGATTCAAGTGGCCCAGGACGGCTATCCCGTGACGGAATGGATCGCCATGCATTTCGCGTCGAACGTTGATCTGCTGCGCGACAGCGAAGCGGCGGCCCGCACGTTTCTCGTTTCGGACCGCGCGCCGCGCGTGGGCGAAATCATGCGCAATCCCGACCTCGCCTGGTCTCTGCAGCAAATCGCCCAGGGCGGGCGCGACGCATTCTATCGCGGAGAAATCACCAAACGCATCCTGGCGTTATCGGCGCGGCACGGCGGCGTGCTCACAGCGAAAGATTTTTCCGATTATTCGAGCGAATGGGTCGAGCCCATCTCGACGACGTACCGCGGCTGGACGGTGTACGAGATGCCGCCGAACGTGCAGGGCATCGGTGCGCTCGAAATGCTGAATCTCATGGAGCAGTATGACCTGCATTCCATGGGGCTCAATTCGGCGCGCGCCCTGCACGTGCAGATCGAGGCCAAGAAACTGGCCTACGCCGACGTGATCCGCTACATCGGCGATCCCAAATCATCGAAGCTGCCCGTGAGCGGAATGCTCTCGAAACAATACGCCGCCGAGCGCGCCAAGTTGATCGACATGGACCACGCCAATTGCGAAGTGGGGCCGGGGACGCCTGTTCCCAGTGCAGGCGATACGGTCTACCTCAGCGTTGTGGATCGCGAAGGCAACATGGTTTCGTTTATCGAATCCAACTACGCGGAATTCGGCTCGGGACTCGTCGCCGACGGCACCGGATTCGTTTTGCACGATCGCGGCGCTCTGTTCAGCCTGGATCCCGCCTCGCCGAACGCCATCGCGGGGCACAAGCGTCCGCTGCACACGATCATTCCGGCTTTTATGGAGAAGGATCAGATCCGGATCGCGTTCGGAATCATGGGCGGATGGAACCAGGCGCAAGCGCACGCGCAGTTCGTTTCGCACGTCGTGGACTTCAACCAAAACATTCAGGCTGCACTGGAGACGGCGCGATTCACGAAGCCCACGTTCACCGGCTGCGACGTGATGCTGGAGAATCGAGTGCCCGGCAACGTAAAAGCGGAACTCGAAGCCAAAGGCCACAAGATCATCCTGCACAATGGCTATTCGGATGCGTTCGGCGGAGGCCAGGCGGTGATGCGCGATTACGCGGCGGGCGTGAACTACGGAGCTTCTGATCCGCGGAAAGACGGCGCAGCGATTCCCGAATTAACGATCAAGAACTGGCCGCAGTGATCTGACCAGGACAGGCTGGAGCTTTTCCTATGCGTGCGTTGCGGACTTGGCCGCTTCGCGGCCCGCGATGCGACCAAAGGTTAATGATTTCGCCAGGCCGTGTTGGTTAAATCCGCCCGAAGTTTCTCCCGCGCAGTAGAGGCCCGGAACGGCATTCCCCCATAGATCGATGACCTGCGCCTTTCCGTTGATGCGCAATCCGGAAATACAATCGTGTATGCACGGCGTCGACCATGCGGCATAAAACGGCGGCGTTTGAATCTTGTGCATCGGCACCGGCTTCCCAAAATCTTCGTCTTTTCCTTTGTCGACGAAAGAATTGTATCGCGCGACCGTAGCCTCCAGAACGTCGCCGGGCATGGGCTCCTTCTGATATTTGCTGACAATTTTGCTTGCGAGCTCCCGCAGCGAGCCCGCGCTGAAAAACCAGCCATCGGGATCGACGAACGGCGGGGCCACGGTCCAGTCTTCGCGTTTCACCGCGTCCGCGTCGAATATCGCCCAGATCGGCCCGCCTCCTTCAGCTTTCCCTGCGCTTTGCTGCAAGCATGGATTCCACCAGTCAAAACCGGTGGCGAATTCATTCACAAAACGTTTGCCAAACTGATTGACCTGAATGAGATTTTGATAATCCGCCACTTGCAGACCGATGCCGCGGGCGATACCCTTGACGGGACTATTTCTAATATTCTCATTCCGCTTCCCGCCGCCTTGCGGATACCCGTACTGGTTGCCGATCACGTAAGGTTTCTCAAAAATGTGCGAGCGCGCCTGCGTCTCAACCGTCTGGCAGGCCACTCCCCAGAGCGAGGCCCCAACCTGCAGGGCCGCAATTTCCCCGTCTCCCGATTGCCGCGAATACGGTTCTCCGACAACTTGATATTCCTCGGTAAGCCGCGGATCGAACATCCTGCGGAAGTTCACGTTGCTGGTGTGTCCGCCGGTGCTCAGGACCACGCCTCTTCTTGCCTGGATGTTCAGAGTTTTGCCTTCGTGCGTTGCTGTAATTCCCAAAACCCTTCCGGAGAATTGCTCCTCGCGCACGATTCCGGTCATGCTGTGCCGCAAAAGAATTTGCACGCCCAGTTTTTTCGCGCTGGCTTCAAGCGGACGCATGAGCGCCGTGCCATTCCCTCCCGTCGGGGAGTACGCGTTCACCTCTCCCGTCCAAGTCACGGTTTGCGCGCGCTTCACATTTTGCGGGCCGCCGTCCGCACCGCCGGGAGACCTGTCCGGAAATTGCACCCCGTGGGCCAGCAGAAAATCAAATGTCGCCACGCTTTCGTCGCAAAACGCGCGCACGATTTCCCGGTCACTGAACCGGTAATCGTGCCAATTCACCAAGTCCTCGAACATGCGGTCCGGCGAATCCTCAATGCCATATTTTTTCTGCAAACTCGTGCCGCCGCCTAGAGCGATATTGCCGCCGCTTTCGATCGCGTGTCCGCCAATGTCGTAATTCTGCTCGACCACGATTACGGATGCGCCCTGCTCGGCCGCGGAGATGGACGCGGGAAGCCCGGCGGCGCCGGAGCCGATCACGACGACGTCGGCGGAGAGGTCCCAATGCCTCTCGACCTTTGCCGCATCCGTTTCCTTTGCGCCGATGCCGCCAAGCGCAGCAGCGCCGAGGCCGGCGGCCGCCTTTTGAATAAATCCTCTGCGCGGCAATGCCGCATTTTGGGGATCGCTCTTGCTCATGTTCTTCCGCTCCTGCGTAAATTAATTCTCAAATTTGTGGCGGTTTGCCAGGTTGTGCTGCTCATGCACGCGGAACGAGCGAATCGCGCCGAATCTGAGCGACGGATGCTGCGCCGGTCTGCGCCATGATGGCTTGCAATTCACGGCGCAAAATTGCGACCACCGTTTCGACGCCTTCCTGTCCGAACGAAGAAAGCGCCCAGATGTGTGGACGCCCAATCCCGACGGCGGTTGCGCCGAGCGCCAGCGCTTTGAAAACGTCCGCGCCGCCGCGGAATCCGCTATCGATCAACACCGGAATTTTTCCCGCGGCGCCCGACAGAACTTCCGGCAGGCATTCGATCGTTCCGCGGCCGCTGGCGTCTTCGTGGCCCCCGTGATTGGAAACGATGATGCCGTCGACGCCGTGCTTCACGGCCAGCGACGCATCCTCGCCGGCCACGATCCCTTTGAGGACTATCTTCATCTTCGTCATGTCGCGGACGCGCTTTACGTCGTCCCAGTTGAGCTTCACGCTGGTCTCGCCCTGGAGAGCTCCAATCGCGCCGAGCACGTCCATCGGCGTGTCCTTCGTGATCCGGGTGATTTGGGGGAGATTGGAGTGGCAGCCTACGCAGCGATCGTCGGCTTCGCGATCCAGGTCGCGCACTCCCACGCGTTGCACCGATTTCGCGCCGATGGTGTTGGCCCCGCCGTCGTCGATGGTCCAGACCAGCACGGGGCAGCCGGTGGCCTCAAAGCGGCGAAGAACTTTTTCGTCCATGCTGCTTCCGAGTCCCGCGATCCACATCGGCTCGCCGCGCGCCTCGACTACTCGTTCCACTCCGCGGGGATCGACAATCACAGCCGCGGAGCCCGCCAGCACTTGCAGCGTGCGCGTCGCTTTGGCGGCTTGGGCCACGACCACGGCGCCGTCAGGGTAATAAGCGTTCATCCTGCCAACGGGAGAAAAGAAGATCGGCGATTCCCAGGCCTTTCCGAAAATTTTGACGGACTGATCGACTTTGGTGATGCCCGTCAGGCGGCGCAGGCGGACTTCATATTTCAAGAATCCGTCGCGATTGGCGCGCAGCGTTTCGTTGTTGAAGGAGCCGTCCGTGATGAACTCGTAATGCGCGGGCGTGAGTTTCACGCGCGCGGCGGCGTCAAAATCAAAAACGTTCAAAGCTTCCTTGACCGACTTGATGACGACTTCATTTTGCTGCGGAAGCGGCGCCGCCAAGACCTCTTCGACCCAGCGCGAGTTGAAGCCGGCATATGCAAGGACGGGGCTGGCCGCCAGGAAACTCAAAAAAGCGCGGCGATCGGAAAGTTTCTTGGATGGAGTCACGATTCAACATTCCTTTCCTGCGGATTCACAAAAGTGGATTTTGAAACTGCGAGGGTAGCGCAGCCGGAATCGCAGGGCAAGCAGTGGGTTTTGCAGGGCAGCCACTCTTGGCTGTCCGGTTTTGCACGCGTTGGACCCGGCTAAAGAGGACAGCCAGGAGTGGCTGTCCCACAACGTCATTCTGGCTCGCGAGAAGGATCTGGAACGACGGGACGGGGCACGCGCTCGGTGGTAGGCAGAGTTTCGCTATGGCGCGGCAGATCATTGACGGCGTGCGGCTGCGGCACGCGCGCGGGCTGCAATTCGGTGCGCTCATCGAGCCGCCCGAAGATCATCTTGCCCGCGGTGGTTTGATGAACGGAGGTCACGGTAATGTCGATGGTCTTGTTGATCATGCGGCGCGCGCCGTCGACCACGACCATGGTCCCGTCATCGAGGTAGGCCACGCCCTGATTGTATTCTTTGCCCTCGCGCAGGATGAACACCCGCATCGTTTCGCCGGGCAGCACGACCGGCTTCAGCGAATTGGCCAATTGATTGACGTTCAGGATTTCGATGCCCTGGAGCGAAGCGACTTTGTTCAGGTTGTAATCGTTGGTGACGATTTTTGCGTCGTAACGCTTGGCCAGCTCGATAAGTTTCAGGTCCACGTCCGCGATGTTGGCGAAATCGTCGTCGGCGATTTCGACTTCCAGGTGCGGCATCTTCTGGATGCGCTGCAGCACTTCCAGGCCGCGCCGGCCGCGCTGGCGCTTCAGCGAATCGGCGGAATCGGCCACGAATTGCAGCTCGCGCAGCACAAATTGCGGGATCAGCATCACCCCGTCCAGGAAATGGGCCTCGCAAATGTCCGCGATGCGGCCGTCGATGATAACGCTGGTGTCGAGCACCTTGGGCATACGCCGCGTGCTGCGCTCGCTGCCGAATAGGCCTCCAAGCGCCGCCAGGTTGAGCATGTCACCTTTGTTCGCACCCACCACCAGGCCGATGTAGGTCATCACCAGGAGCAGCGCCACATCCAGAAACGACCGCGAGCCCTCCGGGATCGTGGTGCGAGCCAGCACTAGGCCCATCAGATAGGCGCCGAGAATGCCCAGTATCGATCCGATCGCGGCCCCGATCAGGCGGCGCATGCTGGCGCGCTGCAGACGAATCTCAAACAAGAAAACGGAAATGGAAAACGCCAGGCCGACGCCGGCGGCCACGAGGTTGGACAAACCGAAGGGATGAAAATGGTATCCCGCGGCGACGCAGGCGATGGAAAAAATCAGCCGCACCAGCATGTGGTCCCACCAGTTTCCAAATTCAGGCTGGGTCTGAGTTTGTGTGGCCGGGCGCAAAGGAAACGGCATCGAGGGCGGCGGAGGAACGGAAGTTCCTTGCCGGGTAAAAGGGCGATTCATAAAGCCTCATTTCTTATGAGGAGGCAGAAAAATTGATCGTGAATACCCACTCACTATCTATGTGTATCAATCAGGGCTGACCTGGGACGAAAGGTATGAACCAGCCCCTTTATATCCCCCACATATCCCATTTCGCGCGGAATAGTCAAGTTTTTATAAAGCCGAAAAAACGCAGGAACATTTGAAAATAATAATTTCAAGTTATTCCATAACCGGATTGAATTCACTGAAGGGGTGGGGTTAGTGACGGGCGGGCCAGTCCAGAACGCTGCCTACTTCACCTGCAAGGTCCTGATGTATTCCATCAGATTGTAAATCCGCAGTTGCACTTCAGACGCAGTCGCCCCATGGCGGCCTTGCTGCCCGCTTTCTTCAGCCACGCCAGCCGCGGTCTGGGGAGGCGCCTGGCCCGCGGCTTCCAGGTAATCTCCCTGGAGGAAAATCGGTCCCCAAACCGGCATGATTTCCGAGCCATGCGCTGGAACGCTCGGCCCGGCCTTAATCGCCTGCATCACCCGCAACGAAGGAAATTGTCCCTTGTTGCGCGCCGCCAGCGCAGTCAAGTCAGCTGGAGGAATTTTCAGCGCCGAGGCAGCCGGGCCGTCACCCTTCCCCGAAACGCCGTGGCAGGAGGCGCAGTATTCCGAAAATAGCTCTTTGCCGCGCTCAGCGGAGGCTTGCTTGTTCGGAGTGCTTTTTGGCTGCGCTGCTTGTCCGAGCGCCAGCGCGGGAATGAGCGAAGCGATCAGTACTGCTAATATTTTTTGGTATCGCACTCTCTTGCTCCAGATCTTCCACTTGCAAGGCCACTTCCGGATTCATTGACTCAAAAATTCCTGCGATCTTCAGAATAAATACTTCAGGCCGAATTGAATCAGCCGCGGAGCGACCGAGCTCTGAGTTATGACCCCAAAGTTTGCCGTTCCGTAAGTCGTCCCCGGATTGGCGAACTGTGGGTGGTTGAAGGCGTTGTAAAATTCGATGCGGAATGCAAGTTGCGCATTCTCCCGGATACCTCCAACCGTCGTTATTTTGCCGAGGGAAAAATCCGTGTTGAACTGTCCCGGTCCATTGATCACGGTTGGCCCGAGATCTCCGTATCCTGTCGATCCATCGGACCCGACGATAGGTGCGGGGCAGATCACGGTAGGACCGGCGTTGATCCAGTTGCTCAACCGGGATTGATCCCTCCCCGATGTCGCAAGACTTGCGACCGTCGCCCCGGGACACAGCGTGACTGTTGAAACGCCTGCCCCACCATACACTCCTCCCCCTTTGGGATCGGTAAGGGTCATGGGCAACCCGCTCTGAATGATGACAATTCCCGACAGGGACCATCCTTTTAGCATGGTACCCGTGAATCCCGTTGCACGCGTGAGCGAAGGCAGTTGGTAATCATAGTTGGCGATGAAGCGGTGAGTACGGTCGAATGCGGCCCGAGCCCAGTCAAGGGCGAGATTGTTCTGATCGTTGTAGAGAACCGTATTGTTCTCGGCCTTAGAGAAAGTGTAAGCAACTTGAAAAGTCAGGCCCCGAGAGAGCTGTTCACTGAGCGTCGCTTGCAGGCTTTGGTACCAGGAACGTCCGGTGAAGTTGTTATCCGCAAGTGCTGTCGGCGTCTCGCCCAGGATCGGCACGCGCTCGTACGCATTGGAGGACGTATTCTGCGTGATGCAATCGGTCGCGATGCCATCGTAACCGCAATTTACCGGATTGCCTGGACTGGCCAGAAGAGGCTGGTTCAAACCCTGAGAGAGCAGCAAATGATCGCCATTCGTCCCGACGT
This sequence comes from uncultured Acidobacteriota bacterium, assembly GCA_963696605.1. Lineage (GTDB taxonomy): Bacteria > Acidobacteriota > Terriglobia > Acidiferrales > UBA7541 > Palsa-360. Next base: position 589,192 of record CAVOKV010000003.1, on the reverse strand, counting down.
ATCCCAGGTCTAGCGAAAGCGTGCGTGACAGGTTGTACCTGGTATTGAGGCTCCACTGCTGGAGCATGGGAATCTGATATTTCGGGCCCGCCACGCGGTCACAGAGTAGCGAGGTTGGCGTTCGCGGAACGAAGCCGAGCGCAACGGTTGGCAAGGGTTTGCCCAGAGTGGACGCGCCGTTGCTCGCATCGGAGTTGCAAAACGACTGAGCAAACGGCGGTGACGCGAAAAACGGCGTAAAACCAAAGTTCCCGCTGAAGGGAGGAGTCTGATAAAACCAACCATACCCTCCTCGCACGGACAAACGGCTCTGTTTTCCTCCGGGCTGCCATGCGAAACCAAGCCGGGGCGCAAAGGTGTCGCGCGGAGTCGCGTTCTCGTAGAAGCTTCTCGTGGAGCGAACAAATACACCGGAAGGAGCTGGCCCGAACGGCTGGCCGGTATAAGGGTTGACGGATCCAGGGTTGTAATCTGGGCCTATGGTGTTTCCCGCAAACGTGCCCAATGCCGGAGGAATCGGCGACTGCCCGAGAAGTGAAGGCCAAACGCTGCCAATGGCTCCACGCGTGTCATAGGCAGGTCCGATGTATTCCCAGCGCAGACCCAGATTGAGTGTGAACCGAGAGTTCATCTTGATATCGTCTTCTATGAATGCTGCGGCGTAGTAGGTTCGATAGCTAAAGCTGAGCACGCCGATCGGTCCATCGCCTGCATTCCCTTGAATTGTCTCAATGTTGCTGCGGCCCAGTGGACTGCCGTTTTGCGTTGCGCTCAGTCCGAGGAGAAAGTCGGTGAAGTTTTGGATAGTGATCTTTCCCTTTGCCGAACCGGTATCGTCGCGTCCATTGAGCTGAGTGTCGACAAACCCTCCCATGCGCGTCGTGTGTTTGCCGTGAATCCAGGAAACGTTATCCGCCAACTGGTAGGTCCGATTCTGGATGGTGCCATCGTCCGCAATATTTCCAAGGAATCGAAATGTTCCGAGCGATCCAAGAATGTCGATTTCCGGCGGCTGATTCCATATGGGATCGAAGGGCGTCATTCCCACCACATTGGCAGGAGGCACGTCCTGGCCATTTTGTTGGGTGTGGTCATTGCTGAACGCGAATCGGACTTCGTTGACAAGGTTACTCGACAAAGTGGAGGTGAGTTTCAGGCTCGTTACGTCGTCCGTTGGATCAAATGCATGCGGCGCCCCTGGAACCGCTTGTGGTCCTGGGTTGATCGCATAAGGAGCGGTGAGCGACCGGAGTTGGTGCACAACGCCCACGAAACCTCGTCCCGACAATGTGTTCTTGGGCGAAATCAGATAATCAAAATTGATCGCGTATTGGTCCTCGCTGAAATGCGAGGGAAGGCTGATCGCGTAGGATCCGAGGCCCGCATTCTTGCCACTCGTGAGAATTTCTTGAGGGGTAGGAATTAAATAAGTCCCGTTCGGCAGCTTCATTTCCAGGAGATTCATTGCCACTGGATTGATATTCGATCCGTCGCAGGCGACCTGTGTGCCGCCGGCAAACGTCAGGTACCTGGACTGCACGGCAGGAGGCTTGTTCGCCGGGCAGAACTCCGCCCCGATCGCCGCCTGCGAGCGATCGTCGGTCAGAGGAGGTAGGATTAGGGTGGACAAGGAGGTCGGATCCAGGCCATTGACCTGGCGCGTCCCTTGATAGGAGCCGAAGAAGAACAATTTGTCCCTTACGACCCGTCCCCCGAGTGTTCCGCCAAACTGGTTCTGTTTCAAGTTCGGGCGAGGCCGCCCGCCTGCGTTCAGGAAAAAATCGTTGGCGTTGAAAATATCGTTGCGCACGAATTCCCAAATATCGCCGTGAAGATCATTGGCGCCGGACTTTGTGATCAGGTTGGTGTTGGGAACGTGAGCGCCATACACGGCGTCATACTGCGAAGTCTGGATTTTGAATTCTGAAATCGCATCCGGATTGGGAATCGCTCTGGAGGTAAAAGCGCCGTCCACGGTATAGATATTCGGGGTCGTGTTGCCATTCACGTTGATAGTCGGCGTGCCGCGTCCCAAAGTTCCCGCGTTGTTTACGTCGGCAGCGGAACCGGACGACATGGACAGCACCTGGGTTGTGTTGCGAGTATTGAGAGGGACCGCTGTAATCGTTTTGCTGTTGACCAAGGTGCCTGTCGAGGAAGTCGCTGTCTGTGTCACGCGGCACTGGCACGAGACCCGCTCCTCCGGCGCACCCGCCTGCAATGTGGCGTCCACAACCGGGATCTCGGAGACATTTACGGCTAGGGAAGCCAACTGAGAAGTCTTGAATGCTGGCGCTGAAAAATCGACGCGGTACGTGCCGGGGGCGAGCAGCGAAAATCCGTAGCTGCCGTTCGCATCCGTCGCCTTGGATAGCTTTTGATTCGTCGCCTCGTTGACGATTGTGACGGTCGCACCGGGGAGTACGGCGCCGGCTGAATCCGTTACCGTTCCCTTCAATGCTCCTGTCGTTGAGGATTGAGACCAGAGACGCGAAGCGTATCCGCACAATATGACAACGAGCAGCGCGGAGGATGCAAATGACGGCAATCGCCTCAGGTTCATAACAGTTTTCCCGGCTCTTTTACTGGCCACTCCTGCGAAAGTAATCTCTCGTGCGAATCCAAGTCTTCTACTGCGTCCAGAATGCGAACTTTTCGATTAGCGCCGTTCCCCCGAAAGACGCTGAACCGCACATTCAGGCGATGTCATCGCAATCTATCACTTCCGTCTGCTTTTTGAAGGAAGGTGTTCACGCAACTCTATTTCGGACTGCCTGAAAATACTCTGAAAGGGGCTGCAGGCCCCCTCCTGACCAATTTGTGAGTTGGATTTCAGATGCCTGTCCCGGTGATTCTTCCAATTGCGATTCCGATTAAATAGGTGACGACGCCTTCGACAGCGCCGACGAAAGTCATTTCCAGTCCGCTGGCCCACCACGAACGGATGGTAATCAGGGACTTGGCGGCGCCCACGGCAAAGTGCGCCATCAGGGAAACAACCGCGGCGACGATCACCGCCGGATAGCCGCTCAGAAAGAAAAATGGGACCACGGGAATCGTCGCGCCAATGGCGGTCGAAAGCGCCCCTGATATCGCGGAGGTCCACGGCTTCCGCAGGCCCTCCTCGGTCGTGTTCAGGCGTTCTTGCGCCAGCGTGCGGACGAATTGGGCTTTGTCCTTGGCCAGGTGCTCGACAAAGCGGTCCGCCTCTTCCTGTGGCAGTCCCCTGATCTGATAGCTGAGCGAAAGAACTTCGCGCGCTTCGGCTTCATTGAACTCCACTGCTTCGCGCTCTCGCGAAAATTCCGCCTCATAGATTTCGCGCTCGCTCTTGGCCGCCAGATACGCGCCGGAGCCCATCGAGAGCGCGCTTGCCATCATGCCCACCAATCCCGCAATGATGACGAATTTGCTGTTGCCCAGGGTCGCTCCTGAAACGCCGGAAACAATTCCGAAGATCGCTCCGAGGCCGTCGTTGATTCCGTAGATAGCGTCCCCGATCCAGCCGGCCGCTTTGGGATGTTCTTTTTCCCTGGAGGCCAGAAGTTCGTCGAGGGCCTTTTGAGCCTGTTCGGGAGTGGGGTGAGGGAGCGGCCGCCGGTTGCGAATGAGGCCGCTGAGGGTCCGGTAGTGTTCGCGTTCGTCCTCGAGCGCCTGCTCCAGTATGCGAATACTGGGTTCGTCGCCTAGTTCCTTTATCTGTTTCGCGTACTTGGCGATGTCCCGGCTTTCGTCCAGTTCCAGCCGCCGCAGCGCCATCCCCACGCCGCCCACTCGATTGGCGATGGTGTCGGCCTCGCCCGTTTTCGGGCCGTCATAAATCGGGGCCGGCCCTCCCAGGGCGTGTATGCGGTCGGCCCAAAGCTGCGCGTGGTGCTGCTCGGCATACGAAAGGGTGCGAAAGGCGGCGCGCCGCGACGGATCGGTTTCGCGCTCCGCCAATATTTCATAGGTGTAGAACCCCCGCATCTCGGCCTGCCAATTGCTCTCGAGAATTTTGAGGATCCGCTTGCGATCGCGAGCGTCCATATTGGAATCGGCGCCCGCTTCGTTTGCACTCATGTTGGAGTCTCCCTGGCTCCGGAGGATTCTTTGCATAGAAGCATGGAGAAGTCAAAGAGTGAGCGGGACAACAAACGAGGATCTGTTTCGAAGTGGTTTGCAGCGCAGGATCTAGACCTACACGGAAACTGAGGTCTCAAACGTTTATGTAGGGCCCGTCCGCCGCAGCGGACGGGCGTCACCTGAGCCAAAAGTCGGCTTGCTACACAGGGTCAGAAGCCGGCGTTGCTCGTAATTTCCTACCGTTCACGCTTTACGGTGCGGCGCTCCCTTTCAAGCAGGGATTGCTTGCGCTCAATTCCCCAGCGGTAACCTGCCGGCGTCCCGTCGGTTCTCACCACTCGGTGGCAGGGAACCACAATGGACACTGGATTTGTCGCGCAGGCCCGGGCGACGGCGCGGATCGCGCTGGGCTGGCCGATCGAACGCGCGACCTCTGAATAAGTGCGGGTCGAGCCCATCGGGATGGAACGCAACGCTTCCCAGACGCGCCGCTGGAACGCCGTTGCCAGCACGTCCGTGGGCAAATCCAACCGGGGATTCGAGCCGGCCAAGTGGCGCACAATCGCGCGCACCCAATCCGTGTGCTCGCCCGAGCTGCTTCGAATTTCTGCGCGGGGGTACTCCTCGCGCAGCGCCGTGACGAGTTCGGAATCGCGATCTCCGAGGTACACGGCAGAGATCCCTCGCTCCGTGGCGGCGACGAGCACGCGCCCCAGGGCACAGGGAGCAATCGTATAAGCGATGTTCATCCCGCTTCCCCCCCGGCGGTACGTCGCGGGCGTCATGCCCAGTTGCGCGTCAGACTTCTCGTACAAGCGGCTCGCCGAGCCGTAAGAAACTTCATGCATCGCTGTGGTCACGTCTTTCCCCTTTCGTAATTCGGACTTGAATCGCGCGACGCGAATAGCGTCCGCGTATTGCCGCGGTGTAATTCCCATTGCCTGGCGGAAGGTGCGTTGCAAATGGGCGGGGCTTAACCCTGTGCGTTCCGCGAGGGTCCCAAGAGAAACAGGACCCTCCGGATTTCCTTCGATTTCCCTGCACACGCGCCGAACGAGATCCGCTCGCGGGCTGCTGCGCGCCTGGCGGGGATGACAGCGCTGGCACGCTCGGAACCCTGCTTGCTCCGCCGCCTCAGGCCGAACGAAAAGAAGGATGTGCTTCCTGTCCGGGCGGCGCGAAGGGCAAGAGGGCCGGCAGTAAATCCCGGTTGACCGGACCCCATAGACGAACGCGCCATCCATGCGCGCGTCGTGCGCGGCGACTGCCTCAAGGCATTTCTTCCTCGCCAAGGCGGGGATTGCGGACGGAAGCGGATTGGATTGTGTCGACATGGGCCGTCGGGTTCCTTCCCAAACACAATATCCAAAACCATTCTCGCCGCGCTATCCGAATCTTGCGGTCAAAGCTGTTTTTTTCCCGCAGGCCGGTAATGCTCATTGCCCGGGAGGAGGTGAGCCTGTGCCGGGGAGTATGCATTAGACAACACCGCTGGGAAGCAAAATTGACGCAATCGAGCTTCGCAGAGGATAGTGTCCGCGAGCAGTGCCAGAGGCGTACGAAACTAAGGGAGACCTATGCGCACTGTTCGAAATCAAAAGCTCATGGACCGATCCAATCCCAGCCGCGGCGACGCCGCCGTAAAACAATTGTCGGCCAGTTCGGCAACTTTGGTGGCCGATCCGCCGTCGTGGACCACTCGAGCCAAGCCCAAAGGCATCGCGCGCGTTCCCACCCATGCCGTGCGCCCGCCCGAAGAGCGGCGCGCCTACGCCCGGGCCAAGCTCAGCCTTCACCTGCGTGTAAAGCGCATTGCGGGGCAACGCGAGCTCGTAGCGGAGCCGCTGCGCACCACCAATATCAGTTCCAGCGGAGTGCTCTTCCTGTGCCCGCAACGAATTGAGCCGGGGACGCCAATCGAGATCGAAGTCTGCCTGGTGGACCGGCCATTTGGACGCGGCACCGTGAGAATGAAGACCGAGGCGCATATCGTGCGCGCGGAAGCTTCTTCCAAACCCGGTTGGCACTCCATAGCGGCAACGTTTGACGACATTACCTTTCAGCGGGAAGAGCCCCTGCCGTCGCGCTTCCAGCGGCAATAGTTCCGTTGCAGCCTTGACGCATTGAGTAGGACAGCCACTCTTGGCTGTCCTCATCGCTGTCCCGTACAATCTCGACGGGGAACATGCGGACAGCCAGGAATGGCTGTCCTACAAGCGCGATGATCGCAAATAATCAAACCTCGATTGAACACGTGCTGTTTGACTGGGACGGGACACTGCTTAATTCGTTCGAGGCGGACGCGAATGCCTATATCTCTATGTTCGGAGCGCTGGGCATGCCCTGGAGCATCGCGGAGTTGAAACGACACTATTCGCCCAACTGGCACCGGGTGTACCGCGCCGCGGGCCTCCCTCGCGCGAAGTGGGAAGAGGCCGACCGGTTGTGGAGAAAGTTTTACGATAAGCAACAGCCGAAGCTGCAACCCGGCGCGCGAAACGTGCTGCGGACGCTCGACCGGCGTTTTAGACTGGCGCTTGTGTCCAGCGGAAGCCGCTCGCGCGTGCGGAGACAACTCCGTGAACACAACGTTTCGGCCATGTTCCTCGCGAAAATTTGCAACGAGGACGCACCGCGACGCAAACCCCATCCTGCGCCACTGCTTATCGCGCTCGATGATCTGGGCGCCCTGCCCCAAAGCAGCGTGTACATCGGCGACGCGCCCGAAGATATCCAGATGGCGCATCGCGCGGGCGTCCGCGCCATCGGTGTGCTCGGCGGCTCGCCGGTCCCGGAACGGCTCCGAGCCGCGTCCCCCGACGCCATGATTGAAACGATTCGCGAATTACCTGCACTGCTTAAGAAGTTCTGACTGACAATATGAATTGATTTCCGGCGGCAGAAGTCCGAATTGCAATGAATTTCGCGCGGTCAATTCGGAATCGGCAAACTAGGAGGTCCGACCTTTAGGTCGGACAACTAGCGCTGGTACGAAGAGGCCTTTAGGCCCTGAAGCTTCAAGGGCTGAAGCCCACAAAACAAAAACACTGAACGTCGGGACTGAAGTCCCGACCTCCGACACTCCACAACGACCTCTGAAATTCTCCGATTTGCCGAAAACCACTGAAAGCGCTATGCCAAATCCTCCGCGCGGATCGGCATGCGGCGGATGCGCTTTCCGGTCGCTGCGAAGATCGCGTTGCACAGCGCCGGGACCAGGGGCGGCACGGCCAGTTCGCCCGCTCCGGTCGGTTTTTCTTCGCTGGGAACAATGTAGGTTTCGATTACCGGCATGGCATCCATGCGCAGGACGGGATAATTGTTGAAATTGGTTTGTGTGACGCGGCCGCCCGAGATGGTGATCTCGCCGTATAGCGCGGACGATAGTCCGTATACGATCGCGCTCTCGCTTTGCATGACGATGTTTGCTGGATTCACCACCCGGCCCACATCCACGGCGCAAACCACGCGATGCACTTTCACTGACCGGGCCTTGCGGTCCACCGAGATTTCCACCACCTGCGAAGCGTAACTCTGAAATGCTTCGAGCACGGCAATGCCGCGATAGTGTCCCGCAGGCAACGGTTTGTCCCAGCCCGCTTTTTGCGCCGCGAGTTCGAGTACACCGTGGAGGCGCGGCGCCTTATCGAGCAAACGGCGGCGGAATTCATAAGGGTCCTTCTTGCCGGCGACAGCCAGCTCGTCCATGAAGCATTCGCTGAAAAATCCGTTCTGCGAAGCTCCCACCGATCGCCAGAAACCGACCGGGATGCCCGGCTCGGTGCGCACGTAATCCACCTGAATGTTGGGAATCGAGTACGGAAGATTGGCGACGCCCTCGACACTGGTGGGATCAAGATTGTTTTTCGTGCTGCCGGGGAACCATGCCTCCATGATCGAAGAGCACGCAATTCGCGTCGTCCAAGCCACGGGCCAGCCATCGGCGCCGATTCCTCCGGCAAACTTCGCGTAGGATGCGGGGCGGTAGTAGTCGTGCTGCGTGTCGTCCTCGCGCGACCAGGTCAGTTTCACCGGCGCGCCAATCGCTTTTGACGTTTCCACCGCTTCCATCACAAAATCGGTGCCGGCTTTGCGCCCGAAGCCGCCGCCGAGATATGTCGTGTGGATGAATGCATTCTCCGGTTTCAATCCGCAAATCTTGGCAGCCATTCCCTGCGCCATGGTCTGAAACTGCGTGGGAGCATAGACATCCACGCGGTCCGCGCGAACATCGGCGGTGCAGTTGATCGGCTCCATGGTGGCGTGCGCCAGGTACGGAGCTTCGTAAACCGCTTCGATTTTCTGGGTTGCGCCGGCAAGGGCCGCGGCCGCGTCGCCTTCCTTGCGGGCTTCCGCGCCCGATTTCGCCATTTGATCCGCGAAAAGCTTGCTGATGCTGTCGCTGCTGGCATTTGCGTTCGGGCCTTCGTCCCACTTAATGTCGAGAGCGCGCCGCCCCTGCATTGCCGCCCATGTGTTGTCGGCGACCACGGCAATCCCGCGAGAGATTTCCACCACATTCTTGACGCCTGGCACAGCCTTGGCTTTCGTCGCGTCGAAGCTGGCGACTTTTCCGCCAAACACCGGGCATCGCGCCACCACGGCGTAGAGCATTTCCGGGCGCCGCACGTCAATCCCAAATTCCGCGCGGCCGTTCACTTTGTCGGGTGTGTCCAGCCGCTTCGTGGCTTTTCCCACGATGCGGTATTGTTTTGGGTCCTTGGTTGGAACGTCCTGCGGGACGGGAAGCATTGCCGCCGCCGCAGCCACGTTGCCGTAAGTGAACTTGCGTTTAGAGGCGTCGTGGTAAATGACTCCGTTTTCCGTGCGGCAGGCGGACTTGTCGACGCTCCATTGCTGCGCCGCAGCCTGCAGCAGCATGTCCCGCGCCGCCGCACCTGCCTTGCGCATCGGATCCCACGACGAACGCACGCTCGAGCTGCCTCCGGTGCCCTGCATTCCAAACGCCGGATTAAAATATTCCTTTGCCGCGGGAGCGAATTCCGTACGGATTTTTTTCCAATCACAATCCAGTTCCTCCGCGGCCATCATGCACAGCGCCGTCAGGATGCCTTGCCCCATTTCCGACTTGTCGATCATGATCTTCACGGTGTCGTCGGGAGAAATGAGCATCCACGCGTTTAAGGAGGCGGGCGCCGCATCCGCGGGAGCCGCAGCCAACGCTTCAAAACGTCCAGGCAAATAAAAGCCGATGACCAGGCCAACCGCGCCGGCCATACCCGTCTTTAGGAAGCCGCGGCGATCGATTCCTGTCATGGTTCCGGCGCTCATACTGCACCTCCCACTTCCACTGCTTGCTCATCCAGCGCGTCTTCCGAGCCATGGATGCGGGCAGGCTTTGCCTCAGCCTTGTGCAATTCCGCCGCGCGATGTATCGCTTCGCGAATCCGCTGATAGGTGCCACAGCGGCAAATATTTCCCTTCATCGCTTCATCAATGCCCGCGTCGCTCGGTTTCGCATTTTGCGCCAGGAGCGATGCCGCGGACATGATCTGCCCCGATTGGCAATAGCCGCATTGCGGCACGTCTACTTCGATCCAGGCGCGCTGCACCGGGTGGCTGCGATCGGGCGAAAGTCCCTCGATGGTCGTGATCTTTTTTCCGGCGGCGGATGAGACCGGAGTGATGCACGAGCGGATCGCTTGTCCATCGAGGTGCACAGTGCAGGCGCCACATAGCGCCATGCCGCAGCCGAACTTCGTGCCCGTCATGCCCAGCGTGTCCCGCAAGACCCACAACAGCGGCATATTCGGCGGCACATCCACGGATTGCGATTTGCCGTTAACGATCAGTTGAATTGCCATGAGTGTCCTCCGCGGAAGAAATCTTGATTTGGATGCCGGCCGCACAAACTCAAGTTGGAACGCGACCCGCGGGCCGGCATTTGCTGGGGGGTATGTTACTGCAAATCTGGCTCATGGGTATCGAGTTTGTGCGAAACCACAGAAGAGGAGTGAATATAGGATTTCGCCGGGCCTGATGGGTTCCGACTCGCAAACGCGGTTCGAAGGAAACCTATCGCCTGGGCAACGGACCGCCGCGCGCGGTGCATCTCATCACCGCTGAGGTATGGTACTCGGGGTTACTCCGGGTTGACTTGGGAGTCCGCCAGTGGTATCAGAAACAGGCCGGTTTGGTGGGGGTTCTTCCTAATTCTTGGGCGCGGGCTCCGCTTTTACGCAGACCGTTTCACCCCTGGGGGATGAATGCGAGGCGTGGAGTCTGCCGGAAACTGGATCGCCGCTGACTTCCTCAGCACCCGGATTGATCTAACAATCGTTCTGACGGGCTCCAAGTACCTGCCTGGCGGCAGGCGGGGAGCCCGCACTTTTTTATCTTCTGCCCGGCGTCCCGGCAGGATGGCTCGCGAGGAGCGTGTTCGGATGTATTCGCGCAAGTGGCTCATTGTGGCGTTGGTGGCGTGTGCGCTGGCGTCCGCTTGTTCCGATTACAACACGAACTTGTCCATTCAGACAGCCGCCTCCGTGCTGACATTCGTAAGTCCCAGCACGGCGACCGTCGGAGGGCAAGGCTTTACCATCACGGCCAATGGGTCGGGTTTCACCACCGGCGCGCTGATTCTGTGGAATGGAACCGCTCTGACCACCACGCTTGTCAATTCTTCTCAGTTGACGGCGCCGGTCCCCGCTTCGGACCTGGCCACCGCGGGGACCGTGCAGGTGGCCGTACAGATTCCCGGTTCTGCCGTCTCCCCGACGCAAAACATTTACAGCACGACGACGACCGAAATATCGAACGTAGTCCTCTTTACCATCAATACCGCGCCGGGACCGCCGCCGACGATCACTTCGCTCTCGGCGTCCACAACTTCGACTGCCTCCACGCCATATTGCAGCTCGCAAGGTTTTACACTGACGGTGAACGGCACGAATTTCACGAGTGATGCGGTAGTGAATTGGAGCGGGGCCGCCCAAACAACAACTTCCGTAAGCGCGACGCAGCTGACTGCTTCCATACCGGCTACCCTCGCGGCGTTTCCCGGCACGGCTGGAGTAAGCGTCAAGAATTCGAATGGCGCATCCAATTCGCTGCCGTTCACGCTTTCCACGCCGACCACAACGCTCCCAACTCCCGCACTGACTTCGGTCACGCCGAATTCCGCTTCCGCGGGCAGCCCCGCGTTAACACTGACTGTGCAGGGAAGCATCCTTCCTTGCAGCGTCGTGCAGTGGACGAGTAGCAGCAGCGTGACCTCATCCCTGCAGACAACTTATGTTGCCCCAGCAGGCGGCGGGGCGCCTTTTCTCACTGCCGTGGTTCCTGCTTCCGATCTTGTTGGCGCTTCCACTGCGCAAACGGCTCAAGTCGCCGCCATTAACCCTGGAGGCGCGCCGTCCTCTTCACTTCCGTTCACGATCGTGCCGCCGTCCATTACTTCCTTATCGTCCTCCACGACTTCGTCGAACACGACTCCGTCGTGCAGTCCTTCCGTGGTCACTCTCACCGTGACCGGCGCGAATTTTGTGAATGGCTCGGTGGTCGATTGGGTTACGAGTCCGCCGCCCGCGCCACCTTCGGTCCTCGCGACCACGTTTGTCAGCTCGACACAACTTACCGCCATCATTCCGGTTTCGGACTTAGTATCTGCCGCAACCGTAAATATTCAGGTGTCCAATTCCGGTTCTCTCTCGAATCAATTGCCCTTTACGGTTTCGACTGCGTCGCTGCCGGCGCCAGCAATCGGCACAATTTTGCCGACGGCCGCGACTGCCGGAGCTGCCGGGGCCACTTTGACCGTTACGGGCACGAATCTCCTTCCTTGCTCCGTCGTGCAGTGGACGAATGGCGGCGTGACCACGCAGTTGGCAACGACGTTCGTCAGTCCGACTCAGTCCAATCCTGCTCAACTCACTGCGGTAGTACCGGCTGCGAATATCGCCTCGGTTGGAACTGCACAGATCGCGGTAGCTTCTCCTGCGTCAAGCGCGAACACGTCCCCGTCGGTTTCATTCCCGATTGGCCTTCCAACCATTACGTCACTTTCGGCGTCCTCCACCTCGGCGAATAGCGCACCGTATTGCAGCGCGACGGGTTTCACGCTGACAGTCACCGGCACGGGATTTGCAAACGGGCTTGTCGTCAACTGGAACGGTTCGCCGCGGCCCACAACTTTCGTGAGCGCGACGCAGCTCACCGCAAGCATCACGGCGGCGGACACAGCATTTCTCGGCACGGGTTTGGGGGCGGTGGCCGTAACCGTTTCCGGCAGTGGGCCCGGGACGAACTCAAATTCGCTCAAGTTTTCTTTGGCGGCGCTGCCCAGTGGATCGAATTTCCCAGCCCCGGCCATCAGTTCGATTTCGCCGTCGAGCGCCGCATTGGAAGCGTTGACAGGACCGCCCGTCCCGCTCGCCGTGAATGGAAGCAATTTGGTGTCTTGCTCAGCCGTGGAATTGAATGGCGCCGCGCTCCCCGTATCGATTTTCATTGGGACCAGCGGAATGGCTTCGTTCATTCCCCCGACCAATCTCACCGCTGCTGGAACGGCTCAGGTCGCGGTGGCTACTCCGGCGCCCGGTGGCGGAATCTCCGGCAACGAGCCATTTACGATTTTTAGTCCGGGCTCTCCGAGCCCAACTGCAATTGCAGGGAGTGCTCTGTCCTTGCCGCTGATGAGTTCGGACCAGCGCTATGCAGTATTTGTGATGGCTTCCACCGACGGCAATAACGACGAAGTTCCGGGGTCGACGCAAAATATTTTTGTGACCGATACTTGCACGGGCGCGCCGTCCGGCTGCACGATTTCCACGACTCTCGTCTCCACTGGAATGGGCGGCGCTGCGGCCAATGGAGACAGCATCGCTCCTTCGATCAGCGCGGATGGACGCTATGTGACGTTCGTTTCTTCCGCATCGAATTTGGTGGCGAGCGATACGAATAACGCCGCGGACGTATTCGTCCGAGATACGTGCGCCGGTGCATCCGGGTGCACACCTTCGACGCAACTCGTTTCCGCCACCACCGGCGGAACGCAAGCTAATGGCGCGAGCACTTCAGCAACGATCGACACGACGGGCCGCTACATCACATTCGAATCTCAGGCGAGCAACCTTGGCGCCGTTTCCTCTTCCGGCGGAATTTTCGTGCGAGACACTTGTGCCGGAGGGCCTTCGGGCTGCACTCCTTCCACGCAGCCGCTGGACTAGCTCTTCCGGGGCGCCGCTTCCTCCTCCGGGGATTGAAACTTAATCTCGCTAACCTTACCGGCCAGAGCACGTGTAATGCAATCCGCGCACACCGTTCGTCATGTTTCTATCGATTAATACCCGTTGATATCTTAACCGATCGTGCTGGATCCCTCTTTTGGCAGAGCGGTGTAACTACCGTAATCATCGGACAGGATTCGCGTGCCGGGAGCCACATTCTCATGGATTGCACCGCGCAAGGCTAACCCACCTGTGCTTGGTACGATCTTGGCGACTGTGTTCCCTCCGCGTTGACGCATCCCGACTACGATGGTCTTTTCAGTGCGTTCCCTTGGCTTGTGGATGCGGTCATACATATGCCGATTGTTTTCCTCACCGCCGAAGAATGTTTCATCTACCTCTACGGTTCCTTGAAGCAACTCCAATTTGGTTCCGCAAGCCTCACGGAGCCTATGTAGGACGAACCACGCGGACTTTTGCGTGATACCTATCTCTTTGCCTAATTGCAGGCTAGAGATGCCCTTGCGGGCTGTCACAAGCAAGTACATGGCATAGAGCCACTTGTGCAAGGGGACGTGGGACCGCTCAAAGATTGTTTTTGTCCGCACCGTGAAGTCCAATTTGCAGGAAAACAAAATGGTTGACGCGTTTGCCCGCCAACGGATAACTTGATCCGGTTTAGGCGCGGTGGCAGCGTAACGCATGAATGGCAGGTCGCATCTATAAAGTGTGGGGACCATCGTGGCGAATCGTTGCGCCCGCGGGGCCAACGGCATCGTCTGCGAGGCACGAAATCACCTCACTGGCGTGCATGCAGAGTCAATTTGGGCACCAGTCGCGGAACTTGAGTTCCGTTGGATGCGGATTTTGCCGATAGTGGATTCAGAGCCTGTATAGCAATTCTGCGTCGCTTTAAAGGCAGCTTCTGGCAGTTTTTTGGAGGACTCCTTGGCGCTGGCTATTGAAGAGAAATACGACCAGGTACGTCAGCTCATTGCCATGGGCAAGGAGCGCGGGTACCTGCTCTATGACGAAGTAAACGACATTCTGCCCGCTGAAGTGCATTCTTCCGAGGAAATAGACGACCTCCTCTCCACCTTCGAGAAATACGGAATCGACATTTACGAAGACCTCGCCGCGGCCAAGGCTGCACGGGCGACTGCCGATCCAACCGTAGCCGAAGCGCCGGAAATCGAATCCAAGGACGAACTGCCCGTCGCGGAAGACGCGGGCGATCTCGATCTCACTCCAGGAATGCTGGAGAAGACCAACGACCCGGTGCGCATGTACTTGCGCGAAATGGGCACCGTGCCGCTCCTGACGCGCGAAGGCGAAGTGGCCATCGCCAAGCGCATCGAGCGGGGGCAATTGCTGGTTCTCAAAACGATCACGCGCTCTCCGATTATTCTGAAGGAACTGCTGACCATCGGGGACGACCTGCGCAAGGGCACCCGTTCGATCAAGGAAATCGTCCAGTTCGACGACGAAGAGCTGACCGAAGAGAAGATTGAAAACAAGACCAAAAAGACGCTCAAGGTTCTCGACAAAATTGCCAAGCTGTACAACGAATGTTTGCGCGAAGCCACCAAGCTCGAGCGCATGACGAAATCGAAGAAGCGCCCCTACCTGCGCGCGAAGTATCACGTGGCGCGGCTGCGCATTGAGATGTCGCAGCTGGCGCGCTCCATCGAGTTCCACCTGTTTGAGAAGAAGCGGCTCATCGACAAAATCCGCCACACCGTCGAGCGGCTGCAATCGCTCGAAAGGGAAGCGGGAAAACTCGAGCGCCGCGCCGACGCCTCCAAGGGCGACAACGCCGCCGAGGCGCGCAAGGAACTGCGCACGCGCCGCACCGAGCTGCGCGAAATCGAAGTCTCCAGCGAAACGGGCCTCACCGATCTGAAGCGCATGCTTCAGGTGATACTTCGGGGAGAAGCCGAAGCCGAGCAAGCCAAAAAAGAATTGATCGAAGCCAACCTTCGCCTCGTCGTTTCCATCGCGAAAAAATACACCAATCGCGGATTGCAGTTTCTGGACTTGATTCAGGAAGGCAACATCGGCTTGATGAAGGCCGTGGACAAGTTCGAGTGGCGCCGCGGCTACAAATTCTCCACGTACGCCACGTGGTGGATCCGCCAGGCCATCACCCGCGCCATCGCCGACCAGGCGCGCACCATCCGCATCCCGGTGCACATGATCGAAACGATCAATAAGCTGATCCGCACCAGCCGCCAGCTGGTCCAGGAACTTGGCCGCGAACCGACCTCCGAGGAAATCGCCAAGCGCATGGACATTCCCGTGGCCAAGGTGCGCAAGATTTTGAAAATCGCGCAGGAACCGATTTCCCTCGAGACCCCGATCGGCGAAGAAGAAGATTCGCACCTCGGTGACTTCATCGAGGACAAGGCCGTCGTCTCTCCTTCCGACGCGGTCATCAACCTCAATTTGAAGGAACAAACTTCGTCCGTTTTGAAAACGCTGACGCCCCGCGAGGAAAAAGTCATCAAAATGCGCTTCGGCCTGGACGACGGCTCCGAACACACGCTCGAGGAAGTTGGCCAGTCCTTCGCCGTCACTCGCGAGCGCATCCGGCAAATCGAAGCCAAGGCCCTGCGCAAGCTGCGCCACCCGTCGCGTTCGCGCAAACTCCGCGCCTTCCTTGAAGGCTCTTCGCGCGATTACCTCTGATTGTATCGAGGCAGGAACTCCGCAGATTGTTATTTCATAGTCTTCATGCAGCGGTAGCGCTCGAAGATCGTTCTTTCCACGCACCAACAATCTGATCCAACCCTTCACGATAGGTGGGATAGCGCGGCGTCCAGGCGAAATCGCGACGGAAGCGTGAATTGGTTGTCCGGTTCGATCGCGTGAAATACTCGACGGCCTGTTGACCCGCAAGCCATCGTGCGAGCCAGATGGGAACGCGGCGCGGCTCGGGCGCTCCCAGGCGCGCGGCAAACTCTTCGAGGAAAGTTCGCACCCGGACCTGCTCATTGTCGACGATGTGCCACACGCCGCCGCGAGGCTTTTCGGCTGCGGCTACGTATGCGCTCGCTGCATCGTCAGTATGAATCATCGCCCACAACGACTCTCCACTGCCGATGATGGGCATCTGGCGTTTCCGCAGCGCGTCGGCAATCATTCGAGTATGGGCCGATTCGGAATCGTAGAAGAATCCGCCGCGCAATATCGCCACGGCAAAACCTTCCGCCGATTCCGCCTCGCGAGCAATCGCTTCCGCATCAATGGCCGACTGAATCGCGGGCTGCGGCACAACGGGAGAGTCTTCATCGAATGCGGAATCGTCTTTAGGCCGCGCCACCCAGGCGATGCTTTGTTGCAAATAGGTTTTCGCGCCGATCTTCGCTGCGGCTTCGGTGAGGCAGCGCGTGCCTTTGCGGCGAATGCGGTCGTTCATGGCCCAGTCGGCGGGAGTCGTCTTCTGTTTTACCGGAATGGCCGTGGCCGCGTGAATGACGGTGTCGCAACCTTCCGCTGCTTTGGCCAGGGATTCCGCATCGAACAAATCTGCGTGGCGCGGCTCGCCGCCGGCTACTTTCACGGCGATCTCGGCTTTCGGGCTGCGCACCTGGCCGATCACCGAATGGCCCCGCGCCACGAACTGCCGCACCAGCCGCCGGCCCAAAACTCCCGAAGCCCCCGCGATGAATACCTTCATCGAGCCGCTCCTCGATGTTTAGTAACATAAGTTTCAACCTATAAGCTAACGTAAGATTTCGAGGGGTCTCATATCCTCTGCCCGCGAGGGTGCGTGCGCTTGAGCCGACGATGCCCGTCCGCCGCGGCGGACGGGCGCTCCATAAACCAAAATTGAATTTCCAGGTAGTAACTGAGGCTTGTGCCGTTTAAAAAGCTTGCGTCGGAGTTTTTTCCGCGCCGAAGGAAAGAGAACGCACACGCAGCGCCGCCAACACGGCGCCTCCGTAGATCGCGCCCAGCAGCAGGAACGCGAGCGAAAGCTCGAAATTCTGCGCGAACCACCCCAGCGCATAGCTCATGATCACTTGCAAAACCGTGGCGATCACCGAGAACGCCGATTGGGCGCGTCCCATGAGTCGCGCCGGCACCGCGGTCATGATCGAGGACTGCGTCAAGACGCCGCCCAGCGCACGGCAGGCCCCAAACAACGCATTCATCGCTACCGCCACGGCCAGAAGTCTTGCGTAGGGAAATAGCGTGTGGCCTATGGCCAAGCGTCGCCAGCGCCACGATCAGCACGCCGTACGGTTTTTTTCGCGCCAGCGTACCCGCGGCCAGGCCCCCGACGATTGCTCCCGCGCGCCCACCCAAGCCCGATGTATCCATATCCGCGAGGCCCCGCGCGAGAGCAAATCCTTGGCCAGGGCCACCACCAGCACGTTCGCGCTGATCACCCCAGCCATCATGCAGGAATAAGTGATCCCCAGCGCCAAGACGCGCGGCTGTTGCCACAAATACTGCAACCCTTCGGCAATGTCTACGAACACGGCCGAAACCGGAGTCATGATCGGCATCGGTGCGCATCAGAGAGGGTTCGGACATTTCCGGCGGCGCTTCAATGGTCGGCGATGCGGAGGTCAATCGCGTGTTGTGGGCCTCTCGCGGCGTGTAATACCCGTGCCGCAACAGCAGGAGGCAAAACGCCGAGATCAGGTAGGTCGTTCCATCAATACCGAGAATCCCCCCGAGTCCCGCATGTTCATAAATGAATCCGACCAGCGCCCCCGCACCAGCCATCCCGCCTTGCACGGCGATGAGCACGGTGGCATTGGCCGCAACCAATTTATCCTGCGGCACGAGCTCCTGGATCAGCGCGTTCGTCGTGGACCAATAAATCGCGAACCCCACGCCCAGCAGCAGAACCATCGAGTACAGTTCCCACAATGTCAGCCGCCCGGTGTAGGCGAGCCCGGCCGTCCCCAATACGATCACCGCGCGCGCCGAGTCAATGACGATCCCCAAAACACGCCGGTCTACGCGATCTATCAGCACTCCACCGAACGGAGGCACCACCAGCCCAGGCAAAGTCACCAGGATCACGATCAGGCTAACCTTCACCGTGGAATGAGTCGCGCCCAGAACGTACCAGGTCACGCCGGCAAAGTTCATCCCGGTCCCGAACAGCGACACCAGCATGGCCACAAAGAAAAATGGGAATCCCGGCACGCGAAAAAGCGCTTTCCAGCTGGGGGCTGATGGTTGGTCCGGGGCCATTTCAGAGTCGCGAGAGCCGCGTTTCGGCATCTGGGCCAAGTTTAGCGGCAATGTTTGCCGAGGTCCAAGAAATTGCATCGGGAAGGGCGGAAATCACAACACCATGGAACATTAACTGGCCCATCCTGGGATGACCCTCGCAGTTGACCCCTCTGAGTTAGCTTCCAACTAATTGATTCTACAATTCTTGCCGTCGTTTACACGGACTCAACGGTTCGTTTATGCCTCCCTTAGGAACAAGAAGCTACTGTCATCTCCGGCCTGCAAGCGCTTTCGGGCGCGGAAAGGATTCGGCAAATGTTGACGGAGCAACTTCAGCCGGGCGAGCGGTTCGAGTATTTCCGCATCGAAGCGTTCGTGGTACGCACCTGCATGACCACCATCTATCGCGCAACCGACCTCCGCACCGGACAGCTCGTGGCTATCAAGATTCCGCACCCGGAACTCGAATGCGATCCGGTTTTTTATAGCCGCTTCCAGCGCGAAATCGCCATCGGCAAGAAGCTCAATCATCCGGGAGTCGTACAAACGATCGACAGCAGCGAAATGGACCAGCTCTGCATCGTGATGGAATGGGTGGACGGAAAGTTCTTGCGCGAAATTCTCGCCAAAGAAGGAAAACTTTCCGTGGAGCGCGCCACGCGGATCGCGCGGGAGTCTGCGAAGCCCTTGATTACATTCACGGCCTGGGCGTCGTCCACCGTGACCTGAAGCCGGAAAACATCATGGTCGGCGACGGAGACGCCATCAAGCTCATCGATTTCGGAATCGCCGCCAGCGAAGGCATGCGCCGCCTCACGTTTTCCAAGCTTTCCAACGCCATGGGCACTCCCGATTACATTTCGCCCGAGCAAATCAAGCGGCAAGCGCAATGACGGGCGGAGCGACGTGTACGCTCTCGGCGTCATCCTCCATGAAATGCTGACCGGGAAAACGCCGTTCAACGGTCCCAATCCGTTCGCCGTTATGAACGACCGCCTGGTAAACGATCCGCCCTCCGCGCGCGAAATCAATCCTGAAATCTCCACCCAGATGCAGGAAATTCTGTATCGCGCGATGGAGCGCGATCCGGAGAATCGCTTCGCGAGCGCGAAGGAATTTGCCGCAGCGCTGGCGCACCCGGAAGAGGTCGAGATCCGCGACCGCTCGGCGCGAAAGGAACGAAAGCCCGCGCGCCTTCCTCTTTTGAAAAGAATCCTGTCCTACACCATGCTGCTGATCATTCCGGTCGTCATTTTCACGCTGATCTTGCTCGTCACTCGGCTGAAGTAACTCCGCGTCCGCGCCGCCTTCCCGCGCTCGCGAATCGCCAAACCCCGCCGGATTACTCTTTCCGCATGCCCGTACTTTCGGTCCATAGATTGTTTCCGTTCAATCGGTAAGCATGAAAGGAGTATCCGCAGGATCCTGCTCGCCCGGATCGCGACCCCTAAGGAGGACAACATGCCCCGTACCCTGAACCTTATCGCAGTGTGCGCGCTGGCGCTGGCCGTTTGCGCGCCGGACGCGGTCAAGACTCGCCTTCGCTCGGAGACCTGGCGAGACAGGCGCAAAAGGACAAAGCCAATAAGCCGGCCGCGAAGGTCATCACCGACGACGACGTGGCCTTCCAATTCTGGACGGCATTTCTACCGCGCTCGGCGCCGCGCCCGCCCGGGCCACGCAACCGGGAACGGCGGGCAAATCCGACGCGGCTCCAGTCCCCTGCGGAAGGCCTCGAAAAGCTGCAATCGATGCTGGACCAAGCTCGATTCCCTGGACCGCGCCACGCTCGCGAGCAACGTCCTGGAAGGCAACACCTCTAATTTTCCAGGCCGCGCCAGGTGGGAAGAACAATTGTTCGCCGCCAAGCAGGACTTTGTATCCGAGAACCGCGACGTGCTTCAAAAAATGAGGCAACTCGATGCTTCCGCGGAAGGATTGAAGGACGTTCAGGATCCCAACGATCCTCGCGCGAAGAGCATGAGCGCGAAGCTGCAGGAACTCATGCAGGAAAGCCAGCACGCCAGCGCGGCGTTCCAGGCCGTGATCGCGGAAGGCAAGGATCTTGCCGCTCAAGGCGACGCGCATTAGTCGGAAACTCCGATCAGGTCGATGGGAAAGCTCAACCATGATTCTTCCCCTGGCATTTGCCCCGGATGTCTGGGGCTTTTCCGGCGGCGAAGGGTCACGAACCGCATTTTGCAAGTTTTATTCCTGCCCCGGAAGGACCGCTTCGTAAAACGACGCGCATAGCGCAAGCTCGCTTCTTCGGGCTCTGCGGATCGTAAAAAATCGGCACGGTCATCCCGACCGCGAGTTGATGCGAGCCGTCCGCCGCGCCGCCGTGAAAAATGTTCGCCGACAAAGGTGTTGGAATTCGTAGCGAATGGCGGGTCCGTTGCGCGCGTTCCACCGCTCGGTCACGGTCCCCAGGCCAGTTCTCCCTCGGCGAGCAAGCGCTTCTGCCTGCCGATCACTCTCAGCATCACGACTACAAACACCACGATGAAGGCAATGGAAGAGCGTACGTGCGGAATTTGCGACGGCGCGGTGTTCGGCGACCCGGCCGTCCGCTGCGTCATCATTCCGGCGGCAGCGTAAAGGCCCAGGGAAGCCAGCAGCGCCACCGAAAGCAACCACTGCAACTGTTTTTCCGCGGCGGGTCATGCCGCACTGGCCGTGGGCGAGGAAGCTTCGGCCAGAGACGCGCCCGATCTCGTCATACGGTCCCGCGACGATTCCGCCGGCGCTGCGCTCCGAGCTCGCGCCTGCTTGAAATGGCGGCGTCACGACTGTCTCCCCGGATCGCGCCCGAACGCCCCGATCCGAATTTTTCCCTTCACCACCAGGACGCACGAGAATCGCCAGGAACAATCGCCACGAGGCCAAGCACGGCCAGAACAGTAACTCCGCGTGTCCAACGAAAATCCAGACGATCGAGCGGCGCATCGAACAGCATCACCAGCACCGGAAGCAGGCGCAGAAACGACCGCGTCTGCTTCTCCACCTCGCCGCGATTCCAGCCGCACTGCGGGCAATACGCTCTGCCCATGGCGCTCGCCGTGGGCATGTGGCATTGCGGACAATCTGGGGACGGCATCGGATCACTATAGTCCGGTTCGGAGGCGGTTGTCCCTCGGTCAATCGGAAATGTCTCAGAAATTCCCCTGGTTCGGGCTGTAGGGGCTGGCCAGATATTTCAGCGATTGCGCCTCATTTTTCGTCGGAAGGATTTTGTCCGGGTCGAGCCGCACCATCACGTAGCGGATGTGATCGTCAATTTTCGTGAACCAGTGCCCGGTTCCCGCTGGGATGATGATCATGTCGCCGGCCTTCAGTTCATGCACTTCAGGATTCTTGATGGAAGCGGCGCTGAATCCGGGGCCATTCTGTTCACGCACCGTTTTCAGCGTGCTCGGCCGTGGCTTCGGGTCCACAAGGTCCGGCCCCGTTAGCAGCGTCGCCGAGCCCTCAATGACGTAATAGACTTCGCTCACCTGCTCGTGCTCGGCCACCGCTTCCGCCACCTGATTTTCCAGGCCCAGTGGCCTGCCCCAGCTTACCGCGGTAGATGCTGCCGATGCCCACCTGCACTTTTCCGACATCCACCGAGCGCACCTGCTGGTCGACGAGCTTGTGCTCGATGGCCCGCTGGTTGTAAGCGTCCAGCTCGCTCTTTGGGACGTATACAGCCGAGCAGTGATTGCAGGTTGGGTGCGGGTCCACTTCCTGTGCAAGCACCGGCAGCACCGCGATTGCGGCGCCCAGCAGCAAAACTTTCAAGGTGATTTTTTGTATTTGCATTTGACGCTCTCCTCAGGAATTTTTTCAAGGCCGCTTCGGAATCAGTTGGACATAATCTATACATTAAGTTCGGTCGGGCCGGGTGGAAAAACTACTCGGACCGCTTTTGCTCCGTACTCTCAGGTTGAAGGAACAGGAACCGCCTCGATGGTCCCCCATTCACTTGGAGGCGCAATCGGATTACCGGAAACCAACTCAACGTTTCTTTCTCTCCAGTTACTCAGCACAATCCGTCTTATGATGTAGCAATGCTTCCACTGATCGAGCTGCGTGGACTCACCGTCGAGATTCCTACCCCGGCGGGATGGATTCGTCCGGTGGACGACGTTTCGTTTTCGCTCGGCGCGGGCGAATCGCTTGGGCTTGTCGGCGAATCGGGGAGCGGGAAATCGATGCTTGCGCTTGCGCTGATGGGACTCCTGCCGCCGGGAGCGCGCGTGGGCGGCGAAGCGTGGTTCTCCGACCTCGGGGCAAGCGCGAACGGCGCTGGCGGGACGCGCGCAAACCTGCTCACGCTCGATGAACGCGAACGCATCGGCGTGCGCGGGCGCGACATCGCCATGATTTTTCAGGAGCCGATGACCGCGCTCAATCCCGTGATGCGCGTGGGCGCGCAGATTGCCGAAGCGATTCGCGCGCATCATGCGGGGCTTTCGCGCGAGGAAGTCGATCGCCGCGTGCTCGCGGCGCTGGAGCGCGCCGCCGTGCCGGAGCCTGCCATGCGCGCGCGCCAGTATCCGCACCAACTTTCGGGCGGCCTGCGGCAGCGCGCGATGATCGCCATGGCGCTTGCGGGAGATGATGGAAAAGCCCCTCGCCTGCTCATCGCCGATGAACCAACCACCGCGCTCGACGTCACGGTGCAAAAACAAATTCTCGAACTACTCGCAAAGCTGCGGCGCGATCTCGGCCTCGCGCTTTTGTTCATCACGCATGACCTCGGCGTCGTCGCGCAAGTGGCCGATCGCATCGCGGTCACCTATGCGGGTCGCATCGTGGAAGAAGGCCCGTCGAGCGAAGTCCTAGCGCGCCCGCGCCATCCTTATACGGCGGGCCTTTTGCGAGCTTCGCCACAACTGGTGCGGCACAAGCTCGAGCCGATTCCCGGCGCGGTGCCGTCGCTCACGGCGCTGCCTCCTGGATGCGCGTTTGAGCCGCGCTGCCCGCTGCGCGTCGCCGAATGCGCTGCGGCCATGCCTGACCTGCGCGCCGCCGGCCCGGAGCATCGCGCTCGCTGCATTCTGGTTGGGTAGGACAGGCTTCAGCCAGTCGAGCTATCGTCTTGAAAAAAGCAGACAGGCTGAAGCCTGTCCTACTAAACTAAATGCGCGACAATCTTCGTCGTCATAAAAAAAGTGAGGCAAGCGAAATCCATATGAGTTCTGACTCGAGTCACCTGGACAAAATCCGCGAACGCTTCACGGAAACCGCGGACGCATTTGCCCGAACGGTCCGCCGCACGCGATCCGAAGAGGCTGAAGAACTCGCCGCGCGCGTCACGGAAGGACTCCCTAACGCGGAAAAAATGCTGGCCATCGATCTCGCCTGCGGCCCCGGCACGTACACGCGCCCGCTGGCCAAGCGCGTTCGCAAGGCGATCGGCGCGGACCTGACTCCGGCAATGGTGGAGAAGGCGCGCGCCGAGGCCGCCCGCGACGGCATCACCAACATTGAATTCGTCTGCGCCGATATCTACGCGCTGCCCTTTGCCGACGGCGCCGCCGGAGTCGTTTCCTGCGGCTACGCGTTTCACCACATGACCGATCCGGCGCGCGCGCTGGCCGAAATGGCTCGCGTGCTGCAACCGGGAGGCCGCCTGGCGGTCACTGACATCATCGTGTGCGAGGGCTGCGACGGAGCGTTCCAGAATCATGTCGAGCGCGTACGCGATCCTTCGCACACGACCACGCAAAGCACAGCGAGCTTCCGCGCCATGATCCGAGATTTGGGGCTGCGCGTGGTGTCCGAACATCAGCACGACAACTGGCACGACTTCGATGTCTGGATGGGAAATGCCTGCAAGCCGCCCGGCGATCCCGTCTACGTACAGACTCGCAGCTTGATGGAAAGTTGCATCGGTGACGACCGTTCCGGGTTTCACCCGCGCCGCACGGACAAAGTTCCGAGCGGCCTCGAATTCATGCACACGGTCTTGCTGCTGATCGCGGAGAAGCCGGAATGAAGATTTCCAGTAGGATAGGCTTCAGCCTGTCTGGTTTTGATTTGTTCGATGAGCAGGAAAAAGACAGGCTGAAGCCTATCCTACCTCAAGGGCAGATCAAGTTGACGAACGCCCCCTTGCTTGAAGCGCGCCACTTGCGGAAGACGTTTTCCGCCCCGGCGGGCGCCGGCGTCACAGCTGTGGACGATGTAAACGTCGAGCTTGCTGCGGGCGAAACGCTCGCGATCGTCGGCGAATCCGGCAGCGGAAAGACGACGCTTGCGCGCATGCTTCTTCGCCTCATCGAGCCGGATTCCGGCGAATTGCTGCTCGACGGCCGCGATTTTCTCTCCGCGCGCGGCGCGGAATTGCGCGCCCTGCGCCGCGAGATGCAAATGGTGTTTCAGGATCCCTTCGCGTCGCTCGATCCGAGAATGCGTGTTGGCGCCATCGTCGGCGAGCCGCTCGAAATTCACGAGCCGCAGCTTGCCCGCGCCGAGCGCCGCGCCCGCGTCGTCGAGATCTTGCGTGCCGCCGGCCTCGGAGAAGACGCGCTCGCGCGCTACCCCCACGAATTTTCCGGCGGACAGCGCCAGCGCATCGGCATTGCGCGTGCGCTGGTCCTACGCCCGCGCCTCGTCGTTGCAGACGAGCCGGTTTCCGCGCTCGACGTTTCGGTTGGCGCGCAAATCCTCGAGCTATTGCAAAATCTCCAGCGCGATTTCGCGCTCACCTACTTGCTCATCTCGCACAGCCTGCCCGTCGTCGCGCAGCTCGCCACGCGCATCGCCGTCATGCAGGGCGGGCGCATCGTGGAAACGGGTCCCGCCGCGCAAATCCTTTCCGCGCCCAAGCACACCTACACGCAATCGCTCATCGCCGCTATTCCCGCGCTGCCTTCTGTGGGGTAGATGTCAGTGGCGCAGGCTTCAGCCTGTGGGTTTTGGACGTTCCGGGGACAAACCCCACAGGCTGAAGCCTGCGCCACTTTACCCGCGCCCGTCGGCAATCGCTGCACTGTCCTGATAGACTAACGGTATATGGATTTTCATTTTGAAATCCTGAAAACCGATCCGACGGGCGCGCGGCTTGGCCGACTGACCACGCCACACGGCGTGGTCGATACGCCCGCGTTCATGCCGGTGGGAACTGCGGGGACAGTTAAAGGTTTGACGCAGCAGGCGCTCACTGAGCTCGGTGTGCAGATTCTGCTCGGAAATACCTACCATTTGTATTTGCGGCCAGGCCACGAACGGATTCGCCAGCTTGGCGGGCTGCACCGATTTATGTCCTGGCCGGGAGCGATTCTCACGGATTCGGGGGGATTCCAGGTGTTCAGCCTCGCCGATCTGCGCAAGGTCACGGATGAAGGCGTGGTTTTCCGCTCGCACCTGGACGGCTCCGAACATTTTCTAACGCCTGAAAAATCCGTCGAGATTCAGCAGGCGCTCGGCTCGGACATCGCCATGGTTTTCGACGAATGCATCGAATATCCCGCCGATCACGCGCGCGCGGCGGGAGCGGTGAAGCGCACTGCCGAGTGGGCCCGCCGCTGCCGAGAGTATGCTCAACAAAACGCAGCAGCCGCGACCAATTCAGGCCAGGCACTGTTCGGCATCGTGCAGGGCGGAGCGCACCCCGATTTGCGCCGCGAGAGCGCGCGCCAATTGGTAGACCTCGATTTTCCCGGCTACGCGGTTGGCGGCATCGCCGTCGGCGAACCTCACGTGCTTTCGTGCGAGATGGTGGCCGTGGCCACCGAAGAACTTCCGAAGAACCGCCCGCGCTACGTCATGGGAGTTGGCTTCCCCGAGCAGCTCGCCGACTACGTACGCTGCGGCGTGGATATGATGGATTGCGTCCTGCCCACTCGCAACGCGCGCAACGGTTGTCTCTTCACCAGCGCGGGCCGCTTGAACATCGGCAACGCGATTTACGCCGATGATCCGCGTCCGGTGGATGAGCGATGCTCCTGCATGGTCTGCCGCACTTACTCGCGCGCGTACTTGCGCCATTTATTTCACGCCAATGAAATTCTGGCCTCCATCCTGAACTCCCACCACAACGTTGCCTTTTTCCTTGACATTATGGGCAAGATTCGACAGGCTATCGCGTTCGGGGAACTGGCGGAATTCTCCTCGGAGTTCCTAGCGCGCATCGAAGCAAGTGAACCCTGAAGCAGGCTGGTGGCACAGCTTGCGCTGTGGGTGTCAGGGGAATCGTAAGCTACGGACGCCTCGGTCCTGCCCTCCACGATGGATGGAAACGGTGGGGCCTATTTTTGTCCGCAGCGGTCGGTTGTAACGGGAGGATGGGGTCGCAGAGATGTCTTCGTTGTCTTCACCGGAAAATTTGTATCTGATGGCCCAGGTCGGGGGCACCGGAGGCTTGATGGCCTTTCTGCCCTTGATTATCATCATGGGCATTTTTTATGTGTTGCTGATCCTGCCGGCGCAGCGCCGCCAGAAGAAGACCCAAGAAATGATAAACGCCCTGAAGAATGGCGATAAAGTTGTCACCAGCGGGGGGCTGTTCGGCACAATTGTAGGGCTCGAGGGCGATTCCATTCAGCTTCGGATTGCCGACCAGGTCAAGGTAAAAATCCTGCGTTCCGCTGTAACCGGCCTGCAACCAGATGGCAAGGAGGAGTCGTAAGGCCGGGGTCGGGTGTGGGCTCCCTGCCTGCCGGCAGGTACTTGGAGCCCGCCAAAAAAACGATTCGCTCCATTTAACTAATTATTCTGCCGGGCTGAATTTGCAGCCCGCATCTGTGGAGTCCTGAGCCAGTTCAAGCTATGACCGCAAATCTCAAGTGGAAAGCGTTGTTCATCGTGGCCGTCATCCTTGCCTGCGTGATCGGGCTTGTGGGACGGCCGGATTTTCCCCCCAAATCCTGGGCCGGGATCAAATCGAATTTTTCGGACAGCATCAAGCTGGGCCTCGATCTGCAAGGCGGCACGCACTTGATTCTGCAGGTGCAAGTGCAGGAAGCCATTAGCCAGGAAACGGATCAGACGCTGGACCACATCACCACGCTGATGCGGGATAAGGCCATTCGCTACGACGAAATTCGCAAGCTGAGCGACACACAGATTCTGGTGCACAACATCGCATCCGAGCAAGCCGGCACGGCCCGCAACCTGATCAACGACCAGTTTCCCGATTGGGATGTTACTCCCGCTCCTGGCGAGCCCTCCGGCTACCTCGTAACGATGAAGCAGTCGAGGATTGTAAATATCCAACAGCAGACCATGGACCAGGCCGAAGAAACGATTCGGCGCCGTATCGACGCATTGGGCCTGACAGAACCGCTGGTTGCGCCCTACGGACAGGGAGACAACGAAATCATTGTCGAGCTTCCGGGAGAAGGCGATCCCAACCGCGCCAAGAGCGTGATTCAAGCCGGCGGGCAGCTCGAGTTGCACCTGGTTCTGGATTCGACCGCTTATCAGTCCGAGGCCGCGGCACTCGCCGCGCACGGCGGCGTCCTGCCACCGAATGCGCAAATCGTTGAGGGAAAGAGTTCTGCATCGGGCTCGAGCCAGGCCCCTGGAGAAAGCTGGTACGTGATCGATCGCGTGCCTGTTGTTACCGGGCGCGACCTGCGCAGTGCAACTGCCGTGCGCAGTACGAAAAATATCGGTTTCTTCGACGTGGATTTCACGCTTTCCACGGAAGCGGGCCGGAGATTTGGACCCTTCACCGAACAAAACATTGGCAAGCAACTGGGCATTGTCCTCGAACACAGACTTCAGACGGCTCCGGTTATCAACGGCCGAATTGACGATACCGGAGTGATCGAAGGCCAGTTCGGTGAGCAGGAAGCAAATGACCTTGGCCTGGTCCTTCGCTCCGGAGCCTTGCCTGCATCCATCAAGTATCTGGAAGAGCGCACGGTGGGTCCCTCGCTCGGAGCGGATTCCATCCGTCACGGCGTTCAGGCTTCGATTATCAGCTTGATCGTGGTGCTGATCTTCATGGTCGTCTATTACCGTTTGTCGGGTATCAACGCCGTAGTCGCCTTGCTGCTGAACCTGGTATTGCTGCTCGCCGCGCTGGCGTATTTCGGCGCCGTGCTGACTCTGCCGGGCATAGCCGGGGTCATTTTAACGATCGGCATGGGCGTCGATTCCAACGTGCTGATTTTCGAGCGCATTCGCGAGGAGTTGCGCGCGGCGAAGGCGCCGGTTTCAGCAGTCGACATCGGATTCAAGCGCGCTTTCCTGACGATCATCGACACGCACGTGACCACCATCGTTTCCGCGGCGTTCTTATTTCTATTTGGGACGGGTCCGATCCGCGGATTCGCCGTAACTTTGGCGGTCGGCTTACTTGCCAACCTGTTTACGTCGGTGTATGTATCGCGCGTCATCTTTGACTGGCACTTGGCTAAAATGCCTCGTGAGGCAGAGCTAAGTATTTAACGCGTGCGAGTACTAGTAGTTTGCGCTGACTTTCGACAGTCAGAATGGCGGATTTAAGGGCGATTTGAGTTTGGTCTCCGGTAATTTTTTGGGAACAGCAAGATTTCGGGAACAAATCCAGGGTCGTTGGTGTCCAACTCTAACGGGTCAGAGTGAGCATGGAATTCTTCAAACAAGTTGATCTGGATTGGATGGGCAAGGCCAAGTATTTCTTTGGCTTGTCCTTTCTCTTGCTCGCGGCCGGGGTGGCTTCGATCGTGACCCATGGCGGGCTCTACTACGGGATTGATTTCAAAGGGGGTACGGTTGTCGACGTGCGCTTTGCAGGCGCGCCGCCGATCGATACCCTTCGCGCTGGCCTAGCTCAGCAGGGGATTGGGAACAGCACCATCGTTCCGGTCAGTGATATCACCAATTCCAATGGCAACGAGGTCCTGATCAACCTGGAAGAAAAGGGGCAGGGCGCTGAAGCCCTTGATGCCGGGAAGACAGCCATTCTCAATGCGCTCCATGCCACTCTTGGCGCAGGTGAGGCTGGCAAACAGGATTTCAACGCAGCCGGTGCAGACGCTATTGCCGAAGTGCTGACGCGCAAAGATCCCCTGGCCTTGGGGACGTCCGCCGGGGATCGCTACAACCAACTCGCGCGCCAGCTGGCGCAGTTTCGCGACCGTGATCGCCGGGGCATCGTGACGGACCTCGGCGAACTTTCCGCTTCGGGCGCGAATGCCAATGTGATCGCCGCTCTGCGCGATTCGTTCTACACCAGCACGTTTGCCATCATCAATGTGGAAATCGTTGGACCAAAAGTCGGCTCCGAATTGCGCCGTCAGGCCGTGGTGGTGACTCTGTACGCCCTGCTCGGAATGCTGGTTTATATTGCATTTCGGTTCGAGTGGGTGTACGGTGCTGCGGCGGTATTAGCAGTGTTTCACGACGTTCTGATTACACTGGGTCTTTTTTCCATCTTTCACTTTGAAATTTCGCTGACGGTAATTGCGGCCTTGCTGACTCTAGTCGGTTATTCGATGAACGACACGATCGTAATTTTTGACCGGATTCGTGAAAACGCGCGGCTCATGCGCCGCGAGCCATTTAAGGTCATCGTGAATCGTTCCATTAACCAAACGCTTTCGCGCACCATCCTGACCAGCGGGCTGACGTTTCTGACCGTGCTGGTCCTGTTCCTGATGGGCGGCCAGGTGTTGCGCGCTTTTTCCTTTGCATTGGTGGTCGGAATTCTGGTAGGAACGTACTCCAGTTTTGGTATTGCCGCGCCTTTGGTGGTGGCCTGGAATAATTGGAGAGGCCAGGGCGGGGCGGTAGTTGTATCCGGAACCGCAGCCGGTACTAAACTCCGGAAGACCTAGGGACGGCGCGGGCTTTATTTGCAGGCCCGCTCTGAAAATTTCCTGGAGCTTTCCGGCAGGAGGGGTGCACGATGTTTGACGATCTACTCGAATCTACAAACGAAAAGAAGAAAACGAATAAGGGTTGGGGATTTATACTCTCGGGCGTTGTGCAGGCTGCCATCCTCGGCATACTCATCTTGATTCCTTTGATCTACACTGAGGCGCTCCCGAAGGCGATGCTCTCGACTTTGCTTATCGCCCCGCCTCCTCCGCCTCCTCCGCCTCCTCCGCCGCAACCCGTGAAAACCATTGTCAAGCCGGTTGCGCGGTTGATCCAATCCGGAAAACTGATGCAGCCGCGCGCGATTCCGAAGGAAGTGGCGGTGTTTAAGGAAGCCGAGCTTCCTCCCGACGTGATTAACAATGCCGGTCCGGTAGGCGGCGTGTTCGGCGGCATTCCTGGGCAGGGCATGGTCAGCGCTGTGGCGCCTCCTCCGCCGAAGCCGACGGCTCCTGCGCGCATCAAGCAGGGCGGCAACGTAACCGCGGCGTCAATCATCCAGCAGACCCGTCCGCTATATCCTCCCCTGGCGCGGCAGGCTCGCATTCAGGGCAGCGTTGTTCTACACGCGATTATCGACAAAGATGGCAAGGTTGCCCAACTCGAAGTGATCTCCGGTCACCCGCTTTTGGTGCAATCCGCGCTGGATGCCGTGAAGCAGTGGCGGTATAAACCGACCCTTCTGAATGGCGATCCGGTGGAAGTCGACACCACGATTACAGTCACGTTTACGATGGGTGGTTAGGTTTTGTGCAGGACGGCAGCCTGGGGATCGGTCTTCATACAGTAGTGAAGTCCGCGAATTGGGGCCGCTTATCAGGGAGTCGGCCGGGACCGGCAACGCCGGTTCCGGTTCGCAAGTTTCGAACGACATAAAAGGGCGCGGGCCCGCTGCGGCGGGTCCACAATAAAAAAGGAGCAAATCAGATGCTTAGCACTCTAGCGGTTTGGGCAATGAATATGGTTGTCCTGCAGGGAAGCAACTGGGATCTGCGGGCAATGTGGAGCAGCATGAGTATTATCGCCAAGGTCGTGGTGGGCATTTTGTTTCTTTTGTCCGCCTGGTCCCTCGGCGTAATGATCGATCGCGTGCTGATGTACAGCGCGGCACGCAAACAATCCCGCGTTTTCGTTCAGCAGGTAGCGGGCGCATTGCGGGAAGGCAAACTCGACGAAGCGATTTCCATCGCCGAGCGCAACAAGAAGAGCCACATCGCCAAGGTGGTTGCCACCGGCCTTTCCGAATTTCAATCCGCATCTTCGCAGGTTGCTGACGCGGAAGTGATCGAAGCCGCCAAGCGCGGCCTGGATCGCTCGGTCGCGATCGTGCACGCCGAAATGAAGCGCGGCCTCTCCGGCCTCGCCACCATCGGCTCAACCGCGCCGTTCGTCGGACTGTTCGGCACGGTGGTCGGCATCATCAACGCGTTCAAAGGCATTGAAACCACGAAAGCGACCGGGTTGTCGGCAGTCGCCGGCGGAATTTCCGAAGCGCTGGTCACCACCGCGCTCGGGCTGCTCGTGGCCGTGCCCGCCGTGTGGGCGTACAATTACTTCACCAACAAAGTTGAGGCTTTCGACGTCGAAATGGACAACTCCTCGATGGAGCTGGTGAACTACTTCATTACGCGCCGGGCAGGCGGAAAGAAGTAAACCATGAGATACAAGCCAAGCGTCGGCGCGCAGATGTCGGCGCCGAACGTGATTCCGATGGCGGATATCATGCTGGTGCTGTTGATCATCTTCATGGTGGTCACGCCCATGCTTTCCAAGGGCTTGTCGGTGGAGTTGGCGAAAGTCACCAACCCTTCTGATATGCCCGATGCCGACAAGGATGACGCCGTCATCGTGGGCATCTCGGAAGCTGGGGACGTTTATCTTGGCAGCACCAAGTCGGACCTTTCGCAGATTGCCGACCAGGTTCGGGATCGCATCTCCAACAAGCTGGACAAGACCGTGTTCGTCAAGAGCGACGGTCGAGCCAAATATGGGGATGTGGTCAAAGTGGTGGATGAAATTCGCTCCGCGGGTGTCGATAACGTCGGTTTGATTACCGACCGAGCCGAACAGACTCGCCGGCCTCCGCCACCGCCGGCCGACTAATATTCGTTGGGAAGCGGGGCATTCGGCCGCGCTTCCCGGTTTTGTCTTTGCCAACTCATCCGTCCCGGTGATGGCATCGGGACGCGGGAATTGAAATAGGGAGCTACGACAATGGGAATGGACGTTGGAGGAAAACAGGGCGGTTCGATGGCGACGATGAACGTCGTGCCGCTGATCGATATTCTCCTGGTTTTGATCATCATTTTCATGGTGATCACGCCGCTGACGCCGAAAGGCCTGGACGCGCTGGTGCCGCAGCCCGCGCCGCCCAACCAGCAGCAGCAACCGCAGACTCTTCAGAAGACGATCGTGGTGCAAATTCTCGAAAACAACAAATTGAAGATCAACGACGAGGACGCCACCTGGGACTCGCTTGGGCCGCGCCTCACCGACGTCTTCAAGGAGCGCGCCGAGAAAGTCGCCTTCGTCAAGGGCGATGACACGGTGCGATTCCGCGATGTGGCGAGAGCGATCGACATCATGCGGGGATCCGGAATCGACAAGGTTGGTTTGATCACCGCCAACCTCGAAGCGGGGAAGTAGTTTACTGGCTGTCGCCGGCCCGGCATGCGTTCGGGGAACGCCGGTTTTTTCTGTCCTCAAAAAATAAAGTTGCTTTGATCCAGGGCCTTGCTGGTGTAGAGTGTGCGGCTGTGGCATGTGCCTTTAAGGAATTGTGTGGCATCTTAATCTGGGTGTGAGCTCCGCTTAGTGAAGAATGCCTTGGCTGGGGCCGGGAACAAGCCACAAGGGAAAGCAGTTTCTTGCGTTGTTGGACGAACGGTACTTGCGTCGGTAACTTCATTGCCCTCTCGGGGGAATACAAAATATTCGCGGGGACGGATTGTTTGCCATGAATCCTTTTGCGCATTTTCGGCACTCCAAAAATAAAAATTCCATCGCGCTTTTCGCGGTGGCCATGATTGCGGTCAGCTTTCGGCGCGTCGGGCTGCCGCAAGTTGCAGGCTCGCGACCAACTGAACAAGGGCGTGGCCGCCTACCGCGATGGCAAGTATGACCAGGCCATCGAATACTTCAAGGATGCCAAGGAGAATGATCCCACACTGACCAACGCCCGTCTGTATCTCGCCACGGCCTACGCGACGCAGTACATTCCCGGCGCTCCCTCGGACGAGAACATACGCATGGGCGAGGCGGCGGTGAAAGAATTCCAGGACGTACTCACCGCGGATCCCAATAACATTTCGGCGATTGACGGAATTGGTTCCATTCTCTTCAACATGGCTGGAACTCCTTACACGCCGGCGCGTTTTGAGGAATCCAAGACCTACCACCATGAAGCACATCACCCTGAAGCCGGAAGATCCCGAGCCGTACTACTGGATCGGCGTCATTGATTGGACGCTCAGCTATCGTTCGAATCTTGTGGCGCGCGGCGCGTGGCGCCTGGCGCACGCGGGCAAGCCGCTCAAGGACGAAGATCCGATGCCGCCCGATATTCGCGACGCGTACATCAAGGAAAACGGCGAGATGATCGATGAGGGCATCAATGCCCTGAAGAAGGCCCTTGAGCTGCGCCCCGATTACGATGATGCCATGGCCTATCAGAACCTCCTCCTGCGCCGCAAGGCCGACGAGGCCGCCACCCCCGATGAGCGCGCGGCCTTGCTGAAACAGGCCGACGACTTCGTCGAGAAGGCCAAGGAAATCAAGCAGAAGAAAATGGAAGCCCCGGCCAAGCCTTAGCTCGCATCAAAGCCGTGGATTTGGTATGACTTAGCGAAGCGGCCCATTCCGGGCCGCTTTTCGCTTTTTGCTGTTCCATTTTTCAGCGAACAAAGTCGAAAGATACGCCTTCGCAGCGCGCAGCATAAAAATCTGCACTGCCCCGCGCCCGGCACCCGTAGGGCACCCCCGGAACTCTTTTCTCCCCTGGGGCATCAAATAGACATAAAATACAAGGACATGTCATCGCTGGAAAAGCCGGTAGGGCTCTCTTCGCTCGTTGGCGTCGGGGGCAGGACGGAGCGCACCACGCGTGCGCTGCAAGTGCGTTTCCTCGAGCTGGTCGAAAAAGTGAGGCAAACGCGCCCTGCGAGCGACATCGAACTCCTGCGCCGGGCCTTTGATTTTGCCGCCGAGCAGCACCGCACGCAGCTGCGCCAGTCGGGCGATCCTTACCTTTCGCATCCCCTGGAAGTCGCGCACATCCTGGCGGACATGAAGCTAGACATCACCACGCTCTGCGCCGCGCTGTTGCACGATGTGGTCGAGGACACCCGTGTTTCCGCGCAGCGCATCGCCGAGCGCTTCGGACCGGACATCGCCACGCTGGTCGAAGGTGTCACCAAGATCAACCGGCTCGACCTCTTGGCGCCCGAAGCGCGCCAGGCCGAAAACGTCCGCAAAATGCTCCTGGCCATGGTGAACGACGTGCGCGTCGTGGTGGTGAAACTGGCCGACCGGTTGCACAACATGCGCACGCTCAGCTATCTCTCGCCCGAAAAACAGCAGCGCATCGCGCGCGAGACGCTCGATATTTATTCTCCCATCGCTCACCGCCTGGGAATGGGCTTGATCCGCGGGGAGCTGGAAGACATCGCTTTCAGCTACCTGGAGCCCGAGGCTTACCAGGAGCTGCAGAATACCGTCGTCGCCAAGCGGAAAGAATTCGAGGCGTTTCTCGCGGAGTTGAAGGACACGATTCGCAAGCGGCTCGACGAAAACGGAATTTCCGCCGAAGTCGACGGCCGCGTGAAGCGGCTCTACTCCATTCACCAGAAAAGTTTGCGGCAACACCGCACGGTCGATCAGATTTACGATCTGCTGGCCGTGCGCGTCATTACCGACACCATCCGCAACTGCTACGCGGCGCTCGGCGTAATTCACCAGGTGTGGCGGCCCGTGCCCGGCCGGTTCAAGGATTACATCGCCATGCCCCGGCCGAATCTCTACCAGTCTCTGCACACCACGGTGATCTATTCAGGACAGACATTTGAAGTGCAGATCCGCACGCAGGAAATGCATCGCATCGCCGAACAAGGAGTCGCGGCGCACTGGCGGTACAAAGACGGCAAGGATGTTTCCGACGCGGACGATCAGCGAATTTTGTGGATGCGCCAGCTGATCGAATGGGTCAAGGAAATGCAGGAGCCGTCGGAGTTCATGTCGACGCTCAAGGTCGACCTGTACCCTGAGGAAGTCTACGCGTTCACGCCAAAGGGAAAAGTGCTCGCGCTTCCGCGCGGCGCGACCCCCGTGGATTTCGCCTACGCCGTGCACACGCAGGTCGGCGACCAATGCATCGGGGCAAAAGTGAACGGACAGATCGTCCCGCTGCGGCACAGCCTCTCCAACGGCGACGTGGTCGAAGTTCTGACGCAGAAGGGCCACGTCCCCAGCCGGGACTGGCTGAATTTCGTGCGTACCTCGCGCGCGCGCAGCAAGATCCGTCACCACATCAACTCCATCGAGCGCAGCCAGGCGACCGAAGTCGGCCGGCGATTGCTCGAGCGCGAAGCGCGGCAATTGGGCCGCAGCCTGAAGAAGATTCCCGAGGCTGAGCTGTTGCGCGTCGCCACCGAATACGGCTGCGCGAAGCTGGAGGATTTATTTGCGGATTTGGGCTACGGAAAATTTTCGGCGCGCCAGATCATTTCCAATGCCCTGGGTGAACCGCTGGCGCCGCCCAAGCCCGAGGGAGCAAAGGAAGATTCCCCGGCGCGGCTGGTCTCAACGGTCCGGCGAATGCTGGGCGTGGGCGATGCGACGCTGCAAGTCGGCGGGCAGAGCGACCTGATGGTCTTCCGCGCGAAGTGCTGCAACCCGATCCCCGGAGATGAAATCGTGGGATATGTGACCCGCGGCCGCGGGGTCGCGGTGCACTCCAATTCGTGCCCCAACGTTCAGAATCTGCTCTACCAAGCGGAACGGCGCATCGATGTGGAATGGGGCGGCGCGACCGGAACAACGTATCCGGTCACGTTGCTGATCCGCGCGCAGGATCGTCCCGGCATGCTTGCCGACATCACCACGGTCATCAGCGATACCGGTTCGAACATCCGCACCCTCGGCAGCCATCCCGATAACCTGCATGCCCGCATCGACCTCACCCTGGAAATCAGCGACCGAAAGCAGCTCGAACGCATCATTGCCAATATCCGCAAAATCTCCGGTGTGTTCGGCGTCGAGCGCCTCTACAACGTCTGACTTCTTTGTAGGATAGGCTTTAGCCTGTCCGCTTTCTTCTTCGCCATGCAACGTTAAAACCAGACAGGCTAAAGCCTATCCTACAAAGTGCAGTTTATCTTCGAGGCACACGCCCACTCCTCCGCCAGCCCGCTCGGTTACAATTGAAAAATGCCCTCTCTAGGCCTGTGGCGTTTTCAGCTTGCCCGTTGTCTGCCGTGCGCGCTGCTGCTGACATCGGCCCTATTTTTCTCGTCCTGTAAACCCGCCCAGAAGGCGGACACCGAGCAAGGCGACCAGATGACCATGTGGCTCAGCAGTGTGCCGGATCTAAAGACCCTGGACGTTTCCAGCGACGAAATCACAGAACTCAACAAGATGCACCAGGCCGGCCTGACCGACCCGTCCACCGTGGTTCTAATCAAGCTGGCCCGCGACCGCAAAGTGCCTTTTACCGACGGGCAATCCATCGCGGATCTACTGAACGCCGGTTGCTCGGAACAAACTGTGCTGGAGCTCGCGCGCCTCAATCGACTCGGTGTTTGGGCGGGAGAAGCCCAGGCCATGCGGCTAGTGGGACTTTCCGACAAAATTATTCTGGCCGTCGAGCAACGCCGCTCCAAGGGGCTGACGGTGCTCTCCGGGGAAAAGCTCGGCGAATTGAAAAACGTCGGGGCGAGCGATGCCACGATCCTGGAAATGGTCGAGAAGGGCTACTCCGACAAGACCGCGTCCGAATACATTGCGCAGCGCAACCGCGCCGCCGGCGGCCATAGCTTTGTGTACCAGGGACACGCCCGCAAGAAATAGCTCACGATCGTTTTCCTTGTGAGGATTCCATTTTGTGGCGGCCCGCATCGCGTATATCCTCACAGGCTGAAATGAAATCCAGGATCGCGCGCAGGGCTTCGGCTCGCGATCGGAAATTGCGAATCCCGTGAAACTCGAAATTGTCCAGGTTGGAAACCCAATTCTGCGGCAGCGCGCCCGCCCGCTAAGCGTAGAGGAAATATGCAGCCGTGAAATTCAGAAATTGATCGATACCATGCGAACGTGCATGCACGAAGCGCCCGGCGTGGGGCTGGCCGCTCCGCAGTTGGGGCTCCCGTTGCAACTTGCGGTGATCGAAGACCGCGAGGAATACCACAAGGAAGTTTCGGAGGCGCTGTTGCGGGAGCGCGAGCGGCGTCCCGTCCCATTTCACGTCATCGCCAATCCGGCTCTTGAGGAAATCGGCGAAGAAAAGGCCGAATTCTTTGAGGGCTGCCTGAGTCTCTCCGGCTATTCGGCTTTGGTCCCCCGCGCGCGCGCCGTGCGCGTCACTTGCCTGGACGAGCACGGCCAGCAGAAAGTGATCGAAGCGTCCGGCTGGTACGCGCGGATCCTGCAACACGAAGTCGATCACTTGAACGGCACGCTCTACGTTGACCGTATGAGGTCGCGATCTCTAACCACCATGGAAAATCTGGCGGAGTTCTGGAAGGGCAAGCCGGTGAGTGAGATCAAGTCCGAACTGGAATTGAAGTCGAGTTAGTTAAGTTTCGGGCAAGGATCGCGGCGCCGCTAGCTTTGACCGGCAACTCCCGTCCCGGTAGAATCACTTCATCTTGCTCGCGAAAA
This sequence comes from uncultured Acidobacteriota bacterium, assembly GCA_963696605.1. Taxonomy (GTDB): domain Bacteria; phylum Acidobacteriota; class Terriglobia; order Acidiferrales; family UBA7541; genus Palsa-360. The sequence continues at coordinate 551,069 of CAVOKV010000003.1, read as the reverse complement.
CAACATTACGTCTCCTATTTTCGGGTGCCCTGGGCGCGTGCGCATTTCTCGCGACGGGCTGCGTCCAACCCCTTGGACCGGGCTATCAATTTGCCGATAGGCAGGCCGAGATTCTCGTTTCCAGCGCTTCCCCGGACCGCATCCATTTTCATGTCGCCGATGAACTCGATAATAACGGCGATCGCCCGCTCCGCTCCCTCGAAGTCCGTCTGCCCGAAGGCCCGGCGTTCGGCAAGCAGAATCTACGGGTGGTCATCGAAGGCGCGGAAGTTTCCCCGCAACACAGTTCCGCTATCGATAGCCGCATGATGCGCGCGCCCTTCGATCCTCCCTGGGCGCAAAACGAGACACGCAAAGTAATCACGGAATGGGATCTAGTGCCGGAGGCTTCGGCCCGCGGCACTATTGTTGCGTCGACGGACGGATTTTTTGTCGCGGACGAGACTGCGCTCCCGCTCTGGCAGACGCCGTACGGTCTTTTTTCCAGGGGAGGGGCGAATCCGGGCAAGGAATTATTGACGGTCTATGCCCCGCCGGATTTTCGCGTTCTCGCTCCGGGCAAGGCTCTCAAGCGCACTCCCGATGGCAATTTCATTGCCCAGCGTTTTTTGCTTAACACGGAAAGTGATTTCCTTCCTTACGTTGTGGCAGGCCGTTATCAGGAGCAAGTCATCCATGGGATACAGTTCTGGACATTCCACGCACTGGATGGCCCGGCGGCGCGAACGGCAGCCGACCGCCTTTCATCCTCCATGAAGGCGCTCACGGAATTTTTGGGCCCGGCTTCCAACGGAAAATTCGCCGCGCGAATCGCGGAGTCGTCCACGGTACTGCCTTCAGAATTGGGCGCGTCAGACGATCCTGGAGGCGCATCCTTCCCGGAAGGAGCATTGCTGGAGCCGCGCGCATTTCAGCAGGGCCTCGACAGCGAGGCAGTGCTGGAACTTGCGGAATACGAACTCGCGCGAACGTGGTTCGGCTGGCGCGTGCGTGCGCGCCCGGAAGCGCAGATTTTGATGGGCCGCGGCATTGGGATTTTTAGTTTGGTGATCGAGGCCGAGAGCCGCGGGCAGGACCAGAGGCGCAACATGATTGCTTCGCTGATCGATCGCTATGACCAGGCGCGTGCCGCCGCGGCAGACAAGCGCCTGATGGAGCCGCCCGCCGGCTATTCCCGCGCCGAGCGCATATCGACGGGTTATCGCGGCGCGCTTTTTTTTGTGGGTCTGGAAGATTTGTGCGGCCACGAAAATTTGAGCAGCGCCCTGCGCTATATCCTTCGTACCCGGGCGAGCAGTGACACCGGATACGAAGAGCTCCGGTCCGCCGCGGAATTCGCTTCGGGAAAAGACTTGGCCGAAATGTTCCGCGTGTGGCTCGTTCAACCGGGCATCCCCGGCGATTTTCGCGCTCGCTATCGGAAGCAGTCAAACTAAGCAACAGGAGGATCGCATGATTGAAACCGTCGCAACCGATCGAGGCCCCAAGGCCATCGGTCCCTATTCGCAGGCCGTCCGCGCCAATGGTTTTGTATTTCTCTCCGGGCAAATTCCGCTTGACCCAAAAACGCAGCAACTTGTGGACGGGAATGCCTCGGTACAGACCGAGCGCGTGCTGGAAAATCTGAAGGCCGTCGTGGAAGCGGCGGGATCGTCCCTGCATCGCGTGGTCAAGACCACCGTATTTCTGGCCGACATGAACGATTTTGGCGCGATGAACGAGGTCTACGCCCGGTATTTCGGCGCACACGCCCCCGCGCGCTCAACGGTCGAAGTGTCCAAGCTGCCCCGCAATGTCCGCGTCGAGATCGATCTGATTGCCCTGCTCTGAAGCGAAGAAGGTTTACACGGAGCACTCATAGGGTTTAGCAACTGCGGCACTTCCATTCCTCAAGGCCGCAACTTTTTGCACCACTCGCGGGGAACGACGGCCAACCGTTCGAACGGAGGATATTGATTTTGCACCACCATCCCCGCGCAAACCGCATCTAAGCCTTTGGGTATTGTCCTGCTCCGCTCCTTCATGCCGATTGGTTTTTGAGATGCCAGTGATCACCGAGTTCGATCCAGGACGCCTACGGATTTAGTATGGAAAGCGGGAATCTTGGGGTAGATTTGTACTAGCAAGCGCCATGGCCGAACCTCTGGGGAGGCTACCTTTGTTTCTTCGCGGAAAGATCAATTTGGCAGTGCCCGGTAAATTTTCCGGGAGGGCCTGCCTCTCCGCTCTGAGGAATTTTTGGCGCCGCGCCTTCGCTCCGCTTCGGACGCGTTCCAATGAAAATGAAGCTGCTCCGCTACGGGCTCATGATCCGCAAGAGTGGTCCCCCGAACTGCACGGGCTGATCGATGCCCTCAGGACGATTCGCCAAAGAATCCTGGCCAACACGGTTTTGCGGGGCTGGACGAAATGGTCGGTTTGGGTGTTGTTCGCGCTCCTTGCAGTGGCTGCGGTCAGCGCCAAACTTGCCGGTGCTCTTCTCTTTCTTGGCATCCTGGCCGCTGTCGGCGCGGCGGCTATTTTGGCCTGGACCTGGCGCAATCGACTTTCCAATTATGAGGCCGCCCGCCGCCTGGATTCCGCTGCCGAACTTCAGGACCGCCTTTCCACGGCCGTTTACTTGGGCAGCGTTGCGGATCCGGAGGGGCTGATCGGCGAGCAACGCAAGGACGCTCTCCGCCGTCTATCCAAGCTGGACCCGCCCGGATTTTTTCCCATGCAGTTGCCGGGAAATATCAGGCGCGCTTCTGTGCTTTTTCTGGTGGTGGCTGGTTTGTTCGCCTACCGCATCCATCACCGGCCGCCGCTCGTGTCATTGCTGGAAACCACTGCGCGTTCACAGTTCGTGCAATCGATCTTTTCTCCCATCGTGCACGCCATGGAGAAGGATCTGCAAAGAACAATCGCTTTGGTGACCATGAAGCCGGACGTGACCGGCGAAGAAACCCAGCGCGGCGACGCCGTTTCGAGTAGCGAAGATCTTTGGAATGCCGGTGACGACAAGAATGCCGGCGCGGATCAGCAAAAGGATTCCGCGGAAGCTGGCGCCGGCGATCAGCCGCAGGACGAAATGCAGGCGCCCGGCAATCAGGAGGGCAATCCCTCCGGCGAGGCCCGTCCGCAGGACAGCTATTCGCAATCTCAAGAAGGCAAGAGCGGGAGTGACAACGCAAACGGCAAATCGCAGCAGTCGGAGCAGCAGGGGCCGCAGGGCCGCCAATCCCTGGGGCAGTCGCTGATGCAGGCCCTGAAAAATATGATGTCGAATTCACCGAATCAACAGTCCAATAATCGCGCGAGCCAGCAGCCGCCGAACGGCCAGGGCACGCCGCAATCGGGCAATTCGCAGCAGCCGGGCGCGACGGAAAGTGACAAACGCGGCGAGTCGCGGGGGAATTCCGACGCCAAGCAAAAGGCCACGCAGACAGCCAGCGAAGGTGCGGGCAGCCAGCAAGGCTCGAAAGAGCTGCGGAAAGATCAGGAGACGCATCCCATCAATGCCGTTCCAGATCGCGTCGCGCTGGAAGCCAGCGGATTTAAAGAGCAGACGCGCATGAAGGTCGCGACCGAGACCGGCACGGCGCAGCTTGCCTCGCGCGACGTCTCGCCCCAGCAGGATGCCGTCACCAATGGCGCCGAACAGGAAAATATCCCCGCGCGCTACCGTTTCTACGTGCAGCGCTATTTTGAACATGCGGACAATGGGAAGCATTGAGTTAGAATCCGGGGGAATTCGCTTACCGGTTTACAGGATGGGTTCATGACCAGTCCGGTGGGAACGGAAGGCCAGATGGGGGGGGAGCCCTTCGGCCAACAAACGGAATTTCTCGCCGAAAAAATGGCGGAAGTTCGCGGGGAAATTTCCAAGGCGATCGTCGGCCAGGCAGAAGTGGTTGACGGAGTGCTGATCGCTTTGCTGGCCGGCGGGCACGTGCTGCTTGAGGGCGCGCCGGGCCTCGGCAAGACCATGCTGGTGCGCACGCTCGCGCAGGCCGTGGCGCTGAAATACTCGCGTATCCAGTTCACACCGGACTTGATGCCTGCGGATGTGATTGGCACGTCCGTGGTGCAGGAAAACGGAGACGGCAGAAAATCCCTGGGATTTCAGCCCGGCCCGATTTTTACGAACCTTTTGCTCGCAGATGAAATTAATCGCGCGACGCCGAAAACGCAATCGGCGTTGCTCGAGGCCATGCAGGAAAAACAGGTCACCGTGGCCCACACCTCCCACCTCCTGGAAGAGCCTTTCTTTGTGATGGCCACGCAGAACCCGCTCGAAATGGAAGGGACCTACCCGCTGCCCGAAGCCCAGCTCGACCGCTTCCTGTTCAAACTGCGCGTTCCTTATCCCGGGCGCGAAGACTTGCACGACATTCTGGACCGCACCACGCAAGGGACGGCTGCTACCGTATCCCCCGTCGTGAACGGCGCGCAAATTCTGGAGATGCGGAAAATCGTCCGCGCGGTTCCCGTCGCGCCACACGTGCAGGAATACGTCGTGAAGCTCACGCTGGCCACCCACCCGGAGAACCGCGAAAATCTTTTGGCCAGCAAATACATCCGGTACGGGAGTTCGCCGCGCGGCGCGCAGACGCTGATCCTCGGTGGGAAAGTGCGCGCACTCCTGGACGGGCGCTACAACGTCAGCCTGGAAGACGTTCGCGCTCTGATGCTCCCCGCGCTGCGCCACCGCATCATCCTGAATTTTGAAGCGCAGGCGGATGGCCGGTCCCCGGACGACTTGCTGGAAGAAATTGCCGGCAAAATCTGCACGAAGTAAGGTTTTCGTAGGACAGGCTTTTTACCCTGAGCATCCGTGAAGGGCAGCCTGTGGGGTGAGTCGATCCCCAGAGGCTGCCCTTCGCTTTCCTCAGGGTAAAAAGCCTGTCCTACTCAGGGCTGAATCCGATGGCCACAACTTCTCCGCTCTTGCTCGACAGGGAATTCCTGAAAACGCTGGAGCAGGTCACACTGCTGTGCCGCACCAATCTGTCTGGCGCGGTAGGCCCAGAGCACCGGTCGCGCACGCGCGGGCCGGGAATGGAGTTCGCCGATTACCGCCGTTACAGCTTCGGTGATGATCCGCGCTCGCTGGATTGGAGCGCGTATCTCCGCCTCGGAAAGCTCTTCCTGAAAATTTACGAAACCGAACAGCATATTCCCGTGCGGATCTTGCTGGACCGCAGCGAGTCGATGGATTTTGGCGACGAGCGGGAGTCGAAGTTCCTGTACGCGCAGCGGCTCGCGGCCACCTTCGCGTATCTGGCGCTGCTGCATTTGGACACCACCGCGGTGATTCCGTTCGCGGATCGGCTGCAAAAACCCCTGGTTGTTTCCGGCGGGCGCGACCGGTTGTGGCCGGTGCTGGAATTTCTCGGCGGGCAATCGTGCGGGGGCGGCACGGATATGTTTTCCTCGGTGAAAGAATTCATGAGCAGTTTCTCCACTCGCGGAATCGCGATCCTGATTTCCGATTTCTTCGATGAACAAGGTTGTGAGCGCGCCGTCGAAATGCTGCGTTCGGCGGGGCACGATTTCGTGCTGCTCCAGGTCCACAGCGCCGAGGAGCAGCATCCCTCCGCCGCGGGCGAACTGATCCTGGAGGACGCCGAGACGGGAGCACAGCGCACCGTGGAGTGCTCGCCGCAGAGCACCGCGCTGTACGAACGCAGGTTTCAGGAATTTTCCGCGCGCTTGCGGCGGCTCGCCATCCGCAACGGCGGAAGATACGCGCGCGCCGTGACGAATATTCCGTACCAGGAATTCGTTTTGCGCAGCCTACGCAGCGGGCAGGTGCTGGCATGAACTGGCTGGCGCTCAGTCCCGTGGAAATTGCGGTTGTGTGGGCGGGGCTCGCGGCTACGGCTCTGTGGCTTTACCTGCATCACCGCCGGCCGCAGCGCCGCAAAGTTTCCACTCTACGTTTCTGGGCCAGCATTCAGCCGATTTCGCAGCCTCGACGCCGGAAGCTTCGCGAACCCTGGGCTTTTCTGGCGCAGATTCTCTTTTTGTTGTTGCTGGTTCTCGCGCTTGCAAATCCGCGGTGGGGCCAGGCGTTTGAGGGCCGCAGCGTCGCAATGGTGCTGGACACGTCGATCTGGTCGCAGGCGCATTCCGCGGGCCAGCCGGCCTGGATCGACCTGGAACGCGCACAGGCGCTGCGTTTGCTCGATTCGCTGCCCGGCGGAGATCGCGTGCTCCTGCTTCGCGCGGAGGCGGATGCGCCGCCCATTTTGCCGTTCACATCGGACCGGGCTTCGCTCCGCCGCGCCATACTGGAAGCGCAACCTTCAAGCGTTGCCGCCGATCTGCCACGCGCATTGGAAATGGGCCGCGCAGCGCTGGGAGGAGAGAGACGCGGCTTGCTGGTATATGTAGGTCCTGGCCTTCTTACTTCGGAACAAGCGCACAGCCTAGACCAATTTCGCGTGGAAGTGGAATCCGCGGAAAGCAGCGGCGGCCAGTCGCAATTTCTCATGCGTCTTGTGGGAGACTGGCCGTCCGTGCAAAACCGCGGCATTACGCGGCTTTCATTGCGCCGCGACGCCACGCAGCCCGATCGCTGGCGCCTGCTGACGCAACTCAAAAATTACGGAAGCCAAAAAGCGGATGTCGTGCTGGCGTTTTCCGTGAATGGCCAGCCCATCGGCCAGCGCAAACTGTCGCTTGCCCCGGAATCGCTCGCCAACGCGCAAGATGAATTCAATTGGGACCAGGGCGGAACATTGCAGGCCGAAATTACTCCGCCGGACGCGCTGCAAGCGGACGACCGGGCCATGGTCAATCTTCCGGCATTCCGCGCGGTGCGCGTGGCAGTATTCGGGAATACTGCTTCTCCTTCCGCCGCGGACCTGCTCAGCGTGCTATCGAGCGATCCCTATGTGCAGGTGCAGATTCTGCCTCCGGAACTCAGCGTCAACGTTTCCCCCGACATCGCGATTTATCAGGGCGTGAATCTACCCGCGCAGCCGTCCTTCAATTCCATTTGGTTTCTCAGCGGCGCGGCGGTGGCGGGTTCCCGGCCGATGCGCGTTACAGGATGGAACTCGCAGCATCCGGTGACGCGGTGGGTCCGCACGCGCGATATCAGCGTGCGCAATCCCGCTGCTCTGAAAGTCGTGCCGGGTGATACGGTTCTCGCTTACACAGAGGGAGACCCGCCTGCGCCGCTGATTCTGGCGCGCGAACAAAACGGGTACAGAATTCTGATCGTCGGATTCAATCCGCACGATTCCAATTTTCCGCTGGAGTCGGCGTTTCCTTTGCTGATGGCCGGAAGCGTGGAGTGGATGACGCGCTCGGTCGACGAAGTCGCCGATTCGTTTTCCGCGGGCGAGATCGATCTTCCCGGACCTGTTACGAAAATCACTGCGCCATCCGGAAAAGAAGTGCCGTTTGCGCGCAAGGGCGCAGGCGTTCATTTGCTCGCGTTTGAAACCGGGAACTACCGGGTCTCCGGTCCCGGCGGCGAAACGAACGTTACCGTGAATCCACCATCGCTGCCCGCCCAGCGCGTGCAGCCCACTGCGGTGGAGGCAGCGGAAGTGGAAGGAGAGCCGCGCCCGCCCGCGGCGTGGGATCTGTGGCGCTGGCTGGTTCTGCTGGCGGCCGTAGCGCTGTGGCTGGAGTGGTGGCTGTATTACTCGGCTAGAGAGCGGCAGCGCGCCGCGGAAGTCCGCGAAGCGCCCGGCGATCAGCCGCTGCCGGACCTTGATCCGGAAATGGAAGAACAAGAAGAATCCGGATTCCGAAATACGAATTTTGTTGGCAGGTGAAAGAGTGACGTTCGATCAGCCCATTTTTCTGTTGCTGGCCGGATTGCTTCCCGTCCTGTGGGTCTGGATGCGGAAATCGCTGGGGGCATCGCACGTGTGTCTCGCGCTGAAATGCGCGGCCTTCACCGCGCTGGTGATCGCGCTGGCCGGCCCCTGGGCGCCGCTGCGCGTCGAGAAGCTGGCCGTCACCGTGCTGATGGATACATCGGCGAGCATGCCGCGCGAATCCCTGCAGCGCGGCGAGGCCATGCTGCGCGACCTGGTGCGCAAAAATTCCGGCGCCGATTTACGGCTCATTACGTTTGCGGAACACGCCAAGCTTCGCGGCGTTCCCGCGCAGACCGCCCAGGTAAACATTCCGCAAGGCGTTGATCCCAAAGAAGGGATGGCCACGAATCTGGAAGAGGCACTGCAACTGGCTCTCAGCACCTTTCCCTCGCAAGGCCAGCGGCGCATCTTGCTGATCAGTGACGGCAACGAGAATCAAGGCCACGCGTTGACCGAAGCGCTGCGCGCCCGAGAGAGCGGCGTGGCCGTGTTTACCGCACCCGCCGGAGGCACCGCGCCCTTGCCGGTTCAAGTCGAAAGCGTCGCGTCTCCGCAGGATGTGTTTTCGGGAGAGCGCTTCCCGTTGACGCTGCGCCTCGACAGCGGCAGCGCGATGAAGGCGCGAATCTGGATGACCTCCGAGGGACAGGAAATCGCGTCCACGACGGCGGATTTGGCGGTGGGCGCCAACGTGGTCGATCTGGAAGCGCGCGTCTCGCATAGCGGAGTCAGCCTTCTGGAGGTGCACATTTCGAGCGAGGGCTCCGAGCAGGTCCTGGTGTCACGCGCGATAACGGTGCGCAGGCCTCACGTGCTTTACGTCGCGGGCGGCCACGAAACTTCAGCCCCTCTTCTGGAAACATTGAAACAGGCCGACGTCGACGTGGAATCGGTTGCGACTTTCCCCGTGAATCGCCCGGCGCGGGATTGGGACGCGGTCCTCCTGGACAATTATCCCGATCATGATCTTGCCGCGGACGAGGACTTGGCGCTGGAGCGGTACGTGTACGCGGGCGGCGGTCTGATTTTTATCGCCGGCGACAGCAATGCCAAGCTGCCCGAGGAACCGAAAACTCCCTTTGAGAAAATGCTGCCGGTGCGCGCCGAGCCGCCGCCGCAAAAGCCCACCGCTGTCGTGCTAGTGCTCGATAAATCCGGAAGCATGAGCGGCCCGAAAATCGAGATGGCCCGCGACGCGGCGCGCGCCAGCATCCGCACGCTGCGTCCCATCGACATGATCGGCGTCATTTCGTTTGACGAAACTTTCAATTGGGTCATTCCCATGGGGCCGGCCGGCTCGCTCGAAGACAAGAGCAACCTCATCAGCCAGATCACCGCCAACGGCGGGACCAAGATTTATCAGGCGGTGGACGCAGGCTTCGAGGCCATCGTGGACCAAAAGGCCACGCACAAGCACATCATCCTGCTGACCGACGGCGTTTCCACGCCGGGCACTCAGGAAGATTTTCCGAAACTCGAGCGAGACGCGCTGGCCAAGCACGTCACGATTTCCACTATCGGCGTGGGCGACTACATCAACCGTGATCTGCTCGATGAACTCGCGCGCAAAACAAGGGGAAAATCCCATTTCGTCGAAAATCCGGAGACGATTCCGCAAATCATCAATGCGGAAGTGAAATCCACGGAGGACCTGGCGATTCAGGAACGCCCCGTGCGCGCGGTGCGCGTACGCCCCGTGGAATTCACCGACGGCATCGATTTCACGAAGGCGCCTCGCCTGCGCGGTTTCGTGCAGGCGGAGGCCAAAGAGGGTTCGGAAGTGATATTGCGCGTGGATGAAAAGAAACCTCTCCTGGTGCGCTGGCGCTACGGCCTAGGCCGAGTGATCGCCTTTATGTCCGACGCCAAGAGCCGCTGGGCGGCGCCCTGGGTACGCTGGGAGTCATTCGGTACTTTGTGGCCGCAGATGGTGCGCGATGTTTCGCACCGCGACCGCACCATCCGCGCAGGGGTGCGCCCCGGGAACCATGAAGGCGAAACGGTGGTGTATTACGACGTATTGGCGAATTCCGACAATCCCGCCGCCGAGACGCTGGATAGCATTGGCCCGCCTCACATTCTTGTAGAGACGCAGGGAGGAGCGCCTCGCACGCTGCCGCTCGAAGAGACCGAGCCCGGCCACTACGAGGCGCGCATTCCAGCCGATCAGGGAGGTCTGTATCACATCGTTTCGGGGAACTCGGAGCTGGTTCTGCCCGAGGCCGGTTTCTATCGCGAATCCGAAGAGACCAAACCCCAGGCGGTCAACACGGCGCTGCTCGGCGAAATCAGCCGCGTGACCGGCGGGCGGATGCATCCCTCCATCGATCAATTGCTGAATGACAAGGGCGCCATTGTGCGCGAGCGGCAACCCCTGTGGCCCTACTGGCTGATCCTCGCTCTCTTCCTCAACTTTGTGGAAGTCGCCCTGCGCAAGGGATTCTTCGAGCGGCTCGCATCGTGGCTGCGCCGGCATTCGCTGCCGCGCTGGCATCGCCAGCCGGCCTGAGTAGGACAGGCTTGAGCCTGTCTTATTTTGACTTCTGTCAGCCCTGCAGAAATCAAGACCAGACAGGCTGAAGCCCGTCCTACTTCTGCCCACATTTGGTTTGCAAAAAATGGGAATTAGGATCATAAAATGAGGCCTAACCGAACCCATTTCGTACCACCGCCTCATCGGGGTGGCTGGAATTGTTTCGAGAAAACGGCGAAAGGAACGCCCTATGGAAGCGACCAGGCGCGATTTTCTGGCGACAGCAGCCACTGCAGCGGGTGCGGCGATGACGAATGACCTCGCCCACGCGCAAGAGCATGATCACGCTCACCAGGACGTTCCATCAGACCCAACTTTGCGCGTGAAGTCGCTCGAATCCTTGCTCGTCGAAAAGGGATTGGTTGACCCGGCAACGCTCGACGCGCTGGTCGACGCATACGAACACAAGCTCGGCCCACGCAACGGAGCGCGCGTGATCGCGCGCGCCTGGGTGGATCCCGCATATAAAAAGCGGCTGCTGGAAGACGCCACCTCCGCAATCGCGGAATTTGGCTTCACGAACGAGCATGGCGCGCGCCTCGTGGCTGTCGAGAATACTCCGAAGCTGCACAACCTGGTCGTTTGCACGCTATGCTCCTGCTATCCATGGTCGGTGCTGGGCCTGCCTCCCGTTTGGTACAAGTCCGCAGCCTATCGCTCGCGCGCGGTGATTGATCCCCGAGGTGTGCTGCGCGAATTCAGCTTAGAGCTACCAGAAGACGCCGAAGTGAGGGTTTGGGACAGTACCGCGGAAGTGCGCTACATCGTTCTGCCCGAGCGGCCTGCCGGAAGCGAAAAGCTCAACGAGCAAGAACTGGCCGCGCTGGTCACGCGCGATTCGATGATCGGAGTTACAAACGTCACACTCTCGCAGTCGGGAGGCGCCGCATGAACGGCGTGCATGACATGGGCGGAATGCAGGACATGGGCCCCGTCCAGTATGAAAAGAACGAGCCCGTCTTTCACGAGCGCTGGGAAGCGCGGGTTCGTGCTTTGGCGACTGCGATGGCGGTGTGGCGCAAGTGGAACCTCGATGCTGACCGCTACGAGAATGAGTTGATTCCTCCGGCCGACTATCTGCGCTATTCGTATTACGAGCGCTGGTTTGCGGTGTTGGTCGCGCTCCTCGTCAAGCACGGCGTGGTTACGAGCGCGGAGATCGAGAGCGGATCACCGGCGGCAGGTTCGCCAAAGGCCACTCCGGCGCTCACCACCGCTGGAGTTCTCCCTTTGCTTGCCCTGGGTACCCTCGGGGCTCGGGACGTGCAGGCGCCCCCCAAGTTTAAAGTGGGCCAGAAGGTGAGGGCTCGCAATCTAAACCCAACCGGCCACACGCGCTTGCCGCGCTACGCTCGCGGGAAAATGGGCATTATCCAGCGGGATCACGGCGTCTTCGTTTTTCCGGACACAAACGCGCAGTTTCTGGGGGAAAAACCGCAGCACGTGTACTCCGTTCGTTTCACCGCACGCGAACTGTGGGGAGAGCAAGCCTCGCCGCGCGATAGCGTACACCTCGACTTGTGGGATGATTACCTTGAGCCAGCATAACTCTGTTCCCGATTCTGAAAGCCTTGCAGCGCTGCCGCGCTTGCCGCGCGATGAAGGCGGGCCGGTGTTTGCCGAGCCTTGGCAGGCGCAAGCGTTTGCGCTCGCAGTGAAGCTCTCAGAGCAGGGTCATTTCACGTGGAAAGAATGGGCAGCCGCGCTCGCGGAGGAACTCAAGTCCGCCGCCGACCGCGGCGAGCCGGACGACGGCTCGCACTACTATGAGCATTGGCTCGCGACTTTGGAGCGCTTGGTCACAGCCAAAGGATTGACCGATTCTGCGGCCTTGCTGGCGCGTAAAGAGGCTTGGGCGGATGCTTACAGGCATACGCCCCACGGAAAGCCCATCGAGTTGGCAGCTGCCGGCGGCGGCAAAAAGTAGCGCAGCCACTCTTGGCTGTGCGGTCTTGTTAGTCCCACATCTACGCTTCATCTAGCAATGGCCGCAAAACTCGCACAGGCAGGAGTGCCTGTGCTACGAAAACCGCGCTACCGCGCGATCCAGCTTGGATGGCTCGTAAACAGTCCGTTGACGTAGCCGATCTGGTAGCACAAAAACATTCCGAAAGCCACGCTCACAAATCCGGTCGCCGCCGCGAGGCCGCGATTCAGGCGTACGAAATACTGCATCGAATAGGCGAAGGGGATCGCAATGGCCGCCGTGATCAGCATCATCCCCGCGACGGTTCCCAATCCAAAAATCAGCAGATAAACGAAGGCCCAAGACGGACGGCTGATGGTCGTCAATACGAGGAGCGCCACGGCAGCCGATCCGGCGAGGCCGTGGACGATTCCGACCACCACCGGGCGCATGACGTGAAACAGGCCCAATTGCTTCCACCACTGCGGGGTCCATCCCAGGATAGAAAACGAATCGATGAAAACCGGTTCGCCATCTTCATCGTGGGTGTGAACCAACCAGCGGCCAAATAGAAAATGAGAATGCGCGGAAGAACCAAGGCGCCGAATCGTCACCCATTCCATCGCGCGGCGGAGTATGCCCGTGAGATTCAAGACGCCGAGAAGAATCAGCATCAGCCCGACGCACAACTCCATGCTCAGGCCCAGGCGCGGAGGGATCGTGACCTTGAACACGATGAGCGCCGCGCCGACGGCGAGGACCGTGAGCGTATGGCCCAGTCCCCAGAGCGCGCCGATTAAGGTGGCGTGCAGCATGCTGCGTTCGCGGCTGACGATAGTGGTGACCGCCACGACGTGATCGGGATCGGTGGCGTGCCTCATCCCCAGAAAAAAACCCAGCAGCACAATGGCGAGCAGTGCAGTCATCGGATTCGCTCAATATTTTCGGTGGTCGAAGAGTGGAAGTCCAGCGACCTGCGCCCGCGCGGCATCCCACAGTTTCTTGTTCGCCAGAGTCATGTCGGATGCGGAGCGCGCGAGAAATCGCACCACGCAGCCGCCGCGCGAAATTAGGGTAGCTCCGCCGCGAACACCGGGCGCGCTAAGCAATTCTTCATTCATCGCCGCGGCAACTTCTTTCCAGCGTGTGAATCCATCCGCAAACAGTCCCAAGCAAGATGAATAGTCGAAATCTTCCATCCAGCCCAGCCGATCGGGCCGATTCGTTGCGGGAAGAATCCTCGTCCGATTGATGTAGGCGGGCCGGCCGCAAACGTATACTTCCGTTCGTGAATCCATCTCTGTGAAACTCCAGCGTTCGCCGTGGGCCACGCGGCCGGAAGCCATCGAATCGAGAAGCATGGCGCGGCTGCCTCGCGCCATTTCCAATCGCAAGGACTGGCGAAGCGCCGAGCCCACGTGCGGAATGACGTGGTCCGGAAAATATTCGAGCGTGGCCCCTTCGTCGAGGCGAATCACAGTTTCGAGGATCGCGGGCTTTTCCGCGGTGCGATAGATTCGCGTCGCCGACGGCGTGGTCAGACAAACGTGCGTTCCTGATTCCTGCGCGATTTCCGTGACAAGGTGATCGCCGCCCAGCACGCCACCCGTCGGATTCAATAGCATCAGGTAAGAAGCGCCGTCTGCAAGGACCAACGGCGTCAGCGCCTGGAGCGGAAGTGAAAAGCACGATTGGGCCAGGATCGTGTGCGCCCCGCTGCGTGCGAATCGCAGACGGAGAAATCCGTCGCGCCCGACGCGTTCGGGGATCCGTTCGCTGCTCCGCTCATTCTTCAAAGAGCAGGGAGTGGCGGATCCATTCGATGAGCGTGTCCACTCCCTGGCCGGTTTTGAGATTGGTGAAGACGTAGGGCCTCTCTCCGCGCATGCGCTTGGCATCGCGATCCATCACCTGCAAATCCGCGCCAACGTACGGCGCGAGATCGATCTTGTTGATCACCAGCATCCCCGAGGACATGATGCCGGGCCCGCCCTTGCGCGGAATTTTTTCGCCTTCGGCCACGTCGATCACATAAAAGGTGGCATCGACCAATTCAGGGCTGAACGTGGCCGCCAGGTTGTCGCCGCCGCTCTCGATGAACAGAATGTCCAGATCCGGAACCCCGCGCATGAGGGCGCCCGACGCTTCGAGGTTGACGGAGGCGTCCTCGCGAATCGCGGTGTGCGGGCAGCCGCCGGTTTCGACGCCGACGATGCGCTCGGCAGGAAGGACGCCGCGGCGCGTGAGAAATTCGGCGTCTTCGCGCGTATAGATATCGTTTGTGATCACTGCAAGTTGATACGACGTTTTCAGGCGCGTGCACAGCGCCTCCACCAGCGCGGTTTTTCCCGAACCGACGGGCCCGCCGATGCCGATCTTGAGCGGTTTGGAAATCACGAACGGAATAACCTCGCATCGAGCAACTCGTGGCGCATGCTCGCGATTTCCAAGGCCGGAGCAAAGGACCAGATGTCCGCCTCGCGTTTATCCTGCGCCTCTTCCGCGAGCGTTGCAATCAGCGGCCTCGCGTTCCACAAGATGCCCTGTCCCGCAAGCTGGCCGAGGGGCAGGAGGCGCAGCGCCGCGCCAACAAGAGCCGCGCTCGTCGAATACAGATACGCGCCGGTCATTTCGACGGCGTCCCATCCGAGGATTCCGCCGATCATCCCGAAAACAACCGGATGATGGCCGGGCGTGGTTTCGTTCGCGACGGCACTGCCAAATTCTTCGAGCAACCGGTGACATGGCAAGTTCGTCGCCACGCGAAGAGTCTGTCTCCCCATCTGGCGGCTGGCATCGCGCAATTCGCTCGGCGCTTTCGTGGCGTCGAGCATTTCGTCGAGCGCCAGGCAGGACGGGAGGTTTTCCTTTGTCGCCGCGCGCCGCGCGCACAGCACGGCGACGGCATCGGTGGGTGCGGCGCAACCTTCCAGATAGGCGCGCAGAAACGCCTCGACTCCCGCAGCGTCACGGACCTCGCCGGATTGCACGCAGGTCTCCAGGCCAAACGAATGCGCGTAGGCTCCCGCGGGGAAGAGTCCGTCTGTGAATTGCAGCAGGCTAAGAAATTGATTCATGTTGATGCATCTGTGTGTTGCCAATGGGATCAAAGATTGCCTGGCGGCGTTCCCAAGGCGCGCCCAGGCGTTCCATTAAACGAACCATGGCCTTGTCGTCCGGAACCAGAATTTTGCTTTGCTCGAGCGCCAGAGGAAAATGCCGGTTGCCCACTTCAAAGGCGATTTTTACGGCATCGTTGTAGTCCGAAGGCGCAATTTCCAGAACTGATTCGATGGCGGCTTCGATTTTCAAATACCAATTCGCTCCTACGTAGAGGATCGTGCCATTCGCGAGGGTCGTGCCCGTCGGAAGCGCGACTCCGATTTTGCGTCCCTGCGCCGTGGTAAATCGCCCTCGCATCCAGCGTCGCTGCTCCCAGGTGAGAACGAGCTTGTCCTCTTCTTTCGCGCGCAAATCACTTTGGTTTGCGGAAGGATCCAAGCGATCGATGATGAGTGTGTTGCCCCACATGATTTAGAAAAGAAAGTAGCGCTGCGCCATGGGCAGCACTTGCGCGGGCTCGCATGTGAGCAGCACGCCGTCGGCGCGCACTTCGTACGTGTCCGGATCGACTTCCATGTGCGGCAGAGCATCGTTGTTGATCATGTCCCGTTTGGTAAGCCCGCGGCAGTGATTGACGGCGACTGTGTTTTTCTTCAGGCCGAGCTTCTCGCGCAGCCCCGAATTCGCAGCTGCCTGCGACAAAAACGTTAGCGACGTCGAATGCAGCGCGCCCCCGAAGCTGCCGAACATTGGCCTGTAAATCACGGGCTGCGGCGTCGGGATCGAAGCGTTGGCGTCGCCCATTGCCGACCACGCGATCATCCCGCCCTTGACGATCATCTCCGGCTTCACGCCGAAAAACGCGGGCTTCCACAGCACCAGGTCCGCGAGTTTCCCCGTTTCCACTGAGCCGATTTCGTGCGCCACCCCGTGTGCGATCGCGGGATTAATGGTGAATTTTGCGACGTAACGGCGCACGCGCACGTTGTCACTGCCGGATTTTTCTCCGGGCAGCGGCCCGCGCTGGCGTTTCATTTTGTCCGCCGTCTGCCAGGTGCGCGTGATGACTTCGCCGATGCGGCCCATGGCCTGCGAATCCGAAGACATCATGCTGATCGCGCCCAGATCGTGCAGGACGTCTTCGGCGGCGATCGTTTCGGCGCGGATGCGCGATTCCGCAAAGGCCACGTCTTCCGGGATCGAAGGACTCAGGTGATGGCAGACCATGAGCATGTCCAGATGCTCGTTGAGCGTATTGACCGTGAACGGCATCGTGGGATTCGTGGAAGAGGGTAGGCAATTGGGTTCGCCGCACACTTTGATGATGTCGGGCGCATGGCCGCCGCCTGCGCCCTCGGTGTGGTATGTGTGAATCGTGCGTCCCTTGAAGGCACGGATCGAATCCTGCACGTAGCCGGCTTCGTTGATCGTGTCGGTGTGAATCGCGACCTGCACGTCGAATTCTTCCGCCACGGAGAGCGCGCAATCGATCGCCGCGGGAGTCGTGCCCCAATCCTCGTGCAGCTTCAGACCAATCGCGCCGGCCTCGATTTGCTCGCGCAGTGGCTCGGGGGAGGAAGAATTCCCCTTGCCGAGAAATCCCAGATTGACGGGGAAGCCGTCGGCGGACTCCAGCATGCGATGCATGTTCCATGGGCCGGGAGTACACGTGGTGGCGTCAGTGCCCGTAGCTGGGCCGGTGCCGCCGCCGATCAGCGTGGTCAGGCCCCCGGAGAGTGCGGCCTCGACGAGTTGCGGACAAATGAAATGGACGTGAGCATCGATGCCGCCCGCCGTCACAATTTTTCCTTCGCCGGCGATAACTTCCGTCCCAGCACCGATGATCATTCCGGAAGTTACGCCGCTCATCATATCCGGATTGCCGGACTTGCCGATTCCCACGATGCGTCCGTTGCGGATTCCGATGTCGGCCTTGTAAATTCCACCGTGGTCCACGATCACCGCATTGGTGATGACCAGATCGAGAACGCCATCCGCGGAAGTGGCGGCCGAGGCTTGGCCCATGCCATCGCGGATGACTTTGCCGCCGCCGAATTTCGCTTCCTCGCCGGGAGTCGTGAGGTCCTTTTCAATTTCGATGAATAATTCCGTATCGGCCAGGCGAACGCGGTCGCCGGTGGTGGGACCGTACAGGTCCGCATATTGCCGCCGTGGAATTTTCAGGCTCATGAAGGAGGCCTCTTAGAAACCCTTTAGAAACCTTGCTCGGCGGCGCGTTTCAGACCGCCCGGCTTGGTCGATTCGTCCGCGAGCCCATTTGTCAGGCCGTTGAGGCCGTAGACATGCTTCGAGCCACTGATTTCCACCAGCCTGATTTTCTTTGTGTCGCCGGGCTCAAAGCGCACTGCGGTTCCGGCGGGAATATTCAGCCGCATTCCGAAAGCGGCGGCGCGGTCGAATCGCAGCGCCCGATTCACTTCAAAGAAATGGAAATGGGAGCCGACCTGGATGGGGCGATCTCCAGTGTTGGCAATTTCCAATTCGATTTCGCGGCGGCCTTCGTTGGCGATCACGTCGCCTTCCGCGAGCAAATATTCTCCGGGTATCATGTCGTTCTCTCCAAACAAAACCATTACGATGTCATTCCGAGCGAAGCGAGGAATCTGCTTTTTATACTTGCGCTAGAGAAAAGCAGATTCCGTGGTCGCCGCGGCGACCTTGGAATGGCACACAGTTAGCGGATCGGATGATGGACCGTCACCAATTTTGTGCCGTCGGGAAAAGTTCCTTCCACTTGCACCTCGTTCACCATTTCGGGCACGCCTTCCATGACGTCGTCCTTTTTTAAAATCGTCGCGCCGTATTCCATGAGGTCGGAGACCGAGCGGCCGTCGCGGATTCCTTCGAGTAGTTCCGCCGTGATGAGGGCCACCGCCTCGGGATAATTCAGCCGGAGTCCGCGCGCCCGGCGCTTGCGAGCAAGTTCCCCGGCCGTGGCGATCAACAGTTTTTCAATTTCACGTGGCGTGAGATGCATTTTTCCTTGTTTAGCCGCTTAGCGGATTTGTTCCGCGTCCTTGCGAATGATAGCGAAGCGGCCGGGGATTGACCATGCAAAATCCAAATGCACTGCATTGCTTCGGGATTTTAGTAGGACAGGCTTCAGCCTGTCTGGTTTTGATTTGCACTGTTTAAAAAAGAGACAGGCTGAAGCCTGTCCTACATATCCGCGGTGGTGTATGATCCGCCGGAACAAACCCCGACATGCTCCAATACCTCGAGCAGCAAACAAGGCTGACGGGCAATCAGCGCCGGATTATTACTGCCGCGGTCTTGGGCGACATGCTCGAGTTCTTCGACTACTTCCTGATCGGCTACGTGGTGGCGTTCATTGCCGGGCCGTGGAAGCTCACATTTGGCGAATCCGCTGTCATCCTGTTGTCGTCGGGTTTTGGCGCGATGTTCGGCGCAGTGTTTTACGGCTGGCTGGCGGACAAGATTGGACGCCGCAAAGTTTTCCTCATGACGGTGGTCAATTTCTCGATCGCCACCGGCATTTTGACGTTTACGCCCGACAATGCGTGGATATTCCTCTCGGTCTTCCGTTTTCTCATCGGGTTTGGTGTTGGCGGCTTGTATTGCGTTGACCTTCCGCTGGTGCAGGAGTTCGTGCCGGCCTCCAAGCGAGGTATGGTTGGAGGCCTGGTCACCGCAGCCGTCCCCATCGGTGTCCTGCTCGGAGCAGCGCTGGGCGCATTTGCCACGCCGTACGTGGGCTGGCGCGGCCTTTTTGCGATTGGGATGGTTCCAGGGCTTCTAACGCTCCTGATCCGCGCCTGGGTGCCGGAATCGCCGCGCTGGCTGATTCAGATGGGGCGAATGGCGGAAGCGAGGAAATCGCTGGCGTGGGCCCTGGAAATGGACCCTGCGGCCCTCCCCATGGACGTGGGCGCGCCGGAAGGGCAGAAGCAGCCCAAGACCCGGCTGTCAGACATATTTCGGTACCCGAGGAGCCTGGCGGTCTCATGGATCACGAACTTGGGGGCGCAGACGGGCTATTACGGGCTAACGCTCTGGGTTCCGACGCTGCTCGTCCAACTTCTGGGTGTCACGCCAGCGCGGGCCTCCTTCCTGCTAATTTTTGTCAATTTTGCCGGCTTGTTCGGGCGCATCGGCCTTTCGTACCTTTCGGACGCGATTGGTCGGAAGGCCAGCGGGGCCATCGCCAGTTTTGGCGCGGCCATCCTGATTGTCGCGGCTGCGGTTTACCACAACGTCTTCTTCGGAACTGTTTCTGTTTTCTGGCTAATTTTGATTGTGAATAACGCTTTTGCCGACGGAGGGTTTGCGATTGTCGGTCCGTATTCCGCCGAAGTGTGGCCCGTGGCGCTGCGCACAACCGGCATGGGCTCGGCCTACGGATTCGGCGGACTCGGAAAAGTGATCGGCCCGCTGGGGCTGGCGCTCATCGTTGGTTCCTCGAACATCATTACGCCTAAAGCGTCCGTCGCCGCATTGTTTCCCGCATTTTCCTATCTGGCGGGTTGGTTCGCGCTGGCGGGCTTCGCTTACATTTTCATCGGGATGGAAACGAAGGGGCGGTCCCTCGAGACGATTGAACGGGCGCTCGATGCGTCACGACCGAGTGAGTCAGAACTCGCGAAGGCCGAAGACTGCCGCTGATCGACAGGTTTGGTAGCACAGCCACTCTTTATCCCGAGCCCCTGCGAGGGGCTGGCTGTGCGGGTTTTAGGGTCATTATTGCGACGGTAGCCGTAAGGTGAGGCTTACACAGCCCCTCGCAGGGGCTCGGGATAAAGAGTGGCTGTGCTACTTCACCCCGACCCGAATCGAATCTTTGCGAATACTAACCTGAAGCGAAGATCATTTTCTTGTACGCCGTTCACGAGGAGCGTTCACGGTAAACCGGCGCGGGTTGTTGGCCATCTGTTCAAGAACCGCGCAGACCACTCCGGTATCTTCCGCGCCGTGGCCCATGGCCATCGCTGCCGTATAGAAGGGAGCGCTGGCTGAAAACAGCGGCGTGGGGCAATCAATTTTTCGCGCGTAGTCGCCGATGATCGTCATGTCCTTCTGCCAGGTGTGCACTTTCATGGTCGCCTCGGAGTAATCTCCTTTCACCATCATGGGTCCGCGCACCTGAAGCATGCGTGACGCACCGGCGCCGTCGGCGACCACTTTCAACACCAGCGCCGGGTCAAGCCCCGATTTCATGGCCAGCACCATGGCCTCGGCCGCGGCCACGTTATGGATCGCCACGAGCAGATTCGCGACAAATTTTACTTTGGAGCCGGCGCCGAATGCCCCGACGTAATAATGGGCGCGCGCAAAACCGTCCAGCACAGGAGCGATGCGGCGATACAACTTGCGGTCGCCGCTGGCGTAGACGATTAGATCTTTGACGCGCGCTTGCGCTCCTGTTCCGCTCAGAGTGCAATCCATCAGAATCGTGCCGCAGCGAGCAAGGCGTTTGCGCGCCTCTTCCTTCACCGGGATCGGCAGCGTGCTGGTTTCAATGACAATTTGATGGGCGCGCGAAGACTTGGCGAGTTCCGCGGCGGTTTCCAGAAGCGCGTCGGCGGACGGCAATGAGGTCACCATGATGTCGCATTTCCCGGCTACTTCCCGGCAACTCCGCGCCGTGCTTCCCCCGGCCTTCTTATGCTCCTCGCGGCGCCGCGGCAGCACGTCGTAACCCAAAACTTTGAATCCTGATCGAATGAGATTGCCCGTCATGGCCGATCCCATGATTCCCAGTCCAATCATTCCTACAGCCTTAAACTCCATGGCTCTCCTTCCGATTCACGAACGCTGTGCAACGGCGAAGGGTAACTCTAGCAGAAGGCGCTGCCGCACGAAAAAATTAGATCGCATGCACCGCTGAAGCGATGAATAAACGCGAAGGTCTGGAATTTCCGAGCGTGATAATCTATAAGTTTGTGCGACCGAACAAGTTCATGCCAACAGAGGATTGAGGCTCATGACCAAAACGAGTGACAAAGTGACGCTCCAGGATATTCAGGCCGCCTCGGAACGTTTGAAAAATTGGGGACGCTGGGGCGCCGACGACGAAGCCGGCACGCTCAACAACATTTCGCCCCAGGACATCGTCAACGCGGCGCGCCTCATCCGCAAAGGCAAGGTGTTTTCGCTGGCGCTCAATTTTGACAGCAACGGCCCGCAGAACGGCCTGTGGGGCAATCGCTTCAACCCCATTCACACCATGCTGGCGACGGGAACCGACGCGGTTGCCGGCCGCCAGGAATCCATCGGAATCCGCTATGCCGACGACATGGTTTCCATGCCGTTGCAATGCGGCACGCAGTGGGACGCGCTGGGCCACGTCTTTAACGGCGAGAAAATGTGGAATGGCTACGATGCGCGGCTGGTCGATGCGAACGGCGCGCAGAAAAACGGCATCGAGAAGGTGAAAGACAAGATGGTCGGCCGCGGCGTGCTTCTGGACGTGGCCCGCCACAAGGGAGTGGACTCGCTCGAAGACGGTTACGGCATCGGCACCGAGGAACTCGAAAAATGCGCGGCCGCGCAGGGCGTCGAGATTCGCAAGGGCGATTTTGTGATCGTGCGGACGGGGCATATGGAACGCTGCCTCAAGGCCGGCAAATGGGAGGGCTATGCGGGCGGCAACGCGCCCGGCCTGCGGTTTGAAACGGCCGAGTGGATTCGCAAGACGGATATGGCCGCAATCTGCGCGGATACCTGGGGCTGTGAAGTCCGTCCTAACGAAACGAGCATGGCGTCGCAGCCCTGGCACTGGGTGGTCATCCCCATGATCGGGATCAGCATGGGCGAGATTTTTTATTTGAAAGACCTTGCGGCGGATTGCGCGCAGGACCACGTGTACGAATTCTTTTTCTGCGCCCCGCCGCTCCCGATTACGCGCGCGGTGGGATCTCCCGTGAATCCGATCGCCGTCAAATAGGGAAGTATCGACGAGGCTTGATGAATCGAGAGGTGCGAGCGTTTGAGGAAGGCGCGGGGAATGCCATTTACATATGGGAAATACCATTATATAATGGCAACATGGCAAACCGATTGACCCTCGACAAAGCCGGAAGAATCGTTCTCCCAAAGCCGCTACGCGACGAATTGCGCTTGCAGGCCGGAGACACCCTCGAGGTGGAAAGTTCAAGTGATGTAATCACTTTGCGTCCTACGCGAGGAAATGCGCAGCTTCGTAAGAAGCACGGCGTATGGGTCTATCGCTCGGGAGAACCTCTCAGTCAGACCGACGTTGACGCGACCGTCCGAGAAGTCCGCCGGGAACGCGAGAACCAAAACCTTGGCAAGCGCTCATGAAGTTTTTCTTCGACACTTCCGTCTTGCTTCCATGCTTTGTTGAAGACCACGAGCATCACGAGGCAAGTCTGAGGGCTTTTCTTAAAGCGGACAAAAAGCAGGCATGTTGCGGAGCGCACAGCCTTGCCGAGTTCTACGCCACAGCCACTCGATTGCCGGGGAAGAACCGCCTGAGCGGCGAGCAAGTATTGCTGTTCCTGGGAAACGTCCAGGAACGCCTGACTATCGTAACGCTCACAGTCGACGAGTACTACGCCTCCTTGAAAGAGGCTGCGGCGAACGGAATTGTAGGCGGCACCATCTACGACGCCTTGCTTGCGCGCTGCGCGATGAAGGCGGAAGCCGAATACATTTACACCTGGAACGTGAGGCACTTCCAGCAATTTTCGCCAGAGACCGTAAAACGGCTCAGAACACCATGAATTGCCGTGTCTCGAGCGTCAGGCTGATTTGATCCCCACCGCTTTATGAGACCAGTTAAGGTATGGCCCGTGGTGGTTGTGGGAGCAGGGCCGAACGGCCTCACAACTGCAAATCTCCTCGCGCGCTACGGCGTCGAAGTTCTCCTCGTCGAGAAGAACGAGACGACCGTCCACGAACCGAGAGCAGTTTCGATTGACGACGAATCGCTTCGCACCATGCAGGCCATCGGCGTGGTCGACGCCGTCCTGTCACGCGTTGTCCTCGGTTACGGATCCGATTATTTCAGTGCGGGAGGATCCTGTTTTCTGCGCGTTCGTCCAACCGCGAAAGAATATGGCTATCCGCGCCGCAACGCGTTTCGCCAGCCGGTCTTCGAGCAGCAGCTTCGGGACTATTTCTGCGTTCGCGCGGCCAGTGAGACTCGTTCCGAGGCGTGGTTCAGCACAGAGTTGATCGATTTCAGGCAGGGCCCGGACAAGGTTGATCTGGTTTTGCGGCGCGCCGACGGAAGCCTGGCCGAAGTTTCCACGAAGTATCTCGTGGCGAGCGATGGAGGGCGCAGTTTCGTCCGCGAGAAGCTTGGGATCAAGCTCAGCGGGTCCACGTTCCGGGAACGCTGGCTCATCCTTGACCTGGAGGAAACGCAGGATCACACGCGCGACACAAGAGTGTTTTGCGATCCGGCGCGCCCTTGCCTCTCGCTTCCTGGGCCGGATCGCACGCGCCGTTTTGAATTCATGCTGCATGAAGGAGAAACGGAACCGGAGGTTACCTCTCCCGAATTCACCAGGGCATTGCTCGGCCTGCACGGCGAAGAGAACTCTTCGCTGCGGCGCAGCCGCGTGTATATCTTTCACGCGCGTATGGCGGACCGCTGGCGCGAGGGCCGCATTTTTCTGGTGGGCGACGCCGCGCACCTCTCGCCTCCTTTCGCGGGGCAGGGAATGAACAGCGGGATTCGCGACGCGCAAAATCTGGCATGGAAGCTCGCGGCAGTCCTTCAGGGGCGGCTCGGCCCGCTCCTGCTCGAGACCTACGAGCAGGAGCGCCGTCAGCACGCCTGGGAGATGATTCTGCTGGCGCTGCGGATGGGTAAAGTTATGATGCCCCGCAGTGCATGGAGTGCGTTTGCGCTGCAGACCGCTTTTCGTTTTCTTAGCCTCGTCCCGCCCGCGCGAACCTATTTCGCGGAGATGAAATACAAGCCCAAGCCGCGTTTCGACAAGGGTTTCCTTGCGCGTGGGAGGAACCACAGTGCTGCTTCGCTGATCGGAAGACTCTTCCCGCAGCCGAACGTTCGCTGCGCAGACCGCACGGCGTTGCTCGATGAATTTCTGGGAGATAATTTCGCGCTGGTCTCGTTGCCCCAGACTCCCCCAAACGTGTTTGAACGGCTGCCCCCCGAGCTGTGGCCGCCCCTCAATCTCCAGCGCGTTGCGATCCGTGCGATGCGTGACAACACGCCGGTTCCAAGCGGAGTGACATGCGTATCCGATATTGAAGGCCATTTCTCGCGCTCGATGCGGGACTTTCCTCCCGGTTTGGCGCTGATTCGGCCGGATCGTTATGTTGCGGCTTTTCTACACGGTAAAAATCTCGAAGCCGGCATGCGCGAAGTCGATGCAATGATCGAGCAAACGTGGAAGTAGTCCGGTTTCTAGTAGCACAGGCTGCGGGAAAAATGTCTCGATCTGTCATTCTGAGCGAAGCGAAGAATCTCTCTTCGATTTAAGTATAAGAAAAGAAACAAGGAGAGATTCTTCGCTTCGCTCAGAATGACGGCTTTTTGAGTTTTTCCGCAGCCTGTTCAGCCTGTGGGGTTTCGGGCTTGCGAGGGCCAACCCGCACAGGCGGAAGTATCTGCGGAAAAAATCGCAACGAGTCATTCCGAAGGGCTGGGTTTGCCCGAGGAATTTGTTTTTTCTTGGGTTTGGCGAAGAAAAGCAGATCCCTCGGTCGCCGCGGCGACCGAGGGATGACAAAAAGGCACTTTTCCCGCAGCCTGTCAAGCCTGCGCAACTGGCCCTGCCGGGACGGATTGCTCTTGCATTCAATTTCTAGAAAGGGGAAGCGCAGGTGGCTTGCGAAGGATTGGGATTACGGTTTGGGTTTCGCCTTGGATTCATCCCGGATGGCGTCGTTAAACCGGTGCTCCTCCGACGGGGAACAAATCTCCTCAAAAATTGCCGCTTTCGGATTGACGAATGTGATGGTCTCGGCCACCCACGGCTTCGTATACGTTTTTGGATCGGTGAGCGTCATGTCCAGTTTCAGAGTGTCCTTATCCACGCGCCGGTAGCGCTCGACGAGCCGCATCTGGTCGCTGTGAGGATTGCCGAAATGATCGAGCCACGTTCTGTCGTCGTAGCCGGTGGACTCAACCACAAAGGTATCTCCTTCCCATCGGCCAATCGCATATCCGTACCACGCCGGATCGGGATCCTTCGGAAGTGCGCGCCCGTCGGTCCAGATCGTGCGCCAGATGTCGTGGTATTGCATGTGTTGCAGCACCCTGTCCGGAGTCTGAATGAATTCAAAGGGCCTTAGATTCGCCTCCCACAAGTCGCGCGGATAACCCAACGGCTCGCACTGGGAGACTGGATCGTTGTTCAATTCCGGCTCAACCGCTCGCGGGCCGTAACTAACCTTGTTGGCGTCAAACCTTGCCTTTCCCCACTCGGTCATCGGCGGCGGAGAAGTGTTTGACCTCATCTGCGGCGGGACTTTCTTATCCTTGGTATCAATCCACTTGTCGTCGAAGGAGTGCCTCTCGAAATAGCCTGGTGTTGTAGGCGTCGACCATACGCCGGAAAGATCGTGCGGATCGAAGGGCTTCGGCTTGGAAAGTTCCTTCGGCAATTCGTCCGGCTTCCATGCTCCCGGCGAATAGCCCGGAGTGCCGTATGTCTGAGCGAACGCAATACACGAGAATCCCAGGAGCGCCGCCAGGACCGCGGCCGAATTAAGGAGTCGCTTCCGCATATTCCATCTCCTTCGGTAATTCATTCAGGTCCCGTTCTCGTATTGGATTTTGTAACCGGGGTCTCCAGCGCGGAGGGTCAAATGCTGGACGAAATCTCACTTAACTGGCTGCTCGGGTGTCTGGTATTCCGTGTCCGCTTTCTCACCATTTCCCTTGACGCCTCCCATCGTGAGCGTGCGGCCATCGGAAAGTTCCATATGGTTGAACTCCAGGCGCGGCGCGCCGGATCTGGAAGGGTGTCCCGTGATGGCTACTTTGTCCCCCGGCTTCAACAGATCCTTGTCAAAGCCTGCGCTCGACAACATGTGCGGATTTCCCAACTCGGCGCCCCAATGCACCACGTTGCCTTGATCGTCAGTCACATCAAACAAAATGCCGCAATGCGGGTTGGACCAAATCCATTCCGTCACGGTTCCCTTCAGCGTGATCCATTTGTCCGTTTGATACGCCACGCCAGTTCCGTGGTGCGCGAACAGAGGGAGGCCCCATATCAAAATTCCGACGGCGAAAACCGCAGAGGTTATGAAAATTCGTTTCAAGTTGGCACCTCCCAGGCGATTCTTAGCATGCGGGCTCTAAAAGCGCAATGGCAAGGCCGTTTAACGTCATTGGTCCGGGATTTCCACTTCCGTATAGGTGCCTGGTTTTGCTGCGGCAACTGCCGCAATGACCCGATCGATGTACAAGCGGACGACCGGCCAACGCGAATTGCCGAGGACCACGATCGCAATGATCCGGCCAGCGAGATTTTGCTGATAGCGGATGTTCTTGTCAGTGGTCAGAAAGATTTCAAAGGCGGCTTTTTCCGCGGCTGTTAGGAGTTCGCCGTTGCTCAACGTATCCCAACCAAGGTCTTTTGTCTTTTTTGCGGTGTGGTCGGTGAGGAATGAACTGAGGGGGGATGGAGTGCCGTGGTCAAAAAGTATGAGCATTTAGCGGTGCGCTGGGGCTTCCAAACTGCGGGCGGCAAAGTCCAGCACAGCCGTGACCTGTTCGCGGGTCAGGTCGAACCATTCGATGATGTCTTCAATGCTGGCGCCAGCCTCGAGATTCTCGAAAACCGTCGCGACCGGCATTCGTGTGCCACGGAAGACCCACGCCCCGCTTACTTTTCCAGGTATGCTTTCGACAGCCGGGCATTGTGACCAATCCAGTGCCGCCATAACAGGCTCCTTGGCGCTATCGTACACCAGACTGGCCGCTTTTTTGGCGGTAACTGGTGGGCTTGAGTAGACTTGTTCACCCTGAGTACAACGAAGGGAACTACCCATCTTCCCGATCCTATCGGGAGGCTCAAGCCTGTGCCTCAATAAAAGCAATCTAAAACTGGTGGGCTCTAGGGGAGCGACCCTGGCATTCGTGCGGTTTTGCCGCCCCAAAAGTACGAGTGCAGCAGCAACGAGGTGTGTTCGCCTTAGAGACGCGTTTTGGCGAACGCGCGGCCCGATCCGGATTTCAAATACTTCTCAAACGCGAACGCACGGGCTTCATCCGTAAACGCGACATAGCCCTTGATGTGCCATGGGCGATACTTAGCCGTATGCGCGACCTCACCTGAATTGTGCTTCGACAATCTGGCGTCCAAATCGTCAGTGATGCCGGTGTAGAAATGAGTCGCGTCTTGCTCGCTCTCCAAAATGTATACGTATTTCACGGAGAGGTCCGCCTCCGTCGAATTGCGCTCCCGCCTTTGCACGTTGAGCTTCAGCGGGGCAAGCTGGCGCGACAGCCTTCGCGTTCTGCGGGTCTATGTCTTGCTACGGCGGGTAGCTTGATAGCTGGCCCGCCGAGCCGTAGCCCGCGGAGCGGGCGAAGGCTGGTGGGCCTGGGTAGACTTGAACTACCGACCTCGCCCTTATCAGGGGCGCGCTCTAGCCACCTGAGCTACAGGCCCAACGGGAATACGACAGCTATT
Organism: uncultured Acidobacteriota bacterium; assembly: GCA_963696605.1. GTDB lineage: Bacteria > Acidobacteriota > Terriglobia > Acidiferrales > UBA7541 > Palsa-360. The sequence continues at coordinate 523,121 of CAVOKV010000003.1, read as the reverse complement.
CGGTACCAAGCATGATAGCGGGCGGGCAAGGAAGGGGTCAAGTAGGAGAGACCCGATGTAGACATCGCACCCTTGCAAACACCGCAAGGATGCGGCACCCGAAATTCCATTTTGGCCCAAGAACTCGTCCCCAACTTCAAAAGCCATTCAATGCGTGCGCCACCTGCCACTCACCGAACGGAGCCTGATGTATAGATGAGGGAGTGCGTTTCCGATTTGACCGAGTCGTGTCTCTCTCCAATTCAGCATTGCTCGGAACCCATGAGTTGTGAAGCCCATGCGCGGGGCTCAATCGCTGAGTGCGGAACGCGAAAACGGTTGAACTTGTAGCGCTTTTTTGCGAAGCCGTGCAGGTCTTTGCCATCTTGGACGAAAGGAATGAGTCGGGACGCTGAACGTTCTAGCGAACGGCGCTGTTTCTGAAACCTATTGCCGTCGTTCGGCCGAAACTGGGCCCAAGCGATTGAATGGACGAATCCGGCGGGTCCGAATCGATCTGATCGAAGGATGTCCTCAACGAAAACCCGAATAGGCCCAGGACAGACATTCAAGGCATCGTGCATAGCTACGACACCGAATGGCTCCACATGGGGAAGAAATCCTTTCAAATCTTTCTTGACCCCGTCGTAACTGTGATCGCCGTCAATCCACAAGACTCGTATGGGTCGTTTCCATGTACTTGCCACTTCCGTGGAATACGCTAAATGAGGTTCAACGTGGTCCGACACTCCGGCGGTATTTATTGAGTTTAGAAAATCCTGATATGTCGAGGCCTCAGGGCTGTTTGCCAGGTCCAAAAGAATTGGCGAATTGTGAGGATCGATTGCAACAACTGGACCTAAACCGTAATGCGAAGCCACAGTGGCGAGCATCACTGTGGACCGCCCTTTGAAACTACCAATCTCTACAATCGTGCCGGTGCCGGGCGCGCACGCGGCGAGCAAGCCTAGAAAGCGAGCCTCGTTTTCCAGAAGATGACCTGGGACTTTCTCAGTTTTTTGCCACGCAACGTTAAGCACATTCTCTAGGTCTGCGGGAATCCGGATTGTAGCCAAACGCGCGTCTCCTTTGGTTTTCTCGGAACAGCATGCTCCAAACCCATGGAAACACGACTGCTTTTCAGTATCAAGCATGATAGCGGGCGGGCAAGGGAAAGGGTCAAATAGAGAGCGGCGTATGAGAAGAAAGACGTACTCGGTGGGGAACTCCACAATTAGCTCACAGTCGCCGATTTCCACAATCTGCCTGTAGCCGCATGATGTATATTGCCGGGCAGCCGAAAGTCCAAACGGAAAATCCGGGCAATAGCGGGTTCACGACCAATATTCAGGAGGTAAAGCATGAAAGCAAGAATACGCTTCGTTGCAGTGGTACTGGCTCTCGCGTTTCTGGAAATGTTTTCGTTCCAGGCGCTTGCAAGGGCCCAGGGAGGAAACGGCGCCGGGTCTAGCGGGTCCGTTATCACGGGTAAAGTGTATGCGTTTGAAAAGATCGCGGACGGCGTGTATTACACGACTTCCAGCAGTCTCATGGCCACGGGCGGCAACCACACCATCATCGTCGGCGATCGCGACGTATTTCTTGTGGATGCCGGGGCCACGGCTGCCGCCGGGCGTGCACTCCTCGAGGATATGAAACTGATCACGGACAAGCCCGTGCGCTGGGTGGTAAACACACACTTTCACTGGGACCACACCAACGCCAACTCGATCTTCGGGCCCGAAGTCCAAATCATCGGTCACGAATACGTCCGACACGCCATCGCTGATCTCGACATCATCCATCACGAGCCCTTCAAGACGGCTCTGGCGAACATGCCGATCCAAGTCGATGCGCTTAAAAAACAAATCGGCGATGAAAAAGATCCTGCCAAGCGGGCCGTGCTCGAGAAACAGCTCGCCGCCAAGCAGGCAGACTGGGACGAATTCAAGATGCTGAAACCGACTCCGCCCACCATGACCTATACGTCAAAAATGACGCTGTACCAGGGCCAGCGCGAAATTGACCTTCTCTTTCTTGGCCGCGGGCATACGCAGGGCGACACGGTTGTGTATTTGCCGAAAGAGAAAATCGTGTGCAGCGGAGACTTGATGGAAACGCAGCCCGCCTATATGGGCAGTGCGATCTTCGATGAGTGGATCAAAACGCTTGATGCGCTCAAGGAACTGGATTTCGCGACGGATCTGCCCGGACACGGCGTGCCTTTCCACAATAAGTCCCTGATTACGGCGTATCAAAGCTATCTCAAGGATTTCATGTCCCAGGTGACCGAGCTTCGCAAGCAGGGACTTTCGCCTGAGGAAGCCGCGCAAAAAGTGGACATGACGTCACACAGCGGGGATTTCCCTCAGATCAAAGGACCCGGCGGCGAAATCAGGGGAGTGCGGCGGATGTACGAGTGGATGGACGAACGCGCCCACTGAGGAGAACTATTTCGTGGAATTGGCAAGAGCCAGCGGCGCTCAATCGGCGCCGCTGGCCTTGCTCGCTGAGATCATCTTAACAAAAATCGATCGGTGGAGACCTTTACTCTTTATCCAAGACCTGAATGTTCTCGACAAAACCAGCTTCCGGGCTGCCCATGGCGTGAATAGTCAACGTCTTGCCGCCGTTGGAGACCGTGAACGTCGTTGTTTCGACTTTCTTGCCACCTTGCGTAAATGTGGCTTCGTACGTGTTGGCGTCTTTTTTCTTGGCGGAAATCTTGTCCGCCTTGTTGGGGATCGCGCCCATCGTTGGATATTCCTTGCTGTCACCCTTGATCGAATATCCATACGAGAATGGCTTTCCTGAAGCACCGACCCCATTAACCATCACCATTCCCGATGCGTCCCACGTCCGTGTCTGGCTTTGCGGCGCCGGCCCCGGATTAAATTTTGATGCTGTAACATTCAATTTCCAGGTGCCCACAAATGGATTACTTTGGGCCAGCAACACACTTCCGGCGGCAAGCACTAATGCCAAAGCCGCAAGCAAACCAATCCGTCGCTTCATCGAGCGTCCTCCTCAAATAGTTTTCCGCACATTCTGATTGGATATGAAAACGGTACGAGGAAGGTTACGCCGGGTCGCCTTTTACAGTCAAGTTTCGCTGACCTCTACTTGAGGGAAAGCAGGCGGGTGGCGTATCATGCCTTCGCGCCGGCAGGGGACGACGGTGCAATCGTCATGATCACACGCAAGATCGGAGAGGGCGGCCGCTGGCTGCTCGAAAAGATCGTGGATTTGGTGGCGTCAACCGGGATCAACCCGAACCTGCTGACGTTCTTTGGACTATTGGTGAACTGCTGGGCGGCCTTCCTGTTCGCCATCGGAAAATTCCGGTCGGCGGCCCTGGTGATTTTTTTTGCCGCTTTCCTGGATATGCTTGACGGACAAGTGGCGCGCCGCGAAAAACGCGTAACCGCATTCGGCGCGTTTTTCGATTCGACGCTGGACCGCTATTCGGACATGGCGCTGTACATGGGTTTGCTGGTGTACTACGCCGTGGCCGAACGCACCTCCTACGTGGTTCTTTCAGCGGTGGCGACGGCAGGATCGGTGATGGTGAGCTATTCGCGCGCCCGCGCCGAATCCCTGATTCCGCTTTGCAAGGTTGGGTTCATGGAGCGGCCGGAACGCATGGTCCTGCTGATCCTCGGCGGATTGTTCAACCGCATGGCTCCCGCGCTCTGGGTGATCGCCATCGTTGCAACGCTGACCGTTATCCATCGAATTCTCCACACCTGGCAGGAAACCAAGGCCGGCCGCACACTGCCTGGGATTCGCCTCTCGCTGTAGGTAAATGCTGGGGCCGTGCCTTTCTTGCGCCGTCTCAACCGCCCAGAATTGACTCCCGAGGAGCAATGTAGCTACAATGATATTGAGGTAGCTACATGAAGACCGTTGGCAGCCGTGAACTCAAGAACCGCTTGGGCCGCTATTTGGGATTGGTCCGCAAGGGCGAAACAATTATTGTCACTGATCGCGGTAAGACCGTCGCTCGAATCCTGCCGCCGAGTCCTAGTGAGGAAGAGGGGCCCGGTTTGGAGGAAATCCTGCAACAGCTCGAAGCGGAAGGACATCTACGAAGAGGGACCGGACGCTTCAAGCCTTTCAAACCCATTTCAGTTAAAGGCAAACCAGTCTCCAGGATGATTTTGGAGGATAGGGAGTGACGCTGTATCTGGATGCCTCCGCCCTTGTGAAACGTTACATCACGGAAAAGGGGAGTACTGCTCTGAATGCACGGTTTGAGCGGGGAGAGATCATTTACACGTCCCTACTCAGCTTTGGTGAAATTCACACGGCCATAGCTCGGGCATATCGGATGAGGAGACTTACCGGTCATGACTTGAACAGAATCCGAGAGGCGTTCTTGAGTGATTGGTTAATCGGTTTGAGCCCCATCGAAATAAATGTTGAGACTATGACGGCTTTGCCCGGGTTGGTCGAGAATTACCCTCTAAAAGCGGCGGATGCTATTCATCTCTCCGCAGCGTTTTGGCTTTCAAACTCGTTCCGGATGCGAGCACATCGCCCACTCCTGGAACACGAAATAGAGTTTGGAGTTGCCGACCAGCGTTTGGGTCAAATTGCCCAAAAGTGTGGGTTGCAAGTGTTCAATCCCGAAGACGAAGAATAGCCAGAATTTTGTACGGTTCACACTTCATCCGGATCTTCGTTTATTGGAGTTGCGATGATCGCGCGAACACGTTCGCGCAAAGCTGGAAAATCTTCTCTCCTCAGGTCCTTCGTTTCAATCACATCGTGCAGGTATACGGTGACGGTCCCCGGCCGGATCAGCCAGCTGGTCTTTTTGTTGAACTGAAACGAACCGACGATGCTGACGGGAACAACGGGCGTGCCGAATTGCATCGCCATGCGGAATACTCCGTCCTTGAACGGCCCGACGCGGCCATCCCGCGTCCGCTGCCCCTCCGGAAACACAGCGAGGCTCACGCCTGAATCGAGCGCTGCCCGCGTCAGCCGCCACATGCGCTTCAGGTTTGAAGGGCGGTTGACGTCCGGCACGGGAACATTGCCAAAACGCTTCATCATCCAGCCATAGACAGGAATCCGAAAATGAGATTCGAGTTCCAGGCCGCGGAAAAATTGTGGGACGGTGGCGTAGAGCACAAACGGATCGAACAGGTTGACGTGATTGCTGAGAAGAAAACAGGTGCGCAAGGGGTCAAAGCCGGGCGCGCGCCGCACTACCAGATGGACGCCTGCGAGCTTCATCACCACGCGGCAAAGCCAGCGTTGCGCGCCGTCGTTCCTGCGCGGATCGATGAAGATGCCCACCAGAATCAGGAAGCTGCACACCGGAAAGAAAAACGCCGCGGAAAGCAACCAATGGTACGTGCTCCGCGCGATGGACCAGGCGCGGCGAAATCCGTGCTCGCCCGTGGCCTCTCTTGTGGCCGGCGCGGAAATTGGTTGTTCGCTTTCTACGTTCATACCATCACATCGAGCGCGCCGGGCAGCACTTGCAGCGCTTCGGCTTCGAGAGTCAAAACTTCGCCATCGACTACCACATCGACGGGATTCTTCAAATCGAATTCGATACGCCCCGCCGTGCGCCTCGAAGCCATTGGATGCCGGATATGCGAGCCGGTAAACAGCGTCGGCAGATTCTTCACCAGGCCCAATCGGCCGATCGGCCCCCAGTGAACATATTCGATCGTGCCACTGTCGATTGCGGCTTGCGGCGCAATCATCATTTTACCGCCGGTGTACTTGCTATTGCTAAAGGCCACAAACAAACATCGCCGATCGTCTCGCTCGCCGTCGGCGCGAAGCGGAAACGGGCGGCGGCGCAGCCGTGCCAGGGAAATCAGCACTCCGGCCAGGTAGCCGGGCTCGCCCAGGAATTTTAAGTGGCGGTTGGTCAACGTGGCGACGTCGGCGGCGAAACCCATATTTAGCGTATTGATGTAAAAAATCGAGCCGCCCGCGTGGTCCAGGCGGATGACATCGCAGGGACGCGCGCGGCCTTCGAGGATTCCCTTGATGCCGAATTCCGCGAGGTTCGTCCCGTTTCCAACGAAGTCTCGAAGAAAAGAATTGCCCGTCCCGAGGGGAAGAAATCCCAGGGCGGCGCGGCCCTGCGTGGCCGCCTCCGGAAAAAGTCCGTTGACGATCTCGAAGCTGGTGCCGTCGCCGCCCACGGCGATGAACTTGCGATAGCCCTCAGCGTAGGCGCTGTGTGCGTGCACCGTGGCTTCTCCGGGAGCGCGCGTTTGACGTACCTCGAGCTGCAGGCCCGCCGCTCGGAGCCGGTCCAGAGCACGCGGGGCCAGCTTTCCGCAGCGCCCGCCGCCGGCTGCCGGATTTACGATCGTGAAGTAAGCTTCTTTCACAGGGAAACCATGGCACTGCGGTCGACGTGTTTGCCGATCTGTCCGCCAAGGACCACGCGTCTGATTTTCATGGCGGCGTTGCGCGGGAAATCCTGCTCCCAAGCAACGTAGCCGGAGACGCGCTTGTAGCTCAAAAGCTGCGAGTTACGCCTCGAAAGTTCCTTCAGCAGCGCATCGTTAATGGTGTGCCCCTGCTCGAGATGGAGCACCAGCACGAGTTGCTCTCCGGTCATGGTGTGCTGCGGCCAGATGTAGTTCGCCGCGAAGACGCAGAATTCTTTCACCGCAATGCCCTCGAAATTGTTTTCGATGTCTTCCGGATAGATATTCTTTCCTTCGGCGGTGACGATCATGTTTTTCTTGCGCCCGAAGAGCTGCAAATGGCCTGTCGCGTCCACGCGGCCAAGGTCGCCGGTCATGAGCCAGCCATCCACAAGGGTTTCCGCCGTCAATTCGGGGTCATCTAAATACTGTGACATTACGGTCTTGCTGCGCACAGCCACTTCGCCAATTCCGTCCGCGTCCGGCTCTACGATACGAATTTCCATGCCACGCACGGGCTTGCCAACGGTATCAGGCCGGAAGGGCCGCAGATCGTTCAACGTGATCGCGGTGCACGCCTCCGTGCACCCGTAGCCGTTGTAAATGGGAATGCCGATATCGTGAAAAAATTCAATCGTGGCGGGCTCGGTAAACGCCCCGCCAACGAGCAGCGCGCGCAGTTCGCCGCCGAAGGCCTTGTGAATTTCTTTGAGCAGCATGCGGCTCAGGCCGGGGCGCGGCTTCCCGTGCGTGAACGCGCGGTTCACTGCGATCAGCGCGTCGAGCATTTTGCGTTTGGCCGCGGGAAGGGCGGCGAATTTCTCACGCAAGCCTCGTTGCAGATTTTTCAGGATCAGAGGCACCACGGCCATATATGTGATTTTGTATTTCGTGAAGGCTTCGCGGATGAATTCCGGGCGCAGCGTGCGCAGATGAACGACCGTGCCTCCGCCGGTGAATGGCATGAGGAAGCCGCCCATGAAATCGATCGCATGATTGGTGGGGATGATGCTCAGATATCTCGCGCCCGGCCAGAACGGAAAAACCGGCGTCACCGCGGCGCATTGTTCGAGATAGTTGTCGTGAGTCAGCACGCAACCCCGGGGGTGCCCTCCCGTACCGGACGAATATACGATACAAGCCGTGTCCATTTGCGTGCGCGGACGGAATTCGGGCGCGTGCGCCCCGCGAAATCCCTCCCAGCGCAAGCCGCCCGAGAGATCGGCGTTCGGCGGCGCTTCGGTCACAAGGACAGTTCGCAGTTTATGCTCGCGAAATGCGGGCGCTAGCGTGATGGCGCGCCACAGGGGGTACTCGATAAACAGAATCTGTGCCTGGGAGTGCGCCAGCAGCTGCAGATGTTCGGCTGCAGAGAGCTTGTAATCGAGCGGAACAAGAATGCCACCCGCGAAGAAAACAGCGTAAGCCGAAATCAGCCATTTGGGCTGATTGGTCATGATGACTGCGGCGCGGTCTCCCGCAGCGAAACCGGATTCCTCCAGCGCAGCCGCGAGTGGTTCGGCGGCCTCGCCAAATTGACGGTAGGTTAGGCGAGAGCGCTCGTGGTCGCGGTCCGCTTCGATCAGACACACTTCCTCGGGCCAATGTTCGAGCGCGTCGCGCAGCGCCGCTCCTAGCGAATCGTATTTCGCCAAATCGAGCATCAGATTTGCCACAGAGTCATGGAGAAACAGAGAGAAGCAAGATTATATGAGGAATTCACCGGACGAATCGTTTTATTCCGCCTGTCGATCAGAGCCTTGCCTGGATGCGCTGCGCGAGTGTGCGAAAGTCGCTGACGCTCTGGACCTCGTAGTCCGGAAGCTCCACGCCGAAATGATTTTCGAGACGCGTCAGCAGTTCGAGGGCCTGTAGGCTGTCGATCCCGAGCTTCTTGTAGAAATCATCGCCAGGCTGGAGTTCGGTGCGCGGAAATTTGAAATGAGTGGCGGCAAGATTCAAGATCTCGTCCGTTGTTTGTTCGATTGTTTTCATGGCAGCCCTCATTTTACAGGAAGGATGAGCCTGCTGGCTATTCATGGCAGATACGGGTGCGGGCCGGCGTTCTCCACGAACTTCCGCAGGCCTTCCATGACGGGCGGGCGCATGAAGAGGTCGCAGAAGATGTCGATTTCTCGGCGCAATTCTTCCGCGGGCAGCGGCTTGATGAAGCGCTTCGCAGCGGCGGCGGTGGCGCGATCGAATTTGCTTGTCTGCGCGGCGGTCGAGCGTGCGAGGCGCAGGGCTTCGCCTTCAGCGGCCACCTGGCTCACAAGCCCCACGGAAAGAGCCTTGGTGGCATTGATGCTGCGCCCGGTGAGCAGGAGATCGCGCACCACGGCGTTGCCGATATCCCGCTTCAGACGGGGAATTCCGCCGAAGCCGGGGATGAGCCCAAGCCGCAATTCCGGAAAGCAGAAACGAGCCATCTTGTCCGAGATGATCAGGTCGCAGGTCAGAGCCAGCTCGAATCCCCCGCCGAAACACACGCCGTGAACGGCTGCAATAGTGGTGAGCGGCGAAGCGTCTAGCCGGTTGAGCACGGCATGGATACGTTCCAAGAATTCACGGACTCCTTTTGCGGCGGAGGAAGCGTCCATTTTTCTTGCTTGCTCGTATAATTCGCGCAAGTCCGCCCCGGCCGAGAAGCCCGCCTTCTGCTCGCTGTAGAGAATGAGCGCGCTGGCCTTCGACTCCAGCGCAGGAAGCGAGGAGACGAAGCGCTCAAGATCTTCGAGCATGGCGAGACCAATCTCGTTGGCGGGAGCGCGATCGAGCGCCAGTTCGATGACGCCGTCCGCCAGCCGCCACGACAGCGATTTTCCTTTGTATTCATCCATGCATTCGGCCTTCGCTCGAATTATGCTTCATCCTGCTTCGCATACATCTGGTCGATCTCTCTTGAAAATCGCGCGGCAATCGCGTCGCGCCGCAGCTTTCCATTGGCCGTCAGCAATCCGTTCTCGATGGTAAACAATTCCTGCGCGATGTGATACCTGCGAATCTTGCGGTAGTGCGGCAAGGGGCTGTTGATTCGCTCTAATAGCGAATCGATCTCCGCGTCCGGGGCCGCGCCCGTGATGATGGCCGCGAGAAAACTGCGGCCATTCCCAACCAGCATGACGTGCTGCGCACCGGGTACGGCGCGGAACAATTCTTCCTCGATCGGCTCCGGCGCAATGTTGTGGCCGGAATTGAGAATGATAAGATTTTTCAGCCTTCCCGTGATCCGCCAATTGCCATTTGCGTCCACGTCGCCCTGATCGCCGGTGTGAAACCATCCGTCGCGGAGCACGGCCGCTGTTTGCTCCGGGCGGCGCCAGTAACCCGGAAAAATATTGGGGCCCCGGACAACGATTTCGCCATTGTCGCCGACTTTCATCTCGATTCCCGGAATGGCGGGGCCGACGCGTCCGGGCTCGACGTGATGAGGATCGTCCAAGGTGCAGATCCCCGTGGTTTCTGTGAGACCGTAACCTTGCAGCACGCGGATTCCGAGCATCATGAAAAACAGCTGCGTTTCTCGGGCAAGTGGCGCGGAACCGCAGATCAGCGCGCGAAGATTCGGTCCCAGGCGTTTGCGAATGGAAGGGAAAATCAGCAGACCGGCCAGTCCCAGCCAGAAAAAATCCCACGTGCGTGGCGCTTTGGCGTCGAGCCGCAGCCACGCTGCGTTGGCGCGTTCAAAAATATTGGCGATCGCGCCGCCGCGTTTCCGAATATTGTCTCCGACGCCGGTACGAATGCGCTCGAGCAGAGTTGGCACATTCAAAAAATAATTGGGTGCTGCGACACCGATTTCCTCTGCGAGTTTCGTGAGGTCCATGGACATTGTGAGGACACTTGATCTAGACAGGCACGACAGCAGCAAAATCCACGACCCGGCGAAGCAATACGGCAAGTAATGGAAAACGCGATCCGGCACCTCGCGCGGCCCCATCAATTCGTCGAGGCGCGCCTTGGTGCACGAAAGCATGTGATCGATATTGCCAACCGTCAGCATCACGCCTTTGGCTTCCCCGGAAGTTCCCGATGTGTACAGAATGGCGACCGTATCCTGGGGCGAAAGTGTGGTGGGCGAGGGAGGCACACTCGTCGCGGACGGCGGAGTGGCGCCGAAAATTTCGTCGAACAATACAAAGCGCGGCGCATCCGGCCACGCCGCAGAGATCGCATCGCGAAGCGCCGCATCCCCGCAGCAAACGAGGCCGGGCCCGGCGTCGCGCAGCATCGCGGCGAGTTCGCCCGCGGCTTGACGAGCGTACATCGGAACGGCGATGAGTCCCTCAGCAATGATCGCGAGATCGAGCGCGGCCCAGCGGATGCTGTTTGGCGCGACCAAGGCGCAGCGGTCACCCTTCTCAAGCCCTGAGGCGCGCAAGAAGGCGCGTGCTACGGCGATTTGAGCGAGTAATTGCGACCCCGTCGCAGTTCGATCGCCCCCCGCGTTTGCCTCGGCCAACACCACGCGGCTTGAGGCTTCCTGCAATCGGGAGAAAATGTTTTCCAGGAAATTCATATTGATTTATGTAGCGGAGGCTGAAGCCTGTGTGGCGACTCTATCTCGAACGGGCCAGCGGCTAAAGCCGCTCTGGCTATTTCCACCTTACGGCACGGCTGAAGCCGTGCCCTACAAAGATTACTAAAAGCACTTGGCAGGCTCAATCTCCCGCAGCCGCCACGGCCGCGCCTTCATACGTATTGAGCAGTCTCTCCAAATTAGGGCTGAGCGGCGGGAGATATTCTTCCCACCCGCGCACGCCGGACCGCACCGGGAATTCCGGATATTGCTGATGGACGGCACGCTCGAGGAATACGCCCATGCGAGCCATGGATTTCAAATTGCGAACGACGGAGTGCGCCGTGGCGTCCCGCACGGCATCCACCTCCGCGGCCAGGCGATCCATGATGCCGATGAGTTTTTCCCCGAGGTCGGGATCATCAACCGTGAGGAGCAAATGTTCGTGGCCGCGCTCCCGCAGCAGGTTGCGAATTCGCTCGTCCATCGTCACTCCCGCCGAGGGCACGAGGGCCGGCATCGATGTGACCATGGCGTGATAGCGCGAGGAAATCATCAGGCTGGAGCAGCGCAGAATGCTCACGATCTGATACATGTCGAAATTATCAGAGCTGAACACCGGCGCACCGCCCAGTTGCGGGGCGAGTTCGTCGCAAGCCCTCGTGTCCAGCCTCTCCATGGCGACGAGTGCGAGAAATACGCGATGCTTGCTGCGAAACGCCTTCACGCCGTGCGCCAGCGCGGCCAGATATTTCTTGTACGCGGCATCCACCGCGGAACCCGATTTGTGAAAATAAATGGTGCGGTAGTGGCTTTGCTTGTACGCGCCGAAGCAGGCATGCGCCAAAAACTTCGGCGTAGAGGGCCTTACCGGCCACCAGAATGGGTTGATCGGGCAGACGGTCAAGACCGGTGTCTCCCCGTCCCACCCGGCATCCATCAGGGCCTTGCGGCCGTATTCAGGAGGGTGCGGCTCAAAAGTCCATGCCGTGTCCGTGCCGGCTTCGCTGGCCACGCCCAGTTTGCTCAGAACCGCCTGCGATTCCTCATTCCGCGTGATGATCAGAGAACGGCGGCAATAACGCGCGCACATTTTTTCCAGCATGGGATTCATGTAGCCCGCTTCGGCGCCGTAGCCCACTGACAATTTGTTTTCCGCCGAAGCGATCCCGAGCGCGCCGATGAACATCGTGGTGAGCGCATCCGCGAATTTGCTTTTGAACGTCGATCCTTCGCAGGCGACCACGCCGTGGTGCGGCCGCACTTCGCGGAACAAGAATGGCGGATAGATGTCCGGCAGGAATACCTGGCGCGCATCGCCAAAATAGCCGCGGCTCCAGTCCAGATTCTGGGACATCACGCTGAGCGCCAGATTTTCCTCGCCCAGGATGCGCCGGATCTGCCGCAGCATTTCTTCGACGCGAACGTCGGACCCCGTATTGCGCGTGCCGTTGTATCCCGCAAAGAGCAGTTTCAGCTTCTCACCGGGTTGCCAGGGACGTCCTGCTCCAAATTTCCAAAGCAGGCTGGAGAGCTCGATGTACGAGCTGGTCCAGGCTTCGAGGACGAGGTCCATCATGGGTGAGATCCTCGCGCGGCGCCCACGCCGGCCGCTGCGGCGTCTTCGCGGACCAGGCCGGGAGACCTCGGCCATGGCCGGTAAGGATAGGAGAAATGATGATCACGGCTGAATCGCATCAGCGGGTAGCAATATTTGGAAAATGGTTCCGGCGCGCGGCCCATTTCCGCGACGACCCGCGAATTCTCAAACACTGTGTCCCATACGAGATACGGCATAAAAACTTTCAAGAGAGACGCACTGCGACCAACCGGGCTGCGGGAATTCGACAGCCAGTTCACGACGGAAGAAAAATTTCGCTCGAGCCCCGGCCAGTAGAGCGGCTCCATTCTTCCCGCAGCTTCGGCGAGTGCGCGCGTGAGCCGGCCAAACGTTTCCGAGCCCGTGCCCGAAGAGAGATGGTAGATCTCGTGGGCGGGATTCGGTTTCTGATGCAGCGCGACGACGGATTCCGCGACGTAGTCCACCGGGACGATATCGATCCGGTCGGTCGGGCGAAAGGGCAAAACCGGCAATCCCGCGAGAAACACGAAGGCGCGGACCATGTCGAATTGCGTTGTTTCGGGCCGCCGGCTGTCGCCGAGGACGATGCTCGGACGAAATACAGTCCGAGAAACTTCGGGGAGGAGTTCCCGCACCATGTGCTCGCAGAATTTTTTCGTGCGCGCATAGGGATCGTAGTCCGAGCGGTTCCAATCGATGGAAGCGTCCTCGGTCACCACTTCGTGGCTGCGGTGGCCCGCCACGGCGACGGTAGAAACCTGGCTGAAGCGGCGCAAGCCGTGCGCGTCGTGCGCGCGGCGCCCAAGTTGCGCCACTTCGAGCGTACCGCGCAAATTCACGTTCAGGCAGCTTTTTTCGGATTTGCGGTTGAGAGAGGCCGCGCAATGAATAATCGAGTCGGTCGTCGCCATCAGGTGCGCGTAGTCAGTCTTGTCCAGCCCAAAATGCGGCTCCGTGAGGTCTCCGCGAAAAACGGAAATGCGCGTGGCGAGCGCTTCGTGGAACCGGGGAAAGTCCAGATGCAATTGCATCGCGTGCCAGAGGCGCTCGTTCGCCTCCTCTTCCGTTTTCGCCCGCACCAGCAGATTCAAGCGGTCCGCGTGACGCTCGAGCAGGATGGAGGCGACGTGAGCGCCAATGTAGCCGGTGGAACCGGTCAGGAAGATGGCCATGGATTAGTTTTGGGTCCCCGCGCCGGACGCCGCCCCCGCATGGGGCAAATCTTCCGGGCGCTCCGCTCCATTGTCGGCGTGTTGCAAGAAAAAAGCGCGGTGCGGACGCTCTTCCATCGGGCGCCCTTCGATGAGCGGATAGACCCAACGGCGCAAGGCCGGGATATGGATGTTAATCCAATAATCCCACCAGTCAACGGAGGAGGGATCGTACCCGAATGCCGCGCGTTCCTCCGGAGGTAGCGCTTCGGAAAGGAGCTGCACGTTTTGAGCTTCGAAGACCTGCTCGTTGTGCAGGATGAATGGTTCGTAAAGCTCGATCAGCTTTTCGACGCGAGCGAGGTCGCGTTCCGCGCGGGCCAGGGGCGGTTTCTTCATTTGCAGCGCGGAAGCGGCGCGATTGATGCCCTTGACCACGGCCTTTTGGGCGGGAACGGAAAATTTCTCATAGCGTGACTTGGAAACCGGGATGGTGTCGAACTGCATCCGCATCCAGTTCTCTAGGCTCTGCTGCGAGCGATAGTGCTTGCGATGCGCGAGGCCGGTCAATTCGATGGAGCGCCCCATGTCGCACGGATTGCTTGCGGAGGTGGCCAGCTGGTAGATCGGTTCGTGGCGACGCGCGATGATTGCGGCGGCAATCAAGGTCATTCCGCGGCACACCATGTCCACGGGAATCACGTCCAAGCACTTGCGCTCGTTGGTCGGCAACTGCCGAAAATACGTGCCCAGCAGATAGGAAAGCGGCGCCGAGGTATTGATGCCCTCGTTCCAGCCGCGAAACGGCTGGTCGGTGGAGGTTTCGACGATCGAGGGCCGCACGATGGCGATCGGCAGCCCGGCTCCGTGGCGCACGATCAGGGATTCCGCTAGCGATTTGGAAAGGGTGTAGGTATTGGGCCAGCCGAGGCGCCGCGCGCGGCGGGTCCCTGCGCGCGTCAGGCGATTGCGCAGCCATCGCATGCGATTCTTGCGGATAAGATTTTCCAGCTCGGGTGCCGCTGGCTCTTCGCCGCTGCTGCGTTTTCCGAGCGCCTGGCGGCGGAGCGCCGCCGTGATCTCCGGACTTTCAGCACGCGCTTCCGCATGCGCGACCACTTCCTGCAGGGAGTGCAACTCGTGCTCCGCGTCGAAATCCGCGATGCCCAGCGGCGTGTAATTTGGCTGCACTTCTTCGAGGACCCGGCCGTCCTTACCTCCCACCACGTAGCATGTCGAAAGATGCATCAGCGCGGCGTGATCGGAAGCGCGGAGGAATTCAATCAGATGGAGAACGGGCGCCACGTTGCTGGCCAGGGCTTCGCGAAGGTCCGGATTGAAATCCGTCAGGCCAGAGCTATTGACCACGAGATCCAGATTGCGCGCGAGTTGCGCTCTGGTCTGCGGGGCGATCCCCAGTCCCGGCTGGCTGACGTCGCCTTCGATGACCTCGACACGCCCGGAGACAAACTCCGCGAACCGGTCGCCCAGCTTCTCCTGAAGCGGATCAAATACTGGCGACTCCTCAAATATTTTTTCAAAGCGTCTTTGCGCGGTCGTGGTGCGCTGGCGGCGGATCAGCAAGTAAATCTTTCCGATTTGCGGGACTTCGTTCAGCAGTTGCGCCAGCCACACCTTGCCGATAAAACCTGTCACCCCGATCAGAAGAATGTTTTTCCCCGCAAGAATTTGCCGGACAGAGAGCGTCTCAGATTGTTTTTTCCGGTTGAAGACGACGAGGGAACGGTGATTCGGGGCTTTGGGGCGTTCCGCCGGTAGGATGGCATTCTCCAGCCGCTCCGGATGATCTGTCAGCCCCAGGTTTCTCAGCAAGCGGTCCGCAGGTACGCGGCCGTCGGCGCTACGCTGGAAGGCCCAGGCAATGGGTCTCCGCGGGCGAATCACAGGATCAAGCAGGCGGCCGGTGGCGATCCCTTTGCGGAATTCCAGCCGGTTTGAAACGAGGCGGGCAACTCCCAGATATTGCGCCAGAGGGCGCATCACGTGGTCGAGTCCCTGGCTGACCAGCACCACATTCTCCGCGCCCTTTTCCGCCACACACGCTCGAATCCGCTCCACACCCTCAGGCTTCAGCTGTTTCTTGAGTACGTATTCGAAATATTCCTCGCCCAGTGAATCCAGGCGGTCACGTGTAACCCCAGACAAGAGCGTGTGCAGAACACGCGTGGCAAATACCCGGTTACTCGCGTAGAGAAATGGCCGCACCAGTGCCAGTGCGAGAGTTCCTCCCCGCCGAGCCCAGCGACCGGCGAATGTATGGGAGTTCCACGTGAAGTAAGCGACTGGCCGGACAGCGCCAAGCGCGACCAAGCTCCCCTCAACGCGCCAGAAGGTAAGGGCATGAAGGTCCGGCCGCAGGGGAGAAGGGGAAACGCTCCCGGAAACGTGGTGGCCGTTGGAACGATTTTGGGCGCTCTGATTACTCAACGGTGAGTTCTACTCCAGTGATGTAAAGAAGAATCACCCAGTCTGGCCAGATTGAAACTATCATTCCCGCCCCCTGAATCGCAAGGGCTTGCGGGAATTGTTGTGCAAAGAGGGAAGCAAGTTCCGGCGATTTCCGATTTTTCACCAAGGATTCATATTCGATTCACGCAGTCCTTAAATTGCAGTCAGTAAAGTGCAATCCCCGCAAGGGTCAATACGTTTAGAGCAAATCCTAAGGAGGATTGGAATGCCCAGTAAGTGGAAGGCCGGCACACTGATTGCCGCATTGATGTTATTCATCCTAACGAGTGCTTATGCTTCACCGAAAGACAGCCGCGGAGGGGACGAAGGCCATCGCCGCATTCGCCACGTATTGCTGATCAGCATCGACGGCATGCACGCGGTCGATTATGCAAATTGCGTAGCCTCCAACACCTGCCCAAATCTGGCCGAACTTGGCGAGACGGGCGTTACCTACACGCGCACCTCGACTTCCCGGCCATCGGATTCGTTCCCCGGGCTTATGGCGCTCGTGACTGGCGGCACGCCGCGAACTGTGGGCGCGTTCTATGACGTCGCCTACGATCGTGTCCTGGCCCCGCCGAAAGTTGCGACCGGCAACGGTTTGCCAGCCGGTGCCTGCGTGGAAGGGGTTATCAACGGAACCCAGACCGAATATGAAGAAGGCGATGAAATCAATCAGACCCTGCTCAACGGCGGCGCTCCGGGCGCCGCGGTTATCGACGGCGGTATCACCGCTATCGATCCGGACAAGCTTGTCCGCGATCCATTCAACGGGTGCAACCCCGTTTACCCCTGGAATTTTGTACGCACCAATACCATTTACGGGGTCATCCACAAGGCGGGGGGCTACACGGCCTGGTCTGACAAGCACGCCGTCTATGCCGTGGTTTCCGGCCCGACCGGAACTTCCATCCCCAGCAACGTGGACGATTATTACTCGCCGGAAGTCAACTCCAATCAGATTCCTCTGCCGGGTCTGACGACAGCCGGAACGAAGTTCGACTGCTCCACCATCGTCGCCAGTTCGAACGACTGGACGACTGATTTCAATGCCATCCAATGCTACGACCAACTGAAGGCCAATGCCATCGTGAACGAAATCAACGGTAAGAACCACCTCGGCACCCGCCGCGCTCCGGTGCCGGCCATCTTTGGCATGAATTTCCAGGCGGTCAGCGTTGGACAGAAACTAATTAAACCTTCATCCGCAACCAGAACCGACTCAAACTCGGGCGGCTATGAGGATGCCCAAGGCACCCCCAGACCCAAGATGCTATGCGAAATTGAATTCGTGGATGCGGCGATTGGGCAAATGGTCGCGGCGCTCAAGGCTAACCACCTCCTCGATTCGACCGTCGTCATCGTCACTGCCAAGCACGGGCAGTCCCCGATCGATCCGAACCGCTTCTTCCCCATTCCGGGCAGCACGGGTAACAACGGCACGCCGCCCTCCGGAGTCATCGGGTCCTTTCTCCCGGCGGTTTACAACGACCCCAATAACGGCCTCGGGATAGCCGAGGATGACATTTCCCAACTTTGGCTGACAGATTCAAACCGTACTGCGGACGCGGTAGCGGATTTGGAGACTGCCGGAACAGCCATCGGACTGGGCCAGATCCTCTACGGCACTTCGCTCACGACCATCTTTAATCCCCCCGGCGTGCCGACCAACCCGGGCCCCTGCTGCTTCCTTCGGCCGGGCGGGGATCCTCGCACCCCCGACATCTTCGTTTTGCCGAACGTGGGCGTGGTTTACACCGGAGGCCTCAAGAAACAATCCGAGCACGGCGGCTTCACTTGGGACGACACCAACGTGATGATGCTCGTATCTAACCCTGGCATCGAAGGCCGGACCGTTCACAGCTTTGTGGAAACCACCCAGGTGGCTCCCACAATTCTGAAGTTCCTGGGCCTGGATCCGAATGACCTCGACGCTGTTAGGAGTGAAGGCACGCCGGTCCTGCCGGGTCTGGATTTCGCGGACGGCGACCGGTAGAAAATAAATATGCACCGTCTGCACGGCGCGTTTACGGGGAGCGCCTCTCGAATTGAGTGGCGCTCCCTTTCTCTATTTTGCGCGAAATGCGTAGCATTCTCGCCAGTCAGGCTTCTGTTATATTGCGTAAAACGCGCAGGCGGGACTACCTGCGCGTTCGGGAGAGGCTGTGGCGCCGCGCGAAATTGAACATCTTTTGCAATTGCTCGACGAAGCTTACAACCGAGCCGCATGGCACGGACCCAACCTTCGCGGGTCGATTCGCGGTGTGACTGCGCGTGAAGCGGGTCTCCCTCCCGGGGCCGGGCGGCATACGATTTGGGAAATCGTAGTTCACGCTGCTTATTGGAAATATGCGGTCAGACGGAGGCTAACCGGAGAAGAGCGTGGATCTTTTTCTCTTCCGGGCAGCAATTGGTTCGGCCGGCCAACGGATCGGCGCGAAAAAGCATGGAGGGCTGCCGTGGCGCTGCTGGAAAGGGAGCATCAACTACTGAAGGAAACGGTTTCGTCGGTCAAGCCGCAGGATCTGGACCGTCGTTCGGGCGGAAGCAAAACATTTGCGCGCCGGCTGATTGCCGGCATCGCGTTTCACGATGTCTATCATGCCGGACAGATTCAATTGATTAAAAAATTTCTCAGGACTAAAAAATCCCGCTAAGAACCCGATTTGACGCGCTGTTGCCGCTGTGATGCGGCAGCCATCTCGGCGCACAGCCGCTCGCCGAATTCAATGCAGCCTATTTTGGTTGTTCCGGGCTCGACGGTGTCGGGAGTGCGAACTCCGTTCGCGAATAGCCGGTCCACGGCGGATTCAATCCATTCGGCCTCGCTCTTCCAGCCGAAACTTTCGCGCAGCATCATCGCTGCGGAGAGGATCATGCCCACCGGATTGGCGACATCTTTCCCGGCGAGTGTGGGCGCGGAACCGTGAATGGGTTCGTAGAGCGAAGGGCCAGGTCCGCAGCTCATCGACGGGATCAGGCCAATCGAGCCGGCCAGCGCCGCGCCGAGATCGGTCAGAATGTCGCCGAACATATTCGAGGTGAGGATGACGTCGAACTGAGCGGGAGCGAGCACGAGTTGCATGGCGGCATTGTCCACATACAAATGCTCGAGCTTCACGTTGGGATGATCCGCGGCCATGCGGGTCACCGTCCTGCGCCATAGCTGAGACATCGCCAAAACGTTGGACTTATCTACGGAAGCGACGCGGCCTTTTCTGGTTTCCGCGCGCGTGAAAGCGTATCGGGCGACACGTTCGATTTCCCCCGTCGTATAGGAACCGCCGTCAGTGGCGCGCTCACCGCTCGCATCGGCTTCCAGGCGGTGTTCGCCGAAATAAACGTCGCCGGCGAGCTCGCGGACAAAATCAATGTGCACATCTCTCGCGCGTTCGGCCCGCAACGGCGACAGGCCGTAGAGCGACGCGTGCAAATCGATGGGTCGCAGGTTGATGTACAGGCCGAGCGCCTTGCGCAATGCGAGCAGGCCGCTTTCCGGCCTTTTGCCGAGCGGCACTGCATCCCATTTGGGTCCGCCGACTGCGCCGAGCAGGATGGCGTCTGCGGCTTTGCAGGCCGCGAGCGTTTCGGCGGGAAGAGGTTCTCCTGTCGCGTCGATGGCGGATCCGCCGAAAGGGAACTCCGCGAACTCGAACGCGTGGCCGAATTCCGCGGCGCATTCTTTCAGCACGCGCACGGAAACCCGCATGATTTCCGGGCCGATGCCGTCACCCGGCAGAACAACAATTTTCTTTTGCATGGTCATGGTTTTATCGCGGGCCGATCCGAAAGGTTTCTCCTAGCAATTTTCCGGCACGCACGAAGTGAGTTCGCGCCAGCCCAAGGCCAAATAGTATAGTCCGGATCGTTCGTCCTGTCAGTCCGCGACGGACCGAAATTCGCGCTTGACACGAAGAGAGGAAGCGTATATTACTAAACCGAATGGTTAAGTATAACCGAGGACTGGACGCCACCTTTCAAGCGCTTGCCGACCCCACGCGGCGCGCCATCGTTTCGGCATTGGCGCGCGGCCAGGCCTCCGTGACCGAGCTGGCCCGGCCGCATCGCATGAGTCTGCCGGCGGTAATGAAGCATCTCAAGGTGCTTGAGAAGGCCGGCCTCGTCACGCAAAGAAAATTCGGGCGCACGCGCCGCTGCCGCCTCGCTGCCAGGCCCTTGCAGAAAGCGGAAGCATGGATTTCCCGCTACCGCGCGTTCTGGGACAAACAGTTTGACGCTCTCGATCGATACCTGGCTCAACAGTCGGTGGAGGATTCGGAATGGCCAAAGAACAACTATCCCCAGAAACAACGCTGAAGGTCAGGAGAACTTTCCAGGCCCCGCGCGAAAGAGTCTTTCGCGCCTGGACCGATCCCCTCGAGCTGGGGCGCTGGTTTGCCCCCTCCGAAGAATATTCCACAGAAGTGCCCGTTCTGGAATTGCAAGTCGGCGGAAAATATTGCGTGGAGATGCACCACAAGGGCGGCAATGTGCACCGCGTGTCCGGTACGTACCGCGAGATCAAGCCGCCTGAAAAAATCGTGTTCACCTGGCTGTGGGAACACGATCCGGGCAAGGACGAATCGCTCGTGACCGTCGAGTTTCGCGATTTGGGGCCGTCGACAGAAATCCTGCTCACGCACGTGCAGCTGCCCAATGCGGAACAGCGCGATAAACACGAACACGGCTGGATCGGGTGCATCGACCGGCTCGCGAATTATTTGAACATGTAATGCAGCGGTTTTTTTACGGCTCTCAAACAATAGATCTGAAATCTGACAAACACTTAGAGGAGGCAACGTGGCAGCGATTGATCCTATCTTGATGGAAATCGAGCAGGAATCGGAAGTCACTCAGCGTGTTCTGGAGCGCGTTCCAGGAGACAAACTGGCTTGGAAACCGCACGCCAAATCATTTTCTCTCGGCCAACTTGCAATGCACATTGCGGTGGTTCAAGGCCGTTTGGCGACGATCGTCTCGAAGGACACACACGACATCGGTGCAGGTCCCACGCCGCCGTCCCAACCGGGCAGCCAGAAAGAAATCCTCGAAGCATTCTCTCAAAGTACCGCCAACGCTAAGGAGACACTCAAGAAATTGAACGATTCTCAACTGATGGCCATGTGGACGCTCACAAAGGATGGGAAAGTGTTGATTTCGGCGCCGCGTAGTGGATTCATTCGCTCCATCCTGATGAACCACGTCTACCATCATCGCGGGCAGCTTTCCGTTTACCTCCGGATGCTGGATGTTCCCGTGCCTTCGATCTATGGTCCCAGCGCGGACGAAAATCCGTTCGCCTAATCGACCCGGCGTTCGGTCTTGTAGGACAGCCACTCCTGGCTGTCCTCCGAGATTTCGCTAATCACAAATGAGGACAGCCAGGAGTGGCTGTCCTACAAAAACCCGACCGCAATCAATCTCCATAAAAGGGAGCGCGCGATGAACGTGACAATCAAAGGCGAGAGTGCAGAGTACCGTAAGCTCCGGAACCAATTGCTGGAAGCGGAAATTGCACTGAAAGATCAGACCGAGCGCGTGGCCGCGCTTCGCAGGCAATTGCCCACGGACGTGCTGGTGGCAACCGACTATGTTTTTCGCGAAGGGCCAGCCGATCTTCGCGACGAATCGCCCGCGAATTTCCGCGACGTCCGTCTATCGGAACTCTTCGCTCCTGGCAGGGAAAGCCTGATCGTCGATCACCTGATGTGGGGTCCGAACGACAAGCTTCCTTGCCCGATGTGCAACATGTGGGCCGACGGCTACGCGGGCATCGCGCAGCACGTGAGCGACAAAGTTAATTTCGTGCTGGTTGCCAAAGTGGAGATCGGCCGCCTCCGGGAGTGGGGCCGCCGGCGGGGCTGGGACAAGATGCGTCTTCTGTCCAGCCACGACAACACGTTCAACCACGATTTTCTTGTGGAAGACGAAAAGGGACAAAGGCCCGCCGTCAGCGTGTTCCGGCGCGCGCCTGATGGCAAGATTTATTTCACCTACACCACCGAAATGTCGCGCGCTCCCGGGCACCATCGCGGCATCGATCCGTTCTCGCCGGTCTGGCATTTCTACGATCTCCTCCCGGAAGGGCGCGGAAACTGGATGCCCAAGCATTTCTATTGATCCGTTTGCCGGAGTGCGATGGCGCCCTAGTCGGCGAAAGCGCCCGTCTCCACTAGCCCGCTCAGAGTGAAGGAGAAGCCAAAAGATGCCCGACATCAAGCACATGATCCAGATCGACGCGCCCCCACGACTCGTGCATCCGCTGGTCGCTTCGGGGGACGGTTTTTCGCAATGGTGGGCTAATGATGTGGCACAAGACAAGATTACTGGCAATGTGGAGCTTGGGTTTTTCAAACGCTCGACGGTGTACGGCCTGCATCCCGTCCAAATCACAGCGCCGCAGCAGGCGCGTTGGCTCTGCCAAAGCGGAAAAGAATGGAGTGGCACCCAACTGCTCTTCGATTTGACGGAACAAAAAGGCCAGACCGTCTTGCGATTCACGCACGCCGGCTGGCAGGCGGAGACGGACTAATTCGTTTCCTGCAACACCACCTGGGGCGAGCTGATGTTCCGCCTCAAGGCAGAGGCCGAAGGAAAAAAGCCCGGGCCGCTATTTACCACGGAAGGCATGGCCTAGTTGACGCTAGATTCAAAAAGCTCGGTTCATCCCCGCGTACAAGAAATGGGCGCAACAAAAAAAGAGCATGCCCTGGCGCAGGTGCCAGGGCATGCTCCCGAAAGCAAGACCACCTTGAAAGCTATAGCTTTGAGGCGGTGCCGTCGCCTTGATTCGTTACCCAAATGAACGTGCCGTCAAAGGCCACGCCTTGCGGGTTGTTGCCTACGTTGAAGGTGCCCACCATAGAACCGTCGCTGGCTCGAAGTTCCGTGACGGTGCTGCCGGACGAGTTGGCGACCCAAATATTGGCCCCGTCAAAAGCGATACCCGTGGGGCCGGGACCGGCGGAGAAACTACTTACGGCGCTGCCATCGCTTGCCTGAAGCTCTGTTACGCTACCGCCGAGAGAGTTCGTGACCCAAATGTTGGTGCCGTCAAAGGCCACGCCTGAAGGGCCTGCGCCGACATTGAAAGTCCCGAGCACTGTGCCATCGCTTGCCCGAACCTCGGTGACATTGTTGCTGCCGGAGTTGGCCACCCAGATGTTGGCGCCGTCGAAGGCCACGCCAACGGGACTGGTTCCGACAGTAACTGTGCCAAGAACGGTTCCGGAGGAGGCTTGGATCCGGGTAAGGCTGTTGCTGCCATTGTTTGCCACCCAGATGTTAGAGCCGTCGAAGGCAATCCCTTCGGGATTATTCCCAGTCGTAATGGAGTTAATCATGCCGCCGGTAGTTGCTAGCAATTCTCTGACTGAGTTGCCGGTTGGGTTGGTCACCCAAACGTTGACTCCATCACAGACGACGCCAAAAGCCCCGGATCCAACCAAGAACGTGCCCAGGTTCACGCCGTCGCCGGGTCGTATTTTCACGACATTATTGCTGCCATTGTTCGCAATCCAGATGTTGGAGCCGTCGAAGGCTACACCATTAGGATTTGCTGAGCTTGTGCCCGCACGAACCGTGCCTCCAGCTTGGCTAGCCCGATACCAATGCAGAGTCGCGATCGCTAACCGATTAGGTCCTGGAAGCCCTTGAGGTCCTTGGGCGCCCTGCGGACCTGTCGGCCCAGATGGTCCTTGAACACCGGTCGAACCCGCGGGGCCCGGAAGTCCAGCTGGGCCAGTAGCACCTACTGGTCCCATCGGACCAATAGCACCTACTGGGCCGGCCGGTCCTGTAGAACCTGCTGGCCCTGTTGCTCCAGCGGGTCCTGCAGGTCCTTGTGGGCCCGAGGCTCCCGTGGGTCCAGCCGGTCCCATGGGTCCGATCGCTCCAGCCGGTCCCGCAACTCCTGCCGCACCTGCAGCTCCTGCCGCCCCCGCATCTCCCTTAGGTCCTTGCGGTCCTGCTGGCCCAGCAACTCCAGCTGGTCCTTGAGGCCCAGCTGGTCCTTGAGGTCCAATCGGCCCTTGTGGGCCCATAGGTCCTGCAGGCCCTTGCGTTCCGGTTCCGCTTCCGCTAGGAGGGTCAACAAGCGTCACACGAAGATCGTTATCGCCCCTCACAACATTCACGACCCTCGTGTCCGGGATCCAATTGGAGTTCGGGATATAGACCTTCACCGTATGCATTCCCAGGCGCACGTCGTCTATGCGCACGGGCGTGAGCCTTCTTATTTCCATGCCATCCACGGATACGTGCGCACCGGAAGGAATAGATGTCACGTCTAAATGGCCCTCTTGGCGACCCTCCTGCGCGCGTAGGTTACCCCACCCTCCCGCCAATACCGTGAAACATGCGACAGCCACCACCCTGGGAAGCAGCTTTCTGTCACGCATATTCTAATGGCTCCCTTTCCTGCGGAAACTTTGCCCGAAATTCGGTGCTACCCCAGCGGAAATACGCGCACGCTGCCCTCCAAATTCGGCCATTATCGAGTAAATCTAATATTTTCAGTTTGTTACGCTGGAGAAACGCCAAAAAGGGCAGGGGGCAGGGCGTTCTGTTTCGGGCGGGTCAGGGATCGAAAAGTATCAAATAAACCCTCGGAATAAGGACAGGTTTCAAATTTTACAATGCCGTTGAATAATTACTAACAAGGAAACATTAAGCCTTTTCGCGCAGCGGCCTTGAGCCAGACCTCTGCCAACCATGCCTCTCCCGATTGGAGGATTCCACAAGGGCATTTAAACCGCGGTATAAATCGCTTTTGGATCTAACGTGGGGCGGCTCCGCGCGCCGGATATTCCTTGGTAAACCCGGTGCGCTCGTTGGTCATCGTAAAGCTGCCGTCGGCTTTCACCGACATCTTGATGTAGTGCCCGTGATCGGTTTCGTTGATGTTGGCGAGAAACTGTTCCGCCGAATTGTGGTCCGTGCCGCCCGCCGCCGAACGGTGTATTTGCCAGAAATCCTCTAGCCCCGGAGCGTCATGAACGGTTTGCCAGTATTCGGGCGAGCCGCCTTTTCTCTCCCCGTTGTTCATCACCGCGACGCGCGCCCGAATGGCGTCCACGAATTGCGGCGCGCCGGAATGGGGATCCCCATGCCGCGTGGTGTGGAACACGGTCATCGTGCCGACCAGATTATTGGGGCAAGCCAGCGCGTGCTCCTGGTTCCAGGTCAAGTCGCCCAGATCGACAAGGCGAAAGCTGCCGTACCTCACCACGATTCCCACCGACTCAAAATTTTCCGGCGTGGCGTCCTGTTCCTTCAATTTTGCATCGCGGCACAGCGGATTGGGCGCTCCTGCTCCGGGTACTCCCGCCATAGGCTCCTTAATCACGTCGCCTGCCGAGGAAACCACCTGCACATCGAGGCCCTCGACGGGAATCCGGTCGCCGGGCTTCGTCGTAATCGCGTGCGCGTGTTCGCGAATCGGCAAATAGGACAGGATGGGAGCGTCCCGGCCCGCTTGCATCTCGACCGTATAGGGGCCGTGGTCCACAAAATGACGGATGGGAATGCGATGCGCGAGTTCCGCCGCGTTGCCTGCATGGTCCCCGTGAAAGTGAGTGATCACTACGTAGTCGAGGACGTTCACGTTCGCCAGCTTCAGCACCGCCATAATGCGGTCCGCGTCACGTGTAATTCCCGGCGCGTTAGCTTCTGCGGGTGGTGCGCCTTGATTGCCCGGGAATCCGGTATCCACCAGCATGGATTGCCCGGAAGGAGAAACGAACAGCGTGGCCTGCCCGCCTTCGGTGTCCAGGAAATAAATATCCAGCGGCTTTTTCGGGGCTTGCTGCTGCGCGTGAACAAGAGAAAAGGGAACTAGCAGGGCAGTCGCCGCGAAAAGGGGCATCCTCATGCGCATGGGACTCTCCAGTGGAGCTTTGGGATGTGGCTATGGAAAACGATTCGCGGCCAAATGTCCAGCGGATTTGTCGGAAGTAGCACAGGCATTCTTGCCTGCGTTACTCAAACGCGGCAAACAATCTACTCAGCGGCGACGGCGGTTTCGCTTCCACGCTTGCGCATCACCTGATGCGCGATGGCCAGCAGATCGCGATTGGTCACGTTTTTCGACGCGTCCGCCAGCGTCACCACGCGCTTGTAACATTCGTCGAGCTCTTCACGCGTCGGCTGGAAGCCCAGGTCGACGAGCGTCGCGCGCAGTGCATTGCGCCCGGAATGCTTTCCGAGGACCAGTTGCCGCTTGGGGACGCCGACCGCTTCGGGAGAGATGATTTCGTAGGTGAGGGGATTCTTGAGAATACCATCCTGGTGAATGCCGGCTTCGTGGGCGAAGGCATTCGCTCCTACTATGGCCTTGTTCGGCGCCAGCGGCGCACCCGTGATTTCTACCAACATGCGGCTGGCGGCATAGAGCTGGTCGAGATGGACATTCGTAGTTACACCCAGCGTCGATTGTCGTACATTCAGTAATACTACGACTTCTTCGAGAGCGGCATTTCCGGCGCGCTCGCCGATGCCGTTGATGGTCAGCTCCAGCTGGCGAGCGCCCGCCTGCACCGCTGCCAGCGAATTGGCAACGCCCAGTC
This sequence comes from uncultured Acidobacteriota bacterium, assembly GCA_963696605.1. GTDB lineage: Bacteria > Acidobacteriota > Terriglobia > Acidiferrales > UBA7541 > Palsa-360. The sequence continues at coordinate 496,446 of CAVOKV010000003.1, read as the reverse complement.
CAAGGTCATCGTGGCAGTGCGCGCTGAGTGCGACGCCGTTCGCGCCATCCAGATACTCGATCACCTGCCGAAACATGGCGGCGTATTCCTCGGGCACCGCGTAGCCGACGGTGTCCGGCAGATTGATGGTCGTGGCGCCGGCGCGGACAGCCTCTCCGACCGCTTTGCATAGAAAATCAATATCGGTGCGGCTGGCGTCTTCGGCGGAAAATTCGACTTCCGCGCAACGCTCGCGCGCATAGCGCACGTTGCTGGAAATGGCTTCGAGGGCTTCTTCGCGCGTCAGGCGAAGTTTGTGTTGCAAGTGCAGATCGGACGTCGCCAGAAACGTATGCAGCCGGGGATGCGCCGCACCGGCGAGTCCCTCGAGAGCTGCGTCAATGTCGTCGCGCCGCGCGCGCGCCAGGGCTGCCACGGTGCATCCGCGAATTTCGCGGCAAACTGCCTTCACACCTTCGAGGTCTCCCTTGGAGGCGATGGGGAAGCCGCTCTCGATGACGTCCACGCCGAGCGATTCCAGCTGGTGAGCCATGCGGACCTTCTCCGGCACGGACATGGAAAATCCCGGGGACTGCTCCCCGTCCCTCAGCGTCGTGTCAAAAATGCGTACGATGTCCATGGCACTCTCCCACTCCATCCATTTCACATGGGACCGGCAAGCAGATCAAATTTATAATAATTGTGAGTTCTATAAAGCAGAATTATATCAGAAGCGACTGCATGGGTTGCCCTTCATGGGGAGCAGGCTGAAAGACGTGTCCTATATCGGAATGGCCAACATTAGGTCGATTTGAATCTCTCGTCGATTTCAACTTGATAGCCGGCAACAAGGCGGTTCGTTTCATTCGCCATGCCCACGACGGCCATGAGTTCGTGGAACATGGCGTCGGTCATGCCTCTGCCGCGGGCGGCGGCAATATGCGATGCGATGCAATAGGGGCACTGGTTGCTGACGCTGACCGCCACGTAAAGCATCTCCTTGGTTAGCGGGTCAAGGGCGCCGGGCGCCATGATCTGCTTGACGGACTCCCAGGTGCGCTTCAGTGTAGGGGGATCGTTGGCCAGCACCTTCCAAAAGTTATTGATGTAATCGGTCTTACGGGTGGTGAGGATATCGTCATAGACAGCTCGGACTTCCGCACTGGCGGCGTGATATTCGATGAGTGGTTCTGTGGCCAAAGCGCCTCCTTCTCCCAAACCGGAAAATCTTGGCGGAGTCTCGCGTCGAAGGCTGGCTGCGCGCGGCTAGGGCTTCAGTTCAGGTCGCGCGACACCATCAGCTTGAACGTCAATTTGTCGGCCCCGTGCGTCACGCCAAATCCCACGCCGGTTTCGATATTGACGAACTTGCTGCTGTGATCCATGACGGCCCAGACTTCGTGGAACTGGTCCCGTTGCGGTAAGAAACTGTGCAGGGGTCCGAAATCGGCATATTCTTCGAGGGCGACGGCCCATTTATCATTCAAGTTATAGGCGATCCGCGTCGCCGGAACGAATTCGAGGTTTTTGAAACCCCCGGTATAGTCGGTATCCACGATCGGATTGAAGATCAAGTCCACGGGGTGCAGGTGGACCCCGACGATGGGCCGGACCTCGGAAGTAATGTGCCTCGACTCCCAATAGGTGTAATTGACGCTGAACTCGAAATTGACGCCATAGAAGAACGTATGATCCTCTGCATGCGGCAGCACAAACAGTTCGCGAAGCTTGAAGCCGTTGATTGACCCACCGCGCCCCTTGGAATAAATGCTGTACACCGGCAGGTAAAGGCCCTGTTCAAACCAGTCGGTCACGCCCCAGGCCCACTCGGCGGTGCCGTTGAACGAATGATCGGGAATGAGCCCGCCGGGGAAAGCGGGAGTTTTCTGCCCGGAGGCGATAAAGTTGCTGTGGATCATCAGGTTGAACTTCCCTTTTTCGGCAATCGCGGCGTCGTACACCTGGATCTCGTCGGTCTGCGCGAAAGTCACCCGCGGGATCGCAAACAAAGCGAAGGTGAGTGATCCAAACACAAGCATTTTTTGAAAGATTCTCATTTTCCCGGACGTTCTCCTGGTAGATTCAATTTCCTTCGTTCTAATTCAGTTCGGATCGGCCGGCAATCGGGGTGTGATCCCCTGTAGGATTGCGCTCCACCAGCCTGCTGTTTGGATCGCGTTAAACCCGACACTGTCTAATCGACGCGCCCCACTTGCGCAAAGTTCCAAATCTTTTCGCATTTTGGTTATTGACGCCGCGATAAGCGCGGCCCAAAGCTCGGGTCTGCGTCCCCTCCCCGCGCTTATGACCCCGGCGCTCACTTTCGGCGAAGTCCGCCGAGAATAACCCAGCCCGCGCCTTTGCGGCAATTGCCCTTTTCAGATCGCGGGGTGGAGGAGTATTATCGGATTCCGATACATATAAATTTATGGCCAGAACGCACGCAGTTTCGCTTTGGGTAGGTTCGCGGAAGTGCCCCCTATGCGGGAGCGAGAATGTCGCGCGTTCTCGCCGCCATGGCGTGCTGGAGTGGACAGTCCTGCTTCTCCTGCTCTTGAGGCCCTTTCGCTGCCGTGAATGCAGCGCCAGGCATGTAAGTTTCTTCTTTCGCCGGCGGAGATGGAACCAGATGCGCCCCGCCGCCGACCGCGCCCACGACTAAGCTCTTTCCCGTTGAAAATTCAAGCCCGCGGGTGCGCCTTGTCAAAGACTTCCATTAATTGGCGAATGGTGGCGTGCGTGTACCGCTGCGTGGTGGACAGCGAGGAGTGCCCAAGCAATTCCTGTATGGCGCGAAGGTCCGCGCCATCGGCCAGCAAGTGCGTGGCGAAGGCGTGCCGCAAGGAATGCGGGTGCAAGTCCCAATTGACGTTGGCCAGGCGCGCGTATTTCTTGACGATGCGCGCGACCGACCGCTGCGTCAGCCTCGTCCCCAGATGGTTGAGAAACACGGCCTGCCGTTCGCCGCGTCCCCCGGCCTTGCGCAGCACTTCCTGGCGTACCGGCTCATAGGCTTCCAGCGCCTGTTCGGCTTTGCCGCCGTACGGCACGATGCGCTCCTTGTTGCCTTTGCCGCGCACTCGCAGCATGAGTTCTTTGCGATCCACGTCGCCGAGGTTCAATCCGGTCAGTTCGCTGACGCGCAGGCCGGACGCGTACAGCAGCTCCAGCACCGCGCGATCGCGTTTGACCATCAAGTGGCTTTGGACATTCGCCGGCGACTCTTTCCTCCACCGGGAACCGCCTGCCGGTTCTCCCGTCACGCTATCGAGGAACACATTCAGATCTTCAGCGCTCAGGACAGCGGGGATGCGCTTTGGCAGCTTAGGAGTCGCCACCATGCGCGCCGGGTTGCGCACGACCAGGCCTTCCCGCACGGCGAATTTGAAAAACGAACGGATGGCCGCAAGTTTCCGCGCAATCGACGATTTTTCCAAACGCAGATCATGCAGGTGGGCCACGAATTCGCGGATCATGAGGTGCGTAACGTCCTGGGGAGACGGCATTGGCGTGCCGGGAGGCGTCAAGAACTTGAGGAACTGCGTAAGGTCGTTATCGTAGCTGCGGATGGTGTGCGGGGAAGAATTGCGCACCGAACGCAAATAAATCAGAAATTGTTTTACCGCGGAATCCATTGCCCCCGCCGGACCACAAGTCTTGGATACTTCGGGTGTGCACCCTGAAATGCCGGAGTTCATCCCGCCTAAAAGCGAAAACGCGCCGAGGACGTGGGGCTGCTCAGGAGTGGGCCGTGCCCACCGGTTCAGGAACGGCAGCCGCGGGAACTTCCGGAAGCGCCGCTTCCCAATCGCAGCCTTCCTTAATGCAGGTTCTCACCGCGCCCAGCTTGCCGCGCTTTTCCACGATGAACGACGCGCCGCATTTCGGGCAGGCTTCGGGAATGGGCAGGTGCGGCGTCGTGAAATCGCAATCGGGATATTTGTTGCACCCGTAGAAGACCCGCCTGCGTCCCTTCCTGGCGACCCTCTCAGTCAGTTCACCGGTCTCGCACTTCGGGCATTTGATACCCAGCGTCTTCGCGCGGATGAATTTGCACTTCGGATAGGCGGTGCAGCCGGTGAATTCGCCGTACTGGCCGTGCTTCTTGACCAGTTGCGAACCGCACTCGGGGCATTTTTCATCGAGCAATTCGTCCGGCTGGAGGGCGCGGCGCGTGCCGGCCTTCAAGCGGCGCGTGGTCTTGCAATCGGGATAGCCGGTGCAGGCCAGGAACATTCCCCAGCGGCCGCGCTTGATGATCATTTCGCGCCCACAATTATCGCAAGCTTCGATTTTCGCCGCGCCGTCCTCACCCTCGGGAGGCAATTCCGGCGAGAGGTCGCGGATGAAATCGCAATCAGGATAGCGCGAGCAGCCCAGGAAAAACCCGTGCCGGCTGATGCGCTCGAGGAGTTCGCCTTGCCCGCACTTCTCGCACTTTTGTCCCGTGGGAATCCCCGCTTTGTAGGACTCCATTTCGTCCTTGGCTTTCTCCAGATCCACGGCGAAGCGGCCGTAGAATTCCTTGACAGCCTTTTTCCAGGGAAGCTTCCCCTCTTCGATTTCGTCGAGCTCCTCTTCCATGAGCGCGGTGAAGCCCACATCGAAAATATCCTCGAAGCTCTTGACCAGGAGCACGCTCACTTTTTCGCCGAGCATGGTGGGAGCAAACCGGCCCTGATCCTTGGTGACGTATTCCCGCTCGACGATAGTCGAAATAATGGAAGCGTATGTCGAAGGCCGGCCAATGCCTTTTTCTTCCAGCTCTTTCACCAGGGTCGCTTCGGTGTAGCGCGGCGGCGGCTCGGTAAAGTGCTGGTCGGGGCGCAAAGTTTCGAGGCGCAGCGTTTCGCCTTCCGTCACGGGCGGTAACATTGCCTTGGTCGCTTCCGGGTCGGCGTCTTCGTCATCATCGGCGGACACCTGGTACACGGCCAGGTAGCCGTCGAATTTCTGCACCGATCCGCGACGCGCGAAAGGTGTAATCGCCTGCCGATACATCGACCGTGGTCTGATCGAATACCGCGGGCACCATCTGCGAAGCCACAAAGCGCTGCCAGATCAGCTGGTACAGCCGGAACATATCGTCGCTCAGGAAGGGCCTTACCTCCTCGGGCGTCCGGGCGGCATCGGTCGGGCGAATTGCTTCGTGTGCGTCCTGCGCATCTTTCTTGGACTTGAAGAAATTCGGCTTCTCAGGCAAATACGGCTGGCCATATCTGGAGCCGATCAGGCCGCGCACCTGGTCCAGCGCGTCATTGGAAACGCGCACGGAGTCTGTGCGCATATAAGTGATCAGCGCGACCGAGCCTTCTTGCCCCAGTTCCACGCCTTCATAAAGCCTCTGCGCAAGACCCATGGTGCGCTTGGCTGTGTACCGCAGACGATTGTAGGCCGCTTGCTGGAGTTTTGACGTCGTGAACGGGGGCGGCGCGAAGCGGCGCTTTTCCTTTTGCGTGACGCCCGCCACTTTCCATTGCGCCTTTCCTGCCGCGGCCACGATGGCATCCGCTTCGGCCTGCGTGTGGACTTCAATGTCTTCGCCTTTAAATTTGGTGAGCTTCGCTTCAAAGGCAGGCGGCTCGCCGGCGGCCAGAATGGCATGGATTGTCCAATACTCAACAGGGACGAACGCGCGAATCTCCGTCTCCCGATCGACAATCAAGCGCAGCGCGACTGTCTGCACGCGGCCGGCGGAAAGGCCCCGGCGCACTTTGTCCCACAGCAGAGGGGAAATTTTGTAACCCACCAGGCGGTCCAGGACGCGGCGCGCCTGCTGCGCGTCCACCAGGTTTTCATTGATTTCGCCTGGGTGCTCAAACGCCGCCTTGATGGCCTTGGACGTGATTTCGTTGAACATCACGCGGAAGATATTCTTTCGAGCGATGACCGGTTTGCCCTTGGCGACCAATTTCTTTGCGGGCTTCTTAGCTTTCTTTTTGCCTTTTTTGCCGTTCTCGCTGGCCTCTTCGGCCGCCTTCTCTTCTTCGGTAGGGAATTCGAGCTTTGGCCCGCTCAATACATCTGCCAGGTGCGCGCAAATGGCTTCGCCCTCGCGGTCCGGATCGCCAGCCAGATAGACGGCATCGGCCGTGGAAGCGGCTTTCTGAAGCTGCGTCACAACGCTCGTTTTGTCCGGGTTCACTTCATACGTCGGCGCAAATCCGTGGGCGATATCGATGCCCAGCACCTTCTTGGGCAGGTCCATGATGTGCCCGTAAGAGGCCTTGACCGAGTAATTGCGTCCCAGATATTTGTTGATCGTCTTCGCTTTTGCGGGCGATTCGACGATGACCAGCGATTTTCCCATATCTAATTTCTCGACCTGAACGCTCGCCACAGCGAAGCGCTCTTTCCTTTCCGTTCCTCTAGCGTGGCCCTCGTTCCCATCGTTTGTCAACGCTTGATAGATGCGCCTTGTGTCCTTATCGATTCTATTGGCTGCGTCACATTGGTGTAGTGGGCTGAAATTTCAACAGGTTAGATGGAAATGCCCGCATTTCGTGATTGGCGTCCGCTCCCGAGTGAAGAAGCCGCTACAACAGAATCTTGATGAATTGCTTCCCCGGCATCTGCCGGACGATCCCTTTCATCTCCATTTCGCAAAGCGCCGCCAGGACTTCCGAGGAGTTCAACTCCGCCCTTTCCACCAGTTCATCCACGTGCATCGCCTCGTCCGTTCCCAGCAGCGCGAAGATCTTCTTTTCCACCGGCGTAAGGGCGCTCTCGAACAGGGATGCGCGCTCGGCGCTGGTGGTGGCCTCGACTGGGAACAGCTCGGCGCGGATCTCCGTGGGCAATTCCTCTATGACGTCTTCCCAGGACGTCACCAGCTTGGCGCCCTGCTTGATCATCTGGTTCGGGGCAAAGCTGACGTCCACGGTGACGTTTCCGGGTACGCCGTACACTTCGCGGCCAAACTCCATCCCCAGGCGCGCGGTGATCAGCGAGCCGGAATACTGCGCGCCCTGTACCACCACGCCCAGCGCGATGCCCGCGACGACGCGATTCCGCACCGGGAAATTCTCGGGCGCAGGGTGAGTGCCCAGAGGGAATTCGCTGATCAGCGCGCCGCGCTTTTCGACTTCCGCGAATAATTTCTTGTTTTCTTTCGGATAGATGACGTCCACTCCGGTGCCGAGCACGCCGATCGCCGCCCCATGAGAAGCCCGGCAGGCGCCCTGATGCGCCAGAGCTGTCTATGCCGCGCGCCATGCCGCTGACGATGGCCAGGCCGCGCTCAGCCAGGTCGTGCCCCAGACGCTCCGCCACTTGGATGCCATAGGGCGTCGGGCGGCGCGTGCCCACCATCGAGATCGAATGGCGGTTAAGCACACTCGCGTCTCCGCGCACGTAAAGAAGCGGCGGAGGATCGTAAATTTCCAGAAGCCGTTGCGGATATTCCGGTTCGTCCCAGTTCAGCAACCGGCAGCCAAGGCTGCGAACCTGAGCGAGTTCCTTTTCGGCGTCCCCGTGTGCTTGCTTGGATTGGATCGCCCGCGCGGGCGCCGCGGGCAAGTGACAGGCCTCGAGTTCCGTGAGAGACGCGCGGAACACATCGTGCGGAGACCCGAATTGGCGCAGCAATTTTCCGGTGAGGCGCGAGCCGAGGCCCGGCGTCATTGACAGTGACAGCCAATCGAGGGAAGCATCCAGTTCCACGTCGACGGGGACGCTACTATGTTGTCACTAATCATGTCAAGATAATCTCTTTTAGCCTAGCCGTTGACCCACCTTGCCACCCCTCGTGGATTTTGGTAAGGATGTGGCACGCCGAGGAGAGGGGAATGATGAATAATCGCAAGCCTGTGCCGATGGTATTTCTGATTGTTGTGAGTCTCGCCCTGATGTTCTGGACCGTCGAGTCGGCGGTAGGCCAGACCAGCGCGCCCGCCCATCCCAGCAGCGCGGACAAGATAGCCGTGTCGCAAAAGGATATCGGCGGAGTGGTGAGCGGATCGAGTGGACCCGAAGCGGGAGTCTGGGTGATTGCGGAAACGAGCGATCTGCCGACAAAATTCCGCAAAATCGTGGTCACTGACGATCGCGGAAGATTTCTTGTCCCCGACCTTCCCAACGCGAATTACAAAATTTGGGTGCGGGGATACGGCTTAGTCGATTCGGCGCCCATCACATCTGCACCGGGCAAAACCCTCGCGCTGAAGGCGGTGCCCTCTCCCGATGCGCGCGCAGCGGCGCAAATCTATCCCGCGAATTATTGGTATTCGCTCCTGCAGGTTCCCGCCGCGAGCGAATTCCCCTTCCTGAAGCCGGAACGAAATTCCGCTCCGCAGCGCAGTCGCCGCGAAAATGGGCAGGCCAGCGTGTTGTCCGGCGGAATTCACAACCAATCCGAGTGGCTCTTCGCCATGAGGACTTGCACGCAGTGCCATCAGCTCGGGGACAAGTTCACACGCGAGATTGAATCGAACCTGGGTACGTTTGACTCTACAGCAGCGGCGTGGGACCGCCGGTTGAAGTCCGGCCAGAGGGGGCCGCTGATGGCCACGGCGCTCAACCAGCTTCCGCACGACCGCGCGCTGGCCATGCTCGCCGATTGGAGCGACCGCATCGCCTCCGGCGCCCTACCTCCCGTGCCGCCGCGGCCACAGGGCATTGAGCGGAACGTGGTCGTCACGGAATGGGAATGGGGACGCGGGCCATCCGATTGGGTGCACGATGAGATGACCACCGACAAACGCAACCCCACAGTGAATTCGCACGGACTGATCTATGCCACTTCGGAAGGCGCTGGAACGCTCGAGGTTGAAAATCCACTGACGAACGAATCGAGCCATATCGACATACCGACTCGCGTGGACCAAAAGGAAATCGCGCCTTACTTGATGTCGCTCGAAGTGGGTTTTCCATCTCCCTATTTTGACGACCAACAGCTCTGGACCGCCACCAACAGCCCGCACAATCCGATGATGGACGAAAAAGGGCGTGTGTGGGTGACGTCGGCGATCCGCAGCAAGAATGATCCGGCCTACTGCAAGGAAGGCTCGAACAATATTTTTGCGAAGAACGATCCGCTGGACGTGAGCATTCGGCAACTATCCATGTACGATCCGGAAACCAAGAAATGGACCATGATCGACACCTGTTTCGGGACCCATCACCTTCAGTTCGCGCAGGATAAAGACGACACGCTGTATTTCAGCGGGGAAGAGGGCGCCGTGGGTTGGGTTAACACGCGCCTCTACGAGGAGACGCACGACGAACAGGCGGCGCAGGGATGGTGCCCCGCCTACATCGATACGCGCGGGGATGGAAAATTCGATTGGAAGACGGACCAGGCCGTCGCGGGCTTTCCCTACGGGCTCGCCGTGAATCCTGTCGACGGCAGCGCCTGGTCCGCGGTTGTGGGCGTACCCGGGAAGCTGGTCCGCGTCGATCGCGGCTCGAATCCACCGGCGACTTGCCGGACGGAAGTGTATGAAGCGCCCTACGATCGTACCGGTGCCGCCGCCAGTCAGGGATTTTTTCCGCACGGAGTAGACATCGACAGCAACGGCATCGTGTGGACTTCGCTCGCGGGCAGCGGGCACTTGGCCAGCTTTGACCGCCGCAAGTGCGCCGTCCGCAGCGGGCCCACCGCCGCCGGTCAGCAGTGCCCCGAAGGATGGACTCTGTATCGTTTGCCGGGCCCGCTATTGAAAGGAACGGATGTGGGCAGCGCCGACTATCCCTATTACAACTGGGTCGACCGCTTCGACACGCTTGGACTCGGCAAGAACATTCCGATGGCGACCGGCACGAATTCGGATTCGCTTCTTGTCTTGCAGCCGGACACCGGGAAGTGGGTCGTGCTGCGCGTACCCTACCCGCTCGGTTTTTATTCACGCGGCCTCGACGGGCGCATCGACGATCCAAACGCCGGGTGGAAAGGCCGTGGTCTTTGGTCGAACTATTCCGAGATCCCAGTCTGGCACATCGAGGGAGGTAAGTCGGCAGTTTCGATCCTGCTGCAATTCCAGCTTCGGCCTGACCCACTCGCGCATTAACTCGCTGAAGTAACACGGGCGAGATGCTTCCGCCATTTCAAGCAATTCCCGGAAGCCTTGTCTTGGCGGAGCGGTTCTACAGATATCGCGGAGTAATCAGGGTCAGGCGAGCCCCTCTATGATTCGGATGTCGCGCTCGGCAGCCCCTTCAATCACGCGGCACGCGGCTTGGTACGCAGGGCTCTCAAACGTTTTAGTTGCTTGCTGCACGCTGTCGAACTCGATGACCACGGTCCGCATGCTTTTTCCTGCCTCGTACGTCTTGGTCGGCATGCCTCTGCCAAGGAAGCGGCCGCCTCCGCCTTGAATGGCGGGCCCAGCCAACTTCGCGTATTCGGCAACCTTATCCGGGTTCGAGATCGATCGGTAAAAACAAATCCAATAACCTTTTGCCATGGGGCTCTCCTCGATAGAAAAGTTCAGTGCATCTAAAATTGATTGCGTGAAGCGCCGCGCGGCCTATCGTCCTGCGCGTACACCGGCTTCTTTCCTTCAAACGCGAAAGTCTACCGTTTCTCCGCCGCAGCCGCAAGAAGCCTCAACCCTCATGTCTTAGCTCCATAATTCTGTCACCCCCTAATGGCTACGTGAAAATGTCACCCCTATGGAGACATTCACGTTGAGCCAGAAAGAATTGCAACGAGTGGCAGTGATTTCTTCGTGCGTGAAGGGGGAATTGGCGTGTGCCAGAGCCGCCGCGCTGCTCGACCTTACTCCTCGACATGTCAAACGACTCAAAGCCCGGTTACGGCAAAGCGGCGAGGCGGCTCTGGCACACGCCGGCCGCGGTCGGCCCAGTCATCGTCGCCTGCCCCAGCGCGTGCGGGATCACATCTTGCAACTGGCCCGCACCCGTTATGCCGGCTTCAATGACCATCACCTTTGCGAAAAACTGGTCGAGCAAGAAGGCTTCTCGCTCAGCCGTGAAACCCTCCGCCGCTTGCTGCGCAGCCAAGGTCTCGGCTCTCCCCGCAAACGTCGCCCTCCCGCTCATCGCCAGCGCCGTTTGCGCGTCGCTCGCGAAGGCGAATTGGTGCAACTCGACGGCTCGCCTCACGACTGGCTCGAAGGCCGCGGCCCGCGTCTCACCGCTCTGGGCATGCAGGACGACGCTTCCGGCAAAATCCTCGTCGCTCAGTTCTTTCCTTCGGAAACCGCCGAAGGCTACTTTCGCCTGCTCCAAAGCCTGCTCCGACGCTTCGGCGTGCCCACGGCCTTCTACGGAGATCGCAGCGGCGTCTTCGTCCGCAATGACGATTACTGGACCGTCGAGGAAGAACTCGCCGGCCAGCGCCAACCCACCCAATTCGGCCGCGCCCTGGCTCAACTCGGCATCACCTTCATTGCCGCGCAATCTCCCCAAGCCAAAGGCCGTGTCGAACGCCTCTGGGGCGTGCTGCAAGATCGCTTGCGCAGTGAATTGCGTTTGGCCAACGCCTGCGATATCGACTCGGCCAACCGCCTCCTGGGCAAGTTCATCGCTGATTACAACCGCCGTTTCGCGCGCACTCCGCGCGACGCCGCCAAAGCTTGGCGGCCCGCTCCCGATGATCTCCAGCGCATCTGTGCCTTCCGGCACGAACGCATCGTTAGCAACGACAACGTCGTGCAGTGGGACGGGCGCCGCTTCCAGATCCCGCCCCAGAACCGCCGCTTCAGTTTTGCGGGAGCAAAAATCCAGCTCTATCAGACGCTCGATGGCCGCGTCTCGCTCTACTACGGCGATACCCGGCTGGAACACACCAACGCCCAGGAGGGGTGACATTTCTATGTTGCCGTTAGGGTGACAGATTTATGTTGCTACAACAGAAGCCTCAACCCTCAGAAACTCGCGTCTCGGGCAAATATGTAGTAGCACAGCCACTCTTGGCTGTGCGGTTTTGTGAGCCGTAAGTACGGCCCGCCTGACACAACTTCGATTGCAAAACCCGCACAGCCAAGAGTGGCTGTGCTACTCGATCGTCTCCGCCATCCGGGAACTCACCGCTTCAGGGAAACACCCAGGAAAATCCGGCTGGCCACGGGCTGGCCTTCGCTGAAAGCGGGAATGAACTTCCAATTCGAAGTTGACTTCAGGAGCCCCTCGTCAACCTGCTGAACATTTCCTATCACTTCCACGGACCGGACCTTACCCGCGGAATCGATCACCAGCTTCAGCGACGACTCCGATTGCGCCAGCTCATTTTCCAACGGCGTCACCGGAGGTGGCCGTTCCATCAGGATGGCTTTGGGCGGAACTATTTCCTGTTTGGGCTTCACGTCCTTGGGCGTCAATCCCGGCGTTGCCGTCACGACCAGCGTCCCGTCGAAGATTTTCGCGTGTGCGCCGTGACCCAGGGAAAAGGCGTGTGAAACGCCGTCCATCTGAGAGAGCATCCCGCGGGCGCGTGCGTTCGAGAGCGTGGCTCGGATTCGATCGAGATCCGCTGCCGGCCACATCTCGGCGAGGGCGCGCCATGCCTCCTGTTCGCGGCCGCTGTATAGGTAGGCCCAAACAATTTCCAACACTTTCACTTTCACGTTTCGCAGGCGGAATAACCATTCAGGGGGCAAAGCGGCCGGCGACGAGAGTTTCCCGTCGCTGGTCTTGAAATCGCCCAGATCCTGAGCGGCGAGCTTGGCCCGCACGTCCGCGATTTTCTGATCGAAGGAGGGTTGGAATTCGGAACTTACATCGAGCAACCGGCCGCGCTCGAAGCGCAGGACCATCGGAGGAGCAAAATCCAGGTCGCGCAAGTGAATGCTCTCAAAGCCATCCACGGCTGCGGCGTCATCCGTCCAGATTTCGACACGGCCATCGAGGTCGGTGTCCGCGGCGCTGAAGAAATCCCCGCCGGTAATTTTGCGCAGCAACACGGGTGGCGATCGCAGGGAAAAAATCCTGTATTCCATGCAGCAGTCGCCCTTGGATTGCTTCACCTGAATCGCCGCGACCGGCGCTCCCAGGCCCAGATCCACGGCGAAAGCGTCGATATCCGCCTGCGAAACAGCATCCGCGACTGCCATTTTTTGATCACCCCAGCTTAGCGCAGCGGAACAGGTCCGCGACTCCAAATCCCTGATCCGTGTCGGCCCTATACGCACGCTGACGCCCGTAAGGAATTCCGATTCGAAGTCGCCCACGCCTTCACGGCAGACCACATCACGGGATTGGGCATGGCATGCGCCGGCGCTCAGGCAGGAAAGAAAAAACAGTGCAAACGCCGCCGCACGGCGCCGAAATCGAAAGGGCGCGCATGTCAGGCGATTAGAAAGCTGACGTATGTAGTCTTCCGAAATCTTGCCCAACGGATGCGGATGGCAAATCTTCGCCATGGATTCAAATCTCTGGCCCGAGCATCAAGCGCATTTCATCCAAGAAGCCAATCGCTCAGATGCGGAGCAGTTTGACCAGCGTCCCGCCGAGGATGGCTTCCTTCTGAGCGTCGTTCAGGGACGGCGAGTTCAAAACAAGGTCGACATTTGCTTGCCAGTTGAATGGCTCATCGGTCCCGAAGACCACCTGGCCGGAGCCTTCTTCCGCCACCAGATGGCGCAGGCCTTCTTCGGTCAGAACGATCGTGTCGACCAGAATCTGGGTCTTCATGTATTCGCTCGGATGTTTCTTGTTCAAGCAATCCGCTTTGGGCCGCACCTCACAGGCAACTTCGGTCCTTCCCAGATAGGACGCCAGATAGCCGCCACCATGCGCCGCACAAATTTTTATGCGAGGGAAACGGTCCAGCGTGCCGTCAAAAATCATGTGCGTGAGGAAGAGTGTGGTTTCGAGAGGGTTCCCAATAATATTGCCCAGGTCTCCTCTTCCATCGAGTCCGCCAGTCTTAACAATATTTTCAGCTCCTTGCGGGTGCATGAAGACCATGACATCGAGCTCCTGCACCTTGGCCCAGAACGGGTCGAACCTGGGGGATGAAAGCGGCTCCCCTTCCACATGCCCTCCGATGGAAGCCCCTCGCATCTTCAGATTCTTGACGGCATACTCGAGCTGTTCCGCCGCCAAGTCAGGAAATTGCAGCGCCACTGCGGACATCGCCACGTAGCGATCCGGGTGGCTGGCGCACCATTCCGCGACTTTTTCGTCTTGGAGTCTCACAATTTTTGTGGCGAGGTCGCGGTCCGCGCCGTAATACCAAAAGGGGTTGACGGTCAGGAGCTGAACGTCAATCCCGTGATCGTCCAGCCACTGAACCCGATCCGGCCCCATGAGGAGCAGCCGGCGCGGTTCCCTACCGGCGATGGAACCAAGTTTGGTGTCTTTGACGAGATCCAATACCTCCGGAATAAGGCAGTGCGCATGGACGTCGACGACTTTCACGCGGCGTCCGCCAATGAATACTTCCCGCCGCTTGCCGGCCGCAGCCGCGCCGCCCTGAAGAGCGGGTCCGGCGAATGCGCTTCCCGTCAAGAACATTCCCGCAGTTGCTCCTGCGGCGTTCTTCAAGAAATCCCTGCGATTTCGCATGCTTCGCTCCATTCCATTTCCCCGGAATGCGGGCAGCTTATCGTGACTCAGCCCACGGGGAGCCTCGAAAAAGTATCGGTCAGCCTACATCTCTAGCTAATTGAATTGACGTAAGTAAACCCCTTGCCGCGATGGAAGTCAAGAAGACACAACTGTACTTCACGGAGAAAATGTTTCGGGGGGAGAACCTTGCGGAAAGATACCCAACGCCGCTGGCGTTGGGAGGGGTGGCTGCCCAGCGCGTGATAATCCGATCATAAGCTCGGTGTTTAAGCCTGCTGCGTTTGCCCCTGCGACCTGCGCTTTTGAATCACCGCTATCAACCCCACCATAGCTATCCCCATCAGAGTAAGAGCAAAGGCTCCGGGTTCGGGGGTCACGACGGTAAAAGAGGCACGCAACGGGACATTTGGGTCAATTACGGCAGATGGAGTCCAATCAAATACCGCGTATTTGCCCAGCCCATTTCCGAATAGATTGACACGGTCGGCTCCCACCTTGAACGTGAGGCCACATCCATCGAGGAGACCGCCACCACCGTATCCCATGCATGCTGGAGCGCTGTTGGATGGGTAGAAAAGGTTGTCAAATGTATCAATCCATCCGGGCGCGGCAGCAATGGTTGTGGGCGAAGATGCAGAGTAAGACCCGGCAACGAGGCCTGATATCGCTCCAGAAAAGCCTCCGGCATTGGTATTTGAATAACTCCCACTGATGCCGGTGATGCGATCAACTCCAGGCGTTCCGGTAGTGGACACGGTGATAGCGCCGGAACTGCTGATGCCCGTACCAGTAATCGTGAAATCAATGGTATCGGCGCGAGCGGTAGTGCTGGCAAAGAATGTAAACATCATTGCAGCCGTAATCCACAGGGATCTTCGCATTGTCTCGTTTTCTCCAGTGAAGGGTACTTAAACTAGACCCACCACCCCTATCCACAGATAGGCACGATCATTGCCATACGTAACCTGCTGAAAAAAGGACTCTTCACTGGCGTATTCCGCAAATTATTGCAGATTTGAAGCGAAACTTTTCCAAAATTGATCCTAATGAAAGAATGCGATAGCACAAATTCATGACCAAGCCGCAGCGCCCATAAACACCTGAATTGTTATCCTGTTAGTGGTTCACCTCGAAAACGGCGCGAGGTCAGCGAACTGACGATTGAAGCCGCCGAGTTTTTCGAAACTTGGCTCTAAAATGGAAGCACGGCCAGCGTTTAATATTTGGACAGACCGCATTTTCCCGGGCGCCGATGCACGTCACGGGAAGAGTTTGAGGGCTGTCTGGTGAGGTACTAGGACTCCCATATCTCTAGCTCCATCTCTTTTGTTACCAGTGCTCTATAAGTTGTTTTTGGCCCTCTCGATATAATAGCAGTGAAGAGAAAAATCGCTTTTCGCTGGCGGGGATAGTGTCGGAGCTAGGCCATTAAATTCGAGTCTGAAGGAAGTGTCATGAAGAACTTCGGAAAAGTTCTGCTGGTCGCTGCGGCGATGCTGCTGTACACCGCTCCAGCCGCGTTCGCGGATAGCGTGGTCGCCATTGACGGCACCTATGCGTTCGCAAACAATGGCTACGGCATCCCGCCGTACGGTGGAACAATGGACGGTCAATCTGAGGCGTTCTATTGCGTCGATTTCAGTCATGACATTACCGGCGGCGAAAGCTGGAAGACGGTTGTCACCAACCTCACCAGCAGCTCGGATTTCTCCTCAACGTACCTATACAATTCCGCCCTTACGAATCCGAACTATGCGGCATTCCAAACTTACGAGGATTTAGCCTGGCTGATTACGCAGATGCAGGGCACTTCGAACCAATCCACACAAGCAGCCGACCAGTGGGCGATCTGGAGCCTCTCGGGAGGCGCTTCCCTGGATCCCTTCACCGGGCCCACAAACAATGCGGCCTACCTGCTGGCTGAAGCCAAAAGCGCCGTGAATGGTGGCTGGACCGCGCAGGGATTTGAAGTGATTACGCCAAGCGTCGGCCAATACGGACAGGAATTCCTGATCAAGACTCCCGAACCGTCCAGCATTCTCTTGCTTGGCCTTGGCCTGTGTGGTTTGCTTTTGTTTAGCTACCGCAAGAGGCTCGCTTTGCCCGGCTGGCAGGCGCGCAGCTAACTTCTGCCATTAAGGGAGTCCCGAAGTTCCCGGGATCTCAGAGATTAAAAAGCCCCGCATTCGCCTTGACGATTGCGGGGCTTTCTTTTCCAGCCAAATTCGGTTCAATCACGCCTCAATGAAAAGCGTTCATTCTGGCGCCCTCCAGAGTGCGGGAAGCCCCACCGGCTATGCTATATTCAATCGTCCCTCGGAATTTGCGAATATGGGCAAACTGCGCATCTCCATCGTGGAATTCCTGAACACCGCGCCGCTGGTCTGGGGCTTTACCGACGGGCCGCTGGCGGGAAAGTATGAACTGCTGTTCGCCGTGCCGTCCCAATGCGCGGAGGATTTACGCGCAGGACGCGCGGACGTGGGCATCATTCCGTCCATCGAATATCAGCGCATGGACGATGTCGTGGCCCTGCCGGGGATGGCCATCGCGTCCAAACAGGAAGTCCGCAGCCTGCTGGTCGTTTCCAAAGTGCCGATCGAAATGGCCAAAAGCTTCGCGCTGGACACTAATTCGCGCAGCACAGTGGGCCTCGTGCGAATTCTCAGCCAGCGCCACTGGCACATTGATCCCGAATTCATTGACATGCCGCCCGATCCGGACAAAATGCTGGCCCGTGCCGACGCTGCACTCATCATCGGCGATCCAGCGCTAAGCTTGCGGCTCAAGGTGGATGCGCTGCAATCGAAAGTTCCCGGAACGGATGGCTGCTGTTGCTGCGGCGGCGAAGACGAGCATCCCATCAAGGGGATCGAAACTTTGTTTGTGTACGACATGGTGCAACAGTGGCGCGAAATGACCCGGCTGCCCGCCGTGCTGGCGATCTGGGTGGCTCGCCGCGGGGTGCTCACACCGGAAATCGTGGCGGATTTTCAGGCCTCGCGCGAATACGGCCTTGCGCATATCGGCGAGATTGCCGAAGGCGCGGCCCTGAAGCTTGAACTCCCGCCGCGCGAACTCGAGCGCTATCTGACCGAGAACATTAATTTTTCGCTGGATGAGGAGAATCTGGCGGGCCTCCGGCGCTATTATGAGGAGTGCGCGCGGGCCGGCCTGATTCCCCGCGTGCGTGAGTTGGAATTTGTGGGCGAAGCAAGTGTTGCAAGATAATGTAGCGTCCGCCTTCAGGCGGACACATGCACAGCGCAAGAGTGTCCGCCTGAAGGCGGACGCTACAAATGAAGCGCCATATTGAGAAGGAAAGCCAATCATGGGACTGACTCAGCAAGAAGCGCTGGACCTGTTTCGCTCCGACGACCTGGTCGGCATCGGCATGGCCGCGATGGAAGTGCGCCGAAAAAAGACCGATCCGCGCATCGTGACCTACCAGATCGACCGCAACATCAACTACACCAATTTCTGCACGGAGTATTGCTCGTTCTGCGCGTTCTACCGGCCGCTGGGGTCCAAGGAAGGTTACCTGCTCTCGTTCGAGTCGATCTACGAAAAGATTGCGGAAATGATCGAGCTGGGTGGCACCGGTATCCTGCTGCAAGGCGGGCTGCACCCCGACCTTCGCGTTGAGTATTACGAAAATCTGCTGCGCTCGCTCAAACAACGCTTCCCGCAAGTGCATCTGCACTGTTTCTCGGCGCCGGAAATCGGCTGCATTGCGGAAGTTTCCGGCCTGAGCGTGCGCGAGACCATCGCGCGCCTGATGGCCGCGGGGCTCGACTCCATCCCCGGCGGCGGCGCGGAAATTCTGGACGACGAAATTCGCGCGCGCATCTCCCGCCTCAAGTGCACCTCCGACGAATGGGAAGACATGCACCGCGTGGCCCACTCGCTCGGCATGCGCACCACCGCGACCATGATGTTCGGCTGCGGCGAAGAACACCGCCACCGCGTCAATCATCTTGAGCGCCTGCGCCGCATTCAGGAAGATACCGGCGGCTTCACCGCGTTCATCCCGTGGATGTTCGCGCCGGACAACACGCCGCTTGGAAAGAAAATCCCGCAAGCCACCGCTGTCGATTACCTGAAGACGCTGGCCATCAGCCGCCTGTATCTAGACAACATCGATCACATCCAGTCGAGCTGGCTCACGCCGGGGATCAAGGTCTGCCAAGTAGGTTTGCAATTTGGCGCCGACGACGTGGGCAGCATCCTAATCGAGGAAAACGTGGTCTTCGCAGCCGGCGTCCGCAACCGCACCAACGAAGGCGAACTTCGCCGCATCATTCAGGATGCCGGTTACAGACCAGAGCAGCGCGACACACTGTATCGTTCGTATGTTTTAAAAAGAGAACCCGCCAGCGTTTCAGCGAACGCACCCTGAAAATACGTTTGACAAGGACTTTTGCGGTCCCGGTGTGTGGGACCATTCGTCGCTACGAGCCGCTCGCGTTTCGCTTGAAGACCAGAATCTTTGTCGTAAGGACCTGCACCGGCTCGTCTTTCTGGTTAAGCGTCGTGCAGCGCACCGTGACAGTGCCTCGATCGGGCTTAGACCGCGAGGGCGCGACGGCGAGAATTTCCACTTCGAGGCGCAATGTGTCGCCGGGCCGCGTCGGCCGCGGCCACGCAAGTTCTCCTCCCAGGCCCACCGAGCCGCTGGCTAGCGGCAGGGCGGCGACAATGAGGCGCATGGTTGCGGCCGCGGTGTGCCAACCACTGGCGGCAAGCCCGTTGAAGACGCTTTTTCGCGCAGCCTTTTCGTCCAGATGAAACGGCTGCGGATCAAACTCCGCGGCGAATGACTTGACGCGGTCCATCTCCATCCGGTACGTGCCGGACGTAAATTTCTGGCCAACATGCAGATCGTCCAGATAGAGCACTTTCTCAGGAGCCGCCATCTTCACGGGCAGAGGCGCCGGGACTTTTGCCCCCGCGGCGCCGTACGCCGGTTTTACCCCGCTGGTGCTGTCGAGCGCGACGTTGGCCAGGTCATCCGCGTCGCGATTTTGTTCCCGCGGCACATACTGAATCGTGAAGGTTTCGAGGGTCGCGGCCTGTTTCTTCGCGCGCTCGTGCAACGGGCGCAAGTCCGGATGCTTCACTTTGTACAGGCCCTTGATCTGATTCACGATCAATTGCGAGTCGCTGTATACGCGCAGCCGCTTGATCCCATTCGCCGCCGCGTAGTCGAGCGCCGCGATCAGCGCATAATATTCAGCGACATTATTGGTGGTGCGCCCAATATATTTTCCAAGGGATTCATGCGCCCCGCCGTCCGGCCGCCGTATCACAATTCCGTAGGCAGCGGGGCCGGGATTCCCGCGCGCCGCGCCGTCGATATTCGCCGTGTATGCGCCTTCGGTCCGTGCCGAGGGAGTTTCAGGTTCCTCGAACAATTTCCCGGACGCTTTGTGCGTGGGTTTAGTCATCGATTTGAGTGTGCATTCGAGTTGTCGATTGGCATACGTCTAATCGTCTTAGGCGGCCAAGCCTAAGCTTTGTGGGTGGGCGCTTTAGCGCCGACATCCAGCCTCGCAATATCGTGGGCTTTAGCCCCTGAGGTTTCAGGGCCTGAAGACCCCGTGATGATGCAGCAGTTTTTGTCGGACCTAAAGGTCCGACCCACAAACCTCGGATCTCCACGCTCTCCAATTAATTTTCACGGGCAGGGGCAGGCGGGGGAGCTCCGGCGGAAGCTGCCGCTGGCGCGGAAGCGGCAGGCAGGCCGGGCGCCGCCGAGTGATCCGCGTAGTAGAGGATCCGCGTGCACGTCTCGCAGTGGAAGAATTCGCCGTTGCTGTCCCGCTGCAATTGCTGGATCACGTGCGGGCGGATGTGCACGCCGCACTGGCCGCAGCCTTCGCCGCGGATTTCCGCGAGGGCGATGCCGCCGTGGCGCTTGGCGATGCGTTCGTAGTGGTCGACCAAATCTTCCGGCACGGCGGCGATCGCGGCGGCGCGCACCGCCTCGGCGGCGGACAATTCCTTTTGCGCGGCGTTGAATTCCGCTTGAATCGCTTGGCGTTCCTTGTTGGCGACCGCCTCAATTTCCTTCACCGCCGCCTCAGCCGCCTTCACTTGCCGGTCGTATTCCTCGCCCGAAACCATGCGTTCGAGCAGGCGGTCCTCGGCCTTGGCCACTTCTTTTTCGGCGTTCTCAATTTCGTGCAGAAGGGCCTTATACGCCTCATTGGTTTTGACTTCGCCGCTCTGGTTCCGGTATTTCTTGGCGCGCTCTTTCCACTGCTCGACGTCCATTTCGTAGGTCTTGCGTTCCTTCTGGCCGGTGAGAAGCGATTCCTTGGCCGCGGCGACTTGCTGTTTCGCAGCGGTCACACGCGCTTCGACTTCCGCCAGGCGCTTTGGGAACCGGGCCAGGCGCTCGCGTATTCCGATCAGGCGAAAATCAACAGCCTGCAGTTCAATGAGTGATTTAAGGTGGGGGTGCATTGACACAGCATTTTAGCACAGCCGTTGCGTCGGACACCGACCGCAATTCGCGTTGGTAGTGCGCCACATTTCGGTGAGACCGCATATCAAGGGGAAACCTCGTTTAAGGGGAAGGCTGCGTGCCGGACGAGAGGTCTTAAATGGACTAATTCAGCGCAGACTTTCGACAAACGTCCAGAACTCCTTGTTATCGCGGTAAGGAAGGAATGAATCATCTTTTGTTGGGTCTGGCATGTTCTCGCCTTGTATCACGTTTGCTTTTCGGGCAAATGCCTGCTGGAGATGGTTACGGGCATCTCCCAGCTTCTTTTCTTCAGCGTCAGCGCAAGCCAAATTGTAATGGTACATAGGATAGTCTGGGTCCTTTGCGACTGCTGCCTCGAAAATGGCACGAGCTTTAGGAATATTTCCTGCCAATCCGTAAGCCATCCCAGCTTGGTCGGTCGTTACACGTTGCCACATCAATTGATCCTTATTCTTATCGTCCTTGAGCTTTGTCAGGGCTTGTTCAAAGACAGCAGCTGCCGCTTGGTACATGTGGTTTTGATATAGGATTTCCGCGTACAGAGACACATCATTGAATTGCGGGGAGTAGTTGGGATCAAAGCGGTAGCTTTCCCAAACCTTCTTTAGATTGGGATCCCGAATAACGTTGAGATCGTTCCCGTAAATTTCGAGGTCGCCGCAGATATCGCCGATCGCTATAAAGCCGCGCATACTGTAGACCAATTTTCCATTCTGACCTTGCCCAATATATGCCACCAATTCCACAGGTGGTCCGTCTGAACGCGCCATCTCCGCTGTCGAAGCAATCTTGATCGTGGGATTACTTTTCTTCGCAGGCTCCAGAACACCGTCACGGCATTTCGCGCTCGTCATAGGTGCCTGCTCAGGGAAGAGGAACAAGAACCCTAGAAGGGTAAACTGACCCGATCCATCCTTTGCCCGAATGCCAGTCTCTGCACCATTTGGTTTCGCAGAAGATTGAACGATTTTGAACCCCTCCGCATTCCACTTCAGTTGCCCCTGATGAGCCGGAAGAGCGAGCGTGAAGTTCTCGTCTTTGACTGGCGTTTGTGCCGAGCCGGTGATAGCAGCCATGAACAACCAGAGTACACAAATCGCTATCTTCTTCATGCGCGGGAGTCTACCCTCAGGTTTCAATGGTTACAAGAGAGTTTACTTAACCAAAGCTAATTCAAATCTTGGCCAGATTTCCATTTAGATTGGATTTCTGTATTGGAATGAGGGCGGCTTGTTATTTCCCTGGGCGCGCTTCCTCATCTCCAGGGAGGTTTGTCGTGCTGTCGGCCGGCGAGTTCTGATTTGCAGTGCGGGCGGCTGCGGTGGCAGACGTCCCGATGGCATCGCCGTTGACTACTATTTCGACGCGGCGATTGCGCTGCCGGCCTTCGGGAGTGTCGTTCGTCGCCACCGGTTCGGCTTTGCCGAATCCCTGCGCGGTGATCGAAGACAGCGAGACGCCTTGTTCACCCAGGAAATCGCGAACTGAATTGGCGCGCTGTTCCGAGAGCCGCACGTTGAATGCGTCACTGCCAACGCTGTCGGTGTGCCCTTCGATCTGCATGGTCAGCCCGGGATGCGCCAGCAAAATTCCGGAAACCTTGGCCAGTTTTTCCCGCGCGCCTGGTTTCAATGTGAAGCTGCCGGTGTCAAAGAGCACGTCGGACATGTTGACGATCAGGCCGCGTGCCGAATCGTTGGTCTGCAGAATGGAGTTCAGCTGCGCCAGGAGTTGCGCGCGCATATCCGCTTTTTCCGCCTCTGCTTTTGCGGCGGCTTGGCGCGCCTTTTCCGCCTCGGCTTGCGCGGCCTGCTTCTGCTCGAGCGCGGCTTGTTGCTCGGCCACTGCCGCCTGACGCGCCCGGTCGGCCTCATCCTTGGCCTTGGCTGCGTCGGCTGCCGCCTTCACGGCCTCTTCCTTCATGCGTTCGGCTTCCGCTTTGGCCGTCTCCGCTTCTTGCCTGGCCTGCTCGGCTTGCTGACGGCGATTGGCTTCATCCGCGGCGTCGGCGCGTGCTTTCGCCGTGCGCTCCTCGGCTGCACGCCGGTCGGCGTCGGCCTGAGCCTGGGCGTCCTCCTGGGCCTTCTGCTTCACGGAGATAACACGGGCCTCCTCCGCGGTCTGGACCACGTCTCGCGCCATGGAAGCCACGGTCTTGGAGTCGCGCTTACGCCCGTAGGCGTCCTCTGCTTCCTGCAACTGCTGGTCGGCTTTGGCGATCGCCGCAGCCGCGTATTTTTCGGCGTTCGCATTTTTCGCAATGCGCACCGAGTTGCGCGCCTCGAAAAGCTCAAGCGGCGTCTTGCGGTCGATTCCGAAGATCGCGTTTTCAATCCTCGTATTCGAGGAGGAGTACGCGCTGCGCGGCACCAGTTCGTACGTCGCGCCGATGCTCTCGCCGCCCGCATCGCCCCCGTTTTCGAGGACCACTTGATCTCCAGGCTGGGAAACCGCGAAATACGGCTCGGCGGTGACGATCAATCCAAAGGTCTGCATGTCGGTAATGGCCTTGACCTGCGCGTTGCCATTCTTGACCTGCACTTCACCGAGATTTACGGCCCGGCCTTGCTGGGAAACGGCCCACAAGACATACGTCAGATATTCAAACCCAAACTTGGTGGCTCCAACCATGCCCTCGAATTTCACTTCGATTTCCACGCGGTTGCCCTTGTTCTCGACCTGGGCTTCGCCCATCCCTTCTGGAATCAAGGTCGTGCCGCGGAGAGAAACTTTCGCGACGCCGCCGCGCCGGTAAGTGACAGCCCTGGCCGTGCGGGACACGGTCGAACCGCTGGTCGGCGCCGCTTGTCCGCGCGCGCTCGCAGCTCCAAAACCGAGTGTTCCCAAGAGCGCGGCGCAAAGCAAAAGGGA
This sequence comes from uncultured Acidobacteriota bacterium, assembly GCA_963696605.1. Classification (GTDB taxonomy): domain Bacteria; phylum Acidobacteriota; class Terriglobia; order Acidiferrales; family UBA7541; genus Palsa-360. The sequence continues at coordinate 472,631 of CAVOKV010000003.1, read as the reverse complement.
TCGGCCAAGGCGCTTCCATTTGGCGCAAAACGGCATGGGGCTAGGTTGAGAGGGCATGATCTACTCCTTTAATATCCGCAACACTACTAGGTTACCAAAGGGAGGGAGTGCAGACTCGGCGTTCGCAACCTAAGTTGCGAAGTAATTACTCACGAAGGGGGCCTGTTAGGTTAATTGGGGCATTTTGGATCAGGGACTTGGCGAAACGATGGGGGTGTAACCGCACGCGAGTCTTTGGCGCGGTCAGGGCCGCGCGAAATCGCGAAGGAATTGAATGAGCAACGCGTTCACCTGTTCCGGCTGCTCCTGTTGCACCCAATGTCCGGCGCCATCGAGCAGATGAAATCGGGCCATATGCGTGCACGCGCTATTGCGCATCTTGTCGACTGCACCGGGCGTTTGATACGTGCCCCAATCGCTTTTCCCATCGATGTATTGAGAGGGCACGTCTAGTGTGCGGCCTGCAAAGGTTTGCATCTCCGCGATGCTTCTGGGATCGGAGCCCCGCCTCACGCGGTAGCCCTGCAGCGCACCGGTGAAACCGGTCCTGCCGTATTCCGTAGCGTAAACATCGACCTCTGCTTCGGTCAGCCATTTGCAATTCGCGATGTAATCGGCCGGCGGCATGAACGGCGCAACGGTCGCGGCCATGCCCTTGTCTTTCTCCATCACGTAATAGGTTGGAATTTGCGCCATCTCCTCGGCGGTGCGCGCCTTCAGGGGATGGGGATTGTTCCCTTTGTAGTCCGCGCTCTTATAGAAGTAGTAAGCGCGGAAGAAAGCATGCAGTCCTTGCGGGGCATGAAGCATGTCGTCACTCGCGCCGCGGGTGCGCTGATAGTTCTGATAGTACTTCCGCGGCGGGTTGAGCTTCGCGAGCTCGGCATCGAGCTCGTCGTCCGTGATGGGCGGCCGCGGCAGCGGCGCCCCGTTCGCCGTGTCAAAGGGCAACGAAGGCGCGCCCTCAAAAGGCGAGCTCATGATCGTGATGGAACGGAAAATATCGGGACGGATGAGAGCGGACCAGCAGGCCACCGGCGCGCCGGCGTCGTGCCCGACCACCATCGCAACCGAGCGGTAGCCAAGCGCGTAAACGAGTCCGATGGCGTCACGCGTCATGTTGAGAAAGCGAAACGGATCCGAATCGGCGTCATAGGAATCGTCCCAGCCAGTCGTACGGCCGTAGCCGCGTTGATCGGGGGCGATCACGTGATAGCCGGCGGCCGCCAGGGAGGGCATGACCTTGCGCCAGCTATAGGCAAGCTCCGGGAAGCCATGCAAGAGCAAGACTGCCGGCCTGCCCGGCGTTTCGTAGCCACCCTCCAAAATATGCACGGTCAAGCCGTTCACGTTTGCGATCTGGCGAGAGCGGATGCCAGCGGGTATGGTGCCATTCCCGTAAGGCGGAAGTTTCGAAAAATCGGTCCGCACGATGTCGGGACACGCGAGAGTAGTTTGGGTAGTCGCCAGCGTGCCGAGTCCCGCCGCGGCAGTTGCTAAGAAAGCTCGCCGCGAGAGGCTGATGATCTTCTCGACGCTTGCCTTTTCGGCCATGGAACGCTCCAGGAGTCAAAATGCGGCATGATAATCGCTAAGAGTAAAGGTAGTGTCAAGGATGGAGCGAATGTGGGCCGGAAGATAAAGTCAGTTGTCGATAATCCCGTTTCTCCGGACTTAGCCTTGGGGTACACGCTCTAGCCGATCATAGCTGAAGGTTCATGCGGTGGAGCAGGTCGGCGAAGCGGGGTCGGAGTGCAGCAACGTGAATACTCATTTATATTTATTATTCTCTTCGCAAACAAACTCCGCAATCTTCCAATCCGGCTGTGCCGCATAGTCCATGTGAACCGTCCAAGGCTGACTGAAGGTCTTGGGATCTTCGATCGTCAGACTGTATTCCAAAACCGCTCCGCGTCGGTGAAACCGCTCCACGGTGTGCAACTCGTCACTGTGAGTCATTCCGTGTAAATCGAGCCAGCTCCTATCGTTGAAGCCAATCGTGTCCACAACCAGAGTATCGCCATCCCATTTCCCGACCGAGTCTCCAAGCCAGGTATGCTCCAGATCTTTCGGATGACCTTGCCCATCCGTGTAGATCCACCTGACCTGGTTCATGTATTCATGGATCAAGACTACTCGGCCTGGCGCCCGTACGATCGCAATTGGATAGGCCACAAGCATCAGGAAAGAAATACCGGGAGGCAAACAATGCATTGAAGTATTGTCCAGCGGGTTGGCGGCTTTATATCTTGCTTCCGCCTCCGGCAAGAACGGCACTACTTTAGCGCTGTCTGGTTTTCTCTTTTCCACAGGATCCAAAAGCGTGTCCTTGGCTCCTCCTACGTGTCTTGGGAGCGTCGGCATCCAGATTCCAACTATATCCGACTCCGGTCCGCCCGAGAGGGTCTCCGATGCCTTCGAAGGCTGGGAACTCTGTGCAAGTATCGAAGTCGCAGAAGCGATCATGACCATTAGACAACAGGTGCAGCAGCCGAAACGAGTCCTCATTGGGAAGCTACCTTTCCTGCGCTCCACACGCGCCGTCGAATTGACTGGCCCCGCTTATTGGAATCCTCCTCCATCAGTTTGTGCATTGGTAATGAGCATCTGCTTTGATCCGTTCTTGGCGGGACGACCGCTCATTTTGACCTTATCGCCGGGCTTGAAAGTATGGCTAGTCCAGCCGCGCCGCGCCATCATCCCTGGAGCGCCAGCCTCACCCGCCCACTCCGCTATTTCGCCTTTATCGTTTGCAACATTTACGTAAAGCCATATGTGGGGATTAGTCCACTCGAACTGCTTGACTACGCCCTCGACGGTGACTTCGCGCTCGGTATCGTACTCCGCGCTTCCGTGATGCCCAAACGCGGGCATGGATACCAAAAGACAAACAAACGCGACCATTGAAAAAACAATTCTTTTTGCCTTCATGTTGAATTCTCCCGAAAATTCCCACCATCACTGATATGCGGGCAGGGCCTAGTCATCCTCAATGACTGTTGGGATGTTCCGGCGACAGAGCGAAGCCAGCATCCTCGCTTCAGGCTGAAATCGTATGAGTCGTTCGGGATCATGCGCGAACGCTTCAGGCAAAACTTTAATCGCAACGTCGCGTCCGAGCTTCGAGTCATGCGCTTGATACACATCGATCATGTCACCTGCGCCAATTTGCGCGGTGACTTCGTACGAGCCAAGTCTTGTACCAGAAGGGATTGCAATATGGCTCCGGCCAAGCGGGAATGGCGAGAGTATACAGCAGCGAAGCCATTCTCAGGAAAAATTAGAGGCGAAAAAGCCAAATCCTGATAAGTCCGGTGGTCTCAATAGGTCGAAGCAACACTCGCCCGAAGTCGTATCTGCAGGTGTTTCAATGGCAAAATTCGTTCGTGAGCGCTGATTCAAAGAAAACACTGCCCTGTTTGGGTTTAATTGAGTACGGCTTAAAGGATCAGTGCTCTTTGAAAAACACTATCGGATCAACAGATTAGAAGAGTGTTGCATCGACCGGTTGAGCCGGCACCTCTTCTCGGAATGTGGGATTTTCCGCCCGGACGATTTGGGACCCAATTCAATTGTCTCGTAGCTTGGGCGAAATCCAACATTTTGCCGTGCGGCACTTCTGCAGTTCGTTGTCTGGAAGTGTGCAGTATGCAGACCTCAAGTGAATTACTTCCGAGTCTTCCGTCCTCCGACAAGCATCATCGATCAGACAAAGAATCCACAGTGGAGGCCGCGGGCACAAGACATGCAATTGCGCTCATTTCCGCGGTGATTGTCTGCTTCCCCACTTAGCGCACCCGGGTGGATACTGAGGCCGTGATCTCATCTACGGCCGCCGTACTCGGCGAAATTGGATTGCCCGCACCAATTCGTGAATTGGCCCGTCGCCGTTGGGATGTAGTCATAGTCGGAGCTGGCCACAACGGCCTTGCCTGCGCGGCGTACCTGGCGCGTGCGGATAAGCGTGTTCTGGTGCTTGAGGGCCGGGCGCGAGTGGGTGGCGCCTGCACGGTGGAGGAGCCTTTCCCTGGGACACGCATGTCTCCATGCGCGTATCTGGCTGGATTGCTGCATCCACTAGTCGTCTCGGAGCTCGCGCTGCCCGAACGCGGCTTCCAGTGGACCCCGGCAGTCAACGGGCTCTTCGTTCCGTTCCTCGACGGCTCCAGTATTCAGCTCTGGGACAATGACGAACGGTGCGAGGCGGAAATTCGCAACTTCGCTCCGGGAGATGTCGAAGGTTGGCGTGCGATGAGTGACGTGCTTCGCGGGTTGCGCGATGCCTTGCGTCCCTCAGGTGATGGCGATCTATGGATCGGCGAGCCTCCCAGCCGCGAACAGATTGAAGGACGGCTTGGGAAAGATGAGGCAGCAAAGCACGTTCTCCTCGACTGGTCGATGGCCGAGTTCGTTGAATACTACTTGCGCGACGAACGGCTGCAAACTGCGTATCTCGGGCAAGGAGTGATTGGGACCAACGCTAGTCCATTCGACTCAGGGACCGCCAGCATCCGCTTCCACCATTCCTCGGGCCGATTGGGCGGAATGCCCGGCATGTGGGGCTACGTGAAGGGCGGGATGGGAATGATCTCGTTCTACTTTTGCGATGCCGCGCGAGAGGCGGGAGCGGTGGTAGCCACCGGCGTCCCTGTTGCACGAATCGTACCCGCTGAAGGCGTATTCCTCGAGGGCGGCGAATTCATCGCCGCGCCAGTCGTGATCTCTAATGCCGACCCACGGCAGACTCTGCGACTCTTGGGCCCCACGGCCGATCCCGCGTGGAGTAAGCGCGTCGAGGAAATTCCTATGGAGGGCTGCACCGTCAAGCTGAACGTGCTGCTTCGTGAGCTGCCCAATTTCACAGCGCGGCCGGGAACCGATCAGGCGCATTATTACGGCCAAATCAACACACCACTCACCAAAGCAGAGTGGCGGGCGGCATTTGCCGCCGCGCGCCGCGGTGAATTGCCCCAGCATCTTTGGTGCGAGTTATATTTCCAGAGTGCCCATGACCCGACCGTGACTCCCCTGGGGCAGCATACAATGAGCGTCTTTGCACAGTATGTCCCATACAAGTTTGCGTGCGGCACATGGGACGAACGGCGGGAGGAAGTCTGCCAGCTCGCGCTAAAATCCCTTGCTCGCTTCTGCTCGAATATCGACAGTGCCATCATCGATACGCAGGTCCTTGGTCCCCCGGATATTGAACAAAAGGTGGGACTCACTGGCGGTCACATTTTTCAGGGTGAATGCTTGCCTCCGTACATGTGGTCAAAGCGGCTTTCGGCGCGCACCCCCATGCGTGGCGTCTATTTATGCGGAGCATGCACGCATCCGGGAGGCAGCGTGATCGGCATAAATGGGCGCAACGCAGCTATGGCCGTGCTCAGCGACACCGCCTAGCGAACCTGGGCAGACAGCGAACTTACGATTGAGTCGTAATAAACCAGAATGACTTTTGCGATGAAAAGAGAACTAGGGCGCACTGCCAAAGCGTTGACCCACGCTCTGCTAGGGGCGTTAGTGTTTTGGACTCCCAACATCGTCGTCCACTGGATGATCGCTTACCGGTTTTCAGGATTCGTAGTGATAGGTCTTACGATTCTCTTGCCCGCGACGACAATCCTGTTTTTCCGTTCATTTTCGTGGCCATCGCTAAAACAGGAGAGTCGGCTATCGATGGCGCTATTTGCTGTTCTGGGAATATGGATTGCCGGCCCCTCCATGTTGACATTCAGTTCGAGTTTTTGCGGAGGCGGACTTTCTCAGCCGAATGCCTGGCGGTTTTTTGTCTTCGGCACACTCTTGTTCCCGCTGTTTACGCTGGTGATGTCGGCCTACGATGGCACATTTTTCGCTCTGTTGCTGACGACGTTGCTGCTTCCCATCTTCGCGAACTCTCTCACTAAAGAAGCCGTACGCGAGTACAAGTAACCGATTCTCTCTGATGCACCAAACCCGAAATCTTGTCCCAGGATGGTCGTTCGCTCGGATTTTGGGAGCCGCATTTGATCGCGCCCGTAACCGTGCAAGTGGTTGCGGCATTGATACACGGTTGGGATAGAATCGGCCCACCATGAAGCTCGCTTTTTCCGTGGTTTTCCTGGTTTCTACCGTCACGAGTTTATACGGGCAGGCGCGGACGCCCGGCCCGGAGACGCGGACAGCGCGGAGATCATTTAGCGTCGTCGAAGCCACGATCCCGGAAATGCAGACAGCCATGAAAGAGGGGCGAGTTACGTCGCGAACGCTCGTCACCCAGTACCTTCTGCGCATCGCGCTCTACAATAGAAAACTGAACGCAATCATCACGGTAAATCCAAACGCTCTTAAGGAAGCGGACGCGCGCGATCGAGAGCGCGCGCAAGGCAAGGTGCGTGGGCCGCTGCACGGCATTCCCATCGCGCTCAAAGACAACATGCATACGGTCGATATGCCCACGACCGGCGGCGCGCTGGCCTTTGACAACCTTATTCCGCCGTATGAAGCCACGCTTACGAAGAATTTGCGAGATGCGGGCGCGATCATCCTCGCGAAAACAACGATGACCGAACTCGCCAATTGGGTTGCGGGCGGGCCGACGCCGATGCCGGGCGGTTACAACGGGCTCATCGGATACAGCATGAATCCCTACGACCCCCGTCGTGATCCCCGGGACGCTACGTTCGACGGCCGTCCGGCTCTCGCTACCGGCGGATCGAGCTCTGGCGTTGGCACGGCTGCGAACTTGTGGGCCGCAAATGTGGGAAGCGAGACGTCCGGCTCCATTCTGAGCCCATCCAATCAGAACATGCTCGTTGGCATCAAGCCGACCGTGGGCCGGATCAGCCGGCACGGCATCATTCCAATTACGGCGGATCAGGATACGGCGGGCCCGATGGCTAAGACCGTCACCGACGCAGCCATTCTGTTGGGCGCGCTCGAGAGTGCTACTCCCGACCCAAATGATCCTGCCACGCAGAAATGCACTCCACCGCCCGGACGCGACTATCGGAGATTTCTCAAGCCCGACGGCCTCCGCGGAGCTCGGATCGGCATCCCCCGCGCCTTCTACTACGATTCTGTCGTTGCGCCCGGCGAGAAAGCCCCTCGAGAGGGACTCAATCCCGATCAGAAAAAAGTAATGGATGACGCCATCATGGCGCTGAGGCAGCAAGGCGCTGTGGTTGTCGATCCGGCGGACATACCAAGCATCGTTTCCGCTGCTCCACAGGACAATCTTCTGAAGTGGAATACCTGTTCGGGCCTCGAAAACGCCAAAGGCAAGGATGCGGATTGCTCCGTGGTTTTTAAGTATGGAATGAAGCGCGATTTCAATAAGTGGCTTGATTCGCTCGGCGCTGCGGCCCCGGTAAAGTCGCTCACCGAGCTTCGCATGTTCAATCTTTCTCACGCTTCTGCTGGCGCCATCAAGTATGGCCAGTCGCAGCTGGACATTTCCGACGAGATGGATCTCGAGGCCGACCGTGCCCGGTACGAAGCCGACCGCGCCAAGGATTTAAGGTTGTCCCAAACGGAAGGGATTGACGCCACACTGAAGAAATACAATCTGGATGCGCTTTTGTTTCCCGGCGCAAGCGGGGCCGCCATCGCCGCTAAAGCTGGGTATCCCACCGTAATTGTGCCATTCGGAACAATTCCGAACGCCCCGGCCCTCCCTTTTCCACCGGGGTTCGCTGCAAAACCTGCCCCATTTGGTGTCGCTTTCACCGGCACTGCGTGCAGCGAGCCAAAATTGATCGAACTCGCGTACAGCTTCGAACGCGCTACCAAAAGGCGCGTACCGCCGCCTGCTTTTCCCTAGCATGGAATCAATTCTACAAGGTCGCGCGCGCTAGTTCACATTCGGTCCTCTCTACGGACTGTTCCGTGTTCCTCCAGCGACGGTGCGGCTAAAATGTTTTCTGGAGGATTCATGATCAGCCATCCAGAAAAGCAGCCCTTAGAGGTCCGGATCGAGAAACTTGAGAGGCAAAACCGTCTGTTCCGGCGCGGGGCGCTTACATGCTTGATCGCATTGGTATCGGTAGGCTTGATGGGACAGACGAAGCATCCGCGCAAAGCGGCCCCGGCGCCCGCGGCTCCGGTGATACCGGAAAAAATCGAAGCACAAAGCTTTATCTTGAAAGACAGCAACGGAAAAATCCGTGCTGAGCTTTCCATGGCTGGAACGGGGCCGGCTCTCAAGCTCCGCGACGAGACCGGGACGCCGCTGATCACAATTTCCTTGAATGACGGCAACCCCCAGGGGCCCATGATGCTTTTTTCCGATCCCCAGCATGACGCAGGGTTCTCCCTTAGCGTTTTGCGGGGCATGGGTTCCCAGCTATCGTTGGTGGGCGCGCGTCCCGATATTCAGGCGCGCATCGAAGTGGCGCCGGATGGGACGTCATTTGAAATGTCGGATGCCAACGGTTTCGCCACCAGCATCGGGAATGGAATGCAGGCCTCGAAAGGCAAACAGCCGAAGAAGACTACCGCGGCATCCATCACTCTCTACGGCAAAGACCGGAAGATACTTTGGTCAACACCTTAGTTCGCGGGCCTGACTACAAGAGAGTAGCTGGATTTTTGCCGATCCGCCGCGGTACAGCCGAGAGAAGCTGTTCACTGATCAATATTGGGTCCAAAATCTTTTGATTCCTCCACCGTTTCGCCCGCCTTCACTAATAGGTTGAGAAATTCAACTCTTCCGCTGCTATCTCGGGGGGTACGACCGTTTCCTCTCCCGAAGAAATTCCCTTTCTCTTTCAAACTTCCTTTCGTGTGCGCCGATTGCAGGATCAGCGTGTATTGGCCGGGAGGAATATCGCGCAATTCAAAGTTTCCATTCTCGTCTGCGACCGAATATTTGATCGCATTGTATTGTTCCGGGTTTCCGCTTGTCCCCAGTGTGGTGCTCGTGGCAACAAAATTTTGGCTGGCTGGGAATTCAACACGGCCTTTCACAAGCCATACTTTGCTCCCAGTGTCGGGCTTGTTCCCCATTTGGAAGCTGAAGAAGTATGTGAGAGTACCTTTAATGCTTCCGGTTTCTGCCGGGAGCGCTGTCATCGATGGAGGCTGCGACGGCTGTGGCTGTGCGATCGTAGATGGAACCTGTGACGGCTGTGGCTGTGCAGTGGCAGGCGGAAGTTGTGACGACGGTGGCTGTGCGGTAGCGGATGGCAGTTGTGATAGCGTAAGCGCAATCTGTTTGTCGCCGTAGGCTATTGTCCCTCGGAGGCTCTGCGCCAGGTCTTCGACGGCCACGAAGTGCTTCCCATCCAGCTCCAGCACTTTCCCTTTAATGGGCTGGCCGTTGATCAGGACCGATGTCGAAGATTGGCGGGCCACCTGCTTTTTGTCTTGTGCCGTGGCCGAAATTGCCAACAGAGCCAGCGCAAAAGCCATAAACGCAAATCTCATGGCAGATACTCCTATCTTTGCCGCTGTGAGGACCGCGACAGCAATTTGCTTTAGGTCGCTTATCGATGCAGGTATCCAAGAGATTCGACACTTCGTACCACACGAATCCAGGCGTACACGCGGTCCCTCTTAGTTCCCTGATTTCAGGACGATTTCCGCTGTGTCGCCCTTCAATTCCATCGTCGTGCCAAATGGCTTTGACTCGTCCGCCAGGCGCTGGAGGATATAGCCCGCTCTCGCACCTGTCATCGGCGTAGGCATGCCGCGCGTTTCGAGAAACTGGTTGTTGGTGTACTCGTTATGAATATCGGGCTGGCCCTCGCCCACGTTATTCAAAGCGATCGGCTGGAACGAAACCGATTTCAGGTTCTTGCCCTGAAACTGGACATAAGCGACGGCGCTCTCCCAATTCATCGGCTCGTCGATGTACGTCAGCGTAGGCGGCAGGTTGTAGATGAAGTTGCCCAGGTCGTAGAAGATGGGCCGTCCGTGATAAATCTCCACGCCATGCAGCAGAGGCGCACCGTGCATCACGATGATGTCCGCGCCCGCATCGATTTCCGCATGCGTCCACTTGACGAGCCATTCATTCGGGGCCAGCCGCTCCTGCAAGCCCTCCGTGAAAACCGTCGTAAACGAGTGATTGCTGAAGACGTGGTTATGCTGGTACACGATCACCAGGTCCGCACGCTGGCGGGCCTCGCGAATGCTTTGCAGGATGCGTTGCGCATCCTCCGGATTCGGCGTGTTCCCCGGCGCACCGGGCAGATCATGCGTGGCCTCATTTTCTATGCCCCCGGCTTCGACGCGAAGTTCATCGACGCCCGGCCGGTCCGCCGTGGCGCTCGCTTCCGGCGCAATCAAGCCTGACGCGCTGGCTATAAGGGCAATCGTGCCCTTGGGCGAATGCAGGTAGCCCGGCGCCACGGCTTCGGCCGCGGTGTTTCCAGTTCCGGCGTGAACAATTTTCCGGCGGTCCGTCTCGCGGATGGTGTTCTGGATGCCGGTCACTTTTAGGTCGAATGCGTGGTTGCCCGACAGGGAGAGCAAGTTAAAACCGAAAGTCTGCAAAGCGTCGAGTGCTTCGGGCGGAGTAAGAAATCCTCTGCCCTCGTGGACCGTCTCGCCCTTCTCGGCGATCGCGGCTTCCAAATTGGTGAACTTCACGTCGCCCTTCAGCAGTCCCTGAATCACTTGCACTTCCGCCGGCACGGTCTCGCGGATGTCCGACCGGATCATCGACTGCCCCGCCAAGGTGATTGTTATTTCCGGCGACTGCGGCCGCGCGACGGCCCCCATTGCGCACACGATTGCGACCAGAATTGCGACATACGCCGCTCGCGCCAACAGCCCGCCATTCTTCATTATTGTCGCCATTTGCTTTGTCCTCGCGTTTTCGTCTGAGCCCTCAATGTACTCACGCCCCTGTTTAAGTTCTACCCATTGAGTTGATCTTCTCCGGTTCGCCTTCATCATACTCGATACTCGGGGCCCTCGGATTCCGAGAATATCCGCACGCGGCGGAGGGCCAGCGCCAAACACCTCTGTCCTGCCAGAGTTTCCCTCTTCTCCCTTTCGCGTTAGACTTGTCGGCCGGAATACTCAGGAGGGAACTGCAATGCCGGATGTGCATATTTCATGGCTGGCGGGCCGCACCGTCGATCAAAAGCGCAAAGTCGTTGAAGGCATCACGAAAGTGCTAATGGAAGAGGCCGGTGCCAAGCCCGAATCGACTCACATTGTGTTCATAGATATTCCGCACACCGATTTTGCATCGGGTGGAATGCTCGTTGCGGATAAGACCAAAAAAACCTAGTTGCCACTCGAAGATCTTGCGCATCCGAGGGGCTGCTCAGTCCCCTTGATGGACCTCCATGGTCTGATCGATCGAGAATGTCGGGAAGTGCGGCGGCGTTACATGTGCGGGGTTGTCCACAGGCGGCGCGGTGTAGGTCGCGGTGGCGGTAAAGGTGCTCCCCGAGGGTACGACGGTGTAGGTATAGCCGTCGCGGCTGGAGCGCATCATGCTCATTGCGCCGGCGGAAGTGAGCGTCGGCAAATCCGCGTAAGAACCGTTTTCCGCGTAATACATTCGCTCAGCCTGCGCGATGGAAATCAGGTCGTTCTTGACGCCGACCACACTGATCGTCTGTGTTGCCACCATGCCCGGAGCCGGAGCGGCCTGCTTCAAGGTGTACATGTAGATGCCGAGGCCGATCGCGGCGGTTATCATCAAGCCAACGAGTGACTTCATAGGGAATTCTCCTCATTAAAAATTATACGCCGGAGGCAATTCCGGGGACCGGCGACCGCGCCGCGTGTGCAGTTCCGTGCAACCCCCCATAGCCATTCAACGCTCGCGCCCAATTTCCGCTCGTCCTGTTTTCCAATCACCACTACTCGCACCGCCCGCCAATTCGCGAGCTACTGAAAATTTATGGCCGGCCGGAAGCAGCCAAGAAATATTTGCAGCAGTTTACGCAACACCCTTGACGTAAGGTGTGGAACTACCATCCGCTTCACGGTAAAGTAACGCGGAATGTGCGGAATCTGTGGGGTCATCGGATTTCAGCGCACCGAACTGGCCGAAGAAATTACGCGCCGGATGATGGGGGCGCTATGGCATCGCGGCCCGGATGAAGACGGGATCCTCCTGGCTCCGTCCGCGGCTCTTGGGATGCGCCGCCTCAGCATCATTGACCTCCCCGGCGGACACCAACCCGTTTTCAACGAAACAGGCAACGTCGCGGTCGTTTTCAACGGCGAAATTTACAATTTCCCGCAATTGCGAAAGACCCTGGAAGGACGCGGGCATGCGTTCCGTACTCATTCGGATACGGAAGTTATTGTTCACGCTTATGAGGAGTGGGGCGAAAAATGTGTAAGCGAATTCCGCGGGATGTTCGCCATCGCAGTCTGGGATGCGCGATCCTCAGGCACTTCGGGAGAAGCTGCGCGGCGCGCGCGGATTTTTCTCGCGCGTGACCCTCTGGGAATCAAGCCTCTTTACTACGCGTCCTCAGGCGGCGCATTTCTTTTTTCCTCCGAAGTGTGTTCGCTGCTGGCAAGCGGCCAGCTCGACCCCCAGCTTTCGCCGGATTCTCTGGAAGCCTACCTGACGTTTGGTTCCGTAAGCGAGCCGTCCACACTGGTGGAAGGTGTATTCTCAATTCCTCCCGGGCATTGCCTTTCTTTTTCCGCCGACGCCCCCCCGGCGAAACCGTCGCCCCGCCCCTACTGGGTTTACTCCGACGCCGTGCTGCAACAGGAGGGCGCGAAGCCGAAAAATATTCAGGAAGCCGCAAAACAGTTGCGCCCTTTGCTGGAAGAAACCGTTCGCGACCACCTGATCGCGGACGTTCCACTGGGCATTTTTCTTTCGAGCGGACTGGACTCGACAAGCCTGGTGGCGCTGGGCAGCCGCTTCCAAAGCGATCTGCACACCTTCACGGTGATATTTCCGGAGCAACTCTACAGCGAAGCCAAGATTTCTCGCGAAACGGCCAAGCGATTCAAGACGCGCCATCAAGAGGTTCTCCTTTCCCCGAACACGCTCGTTGCCCAACTGGAAGACGCCGTCAAATCGCTGGACCAGCCCACCATGGACGGCCTGAACACCTATTTCGTGTCCCGCGCCGCGCGCGAAGCCGGATTGAAAGTGGCGCTGTCGGGCCTCGGCAGCGATGAAATTTTTGGCGGATACTCCACGTTTGTCTCCACTCCCCGGGCCGCGTTTGTAGCCGGGCTCGGACGGTGGACTCCGGGTCCGTTCCGCCGCCTCACTGCAAGCGCGGCCGTCAGGATTGCCTCCGGCGACGCGGCGCGCAAGGCTGCCGCGGCCTGGCGTTCCCCCACGGATTTTCCGCACGCGTACTATTTCACGCGGCTTCTGTTCACTCCGTATCGTGTGCGTCGCCTGCTCGCCCCCTATTTCGAATCCAAAGAATATTCGGACAGCCACGAAAATCCCTGGCGCGAACGTATGCGGGAGACCGCGCGGCAGGCTGGGCGTCTCGATTCCTTCACCGCTGTTTCCTGTTTCGAATTGCAGTCGTACATGGTGAATACGCTGTTGCGGGACACGGACTCCGCCAGCATGGCCAATTCTCTCGAGGTCCGCGTGCCATTTCTCGACCGCCGCCTCATGGAGTTCGTCGGCCGCCTGCCGAAGAGCGCGAAATACGTGCGCGGCGTCCCGAAGGCCCTGCTGATCGAGGCGCTTTCCGATGTGTTGCCTGAGGAGGTCGTAGGCCAACCCAAGCGGACATTCACTCTGCCATGGGACGTGTGGCTCAGGGGTTCGCTCGGCGTGCGTCTGTCGCAGGATTTGGCGGATCTCGCGCCGCCCCTGCTGCCGTACTTGAATCCGCGCGCCGTGCGCGGCGCGTGGCAGAACTTCGTCATCGGCCAGACCAATTGGTCGCGCCCCTGGAGCTTGTACGTGCTCAATGAGTGGGTTCGCCACAATATGTCGGGTGCGGCGAATCATCCAGCCTCGACCGCAGAAGCCATTCACACCGGGGCAATTTCAGCTGCTGCTTCGAACGCGCGGACGTAAGGGAAGGGAATCACCACGCCGGATGTACATCCTGGGAATCAACGCCTACCACGGAAACGCCTCCGCGGCGATCATTGCCGACGGGCGGTTGGTCGCTGCCGTCGAAGAAGAGCGTTTCAATCGCGTGAAGTACGCGGCGGGATTTCCGGCGGCCGCGATCCGCTACTGCCTGGACGCCGCCGGCATCACGATCCGTGAAGTCGATCACATTGCCATCCCGCGCGATCCCCGGGCGCGCCTCGGAACAAAACTTCTGTACGCCCTGAGGATGCCCAGTTTTGCCCTGGAGAGGTTGAAAGTGATGGGCCAGTTCGCGGGAATCGCGGAAACGCTGGCGAAGTCATTCGATGTCCCGCCCGACGCGATTCGCGCCGCGTATCACCGCATTGAGCATCACCAAGCGCATCTGGCCAGCGCATTTTTCGTTTCTCCGTTCGATCAAGCCGCGCTGCTCTCCGCGGATGGCCTCGGCGATTTTGCCAGCACCATGTGGGGAAGCGGGCGCGGCAACCGCATGCAAATCGACGGAGCGATTGCGTTTCCCCATTCCCTCGGCATGTATTACACGGCCGTGTCGCAATACTTGGGCTTTCGCAAATTCGGGGACGAGTACAAAGTGATGGGCCTGGCCGCTTACGGCGAGCCTGCCTATATGGAGGAGTTCCGCCATATTGTCCGCACAAACGGAGGCATAGGTTTCCGCCTGGGACTTAAGTATTTCAAGCACCATCGCACTGGGCCGGAGATGTCCTGGCGCGACGCGGACAAGACTCCCGAGTTGGGTGCAATGTACTCCGACTATATGGCTGAACGTTTGGGACCTGCACGCGATCCGTCAGCTCCAGTCGAAAAGGCTCACCGTGACGGTGCGGCTTCGCTGCAGGCGCGCCTGGAAGAGGTTTTATTCGAAATGCTTCGCGGGCTGCACGCCCGGACTAGGCAGGAGGCCGTATGCCTGGCCGGCGGCGTGGCGTTCAATTGCGTGGCCAACGGGAAAATTTTTGACGAGACGCCCTTCAAGCAAATTTTCGTGCAGCCCGCTGCAGGAGATGCGGGGCTTGCTATCGGCGCCGCTTATTTCGTACATCATCAGATTCTCGGCCAGCCTCGTTCTTTCGTGATGGAAAATGCGTATTGGGGGCCGGGCTACTCGCAGGAACAAATCCGTTCGGCTGTCGCTGCCAGCCGCCTGCAAAACACGGGCCTGGAGATTTCCGAGCTTCCCGAAAAAGTGATCGCCAAGGAAGCGGCCAAGGAAATCGCCGCGGGAAAAATCCTCGGATGGTTTCAAGGGCGGGCCGAGTGGGGACCGCGGGCCCTCGGAAATCGCAGCATCGTCGCCGATCCGCGCCGGGCGGACATGAAGGACATTCTGAACGCCAGGATCAAACACCGAGAAATGTTCCGGCCATTTGCCCCCTCGATTCTTGCGGAATCGACGGGCGAGTATTTCGAGAAGTCCTATCCGTGTCCGTTCATGACGCAGGCCTATTCCGTGCGGCCAGAAAAACGCGGGGCGATTCCCGCCCCCACTCACGTGGACGGCACGGGGCGCCTACAAACCGTCACGCAAGAAGCGAACCCCCGCTATTGGGGTCTGATCCGCGAGTTTGCGAATCTGACCGGTGTGCCTGTGGTATTGAACACTTCGTTCAACGACAACGAACCGATCGTTTGCCGGCCCGAGGAAGCCATCGAGTGTTTTCTGCGCACCAAGATGGATGTGCTGGTGCTGGGCGATATTCTCGTCCGCAAACCTGCGCTCGCCGAGGTGTCGCGCTGATCCGTCATGTTGCGAATTTGAGTGATTGTGGTTTCGCTTTTGCGCGCCTTTCTATTTCCTTCCGGATGAACTCGTGCACATCCTTCTTCTGAACGAATATTTTCCGCCGGACACGAGCGCCACGGCCAAGTTCGTCGCGCACGTCGCGGAAGCCCTATCGGTAAACCACCGCGTGACTGTGCTGGCGGGACGCCCAAGCTACGATCCCGCCGAGCGTCATCCGCGCTATTTCTTGCGGCGAGAGGCGTACGGGAATCTTGCTGTCGAGCGCGTGGGCTCGACCGCTTATCCGCGTTTCCAGATGCGCCGCCGCGTCTCGAACTATCTGACCTATCTTTCGCTGGCAATTCCGCGGGCGCTCTCCATCCCTTCGGATGTCGTGCTGGCCATGACCGACCCGCCCATCGAAGGCATCGCGGGCGCGCTTGTCTCTCGCCTGTCAGGTCGCCCGTTCGTTTACAACCTTCGCGATATGTATCCGGATATGGCTGTGGGCGGCTCGATCGTCCGCCCGGGAAGTTTCACTGCGCGCTGGGAGGCCATGCACCGCTGGGCGCTGCGCCGCGCGGCGCGTGTGATTGTTCTGGGCGAAGACATGCGCGATCGCATCGTCGCGAAAGGGGTTGATCCGGGTCGCGTGGTGATTTCTCGCGATGGAATCAGTATTCCGGAATCTTTGCCTTCGCCGGAAAATTCCGTGGCCCGCGAAATTCGCGGCGATTTTCGTTTTGCACTCGTGCACGCGGGAAATCTGGGCTTCTACGGCGCGTGGCAAACGCTGATCGCGGCGGTCCGAACGCTGGAGAACGAAGGCGTGGGCGTGGTATTTATCGGTGAAGGAGCGATGAAACCTCAAATCGAGGCCATGGCGCAGGGAAGCCGCGCGATTCGCTTCCTTCCGTTTCGCCCGGCGAGCGAAGTGCCGCTGGTTCTCTCCTCGGGCGACATGCACGTCGTCACCATCAAGCGAGGGCTCGAAGGCGTCGTCGTGCCGAGCAAGCTGTATCCCACGCTGGCCGCCGGCCGGCCGGTCCTCGGAGTCGCTCCGGAAGAAACCGACGTGGTGCGCATCATTCGGCGAACCGGTTGCGGCGCCGCCGCCAATCCGGACGATCCGGCAAGCGTTGCGGACGCCATTCGCAGCGTGTTGCACAACTCGAAACAATTGCAAACGATGGCCGGGCGGGCCCGGGAGATTTCTTTTTCCTATGATAGAGTGAAACAGCTGAAGATTTTTTCTGACGCGATCGAAGAGGCGGTTCTCGGGTGAGGAACGCTCAGGGGATTTGGATTCCGGTGCTCACATGAATACGAGCCTGTTTGCATTCGCCGTTGCCTTGCTGGCCTCCGTGGGGCTCACCGTTCCGGTGCGCCAATTCGCGCTTCGCGTCGGAATGGTGGATCACCCAGGCCCGCGCAAGGTGCACGTTCAGCCGATGCCGCTGCTTGGCGGCCTGGCGATTTATTTGGGAGTGCTGATCGCGCTGCTCGTCTCTCTGGGCGGCCCCGCGCTGACGCAAGTGATCGGAATTTACGCGGGGGCGACGCTCGTTGCCGTCGTGGGAATCCTGGACGACCGCGGCCTGCTTCACCATCAAATCAAATTGTTCGGAGCCATGCCCGCCGCGGCCGTCATCCTGCTTGTCACGGGCATTCGCGCCCAGGTTTTCTCCAACATATGGCCGGGAACGCCGGGGATTTGGGCGGATACGGCGCTGACTCTGGTCTGGGTCGTCGGCATCACCGCGTCCTTCAGCATTCTGGACCACATGGACGGGCTGTGCGCGGGCGTCGCGGCCATGGCTTCGCTCTTCTTCGCCATCTTCGCGCTGGAAAGTGGGCAGCTTCTGGTCAGCACCATGGCTGCCGCAGTGCTTGGCGCCGCCGCAGGATTTCTGCACTGGAATTTCAAGCCCGCGAAAATTTTTATGGGCGACGGCGGCGCGATGTTTCTCGGTTTCCTGATGGCCACGCTGGCGCTCAAGCTGCGCCCCGATGTCGCCGCAGGCCGCAACGCCGCCTGGCTGATCCCTGTTCTGATTCTCGGCGCGACGATCTTTGACACCACGCTGATTTCCATTTCCCGGTCCCGCCGCGGCTTTCTGCCCTTCACCACTCCGGGAAAAGACCACACCGCGCACCGCCTCTCGAATCTTTTCAAGAGCCAGCGCACCGCCGTTTTGCTGATGTACGCCCTCGGCGCTTTTTTCGGTTTGTTGGCCTTAGTAGTCAGCCATCTGTCCGCGCGGCCTGCATATATCGTGGCCGCGATCGCCGCTGTCGCCGTCCTCGGCGCCGTGGGCCTGCTGGAACGCGCTCCCTACGAACGCCAAACCCCCAAGACGTAAGAGTGTCGAATGGTTTCTTGCAATCTTAATCTCGGAATAGCGGATTCCAAACTCCACCCTTTCAAGTTCACAAAGGGTGGGCCGTCGTGGGCGGCTTTGAAAGTCGCCACGACCAATTTCTTCTCTATTGCTCCAACTTCGATGTAGAATCCTATTCTGGTGAGGATCCCCAGAGAGTCCCGTCTGAGGAGTAACTGTTCGTTACTTTCGTTCGCCAACCGGCGACGACGCCAAGCGTTGTTGCCGAGGAAGTTTGCCATGAAGAAGCCCTTGTTCTTTGGACGCTCCTGTCAGCCGCAATCCTATTTCTCACCTCTGCCGCCAATGCCCAGGGCTACAGCCGTATCCGCATTGTGCGCCTTAGCTTTGTTGAGGGAATCGTCCAATATCAGAGGCCGGGTCAAGATTGGCTGGATGCGGCATCCGTCGTTGGCTCCCTATTCTTTCGACGCTGATTAGGCAGCGCGAGGTGCGCTTGCTGGCTCCTATGACTGTTCTCAAGGTAATTGCACGGGTGGTACTCGCCTTTGCCCTTGTCGCTACGCCGCTCTTTGCTGACACTCCGGCGCCTCCCGAACCGCGGCTCGTAGACCTCAGGGTCCTGGCGCTCGATAACAACGGGCAGGCCGTAACAGATCTGACCGCCGCCGACTTTCAGGTGACCGATGGCGGCAAACCGCAGAAGGTCGCTTTGCTTCGGTACAACAATACCGCTGCGAGGCATACGCCGAATCTCGGGCTGAACGAAGTCTCGAATCGTGGCAGCGGCGAGATTCCCCACGCCACCGTGATACTTTTTGATCTTCTGAACGAAGGGTTCGAAACGCGAGGGTTCGCCTTGACCCAGATCGTTCGAACGCTCTCGAACCTGGAGAGCAGCGACTACGTATACCTTTATATTCTGACGGTCGACGGGCAACTGTTCTCGGTCCACGGATTACCTGGCACCGGGGGACTCCCCTCGGGCGTCGATGGACCCTGGACACAGCAGATCAAGCCGCTGATGGACACGGCCATGCGCACCGTAACGCGGTTAAGATCTCCCGATATCGATGTGGCGGCTCGAGTTCAACTCACTTTTCAAGCCATGGAGATTCTTGCGGCGCAGCTGGCCAGAGTTCCTGGACGCAAGAATCTGGTCTGGATCACCGACGGTGTGCCCATCGAACTGGGTCCGATGCGATCCGATACAGGTGATTTTGTCGACTTTACTCCCCAACTCCGCATGGTGAGCGAACAACTGGATCAGGCGGGCGTGGCGGTTTACCCGGCGCGGCAAGTAATCTTCGGCGGGCCGGACGAAATTGGTTCGACCTCGGGAGTTGGACAAACAGGCGGCGCTGGACTGGGTATGGAAAGCGAGCAAACTCTGGATAATTTCGCGGCGACGACCGGAGGCCGTCTGGATCACGGTAAGGACGTCAGCGCCACCGTAAACCAAGCGATTAAGGACATGCAGAGCAGTTATTTGTTGGCCTATTACCCTCCCGCGCAAAATTGGGATGGCAAATTTCACAAGCTCCGGGTGATCTGCAAGCGTAAGGGTGTGCACATTCAAACCAAGACCGGCTATTATGCCTGGGCGGATCTCCCAGGAGCCCGCGCCCAACAAGCATTCAACATGGTTTCCGCGATGATGTTTGACGCCGCTGAAATCGGTTTGCGTGCCGAGATGTCCCGCGATACCGGAAACGCGATCATGGCGCACGTCGATTTGCACATCGATGCACACGACGTTGCACTGGTTCCCGACGGAAATGATTACGTGGGAGAACTGCGGATCTCCATGGTCCATTATCTGTCGGCTGGCGGCGCCAAGAGGTCCTCTATCATTCCACTCACGATCCGCTACAATGCCGCGGAGCGCGACAAAGCTCTGCAGGATGGTGTCGATTTCTCTCAAGACATTGCGGTCGCAGCAAATGAGACTCTAGTCCGTATCATCGTTTTTGATCGCGGCTCCAATGCCGTAGGATCGATTTCCATCCCCATTTATGCCCGCACGCAAAACGGGACGCCTTGATTATAAAACCACGGCCGCGGAAGAGTTCGCCAATATCAGGCGGTCGAGGATTCGCTCTCCGTGCCGTTAATGAAATTTCCGCGGAAAAGCGTGAGTACAAACACAATCAGCCGCATTTTTGATCCTTTCTTCATAACAAAACCATTGGGGACAGGGCTCGGGCTCTCGATTGTCCTAGCTCCATAACTCTGTCACCCGTTAACGGCTACGTGAAAATGTCACCCCTACGGGACAGGGGACATTTGCATTGAGCCAGAAAGAATTGCAGCGAATGGCAGTGATTTCGTCATGCGTGAAGGGGGACTTGGCACACGCCAGCCGCGGACGACCCAGTCACCGCCGCCTGCCGGATCGCGTGCGGGATCGCATCTTCCAGCTGGCCCGCACCAGCTATGCCGGCTTCCATGACCATCACCTGTGTGAAAAACTGGTCGAGAAGGAAGGGTTCTTGATCGGGCGCAAAACCCTTCGCCGTCTGTTGCGCTCGGCCGGAATCGGCTCGCCCCGCAAGCGTCGCGCTCCCACTCATCGCCAGCGCCGCATGGCCCGCGCTCGCGAAGGCGAATTGCTCGAACGCGCGCCCTACGAACGCCAAACCCGCAAGCAGTAGAAGCGTCGACGAACAGATTCTCGAATTCCCGATCCTAGAATTGCGATATCTAAACCCCCACCCTTTGAAAATCACAAAGGGGCACCCGGCTTGCGATGGTCAGGTTGGTCGAGACTTTGGAAGGCCTGGCCCGAGTTGCTCCATGATGCGACCGACTCGGGCTAACAAGCCCAATGGCTACCTTCTCGGCTCATACCGCATCGCCACCGCCCCCGAGCCGAACTCCAGCCGGCTCACGAGCCTCAAGTCGACATGCTTCGATAGCCCCGCGAACAACGTCGGCCCGTGGCCCGCTAGCCTGGGCTGCACCACGAACTCGTACTCATCAATCAATCCCAGCTCCGCCAACGCCAGCGGGAGCTTCACGCCTCCCACGAACAGTCCCTTACCCGACCCCCGCTTGAGCTGCTGAACGGCCTTCCCCAGATCCCCGCGCACGAGTTCCGCGTTCCAATCGACTCGGTCCAGGGTGCTCGACACGACGTACTTCTTTGCCGCGTCGATCGTCCGGGCGAAGGGTTCCATCCAGTCGGGCCTCGGTCCCGTCCGCGCCGGCGGCCGGAACGCTGCCTCCATCATTTCGTAAGTCACCCGGCCAAAGAGGAGGGCATCGGCCCGGTCGAGGTTTTCGACCGCGTGACGATGCAAGTCTTCGTCCGGGGGAATTGCACGATGATCGCAGCACCCGTCCAGTGTGACGTTGATGGAATACCGAAGGGGTCGCATTACGGAAGTGTACCGCCGATGGGGTACGCCGGATGCACCATCCTTGTGGGTTTTGCTAGGGTGGGGATTTTCGCTTCCTGGAATTCGGCGGGCAGTTACAAATCCGCATCCTTTAGCGAAACCACTTTGCCGGTAGCTTGCGCGCGCGTGGCTGCCAGCGCGATGCGCAGCGTCTCCATCGCATCATCAATCGTAATTGGAGGCTGACGACCGTTCTGGAGATTGTCGACGAAGTTCTGAAGTTGTGCAGGATACGCGTCGCGGAATCGTTCCATGAAGAATGGCACGGTGTCGTGCGCAACGTGATTCTTGGTCATCACGAGGAGCGGCGTCTCGCGCAGGTATCCGATGCGCAGGGTGCCCGTCGTGCCAAGGATCTCCCCAAAAATGTCGTAGCCGTAGATGCCGCTGCGGCTAAGGTCGATGACGCCGATGCGGCCGCTCGCAAAAGTGAGCGTGACGATGGCGTTGTCGATGTCGCCGACTTCGTTGAGCTCCGGATACGCGAGCGTTCCTCCGACAGCAGTGACCGAAGCGACTTCGCCCATGTACCAGCGCGCCAAATCGAAATCGTGGATGCCCATGTCGACGATCATGCCGCCGCTGCTCTTTGGATTCGCGTATTCCAAAGAAGGCCGGAAGGGATCGCGCGAGGAGGACTTGAACACGATCGCTGTTCCAATCACGCCTTCGTCGAGTTTTTTCTTGGCGGCAGCGTAGCCCGTGTCGAAGCGGCGCATGAATCCCATTTGCAGGAACCCGTGTGCGCGCTCGACCGCGTCCTTCATCTTTTGAGTTTGGGCCAGTGACAACGCGGGAGGTTTCTCACAGAACACGGACTTGCCGCGGCCAATGGCGGCAACGGCAAGTTCCGTGTGCGTGTCGGTCGGGCTCACGATAATGGCGGCATCTACGCCAGGGTCGTCGAGCATCGCGTAGGGATCCGGGTACCATCGCGGCACGCCCAGCTCGCGAGCCGTTTCCTCCGCGAGCTTGGCATTCGTGTCCGCCAGAGCGGCGAGGTGAACCCCGGCGACGCGCGCGGCCAGATCTCGGGCATACACGCGCCCGAGCCTACCAAGTCCAATTAAGCCCACATTCACTTTCATCGTTCCCCCCTAATGTTTTTCCAGGCGCGCGCCATAATTCGCGATGCTCTACAAACCGGCGGTGCATGATATTCGTCTTCTGCATGCAACTTCAACTTGGAACAAAATATTTTCTTTCCTGGTGTGCCGCCCCCCACTGTTGTAGCAACATAAATCTGTCACCCTAACGGCAACATAGAAATGTCACCCCTCCTGGGCGTTGGTGTGTTCCAGCCGGGTATCGCCGTAGTAGAGCGAGACGCGGCCATCGAGCGTCTGATAGAGCTGGATTTTTGCTCCCGCAAAACTGAAGCGGCGGTTCTGGGGCGGGATCTGGAAGCGGCGCCCGTCCCACTGCACGACGTTGTCGTTGCTAACGATGCGTTCGTGCCGGAAGGCACAGATGCGCTGGAGATCATCGGGAGCGGGCCGCCAAGCTTTGGCGGCGTCGCGCGGAGTGCGCGCGAAACGGCGGTTGTAATCAGCGATGAACTTGCCCAGGAGGCGGTTGGCCGAGTCGATATCGCAGGCGTTGGCCAAACGCAATTCACTGCGCAAGCGATCTTGCAGCACGCCCCAGAGGCGTTCGACACGGCCTTTGGCTTGAGGAGATTGCGCGGCAATGAAGGTGATGCCGAGTTGAGCCAGGGCGCGGCCGAATTGGGTGGGTTGGCGCTGGCCGGCGAGTTCTTCCTCGACGGTCCAGTAATCGTCATTGCGGACGAAGACGCCGCTGCGATCTCCGTAGAAGGCCGTGGGCACGCCGAAGCGTCGGAGCAGGCTTTGGAGCAGGCGAAAGTAGCCTTCGGCGGTTTCCGAAGGAAAGAACTGAGCGGCGAGGATTTTGCCGGAAGCGTCGTCCTGCATGCCCAGAGCGGTAAGACGCGGGCCGCGGCCTTCGAGCCAGTCGTGAGGCGAGCCGTCGAGTTGCACCAATTCGCCTTCGCGAGCGACGCGCAAACGGCGCTGGCGATGAGCGGGAGGGCGACGTTTGCGGGGAGAGCCGAGACCTTGGCTGCGCAGCAAGCGGCGGAGGGTTTCACGGCTGAGCGAGAAGCCTTCTTGCTCGACCAGTTTTTCGCAAAGGTGATGGTCATTGAAGCCGGCATAACGGGTGCGGGCCAGTTGCAAGATGTGATCCCGCACGCGCTGGGGCAGGCGACGATGACTGGGCCGACCGCGGCCGGCGTGTGCCAGAGCCGCCTCGCCGCTTTGCCGTAACCGGGCTTTGAGTCGTTTGACATGTCGAGGAGTAAGGTCGAGCAGCGCGGCGGCTCTGGCACACGCCAATTCCCCCTTCACGCACGAAGAAATCACTGCCACTCGTTGCAATTCTTTCTGGCTCAACGTGAATGTCTCCATAGGGGTGACATTTTCACGTAGCCATTAGGGGGTGACAGAATTATGGAGCTAAGACAGGTGTGCCGCCCCCCACTTTGCCTATTGACCAGGTTTGGCTATACTGCTAGCTCGCTGCTTCGGATCGGCGAAGAGATATCCGGGGGGACAGGTTTCGGGATATTCTCGCCACCCTGCGCGGGAAGATTGGCGGCCGTCCTTGGACGTCAGCCCTCTTATTTCGTCCACAGTTACACGAATCGATGCGTCTGCATGTCGATTTAGCATTGGCGTGCGATAAAACACTAGTGCACGGGAAGGCTACACTGCCCCAAGTAACCAAAAAGAATTCAGGAATCAAATCCGGACCACAAGTCGCCGTGATCGGCGGTTCCGCATCCGGTTTTTTCACGGCGTCGCTGCTCGCCCGGGCCGGATGCGCGGTGGAAGTTCTCGAACGCTCCGACCAGCTCGACCCCACCCCCCGGACGCTGATAGTCACGAGCCACATGCGCACGTTGCTGGGCCAGGTCGGCGACGCAGCGGTTGTAAACGAAATCCGCAAGTTCGAATTGTTCACCGACGGCCGCAGCGCCCAGGTGCCCTTGGATCGTCCGGATCTGATCGTTGAGAGGTCCCGCCTGATTCGAGACCTGGCCGGGGACGCGCAACGCCACGGCGCAAGAATTTCCTTCGGCAACCGCTTTCTGAACCTGCAGAGCAACGGGACCGGCTTGCGCGTAAGTGTCGAACGCGCGCAGAACGCCGGCGCCGAGGAACTGCACGCCGATGTGGTGGTCGGCGCCGATGGCGCACTGTCGCGTGTCGCGCAGAGTGCCGGATGGCCTCGCCAGCCCACCGTCCCGTTGGTCCAGGCCATCGTCCGCGTGCCCGCAGATATGTCACCCAACACTGTGCGCGTCTGGTTTGTGCCGGACGACACGCCGTATTTCTACTGGCTCATCCCGGAATCGAGCGAACGCGCGGTATTGGGTTTGATCGGCGAAGACGGCCAGGAAACCCGCCGCTGCCTCGAGCGCTTCATGGAAAAGCGTGGCTTCACGCCGCTCGGTTACCAAGGCGCGCGTATCCCTTTGTACGACCGATGGACTCCGGTTGAGCGGCGAGTGGGGGCAGGCCGCGTGTTCCTGGTCGGCGATGCCGCGGGCCAGGTGAAAGTTTCCACGGTTGGCGGAATCGTCACCGGATTTCGCGGGGCCATCGGCGTCAGCGAATCGATCATGAGTGGGGGAGAAAGCCGCGAACTACGTTCGTTGCGCCGGGAGCTGGATCTCCACCTGCTCATTCGCAAGACAATCCACCAATTCAAGCAGGCGGATTACAGCCGCCTGGTGGACCTCATGAACGATTCCACGCGCCGCTCACTTAGCCAGTACACCCGCGATGAGGCTTCTCGCGTGCTCTGGAACATTGCCCTGAGGCAGCCGCGTCTCCTGCTGCTGGCCCTCCGCGGCTTGCTCTCCGGTGGCTCGATCCTCCCTAAACATCGCGGCTGAGTTTGTCCACGGCGCAGCAGGTCACATGCGTAAAGCGACCCATCCCCGCTTGATTCTGTTTCAGAGGGCTCCGACGACGGGTTCGAGACACATCGGGAAGAAGTGTTTGTGTAGCAACGGTGAAGGGAAAGGGCTTTCGTTGGATTGCAGAATCGGAGAGAATCGTTGAGCGCACTGGCGAATTCAGGAATGGATATTCTTCTAGAGGGAGAACAAGCGTGAAACTTGCGGTGATTGGCTGCGGATATGTGGGGCTTGTGTCGGGAAGCTGCCTCGCTGAAGCTGGGCATGAAGTGATCGCCACCGACAACGATCGCGCGCGGATTGCCGCGCTGCAGGCGGGGAAAATCCCGATTTACGAGCCGAACTTGGACAAAGTGGCGGAGAGCGTGGTGCGGGAAGGGCGCTTGAAATTCACCGCGGATGGCGCGGAAGCGGTGCGCGCTTCCGATGTCGTTTTTATTTGCGTGGGGACGCCGCCCACAGAATCGGGGGAAGCGGATTTGTCGGCGATCGACAACGTGGCGCGGATGATCGCGACGGAATCGCGCACGCCCAAGCTGGTGATCGAGAAGAGCACGGTGCCTGCTCAAACAGGCGGGGAGTTGAAGCGAGCACTGAAGGTGTACGCGGCAAATCCCGGGGCCAAGTTTCGCGTGGCCTCGAATCCGGAATTTTTGCGCGAAGGGACGGCGGTGGAGGATTTCTTCCATCCGGACCGGATCGTAATCGGCGTCGAGGACAAGGAAAGTGAGCAACAATTGCGCGAGCTGTACCAGCCGATTCTCGAAGGGCGATTCCGCTGCCCCGTGCACCAACCGAATTGTCCGCCGGTGGCAACGCCGGAGTTTGTGGTAACGACGATTGCCAGCGCCGAGCTCATCAAGCACGCGTCGAATTCGTTTTTGGGCCTGAAGATTTCCTACGCGAACGTGCTGGCGGATTTGTGTGAGCGACTAGGCGGGAACGTGGAAGAAGTCACCCGCGCCGTGGGCCTCGATCCGCGAATCGGCGGGCAATTTTTAAAAGCGGGTCTGGGATTCGGAGGATTTTGTCTACCGAAAGATATTCAAGCCTTCGTCAACCTGGCCGATCGTGCCGGCGTGGATTTTGGTTTGCTGAAGGAAGCCGAGCGCGTGAACAAGCAGCGCGTGGACCGTCTCCTGGAAAAAGTAAAGAAGGCCTTGTGGGTAATGAAGGGGAAAAAGATCGGCGTGCTGGGA
The DNA here is from genome assembly GCA_963696605.1 of uncultured Acidobacteriota bacterium. GTDB lineage: Bacteria > Acidobacteriota > Terriglobia > Acidiferrales > UBA7541 > Palsa-360. Next base: position 446,009 of record CAVOKV010000003.1, on the reverse strand, counting down.
ATCGCGTTCAAGCCGAACACGGATGACATTCGCCTTGCGCCCGCGATCGAGGTGATCAAACGATTGCTGGCGGAGGGCGTGGAAGTCCGCGCAACCGATCCAGAGGCCATGGAGCGGGCGCGCGCAGTGTTTCCGAATTTGACCTATTCCGCGGACCCATACGAAGCGGCGCGGGGGGCCGATGCGTTGCTGGTGCTCACCGAGTGGGAACAGTTCCGGCGGCTGGACTGGAAGCGCGTTCGCAAGGAAATGGCGCGCCCCCTCGTAATCGACGGGCGAAACATGCTGCGTCCGGGGGAGATGAAGGAGCTGGGATTTGAATACATGAGCTTCGGCCGGCCCGATACGGTCGCCGTAATGGCCGGCGAGTAGGACGGGCTTCAGCCTGTCCGGTTTTGTCCCGCATTTGCGAACCGCGGACAGGCCACCCTTCGCTGTGTTCAAGCTAAAAAACCTGTCCTGTTAGCTCGCCTTCGACTCCGCAAATTGTTTCTTGAACGACTCCAGCGTCCGGCGCAGCCCTTCTTCCAGGTCAACTTTCGGTTCCCAGCCCAAAAGACGACGCGCCTTGGAAATATCCGGGCAGCGCTGCTTGGGGTCGTCCTGCGGCAAGGGCTCGAAGATAATGGGCGCTGATACGCCAAGCAAAGTTCTGATCCGTTCCGCGAATTCAAGGATCGTTATCTCGTGAGGATTTCCGATGTTGGTTGGCTCATGTTCGTCGGACATCATCAGGCGGTAAATTCCTTCGATTAAATCGGAAACATAGCAGAAGCTGCGCGTCTGTTTTCCGGTGCCGTAAACGGTGATGGGCTGCCCGCTCAGCGCCTGATGAACGAAATTCGGCAGGGCGCGGCCGTCATTGAGGCGCATGCGCGGCCCGTACGTGTTGAAGATGCGCACAATGTGCGTGTCCAGTCCCTTTGCGCGGTGGTAGGCCATCACCATGGCCTCCGCAAAACGCTTGGCTTCGTCGTAAACGCCGCGCGGGCCGACTGTGTTCACATTGCCCCAATAGGTTTCCGGTTGCGGGCTGACCAGCGGATCGCCGTAACATTCCGACGTGGATGCGAGGAAATACTTGGCTTTCTTGGCGAGGGCCAGGCCCAACGTATTGTGCGTACCGAGCGAGCCGACTTTCAACGTTTGGATCGGAAGTTTCAGGTAGTCGACTGGGCTTGCCGGCGAAGCGAAATGCAGCACGTAATCGACCGGGCCTGGGACATCGATATACTTGGTGACATCGTGCTGCACGATGGAAAAGGGAGCATTCTTCCCGATATGGCGCAGGTTGGCGGGGGTGCCGGTGACCAGGTTATCGATCGCGAGAATTTCCCAGCCGCGCTCGAGGAGATAGTCGCACAAGTGCGACCCTAGAAATCCCGCTCCTCCCGTGACTACCGCGCGCAATGGGACGACCTTTCCAGGCAGATGCATTCGGAATGATTGCGTTTCAACATGACTCCGGATTCCCTCAATAGACTGAAATTTGTGGACACGCCGGATTTCATTGTAGCCCGAGCGGTCTTCCGATCAAAGCCTCGTCCGGAGGGCCACTTGCGTATTTGCAACTGCTCCGTGGGCCGGCCGGATCGGCGGGCCGCGATTGACCTCCAATGGCCACCGCGTTACGATGCCACGTCTGCCAGCCACGACCATGGCGCGCCCTCGATTTTATTTTTTGCGATGCTGTCCCCATTGCAATAGTTTGGACGTCCGGCGGTCGCACCGGCGTGGACTATTCGAGATGGCGATTCTTCCACTTTTCCTATTGCGGCCTTTTCGCTGCGAGGATTGCACCAGGCGACATTACAATTTATTTTTCACCAGGGCTCTCCACGAACCCGAGGAAGGGGCACGCCGAGGTGTTTGAGGATCTCGCGCCTAGTTCCCTGGCGCGCGGACGGCGATGAGGCGGAATTTTGACTGAATCGAGATCGGGAAAGCGCCGCTGGCTCATTTTCGGCGGGATTCTCGTCGTGCTCGCGGGCGCGGCCGCGACTCTGTTTTTCACCGTCGGTAGTTGGCTCGTTGTCCAGGATCCCCTCGCTCACGCGGACGTGATCGCGGTCTTGAGTGGACGCCTCCCGGAACGCGCGGTGGAGGCCGCCCGAGTGTACAGGGCCGGCTATTCGGACCAGGTCTGGATCTCTCCGCCGGTTTCTCCCGCGGACGCGCTAAAGGCCATGAAAATTTCCTATCTAGGAGAAGATTTTTATAACGAGAAGGTCTTGATCGCGCAGGGAGTCCCTCCGGACGCCATCCGAATCCTGGAACGCCCGGATGTGAATACCGAAGCGGAAGTCCGCCAAATTGCGGAGGCTCTCCGAAACCAGGATTTCCACTCCGTGATTGTCGTGACTTCAAAAGCCCATACCCGCCGGGTGCGAACCATCTGGCGGAAACTAGTGGGCTCCGAGCCGAGAATGATCGTGCGGTACGCCAGTGATGACACCTACGACGGTGCGCATTGGTGGCGCCATACTAGTGATGCCCTGGATGTGATGCGAGAGACCTTGGGGCTTCTCAACGCTTGGGCGGGATTCCCACTGCGCCCGAGCCTGAATTAACCATGCCAGTCCGCCAGCGCCAACCAAGCGATCTCGCGCAGCAAGTCGTCCCGCTGCTCCTGCTGGGCATTGGTTTGGTCAGCACCAACAATTCCGTGACGTTCATTGATGACGAATCCAAAATTCTTGGCGCCGCAGCGAATCCTCTGCGAACGACGCTTGCACTTTTCTTTTCCGGCGCCGGCCAGCACGAACATCCCCCGCTCTACGACATCCTTCTTCATTTCTGGCTGCGCTGGACCGGAGGAAACTTCGACTTTCTTCGGATTCCATCCGTCTTTTTTTTCATCGCGGGTCTTTTTCTATTGGGCCGCGCCAGCCGCCGTTTTCTGGGCTCAACCGGGGGCAGCGCCGTGATCTGGGTGGGGGTCCTGTGGCCATTCGGCTTTTACTTTGACCGGCTGGCGGCATGGTATTCGTTCTCGTTTTTGCTGGTTGCTGGTTTGACGCTTTCGTATTTCAAGTATCTCGAAGACCGGAGTTTTAGCCGCTGGGCCTTTTTTTTTCTCTTCGGCGTCGCTCTGATTTGGACGAACTATTTCGGCTGGACTGTCCTCGCATGTCTCGCGGTCGACCAAGCCCTTCGATGGCGATCCAAAGAACCCGCAGCAACTCCCAAAGTCGTTCTCGGAACCGCGGCGCTGCTGTGCGTGTCTTTCCTTCCTCTCTACTCTGCGTTTCGCGCTGAGCTTTACGGAGGAATGAATTTGCATCAAGGCGCTGTCCCGATTTTGGCGAACGCGGCCTTCAATGTATTTTCCCTTTTCGTCAGCGAATCGGTTGCTCCCTGGGTTTGGTGGCTGAGCGTTCCCGCGGGAATGGCCATCCTGTTTTGTCTGGCAATTGTAGTTTGGCGGCTTCCGGGTCACGCGCGGCGATTCTTATTCTACGGCGCGGCTTTGATGATCGTGATGGCTTTGATTGGAATACTCAAAACAAAGAATCTGCTCATGCTCGCTCCCTGGGTCTTACTGCCGGTCGGCGTCGCGATTGAGATTACGAAACCACGCTGGGCCACCTTCGGCCTGGCGGGAGCGCTCTTGGTAATCGGTGTAGTGGGGTGGTACGGCATTTACTCAAAGCGCTATTATTCCGCGCTCCGATTCAGCGAGCCCTGGCAGGAGGTCGCGGAAGATGCGGCTGCGAAAATTCGCGGTGGAGCAACAGTGATCGCCGACCATCCTTCGTTTCTGCTCTATCTCACATACAATCTCCGCGTCCCGAAACAGAGTGGCGAGTGGAGATTTGAGGGTTTACTTCCAGAAACGGTCAGCGATCCCCACGTATTTTCCTCGATGAGCTGGCTTGCCGCAGGGCATCCGACGAACGGGAAAATGATCCTGATCCGCGGGGGGCGCGATCCAGGTGGAAATGAGCCCATCGATGAGGCGGCAAAACTCCTGGATCAGTCCTGCGGTTCCATCTCGTCCCGGCTCCGGGTTCGAGACGAGGGGTACAAATGGAAACAGCGATTTTTCCCCCAATTGGGTGAGCCTCAATGGAGAATCGAAATTCGCGAATACGATTGCGACTCGTCGAATTCCAAACAGATTTACCGCATCCCGCCGCCTTGATTTGAAATGCAAAATGCGGAAGCTATCCAGTTGCATTTTAAAGACTTAAATCAAGTCCAATGCCGCTGGTACGGCAGGTCCATTGTCTCTACCACTTGCCTGTCCCACAATGACAGTCTGAGAGAGAACCTGAATCTGGGCACTCTTCGCTTTTAGCTTTTCGGCCATTGTTTGCAGGGATTTCTTATGGCGCGTGATGTCCGGGACTGCGGCCTGACCCGGTTTGTCCCAGTCAAATGGGATAGCCCGCCGGCGCCACTAGTACTTGAGGGATATAGGGTTAGTACGGGACGCCCATTGCCCTGGATTGGCAGATAAACGAAACTGGAAGCCTGAGGGAGTAAGCAGATGGTTGCTGTAATCATATGCGTGGTTTCGGTCGCCGCCTTCGCTCAATTTGGGTTGTATTACTGGCGCGCGACCATTTCCGAAGTTGCCGCACAGGTGATATCGGAGCGCATCCGCGTGGCCGCCGGAATCACGCACCCATCCATTGGCGCCCAGGACTTCCATAATATACTAATTCTAAAAGACTTATCTCCAGACCTGGGCGGCCAAAACGTCAGCTTCGGAGCCATTCGCACCTATTACAGCGTGGTCGACAAACTGAGCCGCATCGTCCCGGGAATAGCCAACTGGGCGGAGTCCGAAATGGCGACCTGTTCGCGTTACGTCGCAGTTCAGATGGACCAACACCTGGAGCGCAACATGGCTTGCGCTGCCCAAGTGCGCGGGGTTTAAATTATAACCCACTTATTTATAAGTATTTATAGGAGAGCCCAGCTAATAGGCCCAGCGAAGTAGAACTCCGCCCGCTGTATAGCCCGCACCGACCGCAACGAGTAAGACAAGATCCCCCTTCTTGAGCCGGTGTTGTTCCACGGCGTCGCGCAGCCCTAGGGGGATCGTTCCTGCAGTCGTATTCCCGTAGCGATCGATGTTCACCATGATCCTCGCATCGTCCACCCCCAGGCGATCCTGCATGGCGCGAATGATGCGCAAATTGGCCTGATGGGGCACGACCAGCGCCAAGTCTTTGCTCGTGTATCCATTTCGTTCGAGCATTTCACACGCAAGGTCCGCCATGCGCCGCACCGCGTACTTGAAGACCTGGGCGCCCTCTTGATGAACAAAGTGCATCTTTTGATCCACGGTTTCGTGCGAGGCCGGGTGAAGCGAGCCGCCGCCGGGCATGAAGAGATATTTTCCACCCGAGCCATCGACGTCATGGACGAAATCGAGAATGCCTTCGTCCTCCCGGTCAGTGGGTTCCAGCAAGACGGCTCCAGCGCCATCACCGAATAGCACGCAGGTGGTGCGGTCCTGATAATCCAGGATGGAAGTCATCACATCGCTTCCGATCACCAACGCCTTTTGTTGGGTGCGGGCGCCCACAAATTGCGCGCCAACCGTCAGAGCATAGAGGAATCCGGAACAGGCCGCCGAAAGGTCGAACCCCCAAGCGTGTGTTGCGCCCAAATTGTTTTGCACCAGGCACGCCGTTGCGGGAAACATCATGTCCGGCGTGACGCTGGCAACCACAATCAGATCAATTTCCGAGGCAGGGATTTTTTTGCAATCGAGAAGCTGCCGCGCTGCGGCCGTGGCCAGATCGGATGCGCCAACGCCCTTGCCGGCAACATGTCGTTCGCGGATGCCGGTGCGTTCTCGAATCCAGGCATCGTCGGTTTCCACCAGCTTTCCCAAATCCGCGTTGGTCATCACCCGGGGCGGGACATACCCGCTCACACCGGTAATTTTTGCTGCAATGCGCCTGGACATTCACTCTCCGTGTGGCTTGACGGTTCTCAACAAGAAGAAGCGCGATTCTACGCAAACAAAGGCGACGAAACAAGTCTAGCGTCCAGGGACAGGGCAGGCGGGATTCGTTTAAAGTCCATATCGGCCTTATCGGTCCAAAGACATCGGGCGTAAAGCGCGGGATAAAGGAGATTTTTTAGATCTAGTGGAATACTTCAGGTTCCTGTGCAAGGGCGGGATTCAGGATGAGGGGGTTCGGCAATTCCCGCAGGCGGGAAATAAACGCCTGCACCAGCTCAGGATCGAACTGAGCGTTTCCGCAGCGGTCGAGTTCCAGGAACGCTTCTTCCGGCGTGCGCGCTTTCTTGTAGGTGCGCTCAGAGGTGATGGTGTCGTAGGCGTCGGCAATCGCGATGATTCGCGCTCCGATCGGTATCTCGCTGCCGGAGAGTCCCTCCGGGTAGCCCGAGCCGTCGAAGAATTCATGGTGATGCCCGACCATTTCGCGGATCCTTTCGGTGCCTCGAAGCGGCTCGAGCAGCTTGGCGCCGTATTCCACGTGGCGCTTCATCGCTTCCCATTCATCGGGATTGAGCGGGCCGTTCTTGCTCAAGATCGATTCCATGATTCCGACTTTTCCGACGTCATGCAGCATGCCGCCGAGCCGCACTTCCTCGATCTCGGGGCCTTCCATGCCGATCGCTTCGGCAATTAGAACTGCGTAGCTGGAAACCTTTTGAGAATGGCCTTGCGTAAATTGATCCTTGGCATCGACAGCGAGCGCTAGCGAGGTGAGCGTATCCATGACGATGGCCGGCAGCGGCTCGAAGGACGACTCGCCGGAGGATCGGGACGATTCATTTTCGCCGCGCTGTTTCGCGGCGGATTCCGTTTCGGCGAGCGACCTGGCGAACTGCTCGATGCGGCTGTGGATTTCCACAAACGCGTCGGGACCGGTGGTGAACTGCCGCTTGAGTGTGACGCCGAGATAGGCGTCGAGGACGTCGCGCTTCCATTGTCTGGATTCGTCCGAATTATATTGATCCGCCGTGGAAACGGCGTTGCCGCCCTGATGTTTGGAAAGGTACATCGAGGCATCGGCGACCTGGATCAGCTCCTGGGGAGTGGATCCGTTCAGCGGAAACGTCGCGACGCCAAAACTGGAAGTTACGTTTTTCTCGCGCAGGACCGGGTCGGAACAAATCCACGTGCGCAATTTCGCGGCCAGCTGGTTGCTTTGCACGGAGTCTGTTTCCGGCATGAGGATCACGAACTCATCGCCACCATAGCGCGCCACGACGTCCGACCGGCGGCAATTCAATTCGAGAATGTGCGAAACTCGCTGAAGCACCAGGTCGCCGTCCAAGTGCCCATAAAAATCGTTGACGAACTTGAAGCGGTCCAGGTCCATCAGCACGACCGAGAAGGACCGGCCCGCGCGCGTCGAGCGCTTCCATTCCGCGGAGAGCGCCTCCATGAAGAAGCGATGGGTTTTCAACCCGGTCATGCCGTCGGTAATGGCTTGTTCCTGCGCTTTCTGGAATGCGATGGCGTTGTGGAGCGCGCCGGAAATCAGGTCAGCCAGCGTTCCGAGGAACAGAACCTCCTCCTGGGGGAAGTCGGAGGTTTTTTCCGTCTCCACGTACAAGACTCCATGCAGCTGATCGCCATAGACGATCGGCAACGCGATGGCGGAGTCAGAACCGGTAAGCACGGGCTCGCCCGTAGAGTTTTGCGCGTCGTAGGACACGACGGCCATCTGACCCGTGCGGGCCACGCGGCCTACCACATTTCCGTCCAGGCCCAAGCGGCGTCCCAGAGCGCCCTTGCGCTGCCCCGCTTCGGCCTGAATCACGATTTCCTTGGCTGAATAATCGAGCAACCCGATTCCGATGTGAGAGTAATCGAGGACTTGTTCCAGCTCGTCGGCGATTTTGGAGAGCATTTCATCCGGATTGAGCGTAGTGATGATATTGCGCGAAATGTTGTTGAACAGTGCCAGGCGGCGCGATTTCGCGCGCTCTTCGCGAAACAATCGCGCATTTTCCAAGGCGATGACCGCTTCGCTAGCCAGCACGCGCATCATTTCCAGGTGGCCGTAATCTAGAGCGCGTTCCTGCGTGCTTTGCAGGACCATGGCGCCGATGGGCCGTTCGTACAAGAGCAGGGGCACGCCACAGAAACTTCCTTTTTGCGAAGTCTGCGGCTCAAGTCCCAGCTTGCGCATTTCTTCGGCGTAATTTTCCCGGATCAAAATGGGCTGGCGCGTGCGCATCAGGTATTCGATCACTTCGTTGCCGCCAAAAGGCCGGGACCTCTTGGGCAGAACTTCGCCGTCGCTCACTTCGACTTCAAACTTAATTTCGTTGCGGGCCGTTTCATGGAGCGCGACGCAGAAATGGTTCACGTCAAACAGGCGCTTGATTTCGGTCAGGATGGTCTCGAACAGCGTGTCCGGGTCCAGGGTGGAGCTCAGCGCGCGGCCAATTTCGTTGAGCATATGAAGCTCTTGCGTGCGGCGCGAACTCTGTTGCACGAGGTAACTATTCTCAACCGCCATTCCAATTTGGTGGCCGAGGGCAAGCAGCAGGCGAAGCTCGGCCGCGGTAAACCGGCGCGGATCAGGCGTGCCGAGAAACAAAACGCCGAACGCCTGTTCCTTCGCTTGCAGACTAATCCCCACGACGGTGCGCAAACGCTGGCTCGTAGTCAGCTGGCGGAAACGCCGGAAAGCTTCCTCTCCTTCCAGGGCTGTCCAGGCGGCATCGCGCCCAAGATCGCGCAAAACCACCAGCCCGCCCAAGCGCGAAACCATGTCCACGAGATGATCGTCCAGGCCCTCTTCCTGAGCGATGGCGCAGAAGTTTTCCGCCAGGCCGACGGCTACGACGGAGGTCGGACCTTGCGCGTGTCCGTGATGCAGAAAGAGAGCGCCGGCCGGCATGCGCACGACGCTCAACACGCGCTCGAGGGCATGCGAGAGCATCTGCTGAATTTCAGGGCCCACAAAGCTGGAGGTTTCCAGGTTCACATTGGAAAGCGCCAGCATGTTCTGTTCGACGCGGCGCTTTTCCTCTTCATAAAGGCCCATCACCATCAAAGCCGCTGCAAACAATTGAGGCAAAAGCTCGAGTGCGCGCAGGGAATTGGCGATGCGCGAACTGAGCAAAAGCTCGCCGACCACAATCGCGCTCCAACTCAGGAATGAACCGGCCAGCAGCAAGTCCGCAAAAGTCTCGTGGCGCTGGCTCTCCTGGTAGAAGACCCATGCGGTCACCGCAAGGACCAGGGCGACGCCAAATTGCGGCGAAATCTTGACTACATGAAGGTAATAAGCGGCCGACCACAATGCAAACACGCCGCCCGCGGCGATCTGCGGACGGACCCACGGCTCGGTATTCGTGTACACCTGGGCGGTACTGAAAAACAGCAGCGCTGCCGCGGCCAGCAGCCATTCGTTGACCGCCGATTGCCACGGAGCGATGACCATCCAGGATTCGAGGGCGGGACTGAGGTAGTGCAGCGCGAGCATGCACCATCCCGCGCTCCAGAACATGAGGTAAGCCTGGCGCCGCAGGCTGTGCATGTAGGCAAAGAAGCCCGAGGTCAGTGCCGATGCTGTCAGCAGAGTAATTGCGATGATGGTTTCCGAGTTCATCAATAATTCAAATGCGCCGCCGAGGGCGTAATCCGCGCACTCCATTTATTTGGAGTGGAGTGGCCCGCGCCCTCAGGTGAAATGATCAAGGCCCTGTTAGGGAATCTATGCCGCCAAACATCCGATGAGGATGCAATTACAGACGACAGATACACCACACCTCTCGCACAGCTTTACCTTCCTTTTGCGACTATAAGGGACGCCTTTCTGGACGGTCAAGGGTACGGGGGTACCAGACAGGAAACAAGGCACTTGAGGGATGGGGCACACCCTTCTTGAACTTCGAATTGACCTTGGATGCCTTTTAGTCTTGCAGGGAATGACGGGTTGGTATTTAACAATTTTTCAAATCGATGCATGTGTTCCGGCACGGGCGAGAGCGCAGGCTCAACCCGGATAGTCGTGCTTTTGCATTGGCGGGAATTGCCGCGGAAAACTGAGTGCGGAAAGGTCACGTTCTTGCATTGAGGCTTGCCCGATTTCCTTTTCTTTCGTCTGGCTGAACAGGTCGGACCACTGGAGCAATAATCTCAATTTCATGCGCGGCTGGCAGGTCAAAATTGTAGCCCTGCTGCCTGTCGCCGCGGCTCGCCATCCCACGCGGGTTCGGCTAAGATGAATCGTTTTTCAATGACTGGAGAAAATGACCGGGAGTATGACTACGAATTCGAGCGCATCGGGAAAACTGGCCGGCGAAATTCGCGTGCGGTTCGCGCCTTCGCCAACGGGCTATTTGCATGTGGGTGGCGCGCGCACCGCGCTTTTCAATTGGCTGTTTGCGCGCGGGCGCGGCGGCACGATGGTCCTGCGCATCGAGGATACCGACATCGAGCGCAATCGCCCGGAACTGGTGGAGGGCATCCTGGACGGCCTGCGCTGGCTCGGTGTCGACTGGGACGAAGGCCCGTACTTTCAGTCGCAGCGGCTGGACTTGCATCGCCAGGCGGCGCTGAAGCTGGCCGCTTCGGGCGCGGCTTATTTCTGCGATTGTCCCCCCGAGAAATATGCGGGCGGCGACGCCATTGAAGAGACCGAGGATGAGAAGAAGGAGCAGGGCCCGCGCCGCATCACTCGGTGCGCGTGCCGCGAAGGCAAAGCTGGACTGAGCGCGGAAAATGCAGCGATTCGTTTTCGCGTTCCACTCGGCGCGACCACGCGGTTTGAAGACGCCGTTTTTGGCCCGCGCGAGGTGGCCAACGAGGAGATCGAGGATTTTGTCCTGTTGCGCTCACCAAAGGATGGCCAGGCGCATGGCGGTCCGACCTATCAGCTGAGCGTGGTTGTGGATGACATCGACATGCGGATCACGCATGTGATTCGCGGGTCCGATCACATTTCCAATACTCCGAAGCAGGCGCTGCTCTATCGCGCCCTCGGCGCCCCGCCGCCAATCTTTGCGCACGTGCCGCTGATTCTGGGACCGGACCGCACGCGGCTTTCCAAGCGCCACGGCGCAACCAGCGTGGGGTCGTACCGCGACGAAGGTTTTCTTCCCGAAGCTTTTCGTAATTTTTTGGCCCTGCTGGGGTGGTCGGCGGGAAACGAAGAATTCATGCGGACATCTGAAATTATCGAGCGGTTTTCACTTGAAGGCGTGAGCCGCACGAACGCCGTCTTCGACCGGCCAAAGCTCGAATGGTTCAACACGCAATACCTGCAAAAGCTGCCCATCGACGAGCTTCTCCCCGCGGTCCAGGGCGAGCTGGAGCGCTCGAAGCTGTGGCAGCCGGAATGGGCGGGCGAAAAGCGCGATTGGTTTTCCAAAACCGTGGATTTGCTGCGTCCGCGCACGCGGTTGCTGCCGGATTTTTCAACCTGGGCCCGCGCGTTTTTCAGCGATTCCTTCGAATACGATGCGCAAGCGCGCGAGAAATTCTGGAAGGACGAACGCCTCGGCGGGATGCTCGGCAAACTGGCGGAGGGGCTCGCGGCCCTTCCCGACTGGAATCACGATGCTTGCGACCACGCTCTGCGCGAACTGGCCGCAGCCGATGGCGTGAAGGCTGGCCTCCTGATCAATGCGACGCGCGTTGCGATAGTGGGGCAAGCCGTCGCGCCGCCGCTGTTTGACACGATGCTGGTGCTCGGCCAGGAGCGCGTGGTCAGGCGCCTGCGGGCCGCCCTTGAGGGCTTTGGAACTCGCTGACACCATTCCCGAAAACATCAATGAAATTTGGCGGAGAACGGGTTACTTCTCCGCCGGAACAGCGGAAAAAATATCCGCGTGGACGGGATGCGCGGGGGTGTCTTCAGACGCGATATTCAGGTCCGCTGTCACTGCTAGTTTTGTCGGGGGCAGGCAGGCATCCTGATTGCAGGCCTGGTAGCCGACGGTGAGGCCGATTTTTTGTGGGCCGAGCGGCGCGGAGCTGCTCGCGCGCAGCCTCATTCGCACGGTGAAGGAGCCTTCGTAAACGCGCAGCGGCGTCTTCGAAAATCGGAACGCGCGCATCACCCCGCGCGGGTAGGTCGTTTCCACGAGCAGAACTCCGGGAGAGAGATCCGCCATCACTTTTGTGGGGATCAGATAATCCTCGGAAGGCATGTGCGCGTTAATGTGAAAGCCCGGAGAAATTTTGGCTACGACCGCAATGTCAAAGGAATGCCCGCGCGGCACGGGCTGCAGCGACACGTATGCGGTAGGCTGCAACACGCTTGCCGCGGGCGGGTAGGCAGTGTCTTGCGCATTTGCATAGACGGCAAAGACCGCCAGAGCCATGAACATTGCCTGCGCAAGCAGGCCCGTCCATCTCGCGCGCAGGGCGGAAAATCGCAAAACGGTTCTTAGTGTTGAGTCCATTTGGATTTAGACGCTCACGGGATTGCCGAGCTGTTCGCTGAGAATGCGTCCCATCAGCTGCATCAGCGTTTCCCCCGTTTTGTCGAGTACAAAGGTTCCCGCGGCATCAGACCACGACAATTTAAAGCTGGTGGTCAGCGCGGAAATCCAAATCTGGCGCACGGGTGTATTCGGGCTGATCACAAATCGCGTTTCTTCCTCGTCTTCAAAAAGGACTTCGAGTTTGCCGCTTCCGCCCTCGACTTCGAATCCGCGCTCATCGCCCACTTCCTGCAAGCGGCGGCGCAGCGATTCGAAGGCCGCATCGCACCTTCTCTGAAATTCTTGTTCGTCCATGATGGAAACAGATTACCGCGAAGCCGACGCGCGGGCAAGGAATGCGGCAGATGGCATGATGTCGCTCGGAAGCCCGCCGGATGCCGGCCACACTGATACAGAAACCACTCCAAAAGGGGCTTTGAAACCTGCCACCTGCCACCTACTCATAGCGCAGCGCGTCCACCGGGTCGAGCCGCGCGGCCTTCACTGCTGGATAAATGCCGAAGAAGAGGCCGACGGCCATGGAAACAATCACCGCCAGGAGCACGGCCCATAGCGGCACAGACGAAGGCACCCTGGGCAAGAACACATGGATGAGCACACTAATGGTGATGCCCAGCAGCACGCCGATGACTCCGCCGGCGCCCGTGAGCACCACTGCTTCCGTCAGGAATTGCCAGATGACGTCGCGGCGTCGCGCGCCAATCGCTTTGCGAACTCCAATCTCCCGCGTGCGCTGCGTGACCGACATCAGCATGATGTTCATCACGCCGACTCCGCCCACCAGCAACCCAATCGAGCTGACCACCGCGGTCAGCATCGCAACCGATCCGGTGATCTGCTTGAACTGGCTGGCAATTTCTTCCGCGGATGACAATCCGAAATTTTCCGGCGCCGAATAAGGTACGTGGCGCGTGTGCCGCAGCACCGCGCTGATTTCGTCTTTCGCCTCCGCCATTTTCCCGGGCGCCGCGACAGCGCCGATGAAATGCTCGTCGTCGGCGGGATGATGCTTGCGGTAGGTGTGATAGGGAACAAGAACCTGCTTTTCCACGGGCGGATTCTGGAATAGCTGGCCTTTGCGATGCTCGAAAACGCCGATGACATCGTATGGAAACCCTTCGACGTAAATCGTTTTTCCCAAGGCGTCCCCGTTCGGGAAAAACGTCTTGCCGAGGTCGTAGCCGATGACGGCCACGTCGGCGCGGTGCAAATCTTCGGCTTCGGTGAAGTAGCGGCCGATGTAGGTTCTGGTGTTGTAGACGTCCGGATAGTTGACGTCCGATCCCGAATAGTTCAGGCCGCTGACTTCCTTGTCCTTGTAGCGCGCGGTGACTTGGGGCTCGCGATTCATGTCATAGACTCGTTTAAAAACAGACACGGAAACTTCCTGCACCGCGGGGCATTGCTCGCGGATCGCCTGCGCGTCTTCATAAGTAAGAGGCTTGCGGTTGCGCTCCTCGGCCGTCATCCGTCCGGTGCTGATCCCGGGGGCTACCTTGAACACCCAGATGGTATTCGCGCCGAAATCATTGAGGTACACGGTGACATCCGCGTAGAAACCAACCAGGATGGACGCAACGGTGATGAGCGCGGTGATGCCGATGACCACGCCCAGCACGGTAAGAAACGAACGCAGCTTGTTCTCCCGCAGCGTGTCCAGAGCCATCGCCGCGTTTTCGCCGAGCGCTATTCGCATGGTTGGCCTGGCATGGTCAGATTTCCTGACGCAGCGCTTCAATCGGACTCAAGTTCGCGGCCTGGCTCGCCGGATACAGTCCGAAGAACACGCCGACGGCCGTTGAAACTCCTAGCGCGATGATCACCGCGGAAATCGGGACGTGCATTGGAACGGGCGTGTTGGCGGCAATAATCATCGCAAAAACATACGCCAGGGCTACCCCGATGGCCCCACCAATCGTGGACATGACGGCGGTTTCGGTGAGGAACTGCAGCAAAATGTCGTTGCGGCGCGCGCCCAGCGATTTGCGCAAGCCGATTTCGCGCGTCCGCTCGGTCACTGTCGCAAGCATCACGTTCATGATCACCACCCCGCCGATCACCAAGAACACCGCGACGATCCCAACCATCGAGGCCGCAAGCGCACCGGTGATTCGCTTGAACAAAGTCACGAGCGAACCGCCATCCAGGATGCCGAAATTGTCCAGATCGTTCGGCTTGAGGTGGCGGCGCGCGCGCATCAAAGTTTCCGCTTCTTCCTGGGTGCGCGACATCCAATCCGCGCCGCGGGTTTGCACGTTGATCGCCAGGCTGGTCGTGCTCGTGGCGTAGAACTTCATCCAGGTCTCGATGGGAATGTAGACGTAATTGTCCTGCGTCTGGCCCAGCACCGTGCCGATCGGTTTTCCGACTCCCACGACTTCGTAGGGGCGCCCGTCAACGTCAAGTTCCTTGCCGATGGGATCGACGCCGGGGAAAAGTTTGTCGGCGATGTCCGATCCGATCAGCGCGACGAGCGAACGGTGCTGATTGTCAGTGTCCGTAATGTAGCGGCCCGAGGCGGGCCCTTCGGTTTTCATGTCGCCGATATTCGCGGTCACGCCATAGATGGTCGTGTCTTCTACGGTCTGGCCGTTGGCCTTGGTGCGGCCGAGGAGGTTGGCCTGGGCGCCGACGCGTTCGGCCAGCTTTGAGTTGTCACGCAAGAATAAGTAATCATCCCAGGTAAGCGGTTTGTTCCGCCGCGTGGCCTTCACGAATTCGTCCATGTCCGTGATGATCGGGAAGCGCAGAACCAGGAAGACGTTCGAGCCGAGATTGGCGATGCGATTGGCCACGTACAAGTTCACTCCGGAGATCAGCGCCACGACCATAATCAGCGTGGAAACGGACAGCACGATTCCCAGCAGCATCAGAAACGAGCGCATTTTGTGCGCGCGTAGCGTTTCCAGCGCCACGCCAATCGGTTCACGAAAATGATGGAGCCGGGGTTTCATGCGCTTCGCGCCACGCCTTCATTCTTTCATATGCGTCACGCCTGAGGAAGTTACATCGGTAGGGAACGTTTTTTATTCAAGCACCGAATTGAGATCCGTGTGCGTGAAATCCTGGCCCTTGAAAAGGAGGGGTTCACTCATCGCCTTGGCCAGAGCGTACGCGAAGCAGTCTCCGAAATTCAATCGCGCCGGATGCCCGCTGCCCTTTCCAAAATCTCTGTAAGCCTCGCGTGCGATCCGGGCCTGCTCGGCGGAAACTGCCTCGATGGAGAAGGAAGCTTCGCGAAAGAAATCGTCGAACCGCCGGCTGGCAATCGGGTCCCGGCTGCCATCGATCACGGCTGCCGCCTCCACGTAATTCACCGCCGAAACACGGCGGATCTTCACAGCCGCGATTTCTCTGACGAAAACTTGAGCATCCGGTTCGTCGCGGAGAATGGCCACAATCGCAGACGTATCGACGATCATCGCGGCAATCCCCGCTCGTCGTACAGCATGTCTCCATGATCCGCCGACCGAAAGGGTTCCTTGAGGTGAGCCGCGCAATCTTTCCCGATGCGCAGTAGACGATCCGCCAGCCCAGCCCCTTGCAAATTCTGTAGCCGTTCCAAGCGCTCGCGAACGGCCTCAGTGATCGCGGCGGTTAAGCTCTCCCCAGTCAGCTCGGACAACTCATGTGCCAACTTCTGTGTCTCATCATTCTTGATATTCATTCCCATAGTGAAATACCTCTATACCATGATGATTATACCATTATACCATCGAAAACGGATAGGAATGCTTGTTTTGGTTGGACACCAAACGAGCTGGTGGTGAGGTTGCTTTCAGAGGTGGAGAGGCTTACAGCAGACCTTCGATGGCCTTGGAAATCTCGTCGTGATTCACCAGGCCAACGATGGTCCTCACTTTTTTGCCGTCGCGAGAGAAGAGCATGCTGGTGGGCAGGCCCAGGATCCCGCCGAATTTGTCGGCGATGGCGTCGTTGCCGAGGAGGATTGGATAGCTCATCGCTTCCTGTTGGCCGTTCACGTCGAATCGTTCTTTTTCAAGGAAAGGGTCGATTGCTTTTTTGCCGTCTTCATCCATGGAGACTCCCAGGATGGTGAAGCCGCGCGGGCCGTACTTGTGCTGAAATTCGATCATCCAGGGGATTTCCACTTTGCAAGGCGCGCACCAGGTGGCCCAGAAATTCACCAGGACCACTTGACCCTTGTATTGTTCCAGCGTGACATCCTTGCCATTGAGGTCTTTCATGGCGACCGTAGGGGCGTCGGTTGGCTTAGAGGGCGCGTTAGCTGCGGAAGGCGTTCCGGCCGCAGGGAACTTATGGTCTGCCCAGACCATGATAGCGAGCAGCGCAACCACTCCCACGGCGATGAAGATCCCCTTTTTCATGCTGCTAACTCCTCACAACGCAAACTTGTTCAGAAAGCCCAGTTTACCCGATAGCCAGGTCAGGCGGTTCAAAAAAATCAGGCCGCCGACGAATAGCAGGAGCACTCCGCTCAAAACCTCAACGGTATGCAGGTGGCGGCGGAATTTCTGATAGAACCGCAGGAACTGATTGATTCCAATCGCGGTCAGCAGAAAAGGAACTGCCAAGCCGGTAGAGTAAATCGCCAGCAGAAAAACGCCGCGAGAAATCGTCTGCGTGTTTGCGGCCAGCACCAGCACGGCGGCGAGAATGGGACCAATGCAGGGCGTCCAGCCAAAGGCAAACGCGAAGCCGAGAAGGAAACCGCTGGTCACGCCGGAAAGCGCGCCGCCGGACTTGGCCTCTTCCGCCGTTTGGCTGCCGAGATTGTGGAAGCGCACGTCGCGGTTCAGCCAGCGCGTCATCGACGGGCCAGCCAGGAAAATAAGTGCGACCGAAAGCAGCTGCACGGAGCCGAACACGTCGCCGGGCCCTATAGTATCCGTACCATACCGCCGCCAGAGGATCGCGGCGCCAAACGCGAGCACGCCTCCGATCACCAGGCCCGCGTTTACGGGTAGCTTGATCAGCCAGCCGACGAGATGCAGGCCGAAGAGAACAATCACGGCCCCGGCAATGGGCCCCATCAGCGTCTTATGCTGCAGCAGGAATTGCCCTACTGCGCTGGCCGAAGCGCCGAAACTGATAAAAACCACGGAAAACCCGGACACAAACGCCAGCGACGAAGCAAACAGGCTGTTGCGCGCCGGCTGGCCCGTGCGGAGTTGCTCGACGCCGATACCGGAAAGCATCGAGACGTATCCCGGCACCAGCGGCAGCACGCAAGGCGACAGGAACGAGATAATTCCGGCTATGAAGGCATAAAGAATCGATACTTGCATCGGACGAAATTATCTCCGGCGAAGGATGGCGCAACCCATTTGATGCATCGTTGGTTTAGACGGCTGCACGCCTGCCAACGATTCAACCCAGTGTCTATTTTCACATAACTATGCTCCCGCTCGGGGGATTTCTTGCAGGCGGCGTAATTCTGCGCGGCAAGTACCGCGTGTCCTGGGAACGCCAATCTCCCGATTGGCGGTTCCGGGTTTCAGCTACCCGGAGCGCGGGTGGAGCGCGCCCCAATCATTCTGGCGCTCGTAGGAAAACGCGATCCGCAAAAGCGTGGCTTCATCGAAGGCCCGGCCGATCAGTTGCAAACCGACGGGCAGGGCGTCGCGCGTAAATCCGCAGGGGACGGAAATCGCCGGGAGTCCCGTGAAATTGGCTGGCCGGCAATGCCCGACAATCGCGGCGCGCACGCCAATTTGCTCTCCACCGATCTGCACAGATTCGGCCCCAACGGGGGGGGCGGGGACAGGAACCGTGGGCGCCACCACGGCATCCACCTCGCGGAAGGCCTCGTCAAATTCGGCGAGCAAGCGTTTCCGCACGTCAAACCCGACCAGATAGCGATGAGCCGGTACCTTCGCACCGGCATCGATTCTGTGTCGCACTTCTTCGCTATATTCGGCAGCACGAACAGGGAAATAGCCGGCAGCTTCGTGGACGTGGAGGGCTTCGGCGAGCGAAATGTCCGTGGCCGCATCGAGCGATTCCTTTAGGTGCGGAAGGGAAACTTCACGCACGACCGCGCCGCGCTTTTCCATATCACGCACGGCGGCTTCTGTTGCGCGGCGCACTTCGGGATCCAGTTTTTCCCAATAATGTTCGCGCGGTCGGCCTAGATAGAATTTGCGGAGAGGCTTGCGCAGCGCGCCACGGTAATCTTCAACCGGACGCTGCGAGGAAGTCGGGTCCAGCGGATCGCGTCCGGCGATCAAGCCGAGCAGGATGGCGGCGTCCGCGACGCTGCGCGCGATCGGACCGACATGGTCGAGCGATGGAGAGAGCGGCATGGTGCCAAAGACACTGACGCGCCCAAAAGTCGGCTTCAGCCCGACGGTTCCGCAAAATGCGGAGGGCACGCGGATCGAGCCGCCCGTATCGGTTCCGATAGAACCCGCGCAAAGACCCGCGGCAATCGCGACGGCGGAGCCCGCGCTGGACCCGCCGGGAATCCGGTCGACGGCCCACGGATTGTGCACCGCGCCGTAGTGCGCGTTCCCGCCGGTGATTCCGTAGGCAAATTCGTTCAAGTTCGTTTTGCCGATGAGGACGGCGCCGGCGCGACCGAGTTTTCGCGCGGCCGTGGAATCCGCTGCCGGAATGAAATCACGCAAGATTTTCGATCCAGCGGTTGATCGAATCCCGCGCGTCCAAATGTTGTCTTTCAGAGTGATCGGGATTCCCAGGAGCGCGGAATTATCATGGCGCGAACCGCGACGGCGGAGGAACTGCTTTTCTGCGCGTCGCGCCGCGGCGAGCGCCGGTTCTGCCGTAACCGTGAGGAACGCGTTCAAAGAAGGATTTTGCCGCTCGATTCGGCGCAGAAACAGCTCGGTCAACTCGACGGGAGAAATCTTGCGTTTTACCAGCAGCGCGGCGAGTTCCTCGATCGTAGAAAACGCCAGCGAATCTTCCATGTTCATGGTTAGTAGGGCTTCTCCTCCCGGCGCAGATTCCCGAATGTTCCGATGTTGGCGATGTTCAGCGAAACGCGGAATTGGTTTTCCGTGCGGATCTCGCCGAGCGACAGGCGCCGATATTCGACCGAAATTCCGCAGCAGGATCCGTTATAGCTCACTTCGACGAATTGGTTCTGCCAGACGTCCTGTTTGACGTCGTAGCCGAAACCCGCCTGAGCATTCCACCCGCGGCGATTCGACTCGCCATAGCCCACCTGGGCCCGAATCTGATTGGCGGGCGGCTGCAAATCGGCATTGGTTGGCGCGAGGACGGAGGTGTTGTCGACGGAAAAGTGCGCCACGGTAAAGTTGAAATTTTCCGTCGGGCGAATTTTCAGGAGCGCCTCTGATGTGGTTATCCTGCCACGCAAAGTGTCGTAGTCCAACCGAATCTCGGCATCGTACTTGCCCCCAGGTGAAAGGACCAGATCGCTGTTGATCGGAGAAAAGCGGCGCGGTTCGTCGGCGAAAGCGAAGGGCGTGATCGAATCCAGCGCCTGAAAAACATTGCGCGTTCCGGGAACGAGCGCCCCGCCGAAGGTTGGATCGAAGTAATAGGCCTGCGCAATTTTCCAGGTGACCAGATTGCTCGACTGGCCGTCTCCCGCGCGGCGAAACAGCCGTTGCGTAATCGAGTATACGAAATCGTTCGTGTCGGTGAGCGTCTCATCCTCGTCGAACAGGATGAAGCGGCTAAATTGCCCCGCGTTTCCCACGTAGTTGTATTCGATTTCCGGATCGATCGTGTGCTTCCATTTTCCACTCCCGCTCTGCCAGACCCGCTCGAGGGTGGGCGGCCGGAGATCAACGTTTACTTCGCCCGTGGCCCGGCTTAGCAAGGTGTTCATGACGGAACCCGCAACCATTTGGGAGCCGTAAGAGGTCCCCCGAAAGGTGAAGCTGGTGGTCGCCCCCAGCCAGGGCCCCCAATGCAACGGCATAACCACGCGCGGGGCGAATTCCGAACGCTCCACGAACGTCGGCGTCACAATTCCCGCTACCACGGTTTCCACTCCCGTCGTGGAGTCCTTCACCAGATTTTCATCGTCGCGGTGCACCGTTCCGGCGAACGCTTCTCCGCCAAAATAAATTGGCAGGTTCTTCCAGGGCGCCTGATCCACGGAACTGAAGCGGACCTCCGGAGCCGCGCGAACATCCTCGACGACCTGCGGCTGGGCATTCACGAAGTTTTTGTAACTGGTCGCGGCAAAATTGACGCTGAACCCCTGAAAATTATTGGTCAGAAATCCCGCGTTGCGGACTTCGGAATTCACCGCCTCGCCGAAGGTAGGCGCGAACGCCAATTGGAAGATCAGCGAAGTGAGTTGATTGACCTCGGCGACCCCTCGCCAACCGTTGTGCAGTTGCGCGTACAGTTGGAATTGCGCGCTGTGCCCGCCCTGGCTCTCCAGCACCGATTCCGGATTTCCCGAGGAATCGAGCACCGGATTTCCCTGTGCGTTCAGCAGCGGCGCGGGCAACCCGCGATCGATCACTCCGAAATATTTTGCCGCGATCGAGACGTTCTCCCAGGGCTTGGCGCGCAGTTCCGCGTTTTGCTGCCAACCCCGGCGGCTGAGATAGGCCGCACCGAGGGTGAGGTCGGTCCAATCCTTGGGCGCCCAGTAATAGCCGTCACCGAAGACGAATCCTTTGACCGAAGTGTCGGCGAATTCCGGTATCAGGAATCCGGATTTTCGCAGGTTGCGCCCCGCAGGCAACGACGCATACGGGAAATACAGCAGCGGAATACGGAACATCCGGAAATTCGCGTTGACCATCGCGACGGTGCGATCCACCTGGAGCGTGGCGTGAGGCGTGAAAAATTTCCAGCTGGGCTTGTCCGGTTCGCACACGGTCAACCAGGCATGCTCGATCCAATAGGTACGCGGGTCGACCCGCCGAACTTCCTGCGCTTCAAAGACCAGCGGATTCGGCGAAACCAGTAGATTTGCGTTGGGCTTGTGTTCCGCCATGACTTCGCCGCGCACGTGCTTGAACAGGCCCGCTCCGCTTTGCACGTTGAACTCAGCCGAATCCGCAGCGAGGTGCTGCGTGTCCATGTCGAATTGGACGTGGCCGCTGGCCGTGGCCTGGTACGTCTTCGTGTTGTACTGCACGTGGTCGGCGCGCAATTGCAGGTTTTTGTATTGGATTTCGACCCTGCCGTCGGCAAAGTAGACGTCTCCTTCCTTGCGCTGCTGGTCGGCTTCAAGACGCACGCTCGCCAGGCCGGAATCTGTGGAAGAAGGCGGATTGATTTCCTGGGCGGCGGCTCGCTGATTCGCAAAGAGACTTGAGGTCAAGGCAACAAGGACGAGCCCCCTGTATGCGACACCGAATTTATGAACGAGTCTCATGAACTGGCGCCGCCAACAGGCCATGAAAGAGCCTGTAAGGGCCGTGATGAAAATAGCTCGTTAGCCTAGCATCCCCTCGGAAGGCTTACAACGTTACCAGCGCGCACGATAATTCTATTGCAGCCGTCCAAATCAAAATAGAGCACGCATGTGCGCGGGTCAATCGGTTCCCGCCGCTTTCGCCGCGCACGGATTGCACTTACCGGCGCGGGCTGCCCGGGAGTGTTCGATTCGCGACAAATCGATTAATACAAATCTTTTCCCGCCGGCTTGCTGCTGATAGAATGCCTTCGACTCCCGACTTCCGTTCGGCGAGACATCCGCAGCGCAAAACGGAACGGTGATAAAAACTTGTCAGCATTGCGGCGCCGTTAACGGCGACTCGTCCGGAATCTGTTGCTTCTGCGACGCCCCTTTGGGCGCCCTCGAACAACCGTCGCTCTCGCGGCGAATCTCCACGCAAACGGAAGGGAACCTGGCCGTCGAGCCCGAATGGCGGCGCGAGGTTTCCAGCAGGCTTCGGGACTATCGCGCCCGTCGCCGCGGCGGCCCGGCCGCGGATTTGCAGTCGGCTTTGCCTTTCGACCCCGATCCCCCGCTCCCTGTCGAATACTCAGGGGCCGCGACGCAGGTCGCCACGCCTGCACCTTCCAAACCAGCTAAGAGGCCGCGCAAGCTTCCCGACGAGAGATTCGAAATCTCGATTCCCATGCTGGAAACTGCCCCAACGCCCAGACTGGCGCACTGGCAAGATGTTTTGCCGCTCGGCGCGGATTCGGAGCCCGCGCACCTGTATACCGTGGCATCGCTCTCCGAGCGCCGCAAAGCGGCGATCGCGGACATCGGACTCCTGCTCTTCAGTTACGGCGGAATGCTCGCGCTCTTTACTGTCCTGGGCGGACATATCGGTTTCAACAAACTTGACCTGGCAGTCGTGGCCGCCACGTTCGCGCTTTTTTACGCCCAGTATTTCGCCCTATTCACGGTTTTCGGCGGGTCGACGCCGGGCATGATGCTGCGCGGCTTGAGGGTTGTCCGCTTTGACGGCGGTTTGCCCACCTCGCGGCAGATGGCTTGGAGAAGTTTTGGTTATTTGATCTCCGCGGGGACTTGTTTTCTGGGGTTTGTGTGGGCGCTTTGGGATGACGATCAACTTTGCTGGCAGGACCGCATCTCCCAAACGTATCTCACGCCTAATGAGAAGATTACCCCTTACTAAACTCGGGCTCACACCGCGCAGTTTTGCAGGCAAGTTGACGCCAAGCAACCGTCCGTGAATCGTCGCGTCTGCGCTGCGCTAATCGTGCTATGATAATTGGGATTGAACCTTCGCGCATGAGGCCAATAACCACAATGAGCCGCCTCGCTAGAATATCCATCGTCACACTTTCTGTCGTCGTGTTCCTATACGTCGGCCTGGGCTATGTGCTGGGCAAGACCTCGGACGACAAGTCTTACCGCTCCCTGAGCGTGTTTGGCGAGGTGCTGCAACACATTCAGGAAGACTACGTGGATGATCCCAACATGGCCGTCGTGACTTCCGGGGCCATGCATGGACTTCTGGAATCGCTCGACCCGCTGTCCGGCTATTTGAGTCCGCGTGAGTATGCCGACTACCGTGACCGAACGAAGAACGCCGTGCACGACGAAATCGGCGTGACGGTATCGAAACGCTACGGCTATATTGTGATTGTCTCGGTTGTTCCGGACGGCCCGGCCGGGAAGGCTGCCTTGCGCAGCGGGGAAATCCTCGAAGCGATCGGCGGATTCAGCACGCGCGACATGTCCGTCGGGCAGGCCAATGCGCTCTTGCAGGGCGCTCCCGACACGGCCGTAAAAGTGTCCGTGATTCGCCGGGGCAAGACCGAACCCCAGGAAATCAGCATCAATCGCGCGGTAATTGGCCCCGAACACATTGTGGCGGACCGCGTCGGTGACGACGTGGCCTACATCCGCCTGCCTGCCATCGATCCTGTCGACGTTTCGGAACTCCACGACAAACTGGCGCAGTTTGACAAGCAGGGCGTGCACAAACTGCTGCTCGACCTGCGCGATTGCACGCGCGGGGACGTGCCCGAAGCCGTTGTGGCCTCGCAACTTTTTCTGACTTCCGGGAGGATTACTTCCCTGGAAGGGCAAACCGTGGCGCAGAAGGATTTCAATGCCGAGCCGGACAAGGCCGTGTGGCACTCCGCTGTGGATGTCTTGATTTCGCCGAGCACTTCGGGCGCGGCGGAAGTCCTCGCGGGAGCGATCAAGGGAAACAAGCGCGGCGATCTGGTGGGCGAGCGCACCTTTGGCTCCGCCTCCGAACAAAAAATTATCCCGCTCGATGATGGCGGAGCGCTGATCCTGACCGTCGCGTTCTATTCGACGCCCGACGGCAAGTCCATCGTCGAGGATGGCGTGGCTCCCACCGTGGAAGTGCATCCGAAGGCATTCGATCCGTCCGCCGCACCCTCCGATATGGAGGACGAGGCTCCACTCGGTCCGGGGCAGCTGCCCAAGGCGGATGATCCGGTTTACAACAAGGGTCTGGAACTGCTCAAAGGCGGCGAGGCCCAGAAGGCTGCCTGAAGTGTGAATCGCCGACCGGACGCGCTCGGCCAGCTCGCATCGCAATTTTCTCACCTGCATTTCATTACTTTTTTCTTTCTTGTTGCCGCACTGTTTTTCGCCGCGGGCTGCAAGAAAAAATCCGCGCCCGTATCCAACGTGGGGATTCGCAACATTACGCGTGAATTTGTGTTCGCCGCGAAAAACGCAAGTGGCGGGCGCGCCGAAGTGGGCATGCGGCCCGAATACGCCGCTCGCCAGCAGGGAAAACAGCAAACGCTTGCCGCCGATCACATCTACATCACCGTGCCGCTCACGAAAGGCGGCGTTCCCGACCGGGCCGCGCATGACGCCATCGAAACGGAAATGGCGCGCGTCGCCGAGTTTCACCATCTGCAGCGCGTCACGCGAACTGGAGCGCCAGGGCTGGAGCGCTTCGACTACCTGATGGATGGGCGGAGGACGCAATCGATCCACCTCATTACGCCGCTCCTGAACACGGAAGCTGCATCCGCTTCAGGAGGGCGCCCTCGCCTCGCCATCGTTATCGACGACCTAGGAAATGACCGCGCCCAGGCTGACGCGCTCTTTCGGCTTGCCTATCCGCTGACCATTTCAGTTCTTCCCCACGAGTCGAATTCCGGGGAAATCGCCGAAGAGGCGCATCGGCGCGGGTACCAGGTGATGCTGCACCTGCCCATGGCCTCAAATGCCGGAGACCTGGAAGAGGCGGTTGAGTTGCACCCCGGCATGGCTTCGTCGGAAGTGGACAAAACGTTTGCGGCCATGCTGGACACCGTGCCTTATGCCGCGGGGGTCAACAATCACGAAGGCTCACTCGGCACCGCCGATCAAACCCTCATGGACGAGTTGATGCCCCTGCTGAGGCAGCACAATTTGTTTTTTGTCGACAGCCGCACCACTACGGCGACGGTCGCGGAAACCGCGGCGCATGCGGCGGGCGTCGCGGCCGCCCGGCGCAACGTGTTTCTGGACGACGAGCAGTCGGCCCCGGCCATCCGCAAGCAATTTGAGCTGGCCATCCGCGACGCGCGGGAAAAAGGCTCGGCGCTGGCGATCGGGCATCCGCATCCGGAAACGTTGCTAGTGCTGAACGAAATGTTGCCCGAAGCGGAGCGGCGCGGTGTGCGTCTGGTATTCGCGTCGGATTTGGCGCGCTGATTTGTGTGGGAAGCAATACGAGTCGCGGCAGGCACTTCAACTAAACGAAAATCTCAGGCCGTTTTTTGATACGCGGTCAGAATGTCCGGAAGGGAAAGAACTCCTTCCAGTTTGCGCGAGCCCGCGCGGCTGACCACGGGCAGCAGCGCATGGCCCTGAATGAATCGCAAGGCATCGTCCAGGCGCTGATCGGGGTGCAGGACGGGCAAGCGGGCCGTGGATAGCGCTTCGCGCAGCTGCGTCTCCCTGGGGTGCTCCGAAGCCATCGATTGCAAATCCTTCCTTGC
Source organism: uncultured Acidobacteriota bacterium (assembly GCA_963696605.1). Classification (GTDB taxonomy): domain Bacteria; phylum Acidobacteriota; class Terriglobia; order Acidiferrales; family UBA7541; genus Palsa-360. Next base: position 420,263 of record CAVOKV010000003.1, on the reverse strand, counting down.
GATTCCTGCCCACCGGCCGGTTGGAAAGCGCACGAGCAGGACTTCTCCGGTGGAACTTTCCGCAATTTCTATCGCGCGGGAAAGCGTGTCGCCAGCCTGCAACGGCGGCGAGTCCGGCCTGCGCATCGCATCCTCGACGCGCAACACGATCTGCTCGCGCTGCTCCTCCATCGACGGCAATTCCATATTGTCCTGCTTGGCCAGAAGATCGAACAGGGCGACATTCTGATACTTGCGGGAAATCAAGTAGGCGATGGTGTTGGAAATCATCACCGGCAGAACGATGGAATAGTTTCCCGTCGTTTCGACGACCATGAAAACGGACGTGATCGGGACGCGCAGGAATCCCGCGAAGAAAGTCCCCATCCCGACTAAGGCGAATGGCGCCACGGATGCGCTGACTTGCGGGAAGAATTGATGCTCCAGGCCACCAATCGCTCCGCCAATCATCGCACCGATGAAAAGAGTCGGCGCGAACATCCCTCCCGGCGTGCCGCTGACAAACGACAAGCTGGTCGTCAATATTTTCGCGAATCCGAGGATTGCCAGAATCTGCCAGGTGTACTGGCTATGAAGCGCCAGGTCGATGTAGGAATATCCCGTCCCCATGGATTGGGGAATTCGCAGCCCCACGAAACCGATCAGCAGTCCGGCCGCCGCGGGCTGCAGGTAGTACGTCCATTCCGGCAGGGCGCGGAGCTTCGGCCTGAAATACGCAATAATTTTCGTGAACGCCAGCGATAGAACCCCGCTGATTACACCGAGCACGGCGTAGGCAAGCAATTCCGCGGGATGGCCGAGCGTATACGCTGGCACGCGGAACATGGGTTCCCCGCCAAGAAAGACTCGCATGACCACGACGCTGGAAACTGCCGCGAGGACGATGGCCCCCAGGGCGCTCGCGCTCCACGTTCCGATCACCTCCTCGATCACAAACAAGACCGCGGAAATGGGCGCATTGAACGCCGCGGCAAGGCCTGCCGCCGCCCCCACGGGAGCCAGCAGCCGCAGCTTGTCCCTGGAAAGTCTGAAGCGCTTGCCGAGCGCGAAAGCGATCCCCGCTCCCATGTGCAAGGACGGATCTTCGGGACCCAACGATTGGCCGCTGCCGATCGCCAGGGAACACGTGAGGAATTTCCCTATGACGGTCCGGAAGGGCACGTACCCGTCAAATACGTAGACGGCTGCTTTTGTCTGGTTCACACCGCTGCCGCGGGCGCCGGGAAAGATTTTTTGCACCAGAAAAGCGACGACCAGGCCGGCCGCCGCCGGCACCAATAAGACGCGCAGCGGCGCGGGAGCGAGCGCGGAACCGAGAAGACCGAGGCGGATCTTTTCGATAGAGATGCGGAAACAAACCACGGCGATACCGGAAAAGATTCCGATAGCGACGGCCAAAAGCAGGAATAAATTGCCTTCCGAGAGATGGAACAGGCGCGTCCGGGAGCTCAGCCACTTTAGACGCGACTCATCCGCTACCGCGGAAGCAGGGTCTCCCTCCGGTGATGCGGCTTGTTCCACATATCGCGGTGCGATATTCCGGGATTCAGAGGTCACACTTCAAAGATAGCCTACCTGAGGAACGAACGCATGGACTTATCGGGGTAAGGCCATACGAACCGTTACTGCGGGGCAGTGCGCTCCTCACCCTGTTTGGATTTGAACGGGGGCGTAATGGAAGCTGATAGCCTGAAATTCGCGCCAAAAAAAGCAATGCCCCGGAGGGCTGAAGCCGGGGCGGAAAAACGTTCAGCGTATCAGTTCAGAATGGTTGAGCGATGCTGGGTGAATCGACGGAATCTGCCACGTCCCGGAAACCGCCGAAGCGGATTCGGAACTTTCGCGATACACCCAGCCCGCACGTTGCTTCGAAAGGTCTGGTTTGCGAAGCGCCTCTTATCAGAGAATCGCGTCTTTGAGGGCCTTTGCTGCGCGCAGGCGAACAACCGTCTTCGCCTTGATCTTGATCGCTTCCCCCGTTTGCGGATTGCGGCCCATGCGCGCCTTGCGGTGCGCCTTCACGACGCGCCCGATGTTCGGAATCACAAACTTGCCCGAACCGCCCTTGGCTTCCTTGACCGCCAGCTTGAACAGTTCTTCGAAAAACTGCGCGGCGACCTTCTTGGACGTGCCGACTTTTTCGGCGATGTGCGCCACGATCTTGGACTTGCTCAGTGGTTTTGCCATCTAATTCCTTTCTCCTCCTCAGAATTGAAACTGCTAATGTGCCGGCACGCTGCGAAGCGTAGGAGCCACGCACGGCGAGCACTATACGGGCGAAGTCCGCCCAACGCAAGAAAAAACATCAAAAAGCCAGAATTGACGCGGCTTCCAGCAATGTGCCCCACGGGAACGCGAATATGCTAATCTTGCAGTTCATTTTTCACCGGGGAGCGCACATGACGAACTGGAAAGAACTTGAAAAGCAATTCGCGGCGCGGTTGGCACTCGGGCGGCGCCCTGTGGCTGTCACTTTTCTTGACCAGGAACCTTCGGGTGTTCCTAAATTTTCCGGCACCGAACCTGCCGGCTGCAGCTTCTGGCGGCTGGCCGCTGCGGGACGAACGTTCTACACCGTTCCGGCGGATCACTTCAACTGCGCCGTGGGAGCCTACACGCACAACGTTCAGCTTCCGCCCGATCGCGTCCAGGAAACAGAGACCACGCTGGGCATGATGTTCAATCTCGGCTATGTGCGCCCGGAAGAAGTTCCCGGCATCCCGCGGCTACCCAAAGAGCCTGCCGCGGTCGTGTTCGCTCCGCTGGGGGATGCGCCCGTGGCGCCGAGCGTCGTGCTCTTCGCGCTAAAAACTTCGGCGGCTATGTTGCTCAACGAAGCCTCCATCCGCGCCGGTGCCAGCAGCACGCTGCCGCTGCTCGGCCGGCCGTCGTGCATGGCGCTGCCCGCAGCGCTCGCGCATGGAACCGTTTCGACGCTCGGCTGTATCGGGAACCGCGTGTACACGAATCTAAGCGCGGACGAAATGTACGTCGTGGTGCCCGGGGAAAAGCTCGCGGCCGTCTCCGACGCGCTGGGGATTATTGCCACGGCGAACGCCACGCTCGAAGAGTTTGCGCGTGGCCGGCAGGCTTCGTTGTCTAGTGTCTAGTTTGTTCTGTTGAATTGTAAGATGGGTTCGAGTGGCGCAGGCTTCAGCCTGTGGGGGTTGGTCCCTGCAAGGCCAAAATTCCACAGGCTGAAGCCTGCGCCACTGTAAGTCCTAAAGCCTTCCTAGGCCCTCGTAAAATTGCGCCACGGCCTTGATCCCGCCGAAATAGTTTTCGAGCGCGATGTGTTCGTCGGGCGCATGCGCGTTTTCGTCCGGCAAACCAAATCCGAGCAGGATGCACGGCACCTTGAAGGTGTCATGCATTTGAGTGACGAACGGGATCGATCCACCCTCGCGGATGAACACGGCGCGCTTGCCGAAGCCCTTCTCCAGCGCGTCGTGCGCGACCTCAAAAAACGGGTGCGTATACGGCGCGACCCACGCCTTGCCTTCGCTAAGCGTTTCGAGCTTGAACTTCACCGTTTTAGGGAGCAGCTTGCGGATCTGCCGTTCGACAGCTTTCGTAATCTTGCCTGCGTCCTGATCCGGCACGAGGCGCGTCGAAAATTTGGCGTACGCTTTCGACGGGATGACCGTCTTGGCGCCTTCGCCCGTATAGCCGCCCCAGATTCCGTTCAGCTCCAGGGTTGGCCGTGTCCACAGTTGCTCCACGATCGAGGACCCTTTCTCCCCGCTGAGCCCCGGCGCACCCACGGTCTTTTTGAACTCGCTTGCCTTCCACGGCAGCGAATTGAGGGCCTTGCGCTCGGCCTTGGAAAGATTCGCGACGTCGTCGTAGAAGCCGGGAATCGCAACCCTGGAATTCTTGTCGTGAAGCTTGGCAAACAATTCGCAAAGAATCGTGATCGGATTCGGCACGGCTCCGCCGAAGATTCCTGAGTGCAAGTCCTGAGCCGGCCCTGTAATTTCAATCTGGTAGTAATTCAGCCCGCGTAACCCATACGTGATCGACGGGACGCCTCGTGCGAGCATCCCTGTGTCCGAAACCACCAGCGCGTCGGCTTTGAGCCGCGCTTTGTTGGCGTTCACGAATTCCCACAGGCTCACGCTGCCGACTTCCTCTTCCCCTTCGATCATCACTTTCAAATTGATGGGCAGCTTGCCCGCTGTCTTCATAATAGCGTCGAGCGCGCGAATATGGATATGGACTTGCCCCTTGTCGTCCGCGGTGCCGCGGCCATACAAATTCCCGCCGCGGATGGTGGGTTCAAACGCGGGAGAGGTCCACAGGTTCAGCGGCTCGGCCGGCTGCACATCGTAGTGGCCGTAGAACAGGATGGTCGGCTTGCCGGGCGCGCGCAGCGATTCGCCATACACCAGCGGGTGCATCTTCGTCGGCAGGATTTCGACGTTGTCGAGGCCGGCCGCGCGCAGCTTTTCGGCGACCCACTTCGCGGCGCGCTCGATGTCCGGCTTGTGCTCGGACTGCGCGCTGACGCTCGGAATCCGCAAAAATTCGTAGAGTTCGTTCAGATGTTCATCGCGCTTGGAGTCGATATACTCGGTCAGGTTCATAAGCATTCCCCCAGGAATCGCCGGAATCGGACAGTATCCGGCGAGATGATAGCGCGTAATCCATCCTCAGGCATGGGGAAACGCTACAGCGCGGCGCGCCATCATGGACACCCCGGCCACGTTGCAGGGCGGGAACACATGGACGACAGTCTCGTTGACGGCGCTGTGGAAGTGCCGCAGCATAGACTCACCATGTCCGAGAGCACTTTCGACAAGGTTCGCCGTAGTACCCGGGTCTTTATGCGGGTGCGCGTGGTGGTCGCGGGAAAGAATTCCGACAGCCGCCGCTTTCGCGAGGCCTGCGAAACCATCGTGATCAACGCCCACGGCGGCCTGCTGTACTTGAACCAGCCCCTGGCCATGGACGCCATGCTCGTCCTAACCAATCCCTTCACACAGGAAGAGCAGGAATCCCGGGTCGTCTTTCTTGGCGAAGCCACCGACAAAGGCCAGCGCGTGGGCGTCGAATTTCTCACACCCGCGCCGCATTTCTGGGGTGTTGATTTCGTTCCTGCCGATTGGCCTGCCCCGCACGTCGCGGTTCGCCCGAGCTGACAATCCTGAACAGTTAGAAGATCACTGGGAGTATTAGGTTTATATCCGGAGAACTGTCTACACGGTAGTGAAGGGCAGCAGGAACTCCTGCAACCGTCCGCTCTCGTTTGCGGGCAAGCGGTCGAGTTGAATCCCCATTTGGCCACCTTCCACCACACGCATGATGGAGCCCAACCCGATCACCGGGGGCATTTCGGAGTGAAGGTACATGCTGACTTCTACATTGGAGCCCACGGGAAATGTGTGAGAAGCTCGAATCAAAGCCCCGTTCAGACTTAAATCGATCGTCTCGCCTTCCGCACTGCGATCGCCGCACTTCAGTCGAACCTTGGCCCGAACGGGGACGCGCCGGAATCTGCGCTTTTCCTGGTCGATAGTTCCTTGCGTGACGAGGATCAGCCTCATCAAGTGCACTCGATCAACCGGCTTGTAAACAAAGAAACTGGCTCCGGCCTTGAACCCCTCCGAGAGGGCGGCAGGCCTCAGATCGTCGCTGATCATGATGATCGGCGTGCTGCGGTTGAAACCCGAGCGGCGAATATCACCCACCAGTTTAAAGGCATCCACAGGCGGCACGCATAGGTCCACCAGAATTACATGAAACTTCTGCTCCTGGAACTGAGCCGCGGCCTCCGCGCTCGAGGTCAAAGTTACGGTCTCGATGCTCGCGGCTCCCAAAGTTTCCTTGATGAGCGCGCACATGGCCTCTTCATCTCCGACCACAAGGGCCCGCGTGGGCGGTCCACTGGGAGGCGCGGCACGCGCACCGTTCTGGTTTCGCGATTCGTTTTCTGCTTCGATTTTCATAAAGCCATTCCGCATGGCTGGCGTGGCCGGAATCGCATTTCTCGGCCGGCGTCATTGATAAAATTGAGCGGACCCCGTTGCTTCTTATTTTGAACAGGGAACCGCAATGCAATCGAGGCAATCCGGGGAAGGGCGGAGCAGGAATGCGCAACTGTTGCCGGGCTTGCTACCAGCCTGCAGGATTAGATTCTGCTTTTGTGCGCGAGGCGTCAAGCTGAATCACGTGACCAATCCCAAAATGCTACACCACGAAACTTCCTCACACGTTTTGCCGGGATTGAGCGTGCGACTAACCCAAGCAAAATGAATTTCGATTGGATTTTTCTTAGAATTGCGCGCAACAACAGTGTGGAAACATTTTGCGTGCTTCAACGCGTTCCTTCACAGGATAGGTCGTGAGGAGAGGCGCGCCCGAACTAGCGTTATTTGTCCTGCGACTTTTCAATCTGCTGCTGCACTTGGGTCCTGAATTCGAGCGGGTGCGAAATTAAGTTGAAAACCTCGGGAGTGCCGCCCGTTCCGTGGACGATGACCGTGCCATAGCCAAGCATTCGGCCCAAGACGCTTTCTTCCACGCCGATGCTCTCCACCCTCGAGAGCAGCAGCTCGATGGTTCTTCGCGCGGCCATTCCCACCTTCACGAAGACGCGCTTGTTGGTCACCGTCATTTCCGTGGCGTTTCTTACCAGGACACCTCGGCCAATGAAGAGGACGGCGACGACAAGAAATGCCGCTCCCATGATCATCACGGATTGGTGGGCCATGGTCTGGTCGGCCTTGATCCGTCCGGAGAGCACGAACATCCCTGCTCCCGTCAAAACAAATAAGAGGCCGAGGAGTATCGGTGCGATGAGAACAATCCAGTGCAGCCGCGTCTGGTAGACAATCGCCTCTCCCTCGATGAGATGTTTTTCCACGTAGCTCATGGCGCTCCTTGCCGATTTGAAGATCCCACATTACTACCATACGTGGCGCGGCGATGGCGGTGAACGAGGAAAATATACCGGCCGGGAACGAGAATGCAAATTTCAGTTACAATGCCCCAGCGCGGCGTAGCGCGCACCGCCACTTGTGTTAGAAATTGCGTTGGGAGCGGGGAGATCACGTATGCACCGCAAACGGACCGCGTATTTTCCGATGCCAAATAGTGGCTGGAGTCTTAGCCGCCGCGGCCTGCTGCAACGCGCGGGCTGGGCGGTCGCTGCGGCGGGGCTGTCGCGCATGCCGGCGCTGGCAGCGGATTCCGTCAGCCCCGCGATGGCCCGGCTCAGTTCCTACATGAGCGACGCGCGCAATCTTGCGCTGCCGGATGAAGTGACCGAAAAAGCTAAGCACCACATCCTCGACACCTTCGCCGCCATGGTTTCCGGATCGGAACTCGTGCCCGGACAAGCGGCGCTAAAGTTTGCCCGAAGCTACGGCGGCGAAAAAGTCGCCACGGTCATCTGCTCGAATGTACTGTGCGGCCCGATGGAGGCGGCGCTCGTCAACGGAGTGCTTGGCCATTCCGACGAGACCGACGACGCGCACGCCCCGACGCTCGCGCATCCCGGAGTCGCCGTGGTTCCCGCGGTGCTGGCGGCCGGAGAGAAGTTCGGGATTGGCGGCGCGCAATTCCTGCGCGCTGTGACGCTCGGCTACGATGTCGGGACGCGCGTCGTGCTGACCATGGGTGGCGCTTCCGTCCAAAGTGAAGAACACAGAAGCACGCACAGCATCATGGGAATTTTCGGTGCCGCCGCGGCCGCGGCCAGCGCGGCAAACCTCAATCCGCAGCAGATGCGCTGGGTGCTCGATTACACCGCGCAGCAATCCTCCGGCATCGCCGCATGGCAGCGCGACACGCAGCACATTGAGAAGGGCTTCGTTTATGCGGGCATGCCTGCGCGCGGCGGCGTCACTTCGGCGATGCTGGTTCAATCCGGCTGGACTGGCGTGGACGACGTTTTCTCCGGCTCCGACAATTTTTTTCTCGCGTACGCACCGCAGGCGAATCCGGCGAACCTCGTGGAAAAACTAGGTGAGCGATTCGAAATCGCAGCCACCGACATCAAGAAATGGACCGTGGGAGCTCCCATCCAGGCGCCGCTCGACGCGCTGGAAATTCTGCTGAAGCGGCGTCCTTTCACGGCGGATGATGTGCAGCAAGTGACCGTCCGGGTGGCCAGGACGCAGGGGTCGGTCGTGAACAACCGCGAGATGCCGGACATCTGCCTGCAGCATATGGTCGCGGTGATGCTGATCGATAAAACTGCGTCATTCAAATCGGCGCACGACAAGGCCAGGATGCAGGATCCGGCCGTTCTTCGCGTGCGGACAAAGGTAAATCTCGTTCTTGACGACGATGAACTCCAACGCGCCCTGCCGCGCCGCGAGGCCATCGTCGAAATCACGCTCGCGGACGGCACAAAACTCAGCGAGCACGTCACAGCTGTACGCGGTACTCCGTCAAACCCGATGACCCGCGATGAAGTGGTCGCGAAAGCGCGCGAGCTCATGACACCCGTGCTCGGAGCGGCAAATGCTGGAAACCTCATCGACAAATTGCTCGGACTGGAGAATGTCAAAAATATTCTGGAGCTTCGGCCGTTCCTTCAGCTGACATGATCGTTGCTACACGATGAGCGTTTTGCGGTTCCAGTAGGACAGGCTTCAGCCTGTCTGCTTTCATTGCCCGGGAAAATCGAAACCGGGCGGGCTGAAGAGGCTGCGGAATAATTCAAACCACTGTCATTCTGAGCGAAGCGAAGAATCTCTCCTTGTTTCTTTTCTTATACTTAAATCGAAGAGAGATTCTTCGCTTCGCTCAGAATGACAGAACAAGGCATTTTTTCCGCGGCCTGTGAAGCCTGTCCTACTTTTTCGGAATGATGGGAAGCAGCAAAAAAGGCTGGCGGTCTTTTTCGCTGTGAAGCGTTGTCACGCCGGCGAATAGTTTCGCAGGGCGGTCGGTGGGGTCGTCGTGCAGAAACGGCCCGCAGCCTCGCAGTTCATTCTTGAAGTTGGAAAGTTTTCCGCCCCTGCACGCGTGCTCGTAATCCTTGCCGCGGATCGTGAGCGCGATGCGGTAGCCTACGGGGACCACAACGCTGGTCGGCCAAATCTCCACGTCCAATTCCGCCGGCACGCCAGGCTTCAACGGCTGCACCCCATAGTGCGCATGATAAGGTCGCCACGGTTTGCTTAGAGCGGCATCGAGCTTCCGGTGCGAAGCGCGCAGCCATCCCTGGCCGACCGGCGTATGCGGATCGATCGCTCCCTGAAAAACAATTTCCTTCAAGTCCGGCGAGAAAACGCGCAGCACTGCAAAAATATCGGCGTCTTCGGTGCTTGAGGAAAGAAACAACTTGAGTGCGGAAGGGCCTGAAATTTCGGTTTCCGCCGTCAGAGGCGGCGTCATCAACGTGATGCCGTCGCCCATCGCATCAAAGGAACGGCTCGCGGCCGCTGCTGGTGGCTGCGCTGCAAGCGCGCCGCTCGCAAAATCGAAATAGAACTTCGTCCATTGAGTGTGGGCTAGCGGCCATTCCTTCTCCGTGCGCTCCTCGAAGCGGTGCAGATGGCGGACCTGCAGCCGTACGCGCGGCTCGCGGTCCCAGCCATTTTTTTCACCCTTCAAAAAATAATCGAAAAATCGTTTTTGAATATCGCGGCCATAATCGGTATAGAAGTGGGTCCAGTGCTCGATCCCATGCACTTCCAGCCATTTTTGCGTGGACGCCGCTCGCATAAAGCCTTCGAAATTGCCGCGCGGATGCAGCCCCTGTCCGCCCCAATTCGCGGCCGAGAGCAACGGCACGTTCACCTTGGACCAATCAGGCGAGCGGCCCTTGCTGTATTCATCATCGAGCGGATGCGCGAGAAGATCTGCGCCGAAATTGCAGCGGTTGGCGGCCAGTTCTGCTTCGGTCAAAGTTTCCGGCCCGCACACCAGGTCGCCCGTGGCGCGGCTGCGCGGTCCGCGCGTTCCTAGGCCATGTTGTACCGTCTTCACCTGCATGTCATACCAGTTTGCCCAGAAGGTGCAGTAAATGCCGCCGTGATGCGATGTATCGCGGTACCATTCCGCCGCGCCCTCCCAAACGCACATCGCCGCCAGATGCGGAGGCTGCAGCGTGGCCACCTGCCACTGATTGATTCCATAGTATGAAATACCGTTGAGGCCGACCTTGCCGTTGCTCCACGGCTGTTCCCCGGCCCACTCTATGCACGCGGCGAAGTCGCGCGTCTCGCGCGGCGAAAAAGGATCGACAAATCCTGGGGAGCGGCCGCAACCGCGACTGTCCGCGCGCACGCAGGCGTAGCCGTGCCGCACCCATTTTTCCGGGTCCACCACTTCCCAGTTCTGGTAAAGGTTGGTTGAGCCAGCCACCACATCCGGATGTTCCCGCGCCATGGTTTCCCAGGCGTCGGGGTAGCCATCCTGAAAGGCGAGGCCTTTTGCATACGGCCCGTACGTGAGCAGCACGGGATAGCGGCCTTCGCTCACCGGCCGGAATACGTCGGCGCGCAGGACGATGCCATCATCCATGGGAATCGGCGCGTCCCAATCGATCCTCATGCCGTCGCGGATTTCAGTTTTGGCTTGCGCGTCGCGTTCCGGGGTCATTGTGAATCCTCATCCTTGGTTAATCTTTCTGCCTCAGGCCGGCAAAGGCTTGCCCTTGGTCTCGACGCCGAAGGGCAGAAGCAAGAGCCCGACGACGAAGGCCGATGCGGTGAGCGCCACGGGAATTCCCAGCGTTTGAAAATGGCGCACTCCCAGCCCGACAAGAAACGTGGCACCCGCGCCGGCAAAACGCCCCACATTTTGCGCAAACGCCAGCGCGCTCGCGCGGCATTCGGTTTCATACTGCTCCGGCAGCCAGAAAGAATATACGGTGTAATTCGCACCTCCAATCCCCAGGAAAAAGAGGCAGACGAAAAACCATTTCAGCGCGTCCGTCTGCAAATAGAAAACGTACCCGAACGTCACCAGGATGACCACGCACATCAGCGAATAGAAAATCGCCTGATTGATTCTGCGCCCCAGCCGGTCGGCGATGCCCGGCACGCTCAGCGCGCCGAGGATTGTCCCGATGGAAAGTATCCCCGTGCCGTAGGACGCGAGCCGCGCCGCTTGAAAGGAAGTGTGGCCCGCTCGAGCGGCGAGGTAAGTGATCGCCGCCGGCACATACACCGAAGCCGCCCACAAGCCGATTGTGGAAACCAGCTGATACATCAAATTGAGAAATGTGCGCAGGCGGTATTGCGGCGAGAAGATTTGCAGAAACGTGTGCCGCATCGTCAGCGGCTGGGCGAGCGATCCCCGCTTAGCCTCCCAGCGGGCAGGCTCGCTCATCCCTTTGCGAATCACGATTAAAAGCAGCGCGGGCAAGCCGCCGACCACGAACATCCATCTCCAGCCGAACCGGCTGCCGACGAAATAATTGGCCAGCGCGGCCAGGAAAAATCCGAAGTAATAACCTGTGTGCATCATGCCCGCACCCATGGTGCGGCGCTCTTCCGGCCACTCTTCCGAGATCAGCGTCGCGCCGATCCCCCATTCACCGCCGATGCCGATTCCGGCAAGCAGGCGCAGCGCGGCGAGCATCCAAATATTTGTCGCAAACGCGCTCAGGAAAGTGAAAACCGAAAAACAAAGGATGGTGAGCATCAACGTGCGCACGCGCCCAAACCGATCGGCCACCGGGCCCCACAAAAGTGCCATTCCCCATCCGACCAGGAACAACGCGAATAAAACGCCGCCGTAATATCCAATATTCGCGGTCGTGGCCGGAATTCCCGATCGAGGCAGCAAGTCGCGCAGCGCCGGAACCAGAACGAGGGCATAGATGAAGGAATCCATGCCGTCCAGGACCCATCCACCCCATGCCGCCCAGAACCCGCGGACTTGATTTGGCGTCAGCGGGATTCGCGTTCGGGTCATTTGCGCATGGGATGATACCACTGCAAACGCGGGAATCTCAGTTACAATGCCTCGACATGTCGTATCGCCTGGTCTAGAAGAGTGCGCGAAGTCTGCGGCTTTGTCATTCCGAGCGAAGCGAGGAATCTCTCTTCGTAACGACAACAGTAAAAAACAAATTCCTCGCTTCGCTCGGAATGACAGTGTGGGAAATTTCGCGGTAATCGCATGAAACCAAGCGGATCGACCAATTCAGGATTACGGGAGACGAGCATGGGGCGCGGTCAAGGGGCGTCTATTCCGGGCGGAAATCTCAAAATAAATCTGACGCGGCGCGATCTGGTGCAACGCGCGGCGTGGGCCGTCGCCGCAGCAGCGATTCCGGGCGGCGCGCGATTGGCCGCCGAAGACGTAAGCCCGGTCATGCTCAAGCTCAGCGCCTACATGAGCGGAGCGCGTGATTCCGCGCTGCCCGACAAAGTTCTGGAAGAGACCAAGCACCACATCCTCGATACGTTTGCCGCCATGATTTCGGGCTCCGAGCTTCCGCCGGGGCGCATGGCCCTGAAATTTGCCCGCGCCTATGGCGGTCCGAACATTTGCACGGTGGTGGCCTCGGATGTTCTCCTCGGACCTATCGAGGCGGCCATCGTCAACGGGGAACTCGCCCACTCCGATGAGACGGACGATGACTACACCGGGGGAGGAGCGCATCCGGGCAGCGCCGTCGTGCCGGCCACGCTGGCTGTCGGCGAAAAAACTGGCATCAGCGGGCAGCACTTCACGCGCGCCGTGGCGCTCGGCTACGACATCGGCATGCGCGCGTTTCAGACCGTGGGCACTGGGCCCATCCTGAAAGACTCCCACGTTCTGGTGGGCACTTTCGGTGCCGCAGCCGCCGCAGGCTGCGCGCTCAGCCTGAACGCCCAGCGGATGCGCTGGCTCATCGACTACGCCGCGCAGCAGGCGGGCGCCGGCTTTGCCACCTGGCGGCGCGACACCGACCACATCGAAAAAGGATTCGTGTTCGCGGGCAGCAGCGCCCGCAACGGGGTGAACGCAGCTCTCGTGGTCGACCTCGGTTGGACGGCCGTCAACGACGTGATGTCCGGCCCCGACAATTTCGTCCTGTCCTACAATCCCAAAGCCGATCCCCTGAAAATGGTCGACGGCCTCGGCGAGCGATATGAAGTGACGCTGACCACACTGAAAAGATGGACGACCGGAGGTCCCATCCAATCGCCGCTGGACGCGCTGCAACTGATCATGAAGAAGCATCCCTTCGAGCCGGACCAGGTGAAACAAGTCGTGGTGCGCGCCGCGACCAGCGCTGCCTACACCGTGAACAACCGCGAAATGCCGGACATCTGCCTGCAGCACATGGTCGCGGTCATGATCATCGACAAAACCGCTTCCTTCAAAGCTGCCCACGACAAAGCGCGCATGCAGGACCCCGAAGTCCTCCGCGTCCGCGCCAAGGTGCAGCTCATCGGCGACGAGGAGCTCGAAAAACTCATCCCCAAGCGCGTGGCCATCGTCGAAGTCACGCTCAACGATGGAACGAAGCTGACCGAGCGTGTTGAGTCTGTCCGCGGCACTCCTGAGAATCCCATGAGCCGCGAAGAGGTGGTCGCCAAAGCGCGCGACCTCATCGTCCCCGTCCTCGGCGCAACCAGGTGCGATACGCTCGTCGGGAAATTGCTGAGCCTCGAAACTGTGAAGGAAATCCGGGAGCTTCGGCCATTGCTCCAGCGGTTGTGACTTTCTTCAGCTTTTGGAAAAAGCGCTTTTGTTTACCATTCCCATCCCGCCGGGGAGAAGGGAAATTTCTGGTTGACCGAAACTCAAGCAAAGATTTCGAAGAGCCCATCCTAGAAACCTCTCAAGGTTGGGGCACTCGAACTCCAACTTCAAAATCATTCAAGGTCTGCCCCGCACGCCGTTACTCCTTCCAGTCATTTTAGTCGGGTGTCTTCCACGGCGTTTGGTCGAGGAACTCAAGAATCGGTTCATACTTTAGGCCCGCATCTTTCGCCCAACCAACATAGTGCTCCCTGAAGAACTGCCCCGTGATCTCACCCGAGGTTTCGAGAACGCCCTCCATTTCGTCTGCGTTGAGGTATTGTGAGAAGACGCTTACGCATTTAGCCAGCAATTGCAGAGCAGTGTAAACACACAACGAATTTGTCCACACGATATGGTGTACCATCGGAGAACCGCCAACCCAAATTTTGAAGCTTTTCCCCTCTTTGGCATCATTCCGGTCAACTTGGAGACTTCGAGCCTGCAGCCCTCGAAAGGTTCCATGCGACCCGTGTTCTGACAGGAAAGAGTACATGGGGTCCTGTTTTGGGGCCCCGAGTTTCTTTCGCACAGCGGCGGGTCTGAGATTCTTCCACACCTCTTTATCATTTCCCGTCGCCCATAGCTGTGCCCACTTTGGCTGTTCGTCAAATAACTCAATGAGATCCAGAATCTCGCTGGTCGTTCTGATGTGTGCGTAAGATTGATTCGTAAATGCACATTGCGCCAGACGAAATGCGGCCAATAATTCATCAATAGCCCAATAGCACAGACCGATTTTTGCAAAGTTCGCTGGCCCCTCGTAAGTGTGCCGAGTTACGTCGAACAGTACATCGAGAGTTTTTTGCAAAAGCTGTGCAAAAGCTTGGCGGGCTGCTGCCAAGATCGGATGTACGTGTTGCCCTGGGGACTCAAGTATTGCGATGAGATTTTCAGCTAGGAAGTGGCCACCTCCAGCCAAGCTAAGTTGCCTCATCATTCGTCGCTTTTCCGGACCGTCCGGTAGAGCATCAGCCACAGTCTTTGCAGACTTCTGCAACTCTTTGAAAACTCGATCTATGTGCGATTTTGCTTCCTCATCGAGAACATCATAATGTTCAATACTGTACTGCATGAATTCCCAGAATTTGGCTTGCAGCTGAGAAGCATTGGCGGTATCTGATTCTAGGAAGAGTTGCTGCAGTTGTCCCTTTAATTGGGCAAGGGTGATTGTCATTGTGAATTGCTCCCGGTCTGGAATTCAGATCGATAGGCGGACACCTCGGATCAGGTATTCCCTTAGGGGTGCCCCACGGGCGGATAATACCATTCCATTAGGTCAATACGGGGTTACGATACGGCGTCTACGGGGGGTTCTGGTCAGTCTGATGGAGGGAATATGAGAATCGTCTTGAACATCGTGGGCGTACTGCTGGTGCTGATTGGCGGCATCTGGTTTCTGCAGGGAATCAATGTGTTGCCGGGGAGTTTCATGACCGGGCAAACGCGCTGGGCGGTGCGCGGCGGGATTCTGGTGGTCGCGGGGATCGTTGGATTGCTGTATGCAAACCGGAAACGGCAAGGCGCGGCTTGATTGCAGGTAGTTAGGTGACTAGGTCGCTGCGACGAACCGTAGTCACCATTGGCCTTCAGGGGTTAAAACCCCTGAAGAAAGCCCAGCCATTTGTCGTGCCTGAAGGCACGACCCACAAAGCTTACAGCGCTATCCAGTCTGCTTAGCGGCACGCGATTGTTTGTGGGTCACGGCTTCAGCCGTGACATGAAACCGGCTTACTTAATTCGGCTTTAGCCGCTGGCGTTCTGAACTTGCACGTGCCACTCAAACTTTACCGGTGGTCGTGATCTCCACCATGATCTCCGCCGTGCCCGTGGCCATTATCGTGGCCATGATCCCCGCCGCCGCGATGTTCTTCTGGCGCGCGGCGTCCTTCGCGCTCATACGTGCGCTCATGTTCTGAACGCTCGTGCACTTCGTGGTGCTCTACGGCGCGTTCGCCTGGCCCAAATCGGTGGATGCCCTCGTAGGGATGAACGTATACGCCGCGGTTGACCCAGGTGCGGCCCCATCGCGTGTTGTTGATGAACACGGCATGCCCGCCCCAGTCAAAGCGGCCAAACCCAGCGCCCCATCCCCACGGCCGGAAGAATACTCCGAGCGACGCGCCGAATCCGAAACGGATCGCGCCGCCGACAAAGAAGCCGGGCCGCGGCGCGAAGAAAACGACTCGCGGATCGTAGTACGGCACCACGACGAAAGCAGGATCTACCGGCATGATGGTGATGTACGGTCCTGTGCCCACGACAATCTGGGCGTTGCTCCGCAGATAACCGTAGTTACGGGCCTTGCGCCGCTCCCGTTGGACGGCGTCCATCACATCCTGCTGCTGCGCAAGGAACGCGTTTCCGATGTCAGTGGTCCAGTTCATGTCGGAAGCCATCATTTCCAATACGGACGGAAAGGGCAGCAGTGCCTGAACGCTGGGATCCCAGGGCAATTGGTCTCCCTGGATTGCGTCGGCCAGGGCTTTTCCGTTGAGGTAATGATGTTCATCCGACCATTTTGCCGCGTCGGGAATCTGGTCGGGATACGTGGCACCCGCGAGAATCTGCGCCACGAGCGGGTCCGGGTACAGCGCGATGCGCGAGACCATCTGGTCGAGTTCACCCGGCGAACGCATCGGCGGCGGTCCCTGCGCGAACGCGGGAGCCACTGCGAAAACTGCGAGTATCAAGAACGATTTCATGATCCGCATTTTATTCTCCTGCTTGCTGTAGAAACTGACCGCTCGTCTCATCTTAAAGTCGCGTCACGCATTCACTCTCTTGCGAAAAAATACTAGCGCACAAATTTCAGAATCGTAAGTGAGATGAATTTGCGTTGTGACGTCGGGGATACCCGTAATTGAACTGCCCGCGAGTTGACCCCACATCTTTGCAGGCCTAAGTAGCAGTGAGGACGCACGGACGCCGATGGTGGCGCGAGCGTGGCGAGGCTTTCATTTCGAGCGCACGTCTAGAGCTGACAGGCGCCGAAGTCCTTGGTTTCATTGCTTACATCCCAGGCGAGCGGTGCGTTGGCGCCCTTCGGGTTCACCTTTTTGCCGTGCAAAGTGACTCGATCGCCCGGCTTGATGTCTGACGTATTGCCAGAAAGCGCGTAAATCCGTTTGTCTTTTTCGTCCGTCACGCTCATTCCGTTCGCCCCAGAGATGACGCAGCCCGTAACCGTCCTCTTCTTCCTCGATTCGTGCACGATCACGACGGTGATGACTACCAGGGCGACAGACACGGCCACGATTCCGATTACGACATTGCGCGCGTCATTACTTATTGTATCGGCTCGAGTGGGTGTGGCGAGGGCCACGCAGAGAGCGAGAATCATGACTCCGCGCCAGAAAAATTTCTGCGTCACATTCTTCTCCTTATGCCAAAAGGAATCCGCGCCTGAGAGGGACCTGCCGCGCATTCTCCGCCCGGCATGGAAATGTGTCAATCTCTCCCCCATGGGAATATTCTGTTTGCGACAGACGGCCAGAATGCTCGGTCGGGCTATAATTCACCCGCCCAGTAATTGCCTGCGAACTCTGTGCCATAGTGCGGCGCCCATGCGCTCTTGAGATAAACAACTCGGCAGAATTCCGGGAGAGAGTGCCGGCTGAGACGGCCACGGGAGGTTTTCCAATGATACGACGTGATTTTTGCAAGACTTCGTTCGCGCTTGCTGGATTGGCGCTGCGCGGCGCACCCACAGAAGCTTTTCCAACTCCCGCGGAAGAATTGGCCAAGGCGCCGGGGCTGACCAAGTATGTTTCCGAATTTATCGTGAACACGACGTACGAGGACATTCCGGAAAACGTGATCGCCCTTGGCAAGAAAACAATTTTGGACGGATTCGGACTGGCGCTCGCCGGTTCCGCTTCCAACTCAGGCCCGCTCATCCGGCAATACATTGAGTCGCTCGCCCCTTGCGGCGGAAGCTCCAGCGTCATCGGGACGAAAATGAAGGTGCATCCCCGCTTCGCCGCGCTGGCGAACGGCATCTCCATCCACGCGGACGATTACGACGATACCGGCTCGGCGTTTCACGTCGCGGCGCCCATCCTTCCGCCGT
This sequence comes from uncultured Acidobacteriota bacterium, assembly GCA_963696605.1. GTDB lineage: Bacteria > Acidobacteriota > Terriglobia > Acidiferrales > UBA7541 > Palsa-360. Next base: position 402,493 of record CAVOKV010000003.1, on the reverse strand, counting down.
CCTTCGCGCTCTGCGAATTGAATCGCCGGAGCGGCAAGGACCTGATGCTCGCGTTTCACGTGGGCGTCGAAGTCGCCAACAAAATCGGCGACGCGGTCTCGCCCCGCCACCAGCAGGACGGCTATCACACTACGGGAACCATCGGAACGTTTGGAAGCGCCGCGGCCTGCGCGAAACTCCGCCGACTGGACGCGGCGAAGACGGCCATCGCGCTGGCCATCGCCGGGTCGGAGGCCAGCGGCCTGCGCGACAATTTTGGCTCCATGACCAAGCCATTTCATGCGGGGCACGCCGGCGAGAGTGGTACCGCCGCCTCCGATCTGGCGGCCATCGGCTGGACGGCCGCGCCGGATATTCTGGAAGCGCCGCTCGGATTTTTTCAGGTGGGCGGGGGATTCGATCCGAAAGTGATTGTCGATCGCCTGGGGAAACCGTGGATGTTCGCGTCGCCCGGAGATTTGATCAAGCGGTTCCCCTGCGGCACGATCCAGCAGCAGGTGATGGACGAGATGCTGCGCCTCATCCAGCAGAACGACATCAAGGCCGCGGATGTCGAGAAGGTTGAAGTCGGCGGAAACCTCAGCAACTACAAAACGCTCTTTCAGCACCATCCCACAACCGGCCTGCAGGGGAAATTCAGCATGGAATATGCTATGAGCATCCTGCTGATCGAGCGCAAGGCGACTCTCAGTTCATTCACGGACGCCGTCGTGCAGCGCCCGGACGTGCAAGACATGATCCGCCGCGTGCGGTATTACGTGGATCCTGAATTCAACAAGCTGGAACTGCAGGGGGCTTCACTGCAGGCCATGCTCGTCGAGCAGAGCGGCCTGAAAATCTACATGAAGGACGGCAAGGTCATTTCCGGACGCACCCAACCCGCCAAAGGCAGCCCGGAGAATCCCATGACCTATGAGGAAGTGGCCGACAAGTTCCGAGGCAACGCTGAATTCGCCAAATGGCCGTCGCAAAAGGCTGAGTCCGTCATCGAGCAGGTAAAATCTCTCGAAACCGCGCCGGACATGACCCGGCTCACCGCCGCGCTCGCGGGTTAAGTGCCTTTCCCTCACGCTACCGCGACAACGCGGAGGCGACCCTGTCGGCGCGAACGCGGTGCGGTTTTTACGACGATCTCGACATCGCGGCCGAGTAACGTGAGGAAGTGCATGAGGCGTTCTGTAGAGAAACCCGAAAGCCGCCCGCGCAGGAGCCGTGAAACTTTCGGCTGATCGATCTTCAGGATTCGTGCTGCACGAGCCTGCGTAAGCCGGCGCGCGCGGATAGCCGAGGCGATGCGAATCGCAAGGTCGGCTTTCGCGAGACGCTCTTCCGGATCTGGCAGACCGATGTCTGCAAAGACGTTTCCGCTGCCTTCCACTACCGCGATTGTCTTACTCATTTCGAGTTGATCCCTTCTGTCGCTGGAGCCACATCTCGTGCTCCACTTCGGCCCGATTCAGGCGCGACTGAATCAAGCTGATTTCTGCTTTCGGCGTCTTGATCCCCGTTTTCGATTTTTTCTGGAATACGTGCAAGACGTAAATGCGACCCGTGAATCGAACAGTGTAAACAGCCCGATATGTGTCGCCGTCGAAATCATCAACAATCTCTAGAATTTCCGCGCCACCGAATCCTCGAAGGGGTTTCGCGTCGCGGTGCTTCCCGCCCTGCTGTGCCACGTAGAGCGCGAAGCCTATCGAATCCTTGACCTCCTCCGGGAAGGCCGACAGATCCGCTTTCGAGCTACCGATCCACGCAACGGGCTTGATCTCTGGCATCGCGGACCATTCTCATCGTATGCCTAAACGGGCATAGAGACAACAACATTCTCTAGGCGATAGCCCGGATGCACATCGGCACGAGGCACCTGCTTTGGCACTCACCTACCACGTGTACGAACCGGTTTTCAGGTCGTCCAGAACCGACGCGGCGCGTGGCGACCAACCCAGTTCCTTTTTAGCTTTTTCGCCGCTGATCTGCTGGTCGAGGACCAGCGCATCGGCAAAAGCGTGCATCGTTTTTCGCGCTTCCTCAAGCGGCCACGCTTGCGTTTTGCCCTTCGTGCCTGCGCCGATGCTGGCAGCCTCGGCAACTTCGCGGACGCGGTAGGACGGGCCGTGCGCCGCGTTGTAGAGCGATCCCGGCACGGCTTTTTCCAGCGCCAGAACGTAGAGTTGCGCGAGGTCATCGACATCCACGAAGGCCCAGCGGGTCTGGCCATCCCCGATGTAGCGCGCCGCTCCCGTTTCCTTTGCCGATTTTGTGAACATGGTGGGCCCGCTTCCGCCGCGGCCATACACAAGGGCCGGACGAATCACAATCGAGCGCACGCCACGGTCCCTATAGCCGAGCACTTCCTGCTCGATCGCAGGACGGTGCGCGACGAGCGGCGTGGGATTCACTGGCGTCTGCTCGTCCCCAACTTTGTCTCCGGTTGAGCCGAGCACCCACACTCCACTCGTGTAAACGAACGGTTTGCCTGTGCCTTCGAGCGCTTGGAGCATCGCGCGCACGACCGCCGCGTCCACCTGCGGCGAGGTGGCATCGTTGGTGTTGGCCGTGTGGATTACGCCTTCAGCCGCGCGCGCCGCCGCCGCGAACGCCTCTGGTTTGAGCAGGTCGCCGATCGTGGCGCGGATTCCGCGCGACTCCAGCAGCTTCGCTTTTTCCGCGGTGCGCGCGAGGCCCGTCACTTTGTGCCCCGCCCTCCGCAGAGCTTCGCCGACCGAAGTACCGATATATCCCGTTGCGCCAGTCAGAAAAACTTCCATTTGGTTTTGACCTCCACGGTGGATCATTGTACTGCGTCGGCGTGCCAGCGTAGCGCCAACCTTCAGGTTGGCATTTCAGAATCAAGCGAATGCCCGTCGGCCGCGGCGGACGAGCGCTACATAAACATGATGCGAAATGCGGGCTAAGGACGGTGTTGCTTCGCAGGCGTTGAAATCGGCTTGAGGGTGGCGCGCCAGCATCGCTCGCACACTTCATCGGGGTAGACGAAATAGTTGGAAGACTTGCCGCACTTCTTGCATTCGAGCGGCACGGGCCGCGCCACGCCGCGCACATTCAATCCGCGCGCGAGCGCCTGCCGTTCGACCCACTTGACGAATTCCACCGCTACGTTGCGGTCACGATAGGAATCAGTTTCTTCTGGAGGGAGAAAAAAAGGCCAGGGACGGAGCAACAGCGCTAGCCCTACAACTCCTGCGAATGCGACCAGCGCCAGGATCATCGACATGCCCCGCTCCGACTGCGGCATCGGTAAAACTACAATTCCACAGTAGCTACGATGCGCGGGATTGTCCTGAGGGTTGTTGTTGCTCCGACTCGTATCGATTACGGGTATTGTTCCGGGGGGTGCGTTCGCAACGGTTCCGTTCGCAATTCGGTTTCGAGTGCCCTGTGATGCGGCAGGAACAGGGCACGCCTGTCCTCGCCCTTTGAATGCGCTGAATTGGAAATTTGGAATTGCGCCGGCTACTTCTTATCAGACGAAGGAAGGACCTCTTCCTCAACCTGCTTCTTATATTCCGCAAAATCGATGGGTGAGCAGATGAACTCCTGCATATCGAAGCCAGGGGCCTGCAAGTGGAGAGGGAATTTATTGAGACCTTGCCAGGGTTCGGTATACATCTTCGGGTCGTAAATCGTCACCGTGAGCTCCATATTGTCATGGTCCACGCGGTGAAACGTTTCCTCGACCCGCAACGCATCGCTATGCGGACGGCCCGCGTGATCGAGCCAGGTTCTTGGATTCAGCCCGGTTGTCTCGACTACGAAAGTGTAGTCGTCCACCCATTTTCCGACGGAGTAGCCGTTCCACCGCGGCTCCGCGTCCTTGGGGAGCTCTCGACCATCCGTCCAGATGATGCGGAAGTTGCCAAAGTATTGATTTAAGTAAATCACCTGATTCGAATTCTGAACGAGCTCGATGGTCCTCAATTCATAAAGCTCCATGCGCGGGAACCCGATCGGGTCGCACTGGTCCATCGGATCATTGGCAAGCGCGGCGGGAACTTGTCTGACGCCAGGTCCAGAGGGTTTATTGGCCTTGAGCGCTGCCAGCCCCTCAGGCGTGTAATGCAAAGGATGCATGATGCCCGTCTCATCAGGTTGCCCCCCTTCGACGCCCTGTCCCCGGGGCGCCATCAGTGCCGGGTGCTCAATCGCGCCACTCGGTTGGCGTCCGCCATCAGCCTCGGCCGCGTCCCAGACCCCGGAAATGTCACGGCGCGGAGCCGGGGCTGACTTCTTGCCGGCGTAGGCCGGTTTGATTGGAGGGATGGTGTTCCACAGGTCCGGCTTGGGCTCGCCCCCCGCAGCTTTGGGCGCAGCGGTTTGCGCGCCCACTACAGGGGAAAGCGTCAATCCTGCAAGCAAGGCAACTATTGAGACCGCCAAGCGCTTGGACATTTCCGAAATGCCTCCTGACCACAGCTCGCCGCGGCAAAGGCGCCGCTCGTCCGATTTCTACTGGAACTGTTTGCCGTTGATTACAATGCGCTTTCTCGGGGCGGTTGGGCTGGCGCTCCCCAGGAACGCGACCGGGTTGCCATTCTTCGCCGGTATCGCATCAATTTCGACTACATCCCCGGGCTTGAATGTATTGTTGGTCCAGCCGATCTGGGTCATGGATACGGGATTTTGGCCTTCGACAATCCAATGCACTACGTTGCCGCTGTCGTCCTTGCCGTCGATCTTCACGAAAACGTGAGGGTTTGACCAGACATAGGCCGTCACCGTTCCCTTGACCGTGATTATTTTGTCCGCATCGTACGCCGCATTACCGTGATGAGCGAGCAACGGAAAAGAAACGGCCAGCAGGGCAATTGCCAGAGAAAAAACGATCATTGGCTTGTTCGACTTTATTATCATTGCTCTCCTCCAAATTTCCTCGCGCCACAACATTCTACCTTGTACCGCCGTCCGAGCCTGGCAGGGCAGCGATTCCAGGATTTTCGCTTTATCATCCAGATGGGCACGTTATACACCTGAAATCGTTCCGAGTGAATTAGATTGTTTACTGGAGAGGCCGGTCAGGTGAGCTATCGAAGGACGATTCCATAGTTGTGCTGTTGGTCTTATCTGTCGCCAGCGGTGTTGCCCATTAGTTTGTTGTACTCCTCGTACTCCGACGGAGACCAGATCATCTCCCGGATATCGAAACTGGCGGGCTGCAGCTCGAAAACGAATTTGTCGAGAGCCACCCACGGTTTCGTATACATCTTTGGATCGTCAACCGTCACGCTCAGCTGCAGGTGATCGCGATCCAGGCGGTGGAACCGCTCCTCGACGCGCATATCCGCGCTGTGCGGGCGGCCCGCGCGGTCGATCCACGTTCTGTCATCCGTTCCTATCGTCTCAACGACAAGCGTTGCATCGTCCACCCACTTGCCCACCGAATATCCGTACCACCTCGGCTCGGGATCCTTGGGAAGTTCCCGGCCGTCGGTCCAGATCACGCGCCACACCTTTCCAAATTGGTAGAGGATGACCACGCTCTGCGGCGTCTGAAGAATCTGTGTCGCTCGCAATTCGTAAAGGTCTTCGCGAGGAAATCCCTGGGGATCTCCGTACTTGAACACGGGATCGTTGGTGTCCCCCGGGAGAACGCTTCTAGTTCCGTTGCTCGGCTTCGTGAGTTTCAGCGTTTCCAGCCCCAGGGGAGTGTAAGGCGGCTGATGTTCCGGCTTGCCGTCATCTGGCGCCGCCTTCGCGCCAAGTTGCTGGATTCCGGCCATCTCCGGCGAATCCCAGATTCCGGAAATGTCATGCTGCGGAGCCGGGGCCGCCTGCCGATTTTTCGGAAGCGCGTTGATGGCGCGTCCCCAACCGTCCGTGCCCGGCGCGGTTGGGTCCGATGACCTTGGCTTCTCGGCCTGCCCGCCTGCCTGCCGTTCAGCCGTGTCCGGCGGGCGGGACTGAGAACGCGCGGGAGGCGAGAGGATCAACGCTGCAAGAACAGCTGCCGCGACAATAGAGTTCTTAAGCATCGTGCGCACCCTCGCGAAAAATTTCGGCATCTCCGCGGCACCCTACGGTTTGGGAGAATCATCCGGCTTGACTTCCGTGGCCGGGTTTACGCGCCCCGGCAGCTTTTGGCCGTTCGCGAGCACCACGTCGATGATGCGCCCAACCGGGTTGCCGCTCTTTACCGGCAACGCAATGAGGGTAATCTGATCCCCGACTTTTAAGGACTTTTCGGTCCAGCCAACGCGGCTCATGGCGGTCGGATTTTCCGTTTCGGCGGTCCAGTGCGTCACGTGGCCGCTCTCATCCGCTACGTCGAGCTGCAGCAAGCAGTGCGGATTGGACCAAATCCACCGCGTAACGGTCCCCTTGAGAGTGACCTTTCGATCCGTATCGTACGCCGCGTAGCCATGGTGCGCGAAAAGCGGGACGGAAACCGCGAGCACCGCAACCACCACAAAGGAAATGGCCCCGACCGTTTTCATCATCTTCGTCATTCGACTCCTCACCTAATCCTTCACGAGACAACTTGGCCTAGTGTGCTGCTTTCCGAGGGCAGGTGCGATTCCAATAATTTACGTTTTGACCACCAGATGCGCACCTTATACACCCGAACTTATCCCGAGTGAATCAATTTGTTTCCGGCGCGGCCCCGATGCCGTCAGCTCGGTTTACGGTCCGTGGCGCAGAGTGTCAGTTCGCTAGCAGGATGATTTGTACTCGAGGAAGTTGTATAGATGAGAGGCTATTTGCGTCTTGCTTGTTGGAAGAGGGCGACCTCCCAGTTAAACTGGAACGCGGAGGGGTGGGTGAGCGGTTGAAACCGGCGGTCTTGAAATCTGCTAGGCAAATTCGGCCCCCAAACAAATCAATACTTTACGGCACGTACCAGTACATCGTTTTGGGGTGATTTGGGCGGCTTTGGCAGCCAAATGTGCAACAGATGTGCAACAGCCGGGGAAGTTGTGCAACAGCTCGGTGGTGGTGCCAATCGGTCGGGATGCCCTTCTTTAATTTAATAGGAGACTTCGTATTGAACGTCAGCTTCTTGTTCTTTATCGGGGTTTGAAATTATCAGATACCAGGGACCAGAATGAGGGAGCCAGATCGTTTGATGCTGGTGCATCCTGGGTTCAGGAAATCCACCATAATATTTGAAACTCTTACTTCCATCGCGATAAGCATCCAAAGCCTTTGGTCTTACAAAGTAGGTCTTCACCGGGATGTCCGACTCAAGGTCGAGCGTGACACCCGTCTCCTTCGGGAGTTCGTAGCGAACGGCGATGAAGCGATTTGGACTCAATGTTTTAGTCGGCATTCGGATTGCCCTGATTCGCGTCGTCTCCCCGCGGAATTGCGGGATTCTTCCCCTCCTGTGTCTGTTCGACCGGATTCGGCTTTTCCTGCAGAGTGGACTTGGGCCTGCGTGGAGCCTTCGCGCCGCCAAACTCCTCAACCCGTTCCAGAAATCCTCTGATTGTTCGGTAGAACAGAGGTATCAATAGGAGCAGCCCGGCTTTCCAATTTTCGTTTAGCCCTTTCAATACTGCTGCGAGCCGTGCCTGACGAACTGATGGATCGCCGCAGAAAATCCAGAAGAGTTCGTACGCCGCTGCCGCCAAAATGCCAGCCGCGAGCATCAGCACCATCGCGACTTCAAGACACTCCAGTATCCTGTCGAGCCAAGGCTCGAACCTATCGAACCGGGATTCTGGGGGAGGTGGCACCAGCATACTCTCCCATTTTCCGGCTGCGTTGGTCAAACGAGATGACAATGCCCGAATGACGCCATCACCAACAACCCAAAGACGATTGACTTTCAGTCTTATTTTTGGTATGCTGTGTTTTAGCGGCTTTAACTCATAAGGCTGCTAGTTGCCGGAACTTCAGCCCTCCCATAGGGCGCATCGTCGGCGACGGTCCTCGACTCGGGGTCACCGGACGAGTCAATCCCAAACAGTTGGCGCATGGCGCTTTGACCTAATTAGTAGGTCTTACGGACGCTGTTTGCGGAGAGTAGCGGGAGAACAGCGCGGGACCCGCCGCAATATTCCACGCACAAGCCTAACGGCAAATCCGACACAGACCACGTGTCTCTAAATGGATTTGCCTATGATTTCATCTAAGTCTGCTGTACCCGCTGTTGCTGTACCTCAAAACTCGATTGATCCGAGCCATATTTTGACGCTCAAGGAAGTTGCGGAGCGTTTGAAGGTTTCCGAGCGTTGGGTCTACGAGAAAACTCGCCGTCGCAGTCAAAATCCCCTCCCGTGCATTCGCATTGGTAGGTATTTGCGATTCGATTGGATCAGTGTGTCCGCGTGGCTCCGTCAACAGGAGCGGGCGGCATGACCACTCACATACAACAACGAAAGAAGCCAACCAAGCGTGCCTTCACTGGACTCGTGGGTCGTCCATTGGACGAGGCTCCGCCTGATCCATTCGCGGATCGAATTCCGTTGCCGCCGCTTTTTCCTGGGGAAGATGAACGAAAAGCAAAAGAGGCGGAGCGAAAAGCTAGGGAAGCGGAACGCGGACGCGAACGGCGAAAGGCTCGGCGTGAACAACTAGCCGCAATCAAAGACGCACTAAAAACCCCTGTTCGAGAAATTAACCGCCGGGCGGAAGAGTTGGCGCGTGCGTTGAAGTCAGAGCACAGCGATATGAACCGTGGATCGTTCATCACAGATGCGCCAACTAGCCAGGGACGGCTCAGATACTCGCAAAACATTGAGCAGGTAGCAGCAGCGGCTGATCGGGCGGCAGCACTCGGTGCGCAAATATACGATCCCGAGACAGGCGAATTATTTTGGCCGGATCACGACAGACGACGTGTCGAACCAGAAGGTACAGGAGAACGCGGTAACGGAGAACGTTCGAATAACGAGCAGTCTACCGTGTCAAACGGGACCAGCACTAAGCTTGCTTCCGGGGTTCCTACAGCTAAGAGACGTTTTGTCGTCAAGCTAAGTAAGGACCTTGACCGGGAGCAGGCTCTACTGAACCTATTCCACCGTTTGAGCGCAGATGGGGTGTGCCGTCTTTGCTACAAGGACTTTTCGTCAGAATCAGATTTGAAATTTCACGAGCATCTGGAAGAGGCCCACGGCGACGAAAGCGAACCGGAACACGATCCACGTTTCGGAGATGTCATCACCCCGGAAGTGAAACGAATCAAAAAGGGCAGAGGGCGAGTCCGGGCCGGAGGCAGGGCATCGCCTCCAGCGTAGGCATGCCCTGGACGGTCTAAGTCGTTGATTTTACACAAAAACAGACCGTAGCCTATAAGGGGATAGAGATATCCCTTTCTTCATTTGGCAAACCTAGGCCGGAGCCGGGCCCTCCACAGGTGACGCGAGTTCCGGCCATTTCATTGAGCGGCATGCGATCCCAGATGGATTAGCTGCCGCTTTGTCTTTGGCAAAATTTTGGAACTACTTTTTAAGCTGGAGTTTAGATGGCAGGGACTTATTCAATTGAATGGACCGTTCAGTCGATCAAAAGCAAGAGAGATTTTACCGATTACTTCCTCGGCGAGCTTGCTGCGCTATACGGCATCCCTGGGTCATCGCAGACCAGAATCTCGCAGGGGTTGAGAGGCGTGAATCCGTTTAGCCCCGAACACGAGCCACTGCGCACACTGGTTCAAGATTTGGATGCGTACTGTGAATCGGTTGCGCCTATTCCTGTTTCACTCAGGAGGCCTGTGCTGATTAAACAACTGCTCGACGCCTTCTTGAAGACTCGACAGGTGCTGCTAGTCCGTCCGGTTTACGTTGTTGAATTCACTGATGACCACTCACTGCTTGAGGGCGTTCAGGACAACGTTGTTCGCAGAACTTTAAATGGCGCAAACGCTGCGCCGATACGAGATCGCGAGACGGCAGCGGCTGTGGTCGATGTGCTCGATAAGATGGGATACAGATGCGTAGCCCATCCAACTCGAATGCGTCTCGCTGAGTCGCGAATTGCGGACAGTCTGAAGGCTCTGGGATTCGTTCAATGAGAGGCCGGAAGAAACTAACGACCAGCGACGGGCTCGGGGTTGAAGCCTGGTTGAAATCGTATTTATCAGGCGGACACCGTGCCGCGAACGAAGTGACCGAAGTTGGCAAGCGCCTGGGATTTAGCTATCGCACGCTATGCCGAGCGAAGACACAGGGCGGCATCAAAAGCGACCACAGAGGTGGTGGCTCGCTTTGGTATTGGTACGATCCCACAGTCGAGCAGCCAGAAGTCAAGTCCGAGGACAAGATGGACATCTTGATCCGCGAATTCAGGGAAGCAAAGCGCCTCGCGCAGGCTCCACGTGTGATGACCGAGGACGGTCCAGTTGTTGCGCCGGACCCGGACGAGGTTGACGACCTGGGCTACAGGAAGCACGGCGCTCTGCCTTTATCCCAGGCGACAGTCCAGGTGACTGATGTCCTACGTGAGATCAAACGGCTATCCCAGGCAGGTACCGACCACGGCGAGATCGTCACTCGTGTCTTCGAATACTGTTATCCAGCCGCTGGATTGTCCGAAAGCACAATCGCAACGATGCTAAAGGCTAACGGCATCGCGGTTCCGCGCAAGGGGCTGAAATCGACGCAGGATGTCGTGTTCTAGCTAGAATCGAATTTTGGCAATGTAGAATTGTGTCACGGTTTCCCCATCTGGTTCATCAGATGGAGCCGTGTCAAACTACAGCACGAAAATTCTATTATCCCAATTTTGGCAATATGGCAATGTAGTAGGTTGCCAAAATTCAGCTTGGGAGAGGGAGGCAGAGGCTAATCGAGAGTTCTTGAAAGCGCTACGAAGATCAAGTAAAATTATGTATATAACTGATTATAAATAAGTTAGAACTGACTAAGCGATAATAAGAGATTTGAACCAATTAGCTCAGTTACTCTCTTTGTCGGCGAATTTTGGCAATCTACTACATTGCCATATTGCCAAAATTCGAGCCGCCTGGCGCGTTTTCTTGGTTTCCGCGAAATTTAATCGGAATTCGGTCAAATTTGGATGCAAAACCAGTCATATCAATCAGTTAACACGGAAGATGTGTGCGATGTGGTTGTTCAAGCCTGGCATTGCCCTGCTTGATGCACGCCAGGCTCAGGGACGGCTCATTTCCGTGTTCCCGGGGTTGAGCTGTCATCTCACCTCGGATCGTCCCAAGCGTCGGGAATCGAGATTCCGTGCCGTTGGGTCAGCGCGTGGCAGGATTGGGCGGCTGGATAGCCGGGAGCCGGGTCACCGCAGGCATTAGAAGGCCGGATCGGACATTTTGTTGATTGTGGAGGACATATATAATACTACAGAATTGTATTGACAAGCGGGGCTCATTTTGGTACTCTTGGGTCATGGGAGCCACACAGAAAGCCAAGCTAATCCCCGCGTTCGGCTATATCCGGGTCTCGGGCGAATCGCAAGTCAAGGGCGATGGCCCTGTCCGGCAACGGGCCGCTATTACGAAGTGGGCGAAGGAACAAGGCTTTAGGATCGTCAGATGGTTCGAAGAGAACGCCGTCAGCGGCACAACTGAGAGCATGGATCGGCCAGCGTTCAACGCGATGCTGGAAGCGTTGCTTCTTAACGGCACCAGGACAGTTTTGATTGAACGTCTCGACCGATTGGCCCGCGATGTTTACATTCAAGAAGGGACGATCCGGTTGCTCAAAGAGAAGGGCTTCGAACTGATATCGGTTTCTGAGCCCGACTTAAACAGCAACGATATGTACCGCGTTGCGATGCGTCAGATCATGGGAGTGTTCGCAGAACTCGACCGCAAGTCCATCGTGTTCAAACTTCGCGCCGCACGCCAGCGCAAAAAGGCCGCAACTGGCCGCTGTGAAGGGCGAATGCCTTATGGTTTCCGCGAAGGCGAGCAAGCGATTATCGACCGCATCAAAGCACAGCGAGCGCAAGGCCACAATTACGAGCAGATCGCAAGAGACCTAAACACCGAAGGCGTAAAGCCGCGCACTGGCAAATGGTATCCCGCGAACGTTCGCAAGATCGTACTGAAGTAACCCTGCAAGGATTTGCAACCAACAAAATCTGACTTCGGTTCTCCCTGAGAAAGTTTCTCGGACGAAGGACCATAGAGCATCCGTCCGTTCGGATGAACTCAGTCGGTGAAGTCCGGCTGATTCCTGAAAAACTTTTCGAGACCCCAGTGGTAGTGGCAGGGAGTAGACCGCCCCGTGCCCGGCTTCCTTATGGGCGTTGAGCACGTTGGTTCAGCTACTTTTCAGATGTCAAAAGTCAAACGGAGTTCAAATGAAACTGAGTGAAATGAGCCTGGAGCAGCGCCGGGAATACAACCGAAACGCGAAGAGGCACCAAAGAGCCAAAGAAGAAGCGGAGCGCATGCTACGCATGATTCCGAATCTGCGTGACTACATGATGCCCGAGCCACAACAGAAAAAGTTGACGGAATACTCTCGCGGGGTTGAGGAAACAATTCAAGCGGAATTGGGCGAACTTTCTGGACAAGATACGTACATCATCAACGGAGTTGCCGACGTTGCATTCGGACTGGAAAACCACGTCGTACAGGAAGTTCAAAATCCGTCAGGGATTCTTGTTGGTGGTCACTTTTGTGATGCGATAGCCAGTGAAGCGATTGAGCATGTCACCCGTTTTCCTCGCCTATTGCAATCAATAGTGTTCGCCGACCTGTACACCAAGTTCCTTAACTCTGTAGCGAAATGGACGAAGAAAAACGAACAATATTCGGATACAGAGTTTGTCAAAGACATTAGTCGGGAAATCGCAGGATCGTATGTTCTACCCCCGTTACCGGAACCGAAGCCGGAACCAAACGTGATTCAAGAACCTCCACTTCCAACCGTCAGTCAGATTCTGTACCTAGGCCGAATAAAACTACTCGACCAGTTACAGAGCCAATTGCTTCCCCCGGAAGCGCGTCGATACTTGGACGGAGCAATGTGACTCGACCGGAACAGCCGGAGCCCAAGGCCCTGGCGCGATGGGCGCTGCATCGCAAAAATTAGACAAATTTGACCGCAGAAAGACCTAGCAAAGTCGGCGGCAATGTGGAGCCAAGTATTCCCTTCTGGGCCCGCAGAATTCCAAGGGAAAAGGAAGCGTATGAAGAAGCAAGAGTTAATCACAGCTTTAAGTCCCGAATTACTTCGAAGCGGATATAGTCCGCAAGATGTTCAGGCCGTGCTCGAAACCTATTCGATTCAAGAATTACAAGAGTTGTTTCGGAAACAGGAGGAAAATTCGGAGAAGACAAAACAGATAGCGGTGGAGGTAATTCGCGCCCAGGCGCGACCCCGCGTTGTAAGCGACCCAGAGCACGAGCGTCGTATGCAGGAAACATACCGTGAATATGCGTTTGCTCAACTTTTTCGGACTCAAATTCTGATCGAAGGCAAACCCTACGTCGCGATCCAAAACGAGGCCAGTGAAAGCATCATCGAGGACTGGTTACATCCCGGCGAGGCTTTGACCCCAACCTGGTTCAAAAAAGTGCTCACGGAACAACCCGAACTCGCGAATCGAATCCCGTGGCAATCCGCAGACGCGCTGGACTCGGAAAAGCAAAAGCGAGTAGCAGCACGGCAATTAGCGGAAGACCAGGGGACCTTCAATAATGCCGCGAAGTCCCTTCGCACCTTTGGAATTAACCAGGCCAACTTTAATGTTGCCCGCTCAACCTTGAAAGAAGGATTCAACCGATACGACATCTCCAAGGCACTGGCCGCGAACGCCCTCCAGTTGAGCCCCCCGTCGCAGGCAGACCTGGATCAGTGGGCCGCTGAAGACGTACAAGCGCACAACCAGGCACTTCTTCGAGTCGCTGAAACCGATCCAACGAAATTGCGAACGATTGTGAAGCAAGAAGCCGAGCAGAGACGTGCCGAAGTTCATCAATCTGAATCCGACAGAGCTTTAGCAGCGACCCGAGCGCGAGACGCAGCTATCGGCGGATTCCCTCCATTGCCTGAAACATGGCAGGGCCGACCGTTAGACGCGACATTTATTCGCACCTGTGCCCCCACGACTCACAAACTACTCGCAAAGAAATTTGGCAACGCACAACTGACAGCCCGCCTCCGTGGTGTGGCATAGGAGAAATGACATGAGACAGTTCTCAGAAAAAGATGTAGCGGCGATAGACGAGGCCGAGAAGCAGCTTCGTGTCCAGGGGAAGTTTTTAATAAGCGATCCGAAAGACGGGCAGGAGAACGTAGATCACAACGTAGAGAGAATCGGGGCCTACTTCACTCTAAACAGTAGTATCCCCGTAACCGTGGAGACGGTGCTAAAGGCGTTCGATCTGATGAGCGACCAGCTTCGATGGAAGTCGAAAGCTCAGGTTGACTACGAAACCGCCTACAACGCTCTTTCCCGAAGTCAGCAGAACTCTTTCGGCGCGTGGTGGTTTACGCAGAAGCATGTGCTGATCCTTGAAGGCGATGGAGGCTATGACAACGCCGCAGCAATTTTGCATTGGATGAAGGGCCGCAGTTTCGATCCCCGGCAATTCGCTCTCGCGGTAAGCAATCTCGCAGCTACTCGTGGACTGCATATGGTCCACCAGAGTTCATTTCACCCAGGGCGGCACTCGGGATCAGATGCCTCATTCATGAAGAAGTCTGAAACAAATCTGACCGAACGAGATCACGCTACAAATCGAGCCGCCGATGCAGCAGCCGCATCAGGCAACAAGCAGCCAGCGCCGACCACTGACTATCGAGCGCTGGCCGAGGCCATCACCACAGGACGTACTCACAGCGACAGCGAGAAACTGGAGCGTATGTTCGTGATGAAGCCGGCTACATCCGATGTCGATTGGGAGCAAACATACTCCCGAAGACGAAAGATCGCAGATGGCAAGGGAAGATAAACCAAAGTTTGTTGCCAGCAAACTGGCAAAAGGGGCACCACATGAGTGAAAAAGAAGCACCGTCGTTAAACTTCGAGTCCACCGAAGAACGAGTAGAGCATCTGGCTCAACTCTTTCGGGATATCGATGATGACTACGCCGCCTTGGAAGTTCGTCTCAACGCAAAGATGAGGGAATTGCTCGAATATCAAGAGAGCTTCAGAAAATCCTTTGAAGCTGAAGTCTCTGCTATGCGAGTCGAAATCAATAAGACCCTCGCGGAACTTCGCGAGAGGTTCGATATCAAGGTTCAGGAACAAGTCAACGCAGTTACCGCCGAAGAGATAGCATCAGCCCTCTCAAAAAGGGTCCTCGTGACTCGTTCGGCTAACCGCGAGGAATTGAAGAGCACGGATACCTTGGTGGTTCGACAGGCCACAGCCGCAGAGATTCGTACGCAACCCAAGAAGTAATTTCAACCCGAGCGGGAGCCTCGTTCGAGGCTTCCGCCTCTAGAGAAATGAATATGGCAATTCCACAGCTTGATGTTGGGGCTCCGCCTGACCACACGCTCTTACAGTTTCGTGATTGGCTCATACTGAATTTCTCTGACAACGCCTCAACGTACCTACACGAAGCGGTCCACGTCGTCTATCACCGCCGTGTTTGTGATAATCCGGCCGTATTCGGGCCGCACTGGATGGATTTTCGTGGCGAGCGGCGATGGGCAAATGGCGCGGTCAGCGGCTTGCCTCATAAGATCGCCCTGACTAGTCCTCGCGTTGCCGTCGGGAAGTGCTTCTTGGGCCCGGCGTATATCCACGAGCAAATTTGGCCCGAATGGAAGGATGCCTGGCAACGGGCAGAACGGGATGTCGAGATTTTCGACAAGTGGTTTTCTGATCGCTATCGTGGTGAGAGTGATGTTGATAAACAGAAATTCATGGATCAAGTGCGTTTGTCTGTCTATCGAGATTTGGAGCAGCCGTTTTTCCGTGACGAGCTTTTCGCGACTACGGTGGAGTATGAAGCCCGCACCCAAGGTCAAGACCATCTTCGCGGCGAGCCGGAACGAGCCTTCCTTGTGGCAGTGGAGAGAAATACAAGAAGTGCCACACGGTAGAGTGCCGCCCGAACCAGAACCCTTCCGACCAAGAGAAAGTCGCTTAATAATCCCGCCGCTGTCGATCAGTGGCTCAACACGAACTAACCGATAGGAGAAACTAAATGACTGATGTTTTGGAATCAGAAGTGTTGCAAGAAGCCGGGGAGTGGATCGACAAGGAACCCCGTGAGGACGGAAAGCCGCGCAGATGGAAGCCGTCCGAAATAATTACGTTAGACCCGAGCCGGGTCTTTTTTCAGGCAGCACGTACAGAGCCAAGTCCTCTGGATGGTACTCAGCCTCATACCCACACGAGCACTCAATCGTCTTAGGCTCAAGGTCCCTTGAAAACTCGCCCATGACTTGTTGGGCTTGCTCCATAGAAAGAAACGTTCTAGATCCATTTTCCAAAAGAATGCCTTTGTCGCACAATTGGCAACTAAAAATGAGGCTTGCCGTTGCGGGAAATTTGAGTGTTTCCAGAGTCTGCCGTTGCTTGGGAGGCCGTCCAGCCAATGCCCTCAAACCAGCGACGATGCCTTTGCTCGACCTAGTTTGCTCTAGTTCTGCCACGTAAGCTTGCAGCGCCTGAATCAGGTTGGAGCCTTTGTAGGCTTTTAGCCTCTTCTGCAAAAGCTTTGTGACTTCCTGCTCTGACACGACACGCTGAAGCCGACTTTCGAGAACTGCTTTGAGCCGTTTAAGAGAGCGATCTATCTGCGCCTCAATTTCTGCGCGTTGCTGCCAGAGTGGGGATTCAGGGTTGGCCGCGAGCCACTCGTCCAACAGCACCTGAAGCGCCTTGGGAGATATGTTGTTCATGTCATCCGCCATAATCACTACCTTGATTATCTGTCACGGAACAACTCATCAATCAGCGCACCGTTTAGTTGAAACTCGTCTAGCTCCTCACCAGTCCTGTAGTAGCCTTTCTGTACCACTTCCTTCGGCATGAGATAGATGCGGCAATCGTCCAGCGCGAGCTTCGAATTTTCTCCAGCAAGCTGGACGAGCGCCAAAACATGGTACGAACGTTCTTTCAATTCCTTGTTGTTAAAGGAAAAACTGTTCGCGTCCGTCGTGGCCTTGACCTGTATGGCCCGGAATTGTCCGCCTCTAATTGCAATCAGATCGTTCCCAGAGTCTTTTAGCGGTGGGGACGCTTGCACGTCATATTCCAGAAGGCGAAGCTGTACTAACAACTCCCCCACGGTGCAAGTTACCATTCTCTTTTCGAGTGGGTTCACACTTTTCTCCTTTGCTCAATGCGTGTCGAAGTCGTTGTACTTCGTCCGCAGAACAACCGACGCATAGATTTCAAGAAGTGACCTGACCGGTGGTTTTTGTACCAGCCGAAGTGAGAGAGAATCTCTTACGAGGAGGACGGCTGGATATGCCAAACAAGAGGTACAAAGCGGAACAGATCGTGACATTGCTGCGTCAGATTGAAGTAGGAATCGCAAATGGAAAACCCACCCCGCAAGTCTGCAAAGAAGCTGAGATCACAGTACAGACCTACTACCGCTGGCGGAAGGAATACGGCGGCCTGAAGCTAGATCAAGCGAAGCGACTAAAGGAACTAGAGCGGGAGAACGCAAAGCTCAAGCGAGTGGTGGCGGAGCTGTCGCTGGAGAAGCAGGTTCTCAAGGATATTGCAGAGGGAAACTTCTAAGCCCTGAACGGCGTCGCTGTGCGGTGGAGCATGCGCGGGAGAAGCATGAACTCTCTGAGCGGCATGCTTGCCGACTGGTGAATCAGTGGCGTGGAACGCAACGCTACCAGCCGATCCAGAGAGTGGATGAAGATGCGCTGACCCGAGACATCATCACGTTGGCCAGTGAGTATGGCCGTTACGGCTACCGGAGGATCACGGCGCTGTTGCGGATCGCAGGCTGGCAGGTGGGGAAAGATCGAGTGCAGCGCATCTGGCGTCGCGAAGGGCTGAAGATACCCAGCAAACAAAGGGCACGGAGAAGGCTCTGGTTAAATGACGGCTCCTGTGTGCGGCTAAGGCCCGAGCGGGCAAATCACGTTTGGAGCTATGACTTCGTGAGTGCGATGACCCACGATGGCAGAACGGTCCGCATGCTTACGATGATCGATGAATACACGCGGGAGTGCTTGGCGATTCGAGTGGCGAGGCGATTGGGAAGCTACGAGGTCATCGAGGCGCTGGCGGATGTGATGCTGTGGCGAGGAGTTCCAGAGAACATTCGGTCTGACAACGGCCCAGAGTTCGTGGCAAAGGAACTGCGGAAGTGGCTGGCGAACGTGGGGACCGGAACGCTGTATATCGAGCCGGGCAGTCCTTGGGAGAACGGTTACTGCGAGAGCTTCAACGGGAAGCTGCGGGATGAATGCTTGAATGGGGAGATCTTCTACTCCCTAAAGGAGGCACAGATCGTGATTGAGAAGTGGCGGGTGGAATACAACACAAGGCGGCCACACTCGGCGCTCGGCTACAGGCCGCCTGCCCCCGCGGCATGTAGCCCATGGGCTCAGCCCAATCAAGCTTCACAGCCATTGGCTGTGATATAAACTCTTTCACTCACCGTGGTACAAAAACTCGGCCCGGTCAAGTCCATTGTGCTCTTTGTCCATTAACGTAGCATTCTCTTCCGCGCACGAGGCGTTCGAAGTGGGGTATAGTAGCCTTTTAATAACACCTTTATCGGCTAGGAATGTTCAATATCCTTATCAAATACGACGGAACCGCATGGGAAACCGATCAGCTTATGCGGATGGACGCTGAGCGTTTTGGAGAATACAGCGGCATCGAGTCTAAAGAAATCTCCGCTAAAAAACCTGCGACACTGCAATCCCTCGAAGACATCGATACTTTGCTGATGTACGAAAAGCACTCAACGAGTTTCAACGTCGATCTCATCCGTTACGGACGGCTGCATGACATCAAAGTAGACGGCAGCGAGCTAACCTTCAGATTTGAGGAACGAGGACAATTTACACGATCTGTGATCGAGGAATTTGCCGCGCGATTGAGCATAGACCGTTCTGAATGGCACCGGACTCATTGGGCCGTGAAGGATGCAGGCATACCGCGTGCAATGCTTGCAAAGATGACACCTTCATTCGACGTTGTACTCTCATTTGCAGGCGAGAACCGGGAATACGTCAAAACGGTCGCGCAATATCTGCGCAAGAAAAAAGTAACGATCTTCTACGACGAGAACGAGCAAGTGCGTTTGTGGGGCAAGGATTTGGCTGAACATTTTGAGATACTGTACCGCCGCAGCGGCAAATATTGTGTCGTCTTCATTTCCGAAGCTTATGTAAACAGCATGTGGACGAGACTCGAACGGCGCGCAGCTTTGGCACGAGCGCTCAAGGAAAAAAGTGAATACATTTTACCCGCCCGATTTGATGACACCGAGGTTCCCGGTATCCTACCAACACTTCACTACATTTCTCTGGGCGATAAGTCTCCGGCCAAATTTGGAAAAGTCATTCTGGAAAAACTCGGGCGTTCGACCTCCGGCTAACTTAAATTTTGTGTCAGCGAAGAGACTGCGACAAGGCCATGCGATTCGCAGAGCGGCAGGGGAAGTCTCCGGTCGTGAAGTTGGCTCGCGTCACTCAGATCAGTTAGCCTGACAGAAAAGGCGTAAATCTGAAGGACCTATGGCGATTGACGACAGATTAGAAAAAGCCCTCGACTTCTATTCCACGGAACTTGAAACCGATATTCCAAAGAAGATCGTCAGTACGGCTATTGCTCAAATTCCTCATTTTGGGACTGAAATCAACAAGATTCTATTCGGGGATGCTCAACGGCGAGTGGCCGAAAGGGCGAAAGATGTCTTCGACGCAGTCAAAGAACGTGTTGAGAAGGTAGAGGAATCAAAGATCGACAAGGAATTCCTAAAGAGTGACGAATTCATGACGATTTTGATTCTTGCCGTCGGCCAACTTCAAACGACTCACAATAGAGAGAAACTTCGCATGCTGGCAAACGCCATTGCTAATTCTGGATTTGTTGATTTCTCGTCGGATTCTAAAAAAGAACTATACCTTCGCATTTTTGGAAGCCTCGCACCGGAGCATGTTGCAATGCTCGGGTTTATGCGAGCGAAACCACCTTTACCACAAACCACTAGAGGGATTTCCCGTCCAATTGTGGCTCCATCGGGGGCGGATTTGGTGGTTCTTCAAAATCTTGCCGCCCAGGGCTTGGTAGACGAGTACGAAGAAAGAGAACGCCCATCAATCTCACTTCACAACATGTCCAGTGAGAGTGATATCAGAAGGGCCGTAGAAAAGCTTGTGACAACGCCTTCCAAAAGGTGCTTTCGAATAAACCAATTCGGAGAGGATTTCTTAAAGTATTTCGAATCCCAGGAGTCAGCAACCGAAGAGCCTCAATCGAAATCATAGGAATCTCAGGAAAGAAGGCGGCAGCGGAGACAGCACAAGCTCGGAAGGTTTCTTCGGAAAACCAAAGTCGCGTTTGAACAGGTCGTGTCATTTTGGATTCTTAAACAGCTATGCGCTGTAAAGTTTCACGTTCCCATCAACCACAACCGCGACGTACCGCCCTTTAACAAGGAACTGCATCACTTTCTTACCGTCTCTCGCCATCGCTGCCCACCGGGACTTGGTCTGAGGATTCTGTTCGAGAGCGCGAATGTCTTTTCCTTCGAATTGAAAGTCAACCCCGCGCAATTTGCGCTTCGAGGTTCGAGCTACTGCGTATCGCTCAGTTCCGAGCACAACGGCCTTGGCGTTCTCAACGAGGGCTTGTCGCCAAACCTCGATCAAAGTTTCTTCGAGCGTGGGCTTCATTCTTGCATCCGGCATTGAGCGGTCAGGTCGCGACCGCACGCCCCAGGATTGATTTGATTCGCTGGCCGTCCGTCATCTCTCGCGGCGAGCCTCCGGTATTGTCCTGCCATTTGGTGAAATCTTCCAACAGGACTTCGTGCTCGACACGCACACTCGTCACGCGGACTTTGACGGTGTTCATCCCTTGAGCGATCCCCGTGACCATTCATCGGTTCGAATCGCCGTCAACAGCGGGAGCAGACCGCCCCGGCACCCGTTGAGCTTCCAGCGGAGATCACCAGGCAGCAGATTACGCAGATGCCTCCCGAGCAAATCCGCTCACTAGTTCAGCGATACGGGAAAGACCAGGTGGACAAGCGGCTCGGCTATGTTCAGCCGGAGATCGGCGGGACCGTCCGCAACGTGAATCTAGGGATTTGAACGAGGAACGAAGAAGTGGAGTAAATTCAAAGTCAAGAATATAAGTTAACTGTTTGGTGACGCCCAATTGGGCGAAGGAATTTTGACTATGTTTAAATGCGATACTCCCTATCGGGAGGGTTATTTTATGAGTGAGGGACAGGCGGATGCGGTTGTCGGGAGATTGGTGCGGGAGCGTGGCGAAGCCAAAAAGCATATGACCTTGCTGCAAGCCGAGGCACGCAAGCTAGCTGAAACTTTTACGGGTCTTGGGGCGATGGTTCAACCTGATAAGATATGGAATATCTCCCTCGAATCTTATCAGCCTTACCTGAGCAGCGAGACCTACGAACGGATTGCGAAGTTGAAGGCTGAGTTACGCGAGACCGAAATGAACTTGGGGAGGCTGAACAGCGAACTCAAACAGTTTGATGCTTGATCGTATTGCTACTCTGAGGTGAAGCAGCGATGGAAGAGCCGTCAAATCGGGGATTCAGATCAAAAGACATTATCCCCGTACTGATGCTGGTGGGATATGTCCTTGTAAACCTCTACGGCAAGTGGCCGCGCTGGTCATGGATTCTCCTAATCCTCGCGGTGCTCTCTTTCGCTTTTGACCACTACACAAGTTTGAAGAATGCGGCCTTGAAGTGGAAGGAGCGCCGGGATGACAGCAAAGCAGCTAGAAAAGCTTTCCCGGAGCTTCAAGAATTCGTCCGTCGCTTTGCGCAGTTCGTGAACAGGCAAGCACCAGACACGCTGCATTACATTGTGGAAAGCGATATATGGCATGGACAGGCGGCACTTCGCGCCGATTGCCAACTGCCGAACGTTGATATTTGGGTTTACGAGCGATTGTATTTCTCTGAGCGACTAGACCGTCAACCCAAAACGATGAAGGAACTTCGACCTGCTTTGATTGAATTTCATTTTCTCGTAGCCTCGTACAACAACTTCTGTGTGGCTCCGATTTTCGAGTTGCTTCCTGCAAACGTGCGGGGTCAAATCACGCCGCAAACTTTTGCCAAACTTAATCTTTTCCAGCAAAAATTCAGGAGCTACCTAGAAGAATATCAGTTGTTTGTAGAGCGACTTGCACAAGCGCGGCCAATCCTCCAGGGTATCTACTACAATTTCGTCATGCCGAAGCCGATGGCGTAGGAGCCGAGCTATGACCCCGTCAGAGACACCATACCTAACGTTCGCTTTGACTATCATCGGTTCAGGCTTGGGGACGGCGATGGTTGGAGCATTCCTCAAGAGGCGGTTCGACACTCAACTCGAAACTCACAAAGCTTTGCTCCAACGTGGTGGTCGGATTCACGAACGGCAAGTTGACGCTCTTCTTCCAATCCATTCAAAACTTGAGGAAGCACTATTTTACCTACAGCGAGCGGCGGGTGCGTTGAAGATTCAAGGCGAGGCATCTGATAAGGAATTGCTGTCGAGAATGGGTCGCTCTCTCGCAGACGCCTCTGAAGCATTCTCAAAAAGCAGATTGCTAATCAGCGAGAGTTTAGGACAAAAGCTCGATGAATTTTTCAACAAAATGGTCCTCGCGGGAATGGACATGAATCTCGCCTTAAACCCGATGGTTGCAGACGGTGAGCCACGAGCTAAGTTATGGGACAAAGCAAGAGAAGCCGCATATAGAGAGATACCGCCGATATTGACAGCGATTAGGGAGGAAGCCAGAGCCCTTATCCACGGTTAGCCCCTATTCCGCGAGAAGATATGATATATACGCAAGACCAGGTGGACCACGTGGCAACTAGGCGACAAATCGAGGTCTAAGCGTTAGTTTTGCTATACTAAACTCTGGGTAGAGAAGGGTATGACCCACTCCTGAGGAGAGAATCTTGGCTGACCTGACGATTCCGAAAGAGCATCAGCCACTATTAGACAGAATCCGTACAATGCCAGAAGAGACGTTGCACGCTTTGGTATCAGGTCTTGAGCGGTCTCCACGGGGCGCTTCATCAGTTCAAGGGCTAACTCCTGACGAAGCAGAAGCAATTCAAGAAGTTGTTATAGAGCTTTATCGGGTTCGTGAGTTTCTTGATATGGAGGTTCCGGAGTTCACATCCGGCATTGCGGCGAGCCTGCAAGAAGTAGGGGCTTTTCCAGATACCGAACTTCCTCCTTTTGAGCAGCGTTTGGCGAAGTTGCTGACGATAGAATCAGTTAGCCTCGCTTCGAAAGCGGCATCCTTAAAGGCAGAGTATGAGAGAAGATTTTGCAGCGCACGAATGCTGACAGATGCTCGACCAATTTATGGCGTTGATCCTTCCAAGCCGCCTGCCGCAGGAATGATTATGCATACGCTGAGAATCAGTTATCACGATGATACGTCGGCGATACGAGAATTTTACGTTGCGTTGGACAATGACGACGTAGCAACCCTACGAACAATACTGGACCGGGCAGATGTCAAAGCAAAATCCTTAGGTTCGGTTTTGGCGGCGGCAAAGGTCAAAAACGTAACTCCATGAGATAACGCGAAACGGAGATGTAATGGCAACAGCAACTAAAGAATGGCTAGAACGACCTACACGACCTCGTCCGGAAGTGTCCTATCTGCGCAAGTCTACTAAGGGCGTCAGATGCCGAAACGAAATCGCGCACGCATGTGTGTCTCCGACAGATAGGGTCTTTGTTCATTCTCATTGGCACACGATCCAACATCCGCTTAGATGGGTGGCAACAACTCGTCCCGAGGAGGACGTTGTTTCGATGCGGGATTTTTTCGGTGCTGCCGCACCAGCCGCAAACGTTGAGGTTAGATTTCATAAGCTTGCTACTGAGTGGTTAAAGGCAGTTGGCAGTGTTTCGTCTGTAGAGGCTCTAACTTCGCACCCGAAGTATCGAGAGATAGTCCGCCTTGGAT
Source organism: uncultured Acidobacteriota bacterium (assembly GCA_963696605.1). GTDB lineage: Bacteria > Acidobacteriota > Terriglobia > Acidiferrales > UBA7541 > Palsa-360. The sequence goes on along the minus strand of CAVOKV010000003.1, from coordinate 378,481 downwards.
GGGATGTTGTCCCATTTCTATTGGCCGATCTGCAACAGGGTCGAGGCTTTTGGTTTACAGCTTTGAATGAAATTACGGGTATCCGACCGTTTGATCCAAGCGACGCTGGCAAGAGTAAAAGAATGACGGAGGCTTGGATTATTTGGGGAAAAAGAAAAGGAATCATTTGACGGGTGCAACCCCTGACGCACCTAGAGGACGACTTCCCGAGGCTCGCAGCCGCTGGCTACGATAAGACCAGCAACGCCACCGGACGGCCTCCCGAACCCGGAGCATACAATTGTATTGCTTGGGCGGCGAATGATCCCTCCAAAAGCTTGTGGTGGTGGCCTCATCCTGATGCATATTGGCCGTCGTGTATCAAACGCCGCGAGGCAACGGTCAGGTGTTTTGTAAAGACCTTCCGGTGCTTCGGTTATTTCGTGTGCGCTGGCTCTCGCCGTGAGTTTGCGTTCGAGAAAGTAGTTCTCTACGCCATCCACAAATCAAAAATACCTCTAGCACCACCTCGGAGGTGGCAAGAGCTACAGGATTGGGTACCCACCCACATGGCGCGTCAGTTGCCCGATGGGACGTGGACCAGTAAATGCGGAGGCAACGAGGACATCACACACTTTACATTGGACGCGCTTGAGTGTTACGGACCACCGGAATACGGGTGCCCCGTCGTATACATGAAGCGCTTCGTTCCGGTTTCATGGGTTGTAGGCTCTATCCAATGGTTGGCATGGAAATCCGGGATTTCAACTGGATAATCTCGACCGTGATTCGGATTCATCATCTAAAATATTATCTAGGGCCGCCTCCATGTCAGGGCTAATCCGGTACTGGTCACCGTCACGACGAATGAAACTCGTTGTATTTTGTAGTGCGTTTAGTATGCCGTACATTCTCCCGAAGCCAATCGATTCATGAAATTTATCCGCCTGACCTTCGAGCATCTGTCCACGAAGTCGTAACTCTCGTAACACTGCTTTGAAGCCGATCCCAAGATTCGCGTATTCTTGTCGAGCAAGCCGAAGACGCTCGCTGGAATATTTAGGTACACTCAGCTTATCCAATTCGGATCGAACAACTTTCAAATCAGCATGCAAGTCCTGCCATGCTTGGAAAGATGCAATGAAGAAACATACAAGCCCGAGAGTCCAAAAGCTCCAGTAGGGCAGGGATTCTTTTAGGGTTGCGCTAATCGCGCCGACAATCACTGAGCCAATGCCACTGACCAAGGCAATCCAATGCCTCAGGAGCGCTCTAACGTAGTTCTGAATATCCGGCCACACCCACAATCTTCACACATTCAGGACACGAAAAACATTGGACTGTTCGAGACTTTGTTTTCCCGGCAGGTGCTACTTGGGGTTTAGCTTTCGCATTGCATCAAGGTTCGCGGCAGGAGTCGCCTTGACGTAGTGCTTCATCGTGACGGACAGAGACGAATGCCGCATCAAAGCCTGAATGATTCTGTCTTGTACCCCTGCTTCGTGAAGCCGGGTAGCGAATCCACGGCGTAGCGCGTGCCAGCCGTGCCACTCGACACCGCTGCCCTTAAGTGCAGTTTTGATTGTCTTGCTCCCGAGGGTTGCTAGGTCGAGCGGCTTGAGAAATGGACCTTCGAAAACCCAAGTCGTTGAAGGATTGATCTTGCGATGTTGCTTGAGAGCTTTCCGCACGATTGGAAGCAGCGGAATTGAGTCCTTGCGGGCTTTCGTCTTTGGTTGGCCTTCGATGCCTTGCCAAATTGTTCGCTGGACCTTCAACTCTTTTTCTCCAATGTCCTGCCACTGCAAGCCCTGCAATTCGCCAAGCGAAAGCCCGGTGTAGGCGGCTACAGTGACAGCAACATGCGGTGCACCTTCCAGGACAGAGAGCATTTTGTCTATTTCGGCTTTAGAGTAAGCATGCGTCGGGGTGCTCTCTTTGCCTCTGGGAATCTCGACCCCTTGCATCGGGTTGCCGCTGTCGAGGCTGCCGACCCGCCTTGCATAAGTGAAGACTCCACTGAGGAAACTCTTCACGTGAATCAAGGTCGTGTGCGAAAGCTGGTATTCTGCGGCAACACGATTCAACAAAGCCTGTCCGTCTCTCGTGCGGAAGCCGAACAGACGAACGCCCGCGACATGCGACCGGATGTACCGATTGTAGAGATTCCGATATCCCTTGGCCGTGCTCGGGCGTTTGTGTAACTCGGCGTGTGGGAGATATACCAGGTCCATGAACTGCTGGACGGTTTGCGGATCGGACGCAAGCCCTTGATTGACTGGTCGAAGATGGCGCTCCGCCAGTGGACGGACACTGGTCAAGGTGCGATACTCCTCGGAGTAGTCAGTTAGCTTGACCGAGACCTGTTTGCCGTTTGTCCTGTACCGAAGGTGCCAGGCTCCGTGACGCCGAAAGATTTGACCTTTCTGCATACGGATATGGTCTCAAATGTGCAACAGATGTGCAACAGTTTTTGGTCAAGTTGTCCAAAAAGTCAGTATAATCAATACGGAGGGGTGGGAGAGAGGTTTAATCCGGCGGTCTTGAAAACCGTTGGGCCCGAAAGGGTCCCGGGGGTTCGAATCCCTCCCCCTCCGCCAGCTAAATCACCTTTGCGACGATAGACCTGATTTCATTTGCAATTTCTTGGCTTGTTTTGAGTAGGTCTAAAACATTTCGCCAGTTCTTCCTATGCAGTTCCCAGAGTTTTGGACCCGCCACCTTAGCAAAATCCAACTTGCGGGGCTCGCGCCAAGCCTCGTACTTTTGAAGGCGTGCCACTCGATCTGCCAAATTGGAAACGCCGCGAGATTTAGGTGACAAACGGGCGTTACCCTCCATCCAAGTCCGCCAGTAGGACTTGCCCTTCGATTGGTTGCATTTCCCGCAGCTTGGAACAAGGTTCGCAATCTCGGTGATGTAGCCTGTGGGTTCTTGGTTACTTATGATTGGGCGAAGGTGGTCCCACTCTGTGTATTTATCTCCACAGTAGGCGCATCGAATATCCGTTGGGTCAATCTGCAGGATGCGAAGGGCCTCCAGCTCTTCTTCTTCGGTCGGCTCAATGACTGGGATGATGGCATTGACAAAAGCATTTGTGATGCTTGAAGAGCGGCCCATTACGCTCATCGGTGCAGGCAGTTGGCAGTAGCGATTCCGTTTAACGTTCTTTTTGATCTGGGGCATTTTGTCGGTTTAACTTCCGTCGCGGATGATGCGGCAGGACTCGATGTCGAAGCTGACGTCGCCGATGGTCAGGCGCGTCTGGTCGCGGAAGGCGGCGATGAAGCGCAGGAAGCGCCAGACATCGGCGAAATTTGAGGCGAGGCCGATGGAGGCGCGGATGGCGCCGGCGCTTTTGTGGCCGCGTTCCTGCATCAATCGGACGAAGCTCAGCAGGTTGATTTCGGCGCCCATAGTGAAGCCGGCGCGCATGTCTTCTTCGGTCAAGCCTTCCGCGATTTCTCCTGCGCCGGGATTGCAGAAGCATCCTGTGCGCAGCGAAATTCCCTCCGCGCCCGCCATTTCCTCGACGCGGCGGTAGTCCAGCAAATGTCCCTGCGGGTCGTAGAGATTCAGCGTCACGGTTCCGCCGCGCGCTTGCGTGGTTGCCGGACCGTAGATGCGCACCATGGCGCGGCCATTCGAGTGCCGCAGCGCGAGCAGTTCCTCCAGCAGCCAGCCAGTCAGGCAGCGCACGCGTTCCGCGATCGTGTCGATGCCGATCGATTGCAGGTGGAGCAGCCCAATTTCCACCGCGGGAATGGAAAGATAGTTCAGCGTGCCGTCCTCGAACGCGGCTTCATTTGGTGACAGCACATGCGCCTGCCCCTGCACCGACGCAAAATTTACGGTTCCACCGGCGAACCACGGGCGCTTCAGGCTGGCCAGCGCGGATCGGCGAGCGAGCAATGCGCCGACTCCTGTGGGATGGCCGAACATTTTGTAAAAAGAGAGTGTCACGAAGTCCGGCTGCACGGCGGTGAGATCCAGGCGGCTCGTGGGCACAAAGGCGGCTGCATCCAGCAGGACGCGCCATCCTTTGTGCTGCGCTTTCGCGACGATGTCGAGCGGATGCTTCACGCCTGAAAAGTTGGATTGCGCTGGATACGCAAACAAATTGGCGCGGGCCGGATCAACGTCAATTAACAATGTTTCGAGCCGCGCAGCGTCCAGGCGCAATTCCGGCATCACCAGCGGAGCATAAGAAATTGTGGCGCCTTTGGCGCGCGCGAATTCGCGAATCCCATTCACGGAGTTGTGGTTGTCGAACGTGAGCAGAAAACGGCTCCCGGGCGCGAAGGGAAAAGATTCTCCTACCAGCTTAAGCGCCGCCGATGCGTTTTGGGCGAAGATGAGGACGTAATCTTCCGCGCGGGCATTGAAGTAGCCAAGAATCTGGCGGCGCGTGCGTTCCACATGCTCCGTCATTTTTACCGACGCCGGACTCGCGGAGTGCGGATTGCCCAGGACGCCGGAGCGCAAGAGCTCAAAGTGCTTTTGCAGCTGCGATTCTGCGTACAGAGAACCGCCGGTGTAATCGAGATAGATCTGGCCGCGCTCGTCCAGCCTGCGGTATTCCGTTGCGCGCAGGTCATCCAGCAAGGCGGTCTTCTTATATGCAGGGAAGCGTGCGACGAAATCGGCGCGCGCCTCTTCGACCTGCAGCTTCTCCTGAGCGCTGGTTTCCACCATGCCGCCCATTTTATTCCTTCCGCGCCGGGTTTGCGAACGCCGGGCGTGGGTAAATTTCCATTTCCAAAAGTCGTGCGATCTGATCAAAGCCGGTGTAGTCTCTCGGGCGTTGGGTAAAATGCAAACACCCGGCAGAGCATCCAATTTTGCGATCGGAGTTTTTGTAGGACAGCCACTCCTGGCTGTCCGCGCGGGCCCGGCCGACACTATACTGGACAGCCAAGAGTGACTGTCCTACAAAGCGCCGCGACTAAGGACGAATCAATGAGAAAGCAACTAGAAGAATCGAAACGCGCCGCCGTTTTTCTTTTGGGCGTGATGTTGGGATTCGTAACGCAAGGTTGGGCTTCGCCACAGTCTCGCGGTTCTGAGAATGCCTCCTCTGCGGCAGCCAGCGGGGCGCAAGCCCCAAGCGGCAAAGCCGCGCCACTCGAAGTCGCCCGCGAGGGCTACGTATTCGCCGGAGGAAAATACACGACGGTCAAAGACGCCAAGGAGATGAGCGGGCAAATTTATGCGGAATTCCAAATCCCCGCCCACCAGAGCCATCCCTATCCAATTGTTTTCATTCACGGCGGGGCACAGACCGGAACCAATTTCACGGGAACGCCGGACGGACGCGAGGGATGGGCGCAATTTTTCTTGCGCCAAGGCTACGCCGTCTACGTAGTGGATCAGGCCGGCCGCGGCCGCAGCGCGTATTTGAATGATCTCTACGGACCGCAGACAACCCCCAACGTCGATTTCGTGCAGCAACGCTTCACGGCAATTGAGAAATACAATAAATGGCCGCAGGCGCACCTGCACACGCAGTGGCCGGGCAAGGGCACGCCGGGTGATCCGATCTTCGATCAATTCTTCGCGTCGCAAGTGCAGGCGATGGTGAGTTTTCCTCTTCAGCAGGAACTGACCAGCGACGGCGTTATCGCACTGCTCGAAAAGATCGGCCCGGCAATCCTGCTCACTCACTCTCAGTCCGGCGCGACCGGCTGGCCGGTAGCCGACGCCAAGCCCGACCTGGTCAAGGCGATCATCGCCGTAGAGCCCAGCGGGCCTCCGTTTTTCAATGTGGAAAACGTTCCAGCCCCGGAGTTGTTCCGCGACGGCGATCGGCAACGGCCCTGGGGAATCACTGCGGGTCCGCTGACCTATTCTCCTCCCGCTGCAAACGCGTCGGATCTGGCAATGGTGCGCCAAGAGCAGCCCGATGATCCGGAGGTGAGCCGCTGCTGGATGCAGAAATCCCCGGCGCGCCAGCTCTCCAATTTGCAAAAAGTCCCGATCCTCGTGGTTACCTCAGAAGCGTCTTACCATCGCGCATACGACCACTGCACCGTCAAATATCTGGAACAAGCAGGCGTCCATGTCACATGGACCAAGCTTGCGGACGCCGGCATTCACGGCAATGGACACATGATGATGTTGGAAAAAAACAACATGGAAATCGCGGCAGTGATGGCCCAATGGATCGGGAAGATCCTTCCGTCCGGGGCCGCCCCCAAAAGCGACAAGCGCGATTGAACTGAACCTTTCTTGTTCCAGAATAATCTAGGTTCGGCGCGCCGCACCAAGGGCCGCCTCTCCAGCTGTCAAAAAAGTTTCGTAGCTCCATTTCTACTGCAAAACTAATGTTTTAGGTCAGTTAGGGAGATCCCGACGCAGCGGCCGTCGTTTTGTTGTTATGTTTTCGTCATACCTGTACCTCATCGAATTAGCCCTCTTTCCTCCTTACGATAGAATGAAGAATCAGTCGGAATATGAAACCCATCTCCCGAGGGAACTGGTACGTCGCAGCCGCCTGGCTCTTTGTGCTGGGGGGCTATGCCGCCATTTGCGAGTGGGTCCCTGCCGGAGCGCCTCGGACATCGGCGGCTGACATCGTACTTTGCCTGATGCCCCTTCTCGTCAACGGGGCCCTGCTGATCAACGCGGTCTCACCCGACTGGCGCAAGAGAGCCTTTTGGATGCTGCTCGCCTTCGGGAGTTCGCTCTGGTTGGCAGGCCAAACGATCTGGACCTATCTCGAAATCTACCAGCACCAGCATACGCCGTATCTCTTCAACGGATTCCATTTCAACGTAGACATCGTTTTTTACTTGCACACCATTCCCCTGATTGCTGCTCTCGCCTTCCAGCCCCACAAGCGCCTGGAGGACCGGAAGACGGTCTATGGCTATGTAGACTTTGGTTTGATCCTTTGTTGGTGGCTATACCTCTACGTGTTCGCCGTAATTCCCTGGGAATATGTTTCGGTGGATAGCCGGCATTACCTCCTAGCCTTCAGTGTTATTTCGCTCCTTCAGAACCTCGTGTTTGTCGCCGGGGCTGCTTACTTTTTCACACGGACCACGGGCTACTGGCGCCGGATCTACGTGCATCTTGCGGCTTCCAGAGCTATCTACGTCATTCGGTTGCTGGCCATCCAAATGATCGCCGGGCGGGGCACCTACACGAGAGGGAGTTTGTACGATCTGCCGTTGTTGATTTCGTTCCTCTGGCTGGGCACGGCGGGAGTATCCGCTTATCGAAATCGCGAAAAGGATCCGATCATCGCTTCAGATCCCTCCTCCGAACCCTCGCACGAACATGATTCCGCGGACGAATCGGTGTGGGCATCGCGCCTGGCTCGGATGGCCCTATTTTCTCTTCCCGTGATTGGCTTTTGGTGCCTGAAAGTCAGCCATGTGCCGATGGCCGTGCATCAGTTCCGCATACTCGTCACTCTCGGCGCCGTTCTTCCCCTGGGCTTTCTGGCCTTTTTGCGCCATGAATTAGTGGACCGCGAGCGTCTCCGGATACTGCGCGCCTCGCACGAATCCATCGACAACCTCAAGCGCCTGCAAACGCAATTTGTGCAGTCGGAGAAACTGGCCTCCATTGGTCAGCTCGTCGGCGGCGCGGCGCACGAAATCAACAACCCGCTCACAGCCATTCTGGGATATTCCGAACTGCTGGCGGAGGATCCCTCCGTGGATGACAAGACAAAGCGCCTGGCGGAAAAAATTCGCGAGCAAGCGCGCCGCACCAAGACGCTGATCAACAATTTGCTACGATTCGCCCGCCAGGTGCCCAGCGAGCAGCACACGCCGCTCGATGTAAACGCGATCGTCAACACCTCCGCGCAGTTTCGCCGCTTCGAGTTGCGCGGGAAAAACATCCGCATCGACGTGCAAACCGGAGCGGGCATCCCCGAGGTTCGCGGGGATATGAATCAATTGCTTCAGGTCTTCACCAACATCATCAATAACGCCGTAGATGCCATGGAAGAAGCCGGCGGCGGAACTCTCACCGTCCGGACGCTCTTTGAAAAAGGAAATGTGGTCGTACTTTTCTCCGACACCGGCCCGGGTATTCGCGATCCCCGTCTCGTGTTTGACCCGTTTTATACGACCAAGCCAGTCGGAAAGGGCACCGGCCTCGGATTGAGCATTTGTTACGGGCTGATCCGGGATCAGGGCGGACAAATCACCTGTTACAACAGGTCAGAGGGCGGCGCGACGTTTCGCATTGAGCTTCCGGCCATTCCTGCTGCCTTTCCGTTTTCTCCGCGCAGCGTTGCCCCCGCGTCTCGCAACGACCCCGCAAAACTCGCCTGAGCTCACACTGCAAAAGGGCCTGCCCGAGAATTCTCATCTGCGGACTTTGCTCTCACATTATTCCGTTCGGGGGAAGTGTTGAGCCCGCCAGCAGGATGGTCCGACTTTCGGCTATAATCCCCGGCGATGACGCGATCTTCCTCCGCGCCGCAAACGACGCCGGCATTCGAGCCGCCGCGCTCGGTTGCGATCGAAGGGCCCATACGCGTGGGCAAATCCACCCTGGCCCGAATCCTGGCCGACCGCCTGCATGCGCGGCGCGTGTTCGATCCCGAAGACAATCCATTTCTTGCCGACTTCTACAAGGAAAAGCCTGGCTCCGCGTTTCGCGCGCAGTTCTATTTCCTGATTGAGCGCCACAGGCGCCTCATGGAGGCGCAGCAGGGCGACGCGGCGCCCCTGGTCTCCGATTTTCTGTTTGAGAAGGACAAGATTTTCGCCTACATCAATCTCGACAACGAAGAGTTGAAACTTTACGAGCGTTACTTTGAGATGTTCGCGGCGGCCCTGAAACCACCCGACCTGGTGATCTATCTCCAGGCCACACCCGAAGTCCTGCGCGAACGCATCGCCAAGAAAAAATCTCCCGCTGAAAAGCAGATCTCCCGTGACTACCTTGAAGAGGTCGTCCGCGCCTACGACCATTTCTTCTTCCGCTACTCATCGTCGAACCTGCTGGTCATCAATACTTCGGAAATCGATTTTGTCGAGCGCAACGCCGACTTGCAGCAACTCTTGCGCCGCCTGCAGGAGCCGGTCAAGGGCACGCAGTACTTCCTCCCCCTGGGCCCAACCGAGTAGATGGAATCCCGCGCAAGTATTCCATGGGGCGCGATGGCCTGATTTGCGGTTCGGTCCCAGGCAAGGCGGGAACTTGCCGCGTTAGCCCTGCCACGCTGACCGCCCAAAAACGGCAACATGAGATGTTGCGCTGGAGGGCTTGGTTGCGGTTCCACGGCGGGGCGCTTGTGTAAATTAATTCCCGCATAGCGGGGGAGTAATTTTACAAAAATAACGCTTGACTCCCAGCTCAAGTGGAATAAGAATCCGGGCCATTACTAAGAGTGGTGGGCCTCCATCTATAGGGTGCGTTACTGTTTTGACAGTAACGTGATGGTGAGCAGGGGATGGTAAACGTTGCCAGGGGTTGTCATAACAAGAAAACAACAGCCGCGCAGTTTGCGATTCTTTGCCGGTCGTGCGGTACTCCTCCATCTGGGTCGATCTACTCTTATCCTGAAAGCGCAAGCGGCGGAGGCGATGCAGCCGAAGCCAATACTGTATTCATGCGGTGTCGGAATTCATGGGGCCGCGAACCGGAATCGCCAAGGTTTTCCTTTGGTGTTTCCGCTGTTTGAGTGTCTGGAAACAAATCAGGGTGGGGTACGGGACCAGAATCAGCAGCGACTCTTTGGACAGTCTTTGGACAGGAGGTCCAGAAATGAATTCAGTGATAGCCGTATCTAAGAGATGTTGGAGTGCGCGGAGTAATAAGGCCATGCAATTCCTGGGTGGCGTATTTGCTGTTCTATTGCTTTGTGTACCTGCGTTTTCACAAGGCAGTTTCGGCAGGATTCTCGGAACTGTCACCGACCAAAGCGGCGGCGTCGTGGTAGGCGCCACGGTAACCGTCATCGACACGGAGAGGGGCACTACACGAACCCTTACCACGGATGATGCGGGCGCATACAACGCTCCTAACCTGACGGCGGGCAACTACACGGTCCGCGCCGAGGCCAAAGGATTTAAGAGGATCGAGCGTCAGGGCATCACCATTGAGGTTGGCCATGAAGTCCGAATCGACCTGACCGTTCAGCCTGGCGAACAGAACCAGACGGTTACGGTCACTGAAGCCGTTCCTCTGGTCGAGACCACGAATGCCACGCAGGGCGGCACCCTTGAGAACGCGGACATCATCGATCTTCCCTTGAATGGCCGTGACTACCAAAACTTGCTTGGCTTGCGCCCCGGCGTCATGCTGCAGCCCGGCGGCGGACCCTGGACGCAGAGCACCAACGGCGTGCGTCCCGATGAATCGGTTTGGTTGGTAGAGGGAGTATTTAACGCGAACTTCTTCGATTCGCGCCCTGTGATCAACATGCCCAGTCCTTTCACCGACGGAGCGACGATCCTCCCAGTCGACGCCATCCAGGAATTCAACGTCCAAGAAAACCCGAAGGCGGAGTACGGATGGAAGGCTGGCGCAGTCGTCAACGTGGGGATCAAGTCTGGAACCAATTCGCTTCATGGCGATGCGTACGCTTTCGGTCGCTATCAAGGTTGGGACGCACGAAACTACTTCAACATCGCGGAGCAGGGCGGAACCTGTGCGCTAGGTCTCCCGGCTTCATGCGATCAGCTGCCGTCGCAGTTGAAGCAGTTTGGCGCCGTCGTAGGCGGGCCCATCAAAAAAGACAAGCTCTTCTTTTTTGGCGGATATGAAGGCCTGCGTTCCTATATTGGTTCCGCATACGCTCTAAGCGTTCCTACAACTGTTACCGGGGCCGGACCCGGCGCCAGCTTCGTTGACGCGATCAACGCGGTGAGTGGAGCAGGCTTGCCAGTGAGCACGACCAGTCTGAACTTGGCCTGCCCAAACGCTGTTGGACAAACGCTACCTTTGCCTGCTAGCTTCGCATGCAACCCCAATACTGCCATCGTCCCCAATAATGGCGCCTCGAACAGCTACCTCAGCACTTTCCCGATCACTAACACGAGCGACAACGGGATCGGAAAAATCGACTATCACCCGAACGATAAGAATTCTATTAATGGGTTCTTCTTCCTAGGAAATTACAACGCAATTGGAGAAGATCACGGGTTCACGGCTTCCGCGTATACCGATAGCACGCCGATACGCACATGGACTGCCACAGGGAGCTGGGTCTACACGCCCAACTCCCAACTGGTGAATGAATTTCGATTTGGCTATACCCGCACGAGTTTTTCCTTTATCAATCTGGACATCAACAAGGTTGCGGATGGCACGGGCGGATACCCGAACACCGGCGTGACGAATCCGAATGCAGGAGGCATGCCGAGTATTGATATTGCTGGTTTCGGGGCAGGTGGAAACCACTTCCTGGGCACATCGTACAACCGCCCTCAAACATTTAGCCCCAACCCATTCTACGATGTTCAGGATAGCATTTCGTATTTGAAGGGCAAACACACGATCAAGTTAGGGGGCGAGTTCTCACATATCGAAGCAGATGGAGCGATTTACAATCAGGCTCGGGGTGTGGTGAGGTTCCTCGGCGGCGCAACACCCGGCCTTACGGACTGTAATGGGGCATCGTGCTCTCTCGAAGACTTTTTTGCCGGAAATCCTACAACCGGATCCCTGCTCAGCGGGAATCCCCAAGCCGTCCTTCGCTGGACCTCGACCGCGGGGTTTGTCCAGGACGACTGGCGCGTAAGCCCCAGACTCGTCCTCAACCTGGGGTTGCGCTATGAGTATGTTACCCCGATGAAAGACGCAAACAACAACCTCGGCAGCTTTGACCCGGCCATTGGAATGATTCAACAGGGAAACCAGGTCAGTACCATTTGGAAGGCAAACCCCAAAGCCTTTGGCCCACGCGTCGGTTTCGCTTGGGATACCACGGGCAAGGGAACCACAGTAGTCCGAGGGGGGTGGAGCATCATTCGATCCTCGTGGAACTTGGCCACTTTCCTGGGGCAGTTCGGCCTCCAGAACGATGGCACGACGTCGGTTGCTGGCGTGCCGACGGGAGCGCTATTCCAGTGTGGATCGGTTGGAACCCTGACAAATACCTGTCCTTCCAACGGTGGTGGGACGGATAAGCTTCAAGCCGTCACTTTCGTTCCCAATCAATTGTGCTGGGATACTGGGCTCGCTTCTTGTCCCGGTGGTCAGAGCACGGTATTCCCGGTCGCTAAGGCCACGTGCGGCGACGGTTTGACAAATGGTGCCCTACCGAGCGGCCATAATGCGGGCCCGTGCGACATCATGGGCGTCGACCCGAATCTCGCCGTACCGTACGTCATGAATTACAACTTGGGGATTACGCACGCTTTTACTCCCAACCTGTCTATGGAAGTCGAATTTGTCGGCAACAGAGCCCGCAACCTGCTCAACTTTGCCGATATCAATCAGGCGCCTCTGGGAGCGTCGTATTGCCTCAATGCGCTGACGCCGGCGCAGATGGCTGACGGGTGCTCCAATCCGGCAGCCCCTGGGCCACTGGCTACGCAGGAAGCCCGCCCGTACTACACAAAGTTCCCTTATCTTGGGTTTATCAATTACATAACCAACAAGGGATATTCCAATTACAACAGCCTGCAGGTGTCGATGACCCAGCGCATGACCCACGGGTTTTTGTTCAACTTGGGTTACACTTACGGCCATGGGCTCGATAATGGCTCGGAGAACCGCTTCGGCCCTTCGCCCGAGAATGCCACCAATGTCGCCGGAGAGTATGCCAGCAGCGACTTTGACATCCGCCACCGCGTCACTTTCACGGCCACTTACAACATCCCGGGCATCAAGGGCCTTGGCCAGTTGCTGGAAGGCTGGCAGCTCAACGGGATCGTTACCTATGCCACTCCCCAGCCGTGGAGTGTTTGGGATGGCAATAGCAACATCAGCGGGACGCTGGAATTGGCGGATCGCTGGGACATCTTCGGCAATCCCGCTGACTTTCCCGCTGCAAAGCAGAGCATCCCGTATTGCAGCGGCTTCACTGCAGCCGGCGGGGTCGCCAGTGCGGCCGGCGCAACCTGCAACGTTACAAACATATACGGAGGCTTTACTCCGGCACAAGCTGGCGAAGCAGCGACGCCTGCAGCGTGCGTTGGTCCCGCCAATGCGAACGGCCTTGCGAGCACCCTGGCCTCGTTTGGGTGTTACGTGTCGGCGAACAACAACTCAGTCCTCATTGCACCCCCCCTCGGAACCTATGGGAACATGGGGCGCAACATTTTCCGTGATGCGGGCTTCTCGGATTTGGACTTCTCCGTCTTCAAGAACTTCACATTCAAAGAGCGCTACGGCGTTCAGTTCCGAGCCGAGGCGTTTAACATTCTTAACCACGTCATCCCCGCCAACCCCTACGGAGCCTCGAGCTTCGTCAACAGCGGGAACGTAATTACGCCTGGAGGAAACGGAGGCGGTCTTGGCTTTGCGGGGCTGACGCCGGACTTCGCAGCAGGCAATCCGCTGATTGGCTCTGGCGACAACCGCACGCTTCAGCTCGGGCTGAAGATCACGTTCTAACTTACGGCGGGCTCCAAGTACCTGCCTGCCGGCAGGCGAGGGAGCCCGCACCAGTCGGCTCGGCCGGTCCGACTTTGTCTGACCGGCCACTGACTTTAAAAACCAAATGTCATCTTCCGCAATTTCGGAAGGTGACGGTTAGAAACCAGGAAACGGGCGCCACAGCTTTTGCGTGGCGCCCGTTTTTGATTTCTAGGACGACCTATTCGCTTGCTGTGCCCGGGGTTCTTCCGGGAAATCACGCCTAATCTGACCCCAATTTCCACTCGCCCCGCCTCAGTAATATTTCCGTTGCAGCGGCGTCACCGAGCAAGGCGCCTCGCTGGCCAATGCGACAGCGATGTACGCCGAGCGTCAGGCCGAGGCAGCGAGCGCCGTAAATCTTGCAGCCCTCGGTTGCTACGTTTCCCGCAGTTCGGTCAGGATTCCTCCGGCCACCGGAACCTTTGGCAACATGGGACGTAACCTCTTCCGAGATTCCGGCTTCTGGAACGTGGATTTCTGCGCGTTCAAGAGTTTCACGTTCAAGGAGCGGTATAGCGCCCAGTTCCGAGTCGAGTTCTTCAACCTGTTCAATCACCCCAGCTATGCCAACCCTTACCGGTCGGTGGCGGGTTATGGTGTGGGTAACGATCCCGGCGGGCAATCAGGGACGTTCGGCTGCGGGTGCGCCACGCCAGACGTCATGGCGGGCAATCCATTGGTTGGCTCGGGCAGCGCCCGGGTCATGCAGCTTGGGCTGAAGCTAGGTTTCTAACAACTCCTAACAACCAACTGGCCGGTGCGAGGGCGAATGCGCCTTCGCACCGGCCAATTTTTTTACGAACTAGGGAAGGTCGTTGCGAAATACCACGCCGCCCTTCATCACGAACTTCATGCGTTCCATTTCAGTGATGTCCTCGAGCGGATTGCCGGAAACGGCTACGAGGTCGGCGAACCTTCCTTTTTCGACGTACCCGATTTGCTTTCCGAGGTCATAGTTGAGCGTTGCGGCGGCGTCGCTCGTGGCCATGCGCAGAGCCTGCGCTGGCGACATTCCCCATTTCACATAAAGCCCGAATTGATAGGCCTGAACGCCGTGCCCGACGGTGTACGCGCCGCTGCCGAAGATCTGCGTCACGCCCGAGGCCACCAGCCTCTTGAAACTCAATTCCGTCAGCCGGAAGCGTGACGTTTTTCCGCCGCTCACTTTCATATCGATATCGTCCAGGGGCCCGGCCAAGTCCCACAGCGTCTGATTCACGGGGCGCAGCGTTCCGTCCGACAGCGGGACTTTGAAGAGCCGAATGGTCTCGTCGTCCAGTCCCGGCGCTCCGGTAACGCCGACGATCACGTGGATGGGCAGATCGACGCCCGCTGCGAGGCAGTTGCGCAATCCTTCGCCGCCATACGCATGGCAGGCAACTTTCAATCCTCTCTTGTGGGCCTCATCGACGATGGCCTGGTTTTCCTCCAGCGTTATCGACGGCACGGTGATCATTTTGCCGTCGGGCATGAAGGCGCCCCCGCCGGATGGCACGGGATACCCGCTTCCTTCGTAGTCTTCCGTATCGTAAATCTTGATCCAGTCGGTACCGTAGTGTGAGTGTTCGCGAACGGCCGCGCGGGCCAGCCACGGTGAATTGATGTTCTGCGAGTTCTGCCAGACCGGCATCCCGGGAATCTGGCCGAACACGCCCACCTCGGACGGCGCCGGATAGTAGGTGGCGCCTCGGGGGGTGAGCCCGGGGCCCGTGACCTGCAACCTTGGACCGACGATTACGCCCTTGTTGATCGCGTCGCGCAATTCAACCGTCGCGTAAGTAAAGGGCGAATTCATATCCTGAAGCGTCGTAAAGCCCGCGAATAAATCCGCCAGCGCGTAATGCTGCCCTACAAGCAGCGCGCGTGCGTCATTGGGTTCCTGATTCTGCATCAGGTGCACGTGCCGGTCGATGAGGCCCGGCAGCACGGTTGCGTTGCTCAGGTCGATCACACGCGCGCCCGCGGGAATCTTCACGCGGTCGGCGGGACCCACGTCCGTGATGCGGTCGCCCTGAATCACGATCACCTGGTTCGCGAGGTTCGTTCCCGTGCGCGGATCAAACAGGCGCCCCGCGCGAATGGCAACTCCCTCCGGTGGCGGAGGCTGCATGGTCATGCGCGCGGCGTCGAAGGGCGGCGCCTCGGGACGCGTCTGCGAGTAGCCTGTAACGAAATTTCCTGCGAGCAGAATCAGCGCCGCGAACGTAAATGCAGCTTTCCACCAAGATTTCCAAAGCATGGCAATCCTCCGGATCGTTGGAGCGTTTGAATGGGATTCAGGCAAGGCATATTTCTACACCCTTGCGCACGTGTTTCAAACCAAAAATACGGGGAGACCGAATCGCAATGGGATTCCGTTTTTGTGCTCCCGAATTTGCCCTAGCCTCCGACCTCCCGCCTCCAGTATCCTGTCTGCCGTGGATCGCGCAAACATTGTGATCATTGGCGGGGGCGTGGTGGGTTGCGCTGTGGCGCGCGCTGTTTCGCAGCGCTGGAGCGATGTGTTTCTTCTCGAGCAGACGCCCAAGCTCGGCATGGGCGCCAGCACGCGAAATAGCGGCGTTATCCATTCGGGCATTTACTATCCGCCGGGCTCGCTGAAAGCGCGGTTGTGCGTGGCGGGCAACCGCATGTTGTACGAATTCTGTGCCGCGCACCGCGTGCCGCATCGGAATTGCGGCAAGCTTGTGGTGGCCCAAGACGCGCACCAAGTAGCAGAGCTCGAACATCTTGCCGAAAACGGCCGCGCCAACGGCGTCGTGGGTTTGCGGATAGTGGACCGCGCCGCTGTGAGCGCCCGCGAGCCGCACATTGAAGCAGCCGTCGCGCTGGAAGTGCCTTCGACCGGCATCATCTCTGCCGAAGACCTCGTAAAAACACTTGCGCGCATGGCCACGGATCAAGGAGCCAGCCTGTTGACACGCGCGCGCGTCGTGCGGCTGGACCCGCGCGCGGATTCCGTTGCTGTAACACTTGTCATCGGAGATGACGGTGAAGGTGAGCGACTTTCCGAGGAAACGATCGAAGCGCGCTGCGTGATCAATTGCGCGGGGCTCTATGCGGATGAAGTCGCGGCAATGCTTGGAAACCGCGGCCATCGCATTTATCCCGTGCGGGGAGAATACTGTGAACTGGTCCGCGCCAGATCGAACCTCATCAACAATCTTGTCTACCCGCTTCCCCACTCCGACGGCCTCAGCCTTGGGGTGCACTTTACGCGCACCCTGTGGGACACGGTGCTCGTCGGCCCCACGGCGGATTACGTTGCGGACAAAAACGACTACGAGCGCAACCGCTTGCCCGTCGAGGAGTTTGCGCGTCGCGCAAAATCCATACTGCCTGAAATCGAAGCCTCCGATATGCAGCTCGCCTACTCGGGGATCCGGGCGAAGCTCGTACCCCCCGGGCACAGCGGCATCGCGGATTTTGTGGTCGAGCGCGATGCGAATGTCCCAAGCGCCATTCAACTGATCGGCATCGAGTCCCCGGGGCTGACATCGAGCCTGGCCATCGCCGAGCAGGTTACTTCCCTGGCCGCTGAAATCCTCATGTAGCGCCCGCCTTAAATGGGCAAATCGGTCTTAACCACGGAGTGATACAGCCACAGCAGCAGCGTCGTGCCGATCCCGATGCCTGTAATGGCCCACCAGACTTGCGTGGGGCGCTGCGCGACTTCCCCATAGTGATGCATTAGCCAGCCGCCCAGCCAACCTCCCACGAGCGACCCGATCCCGATGGGCACGAACGCGAAGCCCATGTACGTTCCCTGCTGGCCCGGGGGAGCCAGGCGCGAGACGTACTCGTAGTAGCGCGGCGATAGCACAATCTCGCCGACCGCCACCACGAAAATGGACAGCACCACCGCCCACACGGCGGGATGAGACGCCACGATGAGCCAGCCGAGCGCGGAAATCAGCGTCCCGATGGTGATGGCGCGGAAGGCGGGGATTTTTTGCGTCAGGTACGTGGCTACAAACTGCAGGCAGATGACGGTCGCGGCGTCGGTAATCAGAATCAATTCCACGTCGGCATGCGGATCGATGTACCCATGAATGTAAATCGGCAGCACGATATATTGCTGCCAGAATACGATCCAGTAACCGGAAAAAATCAATAGGAACGACATGAAGCGGGGATTGGTCATCACGGTGAATAAGTTGCGCGCCGTTTCGGAGAAGCTGACGGTTTGAATTTCGCCGGACCGCCGCGGCTCCTTAAAAAACAAAAGCACGGCGAAAAACATCAGCAAAACGCTCAGCGCGGAAATGCGGAAAACGTTTTCAACTCCCAGGTGCCGGTGCGCCCACGACGCGATGTACGGCCCCGCGGCTCCACCGATATTGACGAGGGTGTAGTAAATCGAATATCCAATCGACCGCACATTTTCGCGCGACGCACGCGCCGTGGTCCCCACAACGCTCGGTTTCACCATCGAGATGCCGAGCGCGGGCAATACCAGAACGAAGGCCACGAGGCCGAGGAGCGGCACCGCGCTGCGCACCGGCGCCATCCACGCCGCGCCGAGCGAGCCGAGCAGAAAATACGCGCACGCCAGGATCAGATAGGCCAGAGAAAGCGCGCGGCGGAAACCGAGCCGGTCCGCCACGGCTCCCCCCAGAATTGCCAGAAACCAGACCATCCCCCCGAACAGGCCGGCAAGTGATCCGGTTTGCTCCACGGGAATTTGCAGCGATTCGTGCAGGTAGTTGGCCAGCGAGGAAAACGCACCATAGTACGAAAGCCGCTCGAAAATTTCGCTGACGTTCGCCACCCAGAAGGCGGGCTCGAACCCGTAGCGGATTTCGTTCAGGCGCTGGCTGAAGCTCAACCCTAACTCCTGTCCCGCTACACGCGGAAAGTGAAGCGACCGGAACGGGCGCGATTGTAGCGAAAGCTAGATCGTCGCGCCAGAATGCGCATTGGCGAAGTGAGGTTGCTCCAAGTCTATGCAGGCGTTGAAAACCGGCGATACATCACGATGATTGCCGCGACGTTGTAAAGCACAAACCCTGCAATCACGGAGACGATAGGTCCGGTAGGAAGCTGCGGCGGCGTGTAGAGATTCGCCCGCATGGCCAGTCCCATGGCGAAGGCCACTACGAACAGGAAAGCGCAGCCATACCAGGCGAAGAAACTTTCAAAATAGCCGAAGGTTTCCGCGCGGCGTTCAGGGGCAAGCCAGTATTCCTTGTTCGGTAAGTTGAGTTTGGCGTTGAGCTTGTTCTTGATCCTGCGCGCTACCCGGAATTCGACGAGCAGAGCAGGCAAAAGCGTCACGGCAAAAGTCATGAAAAATTGCTGCTTGGTCATCCAGCCGTTCGGCATTCCGGAAGCGCCAAAGTGCGACGCCATGCGCTCGGGCAGCAGCGGAAAATCGTGGAGGCACTGCGCGATCGCCGCCATAGCAATGACGAAAAACAGGATTCTGGCCATTCGTGTCCCTGACATTTTTACCCTCTCGAAAAAGATTACCGGCCAAGACGGGCTGGCACAATAGAACTTGTCCGAAAGCGTTACGCAGGGGAACCGGTTGGCCTTAGCCCGCCGCTTGTGTAATGCTATAGCGCTTCGCTACCGGACGGATTGCGACAGGGGGGTCCGGTGGGCGCCAGGAATTACGCTGAGCCGTTTTCGATGACAAAAAAAAACAATTCAGGATTTAGCCGATGGTGACGCTTGGTTCAATCAAGGATGCGAGCGAACGCATCCGGGGCTCAATTGTAGTCACGCCCTTCGTGCATTCCGAGAAATTTTCGCAGCAGACGGGAAATTTGGTTTTCCTGAAACTCGAAAATCTGCAGATGACCGGCGCGTTCAAGGAACGCGGCGCGCTGAACAAGATCCTCTTGCTTTCCGAAGAGGAGCGGCGCCGCGGTGTGATCGCGGCTTCGGCGGGAAATCACGCGCAGGCGGTGGCCTATCACGCGACGAAGCGCGGCATTAAGGCGCAGATCTGCATGCCTCTGACGACGCCGCTCGTGAAAGTGTCCGCCACGCGCGGCTACGGCGCGGAAGTGATTCTGGCGGGCGCGAATTATGATGAGGCCTGCGAGGAAGCCGTTCGCCGCTCGAAACAATTCGGCCTTACGTTCATCCATCCGTTTGACGACGAGGCTGTGATCGCGGGCCAGGGAACGCTGGGCCTCGAAATGCTGGAGCAGCACGGCGATCTCGACGCGCTCGTCATTCCCGTGGGCGGCGGCGGCTTGATCGCCGGCGTGGCCTGCGCGGTGAAAGAGAACCATCCGAAAATCAAAGTGATCGGTGTGCAATCTTCGAGGCTCGCTTCGATGAAGGCCGCCCTCGAAAAACATAAGCTGGTCACCCTACCCGCGAACAAAACCATCGCGGACGGCATCGCCGTGCGCTGCGCTGGGACGCTGACATTTCCGCTGGTCCAAAAATACGTCGACGAAGTCGTGACCGTGGACGAGGAAGAAATTGCCAGCGCGATTTTGCAATTGCTCGAAAAAGAAAAGATGCTTGCGGAGGGCGCCGGAGCGGCCGCGACCGCGGCGCTCCTGAACAAGAAAACTCCAAATCACGGAAAGAAGATCGGTGTTCTGGTCAGCGCCGGAAACATCGACGTCTCGCTCCTCTCGCTGATCATCAAGCGAGGCCTCGTCAAGGATGGCCGCCTCGTCCGCCTGCGTATCCATTTGCCCGATCATCCGGGCGCGCTGCAAAAGCTGGCCGGCGTGATCGCCGACCAGAAGGCCAACATTGTGGAAACAATGTATGACCGCGCCTATTACGGCGTCGTGCTGGGAGACGCCGTCATCGACATCACCATGGAAACGCGCGGGCCGGAGCACGTCGCAGACCTGACCGCCGCGCTCGAAGCTTCGGGCTACGCCTTCGAGCGCGTACAATAATATTGTCCGCAAGTATGTAAGGACTGAACCGCAATGAATCCCAATCCACTTTCCTACTTGCACGAGCAACTCGCTGAACTTGATGCCAAGGGCCTGCATTTCCGCTTGCGCGTCCTCGAAGGCGAACAAAAACCCGTCGCTCATTTCGATGGGAAAGAGGTCATCAATCTCAGCTCCAATAATTATCTCGGGCTGACCACGCACAAGGCCCTGCGCCGCGCGGCCATCGAAGCGATCCGCACGCACGGCGTCGGTGCAGGAGCGGTGCGCACGATCGCCGGCACCATGGATCTGCACGTGGCGCTCGAGGAGCAGATCGCCAAATTCAAAAAAACGGAAGCGTGTGTCGTGTTTCAGTCCGGCTTCACGGCGAACGCGGGAACCGTCGCTGCGGTTCTCGGCAAGGACGATCTCATTCTTTCCGACGAGCTGAACCACGCTTCCATCATCGATGGCTGCCGCCTTTCGCGCGCCACGATCAAAGTGTTCAAGCACAAGGACGTAGCTGATTGCGAGCGCCTCTGCAAGGAAACCGAGAACTGGCCGGGCCACAAGCTGCTCATCACGGACGGCGTCTTCTCGATGGACGGCGACATCGCCCCGCTCCCCGAATTGTGCGCTCTCGCCGAAAAATACAACTGCATCATGATGGTCGATGACGCGCATGCTTCCGGCGTGCTGGGGCGCGGCGGGCGCGGCACGGTGGACCATCTCGGCTGCCACGGCCGCGTGCACATCCAGGTCGGCACGCTCAGCAAGGCCATCGGAGCGATGGGCGGATACGTTTGCGGGTCGGGCGAATTGATCGATTTTCTATGCCACCGCGCGCGGCCTTTTCTTTATTCCACGGGGCACCCGCCCTCGGTGATCGCCACGTGCCAGGCGGCGTTCGCGCTGCTCGATTCCGCGGACGGCGAGAAACTGCTCAAAAAACTTTGGTCGAACACAAAATTTTTTCAGCGCCGCCTGAAAAAAATCGGTTTTTCCACCGGCGCGACGCAAACTCCCATCACTCCGATTCACGTGGGAGAAGGCGCGAAAGCGTTTGAATTCTCACGCCGTCTGTACGATGCCGGCGTCTACATCCCCGCAGTCGGATTTCCCACGGTTCCGGAAGGCAAGGCGCGGCTGCGCGCCATGGTTACGGCGACGCACAAACGCGCGGACCTGGAGCGCGCTTGCGAAATCATCGCGCAAGTGGGACGCGCCTTAGGGCTAGTCTAACTTCTCTTTTTCTTCGCTAATTCCACACAAATTCGGGCCCGCAAGTGGAAAATTCTTACCTCCGTAGTAATTACTCAACTATCTAAAAATGACTCAGTCGCAACTTCGCGCCAAAACTTGGCTAAGCCTCTAACAATTTGAAAAATTGGGAGTTGTTCCTTGGTTAGGGAATTGCAACCTAAGGCCATGCCTATTCAAATTGAACAAACTGGGGCCTCGAGCGGGAAATTGAGCGCAATGCGGCCAACAGGAGGAATTCTTATATGAAACGGATATTCCTTTTCCTTGCCATCGGAACGCTGGGCGCGTGGACTGCAACCGCGCAAACAGCGGCCTCGGGCGAAGGAAGCGCCCCGGCACAGTCGCAGACAACGGTGCAGACAAACACTTCCGCCGCGCAGGCATATGCCAGCGGCTCGGCAGTAACGTCATCCGAGGCGCAATCTTCGGCGCCGGCCACCGTCAACGCGGGAAACGCTTCCGCGAGTATTCCTGCAGGCACCAAGATTGATTCGACCCTGGCCACTTCTCTTGACGCTAAACGAAGCGGTCCTGGTGACGACGTGGAAGTCCGCACCGAAGAGGACATCAAGGAAGACGGCAAAATCATACTCCAGAAGGGAACGCATCTCGTCGGACACGTGATGCAGGCGCAGGCACGAACAAATGGGAAAACGCAATCCCAACTGGGAATTGTGTTCGACCACGCCGTCCTGAAAGACGGTCAGGAGGTGCCCTTCAACGCCTCGATTCAGGCTCTGGCCTCGGCACAATCCGCGGCGGCGGCCTCAGGAGCTGACGATATGATGGCCTCGAGTGGAGGGATGGGCACAGTGCAAAGTTCCACGCGTGGCGGAGGCGGGCTTTTTAACGGTGTAACCTCAACCGCGGGCGCCACTGCGGGGACCATCATGAATACGTCCAGTTCAGTTGCCTTGAACACTGGAGGGACAATCAATTCAGTTGCGCACTCTTCAGGCGCAGTGGGCGGACTGAATTCGAAGGGTCGGCTTGCGTCCAATAGCAACGGAGTTTTCGGCCTGGAAGGGTTATCGATCGACTCTGCCTCCTCAAACGCGACGCGGGGATCCGTGATCGTTTCTGAAACGAAGAACGTTCACCTGGACAGCGGTACCCAACTCCTTCTGCTCACCAGCGGGCAGTCCCAGTAATTCGCGATCGAGCGAAATTCAGAGTGGACGCGGCGTCCGGGCAAGGCTCGGGCGCCGCTTCTGTCTTCAAATGGGAAATGCTCGGCAAGACCTCAGTTTGACTGCCCCATAGGACAGGGACTCTTTGTTTACGGCGCCAACCGATTTACCCGCCTTAAGCCGCACTCTATGTTAGCTTTAAGTGCGCCACCAAGGCATCGTTTCCGGCAGTGCGCGGAGGCGTGAATGCGCCTGCTTATCCGGTGGACTGGCGTTACTGGGGCAACATGCTTCGAATTCGATTGATCTGGCCAATTTATGCACTGGTTGTCTGTGCGGCGCTCTCGGGCTGCCGGGGCAACACGACGCTTGGTTCACAGAACCAAAACAACGGGAACTCCTCCGTCGTTCTGGCCATGACGGATACTCCTCCCTCAAACGTGACCATACTTTCAGCCGAAGTGACGCTCACGGGAGCCACGCTCGCGCCCGGAAATGTTTCCTTATTTTCCGGATCGACGACGGTGGAATTGACCCGGCTTCAGACCGACGTTGCGTACCTGGCCACAGCCAGCAAAATTCCCGCAGGGGACTACACTTCCGTGACTCTCACGTTCGCGAATCCATCGCTCACGATTGAAAACGACACGGCGAGCGCGATCGGAACCTGCGCGGTGGGAGCGATCTGCACCATGCCGCCGACCACCACAGCGAATTTGTCCACGACCATTCCCCTGTCGTCCTTCACGATCGCCGCGTCCAGCGCCACGGGGCTGCTGATCGACATCAACCTGGACAACTTGCTTTCCGCAGCGATGGGCGCGGACTTCAGCGCCGGCACGACCGTAACTCCATTCACGCTTCTAGGGACTGGAGCGCCTCCCTCTAACGTGGAGGATGTCGTGGGTCAGGTCGGGAACATCAGCGCGTCCAGCAATACATTCACACTGACGAACGCGACGGCTTCCTACTCTTTGAAGGTGGACAATACTTCTTCATTCTTTCAGTTTCCCGTTTCCAGTGCGTGTCCATCCGCGACCTTCGCGTGCCTGCAAAATAATCAAATCCTCAGTGTGGATATCGGTATCCAGGCGGACGGATCGATACTGGCCCGGAACATTGTTTTCGAGGACGCCGACAGCAGCGACGCCGAAGTCGAGGGTACGATCACCAGCACCAATGTGGGTTCGCAACAGTTCAACATCGTGACTCTCGGAATCTCCACCGCGGGCACGGGACTAAGCATCGGCGAACCGGCAACCGTGCAATATTCTGTTTCGCCGCCAACAACCTTTGACGTGGATTTCGCTCATGCGGATAGTTCGCTGGTGAGTACCACGGGCTTCGTGTTTTCAGCGCCAGCCGACTTGGTAGTCGGCCAGCAGGTTTCCATCCGCCGAAACAGCGCTTCC
Organism: uncultured Acidobacteriota bacterium; assembly: GCA_963696605.1. Taxonomy (GTDB): domain Bacteria; phylum Acidobacteriota; class Terriglobia; order Acidiferrales; family UBA7541; genus Palsa-360. Next base: position 354,286 of record CAVOKV010000003.1, on the reverse strand, counting down.
TCGGGCGCCACTATCATGGCGGATCGCGTGCGTCTACGATCATCCCGAATTACGGCAACCGTGCAAACGATCGGGTCGGGGATCATTAATCTTTCGAGCCTTCCTTCCATATTTTTTGGACATGGCGGAATCACTCAGATTCAGGCGCAGACGTCCGTGCCCACGATTTTTTTCGAGATTGGCCACAGCATCAATATTTCAAATATCGGACTGAGTAACGTAGTTTCGGTGCGCGGCCCGCTTTTCAACGTTAGTGGTGGACGAACCTTGCTCGCCACCAAAGTCGTTTTGAAGCCATAAAGATCGCGGCGCATCGCATCCCCCGAAAAAAGAAAAAGGGCCGGGGCGCGCATATCGCGCGTCCCGGCCGGCAATTTATCTAGGATATTTATGCGGGAAGTGGCGTGCTCGGCGTCACGCTCTCCACGCGCGACATCCGATAGAAGCCCAGCAGCACTGCCCCGGTCCCCCACAGCAGGACCACCAACTCCACTAACCCACCGAGAACAGGAATCAGCCGCACAACGTGGAGGATCAGCAGGCCCACCGCCATCCGGCCGATCACTGAGCTGGCGACAGATAAAGGCTCGCCCATAATCTTGTTGCCGAGCCAAGCTCCCACAAATACTTGCGCAACGTACAGGATCGGCGCGTAGGCCATCACACTTGCCACTCCAGCGCCCACGCCCACAAATAGCAAGAGAATCCCAAGAACCACAAGAAACGCCCCGGTAATCAGCGCCAGCGCCCCAATGCCGATGGGCAGGCCGATGCTCGCCGTTTCGCGCATTGTCGCGCGGAAAAAGCCCGGGAAAATGATCAGCAGCAAAATCCCAACCACTACAGCCGCTGCGTAGCTGAAAATTGCGCGAACCACAACGCGCGCCTCGGTTCTCCGGTTGCGCCGAATTTCTTGTGTGATTTCGGTGCGAATCGGACTTGCAAGCTTCGCTCCCGATTCCACGACGGGCTGTTGCGGCCCCTCGAACGTGGCCGGCCCTCGAATCTCTGCCGAGGAAGCGACTGTGAGGCTTCCACCGCGTATCCACGCCTGCCCGCCAATCAATCCGTCGAGATCGGTTCTGCCCACCATTCCCAAGAGGTCGCGCTGCATTTTTCCATCGAGGTCCGCCTCGGCCGCGAATACGATCATTCCGCCTCCGACGGTCGCCTTGGAAATCAGATCAACCGAGTTCGCGAATGCCGTCACGTTTTTGGCGACGCTCCCTTGCAGCATCACGGTGCGCGAAAATACGCGCACATTTCCGTCCACGATTCCGTCGATTACCGTTTCTCCCGCAAACGCAATCACGTCGCCCGTGACATGTCCCGTCACGGCCAGATTCCGCGTGAAGGCGATCACGTCGCCTTCCACCGTGCCGTCAATTCTCACTGACGGGCCCGCGACGATCAGGTCGTTGTGCACGATTTCGCCCGCCGGAACCAAAGTAGCTCGCCCGCGCCGCACTTCCGCGGCCCCCGCGCCCTGGGGCAGTGCGAGCGCGACGAGCAGCGCCGACATGACCACCGCAACCGCCACGCTACGCCGCAGCCGGCGGCGAATCCACCCGATCGCCAGGATCGCCAACAAAATCAGTGCCCCGATTTGCATCGCGTCAATCATGTCGCTCCATCCTTCCCAAAAAGCTCCGCTGAACACGATCATGCTGAATACATCCGTCCCACCGAAGCCGGCATTGCTCAATTGATCGAACCAGGGCCCGATTCCAATAGTCCAGAACAAATACACTCCCGCCGCGAACGCGCCGAAGGCCAGGGTCCAGGCCCAGGACGGCAAACTTCGGCCCTGCGCGCTGATGAGGCGCGCGGGCATCGGTTCGGTGTCTTCGGCCAGAGCGGCTGAAAGAAGAGCCGATTCGCGTTCGAGCGCGTGAAGCAGATTGCTGCAGGAGGCGCACTCTGCGACGTGCGCGGCCATTTCCCGCGAACGCGCCGTGTCAAATTGTCCGTCGAGGTAGAGCAGGCAGGCCATTTCGTCAAAATGAATCATGCGGCGCCTCCCGCGGCCAGGCTCGCCCCGCCCCGCCCTTCGAGGATGTCGCGCAACTGATGCCGCGCGCGCAACAGCACCACGCCTACGAACGTGCGGCGTACTCCGAGCGCTGCAGCGATGTCGTCGTAGCTGAGATCCGAGTAATAGCGCAACACAAGCGCCATGCGCGAGCGCGCTGGCAGTTGGTCGAGCGCGCGGCGAACTTCCTGGCCGGTGCGGCGTTCCACAAGCTGCTCCAACTGGCCGGGATCGGGATGCTCGAGCGGCAAGTTCTCGACTTCGCCCGTCTCCAGGTCCTGCCGCAGTTTCCTCCGGCGCAGCAGGTCCCAGCAATGATTCGCGGCCACGGTATACAGCCAGGCGCGAAACGGACGGCTGGCATCGTATTGCGAAAGTTTCTGCCGGACTTTGATGAAGATATCCATGGTTGCGTCTTCAGCGTCTTCGCGCGTGGGCATCGCCCGGCGGCAAAAACGGAAAATCGCCGGCGCGTGCTCGCGATACAGTTCGCCCCAGGCTTCCGCGTTGCCGGCCTTGGCCCGGGCGATTCGCTCTTGGACAGCGGCCTGTTCCGCGGGGCTCATCCCCTCGGGATGTCTCCTCGCATCCATCAGTTATTACGCGCCATAGGGGTGAAATATTTCATGACTGAAACGCTCCGGCCCGGTCGTGCGTCGGACTTTATTACGGCGGGCTCCACGCTTCACGCGAAGCGTTCAGTGTAAAAGTAGAGCCCGCGCCCGGGAGCGGCTGGGAGCACTGTACCAGACTCGAAGTTGTGCGTGGGAAAGGGGTTCAGGTGTACACTCTCAGCCCGGGAATCCCTGGCGGGAATCAAAGATACGGCAAAATTAGAACTGAGTTTGCGCGGGTCTTCGCGCATAGGCAATCAGCTTCGGCTGACTGCGGACTCGAAATGGGAGGACACATGTTGGGTAAAGTTCGCGTGCGGAATGGGAATGCTGGCGTTATTGCACTTGCTCTACTTTTTGCGGGATACGCGGCCACGACTGCGCTGGCGCAAAGCAAGCCCGAGAGCAAGAACATGGAGCTTGTCGGCTACAACGATTTGCAGGGGCGGAGTGCTTACCAGCCGACGATTCACAAGCAGGGCAATCGCTGGATCGCCTACATCGGCCACCACGGCGGCTCTGCGATGAATTCGCTGACGGGACAAATGGAGGACAACGGCACGTCCATCGTGGATGTGACCGATCCGAAGAATCCGAAATACCTCGCGCACATTCCCGGCGATCCGCGCATTCCGGGCCCGGGGGAAACGGGCGGCGCGCAGATGACGCGTGTGTGCGACGGAAGCCAGTTGCCGCGCGCCGACAAGAACAAGGTGTTCTTGCTGCGCTCGCGCGGCACTTCTTCCCATGAAATGTGGGACGTCAGCGATCCCGCGAAGCCCAGCCGTTTGAACGTCATCGAGAGCGGCCTGCGCGACACGCACAAGAGCTGGTGGGAATGCGACACCGGCATGGCGTTTCTCGTTTCCGGCGCGCCCGGCTGGCGCGCGAAGCGCATGGGGCAGGTTTATGATCTCGGCGATCCGGCGGAGCCGCAATTCATTCGCGACTACGGGCTGCCCGGACAGGAGCCCGGCTCGACCGGTCCGCAGCCTTCGGACATGCACGGCGTAATCTCCACGGGGCCGAAAGGCAATCGCATTTACGCAGGTTACGGCACGACCAGGAGCGGCGTGATTGAAATTCTGGACCGCGACAAACTCATTCACGGTGCCAAGGAGCCGACCACGGCGAATCTTGAGTCTCCCATGATCGCACGGCTCGATCTTCCGCCAGACGTGGGAGCGCACACCACCTTTCCCATGATTGGAGTGGACGTGCCCAACCTCGCGAAATATGGCCCGGCCATCAGCAAGCGGAATTTCCTCGTGATCGTGGGCGAAACCACGGACAACGAATGCCAGGCCATCGAGCAAATGATGCACATTTTCGACATCACCGATGAATCGAAGATTTTCGGCATATCCACGTTCTATGTGCCTGAGCCGAGCGGCAACTTCTGCAGCCGCGGCGGACGCTTCGGCACGCACTCGACCAACGAAAGCATGGCGCCTGTCTTCTACAATCGCATCGTTTTCATTGCTTACTTCAACGCCGGCCTGCGCGCCGTCGACGTGCGCGATCCCTACAACCCCAAGGAAATCGCCTATTACATTCCCGCCATCACCGACAAAACCGACAAGCGCTGCGTCGGCACCGGCGACGCGGCGAAGTGCAAGATCGCCATCCAAACCAACAACGTGGAAGTCGACGACCGCGGCTACATCTACATCGTGGATCGCGCCAACACCGGGATGCACATCCTGCAGCTGACCGGCGACGCGCGCAAGATCGAGAATCTGCCGTAGTTACTTGCGATGTAGCCTGATTCTTTTTTTGTCATTCCGAGCGAAGCGAGGAATCTGTTTTGTTCTCTGCCACAAAAAAAGCAGATTCCTCGCTTCACTCGGAATGACACCGCGTGTGAGGTTCAATGTAAAGGGCTTTCCCGAGGTGCGCGCCGCACCAGGTAGCTCACCAGTTCCATCGAAGAGTTTTCCATTTCCACGTCGAAATTTTCCACCTTGGTTGTGAAATAGTTGTAACACCACACAGCGGGAACCGCGACGAGCAGCCCCAGCGCGGTGGTCACCAAGGCTTCAGAAATTCCCGAGGCGACGCTCTGAATTCCCGTTGCTTTCGCGGGCCCGGACGCTCTGAACGCGTTCATGATCCCCACCACGGTGCCGAACAGGCCAACGAACGGAGCCGTCGAGCCAATCGTCGCCAGACCGGACAGGCCGCGCTTCAACTCCGCATGAATCGTCGCCACGGAACGCTCCAAGCCGCGTTTGGCGGTATCAATTAATTCCGTGCTGGACGCATGTGGAGGACCCGACCGAAACTCCTCAAGGCCCGTGGCTACCATGCTGGCGATTGGGCTTTTCTTGTTCCGCACGGCTATGGAAATCGCTTCGTCGAGCATTCCTTCCTCGAGCACAGGAGTCACTTGCTGCGCAAACGCACGCGTATGGTTGCGCGCCACGGCGTAACGCAGTCCTCGCTCGACCGCGAGGCCAATCGAAATCGCTGACATCAGCAGGAGCATGACCACCACTCCCTTTGCCGTCACGCTCATCGCGTGAAGCATGCCCATCAGGTTCCAGTCCATCGTCGCCTCCACTCGCCGCAAGAATGTTCACTGAGCATTTAGACACCGGGCGAAAAGTTCTGTGCCGGGATTAGTGCGTGTAGGACAGCCACTCTTGGCTGTCCGGTTTTGCGGTTTCGATTTCGCGAGGGAGAACGGGGGACAGCCAAGAGTGGCTGTCCTACAAAACCCAATCGCCAACCAATCGGCAGATTGCAGGGCGCACAGTTGCAACGCTTCTTTTTCCCTACCCAGTAGGATAGACTAGAAGATTCCGAGCCTCCCGTTTTGGGTTCGTTGTGTCCCCAGCGACAGAAAAAATGACTGAAAAACTTCCTTCGGTAGTGATTGTCGGCCGGCCCAATGTCGGCAAATCTACAATTTTCAACCGGCTGACCGGCACGCGGCGCTCGATTGTCACCGACGAGCCGGGGATCACGCGCGACCGCATCTACGGGACAGCGAGCTGGCAGGGACGCACGTTCGAAGTAGTTGACACGGGCGGGATCGTGCCGGACGACAAAGCCGCCATTCCGCGCGAAATTCTTCGCCAGGCGCAGGTGGCCATTGAAGGGGCTTCGCAGCTCCTGTTGGTCGTGGACGTACGCGCGGCGCTGACGCCGCTCGATAGCGAGCTGGCGCGGCTCCTGAGGCGCACAGGCAAGCCTCTGGCGATCCTCGCCAACAAAGTCGACACGCAAATGCAGGAATCGCTCGCCGCGCCGTTTTACGAGCTTTCGAACGATGTGTTTCCCGTCTCCGCGGAACACGGCTATGGTTTTGACGCGCTACTTGAAGAGATCACGGCGCGTCTCGGAGCCGCCGGGCCCGCGCAGGAAGTAGAGCCTGCCTCCGAGAAACAAGCCCAGCAAATCAATGTGGCGATCATCGGGCGCCCGAACGTCGGAAAGTCAACGATGCTCAATCGCCTTTCGGGAGTGGAGCGGGCCATCGTCTCGGATATACCCGGGACGACGCGCGATGCTGTCGACACAGTAGTGCAGCATGGCGGGCGCACGTACCGCTTCGTGGACACCGCAGGGATTCGCCGCAAGGGCAAGACGAATCTGGTCGCTGAAAAAATGAGCGTGATGATGGCGCGGCGGCACCTCGAACAAGCCGACGTTGCGCTGCTGATCGTCGACGCGAGCCTGGGCGTGACGGCGAATGACGCCAACATCGCGGGCTATGCAGAGGAATCCGGCCGCTCGGTGATCATCGTGATGAACAAGTGGGACCTGGCGCTGGAAGCCGCCGCGGAAAAAGCCAAACGCGAACTGGAACATCAAGGCCCGAAACCGCACGTTGCGGAGTCTCGCGTTCGGCAGGCTTCCAGTAAATTCCGCGACCGCAGCCGCAAGCACACTTCGGTGGTGCGCAAGAAAGCGGTGACGGGAAGAGTCGATCCCGCGCAGCTCGTAAAGGACTATGAAGAGATCGTGCGCACGCGATTCAAGTTTCTCGATTACGCGCCGATCGTGTTTGTTTCCGCGAAGACCGGCGAACGCACCGAAAAATTATTCGATCTGATCGACCGCGTCGCCGACGCGCGCCGCAGGCGCATTTCGACGGGTGAGCTCAACCGCTGGGTCGCGGAAGTCGATCTCGACCGCGGCACTTCGCCCGCCGCGCGCCGCGTGAAGATTTACTACGTCACGCAGGCCTCCACTTCGCCGCCGACATTTATTTTGTTCACCAATCAATCCAAACGCCTGCATTTCAGCTACGAGCGGTTTCTCGAAAACTTGTTGCGCAAGAGTTTCGATTTTCTCGGCACGCCCATCCGATTCCTGCAGCGCCTGAAGGAAAGGCGCGAGCGGGGTACGCGCCCGTCGAGCCGGACGAGGACGGCGACCTAGGGCGTTGACACCTGCCAGAATCGGACTACGATTGGTGACTAGGTCGGGTGAGGACCAAAGGCAATGGAAGGAATGCAAGGCAACGGACATTCCGGGTCGGCCATTCCGGACAAGAGTTTGTTCCGGATCGGTGAGGTCAGCCGTCTGACGTCCACAAAGCCGTTTGTGCTGCGGTATTGGGAGACCGAATTTCCGATGCTCCAGCCGGTCAAGAGCCCCAAAGGGCACAGGCTATACCGCCGCGAAGACATCGACACGGTGTTCACGATCAAGCGCCTCTTGTACGACGAAGGGTTTACCATCGTGGGCGCGCGGCGCCACCTGCGCGATCAGGCGCAGGGGACCAATGGATCAAATGGCGGCGCGGCTGCCGCAGAGGACGATGGGAACGGCCGGGAATCCGCGCCGCAAGCGATGTCGCCCCAGTTGGCCACGCTCAACCGCAAGACTCTGCTCGACCTGCGGGACTCGCTTCGCTCCTTATTGACGGTCCTCGAATCCGAGTGATACGCTGGCAGTGCTGTAGCCCGCGTCTTTAGATGCGGGGCTCCTGTCCAAACTTGAGAAACTCTCCGCCTCTTCATAGGCGGGCTACAGCACATGCGAAGCAACCCCGTCGGTCGGGACGTAGCGCAGCCTGGTAGCGCGCACGCTTGGGGTGCGTGAGGTCGCTGGTTCAAATCCAGTCGTCCCGACCATTCTCCTTCGCAGTCCTATCTGCTAACCAATGGAATGAAATCTGATTACTCGAGCCTTTTCAAGCTTCTTGACGGCTAAGCAAATAGACATCACAAATGTTTCCTCGCCGAACTGTTTCTAAAAGAAGAAAACACAGAATACATACTGTGCTTTCGGCCATTGGCTGTTTGCAACGATTCGGAGAGTCCATCGGCTTGTCGATATGTGACGATTGAAATTGCGGAAGCACGTGAAATGATCCGGACTGGCCTGCTACCCGTGTCAGCTGCAAATATTCTTGATGAAAAGTTGCGGGCCTTGGATCCGAGGCGCACTCCGTAGATGGCGTTGAGCAAATGGCAACACGTGCTTTCGGGTCGCGTGGCATGTGGCGAGGGTTGCTGCTAAAGTGTTTATGTAGAGTGAGACGAAACTCCCCGGCCGGATTGACGTGCATTGGGTGACTGGCCCCGATTCCACGCATCAAGAGAGCGACCTCCGAGGACATTCCCGGGTCTGCAAGAAAAAGATATAGGCAATTTCTGCATCCAACTAAGTCAATGGCGCACATTCTGATTACGAACGACGACGGCATCCAGGCGGAGGGCTTGCGCGCGCTCGTCCAGGCAGTCGAGGGACTTGGGACGATCAGTGTGGTCGCGCCGAGCCATGAACGCAGCGCGTCAGCGCAGTCGCTGACTCTGCGGCAGCCGATTTTCTGGGAGCAGGTTGCCGAGCGGGAATGGGCGGTCGAGGGCACGCCGGCGGATTCGGTGATCCTGGCGCTGCACAAATTGTTGCCCAACCGGCCGGACCTGGTAATTTCCGGAGTCAATCGTGGCGGGAATCTGGGCGAAAATATTTTTTATTCCGGGACGGTGGGCGCGGCGATGGAAGCGGCCATCAATCACATTCCGGCGATCGCCATTTCCGTGGCACACAAGGGCAGAGGATTCCGCTTCGAGCACGCCGCGAAATTTGCTCGGGACCTCGCGCAACTGGCGCTGGCCGAGGGCATGCCGCAGGGAGTGCTTCTCAATGTGAACGTGCCGCTGGTCTGGAACGGCAGCGTGCGCTGCACACGCCAGTCCAAGAAAGTCACGCGCAACGTGCTGCAGGAAGGCACCGATCCGCGCGGGCGCGGCTTCTTCTGGCTCCTCGAACAGGAACACGTCGAGGGCATTGATCCGGCCAGTGATTACGCGGCCATCTTCGAAGGCGCCGCTTCCATTACACCGCTCCATCTGGACCGCACGCACGATTCCTCACTCGAGCACCTTTGCCAGTGGGCTGCCAAGCTGGAATCAGCCGCGGAGAATGCGGAACCGGTTCCCGCGGAGCGTCCCCACCAGAAGTAACCTCTGACTGGGTCTCGAATTTCCTGAAAACACTTCGCAGCCTCTTCAGCCTACTTCACCTCGATAACGTCGTCGTATTGTGTTGCTCGGACAGTACGCCGATGTACCACTTTGAACCCGAATCCAAATCTCCTTTCTGCACGGTTCGATTCAAGTTGTAGCGATGTCAGGACGATAGTATGACCGCTGAGGTGTATCGCTCTGTTCGCGCGATTCGGCGCGCAAGACCCTGGTTGCAAAAAGGAAGACCGGATGAAGCATCGGATTCTTGTGGTGGATGACGATCCCGGTTATCGCGAACTCCTGAAGCATTGGCTTGAATCCGAGGGCCATCACACAATTTTGGCGGAAACTCTGGAAGAGGGTTTCGTCGGAATTGCAACACTACCTCTACCGGATGTGGTTCTCCTGGATATTCATTTAGGGAAGATGAATGGTCTTACGCTCGTGCATTGGGCACGCAAACAAAGGCATCTGGCGCATCTGAATATTGCCGCGATTACGGGCTTAGGTTCCTTCAAAGAATTGAAAAGCATCGAGGAAGCAGGGTGTGACACCTGCTTCACCAAACCCATTGATTTCAGTGCATTGCGTGAATACCTGGCCGGTTTGGCTGTTCCCTCCGTGAGCAGAAACCTGATTCATATAAAGTGATCGGATTTCCTCTGCGAATGGCCAATTTTTTTCTGGCCCAAAACGGCACGATGGCTCCATCATCCCTAGGTGGATTCCCCGGCCAAGCTGCCCGCGCAAACACTTCCCACCGAGGTCGATTTCGGCCGCGACATTTGTTGCGACCTCGGCGCAGCCGAATCGCGCGAGTGGCTGGTAACCAACGGTATCGGCGGCTACGCATTCGGCACGATTGCCGGCCAGCGGACGCGTTGCTATCACGGTTTGCTGGTCGCGGCGCTTCAACCGCCGCTCGGACGCACCCTCCTTGTGGCAAAGCTCGACGAAACGGCCCGCTACGGGACCGAGGAGTTTGCGCTTTTTACGAATCGCTGGGCGGACGGGACAATATCTCCGGAAGGCTACCGCAACATCGAGCGCTTCCATTTGCAGGGAACCACTCCCGTTTGGACATTCGCGCTGGCCGACGCGCTGCTCGAAAAGCGGATCTTCATGCAGTCCGGAGCGAACACCACGTACGTGCTGTACCGGCTGATCCGCGCAAGTGCTCCCGTCGAATTGTCGATCAAAGTTCTGGCGGAGTACGCCGATGAGCACTGCGTGACTCTTGACAAGACTGCGCCTATGGAGGTCACGCCAGTCGAGCGAGGATTGCAAGTATTAGCCTTCGCTGGCGCGACGCCATTTTACGTATTGAGCGACACGGCGAAGGCAAGCCCCGCCAAAGATCGGTACCGCAATTTTGACCTCGCTGCCGAGCGGGCGCGTGGGCTTCCAGATCGCACCGATAATTTTTTCGCGGGTGAGTTTCAAGCAACTGTCGCGCCTGGACGATCGCTTACCGTTGTTGCCAGCACGTCGGCGAAGCCATTCCTCGATGGCGAAATTGCCTATGCGAAGCGCCAAATTGAAGAGGGTACGCTCCTTTCGAGCTTCTCCGCGGCAAATCCGGGATCTGAGCTGACGTCTTCCGAGGCGGTCCAGCAACTTGCTCTTGCAGCGGACCAGTTCATAGTGGCGCGCCCACTCGATGGCGTGGTGGATTCGAAAACGATCTTGGCCGGATATCCCTGGTTCAGCGACTGGGGGCGCGACACCATGATTGCGCTGCCGGGACTGTGCCTCGCGACGGGCCGGCCGGAACTGGCACGCAACATCTTGCGAACGTTCTCCCGCTTTGTGAGCGAAGGGATGCTGCCGAATCATTTTCCGCGGGCGGGGGAAGAGCCCATTTACAACACAGTTGATGCGACGCTGTGGTACTTCGAGGCGGTGCGGCAGTATTTCGAGGCTACCGGCGACGACGCACTGTTGCACGAATTGTTTCCTGTGCTGGATGGCATCATCGACGCGCACGTGCGCGGCACGCGTTACCAAATTCATGTCGATCCGGCGGACGGATTACTCTACGCCGGCGAGCCCGGCGTGCAACTGACCTGGATGGACGCGAAGGTGGGGGACCGCGTGGTGACTCCGCGCATCGGAAAGCCTGTCGAAGTGAACGCTCTCTGGCTCAATGCCGCGGCGACGATGGGGAGATTCGCGCGAGCCATGGGGCAGTATGGCGCCAGGTACGAAGCGCTCGCAGGGCGCGCTCGAACGGGCTTCGCGCGATTTTGGAATTCGCACAAGAAATATTGCTTCGATGTGATCGACTCGCCCGGAAGCCCCGATGGATATGACGCTGTGCTGCGGCCCAATCAGATTTTTGCGGTCTCGCTGCCTGAAACCGCTCTCTCCCGGGATCAGCAACGCGCTGTCGTGGACGTGTGCGCGCGAGACCTTCTCACCTCCTTCGGGCTCCGCAGCCTTGGCAGGAATGAGCCGGGCTACAGGGGGAATTACTCGGGAGGCCCCGAAGATCGCGACGAAGCTTATCACCAGGGCACGGTGTGGGGATGGCTTCTCGGTCCTTTCGCGTTGGCTCACTTGCGCGTGTACGGGAATGCCGAAGAGTCGATGTCTTTTCTGAAGCCGATGTTTGGACAGATTCGGGCCGCCGGGCTCGGCACCTTAGGAGAAATCTTTGACGGCGACCCGCCATTCACACCGAATGGCTGCATTGCGCAGGCATGGACGGTCGGGGAGACTTTGCGTGCTTGGCGGGCCATCACGGCAGTAAGCGACAAGGAAAAAGCCTCGCAATCCGGGTGATGCTAACTGGGAGCGGCATTCTAACGATTGAAACTTTGCGAAACGCCAATCAGGAGATTGGCGTTCCCGGGTTGGTGTCTACCGCCGGAAGCCGCCAAACCTGCCGAAGCCTCCGTAATACCCGAAGCCAAAGAAGGGCGCTGGATACCAGTACGGGTACGGATAGGCATACGCATAAGGGTATGGGTAAGGATAGTAGGGCGGCGGTGGAACGCGCCTGGCCATGTGAGGCCGGCCCTCGGTGGAATTAGAATCGTAGTCGGATTGCGTCACGGGCTGAAAAGCAAGCTGGCTATTCGCTGTTGAGATCGTGACGGGCGCCTGCAAACGGAAAGAAAGGACTGTCTCAGGGGGAATCTCCGTAGGTTTGCCCGGCGTGGACATCACTCCTATGATTCCGGCGGTCGCGCCGATTCCCGCGCCGATCGCCGCTCCCACGCCGCGGCCTGCAATGGCCCCTATTGCGGCGCCAACCCCCGTAGTCGTGCCAATAATGGCCGCGTCCCGGCCGTGCGAAGTGCCTGCCGAAGTCTGGAACAGTTGCGTCTGAAGAGGCAATTGCTGGCCGTCGACCAGCGTCAACTCGGGCAAATCGACGCCCAACTCCGAGGCTGCGCCGCCGTGCCCACCTTTGTTCACCAAAGAGACTCGTCCCGTTTGCGCCTGGCCGCGGCGCGCTACGACCCACCCGTCGACAACAATCGGCTGATCGAGAGTCGCGCTAAAGCTATCGCCAATCAGATTGCGATCGGTTGAGATCCATTCGTCGGTCCGAACGCGAACTACGGTTCCGGCGGGCAATGTCAGCGTCTGCGTGGGCACGGCCTGATTTGGCTGCCCCTCGGTCTGCGCTTGCGGCTGCGCTTGCGGCTGCGCTTCCGACTGTCCCTGGGGCAGAGAATCCGGCGGGGTTGCTGCATCTTGGACCTGGCCTGCTTGATCGGGTTGATTTTGTTGCGCGGCAGCGGGCCATGCGCCGGCACCGACTGCCAGCCCTAAACCTGCCAATATCATCGAGTTCAACAGCGCCCGGCTTTTCTTCGCTGCCATGCTGTGGATCATATTTCTCGCTCCTCGCCAGTCCGCCCCCGTCGGCCCCGATAGCCGCAGGAATCAATATCCAAACACAATACTGGCACTTATATTTGCTTGGATGATTAGGGGTTAGCGTTGAGTTGTCCAGTAGAAGAGTGTTCGTTTTCCGCCGCGACACACGAAGCGTATACAAGCAATTGCAAACCTTCGGCCGCGTAGCTTGCCTTCAAAATTGCCGGAATAGTTTTCGCGGCCTCGGGGAAATGCGCATTTGCCGTGTCTTGCTTGAAGCGCGGAGTAAGCGGCGCAAAGGCAAAACGCTCATCCCTCACAAGTCGCGAAGGATGAGGCGGGAGAGTCGTCATGAGAGCCAGGGCCGGGCGATCCGGCACGCCAACATTCATGCGCGACGCTAGCGGTCTCACTAACGAACCGCGCCGCGGATTGCAACGCGTCTTTGCGACTAAGCTTTTGGCTTCTTCGGTTTTTTCTTTTCTCGTTTTGGTGCGTCTTTGTTTCCCATGCCCATAGCTTGCCACGAATCGCCAAGCTTGGCCAGAGTTTATGAATTTCAAACTGCGCCGTGGCAAGGGATTCGTGGCATACGAACCACTTTGTCGGTTAAGATGGCGTATCCGGTACCATCACAGGGAGTTCGCTGAAGCGGAGGTGCCATGCCCGCCAAGTGGTCATTGACCGTTGTCGCGGTTTGCCTGTTTTCGGCTGTGTTTGTCGCCGCTCGGGCGGCGTCTCAGTCCGCGCCTCAGGCCGCCTCACCTGCGCCGGCTGCCCAGCAGGCCGCGGCGCAACCGGCGGGATCCACGCAGTCGGGCTACGTATTGAAAGTCACCACGCGGCTGGTGACCCTCGACCTCATCGCCACCGATTCCCACGGGAATCCGGTGCGCGACCTCAAGCCGCAGGATCTGCAAATTTTTGAGGAGCACAAGGCGCAGCAAAAGATTGAGCATTTCGAGTACGTCGAAAAGTTGGCTGGATCGACGGATAGTTCCGCCTCCGCAAGTCGCAAACGAGCGGGCGTGATTTCAAATCAGCTGCCGCTCGACCTGTTGAAGATCCCGCCGACGGTTTTGCTTATGGATAGCCTGAATACTCAATCGGCCAGCCAATTGCAGGGGCGGGCTCACATGATCCAGTTGTTGAGGTCCCTCCCGCCGGACACTCCTGTAGCTGTATTCCTTCTGGGTAGTTCCTTGAGAATTTTGCAAGGATTTACCAGCGACGGAAGGCTCTTGCGAGCCGCGCTGGATCAGTCCGTGGCAGGGAACTCGATTATCAAGGACCCGCTCATAGACCCCGAAAACACCTCCAGCTATATCCAGAATTCCACCGCCGGCATGGGCACAAATCAGGGATTGGCGGCTCAATTGGGAGAGGTTCAGAATTTCGAGAAGGAAGAGTATTCCATGTCCATCGATCTCCGGGCCAAGGAAACTCTTGGGGCCATGGCTCAGATCGGTCAGTACCTCAGCGGCATCCCCGGACGCAAGAATCTGATCTGGGTCTCGGAATCATTTCCCATTTCCATCGCACCTGAAACGGACACCGGCAACAATCCGTTTGTCGGCCTGCGGGACTACGCCGATCAAATCAAATCCGTTGCGAACGTCCTCACGGATGCGCAGGTGGCCGTATACCCCATGGATATACTCGGACTCCAGGCGAACCAAGTTTTTGCCGCTTCCGAGAATGTAAGCCGCCCCCAGACGCTGATGAACGGGCGTCAGATGGCCGACCAGCTGAACCAGGAAGACGTCGATCGCCAGCAATCCCATGGGACCATGGACGAGCTGGCCCAGGACACCGGAGGCAAGGCGTGCCAGAACGGCAATGACTTGTCCGGATGTGTGATGACGGCCCTGAAAGATAGTTCCTCCTATTACGAATTGTCGTTCTATCCCCAGAATGTCAACTGGGACGGCAGGTATCACAAGATCCAGGTGAAGACTTCACGACCCGGTGTGAAGCTCGTGTATCGCCGCGGATACTACGCGCTGGATGCCTCTTCGCTCGCGAAGAAACAGCAGCCCGAGGATCATTTGCGCCAGGCGTGCGCCGATCAGTTGCCTTCGACGACCATCCCTTTGACTGTGCAGCCTCTGCCTCCCGATCCAACCGGAAATGCGCAGAGCGGTCTGCAATATCTGCTTTTGATTTCGGCCGCGGGGCTGGGCTCCGTTCAGGAAGGCGGTTCCTACAATTTAAGTGTGCGCGTGGCCGACTGCGAGTTTGCGCAAAAGGATACGATTTTCAAATTCAATGAGAGGGAATTGCCGAAAACGGTTTCCGGTGAAATTTACCGTAGCTGGCAGACGAGCGGAATTCCGTATCACGTGGCCATGATGCCGGCCGCGGACACCAGGAGAATCCGTCTGGTGGTTCTCGATGCCTCCTCGGGTCTGACCGGCGCGATCGACATCCCCGTGAACCATGCAGAAATTACCAAGGCCGAAGCGCTGGCCGCGCCTCCAGCGCCCATCGTGACGACGCCTTACGTGGAATTGCCGGACAAGGTCAAAGCGCCATCACCTCCCAAGGTCGTGGCGTCAGTGACCTTCCATTTGAACTCGGGCGCGACTGGAATCCTCGATTGGAGCGGCGACAGCCTTGTCTATCACGCGGCTGGAGACATGCCCCTGGACCAGGCGGCTAACGGATTTTCCAGCTATGCGTTCGGCGGCCGGTTTCATTGCCAGGACGGGCATTTTGTCGCCATCGACCCGGCGGATGGCGGACCGGAGCTGCGATTCACGTTTCACAACCACAGTGGAAAAATGCTCGTCGTGGATCTGAAGGGCGAGCAGCCAGTCTACTTGGGCGATCTCCCCGTCGATCCCAGCGCCCAACCGCTCTTCGATCAGGTCTGGAAGTTGAGCCACTGCCAAGAGCAATGAATTCCGTCCTCGCGGATCTCTCATACACCGACCGGGGTTTACTTGGATCAAATAAGCGTCAACATAATCTAATTGTCTGAACCACTCCCGCCCGTGTGTAACAACTGCCGTTAAGTTTGTGCCGAAGGAATCCGTCGGGCCCTTTCTCGCCGCCCGGACTTTCTATTACAGACAATTCACATTGCTGTAGTCTGATCGTAACGTCCAAGTACGATCCTCCTTTCCCTCCAGATTTATGCTCCACCAGGTCACTTCTGGAAGTTAGGCAGAGGTGTGTCACAACTAGATTTCAAAATCTGAGTGGAGGAAACATTCCTGTGAAGAAATTACTGTTTGTGTATCTAATCTCAATTATATTAATTCCCCGAGCTTTTTCGCAAACTTCCGCCGTGGTGAGCGGCAAGGTCGTCGACGCCGCGGGAGCAGTAATTCCAGACGCGGCCGTCACTCTGACGGATCTGGCAACGCAAAAAATCGTCCATGCGACGACTGGCCAGGACGGCCAATTCTCGTTCAGTGGCGTGGCTCCCAATCCGCAACTCGTGGTGATCGAGAAGTTGGGTTTCCAGTCGTTTACGCAAAGGGTCACGCTGGGCACGCAAGCGTCGGTGACCGTCAATGCCACTTTGGGCGTGGCGACATTGCAGGATAGCGTGGTGGTTCGCGGAACTGTAGTACCCGAGGCCGAGCCCGTGCCCACCCGGGACGACGTCCAGCTGACCGACCAGACAGTTCGGGTACTCGATCGCAAGCAATTGGATGCAGCCGGACCCGTCGCAGGCGGTGCGCAGATGATGGCGGCCACACCGGGCGCCAACGTGGTCGGCTATGGCGAGACCGGCGCGACGAAATATACTGTCTTACTAAACGGAATCCAGCAAGGCTGGGCGGGCGAGGCGACCAGCTTCACGGCCCCCGGCTCTCTCGGCATCACCTATGACGGCGTTCCGGTCGCTGACCCCGCGACCGGATTGTGGCAATCGGCGACGGTTCCCCAGAACCTCTTGATGCAGAACCTGGATGTCACGTATGGGCCCGGCTCCGCGGATGCTCGTTGGTACACCGACGTCGGCGGGCGGGTGGAATTCACTCCCATTCAGCCCACCGAGAGCATGCACACCAGCGTTGCCGCCACCTATGGGCAGTTCAACCAAAGAAACATAGCCTTCGTCATGAACACCGGCAACATTCATGGCTGGTCGACGGTAGTTGGCGGCGGGGTAGGTGACGGCGACGATTATCGAGTTGCCCCGGACAGCTTTGCCAACAACACCAGAGACGGATCTGCCTTCGGTAAAACCGTCAGATCGTTTGCCGCCGGCAGCTTTGCCTTTGGCGCCTACTACGCCAAGGCGGGGGGCTATCGTCCGACGGTGATCCCCACCACTGACCAGGGCGTTCTCGAGCCGAACGGCTCCTCCTTCAGCCAGGCGACCACGGGTTTCTATAGTTCATTGCCTTTCGATGCCTACAATAAGTACGACACCAATGAACTGGCCATGGTTTATGGGCGAGAGAACCTTCTCTTGAACGATACCACCACGCTCACGAACATGACCTGGTACGACCATATCCGGCGGCTGCATCGGCGCAATAACGACTTTCTCCCCAGCAGCGGCGGAACCGGGCAGGTGGACGAGTACAACAACCCGCACAGCAACATATTCGGGGACGAGGTCAGCCTGACCAAAATTCTGCCCTGGAACACCGTCAAATTCGGCGGCTATCTCTTACATGAAGCCTACAATCCCCACAACAATTTCTTTGATTACTCGTTGGGGGGAAACGGTTCTATCGGCTTGGCGAACATCGGAGGGAAGATTCGGTCCGGTTACTTCCAACAGGATGACGTGTCCTTCTTTGCGCAGGACGATTTTCATCCGATCCCGCAGGTTCACATTACTCCTGGGGTGCGCGTAGTTGGGTTCTCAACGAGCTATAGCGACCAGGTTCAACGCGACTTTACGTTCACCCCTGGTGCAGTGCTTTCCACCCACTGCTCGCTGTTCCCAATACCCCCAAGTGGATCTACCCCCACTCAGGGTCAGGCATTTGATCCTTACTTCGACCTGTTTGGCGTCCCAAACCTAAAAGACCAGGGGTCGATTTGCGCGGAGCATGAGAGCCGGTCCGCGGTGGAACCTTCGATCGATGCCGGCGTGACGCCCCTTCAGTGGCTGACCATCTACGGCGGCTATGACGTCACGTACCGTTCGCCCGCGCTGGGCGGCGGGGGCGGAATGTTCCAGAGCGTGAATCCAGCGTTTTACACACTTGCGAAGGGCGCGTACAGTCAAGTCGGCGCCAAGGTGCATTTCAACAACGCACCGGTGCTCAAGGACTTCATCTTGGGAGTCAATTACTTCCACCTGGATTACACGAATCAGGAGATCGATTTCGAAACGGCGTCCGGCTTAGAAGAATCTGGTGGAGGCAACTCCACCTATCACGGTGTGGACGCCTTCTTCGACGACGATCCGGTTCGCAATCTCCATATTTTCTTTAACTTCGCCGGCGAAGCATCGAACTTTACAACTTACATCGCGGGGGGCCCCAGCCTCGCGGAGTGTGCCGCTCAGAATCTCAGCTGTACGGCGTACAACAACATCCCTGTTTCCTACGTTCCTAATGTCACCCTCAATGCCGGATTCTATTATGGAATCGAGCGCCACGACCATGTGCTGATCGAGCCTCGCTTCTGGATCCAGCATATCGGCTCGCAGTACCTCTGGTCGAACCAGAATATCAATAATACGAACAATCCCGGTCCCAGCAACCAGACGATGCCGTCCTACACAACGGTGAACCTTTCCTTCACCGTGCCGCTGAAAATCCACGAACAACATTCGGTCAATCTGAGCCTTTACGTCATGAATCTAGGCAACTCGCAGTACAACGAATGGGAGTACATCTCCAGCGGCGGATACTTCGGCACCACAACAAATGGCTACATAAATGCCTACCCGGGGGCTCCGCGAACCGTCTACGGCACGATAACGTATCAATTCTGATCTAAGAGCGGGGACGTTTCTATGGGACGTCGCGGCGTCGCAATGGCGCCGCGACTCCTTTTTCTTGCAAGATTTTCGCAACAGCATCGCCATCGTGACATGTATGTCTGCCTTTCTGCGGCCAGCCCCTTTCATTGCTAGCCACGATAACATTCTCTGCCGCGGGATATGTGATTTGGGCCGGGCAAGAGAGTGGGCTAGAATCGCGGACCGTGGCCTCCGAAGCCGAGATTCGACTGGGCACATCAGCCTTCACCGCCGCGGGCTGGGAGACGGCATTCTATCCCGCGGGAATGAAGCCCGCGGACTACCTGAGCTTTTACGCGACGAAATACGACGCGGTGGAGCTCGACAACACGTTTTACCGCACGCCTGCGATATCGACTGTGAAGGGCTGGTACGCGAAAACTCCTCCGGGATTTTTATTTGCGGCAAAAGTACCGCAAATCATCACGCATGAAAAAGCGCTTGTGGATTGCGACGAGGATTTTCATCTCTTCCTGAAGGCGATGGATTGCCTTGGCGAAAAACTTGGGCCGCTGCTCTTGCAATTCGGGTATTTCAACAAGGGCGCCTTTGCGGGAGTGAACGAATTTCTCGCGCGACTTGTGCCGTTTCTGAAAAAAATCCCCAAGGGATACCGTTTTGCCGTCGAAATCCGCAACAAAAATTGGCTCGTGCCCGCGTTCGCCGATGCACTCAGAGAACGGCATGTTGCGCTGGCGCTGGTGGACCATGTATGGTTGCCGCGCCCAAAGCAGCTTTTTGCCCGATTCAATCCGATTACGGCGGATTTTGCGTATGTGCGCTGGATCGGCGACCGCAAAGGCATCGAGGAAAAGACGAAAACGTGGGACAAAGTTATCTTGGACCGGACGGCGGACCTCGGCGAGTGGGTTGAAGTTTTGAAGAAAGTTCACGAACGAAAAATTCAGATTCTGGCGTTCGCCAACAACCATTACGCGGGGTACGGACCGGGGACAATCGAGGAGTTTAGGAAGCTGTGGGGGCGCGTGGGCCGGGGAAGAATTTGAAGCGCTTGTCTGCCAGAAACTTTCGACTAGTGCGAAAGGGCTGACTCTTCGACGATCCCCGTTTCCTGTTGTTCCGCGGGCAAATTGCTTCGCAGGCGCAAGCTCATAAAGGTCGCAGCCGCGGCGCACAAGGCGGGAATCGATCCGGCAAGCAAAATTTCGCGCGGACTCCAGTCCAGCTTCAGCATCACGCCGCCCAGCAAGGGACCCACGATCGAGCCAATGCGGCCGACTCCCAGGCACCAGCCGATTCCCGTGGAGCGAATCGAAATTGGATAGAAGGTTGCGGCGACGGCGGAAAGCCCTCCCTGCGCGCCCTGCACCACGAAGCCCAGAACAAACGTGATCGACATCATGAGCGGAAACGAATTCGAGTAAGCCAGCGAAGCGATGAGCAATGTGGTGCAGAGAAATTCCGCCAGCAAGACCGGGAACGCGCCCCAGCGGTTCATTAAATTTCCTTCGACGAAGGATCCGGCAATTCCTCCCACGCTGAACAGCATGATCGCCGTCGCCCCCGCGGAAACCGGCTTTCCGGTTTGGCGAAGCAGCGCGGGCAGCCAGAACACCACGAAATACAGCATCAGCAGATTCATGAAGTAGGGAATCCACAGCAGAATCGTTCCCGCCGCGCGGCCTTCCGTGAACAGGTTCACGACCGGAGCCTTCCTTCGCTGATCCTGATGCACGGAACGGGACATCGGCGCTTCGGCAAGCTCGGGCGAAATTCGCGCCAGAATTCTTGAGATTTTCCGCTGGTCCGCTCCGGATACCTCCAGGTAGCGCACCGATTCGGGAAGGATTACGATCAGGAGCAGCGCCAGCGTGAGCGGCAGGGCTCCTCCCGCATAGAAAACCGATTGCCAGCCCCAGCGCGGGAGCATCACCGCGCTCACCTGAGTGGCCAGCACGGCTCCTGCAGGCATCCCGCAAAACATCATGCTCACAATAACTGCAAGTATTCTCTTTGGCGCGTATTCGGACATCAGGGCGACGGAATTAGAAAGCGCGCCGCCCAGGCCAAGTCCGGTAAGAAACCGGCAGGCGCGCAATTGCTCAAAAGTGGTGCATTGGGACGTGAGCACGGCGAATATTCCGAAGATCAGCGTGGAAGCCACAATCGGCCATTTTCGGCCCCAGCGGTCGGCGATCGGACCCGACAACATGGAAGAGATCATCAAGCCGACCAGGGCGGCAGCGAAGATGGGCCCGAAAGTCTTAATTGGGATATGGAGGGATTCGGCCATGGAGGGAGCGAGGAAGCCGATGCTCTGCGTGTCGAAACCGTCCAGCACGATGACCATACCGCAGAGAGCCATGGTCCAGAACTGATAGCGGCCCATGGGCCGCCGGTCGATGAATTCACTGACGGTCGGCGCGCGCTCCATGCAGTCTCCCGGCAAGTTCCAAGTACAAATTCGAGTGTGAGGTCAGAATACTACTGTTCGACGAAGGAATGGTAGCGGGACTCTAACCCTATGGCACCAGGATCTTTCCCGATGGAATCTTTGACGCAGATAATCCAATCGTTCCCACAAACAGGCGACTCGTCCGCAGTACTTCGTTGCCTGCCTCAGGCTTGTTGGGCCTTTTGAAACCCAATCAGACGCCCCCCGGGAATGGTGTCCAGAACTTTCCGGTCCGCCATGGCCAGTTCCAGGTTGCGCCGCATGACGTGGGCATGTTCACGGGCCAGGCCTTCCGCGCGCGCGCCCTCCCTGAGTTCGATAGCCTCGATGAGTGCGCGATGGTGCTCCTGTGCAATCGGAATGAGGTCTCTGGATGCCGGCACAATCTTGTACAGGAGTATGAGCGCGCTCGGTGAGGCAAACGGCAGCCTATATACCTGTTCCGCCGCGCGCCTGAGAACCTGGTTTTTGGCCAGATCCAGGATGGCGGAGTGGAAGCTTTCGTTCAGGTCGAGATACTGATCCGAATAGACTTCGATATGCAGCTTCAAAGCCTCTTCCGTAGCGCGACAGATCCGGCGCAAGGGCTCCAGTTCGGCGGGATCCTTCAAGCGTTCCGCCGCGAGTCTGGCGGCGGCCCCTTCCAGAATGCCCCGGGTCTCGATGGCTTCCCAAATATCATCGACGCTGAACTCGTTCGCGGCGAAACCGGAGTGAGGAAGCGCTTTAATCAAGCCTTCGTGCTCCAGTCTCTCGAAAGCGAGGCGCAACGGGGTGCGAGAGACACCAAGTCTTGCGGACAAAGGAATTTCGGCAATTCGCATTCCGGGGCGGAACGCTCCGCGGAGAAGCATTTCCCGCAGCCCCTGCGTCGCTCGCGAAATTTGCGAAGCGCTGTCCCGAAAAAGCTTCGTTCTGCCGTCTGCGCGTGCGCGAATCCCGGATTGGCTCATAAGGGTCGCTCCAAGAAGATTCCAGGGGAATGGAATGCGCTGCACGCGCTTCTGAGCACATTGTTACCATCATGCGCGCGCGGCGACAACAAGATAATCCCGGTTCGCCGGGATTGTTTAATTTTGATAATTATGTCGGGAATAATGGATTGGTAAATCTACGCGCGGCACGGCCGCAGAGCGCCGTGCCTTCTCTCAAACCCGCGCCTGACTCTATGGGACGACGGCGATGGCTTCGCGATCCATTCCGAAATTGGCGCTGGCCGGATCCATGGCGAGCACTTGCAATTCCAGCGGGCCGGCCGGGGCGGCGGGCACGTCCGCATGAAACGTGTTTTGCACGCCGGCATACGTCATGGGGATTTCCGACTCCACTTTGCCATCACGCAGAAGCCTCGCAACCACGTGAATCTTGTTGGCGTCCCATAAGCCGTCGGGCTCGGTCGGGCAGCCGCAAGCCATGGTCACCGTGGCCCGGACTTCAAACGGCGAACCTCCCTTGACTTTGGCGTCCGGCAGCGGCGCGAGCGGCGTGATAATAAAGCCATGAATCTCCAGCAAAATTCCCTCGCCCAGCACATCTTCTCCGGGAATCAACAGTAGTGTTTTCGACGAGCGCTGGGTGGCCTGCGCGTTGCCGAGCGGCCCCTCCGCCGATATTTCCACGACGGTCGGCTTTTCCAGGTGCAGCACGGCGAGGTAGCCGGATGCGTCTCCCGAACTGTAAACAGCCATTCCGCGGGTCCGGGGCGTCTTCATGATCGTGTTGGTATCGCCGGTTCCGCCTTGTTGCGTTCCTTGCGCGAGAATTTCCCCGGTCGCGGTATCCCGGACGGTAATCTTTGCGCCGCCCACGTGCGTTCCGATGACTTTGGCGTCGCGCGCGATTGCGCGAATCATCACCTTGGTTTCTTTGCCCCCGGTCTGGGCGAAAAGCGGGGAAACAAGAATCAGCATGGCGAACGCAATCGCGGTGAAAATGCCTCGAGCTCTCATTAGTGGCCTCCGTTGATGGGACTGAAGATATCACATTTCGGGGCGAACGGCGTGTAACGGCTTGAAGAGCCCCGTCGCCCCCCAACCGGTGGACGACCTGCAACCTGCGAGGGTATGATTCATGATTGTTGGAAATCACGCGGACGTCTTCGGGCCTTCACGGCCCCAGGAGAAAATCCATGAGCGAATTCTCACGCCGAACTCTGCTAGGCGGGGCTGCTGCTGCGGCCGCCGCAACGATGTGGAACGAGCCGCTGCACGCCCAATATGTGTGGCAAAAGACGGATTGGCAGCAGGCTGCGGAGTTCGATGCGCTGACGCGTTCGCCGCGGCGGATAAAGCAGGCCTTGCACGGCTTCAGCATCAGTGACGGAAGGGTCCTGAGAACCTCGAAAAACACGCTCAACGGACTCCGCTTTGGCATGGGGATCGCTCCCGATCAGGTCCAAATTGTTTGTGCATTGAACGGGCCCGCAAACTTGTTTAATTACGATGACTACGTCTGGCAGAAGTACCGAATCGGAGAATTTGTGAAATTGAACGATCCAAAGACCGGAGAGCCCGCCCTCCGCAACATTTTTTATCCGAGCAGTGCCGGCTCGTCCATGAAGTATGCCTCGGACGACCCGAGCAGCCCGGATTCCGCTTATCAAGACTTCAGCGTTCAGGGCCTGCAATCGCATGGCGTGAAATTCTTGAGTTGCCACACTTCCATTGAAGAGGCGGCGCGAGCGCTCATCAAGCAACTCAGTTTGTCCGCGCAGCCGGAGGAAGTCGCGAAAGACATGCAAGCTCACATCCATCCTGGCGTCATCATGGTGCCGGCATTGGCGGCCGCGCTTGCAGTCCTGCAGAGCGACGGACGCTATAGTTACATGGCCATTGGATAGCCGGTGGACGAAGAATACTCAGTATCGAGACTAAATGGAGGATTCTAAGTTGGGTCTTACGAGACGTCGTTGGTTGAAAACGCTCGGCGCCGCGAGTGCCACTTTGGCAGTCGGCCAGTTTGTTGGTGCACCAAACGCAGCGGGGCAGGAGCCTTCCGCGCTGCAACCGACCCCGGAATTTACCGGGCCGGGCGCG
The DNA here is from genome assembly GCA_963696605.1 of uncultured Acidobacteriota bacterium. Taxonomy (GTDB): domain Bacteria; phylum Acidobacteriota; class Terriglobia; order Acidiferrales; family UBA7541; genus Palsa-360. The sequence goes on along the minus strand of CAVOKV010000003.1, from coordinate 329,989 downwards.
AATCCGTATTGGACATCGCCGGGGCAGTTCGCGACATATCCCCAGAAGGCGCCACTCATTCTTCTGACCGATCGCCCGGTGCAACTGGAAACTCCGCGCCATTATTTTTTGTCGACGTTTACTCCCAATGATGCGTTTTTTGTCCGCTGGCATCTTCAGACCATTCCCAATGCCGTGGATTTGAAAGAGTGGCGCCTGCACGTGGAAGGGAATGTGGAACGCCCGCTTACGCTCAGCTTTCCGGAACTGGTCTCTCGCTTCAAGACCGCGTCGGTTGCCGCCGTGAACCAATGCTCCGGCAACAGCCGCAGCCGGCTGCAACCTCGCGTTGCTGGAGGGCAGTGGGGAAACGGCGCGATGGGAAACGCCCAATGGACCGGAGTGAAACTCCGCGAGATCCTCGATGCCGCCGGGGTGAAGAGCGGCTCGGTGCAAGTGCAATTCGAAGGGCTGGACAAGGGATTGGGACCCAAGGGCTTCGGCTCGAACAGGTTCATGAAATCGCTCGATCTGACCAATCCCGTGATCGATGAATGTCTGGTCGCATATGCAATGAACGGCGAGCCGCTACCGATGCTCAACGGGTTTCCCGCGCGTCTTGTCGTGCCCGGTTATTTCGCAACCTACCACGTGAAGAGCCTTTCCTGGATCCGCGTTCTCGACGCGCCGGACGATAATTTCTGGATGAAAGCGGCGTACCGGATTCCCGACACTCCGCGCGGCAATACATCCCCTGAAGAAATGAAATCCGGGAAGGTCACGACGGTACCAATCGCCAGGATGCCGGTCCGGTCGTTCCTTATTTCTCCGGATGGTTCAACGAAGATTCCTGCCGGGTTTCCGCTGCATTTGCAGGGCATCGCCTTCAGCGGTTATGGCGGAATAAAAAAAGTTGAAGTCTCCACCGACAATGGAGCGAACTGGAGCGAAGCGCGCATGGAATCCGACGCCGGAGCGTATTCTTTCCGGATTTGGTCGCTCGATTGGACGCCCAAGACCTCGGGGCGGTACCAATTGGCCACGCGCGCGACGGACGCGAAGGGAAACGTGCAACCCGACGAAGGGGTCTGGAATCCTGGCGGGTACTTGTGGAACAAGATCGAGCGTCAGGAAATCGTGGTTGGGGACGCGAGCTGACAGGAGCTAGAAATGCGTACGCGCAAATGGTTTTTTGTCGCAGTTACGGCGTTATCCATGCTGGCGGCGCGCGGCCTCTACGCTGATTTTCGCGCCGGCTATTACACGCAGGCGGGGCCGGAAACCATTCATCAGACGCTGTCGAGCGCGGTTTCCACGGACGCGACCTACGATGCGGGCCAGTACCCGATCTATTATCCCGACCTCGCCCCGGGCGATGGAAAGGATGATGTCGAGAACAACTGCGAACTCTGCCATAGCCCGCGTTACATCACCATGCAACCGGTGATGCCGGCGCAAGCGTGGTCGGACGAAGTCAACAAGATGAGAAAAACGTATGGTGCGTCGATCCCCGATGATACTGCGCAAAAGATCATCCAGTACCTCGGAACGCACTACACTCCCGAAACGCGAAAGCGGTAGAATGGGCCCGTACGGGAACGCAATTTCAATTTGGTTGGGGAGGATGTTCATGATTCGAGGGATCGCCATCCGATGTGGGTTGGTCTTCGCCTTAGCCTGTTCCGTCCTTATTTTGTTTTCGACGAGCTCGGTCAGCTTCGGCGCGCCGCAGACTGCACAGGCTGTTGACTCCTCCAAGGCATGGGTAGCGCCGGACGCGGCGACGATCCCCGCTGGACCGCTCGGCGACAGTATTCGCCTGGGCATGCACGTATTCAATGACACGCCGAAATATGCGGAAAAGTACGTGGGTAACAAGATGAGCTGCACGCATTGCCACATCAACGGCGGCACGGTATCGAAGGGCATGCCGATGGTCGGTTTGCCCGGAGTATTTCCGATGTATCGCGAACGCGAAAAAACCGTAATCACTTTTGAAGAGCGCATCCAGCAATGCTTCCAGCGCAGCGAAACCGGGCACCGGCTTCCGAACGATGGCCCGGAGATGACCGGGTTAGTTGCCTACGTGCAGTGGCTGTCTAAGGATCAGGTGGCCGGGCATCCATTTCCGGGACGCGGGCTTGTCGATCTTCCGGAACTCAATGGAGATGCGGCGAAGGGAAGCCAGATTTACGCGCAGAAGTGCGCCCTGTGCCATGGCGAGGAAGGGGGAGGAAAGCCTCCAGCGATTCCCGCGCTTTGGGGTCCTGATTCCTACAGCGACGGCGCCGGCATGAATCAGATCGCCAAAATGGCGGCGTTTGTGCAGCACAACATGCCGCAGACCGATCCCGACACCCTGACGCCGCAAGAGGCCTACGATGTCGCGGCGTACGTCCACAGCAAGCCACACACCGCGTTTGTTATGAAAGACCACATGTAGTCGCGTTTCTGAATTTCGTCTCGCCCGACTAAAAATAAAATCCCCACCCTTGCAAAGACTGCAAGGATGGGGCACCCGACAAATCTTAGCCCGTCTTAGCGTGCCGCACTCCCACGAACTAGAGTGAACTTCTGAATTCGCCGGCCGGTTTCCACCTCGCCGGTGTACAGGTTTCCCTTGGAGTCGGAAGCGATGGCATGCACGTGGTGAAACTGGCCTGCATTGCGCCCCGCGTGCCCCGTTGTGCCCACCACAGAACCATCGCTTCGCAGCAGCGTCCAGATCACGTTATTTTCGCCGTCGGCCACCAGCAAATATTTTTGGGCCGCGTCATGCGAGAAGACAAGATCGTAGGTGGATCCGTTGCCCAGGGTCTGCGGCCGTAACAGGAACTCCTTTACGAACTTTCCATCCTTGGTGAAGATTTGAATTCTGTCATTCACCCGGTCGCACACATACACAAAACCGTCTTGCGAGATGTGCACGGCGTGGAGCGGATTCCTGAACAATTGGCTCGGCGTGTCGCCCGGAGTGTATGGCATGAGATCGGCATCGCTCGGCGATTTTCCATACGCGCCCCACATGCGTTTGAACGCGCCCGTTTCGGAGTCGAATACGATGACGCGCCGATTGAGATAGCCATCGGCGAAATAAACCTCGTGGGCTTTTTCGTCCACATCAATCCCGGCAGGGCGGCCAAGGATGGTGGTGTCCGAATTGTTCATGGGCGCAGCGGAGGGATGGCCAATCTCCAGAATGAATTTTCCGTCACTCGTTAGCTTGATCGCCTGGCGATCCTTGGCGCCGTTTCCGGTAATCCAGACATTTCCGGCATGGTCGACGAAGATGCTGTGCTCCGAACTCGGCCAGTCGTAGCCCTGACCCGGACCGCCCCAGGACTTGAGCAGATTGCCCTCGGCGTCAAAAACGAGGACGGGAGGAGCGGAAACGCAGCATTCGGACGCGGGAGGCGTTTGCGCCGCTCCGAGATCATCCTTGGTGTTCGAGCCGGGTCGCTGCAACACCCAAATGTGATCTTGCTGATCCACTGCCATCCCGCCCACCTGGCCCATGATCCAGTTGTTGGGCAATTCTTTTGGCCAGGAGGCGTCGATCTTGTAGGTCGGCGGGGCTTGCGCATTCGTTATGGAGCAAACGCTAAGCGTAAGCAAGCAGGCGCCGATCGAAATTAAGTTCGCTTTCATCCAAACATATGTTCCAGACATCACGAGCCCTCCATACCGCGATCCGGTTTTTCATCTCGAATTCCGGGCCGACCGGGAATATACACCTCAGCGACTCTTCGGAAAATGGCCCAATCCGCAGGGTCTTGATTCAGCTTATCTCCCGATGAAACAAACCGCTGCCCGCCCAGAAGACGGGCGGCCTCTACGAAACCAAACGATCGCCGGGAAGGGCGGTTTTGTAGCGGTCGTTCCGTCCCGTGTTCTTCGGGGCGGAACGGGCAGAATTGTGGTTAATCTGAACTACCACTGTCCAATATTCCCGGTCGATACTCGACAAGCGCCGCAGCGTTTGAAAGCTGGTATCATTCGGCCGTCATGATTTCGCGAAAAGGGACAAAATGAAAAGGAAAATGAGTTTCATTCGAACAGCAGTGGCGTCCGGTGGACTTGCCTTCGCACTGGGGATATTGTGTTTCGCTCCTTTACGCGCGCAGAGCAGAGCCCCCAGGTTCGAAGTCGATCCTGCGTGGCCCAAGCCGTTGCCGAATCTCTGGGTGACCGGGGGAATCGGTGGAGTTTGCATTGACTCGCACGACCATGTGTTCATCCTGAACCGGCGGGATTTGACGGACAACGACCTGGACGCCGGGCATCAGGCGCCGGTGGTGATTGAATTCGATCCCGAGGGCAACGTGGTGAACTCCTTCGGCGATCCGGATTCGACTCCGAACACACCGCACGGCTGCGCGGTGGACTCAGAGGACAATATTTGGGTGACGGGCAACGGTGACGGCATCGTGCAGAAATATTCGCATGACGGCAGCAAACTCCTGCTCCAGATCGGCAAGCGAGGCGTCGTCGATTCTTCCGACGGCACCGTCAAAGGCAAAGCGCTTAACACCAGTCACGAAGGTTTCTTCAAACCGGCGGGCATCGCAATCGATCCGAAAAACGGCGACGTTTACGTGGCCGATGGCGAAACTCCTGGCGGCAATCACCGCATCGCTGTGTTCGATCGCAGCGGGCAATTCCTGCGCCAATGGGAGTTGCACCGCACGGAGGCCGAGACCGGCGACGCGTTCGTGCCCGTGCTGCATTGCGTGACGTTGGACAACGATGGGTTAGTCTACGTTTGCGACCGGCGGGGCCACCGCATCCAGGTATTCGATAAGATGGGCAACTTCCAAAAAAACATTCCGGTTGAATTTGAAGCGATGTCCAAGTTGCCGCCAGGGCCGGGACACGAGTCTGGCGCGCTGGGATCGGCCGTGTGGGTTGGTTTTTCGCACGATCCGGGGCAGAAGTACATGTATGTGGTCAATCAAGACAACGAGAAGATCGATATTCTCGACCACTCCAGCGGGCAGATGCTTGCAAGCTTCGGCCGCGTGGGACGCCAGCCGGGCGAATTCACCTACTCGCATTTCCTCGCGGTGGACTCGAAGGGCAACATCTACGTCACCGAGGTAGGCACCGGCAAGCGCATTCAGAAATTCAAATTGGTGAGCGGCCAGTAACGAACGCTTTCCAGTAGCACAGACTTCAGCCTGTGGCATTTGATCTTGCAAGGCCCAAAACCCACAGGCTGAAGCCTGTGCTACTCAACCTACAGATGCAATAGCTTCACGGCGTTTCCCTTCAAGATGAGTTCGCGCTCCGCGGCCGGATAGTGAAATTGGTCGAGCACATTGTTCGGATATTCGACGTCCCTCGCGGCGAAAATGTCCGTGCCAACCACGATCCGGTCCGTGCCAACCATGGTGACCAGGAACTGGAACGCCTCCGGGTAGTAGATCAGATAATCGTAGTAGAACCGCCGCAAGTATTCGCGGAACGGCCGCGCCAACGCAATATGCTGGTTCGGAAAATGAGAGAAGAAGTGCTCGATCCTGCCTGCAAGATAGGGAAATGCGCCGCCCGCGTGCGGCAAGACCATTTCCAGCTTCGGATATTTGTCCAGTATTCCAGACATCATTAACTTAGTTGCCAGAACAGTGTGGTCGGTGGGGGCATCGAGGCCGGCCGCCAAATTGGGCGGTCCGGAAACTCGGTCGGCGCCGTAGTTGTTGGCGACTCCATCCATCTGATGAAAAATAATCGGGTAGCCTAATTCCTCGATCCGTGCCAGAACAGGAGCGAAGTTTGGATCGATGATGTAGTCGTGCCGCTCGATCGAGTCCGGCAAGTGCACGGCGCGCACGCCCGGCTGCCCCGCGACGCGGTTCAATTCCTTCAGCGCCAGCTGAGGGTCGCGAATGGGCATCTCGATGCCCAGGACAAAACGGTCGGGATGCTTCTTGTGCACTTCGATTCCGGTGTCATTGATGATCTGGGCGAGATGCGCGCCCTGTTCGGCAGAGGTCCACTGCCAGGGCATCGAGCCGGACAGCGTCAGGCAATGCATCAGGACGCCGTGTTCGTCCATCCATTGAAGCCGTTTCTCGAGGTCGGCGTTCAGCGGATAATTATTTTCGAGCGGATGCCCCAGATCGGCGAGCGCTTTGTTGTACGGCTCGGGCGACCAGTGGGCGTGGCAGTCAATCGCGAGAGGTTTTCCCACGCCTTCTTTTCCCGGGCGCGCGTCCCACCAATCCACGCCTTTTTCTTTCGCCTCTGCCGCCGCGGCGGCGGGAAGCGCGGTGATCAGCGCGCCGCCGGCCCCGATTTTCATGAAGTCGCGCCTTCCAAAAGCGGAACCTGGCACCGGTGCGTCCGAATTTTTCATCGTCGATTCTCCTCGAATGGCGGATGTCTTAGCAGGCGTTTTTGTTTGAAAGCAATGCACGCAAACGCGCTAACTCATTTGGCAAATCTAAAATTTCCGAAGCGACTTTCCACCCGCCGGAAACATACACCCGACCCGGCCTGCTTTCAAGCGTAGGAGACGCGATTTAGTCTGGTTAGCAGGGACGAACCTTACGCCCTGTGGCGCCGGGATCTTGCCGGCGTTTTTGCGGTGTGCGAAGATCAGAAAACTCGCCAGCGAGACGCAGGCCCCACGAAAGACTTGCGATTCTTGCTGAAATGCAAGCCTACATACTTCCGCTCAGGAATGTGGGAAGCAATACGCGCTAAGCATTGGCCAGAGTGGAACGAAGCATTTTTCGCTCATCGCCATTTGGGTCATCCACGACTTTGCATTCTTTGTTGAAAATCATTGTGGCGCGCTCTAGCCACGCCGAATTGTTTCAATCCCATCAAATGCCCGCCCCTATAACCACATATGAAATGATTATTAATCAGTATAACAGTGTGGTTTCCTCACGCGTGGCGGCAAGATGACATGGCATCGCAGAAGTGTCAAGAATCAAGCAGCCTGCCAGCGATCGCATGCTGCTGCAGTCGGCCTTGAGGGCAATGCCGGCTGGCCGCTGCGGGGAATTTTTCGGAGACTACTTGGGTGCAGCCCCGTTGGCGGCGGGAACCGTAATCGTATTGTTGAATTGTTGCTCGTCCGAGGGCGCGCAAAGCGCCTCTTGGAGTTCGTATTTCGGAAGTAACTTGAGCATCCTTTTGTTGACCATCAGCCAGGGCCTCGCGTAGGTCTTGGGATCGTCGATCAGCATGGAGAATTCCAAGGTGTTGTGGTCCACGCGGCGGTAGCGTTCCTGCACGTGCAACTGGTCGCTATGCGGATCTCCAAAGGGATCCAGCCAAGTCCTGTCGTCAAGGCCAACCGTATCCACGACGAGTGTGTCGCCCTCCCACTTGCCAACCGAGTATCCGTACCAGGTCGGACTCACTTCCTTGGGAAGCGGCCGGCCATCCGTCCAAATCGTGCGCCACACATGGTTCCACTCCACAAACTGAAGAACCCTGCCGGGAATCTGAATGATCTCCATGGGCTCGGGATTTTCCAGCGTTAAGGAGCGCGGGAAACCCTGAGGATCACATTTTAGAATTGGGTCATTCTCCTGTGTTGGCGGGACGATTCTGGGTCCGAAACCAGGTTTTGCGGCATCGAACTTTTCCTGTCCCCAGGGCGTCATCGGAGGAATCGGATCGTTTGCATCAGCACCTCTGTAAGCCTGAATCCCGGAATTGGGTGTCCGAGAATGGTCCCAAACCCCCGAAATGTCGTGTGGGTAGGAGGCTTGAGCCTTGGGTTCCGTCAATTCCTTTGGCTGGCCGCCTTGTGCAAACCCGCAGGGAGAGAACATCAACCCCACAAGCAATCCGAGTATCGCTCTCCTAATCTGATTCCTCATTTCGAAACTCCCAGTCGCAAGCTTCAGATAAGCAGCCCTTTACTCCGGGCCGTCCGCCAAGCGCTGCTTCTCATCGTCATAGATCAACTTTCCGCCGAATACGACTTTTGCGAGGAGTGCTATAGGCGTGCCGGATTTTGCAGGGAATATGGTAACCGTGATTGAATCTCCCGATTTAAGGGTATCTCGAGTCCAGCCGCTCTTGGCCATGACATATGGAGGATGGGTCTCCGCAGCCCAATGGACTACGTTGCCGGCATCATCCTTCACGTCATAGAGGATATAGACATGCGGATTGCCCCACTTGAATTGCGTCACCGTTCCCGTCTGCGTGAGCTCTTTTGCAGCGTCAATGTCATATGCGCCCCGGTTCCCATGGTGCGCGAATGCCGGCGCACGAGCGACCAGCATGCCCGCCAGCCAGGCCATCGTGAAAAACGTCATGCGCTTGGATTTCATTCGCAACCTCCGCTTCAAAATCAGCAAATACGGCGCGGCTATTGTGCGCGAAACCGAATCGCGCCTAACTATTGCGGACTTCCCAGGCCGGCATACGGGCCGGCTGCGTAAACGATCTTTCCGCCGAGCATTGTGAGAAGCGATTCGATGCTGCCGATTTCGTCCGCCGGCACCGTCATGTAGTCCTTCGTCAGAACAGCGAGATCGGCGAGTTTGCCGGGTTCGAGCGAGCCCCGTTTGTCATCGTCGAAGGTGAACCAGGCGCTGCCGATCGTGTAGGCTCGGAGCGCGTCTGCGCGCGTCGGCGTTTGTTCCGACCCGCGCTGCGCGCCGCCCGCGTTTTTGCTGTCGACTAGCGACCATTGTAAGGCGGTGAACGGATTGTAAGAGGCCACGCGATGCGCGTCGGTCCCCGAACCCATGTGCACGCCGAGCTCTTTGGCGTTTTCTACCGATGCCGCGTTTGGACGCTGGATGGTCCAGCCCACTCCCATGGCTTTCATTCGTTGCAAATTGCGAACCGACGCGTTTGTCAGATGGGCGACCGACCAGCGCAAATTGGCAATGGGAATTTCGGCATTCACGCGCTCATAAATGGAAAGCAGCGTGTCAGCGGTTTCGTCTTTTGGCCAGTGCATTGTGACCGGCATCCCTTTTTGCGCGGCCCAGCGGACGATCTGGTAATACTTCTCTATGTCCTCGGAAGTGGGATGATCGTTGTTGTTCATGCCCCAGGTGACGCGTTCCCCGATGCCATTGAACTTCAGCATTTCTTCGCCGAAACCCTGCGGCAGCATTTGCGTCAGGCTTTTCAACTCTTCAAATTCCTTGCCCGGAGTCGGGCCGCACAAGCTGTAAGCGACTCGGAGCGTCAGTTGATGCTTCCGCCAGACCTGGAAGAGAGGCTGATAATTTTCAGGGTTGAGATTATTTCCGCCCGCATCTCCGACTCCGGTTACGCCAAGCCGGTTCATCTCGCGGAAAAATTTCTTGGTGCCTTCAACCTGCTCATCAAATGTGGGATGAGGGAGTTTTTCAAACAGGGCAATGGCTACATCAAAGCCGCCGCCGTCTTCAATCGCTCCGGTTGGTTTGCCGCCCGCGTCTCTCTCGAACTTTCCAGGATGAGGCAAATCGGCTTCGCTGTTAATCCCCATGGCCGCAAAGCCCGCGGGGGTCATCACTTCCCAATCGTAGTCGTGCTGCACGTAAACGGGATTGTTCGGCGCCGCCGCGATGAGGTCCGCCTGTGTGGGCCTGCGCTTTTCCTTAAACTGCTGCGGTTGCCAGCCGCCCGCGACAATCAGCCAGGACCCCGGCTTCTTTGCAAGCGAAGCTTCGTGAATTCGGCTCATGGCTTCGGCAATGGAAGTTGTACCCACCCAGTTCACTTCGGTCGTGAATGTCTGGCCCGCGCGGATCGCGTGGATATGCGAATCGATCAGGCCGGGAATTACCGTGCGCCCCTGCAGATCGATCACGCGCGTGTGCGGCCCCGCTTGTTTTCGAATATCCGAGTTGCTGCCGACCGCCGTGATCTTGCCGTCGCGTATGGCAATCGCTTCGCGAGTCGAGAATTGATTGTCGACCGTCAAGATTTTGCCGTTCACTAGAATGGTGTCGGCGTTTTGAGCCCAGGCTGGTGAGGCAATCGCCAAGGCACATGCCACAAGGAGCGCGGTGCGAGCGAAATTCGCGATCTGCATTTTCATATAGTCAGCCCTCAATACTTGTCTAATTGAGGCGTTTTGGTGCGCCGTCTTTTTGATACCAGTCCACGGTTTCGCCCGAGGTATTCACCGTCACGGCGCGCACTTCGGTGAATTGATCGAACGACTCGATCCCGGTTTCGCGTCCCATGCCGCTGTCCTTGAAGCCTCCCCACGGCGATGCGGGGTCGAGCCGGTGATGGTCATTCACCCAAACCATGCCGAAGAGCAGCCCGCTGGCGACTCGGTGAGCCCGGGCGACATCGCCCGTCCAGACCGAGGCGGCCAGGCCGAACCTCGTGTCATTGGCGATGCGGATCGCGTCGGCTTCGTCCTCGAACGGCAGGACCACGGTCACGGGCCCGAAAACTTCTTCTTGCGCGATCTCAGAGCTAGGGTCGGCGTCGAAAAGCACCGTCGGCTCGATAAAAAATCCAGGAGGCAAACCGTAGGAGGGTGCCTTGCCGCCGGTCAGCAGCTTCGCGCCCGCGACTGTGGCGCGCTCAAGCATCGCCAGGATGCGCGTCCGGGACTTCTCAGATATGACTGGTCCCAATTGCGTCTTTGCATCGGCGGGATCGCCAAGCCGGATCGATGCCGATTTCGTTCGAAACTTTTCCAGGAACGAGCTGTACATGGAGCGCTGAACAAGAATGCGCGATCCGCAGACGCACGTCTGCCCCGCGGCAATGAAGGCTGCAAAGGTCGCGCCGTTGACGGCGCGCTCCAATTCCATATCGTCAAAGATAATGACGGCTCCTTTGCCGCCGAGTTCGAGAGTGGCCGGCGCAAAATTGCGTGCTGCGGCGATGCCGATCGAGCGGCCGACTTCCGTGCTGCCCGTGAAGGTGACTTTTCGAATTTTCGGATGCGCGGCTAGCGCGGCGCCCGATTCGGCGCCAACGCCGTTCACGACGTTGACCACGCCTTTCGGTATTCCGGCGCGATCCAGAAGCTCAACGAGGCGAACGGTTGTGAGCGGCGTCTGCTCCGAGGGCTTGATCACCACGCTGTTGCCCGTCGCGAGTGCCGGGGCCAGGCTCTTCGACAGGATCATCAATGGGTGATTGAACGACGTCATGAGGGCGACGACGCCGAGGGGCACGCGTTCCGTGTAACACAGGTACGGACCTTCAACCGGGATCACGTCCGTGCGGCGAGTGAGCGCCAGCGCCGCGAAGTAGCGATAGAACTGCGGAAGACGGGAGATCTGCGCGCGCGTCTCCGCGATCGGGCGGCCATTGTTGAGTGTCTCAAGTTTGTAGAACGCTTCGAGATCGGCTTCGAACAAATCGGCGAAGCAGTTCAGGACGCGCGCACGCTCGTGGACGGGGGCCCGGCTCCATTTTCCCTCGTCGAAGGCGCGCTGCGCGGCGGCAACGGCGCGGTCCACGTCGACGGCGCCGGCATCGGCGAGCCGCCCGATTACCTCACCCGTCGCAGGATTCACGATGTCCAGCGTTTTGCCGCTCGCGGCGTCGGTGAACTCGCCGTTGATGAAGAGTTGCGCGTCGTAGGTGATAGGAAGGACGCTCATGGATTGCGCACCTCGGCGGGGAACGGAGTTACAGACGGCTCAGCTTCAATTTCTTCGAGACGCCGCTTCTTTGGTTCGACGCCCAGCGTCAGTACGACCAGAATTTCGACGATGAGTAGACCGATCATGAAGGTCAGGACGCCTCCAATCCCATGCGACCTGAAAAGCGCCACAACGACAAAGGGGGTAAAAATGATCGCGCCGCGGCCGAAGGTGTTGCAGATTCCCGACGCACGCAAGCGAACCTCGGTGGGAAAAAGCTCCGGAATGTATATCGCAAACAGAAGCGCGACGAGGACATAAATCGGAATGATCAGCGCAAACCCGACCACCATCAAAATGGCGGGATGCGCAATGAACGGATAGAAGCCTCCAATCAAAATGGTAAGCAGGGAAGCCCCGATGATAGTGGGCTTGCGCCCCCAGGAGTCCGCGGTGAAAGCGCCAATGGCGGAGCCGAGCGGCGCGCCGAGGGCCATGACCAGGGAATAGTTAAATGACCTGACGACGCTCAGGCCCTGCTGCACAAAAAAGGTCGGCAGCCAGGTCACGAAGCCGTATAGCAAGCTGTTGATGACGATCAACGAGACCGATCCCAAAATCATGCGGGGAAGAATCAAGGGACTGAGGAGCGACGAAAGATTTCGCGAATGTTTCACAAGCGGTGAAAGCATGGGAATCGGCAGCGGAGCGTGTTGCAGCGCGACTTCGTTCTCGATTGCCGCGAGCAGAGCTTCAGCCTGTTCGACCCGGCCAACCGATTCCAGCCAACGCGGCGATTCCGGCAACTTCTTCCGCAGATACCACACCACCAGCGCCCCGAGTCCTCCCAGAACAAACATGGCGCGCCAGCCGAAGCTCGGAATGATGAGCCTTCCAAGCAGCGCCGCCGCAGGCAGGCCGGTGACAACGAAGACAGTCATGAACCCGAGCCATTTGCCGCGGGACTGGGGAGGGACAAATTCAGTTAATGTCGAATAGCCAACCACGTTTTCCGCCCCCAGCCCGAACCCGATGACGAACTGGATCAGGATCAAGATCCCCATGGAGGGCGCGAAGGCGGCAGCGATGGACGCAAATCCGAAGATGGCCAGGTTCGACTGATACGTGAAGCGCCGCCCGAAGCGGTCGCCGAGGAAGCCGGTCACGAGCGATCCCAGCATCATCCCGACAAAAGTCGCCGAAACGAATTCCGCGTTCTGGCCCAGCGTGGAAAAACCGCTCTTGATCGTTGCGCCGAGGACGATTCCGGCAAGATAAATATCAAACCCGTCGAAGAACATTCCCGCGCCGATGAGCCACATGATCCGGCGATGGAAGGAGGAAAGCGGCAGGCGATCGAGGCGCGCTCCTGCGTTTACGGGCACGGCCGGCTCACTTCTGCCTCGCGAGCACGGCCAGGCTGCCCGCCGTCAAGGCTTCCGTGGCCAGGCGGCAGTTCTGGTCGAAGGAATTCTGCTGCGCCGTCTGGAAGAATTCCTTGCAGGTGCGCGCCGCAGTGGGATCGAGACGCAGGATGCGTTCGATGAGGGCATCGACATCTGACCCAAGAGCGCCTGCCCGGCTCACTTGCGAGATAAGCCCAATTTGCTGCGCCTGCTGCGGCGCCATGGGATCGCCGAACAGGACGAGCGGAAACGCGAAGCGCGGCAGAGCGTACTCGCCGAGGTACGCCATAATCGCGGTCGGGGCGAGGCCGAACTTCATTTCCGGGAAGCCCAGCGCCGCGCTCTCGGCGACGTACACGAAGTCACACACGATGGCGAGGCCGAAGCCGAACCCTAACGCGTCGCCCTGCACTTCCGCGACGCTGATTAACGGCGAAACCCGCAAGGCGCGCTTGAAATCGATCAGGCGCGAGGATTCGCGATGGATCGACGCGGCGTCCCGACCGGCGCGCTCGCGCCCCGTGCAGAAAACCTTGCCTTGTGCACGCAGCCGCAGGACTCGCGCGGTTGGTTGCGATGCTTCGCGTTGAAGTTCGGCGAGCATCGCGTCAAACATCGCCCCGGTGACTTCATTGCCGTGCTCGGAATTGTTCAGCGTGAAATTCAGGACATCGCCGGCCCGCTCGATCAGCACACCGGCGGGAGCAGTGCCACCGGGGGATTCAACTGGCTTAGAGGACATAACGACACGGTACACACGGAACGCAAGTCATGTCAACGGCCGGCGGCACTTCTGTTCCGTTGTGATCCGGGACAGTTACGGCGAATACCGGTACTCGGCAAGGGGAATCTTGCTGTGGCCTCGGCGCCGGAGAAACCGCGGCAATCGGCGATTTCTCCGGCGGCATCACGAGGAAGTGCCTACGGCTTTTCGCGTACGGGAGACCACCGAAATCCCGCGGCAATCGTGGGCTGGTAGAATTCCCGCTGCACTTGGTATTGCGGGCTGCCCTGGTAGAAGCCGAAGACTTCGTTTGTCAAGTTAAGCCCATACATGACGTAGCTGAATCCGTGCGAGAGGCGAATGCTGCCCTGCGCGTCGACCTGAAGGTGCGTGTAGAAGTATTGGTCACTAAGAGGTCCCAGCAGGCCGCCCGGCGTTGGAGTGCTTGGCGTCACGCCGTCTGCCAGGAGCGTTCCGTCCTGATACGCGTAGGAGGAAATATTCGCTTGATTGTAGGAGAGCCCAAGCCGGATCGAAAATCTCCCGAGATCGTAGGTCGGGCTAATGTTCCAGGTATTCGGAGAGTCACGCAGCAGCCTCGGGTGATCCGAACGCCCCGGCAATCCGCTAGCGCGGGAAGTCACGTAGCTGTAGTTCGCCGCGATTCCCAGACCTTTGAGGGCGCCTGGGAGAAACGTGAGGTGGTCGAGATATGCCAATTCGACCCCGTTGAGCCAGGCGCTACCGGCGTTAATGGGCTGTGAGGCAAGGAATGTTTGGGGCGCTATCAATGGATTCGGCGAAAAATTGTTGAGGAAGAACTGATCTTGCACGATCGGGTTGGTCAGATTCTTGTAGAAGTATCCAGCCGAAATCATCCCAAAGGGATTGAGATAGTGTTCAACCAACACGTCAATGCTGTCGGCTGTTTCTGCTTTCAAATTCGGATTCCCCAATGTCACCGTGTTTTGCGTGATCCCCGGACTACCGATCGTGGTGTAGGTCACCGCCTGGGCAATATCCTGGGGATCCGGCCGGGAAAGGCCGCGCGAATAAGAAATGCGGAAATTGGTGCTCGGCGTGAGTGCGTACCGGATTGCGGCGCTGGGCAGGATGGTGAGGTAGGACCCGCTGGCCGGAAAGGAAAGTGTATTGGCAACTTGGTCAAAACTAACTGTTCTAAGATTGGTTCCTTCAAAGCGTACACCGCCGACTATGCGCAGATTGCTGGACAAATCGAGGGTGTTCATCACGTAGCCCGCGGAAACTCTTTCGATCAGATCATAATTAGACGGGTCAACGCCTTGGCTGCTGGCGCTCGTAAATTCACTGGGATTGGCATTCGCAAATGCGAGCACATCATTAAAAGCAGGATTTGGTCCCAGTGGGTAAGCGCCGCCGTAATAATTGTTATTCGAAAGAGCGCTTGGGAATTGGGAGACAGGAATGGAAACGCCGGAATTGGGCGCCGTCGAAATCAAATAGGTATCGTCAAATTTATGGGCGTTACGAAATTTGCCGCCAAATTCGAAGGTGGCCGCGTGAGAACCGATATGGTAACGCTTGGCCATCGACGCATCGGCTTGCAGATTGACCTGAGCTGTGAGCCCGTGATTGATGGTGATTTGGTTCAGAGCGTAGGCAGATGAGTTGAATGCTTCCGTGTAGCATATCGGCGTAAATTGCGGCTCATAGAAATTTGTTGTGAGCGCTGGGGAATATTGGCAGGAACTGCTTGGCAGGGTCGAATCAAAGTTGGCCAAGCCGTCGCCCTGACTGATGAGGCTCGCGCGGGACGCGGATACGTTCCACGAAAGCAAAATGGTGTTGAAGTCGTGTCTTCCGCCGAGCAAAACGCTGCCGATCGAGATGTCCGGGCGGCGAATTTGGGTGCCGAAGCTGGGCGTTCCACCATTGCCGTTCAACGTCGTCACCCCAGGCGTATTGTCGTTCACGCCGTAGTCGAAACGGTCTCCGTAGTTCTTGAAATTTGAAAAAAGCCCGTGAAGATAGATGCCGGAGTCTTCACCGAGTTTGTAGTCCGTGCTGCCGGCGAGGCCCCACCTGCTTCGGTAGTATCGGTATTCGCGCATGTCCGCGGTGTCGAAAAACCGCTCGGTTCCCCCGCCGGTAAGAGTGGCGATGTCCGGCGTGGGCTCGACGTCATCGATGCCGCGGCCCGTCCAATCGTAACTGCCGCCGATCAGCGCGCCGAAGCGCTTTTGAGCGCCGAAACGCTGGCCGATGGTGCCGGACGTTTCGACCTGCCCGCGCCCTCCGAGAATCGGCATGTATCCGCCCATGCCGCCCAGGGTGATCGTGGGCTGGTCCGTGGCGGATTTGGTTACAAGATTGATGGAGCCGCCAATGCCGTCTGCATCCATGTTCGGCAGAAGAGTTTTGTTAATTTCAACTGACTCGACGATGTCTGCGGGGATCGAATCGAATTTGATTTGGCGCACGCCCGATTCCGGCGAGGGAACGTCCATCCCGTCGATCATGCTGTTGGTGAGGCGGGGCTCAAGGCCGCGCACCTGCACGTATTTGCCTTCGCCTTCGTCGCGCTCCAGAGTGATACTCGGTAGCCTGCCCAGGGCGTCGGCCATGTTGGCGTTCGGCAGGCTGCGAATCACCTCCGCCGGCAGCACCTGCACCACATTGTCGGCGGTGCGCTCCACGTTCACGGCCTCCGCTTCAGCGGAAGGGCGTTCGGCTTGGACAAGAATGTTCAGATTCTCGGACGGAAGCTGGAGGGTGGTGTCCGCATTCGCGCTTTGCCCTGCGACCACATCCACGCTCTTGGTGAGGGTCGAAAACCCGACGTAACTAATCGTCACCGCATAACTCCCGGGGTCGAGGTCATTGATGAAAAAATCTCCCTGGACGTCCGTAAAGGTGTTAATTCCCTTTGCCTCGATCGTGATTTGCGCGCCCTTCAGCACTCCCCCCGAACTATCCGTGATATGCCCGCTAATGCTACCCTGCCGCGCTTGCGCCATCGCGCGATTGGCCCATCCCAAAAACGAAATTAGCAGGGTGAAAATAAACAGCATTCTGGCAACACTTGCAGTTTTGCGATCCATTCTTCTCCTCCGACTCAAATTACAAAGCGCTTGGTTAATACAACAAAGACAGGCCCCCCCCAAAGGGTGCACGCCTGATCTACTCTCATGGTCGATCTCGACGGGCGGCGCTATTTCACATTGGAATTGTTTCAATACGATGAATCCAAAAACAAAGGATTGTGAATAGGCCGGCCCTAGTAGTTGTGCCACGGCGCCGAGACGCCTTCGATTTCGTGGACGTCTGGACTCGCTGCGCCCGGGCCGTTGGCTCGGAAATTGCTTGGCGCGAATGCATCAAATGATGTAGGAATCGGTGCGAAACAAACGCGGGAGGAAACGTGGAACGGAAAATAATCAATCCATGGAAATGGCAGGACCCCTTGGGATTTGTGCAAGCGAATGAAGTTAGCGGCGGGCAGCGAGTTCTGTACTGTTCCGGGCAGATTTCAGTGGATGCGGACGGGAAAACGCTCCATGTCGGCGACCTCGGCGCGCAGCTTAAACGCGCTCTGGAGAACGTCGAACAGGTGTTGAGCGCTGCGGGGTTTGGCTTGCCGGACTTGGTCCGGCTAAATATCTACACGACCGACGTGGATGGCTTCCTGGCCAATCGCAACGTATTTCTCGACGGCCTGATGCGGAAGGGCTGCCGTCAGACAAGTACGCTTATTGGCGTGGCTCGGCTGGCGCGGCCCGAGTTTCTGATTGAGATCGAGGCCACCGCAGTCAAGTAAGTCCGCGCCGCGGGGACGGTTCCTTCAACAACGACGACGGGCGGCGCCGTGGCTATTGGGCGCTGCCTTTGGATTCATAGAGTCCCAGAATCGCCGCGCTCGAGGGCAAGGGCCGCGCTTTGCTTCCGGCGGCGTCGACGAGCCAGCGACGGCTCGAGCCGCAGGCCGTCTCCGAATTTGACTCCATGACAATCGCGCCGCTCGCCGTAGTGCCGATGACCTCCAATGTCTGGACGCAGCCTGGCGGCGCGACGCGGGCGAACTGCATCTTGAGGTCGAGGAGTGGCACCTGGGCGTCGCCCGCATGGTAGTCGAAGAGCAGAGTCGTTGAATACTTGCCGCCTTCGGTGAGAATTCCGAGCACTCGCTTGCCGTCCTGCGAGAAACCGGTGAGACGCAGCGACAAACTTCGCCCGTAATCTCCATCCGAAGCGAGGAAATCGACTTCTACCGGAGCGCCGCCCGTGGCCGGAGTGACCACCAACTTGTAATCAGCATTGCAGTCGTGGGAGTTCTTGCTGTGATCGTCAGCGGTGGAAACCTTGAGCACCGCGGTGGCGCCGGCCGGTCCGCGCACCGCGGGAGTCTCTGTGGCTGCCATGTTGGGGCTCGTGTCCAAACATTCCATGGATGACTGTTGTGAAAGTAGGAGTGACGCGGCGAGCAGGATCAGCGGCAGCATGCAGGGAACCCTTCCCAGGATGCTGAAGGTGGTCGCATTGCAATTCCACCTCCCTGCACATCGAAAGTATACGGCATCCAATTATTCCCTGCCAACGATAGGTTCGCGGGGCAGAAGTATTACTTATTCTGTAGGATGGCGACGCGGCATGCAGGAAGCCGCATCACGCTTTCAAGCGCGGAAACAAACGCTCGGCATTTCCGCGATTGATGGCTTTCCAGTCGTTCTCCGAAAAGCCGGCGTATTCGACCAGTCCATTGTCCGTGAGTTCGTAAACGCGGATGGGGGCGTCACTGCCGTACAGGATCTGCGAAACCGGAACGATGTCCTTCAAGGCGTCGAGCGCCGGCGCCCAGCCCGCGTGCGCCGTGTCAAAGTAGAGTTTCTTAATCTCGTATTCCACTCCGTGGGGAACTTTGTCGGCGCGGTTCTTGGGATAATCGTCGACGATGCGCGCGGCGAGCACAGGGAACGCACCCCCAGAGTGCGAAAAGATGAACCGAATATTCGGAAACTTGGACGTTGTGCCGTTCCAGAGAAGGCTGTCGATGGCGCGCGCCGTGTCGATGTCATACTCGATGATGCCGGATTGCCCCGGGAGATTGCGGCAGCATGTGGCGCGCGCGGGATGGACAAAAACCACCGCGCTGCGGCGATTCAGTTCTTCATAGACCGGGAAGAACGACGGATCGCCGAGCCACTTGTCCATATAACTGGTCCACAGCGCAATGCCGTCAGCCTTCAGCGTGTCCAGCGAGTACGCGATTTCCTTCAGGCTCCCGTCGGTATCGGGCAGCGGCAGAGTGGCAAAATGGCCAAAGCGCCCGGGATAATCTTTGACTAGTTGCGCGCCATATTCATTGTGCTGTCTGGCCAGATTGCGTCCTTTCTCGCTGAGATCGCTCATTGAATCCATGACCAATCTCTGCACCGGTGAAAAGAAAGCCGTGGCGATTCCATGTTTGTCCATCATGTCGATGGAGATGGCGGGAGTCCAGGGCCTGAGCGTGAATCCGCTCGCGCGCATCTGCTCTTCCATGGCCTTTACATAAAAGGGCGGAAAGATGTGGTGATGCATGTCAACTCGGCCCGCCATGGGACGGACCGATGGGGAAATCGCCTGCGCAAAGATGCCGCGCACGGGAACGGCGGCGCCGGCTCCAGCGATGGCCAATGCTTTCAGAAATTTCCTGCGCGAAGCGCCGGAATCAACAAGTCTTCGAGTCACGTTGCGAAAATTCGCGAACGTCTCGTAATTTCCAGAACGGAGATTCCCCATGTCCGATTCCTCCCAGCGACAAAAGTCCTGCATGCTGCGTTGCGGCGCAACATAACACGTTTCCGGGGCGCCTGTCAGCGGCTCGCGCCGGGAATCAGCGGGGCTCGGAGGAGGGCGGGACGATACTCTTGATCCGCATGTAGGTGACGAGGTTGCCGTAGTGTTCGTTGTTGTGGGCAAGATTTGAAATTAGGCGGCTGATTCTCAGGACCGGAACTTTCGTGCCGTCGTCCCTGGTGCCCTGCACCAGGTCCATGGAATTGGCGTCGGTGAGCATGGCATACGCACCGTCGCAGTAGGTCAGCGCAGAGTTCAGAGCTTTTACGAGATCGCCCTTCGCGGTAAGTTTTTCAAAATCCGTTTCTTCCATCGGGTTCTTTTCGCCCTTCGCATCCGAACACCAGCGATAATTGAAGTTGGCCAGATGTCCGATGAGTTGCCCGAATGTCCGGACCTCCGGCTGCGCGCCGGGGCGGATGCCGTAAAAATCCTCGGGCATCTTTTCCGCGGTGCGCGCGATGAATTTCCGGTTCACAGTGTAGGAATTGCGCAGCCAAGCGGAAAGGTCCTTGGGGGGAGCCTGCGGGCCAGCCTGCGCCGCAAGAGGAATTGCCAGCAAGAAACCGAGAAGCACATTGGTAATGATCTTAGCCATAAAAATTGCCCCCACTGATTCAAGTGCGCAGCTCCGAACCGCGCCTGGCGCAAGCGTGCGGCGGCATTTTTCGATGAGTGCCACCCCGCATTGCGAATATTAATTTTGAAGCGTTGCACATTATAGCGCCGGCCGCCTTTGCGCACAATTTTCGCGCAGATGACCAATTTGCTGCTCACTCGGGTAGACTAACGTCGCTGTGTTTCAGTCCGTGCAAAACAAAGTTCCATTCCGAATCCAGAAGATTGGCGCCGCGATCGCTCTGATTTTGCTGCCCAGTCCCTCTGCATTCGCCAGAAGCTTTTCGCCTGCTGGACCCATTCCGGCCGCCATATCGCTGAAGTTCCGTCCGAACGACGAGCCTACGCGAGAGGGTCTCGAGCACTTCTATAATAGTGACTACGATCCCGCGATAATGGATTTTGAGAAGGCGCAAAGCGCGCATCCGGATGACCCCTTCGCCGCGAATCACCTGTTGGAGGCCGTCCTGGTGCGCGAAATCGATCGCGAGGGCGCCCTCGACGCCGAACTTTACCTGGGCACCGAATTTCTGCACGCGAAGCGGGTGATGGTGGATGCCGATGCGCGCACACGAATTCAGGAACTCGCGAAGCAAGCCCTGCGGCTGTCCGACGAGCGACTGAAAACGAACCCGGACGACGTAGACGCGCTGTACGCCCGCGGAGTGACGCGCTCCCTATTTGCTGTCTATGAGGGCCTGGTCGAGAAGGCCTGGTATTCCGCGTTTCGAGACGCGCTGGGCGCGTACGACGATCACAAGCGCGTGCTGGAAATTTCGCCGGACTACAACGACGCGAAAGTAGTCGTCGGTGTGTACAAATATATTGTCGCGGTCCTGCCGATCTACGAAAGAGTCGTGGCCTTCGTGCTGAACATCAAGGGCGGCAAGGCCGAAGGCATCGAGGACATCAGGGAAGCCGCAAATGCCGGCGGGGAAGCAAGCATCGACGGGAAAACGGCTCTTTCCCTGTTCCTCGCACGCGAGCACGAGTATCCAGAAGCGCTCTCGTTGATGAGCGACCTGTACCGGTCATATCCCCACAATTTCCACTACGGCCTTTCCGAAGCTGATTTGCTTCGGTCGAGCGGAAAGCTTCCGGAAGCAATCGCCGCGTACCGCGATCTCCTCGCCTTGGGGCATCGAAACACGATCCCTCCATCGCTCCTGGCGAGGGCATCGATGAATCTAGGAAAAGCATTGCACTCCCAGGTAGATTTCCGCGCCGCGGCAAACGCCTTTGAGTCGGTCGCGCAAATGGCGGGCGTGGATCATGAACAGGTTGCGAAAGCGAAACTCCTTGCGGGAGAAATGTACGATCTGCTTCAGGAGCGCGATGCCGCGACAAGGAAATATCAGGAAGTGATCGCGATGAACGATGAATCGCTGGAGGTGCGGGAAGCAAGACGCCTCTTGAAGGACCCCTATCACGATCCGTAAGGCATTCGTCTCGAAAAAATCACTCATCTTTACATCATCGGAAAATCATTGCCCTGGGAGGGGACTCATGCGTTTAGGTGACAGAAAAATTACAAGTCGTGGATAGGAAGTGTAATGCGAGATCATCCTCCCGTGATATAAACTCTTGCACTTACCCTGGGATAAAAACTCGGGCAATTGAGTTCACCGAGCCATTTGTAGCGCCACATTTCGTTGGAGGTATTTCGTAACTGCGGCCAGATCTTTTGCCACCGCCCCGTTATAAGGGTTGCGGGCATTTGAGACGCTGAAGAACGACTTACACAAACGACAGAGAAGGGAATGTGGAATAAGACTATGGCGGACACGTTAGAAGTGGACCTGGTCGTGGCCAAAAGCCAGCTGCAATACGTCAGCCGGAATGACTGGGTCTTGATTCTCGACAAAGCCAAATCGCTCAACTTCAAGAAGGATGAAATGCTGATCCAGATGGGGAAAAAGCCCTCGGCGGTATTTGTGATCATCAGCGGCCGGGCGCAAATAAGAAATGCCCTGGGCGTGACCATCGCGCGGATTTCCCCCGGCGAGATCTGCGGCGAAATGGCCTTTCTTGAAAACGCGAATGCCAGCGCTACGGTGGTGGTGGAAGAATCCATGGTCGCGTACGGGGTGGACTGGCCGGTTTTGCAGGATTTGTTTGAGTTGTATCCTCATCTTGCTTCCCGATTCTATCGCTCTCTTGCTGTCAGTTTGTCGCGGCGCCTTCGAGGCCAGATATCACGGATGGCCACTTCTTGATTCGCGCCGAGAACTTTGCAGGTTCCTGCCAAATCTCGTCCTATCTCAACTGCGCAATAGCAGATCCCCATAGACAGTCCGTCCGGCTCTTTGATAGCCTCTGCGGCATTACGGTCTATCAAAGATAGAATTGCGCGTCGATCCGATGCAGCCCGTTCTCATCGGCAAAGCGATTGCCCTTGATCCTGGGCCCTCATGTAGGCGGGATGAGCTGTCTCAGCCGTCAATTGTAAGTGCAAGGAGGAGTCATGCAGTTTCTCAGAATCAGTAAAGCTTTGGGTTTGGCAGGTGCAATTGGCCTCATTTCCTCGATTGCCTTTGGGGCTACGATCACCGGCAAAGTTATGGGGCCGGATGGCGCGCCGTTCCGGGCCGCATTTGTGCAGGCTCGCAATGCCAAGACCCGAATGACGGTCATCGTGCTTTCCGGCAACGATGGCAGGTACCGCGTGGAAAATTTGCCCGCGGGCGATTATCAAGTACAGGCGAAATCCGTCGGTTACCGCTCCGACCCGAAAAGCGGAATCGTCTTGTCCGCGAACCAAAACGCGACTTTCGACTGGACGCTGCAGAAACAGATGGTGCACTGGGACGAAATTCCGATCATCCAGGGCATTGATTTGTTCCCGGAAGGGCCCGGCAAGGACAAGTTCGCGCGGTGCGGCTCGAGCTGCCACGGATTCGAGCAGTTCATCGATGTGCGGCGGGATGAAAACGGATGGCGCGAAGTGCTCAGGGACATGATGTCGACAAGAATCGGCGGCGGAGTTGTGTACGGCACGATCAAAACCGACCAGGACGTCAACGAACTCGCTACCTACGCCGCGAGGATTTTCGGCACGGGGCCGGGCGCGCTTCCGGAATCCCCGGCCGATCTTCCGGGGTATGTGGATTGGATGAAGCAGTTCAGCGACGATGCGCTCAAGATTGTCTACGTCCTGTACGAAATGCCGCCGGGCCGCATGACCTGGGACGCAAATCCGGACAAGGACGGAAACATCTGGTGCCCGTATTTCGGAACGGTGAACGGCGTCGGCAGATTGAATCCCGACACGGGAGAGCTACAAGAATATTTGTGGGAGAGCCAGTCGCCGCGAGTTGGCACGCGGTCAGTGCAAATGACGCACGATGGAGTTTCGGCTTGGGTTGTGGAGGAGGGCGGCACTCTGGTAAAAGTCGACGTCAAGACCGGCAAGCAAACCAAGTATAAAGGGCCGGGCAAGTCGATGAACACGGTGCGCGAAGATCCCAACGGAATCTTGTGGGTATCCGGCAGCCCATTTTCCTACCGCTTCGATCCCAAGACCGCAGTCTATTCGGAAGTAAAAGATGCCCCCAACACCTATGGCGCGAATCTCGACAGGGCGGGCAACATCTGGTTTGACGAAGTCGGCGGACAGGGGAGAATTTTCAAGGTGGACTACAAGACGGAGAAAGTCACCACCTGGACGCCGCCGCCGCAGCCGGGCTCGCGACGCCGCTTTCAAGTCGACGCGAATGGAATCGGATGGCTCGCGCAATACGACCGGGGACAAATCGTGCGTCTCGACACGGAAACAGGCGCGTTCAAGGAATACCAACTCCCCGGCGAGCAGCCGTCACCGTATCCGATTGGGATCGATACGACGAACCAAGTGTGGTACGCCTCCGGCATCATGGACACGGTCGGGCGCCTGGATCCCTCCACCGGTAAGATCACCGAATATCCTGCTCCGGCAGTGGGGAATGGGATGAGGGAACTCAACAACGATCCGAAGGGAAGAATGTGGTTCGCTTCACCGGGCAACAACACGGTGGGGTACATGTACCTCGCGAAGTGAATGCCGCAGACTGAACCATTTGCATGCTAATTCGCGCTGTTGCATGTAGCGCCCGCCCTCAGGCGGGCATCGTCGATTCAAGCACATGCCCGCCTGAGGGCGGGCGCTACATGCTACTGTTTCGGCTTATGGCCTGCCGCCGGCATACGGATGCGATTCGTAAATGAATCCTCTTCGTCCGGAATGCAGGGCAGTTCGTCCATATAAGCTTTCTTTCCCTTGAGCAATTTGTAGGTTTTGGTATCGCCAACCCAGGTGGACGTGTAGGCCTTGGGATCCTCGACGATCAGTTGCAGCGTGAGCGTGTCGTGATCCACGCGTTTGTAGCGTTCGACGAGATGCAGGTCATCGCTGTGGGGGTCGCCGTAGAAGTCAAGCCAGCTTCTTTCGGTCAGGCCCACCGTGTCCACGACAAAAGTGTCTCCGTCCCACTTGCCGACCGAGTCCCCCATCCATGTGGGTTCCGCCTCCTGAGGATGGCTTCGCCCGTCGGTCCAAATCTGGCGCCATTCATGCTCGCGCTCGAAGAACATGAACACTCTTTCGGGCGATTGAAAAATCTCGAATGGCTGCGGGAAGAAGATGATTCGCGGGATTCCCGACGGGTAGCATTTCAATATTGGATCGTTCCCGCCCGCCTGCGCTTTGGGGCCGTAGCCGGGCTTTGCGGCGTCGTATTTTGCTTTCGCCCACGGCGTCATGGGAGGAGGGTTCTTGCTCGGCGTCGCGTAAATGCCCTGGCCGGGGAGATTGGCAAAGAACTCCCACATTCCGGACAGGTCATGAGGATCGGCGGGAGTGGAAACATTACTCTTCGCCGCCGGCGATTGTTGTTCGGGCATTTGAGCGACCGTCGCGCACGGCAACGCGAGAAATCCCGCAAGCGCGGCGAGCCAGGCCCACGTAATCATGCGCATTCGCATTCGGAAGCCTCTCCCCTAACGCAGATTCCGGTTCTCAGTTCTCCAGCTCCTGCAAGCCTAGTTCTTTGCCGTCCGGAAACACCAGCTTGTGGAGAAAGCCCACGGGCGCGCCGCTCTTTGCCGGAATGAGGGTAATGGAAACTTGATCGCCGGCCTTCACGCTGTCCTTTGTCCAACCGGCCCGCACAAGTTTGCCCGGACTGTAAGTTTCGACGCTCCAGTGTACGATCTTGCCTTTGTCGCCTTTCACGTCCAGATAAATTTGGACGTGCGGATTGGTCCAGGCAAATTCGGTCACGGTTCCCTTGATCGTAATGGGATTATCGTTGTCATAGGCGGCGTTTCCGTGATGCGCCCAGAGGGGAATGGCGATTAGCAGGAGGGCGGCAGCCTCAATCAAAAAGTTAAGTCGATATTTCTTCATCTCATGCCCTCGATATGAATTCATGAAGCAATCAAAATTGCGGCACAAAACAACCGGCCCAAACTATTTTTTTGTGCGCCGCAGGTGGACCCTGTCTTTTTCGTTCTCCTCGCAGGAGTACGACATGATCTCCGTATTTTGGCGCGTGATCGGCAGCGTGACCGACCATGGCTCGGTGAAATACTTGGGATCTTCAAACGTGACCGTCCACTTGATGGTGTTATTGTCCACCTTTTGAAACCGTTCCACCAGATGCAGTTGGTCGCTATGCTCGTGGCCCGCCGTGTCGAGCCACGTCCTGTCGTCGAGCCCGACCGTGTCCACGACCAGAGTATCTCCGTCCCATTTGCCGATGGAATCTCCAAACCAGGTGGGGTCCACGTCCTTGGGGTGGCTGCGCCCGTCCGTGTGAATAATGCGAAACGTGTGCTGGTTCTCAAAAAGAATCGTAAATACAGCCGGAGTCTGCACAATTTGGAACGGCATGATTCCCGCCTGAATCCCGCGCGCCGGGCCGATCGGCAGGCACTTGGTCAAAGGGTCGTCAATCTCGTCCTCTTTCGCAAATCGCGCTGCCCCGTAAGGCGTGAAAGGAGGCTGATGCCCGAGCACTTTCGAGATGTCCGGCGTGAATGGCGCGGACCACACACCGTTCAAGTCTGGGGGGGCAGCGGCCTGGGGACTGCCCGACGCCGCGCGGGTTCCGCAGGCGATCGCCAATAGCAAAACGAAAAATAAAGCTGCGGCGCAAACAGTTTGGGCGCGGGAATGTTTTTTCATGCTCGGCCTTGGTTCCAATTTTCGCAGGTTCCCATTTTATTTTTTGCTGTCCGATCCCGCGGCCCCGTACGCGTTCTGGGATACGCCTCCCGACCCGGCGGAGACTTCGCGTCCATCCGGGAGCTTGACGGTCGAGCAAGCCGCCAGGTGGGTGCCGTCCTTGGCGCGAAAACCCTTGACGGTCACCACATCGCCGGGCTTCAGCGTGTCCTTTCGCCAGCCTTGCCGGTAAATCACGTTTGGCGGTCCGCCCTCGAAAGCCCAGTTCACGACTTTGCCGTCTTTGCCTTTCACGTCCAAGTAAAAGTAAATGTGCGGATTCATGAATTCCATCTTGGTAACAGTCCCGGTAAGCGTGAGGGGACTATCCTTGTCAAACTCGACGGAGAATCCGTGGTGCGCAAAAACAGGCGCTGACACTGAGACCAGAAAACAAGCCAGGCCAAGGGCAAGAGACGACGTGGTCCTCAAAATCGCACCTCGAAAAACGGTTGGCAACTTGTCTTCTTGTATAACTTATGGATTCTTCGGGTCAAGCAGGATGATTCCGCCGCCTCCCGGGAACGCCATTCTCCTGAATGGCGTCTTGAAAACCGCCAATCGGGAGATTGGCGTTCCCAGGTTTCAACCCTTGCGCTTTGGCTGGACCAGGCGGTTCACATCCGCGTAGGGAATTGCGCCTTCCGTCATCAAGGTGAAAGTTCCTTCATGGCGGAGCTGTGTGGCCATGCGGCTAAGAAAACCAAGCGTTGCTCGCATGGGCCCGGATCCTACGCTTACCCGCACAACGCCGAGCTGCTGGAGCTCGGCGATAGCGGGTGTCCCAGCAGTCGCAAGAATGTTCAATGGGCCGGCGAGGCCTCGCGTCAGTTGAGCAATAGTTTCCTTGTCCTTCACGCCGGGAGCGAAGAGCGACGGCGCCCCGGCCGCGTGATAAGCGTTCAGGCGCTCGATCGTCCGCGCCAGTCTCGATTCGGCCGGGCCGATGCCGTATAGAAAAATATCCGTGCGCGCATTCAACACGAAAGGGATGCCGGCGCGCTCTCCAACTTCCAATACGGCGCGGATAATTTCTTTTTGGCGATTCACGTCGGCGAGAAATTCGGGTTTTCCCTCAACTCCATCTTCGAGGTTCATCCCCACGGCTCCGGCGGCGATCACTTCGCGCGCGGTGTCCGCCACTTCTTCGGGCGCGCTCCCGAAGCCGGCCTCCACATCGGCTGTGACGGGCACATCGACGGCTTCCGCGATGCGTCGCACGACGGCGAGCATCTCTTGCCGGGGAATTTTTTGGCCGTCGGGATAGCCAAGGGAAAATGCGACCCCCGCGCTGGAAGTCCCAATCGCGGAAAATCCCGCGTCCTCAAAAACGCGCGCGCTGGCCACATCCCATGCGTTTGGCAGGACCAATATCTTCGGGCCGCTGTGGAGTTCTAGAAATTGGCGGGCCAGTTCTGCTTGAGTCTTTTTCCCCATATCCGGGTGGTATTGTACACCGGCCAACCGGATGCTCCTCGTTGCTCGTTTTGCGCATGCGGTCATGTTTCGCGCCGCTTCCAACTCGTATTACAGCCGCCGTTAGTCGACAAGCCCAAATCCCCGATTTTTGAATATCGCAAAGCAAGGGCCCTGGCTGTTTTGTATTTGCTTTTGTGGTCTTGGTCTGTAATCTTTCCGTGGGTGAAGATGTGTGGGGACCTTATTCCCTGGCCTCGAGCGTTTAAATCGCAGGGAAACGAAGTTCAAAACGGAGTGTGGGCCGTTCATGAAAAAAATCAGCGTCCTGTTCTTCGCGATCGCGGCGCTCTTCGCCGGAACCAGGCTTTCCGCACAGAATGGCGGTCAGATTATTCGCCTCGATCCGGCCCTGGACGCGCTTATTCCCGTCGACGCCAAAATTGACATCGTGGCGGGGAACCTCGGCTTTTTGGAAGGGCCGGTCTGGGTGCGCACTCCCGCGCCGGGCGTTTTGATCTTCAGCGACATTCCCGCCAACACCATCGATAAGTGGGATCCGGCGAACGGAAAAGTTTCCGTGTTCCTCGGCAAGAGCGGATTTGCGGGCGACAATCCTGGCGACGCCGGCTATCAGCTGAACAACGGGAACGGCATAGTCACGCTGTATGGTTCGAATGGCATCACGCTGGATAAACAGGGCCGGGTCACCTATTGCCAGCACGGAGATCGCGGCGTGATGCGTCTGGAAAAAGACGGCAAGCGCACCGTTCTTGCGGATCGATACAATGGCAAGCGCCTCAACAGTCCGAATGACCTGGTCTACAAATCTGACGGGTCACTGTATTTTACCGATCCACCCTACGGTCTTCGCAA
The DNA here is from genome assembly GCA_963696605.1 of uncultured Acidobacteriota bacterium. GTDB lineage: Bacteria > Acidobacteriota > Terriglobia > Acidiferrales > UBA7541 > Palsa-360. Next base: position 301,426 of record CAVOKV010000003.1, on the reverse strand, counting down.
ATTAGCGGACGATCCCAAGAAGGAACTGCCATTTTCGGGCGTCTATCGCCTGGCGAACGGAAAATTGCAGCTCGTAAACAAGGATTTTCAGGCGCCCAACGGCCTCGCTTTCTCACCCGATGAAAAATATCTTTACGTTGACGACTCGGTCTCCAAAACCTACTGGCGTTTCACGGTGCAGACTGACGGCAGCCTGGCCAACAAGAAATTGCTGATCGACATGTCCTCAAGCAAGGAAGCGGGCGTGCCGGATGGAATGAAGGTCGATCAAAAGGGAAACATTTACGGCGCGGGCCTCGGCGGCGTTTGGGTTTTGACGCCGGAAGGGAAACACTTAGGGACGATCCGGCCGCTCGAAAATCCCGCCAACCTGGCCTGGGGAGACGCCGACGGGAAGACGCTCTACTTCACGGCCGTCACAGGGCTGTACCGGCTGCGGGTAAATATCCCCGGTATTCGGCCGTAGGGGTTCCGGTCTAAACGCGGTGTTTTGTCATTCCGAGGTCGCCGCGGCGACCGAGGAATCTGCTTTCCCGCCCGGGCCGCAATCAAGAGCAGATTCCTCGCTTCGCTCGGAATGACAACATTCTTGGATTTTCAGAAGCCTGTTTAGCGATAGAGTTAGCGATAGAGGAGGTTCGATGGTGAGACAGATTCATGTCGTAGCGCTGGGGCTGATCCTGAGCTTCGCGCCGCTGGCATTCGGTCAGACGAAAAGCGCGGCAGCCACAGGCGCCGGTGTGGATTGGAAAGCGCTGGACCATAAATGGCTGGATTCCGAGAAGACGGGCGACCTGGACTACCTGGAAAAATTTTTCGCCGACAGCTACGTTCTCGTCCTCGCTAATGGACAGACTTACACGAAAAAGGAATGGCTCGGAATCCTGAGGGGCCCGGATCGTCCCACGCTCCTTACGCTCGATCCCGAAAACATTCAGGTTCATGTGTTTGGCAATGTGGCGATTCTGACCGATCACACCACGATTAAAGGTCACGACAGCAAGGGCAACAGCATGGACGGTGAATACAACGTCTTCCGCGTGGTCATCAAGCAGAACGGAAATTGGCTGGCTACCGGAGTGGTGATGAATCCGGACCTGACCAAAAAGTAGTGCACGGAGTCGTAGCGCCGGCGTCTCGCCGGCGTTACAAATTCGGGCTCGCGTTGTTCCAGGAGGATCGCAATGAAGCGCGCATATGGGTTGGCAGCATCGATTATCTTCCTCATCGCGTCAGGCGCCGTGGCGCTCGGGCAAGCGCCGAAGAAATCGGCGACAGCGGGTGAGGACGTCGCCACAACTGTCTCGATCCTGGACCACGTCTGGCTGGATGCGGCCCACAACCATGACGGCGAGACTGCGGCGTGGCTTTTCGCCGACAATTTCGTGGAAATCCATCCCGGGGGAATTCTTGTAAGCAAGAAGCAGCAGGTTGACATGATCAGCAATACCCAACTCGGGGACCTCGCCATACAGTCCAGCGATATTCAGGTGCGATACGCGTCCCCGGACGTTGCAGTGCTGACGGATACGACCACGATTCGAGGAAAGCAGGGCGAGACCAGCTACGATGGCCAGTACCGCGTGATGCGCGTCTTCGCAAAGCTGAACGGGCGTTGGCGCGCAGCGGGCGCAGGCATCGCGCGTATTACCGCCGCCCAATAGCATTTTCCCGCACGCAGGTAGAGACTTCTTTGCACACGAAAGTGCCCGTTCCGTCCCGAAATGCGCGGGACGGAACGGCCGCTACAAGACCGTCCCATGTTGGCCGTGGGTTTCGTAGAGGCCGCCCGATTTTAGGGCGGGCAGACTTTGCCTCTACTGCAGCCGCTCAATCTTCAAGCGATCGGCCAATTCATCCAGAATCTTGCGCTGCCCCTCGCTCAATGGAACGCCATTTGCCATCCGCTCGCGGTAAATTTGCTCGGACCGTTCTCCGGGCAGGCGGACTTCGTCCACACCGGGCAGCGTGGAAGACGATTTCATGACGTCCCACACTTCGTCCACTTGCTGCTTGAAAGCCTGCACATCCGCGAACGCCGCGATGTCCACGGCCATAATGGATTGCCCCGTGTTGCTCGGCGTTTTCGAGTCCACGGTATAGTCGACTACGTCCCGGCCAAACGCGGCGCCGTTCAATGTTCCGGCCAGGAGGCCGATCATTAGCGCTAAGCCATATCCTTTCGGGCCGCCGATGGGAAGAAGGAAACCTTCGCTAGCGCGCTTCGCGTCGGTCAGGGGTTTTCCTTGGCGGTCGATCATCCAGCCTTCCGGCATTGGCTCGCCGCGTTGCGCTTTCAGTCTGACTTTCCCGAATGCGGTGTTTGTCGTGGCCATGTCCAGCGAGATGACCGGATGGCGCGAAGCCGGCACAGCGATAGCGATCGGATTGGTGCTGAGCAACACTTCTGTCCCGCCCCACGGGGGTACAAGATTGGTGTTGCCAACGCAAAAGTACATTCCGATCATGTCCTGCGCCGCAATCATTCGCGGGTAAAGTTGCGCGGGCCCCGCATGATTGCTGCGCCGCGTCCCCACCCAGCCAACCCCGCATTGCCGCGCTTTTTCAACCGCCAACTTCGCAGCCCGCTTCATGACCAGGTGACCGATGGCGTTATCGCCGTCAATCAGAGCCGTGCCGGCATTGTCGCGCACGATCCCTATGTTGGGACGCGGATTCACGGCGCCGCTCTCGATCTGCTTCACGTACTGCGGCAGGCGGAACACTCCGTGCGCGTCCCCTCCTCGCGCGTCCGATTCGGCCATGAGAGCAGCCACTTGCTTCGCGTCTTCCGGTGGGATCCCCGCGGCCGCCAGACCCCGCGCGATGAATTCAACGAGGGTTTTAATTGGAACCAGTGGCTGACCTGCCGCAACTTTTGCGCTTTCGCTCATGCCTCAACTCCCCAAACGCTACATAAACTAAAGTGTGTTGCCGCAAGCATGCATGATACTACGTCCATATTTAATTCCAGAGTTGGGCCGGCGGCGCGAGACGAAAATGCGTTGACACTGCGGCGGGAGTCGCGGTATGCATGGTGCAATTACGCGAATTGATACAGGCAATTCATAAATCATCTAGCTGGTGGGATTCTGTATCGCATCGGCGAAAGTGAGTGGAGTGCGGTTCCATTCCGGAGGTTGTATGAACGGTGAGCGGATCACGCGGATTGCGTTGACGATCACATGTTTCCTGATCTCGATTCCTCTGCTGGCGCATCACGGCGCCGCGGAATATGACATGACCAAGATCGTATCCCTGAATGGAACTGTGAAGGAACTCCAGTTCGTCAATCCGCACACCCTGCTCGTATTCACAGCCAAAGATGACAGCGGGAAAGCCACGGAATGGGTGGGTGAGCTTCCGAGTCCGAATCTCCTTTCGAGGAGGGGCTGGAGCAGGAGCACATTCAAACCCGGCGATCAGGTCACCGTCATCGGCTCGCCCGCGAAGAACGGTGAAAAAGGGATGCAGGTGAAAAAACTGGTCTTCCCCGATGGCCACGAACTTCCAGGGACCGTTTTGCCGCCGGATTCTTCCAAATGAAAATTTCAAGAACCGTTTCGCTTGCCTGCGCCGCGCTCGTGGCGGTTTCATCGCCGCTATTCGCGCAGCAATCTCAAACCTCTAGCCAAAAAGCAGCGCCAACGGGCGATTTGACCGGGGTTTGGTATCCATCGTCGGTGAACACGTTCACCTTTATCTGGACCGACGCGCAAGGCCAGCGCTTGAACAATCTTCCCCTCACTCCCTGGGGAACGGAGAAATTCAAGGCCAATCATCCGATCGGCGGAGCTTACACCGCGTTGACTTCGAACGACCCGAACATCGCCTGTCTTCCGCCCGGCGTGCCCAATGTCTATATCCATGCCTACCCCGTTGAAATTCTGCAAGTCCCGGGGCGCACGATCATGTTCTTCGAATACGGCCACTTCGTGCGCCAGATTTTCACCGATGGACGGGAGCATGTGAAAGACGCAAACCCGACCTGGATGGGCGATTCCGTCGGCAAATGGGAAGGAGACACTCTGGTTGTCGATTCCACCGGATTCAACGACAAGACCTGGCTGGACGTCGCCGGCCATCCGCATTCCGAGGCGATGCATATCGTGGAGCGCATGCGCCGCGCGGACCACGATACTTTATTGATCGACATCGCTATCGATGACCCGCAGGCCTATACGGCGCCCCTGAAAACGCAGCGAAAATACATCTTGAAGCCCGGCTGGAACATCATGGAATACATTTGCGAAGACAGCCAGGTAGCCTTCAATAATTTCGAAAAGCAGGTAGGAACGACGGCAACGAAATCCGCCGAGGCCGCGCCCGAATCGGGGTCAACGAAATCCATCGCGGGGGATTGGAAAGGCACCATCCTTCTGGCCGATGGCCGCTCCTTTTCGGCCGTGGGATCTTTTTCTGCGGAATCCACCGGAACGATCACAGTGACCGATCCGGCTCTCTCCATGAAATACCAGTTTCAGAAGTTGAACATAGCGTCCGGCGGAACAATTACGGGTATCACCGCAGATGGAGTGAATTTTCTTGGGAAGCTTTCCCAGGATGGCAAGCAAATTACCGGAGATATCATCCTGCCCAGCGGGACTGGCCATAAAATCTCAATCAGCCGGCCCTAAAACAAAGAAATGGCTTGTGAAGCGCGCCAAGCTCACTTCTCCTGGAGCCAGCGATCGATATCCGTACCCATGGCCTTGAAGACTTTTGCCAGGCTGTTCGATTTATCCGCATCCAGAAGCGCGCTGTCAAACTGTCGCACGAAGTGCCGCTTTTTCGAGCTCCCGCCGGATAACCTGTAGGGTTCCGATTTCCTTAGATTCCCTGGATTCGAAATTTTTAGACACGCGCGGCGCAGTTCCAATCCCGCGGAGACAGCTTCCGGCGTGGATTTTCCCGTCGAGTAAGGGAACAGTCTTTGCTGTTTCAAGAGCAAGTAGATGGAATCCTGCGTACCCAAGTGTCCGCTCCCATCCCAGAACACGTCCGCAGTTCCTCTCTCTATCAAGCTAGCGCCCCAATCGGGACGCGGATGGAACCCGCTATCGGTTAATGTCGTTAAATCCAGCATGGGAAGCGGGCCTCGGTGCAAAAAGAGATCCCAATCGCTTTTTGTGTTGGAGTCTCCTTCCAAAGCAAATGAAATACCGCGAGAAGCATTCGGAGCTGGCTGTAACTCCGCCATTCGGCGGGAACACTCGCCAATGGCCTGCACCGTGTCCAGAGTCGTTGAATTGGTGCGAGGGGAGAGTCGGACGGTCTTCACTGTGAGCGATCCAAAGAATTCGTCCAGAAGCGGCCGGGAAGCCGCTTCCGTTACACTGGCCGATAAACCATCCATAAATTTTACGATTCGACACAGGGGGAACAGGCCCAAATTAATCTCCACCTCTCAATGCCTTCGAGTCCTCTGCGGTGAGAGTGATTGCCACAGTACCTAGGGGCGCGAGAAAAAACAATGCGTCTGAGTCCAGTAAGTTACCACCGAAGTACAATTCAATTTTTCGCGGCTCGACGCTAAGGTACGAGGGGGTCAGAGCTAGTGGTTTTGTTGTGAAATCCGAACGATGGTCGAGCCGGCGGCGAATCGATTTGCTTACTTCAATCCTGCCTGCGCCAGCATCTCCAAGAATTGCCTTCGGGTGCGCATGTCGATTGACTGTGCTACCAGCTTTCCGGCGCGGTCGTAAACAAATGTCTTGGGGATTCCCTCGATCTGGAAGAGTTCATTCACCTTTCGTTCCTGGTCGAGCAGGATGGGGTAAGTGACTTTTTGCTGGGCAACGAATGGCCGCACTTTGCCTGTGTCTTCATCCGAGATGGCCAGAATCACCAGACCCTGGTCCTTGAATTGGCGATAGAGCGCCTCGAGGTCGGGCATCTCTTTGCGGCAGGGCGGGCACCAGGTGGCCCAGAAATTCAAGACAACCACCTTGCCGCGCTGCTCCTTCAAGGTCCATGACTTTCCGCCCAAGTCCGCCAGCGTGAAGTCCGCCTGCTCGCGGCGCTCGTTGCCCAATTCAATTTTGGAGACAGCTGCAGCGAATTGAGGATCGTCGAGCTTTGCATCCACGTGTTCGTAGCGCACCAGCTCGGCAAGTTCGACGTAAGGCCTGGCAGGCTGGCCCTTTTGTGCGGCGAGCGGCTGTTCGCGCAGCGCGTCGGCCAGGGTTGTAGCTACCTCCTGCAACATGTCGTGGCCGAAATCTCCCTCGGTGGAAAGCATGGCAAGACTGTTTGCCAGGCGCAGTTTATTCGGCGTGACGGACAACTCGCGAATCTCAAGCGCCAGATTTTTTGTGGCCCGCGCCCTCACATCGTCAGGCAGGGCGCGAAGGCCGCCGATCTTTTCCGAGATGGGTTTTTCCCGGTCGCTCCATATGACCTGTTGCTCCTGCGCCGGCAGAGACGCGGGGCGCAAAAGAAGCAACGTCGCAGCCGAAAGATAAATGCCGGCAGCGAGAATGGCTGCAGCGGCCGCCCTCAGGCGTGAAGAGGTTTGCATCATTTCCATCGGCTTTTTACCGCAACCGGCGCGCGCAATCACGAAAAACTATGTGATGTTAGTCTGCGCGCTTAGCGCGATTTTCCAGCCGTCTCCCCGGTTCAGAAACACGCGCAGATTCCAGCTTGTGGGTTTCGCCGAGGGATTTCTGCCCTGAAACGCCTGCATGATCACCACATTGCCAAAATCAAACATGCGCATCGATTGCACCGCGGATCCCCCGGATCCGCCATTCTCTCCGTAGAGTTTCCTCTGCTCGGCCAATTCCTCGACGTGCTGCAATTTGGGGATGTCCGTTCGCGGCGTGAGGGTCTCGTGACTCTCGTCAGCGTGGGCGGCCCAATCTTCCGGGTTCGGATGCCATTCGTCATTCTTCAAACGAAACCAGGTTTCCATCGCGCCCTCTTCCACTGCATTTTCCGGCTTGTAGGGCAGCGTCTTGCAGGGATTTTCGCAAACTTTGTCCGCCTCGGTGGGAGGACTGGGGGGCGCCGTGAAATCCGGCCTTTCCGCGGGAATGGGGATGTTCAGAAAAACGAACGCCTGCCAGCCCGCGGGATTCTTCACCCACAGATGCGCAAAGCGCTGGTTGTGGTGAATGCCGAGCACGCGCTCAACCTGGCCAAGAAAGTCCACGGCGCGCACGTCGAGCGCGCCATCATTGTCCGCGGCGAATTGTGCCAGGTCCTCGAGAACCTGCGCCTTCGTATGAATTTTCCCGTTCGCCTCGACCCACTGAAAGCGGTCGTCCAGAAGAGTCGCGACCGTCTTCGCGTCGCCCTTGGAGAGGGCGTCGGCCAGACTCTTGTCCGCCTGCCGGAACGTGGGCGCGTCATCGGCAGCGGCGAGAGGTAAGCTCAATAGCGCAAGCGACGCCGCGCCGAACAAGAGACATGCAGCGAGCGCGCGTGTGAAGAAAAGTTTCATGATATTTGTCTCCTTACTCTTGAAGCCTGGATGCACCACGTCCCAATTTTGGGCAAACGAATAGGCGCCTTTCATCAGGCGTAACATGTGCCTTGGCGTCGGTCATGTTGTCTCAAGCGCATGGCCGGATGATACCACTCCCATGGTTCCCCGCCGAGAGACCGGAACGCATAGGATAAGGTTCTGGCAACAATTGAGTTGCCCGTGCATGCAGAGCTAGAGCACCAAGGTGCCGGACCGCAAGAATAGATCAAAGATCGCCATTGACAATATATTTCGCCCGTGTTAGCAAAGGCCCAATAGGGCGAGTGATCTTAGATCCAATTTACAAGTTTTCCCGAGTGGCAGCGCTGCGAAGCTATGGGGGCACCACGTGCGTGTTTCCAGCCATGCTGGAGAGCATTGGGTCGCAGGCGGGTCTGCTACGGTTGTGCGCGGTCGTTTAAAATTCCGGCATCTGATCGACAACTTCGCTAATTCCTCTGGTTCGGAATTCATATCGTTCAACCGATTTATTTCGTTGGCATCTTTCGCTCGCCAAGGCTTTTGGGAAACAGCTACATCGGATGTAGCGGAAATCCTGATGCAACCTGGGAGGGAACGACCATGAAATTGTACGCGACCATGATTCTCGCATTGCTCTGCGCTGTCGGGCTGCTGTGTTCAGCCCCCCTGCATGCGCAGGTAGCCGGCGCCACGCTGACCGGCACCATCACCGACGCGCAGGGCGGCGCAGTTCCCAACGCGAAGGTCTCGGCCAAGAACGGCGCCACCGGCGTGACAAGTGAAACCACCACCAATGCTACGGGCTTCTACAATCTGGTGAACCTGTTGCCCGCCGAATACACGGTGTCGGTGTCGGCGATGGGCTTCAACACCACAACTACGAAGTTGACACTCACCGTCGGCGCCCAGCAGGAACTCAGTCTTTCCATGAAGGTAGGTGAGATGAGCCAGTTGGTGGAAGTCACTGGTGCCGCCCCGGTGATTGAGACGGAGAACGCCACTCTCAGTGGGAACGTTGAGAGCGCGCAAATTGTGGAATTGCCATTGAACGGCCGCGACTGGGCGCAACTGGCGACGCTGGAGCCCGGCGTGGTACAGGTTCGTCCTCATGAACAGGTCACGCAACCCGGCGGCAATTTGCGCGGGCTGGGCAATCAGATGACCATCGACGGGAACCGGCCCACTCAGAACGTTTACCGGCTCAACGGCGTAATCGTGAACGATTATTCGAACGCCGGCCCAGGGAACGTGCTCGGCGCAAGCGTGGGCGTGGACGCGATTCAGGAATTCTCGGTATTAACCGCCAATTACTCAGCGGAGTACGGCTTCACTTCGGGCGGAGTTATCAATGCCATCACCAAATCCGGCACGAATCAGTTCCATGGAAGCGCTTACGAGTTCATTCGCAACAAAGCGTTCGATTCGTCCGACTACCTTGACGGGGCCAATAAGCCGCCTTTCGTCCGCAACCAGTTTGGCGGGTCGGGGGGCTGGAAAATCTTAAAAGACAAGCTGTTCCTTTTCGGCGATTACGAAGGGCTGCGCCAGAGGAAGGGCATTCCCGTCACCGCCAAGGTTCTCTCGAACAATGCGAGGAACGGAATCTTGGTTGGTCAACCCGCGTTAGCAGGCGCGTGCCCGTTTCCCAATATGACGAATCTGGCGCCCGGCCAGGCGGCCGTTTGCGTTGACAACACCGTCGCTGCCTATATGAAGGCTCTCGAGCCGACCCAGTTGGATCCTACGTGCGTCACGGACATCTGCTCCAATGTCTACAGCGGCGTGCAAGCGGTAAGAGATGACTACTTCACACTTCGCACCGATTACAAGATATCGGATAAAGATAGTGTGGATGCCAGCTACTACCGGGACCATTCCAACTGGATTAAACCGAATAACTTTGACAATCAAACGTCGGGATACATCCTTCCGAACCAATCCGCAGCCATTGAAGAAAACCATATCTTCAGCCCTGCCATGGTTAACAGCGCTCGATTCGGGTATACCCAATCCATCGTCACGAACCCGGGGATTTCAGCTGCTCTGGCGGCCGCAACGGACAGTTCGTTTGGAATTATACCGACGACTTTCGGGCCGGGGAAGCCGGCCAAGGCGGTGGCGGCGCGGGAATTACGGGCGTCACATCCTTCGGGGGTTTTTCGCCGCAAGGGGGATTTAGCGACTGGGTTCAAAACTATCAGGGGTTTGATGACGTTTCCCGAACGGTCGGGAGCCATACTCTGAAGTTCGGCGTTGAGGTCGTTCGAAATCACACCGATCTGGTGAACGCAAACGGAAACGGGAGCGCCGGATTCGGCGCGATCAGCAACTGGCTCCAGAATATGCCCTTTACCGTTCGCGAACCCACCGTCCCGCCGTTCACCGCTGGAAATACAAAACACTATAACCGCGCCACTGTTTTCGGTGCCTATGTCCAGGACGATTGGAAAATGAAGTCCAACTTGACCGTAAACGTGGGTCTGCGTTATGAAATGTCGACGATTCCCAACGAGATCAACGGTAAATTTATCCTCCTGCCGACGCTTTGGACCGACCCGGGCAATTGCTCGGAAGATATCAATGGTCTACCCGTCTCATCCACCTGTTCAGGTCTCGCCACTAAGGTTTTCGATTCGAATCCGACAACCAAGAACTTTGAACCAAGGGTCGGATTTGCTTGGGATCCATTTAAGACTGGCAAGACCACCATACGCGCCGGATTTGGGATGTTCGACGTTCTGCCTCTGCCTTTCATGTTTGGCCTGAACGCCTTGCAATCCTCTCCTTCTGGCGCAGAGGTCGACCTTACGAATAACAGCACTTGCGTCAATCCCGTGACCGTAGCCACCGCGGCATGCCCCCTTGTGCAAGGTTCATTCATCTCCGGGCTGGGCCCCGCCGCTACAGGCGTCTCGCCGGCCGGGACCGGGAGGTGGCAGTACACCGACCGTAACCCCAAACGCAACTATGTGATGCAGTGGAACCTTAACGTTCAGCGGCAATTGTCGGCGAACTCTTCGCTGACAGTGGCCTATGCGGGATCACGGGGAATCCACAATCCATTTCAGACCGATACTCTCAACACCTGCTTCCCCACAAAGACCTCGGCTGGCTGGTTGTTTCCTAATCCCTCGATACCCAACAGTTGCCCGGCAATTACGAGCCCCGCTCCAACGGGAATCGTGCCCAACACAATGGTCAACCCGTTCGTCCCCGGCTTACTGCTGTCGACTGCTTTCTTCTCTGAATCCACCTACAATTCTCTCCAGGTGAACTATGCCAAGAAAATGAGCCACGGATTGCAATACGAGCTTTCCTTTACTTGGCAAAAGTCCTTTGACAACTCCTCCGGCAGCTTCGCGGGAGACAACTTTTCATCCAACCCGACTGCCGCGACCCCTTGGTGGGACGGCGCTATCACGAGAGGGTTGTCGGACTTCAATATCACGCGAAACCTGACGTTCAACTGGTTGTATACCATACCGACGCCCAAGGCATTCGCCGGACCCGCTGGATGGATCGCACGAGGGTGGGGCGTGGGAGGCCTGCTCTCTCTGAGCGACGGTGTGCCGTTCTGGCCGATGGGCGGACTCTCCACGGACCCCTTGGGGCAAAACAATTCGGAGCCCATGGACGTTCTGTCGCTGGCTCCAGGCTGCACTCCCAAGAACGCCGTTCAGCCTGGCAACATTCAATACGTCAGGCCGGAATGCTTTACCTATCCGCTTGCGCCAAACGCGGCCTTCGCTGCGGCCAATTGCAACCAAACCCCAGCTTTGGGGCCTAAGGGAGCAACAGGAACGCTAGCCTCTTTCGGGCTCGATCCGCTTACTTGCACCAATCTCCTGGGTAACCTGCCCCGGAACTCTCTCATTGGGCCGGGATTGTTCGACATCGACATGTCTTTGATCAAAGACAACCACATTGCAAAATTCGGTGAAAACTTCGATATACAGTTCCGTGCGGAGTTCTTCAATCTTTTGAACCGCACGAACTATGCAGCTCCGACGGACAACATCGTTACTATGGATCCCCTTGCGGTTGACGGCTTCGGCCAGATCGACCAAGCCACGCAAGTGCCGATGAGGGAAATCCAGTTCGCGTTGAAGATCGTGTTCTAGGGTAAGACCACAACAAGACCAACCGAGAAGGGGAGCCGGGTGCAGTCGTTTCTGAGATATCCCGGTTCCCCTTTTCCCAACGCGTGCGATAGCGCCCCAGAAATCGCATCTCCTCAGACGCGCAAGCGCCGGGCGGGCTAAGTACATCCAGGTTCAATGGGAGGCTCCCATGAAACGCCGTTTTCAGTCTTGCATGATTGCAATGGTTTCGCTTTTTGCGTGCCCTCTCTTCGCGCAAAGCTTGCCCGAAATATCCTTCGATTCCGCGCCAAACCTGCTGAAGCTTCCCGCCGACATTTATCTGGGCGAAGCCGCGGGCGTGGCGCAGAACTCCAAGGGACATATGTTTGTGTTCACGCGCAGCGGCGAGACGCAGCTGTTTGAATTCGATCAGGAAGGAAATTTTGTTCGAGAGATCAGCCCGCGCAACTACGCTTTTGCGTTCGCGCATACGGTGCGCATCGATCCCCAGGACAACATCTGGGCCGTCGACGAAGGCTCCAACATGATCGTCAAATTCAATCCTGCTGGCAAGGTGCTAATGACCATGGGCCGAAGGCCGGAATCCGCCGAAGGAGATGTCCCCGGTGGCTTCAACTTTCACCCGCTCCTTCCCGGAGACACGCCCCGTCCCGCTGGAAACTATTCGTTCAGCCGCGAGACGGACGTGGCTTGGGACGCCGCCGGAGATATCTTCGTCTCCGATGGCTATGGGAACGCAAGGGTAGTGAAGTACGACAAGGATGGGCGCTTCATTAAGGCGGTTGGCGGCAGCGTGAAGGGCAAAGAGCCAGGCCAATTCAACACGCCACACACCATCGCGACGGACAAGCAGGGCAACGTATACGTCGGCGATCGTGGCAACAGCCGGATTCAAGTTTTTGACAATGACCTCACCCTACGCGCCGTTTGGACCGGCATGGGCGCTCCGTGGGCGATTTGCATCACACCCGGGCCGAAACAATATCTGTACAGCTCGGACGCCGTGGGCCCGATTTACAAGCTCGATCTTGACGGGCACATCCTCGGAAAATTCGGCACCGCCGGCAAACAGATGAAAGAGTTCGGCTGGATTCATGAAATGAATTGCAACAGCGAAAACGAACTCCTGGTGGGCGAACTCTTGAACTGGCGCGTGCAGAAGCTGGAACTGCACCCGCAGGCGAAGTAACGGCGGCCTGCGCTCTGGATTGGAATGAGTTGGGGGAGGACGCCCGCGAACATTTCCGGCCATCCTCTCGAACGGAATCAAATTAGTTTGCGGAGGCTCTCATGGGACGCTTTGCAAAATTCGTTTTGGCCGCTGCGATTGCGCTTTTTGCCAGCCCGCTGTTCGCGCAAATTTCAGTTCCGGAAATACCTTTCGATTCCGCGCCCAACTTCTTGAAGATGCCGGACAACATTGTGATGGGAGAAGCCGTGGGCGTGGCGACAAACTCCAAAGGCCACATTTTTGTGTACACGCGGGACGGTCTTCTCGCGTACACCGTCGGCAGCTCACGTCAATTTGGGCGGGGCGCCGCCGCGCGGCTTTACGAATTCGATGAAAAAGGAAATTTTCTGCGCGAAATCGGCAAGGGCACCTATGCCCAGGCCTTCGCCCACACCGTGCGCGTCGATCCACAGGACAATGTTTGGATGGTGGATGAAGGATCGAACATGATCGTCAAGTTCAGCCCCGAAGGCAAGGTGTTGATGACCTTGGGACGGAAGCCGGAGGACTTCTCGGGTATTCCGGGACCTGTCGCGGAAGGGCAGTCGGCTGGAGGAGTAACGGGCGGGGCCATCGAGCGGCAACTGCTTCTCTCTGCGCGCCCGCCCTCAGCAGCGCCAGCGCCGGCCGAACAAGGCGGAGGCGGCGAGGGATTTAATCTGGGGCCGTTTGCCATGTTCAACCGTGAAACCGACGTGGCCTGGGATGCGGCTGGAAATATTTTCGTCTCCGACGGTTACAACAACAAGAGGGTGGTGAAATTCGACAAAGACGGCAGATTCATCAAAGCCTTTGGTTCACGCGGAAAAGACGCCGGCCAGTTTGAGGACGTGCACACCATTCAAGTGGACCATCAGGGTAACGTGTACGTCGGCGACCGCGCCAACAAACGGCTCTCGGTTTTCGACAACGACGGAAATTTCAAAACCATGTACATCAATGTCGGTGCGCCCTGGGCCGTTTGCATCACGCCCGGACAACACCAATATCTTTACAGTTCCAACTCAACCGGCACGACTGACATGAACGATAACGGCGAAATCTACAAGATGGAACTCGACGGCCGCATCCTAGGCAAATTCGGAAAAGGCGGCAAGCAGTTGAAAGAGTTCATGGCCGTGCACGAACTCGACTGCAGGAACGACAACGAAATTTACGCCGGCGAAATTTCCAATTGGCGAGTTCAAAAGCTCTCCCTCCATCCCACAGCGCAGGAAGGCGGCAAGTAGGCTCGATCGCAAGGGGAAACGATTCGGTTTTTCCATCAGGCCGTTTAATGAAAGTCGTGAATACGAGGTGAAGCCATGAAATTTTTCGTGCTGGCAGGATTGTTGCTAGCAGCGCTCCCGATTTGCGCGCAGGATATGCCCAAAGCGCAGGAAGCCCCAAAGCCGCCGGAACTCACCTTCCACGTCGTCCGGGACTTTTTCAAGATTCCCAGTGACATGATCATGGCCGAAGCCGTCGGTGTGGCTATCAATTCAAAGGGTCACATTTTCATCCTGAATCGCGGCAATCATCCAATTCTTGAATTTACCAACGAGGGCGACTTCATCGGCTCCTTCGGCGAAGGCTCACCGCTGTTCCGCGTACCCCACAGCATTCGGTTCGATAAGCAGGACAATTTGTGGTACGTGGCTGCGGGTGACAATCTCGTTGTGAAATTCGATCCGAAACGAAGAGTCGAGCAAGCCCTGGGCCGGCGCGAGGGAGACATGGGATGGGTCTATATGACGCATGGGATCGAGCGCGCGATTCCCGGCCCTTCAAGTTTCTATCAACCTACAGATACGGTCGTGGGTCCCGATGGCAGCACTTACATTACCGACGGCTACGGCAACTCTCGCGTCGTAAAGTTTACGCCGGAGGGCAATCTGGTGAAGTACTGGGGCGATCGCGGCACGCGGCCCGGCCAGTTCAATACGCCGCACAACATCGTGATGGACGCGAATTCGACTCTGTACGTGGCGGATCGCCAGAACAGCCGCGTGCAGGTCTTCGACACCGACGGGAACTTCAAGCAGGAATGGAAGGTCGGCGCCTTAGCGTGGTCGCTGTGCATAACGCCACCCCCGAATCAGGTGATCTTTGTCGGCAGCGTCGGGAAAATTTTCAAGTATGACTTGAACGGAAAGCTGCTGGGCGAATTCGGCAAGCTTGGCAGGTTGCCCGGATGGTTTGACTCGATACACGCACTGGCATGTCCGGACGAAAAAACTCTCTATCTGGCCGAAGAGTTCAGCTACCGCTTCGACAAAGTCGTCCTGCAGTAGAGACTGTGCAAACCGATGGGGGAGCCATGAACCGAAATTCTCGATGCGTATTCGGTGTTGTTTTGGTGTCTTTCGTCCTGGCCCTTGCTCCGGCAGCGATGCGCGGTGAGGTAACGCGTGTCGAAATTTCCAGCCGCCAGGATGTGCTCAACGGGAAGGCGTTCGGCGCCGTTGGCGCGTATGAAAAGCTCACCGGCAAAGTCTATTTCGCCGTTGACCCGAACAATCCGCACGACAAAATCATCGCCGATATCGATAAGGCTCCCAGGAACAGCCAGGGGAAAGTGGAATTTTCAGCCGACCTGTTCATTCTCAGGCCCAAGGACCCCGCGCGCGGCAACGGGGTTGCACTTTTTGATGTGGTGAACCGCGGGAGAATCGGCGTGTTGAACACATTCAACCGCGGCAAGGGTTCCTCGGATCCGGCTACCGAGGCGGATTTTGGCGACGGCCTGCTCATGCGCGAGGGTTACACCATCGTGGCCGTGGGCTGGGAATTTGAAGTTAACAAAGCGAAGGACAAAAACCTTATTGGTTTGCAGGCGCCGATGGCTACCGACCATGGCCAGCCGATAACCGGTTGGATCAGTCCCTGGTTCATCCCCGACAAGGCGTCCGATTCGTATGACTATACGTCCGAGTACAATACTGACGTATATCCGCCGCTTGATCCCAAAAATCGAGCCTACTTATTGTCCGTCCGCGAAGGCTGGGTTGCCACGCCGCGCCTCATTCCGCGGGAAGACTGGCAGTTCGGGCGAACGGTGAATGGCCAAGTTGTCTATGACCCGAACTGGCTGACCGTGAAGGGAGGTTTCCAAGCAGGCCAAACGTATCAGCTTACGTACGAAAGCAAAAATCCTCCGGTCGCCGGGCTGGGATTTTCGGCGATTCGTGATCTGGCCTCGGCCGTCAAGAATAATTCCGACGCGATCGTTCATGCGCGATTCGTTTACACCTACGGCGCCTCGCAGGTGGGGCGGTATCAGCGTCAATTGGTGTACGAGGGTTTCACCACGGACGAACAGGGTCGCCAAGCTATTGATGCGCTCTTCATCCACACAGGAGGGACATCGTTTGGCAGTTTCAATCAGCGCTTTGCATTGCCGAACGAACTGGGGTCCTTCACCCAGACGGTATTTCCGATTCGCTATGAAGTCACCACCGATCCAGTGACCGGCAAACGCGACGGTCTTAGCGCGCGAATCCCTGCAGGCCAGGATCCCAAGATTTTTTTCGTCGATTCAGGATCGGAATATTGGGATCGCGGGCGCGTTGCGGCATTGCGGCACCTGTCCATTGACGGTTTGAAAGATTTGCCCGACCCGCCCAATGTGCGGATTTTCACGCTGGCCGGTGCGAAGCACGGTCCGGGCTCATGGCCGCCCGCCGACAACGCTTTGCAGGCGCTCAAGGCGAACCCTAACGATTATCGATGGGCGCAGCGTGCCTTGCTTGCGGCGCTGGATCACTGGACGAGAGAAGGCGTTGCGCCGCCGCCCAGCCGGCATCCTCAGCTTTCCGACGGGTCGCTGGTTGCCCAGCGTGACATCAAATTCCCGAGCATCCCCGCGGTGCAGTGGCCCGCGCACGTGCCTGGCGGATTCCGCGCCGACCTGCCGGGAGCTTTATCCGTGCTGCCGTTCATCGTTCCGCAGGTGGACGCTGACGGCAACGACATCGGCGGAATTCGCCTTCCCGAGCAGGCGGTTCCGCTCGGAACGTACACGGATTGGGCCTTCCGCAGCGAGCAGACCGGCGCGCCGGACACGCTTGTCGCCATGGCTGGGTCCTACGTCCCGTTCTCAAAAACGCGCAGCGATCGTGACAAGAATCACGATCCGCGGCTCTCAGTCGAGGAACGCTACGCCAGCCGCGCGGCCTACGTACAGCGTGTGGAAGAAGCGGCGAAAAAACTGGTGCAGGAGCGCTACCTGCTCCAGGAGGATGTAGCGGCCATCGTTGCGGCGGCAGGACAACACTGGGATTGGACGATGGCGCCTCCCACCGTGAACCAGAGCCGCAAGTAACCGCGCCTATGGATCAATTTTCAGCGCAACGACGCCTCTGCAAACGATAATTTAATTTTTCCGCGGCGTAGAGAGTATTTTCGTTGGGGAAGACGACGCCGTGGGTCCAGCCGAACTGTCCCGCCAATTTCCCTTCTTTGCCCAACGCGCCGAGGCCGTTTCCGCTCAGGTCAAACTTGACGAAACGTCCGGCCGCGCCGGCCGTAATCCAGGTCATTTGATTAGGTCCCGGCGTAATGCACATGGACCAGGGTGCGCCCGTCTTCGTCCATACCTTCATATTGCTTTCGGCCTATCTTGCCAAGTCCTTACCTGCGAAAGTGGCTACCAGCTTGGGATGATGCTAGACAAACCTATGGAACTTGGATTGCCAGAATGACTATGCCGAGCTTCTGCCTGGGTATTTTCCAGCCCCCCCTCGGCCGCGCAAAGCGTGTGCTTTCTTTCGGAGCAAGTAATGTGCGCTCAATAGGTTCCGGATACTCGGAGCGGAGAGACCTAAGGGCGGATGAGCTGCCGCTAGGCTAATGGTGTCACCAATTGCTTACTGCAAGAGCAGCGTAAGGCCACTTTTTCGGGACGCCCTCTTGAGTCGCGAAGCACCCTCGCTCCCGGTGACATCAGTGATACTTTCCGCCGAGAGCCGGGGGGTAATTTCTAGCCCATGAACCATCCCAAGGAGACCTCGATGCCAAAAAGGAGGGAAGCGGGCCAAGCATTGATCTTTACCTCGTTGGCGCTCGTTGCCCTGATGGGCTTTGCGGGCTTGGCAATTGATGTAGGCGTGATGCGATACGAAAAGCGCCTTCAACAGACTGCGGCAGATGCCGCAGCCATCGCTGGCGCGTCGAACCTGCCATTCGGCGGCGTCCAGTCTGGGGCGCAAAACGCGACGGGGTATGCGGTTATCGCTAGCAATCAAGTAAGCGACTGCACGGGCGCAGCTGTCGGAACAGTCTGCGTCGAGGTGAACAATCCACCAAAGACGGGACCTCACTTCGGCGACATCAATTACGTGGAGGCCCTAGTCGCAGTCGTGCAGCCGACATTTTTCGTGAAGGTTCTGTCCATCAACAGTGAAACGATTACGGCGCGAGCTGTCGCAACGAACCTGAGCGGGAATGGCTGCTTATATACTTTGAGCCCACCTCCCGGCCTCAATGGAATAAACGGAAGCGGGACCCTGAATGCTTCCAATTGCGGAATCGTGGATAACGGTGACTACAGTGGAAGCGCACTGACTGTCACTGCCAATACGTTCGCTGTCTCAGGAAGTTTGAAGGGTGGGTCGGCCACGTGCACAACGCCTGCTCCCTGTCCGACATTCGGGGCGCCTGAAGCTTCTGATCCGTTGATAAATCTGATAGCGCCGCCCGTACAATCTCCTTCCTGGGGAAACTTTACGACGACAGGTTTACCGCAGCAACTCCATACCGGAACCTATTCTTCCATTACCATAGTGAACGGCTCGACAGTGACCTTGGATCCCGGAATCTATTACATCAACGGTTCCGGTGGTGTGTCGTTCAATGGCTCTGCGACGGTGCAGGGAACAGGCGTAATGTTCTATTTCACGAATGGCGCCACGATAAACGCTGACGGAGGAGGTGGCAAGGTTTCAGACATCAAATTGTCGGCTCCGACCACTGGGCCATATGCCGGTATTTTGATGTTTCAGGACCCGGGCGACTTCAAGAGCCCCAATCTTGGGGGCGATGATAATAGTTTCTTTGACGGCGCTTTATACTTCCCAGAGGGCGACCTTACGTTCTTCGGGAATACCACCGGCGCCGGCTTTAATGTCGGCATCGTGGATGCGGATTCGCTGACCTTAAACGGCAGCCCCATCGTGAATGTGCAAGGGAGTGCCGGGCTCCCTGCAGGCGTCATTAATCCGATAACGAGCGCCACGCTTGTGGAGTAGATCATGAAAGGGAATGGAAGAACGCAGGACAGTTTTGCAGCAGGGCGCCGCAACGGAGTTGGGGATGATCCCGGAATCTTGCGTTCGGCGTCCGGTCAAAGCCTTCTGGAAGTGGCTCTGCTAACTCCCATGCTTCTAGCTTTGCTGCTTGGGGCGATTGAGCTGGGGCGATATGCCTATATCAGCATACTAGTTGGGAGCGCGGCTCGCGCTGGCGCGGCTTACGGGTCGCAGAACCTGGCGCAATCGGCGGACATACTAGGCATTCAGAATGCTGCTGACAATGATTTCAGGAATAATGGCCAAGACCCGACCACTCTTGTGGTCAATCCTTCGACTTCGTGCGGGTGCGACACTGGAGGGAGCCTCGCAGCGCTGACGAGTGTTTGCAGCACCCGATCGAATCCCGGCATTGACAACACAGTTTCAAGTTGCTTTGGCACCAGTACCCACTGGGTCGTAATGGTATCGGTGACCGCTTCCGGGACCTTTAATTCATTGTTTAATTATCCGGGGATTCCGAAGACGCTCACTGTATCGAACACGGCCACGCTGCGGGTGCCCCAAATATGAGCCAAGAGCGCGATTCAACCACTATGTCATCCCCGGAGGTGAGGATGCGCAAGTTTACGGGAGAGGACGGAAATGGCCTCGTCGAATATGCTCTTGTTCTCATGTTTCTTATGTCGATGTTGCTGGGAATTGTCGATTTTGGCCGCGCACTCTACACCTATCACTTCCTCTCCAACGCAGCGCGCGAGGCCACGCGCTGGGCGGCTGAGAATGGTGCTGCATGCGGGCCATATGACGCGGTTTCCAATCCGACAGGCGATAATAGCTGTAACGGTGTCGGCGGCATGAACAACGGGTCTGCCTCCGGGGCGGACATTTTGACCTATGTGAAGAACCATACTCCGCCGGGCATCGACCCGGCGCAGATCAACGTGACGTCAACCTGGAACCCGCCGGGCTCGAATGGTCCGACAACTTGTAACACAACAAACAACGCCCCCGGCTGCACAGTCGAGGTCCAGGTGAGCTACAACTTCACCTTCGTCGTTCCCTTCATACGCACTACTCCTCTGACACTATCGAGCAGTTCGGAAATGATCATTGCGCATTAACGGCCAACAGGCAATTCCTGGCTGCACCGCAGCCTGAGTTGAATTCCCGTTCAAGGAAGTCTGCGCCCTCGGGCTGGCGGACCAGACAACTTCAAGTTGCCTTGGCAACTGCGCGGGGTTAGGCAGGCTTGTTCGGCTTCGATGTACGGGAGTGGAGATTTCTCGCGTGCTGCGGCTTTGGATGATGCGCGGCGTAATGCTTTACTGCTGAGTGAGTGTTCTTGTGCTGTGGAGCCGACGGACTGCCATGCTGAAGGTGAAACCAGCTTCGGGGCCCGCCTAATCCGGCGTGACCAGCCGCGGGGATCGCCAATGCGACAATAAGGATCGAAACCCCGCGAGATACTGAGCTTCTCATTGCACTGCTTTCATTTGAGCGCGCCTCGACGAAGCAGAGTCAAGGGCCGATTGGTCCGGCGGTTGCTCTTTCTTCAGATGCGCGATCTCCAGTTGATCGCCCACCTGCGTCCGCGAGCGATAGATGGTATGAGGCGGCAATTCCAGAACGCTCGTCGCTTTCAGCGACACTTTCCAGATGCGAAATGGACGCACGTATTCTTCCAGGTGCACAACTTCCTTATCTTTGCTTAGGAATATTAAATCGATGGGGAACAGCATGCCAATGGTGTGCACGCCGCGGGATGGCACAATCCAGAGTCCTTTGCCGAGCTGTGCCCACCGTTTCGTTTTGCCAAGCAACCCGACAAGTCGAGTGACATACGAATCGGCAACCGTCGCCTCGGTGGCGATGAATGTCTCTTTCATCTTGTTGTAAACATAGACTGCGCCGTCGTTGCCATTCTTTGCCATAGTTTTACCGTTCCTGTCTCTGCACGTGGGCACCTACAACCTTGGCGAATCTACTCGGACAGCTTGCGTTTCCGCCGCCATACAATAATGAACAGCACCACAACGGCAAGTACGCCGGCCACCACTCGGATCAACGTGACTGTGTCCAATTTATCCTCCTAGTTTTCTTCATTGATCGCCGCTTCTCGCTATCACTTGCATGGCAGCCCCTACATCTTCAGAAACTGCCTCATGATCGTCACGATTGCGGGCCCCAGGACCACGATCAACAAGGCCGGAAATATGAAAAGCACCAGAACAGGTACCATTTTGATGCTTATCTTTGCCGCCATTTCCTCGGCACGCTGCCGCCTCTTCGTCCGCAAATCGGTTGAGAAAACCCGAAGCGACTGAGCAACACTTGTTCCAAATCGCTCGGTCTGGATCAGCATGGTAACGAGACCCTTGAGATCTTCAAGACCCGTGCGGCGGCCAAGTTCTCGCAAGGCGTCCGCCCGAGTCTTGCCAAGCCTCATCTCCGTGGACACCAGCTGAAGCTCGTCGCTGAAATCGGGATGAGCATGGTGAAGCTCCTGGGAAACGCGAAGTAGCGCCTGATCCAAGCCCAATCCTGCTTCGACGCAAATCACCAGGAGATCCAGGCCATCGGGAATCGCCGCGCGCAGTCGATGCTGGCGAGCGCGAACTCGCCGCACAAGCCAAATGTCGGGTATCAAATAGCCCAGCAGAACAGCGGCCGTAAAAACCAGAGCCGCCCGCCCGCGATACAGACCGCTAAAGTAAACGCCCGCACTCAGAATTATCGGAAGGAGAATCCTTCCCCCGGTGATCGCCAGCCTCGCCTCGGGTCGGCGGAAGCCGGCCCGGGAAAGCATAATCTGCGATTGAGAAGAGACCGGTTTGGCAGATACCACTTTTCCGACGGATGCCAATGCATCCTTAAGGCGCTTCCCCTGCCTCTCCTTGAACCCCGATTCTCGAACGGGAGCTGCCATGTCCAATACGCGTGACAGCCGTGACGGTATGCTCAACTTCCAGGGAAGAAAGGCATAGGTCAAAGCAGCCAGGATTGCCACGACAGCGAAAAAAATTAGAAATAACAAAGCCAGCTCACCCCTTCTCTCTTTACCGCCAATCAAATCTCAATATGAATGATTTTCCACAGCAATAGCGCCCCTATGACTTGCCAGATCGCGGCGCCCCACAGAATCAACGGACCTACAGGGTCGTGATACAGTATGGGCAAGTAGGACGGGTTCACAATCCCAAGACCGATTGCCATCAGGACCGGCAAGGCGATCAGAATCCCCGCAGTTAGCCGCCCGTGCGCCGATTTAGTCCGAATATCGCGGTAAATTCGAAATCGATCCCGAATTACGTTTGCCAGGTTTTCGAGTAATTCCACGAGATTCCCGCCCGTTTCCTTTTGAATAAGCAAGGCGGTAACGAAGAACTGCACATCGATCAGCGGAACGCGTTCTGTCAGATTCTGCAGCGCGTCCCGCAATGGCAATCCGAAGTTTTGTTCCTCGAAAGTTGTGCGGAACTCCCCCGCTATCGGTTCCGAGACTTCACCGGCGATCATCCCCAGACCGGTCGTAAACCCGTGTCCCGCCCGGATCGCACGGTTGAGCAAATCCAGCGCCTCCGGGAAATGTTCCTCGAAACGGCGCAATCTCCTTCGTCGCTTGGCGGCAACATAAGCGAACGGGATTGCCCCCGCCACGCAGGCGATAAAAATCGACAGCAGAAACCGCGCTTGGAAAAGTCCAGCGAAAACGAATCCGAAACAGGCCAGGACGCCGCCCGTCAGGATGATCTTTCCAGGCCTGGTTTTCATTCCGGCCTGCGATATAAAATCTCGGAAACGCGTCGCCCACTTCCACTGCACCATCATGCGGTTCAAAGTCGGCACGCCGCTCATCAACTCATCGCGAATCAGCTGCACTCCAATCCCAACGGTGCCGCGCCGTTCGGGCCTTTGGACTGCTTCTATCCGTTGCCTGACTACCTGTTGGCCGCTCTCCGTGCCGAGCGAAAACCACACCAGCACACTAACTCCCGCAGCCACGATGAACGTCATGATCGCAATCTGCAGAGCCATGCCCGAACCTCCTATTGCAACAGCGCCGGCGCTTCGAACATCGCCATGGGCAGCTGTATTCCACTCACCAGCAAGCGTTCCGAAAATCTTGGCCGAATTCCTGTGGGCAAGAAATCTCCGAGGACTTGCCCGTTCTCTCGAATTCCCCGCTTGCGGTACACAAAGATCTCCTGCATCGTCACCATTTCGCCTTCCATTCCAGTAATTTCGGCGATACTGACAATTTTCCGCGTCCCATCGCTCATCCGGCTCATCTGGACGACAACGTCGAGAGCGGCGGCGATTTGCCTCCGGATCGCGGTCTCCGGCAGGTTGAGGTTGGACATTGCCACCATCGTCTCCAGACGGCTGAGCGCGTCGCGGGGGCTATTCGCATGGATTGTAGTCAGCGAGCCGTCGTGACCCGTATTCATTGCTTGCAGCATGTCCAGCGTTTCTTCACCGCGAACCTCGCCCACGATGATGCGGTCGGGCCGCATACGCAGCGCGTTGATAACCAGCTGGCGCTGCTGGACCACGCCCTTGCCCTCGATATTCGGCGGGCGCGTTTCGAGACGTACGACGTGCTGCTGATTCAGCTGCAGCTCGGCCGCGTCTTCGATCGTCACAATCCGCTCCCGGTTCGAGATGTAAGAAGATAAAACATTCAGAAACGTCGTCTTGCCGGCGCCGGTTCCGCCTGAGATCAGTATGTTCAGGCGCGCCTTCACACATCCCCGTAAGAGTTCCAGCATCTGGGGCGTCAGCGACAAGTTGCCGATCAGATCCTCCGCCGCCAACCGCTTGCTGCCGAATCGCCGGATCGACAGGCACGGGCCGTCAATCGCCAGCGGCGGGATAATTGCATTCACGCGCGATCCGTCCGCCAGTCGCGCATCGACCATGGGGGAAGATTCGTCCACGCGCCGGCCAACGGCGGAGACAATTCGGTCAATGATGGTCATCAAGTGCGCGTCGTCTCGAAACCGGATGTTGGTGTGTTCCAGAATGCCTCTGCGCTCCACATACACATGTTTGTGCGTGTTGACGAGAATATCGGATACCGTCGGATCGGCTAACAATGGCTCCAACGGACCAAGGCCGAAAACTTCATCCAGAACTTCCTTCGCCAGCCGCTCCCGCTCCTGCATGGTCATCGGAGTGGACTCGCCGACGACAAGCCCCTCGAGGATCTGCCCGACTTCGCGGCGAACCTCATCGCGGTTCACTTCCGTCACGCGGTCGAGGTTCAGCTTCTGGATAAGCTTGCGGTGAATCGTCGCCTTGAGAATCCCGAAGTCAGATCTGGCGACTATGTTGCCGGCTGCCATTTTTTATCTACCTCTTGCCCTGAAATGAAAAAAAGCCGCCTAAACCACTTTTTTTCGCAACCGCGTCGCCGCCGATTCCGGCGATTTGCGCCGCAATCTGCCGGTAACGGAGACTGAGTCCGTTGTTGTGCCCATTTTCGAGAAGGGGTGTCCCCAGGTTTATCGAAGTGCTCGCTTTCCGGAAATCATTAGGAATGCATGCGAACACGGGCCGATTGATATCTTTTTGAATCCCTTTCATGATCTCCTCATCGCCTTTGTGCCAGCGATTGAGAATGATCTTGACGCGATCGGGTTCGATCCCGAAGCCCGCCAGCGCCACCAGGCGCTTCTGCAAGGTCCAAAGCGATGGGACATTGGCCTCCGCGACGATCAAAATCATCCGAGCCATCTTTAAAATAGAGCTCCAATCGGACGAGAATTGCGAGCCTATGTCGACTGTAACCAAATCAAAGTTGCTCTGCGCCACGTTCACGATGCGCTCGAGAGGGGGCACCGCTATCGTGTGCCATTGCTCGGGCTGGATGGCCCCCGCGAGGATTTCCAACTTGGTGCTGTGCTGAGTCAGCAGGCCGCCAAACAAATGACTGTCCAAACGCTCTAGATTGTCAACCGCATCGCGCACTCCGAACTTAGGGCGCAGGTCAAGCAGCAGGTGGGCGTTGCCCAGTGGCCGGGCGAAATCGAGCAGTGCAACTCGCTTGCGAGCAAATACCGATAGTTGTACGCCCAGGTTCACCGCCACGGTCGTCGTGCCAACTCCACCTTTGGACCCCATAACGACGATTACTTTGTTTTGCGATGGCCGATCTTGTAGATCCAGCTCCCTAACCCATCGAGACAGCGTGTCCTTCAACAAATCCATGCTGATGGGTTTCGGGAGGAATTCCTGAACTCCGGATCGCATGGCCTCCATCAAGAGTTGCTGGGTGGGGGGTACTACAGCCGAAACTGCTATCAGCCTCGTCGCCGGGTGGATCCTGCGCAGATGCGTGGCAAATGCAAAAAACGGAGCCGTTTCCCGGTCCAGATCGAGGAGAACGAAATCAGGCACTGCTTCTGCCGTTTCCGGGAGTCTCGCGGCGGGGATCATCCATTCCTTGATGGACCTGACCATGCCTGTCTGTTGCAGCGCCGCAACAATCTGCGCCGAACTTGCCGCGTCGCCGCTCACGACCGCTACTGTTAACATGACTCCAACGCCTCACCCTCAGTTTCCCATTGCGCCCGCAAATCCACGAATTTCCAGCCGCACTATTTTTGCGCCGGCGGTTTCTGTTCCACCGGGACAGTCGATTCCATGAACGGGAGCGGGAACACCGGTCCCGCTGGCACATCGGTGGGCGCAAGGGGCTGTACGATGTGCGGAGTCACGAGGACCAGCAACTCATTGTCCGATTTATTCAAAGTGCGGCTCTGAAAGAGCTTGCCCAGGATCGGAATGTTTCCGATTCCCGGAATCTTCTCAAACTGCTCGGTCACGCGATTGTCCAGAAGACCCGCGATCGCAAAGCTCTGGCCGTCCTTCAAGTTCATTTCCGAATCGACGCGGTTGGTCGCCACTCCCGGAAGGACGAATCCCTGGAGCGTCACGGCATTCGTATAGTCCAGCGAGCTGACCTCGGGCTCGACCTTCAAATGAATCAGACCACCCGGCATCAAGGTCGGCGTAAAACTCAGGCGGATGCCATACTCTTTGAACTGAATGGTTACGCTGGTGAATCCCGTTGATCCGCCGGTCCCTTGCACCACCGGATAAGGAAATTGGCCGCCCGCCAGGAAACTGGCCTGTTTCCCGGATTCGGTCAGCAGGTTCGGCTCTGCCA
Organism: uncultured Acidobacteriota bacterium; assembly: GCA_963696605.1. GTDB lineage: Bacteria > Acidobacteriota > Terriglobia > Acidiferrales > UBA7541 > Palsa-360. The sequence continues at coordinate 275,238 of CAVOKV010000003.1, read as the reverse complement.
AGATTTCGAGTACGTTGTTTTCCTGCAGGGCCTTGATGAAGACGGCAAGATTGATGTCAGGCCGGAAAACCGCCACATTCAACAAATCGCTGATCAGGAAATCGTTGCCGGATGTGCTTGTATTGCTTGTGCTGCCGTTGGTGGTTACCGTTTGTGTTTGCCCCACTTGAACTGGAGAGAACTGCCCCGTGCCGATAGACATGGGCATGTTACTGCCAAAGTTCCGCAGAATATTGACGCCCAGCTGCTGGACTGCTTGCCGGTTGACTTCCGCAAACCGGACCTGCAAGGAAATCTCCGCGACGGGTGTCGGAGGAATCTCCATCAGGCTGGTTACTTTCGGCGTGCTGCTCTTCACCACTTCCAGGATCTTGTCGGCCACCTCCGCGGACGAAATGCGTCCGGACAGCATGACCATATCCTTGGACGTTTCCACCTGGACTGGCTCGGCAGGAAAAACTTCGTGGATCTTTTGTGTCAACCCTAGAACATCAATCTCTACCAAGACCTCGAACGATTGACTTTGCCCTGTCTCATCCCAAAGGATCAGGGACACGCCGCCTGGGACCTTGCCGTTGATGAGCACTTGATTCGGACTCACTACCACCGCTTCGGCGATCGCGGGATCCGCCAACGAGACCCGCTTGATCCGGTTGGGAGACGTAATTACCAACGACCGCCCCACCAGCAGATGCAAGGTTTGCGGGGCTCCCGTCTCCTGCTCCTGTTCGGCTTGCGTAGATTGAGGCTGCGGCGTCGCCGCCTGCGCCCCCGGAACTGGAACGGCAGCCGCCCGCTGTTGCGCCGGGGCGCTCCGGCTGGAAAACGGCAGTCCCGCCGCAAGCAAAAGACCGAATATTCCCAGGCGTTTTCGTTGGCGTTTAGTCATGTTCGTCAGGATTCCCATGGCTCTCACGGATTGTCGAAGGTCTTAGTTTCCTTTTTTGAGCCGTTGATCACTTCCACTGTGTAGGGAGGGGGATCGACGGAAACGGCCTTGTGGACGCTGGTTCGTACCGGCGCCGCCGCGGCCGGCCCAGTGAACAGCACCGTTTGAAGGACCGGAGGCGGATTCTCTAGTTTCGAATCGATTGTGTTGCGCAGTGCCAACTGGATTTTCCCCTCGGTGCTGGCCATCGTAAGCTTCGTCGCGTCTTCCGGCGTTACCAGGAGGGTGACAACGGGCACCTTTTGCGGTTTGCCCTCGCGGTCCTGTTCCACCTGCTGGCCCGCCGCGAGAACGCGAACATTTTCCAGAATCACGCGCGTAATGTTGTCATCCGCGTTCGCAGTTTTGGCGGACAGTCGTCCCGTAACCAGAATGTCCACCATCGTCCCTGGAGTCACAAACCCTGCTACCCCATTCACTTCGTTCACAGCAACGGACACCGCTCTCATTCCTTCCGGAATGGTTGCCGAAAGGCCCGCCCCGGCTTCCTTGGGCGCCAGCTTGCCCTCCAGGACGGGTTCGTTTGCGGCCATGTTCGTAAGCAACGCCCGCCCGGCGCAATCCTCGACCCGGTTAAAACTTCCCGCTAGTGTTTCGCCCGCCGGCCAGGAGATCAATCGCACATTGGTCGCGTCAAGGCGCGTGCCCAGCTGGATCGGGTGGTCGGCCACCACAATCTGCTTCATTGCTGCAGGCTTCACATTCGTGATGCGCTGAATCGTCCGGTACATGTATAGGCTGAACAGAAAAGCAATCGCCACGGCGATTGCCAATCCTGTGATCATCCGGTTTCGATCCATAAGGTGTATCTCCTTCGATGAGAACTACATGGGCGGCCGAATCGCCGTCAAACTCAATGCCCCCAGTGGGCCAGCACGAAGCTGAAAAGAGTAGCGGCCGCCACTGCCGCTCCAAACGGCTGCTTGATCAGGTTTGGGTTGTCTAGCGAGATTTCTGGATTCGCGCGTAGTCCGAACGTGACGAAACCCATGGCAAGTGTCATCACGTTCACCAAAGTCGATTTCACGCGCCCGGCCGCCACCATCTGAAACACTGCCGTCACCGCGGATATCAAAACGGCTACAAACAGGACGGACAGCATCGCCTGCCAACCCATTACCGCTCCCATTGCTCCCATCAACTTCCAGTCACCTGCTCCAAGGCCGCGCAGCAGCACGAGCGGCAGCAAGAGACCAAGCGCGAGGCCCGCCCCTTCCAGCGATATGACCGCGCCGTGCCAACCTCGCAGGACCGCATTCGCCGCGAGGCCCACGACAGCCCCTGATACCGTCAGCCAATTCGGGATCCGCCGCGTTCGCCAATCCAGCCACCCGCCGTAGCACGCCAGAGCGAGTGCTAGTACCCACGTTGTCTCAGTGGAGTTCATCAGATTTTTGTTTGGACTCCGGCTGCTGGCCGACCTGGACCAGCGGCCAGTCAGTCCTTCCTTCGGTTCATGTGTCGCCCGCCAGATTGTCAGCAGGCCCCGCCGCCTAGACAGGTCCCGGCTTTCGTGAATACACCACTAATCGCGGTCACGATTGGTGGAAAGGCAGCAGCCGTAGCCAGCGCAACCAACGCAATCAGCAAGACATACTCGATCAGATCCTGGCCATCCTCTTCCTTCCACAGCCTCTTCATGATGTTCTTCATCTCTTGTTCCTTTCGTTGTGTTGGCTAAATCTCTGCCAAAATACCGGACACAGACACCGGATCAGGAGAGTCTCCCCCCGCAACTCCAAGGCATTTCGACAGCCAGTTCAAGAAAGCTTTCTGACGAGGCTTAACCTCCTTGTTTTCACAAAACTTGTCACGCCTTGCTGCCATCCTCACTTGCCAAGCGTCACCTGTCGAAGACGCTTAGATTGCGCGCTTTTTTTAGTTTGGTGACGATATTTTTTCAGGAGGTGGGATGAGCTCTCTAAAACAGACCTGCAGGAGACCAATTCCTCCTGGGTGCACAGTTTGGGCAGAAGTGGTACTGCGTTCGGACGCAGGAAGGGTGCGAAGTTGAAACGCTATTGGACTGCAATCAAATCTGGAGTTGGTTGGCGCGATGCAATTGAAATGCTCTCAGTGCTATGGCAAGTGCCACCAGGAAGAAGCCGGTGTCCACAAGCAGTTCCGCGGCCAGGTTCGTGCGGCTGGCAAGGCCAAGGAATGCGGCCCGTGGCATCGAAGCCATGAACAAAAGGAGTGCGCTAGATATTACCGATACCCAACGCACGCCGGCTCCGGCAATCAGCAGGACACCCAGCGTTAGCTCCGCCCACGGCAAGATACGCGCAACCCATTCCACAGCCGCCAGAGAAAGCATTCGATAGGAGCCGATGGCCATGGCGAAGAAGAAATAGTAATCCCGGAAATGCCATCGGCCGTTGAAGTGAAATTTTGAGTATGCGCCGAATACGAGTGCTAGACCGAGGAGGGTCCGCCCCAGACGCCCAGGCGTTCCAGAACGACGTTGCAGCGGCGCCGGTGAATGGTCAGTAGCACTCGGGCTGGCTTGGCTCATGCTTCTGTGCAGAACTGCCCTCGCCCCCTATTACATGACCCGAGTGGAGGAAGGATGCCGAACCGGAGCAGCAATGGGCGGCTCTTCTCTTGTTTCGTGTATGGCTAATTGGTTGATAAGACGGTGAAGGTATCCACGCGCGACCCCCAGAACTCGCGCGCTCTCGGCCTTGCGCCATCCGCACTCACGCAGTGTTCGGAGCACCAGCCTGCGCTTGAACTCGCGAACTTCTTCCTCGTAGGAGCGGGAGAGCAGCGGGACATCGCTGCCAGTGCGCAGCGCGGCCGGCAATTGCCAGAGTTCTATCGTTTGGCCTTCGGACAAAACCACGGCTCGTTGCACTGCATTGTCCAGCTCGCGAACGTTGCCGGGCCAGGAATACTCCTCGAGCGCGTGAAGCGCGGATTGCGAGAACCTCCTCGCCTTTCTTTTGAATTGCGCGGCGGAGGTCTCCAGAAAATGCTGCGCCAGCAGGGGGATGTCGTCGCGCCGTTCGCGGAGCGCCGGCAAATGCATCTGAACGACGTTCAAGCGGTAATACAAATCTTCGCGAAACAATCCTTGCTGCACCATTTCAGCAAGGTTGCGGTGCGTGGCGCAGATGACGCGGATGTTGACGTTCAAAATATTGTTGCTTCCGAGGCGCTCGATCGTGCGTTCTTGCAGAACACGCAGCAGCTTCGGTTGCAGCCCGACACCGAGATCGCCAATTTCGTCCAGAAACAACGTCGACTGGTCCGCCGTTTCGATGCGCCCGCGCCGCATCGTGAGCGCTCCAGTGAACGCGCCCTTTTCGTGCCCGAACAGTTCGTCGTCGATCAGCGTATCCGGAAGATTCGTACAAGAGAATGCCACGAGCGGACGCTCGCTGCGGCCGCTCATGCGGTGAATTGCGTTCGCGAGCAATTCCTTGCCTGTACCCGTTTCTCCCGTGATAAGCACATTGACGTCGCACGGGGCGATCTTCTGCGCCAGGGCAAACAACTCCCGCATGGCGCTTGTCGTTCCGAGAAGTTCATGCAACCCGCCCGACTCCCGGGCACTCGCTTTCAGACGCTCCACCTCCCGCTCCATTGCATGAGCCCTATGGGCGCGCCTCAAGACCAGGCGCAGCTCCATCATATTTGGCGGACTCGCGATCGTGTCGTAGGCTCCGCGCTCGACGGCATCAAGGACGATCTGGCGATTGCACTCGTCGCATAGGACTACGATCGGTGGATGAGAGGTTAGCTTGCAGATTTCGTCTATTAAGTTGAGGCCGTCCGAACCGCTGAGGTCCTGAGTGCTGCCTGAACGCAGATCAAGCAGAACTACATCGCACCATTCGCGCAGATCCGCCAGCTGATCAACTTGCACCTCGCTGCTGGCCCGTGTTACGAACTCAGGCCCCAAGGTACGAGACAGCGGAACCGCAAAACCCAATTCTTGACTCAAAAAACACAGGCGTACACTCTCTTCGGCCACACGCTTCTCCCGTTGAGCGAGCCCCCCCGCCCTGATCGCGTTCCATCCGCCCAGCCGTTCCTGCGTCCCCGGTTCAGGATTTGCAGTAATCGCCCCTGAATACAATGGTGAACCCGAATGGGGATTCGTACCTGAGGGCAAATGAAGTTCCAATAGGAGACAGTCGTGGAAATGCCTCTATCAAATTCTTAAGTTAATTTTTTTGAGCGACATAGGTATTCGGTGGCGTACACAAAAGTGGACGGAAATATCAACGACGTGCACACTTGTATCCAATTAAAGAAAAGAATTTCCATATTTTTCCGCGACTGTCTCCAGTCGGATACATTATTTGGGAACAAAACAGACAGCGATACGTCCTATACTTCAGCGGTTGATGCGGTCCACTTCGGTCAAAGGCGGTATACCGACTAGAATTTGGACTTCCACCGGTTTGCCATCTCTCATTGCCGGCTTGAATACCCAGCGACTGAAGGCGATGCGAGCAGCTTCATCCATTTCTTGCAATACACCCTGGTGGACAACAAGATTTTGTACGCTGCCGTCTATCGCTATGGCTCCCCTGAGGATAATGGTTCGGTGGGAATTGTCTGCGGGCAGAGGCAGGCGCTTGAAGTCGAAGCGTTTGCTAAGGTCCACATCCGGCGGGACTAAAGGTTTTTCGAGATTCAAGACGGTCCGGGGAGCTCCTGCCACGCTCTTTCGAGGTGCAATGGATTTTTCGCAATACTGCAATGACCAATTCTTACCCGGCATCGGCAGGAAAATGGAATAGATAGTCCCGCAATTTAAGATGCCGTAGACATTCAATCCGCCACCGCCGACCGGTCCCGCTGACACAACAAACGTATTCCTGCGCACACTTATCGTGGTCGGCACAGGAAACACCATGTTGAGCGGGGAGATTGGATCGAGCCTCCCTACAGATCCGCCCCCTACATTCGGCCCAGAGATACTTATGGTCCCCGAAATTCCGGAGTTGCCCCCTCCCCCCCGCTGCTTCCCGGTCCAAGCCCGTTGCTTGCGTCTCCGCCCGGTCCTGCTATCCCGTTGCCGCCACCCGCAATACCACTCGCTACACCACCCGGGGAGCCAGGATCTCGGCCCGCAGGCCCAATTGAAAATTCGCCCCAGCGGTTTCCTCCAGGCAATGAAATTTGATCCGTTGGGGCAACCGGTTCGATTCCCAGAGCGACGATATCCCCCGGCTGCGCTGTCGGTGCGTCCGAGGCGTCTCCTGGCGCTTTCTTGGGAGTTTGGAGTCGCATCGCCTCGCCAGCAAGAGGAATGGCCAGACGGGGCTGATCACTAGAGGGTTTGAGCAACGTGGTCATTGGAGTAGCAGGGGTCCCCTCCACTCTTGGCGCGGCAACTTGCGGGAGGTTGCGGCTGGTCTGGACTGGTTTGGCGATGTCTAGGTTCAATATCGCTTTCGGGGCCTGTACGGGCGGCAGCGATACGATATTCGGCAGTTTTTGTTCTGTGGCGATCCTCAAGTCCGGCGGCGACGATGGCTGGTAAATGGTTTGGCGAGAATTATCCGGATGAAGAGGCCTTGAAATAATCGTCAGGCTCGGATGAATAGCGGTGCTACCCAAAGCCGGGACCGGTGCCGCGACAGAACCCGAGCCAGAATGCCCGCCGGGGCCCGATGGTGCAAGGCGAGGCAAGTCCTGTGGATTCAATAGTGGGAGTCGATAGTATATTCTTTCCTCGCGAAACTTCGCTTGGAGCCGGGCTGGGGCCCTGGAAGGAAAAAACCGCGGCGCATACACCACAATCGCAAGGAATAAGCCATGAACCAGCAAGGAGGCACTGAGCGAAGTTCCGCGAAAATGCATCGGTGTGAGAACCGTTCGGCGGAAGAAACGATTCGGTGATGCGGAGGAAGGCATATGTGCCCGGCTAGCCAGAACCGCCAAGGAATCCATGCAATTGGCAAGGAAGGATTCGCCACGCACGAAAACGCGGAGTGCGCCGTGCTCCGTGAAGGGCCGCCGCGGGTCTTTCAAGAACGGCCTTACAGATTGCTCAGGAGGAAAGAGAGTCATTCCGATGAGCCCCTCATCGTCCGCCTGCACTCCGTACTCTTGTATCTAGTCATGATTCTGGGGGCCGGCAAATGAGGTCCCGGAAGAAAGTCTGCCAGCACGTCAAGTACCAGGAATGTACGATCAATTTGTTCACTGGCGGACGGTATCTCTCAACAAACTCACATCGCCGCGCCTTGCCAGTGAACAAGAGCATTGACAGTAACCATTCGGATACGTCGTGGCATATGGATTGAGCGCATTTGGTCACGAATGCCTGCCAAGGCTAGATTCTTTGGTTTCAATCGACTCTATTTGGAGAGTACAGAAAGACTTGTTGAATTTGCAAGGGTTCGGCGAGGGCGACTTTGGTATGACTCCTGCATGCATTCCTTGGGGGCATAGTCGCGTTTTTTGCTGGTGCGGACGCGATGTTCGAAAATGCCGCTCAGCATTGGGGAAAGGAGTCTGATGCGGGCGTTTTGCAGGGATTCGCTGCTCGGGATCGTGGTAGCTGTCGCTCTGACCGCGCCGGCGCCGGTCGCGGCCGAGTTTGGTGTCACCTCTTTCTCGTTGAGAATGGCTCCTCAGGCGGCAAGAGTATCCACGTATACTTTGCCAAGTCCCACTAAACAAACCCCGTCGCCTCACATGTTGGAGCGTAGCGGCCCTCCCCCGGACGAGGTCAATCGTAAAGATTTTGAGGACAATGCCGGGGTAAACGCCGGCAAGCTGTTCCTGCGCTCGGTGCCCACCGGTGCGGACGTTTTCGTCGACGGTTTGCTCGTCGGGAAGACTCCGCTGTTGATGGTAATCGCGCCAGGACCCTATAAGGTGGAAATGCGCGGTTCTCGGGACGATTCAGGACACGCCAACGTGGGAGTTTTGCCAAAGGAAACGCGCGCGGTAACGGTAGAACTGAAGCAGCGATATCCCTCGAACATATCGCTACACTAGAAATATTCTTGGGTACGGGCAGGCAAACTTATGAGCGACAAATCACCTGGAATAGACTTCGATCGGCAGGCGTTCGTTCAAGCGCAAAGTCCACAATCCCGCTACATGCCGCACATTGGCGGACTTGTTTTCACCCTGATCGCCCTCTCCGCCATTGCCATTGTCGCTTACAAATTGGTTCCTCAAGGCGGGAAAGCAGCCAGCAGCGCGGACGATCCCGTCTTGACCGATCTCGACAAGCGACTGGCCGCAATCGAGGGACGTCTGGAAAAATTGGAGTCTACCCGAACGATCGCAATGCCATCTTGGGAGGAAACGCCCCCGGATGCCATTAGATCGGCGTCGAAGCCCGCCGCAAAGCCGAGTAAGCAAGTTTCACAAGCGCCACCCGAACAATCCCGCGCATCCGCGCCCTCCGTTTCAGCGCCCGATCCAGCAACTGCGCAGCGCTTGTCGAGTCTTCAGGAGGGCCTGGGGGCACTCCAGAGTGACCAGGCAGCGACTCGCGAAGCCTGGCAGGCTACAACCAATCGCATGGCGGAGATCCAAGGCCAGGTTGGCGCGCAGGGCGTTGAGATACTACAGAGCCAGGACGAATTGAACCAGCTGCTTGCCCGCACGGAGATGGACGCAATTCCATTTGAATTGCTTCGCGGGGCGAGCCCTCAACAGGTTGGACCGGTATCCCTTTACCTGAAGTCTGCAAATCCGAAGACCCAACGCTACACGGTGTGCGCGTTCGCCCAGTCCACGTGCATCGAGTTGAAAGACCGATCGCTTCATGAGGTTGTGCAATTCGTCGCGTCGCGCAACAGCGCCCCACTCGGGATCATTGCTACTAAGATTATGAAATATCAGATCCTTGGGTATCTTGAAGTCCCGAAGGGCGCTAGCGCACAGTAGAGGTTTTGGCTGCGGTATCCGGAAAGTGTGAGCATTAAGGAGCCAGGGTGGTTATGCCGCCACGCGCGCTGGACCCGGGGGGAATCTCCTAAAATATCGTTCAGGCCGCAGTTTAGCTCGACTGCAGAATGTGCGTGGGCCATCCAGGGGGAGAAAATCCTAACGGGCCTCCCTCGCGAACAAAATGGAAGCAGCGCCAAAAATGCCGGTTCACACAAGTAACTCGGTCGCTCCTCTCGAACGCAGGCTGCATGCTCGGCAGCGCATAAACTCCATAGTTTATGTGGACATCGGATTGGACAACGGAGGAATTGTTCTGAACTTGAGTGAGGAAGGATTGGCGTTCCAGGCCGTTGGCCCACTCGGAAAGCAGGGCGAGTTACGCATCAGAATCAAGCTGCCAAGTTCCAAGGAGCGAATCGAACTTCCTGCACAGATTGCCTGGGTAAGTAATACAAACCGGCAAGCCGGGGTGCGCTTTATGGACGCGCGCCCGGAATACCAAGTTCAAATCCAAGAATGGGTTCGGTCGCTGACTCCACCCCCTGCCGTGTGGGAAGAATCTTCGAACCACGAGGCGGATGGGGCAGGATCCCCGCCGAATCAGGAAACCAACCAGGAACTTCGCGCAGGCGAGCGGATTACCCTGGTGCCAGAAATCGCAGAACCAGACTCGACTCCGCAGGAGCCTCCGGAAGTCAATAGCAATGGATTGAGCGAGGAGGCTCAGATTGATCGAACGGATCCAGCAAGCGTTCAGAGGGACGAGCTTGCCTCGCAACCGATTGCTGAGCCTGTAAATTCGCTTCCTGAGGAGTGCCGTGCGGTACAGGATGAGGCAGCGCAGGTTGCGGCAGCGCAGGATGGAGCAGTGGAGGCTGCGGCCATTTGGAATCCAAGTGAGCAAACCAGGGAGGAGCCGAATGGCGATGACTCCCAGATCGCTGCGCCGAGTCATGAAATATCAAGCAATGAGTCGACTCTTGGTTGGCCCACCCCGATCTCTCGGATTGCAGAATTGGCATTGCCACGTTCACAGGTTGTTCGGCCTGATGCGGTTGAGTTGTTCACATCTGCTTTCGAATCCAAACCGAAACCGACACCGGCTACTGCGACCACAATAGTCGACGTGCCAGAGCCATCGATCAAACTGCCCACTAGAAACCGGTATGTGATCGCCGTTCTTTTGGTGTTGTGTTCCGTTCTTTGCTTTGCCATCGGGACGTGGATCGGGCAAATTGTCACGCGTCGTCATTTGTTGAAAACCGCGGCCGCGTCGGTGAATCTCGTTCGCACTCCAGACGCGGGCGTAAAAGGGAGTGCCGGGGGAAGCGCCAGGAAGCCTGAGTTGGCAACCAGCGAGAAAGTTCATACTGGGGCGCCTTCTGGTCACCGCTCACTCGACGGCCAGAAGGCTGAGCCCTCCAAAGATTCTCTGGGAGTTCTTCCCGAGCGCCAAAGCACCCAACCTGACTCTCAAGAACAAACTGTGGCCGCGTCCGCAACCTCAAAGGAGCAGGAGAACAAGCCGCCTGTCGCCACCGCAACGGAAAATTCCGTCCCTCCTGGACAAAACGCAGCCCCATTCGCTGCCACAAAGGGTCAGGAAAGTAACCCGGAAGTAGCCCCGGCACCGGGAAATTCAGCTGCCGCCGCACCAAGTCCGCGAATTGTTGCTGGACTGGTTTTGAAGCCGTCAGATCGGTTCAATCCATGTTACCTCGCCTACCGCGTCGAGGCCGAGTACCCACCGGAGGCTCAGAAGCAGCGGATTGAAGGGGTGGTGAAGATTCAACAAGTAGTTGGAGTCGATGGAAAAGTCCGCAGCGTGAAGTTGTTGAGTGGGCCGCCTTTACTTGTTCCTGCCGCCCTCGAAGCCGCGCGATATTGGCGGTATCTGCCCGCCCTGCTCAATGGCCAACCCGTCGAGACCGAGCAAGACATCGAAATCGCATTTCAACTACCCGACTAGAGAATATGCAGATTGCTTTCCAACATGGCGATCGCGTTTGGCAGAGAGAGGTGCTGGTCGAGAGGTCTTTTGGGAATGTAGAATAATCCTCTAGCTGCTGGATCAATAAGAAGAGAGGCGATCGTCGCAACCAATTTTCACTTTTGAAAGGAAACCATGTGTGATACGAAAGAAGGCGATCCAATCGCCCTGAGACTCGGACTCAAATTCATAATCGAGAGGACAGATGCGCAGTAGATTCATCGACCGGCTATTGTTACCCGCGATTGTAGGTCTCAGTACGTTTGTCGGCGTACTGATCCTGTGGCAACGCTTGCTTACCAAGCAGTACGCCGATATTCAAACTGCCACCGAGACGCAGGCGGTATTTGTAAAAAACAAATTGGAGTCAGACTTGAGCCAACGCACCCTGCCGCTCGAACTTCTCGGCGGACGCCTGCAGGTGTACAGCCAAGACGAAAATGCGGATTTGGAATCCGACGCCTCGCTGGTGATGAGCCGATACCCTGTCTACCGGGCAATTTTGTGGATTGACCCGAAATTTAATTTGAGATGGAGGCTGCCGCAGCGAGGGAACACGGGAAGCCTCGGCACAGATCTGTTTTCCGATGCGCGGACACGCGCGGCTTTCAAGACCGCCGCGGGCAGCGGCAACGTAACCGTAACGCGCGCAGCCAATTTGCAGCACGGCGAAACAGGCCTGCTGGTTTGCGTGCCCGTATTTCCGGAGGAGAAGCTTGACGGATTCTTAGTCGGCGTCTTGGCTTATCACGACTTGTTTGACTCCATGCTGCAGAATGTGGCGCAAGATTATTGGGTTGCCGTGTATGACGGCGACCAGGAAATCTATAGCCGCCCGGGAGCCAATCCTCGTGGAAAAAGCCCCTGGGCCAAGGATGCGGACATCGAATTTCGGCAGGTCTCCTGGCATGTGCGAGTCTGGCCGAAGTCTGAAACGCTGGCGTACGCCCGATCCCCGCTCCCACGCGTAACTTTTGTGGGCGGCATCTTGTTGGCTGGTCTGCTGGCGTTTGCGGTTTTTATGGCGGAGTCGGCGCAGCTACAGGCCCGGCAAGTGGAAGCAACCAACAAGGAGCTGAATCGGGAGATCGCCAATCGCAAGCAAACCGAAGAAAAGTTGCGTCAAGCTCAGAAAATGGAGGCGGTCGGGCAACTCGCCGGCGGCGTGGCTCACAATTTTAATAATATGCTGATGGTGATACGCGGGCACGCGGCGCTTTCGCTGAATCGCATTCATTCCGGCCACCCGTTGCGCCGCGAGCTAAATGAAATTGTGAAGACCGCGGATCGAGCATCCTCCCTGACCCGCCAACTGTTGGCATTCAGCCGTAAGCAGATGCTTCAACTGCGAGTCCTGGATCTCAACACCCTGATCAACCAGATGGCCGAACTGCTGCCGCCCGTGCTTGGCCAGGACATTCACCTGACTATGGACCTCGATCCCGAACTTGGCCACGTGAAGATTGACGCGGCGCAGATGGAACAGGTCATCATGAATCTTGTACTAAACGCGCGTGACGCCATGCCAACTGGCGGCGATCTGACCATCACCACCGCGAACGCTCAAATAGATGAGGCCTGGGTGCGCCTCAATCCGGGAGTTCGCCCTGGCCCCCACGTAGTGGTGGCAGTCCGCGATACCGGGCAGGGTATGGACGAAGATACTCAGGCCCGCATGTTCGATCCCTTCTTCACCACGAAGGACAGAGACAAGGGAACTGGATTGGGCCTGTCGACCGTTTATGGAATCATCGATCAAAGCGGAGGCAGTATCACCGTAACAAGCAAGCCCGGCGAGGGAACGACGATACAAATTTTCCTTCCGCGCGTCGAAGAAAACATCCAGCCAGTTGAACGGGTGGAAGAATTACCCAGGGCTTCGCATGGCGAGGAAACGATTCTGGTCGTCGAGGACGATGATGCGGTACGCCGCATGACGCGCGAATTTCTGTTGATAAAAGGCTACACCGTAAAGGAAGCACGAAGCGGTGTGGAAGCGATTGAATTTCTGGGGAATAACAAGGAGCCCATCGATTTGGTGCTGACCGACGTAATCATGCCCGGGATGAAGGGACGTGAACTGGGCGGGCGCTTGGCAGCCATGCGTACCGGGATAAAAATTCTATACATGTCCGCACACACCGAGGATACCGTCATGGATCTTGACATGCTCGTCCCCGGAACAGCGTTCATCGAGAAACCATTCAGTCCGGAAGAACTTGCATCCAAGGTGCGGGAAGTGCTGATAGCAAGTAAAGAGGGCAACGGCTCCGGCACTCCGTCGCGGGGATAGCAGAGAATCATCGGGAACGAATTCCTGGCGCTTTTGTTGCAGCCTCCTGCAGCGCCTCATCCAGCCCTAATCTCAATTTAGAGTTGACTAAGAGGAGAATTGAGCGAGAGTCGTGTTGAACGACCGCGCAGCCAATTCATCCAGAGGGAGTTTACGCAATTCTTTGTTGAGCACTTCGATGCCGACCGGGCCGCGGTATCCCGCCTTCCAGACTTGATCGAGAAAACCCCGAATATCGAACTCGCCCTCGCCGCAAAGCCTTCTGTGATTGATCGTGTCTTCGTGCAGGCTCCAGGGGGCGGTGAACGTGCCGTCGTTGATCTCCACGCCGAAGAAATATTCCAATGGGAAGCGGGCGATTTCCTCGTAGGGGATGCCGAGCTTCACGATATGCCAGAGATCGAAGATGATGCCGCCGTTTTTCTCACCGGTGCCTTTCAGCATGGTCAGGGTATCCGGTAGAGTGTCGATCATGGCAAACGGCATCAGCTCATAAACAATTCTAGTGCCGCAGGCGGCGGCGTCTCTGCAAAGCGCGGCGAAGGAGTCGATTACCTGAGGCATGGGAGTGGCCGTGTGGTAGAAGTCGCCTACCTTGATGTGTCGCGCTCCTAAAACCTCCGCGGCGTTCAGAAGGTCCTTCTTCACGAGGTCCGACTGCCTCTTTTTTTCTCCAGTGAGGAACCAATCGCCAAGGAATTCCAGCTCGATGTGCTTCATGCCGTTGTCGTCGAGAATGTGCTTGATGTCCGAAAGGCTTCGGCGCTTCAAGGTATGGATCAGGTCCGCGTGCCAGATGCCGATGCCCTTGAAACCAACCTTGGCGCACGCTTCGACGCGATCCTTGAAATCGAAGACGCTGTACTCGTGATCCGTGTGTGGCTCGGCGCCTCCCGCCAGCGTCCAATAAGAAGCGATCAGCTCGACGTTATCTTTCATAGTGGGTGCTCCGCATGCCTGCTGCTCAGGCCGCTCCCTTCTTAAGCTCGACGGTGAGCAGATGTACTTCTGAAGTGCCGACATTCTCTATGGAATGGGGCGGCAACGGTCCGACCCATTCGATGGCGGGTATCTTTGAGGGCGCCCCGGCCTTGCGCGAATCGAACAGCACGCGGCCCTCGCCGTCGCGGCGGACGAAATCGCTTGTGCTTTGGACATAGATGACACTGGGCCAGCGATGCGTGTGCACAGGGACAAAGTCCCCTGGGCGGATAATCACTTCCAGGTAACGCACAAAGTCGTTTTCAAACAGATTCCTGTGGAAGGCGAGAGCGGCAATCATTGCGTCCAATTCATCCGGCCAGGGCCACGATTGCTGTGCGCCGGATTCTTTCTCCACGCCAGGGCTCCTTCCCGGTTGTGAAATGATGCACCGTCCACCGGCACTTTACATGAATTCGGGAAGACGGGAAGTGAAAAGAGTCGTCAAGGTCTAGCCCACGCCGGCGGATTCAAGAACCCGGTGAATGTCTCTGCTGAATAGTGTTATTGTTTCGCTCAATCGGGATCCCTGCGCGGGGAATACTTCATCCAGGAGAAAAGCCGATGGACCAGCTTGTCACACTGAACCGGCGGGAACTTCTGAAAACCACATCCGGACTGCTGGCTGGATGGGTGGTCGCAGGAAGTCCCTTGGCCTTGATCGCACCGGGGCGCGCCTGGGCTGTGGATCTTCTCTCGCTCACGAGTTCCGAGGGCGCCACGCTCCTGAGTTTGGCGCGCACGATTGCGCCGCACGACAAGCTGGATGACGCCGCGTATGCACTTGTTGTCCAAGCGATCGACAGCGATGCCTCAAAAGATGCCGGCACACACAATATGATCAAAGACGGCCTGGCCGCGCTCGGGCCGGATTTCTCCACTTCACCTGAGAGCGAGCGTGTCGCGGCGCTAAAAAAAATTGAAGCCTCTCAATTTTTCCAGGCGATCCGCTTGAAAACTCTGCAGCTTCTCTACTCCAGTCCGATCGCCTATGCCTACTTCGGATACGAGGGCGAAGCCTTCTCCAGAGGCGGTTATCTGTTTCGTGGGTTCAACGACTTGCGCTGGCTGCCGGAAGTGCCGCTGGGAGACAGTGGCCCGCTGCCGGAAGGCGCTTGACCAGCGGGGGGAGCAGCATGGCCCGCATCGAATACCAAGACGAAAGCGCGGTCGTCATCATCGGCTCGGGCGCCGGTGGCGGCACGCTGGCCCACGAACTCACGACACGAGGAATCAAGGTCGTGGTGCTGGAGGCCGGCAAGCGACAGTCGACAGCGAGCTTCTCCCAGATACCCGGCGCTGCTTTTCTCCAGCTGACCTGGCTCGATCCTCGCACGCAGAGCGGGGATTGGGGTGTCGCAGAAAATTTTCCCACGCTTCCCGTCTGGCACTGCAAAACCGTGGGTGGAACGACGGTGCACTGGACGGCGGCCACGCCACGATTCGAATCTTGGGAATTGCGGGCACGGAGTACGTACGGCAATATCTCCGGCGCTTCGCTGATCGACTGGCCGATTTCCTACGACGAGCTGAAGGCGTACTACTTGGTGGCGGAGCGCCGGCTTGGAGTGACGCGGCGTAACGGAGTTCCGGGCCTGCCCGCCTCCAACAATTTCAAAGTCATGTACGCCGGCGCGAAGAAGCTGGGTTACAAGCGCGTGCACACGGGCCACATGGCGATCAATCCACGCCCCTATGACGGGCGCGCCAGCTGCATCCAGCAAGGCTTTTGCGTGCAAGGGTGCAAGATGGGCGCGAAGTGGAGCACTCTATACACTTCGATTCCGCGCGCCGAGGCCACGGGAAACTTGGACTTGCGCATCGAATGCACGGCTACGCGAATCGAGCATGGCGCCGACGGGCGCGTCAACGCAGTAATCTACCGCGACTCCGAGGGTCGCGAGCAGCGGCAGAAGGCACGCGTGGTGTGCATTGCGGGCAACGGCATCGAGACGCCGCGGCTGCTCTTGCTTTCGGAATCCTCAAAATTTCCGCAGGGCCTCGCCAACTCGTCGGGACAGGTGGGAAGGAACTACTGCCATCAGATCATCGGATTTGTCTGGGGAATCTTCGATAAGCCGGTCTCTTCGTGGCGGGGCGCGACGCTAGCGGGGGTGGTCGAAGATGAAGTGAGAAACGATCCGAGCCGCGGATTCGTCGGGGGTTATCGAATGGAGCTGTGCACGCTCGATCTGCCGACTCTCCCGCTCGTGGGATTGCCGTATGGGTGGGGCCGCGATTTTGCGTCGATCATTGAGAATTACCGGAATATGGCGGGCATGCTAATCAATGGCGAGGACATGCCGCGTGCGGAGAACCGAATTACGCTGAATCACGACGTCAAGGACTCCTTCGGTTTGCCGGTCGCGAATGTGCACGTCGATGAACATCCGAACGACCGGGCCATGCGCAAACACGCCCAGACGCAGATGTCGCGGGTGTACGAGGCCGTTGGAGCCAAACGGGTGGTGTTCGGTCCGGTTCCGCCCGCGACGCACAACACTTGCAGCGCCCGCATGAGCGCCGACCCGCGCGAAGGTGTGGCCAACGCCTGGGGACAAACGCACGACATCAGGAATCTTTTTATTTCCGACGGCAGCGTCTTGCCCACGTCCGGCTCAGCCAATCCTACTCTGACGATTGTTGCGTTGGCGCTGCGGCAGGCGGAATACATCAGCCGCGAGATGAAGGCGCACAATATTTAATTCGCTATCCCGGCGAGATTCGCGCTAACTTGTGAGGGGGTGCCCGCAGTGGCCTTCCTCGAAGTCGATCTTCCCCGAACGTTCGGCTTTCTTTAGCGTCGCGTAGACTTCATGGACGTCAGCCTCTGGGGGCACGTCCACTGCAACCAACTTCTCGGTTGCTGGCTCGACATCGCAGTGCATTTTTTCGAGCGCCTCGATTAAGGGCAAAACGTCTGGCGTGTTCCATCCGCCGCGAGCATAGATCCGGTACGTACTGTGTCCACCGTGGCGCATCATGTTCCTATACATCAGCGTGCCGTCGCGTACCTCCGCCCCCACTACGTCCGACGAGCTGATCCCCTTGGCTAAGAATGGGACGCTATCAATCCTAAATGTACCGTCACCCTGAGGTTCGGCCCACACCGACTCGGTATCGGCCTGAAGCAAGTTGTCTTGCGGCACGGGCAACGTGATTTTGATCAAGTCCATCGGTGACCCCGTTAGGATCGAGCTCAACTTGCAGAGGCTGCGCGGTGCGGGGACACCGCCAGCAGATATTCGGCCAGCTCTTCCGGCCGGTCCAGCATCACGTCATGGCCACACTCGATCGTAGCTGTCTTCCAACCCTTTGCCTTGGCCTTTTCATAGAATTGAGGAAAGGGTGAGGGAGACCAGCCGCTCGCCAGAATGTAAGTGATATTTTTGAGCTGGTTGATGGCTCCGGTCAGATGCAGGGGTTGCTCAAAACAGGCCAACGATTGCATGGTGCTTTGCCGGTTCACCCAATCGCGGTCCTTGGGATTGACGTTAAATTCCTCCGCGGGAATCGGCGGCAGTTTCCAGCCCTCGCCCACTTCCTTTGCCAGCGCGATGCGCTCGATTCTCACTTCCGGCGGAATCGTGTCGTTCAGGCATTGCCCATTCTCCAGAACGAACGCATCGAGATAAACCAGCGCGCCAATTCGATCCGGAACTCGATCGGCCACGCCGCTGATCACGCAACCGCCATAGGAATGGCCGCACAAGATTACATCCGAAAGTTCCTCCCAGCGAATCAGATTGGCAACGTCCGTGATGTGCGTGTCGAGGTTCACGGTTGGCGAAGACAGGTGACTCCGGTCAGCCACTCCGGTATTGGTTGGCGTGAATACCTCGTGCCCTTGCGTCTGAAGCAACCGGCGAACTCGTTTCCAGATCCAACTGCCGCGCCAAGCCCCGTGAACCAGGATGTAGGTGGACACGATGCACCTCCTCGGTCTAACTCTTCTTGTGTTTCAGGCTCCCCGACTCATTGAGTTGAGGACATATTTCACCGCTTCAATGATCTTTTCCTCATTGGGCAGGACGTACTTTTCGAGCGGCTCGCTGTAAGGGATTGAAGTATCGAGCGCCGTGACCATCTTGACCGGCGCCTTCAAATAAGCGAAGCCGCGCTCGGCGATCTCGCCGGCAATGATCGCTCCCACGGAGGCATGGCGCGTTGCCTGATCGACGACCACGAGCCGTCCCGTCTTTTTCACGGATTTGACGATGGTGTCGATGTCCAGAGGCTCGATCGTGCGCGGGTCAATCACTTCCACGCTGATGCCCTTTTCGGCCAGCGCTTCCGCCGCCGCGAGCGACTTCGATACCATCCAGCCCGTTGCCACGACCGTGACATCGCTGCCCGCGCGCTTTACATCCGCCACGCCGAACGGAATTACGTAATCGCCGTCCGGCACCGGCCCCTTGTCCAGCATTTGCATGTAGTGATGCAGATAGATGACCGGATTGTCGTCACGGATCGCCGCGGCCATGAGCCCTTTGGCGTCCGCGGCGCACGACGGCATCGCCACTTTCAAACCCGGAACTCCCATCATGCTGTGATAGATGCAATTGGAGTGTTGCCCCGCCCAACCCGCGGCGAAACCGTAGCCCGCCTTGAGCACCACCGGCACTTTCACCTGACCGCCGGACATATAGCGCAGGCGCGGCGCTTCGTTGAGCACCTGGCCCATGGCGACAAGCATGAATTCGCTCATCCACAACTCGACGACCGGGCGCAAGCCGGTCATCGCCGCGCCAATGGCGATTCCCAACTCGGCAGTCTCCGAGATTGGCGTAATGCGGACGCGATTCTTCCCGAACATCCGGACCATGGGATCGCGGTCCGTCATTCCCAGATTCTGCCCGTAGAAGATGACATCGGAATCGCGTTTCATCTCCTCGGTAATCGCGGTGGCCATCGCTTCGGCGTACATCATTTCACGCGGCATGAGCGCTCCTCTTTTCTATGCGAACACATACTTCGTGGCTTCTTCAGGCGCCGGGAAGGGACTTGCCAGGGCAAATTGCACTGCTTCTTCGAGTTCCGCACGGACGGAGTCCTCAATGCGCTTGGCCTCCGGCTCGGACAAAATTCCCCGGCTCTTCAATTTCTTGTGGAACAACTGGATCGGATCTTTTGCTCGCCCGGCGGCGTACTCCATCTTCCTGCCGTAAGTTTCGATTGCTTCGTGCTTCGGAAATTGCGTGGGCACCGGAGGGATGGTGATGGCATTGCCATGCGCGCTGAAACGGTAGAATTTCGATTCAATCAGGCTCGGCCCTTTGCCGGCTCGGGCGCGCTTCACGGCTTGGCCGACGACTTCATAAACTTTGAGCGGGTCTGTCCCATCCACAGTGACGCCCGGGATGCTGAAAGCCTCGGCCTTCTGGGAGAGTGGGTCGCCCGCCGCGCAGTTGGCATCCTCGAGGCTGACGTGTGTGTAGGCCTGGTACTGATTGTTCTCCAGAATATAAACAATCGGCAGTTTCCACACCGCGGCCATGTTCAGCGATTCAAAGAAAGCGCCCTGTTTGCTGGCGCCGTCGCCGAAGAAGCAGTAGATCACTTGTCCGGTCTTTTTTACTTGCGCCGTCAAAGCGGCGCCGGTGGCGTGCGCGATGGCCTGCCCGATAATGCCGGAGGTTCCGGGAAAATGGTGCGCCGGATCGGCGAGATGCATGGAGCCGCCAAATCCTTGGCACAGGCCGTCTTTGCGGCCATAGATCTCCGCCATCATTTTTTTGACAGAAGTCCCGAGAACGATGGGATAGCCATGGCAGCGGTAGCTGGGCATGGCCAGATCGTTCTCCTGGCGTGTCGCCAGAGCTCCGACGATCGAAGCTTCGGCGCCGTCGGCAAGATGCGTGTGGCCGCGGATCACGCCCGGATGCTCGACGAAGGTCCGCTTCACGCGTTCCTCGAACTCGCGGATGCGCAACATCTGCGTGTACATCCAGATCAGCCGTTCTTTCCCAGGCCTTCCTGTCGGTTTCTTTGGCATCGCTGACTCCTTCCGGATTCAGAACTTTGGCTCAGCATCTCCCGGCTGACCGATATGGCAGAGCATTTCTCCCACCGGAACTTCTGAATCTTCCTTGGCAACAATTTCGAGCAGCGCGCCCTCCGCCGGCGATTCGAGTTCGTAATTCACCTTGTCAGTTTGCAGCTCAACAAGCGGCTCTCCCTGCCGAACTTTCTGTCCCTTCCGCTTGAGCCACTTCACGACAATCACTTTGGTGGTTGGGATTCCTCCCGTTTTCGGAACTCTGAGCGTGGTAACGATGACGACCTCCGGGGTACGTACGATGCTTCCGCGCCGACGTCAGGCCGTGACTCGTGCTCGCGACAGACCGTAGCTTTCCAGGACTTTCAGCAACTCGCGATGCCCGAAGGCCTGGCAAGGCGAGGCGTAGCCCGTCTTGCGGGGTGCCGCGTGGATCAGGCTGTGAGCGGCATAAGCCTGCATGAGGCCCGTCTGGCGATAGCAGCACGTCCCAAACATGATGCACTGCGCGAACGCCGTCGTGCCCCGCCCGTAGACGACGTCGATCGTCCGATGCTCCCGCGTGTTCTCGCGTGGCGGCGTGCCGCCCTGTACGGCGCTCGCCATCTCCGCCAGCTTTTTTTCCTGCTCCGCTTTCGGCAACGGGCGGATGTTCTCCTCAAAGTTTTTTTCCGTTGCGAAAACAGCTTCCATGATTTGCCGGTTCAGGAGGCCGCCCATGGCCCTCACGTTCGCCACCTGCGGGTGATGCTTATACCAGACCGGGTGTGGAAATCCGCCCCAGGACAGCGCCAGTTGCGTCTCGAGTAGCGCGGGCACGGCAACTTCGTGCGCCGTGGCTCGAGGCCAGGGCTTGTAATGATTCTGCTCCAGGTAATAGGCGTCTGTAGGGATCACGGCGAAGATCGTCTGCGTCGAGCCGAATGTTGGAATGCCGTTGAACATCGAAAGGCATTCGAGCGAGTCGATTCCTCCGGCTTCGAGGACCAGGTGCACGGCGATGTCACTCGCCGCGCACATGTAGGCCATGGCGGGTACCGCCAGCAAGCCCTGGCGCGCGAACTTCTCGCCCCAATTCTCCTCCACTTCCCGGTGCCACGTCTGCTCCCCTCCGATATCCACGTAATGACAGCCGGCCTTGAGAGCCGCTTCGATTACTCGAGGACCGTTGTAGAGGAACGGTCCCACAGTATTGCAGACCACTCGCGCGCCGGTGAAAAGCTTGACAAGATCGTCCACCGACCCAGCCGTTTCGGCGATTTCGTAATCCGCGGTCTCGATGCCCGGAACGTGATTCATCACGTCCTGGATCTTCGTGCGATTGCGGCCGGCCGCGATGAACGGGACATTGAACTCACGCAGGAATTCCGCAACGAGGCGTCCAGAAAATCCGTTGGCACCGTACAGAACAACGGGTCTCTTGCTGCCCATTTGCTGCCCCCGTTCTATCATTCAGTGTACTGATTGAGGTCTGACGAGGAACAAAGTATCCCTATTTGCCCCTCGAGGCAAATGACAAATTCAAGATGCAAAATGGAGAGAAGCGCGGGACGGTACGTCATTCACACTTGACATGAAATCATAATTCAAAGATAAGAGGTACAAATCGAGACCACTCCTCGCGAATACGCTTCCCGTTGGGAACTAAAAAGGAAGCGCGTACTGGTACATTCGGAAAGGGACACAGTTGATGAAGCCTCTCCAAAACGGCAGGTCGAGTTTCCTGCCGAGGTTGTCAACGCTTGGTCTTACTTTGGTTATTCTTTCCACTTTGAGCTGCGGAACTCAATCCAGCAAATCGGTGCAAGGAACGAAAGAACAGTCGGGAATCGCGAACGCTGCCGTGAACGCTGCAAGAATCATAAGCGCTGACAAAGAGCCGGGAAACTGGATGAGCCATGGCAGAACGTACAGCGAGGAGCGCTTCAGCCCATTGAAGCAGATCAACGATCAGAATGCGGCGAAGCTCGGGTTGGCCTGGTATTTCGATTTGGATACGCGCCGCGGTCAAGAGGCGACGCCTCTCGTCATTGACGGTGTCATGTATTTCACCTCGGCCTGGAGCAAGGTTTTCGCGCTAAGGGCGGCAACAGGAGAAAAGCTCTGGTCGTTCGATCCAAAAGTGGACCCAGGATGGGACGTCAACGCCTGCTGCGATGTGGTGAACCGTGGGGTAGCGGCATGGAACGGCAAAGTATTTGTGGGAACGCTCGACGGCAGGTTGATTGCTCTGAATGCCGCGTCGGGTAATAAAGTTTGGGAAGCGCAAACCACGGATCCGGGCAAGCGGTACACGATTACCGGTGCGCCCCGAGTGATCAAAGGAAAAGTGATTATCGGGAATGGCGGCGCGGAAATGGGCGTGCGCGGCTATGTCTCGGCCTACGACGCGGAAACCGGAAAACTCGCGTGGCGCTTCTTTACAGTGCCCGGTGATCCCTCTCAGCAATTCGAAAGTCCGATCCTTGCGAAAGCCGCGAAGACCTGGAGCGGCGAGTGGTGGAAGAACGGAGGCGGGGGCACGGTTTGGGATTCGATGGCCTACGATCCCCAATTGAATTTGTTGTACATCGGGACAGGAAATGGAGATCCATGGCCGCGCAAAATCCGCAATCCTCGGAAAGAAGATAACCTTTTCACGTCCTCGATCGTGGCCCTCAATCCGGACACGGGCGAATACGTTTGGCACTATCAGGAGAACCCGGGGGATGAGTGGGACTACGATTCGGACGAGCCGATCGTCCTTGCCGATCTGAATCTCAATGGCCAGCCCTCCCATGTTTTATTGCACGCTCCAAAGAACGGCTTCTTCTATGTGCTGGATCGAGCGACCGGCAAACTACTCTCCGCGAAACCTTTTGCACGCGTGACCTGGGCCACGGGCATCGACGTGCAAACCGGCCGTCCCATCGAATCCCCAGGCGCGCAATACGAATTGGGCCGCGATCCGGCCCTTGTGTCCCCGGGCCCGGGAGGGGCACATACTTGGCAGTCCATGTCCTACGATCCAGAAACAGGTCTGGTCTATTTTCCGGTGCTCGAGGCGGGATTCCCTTACAAAACAGCGGAACACTTCAGTCACAATTCCATCGCTTGGAACAACGGCATTGATCTTGTCGCGGCAGGCCTGCCGCAGGACCCAAAGATCAAGAAGATGGTTCTGGAAAGTATTCGGGGCCATCTCACTGCATGGGACCCGGTAGCACAAAAAGAAGTCTGGCGTGCAGAGCGGCCCGGCCCCTGGAATGGCGGAGCTTTGTCGACAGCCGGCAACCTGGTGTTTGAAGGCACCGGGTACGGCCGTTTTGAAGCGTTCCGCGCAACATCCGGAGAAAAACTTTGGTCCGCGCCGACCGAGAGCGGCGTGACAGCCGCGCCCATCGCCTACACCGTGAATGGCGAAGAGTACATCGCGGTCCTCGTGGGGTGGGGCGGCGTGTTGCCGTTGGTGTCCGGTGAGATCGGGCTGCAAACCCCGCGCTTGCCGAATACGCCGCGGATGCTGGTGTTCAAGCTGGGCGGCGCAACAAGCCTTCCCCCGGCGCCGGAAACCGCGACGCGAGCATTGACGCCCACGCGCGAAACCGCGGACTCGGCAACGATAAAAAAGGGAGAGGCGCTGTACCAGCGCTACTGCGGCGCTTGCCACGGAGACGTCGCAGTGAGTGGCGGCGTGCTGCCCGACCTGCGCTACTCGAAAATGCTCGTAAGCGAGCAGTTTCTGAAGATCGTCATCGATGGTGAACTGCGTCCGTACGGGATGATTTCTTTTGCCAAAGAACTGACGCGAGAAGATGCCGAGGCCATCCGGTCCTACGTGATTTTCCGCGCAAACCAAAGCCTCAGTGAAAGCGCTGTGGGGAAGAACTAGAAGTCATCTGGAATTCTTCACCAACTTCTTCAGTGCACTGCCCGGTTCATGCCGGCCCAATACGGGGCACGCAACAGCTTCCGGTCGATTTTTCCCGCAGGGGTTTTCGGAATTTCAGCGATGAATTCGACTGTCTTGGGTGACTTCATGCCGCCAAGCTTTGTTCTGCAATGAGCAAGGACCGCATCTTCTGTCAATGACTGTCCTTGGCGAAGCACAATCATCGCCTTTACCGCCTCTCCCCATTTCTCATCCGGGACTCCGATGACGGCGCATTCAAAAACTTCCGGCAAAGACATAATCGCAGCTTCCACTTCCGCGGAAAAAACGTTGAAGCCGCCGGTGATGATCATGTCCTTCTTCCGATCCACGATGTAAAGGAAGCCATCTTTGTCGCGGTAGCCGATATCCCCGGTGTGGTGCCAACCGTATTTGCGAATTTCTGCCGTGGCGTGCGGAAGGCTGTGATATCCGGGCGTGACGAGCGATCCGCGGGCCACAATTTCTCCGGTCCGATTCGGCGGTAGAAGGTGGCCGTTCTCGTCCATGATCGCCAGACGCACGCCGTATGTGGCTTTTCCGCAGCTCCGCAGTCGCTCGGGATGGTCGCCCGCTGCCGCGGCAGCCACGGTTTTCTGATCCAACCAGGTCAGCAACATGGGCGCCTCGGTTTGCCCATAACATTGACAAACGCAGGGTCCAAACACTTCCACTGCTTGCCGGACACGGTCCGGCGAAACCGGCGAGGCGGCCAGGAGCAGTACGCGCAGGCTGGAATAATTGAACTCGCGGACGCGCGGATGGTCGAGTAATGCATAAAGTGCCGTCGGCGGGAGGAAGAGATGCGTGACGCGGAAACACTCGATGTTTTGCAATACTTCCAAGGCATCAAACCGCGGCATGACCACGTTCGTGGCCCCAAGAGTGAACATGGCGAACGACACCACGCCCGCGGCGTGGGAAAGAGGCGCGGTGCTCAGGCACACGGGGTCGATCCCCTCGCAGCGCCAATAGTGCCCAACCATCTCGGAGAACGTTGCCCAGGGAACCGTTGTCACACGAACGCCCTTCGCCGGCCCAGTCGTGCCGCCGGTGGGAACAAGGCCGACCAACCGGTCAGGGTTCCCCAGCGGGTCTCCCCAATCCGCTTCCTCTACAGGCTTGTTCTGAGCCATGAATTGTTCAAGGGAAAGATCGCCTCGAATTGGAGCGTCGATGCAGATCAGAATGCGCAGAGACGGCACAAGTTTTCGGATTTGTTCCACCTGCTCCTGGAAGCTGCTGTGATAGAAGAGCCAGCGAACCTCCGCATAGTTCATGAACTCGACGTTCGCGTCGAGGGCGTTGCGGTAGTTGATAGGAACCCAGGCGCCGCCCGCTCGCATGAGGCCGAGCATACAGACGAGGACGCGCGCATCGTTCAACGAGTAGATGGCCACGCGGTCCTCGGGCTCCAGCCCGTTCACGCGCATGGCATTGGCGAGCGCCTCTGTGGCCTGACGCAGCTGGCCGTAGCTGTAGCGAACAGTTCCGTCGACGAGCGCCGTTCGCCCGGCGAATTCTTCCGCCGCCTTGTCAAAATAATCGATCGCCCGCATCGGGAAGCCCTAGGCCTTGCCTTTTCCGAGGCCCAGCAACTGGACGGCATTCTGCTTCAGGATCAGCGGCCGAACTTCATCCCGCACCGCAATTTTCTCGAAGTCGGAGAGCCAACGGTCCGGCGTAATCAGCGGATAATCAGACCCGAACAGCACTTTGTGCTTTAAGAGAGTGTTTGCATACTGCACCAACGTCGGCGAAAAATACTTTGGCGACCAACCGGAAAGATCGATATAGACCTGAGGCTTGTGCAGGCAAATGGAAATGGCTTCGTCCTGCCAGGGAAACGAGGGATGGGCCATGATGATGGGCATGTCTGGAAAATCCACGGCCACGTCGTCAATTGGCATCGGATTTCCGTATTTCAGGCGGATGCCGCCACCGCCGCGCATGCCGGTGCCGATTCCGCTGTGGCCGGTGTGAAAAATCACGGGCAGACGCGCCTCGGCAAAAACTTCGTATAGAGGATAGGCAATCCCGTCATTGGGGGAAAACTCTTGAATGGGCGGATGCAATTTGAGCCCGTGAATCCTGCCGCTCGCCAGCAGCCTGCGAGCCTCTTCAACTCCTTGCTTGCCGCGGTGCGGGTTGATGCTGGCGAAGGCAATGGCGATGTCCGAGTTTTCCGCCGCAAAGTCCGCGACACTCTCGTTGGAAACTTGCGGCCTGCCGGTCAGGGCCTCATCCACGGTGAACACGACGCAGGCAATTTTGCGCGAACGGTAGTATTCGGCGAGTACACGACGGTCGTGGGACGCGCCACTGGCACCGAAATATTTCTTGGCGGCACGATCTGCCGCGGAGTCATCGCTGCCATGTTCGATGTGGACGTGAACGTCGATGGCGCTGATCGAATCCACGTCAATGAACCCCACGTTGCTCACGGTCCTCCTTCCCGCTCGTCCCTCACTCGAATATCACAGTCTTGTTCTTATATAACAAAATTCGGTTCTCGATGTGCCAACGCACGGCCCGCGAAAGAACCACCTTCTCGACGTCGCGGCCTTTGGCCACCAAATCCTCGAGGGCATCCCGGTGCGAGATTCGTTCGGTGCCCTGCTCAATGATGGGCCCATCATCGAGAGCTTCCGTCACGTAGTGCGCGGTCGCGCCGATCAGCTTGACGCCGCGCTCGTATGCCTGAACGTGCGGCTTGCCTCCGACGAACGCCGGCAAAAAGGAATGGTGAATATTGATAATTTGCTGCGGAAAGTGCGCAATAAATCCGGACGACAACACTTGCATGTATCGCGCCAGCACGATCAAGTCAATATTGTACCTCTCCAAAAGCTCCAACTCTTGCTGTTCCGCTTCTAGCTTGGTTTCCTTCGTCACCGGAACAACACAGTAGGGAATACCGTAGAATTCCGCGTGCGGTCTCGCATCCGGATGATTGCTCACGATGACGGCAATCTCGCAGGCCAGCTCGCCGCTGCGATGCCGGTACAACAGATCCACCAGGCAGTGATCATGCTTCGAAACGAACACCGCGACGCGCGGCCGGTAGCTGGACAACGCGATCCGCCACTGCATTGAAAACTTTTCTGCAATCGGTGCGAATTTGCTCGGAAAATCCTTCAAGTCCAGTTGAAACCCATTCAGGTCCCATTCAATGCGAGCCAGATAGAATCGCTCCTCGTCCGCCTGGTGTTGCTCGAAATGCAGGATGTTTCCGCCATGGCGGTAGATCAAGTCAGCAATCGTGGCGTCGAGTCCGGCGCGGTCCGGACATTGAACTAAGAGAATGGCCGAGTTTCTCAAGCGCTTCCTCCCGCGTCTGCGGATGCTTTCGCTGCGGTCTCGGTACCGTACCGGAATAAAAGGGAGCTGACCTGCGCGAACTAATTTGCACGACTGCGCTTGGGAGCCAGCCATCTCCAATGATAATTATGCAAGCGGGCTTGGCTCACTGAGCATAGCGATATTGTGTTATCGGATGGCTCACGCATGGGTACGCCAGCCCGATGCGTACGACGTACGTGCAACTTCGGAGTAGGGGCAGGGGCTGACGATCGCGCGTATTTTGGTTTGCACGTGGCGCTCGACAGTGGGTTTCAGCGACCCACCGGCCTCTTCACCCCACACGAAGGTGACTTCGGTCCCGGGCTCACAGAACTCGCTGTCGATGATGGCGAGCGTAAGCATCCGGCCTTCGTTGGAGCTGTATCCGCACCACGTCGAGATTCCGATCACTTTGTCGCCGTGCAGGACTTTATCGTACGGCAATGTTGAATAGACGGCGGACGGAAAATCGAAGTACTTCGCTCGATTGGTTTTCTCAAACATTGTGGCGATGGCGCGCGTCACATCTTCGCTATTCAACGCGAGAGTCACTTTTTTTCGGTGTGGCTTTTGGGCAATTTTTTCGAGGGCTTCCCTGCCAATGAAATCGTGATCAAACTTGACGACCGGCCCATAGCCGAGATCGTAAGGAGTCAGGTAGTAGTCTTCGATGTTTTCAGAGTAATAGCTGCCGCCGAGCGAGGCGATGGCTTCGTAGCTGTTTGCCGGCAACCACTGCCGGTAGGCCTTCAATTTTTCTCCGGAATAGATCGCGGGCATGGGTGAGGGGATCCATCCCGATTCCAGTGTGTTAGACGAGTAAGCCCGAGCTCCAACAAGCCGGAGGCCGAACTGTTCACCGGCTTCAACAATTGCCGCCTTTACCACCTCGCCGTCCTCCCACGGCCCAAACAGTTCCAATCCAGCCTGACCGGCCATGCCGTGACGCAAGGCACGGACGTTGCGTCCGGCAATCACGATAGTCGTCATATGGAAGAATTTGAGGTCCGGGGCGGGTTTGCCGGTCGCTTTTTCGATGACTTTCATCGCATTCGGCCCCTGAACCTGATAGCGATAAGCCTTGCGGACGATCGGGCCGGGCCTGGCGAAAGATCTCTCATCTCGATCCAGTTTCACGTTGTACCGGCCAATCCCGCTGTGGTACTGGACCCAACTGTGAACCGAGGGACGCCCGACCAAGTTGAGCAGGTCTTTATCGAGAAAAAAGAGAATCACGTCGCCGATCACATACCCATCGTAGTTGCAAGCAACAAACTGCTTGGCCTTGTTCGGTTCGAATCCTTTGAAACTGTTCAGACCGAGATCGGACAGCAGCCTGAGGGTGTCAGGGCCTTGCACGTACATGTCCGTCATATGGTACGACTGATTGTAAAGGACGCAGCTCTGCTGCCATGCACGTTGCTCGTCTCTCCAGTTTGAGTATTCAGGTGGAACCACCGGATACACATAGGGACCGGTCTGCGAATTTCGCAACAACTTCACCGGATTCCCGACGGTTGTTAGCAGGTCCTCCAAACTTCGGTAACTCACTGTCACTCCTGTGATGAGCAAGACCGCCTGAGCGTTAGGGCTCGCTCGTTCCACCGACGCCCGCGGAACGTTTCAGCAAGCACGTCGGTGTTCGCGACGCACGAGACGGCTCTGGCGGTCGAGTTGCGGGGCACTGTTGCGCTCCCGATCGAGTGTATGTATACACCGTGTATGCATCATGTCAAGACCGCCCCAAGAACGGGCTTTAACCCTTGAGCAATTGCTTACGTACAATGGAGTTGATAACATCCCGGATGGTTGACAGGTACCCGCAACGCCTAGCCTGCTGAAATTGGTCGGAGCTTCGATGCTTGCCTGATGCCTGTTTCTATGCGCCTCCGGATGATCTGTGTTTCACAGCTCCGGATGTGAATCGGGTGCTTCATAAGATTGCATACAAAATGGCCGCTAAGAACTCAAGAGTGATCGTAAAAATTCGCGAGATGATCCTGCAAGGCTCGCTGCCCCCGGGAGACCGAGTCAGGGAAGTCGAGTTGGCAGGCAAACTCGGAGTCTCCCGAACCCCTGTTCGAGAGTCCTTGCCTACACTTGCGCAGGAAGGATTGCTTACCCAGCTGGACACCGGCGGCTTCGTTGTGCGTGCCTTCACGTCACAGGAAATTATGGACGCGATTGATGTCAGGGGCGTCCTTGAAGGTCTTGCGGCCCGAATGCTCGCGGAGCAAGGACCGCCACGCCGACTCTTGCATTCCCTGCATGAGTGTCTCCGAGAAGGCGACGAGATTTTTAGCAAAGGGCATCTGGTTCACTCGGACGAAGCCCGCTACGGCGACATGAACAAGCAATTCCATTCCCTCATCGTCGAAGGAGCCGGGAGCAAGGTAGTCGCCGAAGCGATCGAGCGCAATGGAAGGATCCCCTTCGCAGCCGCGCACGCCATTGCATTCGATCGGGTCGACCTGCCTCGCATGTACGAGTCGTTACGCTATTACCACCGCCAACATCACGCCATCGTTCAGGCCCTGGAGAACGGCGAAGGGGCCAGGGTGGCCGCGCTCATGTTCGA
The DNA here is from genome assembly GCA_963696605.1 of uncultured Acidobacteriota bacterium. GTDB lineage: Bacteria > Acidobacteriota > Terriglobia > Acidiferrales > UBA7541 > Palsa-360. Next base: position 245,325 of record CAVOKV010000003.1, on the reverse strand, counting down.
ACACGCCTCGGGAGCGAAGGAAAGCATCAACATGACGCGTACTTCGTCGCGATCAAGCGCGGCGAATGCAGATGGCCAGCCTTTCAATCATGGCAACGGAAACATTCCGTAAGCCTTCCTCGAGAAAAGCATTTTCGTCCGCCATTGACCGCGGCTCATTCCTAAAAAGGCCCTTCGCTGCGGGCTAGATTCCGCAGAAGACGATTTAGGAAGCGTGCACGCCCTCTCTGCGCACCCGGCTGAAAAAACTCCGAACGTTGCGCCTCCTTGTGCACGAGAAAATTACGCCGTTGACAATCCCTCATGGAAGCGAAGACAATGCGGTCGCTATTCAGTATACTGAACATTGAACGCCTCTTGAGTTAGGCGTGGGTGCTGCCGACATGACGGAAACTGCAACCACTTCCACAAGCATTGGCGGGGCGCTGCGCGGTTATTCCATCGAGGTAAATCCAAGCGAGCCTAAGGTCGTTGATGCAGCGGTCGCCCGTCTCGATCCTGGGACTGAAGTATTCCTGACCTGGATACCGGGCGCAAATCCAATGGAACTGATCGGGCCTGCGGCGAAGTTGCGGCGCGCCGGCCTGGTACCCGTACCCCATGTTGGCGCGCGTCACCTCGAGAGTACCACGCAGCTCGAACAGCTCGCGGCCCGTCTCGTGGGTGACGCGGGCGTCGACCGCGTTCTCATCATAGGAGGCGATCGCGCCACGCCGGCCGGACCTTACGACTGCAGCCTAGCCGTAATGCAAACAGAAATCTTTCAGAAGTCCGGAATCGTGCGCATGGCCATCGCTGGCTTCCCTGAAGGCAACCCCAACATCTCTGAAATCGCGCTGAATGAGGCCCTCAGTTCAAAAGTGATGTTCGCGCGCAGCGTTGGGTTGGAACTGTCGATTGTTACGCAATTCTGCTTCGAGCCAGAACCGATCGTCGAATGGCTACGCCAAATTCGTGCCCGAGGTATCGATCTACAGATAAGGGTTGGCCTTGCAGGCCCGGCGGGACTCGTTACGCTGGCACGCTATGCGGTGCGGTGCGGAATCGGCAACTCTTTGCGCGTGCTGACCGAAAAACCGTCGTTCGCGAAACTCCTGGTGGACAAGGGTCCTGAGCCCATCATTCGGGGCGTCGTCAGCGCAGCAGAAGCCGGGAATGCAACAAATATGCCGTTCGACATCGCCGGCCTGCATTTCTTCGTCTTTGGCGGATTCAATCGGACGGTCGATTGGATCAATGCCGCGCGCGGTCAGTAGTTCGTTCTTTGCTTAGGGCTGAGCCGCGCGCCAGCCTTTGGCGTAGGTTTCCCGCACAACCTTGGAATATGGAACCGGGCTGACGACGGCGCGGATCTCCATCTGTTTGTGGCGTTCAACCGTGGTCTTCCGAGAACCGCCGCCTCCTTCGCCCCACACGATCTTGACCTCGGCGCCCACCTCAACGTCCTGGTCCACCACACCGAGCGAAAGCATGGCTCGCTCATTGTAGCTGTAGCCGCTAAACATGGAAAAACCGACGGTCTTTCCTTCGCTGAGCACTCGGTCATAGGACGCGGACGCGTAGTTCGATAGAGGTATGTCGATATATTTGTAAGGTTCGCCGGGCTCAAGCATGGATGCCAACACCTTGACAACATCCTCAGCCCTCCAGGCGAACGTCACCTTTTTGCGCTGCGGCTTCACAGCCATTTTTTCGAGGGCTTCTCTTCCGATGAATTCGTGATCAAACTTTACGAAGGGCCCGTATCCCAGCGCGTACGGAGACATGTAATAGTCTTCGATATTGCCGGAATCGAAACTGCCTCCCAACGAGCCCGTGCCTTCATAACTCGCCGCCGGCAACCATTGCCGATAAGCTTTCATTTTCTCGCCGGTATAAACAGCCGGAAGGGGAGAAGGAATCCATCCCGACTCCAGCGTGTTTGTGGCGTACGCCCTGGCGCCCACTTCGCGTAGCCCCAGGTCCTTTCCGGCATCAACGATGGCGGATCGAATTTCTTCGCGCTCCTCATACGGTCCCCAAACTTCCAGCCCGGGCGCGCCGGCCATGCCGTGCCGCAGCGCGCGAACCTTGCGCCCGGCAATGCTGATGACGCCCATATGGAAGAATTTAATCTCTGGAAATGGCCCGCCGTTTAGCTTCTCAATGATCTGCGGAGCGTTGGGGCCTTGAATCTGATAGCGGTAACATGTGCGAACAACCGCTTTTCCCCGCGGGTTGGAGGGTGATCTGTCGTCTTTTTCGACCCTGACTTTGAAACCACCCGTCTCAGCGTGGAACTGGATCCAATTTGCAACCGGCGCGCGCCCGACGAAAACCAGCCGGTTCTCCTCAAGATGAAAGAGAATGCCGTCGCCGATCACGTAGCCGTCGTAGCTGCACGGCGAAAATTGCTTGGCGCGATTGACGGGAAAATTCGCAAAGCTGTTGGTGCCGAGAGCCGAAAACAATTTGAGCGCGTCGGGCCCTTCCACATACACGTTGGCCATATGATGAGACTGGTCGAACAGAACGGCCGTCTCGCGCCAGGCGCGCTGCTCATCACGCCAATTCGAGTATTCGGGGGGGACAACCGGATACACGTAGGCTCCGATCTGCGAATTGCGCAAAAGATTTACTGGATTCCCAACGGACTGCAGGAGGTCTTCCAAACTCTTTTCTCTCATCGCGGCTGTCCTCCCGTCACATAGGCTTGGTCCTGCGAATGAACTGGCTCTTCTGTCTTAAGAACCAAATATGGTTCAGCATACGGAACGTTCCTAAATTCCGCAATATCTTCTAATAGACGAAAATATGAATGCAATCAAGATTCGAGGAATGGGACCGCCAAAAGGCCTGAATCTACAGGCGGCCGTTGCAGCCTGTACTGCTCATGATCATTTCTTTCGGAAGTTCACATCATGCGCGTTTGGCGCGAAGATTTGAGTTCTTGTTTCGCGAACGGCTGAAACTGCGGTCGAGCGGCGCGCGGCTTTCCTGATTGTTCAGATGGACGAATTTTTTCAGGAGGCGAACAAGAATTCTTTGTTCCTTCTTATCCAAGGCTCGAAGCAAGCGGCGGCTCAACATGTATGCGCGCGGGACAAGCTGCTTCACAAGCGCGGCTCCCTCCGGGGTGAGTTGAAGCAGGCGATGGCGCTTGCTTTTCATCGGCATCATCCGCCGCACGAGACCCCGCTCTTCGAGCCGCACCGCCAGATCTGCGGCGGTGGAGGTATCGAGAGCGCACAACCTCGCAAGCGTGACCTGGTCAATACCGGGATGGTCCTGAAGAACGCGCAAGACGCAATATTGGATGGGCGTGACGCCGTTGCGCATGGTTGAGTGGAACATGGACACGGCGATCTGTTGTGCGCGGCGAATCAGGTGGCCTGGTTCATCATAGACGTCGATGAATAATCCGTAGTCGCGTTTGGCGGCACGGCTCGAGGTAGCTCTGAGGCGACGATTCACAATTTCTCCATGGGACCGACATTCTGAGTGAAGCTCTGCTTCCATTCCAAACAATCAGCTTAGCACAGCCCTTGCGGCGATGAATTTCATCCATTAAGCTTCCGACATTGAGCACACTTAATCAGCAGCGATCCGTACTTGACGCGCCCTTGCGGCCCGTACGATTCTTCTCGCCCGAAGTTGAGCTGACCCAGCAGCCTGACGGCTCTCTCATCATGCGATCCGTCGAGCCGCTGGCGAGTTATGACAACCGGATCGGCGATTGGCTGGACCACTGGGCGCGGGAAGTTCCGGACCGTGACTTCATCATCGAGCAGACGGCGCAAGGCGAACGGAAGATTTGTTACGGCGAAGCTCGCGATGCGGCGCTGGCGCTGGCCGAAAATCTGCTCACTTACGAGCTTGGTCCGGAGCGGCCGCTCGCCATCATTGCCGCCAACGGGATCGATCATGCACTGATCATGCTGGCAGCGCTGTACGTCGGTATACCGATCGCTCCCATCGCGCCCGCCTATGCGCTGCAGAGCGCCGACTTTGCCAAGCTTTCGCACAGTTTCCATCTCCTGACTCCGGGCATGGTGGTCGTCGACGATGGCATGCTCTATCAGCAGGCAATCGAACGCGCCCTTACGCCCGGCGTTCCCGTCGTGGCGCTGCGCAATGCCTCGCCTTCGTCGAAGATGATTCCTTTTTCATCTCTCCACGGCGACGGAAGCCGGCGCGATTCCGTCTTTGCGGCGGCAGCCCGCGTCGGCGGAGATACAGTTGCCAAGTACTTATTCACTTCTGGCTCGACTGGTATGCCAAAGGCGGTAATCAATACCCACGGCATGCTTTGCGCAAATGCCCAGATGAAGCGGCAGGTAGCGCCCGTTCTCGCCGATGAGCCGCCTGTGATGGTGGATTGGGCCCCGTGGAATCACACCGCGGGTGGAAACAGCAACTTCAACATCATTCTTTGCAATGGGGGCACGCTTTACGTAGATCCCGGTAAACCCACGCCCGCGCATTTCGGTTCGAGTGTCCGGTTGCTGCGCCGAATCTCGCCGACGATTTATTTCAATGTCCCAAGGGGTTACGAGCTGCTGATTCCCCACCTCGAAGCCGATCGCGAATTGCGCGAACATTTTTTTCGGAGGCTCAAATTTATTTGGTATGCGGCGGCTTCGATGCTGCCGGCGACCTGGTATGCCCTGGAAAGGCTGGCGGTCGAAGCCGTTGGGCAGAGGATTTTGACAGTCACCGGTCTCGGCATGACGGAAACGAGCCCCATCGCACTCTTTGGCAACGCGCACTCGAACGGTCCCGGTGTTGTCGGCATTCCGGTGGCCGGACTGGAACTCAAGCTCGTACCCCACGATGATAGTTTCGAAGTCGGCTATCGTGGCCCGAATGTCACTCCCGGTTATTGGCGCGATTCAGAGGCCACTCAGCTGGCGTTTGATGAGGAAGGTTTCTTCCGCTCGGGCGATCTCCTGAGTTTCATCGACCCGCAGCGGCCTCGAGCCGGTCTGCGCTTCGATGGCCGGATCAAGGAAGATTTCAAGCTGACTTCCGGGACGAAAGTGAGCGCCGGCAAATTGCGGCTTGACGCGCTTGACGCAATGCGGCCACTGGCCACAGACGTCGTAGTCGTGGGCGCGGACCGCAACGATGTGCGTATTCTTGTTTTTCCAGACTGGGAGTTGTGCGCCGCGACCGCTGGTCTGGATCGCGCCGCTCCACCAGCGCAGATCGCCTCGAACAAAGCGCTCAGAGCGGCGTTGCAGGACCGGTTGGAACAACTTGCCGCGGCGGGAACGGGGAGTTCCAATCGAATCGTCGCGGCCTTACTCGTAGACGTCCCGCCATCTCATGCGGCAGGTGAGTTGACCGAGAAGGGCACAGTGAACAGCCGGGCCCTCCAACGGAATCGCCCCGAGCTTATCGATACTTTGTACGACGAACGAGACGAGAGAGTTTTGCGTATCCATTCCCGCGCTGCAAAGGGTTAGTATGTGCGAACACACCCTTTGCCAAGAGTAACGGTTCGTTTAAGACATTGGATCGGGAGGGCATACATGAACGCCACCGTGAAACCCAAGGTCTTTCCTCTTCCGAGTTCGCTCGGAGTCGTCCCCGGAACCGAGCGAGCGCAAGCCGCGTATCCGTACTACATGCAGTTCACGCAGGAAGACGACGAGCGCTTCTGGTTCTACAACTCGATGCATTTCCCGGAGCCGATGTGCCTCTTTGACACGATTACCGCGGAGGCCTGTTACTGCGCGCTAGGATCAGCGAATACCCGCGTGTACTGCTTGCCCACCACGCTGGGTATCGATTCTCGAATCATAAATGGGCGCTATTACATTGGCGGAAATGCCGTCACCGATCCCGCCGAGATCGCGCGGCGCGTGAAGGAATTCGAGCAGCGCGCGTTTTACTACTACGCAAACTGGGAGCGCCTCTTCGCGCAGTGGAAAGAGAAACTGATGGGCTTGATCCGCGAAACCGGGGCTCTTCCCAAGGTGGAACTTCCCGATCTCGAGCCGCTCGAGCACGTTCACGCAGGCCGAGGGATCGCTTCGAACCACTACATCCTCGAGACGTATCAAAAGACGCTCGAGGGCTACTTCCGCATGTGGCACTACCATTTTGAGTTTCTGCTGCTCGGCTACGGCGCCTACCTGACCTTCTTCGATTTTTGCAAGAAGGCTTTCCCCGAGATCACTGACCAAACCGTAGCTCGAATGGTGGCGGGCATCGAGGCGGACATTTTTCGTCCCGATGATGAGCTGCGGCGCCTGGCCAAATGCGCGATTGAGCTGGGCGTCGATGACGAATTTCGCCAGGATGCAGCGGCCGACGACGTTTTCGAGGCGCTCGAGTCTCGCGGCGAGCCTGGGCGGGCTTGGCTCAAGGAACTCGCGATCTCGCGCGACCCCTGGTTCAACATTAACGTCGGCGACGGCTTCTATCACTACCACCGCTCATGGAATGACGATCTCTCGATGCCCTTCGCCGCGCTGCCGGGATACATCGCAAACCTGCGGGCGGGCGAAACCCTGGAGCGGCCCATCCACAAGCTCATGGCCGAGCGCAAGCAGTTGATTGAGGCTTATCGCGAGCTTCTTGGCACGGATGAGGACCGCGCGGCCTACGACCAGATGATCGAACTGGCGCACCGCGTATTTCCTTACGTCGAGGGACACAAGTTCTATTGCGAGCACTGGTATACCAACCTGTTCTTCAACAAGATCAGGGAATTCGGCGGACTACTCGCAAAACACGGTTTCTTCCACGAGGCGGACGACGTGTTCCAGTTGACCCACTACGAGGTCGAGGCGGCGCTCATCGACCTGATGACTTCGTGGTCCAACGGTTCGCCGCCGCGAGGCCCGGCCCATTGGCCCGAGATTGTCCAGGAGCGCAAGGCAGCTATCGCGAAATGGGCAAAGCATCCGACGCCGCCGGCGCTAGGACCCGTGCCGGACGTGATTGACGATCCGGCCATCGTCATGCTGTGGGGCATTACCCGTGAAAATCTGGATGCATGGCTGGCCGCGGGCAATGAGGCCGACTCCAACGAGATTCGTGGCTTCGCTGCATCGAGCGGCGTGGTCGAAGGTGTGGCGCGCGTGGTGAGATCGGTGGATGAAATGGATCGCGTGCGCAAAGGCGATATTCTGGTCTGTCCTGTAACGAATCCCACCTGGTCGCCGCTGTTTCAGAGAATCGCCGCGGCTGTGTCGGACATTGGCGGCTCGATGAGCCACGCCGCGATCGTGGCGAGGGAATTCGGCATGCCCGCCGTGGTGGGAACCGGCACCGCCACCCAGAAGATCCGGGATGGCCAGCGCGTTCGTGTGGATGGTGGACGGGGCGTGGTAACGATTCTGGATTAGGGCCGTTGCCGCGACCACGGAACTCTGATCAACAAACAGCTGTGCAATTGACAAATGGGACCGTCATGCCTTCGCCCGAAAACATAAGCTGGTTCGCCGACATTGCGCTTAAGGACCGGCCGCGGGTCGGCGGAAAGGGCGGCTCTTTGGGCGAACTGGCGCGCGCAGGCATCGGCGTTCCGCCTGGATTCGTCGTGTGCACTTCAGCCTTCGAGCGTTTCCTTGGCGCACTCGATAAAGAACACCCGATCCGGCCGTACGTAGAGAGTTTGGATGGGCCCGATCTCGAGGCAATTACTGATGCCTCGAAAGAATTGCGGATGCGTCTGGAGAAAGCGCCGTTGCCCGCGGACGTCCAGGCGGACTTGCAGACGGCGCACGCCGAGTTGTGTGGCGGAGACCCTAATTCGCCGGTCGCGGTGCGCTCGTCGGCCACCTGCGAAGACGCGGAAGACGCCAGCTTCGCGGGGCTGCAGGACACCTATCTATGGGTCACGGGCGCTGGAGCCACTTTGCAATCGGTGCGCTCGTGCTGGGCGAGCCTGTATTCCGCTCCCTCCATTGCGTACCGGCGCAAACACCATTTGCAGGAAGCTGGCGTGGCCATGGCGGTCGTGATTCAGCGGATGGTCGACGCGCGCGCGGCGGGTGTGATGTTCACCCGCAGTCCGCTGACCGGCGACCGTTCAGTTGTTACGATCGAAGGCGCATGGGGCTTGGGTTCCGCCGTCGTGAGCGGCGAGGTCACGCCGGATCGCTTCGTGATTGCCAAGATTACCGGCGAAATATCGGCGCGTAAGATCTCCGAAAAACATATCCAACACGTGCCGGTGTCAAGCGGAGGCATCCAGGAGGAGGAAGTTCCGCAAGAAATTCGCGGGGCGCCGTGCCTCAGCGATGATGAAATCGTCGCACTCAAGAATATAGCGTGCCGTGTCGAGCGCCTTTACGGGCGGCCTCAGGACATTGAGTGGGCTGTCGATCGCTCTGACGGGATTTCCGTGCTGCAGAGCCGCCCCGATACCGTGTGGTCGGCCAGGGAACAGTCGCCGGTTGCCCGCCCCGCGGAAAATCCGCACCAGCATGTCATGAGAATTTTCGGAGGCAGGCGTTGACTCTCACGGCCAAAGATGTGGCCGAAATTCTGCGGCTCCTCGACAAGTCCAACTTCGACAGCCTTCGGCTGGAAATGAACGGCGTGAAACTCGAGCTGCAGCGTAGTTTGGTTCCACCGGAGCCTGCGCAGGTCAGTTCAGTATCGCAGCCGGCCGCGGAAGGAACCGAATCCGCGGATACAAAGCGAAATGTGCGACCGCCGCCCGAGCCCGGACTAACGGATATCCGATCTCCCTTCGTGGGAATCTTTTATCGCGCGCCGCGACCGAACGAGCCCGCCTTTGTCGAAGCAGGCTCCCCCGTCACGGAGGATACGATGATCGGCATCATCGAGGTGATGAAGATGATGAACCCTATCCGCGCGGGGTTGCGGGGCGAAGTCGTGGAAATCCTGTGTGAGAATGCCGCGCTCGTGGAATACGGCGAGGTTCTGATGCGGGTGCGTCCGGGGGTCTAGAACGATACGCGTTTCAAGAGGCGATCTCGACACATCCTACGCCTTCCGCCTTCTGGAACGCCGGCGACTTCCGCTGGAGGCATGAGTCAATGGCGAAGGTACAACTCGTCGAGACATCGCTGCGCGACGGCAACCAAAGCCTCTGGGCCGCCCTTGGAATTGATACGGCCAAAACCCTAAGCATCGCTCCCGTCATGGAGCAAGTGGGCTTCAAGGCGATCGACTTCACAACCTCCACGCATATGGGCGTCGCCGTTCGCTACAAGCGCGAGGACCCGTGGGAACGAATTCGCCTCATGGCGAAAGCCATGCCCAAAACCCCGCTGCAGTTCCTCTCGACGGGCTTTCGCTTTATTTCCTGGGAGGCGGCGACTCCCGAGTTCATGTCGCTCGTTTTCCGGACGCTCGCACGCAACGGAATCCGGCGATTTGCGCTGGCCGATCCCATGAACGACGCGGATTCCAACCTGGCGTGTGCGCGCGCCGTCAAGCAGGCAGGTGGCGAGTTCGTTGTGGCCGCTCTAGTCTTCACGCTGAGTCCCATTCACAACGACGCGCATTACGTCGGATGCGCGCGTAAGCTGGCCGCCAGCCCGGACATTGACGCTCTGTACATCAAAGACCCCGGCGGATTGTTGTCGCCATTGCGCGCTCAAACGCTGGTCCCAGCCATCATGGCGGCGATTGGAGCGAAGCCCTTGGAGCTTCATTCTCATTGCACGATCGGTTTGGGTGAGTTGGTATACATGGACTCGCTACAATGGGGCGTGACAACGCTTCAGTGCGCTTCCGGCGCCGCAGCCGATGGGAGTTCGAATCCGCCTTCGGAGCGCGTCGTATCCAACTTACGCGCGCTCGGTCATGAAGTTGACATCGACGATCAGGCCCTGGCACAAGTGGGCCGTTACTTCTCTCGTATGGCCGAAGCGGAAGGCCTGCCCGCGGGCCAACCGCAAAGTTTTGATGCGAGCTACCTAACTCATCAACTCCCAGGAGGAATGTTCAGCACGATGCGTCGGCATCTTTCCGAGAGCCGACTGTCCCATATGGAGGCCGCAGCGATCGAAGAGCTTGGCCGGGTACGGAGCGAGATGGGCTGGCCCATCGTCATGACTCCCTTTTCGCAGATGCTGCTGACTCAGGCCGTCATGAACGTGACCGGCAAAGAGCGCTATGCCACGATCCCGGACGAGTTAATTCGTTACGCTCTTGGAAAGTTCGGCAAGCCAAATGCTCCGATCGCGCCAGCCGTAATGGATCGCATCGATTCCTTACCGCGCACGCGAGAGCTGCGCCAGGAACCCGGCATGCCTTCGCTCGCCGAGCTGCGCCGGCGGATCGGGCCAACGCTCGGCGACGAAGAAATCCTGCTTCGCGCGACGATGCCTTCCGAACAAGTGGATGCCATGAAGCGAGCCGGTTCGGCGTTACAAACTTACGATCCCGATCTGACTCCGGTGAAAAACCTGATCGGCAAACTTCTGTCCCGGCGAGACATCGCCTATATCTCCGTTAGAAAATCTGATTTCAAGCTCGAATTGAGGAGCCGAACACCCAGAGCGGAGGCGCGGCCGTGAGCGCTTCGCGCAACGGTGCACGCGGATCGCTAGGGCCGATCGATGGTTTCATGTTCGACCTCGACGGTACGCTCATCCTGAGCGATCCATCCCTTGGTACCTACAAGGTGTTGCCCGAGGCCATTGAAGTTCTGAACGAACTGCAGCGACGTGGCGTACCGTTCGTCGCTCTCACAAACGGTAGCGCTTACCCCTCGGCTGTGCAGGCATCCAAGCTGCGCGCTCTAGGCCTGCCTCTCGGTGACGAAGCCCTGCTTACGCCGTCCACTGTGGCCGCCGATCTCATGCCTCGTCATGGAGTCAAGAGCGCCTTGGTGCTGGGCACACCCGGGGTTGGCCGCCCGCTCGAGGAGGTTGGCATCCAGATTTTCTTCACCGGCCAGGAAGGCGCTGAGCAGGCGCAGGCCGTGTATATCGGCTGGCACCCAAACTGCGTCATGAAGGATATCGAGGCCGCCGCAAATGCAATCTGGAACGGAGCCGAGCTCTATGTTGCTTCCGATGTGCCCTATTTTGCGACAGCCGCCGGCAAGACTATGGGCATTTCCTACGCCATCGCCGCTGCTGTGCGCAAGATTACTCGCGCGCCTATGATTCTTACGGGCAAACCTTCTCTCCATGCGCTGCGGCTGGTGGGCAAGAGACTGGGCGTCCCGATGCGAAGAGTCGCCGTGGTGGGTGATGATCCTCTGGTCGAAATGATCATGGCGCGCCGGGGTGGCGCGATCGGTCTGGCTGTGACTACCGGCATGACCAGCGCGAAGGATTGGGTCGCGCAGCCCCTCAGCCGGCGGCCGCATAAAGTCCTACGCCAACTCAGTGAAGTGCTGCGCATGACGCCGCAATGATGGCTACGGGACGCGCCTGAATTCATCGAACGGGACCAGATTCAAGATTGGCTCCCCGTTAGGATTGCCGAGGGGACGCTTTAGAACTCATTCCTGGGCGCAACCCGCTCACCGCGTTTGGACTGGCAATCGGAAATGATCTCACGACCCATCAATGTACACAGATGTATGCAAAATTATGCTTGACAACGGAAGTGCGACCAAGTAAACGTGCCTGCATCAAGGACGGATTCCAGGGTGAATTCCTAGATCGATTTCTGGTTGTCGAGGGCCCGGCTTTTTCTTGCCAAAAAAAGAGGTGAAAACATGGCTCGACGTTCTTGCATGTTTGCGATCGTCGTAGTTCTTCTCCTTGCGATTATTTCGGCGTCTTCATTCGCTCAGGTTGGCGCGACCGGCGCTACATTGATCGGCACCGTAAGGGACGCGAGCGGCGGCGCCGTCGTCAAGGCGAGTGTTACACTTCGTGACACAGGTACCAACCGCGCTTACACCGCTGCCACCAATGAGAGCGGAGTCTTCATCCTCGCAAGCGTACCGCCCGGAACCTACGACCTGGCAGTGGAAGCCACCGGCTTTTCCAAGTTCATCCAGACCGGGATTGTGTTGACCGTCGGCCAGACGGCGAACGCGGATGTCTCGCTGAAAGTCGCCTCTGGCGAGCAAAACGTGCTGGTAACCACCGAGACGCCGGTGATCGAAACCACCAAGACGGAAATCAGCCAAGTCGTTCAGCCTCAGCAAATCGAGGCTCTCCCAATCAGCGGGCGCCTGTTCACCGATTTCGCCCTGCTCACGCCCGGGGTGGCCACCAGCCGCACCAGCCTGGGAACCACTTTCACGGATTTTGAAACGACGCAAATTTCCTTCGGCGGCATGCGGTCGTTCAGCAACGAAATTATGGTGGACGGCGCCGATTTCGTCAGCATGCATACCGGCGTGCAGCGCGTCACTCCCCCGCAGGAGTCGGTACAGGAATTCCGCGTGGTGAACAACAGCTTCGGCTCGGAATACGGCCGCGCCGCGGGCGGGATCGTGAACATCGTGACCAAGTCCGGCACCAACACCCTACACGGTTCCGTGTACGAGTATTTCCAAAACAGCGCGATGGATGCGCGCGGTCTCCTGCAGCCCGCGCCCCTGCCGCACGAGCTGCGGCAAAATATTTTTGGAGGTACGTTGGGCGGACCGATCCGGAAAGACAAGACCTTCTTCTTCGTGAATTACGAGGGAAAGCGCAGCGCCCAGTCGCCGACCTACCCGCCGGACTTGGTCAATAACCTGCAACTCATCGACGATGCCAAGGCGCTGATGGGCCTCGCGCCGGAGGGCTGCAGCGCCGCCCTAAGCGCTTGCGCCGGTTCCGACGTGAGTTACATCAATGGGTTTTTGAAGACGGACAATGACGACACGGGCTTCGCCAGGATCGACCACCAGATTGGCGCCAACAACCACTTGGGAATCCGCTACAACGCGGGTGACACTCGCGCCGACGGCGAGCTGGTCGGCCAGACACTGGACGGCGGCGGCATCGGCGTCCCGAGCGGCGGGCGCAACCTCCTCATCCGCGATCAATCTGTTTTCGGGACCCTCGATACGAATCTGAGGCCCAACTTGATCAACAGCGCCCTCGTGCAATGGGGCCGCAGGCATTACAACTTCCTGGGCGCCACGGGGCAGCCTGATTTCAGCGTTACCAACGACCTTGAACTCGGCCACAACTTCGGAACAGACGACCAAAAATACGAGAGCCGCATTCAATTCGCGGACTCGCTCTCCTGGATCAAGGGCAACCACGTTGTGAAATTTGGTTTCGACGGAAACTACATTTGGGATTCGGACACGTTCCCCGGGTTTACTCCGGTGCGAGCGATTGTCCCAACTGCTGGACCTAACCCGATAGGATGCTTGGCCAATTTCGCCACCTACTACAACAGTCAGCTTGCGACACCGGGTGCTGTCCCGGCCGACGTTGCCGCAGCCGGCGCGCTGTGCCCACCACCAGTCGGCACCGCCGATCATGGCGTCGTGTTCACGTACGCCGGCACTCCGCTCCCCACGGATCCAACGGCCTGCTCCGCCACACCATGCGCGCCGCTCGTCACGGTCGCCGGCGGCAATCCGCTGGACACTTCGACCTGGGCCAACGCGTATCCGCCGTCCCTGTTCGGGAACTATACCCATGTCATCGATCACGGATACTGGGGCGGGTTCATTCAGGACAGCTGGCGGGTCACTCCCAAGCTGACCCTGAATTACGGCCTGCGCTGGGATTTCGAGTCCGGCCTCTCCCAATATGTGAATAACGACTACCGTGGATGGCAGCCGAGACTGGGCGTGGCTTATTCGCCGGACAATAAAACGGTCATTCGCGCCGGGTTTGGCATGTTTTATGACCGTTACGACATGACCTTCTTCTTCGTCCCGAATACCCAGAAAGTGGTCGCAGGGTACCTGTGCGGCAATAATGCCCCTGCATCGATCGCTAGTGCGTGCCAAACTGCGGGCATACTCCCACAAAATCTCTCGGGGATAGCGTCGAATCAAGGGCAAGCCAGCCAAGGCTATCAGCTTTTTGGATTCCCAGCTTCGCAGGGCGCCGCGAAGCTTGCTGCCGGCATCATCGCGACCGGCGGCTATGATGGAGTCGACAACGGATCCATCGAGATGGCAGGTACTTGTCTGTTGAACTTGGCCTGCGGAGTCGGGTCTGGAGGCATGGAACACAACAGTAAGCTGCCCTATGCTGAGCAGGGAAGTTTGGAAATCGACCGGCAATTTGGCGGAGGATTCTCACTTGGTCTTAGTTACCTGTTCGTTGCAGCCCACCATTTGGTTCGAGGCAACAATATCAACATTCCTTGCCCGGTAGGCACGACGAAAACAGGAACTTCCACCGATCCATTGACAATATTCCCGGGCGGTCCTGGAGAGTGGGTGCCAGGTTTGGTTAACGCCGATGGATCGACATCTCCCTGCACCGGAACACCTACCCTCGGTACTGGAGCGATAGCCGGCATAGGCCCATTTTTTGGGGGCGCTCTCAATTCCGGTTTGCAAACCCTCAGCGCGGGACTAATGGACTATAACAATGACGTAGCCAATGCGGTTTATCACGGTCTTTCGGTTACTGGAATAGAGAGGGTTGGCAAGTATTTCACCATGACCGCCAACTACACCTACTCGCACACCATTGATAACGGCAATTTCACCACGTTCATCAACCTCCCAGTAAACCAGTTCGATTACAACACGGAGCGCGCCAACTCCAACCAGGACCTGCGTCATCGCTTCGTAACCAACTTTACGTTGACGGCGCCAATCACGGGCTGGTACCGGAATTTCTCGCTCAGCGGCATTGTCACGGTGGAAACGGGGCGCCCGTTTACAATCTTCTACGGCAACGATACGCTCGGAGACATAGCCGGAGTGGCAACGGATCGCGTGGGCGGCGCGCCCCTGACTGCCCAGTGTGCAACCGTCAGCCAGTGCAATACGCTGATTCCCAGAAACACGTACTACGGCGATGGGCTGCGGACTCTGGACTTGCGAGTCTCCCGCGCCTTCAAGCTACCCGAGAATCGACAGGTTGAATTGAGCGTGGACGCATTTAATCTTCTGAATCGGCCAAATGTCGATGAGGTGACCTCCGTGTATGGCTCGCCGGTCTTCTGCGGGACGACGCCCACTGTCCCCGGTCGCTACAAGGACGCAACAACGATTGCCATCGAGCAAGGCGCAGCGTCCACAGCGTGCCCCGCTGGTCCGATCCCTGCGGGCCCTGTTCCGCAGGCCGGAAGCCTCGCGCCCACGCCCGTCACAAGCAGCTTGCCGACGTGCAATTTTGCGCCGGCCTGTCCGGCTTCGCTTTTGTTTATTCCGTTCCAGCCGAATTCCAGTTTCGGCCTGCCCCGGACGATGTTCAACGCTCGGCAGCTGCAAATTGCGGCAAAATTCACTTTTTAGACCAGTCGCACTCAAGAGGAATAGCGGCGGGTTGGGTGACATACACACTGTAGAAATCCCGCAGTAGCGCGTGCGACTGCAGTTGGCGTACGGAGCCATACATTCACGATAGTCCCACTGCAGAAAATATCGAACCACCCCAATCGAGAGTGAAATGGTCGGGGCGAGTGGATTTTCTTGCCCAGAGCCTGGCGAAGGGAACCACCGGCCTCCTGGTCCCGAACCAGATGCCAAGACTTATTGAAAGCTGTGGAATTTTGCGGATTCTAAGTGATTCTCGTTGAATTATTTAAGTCATACATTTTGAACTCTCTTGAATCTTGTTGAAGCTTGGTGCCTTCGCAGTTACGAAATCGAGTACAGTCGTGTGTGGTTCCTTCGCTTCGACTCTGGCGTACCACAGGGCAAGTCCAGCCGTTTACCAAAATTTCTTAGTTCAATTCATTCCCACTTTTGCAGCAAGGAATCGCTCTGTTCTGGCACGGACCATATTATGGCGAGGAACAAGGTGAATCGTCCACGAAATCCGGCATCAACCAAGTAAAAACCGATGGCTCGCCGATCCCCGTCGTTGCAATCAAAAATGCAGTCAGCCGCTAGCTAGGCATCACGTGATATACGGTGAATGTTTGACCCACCGGCGGGTACTTCTGAGAGTATTTTTTCGCTCTGACTTGGAGCACGGCTTCTCTTTCTGCCGGATCGGTGACAACCACTAAGGTGCGATCGTACAAGTCATTGCCTACCTTCAGACGCACATGGGGATCACGAGCCACATTTCGGGGCCATGATCTGACTGCAGCCCCGGAAGTAGCCACATAAAGCTGGCCATTGTAGGCGATACACCAAATGGTTACGGAGTGGGGAATCAGATACCAAGTGTTGGTCTGAAGCTTCACGGTTCGAATGTTGTCAGTGAACGACCAGTCGGAAACCGGAGTCGTTACCAGATTCCCGCTGAGCCATAAGCCGGGATAACTCCCAGGTCCGGGCGTGTCCCCATGCGGATTAAGGCCGGTGAAGCGCAGCGTCACCAGCAGCAGGACCATGCAAATCACTATCGCTCCAAGAATATTTAATAGCGTCTTCACGGTTGGCTCCCTAAAGTCGCAAAGTGAGATAGCGCTCGTTCCCTGCGCGCCAACTATACGACTAAACCAGAAATCTTGGCGTCGAACTTCTTACTCCTCCACCCGGAGCAGGATCTCTGAGTTCCTCAATCCGGCAGTGTACTTGCGATCAGTAGCCCGTCGCGGTCACCGGTGCGTGATTTGGCGAAGAGTTGAGCAGCGGCATTGGTTCAAAAGGCAGGCGCTCCTCTGCGTCCGGATTCTCAAAAACTTTGCGGATTCCATACGTCGTTGAGCGCTCGGCAGGAATCCGCCCGATGGTTCGGATCATGGCACGGAATTCGCCGGGTGAGACATATTCGCCGAAATTCGCCCCAGCCATCTTCGAGATACTCTCCTCCATCAACGTTCCGCCGAAATCGTTCGCTCCCGCTTGCATACAGGTCAAGGATTGCTCAAAACCAAGTTTGACCCAGGAGACTTGAATGTTGCGGATGTAGCCGTGCAAGAGCACGCGGGAGAGCGCATGAACGATCAAATCCTCGTGGATCGAACGCCCTGCGCGGGCAGCTCCGCTCTGGAAAAGTTTGGTTTTGGAATGGATGAATCCAAGCGGAACAAATTCCGTAAATCCGCGAGTTTCCTTTTGAATGTCGCGAAGCAGAAGCATGTGTCTGACCCAGTGTTCGGGAAGCTCGGTATGGCCGTACATCATCGTGGAAGTCGAGGGGATACCGAGGCTGTGCGCCGTGCGAATGACTTCAATCCATTGCCGAACTTTCAATTTATTAGGGCTGAGAGATCTGCGCACATCGTCGTCCAGAATTTCCGCGGCCGTTCCCGGAATACTGCCTAGTCCGGATTCTTTCAACATCGCCAGATACTCGCGCAGAGGGAGGCGCGTTTTCTCGACGCCGTACGTGATCTCCATGGGCGAATAGGCGTGCACATGAAGATCAGGCAATCGAGCCTTGATGGCGCGAAGCAGTTCAACGTAATAGTAGCCGTTGAGGTCTTTTGGGAGACCGCCTTGAATACACACTTCCGTGGCACCACGCTCGACCGCTTCGAGCGACTTGGCAATCAGCGTGTCCGTGGAATGAAAATAAGCTTCCGGCGAATCCGGCCCCCGGCTGAACCCGCAAAAAGCGCAGCCGACGATACAAACGTTGGTGAAATTCAAATTCCTATTCACTACATACGTGACGCGGTCGCCGACTGCGCCCCGCCGAAGCTCATCCGCGACTTTCAGCAGAGCCAGCAGGTCGTTCCCTTCGACCGTGGCCAGCGTCAGTCCCTCTTCGAGGCCCAAATCGTTGCCCGCGAGGACTTTTTCCAAGGCCGCGGCGACGTTTCGGCTCGCCGCCGCAATCGCTCGATCCAAGGGAATTTCCGTCCATTCGGCATTCACTGCTTTCAGCATGGGTTACACTCCCCCCGGGCATAGCCATCCCCGCCCTGCAACTTTCGAACATACGGTTGCAGTTGCTCGCTTACGAATTCCGGGCGCGAGGAAAATTCCGGCCGCTTGGAGAATTCCGGATAGATTGCCAACCGTTCGCGCAAGACGAACCCGGCCTTCGCAGTTCTTTCCGCCAGCGAAGAAATCTGCGGCCAGGCGGCTTCCGGGTTGATGAAATCTTTCGTCACCGGGGAAATTCCGCCCCAGTCGTTGATGCCGGCAGTCAGCAAATCCGGATAGTCTTTCGAGAGCAGATTGGGCGGGGATTGAATGTTCATTTTGCCGCCAAGAATCAAGCGCGCGACTGCAATCGTGCGCAGTAAATCATCGTTGGAGGGCTCCGGCGCCAGAGCCATGCGAATATCCAGCTTGGCGCGAAACGGCTGGACGATCACTTCCTGCACGTGACCATACTTTTCATGGGATGCGCGGATCGCCAGCAGCGCATCCACGCGTTCCTCGGGAGTCTCTCCAATCCCGATCAAGATGCCCGTCGTGAAGGCCATGGACAATTGGCCCGCATTTTCGATGGTCCGCAGGCGAAGCGAAGGGACTTTATCCGGCGCTCTCCAGTGCGCCCCGCCGGGGCGCCCCAGCCGTGGACTAGCGCTCTCCAGCATGATGCCCACGCTGACATTTGTCTCGCGCAGCCGGCACAGGTCCTTCGCGCCCATCAAGCCCGGATTCGAATGCGGGAGTAAACCGGTCTTCAAAAGCACCAACTCACTCATCGCCGCAAGGTATTCGAGCGTGCTATCGAAACCCAACGTTTGCAGAAATTCTTTCGCTTCCGGAAACACCCGCTCGGGCTGGTCGCCGAGGCTGAACAAAGCCTCCTTGCATCCCGCGCGGCGGCCCGCATCGGCTACCGCCAACACTTCGTCAGGGGTCATGTACGCCGGCACGCCGGCTTGCGGATCAGCACGGAAGGTGCAATAGCCGCAATAATCGCGACACAGGTGGGTGAGTGGAATGAAGACTTTTCTGGAATAGCTGACCGAATTGCCTTTGAAGCGGTCCCGGAGAGCAGCAGCAGTCTGGAGCAAGATTTCTAACGGGGCTTCTTCCATCAACGAAAGCGCATCTTTGCGTGCAATACCCCGGCCTTCTAATCCACTCTCAAGAGCGACATCCACATGGTAAGGAATCGCCACGTCTGACATTGGAACGCCTTTGGTAAAAATCTCCCGTTGAAACCAGCCCAAACAAAAGAATATGCGCCCACCCCAATAGTGTCAACTTAGACGGGAGAACGGTAGGCTCTTGACGATCTGAAGTAGCGATTTTGGCTAATGAGCCGAATGCCTGCGATGAATGTCGCGGCGTGTCCACTCTATGCGACAATCAAAAGCATGCTTTGCAAAGCAACCTTTGACCAACCTCGTCACCGTTCGGACTCCTGATGGCCAATGCGCTGACGGCTGTTCGCCTGCTTCTTGTGGTCCCATTCGCGTTCTTCATGAGCAAGGGAGATGTACGTTCTGCGGTTTTCGCTTTGGTTGTTTGGGTAGTGGCGCTGATTACGGATTTTCTGGACGGGCCCATCGCGCGCCGCAGAGGCACGGTGACGGCGTTGAGCGGGACATTCGATCACACAACCGATTTTCTCTTTGTCACGAGCGGCTTATTTGCCGGCGCATTCCGCGGGGTGTTTCCCTGGATACTGCCGGTCTTGATCGTCGCGGCCTTCTCGCAGTACGTCATCGATTCTTACTGGATTCACCGCCACGCCAAGCTGCGCGGGAGCAAGCTTGGGCGCTATAACGGAATGCTCTACTTCGTCCCGCACCTGCATGGAAATAGTAATTCGACTGGGCGCACACTGGCTGCAGCCCTTGCTTACGATTTTGGTCTGGATGCTGGTTTTGAGCACGCTGGTATCCATGGGCCAGCGCCTGATGCTCAGCAGACTACCCGAACATCTCCCGACTCGCTCGCCGGAGAAATAGCAGGCCGACTCCGGCGTTAAAGAAGATGAAGAAATTATGCATGACGAACCCAAACGCGGTCATCTGTCCGGGCCTGTCCGGAAAGAGCAGAACCCAGAAAAGGATGGCGACCGAGTGCATCGGCCCCGGCATGGCCGCGCCGAAGAAAATTACCGGCAGATATCCCAGCATTTCGCCAAAGCCAACCGTGCCCCCAAAGAGTCTTAAGGCCAGCGTATAAACAATCACGCCGGCGATGACCAGCGGCGCGCGCATGGCAATTACCGCTCCGTAGTGCCACACTTTGGCCAGCCGGAACGCGCGGAAGATCGGGCGCTCGCGCAAAGCGATCCCCGCGCCGATTTTTCCGGTGAAGAAGAGATGGAAAAACACAAAGAAAACGCAGGAGCCCAAGGCGATCCAAGGGATAATGTGAAAAACGCTCTGAATGTTATTCCACCTCAATAGCGCGCCGATGGACGCCCATAGCATCAGGCTGTAATACTCGCAAAACATGAGGAAGAGCATGCTGGAGCCGATCTCCCAGCCGGGCAAACCGTCCCGCCGGTTCAGATAAAGGGCGATGGCGCCTTTGCTGACTTGTTCGTTCACCAAGGAAAGAATATAGGCGCTGGCCCGAATGGGCAGGATATCCGCGTAGCGGATTTTTGCGTTGAACCAGTTAATCACGGCCCAAACAACCAGGCTGTCAATCAGGAGATAAAGGAAACAGTAGGGAATCACCAAGGCCAGCCAATGAAGCCAATTTACATTCTCGAAACTTTTTAACAGGTAGGCGAGCAGACTACTGCCTTCTGCTGCAGCGGCACCTCTCAGACGCGTATAAAGATAACCAAAGCAGACCACCGTAATGGCAAACGGCAAAATCCGCTGCCATGGTTTGGCCTTTTTTGCGGCTGGGATGGAAGCTGTGCTCGTCGTCGGGACGCTCTCACTCATTTTTTTATCCTTGGCCTAAACTGTCTTTAATCATTTCGTCGATTCCGGTGAGTTTGATTCCGAGCGCGGACGCGGCCGGTTGCGGATTCAGGCCGCGTGTCCGCAGTGATTACGTCCAGAGCGTCCCGCGAAAACCCGGGTCTGCCGATGCGCTGGCGGATGGCCAGCACCAACGAAAACCAATACTTTGGAATCGAACCGATCCGGACTTGGCGACCGAGCAAGCGGGCGGCCCGCTCGACGAGTTCCCGCTCCGGCAGGGAGACAGGCCCAACGAGGTCCAGAACAAGGTTGTTCGCAACCGATGGGGTTGTGGCGGCCACTGCAGCCCGCGCCAAGTCATCTACACAGAGAGGCTGCTGAAGATTGCGACCCCCGCCGATCAGCTTAGCCCGGCTGTGGCTTACGTGCCGCCCGAGTGCCGCGCCTCCGGCGGTGCCAGGACCAAGCAAAAGCGGGGCGCGTAGCACCGTATAATTCAATCCCGATGCTCGGACCAGAGCCTCCGCCTGCCCTTTGGTGCGGTAGTACCGATTACGAGACGTCTCATCGGCTCCTGTCGCGCTCACCAAGACGATTTTCTGCACCCCGCTTCGCTTCGCGGCTTCCACCACGCCGCGGGTTGACGCAACATTGGCCTGCTCATAAGTCGAATCCGGCGGTTTCGACGAGAATTCCCGCGAGGTGGATGACTGCGGAAGCCCCCTGAAACGCCGCATCCAGACTCCCGGGGTCATCGTACGAGATTCGGACCACGCTGTCGGCATTGCCGGTTTCCGAACGCATCTGTTCGGCAGCACGGGCGGAGCGAACCGCGGCGACAAATGTATTCGTCGTAACCTCGCTGTTTCGGTCCGCATCGCAGGATGGCCTGACCGACAGCGCTATTTGCGCCGGTGATGACGATCTTCATGTAGGATCCCGGTCAGCCGACTACGTGAAATACGTCTATCGTTGCATTCGCTGGAACTTTCAACTGGTATTTTTTCTCTCTAACTTGGACCACGGCATCCTTCTCCGCCGGATCGGTGACCAGAACCAGAGTACGATCGTAAAGCTTATCTCCGATTTTTATGCGCACGTGGGGGTCTCGCATCACATTCGCGTCCCAGCTTCTCGGCGCTCCTACAGGATGCGTGGAGGAAACGTAAAACTGGCCCTTGTAGGCGAGACAATTTATGGTTACCGAGTGCGGGAGCAGAAATCGACTCCGGGTCTGCAGCTTGATGTTGGGAACTTCATCGATGAACGACCAATCGGTAATCGGAGTGGTGACGAGATCTCCGGTAAGCCAGAGACCGGGGATTCTGTCATGTGGGTTGAGTCCAGTAGTGCGAAACACGACCAACAAAAAGACCAGGCAAACTAATATTGCTCCTGCGATCTTTAACAACATCTTCATTGCCGGCTCCTCAATTTGATGATGGCCCTCGCACGAACGCTGATCGACCAACAAACACCTCAAGACTTTCCGTGCGTGACGCGCTCAATAGAACCATGATCCCTGATTTGGACCTCTTATTCGCGTATCGTAACGTTTCTCTCGCCTTGGGCACAACGAGTTCGCCACCGGAGCATGTCCCTTCGAGATCGGAAAGAGCTTTTTGACGCTCACTCGATTTCTCATCAGTCAGCCCCTGGAAGCCGCAGGCAACTTAGACAAAACGAATTTTTTACAGACCGTCGATTGGTGGTGTAGCATCACCCGAGACGATCATCGCTATTCAGGAAGCGAAAGATGAAAATATTAAAAGTAGGAATCATAGTGATCGTAGTGATCCTGGCGGTAACGCTCTTGACGCTCCGCGTGACTGGACTTGAACCGGAATACCTTGACTTGAACCAACTGCGCGCTCACCACATGATTGCCCGCCCCGGCTTGTGGCTGAAAGGCGAAGTCGTCACCACTCCCGTGACCGACTGGTCCTTTGTTGAGCAAGTGCCTCACCCTGGTCGCAGCCTCAACACCGTCCTGATCGAGACGCGAACGCCCTACTTCATTCCCCACTCGGTCCGGACGATGCCTACCGTACGCAACGGCGAGCTCTTCATACGTTCGCACCAGGATCGAATGGATGTGCAGTTTCCGCATGACAAGTCCTGGACATCCAATGTGGCCCGCGATCCGCGCGTGCGTATAAAGATCGGCGATAAACTATACGAAGCGACCATGGTATTGGTCGCGGATCGCGCCGAAGCCATCGCCTTTTTAGGCAGAAACCCTGAAACTGTGGAGAAAGGTCCCGACGGGCAAGAACATGTCGTGGGCTATGACCATGTCTTTCGTGTTTTCCAAAGGGGCATCCCGGAGTATGGCGGTAGTCAGCCATCCCTGAGTTCGTCGGGCCTTATCCCCGAGAATAAACCTTAGGAATTATGGCGCGGGCTCCCGGTTCGAGCGGGCCACGCACGGATTCTTCGTTGGGTTCCCGCGTTGGACCGTAGAAAGCAGATAGGAATCGAACTCGACTGAATTTGTATGGCCGTTTCGAAACCTACAGACGCCAGCAAGACGACACTAGGGAGTTCCGTCCGGACTGCCGTCTTGCCAACAGAACTAAACGTTGAATTATGATTTGTCTTTCCTGAATCCGCGTCAAGACGTTCCTACATGTGTCGATTTTATCGGCAAGTATGAACGCGCTTCGAATTGGGAAGTTACATTTCTCACGTAGTAGCTAGTGCCGATCCAGCTCTCACTAAGGTTTCACAAACATTGCGCGTCCTGAATCCGGCACCACTTTAAGCACTAAGCTGTGATGCAACCAGACTCAGTCGCAAGCGTCGCTGGAGTTCTTCCGTTCGATGCAGCGCATGGTCAGTCCGCCGTTAAGAAATCATTTTGAATATTCGTTTAGGCAGCGAGGGTTGTGGGCGTGCGTAGTGTGGTCAGGGTGGCGCAGAAAAAATTGCTCAAAAAGTAAGGGACGCTTCGCAGGAAGCGGAGCAGTTGCCGAAGATTGAAGCCCGCGGCCGCCAGCAACGCGTTGCAGCGATCTCCGGCGCGGCCCTTGAGCCAGTTGCGGCCCAGCAGCCCGTCGTTTTTCGCATGCCCGATGATTGGTTCAACCACCGCGCGGCGTTTCAACCAACGTTTGATTTTATCCGTGACTCCTCGTCTCTGCCCGGTAATGAAGACCGCTGTGTGTGCATGACCGGTGAGCCGGTGCCCTTTGTATCCCTGGTCGACCGCGACGCGCAGCGGGCTGCGGCCCACGATTTCCCGCACATCGTCCAGCGCCCGTTTTAGCGTATGACCGTCGTACGGATTGCCGTGCAACGCACGCGCCTGCAGGATGAAATGCCCGCCCTTGGCCGCATGCAGATTCGTGGCGATGGAAACCTTGCAGCCGAATTCGTACGGGGCGCGCGCTTTGCCCTTGCTGATGCACTCGGTTTCCGGCGCGTGCCAGGAATAGACGTAATCTCGATCGCCGCGCCGCTGCTGCGCGATATGCCATGCGCATCCCAACGCGTGCTCGATCCGCTCGACGGACGATTACGCCAGCGCGGGCAGCGCCGCCATCTTGCGACGCACGACGCGGATCAGCCGCCGCAAACGCACCCGCAGAAATTTTACCTGCCGCTTGGCGCGTCTCTTCTGCTGCGCATGCAGGTATCGTCCCGTCTTCCTCGCCGCTCTTCGCGCCACACGCACGTACGATTGCCGCAAGCGCAGCCCCGCTTTTTTTGCTTGCCGGCCCAGCTGTTCGATCGCCGTCAGCAGCAACCCGTGAGCGGTCGGATGTGCGATCGCTTTTTCCTGCACCGTCGTATCCACCGCCACCGCTTCGGTCGCCCGCACGCTCAACGCCCCGCCGCGATACGCTGCGGCCAGCGTTTCCTGCAACAACGTCTCCAGTGCCTCCTCCCCCACGCGCTTGCGAAAATGCGTCATCCCCAACCGTTCCAGCGGAAAGGCCTGCTGAAAATATTCCTCGCCACAAAAATATTGCATGTACGGATCCCGCTCCCACCGCTCGCACACCGCTTCGTCCGACAACCCCTCGATGTGTTTCAGCAAATGCAGCCCCACCACCAGACGGATCGCCAGCCCCGGACGTCCCGCCTTGCGATAGTACGCCGCAAAATACGCTTCCAGCAGCCCCCAGTCGATCAATTCGCCCAGCCGCACCAGTTCGTATTGCAGATTGATGATGTTCCTCAGCTTCGCCCGAAACAGTTCCTGCGTCCCGCTTTCCTGCGGCTTGGGTCTTGGTTTCATCCTTGCTCCCCAAAATAAAATTGCAAGATTTCAGCGCTCACCACGCCGAAACCTTGCAATCTCTCCACACAAAAATCAACAACAATCGCACGTAAAAATGCGATTTTATTCAATTTTTAACGGGGGACTAGAAATCAATTTGGTGCAAGCCGCCGCGCAACCGTACCGACAAGTTAGCCCATCGCTGGTTAGGGACGATTGCCAATAATTCTCAGCTCAAATCAAGCCGCAGCCACTTTCTTGTCTATGGAGCTTGGGTGCCAGGTGAGGTTTAAACCCCAAATCATCCTGTCCCGGGGCCTTCCTCGTGCAGAGGATTGTTGGCGTCGTGCTCGACCCGGCACTCGAAGCACACAAGCGCCTGACATAAGCTGCATGTCTCGATGTGAGCGTCGCAGAATTTGCGCGAGCACTCGGAGCATTCCCTTCGTCCTTCTTGCGAACATCCAGCGGTCGCGCATTTCATGACTCACGTCCTTTGTTCACGATAGACATCTAGTTCAGTGAAGAGCTACTTTTTGTTCCCGAATTTGTCGTCCGACGACACCCTAATGCTGGAACAACCCGATCACCTCGGCCTCGGCGAGGATATGGCCTTTCATGGCGCGTTCCAGTTCGGCCTTGTTGGCTCCGGCCTTCAGACTTGTCTTCCGGTCCAGTGCATAGAGTTTGAAGAAGTAACGGTGCGCGCCACCTTTCGGCGGGCACGGCCCATTGTAGCCAATCTTGCCGAAATCATTCCGGCCCTGGTGCGCCCCACTCGGAAGCTGGCGATCCTTCGCGATACCCTCTTCCAGCTTGCGTGTGTCGCTAGGAACATCGTAGAGCACCCAATGGACCCATGTGCCTGCCGGGGCGTCAGGATCGTCCACGATGACAGCAAAACTTTTCGTTCCTACGGGCGGCTCGGTCCATGCGAGTGCAGGCGAATTGTCCGTTCCGTCGCAGGTAAATTCCGTCGGAATGAATCCACCATTTTGAAATGCGGTGGTGTCCAAATGAAATGCCATATTTTCCTCTTTCAGTGCCCTAGGTAAGCAATGGCCCAATGAAGGCCGGAAATTGGCGACTTCCCTGCTAAGGCGAATCGGTCGAAATCAACCTTTGACGCAAATCACGGGCACGAGGCGGGCGACTCGTCGCGCCAATTTTGCCTGCTCGGCAGCCAACGCAACAGCGTTGACGTCTTTGTAAGCGCCGGGCGCCTCTTCTGCGACGCCGCGAAAAGACCGGGTACGAATCAACACGCCGCGTTCGCGTAGTCCATCGATGAGTTGGCGGCCATGCCAGCGCTTGGTCGCTTGCGTTCGACTCATGGCCCGTCCGGCGCCGTGGCAAGCCGAAGAGAACGCCAATTTTTCACTCTCGCTCGTACCGACGAGGATATAGGACTCGGTTCCCATCGTGCCGCCGATCAACACCGGCTGCCCTACTGCCTTTAGAGATGGTGGCAGGTCGGGATGGCCCGGACCGAAGCTGCGTGTTGCGCCTTTGCGATGCACGAACAGCTCCCGTCGATCGCCATCGACAGAATGCTGCTCGATTTTGCAGGTGTTGTGAGACACGTCATACAACAAATTGAGTTTGACGTTCGGAAGGATCTGGCTGAAGGCGGCCCGCATTAAATGCGTGATAATTTGCCGGTTTGCGAGCGCGCAATTGGTGGCGGCACGCATTGCGCCCAAATATTGTTGTCCGAGCTCCGAATGAATCGGAGCACAGGCGAGTTCGCGATCCGGAATCGGTCGGTAACCCTGGATCACCATGCTTTTCAGATAGTCCGTCCCGATCTGGTGGCCGAGCCCCCGCGATCCGCAATGAATGCTTACGACGACTCCGTCTTCATGAAGTCCCATCGCTTCTGCCGCCGCAGCATCGAAGATTTGAGCGACCCGCTGGACTTCCAGATAGTGATTGCCTGAGCCCAGCGTTCCCATTTCCTCGTATTGCCGTTTCTTCGCCTGTCGTGACACCCACTCGGGTTTCGCGCCAATTGCCCTTCCGCGTTCTTCTATGCAATCAAGGTCTTCAGGATTCCCGTATCCCTGCCTCACGGCCCACTGCGCACCGCCGCAAAGCATGTTGTCCATCTCTTGTTCGTTGAGCTGGATGGCACCGGTGCTGCCGACCCCGGCGGGCACGCTTCTGAACAGAGCATCGGCAAGGTCCGCCTTCTTTGGTTCCAAGTCATGAGCGGTGAGCGTCGTGCGCAGTGCACGCACTCCGCAGGAAATGTCAAATCCGACGCCTCCCGCGGAAATTACGCCTCCCTCATTCGGATCAAACGCGGCAACGCCACCGATCGGAAACCCGTAGCCCCAATGGGCATCCGGCATTGCATACGCTGCGCGTTGTATTCCTGGCAAAGTTGCTACATTGGTGAGCTGTTCGCGAACTTTTTCGTCCATGTCTGTGATCAGCTGCTCGTCCGCGTAGATGATCGCGGGCACTCGCATCTGACCCGTGGGTTTGATCCACCATTCAACATCCGAATAACGCAGAAGCGATTGGGGATTCATAGATATCTACTGCCCCTCTCATACATCAATGACGCATTGTGCCAACCATTGCCCATCCTGGTCACAGGTGACTCTGAGCGCAGTAACGGTGGCACCTTTGGCCTCGACTGCGATCCCATGGCGTTCGGGATCCACCCTCTCTCCGGCCAGCGTGCCTGTCAGCGTGCAACCTACCAAAGCAATTCGAAACTTGCTAAACAGCATCCTGCGCACTGCCATTTCGTAAATGATCGCGTTGAGCCAGCTTACAAACAAAAGTTCGAGGTCCGGGGCATCGCACCGAACTTCGACCATCTCGGTCTGCTCAATCGCGCCCACATCCGCCACGACCGCTGTGAGCGCAATGGCGGCTTGTTCGAATGCCTCTTCCGCCGAACTTCCGATCCCGCGAACACCGATATCCGAACCATGTGAAAAGTGTTCCCAGCTCGCCATATTCCTCAGCACCAGGGATGACCAATTTCATCTCTAAATCCCAGCCAAATCACCATGCATCTACTCTGTAGACTTCTAGTTTGAACGCGTGCCGTGTGGCTGTGATGAACGTCACGCAGCGAGGTGAGGCAGCGGATTGCGATACTCCAGCCTGACAGTCTTGGGGAAAGGTCGGTTCGCTTGCGTCTTTTCAGTTGTTGCTGCATCTATTAATTGTGCTCACCCCGAAAATACCAAAGAAGAAATGACTATAAGTCCTTTCAAGTCAACTGTAATTCCAGCTTACTCGGTTTAGATTTGGTATAGGAGCAGGGGCCGCGCCGAGTTCAGGTCAGCAGTCTGGGGACGGGAGTAGCGCTTGTTAACTGCAAACGAAGTACCTCAACAGGACGCGCGTACGGTAGAAGTCGCCGAAGAGACGGATTACTCCGTTGTTTCCGATGTCCGTGGTGAGGTCCCACATGGTGACGCTGAGGGCGAGGCCGAAGACGAAGACTATGATCGTTCGTCAGAGGCGTTAACGGAATCGGCTGACCCGGTCACCCTCTACTTGCGAGAGATGGGCCGTACCCCGCTTCTAACGCGGGACGGCGAGGTCCGCCTTGCGAAGCGGATCGAGCGTGGCCAGATGCGCGGTCTAAAGGCATTTTCGCGTTCCCCCAACGTTTGGGCTGAACTTTTGCATGCTGCGGAAGCGTTGCGCTGCCACGAGCGTTCCATCGAAGAAATCTTTGACGTGGGCGACAAGTCGCTGACCCCGGCGCAGCGTGAAAAGCGGGTTCGAAGACTACTCCAGGTCACCGACCGGATCGCGAACCTTCAGAAGTCAGCTTCGCGTGATCGGAGACTTTTGCTTCGAATCTCAAAATCAAATAAGGCCGGCCTCCTACGCACTCGGTATCGGCTGGCGCGCACAACGGTTGAGATTTCACTTCTCGTTCGTACGATCAAGCTGAACGCAGCCGAAAAGTCACGGCTCTCGGGAAAAGTTCGCGAGGTTCTGGAGAAAACGTTGACATTGCAGGGCGAAATCAACGCTCTCCAACGAAGATCCAAATTCGCTTCCAATCAAGCCCTTAAAGAGACTCGCAAAGTCTTGGCGGCGCGCCGCGCGGAATTGAGGGGGATGGAAACAACATTTGGCCCGGGGCTGAAGGCTCTCACGCGCACAATCGAGACAATCCAACGGGGCGAAGCCGAAACAGAGCAAGCCAAGAAAGAGCTGGCTGAAGCAAACCTTCGTCTGGTCGTTTCCATTGCCAAGAAATATCAGAACCGCGGTCTTGACCTCCTGGACCTAATCCAAGAGGGAAATATCGGTCTGATGCGGGCGATCGACAAGTTTGATTGGCGCCGCGGCTTCAAGTTCTCCACTTACGCCACCTGGTGGATCTGGCAGGCCGTCAGTCGAGCGGTCGCTGACCAGTCGCGCACGGTCCGGCTCCCGGTGCACCTAACCGAGGTCGTCAATCGGTCGGCGCGCGTCGGCCAGGAATTGACGAAGAAATTGGGCCGGCGCCCCACTACGGAGGAGATCGCAGCGCGCATGGGGGTTTCGATCGGGAAAGTGCGCGACTTATTGCAGACTGCGCAGGAAACCGTTTCTCTCGATATGCCGGTCGGCGAAGAGGAAGAGTCGCGTTTGGGTGATCTGATCGAGAACAAAACTGCCGTCTCGCCATCTGAGGCCGTGATCGACAAGGATCTGAAAGAGAAGGCGGCCCAGGCATTGAAAGGCGTTACGCCACGAGAGGAGAAAATTATCCGAATGCGTTTCGGTTTTGACGGCGAGGAGCACACCCTGGAAAAGGTGGGTGAGACCCTCGGTTTAACCCGAGAGCGCGTCCGGCAGATTGAGAAGCAAGTGATGCGCAATTTGCGGGATTCCGCCGATGTTCAGCACCTGCAAACCTATTTGCGGCGCGCTTCCTAATTTGCGCCCTCCACGAGGGACCAAATCCTGCGAACGATGCCTCGAAAAGCTGCGTTGATGCGTAAGGAGTGGAGCCCGCTTGTATGCTCCAGGGCTTAGCTGCGTGATGTCATGGCCTGTTCGAGCTGATCGAGCAGGCCCAATTGACTTTTCAGAATCTTGCGTCTGGCCAGGTCAGTATTGAACCAGCCGCCTCGGTCTATCTCCGGGAATTCTTGCATTTTGCCCGATCCACGCGTCCATTCCATGGAAAAGGGAATACTCTTGACCGCGGCCGCATCCAGATCAAATTGCACTGCCCACGAGTAGACGATTTTCCCGCTTTTTTGCCGGACCGGCTTCAGGGGTCGGAATTCTCCCTCCGCGACTCATGCCCTAGCAGCGTTGGCCAGGGAGGAAGTGCCGGAATCGGTCTGCCAAGCCTACGGCGTAAACAAAATCCAGTTTGGCTCCGAGCACATTGTCCCCAAACCGTTCGACCCGCGGGCTCTGCTCTGGGTGGCCTCAGCCGTCGCACGCGCGGCCACGGAATCGGGCGCAGCGGGGCAGTCCGTAGTTCTCGAAGAATACCGAGAGCGGCTCGACCGGTTGGGGATGCGACTAATGCGTCCCCGTTCTTCGGCCTAGCGCGATGAACGATGAACATTCTTTGTTTGCTGATGGTAGGCGTCAGCATTTTGCCTTTCCAAAAGTCACTTGAATAATTTGTGTTCTTTTGTCATCCACGCCTGTGATTGAAGTCACAGCCCTGTGCTGCTTGACTGAGATAAAAGGAATCCAGGACGTTCAGCGATTCTCGGTGGAGGCGGGCAATTGAGTCAGAGAATTTTGGTGCCGCTTGACGGTTCACCTCTCGCAGAGCTCGCGTTGCCCGAGGCCCTCGCATTGGCGAAGTTGCCCGAGTCGCGAGTGACCCTGCTCCACGTGATCCCTCCCATAGAGGATGTGATTTCCGATGGTGAAGTGATCACAATCGATCAGCAGTGGGAGAGCCGGAGAATCCACGCGACGCACTATCTGGAAAGCATTTGCGCTCGCCCTGACTGGAAGAACGTAAAGGTGGCCGTCGCCGTGGAAATGGGCATACCACCGGAGGTAATCCTGGATTTTGCACGGAAGCACAAAATTGATCGGATCGTGATGACGACGCATGGTCGGACTGGCATCAACCGATGGGTTTACGGAAGCGTCGCCGATAAAGTGCTGAGAGCTGCTGACAGAACCGTGGTTCTTGTCCGCGCCGGATCTCCAGTTGGTTCGCAGTCCGCCCAAAGCAATGCGCTTTAGGAAGATACTTTCGGCAATTGAGCACGCCGCGATGACGAATGGCGTGCTCCGGCGTAAGCGAGAACAGACACTGGGAGGATTGATGGCTCTGCAACGAATAGTCCCGCTAGCTGCCTTGCTTTTGGCCCTCTGCGCGGTAGGCGCCAGAGGAACCTCAGCCCAAGATGAAAATCAGCTTCCGGCGGACTATGTCCCGTCCGGCGCGGCGATCTACACCCAGTATTGCGCCGCATGTCATGGACCTAGTGCGAAGGGCAATGGCCCTGTGAAGAAGGCCCTTAGGAAACCCGCGCCGGACCTCACAACACTAGCCAAGCGTCACGGCGGCAAATTTCCATATGCCTATGTCACTGGAGTTCTTCGCTTTGCTCCCGGTGTTCCGTCTCACGGATCGGGCGATATGCCCATGTGGGGGCCCCTTTTTGAATACTACTACAATCAGAAATCCGCTCAGCAGCGCATCCGGAACCTCTGTGACTTTCTGGCTGCTCTGCAGGAAAAGTAATCGCCGGAAGCGCTGGGGCGCGGACCTACCCCGTTAGCTCGTGGGTTAATTTTGACTCAGGAAAGAATCTGCGCGCTTCGTCATTCGACGCGGGCGAATTCTTGGCTAAGCCAAACAACGACAGGAACTTTTTTACTTGGTTTTCTGCGTGCCAGCGGTCACCTGCTCATCTTCGGCTTTTTGCCAACCGGAATCGGGGTTGTATTCCTTCATGGCCTTGGCGAGAGCGGCGGTCTGCTTGCCGAGATCCTTCTGATACACTGCTCCCTTCTCGTTGACGACGAATGTCATAACGCCGGACGATCTGTATTCCGCTGGATAGGCCACGAAAGCAAATCCCTCGGTCATCTTGCCGTTTACGATGTAACTTTTGGCGCCGCCCGGGGCATTTTCTCCCTGACTGGTGAGGATGTGGTAGTAGTAACCGCGGTAAGGAGTCGGGGCGTCGTTTCGGCTTTTGACATAGCCCTCGGCAACGGCTGATGCCACCAGCGGCCCGATAGGGCTCTGAGGTTCGTCATTCGCCGCCTTCCAATACAGGCCATTGTGCTGCCCTTCATCACTGAAGATCTTCTGGGCGTACTCGCTGTGGTGCTTGGAGTAGTATTCCTTTTCCGCCGCCGCGAGTTCTTGGCAGACGCGAATGGTCGATAGTTCATTCTGGCCAATTCGCCTGTACAAAATTTCTTTCTTGCCCGCATCGGTGTCGAAATACCACGAATTACCTTTTTTCACGAGCGGAATGGGAGTGGGCCAATTCTCCGCGCCAATATACAACGTGGTGGTTCCATCCGGTTCTTTCACCAGACGGTGCATCTCCTGATATTTCTGCACAAAATTGGTGCGGTTCTGCGCGTCCTCGGTTTCATCTCCCGACGAGACAATTCGTTTTTCATCTGGTCCGAGGATGTCGAGGAGCGCCTTTTCGTCGCTATTCTGCGCTGCCGTGACGAGCGCGTTACTCGCCTCTTCCGGCGATGAAAATGTCTTCTGGCCCTCTTGTTGCGCCATCGAACGGGTGGGCAAGCACCCCGCCAAAAGGATGGAGATGGCAGCTAGTTTGAAAAATTGGGCCCAGCGAAATCCATAGAAGTTACGCTTCATTCGCAGCATATGGCTTCTCTCCATTTCCAAATGTCACCATTTGCACGGATCAGATACGAACGGTCTCCAAATCATGCCTGCTCCCTTGCGAGACCTCGATTACCGGTGCCCACCACCGCCGCCGCGAGGCGCTCCGCTAGGTGCTGCACCGCCACCGCGAGGTGCTGCACCGCCGCCGCGCGCTGCACCGCCACCGAAGCTCCCGCTTCCGCGCGACGAATAGCTCCTTGTCTGTCCGCCACGGTCATAACCGCTGAAGACACCCGAGCGTGTTCCGCTCTGACCGCGAGGTTGCGCGTATCCTCGAGCAGCCTGGTTATTTCCCTCGAAAGGCCTGGTCGTCCCGCCGGGACGGTTGTAAACTCCGCCGCGTCCCCCGGGGTTTCCGGCAGGAGGCCTGATCCCGGGACTCGGGCGGGCGGGAAATCCGCCGCGCGCGCCTCCCCCCCGGTAGTAATAATCCCGGTTGTAAAACGTGGTGCTCCGGGAGTAGTACCTGTTGCGGTTATAAATTGGGTATCGGTTATGCCAATCGAATCCCCAATGAGGCCAACCCCATCCAAAACCCCCGAAGAAACCGATTCCAAAGCCGATTCCGAACGAGAGGTACGGGCCTTCATACCAGATTCCGGGATATGGGTACCACCCCGGCCACGGCACGATGGGATAGCCGTAAACCAACCACGGATCGTACGCAGGAACATAAACAATCTCGGGGCTCGCAGGCTCGATGGTGACCGTCGAGCCTTGCGTGGTTACGGTTTGCTGCGGCGTTGATTTCAGAGTGCCGGCTTGCTGCGCCTTCTCGCGCATCACCTGCACGGCATCCATCACAGCCTGTTGTTGGTTGTAGTAAGCGTCGCCGAGAGACGAAGTCCAGGAAAGGTTCTTGTCCATATTCCCGAGAACGGATGGAAATGCCGTGAGCGCCTTGACGCTCGGGTCCCAGGGTTGCTGGTCCACGGCCTGACCCAAGGCTTCGCCCTTCAGATCAGGGTGCTCCTGCACCCATCGGTCCGCCTGGACGACTTGTTCGGGAAACGTGGACGCCGCCAAAATTTGCGCCACCAGCGAATCCGGATACAGCGCAATGGGCGCTACCAGCTCCTGCAATTGCTCCGGGGTCTGTTGTGTATACGGAGGCGCGGTCGCGGTCTGCGCCGGAGGTTGCGAGTCCTGATAGGCAAACAGGTTCTGGGGCCATGTCGCGAACAATAGAGCCAGGGACATCAGGGTGACCAGCGCCTGCTTGCCCAGTCCGGGCCTTGAGAAGCTGACGGCACGTCCGAAAATCTTCATGTCCTTGACCCTCCTCTGCACCTTCATCGCTCGAGGCCTTCGTATAGGTAAAGATGAGCAAGATACGGTTTGAGATGGCTGCCGATCTCAATTCGGTGAGGAGCCCGAGTCTCTCCAGTCCAAAAGCGAGGTAATGCGGGAAACGGAACTCACCTTCTAATTCTCCTGTTGCAAGGCTTCCATAATCAACTCAAGACTGCTTGTATTTTGATCGCAATTCTGTGATACGCATCACAACATCCTCAAATCTGATTCTGCAACTCCACCTATCCATCGCTGAAATGGTTCCTCAACAGGACTTGAAGCGAAGTTGCGTGCGCACAACTTCTGAAAGGAGTCCTGCGGATCGAATATTGGTGCGCAAGTCGCACGGTCCAATGGTGCAGCACCTTCCCGTTCCGTAGACGACAATGCTGCTCACCAGGTAATTCTCAACGCCTTGCTCCCAATTTCACGTTGCATTGGTTTGTGACATGGGTCACTGCAAGGTGCTCTCGCTGGAGCGACATTAAATTTGGTAAGTAGCTACAACTTCCCGCCATCGGAGTTGCAGGATAGGTCCCAGATTATCGATCTGGGGATCGGACTGTACTCGGCGAGTTGAAATGGAGAAGAGAGGAAATATTATGAAAGTTAAAGATGTAATGGTGAAGACAGCGGCCTTTTGCAGCCCGGAAACGAATCTGGGCGCAGCAGTGGAAATTATGTGGAATCGCAACTGCGGGTTTCTTCCTGTGGTAGATGCCCAACGGCGTGTCGTCGGGGTCGTGACAGACCGCGATATTGCAATGGCCGTAGGCACACGGAATCAGCTTCCAGGGGAAATCACGGCGGCCGAAATCGCGACGCGTAAAATCCAGTGGTGCAGGCCAGACTACGACATCCATATGGCGCTCGACACCATGGCAGAAAACAAGGTGCGCCGTCTGGTGGCGGTCAACGAACAGAATCAGTTCGAAGGTGTTCTCTCAATGGACGATGTTGTGCATTTCGCCGAAACTACGCCGGGAGGGAAAGCCGACCTTTCGTCCGACGATGTCTTGAGAACCCTGAAGACGCTGTATGCACCGCAGTTGTTGCCTCACCGAGCAGGGGCAGCAGCTTAAGGTTGGCTACCCAGCTGTTTTACTCAGGGTCCGTCAAGTGAAGTCCTGATAGGTGCCACTTCATTCGCAAGCGACTTGGGTGTCTAGGGCACATCATTGCCGGGCAGTTTGATGGCGTACAGTTCCAGAACTTAGAGTAACGGATATGCGGCGTCCCATTTTATCGGCGCCGCCGCTAGGATTTTGGGGCAGCTGCCGCGGTCGAAGCCGCGCACGGATCTCTTCCTCCTGGAACGGACTTATTCCGTTGTCGGTATTCTTCCAGGAATATTCGATTGCAGAGCAAATGCGTAAGTAGAAGAGAGGGAAGAACTAAATGGTCGGGGCGAGTGGATTTGAACCACCGGCCTCCTGGTCCCGAACCAGGCGCGCTAGCCAGGCTGCGCTACGCCCCGACGACACGCACTCGGACGCGTTAAAAAACGGCCCGAATGGAACGTTCAGAATAACATAGCTCTCCGCTTGAGCCTAGAGCGAGGCGGGCGCGGGAGCGGCGCGGCTGAGTGCTGGCGCTGTGCTATAGTAAATTCCGCGAAGCAGAAATTCTCCGCATCGGACGACTGAACCAGGCAAGTAATTCCAGGAACAGGGAGAGACGCGAGCCTTCGTTCGCGCAGAACAAGATGGCATTGATCGAACGGATCCAGAAGGACTTGACCGCGGCGATGATGTCCAAGGACGAATTGCGCCTGAGCGTGTTGCGCATGATCAAATCCGCGCTCAAGTACAAGGAAGTCGAGAAGGTCCGGCCGCTGGAGGACTCCGAGGCGCTGCAGGTGCTGCAAACGCTCATGAAGCAGCGGCGCGAGTCAGTGGAACAATTTGCAAAGGGCGGACGCCAGGACCTTGTCGACAAAGAAACCAAGGAAATTGCCGTTCTGGAAGCGTATTTGCCCGCGGGGGCTTCCGATGCCGACATGAGCGCCGCGATCGAATCGGCCATTGTCGAAACCGGGGCAAACTCGCCGAAATCGATGGGCGCGGTGATTAAAGCCGCCAAGGCGCGCCTTGAGGGCAAAACGGTGGATGGCAAAACGCTGTCCGACCGAGTGAAAGAGCGGCTGTCTAAGATGGCGTGAGCGCAACGGCGAGTCGAGAGTTGGCAGTCAAGAGTTGAGAGCGAATTCTTAATTCGCCGCCACTCAGTTTTTCAGGCGGACATCCACTCTCTCGTATCGACTTTCGAGCCTTTCGCCGCGTATCCTCGCATCGTGCCATTGCCTGAAACAATTCCCGTTCGTTACACGGAGGAAGAAGCCGGGTACGTGACCGTGCGACCTCTCGTGCGGCAAACGTTTCGCCTGAACGAACTCCTCGACATGATCCTCAGCGTTGCGGGCAAAGACGTGTCGCGCATCCGCCAGCTATTACATTCCGGGACGGTCGTTTATCATTTTTACCGCTATTCCTGGGCTGGATTTGACGCCAGCGAATCCGAACTCGCCACCGCGCTCGCGCACTTTCCGGATGCCGACCCTTCACGCCCGTTCGCTGCCAGCAAGTGCAACAAAGCAATATTCAACAGCGAGGGGACGAACCCGAAGCACTTGCTGGAACTGGATCGCGCCGCCGCTTCCAAGCGCAGGCTATTTCGCGGCCAAAGTTTCTGGGAACGGCTGATGGAAATTGCCGCGGCATCGAATCCCGCCTACCAGGAATATTCCTACGGACGCCGCGCGGACCTTTATCGGCTCACCTTGAATGCGGAATGCATTTCGCAAATCGCCGAAGCAGGGAATCGCCTGGCCACGGGTAAGCTTCGCTCGGCATTGCGCGTGCTGCACGGCGCCACGAGCATTCTCTTCGTTTGCCCGCGATAAGAGAGTGGCGCAGGCTTCAGCCTGTGGCACTTCGTCTTTGCAAGGTCGACAATCCGCAGGATGAATCCCGCGCCACAAAACCCTGTGAATCTTCTGCAACACTCAGATCAATATTCTCTCGAACCCCAAACAATTTGGGCCATAATGCCGGGCGAACGTGGTCTCGCTTGCCGCTGCGGTGCGCGAGGACGAAATTGAGAGCGAAATCGGTTGCGGAGGTATCTCTTGGCCACTAAACCCTGGAGTTCGACGGCGCCGCCCGCCGAGTTTCGCCCCTATGTGGATGCGTCGAGCACGATCACGGAGTTCAGCTGGCGCGCGGTGATTTTGGGCGCGATTTTCGGCATTTTGTTCGGCGCTGTTTCCGTGTATGTCGGATTGCGCGCGGGACTCACGGTTTCCGCTTCGATTCCGATCGCCGTGCTTTCGATTTCCATCCTGCGCGCGTTCGGCAAGTCCACGATTCTCGAAAACAATATCGTGCAGACCACCGGCTCGGCGGGCGAATCCGTGGCGGCCGGGGTGATTTTCACTTTGCCCGCGTTGATCTTCATGGGCTTTTCGCTGAACACCGAATACTGGCGCGTTTTTTTTCTTGCGCTCATCGGGGGATGGCTCGGCGTGCTGTTCATGATCCCGCTTCGGCGCCAGCTCATCGTCAAGGAGCATGGCAACCTGCTCTTTCCCGAGGGCACTGCCTGCGCCGACGTGCTCGTGGCGGGGGATCGTGGAGGCTCATTTGCCGGCCGAGTCTTCTGGGGACTTGGCATTGGCGGTGTTTACACCTGGCTGATGACGGCGATGAAACTGTGGACCGATCAGCCGGAATACCAGCCGAAGTGGTATCCCGGCTCGTCAATCCGTACGGCGGTCACGTCTGAATATCTCGGTGTTGGCTACATTATCGGTCCCAGGATCTCGGGCACGCTTTTTGCTGGTGGTGTTTTTTCCTGGCTCGTGCTGATGCCGGCAATCCGGTTCTTTGGGCAGAACTCTGCGGTGCCGCTCTACCCCTCAACGATTCCCATTTCTCAAATGACGCCCGATCAGCTCTGGATCACCTACGTTCGACCAATGGGCGCTGGCGCGGTGGCTGCTTCGGGACTGATCACACTGATTCGAACGATCCCGACGATCGTCGCGGCTCTCGCTTCCGGACTCAAGGATGTCCGCGAGCAGAGCGACGGAGCCGCGCCCCAGGCGAGCCGGCTCGACCGCGATATCCCGATGAAATTCGTTCTGATCGGTTCCGTTGTCATCCTGGCAATGGTGTGGGCGCTGCTGACGTTCAAGCCGATACCCGGAGCAACGACTGGCCTCATTTCGAACCTCGTAGCCGCGCTGTTCATACTCGTGTTCGGGTTCCTGTTCGTGACAGTGTCCTGCCGCATCTGCGGGTTGATCGGGACATCGTCGAATCCCGTGAGCGGCATGACCATCGCAACGCTGATGGCGACCTGCGCGATGTTTCTGGTGGCAGGCTGGACCGCCGGGGCATATTCCGCCTTGGCGATCACAATCGGCGGCGTGGTCGCCATCGCGGCGGCCAACGCTGGCGGGACCTCGCAGGACTTGAAGACTGGCTACCTGGTTGGGGCGACTCCGGTGCGACAGCAGATTGGGTTGATTGTCGGCGTGCTTGCGGCGTCATTCGCCATCGGCGGCACGCTGCTTCTGATGAATAAGGGCCTCGAAAGATATACGCCTGTGGTAATTCCGATCCAGATCGCCCAACTTCCCGAAGGAGTTCGGGTCGAAACGCAAAACTACGCGTATTCGGGGAAGAGCTACGTGCTGGTCAACTCGCTGGGTTCCAGTGAAGTGCCCGATGGGAAGTACCTCTACGATCCTGGAACGCAACGCATCGAAATCCAATGGATACAGGGCATCGGCGGTGAACGGGCGCCCGCTCCGCAGGCGCGACTGATGGCCACGGTCATCAATGGCATACTTACGCAGCGGCTGCCCTGGCGGCTGGTGCTCCTCGGTGTGTTTCTGGTGATTGGGATCGAGTGTCTGGGCGTGCGTTCCCTTTCGTTCGCCGTGGGTTCCTATATTTCGATCGCCACCACGATGGCGATGTTTGCGGGCGGCCTGTTGCGCTGGCTCGTCGAGCGTGGCGCGGAGAAGAAGAGCGACACAGAAAGTGAAGTCAGCCCTGGCGCTCTCTATTCCAGCGGATTGATCGCGGCGGGCGGTGTCATAGGCTTGCTGTCGATCGTCATCAAAGTCCTGGAAGATGCGGGGTGGATGAAGCCGGACACGTTCAACGTTGGCGAAAAATGGATCGGCAGCCTCGCCGCAAACGATTGGCTGGGCGTGGTGATGTTCCTCCTGCTCGCGTCGTCGCTGTTCGTCTTCGCGCGCAAGAAGCTGGAGTAGCACAGCCACTCTTGGCTGTGCGGCTTTGTTGGACGAAAATACGTTGCACATTGAGTTGCGCCTGCAAACCCCGCACAGCCAAGAGTGGCTGTGCTACTAAAATCCTCCACATGATAGACTCCCGCCCATGAGCGAAACTAAGCCGACCCGCCGCGAAGTCCTGCTGGGAACTGCCGCAGCATTTATCATGAAGGTTGCTCCGGAGGCGGAGGCGGCGGATTCTTCGATTTGTTTTATGAGCGCAATCGAGATGGCCCAGCTGATCCGCGCGAAAAAACTTTCGGCGCGCGAAGCGCTGGCCGCTCATCTGAAACAAATCGAGCGCGTAAATCCAAAGGTGAACGCCATCGTCACCCTGGTCGCGGATCAAGCCGCCGACGCCGCCGCGAAAGCCGATGAGATGCAGGCACACAATGAAAAATTAGGGCCGCTGCACGGCCTTCCGGTTGCGCACAAAGACTTGCTGGAAACGCGCGGCATCCGCACTACCTTCGGATCGCCGCTTTTTAAAGACTACGTTCCCACCGAGGACGACATCGTCGTCGAGCGGATGCGGCGCGCGGGCGCGATCATCATCGGCAAAACCAACACGCCGGAATTCGGCGCGGGGTCGCAAACGTTCAACAAAGTTTTCGGCGCAACGCGCAATCCCTACGATTTGACGAAAACGTGCGGCGGGTCTTCCGGAGGCGCCGCCGTAAGCTTGGCCTGCGGCTTTGCGCCCGTGGTCAGCGGCTCCGATACCGGCGGCTCGCTGCGCAATCCCGCCGCATTCTGCAACGTAGCGGGCTTCCGGCCTTCCATCGGCCGCGTGCCGAACCCGAAAGCGGCCTTCGCGTGGTCCACGCTGAGCACCTCGGGATGTCTCGGGCGATCGGTGGCCGATCTTGCCCACACTCTGAGCACCATCGCCGGACCCGATCCACGCGCGCCGCTCTCCATCAACGAGCCGGGAGAACTTTTCGCGCGGCCGCTTGACCGCAGCTTCAAGGGCGTGCGCGTGGCCTGGTTTGTGGACCTGGGCGGAGCGCCCTTTGATCCGCGCGTGCGCACCGTAGTCGACGGCCACAGGAAAACGTTCGAATCGCTCGGGTGCATTGTCGAGCAGGCCGAGCCGGATTTTGCCCCCGCGGAGATCGCCTTTCGCGTCCTGCGCGCACTAGCTTCGGCAAATGCGTACGGCGCGCGCCTGCATGACCATCCGGATGCATTCAAGGACACGCTCAAAGGCGAGATCGAAGAGGGACTGAAGCTTTCCGGTATGGATGTGGCCCGCGCTGAGACTGCCCACGGCCAGCTCTGGCGCAACTTTCAGGCCTTTTTAGAAAAGTATGAATACTTCGTCTTGCCCACCACGCAGCTCCCGCCCTTCGACGTGGACACGCCCTACCCCACGGAGATCGCGGGAGTGAAGTTCACCAGCTACATCGATTGGATGAAGTCCTGCTGGTACATCTCGGCCACAGGCAATCCAGCAGCGTCCGTGCCGGGAGGTTTTACACCTGAGGGGCTCCCCGTAGGTGTGCAAATCGTCGGCCGCAACAAGGAAGATTTCAGTGTGCTGCAAATGGCGCACGCGTTCGAACAAGCGACCGGCTTCGGCAAGAAGCGAGCAAGCATTGTGTAGGGAACAAACACAATTGCGTCACGAGCTTGTGTGCGAGCTTCGCTAAGTGCAGACTGCAGCTTTAGAAGAATGCTGCTGGAGAAACCCGGAACCTTTTGCTCAATTTCCCAATGTGATTCTTATTGACTTCGCGTCTTTTATGCAGAACCTCGGACACGATGCTTTCGGAGCCAAATATCGTCGCCAGGTCTTTTTGGCGAAGATCGTTTGCATCCATCAGCGTGCGAAGGACTTCGATCGGGGATGCGTTGGGAATGGAATGATTTTCTTCTTCATAGGCTTCAATCAAGGTCACCAAGACCTCGGCGTACTTTTCTTCTTCTCTCGTTGGGTGCTCTTTGCTCGCCAGCTTGTCCAGGACCGACAGGTATTCCTCATGTTGGCGTGCAGACGTGATCGGCGTTGGCGAGCCCACTTCCAGCGCATATTTTTCGTGTACCGAAATCATTTTCATGAGTAGTTAAGGATTTGCACCGGTTTGCCGGACCACTCGGCGTACAACTGCTCGTAGGTGCGGCCAATGGTAAAACCCCAGGAAAACTGGACGTAGTTCTTGTACCGGTCCGGAATAACGTAGCGGTCAGAAGCTTCTTCCACGGGAACGCCGGCCTTGTACGACTTCTCCGCTTGTTCGGCGATGTCGTCAAAGCAGGAGCGCATTTCCGCGACGCCTTCGAGGCCCATGATGTGGCCATGGCCGGGGACGAAGAGCGTGTCTTTGTCGAAGGTCGCAAATTTCGCCAGCGTCGCGCGCCAACGCGTCGGATAGCCATTGATGTTGACTGGGAATTGCCCGGCAGTGAGTAAATCTCCGGTGTAAATGATGTTTTGATCTGGTATGCGGAAGATCAGGTCGGTGTCCGTGTGACCGATAAAGGCGTCCACCGCAATGGTGACGCCGCCAAGATCAATCTCGATCGGCATTTTCGCGGGATCGAGCGGATGACTAGGCAACGCGAGGACAGCCTGGTTCACCGGAACGAACATTCCGGTCAGGCCCTTGACGTCGCTCTTGGCGTGTTCGCGCTGGCTGTCGGTTTTGGCTTCGCTTACGCGCTTATCCCACGGAGCGAGGAATGTGGCGAGGTCTTCGGCCTGCCACTTGGTGTACATGGTGGCCATGCGCGCCGGCACGTCCATATGCGCCCAGATCGGGATCCCCGCGCCGCCATAAACGGAATTGCCGAGCGTATGGTCGAAGTGCCAGTGCGTATTGAGCGCCGCGTGGACGGGCAGCTGCGTGACGGTGCGCAGAGTTTCCAATTGAAATGCCGAGCCAGTGGTGGATTGAAATCCCTCGACGACGAGCGCGGCATCGCGGCCGATCACGAATCCGCCGTTGCAGCGCGCTTGCAGTCCCTTCGTACGGTCCGCAATTGTGGCGTACACTCCGTTCCCGATTTTTCGAATGGAGGCGAAACCCTTGTCGGCAATGGGCTGCGGGGCGATGCGCGGGTCATCCAGGAGCGGCCGGGCCAGCGCAGGGAGGGGGAGCGCAAATTCGGCAGCGGCGTACAGTGCGCCCAGTGACGACGCGCCCGCGAGGAATTTCCGCCGGGAAAATGCATTCGAAAAGTTGTTCATGGGAATCTCCAGAAATCTCAGGGAAGCATACTTGTTTCATTGTCCCCGGGCAATCGGGTTTTGACATACTCGGGAAGCAAAGGCATTTGTCATTCCGAGGTCGCCGCGGCGACCGAGGAATCTCTCTACGGAATTTTGACAAACTAAGAGAGATTCCTCGCTTCGCTCGGAATGACAAACTATTTTTTTGGCAGGTAGTTACGTTTTGGCCGGCTTCTTGATCCCGTCGTAAAGAATGATTGAAAGCACGACGAGGAGCCAGATGGGAAAAATTCCCAACCCAGGGATGGCTTCGGCGATAAGCCCCGGCAAAAGGGCCCATCGGCGGCCGAGAACCAGGAAAAGAATGATCGCCGTGGCCAGATCGACCGTCCACTGGAGAGGAAGGGCCAATCCAACCCAGATCGAAAGGAGATCCGAAACCGCGGCCACGCCGAAA
Source organism: uncultured Acidobacteriota bacterium (assembly GCA_963696605.1). Classification (GTDB taxonomy): domain Bacteria; phylum Acidobacteriota; class Terriglobia; order Acidiferrales; family UBA7541; genus Palsa-360. The sequence continues at coordinate 202,339 of CAVOKV010000003.1, read as the reverse complement.
GCAATGGCGATTTTCGCGCCAGAATGGCGCTTCAGGGGCGGAGTGGCCTCTGAGGGGGCCAAGATAATGTCCTTGCCGGTTTCCATCGAGTGCCTCTGAACCCGCCGTCAATCCATCTGACGAACTGAAAATGATCGTGCCACGACCGCTCACGATCCGCAAGCCGGTCCGTTCGCTTCGCGAATTGCGCACAACCATGCCGGAATCATGTGCCTCGCGCCGCCCGGTCTGCTATTATTTTCTTACCGCCCTACTTTAATCGGAGGTTCCACGTTGAATCACAAAATCTTGGGTCGATATCTCGTGTTCGTTTGCGTTCTTGCCCTGGCGGGTTGCGGCAAATCGGCCACCTCGCCTGATTCGACTTCTTCTTCAAACGGGAGCACAGGGAATCCAGCGTCAACTTCTGGTGGAAGCTCGGGCGCGTCAGAGGGTTCCGGCACGCAGAAAGCCCCGGAATCAGCCCTGTCCCAAGTGTTTTCACCTAAACCGATCGTGATTCCCGCGGGCACCGAGATCGTGGTCACTGCCGACCAGTCGGTCAGCTCGAAGGACAGCAACTCCGGAGATCATTTCGATGCTTCTCTTGCCGAACCCGTGGTTGTGGGCGACAAAGTTGTGATTCCCAAGGGTGCGAAGGCCACGGGAACCGTGACCGACGCCAAATCCGCCGGGAGATTCAAGGGAAACGCGGCAATTACTGTGACTCTCAGTTCGGTCAGGGTGAACGGCGAAGAATATGAAGTAAAAACGACCGAAGTGACCGAAGCCAGCAAGGGCCGCGGCAAGCGCACTGCGGAAGGCGCGGGAGGCGGCGCGGTTGTGGGAGCCCTGATCGGCGCGCTGGCTGGAGGCGGCAAGGGCGCGGCCATTGGCGCTGGAGCGGGCGCCGGGGCGGGAACGGCGGGCACCGCGCTTACCGGAAATCGCGACGTTACCATCGCGCCTGAGACGCGGCTGCGCTTCAAATTGCAGGACGCGTTGGAAGTAAAGAGAAAGTAGCCTCGTCTGTTTCGCGCGTGAAACTTGTCGCGGCGGGGGGACCGTAACTATGAGTCCTTCTGCCGCGCAAATTATCTCCGTGACTTCCGCGCGAAGTGTGGTATACTCCGTTTGCGCTTGATACATCGGTTGTTTGGTGTGGTTCCTCTGGTAGTGTTCGATTTGAGATAACCCCGCCTCTTATTTCCTCCGTACGTTTTCAGCGTAATTCAAACTAGGACTGGCCATGCCAGTTGCGTGCCCGCACAGGTACAGGCTCACTTAGAGCCAAGCTCAAAAAATGTGCGTGTGCCGCGACGGCTCCCGCCAGCAGAAAAGACAAAGTAGAAACATGCAGAATTTTTCAGATTTAGAGATTTCCAATTACACCAAGGAGCGGCTGTCGCTTGCCAAATTTGCGACGCCGACTCCGGTCCAGGCCGCGGCGATCCCGGTGGCTCTGGAAGGCAAGGACGTTCTGGCGACCGCGCAGACAGGAACCGGCAAGACGCTCGCGTTCCTCATTCCGATCATCGAGCGGCTCCTTGCTTCAAAAGGGAAGGGAATCGAAGCCCTCGTGCTCGTTCCCACGCGCGAACTGGCCATGCAGGTAGTGGATCAGTACAACGCGTTGCGCGGGAAGCAATTGTCCCCCGCGGCGCTGGTCGTGGGTGGTTTGCCCGAAGCCAAGCAGTTGGCAGCGATCCGCGCGGGAGCGCGCCTCGTGGTGGCCACTCCGGGGCGTCTCGAAGACTACCTCGGCCGCAACCTCTTCAATTTCCGGACGCTTCACGTCCTGGTCCTCGATGAGGCCGACCGCATGCTCGACATGGGATTCCTCCCTGCGATTCGTAGAATCGCGGCGGTGCTTCCCAAGGAGCGTCAGACACTGTGCTTTTCGGCGACGCTCGAGGCTTCCGTCGTGCACCTCGTGAAGGACTACATGAGGAGCCCGGTGCGTCTCGCGTTCGGGTCCACTCTGAAACCTTCCGAGAATGTGCGCGTTCAGGCCTTTGAAGTTTCGGGCGACCGCAAGCAGGAAATGCTGCAGCACCTGCTCGGGAAAGAGACAGGGCGATGCCTGGTCTTCGCGCGCACCAAGCGCGGAACCGACAAGCTGGCCCGCAGCCTCAATCGCGAAGGATTCGCCGCCGCCGTGATTCACGGCGACCGCTCGCAATCCCAGCGAACCGCCGCGCTCACGGGCTTTCAACAGGGGCGCTACCGCATCCTGGTGGCCACGGACGTCGCGGCCCGCGGAATTCACGTGCAGGACATCGCACACGTGATCAACTACGACCTGCCGGAAATTGCGGAGAACTTCATCCACCGCGTGGGCCGCACAGGCCGCGCGGGCAAGAGCGGAGTCGCTTCCACTCTCTACGGCCGGGAACAACGGTCGGAGTTGATGCAACTCGAGCGCACGCTTGGCATCCGGATGGAGAGGATTCAAGTGGATGGCAGCACCCTTCTCGAGAGACAGGAACGCACCACTCCTATCGTGCACCGCTTTCCGTTAGCATCCGGATCGGCGGGCATCTCTGGAATGGTTCGCCTTCCCGGCGAAATCATGGAAGTTCAGCTGGAAAACTAACTTCAATAACCGTTTGCCGGAGGACTGTGATTCCGATCAGTCCTTCGGCAAGCAATTCCGACCTGAATCTAGCCTTAAGGCCAGATGGTTCTCGTCTCCTCGTTGACCAACATCCGACACTACACACCTAGCTCTATTTGAGTAGTCGCATGGCCGCCGGGGGATCTCACTTTGGAAATTTTTTCCCCCAGGCGTCCCATGTGAGAATATTTTCTGACGCCCGAATCGCGGAGCGTGCATTCGTCCAGTCCTCATGGGAGGCAACGGTGATCAACTATCGCCTCGGCAACGATCTCGATCTCGATGCCGTCATCGATTTGTACGGCGCTTCAACCCTCGGGAAACGCCGACCACTAGATGACCGGGGGCGCATGACCGCGATGCTGCGGAATGCAAATCTGGTCGTCACGGCGTGGGATGGAGATCTCCTCGTGGGTATCTCGCGCGCTCTCACGGATTTCGCTTACGCAACGTATTTGTCCGACCTTGCGGTCCGGCTCTCGCAACCAACGTTCGGGGATCGGCAAAGAGCTCATTCGCCGAACCCGGGCAGCCGCAGGGCCGCAAGCGATGCTGATTCTGCTCTCTGCTCCAGCAGCGGAGGGCTATTACCCTCATGTGGGCTTCACACAGCATCCGAGCGCATGGTTTCTCAAACCCGGCGAACCCTTACATTAATGCTTCTCTCTCCTTCCGCCGAACGCCGCCCGACAAACGGAATTCTCAGGATGTGGCTTAGGGCCAATTGTGATGTGAGTCACAGAACCCAGTTCAAGATTTTAGGAGAATGCTTATGCGTAGGAGGATGACTATGAGACACAAGCTTTTTACCGCGTCATTACTTGCGGCAAGTCTTTCGGCGTTTGTGATCGGTGGCGCCGCTCAAAAGTCACAGCAAAATTCTGAGGACCGGACCACCCAAGGCCAATCGACGCCCAGAATGATGGGCGGAGGCATGATGGGCCAGAGTGGGGGGCAAGGCCAAGGAATGATGGATGGCGGAATGATGGGGATGATGGGCCAGATGACGAACCATCACCAACAAATGTCCACGCTTATGAACAAGTTGATGGAGAGCATGTCTGCCATCCAGAATGAGAAGGACCCGGAAGCCCTCAAGTCGAAGCTGGCAGAACATCAAGCACTGCTCAATCAAATGCACAGTCAAATGATGCAGCAGGGCAAGATGATGCAAATGATGTCGGGTCAAATCAAGACCAATTGTCCCTTGGGCGGTGATGTCAATAAGCCCCCCTCCCAGTAATTCGGGACACCAGGGGAAGAAAGGTCCTTCAACAATGCGAACAGCAATTGCGCTTCTCTTATTTTCGTCTATTGGTCTCACAGTTCCAGCCCAGCAAAGAGAAACGGAGCAAAACCAGAGCGCTCACCACAGCGAGATGCTGAAACGGGGCGAACAAGGGATGGGATTCTCCCAAGAGGAAACGACACATCACTTTCGACTGTATAAAGACGGGGGCGTCATCGAGGTTGTTGCGAATGACCCAAAGGACACCGCAAACCGCGACCAAATCCGAATGCACCTTTCGCACATCGCTAAGATGTTTTCGGCTGGCAATTTCGAGGCACCGATGTTCATCCACGCCACCACGCCGCCCGGAGTGCCAACAATGACCACGTTACGAGAGCATATTCAGTATGAATATCAAGAGATTAATAACGGGGCCAGAGTACGAATTACTACCGCCAACGCACAAGCTAGGGATGCTATTCACGCGTTCCTGCTCTACCAGATTGTAGATCACAAAACTGGAGATTCCCCGGACATATCAGACGAGGCCAAGAGGAAGTAATTCCCGATTCGCACTTTGAAAAGGCGGGAAAGAGGTGGTTTATGCGTTACGTGAGGTTGGCAATTCTTGCACTCGGTATCGGCATTGGCGTGGTCGCTTCTGCCCAAACGTCCGCTAAAACTGGCTCCAAGGCCAATTTAGCCTCAGGCGGAGAGTTGTTCCACCAACGTTGCTCGGTATGCCATGGTGTGGACGGAAAAGGTCCGGGTCCTGGCTCAACGTATGACCCCGAATCAATCGAGCCTCAGAAAAGGGTGAAACCGGCCAATCTGACGATACTCAGCGAACAGAATGCAGGGAAGTTTCCGGCGGACCGCGTAAGGGACGCGATCTACTTCAAAGGCTCGATTCCGGCGCATGGTACTCCTGAGATGCCCGCTTGGGGCAATGTCTTCTACCTCCTGAAATCTCGTCCAAAGGTTCTGGAGGAACGTATGCGCGACCTGACCGCCTACATCGAGTCGATCCAGACAACGAAAAAATAACAAGCCTTACTCCACAGATGCGGCCAAGTCGTGAGAAACGGGATCATCGGAAAATGGCTTTAAGCCAATGGGGGATAGGCGGCCAGCTAGTATTTGCGCCGGCCGAACGTGTAAATCAGGTTGATCGAGGGTCGCAAGTTGGTTTGTCCCTGGATGGCCAGGTTTGAATTGAAAAATGAAGTGCGCAGGTACTCCACTTCCGGGCGCAGAGACAATGACTCTGAGATTCGGTATTGAAATCCCGCGCCGCCGGCCCACGCAAAGTGATTCACGTATCCCCGCACCAGCGTTCCGTCGCTCTCGAAGTTCACTCCGGTCTCTCTCGCTCCGCCCGCCAGCACCTGCACATGGATACTGAATTTTTGCCGCCGAACCGGATAGAAAACCGGCCCGCCCATGTACGTTAATACATCCGCGGCGCGGCCCGTCTGAAACGCATCAAAGGAACGCGAATAGCCCACTTCCAGTTTCGCTGCAAAGTGCGCATTCAGATCCCGGCTCCCCGACAATAGGATCCCCTTCATCGCCATGTTGCCCTGCGATGGTACGTTGGATTGCATGTACGTGTACCCGACGCTTCCCTCCAACACCGGCGCAACGCCCGCAATTGCGGGGACCTGCGCATGTCCCTGCGACGCCAGTCCCAGCATGAACAGCAGGAGCCACAGTTTGGGGATCGTTCTCATAAGCTGTCGTCAACCTCTCGCTTCACTAGCCCAGGAATCCCAGATTGCTGGACGAAAAATTCACCAGGTTCGGGAAAATGGACGGCAGGTTCGCCGCACTGACTCCAAACCACGTCGCCATCGTCGCTGCATATTGATCGAGCGCCGTCGTCGGGATCCACCGGCCATTCTGGTCGGCGTCGTCCGGCCCGCCCAGTGCTAGCGTCGGGAAAGTTCCATAAAGCGCGTTGCCCTTCACCGCGCCTCCCAGAATCAACTGATGGCTGCCCCATGCGTGGTCCGAGCCGCCGTTGGAGCCCGGCTCCAGCGTGCGGCTGAACTCGGACAGCGTAAATGTGGTCACTTGACTCGCGACTCCCAGTTCCTGTGTGGCTTGATAGAACGCCGACATGCCCTTGCTGACACTCGAGAGCAGCTGCACCTGCTGCGGCAATTGGTCCGCGTGCGTGTCGAATCCGCCGACAGCGCAGAAGAAGATCTGGCGCTGCACGCCCAAGGCGCTACGCGCGGAAATCACTTGCGCCACCTGCTGCAATTGTTGTCCCAGATAATCGCCCGGGAACAGTGTCTGCAGCGGCGTGATATTTTTCAGCGCGGTCGACAGAACCTGCGCAAACTGCACCGCTTGTCCCGTTACCGCGTTCGCGGCCTGCACCATCGACAAGCCGCTGTCGAAGGTCAGCAATTGCTGAGTCGCGGTATACCGGGCTTGGGAGGCAGTCGATGTATCGAATCCCTGCAAACCCGGCGGCTGGCCAGGGTCCATCGAGAAGGGCCTCGTGGTGATGCCTGTGCAGAAGACGGGGCTGCCGGAAATCGAGAGAATCGGCGGAAACTGCGCGGCGGCGTTGAGCGTCTGGACATTGTCGGCGACCTTGCCGGCCCACCCGGATACGGGCGTTCCGGCGAGTTGCGCGCTCTGCCACTGGTCCTGCTGGTCGGAGTGCGAAAAAAGATTTTCCGGCAGATTCATAAACGCGCGGTACGACGCTTGTGTCGTGGGTTGCACCAGCGTTCCCACGTTGGCGACAATCGCCAGTGATTTTTGATTGTTGAAGAACCCCTGCATCTCCGGCATGTCCGGGTGCAGCCCGTAAATCGATTGTCCGCCCATTTGCAACGGCAACAACTGGCTTTGCGGCAGCGCCAATACGCTTCGGGCTTGCAGGTACTGCGTGTAGCGCGAGTCTGTCGGAACCAGCATGTTATTGCTGTCATTTCCGCCGAACATGAAAATGCACACCAGCGCTTTGTAATCCGTTGTGCCTTGCGCCAGCGCGCTCACCAGCCCGAGTTTGCTCAGTCCGCTCACCAGGGTCGCGCCCGCCGCCGAGCAGCACGCCAATCGCAGCAAGTCTCTCCGTGTGTGCCGTGTCATCGCTCTCTCCTCTTCCTCAGTGCTGCACCTGATACATGGACGACGAGGTGAATAGATAAATCGCCACGTCCGCCTGGCCCGTCGTGTCCGTGGAATTGACAGCGCCGACTGCAGTGAGAATCGTTTGTTTCATCTGAGTCGGCGTGCTCCCGTGCAGGAACAGTGTGTCAAGCCAGGCCACCATCTGGTCCGGAGTTCCTGCGTTGATCACGGGACTGAAATCCAACGTGGTGTTCTGTCCGAGCCCCTGATACACCGCGGCATTAATGAAGTTCATGCGCGCCAGGCTCGTGTTCGTGGCGAAGATCGCGAATTCGGGTCCATTCAGGGTAGTGCCCGCAATCGGATTGACCGGCGGGAAGAAGTTGAACACCGTCGCCGGATTAAAGATGCTTTGCGCCATGCTATCGCCCCACTGCGCTAGCCCTCCCGCGTCGGTTTTGGCGTGGAAGGCGCGGGCAATGCTTGCGATCATCACCACTGGTTCGCGCAGCTTGCCGTCTGTAACGACCACGGTCGCAGGGTTGTCTCCCCGCCGCGCTTCGGGATCCAGCAGGATCGCTGCGACCGTGGCCTGCATGTCGCCGCGCTTCCCCGACCCGTAGCTGTTAAACGTACCGGTGTTGAACGCCGTGGCTACGCGCAGCACGTACGCCGGGCTGGGATTGCTGGTGACCAGGTGCTCGATCATCTGCTTGGCCACGAAGGGGCCCACGTTCGGATGATTGAAAATGATTCCCACGGCCGCCGCCAAATCCTGTTCCGCGCTGCCGCCCGCCGGAATCGCCTGCCCCAGAATCGTTTTTGCTCCGGTATCGTGCAAACCTTCCACCGCCACCATCGGCCCGCCGTAGTATTCCGGATTGTGATTCTGCGATGGCTTGCCCGGGGTCGGCGGAAAGGTCCATCCGGTGAACACGCGGCCCAGGTCCATCACGTCGTTTTGTGTGTATGTGGGGATCGGATTTCCGCTGCCGTCCAGCACCGGTGTTCCGTCCGGATTCAACTGGTTCAATCCCAGGCAGAACAGTTGCATGAATTCGCGCGCGTAGTTTTCGTTCGCGTGTTCTCCGGGCGGCGGCGCGTCGTTGTTCACCATATTCAGGAAATTTCCCATCGCCGGAGTCAACGTCACATCCGTCATCACGTTCTGGTAATTTCCCAGCGCGTCCTTGCTGAGTGCGCGCAAGTAGTTCGTATATCCCAGCGGGTCGTTCACTGTTTGTGCGCTCACCACCCAAAGTTCGTTCAATGCCAACGCCGTGCGCATGCGCAACTGATCCCCGCCGGCGATTGAATTCAGGAAAAACGTCTGCTCCACGTTGTTGATACTGTCATTGGGCCGAGGGTCCGGATAGGGTGTGACCGTCGAGGCGAACTGGTTCTGCAGGTACGTATCAAAGCCAGTCTCCGCCACTTGATTCAAGTTTTCCATGTCCGGCCCAAACGAAGACTGCTCCAGAAAACGCACCGCCGCCGCCGAACTCTCGGGAGTGCCCGCAGTCGTCACCGTCACATTCACTCCGTTGGAAGTTCCGCCGCCCGGCGCGGGGTTAGTCACCTTCACAGTCACCGAGCCAACCTGCGTGTTCAACGCGTTGCCGATCGCGGTGAGCATCGTCGAAGTCACGTAGGTCACCTGCAGCGGCTGTCCGCCAAACGTCGCCGTGGAGGTGCTCACAAATCCCATCCCATTCAGCGTAATCTGAAAGCCCCCGAGCCCCAGAGTTTCAGGAGTGATCGACGTGAGTGCGGGTACCGGATTGACCAGCGTAACGATGGCGCTGTCCGATTTCGCGGGATTCGCATTGCTGGCCGCCGTCACGGTGACGCTTCCCAGGCCCACAATATTGTTCGGCGCGGTGTAATTCCCCTGAAAGTCAATCGTGCCCACCGTGCTGTTTCCGAAGCTCACTCCATTCACCGACCACGTCACGCTCAAATCGATCGAACCGGTCACCGTCGCTTGGAATTGCTGCACATTTCCCGCGCCAAGCGTGGCGGTCTTTGGAGAAACCGTCACGGTGATATTTGAATTCGGGCCGACCACCTGCACGTTGAACGGCGCAGAAGTCGAGCCGCCCGGATCAGGATTGACAACTGTGACTGGCACCGTACCTACCTGCGCCAGTGTGGGTGTGCCCACGGCGACCAATTGCGTCGGCGCGACGAAAGTCGTGCTGAGCCCGATGGTGCCGAGGTTCACGATGGACGTGGGAGTGAAGCCCGTTCCGTTTACGGTGATATCAAATTGCGTGGCCGCCGTGAGGATCGCGGGCGTCACGCTGGTAATCACCGGTATCGGGTTTTCTAGCGTTACCGTCGCGCTACCCGACCGCGTGGGATCCTCCACGCTGGTTGCCGTCACCGTGATCGTGTTCGGGGTCGGCAAAGTGAGAGGCGCGGTGTAAGTGCCATTTGCCGCGATTGTGCCAATCGTGGAGTTGCCGCCAGCCACGCCGTTGACAGTCCAAGTGACGCTCAGGTTCAAGGCTCCCGTCACCATGGCCGAGAAGGCTTGTTGATTGCCTGTACGGACCATCGCCGTTGCCGGCGTCACCATCACAGCGACGCCACCCTGTACCACGATGTTCACACTGGCAGAAATACTTGCCCCGGGGTCGGGGTTGTGTACGGTGATCGGCTGTGTCCCCGCTTGCGCGCTCGTTGCCGTGCCCGTTGCGGTCAGCTGTGTCGACGAAACGCAGGTCGTCGTGAGAGCGGTAGTTCCCATGTATGCGACCGCACCTTGCGCGAAATGCAACCCATTCAGCGTTATCGTGAACGCGGCTTGGGGAAGGCTCATTGGCGTCACGGTGGTCAATATCGGCACTGGATTATTCAGCGTGGCGGTGGCATTCCCGATTTTCCTGGTGTCCGAAGTTTCGACCGCGTCTATGGTGATGGAATTGGGTGTCGGCGGGAATTCCGGAGCAGTGTACATTCCGTTGGCGTCAATGGTCCCGGAAGCCGCGTTTCCGCCCGCCATTCCGTTGATCGACCAGTTCACCGCCGGTTGGGACCCATCGCCCGTTTTCGCGGCGAACTGTTGCTGCGCCACACCTGGAATGGCCGCGCCCGACGGTGTTACGGTCAATGCTGTCAGCCCCGGACCGCCACCTGCTCCCGGGTCGCTTGGTAGAACTACTTGGGCGCACCCGCCCAGCAACACCGCCAGTGCTGCCAGCATCACCAGTGCGGAACGCTTCACGGATTCTCCCCTATTGCTTCCCAGCACATTGGCCGCACACACATCCGCGCCATCAATTGCGTCGGACGTTTCAAAATGCGGCAAGGCTGGTTTGGGAAGAGTACGGGGATTAATCGACTGGCACTACTGGCCGTACGGCCAGATTCGGAGCAACTGTTCGGCTGTCCCGGTATGGTCCAAATGGCGCCTTTGTCTATGATTTAGCTAGACTTACCTTGATGTCCGGCCGCTTCTCCATTGGGTTGCAGGTTCATCAGGTCGACAAAGTCCACGCTCCAGGGCTTTTGGCTCATATTGAGGCGCGCGATCGTCACCGGCAAATCGAACCGCCGCGGGCCTGCGCTTCCGGGATTGAGAAACAGGACTCCGTCTCGTTCCGTTCGGGCCGGCTTGTGCGAATGGCCGCTCACAACGATTTGGAAGCCCGCAGCGGCGGGATCAAGACCGAGCGCGTGAACGTCGTGAAGGACGTAGATCGTTGCGCGATCCATCTCGATGACTTCGGTTTCAGGAAGCGCTTGCGCCCACGGCTCCGTATCCACATTTCCCCGCACGGCAAAAACCGGGGCGAGAGTTTTCAGCGTTTTGAGAATTTCCGGATCGCCTACGTCGCCCGCGTGAATGATCAGGTCCGAGCCTTTCAGGGCGCGCAGGGCCTGAGGACGCAGCAGTCCGTGCGTGTCTGAAATCAAGCCAATCGTTTTGGGATTTCTATTCGAGTTTTGCAAGGCCGTGCTTTGTTATTTCTTCGGATACGAATCAGGGTTTTTTGATTGGGCAATCCAGTCCCGCACCTGTTCCTCGAGAACGTCGAGTGGGATGGTTCCGTTTCGCAATACCACGTCGTGGAACTCACGGATATCGAACTTGGGGCCAAGTTCTTTTTGCGCGAGCGCACGGAGCTCCAGGATTTTCAGCTGGCCCACTTTGTATGCCAGCGCCTGGCCGGGCCACGCGATATAGCGGTCGACTTCACTGGCGATAAAATCCCGTGAAGCGTCCGCGCCAACAGAAACCATATAGTCGATCGCCTGCTGCCGCGACCATCCCATGCTATGGATTCCCGTATCGACGACCAGCCGCGCGGCGCGAAGAATCTGTCCTTGCAGGAATCCGTACATTTCGTAAGGCGTTTCGTACATGTGCAGGTCGGGACCGAGCGTTTCCGCATACAGAGCCCAGCCTTCGGTGTATGCCGTAAATTCCGAAATCTTGCGAAAATCCGGCAAGCCGGGGATCTCATAGGAAAGCGCAATCTGGAGATGATGTCCCGGCACGGCCTCATGCAGGATTGTCGATTCCGAACAACAGCTTGATTGCTTTTCCGGATCCACGGTCCGCATGTAGAGGTATCCAGCGCGCGAGCCGTCAAGCGCGGGCGGTTCATAGTATTCCGACGAGGTGCGCGCGCGATCCGGCGGAACGGCGGCGACACCGTAAGTGATGCGCGGCAAAACCTTGAAGAGGCGAGGGAGCTCGGGATCGATGCGCTTGGCGATGTCGCGGTCGTGCTCCAGAATTTCCGCTTCGCTGTGGTACCGGAACCGCGGCGCGTTGAGGACTTGGTCCGAAAATTCCTCGGCGGTGCCCGGAAAATTCAGTTGCTGGCGGATTTTAGCCATCTCGGATTGAAGGCGCGCGACCTCTTTCAACCCGATTTCGTGAATTTGCTCGGGCGTGTAGTTCGTCGTGGTCATTTGGCGGACCAGAAAAGCGTACATTTCCGGGCCGCCCGGCGCTTGCGCGAGGCCCACAGTGTCGCGCGCTGCCGGAAGGTACGTGCCGGAGACGTAGTCCCGCAACTTGCGCCACGCGGGAAGAAATGCCTGCGTATAGGCATCGATGGCCTCCGCGCGCAAGCGGTCCTGTTCGGTGGCCGGAATCGACGCAGGAAACTTCGTGAAAGCCGCGAGCAGCGGACTCTTCAGGGGGTCGGGCGCCATTTCCACATTCAGCTGGTCCACCTCGCGCTCGGCGACTAACTTTGGCTGAACCCTTTCTTGTGCAATGGCCAGATTCGCGGCGGCGATGGTTTGATCGACCCATTTAGGCAGCGCCCGCAGGCGGACCACCTCGTTTTCGTAGTCCTTCACCGTGTTTGACGGCGCTACGGCCATGGTGCTGAAAATATTGAGGTGCCCTCCCACAAGGTGATTCACGCTATTGAAGGTCGAAACGATCCTCACTTCCTCGATTTTCTCTTTCAGTTGCCGATCCAAGAGTTCGTAGCTCAAACGGTCGGGCGCGGCGAGTCCAGTTTCTGGAATCTCGCGCAGCCGCGCGAGGAATTCTTGGAGCGAGGCAAGATATTGCCGCTGATGTTCCGGAGAAGGATCGTCCCAGCGGTCGTTGTATTCGGCCCGGCCGGCAAACGTGGCCTGTGTGGGATCCTCGCGCAGCAGGAATTCGTAGTAGTCCGAAAATAATTTTTGCAGGCCATTCGATTGCGGCCAGCCGACGCGCGGAAATGCGAGCGTCAGCGAAACCAGTGCGAACAATGCCATGGCCGACTTCTTAGCGCGCATCACCATATGTCCCAATGGTAGTTGCTGGGTCCACTTCTTGCCAAGCTGGGCTTGAACCATCTGGCTTTGCTGAGGGAAGGCTAAACCAATGAGAGGCCAGGAACAAGTTTGGCAGGGACAGCCAATTTTGGAGTACGATTCAGGCATTCAAGGCTGCGAGGGACACGGACGGGACTTCGATTCTTTAATAAACGATTTAACCACGAGCGGTGCGTCGGCAAGGAGTATCCATGCAACGAATGCCAAGAATACTGGCACCTAAATTACTGGTATTGATCGGCGCGATGATTCTTCTCGCTGCGTTCACGCGCTCGGCGACCATCACCGGCACGGTGAAGGGGCCGGACGGCGCGCCGTTCAAGGGCGCGTTCGTTGAGGCGCAGAACACCAAGACCAAGATTACCGTCAACGTGTTGTCTCACAAGGACGGCGCCTATCGAGTGGAGGATTTGCCGGCCGGTGAATACACGCTGCGGATTCGCGCCGTCGGCTACCAGGCCGATCCGCGCACGGGCGTGACGCTGACGGCGAGTCAAACCGCGTCCATGGATTGGGCATTGAAGCCGGGGACGGTGCGCTGGCGCGATCTTTCCTTGTATCAGGGCGAAAAGCTGATACCGAATATCCGCGGCAAGGAGATGGTTTTCGGCCCCACGTCCAATTTCCGCGACGCGCCTTGCCAAATCTGCCACGGCTTTCAAACGCGCATGGCCAGCGTCTCGCGGGATCTGGAAGGCGCGAAGGACCGCGTGGATTACATGCGAACCCGCATGCATTACCTGCTGGGGCTCATGGTCAATGATGAGCAAGCCGACCGCGTGGCGTCCTTTATAGCAGCTGCGTTCGGCCCTGACTCCGAGTTGCCGAAATCCCCCGCGGATTTGCCGGAATACAAGAACCTCGTGCGAACCTTTGACGACGACGCGATGAACATCGTCTACGTCGAATACGATTTGCCCGGGCCAAACCGCATGCCCTGGAGCGCCGCGCCGGACAAAGAAGGCAACGTCTGGATGCCATACTACGGCGGCGCGAACAAGATCGGAAAGCTCGATCCCGAAACCGGGATGGTTCACGAATACGATGTGCCCAATCCGAAAGCCGTGGGAATTCACTCTGCGTATCCCGGTCCCGACGGCAATGTCTGGCTTGGAGAATTCGGAATTAACAAAATCGGCAAATTCGAACCGAAAACGGAAAAACTCACCGAATTTGCTGACGCTTATACGCCTGGCAAGGAAGGCCTGGTCGCCGGCGGCAGCAAGCATACGGTGCGAGTCGGTACGGACGGGATTGCCTGGTCCAGCGGTACGCGAATCAGCCGCCTCGATCCGAAGACCGGGAAGTTCACGGACTTTGGTGAGCCGACCTATGGTGTCGAGGTGGACAAAGACGGGAACTGCTGGTTCTCGGAATACAACGCAGTCGGGAAAATCGGAAAGATTGACGGAAAGACTCTGGAAGTGAAGACCTGGAACCCGCCTGGAAGCAACACGGTGTATTCGCGCAGGATTCAGATCGATTCGGACGGGATCGTTTGGTTCAGCCAATCCGGAGCGGGACAGATCGGGCGGTTCGATCCCAAGACGGAAACATTCAAGAATTACGCGTTGCCGGGACCGAACGCCGCCCCCTACGCGATGAACTTAGACCGGAACCACGACGCCTGGTACTCCTCGGAATATCTGGATGAAGTGGGCCGCTTGAACACGACTACCGGCAAGGTCACGGAGTATCCCTTCCCGCATTCCGAAATCACATCAAGGGAATATTTCCTCGATGCGCAGGGGCGCATGTGGTACGCGACGCCTTCCAACAACAAAGTCGGATATTTCTATCTGGCCGGGCAGGGGGCGATGGCCAAAAACGGCGGCCGGTAAGAGAGGTGCGATATGTTTGCCAACTCAAGAAAAAGCGTACTGATGTTTGGCGGTTTGGGGATCGTCATTGTGCTCGTCGGCGTGTTTGCCTGGACGTCCTACGGCCAGTTCGGCCGGTCGCAATACACCAGCCCTCCGGCGAACGTCGCGGCCACCATCGCGGGAAAAAAGATTACTATCGACTACTACGCGCCCTCGATGCACGGACGAAAAATAATGGGTGGCCTTGTGCCTTATGGCGAAGTCTGGTGCACCGGCGCGAATTGGGCGACCAAGCTCACGACCCAGGCGAATTTGCAGATGGGCACGCTGAAACTTCCCGCCGGAAGCTACAGCATCTGGACGCTGCCGAACGCCAACGAATGGACGCTGATCATCAACAAACAAACAGGACAATTCCACAAGGATTATGATTCCTCGACCGATTTCGGCCGCACGAAGATGAATTTGAAGGCGCTCGCCGGCCCCGTCGAAACTTTCAAAATCGAATTGCGCTCCGACAGTGGAAACCAGGGAACGCTGGCGCTCGATTGGGAAACGACGGAAGCTTCGATCCCGTTCACGGTGTCACAATAAGGCGGCTCCGCAACTGCCAGTTGCAGGCTAT
Organism: uncultured Acidobacteriota bacterium; assembly: GCA_963696605.1. Lineage (GTDB taxonomy): Bacteria > Acidobacteriota > Terriglobia > Acidiferrales > UBA7541 > Palsa-360. The sequence goes on along the minus strand of CAVOKV010000003.1, from coordinate 187,178 downwards.
TTCGGACTGCCAAACGTCAGCCGCAAACCAGTGGAAAGCAGCAGGTCAAACCGTTTGATTCCGGTCGGCGGATTACTAATGAAATTATCGTTCAAACTGAACTGCCAGCCGAGCCATCGGCTGATCGCGGTGGAAAGGACAGTATTGAAGGTATACCGGTAGCCGCTGGGCCCGGTAAGTTCTGGAAAATAATTGAATGTTTCGTTGAAGGTCGAGCGGCTGCCAAGCTTCGCGCTGAGCGTCTCTCCCACATTGGCCTCCGCGCTTCTTTGCGTGACGGCCGCAAAGGAAAGAGTCGCGGGCGGCGGCGCTGAGTTCGGCAACGTATACGCCCCGAAATATTCCTGGTTGTACCCAGCCCCGGCAAAGACGTCGAACTGCATGTTCTTCGTCTTGATCACGTGGCCTCCTATCCCGCCATCGATCACATTCTGAAGATCCAAATTCTGAAGTGCATTAGAGTTGAAATCCGTCGCAGCGTACGCAAACCATCTCGCGCGGAAATTGATATCGGCGCGAACGCCGCCCGTGATTTGGTGAGCGATCACCTGGCTGGGCGAAGTCGTGTCATTCTTCCCATAAACCGCGCTGGCATACGCCGTGATTTTGTCCCGGTCCGTCTGGCGAACGGCCCTTCCCGTGAGATTGTAAGCAAGGGTGGCCGAATTGCCTCGCGTGAGGCTGAGTCCAGTGTCGAGCGTCCCGCTCCAGAAGTCGCCGAGGTGCGGGTGCTGCAATCGATCGATCGCCGCATCGTAGGCGGCTTCCTCGGAGTCGGACCGGATGACTTGAACCGAATCCTTCGAGGCGGTTACCACACCCGCAGTCTGCGTCGCGACCTGAATCTGCCCGTCTTTGGTTGCGACCGGTCCTACAATCATTTGTCCACCCGCGAGGCCGACGTGAAGCGGTTGGGTGGAAGTGATGGCGTCAATCGCAGACCACTGGATGGTCACGTCACCTGCAGCCTCTGTCTTGAGGACGAGCGTCTTGGCGTCCGACTTGACGATGGTGCCTGTCAGGCGGTCTCCATTTTTCAATGAAACCTGATCCGCGAAAACTGCCGGACAGACCAGGACCGTCGTCATGAGGAGTAACAGGAAATTCCGCTGCTTGATTCGCATGGTATGTATCCTTCTTTGAAGGAGTGTCTCCAATCCGCATAGATGAGTGGCTGATGTTGGCCGTGGGCTGCGGCCGATGCGTGACGCAAACAGTTGCAACGGGAAATTTTGGCTTAGCCGGGACTTCCGGATTGATTTCCCGGATGGCCGATACTGTATACCCGCCACTGTCCGTATGCAATGCTCCAGCATGTCTAATCTTCCCTCTTGGCCGGCAAGAAAAGGCTTCGTAGTTGCTGGAAATCCCAAGCTTTGACGGGTAAGGTTACAGAGCGGGGAAAAGTGATACACCCCTCGAAAACGGGTACGAGGGATGTGTGCGTGGCGACAAATCCCAGTTACCGATAATCCCGTTTATCAAGACTTGGGAGATCGGAAATCACATTGTCTTCACGATCTCGGTGGTATCCTTTCGCGCATGGATTTGAAGGATGCGCTTCTAAAAGCAATGACGATTTTGGTTGAGGAGCAGGTTCAGCCTACAATCCACTACAGGCACGTTCAGATCGCGCTATATCGCGGGAATCCCCTTTCCATTGAGGGTTACTCACAAGGCGTGTCGGATCAGCAAGCCGCGCAAGAAGCCTGACCTGCCCCCCGTTTTTGGTCCAGTCATAAGTTAGCACTCCGGGGTTCCTGCACATCCGAACTTGCCCACGCTGGGTCGATGGAGACGACCGGCGTGGGGGGAGACGCCGGTCGCGCGGCGACACTCGCGGCGAACTCTTCCGGCGTCAGATACCTCAGCGAGCTGTGCGGGCGCACCGTGTTGTAATCCACCCGCCAGGCCTCGATCACCTCCCGTGCGTGTCGGAGATCCACGAACCAGTTCTGGTTCAAGCATTCATCCCGGAACTTCCCGTTGAAGCTTTCGATGAATGCGTTCTGCGTGGGCTTGCCGCGCTCGATGAAGTGCAGCGCCACCTGATTCTGATACGCCCACTGATCCACGACGCGGCTGGTGAACTCCGTTCCGTTGTCTACCTGGATCGCTGCCGGTGTTCCACGTCGTTCTCGCAGCCACTCCAGTACCCGCACCACACGCAGGCCGGGCAGCGACGTGTCCGGCTCGATCCGCAGGGCCTCTCGCGTGTAGCCATCCATCAGGTTCAGCGTTCGGAATTTCCGCCCGCCGGCCAGTTCGTCATGCGTGTAGTCCATCGTCCACATTTCATTGGCACGCGTCGGAAGCGCCAACGGCACTCGCGCTTCGGCTCGAAATCGCTTGCGCCTCCTACGCTGCATCGCCAGCCCTTCCTCCCGGTACAGCCGATACACTCGCTTGTGGTTGACCCGCCACCGAAGCGTTCCGTCCTCGGTCTTCTCCCGTCGCAGGAAAATGTACAGCCGCCGATAGCCGAATCGCGGACGCTCGCCTGCCAACTCCCGCAGCCGAGCCCGCAACGCCGCTTCGTTCCGTTCCTTCCGCCGGTACCGCCAGCTCCCGCGGTGCATCCCGATCAGCCCACAGGCGCGTCGCTCGCTGAGCCCTGCTTGTTCCCGCACGACACGCACCGCTTCTCGCTTCGCCCGCGGGCCTACCACTTTTTTGCCAGTACCACCTTCAGCGCGTCCAGGTCCAACGCTTGCTGCGCCACGATCTTCTTCAGCCGTCCGTTCTCTTCCTCCAGCTGACGCAGCCGCCGGGTCTCGCTCACTTCCAGGCCCCCGTACTTCGCCTTCCAGTGGTAGAACGTAGCGGTACTGATACCAATCCGGCGGCAGAGGTCCTTCATGGGAACTCCGGCCTCCGCCTCCTTCAACACCCCAACGATCTGCTCTTCACTAAACCGGCTTCCTTTCATGGCGCTTCTCCTCTCGCGGTCTTATACCCGGAGAAGCTAACTTTTGGCTGGACTAAATTTCGGGGAGCAGGTCATAACCTCCGCCCCCAAGCGAAGTTTTCAATTAACGGTAAAGATTGGACTTTACCTCTGCTTCCGGATGGGAAACGACCAATGGTTCTCGTTCCTTCGTCTCTGCTGAACTTATTACCTATTGCACTTGATCGTGGGCAAATAGACCAAGTTGCATTGTTCAACAAAGAAGTAAGAGAAGCGTGGAACAAAATTGTTGCGGCGGCCTCAAAGGAAAACAAGAAGCCGTCGAAAGAAGAAATTCGTAAGATACTGATGGCCGCCCCTAAGAACCTCAAAGACTTAATTGAAGTGTATAGGAATGCTGCTTCGAGCGGTTACGACTTCCAGAAAGATGAAGATGGCTTACTGAGTTGGGAAAGTCTGGGGCGCACCGTCGCTGAAGCCCACCCACTCGAACTTCTAATAAAGCGGCCAGAAAACATCGGCGAACTGAGGCAGTTAGTAGACTCGATCATTAAACAGTTTAAGAGAAACATTGAAAATAATAAATTGTATGAGGTCTTGTATGGCGAGTCTGGTAAGCCGCGACACGAAGTGTTTGCGCAAAGACTGTTTTATGCCGTCGCTGATTCGTACTGTGAAGCCAACGATGTTGACCTTAGCCGAGAGCCTAATGCTGGAAACGGACCCGTGGATTTCAAGCTGAGTGTGGGATACGGAGGAAGAATGCTCGTTGAAATCAAGAAGTCAACAAACACCGGTCTTGTGCACGGTTTTGAAACTCAATTGCCTGCCTATGAAGAGAGTGAAGCAACAGAAGAATCTGTCTATGTGATACTACGTGTTAGTCAGTCAGAATCAAGTATAAATGACGTACTTACGCTGCGTGACAAAGCCATCCGAAAAGGGCATCGAGTCCCAGACGTAGTTGTTATCGACGCTCGCAAATTGGAACCAGCTTCAAAGCGTGGCAAGCGAAGGAAGCGGCGTTGAATTGTGAAAACTCGCACCGTGGGATATCTGGATTGATGACCTCAGACTTATTGGGAGAGAACGGGATTGTTGCGCACTGTGGGTAACGCGAGAGGAATACTTTAACTTTCACTTGTTATGCTTCTTCACCAATTCTGAAAGAGAATCTGCGCCAGTTTTGTCCAGCACGGTGCCGAGCTGTGCGTCGCTTCGGAAGTCGGAAAGAAAATCGGCGCCGTACGTTTTGACCTGACCGGTGGTTTTTGTACCAGCCGAAGTGAGAGAGAATCTCTTACGAGGAGGACGGCTGGATATGCCAAACAAGAGGTACAAAGCGGAACAGATCGTGACATTGCTGCGTCAGATTGAAGTAGGAATCGCAAATGGAAAACCCACCCCGCAAGTCTGCAAAGAAGCTGAGATCACAGTACAGACCTACTACCGCTGGCGGAAGGAATACGGCGGCCTGAAGCTAGATCAAGCGAAGCGACTAAAGGAACTAGAGCGGGAGAACGCAAAGCTCAAGCGAGTGGTGGCGGAGCTGTCGCTGGAGAAGCAGGTTCTCAAGGATATTGCAGAGGGAAACTTCTAAGCCCTGAACGGCGTCGCTGTGCGGTGGAGCATGCGCGGGAGAAGCATGAACTCTCTGAGCGGCATGCTTGCCGACTGGTGAATCAGTGGCGTGGAACGCAACGCTACCAGCCGATCCAGAGAGTGGATGAAGATGCGCTGACCCGAGACATCATCACGTTGGCCAGTGAGTATGGCCGTTACGGCTACCGGAGGATCACGGCGCTGTTGCGGATCGCAGGCTGGCAGGTGGGGAAAGATCGAGTGCAGCGCATCTGGCGTCGCGAAGGGCTGAAGATACCCAGCAAACAAAGGGCACGGAGAAGGCTCTGGTTAAATGACGGCTCCTGTGTGCGGCTAAGGCCCGAGCGGGCAAATCACGTTTGGAGCTATGACTTCGTGAGTGCGATGACCCACGATGGCAGAACGGTCCGCATGCTTACGATGATCGATGAATACACGCGGGAGTGCTTGGCGATTCGAGTGGCGAGGCGATTGGGAAGCTACGAGGTCATCGAGGCGCTGGCGGATGTGATGCTGTGGCGAGGAGTTCCAGAGAACATTCGGTCTGACAACGGCCCAGAGTTCGTGGCAAAGGAACTGCGGAAGTGGCTGGCGAACGTGGGGACCGGAACGCTGTATATCGAGCCGGGCAGTCCTTGGGAGAACGGTTACTGCGAGAGCTTCAACGGGAAGCTGCGGGATGAATGCTTGAATGGGGAGATCTTCTACTCCCTAAAGGAGGCACAGATCGTGATTGAGAAGTGGCGGGTGGAATACAACACAAGGCGGCCACACTCGGCGCTCGGCTACAGGCCGCCTGCCCCCGCGGCATGTAGCCCATGGGCTCAGCCCAATCAAGCTTCACAGCCATTGGCTGTGATATAAACTCTTTCACTCACCGTGGTACAAAAACTCGGCCCGGTCACTACTACAAATCAGCCTAGTGAAACATCCTCCGGCCGCGCTACGCGACGACATTGTAGATGAAGTGAGCGTATCTCGTCCGCGTGGGTGTGCTTCAGAATCTGGCCGAGCGCTTGTTCGAACTCAACACCAATCGAAATGAGGGTGTAGCCGAATTTGTCCCTACGTGTTCTTACCCCTCCCAAGCTTTGACTAGCGGCCCCGCCACGCTTACACTCACGACAATGGGTTCGCGTCCACGATATCCGGGCTCTTATGGTTCTCGCATCAGTTGGGGTGGGATGCTGACGCCCGGCATTCGCAACATCATGATCGCGTGCACGGCCGTTTTTTTCCTTCAAACGATCATCAAGCTGATTTTTCCTTTGGAATACACGGCGCTATTCAATCACTTCTTCGGACTCGTTCCCTGGTACGTCACGCGGCGCTTGTTTGTCTGGCAACTGGCGACCTACCTTTTTTTGCATGCCTCCATCTGGCATCTCGTATTCAACATGCTGTTTTTGTATTTCTTTGGAATGGACCTGGAGAGGACCTGGGGAACGCAGCGCTTCTATCAATATTATTTTCTGACGGGGATCGGCGCCGGCTGCATCAACGTTCTCATCAAATCGATTCTCGACCTGCACGGGACCGGGGTTTCCTTTACGATTCCCACGATTGGCGCTTCCGGAGCAATCTACGGCGTCCTGATCGCTGCGGGGATCCTGTTCCCCGACCGCCAGGTCTGGCTATTTCCTTTTCCCATTTCAATTCCGATGAAGTTGTTGGTAGCTGGCTCGATCATCATCGAGTTTTTGCTCTCTCTGGATGTCGGCGGGGACAACGTCAGCCACGTCACGCACCTTGGCGGAGCCCTGGTGGGTTATCTATATCTCCGGCGGGGCTTATTTCTCTACCGATTCCGGAACGATTATCTCGACTGGAGGCGCCGCCGCGCCCGGCGCAAATTTGACGTCTATATGCGCGATCACAAGAACGAGCCGCCGCACGATTCCGACGACCGCTGGGTGAATTAGGTCTTTGTAGCGCCCGCCTGAAGGCGGGCGCTACATAACTTGATTCCTATCCACCGTTTCTTCGAGTTTCCTCGTCATCGCTTCCAATAACGTGAAATTTCATGAAGTTCGTTGTGCCGCCCACAAAGAGCGGAGTTCCCGCTACGATCCCCACCACGTCGCCGGGCTGGACGAGCCGCTCTTCGAGCAGCTTTCTTTCCGTGGTGCGGACTAGTTCTTCAATGTCATGCACTTTGCCGATGGTGCGCGGGAAGACGCCCCAGTTGAGCGAGAGGCGGCGACGCGTTTCCTGAAGCGTCGAAAAGGCGATAATCGGGCGGCGCGGACGGTGTTTGGAAACCAGGCGCGCCGTGAAACCGGTCTCAGTAAATACCGCAATCACCTTCATATCCAATTCTTCCGAAGCGTGGCAAATCAGCTCGGACGCTGTTTCGGCGATGTTGAATTGCGCCGGTTGCGGGCGAAGGATGTGTGCGTTATTGGCTTCCGCTTCCCGGATGATGCGATCCATCATCTGCACGGCCTCCAGCGGATACACCCCCGATGCGGTTTCGGCGGAGAGCATCAGGGCGTCGCTGCCGTCGAACACGGCGTTGGCGACGTCGGAAGCTTCGGCGCGCGTGGGGCGCGGGTTCTGCGTCATGGATTCGAGCATTTGCGTGGCGGTGATGACCGCGCGGCGCGCTTCGCAGGCCCGGGCGATGATCTGTTTCTGGACTACGGGAACTTTTTCCGGGCTCATCTCCACGCCCAGGTCGCCGCGAGCCACCATTACCGCGTCGGACACGGCGAGAATCTCGTCCAGATTGTCGATCGCCTCGGGTTTTTCCAGCTTGGCAATGACCGGAACATCCTGCTTTTGGCGCGAAATGGCCTTCTTGGCGTGGAGCACGTCTTTCGCGCTGCGCACAAAGCTTACCGCAACGAAATTCGCGCCCTGCCGGAGTGCAAACACAAGGTCTTCGTGATCTTTCGCGGTGACAGCGGGGATCTTCAATTTTACGCCGGGCAGATTGATGCCCTTGTGCTCACCGAGGAGCCCCCCGTTCACCACTTTACAGAGAACCGTAGTAGAGGTGGTCGAAAGCACTTGCAATTCGATCAGGCCGTCACCCAGCAGGATGCGGTCGCCGCGCGAAACATCACGGGCCATGCGCTTGTAGGTCGTGCTGACGCCCTCTCTGGTCCCTTCCACCGCATGAATCGAAATCGTAAAGCGCTGGCCTGTGACTAATTGCACGGGCTGCTTGTCCTTCAAAGTGCCCGTGCGGATTTTTGGTCCCTGCAAGTCGGCCAGAATCCCGATCGGCTTTGACAGGCGCACGGATGCTTCCCGCAAACGCTTGATCGTCCGCGCATGATCCTCGTGAGTCCCGTGAGAGAAGTTGAGCCGCGCCACATCCATTCCGGCTTCCATCAGACGCACAATCATTTCGGACGAATTACTGGCGGGTCCTAGAGTGCATACAATTTTAGCGCTGCGAAAATTCATGGTTTTTTGTCCGAGCCCATTCTGCCTGGAAGGGGGGCGAGGTTTCTCCGGCCTACTTCGTGGAGGCGAAGTCGCTCACAACATGATATAGGAAGACAACCCCCTTGTGAAAGCTATCAACCGGTATTCGTTCGTCGTCGCCATGCACGCGTGAACTATCGCTTTCGACCATCGGAAATGGCTCCAGGCCATATGCTTGCACCTTATGCAGACGCAAGCTGGCGGAGTCCGTGGCACCCGTGCCGAGAAGAGGCACGGTGATGGCGCCGGGAAATTCCTGCGGCGTGAGGCGCTCGATGGTGCGGTACAAAGGAGTGGATAGATCCGATGGAGGGGAATTTTCACCGGAATCGGGCGCAAGCTGGAACCGAATTTGCGGGTCGTTGACGATCTTCACAAACTGTCCCATCAACTCCTCGATCGAATGGCCGGGTAGCATTCGAATGTTCAGATTGGCGGTGGCTTCCGAGGGAACCACGTTCACGCGCACCCCTGCCTGCAACATGGTCGGCGCAATTGTGTCGCGCAACATCGAGTTCCACATGGGGCTTTCTTCGCCCAGGTGCTTGACGGCCAGGTCGGCGCGTTCCGGTTGTTCGAGCGCGCGCATCCATTTGGCGATTTCGTCGTCCTCGATTTTTGACAGCTGCTCGAAATAGCGCAGGGTGATCGTGCTGGGTTGCGGTGGGACTTGATACGTTCCCAGTTTTTCGACGGCGGCGGCCAGATGGACGACCGCATTGTCCGGCTTGGGCAAGGAGCCGTGCCCCGAGGACCCCGTGGCAATCACCATGACGTTGTAGGCCACTTTTTCGCTGGCCTGCACGCCGACGTATTGCACCTTGCCGTTCTGCACGATCACGCGGCCGCCCTCATTGAGGGCGTAGGCGCAGGCGATCTTGTCCCAATATTTCTGTATGGCCACCTTGATGCTGGCCGAGCCGCCTTGTTCTTCATCGTCCGTGGCGAGAAAAAGGACGTCGCGCGCCAGGCGCGCTCCGCTGCGCTTGAGCTCAACCATAGTGGCGAGGTTGGCGGTAAGCATGGCCTTGTCGTCGATCGATCCACGCCCGTACAGATAGCCGTCGCGAACGGTTGCCGCGAAGGGATCCACAATCCATTTCTTTACATCCACGCCGACTGTATCCTGGTGCGCAACGAGGAGCAGCGCATTGGTCGGATCGGGAAGCGGGCCGGCTTGCAAGCGCGCTACTACAATGCTCCGCCCCGGGGCCATTTCCAGCACTTCGTACGAGATGCCCTCTTTTTGAAATATGGCGGAAATATATTTTGCGACTTCGGCCTCATTGCCCGGAGGATTTACGGAATTGATGCGCACTAAATCGCTGAGCCAGACCTGGGCCTCATCGGCCAGCTTGCTGAGATCGGGCTTTGCCATGGGCGCTTGCGCTTGGGCGCCCGCAGCGGTGAACACTGCCCACGCCACGATAAGAAAGGTGATCCGGCCTGCTCGATGCAACATTGCGCGTTCCTCCGAACTATAAATTCAGCCGCAGTCGTTTCAAATTCATCGTACCATGCGCGGCGGAGATGCAAGCCCGCGCATACCAGAGCATGTGCCGCGAACAAAAACGATGACGGGTGCAGGCTCTACTTGTTTACCCTGAGCATCGAAGGGTAGCCCGCCTAAATACGGGCGCGGGCTCTACTTGGAGCCCGCCTAAATATTTGAACATCCAAGCGCTTCGTGGCAGCATCGAAGGAACAGGGAGGGCCTTGCTCGGCGAGTCCCTGAACCGGGAAATGGGTGCGGGTTCCCCGGAAGAACGAAGCGATTCCGTGAGGTTCAACAAACCATGCAAACTCTTCTAATCCGAAGACTGGTCCTGAGCGCGCTTGTGTTCTCGCTTCTTGTTCCACCCGGCGAGCTTTCCGCCTGGGCGCAGGACAAGGACAAGAAAGCGCCGCAAACTCAAACGGCGCCCGGATTCTCGATTTCCGTCACTGTTCCCGTAGTGAACGTGGACGCGGTGGTCACCGATAACAATGGGAACTATTTGAAGGACCTCAAGAAGGAAAATTTCCGGATCAGCGAGGACGGCCAGGTCCAAACGATAACCAATTTCGCACCCTCCGAAGCGCCGATCACGATCGTGCTGCTGCTGGAATTCAGCCAGATGGGCTATACATTTTTCACTTACAATGCCGTAAATTGGGCAGCGGGCTTCCTGGGAGATCTAAAGCCAAATGACTGGGTCGCGCTGGAGACATTTAACATGCGCCCCAACGTCGAAGTGGATTTCACTCACGATCGGAACGAAGTCTTGCAAGGCCTGTCTACCCTTTACTTCCCACCATTCCATGAATCGAATATCTTCGATGCCATTTCCGATGTTCTTGACCGCATCAAGGACGTCAAAGGGAAAAAGGCAGTTCTCGTCCTGGCTTCCGGAATCGACACGTTCAGCCGGTTAACTCTCGACCAGACTCTGAAACGCATCCGGGAGACGGACGCCACCATTTTCACCGTCGGCGTGGCCGAACAGTTCTTCATCGCTGAGATGCCCGGCGCATTTGGTGAACAGCTGACCTATATCCAGGCGCAAAACCAGCTCAAGACATTCGCAGCCATGACGGGAGGCCGCTCCTGGCTTCCGCGCTTCGATGGCGAGATACCCAGCATCATGCAGGAGGTCGCCCAAAGTTTGCGCAACCAGTACAGCATGGCTTATTCGCCTACCAATGAAGCGCTCGATGGAAAATACCGGAAGATCAAGGTGGAGTTGGTGGCGCCGGATGGCGGTCCGTTGACAGTGCTCGATCAAAAGGGAAAGAAGGTCAAGTTCCAGGTATATGCGCGGCAAGGCTATACCGCGCCGAAATCGAATGTCGACAGCAATTAGTTGCAGTGCCCGCTAGAATTGAATTTTCGCGGCGAGTTCCCGCGCGCGCTCGGCGCTCAGCGAAAATCGCGCATCCATTTCGGGATACGGCGCGCCCTGGTGCGGGCGATGGATTTCCAGTCCAGCCCTGAGTTGAGCCTCAGCGACGAGCAAACGTAAAGAATCCACGCCAAGTTCGGAAGCGATGCCGGCGCCCAGACGCACTGGAATTTTGTAGAGCAGTCCTTCATCGTCGAGCACCAGGAACTGGTAATCGCGAGCGTCTTCGTACTGGCCTGCCCGCACGGTCGGCATTATTCCCTGAAACTGATATTCGTAGCGGCCGGTCGCGGTGCGAAGACGCGTCCAGCCGGGTTGTGCCACTTCCGCCATCCGCCAGCCTCCCTTCAGGCAGTCTACCGCAGCGCGAGCGAATCATGGAGGGTCCGTTTTCGGGACGGTCGATTCCGATGCCGCCTTGTTTTGATTTTTTATGTTTGCTTGGATATGCTCGCCACGATCAGGCCGGCGTATTCGGCCCCTGGGCCGCAATCCCGATGGACACGCGAGCAATCCCCGCCTCTTTGAAAGTATCTGCGCACTTGGAAACTAATCGTCAGGGCTTGCGTTTCAAATTCATCTGGATTGCACTGCTCTTGATGCTATTCCTCGCTGCGGGGATCTATTCTCTACGCTTTGAATTGCGCAGCTATGTTTTTCTGATTCAATTTATTGATCCCCGCGCTTCGGGTTTGCTTGTGCGGCTGGAACGGCATGGCCTGGATACACAAGAGGTCACGCTCTCCACGACACAAGGCCCGGTGCGGGCAAGGCTGTACGTGCCGCGCGGGGTCGCGCATCCGCCGGGCATGGTCCTCGTGCACGGCATTCATCATCTGGGGATCGACGAGCCTCGACTGATGAGTTTTGCGCGCGCGGCAGCGAGCAGCGGATTTTCGGTATTGACGCCGGAGATCGCGGCTCTGGCAGATTACCAAGTCGATGGCGCATCGATCAGCACGATCGGGGAATCTACCGCTTGGTTGCAGCAGAGGCTCGATACGGGTCCGGTGACTATCGTTGGAGTAAGTTTCGCGGGCGGACTCTCTCTGCTTGCCGCCTGCGATCCGCGCTACTCCCCACATATGCGCGCGCTGGTGTTAATGGGCGCCTACGACAATCTTTCGCGGGTGGTGCGGTTTCTCGCGACGAGCCAGGCGCAATTCCCGGACGGCCGCATGGAGTCATATACTGCTCACGACTACGGCGCCGCCGTATTTGTGTACTCACATCTGGAGCAATTCTTTCCCGAAAGCGATCTGGCCGTATCGCATGACGCCCTGCGTGACTGGCTCTGGGAGCGGCCGAGCGACGCACAGGCGCTTTTCCCGCAACTTAGTCCGGCGAGCCGCGCCACGATGGAGATTTTGCTCACGCGCCAAATCGAAAAGTTGCGTCCGAAACTATTGTCCGCGATTCAGGAAAACGATTCCCAATTGTCCGCACTTTCACCAGAGGGAAAGCTCGGCGCGCTTCACACGCCCGTTTTCCTTCTGCACGGCGCGACCGACGACATCATTCCGTCCACGGAGACACTTTGGCTGGAAAAAGATATTCCGAGGCCGTACCTGCGAGACGCGCTGATTACTCCCGCTTTTTCCCACGTCGATCCCGACAAACATGCCGCATGGACCGATGAACTGCAACTGGTCGAGTTTCTGGCCGGCGTATTGCGCACCGCGGATTAGTAGACCAGACACGAAATCGTTTCAAATCTCAAATCTCAAATCTCAAATCTTCCGTCACTGCTGTCCCATCGCAGATTGCGTATGAGCCGGGCGCCGCTCATAAAGCGCCGCCGCCGTCTTGAGCATTTCCTCGCGGTCAGAAGCAAGCAAATACCCTTGGGCAATCAGCTTGTCCAGCGATTCTGCATACAATTTGATGTAGTTCTCCTCGCTGCCATAACTCTTTGCGAGTTCTTCGGCTGAGAACTGCTGCCATCCGCCCAAATTCCCGCACGTTCCCTCGATCGAAGAGGTCACCACAGGCGGCAACGCGACCGGAACCGGGCGGCCAACGGGATGTTCGACATCGGGAAAGCGGACGCCGCCCATCGGCTGGTCGTCCCCGTCGGTCAAGGGCACCGACAGGCGCACGCCCGGCAACGGGTTGAAGTTCGGCGTGCTGGACGATGCGGAAGTAAGAGTAAAGAGCGTAGTGGGGGGCAATGGCGGAGCCTGGCGCGCGGATGGAACGCCGAGTTCACGCTCCAGTTCCAGCGTCACCGCGCGCAGGTAGGTGGAGTGCGGAATGGGATTGAGGTCCACGATCACGCCGCCATTGCAGCGACTGGCCCGGGCGCTTCTGCCGCTCTGATCGATGGGCGCAGGGGCATGTGCGCTTGGCCAGTCATAGCGGCGCATGCGCGGGTTTTTCGTGTCGACGTCGGTATAGCTTGCACGCAGGCGATAAAAATCGGTGTAATTCGCGATGTCGATATAGAACGGATCGCTTGCGTGGCCGCCCAAAAGCTCCGAAGCACGCAGCGGCTTCCCATCTGGCACGAGGTAAGGAAATTGTTTCGAATCCGCCGCCGCTGCGAGCTCATTCAATGCGATCCAGTTGCCCGTCCCATCGACCGCGATTGCGCCATGGAAAACCGGGCCGCCGTCCACGGGATCCGCGTTAAAGCCCTCCGCTAAAAAGGTGTCGATGAAAAAGCCGCTCAGGCTTATGCCGCCGAGGATGAGCGTATGGTAAGTTCCGAAATCAACTGAAGGGTTGCTGCCAATCTGCGTGCGCCCGGCGAGCAATCGGCCAAAGTCGCGCATGATGACTTCACCCACGCCCTCGGCCGTTTCGGGAACGCTCCCGGCGATCCCGGTTTGCCACTGCACTCGCGCGTAGGAAGTGCCATGTGCAAACAGAAACCCGTTGCCTACTCCTACCGCGTGTGCCGAGCCCGAGGGCGCGCCGGTCTCCGCGGTGCCATGCACGGTATTCAGGAAATTAGGATTGCCGCGATTTTCCACCTCCACAAAGATCACCGAATTCGTGCCTGTCTTCTCCGGCGCGATGATTTCAAATTCGGACTCATAGCCATAGTTGCCATCGGCACCGTGCGGCAATTGGTCGAAACCGCGAATCGTGTCCCGTGGCGCAACCAGTCCGAAAACATTTCCCCAGACTCTTCTGTACGCGACCCCGCCAAACGTTCCTACGGGTTCCGAGCCCGCAATCGTCACGCTGGTGATCTTCGATTGCGGTTGGGACTCCGGCATTTGAGACGAACGTGTTGGGAGCGGCGGCTTGTCGCCCGCCGCCGCCGTAAAATGAGGGGAGCCAAGGAAAGTTGCGCACACAACGACGCTTGCCAAATGGATTCGTTTCAGCCGCGGAATGGGCATCGATTGTCCCTCCGATTTTTGACTGGTGCGAAGTATTGCGCCGAACAAAAGGTCAGTCTATACCAAGTTCGAGGTTGCGGTCGCGGAACACGGATTAGGGAAGTTGCCATATTGGATTGTGCACTTGCTGCGCGTGTTTGATTTGCTCTGGCCCTGCAACCCCGCTAGAATGGAGATTCACACCGCTCTTGCTCAATCCGTCCCCTTTACCGAGAAAGGCACCATGGCTTCTAGAACCGTCTGGCATTTTGCGTATGGCAGCAACATGAACCGTGCTCAGATGCTCTCCCGCACCGGAAAAATTCTGGAAGAGCACAACGCCTCCCTGCCGAACTACGAAGTCCGCTTCAATAAGAAAGTTCGCGGCGGCACGGCGGGTGCGAACATCCAGCCCGCACAAGGCAAAACCGTGCACGGCGTGCTCTACAAAATTGAAGAGAGCGCGTTCCGGTCGCTGGACCGCTACGAAGGCGTCCCGGATCACTATCGCCGCATCGAAGTACAGGTGACCCCCGAAGGCGGGCAACCCGTTCCGGCGCAGATCTACATCGCGCAAAAAGTGGAAAAAGGTTTGCGCCCGTCCGCGCCTTACTTGCAGGCGATGCTGGACGGCGCGGGCGAACATAACCTGCCCGCTTCGTACATCGGAGAAATTAAGAGCGCAGCCGGCGCGGCCTGATCGCTGCCGCCGGTGCGGAAGATTTTCTACGCCGTACAGGAGTGACCATGGCTACAACATCGTTGCCGCGGGCCGCGTCCCGCGGAGGCAGTTTTCTGGTGGAGTCGTGCACGCCGGAAGATGTTTTCTCTCCCGCCGAACTCACCGACGATCAAAAACTGATTGGCCAGACCGCGGAGGAATTCATCCGCAACGAAGTGGTTCCTGTCATTCCCGATCTCGAGCAACACAAACCTGGATTGCTGCCGCAACTTTTGAAGAAGGCCGGCGAGATCGGCTTGCTCGGCGGAGGCGTGCCCGACGAATACGGCGGCGCCGGTCTCGACAAAGTTTCGAGCGTGCAGCTTGCCGAAAAATTGTCCGCCTACGCTTCCTTTGGCGTGAGCCACGGCGGCCACTCGGGCATCGGCACGCTTCCCATCGTTTTCTTCGGCACCGAACAGCAGAAGAAAAAATATCTCCCGGTGCTCGCGACCGGCGAAAAACTTTCGGCGTACTGCCTATCCGAACCGCAGGCGGGCTCGGACGCGCAAAATTCCCGCACGCGCGCGGTGCTCTCTCCCGACGGCAAATCGTGGATCTTGAACGGCCAGAAGATGTGGATCACCAACGGCGGCTTCGCCGACGTGTACATCGTTTTCGCCAAGGTGGACGGCGAAAAATTTTCCTGCTTTATCGTCGAGCGCGGATTTCCGGGCTTCTCCGCAGGCGCGGAAGAAAAGAAGATGGGCCTGAAAGGCAGCTCGACCACGGCCATCTTTTTCGAAAATTGCCAGGTCCCCAAGGAAAACCTGCTTCACGAAATCGGCCGCGGGCACATCGTGGCGTTCAATATCTTGAACGCCGGAAGGTTCAGCCTGGGCGCGTACTGTACGGGCGGCTCCAAAGGGACTCTCGAGACCGCGTCGAAATATGCCAAAGAGCGAGTCGCCTTCGGTAAGCCCATCGGAGATTTCGGACTGATTCGCGCCAAACTGGCGGAGATGGCCATCCGGATTTTTGCGGTGGAGTCGATGATTTACCGGTCGGCGGGCCTCATGGACCGCGCCATTGCAGCGGCAGGCGAGGGCGCGGATAAGTCCCAACAATCGATGAAAGTGTTCGAGGAATACGCAATAGAGAGCTCGATCAGCAAGGTCTACGGTTCGGAGCTCCTGGATTTTGTGGTCGACGAAGCCGTGCAAATTTTCGGCGGCTACGGTTTTCACGAGGATTATCCGGTGGCGCGCTCCTACCGCGATTCGCGCGTGAACCGCATCTTCGAAGGCACCAACGAAATCAACCGCATGCTTATCATCCAAATGCTGATGAAGCGCGCGACCTCCGGCGCTCTCCCCCTGATGCAGGCCGGCACGAAGCTGCGCGACGAAATTATGGCTGGGCCCTCTTTCGAGGAGCCGCCAACGGGGGCGTGGGCCGAGGAAGAACGAATCCTGGCAGGATTGAAGAAAGCGTTTCTGCTGGTGGCCGGCGCGGCGCTCGAAAAATATCGTGAACGCCTGGCGGACCAGCAGGAAATTGTCGCTGACCTTTCGGACATCGTGATGGAATGTTACGCGGTCGAATCTTCGCTGCGGCGCGTGCAAAAAGCGGAAGCGGCACGCGGCGCGGCGGCGACCTCAGTCATGGCCGACGCGGCGCGCGTATTCCTGCACGATGCCGCCGATCGCGTCGAGATTGGCGCGCGCCGGGCCCTGGCCGCGGTGCTCGAGGGAGACATGCTGCGCACACAACTGGCAGTGCTTCGGCGGTTCCTGAAACGCGAACCAGCCGACACGGTAGCCATGCGCCAGCGAATCAGCGCAGCCGTCCAGGCGGGTGATCGCTACCCCTTTGAGGGCCGGTAACTCCACACCGCCGACGAACGCAAGCGTCCGCGGAAGATGCAATAATTTGCTCCGAATTTCCGTAGACTTCCTCAATTTACCCGTACTAGAACTCCTGTGCCGCCAGCCCCACGGCGAACCCCTCGCACGTACCATATGAAAAAGAATGGCTTACGATTTAAGGTGATCGTGACGCTTCTGGGCGGCGAATTGCATCTAAGTGTTTAGCGTGGGGGGATATTCGTGAAGGTCAGTCAGGTATTCAGCGAGCAAAAAGCTCGCAAATGGTTGTGGATCGGTCTTGCAGCGCTTGTCGCACTTCAGATCTACTTTGTGCGTGAGTTGCTCGCGGCTCTAATGCTTTTTACCGGGGCTTTTATTCTTTGCGCGATCGTAGTCCTGGTTTTTTATCTTATCGATCAAGCCAGCCGATGGGGACTCGGCCTGGCGGAACATCAGGCCAAGCGCGCTATCGTGGCGGCTGAAGAGATCAGTAAAAAGCAGCTCCGCCGTCCACGTTCAGAGCCTGCCCAGTAATCGCGCTGGCCCGGTCAGAGCAGAGAAACAACGCGGCAGCGGCAATTTCGTTTGCGGTCTGGCCGCGCCCCTGCAGGATCGTATTCAGAAAACCGCTGAGCTGTTCCTCTTTCGAGACGCCCAGGCGTTCGGCGAGCGTCTGGCCCAAATCCTTTGACATCTTCGTTTCCGTAACCGGTCCCGGGCAGATGGCGTTTACGCGCACGCCTTTGCGGGCCGCTTCGGCAGCGGTGACGCGCGTCAACCCCAGCATGCCCGCCTTCGCCGCGGCGTAGGGCGAGCCCCAGCCGAAGGCGGACTTCGCGGACAAGCTTGAAATATTCAGAATTACGCCCGAACCGCGCGCGTACATTCCGGGCAGCACGAGCCGCGTCAAGAGGTATGCGCCGCGCAGGTGCACGGCGATCACGCGGTCCCACTCCGCAGGATTGATTTCCTCGACCGGCTTCACCGGACCGTACTCTCCGGCATTGTTCACCAGGATGTCAACCTTGCCAAATTGGGATTCGGCTCCGCGAATCAGGCGTTCGCAATGTTTTTCGTCGGCGACGTCCGCGGAAATGCCCGCCGCGCGGCCGCCCGCGTGGCGAACTTCCTCGGACACGCGATCGATTTCCGATTTTGTCCGCGCTGCGACCACCACCGCCGCGCCTTCCCCGGCAAACTTCAGCGCCATGGCGCGGCCGATCCCGCGCCCGCCACCCGTAATGACCGCAACCTTTTCCGCAAGCAACATGAGCGCCTCCAAAACGATTGGGCAGCATAGCACTTGCATCGCACCACTCAAAAGCATGGATCCGCTCGCACTCCGCCCCGGTGTGGGAGGTTTGGTGGCGCCGGCGTGACGCTGACGGTACCAAGTCCACGTAGTCACGTATTGTGACTATGGGCGAACGTATGAGAGTGATACCATCCGCTTGTGCGACGCTACCCACAGCAAAGGAAGCTGAGCCGCTGTGAAATATCCACGTTGTCGTGGACAGGCACTGTACTAATTTTGCTGTTGGCCGCCTATCTCATTTGCGTTTTCGAGACGGAGGCAAGCCCGCCCAGGCGTGCGGCGCTCCCGTCTCCGACGGGCGACCACTATCTGATGCTTGTGAATACCGCCATCGCTAGTCAAATGGATGCGGCGAAGATGGCGCAATTCGATCGTTCCCTCTACGACGGATTGGCTGTTTCTTTCGCGGACGCGTATGACACTTCGCCTGCGCTTCCGCAGGCCCCGATGAAAGCGCAAGTTGCCAGCTGGAGAAAATCCACGGCCAAAGAAATCTGGCCGTGGGTTTACTTGAACCGAATGATTGGCGCGAACGACGCGGAAGGGAATCCAGATTCCAAAGCCCCATACTTCCATCGGTTTCAGGGATTGGATCTGGACGGCAAAGCGGGGGCGCAGAAGGATTTTCTGGAAAATTGGAGGAACGGGCTACGCCTCGCCAAAGAGACGGGCGTTACCGGAATCGTCTGCGATCTGGAGTTTTATAACAATTACAAGGCGTACGACCTGGCCGAGCTGGCGCGCATGACCTCCATGCCGCCGCAAGAGGTATTGAATGCGCTCAGGCATCTCGGCGCGCACATGGCCGACATCGCCGCAGAGGAGTATCCCAGCGCAACGCTGTGGTTTTTATTCACTGGCTTTACGCGCCCCGATTACAGGGTGATCGACGGCCAACCGTATTACTTGGCGGCCACCTATATTGTGGAAGGCCTGCTCGACCAAATTCAGCGGCAACATTTTGCGCTGCATGTTTTGTCGGGCGGGGAAGTGGGCCTCGGCTATTGCCACAATTCTGTCGACGATCTTCGCCGGGCTATCGAAAAACGAGCCACTGCCTTCGCACCGTTCATTGAGAAATACAACGGTATCCTGGAACTTGCTGGAACGATGACGCTGTGGAGCGACCGGTCCGCCAAGAAGAACTGGGTGGCCCAGGGAGCTTGCGGAAGCTCGTCCGCGGCCACCGTCGAGGATCTCATCCCATACATGGAACTCCTGTTCCGCACCTACCGCTACAACTGGCTGTACGGTTCCCCCAATGGCGGCTATTTCGCGTTCCAATCCACTAGCGCGCCCCGCTTCGATGCCGCGATTGTGCAGGCGAAAGCGCGCGCGTTGGGAACAGCAAGCGGGCGACCCGGGCTTTGAGATTGCAGTAGCCGGACGCCCGAATATGCGGCTTTGGTAGAAACTCAGCGTTAGATAAGCGCATTTCCCGGGACTTGCACACAATCTTCCAGTTCACTCAAACGTCAAGGCAAGTCGAACTCAATTCTTGCTCATTGGAACATTCCGATACCCGATGGTGTCCAAATGTATGACGGTGCTCTCGTCTAGGATTCGATGAATGATATCTGAAGGGCAGCCAAATTTTGGCGGCTGCACGTTCAGCGGAACGTTTTGTCAGAGTCTAAGCGTTCAGTGAGGGAAGAAAACAATCATGCCTCATTTCAAAGTCCAGTCCGGATCAGTGATTGCGTCTCCAAACGTCATTCCCATGGCCGACATCATGCTGGTGCTGCTTATCATCTTCATGGTGGTCACGCCCATGTTTCGCCCCGGCGAGCCGGTGGACCTGGCCAAGGTGACCAATCCCATCGACATGCCCAATGCGGACAAGGATGACGCCATCATCGTGGCCATCTCGAGCGATGGCAGAGTCTTCCTGGGCAATCAAAGGACAGAGGTGGACGATGTCACGTCGCAGGTGCGCGATCGGATCTTCGGCAGGCTCGATAAGTCTGTCTTCATCAAGAGCGACGCACGGGCGAAATATGGGGATGTGGTGAGGGTGGTCGATCGAGTGCGGTCCTCCGGCGTGGATAGCGTCGGGCTGCTCACCGACAAAATCGAGACAGGGACGCCTCCTCCACCAATGTGATCGCGCGGAGTGAGAGTTGGTCTAAGGGGACTTTCGCCGCGATCAACTTTGAGCCATGGCGGAATGAAGGCCTGAAAGATGTACTGACAAAGGAGTGGCGACTATGGGCATCGAAGTAGGTTGGAAAAAAAACGGGGCCATAGCCTCGATGAATGTGGTGCCGCTGATCGATATTCTCCTGGTGCTCCTGATCATTTTCATGGTGATCACGCCCCTAGCACCGAAGGGACTGGAAGCGCAAGTTCCCCAGCCTTCGCACGACGTTGACCGAGGCCCGGATTACAAGATTGTTGTCGTCCAGGTGCTGGACAACAATCGTCTGAAAATCAACGAAGACGCGGCAACGTGGGACGATCTCGGCCAGCAGCTCAATAATATTTTCAAGCTGCGTGCCGAGAAGGTCGCTTTCTTACAGGGCGACGATACCGTCCTCTTCGCCGAAATGGCCCGAGCCATTGACGTGATGCGCAGCTCGGGCGTCGAGAAAGTCGGCCTGATGACTGCCAAGCTCGAGGCTAGGCAATAGGGCTAGCCGCAAGTGGAGGCGGTATGCGACAAGAGGATTTACCTGGGCCTGTCGCCGGGAAGATTCTTCGTGATCAAGACTTCGGCGGCGCGGGCGTATCCGGGGTTGCAGGCTTCTCTGAAGATTTCTTGTTCTTCGATTTCTTGGGCTTCTCGGTCGTCGCGCTCGAATCTTTGTCTTTCTTGATCCAATTGACCGGATTGTAGGAGTGATGAGAATCCGATTTCTGTGCTGCTTCCTCTGCGCCTACGCCCTGCGGGCCGGGGCCCTGCGCTGCAGCTCCAAGAACATTCAAAAAGAAAATCATCACAACGGCTGCGACAAAGATACCTTGTTTTTTCATCTCTGCTCCTCCGAAAGCCGGGATAAACACCAGCCTCCAGTAGGCCATGTCCCTGCCCATCGCCGGGAAATTAAAGGAAAGTACTACTCGAATGCGTCAATCCTGACCAGAGGGTCAGATTAATGTCTGACTACATGCATATTCTCGGAGATTTTCTCGACGGTGTAACCCAACGGCCATACTCCGGTAAGAGGTGCCAGAATGTGGGCAACAGTCAATCTATAACGCTCCCTCAGGATGGACACTTTCACCTCGTCTGACATAACATCCACAGCGATCAGACCAAATACTATGCGCAGAACAATTCAATGTCCCGTGTGCGGCAAATCGTTCCCTCTGCCCACCGGGTGGGTAAATCCGCCGTTCCGTTGTCCGTGGTGTACTGAACGGCTCCAAGCTAAGGTCAGGTTCGCCCGACTCCCTCGTTATCTATGGTGGATCGTCACGCCATTGAGCCTCCTGGTTTTGCTGAATTATGGGTGGCTGTCTTGTGTACTTCTTCTCTTGGGATACTTACTGATATCCGTTATCGCTGGTGTTGTCGCGGCAGCGATATTTCCCTTGGAAGTCGCACAATACGAACCGACCGTTACTGGGATGAACCTAACAAAGTAAAACGATGGATCGGGGGTTGAATCTCATGCCCTTTTCGGTAAATGGACATTTTCCTGCATGAATTCAAAGAGCCAGGTTCCGATAAGAAGGTGCCTGCTCAACTGGTCTACCTGCCCGGTTTTTGAATAGGGGAACTTTTGGCGCTATCCTAACGGTCTGAATCCATCCACCTAAAGATTCATTCCCTGGAGGCTCCAATGCCGAATCCTGGCCGCCGTGACTTTTTGAAGAATTCCATGGCATTAGCGCTCGCGCCTGCGGCTGAGGGCGCGCTGCGCGTTCCGAATTTGTTGGGCGATCCTGAGCCGGCGCAACAATCGCGCGAGGATTTTTTCAAGGGCTTCCAGACCGAGGAGATCAAAACCACCGGGGCGACCATCCATACCGTTTACGGCGGCAACCGCAACGGCCCGCCCTTGCTGCTCCTTCACGGCATTCCGGAAACGCATGTGCTGTGGCGCAAGGTCGCGCCGGCGCTGGCGCAGGATTATTTCCTGGTGATGACAGACCTGCGCGGCTATGGGGACAGCGGCAAGCCGCCGGGGGGCGGAGATCACTTTGCCTATTCGAAGCGGGCCATGGCGCAGGACCAGGTGGAAGTGATGAAGCACCTGGGATTTGAAAAGTTTTCGCTGGTGGGCCACGATCGGGGCGGGCGCGCGGCGCACCGGCTGGCGCTCGACCACCCGGAGGTTCTGAGCAAGTTGGTCATTCTCGACATCGTGCCGACTTATCTCCTGTATCAGGACATCACCCAGGAGTTCGCCACGATTTTTTATCACTGGTTTCTCCTCGTGCAGCCGCCTCCATTCCCTGAGACTATGGTCGCCAACAGCGCCGAATATTTCTTGAAATGCACTTTGCTCTGGCTGGGTGGAAGCAAAATTACTGACCCTTTGCCCGACTGGATCACCCTTGCGGTATTTCAAGAATATTTCCGCACCTTCCGCAGCCCCGAAACGATTCATGCGATTTGCGAGGATTACCGCGCGGCTGCGTCCATCGATTTGGCCCACGACAAAGCCGACCTGGACAAGAAAATTCAATGTCCCCTGCTCATCCTGTGGTCGGAAAAGGGGCCGTTCCATCGCATGTACAACGTCCTGCAGACGTGGCGAGACCGCTCGGTTGGCGCGCAAGGAAAGGCTATGCCGACGGGCCATTTCCTTCCCGAGCAGATGCCGGAGGAATTGACGCAAGAGCTAAAAGCGTTCTTGCGGACTTGAGATCCTTGTAGGATAGGCTTCAGCCTGTCGGGTTTTGGTCTTTGGAAGGGCAAACCCCCGCAGGCTAAAGCCTGCGCCACTGGAAAGGGTTGCAAGCCGGGCCTTGGTGATATAAAACGTCTTCCGTCCCACCACCGAATCAAGAGGGTTGGGCTGCGCCCTGAGACTGAAACAAGCCCGTGGCGCCTCGGCGCTGACGCGGCACGATGGGAGAACGCCAAGGAGGAATTGTGAGCCAAGCCACCACCGCGGTGAGTACGCTGGAACCGGTTTCCAGCCGCAAAGCTTCCAACATTGCGATTGCCTACGCCATTTTGCGCTTGTCCTTTGGCGCCAATATCCTTCTCCACGGCCTGAGCCGCGTGCTGAACGGACGCCCCGCGTTTCTGGCCTATCTGACCCACTACTTCGAGCACGCGCACTTGATTCCGCCGGGCATGTTGCCGATGTTTGGAGCAGTGTTGCCCTGGGTGGAAACGACGCTGGGCCTGCTTCTAGTTTTGGGGTTGTTTTCCCGGTTCACGCTGATTGTGGGCGCCCTAGTGCTGACTGTCTTGGTGGTCGGGACCAATCTGGCGCAGGACTGGCTGGTCTCGGGGCTACAGCTGCCCTACTGCTTTATCTATTATTACTTGCTGATTCATCTGGAGCAGAACCGCTATTCGCTCGACGCCTGGTTGGGGATCGGCGCGTAATTAGCAGGACGTAAGCGGAGGAGCGCGGTCTAATCGGCTTCCTCATTTTCAAAGGCGTTGCGGAATCGATCGAGACAGTTCAGCAGGGATCTCGCGTACATCCCGTCAAATTCGGGCTGTTTCCCCAGCTTTACATATTGATCCCTGGAGCTTTGCAGGGAGTTCAAGAAGTCGACGAATCCGTAAAATCGCACCGCTTTCCCGACGAATTCCCGGCGCAGGACACCGATTTTTTTCACTTGTCCCGTATAGATGGCATGGGAGAAGGGGATCAGGGGCTGGTTGGTATCCCCTCGCCTCATGCAATCCGCCCACCACTGCTGATGCTCGCCGATCACCTCCAGGAGCCTTCCGATCTCAGCGCGAACGGCCTTGTTGACCGAATTGTTTTCAGACTTTTTGCGGACCATGTAGGTTTCAAAGGCGATGAAAGCGGCGATGACCGCGCCCGCGAAACCTATCCAGGCCACGAGCACGGTGGAATCCGTAGTAGCGGCATTCGCCGGCGGGGCATTCGAGGCGGGGGATTGTTGGGCAGCGGCGAAAGCGGCCATGAATAGGAATGCGGGGGAAAGACCGATCAGGGAGCGTCTGTTGAGAGGGCGGTGTCTCATCGGAAGCCTCCACTTGGAAGTCGCGATTGGATGAATTGCGCGGCGGCGCAGCAAATCGGCCCGGAAAATTTGCTGGCCGTCACAGGCCATGAGACTCGGGAAATGCAGAGGAATACTACCACTTTCGCAAGTCCATTAAAAGGTATATCCCTTAGCCTGCCCCCCCCGCCGTCTCCCCCAATCGACAGGGTGCCCCAAAGCCTCTCCGGTACCCACTTTCCGGAACACTGCAAACAAATTTCCTGCCTGGTCGAATGCGGCTTCGGTTCCAGAAGGAATCAGCGGCCGGGCAAAGGGAATTTCACGTATTGCACTGCGAGAAACTCGTCCCGGCAGCGTGGTTTGCGGGGTCTGTATCGGCGTGCTAGATTTTAACATTAGGTGAAATTTCAACGATTGCTTCATGCCGATACAGAGACCACCGCTCGCGCCGCGTCCAAAGACCTCACACGTTGAGATCTATTGGAAGACTGTAACCTACCGCACAGTCACGATGTACTTCCTCCTGGTCTGCGCCGTCGTAATAGCCATTTCGTACCTAATCTATCCGGAAGCTTATGCCGGGGTGATGAGCAAGATTTCACAGGCGATTGGCGCCCATACGGCCCCCACCGCGGAACTGACGGCCAAGCAGGCCAAGTTCGTAAATCTGGACGGCCGCGTGCAGGTCAAGAAAGTCAATTCCGTGCAGTGGGTCACAGCGGATTATCGCATGGCGCTAGACAAGGGCGATCTGGTCCAGACCGGCGCGGACGGCGCCGCGCGCGTCACGTTTGCCGACGGCACGACGTACACCGTCCAGTCGGACACGCTGGTAACGGTCGAGGAAAATTCCGTGGGGCGGGACAACGAAACGCGCGTTGCCATGCACATTAACTCCGGCGCCGTGGACCTGGCCACCGGGACGTGGGAATCTCCGAAATCGAAGGCTGAAGTCTCGTTTTCGAACGCCGTGGCTTCGGTCCAGCAGAACAGCCGTGCGGCGGCCCGGACCGATCCGAAGACGAGCGAAGGGGAAATTACCGTGTCTGCCGGAACGGCCGAACTGTCGACCTCCGACGGCCGCCAGCACGTGGAGATTGGCCGCTGGGAGCGCGTGACCGTGCCGCCAACCGGAGGGACGGTCATCAAGTCCAATGTCCTTGCGCCACCCGACCTTGCGCAACCCCTGAACCTGCAGCCACTGATCGTGCCGGACCCCAAGCACGCCCCCATTCATTTCGAATGGAAGCCTGTGTCGGAAGCGGTCAGCTACGAGCTGCGCGTCAGCACTACTTCCATGTTTTCCCGGATCGTGGAGGACCGCAAGATGGCCGGAACTTCCGTGGACATCACGGGCCTCGATCAGGGCGACTACTTTTGGGATGTCCTGGCCACGGACGGCCAGAAGCGGGTGAGCTCTCCGAGTGATACATTTAAGTTTACGCTCGCGACACAAGGCAAGGGCCAGGAGATGTTGCTGGAAGTCGGAAGTACCGAGTTGCATGGTAACGTGGTGGAGATCACCGGGCGCACGGAGCCAGGCGCAGCGCTTATCATTAACGGGGAACAAGTCGCCGATATTCAGGGCGACGGCGAGTTCAAGTATTTTACGGCTCCACTGACGCGCGGCAGCCAGACCATTGTCTTGACCGGGCAGAACCGGCGGGGTGGCACGGCGATCAAGCGCGTAGAGATTGTGGTTCCATAACCGGGCTACGGTTGCGGTCTCCACTTCTACTCTGATAGTTCCGGTCACACCGGGACGCGGAGCTTGTCGAGATTATTTCGGGGAGGGGCAGCCGGGCGGCACCCCACCTGAAGCGGCATCCGGGAGCCGCACGGGCAGCCCGGCACTGAGGGAACTATGTTCAATAACGGTTACAACCTTCGCTCGGTTTTCAGTCTGTTTTCTTCCGACTTGGCGATCGATCTGGGTACGGCCAACACGCTGGTTTATGCCAAGGGCAAAGGTATCGTGGTAAACGAGCCTTCCATCGTAGCGATTAACAAGAACAGCGCGGAAGTGGTGGCCGTCGGCAAGGAAGCCAAGGACATGCTCGGCCGCACGCCGGGCAATGTGGTCGCGATCAAGCCGATGAAGGACGGCGTCATCGCCGATTTCAAGGTGACCGAAAAAATGCTCACCTACTTCATCCAGAAGGCGCATAACCGGCGCATGCTGGTGCATCCGCGCATCGTGATCGGCGTTCCGAGCGAGATTACGCCCGTGGAAAAGCGCGCCGTGCAGGACTCCGCCTACCGCGCGCGGGCGAGCGAAGTCTACCTGGTGGAGCAGGCCATGGCCGCCGCGATCGGCGCGGGCCTGCCGATCGAAGAGCCTTCCGGAAACATGGTGGTGGACATCGGTGGGGGCACGACCGACATCGCCGTCATTTCGATGAGCGGCATCGTCTATTCGCGCTCAGTGCGCGTCGCGGGAAATGAAATGGACGAGGCCGTCATGCAATATCTGAAGCGCAAGTACAACTTGCTGGTCGGGGAGCGCACGGCGGAACAGATCAAGATGGAGATCGGGTCGGCGTATCCGCTGGAAAAGCCGCTGACCATGGAAGTGAAGGGGCGCAACCTGATCGAGGGCGTGCCGCGGACTGTCACGATTGATGACAGCGAAATTCGCGAGGCGCTTTCCGAATGCGTCGCCACCATTCTAAATGCCTGCCGCGTGGCGCTGGAGCGCACGCCTCCCGAACTTTCCGCCGACATCAGTGACCGCGGGATCGTGCTCACCGGAGGGGGCGCCCTGCTCAAGAACCTGGACAAGCGCATACGTGAGGAAACCGGGCTGCCGGTTTCCATTGCCGATGATCCGCTGGCTTCGGTGGTGCTCGGGACGGGCAAAATGCTGAGCGATTTCCGGTTGCTGCGCCTGGTCTCGATTGATTGAGCGCGATGGATCGGCGCGTCCTTTTCCAATTTCGATTCGTCTCGCGGAATGAACTTCGCGTCGCCGCTTAGGATGGCGCCGGCGGCAACGAAAATCTTGAAGGCTGGCACTAATCCCCGATGATCGCAATACACTCACGGCACAGTTCGCTGACATTACTCGCGGGCGTCGTTGTCGCCCAAGTGTTGCTGCTGGCGGTACAAATCAAGCGCGAGCGGCAAGTGCGGCTGATCCGCGTATGGGCAGTTGAATTGTTTTCTCCGTTGCAGCGCGTTGGTTCCTGGACAATCAACGGCGTCGAGCAGGGCTGGGGCGGTTACATCGGCCTGCGCAGCGCGCAGAAAGAAAATGACGCGATGCGTTCCGAGTTGGATCGACTCAAAGTGCGCAATGCCGAACTCGAAGGCCGCGCGCTGGAGGCGGACCGGCTGGCAGCGCTGCTCAATTTTCGCACGGGTCACTCTGAAACTCCCATGGTCGCGGCACGCGTGATCGGCGGGAGTCCGGATTCCGGAAGTCTGGTTGTGAATATTGACCGGGGATCGCGCGACGGCATTCGGCGCGACATGGGAGTGATTACGCCGGACGGCGTGGTGGGAAAAATTTTCGCGGTTTATCCCGACATTTCGCAGGTTCTGTTGCTGAGCGACAAAGAAAGCGGCGTGGGAGCCCTGCTGGCGGACACGCGGACGCAAGGGCCCGTGAAGGGAACAGGCGAGCCGCTGCTCTCGCTCGAATACATCAGCGGCGACGAGAAAATAACTGCCGGAGAATCAGTGCTGACTTCCGGCCAGGACCGCATCTTTCCGAAGGATCTCCCGGTCGGCACCGTCGTGGACTTTGCCCCGGAACCCAAGTCGCCGTTCCTGAAGATTCACATAAAGCCGGCCGCGCACCTGGACCGGCTGGAAGAAGTTCTGGTTTTGCAGACGAGGCAAGAGCTGAATTTGAAGAAAGGGTCTGAGGCGGAGACCACTCCGGTCACACCACAAACAGCACCGAGAACTGCCTTGGGTCCCGGAACGCAGGTGAAAAAGTCGGCGAACGCAAATTGATTCAGTCCTCGGGAAGTTGAGCGTTAGAAAATGGACAGCACAGAAGTTTACATCGGGCCAGAGCCCCACATCGAAGTGCACAAGTACTACGGCGGCGTCATACCCGTTGTCGTGCTGCTGGCTCTGGTTCTTCAGGCGTTCTTCCCCGTGTACATCCGTTCCGCCAATTATCTCGAATTGCCTTTGCTGGTGACTATTTACTTTGCGCTCAGCAAGCGCAATACATCCTCGGGGTTGCTGCTGGGCATGGTGGTTGGGCTTCTGCAGGACAGTCTAAGCCGCACGCCGCTGGGCCTATACGGGATCGCGAAAACCCTTGTAGGTTACCTCGCCTCCTCCCTGGGCGCACGAATTGACGTCGAGCATCCCATTGCGCGGTTCCTTCTGACCGCGAGCTTTTACCTGTTCCATCACGCCGTATTCACGCTGACCACGCGGGTGCTGCTGGCCCAGCGGAACGAAACCTATATTACGGGTTCGATTCTGATCGCCTCGCTGGTCAATGCCGTGATCGCCGTCGGACTGTTTCCGCTGCTGGACCGGTTCCGAAAGCCGTCCTGAGATCGGGTTATCCGATACGCGGCGAGTGATGTTGCGCCCCCTGAGGGCAAGTGCTAGTGTGAACGATGGTTAGGTGTGGAGAAAACCCACAAGGTGTGCGGGGTTGAGGGCCGCACGGAGTCGCTTTGGCCATCTCTTTAATGAATGATAAACGGCTGCCGACGGACCGTTTGGCCGTCGTTTCTTATGTCATCGTAGGGGTGATTTCGCTGCTGCTTTTTGGTTTCTGGAAGCTGCAGATCATTGATTCGGACCGCTACGCGCAAATGGCCGAGCGCAATCGCGTGCGCTCGATTCCGATCATTGCCCCGCGCGGCACGATGCTGGATCGGGAAGGCCGCATCCTCGTAGATAATTATCCCTCCTTCAGCGTCTTGTTGTTGCGCGACGCCCCCGATCAAGTAGAGAAGTACCTGCCGCAGATTGCCGACGGCCTGGGCATGACGCTTGACGATGTGAAGCAGCAAATCGAGGCTTCGCGGGCCATGCCGAAATTCCAGCCGATCGTGATCAAACCGGAAGCGAGTCCATCCGATATCGCCTTCATCGAATCGCATCGCGTCGACATTCCCGTGCTCGAAATGCTGATGGTGTACCGCCGGCGCTACCCGCACGGCGACATGCTCGCCAGTGCGGTGGGCTATGTCGGTGAAGTAAGCGCGGATCAAGTGGAAGCTTCGGATGCCAGTCTGAAACCGGGCGACATCGTCGGGAAAACGGGTCTGGAGCACCAATACAACGAGACGCTGATGGGCACGGACGGTTTGCGGCGGGTGATCGTCAACAGCATTGGCAAGGAAGTAGGCCGCCTCGAACAGAAGGACGCCATTCCGGGCAAACCGATTCAACTGACGATCGACTACGATCTGCAAAATATCGCCGATACGTACATGACTGACAAAGAAGGCGCCGTCGTGGCCATGGATCCGCGCACCGGCGAAATCCTGGCCATGGTGAGCAGGCCCACCTTCGATCCCAACGATTTCGCCATCCGCATTCCCACGGCGGAATGGCAGGCTCTCAATTCGGATCCGCGAACTCCCTTGCTGAATCGCGCCATCCAGGGACAACTGGCCCCTGGATCGGTCTTCAAAATTGTGATGGCCACGGCCATGCTGGAGTCCAAGGATGTGCCGGATAATTTCACCGTATTTTGTCCGGGACACGCCGATTTCTACGGACGAACTTTTCACTGCTGGCGCCCGGCGGGACACGGCATTGTCGATCTCCACAAAGCCATCGTGGATTCCTGCGACGTTTTCTTCTACACGCTCGGCCAGCGTCTGGGAATCGAACGGATCCACCAATACGCCACCGCCTTGGGACTGGGCCGGCGCACCGGCATTGACTTGCCGGGCGAGGAAGCCGGTCTTATGCCGTCCGAAGAATGGGTCCAGCGCGTCTACCATCACAAGTGGTACGCGGGTGAAACGATTTCCGTGTCCATTGGGCAGGGCGCCGTCACCGTCACTCCGGTTCAACTCGCCCGAATGATCGGAGCGGTGGCCAGCGGCGGTGAGTTGCCGCAGCCCCACCTCTTGAAGAATCTCACCACCAAGATGGACCGCTTTCCTCTCTCGGAAGAGACGGTCGAACAAGTCACCCAGGGTATGTATGGCGTCATCAATGAGGGCGGAACGGGATCGAGCTTGAAACTTCAGAATATCGAGTTCTCCGGGAAGTCTGGAACGGCCCAGCTGATGAGCTATGGCGCGGGAAGCAAGTTGGGGCAAAAAGGGAAAGAGACCAACGGTTGGTTCGTCGGCTACGCGCCCAGGCGCAACCCCGATATTGTCGTTGCGGCCGTCATCCAGGGCAGCAGCGAGCACGGCGGCACGACGGCGGGACCCGTGGTGCGCGATATCGTGAAAGCGTATTACGACAAGAAGAGCGGCGTAAAAATTCAGGAGTACACGGCGAAGAAGGAGGATCGGCCCAAAGTATTGCCGACCTCCGTGGACGATCCCTCTCTGGACCAGGATTTGCCCAGCCGGTAAAACCCGATGGAAAAGGGCACAAGCATACGCGATTACGATTGGTGGCTGCTGGCGACGGCATTCGCCATTTGCGGCATCGGCGTCCTCGAAATCTGGTCCGCCACGCATGCCAGCCACCTCGCGGGCATGCACACGCACCAGATGGAATGGATCGCCCTGGGCTTCGTCCTGATGCTGCTGTTATCGCGCCTGGATTACCACACCATTATGGATCAGGCGCCCATCTTGTATTTGATCGCGATTGCCGCTCTGATCGCGGTTTTGGCGATGGGGCACACGCGCTTCGGGGCCAAGCGCTGGCTGCCCATCCTGGGCGGCCTTTTGCAAGTGTCAGAACTCGTGAAGTTGATTATAATAGTTGTACTGGCGCGCTTCTTTTCGGAGATGCGCACGGAGTACCTCACCCTTGCGGATTTGATCAAGGTCGCCGCCCTCATGGGTTTGCCGCTCGCGCTGATCATGTTGCAGCCGGACCTTGGAACCGCTCTGGTGCTGGTGCCGCTCGCGGCAGTGGGGGCTTACCTGGCGGGCTTGCAATGGAAACACTCCCTGGCGATCGTGGCGCTGGCTGCCGTGATGGTCCCGGTGGGTTATCATTTTCTTAAGCCTTACCAGAGAGAACGTGTTACAACATTCCTGCGGCCGGAAGAAGATCCCAAGGGAGCAGGCTATCAGATCCTGCAGTCGAAGATCGCCGTGGGTTCCGGCGGATTTTGGGGCAAGGGACTTGGCAACGGGAGCCAAAATCAATTAGGCTTCGTGCCGGTCCGGTATTCGGATTTTATCCTGGCGGCGCTCGCGGAAGAGCTCGGATTTGCGGGAGTCTTCGTGGCGCTGCTTTTGTATATGTTCCTGCTGTTGCGACTGGTTCAGAACGCCCAGCGCGCGAACGATCGAGCGGGTATGTTTCTGATCATGGGAGTGGCGGCAGTTTTAGGTTTCCATGTCCTGGTGAATGTGGCCATGGTGATTGGATTTATGCCGGTCACCGGAATTCCGCTGCCTTTGATGAGCTACGGCGGTTCGGCCACATTGTTCGTGTTTTTGGCTTTGGGGCTGGTGATGAACGTGCGTCTCAGGCGATTCGTCAACTAAGCCAGTGGCATTGCTTTCCGGCCCGCGCCGCGCTTTGCATTCAGTGGACGGCCCGCCGGCAAGGAACAAAAATTTTGGAGCGAGGCAAGTGCCCAGCGGAAGAGCAGACTCAAATCTAACTTCCCCGGCCGTCCCAAATTCTGGGACCGTGCGCACCCTTTTTCTTGCGGGCTCGAACTGCAGCCCGCGCCCGGTGCGCCAGGCCGGAGTGCGGCCAAGCCCTCCGAGGAGTTTTCATGTCGAAGGAGCTAGTGATCTCCGCGACCCCGCACGAAACGCGGGTCGCGATTATGGAAGATGGACAGCTTTGTGAAATTTACATCGAACGCGAAAAAGAATTTGCTCTAGTCGGAAGTCTGTACAAAGGCCGGGTCACCAGGGTTCTTCCGGGTATGCAGTCGGCCTTCGTGGATATCGGCCTCGATAGCGACGCCTTCCTGTACGTCAGCGATTTTCTCGAGCATCTCGAAGACTACGACCACGTTGAAGCGAAGGTCCAAAGGCCCGCGCCCACGGCCAAGGAAGTGTACCCGCCGAGCACGACCAATGGCGGCGTGATTCCTGCGCCCGTCTCCATCTCTGAACCATCAGCAGCGCCCGTCGAATCTGTCGAGCCCTCAGGACATGTCGACCATGCCGAGCACGCCGAACATGCCGGGCCCGCTGCCCGTGTTGATCATGCCGAAGTAACTCCCATCATCACGCCGCTCGAAGGCGAGAGTTTTCAGGTTGCCGCCGCAGGCAACGCAGCTGCCACGGAAAGCAGCGCGCGGCCTCCAGCACCCATGCAGCGCAGCCCGCGTCCTCCATTCGAACAACGCAATGACCGTGACCGCGGGCGCGGCGGCTTTGGCAATCGCGGTGGACGGGGCGGGCGCGACAAGCGTTGGGGACGTCCCGGCCAAGGTGGCCGCGGCGGACGAGACCGCAGGCCCGGGCGCGATTTGCCGCCCTCCAAGTACGCATCGCCGGTGGATTCCCGGCCGCGCGAGTCACAGCCGTACGAAGCGCCCGGCGGGGACTTCGAACCGGTTATTCTCCCGGGCGAGTCGCTCTCCATTTTCAAAGATCGTGCTCCGTCCGCTTCCGTGGCGCCTCCGGCCGGACAATCTTCCTTCGGCGCGGAAACTTCCGCACCGCCTCCCGCGTCTCGCACGTTCACGGATGAAGAATTGTCGGCGGGATTGCCGGGATCGCTTTTTGCCGCTCCGCCAGCCGCAATGACGGAAGAACACGAAACGCCAGTCGCGGACGCCAGAATCGAGCCATTCGCCACCACGCAGCAGTATGCAATATCTCCAGCGGCGTCCGAATCGAGTCGCGCGGAGGCAACGGAAACAAACGCTGCCAATGGCGCAAACCTTTCCGAGGAAGACGTAAGCTCACTCGCCGAACAGCTTGCCGAGGCCAAGCACGAAGAAGCGCAGGCTGACGCTGAAGAGCGCTCCGAGGCCGTCGAATCGGTGGCCGAATCGTACGTCGAGCCCGCCGAACTCGAAGAGTTGCAGGAAGCCCTGGATAGCGATCAGGAAGGTAATCACGAAGGTGATCAGGAAAACGATCACGAAGCGGACCAGGAAGAAGATCACGAGAACGCGGCGGCGGAAGCGGAGGCTCTTGCCGACGAAATGCATGACGAGGCCATGGCCGCAGAGGCGTCGCCCGGTCACGTAGAGGAACACGGCGAAGCACACGGAGAAGCTCAGGAAGGCGAGCACGGCCCAGAGCACGGAGAAGAACACGCGGAGTTTCATGGAGAAGCTCCGGAGGAAGGTCACGAGGAATTTCACGCGGCTGCGGAAACACCCAACGCGGGTGAGGGACAGCCGCCCATGACCGCGCGCGTTTCCGAACAGCCGCGCGCCCGATTCCAGCGCCCCATGCGCCGCGGAAATCGTCCGCAGCGTGGAGGCCGCCGTCCCGGTCGCCCGCATCAGGCGCCGCAGCATGGCCACCCGAGGCACGAAGCGCACCGCCGCCCGCAGCTCATTTCCGAAATGCTGAAGGCTGGCGAGGAAATCATCGTTCAAATCGCCAAAGAACCGCTGGGCAAAAAAGGAGCGCGCATCACGAGCCACGTCGCGCTGCCCGGCCGCTTCCTCGTCTACATGCCCACCGTCGATCACATCGGCGTGTCGCGGCGCATCGGCTCCGCGGAAGACCGCTCGCGCCTGCGCCGCCTCGTCACCGAAGCCAAGGGCACGTTTCCCGGCGGCTTCATCGTGCGCACGGCGGCCTCGGGCGCGAGCGACGACGAAATTCGCACCGACGTCGAGTTCCTCGGGCGCACCTGGGACACCATTCGCGCCACCTCCGAGCAGCGCCGCGCGCCTTCGCTCCTGCACCGCGACCTGAACCTCGTCCAGCGCATCCTGCGCGATTATTTGAGCGATGATTACGCCGCCATTTGGCTGGACAACGAAGAGGAGTTCACCAAGGTCGTCGAATTCGTGGGCCGCTTCCAGCCCAAGATGGTTCCGCGCGTGAAGCTGTACACCAAGGAAGCGCCCATCTTCGAGGAATTCGGCATCCAGCAGGAGCTGGACAAGGCCTTGCGCCCCAAAGTGTGGCTCAAGTCCGGCGGCTACATCGTCATCAACCACACCGAAGCGCTCGTGGCGATCGATGTGAATACGGGAAAGTACGTGGGCCGCGGCTCGACGCGCCTCGAGGACACCATCGTCAAGACCAATCTCGAAGCGGTGAAGGAAATCGTGCGGCAGATCCGCCTGCGCGACCTCGGCGGCATTATTGTGTGCGACTTCATCGACATGGAGGAGCGCCGCAACCGCGAAAAAGTGCTGGCCGCGCTCGATCAGGCCCTCACTCAGGACCGCGCCCCTTCAAAGGCCCTTGCGTTCAACGAATTCGGCCTGGTGTGCATCACGCGCAAACGCACCAAGCAAGCCCTCGAACGCGTGCTGTGCCAGCCCTGCCCGTACTGCACCGGCTCCGGCATGGTCAAATCCATTCCGACGATTTGCTACGAGATTCAAACCGAAGCGAAAAAAATGGCCGCCGACCTCGACGCGCAAAACCTCACCCTGCGCGTCAACCCGGAAATCGCCAAGGCCCTGAAGACGCGCGAGTCGTCCCTGATCGAAGACCTCGAGCACTCCACGCGCAAAACCATCGTCATCCAGTCCGACCCCACGCTGCATTGGGAGCAGTACGATATTTATTAGACGGACTTCTTACCATCTCTGTGATCCCCACGCTCGCCGCGGCGAGCGTGGGGCGCCCAGAGCCAACAATCGCTACGCAGGCTACGGGCCCGGTAGCGTCGAGCAGTTCAGGGAATTCTGGCAACGGCGGTGAGGGGAAAAAAGGCCGCCACGCTCTTCCCGAATTAACCGGCCCAGCGTTCACAGCGTCGGCCAATTTCTTTTCGTCATCATTCTGTGCGGCGTGAGTGACCCGACTCGCGGCCCAATGGAAGATGACATGTCTCCGAAGGCCTCGAAATACACAAGCTCAGTCACGCGATAGCGAGCTGTAAAGCCCGGGACCTTCTCTTGTTTGTGTTCGGCCACTCGACGCAAGAGATCGCCCGTCACACCGACGTAGAGAACTCGGGATGCGCTGGCCATGATGTAGATGTGATAGGTTTTCACCGGAAGGGCCCTCGCACGCGATTGTACGCGCTGTGGCAAGGACCGTGACAGAGAGATTCTTCGCTTCGCTCAGAATGACACACGGTGCAGGACTAAACCCGAAACTGGCGCAGATGATGATCCAGGTGCTGATACATCAAGACCGCCCATTCCGCAGGAGTCAGCAGCCCGAAAAAGAAATGCGGATGCTTCGTGCATACCCCAGGCCCGCCTGTTGCAAAGCGGTCTATCAATTCGCGCAGCCTTTGCCTCTCCGCCACGAAATTCCGTTCATCCGTCACCAGGCAGCTCTTCTCGGTCATGGAATTGCGGCGCATCGGTTTCCCGTTCACGATCAACGACTTTTTCGCCAATGCCCCCAGCAGCCGGCCAATCAAGATTCGCGGCGGGGATGTCTTCCCCATCGCCATCTCCACTGCCGCCGAACAATGCGCCAGCATCTGCGCTGGATTCATCTTCCCCCACTGCCGCTCGCTTTCCGGCCTCAACTGCGCCATCCGCTCCTTCACCTCTTCCACCGTCGCCGCTTCAAAGAGATTTTTCACGCGGGAAGGTGAAACTACAGTCTGTCCGGTCATCATCGTCTCCTTTTTAGTTCCGGCCTCCCGGCCGCGCCTCAAGCTTCACCGGTATGCGCCCCGTTCCCGGTGCCTCACTCTCGGGCATTACAATTCCTCTGCCATCCGAGGCGGGGACACGGCTGCGCACGTCCGAAACATTATCGGTCAGCCAACGGCCTTAACCTCGACTCTGATTATTAGTCGAACGAGAAGCAGCGAAATCGACACGATCAGTATCTTTTCGCCCCAATATTAGTCCGAACCTCGCCGGAAGGCGTACGCCGGAGCGCAGGTGGCCCAGCCTTTGAGCGATTTTGAAATTACGGGGTGGCACACCCTTGCGGTGTTCAAGGGTGCGGGTTTTCCGATCCTCGATTCTCCCTTTCCCGCTGGCCGATTCCGATCTGCCCTTTCTTCGCGCGCGGTGCGTTCCGCAACGAAGAAGAATCCGCACCCTTCACAAAAACCGTAAAGAGTGCGGCACCCGAAAATGCGACTCATCCCAATGCCATGGCGATCCGCCCGTAAGGTGGTTGTGATTGCCTCGAGAGCGCGAGTAGGCGGTCACTTATTTCCTAAAGATATGGACACTCGTCACCGGCCCAAGTGACATGGCGCACTGACGAAATGCCTCGGGCGACTCAGAGTTCTATTGAACAAAGCACGGGGCTAAGGGTTCGGCTTTGACATTCTGAAAGGCGAGCCCACCCGAGGAGATCTGCCATCATGAAGACCAGGATTTTGATCACGGCTTTGATGTCGCTTGTGCTGACTCTGCCGATGTTTGGCGAGACCTATAAGGACACCTATCCCATCTCTTGCAGCGAACTATGGGGCGCAGTCAAAGACACCCTCAGCAATCCGGAGAACTACAGCGTGAAGAACAGTGACGACGCCAAACTGACTGCTTCCTACAATGTGAAGCACTCCGCTCATGTCACCATTACCGGAGCGCTCCTCCAGCGGGCCAACAAAGTCACCTTAATTTCGAAGGGTGCAAGCTGCGAGATGCAAGTCGTTTCAAACTATAGTGGGTTTGAGCACAACGACCGGGGTGACTTCAAGAAGCGCGTGGATGAATCTCTGGCCAAGCCCAAAGCCGAGATACCTTCCGAGCCCGCGAAATCGGCCGACTCACCCAGGTAATTTCGAGCGGCTGGCCCAGCTTTCGATTTGAATTTAGGGTGCCCCATCCTTGACGATTTTCAAGGGTGGGGCTTTCGGCTTTTATTTGAGGGTGTCTCTCAGATTTCGCTCAATTCAGTGGGCTGAGTCGGCGCAATCGATGCCCGTCAAAATCCCCACCCTTCAAAAACGGAAGGGTGGGGCACCCAAACTTCAATACCCTTCGCAACATAGGGCCCACCCGCCCACCGCCACGCCTACCCTTTCTTTTTACTTCGCTTGCCAACGCCATTGGCTCGCTTGACGGGTTCGCTTCGCGCTGTCTTTCCTGCTTCGCGGAAGGCGCTTCCCGATTCCTGATGAGCTTCTTGCGAGTACTTGAAAGCTTTGGCTGCGTATTCCATGGCCTGTTTTGAAAACTCGTGGCCGGTCTGGTGATCTTCCTGGCCGTGACGGGTCGCAGCGACACGGTGGGCGTGCGCGGCAAGATCGTGGAACTCTGCCGCTCTATTGTGCCAGTCGTTCCGGCCCAGCCTGCGATGATCGCCTCGGTTGCCTCGGTTGCGCATAAGTCGCTCCTTTATGAAATCCAGCTGAATAGTAACACGACGAAGCGATTGTCCCCGTTTCCCAATCGTGCGCGTTCGACGAGTGGCCAGCCTCAGGTTTCTTTCCGGGGCGGGTGGCCCAACTTTTGCTTCGAACTTGGGGTGCCCCATCCTTGATGATTTTCAAGGGTGGGGCATTTCGGCCTGATTTCTCTTGTGCTTTGGAATTTCTCAATCCACTGCGCTCAACCCAGGCAATCGATGCACGTCAAAATCCCCACCCTTCAAAACCTGAAGGGTGGGGCACCCAAAACCTCAAAACCGTCCTCAGCGCCCGAGGCACGCTGCCACGAACGCCACGCACTCAGCGTTATTGCGAATCCGAGAAGGCTAGATCTGCGCCGCTACCGAAGTGGCCAGGTCTCGCGCATCTTTTTCCACCGCCGCATCCGAACCGACTGATCCTACATTGATGAAATAGCGGACCCTGCCTTTGAGGACGTGTATCGAGTGATTCTTGTCAATATATGCGGAATCGCCGATGCCTGAGGGCTTCGATGTAGCCGGGTACCATGCCGACAATTTGTCGAAGGTCTGCTTGGCTTCCGCCGGCGATCGGTCGACGTAGATGATAAAAACGACTTCATGGCGTCCGCTCTTCTGATCGGCGTAGCGGCAATTCGTGCCGGGAGCTTGCCCCGAGTATGCCGGCGGCGCGGTGTTCTTTGCAGGGAAGCCGAAGGGCTCGCCCAGCGTTTTCTGCAACTGCTGGGAGGAGATCAGCGAGCAAACGTCGGAAGGCAAATCCTTCGCCGCGGCGGCATTCGTGCTGAAAGCGAGTAGGGAGAATGCAAGGGCCAGCGCTATAGGCAAGTCGCAAAGCTGGAATCGCACGAGTCGCATGAGGAGCTCCCCAAATTCGAGTTTCCGTTTTTGACTTCCCGGTTGAGCAACAATCTATAATTGATTCCCTCAATTCGCAATGCTTCAACCAGATTCATGCTAGCGTGGGCTTTTCGGTGGTTGGCGGGCGGCCGGGCGTTTGGTTTCTTCGCGGCAGCGCTTTACTGGCGTCAAACTCATTGTCTCAATTGCTGCAGAGGGGTAACATGCGCCAAAAGGGGTTTGGAGGGATTCCGTGAGAAACAGACTTGCGATGATCTTTCTCGGCGTCTTGACGGTTTCGGTTCCAGTGTTCGCGCACCACGGCGCTGCGGCATTCGACACGACGAAAAAGATCACACTGAAGGCGACGGTGACAGAATGGTTCTGGGCCAATCCGCATTGCTTCCTGAAGTTTGACGCCAAGGATGACAAGGGCAATGTCGTCCATTGGGCGGTGGAGGCCAGCAATCCGGCGGACATGGTCAACCTGGGATGGGCCAAGGACTCATTCAAGCCGGGGGATGAGGTCACTGTGACTTTCGAACCGGTCAAGAACGGCGCGCCGGTCGGCCGCATCGAGCAGGTCGTGCTCGCGAATGGCCAGGTCCTCAAGGGCCGGGTCGTATTCTGATCCAACGATTCTACCCACCGAGTCGCACGAAACTGAGATCCGAATCAAGGAGTGAGCTCATGTCAAGGTTGTGCTTGATGTTGACAATTGCCCTGATTCCGCCGCTCTTGGCCGCGCCTCGCGTGAGCGCTCAATCTGCGGCGAATCCGCAGGCGGGAACAGCAGAGAATCAACAGCCGGCGCCAGCGCCGCGACATGACATTTCCGGGACTTGGGATCCGGGCAACAATGGAATTCAGCCGCTGGGCCCGCGAGCCATGCCGGAAGACGGCAAGCCGGAACATCAGTTGCCTTACACGCCTTTGGGCTTGGAGACGCTGAACGCCCACAAGCCGAGCAACGGAGTTCGCAGTGTGCTGCCGGGGGATACAAACGATCCAGTCGTTACTTGCGATCCCCAGGGATTTCCCCGCGAAGATCTCTATGAATTGAGAACGACTCAGATTATTCAGACGCCTCTCAAAGTGTTTGTCCTGTATGAATTTGGCAAGATTTGGCGCGTAGTCTGGACGGACGGTCGAGATCTCCCCAAAGATCCCGAGCCGCGGTGGTTCGGCTACTCGGTGGGAAAATGGGTGGATGATTACACGTTCGTCGTCGAGACCTCGGGGACGGATGAGCGAACCTGGATCGACCGGGCGGGTCGCCCGCATAGCGCCGACTTGCGAGTGGAGGAAAAATTTCACCGCGTCGATCACGACACGTTGGA
Source organism: uncultured Acidobacteriota bacterium (assembly GCA_963696605.1). GTDB lineage: Bacteria > Acidobacteriota > Terriglobia > Acidiferrales > UBA7541 > Palsa-360. The sequence continues at coordinate 147,388 of CAVOKV010000003.1, read as the reverse complement.
ACTCACCCTGACGATCAACGATCCAAAGATGTATACGAAGCCCTGGGTGGCTCTCGACAAGCTGCGTTTCAAGTTAGAGCCGCCCAATTTCGATGTCCGAGAGATGATGTGTTCGCCGTCGGAATTTGCGGAATACAACAAAGTGATCGGCAAACCCGCCAGCGGGCAGGGCACCCAATAGCGCCCACATTTGAACTGGCACAAAAACCTCTCTAAAACTTATCTTCGTGCCGGTGGCCGAGCTGGCCATCCGCCTGGATAGCGGATTTGACCCCCCTAACGAAAATGAGTAGCTTCTTGAATCTGGAGTCTTCCAATGCCCTTGTTCAACCCTCGTTCCTATTTGTTCGTTCCGGGTAATCGGCCCGATCGTTTTGCGAAGGCGTGCGCGGCTGGAGCCGACGCGGTAGTTCTCGATCTGGAGGATTCAGTTGCCCCCGGCGACAAGTCGAAAGCCCGTGCGGCAGTAGCAGCGTGGCTCACGGCCGCGCGGCCCGTGCTGCTGCGCGTCAACACTTCGGAAAGCGAATGGTTTCGCGACGACTTGAGCCTGGCAAAGAAGCCGGGCATTGCGGGTGTCTTGTTGCCGAAGGCCGAACGCGTCGAGGAGATTCGCCTGCTTGCAGAGAATTTTGGGTCCCAGGCGCCTATCTTGCCGCAAATTGAAACGGCGCGGGGCTTTCGGAACGCCCTGGCATTGGCAAGCGAGAAGCCCGTGCAGCGCCTGCTGTTTGGTTCAATCGATTTCCAGCTTGATCTCGCAATGACCGCTGAGGAAGAAGAACTACTTTATTTTCGTTCACAGATCGTCCTCGATTCGCGTCTCGCCGGAATTCGGCCTCCGGTGGATGGCGTTACCACGGACATAAATTCAACGGAGCGCGTACGTGCCGATACCTTGCGCGCCAGGCGCTTGGGCTTTGGCGGAAAGATGTGCATTCATCCCAAACAAGTGCCGGTCGTGAATGAGGGTTTTACTCCTAGTGCGGAAGAGGAAGCCTGGGCGAGACGGGTTGTGGAAGCGTCCTCGGAGGCTAGGGGCGCGGCGATCTCTGTCGATGGGAAAATGGTGGATCGCCCGGTGCTCGCTCGGGCAGAGGTCATCCTCGCCATGGTCGAGCAACTGCGCCAGCACTAATCATGGGCTTGCAGCAAGACTTCAATATCTTCGGCCGCGTTCGCGTTGCTCGGAATCATTTCTTCGGCAGGCGCACAATTTCCACCGAACAATGGGCATGGCGCAGGACCGCCTCGGATACGCTTCCGACCAGGAATTTGTCCAGTCCTCGCCGTCCGTGCGAGCCAAGGACAACCAAATCGGCGCCCCACGTTTTGGCGTCGTCGAGAATGACGGACTTCGGGTCTCCTTGCACAACGGCTGTCGTCACGTTGACGCTGGCGGAACGCAATGTAGCCGCGGCCTTTGCAACGAGCGCCTTCGCCTCCTCTGGCGACTCGATCGGGGGAAGATATTCAGTCATTTCGGGGGCCGTCAACAGTATGGGAGGCTCGGCCGCGTGAAGCACTCGCACCTCAAGCCCCTGCACCTTGTGCCGCACGATCACCGCCTGCACTGCTGCTTCGGAGAACTTGGAGTCATCAATCGCCAGAAGAATTTTCATAGATAGATCCTTTCCGATCGATTTTGGCGAATTCTTCAGTTCCCGGGTACGCGCACGATCTCAACCGAACAAGAGGCGTGGCGCGAGACGGTTTGGGCGACGCTTCCCATCAAGAACCGGTTCAGGCCTTTGCGTCCGTGCGATCCCATGACGATCAGGTCGGCGTTCCATTTTTTGGCTTGGTCAATGATCCTGGAGTTCGGATCTCCCTCCTCGACCGCCGTCTGCGTTTTGTAGCCCGCCTTGCTCAACGCGCGTTCCGCGCTCTGCACCAGTTCCTGGCCGTGCTTCAAACTTACCTTGCGGAATCCCTCCGCATCGGAAGTCGGGATGGGAAGGGGCAAATCGACCACATTCAGCACTTTGACTTCCGTTCCTTGCGAGGGATATTGCGCGATGACGGCTTGGGTAGCCGCCTCGGAATATCTGGATCCGTCAATGGCAAGCAAGAGTTTCATATCAGCTCTCCTTTAGTGAAAATCTAATATTCCTATCGCATGATCTCTGTGACGTAGATCACGCCTTCATTCACGAGGAAGGTTGATCCTGTCGCTTTAAAGGCGCCGCCAGTCCTGTTAAGTAGGCCAATCTTGCAGCGTGTGAATCCGTGCGATAGGCTTACACGACCTGTGCCCGGGTGGCGGAATGGCATACGCGGGGGACTTAAAATCCCTTGCCCTTCGGGGCGTGCGGGTTCGACTCCCGCCCCGGGCACCAGGAATTCTCAATCCTCACAGGATGGCTATGGAGAAGCACAAATCATGAGCGCACGTCCGTGGTCCAAATGGTTCCGCGCAAAGGTTGTCGCACTCGCGCCCTGCTTCATGGTGGCGATCGTAATCTTTGGGGTGTGCATTTCTTCGCGCGCGCAGCAATCGGCGCCGCAAAAAATTCGCGTGCTTTGCCTCGCGCGGCCGCTCCCTGTGATGATCGCGGAATCGCGGGGGATTCTCGCTAAGTACGGGATCGAGGTGGAATATCTGGTGCGGCCGAGTTCGGAATCCTTGCGAAATGATCTGGCGGCAGGGAAGGGAGATGTCGCTTTCCTGGCTGTGGACAATGACGTCGCCATGGTGGATTCCGCTGGAGTCGACGTGGTCATCGTCATGGGCGCGGAAAGTTCCGAGAACGAAATCATCACGCAGCCGGGAACCAAGTCGATCGCGAATTTGCGGGGGCGCACTCTGCTGGTCGACGCGACAAATACAGCCTATGCGCTGGAGCTCAAGAAAGTTCTGCAGATGAATGGAATGCAACCGGGGAAAGACTATGAGCTGAAGCCTGTCGGCTCGAGTCCGTTTCGCTTGCAAGCCATGCGCGAAAACCGGGATTACGCCGCAGCGGTCATGAATCCTCCATACTCGATTGTCGCGAAGCAAGGCGGAATGGTCAGCCTTGGCACGATGCGCGCGCTGCTGGGGTGGGATCTCGATCGTGGCACGTTTGCATTGCGGACCTGGGCGCGCGCCAATTCCGATCTGCTGGAGCGCTATCTTGCCGCCTACGTGGAGGGGCAGCGCTGGCTGATGGCACCTGCCAACCGGCAGCAGGTCGTCGAACTCGTCATGAAAGAATCGAACTTGCCGGAGAAGACTGCCGGCGATTGGTACGCGGCCATGGTGGAAAGCGGCGGCTACGCGAAGGACGCGGCGTTTGATGTGAATGGATTCAAGAAGACTTTGCAGCTGCGGGCGGAAGTCGAAGCCGGAGGAAACGGCGCGGCTCCGGCTGCGGAAAAATACTACGATCTTTCCTATTACCGTGCGGCACTATCGAAAATAGAGTAGCGCAATCGCCTCGCAGCCACGGTATCCTGCCGGCCGCGATATTGCCAGTGAGGCGCTATCGCACGCTGTAAGTCTACTCCGACAGCGCAGGGGTGTAACTTTGGGCCAAGTTCTTCCGCAGCGTGGCCTTGTCGAGTTCGTTCTCCCATCGAGACACCACCACCGTGGCCACCCCGTTGCCGATCATGTTGACCGTTGCCCGCGCCATGCTCATAAAGCGGTCGATCCCCAGGAGCAGCGCCATGCCCGCCACGGGAACGTCGGGAATGACCATGAGCGTGGCCACCAAGGCGATGAAGGCGGCGCCGGTCACGCCGCTGGCGCCCTTGGAGGTGAGCACCGCCACCGCAAAAATCGTTAACTGCTGGCCGATGGACAAGTGGATGTTCGTGGCCTGAGCCACAAACAGCGCAGCCATTGTCATGTACAAGCTGCTGCCGTCGGTGTTGAACGTGTAGCCCGTCGGCACCACCAAGCCCACCAGCGATTTCGAGCAGCCAAGCTTCTCCATTTTCTCCATCAGAGTGGGCAAAGCCGGGTCCGAGGAGCTAGTGGCCAGTACGATGATTATTTCCTCTTTGATAAACTTCAGGAATTGAATGATGTTAAACCCAGAAAACCAGGCGATTACGCCCATGATCGCGAGCACGAAGACAATGCATGTCACATAAAAGATGGCGATCAATTTTGCCAGGGGGCCGAGCGACGCAATTCCGTAGCGACCCACAGTATAGGCCATTGCCCCAAAAGCGCCGATGGGCGCGAGCCACATCAGCATGTTGACGATGCTGAAGACCGCCTGAGTCAGGGAATCGAAAAACTCGACGACCGGTTTGCCCTTTTCGCCGATCAGCGACAGCGCGAAGCCGAACAGGATGGCGACCAGCAGCACTTGCAGGATGTTTCCCTTTGCGAAAGCGTCCACCATGGTGGTCGGAATAATGTTCATCAGGAAGTCGGTCACGCTCTGCTGTTTCGCGGCTCCGGCGTAGCTGGCCACCGCTTTGGCGTCCAGCGTTGCCACGTTCACGTTGAACCCGGCACCCGGATGCGATAAATTCCCCACCAGCATCCCCGCAAACAGCGCCAGAGTGGACACAACTTCAAAATACAAGAGCGCCTTTCCCCGATCCGCCCGACCTTCTTCAAATTCTCCATGCCGGCGATCCCCGAGACCACCGTGCAGAAAATGATGACGGTGATCACCATGGTGATGAGCTTGATAAAGCCATCGCCGAGAGGCTTCATCTTGGCCGCGGATTCCGGCCGGAGGTAGCCGTACACAACGGCCAGAGCCACGCCAATCAGCACCTGGCCCCAAAGCGTCATGTAGAACGGTTTCTTTTTTGGAGCTGCTTTGCCTTCCGCGGCGATTGTGGATTGATTTGGTGCGGGCGTTTCGGCCATCTTTGATTCTCCTTGAGTCGAGCGCCTCTATGAGGCCGTAGTGCGCCTCAAACCAATGTGTTGCAGCTATTAGGTCTGCCCGGGTTCTGGGAGTCTATCACTAGAGGAGCTTTTCCGGTTCAACAATGGCAGCAGCCAGGTCGTTGAGGAACAGCGCCGCGCGGGCGCCATCGAAGACGCGGTGGTCGCAGGAAAGCGTGAGATTCATCATGGGACGGATTCCGGGTTTCCCGTCGACTGGCACTACGCGGTCGGAGATGCATCCTACAGCGAGGATCGCGGCCTGCGGCGCGACGATGATCGCCGTGAATGCGTCCACGTTGTACATGCCTAGATTGCTGATGGTGAAAGTCGCGCCGGTGATGTCGGCGGGCCGCAATTTTCCGGCGCGGGCCCGGTCAGTGAGCTCGCGGCGCAACACGGCGATTTCGCCGAGTTTTTTCGCATTTGCGCCAGGGATCGCCGCCGCCACCACACCTCCTTCAACCGCCATGGCGATGCCGACATTGATTTCCGGATGCAGGCGGACGCCTTCGCCGGTCCAGCTTGCATTCACGAGAGGATGCTTCTCCAGCGCGTGCGCCACCGCGGCGACGAGCAAGTCAGTGTGACTCAGCTTTACGCCGTGCTCTTTCTCGATGGCCGGGCCAAATTTGTCGCGCGCGGCGAGCAATGCGCTGGCGTCGATTTCCCGAGTCACGAAGAAATGCGGTGCGGTCGTCCAGCTTTGGGTGGTGCGCTCCGCCATCAGCCGGGCCACCTGGCTCAAGGGTTGAGTAGCACCAATTCCACCTTGCGGGGTTTCGGATTTTGTCGCCGCCGCGCCTGCCGCCGCACCACCCGAAGCGACGAAAGCCAGAACATCTTCGGCCTGGATTTCACCTTCGCTGCCGGAGCCGCGCACGCGGGAAAGGTCAACACCGTGCTCGCGAGCTAGTCGTCGCGCTTTCGGAGAAACCCTCGCGTTGGTTGCAGGCGCAGAAGAAGGTGTCGCGGAAATACTTGGAGCGGCTGCGGGGGCGGGAACCGTTTTGGTGTCCATGCGCCGGCCCGAGGCAGAAGTTGTTTCTTCTACCGGAGGCTTTTCGCCGGGATTCACGATCCAGGCAATGGTCTGGCCCACGGGAATAACGTCACCTGCATGAGCCTTGATGCCCGCGAGTATTCCCTCGGCTGGCGATTCAATTTCCACGACAGCCTTGTCGGTTTCAACATCCAGCAAGGGTTCGCCTTTGGCGATGGCCTCGCCTTCTTTTTTTCTCCAGGACAATAACTTGCCGGTTTCCTGGGCCATTTCGAGCGCGGGCATAACGATGCTGTGGGCCATAATGGTTTTTTTGACGGCGCGAGACGCCGCTACTTGGACACTTTCATCCCTTCTGTCCTGGCGCTGGCTTCGACCATTTCCAATACTTCCCGGCTGGGAGGCCCATCGTGCTCGCGCGTGGTCTCGAGCGGGCCGTCGACGGTCACGTAGGGCGCGCCGGCCACGAGGAGTTTTTCCGCAGGAAATCGCGTGATCACTTCGTGCCCGGTTTCGGTGACGACGATTTCTTCCTCGATACGTGCGGCGCTCCAGCCGTCGGTTGCAGGCCAGAACGTCTCCAGGGCGAACACCATCCCCGGCTTGATCTCATGTGAATGCTCGAGCGACACCAGCCGGCTGATTACGGGTTTCTCCCAAATCGCCAGGCCAATTCCGTGGCCGAATTGCAGCGCGAAGGCCGCCTCTTCGTCCGGGAAGCCGAATTCCTGCGCCTTCGGCCACACCGCCGCAATTTCCGCCGTCGTGCGTCCGGGGCGAATGAGTGAAATCGCCGCGTCGAGATAGTCGCGGCAACGCTTATATGCGTCCACCATCACGCGCGAGGCGTAGCCAATCGAGAAGCAGCGGTAATAGCAGGTGCGGTAACCCATGTAGGAATGCAAAATGTCGTAGTAGACGGGATCGCCCGGACGCAAAACGCGATCCGAGAACACGTGCGGGTGCGGGTTGCAGCGCTCGCCCGAAATCGCATTCACCGCTTCGACGTATTCCGAGCCGAGATCGTACAGAACTTTGCTGACCAGGCCGACCGCTTCGTTCTCGCGCAGGCCGGGCTTCATCGCGCAATACAGATCGTGGTATGCAGCGTCCACCATCATGGCCGACATGTTCAGCAGCGTGATTTCATCCTGCGTCTTGATTACGCGCGCGTCGGACATGACCTGCTGTCCGTCCACGACGGTGATTCCTTCGCGCTGCAGAGCGAACAGAATCGGCGGCTCGATGATGTCGACACCGAGTGGTTCCTTGTGCAGGCCGCGCTTCTCCAATTCTCGGCGGATTTTTTTGGCGACGTCTTCGGCGCGCCCCATTTCGGGAGACATCGCCCCGCGCAATAGTGGAATCCCCGCCTGGGAGCGCTCGCCGAGCCATGAGCAATGCAACCGGTGATGCTTGGCTGCCGAACCGAAATCCCACATGAGCGGTTCGTCGTTCTGCGGCAGCAGGGTGAAGCGGCTGTTCTTGTCCTGCGCCCACGTGCCGATGTGCGTCGCCGTAATGTAGCGCACATTGTTCATGTCAAAGCACAGCAGGGCGCCCATCGAAGACTTCTTGAGGAGCGCTTTTGCACGAGCCAGACGCTCGCGCCGCAAGCGGTCAAAATCCACTCGCCCTTCCCAGTCCACCGCCATCGTTCCGTACGTCGGTAACGCCATGGTGCACCCCCTGCTGTAGGTAGCACAGGCTTCTGCCTGTGGCTTTAGCCATCAAATCTTTGTAGGGCACGGCTTCAGCCGTGCCATCCAGCGCAGAGAACTAGCCCGGCTTTAGCCGCTGGCCGTCCGTAATTGAGTTCCCACACAGGCCTTCCGCAGCCCGTGGTCATCGCTCATTCAACGCAAAATGCTGATTTGCTGAAAAACCCGCACGATCTATTGACTTCAAAAGAGCCAGCGCCTAAAGCCGCGTCGATCCAGGCATGTTGCGGCACGGCTGAAGCCGTGCCCTACAAACAATCGCCCTGCAAATCGAGAAATCTTATGCCCGTGAGCCAATTCAATTTCTACCGTTTGCACATCGCCCGCGCCGCGTCGAAGACCGATTTTTCGGTCGGGATCGTAGCGTCCTCGAGCGGCGGAGAAAACGGTATCGGAACGTGCATCGCGCCGATGCGCTTCACCGGCGCGTCCAGATCGTAGAACGCGCCCGTCGCGATCACGGAAGCAAGCTCCGCCGTCACCCCGTATTTCTCGTAGCCTTCGTCCAGCACGATCGCGCGCGAAGTCTTCTTTGCCGATTCGATCAGAGTCTTTTCGTCGAGCGGCCACGTCGTCCGCGGATCCACGACTTCCGCGCTGACACCGATTTCCTCGAGCAGCTTCGCGGCGCCCAGCGCCACTTGCACCATGCTGCTGGTTGCCACGATGGTGATGTCTTCGCCTTCGCGCTTGATGTCGGCCACTCCGAGGGGAATCGTATAATCTTCCACCGGCACGGGTCCCTTGAGGCGGAACATCATTTTGTCTTCAAAAAAGATTACGGGATTATCGTCGCGAATGGCCGTCTTCAGCAATCCCTTGGCATCGTAGGGCGTCGACGGCAAAACGACTTTCAGGCCGGGTACGTGGCTGAGCCACGCTTGCAGTGACTGCGAGTGCTGCGCGGCCGAACGGCGTGACGCTCCGAGCGTCGTGCGCAACACCATCGGCACCTTCCAGGCGCCTCCCGACATATAGTGAACTTTCGCGGCCTGGTTCACCAGCTGATCCATCACCAGCGTCAGGAAATCGCCGAACATGATGTCCACGACCGGACGCAGCCCCGTCATCGCCGCGCCCACGCCGATGCCGGTAAACCCGGGTTCCGAAATCGGTGTGTCGATGACGCGCGACTTTCCGAATTCTTCCACCATTCCGGACAGGACTTTGAACGGAGTCCCCGCCTCGGCAACGTCTTCCCCCATGATGAAGACGTTCGGGTCGCGGCGCATTTCCTCGGACAACGCCTCACGCACAGCCTCGGCCATCGTCAATTCGCGTACGGCAACTTCAGGCATACACATCCTCCCCCACCTGATCCGTACTCGGATACGGGGCCTGCAACGCGAATGCAACGGCCGCGTCAATTTCGGACTTGGCCTGCGTTTGGATTTCGTCGAGCTGCACTTGCGCCGCGAGTTTCTCGCTCAGCAGCCACTTGCTCAGCACCTTGATGGGATCGCGCTCGGCCCTCCACTCCGTTTCTTCCTGCTTGGCGCGGTAGTATTCGCGGCTCACGTCGCCAACGTGGTGGCCGTGGTAGCGGTAAGTGTTGCACAAAAGGAAGGAAGGGCCCTTCCCCGCGCGCGCCTGTTCGACCATGCGGCTCGCCACGGCGTGCACCGCGCGGATGTCCTGCCCGTCCACGCTTTCTGCAGGAATTCCAAAGGCCGCCGGTCGCGCCAGGATCTCACCCGCCGTCGTCTCGGAAAAATGTGTGTATTCGTTGTACATATTATTTTCGCAGACGTAAATCACCGGCAGATTCCAGAGGCGTGCGAGGTTCATCACTTCGTACAGCAGTCCCTGGCCAAGCGCCCCTTCTCCGAAAAAGCACACGGCCACTTGCTTTGTGCCGCGATGCTTGGCCGAAAACGCCGCGCCAGTTGCGATCCCCGCGCTTCCCCCCACGATCGCGTTCGCGCCCAGATTTCCGCTGGCCGGATCGGCGATGTGCATCGATCCGCCCTTGCCCCGGCAATATCCCGCTTCTTTTCCGAGGAGCTCGGCAAACATCCGGTCGGGAGACGCGCCCTTGGCCAGGCAATGCCCGTGCCCGCGATGCGTGCTGGTGATGTAGTCGTCGCGATGCAGCGCCTCGCAAATTCCAACCGCGACGGCCTCCTCTCCGATGTACAGATGCGCGAGGCCGGGCATCACCGCGCGCGTGTACAACTCGTTCACCTGCTCCTCGAACAGCCGAATCATTTGCATGCCGCGATACATCCGCAGCCACTTTTCACTGTCCCTTCCGGCTACCGCGACCATTTCTTTGCTTTCCGTTTTCATTTGGCTATCCCCGACATTCGAGCTAACACCTCGAACATCACAGCGAAATCCTGTTTCACGAGGCCCATGCCTCGCGCCGCCGTCAGAAACTCGTTCGTCACGGCCGTTGTTGGCAATGGAACGTCAAGATGCCGTCCCATCTCCAATGCCAACAGCATATCCTTCTGCATCATGTTTACGTCGAACCATGCTTCTTCCGGCATTTTTAACACAAATGGGCCGCGGTATTGAACCATGGGCGAGGCAATGGCGCTGTGCGTCAGGACGTCCACCGCGGTTGCACGAGCAATCCCGCTCTTTTCGGCAAGTAACACGCCTTCGCTGAAGGCCAGCATCTGCACGGCAAGGCTCAAGTTTGTCGCAATCTTCAGCACCAGGGCCTGGCCGTTGTCGCCAACATAAGTAACTTTGGGACCGACATCCTGGAGCACAGGCTTGGCCCGCTCAAATGTTTCGCGGCGGCCGCCAACCATCACCGACAACTTTCCCTCTTGCAACGTGATCACGCTGCCGGAGACGGGCGAGTCGATCATGTCGGCGCCCTTTTCGCGAACTCTGGCCGCGAGCGCGCGGCTGACCGCTGGGCTCACTGTGCTCATGTCAATTAGGACTTTGCCGGTGCCAAGTCCCGCTAAAATTCCATCTGGCCCCTCGGCGATGGAATTGATCGCGGCTGCATTGGTGACCATCGAAAACGTAAAATCCGCCGCGGCGCTTACGGCACGCGGCGTGTCCGCCCACTTCATGCCCCGGTCGATCAACCACTGCGCCTTCGAGCGCGTGCGGTTGTAACCGGTGACCGTATGCCCTTTGTCGAGCAACCGGGCGACCATGTTGCCGCCCATCACTCCGAGTCCTACGAAACCAAGATTCGCCATTCGCTGAAATCTCCTAATTCAAATTCGCCCTTAGGCGCCCGTCTTTTGATTGACCGGAGTATTGCGCGAATCCTCGCGCACTTGAGAAAGGTGAGCCTGCATCGCCGCACGCGCCTCGTTCGGATCGTGCCGCTCGATGGCATCCAGAATTTGCTTATGATGACACTGCCCGCGCTCCGGACCGCCGCCGATGCTAAAAATCCGCAAGCGCTGCTCGCGCAGCAACCCGACGATGGAATCGATCAGGGAGAGAACGATCGGATTTCCCGCCGCTTCCGCCAGTGCCAAATGAAAATCAAGATCCGCCTCGATGAATGCATCGGAATCGCTTCCGGCCTGATCCATGACCGCCAAAGCATCTCTCATCGCCGTGAGATCCTGATCTTCGGCCCGAATCGCAGCCAACGCCGCGATGCCCGGCTCGAGAATCTCCCGCACTTCTACCAAATACCCCCACCCGTCCGCTTCGCCGCTCTTGAGAATCCTGTCCAGAGACCGGCGCATTGGATTGGAGGTGCCGTCCGTGACAAACGTTCCCCGGCCCGGAAATGCATCAACCAACCCCTTTTCTTGAAGTGCTTTGATGGCTTCGCGTACGGCCGTTCGGCTGACGCCGAACTGCTTGGCGAGGTCGCGCTCCGCGGGAAGCTGGCTGCCTTCACTCAATTCTCCATTGAGGATTGACCCTTCGATTTGTTGAACGATTTGCTCGTAAAGACGTGACGTCTGGATAGCCTTATACAAGAATCGCCCCCAACTGGTTCTCAAACGCCGCCCGGGCCTCTCGCAGCACCCTAAACAAAACAGGTTACTTAAAAGAAGGGCGTTTGGTCATACCACTATACCATTGGTTTTTATGCATCGCAACAGGGAACTCTTGGAATTCCCATGCGCCTCTCTCTTTACTTTACCCAAACCGTCTTTACGTTGGTGAATTCGCGAATCCCGTAGGTGCTCAACTCGCGGCCCACCCCGGAACGCTTTACACCGCCAAACGGGACCCGGGGATCGGAGAACACCATTTGATTGACAAAAACCATGCCGGCTTCGAGTTCATTGATGAAGCGGTCCTGCTCGCCCTTGTCGTTGGTCCAGGCACTCGCCCCAAGGCCGAAGCGGCTGTCGTTGGCGACGCGAATGGCTTCCTCGATGTTCTTCACGCGGAAAATAGAAGCCACCGGGCCAAACAACTCTTCCTTATACGCAGGAGAATCTTTCGGAATATCGGTCAACACCGTAGGGAGATAGAAACTTCCCGGGCGGTCGGCCGGCTTGCCGCCGGTCAGAACTTTCGCGCCGGCTTTGATGGTGCTGCGGACATCGGCGTCGAGCGAGGTCACGGCTTCGGCATTTGCCAGCGGACCGACATCCGTTTTTGCATCGAACGGATCGCCCACCGTGAGTTTTTCCATCTGGGCGACAAACGCGCTCTGAAACTTATCGGCGATTTGTTCGTGAACGATGAAGCGCTTGGCCGCGATGCAAGACTGCCCATTATTAGCCACGCGAGCCTTCACGCCCACCGCGACCGCGTCCTCCAGATTTGCACTCGGCATGACGATAAATGGATCGCTGCCGCCCAGCTCGAGCACGACTTTCTTGATTCTTTGCGCCGCACCGGTCCCCACCTTCACTCCGGCGCCTTCGCTTCCCGTCAATGTCGCCGCAGCAATGCGAGGATCGTCGAGGATTCGGTCCACGCCCGCTGAGCCGACCAGAAGGGTCTGGAAGACTCCCTCAGGAACGCCCGCCTTGAGCAAGAGCTCTTCTATCCTCATCGCGCACTGGGGAACATTCGATGCGTGTTTCAGCAAGCCCACGTTCCCTGCCATCAGCCCCGGAGCAATGAAACGGAAAGCCTGCCAAAACGGATAATTCCACGGCATGATCACCAGGACCACGCCCATGGGCTGGTAACGAATGAAACTGCGGCTCGCGGGCGTTTCGACAATTTCGTCGGCCAGAAAGCGTTCCGCGTTTTCAGCGTAGTAGCGGCAAACCCAGGCGCATTTGACAGCTTCGTCCACGGCGGAACGAAGGGTTTTGCCCATTTCGAGGGTCATGAGATGGGCAAGTGAATCCTTTTCACTTTCGAGGATTTCCGCGGCGCGGACCATCATTTTGCCGCGTTCGGCGAAGGACAATTTGCGAAATTTTGGAAACGCTTCGGTGGCCCGCTGGATCTTCTGATCGACCTGCGCATCCGTGAGCGCGTCGAATTTCTTGATGGTCTCTCCCGTCGCCGGATTAATTGTTGCGATAGCCATAATCTGATTTGCCCTCAATCGTAGAAAGATAGGATGCAGGATCGGCTCATGGGACAGTCGTCCTCACCGAGTTATATCGGATGTTTAGCCTTACAGTTTTACCATGTTTCAGTGGGATTTGCCCGCGGAAGGGCTTAGAACGAGGGAGGGAATGGTCTTCAATACGCAGGCAGACAACAACATCCGTATGTAAGTGGGACCGTGCGCCGTGAGATCGTCGAGGCCGCGCGCGATTACCGCGGCCTCGACTTCAAAATGATTCGCGTTTCGCTCATCGAGCCAGCGAATTTGCAATTCGAGACGTTTGCCGAGACTACTTGCCCGTGAGCTGCTGCACGATCGCCAGGGACTTCGCCACGTGCTGGTCAGGTGAAATTCCGTCGTCCTTGGACGAAAACGCCGCGATGATCTTGTGGTCTTTGCCGATGACAAAGGTTTCGCGTTCGATGAAGTCATGATCGATCGCGTCGCCCTTCACGTCCATCATGCCGGCCTTTACAGGATTCGTCGCCAGATTGTAGGAGGCGGCAACCTTCTTGTCGGTATCAGAGGCCACCGGAAACTTTCCGGCGCAAAAATCAGGATCCGCCGCAAACCGATTAAGGCGCGCAATGCTGTCCGCCGATACTCCGATAACGCTGGCCCCGGCAGCGGTGAATTTGTCTATTTCCTGCGAAAAAGTATGCGCTTCGAGATCACAGCCCTTGGTGTAAGCAGAAGGGAAGAAGTAGACGACCACAGGCCCTTTCTTCAGCGCCTCTGCGAGAGAGAAATTAAATTCCTTTCCTCCGAGAGAGCCGCGAGCCGAGAAATCCGGCGCCATATCGCCGACTTTCAGTGCAGCCAAAATGGGCAAGCTAATCAACAGAGACAACGCAAGACCCAGTAACGACTTTTTCATGGCAAATGCCTCCTGACCGTCGAAGTGAAAAGAAGCATATCACAACTCGGCATTTTAGGGATTGGCGCCTGCTAGCTGGAATCACCAGTATGGATGGAGTCTATTCCTATCGTTTGGGGGCATGAGCCGTGTTCCAGCGAAAGGTGGGCATGGACAGCAAAGAAGTGCGACAAATGGGCCGCAGCTGCGTTGATTCGCGCGATTCGGAATGTTCGGCGGCATTCTTTGAAATCGATGTAAACTAAACCGATACGCATGACGGGGCTGTAGCTCAGATGGATAGAGCGGCGGTTTCCTAAACCGTAGGTCGGGAGTTCGACTCTCCCCAGCCCCACCATTTCAAACCACCGAAAGGAAATGCCAATGGCAACGAAATCTTGGATGAAATTCTTCCGGGACTGGCTGACCTATTTGAATCCGGTAACAGGAACTTCAGATTTATTCAACTTTCATCCGTAGAGGAATTTGAACCTCTCCGGGAATGTCTTGCAATTCTGGTTGCTGAAGGTTCGCTAGTGGATTTTCAGGGCACCAAAAGTTACAAGCTAACTCAGGCAGGCTACCTCAAGTACAGGCCACGAATCGATGCGCTGCGTGCACTGACTCGATAGACCCAGTGCCCCCGGATTCTTGCCAGCCTTCCAAACTATTTGGGGTGCTGAAAGACGAGGTCAATTTCCTGTTGTTCCATTCCGCCAAGCGCCAATGCTCGCCGCACTACTTCTTCCGTTCCACATTCGGACCTACCCAAGTAACCTTTATGGGTATTCTCTGTATCCTTCAAGAACAAGTGGAATTCCTGCGGGTCAGTGCCCGGTATTCTATTGAGGGTCATTACGCGAAAGCTCATGTCATCCAACCTCTATTCCCTATTCTACCACTGCGCGCCCCACACTACTTGCCTGGATCTGGGACCGGCGCGCGCGCAATCTTCCTGACGATTGGCAACTTAATGTCTTTTCCGGCATCGTCGAGGATATGTGCATCGGTGCCATCTATCGCGATTTTGGTTTTTCCGTTTAGCGTTACGTTGAGCGGTTTGGGCCGCCGCCAATTTCGTGCAGGGTTGAATGTTTGCGCCAGTACGTAGGTTAAATCCGCCGTTTCAATCCAATAGAAAGTCGATTCGCTTCGGATTTGTCCACCGACCACGGTTGTTCCAACCGTCCCCACTACAACGCCGTTGTCTTCGGAGCTTGAAGAAATTTGTGTGACCTTGGCATCTCTCCATTGACGATCGTTGGCCAATGCCACTGAGGCGCTCAAGAGGATAACTACGAAGGCTACATTTCTCATGGTACCTCCGCAAGCCGAATACTACCACGCATAAACAGTAGGTCAGGAGTTCGACTCTCCCCAGCCCCCACCATTATGCTATGACGCCGCCCGCAAATCTTGCCAACCACCAGTCCTTCTCCCTACCTGAAACATCTATAATCGGCTGGTTCCGTTGATGAGACATCGGAAGTGGAGATGGTGCTACAATTTTCGGGGTTTGGAAGGCCAAATCGCATTTCTCATAGGCGCAGAAATATCGGATCTCCTGATGCTCGGTAACTTGTGAGAGACCGCGTAGCTGTGCAGGGAACCGACAGGTGGATTAGGTTTTGGCCTGACTGGGATTTCGGATGCATGTACAACAAAGTTGACAGGCTGATGGTTCGCCTGGTGCGGTAGGCTCGCCACAAGAGCTTGTCCTACCGGGAGCTAGACACTAAATTCAAAGGAGCGTTTCCATGAAGTTTTCCAGGCTTGGGCGTTTTGCGGTAGGTCTGCTGCTTGTTTTGTCTGGCGCTTGTTTCATGTCGAGGTCCTACGCGCGGTCGAAGCCGGCGGATGCGGGCTACCATTTGATCAAGACGGTTTCCTTGCCTCCGGCGCCGGGCGGCGGCGAATACTACGATTACATCACGGTGGATGCGGACGCGCGGCGCGTTTACATATCGCACGGCACGGAAGTTGTGGTTCTGAATGCCGACGATTATTCGGTGGAAGGAAAAATCGAAGGGTTGTCGCGCAGCCACGGGGTTGCCGTGGCCAGGGACCTGGGCAAGGGATTCATCACGGACGGCGATTCCAAGGAGACTGCTACGGTGCAGGAAGTAGTGGTCTTCGATTTGAAGACCTTGAAGGTCACGGGACACGTAAAGACCGGGCAACTCGACACCGACGCCATCATCTACGAGCCAGTGACCAAGCACATTTTTACGTTCAACGGAGACAGCCACAACTCCACAGTAATTGACGCGGTGAAAGAATCCGTGATCACGAACATTGATCTCATTGGCAAAGTGGAATTCCCGGCCGTCGACGGCAAGGGGATGGTCTACGACAACAATCCGGAGAAGAACGATATCGTCGCCATCGACGCGCGAACGAATACCATCAAGGCGCGCTGGCCGACGGCGCCGGAAGGGAATCCGACTTCCATGGCCGTCGACCGGAAGAACCGGCGGCTGTTTTCCGGAGGGCGCGGCCCGCAGTTTGTGATCATGATGGACGCCGACACGGGAAAAGTGATCCAGTCATATCCGATCACGGCGGGAGTGGATGCCAATGCGTTTGAACCTGCGACGGGCATGCTGTTCGTGGCGACGCGCGAAGGAATGCTGCACATCTACCACGAAGACTCCCCCAACAAGCTCAGCGAAGTCGAAGCCGTAAAAACTGAATATGGCGCCAAAACGTTGCAGGTCGATCCAAAGACCCACAATATTTTTCTGACCACGTCGGATTTCAATCCTCCGGCGGCGCCCACGGAAAAGCAGCCTCATCCGCTGGCGACAGCCAAGCCGGGAAATTTCCGCGTGCTGGTATACGGGAAGTAAGCGCTGTTTTTTTCCGGGAACGCCATCCTCCTGAATGACGTGAGAAAAACGCCAATCGGGAGATTGGCGTTCCCGGGATACGTCGCCTGCCCCGCGCCAGCCCGGATCCAGGCTGGCGCGGGCGGAGGCGCGTTGACCACCAAGTTGCGTTGCTCCCTCTTCTTATTCGCCGGCCTTCAGCGTCCAAATCAAGAACAGATTCACGCTGTCATCGACCGCAGCGAGCTTGGCAGTTTTCCCCATCGATTGCACGGCTAGTCCAAACGACCCGCCGGGACCCGGATCGAGAGATATTTCTTTGACAAAGCGGCCCTCAACGGTGAATTCGACGAGTTCACTGGGTTGATTGGGGTCTGGGTTAATGGTTGGCGAATCGTTGTTGGTGACCAGCAAGTGGCCGTTCGGAGCCATCGCCATTCCCAGCGCCCCGTGCAAATGTTTCGGGTCCTGGTAAATGAGCGTGCCGAGTCCACCGTCATGTTTCCGATCACCCGCGTCGCGCACGGCATAGACGGCATTGTCCAGAGATGAAGCCACGTAGAGAACGTCTCTGAATGGATCGTAGACGAGGCCCGTGGGTGCATCGACGAACGTGACTGAGTCGGCGGCATGCTGATAGCCGGAGGCGATTACCGTCGGCTCATTGAAAGTGACGCCGGACGGACTAACACTCAAATTGTAACGCACAATAGTTCCATTCAAGCCGTTGGCGACGAAATAGAGCGCCTTGCCACCCTCATCAAACAGCGCGGAATCCCACGGGCCCTGAACCGAATTATCCGTGTAAGTGGACGCGAGATTTCCGTTTTTGTCGATCACCAGAATGGAACCTGACATAGCTGTTGCGAGAGTCCCATCGGTGGAGGGGAAATTGCCCACCAGGATGAATCCCTTTTTCAAAATGTTCAAGGCTGTGGAGAGCCCCAGCGGCGCAGTACCGCCGAAGAACTGGAAGACCGGTGCGTTGGGGGGGACATCGACGATGGTCGTGCCGGTTCCCTGAAGATTCGCACTGCTGTTGAAGTTCGAAACCAGGATGTCGCCGGGGCTAATTGATCCACCCGTCGGAAATCCAGGTGGTACGAACGCTACTCCATAGGGGTTGACATCCCCATTGCCCGGGACTGTGGAGACGGCCCGAACTTGCGCCGGAAGGAACGCATCCTTGTCGTCATCCGCCATTAGCACTGCCGAGCAAAGAAAGCAGGAAACGACTGCAGCGGCAATCATTTTTAGGGCGAGGTACTTTATAACTCCGGTGAAAAATGGCGCGTCCTTGATTCGTTTTATCTGGGCGATTTCGCGATTCATGGTGGCTCCCTTCTTGTAGGATCGCCGGTCATGAAGACTCCGGCGAATGGTTTCTTGGGGGGACTTCGTCCCGACTATCGAACTTTTGCTGCTAGTTCGAGGGCTTGAGCCTAAGCAGGAGATGTTTCTGTCGTGTCACAAGGCGATCTGAAAATTGTCAAAGAATTGTAAACAATTAAACGGAAGGTTAAAGAGGCTAAGAATGCCTGGGAAGTGGAAGGAAGGCCTTTGTGATGGGATAGCTTGTCTTACTTGGCTTCTCACATGGTGCTCGCTCCAACCGCGATTGGATTCTGTTTTCTGTTCCCGGTAATGATTCTGGGATGGTATTTTCTGCTTCAGTGGCACGAATCGGCGCGCGCTCCAAAAACGGTGCAATGACGCACAATGATCTGTGGGAACTTCGGTCCGGCAGGCGAAAGAAAGCGTCGGGAAAATCGAATGTTTTTAATCTCAAATTTGACATTTCAAATGTGAGATTTCCTGGAGGTGAACGAAGATGCTGCGACTCGAAACGGAAACCGGATGGTGGCTCGTAACGCATCCCGACCACGCGCACCTGGCTGGCGCTTTTGCCGCGCGCTGGGGCAACGATCTTTTTTTGCCGCCGGAGCCGCGCGAACACGTTTTGCGGGCCATCGCGCGCCATGACGACGGCTGGGCCGCGCGCGACGCTGTTCCGCAAATTACGCGGCAAGGCAAACCCGGCGCCTTCTCGACGGAACTGGTCGGCAAATATTCAGGGTTCGAGGAGATTGACCTCGTGGATTTCCTGGCGGTGCGCGAACGCGCCGTCCGCCTGGTCGCGACGGAGGATCCGTATGCCGCAATCCTCATTTCCATGCACACCTACAACCTGTTGAACGATCGCGCTGACCGCTCCACCATCGCGCCCTCGCAGTTGCCGCTGTTCGATCAGTTTCTGGAGGGGCAGAAGGCGCTGCAGGATTCTTTGCGCAAGCAAATCGCGTCGAACCCCGCCATCAAGCCGGAATATAAAACTGAAAATGCAATTTTGGATCACTTCCGTTTGCTGCAAGCCAGCGACTATCTATCTCTGCTGACCTGCGTGGATTTCCAAAAACCTGCGAACTTGCTGCACGCGCTGCCGGTCCGCGGCGGCAAGAGCATTCCGGTTCAGGTTCGGGCGATCGGCACACGCCAATTCATCTTGGATCCGTATCCGTTCGCCGAGCCTTCGCTGACGTTTCAATTCCCAGCGCGGCATGCCAGGGGAAAACGTTTTTCTTCGGCGAAAGAATTGCAGGAAGCTCTCCACGCCGCGCTCGTGGAAATGTTGTCGGTCACCGTGAGCTCGTCGTGAGTTTTTGTAGGATAGGCTTCAGCCTGTCCAGGTTCTGCTTTTACATAGCGGAAAACCAAACAGGCTAAAGCCCGTCCTGCTGAAGAACCGAAACGTGCGCGGAAACGATCCGCCAGCCGCCGCCCGATCCGCGCCAGATTTCCTCTTGTCTCCCGGCTGCTGTGCGCTACGATGTGCCATGCGACCCTCTTGGAACTGCCTTCTTGCCATAGCGGCGTTATTCCCAGTGGCAGCAAGCGCGCAATCTTCTCTCGTATTGCATGAAAAAAGACAGCTTCCCTCGGACCTCGAAGTGAGCGGGGCGATTGCAGGCCTGCCGCTGGATTCGACGCGCTACATCACTCGCGATGAGCTACTGGCTTTGCCGCAGGCGAGCTTCACGGTTACGGACGACACAAACTTCACGGGCCCTACCAAGATAAGCGGTGTGAAACTCGAAGACCTGGCAGGCCGGCTAGGTGCGTCTCCCGCATCGGACATGGTCGTCGCGATCTGCGATGACGGCTACCGCGCGAATTACCCGCACGATTACCTGGCGGCGCACCATCCCGTGCTGGTGCTCGAAGTGAACGGCCAGCCGCCCGCCGGCTGGCCAAAAGCCGCCGACGATCACACCTCTGACATGGGGCCTTACTTGATTTCAAATCCAAGATTCACGCCCAGTTTCAAAGTCCTCTCGCACGTGGATGAAGCGCAAATTCCGTGGGGAGTTGTGCGCATCGAATTTCGCAACGAGAAGACGGTTCTTAGCGCGATTGCTCCGCCAGGGCCGCACGCGCGAGACTCTGAAGTGCAGGATGGCTTTCGCATCGCGCAGCAGAATTGTTTCCGCTGCCACAACGCGGGACGTGAAGGCGGGCAAAAATCGGCCCGTTCGTGGAGGTTGCTGGGGGCGCTGGCGGCCAGGTCGCATAGCGATTTTGCTGCATACGTTCGCGCTCCCCGCTTGAAAAACCCGGACGCACAGATGCCCGGCAATCCGCAATACGACGACGCGACCCTGGCTGCTCTCACCGCTTACTTCCGGACATTCTCCGGGCCTCGAAAGCCGTGACCCTGCGCAGAACGAACTGCAATCAAGAATCGTCCCGGAGTGCCGGCGCAGGCCAGATCAGGACGTCTTCGCCTTCACCATTTTCTTGGCCATGAATAGAAGCAAGCGCCGGTCGTCTTCGTCCGCCCGGCTGAGAAGCTGGCGGAGCTTTGCCAGAGTCCTGGCATCCTTGCCGGTGTCGCCCCAGGCCAGTGCGCCGGTCGGCCGGCGCTTCGGCAGCATGGGCATTTTGGGCGGCTCTTCTCCATCGTAGAAAAGCTGGTACAGAGGAACCTCAAGGGCGCGAGCGAATTTCTCCAGCGTTTCAACGGCCGGAACCGTATGCCCGTTTTCGACGCGCGAGATATAGCAGCGCAGCAAGCCCGTCCGCTTTTCGATTTCGCCCTGGGAAAATCTCTTCTGCTCCCGCAGAACCCGCAATCGATCGCCGATAATCATGGTGGATGGAACCTCCGGGATTGAGATATGCGCAGATCAATAATAAGGGGCTAACGCGCAGGGCCTGGGCAGGAGAAGCATACACCAGAAGATTACTATATCAAAACAGTTTCGTGACAACCGCGGGAGTTGGCACGAAATGTACTGTCACGATTGGTGACCTATCTGTGATTCGATCGATTTTGCGCCCTCTCAAACTTTGATCGCGCTCAGCACGCGCTCAGGAGTAAACGGAACCTGGCGCAGGCGTGCGCCCGTGGCGTCAAAAATGGCGTTGGCAATGGCGGCGGTGACCGGAACGATCGAAGGCTCGCCTCCGCCAAGGGGTTGCATTTCCGGCCGGTCGATGAGCACGATGTCGACATCTGGAATCTGCTCGAAGCGGATGACCGGGTAACTGTCCCAATCGAGATTCTTCTGCCCGGTGGAGTCGAACTTGACTTCCTCCAGGAGGGCACGGCTCACAGCCTGCAGGACGTTTCCCTCGATTTGGTTTTTCAGCCCGTCGGGATTGACGATCAATCCGCAATCGTGGCCCAGCGTGACTTTCTTGACGGTGACATCGCCGGTCCTCTTGTCGACTTCAATTTCCACGACGGCGGCGGTCATTGTGTTCGCCCGGTTCGCGACGGCCACGCCCTTGCCGATGGCCTTGTCCCCGTTCGATTCGAGTGCGGGCGAGGGCCGGGCGGTCCAGCCCGCCTGCTTGGCGGTGGCGGTAAGAATATCGGAAATGCGCTTGTCGCTGGTGAGATAGCGCAATCGGAACTGTACCGGATCAACGTGCTGATCCGAGGCGATTTCATCGATGATGGATTCACTGGCGAAAACCCGGGCAAGATCTCCCGGCGCGCGAAGATTGCTCGTTCGCAGGGGCCATTGCCCTTGCTGTACCCAGGGAATGTCCGCCGTGAGAACTTTCTGGTTCTCAAACGTATAGATCTGGCCGCCGCCGGCGACGCCGTTCAGGAAGCCCGGACCCGTCGGCTTCATGCCTAGCTGAGAAGAGGCCAGCAGGGGATTGTTTTCCGATTCGGACCACGGGAAACTCCGGTCCATGAAATCCCAAGCGACTACATTGCCTTGCGCATCGACGCCCGCGCGGACGGTTTGCATCTGAGCGGGACCTTTGGGATCCCACGCGTGTTCATCCTCGCGCATCCATTGCACGCGGACCGGTTTACCCACGGCGCGAGACATCAGCGCGGCGTCCTCGGCCACGTCATCGCTTTCGAGGCGCCCGTAGCTGCCCGAACCTTCGCGGTAAAGTAAGTGCACATTTTTCGACGGAATGTTCAACATCTTGGCAATGGAATCACGCGTTCGGAACGGCCCCTGCGTTCCGGTCCAGATCGTAGCGCGATCGCCACGGACATCCGCAACGGCGCATGGCGGGCCCATCATGCCGTGCAGTTGAAACGGCCAGTAAAAGGTGGCCTCGTATTTCTTTTGCGCGGCGGAGAATGCGGCGTCCGGATTGCCGCGATTGACTACGACGTTGTCCTTGAAACTCTTGGTGTTCTTCAGATAATCAAAAACTTCGCCCGGGCCGGACATCATTTTTAAAGTGGGCTCGGACCAGGCTACCTTGAGCGTGCGGGCTGCCTGGATAGCTGCCCACTCCGTTTCGGCGACAACGCCGACGAAGGTTCCTTCGCGCACCACCTTCACGACGCCCGGAATATTCTGGATCGAGTTTTCGTCGATGCTCGCCGGCGCCGAAAGAGAAGTTGCCGGACGCACTACTCGCCCGTGCAGCATTCCCGGCACTCTGACGTCCTGGGAGTAGACGAACTCACCGGTGAACTTTTCAGGCAGGTCGACGCGCGGAATCGATTTTCCGACAATCTTGTAATCTTTCGGGTTCTTAGCGTGGATTTCCGGAGCGACCTTCATGTCCCAGCCAACACCTGCGGCAGTGATCCTTATGTTGAAGCGCTTGCCGCCGAGGAGATCCCCATAAGCGATTTTCTTGGCCGGGTTGTCGGCGACGCTAACCACGCCATCCGTGACGGTGAGCATGTCCACCGGGGAATCGAGGCGCGCGGACGCAAGCTTGAGCAGCTCTTGGCGCGCCGCTGCGGATGCTTGCCGCAATTGCACGCCGCCGCGTTCCACGGTTCTGGCCGCTGCGGTGACGCCCTGATCGACGGCCGTATCCGTGTCACCCGAATCCATATAAACTTTATTGAAAGGCACGTCGAGTTCCTCGGCCACGATCTGCGACAGCGCAGTAACGACTCCAGTGCCGAGTTCGACCTTGCCGGTGAAGACGGTGACAGTCCCATCCTTCGAAATCGCCATCCAGGAATCGAGCACCGTCGGGTCCATGCCGTCGACAGACAGGCCTTCGCCCTGGGCGAGAATTCTCGTCGCAGTTCCGAAGAAGCTGAAGCCCACGATGAGGACGCCTGTGCTCTTGAGAAGATCTCGTCGGGAGATACGCGTTTTAGTTTCCATGTTCGGCTCTCCTTCGTTAGGCTTTCACGCTTGAATTTGACACGCGCTGGATCGCGCGGATGATCCGCAGATGAGTGCCGCAGCGGCAGATGTAGCTGTTCAAAGATCGCTTGATGTCGGTGACCGTCGGGTGCGGGTTCTTGTCCAGCAAAGCCTTGGCGCCCATGACCATGCCGTTCATGCAGTAGCCGCACTGCGCCGCCTGCTCTTCCACGAACGCCGCCTGAATCGCGTGGGGACGAGCCACGCTCCCTAATCCTTCAAGTGTAGTGATGTTTTTATTTTGCGCCGCCGAAACCGGAAGCATGCAGGAACGCATGGTGCTGTCGTTCACAAGCACCGTGCACGCCCCGCACTGGCCCAGTCCGCAGCCAAAGCGGGGGCCATGCAGTTCCAGGTTGTCGCGCAGGACGTACAACAGTGGTGTGTTGAGGTCCGCTTCAACGACTCTCGACTTGCCATTCACTTTCAGCGAGATTCGCGCCATGGTGGAATTCCTTTCTCGACGGGTCGGTCAAAATCTCTGCGGCAACGTTGGCAATGCACGAGTTTCAGGATCAATATGCTTTACTTTCCCGCCTAATATACACCCGTGTGCTGTCAGAAGGAAATGCCAAGCCGCTCAGACAATGACTCAGTTTGATCTTCAACAAGAATGGATTGTTCTGCGTAGCATTGCAAGTCTGTGGCGGGGCAATGCCGCCACAGACTTGCAGCGCGAAAGAAACCTTGCCAACTACGGTTCGAGCGAAACCAAGTAGGCCGAGATCGCCAGGATGTCATCTTCGCTCAGATTCTGAACGACGGGACGCATCAGCTGCGTCCCCGGGCCGTTGCGCGTGTAGTGCTGGATATCGTAAAGCTGGCGCGCCAGATAGCTGGGAGAGCGGCCCGCGAGCGGCGGGAAATTGCCGTTGCCCTTCAAACCTTCGCCATGACATGCCGCACACGCCACTGTTTTTCCCGAGCCGCCTCGAACGACCAGGTCCTCGCCCCTCTTCACGCTGCCCGTGGGCACGTACGCAATCCATCCGGACCTGGGGTTGCGAAACATCTCGGTAGCCTCGGGATCCACCGGCATTTCCAAAATCCGCTGGCCCAACGGTTCGGTCTCATTCCCTTCCAGGGGGACGTAGAATCCGCCTACGTTGCGGTTTTTCGGAACGGTGTCCGTCTCGACCACCTTGATCCAAGGCGTCATCTTCATTGAGGAAAAGTACTTGGCGGCCTGGAGCGCCTCTTCGTCCGTAATGCCTGCGGCGTTCCCAGCCATGGTGGCTGTATTCCTCTTTCCTGGATCCGCGGCTTTTCGCGCGCCGTTCTTGAAGTCGGCAAGTTGTTCCAGGATATAACCTTCAGGCAGGCCGGCAATGCCTGCATTCTCCGGACGTCCTTTGCCATTCGGGTAGTGGCACAGACCGCAGCTTCCGATCCACGGGTTCATGCCCGGGGAACGGCGGTGCGCCACGATGGTCGGCATCGCAGGATGGTCCCCCGGGAACCAGTCGACGGGATTGCCAGTATCCCGAATCTGCTTCAGGGTGAAGCCCTGATCGCTGCCCGGGACGTGATACAGCTTCGGGTCGTCCGGCGCTGCTTCGGGAGGAGGCGCGTCGAACACCGCGTAGGCCCACGCCAGGGGATGCGGGGGAGCTTGTTTTTGCTCCTGGGCTTGCAAACGCGGCGCCGTCAGCGTCGCGGCGGAAAACAGAGCTGCAACAGCAAACCCAGCAAGGAGATGCGGCCGAAAACTTTTCTCCATAGAAGCCTCCAAATTGCTCCGAAGTCCTGCAATTAACAGCAAATTCAATCACGATTGCCGGCAAACATCAAGACTGGGAACGCCCCCGATAGCTACTTTGCCGCTGGCGCCACCATTGCCGGCGCGGGTTTTGAGAATTTTGCCGCCGCTACGGCCGCGTTCGGCTGCACCTCGCTCAGTTGCGTGGTGGATTGTCCGTCCACCCAGGTCACCGTCCACTTGTAGGGCACCTTGACTCCGCCGACGGCGCGATAATCTGAGTAGTCAACATGCAAAGGTGTAAACCCAACCACTGTGTCGATTATGCGAGTCTGCCGCAGCAGCAAGCCCGAAGTCTTGTCGAAAAACAATTTCACCTGAGTTCCTCCCGCGGCGGTTCCCTCAACCACCTGCGCGGCGCGGCCATTGACGGTGACCGGCGGAAAGCCGGTGTGCCATTTGCTCAGCGATTGTTTGATCATCGCGGGGAAACAAAGATCCGCATCCATTTTGGCGCCGTCCAGGTCTCCACCCGTCAGCAGGATTAGCGGCTTTGGCTTGTTCGACGCCGCGAGCCAGGCGTCGTGGCCATCGTAAGCTGAAGTGTTGTCCCCGCCGGCCGTGTGGACGACCGTGGTGCGCTGGCCCGGGGCCTTGGCGAAAATTTCCACCGCGACCTTTTGAAATTCCGTGTCGAACCCGCTGTACGTTCCCTTGGCGGTATAGCTATTCAGCTTGGCGAGTTGCTGCGCTCCGCCGACGGCTTGAACAAACTTGTCGAGGATTTGCTCGGCGGCGGCAGGCGAGTCCGATGCCTTCGGAAGCGGCTCAACCCGGTCGGGATCTGACGGAGGCGGAGCACCGTACTGCTCGTCGAGACTGGGTGTGACATCCGGATGCTGAGAACCGCGATGGCAGGTGTAGCAGGTCACCATGCGAATCGCGCCGAAGTCGGACCGATTGATGAGGTTCTCCATCAGGACCATTCTGCGCGCGGTCTGTTTCAGCGGAGTGTCATCGGCGTAGCGATCCCAGCTGCCAGCACTGTCATCACCGTGGCAGTCCGTGCAGTTCATTCCCAGGGAAGCGGCGAAGAAACCCATCGTTCCCATGAATTCGTTCACGGGAATTCCCCGGAGCACCTGGATGTTCTTGAAAGCATCTTGCGACATCTGCGGCTTCTGATCCGTGCCGCCCATGGCGGACTGGCTGTGTGCCCAGGGTGTCCCCAGGAGGAACAACACTAGGGTTCCCATGGCACAAGGAATTGCTCGCCTGGATGCGAACTTCATTTTGCCTCCTTCTCTCGCCGTGCGCGAACAGCGCGGAGCCGTCTGGCGATCGAAGCAGATCGGAGCTTGCGCGGTCCCGTACGGCATGTTCTTCAGCCGCGCGTATTAGTTTGAATTGTCACTCCGGTTGGTTCGGCCCGCCGACACTATACGCTTGCCCGGTTCGGCGCGCAATGGAAGTGTGCTTTCGATTTGGGATTGAAATGCGGGAGCCCTGCCCCGCGACTTTTTGGAAGAGGGCACGTGGAATGGATACCCAACGCCCGCGTCAGCGAATGGGAATTTTCATCGTTGTTCCGGCGTTGCGGCGTCATACACGTAGCGGATGACTGTTGCAGAGTCTGCCCGGCGATTTTCGATGTGCCAGGTTTCGTAAATCTGCCGGCCGTCCGAAGACAGCTCCATCGTCCGGCTCATCTTTCTGCCTTTCGGCCCTCTTTCATCCGTGACGAGCTGGCTGCCGTTCCAATGCGCGGAGATCTGCTTGAGGGAATCGTCTTTCGATTTCTGAATTTTCCTGCCGTCCGTGTAAAACACCAACTTATTCGCGCGGTTATCCGTCGAATCGACTTCGGCGTCCTTCAACTCAATAGTTTGCGAACTTTCAGGGCGAACAAGTTCGCGCATTTCTTCGGTAGTTTCGCTGCCGTCATCGCCCGTACCTCTGCCGCCTCCGCCGTATGGTCCGTTCGGGCCGCCGCCCGGATACGGGAAACCGATTCCTACGCGTCCACCGCCGCCCTGGCCTCCGCTAGGACCGCCACCCGACCCAGCCCTCGTTTGCCGCGCCTCTTCCAATTTCTGTTGCGGATCATCGCTCTCGTCGGTGTTCAGCTTCCAAAATCCCGCCAGCGTTTTTCTCGGCTCTACCTCCGGCTTCTTTTTTGCCGGCGGAGCGGGCGGAGGCGGAGGCAGCGGGTGTGATGGAGGCAAAGGGCCGGCAGGCGCTTGGGCGAACAGGGGCGCCGACGGCAAGAGACACGAACCGCAAAGAAGCGCAAAGCAGGCGATTGCCCTGAAACCGGGGAAAGTCATGTGTGTCTCGTCTCCAAGGAACAAACTGAATTAGGGTCCAATCGATAGATGTCGAAAGTTTCAGATCGAGTTGCTTCTTTGTGGCCTTACAGAAGTATACTCTGAGGACTGGGTGGGCCCTATGGAAACGGTTTTGATCATTGAAGACAGCCGTGCGATGCAACGGACGCTGCAGCGTCTGTTCGAGGCGGATTCTCTCGGAGTCCGGATGGCCTCGGACGGGGAAGAAGGTCTGGAGCGTTTCCGGGAGGAGCCTCCCAATGTGGTCATCCTGGATTTGAAGCTTCCCGGCCTTTCCGGCAAGGAGCTTTGCCGGTCATTCAAAACGGAGATGCCCTCGGTCCCCATTGTGGTCCTGAGCGCGAATGCCGACGTCGATGACAAAGTGGTGCTGCTCGAATTGGGAGCGGACGATTACGTCACCAAACCGTTCAGCCCCAAGGAACTCCTCGCGCGCGTGCGGCGCGCGATGCGCCGCAATGTTAGGAGGCAGCCAGGGGCGGAAAATGCCGAGTCCGCATCCCCACACGATCTGCTGCTTTTTGGCGATGTGGAAATCGACTTTACCAGCATGGAGGCGAAACGCGCCGCCAAGTCCGTGAGCATGACTGCGCAAGAATTCAAACTATTGAGATTTCTTTCGCGGTCCGCCGACCGCGTTGTTACCCGCGAGGAATTGCTCAACGAGGTCTGGGGATATCAGAACTATCCGTCCACCCGCACGGTGGACAATCATGTTTTGCGCCTCCGCCAGAAGCTGGAGCCTGATCCCTCGCGGCCCCGCTATTTCGTGACTGTGCACAGCGCGGGCTACAAATTCGTCCCCGGAAGTGCAGCCGCGGGCAAGAAAAGCTAGTTCGTTTCGCGGAGAGTTCCATGGCACGCCTGCGGTTACAATCGCAACTTTTGCTTTCCACCCTGCTGATCATCTGCGCGCTGGCGGGCGCCATTCTCCTGATTATTCGCCACACCGTTCGCACGCAAATTGCCGACCAGGTGAAGTACAGCACGGACGCATCCGTGCAGGAATTCGAGACAGTGCAGCGGCAATTGCAGGTTCAGCTGTCCCGCACGGCGGCATTGCTGGCCGAAATTCCCACCTTGAAAGCGCTGATGACCACGCAGGACGCCCCGACCATCCAGGATGGATCCGTCCCTTTCTGGAAGCTTGCGGGAAGCGATTTATTCCTTCTTGCGGATCCAGCAGGCCGCGTGGTGGCCCTGGACCTCACAAAAAAAGGGCTCAGCCGAGAGGCGGCCGAAGATTTCCTGAGAACATCCTTGCGCGAAGGGCAGGAATCCGCTTGGTGGTACTCGGAGGGCCGGCTCTACTGGGTCTTCCTTCGCCCGATCCTCGCGGGAAGCGGGAACAATGCCAAGGTTCTGGGCCTCGCGGCCATCGGATATGAAACCAATTCCAGAATTGCCGAAGAGCTTGCATTTGTCGCCGAAAGCAAAATTGTCCTTTTGGCGGACAATCGGATTATCGCATCTACTTTTTCTCCAGAAGAAGAAGCAGTCATTCAAGGCCAGATCGTCGCGAAGAAAATCCTCTCCAACGGAAGCACTGCCGAAGTGGATCTGGGCGATGATTCCTACCAGGTGGCTCGGGTAACTCTGCAGGCCAATCCTCCCTTGCCCGTAGAGTGCTACGTGTTCGTTTCGCTGACGCGCCCCATGGCCTTCATGCGCCAGCTCAACCAGACGATTTTGGTGGTCGGTCTCACAACCATTGTGCTTGCATCCTTGCTGCTCCGGTTTGTCTCGGGAACGATCACGCACCCGCTCAACAATCTCGTGGCCGGCGTGCGCGCCCTGGCAGCCGGCGACTACACCTATTCGATTACCCCGCGCGGGAGCAGTGAGGCCGTGGAACTCGCCGAATCCTTCTCGAAAATGCGCGGAGAACTGCTGGCGTTTCAGAAGAAGCAAATTGAGACGGAGCGGGTCGCTGCCGTGGGCCGGGCCGCCAATTCCATCTCGCACGATCTTCGCCACCACCTCGCCGCCCTGGTTGCCAACGCTGAATTTCTATACGATGCGGAAAAACTGCGGCTGGACCGGGACGAGGTTTACAAGGAAATTCAGACGGCCTCGGAGCAGATGACCGAGTTGCTCGATTCCCTGCGCGACCTGGCTCGCGAACAGCGCAATATTTCTCCCGTGAACGCTTCCATGGATCATTGCGTCCGGCGCGCCATCGAGGCTGCACGCGCGCGCCCCGAATTGCGCTTCCGGGATATTTCCGTGTCCGCGACCAGCGACATGTCCGGAGTCTTCGACCCCAAGAAAATGGAGCGCGCGCTGCTGAATCTCGCCCTGAATGCGTGCGAGGCCGCGCCAATCCGCAACGGGAAGATCACCTTTGATATCAAATCGACGCCGGAGGCGTTCGCGATTCGCGTGTCGGACAACGGTTCGGGGATTCCGGTGGCCATACGAACCAACTTGTTCGATCCCTTTGTCAGCGCGGGGAAACCCAACGGCACGGGCCTGGGGCTCGCCATCGTGAGCAAGATTATCGCCGATCACGGAGGGAGCGTTTCTGTCGAGAACTCGTCGGAGAGCGGAACCACTTTCCTTGTCAAATTGCCGAGGGTGCAACTGTCGGCGAACGAAGTTCCTGAAAACGTAACGAAGTAAGCCATCCAGTGCGTGGCGGGCTGAGGCTCCACACCCAAGCCGACTTGCAACTCAAGCTCTCAAATCCATCGATTGTTCAGGGAATTTAGACGAAGGATGCCCGGGCGCGCCCACAGCCCCCGCCGGGAAGAGTATAGAGACTTGAGCCGCTCTCCCTCTGTGCAGTGAAGGAAAGCAGCGGTCTCTGGAACTCTTTAGCGCGCCCGGACTGAAACCAAGATACCTCTGCGACAGAAGAAAAGTGTCTGCGCAGTGTTGAACATTTGTCAAAAAATTGTAACGAAAAACGGGCGTTCTAAATGACCTCACTCTACGCTCCGAACAGCAAACCGCGGCCGAAGCCGCCGCGAAGCGTAACGTCGTAACGCACCGACGGACTCTGATTGCCATTTCACGGGATGAAAGCCGAACTACTTTTTGAGCTATGATGTTGTCGTTTGTTCCCCGCGAAAATCGATCGGAAAGAGGCTGGAGTGATGGACATCAAAAAAGTTGGCGTGCTCGGTTGCGGCCTGATGGGTTCTGGAATCGCCCAGGTATCCGCCACAGCCGGATTCGACGTGACCGTGCTGGAAATCGACGAGAAATTCATTGAGAAAGGATTCGCGGCGATCCGGCGATCCCTTGAAAAGCTGGCGGCCAAAGGCGCGGTTGCCAAACCGGCGGACAAAATTTTCTCGCGGCTGAAGGGCACAACGCGCAAGCAGGATCTGGCCGATTGCGATCTCATCATCGAAGCCGTCGTCGAAAATCTCGAAGAAAAACGAAAGATGTTCGCTTCCATCGATCCTATCGTCAAGCCCTCGGCCATTTTTGCGAGCAATACGTCCTCGATCTCGGTCACGGAAATAATGACGGCGACCAAACGTCCCGGCCAATTCGTAGGGCTGCACTTTTTCAACCCCGTGCCGCTCATGAAGCTGGTGGAGGTCGCGCGTACTATCGCCACGACGGAGGAAACGTTTGACACGGCCTGCGAATTCGGCAAAAAACTCGGAAAAGTTCCGGTGCGCACCAGCGACAAGACCGGCTTCATCGTGAACCGCTTGCTCCTGCCTTACTTGATGGATGCGATTCGCGCGCTGGAAGAGGGCGTTGGCTCCATTGCCGATATCGACGCATCGATGAAACTGGGATGCGGATACCCCATGGGCCCGTTTACCTTGCTCGACTTCGTGGGACTCGATACGACGTACTACATCACGCATGTAATGTTCGATGAATTCAAGGAAAAACGCTTCGCTTCTCCCTCCCTGCTGAAACGCATGGTCATGGCCGGCTGGTACGGCAAGAAGAACGGCAAAGGTTTCTACGACTGGTCCAACCCCGAAAAGCCCGTCCCGCAAGACGCCGCGCTGCGCGGCATTCCCGGGGAGTAACCGACCCGATTTGGTCGGCGAATCGTTTCCGCGATTTGCGGCCTCTATCTTGCTAGGATGTGGACATGCCTGTCGAGCGAGAGCGGCTGGACGCGGATGTTCTGATTGTGGGCGCGGGGCCCGCGGGGCTTGCCTGTGCGCTGCATCTTTCGCGGTTGATTGCGCAACACAACGCCGCGGGCGCCAAGCCCAAACTCTCCGCTGAAAATATTTACGTCCTCGAAAAGGCGCGCGAAATCGGGGCCCACCAGCTTTCCGGTGCAGTGATGGACCCGCGAGGGCTCGCTGAACTTGTGCCCGACTGGGAAAAGACCGCGCCGCTCGAATCGCCCGTCACCGATGACGCCGCGTTCGTTTTGACCTCCGCCAGCGCTTGGAAATTGCCGATCACGCCTCCCCCGCTGAGAAATCACGGCAACTACATCGTTTCCCTCAACAAGCTGGCGAAATGGCTCGGCGGGCTGGTCGAAAAAACCGGCGTGAATTTGTTCACGCAATTTGCCGGCAGGAATCTGATTTACGAGGGGGGCGGCATCGCCGGAGTGATTACCGAGGACAAGGGCGTCGACGAAGAAGGCAAGCCTAAGGACAACTACACGCCGGGCTACGAGCTGCGCGCCAAAGTGACCGTGCTTGCAGAAGGGCCGCGCGGCTCGCTCACGAAAGAAATGGTGAAGCGGCTGAAACTCGACGGCCTGAATCCGCAAGTGTACGGGATCGGGATCAAGGAACTTTGGGAGGTTCCGCCGGGGCGGATCAAGCCAGGCTATGTGGCGCACACGCTGGGCTGGCCGCTCGATTCCAGCATGTATGGCGGAGGTTGGGTTTACGGCCTGCCGGGAAATCGCGTTTCAACCGGGATGGTGATAAGTCTCGATTATCACAATCCGCGTTTCGATCCGCACGAAGCGTTTCAGAAATACAAGACGCATCCGTTTCTGAAACGCATTCTCGCAGGCGGCAAGCTGGTGCGCTATGGCGCAAAGACGGTTCCTTACGGCGGTTGGTATTCCATGCCGCGGCAATACGTGGATGGCGGATTGATCATCGGCGACTCGGCAAGCCTGCTCAACTCGCAGCGCCTTAAGGGCATACACTTTGCGATCAAAAGTGGAATGCTCGCCGCCGAAACCGTTTTCGATGCCCTGAAAACGGGCGATACATCTTCGAAAACCCTCTCGGCGTTTCCGCGCAAGATCGAGCAAAGCTGGATCAAAAAAGAGCTGTGGGCCGTGCGAAATTTCCATCAGGGATTTCACCACGGGCTCTACGCTGGTTTGTTTCACGCCGGAATACAATTTGTCACCGGTGGCCGCGGCCTTGTCGACCCCATGCGAACCCGCCCCGGGCACGAGGAATACCACAAGCTGGACGGGGAAGGGCCCGCTCCGGAGCGTTTCAAGGGCGACGGGGTGTTGACGTTCGATCGCTTGACCGACGTCTATCATTCCGGCACGCGGCATGAAGAGGACCAGCCTTGCCATCTGGTGGTCGCCGATCTGAACGTGTGCGCGACGAAATGCGTCACCGAATACGGAAATCCTTGCCAGTATTTTTGTCCCGCCGCCGTCTATGAAATGGTGCAGGAAAAAGGCCAGCTGCGACTGAAGATCAACGCCTCGAACTGCGTGCACTGCAAGACCTGCGACATCGCCGACCCCTACGAAATCATTACCTGGGTGCCTCCGGAAGGAGGAGGCGGCCCGAACTACGAAGGGATGTAAAGTAGGACAGGCTTCAGCCTGTCTGGTTTGCGTATGGGGCTGGCAAAATTCAAAAGCCGACAGGCTGCCCTTCGCAAGGCTCAGGATAAGTAGTCTATCCTACCCGGATTGCACTACTGCAACAGCCCGTAAACGTCGAGCTCTGTCTGCGTACCAACGTACACTTTGCCGTTAGCCACCGTGGGGACGGTGAACTTCACGGCTAGGCCCGCCTGGTCGCGCGAGACGGCCGTCGCGCTGTTGTAGATTTCATTCGAAAGATTATTCGGATCGTATGCCCTCAAAATGGCTGGTGTGTTTGGCGTTGCCAGCGCTCCGCTCGTGTCAATCAGCCAGAGAATGGCGTTGCTTGTTCCGTTCGAAGAAATGACGGGCGTGGCGCCTTGCGGGCCCAGCGTTTCCGGCGATTGCGAAGCGGACGCTGATGTGGAAAGAATTCCACCAGACATTGGAAATGACTCAAGATTTCCGTTCCCCGCGGCCAGGTAGACCAAATTATTCCAGAACAATGGAGTACTCAGGATCGGTCCCGAACCAGCGGAAATCGTTTGCGGGGGCATGGATGAATTCGGACAAAAATTCCCCATGTCGTCACGGTTTACGACATAGAGGGAGCCGCCTTTCGATCCGCCGATCAGCAAATGCGGTTGCAAGGAAGATCCTGCGGAATCTGGCAAAAGGACCGGCGCGCTCGATCCGACATCCTGCCCCGCTATCTCCAGTGTCGCTTGATCGCAAGGAGTGAAATAGTCGGCGACCGACAGCCCTCCCGCAGTTCCCAGCCGGAGGAAACTGTCGCTGTAACTCATCCCGCCTCGATTCGCGTCGAACGGACCGTCCCCCGTCGTCGCGAAAACGTTGTGATTTGCATCCGCGGACGGCCCCCCTCCGCTTTGCCAGATTCCGCCCTGGATGGCTTGGGGCGTGACGTCGAACACTCCCGTTTGTTGCAGCGAGGCGGAATCGTAACCGAGCAGCCAGCCGTGATAATCACCCAGACCGCCGTACGATCCGAGGACGATATATACCGTACCGTCGTCCAAGAGCAGAGCGGACCGCTGGTTCTCTACGGAGGAACTAAACGTGGCGCTCTGCGCAGCGGAGGCAGGGGTTGTGATTCCAATGGGCTGAATAATCGGCTGTCCTGTGGCCAAATCCAGAACGTACAGCCAATGGTTGTAGGTAGGATTGGTCGCGACGGTCTGCGTTGCGGAGACGACGAACATTGTGGAAGTGCTCATACCAATTACAGGAGTGCCGGTGATTCCCACGAAAGGCACGATGTCCGTGCTAGTGATATTGAAGTTGGGCGTCGCGATGGGCTGCAAACCGGCGGGAATAAGACTTGTCTTCCAGAGTTGCTGGCAAGGATTGGCGTCCGCATCGAACGCGAACACAGAATCCTTTTCCGTCGCTACAAAGACGACGTTGTGCGTTCCATCTCCGGGAATCGCCAGGTTGGACACGTAGAGCGGTTGCGCGTAGGCATAGCCATCGATAGGGCACGAAAACAATTTTCCGAAGGTGGAGGAATTGACTGTTCCCGGCCCCGGCCCAGGAGAAAGCGCCAGTTCCTGGCTATTCACGCCGGAGCGGGAATTGTCATTGCGCCAGGTGAGCGTGCCCGGAAAATTCGTGACCTCGACTGTGGCGAAGCCCTTGGCGTTGGGCAACGACGCTTCGATGGTGTAAGCCCCGGACGTATTCGGCGGAGTGTAATTCCCGCCCGCAGAGATAGTCCCTCCATCCGTCGTCCAGGTTACCTCGGTGTTGCTGATCCCCGGAGTCAAAATGTTGAATTGCAAAGCCTGCGATGTCGTGACGCTTGAAAACGCCGGCGATACCACAAGTTGTCCGGTGACTGAGCTGAGAGCCTGAACGGTTACACTGGCGGATCCTGTCTTGCTCGAGTCCATTTGCAAAACCGCCGTAACTGTAAGGGTTGGAGGGCTCGGAACCGTGCCGGGAGCTGTATACAGTCCGTTCGAATCAATTGTTCCCACTGTTGGGTTTCCGCCAGTGATCTGTTTCACCTGCCAGGTGACGGCCGAATTCGAAGCGTTTTGCACCGCGGCGTGGAACTGCACGCTGCCACCCTGGAAGGGCTGCGCCGAGCTGGGGGTGACCGTGACTGTCACCTGCGGCGGCGCCGGCGGAGCCGGGTCGGAACCGGAACCTGCTGAGCCGCATGAAGTACAAATTGAGCAAAGCAGAAGGGAAGTAAGAACAAACAGACTGCGGAGTTCGCGACCCCATTTGCCGACCGGCGCGGGAAACACGCCGCGCGACCGGCGCTCGGAAAGACGCAAGTCCATTGGACTGGGCATGGCTTCGCCTGGTTGAGGAAATTCCTGGAGAGAGTGGAACGGAAGCTATCACAACGCGTTAACAAACGTCAACGAAATCCGTCACGAATAATGACATTCATTTAGCCGTTGCAACCGGCGCCGGCGCAAGGTCCCTGGTTCGAACTAGCGAGCCTGTGGAAAAAAGTCCGCACGCGGTCGAGAAGGCTTGGTGGAGGCGCGGGTGGGCGGTCGTCGGAGGGCGCCGGCGGCGCTGAAACTGCCGGTGGAGCGGCACGTTCAGCCACCGGCGTGGGCGCGGGGTTGACATGTCCGCGAAATTCGACGGTCGGTCGCAGCCGCACTTCGCGTACCAGCATTATTGTTTCAGGAGCAGGGTCGGGAGGGGGTTCGGGAGAATTGGCGTCAAAGCTAAGCGGAGGCATCAGCACGGTGTACACAGGCTCTTGCCCCGCAGTGGATGGGGGCGGGACATTGCTAGCCCTTTTGCGGCCAGGCGGAAGAGGGGGAGCGAGTGCTCCGACATCCCGAGCAGAACGGGAAGGCGCAGTTGGCGCGGGCTCGGGTGCTTCCATGCGTGCGCGAGTGTAGTCGCACGAGCAAGCCGAGGCGTCCGCCTGAAGTGATTGAATTTGCCCCCCTGCGAGACTTGCCGTGCCGCCCTGCGGAACAATCATGCTCTGCTCGGAAAATTGAGGTTCCACGCGCATGGCGCCGCGCGCCGTGAGCACGCACATTTCGCCGCTTTGGTCGAGCCCCAGGGTCATATCGCGCGGTCCACCCGCAATGGCGATCGGCGTCGCCACAATGGTCGGCGTGTAGATTGTGAATTCGTCCGCGGATTCCAATGATGGATGGATGCGGCCATAATCAAGTGCCAGGGTCAAAGCCCCTGAGGACTTGATCAATTTGAAATGCGCCGGGCCGCAAATGCTGACTTGGCCTCCCGAATTCAATAGAAGAAGGGCTTGTCCAGAACGAAGCGTGATGTCGCTGCCGCTGGCGACCACGGTTGGGCCGTGATCCGTTTCGATTCCCGTTGGGGTTTTTGTCGCGACTTCGATGTCATCGCCTTCGATTCGCCCGATCGCTGCGGGAAAATCCTGCGCGGAAATGTGTGCGTCCCGGAGAGAGAGCGCCGCCACAATCACCAGCAATGCAACCGCAAAAAACTTCGTCCACGTGATCAGATTCTTCCTCTGAATCGTTAGGGAAAGCACGTTTACCTGCAACTTCCTGAAGGGCGTAGTGAGGCTATATTAACACCAGCTTCGACTTATACTATAACCGCATGCCAGAACAAGTGAAAAAGCCGCCGGAGCAGGAAGAACAACGCCTGCTGGTTCACTATGACACTAGGCTGCCCAAGCTCACGCTTGCTCAACGAGCTCTGATCCCGATTATCGGTTGGGTGGTTTGGGCTGTAATCCGCTTGCTGGGGCCAACGATTCGCTTCGAGGTTGTGGGCGGGCAGAAAGCTGGGCGCGATTACACGCCCGATCTGCCGCCGTACATTTACGCCTTCTGGCATCGCTGCATCATTGCGGCAACCTGGTATTTCCGAAACCGCAAGGGCGTGCTGATGAATACAACGAATTTCGATGGGCAGTGGACGCGCCGCGTGATTGAGCGATTGGGCTACCTCACAGCGCAGGGAAGTTCAACGCGCGGGGGATTGCGCGGGCTTGCGGTGATGGCCAAGCGGCTCGACGAGGGATTCGATTCTGGGTTTACCATCGACGGGCCGCGGGGGCCGAAGTATGTTGCCAAACCCGGCCCTGTGATGCTGGCTCGGCGCTCAGGCAGGCCCGTCGTTTTGTTTCACATCGGACTCGAGCGCGCGTGGACGCTGAAGAAGACTTGGGACCTCATGCAAATACCGAAGCCTTATACGCGCGCGGTTCTCGTTTTCGCGCCGGAGCTTTGGGTGTCCAAAGACACCGACCATGAAGGCCTCGAGATGAAGCAGCAGGAAATGCAGAAAATGCTCGAGCGCTTGCGAGATGTAGCTGAGGGTTGGTTTTCGCTTAAGGAAGAAGAGCGGGAACGAGAACGCGCAGTCTGGAACGCGTAACTACACTCATCGGCTGGAATCGTTGAGTGTCACCTGGGCTTCCATCTTTTGCCCGCCGCGGTAGTATTCCACCTTTACGGTGTCGCCAGGTCTCTTCCGGTTTAGCGCCAGGTTCAGATCCATTTGCCCAGTGATCGGACGCCCATCGATGCCTGTCACTACGTCGCCGCCCAGGAGGATCTTGCGCATTCCGAGAATGGCTTGCTGGTCGCCGCCACGCAAACCCGCCTTGGCTGCCGGACCCTCGGGCGTTACGCGTTCGATCAGCAGGCCCTCGCTCACCGGCAAATGCAGCGCCTCGGCCACTGGCGGAGTAAGCAAGCGAGCCTCGACTCCCATGGAGGCACGCCGCACATGGCCCTCGGTGATCAGATCCTCCGCGATTTGCCGCGCCGTGCTAATAGGAATCGCAAAACCGATCCCGGCCGTCGTTCCGGACGGCGTGTAAATTGCCGAGTTAATCCCAATGACTTCTCCGTGGGAATTCAGGAGCGGCCCCCCCGAATTTCCCTGATTGATGGCGGCATCGGTCTGAATGGCGCCGTCGATGACGGTGCTCTGGCCGGTCTGAACCGTCCGGCCCAGTGCGCTGACCACCCCCGTTGTGAGCGTGCTCTGAAAGCCAAAAGGATTGCCGATCGCAAGAACGCGCTGGCCAACTTGCAGGTCGTCGGAATCGCCCATGGCCAGGGCGGGCAGTTTTTTATCCTTCGGGTCGATCTTGACGAGCGCGATGTCGTTGCGTTCGTCGGCGCCGACAAATTTCGCGATGTAGTGTGAGCGGTCCCCCAACGTGACCGAAATATTCTGCGCGCCCTGGACCACGTGGAAATTCGTCAGGATGTATCCGCGCGGATCGATCACGAATCCGGAACCCGCGCCCTCCACCGGCACCGGCTCCATGAAGACGTCATATTCGAGTGTGCGCGTCACGATGTTGGCCACGGCAGGCGCTGCTTGACTATAAATCTTGACGTAGATTGCTTCATCGCCCAGAAGCTGTCCGGGTTTTGGTTCGGGGAAGGAGGCCGGAACAGCGCCCGGCACGGCGCCGACGCTTTGCGGCTGCCTCTGGCCCCAGCGGCTGCCCGCCCAGTACGCTCCCAGGACCAGCACCAAGCCCAGGGCCAGCATACGGATGACGCCGCGACTGTCTTTTCCCTTACTCATGACCTTGTCCCTCCTGCTCCCAAATTACCGGCCCTGGAATTTCTGAATTTCCCGCCTTCCATGCCTTTCAGCTTTGCGAAAAGCGCGATCACTTGCGCGCGCGTGTGGTCGAGCGTCCCCGAACAATCGATCACTTCATCGGCCCTGCGCCGTTTTTCTTCGATGGGCATTTGAGCGGCGATGCGTTGCCGGGCTTGCTCGGCCGTCAGCCCGCGGCCGTTGCCGGACTGCGTCAAGCGCGCCATCTGTTGCTCCGGCGTGCACCAGGTAACCACCAGGTAATCCAGATGTTTATCGAATCCCGCTTCGATGAGCAGCGCGGCCTCCACCACGGCGATGGAGCGTGCATCGGCCTTTTCGATGGCGGCAAGCTGGCGGCTTTGCTCGGCGAGGACCGGCGGATGCACGATGGCGTTCAATAGCGTGAGAAGTTTCGGGTCGCCAAACACAATAGCGCCAAGCTTTTGGCGGTCCACAAGGCCTTCCGGCGTAAGGATGCCGCGCCCAAATTCGCGCACCACCTCCTCATAAGCGGCGCCGCCGGGCTCGATGGTTTGATGCGCGATCTTGTCGGCTTCGAGCACGCGGCAGCCGAGTTCGCGGAGCATCGCGACCACCGTGGTTTTTCCAGTGGCGATTCCTCCGGTCAGGCCGACGCGCAGCATCAGGGTTTCGCCGCCGCGGCGCCGGGCGCCGCTTGTCCGCGCCCTCGCCGCAGGCGCGCCGCTTTCACCGTATTGCTCATGAGCATGGCGATGGTGAGCGGACCCACGCCGCCCGGCACGGGCGTAATCGCTCCAGCCACTTCCGCGACGCCCGGATGCACGTCGCCCACCAGCACGGAGCCTTTGTCATGGAAATGCGCGAGCTTCGCCTGAAAATTCGCAAAAATGCGTCGCGCTTCTGCCGCATCCGTGATGCGATTGATGCCCACGTCGATCACTGTCGCTCCCGCCCGCACCCAATCCGGCTCGATCATGGCCGCGCGCCCAATCGCCGCGATCACGATATCGGCGCGCCGCACCGTGCCGGCCAAATCGCGCGTTTTGGAATGGCAGATCGTCACGGTCGCATTCGCGTGCATCAACAGCAGCGCCATCGGCTTGCCGACAATATCGCTGCGCCCCACGACGACGGCGTCGGCTCCTTCGATCGGAATGCCGCTGCGCCGCAGAATTTCCATGCACCCCGCCGGCGTGCAGGCGACCAGACCCGCTCGTCCGGAAACCAGGCGGCCAAGATTCACCGGATGAAACCCATCCACATCCTTGGCCGGGTCCACGGCTTCGAGCACGCGCTTCGTGTCCACCTGCGCCGGCAGAGGAAGCTGCACCAGGATCCCGTCAACTTCGTCGCGCGCGTTCAACTCCGCGACCAGCGCCAGCAATTCTTCAGTTGAGATCGTTGCTGGCGGCGTATGCTGCCAGCTCCCAAGCCCCAACTGCTCACACGCCGCGATCTTGCTGCGCACGTAAATCTGCGACGCGGGGTTCTCGCCCACCAGCACCGCCGCAAGCCCGGGACGAATCCCCGCGGCACTCAAAGCAGCAATTTCCTGCTTGAGCTCCGCGTAAATCTGGTCCCGAATCGTTATGCCGTTGAGAATGCGCGCGGGCACTTTGTCTCCCGAACCAGCCAAGAATGAGCGGTTCTGATTTATGGTAGCACAGCCGGTGCGGCGAGTTGTTCAGCAGCGAGTCAGGGCGCGAGCAAGATTCAGGTACAATGGAATTCGTCCGGACGAGGGGGACGAAAGTGATTTTCGGCGAAAGCAGCGAGCGCAAGAAACTCGAGCAGCAGATGCGCGGCGAAAGCAGATTGCCTCCGGGTCAATCGCTCACATTGAAGTGGCCGGTGCTGCACTACGGGAATGTTCCGCACGTTGATTTGAGCACGTGGGATTTTCGCATCGATGGCCTCGTCGAGAACCCGGTGCGGCTCACCTGGGAAGAATTCAACAAGCTGCCGCAGACGGAAATCCATTGCGACATCCACTGCGTGACCCGCTGGAGCCGCTTCGACAACCGCTTCGAAGGCGTGCTTTTCACCGAAGTGATGAAACTCGTCACGCCAAAATCCGAAGCGCGCTTCGCCCTCGTACGCGGCGAACACGGATTCACAGCCAATCTTCCTCTCGAAGACCTGATGAAGCCCACCACTATTTTTGCCTTCCAGCACGACGGCGAAACTCTATCCGCCGACCACGGCTATCCATTGCGGCTGGTCGTACCGCACCTGTATTTCTGGAAGAGTGTGAAGTGGGTGCGCGGTTTTGTGCTCACCGCAGAGGACCAGCCCGGCTTTTGGGAAGAGAACGGCTACCACATGTACGGTGATCCGTGGAAAGAGCAGAGGTTTGATTCGGACTAATTGAACCGTTCAGCGGCTAAAGCCGCAGAAATTCACCGTACGTTACGGCACGGCTGAAGCCGTGCCCTACAAAGATTTGGCTACTTACTGGGCTTGCTATGCGCCGCGGGTTCGGCGATCAGCTTTAGATATTCGGCCTGCTCGGACGGCACGCAAAGCTCCTCTTCGAAGTCCTGTTCCGGGATCCAAGTGAAACTGCTCTTGGTAATCACGAAGGGTGCGGTGTAAGCCTTCGGATCGTCAATCTTAATGGTTACTTCCAATTGGTTGTGATTTACGCGCGTGTAACGTTCCTCGACGCGCAGACCAATGCTGTGCGGATGGCCGGCATTGTCCAGCCAGGTGCGTTCGTCGCTGCCTACTGTATTGACGACAAACGTGTAGTCGTCCTCCCAGTGTCCCACCGAATATCCATACCACCGCGGATCGGGTGCGTCTGCGGATCTCCCACCCACATTCTTGGGTAGCTCGCGGCCATCCGTCCAGATTTCGCGCCAGACTCGGTTGTACTCGGACATCTCAATCGTCTTGCCTGGCATGGTGGTGAATACGATTCCTCTGGTCATGAACAGCATGTTGCGCGGGAACCCGAGTGGGTCGCAGCCCTTGATCGGGTCATTGGATTCGGCGACAGGATATTCCCCATTGGTCTTGTGCAGACGGAACTGCTCCTGCCCCCAGGGCGTCATCGGAGGGACTGCGTTGAGCTTGGCGGCCACTTTCCCGGCCCAAAAACCGGTCAAATCGCGAGGCGGCGCAGGGCCTCCGGAACCCGTGTCTCCCAGCTTTTCTTTCAAATCTTCGGGACCGCCAAAATTTGGCTTCGGAGAGTTTTGAGCGAAGGCAAAGGACGAAACGACCAACGCCCCTGCCAAACCGGCGATACAAAACTGAATCAGATTACGCATTTCGGCACCCCTCACTGCTCCAAAATATTTTGCAGCCACGTTTACTTCGCCCGCTCAAAACAAACTCCAACCGATAGCTCGGCCAACCTTCAGTATCTGGATAGTATTCCCTGATCCCCCGCGGACTATCCTTCAGCGTTGTGCCGTCGGCAAGCACGATCTTGTCGATGCGCCCAACGTTGCTCTCGAATTTAGATGGAAAGAGTTGGACGGTGATCACATCGCCCTCTTGCACGGAATGTTTGTTCCAGCCAAGAAGGCGAACCGCGGAAGGACTCCCAGCTTCGCCGGCCCAGTGGGCGATATTCCCCTTTTCGTCTTTCACGTCAAACAGGAGCATGGTATGTGGATTAGCCCACAAGAATTTCGTCACTGTGACTTGCTTCATGACAACTACTTGGTCGGTCTTGTAGGACGCACTCCCGTGATGTGCCAACACGGGGCTGCAAATCGTAGGAAGACCGCCGAGCAGGGCGAGAGACATGAGCAACAGTTTCAAGCGACCTCGCCAACATGCATTGGCCCGAAATGGTGGCAGCCCCACACGGCTAATTTCTCGTTGCCTGACGGTGCCGCGCTAGGAATATTCCACCGGCGGCGCCGCCAACAACCTTCAGCGCGTTTGCGACAATGTATTGCCAAGGCTCCGGCCTCCCGCGGGTTAGGCCGACGTACATGAGCGTGCCCGCGATGCCGATGAGCACGCCATGCATGACAAGCTTCGATGCAATCCCGCGTCCGAGCCACACCGTGATAGCGAAAGTTACGATGAGCGCCGCGGGAGGCACAACGTAGAGCGCGACTTGGCGCTGACCTCTGAGATTTAGAGGGACCGCGATTGCCAAAAGGACGAGTTCCATAAGGAAAGCCGCAAGTAAGACGCGTCCCCATTGGATCGACATTCGTTTCCACCAGTGGCCCAGGCGGGCGCTTCCTGCCGGATCCTGTGCTGAATGATTACAGCACTGTTTTCTTTACTGGTCCTTTTTGTCTCCCCCGAGCTGGCTATCCCTGAGAACGTGGCCATCGGCAAACACGATTTTATTGAGGCGGCCGACAGGATTGCCGGATTTCGCAGGGTAGATGTAAACAGTAACTACGTCGCCAGGCTGGAACGAATTCCGGTTCCACCCCAGGAGACCGGTCGCCGACGGACTACCCGCTTCGCCGGCCCAGTGCGTGACGTTCCCGCTTTCATCTTTCACGTCGAACATGACAATGTTATGGGGATTGGACCACACGAATTTCGTCACCGTGGCATCTTTCAAGACGACGATCTTGTCCGCGTATGCCGCAGCCCCGTGGTGTGCGAACAGCGGGCCGCAAACCGCTAATGCGCAAACCAACAAGGCAACGGACATGA
The DNA here is from genome assembly GCA_963696605.1 of uncultured Acidobacteriota bacterium. Taxonomy (GTDB): domain Bacteria; phylum Acidobacteriota; class Terriglobia; order Acidiferrales; family UBA7541; genus Palsa-360. The sequence goes on along the minus strand of CAVOKV010000003.1, from coordinate 104,072 downwards.
GCCGGTTACTTTTCATTCAGCACCTCGCGAACAGCCATTTGCGGTTTGGCGATGTTGACCGGGAGAATATGACGGGTAACCCCGGGTGTCAATCGTTTCGGGCGCAACTTTGGGATTGATCTCCACGCCAACTCAGTGAGCCGGAAATATCTTCGCCGCCTCGTACACCCCAGCGACTTCATGGGACGAGAGATAATCCAGGAGCGCTTTGGCAGCCTTCGGGTCTTTCACGGTGGTGGACAGGAAACCGGTGATATCCACCGGAGTCGAAGCCTCGGGTGGCAGCGCTCCCACGACATCGAGGCCGGGATTACGCATATCGCTAAGATAGGGACCCAAGGCGATCTCCGCTTCGCCGTTGGCGACTGACTGCTGAACGATTATGCCGGTGCGGACCCACTTGATTTTCGGCTTCACCTGGTCTGTGATGCCGAGTTTGTCGAGCGTCGCGAGGGCAATCCCGCCGACGCTCCCCTGCGTCGGGTCCACGGAAAGGATGGACTTCGCGTTGAGTAGCGCGCGCCTCACCTCTTCAGGCGTTGAGATGTCAGGCTTGGGAGCGCCCTTTTGCACGGCGATCGCAAGACGAAGCCTCGCGATGACGGTGGCGCTGCCGGGGACGATGTTGCCCGTAGCGAGCGCTTCCGGGAATGGCGCGAAGAGAAGCGAAACGTCCAAAGCCTGGCCGCTCGCAACCGTCTTTCGCGTGCTTACCCCTGTTCCATAGGTCACCTTGACTTGCGTGCCCGTTTTGGCTTCGAAGCCTTCCACCAATTTGTCAATCGTCGCCTTGATGGGGTCCGGCGACAGGAGAGTGATCTCGCTCTGGGCTTTTGCGCTCGGAGAAAAGGCCAGCGCAAGCGCGGCCACGATTAATAGCGAAAGTAGAGATTTCAAGGCTTGCACCTCCAAAGCGCGTCAACGCCAGCTGGCCGTGGGTGATCCAAAATCTTGGTAGCTCGCCCTACTTCATATTCTTGCGCAGCCAGTCGTCGATGAACTTAATGACCACATCGCTGTTTCGATCGAGAAACATTTCGTGCATGTTGCCATGGATGCCGACGTCTTCGAGGCGCACAAACTCGTCCTTCACGCCCGCTTGGTTGAGCCATTTGGGAATGCAGGCGTCGAATACGCGGTGGTACGTGCCCTCGGCGGAGATGGACAGGATGCGCATATTTTCCAGGCTCACCAGCTTGTGCACCGGTTCTTTTTGCATGTAGCAGGGAACTTCATCCGGCCGCTCGGATTTCTCTTCGAGGTACGTTTTCAAATCGTCCGGGGAGTTGACCGGCGGTTCGTAATGCATGGGCATGTTGGTGATGCCCCAGGCATTGCCGATTTTGCCCGTGTACTTCACCTTGGCCGTATCCACGACACCGATCTGCGGACCACCGGGCTCGATGGCTACCATGCCCGCAACCAGCTTGGGGCGCTGATCAGCGACGTTAAAGCCGATGCCGCCTCCCTGCGAATGTGTAATCAAAATGACCGGGCTTCCGATCTGATCGAGGAGCGCGACGCCGGCGGGCACGGCGAGTTCGGCCTGGCCGGAGATAAACTGCATTTGGCCCTTGATGAAATTGTCGAATACGGGATCTCCCATCGTGCCTTTCTTTGGCGAATCGCTCGGCCACTGCGTGTACAGATTTTTTCGGGGGAAATCCCCGCCGGACAGCATGGGGCCGGTCCAGATCTGCTCCAGCTCGAGAGCGGTGCGCAAACCCAATTTGCCGTCCATGTCAGGCACGTAAGGTGAACGCCCGCGCGCCGGGTAGTCCACCATATAGACTACGTAACCCTGGTTAATCAGGTAGTAGGCCCAGCCCGGCCGGCCATCGGGCGTTTGTTTCCAGACCGTGCCATCCTGCCCATTCCCGTGGAAAAACACGATGGGATACTTTTGCTTGATCTGCTTCGGCACCATGACTTCGACGTACATCGCGCCATGCATCACTTCTTTCCCCGGGGGCCCGGCATACTCTCCGCCCACGTAGAAAAAGCCCTCGCGCCCGACGTTCTCCATCGAAAACGTGGGAATCGAGGAAGGTGGCATCGCCGAGTTTTTTGAGTCGCTGGCTTGCGCGCCGCGTCGAAGATCGGCCACCGTTGCGAGCTCCGCCAAAAACAAAATTGCAAGTCCTGCCCGGACGATTCGAGAATTCATGATTTCCTCCGTAGCCGCTCTGAATTCGTTATGCCTTCAGCCGAGGGAACAGCCGCTCGGCGTTTCCGCGATTGATCGCCTGCAAATCGCCGGCGGAGAATCCGGAATGGTCGAGGGGCCCTTCGGAGACCGGAAAGGGCACAATTGGGTAGTCGCTGCCGAAAAGAATCTGCGAAGTGGGAACCACTTTGGTCAATGCCGAAAGCGGCGCGGGGTAAGTGGCATGCGCGACGTCGAAGTAAAGACCCTTCACCTCCTCCATAAGCTCCGCGGTTGCTTGCTCAGAACGTTTTTCGGGCAAAGATTCGGTCACGCGGTTAGCGAGGACCGGCAGCGTTCCTCCGGAATGCGGAAAGATGAAGCGGATATTCGGATAGCGCCGGAACGAATCGCTCTTCAGATAACTGACCACGGCCCGGGCGATATCGAAATCGTATTCCACGACGCTGTCGATCACTCCCGGTTGAAGCGCGCGGCAGCAGATGGGCGGCGCGGAGTGAATAAAGATGACGGCCTTGCGGCGGTTGAGCTCTTCGTACACCGGCGCGAAGACAGGATCGCCGGGCCACTTGTCGGCGTAACTCGTCCACAGGCCGATGCCGTCGGCCTTGAGAGTGTCGTATGCATATTCAATTTCGCGCAAGCTGCCATCCGTGTCCGGCAGCGGCAGCGCGGCAAAGTGCCCGAAGCGCCCGGGATAATCCCTGACAAGTTGTTGCGTGTAGTCGTTGTTTTGCCGCGCCAGGTTGCGCGCCCGCTCGGACTTGTCGGAAAACGAGTCCTGCACCACGCGCGTCATGGGCGAGAGCATCCCGGTCGCGACGCCATTTTTGTCCATGGTTTCGATGTGCAGAGCTGGAGTCCATGTGGGCAAAGGGTGCCCGGTTGCCAGAATCTCCTTCTCCATAACCTTTGTGTAGAAGGGGGGAACGGTGTGGCAGTGCACGTCGATCCGGCCGGTGGGCGCGGCGGCTGCGGGCATGGCGGCACGCGCCAGCAATTCGCTGGCGGGCAGAAGCGAGCCCGCTCCGGCCATCGCCAGCCATTGCAAGACTTCTCGCCGCGAAGAATTGTCACCGATGCCTGAGTGAGGATTTCTCATGGGCGCCCCTCCATTCACCTGTGTTTTTCTTTCCAGTCCCAGCCGAACGGCAATCTACACCCCGCCGTTCCCGCAAACAATCGATTTGAGTAGGATAGGCTTCAGCCTGTCGGTTTTGTACTTGCATGCCTGACACGTGGAAGACAGGCTGAAGCCTATCCTACTTCTGCAGAAAATCCAGTGTTCTCGTCGAGGCGAGTTTGGCGGCATCGGCACTGTATTGCATCCCCGGAGCGTAGAATCCGCGATTGACCTGCGGGTAGACAAAGTACGTGAATTTCTTTCCGGCCTCGGTCATCGTCTTTTCTGTCAGGAGCGCGTTGCCGGTCGTGCGGAAATCGAACTGGGCGTAGTGCGCAAGAACCGGGGCATGGACCGCGCCGAAACTCTGCGACGGCGTGCTTCCGCAGTAGATGACCGCGCGATACAGCTCAGGAACGGAAACCGCCAGCATGAAACTTCGCCAGCCGCCCCAGCCGAACCCGACCGTAGAAATTTTCGCCGCATCCACCTCCGCATCTTTTTGCAAATAGGCGAACGCCGCCCTGGCATCCTCGACGCTGAGATTTGGAGATAGCCGGGCCACGGCGTCGGCCATTTGGTCGGGCGTTCGCGTGCCGCCAAGGCGGGAAGGAAAGTCCGGCGCAAAAGCGAAAAATCCGGCCGCCGCAAACTGCTTGGCGATATCCCGGATCGAATCATTTAGCCCCTGGTTGTCGTGAATTACAAGGACGGCGGGATGTTTTCCTCCGCCTGCCGGCTTCGCCACAAAGGCGTCGATATTGAAGCCCCCCGAGTCATAGTGAACGGTTTCTGTAATTACATCGGCCGCTGCGGCCTCCTGCGCAGGAATCGCGTGAAGAGGCGAGGCGGCGGAAACCAAAAGTAAGCCCGCAAAGATGATTGCTATACCCGAGGCAAGACCCAACGCAGAAAGTGTGTGCCTGGCAAATCCTCGTTTGGTCAGAAAGGCTTTCTGCGTCCCCGTGTCTTTCATCTACTCTCCCAAGAAAGACGCACTCCCGTCCCAGGAGAGTGCGATACGTTGAAGATTTCGTAGAAATTTTTCCCGACCTTCCGCTACTGCTTGCTGACCTGCGCCGACAAATCCTGCGCTTGCGCCTTCAGCGCCTGCAACTCTTCTTTGGAGCGAATCTGCATGCGCGCGATCTTGCTGTTTCGCGTGTAGCCGACGACGATCCGCGTTACTCCATCCCGCTCATCGAGCGAAATGTGCCGCAAGTCGATACCGCGCGCGGGCAGCGGAAATTCAGTCCACTGTTCGGTTTTGGGATCGAAGCGCGCCACCGAATCGCCATTGGTGAGGTTGACCCAGACGTTGTGGTTTCTGTCGACGCTGGCATCGTAGGGCGCGGATTCCGGCGTCGGGTATTTGTAGCGTGTGGATTTCAAGGTGCGAATGTCATACTTCTCCAGATTTCCGCCCCAATAATCGCATACCCAAATCACGTCGCCATTTTTGTCCGCGCCCATGCGGCGCGGGCCCTCCGACCACCAGGCTGAAAAATCGGTTAGCTCGGTGCCCGCGAGCTCATACAATTTTTTGTCGTCGGCGGTCAGTGCCCCGTCGGCGCGCGCGGCCCGCGGCGCCTCATGAAATTCCTGCGTCTTGCCGCTCTCGATGTCCGCGCGGTTCACGCGGTCGATATTGATCTGCGTCCACCATCCGTTGCCCATGCGGTCCGCGGCGATTCCGTACGATCCGCCCGGCCCGTTGTCCGTCGGGGTCGGCGACTTGAATTCGCGGAACTCATGCGCGCTGGGATCGTAGCGGAAGGCCCCGGTAAAAGTTGTCGCCCAAACATTTCCTTTGCTGTCCACGTCGATGCTGGTGCTCGCCCCGGACATTCCCTTGGGCGGCGCGAGCACGTCGTACTTCATAGTGGCTGGATCGACGCGCAGCAAGTTTCCCCCGCCGCCTCGCGGATCGCCGATCACCGTTGCCCAGAGAATTCCGTTCTGGTCCATCGTGAGGCCGTGCGTCGGCGCGGCCAGACCATTCATGCCGGGTACCTTGATGTCGGTCACTTTCCCCGTTTTTGTATCGAGCTTACTGATGGTGCGCGTATAGCTCGGCTCGGAAGTGGTGAACCAGATGTCGCCGGTCCGATCGGTCTGCGAATCGTGCAGCCCGCGCGAACCATTCAGCGCCGAAGGAGTTCCGAGCGACCAGAATGTCCCGTCGTTCGTTGGGAAACCGCCGTCGGTGGGATTCGCATCCGGGTCGGCGATTGGAATGGTGTATTCCGTGACGATGGCGCGCGCAGCTTCGCCGCGCGGTCGTGCATGCAGCTTGATCCGCATGGTGGAAGGCCCGCGACCGCGCGCCTCCGAAAGATATGTCGCGAGTTCCTTCTTGTAATAAGCCATCACAGGAAATGGAGCCATGTCCGGCCCGGCGTACTCGCCGCCGCCGTTGTACACGCGCGACATCAGGTTCAGGATCGCTTCCCAGCCCTTTTCGTCAAAACGGTTCTGCAAAATGTAATTTGGTTCGTGGCAGCCGGTGCAGGTGTTGTAGAAAACGTCCTTCATCTTGCGATGCTCGGGAGTGTCCTCGGGCAGGGAAGTCACGTACTCCTGCCCGGTCATCTGTTTCACGATTTCCTGATCGTCCTTGATCGTGGTCAAAGCGAAGTCCTGTCGCCCGCCAGTCGCCGACAATCTAACCTCTTCCTTTCCGGCTGCAAAACCTTCCGCCTGCGCCCAGACCCGGTATTTTCCTTCCCTCATGCGCGGGAAATAGTAGTTGCCGTCCTCGTCCGTAAAGACGCTGGTCGTAATCGTCTGCCCATCGGCCCGCGCGGAAACGGTCACGCCTTCCAATTTGGCGCCGGTGTCGGACTTCACGGAGCCGGACAGCAGCACGCCTGCCTGCATCTGCGGAGCGCTCTTTGCGATTGCTGCGCACATCCCCATGCACAGCGCTGCTGTAGTAATCAGCGCGAACACTCCGAGCCGTTTGCTACTCGCCATGGCAGCCTCCTCACGCATTTGGACTCGGACCAAATTTACTCGCCGGCGCTCGCCGGAGTTCCTTCTTTCTGATTCGGATTATTCTTTGGCCGGGCGGGGCGATTCACTGTCTTGAGATACTCGATGATGGTGTCGACTTCGGCGCGCGTCATGCCGTACTTGAATCCGGGCATCAGGCCCTCGCGCCCTTCCAGGATGACGTCGCGGATGTTGTCTTCATTGTCTTCCACGATTTCTTTGTACAACGCGGGACCATATCGCTTGCTGACAACCGTCGGCAGGGTGTGGCAGACGGCGCAGCGCTGTTGAAAAATTCGCCGTCCGTCTTTTTGCGCGTCGGTCAGAGGCGTGCCAGAAGATTGTTGGGCGCGCAGCGGGAGCGAGACCGCCAGGCAGAAGCCCAGCCCAACCAGGAAGATGGAAGACTTGCGATTCAAAACTCTCCCTCGGCAGCCACTCTTGTAAGGGTTTCCAATGCGAAAGTAAAATTAAGAATGTGTTTAAATTATGGTCGAATTTTAGGCGTCGAGAGAAGTCAAGTCAAGGCATTCAGTGGCGCAGGCTTTAGCCTGTGGGGTTTGGTCCATGCGACGACGAACCCCCACAGCCTGAAGCCTGCGCCACCAAAACCTGCCCCATAGCATCCGTGTGGGGAATTCGATCTATGCCTTTTTGGCAGGAGAAAGGAACAGTCCATGTTCCAAAAAATCCAGCACAGCGAGGCGCCGCTGCTCGACATTGCGGGGATTCCATATATCGCGATTCCAAATCTGGCTGGCCAATTGTCCCGTTGCAAAGTAATACATGATCATTCCAAAGATGGTGAAGACCATCTGGTCGGGATCGACGGCGCGAAACTGGCCGCGCGCGATCCCTTCGCGGATGGTTTTCACGGCGCGCTGGTGCAAGGGGCGGTGATGCGCCACCACCATCCAGTGCAGGGGGCGCCGCGCCGCCATCATCTCGCGCTGGATCAGCCGCGGATACGCGGGATTGCGCATGACGAAGTCAAACGTCAGGTTCACCAGAGCCTTCACGCGTTCAGGAGGATCCATTTGGAGCACGGCGGGAGATTCCATCTGCCCGGAGATTTGCGCGATCATCGTTTCCAGCACGAAGCGGTGCAGCTCTTCCTTGTCACGAAAATAGTAATAAGGAAGGGCCTTATTGACGCCCGCGACGCGCGCGATTTCATCCATGCGCGCGCCGGCGAGGCCGCGCTGCGCGAAAACTTTTCGCGCGGCCACCACGATGCGCCGGACCGTCGCGAAATGGCGCCCCTCCCGCAGGATCCGCCGTCCGATGGGGGAAAGCTCCCAGTTCCGAACGAGATCTGATTGAATTTTGGATTTTGTTTTGGATTTGGCCATTTTCCGACCGAAAAGATGTAGTCTAAATGCACCCCAACGTCAAGGAGTAAGAAAGAATTTCCGGGCGCATCACTGCGTCGCTGTCGAATGTGCGGAATGAGTTTCAGCGGGGATCGGTACTGTGGCACAATGACGCCGAAAGGAAATTCATGGCCATGTTTTTTTCATCCGTAAACGAAACCAGGCATCGCCGGTCTTGCGCGATCCGGAGCACAGCTCTGCCGATGATCGGAGTGATCCTTCTGCTCGCGGCCCCTGCAGCGCGAGCACAAAACGCCCCGCCGCAAGGTGAAAAAAGCGAAACGGCCCCCGCGGGCAATGCGGAAACCGGCAAAAAGATTTTCACAAAAGACGGCTGCTACGAATGTCACGGCCGCGAGGGCCAGGGCGCCGCTCAAGGTGCGGGCCCGCGCATCGGGCCATCGCAACGTTTCATTCGCCCCTTCATCAGGTACGTTCGCCAACCGACCGGCCAGATGCCGCCATACACCAGCGCGGTCATCTCAGACCAGGAACTCACCGACATTTATGCGTATCTGCAGTCAAGGCCAAGGGCCAAGCCGTCCAAGGACATTCCCCTCTTGAATCAATAAAGCCGGATACGGCTCAATATTTGGCGTCTCTTACTTTTCCTTCTATAAAACTTATCGGAACTCGGCACGCAGATTGGGGTTGCGTCGGAGAGGCCCCTCTCTATGACACAACTCTTACTGAAATCCCCACTTAGATCAAAGACGAAACTGTTCCAAATTGAACAGCTACGCGTTTTAGCTGCTTCTAAGATGATCTCTCGGGCTCACAGAGACGATTGATAATGATAGACATTCCTCAAATTTATCAGGCTAGGCATGGTAACTGCGGTGCCTTGGCCAACATGTACAAACAGTATTTCGGATTGAACGAAAACCCCTTCAACGTCAATCCGGACCCGCGATACCTGTTTCTGACCCCTCAGACGCAGGAGGCTTTGGACGGATTGACATGCGGGATACATGACCGCAAGGGTCTTATGCTGCTCACGGGCGAGGTGGGGACCGGCAAGACGACACTCATCAACTGCTTGCTCGACTGGCTGCACCAACAGCGGACGCCCACTGCCTTTATTTTCAACTCGCATCTGGAAACCAAAGATCTATATGATTTCATATTAGCTGATTTTGAGGTGCCGTTCGATTCGCAGTCGAGCGGCAATGCGTTGATGCGCCTGAATCAGTGGTTGATTGAGCGTTATGGTGAAGGCGACATCCCGGTCTTGGTCGTGGACGAAGCGCAAGGTCTACGCGTACGTGCGCTCGAAGAGATTCGAATGCTACTGAATCTGGAGACCCCACATGGAAAACTTTTGCAGATCGTGCTCGTCGGTCAGCCAGAGCTTGAAGAGCGGCTCAAACGATATGACCTGCGCCAACTGAAGCAGCGGATTACGCTCCGCTGTAAGACCTCCGCGCTTACCCTTGAAGAGACTCACGACTACATTCAGGCGCGCTTGCACATCGCTGGCGCAAACGGCAAACCGGTCTTTGCGTCCCAGGCCATGGACGCCGTACATTTTTATTCGCGGGGGATCCCGCGCGTTGCGAACTTGCTCTGCGAGCATGCTCTAATTAACGCTTATGTGGACAACGTCCAACCAGTGTCGGTGCAAATAATCGAGCAGATCGCGCGCGAATTTCAGCTCGACGACATCGAACCGCTTGCCCCGTGCATAGATTCCGAGGGCGCAAGAGACATCAATATGATTACTCCTCAACCGGCGCTCGTGAATGCGCTTGCGCCTCCCGCTGCTAAAACCGAACTGCTATTGCATGAAACGCTCGGCGTCATGGCGGCCTGCGTTTCATCGCCATATCTTCTCGCGGAAATTGTTCTCTGCCGAGCCGAGGAAATTGCTCCTCCGGTTTTGGATTGCGAAACGACCACGGGACCCACAGAGAGCAAAGTTCTGGACGTTCCGGTCCCCGTGCTGGCAGCGGCCGAACCCAGATGGATAGAGGAATGTAAACCCTCGGGACCGATTGCGTTTGATTCCGGCGGAGCTATCGAACAGAGCGCTGTATTGACGATGGAACAGGTGCCGATCACATCATCTCCACTTCTTCATGCGCTCAGAGCGAAAGCGAAGTTCGACCTATCGCCAGTTTCCAGCCGTAGCAAAGTGGTCGGCTCTCAAAAGTCCGCGCAACGTCCAACCACAGTTAACGTCACAAAATCAAATCCTGATAATTCCAAGCTGATGAGGCTTCTTGACCTATGCCTTTCGTTTACTCATCGCAGCGCAGGGTGGAGAAAGCGTTTCCTGTCCGTCTTCCATTCACCGCCCTGGAGGCACGTAATTGCGCCTCTGCCCTCACGCCTAAGAGGTTCTCCTCAGTCGGTTGGAGCGCTGGGCCAATGGTCGCCCGCACAACGGGGTGGAAGTCAGTCTGTTCTTGGCTCAATACGGCGGTCGCGCACGATTGTGTATTTGTACGAGCGGCTACGGCAACCCGTCGATCCGATACAATTATTCCTGCTTCCATATTCATGGCTGTTTAAAGCACGAAGCAAGCCTAGCCGCAAGAGCGGGTGATTCGTGGTGGCCGATCGAACCCCCGTGAGGGCTCTCCCCCACCACTCGAACGTTTCAGCCATCGGGTACTCATGAATCGTGGCTCGTGCCTATCTCCGAACTAATGCGATGCAGTACTACTCGATTGAATTGAATTCTTATGAGAGAAGAGGCCGTAGAAACCGTGATCGCAATCCTCACACCGGAACCGACGAATGGACACCAGGATCAATATGAATGATTCGAACAATCCTCGTCGCTTTGATCGGCAAATGGCTTTCCCGATCGAGAAACAGTGGCCGTGGACGACAAATTGTTCTTGTATAACCATCTCACCCCCGGTGGTGCTTTTATCGGACGGCTACGCAAGACCAGCTGTGCATTTAACTCCCGAGAAGGAGACTTCTCAGAGTGTGGGAAATGCATGTGCCGTATTGGACAGACATCTAAGGTGCCAGATGGTACAAGTGACAAAGCTAGAAGGCAGAATAATCTTCATCCCACCCCGGGCCGGATGAGCCACCCCCATTCGGCCCTTTCTTTTGCGGATATTTACGCCTATTTGCAATCGCGGCCAAAGGCCAGACCGTCCAAGGACATTCCCCTCTTGAATCAATAAAGCCGAGTACGACTCAGTATTTGGCGTCTCTTGCTTTTCGGAATGCTGGGTCGCACTCGTACGATTCGCGCAACTCTCGCATCAATAGGCTTCATAAATCGCGTGGCAGCTAAAATTTCACACTGGCCATGTGGTCTAATGATCGGAACATTGTGCCTGGTTCCACACCCGACCTATCCGTTCTCAAGTTTTTTTTACAATTCTCGGGTTTCGAAAAGGGCTTGAGCGGACTCGTGGGAAATTTGTTGTACCGAGAGCGGGAGAAGAGTACGATGCGCGAAATAGAGACCCCGATCGGAAACCCTGGTGAGGACGTTCCTCTCCTGCATCCATGCAGGACATACACCGAGAGGAGGACGAGTTATGGCAGCCTCATATAAGATCGACAAAGCGCGGCGATTGGTAATTAGTACTGCCTCCGGTTTCCTGACGGCGGCAGACTTATCGGCTCATCAGCGGCGGCTCCTAGGCGATTCCGACTTCGACCCGTCCTGTTCTCAGGTCTTCGATTGCACCGCTGTGACTGGAATCAATTTCAACGCAGAAGACATGGGCGCGTTGGCATCCAGGACGATTTTCTCGCCGCATTCCCGCCGCGCAGTGGTCGTTACGACGGACGAGCAGTTCGGCCTCTTCCTCATGTTCAAAATGATTCGTGAAGGGCACGGCGAATACGGAATTCGCGTGTTCCGCGATCGTAATGAGGCGTTCCGTTGGGCGCTACCCGAAGAGGAAGCGTTCTCCAAAACGGCGTAGTGGCGGCGTTGGAGAAGCGAGCCTCGACAGTTCCCACTGCCCACTCGCGCAAATCGGAACGAACTTTAGTCCAGCGGTTCGACTTTCACAATCGACGCGCCGTGGTTGCTGCCGATCCAAAGCGTGCCGGGGTTCTTCGAATCGTCGACATAGACGCGGCGGATGTTGGTCGGGCGCGGCAGCATGTATTCCGTGTACTGGCCGGTCTCAATATCAAGTCGCGCTACACGGTCGGTTAGCATGGACCCGGTCCACGCCTCACCGTTGCGGTCGGCCACGGCGTCATACGGAGCACTCCAAGGCGTTGGCACCTTCCACTCAGTTATATGCTCGGTCTTGGGATCGAACATGCCGATCGCGTTGCCCTGATATTCGGCAAACCACAACCGGCCTTCGCGATCGACGCGTCCGCGACGCGGGCGGGAGTCGGGGGTCGGAGTCTGGTAGACGGTTGCATTTTTCGTCTTGGCATCGATCTTGACGATATTACCGGCCGAGAAATCGAGCAGATAAGAGTTATTCTGCGCATCCGAGTCGATGCCGTAGGTCCCAATGCGCTTGCCGGTCTGAGGATCCTTGAAGCTGCCAAGGTTCTCCATCTTGTTGGAGGTCAGATCGAGCCGGTAGATGTTCCCGCCATCAGAGTTCTTGATCCACACCTTATTGTCGACCGGAGTGCCTTCGATAGCGATATGGCCGAGCTGGCCGGCGTCGGTGTCCCATTCCTTGGGGGTGGGCCACATCTGGAACTTCTCGGTCTTCCTATCGAACTTCGCGATGGCGCTCTGATACATCACGCCGATCCAGGGATTGTCGTCCGTGTCGAATTCCAGATCGAGCGTGCCTTCCGGCCATCCCGGCTTAACTACCGGAATCGGATATTGCGTCACCTTGCCGGTTTTCGGGTCCATCTTGCCGAGGAACATCTGACCGAAGTCGGAGTACCAGACGTTGCCCTCGCGATCGAGCACCACGTCGTGCGGCTGAATCAAGGGATTGGGCATATCGTATTCGGTGATGATCACGTGCGTGGACCTGCCCGTGAGCCGCGGCTGAGTCTTCAGAGGGAAAGGCCAGCTTGGCTCCTCGCTCAGGTTGACGCTGGCGAGCCATTCCGCGGTCTTCCTGCCATTGCCGCCGCGTTCCACATCGCGGCTTGCAGTGCCAGCGAGCCGCTGCGGCTTCAGTGGAGTGCTGCCGGGATAGTAGAGGCTCATCCGGTGGAAAACTTGCATGAATTCGTCGGCGTCATGCGTCGACCTCATGATGCGCTCAAGCGAGTGGCAGGTTGTGCAGTTGAGCAGGAAGCGTTTCTGCTCGTCCGTGCCGGGTATGCTGATCAACCATTCGGCATTCGTGAGATGGGCGGACAAGTTCTTCACTTTTTTGAGCTTGATCTCAGCCTTGGCTTCCTGGCCTGCGGCGACATCGGCGTCCTTGGCTCCGTCCACCTCATAGCCGGCTGCGCGGGCGCTCAATGCGTAGTGTCCAGGTTCGAGTCTTGCGACCGGGAAAGCAAAGCGGCCCGCGGCGTTGGTAACAACACTGATGCTTATTGTTGAGCCGTCCTTCTTCGCGCTGACCACCACGCCTTCCATCGGACCTTCTTCAGCCGAGGTGACCTGCCCGCTCAAGGCAGATGCCGTCTGCGGCTCCGCGTTAAGCCGAGGGGACGCGATTTGAAGAAGGATGGCAGCAAGAGCGCCACCTGCGATAAGCAAGACTCGCTTGATATCCATCGTCATCTCCTCGCTTTGGAATGTGCAATTCGGAATGATTATCCTCCCGCTGCGGATTCCAACGGAAGACAATCATTTTGATAGGCAGCACCGATGGTGGCGGCAGTGTACCATCCCCGTGATCAAAGCCTGGAAGAATTAAGATAGTCAGATTTCGAACTACCCTGTTTGCAACGGGGGTTCTTGAGAAGCGACAACTGGCATAGGCCAAGCCCTGAGAAACACGCTTGCCGTTAAATGCCCTCCATGTGTTACAACCAGCCTTACAGGGAACAGGAAAGGAGCGGAAAATGACTCGTCGATTTGCACTGCTCGTCGTGCTTGCCGCAGCGCTTGGAGTTGGGGCGCTTCAAGTTCTTGCGCAACAGTCGGGGAACTCGAGGCAGGAAGGGCAGGCCAACCCCTCGGCCGATCCCGATGCCGACCGCGGCAATGCCGAAACCGCGAAGTTCCCGCTCGCAGCGCTCGGCGGCAAGGACTCCGGCGCGGACACCAAAGCGCCGGCGGGAGCAGCCAATCAGGGAACGGTCGACGAGAAGACCTGGAAATACGGCCACCGATTCGATCCGCCGCCGAATGCGAAGATCTGGAATCCGGTAAAGCTCAAGATGATGCGCGGCGAGAAGGTGACCGGCGGAACCGTGTCGGCAGCGTCCGATCCATCGACCTACTGCGCGATGGCCAATGCCGGATATGACTTCATCTGGACGGAAATGCAGCACAGCCCGCGCGAGTGGGAGAACGTAGCCAAAATGTGGCAGGCCTGCCCGCACGCGAAGGCAGTGCCGGGAGTTCGTGTCGCCTATGCGAACGAGCGCGAAATTCAGCACGCCATGGATGAGGGCGCGCTGGTCGTGGTGATCCCCACCGTTCGAACGTTCGAGGAAGGCGTTGCCGGGAGAGACTGGACCTACTTCCCGCCGCTTGGCAAGCGCAGCCAGGGCGCCGGGCAAGCATATTCGTCGGCGTTCTGGGGCAACGTTCCCGGGGGCTATCGCAATACCATCAATCAAAATGTGGTGCTGATCGAGATGATTGAGACCGTCGGCGGCGCCGCGCAGGCTCGCGAGATCGCGTCCATCCCGGGCGTGGATGCACTATTCGCGGCCAGTTCGGACCTCGGCAATTTTTCCGGGTACAAACAGGGCGATCCCGATTACGAGCGCCTGATCAACGTGGTGCATGACGCCGCGCTAGCCGCCGGGAAGCGCCTGTGCGGCCCGTTCGCGTGGCTCGATCGCCCCGACTTCACCTGCTTCCAAAACGGCAGCGAAACGGCGGCGATCGAAAGGGGCGTGGCCACAGAGCTTGGATCTCTGAAAGACACGCAGGGCAAACCTGAAGTCGGGCCGTACGCCAAGTAGTAGCGAATACTTTTCTACGCCTTGCAGGCAGGACGAATGCGCCCGGCAAACGCGCTTAACCGGGATTCTGGCCTATTCCACACTCAGATAAGCCGACTTCTCAGGACTTGGCAATACGATGAGATAGAATTATCGACCGTCGCACAGTATTTGTACCCTTCGGAGGCGGATGGGAAAGACGACTAGATTGTCGGAATACAAATGGACCTTACTTATCGGAGCCGCCTTTCTCGGGTCAGTTCTTTGGGCAGTCGCGTTTGGCGATGGACTTACTGACCTGATTGCATTACTGTTTTCAGTGTGTTTTCTCGCGAGTTTGGTCGCGAGCGTCGCAATCGGAGTGAGCCGCAGGTCCAAGGATTCTGTTTACCGAATCATTTTGAACGCCATGATTTGCTTGCTACTTTTTCCGACTATGAACCTCGGGGGCTCCCTGAGGAATCGGCTCTTCCTGAGGCGTCTACCCAAGTTCCAAGAAGTTACAAATCACCTTATCAAAGATGAATTGGCCAAAGCCAACGGCGAGGACTTTTCGGACATAGTTTCTCTGCCTCCCCAATATTCAGGACTCAATGTTCTGGATAGAGTACAAATAAGGTCCGACAAGGAAAACATAACCGTCCGATATGCCATGCGGGACTCAAGCGCGCTGGGCCACAATGGTTATTTGTACCGATTGAATGACGATCCTGCGGCGCTAAGTAAGGACTATCCAAAAATGGGATATACCCGAGTTGCACCACATTGGTTCTTCTTTTCGGAATGACCCGTCAATGTTTGCGCGGTATTTTGAACTCATAGTTTTGCCCACGATAAAGACAGCGCCTGATAAACGGGGATTCTCGGAATACTGCCAAGCCTCGGAATACAGGTCCGCTTTCAGCGCTCGGCCGTTGGAAAAATTTAGAGGATTGAGAAAATGCCTATCGCGGCTGCGTGACGGCCTCAACCAGCGCAGGCTCGCCGCGCTTGACGACTTCCTTGGCGCGCAGAATCGCCGGGCCGAGGTCTTTCGGGTCCGTGATGGGGCCCTCGGAATAGACTCCCATGCCTTTGGCGACCATGGCGAAGTTGATGTTGGGGTCGGTGATGGTGGTTCCGATCGAAGCGCGATCGATCCCGCGGCTGCGGCGGTCGCACATGCGCTGCACGTGCATCACTTCCTGATGATAGGCGCGGTTGTTGTGCATAATGCTGAGCAACGGGATGTGGTGGTGCGCCGAGGTCCACAAAACTCCCGGCGCGTACATCAAGTCGCCGTCGTTTTGAATGGTGACGGTCAGCCGGCCATGTTTCTTGTTGGCCAGCGCGGCGCCGAGCGAGGCAGGCGCGCCGTAGCCGACGCCGAATCCGCCGGACGAGCCGATGTACTGATGAAACTTGTCAAAATTCCATAGGCGCAGCGGCCAGCGGTTCACCCACGGCGAAACTTCGCAGGCCAGCGTCCAGTCGTCATCCTTGATCGCGCCCCAGATTTCCGCGCACAGCCGCGCCGTAGTGATGGGGCTCGCGTCCCACCCGTAGGCCGCTTCGTCGCGGGCGCGTTGTAACGCTTCCTCGTGCTTCGCGGCAAGTTTCTTGCCGCGATCCGCGAACATTCTTTTGCGATCGTCTGTCAGCAATTTCTTTACGGCCTCGATCAGTGACGGCAGCGTCGCCTCCGCGTCGGCGGCCATGGCCAGGTCCACTTCGGTGTAGCGCTGGAAATCCTGGTAATTGCTCTTCAGGTAGAGATCGCTGGCGCTGATGCTGATCAGCTTGGTGTCCTTCTTGATGATGGGCTGCGAGGAGCGATGCACCTGATCGCGGTAAGAATGAATCGTGCCCCAGAAATTCAGCGCTTCCAAACCGAGGATCACGTCCGCATTGCCGATCACGCCGCGCGTCCGCTCCGTCTGATTCAGGGGATGCTGCGAAGGAAAATTCATGCGTGCAGCCAGATCCACGACGGGTGCCTGCAAGGTTTCGGCAAGCTCGATGGTGTATTTCAATCCGTCGGCCGTGCGCGCGGTGCGCTCGAGCAAAATCACGGGATTTTCCGCGGCCACCAACATGCGCGCCGCTTCCGCGACCGAACCCGAATCACCCTGTGGCGGCATGGCGTGCGTGAGCTTCGGAATGTGGAATTTGGCGTCATCGGCAATCGGACCTTCTTGCAATTCGCCGTCGGCGATCAAAAGCACGGGCGCCATGGGCGGCGTCGTTGCGATTTTGTACGCGCGCACGGCGGATTCCGCGAAATGATCCAGCGATATTGGCACGTCATCCCATTTCAGGCAATCGCGCACAATGGCCGCGGCGTCCTGAACGCTGTGGTCCCATTCCACTCCCGGCCGCCGCGAATTAATTTCCAGCGCGTTCCCCGCGATCAGGTAAACCGGCGCGCGGTCGCAAAACGCGTTGTAAATCGCCATCGACCCGTGCTGCAAGCCCACGTCGCTGTGGAGAAACACGGCCATTGGCTTGCCTTCGATTTTTGAATAGCCGTGGGCCATGGCCACGGCCGATTCTTCGTGGCAGCAGGTGATGAATTCCGGACTCTCGTTTCCCCCATAATTGATGACCGATTCGTGCAGGCCGCGGAAACTCGATCCCGGATTGGACGCCACATACTCGATGCCCAGCGACTTGATCACGTCCACCATGAAGTCGGACCCCGAGCGGTTTTCGGTCAGGACATCCAGCACGGCGGGCGTTTCCACTTCGAGCGCTTTCGGCATCGGTTGCGCGGTGCCCGCGCGGGACAATTCAGCCTGTTGCGCATTGGCGACGGTGGGGATGGCCGCCAGTGCGGCCGCGCCCGCGGCGGCGCCTTTCAGGAATTTGCGGCGATCGATCGATTCTTTTTTGGATTTTCGCATCGTTGTTTCCGTTGTATCTGGCTGGAGATTTTATCCATTCGCTTAAATTTTATGCCGGTATCGCCACCTTATGCCAGCGCCAAAGGAGTGTCAAGCGCACTCCGTTTCCACGTGTCTCCGCATGAAGGGGCCGCAAATACGGCAAGTCTTGCCGACGTTGGGGCCGAATTACGGATCACCCATTTGGAATTCAACGATTTGATCTTTGAATTTGTTTTCTCCTAATAGCCAAGGCAGGATGGATCAGGAGAAAAAGGCTTTGAAATGACAGATCAAAACTTTTGTCCTCCATGTCGAAAGGGAAGTCCCCGTCATTCCCGCTGAAGCAACTTTGAAGTAGACACCTCGCTGTGTCCCGGCAAGAAAAAATTTCTTTCGAGTGAGCTTCGAGCGTCTTTCTCGTTTTTTATTCGCTCGAAGGATTCTACAGAAATCATATTTTTAGGAGGCTTCATGATAGGTGAACAAAACTTATTTCTGGAGGACGTGTATCCGGGCGGCAGGCCAAGAAGCAGTGTGATATTGCCTCCGCCGCAAGTCGCGCAGCCAAACCGCGTTTTCGCCGAGGCCCTTCTTGAGAATTCCACGACGCGCCAGCGCCGCAGCCCCAGGGACTGGGCCCTTTCTTTCTTCATTCATTTCGCCATCTTGCTGCTGTTGCTCTTCGTGCCTCTTTATTTTTCACAAGGGATCGACATGAAACGGTTGGAGACGACCCTTCTTGTGGCGCCCATGCCGCCGATGGCTCCCGCGCCGCTTCCCATTGCGGCGGCTCGCACAATGCACGTGGCCCCCAAAGTTTTCACGCCGGGGAAACTGACAGCGCCAACATTTATTCCTAAGGCTGTTCCAACGGCCTCAAGTGATGCTGCTCCGCCACAGGAAGCTTTTGCTGCAGGAATGGGCGCCGTTCCGGGTGGCGTTCCCGGAGGCCTGATTGGGGGCATTACCGGCGGAATGCCGAACGTTGCGGCTCCGGTAGTTGCGGCGCCCGCTGTCGAAAGGCCGAAGGGTCCGGTCCGCATTGGGGGCGACGTAAAACCGCCGCGCTTGATCTATGGCCCCGCGGCCGTATATCCGATTTTGGCCAGCCAATCGCACGTCCACGGAATGGTCGTGATCGACGCCATCATTGATGAACACGGGAACGTCGTCCAAGAAAAAGTTGTCAGCGGACACCCATTGTTGATCCAGGCGGCGCTCAAAGCGGTCTCGGAAAGAAAATATGAACCCACGGTCCTCGACGGTGAACCCACACCGGTTGACCTGCGCGTTGAGGTCAACTTTCAAATGTAGTGACTCGCCACGTCCCGCCAACGATCTGCGCGCGGCCGGCCAACTCGGCTGCGCGCAGGTCTCTCCTATCCAGCGCGCGGCTTCGTCACGGGAAACGCCCTAGAAAGTCTCCAAGATGGACTTCACGAGCTTGATAATTCTTCCCAAGAACCAGCCATATTGGATTGGCTTGACCCTGCTCGCCGCCTTCACCACACTGTACGTGGCCGCAATCCGGACCGGCCCAGGGACCAAGGATTGCCAAAGGAAGTGAGCTCCTTTCTGGGATGATTGTCGGCCATCCATAAATGTCATGCGCAAAACTCATGCAGGATCGAAACTCAATGGGCGTCCACTGCCTGTTGTTCTGGCGGTGGATGACGACCCCGCTGTCCTTCGCATCATCGAATCCCAATTGACGCGCCACGATTTTGCCGTGAAGAAAGCCGCGAGCGGCGAAGACGCCCTGCGAATCTTGAAAGAGCTGATACCGGCAGTGCTAATTCTCGACGTGACTATGGAGGGAATTTCCGGTTACGACCTTTGCCACGTAGTGAAACGCGATCCGCGGCTTCAGGGTGTACCGGTCGTATTTCTGACTTCCCGGGGAACGCCGCAGGACTATAAGACGGGGCACGACCTGGGCGCCGTGATCTACATGACCAAGCCGCTCAAGGCGGAAAAATTGTTAAACATCGTGCAAATGCTGATTCCCGTTTCCGCTTAGCCGGATTTTCGCCGAGCTTGTTCCGACTACACTCGCGCGCCCGCAAAAGTAACTGCCGTCAGGCTCGCGCGTATTCCTTCTCGAACTCTCCCAACGCCGCTTCAAGTTTCCGAAGCTCGTCTTCCAGCGACACAAGAATCTCTTCGCACCCGGCCACGGACCCGGCCCGGCCGATTTCCTCCAATTGAGAAGCCGCTGTCACGACGCCTTGCGCCAGCAAGTTTGCCGCTGAGCCTTTGAGCGCGTGGGCCGCGCGCGCCAGAACTTTTGCATCTTGATCGGAAATGGCCGCGCGAATTTTTTCCATGTGTTTCGGGGCCTGTGCCAGAAAAATCCCCGCGACTTCCCGCAGCAGCTCGGAATCTCCGTCCAGAGAATCGAGGACCGCGCCGACATCGAACACCGGATCGAAAGATCGGGTGTCCACCTCGCCTGCCCTGGCTTCTATAGGATTTCCGGTCAGCCTGTCGATGGCCTCAAAAAGAATCTCTCTCTCAATGGGCTTGGAAATGTACGCGTCCATTCCTGCTTCCAGGGAACGCTCCCTGTCCTCTTTCATTGCCGAAGCGGTCGTGGCGACAATCGGAATGTGCTCGCCTGTTTCTTTCTCCTTGCGGCGAATCGCCTTCGTCACCTCGATCCCACTCATTTCCGGCATTTGGATGTCCATCAAGATCAAATCGAACCGCTCGCTTTCCAGCGCCGCAAGCGCCTCGCGGCCATTGCTAGTGACGACGATTTGATCTCCCCGCATGCGAACCAGGCGCTCGGCCAGAATTTGGTTGATGGTATTGTCCTCGACCAGAAGAATTCGCAACTCCCGCCGCCCTTGGCGATCCGGCTGGGGCGAGGGAGCCGAGGCAGAGTCTGCAACGCCGTCCGGCAAGTGCGATCCCTTGGCTTGTTCTTTTTGCACACCGAAACGGGCGGTAAAGTGGAACGTGCTCCCCCGATTCGCTTCGCTCTCCACCCAGATCTTTCCCGACATCAGCCGGACCAGCCGCGATGAAATGGAAAGGCCGAGGCCCGTTCCTCCATATTTTCGCGTCGTGGAATTGTCAGCCTGTGCGAAGGCTTCAAAGATGAGTTCTTGTTTCTCACGTGGAATTCCGATACCTGAATCCGCGACCGAGAAATGCAGATGCACTTCCTCTTCGGATTGGAAATCGGTTTCGATCCTCAGGGCCACTGCGCCGCGTTCCGTGAATTTGATGGCATTGTCGACCAGATTTGACAGCACCTGCCGCAGCCGCCCTGGATCGCCCAGCAGGCCATCGGGCGTCTCCGGTGAGATGTGGACGGAAAGTTGCAATCCTTTTTGCTTGGCGCGGACGCCCAGGATCTTCACCACTTCGCTGACGCCGTGGCGCAGCGAAAATTCCGTGAAATCGAGTTCCAGTTTTCCCGCTTCGATTTTGGAGAAATCCAAAAGATCATTGATGAGCCTGAGCAGGGATTTTCCTGATTGCCGGACCATGGAGAGGTATTCTCGTTGCTCCAGCGTCAGGTCTGTGTCCAGGGCCAATTCCGTCATGCCGATCACCGCATTCATCGGCGTACGGATCTCGTGGCTCATATGCGCAAGAAAAGCGCTCTTGGCCGAGTTGGCGGCCTCGGCTGCCTCCTTCGCCTTTTGCAGTTCCTCTTCAAAGCGCTTCCGCACCGTAATATCGACGAGGGTTCCCTGGTGGCGGATCATGCGGCCAAACGCGTCGCCCACCGCGTTGGAGTTGTCGATGCAGATGATCGGCGTTCCATCCTTCCGCCGCAGCGTAATTTCCCGTGTCAGGGACGCGGAATGATCCGTTTGCGTGCGCTGCGGAAACGGATCCAGCGGCACGTCGAAATAAAGCTTGCCGATGTTGGTGCCCACGAGTTCGTCCCGGTGGGAATATCCCAGCAGGCGAACCATGGCCGGATTCACGTCCAGCAAAGTTCCTTCGCGGTCGCAGAAATAGACGCCTTCCTGGAGCGTTTCAAACAATTCGGCAAAGCGGGTCTCGATATCGCGCTGCGCGGTAATGTCCCGCGCCAGGCCGCTCACGCCAACAACGGTGCCGTCCTTGACGATTGCCTGCAAAACACAATCGAAATAGAGCACCGCGCCCGTTTTCTTGATCTGTGCCCGCACCGTGCCGGTCCAATGTCTCTTTTCCACGAACCAGGCGATCGAATCTTTCAGGCTGTCGAATTGCGGCTCGTCGAAAAATTCGTCGATGCGATGCCCCACCAGTTCGGAATATGGAAATCCGAACACTTGGGTGACGCGCTGATTCACGGTGCGGATTTCGCCTTCCAGGGAAGTAGTGAAAATCAAATGGTCGAGGCTGTCGATCAAATCCCGGTAGCTTTGGCGGGAGTTGGCGATAACTTCGGCCAGCTTTTCCAGCTGTTCCGTGCCGGGAGGCGACTCCTGGACCTTCAGGTAACCGCGGACGAACCCGCGCAGTTCCTCGATTTCGCGCTTCTTGCTCCAAAGGTAAGCTCCGAACAGGACGATCAGAATTCCGGCCCCCGCCGGAAGCGCCTTGAGCTGCCAATGTGTCTTCGGGAGAGCCTCTTGGGAAAGCACGGCAATTCCAATGGCAAGAATCACCAGCATCAGGATCGCCAGGCGCCAGACTTCATTCTCCTTGCGTTGGATTCGGTCGAGTTCCTGCGGCGGAGGCGCAGGTTCCTGGTGGCCAGTGGGCATTGGTCGCTTCCTCGCTCGCCTTGGGAAGGCGATACGGAAGAAAATCGTGGACGACGTAACTCCATCCTAGATTCACGCGCCCCATGGGAGCAATCGGATTTGGCCGCAGAGTTTCTAGGACGGAATGCGGCGATCCCACCAGCAAACCTGTGGCTGTTTAGTATTCAATATCCCCCCGCTGGCGCAGGCCTCTTGTACGAGCTGGTGACACAGCATGCGGGAGGTGCCCGCCAAACAACGACCGTACGGCAAAAACTTGCGTTGTCCTAACTTGTGCGGGAGACTTCAATCAGGTTACAGAAGTAGGCGCGCCACCCCCTTCCTGCCGTGCCCAAAATTTTAAAAATTGCTGGGGATACCAAACCATGTCTTCCGCCAACCGGGCTGAGTCTAATGATGCCGTCGCCCCCCCCGTCCCGCTGAGCGCCGGCGCCATCAGCGATTTCCGTTTTCGGGCACCGTGGAAGCGATCGAGATTAAGTCCAGAGCGAGAATTACCGGCCGAACCACGGAACTCGGCATGGGAGGATGTTACGTGGAAACACTTAGCCCTTTCCCTGTTGGGGCGGAAGTGAAAATGCGAATTCTGAAGGGGAGAGAAAGCTTCGAAGCCCACGCCAGGGTCGTCTACACCCTGATTGGAACCGGCATGGGCTTGGCTTTCGTATCCGCTCAACCGACTCAAGTCCGCATTTTTCAAAGATGGCTGCAGGAAATCAGCGGCTCGTCCGCTCCCGCGCAGGAAACATCTAGAGAGGGCGCGGCCAGCTCGGCCCAGTCAGAGGAAACACCAACTTTGAAGAATGTCGTGATGAGCGACCTGATCATGACCCTCATGCAGAAAAATGTTTTGACGGATGGGGAAGGCAAGGACTTGCTCAGGAAGCTTTTCAGGAAGCAGACCTGATCTTCCAATCACCTGCTCCATTTTCATTTATTGAATTGCAATTCCCCTTGCCGGAATTTCTGACTTCCTTCCTGCGCGTTTGTGCGACACTCTACTCCCGGAAAGGAAGAACATGCTGCGGCCTCCGCTCATGCAAATCGTGCGCCGCTCGGCGCGCTGGCGCTGCCCGAACTGCGGCTGCGGCCGCTTGTTTCGCGGGGTTTTTCGCATGCTGCCGCGATGCCCGGAATGCGGGCTTTCGTATTTTCCCGAGCAGGGATATTACGTCGGAGCCATGATCATCAATTACGCGGCTACCACGGCCGTGGTCGTGGCGGTATTTCTCCTGTCGCTGCTGTTGCCGGATTTCACCTCGCTCTCGACCAATTCCAAAATCCTTCTGTGGATGGCCTTTTCCATCACGCTTTCCCTCTTGCTGACGCGGCATGCCTACAGCTTCTGGCTGGGAATTGATTTCTGGATCAAGCCCAGGCAGCCGGACGATTCCTCGTCGCAAATATCTTAGCCGCCTCTCACGAGGCGCACCGCGACGCCGATGGCCGCGCCGCCGAGCACCAGCCACGCCGAATTGGTTCGGAAGCGGAGCAGCAGAATCGCGCTCACGATCGCCAGGCCCGCTGTCAGCCCATCCACGATAGCCGAGCGGCCGAGGTCATAGCTGACGGCCGCCATCAGCGCGAGAGAAGCCACGTTGACTCCATCGAGAAAAGCGCCGGCCGTCTTGGAGCGGCGAATCATTGGAATCAACGGGCCGCTGATGGCGACAAGAATAAAGGCAGGCAGGAAAATTCCAACCGTCGCTACCAGCGCGCCCGCAGGCCCCCGCAACAAGTAGCCCAGGAAAGTAGCCGTGGTGAACACCGGTCCCGGCGTGACCTGCCCGATGGCGACGGCATCGACAAGCTGCGCGTCCGTCACCCAAGCGCGATGCACAACCAGATCGGCCCGCAGAAATGCCAGCAAAACATAGCCGCTGCCGAACACGATCGATCCGATCCTCAGAAACACCAGAAAGAGCGTCCACATACCGGGAATCACAGCCACCACACCGGTGGCGCCCGCCCACGGAAAAATTCGAGCCAGACACGCGCGCGCCCCGCGCCAGGCAGAAATAAATGTCAGCGCGCTGGTCTTTCGCCTATCCGCCCTGGTGGCGGTGATTGCGTGAATCCCCGCAAGGATCGCTCCCGTCCCGAATAAAATGATCAGAACATTCACTTGCGCGAAACTGAGCGCAACGCACAGCACGCCCGCAACCGCCAGGACCGTGCTCTTGACCGCTGTGCGGCCAAGTCCCCAGAGCGCCTGCAGAATCACGGCAATCACGACCGGCTTGACTCCATACAGCACGGCTGCAACGGCAGGCAAATGTCCAAAGCGCACGTAGGCCCAGGCAATGATTCCCACCATAAGTGCCGCGGGAAAAATGAAACACATGCCGCCGATGATGAGCCCGGCCCAACCGCCCCGCAAATAGCCGATATGGATGGCCAGTTCGCTGGAGCTGGGGCCGGGAATCAGGCTGCTTGCGCCAAGTAGGTCCAGAAATTTTTCACGGGAAAGCCATTTTCGCCGGCGGACCAACTCATCTTCCATGATGGCGATGTGCGCCGCCGGCCCGCCAAACGCGGTGACCCCCAGCCGCAGGAAAAAAAGCGCCAGTTCTTTCAGGGATCCGCGCCTCTCCGCATCGGGTGTTGCCATCTGGGTTTGTTCGAGGTCGGACATCCTAAGGAGCATTCATGGTCATTTTCTGAAGTCAACCCGGCCGCAGTGTATCTCATTCCGCGCGACGAAAGACACTAGCGCGATTTGAGTAGGACAGGCTTTTTACCCTGAAAATCACGAAGGGCAGCCTGTCGCGTTTGCATTGGAATACTGCGTTCTGGAGGAGGAAAGCGAAAAGCAGACAGGCTGAAGCCTATCCTACTAAACCCCGATTAGCGGGAACTCGCGGCGGCCATGTACGGATTCAAATTTACCGCGCGCCAATCGCCTCGGATAATCGCGGCGCGAATCTGCGCGGGCGTCTTCCCCTTTTGAGTGAGCTGATAGGAGAGGACCGCTTCCTTCTGGCAGATGTCGCATTCCGATCCGTGCGTACCCACGAAACAATCGAGCAGGCTCTTGTGCCCCTCGTGCCGGTCGCAATAGCAATAGCAAGGCTGCTGGTACAAAACCGATTTGATTTTCGCTGCCAGCGCATACACATTGCGGTTGAGCGCATCCGGAAACTGCTTCGGATCGAGAGTGGCCGGAATCGGCGGTTTCAACACATAGGCGTGATAAGAGGGAATCCCCAGATCGCCCATTCCCGGCATGTCCATCTGCATCTGAGAATCCTGGCCATTCCAATCGGCGCCAAGGACTGGACGCAGTTGCGCCAGCCCCATTCCCGCTATAGCCAATGCAGAAGCGATTGCCAATGCAGCAAATTTCCCGGCCATAGGTAAGCCCTCCGCAAACATTAAAAACGGTAGCGCATCACGCGGGTCGGCGCAACCTGTGATTGTTCACCAGAGTAAGCAACACCGCACGCACGCCGATCGGGCGCAACGCGAAATTATGTCAACGAAACAGACCTTCCCAATCTCAGGAAATTGTTGTGTCTGGTTCCGTTGTTTCCGGCAATTCAGCGGGAGCGGAGCGATTCGAATCACCATCTGAACCGGTGACGGGTGTAAATTCAGGGGAGGCTGTTTCAGAAGCCGCTGCGCCGCTCACAGAAGATACGGGTGGAGCATCCGCGGCACCGGCGGCTGCCGCACTCGTTGTTTCCAGCCGGGTCGAAAGCACGTCGGCCAGCAAATCGATCAGCTTCCGAGCCCCTTGGCCGTCGGCATCCAGGTCGGGATTATATCCCGCCACTACCAAGGCGGCCAGATTCGGCTGGCTGGCAAATCCGCGCAGCGCATCTCGCACTTCGTTCAAACCAAGGCCACCTTCGCCGGGGAAGTTCGTCCAGGGAAACTCGCTGCTGTTGATCACGTCCACGTCAAAATGCAGGACGAACTCGTGCTTGGCGGCGTGCACGCGTTCGAGGGCCAGGCGCGCGGCAGCGGCGGCGCCTACGGTGGAGACTTCCAGCGACGCGTGCCGCCGCAGCGGTGACGCCGCCAGATACTGCACCTCCGGCGCGTCCAATCGCTCAAATCCAAACAGGG
This sequence comes from uncultured Acidobacteriota bacterium, assembly GCA_963696605.1. Taxonomy (GTDB): domain Bacteria; phylum Acidobacteriota; class Terriglobia; order Acidiferrales; family UBA7541; genus Palsa-360. The sequence continues at coordinate 77,781 of CAVOKV010000003.1, read as the reverse complement.
CCACATCCGGTTCGCGCACCAGCGGAGGCTCACCCCAGAAGCGAACCAGTTCCGGCGCGCCGCGTCCGATGACTTGCGAGATCACCATCCCGTCGACGCAACCCGAAGGCGTCGTGGCCGGGACATTGAGGTCGGCGTCGCGGTCCATATAAATCAGGCTGACGTTACGGTAGTAGCGGCGCGTCCCGGCAATGACGCCAAGGACCGAGATGCAATCGCCGGTCAGTATGAGTGGGAGCGCGCCGGATTTTACCGCGACTTCGACGCGCGGGCGCAGGTCATTCAGCGATTTCAGAATCGCGGAAACATTTCTTGCGCGGGGATGCTCTTCGTCTGGTTGGAAAACGTAGGTTGCTGTGTCGCCGTGATCGCTAACGCCAAATCCGGCGCTCATTAGCCGATCCGCGATTCCAGCGGCGCGCAGTGCCGCAGGCGCGCGTTCGTGCCCGGGCCGGAGCGCCGCTGCGCTCGTGGCCGACCCCAGCAGGACAATATTCTTCGTCTGACGGGTGATCTTGACCGCCAAAGTCGCTCTCCTGACGTTGGAGATGTGCTCCCCTGAAAGACGACTACCTGCATAAACATTCCGCTAACCGTCCACCAAACGGGGCCTCTCCTAATTCGAAGCCGGCGCGATATTGGTCAGCTCGGACGGCAACGTGAACCGCACATCTTCGCGGATCAGATCGAGATCGCGCTGATTCGTGTAGCCCAATCCGGCCAGATGCTCGCTGACCTGCTCGACCAGAACTTCCGGCGCCGAAGCTCCCGCGGTCAGGCCCACGCGCCGAATCCCCTCGAGCCATTTCGGGTCGATGTCCTTCGCGGCGTCAATCAATTCCGCCGGGACTCCCGAGCGCTTGGCCACTTCCACAAGCCGGTTGGAGTTGGAACTGTTGGGCGAGCCGACCACGAGGATCAGGTCCACCTCGCGTGCGAGTTGCTCCACCGCTTCCTGCCGGTTTTGGGTCGCGTAGCAGATGTCGTCCGAAGCCGGCCCTTCGATCGAAGGAAACCTCTCGCGCAGCCGGCTCACAATCTCTTGTGTGTCGTAGAGGCTCAGTGTCGTCTGGGTCAGAAACGCCAGGCGATTCGGATCCTTCACTTCGAGCGCGTCCACCGCCTCGACGCTGTCCACCACAACCGTTTGTTTCGGGGCTTCTCCCGAGGTCCCAACGATCTCCTGATGATCGCGGTGGCCGATCAAGATGATGGTGCGGTTCTCGCGCGCGAATTTCAGGGCTTCGAGATGGACTTTGGTCACCAGCGGGCACGTCGCGTCAATCACGCGCAACTCGCGCAGCCGCGCTTCTTCCCGCGTCGTCGGCGGAACGCCGTGCGCGCTGAACACCAGCACGGAGCCCAGCGGCACTTCCTCCACGGTCTCGACGAAAATGGCGCCGTTTTTGCGAAGTTGCTCCACGACGTAACGGTTATGCACGATTTCGTGATGGACGTAGACGGGCGGCCCGTACGCCTGCAGAGCGAGCTCCACGATGTCCACCGCGCGCACCACCCCTGCGCAGAATCCTCGCGGGCGTACCCGGATCAAGCTCTTGCCGTCGGTCGCCTGTTGCATCTGGTTGCTCATTTAGCAGCCTCAAAAATGCCCCCATAGATTATCACGGGCAGGGACACTTATGCGACCTTTTGGCGCACTTCCAGTTTCGTAATTGCCAGTGCCCGCGAGGCTCGTTCTCCCATGCCAAGGCGGTGGCACGCGCTTAACTCCGCATCACCGGGTCCCGTCCAACAAGATTAGAGATTGAGTGTATGCGCTCGGCTCCTCTATAATGCCTTGCTTTGCCACGGGTGCGGCGGCTGTCTGCTTTTCTGAATCGCGTTATATCCAGATAGCGTTGCGCGGGAGGATTTTCGGACGTGTGGGACGCTCTACGTGAAAAAAAAATTGGTGTGCGGATCATGCTCGGAGTCGTAGTCGGGATTCTGGGGATCGGCATGCTGCTCTACCTCGTGCCGCAAGGCACCAACGACCTGAGCGGAACGGACACTGTCGCCCAGGTGGGGGATCAGTCGATCTCCGTCGTCGACGTCCAGAACCAATTGAGCAAGACCACCCGCGGCACCCAGATTCCTCCTGCCCTCCTGCCCATGTACACGCAGCAAGCGCTTGACCAGTTGCTCGACGAAAAGATGCTGGCAATAGAGGCTGACCGGATGGGCCTGCGCGTCTCGGACGAAGAGCACGCCGACCTGCTGAAAAAGCTGGTTCCCACAGCGTTTACCGGCGACACCTTTATCGGCATGGACCGGTACAGCGCGGAGGTCCAATCCCGCTTTCAGATGAGCGTGCCGGAGTTTGAAACGGAAGTGAAAAACGCGCTGCTGCAGCAGAAGTTCCAGCAGCTCGTCACCGACGGTATCACGGCCAGCGACGACGAAGTGCGCGAGGAGTTCCGGCGCGAAAACGAAAAGATCAAACTCGACTATGTGCTGATCAAGCCGGAGGATCTGCTTTCCAAAGTGGAAGTCTCGGACGCGGATCTGGCGGCCTATTTCGACATGAATAAGGCCAAATACGTGGTGCCGGAACGCAGAACCGTGGATTATGCCATTTTGACCCTCGCGCAGCTTCGCCAGCGCGCACCGGTAACCGAGGACGAAGAAAAGATCTACTACCAGGGCCATATCGACCAATACAAATTGGAAGACCGGGCCCATGTCGCGCACATCCTTTTCAAGACCGTGGGTATGACCGATGCCGAAGCGGTCGAGGTCAAGAAAAAAGCTGAGGACGTACTCAACAAGGCCAAGCACGGCGGCAACTTCGCCGATTTGGCCAAACAATACTCCGAGGACACCACCAAGGATAAAGGAGGCGACTTGGGCTGGATCGTTCGGGGGCAGACCGTTCCCGAATTTGAGGCCGCCGCGTTCAGCCTTCCCAAGGGTTCGATCTCGGATCTGGTGAAGACACAATACGGCTTCCACATTATTCAAGTAATCGACCGCGAAACCGCTCGCACCCAGACGCTTGACGAGGTCAAGGCCAGTATTGTCAATCAGTTGCAGCAGGAAAAAGCGGATCAGCTGGGCGAAAATGTTTCGACGCAAATCGCCGATGAAATCCGGCGCACCGGCCGCGTTCCGGTCGCGGACCTGGCCAAGAAATTCAACATGACCACCGGAGAAGCAAAACTGGTCGAGGCCAATCAGCCGCTTCCGGAGCTGGGCAATGCGCCGGGCCTAATGGACACACTCTTTAACCAGCGCGTGGGCGATGTTAGCGCCCCGATTCGCACGGATACCGGTTACGTTGTCCTGTCCGTTAAGGAAATTCAGCCTTCGCACCCCGCAGTGCTGGCGGAGGTTCGCGACCGTGTGTCCAGCGACTTCCGTCATGAAAAGGCTGTTGAACTGGCAAAATCCCGCGCCGACGAACTCGCGAAGCGGACCAAATCTGGCGAGAACCTAGCCGCGGCCGCCAAGGCCCTCGGTTTGGAGGTAAAGACTTCACAACCTATTTCTCGCACAGGTTCGATTCCCGACGTGGGCAGCGCCAAGCAATTCGCGGTCGCGTTCACTCTTTCCGTCGGTCAGTCGGGCGAACCGCTCTCGCTTGGCCAGAATTGGGTTTTCTATCGCGTAGCGCAACACGATCCCGTCAACCAGGACGACTTTGAAAAGCAAAAGGCCAAGATTGAAGAGCAAGTGCTCCAACAGAAGAGGCAAACCGCCTACGATTTGTTCCGTACGGCCCTGAAGTCGCGCCTCCAGCAGGAGGGCCAGTTGCACTTCAACGCTGATAATTTGAAGCGCCTTATTAATCCCGCGCAGTCCACAAGTTAAAGAAAACAATAGCTTTATTAATTTTTCGGCAAGGCTTGCTTTCGCCCTTGGCGTGCGCTAGCATATTTGTGTTGCAAGTCTTGGACCCTACGCCAGGGACTAAGGTTTTGACGCTGCCGCCTTCCCAGCGCACGTTATATCTAGCAGTTTGATTCTCCAGAATCCGTCTGCGGTTTTTTCATGAAGGTTTAATCATCGATAGGCACTATCGGGGTCCGGAAATCCATATCTATTGGACCGTGGCAGAAGCCGAAACAATGGGAAGCGAGTGAGGTGCAGGATGCAGGGGAAGACGAATCATCGCAATGAGTATCAATGCACGATTGAAGTGAATCAGAACGGGAAATATTGTGTGCGCGTCCGTGCGCTTTTCGCTCGCAAAGCATGGGTCTTGCCCGTCTATTTCCTGGCGTCCACGTTTGACCGCTCCATGCGCAAACTGGAACAAGTGCTTCAGTTTCTGCAGCAAAAGGAAGAACGACTGTGGTTTTGGGGCGTTGAGTATTCGGACGATCCCAATTTTTCTGAGGAACTCGTTCGCGAAGCGGGCCTGCGCCTCGATCGCCGGGCCGAATTCCCGCGCCGGTCGTCCAATGTCGCCCTATCGCCGGAACAGCCCGTCCCCGCCGTATTACTGGCTCCCGTCCGCCGCGGGCTGGCGCATTCGATCGATACCGGCCGCGTGAGCGCAGCCGGGAACTAAGCCTTATTTTTCCCTCAGAATGACTTCACCATTGCCGATGGGCTGGTCGTTCAACCAGAGGCGATATTTGTAGGAACCGGGGTTTGTGCCCGGCCGGGGGGGACCGCTTTGCAGCTGGCGTCCCGGGGGCGCCTGGAAGACGTTTGACTGGAACGGGCAGCGGTTGGGATCGAACTGGACCTTGAGGTTGCCGGTGTCCGACAGCCAGACCACCTGCTCTTCCGGACCAATCACGACAATTTCGGGGAGTACTCCAACCAGGACCAGTTTTTCCGCCATCGATGCGCGTTCCTCCGCTGCCCCGCGAAGATAGCACAGCACACCGCGGACGCGCTTGGAGAATCTGAGTGCAGGGAAAGGCCGCTGTCCACACGCGGCTGCTCAGTGCAAGAGCTCTTCTCCGTGTCCTCTGTATTAGAAGCCCTTGAAGTTCAGTTGTTCTAAGACGCAGTTCGAGGCGGCGAATTGGTCGATTGAAAGAGCACAGCCATTTTGGCGGTTGCGCGAGGGCCGGGAATCGCGCAAACTAGATAGCGGTCAGGAGTACTTGGTAAGGAAGGTCCCGGAAAACGGCCGGGCAATCGTTTTATCCACAGAGCCATCTTCGATGGTCCGCGCACATTGTCAGGGCGCTTTCTTGGGCGCGCCGGCAAAAAGCCGCGTGAAAGCCGAGGTTTGAAGTCATGATGAATCCGATGGAGGAGTTGCGGCCGCCGACGCGGCTGATGCTGACGCCCGGCCCTTCGTGCGTCAGCCAACGCGTGTACCGCGCGCTGGGCGCGCCGCTAGTGGGGCATGTAGATCCGTGGTTCACCGAATTCATGGGTGGGGTTCAGGAGCTGCTGCGGCGCGTGTTCCAGACTCAAAATCACACCACCTTCCCGATCTCCGCGTCGGGAAGCGGCGGCATTGAAACCGCGGTAGTCAACGCGCTCGAACCCAGTGACGAAGCCATCGTCTGCGTGAACGGCGTTTTTTCAGGGCGCATGGCGGAAATCGCCGAGCGCACCGGGGCGAAGATTCACCGCGTCCCGGCGCCGATGGGCCGAACAGTGGACCCGGAAGATGTGCGCCGCGCCGGGCAAGGCCGCAAAATCAAATTTGTGGGCCTCGCGCATGGGGAAACTTCGACCGGCGTGGTAACCAAACTGGAACCCTTCCGCAAGGTTGCCGATGAACTTGGGGCGCTTTTGGTTGTGGACAGCGTCGCCACGCTCGCAGGGGTTCCTCTGGATGTGGACCGGCAGCGTGTCGATATCTGCTTCAGCGGGACGCAGAAAGCCATCAGCGCGCCGCCCGGAATGTCGCCCATAACGGTGAGCTCGCGCGTCGAGGAAATGCTGCGCAACCGGAAGACCAAAGTGCAGAGCTGGTATTTCGATCTCACCACGGTAATGAATTATTGGGGTAAGGAACGCACCTATCACCATACCCCACCGATTCCCCTGATCTACGCCCTGCATGAGGCGTTGCGGATAGTCCTCGAGGAAGGCTTGGAGGCGAGTTGGGAACGCCACCGCCAAAATCAGATGGCGCTCATTGCCGGCCTGGAGGCTATGGGTATCCGCATTTTCGTTGAGAACCCCGAGGACCGCTTGCCAACAGTCACCGCCATTTGGATTCCCAGCGGCATCGATGGCGCAAAACTGCGCGCCCGCCTGCTGAATGACTTCAACATCGAAATTGCCGGGGGGCTCGGGGAGATCAAATCCACCACTGTGCGCATTGGCTTGATGGGATATTCCAGCCAGCGCGCCAACGTTCTGCTGTTCCTTGATGCTCTGGAAAGGATTCTGCTCGATCAGGGAATGAAGCTGCCCGTCGGCGCGGGCATCGCTGCGGCAGTGGGCAGCTTTGCGCACGCCGAGCCTGTACACGCCGGCCACGGAAAGTAGAAAAAATGAGCACGGGAATCGGACTTTCAAATCTCGGCGCGATGAACCAGTTCGTGGGGGAATTTGACGTTACCTCGCGGCTGACCGACAAGACCTATCACTGCCGGTTTTCGCATCTCTGGAACGGCGTGGCCACGCGCCACAGCGACACTGTGGACACGAAGTTCCTGGTCGACGGCAAAGGGTCGATTGTCGGCCTGGCGCATCCCGGAATCGTGGAGTTTAGCGCCAAATCCGGCCGCGACATTTCGGACCGCGAAGCGAGCTACGTCGCCGCGCAATATCTGCGCGAGCAGCTCGAGCAGGAAGACGAGCGGCCGCTTTACGACGTTTCGGCGGCGGATGTTGCGCGCATTATCGGATTGCTCGGAATCCGCTGAACGGGATTCGCGTTTCCTGAAAAGCGATAACCCGCCTTGAAAATATTCCCCCTTTGAATTTCTGTGAATTCTCCGTGCCTTCTGTGTTAAAGCCTTTTGCGATCAACCTGAAGATTCGCAATTATGCGTCAGAGAGCGATTCGTCGAAGCCTGCCGGGGGCTCTGGCAGCTCGCCGGATTCGAGGATCACTCCGCAGTCCAGGCATTCCACGTATTCCGCGTCGGAATCCTTGGCGATGAGTTGCGTGCGGGGATGGCGGCAAGAGGCGGGATCGATCATGGGATTGCTCCTAAGCTTCCCCGGATCATATCACGCGCACTGGTTCGTGGCCCCCAACTTGGATCGCGAACGATCCCCCGAAATCGCCTATCCTGAGTTATAAGAGTTGCAGGATTTGCGCGCCGGGGAATCGGAGCCGGCAACCGTCCGATCCTTGAATTGAGGGGAGATCCCGATCCGCCGTGGTTCAAACTGCCGAAAATCGGTTCAGCAATGTTTTGTTCTACGGCTTTGTGCTGTGCCTTGGGTATTTTGTATTTCGAGTTTTTGAGCCGTTTCTCGTGCCCTTGGGATGGGCGGCTGTATTCGGGGTCATCTTCTATTCCCTGAACAAACGCTTCGAACACAAAAGGGGCCGCACGCAATCGGCCGTGTTGATTACCCTGGGCGTCACTCTGATTTTGATTATTCCAGTCCTCTTGCTCTCAGCGATGTTTGTGCGTGAAGGCATTGCCGCTGCCATGGAAATCCAGTCGGCGATGGCGAGTGGAGGATATGGCTGGCTGAACCACGCCTGGGGATGGCTTACCTCCCACATCGCGGCGCAAGGGATAACCGTGGATTTTCCGGACCTTGTGCGCCAGGGCGCCAGCCGGGCCGGGGAATACATGGCTACCGAGCTTGGCCGGGTGATTCGGAATATCGTCGCGTTCCTCTTCGAACTATTCGTCATGCTGTTCGCGTTGTTCTATTTCCTTCGGGACGGCGATTCGATCCTGGACCGCTTCCGTCTTTTTCTGCCGTTTGAAGAGACCATGACGGAGCGCATGCTGGCGGAGGCCCGCGAGCTGATTTTCGCGAGCGTCACGACGAGCCTGGTGATTGCGGCAGTTCAGGGGACAATTTGCGGAGGAGCCTTTGCGATTGTGGGGTTGGGTTCGCCCATCTTCTGGGGCGCGGTGATGGGCTTTTTGTCGCTGCTTCCGGTCGTGGGCGCGTGGCCAATCTGGATTCCCGGCGCGATCTGGCTATTTTCGACGGGGCATGCCGGCCGCGCGGTCATCCTGATTGCCATATGCGGGGCTCTCGGCGGAACAATCGACAATGTCTTACGCCCTATGCTCTTGGGCGGGCGCGCTTCGCTGAACGGCTTGCTCGTGTTCATCAGCGTGCTCGGCGGCATCGCTGTGTTCGGCGTATTGGGTATTGTCCTGGGGCCGATTGTGGTGGCCACCACCGTCGGCATACTGGATGTGTATTCCGGAAAAGGTAGGGTGAAAGCCGCGCCTGTCTCGCCAGTCAGATAATGTTCCGATCCGTTCCCGTCACGCAGCTGTTCTTGGGGAAAGGGGTTCTGAATCGTTTGCAGCGGATGGAAATTGCGAGCGCAGCGTCTGTGCTCCTGCCGTCCCGCCTGTGCTAGAGTAACGCGCCTGGGAGCAGGCAGTTCTTACGATGGCCATTAAATCCACGACATCGCCCGCGGGATTACCTCCTGAAAAGCTGCGGTGGAGATGCGATCCGACGTCGATCCCATTTGCCACCACGGCCGAGGCCCAGCCGGTGAAAGAGTTGCTCGGCCAGGAGCGCGCCTTCCGCGCCCTGAAAATGGGCGTCGAGCTGAACGCGCCGGGATTCAACATTTTTGTGTGCGGCCTTGCCGGAACGAGCCGCGGCGGCACGATCACGCATTTGATCGAGCAGATTCATCCTCCCGCGAAACCGTCGCTGGACCGTTGCTACGTCAACAATTTCAAGAGCACCGACCGGCCGCGTCTCCTGGCCCTGCCGCGCGGGCAAGCCAACAGCTTCAAGAAAGACATGCAAAGCGGCATCGAATTTCTGCGGCGGCGGATTCCGCAAGTGTTCGAGGGCGAACCATTCCAGCGACAAAAGGGCCGCATCGTGGACCGCTTCACCGTCCGCGAAAAAGAATTGATGGATGATTTCACGCGGCGCATCGCCCGCGAGCAATTCGCGCTGGGACACATGCAGGTCGGAGCCGTCGCGCTGCCGGAAATTTTTCCGGTTCTCGAAGGGCAGATGGTGCCGATCGAAGATATTCCGAAAATGGTGCATGAGGGCAAACTGGAAACCGTCGTGGCCGAGGATTTGGAGCGCAAGTATGAACAGTTCCGCCAGGAATTCACCGTCGTTTACCGAAAAACGCTGACGCTTTCGCGCGAACTGGCCAGCGAGCTGAGCTACCTCGAGCAGGAAGCGGCCTCGGTGCTGGTCGACGGATTCATCGAGGAATTGAAGGAAAAATATTCCGGCAACCTGGTGGCGGAATACCTCGAAGAAGTCCGCCACAACATTCTCGACAACCTCGAACCGTTCAAGGAGCGGGAAGGCGAGGAGGAGCCCGGTGGAGCGCCGCCTCAACCGGATGGCGGTCCGCGTTCCGCTTCGACCGAGCGCGATCCATTCCGCGTGTACGGCGTCAACGTGATCCTGGCGCACAATGAAGAAGACCACTCCTCGGTCATCTTTGAAACCACGCCGACCTACACGAATCTGTTCGGCACCATCCAGCGCAGCTATGACTCGCGCGGCAGCTGGAACTCGGATTTCATGGATTTGCGCCCCGGCTCTCTGCTTCGCGCGGATGGTGGTTTTCTTGTGATGTACGCGTTAGACGCGCTTTCAGAATCAGGGGTATGGCGCACGCTCAAACGCATGCTGAACCACTCGAAACTCGAGATTCAGCCGCTGGAGATGTTCTTTCCGTTCGGAAACTCGGCGCTCAAGCCTGAGCCCATCGACGTCGACGTCAAGATTATTTTAATTGGCGACCGGCACATGTACGAAATGCTCTACGAATATGAGGAAGACTTCCGCAAAATTTTCAAGGTGCGCGTGGAATTCGACGAGGAAATGGTGATGAGCGACGCCGTCGTGCGCCATTACGGCGACCGGCTGCGCCAACTTTCCGAGCAGGAGCATACCGGTCCCTTCGACCGCACCGCTGTCGCCAGCATGCTGGAGTACGGAGTGCGCCTGGCTGGACGCCGCAACAAAGTGACGGCGAGATTTCCGGAGCTGGCGGACCTGGCGCGCGAGGCGGCGTATATCGCGCGGCAAGAGGGCGCGGACCTGGTGAATGCCCAGCACGTTCGCCGCGCGCGCGAAGCTCGCATCGAACGGCACAACCTCACCGAAACGAAGATCCGCGAAATGATCGAAGAGGGCACCCTGCTGATCGAAACCGACGGGACGCGCGTCGGGCAGGTTAACGGACTAAGCGTCCTCGAAATCGGCGGGTATGCGTTCGGCAAGCCCGTGCGCATCACCGCTTCAGCGGCCCTCGGCAAAACGGGATTGATTAACGTCGAGCGGGAAGCCAATTTGAGCGGCAGCTTTCACGACAAGGGTATGCAAATTATTGCCGGGTACCTGCGCGGCAAATTCGCGCAGGATAAGCCGCTCTCGCTCTCGGCCAGCATTTGTTTCGAGCAATCCTACAGCGGCGTCGACGGCGACAGCGCCAGCTCGACGGAAATTTACGCGCTGCTGTCTGCCCTCTCCGGTCTGCCCATCCGTCAGGATATCGCCGTCACGGGGTCAGTCAGCCAGCAGGGCGACATTCAGCCCATCGGCGGTGTAAATCAGAAGATCGAGGGTTTCTTCGACGTGTGCCGCGTAAAAACCGGACTAACGGGGCGCCAGGGCGTGATGATTCCTGCTGAGAATATTGAAGACCTGATGCTGCGCGACGACGTGATTGAGGCTGTTGCCGCGGGCAAGTTTCATATCTTGCCGGTCACGACGCTCGAGGGTGGAATCGAAATTCTGACAGGCGTGAAAGCCGGATGCCGCGATACCAAGGGAGCATTCGAGCCCGACACAGTTTATGCACGCGTGGACCGGCGTCTCCACGAAATGGCCACGACCCTCAAGGCCTTCGATTCGTAGGAAGTGGTCGCAAATCTAAACCTAAAAGTACCCGCTGAATAGGCTACAGAAAAACGCCTCACTTTGTCATTCCGAGCGAAGCGAGGAATCTCTCTTCGATCTAAATCCAAGAAAAGAGAGATTCCTCGGCGCGCAGCGCGCCTCGGAATGACAATATCTTAGCTCTTCCGCAAGCTGTGAAGTTTGCCCTACTGCGCCCGCGCACTGCCCATGTCTTTCGGCGTGGAGAGATAGCCGTTCACTTTGTCCTTCGTCACGTCGAACACCACGATTTCGAAAGGTTTCGTCGCGCCCTTGATGTAGAACTGCACTGGCTCGTCCGCCGTCTTATCTTTTTTCTCGATGGTCTTATCGTCGGCGACAACCATCAAAGTATATTTAAATTTCTTGGGGTCCGTTTTCGTCAGCGTGACCTGAATGGGACCGACGTGCGTGGGAGTCTTGGACCTGGTCAGGTGCAATTCAAAAATATTGCGTTCGCCTGAGCGCTTCAACTGATCGAGTTCTTCCTGGTTACGCGCAATCAAGCCGCTTTGCACGCCCAGATCGCCGACCGTGCTGGTGAGCTTGGCCTTGGTCGCTTCCAGGTCTTGCTTTGTCGCGGTGATGTCGCCCTTCGCGCCGGTCAGGTCCGTGCTTACGGCTCCGATCTTCGCGTCGGTGTCCTGCTTCACCTGGCCGATTTGCGCGGTAAGCTTGTCGTCGGATTCTTTCTGGGATTCGCGAATATTCTGCGCCAGGGCGCGCGCCTGCGCCAGTTCAGCCTGCGTGAACCCGAGCTTCTGCGTGGTCACTTCGAGCTGGCCCTTAAGGTCCGCGACGCGCGAGTTGGTCTGATCAATCTGCACGGAGAGGATCGCGTTTTTCGAGTTGGCCTGCGCGAGGTCGGTCTCCAGCTTATTTCTCGCGGCATTGCCCGCGTAGAGTCCGTACCCGATCATCAGGAAGGCCAGTACAAACGCCACGATGATCCAGCGCGGCGTAGGCTCCGCTTCGTAGAAATTGGTTTCATTTCCTCTGGGTTCAGGAACATTCGGGGAAATACTCATCATCTCTCCTTAGCGGCCATTCCGGGACTGGCAACGCCATTAGTGTCAGATTATCACCGAGCCGCGACTGGTTGTCTACGATTTGCGGGGCTGGCCTTTTCTGGGCCAGCGCGCCTCCACGGTTGTGGTCAAGCCGCCGCGCGGGGTGAATTCGCCGCGCACCACGCACCACGCCGGCTGAATCGCCTCGACGATGTCCCGCAGCATGCGATTGACGGCATTCTCGTAAAAGATGCCCAGGTCGCGGTACGCCAGCAGGTACATTTTCAGGGCCTTGAGTTCCAGGCAGGATTTTTTCGGCTCGTATTCGATGGTGATCGTTCCGTAATCGGGCAACCCGGTTTTCGGGCACACCGAAGTGTATTCGGGGTAGCGTGTGACGATCCGGTATCCGGGGAACTGGTTCGGCCATGCATCCAGCCGTGGAAGTTTGGTGTTTATCCCCGCGCGCGCATGTTCCGCAGTGTAATCGGCCATCCCTCACCTCATTCGTTATTGTACATGCAGCCAGCACTTGGCGGAGATGGAACTTGCCACGGCATCAAGCCTTCGCGTATCCTTTTTTCAGAGTCCCCGGGGAGAAAAAGACTTGTTGTGTCCGTTCTGTCATAGCGACAGTCCCCGCCGTTCCCGCAGACGAACCGCCAAGGATTTCCTGGTAGGAGTGGCAAAGCTGCGCCCCTGGCGCTGCCGGGCCTGCAATTCGCGTTTTTACGCCTGGGCGGCTCCCATTGAATATATCTGGTACGTGCACTGCGAAAAGTGCGGAAACATGGATCTGCCGCGCATTTCCAGCGACCATGGGATTGGCCTGATGGCCTGGGTGTACCGCCTGTTTCGCGCCCCCGCGTACCGCTGCGCCCCGTGCCGCAATCGCTTTTTCTCGTTTCGCATTCACCGCCGCATCATCCCCACGCAGAAGCCCTTGGAACCTAAGGCAGAGTCTCCCAGCGTCCCACATTAGTTCTGTTTGGCCCTTCGGAACGCGGCGCAACCCGAAGGTTGACTTCCAATGCGCGAAACGTATGATACCGAGAGGCGATGGAGTTCGCCTTATAACCGCTGTCCTTTTGGCCGGACAGATGATGACTCCTGACAAGTTCCCTGTCGCGGAGTCATGTCCCCGGCGATGAACGAATCAAGCAAGCGAAATGATTTCGGAGTAGCGCGCACGGAGCAGGTGCGTTTTCCGCAACTGTGACCGCGACTGCGTCTCAATTGCGCGTTGCGGCGCCGTTTCATGCCCGCGGGACAATTGAATTTCGGGTGAGAGAGCAAATGACTAAATACTGGATGGTAGGTCTCGGAGGATTTCTCGGATCGATCGCGCGGTTCTGGCTGGGATCGTACATCACTTACCGGATGGGAGCGCGCTTTCCGTACGGAACTTTTGTCATCAATATAAGCGGATCATTCTTGATCGGCCTGATTGTGACCCTGCTCGCGGAAAGGGCACACTGGAGTCCAAACCTGCTCTATTTGATCCCCATCGGTTTCATCGGGGCTTACACAACATTCTCCACATTCGAGCTGGAGGCCTTTCGCAGCGTTCACAATGGCGATCTTCTGTTGGCGTTTCTGAACGTCATCCTGAGCGTGACCGTCGGATTCGCTGCGGTCTGGCTGGGAGTCATCGCCGGGCAGTCGCTCGGATGAAGCCGTGGGAACTCCGTCTGATCCAAGCAGAAATCCTCTTGAGGACCAAATGTACTCTGATCCCTCTGCTTCTGGGGTGGCGGGTCCCCGCTTGATTCTTTCTTTTTTTCATATCAGAATGGATTTCAATTTGTTTGAGCCGTCTTGAGAATTTGCTCAAGCAAATATTGGGGGGAGCGGAGTCGAATGCGGATTCCGCTTACTTCGGACGAGTCCTGGGAGGAGCCGGAAGAGTGCAAAAGCCAGATCACTATTTTTCGCTTTATTCAGCCATTTTGGCAGTTCTCATTTGCATAGTGGGCCTCGGAATCTTGGCCGCACCGTCCAAGAGCGGAACCCAGGACGGAGTTTCACCGGCACCCGCTTTGCCGTGGCCTATGCTTCACACCGTGCATGCGCTTCCGGCCGTTGCCCCGCGCACGGCCCCCGCACAGGACGCTGGGCAAGCTGCTCCTGCCCCTGCAGCGCAAGCCGCGCCGAAACCAGTGGAGTTGCCCGAAGGCGACGGCAAACCCATTGCCACTGAATATTGCCAGATGTGCCACAAGCTGACGAATTTGACGAAGGCGCACAAAGATCTGGACGACTGGAAAGACACGATTCAAACCATGATCGACCGCGGGGCCGCCATCCCCGATGACAAGGTAGATACTCTGGCGAAGTATCTGGCCGCCAACTTCGGCCCCAAGGACGCGACTGCTGCCGCCAATGCCCCTGCTCCGGCTGCCACGACCATGCCTGCGGCCGCTCCCACCGCGCCGGCTTCTTCGCCGACGGCGGCTGTGTCAGCGCCGCCCGCACCTGCGACCGCCGCCGTTGTATTGCCGGACGGCGACGGGAAAGCCATCGCCACGGAAAATTGCCAGGCCTGCCACAAGCTTACCAATCTCACCAAAGCGCACAAGAACTTGGACGATTGGAAGGAAACGGTGCAAACGATGATCGACCGCGGAGCGAATGTTCCCGCGGACCAGGTCGACACACTCGTTCAGTACCTCGCCAAGAACTTTGGCCCCAAAGACGCTTCCGGGCCGGCAGTTGCGGCTCCTCCGGCTTTCACACCGGCGCAATAGCAGCCACGGGTAGTTCGCCCGCAATCTTCGAGTGCAAACAGGGGCGGCTTGCGCCTGCGTTGTGTCCGTGCGAAAATTACCCCTCATCAGCCTGCGCCTATCGCTCCATGATGAATGCAGTTTTGCTGGTTTAGAGGGGCTAATGCGTTTGGCTCACAAAGGCGATATCGTCTAAGGGTTAGGACGTGGCCCTCTCAAGGCCAAAATCCGGGTTCGAATCCCGGTATCGCTACCATCCCGGGAATGTGGTGCCATTCGAGGGATGGCGTAACCTGGGCAGGCTTGTGCACGTCAATCAATGTAGTCAGGTTCATTCATAAAAACTGACAGGACAAATATGGCCATTCCTCATTCCTCGCAGCAAAGCGATGCGGAGCATCAACCGAGCCTGCATCTCCCCGATGGCGGAACTAGCAAGCCGAGAAAGAGCGGCTGGCTGTGGGTTCTCGCGCTCATCGTCCTTGCCGGTGGCGCCTACTACTACTACAAATCGCGCCCGTCCTCCGAGAGCAAAGCGGCGCCGGCGCCCGGGGCCAGGGCAGCCGCGCTGGGGCCTGTCTCGGTGGCCGTCACCGCCGCGCTGAAGCAAAACGTTCCCTACTACCTTTCGGGGCTAGGGACGGTGACCGCGTTTAACACGGTTACGGTGAAGAGCCGCGTGGATGGCGAACTGCAAAAGGTCAATTTCACGGAAGGTCAATTCGTGCATGAAGGCGATCTCCTGGCCGAGATCGATCCCCGGCCTTTTCAAGTGGCGCTCGAACAAATGCAAGGGCAACTCTTCCGCGATCAAGCGCAGTTGGACAACGCCCGCGTCGATTTCAAGCGCTATGACAAGCTGGCGAAAGAGGGCGTCATCGCTTCGCAGCAGGTGGACACGCAGAACGCGACGGTGGGGCAACTGGAAGGCGCCGTGCGCGCCGACCAGGCGCAAATTGATAACGAGAAACTGCAGCTGGTCTATTGCAAGATCACGGCGCCGATCGGCGGCCGCGTCGGGCTGAGGCTCGTCGATCAGGGCAACATGATTCATGCCACCGATCCGAATGGCCTCGTCGTGATCACGCAAGTGCAACCGATTGCCGTTCTTTTCACGCTGCCGGAAGACAACCTCCCGGAAGTCATCCAGCATATGAAAAGTGAACAGTTGGCAGTCGAGGCCTACAGCCGCGACGATGAGACCATGCTTGCATCCGGCAAGCTCTTGACGGTTGACAATCAAATCGATCCCACTACCGGGACCGTTCGATTCAAGGCGGCATTTGAAAATCGCGATTTATCGCTCTGGCCCAACCAATTCGTTAACACGCGTTTGATGCTCGCCGTGCGCAAGGATGCCATCGTGGTGCCCCTCGCCGCGATTCAGCGCGGTACTCAGGGTTCCTACGTCTATACCGTCAAGAGCGGCAAGGCGGACATGCAGCCAGTCAAAGTGGATCTGACGCAGGGAAATATCGCCTTGATCGCCACAGGTGTTTCGGTCGGCGATCAAGTGGTGGTGGATGGACAGGAGCGGTTGCAGTCGGGCACCCCGGTGGAAGTGCATAACGCCTCGCCAACCGGTCCCGCTGGCGGTTCCGGCGGAAGCGCTCCGGCCCCCGCCAAAGATTCCGGCCATCCTGGCGCGTCGAAAGACAAGAAGCAGGGAAAACAGGGCTGATGAATCCGTCCCGGCCATTTATTCTGCGTCCGATCGCGACGTCGCTGCTGATGGCCGCAATTTTGCTCGCCGGAGCCGTGGCGTACCGGCAACTTCCCGTTTCCGCTCTCCCGCAGGTTGACTATCCGACGATCCAGGTTCTCACGTTCTATCCGGGGGCGAGTCCGTCCGTGATGGCCTCGTCGGTGACCACTCCACTCGAACGGCAATTCGGCCAGGTGCCGGGCTTGAATCAGATGACCTCGACGAGTTCTTTCGGGGCGTCGCTCATCACATTGCAATTCGTGCTGGATCTGAATATCGACGTGGCCGAGCAGCAGGTCCAGGCCGCCATCAATGCAGCCACCACGTATCTGCCGGCCAATCTTCCCAACCCGCCGATTTACAGCAAGACCAACCCCGCCGACACTCCGGTCCTCACCCTCGCGTTGACTTCTGACACGCTGCCCTTAACGAAACTCGAGGACATGGCCGACACGGTCCTCTCGCAAAAAATCGCGCAATTGCCGGGCGTTGGTCTGGTGAGCATCAGTGGCGGAGAGAAGCCTTCGGTGCGGATTCAAGCGAACCCGACCGCGCTCGCATCCTACGGATTGAGCCTGGAAGATTTGCGCACGGCGCTGGCGCAGGCCAACGTCAATCAGGCCAAGGGCAATCTGGACAGCACGCAGCAGGCATTCACGATCTGGGCCAACGACCAGTTGATGACCGCGGATTCCTACAAGCCCATCGTCATCTCTTACAAGAACGGCGCCCCCGTCCGCATCATGGACGTGGCGAACGTGATCGACAGCGCCGAAAACGTAAAGTTGGCTGCTTGGGAGAACGACAAGCCCGCGGTAATCGTCAACATCCAAAGGCAGCCGGGCGCGAACATCATCAACGTGGTGGACCGCATCAAGAACTTGCTGCCGCAGCTCAAGGCATCGCTGCCTACCTCGGTCAACGTTTCCATCCTGACCGACCGCACCACCACCATCCGTGCCTCCGTGTCGGACGTGCAATTTGAGTTGATGCTGACGGTGGCGCTGGTCGTCCTCGTCATCTTTTTGTTCCTGCGCAGCCTGGCCGCCACCGCCATTCCCAGCGTGGCCGTGCCGCTTTCGTTGGTGGGAACTTTCGGCGTGATGTATTTGCTCGGGTACAGCCTGGACAATTTATCGCTGATGGCGCTTACGATTTCGACTGGGTTCGTCGTCGACGATGCGATCGTGATGATCGAAAATATCGCCCGCTACATCGAGGAGGGCGACCCGCCCCTCCAGGCCGCGTTAAAAGGCTCCGAGCAAATCGGCTTCACGATTCTTTCGCTTACCGTGTCGCTGATTGCCGTGCTGATCCCACTCTTGTTCATGCAGGATGTTGTCGGCAGGCTGTTTCGGGAATTCGCAATCACCCTGAGCGTGACCATTCTGGTTTCGGCCGTGGTGTCTTTGACGCTCACGCCGATGATGTGCTCGAAGATCCTGCGCCACCAAAAAGATTCGGAAAAGAGCTGGTTCTACAAGGTCTCGGAAAATTCGCTGAATTGGATCATCGACCAATACGCGGCGATTCTGCGATTTGTGCTGAAACATCAGCCTGCCACTTTGGTCGTTACCGCCGGAACCCTGGCGCTCACTATATTTTTGTTCCTGGTCATCCCCAAGGGATTTTTCCCCGTTCAGGATACCGGCGTCCTCCTGGGCGTTTCCGAGGCCCCGGCCGCCATTTCGTTTCCGGCCATGGCGGAACGCCAGCAGGCTCTCACGAAAATTATCTTGAAGGATCCGGATGTGGTCAGCCTTTCGTCGTTTATCGGCGTCGACGGCGTCAACATGCTGCCGAACAGCGGGCGCATTCAGATCAACCTGAAATCGCGCGAAGAGAGGAAAGATGACGCGGAAACCGTGATTCGCCGCCTGCAGTCGAGCCTGAACGGCGTAAAGGGAATTACCCTTTATATGCAGCCCGTGCAGGACCTGACCGTGGAAGACCGCATCAGCCGCACGCAATTCCAGTACACCATGGAGGACGCGGACGCGCAGGAGCTTGCCGAGTGGGTGCCGAAGCTCATGGACAAGCTGAGAAATTTGCCGCAATTGACCGATGTGGCCAGCGACCAGCAGGAGCTCGGCATGCAGGCTTCCCTGGTGATCGACCGCGACACCGCCTCGCGCTTGGGAATTCTTCCGCAAGCGATTGACGACACGCTATACGACGCATTTGGGCAGAGGCAAGTCTCCACGATTTTTACGCAGCTCAACCAGTACCACGTGGTGCTCGAAGTGAATCCGGCGTATCAGCAGAATCCGGACGCGCTCAAATCGATCTACGTCCACTCGTCAAATGGGACGCAGGTTCCGTTGAGCGCCTTCACCCAATATTCCTCGGAAGTCGCTCCTGTCGCCGTCAACCATCAGGGACAATTCCCCGTGGTGACTCTGTCGTTCAACCTGAAGCAAGGTGCCTCGCTCGGCCAAGCGGTGGACGCCATCAAGCAGGCGCAGGAGGACATTGGGCTACCGCCGAGCGTGCACGCGGGGTTCCAGGGAACGGCGCAGGCGTTTCAGGCCGCACTGGCGAACGAGCTGGTTCTGGTCCTGGCCGCGCTGGTGACCGTGTACATCGTCCTCGGCGTGCTCTACGAGAGTTACATTCATCCCATCACGATTCTTTCGACGCTACCGTCGGCGGGAGTTGGAGCGCTGCTCGCCTTGCTGATTTTCCACACCGATTTCAGCATCATTGCGCTTATAGGAATCATCCTGCTGATAGGAATCGTTCAGAAGAACGCCATTATGATGATCGATTTTGCGCTGGAGGCCGAGCGTAAGGGCGGCAAGAATCCCTTGGATGCAATCTATCAGGCGTGCCTGCTGCGATTCCGCCCCATCCTCATGACGACCATGGCCGCGATGCTGGGCGGCCTGCCGCTGGCCCTCGGCGGCGGTACCGGCGCGGAATTGCGCAAGCCGCTGGGCATCGCGATCGTCGGCGGTTTGATCTTCAGCCAGGCGCTTACTTTATTTACGACCCCAGTCGTGTATCTCGCGTTTGATCGCTTGGCGAAACGCCTAGGTCAAGGTACACCGGTCGAAGCCACGGGCCACGCCAACGCCCCCGCGGATTGAGTAGGATAGGCTTCAGCATGTCTGCTGTTCGAGATAATCAGTATCAAAACCAGACAGGCTGAAGCCTATCCTACAAAAATTATCCGTCCAAAAACTTGCGTATTTTGCGCAGGACGCGCGCGAACATCGGCGGCGTAAGGCGTCCGGTTTGCGTGTTTTGCTGGCTGGGATGATACGCGGCAAAAAGGTGAGGAAGATCCCCCGGCAAGGCGAAGCTCGCGCCATGCGAGAACGGGTACGCCGCCCGTGACGCAATCAGGCCCTGCCGCTTCAGCGAGTCAAGATACGTGTTCAGCGCGATGCCTCCCAGCGCGAGAATGGCCCGCGGGCGAATCAGCACGAGCTCCCGTTGAAGATACGGCAGGCAATTCCGGATTTCCTCCGGCAGCGGCTTATTTGCCGGAGGAGCGCAACGGATGGCCGCCGAGATCAGGGCGTCCTTCAAGATCAGCCCGTCGTCGGCGCGCTTTGACTGCGGCTGATTGGCGAACCCCGCGCGATAAAGTTGCTCGTAGAGAAAATCCCCCGACCGGTCTCCCGTAAACATTCGCCCCGTGCGGTTGGCCCCGTGCGCCGCGGGCGCGAGACCGATGATCACCAGCCGCGCTTGGGGATCGCCGAAGGCCGGAACAGGCCGTCCCCAGTAGGTCCAGTCGCGGTAGGCGCGCCGCTTGGTGCGCGCGACTTCCTCACGATAGGGAACCAGTCGCGGACACTTGCGGCAATGCGTAATCTCGCGTTCCAGAATCAGCAAATCTTTGTCCGGCATTCCGTCCCGCCAAAAGGCCACGCTTTTTCCATGACCCTTGCTTCAAAAGTATAGGATGCGCCTCTGCTTTTTTACCATTCTTGATCCTGCCAAAAATAAATTGAATTTGACCGCAGGAACCGGATAGCGCTTGAACAACGATCGCGGCTAGGGTTGTGAGAACGCGCGCTGACTGCCCTGCTAGTGAGGCCGCGGCATGGGCGTCCAAATTGGCGTCATCCAAATTGGGCTGTGAGCCAATTTGGTTGCGTGCCAATTTGAGTCTGGAGTCGATTGCTGCGCGGGGCAGGATAGGAAGCGATGAGTCTTGCTGTGGTCAAGCGCACCATGGGCCACGGGAAACGAGGGGGAGAGATGAATTTCAGATTCGCCATGTTGAATTTGATTTTGCTGACCGCGAGTTTCTCCGCCTTGGCAAAAAAGAATCCGCATCATCTCGTGTACTTGCATCCCGAGGCTACGTTCAACGGGGCCAAGGTTCCCGAGGGGATATATGATTTCACTTGGGAACCCAATGGCTCCGGCGTTCGTGTGACGATATGGAAGGATGGCCAGTTCATCGCGTCCGCGCCGGGCGTATGGGTGAAAAGCGGGGTGAAATACACGGAGGACGCCCTCCTGCTGCGTGTAAACTCCGACGGATCGCGGTCCCTTATTGAGATTCGCCTAGCGGGGCTTGCAAAAACAATCGTCCTAGTCACCACCGATCCCCAATTCCAGCTTGGCGCGAAATAGCGCGCCGGGAAGCTGCCCGACTCAAGGGATTTGAGGCGCTTCCCGCTTGGCGTCTGCGAATCCCGGCATCCACCGTGCTTCCGCGTCATTGACTCCACTCCGGGCGGACGATAGCATGGTGGTTTCCTCTTCCGGTCCGATTGCAGGCGGAGAGACGCGCCCATGGCCGCAGAAACCAAATCCGGAACAGTCCTCGACCGTATCATCGAGGCGCGCCGCGCCGCGATCGCTCACCGGAAGAAATCCGTGCCGGAAACCGCGCTGCGTTTCGGTGTGAAACACGCCAAGCCCGTGCGCGATTTTGTGGCTGCACTGACGCGCGATTCCCTGAATGTGATCGCCGAACTCAAGAAGGCGTCGCCGTCGCGCGGATTGATCCGCGCCGACTTTGACCCCGTGGCGCTGGCCAAGAGTTTCGAGGCGGCCGGGGCGGCGGCACTCTCCGTGCTGACCGAAGAGGAATTTTTCCAGGGCGATCTGAAATACATGCGCGAAGCGCGCGCGGTGGTGGGTCTCCCTGTGCTGCGCAAGGATTTCATCGTCGATCCGTGGCAAGTCTGGGAAGCGCGGGCGACGGACGCGGATTCGTTCCTGCTGATTGTGGCGGGACTCGGCGACGCGATTCTTGGCGAATTGCTTTCGCTTGGCCGCGAGCTGGGAATGGAGCCTCTCGTCGAAGTGCACACTCGCGAGGAGCTGGCGCGGGCGTTGGCGGCGGGCGCGCGCATCCTGGGAGTGAACAACCGCGACTTGCGCACGCTCGAAGTGCGAGTCGAAACCTCGGACAAATTGATTGCCGCCATCCCCGACGAATGCGTAGCCGTTTGCGAATCGGGGTTGCGCACTCATGGGGACCTGGCGCGCCTTCGGGCCGCGGGATTTGACGCCTTCCTCATCGGCGAGCACCTCATGGCCCAGCCGGACCCTGCGGCGGCTCTCGCAACGCTGCTGGGCGCCTAGTTCTCATGCCGACTCGTGTTAAAATCTGCGGGATTACCACCTGGGACGACGCGCGCTTATCTGTCGATCTGGGGGCTTCCGCGCTCGGATTCAATTTTTACCCGCCCAGCCCGCGTGCCATCAGCCCCGCGGACGCGTGGAGCATCATCCGGCGTCTGCCGCCGTTTGTGGAGGCGGTCGGCGTTTTTGTGAATTGGCCGCCGCTGGTGGTAGGTGCGCTGGCGCGCTCGTTGCGACTGGGTTCCGTGCAGCTTCACGGGGCGGAATCGCCTGCGGAAGTGGACGAACTGATCCGGAATCACCGGGTAATCAAGGCCGTTCAAGTGAAGCGCGGATTCCGCGTCGCTTCGTTGGCCCGATACCGCGCCGCAGATGCCATACTGCTCGACGGATTTGCGCGCGGTTTGCACGGCGGCACAGGGCGCACACTGGATTGGAAATTGGCGTGCGCTGCGAGGCGTTACGGACGGATCATCCTGGCGGGCGGCCTGACGCCGGAAAATATCGCCAACGCGATTCGCGTTGCCCAGCCGTATGCCGTGGATGTGGCCAGCGGCGTCGAAGCGCGGCCCGGGCGCAAGGACCCGGCGCGATTGCGTGCGCTGTTTGCGGCCGTGGAATCCGCTCGATAGAAAAAAGGAACTGATGAGTACCGCAACACAAATCTGGCCGGACGCGAAGGGCCGCTTCGGCCCTTACGGGGGCCGCTACGTTCCCGAGACGCTAGTGGCGCCGCTCGAGGAACTCGAGCGCGCCTACGCGGAAGCGCGCAAGGACCCGAGCTTCCAAAGAGAACTCGACTACCTGCTGAAAAATTTTGCGGGACGCTCCACGCCACTGCAATTTGCTTCGCGCCTGACGGAGCATTTGGGCGGGCCGCGCATCTACATCAAGCGCGAGGACCTGCTTCACACCGGCGCGCACAAGATCAACAATTGCCTCGGGCAGGGTTTGCTGGCTGTGCGCATGGGCAAGCGCCGCATCATCGCGGAAACGGGCGCGGGCCAGCACGGAGTCGCCACGGCAACGGTGGCGGCGCGGCTGGGCCTCGAATGCGTGGTTTACATGGGCGTCGAGGACATGGAGCGCCAGCGGCTGAACGTTTTCCGGATGCGTTTGCTCGGCGCGGAAGTGGTGGGCGTGAATTCCGGCACGCGCACGCTCAAGGACGCGATCAACGAAGCGATGCGCGATTGGGTCACCAACGTGCGCACGACACACTATTTGCTGGGTTCGGTCTTGGGGGCGCATCCCTATCCGATGATGGTGCGCGATTTCCATCGCGTGATCGGCCTCGAAGCTCGCGAGCAAATATTCGATGTTGAGGGGCGCATGCCGGACTTGCTCGTCGCGTGCGTTGGCGGCGGTTCCAACGCGATCGGTTTGTTCCACGCATTTCTGAACGACGCGAATGTGAAAATGCTCGGAGTGGAAGCGGGAGGACGCGGCACCACGCTTGGCGAACACGCCGCGCGCATGGCTGCGGCGGCGGGATACTCAGGCGCGCGGCCCGGCGTATTGCAAGGCACCTACTCTTACGTTTTGCAGACGCCCGACGGCCAGATCGCGACCACGCATTCTGTTTCGGCCGGCCTCGATTATCCGGCGATCGGCCCGGAGCACGCGTGGCTCGCCGACCGGCATCGCGCCGAGTACACGGCCGTGAGCGACGACGCGGCCGTCGCCGCCGCGCGCACGCTAGCGCGGATGGAGGGCATCATTCCGGCGCTTGAATCGGCGCACGCGCTCGCGGAATTGATTGCTCGCGCGCCGAAAATGTCCCGCGACGCGATCGTGATTTTGAACCTGTCAGGGCGCGGCGACAAGGATATGGAAATTTTGGCCCGCTATTTGTGATGATCGGGTTGAAACTACTTTGCAGACCCTCTCACGGCGTGTCATTCCGAGCGAAGCGAGGAATCTGCTTTGTTTTTCGCCCGCCCGAAAATCAGATTCCTCGCTTCGCTCGGTATGAGAAGACAGTTTTTGTGGCTCCCGGAGCGGGCGATACTTTCACATGGCACATGCGACTACAACAATGGCGAATTCGATGACAAGACCATCGCGCATAGCGCAGCGCTTTGCCGCCTTGCGCCGGACGGGCGAAATGGGCCTGGTCGCCTATCTCACCGCGGGAGATCCTTCACTCGCCGCAACTGAACAATTCGTGCTCGCATTGGCGGACGCGGGTGCGGACGTGATCGAACTGGGCGTGCCCTTCAGCGATCCCGTGGCCGACGGACCGGTGATTCAGCGCGCGAGCGAACGGGCCCTCCGCGCCGGGACCACCCTCACCGGAGTGCTTTCGCTCGTGAAATCGCTGCGCGCCAAAACCGAGGTGCCGCTCGTTTTGTTCAGCTATTTCAATCCGGTTTTGCAGATGGGCCTTGAAAAATTCGGCGACGCGGCAAAAGCGGCGGGCGCCGACGGCGTGTTGATCACCGACCTCACCCCAGAGGAGGCCGGCGAATATCGCGCGGCCATGTCTTCGCGCGGGCTGGACACGATTTTTCTGGCCGCGCCCACTTCGACCGACGAGCGGCTCGCGCTCATCGCCAAATCGACCAGCGGATTTCTGTATGTGATTTCACGGACCGGCGTGACTGGCGCAAAGGACCAGCTAGCAGACGAATTGCCGGCCCTGGCGCGGCGCGTGCGGCGCAGCACCGACCTTCCCATTGCCATTGGATTCGGCATTTCTTTGCCGGGGCACGTTTCGCTGCTGGGCGGATTGGCCGACGCCGCCGTGGTCGGTTCTGCATTGGTGGAAGAGATCGAGCGCGCCGAAAGCGTTGGCGCAGCAGCAACGGCGCTGGCTGCGCGCGTCAGGCTCCTGAAAGGCGCGGCGGTGGCCGGGATGAGCCGGCGGGAGCCAAAGGCATGAGCGTAGAGGACTGGCGCCGCAAAATTGACGAGATCGACCGGCGGCTGGTCGAGCTGCTAAACGAGCGCTCGCGCTGCGTTGTCGAAATTGGGCGCATCAAGCAAAAGTCGGGCGAAGCCCTTTACCAGCCGGACAGGGAGAAGCAAGTGCTCGACGCCGTGGCAAATGCAAATCCCGGGCCGCTTCCAGATGCCGCGATTCGCCGCCTGTTCGAGCGCATCCTGGATGAAGCGAGATCGGTCGAGCGCGCCGTGATGCACGGCGGCGACGGGAAAAAAGAAAGCTAGCGTCACTTGCAATGCCTTCAGGGGTTAAAACCCCTGAAGCAGAAACGCCCTCTAAGTCATGCCTGAAGGCATGACCCACAAGGCGAATCCGATTTGCTGTGGGATGCCGCCAACAATTCTTGCGGCTCCAAGCTTTGTGGGTCGCGGCTTCAGCCGCGACATTCAAGGGCGAGAACTATGCGGGCTTTAGCCCCTGAAGTTCAATGTAATTAGACTTAATTCATGACATTTTAGCTTGGAACAGGAGTTGAAATGGTTGTCGTAATGCAGGAAGGCGCGAAAGAGGAGCAGATCCAGCACGTTATCGACCGCCTGGTGTCGATGGGATTCGACATTCACAGGTCGACGGGCGCGTCGCAGACGGTGCTGGGCGCAGTGGGTGTTCCTCCGGATTTCGATCCGCGGGACGTCGAAGTCCTCGACGGCGTGCGCGAAGTCGTGCGCATCACGCAGCCTTACAAACTGGCCAGCCGCGCGTTTCGCCCGCAGGGAACCGTGGTCAAGCTTCCGCGCGGGGTCCAAATCGGCGGCACGGAAGTGGTGGTTGCCGCGGGACCCTGCTCGGTCGAGACGCCGGAACAAATCGGTATCATTGCGAATCGCGTCGCCAAGGCCGGCGCGAAAATCCTGCGCGGCGGCGCATTTAAGCCACGCAGTTCTCCTTACAGTTTTCAAGGGCATGGCGAGAAAGCCCTCATCATGATGCGCGACGCCGCGGAAAAGAGCGGCCTGCTTGTCTGCAGCGAAGTGATGGACGCTTCGCAGATTCAGCTCATGCTGCCGTACGTCGATATCTTCCAGGTTGGCGCGCGCAATATGCAGAATTATTTTCTGCTCCGGGCGCTCGGCACGGTCAGCAAACCCGTGCTTCTGAAGCGCGGCATGTCCGCGACGATTGAAGAACTCCTGCTCAGCGCCGAATACATCATGGCCGGAGGAAACCACAACGTGATCCTGTGCGAGCGCGGCATCCGCACATTTGAAACCGCCACGCGCAACACGCTGGACATCGCCGCGATTCCCGTCATCAAGAAACTTTCACACCTCCCCATTTTGGCCGATCCCTCGCACGGCACTGGAATTCGCGACAAAGTTCCTCCCATGGCCCGGGCCGCGGTTGCTGCCGGCGCCGACGGGTTGCTTCTCGAAGTCCACAACGATCCGGAGCACGCGCTTTCGGACGGCGCGCAATCACTCTTCTTCGAGCAATTTGAAAAACTCATGGCCGAACTGCGCATCATCGCTCCCGCCGTCGGACGGACCCTCGCCTGAGCCATGGCCGCCTCTTTCCGCCGCGTCGCAATTGTTGGCACCGGATTGATCGGCGGCTCGTTCGCCCTCGCGCTTCGCAAACATTTTCCGGATTCCTTGGTCGTCGGCTGGGACAAAGCGCACGTGCTGCGCCAGGCACTTGAACGCGGCGCGATCCACGAAGGTATCCCCGACCTCACCCTCGCCGTCGCCGGCGCGGACTTGATCTACGTGGCGCTTCCGGTTGGACAGACAATGGAGATACTGCCGGAAATCGCGCGGCTCGCCTCGCCGAATGCGCTGGTGACCGATGCGTCCAGCACCAAGCGCTCGGTCTGCGCCGTGGCAGCGGAAACGTTCCGTGAAGGCGGCGCTCATTTTCTGGGCGGCCACCCGATGGCGGGAAAAGAGATTTCCGGAATCGCCGCCGCCGACTCGAATTTGTTCCGCGGCTCGAAATACGCGCTGATTCGGGCTTCCGCGAAAGAAAAAGTGATCAAGGAGCGCGAACCGCGTGTTGCCGCATTTGTCGCGCTCCTCGAGAAACTGGGCGCGGAGCCCGTGTGGCTGGACGCCGATGCGCATGACCGCGCGGCGGCGGTGGTTTCGCATCTGCCGCAGCTTCTCTCCGTAGCGCTTGCGGGAGTGGTCCGCGGCCAGACGGATGAAACGGGTTTGCCGGTCACGCTGGCGGGCCGGGGTCTGCGCGACACGCTGCGCCTGGCGGGGAGTCCGTACTCGGTCTGGCGTGATATCATTCTGACGAACAGCGACAATCTGGAGCGCGTGCTGGATCAAATGATCCAGGCACTAGAGCAGGTTCGCAGCGATCTGCGGACACGCGCGCTCGAAGAAGAATTCTCCGCCGCGGGAGAACTGTACAAGATTCTGCGCAACATGCAGTAAACTGTTACAAATAAATTCCTAGTGCATCTTATTTGGTAGGAGGCCTGATTCGATGGATAAACGCGTAGCCAACGCCGATGCGGCGATCGAGAAGCTTTTCGATGGCGCCGTTATCCTTTCGGGCGGATTCGGCACTTGCGGCGTTCCGGAAAACCTGATTGCCGCCGTGCGCCGCAAGGGCACCAAGAATCTCACGGTGGCCTCGAACAACGCGGGCACGATGGATGCCGGCCTGGGCTTGCTGCTTCAGACGCACCAGATTAAGAAAATGATCGCCAGCTACGTCGGCGAAAACAAACTCTTTGAACAGCAGGTGCTCAGCGGCGAAGTCGAGGTCGAGCTCAATCCCCAGGGCACGCTTGCGGAACGCATGCGCGCGGCAGGCGCGGGGATTCCAGCCTTCTACACGCCCACCGGCGTGGGCACCATGATCGCAGAGGGAAAAGAGGTCCGTGAATTCAACGGGCGCAAATTTGTTCTCGAGCGCGGCCTGCGCGGAGATTTCGCCTTCATCAAGGCATGGAAGGGCGACCGCTGGGGAAACCTCATCTACCGCAAGACGGCGAGAAATTTCAATCCGGTGATGGCCACTGCCGCGGATTACGTGATCGCCGAGGTCGAAGAGATCGTCGAGCTGGGAACGATTCCGCCAGAGTCGGTGCACACACCGGGAATTTTCGTGAACGCGATTTTCCAGGGCGTGAACTACGAAAAGAAAATTGAAAAAAGAACGGTGAGGAAACGGTCATGACCCAAGTGGCTTCGCACCCGGGAGGGAAGAACGCGGCTCCGTCCGAGGAGAGCAAAAGGGAATTGATTGCGCGGCGCGTGGCGGCAGAATTGCGCGACGGCTTCTATGTGAACCTGGGGATCGGCACCCCAACCCTTGTTGCCAATTACATCCCGGCGGGAATGGACGTCGTGCTGCAATCGGAAAACGGCATGCTCGGTGTCGGGCCGTTTCCCTACGCGGGTGAGGAAGATGCCGACCTGATCAACGCCGGCAAGGAAACGGTCACGGAAATCCCCGGGACGAGTTATTTCTCCAGCTCCGATTCCTTTGGAATGATTCGCGGCGCCCATGTGAACATGACCGTTCTCGGCGCGCTGCAAGTCGACGAAAAAGGGAATCTCGCGAACTGGGCCATTCCCGGCAAGATGCTCAAGGGCATGGGCGGCGCGATGGATCTCGTCGCCAGCTCGCCTTATGTGATCATCGCGATGGAGCACACCACAAAGGATGGCCAGCCCAAGATTCTCAAGAAGTGCTCGCTGCCGCTTACCGGCGTGGAAGTGGTGGACCTGATCGTGACCGAGCTGGCCGTCATCGCGGTCACGCCGGAGGGGTTGGTCCTGCGCGAGGTGGCGCCGGGCGTGACGCCCGCGGACGTGCAGAAATTGACGGAGCCGAAATTACTCGTGCCCGAAAAAGTGAAAACCATTTCGTTGTAACGCGAGACAAAACGAAGCTCCGCCTCTGGGGAGCGAAACGAGCGCATTCTTGGAACCCAACTCCATCGTCATCTTGAGCCTGCACACGCCCAAGGAAAAATTGTGGGGCTCCCTGGTTTCCATGAATCCTTCCGGAGTCACACTGCGCGGCATCGATCTGAATTCGTTTGACGATTTTATCCGGCAGGTGATGGACCCGGAGGGGGAGCGCATCGGCCTTCCCACGCTGTTTTTCCCGATGCAACGCATCGAGCGCATCGCGCTCGATGAGCCGCATGGATCGATTCCTTCGCTTTCCGGAAGATTCGAGCAGCGCGTGGGGCGCTCCTTGCGGGACTATCTCGCGCTATTCGTGTAAGCGGAAACGAAATCCAAAAATGGCTAATCGCGTCTTCACGGTGCCGAACCAGCTCACGTTTCTTCGGCTGGGATTTTTGCCGTTCTTTATTATTTCCATTCAATACCGGCGGTACGGCGTGGCGCTCGCGATTTTGATTGTTGCCGGACTTACGGATGGGCTGGACGGCCTGCTCGCGCGCTCGCTGAACCAGAAGACCGCGCTGGGCGCGTATCTCGATCCGATTGCGGATAAGCTGCTCTTGTCTTCTTCTTTCGTAATTTTGGCGCTGAACCGGAAGATCACTTGGTGGCTTGCCACGCTGGTGCTGAGCCGCGACATCATCCTTCTGACGGCGGCCGCGGTAATTCTCATCGTTTCCGGCTACCGGCCCTTCCCACCAAGCATTTACGGCAAGGCCACCACGGCGCTGCAAATCCTGCTGGTGTTCGCCGTGGTGCTCCTCGCGGTTACGGATTGGGCCTGGCTTCATGTGGTGAGAAATATCATCGGCTATCTGGTCGCCGGTTTTACAGTCTTCTCCGGCTTCCACTATTGCTTCACGGTCGCTCGCCGCCTGAATGAACAGCAGCCTTAGGTAGGATAGGCTTCAGCCTGTCGATTTTTTGATCGGACTTCGGGCAGCCGGAAGACAGGCTGTCCTTCGATTCTCAGGATAAAAAGCCTATCCTACAAAACCCTGCGCGCTCTGCAAATAATTCAAGACCATGAAGCCGAAGCTAATGGCGATCACGATCCCCGCCGTCCATCCGAGAAAATTGGCGAGCCGCCGCTCGCTCAAGTCCGCGGGAGTCCGGTCCGGCATCAATCGGCCGAGCGCATAACCTGAAGCTACGCCGCCGAAGTGGGCGTAGTTGTCAGTGCCGCTAAAGAGAAATCCAAGGACGGCGATGTAGATCAGCCAGCGAATCAGCGCGCTGCGCAGCGCCTGAGCGGCCATGCTCTTCCTGCCCGTGGTCGCCGCGAGCAGCACGCCGATGAGACCCAGCAACGAACCTGAAGCGCCAACGCTGAAGTGTCCCACCGCGGAACTCAGCAGGTACCCGGCCACACCCGTCGCAACGTACAAGAACAGATATCGCGCCGAGCCATATAATTCCTCGACCATCGGGCCGATATCCATCAGTACCCACATATTGAAACCGATGTGCAACAATCCTCCGTGAAGAAAAATTGCGGTCACCAATCGCCAGGGCTGGCTGATGTTATAGACAAGCGGAAGAGATGCGCCTAAACGATAGTTCACCTCCGAGGCGATTCCCCCAAGGTTCATCAAACCGCCCCCCGCGCCTTCGCCTCCAGAGAATTTCATGGTGATCACGAACGAAAGCGCGTACATCACGCAGCAGATCGCCAGCATGGCGTAGGTCACGGGCGAAGTCTGCGGCATCCAGCGCCCGAGCGACCGGCTCGCTGCGGCGAGCGAAAACGTCATGTTCGCGCCGCACTGATGGCACTTCGTGGCCGTCGAGCCGACCAGCGTCCCGCAAGCCGGGCACAGCCGCGGCCGCAATGGTTTCGGCTCGGAGTGAAACATCGCGGCAATTTGGCTGCGCCAGCGGTCCAATTTGTAGCGCCATCGAACGGGAAGAGCCACGTAGTCTCCTTGCTCGCAAAATTTCGCATGTCTATAATAGCCGGAATCGCGCGCGTACGCGAAATTCGTTGCATTCGTATGGCGCGCTCAGTCCCATTCGTCCTAAGTCCCGGAGGGACGAGATACCGTAGCCCACCGCGGAAGCGGTGGGAAATGCAAGAGCGCAACCAAGAAGCCCCGACAGGGGCGACACAGATTGTTGGCCAGCATGAAATTGGGAAGGATGCTCATTGCTAGTCCTGAAAAATTTCGGTGCCCAGAGTGACTGAACGCCGGTCTTCGTTCCCGGCATCGCGCAGGCGTTCCCGCTGGATGATTTCTCCATTCCTTGCGGCACTACTCCTGGCTGGATGTGGCGGCCGCCGGCCGATCGCCAATGTTCCCCCTCCTCCACCCACTCAGCCCGAATCAGTTCCCGCTCCTGCGCCAACCCAGCCGCCCTCCGCCCCAAGCGCGACGCAGCCCCCGACTCGGCCTGAGCCGTTCGTGCCCGGCATGTTCGTCCAGATGGGGACGGCCTCTTGGTATGGCGTCCCATTTAACGGGCGCCGCGCGGCGAACGGCGAAATTTTTGACATGAATTCGCTGGTGGCCGCGCATCGCACTCTGCCCTTCGGCAGCGTCATTCGCGTCACCAATCTGAACAATGGCCGCGACGTGCAGGTCCGCGTCATCGATCGCGGCCCGTTTGTCGGTAACCGCGTGATTGATCTCGCGCGCGCCGCCGCCGTGGCACTGGACATGATCGGCACCGGCACGGCTCCCGTGCGCATCGAATTGCTCTCCGGGCCGAATCCCGAGGCGGGAGAATTCACCGTGCAAATCGGCGCTTTCGCCGACCGCGCCAATGCCGAACGCCTGCGCGACCGCTTGCGCCCGCGCTATCAACCGATTTTTATTCTGGATTACGACGCGCCCACGGGACATTTCTACCGCGTACGCGTCGGGCGGGTTCCGAATCAGGCCGCCGCCCAGCAACTGGCCTTGCGGCTGCAGGCTAGCGACGGATTCGTGACTTATGTCGTGCGGTATGACCCACCGGCCGTTCCTGGTCCCACTTTGACGCAATGAAAAACTTTGCCGTCTTAACTCTCGACTGTAAACTCTGAACTCGGGGTAACCCTCATGATTGACTGCCTGTTCTGCAAAATCGGAAAAAAAGAAATACCCTCAAAACTGGTCTATGAGGATGCGGATATTTTTGCGTTTGAGGATATCAGCCCGCAGGCGCCCAGTCACATTCTCATTTGCCCGCGCAAGCATTTAGGATCGCTCACGGACGCCGCCGCGGAGGACGCCGCCATGCTCGGCAAATTGCAACTTGTCGCCGCGAAACTTGCCACTGAGCGCAAGTTGACTGCCGGATATCGCACAGTGTTAAACAACGGGAGAGGCGCAGGGCAGTCGGTGTTCCATCTGCACCTGCATTTGCTTGGCGGCCGCGATTTTCGATGGCCGCCGGGTTAGATTGCTTTCGTTGAGGTCCAAGTCGGAAGTGAAAATGCACGGTGTCGACTGACGCGAATCATCATCTTATCGATTGAAATACGTCCTAAACGCGTGGGTTCACCCATTGAGATTTAGCGAAATTGTGTTTGATTCAAAAGGTTTCACGTCCAGCGGGAAGAGCTGCGCAGAAAGAAAATATGAAGAGATCATGCAGGTACAGAACACAATTGTTATGGTGAAAAACCTTCGACCTCCGTTGAGCCATACAGTGAAAAATGTAGGGAAAGCGAGCGCTGCCCAAGAATAGTGAACTGCCTTAGCGAATCTCACCTTTGCTTGTAGTTGTGCGTTGCACCCGGGGCATCGAAACGGCGGTGTCACCCAGCCTTGAGGCAAGGGGAAATTCAGCCTACATAGCGGGCATGAAACCTTCCTCTGCATGCTCATTCCCAGGATGGTCCTAAGATATTTTATTTGTGCGTCATGACGTAGACGCCATCCCAATTTTCCTCGGGGCCGGCTACCAAATATTCCTTGCAGCGATTCAGGTACATGCGCGCGGGGCCGTCCGCGGGCCAGCGCTCCAGTAGTTTTTCAAATACGATTTGCGCGTCCTGCCAGCGGCGTCCGCGGTAACAGGCGCGCCCCTGCCCAAAAAATTCCAGGCGTTCTTCAAGGTCCGGCGCGTCACCTTCTGGCGAGCCGCGCGCGGCCACAAGCTCGTACAGCGTGACCGGCTGCAATTTTCCCTTCACCCGGATCAGATCGAGTTCCCGGAAAACGAGGAGCGGGTCTTCGACAGCCGAGTAGGTCGTATCGCTCAACAAAATGTGCGTGCCATATTCCTTGTTGAGTCCCTCGAGCCGCGAAGAAAGATTCACGGTATCGCCCAGTGCCGTGTACCCGTATCGCAGCGACGAACCCATATTGCCCACCGAGGCCACGCCCGTGCACAAACCGACGCCGATATCTAACACCGGCCGCCCCTCCGATTTCCATTTCTTCTGCATTTCTTTCAAGCGCGCGATCATGTCGAGGGCGGCGTGGCAGCCACGGGTGGCATGGTCGGATTCCTCAAACGGCGCGCCCCAGAACGCCATCACCGCGTCGCCGATGTATTTATCGAGCGTGCCGCTGTGGCGGAAGATGATCTGCGTCATGTCCGTCAAATATTCGTTGAGCAGCGAGGCAAGTTCCTGGGCGTCCAGTTTTTCCGAGATGCTGGTGAACCCGCGCACGTCGCTGAACATTACGGTGATTTCAGTTTTGCGCGGCTTCACCAGATCGGGGTTTGCCAGAAGCCTGCGTATCACTTCCGGGCTCAGGTATTGCTGAAACGCTCCCCGCACGCGCCGCTTTTCCTTTTCCTCAACCAGCGCGCGATACATCGCCACGAAACCCACGTTGGCGACCAGCGTCCCGGAGGGAACAATGAAGTTCAGCCACCAGCCGTGCAGGAATGCATACCACACGCCGAAGCCGAACGGCACGAGCAGCAGCAAGCCGAACAGCATCGATCTCGGCTTCGCCAGCGCCAGCCACAATCCAAGCGGCACGCCGAAGAGAAGAATCAGCAGCAAATCCACAGCGACTTGATTCGCCCCGCGCACAAGGAAATACCGGTTCAATATGTTGTCGATCACGTTCGCGTGAATCTCGACGCCCGGATAGTTGATTCCTCCAAACGGCGTCGAGCGCAAGTCGCCAATTCCCGTCGCGGATGCGCCCACCAGAACGATTTTTCCTTTGAAGGTCCCGGCAGGGAACTTACGGCGGACAACGTCAGCGATGGAAACGTAGGGATAAGTCGCGGCGTCGCCCTGGTAGTCGATCATCATTCGGCCGATGGCATCTGGGCGAATTACAAGCGACGGGCCAAACTCCAGCGCGGTGATCCCAGTTTCGCTGAAATCCAGGACCATCTGCTGATCGGGCACTCCCTGAAAAAGCCGCACGGTCTGCACGTCGAGCGACGCGTACAGGTCCCAATCGTCCAGATTTTTAGAGCGTCCGTAGGGAAGCACCAGCAGGGAATGCCGCACGACGCCGTCCGCGTCCGGCTCCACATTGAAGAATCCGGTCGCGCCGTGCCCCTTGCGAAGCGCATCGCTGAGAATTTCGATGTTGGCCTGCGTGCCTTTCGGTGTAAGGGAATACGGCTCGCCGAAATCCTGAATCAGATGTTGCAGATCGCGCTGCCCGGTTTGCGGATTGGCCGCGCGCACTTGCGGAAACGGGAAATCGGCGAGGAGGCTGGCGTAGCGGTCCAGCGTCTTGCTGTCGACGCCCTTCAAGTCATATTCGGAATAAAGAAAGAAATTCCCGAGGACCACGTTGCCGAACCGCTCGATGGCCCGTGCGAACTGGTCGTCCCCGTCATATTCTTTCGACAAGCGATCGAGGTCCGCGAGCACGCGCGGGTCTGTCCGCCCTCCCTGCTTCTGCTGTTCGATGACGGTTTGCCGCAGTTCTCGAATCGGCGCCGCCGTTTCGTCGGGCTTGCTGAAGGTGACGTCGAACGCCGCGACTTTCGCGCCGTCCTCGCGCAGGGCATCGAGCATGCGCGCAAAGTACGATCGCGAGAAGGGCCAGCGGCCCAGAACTTCCTGCGAGCGCTGGTCGATGTCCACGATAATGATGCGCGGATCGGGATGCTTGTAACGCTCGGGCCGCAAACGAAATCGCAAGTCGAGGGCGTTCAGCTCCAGCCGATTGATGAAGGAAAACACCGCCGTGGGACGGTCGCCGATGAAGGTATAGGCGTAAATGGTCAGCGCGAACGCGGTCAGGCCCACGCTGATGGCAAAGGGAACGCGCCGGTGCCACCACGCCCGCAGCCATTCGCGCGGGAGCTGCAAGGCGCGACGCGATTCACCGCCCGTGAAAGTTCCTGGCATGTTACGGGGATTGTATCGGAGAGCGCGGCGGAAGGTTATTCACGGAATAAGAAACTGAGCCGCACGCGGCCTACTTCGATCACATCTCCATCGTTGAGCTTGGTCAGGCCGTGGATGCTGACTCCGTTGATTTTCGGCACGCGATCCCCCCGGCCCAGGTAGAAGCCGTCCTCGTGCTTGTTGATTTGCGCCGCGACTTCCGGCGTGAACCATCCGCGGAGCCGGACCGTGGCCATTTTGGAGCTGCCAATGACGGTCAGCTTCCCGGCAATACGGTACTCTTTTTGATCGGTGCGGCCGTGCAAGACCGTAAGCGTGGGGATAAGCAACCGTTCCGGAGAAAGCTGAGAACGCTCGCCCGCAGCCGAGGCCATCTCCAGCAGCTTTCGGCGCTCCTCGGTATCGAGGATCATGGTTTCGTTCACGCGCGGCGCAGGCGCCTTGCGCATCTCATCTTCGATCAGGGCGACGTCGTGGGTTTGATCCACCAGGATTTCATGCTTGCCGATCAGGATGGTGTCGCCGTCCTTGAGCATGGCGCGTTCCACGCGAATGTCGTTCAAGAACGATCCATTAAGACTATGCAAATCCTCTACCACCAGCGACCCGGCTTCGACATACACGCGCGCGTGGTAATTGGAAACAGCTAGATTGTCTATCGGAATATCGTTGTCCGGAGCGCGCCCGATCGTCACCGGATGCGTTCCCAGGGGAACCTCTTTCAGTGATGCGCCCTCAAATTTCAGGACCAGTCTGGACATTCGCTCTTCTCCTCCGGTCGATGCCGGCGCAACTTTACCCGGAGTTTCGATTCCATACCTTCAGCCGCTTGAAAAAGCCTTCCGATTTATTCAGAACGTGCATGACAATCACGCTGACGTTGTCCACGCCGCCGTTTTCATTGGCCAGGTCGACCAGGCGCTCCGCGGCTTCTTGCGCGGACGCGCTGGTCAGAAGCGTGCTCGCTATTTCAGGGTCGGTCAACATTCTCGTCAGCCCGTCTGAGCAAAGCAGCAGAAAATCGTCTACCAGCAAAACCTGTTCGTCGGTGTCGACCTCGACCGAATCCGTGGTTCCCACCGCGCGCGTCAAAACGCTTTGCATTTCGCTCGCATCGGCTTCCTGCGGGGTCAGGATCCCGACGCGTACTTTTTCGGCCACCAGCGAATGATCGGCCGTCAGCTGTTCCATGTTGCCTCCGCGCAACAAGTACACCCGGCTATCGCCCACGTGCGCGATGGACAATCTTTGCGCGTCGACCCACGCGGCCACAATGGTCGCTCCCATCCCTTTCTGTTCGGGATTGGCACAGGCCGTCTCAAAAACTTTCCGGTTCGCCAGATGGATGGCGCTGGCAAGCCGATTGGTGCGCTCGGAAACGTCGGGGCTGGACTCCCCGAAGATGGGCGTGGCGCGGCTGTTCTCGCCCTGCTTGCAATGCGTCAAGACCGTCTGCACGGCAAGTTTACTCGCCACTTCTCCATGCGCTTGTCCGCCCATTCCGTCGGAAAGCACATACAGTTGCAGCGAGGGTTCGATTGCGTAGCAATCCTCGTTGTTTTTTCGGACGCGTCCAAGATCGGTGCGCGCGCCGACTTGAATATGCAAAAGGGGCCTCATTCGGCTGGCGGTGGGGTCTTACGCTTGCGAAAACATTGAATGATTGCACCGCAAGCCCGTACGACTTTGAGACTCGCTTCATCCGAGGCTCAATTGGCTACTGAAAATCAGACTAGCAAAGGGGTTTTCAGACCGCAATAGCATGTGACGTAAGTAGTTACGTCCGTTCACGACAACTTTCTCGCCGTCTCGCAGGCCGCAAAGCTGTTATTTCGCTCTCCTTACCCCACTCGCGGTAGAATCCTCTCCATGCTGCGCGCGTGGGTTCTCCACAAAGTGCAAAGCTGCTGCTTGGCCTTCGCTCTCCTGTTGGCCGTGTGCGTCCCGCTTGCCATTGCACAACAGACGCCCAAACCTCGGGCTTCTCGAGCGCCGTGGCTGATTATCCTGCCCCTTAAGATAGTTGCCGGCGCTCAAGCCACGCTGGCTGTGCTCGACCGCCAGGGCCGTCTGCTGCCCGACGTCATCGTGGAGTTTAACGGAGGCCAGAAAGTCACGACCGACGTAACGGGGCGTGCATTGTTCAAAGCACCCGGCCAGCCCGGTACTTTGACTGCACGGGTTTTCGACAGGAAAATAGTGGCATCCACGCTCGTGATCGCGCCCCAAGATCCCGGCCCGCAGGTCACATCAGAAGGCCACCCGGCAGGCGTCGATGTAATTTCCTATCCGCATGTTCTTACCCTCCACGACCGATTTTCTCTGGAAGGTTCGGGCTTCCGCGGCGCGGCGGATTTGAATCGTGTGTATTTGAACGGCGATCCATGCTTCATCCTGG
The DNA here is from genome assembly GCA_963696605.1 of uncultured Acidobacteriota bacterium. Taxonomy (GTDB): domain Bacteria; phylum Acidobacteriota; class Terriglobia; order Acidiferrales; family UBA7541; genus Palsa-360. The sequence goes on along the minus strand of CAVOKV010000003.1, from coordinate 40,364 downwards.
CGTCATCCCCGGTTTCGCTTGTGGCATTGCCCGGCCCGCGCGTCCCGATTGGCGACGTCAGCCTTCAGGTAACGGTCGCCGGAATCGACGCGGGTCATTTTCCGGTTGCGGCCGTACTCCTTGAATTCAGCGGTCCCACGGAGGCGGTGGATGCTGGCGCGACCGGGACACTCATTCTCCGCGCGCGCGGCACCACGGAGCCACTCCTACTCGAAGTTCGCAATGGTTCGCCGGGAGTGATCGAGCTTTCGAATGGAAACGTGCAGCGCCTCAAAACGTCTGGCGGCGACGACAACGTTGCGCCGGTTGAGGTGAAATTCATGACCGGCGGAAACTACACGGTTTCCGCGCGGCTCTTATCTACGAACAAAAGCCAACCCCAATCCGGAATTAGCCAGAAGGCCTCTGACAGAGCCGCCGAAAATCGCATCCGGTGACTGGTTCGTCGGCCGCTTTGCTGGCTTACTCTGCCTGGCGGAAAATTCAGCAAAGCAATTGAGACTTATTCTTTCGGCGCTTCGAGGACTTTGGGAGCGGCTTCGGGCAAGGCCCCTTGCGCCATTTGGTCCAGCACATCCCGCGCTCGGTCCAATTTGCGGTCCGCGTCGCTGTAACTCTGCGAAGCGTTCCGCAAATGCGTGCCCAGCTTTTCAAACACGCCCGCGAAATTATCCCACTGTGTCTTCAGGCCGGAGAGGCTGGCGTGCAGGCGCAGGGCGTTCTCCTCAATTTGCAACCCTTTCAATCCCATGAGGATTACGCTCAAGTGGGCGTACAGAGAATTCGGCGAAACCGGTATGACTCGCTTGTCGCGGCAATAGGAATCGAGAGGCACACCCTTGGGGTCCGTGGACATGAGCAGTTCGTAGTAAACGCTTTCCGACGGGACAAACATCAGCGCGAAATCGAGTGTGTTTTCACCGGGCACGATGTATTTCTTGGCGATCGCGTCGGCGTGGGTTCGCACGGCGCTGCCGAACCCTTTGCGGGCCTCTTCACCCTGTTCAATCAGGCGGCGAAAATCATCCAGCGGAAATTTGGAGTCGATGGGAACCAGCTTGGCGCCGAAATGCACGGCGGCGTCCACGACCTCGCCGTTGGAAAATCGGTATTGCATTTCGTAAGCGGAAGTTGGCAGCGTGTCGGCGAGCATGCGCTCCAAAGCCACCTCGCCAAGCAGTCCGCGCGTTTTCGAGCCTCCGAGCACGCTTTCGATTGCCTTGGCCGCGTCTGAAAGTTCGTGCCCGGATTGCTCAACTTTTCCCAGCTGTTGTTGCAGCGTGCCCATAATGGTCGTGGCGGATTGCAATTGCACTGAAACCGCGCGCTGCGCCTCGGAAACAAGAGAGCCAGTCGAGGCCATGCCGTTCTGGATTTGTTGGGACATGCTCCCAAGCTGCTGGGTGACCGTCTGGCTCATTTGTCCCAGTTGCGACGCGAAGCCCTGCGATTGCGTCGCCAGCAGATTCTGCATTTCTTGCCGAAGCCCGGAGGCTTTGGAATCCGCCCGCCGCTGCGTCCACAACGCCGCTGTCCACGCTGCTGCCGCTGCAGCCACGACCGCGATGATCAGGATTAAACCGAAATTCATTTGTCCTCGTGTTCCACGCGCACTGTCGGAATACCGAAACGATCGCTGATTGTCACTGTATCGCGTTTCGGTTCAGGAGGCTATCCGTCCCAGGGAAGATTTAAGAATGGATTATCGGCAGGTGTGAAGCCAGGAAGAAGGCGGAGAAAAACTAATCGACTAATTGCAGGATCAAACGTCGCAGGCGCTCGCGGTCGCGGGGTTTCAAATGGACGAATTCAATGCCGGCTCCCGTCGCCGTGACGTTCCGGACCACAGCGGTAGATTGGATTCTGCGCAGTCCGGTGCGAATTTCCAGTTGCATTGAGTCCCCCACCGCCAGGCGCTGATCGGTGTCCAGGAACGCGCCGCCGAGCGCGAGGACGCGAACCCGCGCGGTCCCTGTGCGCGATCCAGTGATGGCCGCTTGCATGGGAGGAGTCACGCGCGCGCGAAGATAGCGGCGAGAGCGGGAGTGCGTCGCGTTGGTTTTCGTGCGCGTGCTTTCCGCGACTCGCGCGCGTGCGGAAGGGGGCCGGTTTTCGAGCAAGGCAAGGGCTTCTTCGGCAACGGAACGCAACGCGGCCGGCTCCTCATGGGCCAGGCCGTTGCGGTCCCTCACCATCTTCAGTAATGGAGCAGCTGCTTCCTGCACGCGCATTCTGCCCAGGGCCTCGATTGCTTTTATCCGGAAATAAATGTCCCGCAGCACCAGATGCTCGCCCACCGCGATCTGAAGGAGCACCGGAATCGCCGCCGTCTCATGCGCGATTCCGAGATGATCGATCATGCAGGGCACGACCATCGCATGCGCTTCGGAAAGTGTGGCCAGGAAGGCCTGCGCCGTGGCCGCTACCACGGGGGGATTCAACCACTTCATGAGTTCCGTTGCGGCGAGGTCCTGCAAGCTCCATTCCCAACTCGCCAGCGCTTTAGGCAACGCGGCTGCCAGGCGCTTCGGGTCCGCGGAAGCCAGGAGATGAATGGAGGTTGCCGCGCGCTGCTTCCGCGCCTCGTACAATCGAAATTCGAGGGCGCCGAGAACCGACTCTCCTGTCCCATGAATTAAACGCACCATCGCGGGAAGATAGTTCAGCCCGTTGGGTCCCGTGAGCAACAAACCCAGCCTGTCGATCAGGCGGTCCGGGCGCCTCTTGAGCAGTCGAGGGATGACCGGATTGAGCGGTTGGCTGGAGAGCGCTTCGTCGACCAGATAGAGCCACAGTTCGTCGCCGAGAATGCGCTCCACGAGGGTAGAAATGTGCGCGTGTTCCTCGTCCCGCGGCGCAGCCTCGAGCGCTTCGAGGATGCGTTCAAACTCTGCGTATTCGCGCTTCAACAACGAGGTACGAGCCAACTTTTCCACCACGGCGGAAAGAAGTCCTGCGATCCCCGGCGAAGTTTCCACCAGAAGGGCCTGCACAACTCCCCGCCCAAAGTCAGCGGCCGAGGGATGAGGCCATAAACGCTCGATTTGCGGAGCGATTTCCGCAAGACCCACTGCGACGGCGCGCCGCGCCTTGCTCTCTTCCGATTCCAGGCAGCGCGCGTATGCCAGCAGCACCGCGCGGCCCTCGCGCCCTGCCGCGTCGGCTTTCTTTTTTTCCGCGGCTGCAGCCAGGGGTTCGAGGAAACGAGCTACCACCGTTGCGGGCACGCACCATGCGTTGCGGCCGTGCAACGTTTTTGCTTTCTCCCGCGCGGGCAGCGCGTTCCAGAATTTTTCGCACAAAATCGACACGCGTAGTTCATCATGCTGCGACCCGCCAAACCGGTTCGTTCCGGTATTGTCGGATTGGCCGCGTTCCCGGTCCAACAAAACGAGCAAGGGGACCAGCGCGGGCGGCGCTATCCGGCCCGACTGGAATTCCTGCTTCACGAAGCCAAGCACGAGTTCATCGGTGAGCCTCTCCAGATACGGCTCCAGCGTTTCGCCCTCGCGCGGTTTGATGTTGGAAACTCCGAAGACGATTAAGGAAATGGAGAATGGTTCGCTAGTGGAAACCAGGGAATGAAAACGCCGCGCAATGTCTTCCGTCGAAGGCGTCATTTCCGGATCGTTCGGCGGCGTCAGTTTTTCGAGCACGCGCACGGTGGCCGCAATCTGTTCGAAACTCGCTTCCGGCATGGTCCGGGTGGTCCGAGAGCGGGAGGGTTGTTGCGCCGCGTTATCATGCGCGAGCACCGCGGAGATCAGGCTTGCCAGCAGCAGCGAATCGCGCCGCTCGGTCGGGATATTGATCCGGATTCCAACCACGCCCCGAGTCTTGATCCAGTTGTCCCACAATCTTCGTGATGCCGTATCGCCGGGAGAAGCGCTGCGCGGAACCTGGCTGATTTCATGCGCCAGCAAATCTAATTCACCAACGTTGATCGGATGAGTGAACAGCAGGGAGCAGATCCCGCTGCGCAGAAGTTCTTCCGCCAACGCTCGCAATTCGCCGCGCGGGTCGTGCAGGGGCTCTGCGGGGCTGCCTTCCTGGCGGGGCAGGAGCATTCCATTTCGTTCGACCGCGACCACTAGCGGCGACCTCGCCGCCAGCGCGATGCGCAGCTGCTGTTCGGTGGAGGCCAGGATTTCCATTAGCCGTGGATGATTGCGTTGATACAGTCGCGCTGCGCCCAGTAGAACCCGGAACTGCCGGAGGAAGAAAATTACTGCGGAATCGGCATTCGAAAATGCCGGGCGGACGGGAACTACTTCGGCGCGGGGAGGCTCCGGCTTGCGCCCAGAAATCGGCACGGCTTCGACAACCGGGATGTCCTCGCTAGCTTTGTTCTTCGAGTTGTCGAGGACTTTCATTCTGGAAACGGTCCCCTGCCGAAACTGCGTAAGGTCCCCGGGCTAACCGCAAACTGGTGTATTCAAGTTCGCTCAGGCGGTGGTTCGCACACCCCCGTCTACAACGGGGCGTACGGGTACTTTCCCCAAAGATAAAGAGCAAGCCGCCTGCCGTCAGGATGCGCCTGTATAGTATTGAATTATAGTGAATTGCTGGCCATCGGATGCTTATCAATCAACCCAGGTGAGAATTCTGGATAGAAATGTTACAACGGAGGGAATTCTATCTATACCAATCGGGAAAGAACGCTCTTTTGTGCAGAGAAAGTCTTAACCGAAAGGGCTTGGATACCCGTGCTCAACACAAATAAGTCATTCGATTGAAAGCGTTTCCGTGATTTGCATGTTTTGGCCCTCAGTCACAGACACTTTCCTGTGGGCGGTCCCAAATCCTCGGCGCACCAACCCAATCTCATGCTCTCCGACCGGCAATTCTAGTCGTGCCGGAGTGCGCATGCCCGTTTCTGACCCGTCAACTAGGATTCTCGCGGCCGGGGGAGAAGATCGCACCCAAATCCAGCCCACCGAAGCTGGCGCAGGGGCTGCGTTCTGGTCCTCGGCGAATTCCGTGTCGTCGATGACTCGTACTCCCGCGGGAACTGTTCGCAGATGCTGAAAGAGATCGCGATGTTCGGCGAGGGTTAGGGCACCAGAAAGTGTGAGCGCGTTCGAGGTCGCCTGGATTTTCACTTTTTCGGCAAGCGGCTGGCCGGCTAATTCAGCCCGCAGTTTTTGTTCGAGATGCTGCGCAGGGGAAGGGGCTACGGGAGGGACCGGTTCTTGCGTAGCATCGGATTTTTCGGTGGTGTCGGTTGCTGCTGGAGCAGACTCCGCTGGTTGAAGGGGCGCAGCAGGCGCGACCGGCGGACGCGTCACAGCCTTCGCGGCGGGCTTTGGTGCTGGTGCCACGGAGTTCACTTTTGATGGAGCAGTCGCCGGAGTGGGAGCCGGAGCCGGCGCAGGCGTTGACGCGGAACTTTGCGGCGGCGCATCAGACGAAGTTTCCGGTTTTGCACTTGGCGTGTCCACTTTCGTGACGGCCGAGTGAGAAACAGATTTTGCCCGAGTCACCAGGGTTTCCACGGGATCATGAGCGCGCTGCCACAAATCCAACAATGGCGGGTAGACGCGATACCCCGAATACCCAATGATTCCCAACAAGATAAGCGTGAGCAGGATGCCCCCGCGCTTCTTCCGGGGCTCCTCTTCCGCTCCCACCGCCAAAGTAAATCGTGGGGAGGGATTCGCTTCATGGGAGGAAGCGGCCGCTGGAGCTGAAGCCACACGCGGGGTTTGAGCGGCAGGGCGGCTCGCCGCCGGTGCAGGTTGCGTGCCGGCTGGCGCCATTCTCACAGTCGCTTCCGAGCCCACAATTTCGTGGTAATTCTTCAATGCGGTCAGCAATTCGTGGCAGCTCTGATATCGCGCGTTGGGATCCTTCGCCAAGGCCCGGCTGATTACTGCCGAGAGACCCGGGTGGATGGACGAATCCAGCGACCTCGGCGGGATGGGTTCTTCGTTGATGATTTTATAGATGACCGTGGTGATGTTTTGCCCGGGAAAGGGTTTTTCTCCGGTCATCAATTCGTACAGGATCACGCCCAGAGAAAAAATGTCTGACCGGCCGTCAACAGGCGCGCCCTTCACTTGTTCCGGCGACATGTAGGAAGGCGTTCCCATAACGTGCGCCGTTTGCGCCGTGCCAAATTGAAGAATTTTCGCCGTCCCGAAATCGGTGATTTTGATGGTGTCGTCCGGAGTCAGCATCAGGTTCGCGGGCTTGATGTCGCGGTGCACGACGTTGTGCTGGTGGGCGAAATCGAGCGCGGAGCAGACCTGTTCCATCAGCTTCAGTACGCGGGAGACTGGGAAGTTTTGGCGCGCGTCGATCAGCGACTGCAGGCTGCGCCCTTCCACGAATTCCATGGTGATGTAAAACAGCCCGCCTTCCTCGCCCGCATCGTAAACCACGACGATATTGGGGTGGGTCAGCAGGCCTGCGGCGCGCGCTTCGGTCTGGAACCTGCCGATCAATTCCTCGCGCGTCAATCCCGTCCCCGCCTCGGACAAGCGCAGGGTCTTAACCGCAACGTCCCGGCCAATCATTGGATCGAATCCGTGAAACACCACGCCCATGGCGCCGCGGCCTAGTTCTTCGCGGAGATCGTAGCGGCCCGCTTTGGTTACGGTGGTCACTTAGCTATGACGCGTGGGCGTTCTGAAACCGCTCAAAGACCCGGCTGGGCCGAGTCAGTGAACAGGGCAGGCGCAAATCTGGCGTAAATCCTTACACTGCTTAGGAAAAGCCAGCGCCAAGGCTAGATTGCCTGGGGGAACCGCCAGCACTCAGCACGTCCTTCCTATCGAACATAGCCCCCCTGCAGGGGAGCGTCAACGCCGCCGAAGTACAGTGTTCCGGAATAGCAATGGCGGAAATTCAGGTGCGCCCTGGAAACGGACGCCGCGCTGCGAGCGTCAAAGAAATAGAAGGTGACAGGCAGTCTTGCGGGTGGCATCCGACTCAATCCATGTGATATAAAGGCAAAATAACCGCGAAACCGAGGTGCAATCTCATGCCCAAGCAAACCAAGCCCATAGTTGACCGCCGAAATTTCCTGAAAGGCGCCGCCGCCGGGGCCGCGGCATTGGCAGCTGCGCCCGCAAGCGTCGTGGCGCAGCCGGTGGAGCCGAAGCGACTCCCCCCGCCCCCCATGTCTGCCGCGGCCGAGACGGAAGTTCCGGCCGTCGCCGAGGTTCTGACTGCGGATCGCACCGGGTCCGACTTCATGGTGGACGTGATCAAGTCGCTGGGCTTTGAATATGTTTGCGCGAACCCGGGATCGAGCTTTCGGGGCATCCACGAATCCATCATCAATTACGGCGGTAATAAGAGCCCCGAGTTCATCACCTGCTGCCACGAAGAATCCTCGGTGGCCATGGCGCATGGCTACTACAAGATCGAGGGCAAGCCTCTCGCAGTCCTCGCGCACGGAACCGTCGGCGTGCAGCACGCCGCGATGGCCATTTACAACGCCTACTGCGATCGCGTTCCCGTCTATGTGATTCTCGGAAATATTATCGACGTGACCAAGCGCGCGCCGGGCGTGGAGTGGTTTCACAGCGTACAGGACGCAGCAGCGATCGTGCGCGATTTCACGAAGTGGGATGACCTTCCCATTTCCCTCGAGCATTTCTCCGAATCAGCGGCCCGCGCCTACCGAGTGGCGATGACGCCGCCCACTCTGCCGGTTGTGCTCGTCGCCGACGGAGATTTGCAGGAAGCTCCGATCCCGGTAGACATGAAGATTCGGCCACAGAAGCTGACAACAGAAATGCCGCCCGTGGGAGATTCGGGTTCCGTCGCTGAAGCGGCGAAGCTCCTGGTTGCGGCGGAAAATCCCGTCATTATTGCTGACCGCACGGCTCGAACGCCCGCGGGTCTCGCGTGCCTGGTTGACCTTGCCGAAACGCTGCAGTGTTCGGTCGTCGATCAAGCCGGCCGGATGAACTTCCCCACGCGCCACGCGCTGAATCAGTCTGACCGGGCCCGGGCAGCGGTTGCCGAAGCCGATGTGATTCTGGGCCTCGACGTGGCCGATTTCTACGGCATCACGCATACCTACCGCGACCAGATCGAACGCACTTCGCGCCCCGGCACCAAGCCGACTGCGAAGCTCATCTCAATCAGCTCGGACGATCTCTACATCAAGGCGAATTACCAGGATTTCCAGCGCTACAACGAAGTGGACCTGGCAATCGCCGCGGATTCCGAAGCCACGCTGCCTTCCCTTACCGAAGCGGTCAAGCGGCTCACCACCGATGATCGCAAACGCGCATTTCAGGATCGCGGCGTTCGGCTGAAGGCGGCGCACATGCAGGCGCTCGACCGTTCGCGAGACGCGGCGGCCTTTGCCTGGGACGCGAGCCCGATCAGCACTGCGCGCATGTGCATGGAGCTGTGGGGGCAGATTCAAAATGAGGACTGGTCGCTCGTCGGCGCCACCACGTTTGTTAGCAAGTGGCCGCAGCGGCTGTGGAATTTTGACAAGCATTACCAGTACATCGGCGGCGCGGGCGGGTACGGAATCGGCTACAACGCGCCCGCCGCCACGGGCGCCGCGCTGGCCAATCGCAAGTACGGGCGCCTGACGGTCAACATTCAGTGCGACGGCGATCTGATGTTTGCTCCCGGGATTTTGTGGACCGCCGCGCATCACAAGATTCCCGTGCTGCACATTATGCACAACAACCGCGCCTATCATCAGGAGGTGATGCAGGTGCAGATTATGGCCGACCGGCACAGCCGCGGCATCACCAACTGCGGCACCGGGACAACGATCACAGGCCCGGACGTGTCCTACGCTAAGCTCGCGGAGAGCATGGGCATGTCCGGCGAAGGACCGATCTCGGACCCCAAGGATCTTGGCCCGGCGATCAAGCGCGCCATCGAAGTGGTAAAACGCGGCGAACCGGCCCTGGTGGATGTCGTCACGCAGCCTCGGTAAAGAGATTGCCGACGACCTCGAAAAGGAGATGCGCGTGATGAGACGGGCTGAGCGTCAAGCGGTGGCGAGCAAGACACAACCAATGGGTTTAAACGCGACGATTGCTGGCAGATCGAATCGATTCGCCGCCCTCTTCCTTTTCGTTTTGGCTGCTCTGCTCTTTGGCACTCCTGTGGCGCGCGCGCAGCAGTCTTCCGACACTCCTCCCACCGCAAACGCGCAGAACGGGAAAAAGCTTTTTATGAGCGATGGGTGTTATGAGTGCCATGGCCGAATGGGCCAGGGCGCGGCGCAGACCGGCGCGGCGCGCATCGGACCTCCGCAGCTTTCCTTCGAAGGGTTCCAGAATTACGTTCGAAATCCCAAAATTAATATGCCACCCTACACCAGCAAAGCCATTCCAGACCAGGATCTTGCCGACATCTACGCCTACCTGAAATCGATTCCCATGCCACCCAAAGGCAAAGATATTCCACTTCTGAATAAATGATCCATCGAAGGATCGCCCTCCGTTTGTGCGCTCTATCGGAGAACTAAAGACTAGCGAAAGCCCGGGGGTCGCCTACGTTCACCAAACTGCTCCATACCAGGAAGGATTGGGTACTGACGCTGATTCGCGTCGTTGCCGGGGGTGTGATGCTTCCCCACGGAATGCAAAAAATGTTCGGCTGGTTTGGAGGCGCGGGCTTCACAGGCACGATCCACAATTTTGGCCAGCGTGGGTTTCCGGCCCCACTCGTCTTCCTCGTCATCATGGCGGAATTCTTCGGCTCGCTGGGGCTGATACTCGGGTGTTTCAGCCGGATCGCCGCGTTTGGGATCGCGGTCGACATGACCGTCGCTGCGATCACGACGACCAGCAAGTTCGGCATGTTCATCAACTGGGCCGGCAAGCAGAAGGGCGAAGGAATGGAATTTCAGTTTCTGATGGTCGCGATGGCCTTGGCCATTGTGATTGCGGGCGGTGGCGCACTCTCGGTAGATCGAGTGTTGTCCGGAAACAAAGAACCCTGAACTTCGTTCCTCGTTGGTGCCCCAGCGGATACCTTTCAGATCCTATGAGACGACCTTATTCTTCTATGAAGCCGCACAGCTCCTGACCGCTCATGGATCACGAGCACCCTGTGAAATCGATTTCCATCGGCGCAATTGGCGGGCCGGGGAGCGCCTTCAACGGGTTTGAACTCGTGTCCTTGGTAACGGTTATCGAAGATGGCATGCAATCGGCCGTGCCGCCGCTCATCGGTACAAACGCGTTTGCCCGGATGGAATATAAGACATCGCCGGTGGCTGGTGCGGAATAGGAGGAAACCTTCCCCGAGGAGAAAATTCCCACTTGGGGATTGCTTGCTGGTTCGATCAGGGTGTACTGGGCGCAAATTATATTCACAGGGGTGCCCGAGGGGCAGCTAGTGGACGAATCCAGGGAAAGGTTCGTCGTCGATGCCCCTTCAGCCTGGATGGTCACGGACAAACTTGTCCCGCCGCCCACGGTGATGGTTTGGATCGCGGAGACAAGAGCATCGATTGAAGCGGGGGAAGCGGGTGCTGTCCCCGTCGTGGCCGTCACAAAGCCCTGGAATGTAGCTGGCCCTGGAGTTGTTCCCGTTTCCGCAGTCACAGGAATCGCGCCGAGGTTTGTACCGCCCGGGACGCCGGCGGCCACCGTGGCATTGTAGGCGACCCCGCTGCCGTCGATGGCAACTACCACCACATCAAACGTCGCACCCGAAGGCAGCGGGCAGAAGTTGAAGTTGCCGGAGGAATCCGCGTCAGCCTGCTCATAAATTATGTCCGTTCCAGTGCCGTCTTGCTTTTCCAGGGCCACAATCACGGTTCCGCCTGAGATTGGCTGCGTCGTCCCCGCTTTGACGACCTGGCCGCTGATCCCCGTACTATTTGTGCCCACTTGCTCCGCTGTCAGCACCGGCTTCAAGCGATATTGGCCATTTCCTTCCTGAATGATGGAGGCGCAAGAATTAAAATCGATGTTGAGATCGACGTCCTGTCCGGCCGCCACCGAGATGGGGCCTCCCACGACTTGTCCGGGAGGAATTTTCAAGCCTGTATTGGCCTGGCTCGAAAGATTCAGCTCGTGGATGGTATTGTCCGCGAGCACGACGCAGTTAAACCCTTGGCTGTCGCAATTGTTTGTTGTGGGAGTCGGGCCGGTCCATCCACTGTTCGGCACCAGAAGCAGCCGGATTTGCTGATAAGTTCCAGCCGGTAGCGCCGCGTTGGAACCGAGCGTGGTCAGCAGGCAGGTCGTTGAGGCGGCGGAAAAAAGATCGATTTGCATGGGCTGAGAATTCAATTGCTGGGCAAGTTCCTGCCACCCTGAGGAGTTATCATCTGCTGTTGCATTGATATTTGCCTGGACCGAGCGAATCGTTACATAGACATGCTGGAAATTTCCGTTGGGAACCTTGCAGGTCGGCGGATCGGTCAAGCTCACGTTAACCGTACCGGTCCCGCTCGACTGCATTCCAGACACGAGGCCGCCGCAACTGACCAGAACCGTGGCCAAAGCTGCTGGAAGAACTGCAATTAGCAAAAATAGGAAGAGTCTTTGCGAGTGAACCCACCGCGAATATGACATGGCTATACCCTCGTCAATCAGGTTGAATTGTGCGAGCGAACAGCAGGGCTGGTGGGGACGGCAGCAACTTTAGGACTTTCTCCATGAATCTGTCAAGCGAACAGCCCTACCCGAAACGGGACTCGCAAGGACAAGCCAAAACGTCATCGATTCTCGAGGAAGATGGTGTAAAACATGGCCACAGATGACGGAAATAATGAACGCTTGGGACAAATGGCGGACGCGCCCGCAAAATGTTTGGCTGCGCAAGGCGCTCTTTCAGATTCACCTGTGGACTGGAATCGGCCTGGGCCTCTACGTGTTGCTCATGAGCGTGACCGGCTCCGCGCTGATTTTCCGCAGGGAACTGACCAGGGCGCTGGCGCGCGAGCCTCGTGTTGTCGCAGGTCCCGGCGCGCGGATGTCCGACGACGAACTCAGACAAGTCGCCCAGCGCGCCTATCCCGATTACGACGTGACTCGCGTCTCGCTGCGGAAAAATCCCGACCAGGCCGCCGAGATCTGGCTGGTACGGGGCGGCAAGAAACTGCAGCGCCTGTTCAATCCGTACACGGGCGCCGATTTGGGCGATTCGTTGCGATTCGGTTTCCGATTCGTGCTGTGGCTCGTGGATCTGCACGACAATCTACTGCTGGCGCAGACGGGCCGCCTGATCAACGCGGCCGGAGGGATTTTTACATTGCTTCTCGTTCTGACGGGCGCCGTCATCTGGTGGCCGGGAACTGAAACCTGGCGCCGCAGCCTCAGCTTCCGCTGGAAAACAAATCCCAAGGGATTCAATTGGACGCTGCACAGCGCTTTGGGATTCTGGACCTTGGCGTTCTTTTTCATGTGGGCGATCTCGGGAATTTACCTCTCAGTTCCCGAAAAGTTCAATGCCGCCGTCGATTTTTTGGAACCGCTGAAAGCGACCAGCAGAAGCCTTCGCTTTGGAGATAAGGTGTTGTACTGGCTTGCACAAGCGCACTTCGGCCGGTTCGCGGGCGTCCCGGTGAAAATCATTTGGACCATCGTTGGACTCGCACCCGCGGCCTTGTTCTTTACGGGCGCGCTGATGTGGTGGAAGCGTGTGCTCAAACCTTGGCTGCTGAGACGCGCGCTCATCCCAGCGCAAACACGTGAAATCGACGGAACGGCGCGCGCCGGAAATTCGCTTCACGTGCGCTCCTAGAATTTCTCGGTGCCCTCTGTGCTCTCTGTGTTGAAAGATTTTGGGGTGTCCCGTCGCGCAAGAATTCAAAGGCTTTTAACACAGAGGACACAGAGGGCACGGAGAAAACCGGGAGGATGGCCGAGGTTTCCCAGAATCACCAGTCACCTGTCACCAGTCACAGCCTTACCTCAACTGCACGAGGGATTCCGGCGAGGACGGCGGCGCGGCGACGGGCTTCAGTGTTTGCGGTCCGCGCCAGTTGTCCACCACGGCGATTTGCTGCACGCAGGAAACCGTGCACAGCGGCGCGCAATGTTTTTTCGTGAAGTATTCGCGGCGCAAATCTTCCGCCGAGTATTTTTCGAGAGGAATGCCCGGATAGCCGCGCTGCTGCGAGCACCAGTGCACGAGCCCGTCCTCGCAGACGTAGAGGTAGCGCGAGCCGGAGCGGCACCGCCAGTCGTTCGTTTTGCCCTTGGCGATGTTGTGCTGGAACCCGTTGATGCGAGAAAACCCGCGCTTGCCCATGCCCATGATTTCTTCAAAGATTTCAATCTCGCGCCCGCCCAGCGGTTTCAGCTGTCCCTGCCCGTCGTGGAGAATGCCCACGGTGCTGGTAAAGCCCAGTTCCTGCGCGCGGCGCGCCACCTTCAGCGCGTCCTCCGGATTTTTTACCCCGCTGCCGAGCACGGAATTGATGTTCACCTGAAACACAGCGTGATCGGCGAGCAGCTTCAATTTCTGATCGAGCACCTTTAGGCTCTTCATCGACACTTCGTCGGGCATGGCGTTGTCGATGCTGATCTGCAGGTATTCCAGGCCCGCGCGGTTGAGCCGCTCGATGCGTTCGGCGGTGAGGAGATAACCGTTGGTGATCATCCCGGAAAGGATGCCGTTCTTGCGCATGCGCGCGATGATCACGTCGAGGTCGGGATGCAGGAGCGGCTCGCCGCCGCTGATCGTGATGACCGCCGTGCCGAGTTCTCCCAGGCGGTCAATCCGGCGAAGCATTTCCGCGGTGTCCACCGGTTTCGAGAAATCGTCGAATTCGTTGCAATACGTGCAGGCCAGATTGCACCGCCGGATCGGAATGATATGGACGAGCAGGGGGTGCCGCGTCGAGACGAGTCCTCTCACAACGCCACGCAATTCGCGCGCGCGCGTGCGCAAGGATCGCAATCGCCTCCGAGCTTTTATGCTGAGCGGCATGGCTAAACTATACAGGGAATTGTAGCGGTTTTGAACCCGCGACCGGTTCTACCATGGCCATTTTCCAATCGAAATGATTCCACGAAATGAGCGCACCGGACCCCTGACATTGTCTGCTCATCGCGTAACTGCTGCGTTAAGCTGTAGATCCGGTGATGCTTGATCGCAATTAGCTATTTAATCACACAAAATAAGGTTTCCGCGTTGCTTGGCGTTTGGAGCGTTATCCTAAATAAAGATTACTTCCCTCTTTAGGCCGCAGCTGGAGACATACGGAGCTGTATCTGTGGGCATCATGAAAACGAACCGGGCGCCTGGAAAATTGGACTCGGCCCTCCTGGAAGACGAGGCCGGAGTTCGCCCCGGCCTGGCCAGTGATTGGATCGGTTACGCGTGGCTAGTCGTTTTGGTCGCAGTGGGCTTAACTGTATTCGAAAAATCGAAGCATTTCCTTTTCCCCCATTTTACCTCCTTGCAGCAACAGGCGGTGACCGTCTGCATAGGCACAATCGCCGCGGTTGTTGGCGCCTTCTATTCGACACGAAGACTCGACCGGGCCCTTTCGGCGCGAGCCCAGACGGAGAAAAAGCTGGCTCTGGAGCGCAATGTCCTTCGCACGGTGACGGATAACATCCCCGACAGCATCTTTGCCAAGGATAAGGAAGGGCACTATCTGCTTGCCAACAAGTCCTTTGCCAGACTTCATGGAATGAGGTCGCCCGACGACTTATTGGGAAAAACGGTTTTCGATTTATTTCCGAGGGAACGCGCCATTGCCTTGAGCGCCGACGACCTGCAGGTGATGAAATCCGGCGGGGCATCAATGGAAACGGAGCGGACAGCAGTGGACTTGCAGGGAAACGTGAAAGTTCTCCATACCACCAAGGTTCCTTTAATCGACAAAGGAGATACGGTCGTAGGAATCGTCGGCTTGCACCGGGATATTACCCGGCGAAAAGAGGCCGAGCAGAAGTTGCGGCAAAGCGAAGCGAATCTCGCGGCTGCGCAACGCATTGCCCATTTCGGCAGCGTGGAGCTGGATCTCCCTACCAGGAATGAACCCGAAAAGAAACCTTTGCGCTGGTCGGACGAGGTCTTTCGAATTTTTGGGTATGAGCCTGGAGGAGTCGAAGTATCGAGGGAGACTTACTTCCGCTCGGTCCATCCAGATGACAGAGAAAACGTGCGCAGGGCGCTGGACCATGCCATGCACCAGGCCAGGCCATTCGCCATCGAATTCAGGGTGGTTCGTCCCGACGGCACGGAACGAAATATTCTCGAACGGGGCGACATCATTTGCGATCCCAAAACGAATCAGCCTTTGAAGCTGGTGGCCAGCATTCAAGACGTTACCGAGCGCGTACAGGCGGAAATCCGTCTGCACAATGCCAATCAGGAGCTGGCCGAGAAAGTGCAGGAATTGCAGCAGCGCTCCAAGGAAATCAATCTCCTGAGCGAAATGGGAAGCCGGCTTCAGGCTTGCAAGGAAGAAGATGAGGCTTACGAGGAGATTTGCAACAAGGCGGAACAACTATTTCCAAAGTGGTCGGGCTCGCTGTGCGTCACCGGCACATCCAAATCAACCGTGGAAACCGTATCGGATTGGGGCCAGTCCGGCCACGTAGAACGTGTCTTCGCCCCTGATGACTGCTGGGCATTGCGCCGGGGCCAGCCGCAATTGTACCGGCGCGGGGATAAGGGACCTGCTTGCAGCCACATCGATCTGAAGGAAGTGACGGAGTGTCTTTGTGTCCCGCTGATGGCGCAAGGAGAAGCGCTGGGAATCGTGAGCTTGCAAATGATGCGCGGCCGGGATGACCAGGATCGTCCGCCCAGATCCTCGGACGAAGCGGAACGGCGGCTGGCCGCGGTGCTCGCCAAACAGGTGGCCTTATCGCTTTGGAATTTGAAGTTGCGCGAGAGCCTGCGCACGCAGTCGATTTGCGATCCGCTTACGGGCCTTTTCAATCGCCGCTACATGGAAGAATCCCTGGAGCGTGAGTTCAGGCGCGCGAAGCGCAGCAAGGGTTCGGTTGCGATCGTCATGGTGGACCTGGACCATTTCAAGAAATTTAACGACACGTTTGGCCATCAGGCGGGCGACATGCTTCTTTGCGCGCTCGGAGAACTCTTGAAAAAGAATACGCGTGGCCAGGATATCGCTTGCCGTTATGGCGGTGAGGAGTTTGCGCTGGTGCTCACCGATACGACCCTGGACGGCGCTTTTAAACGAGCGGAGATCCTGCGCCAGCAAGTCAAACTACTGAGCGTGGAGTATGAAGGCCAGCTCCTGGGCGCCGTCAGCGTTTCGATGGGAATAGCTCTCTTCCCGGACCACGGCCCGACGATGGGCGACGTTCTGAGAGCTGCCGACCAGGCGCTGTATGCAGCCAAGCGCGAGGGGCGCGACCGAGTATCATTGTGGACTACTGAGTCAGTGGTCTGAGCGGCGAGAGCTTGCCTTCGTGGTCATCGTTGGATCGAGCGGAATCTCCAAACCTTACTGCCATTCGCAGGCTTTTCAATTCCTCTCAAAAGAGTGAAGTGCGGACATAGTCTTGGTCTTTCCTCTCGTCAACTACTCATGCTATGCAATTCCATGCGGAATCGCCTCGCAATTGGATGAAGGATTGGCATGATGCAAGCCAAATTCGTTTGCTCTGAGCGGCTGAAGTTGCATCGCACAGAGTTTCGGCTGTGACTTTCGCGCGCATGAAACATCAATACCTGTAGTCCCACAGGGGCGGGCCAGCGCTAATCGAGCGCGAATGCCAGGCATTGCAGTGGTCGCGTGATGTAGGATATGAATCACGGGTGAAATTAAATTGGAAATATCTGCTCACAACGACTCGTTCGTGTGTTCGATCGAGGATTTGACGCACGCTCGCGAGGTGAAATATTTGCTTGTGCCCTGCAAGGCCAAGCGACCATGAAGTTGAAATGGGCCTCGAGAATTGCTGCTCTATCCCTCGGCGTTTTCTTTTTCTGCATCGTCCCAATTTCTGCCGTGGCGCAGGATCAAATTCCTCAAGGTCAGGCTCCTCAAGCTCAGGCGCCGCAAGAGCCGGCTTCCCGGCGGCTATGGCCGTGGCTCAAGGAAGGGAAAATATCTTTTAGCTCCCGGTTTCGCGTCGAAGGCTTCGAACGCGACGGGGCGCCGTTCACGGCGACCGCCTATGCCCCGACTCTCCGCCTGGCACTCGGATACGAGACCCCGGCCTACCACGGGTTCTCCGTATTCGCTCAGGGCGAAGCGGTGATCGTCACCGGGCCCGCGGACTACAGCGATCCTACGCTTCCTTCGCAGAACCGCCCGAATCTTCCCGCCATCCTGGATCCCAAAAGCCTGGAATTAAACCAAGGGTTCCTGAAATGGGAGCACGGCGTCCCACACAAGAAGCTTGCGGTTACTGTCGGGCGCCAGGAGCTTACGCTCAACGACGGCCGTTTTCTAAGTTCTTCCAGCTGGCGCCAGATCCACGGAAGCTTCGACGCAGCTCGGTTGGACGCGCAATTGCCCCAGAATTTTTCCTTCACCTACGCGTATATCAATCGCTTCTTACGTGAGGTGGGTTACGACGCGACCGACGGCCACCCGCACATGCATACGCACATGTTCAATCTTGTCTGGAATCAACCGGACCGTATCAATGTGTCCCTTTACGGCTTGTTGGCCGATTATACAGCTCCCGCACAGTTCGCCCTTTCCAGCCAGACGTACGGCCTGCGCGTGAACGGGCCATACCAATTTAACGAAAATTGGAGCCTTGTTTACACGGCGGAATTCGCGAAGCAGATGAACTACGGCACCAATCCGAACAGGGTGGATGAGAACTACTATCTGGGAGAACTGGGTCCAGGTTGGCGGGATTTCAGCTTAAAGGCAGGCTATGCTGTTTTGGGCGGCCGGAGCGCCACCGACCTATTGACCACCCCGTTCGCCCCCCCTCGCAACGGTTGGACGGACTTGTTCTTCAGTGATCCCAGTATCGTTGGCGGTAACGGTTTGGAAGCCCGCTATTTGACGGCCAGCGGGCCAATACGCTTCCTGGGCGGGGCGGTTGCAACGGTTATCTACTACGACTATCACTCGGACTACCCTCACATTCATTACGGCAGTGAGCTGGATTCGTCCATGGCTTATAAAGTCAAGAAGGTCAGCAACCGGTGGGAAATAGGCTGGCGGTTCGGGCAATACTGGTCGGATCACCTCTTCACGAACGCTCTGCGCACGTCGGTCTACACGAGTTTCACGTTGTGATTCAAGTAGGACAGGCTTCAGTGGCCGCGGAAAAACTCAACCCTCTGTCATTCTGAGCGAAGCGAAGAATCTCTCCTTGTTTCTTTTCTTATACTTAAATCGAAGAGAGATTCTTCGCTTCGCTCAGAATGACAGAACAGGGCATTTTTCCCGCGGCCTGTTCAGCCTGTCACATTTGAAATTGGAATTAAAACTGAAGCCTGTCCTGCTAACCGCCGCGGGTGTGCATTTCGAGGTGGGGATCCCGGCGAAGCTGCTCGATTCCGACCAGCACGCCGCGATGACCGGTGGCGGCACGCAACTCCGCGCCGCGATCCGTGCGCGCGCGCCAGATGGAAGAAATTCGCGCGGCAAGCTCTTCAGGCGCAGCGCCCGCGCGCAGCATTTGGCGGAGATCGATGCCGGATTGCGCATAGAGGCACAAATACCAGAGGCCGTCCGCTGTCAGGCGGCTGCGGTCGCAGCTCCTGCAAAATGGTGTCGTGGTCGATGCGATGATGCCGAACACGGTGCCGTCGGGGAGCCGGAAGCGCTCGGCGGGCGCGGACGAGTTTTCGTTGAGCGGCGTGATCGTTCCGTAGCGTTTCGTGAGCTGCTCAAGCATTTCGGCGCGCGTAAAAACTTTTTCCAGCGACCATTCCGTCGCGCCGCCCACGTCCATGTACTCGATGAAGCGCACTTCCGCTTCCACGCCGCGGCCGTATTCGATCAAGTCGGCGAGTTCGTCGTCGTTCGCGCCGCGCAGCACGACCGTATCCAGCTTGAGTTTCGGAAAGCACAATTGGCGCGCGGCTGCAATGCCCGCAAGGACTTGCGCATGCGTGTCGCGCCCCGCCAGCTTGGAGAACCTCTCCGGCCGTAGCGTGTCCAGACTGAGCGTCACGCGATGTAATCCCGCCGCCCGCAGGGCTTCTCCTTGCTCCGCGAACAAAACGCCGTTGGTCGTGAGCGCGAGGTCGCGAATCCTGGGATTGGCCGCCAGCATACGAACCAGTTGCGGAAGATCGCGGCGCAGCAGCGGCTCGCCCCCCGTAAGGCGCACATCTTCGACGCCCAGCGAGGTAAACACTTCCACGAGCCGCACAATTTCCTCGAACGTCAGCAATTCCTGCCGAGGCAGCCAGACGTAGTCCTCCTGCGGCATGCAGTAGTTGCAGCGCAGGTTGCAGCGGTCAGTCACCGAAACGCGCAGGCTGCGCAGGGGCCGGCCGAACCGATCGGCGAGACTGCCGCCCGGAGACACGTCCGGCGGAGTCTGTGCATTGGGCAGCATATCCATATGTTAAGTTGTCCGCGCGGGGGCGTCAATCACAAGGACATTAGTGGACATGGCGGTCCTCAAAACTGTGGGCGGAGGGCGAAGAGCAAGAGGAAGACACCGACAATTGCGAAAATAATCCTCCCCAACAGAGGATAAATGGGGAATTCGATAAAGGTCCTGCGATATGGCCCAACAAACCCAAAAAATCGAGCGTAAAATCATGTCCAGCAATGCCGCCACAAATGCAGCACACACCTAAGAAGAGCATTATGATGTGCTGCAAATCCATCAATCTAACCCATACAGGTAGCGTCTTGCATTGTCAGTACTAACGATTGGACTGACTAGGGGCCTTTCCATTATCCCTCATCTTTGGCTTGCTCTCTGAGTTTAGCGATGACTGTGGGATCGGCGAGTGTTGTTGTGTCGCCGAGGACTCGGCCTTCGGCGATGTCGCGCAGCAGGCGGCGCATGATCTTGGCGCTGCGCGTTTTGGGCAGCTCGGCGGTGAAGAAGATATCGTCGGGCTTGGCGATGGAACCGATTTTCGTGGAAACGTGATTCTTCAATTCTTCTTTCAGTTTATCGCTCGGGTGGATTCCTTCCTTCAGCGTGACGAACGCGGAAATTCCCTGGCCTTTGATTTCGTGTGTCTTGCCGATCACCGCGGCTTCGGCCACCGAAGAGTGATCCACCAGCGCGCTTTCCACTTCGTATGTCGAAATGCGATGGCCTGAGACGTTCATCACGTCGTCCACCCGGCCGAGCAGCCAGAAATAACCGTCCTCGTCCAGCTTGCAGCCGTCACCGGTGAAATATTTCCCGGAATAGCGCGACCAGTAATTCTGCACGTAGCGATCCGGGTCGCCGTATACAGTGCGCAGCATCGAAGGCCACGGCTTGCTGAGCACCAAATAACCGCCGCCGCCCGGGCCGACCGGCTTGCCGTCGATGTCCACCACCTCCGCAACGATTCCGGGAAGCGGTTTCGTGGCCGATCCTGGCTTTGTTGCGGTGATGCCGGGCAGGGGAGAGATCATAATGCCGCCGGTTTCGGTTTGCCACCAGGTGTCGACGATGGGGCAGCGCCCGTGGCCGATAGTTTCGTTGTACCAGATCCACGCCTCGGGATTGATCGGCTCGCCCACGGTGCCGATCAGCCGCAGCGAAGAAAGCTTGTACTTCGCCGGAAACTCCTTGCCCCAGCGCATGAAGGTGCGAATTGCCGTAGGCGCGGTATAGAAAATGTTGACGCCATACTTGTCGACGAGCTCCCAAAAGCGGCCGCGGTCGGGGAAGTCGGGCGTGCCTTCGTACATCACCGTCGTGGTGCCGTTGGCGAGCGGCCCATACACGATGTAGGAATGGCCGGTGACCCAGCCGATGTCGGCGGTGCACCAGTAGACGTCGTCTTCCTTGATGTCGAAGACGTAGCGATGCGTTGTGCTCACGCCAAGGAGATATCCAGCAGTCGTGTGCACGACGCCTTTCGGTTTTCCCGTCGTGCCGCTGGTATACAGGATGAACAGCATGTCCTCGGAGTCCATGGGTTCCGCGGCGCATTCGTCCGAAGCGTTTGCGACGATCTCGTGCCACCAGAGGTCGCGGCCTGGCTTCATTGAAATCGGCGCAGCCTTGCTGACTCGTTGCACGACGACTACTTTTTCGATGGTCGGTGTTCCGGTCAGCGCATCATCCACGCTGGCCTTGAGCGGCACTACGGTTCCGCGCCGCCAGGCGCCGTCCGCGGTGATCAATACTTTTGCCTTGGCGTCGTTGATGCGTTCGCGCAGCGCCTCCGCCGAAAATCCGCCGAACACGACCGAATGCGCCGCGCCGATTTTCGCGCAGGCCAGCATGGCGATGGCCAGCTCGGGAACCATGCCCATGTAAATCGCGACGCGGTCGCCCTTCACCACGCCAAGTGATTTCAGCGCGTTGGCAAAGCGGTTTACTTCGCGTTCCAGCATCCCAAACGTCAGCACGCGCGTGTCGCCCGGCTCGCCCTCCCAGATGATGGCTGCCTTGTTGCGCCGCGCCGAATGGGCGTGCCGGTCCACGCAGTTGTAGGTGACGTTGAGCTTCCCGCCCACGAACCACTTGGCCCAAGGAACATTCCACTCCAGCACGCGCTGCCACGGTGTGAACCAGTCCAGGTTTTTCGCTTGTTCCGCCCAGAAGCCCTCCGGGTTTTTCGCCGCGCGATCGTAAATCTCGGGATCGTTCCAGTTGGCGCGCTGTTTGAATTCCTCCGAAGGAGGAAATGTCCGGCGTTCGTCGAGCAGCGCGGAAAGACTTTTTTCGCTGGGCAATGACATCTCGGGAGACTCCGCGTCGAAGATCAAGCCTAAGGCAGCCCGCCGCGGTTCACCTTGAGCGTTCACCGTGAACGGTTCACCGAGAACGCTCTCCATGAACGGCGGGCTTTTCACCCTGACCCGTGCGCCATAGGATGTCGGAGGGAGGAAACGTTGTCAATGGACGGCTGAATTTTGAGGTCGCTCAATGATCGATTTTAGTGGGACAGCCACTCCTGGCTGTCCTGCATGCCCTGACCAGGCCGAAAGCGGACAGCCAGGAGTGGCTGTCCTACTGATACACTCAGGCGCGTAGCTCTTGCGTAGGTAAGGAGAGTTCGGGGTGGAATCGTTTGATCTCGTGGTAATTGGTTCGGGACCTGCCGGCGAGAAGGGCGCGGCGCAGGCGGCATATTTTGGCAAGCGCGTGGCTCTCGTGGAACGCGGGCCGAATCTGGGCGGCGCGGGCGTCAACACCGGCACGGTGCCGAGCAAGACGCTGCGCGAATCTGCGCTTTATTTCTCGGGGCTGCGGCAGCGCGGGCTTTACGGCATCGATTACTCCTTGCGCGAAGGGCTGACGGTGCAAGGATTCATGTACCGGAAGGACGCAGTGGTCTCCGCGGAACGCTTGAAGATTGCGACCAATCTCGCCGCGCACAAAATCGAGGTGATCGCCGGCGCGGCCCAGTTTGAAGACGCCCACACGGTGAAAGCCGTCGATGAACATGGCGCGCCCCGATATCTTCGGGGCGATTTCATTTTGATCGCCACCGGCTCCAAGCCTTACCGTCCTCCGGAAATCCCGTTCGATGACCAAACCATTTTCGATTCCGAATCGATCCTGCGGATGGACCGGCTCCCGAAAAGCATGATCGTTGTGGGGGGCGGCGTGATCGGCTGCGAATACGCGTCGATTTTCACCGCACTGGGCGTCGAAGTGACGCTCGTCGACGGCCGGGAAAGACTGCTTCCATTTCTGGACACTGAAATTTCCGAACTGTTGCGCGCGCGTCTGGCGAGCTTGGGGCTGAAGTTTTGTTTTCAGGAGCGACTGAAGGCAACCACGCGCAGTACGGGCGGAATTCGCATGACGCTCGAGTCAGGCCGGGTCGCGGAGGCGGAAACGGCGTTATTTGCAGCCGGGCGCCGCGGCGCGGTCGAAGGACTCGGCCTCGAACGGGCCGGCCTGGGGATCAATCCACGCGGCAACATCGACGTGAACGATCACTACCAGACGCACGTGCGGCACATTTATGCGGCCGGAGACGTGATCGGATTTCCCGCCCTGGCCTCGACCTCCATGGAACAGGGGCGCGTCGCGATGTGCCACGCCTTCGGATTCCCCTATAAACACAGGCTTGCCTCGCAGCTCCCCATGGGAATTTATACGATACCGGAAATTTCCGCGGTGGGGGAAACAACGGAATCCTGCGAGATCCGGAAAATCAGCTACGCAGTTGGGCGCGCGAAATATGCAAATAATGCCCGAGGACAGATCATCGGCGAGTCCACGGGAATGCTCAAATTGATTTTCCGCCCGGACAGCAAGCAGTTGCTGGGCGTGCAAATTTTTGGAGAAGGGGCGACTGAACTGATCCACCTCGGGATGTCCGTGCTAGAATCCGGCGGCACGATTGATACGTTCATCGAATTGGTTTTCAATTTCCCGACGCTCTCCGAATTGTATAAGTACGCCGCCTACGACGGCCTCGGCAACCTGGCCGGCCACAAAATGCGCGAGGGGTGAGCAATTCAATTTCGTAGCGTCCGCCTTCAGGCGGGCACTTCGGAATCGAGCAGATGCCCGCCTGAAGGCGGGCGCTACATGAACTAAATCAGAGTTTTCACGCAGGCTCTTTGTGTGCGGGTTTTAGTCGAGCCAAGGTGTGATGTTCCCTTGCCAAACCTGCAGGCTCAGGACTGGGCCACGCCAGTTAATGAATGAGCGCGCGCACACGATCGTACCAAGCTCTTGCGGACGAATCTGTGACCGCGCGCGGTTGCGGCGGTCCCGGAGGCGTATCCGTGACGGTATAGAGTTTGCCGTCTCGGAGATAGAGCTTCTCCGCCTCGGCGCGATTGAAGGGGCGCGCCCCGCGGCGTCCGAAAACGGCGAGCTGGTTGCCGCTCTCGTCGACGGCGCGGTCGCGGTCGATGCCGCGTGAAATCGCGAGCGCCGGGCCGCCTGTGCGGTAGGTCGCGATCAATTTGGGCGTCAGCCGCGGGCTGAATCCATACGATTCGGCCGAATCTTCGGGCGAAATCACTTGCAGGATGCGCAGGCCGTTGCGGCCGTCCGCTACATAGGCAAAGACGCTGGCATCCACCGCACCAATTTTCACGTCGTTCACATCATTCAACTGCCCGTCCGCGGTGAACATTTGGTCGAGGCGCGGACGCTCGGGCTGCTCGACATTGACGAGAGCGATACCGTTTTTGCCGCCGGAAACGTACGCGTACGTTCGCGACACGACGACGTTGCGCGCGTCGTCCAATTTCGCGAATGCGCCGGGCACAATGCGCGGATGCGCGAGATCGGTGACATCGAGCACCTTCAGTCCCTGGCGATCGGTGACAAACGCATAGCGGAATTGCACGGCGACGCCAGTCGGATCCACCAGATCGGGCGCGCCAATTTCCGCCGTCACGCGCGGCGCGAGCGGATTATCGAGGTCGATGACCACAAGTCCGCGGTCGCACAAAATGTAGGCGTAAGTTCCGGCAATCGTGATGCGCCGTGCCCCGTTCAGGATTCCGCCGGGATTAAAAGTGGCCGCGCGGCCGATAAAATTGTTTTCCGGATTTCCGTCGAGAAGGGTACCGACACCGGGATTCTTGCCCTTCAGATCGGGGTTGCCGACTACAATTAGCCCTTCATATTTGTCCGTGACGTAGAGGAACCCGTACATCAAATGGATTTTCTGTTCCTCATTTGCGGGATCGTGCGTGCGAAGGGGATCTACGGCCAGCGTTGTGGGAGTTGCGACTGCCGTCGCGTACTTCGTCTTTACGTAGAGGCGCTGGCCGAGCGGCGAAACCGGCGCGGTTACCGTGCGCTCAGAAAAACCCTTGTTGTCGATGTTGGCGACGTCGAAAACGCGAAAGCCGTCCGCGCCCATCGCAGCGTAGGCATATTCTCCGCGCAGCTGAATGTCGAGAACGGTTCCGCCGTGGCGGTACGCGGTCGTGAGTTCGCGCTTGCGTTCCTCGTGCATGCGGAAATCATCGGGATAAGCCATGCGCTGCAAATCGCTGCCGATGACGGCCTCGGGCTCATCGTGTTCCGCAGTCACCACGGCTTCAAAACCCTTTTTGCCGGCGGCCACGTAGACGTAGCGCCCCATGAAGTTAAGGAAATTCGTTCCTTGCAGGAGGAGCATGGACATCCAGGCGTTGTTGTCGCGCGCGGCGGAGACGTGGCAATCGGTGCACTGCTTCGTTTCACGCGCGCGCACCGTGTGCGGCACGAACGTCGAAAACGCCTGGCCGCTGAATCCTTCGGCCGAAACCGTCTGCTGCATGTTGTACAGCCACTCGCGGTTGGCGTTTTGCGAACTCACCAGGATCGCGCACGAAGAGCGCGCCGGCGCGACACGGTGCCCGGTGACAGTGCCGTCCACGGCCAGCATGTAGCCGTCATCGCGCAGGACCTGGAAATTGTAGGCGGTCCAGTTGCGCGTGGTCAGCCCTTCATTGTGCAGCATCGGACGCTTTTCGTTCGCGGTCATCGACAGGTGGCAGCCGAAACAGTTGGGCGTCCATGACGTGTGGCAGGCGTAGCAGGTCATGCTGCTGTTGGCGTGCGCGAGTTGCGACTCATCTTTTGGCACATCGCCCCAGGTCACGCCGTCCGTGCGCAGCGTTTTCGCCAGGCGCGATTTTTCGCTGTAGTGCACGTTCCCCGGAGTGATGGAGTCGAGCGTCTGCACGACCTCCCATTCGAGGTGCGGGTCCATCATAGAGCGCTGGATAAGTTTTCCTTCGCGCCACTCGAATTGCCGCTCGCGCAACGGGGTGCGCAGCGCGTCGAGGTGCGTGCCGCCCCCCGACGCCGCGGGGCCGGAGGTGATCAGCGTCGCGCGCTGCGAAATTGTCCCGTGGCAATCGACGCAGTCCATTTCAATCGCGGCGCGTGATTCGCCGTAGAGCTTTCCCGTGCCGTGGCTGTCCTGCTCTAGGTGGCAGTCCACGCACTGCATGCCCTTCTGCATATGAATGTCCGCGAGCTGCGCGGCCTTCTCAAACTTTTTCGGATCGTCCGCGGGAACAGCGGTCCCCTTTTCGTCGAGAAGGTGGCCTTCCCGGTCGCGGGCGAATACTGCGCGGAAGAGCCAGCCGTGGCTGTGAAAATCGGCGAATTGCGTGTCTTTTAATTTTGCATTGAACTCGGCGCTGCCCGTTTGCGCGAGAAATTTCACGTCGGACCACAGCCCGCGCGGCGCCGCGCCTTCGGGATTGCGCTGCGAAACCTCGAATTTTTCTTCCTCGGTGGGATTGCGCTGCTCTTTGGGATACATGGACGCGCCGTCGGATTCGTTGTCCCACCAGGTGTAGCCGAAATAAGTGGTCACCATGTTCGTACCCGGATGCACATGGCAGACCATGCACTGGCTCGACGGGATCGAGCGCGTAAATTCGTGGCGGATGGGATGGCCGGATTCTTCGCGAGGAATCGTCGGGTCCTTCGTCGCGCTGTAACCACGATTGCCAAATGGAGCGTATTGCGCGGAATGTTCGAGCGAGCGGTCATTCGCATAGACAACGTGACACGCCGTGCATCCGCTGCCGCGGTAGTCCCCCGGCTGATCGTTGGTGCCCGGCAAGGAAAGCAGGGGATCGAGCAGGCGAGTCTTTTGCAGTCCGAGGAATACCGGATCGGTGCGCAGGAGCGTGCCGAATCCGCGCGTGCTGAGCTTGTCGTCAGGCTTTCCCGCATCTTCGGCGCGCACGGGCTCGCCGACCTCGCCTTTCGGCCCGCCGCCGCGTTCGAACACGCGCAACACGTTGCCAGGCTGTGAAATTTCCCAACGCTCGAGCGGCGTGATCTCCGGGAGGATACCCTTTGTCCGAGTTTCTCCCGCTGCCGGCGCG
Source organism: uncultured Acidobacteriota bacterium (assembly GCA_963696605.1). Taxonomy (GTDB): domain Bacteria; phylum Acidobacteriota; class Terriglobia; order Acidiferrales; family UBA7541; genus Palsa-360. The sequence continues at coordinate 13,573 of CAVOKV010000003.1, read as the reverse complement.
GGAATCGTTCGAACTGTTTGCGGTGCGCCATCGCGCGCGTAGCTTTCGCCGAACTGCGTGTCCTTGTAAGGGTAGGCGCCGTTGTTGTAGAGCGCCGCGCCCCAGAGCATGCCCCCGGTCGTCATCATGCTCGTGGAGACGTTGCGTACTTCGGATGCATGGCAACCGGCCCTGCCGCACGTTTCCGCTGCGACGCGCAGATCGCCGGGATTTACGAAGCGCACGTAATCAGGGCTTTCCTTGAGCCACTCTGTGTACATGCGTTGGGGATTGGCCGACCGGTCCGCCAGTCTCGGATCGCGAGGCTGTGGGTGGGCTTGCCGTTTCGTCTGTTCGTATTCCGGCGATGTGGTGGCGACGCCCGAAGCAATTCGCGTGCCCGCGTTTCCTCCGTGACAATCCGTGCAGCCAAGGCGCAACGTGCCCGTCGCGTGCATGGTCGGCTCGTCGGTTTGAGTGTGGCAGGAAATGCATCCAGCGCTTTTGCGGTCGGCTTCCTCCTGTGTCTGGCCGATCAGGCTTGGGCCGGCGTTTTCATCGGCGGCGCGTAGCGAGGGTGCAGGAATCCGCACAGCCGCGGCGGCAAGAAGCAAGCTCACGGCCATCGCGGCCCATGAAGAGAGATACGCGGGCCGGGGCAAGAAATTGCGATTTGTGATCCAGCGATTCATCGAGCCTTCAGAGATCAAATCGATACAAGGAAATCATGTTGCTTCAAAACTGAAAATGCACATTCGCAAAAACCGAAAACTGTGTCGCCCCGGAATAAATGTCACGAAAACCCTGTCCCGGGAACAGCGCGGCTGCGCCTCCGGTGATCGAAATATTTTCTGAGAGCGGAGGCCGGTACTGAAATCCGATGCTTGTGTCCAGGCCGATAGTGTTGTGAATGGGCGATTCAAAAAGCAAGAGCGCGATGGGAGCGGTGCGCTCGAAGCGTAGATAATTTACATTCAGAAAACTCTTGAGTTTCGGCGTCAGATCGAGATTCGCGCCCGCATTCACCAGGAAAATTCCAGGATTCACGAAGTTCGCCTGCCCCTCATCCTTGCTCGTGCGCATGCTGGGCAGCAGGCTGTCGCCGGGCGTCAGCGCGATTCCCGTGCCGGGCAGACGAAGTTCTTCCCGGTCCCAGAAGCTGAACATGCCGCCTGCAAAGTTGGGATCGTCGACAATAGTGTCGAATCCAGTCGCGCGACCATCGCGCGGATTTCCGTCGCCGGAAGCATAGAATGCGGAGAGCTTATAGCGCACCCAGTCTCTGTCGAGCGAAATTTCCGCGGCAGCCATCTGCGCGTTGATAGTCACCGGACGCCCCGCAATGGGGTTCAGACTGTCGGTGCCCAGCGCTTCGTAGAATGCGTGATTTACGTTGATGCGGCCAAAGTGCCCGTTTCCGGTCCACCCCAGATAGGCGGCGCGAATTTCATGCGGCTGAAAAATGCCCACGGGCGCGGGCCGCACGAGAAAACCGTTGTCGTCGTAATGGACGCTGGGGTCGTCTTTGTTGTAGTGAATGCTGAACTCTGTCGTGTAACCGGGCTTGACGAAATCCTGCATGTAAAAATTCGCGATGATGACTTGCTGATGGCGCGGTTGGAATGTGTTGAGCCCGCTGTTCGTATTCTTTTCAAGCATGTTGAAATAGGCGGCGTTGTATTCCCAGCGGTCCGAGTGCAGATTTCCAAACACGCGCACACCGGGCTGTTCATCGGCGAAAAGAAATCCGCGAAAATCGCTGGAAAAAGTTTGTATTCCCGCTCGCACAGAAAGGAAATCGTAATTCGGACTCAGATCTCGAATCTTGTACTCCGCAAATGCTTCCTGAAGGCCGGCGTGCGCGTCGAGGCGCGTGGTGCCGTCGCGCACATCGATATTCACGGTTCCAAGCTCGTGCACATCCAGATAGTTCACGTTCACGGCGGGAGTCACCTGAATTCGCCAATCGGCCGGGCGAAACGAGGTGTCTCCGTGAAACAGATCGAACGAAAAGCGTAATGTTTCGCTCAGCGCAAACTGTTCACCTCTGCCGAAATAATCGTTGCTCCCCGGTTGCGCCGAGCTGATGTTGCTTGCCTGTGGCACGCGGCGCTCGTCGACAGTAGTGTCCGACGTCGCCGTGAAATTAAAAAATGTCTGCTGGCCGAAAATCGGCTCGTCGCCTTTGAGGCGATTCCGATTAAATGGGTCCCACCAATGGCTCACGCGCACGTAGGGATATTCCCCGCGCCGGCCATAGCGATTCCATTCCGGCACGGCAACGTCCCAACGGTCCGGCATCGGGAGGAATACTTCCTGTGACGGCGGAAGAATCTCCCGCGCGACGATCTCTTGCCCCGGCTCCGCGTCAGGACGACGGCGGAGTTTGCGATAGGTCGCACCGGCCGACGTGATTGCGACCGCAGGAAGGGGAGGGCCAAGCTCGGGCAAACGCGGCATTCGTGAAGTAGGCGGCGCGGAGATTGCCGATGGAGAAAGTGTCAGCTCGACAGTTACGACTTCGCCTGCATCTAGTTGCACATCGTCGCGCGTCAAACTCTCGAAGCCGTCGCTCTGCACCAGGAGCAAATAAGCTCCTGGCGTTAGATCCGTCCAGCGGAACACGCCGTCCGCGTCCGTCGAGACGGTTCGCGTCATACTTGTGGCGCGATTGGTGAGTGCCACCACAGCGCCGACAATTCCGCGCGCCGCACGATCTTGCACGATTCCTTGCAGGGCCGCCGTCTTGCGCGGCGTTTGCCTTGGAAGCCTCTGCTCGCCTTGAGATTGAAACGCAGGCGGCGGAAAACTTGTCGGCATGATGTCGAACTGCCGGCTTGGGATGCGCGCTGAAGCGAGCACGTAGGTAGGTCTGGACAGGCGGCGTGAATGGGAGCGGCGCGCGCTTACGCGTAAGTGAGCGTGTTTCGCCGGGGTGCCCGTGTGATGGCGCCTCGCGGATGCGTGCTTCGCGGAAACAGTCGCCGGCAATGCGGCCGCAGCCGGAGAGAACGCCAGCAAGAAGCCCAGGCAAAGCATTCGGATTGGTTCGGATGCGCGCCGCATCCAGATTGTTCTTGTTCTCCTGGCCGCGAGAGGTGCGAAGCCGCCGAGGATTAGCTAACAACAATCTCCCGGTCGCGGCAAGGTGTTTTGGCCCGACATGCGCCGAGTTTGAAACACTCTTGCCACCCGCAAATCTATAGAATTTTCGATTTTCGTGGTTCCCAGGCGTGATCCTCAGCCTTTATGCTTGCTGCGCGAGGAACTGTCATGCCAAACGAACGGCCCAAGCCGGTGCTGGCTTTCGATGTGTACGGAACATTGATCGATCCATTCCGCATGGAGGATCATTTGCGCGCCGCGTTCGGCGAAAAAGCGAAGGAAGCGTCCGAGCTTTGGCGCAGCAAACAAATCGAGTATTCCTTTCGCCGCGCTCTCATGAAAAAGTATCGGAACTTTGGCGAGTGCACGGCCGGGGCTCTCCGCTTCGTCGGCGCGCAACTCGGAGTCTCTCTTTCCGAGGAAACGCAGTCGCAGCTGCTGGCAAAATACCAGCAATTGCCGGCTTATCCTGACGTTTTCGGCGCGCTCGACGAACTTGCGGCCCAAGGACTCACAATTGCCGCTTGCTCGAACGGAACAGAAGGAGCCGTTCGCGCGTCGCTCGATCACGCGGGAGTCCTGCCGCTTTTCAGCAGAATCGTGAGCGTGGACCCGATTCGCACTTTCAAGCCGGATCCCGCCGTTTACGAATATCTCGCAGCCGAATTGGGCGCCCGAAAGGATTTGGTCTGGCTGATTTCGAGCAACCCGTTTGACGTGATCGGCGCCAAAGCCTTCGGCTTGCGCACGGCCTGGGTGCAGCGAGACCCAAAACGCATTTTCGATCCCTGGGAGTTCGAGCCTGATGCGGTTGTTCACGGACTTGCTGAACTCAAGCGTGTTTTGGAAATTAGCTAGCGCTGTTTGCGATTCCCGCACATGCCGCTATCGCGCCTTGAGAGGCGCTATGCGATGTGGTAACAAAGCAAGAACCTCTCATGGGCCAGCTCATCGACGAAATCAAGAAATCGCAATCTCCGAGGAAAATAATTTTCAGGTCCGCGGTCGCGCTCGCCGCCACGCTCACCGGCTGCGGTGGCGTGGTCGGCAGTTTGACATCCCCGCCACCACCGCCCGTCGTGCAAAGCTTGACAGCGGCCGACGTCACCGCGCTCGTGCAATCTGCCGTGCAGGCAGCCGACCCCAACACCATGGTGATTGCCGTGGTGGACCGCTCCGGAAATGTCCTTGGCGTTTATCGCAAGCCGGCGGCACCTGCGCTCGCCACTGGGAATTTTGGCGCGCAAGTGGATGTAAATGAACTTGCGGTCTCGCTCGCGCGCACCGCGGCGTTTTTCAGCAACGATCAGGCGCCGCTTTCCTCGCGCACAGTGCGCTTCCTCAGTGGGATTCATTTTCCTCCGGGGATTGTGAACACGCCGAATGCGCCGCTCTACGGCATTGAAAACACGAATCGCGGATGCGCGCTTTCCACAAATTTCATACCAGGGCAATCCGTGCCGCCCGCGCGCTCGATCAGTGGAGCGACGACGGGCCTCGGCATCGCGACAGGCAAAGTGGGCACGAATGACAGCGATCCGAATGCAGTCAATCCCGGCGGCGTGCCGCTATTTCGCAACGGCAGCCTGGTGGGCGGGATTGGAGTCGCGGGAGTTGCGCCCGCTGTGGCGGAATATGCTTCTTACGCGGCGGCGACCTCAAACGGATTTGGGCCAACGCCGGCTGCGCCAGGAGTTGTATTCATCAACGGTGTTGCGCTGCCGTTCGTCAACCAGACCACCCTCCCATCTGGCAGCGGCGCCGGCAGTTCTAGCGGAAGTTTTGTCGTAGGCCCTTCGCCGAGTCCGGGCACGCCGCCCGAAGGGATGCTGGTTGCCCCGGCCGCGGGTCCGCTCGGCGGGCTAGCTGCGTCCGACGTGACGACGATCATCAACAACGCAATCGCCACGGCAAACACGACGCGCGCCGTAATTCGCCTGCCCATCGGCTCTTCAGCGCGCATGGCCATTGCCGTCGCCGATCTCGACGGCACGATCATCGGCCTGTACCGCATGGCGGACAGCACTATATTCAGCATCGACGTAGCCGCCACCAAAGCCCGCAACATGGCGTATTTCAACGGCGCCGCCCGCTTGGCCGCCGATCTGACGGGCGTGCCAATCGGCACAGCGGTTACGAGCCGCACGATCGGTTACGGCGCTCAACCTTTTTTCCCACCGGGAATTGACGGCAGCTCTCCGGGCCCATTTTTCAACCTTTACCTAGAGGATGTGGCGAATCCCTGCACGCAGGGGTTTCAACCTGCAGGGCCAAACCAAAGCGGTGTTGTGTTCTTTCCGGGGTCCGTTCCGCTTTATCGCAATGGAATACTTGTCGGAGGCCTTGGCATCAGCGGCGATGGCGTCGACCAGGATGACTTCGTGGCAGCGGGCGGATCGGCGGGCTTCGAAGCTCCCGCACCGATTCGCGCCGACCAGATTGTCCTGAAAGGCGTGCGCTTGCCCTATTTGAAATTTCCATCGAATCCCACGAATTAATGGACGCTTTTTGGTAGCACAGGCACTCTTGCCGGTGCGATTTTGTGGGTCGCACAAAACGACCACTTCAGCCTGCTACGATCGCGATACCCGCACAGGCAAGAGTGCCTGTGCTACTCAGCGGGCACGACCCTGCAATTCCGCGACGGAAAAATTGCTGTGCGCGGGTTTGCGCTGGGCGGGATCGTGATAAGTGTGGCATTCGAAGCAGCGCGATTCCGCGGCTTCCGTGCCAGCATGGTGGCAGGCGCGGCACGTCGCGATGCCGGGCAGAAGCACATCGGAACTTTGCTGGCTGGTTGTTGCGGCGGCGTGGCAGCCCGTGCAATCGACAAGTCCGTGCTGGGAGTGATCGAAATTGGCGTGGGGCATGTAACGCGCGATGATATTCGATGGAGCGATTTTTGGCAGCGCGGCCCCTTCTTGCACAACGAGTGTGTGGCATTGCTTGCACGTCTTGCGCCACAGAAGCGCCTCGTCCTCAGCGGTGCGCTCCGCTACCCACTGCGGCGGAGTGAGCAATCGATAGTCCGCGGGGATCGCCTTCTCCGGCAAGTCACGCGCCGGATCACGCGGCACACGCAAGTCCGCGGGATGCGCCGCAATGTAAGCCTGCAACTTGGCGACGACGAATGCGTGAACCACTTCAGGCTTGTCATGAGGGACCGCATCCGTCAGCCGCTTGTCGAATTGCAAAGCGTGGCAGGCGGCGCAAGTCTGTGCGTAGGTTGCGGGCGCCCTGTAGGCCCGTCCAGCCGCCGAAATGTTCGACTCGTTTTTTGAAACACCCGCGGATAAATCCTTTGCAGTTCCCGCCTGGCTTTTTGGGTCCCCATAAGGCCAGGGACCAGCGACGTCGGCTGCCGAGCGGTGGCAATCGACGCAGACCATTTGCACGCGGCTCCCGTTCGGCCCGAGAAGATTCGGCTGTAAATGCAGGTAATGATTGAGCTGGATGGTTCCGGGATCGCCGTGCCCCGATCGCAATGCGGCGAATTCAGGATGACTGCTTTCAAAACTGGCGATGTTTTTTATGAAGCTAGTGGAACTCCCGCGCGTCGCTAGGTCCGCGTGGCACTGCGTGCAATTGGCGTCGCTCGTCGCGGCGAGTCGAATCGCTCCCCGATGATCGGCGTGGCAGGAAGCGCACGTGGGCGTGAATGTTTGTGCCGTATGATGGATCGGACCGTCATGGCACGTGGTGCATTTCCTGTCGCTGACCTTTTCGTCGAAAAAACCGATGGTAGACGAGTGACAGGCGGAACACTGCTTGGTGAGAACCGCGTGCGCGGAGGACAGACCTCCTGCGGAGTAAACGCGGCGGTCTCTACGAACGCCATACCACGCGATCCACAGGATGGCGAGCACCGCCGCCGCGATAGAAAGCAAAAAGGGCCAGCGGCGCAGCGGGTCAGTTCTCTTGAAATAGTCGAGATCGATCCGTTGGGCGAGCTTCTTGGTTGTGCGTGTTCGCGGCAAGTGTTGTGATTCTTTTCTGTTTACAATTTAAAAAGATCGCAGCAAATTCCACATGCGATTTGTGGGTCGGAGCTTTAGCTCCGACATTAGCCGCAATTCCAATGGAGGGCTTTAGCCCCCGAGTGATCGCTCACCTGCTAACAGGCCAGCGGCTAAAGCCGCGCCAAAACTGGCGGCTTAATGTCACGGCTTAGGCCGTGACCTACAAAACTGCAACCGATTGTGGAGCCCTCCGAATATAATTCGGCGCGACATGTCAATATCGCAGCGCCATCAAGGCATGGATGGCGCCCAGCAAAATCAACGCCAGCGAAAGAGGAATGTGCAACAGCAACCAGCCGTGCAGCCACAGATGCAATTGGCGCTGCCGGGTAAGCTGGCGCTCCTCCTCGCAAATTCCTTCCAAATCTTCAATGGTCGTGTGGAGCGAAGCGGGCACCAGCCTTCGCAGTTGCGCGTACGCGCTGCGCGCCTGTGCCGCATCGCCCAGTGCGCTCCCGCGCGCGCCGGGCTTTTCCAGAAATGGTTTCAACTCCTGCTCGTAGAAATTGCGCAGCGGCCCGGCCTCATCCATCACGGCGACCGCAGGCGCGGCAAAATCCGGTTCGCCACCTTCGGCAGCCACTTTCGTTTCGCCGCCGGTAGCCTGCTTCATCAATTCTTCCGCCTCCTCCAGAAGTTGCGCGCGCACGTGCCCGATTTCCTCGTAAATGGTTTCCATGGTCACTTCTCGTGTCATCATGCGCGGCATGTAATGCTGCAGTGCGGCCCCAAATACGCCGCTTGCGACCACGAGGATCAGCAACGTCATCAGCCATGCGGTCAAGCCGTGTCCGTACCGAAACCCGGAGTGGAATAAAATTATTGGCAGACTCACGAGCCCGAGCCACAGGTGCCCGCGCATCCAGGTTTGCGCGCGTCCGAAACGATAAACCGGAACTCTTTTCCGCGCGCCCAGCAGCGCAGCAAAAATCATGAATGCAAATCCCACGCTGCCGAACGCCAGCCCCGCCGCCGTGCCGCCCATGGATTCTTTCGTCGGCGGGACATGGTAGGCGGCGTATAGCAGCAGAGAGCCGATCAGGATTGCGAGCGACGCGGCCAGCCAGCCCTTATGTGTGCGATCAATGCGCACGATTCATTCTCCCAATTTGCGCGATCACGTCCGGGCCTTGCCCGTTTTTACGACGCGTTGTCCGAGAGTCCCTGCGAAGAATTCGCCGGGCTCGACGCGATGCGCGGCGTCGTGCGGGCACGCGTAGACGCAACTGGGCTCCGCATGTTCGGTGCACAGGTCGCAGGTGGTCGCTTTTTTCTGCACCACGGCCTTCTTTTGTCCGGGATGCTCGTGGTCTTCAGCCTGAGCGGCAAAGGAATGCATGTTGATGTTGCCGTACGGGCAATTTTTCGCGCACAGGCCGCAACCGATGCACCAATCTTCGATGATCACCTCGAGTGAATTGCGCCGCCGGATCGCTCCGACTGGGCAGCCCACCATACAGAGAGGATCGCGGCACTGCCGGCATGAAGTGGCCACCAGAAAATTCTCAAAGCGCAAGCCTTCCCGCACCAGTCGCGTTACGCCGTCATGCGAATCGGCGCAGGCGGTCACGCAGGCGTCGCACCGCGTGCATTTCTCAAGGTCCAGCACTAGCAGGCTCTGCGCCTCCATCAACCCCTGCGCAAGAAAACTTTCGAGCGGCACGCTCAGCACCATGCGCAGGCGCTCGCGGTTCGCCTCCTGCCTTTCCCGGGCGGCGCGTTCCAGGCCGGAGCGCACTTCGGGATACAGTTCCATCATCGCGCGAAAATCTTCCGCGGAAATTCGGACCACCTCGACGTGGTCGAGCGCCGAGCAGGCCGCCGTACGTGTTCCGCCACCGAGCAGGCCGATTTCACCGAAATAATCGCCGCGCGACAAATAGGCCAGCACCAGTTCTCCGCCGGGGTATTCCTCCGAAACTTTCACAAAGCCGAGCCGCACGAGATAAAAACTGTCCGCGGGATCACCCTGTTTGCAAATCACCTGGCCGGGCGCAAACCGCAGCAGTTCGACTCGGTCGCGAAGGTGATCGACGAAATCCTGTTTCAGGCCGCGAAAGATGGAGACATCGCGCAGATGCGAGTCGAGGGCGCGGCGGCGGTAGGTTTCGTCGAGCTGCGCACGGAACGCCTTGCTCTTCTGCAAAACGTCCAGAACGTTGCGCAGCATCTCGAGCATCGTGCAATCCGTCTCCGCGCGCACGGTCGCGGACCGCGGATAGTAATTCATGCAGGTCATTTCGCCAAAGAGTTCGCCCGCTCCGAGTTCGGCGACGGGATGGTCGTAGGAGAGGTCGACAGGAGCGTCGATCGGAATCGAGCGGCGGTCCGCTTCGTCTTCGCGGCGGTCTTCCTTGCGCGGGGCCAGGCGGCTGGTAAGCTTGCTCGTCAGCTGCGCGAAAAAACCGTTCGGACGGCCTGTCGCTTTCACGTGCGCGATGGGAGCGGAGAGCGCGACGCTGGCTTTGCCTTCCAAAATGTAAAACGCCGTGGAGCCAAATTCGCCTTCGCGGCACACGATGTCGCCGCGCTTGAAGTGGCGCCAGACTGTGGCGTTTGCATTTTTCTTGAGAAATTGCGGAGAAATATCCTTGAAAACCGGCAGTTGAAGCAGATCCTCGGCCGCCACGGGGGTTCCGTCCGGCTGCCGCTGAATGTTTTTCAACTCTTCAAAAAGCAAGCCGGTATCCCTCCGGGAATGCGGATCACGCGCATGAATGCCCACACGCGCCAAAATTCATATAACAGACACCGGCTTTCGAGTCCATCCTCGTCCGGACGCGGCTTTCCATAGCTGTAATCAGTGGAAGCAACGCTGTGTGCCTTTCGCTATGAGATGGGTGCTTGGACCGATTGTCTTAGGCCACTTTGGACGTGCGTGCGGCTTTTTCCAGGAGTTCGTGAATCAGAGTCTGGTAGGGTTTGTCACGCTTTGCGGCCAGCCGCCGGAGTTGAGCGAGGAGCCGGGGAGAAATGCGGATCGCGATGAGTTGTTTCGCGTTTCCGGTCTTCGGGCGGCCAACCCGGCGCGCGCGCTTTAACTCTTCGTCTGTCGATTCCGGCAAATCCGAAAAATCGATCCGTTCACTTTGCATAAGCTTCGCGCTCTTTCGGGCTCGCGCGGCGCGCGGTGATGATGCGAATGGTTTCTTTGCCATCTTTCAATCTCCTGTAGGAATAAACCAAAATGACGATGCGGCCAGAAGCTGAGATTCCCAATCTCTTGAATCTATTCTCGCGAGTGTTCGAGGTCTTCCCATTCCAGAGCATCTGGATCGGCAAACACGGTGGCCGCTTCCTCGAAAGAGACGCCATGCTTTTCAAGATTCCCGGCGGCTTTTCGGGCATCCCAGGCGAACACAATTTATGTATATACAATAATTATCATGCGGGCGTCAAGGGCACATCGATTTTGGTGCTGATTTGGTCCGCATTTCGTGGATCCCCTTGGAAATTGCTCGCTTTCGATCGGTTGACTTCGATTCCTACGGGCAGTATAAAAATTCTGGCGCGGGACGGTGTCACGGCCCGCGCGAAGAAGGCGGACTCTATCCGAGCACAGGAATGAAAATCGGGCCTGAAGCCAAGCGATTGACGCTGCGATGCGCCGTAGTTTCGCTCGGCGCGATTTTTTTTTCCTGGGCGAATCCGCCCCGCGCCGCGAATCCTCCGGCGGATTCGGGCAAATATACTGGGCCCGGTTCCTGCAGCTCCACGAGTTGCCACGGCAGCGTAAAGCCGCGCGCCGATAGCCGCATCTTCCAAAACGAGTACAGCATCTGGGCCGTAAAGGATAAGCACGCGAAAGCCTATGACGCGCTTACTGGACCCATCGGCGAGCGCATGGGGCAAATCCTCGGCCTCGGCAAGTCCGAGCAGGCCGCCAAGTGTCTCGCTTGCCACGCGCTTGACGTTCCTACTGAGTCACGCGCCAAGACCTTCGATCTCAACGAAGGCGTCAGTTGCGAGAGCTGCCACGGGCCCGCGTCCGCATGGCTCGGCCCGCACACGACGCGCAACTGGACGCACGAGCAGTCGGTTGCTGCGGGTATGTACGACACGAGGAACCTCGCGCGGCGCACGGAGAAGTGCCTGACCTGCCACCTCGGTACGCAGGAAAAATTCGTCGACCACGAAATGATCGCAGCCGGACATCCCGACCTGTACTTCGAACTCGATTCTTTTTCCGCAGTGATGCCGCGGCATTGGAAAACGCCCCGAGAAAGCGCTCCCGGAGTCCCCGTGGAAAATGACGCTTGGGCCGGCGTGCGCGAATGGGGCACAGGGCAGGCAATTCAGTTGCGTGCCTCGATGGAACGCATCGCCTGGCGCGCCAAGGGCAAGAATTGGCCGGAGTACTCCGAGCTGCAATGTTTTGCGTGCCATCATTCGCTGACAGCGCCAGAGCAGAGCTGGCGCCAGGAGCGCGGCTACGCGGGCCGGCGCCCCGGCGACCCGCCGTGGAACGAGTCGCGCTACGCCGTCTTTCGCGAACTCGCGCATCAGGTAGACAACGATTCGGCTTCGCGCCTGGACGATCAGGTCGCGCAGCTCGCGAAGTCGCTCAGCCAGTTGGACCCCGACCGCGACGCCGTAATGGCCACTTCAGCCGCCGCTGCGACGCTTTCAAACCAGCTTGCCGCACGGATCGAGACGCAGCCTTACGACTCCGCAATGACCCTGCGCCTGCTGCAACGCATTTCAGACGACGCCGAGGTGATTTCGAACGAAGGCGAGCGCGCTGCCGAACAAGCCGCCATGGCACTCGATTCATTGTTCATCGCCTACGCGAAAACGGAGAAACCCGCAAACGCCGCTGACATTCGTGCCGCCATCAACGGACTGTTCCAGCAGCTCGAAAATCCTTCGAATTACAATCCCGCAGATTTTTCCAGACAGATGCGCAAGGTGAGTTCGCTGCTTCACTGAAGCATTGTGTGGTGAGCGTGTGTAGCACAGGCACTCTTGGCTGTGCGCTCTTGTGGCCGCAAGTAAAACCACTGCCAAGTAGCGATTGCAAAAACCGCACAGGCAAGAGTGCCTGTGCTACCGAATACCGCAAGATACTTCCATTTTCTTAGCGCCCAGCGAGAGAGCCAACTTCGTGGCGTGACTGCAGAACGCGCAAAATGGAATCGCGCGTGACGACGCCGACGACGTTTCCGCCGGCAATCACGGGCATCTGTTGCATGCCGACCGTGCGCATGCGGTCGAGCAGGGAAAGCGCGGGCTCCTCCGGAGCGGCCCAATGGAGTTTGTCCTTGGGGAGCATGACGGCCTGAACGGACGTGACTTCCCAATCGTGTTGCGGAACTGAATTCAGCGCCTCGGCCGTGATCAGCCCGACGAGCTGATCGCCCGCCACTACCAGATGCGCGCGCCGCCCCGTGCGCACCATTTCGCGGGCATAGTCTTCGAGTGAAATCTCGCGACCGACGGTGTGCAATTCAGGCGTCATGATGTCGGCCACGCGCAAGCCTTCGAGCGCCCCGCGCGCCTCGACTTGCGCCTGGCTCTGCTTGGCCGCCGACAAAATAAACCAGCCGATGAACGCGAGCCACAACCCCCCGACCGGGCCTCCCAGCGGTGCGTAGTTGGACAAAGCCGTCACCGCGCCCAATGCGATCATTCCGAAAGCAACGACCTGTCCCGAGCGCGCGGCCATGCGCGTGGACCGCGAGTGGTCCTTGTTGAACCCCCAAACGATAGCTCGGAAGATGTGCCCGCCGTCCAGGGGAAATCCAGGGATTAGATTGAACAGGGCCAGGCTGAGATTAATCCACGCCAGCGATCCGGCAAGAGTAGTCAAGATGAGATTCGACCCTGCATGCCGGGTGACCAGCCAGAAACCGCCAGCGAGAAAAAGACTAGAGAGCGGGCCTGCCACCGCGATGTTGAATTCTTCCCACGCTCGCGCTGGTTCGCGGCCGATGCGGGACACGCCGCCGAACACGAACAAGGTGATCGAAACCACGGGAATCTTGTAGTGCTTGGCGATCACGCTATGCGCCATTTCGTGAAACACCAGGGAACCGAAGAACAACGCGCTGGTCATCAGCCCCAGGCCCCATAACCGGGAGGTGGAAATGTTGAGTTGGAGAGCGTCGAACTCGGAAACAAAGGAGAAGGCAATGAGCCCAAAAATAATAAACCAACTGGTATGAAGGTAGATCGGTATGCCGTAGATTCGCCCGATTTGGATTCCTTCCTTACGCATTGCGGACCCGATCCTCAGTTTAAGTATAGCCCAACTGTCGCATTTGCAAGGCGCTCGGCCCTTGCTTCCACGGCAATTACTTGCGTGCTGAGGTACACAACGTGTTCCGAGAGCCACATTTAGACGAACGCTACTTATTATCAAGTGCTGTATTATCAGTCAGATACAAATTGGCCGCTGGCTTGCCATTTAGTTCCGCGAGTAAACGGAGGCCCAAAATGGAAACCTTTATGAATGGAGCGATGGTAATCGA
>CAVOKV010000002.1:0-567105 GCA_963696605.1 uncultured Acidobacteriota bacterium | reverse complement strand
TCGAAACCGGCCCCACGGGAAACAATTTGCGCGACCTGCGAATCTTTTTAGCGGAATAACCTGTGATTATTACAGGCGGCAGAAGTGTTTCTAGGATCTCCGTTCACCAGTGATGAGTCACGTGTTAATTGCTCTTGCCCCCGGCAGCGACGTTTGATCCGGCGCAGCCGTTCATTCATGTCTGTGAGCTGATGCTCGAGATGATCCATCCGGTCGAGAACCTCCTGATTGTTGCTCGAGGGCGCAGCGGCATCGCCATTTTTCTGGTCCGCTGCTGACGCACCCCTTTGCGCAGCGCTCTTGCCCTTTAACTGGTCGATCAAGTCCTCCAATGCATGGGGAACCCCGATCCCCACCCGGCCTGTCTTCAGCATCGCCTCAAGGGGCTCGATGGCCGTGGGATCACCGCGGCGGCCCAGCGCAAAGATGCTACGCGTACCGGATGTCGAAGGAAGTTTCATTCAGATACGAAATCAAGCGCGCGGTAATTTCGTGATTTTTCAAGTCCGCCCGTCCCGAGCGATCCGATGGCCACACTGCGCAGCGCGGACGGTTTCCGGGCGAAGACCATTCGACGAGCGCGGGAACCACGGAATCGTCTCCGAGCGAACCCATGGCGCGCAGCGCCGCGCTGCGCACACATCATCCGGCGAAGAAACCGCCAGGGCCTTTTCGAGGATCGGCGGCATTGGGAGCCTTATCCGGCGCCAGGGTCTGCAACGCCGCACCGCGCACGGATAGGCCTTGTCATCCTTGTAAATGCTTTGCAGGCGCTTGGCGATCTCCTCGTCCCTGCGATACCGGCCGAGCTGTTCGACCGCGATCGCGCGCACCCAGGGCTGTTCATTGGAAAGCGCGGCCAACACTTGCTTTCGCGCCGGCAACGAATTCATGCGTCCGAGCGCGCGCAGCGATTCCTCGCGCACGCCCCAAAATTTGTCTTCCTGCGCGGCCTCTCCGAGAGCGTTCGCCGCGGATTCGTTATCGCGAACGCTGCCGAGGGCGAAAGCCGCGTCTGCACGATCCGGCACATCCGATGCGGTCCGCAGTTGCCGAATCCATTCTTCCGGCGACTTCTGGAAATCCACGGACTTCAGGATCTTGTCGCCCTTGTCAAAGAGCACCATCAGGGGAAGCCGTTCACCGCAAATGTAAATGTTTCGTCGGCCTTGGAGACTACGATAGGGAAAAGTTTCTCGCCGCTCGAAGTGGTAATCGAAACGTCGATCAGCACGCGGAACAATCCGACGTGCCCCTCCACTTTTTGGGTTTGCTTGACGCTGAGGCTGACCTTCTTTCCAGCGTCATCATAAGTAGAACGCACGGTGAAGCGCGGCGCCCCCGCGCCGAAAATCCACTGGTCGAAAAACCGGTCGACGTTCGTGCCGGACGATTCCTCGATGGCCTTGGCGAGGTCCGCGCTGACCACGTTCTGCAACCGGTTGGCCTCGAGGTAATGCTTGAGGGCGGGGAAGAATGCCTCGTCGCCCAACTGTTCCCGGAGCATGTGGATCACCCAGCCGGCTTTGTCGTAGGCGTTGCCGACGTATTCCACCGAATCGTCGATGTCCCGCGTGACAATTGGGATCGCGTAGAGTTCCCTTGACTGGTTCCAGGTATTTTGGTCGCGCCAGTAACGGTAGGAGGACGCTTCCACGCCGTAGTAGTGCTCTTCCCAAAGTGTCGCGCCAAACGTGGCGAAGCCCTCGTTGAGCCAAGTGTTGGTCCAGTCTTTACACGTCACCAGATCACCGAACCACTGATGCGTCATTTCGTGGGAAGTCAGGCTGTCCGCCGCTTCGGGTTTCTCCGCGCGAGTTCCGCGTGGACCATGTCGCGCGCCGCGAGCGTTGTCGCGCTCACGTTCTCCATCCCGGAAGCGACGAATTCATCCGCCGCCGTTTGCGCGTATTGCTCCCACGGATATGGCACGCCGTAGCGTTCCGAAAAGAAATCGAGCATTTCCTTGGTGCGGCGGAAGGTGGGATCGATTGTGTCTTCCAACCCGCGTGGGACATTGTAGGAAATCGGAATATTGCGCCAAGTGTCCTTCTTTTGCTTGTATTCACCGGCCACAAACGAAATCAGGTATGTGGAAACCGGCAACGATTGCCGCCATGTCCACGTTTTCTGGCCATCGGCGGCATCCTGAACACCGATCAGTTTCCCGTTGGAAACCGTAAGCCAATCCCCCGGCACGGTGAGAATCATTTCGGACGTGGTGCGGTCGTTAGGATAATCGTAAATGGGAATGTAGTGGTGCGTGTCTTCCGCTTCTCCCTGCGTCCAGATTTCCTTGGCGCGGTCGGGATCGTCCTTGTCGGGGAGAACGAAATAAAGCCCGGAGGTCGGCTTGCCTTCGTATTTCAACTCCACGTCAAATTTTTCGCCGAATTTTGCCGGCTGCGCGAGTTGCACGTGCAATTCATCGTCGTGAAGATCGAACGCGGCGTCCTTGCCGTTGACTCGCGCGCTCGATACCGTCAGTTCCGCGCAATCGAAATCCAGATGGGTCACGCCGGCGCGCAGGGTGGACAAGGTGTGCGTTACGTCGCCGATCACCTTGCGCTGATCGAGGTCAAAGCGGAGCGAGACCCGCACGTTCTGCAAGTCATAATCGCGGCTCGGCGCATACGGCCGGTCCGCGCGCGCCGCCGCGCCCAGCAGCGCGGCCAGGCCAAGCGCCGCGGCCGACAGGATTGCGCGTGAACGCGCCTTTTTCCAGGAGAATCTCATTCCAGCCTCGCAAGGAGACATGCGGCGTACGATACCATCCAGATATTATACCTGCAGGAGACGGACGGAATCAGGGCCGCTTTCACCTTATTGTCCTTTGACGCGCACCCCGTGGAATCGTTGCCCCCGTATGCCTCCACCAGCAAATTTACTTGCGAAGGTAAGAATCCTCTTTGCGGATCCAGTCTTCGCGGCGAGGGGCAAAGATGTCGACATCTACGGTATCCTCGAGCGCCACTGCCGAATGCGCCACATTCGCCGGGATGACCAGGACTTCGCCCTCTCCGACCAGGATTTCCCTGTCGTCGAAAACGAACTTCAAAGCGCCCGAAATGATCCATGAATATTGCTCGTTCATGTGGGAGTGGCGAGGCACGGCGGCGCCTTTTTTCAGAATAAGCTGGGAAATGGTTGCGTTTTCCCCGGAGATCATCTGGCGCGAAAGCTTATCGTTCAATTTTTCGATCTCCATGGTCTTCCAGGACGATTTTTCAAGAGCGCTCAAAGGTGCCTCCTCAATTTGGGAAATCTGTGCCAGCATCCTGCCCCGGAAATCCGCGCCGCGTCAACCTCGTCTTGCCAGGCGGCAATCGGCGCAAAAAGAAGTAAGCCGCAAAACTTCTGATAAGATGCCTAGCGCTATAAATCACCTAGGACTGAGGTTAGTGAATGGCAGCGGAGCCAAATGTTGCAGGCATGTCGCGTCTTCTCTATCTCTTGGCGGGCGCTGCTGCCGCGAGCTGGGGATTGTGGGGCGCTGACCAGGGCTGGACACAGTGGACTTGGCTTGTGCTAGGAGGTGTGCTGATGGTTCTCGGCGTGATCGGCTACTCGCCCTTGCATGCCCTACTCGCGAAAAAACATTCGAAAGCAATCTGAATGCGTTTCCTCCACGCCGCCGCCGGGTTCGTTCTTTTCTTCGAATTGCCAATCCCAATCTACTGGCTGATTATTCACCCGTTTAATTCATTTTGGCGGAGCCGGGTTCGCGCTGCATTCTGGTTTGCGGGGCTTTCGGCGTGGACTTGCGGCGGCGTCCTGTTGTGGCATTTCCGCAGCACACTGCTCGCTGCTACGCGCCCGCCTTGGTACTCGATATCCTCGGGCTTTGTTTTAATCGCTGTCGAAGGATATCTTTTCGCGCGCGTGGAACGGGAGCTTGGCAGCCGCAGGCTCGTCGGCCACGCCGAACTGACCGGCACGGGCGAAATGTTTTCCGGCGGGTTATATGCCCATGTGCGTCATCCGCGCTATGCTGGCATGTTCAGTGCCGTCCTGGGAGCCGCCCTGCTTGCCGGAACACCGCTGCTTTGGATCGTTCTGCTCGTCTGGTGCCCATTCGCCCTGATAGTGATCCGCCTTGAAGAAAAGGAACTTGCCGCGCGTTTCGGCCCGAGCTACGAAGCGTATCGCCGCCGCGTTCCAGCCTTCCTCCCGTTTCGCATTCACGCTTCCGGGAAGCCATAATTCTAGCTCTCACGAAATGCGCAATCGTCAAACCGACTGCCGTTGCCCCACCGTCGCCGCTCCGCTAGAATGTGGGCACAACTGCGGAGAGGTGTCCGAGCGGTTGAAGGAGCTCGCCTCGAAAGCGAGTGTCGGGGAAACTCGACCGTGGGTTCGAATCCCACCCTCTCCGCCATATCTATATAAGCCCCGTCCATTAGTACTATTCCCATCTGTGCTACAGCATGCTACATTTTTTGTGGCAATTGTAGAGCCTTGCACAGCCTTGCAGCGAGGAAAACAGATGGCAATTCAGACTGTCTATTACCGCCAAAAGATTGCGGGAACGGGATGGCGATATCGACCGCTCAAAGTAGGCCGGCGCCCTGAAGCCGCGAAGAGCGGCCCCTACTATATTCGTGTTCGCAACAACGCTGGGAAGTATCAGTGGGCCAAATACGACACGGAGCAGGCCGCGGCGAAGGCGGCAAAGACCGCCCCGGTCGCCCGGCAAGCGCAAGAGCTCGGTCTGACGGTTGACGACCTGACGAACGAAGCAAACAGCAATCGTATTTCCATCAAGACCGCCGTCGAGAATTATCTGCAAGATCGCCGTTTCGGACGACCACGATCTATCGCCGCTTATGAGAACGCGTTCGACCAATTGCTGGCAAATCTGCCCAGGGGCGTCAGGTTCATCGATCAGCTGGCGACATCCCGGGCGTTGAACTCCTATGTCGAGTTCTTACGCGAGCAAGACTACAGCAACAAAACCATCACAATTCGGATGGGTTTTGTGTTCTCACTCCTTAAGGCGAACGGAGTCGAAAAGCCTTCGAAGTTAATCAAGCTCCCGAAGGTTCAGCTGACCCGGACGAAGGCGTACAACTCCGACGAACTGACGAAACTCTTCGCGGCAATGACGCCTGAGGAATATCTGCGATACCTATTCTTTGTCCGTACCGGATGTCGCGAACAGGAGGTCCAGTACGCCACTTGGAAAGATCTCGACCTGAAGGGGCTCCGATTCACCGTAAGTGGCGAGGGCAAGTCGGATGTCGCATTCCTTCCAAAGAATCACGAGGAGCGACAGGTCCCGCTCACCAGTGAGCTGGGTGCGCTACTGGCGGATCACAAAAAGCATGAGGCGTCAGACCGCTGGGTTTTCACAAACGAAGATGGAAAACCCGAGGGTCATTTCCTTCGCAAGTTCAAATCGATTGCAAAGCGTGCGGGGTTGAATTGTGGACAGTGCAAGGTTGCGATCCGTGAGGGCCGATACGACAACCGTCATGAAGTCGAGATAACTTGCGCAACTCGCCCAGTATGCGAGGAGCATTACCTTCACAGGCTCCGGAAGACCGCGGCTACCAACTGGCTGCGCTCTGGGTTCGATTTGATGAAGATCAAGAACTGGCTGGGCCACAAGTCGCTAGAGGTGACCCAAATTTACCTGGACTCCGAAATGCACGATCCAGAAGAACAAAACAAGCTCGACCGCGCCGGCAAGTTTTGACCCAATAGTCGCCGGAGAATTCCGGCGCTCGCGCCAGGGTCTTCACGGATAGATGTGCGGATACCGGGTCGTGGGTTCGATCCCCCCGCCCCTACCAGCCTTCTCGTTTTCTTCTAAGGACTTGCGAAACCCGCGAGGCAGCAATATGGCTTGGGTAGTGTCGGCTTTCGGATTCGAAAAATCACGGCACGGATGGCAAGCCGACCAGGGTCAATAGACTTTCCCAACTCTTGTCCTGCTGGCTCAAAAGGGAATGATTTCGGCTCAGCGATAGTTACCAATCTCGATCCGGGCAGCTGGAGACTACGGTTATGGCACTAGGAGTTTTGACCGATCCGATTGTCAAAAAGTCTCGCAATTAGTAAGGGTGTTGTTGAGACCCAGTCAGAATGCTCAGTCCACTCTCTATGCAAATAGCTTGGTATCAAGAAGCACCAAGGCGTTCACTACGCCGGCCTGCGGTTTGTCCTTCGCACGTTTCCGTGCCTCTTCGATCAGCTCGTTTAAATGCTCAACGCGCCCAAATTGTTTTATTCGTTGAGCCGCCGCGACCTGGACCTGCCAGTAATCATGAAAGACAAGTTTTTTGAGCAGCGGCCAATCGGTTTCATCGCACAAGCCAGCCAGTGCCACCCCAACTAAACGCTTGAACAAGTAGAGATTCTCTTCACTTTCAACGGGGAGCGGTTTGGGAGCACGTTCGTTCCACGTATACTGCCAGAATTCGTCGCTTTCGACCAATTCACTAAGCCATTTCTTCGACTCGATATCCAGGGCCTGGCTAAACGCCGCTGCTAGGGTTGGCACATTCCAAAACACCGCTTTGTAGTCCGCGCGTCCGATCAACCCCATAATCCAACGAGCGACATTTCCGCCACCGACTCTTAGAAGAGCGATGAGGATATCGCGCAGGGACGGCGTGAGACCCGCTCGCGAAACAAAGTGTTTGATTTCTGAAACGTCCCGAAGCGTGACAGTTCGAAGCACTGCACCGGACGTTTCGAATGCAAGCCGCGAGTACTGTTCTAGGAGGATTTTGACGTTCAGTCCCAGTCGGTCGTTAGTTGCCCCCAGCGCACCTCTACAAACCGGATCGGCATGTTTAAATAGCTTTTGCAGCAAATTGCGCCGACGCCTACCCTGTGCCCAGTAAGCTAATGCATGGCCACAAGCTTCTCGTTCTTTGTCAGATACACCTCGCGAGTTAGCTCTTTCCAAGAGCCGACCAGCGTCCGCCTGGCCACCAACGGCTCCCAGTGCACAAATTGCCCTTAATCTCGATTCAAGTGATGGTCCATTAAGTTCTGCGCGAAATTCAGGGAGTCGTTTTGCCTCGGTCTTCGCAATCAGTATGCGGCAAAGCAGATGAATGTCCTGAGGTTGTCTAGAACGCACCAGCTTTTTGATGTTAACTGCATCCGTTGGCTCAATCATTCCTTCCAGTTGTTCTATAGCAGCCTGCCGCGTCTGCTCGGCTCTTTTTCGGCGTAGTCGCAATAGCAATTCCAGGTCGGCCCGTGTTGAAAAACGGTGGACAAAACTAGCCAGCTCGGACTGCAACTTGTGATCCGAGAACGCGTCAGCAAGCGCCGACAACAGATAGACTTTTCCTGAAGCGAGCAGGAACCGATACGCATTCTGCCGAACGGTCCCTTCTGGCGAGCGCGTCTGCTCCTCCGCCAAGCTCACTGGAAGTTCATCAGGCAGGGACCGCAAGAAGTAGCTGACAGGCCCGTTTCCCACAAGGCTGCTCGCGAAGAGCAGTTCCACTTCCTCCGCGGAGAGGACGATGCGCTGACGGTGGGCATAGACACCCAAGTGCTCCTTGTAAGTTAGAAGTTCGCCCGTATTTCCGAACGCTGCTGCCTTGGCTACTGACCTGATGGAGTTTTTGTACCAGGCGAGTGAGAGAGTTTATAGCACAACCTCCGACTGAACAGGGTTTGCGAATGGCGGATCGCAGGGAGCCGAAGGCGACCGGAGAGCCGCCATTCGCGGCGCGAACGCCACCGGCGCCGGCGGCCTATAGCCCAGCGCCGAGTGCGGTCTCCTCGTGTTGTACTCCACTCGCCACTGCCCGATCACCACTTGCGCTTCTTTCAGCGAGTAGAAAATCTCCCCATTCAGGCACTCATCTCGCAGCTTCCCGTTAAAACTTTCGCAGTAGCCGTTCTCCCATGGACTTCCGGGTTCGATGTACAGCGTCCCGGTTCCTACCTGGCCCAGCCACTTCCGTAGTTCCTTGGCCACAAACTCTGGTCCGTTATCCGAACGAATGTGTTCCGGAATTCCTCGCCACAGCATCACTTCCGCCAGCGTCTCGATCACCTCGTTACTTCCCAGCCTTCTGGCCACTCGGATCGCCAGGCATTCCCGCGTGTATTCGTCGAGCAGCACTAGCATCCGCAGCGTTCTTCCATCGTGCGTCATCGCACTCACGAAATCGTAGCTCCACACATGATTGGCATGTTCCGGTCGCAGCCGCACACACGATCCGTCGTTCAACCACAACCGTCCTCGCGGCCGCTGTTTCTGCGGCACTTTCAGTCCTTCCCGCCGCCAGATACGCTGCACGCGATCCGTCCCCACTTGCCAGCCCGCTTCCCGCAACTTTACCGTGATCCTCCGATAACCGTAGCGTCCATACTCACTGGCGAGTTCGATGATGTCCTGCGTCAGCTCCTCCTCGTCTACTCGACAGATCCCTTCGTAGCGTTGCGTCCCTCTCCACTGCCCCAGCAGCCGACAGGCATGCCGTTCCGACACTCGATAGGTCTCACGAGCATGCCTGACCGCGCTACGTCGCCGCTCAGGGCCTAGAAGTTTCCCTCTGCGACATCCTTGAGAATTTGCTTCTCCAAAGACAGCTCTGCTACCAGCCGTTTCAGCTTTGTGTTCTCCCGCTCCAGGTCTTTGAGTCGCTTGGCTTGATCCAGCTTCAGACCACCGTATTCCTTCCGCCAGCGGTAGTAGGTCTGTTGGGTGATGGCCGCTTCCTTGCAGGCTTGCGGGGTTGTCTTTCCGTTCGCGATTTCCACTTCGATCTGCCGCAGCAAATTCACGATCTGCTCCGGCTTAAATCTCTTCATCGGCATGACCGGTCTTCCCTCCAGGTGAATTCTCTCTCATTTCACCTGGTACAAAAGACCCCGGTCAGGTCAGGACGTTCTGGCCATTACCGAAGGGGAAAGCGATGCCCAGACACTGGCTTTCCACGGTGTCCCGGTTCTTGGTATCAGCGGGGCCAAAGGTTGGAAGCCGGACTTTGCTGAATACCAACAGGTGAAGAACGCAACAAAGATCCTCTTGGTTCCTGATCGCGACAATGCGGGGAATGAATTCGTCAGGAAAGTGGCTCGCGATATTCCGAACAAAAACATTGTCGTCATTCCCCTTCCAACCAAGGATGTTTCGGAACTACACCTAGAGCATCCCACCGATTTTGATCTTGAGTGGCAATGTGCCCTATCGCTTGCGAAAGCACCAAACGATTATCTCGCTGGGCAGGAAAATGAGTCACCGAGCAAGCCTGAATGCCTGCCGTTCACAGATCTTGGCAATGCCGAGAGATTCGTACGGGAACATGGCGGGGACATACGGTACTGCGCTGAAATAAAGAGATGGTTCATCTGGAACGGAAACCTGTGGGAAAAAGATTCTTCAGGAGAAATCTATCGCAGGGCCAAGAAGACGGTCCGTGGGATGTTGATCGAAGCGGCGCATATCGAATCTGAGGAAATCCGAAAAGCTCTCGTGAAGCATGAGAGAAGTTCGGAAAGCGAGAATCGCATAAAGGCTATGGTGAATCTCGCACAATCTGAGTCCGGAGTCCCCATTCGTCTCACGGATTTCGATGCCAATGCGATGCTCTTCAATGTTCAAAACGGTACGCTTGATTTGCGTAAGGGCGAATTACGAAAACATCGGAGAGAAGATCTAATCAGCAAGATTTCTCCTGTGACTTACGATCCCTCAGCCTCGGCTCCGCTTTGGGACTCATTTATTAATCGCATCACAAATGGCTCTGAGGGACTTGTCGAATATCTGGCTCGCGCGGTCGGGTATTCACTGACTGGCGAAACCATCGAGCATGCACTGTTCCTATTGTATGGGACGGGTGCCAATGGCAAGTCGACCTTTCTTGAAGCCCTCCGCTACGTGATGGGCGATTATGCCACGACTGCTGACTTCGGAGCATTCCTTGCCTCTAAAGGACAGGGCATCAGAAATGATATCGCCCGCTTGAAGGGAGCCCGGTTTGTAACTGCGACCGAAAGCGAGGCTGGTAAACGAATGGCAGAGTCTCTGGTGAAGCAATTGACAGGCGGTGATCGGGTCACTGCTCGCTTCCTATACGGTGAATTCTTTGAATTCCAACCTGCATTCAAATTATTTCTCGGGACAAATCACCGACCCAAGGTCATCGGAAGCGATGAAGGGATCTGGAGAAGAATTCGGTTGATCCCTTTTACGTTGACAATTCCACCATCCGAACGAGATAAAAAACTGACGGCAAAGCTGAAGTCAGAAGCCCAAGGCATCCTTAATTGGGCTATTGATGGCCTACGAGACTGGCTCGACGGGGGGCTAAAGGATCCCGCAGAGGTGCTTGCGGCTACTCGAGAATATCGCCAACGAGAGGATGCGATTGCCCATTTTTTGGAATCTTGCTGCACGCTTCAAAGCGACGCCCGAGCTGGAAGCGAAGCGTTGTACAAGCAGTATTGTAATTGGGCTGAAACAAACAATGAGTATCTTTTGAATAGTCGCGACTTTAGCAAGACGCTAGAGGAAAAGGGTTTTGCCAAGAAACATACCGCTCAGGGCACAACTTGGTTTGGCATCGAAGTGAACGCAGATCGAGGCGCCCCAGCATCTCCTAAAGACGACGAGGTACCTTTCTAAGTGATGCTGTATTGTTCCACCGTGAAATGAGATAAAGGATGCTCTCCGGTAGTGAATATTGCACCTCCGGGGGATCCAGATCTACCGACCCGATAAGGATCTGGAAGCAGCGTAAAAATTTCCGGCGCTGCTTCATAGCGTCGACGATCCCACTAGCGTACCTCTCGGGATGGTTACGTTCCCGCAGAGCTACAGCACGTCCCGCCGTCTCAATTTCCGGATGCGCCGTGACTCGGGCGTAGTCGCTGAAGTGTCAGGAACGACCCTCCAGTTGTGGACCTTTCGGCTGTTGGCGAGAGGCGAATAATACCCGCAGCGATGTTCTGGTCGATCCAACAGAAGCATTAGAGAAATTGCTGCGTCGTTCCAAGTGAGGTGTGATGTTTGGGAGGGCGCAGCCGGGACTGTGGACTAAAGGCAGACCCGAGATGGACTCCTCAGGGGATGGAAAGTTGACTGTCGTTTGTCTGCGCGGATTCCGTTACGAATCGTCTAGTCTTATCCTCGATCTCGTCTCGCACCCGGCGGATGACTTCTATTTGTTGCTCGGGGGAACCAGCAGCGGTAGCCGGATCCACGATACTCCAGTGCAGAAGACGGGGCGTAAACGGAAAGATCGGGCTCCGCTCCTTGGCCGCATCACACACGGTGATCACGAAAGCAAAATGTTCTTTCAACGATTGGGTAACATTCTTGGGCTCATGCGCCGAGATGTCGATGCCTCTTTCCTTCATGACTTCGTTTGCTAGGGGATTCAGTGGGCCGGGTTTGACTCCCGCGCTCATAACGTCAAAGTGCTCATGCCCGAAGGCGCGCAGAAAACCCTCGGCCATTTGACTGCGAGTGGCGTTGCCAGTCGAAAGAAACAGAACCTTCGGTTTACGATGCTCCATTTTTCCAGTTCGTTAGCGGACAACACAAGACATGTGGGTCACGAGGACACTCAGGCTTCCCAGGTTTCAAACTAGGTGAGGGGCACTCTGACACCTTTTGGTTGCAGGCATGTTGGCATCGAGTGAATGTCATGTAACATTCGCTGCTAGGGGTTGTGCAAAGATACCAACCAATCTCTTGTGCATGAGACGGAAGTGCCCTGCGCTGCCGGAGGAATTTCTCCAGGAGTTGAAGATGTTCACGGGAAATTCACAGGACTTTAACAGCCCGGCGGCAGCGGCTGCAAGTTGAGCGCGTAAGCTAGTCAAGCATGAGCAGTCCCTCATCCAGAAATCGTTCTTCGGAGACTGCAACTTCTGATGCTCTCACCGAGTTGGCTCTGGACCTGCGCTGGTCTTTCAATCATTCCGCGGACAAGCTTTGGGAGCGGTTGGCCCCCGAACTTTGGGATCTGACGCATAACCCGTGGGTCGTGTTACAAACCGTTTCACGGGAAAGGCTACAGAGTGTTACTAGCGACCCGGATTTCCAAGCACTGCTGGCTGATCTTCATCGCCATAGACAGGCTGCGGAGCATTCTGAGGGTTGGTTCCAACAAGTTCATCCCGATTCCTCTCTGAAGGCGGTCGCATACTTCTCGATGGAGTTTATGTTGAGCGAAGCGCTGCCAATTTATTCGAGAGGTCTGGGAAACGTTGCCGGCGATCAACTCAAGACAGCGAGCAATCTGGGAGTCCCCATAATCGGTGTGGGTCTGCTCTATCAACAAGGATATTTTCGGCAGGAAATCGACGCGCAAGGACAGCAGCAGGCCTACTATCCATTCAACGATCCTGGTCAGCTGCCCATCAAGCCCCTGCGTGAGACAAACGGGGAATGGCTGCGCTTCTCAATCGACTTTCCTGGCGCCAAGGTCTGGATTCGCACCTGGGAAGTACAGGTAGGGCGGACGAAACTGTATCTCTTGGACACGAACGACCCGGCGAATATCCCGGCGACTCGCGGCATTGCCAGCGAACTCTACGGAGGGAGTCGGGACCACCGATTGAGGCAAGAACTGGTCCTCGGCATTGGGGGCTGGCGGCTCGTGCGAGCCCTCGGCCTGCAACCGGAAGTCTGCCATTTGAACGAGGGTCATGCTGCGTTCGTGGCGCTTGAGCGAGCACGATCCTACATGGCGGACAATAAGCTGCCATTCGATCTCGCCCTGACAATTACACGGGCAGGAAACCTTTTTACCACGCACACTCCCGTTGAGGCGGGGTTTGATCTGTTTGCCCCCGAACTGATGGAAAAGTATTTTAGGGCGTACGCGGAAGAGGAACTTTCTATCTCGTTCGAGGACCTGCTTGCGTTCGGACGCCGGGACCGCAACGATTCTTCCGAGCCTTTTAACATGGCGTACTTGGCCATTCGCGGAAGCGGCGCAGTCAATGGTGTCAGCCGGCTCCACGGGCAGGTCAGTCGCCGAATTTTTCAGGTGTTGTTTCC
Organism: uncultured Acidobacteriota bacterium; assembly: GCA_963696605.1. Taxonomy (GTDB): domain Bacteria; phylum Acidobacteriota; class Terriglobia; order Acidiferrales; family UBA7541; genus Palsa-360. Next base: position 554,117 of record CAVOKV010000002.1, on the reverse strand, counting down.
GCGATGGCCGGAGGGCGAAGTTCCGGTGACGCATGTCACAAATGGCGTGCATACGCCCACATGGGATTCCATTGAGGCAGACCGCCTCTGGGAGGAATGCTGCGGAAAAGGACTGTGGCGCGGAACGATGGAAAGCCTCGAAATGGATTTTCGCCGAGCGAGTGACTCCAGTCTTTGGCAACTACGCTCCGATGCCCGCAATTCTCTCGTTGACTATGTTCGAAAGCAGCACGTCCGCCAGATCGCAGGCCGCGGTGCTTCTTTTGAGGAGGTTGCGAAAGCCAAGCATATCCTGGACGCCAATACGCTCACACTGGGTTTTGCACGCCGTTTTGCGACTTATAAGCGTCCGAACTTGCTTCTGCATGATCCACAGCGGCTCGTCGAGATATTGACTGATAAAGACTGCCCGGTCCAGCTGGTCCTCGCCGGAAAAGCCCACCCTGAAGACCTGCAAGGGCAAAACATGATCAGTCAATGGATCGGTTTCGTCCGCCGCCCGGAAATACGTTCGCGAGTGGTTTTCTTGAGTGATTACGACGCGCTCATGGCGGAACATCTTGTTCAAGGTGTGGACGTCTGGTTGAACACACCTCGGCGCCCCTGGGAAGCAAGCGGCACCAGCGGGATGAAAGTGCTCGTCAACGGAGGCTTGAACCTTTCGGAGCTCGACGGTTGGTGGGCCGAAGCATATTCTCCGGAAGTGGGCTGGGCCATAGGCGACGGACAGGAGCACGGTGACGATCCATCCTGGGATGCGACCGAGGCCGAAGCCCTCTACAGGTTACTGGAGCGGGAAGTCGTTCCTGAATTCTACGCGCGCAACGAAAATGGAATTCCGGCCGCCTGGGTTGCGAGAATGCGGGAAAGCATGGCTCGTTTGACACCCGCCTACTCTTCAAATCGCGTAGTCCGTCAATATACGGAAGAGCATTACCTGCCGGCGGCATCCAGGTACTCTGCGCGTGCAGCACACCATGGACGCCTCGGTCTCGATCTGCTCAATTGGCAGGAGGCGCTCTCAAGGCACTGGCCAGCACTGCGTTTCGGTTCGGCGACAGCGGACCATCAGGGGGAGCAGTATTTCTTTGAAGTTCAGGTCTATTTGGATGAACTCGATCCAGAAGCAGTGCAGGTCGAATTGTACGCCGAAGGACAAAATGGGGGCGCGCCGTTTCGGCAGCCCATGAATCGCGGTGAGCGGCTCGTGGGTTCGCAAAACGGCTTCATGTATGCCGTCCAAGTTCCCGCGACTCGCCCTGTAGCTGACTTCACCCCGCGGCTGACTCCCCACTATGCCGGAGCATCCGTGCCACTCGAGGCATCCTTCGTCCTCTGGCACGATTCGCCCGCCTGGAGATGAACGAAGCATCAATCATGAGTACGTGACGGAGCCCGCTAAAATACACTCGGACGTAATAGCTCTACACTGAAAAATGCTGCCCAATACTTTCCCGGTAGATTGTCACCTACCTGGAAGTAATTGTCGGACCCGATCTGCCCGGTCGGCAACTGATAATGCAATTGGTTCCAGTCGCGGGCCCTCAAAAGTTGGCTCAAGACAGGCGTTCATGTGACCACCAACACTTTGGTTCACGCGGAAGGGACTTGGCTATATAAGTTTTGCTGATGAGGCGGTTCAAAACGAAAGTCCCTGCATTCGAAGCTCGCAATGTCTTGGTAGAACAATTCTTGATTCATTTGGAGGACACCATGTCGCCGCGTACGTTGTTTCTTAGCAAGCTGTTCGGGCTGTACTACATTCTCGCTGCACTATGCATGATTCTTCACAAACAAGCCTACGTGGAAACGGTAACGGGCCTTCTTCACAACTCTCCCGTGATGTTCGTCGTTGGCATAATCACGCTGATCGCGGGGCTCGCGATTGTTCTCGCGCACAACATCTGGTCGGGTGGCGCGGTGGCGGTGGTTGTCACCCTCATCGGTTGGATAACGCTGATCAAGGGGACGCTCTTTCTGTTCTTGCCGCCAGAGACGGACGGGGAATTTTTCCTTACAAGGCTTCGCTACCAGCAACTCTTCTACATGTATGCTGCTATTTCACTCGTAATCGGCATCTACCTGACCTATGGCGGCTTCGCCTCGTCTCCACAAAAGAAGCTCACCCCTGCCTAGGAGATAAAGCCGCGGACGGTCCCGCGACGTGACACCTGAGAGGAAATGACTGGCACACAAAATACAGGGCGACTACTCCTCGACGCCGTGCGCCTAGGCGCAGTGATCATCACCGGCGTGCTGTCTCAGCGTCCAGTTCGGCCGGTCCGGGACGAAGATCGGCGACCGCTCCCGGGCGACGAGCTACTGCCGGCCGCGAATGGTCGGTGGACCCATGCCGTCACGATCCGTGCGCAGCCGAGGGAGATCTGGCCATGGCTTGCGCAGATGGGCTGCAGACGAGCGGGATGGTACAGTTACGATGGTCTCGACAACTGGGGTGTCCCGAGCGCCGACCGGATCGTTCCCGAATGGCAGCGAGTCAAGGTTGGTGACCTCTTCGCGTGGACGCCCGTGGCCTCCGACGGGTTCATCATCCAGGCGGTGGAGCCAGCGAGGTTCCTTGTCCTTGGCGGCAATGCCGGCTCGCTCTACCGAGTGACCTGGGCGTTCGTGCTTGAACGAATCGACGAGACGAACACTCGTTTACTGACCCGCAGCAGCGGCGAATACACGCGCTTCTGGGCCGGAATGTACCTCCGGCTCGTCGCACGTCCCATTCACTTTGCGATGCAGCGAAAGCAGCTGCTCAACCTTAAACGGCGCGTCGAGGGATGGAGTGGCGTAGTCGAGGGATGAGACATGGTTCGTGGACGCAGGAGGATGCTTAGGAGGCCGGTTCCTCCCCCGCCTGCAACAGTAGACGCAACCTCCCGCCAGAGCGGAGCGGGCATGCTTCCGGTCGCATGGTCGGCTAACCGGAAGTAATCGGTTTCATCCCATCGGTCCCGTGGCTTTCTGCGTGAGAATTCAACGGTGTCACCTGTCTTCGAGCGAAATCTCGATGGAATTGACGGAATGACGAAACTGACGCTGCAATCTGAAACTTTTTATGTCTTGCTCTCACGTGAGAAGACTTTGTAATACAACCGTCAGGACCGTCATAATGTCAGGGGCATATATTGTGGTGTAGTGCGGTGTTCCAATTACTACTGGAATTTTTTACCACATTTTTCGACGGTGTAGCCTGGCAACCGGCACCTTTTTAGTTTTTTCATGCACGATTTTTGGCTCGGAAAAATTCCCTCACTTTTAGTGTTGAAATGTAGCAGGGATGGTGTAGCAAGAAATTAAACGCCGCATTCTCAACGCAGTAGGCATGTGGAGAAGAGGACTAACTTCTCCGCCATCGAAAACTAACTCTCCCTCACATTGAGACCCCGATCCAGACATCCAGGATTTATAGAGTCATCTAATTCGCAGCAAACAAAGGGGATCCTTTTGAAATGCGATTGAAGAAATTTTCGCCCCAGGGCATCTGTCGCTGTCCGCCGCGCTTGATTACACGGCACTGACATCTTGCTTAATTCTTGTTACAGACTTTTCATCCAAACCCTGCGTAAGCTCAGGACAAAACAGGCGATATGAACGAAATCTTCGTAGTATGGACCAGGCGATCGTAACGAGTGATCGGCTGGCGACGAACGACGAGCTCCGTCACGTCGGATTATGTTTCCGAATCTAGCACTTTAGCCTCTTTCGATTCGACCCCTCATTTTTCCAGATTCTCCAAACATCGTGAGCGGAACGGCGTGGTCACCGGCACTTCGAAGCGAAGTCACAACACAATCGGAGCAGTCCGTCATCGTGTCAGCAGGATTCGAATTCTAGGAAGCAAGCGGCAGGAGCAGATCACACTCCGACAAATCCAAGGTCAAAATAACAACTCCGTGTCCATCGGGGTCAATATCCCATGCTTATTGACTTTGAACGGGTCGAGGGTCGAAGGATTGCTGCCGACGGTAGCGCACCTGCCTCGTGAGCAGCGGCTCACTGGTTACGTTCCAGCGCGTTTCTGATGCTCATTAGCGCGTTTTGGAGGTTTGAAACCGACCGGCCCACCGCAGCCTTTCGAATAATCGCTCCCTTGGCGCCAGTCAGACCCGCCTGCTCTGAACCCATGGCCATGATGAGATAGAACCCGGTTTGCTTCGGATCGTCACTCCCGCGGACACAGAAGGTGAGGTCCAAAGCGGTCTCGAAGTAGTGGCTCGAGTACAACTGTTTTTCAGCGATGGCATATGCGACTGGGTCGGCAGTGGTCCCGCGCATGGTCACCATCTGCACGACGCGAAGTGTCGGCTTCAATCCGAATTTCACTCTTGCCCAATAGAACGTGTCATCTACGTTCGCGGGCTTCGCATTGGGATACGAGAGAAGGTACTGATAGAAATCCGGCAGCAGCGCTGGCAAAGCCTTGGTGTAACTGAGCATGAAAGCGAATTGCTGAGGCACCTCGGTCGGGTTACGCTTATCATTATAGACGCCTAGAGCTTGATTGCCTTCGCGCTGGTAGGCGAGCAGACGCTCCAGTGCGGTCTTCTGCAAGAGTTGATTCACTTGTTCGTTCACGTCGACGGCAGACCAATTGATGGATCGCTGAAGTTCTTCGATAGAACTGGCGGGCATCTGAATCAAGCAGTCTCCGGGCTTGCAATTCTTCAGCGCCTTGATGTCATCGTCGTCAAACGAAAAACGCTTCAAGTCAGAAAGCTGCGGTGGACTGCTGAACACCCCGAGGGCCAGGTAGTTGGGCAGCTTACGCATGCGGTCGAAATCGCGGGCAAACTGGAGATAGCTCTCAGGGGCAGCGTGGATGTAGATCGCCCCAAATAAGAAGACCTCGGGAGGTACGCGGGACGGCATTGTCTTCGCAACAGGCTGTCCGCTTCGGATGGCGGAGATCTGATCCTGACTCAGCCCGACGTCCTGCAGAAAAAATGTTTGCAAGTCAGGATTCGATTGAGAAGAGCCGGGGACTGCGGCTGTAGCAATCAACGTCAGCAGTGCAGCCGTGGACATTACACTTCGGATCAGGGCAACTTCTTTCATGTTCTTCATTTCTGACATTTCCTCGGCGGAGCCTAGGCTGCGGCCGGCAAAGCATTTCCAACCTTGGTCGGGTTCTTGGAGGTCGCCCCACGGAGAAGGCGCCGTTTGGCAGCTTCCACCAGCAAGAGATAGACTCCCGTCGCGACGGCAACAAAAGCAAAATATTCCGCTGGCAGCGGAGTGAAACCCAGCACGCCTGCAAGCGGGCTGAACGGCAAATAAATCCCAACCGCCACAGCGCCAAGGCATGTTGCGATTAAGGGACCGCTAGGGCGGCTCTGCAGCGGATTTTTCGCTGTACGGATGACGAACAGCACCAGCGTTTGGGTAGCCAGGGATTCGACAAACCAACCGGTATGAAACTGTGCTTCGCTCGTGTGAAAGAAATGCAACAACATATAGAAGGTCAGAAAGTCGAAGATGGAACTTATAGGTCCGATGAACAGCATGACATTGCGGATCAGACTGATGTCCCAGCGTTGTGGCTTTTGGAGAAACGTCTCGTCAACATTGTCCGTTGGAATGGTGATTTGCGCTAAATCGTAGAGAAGGTTGTTCAGAAGGATTTGCGTGGGCAGCATCGGCAAGAACGGCAGGAAGAGCGAAGCTCCCGCCATGCTGAGCACATTCCCAAAGTTGGAACTGGTGCCCATCAGCAAATACTTCATCACGTTACCAAAGGCTTTGCGCCCCTCGATGATGCCGTCATGGAGGACCCGCAGACCAGGCTCAACGAGAATAACGTCGGCAGCCTCGCGAGCCACGTCTACAGCGCTTGAGACGGAAATGCCCACATCGGCGGCGTGAAGCGATGGTGCGTCGTTGATGCCGTCACCCATGAACCCCACTGCGTGGTTGTTGTGTTTGAGGGCCAGGAGAATCCGGTTTTTCTGCGCCGGCGAAATGCGCGCGAATACGCGCGTCCCCTCCGCGATATGTTCCAGCGCTGGCTCCATCATCCCGTCGATGGCATCGCCAGTGATGATTTGGCCAGGGGCGATTCCTACCTGCCCGCAGAGGTGGCCGGTCACGATGTCATTGTCGCCGGAAATGACTTTGACCTCGACGCCGTCCTGCTTTAAGGAAGCCAGAACCTGGGCAGCGTCGGGCAACGGCGCATCAGAAAAGGTCAAAAATCCGGCCAGGATCAAATTGCGTTCGTCCGCCACGGAATAGTTCGTGCGTGCGGGAACTTCGGCGTAGGCCACCGCAAGCGAGCGGAATCCCAGGCTGTTCAGCTCATTACTAGTCTGTTGGATGCGCTTGAGAGCGCCCTCACTTATCGGTTCCACTTTGTCTTCGATCTCGTAGCCGGAGAGGAGTGGAAAAATCCCTTCTGGAGCGCCCTTCGTGATGAGAACCCGCTGCGACTGCCGCGCAACCACGACCGAGAGCCGCCTCCGCTGGAAATCGAATGGAATCTCATCGCACTTTGTGTAGTCGTCCACCTTCGGTGGAGGCTGATGAAGGATGACGTCATCGAGTGGACTGCGAATACCTGTCTCGAACTTGCTGTTGAAATAGGCGAGCTCGAGCGCGCGGGGAGATGAATTCCCAAAGGGATCGAGTGAGCGATCGAGCGACATTGTTCCAGCGGTAAGCGTTCCTGTTTTGTCGCTGCAAAGCACATCCAAACTGCCAAGGTTTTGAATCGAGGAGAGATGCTTGACTATGACCTTCTTATGCGCCATGGCAACGGCGCCTTTTGAGAGAGTCACCGACGTAATCATTGGCAGGAATTCCGGCGTCAGGCCGACCGCCAGCGCAATCGCAAACAGCAGGGATTGAAGCACGTCGCGGTGGCGTGCAACGCTGACCACAATCAGGAAGAGAACAAGAAAGAAAACCGTTCGCGCGAGGAGCTGGCTAAAATGTCGCAGACCTTTATCGAAGGCGGTTTCTTCCGGTCTTGCTGCGAGGCGAGCCGCAATGTCGCCAAAGGCTGTCCGAGCGCCCGTCTGGACGACCTCTGCTGTTGCCGTTCCGCTAACGACGGATGTGCCCAGGAAGACCATGTTGAGCGCATCCGCCTTGCTCGAGGCCAGTTCAGTGGTCGCTTCCTTTTCAGCGGGCATTGATTCACCCGTTAGCGAGGCTTGCAGGACATAGAGATCGCGCGCAATCAAGAGGCGCGCGTCCGCAGGAACCAGATCTCCAGCGGAAAGACGGACAATATCTCCGGGCACCACCTCGCGCCGCTGAATTTCTTTCCACTCCCCGCCGCGCAGGACGCTTGCCGACGGAGCAACTCGTTTGCGTAGTTGTTCGAGGGCTTGTTGAGAACGATAGGTTTGAGTTAAATCGATAGCCGCGCTTAGCAGAACAATGACCCCAATGATTCCCGCATCAACCTTGTCGCCCATGAACGCCGATGCGGCTGCGGCAAAGAGCAGGATCAATACCAGCGGATTCGTGAACTGATGAAGGAGATCGGAAAGAAATGAATGCTGCTGTGTTTCTGCGGGCTCATTCGGCCCGAACTGCCCGAGTCGCGCCTCGGCTTCCTGTGCCGTCAAGCCGACAATGGCGGCGTGGGTTTCGTCAGTATCAGCTTGCATGGTGAGCACCCTAGGTGGCGAGCCGCTGCGGGTCCTCAAAAAGACGCGCGGTAGCAGCCCCAAAGATAAAACCGCCAACGTGAGCTACGTAAGCCACTCCGCCCATCTGGACTGCTGCCACCGACCCGACGTTGAAGAGCTGGGTGAGAAACCAGAAACCAATTAGAAGCCCGGCAGGGATGAAGGTGACACGCACATACACGAAAATGATCAGGAGTGTGCGAATCTCATCGTGAGGGTATGTCACCAGAAATGCGCCCATGACCGCGGCAATAGCGCCACTTGCACCCAGGTTGGGAACGGTGGAACTAGGGCTGACCGCGACTTGGGCCAGCATAGCGAGCAGACCGCCCGCGAAGTAGAACGCCAAGTATCGCAACGGATTCATCGCGTCTTCGATCTCGGGGCCAAAGGCCCACAAAAACACCATGTTCCCCAGGATGTGCGACCAACTGCCGTGCATGAACATGGCCGTCAGAATGGTGACCCAGTGATGACCAGAAATAATGTTCGCGGGGATCGCCGACCACTTGAGCACGAATGCATCACCACCGCTCAGTTCAAGTACAAAAACGTAGAAGTTCGTGAGAATGATGCAGATCGTAATGACCGGAAAATGCAGCGGGCGTCGAGATGCGTCGCTTAACGGGATCATGCCTCCCACTGTGTCTTCCTCCATTCCATCGGATGCACATCCGTTTCACCGGTAGGGCCCACCGAGGTTCGAACTGTTTCCCCCTTCAGGCTGAATTTTTCCACCCGAAGGCTTAGAACTGGTGTGTCCACGCTGCCAAACTACTGCTACCTACCAAATCAGCAACATTCGCTATCAATATGAAGTGAATCTTCGAACTTCAGATTTAGCACTAGCTATAGCTTGCCAACCATGCTCTTGCCTCTCGTTCATCGCGGAAAGGCCTTACTGCAGCAATGTCCTCGACGAGTATCTCCAGCATGCGCATTAAACCGAAGGCAACGTCACTAGTGACGAGAACAGCGGTGGGGCCCAGTTTCGACTCTTGCCCCAATCTTCGGAGCAATGCTACGATCTGCCGGATTTCGGCTGGAGTGAACAAGACACCGGCTCCGCGGGCATCGATAAATTCCCTATATGCCAGGCCGCCAACGTACCGCTCCGTGCAGAGATGATGCTCAACTTCGGGATAGTGGATCGGTCCGGTGGCGAATGCCTCGACTTCCTTGCGTTCATCATTGACGCTTAGGACAATCGGCATCACACTTTAATCCCTTCGGGCTGGGCTCAACCGCGTCCGCGGAAATGCCCGCAAAGCGCACATGCCCTCGGCTGGTGCGGATGTGCTTCGACGCCTATGCCAACTTGCTCGTGGCGCTTCGCGCGGCCAGAGAAAGCATCAGGCGAGAAATGCCGCTAAACAACATGCTGATCCCCACCAGTGTGCCGATGACCCATGCCGTGCTCGACGGCCACGTCCTCCAAATCATCACCGCGAGGACAAGAGTGACGATCCCGTCGAATAGGAGCCAGCCTGATCCCGGAAGCGGGCGAAGTGTGAACCCCAAGACAAATTCCAGGATCGCCTCCAAGAATAGGTAGATCGCCAGCGCAATTGTCAGAGACGCCAGGCCCGCCAACGGATGCATGAGAAGATATCCCCCGATGAAAATGTAGAGAATTCCGACCAGCAACTCCCAGAAAAAACCTCCGGCGCTTCCGCTTCGCGTGTGCCAGGCAAATACCAGATGGGCGCATCCGCTGAAAATGAGCAGCCATGCGACCACTACGTTCACGGCGATTCCGGCAGCAAGGGGCGAAGCGATCGCTAGTATCCCCGCGATTATCATAAGTACGCTGAGCCCAATGGACCATCCTACCGACTCCTTCACAAATGTAGCTGGTGATGTGGTGCTCATTAGTTTCTCCTTCTATTCTTCGATTTTCGTTTGGCCCCGAGATTTTATGCCAGAGATGCTAGGCCCGCTCGCGATTCGCCCGGTCAAACGCATCCTCAAGGTCTTTCCACGCCTTATTGAAGCCCTGGCGGATGTCCTTCCAGGCTCGTTCGTCCTCGCGGTTTCTCACGCGCACGTTAGCTCTTAGTTCGGCATAAGCATGCTGAGCCGCCTTGATGCTTGCTTGCAATTTGTCTTTTACGTCGGCCTGTGCCAAAGCGGACCGGACGTGCAGATTCTCGAACCACTGTTTCGTCTGTAGCAGGCGCTCCTCGAAACTATCCTGCAGCTTGGAGCGCTCTTTGCGCAGCCGCAACTCGACGGCCAGAAGATGACTCTCGATGGCAGCCTTCGTCACTCCGGTCGCCTCAGCGGCTTTCGTCTTCAGCTCCAAAGTCTCCTTTTTCAACGTGTCGATCTGCTCTTCGACGAGATCCTCCAGTTCGTCATTATAGTGATTAAGCTGACGGCGAAGATGGTCGATGCCTGTCGCGATGCCCGCTCTCGCAGTGCGTCCGGCCAATTCCAATCGAAAGTTCATTTCTTGAATGTCAGACTTCAAATCGGAGTTCATTTCCTTAATATGATCTTCCAGCTTTTCACGCCTTGCTTCCAATTCAGCCCGCTTGGCAGCCAAATCAGCTTCAATCTTGATTTTTTCGGCTCCCGTGGCAGCCTGAGCCTTCGCCAACGGTGCATTGATACCACCCTGAATGGACTGGATCTTATCTTTCGATCGCTGCAAGTAGGCTTCGAATTCGGCCTCCCGCTCAGCTCGTTCTAATTCCTTGCGAGCAGTCCGTCCCAGTTTCTGAAGTTCTTCGTCGAGACGCTCTGCGTACCGCTCCTCCACAACCACTGCGAGCATAGAGCTGTTGACTCCGAGGCTATCAGGAAACCCCTCCAAGGACTTGTCCCGAACAAACTTTTCCACGAGCCGCATAGATCCGGCTCCGACCAATGCTCCGGACGCGACTCCAGTAGCTGCTCCTGCTGGACCGAACGCCGCACCAAAAACGCCTCCGGAAGCGCCAGCGATTGCGGCGGCCACCTTCTCCGAAAACTCATCGTCCATCTCTCGGGCTGTGACATGGCCCTTTTCATCTTTCTTGAAGAGAGCGTAATCCATCAGCTCAATCCAACCATCGCGATCGAGTCTCTTCGCCACATCAAGAGCTTGTACAGCCCCATCTTTTGAATTGGTAGTCAATACGATCAAACTCAAGTCGCCCATGAGGTGCTCCTTTCCGCGAGTAGAAAATTTGAACTCTAGTTTGGCGCTATCGCCGACCGACGGGGAATTTGCCTTCACTTGCCCGTATGTGCTTTGCGTGAGATTGCCACGCTCGTAAGCGAATGTTTTCCTAAGGGCCGTGCTTGAGTCTGTGACCCATGTCACCGTCGTTCGGGAGGACCCTTCGATGCGGCGTACCGGGCGGAGAGCATTGTCTTTGCGGATTGCGACGAATAGCCTTTCCTTGCATATTGAATCGTACCTCGTCGGGATACATGTCCGCTTCAGCGAAACGCTGGCATGGAATTGCTCCTAGCCCATAACTATGCGCCGGGTTCTCCCAGGCGATGCTGCAATCCATAGGCTAACTTCTGTCGCGCCCGAAAGATTCGCGATTTGAATGCGCTCCCCGGGATGCCGAGCGCCCGGCACGACTCCGCGGTAGAAAGACCGCTTATCGCACGGAGTTGGTATGCCTCTTTCAGATCAGGCGGAAGTTGACGGACATGCTGTTCGACGAGTGCATTGATCTCGATCGCTGCATAAGTTTTCTCGGGGTCGGGCCGCGCTTCGACCATTCCGTGCGGCCACCGGTCTGATTGATTGTCGAGAATCTCGTCCAACGAGGATTCTGGATGGGCTCTCTTGCTGCGGCGAGCCATAAGAGCCGCATTTATGACAATGCGGGTAAGCCACGAGGAAAACGATGACCTGCCCTGAAAAGAGCGCAGGCTGGCGTATGCCTTGCACAAGCCTTCCTGCAGCGCATCCTCTGCATCTTCTTTGTTGCGTAGCATCGCGAATGCAGTCCTATAGAGCCTGCCTGTGTGAGGGGTGAAGAGACACTCGTGGGCATCAGCATTCCCAGCGATGGCTTGCTGAACGATGGCCCACTCCGTTGCTATATCGCGCGGAGCGACGGTTCTGTTGGGATTCAAATGCCCCGAGGCATGTGAGGCAATCCTCCCTGGCCTTACTCTTCGTGCCTTTATGAAGTGCTGAGGAGTACCGACCGTGGGCCGGAGATAAGACGAAAATGCTTGCGACATTCCTATATACATGATCCCCCAAATGACTTTCTCTCAGACTCACTAATCCCAGAACTGCGCTCAACTCACGCTCGGAAACTTTGTGCCATCCGTTCACATCTTGTGCAGGTCAAGAGCCAGTGCGATCCAGGACCAACCGGCAAAAATCAGATCAATTCCAATGAATAGACCGATCACCCAAAGCCCTGAGACCGGCCATTCCGCCAGAACGAGACCGCCCATGACCGAAGCGATGATTCCGTTCAGGGCTTGCCAACCCCACCCTGGTAGATGGGTCCAGACCGAGGCAACCAATTGATACAGGCCGGCGATTAGAAAAAACATCGACATGATAAAAGTCACAGCCTCGGCGCTTATCAGCGGTCTCGCCACTATCAGGATGCCAGTTATTCCAAACAGAATCGCGGCCAGCAAGTGCAGAAAGAACCCTGCCCAATTCCCAACCATGAACGCATCGACAAACTCGATGATGCCCGCGAACAAGAGCAGCCATCCGAAGAACACCATCGAGGCCACCGTGGCTGCGAAGGATCGAACAACCGCAGCGACGCCAAGCACCAACAACACGATCCCAAACGCCAGGAACCATCCCCAGTTGTGAATCATCTCCGGGGTAACCTTAACTATCGTCACTTCGATTGGACCAAACATATTCAGCGCTCCTTTCGTGAATTGAATTCTGTCCTGCTTTTCCAGGGGCGACTTAAGTCCAGGGACTCGAATCGGCGACGGAAGCTCATTGCCGGGCGGGCAACGGGTGCCGTCTCATGTTGTTCAACACCCGTTGCTTTCCGCGTCTTCTCCAATTTGGCCCAGGTTTTGGACACGTCCACAGCGTCTTGCTTCAATCGTGAGCACGCTGGCACCCGCACTCCTCACGCGACCGCCTTGAGTGTCTTTCGAGCTTCGACCGAGTACATTAGACGCGTGAAACCGCTCACAATAAGGTTCGCGCCCAGCAAAGTACCAATGGCCCACGCTGAACTGGATGGCCAGGGGCGCCAGATCAGGTATGCCAGAATGAGCGTCACGATACCGTCAAAGAGAATCCATCCTGATCCCGGCAGGGAGCGGAACTGGAAAAACACGACCATCTCCGTGACGCCCTCCATAAAGAAGATTGCCGCCACCAACAGTGTCAGAGACTCCAGTGCGATTCCCGGGTGGAGTGCAAGGTAACCGCCGCCAACGACGTAGACGATCGCAACAATCATTCGCCAGAGAAATGATCCGGCCCCCTGGGCCGCGAAGGCATAGGCCATATACGCGAAACCGCTGAAGACCATAATCCAGCCGACAAAAATCGAGACGCCAATCCCCGTTGCAAATGGCATTAACACAGCCACAAATCCCAGCACGATCATGACGATGGACCATCCGATGGACATCCCTGCAGCTTCCTTGAAAACGCCCGAGGTACTTTGCCCATTCATGTTTTCTTCTCCTTATGTGAAGTTCCGCCGAATGAGAGGCGCATAGGGCCTCACATCCCTACAGGCGTTCAACTGCCGAGCCGTTCCAGCCACTTGTCGTATTCCTTTTCTTGTTTCTCTTGTGCGGCCAGATGTTGCTCGTGTTTGACCTTGATGTCTTGTCTGGCTTCTGCTGCCTTTGCCTTTAGCAGTTCGATCTTGGCATGGGCCTGGCGCTGGAAAGATTCACGCTTGGACTTTGCTTGATCGAATTTCTGCTGCAGCTTTGCGTTGAGCTCGCCAATTCGGGCTTCCAGCTTCGCCTTGCGCTCTGCCCTGGCCTTCGCGTGTTCGGCTTTCGAGTGTGCGATTTCCGCTTTGAGCGTTGCGATGTCCTGTTCGTTTTCCGCATGTCTAAGTTCGTGAAGGGAACGTCTCAGGACGTGGCGACCCAACACTTCCATTCGCTCATCTACGGGTGTGATTTCTTCTTCCTCAATCTCAGCAACCAAGGCCGCCTTGCCGGGAACGAGTTCCTTCGAAGCATCTTCGATAAAGTCGCTTCCGACACGAACATTCTCGAAATCTGAAAGTGCTCCGATCATGGTGCCACCGGCGAAACCCACTGCCACTCCAGCCGGGCCGCCCAGTAAGCCGATGAGACTGCCGACCGCAAGCCCCGTCAGAGTTCCCACGGGGCCGTATTCGCCAGCACGCCTCATCGTTGTCGTGCCGTTGGACTTCTTCACAACGATTGCAGCGTCGTACACAACGATGTACCCGTCTCGATCGAGTTCCCGGAGAACGTGGGAACCCTCGATAGCTTTGTCATCGTTGTCGAAAACGACTACTAGCATTCGGTCCATAACGATAACTACCCTTCCCGCTCGAATTTGACCGCAGCAGCATTGGTACAACGGTCGAGCCCATTCCCAGTTCGCCTTTCAGGCTAGCGACTAATGATCCGTGCCCGAGGCCGGCGCGTAGCGAGCAATGGCCTGGGGGAATGCCGGCAAGCCAGCGCCCGGGTTAGCGGCAGCATGCTTGTCTTCGCTCAGCAGTTCGCGGGCGCTCTTGCTATAAACGGCTTGGTTCAGATCGTCTTCGGGATGAACAACGATGCCCTTCAAGCTGATCCCAGCGAACAGCCCGCGGCTGCGCGAGTAGGACAGAACTTCTGCATGCATCAGCGCGTCCGTCCCGGCCCCTGCTTCGCGCCCGACGGGTCCGCCGGCGACACCCGCGTCCGCCCCAAGCTCAAACTTGTCCTTCATCAATCCGCTCATGGCTTCGTCGTTCATGAATACAAGAACGAAATCGGTCGCCGATACGCCGATCTGCCATCCCACGCTGCCGCCGCCAGCACGAAAGAACACGGGATCGCTCCAGCCAGTGCTCGTGCGGCGGCTCACGACGCCCCGCCCGCCTTCGCCGCCAATAACAAATGACGCCTTGATGACCTGTGGGAAGACGGCGATTGCCTTCGCATGCGCTAATAGATCCCGTGGAATGGATTTGTCGGGGATCTGCATGATTGCGTCGAACACTTTCCCAGCTTTGGCGGATTGCGCAGCCGCTTCCTTGACTTTCGCCCCACGGTCGTCGCCTGAACTCTCCGACGGCGTTACTAAGGTGAACGCTGCAATCGCAACTATCGCTACAGCAAGTGCGAGGACCCTTCTCTGATTCTTAGGATTCACGACAACCCTCCTGGCCCTCTCCGTGTACGAAGCAAAGGGAGCGGATTCTTCGACTCGACGATTAACTTCACCCGCACCTTTGCACCTCAGTTTGAATGCACCTTGGATTCGATCCCTTTCACCGACTTCTCAAGATCTGTGATTCGTGCCTCGATATCGGCTCTCGCCTGCTCGAACCGATCTCCACCCGACTTCTTCAACTCCTGCAGCTTGTGCATGATCGTCTGCTTCTTGGTCAGGAGCTCTGCGATTGCTTTGAGCTCGACGTTCGCCTTCGCCGTCTGAGCGCGCGCTTTCAGCGTGTTCAGCTTCGCCTCAGCGGTATTGACCTGGGATTCAAGCTTGTCGTGAATCGCCTGCTTGGCTAATTTCACATCGGTGCTCATGCTGTTCTCCTCGCCTGTCATACTTGGTTGAATGCAATTGTTCTGAAACCACACCTTGTCGTAGAGCAATGCGAAGGCCAGAGCTAACCCATTGAAAACATTTGAGCGTATGGGCCATAACATCGCAGCTGCTTCGTGATTTCGCGAACTTCGTAAAAATGGGAGCTGCGGCAATCAGGGGAAACGAGGTTGATTAACCAGGGGGTTCGAACCAGCATTCATGCTCGTCGCTACTGGCGGCAAAAGCTCCTCTCAGGAGCGGTTCACGAGGACTACCACGCTTCGCGCCTTAACCCGATGCGTGTTTCCGAGCACGTCCGTCTCAGCATCTTGGTCGACGATGTCATGAGGCGAAGGCTGAGAGGTGTCCACGGCAAGGCACCAATGTCTGCCTGATACAATAGGCAGTTCAAAATCGAGGGCCTCCCAGAACATGTTGAGCATTACGTGCAAGTCGGCGTCTCCGTCGAAGCCTGCCAGTGTCATCGCCAGAGCGCGGGCGCCGGTGTCGTCCCAACCGGGACGGTTGAGTTTAGTTCCGTGCCACGATACGTCCTTTAGGCCGCGCTCGTTCATTGAGCCGTCAAAGAAATGACTTTGTCGGACTGCAGCATGCATCTTGCGGAAGCGAATCATGTATTTGAAGAAGCGAAGCAGGTCGGCGTACTTGTTCACAAAATTCCAATCGAACCAGGTGATCTCGTTGTCCTGGCAATATGCGTTGTTGTTCCCTTTCTGTGAGCGTCGTGTCTCATCGCCAGCCGCAAACATCGGAACACCACGCGAGAGCAGCAGGATTGCCGCGAAGTTGCGAATCTGGAGGTCGCGGAGCGACTCGATGTTGGGATTGTTGGAATCACCCTCCACGCCACAATTCCAGCTGAGGTTATTGTCAGCGCCGTCACAGTTATTGTGGCCGTTTGCTTCGTTGTGCTTCTGGTTGAAGGAGACCAAGTCGTTGAGGGTAAAACCGTCGTGACAGGTTACGAAATTAACGCTATTCAACGGTGACCCGCCCCGTTCTTGATAAATATCCGCGCTTCCTGCCAAGCGCGATGCAATTGCGCCCACTAGCGCGGGATCGCCTCTGACAAAGCGACGGACGTCATCACGATAGCGGCCGTTCCATTCGGACCATCGGTCGCCAGGGAAATGCCCGATCTGGTACAACCCCGCGGCATCCCATGCTTCCGCAATCAGCTTCGTATCAGCTAGGTCATCGTCCAACTCAATCATCCAAACGAGCGGGGGGTGAACGGCGGGCATTCCATCTTCGCCACGCGAAAGGATGGACCCCTCATCGAAGCGGAAACCATCCACGTGGGTTTCCCGAACCCAATACAACAGGCACTCGATGATCAGCTTTTGTCCAATGGGGTGGTTGCAATTGAAGGTGTTCCCGCACCCGGAAAAATCCATGTAGTATTGCAATGCCCAAGGGACCAGCAAATAATAAGAGCGATTATCGAGTCCTTTGAAGGAATACGTCGGTCCGTGGTGGTTGCCCTCGTCGGTGTGGTTGAAGACCACATCGAGGATCACTTCAATGCCCGCCTTGTGCATCGCCTTGACCAAATCCCGGAACTCGCGCAAGTGGCCGCCGGATTCGGGATCGACGCAATATGAGGACTGGGGCGCGAAGAAACCAATGGTACTGTATCCCCAATAATTGTGCACTGGCTTCCCATCGACGACTCGGAGCACCGCAGTCTCATCGAAATCAAAGATAGGAAGCAACTCTACGGCAGTAACGCCGAGATCCTTGAGGTAAGGAATCTTTTCGACCAAGCCGGCGAAAGTCCCGGGGTGCCGGACGCCCGATGTAGGAGATTCCGTGAAGCCGCGGACATGCGCCTCGTAAATTATGCAGTCCTCCATCGGACGGTTAAGGGGCTTGTCGCCTTCCCAATCATAGCCGGAGGTGGCGATGACAACGGAGCGCATGGACGTCCTCACGTTATCCTCCGGCGTGCAGCTGCTGCGGCGATCCCAAAGATAATGACTATTGCCGCGGGCGTAGGGGTCGATTAGGACCTTGTTTCTGTTAAATCGGTGCCCGGAGGAGTCAGACGGGCCATTGACACGGTATGCATAGTGCACGCCCGCTGTGAGGCCTCGTACAAAGGTGTGCCAGAAGTGGAAAGTCTTATTTACCTGTGGTTCGAACTGAATCGTTTGGAATGGCTCGAGCGAATCGTGGGCTGAGAATAGGAGTAGCTCGACGCCTGTAGCATTTGAAGAAAAGAGTGAGAAGTTCACTCCGGAAGCCGAAGGTGTGGCCCCCAACGGATGGGGAGATCCGGCCTCAACCGGGAATGGAACGTGGCTAATAAATTTATTAGGAAGCGGGGTGCCCATCGTGTTTCTCCGTTTGGTTAGGCATCGTCCCGGAAGCCAGCCTCACGCCCAGCAACGCCGGCCGTCATTTGGAGGGCAGTAACTATCTCTTCTGCAGATTCTTTAACGCTTCCTGCAGGGTCTTGTTCTGAGGGTCGAGCGCCAGGCCAGCTTTAAACTGCTCGGCCGCCATGTCCGGCTTTTCCTCGTTTTCATAAAGCTTTCCAAGCCACTCGTAGGCAGAGGAGTGCGCGGGGACTTCGGAATTGTCGGGCACGGTATCGATATAATTGCGAAGGTCCTTCTCGGCAACCGCCGGATCTTTCTCTTCTAACACCAGCGCGACACCGTGGTAATAGCTAAGCCGGCGGTCTGAAGCGTCAACTTTCGCGGCGGCCTCGACGGCTTGTTGCATATGCTCGGCGTCGCCTCGATCGCGATAGTAATCCGCAGCTTCGAGATAAGCGTCGATGCGGTTTGACACGGACCCAAGGATTTTCTGGTACTCTTCGCCAGCTTGCCCAAACTTTTTCCGCACGGCGTATAGATCAGCCAGGGCCAGCGCCCCTTCAACCGGGTCCACGGCTGACAGAGTGCGAATTTGGTCCAGTGCATGTTCTTCGCCGCCTCCGAGGTCGCCAGGAGCATTCGCCATGAACTCAATTAGGTCTCGCTGGGCATTGATATTGGTGGCGTCCAACTGGACTGCAATCTCGAATTCGTGGTGGGTCCGGCGCGCCATGGAATGAGCCAAACCCATGTTGGAGCGGCTGCTCTTATCGGCTTTGCGGCCACACGCCCTGCCAAGCCAATCGTGGTACTCGGAGCGGCCGGCGTCTAAGGCGACGGCGCGCTCGAAGCTTGAAATCGAGCGTGAGAAATCCCGAAGCTCAAAGAGGCTGCGGCCGAGCCAAAAATAAAGTTCGGCGTCCTTCGGATTTCCTTCGACTTCGGCTTGCAGCGCCTCTGCAGCCTGGCGATACTGCCCTGCATCGTAGAGTGTCTGTATATCCGTCGGGAGCGCGTCAATCTCAGCGCGCAAAGCACTTGCCGGCCGTGCCGCCAGAACGGCGGCCAACAATGCGGTTAAGACAAGCAGAATATTCCAACCGATTTTTTCCCTGCTCAATGCCGCTCCAGGAGTTCAGTCCAAGGGCGAAACATAACCTAATTTTGGAAGATACTCAGACTGATTGCGCTTAGACGCAGCCGCCCGGAAGTGCCCATCCCACCACAGGATGTTTCCTGCCTCCATGTCGGTGGATATGATCATTCCGCGGGCGGCTGCTAACCCGAAACAAATGTTCTTGTGAGTCATGAAGCGTGGAGCTCGCTTCTCCCCCTCCCGTTGCCCCGGATGTTCGCTTACCTCGTGGCAACCTGGCTCTTGACCTTCGTGCCGAATTGATCTAACGAGGCTTTGAATTTGGCCAAGTCGGCCTCGATCTCAGCCTTGATTTGCGCCGCCTTTGCTTCGCCGGAGGTCTTCAGATCTTGACGCTTCTTGTCGATCTCCTGCCTCTTAGCCTTGAGACTGTTGATCGCATCGATCTCCGCCTGCGCCAACTTTCCTTTGGCTTGAGCTTCGATCCCGTCAATCTTTGACTTGGCTTCCTGCAATTGCGCGCTGACTTTCTCTTCAAATGCTTTGATCTCCGCAGTTTGTTCACCCACGGTCTTGCTCCTTTCTGCTTTCATTCTTGGCTTCGGACCTCAATGCTCAGTACTAACTGAGAAAATGCACTCACCGCGCAGTTGCGCTGAGGACTTTCTCCACTTTCGCCTGTTGGTCTTTGCTCAACGTCGTGTGGAGAATCGTTCCTCCGTAGCCGCGGAACTGATCGGCCATAACGTCGGGATTGCCCACGCGAAGGATCGCAAAGATCGCGGAGTCACCCGGTCGGACCATGGCTCCAACCCGTTGGACGAAATCGTCGGGAATGCCAAACGAGTCTTTCCACGACGATGCGTCGACGGCACCGAGCCCCGCACCGATGGCGGTCCCGCTGATCGCCCCCGTGGCAACAGCCGCACCAGCCGCAGCTGCGCTAGCCCCTGCAGTGAAGGGAATCGCGAGAATAGACCCGATCATCAAGCCCCACAAGGCGCCCCAACCCGCGCCTTCACCTGTGGTCATCTGATAGCTTTGATCGACTCGCAGTTTGCCTTCGTAGTCCCGATAGACGGCGACGGCGTCATGCAAATCAACCACCCAATCATAGTTTAGCCGCAACAATTCGTTGAGTACCTCTGACGCGCGGTACATATCCTTCTTGAAACCAACCACAATCAGTTCTGGCACGATTGTTCTCCTTTCAATGTTGTTCCAGTTCATGGGATCGTGAATTTTCGTCACGCGAGTGACTTTCATCCACGATCCTTCCCGGTTAGTTGTGCAATACGAAGCCCAATCCTAAACTCATGAAAACACGTCAGCATGCGAAAGATGACCTCACGATCTTTTCGCGAATTCGCGAAACTCGCAAAAAGAAAGGTGCTAGATTTGCTCGGTATGATCTTAGTTGGTGCAAAACCCGTGGCCGGAGGCGGAAAGAAATCCATAGACATTTTTATTTTGGGGGAGGTTCAAAAAGTGCGCTCACTCGGTGCCCAGAAAGTCCCTCAGTCTGTCAATTATTCGCTTTCTACGGTCACTACGTCACCGTCCATAACTCTCGTGGTAAACGGAACGACTCTGACGCCGTTTCTTTTCACAGTCCGCCAAAACAAGTGGTACTTCGAAGTAGCAACGTCGCGTGCAGTTGTGTCCTCGCCTATTTTCACAATCGATTCCACTTTGTCAGGACCGATGAGCGTTATGGTTAGCACCTTAGCTCCTTGACTGCGGCGTCGCGACTTGCATCGTTGGCCCATCAGATAGGGTGGTCGAGGAGTTCCGACTCGAGAAACATTCCAACCACATGATTCGCAGCACAGCGACTGCTGGCACCGAGAGGTACACGCCCGCAATGCCTCCTACTTCGCCACCTACCATAAGCGCGAACATGACCGTCAGGGGCTGCAGTTCCAGGTTCTTGCCCATGATGCGAGGCGAGTTCACGTAATCCTGTACAAGTCGCCACATGACCTGACCGGGGTCTTTTGTACCAGGTGAAATGAGAGAGAATTCACCTGGAGGGAAGACCGGTCATGCCGATGAAGAGATTTAAGCCGGAGCAGATCGTGAATTTGCTGCGGCAGATCGAAGTGGAAATCGCGAACGGAAAGACAACCCCGCAAGCCTGCAAGGAAGCGGCCATCACCCAACAGACCTACTACCGCTGGCGGAAGGAATACGGTGGTCTGAAGCTGGATCAAGCCAAGCGACTCAAAGACCTGGAGCGGGAGAACACAAAGCTGAAACGGCTGGTAGCAGAGCTGTCTTTGGAGAAGCAAATTCTCAAGGATGTCGCAGAGGGAAACTTCTAGGCCCTGAGCGGCGACGTAGCGCGGTCAGGCATGCTCGTGAGACCTATCGAGTGTCGGAACGGCATGCCTGTCGGCTGCTGGGGCAGTGGAGAGGGACGCAACGCTACGAAGGGATCTGTCGAGTAGACGAGGAGGAGCTGACGCAGGACATCATCGAACTCGCCAGTGAGTATGGACGCTACGGTTATCGGAGGATCACGGTAAAGTTGCGGGAAGCGGGCTGGCAAGTGGGGACGGATCGCGTGCAGCGTATCTGGCGGCGGGAAGGACTGAAAGTGCCGCAGAAACAGCGGCCGCGAGGACGGTTGTGGTTGAACGACGGATCGTGTGTGCGGCTGCGACCGGAACATGCCAATCATGTGTGGAGCTACGATTTCGTGAGTGCGATGACGCACGATGGAAGAACGCTGCGGATGCTAGTGCTGCTCGACGAATACACGCGGGAATGCCTGGCGATCCGAGTGGCCAGAAGGCTGGGAAGTAACGAGGTGATCGAGACGCTGGCGGAAGTGATGCTGTGGCGAGGAATTCCGGAACACATTCGTTCGGATAACGGACCAGAGTTTGTGGCCAAGGAACTACGGAAGTGGCTGGGCCAGGTAGGAACCGGGACGCTGTACATCGAACCCGGAAGTCCATGGGAGAACGGCTACTGCGAAAGTTTTAACGGGAAGCTGCGAGATGAGTGCCTGAATGGGGAGATTTTCTACTCGCTGAAAGAAGCGCAAGTGGTGATCGGGCAGTGGCGAGTGGAGTACAACACGAGGAGACCGCACTCGGCGCTGGGCTATAGGCCGCCGGCGCCGGTGGCGTTCGCGCCGCGAATGGCGGCTCTCCGGTCGCCTTCGGCTCCCTGCGATCCGCCATTCGCAAACCCTGTTCAGTCGGAGGTTGTGCTATAAACTCTCTCACTCGCCTGGTACAAAAACTCCATCAGGTCACGCCGTGACGCCGGCTACCAGACCTACGGCAGTGCCGATCGCAAGTCCGGTTGGCCCGCCGAGAAGACCGATGAGGCTTCCGAGTGGAGTTCCAACGATAGTCCCAAGGGGCACTTCCTCATCAGTCGTCCTTACGGTTGCGGTGCCATCTGCATTCTTCGCGATGAGGGCGGAGGCGTAGACGGAGATGCTGCCCTCGTTTTCCATTGTAAGAAGCGCCCTCTTTCCTTCGTATGCTTTGGCTTCCGTGTTAAAGACAACTACCAACATTCTGTCCATGATGGTTTTGCTCCTTTTTGATTTCGTCCTTCGGCTTCATCAAAGCAATCCAAGCGCCACGCGTAAACCCTTCAAAGCGCTTGGACTTGCGCATCACAGAGTTGCGGTCTCTCCGCGAATTCGCGAAGTTCGTAAAAAAATCCGTATTGATTCTTGAGGAGAGCGACTTCAGGCGAAGGGGCTGAGCAAATCGCACATTTCTTCAGCTACGCGGTATGGGTACCGGGAATGAAAAGTCCATCCTTACACGAGCCGAGCTTCGCTTCGATCTTATCTCCGCCGGCACGTGTGGGAAGTCACCTTCAGGCTTCCAGTTCGTCAGCGCCGGAAGAAATTGATGATCCACATCAGTAGCGTGAGGGCCAAGCTCAGGACAATGCAGGTAGTGATGGGGAAATAGAAGCTGGCGTGACGCCCCTGGTAGGCGATGTCGCCCGGCAACCGTCCGAGCCGAAATGGCAGCTTCACTCCGAAAAGCAGTAGCGCGCCGACTGCTGCAACAGCGATTCCGATGACCAGAAATATTTTCCCGAGGTCGCTGAGCGGGTTAGCGAGGTTCATCGCGGTCGCCATTTGAAGGGTGTCGAGGCAGGCAGCGGAGCCGGTCGCGCAGGAGAAGTACGCTCATTCCTCATTCAATTCTTCGTACCAAGCAACAGCGACTTCGATCTTAGCCCGTGCCTGGGAGACCGCACTTTCGAAGATCGAGGACTCTAATGTGTTCGCCGCAGTTCTGAGCGCGCCCGACCGCCACATCACTTGCTGAACGTTACCGGCCCACAATGAACTACCTGATCGTTACTGCAATCGCCATCGAACCAATCAACATCGCCCTGACGTCCCCAGCGTCAACGGATAGCCAATGACAAGCAGAGCCGCCCCGACCAGGGACTTGTTCAGATAGGCTACAGCAGGAGTTTGTCTTAGTCTGGGATTACATCGCCGGCCTGCGCCACCTTGGCTCTAAGAGCGGCCGCCTTGGTCTTAAGGATCTCAACCTTGGCCTTTGCCCGTTGCTCCGCAGCATGGCGTCGCTCTTTGGCTTTCTCCAGCCGGGCTTGTATTTTGGAGTCGAGCTGGCTGATTTTTTCTTGAAGCTTTGCTTTCCGGTCGGCACGAGCCTTTCTGTGCTCTTCCTTCATTTGCGCGATGTCGGCTTTCATGGCCGCGATTTCCTCCTCATCGACCGTGTCCGCCACGTCTGACAATGCCCGCCGGAATACAGTCCCACCGATCGCTTCCATGCAAGTGTCGACCGGAGTCGTCCAGCCTTCTCGAATCTCCGCGACAATTGCGAACTTGTTTGGTCGTAGTTCCTTTGATACGTCATCAATAAATTCAACACCAATCCTGGCATTGTTGAGCTCCGCTGCGCTGCCGCCAGCTAATCCAACAACTGCGCCAATGGCGACGCCGGCCGGGCCGGCCAGAAGACCGATGATACTTCCTAGAAATGTTCCGACCAGGGGCCCGACCGGTCCCGTGTCATCGGTTTGCCTCACCGTTACGGTGCCATCTGCATTCTTGGCGACGACCGCAGAGGCGTAGACTCCAACGCTGCCCTCGTTCTCCAATCGAAGAAGAGCCCTCCTCCCTTCGTATGCTTTGCTTTCAGTGTCAAAGACCACTACCAGCATTCTGTCTATGATGACTTCGCCCCTCTCCATTTGGGCCTCCTTTCCTGAGCTCTTCAGCCTTATACACGCAATGTAAGGGCCAATTAGTAAGCTTTTTAGAATGCTTCAGGGGGAACCTCACAAACCCGCGGTCTTTTCGCGAATTCGCGAAGTTCGTGAAAGACCGCCTCGACTTCTTGAAGAGAGCGACTTCACGCCGAGGCCTTGAAGCTATACTTGTTGATATGCATGGACCTGATCTTCGATTCCAAAGTCGATGGCGGAATTCCGAGCTTGGCTGCCGCACCCGACGGTCCCGAAATCCGGCCCTTCGTTTCAGCCAAAGCAACGTCAATTATTTCTCGATCCTGCAGCGCAGACCTCCTGAAGGCCGGTTGTGTTACTGGTTCGGTGTGAAAGAAGTATTCGCGAGAGAGCCAACTCTTCTTGACCGAGAGTTTCCCCTTTTCATGAACAACTACAGATCGTTCGATAACATTCTGCAGCTCACGGATGTTTCCGGGCCATGAATATCGAGTTAGTGCCTGCATCGTCTCGGAAGAAATCGCATCAATGGTCTTATTCATGCGCTGGGCAAACTGCTGGACGAAGTGCCGCACGAGCAGCGGAATGTCTTCCGGGCGTTCGCGCAAAGAAGGAATGGAAATCGGAAAGACGTTAAGTCGATAGTAAAGGTCGCTGCGGAACTGTTTCTCCCGGATCATCTCTTCCAAATCGCGATGGGTCGCGGCCACAAACCGAACGTCAACTTTCCTCTCCCGCGTACTGCCCAACCGCTCGAATTCCCGCTCCTGCAAGACGTGGAGGAGTTTCGGTTGTAGCTCCAGTGGGATATCGCCAATTTCATCGAGAAATAGCGAGCCTTGATCTGCTAGCTCGAGCCGGCCTATCCTCTGAGTAATGGCGCCAGTGAAGGCACCGCGCTCGTGGCCGAAAAGTTCAGTTTCGAGCAGGCCGGTGGGAATGGCAGCACAATTAAGCTCTACAAATGTCCCGCTCTTCCGGTGGCTTCGGATGTGAATGGCGCGTGCGATGAGCTCCTTACCAGTGCCTGTCTCTCCCAAGAGGAGCACGGTGGAATCGCTTGGGGCTACCATTTCAACAAGTTGCAGCACTTGCCGGAGGGCCGGACTCTTCCCCACGATTCTCGGAAAGTCTGTCTCAGGGCGGATTTCGTCAGCGAAATACAGTTCCTTGTCCGAAACACCGGTCAAGTTCATAGCGACCTCCTGAAGAAATAACTTTCAACCGGCGATGCCACTCCGCAATGCCGGTCAATTTGGGGTGATCCCCCCAGGGAAAGATTTAACCCCGAGCGGACAATTTCTTTGTTCATGACATTTCTCTTTTCACCATCAGATTTCCCGAGCGGTTCCGCTGATCCGACACTTTTGTTTGAGAGCAACTGAGGCCTGGATCCTCTGTTAACCGGTGACCTTGCCCCCCTCTTACTTCATGGTGGCAACTTGGCTCTTCACCTTTGTGCTGAATTGTTCCAATGAGGTCTTGAGCTTGGCCACGTCCGCCTCGATTTCGGCCTTGAGTTGCGCCGCTCTTGTTTCGCTGGATGCCCTGAGATCCTGCCGCTTTTTTTATTCCTGTCTTGCAGTCTTGAAAAACTTGATCGCATCGATCTCCGCCTAGGCCAACTTTTCTTTGACATGAGCTTCGATCTCGTCGATCTTTGCGTTGGCTTCCTGCAATTGCGCGCTGACCTTCTCCTTCAAATGCCTTCATCTCCGCAGTCTGTTGAGCCACGGTGCTACTCCCTTTTGTTCTTTTTGGATTTGGGTTACCAACTCAAGAAAACGTACTCATCGGAAACACGGGGCGATTCTGCTCGCGGAATCGCGTCTATGAAAGTGACCCAGATCACACCCCCTTGCAAATCAGCGCTCGGGAGGCGGTTTCAGGCTATTAGTAGCCGGCGGGACGGTTATGGCCGATTCGGTCGTGCGGAAGGTGCGCTTACACACTTTGCAGCGACGCCTCCGCCACACGACTGTGGGATACGTTCGCGTCTGGTAAATCTCGGTTGGCTGGTTGCACCAAGGACAGCGCACAACTCCCCCCGCGGACTCATGGTTCCCGGTTGAGAGTAATGCAGGGGGCGTGCCAACTGGTCCCGTTTGCAAGTTGTTGGATTTAAAGGGGCAGAACGGATCGTGCCGCGGCCGTGTTGCCCGTATGCGGGCAATGCCGCCCCAGGAACACTTGCAAGGTCTGCTATCTCCATCAGGAGAACAGCAGCGCTGATGTGAGCAACGTGACGCAGCTTCGTGGAGGTCGCCCGTCATTGCCGGCAAGGATATGCTTGAGAGCCCGTTCAGAGTTCCTTGCATTGAGTTCAAGTCCATCGGGACGAGATTGAACCGCCAATTGAGGGAGTACCTACGTGTTCGCGTGCGGGTCGGCGGTCCGAGCGAGAGGAAGCTGCAGGCGCTCACAGAGGTCGATTGTGTAAGATGTCGGGGCAACGAACTCCGCTCCGAACCGGCCAAAAAACGACAACACATCTTCGCCCACAGCGTCGATGAACTCAACTTCGGTCAGATCTACGATCAACCTGGTGCCGTTGCGGGAGCGCGTGGCAAGCGTCCGAGTTTGCTCGGCATCTTCGCCGGTGAATCGGCCTTCGAGCCTCAGGCTCAAAGTGTCAGCTGAATCGAATATTCCGACGCGCAGCATTCGCCTCCTTACCGTATGTGAGCAGCCGAGAAGGACCGGCTGTGCCGCCGGAGTGTAGAACAATGGCCAGCAATAATGAACTCCCTGCAGAGGCGTGATGACGTTCCGAAGCAAAAAAGGCGCTGCCGACGTGCTTCACCACACCTCTTCCTTACGTTTTCTCTGCCGGTTAGCTACATTGCAGGTCGTTTGCCAGCCACCGATTCGTGTAACGTATTGAGATTGAATAGGTCTTGGGGATGCGCTCAGGACCAGGTGTGCCCAATGACGGGCAATGCCCCGATGTGGGCACGGCCCGCCTTTGCTTAAAAACCAAGGAGGCGCGATTGACAGCCTAATGTGAAAGAGGGCAACGGCAGTCGCCTACAACCAGATGGTCAGTTGGAATATTCAGCGCGACTGATGTTTAGCTTATGCATCTTGTTCTGCAGTGTTGTTCGTTTGAGGCCGAGGCGCTCTGCCGCTCCGCCTTTGCCGTATATTCTTCCGGACGCGGCCTTCAAAGCACCGATAATTGCCTGCCGCTCGGCTTCTTCGAATGTCGAGCCTGCTGAGGCCACTGCCCGGCTCGACACTCTCTTCAGCTCGGTGCGCGGGACATTCAACTCGTCCTCTTGCGTGAGAATGACGCAGCGCTCGATAAAGTTTTTAAGCTCGCGAATATTCCCCGGCCAATCGGCGTTTACCAGCGCCTCCATCGCCTGTTTCGGAACGGACCGAATGCGCTTTTGCATTTGGCGGGAGAGGCGCAAAACAAAATAGTGAACCAGAAGCGGAATATCTTCCCGCCTTTCGCGAAGTGGAGGGATCTCGATTGGAAATACATTCAGTCTGTAAAAAAGGTCTTCGCGGAACTCGTTGTTGCGAATCATGCTTTGCAGGTCGCGGTGCGTTGCGGCAATCAGTCGGACGTCGACACGAATGGATTTCGTGCTCCCCAGGCGTTCAAATTCCTGTTCCTGTAGCGCATGCAAGAGCTTCGGTTGCAGGTCGAGACTGATATCCCCGATCTCATCCAGGAAGAGAGTACCGCGATCCGCTAACTCGAAGCGGCCTCGTTTCTGCATCAGCGCGCCGGTGAAAGCCCCCTTTTCATGCCCAAACAATTCGCTTTCCACCAGCCCGGAAGGTATGGCTGCACAATTCAGTCGAACGAATGTGCGTTCACGACGCGGGCTGCGATTATGAATCGCCCGGGCGAACAATTCCTTACCGGTGCCGGTCTCACCATGCAGGAGCACAGTTGAGCCGGTCGGGGCGACAATCGCAACCTGGTCCAGCACGTTGCGGAGAGCGGCGCTCTTGCCGACGATGTCCCCGAAGTTGTATTCGGACTTGATTTCCGATTCAAGGTATACGCGTTCGTCTTCAAGCCGAGCTGCGGATGCGTTCAAGCGACCATACGCGAGGGCATTATCCAATGCCAGCGAGATCTGGGTGCTAATCTGCGAAAGCAGATCCAGGTCTTCCTGCCCGAACGCATTAGCTTTACGGCTGCCTATCGCCAGGATGCCCAAGGGACCGCTACTCGTAGCGAGCGGGGCAACGGCAACCGATGTTATGGACTCGGCTCTAAACGTTTCGGCAATACTCGCCGGAAGTTTCTCCATACGGTTGGGTGACCAGATTTCGGACTGGCGCGTCCGCAGCTTCTCATACTCAGCTTCAGTCAGATCGGTCGAGCCGACATCGGCCAACACGCCCTTGCCGCCTGGGAAATCGAGCACCGCACTATGAAGCTGATGCGAGCCCTTTTCGAGCACCCAGAACCCCGTGAAATCACCGCCAAAATAGGAACGAATCGAGGCCGAGGCCGAGCGAAACAGGTCGTCAATTTCCAGCTTCGTGACTACGTGATTGTTGATTTCCAGCAGCAGCCGAAGGCGGTCGCGCTCGCTGGCAAGCTCGCGCTGGTAACTCTCCGCCCGAGCTGTCGCCAGCGCCGACTCAAGGGCCACAGCGACATGCCCCGCAAGTGCTCCCATCAATTCCACATCTTCCACGCCGAACTCCCGGCCCTGCTCACCGGTGAAGGCTATGAAACCGTACTGTTTCCGCGAAGTCGCAAGCGGGAAAAGATAACAGTGACACCCACGAACTCCGGATGCGAAGGGTGCAAGCTGCGGGAACTTCAGCATCTCCTCCGCCGCGTCGGGAAGATATACAGGTTTGCGTGTCTGCAATACCTGGGCGCCCACGCCCGTACAGGCAACCTCGGTCCCTATCGGGATGGGCGTCCCCTCGGAGGCGCGATCCAATCCAATCACTTTCAAGGCCTTGCCGTCGTCCGTCAGCAGGTACAGTCCGGCCGAGTAAACACCAGAGATCTTCGACAGAACGCCACGTACACTGTGCAGCATAGCTTGGACCGTGGGTTGCTGCACGATCGCGCTGGACACATCGAGCAGGGCTCGATACCTGGTATCGGTGGGTACTAGCCTCGCGCTGGTTTCTCCTGACATAGCTGACCACTAGCGTTAAATTGTTCGTCTATGCTGTGATGCTTCGGTGGTTCGGTCCACGGCGATCAATGAGCCCGAGTAGGTTACTATCGAGACCCGGAGAAGAAAAGCTTTTCATTCGCGGGTAGTCCGGCAATTCGTGCCTGCCTAGGTTGCACAACATGCGAAGAGCAGCACGGTTTGACCAAAGAGCGCATCTTGTAGATCGTGATTGATGCACTTGGCCGAAAAACGCGCTATCCGTTCCAAATGGCTAGTCGGCATCTCAATCCGAACTGCTTCGGGAAAATCTGGTGAATTGCCGTCCCAAAGCCGACTAGTGATGCACCGTCAAGAATCAAATCAACACCAATAGCGAAACCGATGAACCAGATGCTCGAAAGTGGCATTCGCGCCAGCAGCATGACTCCCAGTGCAACGGAAACGATTCCTGAAAAGACCGCCCAACTCCAGTGCGGAAACTTCATCATTCCCGCAACGATTCCTCGAAACATCCCGCTCACAACGAAAAAGCTCGCAAGAATCAAAGTGAGGCTTGCAGCTCCCGCGAGCGGATAACGGATCAGCAAATTTCCGGTGAATCCTCTGAACAGCGCGCTGAGGAGGTGAAGAAAGAATCCGCTCCAGTTCCTCGTGCGAAAGGCGTGAACCAAAGCGATGATTCCACTAATGAACAGCAACCATCCAAAAACTTAGGACGGTGGCAAATGTAGCGGTGACATCTCCTATGATGCAGATGGCTCCCAGAAGCATTAGAAGAATTCCGAGATCCAAGAACCAGCCCCATGAATTCCCATGTTCCTCCATTCCCGCCAGATCTTCGGCAAGCCGTAAGTCGGGCCAAAGCCTCAACAAAGCTGAAACGGCAGCAAAGTACGGGGAACAACAGGTGAAACGCGCCGGAGCTACAATATTCGCACGGCGGCGGTAGATGAGGCAGACCTACGTTATCCTGGAAAGGATCCACGCTCAACAACTCCCCCTCACCGAATGCCTCAACGACACGCTGGCGCGCTGTCTCCGGGGCTGGTGCTCCTTGTTCCAGACGCTTTCTCCGTGGCGGAGCAGGACAATTTTGTGCATCTCAATACTCCCGTTATTGGGAGGTCTACGCCAAAGAGCAGCCCGCACGCTTAGCCTCTCATCCCTTGGCATGACTCACTTCAACGTGGGCGCCATCGGCAGGGGATCCTGGGCTGGGGCTATTCACGAGTGCCTCTTTTACGACGCTACCGGTCACCGTCTCTTGCTTTAGCAGTTGCTGGGCCAACGTCTTCAGGGCCGGGTGATGCGTTTTCAACAGTTCCTGGGCACGCTTGTATTGTTCAGTCACGAGACGCTGGACTTCTCCATCAATCACTTGACGGGTCTCTGGACTGATCTGGCTGTTGTCCTCGACCGATCCCCCCAGGTATTGAAGCTGTTGACCTGCGTAGCGCACCGAGCCGAGCGTATCGCTCATGCCAAATTCTGTGACCATACGGCGGGCCAGCTCAGTCGCCCGCATAATGTCGTCACTGGCTCCGGTGCTGATAGTCGCGAACTCCACAATTTCGGCGGCACGTCCGCCCAACATGACGGCGAGTCTGTCCTTCAATTCGTCAATCGTGAGTAGATAGCGGTCTTCGGTTGGCATTTGCAGGGTGTAACCCAAGGCGCCACGGCTGTGCGGAACGATACTGATCTTGCTGACCGGTTCGCCATGCGGCACCAATTCGGCTACCAGCGCATGGCCAGACTCGTGATACGCGACCGTCGTTCGTTCCTGCTCGTTCATGACGCGACTCTTTTTCTCCGAACCTGCAATCACGCGTTCGATAGCAGCCTCGAAATCGTCCAACGTGACTGCCGTGGCCTTGTGCCGGGCAGCAAGAAGTGCCGCCTCGTTCATGGCATTTGCCAGATCAGCGCCGCTGAAGCCAGCTGTCATCCGGGCGGCCCGATCCAGATCAAAGTCTGCCGCCAGCTTTACGTTCTTGCTATGAATCCGAAGGATTTGCACTCGGCCAACGAGATCCGGATTGCCAATGGCGATCTGGCGGTCAAAGCGGCCTGCGCGCAGGAGTGCCGGGTCGAGCACCTCCGGACGGTTGGTGGCAGCCATGATGATCACTGGGGCGCTGGCGTCGGTTTTGAACCCATCAATCTCGGCCAGCAATTGGTTGAGGGTCTGCTCACGCTCGTCGTTGCTGCCTAAGCGCATTACACCTCCCCGGCTCTGACCAATGGCGTCAATCTCGTCAATGAAAACGATCGCAGGAGCTGCTTTGCGCGCCTGCTCGAAGAGGTCTCGCACGCGCGCGGCACCGACCCCCACAAACATCTCAACGAATTCGGAGCCACTGGTCTCGAAGAACGCAACCCGGGCCTCGCCGGCCGTGGCTTTGGCCAGCAATGTCTTCCCCGTGCCCGGGGGCCCGACGATCAACACACCCTTGGGGATATGTCCACCGAGTTGAGCGAATTGCTCTGGTGCCTTCAAGAACTGGATGATCTCTTGGAGCTCGGCTATGGCTTCATCCGCCCCGCCTACATCTTTATATGTGACCGTAACGTCCTCGGGCCTGACTTCAATCGCTTTGCTCTTGCCGACCCCAAAGATGCCGCCCATCCCTCCGCTGGCGGCCCCGCCCGCTCGCTGGTAGGCCATGTACCAGAAACCGCCGAGTAGCGCGAGCGGCAAAAGGTTCAGCAAAATGCCACCCAGGGGGCTCGGTGGGCGCTCGAAGTGGTAAGTTACATTTGCGTTTTGTAACTCTTCAATTAGCTTGGGGTCGCCGGCAGGCGCAGGTATGGTATTGAATGGGACGACCGGAGGAGACCCGTCCGGTTTGGGGTTTTTCATTTCACCAACGATGCCCCTTTCGCCGACGGTTACTTCTACGATTTGAGCATCAGCCAGCTTTTTCTTGAATTCGCTGTAAGGAATTTCGCTCTTCGGAGTCAAAACAAGTAGCTGGAACAGCCACAAGAGAATTAGGCTGGTGATCAAGTAGCTGATGCCGAAGCGAAGCCGACGCTGACTTTGCTCCTGGCGCTTCTTTTCATCTTCGGGGCTGTGTTTTCTTGGCGAAGAATCCGGTTTGTTCATGTTCCACCTGACGTTGTAAGCTGACAGCACACGCAGGCCGAGGATAATGAATTTCATCAATCAAACATGTGACATACATCACCGATCCGAAAGAAGCCACTTTAGGATTGGCTATCAAATCACCTGAGTGAATCATGTGTGTCTCGATGTTTTTTCACGTACTGAGCGAGGGCATCGGCAATGATGGGATATGCCGCCGCAGCGGACAGGATATCGTCCACCTCCACCACCTTGCCCTCCAATTGCTTGTAATCCTGAAAAAACCTGCGGACCATAATGAGCCTGTGGGGCGGCAACTCGCTGGCTTCATGATAGGAGTTGTATTCGGGATCCGCCGTGGCAACCGCAATGATCTTGTGGTCCTTATCTCCCGAGTCGATCATGGTCATCAGGCCAATAGCTCGGGCATGCATCACGGTCAACGGCACCACAGGATGCTGGCAGAGCACCAGGACATCGAGAGGATCATGGTCTTCCGCCAGCGTACGAGGAATGAACCCGTAGTTCGCAGGATAAAAAACAGCGGAATAAAGCACGCGGTCCATTCGGATTAGCCCGCTTCCCTTATCGAGTTCGTATTTGATGTTGGACCCCAAAGGAATCTCGATTACCGCATAAAACTCACGGGGAACCCGATCGCCAGGACCGAGATCATGCCAGGGGTGCGTCATGACTTCCTTCTGGTCGATGAGCTGCGGACTTGCTGATTGCATCCGGCACACGCCCTCACTTACGCATGTAGACTTTGGACGATTCCCAAATAGTGAACCAAATCGTCACGCGACAACACTCCGATGATTTTGTTGCCCTCCAGAACAGGGAGCTGGTTAACGCCGTTTCGTCCCATGCTCTCAATAGTCGTCCACGCCTCTGCGTTCGCCGGCGTCGAGGTGAGCTTTTCTGACGGGATCATTATTTGAGCGACATTCGTCGTGGACCAGGACGACCGCGGCACCTTCTTGATTTCCGAGAGGGTCACCAGCCCAACGGTCTCATCTCCACGGCTCACAACAAAGCAGCGATGCCCGCCTCCTAAGATGTATTTGTCTACGAGTTCCTGCAACGTCAGGTCACCCGAGATTCGCGCGCAATCCCGACTCATCATCTCCGATACCTTGTGCCCTGCTAGCAAATCCTTCACCCTTTGCTGTTGCACTTGGCTTGCCGCGGCGCTCTCGAGGTACCAGCCGATGAATGACGTCCACAAACCATTGAGAAAGTTTCCGGCCAGGACCTGCCAAACGCCAAGAAAAACCAGCAAGAAGCCGAAAAAGCGCCCAGTGAGAGCAGCGATGGCAGTAGCGCGCTGGAAGTTCCGGGTGATTCCCCAAACGATCGCTCGAAACACGCGGCCCCCATCCAGGGGAAAACCGGGAATAAGATTGAAAGCTCCCAATATAAGGTTAAGCATTGCAAGGTACTTCGTGAGAGCCAGCAGTGGTGGAACGCTCGCGAAGATCGGCCGCAGTTGCCAATAGATGGCCGCCAGAGCGAAGCTGACGGCAGGTCCGGCAGCCGCAATCCAGAATTCCGCCGTCGCGTTCGTGGGTTCCGCCGCCATTTGCGAGACCCCGCCGAAGATAAACAGAGTTATCCTTGGCACGGAGACTCCGAACCGCCTTGCGACCACCGAATGTCCCAGTTCATGGAGCAACACGCTCACGAAGAGCATGATCGCGGTCACCGCCCCCATCAGCCAATACTCTCCACGACTCCAGTTCTTAAATTCGGTTGGATAGTAGCTGACCGCCAAAACCCAGGTGAGCAGACCAAAGACGACGAACCAGGAATAGTCGAGGTCGACAACGATGCCGAAGATCCGTCCCAATCGAACTGTGTGTCGGAACACGTCTCACCTCCGTTGCACTTCTTCAGCGATAGGGCCCCTCGTTTGGTTCCACTCGAAGGCTGATCAAGGAAAGCTCTTCTTCCGAATGTTCATGTGATGAGGCCAGTGCCTTTTCCGCAGCGGACCAATCAACCTCAGGCGACCTCTCGCAACACGGTATCGTCCAATACGCACGTCCAGTCGAGAACAGCGATTGAGGCTGAAGTGGTTCCCGTCTTTCCTGTCGATTTTGGCCCGTGGGTAGATATCATCTTTTGGCCTCTGTGATCTAGACGTGATCGCGAGTCGTCGTCACGCCTACCTTTCTTCTGCGATCCTTCAAAATTCCAAGTGCAACTAAAAGACCAATCCTAAACTCTTGAAAATCTATGAGCAATGATTCGCGATTTCCTCGTGAATTCGCGATCTTCGTGAAAATGGCAATTGTTTTCGGGCCACCTGGAAGAGGAATTCTTAGATCGAGCGGTTTGAAAACGGTGGGGGGCCGCTTGCTACGCGACCCCGCCGTCATGAAGCGCCACTACTGTCTACTTCTCAAGTTGAGCAGCCGCTTTTCTCAATTGCTCAGCTGCCAGGCCCTTCAGGCGTCTCGAACGCTCTTCGTATTCTCCCCGTATCTGAGCCACGCGCGCATCAAAGGCTTGCCTGGCGTCACCCTGTGCCTTTGCCGCTCTTTTCTGCAGCGCTTGCACCTTTGCTTCGGTCTCCCCTTTGATCTGTTCCGACCTCTGTTTGGCCTGGTCGAGCTTCTCCTGAAGCTTGGTGTTAAGGGCGTCAATCCTGGCCTGAAGTTTCGCCTTGCGCTCAGCGCGAGCCTCAGCGTGCTCGGCCTTCAACTGGGCAATTTCCTCCTTCAGCTCGGCCACGTCTCTGGCCCTTTGATCATCTTCAACCGTGGACTTCGGGGTGCGAAACACAACGCCGCCCACAGCCTCCATCCTGGAGTCCACCGGTGTAACCCATTCCTCGCTGATATCAGTAATCACGGCGGACTTCCCGGGCGTAAGGACAGCGGAAACGTCATCGAGGAAATCCGCGTTGACACCGGCAACGTACAGGTCGCCTATGCTACCCGCCAACGCACCGGCCACCGCGCCGATGCCAAGGCCAATGGGTCCTCCCAGCAGTCCGACCAGGCTGCCAATGGCCGTGCCGCCGACAGTTCGAACAGGGAAATCATCGTCGACTTGCATTACCGAGACCTTCCCGTTGGCATCCTTCTTGATTACTGCTTCAGCGTGAATGGTGATACTTCCTTCGGCATCGAGTTGCTTGAGAGCGCGCGAGCCTTCGTACGTACTTGGCTCATTGTCAAAAACTACGACTAGCATCTTTTCCATAAGAAGTCTCCTTAAGTGAGTTCTATACTTCTGCCCACGCGGAGCCTAAATCTTTGCTTGCAGCACGTCCGTGATTCACATCACATTCATACGCCAGACTCATAGGCGGTAAGTTGACAGTCTGGAGCGACCTTGATTCCGGTACGGAAGTTTGAGCTCAGCATTCCTGCCTCTTAAGCTTACGCAACATCTCCCTCTTGCAGCCGTTCCTCGTTCTCTGAGAAGTGTTCTAGAAAAGGGACGGCGATGAGGTCACAAGCGCAGGTCGGGTGCGCTAGCTCGTGGAATGCGTTCACTGTGCACCAACTGTGCCCGAATCCAACGTTTTCATACTGCTCGGGATAGCTTTGAGCGAAAAGCAGATTCCCCGATTTGTTGGAAACGTTGCTAGTTAAGAGTAGAAGAAGGAGCCGTTGGAGTCGAGTTCGGTGCGCCCAAGGCAGGCGCGCTAGCAAGCTGCACTACGCCCCAACTAGAGACAGATCCCTTCCAATGATACCTCGGAAGACCCAGCCCTGGCAGGCGATGCTCCGGTTATTGCAGTCTTTCGTGTCACGGTTTCACCTTCATTTCTCGCAAGAGTTTGCGATCTGCCAGTGTCAGTAACAACCGAGATCCTGACTCGCATGGCCGACAAACCAACCGCTCCATGTTGCGGGTTGACTTGCCACATCGATCACAAATCGGGAATCCGCTGAGAGTTCTATATGACGGCTCGTCACTTCTACCTGCCGAGGGTGCGTTGCTGATGTCGTTCCAATCGGTTGTCATGGTTTCCTCCGTACGGGTGCTAGCTGGGAACTGCTCGGGTGTGCATCAACCCCAATTTCGGCATTCGGTGGAACTTCAAGGGTGACCGAAACCCCGGCAAATAGATCTCGAATGATTTCTTGCCCTCACTGTTGCGGAACACGATGTGGGCTGCCGCTTTAGTCTTGACTCGCAGAACTTGGGAAGTTTTCATGCCGACACCACCCATCCGTCATTCCGAATGCCCGCAACTATGTCACCGATGTAGCGGTGCTCGGCTAAAATTGTGGGGGAGTAAGGCTGGAACCCATTGCCTTGGCCGATATGCGCCTTGACCCGGTCGACGGCTTGTTCGTTCTGCGGCTGCAACAGAAAGATCGATCCATGGCTTTCAACCGTAAAATCGGGACTGCTAGGCATGAAGGCTGGCTCCTTGTATCAAGGAGGTGCGCCGAAGAAATTTAACGGGATCAGACTAACGGTGGGTTTTTGCCCCGTTCAAGGCCGTATCCGCTACTTTTGGCGTGGGCACCGTGACCTTTTTGCTGGCTCGGTTGCCGGACGGCTGAAATCGCCGCCACTCTTGATATACTTTCCAGGCTATCATAACTGCAGTGGGAACGGAATTAGGACCCGTGTACTGGATATCCCATAACGAAGAAAAGATCGAGCATGGAAATGTAGCAGGGATCGTGTAGCAAGAAATTAAACGTCGCATTCCTAGCGCAATAGACGTCTGGGCGAGAGGTGAAAGTTCTCAGCCAAACCTTGCGCTCCGAACCCGCTCCGGCAAATCCTACTGCGCAACCGGCAACCCGAATAATCGGCCCTCATACCCCAAGAACGTCGCAGGGGGAATGCGAGTGAATCAAAGTCCTGATGAACGGGATTTTCGGAATTTGGGCTAACCGCTTCCTCAGGGCCAAGAGCCAGTTTCCGAGAAGAGGGGGTGGTCTCAATGAGTCGACGCAACACTCGCCCGAGGTCGTATCTGCAGGTGTTTAAATTGCTAGATTCGTTCGCGAGCGCTGATTCAAAGAAAACACTGCCCTGTTTAGGTTTAATTGAGTACAGCCCAAAGGATCAGGTCTCTTTGAAAAACAATATCGGATCAACAGGTTAGAAGTGTGTTGCATCGACCGGTTGAGCTGGCAGGGATTCTCGGAATGTGGGCAAATACCCTGGTACTTCCTTGACCTGCCCCCCGTTTTTGGTCCAGTCATAAGTTAGCACTCCGGGGGTCCTGCACATCCGAACCTTCCCACGTCGGGGCGATGGAAACGACCGGCGTGGGGGGAGACGCCGGTCGCGCGACGACACTCGCGGCGAACTCTTCCGGCGTCAGATACCTCAGCGAGCTGTGCGGGCGTACCGTGTTGTAATCCACCCGCCAGGCCTCGATCACTTCCCGAGCGTGTCGGAGATCTACGAACCAGTTCTGGTTCAAACATTCATCTCGGAACTTTCCGTTGAAGCTCTCGATGAACGCGTTCTGCGTGGGCTTGCCGCGCTCGATGAAGTGCAGCGCCACCTGATTCTGATACGCCCATTGATCCACAACGCGGCTGGTGAACTCCGTTCCGTTGTCGACCTGGATCGCGGCCGGTGCTCCACGTCGTTCTCGCAACCCCTCCAGCACCCGCACCACACGCAGGCCGGGTAGCGACGTGTCGGGCTCGATCCGCAGGGCCTCTCGCGTGTAGCCATCCATCAGGTTCAGCGTGCGGAATTTCCGCCCGCCGGCCAGTTCGTCATGCGTGTAGTCCATCGTCCACATTTCATTTGCACGCGTCGGAAGCGCCAATGGCACTCGTGCTTCGGCTCGAAATCGCTTGTGCCTCTTACGCTGCATCGCCAGCCCCTCCTCCCGGTAGAGTCGATAGACCCGCTTATGGTTGACCAACCACCGCGGCGTTCCGTCCGCGGCCTTCTCCCGCCGCAGGAAAATGTACAATCGCCGATAGCCGAATCGCGGACGCTCGCCTGCCAACTCCCGCAGCCGAGCCCGCAACGCACCTTCGTTCCGTTCCCTTCGCTGATACCGCCAGCTCCCACGGTGCATTCCGATCAGCCCACAGGCGCGTCGCTCGCTGAGCCCTGCTTGTTCCCGCACGACGCGCACCGCTTCTCGCTTTGCCCGCGGGCCTACCACTTTTTTGCTAGTACCACCTTCAGCGCGTCCAGGTCCAAGGCTTGCTGCGCCACGATCTTCTTCAGCCGTCCGTTCTCTTCCTCTAGCTGACGCAGTCGCCGCGTCTCGCTCACTTCCAGGCCACCGTACTTCGCCTTCCAGTGGTAAAACGTAGCGGTACTGATACCAATCCGGCGGCAGAGGTCCTTCATGGGAACTCCGGCCTCCGCTTCTTTCAACACCCCCACGATCTGCTCTTCACTAAACCGGCTTCCTTTCATGGCGCTTCTCCTCTCGCGTTCTTATACCCGGAGGAGCTAACTCTTGGCTGGACTAAATTTCGGGGAGCAGGTCATCCTAGCCGAACTTTGAGGGTGCGGAACAAAGCGTGGAAAGCTAGTTATCCTTGCATGTATGCAGCCTGTCCCTGTGAGCAAGAGACGCGACCAAGACGAGGTAATTCCAAATTATTTGAACAGTAACTTGAACGCCGACGGTTTCGGAATCGGCATCGGTTTATGGTTTGGGACGATCAATCTCCATGCGCCCTTTGAAATCAGCACCATCCTCAATGCTGACACGAGCCGTTGTAACATCGCCGCTCACCGAGCCATCCTTCTTGATCTCGACTCGGTCACGAGCATATAGATTGCCCGTCAGCTTACCGTAGACGATGACTTCGCCTGCGGTGACATCGGAATTCAACTCAGCGGTGCGTCCTATAGTTAACCTTCGTCCTTGAAGCGAGATCGGTCCCCGAACTTTGCCGTCGATATGCAAATCCTCTTCGCTCGTGATCTCGCCCTGAATCGTGAGATTTGCACCAAGGAACGCAGTAGGGCTATTCGAGCTTGAAGAAGTGGTTGCGTTAAGGGGTCCGGCCGGAGAGTTCGACCATAGCGCCGGAGATGAGCTTGTCGATTCGGGTTGCGCCTGCTTTGTTAGCATATTGCCTCCCTTTGGCCCAGCAGCACTCGTGTGGCAGAAAGCCTTGCAATCCTCTTAGGTTCAACCAGTTCAGTAGAGGAAAACCTATCGCGTCGACAATATTGGCCTGTTGTGACTCATCGGACGGCTAGGGATTTGCTCTTGCTGGATTATTCGAATGGCACCCTCGGCCATCCTCTCCACCG
The DNA here is from genome assembly GCA_963696605.1 of uncultured Acidobacteriota bacterium. Classification (GTDB taxonomy): domain Bacteria; phylum Acidobacteriota; class Terriglobia; order Acidiferrales; family UBA7541; genus Palsa-360. The sequence goes on along the minus strand of CAVOKV010000002.1, from coordinate 514,712 downwards.
CATCCGACCCGCAGGTGCTGCACCGACCGTGGGTGTCCAATTCAATTTGCGATATACAGCTAACGCAGAACCATTTTTTCTCCATTTGCTCCCCCGATTGCCCCTGACCGTTGAGTAGACTTGTGGGCTGTATTAAAGGCCGATCCTGCCGTTGCTTTTGGCAAATGTTCTCAAAGCAATGACTGGGCCAAGACCGTAAGGAGAGCAGCGTTTGTCGACGACCTGTGTTCAGTGAGTGACGGGCTCCATGGCTAAAATGCTAGACTTATCATGAGCTTGCTCTGGCGGCTTGAAGACCTATTTTAGGCCGTGCTGCCTCAGAACCCGAGATTGTAAATAGTTCCGATCACACCCATTTCTTACGTCTTGGTTAGGGATGTTGGCAAGAACTGCCGATGGCGAGGCATGTGGTGAACTGTTCTTAATAACTGTCGTTGGGACCCCCAAACCCAGATAGGTCCCGATAATTGGAATTTGGCCCGGAGCCAGTGCAGATCAGAAAGCCATATTCCGAGAAGACGACTTCCCAGGACGGATGAAAGGATCGACAAACTTTAGATAGAGGTTCTGGCAGGGCTACGCTGCTAACGATTTTATCGGCGATGTTCTCCGTCGTACCCACACCCAATTCACGAATGCGATCGTGATGACACCGGCTATTGCAACAACGTCCTTAGATCCTATTTGCGTGACAAGCGCGACAACAAACACTAAGCCCAGGGTACTGACAAGGGGACCAGCAGGAACACGAAAAGCTGTGGCCGCGGGGTGTTTTCTGCGCAGGCTAACTACTGCTGCGCAGACCACGCCGTACGTAAGAAGCCGAGCCACAACTGACAAAACAGCATTGCTCTGGAATGTACCCAACAGCGCAAGAAGAAAAACGAATCCCGCAAACGTCACAATCGAAGCGTGCGGCGTGCGAAACCTCGGGCTGATGGCTCCAAACACAGAGGGGAAATCGCCGTGCTCGGCCAGAGCAAACGTTACTCTCGGAACGTTTAGCATTTGGGAGCTCAGGTTGCCGTACACAGACAGCAAGGCACCCGTCTGCATCAGCGCCGCGCCTCGGCTCCCGAAGAACACACGTGCCGCTTCAGCGAGCGGCCTCTCTGCGGTAGGACCCACGCCAAGAGCTCGCAGCACCACGATTTGGATCAATACATATAGAGCGAGAGTACCGACCAGAGAGAAGAAGAGCGCGAAAGGGATATCGTGTCGCGCATTGCGGGCCTCGCCCATGGGAATGAGTGCAGCTTCAAATCCGGAAAACGCAAAAATGATCAGCAAGATTGCGTCCAACCAATCTCTGGCGCCAGGCCGGACGGCTTGAGCGGCAGTCAGGCTTGCTCCAACGCCGTGCAAGAGGAAGAGCCCGCCAGCAACAAAAATCAACAAGGGGACTATTTTTGCTCCTGCAAGGAAGCCACTTAGCCTCGCACCGGCTGCTACACCCCAAATGTTGACTATCGCAAGTCCGCCAATCAATATCAGGAGCACAATCCCGCGAACGAATTTCCCACGCACTCCGGGCACGAACCCTCCGAGATATTCAAGGAAGATATTTGCATTCGCCGCACCGGACGTGAGCCTCACCAGCCAAGTCAACCAAGCAATCTGGATTCCTACGAATCGTCCAAATGCCTCACGGGCATAAAGGTACGGCCCACCAGCCTCAGGAAATTGCGATCCAACTTCGGCGAAGCAGGCAGCAATCGCGCCAATTCCTACGGCGGCCAACAAGTAGGCCCATGGACTCTGGGTGCCAAGCTTTTGGATGACAATTGCGGGCAGTCCGAAGATGCCGCTACCAATAACCATGTTTATGACAAGGGCAGTTAAACTCCACCGGCCGATGGAGCGAACGAGCTGGCTATCGGGCGAGGTGGACATGCGATGGGCGGCGATGCTAACCGGCGATCATGCTAAAGTCAATTGTCGCCACAAGATTCAAGCGAACGCCCGCCGCAAGACTTTATTGAATTTTAATTTTCGTGTGCTACTGTGCGCCGCTATGACGAGACACTATCGAGCCAAGATCGCCTTGGGCATAGTCATACTGGGAGTATTCGTATCGGCACGCGCGCAAACGAGGCGCGGCATTACGCCGGAAGACTATTTCTCGTTTCAATTTGTCAGCGATCCGCAATTCTCGCCGGATGGGGCTTCAATCGCCTACGAGCTGACAACGGTGGACTCGAAAAAGAACCGGCGCGACTCCTCGATTTGGCAGGTTCCGGTAGACGGTTCAGCCCCGCCGCGAAGATTGAGTGCCGAAGGATTCAGCTCCCACGCGCCGCGCTGGAGCCCGGACGGCAAGACTTTAGCAATTCTCTCCACGCGAATTTCAGACTCTTCACGCAGCGAACCTCCAAAAGCGCAGATCTATTTGCTACCTATGGTTGGCGGCGGAGAAGGAGTTGCCCTCACGAAACTGAAGAACGGGGTCGAGAACTATCAGTGGTCGCCGGATGGGTCTCGCATCGTTGTTGTGAGCGCTTCTGGTCCCCTTGACGCAGTTGCGCCCGCGGACCGCAAAAGCGATGTACGCCACTACACGCATATCCAATTCAATTACAACGACACGGGATGGTATGACGATAAGCGCCAGCACCTCTGGGTGGTGAATGTGGCTAGCGGTGACGCGAAGCAAATTACCGACGGTCAGGATTGGAATGATGCCGATCCGCAGTGGTCTCCTGACGGCGCTCGCATCGCGTTTGTATCCGACCGCACGGGAAAACTATTCGATGAAGGCCACAACACCGACGTCTGGATCATTCCCGCCAGCGGTGGATCGCTCACCAGGATATCTGACCATGACTTCGCTGACGAGAGTCCAAGGTGGTCCGCGGACGGGAAGCGCATTCTATTCACGGGCAAGACCGCGTATCACCAGTTTTTCAAACTATACGTTGCGGCTTCTTCTGGTTCGTCGCCTTCTGAGAAAGTGCTCGGCAACCTAGACCTTATTCCAATGGAACTCCATTGGCCACGGGCAGATGAAATCTTCTTTGTAGCCCTAGCGAAAGGCGAATCACAGATATTCCGCGGGAATTTGTCATCTCAGGTCGTCTCGCCCGTGACTAACGGTCCGCGAGGAGTGCGGGGTTTAGACGTGAATGAAAAAACCGGCAAGGTGGCATACCTCGCAAACGACTTCCAGCATCTTGATGATCTCTACGTCTCAAATCTCGACGGAACGGGCGAGCAAAAATTGACTCATTTGAACACCACGTTGTGGTCGGAGCTCGAATTGCAGCCCGTCGAACGCTTGCCATACAAGGGCACGGACGGCTGGACAATTGATGGTTTTCTTGTCAGGCCGCTAGGATGGCAGCCCGGTGAGAAATATCCGATGGTTCTCGTGATTCATGGCGGTCCGAGGGATATGTTCGGCGTGTACTGGTATCATGAGATGCAGGTCTACGCGGCAAAGGGGTGGGCCGTTTTCTTCTGCAATCCGCGCGGCTCACTCGGGTATGGCGAAGAGTTCGAGCGCGGTGAAATCAACAATTGGGGCGTGATGGACTATCAGGACATCATGTCGGGAGTTGATGCGGTTCTGAAACAAAATCCATGGATCGACCTGACCTGATGGAGTTTTTGTACCAGGCGAGTGAGAGAGTTTATAGCACAACCTCCGACTGAACAGGGTTTGCGAATGGCGGATCGCAGGGAGCCGAAGGCGACCGGAGAGCCGCCATTCGCGGCGCGAACGCCACCGGCGCCGGCGGCCTATAGCCCAGCGCCGAGTGCGGTCTCCTCGTGTTGTACTCCACTCGCCACTGCCCGATCACCACTTGCGCTTCTTTCAGCGAGTAGAAAATCTCCCCATTCAGGCACTCATCTCGCAGCTTCCCGTTAAAACTTTCGCAGTAGCCGTTCTCCCATGGACTTCCGGGTTCGATGTACAGCGTCCCGGTTCCTACCTGGCCCAGCCACTTCCGTAGTTCCTTGGCCACAAACTCTGGTCCGTTATCCGAACGAATGTGTTCCGGAATTCCTCGCCACAGCATCACTTCCGCCAGCGTCTCGATCACCTCGTTACTTCCCAGCCTTCTGGCCACTCGGATCGCCAGGCATTCCCGCGTGTATTCGTCGAGCAGCACTAGCATCCGCAGCGTTCTTCCATCGTGCGTCATCGCACTCACGAAATCGTAGCTCCACACATGATTGGCATGTTCCGGTCGCAGCCGCACACACGATCCGTCGTTCAACCACAACCGTCCTCGCGGCCGCTGTTTCTGCGGCACTTTCAGTCCTTCCCGCCGCCAGATACGCTGCACGCGATCCGTCCCCACTTGCCAGCCCGCTTCCCGCAACTTTACCGTGATCCTCCGATAACCGTAGCGTCCATACTCACTGGCGAGTTCGATGATGTCCTGCGTCAGCTCCTCCTCGTCTACTCGACAGATCCCTTCGTAGCGTTGCGTCCCTCTCCACTGCCCCAGCAGCCGACAGGCATGCCGTTCCGACACTCGATAGGTCTCACGAGCATGCCTGACCGCGCTACGTCGCCGCTCAGGGCCTAGAAGTTTCCCTCTGCGACATCCTTGAGAATTTGCTTCTCCAAAGACAGCTCTGCTACCAGCCGTTTCAGCTTTGTGTTCTCCCGCTCCAGGTCTTTGAGTCGCTTGGCTTGATCCAGCTTCAGACCACCGTATTCCTTCCGCCAGCGGTAGTAGGTCTGTTGGGTGATGGCCGCTTCCTTGCAGGCTTGCGGGGTTGTCTTTCCGTTCGCGATTTCCACTTCGATCTGCCGCAGCAAATTCACGATCTGCTCCGGCTTAAATCTCTTCATCGGCATGACCGGTCTTCCCTCCAGGTGAATTCTCTCTCATTTCACCTGGTACAAAAGACCCCGGTCAGGTCATTGCCATCTCTATTTTCCGCCAGCAGACCTGGCAGGAACTCCTTCCTAAACCGCGATTTTACGCAACCGCAGCAAGACCGGGAGCTTGCTTATGTCGCTGTTGCACCACACTGCGTGCCCCTTGAATGAACAGAGTTCGTAGGTACTTATTGCCCCGTTTACTGATGCCCAGCAGCTTCTGCTTGCCGCCGGTGGAGCACTGTCGGGGAACCATTCCTACCCACGCAGCCAGATCTCGTCCTTTGCGAAATGCGCTGCCATTACCAACCGCAGCGATCAGGGCCGTCGCGATCATCGGGCCAATTCCTGGGATCGTCGTGAGTCGTTGGCAGGCTTCATCCTCTCGGGCTCTCTGCTGGATGACTGTATCTATCTGTCCGATGCGCCCCGTGAGTTGGTCGAGTTCCACCTTGAGTTGAGCCAACAGAACACGGAACGAATCCGACAGTCGCAGTGTGGCATCCTCGAGAATCCTGGGAAGCATCTGATCCACGTAGCGTCGGCCTTTGGGCAGAGTCAGTCCACGTTCCAGAAGAAGGCTGCGAATCTGGTTCACGACAGCAGTTCGTCGCATCACCCAACGCTCGCGCACGCGATGCAGGGCTTGCAGATCCAGTTGCTCCTCGGTCTTGATCGGCACAAATCGCATCCTCGGCCGTTGCACTGCTTCAGCAATGGCTTCCGCATCCAGAAAGTCACTCTTGTTGGTCTGTACGTAGGGCTTCACGTATTGCGCCGGCATCAAGCGAACCTCGTGTCCTTGCGCGCGCAGAGCCCGTCCCAGAAAGTGTGAGCCACTGCAGGACTCCATGCCGATCAACTGAACCTGCAAGTTCGCGGTAAAGGCTAGCAGTTGTTTGCGAGAACATTTCTTGCGAATCACGACCTTCCCGGTCAAATCCAGCCCCACCACATGAAATACCGTCTTGCCCAAATCAATGCCGAGAGTTTGTAGCTTCATGGGAATACCTCCTGGACTTGCACTCTACACTTCAAGAGTTCCTGCGGCGGACCATCCCATTATGTGGGAGTCAGAAACCGATAACGCAGTTTCCCGGGCAGAACCCGCTTTCAGCTCCGCAAATCCCTGTCTTCGAATACGGCGCTCTTTCCTCACGGCTCATCCATCTTGCGGTTCCGGGAAATCCCAACCACCAGGTAGATGACCACGGCGACGTTGAGGAGGAGCACGACGATTCTTGGCGCGCTGACCCGGCGCATAAGCTCATAGATTTCGAGCGGAAGGAAAGAAGAGGTTGCGATAATCGTGAAATACTCGGCCCAGCGCTTGCCCAGCAAGAGGCCAGTGCCTTCGGTGAGCAGGAGCGCCGAGTAGAAGAAGGTGCCAACGCTGAGCTCTCTCAGCTTCCTATCGTCAAGGGTCAAGAATGTTTCCAGCAGGCGGCGGAAGTAGTGGTTGTTGGGATCGACGCGGAAGATATCCGCCCAGCGTTCCACCTCGAAAGCCAGGTCCTTGTGCAATAGCTTTACCGCACCGATGCCTACAGCGAACAAAACCAAGCCCTTGAAAAGTTTAAACGCGGCGATGATCCGGAGAACGCGAGAGGTGGCTGCAGGGCGGGTTCTTGGCTCATGTTGCTTAGGCTGAAGGTCAGTCACGGAGTCATTTCGGATTATATCGTTGCACAGCGCTTCGGGCCCTCCGGATTTTATTTCTTCGACGCCAAGGAACGAATACGATCAATATCCAATTCTCCTTTGGCGCCCCAGCCTCTTACCCCTTCTGGAATGGCGGGACGAAACTGCTCATAGAGATGGAAGGCATTCGTCGAAAGCTGCTCCGGCGGAAAGGCTTTTGCGAGATCACGCATCGCCGCCCGCACAGGGCTCAGCGACTCGCCAAATTTGCTCTCTAGGTATCGTTCCACACCGCTCCCTTCGATGGGTTGGTCCCTGATCACCGCCCGTAGTCCGTCCGGGGAATTGATGGCCGGCACATGCCGCCCAAGAATCTCAATGAAGAATTCCTCTCCACGTTTTTGCGCGCGCGCCTTTTTGACTTCTGCCGTCACAGGCTTGAATATGCCCAGCCTCTTCCCCTTCGATTGCGCATTTAGGCCGGCCACCGCCTTGCCGAGCGACAGCGCTTCGTCCCGGTCAAATCCCAATTGCTCGGCAACGGTGCTCGCCCACAGGGTCAGGACGGGTGCGCGATTGATCAGAATCGTGCGTTCGGCCGGCACTCGATTCGCCCGCTTCATCCGGCGAATGATAGCACCGACTGAATTGGCCAAGATCCCCAAGCGCTCCGAATTATGATCCTCGGAGTATGGGCTGGCGGCAAAAAAGCCAGCTTCCGATAATCCCGTTCTATAAAAAGAGGATGTCAAGACAAATGCCTCCCCTGCGACGGCAAAACACCGGGTGCTTGCCGTCCAGCCCCAGGTGTGTAACGAGACTCTGTGAGTTTTCCTCCCTCGCAGATTCATGATGTTGTCGGAACGACGCCGATCAGCTCCTGACGCAGGCAAGCAGAGTGGTTGTGCAGTGCCAACCATGGTTCTATCTGAGGCTTTTCGCCTATCGCTTTTTCTGGTTGTCCGAGGGGGCATAGGGTTTATCGAAAGACTTGCTGCCCGCGGCACGCGCCTAACGGGATTCTGGATACTCACCCTCGAACCAGAGCGTCGGGAGAACCAACCGGTCATTATCCGAGATGAATCCGGGATGGACTCTCCACAGACGCTCAAGCTGCTTGCTGTTTTAGATATTCGGCGTCGAAATCGACTCCTTTTTTCCAAATGATCAAAGTGATGGCCGCGATCTTGCGCGCCAGGGTCAGGCGCGCCATCGTTGGCTTCATCCCTCTAGCTACTAAACCCGCGTGGAACTCTTGGAATGGTCCGGGCACGGCAGCAGCCCGGGTCGCAACACCCTTGAAGATATTTTTCAGATCGTGATTGTGATTGGCGTTCAGCCCGCGGATGGCCAGGAATTTCTTGGAGCGTTTCAGCTGGCCCTCCACGATTCGGTATTCCCCGCTGGTGGAGGTCTTCAATGCCAAACCGCAGTAGGCCCACAGTTGCCGCTTGCTGCGAAAACGATGCGGCGTCTGCATCAGAGCGATGAGCAAAGCCGCCCGAATGGGTCCTATCGAAGGAATCTGGCGCAGCAATTTCATTGCGCTGTGTTTCCGGCCTTCGGCCAACAGGTCTCGTCGGACTTGCTCGCGCAACGACCGCAATGCGTCCAACTGCTGGTAGTAGATCTCCGCCCGGCGATGCACTCCGGCTTCGGTGATCTTGGCGAGCCACTCCGAGCGATAGCGCGGTGCGTACACTCGCTGCCCCGCGCAGGGAATCGCCCAGCTTCGGTACAGCGCTTTCAGGCGATTCATCACCCGCGTGGTGTCGCGGGTCAATGCCAGGTAGCTGCGGGCCACTTCCTTGAGCGCGCGAATTTCTGTTTCGCCGTGATAGACCGGGTTGAGCTTGTTCAGGTACAACAGGTCGGCCAGCTTCTGAGCATCGATGCGGTCGCTCTTGTTCCCAACTTTCAGCAGTGCATTTTTCCGCGGATCACACACCAACACACGCGCAACATGCGGCTTGAGCAAGTCGTGCAACCACGCCGCGCAGGTTCCTTCTTCAAAGGTCACGTGCAAACTACCGCGCAGGCCATGAAGAAACTGGAGAATCGTTTCGGCTTTCGTTGCGAGGACGGCTTCCATCACCAGCTTGCCGGCAGAATCCAGAACCGCCACCGAGATCGTTGCCTGGTGAACATCCAACCCAATATACTTGGCATCATTCAACATCAGGGTGCTCCTTGCTGTAGGCGTTGATGCGAACGATCAAAACCTACTTCAAAGGGGCGCCCTTTTATAATGCGTTTATCAGGACCTATCCGAGATTAGAGGGGTGGGAGGGCAGTTTGCGACAAATAGCTGACTTGGGAGCGTCTGAGGGTGATCTAGCTCACAAGGAGACGTGACCAGACTCACTGCGCTTTTGATATTTACAGCGGATGTTTTGTTTATGCCGAGCAGTACTCCGGAATCATCAGGAGGGTCCCATGAAAACAGCTGCGATGGGCATGGTTGGCCTGCTGATGCTAACCGTAGGCCTCTCCGCCCAGAAAGCTTCCAAGTTTTCTGTTCGAAACGACGAAATCTTCACCGGTGAGATCATGGATAGCTTCTGCGCGGAAGAAGGACACCACACCGGGGTGACCAAAAGCGAGAGAAATACTTCTAAGGCGGGTTGCACCCTCACGTGCGTCAAGTTGGCCGGCGCACAATTCGTGCTCTACAACTCTGGGACTAAACGCGTTTACAAGCTGGATGATCAACAGCAACCTGAAGCTTTTGCCGGTCGAAAGGTGCTCGTGACCGGAAGGTACGATGAAGAAACAAAAGCAATCCAGGTGGTCAACATCAGGCCCGTGATCTTTTATACAGATCTGTGGCGGAACAAGTTTTTGTAGGTCGTGGCTCCCATGTGGAGTGGTGGTTGTGAACATTCCACTGAAAAGGAAAATTTGGGCACGCAGGACCAGGAGGTGCAAGATGCCCAAAGGCAAAGTAGAAGTGTTGGAAGTCTTAAAAACTGAACTTAACTTCCTCGAAATGGGTGGGTATTCGCTGGGGAGATGGGCTTCATTGGGTCCGGAGTTTATTTTCGAAGACTCTCCTACTTGCATAAACTATGACCGAACAGAGAACCCCAGCCCCTGCACCGGGTGCGTTCTGATGCACTTTGTCCCACCCGAGCGCCGCTCTGAGACAATCCCCTGCCGCCATATCCCACTCAACGCATCGGGAGCGACATTGGATTCACTGTATCGATCTAGCGACCGGCGAGCGGTTGAAGAAGCAGTCGGCAATTGGCTGCGGTGCACTATTGATCGGCTGGAAAAACAGCGGACGACTTCTTCATCGGGATAGCAAGCTTCCAAAAAGAAGCCAAGACGCCTCCAGTCTGATGTACAGGTTGCGGAGGGGCATGGGGGTGACTCTTTCCAACTTTATGCTGTTCCGGGAGGGAGGAAAGCCATGGGACCATCAAATATCGTTTTGATGCTCTTCAGTGCGTGCGGTGTTTTCACCGTTGGTCTGGCGATTCTTCTGATCTACCGCACAACGCTGTCGTCAAAGGAAGATGACCAAATCTTCATCGATGCGGCAGAGCACCATCACGTTGAAGAGCAAAAGGAACTCATCGCTAGGATGACACGACTCCGGATGCCGATTATCGTGCTGACTGCGATTTCGGCCGTTCTCTTTCTTTCGGCCGTCAGCGTCTGGCTTTATCAAGGTTTGAAGAACTTCTAAGCCGCAGCATAGACCGAAATGTATCCCTGGTCACATAGAACTATGATTTTCATCATGGTCACATCTATCGAGTAGCGGTATTGACACTCGAAATGTGAGGTGCCCGTGCCGTGTATAGCGTGTTCGTACAACTTGGTGATGGCGAATTCCTGCACGTAGCGTCCCGCGACGAGCTTGAACAGGCCGTGCAACTCGTGGAGGCATTCAAGGCCTCCTGGCCCCAAGAATATGTAGTGCGGGATTCGGAAGGTAACGACGTAGACCTTACAGAATAACTAGCGATTCAGCACGAACGCTGTGCTGAGTCACCAATCGCGGCCAAGTCCCGATAAGTCGGCTTGTCGGAAACTGGCGTTTCGGCCTCAGCTAGCTCGGGCCACATTCCGACAAGAGGACGGAACCGCGAGGCGCGACCGAGGCGCTCCCAGTAGTAGCTAATATACTATATTTATGACTTATTAAGTACATCCAGTTGCATTTTCTATACGGCATATAATATACCTAGATACGACAATAGGGCGTATCGGGGACCAAATGGACCAGCGTTACTGGATTCGCTTCTTTCCCTGGCGACAGAAAACCAAGCCGGAATCAAACTCTGCTCAGATCAAATTTGCGCCACAACTTACGATCACTCGACAGGATGGCTGGACGTACCTCGAATTGCTGCTAGTGAATCGCTCTAGCTGGACGGTGTGGGTCGAGGAAGCTACCGTTGTCTTGGATGATCTCGACGCCAATTGGCAAACTGGAGTTCCTACCGGACAGGCCAATCATAAAATTCGGCAGAATGTTGTACCGGGCGACGCGTTGAGCGTAAGTCTCGCTGCAGCAATATACGATGCTGCGGGCAGGCCACAGTGTCAGTACTCGTGCCATGTCTTTACAGATGTCCGCTATCGCGTCCTCAATCAGTGGTGCAATGCCAAGCTTGAGACATACCGTGTCGAAATGGCGGCGCTCACTGTAGTCGATCTACGTAGCGCACGTCGTTACGACAAGAAGATCAAACAAATCAACGGTGCTGTTGATATTTCAACGAAAGAGCACAAGGGCTAGCAAAATTGTGTTGAATGGAGGCCATATATGATTGTCGAAGCGAAACGTCTTGTCTGTACGAACCACGAATGTGGAGCAGAGATTATTGTTGTGAAGAAGCCCACCTTTGAAAAGCAGAACTTACGTTGCGCTTGTGGAAGCGAGTTCAAGAGAATCTATCATCCGCCGAAAGTAACTGCTATCGGAGCTGTGCCAGACAATTTCCGCGCACTCGCCCATAAAATCTGAACTCGGGAGAGCCCTTCGTTTTCCGAACTGCTGACGATGGTTGGGTGTGTCAGCTCCTGATATTTGGTGCCAAGTCCTGGTAAGTCCTAGTGCTGTATCGAAAGCGCGCCGGAGCAGCTTGCCCGCACTTCATTCTTCTGTCGATGCGCGCTTCCGATACAGCACTAGGACTTCCGGGGATTGTGAGCACTCCCATTAGTTGCGGCTAACCCAATCGTCAGCTTGACGCACTGCGAGACGCATCTATTTCGGGGTCCTGCAGGCTGGGGCTGTAGAACCGGTCAAGACATCACCATATCTCGGGTTTGTTGGCGAGCTTAAATCCTTCCGTGGAACTGATTTTGGATCGCGGTGCGGAATTTCGCGGCGATATTGTCAAAGCCCCCTAGTGTAGGGTGCAGCTCGTTCGCCCATTCGTTTGGTGTTACTCTCGATGAGGATTATGAGTTTGACTCGAATTTGACCACGAGTTTGAGCCTGGGCGGCACACCGATCAGCGTGCCGCCCGGCTGTTACATGTCCCTGGATATCGACTACCAAGCAAAACGGTTGATTGTTGAATCCTCATCTCGAACCACCGCAACGCCGTTGGCCGTACTGTTGATGGTGGCCGCGGCTCGCAGGGTCAGGTTGCCGTCCTCGTCGACGCTGAAGATCGACAGATGCGTGAGCGGACCGTTGCCGTCAATCACGGCCACCAATCCCTCTCCCGAGGCAATATCGGTCGGAGCGCCATTAAACTGTGCTGCAACCGCCGCGTCTTGCACGATTTTTTGCCCGTAAACGGCGAACCGTGAAACGCTCATGCTCGGTGAATTACTCGAAAACAGAAACGGTCCCACGAGTGTCAGCCAGCAAGGGGCATGCTGCGTGCCGGAACTGGTGGTAGTCAAAACCATCCCATCGCGGACCAGGCTGATCTCATCGGCATGAGCGATGCTGACGTAGGCATCGTTGCCGCGTGTAACCAATCCGAACGGTGCATTGACGTTGGCCGGAATGTTCAGCACCGGCGTGGGAACTCCGCTTACAGCTCCCTCGGGAAGCAGGTTTACCGTCTCAATCATGTTGCTTTTTTCCGTGATGATGAGCTGGTCTTGCACAACACCCACCTGAGCTGCGGACCCATCCGCGTGGAGTAGCGTTACCACTCCGTCGGCAGTGGAACTTACATCGGATCCATACATCCGGTGGGATTCAACCGTGGTAGTCCCAAGGATGTACAAATGGTGGTTACCGAAGGCTACGCTGACCGGGCTGGACGCTGTGGGCAGCAACTGTTCCATGTGGAGTCCATCGTCCCCGCGTTCAAACAGGGACACGGTCTTCGATCCGAAATTCACGGCCGCGACCAAGTTGCCTTTCGCATCGATGCCGCCAGAGTTGCCGCCAACGCCACCTTGACCCTGCGTTGAAATCGTCTGGATCAGTGCGCCGCTGGAGTTGTAAACCAGGAGCTGGTTCTTGGCAGCGTTGGACGCCGTAACCACCAGAGTGCCGTGATTGGTAGCGGCCTGGACAACAGTAGCTGCTCCAATGAACAAGACCAGCATGGTGAGAAAACAAAACTTCTTCATAGGCCCCTCGGTGAAGTGTCTTGCGGGAAACGAGTGCAGCGATTTGCAGCCTGCGCTGTTCTCTCGAATTTTACGAAGCTTCATCAGTGTTCTCCTTAGAATTATGCGGTCAACGCGCGCCCCGGGACATCACGACCTCGTGATCGCCCAAAAGAACGGAGCATTGGTCGTCGCGACTCTGTTCGCTGCCGGGCGGACAAAAGTTACGGTGCCGATCACGAAATGACCGCGGGCCACCACGGCGGCATCGAACAGCCGCTGCGTAACTTTCCGGCGCCGTGCATCGTATATTCCTTGATAGGGCTTGCTTGAATACTTGCCATTGGCCCCAGTAGACTGGACGCGGGAGTTCGATGTTCCGGGTTACATTCAGGTGCGCAGCTTCTCCCCCATGAACCCGGGCATCGATCTAGAGATGCTGATGGCCCGCTATCAGCAGGGCGATTTCGCCGCAGCCACAGCCCTGATCTACCGCCTGAGCCCGCAGCTGCATCGGTTTTTCGGTGTCCAATTCGCGAGCCGGGGAGATGCCGATGACCTGCTGCAGGAAACCTGGCTGCGCATTCACAAGGTGCGGCACACCTACCGCGCCGGCGAGCCGGTGCTGCCGTGGCTTTACGCGATTGCTCGGCACATTCGCGTGGACCACTACCGAAAGGCGCACCGCAGAGCGGGTCGCGAAGAGCGGTTGGAGGAAATGCCCGAGGTGGCGGCGGCACTGCCAGCGGAATCCGGCAGAACTCCGGATCTGGAAGCGCTTCTGGCGCCCCTTCCCGAGAGCCAGCGCGAAGTGATCGAGATGTTGAAGGTGGCGGGAATGTCGTTGGAGGAGGTGGCTCGCGCCACTTCTTCGAGCGTAGGGTCGGTCAAGCAGAAAGCCCACCGGGCCTATGAGAAATTAAGAGAACTGCTGAACCCCACGGGGTTAGAGCAAAGGGCGTACGGGAGGTCTGCCATGAAGGATAAAGAAATCGACGAAATCCTGAAGCACGCCGCTCCGGCTCCCCATGTCATGGACCCTGCGCTGCTCGATCAGGTCGCCAAGTCCATCCAATCCTCGATGCGTCCGGTTCGTCCGCTGCCGCCGACATGGGTGCTGGAGGGCGGGCTAGTTCTGACCTGCGCGACCGTTGCTATGGCTGGCGCGGCCCGAGCGGGATTTTACGGTATTCAAAAGTTGAGCGCGTTGGAACGCGGGCTCATCTTTCCAATGCTGGGTATCCTCATATGGTTGGCAGCTGCAGTGTCCGTCAGTGAAATGATTCCCGGAAGCCGGCGTCGCATCACCCCGGGGGCGCTGTTGGCAGTTGGTAGCCTGACGCTGCTTGCTGTCTTTGCAATTCTGTTCCGCGAGTACCAGACCACGCACTTCCTGTCCGCAGGGATAATCTGCCTGATCACCGGATTGCTCCACGCGATTCCCACGGCTCTCGTGAGTTGGTTGCTTTTACGGCGTGGTTTTGCGGTGAATTCCATTGCCGCAGGACTGGCGGGGGGCACACTTGCGGGTCTGGCGGGAGTCACCATGCTGGAACTTCACTGCGCGAATTTCCAGGCTTTGCACGTCTTGGTCTGGCATACAGCGGTGATGCCGGTAAGCGGAGTCATGGGAGCGTTGCTGGCGTGGGCGCTCCGTTTCCGGGAAGGCTCTGAGGTCCACAGCGGAATCACCTCGCGGAGGCCCAATCGGTGAACACTACGCCCTCTCTCGCAGGGGGCGCGAAACTTCGGAATCATAAACGCCCCAACAATTAGCAAAGGAGGAAGCTTCAGCAGTTCGCACCGATTATGTCTTCTATCGGAACCCGCAGCGTCTTCCGTATGCGTTTCACGGGACAATCTAAGGTATCATTCAGTAATGAACAAGAGGCGGTTTCTCCAGATCACGAAAGCGCTCGTCGACTCCAGACGGTTTGACATTCTGGAACGGATCGCAGCCACGAAAGACGAGATTTCGTGCATTGATTTGAGGGCGCTAATTCCGATCTCCAGGGCAACGCTCTCCCATCACATTAAAGAGCTGGCAACCGCTGGCCTCATTGAGACGCGGCGCGAATCCAAGTATATGTTCTTGCGGATGCGACGCAAGACTTGGAGCGAGTATCTGAAGCGGCTGAGGAAGATCGCTCTTTGAAGCCTTTGCCGACTCTTAATGTTTTCTGAATTTCCCGCTAGTGCAGCACATCCTCTCCATGCTAGTCTGTTCGATAGTTGTCGGTATGTCGAACAGAGGCGAATTAAGAAATTGAGGGACAACCTACTCTATCAAGCCTGCAAAAAGACCACTTGTTATCTTCCGGACCCTGTTCCCGTTTCTTGGCAACTCACGGTTATGGCCCTGGATTGAACTCGTCCACCCGAGGAAATTAAGCACAAGTGGGGAATCTGTGCGGGGGAATTTGCAGTAAAGGAGAATTGGATTGGTATTCGATCCCGAACGATTCAACAATGTGGCTCGATATAATGCTTTAATGGACGTCATCCGTAACCGGATGACCAACCGCGCATTCGTGCCGACCTATAACGTGCCGCGCGAGCATTTCGAGATGATCCTCGAGGCGGCTCGCCATGCTCCTTCGGGCGCCAATGCCCAACCCTGGCACTATATTGTCGTCACCGATCCGGCCATGAAGCAGACTATCGGACAATGCTTCGTGGATGAACAACAGCACCGCGCCCGGCTGCACATGGGTTTTCCCACTCCCAATTACAACGGCGTCAAGACCGCTCCCGGTTTGATCGTGGTGTTGGCCGATTTCCGCTTCGTGCGGGCTTTTCCCATCTTGAACGATGGTTCGGAACTCGACCGTTTGTATCAGCAGAATGCCGAACGGATTCTGCTCCAGTCCGTCGCTGCTTCGACGATGTCGGCTCATCTTGCCGCTGCAGCTCTGGGCTATGCCGTGTGGTGGATCACCGCCATTGGGCAGGAGGACATCCAGTGCCAGATCAAGCCGCTTCTTGTCGTTCCGGAAGAACTGTCGATCATTGATCTCATGTGCTTCGGCCCACCGGCAAAACCTTCCTACAAGCGCTGGAAAAAGCCGCTCGATCAAATCGTGAATTGGGACCGTTTCAATCCGACAAATTACATGACTACCGAACAGATCGACGAGTGGATCGAAAACACGCGTCACAAAGTAATGTTCCGAGACGAGACCCAAATCGATTGAGGGAAGCGGCATATCCACCCATGACGCTTTCAGCGTGCAATCACTAACGCCGTAAAAGTATAGGAAGTCACTTCTGGGGATGTAATTCGTGAGTTCGAACGTCTTGCTAACGTAGAGGTTGAGTGTTCCTCGCCCGCGTCGCACTCTAGTTCGAGCAACAGTTGTGGAAAGCTTTCATCTGGTGCAGCACATTCAGCTCATGCTAGTATGTTCGACAGTTGTCGATACGTCGAACAGAGTTGGAGCGGGAATCGCAGAACGAAGAGGCTACGAATGTCCATATCGATGCACGTACCGAATGTTCCCCAAGTTGCCGACAAGGATGTCACCGACCCGAAGCTGCGACAGGTCATTGATGGGGCTGGCGTAACGAAGAGTCCACCGCAGGCCTGGTACCGGACCATGGCTCACAATCCTGAAGTGGCGAAGGCCTTCGCAGGCTACTGGGATTTACTCCACCGCGGCGGCTCTGTCCCTCACGAGATCAAGGAGCTTGCGCGTATCCAGATCGCCCAGATGATCGGCTGCGAGTTCTGTGCGCGGCAGACCTCTCCGCTCGCAGCAACAATCACCGAGGAAGAGAAAACAAGCTGCGCATTACCGAACTGGGAGCATCCAGACCCCAAGACGCGCGCTGCTCTCCACTACGCCCGGACTCTCACACTCGATGATGGTAAAGACGCGCAAGTATATGAAGAGCTGAAGAAATACTACAGCAACGCGGAAATTATCGAACTATCGGCATTTTTTTGCCTGACGGCGGGTGGTAACCGTATGGCTAAGAGCTGGAGCATTGAGCCGCACGGTGAAGTTTCTGCAATTCCGGCGGGAGCAATGTCGGTTCATGGAACGGAAGCGCGAGAATTGACAAATCAAGTTGAGGCCGATTGAGGAGGAGTGGTCCATGTCAGTAAAGTTTTCACGACGGGACGCCAATAAGCTCCTAATGGGATTGCCGGCCTTCGCACTGGGATCAAAGTTTTCAAATGCACTTTTGCCGGCGGAGGAATCTAAAATCAGTGCTGTGGATCCTTACCCAAGGAAGCGCGTCGCTGTGCTCGATACCGAGATCAGCTATGTCGACACTGGGCACGGCGATCCCATAGTCTTTCTCCATGGCAATCCGACCTCCTCCTATCTCTGGCGGAACATCATCCCTTACGTCAGCAAAACCGGAAGATGCCTTGCCCCCGATCTGGTCGGCATGGGGCAATCGGGGAAGTCGCCCACGCGATCTTATCGGTTTGTCGATCAGGAGAGGTATCTGGATGCCTGGTTCGACACTCTGGGGCTCACAAAAAACGTCATTTTTGTCGTACATGATTGGGGCTCGGCCCTGGGCTTCAACCGGACATTTCGCTACCCCAGTCAAGTGCAGGCGATCGCTTATATGGAGGCAATCGTCCAATCGCGCCGTTGGGAAGACTTAGGCCCTAATTCCCCGTTCCACGCGCTCCGCTCGGACAAGGGAGAGCACATGGTGCTCGATGAGAATTTCTTTGTGGAGGTCATGCTCCCGAGTGGGATCTTGCGCAAGCTGAGCGCCGAAGAAATGGCAGTCTACAGGGCCCCTTATCAGGACCGCGAGTCTCGGCTACCAACGCTTGTCTGGCCGCGTGAGATTCCGATTGATGGCGAGCCGCCCGATGTTGTCGCGATCGTTGAGAGATATGGGAAATGGCTGTCCCAATCCACGCTCCCCAAGCTTTTCTTTATCGGCGAACCCGGCAGAATCTTAGTGGCCGGGCGGGGTCGCGAGTTTGCCCGATCATGGCCAAATCAACAGGTGGTCACGGTAAAAGGCATCCATTATTTGCAGGAAGACTCTCCCGTTGAGATCGGAACCGCACTCGCGGCATTCGTGAAAAGTCTTCGCGCCTAGGTGCAACTGTTGATCGGTCCATATCTGCACTGTGTCTGATGGAAGTACGTCCAAGGCGCAGGGCGAGCTGAGTTTGATTCAATAGAGGTTACTGGCGTAAGCTTTTTGCGCCAAGTGAGAGTTGATATCGGAAGTTTGCGAAGGAAGGAGTACAACGTGACGAATCTTTCTCTGATCTGTGCGGTGATGTTGGTTTTCGTTTCCGGCATCTCCGTGGCTGGGCAGGCCGGGAACCCAAACTCCGGGTCGTGGTCCGGCGTGATCATGAACAATAATTGTAGTGCGGACGAAGCCTTCGCTGAAGCTGCGAAGTGCACGGAGAAGGACGTGCCCGGCGCCAAACTGGTGTTGTACAACGATACCACCAGGCAGATGTACACCCTCGATCCGCAGGACCAGGCGATTGGTCACCTGGGAGACAGCATGATTGTCACCGGCACACTCGAGGGCAATACGATCCACGTGACGTCTTTGAAGATGCATACTTCCATTGGCCTGGAAGTCGGTCAGAAGGCCCCTGCGTTCTCGGCTCCCGACCAGTTTGGCCAGCAGCAAACTCTGGAGTCTCTGAAAGGACCGAAGGGAACAGTTCTCCTCTTTTTCCGTTCCGCTGACTGGTGACCGTACTGCAAAGGGCAGCTGGTCGAGCTGCAAAACGCAAAAGCACGATTTGAAAAACAGGGAATCAAAATGGCGGCTATCAGCTATGACAGCGTGGAAATATTGAAGTCCTTTGCTGACCGGCGCAAGATCGAATTTCCTATGCTCGCCGACCCTGACTCGAAAACCATTCGGGACTATGAGGTACTGAACGCCGAGGCAGTCGGACAATACAAGGGGATGGCGCGGCCCGGGTATTTCTTCATCGATACCAAGGGCACTATTCGTGAAAAGTTTTTCGAAGCGAAATACCGGCAACGATTTACCGGAAACAACATTATTGGCAAGCTTTTCCCGGCATTGGGCGACGAAGTAACCGACAATGTCCAAGCGCCACACTTGAGCCTCGCCGTCGAACAATCCGATCGGACAGGCTTTCCAGGGGAGCGTATCACCTTGGCTGCCGAAGTGCGGCTCCCGCCCGATGTACATGTGTACTCCCCAGGGGTTCAGGGTTATAAATCAATCGCCCTCGTGATGGACCCCACGCCAGGGATGGAGTTCACCCCGGTGAAATATCCACGCGAAAAGGTTCTCTATCTTCCGGCGATAAAGGAACGCGTACCTGTATTCGAGGGAACGTTCCGCATTACTCAGGAGCTGAAAATAAGCTCCGCGGCGGAGTTCAGTAATTCGCTTGGGACGGACGGAAAAACCTTCACGATCAACGGAAAGCTTGACTATCAGGCTTGCGATAAGAAGATTTGCTATCTGCCAACGTCAGTTCCGGTCCATTGGCAGTTGCAAGTTCTGCCTCTCGATCGGCAGCGAGCCCCGGAGACCATTCGGCACAAGTAGAACGCCGACCTTTGTCTTGACCGGAAAACTACAGGAGGCAGTCATGTCCGAAGTCGTGTACATTTCCAAGTCTCGCATTGAGCGAAAGGTTGGTCCTGTTCGAATCGCCTACCTGCCCGGTGAATCGCAGCCGGTGGTCTTTAGCGTACATGGGGCCATTGCCGAGCACTATAAGGTCGATCCGGCCAAACTTACTGAGTCTCACGCATCCACAATCGACTACGTGATCGCCGCGACTGCCGGTTGAATGCTCGGCACCTTCGGAGGCGCGCTGGAAGCGCGCCACATTGATGCGAGCAACGTGAAGCTCGTGGGGGAAGTGACCGGCGAGGTGGAAACGGAGGAAGGCGTGCTCGTAATACGGCGCATCCACCTGGCCATGAGTCTGGTGGCGCCAGAACAAGCCCTTGAAACCGTGGAGCGCGTGCACGGGCTCTACGCAATGCGCTGTCCGCTGTATCGCACATTGCACAAGACGATCCAGCTCACATCGTCCTTCACGTTGGAAAAGCCAGAGGCTCGACTCAGCAGCAATGATTGAACATTTGCCGAATGAAGCGACCGTTCGAAAAGCATCGATTTTCGGACTAGCCAGGACAAAGAACTTTCGCCCGAAGGGTTAGCACAAGAGTTGTCGTTCACAGGTGAGCTGAACCGGATCTCTCCGATCTCAGATTAGGAGTTAATCTTGCAAGTTTCAATTCTTGCGGCCTTTGTGGCCGGCCTGATTTCGTTTCTCTCGCCGTGCGTGCTGCCGCTGGTGCCCGGGTACATCTCGATGCTCTCAGGAATCGGGGTCGAACAGTTGCGGCGAGGGGAAAAGCCTCGAGGGAGCCTGGTCGCATCCTCGTTCGCATTTGTCATGGGTTTCTCGGTGGTGTTCATTGCCTTCGGCGCGTCGGCCAGCGCCGTCGGCCAATTTCTCTTGCAAAACAAGAATCTTCTAGCACCTTTCGCTGGAGCCATTATCGTTCTGTTCGGCCTCCATTTGATCGGCATTCTCGGACGGATCCCGGTTCGCGCAGGTCTGATTGTGGGCGCGTTGCTGGCGCTCGCCGGATTGGCAATCTGGATGCGCATGGGTGATGAGGCCCCCCGATTC
Organism: uncultured Acidobacteriota bacterium; assembly: GCA_963696605.1. Lineage (GTDB taxonomy): Bacteria > Acidobacteriota > Terriglobia > Acidiferrales > UBA7541 > Palsa-360. Next base: position 494,064 of record CAVOKV010000002.1, on the reverse strand, counting down.
TTCGGACCGGCGCAGTTGATTGCCGTGGCGTTAATTTTTCTGGCTGGGCCGAAGCTGACTCGCTGGCTCAACCGCGACGTGCATTTCCGCAACTTGGGAGGCCAAGCTGGTCAAGATGCCAACGCTGGGCCATTCGCAGGCGTCCTGAGCGGCTTCCTGCTCGGCTTCGCGTTTGCGTTTGGCTGGACGCCGTGCATCGGCCCAATCTTGGCTGGCGTGCTAGCCATGGCCGCGACGAGCGAGACGGTATCGCGCGGCATTTTCATGCTGGCCGTATACTCCGCCGGTCTGGCTATCCCATTTCTTCTGACGGCCCTGGGCATCAATCAGTTCATGGGTTTCTACCAGCGATTCCGCCGTCACTTGCACGCCGTTGAGGTTGGCAGCGGCGTCCTATTGCTTGCCGTAGGCTGTCTGATTTTCGTCAACCGTCTGACTTTGCTTTCAGGCAAACTGACTTTTCTAAATGGATTCGTAAAGTAAGGAGCCTCGGCGAATGGATAGCAAATTCCAAAAATTGGCAGCAATAGCTGGCGTTGCGGCAGTGCTTACTCTGATTGGTTGTGGGAAGGGAACGTCGCAGCAGGGCGCGAAAGCAGCAAACAGCGCGGCCCCCGAGACGACCTTGCAGATCCCTACGATGGAGGGTACAAACGCCTCGATCGATCAGTACAAGGGAAAAGTGGTGCTCGTGAACTTCTGGGCCACTTGGTGCGCGCCGTGCCGCACCGAGATACCCTGGCTTATCGAGTTCAACGAGAAGTACGGTCCCAAGGGATTGGTGATCCTCGGCATCGCTATGGACGACGAAGGGAACAAAGTCGTCCAGCCATATATGCAGAGCCAGCGTTTCGCTGTGAACGGCCATCCTGAGGCGATGAACTATCAGATCCTTCTCGGCAACACCAAGATTGCCGACAAATTCGGCGGCATTCTGGGTATGCCGACGAGCATGCTCTATTCCCGCGACGGAAAGAAAATCAAGACGATCGTCGGATTGATCGACCACGACGATCTATCCAAGACTCTCGACAATCAACTTTGACTTAACTCTGCGCGCGTCCGGTAGGCGACAATAGTCAATTCTTAGGCGCCTGGATTTGATAACTGCTAAACTTCCCTGTTTGCGGTTTTACCGCTTTGCTGGTCTCCATTTGTTGGGAGAGTGATGCGTGCCTGGTGGTCGTCGCGGTCTTCAAAACCGTTGCCCCGACACTTTGTGCCGGGGGGTAGGTTCGATTCCTACCCTCTCCGCCAACCTTTTTAGCCATTCGAAACCATCATTCGAAAGGAGGTGATCGCCCATGTCGCGCGAGCAGATTCTCAAGCTAACTGCACTGTCCTCCTGCGCCGGTTGAGCTTCCAAACTCAGCCAGCAGGCTCTGATGCAGGTTCTGCGTCAGCTACCAATCCTGAAAAGCCGCAATCTCCTAGTTGGCACCGCCACCGGAGACGACGCAGGGGTGTATCGTATCGACCGAAATCGTGCACTGGTGCAAACGACTGATTTCTTCACGCCGATCGTCGACGACCCGTTTGCCTACGGACAGATCGCAGCGACAAATGCTTTGTCCGACGTTTATGCCATGGGCGGCCGTCCGCTGACGGCGCTTAACCTCATGGGAATACCAGCAGACTTGGTACCCCCTCGCATCATTAACCTGATCCTTCGCGGAGGCGCTGCGAAGATCAAAGAAGCAAAGTGTGTTCTGATCGGTGGCCATACAATTCGAAGTCCGGAACCTATCTACGGCCTCGCCGTCACAGGCCTGGTGTCGCCGCGGCGCATGCTGACCAACGCGAAAGCTCGTGCGGGCGACGTGCTGATCCTGACGAAACCGCTAGGCACAGGTATCATCACCACAGGGATCAAACGCGGCCTAACTAACCGTTTGCTGGAACGGAAAGTTATCGCCATTATGACAAAGCTCAACAGTGTCGGACCGGAACTAGCCGAGAGAGGGCTTCTCAGAGCCGCGGTTGATGTGACCGGGTTTGGGTTGCTCGGGCATCTGAGCGCGATGTGTCGCGCCAGCGGTGTTGGCGCCGAGATTGTTGCTGGCGCTGTGCCGGTGATCAGCGCGGAAGTCTTCCAGCTAATTGCGGCCGGCTGCATCCCTGGCGGCAGCCGCGACAATCTTGCCTTCGCGACCAAGTTCACGGAATGGGACGGCGCCACTCCGGCTCAAAAAACTCTATTGACGGATGCACAGACTAGCGGCGGTCTCCTGCTGAGCGTGCCGCGACGAAATCTGGATGCGGTGTTGAAGTGTCTGAAGAGCCATCACGCACCCTGCGCCGCCGTTATCGGTCAGATCGTGCGGTCCAGCAAGCCGAAGATCAGAGTGGCGGCATGAAACGTTCCGGGCTGCGCGGCATCCCGTCTGTTGACCAACTCGCGCAGGCGCTGGGCGATACGGGATTGCCTCGTCCTACCGTCGTAGCAACTATTCGGCGCGAACTGGCTGCACTGCGCAAACACGGTACGATACCTGGGTTCGATGACATTCTCTCGCACCTGCGTTTCGCGCTGGCAATCCTGCGCGCATCCCGCATCCAGCCGGTGATCAACGGAACCGGCATTCTCGTTCATACGAATTTCGGTCGTGCGCCACTGGGGCCCGCCGTCATGGAAGCGGTGTCCCGAATTGGATCGCAATACAACAATCTTGAATACGGACTCGCCGAGGGAGGGCGTGGCAATCGCGCCGCGTACCTGGAACAGAATCTCGCGCTATTGTGCGGCGCGGAAGCCGCCACAGTGGTGAATAATAATGCGAGCGCGCTAGTTCTGATTCTTCGCCATTTCTGCCGAGACGAAGCTCCGGTCGCCACTGGCGCGCGCAGGAACAGGCATCACCGAGATCTGCTGCGCAGGAATCAGGTCGTGATTTCGCGCGGAGAACTGATTCAAATCGGCGGTGGATTCCGGATTCCGGACATTCTTGAGGCCAGCGGGGCGCAACTACGCGAAGTCGGCACAACCAACAAGACTTCCCTCACTGATTTCGCTCGCGCGATTACGCGCGAAACCGCGCTGATCTTGAAAGTGCATCGCAGCAACTTCTTTATGGATGGCTTCGTTGCCTCTCCGTCAACGGAGGCCATCGCGAAACTGGCGCGCGACAAGCGAATCCCGTTCGTGGAAGACTTGGGTAGTGGCGCAATGATTCAAACCGAAACCGTTCCTGGCCTGGAACACGAGCCGACGCCCGCGGAGGTGTTGCGAAATGGAGTGGATCTCGTCTGCTTCAGTGGCGACAAACTGTTCGGCGGCCCACAGTCGGGGATTATTGCGGGGAAGGCAAAGCTGATCGTCGCGCTCAAACGCGAGCCGTTGTTTCGCGCGCTACGCTGCGACAAACTAATCCTGGCTGCACTCGAAGCGACGGTGGATATTTACTTGCGTAATTCTACAAGCCTTCCGAATGCAACGTCGATGCGCTGAGTCACTGGCATTCCCCTGCTCGCGATGCTGCACACATCGAACGACGAACTGCAAGTGCGCGCGCGGAAAATCATTGCGGCGCTCGATGGGTTACCGCTTAGAGCGGCGATAGGCAAAGGCCGCGCTCAAATCGGAGGCGGCGCGCTGCCTCGCTCGATTGTGCAGTCCACGACGCTCGACGTAACTCACAACATACTCAGACCGCAGGAATTGGCTGCACGGCTGCGTTCGCATACGCCGCCCATTGTCGGGTACATTGAACGAGGCCAGCTCAAGCTCGACCTGCGAACCGTGTTCCCAGATCAGGACGCTGAAATCGTCGCTGCGCTCCGCGCCGCAATCTGACTCAAGCAAGGCGAAGCTCATCACGAATTGCGGCAGTACGTGCAGGCTTCCGATGGCAGAGCCCCAACATTTCATCGTTGCAACCGCTGGTCACGTGGATCACGGAAAGAGCGCGCTGGTCAAAGCGCTGACTGGCACTGATCCCGACCGTCTTCCCGAAGAGAAAGCACGAGGTATCACCATCGACCTCGGCTTCGCGCACTTGGAACTCCCTGCCCCCGTGCCTGGAGCTTCATCCTTCCTGCTTGGAATCGTTGACGTGCCCGGCCACGAAGACTTCGTCAAGAACATGGTCGCGGGCGTCGGCTCAATTGACTTGGCACTATTTGTCGTGGCGGCCGACGACGGATGGATGCCTCAGACCGAGGAGCACCTGCAAATCCTCACCTACCTCGGCGTCAATCGCGCTGTGGTCGCATTGACCAAGATCGATCTAATACAGGACGAACGTCGCGCTATCGCCGCAATTCACGACAAGTTGCGCGACACGCCCTTCGCTGACGCGCCGATTGTTCCCACATCGGTTGTTACCGGACGAGGCCTCGACCAATTGAAGGCCGCTCTCGCACAGGTTCTGGCGGACACGCCGTCGTCGCACGACATTGGCAAACCGCGGCTGCCTGTTGACCGGGTTTTTACACTGCGGGGCATCGGCACGGTGGTTACGGGCACGCTGACCGGCGGCACTTTGCGACGCGGCCAGAGTGTTACGATCCAGCCATCAGGCAAAGTCACTCGGATTCGAAACATCCAGTCGCACAACCGTGACGTCGAGCTTGGCGTGCCCGGTACGCGCACTGCGCTCAATCTGCCCGACATTGCTGTCTCTGATGACATTCATCGAGGAGACGTAGTCACGCTAGCCGAGCTTGGCGGGCCAAGCGAGATCCTTGACGTGGCTCTGGAAATCTCACCGAGAGCGAACCGCCCACTCCGAGGCGGCGCGCAAGTGCACATTCATCACGGCAGTGCCAATGTCCGCGCGAAGGTGATGTTTTTCTCTGACAAAGAGTTGGCTCCTGGAAAACAGGCACTCGCTCAGCTTAGGCTCGAAGCGAGCATATTTGTTTTTGCTGGGGATCGCTTTGTCCTCCGCGATTCAGCCGGACAGAACACATTGGCAGGAGGTCTCGTGCTCGACCCAGACCCGAGCCGAAAGTTGTTCCGGAGCGAAGCACAGATCAGATTTCTCCGCCAACGCGCAGAATCACCTGGCGAGGCGCTGCCATTTGTCGCTTCGCAAATCGCGCGCGACCTGGCTGTTAGGCGGTCCCAGTTGCTGTTGAAGTCGAAATTCAGCGCCGGGGACATTTCCAATGCTGTTTCGCGGCTAGCTGCCGAAGGCCATCTTGTCCTCGCAGGGGATTTCGCTGTGGATGCCGCTAGGTGGCACCTGTTGCGTCAACGTGCAGCAGATGTAATTGAAGCGCGGCATCGTGCGCACCCGGAACAGGCAGGTTTGTCCCTTTCGGACCTACGGGCGAATCTCGAATCCGATCTCCCCTTCGCCGACCTCTTCGAACCCCTGGTCGGAGATTTGTGCAGGAGTGAATTCGTCCAAGTTGGAAACGCTATTCGCCGGGTGACACATCGGCCAGCGTTGCCGCCAATGCTGCAAGCGGCCGCCACGAAGCTGCGCACGACGCTGGCGGCCAAACCGTTTGATCCGCCCTCGCGGAAGCAGCTTGCGCCGGATCCCGTTTCACAGCAGGCGTTGCGGTTCTTGATCGCGACGGGCGAGGCCGTAGAGATCAATGCGGAAGTCGTGATGGTGGCGGAGAGTTTGAAGCGCATGACCGAATTGATCCGCCAATACATACGGGACAACGGACCTGCGACGGTTAGTGAGCTGCGCCAAGAGGCGGGATGCAGCCGAAGGATCATCGTGCCGTTGTTGGAGCGACTTGACCGCGACGGCGTCACGGTGCGGAACGGTGACACTCGGATACTTCGTTCCAAATAGATTGCGGTGGATGTTCTTCCCGCGGAAAGGCCTGCTGGAAATCCAACTCGGCAGCGAGGTCGCTGCCTATTTGTGTCGAATGTTCATGGGGGCCCGGATCCGATCCAGAGGAAACACTTTCACTTCCCATTTAACTGGGACGGAAGTTGGCAGGTAACAGATGGTTTTGTCGCAAGCCTGATACTCAAGTTTTCCCAGAATTGTGAAGACTTTCCCATTCTGCCCAACCCCGCCCAAGGACTCCATCCTGGTGGTTACTTTCACATCCTGGCTGATGCGGAACGTGCCCTCGAAAACGGGTACGCGCTCCTTGATCGCTGGCAAGAAGAGGATTTTGGACGGCGGGTAGGCTGCCGGTTTGAGCTCGAGTTCCGGGATCGATTCGATCACGAGTTGAATGGGTTTATAACCCTGTGCTCCGGGCGCATACACATGCACATCCGGGGGCAGCCGCACTTCTGCAACAAGGGTGATATGAGTGCCTGAAACGCCGACGGAATCAGATTGTTCGAGCGCCACTTGGAGATGCGGGGCTTCGACCGTATCCGTTACTTCCTGGCCTAATTCCGGGAAAAGTTTGGAAATAAGACTGTTTCCGGTGAGGCGTTCCCGGTATTTCGCTTCGAAGAACTTTTCTCGAATGATTCCATTGGGATCAATGAAAAAATAGCCGGGGCGAGCAAAGCCCTTCTCCATCCCAAAAGCTTCCTCATTCAGGACGCCATAAGTTCGAATCGTTTTCGAGTCAGGATCCCCCAGCAGTGGATATGTGATCTTCAGCCGGTCGGTAAAAAATCTCAGGATCTCTTCCGAGTCATAGCTGATTGCTGCCAGCCTGACGCCTTGCTTTTCGAATCTCGAAATTGCGCTTTGCAGCTGGACCAGCTGCCCTTTGCAGAACGGTCACCAGTCTGCGGAACGGAAAAACAGAAGAACGGTTCCATTCGTTCCTTTTAATGTATCGAGAGTTTGTACCCGGCCAAATTGGTCGCGAATCGAAAAAGCGGGAGCTTTCTGGCCGACCGCGAGGCCGATCGATATCGGTTCGATGGAAATTGTCTTGATCGTATCGCCATCGAGCGTCCCCCGCACGGTCACGGCGTCTCCGAGGTGGGCGACTACCGGTCCCTGCGTCTCAAGGTCGTACATGACCCTGGTTGTATCGTCAATCAACGACAGTTTCGCCCCGGGCTGGTCCTTGTAGCAATCGGGCACTTCGGCAAACGCTTCGTCTGCGTTGCAGGCGCTGGACACAAGGATGCCGGACCACGAACCGGAATTGGTGGAATTGTTCTGCCCAGCCACTGCGAGTGGGGCTGTAGAAAAAAGCACTACCAGACACAGGAAGAAGTGTTTCGCCGTAGCACCAGCTCTGACTGGCAGCATCAATTCGAAACCTTCCTTTCATTTGTGAATCCGTCCCTACTGTACGCCTGACAGTCTCTGCAAACAAGGTCTCCGAGCTAAATCTGCCCGACCATTACAGTGTGCCTTCGTGCCTCGTGCCGGATGATTGGTCGGCAACACGGAAACTATCCAGAAAACGAGGTGGTCTCAACAGGTCAGTGCAACACTGGCTTGCAGTCTATCGGCCGGAGTTTGAAATCCCAAAGTTTTTCTTGGACGCTGATTTAAGCGCAGCGCTACCTCATCGAGCTCGGCTTGTGAATGCGCTGACAAGTCTGTTCGTTTAGGGAAGTACTGACGCAACAGGCCATTCGTGTTTTCGTTCGAGCCGCGCTGCCACGGGCTCTGCGGATCGCAGAAGTAAACTTTCACGTCCGTGTCTACCGTGAAACTTTTGTGCTGGGCCATTTCCAGCCCGCGATCCCAGGTCAACGAACGTCGCAAAGTCGCGGGCAGCTTGCAAACGTGTTGGCTGAGAGCGGCGACCACGGTAGCTGTGTCTTTGCTGGGCACCTTAACCAGCATGACAAAACGCGAATGTCGTTCCACCAAAGTTGCGATATGACTGTTCTTGGTGCCGCCCAGCAGATCGCCCTCCCAATGGCCGGGGATGGCGCGATCCTCGATTTCCGCAGGCCGTTCTCGAATGGAAATGGCGTCGACGATTTGACCACTTCGGTGTCCCCTATCCCGCGCGTGCCGCGAGCGGCGAATCCGCCGCTGGGTCCGAAGATGTTGAATCAGCTCTTTTTTCAGCACTCCACGCGCTTGAATGAATAGGCTGCGATAAATTGTTTCGTGGGACACGCGCATACTCTCGTCGTCAGGATACTGACTCTTCAGCCATCCGGAAACTTGTTCCGGCGACCAGTCCAGGATGAGTTTACCCGCAACGACCTCTTGCAGCCTCACGTGGAGGGCGAGAAGGCACCGCTTGGGCCGCAAGGCCGAATCCCAAGCGTTCTGATCGGCGTCCGTTGCTCGATACTGAGGTCGCCCGCCATGGCGAGCGATCTCGCGACTCACCGTCGACACCGCCCGCCGCAACCCTTTGGCGATTTCACGAATCGACGAGCCGCAAGCGATCCCTCGTGAAATGGTTTCCCGCTCCGCCAGTGTAAGCGTCAGCAGCGAGCGCCGCCGCACGGCCGGAGCAATCCCGCCATGCTGCGCCAACATAAATTGAATGGACACGTGGTCCTTGCCGAAGACTCGCCCAATCTCATGCAAGGACTGCCCAGCCTTCCAGCGCCTCCACATGTCGTTCCGCTGCTGCTCAGAAAGCCTTATCCGCCGCCTAAATGTCATAAACACCACCTTTAGAGAAAAGATTTATAGCAGATGGTGTTGCATCGACCGGTTGAGCTGGCACGTCTTATCGGAATGTATGGTCCGCCGCAGAGTTGCAAGCGAAAAACGAAGAATGGCAGTTGGTCTGCGCCAATGTATTCGGCCTTTGGTGGAGTCCGTGACTCCGGGCCATGATGGATATCCGCTCGCTGTCGTCCCTATAATGTGGACGGTCTGATAGAGACCTCTTCCGATATCAGGTTTCGAAAGCGTGGGAGAGACCCATTGCCATCTCTATTTTCCGCCAGCAGACCTGGCAGGAACTCCTTCCTAAACCGCGATTTTACGCAGCCGCAGCAAGAACGGGAGCGCGATAGCGTTCGTTCTTGCACAAGACCGCCCAGGCCATGCGAACCATCTTGTTGGCCAACGCCACGATGACTACGTTCTGGTGCGCACGCTCCAGCAGTTGCGCCAACCAGCTACTCAGACCGGGAGCTTGCTTATGTCGCTGTTGCACCACACTGCGTGCCCCTTGAATGAACAGAGTTCGTAGGTACTTATTGCCCCGTTTACTGATGCCCAGCAGCTTCTGCTTGCCGCCGGTGGAGCACTGTCGGGGAACCATTCCTACCCACGCAGCCAGATCTCGTCCTTTGCGAAATGCGCTGCCATTACCAACCGCAGCGATCAGGGCCGTCGCGATCATCGGGCCAATTCCTGGGATCGTCGTGAGTCGTTGGCAGGCTTCATCCTCTCGGGCTCTCTGCTGGATGACTGTATCTATCTGTCCGATGCGCCCCGTGAGTTGGTCGAGTTCCACCTTGAGTTGAGCCAACAGAACACGGAACGAATCCGACAGTCGCAGTGTGGCATCCTCGAGAATCCTGGGAAGCATCTGATCCACGTAGCGTCGGCCTTTGGGCAGAGTCAGTCCACGTTCCAGAAGAAGGCTGCGAATCTGGTTCACGACAGCAGTTCGTCGCATCACCCAACGCTCGCGCACGCGATGCAGGGCTTGCAGATCCAGTTGCTCCTCGGTCTTGATCGGCACAAATCGCATCCTCGGCCGTTGCACTGCTTCAGCAATGGCTTCCGCATCCAGAAAGTCACTCTTGTTGGTCTGTACGTAGGGCTTCACGTATTGCGCCGGCATCAAGCGAACCTCGTGTCCTTGCGCGCGCAGAGCCCGTCCCAGAAAGTGTGAGCCACTGCAGGACTCCATGCCGATCAACTGAACCTGCAAGTTCGCGGTAAAGGCTAGCAGTTGTTTGCGAGAACATTTCTTGCGAATCACGACCTTCCCGGTCAAATCCAGCCCCACCACATGAAATACCGTCTTGCCCAAATCAATGCCGAGAGTTTGTAGCTTCATGGGAATACCTCCTGGACTTGCACTCTACACTTCAAGAGTTCCTGCGGCGGACCATCCCATTATGTGGGAATCCGAAGGCACCTGTACCAAAGGAAATGGTTTGATACACGCGAAATCGTTGCGGATCGACCTAATCTTTTCTATGTTTTGCTAGGGCTGCCGTGCCAACCCTTTGATACAGCTAATGGCAGACGCCGAGTCGACCAGGCCCTTCTCAGGAGCTCATTTCGGCATTCATCATTTTTCAAAAGAGACAAACGCGTCCGAGCGTTGCAGGAGTTTGCATATCTAGGGTGTGGTAGAGTGGCGAACAAAGGAGCACCAGTGAATGGATTCCCGACACTCCAAGAAGTCGAGAAGGCCGACAAAGAGCAATTAGCCCGCTGGTATCGCTTCCTGCCTTCCGGGGAGAACGCAGCCGACCAGAAGATCATGAAGCGGATCGCTGAGCGGTTCGAGAAATTGGGCGGCATGACTGCCGAACTCAGCAAGAAAATTGGGATGTAACCCAGCTACGGTCGCGTGCTACATTTTCCATTGCTGTGCTACATTCTCCATGTGAATTAGCCTTCGGAAGACATCGATAAGATCATGCAGAAGCTGAAATCTCGATAAGTGCTTTGTTTCCCGCGTCCGAACAAGGCCATGCAAGACGGTACAAGGCCCCGCATTCAATGGGTCGAATCCCACGCTCTCCGCCATACTGCACCATCTTCTTCTCGCAATATTGTTTGCCTTCATCCGTCATCCAGTGAAACAAAGTCATATCCAGAAGCGTAGTGGTTGGCATATCAGGCCCGCGCTCGTCGTTCTTGAGCCCTGAGTTAATGTTGAGTCCCTTTGGTCGGATTGATCAGGAGGTTCGCGTGAAAAAATTGGCAAGGGTTTTTCTGAAAACGCTTGGCGGAATCGTCGCACTGATCGTATTGGCAATCGTGGCGCTCAACGTCTATCTCTCCACGAGGCCGGCCGCCAAAACGGTACGGGCGGCGGGTATCATCTCCATCCCCACAACCTTTCGGTTGGGACGGCCATTTATCGATTACATGACGATCAGCGGCTCGCGCCTTTACGCAGGGTACGCAAGCAAGGGGCTTGTCGGCGTCGTGAACACGGCTACGAACGAGACGGCTACAACTGTCGACGGACTCACCAGAGTTCACGGGATTGCCGTCGTAGCGGACCGAAACCTCGGCTTCGCCTCCTCGAGCGGCGATAATGTCGTGGGCGTATTCGACCTGAATACCAATAAGTTGCTGCGAAAAATACCGGCAGGCGATGACCCGGATGCGATCATTTACGACGAGCAGGCGCATTTGGTCTATGTGGGAAATCACAATGGCAAAACCGGCATGCTGATCGATCCCGTAGCGCTGAAAGTGGTCGCCACAATTCCCCTAGGAGGAGAGCCTGAATATCCGCAGGCCGATCCTGGCACGGGTCTGATCTATCAGAACCTCGAAGACACGAGCGAACTCGTGGTGATCGATCCGGTGAAGCAAGCCATCACCAAACGCTACAAACTCGCTCCTGGCGAAGGGCCTACGGGCCTTGCTCTCGACGCCGCTCACCATCGCCTCTTCAGCACCGCGGGAAACAGAAAGCTGATCGTGATGGACACGGAAACCGGAGCGATCATCGCAGTCATTCCCATCGGCGCCGAGGTCGACGGCGCGGGCTACGATCCCGTGCTGCGGCGGGTTTACAGTGCAAACGGCGTCGGCACGATGACCGTCATTCAGCAGGATTCAGCGGATCAGTATCACGTCCTCGAAAACGCCCCGACGCATTTTGGAGGGCACTCCCTCGTTGTGGACCCAGCCACTCACCGCATCTACGTCGCCTACTTCGGCTCGATCGCCGTGTATGATCCAGTACCTTAATGGCAGGGCCCTGGCGTCCCATGCCTGAGAAGCACGTTAGGATACCTTCCCTTGCGAGCAGAAATTCTCTTTCGTGTCAAAGGAACCTGCTCTCACGCCGCATTGGACTGAATCCAACAGTTACGCTAATCTGTCATGGCTCTGAATTATTCCGGGGTAGTGCAATTGGCAGCACGCCAGCCTTTGGAAAAGGCGCCGGCAAAATCTAAGTCGTTCGGACCGTTGCACTTAACAAAAAGCATTGCCCCGTTAAGCCGCCCCTTCGATTGCCCCCGGAATTATTCTGCAATTGCGTAGTTAAACTGTTCACCATGAATTGTACAGGAACCGTGCCAACCGTTTGAGGACCGCTCTGGTTCGCAACCCACCGTTACATTGCGGTGACCGTAGTGTTCCCGAAGGGCCTCACGGACTGTTTTGCTAATCCGTTTATTACTCAAATTTAGAAGGGCGCGATTTCTCCCCAGCCCCGGTAGTGGTATTCGATAGCCATTATCTACGCCGAGTGCACTCATACCCCCTCCCCGTCTCGCCATCTCATAGATCATTTCATTGCAAGTTTCCCGTCCTCGAAAATCGCCACATCCTTCGGTTCAACGTGTCCTTCCCGGTCAAGCGCGTCGGTGAAAAATCTAATAGCGCAATACTCCGTTGGTGGCTGAACAGGGAACATATACACAAAATTTCCCTCCGCGAGTTCCGGAGAAGTACAGAATTGTGCCGCACGGTTTTCGAGAGTCTTGACGAGTTGATTGGACTTCGTATTAGCAAGTAAGGTGGGGGCAACGTACACCGCTATTCGTATCTTCTTATTGTCAACATCATATTTGAAGCTCGTGGGTAGGAACGGGATTGCCAAATCGTACTTAAGTATTTCCTGAAGCACTCCCACCCTAGTGTTAAGTAGAACCAAATCCATCTTTGAGATTTCGGCTTTCTCCTCGGAAAGTTTTGCAAGTTTAGAAGCCGAATTAGATTGTGCGTACAGCCCAACGACTATGCCAACAAGCATTGCGGCCAGTAGGCTCAAGCACATGCGCAGCTTTTTGCTCACGATATTGACCCCCTTCAATTACGGCAATAGCGGAAGTATATCTTGGTTCCGCCGGGTGGTACGAGATGCCCATTGCCTCCCCGTCTGTCTCGCGTATTCTGCCGGTTGAAAGGAGAGCAATAATGCTGACTCAAACGCAACTCGAACGGATTCGGAAGCTGGACGGAGCGGGTGCTCACTCGCAATAGCGAACGCGGAATTTCTAATTTATCTGCACGGAATCGCTGTGCCCAATTTGCCTTCTCTGCTACACTTTTTTGGCTCTGGTCCGGGGTAGTGCAATTGGTAGCACGCCAGCCTTTGGAGCTGGTTATCCTGGTTCGAGTCCAGGCCCCGGAGCCAAACCTTTTGCGGTTGCCGCCACCATGAATACACCCGATCTGGCCCTTGGTGCGATCTGGTATATCGTCTTTCTCTTTTCGACGACATGCCATGAGGCCGCGCATGCGCTCGTCGCCAAACTCGGGGGAGACACGACCGCGGCCGAGGGTGGGCAGGTCACGCTCAACCCGATTCCTCACATACGCCGTTCCCCGTTTGGGATGGTTGTGGTGCCGATTCTTTCCTTCCTGGTGGGCGGCTGGATGATCGGCTGGGCGAGCGCGCCGTTCAATCCAGCCTGGCAGCGGCAGTACCCGCGGCGGTCGGCGTGGATGGCGCTAGCGGGGCCGGCGGCCAATTTCTCGCTCATGATCCTCGCGGGGATCGCCATACGAATTGGCCTCGCGGCGGGATATTTTCGGTCGCCGGAGTTCATTCATAGCTATACGGGATTGGTGGCGCCGGCAAATGGAGCGGACCCAACGTTTCTCACTTCAGCGCTAAGCATCCTTTTCATCCTGAATCTGCTGCTCGGCACGTTCAACTTGCTGCCCGTCCCGCCTCTCGATGGGCACTCGGGAATCATGGTGATCATGCCAGACGGCGCCGCCCAGCGTTATCTCGACTGGGTGCAACACTCCCGGAACTTCGCCTTGCTCGGGTTGATCATCGCGTGGTCCCTGTTCGATCGAATTTTCCAACCTGTCTTTTTCTATGCGCTGCGCGTGCTTTATGCCGGAGTTCACAACGGCTAGGCGGCGGGCGAAAATCGAGGATTGCTGGGAATCGACCCGATTGTCCGCCTGTTTCAAAAGGGCATGCATGTCTCAAATTGTCGATGAATAGCCGCCCCGGTCCCACGCCTGCCAACGCATAAATCCTTCCGCTTCAACACAAGTAGGGATCCGAAGTCTGGCACACCGTCTGCATTAGTCAGGGGCAGGAGTGTGATTTCGATGAGTCATTCGTTTGATTCCCCGGGCGACTTCCGGATTGAAGTATCTGGCTGGGGCCTGGATAACAGCTTCTTCGTGGAAAGAGCCGATCTGCTTTGGACCTCTGATGGTGAAAAGAACGTGCAATTGCACCGGGCCTTGCCGGAGGGAGCGATCGTTTTTGTTCGCTTGCTGGCCGTCGAGCCTACGAGCGGAACCGTTCCCGTGGCCTACCGGGTGGAAGGCGTAACGCCGATGGATTGCAGCGGGCGGTGTCAAATGAGATTGACGCAATTGCGTCCACGCTTGAAGGAATCTTTTATCGGAAAAAATGCATCTTATTGCTCAGAGGATTCAGAAAAGGCATGCGACGTGCAGGAATTCGAATGCGAGTTGCAGCACGAGGAGATCCTCCAATGAAAACAGAGACACTGAATTCGACAACTCATGATCGCCTCGCAACATGCGAGGAAGTTCGCAGCGCGATTTCTTCCACTCAGGAGCGCGTGCTCGAGTTCTGCCACTTCCAGGGCAATTACTGCGAGATGGATTCGGACCTCGGGGGAATCATCCGGTATCCGGCGGAAGAATTTGAATTTTTCGCCTGCTTGAGCGAGATGGATGAAAGCGTGGAAAACTAGGCAGGAAATAAGCAAAGGGCGATTCGCGTTTGGAACAGGTAAGAGGCTTTTTTCTCCATTTTGGAACGTGATTGTTGGGACGATGGATGAATGATCGGGCCAACTGGAATTGCACCCTGCCCCAGGGTCAAGACGACTTAGCCGCGCCTAATTCCAATTGATAGTCAGCAGTAGACTTACAACAGAGTCGATCCAATCCTAAAACTTCATTGATGAAAATCACGGCTGGCCGTTGCGCCGCGTGATTTTGGCATTGGCCTTGCCAGTGATTCATCATGAATACATTGACTGCACCTCACAAGGCCGGCCATTTCGTTAGCGGAAGTTCAGACGATTCCATGACGGTCTGCGTTTTGGATGATGAACCCGGCATGGTGGAAATGCTGCAAGAATCCTTGCGATGCCTCGGCTACAGCTCCATCGGAACCACAGATCCGGAGCACGCGCTTGAACTCGTCGATCAGGGGCGCGTGCGGGTGGTGATGTCAGACATCAAAATGCCTGGGATGGACGGCTTGCAATTCCTGGAGCAGGCCATGCAGCGCGATCCAGGCATTTACGTCGTCCTCATGACCGGTTACTACTCGCTGGACAATGCAATTGCGGCCGTCAAGCGCGGCGCGTACGACTACGTCCCTAAACCGGTTGACCGGTCGCGGCTTAAGAAATCCCTGGACGAGTTTTCCGAATCCTTCCATAAGCGGAAGCGAATTCGCAGCCTGGAGCAGCAGCTCCTGACCGACCTCGAATTCCACGGAATCGTTGGGCGAAGCCCGGCAATAGTGGAAGTCTTTGAAATGGTTCGCAAGGTAGCGCGGCACTACACCAACATCCTGCTGGTCGGGGCGACAGGCGCCGGCAAGGAATTGATCGCCAAATCCATCCACCAGATGAGCCCGGTGGCACAGCAGAAATTCGCGGTGTGCAATTGCTCCGCGATGGTCGATACGCTCCTCGAAAGCCAGCTCTTCGGGCACATGCGCGGCTCCTTTACGGGCGCGACCGACACGCGCCCCGGCTTGTTCGAATACGCGAATGGCGGCACGGTCTTTTTGGACGAAGTTGGTGAGACTTCCCTTCCCATGCAGGCCAAGCTTTTGCGAGTGATTCAGAACCGCGAAATTCAACGCGTGGGCTCTCCTGAAGTCCGCCATGTGGACGTGCGGCTCATTGCCGCCACGAACCGTGACCTGCGCGCCGAGGTGTTGGCTGGACGATTTCGCGAGGACTTGTTCTACCGCCTGAGCACGATTCAAATCCGTGTGCCCAACCTGGCCGAACGCCTGGACGATATCCCCTTGCTCATCCAATTCTTCCTGAAAAAATACAACGAAGCCTACAGCAAACAAATCAAGGGGCTTACCAGGAGGGCCCAGACCGTCCTGTATCAACACGCCTGGCCTGGAAACGTTCGCGAACTTGAAAACGTAATTTCTCGCGCCTGCCTCACCTCAGTAAATGAATTCATCGATGTGGGCGATCTGCCCGAAACTCTGCAGAAACCCGCCGCCCAAATGGGCCGCGGCGGAGAGACCTGGCGGCCACTCCCATTGGAAGAGGTGCGCAAGCAGCACATCCGCCGCGTACTCGAGGCTTGTGAAGGCAACCGCGTCCGAGCGGCTCAAATGCTGGGAATCGGGCGGACAAGCTTGTACCGATTCCTGAAGCGGGCGGAAAAGAAACCGGTCAACTCGGCTGCATCGTGAATCGGCGAAAGGCGAATTGCCCCACATTGTGATCATACACACTGTTTCAAACTCGAACAGACTTCCATCTTCGAAACACCTGGCCAGTTGGCTCTATTCGTAAGCCATTTAGTTTGTGCGGGGCGACACCGTTTTCGATGGCACCGCATTTGCTCTCCCATGTGTGCCGTGAATGGAACCAATGATTTCGACCGGATCATCAGAAGGGACGAAACAACTCCGGAACTCTGCCGGGAAGCAATCGTCAATCCGGTTGCACGGCAACCGTTGTGAGAGGCAGTGTCGGCCGGCCGCGAACCCAATCGCTGGGCCGTCCGCGCCTCGAACGCAAGAACAAATTTGCATGCAGTCCCGAAATTTTCACGAATCGATCGAGCTCCAAGCTGTCGTCCCGCCAAATAACCTGCCCAGACTCCACATGTGGCGCGCCGATTCCGATGTTGGAATACCGCGCCACACCTCACCTCGATCAGAATGGCTGAGCGCAACGAAAGGCCAGCTCCGGACGAAAAAACCAGTGTCTCTCGTCCCCCTTCGGAACAGCTTTCTCCATATGGAACGCTAGAAAAGCGAGACCTGTAATAAACTGCTTATTTCCCCGTCGCTACGGACATGTTTTTGGCACGGCGCGTGCCCTTACAGAATGGAACGGTTGAGGGAGCGCTGTGTCAGAAGAGAAAAGGTCGTCAAATCTGTATCTGGTCGAACGCAGGGAGGCCAGACGCATTTTGGTGCATGTCCCCGTCGAGGTAACTGAACTGGATGGCGAGGAACAGCCGATTACAGAGCGAACTTTCATTGAAGATGTTAGTGATTTCGGGTGCCGCTTCTCAACGCGTGGGCCTGTCAAACAAGGGGACACCATAGCGGTGAAGATACTTGGACCCTACGGGAATAACTTGCCGGATGAGCAGCCGCGTCTTTACGAAATTATGTGGGTCGCACCGAAGGATCACGGCTCGACGGTCGGGGCCCGGGTGCTCGAGGGAGACAAGCTGGCCAACGCCAAGTTCCCGCTGGAAAATGGCAAAGCGAAGCGCTATTTGAAATGAGAGAGGAACGCCGGGCGGACAAGCGGTTCTTGCTGCATTCCTGGGTTGAAATTACTGGGATTGATGAATCCGGGCTTCAGTTCGTGGAACGATGCCGCTTGGAAAATCTCGGTGACGCGGGCTGCCGCTTCTCCCTGCGAGCCGCGGTTCACCGGGGCAGCTTCCTGGGCGTCAAGCCACTGGGCCCTGAAGGCGAAAACCTCGGGGATGAGTTTCCCCGGCTATTCGTAATCATTTGGACAAAGCGCAAAGTCAATCGGACGACGGTAGGCGCAAGAAGCCTCCGCGAAGATGAACTTTCCGATGGCGGCGCGCACACGATCTGCTCCGCTTCGAATTCTTCCGAGAAGTGATCCGTCGGCAATCCTATCATGTCGTGCCGTTCCCAGTCGCCAGCGGCACGAAACATACTGCTTCAAACCCAGGACGCCTAGTTCATACGGCGCTAATAGAAACTGGGCCGATTCGCGCGGCCCCTCTTGCTATTCTGCGTCCCCTTTTCCCAATTCCCTTTCGCCGCTATCGGCCCTGAATCTGGGCAGTGTGACGGTATTGTCCATTCGAACCCTCATCGTAGTCTGCGCCGGCAAATCAACTTCCTTGCCATTGCGTTCCACGATGTATACTCCTGCGCCGATAAGCCCAAACCCAAAACCGCGCGTTACGTTGCTGAACATCACACCCACCAGGCTGCCCCCGCCGACTCCGATGGCCCCTCCAATCACATCGCCTTTGACGTCATGCTTGGCTTCGACTACCTGCCCCTCGTCGATCTTGACGTCTTTCCTCCTCTTTCCCTCCCGGTCGCCGGATGACGGCCGGTCCAGGCGCAAAATGCTCATCTTGGCCGGGAAGACGCGGCTGTCGACTTCGAGGTCGCGAAAGGAAAGGTTCATCGCGGCCTGGCCGCGAAAGATCGAAAAATGGCGAGTGTGAATGACTCCGCCGACAGTGCCGTGAACCCGCGCGCCGGCGGGCAGAATGATCTGGCTGCCCACGGTAATCGGCTCAGTCACTTCGGCGACAAACGGATCGCCGCTCTTGGCAACAGCCGTGCTTAAACCGGTGAGCAGTCGCAGGTGCACCTCGGTGCCCTGCAGAAGTTCACGGGATTGCGCGCGAGCTGGAATCGCGGAAGCGGCGAAAATCAACGCCACAGCGCAAAGCGATACACCTGCAGATGCAACGATGCGTTTCATGGGATCCTCCGTTTTTCTTTCCGGCGGGCTCCAAGTGGAGCCCGCACCCTGTCGCGCAGGCCGCTGGTGCGGCCGTGGGCGGGCTATGCCTCGTGACGTGAGGCCATGCGCTGGCGCTGTGCGCCCGGCGGCGCTCTGCGGGAGCGTGCCGGACCGGATGCGGAGGTGACGTCCGGAGATATCGTACTCGGAAGTGCCTTTGGCGCTAGAGCGAATATTTGCAGGCGTGTTTCGAAACGCCAATATCCTAGCGGCTTGCCTCGTTTCTGCGCGAGCAAGACAGCGCATGACTGCGCGGCTGCGGGATTGTATGTGGCGGCACGGGAGGGTATATTGCCGCCTTGTGCAGAGACCGAAGCATCCATCCTGCTTGAGGAGGATTTAACATGGAATCCAATCCCACGATGAAATTTTTCACGCGGCGCGAGCTGTTGCTCGGCGCGGCTGGCCTGGCCGGCGGAACTCTGGCGGCTCGCTTCTTCCCTGCTGCGATCGCCCATGCCGCGGCGCCGGGGTTTCCACAGCAGCAATCGGCGGCCGATCGAGTCGCCGCCATGCGCGCCCAATTTGGCGGCATGCCGATTCAATCGCAACCGCTCACGGACAGCATCACGCTGCTCTCCGGGCCGGGGGGAAATGTGGTGGTGCTGAATGGCGCGGACGGAAAGTTGATGGGCGACACGTTCGTGCAGCCCGCCTGGCAGCATCTCAAGGACGCGCTGGAGGCGATCGGGAAAGCTCCGGTCAAGACCGCGATTGACACGCACTGGCATTTCGATCACTCGGACAACAACGCATCACTGCGCGCCGCAGGAGCAACCCTAGTCGCGCACGTGAACACGAAAAAGCGGATGTCCGAAACGCACACTCTGGCAGTGTTGAACCTGACCTTCGAGCCTTCTCCGGCGGGGGCCTTGCCGCAGCAAACATTCCAGCAGACCCACAAGATTTCGATGAATGGCGAAACCGTGTCACTCGTGCATGTCCCACCGGCACACACCGATTCCGACATCTACATTCACTATGAGAAGGGCAACGTTCTGCAGACAGGCGATGTCTTCTTCAACGGCATCTATCCCTACATCGATGACGGAACCGGCGGCAGCGTCAGCGGCATGATCGCGGGCGCGACGAAACTCCTGGCGGTCGCCGACAACAATACCAAAATCGTTCCAGGGCACGGCGCGCTCGGAAACAAAGCAGACCTGGTGAAATATCGCGATATGCTCACGACGGTGCGCGACCGGCTGCAGAAGCTGAAGTCCTCCGGCAAGTCCGTGGAGGAAGCAGTTGCCGCCAAGCCTCTCGACGATCTCGATCCGGTCTGGGGCAAAGGCTTGTTCAACAGCGACACGTTCATCCAAATCGCTTATCCGGCGCTTTGAAGCTGGCGCGCACAAAACGTAGTATGGCCGGCATTGTTATTTTCCAGAAGTTATCGCTTAAATTGCTGTCAGGATAACGCATCAGTTTGAAATAATGGCCATCTTTTCGCGCCAACGGCGCGGAGGATACCAGCCCGGGGCAACGCCCCGGGTATCACGCCAAGATTTCGGGGTCCGCCCTGAAAGGGCGGAGGATTTCTGCGCCCTTTCAGGGCGCACAACATCCGATGGATTCAAAACCCAGGGCGTTGCCCTGGGCTAGCTTGCGACGGCGCTTTCAGCGCCGGAACCCGCCCTTAGTGAATTGTTTTTCTTACACCCCGTTTCGTCCGCCTGTTCGTACCGAAAAAATGCAAACACTGCGCAAGTGCAATGGATGGAAAGGATCGGTTTGGCGGTTTTCTTTTTTCGCGCGCGTCGCTGTGCTAGACTGCGTTTGCAGTCGCTTCCGAGTGGAGCGGCTGCCGATGCGTGGAACTTCGGGCTCCGTGCGACGAAGTCCCGCGAACCCCGCCAGGCCCGGAAGGGAGCAACGGTACCGGGATCACTTCGTGTGCCGCGGAGTACCCGAAGTTCCTCTCATCTGAAACGCGCCAGGATATTTTGCCGGCGCTGCAGTTCGGGGCGCGCAGCAAAGGTTTTCTCCGTGACCCTCTGTGCTCCTCCGCATTCTCTGTGTTAAGTTTTTGCTTTCCGGGTTTCAACGAGCATGAGCTACCAGGTCATCGCGCGAAAATGGCGCCCGCAAACGTTTGCCGACGTGGTCGGGCAGCAGCACGTCACGCGCACGCTCTCCAACGCCATCCAATCCGGGCGCGTGGCACACGCCTACATTTTTTCCGGCGCGCGCGGCGTGGGCAAAACCACCACGGCGCGCATCCTGGCCAAGGCGCTCAACTGTGCGAAGGGACCGGCCGCGGAACCCTGCAACGAGTGCGATTCCTGCCGCGAGATTGGCCTCGGAAATTCCCTGGACGTGATCGAAATCGACGCCGCCTCCAACCGCGGCATCGACCAGATTCGCGAATTGCGCGAGATGGTGCGCTACGCGCCTGCCGGCGGCCGCTACAAAGTCGTGATCCTCGACGAAGCGCATATGCTCACCGACGAAGCCTCGAACGCTCTGCTGAAAACACTCGAGGAGCCTCCCGACAAAGTCATTTTCGTGATGGCCACGACCGAGCCGGAAAATCTGGCGGACACGATCCGTTCGCGCTCACAACATTTTCATTTTCGCGCGCTCTCGTTCGCCGAGATTTCGGATGCGCTGCGTGAAATTTGCACCAAGGAAAACCTAAGCGCGGAACCGGGCGCAATCGGCGTGATGGCTCGCGCCGCCGAGGGCAGCTTGCGCGACGGGCTCTCGCTTCTCGAACAGGCGCGCGCCTATTGCGGCGCGAGCATTACGGACGCGCAGGTGCGCGAGCTGCTGGGCGTCGTTCCCGGAGAAATTCTGGATGAGCTGACGCGAGCGATCGAGGAACGGTCGGCAGATCGCGTGCTTTCGCTGGTGCACCGGATGCTCGCCGAAGGGCAAAATCTGCAGCATTTCTGCCGCGAAGCCATCGGCCATTTTCGCAACCTGCTCGTCGCGCGCGTTTGCGGTGCGGATTCCGAATTGATCGCCGCGCCCGCCGATGAGCGGCCGCGATTGAAGAAGGCGTCGGAATTATTCAGCGAAGAAGACCTCACCCGATTTTTTCAGATCCTGTTGCACACCGACGACGATCTTCGACGCAAGCCGGATGCGCGCCTGCACCTGGAGATGGGCCTTTTGCGAATGGTGAACGCCGCGCGCCTGGCGCCGCTCGAAGAACTTCTTGCCGATTTGGAAGGCGGAACTCCGGCGAGTCCAACGCCAACACGATCTTCAAGCGCGTCAGCGCAGCCGCCGGCATTGCCTCCCGCGAGCGCGGGGGCTCCATCGCCGGCGCTGCCGGTTGCGCGAGCTAGCGCTCCGATTGTTTTTGCCACTGCGACATCGCAGGGCGCTTCAACTGCCGCTGCGCCTGCGAGGGCGCAAGCCGCGCCCGCGCCGCATCCGGAAATTGTGCCTTCTCCTGCTGCCGCATCGCCTGTCGCGGCCGCGCAAACTTCAGTTGCGGGCAACGGGCTCGAGGACGCGCAAGTTGATTTGATCAAGAACGCCATCGTCGCGCAGGAAAAATTTCTGGGCGAACTCGTGGGACACGCCTCGCGCTGGGAAATGAGCGGCGGCGAAGTGCGATTATTTTTTCCGACCGAGAGCCGCGCGCTTGCCGAGATGCTCCATGCGCGCGACCCCATGGAACGTTTGCGCAACGTTGCGAGCCGCATCCTCGGCCACACGGTGCGCGTCTGTGTTAGACTGGAAGCCGTGCCAGCGGGAGGAACAACTTCCAACGGCACGCGCGAATTGCGCGCCAAGTTCGAGCAAGATCCGATCGTGCGCGCGATGCTGGAACGATTCGGCGGCCAGATTTCCGACGTGAAACGCCGGGGCGAGGAGTAGACCATGGAAGTGAAAGCGCTGCAGCAGATTCTCACGCAGTTTCGACAGATGCAGGAGGGCTTGCAGAAACAGGTCGAAACCGTGCTGGTGGAAGCCTCGGCCGGCGGCGGCATGGTCTCCGTCAAAATGAACGGGCAGAAACAACTTACCGAAGTTCACATCGATCCCGAAGTGTTCGCGGGGAAAGATCAGGAATTGCTGCAGGACCTGGTGCGCGCTGCCGTGAACGAAGCCAGCCGCCGCGTGGATGAAGAGCTCACCAACCAGATGAAGAACATTACGGGCGGAATTCCCGGAATGGCCGGATTGAAAATTCCCGGCTTGTTTTAAGCCGCACCCCTTGAGAAATTTTTTGAAGCCATCACAGCGAGTGAATTTGGATTCTTTGGCCCGCCTCACTCCATCACGGAACAATTCCCATGCCTGATTTCGCAGAGCCCGTCGAGCGGCTGATCGACCAACTCAAACATTTGCCCGGCATCGGCGCAAAAACCGCGCAGCGCCTGGCGTTTCACATTCTCCGCACCGACCCTGAAAACGCATTGGCGCTGGCCGACGCCATTCGCGATGCCAAGTTGAACATGCGAATTTGTTCGGTGTGCAACAACATCACCGACGTCGACCCGTGCCTGTATTGCACGAGTTCGACGCGCAACCGCAAAACCATCTGCGTGGTCGAAGAACCGCACAACATCATGGCCATCGAAAAAACGCGCCAGTACAACGGCATGTATCACGTGCTGGGCGGAGCACTCGCGCCCTTGCGAGGCATCGGGCCCGATCAGTTGCACCTGAAGAGCTTGATCGAACGGCTGAAGGGCGGCGCGGTCGAAGAAATTATCATCGCCACCAACCCAAACGCGGAAGGGGAGGCCACGGCCATGTACCTCTCCAAGCTTCTCAAGCCGCTCGGCGCGCGCGTTACGCGCATCGGCGTCGGGATTCCCGTGGGCGCCGATCTCGAATACGCCGACGAAGTCACCATGATGAAAGCCATGGAAGGCCGCAGAGATTTGTAGGATAGGCTTCAGCCTGTCCGCCGTTCTCACCTAACTAAAATCTAAACCAGACAGGCTGAAGCCTATCCTACCTGTGCGGCCTTCCCATTTACTGATGGAGGGATCACAACTACGGGGTGAAGTGATAAAGTAATCGCGTAAAGGATCATCCGTTGGAAAGCGAACAGCAAAAACGGCTGCGGGCATCGCGTCGCGCGGTCATCAAGCTGGGCACCGGAATCGTGACGGGCGGAGACGGACAATTCGACGCCGGCCATCTCGAGCCCGTCGCCCGGACCATCGCCCGCCTGAAGAAGGAGGGCCGGCAAATCGTGCTGGTGTCTTCGGGCGCGGTTGGCCTCGGACGCGGACGGCTCGGGCTGCATCGCGACCGGCTGAACGACATGGTGATGCGCCAGGCGTGCGCAGCGGTCGGACAGAGTTTGCTGATGCACGAATATGAAAAACTTTTTCAGACGCATGGCGTACAGCTCGCGCAGGTGCTCCTGACCGAAGGAGACTTCGTCGACCGCACGCGATATTCCAATTTGCGGGAAACGATGGAAGCGCTGCTAAAGCTCGGCGTGCTGCCGATCGTCAACGAAAACGACACGGTCTCGACGGCTGAACTGGATTACCTGAACATTCGCGCGGGCGAACGCATCTTCAGCGACAACGACCGCCTTGCGGCGCTGGTGATGAGCCACATTGAAGCCGACTTGCTCGTCCTGCTCACCGACGTGGACGGATTGATGCAACTCGGGCCGTCCGGCTCGAAGGATTCAGCCGCGAAAGTAATTCCACTGGTGGAGGAAATCACGCCGGAATTGAAATCGCTCGCGCTCGGCCCTTCCGAGGGTGGGCGCGGCGGAATGCTGACGAAACTGGAAGCGGCGGAAATTGCCATGCAGGCTGGCGGCGTCGCGGTGATTGCGAATGGTGCGAAGGCGGAAGTGCTCGGCCGTATTTTTGAGGGCGAGCCGGCGGGCACGGTGTTCTTGTCGAAGACGCGCATGGCCGGAAAGCGGCGCTGGATCGCGTACGCCGCCGGGGTCCGCGGGCGCGTGATCGTCAACGCCGGAGCGCGACAGGCGCTTACGGACGGCAAGGCGAGTCTACTGGCGTCCGGCGTCACGGGCGTCGAAGGGGAATTTGACGCCGCGGAAGTGGTGAGCATCGTGGACGCGGCGGGGCAGGAATTCGCGCGCGGGATTTCGGATTATTCGCGCGGCGACGCGCAAGGCCTGATCGCCCTGGGAAAGATCGGCAACGGCTCGCACGCGCCGGAGGGCGGCGGGCAGACGAGCAAGCGTGCAACCGTGCTCGTAAAGCGCGATAATATCGTTTTGCTGGACCGCAAATGAGCGTGGTGCAAAAACAAATCGAGGATTCCGGCGTTCGCCAGCTCATCCGGCGCGCGCGTCGGGCCGCGCACGTACTGGCCACGCTTTCGGGCGAGCGGCGGAACGAGGCGCTTCTCGCCGCGGCAAATGCCATTGAAGCCCGCGCGGAGGAAATCCTGGCCGCGAACGAAAAGGATTGCGCGGCTGCGCAGCAAGCGGTCGAGCGCGGCGATTTGTCCCGCGCCATGTTCGCGCGTTTGCGCACGACGGAGCGAGGCATCGCGGAAATGGCCGCGCGCGTACGCGATGTCGCGCGGCTGCCCGATCCGCTGCACCAGCGCCTTTCGACGACGGAACTGGACGACGACCTCGTTCTGCATAAGGAAACGTGTCCACTGGGTGTGGTGGGTGTGGTGTTCGAGTCGCGCCCGGACGTGGTCCCTCAGATTTCTTCCCTGGCTTTGAAATCGGGTAACGCCGTGTGCCTCAAGGGCGGCGCGGAAGCGGCCGAAACCAACGCGGTGCTTGTCTCGATCTGGCGCGACGCCCTGTCGGCTTTCCCCGACATCCCTGCCGATTCCGTCGTGCTGATTCATACGCGCGAGGATGTGGCCCATATTCTGACCATGCACGAAGACATCGACTTGATCGTGCCGCGCGGTTCGGATCAATTTGTCCGCTACGTGATGGAAAACAGCCGGATTCCCGTGCTCGGGCACGGCGAAGGCATCTGCCACGTGTATGTGCACAGCGACGCGGACTTACAAAAAGCGATCGCCGTCGCCTACGATTCCAAGGTTCAATACCCAGCCGTGTGCAATGCCATGGAGACTTTGCTGATCCACAAAGAAATCGCGCCGGCATTTTTGCCGCCGATGATCGTGGAGTTCCGCAAGGCGGGAGTCGAATTGCGCGGTTGCCCCAGAACGATGGAAATTTCAGAGGGCATGGGAGTCATTCCGGCGACGGAAGAGGATTGGAAGAAGGAGTATTCCGACCTCATCCTGTCCATCAAAATTGTGGATGGAGTCAACGAAGCGATCGAGCACATCAATAAGTATGGCTCGCGACACACGGAATCCATCGTGACCGAGAGTCATGATGTCGCGTCCCGCTTCATGGAATTCGTCGACGCGGCCAATGTTTTTCAGAACGCGTCCACGCGATTTTCCGACGGTTTCCGTTATGGCCTGGGTGCAGAAGTCGGGATCAGCACAGGAAAACTGCACGCTCGCGGGCCCGTGGGCCTCGAAGGCCTCACGATTTACAAGTACAAGTTGTTTGGCAAAGGTCAAACCGTGGCGAGCTACAGCAAGGGCCAGCGCACCTTCAAGCACCGCGCCATCGAAGGCTAAGCCGCATCTTCTTCTCGCGCCGGCTAACGCCAGCGAAAGAGTTTCAGGGCCAGCGCGAAACAAATCACCAGCCAAAAAGCAATGATTCCCACTTGCGGGGCCATCTGCGTCAGGTTCGAGCCTTGCAGCATGTTGGCGCGCAACGCGTCGATGACGGCGGTCAAGGGAAGGACCTTGATGACCGGTTGCATCACATCGGGAAATTTTTGCGAGGAAAAGAACACGCCCGAGGCGATCCACATGGGCATCATCACGACGTTCATGAGCCCGGAGGCCGCTTCAATCGTTCTGGCACGCGACGCCAACAATAAACCCAAAGCGCTGAAAGAAAGCGATGCCAGCAAACACAGCACACCGAGATCCAGGAACGAACCCCGAACGGGAACGTGAAAGAGCAAAGCGCCAAAGCCGACGAGCACTCCCACTTCCACCACCAGCATCAAAATCCGCGAAAGAAGAAACGAGAGCAGATAGTACGGCCGGGGCATGGGGCTCGCGACCAGGCGCTTCAAAAGTTTTTTGCGCCGCGCATCCACAATCGCGAATCCCATGGACCAGATCGCGCTGCCCATCAGATTCATTCCCAGCAATCCGGGAATGAGGAAATCGATATAGCGAGAGCCGGTTTCGCGCATGAGTTGGTCGCTCGTAACCACCGGGTCAACCCGGCCCGCCGCTTTCTGAATCGCCCGGTCCGCAAGCAGGCGGGCGGCGCGGCCTTCCGGGTTCGTATCGTCATACCGGTACTCCACCACGCCGCCGGCTCCCGGCACGGCAAGCAACGCCACTTTCCCGGCACGCAGCGCCTCTTCCGCGGCTTCCGAATTCAATTCCTGAACTGCAAGAAGTTTTTCTTGACGCAGGGATTGCGCAAGTTTCGGAGTCACGGCCGCGATTTGCAGGACTTCCGGCGGACGGTTGCGGAACGCAATGCCCAGCCCCGCCGCAAGAAGAATGGGAAACACGAACACCCAGAACAGCGCCTCCGGCTCGCGCACGAATTCGAGAAAGCGCACCAGGGTCAGTTGCACAAGCGGGTGATCCGCGAGCGAGGTCTGGCGCGGAGACTGTTTTTCGCTCACGGCGGCGCGAATGTCGGGAATGGAATTGTCACTCATCTCGTAAATGGCGCCCGGTCAAGGTTACAAAGACATCTTCCAAGGTCGCCGAGTGGGTGCGCAGCTCGGTGAGGGGAACATTCTGCCGCGTCAGTTCAGCGAGCAAGGCAGGGACGGAAGTGTGAAGCTCGGCCACCTGCAGGAGCACCGCTCCATTTTCCTTCCGCACTTCACGCACACCCTGAATGCGCCGCAGGGCAGCGACGTCGAGCGCATGGGAAGCGCTGCCGGCCGTGAACTCGACCATTTGTTCCGCGCAGGTTGCGGCGATCAATTCGCGCGGCGTGCCGAGCGCGATTTCCTTGCCGTGATCCACGATGGCCACGCGATCGCAAAGGCGCTCGGCTTCGTCCATGTAATGCGTGGTGAGCAAAATCGTACGACCAGAATGTTTGAACTCCTCGATTAAATCCCAGAGCTGACGGCGCGCCTGCGGATCGAGTCCTGTGGTGGGCTCATCGAGAAAAAGAAAATCGGGATCGCCAACCAGGGCGCAGGCGAGAGCGAGACGCTGTTTTTGGCCGCCGGAAAGATCGCCGACGCGCGAATTCTGTTTTTCTTCGAGCTGCACGCGAGCAATGACATCGGAGGCTGCCGCACCTTGCCGAAAGAAACTGCGAAACAAGCGGACTGTTTCATGGACGGTTAGCTTCTCGGAGAGCTGGGTGTCCTGCAATTGAATGCCGAGGCGCTGGCGCAGCTCTGCAGCGTCCGAATTCCACCGCAGGCCAAGCACTTCGACCTCCCCCGAATCCGGCGGCGTCAAGCCCTCGCAGATTTCGACGGTCGTGGTTTTTCCCGCGCCATTCGGGCCGAGCAGGCCAAAGCATTCACCCGCTTGCACTTCGAGGCTCAGTCGATTGACCGCGACCACATCTTTGTACGTTTTTCGCAGGTCCTGGACGCGCAGGGCTGATTGGGTTGCGATTTCCGGCATGGCGTCAGTATCGCGTTACGTGACCGGACAATCAAGGCTCGAATCGCACTCGGCTCGGTGGCACAATCATCGCGGTTGGATGGTAAAACTGTGGCCCCTGCGCGGCCTCGTGAATATTCAGGATTGAGCTGCCGGGGTGAAGTAACGCCGCTGAAACCAGAGCGCCACGTTCACCAGTCCGAGTAGGGCTGGCACTTCGACCAGGGGGCCGATGACGCCGACAAACGCCTCCCCTGAATTGAGACCAAAGACAGACACCGCTACGGCGATTGCCAGCTCAAAATTGTTGCTCGCGGCAGTAAAAGAAAGCGTCGCTGTTTTTGAATAGTCCGCGCCAAGCCTGCGCCCCATCCAGAAACTCACGAGGAACATGAGAACAAAATAGATCAGCAGAGGCAGCGCGACGCGCAGAACATCGAACGGGAGACGAACGATGAGGTCGCCCTTTAGGCTGAACATCACCAGAATCGTGAATAAGAGGGCCACCAATGTCAGCGGGCTGATGCGCGGAATAAAGCGAGTCCGATACCACTCCTCACCTCTGGCACGCAAGAGCACGAAACGTGTGAGAATTCCCGCAAGGAATGGCACACCCAGGTAGAAAAATACGCTTTGAGCAATCTGGCCGATTCCGACATGGACCACGCTCCCCTCCAGGCCGAACCATGCTGGAAGCACCGTCATGAACACCCACGCATAAACGCTGTAGAAAAGCACTTGGAAGATGCTATTGAACGCTACCAACCCGGCGGCATAGTCAGTGTCACCAGCGGCCAGTTCGTTCCAGACGATAACCATCGCGATGCAACGCGCCAGTCCAATCAAAATGAGGCCGCGCATGTAGGCAGGCTCCCGGCGAAGAAAGACAATCGCCAGCAGGAACATCAGGATCGGCCCAATGATCCAGTTCTGAAAAAGCGAGAGCGCAAGCACGCGGCGATTGCGGAACACTTCAGACAGCTTTTCGTACCGCACCTTGGCCAAAGGGGGATACATCATGATGATCAATCCGATGGCAATTGGGATGTTCGTTGTGCCAACCTGAAAATGTTGCACGAGGCTTGCCGTCTGCGGGATGAAATGCCCCAATCCAACGCCGATTGCCATTGCCAGAAAAATCCACAGGGTCAGAAAACGATCCAGGAAAGACAGCCGGGCGCGGGGCATCGGGAGACAGACTTGGCCTTGGATGTGGGAAATTGCCATCATTTTCACCTCAGTGAAAACGCCGGGAGCTTTTCATTGTAGACCTATGCGGTCTATTTCTTTTTTGATCGCCAATTGGCCGAGGGTAGACAAAGGCAGGCACAGAAAGAGAGAAATTCTGCGGTCGAGAATCATATAGGCTTCCCGATACGCACGCTCGATTTCCTGTGGCGAACCTTGCACTGCGGCAGGGTCCGGCACTCCCCAATGAGCGGTCATGGGCTGGCCGGGCCACACGGGGCACACTTCCTTGGCCGCGTTGTCGCACACGGTGAACACAAAATCCATTTGCGGCGCGCCGGGTTGGGCGAATTCATCCCAACTTTTGCTGCGATAGCCTTCGACGGGCATGCGCGCCAACTCAATCTGTCGGAGCGCCTCCGGACGAACTTGTCCGCCCGGATGGCTTCCCGCGCTGTACGCAGTAAAATTAGGCCGGCCTTTGCGGTTGAGAATCGCCTCGGCCATGATCGAACGCGCGGAATTTCCGGTGCACAGGAAGAGGACGTTGTAGCGCTTGTCCATCAGAAGCTCCTTTCGGGCGAGTAGCCCGGCCTTCACGGAGCAGCGGGAGCACAACAATCGGGAGCGCAGCAGGAACTCGCGGCTACTGATTTCTCAGGCAGGTTGTCCTCCAGGACGGCGAAGACTTCCCACTCGTTCCCGTCGGGATCGCGGACCCAGGCCTTGTCCTGCAGGGCATAGCAGCATTCCGTCTGCATTTCGTCGCGAGGCAGCAGTCCGCGTTCGAGCCAGGTCTGACGCAGGGCCAATACATCGGCGGTCGTTTCCACCTGAATTCCCAGGTGCGACAACGCGCCGTGCCCGGCCTCAGCTTCTTGATTCAAAGTAAAATTGAGCGGCGGATTCGCGACGTCAAATTTCGCGTATCCGGTTCTTACCTTGCAGGGCTCCATCCCGAAAAGTTTTCTGTAAAATTCGATGCTCGCGCCGACGCTTTTCACGTGAATCGCAACGTGGGCTTTGCGGGCCTTCACAGTTTCAGCAGCCATAGGTTCTCCTCGCGTGCAAATAATATATACGCATGTGCGTATGTGTGCAGCATAGGCGCTGTTGAATATATTTGTCAAGGCATATATAATTTCGGCCATGCCCAGGAAGGACAAACCGTTTCCGCTCGACCTTCTGTATCGCGCCCTGGCCGACCGTACCCGCCTGCGCCTGCTCAATCTCATCGCCGACAAGGAAATTTGCGTCTGCTATTTCGTGGAAATCCTGAAGACCAGCCAGCCTAAAATCTCGCGACACCTGGCGTATCTGCGCCGAGCGGGCATCGTCGCAGTCCGCCGCCAGGGCCGCTGGATGCACTATCGTCTCTTGGCGCCCCGGGACACCGTGGCGTCGGCAATCTTGAAGGAAACTTTGGCTCATTTGCGGCAAATGCCGGAGATGCAGGCGGATTTAGCGAAGCTCGAGACCCGCTGTTGCGCCCCCGTACCGCTAGGGCTGCACTCTCGGCCCCCACAGCCGGTGATCTTGCCTATTCTTGCCAAATAGCTCTCTTCGAACAGCCAAAATTTCGGTCCGAACCTCCTCTAGTCATCGAGCAGCTTTCGTAGTACATTCCAGTTTCGGAAGGGGCCAGCCTCTCCGGTAGACCCTTGTTGAGTTGTCGCCGAGGGTCACTGTGTTAGTGTCCCTGCAGCATGCACCCCGGGGCTTGAAGTGGTCGGTCGGGCCAATCCGGGAAGCGCGGAAGTGTCGAAAAACGCATGAGGGGCGTAACCTTTACGAAATTGGGCTTTTGAGAGCCTCGACGCCCTTGTTGCGTCGATGTTACGCTTTGAAACATACCGTTGGGAGTCCTTGTGGCAGAAACGAATCCTAATCCCGAGCAGGAACCAAAGAAGCGGCGTACCAAGCGAATTATCCAAGCCGTCCCCCTTACGGTGACGGGTGTAGATGCCCTCGGGCGCCCGTTTCAGGAACGCACTTCCACGGTGACCATTAATTGCCAGGGTTGCCGCTATCAATCGAAACATTACGTCCTGAAAAACATGTGGGTTACGCTCGAGGTTCCCCATAACGAGCCTGGCCACCCGACACGGATTGTAAGGGCCCGCGTCACCTGGATTCAGCGCCCGCGGACGGTCCGCGAGCTGTTTCAAGTGGCTGTGGAGCTGGAAGTTTCCGGAAACGTCTGGGGGATCGCCTTTCCTCCGAGCGATTGGTTTCCCTTCCCGGAATCCGGAGCAAATCTGGATGCTCCCCCGCGGCCCGAACCCGAGAGTTCCGAGACTGAAAGCCAGGATTGGGAAACACTGGAGCCACCCTCCCCTCGGGACCTTGAACCCGTGGAAGACAATCTCCGGGTCGTTCCAATTTCTGGGGCCAAGGACGCCACTCCGCAATTGTCTCAACAGGTTGCGCGTTTGGTTGCCGAGGCCAAGCAAGAGATTCAAAGCGCGGCGCGTGACCGTGCCAATGAAGCGGTCGCCGCAGAGACGCGCCTGCTGCTGTCCGATCTGCAAACGCAGATGATGGAAGCGGCCAAACAGTCGGCGGCTGCCGCTGTCGCGGCGCAAATGGCGGAGACGCAGCAGGAAACCCTTCGACAAATTCAGAACGAGCGTGAGTCGGCCTTATCGGCACTGCGCGAGGAAATGGCGCGCGAAAGGGGCCAACTTGCCAGCGAAACGAGGAAGCATCTGGACGCGCAGCTTGCCGAAGTAGAGCGTGTGCGGCATGCGGACTTCGAGCAGCGGATTGAAAATCAGGTTCAGGTAGCACTCCATAAATTGGATGGCATGACGCAGGCCCTGGGAGCTCGTGAAACCGAGGCCCGAGTGGCCATGGAGCAAATGCGCCTGAGCGCGGAACAGGCCGCGACGAACGAATTGCGCCACTGGCAAGAACAGATGGACCATCGCTTCTCGGATGCCCAGGCGCGCCTTGCGGACATGGATCGTACCGCCCAGGGATTGAGAGACCAGATCACCGCCGCTGCGTCGATAGGAGAAGCGGGTTGGCGCGGGGTCCTCGATGCTGAACTAGAATCGGCCATCCACCGATGGCGCGAACGAACCGAAACCCTGATCGAGGAAGCGTCGCGGCTGGCGGCCGAGAGGTTCGGGAAAAACGCCGACGCAACGGGCCGGCAGATTGAGATCCAGCTGCAGCAACGGATGGCGGACATCGGCGATGCTCAGTTACAAGTCAAGGTGGAGGCGGAAAGCGCGCTGGGCAATTTCCGCGCTGCAATCGGCCAGGAAGCAGCCAAGGGCGAAGCCGTAATTTCGCGGTTTCAGGAGTCACTCTCGCAACTGGAGGCGCGGCGCGACGAATTCTCGGAGCTCCTGTTGACCGCCTCCGAAGAGTTCGCGCGGCGTGGCGAGGCCCTGCTCGAATCGCAAACCCGTGAAATGAACCGCCAGGCAGAATCCGCCGTGGCCGGGATGGCCCAACGGATGCAGCCCATCCTCGAGGCCGCAGGGCAAGACACGGTTGAGAGGCTGGCGGGACAACTGGAACAGCGCCTCGCGCCGCAAATAGCCCGCGTCGACGAGGCCACGAACAAGCTCCTCTTCAACAGCGAGCAGGCGGAGAAAACTTTCGCGGAGCACCAGGAACGTGTCTGGCAAGCTTCCGACCGCAACCTGCAGGACACGGTAACTCGCGGCCGGGAGCTCCTCGCCAAGATCGAGTCGGAGTTCGGCGAATCGACGCGTGAAGCGATTAGCAGGTGGACCACCGAGCTGGAAGCCAAGGCCACTGAAACCGCGCAGGGCACGTTTGAATCGCTCTACAAATCGGCCGATTGGTACGGGAAAAAAGTTCAGAATCAGATGCAAACGACCCTGCAAAAAGGTGTCGATCAGGCCGCGGCGCAATTGCGGGAAAAGGCCGCGGAATTGTCCGGAATGTTTGCCCAGGAGCTCGATCACCTGAGCCGTAGCTACGTCGAACATGCGCAGGGCCAGATACGCGAGAGCGCCACGGACGCCGCCGAACGCGGCACCCAGCAAGTCTCAGACGCGAGCAACGCGGCCGCCGCCAAATTTACCGAACGCGCCGCGCAGCTGGGACGCGAACAATTCGATATTTACGCCTCCAAAACCAAGACCGCGTTCGACCAGAATGCGTCCTATCTGGAAGCGCACACCACGCAGATCCGCTCGAAGCTGGAAAGCGACGCGCGCGGCTTTGCCAATGAATTCCAGCGAGCCTTGTCGCAGCATGCTCAGCAAGCCTTGGCGCAAGGCGCGCAGGAGCTGTCCGCTCAGATCGACCAGGCCAGGGAAAATCTGGTGAATGAATCTCAAGTGCTGCAAGGCCAGCTCGGCACCTTGTTTGAGCCGCTGACCAATGCCGCCATGGATGAGCACAAGCAACGCCTGGAAAACGCTTCGAACGCCTGGCTTCTCACCACGGTAAGCAAGCTCAACCAACAGTCCGAGGGCCTGATCGCCGAGCTTGCCCAAGCTACCGAGAAGAAGCTGAGGGACGTTTGCAGCACCGTGATCGCTGAAATGGGCACAACCCTGCGCCAGCGCCTCGGCGGCCTCGCCGCGCCGTTCGCAGGGCCCGGGGCGCCTGGCTCGCCTGCACCCTCCGTTAATCCGCCTGAAAAAAAGAAGTAACGACCCTCTCGACGAACGGGGAACGGCTCCGCTAGGGCTAGGAAGTCTTTTGCTTCATTTGTTGCAATTTTCCCGCGCAAGGCAGTATGGACCGGAAATCGGTCACAGGTTATCGTGAAGGAATGGACCTGCGATCGCTTCCGAAAATCGAGCTGCATTTGCACCTCGACTGTTCTCTGAGCTACCAGGCGGTTTCCGCCCACGCGCCTTCCGTCACTCGCGAGGAGTACGAGCGCGATTACATCGCCCCGGCGCGCTGCGCCAACCTCGCGGACTTCCTTTCCCGCGCTCCCAAAGGTTTCTGGCTCATGCAAAACGAGGATTCGCTCCGTCTGGTTACGGAGGATGTGTTCCAACAACTCATCGAGGATGGGGTGATTTATGCCGAGATCCGGTTTGCGCCGCTGCTGCACACCGAACAGGGATTGAGTCCCGAGCGTGTCGTCGCGGTGGTGGAACGTTCGGTTGATGGCCTGATCCGGGAAACAGGAATGCAGGCGGGCCTGATCCTTTGCACACTGAGGCACTTCACCGAGGCGCAGAGTTTGCAGACCGCGGAATTGGTGCAGAAGTTTCGCGGCAGCACGGTCGTGGCGCTCGATCTTGCAGGAGATGAAGCGGGCTTTCCTTTGGACGCTCACGTAGGCGCGTACCGCTACGCGCGGGAGCATGGCCTGTCTCGCACGGCGCACGCCGGCGAAGGGCTTGGACCAGCAAGCCTGTGGGAGACGCTTCGCCTGCTCGACCCGCAGCGCATCGGCCACGGAACGCGCAGCATCGAGGATCCAAAACTCGTGGAACACCTCCGCCGGGAGCGCATTCACCTGGAGCTTTGCCCCACGGCCAATGTCCAGATCATTCCCTCGATCGGCAGCATGGAGGAACATCCCATCGATCGCCTCTACCGCGCGGGCGTCTCTCTCAACGTCAACTCCGACAGCCGCATGCTCACTCCGACGACTCTGACCATGGAGTATGAAAGCCTCCAAAAAGTTTTTAATTGGACCTCACAGGATTTCCTGCGCGCGAATCTCATGGGTTTGGACGCTGCATTCGTCAACGGTAAGGTAAAAGAGCAGATTAGGAAACGTCTTCTTGGGGCATACGGCGAGGCAAATCTCCCCGCTTGACAGGTTCGCGAACGGGTCGTGGGTCAGCTTCCGGTGAGCGCGTTTATTAGGCATGTGGATCAATTCCGAATACGCCGTCACTCGGGAACAATCGCCAGGGCTTTAGCGAAAGTCACAACTTTGGTTTTCCGATCATACGTCTGGTGCATGCCTCATTGGCCGCCGCGCTTATATTCTTATGCTTCTTACCAAAGAACGCTTTGTCGCAGGCCAGAAGGCGCATACTTCCTCGCGGGGGAAAGGAATTGGTGCAAGGTTGGCGTTTCACTGGTCGCGTTCGTGACGCGGCATTGAGTTGCCTTACTTTGGCACGCCGCTAGCTGTTGACCCTAACTGCTGACTTCCCTCCATCACTTGCGCTAACTCCTTGCGACCCGGTTTGTCCGCATGCTCGCACACCTTTAGTAGCGCACGGAAGTACGCACGGCTGGTCTCGCTGTCGCCTTTGAGTTGCGCTGCGCGCGCCGCGCCATAGAGCGCGCGAAAACGGTTCGGCTCGTGCTTGAGCGTGGCTTCGAACTGCCGCAGCGCCTCCGCGGGCTGATTGATCTCCAACAGCATTTCGCCCAGCAGCTCACGCGATGGGGCCAGCGGTCCGGGAGTCAGCGCGCTCTTTTCTGTGCCGTCTTCCAGCTGCGCCGCCGTTCTCATCTCCAGCAGCGCCTCGTCTCTGCGCCCTTCCGCCAGCGCCGTCCATGCCGAGACTCCGCGTTGCTGGATCTCAACCTGTTCCGCCCAGTAAGCTTCATTGGATTTCGTAAGTCGCTCCTGGATCTGTGTGAGAGCCTCGCGCGAAGATCGAGCACTTGCAATGTCTCCCAAATGTGCCGCGCCTAGACCGCGGGCAAAATGCGTCATTGCGTCGGTATAAGGGAACGCCGTCTCGCGCACCGCGAGCCGTGCTGCCGCTTTCCAATCCTGCCGCTCGAGTGCAAAACGCGCCGGAATAGCCGCGAGCGCAAAGTATCCTGCGGCAGGCGGCGCGGCGCCGCTGATCACTACCTTGGGATTGAAACGCGACGCGACCTCAGGCAGCGATCCCACTAGTTGCCGGGCCGCTTCGTCCTGCGCCGTCTGCAGGTAGGCGTAAGCCTGGTAGTCGAGCGCGTGCAATTCTTCCGTGGTCTGGCCTTCACGCCGCGCCGCCGCCGCGGCGGCCAGATTGCTATCGATGGAATTTTGCCAATAACCAAGGCGGGTGAAGGTATGTGAGGGCATGTGCAGAGCGTGCGGGGCGTCTGGTGCGATCGCGGAGTACCGCCGTGCCGCCTGCAGCGCCCGCCCCGCTAAGGGCGGTACATCGTATGTATGTATGATGTAGTGCGCCAGGCCGGGATGGTCTGGTTGCTGGGCAAACAGCGCTTCAAGGATCGCGCCCGCCTTCAACCGGCTAGCATATGTCTTGTCCGTCGGCTCCTCCGAGGCGGCGAGAGCCAACGCATAGAAGATCGAGGCCTCTTGGTCCTGTGGATATTGAGAGGCCAAGTCGGCCATGGCATCCCGATAGGCCAACAACCGGACTTGCTGCGGCGTTTTCTCGAAATCCGCGTAGAGCTTTGAAACCGCGGCGATGTACGACCGCTCCCGATCCGTCGCGACGCCGATAGCTTGTCCTTGTTCGGCGGCGTGTCTGCCGTCCTGCAGTTGCGATATGGCCTTCAACCCTGGGGCAAACGGATTGCTCCACTGGCTCAGCGAAATCCCCCAGTAAGCTAT
Organism: uncultured Acidobacteriota bacterium; assembly: GCA_963696605.1. GTDB lineage: Bacteria > Acidobacteriota > Terriglobia > Acidiferrales > UBA7541 > Palsa-360. Next base: position 457,165 of record CAVOKV010000002.1, on the reverse strand, counting down.
GGCGCATGAGTGATCATCTCTCAACACAGCACTGAACCCATCAATTGCTTCACTGAACTGGAACGAATGCATCAGCGCCACCGCACGATCGAACTGTTTCTGCGCCCCCCCGTTGCACGAGGTCCCAAAATGCACCGACCCGAGCTTTTCGCTAGCCATGGCATGATGGTCCTGCTGCGCGGTGCAGATACCAGCCGCCAGAATCAGGACGCAGAAGCCATAGATTCGCGCGCGAAACATTGCTGTCCCTCCGTGCTCCCAAGCGCAGATTGTAGCGCCGCGAGAACGTTTTCGTGCGATCGAATTTATTTGGCTGTACAACAGCAATTTGTAGAACCGGACGTATTCAGAATTTCGTTTCGACTTAACACGCGATAAGGCCTGGATAGTCGGCTACTCGGAGCGTATCGTCGTATCGCGTGGCCAGCACCTGCAAGTTTGAATAATCAGAAACAAGCAAACTTTGCCACGCCTGGCTGTTTTCGGTCCTATGGCCCGTTGCCTGTATAATACCCGGATGCCCAACCGTGCCTACGCAAGTGTCTGGGTGCGCGACTTCAGCGACGAGAACATGCTCTCGCACTTCGAGCATTTCCTTGACACGGTGCCGCTCGCTCCGACGCCGCCTGGATTTACAGGGCTGACGATCCGCGCAGTGGATTTTACCGAAACGCCGCTCGAAGAATACGATTTGCCCGGCTACCTGACCACACCGGCGGAGATCGTCAACCTGGCGAAAGAACATCACTCAAGCGACGTTTCCTACGAAGTGGGGGCGCGGTGGGACCTGTGGATTCGCGACAAGGAATCCGCAAGCTGGAAACTGCAGCCCGAGCGCATGGATATTTTTTGTTACGGGCCCGAATACGATGGGGGCGTGTTCGCCGAATCGGGCCACTTCATGGCCGATCTTGGGTTCGAACATCTGTTCACGGGACACGCGGGGCTGCTGGCGGCGGAAACGGGGCGCGTCGCGGAGCCGCAGCATCCCGAAGAGGCGCGGTTTCTGATGTGGATGTCGCAGCCGCAAAATTTGCGCGAATATCAGGAGAAAACGCGAGAGAATATCCAGAAACTCATGGGCTGGATGCGCGCGGTGGAGGAAGCCCTGCCCGTGGAGCGGTTTCGCTTGTGGTCCGAGGGAGAGGAAAACTTTGAAGCGCGGCTCGATGAAATTCTGGCTGTGCGCTAGCCTGGCAGTCGCCGCGGCGAGCGCTGCCGCAGCGCCGGGCGCGCGAATTTCTCCCCCCTTTGCCGGGCAAAGTCCGGTGCACCACGGCAATGAGACCGTGCTCGCGGGACTGCGGCCCGGGCGCGACAACTTCGCCGCGGCGGAGAAACGGTTCAAGGGCAAAAGCATTAGCGAGGAGCCGAATTCGGGATCGAGGGAATGGCGCGACGACTGCTCTGGGCGCTCCATTCGCCTGGAAGTCGACGCGAAATCCGTGATTCAGAGCGTCACCATCACGACGCTTGGCACCCAGGAAGGAAAGTGCAGCGATCGCCGGCCGGATTTTCTGGATCCCAGGTTTTGGGTGACCGGACTTGGCCTGCGCATGGGCGATTCGCAGGATCGCGTGGTTGGTCTCTATGGTGAGCCGAATTCCAGCGGCCCTGCATCTAAAAACGGGCAGGATCTCGAGCTCATGTATTACCAGTTTGACTGGGCCGGCTCGGACGTTCCCCAGGTGATGGAAGTGCTGTGCGCCCGGGATTCGGGGCGGGTGGTCGAAATTACGCTGGCATTTCCCAGCCTATAGTGCGCTGACTTACGATGAAGAAACAAAAGCTGCGCACCGCTGTGGGAATGCTGTCGGGGTGGCTGGCGTTGGGGCTGGCGGGATGCCATCCGGCGCAGCAGTCGGCGCCCGCTGAGACTACAGCTGACCCTCCGCGCGCCGAAGTAGTGGACGAGGCGCGGCAGGTTGCGGAAGCGTCCTTGGGAAAGCAGGCCGAGGTCATTGCGCACGGAAATCTTGCTCTCAATGGGCGTGAGCAAGTGCTGGCAGTGAATCGTGCCTCTGCGGGGACGGCGGCCGGCATGGAAGGTGCAAGTCCCACAACGATTTTTGTTACGCGGGCGGCTGTCCTTGAAAAGAACGATGGCAAATGGTCCCAAGTTTTGCTTTGCGACGAGCATTTGAAGAATCAGAATGGCTATCTCGGAGGCTCTCCCAAGGAGCGCAGTGCCGGCTGGCGGCTGGAATACCGCCAGGATGCCAGGGATGGACTGGAGATGAAGTTCACCCCGGCGGAGAAGGCGGATGCCTCTGACGGGAACGCGAACCAAAGTTCCGAGCAAAAAGACCTGGCTTTCGATGTACGCTGGAACAAAAATGCGAAACGCTACCAGACGTTCGATCGGTCTCAAGAAAGGTTCCTGAGCGAGGTCCCGTCACTCGACATTCCTCAGTCCATTCTGAAATGAGCGCAGCGGCAAATACATTTTCGGGAGCGGTACCGAAGACGGCGCACAAACGCGTCTCCGGGTGGGCGCAGCTCATGCGCCTGTATCCATACGTTGTGCGCCACAAGACCGAAGTGGTGATCGGCTTCATCACGCAGGCTGGCATGGGGATTTCGGGGACGCTGCTCCCGCTGATTCTCGGCGTCATCACGGATTGCCTCACGGGCGCCGAGACTCCGCTCGTGCAACTCGGACGCCTGACTCATATCGCGCTGGGCCCGCTTCTTCCCTACTACCACCCCAAGGATCCGCATACGCTGGCGGTGTTTTGTTTGGCGCTAGTCATTATTTGCGCCGTGAAAGGCGTTTTTTCGTATTGCACTCGGCAAATCCTGATCGGCCTTTCCCGCGATATCGAGTACGACCTTCGCAACGACCTCCTCGCCAAGCTGGTGCGGATGGAACCGGAATTCTACGTGCGAAACCGCACCGGCGAGTTGATGTCACGCTGCACGAACGATTTGAATTCGGTGCGCATGGTGCTCGGCCCCGGCATCATGTACAGCGCCAACACGATTGCGACCATGGTTCTGGCCGTGATCCTTATGTTCTGGATTTCGGCGACGCTCAGCGTGTATGTGCTGCTTCCCGTCCCCATCGTGGCTGTCAGCGTGTGGCTCTTCGGCCGGCAAATCCACGCCCTGTACGGAAAAATTCAGGCGTCGCTGGCAGTCCTTTCCGCGAAGGCCCAGGAAAATCTTGCCGGCGTCCGCGTAGTGCGCGCCTATGGGCAGGAAGCAGCGGAAATTCGCGGATTCGACGGCCCCAATCGTGAATACATCGATCGCAACCTACGCTTGATCTATTTCTGGAGCCTGTTCATGCCACTGCTCCAGATGTTATTCGGACTGACGTTTATTCTCGTTCTCTGGCAGGGCGGAAGCCAGGTGGTGCTGAACCGGATTACGACCGGTGAGCTGATTGCGTTTTACACGTTCATGACGAGCCTTATTTTCCCCATGATTGCGCTGGGATTCGTGACCAACATCTTCCAGCGAGGCGGCGCGTCGATGGGCCGGCTGAACTATATTCTCGACTCGGTGCCCCAGATCAGCGACTCGACAGTGCAGGACAAAACAGGCGAGATCCGCGGCGAAATCGAATTCAAGAACCTCACCTTCACCTACCCGACCGTGCGCAGCGATATCGACGGGACAAAATCGAATGGCAACGCGGCATCCAACAAACCCGTACTGCAGGATATTTCCCTTCACGTTCCGGCCGGCTCCATTCTCGCGATTGTGGGGCCCACGGGAAGCGGAAAATCCACACTGGCGTCGCTTATTGCGCGACTGTGGGAAGCGCCTTCGGGAACGTTGCTAATCGATGGGCGCCCCATCCGCGAATGGCCGCTCGAAACGCTGCGGCGCGCAGTGGGATACGTGCCGCAGGACACTTTCCTCTTCAGCGAGACGCTGCGGGAAAATGTCGCCTTCGGCGTCGAACGCGCAACGGATGAGCAAGTGAGTGAGGCCGCCGATGTGGCCAGTATTGCCGCGGAAATCGGGGAGTTCCCAGCGCGATTCAATACGATGGTAGGCGAACGCGGGATCACGCTTTCGGGCGGTCAGAAACAGCGCACCGCCATAGCCCGCGCCGTGATTCGCGATCCCAAAATTTTGATTCTGGATGATTCCCTGTCCAGCGTGGATACCGGGACTGAGGAGCGCATCCTGCGCCGTCTGGACGCCATCCTGCGCCAGCGGACAACGATCCTGATCTCTCATCGCGTCTCGACCGTGCAGCACGCCGACCAGATTGTGGTCTTGCGCGAAGGCCGGATCGTCGAGCGCGGCACGCATGAGGAGCTTTTGGCTCGCGGCGGATATTACGCCGATCTGTACAACAAACAATTGCTTGAGGAAGAATTGGCACGCGAATGAGCGACTTCCGAGAAGAGGAAGCTTTAGGCAAAGCCTACGACTCGCAGCTGTTACGTCGGCTGATGACGTATCTGCGGCCCTATAAGTGGAGCGTTGTCATCGCGGTCATCCTGACTTTACCAGTCGGCCCGCTTACAGTGGTTGGCCCAAGGCTGTTTGGTTACGCTGTGGACAAGTACATCGTGCCGGGCGTGAATCAATCTATTCCCTCGTCGGCAGCTCTCCGCGGCGTCGCGTTGATTTCTCTGTTGTCGCTGGCAGCGTTGCTTCTGAATTTCGCCATACAGTATCTGCAAGTGCGCATGATGCAGAATGTGGGCCAGCAGACGCTGTACGATTTGCGAAAAGAAATCTTCGAGCGCCTGCAACGCCTGCCGATGAGTTTCTACGACCGTAGCCCCGTGGGACGCTTGGTGACGCGAGTCACGACTGATGTGGACGCGCTGAATGACCTGTTCGCCGCCGGTATCGCGGCCATGGCCAACGACGCCATCATGCTGATCAGCATCGGCGCACTGATGATGGCCATGAACTGGCGGCTCGCGCTGGCCACATTGGCGGTGCTGCCGCTCATCATGATCGCGACGTGGATTTTCCGCGACCGCGTTCGCGACGCCAACCGCCGAATCCGAACCGCTATCGCCCGCATCAACTCGTTCCTGCAGGAACACATTAGCGGCATGAGTATCGTGCAAATCTTCAATCGCGAACGGAAATCGCAGGAACAATTCGCCGAATTGAATCGTCTCCACATGGAAGCCTACAAGGACGCCATCACGGCCTTCGCCGTGTTCTTTCCCGCCGTTGAATTATTCAGCATGACGGCAATCGCCGTCGTTTTCTGGTACGGCGGCCTACTCACATTCGGCGGCACTGTGACCGTTGGAGTGCTCATCACATTCATGCAACTCGCGCAGCTCTTTTTCCGGCCCATTCAGGACTTGAGCGAAAAATTCAACATCCTGCAATCGGCCATGGCGGCGTGCGAGCGCATCTTCAAGCTGCTTGACGAGCCGCTGCCCGCGCCGCCTGCGGAAACTCCGCTGCCTCTTTCCGCCCCGCGAGGCGAAATCGAATTTCGCAACGTGTGGTTCGCCTACCACGGCGGGGCAAATCCGAAAGAGGATGATTGGATCTTGCGCGACGTTTCGTTCCACATCTCGCCCGGACAAACGCTCGCCATCGTCGGCCACACCGGCGCGGGAAAGACTACACTCATACAACTGTTGCTGCGCTTCTACGAAATACAGCGCGGGCAAATCCTGCTTGACGGCGTGGACATTCGCCGTTACGACGTGCACCAATTGCGCCGGCAATTCGGGATCGTGCTGCAGGACCCGTTCCTCTTCACCGGCACTTTGGAATCGAATGTGCGACTGGGAGATGAGAACATCAGCCGAGCGCGCGTGGAGTCCGCGCTGCGCGAAGTGGGGCTCGGCTCCCTGCTTGACTCTTTGCCCCAAGGCGTTGAGACCGGCGTCAGCGAACGCGGCTCTACCTTTTCTGTTGGACAGCGTCAGCTCATCAGCTTCGCGCGGGCCCTAGCGCACGATCCGCGGTTCATGATTTTGGACGAAGCGACTTCGAGCGTGGACACGAAGACCGAAATCATGATTCGCGAAGCGCTGGACCGCCTGCTCGAAGGCCGCACTGCGCTGGTCATCGCGCACCGGCTCAGCACCATCCAGTATGCCGACCGCATTCTTGTTTTCCACAAGGGCAGATTGCGCGAGCAGGGTTCGCACCAGCAATTGCTGGCCGAACGCGGGATCTACTATCGCCTGTACCAGCTTCAATACAAAGACCAGGAGCTGCGCGCGTCGTTCGAAACGGCGGGAAGCGAAGCGGGCACGTCCGTCCCAGGCAATGACTAGCTAGCCGCGTTCGTAGCGCCCGCCTTCAGGCGGGCATCGCGCTTTATTCCAAAGTGCCCGCCTGAAGGCGGGCCCTACACGATGCCTCCCACACAAATCCTGATCTCCGCGGGCGAAGCGTCGGGCGATATGTACGCGGCGCGACTCGCGGCGGCATTGCGGGCGCGCGCCGACGTTCAGCTCTTCGGCATGGGCGGAACACGCATGCGCGACGCCGGTGTCGACATCGTGGCGGAATGTTCCGAAGTCTCCCTCGTGGGAATTGTCGAAATTGTGAAGAAATACCCGGCGTTGCGGCGAGTCTTCAAACGGCTGCTCGATGAATCCGCACGCCGCAAACCGCGTCTCGCCATCCTCACCGATTTTCCTGGATTCCATCTGCGCCTCGCGCGGGAGCTAAAGGCTCAGAATGTCCCCTGCGTCTATTTCGTGTGCCCGCAATTCTGGGCCTGGAGACCCTGGCGGGCAAACCTGGTGCGGCGGCGATTTGTGCGCGGGCTTTGCATCTTCCCGTTTGAAGAAGAATGGTACCGCGCGCGCGGCGTGAAGGCTGATTTCATCGGCCATCCTCTCGTAGGAAATGTGGCGGCGAAAAGAACGCGCGCGGAATTTGTTGCCGCTTGCGGTCTAGAAGCGAACAAGCCGATTGTGGCGCTCCTGCCCGGGAGCCGTTCCGGCGAGATCGCGCACCACATGCCCACTTTGATGCAAGCCTGCCGGCTTATTCAAAAGGATCGCGACATTCAATTCGTGTTGGCCCTCGCGCCGGGCGTGAAGCGGTCCCAGATCGCGCAATACCTCCTACCTCAGGTTTCCATGCATGTGGTGGAAGATGCGACCTACGACGCACTCGGTGCAGCGGACTTGTCGGTTGTGTCCAGCGGTACTGCGACCGTGGAAGCCGCTCTGATGGACGCGCCCATGATTGTCGTGTACCGACTCGCTCCGCTCACGGCTGCGATCGCCCGATGGCTCGTGCGCACGCCCATGTTCGCCATGGTCAACCTAATTGCGGGCAGGCGTGTGGTGCCGGAACTGGTGCAGAAGGATTTCACTCCTGAGAGGCTGGCGAGCGAAGCAATGCGTCTGCTCGACTCTCCGGATGAGCGCGCGGAGATGCGCAGGGAACTTGCGGAAATTCGCAACAAACTTGGGCCCCCCGGCGCAGTCGAGCGCGCGGCGGACCTGATCGCGGGCATGTTGAACGCACACTGACGTAAGCTGGGACTGGCAACTCATCCGGCCAAGTTGGTATCCTAATGTATTGGAAAGCCTCCGCCGGCGAGAAAGGCACCTGAAGCACATGTCGAAAGTTCGACTCCTCCTAATCCTGGCAGGCTTCAGCGGTCTCGCAGCTCCCGGCTGGGCGCAATCTCCTGGAGCGCCGCAAGGCCCGGGCCGAGCCGTCGCTCCGGTTGAGGCCGCCTCTGCTGCAGCTTTCCGCGCCACGAACTATGAAGTGCGCGCTTCCCTTGACGCGGTCGGGCAGGTCATGAACGCGCAAGCGAAAGTTGACTTCACGGCAAACGGCGCCGCCCGGGTCGTGGACGTGGAACTCAATCAGAATTTGCGCGTCAATTCGGTGCGCGACCTCTCCGGCAAATCCGTGAGCTACGACCGCGACGACAGTTCCGGCCCCAAATTGCACGTTACGCTCGAAGACACCATTCCCGCCGGTGGAAAGGTCACGCTTTTTTTTGATTACGGCGGGCCTCTGGCCAGCCGCCTGAACGATCCCAGCCAAGGCGTGCGCATGGCGTATATCGCCAAAGACGGCGGCTACTTGCTGCTTCCTTCGCGCTGGTTTCCGCTGACGGATTTTCCTTCCAATCGGTATACCGGGATATTTCAGATCGAGGTGCCCGGAAATATGACCGTTGTTGGCACCGGGACACCGGCAGGGCCGCCGACGTCGGTCACTCCCAGGCCGGTCGCGCCTCCCGCTCCAGCTTCTGCTCTGGGGAACGCGCGGCATGGCGCGCCGGTTTCGACGATAACGGCTCCTCCTCCTCCCCCGCTCGAAAACGAGCGCATGCTGTATACCTATCGAGCGGATAAGCCGCAAGCTGCGGGAACATTCGTTATCGCGCCGCTGCAATTGAGCCCGGAGCGCGCGGAAGGCGTGACCTATTCCATTTACACGCCGCCTGCGTCGGCAAACACGGCTCCGGCCTATGCAGACGCGATTTCGCACGCTCTCGATTTTTACAATGGCGAATTTGGCTCCCTGCCGGAGCCCGGCTTGACGGTGGCGCAACTCCCGGATGGAACAGTGGATGGATTCGCCGCGCCTGGGCTGTTGCTCCTGAGCGCGCGGCAGTGGTCGGCGAAACCAAGTGATCGCCTGCTGGCGGACCTGGTTGCCCACCAATGGTGGGGCACGCAAGTCACGGCGGCTACTCCCTCCGACGTTTGGGTGACGGATGGCCTTTCGCGCTACTCCGAAGGAATGTACGTCGAGCAAACCGCGGGCAAAGACGGTTTGAACAAGGCGCTCGAGGACTATGCGGTGGGTGCGCTGATGTTCGACGATTCCGCCCCGATCGCGGACGCTGGCCGCCTGGAACCCGGCTCCGAAGAATATCAATCGGTGGTCGTGAACAAGGGCGCGATGGTGTTTCACATGCTCCGCGCCATTATCGGCGATGCGAACTTCAGCGCCCTGCTGAAGGATTTTTATTCGCGCTATGCGGGCAAGTCCGCGCGGATTCAGGATTTCGAGCAACTGGCCGAGGCGCACACGGCTCAGCCTGCCCCTGCCACAGAATTCAAGATGGGCAACGCACCCGCCGCTTCCGAAGAGCCGGCAAGCTTGCGCCCTTTCTTCACGCAGTGGCTGCATTCGACGGGAGTGCCGGAATTTAATTTGGAGTACGTGGTCTACCGCACCAAAAAAGGATTCCGGATCGTCGGCAAAGCGAAGCAGAATCTGGACGTCTTTCACATGGACGTGGAGATTGAAGTTCAAACCGAGGGAAATCCCGAATACAAAACGATCACGATCTCAGGGAAAGAGTCCCCTTTTACCGTGGAGACGTTCGGGCGGCCGAAGCCCAACGGAATTATCCTCGACCCGCACAACTACATCCTGAAATCGAGCCAGCGCCTGCGCGTGCGCGGCATCATCGCGCGCGGGGAATCACTTGCCTCAGAGGGCCGTTACTACGACGCGGTGCAGCAATACCAGAAGGCGCTCGAGCAGGACCGCCTGAACGCCCTCGCCGACTTCCGCATGGGCGAGGCGTTTTTTTACCAGCGGAACTATGCGGCGTCCGCGCAGTCTTTCCGCGATGCGCTCGACGGCGCCACTGACTTGAACACAAAATGGACAGAAGTGTGGTCGCACATCTACCTGGGGCGGATTTACGACATTCAAGGCGACCGCACGCGCGCCGTCAATGAATACAGCAAGGCCAAACAAACGGGGGACGACACCGGCGGCGCGCAAGCCGAAGCGGAGAAATCCCTGAAAAAAGCCTACAGCGAAGCGGGATAGTGATTGTGAATAGTTCTTGGTAGCACAGCCACTCTTGGCTGTGCGGCTTTGTAAGTCACACGAGCAATACCCAATCTAACTACGATTGCAAACCCCGCACAGCCAAGAGTGGCTGTGCTACTGGTGCTTTCCCGCAATCTTTTCGGCCGCTGCTCTGAACAAATCCGAGCGGGGAAGATTCTTAATAACCGGACAAGCCCGTGAGTGCAGGCGAAGCAATTCCCTTGCGCTGAATCAGGACTTGAAATTTTTCTCCCAATCCTTCCGGATGAATGAGGCTTTTTAATAAGAGGCGGGCGCGCAGCTTTTCCATTTCCGTTTGCCCCGGTTCGTACAAATCGGCGAATTCGTTGCCCCTGCCAAGCGCGACCAGGAATTGCGATTGCGTGACGAGGCCGGTGCGAACGAGCCCCGCCCGGCGCCCCCACAAATCCATCGCGGTGAAATTCACATGCGAAGTTAAGTCTTGCTCGCCTGGCGCGTCGAGCAGTTTCTCCGAAACGGCGTGATCGCGGTAAGCGAGTAGCGTGCCGCGATTGTGGTGCTCGTCGTATAAGGCGCGGGCTTCGTGGCCGTAATCGATCGTCAAGACGAAGCCGCGCTCCAGGGAGCGGCCCGCATTTTCAATCCAGTCGCACGCCTCCAGGCATACTTCCGCCTGCTGCTCCTCTGCGAGTGTAACTCCCTGCTCCATGAAACATTGCTCAAGCGCCGGGTTGGAGGGTTTCCCCAACACCTCTATGAATTTCCCGCTCTCGAATCCTACGTAAATTTCCCGCAATGCGCCGTTTTTCAGATAGACACGGTGCACAGGCAAAGCATCCAGCAATTCATTTGAAAATATGCATCCGGCGGAAATCGAGCGCGGGAGTTCGTCGGCACTGGAGACGCGTCCTGCTGCGACGTGTGCCGAAAGGCGCGCGCCGTGTTCGGCGCGGCGCGCGGCGGAATGCTCAACCGCTACATATTCCATCGCGGAATAGAAATGGGGTAGCGCTCGTGCGCTGAAATCCAGGATGTGTCCGGCCAGGCGGCCGACTCCAGCGCCCGACTCGACCAGTACGAAGGGACGGGGCGAGCCTAACAGTACCCACATCTCCGCGAACTGCCGCGCCAGCAGGCGGCCGAAGATCGGATGCACGTCGACGCTCGTGTAATAGTCCCCGAATCGGCGAGCGCTCGGGCGCGAGTAATAGCCGTGCGTGGGATGATAGAGACATTCGCGCATGAAATCGGCGAATGGCATTGGCCCGCCCGCGCGGATTTGCTCGCTAATAATTTTGGTAAGCGCGCGCGCGTGTTCTCCCGGCTCGGGTGGTTCTCCCCGGGAGCCGGATGCGGAGGAGGGACCGGCGTTCATGCGTCCTGGCGCTGCGGATTGCAGGTGAACATTTCGATGATGAAATCGTGCAGGCAATCGTAGAGCTGCTTCTGAAAAATCCACGGAAATTGCTTGCTCTCGATTTCACGCGGCCGCAGCAGGAAGACGTAGGTGTGCACCTGCGGCTCGGGGGGAGAATACTGGATCACCACTTCGACGCCTTCGGCGGCGGGGCGCGCATCAAAGACAAAGAGCGGGTGTTCGTATTGGGTTAGCTCGGCGCGAACTTTTTCGGCGAGGGCGTTCATTTGTGTCCCGCCTGGGGCGCGCGCTGAGGTTCGCCGCCGCCCGCGAATTCCGCCAGAGCTTTTTCAAATTCGGAAAGAGCCTGAGCGTCGAACAAAACGAAACATATCTTTTCGAGTGATGTAGGTTTCTTCAAGTGTTCCGCGACTTCGCGGAGCATAATCCGAGCGCACTCCGCGGTCGGAAAGCCGGCGATTCCGGTTCCGACCGCGGGGAAGGCGATCGAACGCAGTCCCCGTTCCGATGCGATGCGCAGCGCGTGCGCCGTCGAACTCTGTAGCGCGCGCGCCGTTGTCTGTCCGCCCAGTTGCATACCGGCCGCGTGGATCACAAAGCGGGCGCGCAATTTGCCTCCCGTGGTGATGGCTGCGCCGCCGATCGGAATGCTGCCGATGGCGTCGCACTCCCGCTGGATGGCCTCCCCGCCCTTGCGCCGGATCGCGCCAGCCACGCCGCCGCCCAACTGCAAATCATTATTCGCGGCGTTGACGATGGCGTCGACGTCCATTTCCGTCAGGTCGCCTTGGAGAAGCACGATTTTTTCGCTGAGGCTCATACGCGGGTTGCAGCTTGCATTCGCGAGTTATTTCGCAATGCGCTTCAGAGCTTCCTCGTCGTAGCCAAGCACGATGTCGCCGCCGCGCAGCACGACCGGCCGGCGGATCAGATTGGGCTCGGCCGCCATTAATTGTAACGCCTCCTCGCGGGAAGGAGGGTTCTGGCCCATTTTTCGCGTGCGGTAGAGTTCGTTGCGCGTGTTCAGGAACGAGCGATGATCGCGTTTGCCGATAAGTTCGTCGAGCTCCGCGACCGTCAAACGGTCCTTGCCCAGGTCGCGCAAGTCCAGTTCCACTTTCCTCTTTTCCAGGAATGCCTTGGCTTTGCGGCAAGTTGTGCAAGAGGGTTTTTGCAGAAACTTGATTTTTGCTTTCACGGCGATGCTTTCTCCTTAAACGCGGGACTCCGCGGATGCACGCCTCGGCAACCGCCCCCCCTGGCGGCCTACTTTTGCAACTTTTCGAGTACCTTGGCAAGCTGGCGGAAATATCGGAGCTTTGAGCCGCGTCCCGTGGCGTTTTTCGCGCTCGTCGACGGCAGCACAAATACCTGCGCGCCGTAGAGCAGTTCCTTCTGCAATCCCGCCTTGCACCGCCGCTGCGCGAAATTCTCAAAGGTGCCTATGCCATTGAAAGCGATCACTTGCGGCGCATACTGTTCGAGCTTCTGCGCCAGCAAGATGCGCCCTTCGGCAAATTCTTCGCGGGTCAATTCATCGATCCCTCGCGTAGGGCGCTTGACGAGGTCGGTCAATCCGATGCCGAACTCGATCATGCGCTTATCATCGCGGTGGTCGAGCAGTTCGGGCACCACGCCTGAATTGTAAAGCAGTGGCCAGAATTCGTTTCCGCGGCCCGCGTAATAATGGCCGACGCGTGCCGAGCGGTCGCCGGGATTGCACCCGACGATGATCATTTTCATACCGCTGCGCAAATAATCGGGCAATGTACGCATCTTGGCGTTTGTAAACCACGCGCTCCAATCGTCCTCGCATGGACCGGGTCGGGACACACCGATACATTCATACTGCTTGCGCTGGAGCGCGAAACTAGTGCCTCTCCCCCACGGATAGGAAACGGCTCATTGTACCATCACGGCCCGGCGCGACGGCGCAGGCCGGTTTCCGTTTGTGCACTCCCGAAACCAAAAAAACCTGCATCGAGAAGGCGCCTCGAAGCATCGAAACGAGAGGGTCCGACCGGCAGGAAATGCAAAGGAGAACTATGGTACCCTGCCAAATGTGTGCAGCTGGCCTCATTGCGCAGCCGCCTGGAGCACAATGGATCTTGAGCGCTACCGACCCCAAACCGCTGGCATCCGCAATCGTCCGCGACGACGAAGCGGCACTGGTGTCTGCGGCCAAAGGCGGCGACACAGGCGCGTTTGAAGAGCTGGTGAACCGCTACGAGCGCAAGATTTTCCGCCTGGGAATGAACATCACGCAAAACCGCGAGGACGCGGAAGACGTGATGCAAGACGCCTTCCTGAAATCCTATCAAAATCTGGACCGCTTCCAGGGCGACTCCCGCTTTTACACCTGGCTCGTGCGCATTGCGGTCAACGAAGCCCTGATGAAATTGCGCAAGCGGCGCCCCAACCAGGTGTCGATCGACGAACCCTTGAAAGACGGCGACGGTGAAGAATCCGTTTTCCGCGAAATCGAAGACTGGGGACCTTCTCCCGAGAAGAAATTTGCCCAGGTGGAACTCAACGAAGTCCTGAACAGCGTGATCGGCGAACTCGATCCGATCTTCCGCGTCGCTTTCCTCCTGCGCGACGTGGAGGGCCTTTCCACGGAAGAGACTGCCCAGATTCTGGGTATCTCTGTGGCGGCGGTAAAATCGCGCCTCTTGCGGGCGCGGCTGAAACTCCGCCAAAAACTCAACAAGTACTTTCGACGGAGCGAAGCGCAGTGAACTGCAAGAAAGTAATACTCGAATTGTCGAGCTACCTTGACGGTATCCTCGACTCCAGCATGCGAAGCGATCTTGAATTGCACCTCTCCCGCTGCACCGACTGCCGCCTGGTCGTCGACACCTGCCGCAAAACCATCCAGATTTTCTGCAACTCCGAACCCGTCCCTCTCCCCGAAGATGTCCGGTCACGCCTGCACGCGGCGCTCCTAGAGCGCTTCCGACGCAAAGAAAAGACCACCTAGGATGGAGCCAGCCTATGTCAGTCCTAGTTGTGGGCTATTGAGGGTACTTTTTCGGCAAGGCTTGCGAATTCCGAGTACGGGGACGATTCGTTAAACGACATCGGCTCGTTGCCTCTAAGTCGTTTAAGACAATAAAACCCGTTCATCATCGCGCACATTAGGAAAGCACCGAACCGAAGACGAAAGAACGATCTAGCGACTCTTAAAAACGAATACTTCAACGAGAATGCTTCACGCCAAAGCGCCCGGTGCGCTTGCAACAACTGATCGGCCGTCATGTTTTTGGGAGTGAAAGACACATTGTACCCGTTGTAGAACTCCCATCCACGTCCGGGTAGGATCCTCCCCTCGTTCGACATCTTCGTGTAGGCGGGTGTCCCACGGTAGGGTGTCAACACACTCAGAAACGGAACATCAACACCTGTGTCGTAGAGTTGTTTTGCCATCGCGACAATCGTCTCGGGGGTGTCGCCATCGAACCCGGCGATGAATCCAGCCATGACGCAAATTCCCCTGTCGTGTAGCGCCCGAATTCTGTCTCGGTATTTGTGAACCTTATTCTGCAACTTGTGCGCATCCTTCAACGATTCCGTGCCGAACGATTCAATTCCGAAGAAAATGCCGATGCATCCTGACAATCTCATCAGTTCCAGAAGCCCTCTATCCTCCGCGATGTCCATGCTTGCCTGCGTCAACCACCACTTGCGGACGGGAACCATCGCTTCGAGGAGCGTTCGGATGTAGGGCCGATTGATGGTCAAATTGTCGTCCCAGAACCACACCACTTTTCGTTGCCACCAGTGTCGGAACCCGTTGTACTTGACATCCTCGATCACCTCCGAGACCGGGCGCGTGCGGAAACCTGGGTTGAGCGTTGGGACCGTGCAGAAAGAGCATGTGAACGGGCAACCCCGCGTTGCTTGGACAACGCGCTGCACAAAGAATCCTCGGGAGAGCAAGTCATAACGGGGAGACGGAATCCCTTCAAGCGGGAGAGCCTCGCCCACGTAGCGCTTTTGTAGCCGTCCTTCGGCCGCATCCGCGAGGAGTTGGGCCCAGATTGATTCAGCTTCGCCAATGACGACACAATCGAAATATTCCAGTGCCTCATCCGGCGCGAAGGTGGCGTGTGGCCCACCTGCTACGACACGCTTACCGCGTCTTTTGAATTCACGCGCCAGACGATAAGCCTCGGGAGCAAACCCGCTGAAAAAGGAGAGCGCCACCAAGTCTGCCTGAGTTTCGAAATCGACTGGTTCAACCTGCTGGTGGATGACCCGAACCGGGTACTCAGGGGGAGTAATCGCAGCAAGGTGGATGCCGGTGATCGGTGGCACGAAATGAGTTTCGTGGCCGAATCTATATCGCTGCACGTATACGACGATGATATCGATTCTCACTGTAAGCCTCCCCTGCGCTGCCGCCGAAGATGATTATTGCGATGATATGGTTCCCTGGACGATAACAAAGGTGAATAGCTGGAGGGATGCGCGAAAATGGAAACGGTCTATGCTGTGTGAGAATCGGGCGCGTGCCTTGTCTAGAGTCAGAAATCGGCACAGAATAAGGCGCCCTTTGGTTATCATGCTGAGTTTGATCGGGAAATGGGTGGCACTCTGCCTTGGAGGGAGTCGATGAAGAATCTGGTTCGATGGATTGTGGCTCTTGCTTCGATTTTTCTTGCACTTTGTGCGATTCCTCCAGCCGGCGCGCAGACCGGCACTAAAAACGGAGAGTGGAACACCTATGGCGGAGATCTCGCCAGCACGCGATACTCGCCGCTCGATCAAATCAACGCGGACAACTTCAATAAGCTCGCCATCGCCTGGCGCTTCAAGACGGACTCGCTTGGTCCCCGGCCTGAATACAAATTTGAAGCGACGCCGCTGATGGTTCACGGCGTGCTCTATTCGACGGGTGGCACGAGAAGAGCGGTCGTCGCCCTGGACGCTGCCACGGGAGAGCTCCTGTGGATGCACAGCGAAAACGAGGGTGATCGCGCCGCCAGTGCTCCGAGGCAGCTTTCGGGGCACGGATTGGCCTACTGGACGGATGGCAAGGAAGAGCGAATCTTGTATGTCACGCCGGGTTACCGGCTCATCGCGCTGAATGCCAAGACTGGCATCCGCGTTCCCGGGTTTGGCGTTGACGGCGTAGTGGATCTAAAGAAAGACGACGACCAAAATATTGATCTGGTCACCGGAGAAGTGGGGCTGCACTCAACGCCCGTGGTGGCCCGCAATGTGGTGATCGTTGGAGCAGCGCACTTGACGGGCGGCGTGCCGAGAAGCAGGAAAAATGTGAAGGGCTACGTCCGCGGGTTTGATGTGCGCACGGGCAAGCGCCTCTGGATTTTCCATACCATTCCCCTTCCGAGCGAATACGGAAACGATACCTGGCTGAAGGAATCCTGGGCCTACACCGGAAACACCGGCGTCTGGGGACAAATCTCGGTCGATGAAACTTTGGGCCTCGTGTACTTGCCCGTGGAATTGCCGACAGGCGATTACTTCGGAGGCGATCGCCCGGGAAACGGTTTGTTTGGAGAGAGTTTGGTGGCCGTGGATTTGGAAACGGGCAAGCGAAGGTGGCATTACCAACTCGTCCATCACGGATTGTGGGACATGGACATTCCTTGCGCTCCCATTCTCGCCGACATCACCATGAATGGCAGGACGGTGAAAGCCGTAGCGCAGCCGACCAAACAGGCATTCCTGTACGTTTTCAATCGCGAAAACGGCGAGCCGATCTGGCCGATCGAAGAGCGGCCCGTGCCGCAAGGAGATGTCCCGGGAGAATGGTACTCGCCCACGCAGCCGTTTCCGACAAAGCCGCCTGCATTCGACAATCAGGGCGTGTCCGGCGATAGCCTGATCAACTTCACGCCGGAACTGCATGCGGAGGCCGAGAAACTCGTATCCAAATACAAGATTGGGCCGCTGTTTACGCCGCCCTCGGTCAGTAAGGCTGACGGGCCGCTGGCCACGATTGTTTCGCCGGGAGCTCTAGGCGGAGCGAATTGGCCGGGCGGGTCCTACGACCCTGACACGCATATTCTGTATGTGTATTCGCGAAGCGACATCGCCGCCCTGGGACTAGTTCCCTCGCCCGACCCAAAACTTTCAGACATGGAATACGTTCAGGGAACTGCGGGCTTGACCCCTCACGCAGGGAGGCCCATGGGTGCACCTCCAGTTCCTGCCCCGAATCCCGAGAGTGGGGAACCTGTCTTGACCGTGCGGGGATTGCCGCTCCTGAAACCCCCGTATGGACGCATTACGGCAATCAATCTCGACAAGGGTGAGATCCTTTGGCAGATCGCGCACGGGGAAACGCCAGACAATGTTCGAAACAATCCCGCGCTCGCAGGCTTGACTATTCCGCGCACGGGAAGCGCGTCTTTAATCGGCCCACTGACCACCAAATCTCTTGTGATTGCCGGCGAGGGCGTGAATGTAACGATGCCGTCTGGAGTACGAGGCGCGAGTCTCCGCGCCTATAACAAGGCGACCGGAAAGGACGCCGGAGCAGTCTACATGCCCGCGCCGCAAAGCGGATCGCCGATGACGTATATGCTGAACGGCCAGCAATACATTGTGGTCGCCGTCAGCGGCCCCGGTTACCCGGGGGAGCTGATTGCTTACCGTCTGCCGGCGAATTAGTTGACCCAGTGGCGCAGGCTTCAACCTGTGGGTTTTGGTTCCTGCAAAGCCTAACCCCACAGGCTGAATAGGATGGGGAAGAAGTGGCGACCTGTCATTCCGAAGGGCGGGCTTTGCCCGAGGAATCTGCTTTTTGCTGACCTCGGCGAAAAAGCAGATCCCTCGCTTCGCCTGCCTGCCGCAGGCGGGCTCGGGATGACAACAAGAGCACTTTTTCCGCGGCCTCAAAATCCTGCGCCACAAAAACCCGCAACTCGTGGCGAAATTCCCTCAGCTTCTCAAATATTTATTAAAAAAGTCGAGTGTGCGCTGCCAGGCCAGCTTGGCAGCAGCCTCGTCATAGCGCGGTGTCGTATCGTTGTGGAAGCCGTGGTTCGCACCGTCATAAATGTACTCCGTATAGTTGATGTGGTTGGCCTTCAGCGCCTCTTCCCACGCCGGCCATCCGCTGGTGATGCGATTGTCGAGCGATGCATAGTGGATCAATAGTGGCGCCTTGATTTTGGCTGTGTCTTCTGCCGAGGGCTGACCGCCGTAGAACGGAACCACAGCGGCAAGGTCCGGCAGGCGAACCGCCAGCTTGTTGACCGTCGTCCCGCCAAAGCAGAAGCCCACCGCGCCCATCTTGCCCGTGCATTCCGGACGCGCTTTCAGCCAATTGTAGGAAGCGACAAAATCTTCAAACATTTTGCCCGGGTCAATTTTCGGGAAAAGCGCAACGGCCTTCTCTTCATCCCCGGGGTAGCCGCCCAGGGAGGTCAAACCATCGGGCGCGAATGCCAGAAAATTCGCGACGGCCAGACGGCGGGCGACGTCTTCGATGTAGGGATTCAGCCCGCGATTTTCATGAATGACCAGAACTCCCGGCAACTTTCCTGCGGCTTTCGCCGGGCGCGCGTAATATCCCTTGATGCTCCCATTCCCTTGCGGAGAAGATACGGTTTCGTACTCGGCCTTGATCCGGTCATCGTCCTTGGGAACCTGCTGCGCGAACGCGTAATTCGGCCGGAGGGCTTCCCATATCGCCATGGCCGTTAGGCCGCCGACCGCATACTTATTCGCGCGATCCAGAAATTCGCGACGGCTGATGTCGCCGTGAACGTACTTGTCGAATTGGTCCAGCAACTCCTGCGGAAAATCGGATGCCTTTTTTCGTTCCATGTAGGTTACTCCCTCATAGTCAGGTTCATTCGTCGAGGACACCAGAATCTGAGGCGGAGGATACCACTTAATTGATTTTTGAAATAGCTGTTGGCAATTCGACGACCCCGGCACTCACCCGATTGTTCGGATTTTTGCAATTCCCGCTCCATCTCACGCTTTGCTCCTTCACAGAGGCGTGGGCTTCTTGCATTAAACTAGTGACACATAAGTTTGACCTGAGCAGGCCCATTTCGCGAATAGTGTAGAATGACTACTTGCGCTTCAGGCCTCGTAGCCTGCCGCCCACAGAGGACCTATGGCCCAAACCATCCAAACCATCGGAATTGCCAACGGAGGCGGAGACTGCCCTGGGCTGAACGCCGTCATTCGCGGCGCAGTGCGGGCCGCGATTTTGGGGCATGGCTGGAAGGTCATCGGCATCAATGACGGATTCGACGGCCTGATATGGACCGAACGCACCATGCCGCTCACGGTCGAGTCGATTGCGGGCATATTGCCGCGCGGCGGGACGATCCTCGGCACCACCAATCGCGGAAATCCGTTCAGTTATGTGGTCGACGAAGGCGGCAAGAAAGTCACGCACGACTATTCGCTGACGTGTCTCGAAAACGTGCGGGAGCTTGGTATAGACGCCATCATCGCCATCGGCGGCGACGGCACGCTCACGATTGCTCGCGATTTGTGGCGCTTGGGAATTCCAATTGTGGGAGTGCCCAAGACCATTGACAACGACTTGTCCGCCACGGAAGTCACGTTTGGTTTCGACACGGCATTGCACGTGGCCACCGACGCCATCGACCGCCTGCACACCACGGCGGAATCGCACGGCCGCGTGATGGTCATCGAAGTGATGGGCCGGGATGCGGGATGGATCGCGCTGCACTCCGGAATCGCGGGAGGCGCGGACGTGATCTTGATCCCCGAGATCCCCTTCACCATCGAAACCGTCTGCGACCGTCTGCGCGAACGCGCCGCCACGGGCAAGAAATTCTCGCTGGTCGTCGTGGCGGAAGGCGTGAAACTGCCTCCGTGTGATGCGAATGGAACGCCTTTCCCCGCCCCGCGCCCCGGCCAGGTGGGCTTTTTGATTGGCGACGCCATTCACAAATCTTTGAAGCAGGACGTGCGAGTCACCGTGCTCGGACATATTCAGCGCGGCGGTTCTCCCAGCCCGTTTGACCGAATCCTGGCCACGCGTTTCGGCGTCGAAGCCGTGGAGTTGGTGGCGCGTGGAGAATTCGGACGAATGGTTTGCTTGCGCGCAGGTGAAATTGAGTCGGTCACGCTCGACGAAGCTGTTGGCGAGAATCGACAGGTGGATCCAAATGGAAGCATGGTTCGCACGGCGCGCGCCGTCGGGCTCACGTTCGGAGACCAATAAATGATTTGGCGGATCGTGCGCAGCCGCGGATTTATCCCGGTTTTCCTTATCCTTGCAGCGCTGCTGTATTGGAAATTTCATCAGGGCCCACCCAAGGTTATATCGGTCGGGTACATCGGCGACCGCGCCGTCATCCTTTGGAATTCGCTCGCGCAAGTGCGCGAATCGGTGGGGGAAGCGCATTACGGCGATCGTGTGGAAGTTGTGCGCGTGGAAGGGACGGCGGTTCAGGTGCGCACCGCTTCAGGCACCATCGGGTGGATTCGCGACTCGCGTCAAATGATGGATTCCGACTTGTGGGGCAAAAGCGCGTCTTTATTTAACCGCGCTAAGACGCTGCCGGTCCAGGCGCGAGGCCGCATGAAAACCGTCAGCAATGTGCGTGTCGAGCCGGGCCGCGACGGCAAACGCGTCTTTCAATTTGCGCGAGGAACACCGGTGTTGGTACTGGAGCGGGCCGTGGCTGACGCTCCCCAGGGACCCGAGGAGAATTCGCAGGAAGAAAAACCATCCAACGCGGCAGACCAGGAAAAATCAAAGCAAGAGGACTGGCTGCTCGTCCTGCGCGCCCCTGCTTCACCGGAGAAAGCCGACAGTACATCATCCACGGAGAATGGTCCGGCGGAAGTTAAGCCAGCAACAGGTGACGCAGTGAGCGGCGGGCCGAATGTCGCGCAATCCACCGCGTCGGCCGCAGACGGGCCGGTGGCCGGTTGGGTGCTCGCGCGATTCGTGGAACTCGATTTGCCCGACCCCGTCAAGGATTATGCCAGTTCCGCCGATTTGCACGTCGTGGCCTATTTCGAATTGAATCGCGTGCCGGATAGTTCCGGAGGCGAAGCGCCCCAATACCTGGTTGCGGGATCGCATGGCGGGGAGGGCGATGCTTGTGACTTCACCATGCTGCGCGTGTACACCTGGAGCACGGCGCGCAAGCGCTACGAAACCGCGTACGTGGAAAGCGATCTCTGCGGCAGCTTGCCGATTCGCGTATCCAGCGATGCCAAGGGACCGGAATTCCAGTTTGCGGACGTGAACAAAGGCGGCGCGGAGAGATCGTATGTGATGTACCAGACCTCAGTCCACCGGGTGAAGGATTCCGACTCGCGGCCGGCGCGCCCTCGCAAGTAATTGCCGGTTTTTTGCCTGCCCTGCCCAAACAACTTCCAGTAATTCTTATGAGCACACGACCAGCGAACAAAAATGCGCATTGAATTGCGCGTGGTAATATCCTACTCGAAAAATTCACACGATCCCTGAACGCAAGTTTTCCGAATGGCGAATATGAATTCCGATCCGTCGCGATGGAAATTTCCTCAAGCTGCATTGCTGGCACTATTTTTCCTTGTTTCCTGTGGAAACCGTGTAAGTCCGGCGCCTAAGCCGCAGCCTCCGCCGCCATTTGAGTTCCTGGGCGCCTGGGGAGATAAAGGCCAGGGCCCGGGCAAACTGGACGCGCCGGTGGCTTTCGCAGCAGATTCCCTTGGCAATATTTTCTTTGCCGACTCTGGCGGCTTTGTCCACAAATTTGAATCGGGCGGCATTCCCCTGCAATCCTTTGAGGACTCGCGTGTCCGCCGCTCGGCGGGGATCGCGGTGGACTCTGGCGGCGCCATTTATTTGGCTGACGCTCAGCGGGGCAACATTCACATCTTTTTCCCCGATGGGACGTTTCTTCAATCCTGGCGGACCGCCGCGCAGCGCCATTTTGCCGGCCCGCTGGGCATAGCCACCGATGAGCAAGGCGCGCTGTATGTCCCCGATCCGGCGCATTCGCGCGTCCTGAAGTTCAACAACCGCGGGCATCTCGTAAAATCCTGGCCCGCTCCGCAAAAACCTCTGTCCTCGAACGAGCAGCCATCCTGGGTCTCGTTGGATGCGGATGGCTCGGTATTTGTGGCTTATTTCAGTACCGGACGCATCGAGAAATTTTCTTCCGACGGCTCCTGGATGAACACTTGGCCTGCGGCGACCGGGCCATCCGGAGAATCCAGTCCCCTCAGCGGGTTTACCGTCGGTGGCGGATTCGTATTCACCATGGCCGCGTCGTCTTCGGAAATTCGCGTTTGGACGTTGGACGGAAAAAGTAAACTCGACGCAGACCTTGCCACCACCACCGGCAAAATTGCAGCGCCGCAAGTTGCCGTGACACCTCACGGAGAACTGCTGGTGTTCGATCCGTCCGCCCCGAAAGTGTTCCGGTTTCGCATGCACCTCGAAACGAAGGAAGCGCTATGACGCTGCTTCTTACTGAAGCTGATGTCCGCTCCCTTTTGACGATGCCCATTGCGCTGGAAATTGTGGAAGAGTCCTTGCGCCACCAGGGCAACGGCGAATTGCTTCTGCATCTGCGGCGCAGGATCAAGCTTCCGGACAACGGACTCCTGCATTACATGGCCGCCGCCGACCCTGTACGGGGATATATCGGCATGAAACTTTATACTGTGGTGCGAGGCGTCGCTCGTTTTGTAGTGCCACTTTTCCGGTCGACCACGGGCGAGATGGCGGCGCTGATTGAGGCCGACGCGCTCGGCCAGATTCGTACCGGCGCAGCCAGCGGCGTGGCAACAAAATATCTCGCGAACGCCAATGCGCGGACCGCGTGCATCATCGGAACGGGCTATCAGGCGCGGACGCAGCTCGAAGCCGTCGCGGCCGTACGGCGCCTGGAACGGGTGCGCGCCTTCGGGCGCGATCCCGAACGCCGCGAAAAATTTTGCCGCGAGATGAGTGAGCGGATCGGCATCGCCGTCGAACCCACGAACTCCGGCGAGGAAGCCGTTCGTGGCGCGGAAATTATTATTACCGCGACTTCCGCAACGAAGGTTGTGCTGGAGGGCGCGTGGCTCGCGCCGGGCATGCACATTAACGCTATGGGAGCGAATTGGCCGCAGAAACGCGAACTGGACGGCGCAGCGGTCGGCCGCGCGAGCCAAATTGTGGTGGATTCCGTCGAGCAAGCGAAAATGGAAGCGGGCGACCTCATTCAGGCATTCGGAGAAGACCAATCTCGATGGAATGCTGTGCAGGAATTGTCGCAAATCGTGGCTGGAAAAGCGTCTGGCAGAAGCAGCACCGACCAAATCACTTTGTTCAAATCCAACGGCATTGCCACGTGGGATCTAGCGGCCGCTGTGCGCGTGTATGAAATGGCCGTGGCGCGGGGTATGGGCAAGAAGATTCCCCTGTGGGAAGGAGCGGGAGGCGCTTAGGGATTTTATGGCGGCAAATGCACGAAATAGGTGCACCGGCAACTCTGCTAGAATGGCGCCCTGCTGGAGACGATCATATGCAATTTCTAGAAAAATTGAAGCCTCTCGGATTTCTGGTCCTGCGCGTGGCGCTCGGCGCAAGTTTCATTTTCCACGGATATCCGAAATTGAGCGATCCCTCTCACGCATTGAAACAATTCTCGGGATTCGGATTCCCAGGTTATTTCGCGTACATTTTCGGAATTCTGGAAGTATTTGGCGGAGGATTGTTGATCGCCGGATTATTTACTCGCGGCGCGGCGTTGCTGCTGGCCATCGAGATGGGGATCTTGCTTGGACGGTCCATCATCCCGTCGGTGGGAATCTACGCGTTCGGGCGATATGAATTCCCTTTGCTCTTGGGCGCGATGGCGTTGGCCCTTGCCACGACGGGAGCGGGCCTGATCTCCATCGACGCGTTTACGTTTGAGTCAAACCGAAAATCACTAAAAAAATCCAAAGTGAAAACTTGAGTGATTCCTACGGCGGCAGATTTTTATGGCCTGCGCAGGACGAGGCAGCTGGCAATAATGTCGTGGAGCGCTTGCTTCTTCTCCGTGAATCCCGCGATCAAGTAGCCAATAAACAAAATTCCTGAAATTTGCCGGGCTAAGTTGCGCAGCAACGCGCGCCCGAACGTGACGCGTTGGCCGTTCAAGTCCGCGACGTAGAGCTTCATGATTCGCTTTCCGGGCGTGGCCTGCCAACTGGAAGCCTCAAAAACGGTGTAGTAGAGGGACCCGATCGCAGCCAATATCCCGATCACAAGGGGCGCGGGCCGCGGCATGTCCATTAGCGAAGTGGGGTTGGGAGGGAGTATCTTTTCAAAAGTTGCAGGGAAAAAAGACGCGACCGCGACGAAAATTGCCGCGATCAGAATTGAATCGATTACGCATGCGACCGCTCGCAGCCAAAACCCCGCAAACGCCGGACGTGGCGGCAACGCGGAAAGTTGCGGGTGCGCGGGACTCGCCTCCGGCGCGGGGGCGCTCTGCGGAACGTACACCGGGCCAATCTGCGCGACGCTCACAGGAGTTTCACAGTGCGGGCAGACGCTTGCCCCCGCCGGGATCTCCGCTTCACACTTTTCACAAGTTAAAATTGCCGTCCTCCCAGACAAGCCCCAAGCAAGCTACCAGTCGAAGATTCGCTTTGCAATGCCTGGGAGCGCCAATCTCCCCGCCACGGCGGGCGGATTGTAAGACGCCATTCAGAAGAATGGCGCTCCCGGAAGGAGCCGGTGGGACGCCGGGGCTACCAAAACCAGCGCGCGTCAGTAGGCGAGCAATTCGCGAACGGCGGCGGTCAGGTCGCTCGATTGTGGAAGGATTTCATCTTCAAGCTTCGGCTGGTAGGCGCAAAAGGTATCCATGGCGGCAACGCGCCGAACGGGAGCGTCCAATTCATCAAAGAGCTGCTCGGAGATGCGCGCGGCAATTTCGGCGCCGTAACCCCAGGAGAGCATATCTTCATGCGCGACAATCACTCGATTTGTCTTCCGAACCGTCGCGGAGATCGCCTCCCAATCAAATGGCGAGAGCGAGCGTAAATCGATAATTTCGACGGAGATCCCTTCGCGGGCGAGTTCCGCCGCGGCCACTTCGGCGCGGTGGACGACGGCGCCGAACGTAATAATGCTGACATCGCTGCCTTCCCGCGCGATGCGCGCGCGCCCGAACGGAACGGTGTAGTCCGGACCGGGATAGGGAGACCTGTTGTAGGGCTGACGGTACAGGTGCTTGTGTTCCAGAAACAGTACTGGATCGTCGCAACGAATAGCCGTGCGCAACAGCCCGCAAAGATCGAGTGCTGTCGAGGGCATGACCACGCGAATCCCCGGTGTGTGCGTGAACAGCACTTCCCCGCTCTGGCTGTGATAAATCGCTCCGCCGGTCAGATAGCCCCCGGTAGCCACGCGAATCACGGCGGGCGACTTGAACGCTCCATTCGAGCGCCATCGAAATAACGATAATTCGTTGCGCAGCTGCATCATCGCAGGCCAGATGTAGTCGAAGAACTGAATCTCCGCTACAGGTTTCAAGCCGCGCGCGGCCATGCCCACGGCGCTGCCCACAATGCAGGCCTCCGCGATCGGCGTATCGAAGACGCGCGCGGATCCGAAACGCCGCTGCAGGCCTACCGTAGCCTTGAAAACGCCGCCCTTCCCTTTCAAGTGCTTCAGGTCCTCTTCGTTGCAGCAATCGGCCACATCTTCGCCGAGCACGACAACCCGTTCGTCGCGCGCCATTTCATCGGCCAGCGTGGCGGAAATCATTTCCACCATAGTGCGTGGTTCGCCGGAGAATTGAGGAGCGGATTCGAAACGCGGAGAAGACGGGTCGATGTCGTGCGAATACTGATTTAGCAGAATGGATTCCTTGGCTGGCGGCTCGGCAGCCAGGGCCTTATCAGACGATTCCCGAACTTCCCGATCCACTTCCGCTTCGATAGCCTCCAATTCTTTTTCATCGACGATCCCCTCTCGCACCAGGAATAGCCCAAACTTGGGAATGGGATCACGATGCGCCTCTTCCTCCCGCAATGCGTCAGTTTTGTAGAATTTTTCGTCATCGGAAAGCGAGTGCGAGTAGGGGCGCGTGACCTGCGCATGCACTAGCGCCGGGCCCCTCCGCGCTTTGCAATATTCCGCGGCCCGGTGAAGAACTGTGTAGCTCGCCAGGGGATCGCTGCCGTCGCACTCCTCCAGGAAAAGGCCGGGATAATTCGCCGCAAGCTTGGCAATGCTCCCGCCCGGGGTTTGGAATTGTACGGGAACGGAAATCGCCCAGCCGTTATCTTCGATCAAAAAGAGAATGGGAAGTTTGCGCAGGCAGGCGGAATTTAACCCTTCAAAGAATTCCCCTTCGCTGGTAGAACCATCGCCGCCGGAAACATACACAATCTCGTCCGCTTGATAGCGCACATGTTCGCCGAGCGGCGCTTGCTGTGCTTGCTTCAGCGCGCGCGGAAACTTTTCGAAATATTGCGTGGCCTCCGCCAGACCAACAGCTTGCGTGTACTGCATTCCCGTGGACGACGACCGCGGAAGAATATTCAGCCGCGGGATGCCCCAATGCGAAGGCATCTGCCGCCCGCCGGAGCTTGGGTCGTCCTTGGCTCCAACCGCCTGCAGGAACATCTCGAGAGGCGTGACACCCAGCGCCAAACAGAGCGCGCGGTCCCGATAGTAGGGAAACACCCAATCTTGCCCCGGCCGGAGGACCAGCCCCGCGGCGGCCAAAACGCCTTCATGCCCCGCGCCGCTAATTTGGAAAAATGTTTTGTTTTGCCGTTTCAGCTGAATTTCGCGGTCGTCGATGCGCCGCGAAAGATACATGGTGCGGTAAATGCGAAGAAGATCCCCCCGTGAGAGGCCATGGTATCGACCGGAGTCAAATTCCACTGTCTTGGAGCGCGCCTGCACCGGCATCCGATTCACCTTGAGCTGAGCTAGGACAGCCAGTTCCGGAAGTACGCCTCATTATATCCAAACCGGGCCAGCGGGAGAAAAAACTGAAGAAATAGTTCCCCGAAAAGTAGCCACCCGGAGAACCCGTTTGGAACCACGGATTCACACGGATGAAAGAAGGAAAAATCAAAGCATTCGATTACTCAAGACCGGTTGCATTTTTGTCGCCCTTTAGGTTCTGGTCTTTATCAGTGTTTATCTGTGTTCATCTGTGGTTTCGATTTGGTCTTTGCAACTGTGGCAATCAAGAAAATCGCGGCGAGCGTTTCGTCCCAGGGTGTGGTGGCCGGGATAGAAACGCTCTGCCGCGTTGCATGGCGGCGCAACCGGGGGGGGATGAGCGCCGACATATTGCTAGCGCGCGTCATCGCGGCAGCGAAGGCGCGCCGGCAATCTCTAAAAATCCGTTGCGAGTCGTGTTTACTCGCGGAACCCGCGTTCTAACAAACCATCCGGAACGCTACTGCTGCCCCACCGGCGAAGCCGGAATCGAATCGGTGGATGCAGACGACGCCGAGCCTAGTTCAAGCACGAACAGACCTTCGGTGGCCGACGCAGCGACCAGCTGGTTCCCCGCTTCGCGCGAACGCAAAGCAGAAAGCGCGCCCTCCGCATTGGGGCCGTCCATGTGTCCCCAGGTCTTTCCGCCATCACGGGAAAGGAACAGAGCGCCATCGGCCGCAGTTACAACAACCGTGTTTCGCACCGACGCCAGATCGTCAATCGAGAGTTCCGAAAGATTGGCTTGGCGCCAGGATTCGCCGGCATCGCGAGAAACGAAAACGCCATGATCGCTCGCCAGCACCACCGTGTTTTCATCCTCTGGATGCAGGCGCACCGAACCTCGTGACTCAAACGGCAGCGCCCGGGAGATCCAGGTCTTCCCGCCGTCGCCCGAGACTTCCAGTTGCCGCGACCCCACGGCCCAAATGTACGTGCCGCCGTTGCCAGTGCGCACCGCGCGAATCGAGGTTGTGGTTACGCCGGATGCGGATGGTGAAGGTTGATGCGCCGGAGCCAGAGCCACTGACCTCCAATTCAAGCCGCGATCCCGTGAAACCACCAATCCATCTTCGGTGGCGGCGTACCAGGCATTCTGGCCAAACGCCATGTCATTCACTTTGGAATGAAAAGGAACCGTCGATCTCGTCACTGCAGGCGCCAAGGAATTCTTCGGGTCATTCGCAGAGGAAGGGTTTGCACTCCGCAGCGAAGCAGCTTTTAAATAGGCAGATGCGCGGGTACCTGTAGGAGCGGGCTTTTCGACGACCTGATTGACCGGCACCCAGGAACTCTTGGAAGTATCGAAGCGGAACAAGCCACCAGGACCGGGAGCGGCGAACCACCCGTCGGGAGAAGCAAAAACGTGGCGCGGCGGGCCATACTTGAGTCCTGTGGCGAGCGGAGTCCAGGTGCCTCCCGAGTCTTTCGTTTCGAGCAACGGCTCAAAACTGGTGGTGAGCACCACAAGGGCGCGTTCCGGGTGTTGGAGGTCAACGGCTGCGTCGACAATGCGCCGGTGGGAGAAACCCTGATTGGAGGCCCGGTAGGTTTGTCCGCCGTCGTCGCTCAGCTGAACACCCAGGCGCTCGGTGCCGAGGATTAGCCGATCCGTCTTTTCAGGGTCGATCACCATCGAAAGAATGCTCCAGGAAGCTGGAGTAATCAGGCGCCAGGATGCCCCGCCGTCCGAAGTCTTCCAGAGGCCTGTGGTGGTCGCTGCGTATACCGTCAAGGGGCGTTTCGGGTCTTGCAGGATGTGCACCGTGCGCCGGGAGTCGTTGGGGATCCCCTTGAATTTGGACCAGTTCGCTCCCGCATCCGGGCTGTGGTAAATGCCCGAGCAGGCGCTGGCAAAGATGTGGTTGGCGTCGTTCTGGTCAATGGTAATGCTCATCACATCCGAATCATCGATCATCCCCTGGTGGACGGGAGCCCAATTCTTGCCTCCGTCGATAGTCTTCCAGGGCAGGTGATAGGTGCCCGCATAGATCGTATTGGGATCGCGGGGATCGATGGCAATCGAATCAAAATTTCGCAAGTCATTGTGTTTTTCCGGGGAGATCCGGGCCCAATGCTTGCCGGAATCCTCGGAACGGTACACGCCGTCGTGAGCCCCGGCGACGAGAATGTCCGGGTTGGAAGGCGCCTGCGCAATCGCGCGCACTACAAGTCCTTCCAGACCAATGAGTTGCCAGGTGCGTCCGGCGTCCGCGGTGCGGTAAACCCCTCCGCCCTGCGAACTCAACGTCCAGCTTGTGGCGTAAATGGTATTTGCCGACCGCGCGTCCACGACCATGGACATGATCACATCATCGTGATGCTCGCCGATTCTGCCCAGGAGATCCCAGTGTTCGCCCCCGTCGCGGGAGCCAAAAACATGCCCGTCTGAAGTACCGAGGAAGAGCGTGCGTGTGCCGCCGGGCGCTGCAGCAAGCGATTGCACGTCTCCGCCCGGAGGGCCAACTTGCCGCCAGGATTGCGCTTGGATTGAAAGCGACGATAGAAGCAGGAGCCCCCCAACAAACACCGACCGCTGACACGCCACACGCATGACCAGTCCTCCGAGCCTCTCGCGTCCGATTGAGTCCACTTACAGCAGTTTCCGTCCACCTGCCAATAGGGCACAGGGCTGCCGCCGGTCCTCAGATCAGCCTATCGGCAGGAGGGCAAATAAGACGCTGGCCTAAAGACCAGAATTGGGACGGGATGTTTAAACTGTACAGACGAACAGGTGAGGTATCGAGGGAATTAAGCGGGTGCCAGCCGCCTGAGGAAATTCTGAGAGAGAGTATTGCAAAAACGGAGTACTGTAAGGTACAGTACGCAGCCAGATGTAACGATCTCCAGGGGCATATAGAATCTACAGAGTTAGAGTTCAATCCTTGCTGTTCGGACGGCGCTGGGCGGTTCCTAATCGTAGGGGTTTCTGAGGTTTACAGAGGCGCTGTCCGGCCATCTGTTTGGCTCTTGATTTGCCACATTATGTGTGTTGGAAGTCTGCCATAGGAGGCGAATATGGGGATTCTGCTCCTGAAGGTTGTGGCTATGTGGTCGCTGGTCGCCCTGGTTGCCGGTCTCAGTTTGGGCGCTGCCATCCGCAGAGGCGAGCGCGTTCGCAAGGATGAGTTCCTGTCCTGTGTATTCGCATCACTGGAGTCCCTGCAAGATTTCCGCAGTTAGGAATCTCCCCCAAAGTCGCGCCGCAGGATTTTTCAATCCAGGGAATCAAACAAATCCGAGGTGGCTTTGAACTCCGGTTCGCCCGCGCGAACGATTCGCGGATTTGCATTCTTGAAGGGCTCTTCGGACGGAATGCGCTCGATCCAGCGCTGATGTGAAAGCTTTTCGTGATCGGAAAAATCGAGGCGGACTATCAATCGAATCTGCGCGGGTGCGTCTGGCTCCGAATTGGACGCCTCACCGGACCCGGCCCCGGTTTTTGATTTTGCGTCTGATTTGCTTTTGCCTTTGGCGGCGGATTTGGCAGCTTTGGGCGCCGCCGCAGGGGCCGCGCCCGCTTTTGCTTCCGGCTCCTTGCGTTCAAACTTGAGCTGAAGTTTCTTGTCGAGCCGGAATCCCTGCTTCCAACCGTCAATTCTGTGTCGAGCCTGCTGGGCGGCTTCTTCGTTGCCGCCAAAATCGAAAATCAAAAAGGAATGTGCCATGCCCTGAATATGGCGGGCCATGCGCTGCGTGTCAAGACCGTAGAGAAATGCAGAACATGCACTCATTGGTAAGCACGGGTTGCAACGAGTTGTCCATGGCGAGTATGCTTGTCGAGGGGGCCTTCCAGATTGCGTGAGATTCTACGCAAATTCGCAGCCATCACAGCCTTGGCGGCACTGCTGATGCCGGGTGTCTCCGCGCTTGCGGAGACGCTCTCCGCCGCCGGTTTGCCCGCGTGCTGCAACACGATTTATTGCCCTGTGCATCACCGCCAGATGAGCAATCTTCAAAAGGACAAGAGCAATTGCAATTCAATGGGCGCGCCGGGACAAAACGATTGTTCCATGCGGGCCTGTGACGCGGCGCCGATTCCGATCGTTGGAACCCCCGCTTTTGTATTAGTTGCACCTGTTGCCCTTCGCGGCCCCGCCGTCGCGGAAGCCGCCCCTTCACTGGCGCCCGAGTTTTTCGCATATTTTTCCTCGATTCCCTTGACTCCCCCTCCTCGCACCTTCCTTAGCTGATCGAACGAATCACGTTAAAAAGTGAATCTTTCCTGATTGCGCGTGGGTTCGCGCGTCGTCGTAGGATTTTCCGCTCGAGCGAGGATGAAAATGAATCTCAGGAAATTTTTTGTCTGCCTGGAAACTGTTTTGGCTATCACCATGGGCGTGGCGGCACTTTTCGCGCTGCCCGTGCGGGCGGAGATATTTGGCAGTGTGCACGGCATCGTGCACGATCCGCAGCACCGGCCCATTCCGGATGCAGCGGTTGATTTAAAGGCTCAGCATTCCGATTGGATACAACACCAGACAACGAATGGGGACGGCGAATTCGATTTCAGCGCTGTGCCGCTGGGTGAATATACCGTTACCGTAACCGTCGCGAATTTTCAGACGGCAGCGCAAAGCGTCGTGGTCACCTCGGGGTCGAGCCCCGTTTTGCACTTCCCATTGGAATTGGCAAGCATCTCCGAAAAAACGGTGGTCACCGGGGAGCCTGTCAGCGCGTCCGTGGAATCGGCCACCCCCACAACTCTTCTGAGCCGCCAGACCATTCAGGATACGCCGGGGGCGGACCGCACCAATAGCCTGGCCATGATCACCGAGTATGTTCCCGGTTCGTATGTAACACACGACCAGCTTCATATCCGCGGCGGACACCAGGTGAGCTGGCTGATAGACGGCGTGCCTGTCCCGAACACAAATATCGCCAGCAACGTGGGGCCGCAGTTCGATCCCAAGGACATCGACTACATGGAAGTGCAGCGTGGCAGTTACGACGCCGACTATGGAGATCGAACCTACGGGGTCTTTAACGTCGTTCCGCGAACCGGGTTCGAGCGAGACAAGGAATGCGACCTGGTCACCAGCTTCGGAAACTTCTATCAGACGAATGACCAGATCAATTGCGGTGGCCACACGGAGAAATTCGCCTACTACGGAAGCTTCAGCGGAAACCGAAGCAATCTCGGACTCCAGCCGCCGACGCCCGCGGTCCTTCACGACGCGGAAAACGGCGTCGGCGGATTTGGCTCGCTGATTTACAACGTGGACCCCAAAGACCAGTTGCGTTTCGTCATTTCTTCCCGCAAGGATTATTATCAGATTCCTGTTTCGCCTGGAGCGATCACTGAAATTGACGGTGTTCCCGGCGCAATTTCCATCACTCCCTGCTCGCCGCCTTCCACCTGCGTCGATAGTAGCGGCAATCCCCAGGCGGGGATCTACCAATTTGACGGCCAGCACGAAGCGGATACTTTCTTGAACGTTTCCTGGGTGCGCACCATCAATCCCAACGAGCTGCTGACGGTTTCGCCATTCATGCACTACAACAGCGCGGACTACGCCGGCAATCTGAACGACTTTCCCACCGATACGACTGACGACCGATCTTCCATTTATGCCGGCGCGCAGGTGACATTCAGCGCGACCGTGGCGCGAAACAGCATCAGCGCCGGGTACTACGGCTTCTACCAGCATGACAACCAGCTCTTCGCCATTACCTACACCGACGGCAGCGCACCAAACCTTCTGCCGGACCGCGAGATCATCGGTGGAAATTTGCAAGAGCTGTGGCTTGAAGACAAGTTCAAAGCGGCCTCGTGGCTGACGCTCAGCGGAGGCTTGCGGCAATCGTTCTTCTCGGGAGGTATCTCCGAAAACGCGACCAGTCCGCGCGTGGGAATTTCACTGCGCGTTCCGAAAATCGATTGGGTATTCCATGGCTTTTACGGGCATTTCTACCAGGCGCCGCCGCTGCTTACCTTCTCCGGACCCGCGCTGGTAAATGCTGCGAGTGGACAAGGTTACAGCTTTGGGTCCCTGCACGGCGAACGGGATGAAGAATATCAATTCGGCGTGACCATCCCGTACAAGAGCTGGAGCGTGGATGCCGACACATTCCGCACGCGCGCGAACAATTTTTTTGACCACAATAATTTAGGTGAATCCAACGTTTTCATTCCGGTCACGCTGACGGAGGCCCTGATCCGCGGCTGGGAATTGACTCTCCGATCGCCACGGCTATGGAAGAGCGCTCAGCTGCATCTGGCCTATTCCAACCAAATCGGCGAGTCCAGGGGAAACATCACCGGCGGTCTCATTCCCACAGACAACACCCCTTCTACTGATTACGGCCAGTTGGATCATGACCAGCGCAATACTCTCAATGTGGGCGTCCAGAGCACGCTTCCCTGGAGAACGTTCGCCTCCGGCAACGTCTACTACGGTTCCGGCTTCAGCAACGGCAATGGTCCCGCAGTGACGGGTGTAGCGCCGTGCTGCTCCGTCCTGGACTACTTGCCCGGGCATACGACGGTGGATCTGTCCGTTGGAAAGGACTTCGGCGAAAACTTCACGATTTCCGCAAGCGCTCTGAACGTGGGAAACCGGCGGGTGATGCTGGATGACAGCCTGACCTTTGGCGGATTCCATTTCAACAACCCGCGTGAGATTTTCGTCGAACTGCGCTACCGGTTTCATTATTAAACGCTGGCCACGCTGGAAATCGCCTGTATTGCACATGACCGGCAAATTTCCGGGATAGGTCTCGACGGAAGCAATTTCGGAAGGGATCTTCGGGAGAATCATCATCATGAAACGAATCAAATGCGAGCCGGCTGCGTACATTTTCATATTTTTTGTTTCTCTATTTCTTTTAGGCTGCAAGGAATCACCCACTACTTACATTTTGACTGGCCGCGTCATCAGTAAGCAGCCGGCCACCCAGCAACTGATCATCGACAACGACGACATCCCCGGTTTCATGTCTGCGATGACCATGCCCTATGCCGTGAAGGATCCGGCAGGATTTCAAAAGGTCCAGCCCGCGGACGTCATTCGGGCGGATGTAATTGTCGAACAGCCGGGCAAGTTTTGGTTGGAACACTTGACAGTAATCGGCAAAGCAGCCGGCCGACCGGCGAGCGAAGGCCCGACCCCGCGGGTCCTCATGGTTGGCGACAAGGTTCCCGATGTCCCAATGGTCAATCAGGACGGCAAAACCCTGCATTTCGGGCAATTCAAAGGCAAGGTCGTCCTCCTCACCCTCATTTACACCCGCTGCCCGTTTCCCGATTATTGCCCGCTGTTAAGCAGACAATTCGCCGCCATCCAAAAAGAGTTGGCGAAAAATCCCGACGATTACAAAAAATCGCATTTGATCAGCATTAGTTTGGATCCGAAATACGACAAACCGCCAGTTCTGCGCGCGTATGGACTTTCTTATTTGGACCATGACCCCCGAGGCTTCGAGCATTGGGACTTTGTTTCCACGACTCCTGCAGACCTGCAAAAACTAACCGGCAGCTTTGGCATCTCTTATTCCGACGAGGATGACCAGATCTCCCATAGCATGAATACGATCTTGCTGGCTGCCGATGGAACCGTGGCGGACATGTGGCCAGGCAACGAGTGGCAGGCGAACGAGGTTGTCGATGTCATCCGACACGCTGTGGAGGCCAAGAATTAAGTGCAGATCAGGGGGCTCATCGAAGAATACGAAAAGGCGGGGGCCGCGACGGGAATCGCGGCCCCTTTCTTTTTCCTGCCCTGAGATTACGGAACCGCCGCACTGACCTCGGCCGAGTAAGCGCTTTCGACATTGCTCGAATCGACTGAGGTGACGACGAAGAAATAGGTCTGCCCGGCCAGGACGGCGGTATCGGTGTACGACATCGCCGCAACCGGTGTGCTAGTCAGTTTCGTGTATGGCCCGCCGGATTGAGTCGAGGAGTATGTGTTGTAGCCCACCACGCTGGACGTGCTTGGCGACCACGATAGCGCCACCGAGTGATTGATGACAGCGACTCCGGTGCCTGAAAGCGAGATGGCATCTGGCGAGTTCGTCGCATTGCTGGCCACCGAGACACTTCCCGTCACGCTGCCTGCGCTGGAGGGAGCGAAGGTAGCCGTCAAAGTCGCCGTCTGGCCCGGCGCCATGATAAGCCCCGAGGATACGCCGGCCGCGTTGAAGCCCGCCCCGGAAACGGTAACGTTGGAAATCGTGACCGTGGAATTTCCCGCGTTGGTGAGCGTGACGCTCTGAGTGCCGCTGCCGGACACGTTCACGTTGCCGAAGCTCAACGAGGATGAACTCGAGTTAAGCAGAAGCGTCGAGGCGACCACAGCAAGTGTCGCGGGGTTGCTGGTTGCGCTGCCCGCGCTGTTGCTCACCGCGACAATAAATTGCGCGTTGTTGTCCGCCGTCGTTTCTGCGAGAGTTGTGTACGCGGAGGATGTGGCTCCGCTGATGGCTGCGCCGTTCTTGCTCCACTGATATGTAAGCGGAGCGGTCCCGGTGGCTGCGACTGTAAAGGTCGCAGTCTTCCCGGCGATCACTGACTGGTTGGCAGGCTGCGTTGAGATGGCGGGTGCCACCACAGGATTTGTCACCGTCAGCACCGCCGCGTTACTCGTCGCACCGCCTGCGCTGTTGCTCACCGCAACGGTAAACTGTGCGTTGTTGTCCGCAGTCGTTTCTGCTGGAGTTGTGTACGCGGAGGATGTCGCTCCGCCGATCGCCGCGCCATTCTTGCTCCACTGGTACGTTAGAGGCGCGGTACCGGTAGCCGCCACTGTGAATGAAGCAGTATTTCCGGCGATCACTGACTGGTTAGCAGGCTGCGTTGAGATGGCGGGCGCCACCACAGGATTTGTCACCGTCAGCACTGCGGCGTTACTCGTCGCACTGCCTGCGCTGTTGCTCACCGCAACGGTAAACTGCGCGTTGTTGTCCGCAGTCGTTTCTGCGGGAGTTGTGTACGCGGAAGATGTCGCTCCGCTAATCGCTGCGCCATTCTTGCTCCATTGATAGGTCAGCGGAGCGGTCCCGGTGGCCGCGACAGTAAAGGTCGCAGTCTTCCCGGCGATCACTGACTGGCTGGCCGGCTGCGTTGAGATTGCAGGTGCCACCGCAGGATTCGTCACCGTCAGCACAGCGGTGTTACTCATCACGCTCCCTGCGCTGTTGCTCACCGCAACGGTAAACTGTGCATTGTTGTCGGCTGTCGTTTCTGCGGGCGTCGTGTACGCAGAAGATGTCGCGCCTGTGATCGCTGCGCCGTCCTTGCGCCACTGGTATGTCATGGGAGCGGTTCCGGAGGCGGCGACAACAAACGAAGCTGACTTCCCGGCAAGTATCGTCTGGCTGGCCGGCTGCGTCATGATCGCTGGAGCCACGACGGGACTCGTCACCGTTAGCACCGCGGCGTTGCTCGTTGCGTTCCCCGCGCTGTTGCTCAACAAGACCGTGAACTTCGCATTGTTGTCCGAGGTCGTCTCCGCTGGAGTGGTGTACGCGGAGGATGTTGCTCCACTGATAGCCACGCCATTCTTGCTCCACTGATATGACATGGGAGCGGTTCCGGTGCCTACGACGCCAAATGTTGCTGTTTGTCCCGCGATGATATTCACGCTCGCGGGCTGCGACGTGATTGCGGGCGCGACCGGAGCCGTCGTTGGGGATATTCCGATACCACTCAATGCTACTGAAGTGATCCAACCGTTCGATCGCTTGAATTCCAATGTGGCAGAGTAGGATCGCGCTGCGGACGGATCGAATCTCACCGAGACCCTCAGGCTCTGGCCAGGATTTAGATTGACAGGTAAAGAAGGCGCGGAATAGGAAAACTGAGCTGCAGAAGTAAAAATTGCGGTAATCGTAGCGCTATGTCTGCTTTCGTTCGTTATGGTCACAGTGTGTGACGCGCTGGTCGAACCAACAGTCTCATTGCCAAAATTAATGGATGAAGGCGTTGCATTTACGTATGCGTATGCCGCCGTTCCAAAAGCGAACAGCATGGTCATGATGGCCGCAACAGCCCGAACCTTGGCTCTGATTTTCCCTGCCGTACTTGTTTTCTTCATCTCCGGCCCCCTGAACAGTGCGCAGGTTAGTTCACCGTCGAGAAGGGACTCGACTGGTCATCGGGACGGAACAAGGACAGGTCGCCGCCAAATCATTGAGACAGGTCGGGCATGGCCATGTGGGCACTAGACAAGCGATTGGTCGAAGAAACATTTTGAGGGTCCGGAGAATAATCAAACGCAAATCAGAGGAATTTCAGCGAGAGGATTCGCTGGCGAAAGATGCGTTCACATTCATGAGAAAGACCGTTGCGCCGACCGCAGCGGCATGTTAGCGTAGCGAATAAAAGGCGAAGCATTAAGGAGACTTACAGTGGCTCAATCGCTTGCGGTGCGGCCTACAAAAGACTCGGTCACGCTCGCGCGCGTCCGCGAAATCGTCGAGCAATTCTCCGAGCGCGACCGCCTGGGTGAGATTATTACCGCCGTGCATCACATCCCGGCGCGCGAAGCCAAGTTTGCGCCCATGCCGGAATGGGTGCGCGAGGACCTGGCGCTAGCGTATGCGGGAAAAGGCGTCACGCAGCTGTACAGCCACCAGGCCCTGGCCGCCTCGGCGGTCAGGGATGGGCGCAACGTCGTCGTGGTTACGCCAACGGCCTCGGGAAAAACGCTTTGCTACAACCTGCCGGTTTTGAACGCGGTCCTTGAAAATCCGGACGCGCGCGCGCTTTACCTGTTTCCCACCAAGGCGCTGGCGCAGGATCAGCTCGCCGAATTGCATGATCTGTCCGCGCGTCTCGACCAACGATTCGGCGTCTTTACCTATGACGGCGACACGCCCGCCGACGCGCGTAAGGCGATCCGCGAGCGCGGGCACATCGTGCTGTCGAACCCTGACATGCTGCACACTGGAATCCTGCCGCATCACACGCGCTGGCAGCGTCTGTTCGAGAACTTGCGCTACGTGGTGCTGGACGAGCTGCACACCTATCGCGGCGTGTTCGGCAGCCATCTGGCCAACGTGCTGCGCCGCCTGCGGCGCATTGCCCGATTCTACGGCTCGGATCCGCAATTCATTTGCTCCTCGGCCACGATCGCGAATCCGGGCGAGCTCGCCTCCCGCCTGGCGGAAACCGATTTTGAGGCCATCGAAGAAAACGGCGCGCCCGCGGGAGAGAAATTTTTCATCTTCTACAATCCGCCGGTGGTGAATCGTTTTCTCGGAATACGCCGCAGCTATATCAACGAATCTTCGCGCGTGGCTCAGGAATTTCTGAAGAGAAATCTTCAAACCATCGTGTTCGCCAACTCGCGCCTGTATACCGAAGTCCTGCTCACCTATTTGCAGCAGGCGAATCCTGCGCCGCCCGGACAGTCGCCCGCAATTCGCGGCTATCGCGGGGGCTACCTCCCGGGCGAGCGCCGCGAAATCGAGCACGGCTTGCGCGAAGGGCGCATTCGCGGTGTGGTCTCGACAAACGCGCTGGAGCTGGGGATTGACGTCGGCTCGCTCGACGCCACCATCATGGCCGGATACGCCGGCACGATTGCCTCCACGTGGCAGCGCGCGGGGCGCGCCGGGCGGCGCAGCGGAAGCTCTTGCGCGGTGCTGGTCGCTTCCTCTGCGCCGCTGGACCAGTTCATCGTGCAACATCCGGATTATTTTTTCGGGCGCTCGCCCGAGCACGCCTTCGTCCAGCCGGACAATCTGGAAATCCTGATCAATCACTTGAAGTGCGCCGCGTTTGAATTGCCGATTGCGGCAGGCGAAACATTCGGAAGCATGGACGTCCCTGACCTTTGCGAGCGCCTCGCCGAAGCAGGCTTCCTGCATCGCACCGGCGAGCACTGGCATTGGACGCACGAAGCCTATCCCGCGGACACCGTGAGCCTGCGCTCGGTGACTTCGGACAATTTCGTGATCGTGAATACCACAGAAGGCGCCGAAGTAATTGGCGAAGTGGATTTCCCGAGCGCCCTCACCACAGTTCATCCCAAAGCGATTTACCTGCACCAGGGACAGCAATTCCACGTCGAAGCGCTCAACTTCGAGGAGCGCAAGGCGTATGTGAAGCGCGTCGATGTGGACTACTACACCGACGCGATCCGCTACACGCAGGTCCGCGTGCTGGAATGCGCCGCCAGCGAGCGCATCGAGGCGGGCGGCGCCGACGCGCATGCCGCGCGCTCCAATGGCGATGTGCTGGTCCGATCACAAGTGATCGGCTTCAAGAAAATCAAATTTTTCACCAATGAAAATGTCGGCGACGGAAAGCTGGAACTGCCCGAAAACGAGATGCACACGACGGCTTTCTGGCTGACCCTCGAGCGCTCTCTCGTCGAGTCGCTTCCCTTCTCCATCAGCGACCGCCAGAGCGGAATGTTCGGCCTTCTCCAGGCCCTGGAATCCATCGCCACGCTGCTTTTGATGTGCGACGCGCGTGACCTCGGCGCATCAATCGGCGAACGCCCGCCGTCTCCCGGTTCTGAAATTGAGTGGGAAGAAGCGGCCAGCCCGGAAGCCATCGCCGCGCTTGCGGAAAAAGAATTCTTCGAGCCCAATCTCTACCTCTACGACGCGTATCCCGGAGGAATCGGATTTTCCGAGCCGCTATACCGCGCGTACCACATCTTGCTGGGAAAAACGCGGGAGCTCATCGCCGCATGCCCATGCGAAAACGGGTGCCCATCCTGCGTCGGCCCCGTAGGCGAGCGCGGCGAGCGCGCCAAAGAAGCGGCGCTGGCCATCCTCAACCGTCTCGGTGCATAGCTTGAGTAAAGGCGACAAATTCGCGCGCATTGCCGCGTTGCGCCCCGCACGCAAAGAGGAAGCTCCAGCAGCGTGCATCTCGGAAGCTTCCACCGGGGCCGATCGGCTTGCGCAGCTTCTCGGCGCGCGCGTCAATCGAAATCATTACGGCGAACATTTGTCTCTTCAGCAATGGTATGCCACGCCGGAAATGTGCTCGCCGGATCCGCGTTCGCTTTCCTTGCTTCTTCCCCAAACCGTGGATTCGGAAAGCGCTTTGAAGACCGCGATCGATCCCGAACAGTGGTTGTTTTTGGACACCGAAACGACGGGCCTCGCGGGAGGCACCGGCACCTACGCCTTCATGGTTGGCATCGCGTGGTGGGACGCGGGAGGTTTGCAGGTCGAGCAATTCTTCCTGCGCGATCTCGATGAAGAGCATTCGCTGCTGCTCGAACTCTCCGAGCGCATGAAGAAGCGGCCCGTCCTCGTCACATTTAATGGCAAAAGTTTTGATTGGCCGCTGCTGGAAACGCGCTACCGCATGACGCGCGCCGTCCCGGCGTTCTCTCCCAAATTGCATTTGGATTTGCTGCATCCGGCGCGCCAACTCTGGCGGCTGCGGCTTGGTTCCGTGCGCTTGAAGGATCTCGAGCGGCATGTTCTGGGAGGGGATAGCCGCTCGCTCGATTGGTCACGCCACGAGGACATCGATTCTTCGCTGATTCCGCAAATGTATTTCGATTATCTGCGCGGAGGTTTGGCTGAGCCGCTCGTGGGAATTTTCCGTCACAACCAGATGGACTTGCGCGGCCTGGCGGCGCTGGCGGGAAAAATTCTCTCGCTGCTCGACAGTGGAAATGGAATCGCCGGAGCCGGACAGGCTGAGATGCGCGATCCGATCGAAGTGTTGGGTCTCTCCCGGATGATGCGCAATCGCGGCCAATCCACGCGCGCGCGCGAGCTGTACGAAACCGCGCTGCGCTTTGGCCTGCCGCATCCCGTGGAGCGGCTTGCCCAGCGGGAACTGGCCCTACTCGCCAAGCGGGAACTCGATTACACCCGTGCCATTTCGCTGTGGGAGTCGCTGCGCCAAGCGCCCAGCTCAGCCAAGCGAAAGGAAGCGCCCCTGCTCGCGGAAGACGCGCAGAGAGCGCTCGAATCCGCGATCGACGCAGCCGAACAGCTGGCGATTTACTACGAGCACCGCGCGAAGGAACCGCGGCGGGCACTCGATTTGATGCACGCGACAATCGCGGAATGGCATGCCGCGCGGCGCGACGGAAAACTCGCCAAGGACCGTGCAGAAAAAATAGAGGCGCGTCTGCGCCGCCGCCTTGCGCGCCTGGAGCGCCGCTGCGCGGGCGCTCCATCCGGGAACGCCAATCTCCCGATTGGCGGTTTGCGCGACGACATTCAGCAGAATGGCGCTCCCGGGAAAGATTGCCAAATAATTCTTCGCCAACACTGATTACGCTGTCTACTAAGAGTGAAATATGAGAGGGCGACATGTTCCTAGGCCATTTTGGAGTGGCGTTTGCCGCGAAAAAAGCTGCCCCGAAAACATCATTGGGCACGCTGGTGTTTGCCGCGCAATTTGCAGATATGCTGTGGCCGATCCTGCTGCTTCTCGGAATCGAAAAAGTGCGCATCGTGCCCGGCCTGCTTCCTGCCTCGCCCTTTGATTTCACGTCGTATCCGATTTCACACAGCCTCGTCGCTCAGTTGGGCTGGGGTGCCCTCTTGGGACTCATCTATTTTGCAGCGAAGCGCGATGGCAGGAGCGCGTTGCTTGTCGGAGGCCTTGTGCCCACGCACTGGGTTCTAGATTTCGTCGCGCACCGGCCAGACATGCCGATCTATCCCGGCGGCGCAAAATACGGGCTGGGAATGTGGCACTCGATTCCTTTGACGATTTCTGTAGAGTACGTTCTATTTGCGGCGGGCATCGCACTTTATGTGAACACGACTCGCGCGAAAGATGCTGCGGGCAATCTTGCTTTGTGGTCGCTTGTCGGTCTGCTTGGCGTACTCTACCCCGCGTCTCTGTTCGGGCCTCCGCCTCCCAGCGTGCAAGCCCTGGCATGGAGCGCGATCGCCATCTGGCTTACGGTGCCGTGGGCTGCATGGGCCGACCGGCATCGGCAATCATGCGCGGGTAAACTGGAAACGCCGTCTCGTTAATGTGCGGGTCACTCGGGTTCATAGGCACAACCGGTCCGGCCGGCCATCCCATTTCCATGGTCAAGCGATCGAACATCGCACGGTTGCCGCCTTCGAGAATGAAACAATCCGAGTCCATGCAGCGAAGATAAACGCCATCTTCCGGCGTATCGAACGAAAAGAAATTCGGACGCCGCAGCAAATTGGTCCGCCGCTCGTACTTCAGCTCCAAAATTTCGCTGTAGGCCCCGAAAAAGCGCGCTGCATCGGCATCGCTTGCCAGACGAACGCGGAATTCCAGCATGGTCCGCTTATTCTTTTGGTTCTCGAAGATTGCATAACGATCGCCGGTCCAGGCCCCCGCCAGCGTGGTGGAACGGTCTTTGGGCAGAAATTGCTTCAAAATTTCCTGCACCCCGAATTCCCCCATATCATTTTCGTCGAGCTTCTTCCAGTCGGAGGAAACCACGCCTTTGGTCGAAGGCAGCTCGATCTTGGCAGGCAAAACCCCCCGCAAATACAACTCGGGATGCATGATTTGTTGCGTGGAAACCGGCGGCTTGTCGAAAACCTTGTAGAAACCCGGCCATCCGTTCCCCGCCTTCAGCAAGTGCTGTGTGAACCTGATCCCCGCAAGATACGGAAACAGTAGCTCATCCTGCAGAACCTTAGGCGCTTTGGAGAGTTCCGGGCTGCTGTCCAAGTCTCCCATCAGCAGGGCAGGGTCGAAGTCGTCCAGGTCACGAATGCTTCCCTTCCCGCCGAGCTCGTAATCCAGCATGGCGGCCATGGCCGAGCCTTCCAGCACCGCGTCGCGGGCCAATTCCCCATCGTCGTTGGGCTTGGCCGCCTCAGTCCACTTGTCGATGTGAAAATGCTGGTCCTGCAACGCGTGGGTCAACTCGTGTGACATCACCGATCGCTCGTCCGCGGGCGTCGTCCAGTCCGCGATGAAAAACTCCTGGCTATCCGGATCGTAAAGTCCCGCGATCTGTTCGGTAAGGACTTTTACGAGTACTTGGTCGAGGGGATAGTCTTTCGGGAGCAGGCCGAATTTCTCCATGGTCTTTTGGTCCGCATACCGTTTGTCGGCGTCCTTGTCTTCCTTCATTTTCCACAAAAGGTATGCGCGAATTTCCTCGCGGGAGCGCATGCTCTTTTTCAACGGAGAAAGGATCGGGAGGGAAATGAGCTTGCTCATTTCAGCCAGGACTTCGTCGGCTGCCTGCAGGAATTCCTCATTTTGCGCGGACGCGGGCGGCGCCAATGCCGCAGGCGGAGCAATTCTTTGAGCCGCCACTCCGATGGAAAGAAAAAGCGCGGCAGCCATGCCAGCAAAGATTCGTCTCACGCGATCCGTCCCTTCCCTTGCGAACGCTGTATCCAGATTAACATTTTGATGTGAATCTGAGACGAATGGATGTAGCCGGCAGGCTAGACTTGGTAACCCGGGGGGCTGCTTATCTGAATCAATTCTTATTTCGCTGCGGGGCCTGGCAGCGGCAAATCAACCGTTTCGATTCTCTTCCATTCTCCCGCCTGAAAACGATACAGGTCACGAGACATCTTGAGGCACTGGGAGGGTTGATCCTCATCCACCTTGGAGCAGTATGCCAGCTGGAATCCGCTTCCGTCGGCCTCGTAACTGGACTGCTGGAGCAAGTCCGAATTCCATAAATTAAGGATGTGATTCCCGTCAAACTGCCAGGCCGAAAACAAGCCTGTCGACAGGTCATCCGTGCGGCCGGAAACTGTAACAAACACCGCCTCGGAATTTGAAACAGGCACCAGCTCAATATCACTGTCCAAAAAGTCCTTCTGGACAAAACGATCGATCCTGGCGGCGAGGGCGTAATTTCCGGCCGAGCCCGCATAAATTCGCAGTGCCGCGGGTCCCCCCAAGCCGAAATTGACCACCAGTGCATAGGCCCGGGAAGCGCCGCCCAGTTTCACGAGGCGATAATTCTCTCCGATGGGAGGAGTGTGGGGCGCGAGTCCGGCCAGGCCCCGGTTGGCTCCGTCGAGATTCGGCTCCGCAGCGATATTTAGATTGGAAATAGAGACGGAATCCAAATAGGCCAGCGCCTTTTCCATCTGCTCTTTGTTATCGTCCCCGCCACTCAGCCTGGCCGCAGAAAGTTCCTCGGAAATTCGCTTGAATTCCGCGGTTGGGTCGCTGGCAGTTTGCGCGCGAAGCTGTGCGATAAATGGAGTGGCACTTAAAATGACAAGACTAATGGCGATCAAGGCCCTGGCCGCAGCCCGCCGGGCATGCAGAAGACTTTTCCAACGGATAGAAAAAATAGAGTTCATTTGGGCCTCGACTCTAATACACTCATTGCTTGGGGCGCAACAAGCGGGGGGAATCCAAGTACGGTACGCTTCTTCATAAAATGCCATTTACTATTCCCATTGCACAGGTGTGCGTGAACGCGAAAATAAATCCAGCAAATTCGGCGGAATTTCCTCTTGCCCGAGATCCTGATTCCAGCAACGGAAATTCCGAGCTGAATCTCTGTTCTCTTTCAAACTCGTAGCGGCGCACAATTCACATTCAACGGGCCAAGAAGAATTGCAGCCAATTGGGCCTCTGTTCTGGAAACATAACAGAAAGGTATGATGCGCGATGGCGATTCGAAGTTTGAGCCACCCAGGGGACCTTCCCGCCCCTGACATGCAGCCGGGCACGAGGCTGCGCAAATCCCGCGAACGTCTTGGATTGACGTATCGGGATGTAGAGCGCGCGAGCTATGAATTGGCCTGCCAGCGGGGCCGTCCGGACTTCATCGTGCATCTTAGCCGTTTGGCGGACATCGAAAATCGGGATGTAACCCCCAGTCTTTACAAGCTTTACGCCCTGGCCGTGATTTACCACCTGGATCCAAAAGAGGTTTGCGAGTGGTATGAGGTTCCCTTTGAGGGTCATTTTTCCGATGCCAGCTCGCTTAGCGTACCCAACACGCATCTTGCCGCGCCACCGGCCAGGCTGCGGCTCCCCATTCGGTTTGATCCGGCCTTCGACCCGCGGCGGACGGAATTTCTTACGCGCATGGTT
The DNA here is from genome assembly GCA_963696605.1 of uncultured Acidobacteriota bacterium. Classification (GTDB taxonomy): domain Bacteria; phylum Acidobacteriota; class Terriglobia; order Acidiferrales; family UBA7541; genus Palsa-360. Next base: position 412,228 of record CAVOKV010000002.1, on the reverse strand, counting down.
GAGAGATGGGGAGATCTGGAGGGCACACTCTTCAACCAATCCGGGAGATACCTTTACGGGTATGTCGGGGTAGATGACTTGCGCATGAACCCGCTCCTTCGCCCGGGAAGCTTGGTGCTGGTGGATCCCAAACTGCGGCAGGTCAAAAATTCCGGGTGGACAAACGAGTACGAGCGGCCCATGTACTTCATCGAGCTCCACGGACAGTTTCGATGCTGTTGGTGCCAGTGTGAGGGGGGCAAGATGATCCTGGTTCCTCACCCCTTATCTTCTTGCACTCCAGAGGTTTACCGCTGTCCCGAGGAGGCGGAAATTGTTGGTCAGGTTGTGGGAGTGGCGATGAGATTGGGCCCTAGTTAGAGTTAGGTTTTCTCGAGGAAAAGATGGCTAGTAGTGCGCCCATGTTCGAACAAAACAAGTCGTGCAGATAGTCCGGCAAACCCTCAGGACACATTTCCCGGAAATAGCGATTCTCGCGCCAATTCTCCACCACATCCCAATACTGATTGCCTGCCGAGTTTAGGCATTCGCGAAGATCACGTTCCTGCTCTCCCAAAGGTGTCTCCAGAATCCTGGAAAATAACTCCTCATGGCAGTGTGAAATCCCCGCCTGGACGGCGTTCTCTGGATAGAGGCTCATGAGGCCGTCGTGCTCGTACCGTCCTGAGTCCGAATCCTTTAGCGAACTGACGTAGTAGAGCCGGCCAAAGTCGGTCGAAATGGCCGCCAGAGTCTGCGAGGAAAAATCCTCGATCACGGCTCGGCTCTGTTGGAAGCGTTCTAGAGACTCCACAAAATCACCAGTTCTGATTCCTGAACTCTTTTGCCTGATTGCGCCTCAAACCCCAAGTTATCGCTTATCAATGTGGCGACTCTGGAGGGTCAATCACAATGAAAAAAATTATGAGCGCGTCGTTTCTCGCAGTCCTCGCAGTGATGATGCTACTCCCCGTTGCACGCCAAGTCAACGCTGCATCGGTTAATCACTCGATCCTTCGTCAGGGGAGTAATCCCATTCCGACAGGCGGAGGTGGCCACTACCAGGGCAGCAATCCCATCCCGACAGGTGGCGGCGGGCACTAAATCGCTGCTAGAGTCCGGACCGAGCAGGCTCGCTGTGGGGTATTCCCCTACAAGTGAAAAGATCCTCGTGGTAAAATCCGAGCGATCGGTCCGGACCCATGAATCATCTGGAGAGCTTTCTCAATTGGTCTACCATATCGTTCGAAGTTGTGCTCTGCGGATTTGTCTTCGCCAGGAAGGTGCAGCGGATTCTTCCGCTTTTTGCAGCCTATACATGTGTGCTTCTGAGCTGCGGGATCGGTGTTTGGCTTACGTACGAGTATTTCGGAATTAGTTCCCTCATTTCGATCTATGCCTATTGGGGATCCATCCTCTTGAGCGCAGCTGTGAGAAGCCTTGCAATTGCAGAATTGTGCCGTTACGGGTTGCGCGCCTACGCGGGCATCTGGGCGCTCGTTTGGCGCGTCCTCACAGCCCTTTCGATCCTCCTTTTCGCTCACGCGGCTATGGACGCCCGGGGACAGCCTAATCAGTTTGCTATTTATGGGATGACCCTCGATCGCGATCTGGCATTCGCTTCAATTGTCATTCTTGCTGTCCTGTTACTCTTCCGAAATTACTATGGGCTTGCACTCGAACCTCTGCAAAGGTCAATCGCTGTTGGCATTTGCCTCATCTGCGGTGTCGATGTGATTGGGAACACAATCTTTCGAAATCTCTTCACGGGGTATCTGTCCTCCTGGTTCCTAACCAGCCAAAAGGACCTTTGGCCCGCACTGAGGCCCCAAGTCCAGCACGTGAATGATATTTGGAGCACGGTCCATCTTTCCTTTTTTATGTTTTCGATGGGAATCTGGTGTTACGCACTACGAAAGCCGATTCCGGCCCGGGCGGAGGCTCCCGAGCTTCTGCCTGCCGAGGTCTATCAGGAATTGTCGCCGGCGATCAACATGCGCCTGGCAACATTTAACGATCGAATGCTGGAGTTGCTGAAGCCATGAATGGTTTGAGCATCGTTATTCCCGTTGCGATTGCCCTCTCCGCGGTTATTGTATGGCTTTTGATCCCCAAGCATGAATCGTCGGGATCGGGCCCCTCGTCGATGCCTTCCAATGTGACAGACGCGCTCCCCACCGCAAAGCATTACGGTTTTTTTCCCCAGATTCGGCAAGCTCTTTCGGAGGATGACTCGCGTTACCTCAGGGAGAATGCGCCCCCGCACGTGGCCAAGCAAGCGCTTCGCGAGCGGCGCGCGGTGGCACGGCGCTTTCTCGAGGGACTGCACGAAGACTTTTCAAATCTGGCAAAGTTGGGCCGGATCATTGCGGCTCTGTCCCCGGAAGTCAGCCACCAGCAAGAAACGGAACGGCTGATTCTGAGCCTGAAATTTCAGATCCTGTACTCGCTCGTGTGGCTGCGCCTTTCCGCAGGCAATTTGCCGCTCAATCAGCTGGAACATCTGACCGGACTCGTGGGCAGACTTGCAACGCGCATGGATGAGTCCATGGCACAGATCAGTGCGTTATCGGCGGGCCAGCTTCGCGGCGGAATCGGCGCGTGAGGAACAGGTCTGCTGGATTTCAACTGACGAAGTTTGCAGCACACCGCTTGAAAACTCGCACCATCAGGTAATTTGCAGTACCAGACTGAACCCGCAAGCCCAATCTTGCAATTCCTTCGCTGCTTGGTCCCCAGTTACAAATTTAGCACGTCAATTCTTAATTGGACACTTGGCCCTTTGCGGAGACCCGCCCTGCCGTATAATTGTCTTCTCTGAGGCTCTAGGTGCCCAAAACCAAGATATTGATTGTTGATGACGAAGAAGCGATTCGAGAGGTCATTTCGACACTCCTCGAAGCGCTCGGTTACGAGTGTGCGACCGCGAGCAACGGCCGCCGCGCCCAGGAATTCCTGGCCAGCAATTCCGTGGACCTGGTCTTGAGCGACATGGTGATGCCGGAAATGGACGGCCTGAGTCTGGTCGAATGGCTGCGCAATACCCAGCCCGAAATTCCGGTCATCATGGTTACGGCCATGCACGATCTCTCTACCGCACTGGAGGCCATACGGCGAGGGGCATACGACTACATCCTAAAACCCTTTGAAAAGGACCAACTTTATCTGAGCGCTCGCCGCGCACTCGATCACCGGCGACTGGTACTGGAGAATCGGAATTATCAGAGCAATCTCGAAAAGCTGGTCGAAGAGCGGACGACGCAACTCCAGGGCGCTCTCGAGCAGTTGGAGCAGTCCTACGACGATACGCTGGAGGCTCTTGGCGGCGCGCTGGACTTGAAAGACGCCGAAACCGAAGGCCACTGCAAGCGTGTTACAGCATTCACCATCGCCATTGCCAAGGCCATGGAAGTAGAGCCGACACTGCTCCCGCAAATCGCCCGCGCCGCGTTCCTTCATGACATCGGAAAGATGGCCATTCCGGACCTCATCTTGCGCAAGCCCGGACCCCTCACCCAGGAAGAACGCGACATTATGCGCACCCATTGCGAAATCGGATACAACATGGTGACGCGCATTCCGTTCCTTCGCGAAGCGGCGGAGATTGTGCTTTCGCACCAGGAATATTTCGACGGTACCGGCTACCCCCGCGGTTTGCGTGGAGAAGAAATTCCCCTCGGCGCCAGAATTTTCGCGGTTGCCGACGCACTGGACGCCATGATTTCCGACCGGCCCTATCGCAAAGCCTTGCCGATCAGTCACGCAAAAGAAGAAATCCAGCGATGCTCGGGAACGCAGTTTGACCCGAAAGTGGTCGACGTGTTCGTCAAGATGGAGTCCTCCCTTTGGACGGAGTTGCGGGAGAACATAGGCACACCCTACCGCCTTTCTCAACTAAAACCCGCTTAAGGACGTTTTCCCTCGGTTGGAATTTCGTCTCGGGGCCTTGCGCAAATGGCGTCGTGCTTGTAGTATCCTGCAGAAAAGGACAAACACAATGGCTCTGGTGCCGATTAAAACGGCTTCGACGACGGGATATTGCGACTGCATCCACGGCTGCTACGAATTTGCCAGCCTGCGCGATGAAGACACAGGTAAGGGTTTTTGCCCCCGCTGCGCCAAGGAACATCTCGAAATGAATGTCGGTATTGGCCTGCCGCAGCCGGCGCCTTCCAAGGTCTCCGCAAACTCAGGCTCGCCTGCAGCGACGCCCCACATCCCTCCTTCGGCCGATCCACCGGGCCGCCTGCGATAGTTTCGCTCCCCGAGAATCCGTCTGAACAAGCATCCGGTGAAAGTGTGCCCTCCGGACGCGCTGGTGTCATAATAGAGGCGTCCAGTGAGTCACCCGATGCCTCAGACCGCGAGTTACGACATATTTATGGACGGCTCCTGCTCTTTCTGCCGTTGGACGCAAGCGAAGATCGAGCCCTACGATTCCAGTGCGCGGCTGCGATTCCTGGACTACAACGATCCCGCGGTGGCAGCGCAAGCCCCCTTTTCGCGAGGCGAACTCGACAACGAAATGCATGTTCGAACGCCGGACGGCGCGTGGCTCAAGGGATTCGCAGCTTGGCTGGCCTTGCTTCGTGTGCTTCCGAAGCTCGCCTGGCTCGGACGCTTCGCCAGTATGCCCCCAATGCGCTGGATTGGGCCCTCAGTGTACGCATTCATCGCGCGGCACCGTTACAGCCTTCCTGGAGCGCCCGCGCGCTGTGAGACGGACACGTGCGCGATTCCGGGCCGCCCGTCCAAGTGACGCGCGCGCCCGGATCGCGTGATACCATATCTGCGCCGTGAAACATCCAACCGCCCGCAAACACCATTCGAATTCACGATGACCGCACCTCCGCGCGCGTCCATGGACCCATCCACGGAAACGATTCCGATGCTCGACCTGCGCGCGCAATTCGAAAGCATTGCGCCCGAGATTCGCGCAGCCGTCGAGGGTGTCCTGACCGCGCAGCAGTTTGTCCTTGGTCCGCAAGGCGCGGCGCTCGAGAGGGAGATCGCCGAGTCCTGCGGCGTGCGTTTCGCCGTTGGCCTTGCCTCCGGAACGGAGGCCCTAGAACTAGGCCTTCATGCCTGCGGCGTAAAGGCCGGAGACGAAGTGATCGTCCCGGCGTTCACATTCATTGCCACGGGCAGCGCCGTGAGCGCCTTGGGCGCGCGACCGGTTTTCGCGGACATCGAACCCGCAACCTTCAATCTCGATCCGGACCAAATCGAAGCGCGAATCACGCCGCGCACCCGAGCGATCGTCGCCGTCCACCTGTTCGGCCTTTCGGCGGACATGGACCCTATTCTTGCCGTTGCGGAAAAGCACGGCATTCCCGTCATCGAAGACAATGCGCAATCTTTCGGCGCGAAATATCGCGGGCGGAAGACGGGCTCGATGGGGCGTCTCGGTTGCCTGAGTTTTTATCCCAGCAAGAATCTGGGCGCGTATGGCGATGCAGGAATGATCGTTACGAGCGACGAAAAGCTTGCGGCCCGTTTGCGCTCCTTGCGCAATCACGGGCAGACGGGCCAGTACCTCAGCACCGAGCGAGGATGGAACAGCCGCCTGGATGAACTGCAAGCGGCGATCCTGCGCGTGAAACTGCGCCACATGGCGGATTGGACGGCCGCGCGGCAGGAGCACGCCGTGCTTTATGACTCTCTACTCGCGGATTTGCCCGGGATTGTTCCCCCGCGCGTCCCGCCCGGAAGAGAGCACGTCTACTACCTCTATACGATTCGCGTGGAGGGGCGAGCAGGCGGCTACACGCGGCCGAACGACCAAGGCAATGAATCGCGCAGCGATCTCGTTCAGCAGCGCTTAAAGGACCGCGGTATCGCCAGCGTTGTGTATTACCCGGTTCCGCTGCATTTGCAGCCGCTCTACGCCTCGCTCGGAGGAAAGCCCGGTGATTTGCGCGTCAGCGAGCGCGCCGCGCGCGAGGTGCTTTCCATTCCCCTTTACCCCGAACTTACGCGCGAGCAGATTGAACGCGTCGCGCAGGAAGTGCGAAAAGCGGCGCTTCAAGCCAAATAAATTCTGCCGCCGTCCGAGTAGAAGTCCGGGAACGCCAATCTCCCGATTGGCGGCGCACAAGACGCCATTACAAACAACTTTAAGTCCAACTCTTGGAAGATCCTTGACTGAATGCGGAAAACCCGCGCGGGGTGGGCAGCGCGGTGCTATGCGTCAGCAGAAACAGCGCGGCGGTAGAGCGTGAATATCACAGCGAGAAACAGGACAAGAGCGGGAGTGAGAAGGGTCAAAATTCCATAATCGAGCGAGCGCTGGCCAGCCTGGCCTAGCGCGGAGGCCGACGCGTAGCAGAGCGCGCAGCCCTGGGCGAATGCGCTACTCGCAGAAGCCAGAATCGCGACTAGGGGGGCCAGCACATATTTCAGGCGCATTTCCGTTCCCTCCAAAGGCTTTTCATCCGCCTCTTGATTCTACCTCAATGCGGCCCCATTTGAAGCAGCCGGAAGGCGTCCGGGAAAAAGAAAATAAACATCATGCAGAGGCAAAAAATCGTCGCCGGAATCAACAAGAGCACCAGGGAAAATTTCTCATATTTCAAATGCATGAAAAAGGACATGATCAGGGCGGCTTTGACCACGGACAACACGACCAGAATGCTCAACATGACCGAAGGCTGCAAATGCTCATACGCAAGAAAAACTTCCAGGAAGGTGATCCCCACCAAGCCAATCCATACCGTGATGTTGGTCCCGACGCTGGCACCCGCGTGTGCTTCTTCCGCATGCGCTTGTGTGTTCATGGATCGCTTTTTCTCCCGAATCGCCGAAGTTAGTACTTTACCGACATCAAGTAGATCAGGGGGAACACAAACATCCAGACCAGGTCGACGAAGTGCCAGTACAATCCGTTCACTTCAACATCCTCGGCCGAGAACTTGCCGCGGCCGTATCCGACCGCCACAATCCCCAGGTAGATCACGCCAATCATGACGTGCGTCATGTGCAGGCCGGTAATTCCGAAGAACACGGCGCCGAAAAGCGGCGTGCCTTCGGGGTTTGCAGTAATGGTGAAGTGCTCCTTGAAAATCATGTTCATCCATTCGGTCAAGTGCAACCCGGTGAAGAGCAGTCCTCCCACCATGGTGGCGATCATCCACATGACCGTCTTCCTGCGGTCGTTGCGCTGTGCTGCCATCACGGCCATGACCATCGTCAGTGAGCTCGCGAGCAACACCACCGTCATGGTCGTCGAGAAAATGATGGCCGGATTAATGGGGAACGGCTTCGGCCAATCGGGATTCGTGAGCCGCGAATAGGTATAGGTGATGAGCAGCGCCGAAAACGTCAGCGTATCGGAGACGATGAACAGCCACATCCCCAATTTCTTCGAGCCAATCGCAAAGGGAGACTTGCCGCCGGACCATGCCGATTCCAGCGCCGCTTCGGTTTTTACGTCATGCACAGTTCACCGTCCCAGAGTTAGAAGTGCGAACAGGAAAATCCAAAGCCCATCCATGAAGTGCCAGTAAATCGACGTCAGCTCCGCTGCCGTGGCCTGCGAGATCCGCGAACGGCTCCACGGCCGGAACGCCACGTAAAACAAAGCCAGGATTCCGCCGGCCAGGTGCACGCCATGAGCGGCGGTCAGGAGATAAAAAAAACTGCTGCTGGGATTCGTCGCCAACAACATCCCGGCGGCGGCGAGTTGGCGCCAGGCAATGATCTGCCCGGCCAGGAAAAGCAATCCGAGGCCAGTGGTCACCCACCACCAGGAACGGAACGCTTCACGCTCGCCGCCCTCCAGCTTCTTACGCGCCACGACAATCGTGGCGCTACTTGCGAGCAGTATCGCTGTGTTGAACCACAGGACGGGAGGCAACGGCGTACTCTGCCAGTCCACGCCGAGCCCCTTGCGCACGATGTAGGAGCTCGCCAACGCCATAAAAAACATCACGACGGCAGCGAGACCAAGCTGGAGCGCCGTGAAATAGGCGCGGCGCGGAACTGGACGCAACGGACCGGAGGAGCCGCTATCATCGTCACCGCCGGCGGGCGTGCCTGTGCCGCCGCCGTGACCGGCGTCTATGATCTCGATGTCGTCGACAATTGTTCCTGGCATGGTTCGACCCTAAAAACTCTATGCCTTGCGCACCAAATTCGGCGCGAGATGCTGTGGAATGAAGTCATCGGCCGCGCCCGGCACGCTGAATTCATACGGTCCGTGATACACGATGGGCTCAAGGCCGCCAAAATTGTCATGCGGAGGCGGCGACGGGATCGACCACTCGAGGGTCGTCGCACGCCATGGATTTTCTTCCTTGGCTTCCTTCCCCGCATACAAGCTCCAGATGAGGTTGAACAGAAAGATGAGCTGCGCGGTGATGGTGATAATCGCCGCTATCGTGATAAACACGTGGACCGGCTGCAGCTTCTGGAGGAAAGTAACCGCGCTGGCGTCGAAGTAGCGCCGCGGGTGTCCAGCCAGGCCCAGAAAATGCATCGGCATGAAAATGCAATAGACGCCGACGAATGTGAGCCAGAAGTGGACTTTCCCGATTCCTTCATTCAGGAATCTGCCAAACATCTTGGGGAACCAGAAATACATTCCCGCGAACATCCCGAAAATGGCCGCGACACCCATGATCAAATGAAAGTGCGCGATGACGAAGTACGTATCGTGGAGGTAAAGGTCCAAGGACGGTTGCGCCAGAAACAGACCCGAAAGTCCGCCGCTCACGAACAGCGACACGAAGCCGAGGGCAAACAGCATCGCGCAGTTGAATTGAATCTTGCCGCCCCACAATGTGCCCAGCCAGTTGAACGTCTTGATTGCCGACGGCACGCCGATGGTCATGGTGAGAATCGAAAAGGCAAAAGCCGAATAGGGACTCATCCCGCTGACAAACATGTGATGGCCCCACACGCAGAAGCCGAGAAAACCGATGGCGCAGACGGCTCCCACCATGGCGCGGTAACCGAATACCGGTTTGCGCGCAAACGTGGAGAGCAGGTGCGAGGTCACGCCCATCCCCGGAAGAATCGCGATGTACACCTCCGGATGGCCGAAAAACCAGAACAAGTGCTGCCATAACAGCGGGGACCCGCCTTTGTGCCACGTGACCACTTGATCGGTGATTACCAGGCCGCCGGGAATGAAGAAGCTTGTGCCGGCAACGCGGTCAAGCAAGAGCAAGATGCACGCGGCCAGAAGGACGCCGAAAGCAAGCAGGCCAAGAATGGCGGTCACAAGCCACGTCCAGCAGGTCAGGGGAAGGCGCCCGAGAGTCATGCCCTTCGCGCGAAGATCGATCAGCGTCGTAATAAAGTTCAGTGCGCCCATCAACGACGCGCCGCAGAAGATCGCCAGCCCGACAATCCACAGCGTCTCGCCCGCGCCTTGTCCGGGACCGGTAATTTCACCGAGAGCGCTCAACGGCGGATACGAGGTCCAGCCGCCCAGGGGGGCGCCACCAGCCACAAAAAACGCGGCAACCATCACCATGAGGGACACAAACGTCGTCCAAAACGACAACATATTCAGGACCGGGAAAGCCATGTCGGCGGCCCCAATCTGAATGGGAAGGAAGTAGTTGCCAAATCCCGATTGCGGCGCCGTGGTCAGCACCATGAAGATCATGATCGTTCCATGCATGGTCACCAGCGCCAGATATTGCTCCGGCGTCATGAGGCCGCCTTTGAAGAAAAACCAATGTGCGGCCGGCCAGGCCAGATGCAAGCGCATCAAGAGAGACAACGCCATGCCGAGGAACACGGAGAACAAGGCCAGGCACAAGTACTGAATGCCGATCACCTTGTGATCGATGCTGAAGATATACTTCCGAATGAAACCGGACGGAGGTTGATGTTGCCCGTGACCGCCGCCGTTTTCGTGTGTCACCATGGGGCCTCTCCTCAGAGTCTTTCTTCTCGCCCGATCCCGCGAGCGGGCGAAGGCGTCAACTTTCTTACTGGTTGGCCGCTTCCTGATCTTTCATCCACTTCTGGAAATCCGCCTCAGACATTACGCTGAGTGTGCTGTGCATCCGATAGTGTCCCAGGCCGCAGAGCTGCGCGCATACGATTTCGTAGTCGCCGGGCTCGGTTGCGGTGAAGTGCATGTGAATTTCCATGCCGGGCACTGCGTCTTGTTTCAGCCGCAGCTCGCGCACGAAGAAACTATGCGTAACGTCCTGCGAGCGGATAACGAGCTCGACTTCGCGTCCCGCCGGAACGGCAATCACAGGGGAAACGATGTCGTCCTTTGACGAAGGGTCGGTCGGATCGAGGCCCACCGGATTGCCAGTGGATGCGCTAACCAGTTCCGGTTTCTCGCGGCCAAATTTTCCGTCCGGACCCGCGTAGCGGAAATTCCAGACAAATTGCTGTCCGGTGACCTCAATTTGCAGCGCGCCTGGCGCGGGGTCCGTGAAGTGCACTTCCGCCCATGCGTTCCGGGCATACAGGCCCAGGCCGACGAACAGCACCACGGTCGCCAGAGTCCAGACTATTTCCATCGTGTTGTTGCCTTCAAAGGAAGCGGCCTTCTGCCCGCGATCGCGAAACTTATAAATAGCGTAGGCGAGGCCAAGCTGCGCCGCTACAAACACGATTCCGGTGATCAGAAGGGTGCGCATGAATTGCGCGTCGATCTCATGGCCGATGTCGTTGATAGCCGGGGGAAACCACCACACTTTCGCCCAGAAGAAATAAACCGTTACCACGGTCATCAATATGAGAAACACTGCGAAGGCAAGGGCAACAGCGGTGGACCCGCGTTCTGTTCGTCTACTCAGCATCGTCTCCGCTCCAGGGGTCTTGCGGGCCCATTTCTTGCAGCCCGAAATCATTACCTAAGACGTTCGTGCCTGACGAAACCAATATGTAGTGCCTGAACGGCACATCATATACATCCCACAGAGAATTTCAAGAATCTTTCTTGCATGCATCAAAATATTGGATCGTTGCGGGTGAAACCCGACCGGGAATGACGTAACATTTCTCAAATCATGAGACTTCAGAAGGATTTGAAAAACATGAGCAAAACGCGATTATTTCTGGGAATTTTTCTTGCTGCGCTTGCAGCAGGTGCAATTCCAAGCCAGGGCCAGGTAGCCAGCCCTCCCGCCAAGACGGGCTGCAAATTTGCGGATGGCAAAGCAATTTCGGTGAACTATTCGAGCCCGCGTATGCACGGGCGAAAAATATTCGGCGACCTGGTTCCGTTTGGAGAAGTGTGGCGCGCGGGAGCGGACGATGCCACGGCGCTCGTCACGAATACGGATGTAATTGTGGGCGGCAAGAATGTTCCGGCGGGAAGATACACGCTGTTCACCCTGCCGACGCCAACCCGGTGGACCTTGATTATCAGCAAAAAGGTTGGCGAGTGGGGCATCCCTTACCCCGGCGAAAAATATGATTACGCCCGCATGGAGATGAAAGTCTCGAAGCTCCCGACGCCGCTCGAAAACTTCACGATTTCTTTCGATTCGGCGGGGACCAGTTGCACGATGAAATTGGATTGGGAGACGACCCGCGCATCCATCGACATCGCCGAGAAAAAATAGCGCAGATGCTACGCTTGCCGGGGCGCTCGGCTGCGGTACCAAAGCAGACCACCGAGCATGATCAGCGATCCGAAGGTCACTACGGAGCCCATCTCCAGCCGCACTGCCAGTGATTTTCCGATCAGATCGTGCATCGTTGGAATGCTGAGCGCGAACGATGCGAATATTACGTTGCGTAGGATTCGCCGCGTGCGCAGGTCGAGATCCGTTGAGCGCCACGCCGCATAAAGCAGCGCATAGGGCAGGAGCAGGACTACCAGATACGGCTTGCGCGTCAGCGGACTCAAGATCGTCGCGGCTACAAAAACGATGGCCCACTCCACCTGCGCCCAGCGTGAATCGGGACGCGGCGTTCCGCGACATGCGATGGCTCCCAGAACCCCCACGATCACGCAAGTAATCTCCCAAGCCAGCTTTGCGCTGCGAGCGCCGCTCAAGGGCAACATAAACGTTCCCGGAACCGCGAACGGAATATATCTGTATCCCAATATGCGGTCCCACATGGAATAGACGGATTGGTGCGCGTTCCCGGCGCCCCAACTGGCGCGAAGGGCCACAGGCCATAGCTCGACGCCGCTCCAAAATTTCCCCCAGCCGAGAAAGAGCACCGGGCTGAAAAAGAAAAACTGCGTGGCCGCCGCCGTCCAGAACGCCGCGCGCCAGCGCTTCCGGTAGAGCAGATATGGCAAGAAGGCGATGGCCATCACTTTCATCGCCGCCGCAGCAGCAATGGCGATTCCTCCCGCAGCATCGCGTCCGTTGGCCTGAAGGTACAGCCCCCAAAGGGCCAGCGAAAACAGAATCATGTTGATCTGCAGCAGCTCAAAATTATTGATAATGAAAGGAAGCGTCAGCGCGAATGGAATGAGCAATTCGGGGGAAGTGATGTCCAAAGAGTTTTCGTCCTGGCGGAAGCGCAGGCGCTTGCCGTAGAGCAAGCGGGCGATCAGGTCGAGAGCCCAAAAAATAGAAGCCCAGGTCAGAGCGATCCATGCGACGTGTGCGAAGTAAGGCGATATGCGATCGAGCAAGCCCAGCGGAACGGCAGCGAGACTGAAGAAAGGCGGCCAGGTGTTGGTGCCGACCGGCGTATCGAGGTATATATCGCGGCCGTCGAAAAAAGCCTGGCCCACGGCGGCGTAACCGGCAAAATCCACGGAGCGCCGGGCATACACGAAAAAGCTGGCTACAAATGCAAAGAGAAGCGCATAGAGAACGATCCTGCGTTGCACCATTACCTGTTGCCGGCGCTGCGAACGCCGGATATGCCCAAGCTGGGATTTTCAATGCGCTCGAGCGACACTTTGTCCGGCTCGCACAAGAGCATAAATCTAGTCGGAACCGCGAGCGGCCGTGGTGGCAGCGGGGACCTGGGCGGCTTCCTCGCTCGACTCTTCGACGATTTCACTTTCCCACTCCACGGTGATCCCGCGCCGCACGCTTTCCGACGCCGCGCAAAGTCCCTCGTGATGCTCCAGCGCGCGCTCGACCGTGGCGCGCTTTTCCTTGGGAACTTTAAGACGGTAATGCAGCTTGATGCCTGTCAGGATCATCTTGCCGTCCACGTCCTCGATGCGTCCCTCCGCTTCCACCTGAAGCTTGTCGGGAGTCGCGCTCACGCCGCGCGCTTCCAGGGCGCCGGCCACAGTTCCGGTCATGCAGCCGCCCACCGCCGCCACGATGTAGTCCAGCGTCGAGGCCATGGGCTCGTCGGGAGACAGCTTGAAGTACTGGGCGATGCCTCCATGAATCCCCATGCGGATCGCGCCGGGAAAACCCTCAATTTCGGCGCGCTTAATCTTGCTCTTTCCGGGCTCCTTGGAAATTTTCACTTTTGAGATTTGAATTAATTTTCCCATCGGAGTTCCTCCCTCGAAAAGGACCTGAAACAGTTCATGACAGCGCTTGGAGCAAGTCCGCCACAGCAAAAGGCTGCGGAGTCTTCACATATGCAGTGAACAAACTGCGCGGGTCCTCACCGTAGGAAATAGAATACTCCTTTCCCCGAAACAGTTTCCGGGAAAAGAGATGGAAGTCCGCGTCAAACGCTTCGCGCGTTGCGGCATTGTTGGGAGCGAGCAGCCGGTCATTGATGAAAATTTCCATGTCCTGCCCGTTAAAGCGGAATTTGCCGCCGAGGCGGGGCTCAGCTTCCAAACGCCGGCATGCCGTGAGAGCCGCGCGGGTGGCCTGCGCCAGGCGGTCCAGATTGCTGCCGTCCAGGGCCGCTTTCCGGTTGTACCGAACGCCCAGGCGATTGCCAGTATTGTCGACGCTGTAGTTTCCCTCATGTCCGATCAAGACGACTCCCGGCCCCGCGGGAACGTGAGAATAATCGGCGACATCGATCAACAATTCATCTTCAGCGGTCCGGGATTCAATCCAACCGTGAAACACGGGAATCAGCGGCTCGAGGCCGGCCTCATCGGGATTCTGGACGAGCAGTTTCACGTTGACGTGCTGAAGTTGCATGCGTTGGGGTCCTTAGTAGCCCAAGAAAACGACTCCTTGATGGTCAGGCGAGCGCCAGCGCCGAAATTCGATTGTAGCAACTGTGCGCGGCATCTATGAAAAGCTGCGCCTCGTCGATCAAATAGCGCGCCGAATCCTGCGTGTGGGCTTCGCTCGATCTCTCATGCGCGGAGAACAAGTAGTGCGCGAACTTGCCGCCAGCAAAGGGATCGAAGAATTTCTGCGTATCGTAAAAGCGCGCGCGAAATTCCTTGACGATTTGTGCGGGATCGTCGGCAATGTTGGAGGACTCGATCTTCACCAGCGCTTTCGCGGCTCGGACCATGGAGCGATAGGCTGTCTGCCCGGCCTGCTCGGTTTGGCCACCCTCGAGTGCCACCTGGGCCTCAAACAATTCCCTTTCCGCTGCGGCGAGATCGAACTCGACGGAAGACACGACTTCTCCGGCGCACTCTCCGATTCCCATATCCGAAAGGGTGTATTCCCGGGGGTCGCCCCAATCCTGAAAGAAAGAACGGTCCGACGAATCTGCTGGCGGGCGCGTAAGGTCTTCGAGCATCCTTTTCAGCTCGACTTTTCCGGTTCGCGCGACGAAATCCTTGAAGCCTTCGCCATTCTTGCGATTCGCCGCGTAACGGTCCGTCAGGCGAGTCACGACTTCGGGAATATTCTTGGACGGGATGGCGATGACGGGGAGCCCATAGGACGCTCCGTTGTGCTCCCACTGGCCGCCCAGTACAACTTGAAAATGCGGAACCGCGTATCCCGACATCTTGCGGCTGACGCCGTAAAAGCCCAGGTCGGCCACGTGGTGCTGCCCGCAACTATTGAAGCAGCCGCTGATCTTGATGTGCAGCTTCACGACGGAATCGTCCAGTTGAAAATTTTTCTCGCTGAGCCGTTTGCGCAACTCCGCGGCAAGTCCCCGTGAAGAAGAAATGCCCAGCTTGCAAGTGTCCGTTCCCGGGCAGGCGGCAATATCCACGATGCTGCCCGCGCCGGCGCTGCCAAGCCCGGCGGCTTCGAGGGCCTTGTGCAACTCGATCAAATCGCTTTGGCTGACCCAGCGAAGAACGATATTTTGCTCGACCGTCGACCGGATCGTTTCTTTCGTAAAACGGCGCGCGATGTCCGCCAGGGATCGCAGCTGGTTGGAGGTAATGTCTCCGAGCGGAAGCGTAATCGTGACCACCGTGTAGCCATCTTGTTTTTGTGCCCGGGTGTTGGTCTTCACCCAGCGCTGGAAAGATTCCGAGCCGAGCAACGGCGCTTTGCCCCCGGGGCGAAGCGGCGTCTCCTGGAATTGTTCAGCATCCTTGACGAAGTCGGTCCATCGCGGATCGGGAGTCAAACTCTTGCGCTCCTCGAGAACCAATTCCTTGAATTTCTCGATGCCCAAATCCTGGACCAGGAATTTGATGCGCGCGCGGCTGCGATTTTTCTTTTCGCCCAGGCGGGCGAAAACGCGGGAGATCGCCTGCGCCAGGGGCAGCAATTCCTCCGGCGGAACGAACGAATCGAACAGCTTCGCCTGATACGGGACGGCGCCGAGACCTCCGCCGACGGATACTTCAAATCCGCGTTTCTCCGTTCCGTTCTCGATCCGCGTGACGGCGACCATGCCCATGTCGTGCATGCTCGCCAGGCCGCAGGCGTGCTGCGAGCAGCCGCTGAAGGAGTGTTTGAATTTCCGCCCGAAATTCTGCGTGTCCGGATGGCCCATCAAGAATTTGGACAGGGCGCGGGAATAGGGGGTGACGTCGAATTTCTCATCCGGGCAGACGCCGGAGTAGGGGCAAGCCGTGACGTTGCGGACGGAATTTCCGCAGGCCTCGCGCGTGGTGATATTCGCGGCGGCCAGGCGGCGCATCACGCTGGGAGTATCTTCGATGTGGACGTAGTGAAGCTGGAAATCCTGACGCGTGGTTACATGCGCGATGCCGTCGGAGTATTCCTCGGCGAGGTCCGCGAACGTTTCCAGTTGCTCCGCGTTGAGTCCTCCCGCAGGAATCTTGATGCGCTGCATCCCAGGGGCATCCCACATCGTATTCGGGCCCTTGGTCAGTTCTCCGGAGGGATAGTCAAGCCGCTGAACGGTTTTGCCGTTGTGCCTTTGTCCATTGTCATAGCGCTGGCCATAGACGCCTCTTCGAAGGCGCGTTTCGGCGAACAGGCGCTCGTCGATCTTGCCCTGCTTTCGCAGGGCGATTTCCGTTTCGAAGATATCTATTTCACGGGCCAGGCTCTCCGGAATTTTCCCGGCGAGCCGTTCGGCCCAGGAAGAGTTTGAAACCTTCATTTAAACTTCGCCTCCATTGCAAGGCGCCGCTGACTGCGGCCCAGCGTCAGGGGGATTTGTAGAATCAACAATGCCCGTCCGTTAGCGGCCAGGTCCGATGTCTTTGGCCGCAATGCCCCTGAAAACAAAAAACCCACCTTCGGGTTGGTCACCGAGGTGGGCTGCCTGCGCTTCGATCTATCGAGTTCGCTTATCGCGCGATTCCCCCACACCGCGGCGCACTGTTGCAACAACAACAGATGCAGAGCCTCGCGCTCGCGATGTAGTTCATTCCAACGTCAAGACTACAATGGACCCACAGGAAAGTAAAGGGCCGATCATGACCGTGAGGGGGTCATTCAAGCAGAGTGCTTCGGTTCCTGGTGACGCCGTCTACGCGAGTTCGTGAGCGCGATCACATACGCAAAGGATGCACACGAGTATTGTGGAATGTAAGCAGACGAAGCGGATGTGACGCAGGACGGAACAACAATGAGACAAGGGAGAAATCGGCATCCGTCGTCGCATAGAGGAGACAGGAAAATGAAAATCATTCAGGACGATCCTAGTGATGTTCACAGTTTCATTGCTCGTGGCCACGTTTGCCGCAGGCGCGCGCGCCGATACGAGTTTCAACAAGCGGACCGTGGTCACGTTTACGCAGCCCGTGGAGATTCCCGGCCAGGTCCTTCCCTCGGGCACGTACACCATCGAGCTGTATGAGAGCTTTGGCAATCAGGCATATCGTGCGCATTTTCAACGCCGACCGGTCCAAGCTGATCGCAACCGTGCTGGCGATTCCGAACCAGCGGCTGACAGCCAACAGAAGACAACGTGATGAAGTTCTCCGAGCGGCCCGGCAATGCTCCAGACGCACTGAAGGCCTGGTTCTACCCAGGAGAGAACTCTGGCCAGGAGTTCGTCTACCCGAAGGCGCGCGCAGTGGAGCTCGCCCAGGTAACGCACGAATCTATTCCCGCAGTTGAAACCGAACCCACAACTGTCGAGGAATTCAAGAGTGAGCCCATCGTGGAGGAAACTCCCGAGCAGACGGAAGTCCCGATCGCCGAGGCATCCACTCCCGCCTCCGGAAACCGAGACGCTGACGCCAGCTCCGGCCCTGCCGAAGACGGCCAGCGAAATTCCGCTGATCGCGCTGCTCGGCATGCTGTCAGTTACCTTCGCGTTCATGCTGAAGCGGTTCGTTAGCTGATCGGCTTGAACGTATTGTCGCTCCAATGCGCCGTGGGCAGGAGCAGCCGCTCCGGCCCACGGCGCAAGGAGGTTCTTCCGTGAATCGCGCAACGACAATCTCGACGGACGCTCCATTCCAGCCGCAGCGTTCTCGCCGTAGCTGTTGCTCCTATGCTACCGGCCGCGGCTTATGCCCAGGCCCCGCAGTCGGCGCAGTCCAACGCCAAGGACCAGGGCACGATTTCCGTCGAGACATCGTTGGTGGTCCTGCCCGTTCGCGTAACTGGCGCGAACGGTGATTTCGTTTCCGGACTGACACAAGAACAGTTTCGCGTTTACGAAGACGGGCGGCGGCAGCCCATTACACTCTTCCGGCAGGAAGACACGCCTGTGACTGTTGGCCTGGTGGTGGACCACAGCCGCAGCATGGGCCCGAAGCTTCCAGGAGTGGCCGCATGCGGTTTTGGCTTTCGCGCAATCGAGCAATCCCGACGATGAGATGTTCGTGGTGGACTTCAGTGACAACGTGTCTGTGGAACTGCCCGGCGGAAAACCTTTCACGAGCAATCCGCAGGAGCTGGCCCAAGCCGTATCGGCAGTCTCCGCCCGGGGAATGACCGCGCTCTATGACGCCGTAGCCGAAGGTTTGAATCATCTTCAACTCGGACGCTGCGACAAAAAAGCGCTGATCATCGTCAGTGACGGTGGCGACAACGCCAGCGGGCGAAAGTACTCGGAGGTGCTGGAATTGGCTACGCCGCTCGCAAGGCGGTGTCTACACCATCGGCTGGTCGGCGCATCCGAGGAAGAAAATCCAAACGTCCTTCGGCGGCTATCCAAGGACACCGGCGGATTGGCGTTCTTCCCTGCAGAAGGAGCAATCGGTCTCGGAGATCTCGACGAGGCATCGCGCGCGATCTTCGGGAGCAATACACCCTTGGATTCACGCCGGAGAAGAGAACACGATGGCACATTCCGGAAGATTCGTGTGGAAGTGATCGGCTCCCGGGCGCGGCAAACTGCAGGTGCGGACGCGCGCTGGCTATTTTGCCGAGCCCGAAACAGCGCCCTGAAGCCGTGGCCAGCAAGGACCGGCCATGAGCGTAACTGTCGCCATCAGTCGGGATGCGAGAGAGCTGACGCAGCGTGTGTTTCGCGCAACCTACTACCTGTTTCTGTTGGCTGGAATCATGGCGCTCGCTTATGCGGCCTATACCGAAATGAACGCGTATTGGTTTCAGCGCGTCGAGACCGCGAAGTTTGAAGCGGTCAGCACGCCTGCCGTGTTGCCTGCTGGCGAAGCAGCTCCAATCCCAGAAGGAGGCGTGATCGGGGAGATCGAAGTGCTGCGCCTTGGCTTGAAAGCGATTGTCGTGCAAGGCGATTCGGAAAAACTGTTGCGGCGCGCTGTGGGGCATCTCCCGGAAACCGCGCTGCCAGGCGAGGCGGGAAACGTCGCGCTGGCTGGCCATCGCGACGGCCTGTTCCGGCCGCTGCGTAACGTGCGGCCGGGCGACACGATCACTCTGAGGACGCCAAATCACGAATTCCAGTACCAAGTCGATTGGACTGCGGTCGTTCCCCCGACAGCGCTGCGGGTGATCGAACCGACAGCGGAGCCAGCCCTGACGTTGGTTACGTGCTTTCCGTTTTACTATGTCGGCGCGGCACCGGAGCGATTCGTTGTTCGTGCGCGAAAAATCGCCGTCGCACATAGTGCGCCAAGTACCCGTTAGTGCTTGTCCTGATGATCGTGCCGCCAGTTCCAGTAATCCTTTTGTTCGTCTTTGTTTAGCTTGTTGTAGTCGCGGTACGGCTCGTGGCGCTCGCTCCAATAGTTACGATACGCAGAATCCTCGTCGTGGTTCCAGGTATGGTAGTCGCTGTGATATTCGTCATAGATACGCAGGCGGCCGCCACAGCCCAAACTCGCAACCGCGACCAGGAGACTCGCAGACAGGCAAGTGGAACGAAGGATTCGTTTGATTCGAGACATTAGGGTAGCCCTCCGTGGATTTGTAGGAGCAAGAGCATCAGCTTGAACAGGTCCCTCCTTGAGTCTAAACACCGAACCAGTACCAAGGTTGCAATTCCAGTTGGCATCTCTTCCCAAATCAGGAAAGGTGCCACGCGTTTGTGAGTAATGCAACCTCGGGGCCAGGCGGCCAAGAATTCCTCAATTTCTATAAGCCATTTAATTCCAGCACATTAGTGCGAGATCAATAATGCGGAAGCCCTTATTCCGCAGTGCGATCGGACATTTCCTTTTTACACCTTTTGGTATTCATGCCCTCCTTGGCGAACCTGAATTCTTGATGCATGCCAATTGAAAGTCCTTTGGCATTTGAAGTGCTTTCTGTGTTTTGCCCCTCGGTCTGCAGCGACCTCTCACCGCCGCCCCCTCAGATTCAAATTCTGTTTTCGGAGGGAACTTCATGCCTAAAAGGCTGTTCGTGCTATTGGGCCTTTTCTTTCTTTTCACAATTTCAGCCAGGGCACAGCAGCTGATGGAGATTTTCGCGGGCTACTCCTACCAAGGGCTCGACCGCTTGCCGAACGCCATACCGGGAAGAAATCTGAATGGGGCGGAGTTTTCGGTGCAGTACAAATTCTCCGATTGGCTGGGCGTCGTGGGAGAAGCGGATGGCCACTTCGGCTTGCCATCGAAGCCCGCATCCAAGTCGCTGAACATACTGGTTGGGCCGCAATTCTCCCTCCCAAGGCGCACCTCCCCGTTCGCCCACGTTCTAATCGGCTACGGGCATGGTTACACTAATGGAATTTGGGACAATTCTTTCTCAATGGCGATTGGGGGCGGGCTCGACCTAAGTCTGGCGCCCCTGCTTTCCTGGAGGGTGATTGAGGCTGACGATATCATCACCCACTACTTTGGCGGGACAGAGCACAATCCGCGGGTATCGACTGGATTCGTTTTTCGATTTTAATGCGCGGGCTCTGCGCGCCATTGCCTTAGCCGGTCACAATTGTATCTATGCCTGAAAGCCCGCTGAATGGAAGTTAGGTGCGAGTGGTTACGTAGCGGTCCGGCTGGCGGCTCTTAAGCAGATACCGCAGGCGGTCGCACGCCAGCTCCAGGGAATCGTAAAGTTCCTCGATTTCCTTGGTCTTGCTGGAGACTTTTCCCGCGTCGATGTCCGCGACGAGTTCCTGGCAGAGACTCGTGGCGCGTCGAACGCGAGCCGCCACGAGCAACGAAACAATTTCATCGGAATCCTGGCCCTTGAGCTGCAATTCGCGCAATTGCTGAACTGCCAGGGCGGTGGTGCGAATCGTATCGACCGTGTCGCGGAATTCGCTCAGCATACGGAAGTCGATGCCTTCGGCCTGGAGCGATTTTTCAAGTTTTTGCAGTTCGACACTGGTCTTTTTGACCTGCAGATTTACACCCCAAAAGCTTTCGCTTGGAGTAATCAACTCGATGATAATGCCGTGCGAAACGCCTTCCCTGGAATTCGGGGTGGCCAGCACGCGAGCCTCAGCTGTTTCCGCGGAAAGAAAATTGGTGAGCGTAATGCGGCCGCCCACGGCGGGATATTGCGTCATTTCCAGGAAGCCGCCATTGGCGTTCACTTGTTTGGCGATCGCCTGCACCATGACAGGCACGCCATCCGGATTGCGCCAGCTTGCGTCGACCGGCACGGCCACTAGAAAGCGGTAGGTGTTTCTTCGCTCTGCCTTGGATCCGTCAGGAGTGGTTCCGCGTCCTGACATCATTGCCAATCTCTTCTTATCCATGAATCCTTCTCTTCCCCTGGCTGGTTCCAGCGTTAAAAAGGTGCAATGAATCCGTCCAATCGAAGCTTAAACACCTGTACTTGGAATTACTACTGTACGGAAGGACAGTTGCCAAGAATGGAACGTTTCAGTCCGGGGGTGATTGCAAAGGGGTAACTATCGCGCCGAGACGGCGCGAAGAGAATCTGGCCGTCTATTGACCGGGCGCGGCAGCATCCAGGCTCGCGCGTGCTGGGATGGGGCGATACCCGCTGCGGGTGCGAATGCGGTACTTCTTGTATTTCGGGTTGGTGAGTTTCACGCTAATGGAGCGCCAGCCGCGATTGGGATTCGGCTGCGGGTAATAGCTCATAAAGTATAGATGCGCAAGGTCTTCCCGGATGGAGGAGAAGGCGTCACGCTGATCCTTCCAGCTCTTTGCGAAGTAGGCCTCACCCCCTGTGCTGGCCGTCATGCGCGAAAAAACGGCCGCGGATGCGGCATCGAGTTTCGCTTCCCGGGTGCTGACCATGTAGATGGGGACGCCTTCGGACTGCGCGAGTTCATCGACATCCTCGGGAGAAACCATGCTGGAGTTATCGGGGCCGTTGGAAAAGACGACCACGACTTTCCTGCCCGAATACTGGGCTGCATCCTTCAGCGTCATGAGCAGGGCGTTGTACAAGGCGGAATCATCGCCGTTGACGGTCTCACGGACGCCTCGCAACACCTGGGAGCGGTCCGTGGTCAGCGAAGCGGCGCGGTAGAAGTCGCGGCTGTAGGAATAAAACGCTACCTGATAGGGGTGATCCAGCGAGCGTACGAATTCGGCGATGGAATCCTGGGCAAAGACGAAACCGCGGCCGCGGAACATATAATTGCTGGTGTCAAACAAAATGAAAACGTTGGAGCCGCTCACTGACGAGGCGATGCCCTCAAGGGAATCCGTGTGGGCGCCGCCGCGCGGAAGTTCCGGCCGCCGGTGTGCGTCCGCCGGGTCGCTTTCTGCGTTAGGAGGCGGACCCGAATCCTGCGCGGCATCGAGCACGTTTTGCGGGCCTTCGTTTCCTTCCTCAAAGGTAGCAACCTTCTGGGAAATGCCGTCCTCGGTGATGTCAAAATCCGAGGGGCGCAGGGTGGTCACGTAATTCCCTTTGGCATCCGTCACGGCGACGTTCAATTGCACCATGGAGACGACCACGCGAATGACGTTGCCGCCGTTATCTTGATCGTTGTCGCGCGCCGCCAGCCAAACTGCAAAGCTGGAAATCAAAATCAGAACACCCACGCATGGAATGACGTATCGTTTTGCCATTGGTCCCTCGTGAAATCGCCCGGAACTTTTCCTGGACTGCGGCTTGCAACCAGAAATCTCCATCGGCAATTCCGAAATATTTTAAAGCCCGGCCACCGGGCCGCTCTTTGGCAGCCCCGCGATTTTGCCTTGCCGGAATTCCTCTCCGGTTTCCCTCATCGCGCGCAACACCGCGGACCAATCTTCGAGGTGCGAGGCAAATGTTTGCTCCACCATGCGGCGCGTCAGCTGCGGAACCAGCACGTTGAGCATGACGGGCGAGTAGCCCATTTCGTCGGCCAGGCGACCCCAATACAAATTGCCCGAGTCCCAGGATTCGGCCATCAAGCGGCTGGAGTAATACAGGAATGTGGGGATGGGCTTCATGCTCATCAGCTCCAGAGAATAGCTTTGTGCCAGGGCCGGGTGAGGGACGCCGAAATCCACCGAGATTCGGTCTGTGCTCGTTTCGGCCGGGAAATGGGCCAGCAAATCGTCTAATTCCTTCCCCGCCGGCCCCCAGTTCGCTTTGGTCGAAGAATATCTCTGGCGATATTCCGCCTCGAGATAGAAACTCTCCGCCGGGGCGATGAGGGAAAGGGCATCCTCCTCGCGCCCTTCGCGCAAGGCCGTTTCAACTTCCTCGAGCCTTAGGGGCAGCAGACGATCCGAAAGGATCTCGACAACGGATTCGCGCAGCTTCGCATCCTTCGCGGCCCCGGAAAGGAGTTCCTCGCCACCGCGCTGGTACAGCGCAACCGCATGCAACTCGTTGTGGGTCACACTCCACCATCGAGGAAGAACGGCGCTGGTGATCAGGCCCGGAACCAGATCTTCCCAGATCAGGGACTGAACGTTCTGCGGCACGATGAAATCCTGCTCCACGCGCGCGAGTGCGTACGGCAAATCGGCCATGGACCCAATTAAATGAGCTCCGCCGCTGGCTGTCCACCCGCGGCCAAAAATACGCGGCGAACGCCAGATCTGATCGTTGGCCGTGGCGGCTTCCCCCGAGTAATCCCCGCCGGAAAAATCATGGGACCGAACGAAGAGCGGATTATTGTGAATCATTTGCGCGCCGGGCGGCTCGTAGTAGGCGTAGTTGAGCCCCACCAACGTGTCTCTCAGAAAGGGTGTGAGCAAAGCATGCGCCTGCATCAATTCGGCTGGGCTGCTGGGGGACTTGATAATTTTTATCAAATCGGTATGCATCTGCAAGGCGGTATGGCGGTTACTGTAAAGCCCTGCAGCAAATTCGCTCCTCTCACTTTTGGTAAAGAGGGGCTTGGGCATCTCGAATTCCCGCAGCTCCCCGGCAAGAGGGAGGAGCGAATCGGCGACTTCCTTTCCTTTGGCCATCTGGTCGAGGCCATCGCCGAGGGAGATCAGCGTGTCCAGGGAAACCAGCCGTTGATCCTCAATCACCTGGCGCATCCTGCTGGCCATTTCGGATCGTAGTTGTTGCCCTTCCTTGGTGTACTGCTCGGGGCCGGCCAGCAAGGCAAAGATCTGGTCTTGCGGAAGAAAGGTTTTGCCCGTGGAGGCGCGCAAGAGTTCCTCAAGGGCAGTTCTCCCGGCCACATAGACTTGGTCCGAAGTGTGCAGCGACCCAAACGCATTAAGGATTTTTTGCCAGGAATCGTTCAAGCCGGCGTCCGGAATCTGGCCTTGCCGAGCCAGGATTTGCCATAGACCGAGGTTGGCCTGCAGCATCCCCAGGGCGTCTGTCTTTGTGAGGCGGTCGGTAATTTGATTGAGGCCCTCGGCGACGGCAAGGAATCGCGCGATGGATTGGTTATTCAAGGAGTGGAATTCGGCGAACATCGGATACTGGTCACCGAAGAGCGGAAATTTTTCGGCCAATAGCCGCGCCGTTGGGAAATCGAGTTGCTCGTCAGGAGTGCGTTCGCGGTCGATCTCCGTCAGCATCAGGAAGTTGTAGACCGGCCCTTCCGGCATCGGGTACCGGGAGACGCCAAACATTCCTTCGACCACCTGTTCCGGATTAGACCATCCCTGGGCCTTATCCCCCCAATCTCGGACGAGCTTGGAATCCGTCTTCCGCCGCAGAACTTCCTTCCAGACATCTATATTTCCAGGAATATGCGGCTGGCCGTTGGGACCAACTTGCAGGCGCGCCTCCAGCAAAAAGAGGGCTGGATCCGGCCGGAAGGAATGCTTGGTTGGTAGCGGCGTGATGTCGTGCCCGCGAAGCGCATCGTAGAAACGCTCCAGACGGCGGGGCGCGGTGAAATAGCCTTGTTGCGTTTGGCCTACACGCGACAGCGTATCGAAATACGATGCCAACCAGCCCGCGTCTCTGGACAGAAGGCGGGAAACGAAATCGGCAGGAGACCGTGGATTGGCTCCAACGAGGTCTCTCCAGGTGTTTTCCGCGCCCACACCTCCGGGAACGATCACCTTTCCGCCCCGAACACTGATCTGGCTTCCGTAAAAATCCAAAACCGGAGCGTCGAGAATCAATTTCTTCAGGCCCAGGGATTGCCACAAGAATTGTCCCGTTTCTGTATCCATTCGGGACATTGCCCAATACAGGCGGGCCATTTCAGGATCGCGCAAGATCGAGTCAACGACTCCGCGGTTGGCATTTTTCTTTTTCTGCACCCAATCCGAGGACTTGTAGAGGACTGGGACTTTTGTAGACGCGTAAGGAATCTCAAACAGCTTGCCCGTCCGCAGCGTCTCCTCCAGGTCCGCCAGCGGAAATCCGGAATCGATGGTGAGAAAAGCCCTGTTCGCGTCCGAGGTCTCCAAGGCGACGTCCGGTCCGCAGGACTGCTGAACCCGGTAACCGAGTATGGCAAGAAGCGGTTTTGCGTCTTCGCAACTGGAAACATGAATGACGCCCCCTGGCCCTGCCAGGGCTTCTAGTTCCCTTGCCTGATCCATGTACCAATTCACAAGGACCAGAAATTCCGTTGGTTTGCCGTCTTGATAGCCGCTCATGACCACGTTGCGCGCTAGCAAAGGCAATACGTCTTCTGGCGCTATCTTCTGACTGATCGCCGCCATGCGCAAAAACGATCGCAGCGGACCGGGGATTGCCGCTATGTCCCCATTTGAGGAATTGTTAAGAGATGAGGACCGCCGTGAGCCTAAAGCTTCCGGTTTGGAACGCTGCGCTGGCGCCGGAGGAACTCCGCCTGAGGCTGGTTCGTTCAACCCCGCAAGCGCACCAAGAAAACCAAACAGGAAGAAAACGGACAGGATGCGACGAGATTTCATGGCCCAAACCTCCACCGACAGTTGGAGAAGTTGACTTTTGAAACTCCGCGCGGCGTGGACTGCTGCGAAGCATTCCGTCGCACGCGGCCTGCATAAGCCTCGTCTGAGCTTGGCGATCCGAACTCGCCAAAGCGCCGGCTGAAATCCGATTAATTGCGTTCTTGTATCCCGGCGGGCCCTCTTTCCTACCGACCTGAGCGTCCTGTGGGTGCGAAGGATAGATCATCTTTCGAACCCGAGTCAATCACCAGCGCTTCAAGAAACGTATCGGCAAAACCCGCCGCGAGGTCAGCGCAAATCCGCCAGAGCCTTTTATGCTCTGGAAAATTCCGCGCAGCTTCGCGTGGGTGTTTCACTTGAATCCCCTCCGGTTCACCGCTGAGAAGTCCAGGATTCACACACCCGGTAAAAGCCCACTACGGCCAATCAAGTTAAAGCCTGGAAAGCGCGAAAATGTCGCGCCTTCTGGGGCGGGGGGTAGGAGAAATGTACAGGAGAAGACTTTCTTAATCAACTGTCGGAATTGACCGGCGAGATTCGTGCGGAAAGGAGATAAGCGGCACCGATGGGGAAAAGCACGAGTCACACCATTGAAAGGCGCTCTTCCGAAGCGCTAATTACTCGGCGGTGCTGAGGGCCTGGAGTTGCGATTCCAGCGTGGCGCAATATTCGCGTTCGGAGGCCAGATCAGCCTGAAGCTTTTTGATCAAGGACTCCAGGCGCTTCACTTCCATGCGCAATTTCTGCAGATCCTGATTGTTGCCCGCGGATGCCGGCATGGCGACAGCAACAGAAGGCGCGGGCGGCGCGGGCCGGTGGACAGGCTGCGCCGGCACGGGCGGCGGAGAAGGTTTGGAAAAAGCTCCGCCGGCGCCTTCGAAAAACCGGCTGAGCGGCGTGGCAGCGCCCGCGTCGCTAGGCGCAGCGGCCTGGCCGGGCTCAGTGCGATTCAAAAGTTTTTTAACGCGAGCTACCAGGTCCTGGGGATGAAACGGTTTTCGAATGAGCTCGTCCGCCTTCACCTGGTGGGCCCGTTCGGCCACCTCTTTATTGACGACTCCGGACATCAGAAAAACGGGGGTCTGCCCAAGCAGCGGGTGCTGCTTGACGAATTCACAAAGCTGGTAGCCATCCTTGTCCGGCATGATGACATCGCTGATGACCGCATCGGGAACCGTCTGTTCAAACTGGGCGACGGCGGAAGCCATGTCGGAGCACGTTACGACATTAAAGTTCTCGCGACGAAAGGCGATCTTGACCACTTCGCGCATGGTGGCGCTGTCGTCGATGAAATAGACATTTGGTTTGGAAACGGGTTCGCTTGCAGTAATTTCGGTCATGATACTTCCCTTTCCGCCGGATGCTTGTTCGTTTCGTCAAACTCGCGCAACGCGTCGAGAAGCAGGTCCATCGCGCGCCGATGAACAGTCCGCAGTTTTGTAGTCGTGCCGGCAAAGAATTTGTAGACGCCGATTCCCGACAGCTGGCAATCTTTAACGATCTGGATGACGGCTTCCTCGCCAATCAGTTTGCCGTACTCGGCGTGTTGAATTTCACCCGACTCAAAGAATAGGACCGCATCGGTCTTGCTGGTGTTGACGTGCAACGCTCCGGTCTTGCGCGTCTGGTCCAACATCTGCATGATGCCCGGCAAATCCAAATGCTCGAGGCTCCCGCTGAGCGACGCGTCGGCACTCGAAATCATTTCCGTGGGCTGGAATCCGTGGCGCGAACTGCGCAAGAAAGCGCGAATATGGCTGGCAATGTCGGCGGGATTCCTGCGCCGGTCGATGTAATCGTCGCAGCCGGCGCGATAAGCATCCAGCGGCCCTTTCTCGGCGCTGTTGCCGAGGGCCATCAACGGGGTATTCGCCGTTTTCGGGTCGCTGCGCAGCACGGAAACGATCTCGAAGGCGCCCATTTCGCGAAGCTCCGTGGCGCAAAGAATGATGTCAGGCGTGTTCCACTCAATCATCGTAAGCGCGTACGACGCCACCGGGTGATGAAACACCTGGAAGCCCTCCTTGACCAGTGCGTCCGTCATGCGTTTGACAAAATACACGTTGCTGTCAATCAGCAGGACGCGCGGCGGCGCTTCGGCCTCGGTCACGACAATGTCTCCGCTGCGGAAATCGCTTCTGCCTCGTTCCTGATGCCGGCCGCAATGGCCTTTTCGAGATCCAAAACGTCAATCTGTTCCTGCTCGAGGTCCAGGCGCCCGCTCACAAAATCTTCGCGCCCCTCCGAGGGCAGCATGATTCCGGTAACGAGTTCGCATTCCCCTTGAACCGGGATCGCGCATCTCTCGGACATCAGTGTGGTCTGCCTCTCCACGATCAGAAAAAATCGGGCTGGTGGAGATGCCGCGCCCTGCAGACCCGGCCCCAAATCCAGAACCGGAACGATTCGCCCTCGCCGCAAAACTACGCCGGTAATCAGCGGCGTCGTGTGCGGAAATGAAAATAGCAGCGGAGAGGCAATGAGTTCCGCAACTCCGTCTTGTGGCAACGCAACGCGGCGCGTTCCCACCTGAAAAACGACGAAGGACGGGACGAGCGAGCTGGTTTCCGTATTCATGCCCGCCCCACTTCAAGCCGTGACGCAGCGGCGCTCTGCAGCAATCCGGGATTTTGTTCTTCAAGCTGTTGCAAATCCCCGGCGGTGAGGAAGCCCAAAGGATTGGCAACCGGCAGAACTTTGCGGTCCAGAACCGTGAGGCCGCGATACCAAGTGCGTTCTTCCCCGCGGAAGGATTGCGGCAGTTCTAGGAGCACTCGCATCTCCGCCATTTCTTCAATTCGGTCCACGAGCACGGCAACCGGCGCGTTTCGCAAGATCAACACCGTGGTTGGCCTGGACAACGGCAGGCGGAAATGCTCGTAGCCGCTGACCACGTAGTACGCGCGGGAGTCACGCTCCACGATGTGGCGGACTTTCTTCATCACCGGACGGTCCAGATCCACCACCGTTCCGCCCAAACTGTCCGTACTCCGAATCTCCTGGATCGACGCCGCGGAAATGACAAAGCGGTACTGGGCGATCGAAAACACGGCGACTTGTTCGCGGCGGCGTGTGTCGCGCGGCGTGAAACTTGAGCTAACCCGCTGCGTCATCGCGATCCTATTGGCTGCGATTGCCGGCAAATGGAATTCAGATATTTTTCAATCGCGGAATACATTTCATCGATGCCGACGACTTGGTCTACAGCGCCCGTTTGAATTGCCTCGGCGGGCATTCCGAAAATCACGGATGTGGCTTCATCCTGCGCCAGCACGTATCCCCGGGCCGCTTTGAGGGCCTGCACCCCTTTTGCGCCGTCGTTGCCCATTCCGGTCAGCACGACGCCCACGACGTTGGCGCCCCCGTAAGCCGCGGCCGATTCAAATGCGACGTCGGCGCAGGGACGATAGCCGGAAATTCTGGGACCATCATCCAGCTTGATCCGGCCGGTCAAAGAGATCCGCAGGTGGTGCGATCCGGGACAAACATAAAATGTTCCCGCCTGGAGCGCCTCATTCGGCTCCGCTTCCTTCACGCGAATCGAGGCAACCTCGGTGAGTTGCACGCTCAGCTGTGAAGTGAAGGTAGCCGGCATGTGTTGGACGAGGACCACAGCCGCCGGAAAATCTTTTGGAAATCGCGGCATCAAACGCATCAGCGTGGCCGGACCGCCGGTGGAGGCCGCGATCATGACCAGGGGAAGACGTACCTCGGAATTCCCTGTTTCTTTAGGGGATGGCACCTGGGATTTCGCCTCCGCGCCCGCCGAGTGATCGGTCCGGGCGGCAGTTCGCACCACGCGGACCTTGGCGGCCATCTTGAGTTTGCTCACGAGTTCGTCATGCACGCTTTTCATGTCCAGATCGATTCCGCTTGAAGGTTTGGTGACGAAATCGATCGCGCCCAATTCCAAAGCACGCAACGTGCTGGCGGCGCCCTGACGCGATTCGGAGCTGACGATCACGATGGGTCGCGGGTTCTGCGTCATGATTTGCTGCGTCGCCTCGAGGCCGTCCATCCGGGGCATATTGATATCCATGGTCAAGACGTCCGGCTGGAGGGTCTGCGCCATCGTCACGGCCTCGCGGCCATCCTTGGCTTGCCCGACTACCTCTAATTTCGGATCGGTGCGAATGATTTCCTCGAGGACTTTCCGCATGAATGCGGAGTCGTCCACGATGAGCACTCGCGTTCTTTTTTCAGCAGCGGCCATAGTTAAGCCAGATCCAGTGCCGGCGCGGCGGGACGTCGTTGCCGCGTCGTGGAATTCATCAATTCATCGACTACCGCGAGGAGCTGCTCCTCCTGCACAGGCTTGGTCAAGAAGGAAGCAGCGCCTTCTTTCATTGCGCGCTCGCGGTGCTTGGCGCCCGCTCTCGAAGTGACCACCAGAACCGGTATGCGGCGCGTCGCGGGCTCCTGCCGCAGGTGCGCCATCAATTCGTAGCCGTTCATGCGCGGCATTTCGATATCGGAAATCACCAGGTGGCAACCCACCTGCGCGACAAGCTCTGCGGCCTCCAGTCCATCGGAAGCCAGTTTCACGCAATAGCCGGCCTTCTCGAGAATTCTGCCGACGAATTTGCGGACGCTGATCGAGTCATCGGCGATGACCACGACTTTTTCCTCGACCGGTTCATCCACCGCAGCGGAAGGAATGCTTCCGGAAGCGACCGCCAGGGCTCCCGGTCCGAAAATGCGGGCCGCGCTGGCGGAGGGGACGACAACGTCCACTTCGGCAGCGGACGCGCCGGCCAGGCGATTTACATCCACCAACAAGATCAAGCTTCCATCGGTGGAAATCGTGGCTCCGGGGAATAGTTTGACGCGGCGGAGATACTGGCCAAGATTTTTGATGACCACTTCGTCCTTGCCGAGGACTTCTTCGACGACCACTCCCACCTGGCGCCCCGCGGCGCGTACGATGACCATGTTCATATAGCCGCTGGTCTGCTCGAGGGGAGGAAGGGCCAGAGCGGAGTCCAGGCGGACCACTTCGGTGACCACGCCTCGCACTTTGGTGAGCAATTTCCCGCCAACGTCTTCGATTTCTTCCGGGCGCAGCCTGCGAATTTCTTCCACCACGGCGAGGGGCATCGCCAGGACCGTGGTGCCGGAGCGCACGAACAGGGCCTGTGAAATAATCAGCGTGAGCGGAACTTTGACTGTGAAGCACGTGCCTTTGCCGGATTCGCTGTGAATCTCGATTTCACCGTTCAAGGAGTGAACGTTGTTACGGACCACGTCGAGTCCGACGCCGCGCCCGGCAACTTCATTTTTCGATTCTGCCGTGGAGAATCCCGGATGAAACAGGAAACCCCGCAGCTCGTTTTCCGAAAGATGTTCGGCCTCCGTGGCGGAGACCAAACCGGCGCGGACGCCGGTCTGGCGAATGCGCTCGTAGTCGAGCCCGCTGCCGTCGTCCTCGACTTCGATGAATACGTGATTGCCGCGATGGAAGGCGCGCACGGTGACTTTGCCGCGCGCGGATTTTCCCGATCGTTCGCGCGAACGTGAATCTTCGATTCCGTGCGCGATGGCGTTACGAACCAGGTGAATCAAGGGATCCATGATCTGCTGCACGATGTTGTTGTCGAGGCGCGTGTCTTCTCCGACGAGTTCCAGATCCACGGGCTTGCCGCACACTTTGGAGGCGTCCCGCGCCGTGCGCGAGAGACGCGTGTACAGATTCCCGATGGGCACCATGCGCGCTTCGGTGATCTCATCCTGCAAATGGTGTCCCAGCTTGGTGAATTCATCGATGTCGCCGCCCACGCGGCCAACGAATCCCCCAAGTTGCGAAAGCACTTCCGAAATATCGGCGGAAATTTCGGTCAAAGAGCGCGACAGAATATTGAAATCGTCGTAGCGATCCATTTCAAGTTCGGAAAAATCCAGCCAGCCGACGCTGGAGCCCGGCTCCTGGGAGGCTTCCGCAAAACCAGCTGCATTCCGCTGCCCTGCAGAGCCACTTTCGGGATTGGCGACCCCCAGGCGGTTGAATTCGTACTTCTCCTGAAATTCCGTGACCTTGTCGGTGAGGCGCTTCCTGGAAATCCCGAGGACCTCGACGAGTTTCTTGAGCTCCGCCATGCGCCCAACTAGGCGAGTACGGTTGATGACCAGCTCACCAACGCTGTTCATCATGTCGTCGAGACGGGAGAGAGAAATGCGAACCGATTTGGACTGGGTGCCGTGATCCCCGGATCTTGCCGGAACACCGCGAGACACATTCGCAGGCGCGGCCGGTGCGGCTTCCGCTTCCGAGGCTTCCGCCTGACCTTCTTCTCCAGCAGGCGCGGCGTCTTCCAGAAGTTCTTCCGGAACCCAGGCCGACATCCGTGCAAGCAGAGGTCCGACAGTGGAACGCATCTCATCGTCGCTCGTCCACTGCCGGTGCAGGAATTTCCGCAAGGCGTCGAGCGTCTGCAGGGAAACGTCGGTGATCTCCGCGCTGGAGCGCAGCGCTCCGTCGCGAAGCTGCCCAATCAAATCCTCAAGCCTGTGCGCCACGGCTCCCAACCGCTGCAAGCCCACCTGCGCCGCCGATCCTTTAATGGTGTGCACGGAGCGGAAGAGGCGGTGGATTTCTTCGGGGTCCGGGTTGGATTCGAGACCCAGCAAGCATTGGGTGGCGATTTGCAGATGCTCTTCCGCCTCCGGGATGAAAAAGTCCAAGACTTCACTTGGAACATCGTCATCATCGGGCAAATCATCCGCGAGGTTGCCTTCGGGCAGGGCCGAAGAGCCTTGTGCCTCAGCCCCGGACGCAGCGGGCAGTTCCTCTCCCAGCGTGTCTGGAGAGACGGACGCGCCGCCGAATGCAAACGCGTAGCGGTGCTTGAACGCGGCAATGTCCTCTTCGGTTTCTTTGCCTTCCGCGCTGATTTGCAGCAAGTCAAATTCGAGAACGGAGATGGCATCCGCCAAAAACTCGGTGAGCGGGCCGTAGGTGTCAGGGCTCAGTTGCGCCTTGCGCGAGTACTGAAAGACGTGCGCCAATCTCCCGGCAATATCCGCGAAGAGCGGATAGCCCCAGCGGGTGGCGGATTCGGAGAGTTCATGCGCGGCATCGTAAAGCTTGACGAGATCATCGCTCGTGGATTGAGGCTCAGTCGGCAGAGCGCCATATTCCCGCAAATATTGCAGGCGCTCGGAGGCGTCCTGCAGAAATTGGTCGAGCGAATTGGAATCGTGGGGGTTCATGAACCGTTCCCCAGCGCCGCCGGTTTCTGATCGGGCTTGGTTGCGGGCGGCTTGACGTAATACTGGCAATCCCCATTCACCGCGGTCTCGAACTTGACGGGAGCGGTCTTCAAGGATTCCGAATGGCCCAGAAAGAAAAGTCCACCGGGTTCGAGCGTGTCGTAGAACCGCTGCAACAGCTCGTTCCTGCGCTCCTCGGAAAAATACATCAGGACATTCATGCAGAAAATGCAGTCCATGCGGCCCACGTAGACGGAGCGCGCCAAATTCATGGGCGCAAACGAAATCATTTTGCGGAGGCGCGGCTTCACTTCCCAGGCGTCTCCCACTTTCTTGAAATGCGTCTGCAGTTGCAACGGGGTGAGATTTGCGAGGCTGCGGCCCGAGTAGACGCCGCGCTCCGCGATTTGAAGAGCGTCGCGGCTGATATCGGTCGCCAGTATTTCAATTTGCCAGGCATCGGGAAACGGCAGGGTGTCCGACACGGTGATAGCGATGGAGTAGGCTTCCTCGCCTGTGGAGCAGCCGGCGCTCCAGATTCTCAGCACGCGCGGGTTGCGCCACATGTTGCGGGCCTGGACTTCGGGAAGGACCACGCGCTCGAGCGCTTGGAAAATATCCGAATAACGAAAGAAAGAAGTTTCCTGGGTCAGAAGGCTTCCGAGGAATCGGTCATATTCCACGTTGGAGCTGCGGATCCGGCGAAGAAGCGAGGAAACGCTTTGCTCGCCGCTTTCGCGCAGATATTCCGACACGCGCGGAGCGAAGAAGCGCTCGCGCGACGCATCGAACAGGATGGCCGACCGCTCTTCAATCAGCGTGCGAAGCTCATCGAGCTCCGAAGCGGTCACGGCAGGCGGTAGCGTGGATGATTTGTCCATGCGCGTTCCAGGGTCCTCAGGCCGGCGACGAAAGGCCGGTTTCCGATGGGTTACCGCCTCGCCTCAGCGACGGCCGGTTCGCGCCGGTCCGTCACAGCATGCGGGGCAGCGGGTTGGCCATTGGAACGGAATTGCGAAAGCGCATCGACAAGCTGCTCAGAGAGCTTCACCAGCGTGCCTACCGTGCCGGCCGCCTGCCGCGCGCTCTGCGTGGTCTGTCGCGTGATCCCGGATATGATTTGCATCGCGTTGGCGACGCCTTCCGTACCGCGCACCTGTTGTTTGGAAGCGAGTGAAATTTCCTGGACGAGTTCGGCCGACTGGCGGACGACGCTGGAGATGGCTTCCAGGGCTTTTCCGGCTTGATCGGCGAGGCCCGCTCCCACTTCCACTTCTTTGGTGCCTTCCTCCATGACGACCACGGCTTCGTTCGTCTCGGCCTGAATAGCTTTGATGAGCGCCGCGATGTCCTTGGTTGCGGTGCGGGAGTGTTCGGCCAATTTGCGAACTTCGTCGGCGACGACGGCGAATCCACGGCCGGCTTCTCCGGCGCGGGCGGCCTCGATGGCGGCGTTCAGAGCCAGCAAGTTGGTCTGCTCGGTGATGTCGTTGATCACGTTGATGATTTCGGAAATTTCCAGGGAGCGATCGCCGAGCGACTTGATCTTCCGGGCGGTGGCCTGCACGGAAGAACGGATGCGCTGCATTCCTTCGAGCGTGTCACGCACGGCGCGGTTGCCCTGTTCGGCGGCGTCCAAAGCACGGCGCGCGGCTTCGGCACTGGCTTCGGCGTTGTTCGACACTTGTTTCATGGAAACCGTCAGCTCTTCGACGGCCGATGAAGTGTTGGTGATTTCCTGGTCCTGCTGCCCGGTGCCCGTATTCATCTCGTCCGTGGCGACGAGAATGCGGTTGGCATTGGTGGAAACTTCGACGGCCGCCTTGCGGACGCGGTCGATAACCGTCGTGAAATTATCCAGCATCAAGTTGATGGAATCCGCGACATTGCCGAGGGCGTCGTTGGTGACCTTCCCGCGCAGCGTCAGGTCGCCCCGCGCCACCTGATTGATCAGGTTCAGGAGGTCGGTGATGCTGCGCTGGAGGAGTTCCTGCGCCTCCTGGTTTCCGTATGCCTTGGATACGCGCGCGGAAGTACGGTTCAAATTTTCCGCGATCACGCTGAATTCATCCTCGACGGGCACTTCCGCCTTGGCGCGCGAATCGCCTGCCGCGAACCGCTCGGAGAAAGTGGTCAGGGCCCCGATCGGAGTGAGCACTCGGCGCGGCAACGTCATCATGAGAACCAGCGCCGTGAAAACCGCCACGCCCGCGGCAATCAGAAGTTCCATGCCGGCGCTTCCGGAGGATCCGCCCTGCGTAAGCGAGGCGCCCCCCGAGTGCACGCCGGCCTCATAGGCCAGCCCCAATACACCGAATAGCGCGACGGTGGTCCATAGGACCAGCATCCAAATTGTCGAACTCAACCGGGTCTTCATGACTTCAAAACCTCCCTCATCTCGCTTTCGCAGCGCGCTACTCTTCCACAATTCGTTCAGGGCCCGAAAATCGCCCGATCTAAATGACGGGGACCGAAAAAACTTGAATCAACTGGCGCAGGTCCAGAACCAGGGCCAGGCGATCGTCGTGCCGCAACATGGCTCGGCAGTGCGGCATGTCCAGCGGCGCCTGGTCAACGAGCGATTCCGAAGAAGCCGGGTAGGTACCAATGACTTCGTCGGCGGCGATTCCGACATGCATATCTTCGTTGGCATCATCGCCGGACAGCACGGCGACGATGATGCTGCGAGGCAACAGTCCCGGTCGGCGGCCTTCCGTAACCGCAATATCGACCGCGGGAATAATCGTGCCGCGCAAATTAAAAACGCCCATTAGGAACGGCGGCCCGAGGGGCACGCGCGTCACCAGCGGCCAGTCCACGACTTCTTCCACTTCGAGTACCGGAAGACAAAAGCGCTCGCGCCCGGCGCGAAATACGCAAAATTGGCGCGAGGGCGGCGCATGTTCGCTCGCTCCGGAAATCTCGGCCAGTTCATCGGCCTGCAAATCCGAAGGAAGCGGATTCAAATAGGATTCTTCCGGCATCAGGCGAACCGCCTCACTTCGCGCAAGAGATCGTTCGGCGCAAACGGCTTCACGATGTATCCGTTAGCGCCCTGCTGCTCGGCCCAGAAGCGATCGCTCGGCGTCGATTTTGCGCTCACCAGAATGATAGGAATGCCTTTATACGCCTCAGAATTCTTGAGCGTCCGGCAGACCTGAAAACCGTTGCGCTCGGGCATGACGACGTCGAGCAAAATGAGGCTGGGCGATTCGGAATCGATCGTCTGTTCGATCTGGGAAGGATCGCTGATACCAATGGCGCTATACCCTTCCTTCTCCAGAACGGACTGGATCATCTTCACCATGGCCGCGGAGTCATCGACAATCAGAATCTTTTTCACGGACTACGCCTCAATTCAAAATGCCCCATAAGAAGAAAGCAACTGCAGCGCCACTCGTACAAATGAGTTTCTCAATCCGATAACACGCTCAACCTCATGAATTCGGGGCCTTTAGCTGTTTTCGAACGCCAATCAGGTCTTGGACGATTCGGCCATGCGCATCTCCGGCGTCTCAACCTGAGATTTCCTATCGCTCAATTCCATCTCATTCTCGATGGAAGAGAGCCGCTGAACGATTTCATTCAAGCGCAGCGCCATGTTGTGAATGGTGCGCACATTCTCCCGGCAATGGTCCGGCAGCGGCTCCTCGGAAAGCAGAATCAGGTCGGCGTTTCCCAGGAGGGATGTGAGCGCGTTGACCATTCCGGGGCGGGCCTCCAGCAACGACCTGCCGAGGATCCCGAAGCGCTTTTGCGAATGATTCGTAATCTCCGCCTCGCGGGCGCGCGCTTCCGCAGCCGTCCGGCGCAAGACTTCGCCTGCCAGGGAAAACAAAATTTTGGGCCATCCGGGACATTCCGGGAGAAGGAGCCAGGCGCCGTGAACGGCGCGAACGAGCTTCAAACTCTCTTCGTCGCCCACCGCGCAGACAACGGAATCGGGATGGACGGCCGGACCCGCCGGAAGTTCCGTGCAGCCCCGCAAAGGCCCCACGATAACCATCTGGTAGCCGGAAGAACTGGCCTGCCGGCTGATACCGGAGGAAACGGCAGTAATGGCGGGGGGATCTTTCTCCATTCGCCAGCGGGCCACCAAAGAGCGGACGAATTCGGAATCATCGGAGACGATCAGGATTTGCCCGGGAGTCATCGCTTTTCCTGTTTCGTCTCATTTCCCTTTTGAAGTTGCTCCGCCTCATCCACCAGGGAGAGCAGGCGCTTGAGACTGATGCCCAGGTTGACGGCCCCATCGGTCTTCTGCGTTCGCTTGAGCTGGTCTACGCGTTCCTGAAATCGCGGAATTTCCGCACGAGCGTGAACCACGGCTTGGTGCAGCCCCTTGAAATCCATGAGACGTTTTCTTCGTTCGAGGGAGGTGGAAAGCAAAGCGCGCGCAACGATGAGGCGCCGTAATTCTTCGGAATCCTGCCCGGAATCGCTGATGAACGCGGCCACTTCCCAGGCGGACAGCAGGATGCGCGTGTTATCCACCGAAACGGTGGTCATCGATCGGCCACGTACCGGAGGAGTAGCGATCAATTGCTCCCAAATCTTTTCTTCTAGACTCTCCACATCGGCGACCCCGATGTTGGGAAGCGCCTGTTCGGTCGTGCGCGCCGCTTCCACGGCCGGAGAATTCGATCGAGCTGCCGGCGCGGGTGGCTGGGCCTTGCCAGTTGGGGCCGGCGCCGGTGGCGCTTTAGGCTTCGCCGCAGGGGCCGCGCCCTCGGCAGGCTTGCTTTTACGCGCGGGCTCGCTGCTCGCTCGAGCTTCCTTGCGGACTTCCTTTTTTGCAGCGGGAGGGGCGGCTGGCTGAGCGGGCGCTACTGCAGGAGCAATAGCATTCTCCAGGTCTTCCCGCAGGCACATCAATTGTTCGTACGGCTGAAACGATGAGTCCTTGCTGTAATCAGTCTGGAAAGGAGGTTTCCAGTGCTGATGAAATTCGCGCAGTTTGGCGATGGGTTCCTTTGAAGAAAAGCCCGCGCTGCGGCAATCGACTGCGGTGACCCCGCGCTTTTCCAATTGGCTGATGGCCGTTCCGATCGCGCGCAGGTCGGTGTGCAGCCACTGGATAAACGTCCGCCGAAGCAGGAAATTGAACCGGCAAATAGAAATGAGCGCGTCCGGGTCATAAAACTTATCCCCGACCTCCGCCTTCACGAGCTTTCCTTGCTCCATTAACCCTTGTTCCATGAGGTCGCGCAGGCTGTGGCACTCCTGCGCCGCTTCCAAAATGCGGTCGAGCGGTTCGCAGCCTTCGAGGGAATCGGGGTCTAATTCACCGAGGACGGGCTCCAGGATTTTCGCTACGTCGGCGATTTCAATGTGTCCGGCGATCAAGTCCTGAGGAGCGCAAAGAACGAAATATTGAACGAGCAGCAGATCAATCTTGTCGCGGTCCGGCGTGAGCTTCGCGGGCTTCGATAGATGGCGCTGCAAGAAAAGGCGCAAGCCGTCTTCGCGCGCCACGGCAGGGGTGACCAGAAAATGTCGAAGGTGAACGGCTTGAACTTCGCGGTCCATTTGATCCAGCCAAATCAGATCGCGGTCCCGAATTTTCTTATCGTTCCAAGAACCGGATTTTGTGCCCAGCGGATAAGGTCCTGGGGGAAGCTCGAGTTGGCGCGTCAAGGCTTCATAGATTGGATACAACCGTGTGAAATCTTCCCACGATTGCGGGACAAACGACGGAGGTCCGTCATGTTTCCGAGTGCGAGGCCGGTCTGTAGTCGAGGTTTTCACGATTAACCTTGAATGATCCAATTGCGGACTTCGGCTAC
The DNA here is from genome assembly GCA_963696605.1 of uncultured Acidobacteriota bacterium. Classification (GTDB taxonomy): domain Bacteria; phylum Acidobacteriota; class Terriglobia; order Acidiferrales; family UBA7541; genus Palsa-360. The sequence goes on along the minus strand of CAVOKV010000002.1, from coordinate 373,498 downwards.
GAATCGCGCCGCAATGGCCCTGTGGCTGACGCTGTCTCGTACGGCTACCACGACTGCGTCCGTGCCCAGGGACCGGTCGGAATTCTCCAAATGAATCCTGTCAGCCAATTCCAATGGAAGCCGCGACTCGAAAAAAACCATCATGGAAGTGCCGAATTCGATCACGGTACTCTCTTCCAGGAGATGGCCTTTCCCGCGCGCCGCGCTCACCAAAATCGAAATGCGCATGGCCGTGACGCCCGGGAAGAGCTCTGCCAAGCTCCGTAATGCGGACGCGCTGTGAGACGCGGTCGTGAGATCCATAGTCCGGCGCATAATTCCGACTGAGGGCTCGGCGCCGGCGAGAAAATCCTAATTTCATTTTCTCACTCGCCTAAGCACAAGCGTCCACAAGAGGTAGTGCAAGAGGACGACCAAAGGGAAAGAGAATCGGCAAGCCCTCTAAAGCGCTCATTTTCTTGAAGTTCGCTCGGAAGAGGTGATGGAGTTTAGGTATGAATCTCACATTGCGACCCTTTGTCTCATCCGGCGGGCGGGGCCAGAGCCGTTCTCAAGATAACATCCGCGACGGCAGGCGATTCGTTAACAAGAAAATCGGGGCATACGCTTCATGCCAAAATCTTATCGCCGCGCTGGCTCGCTGTAATTTGGTAGCGCTTAAGTTTGCGGTAAAGTGTGGCGCGGCTGATTCCCAAGAGTTCGCCGGCTTTTGTTTTGTCTCCGCCCACTTTGTCAAAAACGCGCTGGATCGTCAGGCGTTCGAGCTCATCGAGCGCTACCGTGGAAGACGCCTCGTCCTCATCATGGGAAGTCGGCTCAACAGTATCTTTCTTGTCTCTTTTGTCCTTGCTGTTGCCCTGCAACAAAGCGGGTGACAAGTCGCTCTCGTCGATGATTTTGCGGTCGCCGAGTGTCACCGCTCGGCAGAGGCAATTCTCCAGTTCGCGGACGTTGCCTGGCCAGTCGTAGCGCATGAGCAGCTTCATGGCGGCGGAGCTGAACTTTATGTTTTCGCCCTCAGCCAAGCGATCCAGGAAGTACTGGGCGAGCATGGGGATGTCCGAACGCCGCTCGCGCAATGGCGGCAATGTGATCGAGACGACATTCAGCCGGAAAAAAAGATCCTTGCGGAACGCGCCGTCGCGAATTGCGGTTTCCAAATCGCGGTTCGTGGCGGCCACCACGCGCACTTGCACATGGATGCTTTCATTGCTGCCCACGGGACGCACTTCCTTCTCTTGTAGGACGCGCAGCAGCTTGGCCTGCAATTCCAGCGGCAGTTCGCCGATTTCATCCAGAAAAATCGTGCCCCCGTCGGCGGCCTGAAACAGACCGACTTTGGATTTGGCGGCTCCGGTGAAGGCGCCTTTCGCGTAACCGAAAAGATCGCTCTCCATCAGCGTGGGGACCAGCGCGCCGCAATCCACGGCCACCAGCGGCCGCTTCGCGAACGTACCTCGATAGTGGATTGCGCGCGCCACCAGTTCTTTTCCAGTTCCACTCTCGCCGCAGATTAATACCGGGGTCCAGGTGTCTTTCAGCCGGCCGATCATGCGCAGAATTTCGCGAATTTTCGCGGAGTCGCCGATGATTCCGTCCAGTTCCTGATCGGTCTCGACGCGTTCGCGAAGGACGCGATTCTCCTGCACCAGCCGGATTTTTTCTTCCATCCGGCGAAGCAGCATCCGCAGTTCCTCCACGCGGAACGGCTTCTGGATGTAATCGTAGGCGCCGAGTTTCATGGCTTCGACGGCGGATTCGATGGATCCATGGCCCGTCATGATCACCACTTCGGTGGAAGGCAGCCGTGACTTGATCTGGCGAAGCAGGTCGGCTCCGGACATATTGGGCAGGCGCAGATCGGCAATGACGATGTCGGGCTGCACCGAAGGAGTCTGAGCCAGCGCGGCTTCGGCGCTCTCCGCTTCCGAACACACATACTCGAGCGAACTGCCCACGGTCATGCACAAGCGGCGAATACTTTGCTCATCGTCCACGACGAGAAGCCGAATCCGCGAATCTTCCCTGGTCACCGAAGCGCTCCTTCAATCAGGTTGTGCAGCTCTATCAAAATTCCCGTGCATGAAAACTCAGCCAAGTTCAAGCCTCCCCCGGCATGCTTTGCGAACTGATCGCTGCGACTGGAAGGCGAATGAGAAACGTGCACCCTTCGCCGTTGGCATTGTTACTGCAAATGATCTCGCCCTCGTGCGCCTGGATGATTCCGTAGCAAATGCTCAGGCCCAGGCCCGTTCCCTTGCCCACCGGCTTGGTGGTAAAGAACGGCTCAAAAATGCGGTCTGGATTCGAGATTCCTGTTCCATTGTCGCGAAAAAATATTTCCACATTCTCCGAGCACGCCACGGTCTCGATTTCCATTCGTCCGGGCCGTCCGCTTTGCTCAATGGCGTCAAACGCGTTGTTGAGAATATTCAGGAAGACCTGTTCGAGCTGGTGCGGATCGGCAACCACAACGGGAAGATTCTCGGCCAGGCGCTCGAGAATCTCGACGTTGCGGTTCGACATTCCGTAGGACCGCAGCTTGAGAGTCTGGCGGACCACCGCATTCACTTGAACGAGTTCGCGCTGCGGAGGCATCTCCCGGGCAAAGCGCAGCATGTTCTGAACAATCAGTCGGGTTCGTTCCGCTTCCTGCAAGATAATGCCGAGATTCTCCCGCGCGAATGCGGGAAGCTCAGGATTCTCAAGCAAAAGATCGGTGAAGCCGACAATACCGGACAGCGGATTGTTCACTTCGTGAGCCACTCCCGACACGAGCTGGCCGAGCGCGGCCATTTTTTCGGCGTGCGCGAGTTTGGCTTGCAGGAGCGAAGCCTCGGTGACGTCGGTCATCACGACCACGGCGCTGCTGGTGTCACCATTCTTCTCCCGCATCGAACTGAGATGCACGACGAAGCGCGTCATGCTCCCTTCCCTGCGCAGGAACGGCAGCTCCAGTCTCTGCACTGCGCCGGTATCCAGGACTGTGCGCAACGCTTCCTGAAAGATGGGCCGGTGAGAAGTGTGAATCAGGCGGGCCAGCGGCAGTCCCTGAAGCGCCTCCACGGAATATCCGATCTCCGCCGCCCGGTGATTCACATAGGCGATGCGCCCCGCGGCGTCGAGCACGAGAATGATGTTCTGCGTATGGTTCAGGATGCTCCAGTTGAAATCGCGCTCCCGCCGGAGCGCCGCCCGGGAATTCTTCTGGTCGGTGATATCTAAAATCAGCCCGCGAAATTGAACGAGCGCTCCACTGGGGTCGCGGACCGCGCTTACATGGAGCAAAGCTTCGAGCGGACGCCCATTTTTTCTGCGGAATTCGGTTTCCCGGTTGCGCAGGATATCGGCATTGCGCAATTCTTCGAGCAAAAGGCCGCGGCCCGAGGGAGGCAGGAGATCTTCAAACAAATTCTTGGTCAGAAGTTCTTCGCGGCTGGAACAGCCCAGCATTTGCACGAGTGCGTGATTTGTGTCCACCATCCGCCCGCTCGGATCGCAAAAAAAGGCCCCCTCCTGAATGCTTTCGAAGAGATCCCGGTAGCGGCGTTCCGCTTCCAATTTTTCGCGGATATTGACGAGCACATGAATGGTGTGCCCGTCAGCCCCTTCGTCCGGCGACATTTTCGTCGTGGACACCAGGAAGCTGCCATCCGCCAGGAGTTCCACGGGGCCTTCGACTCCCCCCGGTCGATCCGAACAGAGGGGGCACAGCCCAGTGATTTCCGCCTGCTTGGTCCCGAGCACTTCATGGATCGGGCGCCCGATCAGCCTGGAGGGGTGTACTCCCAATCGCGCGGCGAGAGGACGATTGATTCGGACAATATTTCCCTCAGGGTTGTGAACGATGATCGAGTCTGGAATCGCGTCGATGACCCGTACCCACCGCTCCCGGGAGCCATGCACTTGTTCAAACAGCAGCGCGTGCTGGAGCAGGCCGCCAAAACTGACGCCGAGAAGCGTAAGCCGTTCCAAAAGTTCGTCCGCAATATCCGGCGCGCTATTCCAGACCACGAGCGCCGCGGCGAAGAATTCGTCGTGGCTGAGAATCGGCACAGCCACCTTGAGAAGTCCGCCATCCTCCGGCCGCCATGAGACGTCCTGCGAGGCATCCTTTGAGACTACGGCCTTGCGAGCGCGCTCCGCCTGCTGGAGCAATTCCGCAGCACCGGATGAGACAACTTCTCCCTCCGCTCCCCATTGAGACTGCCCTAAGGACACGAGGATTTGCCAAGCCCCCTGGCGGGAAGCTCGGCAGCAGGAAACACCACTGGCGCCAAAGAATTCGCGCAGCGTCTGGCAAAAGAGCCGAAACAACTCGTTCTGCGACAGGCCGCAAGAATCAGAAGTCAGTCGCGCAAGCACTGTCTCAAAAGACATGCTGGTCCGGCTGGACAATTCGTGAGACATGCTCGCGGCGCACACGGGTGTCAGTTCGCTCCGATAACTTCCTGATTCTTTGTACGTTGACTATTAATGAGATTATTTTCGGCCGGGTCAATATTACTTGCGGGTTTTAAATTGAGACGGTTCCCTTGGCGGCAACAGGCATCGCAGATTGAGACGCCCCGGTGGCGTCACGGGTAGCCAGTGAGACACTTGGCAGGGTTCACAGGTCGGGCACCACAGCCTGCCGTGCGTTAGTAAGTCCCAATATTACAATAGTTTACGTAAATTCCAGGAGAATTCCTCGGCCATCGCCGAGGGAAGGTCCGTCTGGTAAGGCTCGTGCATAAGAACAGGTGCTGGAAATCCTCTTGAGGTGAATCTATGTCTCGTCTACGTGGAGTTTGGTTCGTGTTTGCAACAATCGCCTTTTCGGCAGCAAGCGTTACTTTTTTGCCGGTCAAGTCCCTGGCCCAAGATGGTGCTACGGGAGAAGTAAAAGATCATGGTGGGCGCAAAGTGAAAACTTCGGTCAAGCCGGTTTATCCCGACGTTGCTCGCCAGATGCACATTACAGGCACCGTGCGACTTGAAGCTACGGTAGGTCCGGATGGCAAGGTTCGTGACGCTCGCGTGGTCGGGGGAAGCCCTCTGCTGGCTCAAGAGGCTACCAACGCGGTAAAGAAGTGGAAGTACGAAGAAGCCCCAAAAGAGACCGTCGAAACTGTTGAAGTCGTGTATCAGTAGTCGGCCGTGCCGGCGCAAGGCTTTTGGAGAATTATTGAAGGGATTGAGAGGCGATTGCACATGACCATCAGCAGGAAGCTTTACACCGGCTTTGGCTCGATTCTGGGGATTCTCGCGCTCCTGTTCGTGGTCAGCTTCACCGCGAGCCATATCGAACACAGCGCGAGAAATGCCGGGGCCAGCGCGCTCCAAACCATTCAAACCATAGAAAAGGTCCGCTTCCAAGTAATGCAGGGCGGCCTTGACTTGCGCAACTACCTTCTGAGCGGTGATCCTCGTATGGAGTCGGCCAAAGGAAACGACGCCAAAACGCTGGATGCCATGCTCCGGGAGGCGCGCGAAAAGTCAACTGACGACCAACTGAAAGATCTCTACACCGCTATCGGATCCAACCAACAGAGCTGGGAAGAAGACTTTGCCAAACCACTGATTGCCAAACGCCATCAGGTTGACGCCGGCCAAACCACGGTGTCCGACCTTCAAATCGTCTACCTGCAACGGTCCACCAATGACTGGGTGGAAAAAAGCGTGACGGCGATGGACGAGGCCGAGCGCGGCATCCAGAAGGCGTTGGACAAATCGGATGAATCGGCCAACACCTCGGCCACGATCAGCACAATCGTCCTAACACTGGGCACGATCCTGGGTACGATCCTTGGAATCTTCGTCGCCTATCGCACTTCCCTGTCCATCACACAACCGCTTGCGGAGTTAATCGATGTCACGCGCGAGATTGCCGAAACCGGCGACCTCGACCAGAGCATTGACGTCCATCGGGACGATGAAATTGGCTCCCTGGCCAACCACTATCGCAACATGATGCTTCATCTGAAGGAAATGGCGAGCGCGTCCTCGGCGATTGCCGAAGGTCAATTGAACGTATCCGTCAAGCCACGGTCGTCGCGCGACACCATGGCGAACGCCTTTTTGCGAATGATCGAGGGACTCCGCGACCTGGCTATGAAAATCCGCGACAGCGCAACTGGCGTTGCGTCCGGATCGAGCCAGATGGCGGGAGCTTCAACGGAATCGGCCAAGGTCAGCGTGGAGGCGGCCCGGGCAATCGATGAAGTCACCAGCACGATGCACGAGATGAGCATCAACGTGCAGAACGTGGTCAAGAGCACGCAGCTGCAATCCTCCAGCGTCGCCGAGACTTCCGCTTCCATCGACCAGATGGTTGCCTCCATCCAAAGAGTCGCCGACACGGCGCGAACTCTGCTCGAGATTTGCCAGAGGTCACGCGAGGAAGTCCACACGGGTATCGAAACGATGGACAAGGCCACCAACGGCCTCACGCGCACCAGCTCCGCCATTCGCGCCTCCGCGGAAATCATCGATGTGCTGGGCCGGCGCGCCGACGAAATCGGCAAAATCATCGAGGTCATCGATGACCTTGCCGAACAGACCAACTTGCTGGCCCTCAATGCCGCGATCGAAGCGGCCCGGGCGGGCGAACACGGCCTGGGCTTCGCCGTTGTGGCCGAGGAAGTGCGGAAGCTGGCCGAAAAATCCACGCAGTCCACGAAAGAAATTTCCGACCTGATTCAAGGAATTCAAAAGGAAGCGCGCGAAGCCGTCGAGAACATGGAAAAGAGCACCACCATGGTCCAGCAAGGACTCGAGCTGGGCGGCGAGCTGAATGTGGCGCTGACCAAGATTTCCGACGTGGTCTCCGAAGTTTACAAATACGCGCAGCAAATCGGCGGAGCCACGAACGAACAATCCGCAGGTTCGACTCAGATTGGCAAGGCCACTTCGCGCCTCACCGAAATCACGCAAGAAATCAATTCCACCATTGAGGAACAGGCGTCCGGCGTGCAATCGGTGGTTCGGGCGATGGAAAAGATGCGCGAGGTAGTCCAGCAAGCCACATCAAGTTCCTCTCAGTTGGCCGCCATGGCGAAACATTCCTCCAAACTTTCCCATAGGCTCATCGAAGTGGCGGACCTTTTCGTCCTCGACGAGCAAAGCCACGCACGGCCCGCTGCGAAGCCAACCAAGCGGCCCTCCTCCACCGAGGAAGATTCCGATTCGGCTGAAGTGGAAACCGAACTGGCGCGAGTCTGACCCTTGAGCCGACCCATGGACAAGCAGTTACAGATTGTCGGTCTGCGGATTGGCCGCGAGACCCTGGGGCTGCCCATTTCCCTGGTGCGTGAGATCGTTCGAGTCCCGGAAATTACGCCGGTTCCGAACGCTCCGGATCACATTGAGGGAGTCATCAATCTGCGCGGCAAGATCATCGCAGTCGTCGATTTGAGCAAGCGCTTCGGCGAAGCGGCCATCGAACGCAACTCAAAGAGCCGGATCGTGGTGGTCGAGATGGAAGAGCGGCTGGTAGGGCTCCTGGTGAATTCCGCTTCCGAGGTGTTGAGACTGGCGCCATCGGAAATCGAAGCCCCCCAAAATGTTTTCCCCAACGAAGAAATGAACTACGTCACGGGCGTCGGCAAACTGCAGGACCGGCTGATTATCATGCTGGACCTGAGCCGGATTCTGCAGCGCGTAGAATTGCAGCGATTGGACGAAGTCGCGGAACTCGCCAGCCCCGCAATGAGCGCTGGACCTTCCCGGCTCCGTTAAGCAGAGATTGGTACCACGAGCGCCGGAGAATCATGTCCACACCAACAATACTTGCGCCCATTTCCCCGACCGATGCGGAAATAAAACTCCTGCAAACGCTGGTCTATCAGGAATGCGGCATGTTCTTCGATGAGCGCCGCATCCACTTCCTGCGCGACCGGGTGCAGAGGCGGTTGAAAGCCTGCCAGTCGGATTCTTTCTATAGTTACTATCGCCTTCTGACCAGTCGGGAAGGCAAAGCAGAACTTACCGCGCTACTGGAAAACCTGACTATTAACGAAACAAGTTTCTTTCGAGCGCGGCCCCAGCTTGAACTTTTCCAGAAGAACATCCTCGAGGAGATGCTGAATCGCAAGCAGGCCAATCGCGATTGGAGCATACGCGTCTGGAGCGCGGGCTGCTCGACGGGGCAAGAGCCCTACACGCTGGCCATGCTCATTTGCGACGCCCTGGCTTACTACTATCTTCGAAACCCGCTGACCGTTGAGATGCCTTCGCCCAAGCCGATTGTTCCGCCACCCTGGAAAGTCGAAGTCCTGGCCAGCGACATGAGCTATTCCGGCCTGCTGACGGCGCAGCAAGGCGTTTACAGCGACGCGCAACTGGAGACCGTGGATTACACCTCGCGCCTGCGCTACTTCGACAAACTTGCGGACAAATACTCAGTCAAGCCCGCGCTTAAGAGCCTAATCCAGTTTGACTTTCATAACTTGAAGACGGACTTCCTGCCGCGCCGCAACGACTTCATTTTCTGCCGGAACGTGATGATTTATTTCGATGAGCCCGAACAAAAACGCCTGATCGAAAAGTTCTATCACTGCCTGAATCCGGAGGGATATCTCTTCGTAGGGCACGCGGAGAGCCTGTTCGGCCTGAGCACCAAGTACCGCATGATTCATCTGAATAATGCCACCGCCTATCAGCGGATCGAGACGAGCGAGTGAACTTCTTTTCCGATGAGCGGGCAGCGGAACTTCGCGAGCTCTTTTTTGAGAGCGCGCAAGATCTCCTGCAAGAGCTGAACGAGGCCGGAATCCTCCTGGAAACCGACCCGGCGGATTCTGAAGCGCTGGCTCGCGTCCGGCGGGCGATGCACACGCTCAAGGGCGACGCCGCAGCCTGCGGCTTCAAGCAGCTCAGCGAGCTTGCGCACGATATTGAAGATTTGCTCACGCCGGCACTGGTGACCGAGCGGGGAGAAGTCGTAGCAGAGATCGTCCTTTCCGCAGCGGACAGTTTTCATGCCATGCTGGGCGCGCATCGCGGCAACCTGCAGCCTCCCGACATCACCGAACTTCGCGCGCACATTCGTTCACTCGCTCAAAGCCCCAAATCCGTATCCGAGCCGCAGCAAAAGCACGCGTCACATCAATGGGACGGCAAGGAGAAGCAGCGGATCCGGGAAGCTCTGCGCGACAATACGCCCGTTTATCAATTGACGCTGAGCATCGACCCGGCGCTGCAAATGCCCGCGGCGGCGTTACAACTCGTTCGCGCCGCGCTCGAAAAATGCGGCACCGTGCTGGCGCAGTCGCCTGCCAGCGGAATTCCGCTGCAAACTCTGCCTGCGGTCCATGCCGCTCTTTCCAGTTCGCATCCGGTCGAGTGGATTCGCGCGCGCTGCCAGGTCCCGAGCATCGTTTCGGACATATCCATCGAACCATTGAAACTCACCGGGGACGAACCCCGCGACGCTTTGCAAGTTCTTCTGGAAGCTGAAACGGCGGCGGAGTCGTTGGCTGCGGCCGCCCCTGAAAATGGCCACACCGAATCATCGGCCGAAGGGTCTCCTGGGGCTGCCCCCGCGGCGGGAGGCGGGCTCGGCTCAACGGAAGCCTGGCTTCGCGTGGAAACCGGCCGCATCGATGCGGTCATGAATCTGATCGGCGAATTGATTATCGGGAAATCAATGTTGCACCGGGTGATCAACGAATTCGATCAAAGATTTCCCAAGGACGCCTTGCACAACCGCCTGGGCGACGTGCTTTCGTTTCAGTCACGCGTCCTCGGCGAACTTCAAAAATCCGTGATGAAGATCCGTATGGTCCCTGTCGAGCAGCTTTTCCGCCGGCTGCCGCGCATCGTTCGAGACGTGGCAAAAATGCGTAAAAAAGAAATCGCCATCGAAATGGCGGGACAGAACACAGATTTGGATAAGAGCGTGCTAGACGCGCTCGCCGAACCCATGGCCCACCTGGTGCGCAATGCCGCCGACCACGGCATTGAGACTCCCGAAGAGCGCCTGGTGCACGGAAAATCCGCGCGCGGGACGATCCGCCTGGACGCTTACCATCAGGGAAATCAAGTGGTGATCGAAGTTTCCGACGACGGACGCGGAATTCACCATGAAAAACTGTTGAGGAAGGCCGTGGAGGCCGGAGTCATTTCTCAAGAAGAAACGAAATCGATGTCCCACGAGGAAATCCTCAAGCTGATCTTTCATCCCGGATTGACCACGGCCGAGGAAGTCACCGAAATCTCGGGGCGTGGCGTGGGCATGGATGTCGTAAAGACTGTGATGGACCGGCTGAAGGGCAGAGTCGCGGTGGAAAGCGAGCCGGGGCGGGGCACAACGTTTCAGCTCATAGCGCCACTGACCCTGGCGAGCATCCAGGCGCTCATGTTCCGCGTTGAAAAACAGCATTACGCCGTACCGCTCGACTCCGTGATTGAGATTGCTCGAGCGACTGACAAAGAGATTCACAAGATCGATGGCCACGAGGTGATCCGGTTGCGCGACCAGGTCTTGAGCGTAGTGCGCCTGGACCAACTCATAGCCTGCGCGCCGATTTCCCATAAGCCGCGGCACTTCGTGGTAACCATCGGCGCGGGCAGCCACCGTTTTGGCCTGATTGTCGACGGCCTGGTCGGCGAGGAAGAACTGGTCATCAAGGCATTCGAGGACCGCCTGGTCGCCTCCGAATTGGTAAGCGGCGCGTCCATTTTGGGTGACGGAACTGTGGTCCTGATTCTGAATGTGCCCGCGGTGGTGTCGCACTTGTCGCAAAAGCGGCTCCTCGAGGTGGCCGTATGAAGAGGAGCCCCGTTCGCGTGCTAGTCGTGGACGATTCCGCGTTGATGCGGAAATTGATTCCGCAATTATTGCAAGGCGATGCCTCCATTGAGGTGGTGGGAACCGCCATGGATGGGATCCTGGGGCTCAAGAAAATTGAGGAACTTCGCCCCGATGTGGTGACGCTTGACCTGGAAATGCCCCGGATGGACGGCCTCGACATGCTCCGCGAGATCGTCAAGCAACATTCCATCCCGGTCATCGTGGTCAGCAGCCACACTTCCAAGGGCGCTTATTCCGCCTTGAATGCGCTCAGCAACGGCGCTTTTGATTTTGTCGCCAAGCCTACGGACGCGTCGAAAGGCGGGCTGGAGCAAATTGCCAGGGAACTAGCCGTCAAAATCAAAGTGGCGGCGATTTCAGGCCCGCCCAAACTGACGTTTCATCCGCCGCCTCATGCCATTCCCGGGCCGAAGCCCCATCCCACGAGAGACCGGCCTACGCGAATTGTAGCCATCGGCGTCTCGACCGGCGGACCGAACGCTCTTGATTATCTGTGTTCGCAGCTTCCGGCGGATTTCCCCGGTTGTCTGCTCATCGTTCAGCATATGCCCGAAGGATTCACGGGAATGTTTGCGCGGCGGTTGAACGATTCCTCCCCGATTCACGTATCGGAGGCGTTGTCAGGGGATATTCTCGCACCCGGACGTGCTTTTATTTGTCCGGGCAACCGCCATCTGAAAATTAGGCGCACGCCGCAGGGAGACATGATCGTGCTTGTGGATCAGGCGCCGGTGAACGGGCATCGGCCATCGGTAGATGTGCTCTTCCGCTCCGTCGCCAAGGAACTCGGCAAGGAATGCGCCGCGGTGATCATGACGGGGATGGGCGACGATGGCGCTGACGCCATGAAAGCCGTGCAGGCGGCGGGCGGCGTGACTATCGCGCAAAGCCTGGACACTTGCGTGGTAGACAGCATGCCCCGTTCGGCAATCGAACCCGGTTACATCAGCCGCATCGTGCCACTTGAGGCCCTTCCCAGTGTTTTACAGGTCTTGTGCCAGGACGACGGTTCCAACCCGCGCGCCTCAGCGACCGAACTCGAAACACTTCGTGGAGGACGGCGATGAGAAAGTTTGTGAGAGGAGAAAGTCATCATGGAGTTTAAACCTCTAACCAGTGGAGACCAGCCGAAGATCCGCTTTCTTGTGGTCGACGACTCCGTCTTCGCTCGCAAGAATATCTGCAAGATGGTGGAAGCTTTCGGCGGAGAAATCGCCGGGGAAGCCGGGGACGGCGTCGCGGCCATCGCCAAGTACAAGGACACTCATCCGGATATCGTTCTGATGGACATCACCATGCCGAAAATGGAGGGGATCGAGGCCGTGGAGCACATCGTCCAGGACCATCCTAAGGCGTGCATCGTCATGGTTTCCTCGGTGGGATACCAGGACAACATCCTTTCCGCGCTGCAGAAGGGCGCCCGCCACTTTGTGCAGAAACCCGTGAAGCCGGAAGCGTTTTACGAAATCATCCGCTACGTGTTGAGCGAAAATGGCGCACCGTCGCCCACCACTGCGGGAGAGGCCCAATCATGAACATGGATCTCATCCAGCCGTTCATCAATTCGTTGGACGCCGTGATTTCCGAAATCATGCGCTGCTCCGCGCGAATTGCTGACGTGACCATGCAAGAGGGGAATTATCAGCGAACCGGGGTTGCGGCTCTGGTCACCTTGAGCGGCGATATCCAGGGGCGCATCATTCTTGACATGGACACAGCGGCGGCAAGCCAGGCGGCTTCCGATCTATCGGGTATCTCCGGCGAACCGTCGGAAGAAACGGCGCGCGAGATCATCTGCGAACTGACCAACATGGTGATCGGCAACTCCGTGACGCAATTGAACGACCGCGGATACAAATTCAAAGTGCACCCGCCCGAACTATTCGTGATCGACGTGGGGCCGCGGGGAATGCTCGACAGCGAGACAGTTTTGCTCCGGTTCGAGCTGCCGAAAGGCGCCGTGTACCTGAACATCGCCGTGCACGACAATTCGCACGAACTGGTGGGATCGCCAGCGTAAGTATTGCTCTTCGTCAACTGGAACATCCCGGCCAGGTCTTGCAGGTTGCTCCATGCTGTTGCGCGTTTCTCGTTTCGCCCCTCCCGCATTCTCTTCAGATAAATAATCCTCGATCCTAATATGAAAACCGCTTGGCTCCCGCAGATGGAGTCGCTATGCTGGCGGCTATGAAAATAGGATTCATCGGACTTGGCAGAATGGGTGTGGGCATGGCGCGCAATCTGCTTCGCGCGGGGCACATGGTCGCGGTTTTCAATCGCAGCCGCAAAAAATCAGAGGCGCTTGCCTCCGACGGCGCGCGCGTGGCGAGTTCCCCTGCGGATGCTTGCCGGGACGCGGAAGCGGTCATGACCATGGTCGCGGATGATCCCGCAGTCGAAGAAATTGTTTTCGGAAAAGACGGCATCGCTTCGGCCATGGAACAAAGTTGTATTCATGTTTCCCACAGCACCATCAGCACAGCGCTGGCTCGCAGGCTGACCGCGGAACATGCGAAGCAGAACCAGGGCTACCTCAGCGTGCCTGTCTTTGGGAGGCCGGAACATTCGGAAAGAAAGGAATTGGTGGTGGTCGCCGCGGGGCCAACCGAACTTGTGGATCGCTGCCGCCCGATTTTTGACGCGATAGGCCGCCAGACATTTGTGGTTGGGACCGAGCCGTGGCAGGCAAACGTCGCAAAAGTGTGCGGCAATTTCATGATCAGCAGCATGATTGAGTCGCTCGGAGAAGCATACGCGACCTTGCGGAAGGCAGGCGTCGCTCCCGAGGCGTTCCTCGAGATCATAAACTCTCTGATGTCCTCACCTATCCTGGCATTGTATGGACGAATCATCGCGCAGGAGCAATTTGAGCCGGCGGGATTTGCTTTGAAATTGGGGTTGAAAGACGTCCGCCTGGTGCTGGCGGCGGCCGAGGAATGTGCAGCACCGATGCCGCTGGCGAGCTTAGTCCACGATCATCTGCTTTCTGCGCTGGCGCAAGGCCAGGGAGAAATGGACTGGTCGAGCATGACTCAAGTGATTGCCCGGAACGCCGGACTGAAATCGAAATCATAGGAAAACTCTCAAGCAGCTTCGGGATTGCCTCACGGCTCTGAAAATCAGCGGTCGAATAACGATAAGGAGACCTAAACATGTCACTTGTGGATTTTGTCCCCACGCCCAAGATTGAGGAGTACAAGGAGAGATTCAAGCAGCATTACAAACTGGAACGCCGCGCGGACGGCGTTATTCTCGCGCAAGCGCACACTGCCGGCGGACCCATTCAGTTGAGCGTGGAAAATCATCGCTCCGTCGGCCAGCTTTTCAAGACCATCGGAGCGGACCCGGAAAACGAAGTGATGATTTTCACCGGGTCAGGCGATGATTTCATGATGGATGCGGACCCAGAAGGCTTCAAACTGGAGCAGGAAGATCTGCAGCATTGGGCCTACGAATATGCCTACAAGGACGGCCGAATCAATGTCAGCTCGCTGGTGAACGATCTGGAGATTCCGACCATTGGTGTGCTGAATGGGCCGGGCTTTCATACCGAAATTTGCCTGATGTGCGACATTACGATTTGTGCAGAGGACGCCGTAGTCTTCGATCTGCACTACGACATCGGCTCGGTTCCCGGAGACGGCATTCACAGCTGCTTCCTGGAACTCCTCGGCGTGAAGCGAGGCGCCTATGCGTTGCTGACGGGCCAGGCCATTGACGCGAAAAAGGCTCTCGAGTACGGACTGGTGAATGAAGTCGTGCCGCGGGGAAAACTTCTGGATCGCGCCTGGAAAATTGCCGACCACATCATGACCCAGCCACGCGTCACGCGCCGCCTCACCACGCAGATCGTTCGGCGTCCATGGAAAAAAAGAATTACAGACGACTTGGACGGCGGCTTCGGCATCCAGATGTTCGCGCACCTGGCCAAGAAAAAGTCCATTCACAGCAGAAATCACATCGCTTCCTCGGTTGCCTACGTGAAGGAAGGCAAGGAGAATAATATTAAGTAGCCGTGGTGTTCCCGGGATCGCCATTCTCCTGAATAGCGGGTTTGGGCCGCCAAACATTAGACCCCGCCAATCGGGAGATTGGCGTTCCCGGGCTCTTAACACTAGTCTTTTGGGTTTGTGGCAAATATGGAGAGCTCGGGAACGAAGCCGCGGTCGTCCATCTCCAGAATTGATTTCACGGCGTAGGCAATCTCTTCCGCGCGGAGTTTGGTGGCATTCTCTTTTTGAGGCAAGCCGGCTGTCGGGTAGAAATTAGTCAACACTTCACTGGGGTTGACCAGAAACACCCGGACGTTGTGCTGGCGAAGCTCCGCGCGCCAACACTCCGTCATGCCGCGAAGCGCGAACTTACTGCCATAGTACGCCGTGCCTTTCGGGGCCCCGCGCAATGCGGCGGTTGAGGCGATGTTCACGATGTTTCCCCGTTGCCGCTTTACGAAATGCCTGGCGGCCTCGCGGGCCATCAGCATGGCTCCCAGTACGTTTGTCGCAAACACGGCCTCAAATTCCTTGCGCTCGAAATCGACTAGATTCTTGAAGACCCCGCTGCCGGCATTATTCACCAGAATGTCCAAATCGCCGAACTGCTGTAGAACTTCGCGATACGTCCGCTCGACGTCCGCCTCCACACTCACGTCGGCATGAATTGCGTGCACACCCAATTCGCGAGCTGTCTCCGTTAGCCGCCGTTGGTCGCGTCCCGTGATGGCCACGCGCGCCCCGCTTGCGGCAAGTGATTGCGCGACTGCTCGCCCAATGCCGCTGCTCCCGCCCGTGATCAATGCGACTGCATCTTTAAGGTTCATGCTCATCCCCCTTAGTTGTAAACCTTGAAATATTGCCACATCGAGGCTGGAGGCGTCACTCCGCCTGATTAGATGGCTACCGCTCGCCCGTTTCGCGCCGGGTGGAGCATCATGACTGGAAGATTTGAAGGTGCAAGTCCTGTGAGTACCGGACTGCACTAAGTGTTTCTGCGGAGTTCTTTCCTTCATCGAAATGGGATTCGGATTGGGTGGCGGTAGAATGTCTCCCCGGCCATTCAAAAATAAATTAAAAAATAACTTGACATCCACAGTCCAGTAGGCGTAATCCCGCGTGTAAGTACACAGATCAGTCCACTAGGCCACGGCGAGGACCACGATGTCTATCGCACGCAGCGACGTTGAGGCCATCCATAAGACGAAAGTCTACGAGAAGATAGCCCTGCAAATTCAGCGCCTGATTTGCGACGGCGCGCTGAAGCCGGGCGAAAAGCTGCCCCCAGAACGTGAACTGGCTGGCATGTTTCATGTCAGTCGCAGCTCGCTGCGGGATGCAGTTCGAGCGCTTGAGGTCACGGGTTTTGTCGAGGCGCGCCATGGAGAGGGTACCGTGGTCCGCACTGCTTCCGCTGATTCCCTGTTAAATCCCCTGACCGCGGCACTGCTCCATCGGCGGGAATTCGTGGGCGAGCTCCTGGAATTCCGCGCGATGATCGAACCGGTGTTAGCCAAGCGGGCTGCCCGGCACGCTTCGCCCGAAGATTTGCAGCACCTCCAGAAAATCATTCAGCGCCAACAGGAAAAAGTGAATCGAGGCGAGCTAGCCATCGAAGAAGACACTGAGTTCCACAACACCATCGCGCACGCCGCCAAAAACGAAGTTGTCCTGAATGTGCTGGACGTTTTCATGGATCTCTTGAAGGAGAGCCGCGAGCAAACCCTGCAAGTGGAAGGGCGGCTGCAGAAATCGCTCGAAGGACACCGCCAGATTTTGCACGCTATTCAACGGCGTGATGCCGACGCTGCGGAAGCCGCCATGCGGCGGCACATTGAAAAAATCGAGGGCATTGTCTTGACCAAAATGTGAACCGAATGGAGGTAAAAACTATGGGCCGGCTCTTTGCGATTGAAATCATCTATCGGGGTATATTCCAGAAAACCCTGGCCAAGAATATCAGCCGCGCGATTGTTCTGGCGGCGCATGAGGAGGGCAAACCCGGCATCTCCTTCGGGCGGTACGGCGACAGCCCTGAACGCAACGGCATTCCCGCCAAAAGCTTCGCGATCGTCGCCACGGACGACGTGACGCTCGAAGAGGGAATGGCCAAGTACGAGCCCAAGGAAGTCGACATTACCATCGCCGTGGACGACACGCTGTGCAAAGGCGTGGAATCCTGGGCATGGTACGGCCTTCAGCCCGTCAACCGGCTGTTGAAGCCCGGCGGCACGCTGATCGTCACCTCCCGCGAAGAACCCGAGACCCTCATCGCCATGTCCCACCGCAAGGAATATCCGTACCAGCTCTCCGTCCTGAAAGGCACGGTCAGTTTTTCCGGCCTATGGGTTTACAAGGACGACCATACCGATGTGCGCATCCTCGGCGCGATCTCGAGGATTTTGCCGGAACTCTTCAGCCTGCAATCCGTTCAAAAAGTGATCCTGGACGAATGGAAGGATCCGATCAAGGCGCAGTCCGCCGCGAAGGCGCACGAACGGACCACGTCAGTCACGGTGACGCCCGAACAAGGCAATCCCGAAGTTCCTTACAAATTCGATTTGCCGAAGTGGCACGAGATGGGCGACGGCATCGCCATCCCCAGCATTCCCGCCGGACGCGGAATGGAAGATCCCGTCGCGCACAACGTGGGAGGATTTCAGCCGGATCGCAATCCGACTTTCAAAAAATACACGACGCGCACCATGCGTCCCGTGCTGAACTTCGACACCTGCATCAAGTGTACGCTTTGCTGGCTGCATTGCCCGGATTCCTGTTTCGATGTCACGCCGGAGAATTTGTACGACCCCAACATGCAAGCTTGCTGCGGATGCGGCGTGTGCGAAGCGGTATGCCCGGTGAAGGATTGCGTCACCATGGTCAATGAGGCGCAGTTCAGCGATAACGCCAGCCAGTGGGAGATGTGGCGGAACGACAAGCCCGGCTACGAAAAGTGGCTCCAGGGGAAAATCGAAAATCGCGAGGAGCGCTCGCACGGTTTCCGGTATCGCGGACAGTACGAAGAACAAGTTCCCGACATGCTGAACATCGCACGCGGGGCCTGATGGGCGGAGAGGAGAATTGCAATGGCGACAGTAGCGACAGGAATACAGCAGGAACGAAAACCGGACGAAACCGCCCTAATCACCGGCAGCGAAGCCATCGCCGTCGCGTGCAAGCTGGCGGACGTGGACGTGGTGACGGCTTATCCGATCCGGCCGTACGACACCGTCATGCAATACGTGGCCAAGCTCGTGGCCAACGGCGATTTGGACTGCGAGTACATCGTGGCCGAAGGCGAGCACTCGCAATTTGAAATCGTAAAACACGCATCGGCCTGCGGCGCGCGCGTGTTCTGCGGCAGCAGCGGCGTCGGGTGGATGTACGCGATGGAAGCGCTCACGGTAACGCCAGCCCTGCGAATTCCAATGGTCGCCATGGTCGGCAACCGCGCGCTTGACGATCCTGGCGCGTTCGGCGTCGAGCACAATGACGCGCTGGCCGTCCGCGATCTCGGTTGGCAACTCGTGTGGGTGGATAGCCCGCAGGAGGCGCTGGACACCGCTCTTATCGCCTATCGCGTTTCGGAGGACCGGCGGATTTTCCTGCCGTGCGCCATCAGTTGCGACGGCGCGTTCCTCACGCACTCGCAGGCGCTCGTGAAAATCCCGACGCAAGACAAGGTGGACAGCTTCCTGCCGCGCTATAACCGCGCGGATTTGCTCCTCCATCCCGACAATCCCATTACCGTCGCCCCGCAGGGCAATGAAGACTGGGTGATGGAGATTCGCCGCCAAAACTTCGCGGCCATGGAACGCACAGTGGGAGTTATCCGCGAGGCCTACGCCGACTTCGAGAGGATTTTTGGCCGCTCGTACGGCAATCCGTTCTTTGAAGAATACATGACGGACGACGCGGAGATCGTGTTGATGGGCATGGGCACCCTCTCGACTCCGGTCAAGGTGGCCATCCGGAAGATGCGCGAGGAAGGGAAGAAGGTCGGCTTCGTACGCATGCGCTGGTTCCGGCCGTTTGCCGCGGACGAGCTGGCGAAATCACTCGGGAGATTCTCCGCCGTGGGAGTGATCGACCGCGACTACTCATTCGGCTCGCCGTATCTTGGCGGGGTGCTGGCGGGCGAAGTTCGTCACGCGCTATACCCATCGCCCGGGCCGCGGCCGCCCGTGCTCGGATTCATTTGCGGTCTTGGCGGGCGCGAAGTCACCGTGCCGGACGTGGAGAGAATTGCGGATTCCGTCTATCAGGCGGCCGCGGGCAAATCGGTGCCGCTCACGCAGTGGATTGGGCTTCGGGAATAGCGGTCGCGGGCTCAATTTAGAGCCTGCCCAAATAATTTGCTATTGCTGGCGCGGTAGCGCGCCGGAACAGAAAGGGTGGAAAAGAAATGGGAACGTATACGCAGATCGATCCGACGCAGCAACTCGATCCTTTCAAGTCCCTCAAGAAGCTGCCTCTCGAAGAATATTTCACCTCTGGCCACCGGACGTGCCAAGGCTGCGAGTCGGCGTTGGTCATGAAGATGATGGCCAAGGCCGCTGGGCCGAGGACCATCGTCCTGGGCAGCACTGGATGCATGTATGTGGCTAACACCACGTACTACAGCACTTCGTGGGTACTCCCATGGATGCACACACAGCTTGGCAGCAGCGGCTCAGCCGCGCTGGGCGCGTCCGCGGCGCTGAAGTCGCTGATGCGCAAAGGCAAGATGAAGAACGAGCCGATCAACGTAATCGCGTTCTGCGGCGATGGCGGCGGCGCGGACATGGGCATAGGGGCAATTTCAGCCACGCTTACGCATCCGGACTATAACTGCCTCATTCTGATGTACGACAATGAATCCTACGCCAACACGGACATCCAGCTTTCGGGCAGCACTCCGTGGGGTGCGCACACCACGTTCAGCCCCCCGGGAAAAATGAAGCGAATCATGCACCGGCGCTGGAAGAAGAATATGGCGGGCATGATGGCGGCGGGCCATCCGGACTGCAAATACGTCGCGACAATTTGCATGTCGTATGGACTTGCGGGAATGAATTCCATTCGCAAGGCGCTGTCGATCGGCGGCCCCACGTTTATTCATTCGCTTGATCCTTGCCCAAAGGGCTGGGACTATGATCCCTTCCTCTCGCACGAGATGGGCGAGCTCGCGGTGACAACCGGAGTATGGCCGCTCTACGAAGTCGAGAATGGAGTGCTGAAGCTCACCGGAAAGACGCAGCAAATTGCTGCCAAGAAGATCCGGCGGCTGCCCGTGCGGGAATATCTCCTGAAGCAGGGACGCTTCGCGCACTTCACGAACGACGACATCGATTACTTCCAATCGAAGGTCGATGACATGTGGAACAAGTGGCTCGTGCCCGGAGTGATCCCGTTCAGCACTGACCTCGAAGCGGAGAGCGCACCGGACTGACAATTGAATCGGAGCGGAGCTCTGTAGAGCCGGGCTGAGAGAGCGGAGCTCGACTGCCTGTTCGCCTTCTACTCTCCTGAAGAAAGCAATTTCTAGGAGGCATCATGTCTGACTCCCCATTGTCCAACTCCCAACAACAATTGGGCGACAAAATCCTGAACGCTTTGACGAATATCGCGAAAATGCCGGTCACGTCGCACCAATGGAAGTACGCCCCGCAGCTTGAAAGGTACGAGCTGGTGATCACGACGCCATGGGTCAAGGAAAAGGGTCAGGAGGCGACAAATTGGGCGTTGCTCGACGCGCTCGATGTGGCCCACGTCAGCGAGTCAACGAACTTCGTGAGGTTCGAAGCCCCCGATTTGAAAACGGCGCAGGCCGGCGCTTAACTTTCGGTTCAACGTATTTTCCTGTCGTTCAAAGCCATAGCTCACTCGGTCGCACAGGAACCACACGAGCTCACAATTCAATTCATCGTGTGGCGCAACACTTGGGTTAGATATCCGTCCATAAGCTGCTCGCACGCTTATTTCTCGAAGCTCTCAAAGGCTAGGTTGTCCTCGCAGACGTGTTCCAGGATGTCCCAGTCGGGATGCAACTGGAAGAGAACCTGCGCGGTCCAGGGCTTGGTGTAACTTTTGGGATCGTCAAATGTGAAATCGACCTGCAAAGTTTTGTCGTCCACGCGACGGATGCGTTCGACGATGTGCATCTGGTCGCTTTCCGGATGGCCCACGCGATCCAGCCAATTCTTTCCGTTTAGGCCGATGGTATCCGCGACCAGGGTATCGCCTTCCCAGTGGCCGATGGAGTGGCCATTGTAAGTAGGTGTCAGATTGGCCGGATGCTTGCGCCCGTCCGTGTAGATGTAGCGCACGGTGTGGTCGTATTCAAAATACTCGATCACTTCCTTCGGCGTCTGCACGATTTGCATAGGAAAAAGTTGAATGTAGATGTACGGCATGCCCGGCGGCGAGCACTTGTAAACCCTGTCGTTCGTCTCAGTGAGCTTGACGCCGTGTGGTCCTTGGGAAGGTTTCGCTGCATTGAGCTGTGTTTGTCCCCATGGAGTCATCGGCAGCTCGTCCTCGCTGAAGGATGCGTACTCATAGACGCCGGACTTCACGTTCCAGACTCCGGAAAGGTCGGGACTCGCGGCCCCACTATGCGCATTTGTAGAGGACGGTTGGACCTGGCCTTTATGATTGCTCTGGGCGAGCAAACGAGCAGAAAAGGTTAACGCCGCCACAAGCGAGAGTGCCGCCACCGCTGGCCGATTGCGCATCTCAAAACACCACCCTTGCTTCCCCTCCATAGCCGGATTTCAATTTGGATTGTTGGCCAGCGCATCGTACGCTTCCCCAGCGCTCGATACAACGATTTTGCAGGCACAATCGGCGTGACCTCCCATTGGAAGCCTGCCCGGTATACAATGCCCGGCAATTCGCAGGCCAGAACTGCTATCCCCTAACGAGAGAGCGAGGTTCCGGATTATGAAACACAACTTGATTCGCTTCGTCCTTGCTGCCGCGGCCGCGGCACTCTTTCTTGTTGTTCCAATGACTGGTGGTGCGCAGACTGCTTCTTCCGCGCAACACAACGCGCAGCCCCCGCGGACTGTAAGACTGTACGTGTTTGATTGCGGCGTCCTGCACAATGCGGACATGGGCCGATTCAATTTGAAAAAAGAAGACGTCACTACCACCGACATGTCCATGGCCTGCTTTCTGATCGCGCATCCGAAAGGTAATCTGATCTGGGACACGGGAGCGGTTCCCGACGATTCCTGGACGCCGACGGGCAGCATGGTCACGCAGCGCGTCACGCTTCCGGACGGGCAGAAACGCGAAGCGGACGTGGACAAATCGCTGCGAGCGCAACTCGCCGAAATCGGCTACTCCCCATCCGACATCAACTACCTTGCGCTTTCGCACTATCACTACGATCACACTGGCAATGCGAATGAATTCGCGGGCGCCACATGGCTCGTGCGTCAGGTCGAACGCGACGCGATGTTCGGAGGAAAATTTTCCGGCTCGCTGCAACCTTCGACCTTTTCCGCTTTGCAAAAAAGCAAAACGATTATCCTCAAGGACGATGAGTACGACGTGTTCGGCGACGGCAGCGTGATCATCAAGTCCGCTCCCGGGCACACGCAGGGCCACCAGGTGTTGTACGTGAAGCTGGCTAAGACGGGTGGCGTCGTGTTGTCCGGCGATCTCTACCACTATCCCGCGGAGAAAACACTCGACCGCGTCCCGACGTTCGAGTTCAGCCAGGAGCAAACTCGTGCGAGCCGAGTGGCCGTTGATGCCTTCCTGAAGAAGACGGGCGCACAGCTGTGGATCCAGCACGATTTTGAAGGCAACGCAAAACTGAAGAAATCGCCGCAGTTCTACGAATAGCTTACAGCTGCGGCTGACCTAACGAGCGGTTCGGTTACTTAGCGCCAATCGGGGGTACTGCGGCGGCGGACTGAATGGTTGACTGCTGGCTGACAGCCAGTTGCCAGCGGCTGTCTCGAAGCGTCCACACGCGGACGTTGTAATAAGGCTTTCCTCCGCGATGAGGCACGTGGTGCGAAATCATGACCGCGGCGTTGTCCCCGAAGTCGTGGATTTCCATTGAAGTGATCGGGTCTCCGGGCGTGCCCACCCCTGCCGCCTGCTGCTTCTGGGCGATGGCCACGCGCTCCGGCTTATTGCGCATCGCGTTGTTGTTGATGATCAGGAACTCGTCAGCAATGTGCATGGGCCAGTCCACGGCGTCGGGATGCCACTCTTCCATTTTTGTTTTTTGCCAATCGGCGAGAATGGCTTTGTCCATGGCCGTGGTGGGCTTGTACGGGACCGTGCGGCAAGGGTTTTCGCAGTCGCCCTCTCCCGCGGCAGCTTCTATAGATGCACGCGAAGCCCCTGACGAGATGGGAGTATCCAGCTCCACAAATTCCCGCCAGCCCGCGGAACGCTTCACCCAGATGCGCAAGAAGCGGGCGTTGTGATGCACGCCCAAAACCGTTTCCACCTGACCGTAGAAATGGGTTTGCACGTTCTCCTCGCCCTGATTGTCAGCCGCGTATTCGTTCAGTCCGCCCAGCACTTCCGCTTTTTTGAGTGACTTGCCATCCGTGTCTGTCCATACAAAATCCGCGTCCAGCAATTTTCCGGCCGCAGCCTTGTCCGCCGAACCCAATGCGGAAAGCAGGGATCGATCCCATTGCAGCGCCGCTTGTTCGCCATCGTCGGCGGCAACTCGCCCAACCGGCCCGGTGGCCAATGCTCCGACGCACAAGACACCCACAATCAGCGCGCGAGTCAGAAATGCGTTCATGGATCCTCCCTTAAATTCATGGCTTGCCGCGGATTCTAGACCCGCGGAATAGACACAGCAACAAGAATGAAATCGAAAACAAGCGCGCAGGGGATGAATTGGTGCGGAAGGGGGGATTCGAACCCCCACGCCTTACGGCGCCACCCCCTCAAGATGGTGCGTCTGCCAGTTCCGCCACTTCCGCACGAGGTGAGGTAAAAAAACTTTGCATTGCGCGGCGAAAAAAACAGCCGCCATATTCTAAAGGGTCGACCTTATTTCGACGGCGCAGCAGGCGCGGCCGGGGCAGGCATCACCGGCGCAGATGGAGCCGGGGTGGTGGGTGCCGGCTGCTTTGATGTTTTCGAGAACTGTTGCAGCACGGAGCTGCCTACAGACGCCGTTGTCGTATTTTGATGCATGGTCAAGGCCATGGACGTGAGCATGAACATGATGGCGCACCACGTTGTCGCCTTGGAAAGGAAGGTGGCCGCCCCGCGCGGTCCGAAAGCGGTTTGGCTGCCCGCGCCGCCGAATGCGCCCGCCAGGTCCGCCGCCTCGCCGCTTTGCAGCATGATGACTATGATCAGCAGCGCGCAAATAACCACATGCAACGTGACCAACACAAAATACACTTTCCATCCGAGCGCCAGCAGGCCCAATCCAACCGCTAGCGAAATCGCCCACTTCACTTCTCTTGGCATTTCTTTTCCCTTACTTTCAGAATCCCTTGGTTTCAAAAATTCACAATGGAGGCAAAGGCTTCTGCATTGAGACTCGCGCCGCCGACCAGCGCTCCGTCAATTTCCACTTGAGCCATCAACCCCTTGATATTGTCGGGTTTGACGCTGCCGCCGTAGAGGATCCTCAATCCGGCAGCGCGTTCGGGAGTAAAACCAGCCGCCGCCTGCTTCCGCAAAAACCGATGCGCCTCGGCCGCCATTTCCGGCGTCGCGGTGCGGCCCGTGCCAATCGCCCAAACCGGCTCGTAAGCAAGAATGATACGCGAGAACTCGGCACCGGTCAACGCGGCCAGGCCGCCGCGGAATTGGCGTTCGAGGACTTCTTCAGTCTTGCCGCCCTCGCGCTCGGCGAGCAATTCGCCGACACACAGGATGGGCGTCAGGCCCGCGGCGAGCGCTGCCTTGATTTTTTTGTTGGCGCTTTCATCTGTCTCACCGAAGAATTGCCGGCGTTCGGAATGCGCGATGATGACGGCGCGGCATCCCGCATCCACCAGCATCGCGGCCGATACTTCTCCAGTGAAAGCTCCCTCAGGCTCGCCATGCATATCCTGAGCGGCGATGGAAATTGGCGTCCCTCGCGCGGCTTCTACCGCGGTCGCGAGGGCCGTGAAGGGCGGAGCGATGATAATGTCGCAGTGAACGCAGCCCTGCACCAGCGGGGAGAGCGCCGACAAATACGCGCGCGTTTCCGCCTGCGTTTTGTACATCTTCCAATTCCCCGCGATCACCGGTCGCCGCATCGCACCTCTTCCCTGCTTTCTCTACTCCGTGCCCTCTGTGTTCTCTTTGTTAAAAGGTTTTACGGTTTTTCCGTCAGCGCTTCCACGCCCGGCAATTTCCTGCCGCCCAGGAATTCCAGCGACGCGCCTCCGCCGGTCGAAATGTGGGAAACTTTGTCGGCAAGCCCGGCCGCGTGAATCGCGGCAACGGAATCTCCGCCGCCGACAATGGAAGTTGCGCCCTTAGCCGTCGCCGCCGCAACCGCGCGCGCGATTTCCAGCGTGCCCTTGGCGAACGCCGGCATCTCGAATACACCCATCGGCCCGTTCCATACAATGGTTTTCGCTCGCGCCAGTTCCGCGGAATATTTCGCTACGGTATCGGGTCCGATATCGAGCCCCATCCAGCCGTCCGGCGTTGCGGTAACGCTTGTTGTTTGCGTCGTCGTGTCCGCCTTGAATTGGGCGCCCAGGACATGGTCGGTCGGTAGCAGCAGCCGGAAATTCCGTTGCTTCGCGTCGGCGAGCAACTTGCGCGCCAGGTCCACCTTGTCGGCTTCCACAAGAGAATTTCCGACGGGCAAGCCCTGCGATTTCAGAAATGTGTACGCCATTCCCCCGCCGATGAGCATGGCGTCGGCCACGCGCATCAGGTTTTCCACCACTTCAATTTTGTCGGATACTTTCGCGCCGCCAAGCACGGCCACGAAGGGACGCTCGGGATTTGAGAGCGCTTTCCCGAGATACGCAAGTTCGCGCTCCATGAGCAGCCCCGCCGCGGCCTGCTTTACGAAGCGTGTGATCCCCACCACGGAAGCGTGCGCGCGATGGGCCGAGCCAAAGGCGTCGCACACAAACAGGCCGTCGCACAGCGCCGCGAGCTGACGCGAAAATTTCTCGTCGTTGGCCTCTTCCTCCGCGTGGTAGCGCACGTTTTCGAGCAGGAGGACGCCGCCATTCGCGAGCGCGCGGCTTTTGGCTTCAGTATCCGCGCCAACGCAGTCCGCCGCAAAATCCACGGCCATGCCCAGCAATTCCGCGAGCTTCGACGCCACGGGTCTCAGGCTGTATTTCGGATCGGGCTTCCCCTTGGGCCGGCCCAAGTGCGAAGCAAGGACCAGCCTTGCACCTCTTTTGCGTGCAAACTCGATGGTCGGAATCGTTTCACGGATGCGCGTGTCGTCTGTGACTCTCGCGCCTTCGAGCGGAACGTTAAAATCCACGCGCATGAACACGCGCTTCCCGCTCATTTCCAGATCGCGAATCGAGAGTTTGCTCATGATTATTATTGAGGCGGCACAAAATTAGGCGTCTGAGGCATCGGTCCAGCAAAGCCTCGAAGCCCTTCAGGGGCTAAAGCCCAGACCTTACCAAGCTGAATTTCGCGGCTGAAGCCGCGACCCACAAACCTTACGCGCGCGTCTGAAAAATGGCGACGGAGTCCTCACGCAAATTACAAATCAGGATTCACCAATCACCAGTCACTCGTCACCAGTCACGTTCCGCTTACATCTTCGAGGCCAAAAGCGTGACCAGATCGCGGCAGCGGCTGGAATATCCCCATTCATTGTCATACCACGCGAGAACCTTGGCGCAGTTCGTTCCCACAACGCGAGTATATTCGGAATCAACAATCGAGGAATGCGGATTGCCACGGAAATCGATGGAAACCAGCTCGTCCTGCGTGTATTCGAGGATGTTCTTCATGGGGCCATCGGCCGCGGTCTTTAGCGCCGCGTTCACCGTAGCCACCGTCGCCGGCTTTTCCGTAAACACGGTCAGGTCTACCACGCTGACATTGGGTGTAGGCACCCGGATGGAATAGCCGTCGAGTTTCCCTTTCAGCGCGGGGATCACCAGGTGCAGCGCCTTGGCCGCGCCGGTCGATGTGGGAATCATGGAAAGGGCCGCCGCGCGGGCGCGCCGCAAATCCTTGTGCGGCAGGTCCAGCAGTTTCTGATCGTTCGTGTAGGAGTGAATCGTAGTCATGGTGCCGCAGGAAATCCCGAACGTGTCCTGAATCACTTTTGCGACCGGCGCAAGGCAATTGGTCGTGCAGGATGCGTTGGAGATGATGTGATGCTTCGCCGGGTCGTACGCTTTATCGTTCACACCAAGCACGACGGTGAGATCCTCATCCGTCGCGGGCGCTGAAATGATCACTTTCTTGACGGTGCCGCGCTTGTGCTTGGCCGCGTCGGAAGCCTTGGTAAAGAGGCCAGTGGACTCAATCACGATTTCCGCGCCGACTGACGGCCAGTCGATTTCGGCTGGATCCTTGGACTTGAACACGCGAAAACTCTTGCCATCCACGGCGATCGAGTCGTCAGTGTGCGTCACTTTCTGGTGGAGATTGCCGAGGACGGAATCGTACTTCAGCAAATGCGCGAGGGTTTTCGAGTCTGTGATGTCATTGACAGCCACGAACTCAATCGCAGAATTTCCCAGCGACGCCCGCACGATGTTCCGCCCAATGCGGCCGAATCCGTTGATTCCCACTTTAATCGGCATGAATCCTCCAGAAGAGTGAATACCAAAATTAGCGCTCGATCCATTTCGCCTGCTGGGGCCCGCTGACGCACACTAAAAGTACCGCCACAATATACAAATCATCGGCCAAATTCAGTCCCAGATTAGTTGCAAGTTTCAGTGGATGATTACCGTGATCGCTATTGACCTCAAATGGCGGCTTGTAGCAAGTCCTTTCGTCCCATCACCTTTCACTCGACCATTCACTCGGCATGCGATCACACGATGCTAGGGTGGACCAAACAAAAAGTCAAACCAGTTTGCTCTCTGGTTGTGTCAAAAATGTGATTGCCTTCTTCAGTTTTTGGAGTTGGTTTTCAGGATCGCTTGCAGCGAGCCAATCTCGCCGTCGATCGGTCCGTTTTTCAGCTCAAGAATCTTTGTGATTAGCGGGTACAAATCGACGTTTTCGAAAGATCTGACAGTGACGCCCGGGCGGATGTCGGGTCCAGCCGCGATGAAAACTGCTTTCATGCTGGGCATCTGCCTCGGATCGTAGCCGTGCCCGCCCCGGGGTGGCATCCTCATGTCCCCGCTGGCATTTGCTTCGCGCGCCTCGATGGGATACGGCCCCGTCGGCACGACGACCGGATCGCCTTCGCGCGGATTCGAACTGAAATGCAAATACGCCGGAACCTGCGCGCGCCGGTAGACCTTGAATGTCTCACTCGCTCCGAGAAGCGATTGGAAGGCTTTCGCCGCATCCGCTTCCGATTTTGCATAGAGGAGCGGGCCAGAAGTTTCGAATTGCGAGAGGTCAGCCCATTTGTCGAGATTCACCCACCCACCTTGCAGAGTTTCCATCCCGTGATCGGCGACAACTATCAAGTCGACAGGCAAGGCCAGCGCCGCGATCCCGTCCGAAAGCTTTCCCATCAGTTCGTCAACGTGCCGGACGGCCTCGGCCGTCTCCGGCGCGTCCGGACCGTAGGTATGTCCGGCATGGTCCGTGTTTGCATAATACAGCGAGATGAAATGAGGCCTTTTCTCAGGTGGCAACTGCAGCCACGCGAGCACCTGCTCGACGCGTTTCTTATCGGGATATTTGTCGTCATAGGGAGCAAGATAATAGCTGGGGCGCTTGCCCTGAATTTCGGCATCCGAACTCGGCCAGAAAAAGCAGGCTGCGCGCATACCCTGCTGCTCCGCCAGCACCCACAACGGTGTGCCGCCGTACCAGCTTCCATCGCCAGTGTTTTTCGGATTGGTGTAAGAGTAAGTCTCCTTGCGGACCGGATCATAAAAAGAGTTGGCAACGATTCCGTGATGGTCGGGATAAAGGCCGGTCATGATCGAGTAGTGGTTTGGGAACGTAAGCGAAGGGTACGACGGAATCATCCCATCCAGCGCGGTTGCGCCTCGCGCCGCCATCGCCAAGAGATTTTTCGCGCCGTACTTCGCTGCATAGTCATAGCGAAATCCGTCGAGCGAAACGAGCACCACGTAGTGTCTGGCCCGCTGCGCGGTTGCGTTCGGCGGATTGGGCACTTCGATGACTGAACTGGTCGATTGCGAGGCGCAAGTTATCGCTGTCAGGAACAGGACTATTAGAGCAGACGAGATTTTCACGCCCCATGTTTGCGCCCGGGGACTCCATCCATCCGAATTGCGCGAACCTGAAGATTTTCGGCCCTGGATCATCATTCCTCATTTCAAACACAGCTAAGAATCCAGACCCCAGCCTTTGAAAGATACGAAGAATGGGTCGACCTGAGTCAATTCCAGCTTGCGTTTGGTGAATATTCAATAGGTCCGGAGACTACTGTGGATACTGGTGAACCTGGGTAACCTTGTCCCCTTCAAAACTCACAAAAATTGTAACGGCAGGGGGCTTGCCATAAATCCAGTCTTCAATTTCGTTTCCATCAGGCCCTTTTTCGCGGACTTTGCGATCCGGCCGGCCCATCGCCGCGAGGACCATATCATGATCCATGCCCACGACGGGCTGCTTGTCCTGGATCGCTTTCTGAATGTCAGGAGGCAAACTCTCCACCCACTGCACGGCGGCGGAGTGTCGCTTTGAAAAATCGAGCACTCCAGCAAGGTACTGCTTCAATTCCTCGGCGGTCATGTCCGGCAGCGGTTTGTCAAAATCTAAGTACAGGGTAGCACCTGCATTTGTGTTCACCGGGGTGTCCGGGATTGTTGTCATGGTGGGGTCTCCGCCAATTTCCAAATGGATGCGGTCGCGGAGCCTAGTTTTCCCTTTGCCACCGCCGTTGATGTCCACGACGATTTCCTTTTCCTTGAAATCCAGATTCGTAATCTGCGCGTGGTCTCCCGGATTAATGGCGGAACCCGCCGAAGCTACGGCCATTCGCAAGGCCTTCTCATCAAGGGGAGCGCCAGCTTTCATATGAAAACCCTTTTTCCCCGCGGGAATTGCCCGAACGACTTGGACGAGCTCTCCGTCCACATAGCGAACGAGGGACAGGCGGGACATGGGCTGGAGCGGGCCGGCCTGGCCTTTCGCCGGACGATCAGGATTGTCGGTGGAATCGTCCTGCGCGGGCTTCCCCTGATCGGCGGCATGGGGCGTGCCTTGCAAGGCCGGAAGGTTGTCTTCCGCAGGGGAATTGCCAGCCAGACTGGGAGGGGGCGTGCGGAGCATTCCAGACGTATCCGCACTCAATAGGAGCGCAACAGTCGCCATCATGGACGCCAGCCGGTACATTCGGCACCTTCGAAGCTATTTTATCACCAAACCCAGCCTCGGGGTGCGTCAACGATTTTGAGGACCATCTTCATCCGATTGCACCAAGACTCCCCCGCGATCAATCTGCAAAGGCAACAATTTCGCGCCTGCGGCGACGATAGCGGCTTCGACGCGTGCGCGGGCATCGGGATCAATCACGAGCGTCACACATCCGCCGCCCCCCGCGCCGCAGACTTTCCCGGCCAGCGCGCCCTGGCGACTTGCGGAAGAAATCACTTTGTCGATCAGGGGCGTAGAAATCGTCCGGAGATTGCGGCGGCGGAAGGCCCATTCTTCGCGCATCAGGCGTCCAACCTCGTTCCAAGCGTTTCGCTCGAGTGCGGCGCGGACGGCGCGCGCGATGCTTGAAATTTTTTCCAGATTTTGCGAGACGCGCCGGTCGCCGTCAATGTGCCGCTTGAACACTTCCCAATTGTTGATGCCATGTTGCCGGGGTTTCCCTGTGTAGCAGAGGACAAGCCTTCGCTCCAATTCGTCGAGATTGCAGCTGAGGGCTTCGCGCCGCTCGCCACCCGTCGCGAGCACAATCGCAGCCGCGCCGCCGAAAGCCGGAGGGTAATGGTCCTGCGTGCCCGTCGGCACGCGGATGACGATGGCCTCGACGTCGCGGCTGATGTGGATCCAGTCTTCGTGGCGCAAACCGGCGCCGGTCAATCGGTCGAGAGCGGCGCAGATGGCCACGGCCATAGCGGACGAGCCGCCGATTCCCGCTCCCGCGGGCGCTTCGGAATCTGTGGTCAATGTGAAGCCGCCCGTCGGGCGGAAGACCCGCACGAGGTGCGCAAGAAGTGGCAGTTTGTAGCGGCGCGCCCGGTTCAGGGCCTCGAACGAAGCAAACGATTCCCTGCGGCCGATGTCACGCGAAACTAATAAGATGCGGCGCGAAGGCTCCGGTGCGGTTTCGACGACGCACGACGCATAGCGCATAATGGCGCAATTGACGGTCAGCGATCCTTCGTGAAACAGATACAGCGGCCAGATGTCCAGGGTTCCGCCGGCCAGATCGATCCGCGTCGGGGCTCTCGATTCGATTCTCACTTTGACTTGTTTCCTTCCTCCCGCTAGCCTCATGCTTCCAACATATTCGCAGCCGCGCGCGAATCATATCAGATGAACACAAAGACCCCATTCAAATCAGAACCGCGCGATTCCGTACCCGCACGATTCATGCTGGGCTTCGATTGCGATACCCTTTCCGGCGAACTTGCGGAATATCTTGCCGATGGTCTTGCGGGAGTGGTCCTCTACCAGCGCAATTTCAAGAACGCGGAGGGATTGCGCGATCTGACTCAGGCAATTCGCCGTGCTGCAGGACGGCCGGTGCTCATTGGAATCGATCAGGAGGGCGGAACGCGCTTTGCTCTTCGGGCGCCCTTCACCGCGTGGCCATCGGCTGCAGAACTGGGCCGGCTGGGAGACCCGGAATCCGTCGAGCAGATCGCGCGGGCGATGGCAATGGAACTTCGCGCCGTGGGATGCAATCTCAATTTCGCTCCCATGCTGGACCTGCACGCCAATTCCGAAAGTCCTGTGACCAAGGAACGAAGCTTTGGCACTGATCCGCATCTGGTCGCCAGAATGGGCGCAGCGTTTGACCGAGGTTTGCGATCCGGCGGCGTGCTCTCCTGCGCCAAACATTTTCCAGGGCATGGGGACGCCGCCGTCGATCCGCACTTGGATTTGCCGGTCTTTGCCGGAACGATGGAACGCTTGGAGTCGACGGAGCTTGTTCCCTTCGCTGCGGCGATTGCGTCAGGCGTGCCGCTTATGATGACCGCGCACATTCTATTGCCTCAGATCGACCCTGAAAACCCCGCATCGCTTTCGCGAGCGATGCTCGGCGGCGTTTTGCGGCAACGCTTGCAATTCGCTGGCGTAATTCTCGCGGACGATCTTGGCATGGGTGCTATCGCCAAGCGCTGCGGGCCAGGAGAGGCTGCGGTGCAAACGCTTCGCGCGGGAACTGACATCACCATGCTATGCCACGACTGGTCCGCCGTTGCGCCTGCCATGGCCGCGGTAAGGAAGGCTAAGGAAGGGGGACACCTCAACGAGGAGGAGTGGAGCGCTTCGCGGGACCGAGTCGAACGAGCGTGCGTCCAGGCGGAAAGTTCTGGGCCTCGACCTTCGATTGAGATTTTAGGATGCGATGAGAATCGGCGGTTGTCGGAGGGGATTCGCGCCCGTTTGCGCTAAGTTCACTGAAAAATCTTCAACACAGAAAACACCGAGCGGGAAAAGAAAAATTCAGCGAGCGCCGAAATTTACTCGGACTTTGTTACGGGCCGAGCACCGGGTGAAGCAGCAGCCGACGAGGCATTCTTGTTTGCCTGGACTCGTTCGTGCGCCAGGTGCGGCTCAAAGCAGCGCCGGCAGCGCGGCTCATACATGCCGGCGGCGCCAACGACAATCAAGTCGTCCGAAGCGACAAGCCGCTGCGTGTGCACCGCTGGATTTCCGCATTGCACGCAGATGGCCAGCAGCTTGGTGATTTCCTCGGCGACGGCAAGGAGGCGCGGCATGGGATCGAATGGCCGCCCGAGGTAATCAGTGTCTAGGCCCGTGACAATCACGCGTTTCCCCGCATCCGCCATGCGCATGCAAATATCGACGAGACCCTCCCCGAGGAACTGGCCTTCATCGATCCCAACCACTTCGGTTCGCGGCTCGACTTTCTCGAAAACATCGACCGCATTGGTGACCACCTGCGAAGGCAGCTCGAATCCGGAATGAGAAACGATATCGGTATGCGCGTAACGCTGGTCGATGACTGGCTTGAATATCTGCACGCGTTGCCGCGCGATTTCGGCGCGCTTCAATCGCCGGATCAATTCTTCGCTTTTGCCCGAAAACATTGGGCCGACGATCACTTCGATCCAGCCCATGTTCCCCTTGACGATGTCCACTTATCCCGGTCTCCTGTTGGCGTCCTAGCGCAGAGTAGCATATCGCGCCACAACTTCGGCAATCATCCTCAGCCATCGATAACCGATTGCGGCCTCGACTCCGGTCTGCTTTTCTCTTGTCTGGTGTTATCGCGTCGAACGACTCCAAACTTCTCAGACTCGCCAGAGCGGGGACTGCCTGTCTTTGCCGTAGCGTTCCAAGAGAAACTTTTTTAACTGATCCACGTTGGGAAAAACGCGGTCGGCACAGGCCAAAACCCAGCCGCTGATTTCACCAACGGACGCTTCCGTCACGAGATATACGGGAATTCCGCGCCGGTACGCAAACGTCAACTCGGAAGAGGTCCCGCCGGAGGAGACCACGGCGCTGTCGCCGTTCAAGCAGCATATTAGGTAGTCGGCCTTATTCTCGATGATGTCGAGATCGTACTGGATGATCTTGCGGACCACGCGCCGGAACCGCTCGACGTCGGTTTGCTTCCAGTCCCTGAAATGCCCGGCCTCTTCTTCGGTGAGGTTCTTCTTTTCGTCCTCGGCGGGATCGTAAACGTGATGACCCAGTTCGTTGTGCAAGAACGGCGTAAGTTTGCGGCGCCACAATTTGCCGCCGTCCGCCGCGAACTCAATCGGGCCACACAAATAGGCCAGCATGGAAAGTAGTGAAGGACCAGTTTAAGAAGGAATGGAGCGGCCGATGGGACTCGAACCCACGCCTGGACCTTGGCAAGGTCCCGTACTACCCCTATACTACGGCCGCCCAAATCAACAAAACTGTAACACGCCAAGCATTCAGCGGCAAGAACCCGAAGGCAAAGTGATGGGTGAAGACGCCGCCCACAAATCGGCGCGTGCCAGTCTTCACACCGGGGTATTTCTTAATGGCCCAAACGATAGGGCGATCAGCCGACTTGCAATACCCGCGCGGTCTTTACGACGGGAGATTTTCGCTGCCTCTCGGCAAATTTGGAGGCCTTTTCCCGGTCCGTATAAACGCGAGCAAACCGCTCCCCGTCCTTGTAAAACACAGTCACCTGCCAGTGCTTGTGCTTCCGCCGCCGATCTTTCCCAAGCTTGGTGCGTTTTCGTGCGGTTTTGGTTTTGGGCATGGTGTGAATATCTCAATGGCCCCGGGTGGGCGCAAGTACCAATTCGGTCAATGCTTTGCACACAATAGAATTATACTTCATTATCGTCTTGGTTGTAATGCTCAAAGGCAACTTACTGGATATCGATAAGCCACTCAGGAAATGGGGATTACTTCCTCGGTACATAAATGGGTTGCCCTCGTAATCTGGATGAACACGATCACATTTTTGAAATTCTCTCCCCTCCTCCCGCGGCGTCTAATTACTACGGGAGGGATATGCATTGCCAGAGGACACGAATGAGATGGAATCGCGGCGGTTCCGTCTCGGTTTAGGTCCTGGAAACATTCCCGACATTTAACGAAGTATTCAAGGAGCGATTCGGAGATTCGTGCATCCTATATGCGGAGTAGCCGAATGCATTGCGATCAAGATGTTTTGGAAAAGATGGGAGGCCCGATGATTCAAATCAAGGAAGAAGCGAGGATTGAAAACCCTCGAGATTACGAGTCCGGCGCGATTGAAAGCCTGCGGCTCTTGCTGGAGACAGGCTCGCCGGTTCAACGCGATCCGAACCGAAACAATTTCTACGAGCTCGAAGGGCAGGGCGAAACCTTTTACATTCACATATCGCCGGTCAGCGGAAATGTAGTATTGCTCGCAAAATGGATCCGCCAGTCAGAAGAGTGTTGCCTCAGCGCAAACCACGTCGTCGCATAGGCTTGACACCCTTTAATTTCCCGGCCCCCTCGTTGTGGCATGAAATCCTATAGATCAATCAGGTTGCACTTTCGACCGGTCAAGAAGTCCTAGCCGGACGTGCGTCCACACTGGCAACTATTCAAATTCGAATAGACAAAAAAATGGGGCGAAACGGCGGTCGGCCGTCTCGCCCCGATGGATTACAGGCTGGTGACGTTCGCTGCCTGCAGGCCCTTGGGGCCGGAGGTAACTTCGAACTCAACCGCCTGGCCTTCGTTCAGCGACTTGTACCCCTCCGCTTGAATCGCGGAGAAGTGGACAAAAATGTCCTCGCCGGACTGGCGCTGGATGAATCCGAATCCCTTGCTGGCATTGAACCACTTTACTGTTCCTTGTTCTTTCACGGTATTTCCTTTTTACTGATTTGAGCTATTTGGTGCTTCTCGACCGCCTCCAGCCGTACAACAAAAAAAGGCTCCGAGTTTGTACTCGCAGCCCCTTTAAATCGAATCTAAAGGTTTCACAAGAGCAACAAACGCAATTGCACAGTAGCACACAATTGGATTTGAGCCTAACGTTTTCCACAGGGAGAGCCAGCGCTCTCCAACTCCGAGCGCAGGGCTATCCTTTGCGATGCTTGAAGAATTCGACCTGCCGTAGACGCTTCTTAGCCTCTTTCAAAGTTTTGTAGGGTCCGCCCAAATTTCTCCCGTTGCTCGAAACGACTTTGTATCCACCCTTCACTTTTACGATCATAGGGAGCCGCCGTCCCAGTGGTTACCCATCCTTAGGTGACTACGACGGAATCATAACCCTGATCGCCGGTCTCGTTCAAAGACGCTGCTGAAGCTCGAGTTGCAACTCGTGCTGCCGGGCGGGGGTCAGCTTCCCGCCATTTTGCGTGACATAAAAAACGTCGGTGGCCGTTCCGCCCTCCGTGTCGATCAAGCCGACTTCGATATTGAAGTTGTGTTCGGCGAAGGTGGAACTGATGTCGTACAGCAGGCCGGGACGGTCCAGCGCCACGATCTCGACCACGGTGCTGTGCGACGAACACTCATTGTCCATGTGGATTCGCGTGTCCACGCTGACTTTCGGAGGCCGTTTTTCAGGCTGAAACTTTCTTTTCATCAGCGACGCGACGTCCAGTTCCCCCGAAATTGCGGCGACCAGTTGCTGCTTCAGCCGGATCATTTCCGACGGATTGTGATCGAGGGTTTGGAACCGGTCGGAAAAACGCAATACGTCCAGTACGATTCCATTTTTATTCGCGCAGGCATCGGCCTTCAGAATGTTCATGCCCCAAGAAGAAATCGTCCCGACCACTTTCGTGAAAAGTAAGGGGCGATCCTTGGTGACGAGAACGAGTTCGTAATATTGATCCCGTTTGGTGATGCTTATTTCCGCCACGGAATGGCCCAGCCGCCGGTACATGCGGAAATGCGCGGAGATTTCCGCGGAGGAATGGGTCAGCAGATACCGGCGCGGAAAGCCATCCAGGAAGTTCCGGAATCGATCCGCTTCGACCGCGTCCTCGCCCGTCGGAATCAGCCGATCGAGTTGCATGGCATCCTCGCCAGCAACGTACAGCCGCTGATCGTCCACCGAACGGTTGAGGTAGTTCTCGGTCGCGGCGTAAAGTTGCCACAGCATTTCCGCCTTCCAGGTGGTCAGCGCCTCCGGGTTCACCGCCTTGATGTCGGCATAAGTAAAGAGCGTGAGCATCTTGAGATGCTCGATAGTTCCTACGACCTTTGCAAAATCGTGGACCGCCTCCGGATCAAAAATGTCGCGGCGCAGCAGCGTCGCGGACATGCGCAAATGATTGGCGATCAGGAAGGTCACCGTCTCCCGGCTGAAAGGATCGAAGCGCAATCGCTCGAACACCCCCTGGATCGCTTCCAGACTGCCGTCCACGTGGCTTTCGTTGGGCATGCCCTTGCCCACGTCATGAAAAAGCAGCGCTAAGTAGAGCAACTCCGGGTGGTCCAGCGTGGAAAGAATGTCGCGGAACCGACGGTCCAGATCGCCCTTTTTTGAGGCGAGGCTGTGCAGATTCTCAATGGTCACCAGGGAATGTTCGTCGACCGTGTAACGGTGATAATAGTCGCGGATCACCAGCGAGTCGATGGCCCGAAATTCCTTGAAGAACACATCCAACAGGCCGACGCGATGCATTGCTCGCAACGAAGACGCCGCGTGAGGCAGCACCAGAATATTACCGAAATACTCCCACAGGTCGGGCCCGCTGGAATTCCATTTTGGGATTTGCGGCAATGCGGCCTCGACTGCTTTTTCGGCTTCGACGGTCAAGGTGAGATCGTGGCGAGCGACAAGCTCAAACAAGCGGAACATCACTCTGGGGTCGTCCACCGAACCCGATTGCCGCAGAGAAATTCGGCCGTCCACCACGCTGAATTCCCCTGTGGACAGCGGGGACGTGCGCGCGCCCAGCCACCGAAGCCAAAAAGGTTTTGCCCGGGGGACTTCGTCAAACAGGACCGTCAGCCGGTAAATGGCGCGCGCGTGCCGAAAATACGTTCGCATCCATTCATTGGGGGACGCCGCCCGTCCTCCATGGAGGCCGATGCCGTTGGCCGCCGCTTCGGACTGCAACTCATAGCTCAAAACGTTGAGGTCGCGGCCCTGCCGGTAATGCAAATAGCACCGCACGGCATCCAGAAAGTCGACCGCGTTCACGGCGTCCGCGCGCAGAGGCAGCGGCAACAGCGGAGCGGGGTCTTTCCATTCGCGGGATCGCTTCATCTCCGCAATTTGCGACAGCCAGCAGGCTACCTGATAGTCGCGCAACCCGCCGGGGCCTTCCTTGATGTTGGGTTCAAGATGGAAAATTGTTTGACCGTATTTTTCATGCCGCGAGCGGGCCAATCCGGTGAGTTCCTGCATCAACGTTTCTGACTCCCGAATTACCATCCCGGGAAGGATGCGAGTCCGGAGCCGCTCATAAAGTTTTTGGTCGCCACAAATATACCGGTAATCCAGAAGCGAAATGTTGAACTCGATGTTATTGCGATATAGTTTTCCGCATTCCGCGAGTGATCGGGTGGTGGGGCTGACGCGAAGGTGCAGGTCCCAAAGCGACTGGCTGAGCGGCGCGATAGCCCTGTTGCACAGAACTTCCTCGCTGCCCTCTCTTGCATAAAGGAACAGCAGATCGATGTCCGAATACGGAAATAGTCCCCGCCTCCCGTATCCGCCCATGGCGGCGATGCAAAATCCTTCGATCGACCCGCTGGCCGCTGTGACATCGTTCCACAGTTCCACAATCACGGAATCGATCAGAGCCGTGCGGTCGCGGATGGCCGCCTTGCCGTCGCCTATCTCTTCAAAGCGTTTCTGAATCCGCGCGGATTCTTCCGCGTACAATTCCTGCAAACTGGAAGTGCGACTTTCGAGCTTCATTTCCGACTTGTGAGGCCCCCGACCCGTTTCTTCTC
Organism: uncultured Acidobacteriota bacterium; assembly: GCA_963696605.1. Lineage (GTDB taxonomy): Bacteria > Acidobacteriota > Terriglobia > Acidiferrales > UBA7541 > Palsa-360. The sequence goes on along the minus strand of CAVOKV010000002.1, from coordinate 335,110 downwards.
CGGCGGGACCCCATTCCAAACTTAGGGTAGGAAAACGGGGCCCGCGCGTTGCATCGATAAATCCGTGAAAAACAAAATCGCTTGCGAATTCAAATTCTCAATTGCCATGGGATGAATCTGGCCCAGGCCTACAGCGCGGAGACTCCGCGCTCCTGATTCCGTATCCGAATGGCCTGGTCCACCTTGGAAACAAAAATCTTTCCGTCGCCGATCTTGCCCGTCGACGCGCTTTGCAAAATTGCATCGATCGCGGCATCCACTAAATTGTCCGGGATGACGATTTCAATTTTGATCTTGGGGAGGAGATCCACCGTATATTCTCGCCCGCGATAGACCTCGGTGTGCCCCTTTTGCCGGCCATGCCCGCGCACATCGGAAATGGTCATGCCCCCGATGCCCAGTTCCGTAAGAACCTCTTTCACCGCTTCAAATCTGGACGGCTGAACGATCGCTTCAAGCTTCGTCATCATCGTCTTGTCCTCAGACTCATACCGCAGATTCGATTCCTTGCTGCGACCTGGCAGCGCCCTACACTATAGGGCTATTCTACCTGGTAATTCCACTGGATGAATCCACCGGTGCAACAGTCTGGGGAAAGCAGGACTTCGTTTACCTCCGGATTATGCAAAGTCTGGATCAATCCCTTTCCATCGGTCCGAGTCGCACGCGATTCAGTCGATCAGAACCGCGAATGAAAAACACGCAAACCGTTCAAGGGGAATACACCTCCGCCCGAAATTGAAGATGCCATGCAAATTCATATCCTTGCTGGAATTCTTGCGCCGGTGAAGGAAGTCGTGCTTCGATTCCCATTCCAGAAATCAATACCCAAAAACCGTGAGCGGGAGAGCCGCCTCCCCTGCGCGTCTCTCCCGGCTCCGGTGGTTCGACCTTCAAACTCAGAACATGAACCCGGCCTCAATCGCGCCGCGAGCCTGGTTGGTGCTGGCGCCGCCGATTCCGAATCCAACCGACGAGCCAGTGGTGAAGTTAGTCAGGTGAACGATCGAGACGTCTCCTCGAAGGAAGAAGGCGTCCTTGACCCAGGTCGGAGTCACGGTGAATGAGAACGCGCCGGTTCCGGAACCGTACCCCAGCAGATTCGCTTCGCCGGTGGTTACACTTCCGCTTGATTTGATGTATTCGGGCCGGACGGCGAGCGAAAATCCGTGCTTGAAATTGTAGTTGGCCAGAAGCGCGCCGCCGTTGGTGTGCGCGCCGGTGGGACTCAAAAAGAAGGGGGAAGAAGCATATGTAGGATCCGATTTTACGACCGTATACTGATAATAGGGGCTGATGGTTACATTCCCTTTCGTATACGTGTAGATCAGGTTGTAGACCTGCTCATTGTTCTGATACGCAGGCGTCACGCCGGTAGGGTTGGCGGGCCCGATCCTCACGTAGGTGTTCCCGGCGTTTCCGCCGGCCGCAAACGTGATCGTATTTGCGCCATTCACGGCATAAGCCAAAAGGCCCGTAAGCGATGTGTAGCGGTCCGAGTAGAAACCATCGTTCAAGCTGAACGACAGCGTGAGCTTTTTGTACGTATCATTGATCTGGATGCCGCGACTGATGGCCGGCTCCTGATTCCAGAGCAGGCCACGCTCGATGTTCATATTCTGAAATGTGAACGTGTACTCATCGCCGATCAGCGTGGGCAGAGACCCGATCTCGACGTTGAAGTTGCCCTTCACCAGCTTCGCATAGCCTACTGGAAATGGGCCGTATGTCGCCGTCGTAGTTAGACCCGTCTTTGCGAAAGGCACACCGACTACCGGCAAATTGTAGGCGCCACCTTGCAGGAAGAATTGGAACCAACCGCTGGTCTTCTGGATGAAGATCTGGGCATTGCTGATATCCACGTGCCCCTCGTCGCCGTGCACTACGGGATTATTTCCGAACAAGCCGATACCGCTCAGAATGCCTGTAATTTCGATCTTTCCAAACGGGCCTGCGGGAAGCTCGTGCGGGATCCCGGTTGCGAGAGGCCCCGACATCGACGGCGTTGGCAAAGGCATCGGAGCGGCCGCGGGGGCTGCTGCCGCTGGCGCCGCTGCCGGCGCGGGAGTGCCTTGAGCATCTTGTGACGCCGCGGGAGCAGCCGAATCCGCATCCTTCTCTGCCGCCAATTCCGTGTTCAGATCAGCCAATTCCGCCTTGAGCGCGTCAATGCGCTGGCGCAAATCCGCCGCACTTGACGCCGCGGAACTGCTCGAGGGACTCGCTGTGCTCGTTGTAGCCGCTTCGCTACTGCTTCCTGCTTCGTCCGCCGCCAAACGACTTTTCGCCTGGCTGGCCGGAGCCCCAAGTCCTACCAACCCCAGTGCCAACAAACCTAAACACACCCCATAAGTCTTATTCATAGAATAAACAACTCCTTTTCCGCTGGTAGATCAGTAGACGTCAGACCCCGACCAGCGCGGGGAGTTTATGTTTTGTTAATCTCCGCGTCCAATCCATGTTTTTTCTCTTAGCAATCACAAATGTGTGCTTGACATCACTGATGGGTGCGATTTGGAAAACGAATCGCAAATTTCCTCGAGGCTGAGAATCCGAAGAAACTCCGACGTTGCACCCTCGATTCGCTGAGAAAAGGAAACGCTAGAGCGCCGCTTAGCCCGTGGAGTAAAATTCCCCGTGAACTCGACCCTGCTGGACCCGCGGGGAACGGATAGGGATGCCGAACCCGACGGGTTTACAATCAATTTCACGCAATTTGCCGCCGGACGCGAGCCCGGAAGCCACTGCCCCACGGCGAGTCTGCGGAGCGCTCGCTGCTAAACAGTACGGACAATTGTAATTTCAAGACTCTCAGGAGAAACCTGGCTATGAGGCGTGTCCCAGCTAAGTGGATTGTGGTTGGTTCGCTTGCGATTCTGATCCTCATTCAAATTATTCAACCGAGCCGGACGAACCCGCCGGTGGTCCCTTCCCGCGCCCTTGAAGCTCATGTGGAAGTGCCGCAGGGAGTTCAAGTGGTTTTGAAACGTTCCTGCTACGACTGCCATTCCAGCGCCACGGTATGGCCCTGGTACAGCTACGTCGCGCCTATGTCCTGGTACGTCGTCCACGACGTGAATACGGGAAGAAGCCACGTCAACTTCCAGAACTGGGAAGCGCAAATCAACGAACAGGAAGGCAAAGAGCATTTAGGGCTGGTCTGCAAGCTCATCCGGGAAGGAAAAATGCCGCCGGCCGATTATCGCGTCATGCACAAGGGCACTGACGTTACCCCGGAGGAAACGACTGCGGTTTGTGCTTGGTCTCAGAAAGTCGGCACAGCCGATGATGACAATAAAAAATCGGACTAACCTTCCCTTCCCGCTGAAAGCCAGATCCCTAGAAGACAACCTAGCAAATCAGAATGGCGCCGCGAGAACTTTGGCGCCACACTTCACGTGCCACCAAGCATTCCTTTAACCAGCAACACAATTCGATAATCGGAAAACCGTTCTTGACGCCGCCATTGCGCGTGCTTTCTCCCAAAGCTCCATTCCCTTGATGGCAAATCTTGCGTGTGGCAGAGCGGCGTTTTGGTTATCATGGAGTGCTTTGGAGACATCATGGAACCTGCTCTGGTGGATTTGAAAAATGTGCGCGTCATTCGAGGCGACAACGTCGCGCTAGACGACTTCAGCCTGCGGATTAATTCCGGCGAACACGTGGCGATTCTGGGCCCGAACGGCTGCGGAAAATCGACGCTCATCAAGACCATTACGCGCGAATGTTACCCCGTGATCCGAGAGGACTCCTCCATGACGATTCTGGGCCAGTCGCGCTGGAATATCTTCGAGCTTCGATCCGTCCTGGGCATCGTCTCCAACGACCTGATGCAGGACGTCACCGGCGAAACCAGCGGCCGCGAAGTGGTCCTCTCGGGCTTCTTTAGCAGCACGCGCATTTTTGACCATCAAACCGTGGAACCCGAGCAACGCAAACGCGCCGACGCCGTGCTCGAACGGATTGGAGTGCCACACCTCGCCGATCGGCCGGTGGCGGAGATGTCTTCGGGCGAAGCCAAGCGCATCTTGATTGCGCGGGCGCTGGTCCACGATCCAAGGACGCTCTTGTTCGACGAACCGAGCAACAGCCTGGACGTCTTCGCGCAGCACGGCCTGCGGGAAACGATGCGCGAACTCGCGCAATCCGGCATTGGCATCGTTCTGGTGACGCACCATCTTTCCGATGTCATTCCGGAGATTGACCGCGTGGTGCTAATGAGGAACGGGAAAATTCAGGCGGACGGCCGGAAAAAAGATTTGCTGAATCCCAAGGAAATTTCGCAACTTTTCGGAATCCCGGTCGATATTACGCGGCGGGATGGCTACTACCATCTCTGGTGAAGCGCTCGACACGCGGCTTTTTATACCGAATAGGAAACGTTGTCGTCGCTGGCGACGGTCGGCGCGCCGTTGCCGGAAGTTGCTGCCGCCGCGGCTGCTGCTTCCTCTACTTTTGTCCCGCGGCGCATCGCCACGATTCCGGTTCGCACCATTTCAAGAATGCCGTAGGGGCGCAGCACTTCGAGCAGCCGGTCGACCTTTTCTTCGCCCCCGGTGATTTCGATCGTCAGGGAATCGAGGGCAAAGTCCACGACGCGCGCGCGAAACACTTTGATGATTTCAAGGATGGGGGAGCGCTCGTTGTGCGGCGCGGAAACCTTGATCATGGCCAGGTCGCGGGAAATCGCGGGCTTCCCGGTGATGTTCTCGACGAGCAGCACGTTGACGAGCTTGTAGAGATTCGCTTCGACGCGCAGCGCCTGATCGCGGTCCGCGTCAACCACGATCGTCATGCGTGAAACTTCCGGCTTTTCCGTGCGGCCCACCGTGAGTGAATCGATGTTGAATGCGCGGCGGCGGAACAGGGAGGCCACGCGCGTTAGCACACCCGGCTTGTTTTCGACGTGCACCACGAATGTATTCAGCATGGGATTCTCACGCGTCCGTGGCCGTCTCGACAATCGGATTCGGACGGCGAATCATTTCATGCAGCGCAGCGCCCGCCGCGACCATCGGATAGACCGAATCTTCCTGTTCCACCTGGAAGTCGATCAGCACCGGCCCCTTGTGTTTGTGCGCCATTTCCACCGTCGGCACCACCTGCGAGCGCTGCGTAACGGCGACCGAGCGAATTCCAAAAGCGTCCGCAAGCTTCACGAAGTTGGGGCTTAGCATCGGAGAAGCTTCGTAGTTGCGTTCGTAGAAAAATTCCTGCCACTGTCGAATCATTCCCAGGTAGCCGTTGTTGATGATGGCGATGTTGACCTTCAGATTTTCCTGCACCATCGTCGCCAATTCGCACATGGTCATCTGAAAGCCGCCGTCACCCACCATGACCCACACATCGGCTTCGGGGCGGGCGGCCTTCACACCGATCGCGGCGGGCAGCGCGAACCCCATCGTCCCGAGTCCGCCGGAGGTAATCAGTGTGCGCGGCTTCTCGTGCTTGTAATATTGGGCCTCCCACATCTGGTGCTGGCCCACGTCCGTGACAATGACCGCGTCACTCTCGCGGGTTTCCCGCCACAAATCATTGATCACGTGCGCGGCGTAGAGATGGCCGTTGTCCGGGAGATTTTGAATGTCGCGAACGGCGGAGTCACCCTTCAGACGGTCGATATAGGCGAGCCACTCGTGGCGATCCTGCGACTTTACTTTCGGGAGCAGTTCACGAAGGACGGCCTTCAAGTCGCCGACCAGCGCCACATCCACCTTCACGTTTTTGTTGATCTCGGCGCGGTCAATTTCAACGTGGATCTTCTTGGCATTCGGGGCGTAGGTCTTCAGGTTGCCAGTCACGCGGTCGTCAAAACGCATACCGAAGGCAATCAGCAAATCGGCTTCCTGGATCGTTGTGTTCAGCCAGGCTTCGCCGTGCATGCCCATCATTCCGAGACTCAGCGGATGCGACGCCGGAAAGCCGCCGAGCCCGAGCAGCGTGAGTCCCACGGGGATATTGGTTTTTTCAGCGAACGCGCGCACTTCCTCCATCGCGCCGGACAAAATGATGCCGTGCCCCGCCAGTATCACCGGCCGCTTGGAATTGTGGATCAGCTCCAGCGCCTGCTTGTATTCCTCGGGCGTCGGCGACAAATCGGGACGGTAGCCGGGCAGCTGCGGCTTGAACGGGCTTGCCGTCGAATTCGCAAGTGGATTGCTGCGCGTCCTTGGTGATATCCACCAGCACCGGGCCGGGACGGCCGGAACTGGCCACATAAAAAGCTTCGCTGATCGTCTGCGCAACTTCGCTCGCGTGCGTGACCAGATAATTGTGCTTGGTGATGGGCAGCGTGACGCCCGTTATGTCCGTCTCCTGAAACGCGTCCGAGCCGATCAGCTTGCTTCCCACTTGCCCGGTAATGCAAACGATGGGCGAGGAATCCAGCATGGCCGTGGCGATGCCGGTCACCATATTCGTGGCGCCCGGCCCGGACGTGGCGATGGCCACGCCCACGCGGCCGGAAGCGCGCGCGTAGCCGTCGGCCATATGCGCCGCGCCCTGCTCGTGACGGACGAGTACGTGATGGATGTTGCTGTACTTCAGCGCGTCATAGGCGGGCAGGATCGCGCCGCCGGGATAGCCGAATACGGTGGTCACGCCCTGTTGTTCCAGACATTCCCAGAGAATTTGCGCGCCAGTTTTAATCATAAAATTGTCCGTCCAGATTCAAATTGCCCGGTCAAGCCCATCCCATGGCCTTACCCGCCATAATATAGGCAATTATTATACAGGAGAATCGAAATAAAGGGTCTGTTGCTAAGGCGGGCGCTAAATCCAAGCAGTGCTTGAAGGTGCGAGATTGCTCTCCTGTCATTCCTTCGTGCTTGCTGAAGGGCCACCCACTAATAATCTACAGGCTGGTGCTCATACTTATCGCTGACCCAAAAATAGATATCAGCTTCGTATTCGTTTTCCCCTGAATCCACGAAAAGCATTCCCTCTCGCGCTTGCACTCCAAACTTCCTTTTCGACGATTGGCTGAAGAATTTGCTGATTTCCACTCCTCGGATGAAAAGATTGCTTGCGCCGCCGTCACCCGACTTATCGAGAACACGCATTTCGTAAGAAGGCGGCTCGCCTTTAGGACTGAATACCAAGAATTGGTAACGTGCATCTGGCTGGCTCTGAGGTACTAGCAGAACACCATATGAAATTGCCTTGTCTCTCTCGAATTGTCCAACCGCAATGCCCGGACACTTCTAAGGCTTCTCAGATTCCCATCTTTCATGGCCATGCGGACTCAGATCCATTGGCTCTTGAATCTTTCAAGAACTGAACTTCCCTTTGAGTTGATTCTGTATGTCTTCAGGCAATGATTCTGGTTTGCAGACTGCGGAACTTTCTGTGGCCCTGGTAGCCTCAGGCGGAACTGGTCGTTGATGGGCAAGAACTAGCGTCGAAGCAACCAAGAACAGCAAGTGGACGAGATCTCTCACTTTACGTCGGACCAATCGAGGATGACTTTCCCCGCCTCCCCGGTGCGCATGGCTTCAAAGCCCTTCTCGTAGTCGCGCCAGGAAAAACGGTGCGTGATGACCGGGGAAATGTCCAGGCCGGACTCGATCATGACTGTCATCTTGTACCAGGTCTCAAACATTTCGCGGCCGTAGATGCCCTTGATCGTGAGCATGTTGAAGATAACTTCGCTCCAGTCGATGGCGACTTCGCCAGACGGGATCCCCAGCATGGCGATCTTGCCGCCATGGCTCATATTTTCCAGCATTTCGCGGAATGCCTCGGGCGACCCTGACATCTCCAGACCTACGTCGAATCCTTCCCGCATGTCGAGGCGTTTCTGGACATCTTGCAGGCGCGTCGTTCGTGAATCCACAGTGACTGAAATACCTGCTTTTTCAGCAAGCTGCAGGCGGTGCGGATTCACGTCGGTGATGACCACATGGCGCGCTCCGGCAAACCGCGCGACCACCCCAGCCATAATGCCGATCGGGCCGGCCCCGCTGATGAGCACATCTTCGCCGAGAACGGGAAACGAAAGCGCCGTGTGAACTGCGTTTCCAAATGGATCGAAGATGGCGGCAATCTCCCGGGAAATTGGACGCGGATGCTTCCAGACGTTCGTCATCGGCAGGACAACATACTCGGCGAAGGCTCCGGCGCGGTTCACTCCCAAGCCCTGCGTGTGCGCGCAGAGATGACGCCGCCCGGCCAGACAATTGCGGCAACGCCCGCAGATGACGTGCCCTTCCCCGCTGACCAGATCGCCCGGATGAAGGTCCTCGACGTTGGACCCGACTTCGACAATCTCTCCGCAAAATTCGTGCCCGATGACCAGCGGCACGTGAATGGTGGACTTCGCCCAATCGTTCCAATCGTAGATGTGCAGGTCGGTGCCGCAAATTCCCGTGCATAGCACGCGAATTTTGACGTCGCTGATGCCAGGTTCAGGCTCGGGAACGTCTTCGAGCCAGAGGCCCCAAGTAGCGCGGCATTTTACGAGGGCTTTCATTCCGAATGTCCTCCAGAACTGGCGGCCTGCCGGGAATACATAAGGACCTGCGTAGACCGGCTACTCACGCTCCGCGCGTTTCGGACCCGCGGAAACTGGAGCCCTGCCCCTTTCCGGCCTGTGTCGCGGTGAACCGTCGGCGGGCTTGGGTTTCCGGTTTGATTTCTCGATCTTGGATACGGCGTACGCCAACAGGCCGAACACGTCGCTGATGCCGCTCCGAACCTGTTCCCTCCAGTATTTCCCTTCCTGACCGATGTGACGATATTTCTTGTACCGATTGTCGAGAAGCTGTCGCCTGGGGAGTTCGCGAAGAGGCTGAAGGGCAGCAAGCAAATGATTCTTGAGCGTTTCCGCAGCTGCGACTGGATCGAGATGCGCCCCACCTTCGGATTCGGGCACAACGGTGTCGATGATCCCTAATGCGTGAAGATCCTGCGCGGTTAGTTTAAGAACGCCTGAAACCACCTCCGCCTTGCCGGCATCCCGGTACAGAATTGCGGCAGCTCCTTCGGGAGAAATCACGGAATAAATCGCGTTCTCCAGCATCAAAACGCAATCCGCAACGCCCAACGCCAGCGCGCCGCCGCTCCCTCCTTCACCGATAATTGCGGAAACAATCGGCGTCGGCAGGTTAGCCATCGTCGCGAGGTTGCGCGCCAGAGCAAAGGCAATCCCGTGATGCTCGGCTTCGTAACTCGATTGGGCATTTGGGCAATCAACCAGTGTGATGACCGGAATCTTGAACTTGGACGCAAGCCTCATCAGGCGCAACGATTTGCGGTAGCCCTCGGAGAACGCCTTGCCGTCGTGGGACGCAGCCTTTTCTTCCGGAGTCCCGCCGCGTTCCTGGCCGATCATTATGACGGTGTCGCCATTCAGCTCGGCTATGCCGCCTATGATGGCGGGGTCGTCGCCGCTCCAGCGGTCTCCGTGGAGTTCCAGGAAGCGCGACGCCATGTGCGCGATGTAGTATTTTGCTGTAGGGCGGCCCGCGTGCCTGGCCAGGCTGACCTTTTGCCAGGCTGTCATGTGCTTGGATTTAACGGCCGGCGGCAAATCCTTGCTCTCCGGTCCCATGACGTTGTTTCGTTTCAGATGGCCGATTAAATACGCGGTGACTGCAGTCAAATCCCGCCGCCCGATCACGAGATCGATCAGCCCGGCGTTGAGCAAAGTATCGGCCCGGTGCGAATCCTTTGGCGGCGCAACGCCGGTCGTCTGCTCGATGACTCGTGGCCCCACGAATCCGATTTGAGCTCCCGGCTCAGCGATCAGGATGTCGCCGAGCGATGCGAAACTGGCCGTGACGCCGCCGAAAGTCGGGTCCGTTAAAATGGATATAAACGCAAGTTCTTGACGGTCATGCACGGAAGCGGCGGCCGCAACTTTGGCCATCTGCATCAGCGAAAACATGCCTTCCTGCACGCGGGCCCCGCCGCTGGCCGCCACGCTCACCAGCGGAATCCGGCGCTGCGTAGCCTCTTCAAAGGCATGAGCGATTTTTTCCCCTACCACGGAACCCATGGTGCCGCCCAAAAATGCGAAATCGAAAACTACCAGGACCGCCTGGTGGCCTCCAATTCGGCAAAATCCAGCGGTGACGGCCTCTCGGACACCGGTCTCCCGGCGAGCCTCCTGCAAGCGAACGCGATAGGATTTGTGGTCCGCAAAACCAAGCGGATCGACCGAAACCAGATCGCGATCCAGCTCGCGAAAGGTCCCTTCATCGGCGAGCAATTCGATTCGCGCGCGCGAAGGCATGGACAAATAATGATTGCAATCCGGGCAGATATAAAGGTTTGCTTCGAGAGTGGCCCTTGGATGAATCGCGCCGCAACCGGGACACTTCACCGTGGGAGGGATGGAGATTTTACCTCTGAGCATGATTCCCTTCTTCCTGGTAACAACCGTAATCTGAGAGCCAGTAAGCGGAAGACTACAAACCGATTATGGCAGATTCACCGCCGCCCTTTGGATGAAAAATTGGTGACTGTGATGATTGAATTAGGGAGGCAGCCTGCAAACTGTGGATTTGCGAGATTTAATTATAAGAAGGAAAAGGGCTTAGCGGGGGGCGAGGAATTGAAGCTTTGGAGGGAGGAGGGCCGAATGTGGGTGTTCATTCGGCCCCGGGGTGGTCAGGATTGGTATCTGCTCACTGGTGAGCTTACGGAAGGTCCGGAATATTGTCCAATTCATCGTTTTGATGGATTGGATCAGGTTCCGTTGCGCGGAAGAAGAATGCCGAAAGAAAGAAGAAGCGAACCGGCGAGTTTGTGTATGCCCCTACTAACTAACGTCAATCGCATGCTTTGATGAAGTGCTTAGGGCGAAATTCTGGAAATGAATTCGGAAAGAGTTTGCGCTGCCGGATCGGCCTTGCCATTTCTCCAAGCAACGGAATGTGAAGAAAAGCCCAGAACGGTTCGGATTAGGATTTCAAGATCGGACAGGAATGTCCGGGTCTTCGAGTAATTCAGCGACATTTTCAATTTGAAAGGCAGGATTTTTGCGATGTATTGCTCCTCATTGGAGCTTTCCTGAAAAAACCTTTCTTCATTGCGGAAAGTGAGGGACGCCAGGTCCGTAATTCCCGGCGGAGTTTGCAATAGCTCCGCGTATTCGTCGCGGAAGATTTCGACAAATTTCTCGACCTGGGGTCGCACCCCCACCAGTTGCTTCTCTCCCTTCAAGACGTTCAGGAGCTGGGGCAACTCATCCAGTTTATATTTGCGCAGAATGCGCCCGACTCGCGTGACACGCGCATCGTGAGGCGCAGTCAGCAAGCTGCCCCCCACGCAATGGGTAAACATGCTCCTGAATTTTAGGAGGCGAAATTTCCGGAGCCCCTTTCCTACCCGGTGCTGCAAAAACAAAACTGGCCCGCCATCCTCAATCTTGATTGCCAAGGCAATGACGGCAAATATAGGAATCAGCAGGGCCAGCCCCACCAGCGCGCAAAGCGCGTCAAACAAGCGCCGGGGCGCGTGACCTCCGAAATTCCATTGCGTTACGACGGGATGTACCGACTGGGACATCATGCGTTGATATGCGCGAGAGGCCACAGGAAAATCCTCCCGCCGGTAGCCGTATTCTTCATGGCGGTACCGGCTCAAATCAATGGGAATTAGGAATTATCTCGTTATGGCAGTAAGAACTTTCCGAATGGGGTTCGGTCTCCCCCCGAACTCGGGTCGATACAGGAAGGCCAGAACAAATCCGAGCGCGTAGGACAATTGATAGACGGCAAAAACGATGGGCAAAACAGGAAGGAATCTCCACCCCTTCCGCACGGCAACTGAAAACGCTGACGCTAGTGAGGCGATGAAATACAGTCCTACTAAAGTAAGCCATACGTTAAGGAACGCGTTTTGTAACTGGCCCGATCCGCTGAGGCGCGCTCCCGCAGCGCAAAGTAGCAAGAGAGTTGCGGCGAGCAAGCACAAACCCGGCACAAGGTTTCGCGCGGATGCGAGCCCGCGATGCTTCCGAATCACAGCCACTTTCCAGAATCCGTACTGAAAATACTGCCGAAACAGGCCCGACAGGCTGGTTCTGGGCCGATACCAGGAAGTGATCTTGGGCGTTCGCCAGACTGTTCCGCCGCCGGAAATAATCCGCATGTTCAATTCATAGTCCTGGCTTCGGACCAGTTTTTCGTCAAACATTCCGATGCGTTCCAATGTGGACTTGCGCCAGCAGCCATACGTCACCGTGTCCGCGGGACCTTCATATCGAAGGTCGCGATATTTGGCGCCGCCCCTCGCAAACGCCGTCTGGTAGGCGAATGCGATGGCCCTCGCCCAATAGCCGTCCGCGCGCGTCAATGCCGGGCCGCCGACATTGTCGGCATTGGTTTCATGGAGCACTTCCACGCAAGAACGCACGTAGTCGGATGCATAGACGGAGTGAGCGTCCATTCGAATGATGATCTCTCCCCTGGCCTCGCGGATGGCCCGATTCAGGCCCGTGGAAACGATCTGTTCCGGATTATCGAGTGCCCTGAGGGCCGAAAATCTCCCCATAAAATCGTCGAGGACCTGCCGGGTGCCATCGTCGCTCATGCCATCGGCGACAATGACTTCCATTTCGATGTGGCCGAGTTCCTGCTGAAAAACGGAATAGAGAAACGCGCGAATATGGCGGATTTCATTGCGGCATGGGACTATCACCGAGACAGCAACCGCTTGGCTTTGTCGCACGAGAATTTTCCTTTCCTTCAGAGGATGCGAGGTAAAAGTGAAATTTGGCGGGACCGCAATAACAGCGATTATGAATGTTGCGCCAACGACTGGTACGCCAGCGGGCGGACCTCTGCTGCGACGGCCTCCAGATCATTCCTCTCGCACAAGCCAATGACAACTAGAGCCAACGACAGGGCGATCGTCGGCAACTTTTCCCAATACAAGGTGGATAGACCGAAACTGTCGAGACCCAAGGTAACGAGCAGCACCACGATCAATGCTCCTTGCAGATGAAACTGCGGATTGGAGAACAGGGACCAACCGGCACGAAGAAATTGAAAAACTGCCGTCAGGAAGAGAAAAAGGCCGCCCAATCCCAATTCAATCCAGACCGTCAGATAGGCATCGTGCGCGCGGCCTTCACTACCAATAAGACTCAAATAGGTCAATTCCTGCCCGAATCCCTGGCCCAGGAAGGGTGCTGCCTGAATGGCTTGAATGGCCATGTCCCAGCGTTCAAATCGGTGGCTGAACCCTTCGCCCGTGGTCACGTTCACGGCAGTGGCGTCCTCCAACAGTGGACGATCCAACGAATGGAGAATAAAGAGGACGGACAAGCACACCGCAGCGAACAGGAACGCCCACTTCCAGCGGCGCGTCATGCAAAGAAACAAAATGAATCCCGCAGCGATACTTACGGTTGTCCCGCGAACAAACACCAACGCGGGCACGAGCGCAAATCCCATTGCCAGGCAGGGCCAGAGGATTCTGCCTGCCATTGTTTTTGAAAACTGGATTCTGCCCAAGCCACTGGCGAAAACTAGCAAGACCGCGGCCTGGCCGATCGTATTCGGGTTCCACGTCGTGAACGTGGCGGCGTCCTTCATTTGCTGAAAGTTCGCAAAATCATTGGACGAATTAGTTCCCAGGTGCAGGAAGACTTGAACCGCCAGCGCGACCCCCGCGCACATCAGGCCGACGAGGAAAAATTGGAGTCTTTTCTGCGATTGTATGAGCCGGGGAAGAACGAAAAGGATGACGGCGCATCCGGCCATTTTGACCGAGGCATAGCCTTCGGGAGGCGCGCCCTGCGCAGTCTCCACGGTGATCGACAAGAGGCAGGCCACGAGGAAGAGCGCTTGCCACAACAGAATGTTTTTCTGTCCTTTGGAGAGCGGAGACGGCGCCAACAGAATCGTTCTCGCCAGGAAGAGCAGGAGCAAGACGTCATCCATGCGAATGTTGATGGTGGTCCCGAGGGGGCAGGCAATGTCCGGAAATCCGAGAGCGAAGGCATAAAGAAACAGTGTGTACTCAGCCTTCGTCCAGAGAAAAACGAGCCCTAGCAAAATTGCTATTCCGATTTCCAGCCAAAGGACGGGTGTCGGGTACATGGTGGTTGGTTTTCGCGCGGTTCCATCAGCCGCCCGCGCTCAACGGACAACTTCGATTCGTGTTTTCTTTTGAATGGCGCGAGCCGGGACCCCGCCCGCAATCGTAAACGGCGGAACGTCATGCGTGACCACCGAATTGGCCGCGGCGAGCGCGCCGCGTCCGAGGACGACGCCCTTTGTGACCGTCGCGTGGGCCGCGACCCAAGCCCCTTGGCAAATTTGAATTGGCCCTAGACGCGTTGCACCAAAGCGGTAGGATCCTTCGAGTAGGGTATGGTCTCCGGTGACCAGCACGGCGTACGGCCCGAGTTGTACCTCATCCTCCAGGATGATTCCTCCCCCGGCGTGCAGCCAGCAGCCCGTCCCGATAAAAACATCGCAGCCAATTTCCAGGCGATTCGTGAAATTAATTGTCACATGTCTCGCAATTTGAAGGTTCACGTCACAACTTTTGAACGAGGGCCGCAACAATAATCCACGCATCTTTAAGACAGGCCGCAGGTCGGGCATCCAGTTTGTGGCCACCATGATGAAGTGGAACCATAGATATTGAAGCACTCTCATATTCCTGCTCCTACTCCTGCGGAACCGCCGCACTCCCCGCAGCTACATTTGAATTCAGTTCTTTAAGCACCGCGCCAATGAATCGAGCCAGCGTTTGCTTGCGAGCCGCCGCCAAGCCGTTCCGAATCAGCGTCCGGCGCAATTCGCCATCCCCAGCCACGCGTTCTATTGCTCGTGCCAAGGCTTGCGCATTTTTAGGAGGGACGAGCAGGGCGTCGTATCCATCCGTGACGGTGGACGGCACGCCTCCGGCAGTTGTTGAAATACACGGCAAGCCGTTTGCTCGCGCCTCCACCAGCACATGCGGCGTCCCCTCGGAAAGCGTGGGAAGCACGAAAATATCGGAGGCGCGCATCCGTTCAAACAACGGCTTGCCGTTCGGGACATAGCCTTGCCACCGGATGCGCTCGCGAATGCCACGCACGGCGGCGATGGCTTCCAGTTTCTCGCTGTATTCCAGGAAATCACGCGGCCCAACAATTTCCAGCTCCCAAGGCACGTTCGCCTTAAGCAAGGAGACTGCTTCTAGCAGGTACTCGATTCCCTTCTCAGGCCGAATAAATCCGACGAAAAGGATCCGTACACTTGAGCCCTGGCATGTGTCGGTGCGGGCAAAAAAATCGGTCTCCTCGATGGTGCTTGAAACGATCTCGATCGTTCTGGGGGATGCGTAAGCGCGTGCCAGTTCTCGGCCGTTGCATATCAGCGCTCCGTTGGTGAGCCAGCGTCCGACTCGCGTACACAACCGATCCTGGAGCGCATAGAGAAATGCGAATCTATCCAGAACGGGCCCTTTCCTGCCGCTGGTTCTTAACAACGTGAGGGGATCACCGACGATCCAATGGCAAATTGGTTTGCGAAATACGAAGGCGCACAAATAGAGCATTGCTGTAAAAGGGCACATTCCGCGGACGAACAGCGCGTCCGCTTGCCGGCAGGTTCTGACGTAAGCGCGAGTGATTCCGAAAAAATGGAATAGCGATCCAGCCGTTGTGCCCCAAAATGGCTGCGGCACGAGCTCAAGATTCGGCACATCCAATGGAAAATCGAAAGGCGCCAGTGGAGCTTCACGCACAACTCTGGCGCAAACACAGACTTTTTCATAATGCCTGGCAAGCGCTTCGGCGACCCTCCCGGAGGCCGCCTGCATGTAAATTTCCGCGGCGCTGGAGTATGCGCGAACCGGAGTGACGTATCCGAGCGTCCGAATCATCTTTAATTATGAAAAGCGATCACGCGGGGGATCTTAAATAACGCAACCGCAGGCTCGCCACCTGCAGGAAAAACTGCCTGATATTTCCCGAACCAAAAGGCCAAAATTCGACTGGCGAAATCTTCAGCCAATTCGCCGCGGCGGCCACCATCATGAGCAATTGCGCGCCGGCGCCGGCCATGACGGCGAGTGCCATTCCCATGAGCCCGAAGCGCCGCAAGAAAAACAGAGCCGCGAGCGCCAGGACGCCGGCTCCGAGCAACTGGCTCACCAGGCCCGCGTGAGGGCGTCCCGCGCCGCGCAGTCCTTGATTCAGAATGTTTGCGGACCCCGCCAAGGATGCCGCCAGGGCCAAAACCACGGCCGGCCGAATCGCGCCCGCGAATGCGAATCCGAAAAGCGGCACAACGAGGAAGGGAATCAGGCACGAAAGGACCAGCCCCACCGCGCACGAAAGCAAAGCGGATTGGCGAAACGTTTCCGTAATGATCTTTTCCTGGCTTCCGGAATTTCTTTCATTCGAAAGAACACCGAACGAAGTGATCCCCAGGGCCTCGCCAATGGAGGACTGTCCGCTGGCAAAAGCCGAGGCAACAGCATAGAGCCCTGCGGCTTCCGTGTTGAGCAGGCTCACAACCAGGATCGTGTCGAGTTGAAGCGAAAGGAGATTGCTAACGGTGGCTCCGAAATACGGAACGCCCGCGCGCAATAATTGCAGGCACTCTTTGGATCGCACATTACCGGAAGCCAAGGATTTCCGGTGGACCCACAGGCGTAAAAGCAATGCCAGCAAATGGCTCGCGAGAAATGCGGAGACGAACCAACGCACCTGATTCCTGCGAGTGACTGCGATGAAACCGATGAGGCTGAGATAAAAGAGAAAAAAGGAGAGCCGCAGCAGATTGTATCGCTGCCAGCGCATACGGCCATGCTCCACGGCCAGCAGGACTTGGTTGAAAATGTCGAGCGGAATAAGCAAAAGGCAGAGGCGCGCGAGCGGCAACAGATAACTTCGGTCCGGCGGCAGCAGAAAAGGAATCAGGAAATAGCCCGCCAGGAGATACACGAACGCAGTAGCCAGCCCGACTGCCACTCCGACGGCAGCCCAATTGCTCTCTCGTTCAGGGTCCTTTGCCACTTCCCGTGCCAGAACCCAGTTGCAGCCCATCAGCCCCAGGTTGCTCAAAATCGCGGGCCACAAGATGACGGTGGCAAGTTCGCCCCTGGCCACAGGCCCTAGCAGGCGTGCCGTCAATATGCCGGTGGCTGCGCCGCAGGCCTGGATAGCAAAGCTCGTGGAGAACGTCCCGAAGTTGGCCTTGGAAAATATCACTCGCGCTTGGCAGGACTAGGCCGCGCCCACTTCTTCATTCGCTCGGGCGCAGGCGTAATACGGGTAATCGTTCAACGAGGTGTCAAGGTTATTGAGAACTACACCGATGAGATTCGTTCCAACCGAGCGCGCCTGCGACTCCGCATATTGAACGACCTGGCGCGGCGTCTCTCCGCCCTTCACGACCAGGATCGTTGCGCCGACCATGCTACCCAGAATGCGACTATCTGCCCGATTGAGAAGAGGCGGCGAATCCAGGATCACGAAGCGGTACGTCGCCATAGATTCCTTGATTAACGCCCGCATGCGGTCCGAGGAAAGGAGTTCGGAGGGATTTTCCGGGACAGGCCCGCAATGCAAAACGTACAAGCGGCTTACCGAAGTGGGGTACACCATTTGCTGCCATGCTCCCTGGCCCCCCAGATAACTGCTCAATCGCGAGCCCCTTTGCGGAAAATATTTCTGGATGCTTGGGCGGCGCATATCCGCATCGACCAGGAGAACCGGCTGCCCGAGTTGCGCCAGGGAAAATGCCAGGTTGACGGCGACCGTGGTTTTTCCCTCGCCGGGCTGCGCGCTGGTCACCAAAATAGAATTCGCAAAACGCCCGGAAGCGGAGAGAATCACCGAAGTTCGCAATTCGCGAAAGGCCTCCGAAAAGGCCGTCCCTTTGTGAATCCCAAAGCCATTCCTGGAACTGCTTTCGATCTCCACGCTCTCTGCCGCGGTCCCTGATTCGCCCAAACCGAGGATGAGTCTGCGATCTCCGGAAGCGACGCTTTTGCGTTTTTTGCCATTGAGGGCACCCATTGTGGGGATAGACCCGAGTACCGGAACACCCAAAAAGTGGAATACGTCCTCGCTATACCGAATCGTCTGGTCCAAATGTTCTTTCAGAAACGCGACAGAGACCCCCAGCCCCAATCCGAGGAACGCCGCCAGCCCCAAATTGAGGGGATAATTTGGGGCGATCGGTTTGTAAGGGGCCGTACCAGGATCCACGATCCGTATGTTGCTGGCGTTCAGGCCCGCCGAAACGCCGGCCTCTTTCAGCCGTTCGAGCAATCCGTCGTACAAGCCTTTGT
This sequence comes from uncultured Acidobacteriota bacterium, assembly GCA_963696605.1. GTDB lineage: Bacteria > Acidobacteriota > Terriglobia > Acidiferrales > UBA7541 > Palsa-360. Next base: position 316,864 of record CAVOKV010000002.1, on the reverse strand, counting down.
TGGTGTCCACTTCGCGGCTCAGGATTCCGTACTGGACGGATTTTTCAGCTATCTGGTTGGCCTCCACCTGTTTTTCTGCAAATGCTTGGCGTACTAATTTTTCGCGCCGGAGCGCGGCGAAGTAATCGTTGCTGATTTTCTGCGCCGCGCGCCAGCGCTCCCTCTCCAGGGAACTCTGAATTTCCGCGATCTGACTCTGCGTTTCTTTCACCTTGGGGTAGTTCTCCGTGAACGTGGCCGCGAGCTGTGCGTGCTGCCTTTCAAGATCCGCGAGCCGGACGGTCAGGTCTTGCAACAATTTGCTTTCAAACACGCCGGGGAGCGAACCGTAGTCGCCGGATTGCACCAGCCGGAAGATCGACTCCTTCTCCATGCGGTCCGCCTGGGCCCTGGTTAGTTCTTCCTGCACTTCGCGTACGCTCTGGTTGACGATGCTCTCTCCAGGTCCCTTGTCGGTCTCAAGGTAGAGGAGTCCGTTGTCGGCGGCGTATTTCTGCATATCGTCTTCCGATTTTTCCAGTTTCACTTTCAGGTCTTTCAGTTGCGTCGAGAGCCACTCGGAAGCTTTTTGCGTGGCATCCCACCGCGCTTCCAGATTTTTCTGAATGTAATTTTCAGCGATTGCATTCACGGCCCGCGCCGCCAAGTCGGGATCTTGCGAAGCAAATCGAAGTTCGACAGCGCGGCTGCGCCGGATCGGCCTGATGTCTAAGCAGTCCCGGAAATGGGTGAGAACATGTTCCTGAACCGACAGGTCGGGTGCAACCGCGTTGTCGTTGGGGGGAGATGGGATTTGCGGAGATGCGCTCATTTTCCACGGCCAGACGCGAGCGGAGGGAAGAAACTCGGACTTCTGGTCCAGACTCAGTTCCCGGATGACGCGCTTCGCCAAATCATCGCTGGCGAGGACCTTGTATTGGGTTTCCAGGTAGGCGTCGGAGACTTCATCGAGCTGAAACATCTCTTGCGGATTGACAATGCTGGGGTTCTCTCTGTCGATCTCGATCAGGGCTTTGGCCTGGTAGACGGGTTTTTCTTTGATGGATCCGGCCAGCACGACGAAAAACAGCACCGAAAAAGCGGTCAGTATCGTCCAGCGGCGCTTTCGGATCACTCTGTACCAGGCCAATAGATCGGGCGGCTTTTCCACCTTTACTGGGCGGATTGGACCCTGCATCGCCCGGCGGGAGTCCATGTAGACGTCGCGCGGGGTGAAGACTTCCATCTTGTGCTGATCGTTGTCGTCCGGAGCCATTCCCTCACCACCTGTAAATTGCGACGCCTGCGGCGGTCTGTAGCGCGGCTTCCGATCCCCGGTAAAAAACATTTTTCGCCGCGCTGTTTGGAACAAAAACGATGTCTTTTGCCTGCAAGAGTGTGTCGGGCGATTTGCCGGAAAGAATCCTGCCGAGGTTCATCGGATATTCGGTTCGCTTGCCCGTCGCCGGATCGGTGCGGATCAGCCGCGCCCGGCTGATAGCCGAGGTGTGTGTGGGGCCCTCGGCAAGCGCCAGCGCCTGCAACACGGATATGCTTTCGTTGTTTTGCGAAACGAAACCGCCCGATTTCTTGACTTCTCCCACCACGTACACGATTCCAGCGCGCGGCACTTTTATGATGTCCCCGGGACGCACCGCTACATTCAGGGCGGAATTAGAGGACTCCAGCAACTTTTTGAGACTGATTTGCTCCACTTCGCTGCCTTTTTCCGGCGCCGTGGATTGTGAGCCTTCGTTTTTTGCAAGCACCCCGCGAGGGACGGAGACTGGGGCGAACCCCGCGCGAGCAGTGGGGACTGTGCCGTTGGAAGGGGTTGGTTCGGTGTACCCGGCGCCGCGCACAATGAGAACCGAATCGCCCGCATCGTCCGCGAGGCCGCCAGCCATGGACAGAACCTCGATCACCGTCTTCACTCCGCGAATTTGCAAAACCCCCGGCATTTTCACCGCGCCCACAACGGAGACGGGATGGCTTTGTAATTCTTGGATGAAGACGCTGACGTGCGGATCTTTCATGTAAGTCCGGCGCAGCTGCCCGCGCAAAACGGCTTCGAGCTCTCCCGGAGTCAAACCGGCGGCATGTATGACGCCCAGCAACTGGAGAGAAATCTCGCCTCTGGCCGAAACTCTCACTGTGCAGTTCATTTCAGGCGCCTCAAAGATTGCGATGTTCAGTAAATCGTCGGGGCCGATGCGGGAATCGCTGGTGCGGGATTCCGTTTCTGCCACCGGCAGATCCTCTCGCGCCTGTTGCGGGCCCTGATTGATCTCCACGGAAGGCCTCACTTGAGACGGCGGCTGGTTGCCGTTATCGGCGAGATGTTGCCCGGGCGCGGAAGCAGCCATAAGCAAAAATACGAGCCACGGAATTGTTTGCTTTACACAACCCACGACAATTCGTCCCATTACCGATAGCTTTGCGGTGCGCGATCTCGAGAATGCCATTTGACTCGCAAGTCCTCTATTTCCGACGAATGTTTCTCAGGCGGTGGCGGAAATCCGATTGGATATCCTTCCGGCGGGGATTGGCCCGATTCTCTCCACAATCGAATCATCGATTTCCACCGCCGCGGAACGGCCCAGCATTTCCATAGAAACCACCAGCCGGGCCATCCCCTTGGTGCGAGTCAAAATCCCTTCCAGCCCCATCAAGGGCCCGGTTTTGACCCTTACGCGGTCTCCGCATTGCAAGTACGGATGAGTTTCGACGCGGAGGGAACTCTCAACGATCTGCCTGACGGCATCAAGCTGGGCCTGCGGGACGATCGCCGGGCGCCCGGCCCAACCCACGATATGGAGGACTCCAGGCGTAGTGACGATTTGCAACTGCCGGTCCATGCCCTCTCGGATAAATACGTAGGACGGGAACAGCGGCAGCCAGATCTGCTTGGCCCGGTCCTGCCAGCGGCGGACCGAACGGTAGAGCGGAAGGTAGACCTCGAGATTCTTGCTCCGAAGGCCGAACGCCACAGATTTCTCATGCTGATGGCGCGTAAAAAGGGCATACCAATTTTGCGCGCCGGTTTCGTTTTGGATTTCAGTCTGCGCTTCTCTCATATGCGCGTAGCTCTGCCCTCTGACTTACAGAAGTGCTTGGCCCAAGTAACACCGAATGCTCCGCGGCAGTGGTGCACCGATTCGGGCTCGGGTTCAGTGCGCCCTTGTTGCTGCCACGAACTCGACTTCAGCATCGCCCTGCATGGTCATCAAGCCCCATTGGTGCAGGTCATCGGTCACCACCGCAAAACCGCGGATCCAGGTGTCCGAGGAAGGGTGCTCCAAGCGAATCACCCGGGCTTTACCCGTGATACTCATCATGCCCTTCACATCCGTTAGAGAAGGAAGGAGCAGGTCCACCTGAACCGGGCAATCCGGGGGGCATGGTCGCGGTCAGGATGAACGCGCCCTGCACGCTGATGTCGCGCGTGATACCCTCCCCTTGAAAGCGCCTGTGACGCGCGCCTTCCCAGGAAAATACCGCCGGGGCGTCCAGTCGATATCTCATTTCCTTTCTCATCTCTTTTCTCATTTCCATCGGCAATCTCTCATCGCGGCGGAGCCACGGCATTCCTGGGTGTGCTTGGTGCTCGGTTGCGAACGTGGGGCGCACAATAGACACTCTGAGGCGAGCGCACAATGGGCAAGGCGTCCCGTCATTCCTTGCGTGACATCTTGTTTGTCACTATACGTGACACATGACACTGACAGCGCTACCACGGGTAGAAGCTTCACTCTCTCGGCGGAATCGCCCCTCAAGCAACGCCTCTGCATGCAGCACCCGAAGCCACGATTCCAGTTGTCACGAATAATGACAATAGTGCTTGCTTTGAGTCCCACTTTCGCATACTCTGCCCGTCTCAGACCTCTCCCAGCGAGGCGCCAGAATGGGGCAGTTTTCGCAACCTCTCAGTGGAAGCATCAGTGTCCTCATCGCGGACGCCGACCGCATGAGCGCACACTTGATCGCGGATGGGCTCACGCGCGGGCGCCACGACATCGCCGTGGTCGCCGTATCCAACAGTTCCGCCGAAACCATTCGCGAACTGGAAAAAAGCCAGCCGGATATCGCGCTCATCAGCGCTCATCTGGGAGATGGCCAGCTGAAGGGTTACCAGGTCCTACAGTACTTGCAACTGATGTCTCCGAAGACAACGGCAATTATGCTGATCCCTGACTCGGATCGGGAGCTGGTCGTGGATGCGTTTCGAGGCGGGGCCAGGGGCGTTTTTTCCAGGCTGGAATCGATCAAATTGCTTTCGAAATGCATTCGCACCGTGCACGAAGGGCAGATTTGGGCCGACACGCGAAATCTGGCCTTCATCCTGGAGTTTCTCACCGAGCTCAAGCCGCTCCGCCACATCAAGCCGGGAGGCGGGATGACGCGGCTAACGGCGCGCGAAGCGGAAGTAGTCCATCTGCTGGCTGACGGTTTGAGCACGCGGGACATTAGCCACAAGCTGGCCCTCACCGAACACACCATCCGCAACTATCTGAGCGCGATTTACGACAAGCTTGGCGTTTCCAGCAGAGTCGAACTGGCCCTCTACGCCGTTGCCCGCGAAGACCTCACTCCTCCCGCGGGAGAGTAGGAAGCCGGAGGTTCCCCCAGTATTCCCATTTGTTTTTCCATTTTTTCAGTAAGAGATCCAGGCTGGTCGTAGGAACAGAAAGCCAGACTAGTGCAGAGTCAACAGTTTGGCCAACGTTTCGTCGGCGTTCTTTCTGGTGGCGGCGTCTTCGGTCTTACTGCGCATCTCGAGAACGCGGCGAATAGCCGTATTAACCGTGGCCCAGCGCTTGAGCCCAGGTTCTACAATCCTCCAGGCCGAGTTGCCAGTTGGTCTTTTTTCTACGACGGTCTTACCATCCGGTCCGTACATTAGAATGTAGACTGGAGTGACCGCTAGGCGAAAAAGGAATGCGGTCTTAAGGACCCCCCTCGGGACCTGGCGCGGAGGTGTGTACCGGAGCGCCGCATCTACGTGGCCGACGTTCGTAAATTCCACTTCGACCGTTGCAGCGTCACTTGTGATATGAGGCAGATTAAACCCGTAGTAGTCGGAGAATACATCGAATGAGGCGTCCTGCGGGAAAGGGGCCGGACCTTCGAAGTTGCCGGAGGCTCTTTCCCATCCGTCGCGCGTTAATAGTTCGCCTCTCACTCCCATGTTCCAATAACTCTCGACAACGTCCCTTGGATCTCCTCCAATTACCCTCGGCGTCTGGGCCGGGAGAGCTAGGGCAAGAGCAAGGAACGCCGTGGCAACACCCAGAAGATAGTCCAGACCTTTTGCTCGAGTTTTTCTCATTGGGGGCGGGTGGCACACCCTATCGCGCTCTTCTGGTGATGCGTTACCACAATTGGATGATACCACTCCAATATGTTGTCGCCGAGGAACAGGTTCTGCCTTTCCGGGTGGCCGACCCTTTCGGTTTTAAAGGGTCGGGGTTTTGACTTCTCTTTCGTTCCGGCTGAAACTAATTTGCGAAAGTGCCATCCATCGCGGCGCGCGAGCGATCGCCGGATGCGATCGAGGAGAAGACAGAGATGAGCCATTCGGAGCGATACGAACGCGGTTTGGCGAAATTCGTGGAAATGTATGGAGAACACACCAAGGCATTTCTGGCGTCGCTCGAAGGAATCGCTCCGGACCTGGGGACGTACGTCATGGAATTCGCGTTCGGAGATATTCATTGCCGCCCCGGGCTGAGCCTGCAATCCCGCGAGATTGCGACCCTCGCCGTGCTGACGGCAATGGGTACGGCGGCGCCACAACTGCGCGCGCACATTCACGGCGCGCTGAACGTGGGATGTTCCGAACAGGAAGTGGTGGAAGTGATCATGCAGATGGCGTTGTACGCTGGCTTTCCGGCGGCCATCAACGGAATACAAGCCGCCCGGGAAGTTTTCCAAGAACGATCCAAAGCGAAATGATTTCCGCATGTGGTGACCAGCGATCCGCACATCCCTATTTGTTAGACTTCTCTAACCAAGTAAATCGCTCCGCCCTAGAACAGCAGCATCGCCCACCCGTTCCATACCGCACTGCAAGCGCGCATTAGAGGGCAGATTCGCCGAACGATTCCCACTCGTTTTTTCAAGGCCCGCCTAACTCCATATCGCAGACGATGTTGGGAATTCCCGGCGTTGGAAACGGGGTGCCTCGCAATTCGACCTGATTCGCGTTGACACTTCGCCTAAAGCGATTCCGCTAATTGGACGATGAACTGCATGTGCAGTGAGAGTGTTGGTGTCAGTTTGCGCGCTTCCTGAAGAAATCTTGATTTCTCGCTGCGGGAAGTCTCGATAACCCATGCCGTTCCATCTGATCGCTCGAGAATGATGACCGTAAATAAGGTGGTGCAATGGACGACCTGATCAAGGAATTCCTGGTCGAAAGTATTGAGAATCTGGACCGTCTCGACAGTGAATTGGTGAAACTGGAAACCGACCCGTCTTCTCAAGAACTTCTGTCCAGCATCTTCCGAACCATTCACACGATCAAGGGAAGCTGCGGTTTTCTGGGATTCAGCAAACTCGAGAAGGTCGCTCATGTGGGAGAAAGCCTGCTCTCCCGCCTGCGTGACGGAAAACTTTCGCTGACGCCGGAATTTACCAGCGGGCTGCTGGCGATGGTGGACGCGATTCGCACCATGCTGGGAGAAATACAAACCACCGAGCAGGACGGAACCGAAACCTACCCGGACCTCATCGAATCGTTAAATCGGCTGCAGCAGCAATCGCACGATACGCCCGCCAAATCGGCCCAAGAACAAACGTCAAAAGAGTCCGGAAAGAACCGGCAAAGCGGAAGCCCGAAGGAGGGCGCTGCAAACTCTGTTCCCGCTGCGGCGGTGCCGAATCAGACGGATCAGCCGCATCCCTCCCTTCCCGCGCCGCCGGGTCCTTCGTCCGCGGCGCCCGAAGAATCTCAAACGGCGCAGCACACACAGGACGAATCGCGGTCCAAGAACGCCGTGGCGGAAACGATTCGCGTCGACGTCCACCTGCTGAACCGGCTGATGAATCTCGTCGGGGAGCTGGTGCTGACGCGAAATCAAATCACGCAATTTTCGGCGCGCTTGTCCGATGCCAACCTGGTCGGTCCGACGCAACAACTCAATCTCCTGACGAGCGAATTGCAAGAAGAAGTGATGAGAACGCGCATGCAGCCCATCAGCAATGTCTTTGACAAGTTCCCGCGCGTGGTCCGCGATGTGGCCACGGCCCAAGGCAAGCAAGTGCTGATCGAGATGGAGGGAAAGGAAACCGAACTCGATCGGAGTCTTCTCGAGGCGATCAAGGATCCGCTCACTCATATCGTCCGGAATTCGGTGGATCACGGGATTGAATTGCCGGACCAGCGTGTGGCTCGCGGAAAGCGTCCCGAGGGGCACCTAAAGCTGCGCGCCTGTCATGAAGGCGGCCAGGTGCTGGTTGAGATCTCCGACGATGGAGCCGGGATTGACACGACCCGTGTAAAGAACAAGGCCATCGAGCGCGGAGTGATTACCGCCCAACAGGCGGGGCGCATGAGCGAGGGCGAAATCCTCAATCTCGTCTTCCTGCCGGGATTTTCCACCGCGGAAAAGGTGACCAACCTTTCCGGCCGCGGTGTGGGAATGGACGTGGTCAAGACCAACATTGACCGCGTCAACGGCAGCGTGGACCTTCAGAGTTACCTGGGAAAGGGCACGACTATAAGGATCAAGATTCCCTTGACGCTGGCGATCGTCCGCGCCGTGATCATTCAGAGCAACGGAAACCGGTTCGCCATTCCGCAGGTCAACATTCAGGAATTGGTTCGCCTGGATGCGGACCGGGTGCGAACCGAGATCGAATCCGTTCGCGGCGTTCCGGTGTATCGCATGCGTGGGCGATTGCTTCCGTTGGTGTATCTCAGTGGAGAACTCAAGCTCGCCAAACAGGCCAGCGACCAGGCCGGCCAGGACGACGCTACGAATATCGTCGTCCTTCAAGCGAATGATCATCCGTTTGGACTGGTCGTAAATGAGATCAATGACTCGGAAGAAATTGTCGTCAAACCGCTGAGCAAACAGTTGAGGGGGCTCAAAATTTTTGCGGGCGCCACGATCATGGGCGACGGCAAAGTGGCCCTGATCCTCGATGTGGTGGGCCTGGCGCAAAACGCAAGCATTTTTTCGGAAGCGAGCGACAAGGCACTCGCGGAAGAGAACGCCGAGGCGCTTGCGGCCCAGGCCCAGAAGCAAGCCGAAAAACAAACCTTCCTGCTCTTTGCGGGCCCGGACGACAGCCGCATGGCTTTGCCCCTCAGCACGGTGGCGCGCCTGGAGGAATTCCGCGCCGCGGAGGTGGAAAAATCCGGCGGCGAATGGGTGGTTCAGTACCGCGGGAAGATTCTCCCGCTCCTGCGTCTCGATGTTGTTTTGGAGGAAAGGAGAGAACGAGTACGCCATCACAGGAAGACCGTGGAGCCCGACCCCCTGCAAGTGCTGGTGTGCAATGACGAAGGGCGAACACTCGGAATCGTTGTGGACCGAATCCTGGACATCGTGGAGGACCGCGCCGAGGTGAAATCCCCGGCCACGCGCGAGGGTATTCTCTGCGCGGTGGTGATCAATGACCGGGTCACGGAGCTCATTGATGTTCCAGCCCTGCAGAAAATTGCCGAGGCCAATCGCACCCTATCCACGGAACATGCGGAGGTCATTAAGTAATCCATGGCGCAAACCCATCAGTTCTGCACGTTTTATCTGGATAAGCTCTTGTTTGGGGTGGAGCTTGAAAAAGTTCAGGAAGTCATCCGCTATTTGGAAATTACGCAGATTCCCCTGGCCCCCCGGGTGGTCAGCGGGCTCATGAATCTTCGCGGGCAAATTGTGACAGGCGTTGACTTGCGAAGGCGCCTCGATCTGACGGACCGGCCGGATGGCACTACCCCGATGAACGTCGTGATCCGCAGCGCGGACGGGGCGGTAAGCCTGCTGGTCGACGAAATTGGCGACGTCGTGGAAGTCACCGATGAGTCTTTCGAGCGCCCTCCGGAAACGCTGCAAGAAAAGGTACGCGAAGTGATCCTCGGCGTTCACAAACTCGACAAGAATTTGATGCACGTCTTGAACACGGAAAGGGCGTGTGAAACGGCGGAGAGTGTGGCGTCCGGCGCCGAGCGGTAGCGTAAGAAGAGGTTTCGACACTGCACTAATACGCGACCCTCTGGACGATTTTTAGATTCTCTACCCGTACAAGTTTTCGAGGGAGAGGGGCATCAGGCATTGGAATTGCGATCCCATCGCTTGAGCTGTGGTGCCAACGCATACAACGGTTCTTGATCGGCAGTGAGGCATCTCTATTTTTTCGGTCGGATTTTGAAATTTGGTAGTCATGAGGAGAATGAAAAATGAAATTCACGATTGGAAAGAAACTCGGACTCGGATTTGCGACCGTGCTTGCGCTCATGTTAATCAGCTCCGTACTTACTTATGTTAAATCGCGGGACATTCGAGAAATCGGAGTGATGGTAGCGACAAGGGCGTCCACAACTAGAGCGCTCACAGCATTGCAGAGGGACTTGAATCAAACGCAGAGCAAGGGACGCCAGGCTGTGCTTGCGGGTACGGAGCAGGCGAGAAGAGATCTAGCGCGAAAGGCCTTTAATTCAGCTTGGGACGATTGCAAGAAGGACGTCGCCGAGCTCGACGAATTGGCGCCAAAGTGGTCTCTGCAAGAGAATCGCGACCGGTGGGCGAAAGCCAAGGAAGTGCTTCCAAAGCTTCGCGAAGCACAGGAGGCCTCCATGGATCTGGCGATCGGAACAAGCTCTGAATCCGTGGTTAAAGGCGGAAACGATTATGCAGACAAGGCCACCAGTGTGAACGATCCCCTTAAGGATGTCCTGCAAGCCATGGCTGATTCGTTTACATCACTTTCTGCGCAGACCAATGAACAACTGGCTTCAGCAAACACTTCCATGAGCTGGACAATGTTGATTTGTGCCCTGTTGGGGCTTGGAATTGGCCTCGTGGTGGCTACATACATGGGCCGAAGCATTTCTGCAGGTACTTCCGCCGTCCTCAGCAAGGCCGAAGCCATCGCCTCAGGCGACCTAACAAGCGAAGAAGTCAAAATAGACAGCAACGATGAACTCGGCGACCTGGCCAAGGCCATGAACAAGATGCAAGGCAACCTCGTGAAGATGATTGTTGCCGTGGCGGAAAACGCGCAGCAGGTAGCGAACGCCAGCGAGGAATTCTCCGCCGTCAGCCAGCAGATTACTTCCAACTCCGAGGAAACCACCGCCCAAGCCAATGTCGTTTCCACCGCCACCGACCAGGTCAATCGCAACCTGCAAACCGTCGCTACCGGCGCCGAGGAAATGTCTTCCACCATTGCAGACATCGCAAAGAACGCCACCGAATCCGCTCGCGTCGCCGGAAACGCGGTCAAAACCGCGGAATCCACCAACGCGACCATCTCCAAGCTAGGCGTGTCCAGCGCCGAAATCGGCCAGGTCATCAAGGTCATCACTTCCATCGCCCAGCAAACCAACCTGCTCGCCTTGAACGCCACCATCGAAGCCGCGCGCGCCGGTGAAGCGGGCAAGGGATTCGCTGTCGTCGCCAATGAAGTTAAGGAGCTGGCCAAGCAGACCGCCAAAGCCACCGAGGACATCAGCCAGAAAATCGCGGCGATTCAAACCGACACCAAAGGTGCGGTCGACGCCATCGCCACCATCGGCGCCGTCATCAACCAGATCAGCGACATTTCCAGCACCATTGCAACAGCGGTCGAAGAGCAAAGCGCGACGACCAACGAAATGTCACGCAACGTCACCGAAGCCGCCAAAGGCTCGACCGAAATCACGCAGAACATCGCGGGAGTCTCCCAGGCGGCGCAAGGCACGTCTTCGAGCGCGCACGAATCCATGAAGGCGGCGCAAAGTCTGGCGCAGATGTCTACACAACTGCGTGGACTCGTCGAGCAGTTCAAAGTCAGCGGCGATGCGAACGGCCACAGCAAGCAGCGCGCGGCATAAAAATGATTAAGCCGATTCTGACGTCCGGCTGCGGTGGTGTGCTTGATTTCTGAATCTTGGATCTCCGAGGCATGGCAGCGCGAAGGACGGCGCGACTTTGCCTGCCCCACAGAAACGAAGGCCAGTTGATTCCGCGAACGGTATTCTTAAAGGCTAATTCGAGCCGGATCTTCCATCAATGCCGCAAATTCAAATCATGATCGTTGATGATTCCCTGGTCGTGAGGAAGGTACTCACCAACGTACTCTCGAGTGATCCCGACCTTGCGATCGCCGGATGGGCCAGCAATGGCCGATTGGCGCTGGCCAAACTCCAGACGTTTCGTCCAGACATTATATTGTTAGATATCGAGATGCCCGAGATGAATGGCCTGGAAACCATCTCGGGGATTCGCAAGATTCTTCCACATACGCCGATCATCATGTTCAGCACGCTCACGGAAAGCGGGGCGGAAGCTACCCTCGATGCTCTCGCGCTCGGCGCCTCGGACTACGTCGCCAAACCAAGCAATCAGAACATGGCCGCCACAACAGAAGCGATAAACCGCGACCTGGTTCCCAAGATCAAAGCGCTGTGTCACTTTCCCGCGCGCGCCAAAGATCCGGGAGCCGGCGTGTCGCGGCCCCTTGCCCCAGCGCCGCGGACTGAAATTCGGTTTCATGCTGCGCCGTTGCGTATCTCGCATCCCAAAATTGTCACCATCGGAGTTTCGACGGGCGGCCCAGATGCGCTTGCCAGGCTTTTGCCTGCTTTCCCGGCGAATTTTCCGCTGCCTGTAGTGATCGCGCAGCACATGCCCGCGATCTTCACGGCGCTCCTGGCCAAGCGCCTGGCAACCAAGTGCGCCATGCCCGTGCGGGAGTGCCAGGCGGGTGATTTGCTTGGCCCTTCATGCGTTTGGATTGCGCCCGGCGACTATCACATGGTGGTGCAGCAGGACGAAAAACAGATGCGCCTCGGCACGAACCAGGGCCCGCGTGAAAATTTCTGCCGGCCATCCGTGGACGTGCTCTTCCGGTCGGTGGCCGCTGTTTACGGCGCGAATGCCCTCGGCGTGATTCTGACCGGCATGGGGCAGGATGGCTTGAAAGGGTGCGAAGCCCTTTGCGCCGCGGGCTCCTCCGTGATTGTTCAAGACGAGGCCAGCAGCGTTGTTTGGGGCATGCCCGGGTTTGTGGCCCGCGCTGGATTGGCCGAAAAAATACTGCCCCTCGATCAAATCGGCGGAGAAATCATTCGGCGGGTCGCCGCCCAGCCTTCGCTTCAACTCACCCACTGATTGCCGGGACTACGAATGCCGCGAATGGCATCACTTGGCATGTCGGGTGATCGCGCGCCAATCGGGAGATTGGCGTTCCCGGGTCACGCTCACAATGCTAGCAATTTTTGGCAGTTTCCGCCGAGGATGCGATCGACGTCATTCGCCGGAAGTCCGGCCTCGCCGACATAGTCCACGCACAACTTGAATGCGTCGTCGCGCCAAAAGGGATAGTCAGTTCCGAACAGCAGATGGTCCGCGCCGAGGGTTTCCTTCGTGCAACGCAGCGCCCAGGGATTGCCGTTCACCGTGTCATACCAGAAATATTTTGCCTGGACGCTTGGCGCCATGGCTGCGTCCGGCAGGAAGTGATCCTTCAATTGGTCGAGGCGGCCCGCCAGGAAGGGAGCGAATCCGCCGAGGTGCGGCAGAATAATCTTGATGTCCGGAAAGCGCGACGGAAAATTCGCCTGCATGAATTGCAAAAGGCACACCGTGTCTTCGAGGGGCGCGCCGACCGGCCACACCAGCTTCGTCGATTCGATCATTGCCGATCCGAGGCTGCCGCCGATGGGATGAATAAAAAGGACGGCTTTGCGGCGATTGAGCTCCGCGAAAAATGCGTCGAACGCCGGATCGGCGATGCTTTTTCCGAGGACCACCGTGCCGGCCGTCACGCCCACCATGCCGAGGTCATCGAGGGCGCGGCGCGTTTCCGCGATCGACGCCTGCACGTGCGGCAGAGGAGTGCAGGCGAAGGCCGCGAAGCGCTTCGGATACTTGCGGACGATTCGCGCATAAATATCATTGCCGAGCCTCGCCGCATCGACGGCGTCGCTTTCCTTCGCGAAATAGGGGAGTTGGCCGGACACCGAGAGAATCTGCATGTCCACTTTCGACCGGTCCATGTTGCGGAAGTGATCTTCCAGGCCGCTGAAACCCTCGGAATCCAGTTTCATTTTGCGGATCAAACCGGTGACGTGGCTTCCGCCGTACAGGTCCAAACGGTCCAGGTAATCGAGCGGAAAATAGTGCGCGTGGACGTCGATTCTCACGGGCATCCTTCCAAGAAATGAATGTTAGTGCTGTCTATCTTCCAATGCGATTTAGGAAGCAGGCGCGAGTATACAACGACTCGTTTGCCGGCTCATGGCGCTTCACAAATCGCCCCAAGTTCTGCTTTCGGCGTTCTTGTCAAAATCCAAAGAATTTCAACACTGAGGGCACAGAGAACACAAAGGAGGGATTGGGCTTTCTTAATTTTTTGCCGATAGAGCAGGTGTGAGCGAAAAAAGGAGCGAGTTCAGAATCCCGCTGATGGCTCGGGTCGATGTCCTGTGGGAGGACGAAGACGGGGCTCCCCGCGTGGCGCCGGCGACCCTCGAAGATACGTCCCACCACGGCATGAACCTGCGGTTGAAAAATTCCATTCGCATTGGGTCGCATGTGACGGTCAAGTGGGGAAGCGAGCAGGATTCCGGGACAGTTACGCATTGCCGCCTCGAAAAAGACAGATACATCCTGGGCATACGCCGAGAGGCTGACAAGGGTAGCGAGCAAAAGTAGCAAAGAACATTCAATTCGCTCGGGGCTTCTGGCGCATGTCGTGGTTTTCTTATTTGCCTACTAACCTTGCGAAGCCACTTCCCCGCACAAAATCAAATTTGACGACTTTGTTGGTTTAGTGGCGCAGGCTTCAGCCTGTGGGTTTTAGTCCCTGCAAGGACGAACTTCCACAGACTGAAGTCTGTGCTACTTTCCTGCCAAATAAAAATAGCCGACCTTGTTGTTTGGTGACGTGCCATACCACATTCGCCCCTGCGCATCGCGGAAGAACTCGCGAATAGCAGGCTCGGGATGAGGGAAGGGATACTCGATTACCTTCCCTGTTCTTGGATCGAATCGCCCAATCAGGTCCATATTGTGAGAGTCATACCAAAGATAACCGTCGGCATCAAAACCCAGGCCGTAGGGACTTGGTTCGGGGCCGGGCAATAGAAATTCCTTAAAGGTTTTTGTCTTCGGATCGAACCGCGCCATTTTCCCTCCGCGAAATTCGCCCGAATAAATCATGCCGTCCAAGCCGATTTCCATCCTGCGAGGGTACGCGTCGGGGGTTGGAATGGTCCAAAGAGAAACCTTATCCGTCCTGGCATCCACTTTGCCAATTTGGCCGGTGAATATGTTTGTAAACCAAACGTCGCCATTTTTGTCCGGCTTGACATCGTAAATGTAACCGCCCCCGCTATCGAACCGCGTAAACTTCCCGGTCTCAGGGTCGAAACGCGTCAGTGGAACGCCACTCGCCCACACTTTTCCGCTCGGATCGATGCGGACAGTGTGCTTCGATCCGCCATCTTCGATTCCCTCTTTCCCGGGTAGGTATGCGTCCTGATATTCGGTGATTTTTTCCGTGCCGGGATCCCACTTGCCAATCCTGTTTGAGCCTTGCTCGGCAATCCAAACCGAACCGTCCGCTGCAGGCACGGCGGAATGGACTCCGCCCGTACCGGTAAAGGGAATCGAAAAATCCTTCATATCGCCGGTCTTTGGATCGAGCCGGGTGATTTTGTTGGCGAGGCCAAAATCGGGAATCCACAGGTACCCATTCTTGTCCGGAGCGGCACTGAAAGGCATGCGGCTCGGGCCCGGCATGTCATACTCCACGTACACGATGTTCATGGCCTCTCTGCTGAAGGGCCGCACCGTCTTTTGATAAGCCGGCATCTCCGCGGGAGACTTCGGCAACACGGAATCAGGCCCGAACAGGCTGTTCAAATAATTGGCTACTTCTTCGGCGTCCTGATCGCTGAAATTCGGGCCTAGAAAGACGCTAAAGTGCATGGCCTCGCGCATGAACGCAACGCGGTCTTTCCAGCCGTCGAGATCCCGGTGAACGGAAGCCATGCGGCTCTGAAATTGATGGCAGATGTTGCAGTGGCCAAAAAGCAGTTCTTTCCCTTTGCCCACGGGAAAGAGTTGCGTCCCCTGGTACTGGGAAATTTCATTCCAGCGCACCATGCCCTTTTGGAGCGCAAAATCAAACGATGCGTTTTGGTCAGCGCTGAGGGTCACGCCTGAACGAGGATCGGCGCGGTAGCCCACGGCTCTGATCTGCACGCGGTAATCCCCGGCCGCCAGATCGGGAATCCGGTAGCGCCCCTGACTGTCCGACAGAACGATGACCGTGATCCTTGTCTTCGCGTTCTGCGCCTCGACAAACGCGCCCTGAAACGGCGCGCCATCCGCGCCATTCACGGTCCCGGTAATCGTCGCGCCGTAACACGCCGAACCGAGCGAGACAATCAAGCCGATCAGCGCCAAAACACTGCCAAGTGATCGCATCAGCCGATCATGATTCATTTGCCGTCCGTTAAAGATCGGAGTAACTTTTGCCATTCGTCCTGAATTGCCGAAACTTGGCCCCGCGCAACTTTAAGACAGCAATGCTAGCGTTCTTATCCCTTTTCTTCACTAAAATTCAGAGGGATTGTCAATTTGTGATCGCTCCAAGGAGGAATCCGTTCGCACGCCGGATCGTGAGCAAAGTCCCAAGCAGAGAGGGACGTATGGTTAAAGCTCTCCGGTCTCACTTGCAAACTTCCGCTTTGGCGCCAGAAGGGTTCGCAACCATCATCATACGCAGCACATGTTTGTTGCTGTCGTAGTTGGCATGCGCGGCCACCGGGTTGGCGATAAGCCAATGCCACCATGAATTCCGCACATAGAGGTTGACGATTGTCAGGGGCTTCATCTCCGGAACGCACCAGGTAAGCAGGTCGTTGGGATCGCTCCAGGCCACGAGCTGCGGCGGCTTTACGGGGAGCTCGTTTTCAACGGCGTGTTCCTTTCCGAAGCTTTCTCGCAGGTCCCTCCACCGCTGCATCTCATTGCCAAGGGCCTCCGCTGCCTTCGTTTTTTGCATGTTGGCGAGTTCAAGGAGTGGAATCTGATTGGCAAAGAAATACATGAGCGAAGTGCACTGCAGGATGTATTTGGCGGCGGCGTCCTCTCTTGCGGATGCTTCGTCGCCGGCCGATTGGCTTGGCGCGGTTTGAGGATCGTCATCCTGCTGACCTATATTGAGCGTTGAAAAGACCAAGTAGCTGCCAAGGCTGTGCGAAACCACGATGAACTCGCGGTCAATTCCGTGCGGCACCTTGCCTTGTTGTTCCCAGGCATCTGTTTTTGAGCCGTCGGCGTTGAACCGCGCCGATTGAACCAGCAATTGCCGCATTCCCTCCCGAAAAAGGTCGTGCATGGTTCCCACGGCCATGATGGCATCGGAGAATCCCCAATCCAGAAGGGTGGTCTTCACACTTCGATTGAACAAGGCGCCTCTCGGCCGCGCGGATTCCAGCGTTTTTGCATCCTCTGGTTTGATCCACGCGTAAGATTTGAACCAGCCCGGGTGGGCCGCGTCCTCCTCAGACTGCGAGCACAAATCGAGTAGCGCTTTGTTGGGGCCTGCCAGTCGCGCCTCTGTCGTCATCATGGCATGGCACTTCAGCGGAAATACCAGCGGCCACCAGTTGATCTCATCCACGACGACGGGGCCGCCGTCGCTACGGCGCAGCAAGTAGTGATCGACAAATGGTGCGGAGGCGCGCCATTCCTCCGGCTTCGTCCAAACCGGGTTCCCCATGTAGCTGAAGGACGGAAGCGGCGCGGCGGCGCCAAAAACGCCACTGTCGGCGTAGTCTCTTCCCTCGGGAACAAGTCTGTTTGGGAGCTTGCAACCTTTCAGATAGGCGCAGATGCGTCTCTGAAAAGTCCAAGAATCCCCGGGACCGGTGGCCCCAATTCCGTGGACATAGAGAATATGTAATGGACGCTGTTTCGCATTGCTTAGCGACTCCCCGATTGAGGAAATCTGGTCTAGTTTCTGCGGGGTTTCGCTGACAGCTTTGACCTGCGCCAGCGCGCGGGAAGGGACGCCAGCGAGCAACGCCAGAGCGAGCAAGACCTTGTTAAGGTGGGGCGTCATCCTTCGTGCCGATCGAATCATTCGCCGCCATCTGACGTCTATGGGCGTTCGCATCTCTAAATTTGTGGCCCTTATATACAATCTACTCCGGCGGTTCAATGCATTTCTCATAACAATACAGTTAATTCCTGTTCCATCGAACGCTGGCAGCGCACTCTATCCCAACCACCCGCATCCAATGTTGACACGCACCGCTGCCGGGCATATCGTCTTGCGCATGGAACAATACAAAATCGCAAATTGGGATCACACGAATGAAAAAAGATAAACGCGATCAGAATAGTTTCTCTCGCAGGGATTTCATCAAGACGACCGCCACGGGAGCCGGCGCGGCCGCGCTGACCGGGCTTGGAATCGAATCAGCGAAGGCCGAGGGGCGCCCCGCGCGCTGGGATAAGGAAGCCGATGTCGTGATCATCGGCGCGGGCGCCACGGGGCTGCCCGCTGCGATTCAAGCGGCGGAAGGCGGCGCATCCGTAATTCTGATCGACGCGAATACGGATGTCGGGGGACATGCGATTCTGAGCGGCGGAAACGTGGCCCTCGGCGGCGGCACGAGCAGACAGAAGAAATATGGCGTGGTCGATTCGCCGGACCTTCTGTATTCGGACCTGACGGATTGGTCCGTCGTAGAACCGAATGGATTCCCCGATTACCGCTACAACGACAAGGAAGTGATCCGCGCCTTCGCCGACGAAAGCGCCCCGACTTACGAGTGGCTCGTCGCGCATGGCGTCACGTTCGTGGAGAAGGCTCCGGACACGCTGGGCGGCCATGCTTGTGGCAACTCCGCTCCAAGAGAAAGCCACGCCGCGCCTCTGGGCTACACGCTCGTGCAGAACGGCGGCCCGCTGCCGCCCGACAAAGGAGCGACAACCTCCTCTGGCGTCGGCCTCATCCGGCCGCTCGAAGCCAGCGCGAGAAAGCTCGGCGTGCAGATTCTCCTGCAGCACAAGATGACGGGTATCGTGCGCGAGAATCCGAATTCGGGAAGGGTCCTGGGAATTTCGGCCTCGAACCTGGGCAAGACTGTGAACATCCGCGCGCGCAAAGGCGTCATCATCGGCACGGGTGGGCACAGCAGCAACGTGAACTTCCGGAGGATCTTCGATCCGCGCCTTACCGAAGAATATCAAGTGGCGGGCGAGCCGTATTCTTTCCAGGATGCCAGCGGAGAAATCGCGGCCATGTCCATTGGCGCGTCGCTGTGGGGCGCGTTCAACCAAACCGGAGAATTTGGCCAGAATGTGACCAAAGCCGGTTGGATCGGTTGCCAATACGGCTATGTGAACCTGAGCTGGCAGCCCGACAGCCCGATTTTTTCCAAGGCGCGCGCTTCGGGGCTATTCGTAAAGGATTATCAGGACGCGATCCTTGTGAACATTGCGGGGCAGCGCTTTTACGACGAGACGCAGGGCCAGTTCCCCGCCAACAACTACAACTCCATCAAGTCCTACGTGCCCAGAAGCTATCGCAACGCGGCAGATCTGAAGTATGAGCCTTCCAATTTCATCAATGCGGCCCTGGCGGGAACCGGCGATACCACCCCGGGGGGCGGACCGATCTGGGCCATCTTTGACTCAGACGCCGTGAAAAGAGAAGGCTGGAAGGTTATGGCTCCGTATGTGGATGAAGCGCAGGGATACTTCTTCTCCGCAAATTCCGTGGCAGAACTCGCCGCTAAAATTGTGAACAAGTATCAGAAGAAACCGATGCTGCCTGCCGCGCTGCAAGACACAGTGACGCGCTACAACTCGTTCGTGGATGCCGGCAAGGACGCCGACTTCGGCAAACCCGCGCCGAAATACAAGATTCAGACGCCTCCCTTCTACGCGGCCTGGGCCACGCCCGTGATCCATGACACGCGTTCCGGCCTGCGCATCAACGCCAAGTCCCAGGTGGTGGACCTGAACGGCGAGGTCATTCCCGGCCTTTACTGTGGGGGCGAGTCCGCCGGAGGATTCAGCCTGCACGGCCTGGCGCGATGCGTGGTGCAGGGCCGAATCGCGGGCAGGACCGCCGCCGCGGAGACAATCAAGTCCTAAGTCCGGAAGCGCGGGGCATCAACCTCTTTGCCTAGGCGGGCCGACGACCTCGGGGTCGCAGCTTATCCGCAGCTCGACCATACACATCCTCAAAGAACGCGCTATTAACCGATTGAGTTACATCCTTCCCGTCGCCGTTGTTTGCGAAATTGCCCCCCGCTTACAATCAATCCACGCATCAGAGTGGGAGAAATATTGGGTCGGCTGCCTTTAGATGGCGAGTGATTCCTCTCATCCCCTGCTGTTATGCGTTCTTTGCTTGTCCGCCAGACGCGTTATGACCAGAAACACGATCTTGAAGCTCGCTGTGATCCTCGCGCTCTTTCCGGCGTCGGCCTTTGCCCAGTTCCCCTCTCCGACCGCCTCCGGCCCGTCGATCAGCACGAGTCTGGGTTATTCGTACATGAGCGTTCCAATACCATCGGCAACGCGCATTGACATGAATGGGGTGGATGCGAGTGCCACCGTGGATTTCCATTCCCGATTCGCGGCGAAGATCGACGTGAATTATGCGCGCCAAGCAAATGTTTTCAGCACCGGGCATCACGCCGATGTTTTGACCTACATGCTGGGACCCATGTTCTACCCTATGAGCAACGACCGATGGACGGTGTACGTTCAAGCGTTGGCCGGGGGTTCCAGAGCCAATGGCGTCGTCCCGGACGGCATGGGCGGCTTTGAAACCGCGTTTGCGGATGGAATCGCGTGGGCCGTCGGAGGGGGAGTCGAACGCAGGATCTTCTCAACCTTTGCGATTCGCACGGAAGCTGACTACGTGCGCACGTCCTTCACGGACGCAAGTGCGGTCCTGAGAGGCCAAAACGATCTCCGATTTACTGGAAGCATTGTTTACCGCTTGCATTGGCGCTGGCATCAGGAAGGCATGCGCAGACACTGGCCCTTTTAATCCTTCGGGAAACCCACCAAGGTCAGAGGCAAGACGAACCGCACTGGGGACTAACACATACCTTCTAAAAATTGTCTGAAGCATTGGTGAACCGGGTAGGACTCGAACCTACAACCCGCTGATTAAGAGTCAGCTGCTCTACCATTGAGCTACCGGTCCACGAACTTTTTATTTTAGCACGACTGAACAATTTCTCAGGTCACCTGCAACTCAAAAAAACTGCCCGCCCCCAAAGCGGGCGGCCTCTACGAAACCCTTCACGAGCATGACAGAACGGTTTGGTAGCGGCCGGTCCGTCCAGCGTTTTCCATGACGGACCGGGCATTTTTATGATCAAGCTGAATCGCTGATAAAGAAGCGGCCCCGGTCTCAATCCCGCAGTTTTTCCGCGATTTCCTTGGCCACTTGTTTAGCGCGCTCGACGTCGCCTGGATCGAGGGAAATCGCCGCGACGCGCGGATGTCCCCCTCCGCCGTACTGTTCCGCAAGACTGGCCAGGTTGTCTTCCGCAGCGTCGGGATTCCAGGGATTTGAGCCCAGCGAAATTTTCGCGCGAGTCGGCGAAGCGAGCACGCTCACCGTGTAGCGCGCCGCCGGATACAACATGTAGGGAATGAATTTGTTGTAGCCGTCGATGTCCAGGTCGGTGATATCGAAATAGATCACGCCGCCGCGGACCTCGATACGCTCGCGCAGCAAGTCGATCGAATGGTGGTGCTTTTCGAGCAGCGGGCCGAGGTGCTTGGCGACGATCGGCAGTTGGATCATTTCCGCGAGCGGCCGGGCCGACAAATCCGGAATAATTTTGGCGACCAGGCCCTCTTCCGGAGCCGCTTCAATCACCAGGGCCAGCTGCGTGGCGGGCTCCGCGAGAGCCACCGCGGATTCCGGCGTTGGGTACTGCGCGCCGTCGATGATGTCGCCCCAATGAATCAGTTCGGCCAGGGGCTTCACGTCGAAACCGAACTTCGCGCTGGTCACGTCGGCCAGCAGCTTGGTGCAGGATTTGTAGTCGGGGTCGTAGAATTTGTGTCCGCTGCGGTCCTGGCGAAAGTGCTCGGCGTCGGCGGGCGTCAGGAACGCGCTCTGGTGGTGGTCAAACCACCAGGTCACGCGCGGCGAACTCGAATACTTGAAATCGACAATGGCGTTTTCGTCGCCGTCAAAGAGGGCTTCCGGGAAGGGATGCCGTGCCTGGTGGGTCATACCTGTGAAATGGAATTCCGCCCCCGGGTGAATGCGCTCCCGAAAAAAGCGGTAGAAGACAGCCGCCGACGCCGCGCCGTCGAAGCATCGGTCGTGAAAGCACAATCGAACTTTGACCGGGTCCGCCACTCTCCGCCCTCGCTCCACTCCACTGCCAAACACAAATACAGATGGAAAGCCCTAAAAGATGGACGGGACCGGCAAGAATGTCAAGATGAAAAGGAAGGCCAGAAAACCAGAAAAAGACGAAGGATCAGCAGAGCGGCGCGAATGGTGCCAGCCGACCACGCGTGTGGGCGGCAACGCCGTGCAAGCGATTTGCGCCGCGACAACCGCCACTAAGAAAGGAAGGCGGTCTCAATTGCCCGAAAAGCTCTTGGCAATTCCGGCCGCGATCGGCACCTCGAACTTCTCGTGCTGATACGCCTTCACCATGAGCAGGATCCAGAGGATGAACGCAACCAGGCTGACGAGCCCGTACAGCGCCGCACCCATCCCGAATGCGCCGAATCCGCCCATCATCATCATTCCAGCCCCGAAAACAATACCGATAATAATATTGATGAGGTGCAGCCCGCCGAAGACGACGATCGACTGCGCCGCGTGAAAGCGCACGAACGGCCGCTTGTCGATCAAAAAGAAAATGATCCCCGTGACCCATCCGACTAAATAGCACAAAAACGCAGCTACATTCTCGGACATCCCCGACTGCGCACTCTGAGTTGTTTGCGTCACCGTTCCTCCTGACTGCGCCGCTCCGCATTTGGGGCAGAATCCCGCGCCCGCCGCCACTTCACTCCCGCACTTGCTGCAAAAGGCCATTGCGTTTCTCCCCTCTGGAAGTCAATAAGGACAGGGCCCCGTTCATGGCGCGAAGGCTATCATCCTCGGTGTTTGCCGCACAAGCGGTTCTGATCTACGGGCAGTTCTTTGCATTCTCCTAAAAAGGCGGTTGATCCATCTCGGCAAATTTCCGGGCGCGCATTGCCAATCTTTCTAACTACGCTGTCGCCGGCTTCTTCAAGGCGCCCGCTGCGAGGACCAGGGCGGCTAACCCAAGAACGAAAATCCCCCAGCTCCAAGAGAAGGGATTGGGAATTCCCGCCGCTGCCATGTCACCGAAAACCTTGCTGACGTTCATTCGGAAAGCGATGACCCCAACGATGACGAACGCCAGTGGCGCAGCGTTCAGATATCTCGCCCAGGGCACTTTAAGAAATGGTGCGGCAAATGGCGCGGCGATGCACAAGAGACCCAGGAGTCCGAAGATCCCGCGATCGCTTCCCCCTGCTAGCAAGCTCTGCGGATTGTTGAAGTCGATGCCCAGCAGTTGCCAGAAGGTGAATGACATGGTTAGCGGGCCCCCCTCCACGCTGGCGGCAGGCATAAAGAACCATGCAAGCCAGACGGCAACTGCGGCGCCCAGCGGGACCGCGCCCATTCGCGCGGCTAACGCGCCGATACCCTGCTTGGCCAGCTTGGCCGCTTCCTTGCCCTGCTCCTGCGCCACGCCGCCAAGTTGATTGAGCTTCTCTTTTGCTATTTGATTTGTGTCCACCACAGTAATTGCCTTGATTGTTCCCCCGCCATCGACTTCCACATCCACGGTCATGTTGGGCGCGGGCGCAACAGCAGATCTCCAGACACCTTCGAGCGTGAATTGCTTCTGCTCGCCGTTCAGAAAAAGCAGGCCTGGAGTGGCATCCGGCACTTTAACAATCGTGGTTCTCATTCTGGGGCTGGTTCCTGTGCTCATGTTCCCTCTCCTCTATGTGTAAGTGAATGAAGTTTCGGGGCCGGGGGACGCTATTTCTCGAATGCTGCAAAATCTCTTAATGCGCCGCGCGCCACTTGCACGAATGCTTCTGCTGATTGCTCCTCAACGCATGGAGGAAAGAATCCCGCGCTTACGCTCACATTCCCGTCGCGCTGGATGCAAAAACCGCCGTGTTTCTCTCCCCTCTGGATGTGGTTCAGGAAGAGGGTAAGTCCTTGGCGCGAAGGCTATCACCGCCGAACCCTCCACACAAGTGCCCCTGTGAAAATCAAGGGCTGTAAAAATAGTCGGGCGATTTTCCCACCATCATCCTCGGTTATACTGTTTGGCAACGCGGAAGTGGCGGAATTGGCAGACGCGCCAGCCTTAGGAGCTGGTGGCCGAAAGGCCGTAGGGGTTCGAGTCCCTTCTTCCGCACCACCTCTTGATTCCAAGAGACTTGCCCCGATTGCAGCCGATTTTCACCCGATGCTTTCCGAGATCCAAAAGACTTTAAGAAATTGGCCGAAGCCGTGTCCAACAAGATCAAGACCGATTGTCCCGGGTTGAACTGGAAACACAGCTTCGCCACGCTTGGGCGTTTCGATGTTGTGGACGTCGTTGAAACCGACGACCCAAAGCAGGTCGAGCGCGCGACCATGATCGTCCGCGCTTATGGCCATTCAAAGACGGAGACGCTTGTCGGAACACCTTGGAAGGAATTCCTGGCGAGGTTGTAGGCAAAGTCCAGTTGGATGTGCGAATTTGCATGGATATCCGAGGTTCGGATTTGCGCCCCGCAGGTCGTGAAAATGTAGTCGATGCTCATTAAGGCGCGGAGGTTCCTATGCTGAAAGCTGGCACTATTCAGGCTCTTCCCGATCTTCCAGCTCCACTCTTGTCAATTTACTTGGACACGAACCCGACGAAGCAAATGATTCGAGGGCTGAAGCCGGACTACTTGACTCGGCTCGAATCTCAGGTCAAGTTGATGGCGAAAACTGTTCCCGGAGTTGAACTGCCACTTTTCCTTGAGCAAATGCAGCGCGCCGACACTTATCTGCAGAATCATCCTTTACAATGCCGCGGCGTCGCAATTTTTGCCGGACCGGGTACTTGGGAGTTCGTTCCACTTCAGACGGAGGTGGAGGATGAGGTTCACTGGGGCACGCCAGCGCTCGCCCAATTGTTTTGGTTGCTGGATGAACATAAGCCGCACGGCATCGTTCTCGTAGGGCAAAAACGCGCGCAGCTCTTCCTCTGGTGGCTCGGAGAGATGCTCGAACTTGAAGAGAAGGAATTCCGAATGGAGCCCTCGAAGCAGAAGGACATCGGCCCTGTTTCGCGACCCGCTGGTGTGCGGGTGCCCCGAGGGACGGATCATGATGTCTTTGAGCACCACGTCGATGCTGAATATACCCACTATTACAGGCAGATCGCAGAGCATGTCGGTCTTTGGTGTGCCGCAGAACACTTGGACTCATTGTTCCTGGTCGGCTTGGTCAGAATGGCGAATGGCATCCGGAAAGAACTCCCGCAAGGGCTCCGGCAGAAAACAACTGTGATCGACAAGGACCTTGATTGGGTCGCATCTCGAACCGAACTGAAGAAACGTATCGAACCGTTCGTCGAAAAACACGAACGGGAGCGCGAGGCAGCGCTGATCGATGTTCTGCTGGGCAACAGCCGTGCCGTCGTGATCGGAATCGACGAGACGCTGGCTCAACTTCAGCAGGGGAGGATTCGCAATCTGGCGGTCACCAAAGGCCTGGATGGAAGCCTGCAACAGTGCCTGAAATGCTCGTGGGCGGATCGAACGCAAGACCCCTTTTGCCCGGCTGGCGGAGGTGAGCGGCAAGTCGCCAGGCTTCGTGAGGTTCTTCCCCAGTTGGCCCGGCGTTACAAGGTCTCCGTCGATGTCGTCGCAGGCGAGGCTGCCCGCAGATTGCAGGAAGCGGGTGGAATGGGCGCGTGGCTCCGAGAGACTGAGAAGAAAGAGTACGCGCAGGCTTGAATCCTCCCGAGGAATTTATGCGCACGTGGGAGAGCAAAATGCGAATCCTGATTCAGTGAAAAGACTTATCTCCGCCGGTCGTGTGTCATAACTTCCGCTTCATCCGGATCGGGCGCATCTTCGATACTGCCTACCTTCTCTGCCTCCAGGTCTTGTCCCTCTTCGACCAGTTCCGTCACGCTCTCTGAATTTCCGGTTGCAACAACTGCCAAGCCTTCAATGTCACCTGATTGGCCCGCAGCATTCGGCCCGAGACCCGTTGGTTCGGCCGCCATGACTTCCACATCCTCCAAATCGACCGAAGCAAGTCTCTTCCGCGAAATACTCTTTTTGCTGTGCGTGGCCTTTCTCTTGTGGAGCGCTTTTTTAGCGCGCATAAATCCAACCTCCCTCGTCACAATAAAGGCTAGTCTGGATTCGGCTCGGGCCGCAATGCGCTGCCTCACCTCGCGACGTGTTGTTCATCACAGCATTGTGACAGCCGTTCAGACTAATCGTGTAACGAGGCTACTGGGTTGTCGGACGGCAATCTTAGGAGTTCGGAGGAATTCTTCAATGAAATGCATCTTCACTCTGAACAAAGGACGTGAGTCATGAAATGCGCGACCGCTGGTTGTACGCGTGAAGGACGGAGGGAATGCTCCGAGTGCTCGCGCAATTTCTGCGACGCTCACATCGAGACATGCAGCATGTGCCAGGAACCCGTGTGCTTCGAGTGCCGGGACGAGCATGACGCCAATAATCCCATGCATGAGGAAGGGCCTGGGACAGCGTGATTTGGAAATTGGATCTTACCCGCTATCTGTGTTGAACCGAATTTCGAACGGGATTACTCGGAAGGTGCGGACTATCTCGTGTGGGCTTCTGCATCCGCGCGTTCCGTGATGTACCAGAGCGTCTTCAAAACCCCTATCCGTGCCAGAAGTGGAGGCAGTTGGCAATTTCGCACCCCGCGTTTCATCGAGACCTTACAAGTAGACTTAAACAAAATAGTAGAGCCGAGAAGATAGCGATCGTGGGTCCTGCAGTGGAGAACTTGAAGATAAGGATGTTCAACAAAAATCCAGAGGTCACCGAAAACAGGCTCGCGGCCGCGGCGAGAAGAAAAAAATGCGACAACTTCGTGGTCAACTGCCGCGAAGTGGCCGCCGGCACGATGATCAATGCGCTGGCCAGGAGCGCGCCCATAAAGCGTAGTCCGACGAGGACCGTCAGACTGAAGAGGAAAAGGAAATAGAGGTCGAGGCGAGAGACGTTGACTCCTGTCGCGGCGGCCAAGTCCGGGGAGAAAATACTGAGCGACAATTGGTCTTTAAGCAGAAAGACCGAAACGATTACAAACAGGACGGCGGCCAAACCCAGAAGAAACCCAAGGGGTGAAATTTTTGGCAATTCGCCAAAAAGCGATTCCGCCAGATCCTCATTTGGCATCAGGGCGGCTCCAATCGCCAGCGCTGCGGCAAAGACCACTCCGATCGCGGCCTCAATGGCCAAGCCTGTCTTCTTCTGGAGGCGCCAGACCAAGAACGTCCCAAGAAATAATGTCGTCCCACCACCGATCACGGGATTTACCTTATAAAGGAAGGCCAGACCAAGTCCGGGAAGTGCCAAATGCGAAATCACGTCACCCGCCAGGAGCATCCTTTTCATCAGGGCTATGCTTCCTACCAAACCGGCAGCCAGCGCAAAAAGCATTGCCAGCACCAGCAGGAGAAATTGCTCCCTTAGCATTATTCGCCCTCCTGCGAATCGTGACCTAGACGCTCGTGCTTGTGGATATGTTGGTAGAATTGCGATGGACCCGCGTACAGCTCTTGGAGCAATGCAGGTGTGAGGATCTCTTTGGGGGGACCCATGCAGGGTTTCCCTTTGCTGAGGCACAAGACCAGGTTGGCATTGCGATAAACGACGCTCAGATCATGGGACACCAGCAGAATCGTTAAACCGCGATCTTTTTGGAGCGACTGAAGCAATTCATAAATGCGCTCTTCCGTGAGTTCATCGAGGCTGGCCGTCGGCTCATCGAAGAGCAAGACTTTCGGTCGCCCCAACAGGGCAAAGGCAATTAATACTTTCTGAAATTGCCCGCCTGACAAGGTTCCGATGCTAGTGCTCAAAAGTTCCTTCGTGAGACCAAGCTCAGTCGAAACCTGCTCGATTTCCGTGCTCGAAAGCTTTAGAAATCCGGCCTTCGCCACGAGTAAATCCCTCGCACTGAGAGGAAGGTGCCGATCCGCTGCGATCTTCTGGGGCACATATCCAAGCCGGACCCCACACCTCCATCGAATTTCTCCCTCGTGCGGAAGAAGGCCCAGCAACGTCTTGAGCAAAACAGTTTTCCCGGCGCCATTCGGCCCGATGATCGCAACGCAATCTGCCTCATGGACTTCGAAGCTCAGGTCACGAATAATTGTGTGACCCTCTAGGGTGACACTGAGGTTTTTCACGGACAGCAGCGGATCTGTCGTTGACATCGAAGCCTTTTTATCGGTCGTTTCAGCGCCGTTGAATATTTCCGAATCTGACTAAGTCTGAGTTGCAGAAGGGTTATTCGACCATCAAAGGCCGCCTACGCAGCGACATTCTAAGGACTTCGACCGATGAATGGAAGTGACCAAGCCAGCGTCCAGGCGTCTGAATTGGCGGGAAAAATTGAACACAGAGGCCCTCGGGGGAGCATTAGCCCTCCCCGAGGGACCCGGCGACCAATTCAATTCGACTGCAGCGATTTGAGATAATCAGTCATATTTGAGATACGTTGGTTGACTTCTAGCGCCGATGCGCTTCTGGCGCCGGAAATCGAACCAAACAGAGCTCCCCAGACAGGCATGTCCTTGGAGCCATGTGCTTTTGCTTCTTGCACTCCATATTGCAGTACCGTGACCACATAAGTATCCGGATAATTTCCCCCGTGGCGTTTCGCGAGCGTGGTCAGGTCGGCCGGGGGAGTTTTGAAAGCAGAAGCTGCAGGGCCATCTCCTTTTCCACTTGGTCCGTGACAAGCAGTGCAATACTCCTTGTACATCTCTTCACCTGACGCCGCCGATGTTCTCTTGATCGGGACTTTCTTGATTGTTGGTTGGGTCTCTTGACCCGTGGTGAGCGTGGCAACTGACAACAGCAATGCAGACAACAAAACAACGCCGCGTGTAGTCCGGCTAATCATGATATCCCTCCATTTTTTCGCGTCTAAGGATCCTGGCCTGACAGCGGAACGGGTTACATTCTAGAGGCAGCGGTTGGCTGCGAAGTACTTCCGGCCCTGACGGGCCGGTGCGTCGAGATTCCCGGACGCTTCGTTCACGCTTTGAGCCTGGCCCCTGCCTCGGAGCGAAGGACGAAGAACTCCTCATTGGTCAAATCTTGGCTGCTTCTTTGGGGAAGCTGGCCACTGCGGATGCCTGAGTTTCCTGGATTCTTGATGTCCATTCGCCTTCTGAGCATCAGTCCCAATTGGCGTCTCCATCCTTCGATGCGCATCTCTTATCTTGTGCTTTCCGATAAGGATGTGATTTCAATCACATTTCAACGTGCGACAGGCCACCCCATTCAAGAACATATCAAGCGATCGCATTTGGTCTGAGGTGAGCTAATCTTTTCTCCGCTACTGTGCACGCCCAGATGTGTGATTTGCATCACTGTGCTGATTCCTCTCGTTTGCGATGGTGCTCATGACAGCGTTGGCTTCCGCTAATCCTTCCAACTCGACGTGCAAGATCGCGCTGAAATGCCCGAGGGAAGCAAAGCCGGCGCTGAACGAAAACACGAGGCAACACGGCGATGCCAAGGTACGAAAATAATCACCTCGATAAGAAAAGGAGAAAGACGATGAAAGTTACAGACATTATGGCGAAGCCACCCGCCTATTGCAGTCCGCAGACGAACTTGGCAGCTGCTGTGGAGATCCTCTGGCGGCAAAACTGCGGGATTCTTCCCATCGTGGATTCTGAGGAAAAAGTGGTTGGCCTGGTCACGGACCGGGACATCTGCGTTGCCTTAGGGACACGGAATAGGCTGCCGAGCGACATGACGGTGAGCGAGGTTGCTTCCGGGAAAGTCATCGCGTGCAAACCGGATGATGACGTCCGAAGTGCATTGGCGACGATGGCCCAGGCAAAAGTACGGCGTTTGCCCGTGATCGATGCTGATGGCAAGCTTCAGGGGGTACTCTCGGTAGACGACGTCGTCCTATGCACTGAAACAAGAACTATCAAGGGTGACTCCGAACTGTCATTCGAGGACCTCGCGAATACTTTGAAAATCCTTTACGCGCCGAAAGCTCTTCGAGCGGTGCAGAAGAAAGCGGCTGCGGCTTGATTTCAGTTGAGAATTATTGGCAATCGCACGCGACCAGCGATGGGCTGGTCTTTCGCTGAAACTGTGATGCAACTTAGACAAAATTGACTTCTACTCGTTGCTTGCGTTCGGCTCGTTTCCCAGCAGCAAGGACATCTCGGTTTCACGGGAAAGAACATCAAGCGGTGGAAATTTCTTGAGGAATTCCCGGCCTCCCAACACCAACACGCCTGTTCTCACCTTCTGAATAGCCCGCAGCAGACTGGCCTTGTCGTCCGGATTGATTTGAAGAAACCGCAAATTGTGGACGTCGCGCCGCGCCAGGGCATTGATTGCGTCCTGCAGCTTTATTGCTTCGTCTTTGTTCGCTACGTCAAGAAGCACGGTGATGCCGTCCATGCCGGCGTCTTCTAAGTGCCCGCTTTGCGGTGCTTCGAGATCGGACGACCTCGACGGAACACCCCGCATGGTGGGTCACGGCTTCCGACACACTCCCCATCAAAATCCGGCCCAAGCCCCTCCATCCATGTGAGCCGAGGACAATCAGGTCGGCGTGCCATTCAGCCGCATGGTCGATGATTTTGATTTTGGGTTCACCCACTTCTACGATTTCTGTTGTCTTGAACCCAACCTTTCGCAGGAGTCGTGCGGCGCCTTGCACGAGTTCTTCAGCTTCCTTTCGTCTTTCCTGTTCCACTTTGGCGATGTGAGGCACAAAGTGCGGAATCATGTCAACGGAGATATAGCTGCTAATTGGTTCGATGACATGCAAAACTCGAACCGGAGTCCCTTTGCTTCGGAACTGTCTGGCGACTGTCCGCACGGCTAACTGTGATGATTTGGAATTATCGATTGCGAGGAGAATTTTCATGTGTGAAGTTGTGCGCCCAAATACTTATTCTCCGGGTGCGTCAGGCTGACTTCCTTTCATGCACTGCAAACAATATCACGACATGATCCGAGCGATCTCCGTCGCAAGCCTCTTGCTGGAATTGAAAAAATGCGATGACCGCCCCGCAAAGGAATGCCTCTGCAATCAGGCGTCTTCCGTGCCATGTTTCCGCCCGGAAATACCGGCGATATTCCTAAGCTCTAAAGCATTGAAGGATACGTCTCAGGAACCTCGCCCGTCTCCCAGGCCGCGGTTCGTTCGAGAGGCTCAACGGCGCGAGTCTCATCGAAATGCAAAACGGCGTCGAATTGGTCCGGAAGCTGAGCGTGGAAGTAGTGGCTCACACGCTCGGATCGCGGAAGATAGATCACGCCAATGGCCCGCTCCAGGCGTGGTTCCCGTAAGAGGGTGGTGGCTTTTTCCTTATGGCCGAGTGGAAGCAAGAAATTCTGAATTCCGGTTTCGTGGAAAATCGCCTCGTAACTGCCGGCTAACGCTGGTCTAACGTGTTTACGTTCCGCAGCGGCCTCCCACCCCGATGCTGCAGTAACCGTGCCTGTGTATGTTGTGAATCCGATGAGCGTTGCTTCTTTCCCGTAACGCTGGCGTACAAGTTGTCCGAGATTGAGCTCGCCCCGGTGTCCCATCTCGGTAGCCCGGGCATCGCCCAGGTGAGAATTGTGCGCCCAAACGACGATCTTTGACTTGGCGCCGAGGTGGTGCGTTAATGCCTCCAACGTTTCGGCCATATGGCTGTCCCGCAGATTCCAAGAAGAAATTCGTTCGTGAAACATGGAGCGGTAATACTCCTCGGCATTCTTCACCAGGCGGGCGTTCTGTTCCGCAAAGAAGAATGCATCCCGTGCGACGCGGCCATCGCGGCTTGCCAGATCAGCAGCGCGCCGGCGCATTTCCATCCACTGGCCGACAACCTCATCCTCACAGGTCTTGCTCAGACCGTAGCTGGCGGCATAACCGTAGGCTTGCGTATCTTCGCCGAAGTTGTCGAAGCAGGCATATCGATACCGCGCGCGCCGCGCCGCCTCAGGATCGACTTTGTCCAGGAAATCCAGCACAGCTTGCATGGAGGTATGTAAGCTGTAAAGGTCCAAACCATAGAAACCAGCCCTCTTTGAATGCCTGTGCTCATTGTAATTGCGCAGCCAGCCAACAAAATCGAGGACATCAGCGTTGCGCCACATCCACGCGGGAAATCTCCGGAAGCCGGCAAGCGCATCGATTGCATCCTCATCCTCACTCTCAAACTGAACAAATTGATTCACGCGATAGGCGTCTGGCCAGTCAGCTTCGACAGCGACTGCAGTGAATTCCTTTTCCGCGATCAAGCGCTTGGTGATCTGCGCGCGCAGGCGATAAAATTCGTGCGTTCCATGCGAAGCCTCTCCGATCAGAACGAACCGGGAATCGCCAATAATCTTGAGCAAAGGATCGAAATCGGCAGTATCTCCTGTGAGCGGATGTGCGGAATGGCGAATCGCATGAATGAGATCGCGTTCATTTTGTGAAATCATTTTCACACCCCCGTTGATCGCAAGTTCGCTAGAAATGTCAGTCAAGCCTTGCTATTCAGCACCTTCCTCCGCGAAACACTCGGGCCTCCAATCATTGCCGTACTCCCGTTGACGTGGCTTGTGTATTCAAGTCCGGCTCACGATGCCTTTGAGAGGCCGTATCGAGCAGTTCCTTCACCTCTTCGTCCGATACTTGCGAGAAGTCGGCGTAGAATTGGCCGACTCCGTAAAACGGTTGGGGCATTTCCAGGCACACGAGTTCGTCTGCCTCGAATTGGAGCTGATTGCACGTGGCAGACGGGGCCACTGGGACAGCAATTACAATTCGCGCAGGCTTCATTTGACGCAACGCGCGAATGGCAGCCTTCATAGTCGAACCTGTGGCGACGCCGTCGTCGACCAGAATGACGGTCAGGCCACTTATCTCTAACGGAGGCTTTCCGCCCCGATAGGCTCGTTCGCGGCGTTCCAGTTCTTGTTTTTCTGTTCTTGTCACTCGCTCAATATCCAATCCGGTTATTCCCAAGCCCTCAACAATATCGCGGTTAAGAATCCGAACTCCTCCGCTCGCAATAGCACCGAATCCCAACTCCTCTCGTCCTGGAACACCGAGTTTGCGCAATACAAAAACATCCAGCGGCGCCTTGAGATCAGTGGCTATCTCGAAAGCAACTGGAACGCCTCCGCGCGGTGCTCCCAAGACGACTACATCGCCACGGTTCGCGTATTTTCCCAGGAGCAACGCCAGCTTTTGACCCGCTTCTTTGCGATTCGCGAAGATCATGTAGATGCCTCTTACTTATTTCCGACTTCTAGCAACCTTCCATATTGCAGCACTGGACCATCCGATGATCTGTGAGACGAGTCACTGCTTGGCGTGAGGCTGGTCACATGCCATCGACCGCCTGTCTGTAACGCAGGCCGACGCTAAGCCGCATGTAAGCACATCAATGGCGCACCGCCATAAAACTGCTTCTTCCGTACCGTTAGATCCGCGGTCCAACATTGGGAGGAACGAACGAGAAGGCGACCGCCATTTTCGATTGCACTGGCTCTCCGTTAAGGCGGGCCGGCTGAAATTTCCACTGTCGGATGGAGCGTTCGGCAGGTTCGGTCAGCGACGGAATTCCCCTCACGACACGAACACCGGTGATTGTGCCGGTATCGTCGAGGTCGACTTCCAACACAACTGTGCCCGTGGCGACACTCGTCAGGGGATAAATGGCCGGAACCGCGCTGACCACCGTCGGCGGATCGAATCGCAGAGATTCCGGCTTCTTATTGTTTTGAACCGCTCCGAGACTGGCCAACAGTCCCAGAAAGCAAATACTTATCAACATGGGACGCATATACGGTAAACCTCCTACTTACCTCACGAGCCTCAGTCGCCTCAAACGGAAGGCTTGAGCGAGAACGAACTCAAATTCGTTTGTCCGTGGTCTAAGACCTCCTCCACTTGAGGAGAGGCATTCACGATCAGAACTACGCAAGCAAGTCGCGAATTGATATTAGGTATAGCACCCCTCCTGTTATGACGCCGCTCCCAAACCTGCTGTGTCGCGAATCACACCCCGGAAGGCAGTGCCACCCGAAGGCTCTTGTGATGGAGGTCACTGTTCCCTCGGGCCCCGTCTGGCCTAATTCAACCACACGGCGGTTGTGGATAGTGAGGATCGGAGGAAGATATGGAAAAACAATATGTATATCGTGTGAGCGCGGTTTCAGCTGTAGGTCTCAGCGGCGTTGCAACTGCCGAGGAGATTCAGCCCTCGATTGCCTTTAGCGCTCCACCTGAATTTCAGGGAGAAGCAGGGCGATGGACCCCCGAGCACCTGTTCTTGGCATCGGTGGCGGGCTGTTTCATGAGCACCTTTTCCGGAATGGCCCAATTTTCCAAGTTTGAATTCCTCTCCCTTGATCTGGAAGTGGAAGGCGTCCTCAGCAAAGAGGGGGAAGGTTGGCGATTTACACAGGTCAGCCTGCAACCTCGTCTGAAGATTGCCCAGGAAAATGATCGTGACCGCGCAAACCGCTTGCTCGAGAAGGCAGAAAAAACGTGCCTCGTGGTCCATTCCATCAACAGCAAAGTGAATCTGGAGCCTGAAGTCGTTGTGGAAGAAGAAGTTCTGGAGCGCGAAAAGATGGGGAATTCGATTCCGATCAGTTAGCTGTGTGCTAGCACCTTTGCCCATCTTTATGGTTCCCTGTCGCTGATTCCGGTTGCGTCGAACAGCAGGAATGTGGGAAGAAGCTTGCGCGTTTCAATCGAGCAGTGCTAGGAAGCCGGCATGTCTTGGCAGACCATCACAAAATCACACAGAGACTTGGCGCTTGTCCCTAACCTCGCCGACTATGAGCAAGCCAGGGAGACTTTCACTTGGGAAGATGCCCGCAAAGAGCTTGATGGCTTGCCGGGCGGTCAGGGGCTGAATATTGCCTACGAAGCGGTAGACCGACATGCGAATGGTCCGCTTCGCGATCACCTGGCCATCCGCTGGCTCGGCAAGAACGGTGAAGTTGAAGATTACACTTATGCTCAGCTCCAAGCTCTAACGAACCGATTCGCAAACGTGTTGCAGCATCTCGGGGTGAGCAAGGGAGACCGCGTCTATGTTCTGGCAGGCCGGATTCCGGAATTGTACGTTGCTGCCCTGGGGACATTGAAGCACGGATGCGTCTTCTGTCCTTTGTTTTCAGCATTTGGTCCGGAGCCCATTCGGGCACGCGTCACGATTGGCCAGGCGAAGGTGCTGATTACTACGGAGTTGCTCTATGAGCGAAAGGTGAAGGCGCTCCGGCCCTCTCTGCCGTTTCTTGAGCACGTTGTGCTGATCGGGAGCAATCGTCAGCCGACGAATGTGCCGAATACAAAGGATTATTTTCAACTGATGGAGAACGCCGCGAATTGCTATACCATCCAGCCGACCGCGGCGGAAGATATTGCTCTCCTCCATTTCACCAGCGGCACGACGGGAACCCCCAAGGGCGCGGCCCACGTCCACGGTGCCGTCATCGCCCATCACCTCACCGGTAAGCTTGCGCTTGATTTCCACAAGGACGACATCTTCTGGTGCACTGCAGACCCGGGGTGGGTGACTGGAACGTCCTATGGCATCATTGCTCCGCTTACGAACGGTATTACGAGCATCGTCGACGAGGGTGACTTCGACGCGGAGCGATGGTACGGAATTCTGCAATCGCAGAAGGTGAGCGTCTGGTATTCTGCGCCAACGGCCATTCGCATGTTGATGAAGACTGGACCTGAGGTCGCGCAGAAATATGATCTCAGCTCGTTGCGCTTCCTCTCCAGCGTTGGAGAGCCCCTGAATCCTGAGGCAGTTGTTTGGAGCAAGGAAGTCTATGGGCTTCCTTTCCACGATAACTGGTGGCAAACCGAAACCGGCGGAATCATGATCGCCAACTTTGCATCGATGGACATTCGACCGGGCTCGATGGGCAGGCCTTTGCCGGGCATCGAGGCGGCGATTGTGCGAAAGAACGAAGACGGCTCAGTAGAAGAGATCTCAGATCCTGATGTTCAGGGCGAACTGGCTCTTCGTCCGGGCTGGCCCTCGATGTTTCGAGCATACTGGGACGAGCCTGAACGATATCAGAAGTGCTTTGCCGGGGGCTTCTATCTGACCGGGGATCTTGCGAAGCGGGACAAAGACGGATACTTCTGGTTCGTTGGC
Source organism: uncultured Acidobacteriota bacterium (assembly GCA_963696605.1). Taxonomy (GTDB): domain Bacteria; phylum Acidobacteriota; class Terriglobia; order Acidiferrales; family UBA7541; genus Palsa-360. The sequence continues at coordinate 281,262 of CAVOKV010000002.1, read as the reverse complement.
CGCAAGGACGATGTAATCAAGACTTCCGGACACCTCATCGGTCCATTCGAAGTAGAGAGCGTCTTGATGGAACATAAGGCAGTCGCTGAATCCGGGGTCATTGGCAAGCCGGACCCCATGGCGCTTGAGATCGTGAAAGCATTCGTGGTGCTCCGCAAAGGGTATGAGCCTAGCGAAGCGTTGCAGCGCGAATTGCTGGCGTTCGCACGGACAAGACTCGGAGCTGTCGTCGCTCCGAAAGAGATCGAATTCGTCGAATCGTTGCCGAGGACGCGAAGCGGCAAGATCATGCGTCGTCTGCTCAAGGCGCGAGAGCTCGGCCTTCCTGAAGGGGATATTTCCACACTGGAGGCAGCCTAAATGGCGACAACTACCATCACGGAGTCATTGCCGGTCGATCGGGAACACGCCTTGTTCCTGTTTCGGGAAATGCTGCGCATCCGCCGATTCGAAGAGAAAGCGGCCGAGATGTACAGCCTGCAGAAGATTCACGGCTTCCTCCACCTTTATATCGGAGAGGAGGCGACTGGCGTTGGAGCGATGCAGGCATTCACGCCCGAAGATGCGATCGTGGCGACATATCGCGAGCATGGCCACGCGCTGGCACGCGGTATGCCGGCCTCTGTCTTGATGGCCGAAATGTTCGGCAAGGCCACGGGATGCAGCCACGGCCATGGTGGCTCGATGCATTTTTTCGACGCGAACCGCCGCTTCTATGGCGGATACGCCATCGTCGGAGGCGGATTGCCCATCGCGGTCGGCCTGGCGCTGGCCGACAAAATGCAAGAACCGCAAGAGAGTCACGGCCTGCTACTTCGGAGATGGAGCGGTTGCCGAAGGCGAATTTCATGAATCCCTGAATCTCGCCGCCCTGTGGAAGCTTCCCGTTGTTTTTCTCTGCGAGAACAATCTCTATGCGATGGGCACGGCGCTCGACCCGCCACCAGGCGCAAACGGATATCAGTCGCAAGGCGCAATCTTACGGCCTGGCTTCCAGTGCCGTGGACGGAATGGATGTTCTCGCCGTCGAGGCCGCCGCGAAGCAGGCCGCGGATTTCGTGCGGAGCGGCAATGGACCTTTCCTCCTGGAGCTTCGAACCTATCGCTTCCGCGCTCATTCGATGTCCGATCCCGATTTGTACCGCACGAAGGAAGAAATTGAGGAGTGGAAGAAGCGCGATCCGATCATGCTCTTCGAGGCCCGGCTGCGAGAGTGGGGATTGCTGACCGATTCAGACCTGGCTCAAATCGAGTCGGAAATCAGCGCAGAAATCGACGAGTGCTGTCCGGTTTGCCGAAGCGAGCCCAGTAGAACCAGTCGAAGACCTGCTCAAAGACGTCTGTGCCCGGGTGAAACCATGACCAAGATGACCTATCGCGAAGCGGTGCGGGCGGCGCTGCGCAAAGCCCTTCGAGGCGATCCTCGCGTTTTCCTGATGGGAGAGGATGTCGGCCGCTACGGCGGCGCCTTTGCGGTGAGCCTTGGTCTTCTCGGGGAGTTCGGACCGGAACGGATTCGCGATACTCCGCTTTCGGAATCCGCTTTCGTGGGCGCGGGAATCGGCGCGGCGCTGGGCGGGATGCGCCCGATCGTCGAAATCATGACCGTCAACTTCAGCATGCTGGCCATGGACCAGATCCTGAATAACGCCGCGACCTTGCGGCACATGTCCGGCGGCCAGTTCAACGTGCCGCTGGTGGTGCGCGTCGCCACGGGAGGAGGCCGCCAGATGGCGGCGCAACATTCCCATAGCCTGGAAGTGCTGGTACGCCCATATTCCCGGCATCAAGGTCTTGACGCCCGCGACCGTTGCCGACGCTTACGGAATGTTGCTGGCAGCGCTTCGCGAACCCGATCCTGTCTTCATCTTCGAGCACGCAACGCTGTATCCGTTGGAAGGCGAAATCGACGAAGCTGCAGATCTGGTTGACATCAACCGCGCGGCGGTGCGCGCGTCCCGGGAAGGACGTCACGCTCATCACCTACGGCGGAACGCTTGGCAAGACGTTGCAGGCGGCCGATCGTCTTGCCGAGGAAGGCATCGAGGCGGAAGTGATCGACCTGCGCTCCCTGCGCCCGCTAGACACTCCGACGATTGTGCACTCCGTCGCGAAGACGCATCGCGCAGTGATTGTCGATGAGAGTTGGCGCACGGGCAGCTTCGCGGCGGAAATCAGCGCGCAGATCATGGAGAATCGCCTTTGATGATCTCGACGCGCCCGTGGCGCGCGTGTGCAGCGCCGAGGTGCCGATGCCCTACGCGAAGCATCTCGAGGCAGCGGCCCTGCCCAAGGTCGAAGAAATCGTCGGCGCTGCGCAGGAGATGGTTTCTCGCCATGGCTGAGTTTGTCATGCCGCAGCTCGGCGCGGACATGAGCGCGGGCAAGCTCCTGGGCTGGCGCAAGCATGTCGGGAGATCATGTGCAGCGGGGCGACATCATCGCGGACGTCGAAACGGACAAAGCGGACATCGAGGTCGAAGTCTTCACGACCGGCGTGATTGAAAAATTCCTCGTCCAGCCGGGAGAAAAGGTTCCCGTGGGAACCGTCCTGGCGATCATCCGCGAGGAAGGGAAGCCCCTCACACCAGAAGCACTGCGCATCATAACCGCGACCGCCCGTGAACCCATTCCGGCCATGCCGGCAGCACCTCGCTCCTTCGATATCACCAGTGGCAACGCGCCCTGCCGCGGGCGCGGCAAGGCTCCACATCTCTCCAGCCGCAAGAAAGCTTGCGGCCGAGCTCGGAATCGACCCGGCTTCCCTGGTCTGGGACGGGGCCCGGAGGCCGAATCACTTTGGAAGACGTCCAGCAGGCGGCGCAAGCCAAAGCTGCTCAGCCAGCGGCTGAGGTGACGTTAGATCGGCCGGCCCGAATGCGGCAAGCGATTGCAGCCGCGATGGCACGCTCAAAGCGCGAAATTCCTCACTACTACTTGAGCACGACGATCGACATGAGCCGCGTGATGGCTTGGCTCACCCAGGAAAATCTCAAGCGCTCCGTCGAAGATCGGCTGGTGTATGGCGTGCTCCTTCTCAAGGCGGTGGCCCTGGCTCTGCGCGAAGTTCCCGAGTTGAACTCCATTTGGACGGGCGGGAAGGCGACGCCGGTTCAAGATATTCATGTGGGAGTAGCGATTTCCTTGAGAGGCGGCGGCTTGTCGCCCCGGCACTGCACCATACGGATCGCCAGAGTCTTGACGAGCTGATGAAGAACTTTCGCGATCTCGTTCAACGGGCGCGTGCGGGCTCGCTTGCGGAGTTCGGAATTGGGTGATCCGACGATCACGGTCACGAGCCTTGGAGAGCAAGGGGTGGAAAGCGTTTTCGGCATCATCTATCCTCCTCAAGTCGCATTGGTGGGTTTCGGCAAAATCGTTGAGCGTCCGTGGTCCGTGGAAGGACAGATCGTTTCGCGGCCGCTGATCACAGCCACTCTCTCTGGAGACCATCGCGTTAGCGACGGCCACCGCGGCGGACTTTTTCTTGCAGCCGTCGACCGCAAGCTTCAAGAACCGGAAAAGCTATGACAAGAGATGAAATCAGAGAAACCGTCCTCCGCGTTCTCGGTCAGATTGCGCCGGAGGCTGATTTGTCGCAGATCAAACCGAATCTCAGGATCCGCGACCAATTGGACATCGATTCCATGGACTTGCTGAACTTCGTCATCGGCCTGCACAAGGAATTAAACGTTGAAATTCCAGAAGCCGACTATCCAAGACTTGCCACGTTGGACGGATGTATCGATTATCTTGCGGTTCGTCCGGAACTTCAGTAGCGCACAGAAGTTGAATTAGCAGAGGTCGATAGCAATACGCCAAAGTCCTCAAGGTCTGTCGAGATACCCGGCACCGCCAACCGATTGAGTCTACGATTTCCTTGCGGGTTCGAGATGCAAGGCTCTACCGAGGGCATGGCTTGCGGCCGTGGACGACCGCTGCAGTGATACGAATCACAGATGATAAGCAACATAACAGGCAAATATATGAAGCGAATTTCTGAGTTTCGTATGAGTCCGGCCAATGCTCAAGAAAGCATCTTACGCTCACCATTTGCAAATCGACCTCGCATCGAAAAACGAGGAAGAACTTTTCAAATGGTTTCTGGCGTGCCTGCTTTTCGGGAAACCGATTCAGACAGAGATTGCCGAGCGAGCCTATCGGGAACTCGTGGCAGCGCGTATCACGAGCCCAAATGCAGTTCTCAGGGCGGGCTGGGACAAACTCGTCGCCCTGTTAGATCGCGCTCACTACGTCCGATACGATTTTTCCACGGCGACGAAGCTTCTTGAAATTTGCGAGGAATTGAAGCGCCGTTACGGCACGATGACAAACCTGCTTGCGAGAGCCCATACGCCCTCTGAACTCGCGCGCGAGTTACAAGAGTTCAAGTACATCGGACCGGTAACGGCCAGAATTTTCCTCCGAGACGTGCGCCCGATCTGGTTTCCCAAAGCGGCATCCAAATAGGAAACTTAGCTGGAAGAGTTCAACAATTTCCGGCCGAGCGCTGCACCAGGGGACTCCTTTTGCATGCTCAATCAGCTGAAGCTGCTGCCCCTTCTGCTGCTTGCTGCATTCTCTGTTTGGGCACGACGCGGACCGTGCTGGCTTGTGGCCCTTTTTCTCCGGCCTCTTCGACAAATCTCACCGTTGTGCCGACTTGCAAACGTGGGAACGCCCGGCCGAGAACACTGTTTTTGTGAAAATAGATTTCGCGTCCATCGTACGAAGTCAGGAATCCGTAACCTTCTTGCGGCAAAATCTTGCTCACGCGACCTTCGGGAAGTAATGTCGTGCTCTTGATGTCGCCCCGCTGCCGTCGGGCATAATCCTGCAAACGCCGGCCCGCAGCTTTGAACGCATCGTTAATCGCCTGGCGAAGCTCTCTATGCGGGACCTTCACCTCCGATCGCTTCTTGGTCTTTCCTTCGCCTAAATGGCGAGCCCGGGCGTTCAGGCTTGGCTCACGTTTCACTACGATTTCTCCGTGGGGCACGGTTAGGTCAATGCGGAGGTGATATGGGCTCCCCTTTTTGTGATGACGGTGTGGAACTTCAACCGCTACGCGGCATCCCATCACCCGGCTGTAAAGGGTGTCGAGCTTAGCTACTTCGGCACGAATCCACTTCTCGACCTCTGTTGATGGTTTCATATTTCGGTATGTAATCTGCAGTTCGGATTTCATGGCGGCACCTCGCTCTCGCGTTATAGTTCGGGTAGTTCCCTCAGTGATCTTGTTGCTGGCTATTTCTCAATCTCCCTAGAATCCCCATGGGCCGTTCGCGCCACACTCCGTCTTCCTCATACCTCAGAGTGTAAATGTGGAGCAACCGCCATCCCGCCTCGAGAAGCCGGTTCACTTCCTCTCGGCCCCGGGCTTCCAGGTTGTGTCCCGTAAGTTCGACGATATCCAGTTGCCATAAGGGCAATCTCTCCAGTATGCCGATTGGCGCCATGTCTTCCGCCATTTCAGTATCCGCTTTTCGTTTGTCCATGGCTCCCTCAGATCGCACAGAATGCATAACCGCAGGCAGAGCAGGAGATACAGCCGGAAGTCTCCACCATCGTGCCCCCGCACTCGGGGCACGCCTGAACACCGAGCGGGGCGGTCTCTTCCAGGTCGCCGGATCGCAATATTTGTTCTCCTTTACAACCGTCGCGAAAAACGGAGATGCCTTTGCATCCGAGCTCGTGAGTCAGGAGGAAAGTTTTTCCAATGTCAGTCCGTGTCGTGGTGCGGCGGAGATTCACGGTCTTGCTCACGGCGTTTTCCACGTGCCGCTGAAAGGCTGCCTGCATGCGGACATGCCACTCAGATTGTCGGGCAATACCTGGGATTTCATGGTCTGACTCCGGACTTATGTGTGACGGGATCCTCTAAAAGGAACTTTCCCATCCGCTTAGCCTGCAGTCGCGCTCCGCACCTGATTCTGCGGGCCAACTCTGGATCGTTTTGGTTTTCCGCGATCATGTGAAAACAACCTTTCTCTTCATCATGTCTATACGACATCTGCCGCACGGCTCTGTGACGCGAGTCACAGATGACAGGAATCAAAAGAATTACAAATAAGGCCAGAAGCTTTTCGCAAATTGCGGTTCTTGAGTTCTTGGCAAGGGGAGTGAAATGAAAATATTGCTAGCAGTTGACGGTTCCGAATTTTCACAGGCGGCAACTCAGGCCCTCGTTTCGCACAGGCGCCCGGAAGGCGCCGAAGTGCTCGTCCTGCGCGTAGTGGAACCGCGCATATTCTCGGTCCCACCGCAAATGGCGCCGGGGTATGCGCCCGAGCAGGACGAAATAATTAAACAGGAACTCCGACACGCGCAGGACACGGTGAATCAAGCAGACCAAGTACTTCGCTCTGGCGGATTCAACGTCCGCACACGCATTGTTGAGGCTGAAGCACGAACCGGAATCCTTGATGTTGCGGCAGAGTGGCGCGCCGACTTGATCGTACTCGGCTCGCACGGGCGAAAGGGGCTCCAACGATTCCTGATTGGAAGCATCGCGGAGTTCGTTGCCCGCCACGCGGATTGCTCAGTGGAAATTGTGCGTGTCCCCCGCAAACAAAAAGAAACATGAAAGTGCTGGGGCGTGAACTTGGTAAGAGAAAGACCATCAGGAGGTGCAGCAATGAGTATGCCAGCCCATTTGAAAGCGCATCTGGAGCAAGCGCACGTATCTTATGCTGACGTTGCCCATATTCCCGCGCGCAGCTCGCAGTACGCTGCGTCCGTTCTTCACGTTCCCGGCAAAGAAGTAGCAAAGACGGTGGCGCTGCGCGCCGGAAACCAAGTGTTGCTTGCCGTACTTCCGGCTACCCACCATGTGGACTTGGAGAAGCTAGCGGGCGTAGTTGGCACGCCGGTGAAACTCATTGAAGAGCAGGAATGCTATCAGCTGTTCCCTGACTGCCAGCACGGTGCGGTGCCACCCTTTGGCGAACTTTATGGCCTACCGGTCTATTTGGATGAAGCGCTGGCCGACGTGCCGGAGATCGTTTTCAGTGCGGGGACTCTTACTGAAGGAATCCGTATGGGCAATGCCGATTTTATTCACCTGGTAAAGCCCCGGATTTGCTCGTTCGCTCAGAAAGGCAATGTAATCAGGGAAAATGACCTGCAAGATGTGCTTTCGCCGCAGGAAGGTGGCGGAAAGTGAATACAAGCTTGTAATGGGGGCACTTTTGAAAGTTCTACTGGCAATCGACAATTCCAAATTTTCTGAGGCCGCAACACAATCGTTAATCGCCCAGGTGCGGCCAAACCAAACGGAAGTGCGCGTGCTGCATGTGATCGAAGTCTATCCACTCCATTCTGTCGGCAAACAACTGGCCCCTGAACTCGCAACTGCGAGTGAGGAACATCGCCATCACGCTGACGCGTTAGTGGCAAGGGTTGCCATGGCGCTACGCGATGCAGGCTTCAATCGAGTAACGACGAGCATCGGACTAGGCGACCCAAAGGTTGTCGTCCTCGATACCGCAGCAGAATGGAACGCTGATTTGATCATCCTCGGTTCGCATGGGGAAAAGGATTGGACCCGCTTTCTGATGGGAAGCGTGTCGGAGGCCGTAGTTCGCCATGCTCAATGCTCCGTGCAGGTTGTTCGGATTCGCTAGCATCCGGGGGTACAGCCAAAGTGGAGGAGACTTGGAATGCCGCAAGGAATCGATGATTTTACGATCATTCTCCCTAAATTGACCGATATGGTCGACTGCGAATTGAAGGTCTACGAGCAACTTGATCGGCTCTGGCGGATGGTCGAAAGATATAAGATGTCATCTCCTATCAAGATAAGCGTTGTTGATAACAAGGCGAGATGCATTCGGTTGGTTCGCGCCAATCGCGATCAAGCAGGTGCTTGGCAATTAGTGGACGAACCGACTGCGATTCCGCCGCATCTCGGAGCAGAGGTCGAGTTTCCGCTAACCATAATCTCGCAAGATGCCAAGGGCAATATTTTGAAAATGAGACTAGAACTTGAAACAGCGAAGATCGAGCTTGTCCTAAAGAAAAATGCTTCTGCGACCTAAGATCTAAAAGAGCGAACAACTTAGCGAGGACTTTCTTGGGAGATGAATTCTTGCGACCTGCCAATTTGAATACTTAGTGGGCATTCAATTGTCAAAACCCGTGATGCGAGATTCGGAAGGCTGTGTTTCCGCCGGCCCCAAGTCGGGACGTAAAGAGGCAAAGGCAAGAAAACGACTTGTCAGCCCATCTTCCTCTATTCATTTGTGAGGGAGGAGGAGCCTCAAATTAGCGCTTTGAGGCTCCAGCATAGGCAGGCCACTATACGCGGAAAGATAGAGGAAAATAACTGTGGCGCGTAGCAAGAGTTCTTCAATGTCGGTGTATGTATTCCGCAATTCCAACTCCGCGCATGTCGCTTAGGCTGCCGCACGGGATGCCTTTTCGAAGACGATCGTTTCGGCGAGGGCTGACCAAATGATCGTCTCTGCTTCCACCGGGTTGGGCGGGCAAACGATGAAATCAAGTGCGCCGGCTCCAAGGGCTTTCAGGTAAGAATCCCAATCGGTGGAATGCGAAAGCACAATGACCGGGGTGTGCGCCATTGATTTCTTCACCTCTCTCAAGGCCACATGAAAATCGCCATCGGTCAGAATGTCCCTGCACAGGACCAATCTGAATTCCTCTTGGGGCAATAAAGTGCGCGCTTCTTCCAAATTGGAGCAGCAGATCGGATTTAGTCCGCACTTCACGGCTGAAGCGGCAATCCTTTGCCGATCTTCTCCCTGGTTGCAGATGATTAAGGCGAGCTCGATGTTTGGCATTTCTTCTCCTCGTCGCAGCCGTTCTTAGTGCGGGGCCCTACAGATTCGCGTAACTCTCCAGAGCCGCGCGATTGGGGATCATCAGCGTTGATCCTCGAACGGCAACCAAATGCCTAACCTTGAAATCGCTCAAGGTGCGCGTGACGGTCTCGCGAGTGGTGCCAATGAATTCCGCAATTTCTTCGTGCGTCAAAGGCAGTTTGATTCGTGTGCCTTCATTGGTTTACTGGATGCCTTCCGACCAGGTGAGCAATAGACGCGCGAGTTTTTCCTGAGCTGAAGCCGAGAGTCCGATCGTGTGCAACTGCTCGCAGGCGCCGCGGTACTGAGAGCTCATCTGCTTCACCGCGTTCTGAGAAGCTTCGGGATGATTGGCAAGGAAGCGCAGGAAATCTTCCCGGCGCACGAACGCGACCTGGCAGGGGTGGATCGTTTCGGCGGTCACTTCGTACGGCTGACCGGCCATTGCGGCCATCAGTCCAAGCAATTCTCCCGCCCTGGCAATTCTCAGGATGAGCGTCTTGCCCTCGGGTGAGCTCATGGAGAGCTTTACCTCGCCCTCGCACAGGACGTATACGCCGCGTGCATCCTGCTTTTCGACGAACAGCAGCGCGCCCTTGGGATAGGTGGCCGTCGACTTGATGGCATCGAAATCCTTTACCGCAGAGGTCGGCAGTTGGCAAAAGAACCCTGAACCCTTGATCTTGCAAGTCTTGCAACCATCGTTCAGCTCTAATCCGTACGGACCTTTCATGACTGCCTCCTCAGTTTGCTTTTCAGATCTCGTTCGAAATTGCGCCTTCGCCGTCCGATTGATTGATGGATGCTTACTCCCACCGCTTTACTTGATCATTTGTTGCTATGCACGCGTATAGGCAATCAAGAAGCCAAAGCTGCCATTAGACCAACAAGCGTCGTATCCCGCTCTGAAACAGTGGCTTAGTTAGAGGCAGGAGATTGTGTGCAGTAGCTCACAGCACTCAGTGACGATGATCACTGGCGGCTAATCGTCACTAATGACTAGATGTAGTCTTTCGGTTCGATCCCTAGCTACTTCGTCTTAGGGTCTAACATTGTTCGGGTCAGCCCCTGACGAGCTAATTCACAATGGGACCGTCGCGCCCTCGATCTTGCGCAAAACGTTGAGACCATGTTCATGATCTGGTGCTCCCGGGAAATAATTCTGTGGCGGGATTGTCTACTCGAACGACGCGACTTGGATCTTGCCGCTTGACTCGTCTCCCGCTGCGATTTCCGACAGGCGTGAAGTGGCTCGACGACGAGTATGACGATTGCTGCAGGCGGAAAATTCGAAATGGCTGTGATCCGACTCCGATTTGAAAGACCGAGTTGTGAAAGCCTCACTGTTACCACTGTTGCTAGATTGTCCTTCTTTTTGGTGTCCGAGATAGTCTAGGATTGACCCGGCGTTACAGCTGGCTCTAAGGGGAAGTGGCAACAAACATTTGGCTTTAGTGCTTTTTCAACGGTTTTCTGCCAGTCGTGGAATCCAATCCAGGCCTCCCAGCCAAATTTCAAAACATAGCAAATATCCCAACAAAACCGAGGAATCCATAGAGAAGGCCGGAACTGTTACCGCTTCTGTTACCGCTCCGGGTACAAGAGGCGGGTTGCTTTTTCCTCTTACCGAGTCGGTTGGCGGATTCGGAGGGGGTACTGCCGAATTGGCAACATCGCTAAGCCAAATGCCTCCTCTGTTACCGCTGTTACCATTTGCTAGCGACGCCGACCCGGGAAAGTGTAGACTGGCACGCGTTGCCGGAGAAGTGGTAGACAGCGTAGACAGTGTGGAAAGCACTTAGCAGCAAGTTCTACCGAATCAAGGCGAACGGTGGTATCCCTTCTTCCGCACATCTACTTGCCATGTTGTGTCGCCTGTCCCGTTCCAGCGTAAACAATCAACCATAGGTGCTTCGAGGGGTTAGCTCCCCCAATCCGGTCGCGGCACGCATTTGCTTCTTAACGCGTGATAGAATCCGTCCACATGCGGGAGGCCTCATGGCCCTAGCCGATGAACTGAAAACGCTCGATGAACTTCACGAAAAGGGCAAACTCACGGACCAGGAATTCGCCGATGCCAAATCCGCATCGCTGAAAATGCAAGAGTCAGCAGGTGAGAGTGGAACGCGGCGTTCGTTGATGAGTTGGCCTTTCAAGATCTTGCTTGCGCTCCTGGTGATTATTCTGTGGGTGGCCTGGTACAACAAAGGTACTCGAAAAACGACTCAAATGGTCGCGTCCGCCGTCCATGCGCCAATGACGTTGAAAGATGAAGTTGACAATGTTGCTGCAAATTCATGGAAGGCCGTTGGCGTCGATGTCCCCTACTCGGGCACGATCGACGTCAGTTTGCAGGTTTTGCAGGGCAATCCGATGGATGTGTTCGTAGTGCCTTCCGACCAGCTGGATACCATGAAGAAAGAGGATTGGAGCCATATCAAGGTCTATAGCGATTTCAACGCCACAAAAACCAAGACGTTTAAACGCACGGGACAGCTTGGCCAGGGCAGCTACTACTTCGTCTTGCGTGACACGTCGCAGGGAACTCTATCGGCAAAAGCCAGCGACATTTCCCTGAAAGTGCAACTGAGCCCTTGATTGGGGACTTTCGACGCCGGGGCCTTGGGTGACGTCAAGCTGCCTGTGTAAATAGTTTGAGGGTGTGGGCCTTCCAGTCCTCATTGAACCGACTGAAAATCGCATAGATGATTCGATCCACACTTTCGACATTACAGAACACGACCATGGGCCGAGTTCTCCGGCGCACCTCGACAAAGCATCTCTCGATAGCGTTGGTGGTGCGCAGCTTCCGCCACAGGTGACGTGGAAACGCAAAAAACGTCAGCAGTGCGGGCAGATCCCGCTCCAGACGCTCCACCAACTTGGAATACTTGCTCTGCCAGCGAAACCGAAATCGCTGGAACGCTCTTCGGGCGGCGGCTTGGTGGTCGGCCTGATAGATGCGTTGGGCGTCCTGCTTCACTGCGTCGTGGTCGGCTCGGCGCACCGCCTCGCACAGATTGCGCATCTTGTGCACCCAGCAGCGCTGGTGCCGCGCTCGCGGATACACGGCCGGGATCGCCGCAGCCAGGCCAGGACAACCGTCGGTGATTACCAACTGCAACCGTCGGCCCCGCAATCCCCGGCGATACAGATCATTCAGCAATCCTTCCCACCCCGCCTGGCTTTCGCTCTTGGCCCGCACAAACGCCAGCAACTGACGGCGACCGTCGGCGCGCACTCCGTAGGCCACCAACAGCAGCACTTTTTGCGGCCCAAACGTCCGCCGCACTTTCAGCCACACCCCGTCCAACAGCAAATAGCACCAATCATCGCCCAGCGGCGCGTGGTGGAACTTGGTCACTTCTTCATCCAGCACCCGCGTGAGTCGCGAGACCGTCTGTGCGCTCACCGACTCCCCAGTCAGCAGCGACACCACCCGGCCCACGCCCCGCGTCGAGATCCCTCGCAAGAACGCTTGCCGAATCATCTCGCTCACCTCCGGACTGCGCCGCTCCAGCACCCGCATCCCCCGCGGCAGAAACGAGCGCAACCGCGTCCGCGACACCCGGAAACGAATCCCTCCCAGCGGGGTGACATACTCCCGCTCGTAATACCCATTCCGGTAGTCGATGCGCCCCACTTCTCCGGCAGCTCGCTCATACCACTTCAACCCCAGATACTCGGCCATCTGCTGCTGGGAGTCGGTCTCTAGCAGCCGCTGCAGCGTTTCCCGCGTCCGTCCTTGGAAATCGCCCCAGAAGCTTTCCTGCAAGTCCCGCACAAACGCTTCAAACCGCTGTGTGTTATTCTTGATTCGCATTAGGGTGTAGGCTCCTTGACCGGAGATTTTGTTGCTCGTCACAACAAAACCTACACCCTCTCTCTTTTTACACACTCAAATTTACGTCACCGGGGCCTTGTGCGAGTTGACGTCCCTACTCGATTCCCCTATACTTTGTTTTCGCCGTACCCCGCTCGCAGTTCTTTCCCGTTTCCAATTTTCCGGACCGAGAAGCGGCAAAGAGTAGAAGTGCGAACCGTGGGCGGTTCCTGACTGATTTCGACCATCTGACAATGCAAATCGTGACCTCGAAGGTCTGACTATGAGCGAAGCAACTTGCCGGCGCGAACTGGAACTTGAAATTCCCGCCGAAACCGTCCAGAAAGCTGTGGAACGCGTGGCGCGGCAATTTGCCCGCGTGGCGCGCGTCCCGGGTTTTCGCCCCGGAAAAGCGCCGGTCACACTGATCCGGCGCCGCTTTGCCGACGACATCAAAAGTGAGGTTCTGCAATCCCTGGTGCCCGAGCAGATCGAACGCGCCGTCACCGAAAGCAAGCTGGTTCCGGTCACGCAGCCGCAGGTCGACAAAGTCGATTTCACCGAAACGGGGCCGGTAAAATTCCGCGCGACGTTCGAGGTCCTGCCGGAATTCGAGCTGGGACAATATAAGGACCTGGAAGTGGAAGTCGATGAACTCAAGATCGAAGACTCCGATGTCGATAAAGCCCTCGAGGAACTTCGCGACCGCAACTCCACTTTCGTTCCGGTGGAAGGCCGGGCCAGCGCCGACGGCGATTACGCACAGCTCAAGCTAAAAGGGATCCCGGTGGGCGGTGGCGAGCCGCTCGATGCGGACAGCGTCCTCTGCCACGTGGGCGGCGAAGAGACCATGCAACCGTTCAATGAGAATTTGCGCGGCGCAAACGTCGGCGATCACAAGAATTTTGACGTGGCCTATCCTTCCGACTATCCCGATCCCAAGCTGCAGGGCAAAACCTACACCTACGCGGTCGAAGTTCTGGGCATCAAGGAAAAGAAGCGCCCCGACCTTACGGATGAATTCGCCAAGGACGTGAGCGACGCGCAGACCCTGGATGAATTGCGCAAGAAGGTGCGCGAGAATCTCGAAGCGGCGAGCACCCATCGCCAAAAAGAACAGGCGCGGGAAAAGCTGCTGGCGCAAATCGTGAAGGCGCATGAGTTCCCCGTGCCTGAGGCGCTCGTCGAGCATCAGATGGACTCGCGGCTGGAGCGCACGGTGCGGTCGCTGGCCTCGCAAGGCGTCGATCCGCGCGCGGTGAATGTGGACTGGGTGGCGCTGCGCAGCCGGCAAAAGGACCGCTCCATCGATGACGTAAAGGCCGAGCTGCTCCTGGACCGCATCGCCACGGCGGAAAAAATCGAAGTGGCCGATGAAGAAGTGGAAAAACAAATCGCGGCGATGGCGGAGAGGAGTGGCGAATCCGCCACAGCCGTTCGCGCCAACTTGACAAGGCAAGGAGCGCTGGATAGGATGAAATCTAAGATCCGGAGTGAAAAAACTCTGGATTGGCTCTGCAGCAATTCCCGGACTCGGACAATAGCCAAGGAGAATTGAAGTGGTTCCGGCCGGGGTCCTCTGCGCAACCTAAAAAACCCAATGAATCATAAAGACGATACGACTCCGTACGCGACAACACTCATCCCCATGGTCGTCGAACAGACCAACCGGGGAGAGCGAGCCTACGATATTTATTCACGGCTGCTCAAGGACAACATTATTTTCATCGGGACGCCGATTGACGACCATGTCGCCAATCTGGTCACCGCCCAGCTTCTGTTCTTGGAAGCGGAAGACCCCGAGAAGGATATTTCGCTTTACATCAATTCCCCGGGCGGATCGATTACCGCGGGAATGGCCATCTATGACACCATGCAGTTCGTGCGCCCGAGCGTGGTGACCATTTGCGTCGGCCAGGCCGCGTCGATTGCCGCGCTGCTCTTGACCGCCGGCGCGCCGAAGAAGCGTTTTTCGCTGCCCAACTCGCGCATCCTGATTCACCAGCCGTGGATGTCGGGTTTGTCAGGCCAGGCCACGGATATCGACATTCACGCGAAAGAAATTCTGCGCATGCGCACGGTCATCAACGCCTTGCTCGCTCAACACAGCGGGCATCCCCTCGACACTCTGGAAAAAGATGTCGAGCGCGATTTTATTATGTCCGCCGCGCAGGCCAAGGAATACGGACTGATCGACGAAATTATCACCAAGCACCGCTAGTGTGTTCCAATCAGTTAGTAACAAGGAAACGCGGCGGTGTACGGAAGACGCAAAGGGGCCTAGAATAATCCGCATGGCAAGGTTAACCTCCCGTGAGAAACCTTGACCGGCGGAGGGCGACACACCGTTGAGAAAACTCAGCACTGACGAACCGCTGCGCTGTTCCTTCTGCCACAAAACGCAGGAGCAGGTCGAGAAGCTGATCAGCTCTCCCTCGGATTACCCGCGCGCTTACATCTGCAACGAGTGCGTGACCGTCTGCGAACAAATTCTCGAGGAAGAAAAGCGGGAGCAAGCCAATCCCGTCAACAAGCGGCTGCCGCGCCCCCCGGAAATCAAGGCGTTTCTCGACGGCTATGTGATTGGCCAGGACAAAACCAAGAAGAAGCTGGCCGTGGCCGTTTACAACCACTACAAGCGCATCTTCCTGAACCGCCAGCCGGGCGATGTGGAATTGACGAAATCGAATATCCTTCTGATCGGCCCGACCGGAACCGGCAAGACTTTACTCGCGCAGACGCTCTCGCGCATGCTTGATGTTCCCTTCGCCATCGTGGATGCCACGACCCTGACCGAAGCAGGCTACGTCGGCGAGGACGTCGAGAACATCATCTTGAAGCTCTTGCAGGCCGCCGACGGGGACGTCACCAAGGCGCAGCAAGGGATCATCTACATCGACGAGATCGACAAGATTTCCAAGAAGGACGAAAACCCGTCCATCACGCGCGATGTTTCGGGCGAAGGCGTGCAGCAGGCACTCTTGAAAATTCTCGAAGGCACGATCGCCAACGTTCCTCCGCAGGGCGGAAGAAAACACCCGCACCAGGAATTCACGCCCGTGGACACGACCAATATCCTGTTCATCTGCGGCGGCGCCTTTGTGGGCCTGGAAAAAACCATCGAGCGCCGGATCGGCCAGAAATCGCTGGGCTTCCACACCGATGCCCAGCCCACCACCGCGCAGCGCCGCAACATCGAATTGCTTAGCCAGGCACAACCTACGGACCTGATCCGGTACGGCCTGATTCCCGAATTCGTGGGCCGGTTGCCGGTCGTCGGCGTCCTGGGCGATCTTGACAAGGCCGCGCTGATGCAGATTCTGACGGAACCGAAGAACGCGCTGATCCGTCAATATCAGAGACTGTTCGAATTCGAGAACGTACGCCTGCGGTTTTCCGACGATGCCCTCGAAACCGTTGCGGAGCTGGCCCTGCAGCGCAAGGTGGGCGCCCGCGGATTGCGCATGATTCTCGAAGACCTCATGCTCGAGCTCATGTATCACCTGCCGGCCCAGCGCAAACTCCGCGAGTTCGTGGTCACCGGCGAAATGGTGCGCAGCCGCGAAATCAACTGGTCGTTGCTCGAAAAAGCCGGATAATAAAGGTGAGGGCCCGCTGCGGCGGGAGTTGCGCCGCGTTAAGAAAATCGCTCAAGGAGTTGCACCATCGTCACAGATCCCATGTTTAGCCGAGAAAAGACCGAATCCAAACGCGTCCCGATGATGCCGGTGCGCGATCTGGTCATCTTCCCCCAGATGATGAATCCGTTCATCGTGGGGCGTGAAAGTTCCCTGCGCGCTCTCGAAGAAGCGCTGGCCACCGACAAAAAGATTTTCCTCGCCACGCAGCACGACGCTTCCGTGGACGATCCCAAACCTGACGAAATCTACTCCGTCGGCACGCTGGCCAATATCGTGCAAAGCGTGCGGCTCCCGGACGGCAACCTGCGCGTGCTGGTGGAAGGCGTCGAGCGCGCCAAGGCCGTGCAGATTTCGACCGACGAGGGTTTTTTCCGCGCCACCCTGAAGGTAATACCCAACAAGGCCGAGCCTTCACCGCAAATCGAGCAGGCGGTCACCAAGGTCACGGGCCTCTTTGAACAGTACGTCAAGCTCTCGCAAAGCCTGAACTACGACACCATGATCGCGGCGACGCGCGTGGACGACCCCGCGAAGCTGTCTGACACCATCGCCTCGAACCTGCAGATTCCCGTAGAGGAAAAGCAAGAACTCCTCGAAAATTTCGATCCGCTGGACCGCCTGACCCGCGTCGGCGAAATCCTGGAAAGCGAAATCGAAAAGCTCAATGTCGACCGCAACATCAACACCCGCGTGAAGCGCCAAATGGAGCGGGCTCAGAAAGAGTACTACCTCAACGAAAAATTGAAAGCCATCCACAAGGAACTCGGACGCGGCGAAAAGAACGAGCTCGAGGAACTCAAGAAAAAGATCGACACTTCGGGCATGCCCAAGGACGCCCTGGAAAAAGCCACGCAGGAACTGAAGCGCCTGGAAATGATGCCGCCGATGTCCGCGGAATCCACGGTGAGTCGCAACTACCTGGACTGGCTCCTGGCCGTGCCCTGGAAAAAGAGATCGAAGGAAATTCGGGACATCGCCCTCGCCGAAAAAATTCTGGAAGAAGAGCATTATGGGCTGGACAAGGTCAAAGAGCGCATCCTTGAATTCCTGGCCGTGCGCCAGTTGGTGAAGAATCCCCGCGGCTCGATCCTGTGCTTTGTCGGACCTCCAGGCGTCGGCAAGACTTCGCTGGCCATGTCCATCGGGCGCGCCACGGGACGCAAATTCATCCGCGTTTCTCTCGGCGGCGTGCGCGATGAGGCGGAAATCCGCGGGCACCGGCGCACCTATATCGGCGCGCTGCCCGGCCAGATCATCCAGATGATGAAAAAGGCGGGCACGGTCAATCCGATCTTTGTGCTCGACGAAGTGGACAAGATGTCCACCGACTTCCGCGGCGATCCTTCGGCGGCGCTCATGGAAGTGCTCGACCCCGAGTTGAACAACGCCTTCACCGACCATTACCTCGACGTCGAATACGATCTCTCGAAAGTAATGTTCGTCTGCACCGCCAACGTGCTGCACACTATTCCCCAGCCGCTGCAGGACCGCATGGAAATCCTGCGCATTCCCGGCTACACGGAAGCGGAAAAGGCGCAGATCGCCAAGCGCTTCCTGGTGCGCAAGGCGCGCGAATCCGCCGGACTCCAGGAATCGAACCTCACCTTCACGGATGAAGCCATCACGCACATCATCCGGCACTACACGCATGAAGCCGGTGTGCGCAGCCTGGAACGCGAAATCTCCAGCATCTGCCGTAAGGTGGCGCGGCGCGTGGTGAAGGAAGGAAAACAGTATTCCATCACGGTAGCCCCCGAAGGCGTTGGTGAATTCCTGGGAGTCATCAAGTACCGCGAAGTTTGGGCCGAGAAGAAGAATGAAGTCGGACTCACTACGGGTCTGGCTTGGACCGAAGTCGGCGGTTCAGTGCTCTCCACCGAAGCCACGATCATGCAAGGCAAAGGTCGCCTGACGCTCACCGGCAAGCTGGGCGACGTCATGCAGGAATCGGCCCAAGCGGCCATGAGCTACGTGCGGTCGCGCACGGCTACCTTCGGCCTGCCGCGCGATTTTTACCGGCACCTGGACATCCACATGCACGTGCCCGAAGGCGCGATTCCCAAGGACGGCCCCTCAGCCGGAATCACCATCGCCACATCGATCGTCAGCGCCCTGACGCGCATTCCGGTGCGCTGCGACGTGGCCATGACCGGGGAAATCACGCTCCGCGGCAAGGTCCTGCCGATAGGCGGCATGAAGGAAAAGATGCTGGCGGCTCACCGGGTCGGAATCCGCACCGTGATTCTGCCGAAAGACAACGAAAAGGATCTCGCGGACATCCCAGCGGAAATACAGGCCGACCTGACCATCCGGTTCGTCGAGAACATGGACGAAGTTCTGGAAATCGCCCTGGAACGGCCCCTGACACCCGCAACGCACGACGCAGTCCCGGAAGTAGCGGCGAAGTTCGATACAGAAACCGAGAGCGATCAAGAATTGACCAATTGAGGGAAACCTCGGCTCCTCCGTCCCGATGAAACACAATTGAACCAGTCAGCGGGGAATTTCGGGATATGGGACGCGGCTGTAATTCGTATCACCCATGAATTGAATTTCCAGTTTGGCTAAACCGGTCGGAAACCGATCAGCCCCCTGTGGCTGGCCCGGCGCCTGCCGATTCGTACGACTCCAGCCTGAGCTTCAGGCTTATCTCTATAAAGAAGTAAGGAAATGAAAACGATGAGCATTAGTCTTGCGGAACTGAAAGAAAAGAATATTACCGATCTGGCGAAGATCGCCAAGGACCTGGCCATCCCGGGCTCCAGCGGCATGCGCAAGCAGGAGTTGATCTTCCAGATCCTCCGCGCCCAGACGGAAAAGAACGGCCTTATCTTCTCCGAGGGCGTTCTGGAATGCCTGCCCGACGGGTTCGGCTTCCTGCGCGCGCCGGAATACAACTATCTGCCGGGCCCCGACGACATCTACGTCTCCCCGTCGCAAATCCGGAAGTTCGACTTGCGCACCGGCGACACGGTCTCGGGACAGGTCCGGCCTCCCAAGGACGGCGAGCGCTATTTCGCGCTGATCAAAGTCGAAGCGGTCAATTTCGAGGATCCTGAAGTCGCCCGCAACAAGATTTTCTTCGACAACCTCACGCCGCTGTATCCCCAGGGCCGCCTGAAAATGGAAACGACGCGGGAAAACCTGACGGGACGCGTGCTGGACCTGCTCTGCCCGGTTGGAAAAGGGCAGCGCGGACTGATTGTCGCGCCGCCGCGCACCGGAAAAACCATGATGCTCCAGGCGTTCGCCAACTCGGTGACCACCAATCACCCGGAAGTCGCGCTGATCGTGCTACTGATCGACGAGCGCCCGGAAGAAGTCACCGACATGCAGCGCACGGTGAAGGGCGAAGTCATCAGCTCGACCTTCGACGAGCCGCCGCAGCGCCACATCCAGGTCGCGGAGATGGTCCTCGAGAAGGCCAAGCGCCTCGTCGAGCACAAGCGCGACGTCGTCATTCTCCTCGACTCGGTCACGCGTCTCGCGCGCGCCTACAACGCCGTCACCCCGCCTTCTGGCAAGGTCCTCTCCGGCGGTATCGACGCCAACGCCCTGCAGCGCCCGCGGCGATTCTTCGCCGCCGCGCGTAACGTCGAGGAGGGCGGCTCGCTCACCATCATCGCCACGGCCCTCATCGATACCGGCAGCCGCATGGACGACGTGATTTTCGAGGAGTTCAAGGGCACCGGCAACATGGAAATCAACCTCGACCGCCGCCTGGTGGACAAGCGCATCTTCCCGGCCATCGACATCAACCGTTCCGGCACCCGAAAAGAAGAATTGCTGATGCCGCCCGACGAGCTCAATCGCGTGTGGGTGCTTCGCAAGGTGCTGAATCCCCTCTCACCCGTCGAAGCCATGGAGTTGCTCCTGGGGCGCCTCTCCAAATCGAAGTCCAACGCCGAATTTCTGGCTTCCATGTCCAGCCCGAGCTAGGGCCTTCGGCGCGTTTCCGTCCCCCTTCCCTCTTGGGACTGATTCAAAGTGTCGGCGTGTTGCCGGTTGAGAAGGGGTTCGTGAATGAAATATCTGGCTCGCCAGCCTATCCTGAACCGCGGATGCGAACTATTCGCCTACGAATTGCTTTTTCGCAACAGCCTGCAGAACTCCTGCGAGGGGCTGGATCTGGAAATCGCGTCGACCTCGGTTCTGGATACTTCCTTCTTGATCGGCTTTGAAAAAATCACCGCGGGCCATCCCATGTTCATCAACTGTCCCCGCGATTTTTTGCTGCGCGACTATGTGTCTCTTTTTCCTCCGAAGGCGGTGGTTGTCGAAATACTCGAAACCGTCAAACCAGACGAGGAAGTAGTCGACGCTTGCCGGCGCCTGAAGCAAGCGGGATACTCGATCGCGCTCGATGATTTTGTCGATTCTCCCGATTGGGCGCCGCTGGTCGCGCTTGCCGACATCATCAAGGTGGATTTCCGCCTTACCGGCCAAAGGGAACGAAGCGCGATCGTTTCCAGGTACGCCGGCAGGAACATCCGCATGCTGGCCGAAAAAGTGGAGACCCAGGAGGAGTTCGCGGCGGGCGTGCAAATGGGATACTCGCTGTTCCAGGGCTACTTTTTCTGTCGCCCGGAGATGCTGCAGCACCACGATTTGCCTTCTTCCAAAGTAGCCTATCTCGAACTCCTGCACGCGGCGACTGCTTCCGAATTCGACGTCCAGAGACTGGCACTGAAGATCAAGCACGAACCTTCCCTGACCTTCCGCTTGCTGCGGTACCTCAACTCGGCGGCCTTCGGCCTTCGTTCGGAAATCCACTCCGTCGCGCACGCCCTTTCCCTGCTCGGCGAACGCGAGCTGCGGAAATGGATCGCCGTGGTATCGGTCGGTGTCCTGGCCGACGGAAAGCCCGATGAACTCATGACCGTACCGCTCGTGCGCGGCCGCTTCTGTGAGCTGCTGGCGCCGCTCGCGGGAATGCCGGGGCACGCGAGCGATCTTTTCCTGATGGGGCTTCTTTCCGTGATGGACGCGATCCTGGACAAACCGCTCGATTCCATTTTGGCGGAACTTCCGGTGCGGGGCGAAATCAAGGACGCGTTGCAGGCGCAAAAGGGTTTGTACTGGCAACTGCTGGAAATCGCGATGGCCTATGAGCGCGCGGACTGGGAAAAAGTCGGCGCGCTGGTGTCGGCAACCGGGATGAATGAAGAAAAAGTCTCCTCGCTGTATGTCTCGGCCGTCGATTGGTCCACGGATCTTCGGCGCAGCGCCAATTCGCCTGTGACCCGCTGAAGATTTTCCGGACTTTGAGGTTTGGAGAGGATTCGATTCAAACTCAGACTCTAGAAGTTTCGCAGAGCCTGGCGCTTTTCAGCAGTCACCAGCCTGCCTGCCGGAAAGGCAGGTCACCATTCACCCGTCACGCCACGGCCGCCCCCGCCTGTTCCCTCGCCAAGAGGACAATCACGCGTGCGGTTTCTTCCGCGTCCATCGCCGAATTGTCCACGGTCACGGCATCGGCGGCGCGCACGAGGGGCGACGTTTTTCGTTCGCGGTCGCGCTGGTCGCGCGCGCGAACGTTGGCGAGTACGATCAATGGGTCGGAGGCCTCGCCCTTTTCACGCAGTTCCTGCCAGCGGCGTTCCGCGCGGACCTCGGGTGACGCATCCAGATAAATTTTCAAATCGGCGTGCGGAAAAACCACGGAACCGATATCGCGGCCTTCCATCACCACGCCGCCTCGCTCTCCCGCGCGCTGCTGCTCCGATACCAGGGGTTGCCGCACTCCGGGAATCACCGCGACCACGGACGCCGCGTGGGAAACCTCCGTCGTGCGGATGAGGTCCGTGATATCCTCCCCGTCCAGAATCACGTGCTGTTTTCCCTCTTGTGAAATCAGGTCGATCCGCAAGCGGCTCGCCAGCTCCGCCAGTTGCGCGGGCGAATCGAGTGGAATGTGTTCGCACAGCGCCTTCCAAGCCACCGCGCGGTACATCGCCCCGCTATCCAGATGCGTGTAGCCCAGCAGCTCCGCGACACGACGCGCAACGGTGCTCTTCCCCGATCCGACCGGGCCATCGATGGCAATAATGAGTTTGTCTTTCATCGAGCGACAAATATCCCTATCAGAATGAGTACAATTCCGACAATAGAAGTTACTCTACTTACGAAGAGTTTTTTCTTGGCTTGCCTCGGAAACAATCTCAGATACTCCCTTCGCACTCTAGATGTACTGATTGCCTCGAAGAGATTCTTCAGCGGATGGTTTGTCTTCGGAGGGGCCAATCTTGCGACAACCTGCTGCATCTGATTATGTATCACGATCCCTACGAGCAGAAATCCCATTCCAAGAACGATCATCGACTCGCCATATGAATTTCGTGACATCACACGTTCCAAATGATTTAGATTCTCTTGAACGCGCGCTCGATTTCGCGCACCGAATAGCGCAACACGATGGGCCGGCCGTGCGGGCAGCTCATGGGCGCTTCCGTTTTCGCCAGCTCTCCGAGCAGCCACTCCATTTTTTTCTGATCGAGCGGCATGTTCACCTTGATCGCCGCGTGGCAGGAAGTCGAAGCAGCGATTTTCGCCTGCAGCGAATCCATGGAAATCGCGGCGTTTTCGCGCTCGGTGCCGTCGAGAATTTCCATCAGCAGCCGCTCCGCGTCCGAAGCGGCGATCCCGGCGGGCGCGGCGTGAATCGCCACGCTGCGCGGCCCCATCTCGGCCACTTCGAACCCGTTGGCCGTCAGCTCCTCGGCGATGCGCTCGAAAATCACGATTTGCCGCGGCGAAAGCTCCACCATCATCGGCACCAGCATGCGCTGCCCGGTCAGCTGCCCTTCGCGCCGCGCGCGCAGGTGCTGTTCGAACAGCACGCGCTCGTGCGCCACGTGCTGATCGATGATCCACAGGCCTTCGCCGTTGACGGCTACGATGAAGCTCGAATTCACCTGCCCTAGAGGCTTCAGCTCGGTGAGGCTCCCCGCGCTTGCCAACGGCTCGGCCCCAATGAAATTTCCCGCGCTCCCGGAAAAAGACTCGTCGGAAAGCGTCCCGATGCCGCTTTCGAACCGGAAGCGCTGCGCCTCAGGCCGCATGGGCGCGCCGGTCAATTCGAAATCTCCGGCAATTGCCGGGACGGTTGCGCTCGCAGCGTTCATCGGCGTCCGGTTGACAGGAGGTCCGCCAAGCGGCGAGGCATTTAGCGGAGGTATCACCGCGCGCGGCAACCCCGTGCTTGATTGATTTGCGCCTGCAGCTGCCGCGATGGCGGCAGTTCCCGCCTCCCCGTTGCTCGGTGCAGAAGGCGCGACGCCAGCAAAGCTCGGGATCGGACGCGCACGCGAAAGCGCCTGGCGGATCGAATCGCGCGTGAAGTCGTGCACGAATTGGGGATGCCGGAAACGCACTTCGATTTTCGCCGGGTGAACGTTCACATCCACTTCCTCGGCGGGCAAATCGAGAAACAAGAGCACCGCCGGAAAAACCGCGGGCGGCAGCACGTTGCGGTAGGCCTCGTGAATCGCGTGCAGGATCAGGCGGTCGCGCACCAGGCGCTTGTTCACAAAAACATAAATGCCGTTGCGGTTTCCGCGCTGCACTTCGGGCCGCGAAGCGAACCCGCGCACCACTAGTTCCGCGGCGCGCTCTTCGCTCGTCAGTTCCGCCTCGGTAATCGCCGCGCGCATGGGCGCGCGAACCGGCAAAAGCTCAAATAGCTCGTCGAGCGCCTGCCGCCCGAAAAGCTGGTAGACGCGGTCGGCCATGGTCTCGACGGCCGTCGCGTGGATGATTTCCTGAGTCGGCGTTTTCAGCGCGAATTGCTTGTCGGGATGCGCGAGCGCGTAGTGCGTGACGAGCGAGGCG
Source organism: uncultured Acidobacteriota bacterium (assembly GCA_963696605.1). Classification (GTDB taxonomy): domain Bacteria; phylum Acidobacteriota; class Terriglobia; order Acidiferrales; family UBA7541; genus Palsa-360. The sequence goes on along the minus strand of CAVOKV010000002.1, from coordinate 257,146 downwards.
ATGTGGCCGAGCTCCGTGGTCTCCGACTTCAGGAAATTGCGCCGCGCGGGCACGCAATAAAAAAGATCGGCCACGCTGATCGTCGTTCCCGAAGGAAGGCCCTCGGGATTCACGCCGACAAGCTTTCCGCCGGCAAATTCGACCCGCGTTCCTTCCGTTTCCTCTGCCGCGCGCGTTTGCAGCAGCAGGCGCGAAACCGCGGCGATCGAAGGCAGCGCCTCCCCGCGAAATCCGAGCGTGGCGATCGAGAGCAGATCGTCGGCCGTGCGCAGCTTGGACGTCGCGTGCCGCTCGAAGGCGAGCAGCGCGTCGTCGTGAATCATGCCGCTCCCGTCGTCGATCACGCGGATCATCCGCTTGCCGCCCGATTCGACTTCCACACGAATCGACCGCGCCCCCGCGTCCAGCGCGTTTTCAAGCAGCTCTTTCACTACGGACGCGGGCCTCTCGACCACCTCGCCCGCGGCGATCTTGTTAGCGACGTTCTCAGCAAGTATGCGTATGCGAGTCATCAGTCGACTAATTGTAGCGCCAACCTTCAGGTTGGCACTTTAGAATCCTTCGGGTGCCCGCCTGAAGGTGGGCGCTACGTGCCAAAACGGCACTCTATTTTTCTTCGGCTGGCTTCAACTGGATGCCGAGGAGATCGAGCTGGTCCGTATCCACGGACGACGGAGCGTCGGCCATCAAGTCCTGCGCCTTCGCCGTCTTCGGGAACGCGACCACTTCGCGGATTGACTTTTCGCCTGCCAGGAGCGCCACCACACGATCCATGCCCAGCGCGATGCCGCCGTGCGGGGGCGTTCCGTACGTCAGCGCATCGAGGAAGAAACCGAAGCGGGCGCGCCGCTGCTCCTCGCTGAGGCCCAGCATCTTGAAGACGCGATCCTGCACCTCTTCCTGATGAATCCGGATGCTGCCCGAGCCCAGTTCGACGCCGTTCAGTACCAGGTCGTATCCCTTCGAGCGCATCGAAAGGCGCACTTCGTCGGAGGGATCTTCGAGCTTCGGAATGTCTTCCTCCACGATTCCAGTGAAGGGATGCTGCGCGCTGACCACTGCTTTTTCCGAGGGGCTCCATTCGAAGAGCGCAAAGCCGGTGATCCACAAAAATTCCCAGCGGTCCTTGGGGATCAGTTTCAACTGATCCGCGAGCAGCAAGCGCAGTTGTCCTGCGATGAGCGCGGCGGCATCCGTGCCGGGGATTTGTTCTTTCGCGCTGACGGCCACGACGAGATCGCCGGGTTTTGCTTCCACGCTTGCGGCGATTTTTTTCAGCGTTTCTGCGCCGAGATTTTTTTCCAGCGGCGACGTCACCCCCTCGGCCGCGACTTTCACCGTGTAAAGCCCGCGCGCGCCCAGCGACTTCGCTTTCTCCGTGATTTCGTCGAGCTGTTTGCGCGAGAACGTGGCGGCGCCGGGCGCGGCAAAGGCCTGCACGCTGCCTTCGATGTGCAGCGTCTCGCGCGCAGGCGCGAAATGTTCTGTCACGTCGTGCAATTCCATCCCAAAGCGCACGTCGGGCTTATCGGAACCGTAGCGCCGGATGGCCTCTTTGTATTCCATGCGCCGGAACGGGCCCTTCACTGTAATGCCAGCCGCGGCGCAGGCGCGCACCATCACGTTTTCAATCACGCCAAAAACGGTGTCCTGCGTCGGAAACGAAATTTCCAGATCCAGCTGTGTGAATTCCGGCTGGCGGTCGGCGCGCAAGTCTTCGTCGCGAAAGCATTTGACGATCTGGAAGTAGCGGTCCATGCCGCCGATCATCAATATCTGCTTGAAGATCTGCGGCGATTGCGGCAGCGCGTAAAACTGTCCGGGATGCACGCGGCTGGGGACGAGATAGTCGCGCGCACCTTCCGGCGTAGAGCGCGTGAGCATGGGCGTTTCGATTTCGTAAAAGCCCATCTCGTCCATGGCCTTGCGGATTTCGAGGATCACGCGGTGTCGCAGCGCCAGGTTCTCGCGCGGTTTCGTGCGCCGCAAGTCAAGGTAGCGGTAGCGCAGGCGGGTCTCTTCGTTCGCGGTCAGGTCGTCTTCGACCACGAACGGCGGCGTCTTGGCCGTGTTCAGGATGCGCAGTTCGCTGGCGATGATTTCCACTTCGCCAGAAGTCAGATCGGGATTCACCTTCTGCCGTTTCACCACGCGCCCAACTACGGCGACCACAAATTCCGAACGCAATTCCTCGGCGCGGCCGTGAGCTGCGGCGTGCAGTTCCTTGTTGAAGACAATTTGCGCCAGGCCCGTACGGTCGCGCAGGTCAATAAAAAGAAGATTGCCGAGGTCGCGCCTCTTGTGGACCCAGCCCATGAGGACAACATCTTTGCCCGCGTCCGAAGCGCGGAGATTCCCGCAATAGTGCGTGCGTTGCAGTGTTCCGAGTGAATCGAGCGCCAAGTCTGGTATCCCTTCCGCGTTAGTTCAGGTCAGTCGCAATCGCAATAAACTTTGCCATTCCGAGGTCGCCGAGGCGACCGAGGAATGTCAGTGGCGCAGGCTTCAGCCTGTGGGGGTTGGTTGCGGCACAGTTGATCCCGCTTTAACCAACCCCCACAGGCTGAAGCCTGCGCCACTTAGGCCTTTTCCGCGCCGAGATATTTATGCAATTCGAGTTCTGTCAGCTTTTGCTGCGAGCCGTCGGAGAGGCGCTTCACTGTGACGACCCCGGCCGCCAGTTCATCGTCTCCGACAATGACGGCGTGGCGCGCCTTCAAGCGATCCGCGAGGCCGAGCGACTTGCCGAATTTCATCTCAACAGCGGGCAGTTCGACAACGAAACCCGCATCCCGCAAACGCCGCGCGAGTCCTATTGCCGCGGAATGCGCCGCTCCGCCAAACCATGCGAGATACACATCAGGCCCACCTGCCTTACCGGCATCGCCCTCTCCCGCCTCCTGCAGCGAGAGCACCAGCCGGTCGGTGCCAATGGCGAATCCGATTCCTTTGGTTGTGGCCGGGCCGCCGAGCAATTCCACGAGACCATCATAGCGCCCGCCGCCGCAGACCGCATTCTGCGAACCAAGCCCCGGCGCGGTGATTTCAAATGTCGTGCGCATGTAATAGTCGAGCCCGCGCACCAGCCGCCAGTTTTCCTGATAGGCGATCCCGCGCATTCCGAGCTGGCGCTTCACTTCGGCGTAGTGTTCGCGGCAGCTTTCACATAAATGATCCGCAATGCGCGGCAGCTTATGGATAATGCCCTGCTCGCTTTCGAGTTTCGAGTCCAGCACGCGCAGCGGATTCGTCTCGATGCGCCGCTGGCTGTCCGGCCCAAGCTGCTCGCGCACCTTTTGTAATTCCGCGCGCAATTTTTCGACGTACGCCGGGCGGCAATTCTTGTCGCCGATGGAATTAATGTTGAGGACCGCGCCCTTGAGCTTGAGCCGCTCGAAAAGCCGCATCAGCATGTCGATCACTTCCGCGTCGATCCCCGGCGCATCCGAAGTCCCCAGCACCTCGGCGCCAATCTGATAGAACTGCCGATAGCGCCCCTTCTGCGGCCGTTCGCGGCGGAACATCGGCCCCATGTAATAGAGCTTCACGTTGCCGGGCAGCGTCTGCATCCCGTGTTCGATGTAGGCGCGTACAACAGAGGCTGTTGCCTCTGGTCTGAGAGAAACACTTTCTGCTCTGACAACTTCTTCATTCATCTGCTGCATGATCCCGCGCGCATTCTCCAACACTTCAGACGACGCAATTTCCTGAAGCTGCCCAAGCTCTTGCCTAAGCTTTTCGTATCTTTCTGAAAGAGCGCTGAATGTGTACATTTCCTTCGAGACGATGTCCGTTTCCTGGCCAACTGACCGCGCGAAGAGCTCTGTCGGCTCAAATATCGGCAAACGAATTTCGGCAAAGCCGAATGTGCCAAACACTTCGCGCGCCGTCTGCTCGACGCGGGTCCACAGCGCGGACTCCGGCGGAAGAATGTCGCGTACGCCTTTGATGGCTTGAAATTTCATTCTGCTTCAGGGGCTAAAGCCCCGTTGCGCGCCTCTCTGAATGTCACGGCTGAAGCCGTGACCCACAACCCGCAACTCCACGCCTCTAAAGAGGCGGGCTACAGCTTATGTAGCGGATTCGCAGTGCTTTGTGGGGCGGGGCTTCAGCCCCGCTGTTAATCGGTTGCAAGAAAAGGGGCTTTAGCCCCTGAAGCTCATCCCGGAGCTACGATTTCCCCGCCTCCGCCTTGTACGTTTCCGAATACTCGACGTAGCGCGTGGCGTACGCTTCAATGCTGGCCTGATCTTCGGGCGTGAGCGCGCGGCGGAATTTTCCGGGATGGCCCATGAACAAGCTGCCCGGCGGGACCACCGTGCCCTCGGGAACCAAAGTTCCCGCGGCCACGATCGAACCTTCGCCGATGCGCGCGCCGTTCAGCAAAATCGCGCCCATGCCGATCAGGACGCGCGATTCGATGGTGCAGCCGTGCAAAATGGCGCCGTGCCCGACCGTCACCGCATCGGCCAGCTGCAGCGGATGCGTGTCCTTGTACACGTGCAGGATCGAGCCGTCCTGAATATTCGTGCGCGCACCGATACGGATCCAGTTCACATCGCCGCGAATCACTACGCAGGGCCACACGCTCGAAAGCTCGCCAATGGAGACGTCCCCGATGACCACCGCTTGCGGATCGATGTAAGCCGATGCCGCAATTTGCGGTGTCCTCCCGTGATGACTGCGAATCATGCGCGCACCTCGTCGGAATTGGAAACAAATGAAGCTAACACACGCGTTCATGGCTGACAAGAAACGCAACGAAATTCGGCGCGCTACTCGCGGTTGTGCACCCAATACAAAAAGGCTCCCAGGAAAGCGCCGAGACCCACGACGCCCAAAATAAATGGCCGGGCCAAAGGGATCGCCAGCCAAGCAACGACTACGAGCCCGAGCGAGACGACAGCTCCGGCTCTCGTTCCAGGAACGGCCATGTTCCCGAGGGCCAGCCGCTGCGGCTGTGCCTTTTGTCGAGGAGGTATTTGCTCGAAGTTAATTCTCATACTTGCGTAGGCCGCAGTGAACGCATCGCTTCGCCAAAAACCTTTGGTAGCCCGAAAACAAATCGCCACATCTGGGACAACACCAGAAAATTATGCGGCCATTTGCGAATAAGAATAAACCTATCCAGAATATAGCAAGGACAATGCAGATGGGAACCATCGTATGGGGCGATTTCTCTATGAGAAGTCCCATGGGCATGGCCGCGAGTATGCCACCTGCAACTACCAGCCTAAGTTGATTGTTGTAGGGCCTAAACTTCCGCCAGTCTTGTTGGTAATCGTTCACAGGTTCAATCAATCTCGACGACCGACCCTCGCGCGGCGGTTGGCTTCGCCTCCAACCGCGCGGCGACGGCGCGCGCCATCGCGTAGATGCTCTTCGCTCCAGGAGCGTCAGGCCCGAGCAACGCAACCGGCTTCCCCGTATCTCCGCCGATGCGAATCTGCGGATCGATTTCGATCTCGCCAAGCAGCGGCACGCCGTATGTATCCGCAATGCGCCGCCCTTCGCCGTGGCCAAAAACGTCGATGCGACCCTGGCAGTGCGGGCAGCTGAAGTAGCTCATGTTCTCGACCACGCCGAGAATGTCCACGTTGACCTGGCGAAACATTTCCATGGCCTTGCGGACATCGGCCAGCGCAACCGTGGAAGGCGTCGTGACCAGCACAGCGCCCGTCACCGGTACGAGCTGGATCAACGAAAGCTGCACGTCGCCCGTTCCCGGAGGAAGATCAATGATCAGATAGTCCAGCTCGCCCCACAAGACGCTGCGCAGGAACTGCTGCATCACGCTGTGCAGCATCGGCCCGCGCCAGATCATGGGCTTGTCGCCCGGATTGAGCAGGCCCATGGAAATCATCTTCAAACCTTGCGCCTCAACGGGAAGAATTTCTCGCTCGCTCAGCGCCTGCGGCTGCTCGTCGGTCCCCAGCATGATTGGCACGTTGGGGCCGTACACGTCCGCATCGAGCAGGCCGACAGACGCGCCCAGCCTCTTCAGCGCGAGGGCTAGATTGACGGCAACCGTGGTCTTTCCCACGCCGCCCTTCCCGCTGGCGACAGCGACGAGGTTCTTCACGCCCTGGATGGGCAACTTGGGCGCCTGGGGCATGGGGGGCGGCGGCATGGTCCGTTTCTCCTCGATCAGCACAAACTATGGCTGTTCATTTTATGGCCCTTCATTTTGAACGAGAAAGGCCCGTACGTCCACTAGTGCCAGGGAACGGTGACGTCAAGCTGCCTGTGTAAATAGTTTGAGGGTGTGGGCCTTCCAGTCCTCATTGAACCGACTGAAAATCGCATAGATGATTCGATCCACACTTTCGACATTACAGAACACGACCATGGGCCGAGTTCTCCGGCGCACCTCGACAAAGCATCTCTCGATAGCGTTGGTGGTGCGCAGCTTCCGCCACAGGTGACGTGGAAACGCAAAAAACGTCAGCAGTGCGGGCAGATCCCGCTCCAGACGCTCCACCAACTTGGAATACTTGCTCTGCCAGCGAAACCGAAATCGCTGGAACGCTCTTCGGGCGGCGGCTTGGTGGTCGGCCTGATAGATGCGTTGGGCGTCCTGCTTCACTGCGTCGTGGTCGGCTCGGCGCACCGCCTCGCACAGATTGCGCATCTTGTGCACCCAGCAGCGCTGGTGCCGCGCTCGCGGATACACGGCCGGGATCGCCGCAGCCAGGCCAGGACAACCGTCGGTGATTACCAACTGCAACCGTCGGCCCCGCAATCCCCGGCGATACAGATCATTCAGCAATCCTTCCCACCCCGCCTGGCTTTCGCTCTTGGCCCGCACAAACGCCAGCAACTGACGGCGACCGTCGGCGCGCACTCCGTAGGCCACCAACAGCAGCACTTTTTGCGGCCCAAACGTCCGCCGCACTTTCAGCCACACCCCGTCCAACAGCAAATAGCACCAATCATCGCCCAGCGGCGCGTGGTGGAACTTGGTCACTTCTTCATCCAGCACCCGCGTGAGTCGCGAGACCGTCTGTGCGCTCACCGACTCCCCAGTCAGCAGCGACACCACCCGGCCCACGCCCCGCGTCGAGATCCCTCGCAAGAACGCTTGCCGAATCATCTCGCTCACCTCCGGACTGCGCCGCTCCAGCACCCGCATCCCCCGCGGCAGAAACGAGCGCAACCGCGTCCGCGACACCCGGAAACGAATCCCTCCCAGCGGGGTGACATACTCCCGCTCGTAATACCCATTCCGGTAGTCGATGCGCCCCACTTCTCCGGCAGCTCGCTCATACCACTTCAACCCCAGATACTCGGCCATCTGCTGCTGGGAGTCGGTCTCTAGCAGCCGCTGCAGCGTTTCCCGCGTCCGTCCTTGGAAATCGCCCCAGAAGCTTTCCTGCAAGTCCCGCACAAACGCTTCAAACCGCTGTGTGTTATTCTTGATTCGCATTAGGGTGTAGGCTCCTTGACCGGAGATTTTGTTGCTCGTCACAACAAAACCTACACCCTCTCTCTTTTTACACACTCAAATTTACGTCACCAGGGAACTTGTCTTAGCTCCATAATTCTGTCACCCCCTAATGGCTACGTGAAAATGTCACCCCTATGGAGACATTCACGTTGAGCCAGAAAGAATTGCAACGAGTGGCAGTGATTTCTTCGTGCGTGAAGGGGGAATTGGCGTGTGCCAGAGCCGCCGCGCTGCTCGACCTTACTCCTCGACATGTCAAACGACTCAAAGCCCGGTTACGGCAAAGCGGCGAGGCGGCTCTGGCACACGCCGGCCGCGGTCGGCCCAGTCATCGTCGCCTGCCCCAGCGCGTGCGGGATCACATCTTGCAACTGGCCCGCACCCGTTATGCCGGCTTCAATGACCATCACCTTTGCGAAAAACTGGTCGAGCAAGAAGGCTTCTCGCTCAGCCGTGAAACCCTCCGCCGCTTGCTGCGCAGCCAAGGTCTCGGCTCTCCCCGCAAACGTCGCCCTCCCGCTCATCGCCAGCGCCGTTTGCGCGTCGCTCGCGAAGGCGAATTGGTGCAACTCGACGGCTCGCCTCACGACTGGCTCGAAGGCCGCGGCCCGCGTCTCACCGCTCTGGGCATGCAGGACGACGCTTCCGGCAAAATCCTCGCCGCTCAGTTCTTTCCTTCGGAAACCGCCGAAGGCTACTTTCGCCTGCTCCAAAGCCTGCTCCGACGCTTCGGCGTGCCCACGGCCTTCTACGGAGATCGCAGCGGCGTCTTCGTCCGCAATGACGATTACTGGACCGTCGAGGAAGAACTCGCCGGCCAGCGCCAACCCACCCAATTCGGCCGCGCCCTGGCTCAACTCGGCATCACCTTCATTGCCGCGCAATCTCCCCAAGCCAAAGGCCGTGTCGAACGCCTCTGGGGCGTGCTGCAAGATCGCTTGCGCAGTGAATTGCGTTTGGCCAACGCCTGCGATATCGACTCGGCCAACCGCCTCCTGGGCAAGTTCATCGCTGATTACAACCGCCGTTTCGCGCGCACTCCGCGCGACGCCGCCAAAGCTTGGCGGCCCGCTCCCGATGATCTCCAGCGCATCTGTGCCTTCCGGCACGAACGCATCGTTAGCAACGACAACGTCGTGCAGTGGGACGGGCGCCGCTTCCAGATCCCGCCCCAGAACCGCCGCTTCAGTTTTGCGGGAGCAAAAATCCAGCTCTATCAGACGCTCGATGGCCGCGTCTCGCTCTACTACGGCGATACCCGGCTGGAACACACCAACGCCCAGGAGGGGTGACATTTCTATGTTGCCGTTAGGGTGACAGATTTATGTTGCTACAACACTAGTGCCAGGGAACTGGCGGAGGCCACTGGCGCCCGTCCTTTGGTACAGGCAGTTCCCCTTTGGCCACAAAATGGCGCACGCCATTGTTCCCCGCGCAGCCCCGCGCTAGGGTAAGAAAGGAGGGGCGCAACCCCTTTGCGCCCTGTACGCGATGGATTCAGTCAAGACCAAGCAGACCTCCGCGCGCGCTTTTATACGCAGCCTCAACATCCTGCTCAAATTTGCGCGGCTCTACAGCTTTGACCATGCGCGGACCACCGAGCAGTTCAACACCGCCTGGAACGAATTGCATGATGCAATCCCCCCCACCAACGAATCCGGCCTGCTGCTGAGCGCCACCGGCTCGCAGCTTTTACTCGACGGCGTGCCTATCGAATCGACCCCCGCCGAGCGCAGCTTTGCCCAATTGATTTCCGCTGCGGGCCTCGCCAGCATTCAATTCACATCGCGCGTCACCAAGGAAGATTTTGAAAAGTTGGTCCGCGCCTTCCCCACGAACAACACGAAACCTGCGGTCCTGGCCGAGCAATTGAAAACGGCCCTGGCCGGAGTGCCGAACATTCGAATCAACGAAATTCGTTACGTCGCGGAAGATGCGTCCAAAAGCGATGCGCTGGCCGCCGGCTTGCTCACCGCGCAAACCCTGGGCGCCGACGCCGATTCGGTAAAGGACTGGCTGCGCGACCCGCAAAAGCTGCTGCAATTGATCGTTGCGGCCGAGGGATCGCGCGGTGAATCAGGGACAGGCGAGAGCTCTGGCGGCGGTCCAGGCGGCGCGGGGACTGGAACCGGACCGTCTGGCAGCGCCGGCGGAAACGCCACGTGCAGCGGACCATCGGGCGTTGCCGCAAGCGAGGAAACTGGCAGTGGAGCGGCCGGCGGCCAAAGCCCCTACTCCGGAGCTATTCCTGATGACGAAATGATCCTGCAAGGATCAGACGCAGGCCCATACGGAGGCGTAGGCCCGAGCACAGGCGGTCCGGGCGGCCCGAGTTCGGGTGGCCACGGCGGCGGCGCAGGGCCAATCGGCATTCACGGCGCAAGGGGCACTGGCAGCGGTTTTTCGGGCTGGACCAACAAAGACGAAGACATTCTGGGCATCCTGAAACTACTGACGCACCTGGGGCACAACGTCATTGGCCAAAGCGAAGGCGTGGAGCCCGGTCCATTGCAGGAAGAACTAACCAAGCTCCCGGCAGAATCGCAGGACATGTTGCGCCAGGCCCTGGCTGCCGTGGCGGCCCAGATGCCAGCGCAGAATTCCAAAGACCCGATGCTGCTGCGCCTCGCGGAACACCTGGCCATCAAGTTCGCCCTGGAGCGATACCAGCGCGGTGAAGTGAAGGTCAACGCCGTGCGCCAGATGTTTGAAAAAATGTCCCAGGAAATCGAAGGCCTGCGAAAAATTCTGGGCGGACACGAGCAAAAACTGGCGGACGCAGGTGTCATCGTAGAATCGACGGCGGAGCTGCTCGACCAGCAATTCTGGGCGGCGGTGCCGGAGCGCGGCAAGCGAGCCGTTCTCACCTCTTCGGAGGCCTGGTGCATCCCGGCGCGCAACCTCAAGCAATACGTGCAGGAACTATTGCAGAGCGGGGATGAGAAAACGGTTCTGGCAATCCTGCAGAATTACGCCTCCTGCCTGCAAAGCGAGGAGTTCGAGGCGCGGCGCCGCACGGCGATCGGCATCGCCGATCTCGCCGACGTGTATGCTTCAGTCGAAGGGCGTCCTCTGGCGCCTGCGATTCAAGTGGCAGGTTTGCAGTTGAGCGCCGAGCGCGACGACAATTTGCAAGGCCTCATCAGCGCAGCCTTTGTGCGCCTGTCGCAGGAGGCGGGCGCGCAACGGAACTTCCCGGCACTTTTGCAATCGCTCGATTCGCTGGACACGGTGGAGCATCAGAGGCCGGTATTCGCGCAAAGCCTGCGTCCCCGCATCGGGCTGGAAAAACGCGTGCCCGAATTTCTGGAGGACTTGATACGAGGTGATCGCGCGCTGGAAGGTCTGGAGATTTTGTTGCAGCGAGTTCCACGGACGGCGGCGGAAAATTTGATTTTGCGTTTCAACCGGACCTCCAATCGCGCCGACATGCAGCGCCTGGTAGATCTGGCGCACGCGGTGGGAGAGGAATTGATGGCCTCCCTGCGCGACACGCTTCGCTCCGGCACGGCCAATGAAGCCGCGGAAACCACGGGCCTGCTGAGCCGTCTCGATCCCTCGATGATTGAGCGCTGGGTGACTGAACGCATCGTCGATTGGCCCCGCCAGGCGCAAGACCGCGCCCTGCGCCTGATCGCTATGGGCGGCGCAGTCGAGCGCGGGACTCTGCTCGCCAATCTGTTGCACATGCTCGATCCGGTCTTGTTGCCCCTGGCCATCGACGAAATTGGTTTGAGTGAGGATGCCAGTTGCATCCCCGCGTTGTTGCACATGGCCGAGGGCGACGTGGGCCGCTCGGCAGGGCCGTTTGTCCGGTTGAAAGCGGTGGAAGCGCTCGGAAGGCTAAAGGCCCAAGAATCCGCGGAAATATTGCGAGGCATCGCGGAATCGCGCCACTTGTTTCACTGGACGCATCCGGCCGAGTTGCGCCTGGCCGCCGTGCAGTCCCTCGCAAAGATCGACCCGGGATGGGCCAGTGATTTTGTCCTGCACTCCGGGTTCACCGACGCCGAACTTTCCATGGCGCCTCTCGATCAATTGCCCAACGCCAAATATTTCCGCCGCCGGCGATATGCACGCGTGCGAATGCCGCAACCGGTCATAGCCATTGCCGCAGTGGGACAGGATTCCTACCGGTTGGAAATCCGCGGGCTGAGCTTGAGCGGAGGAATCGCGGTCGGTGAGAAACATTTGCCTCCGGGCTCGCTCGTTTCGATGAAAATTGGCTCCGGGCTGCGCCCGATTCGAGTGCAGGTGCTGATGCGCGATGCGCGGGCCCAGGGACTCGGATTTGAAATTGCCGACATGGATCTTGACGAACGCGCCCGCCTGCGCAAACTCCTGCTCGAGAACAAGCCAACGCAGAATACGGAGGAGCGGGCTCTTGTCGCATAATCGACAAATTAATTCAGCTGTCCGAACTGCTCCGATCGGCACTAACTTAAATGCAGCGAAAATTCTCGTTTCCTTGAAGCTATTTCGTGGCTGAACATTCGCCCGCCGGGGGTTCGCCGTGTCCGGGCGTTTTTCAACGAGTTTCTGGCATGTTTTGTGGGATTTACGTCTATTGGAATCGAGTTCCTTGATTGTGGCTTCTGCACAACCAACGGGGGTTGACCGCCATCTAATTTGGTGCTGGTTTAGGCGCGCTGGGTGGCCCCGGGAAGCTTGCAATAGCAATGGGGGACTTACAGACTCCGTCGAACGGCTCTCATGTGGCGCTGACCGGTGAAATGATCCATACGGAAGCTCTAGAGAAGGCCACGGGGGCCGCCGAACGACGCGGATAACGCCGTTCGAAACCAGATGTTGGCAGCCGCGACGGCATGTTTTGGGAAGCGAAAACCTCTCAGAAAAGGAGATTATCTTTGTTAAAGCTCACGATTCGCAGCATTCCCCTTCTAGCACTCCTCTTACTTATCGGCGTCAAACAGGCAAGCGCACAAGGGGTTAGCGTGAATTTTGGCGTAGGCAGTGCGACGGATACCGTGGGGACAAGCGCAGGTTGTCCGTCGGGGAATCTCTTGGATGACTTTACGGGCAATTGCGAGCCAGGGCCCACCATCGGCGGCGCGTTTGGCGTGTTTGGCGCCGATTTCATGTTCAGACCGCACTTCGGCGTGAACGGCGAATATTCCTTCCGCTTCGCACAGGCCCCCTACCTGCCAGCCGCGGGATTGAACATGCGCCCCGGGTTCTACGATTTCAACGCTGTTTATGAACCGATCTCTGGATCCGACGCGCGCTTCGTTCCTGTTCTCGAGGGCGGCATTGGCGGCGCCAGAATGACCCTCTACATTACCCAGCAATGTTCGATCACCGGCATCAACTGCACCTCTAGCTACCCTGCAGGCTTCAACGCCAATCACTTTCAGGTGCACGCCGCTGCCGGGTTAAAGATTTACGTGAAGGGAAATCTTTACGTTAAGCCGCAGTTCGATTTCCATTATGTCACCAACTTAACCGACCAATTCGGCCGCAATTGGGTGCCGCAATATACCGTTTCCGTTGGCTATACCTTCGGACAACGCTGAGGGCGCCGCAAGCCGTAAGCCGTGGATGGAGCGAATAGGTTGAGTTGATGATCGTTCTTGTTGCGTCGATTGTGCACACATAGGAGCCGGAACAATTATTTCCGGCCTTTAGGATTTTTTTCTCGCCAAATTGTCGCTGGACCGAGCACCTGACGCGTATAAATTCGCCGCGCGCATGATTTCCAGGAATCCCGAGGAGCCGAGAAGCGTGCTTGCCGTGGCGACCCCTCCCAACAATGCCCCCATGATCCCGAGTACTGCCGCATCCACGCCGGTCAAATAAAGATTCCGGATTGGCGTCCTGGGAGCGAGCCAGGATTTGCGAAATTTTTCCGGGGTCGCCGGGTATCCATAGATTGTTCCCGAGGGCGCTCCCGTAAAATATTCGAAGGTGAGGGGCGTGGCGAGTTCGGCATAGGCCACCAAATCGCGGAATCCGGGGTGTTGCTTCTCGACGAGGTCCAACAAGGCCTCGGTGATGCGCTTCTTGGCCATTTCGTAGTCCGTTCCGCGGCGCTTCCACGGCTCATCGCGAAATGTCTCCAGAGTGCGGTAGGAAAAGGGCGCCACGATTTCCGCGGTGTGGCTCCCGGCCCGCGGATCCTTTAGTGAAGGAAACGAGAGGTACGCCATCGGGGCGCGCCCCTCCAGCAAATCGTCGCGGCCGGCGCACATTTGGTCGTGCTCGAAGGAAGAAAAGATCCAGTAGTTTTCCCCCTGGAAGCCCAGCTCGCGGGGATCCCGCTTTAGGCCTAGAAACAATTCGACGCACTCCAGTCCATCCGGAGGCGTATTCAGTTCGGCGCGAAATGGCACGGCCTCATCGGGCAAGAGGCGAGTGAATGTGTTCCACGCCCCGGCATCGGAAACCACAACCGGGGCGCGAAATTCCATGCGAGGCTGATCCTTCCCTTTCTTGGGCTGAACTTCCACACCAACGGCCCTGCCATCCTCCAAAATAATTTTGGTGACTTCGTGGCCCGCCAGAAGTTCCCCTCCCGCATCGCGAATCACGGAACTCGCGGCCTTGGCAATTTCTCCCGCTCCGCCCGCGGGATACCATGCGCCGTTCAGATAGTGGCTTACGATTGTGGCGTGGGCCACGAAGGCGCTGCGGCTCGGAGGCAATCCGTAGTCGGCCCATTGCGATGCGAGCACGGCGCGAAGACGAGGATCGCGGATATGTTTTTCCAGATATTGCTCCGTCGTCAGCAACGCCGGTGATTCCGTAAGACGGTTGATGCGTCGCACGATCCAGCTGATGGGCTGCGGTGTGACCATCGCCATGATGTGGCGGTCAAGCCAGCCTGCTGCGCGCTTGATGTCACGGAAATATTGGCTGATGGCTTGCTTCTCCGCGGGGAAAGCCTCCACCAGCGCCCGCTCGAAATTCGCGCGGCCTTTGGGCACCTTCAAGGTCAGGCCGGGGTACACGAACACATCGTACACATCCGGCATGGGCGACCAGTCCACGCCGCCGTCCGTAACGAAATCGAACAGCTTCCGCCCGGTCATACCCGGGCCCATATCGCCCACGTAGTGAAGCCCGACATCCCACGTCCACCCGCCCGGCCGGCTGAAGGTGTGCGTGAATCCGCCGATTTTGAAATGGCGCTCGAGGATGAGAACGCGCCACTTGCGCAATTTCGCCATGATGCTGGCGAAGGCAAGCGCGCCCATGCCGGAGCCGATGACAATGGCGTCGTAGGAAGGTTCGCTGGGGTTTCGTTTTTCAGATGCGCCCGTTTGCGCCATGGAACCCTCCCGGGAAGACCAATGTGGACATTGGCCACATTATAGGAGATCGATGTTGCTTTTGTCAACATTATGGAATATGGTGTCAATCGACCGATGCGCCGACCCTACCATCACGGCAACCTGCGGGAGGCCCTCCTGGAGGGGGCCGTCCGCGTCATCGCCGAAGTGGGCCCAGCCGCCTTCACCCTGCGCGAGGTCGCGCGGCGCGCCGGCGTTTCACACAATGCCCCCTACCGCCATTTTCGCGACAAAGACGCGCTTCTCGCCGCCGTTGCCGCGCAAGGATTCCGAGAGCTCACGCAGGCCATGCGGGACGCGGGCAAACTGAAATCCAGAGCTTTAGAAAAGTTGAAGCAATCCGGCCTGGCCTACGTGGCCTTCGCGGTCCGCAGGCCGCAGCATTTCACCGTGATGTTCGACGCCCCCGTCTGCGCCAGTAAAGATCCAGAGTACACCCAGGCATCCGAGGAGGCGTTTAACACGCTGTTAAATTACATCCGCAATTGTCAGGAGGAACATCAGTTGCCGGCAGGAAATACTATGGAGCGAGCCCTATATGCATGGTCTCTCGTGCACGGAATCGCGAAACTTGCCGTCGCCGGCCGCCTTCCCTTTCGGACCAAAGCCGCGCTGCTGAAGTTCGCCGAGTTTGCCATCGGCGAGTCTGTCTCAACGCCGTGATCACAGCAGCTCATGATTGCGCCACATTTCGTCGGAATTGACGGCCCGGCGTTTCCGCCGTGATCATCGAATAATTTCCTCAATTCTGGACAGCGCCAGGGTCACTTCCGCCGGTCCGCGCAGGCAAAACTTAGCGCGGGTCGCCCGTCGTTTGCCGACCAGGATTGAAATTCCCTTTCGTGCCGCGGCAAAAGCGGGCTCATCGGAAAAATCATCTCCAAAATATATGGGCAGCGCCCCGCGCATGGACGGCTGATCGAGAAATTTCCGCACCGCGAGCCCTTTGTCACCAATCGCCACGGGTGCAACCTCCACGTCGCGCAGATTGGCCATGACCCGCAATGTTTCGCGCAGGGGTTTGACGCGTTTTCTCAACTGGCGCTGAACTTGCCGCTGCGTCTCGCCGCTGGCGCCCTTCAGATGGAGCGAGAAACTGTTGCCCTTCGGTTCAATCCACACTCCCGGATAGGACGGAAGCTCGTTCAGCACCTCCACAAGTGTGCGGGCCAGGGCCAGGCGTACCGGAAAGGGCATCCTCTTCTTTCCATTGCTCTGCCAACCGTACAGGCCCAGGTATTTCACCTTGCGAATTCCGACGTAATGTTCCAGCTCGGCGCGCTGCCTTCCACTAATCACGGCGAGCGTCACCTTGCGATGGGACGCGAGTTTTCGCAGAATTTCGCGGGTCCCCTCCTCGAAGTGCACGCTGCCCGGCAAGCGCGCGATTCGCACGAGCGTTCCGTCAAAATCGAGAAACATCGCCACTCGCCGGTTGCTGCGGATGCGCCGGGCGATGCGGTCCCACTGCGAAAATAGATGCCGGGTCATGCGGCGTGTCCGGGCCATTGGTTCTGGCGCGCCTCCGTGCGGTCGGCTGCTTCGATGCGTATCTCCGTCAAATCGCTCAGGAGGTTCGCCGCCCATCGGTAAATGTTGTGCTCCCTCACCGCGCGCCGCATCCATTGCATGCGCTTGGCCTGCTCCGCTTCGGGCATTTCGAGAGCAGCGTGGATTGCCTCGCTCAGCTGCATCACGTCGTAGGGGTTCACCAGCAGCGCGTCGGGAAGGTCGCGCGCGGCTCCGGCAAAAGTGCTGAGGATGAGCACGCCCTGCTCGTCTGCGCGCGAGGCCACAAATTCCTTGGCCACCAGGTTCATCCCGTCGTGCAGGGACGTCACCATGCATAGCGACGCCGCCTGGTAGTACCGCTCGATTTCTTCGTGCGAGTGGTGCCATTTCAAAAAGACAATTGGCTTCCACCGCCCGGCGTGAAATTTCCCGTTAATGCGGTCGGCCTCCGCAGACACCTCTTCCAGAAAATTCTTGTACCGCACGATGTCTGTCCGGCTGGGCGCCCCAATCTGCACGAGGGAAAATCTCCGCTGGTAGGCCGGATACTGCTCGAGGAACCGCTCGATGGCTCGAAACCTCTCCAGAATTCCTTTGGTGTAGTCCACGCGATCGACCCCCACGGCAAGCAGCGATGCTTCGATGCCCAGTTCCTCGCAAATCGCCGCTCGCTTTGCTCCCGCGTTGCGCATGTCTTCTTCCGTAGGCGCGCTCTCCGGGAAGGCCACGCTGATCGGATAGGGCCGCACGCGCGTCAAGTGCCCGCGCCGGTTCACCGCGAAGCGGTCCCACTCCGTTAGCGCTTCCAATGCATGGTCAACGGTCTCCAGAAAATTATTGCAATGAGTCTGAATGTGGAATCCAATCAAATCCGCGCCGAGCAGGCCGTCAACCAGTTCCCTTTCCCAAGGGCAGATTCCGAACATTTCCGCATTTGGCCAGGGAATGTGCCAGAAAATCGCCACGCGAGCGTCCGGCCGCGCGTCCTTCACCATTCGCGGCAAGAGGGCGAAGTGATAGTCCTGAGCCAGCAGGATCGGGGATTTGGTGCCCTCCATCTCCTGCAGCACGACATCGGCAAATCGGCGGTTGATCCGCTGGTACTGAATCCAATCCTCGGGCCGGAAAACTGGACGGGTGTGCGCGATGTGGCACAGCGGCCAGAGCCCTTCGTTTGAAAACCCTTCGTAAAACCCTCGGTCCTCCTCGTCCGTCATCCACACCCGCCGGAGCGTGTAACTCGGATGGTCCGGCGGCACGCGCAAGTGGTCATTCTCGTCTACAAATTCGCGGTCCGCGCTTCCTGACCCGTTTGCGATCCACGTCCCATCGCATGCCAGGAGCACCGGCTCGAGTGCCGTCACTAGGCCGCTCGCCGGAACGATGACGCGGATCGATCCGTCCGCATCATTCCGCTGGTGCATATACGGCTCGCGGTTGGAGACGACGTAAAGCGGAGTCTCTTGAAGTTTCTCCCGCAGGCTTACCCGCAAACGCTCGCCGGTCCAAAGCGAAGCACCCGTATCGCGCAGCCTTGCTTCTTCCTCCGCTGTAGCCCGCGCCACGTTCAAATCGCGGGCCAGGTGCGTGACTTCCTGATGC
Organism: uncultured Acidobacteriota bacterium; assembly: GCA_963696605.1. Lineage (GTDB taxonomy): Bacteria > Acidobacteriota > Terriglobia > Acidiferrales > UBA7541 > Palsa-360. The sequence goes on along the minus strand of CAVOKV010000002.1, from coordinate 239,275 downwards.
AGCTGGTCGAAAATTTCGCCTTGGCCCTGGGGCAGGACCGGAAGAGCCTTGGCATTATTCACAGATCCAGTCCTCATGCTCCGCAGCCAGTGCGCTGTGCGCCTCAGCGGCCGCATGAACGTCCACCGCACCAGGATCAGCGCCAGGCCGGTGATTAGCAATGTCTGCACCAGCGCGTTTACGAGCGAATCGCGCAGCGTATGCGCGACTTGCACGTCGATGTAGCTGGTGTCATGAAATAACGCGAGCGCCCCGGCCAACCCTTCACTCCGATGCAGCGGCACGGCGTGAATGTGCAGCGCCAGGACTTGCTCATTTCCCATTTTGTCCGGACGCTTCTCGGTCACAAATTGGTCTTGTTCCTGATCTTTTCCGGCGGCCTGCATTGCAACATCGGGCCAATTCTGGAAGACCTCTGCTATCCCGGGGGTGATCGCCAGGGTCCTTCCATCCGCGTCGTAGACGGCCACACCTTTCAAGTGCTCGCGTTCGCCGAATCGTTCCACCAGGCGCTGCAAGTTTCTGTCCGGTGCGCGATTCAGTAGTGGTTCCACACTTTCCTGCAAGGCCTCACCCAGAATCTCGGCTCTCCTGGACAGATCGCTCCTCAGGATGCGCCTCTCTGTCCGCACCTGATACCAAGCGAAGAGCATAGATACAGCTGCGACGCTCACGATAAGGGGCAGGACCATTTTCAGGGCCGTGCGCATAAACACTCCTTTACCGTCTGTGCCGGGGATAGGCCGCGCCGGGCAGGGTGTGGGCGGCCTTGACTACGTCAACGTAACACGTTGAAAGGTTGGCTTAATCCACTTCTGGCTGATTTGCGTCCTCAGCGTTGAAATTATTCTCAATCGACTTCGCCGCAATTATATGGCACCAAGAGACCCAAATACGAATTGTTTTTAGCTCAATGCTAAGTTGTTGAGACTTCAATGGCTTGTACGACGACAGGCTGTCAACAAGGCACTCTTAGTACCCCTTTTGCCATGAAATTTTTTCCATACTGCCAGCCTTTTGCGTCAGTTTCACACCGAAAATGGCTACGCTCCACTGATCTGGACGACAGGCCACACGCCACTGCTTCGCGACTTCGAGACAGCGCGCTTTGCGCGGCGATTGCCGGACAGGGTACAATGAATTTTTGAGTGTGCATGCTAGAAGCCCTCGAACCGCTGCGCACCTGCATCTCACATCGAGGGCCTGTGCGCCCGCCGCTGGAGATGGAAGCGTATTCCGAAGAACACTGAAGGATTGAGATGCGAGTCGATACCCTGATCGACCAAGTCGTCGCCAAGTTCATTGGCACTAAGCACGAGCGCGACCTGAAGGTGATCCAGCCGCTGGTCACCAGGATCAATGCGCTCGCGCCCGAATTTGAGAAGCTGAGTGACGACGAGTTACTGGAAAAAATAGTGCAGCTCCGGGCCCAGGTTCAGGGGCGTCTTGGCAACCTTCCTCTTGACGATCCGGATTTTAAAGAGCGCTGCAAAGATGCGCTGGAACCCGCTCTGGTCCCCACCTTTGCCCTAGTGCGCGAAGCGGGCCGGCGCAAGCTGGGCATGCGCCACTTCGATGTGCAGCTGATCGGCGGCATTGTCCTCAACGAGGGCAAAATCGCCGAGATGAAGACGGGCGAAGGCAAGACGCTCGTCGCCACGCTCCCCGCGGTGCTGAACGCGCTGACCGGGCGCGGCGTGCACATCGTCACAGTGAACGATTACCTGGCGCGACGCGACGCGGAATGGATGAGCCCGATCTACCGCGCGCTGGGTATGACTGTCGGCGTGATTGTCCACGACCTGAGCGACCCCGAGCGGCGTGCGGCGTACGGCGCGGACATCACCTACGGCACGAACAACGAATTCGGATTCGATTATCTCCGCGACAACATGAAATTCGATCTCGCGGATTGCGTGCAGCGCGGACACCACTTCGGTGTCGTGGATGAAGTGGACTCGATCCTGATCGACGAGGCCCGCACGCCGCTGATTATTTCCGGCCCTGCCGAAGAGTCCACGGACAAGTACTACCGCATCGACAAGATCATTCCGAAATTGATTCAGGACATCGATTACATCGTCGAGGAAAAACATCGCACTGCGACGCTCACCGAAGAAGGCGTCAGCAAAACGGAAAAGCTGCTGGGACTCGGCAACATGTACGATCCGCAGCACATGGAGACGATTCACCACGTCTACCAGGCGCTGCGTGCGCACTCGCTTTACAAGCGCGACGTCGAATACGTGGTCAAGAACGGCGAAGTCGTCATCATTGACGAATTTACGGGACGCGAAATGCCCGGCCGGCGCTGGTCGGACGGCTTGCATCAGGCCGTGGAGGCGAAAGAAGGCGTCAAGATTGAACGCGAAAACCAGACGCTCGCCACGATCACCTTCCAGAACTATTTCCGCATGTACAAGAAACTTTCCGGCATGACCGGCACCGCGGAAACCGAAGCCACCGAATTCAACAAGATTTACAAGCTGGATGTTTCGCTCATCCCTACGAACCGCAAGCTCCGGCGCGACGAATATCCCGACGTGGTCTACCGCACGGCCGCGGAAAAATACGAGGCTGTGGTCAACGGCATCATGCAAGAGGACAACTCCTACGCGCACGGCATCCGCCAAATTCATGAATCGGGCCAGCCCGTGCTGGTGGGCACCATTTCGATCGAGAAATCCGAGCATTTGGCGAACTTGTTGAAAAAGGCGGGGATCCCGCATCAGGTGTTGAACGCGAAGCAGCATGAACGCGAAGCAAAGGTCATCTCGCAGGCCGGGCGCAAAGGCGCGGTTACTGTTTCCACAAACATGGCGGGCCGCGGCACGGACATTCTGCTGGGCGGGAACCCCGAAGCCATGACCCGCGAGCATTGCTTGCGCGAGCGGATCGCGATTCCCTACATCTCGGCGCCCGCCGTGATCGGCGGAGACGGCTCCAACGGCAACACCGCGCCCAACATGGTCCTGTTCCAGCAGGAAGGAAAAATATTCCAAGTTCCCGCGGATCAATGGAAACCCATCTACGATCTTTATGCGGAGCAATGCCGCGCCGAGCACGATGAAGTGATCGCCCTAGGCGGTTTGCACATTCTCGGCACAGAACGCCACGAATCTCGGCGCATCGACAATCAGCTTCGCGGGCGCGCCGGCCGCCAAGGCGATCCGGGCTCTTCCCGCTTCTTTCTTTCGCTTGAGGATGACTTGCTGCGCGTGTTCGGCGGCGAGCGTGTAAAGGCTCTGATGTACCGGCTGGGAATGACCGAAGGAATCCCCATCGAGTCCAAGCTGATCTCGCGCCGCATCGAAAACGCGCAGGAAGCCGTCGAAGCGCAGAACTTCGAGGCCCGCAAACACCTGCTCGAATACGACGACGTGATGAACAAGCAGCGCGAGACGATCTATTCCATCCGCCGCTCCGCCCTCGAAGGAAAAGAACAAAAGGATTACGCCCTGGGCATCGCCGAAGACATCGCCCGCGAACTGGTGGAAACTTCCTGTCCGGCAAACGAGCATCCTGGAAAATGGAACCTCACTCAATTTGCCGCCGAAGTGCTCAATCAATTCGGCATTGACGTGAAGGCCGCCGGAATCGACGCCGGCAATATGAACCATGCGGAACTGGCGGACACTCTGGTCGAGCGCGTCAAGCTACGCTACGCCGAAAAAGAAAAACTGTTCGGCGAGCAGATGATGCGCTGGCTCGAGCGGCGCATCATTCTGGATATTGTCGACACACAGTGGAAAGACCACCTCTTAACGCTCGACCACTTGAAGGAAGGCATCGGCCTGCGCGGTTATGGACAAAAAGATCCCCTCGTCGAATTCAAAAAGGAAGCCTTCATTCTTTTTGAAGAGATGATGGGGCGCATCGACACTGAAACAGTCCGCTACCTCTTCCTTGTCCAGCCCGCCCGCCCCGAAGACGAAGCCAGGGAAATCGAGCGCCGCCAACGCCGCCAACAGCAGGAAATGCAGCTGCAAGCCGGAGCCGCACAAGCCGAGCAGCCAAAACCGGTGCGCACCGGAGCAAAAGTAGGCCGCAATGATCCATGTCCTTGCGGAAGCGGAAAGAAATACAAGAAATGCCACGGCGCCGCAGCTTAGCAGCCAGACTTGTCTCCTCCAGAAGGACCCTCTGCATCCATTTTCATTTTTCATGAGGCATTTCACGAGGCCACAAAAGAAAACGGCCGGCATGAGGGCGATGTTTTTTCGCCGCCTGCCGGCCGATCAAGAACGAGATGTAGCGGCGCCTAGAAGTTGAGGATCAAGCTGGTCCCGAAAGAATAGTTTGAGGAAAGAGAGGACCCGACGTGCGCCCCAACATAGTCGCCCTGAAAGCGCCAAAAGAGGCGTCCCTCGCCGATCTTGTAGTCCACTCCCCCGCCGAGCAAGAATCCGTAACCGGAATTGCTGCCCAGCACGGGCCCTTGCGTGAACCGGAAATGCTGCCAACCGATTAAGGCGTGAACCCAAGGCTCCCAGCGGCCGGTAGCTAGCAGGGAATAATGCGGCCCGCCCCCAACGAAAAATGACTTGGCGTCCTGGCTGGGATTTGCCCCGGTATGGCCGAACCCTAAAATCGTCGCACCTTCCAGACCAAGCGAATTCGTGAGATATCGGGTAACGTCCCCGCGATAGCCGAGGTTGTGAAAACTCTGTCCCAGAACGCTGAAATGCATGTACTGAAAACCCGCTCCGACTTGCCACGGCAGGCGATTCGGCGGGGTGAATGTCACTGGCGCAGCCGGCTCGCTCTCGGAAGCGCTTGCATCGAACGCCGCGCTGGAATCCTGTGCTGACGCAGCGATCGATAGGCAAAAAAGCGCCGCGCACAGAACAAGTAACTTGCGCATACGGATGATCCCCCCACGCATCCCAAGATGCGTCCACACTCGCTTAATCATCTTCACCTCGGCGGCAAACCGTGTCCACGCTTATCCGAGAATGAGTTTTCAGGGAAGTCAATGCAGTTTGTGGCCGGAAGAGGGGGAATTTGCCCTCATTCCCTGGTTTATGCAAAAGGCCACCTCGCTTCCACACGCAGGATAGATTCTACCCGGTGCACCTTACCGGGCGGCAATGCCCTGCCCTGTGAGGGGCTCCAAGCATTGGCAAATGAAGGCAGATGCAGGGTTTTGGCCCGTTGGCAACCGGCGTGCACCTTAGACCGGTGTAGCTTGGATTAGGATCGAGGTGGAGATCATGGCGACTCCGAGCCGTAGCAGTCAGCCTCAAGGCAGCGCGAGCAAGCCCCAAACGGGCTTCGATGAAGAGCGTGCGGGGCTCGATGATTATCTCGTGCAATCGACTCAGGAGCTGAACGAGATCTCCGAACTCGCCAATCTGGGAGAAATCATTGACCGTAAGTCGCGCGAATGGATGCTCCATCAGGTGGATTTCATTGTCGAAACCATCGGCAACGAGGACCTGGAAGTGGGCGACGAAATGCGCTCCAACTTGTTGCAATTGCTATTGGCCATTGCCAATTTAAATGAGCAGATTCGCAGCCAAGCCTCATTTGATTTTTAACCTCCCGGATGGGTTATCCTTCCGGAACGCAAGTCTTTCCCTCTCCTTGTAGGAAAACCCCTTCGGGTCCAAAATTTGATTGGGTAGCGGCACAGTCGCCAAAAGCAGCGGATTAGGCCTTTCCTGTGCGATCCGCCGGAGTGACCACACGCCGCAAGTTTCTCTATGGCCATCGACCTGATTTCAGACACCGCCGAAAAAGGGCATCCTTCATCGATGCATTTTGAGGTGACTCTGCCGGCCGATATCACGGCTATTTCGTCCGTGGTGGGCTGGGTCATGCGGCTCGTCGGTGAACACGAAAAAGCGGAAGGCAAGGAATTTGAAATTGAGATGGCGCTGCGCGAGGCCCTGGCAAATGCAGTCCTGCACGGCTGCAAGGCCGATCCCACCAAGAAAGTTGAAATCTCGGTGACGGGCGATCGGGAACAAGGGATCACCATCGTTGTTTGCGATCCGGGTAGCGGGTTCGACCCCGAATCCGTCCCCTCACCCGACGAGGATTCCCATTTGCATGCCGACCATGGCCGCGGAATTTTTTTGATCACCAGGATGATGGATGAAGTGACGCACGAACGCAACGGCACTGTAATTCGTATGCGCAAATTTTGACTGCCATGCCCGCCAACCCACCAACGAAGATTCCGGACGCGCCAGCCGAAAAGCCCGCGGAAAAAAAGTTCGATCGGTTTCATCCCAACATGCCGGTAATTCCCGGTGTAAAGCAAGGTTCCGGCAGCGCGGCGAGCGGGTTAAGCGACAACGAAATACATCGTCTGTTTCTGATTGGGGGCATCGTAGTTGCGGTCGTGTTGATCAGCGCCGTAGTGATTGGGCAGCTCAGGAGCAAGTCGCGCACCGCGACCAATTCTCCCTCTGACACGAACGCGGCGGAACAGGCGGCGCCAGCCCCGGCGCCGCCGAGTGCCGTCCCTGAAATTCAAGAAGGTCCAAACGTGGCTGCGACGGTCGAGGAACTTTCCAAGCCGTGGGATGCGAAGAAGTTCACATTCATAAACCCCCTCACGCGGGATAATGTTGACGCCATGGTGATGCGCCTCCCCGGCGGCGGGCTCTGGGCCTTCTCCCTGCAAAATCCGTTCGGCCGGTGCGAATTGGAATACGTGACCGACCTCGGCACGCTCGCCTCGCAATACAGATTCAACGCCAGCCACCCCATGGTCGCAAGCCCCTGCGACGGTACCTTGTTCGATCCCCTAAAAGTCGGCCCGCTCGGAGGCAACACCTGGGTCCGCGGAGAGATCGTGCAGGGCAGCGGTCTACGTCCGCCACTTTCGATCGACGTAAAAGTGAGCGGCCACTCCATCGTTGCCGACAGTATCGAGCAGTGACGAGTGACTCGTGGCTGGTGACTCGTGAGTGCTGACTGGTGACTGGTGAAAAACCACGCGCGATCTGACGCATCGGCTGCCGCAGAGAAGTAGCTTGATATCACCGCCATCGATGAGCACCGCCAGGAGCTAACAGCGAAATCACACTTGGCTGCCTTCCACGAACTTTGGATCACCCTCCACAAACGCTCAGAATAAGCAAATCGCAAATCACGCCTCGCCGCTCTTTGGTTGAACGGGTCACTAATCACGAGTCACCAGTCACTAGTCACCGGTTCACGCACGCCGGAACGCATGATATAAAGGAAGTACGCGGCTGTAGCTCAGATGGATAGAGCGCGTGCCTCCGAAGCACGAGGTCGGGAGTTCGAATCTCCCCAGCCGCACCACTTTTTCTTCGTCGCAACTCGGCACATAGAAAGACCCCACCTGTCGCAAAGCGACAGATGGGGCACCCGCAAACCCAGTATGGTAACCTCACGCCAATTTAATAGGAGTGTTATCCTTATGCTATGAAACAAAAGGCTGGGCCACCCGCCCCACCCACCCGCCCAATTTTCACATCAATGTTCGTTTGATTTGGCCCGTGCTGATTACTTGCTTCCAATGACGGTAAAGGAGTTCGCACTCTGCTCGGAATCTGTGATTTTGCTCGTCATCATACTCCACTGTAAGATAGTAGCTTTTAACACCCATTAGCTCATCCGTGCTTATGTCCTTATAGGATTTCGCAAAAAGCAGGGCCAAGTTCTCCAGGCAGATCGGACTCGCATCGGCAACCCGTGGCGAAAAAGATTCTACGCTTCCAGCGGCAACGCAAGGCACGATCTTCGGCTGGAATTCTGCACGTCCAGCAGGTGTGACAAGGTCCTTAATGCACACATTGTAAGCGTTCTTGTCCCTGGACAAGTTACGGATTCTGATCGGGTGTGAAAATAAATGACTGCCCGTCACTTTGTGGATGTCTTCGTGATCCTGATATTCAATCAGCAACTCTGGCCCGCGAATTCCCTCGCGAAGCCGGTTGGCCTCTTGGCGTTCATGGTGGAACAGTTTGTAAGAGTTTCGGAGTAGGAGTGCTAATTCGACGGCTAAGAATAGGATGATCCAACTCTGCCAGCGCCAGTTCGGTATGAATCGCAGCGTAGCATAGCGCCTTTGGGTTTCTTCGAGGGTCAGGTTGTCGCGTATCCACGTTAACCACGCCAGAAGGACAAAAAGCACGCCTTCGGTAATGAGCGTCCACAAAGGCCGCAATATTACAGCCCGGCAATAAGACCAGAACCCTTTGACTTGAAGAGTTTCAGGCATTCCACTTTTCGCATGCAATCGGAACGACTTTGCGTTCACCCAGCATTCAACAAATTCTATATCTACTTCGTTAGTTCACCAAGCCAACTCCGAGCGATGCTCTTAATGCAACGATACTTTATGTCTCCCGGCCACGATGGGACGAGCACGCAGTGCGAGCATGGCGAACATTAGGCGAAGATGATAGACTCCGCCCTGCGGGGTCTCCATGTTTACCGACCTATTCCATTTGATCCATTCATTGGAGCACGACTATCGCGAAGAAAGTGGCAAGCAAATCCATGCATACGGATGCCGCCGCTGTGCGCTCGCCGTCCGTCTCAACGGATTCAAGGGTCAGATCCTCAAGCTTCTCCGGGACATAGAATTCGCAATCGGGGGACCACTAGAGAAAGACAAACGGCCTTGATGCTTGGCTGTGGAATGGCGTGGTCTCACGGGTCCACGGGAGTCCGCTTCGTCGCGCCAAGGGGCGTCAAATCTATTTCCGAAGCGCATGTATCAAAGAAATTAGGCCCATAAGACTGCCAATAAGGCCGATGATTGGGATTGCCACTTGACTAACCCAACGCATCTGATGCTGAAGGCGGTCCATTTCTTCCTTTCGGATTTCCCGCGCAAGTCTCAACTCTGCGCTACGCGTTAAAGTGGAATAGCCAGTGGCTTGGTTGAAATTCCAGTCATCATTGTCCTCATAGCCTGTCGCATCAGGAGGAATGGCGACACCTAACCTTCGAGCTTTTTTGATGAGGATTCGTGTTCTGAGACGGTCAGCTTCGTTGATTTGACTCTGCGCAAGAATGTAGTCAGCTAGGTCAAATCGTGCTTCCTCCCATTCCTTATTCTTTACGGCATCGATTTCAGGTTGGAACTTCTGTCGCAGTTTCTTGAGGGCTTTTTCATCCCTGCGTTCCGCCCGCCATAGTCTGTCGAAAATCATGGAGCGAATTCTCCGCCCGAGATATTATCCATGCCAATTGTTGTCGGAACGTGCCTTTTTGCCCTTTGCCCCGGATGGCACGACCGCACGAGGACGCAATCTCACGAAAGAAAACTGCAAGGTGTGACCAGCACTAGCTGGCACGATGACGTTGTCACAAGGTCACGCCGTGCGGATGTGGCCCGGTCTCTCAGCTCCACTGGGTAGTATTTCTTTGAAATCTTTCTACCCATTAACTGCGAACCGAACGAGTCGGTAGAAAAGCCAGATTGCGAGACCTGTAGGGAATCCCCACAAACCTAAAATGAGCGAACCTGGGATGCTATCCAGCAGATGTTGACGTCTTGACTTGGCATACGCGGTCCAATATTCCTTCTCGATGGCGACTTGGTTTTTATCGCCCAACGGCACAGAGATTAGATTTCCACCAAGATCATGAAATTCGTCTTGAAAGTAGACACAATCGCTGCCATTTGTTGAACCCGCTGGTACAGGCACAGCTTTGGCGGGCATGTCCGCTGGGTGGTCGCTCGCAACGACCCAAGGGTGTGCCCTATTACAATCTGTTACGAAGAGCAAAACGCCGTTATTCAGCGGCACTTGAACCACAGGGGAGGATGGTTCGAAGCCGTAAGGGAGCGGTGGTGCTTCGTAAGCGTATACCGCTTTCGCCGCATCCTTCTTTACCTCCTCAACGCTGGATTTCTCCAAGAGCACAAAAGCGATTAAAACCCCGAGGACTAGGGAAAGCAGCATGAAGATGACGGCTTCCCTTGCTGATTTTCGCATCGGCTGATCTTTCAAATCTTGTTAGGAGTGTATAACTTATCATAGCGGAAATCCAAAATTCTGTAGATACTTTGAAGAAATTTCAATAGTTGAGGATTTCAATCTGACCCACTACCAGATTTTTGATGCATTGACGCACGCGGCGTTGATTCGCGGTACTCACGCCGCCATCCCCAGTTCCCGCACTTTGGCGGGTGGCCCAGCCTTTGTAGTTGAACTTGGGTGCCCTGTCCTTCGCTTTTTGAAGGGCGGGGCTTTTGATTCTTGGTCCTTCGGGGGAAATTCCATAACACCGCTTGTATCTACAGATTCGAACCAAAAACCCCGCCCTTGAAAATCGCCAAGGACGGGGCACCCTAAGTTCAAAATTTTAACTCCGATTGTACGTATGGCAGTAGTATCAAACGGTTGAGCGGAGACGATTTCGTGGAATGCAAAACGCCGGGCCACCCGCCCAGTAAGTTGCCACCTGCCATGATGGCGCCTTACTGCTTAGGCTGCGGCGTCGTATCTGAACTGGGCGGCAGGATCGGTAGCTCAATCCTGGGTTGTTCACCCGTGAGCGTCAATAGAAATGCGACAATAGCATCTTCCTCCTGATCGGTCAGCTTTTCCCCCAGTTGGCTGGCGCCCATGATGGCCACCGCTTGCTTCAGGCTCCAAACTTGGCCGGAATGAAAGTAAGGTGCTCTCAAGGCCACGTTCCGAAGGGGGCCGGCTCGAAAAACGTATTCGTCGCTCGCCGTCTTGGTTACTACGAAGCGTCCCTTGTCGTTTGGTGGCAGGATGTCCGCCCCAGGCTTTTCGACCACGCCAAAGGGGAAATAAGCCCTGCCACCGACATTAATCCCGTTATGGCAGACCGAGCAGCCCTTGTCCATGAAGAGTTTCAAGCCGTCTTTTTCGTGCGTATTCAAAGCATTCGCATCACCTTCAAGAAATTGATCGAAGCGAGATCCGGGGGTAATCAGCGTCGCTTCAAATGCCTCAAGCGCCTTAGCGACGTTGTCAAAGGTCACGGGTGAAGACTCTTGAGGAAAAGCTTTCTTGAACTGATCGACATAGCCTGGCATTGATCGCAGCGTCGTCTCCACCAGCGCGGGCGTGGCGTTCATTTCGACTCCCGCCTGCATCGGTCCCTTGGCCTGTGCTTTCAGATCTTCGGCTCTGCCGTCCCAGAATTGAGCGATGTTGAAGACGGCGTTGAAAACCGTCGGCGCCCGACGCGGTCCCTTTTGCCAAGCATGACCGATCGATGTGGGCCCGGCGTCCACACCTCCAGTGCTGAGGTTATGGCATGAGTTACAACTGATGATTTGGCTGGCTGAGAGACGCGGATCAAAGAACAGCATCTTCCCAAGTTCAATTTTTTCATGGGTGACAGCATTGTTCTTCACGGCTGGGACCACTGACGGAATCGGCTTGAATGTCTGTTGGGCCGGCTGCAACAGATCATCTGCCCGTACTGGCAGTATCGCGGCCAAGGACACCATCAGGGTGGCTACGTAAGGGACAAATTTATTCATGGTACCTCCCGCAAGGGGATTCTGAGCGGATTCGCGATTCAACATATTGTTGGCTGCAGAGCACCGCAGCCTCCGCCATTTCTTCAGCTTCTTTCTAGCAGGTCCCCCTGGGGATAGATGTGATTTAGGTCACCGGCAAGTGGCCCGGCTTTTGGTTTTGAATTTCGGGTGCCCCATCTGTCACGCCGCGCGACAGGTAGGGCTTTTGACTTCTGCAGGCGTGCAGGGAACCGCAAATCGCCATATAGCGCGCAAAACCGGACCAAAAGCCCCGCCGTTACCCAATCTCAGATTTAGCATCATCCACAATCAACAAGGGACCCCCTTGACACTAATATTTATTGTGGTATTTATTCTGGCTAATCTGGCACGGTACGTGCCAACACTTCGGTTATCGAAGAGCGCGTGATGCTGAGGTGTTTAAGGTGATTAGAGTAGGGCTGAACTCCCAGGTTCAGAATCGTCGGGAAGGTCGCTTGCTAAAGCAAGCGCCCATCGGGCGTATCTTTGAAAAGTACATGGGAAGGAAGATGACGCCCGCAGAACGAAGGTTCTTTCACCTGAAACTTAAACGGCGGCGCAAGCCTATTTCGCAATAGAGAAATTGCTGAATGCTATCAACAACAATTTGAAAAAGGAGAGTAATGACCAATGGCCAGGGGACCTGTAAACTCACAACCAAAGAATCTTGCCTCTTTGTTTCGTGGACTTTATTCCCGCGTAGCATCTCGCCTGAATGTTGATCCTTCCTATGTGAGCCGTGTTGCCCGTGGCGAACGGGAATCGCAAGAAATTGTTCAAGCACTAGAATTTGAGATGAGCCGGATCGTGAAAGTATTGGAATTTAATCATAGCTCCAATCGCCGTGTTGCAAAGCGCAAAGGCGCGGGTCGCCGCAGGATCAAAAAGACCGAACGCGCTGCATGAACACTCATTGGGTAGGCGGACTTGCCGATGACCTGGCAGTCCGCCTAAATTTTCCACAATGCCGGTATATTGCGCCTCCGATTCTGGTACAAGGCGCCAGTCTTACGAAAAACTGAAGCTGACCTCTACCCTCAAATCGATCGGTGTGGGCTCGCCATCGAGGATCGTTGGCTCGTACTTTCTTTTGGAAACGGCGGTTAACGCCGAGGGAACCAACAATGGATGCCCGCTGATCACGCGCATGCCTTTCACGTTGCCATACTCGTCGATGACCGCTTCGATGACGACGACTCCGGAGAGGCGAGCCTGTTTGGCCAGAACTGGATATTCCGGTTCGGGGCCAAACAGCAGGCGCGGCGGTTTTACTTCGCCACCCACGCGGACGGGTACCTTCGGTCCTGCGGCTACGGGCGCCGGGGGCGGAGGCACACCCTTCATGACGCCTCCCAGCACTCCGCCAAGAACGCCTCCGACTTGTCCTCCTGGAATCCCGCCAGGCACACCACCGGGCACTCCCAATCCCTCGTCTGGAGGCGCCTCTGAGCCGCTTGGAATCATCGCGACCGCTTTCGGGATGAAGGAGGGCGCGGTAAGTTTGCCTGCTGTGAAAAGCCTCGCAGGCGCGGTTCGAGCCGGCCGCGTCGCGGCTGCGGAAGCCAGCGGCGGGGGCGGAGGGCCGGCTGGCATCGAGGGAGTAGCGAGAAACGTCAGATTCAGTTTGTGGAAATCGAGACCATGTGTGTAATAAAGCGGCAGAATCAACAAGGCTGAAAGAATGACGATGTGGACGCCTATGGAAACAGCCCAATCAAGAGGGCTGCGCCGCTGCCGCGAAGAAGTATCTTCCAGCATGGCTTCCGCAAACGTCTCATGCAGCGGCTCGACTTTGGGTGGCGGCAATATGATATGCGAACGTATCTTCCCCGCTGTTTCAACGGGGCCACGCCTATGGTGCATAGGAGAGTTTTCCAGGATGACTTCGGCAAACACTTCGTGCAGCGGCTCCACTTTGGCCGGCGGCAAGATGATATGCGGCTTTGTCTCCACCTGGGATTCCGCTTCTCCAACGAATAGAACGTTTTGACGTTGCACCGGAGCACCCCCAGCTAGCCGTGTGCGCCAAAGTGGTACATTCCATCATCCTGTAAGCCTGGCCTTGGCGCCCTTGGAATTTGCACATCTCTCTATCCACTTGAATAGATACAAGAATGCGCAGAATGCAACCATGACGTCGGTCACACCCGGATGTGACGAAGATCACCGTCCGATGGGAGAGAAATTCGCTGCCTTTGCTTGAAAAACAAAAGAGGTGTGAAAGTTCAACTTGCCCGTATGCGGTCCCGGATCTGGCGCGCCAGCTTTTCTATGTCCTCTACCTTCTTGACCAGGGAAAGGGACAACACATCGGTTTCCGGCGTCTTATCCGATTCCTCCTTTAGATCCTTAACCATCTGCAGCAAGTGGTCCACGTCATGTCTTATTGCCTTCTGCTCTTCCTTGAGCTGCACTCTGGGATCGGCGCGCGGAGGGAGAGGAACATCATCCTCACCGTTTGAACTGCTGGCATCCGGTATTTGCGGGATGTGAGAAGGGTTATCACGCCGCTGGCCCTGACTACGCGCCAGGAGCGCCGGAGTTCCGGCCAGCGTTGCGGCAATGCGTGATAGGAAGAATCTACGTCCGCTTTTCATCGAATTTTCCTGCGCCTGGATTCCCGGCCGCCATCCCTCATCTTGCGGCGAATCCCCTGGTGCTATAATCCCCCGCGGACATTATGACTCCAAACGTATTCAAATGGACGGATTTTGCGGCCGCGCGCGGAATTCGCATCGCGGCGATTTTGCTGATCGCCCTGATCCTGAACCGGCTGTTGTGCTCGCTGACGCACCGTTTGATACCGGCCGCCGGGGCCGAGGGCCTGGGCCGAATCGCGAAAATTCGCGAGCAGCACGTGAAATCCCTGGCGGGACTTTTGTACAGCGCGGGAACCGCCGTCATTATCATCGGCGCGATCCTCACGGCGTTGCCGGAATTCGGCTTCAACGTGACGCCCATCGCCGCGGCCGCTGGTCTGGCGAGCCTGGCATTCGGCTTCGGCGCGCAGCACCTGGTTCGCGACTTCATTAACGGCTTTTTCATAATCGTGGAAGATCAGTTCGCCGTGGGGGAATCGGTGCGGATCGGGACGGTGATCGGACGGGTGGAGCAATTGACGCTCCGGCGCACCGTGGTGCGGGATATTCAGGGCGCCGTGGTCACCATTCCCAATGGAGAGATCAGCCAGGTCGCAAACCTCAGCCGCGACTGGGGCCAGGTGTTCGTGGATATTTCCATCCCGCAGGAAACCTCGTCCGATACGGCCCTGGCGGCGCTCGAGCGCGCGTGTGCCGAACTTCGCAACGACACATCCTGGTCACCCGTGCTGGTGGACGGGCCGCGGGCCCTGGGAGTGGATTCGTTTGGCCCCGCCGGAGCAACGCTGAGGCTGCAGCTTCGCACCGTACCGGGGCGGCAGGATGACGCCGCGCGTGAATTGCGCCGCCGGATTCAGAACCGCTTCGAGCAGGAACACATTCGATGGGGCGGAGTGCAGCGCGTGGAAATTGTGGGCAGCGAGGCGCTGCAAAACATTGCCGCGCGTTCCAGTTCCTGAAGGCACAGCAATTGAAATTTCGCTATTCTTTTTGTGGACCGTGAGAGGAAAGCTCCAGAGAAGTGTGATGCGCCTCCTCATGCTCCGCCGCTCCCGCTATGACCGTGCGGTTCCGTCCTTCCTCCTTCGCGCGATAAAGTGCCGAGTCGGCCATTTGCAGGATCTGGTTCGCAGTGTCCTCCGGCCAATCCGCTGTGGCGACGCCGCCAATGCTCAAGGCCACGGTCAGAACGCCCGCGGGCGTGGCGATAGGCTCCCGAATAATCGCTTCCCGGAGCCGTTCGGCCTTTTCCCGTGTGTCTGTACCATTGCATCCCGGCAACAGGATCAAGAATTCTTCGCCCCCGTAGCGGCCTACGGCGTCATAGGGCCGGACCCCGGTTTGCATTTTTTTTGTGACTTCCCGAAGAACAGTGTCCCCAGCCAAGTGTCCGTAGGTATCATTGACGGACTTGAAGTGGTCCAGGTCCGCGATCAGGACGCCAAGGGAGAGATCCTCTCGCCGGGAGCGCCAGGTTTCCCTCTCCAGTGTTTCCAGGATCGCTCCGCGGTTCCAGACTCCCGTCAGGATATCGTGCGTGGCCTTGAATCGCATTGCTTCGCGGGCCTGCACGAGGTTGTCTTCCAAATCGAGCAGGCGCAGTCCCACTCGAATCCGGGCCTTTAGTTCCTGCGGGTTGAAGGGTTTGGTCAGATAATCATCGGCTCCGGATTCGAGCCCTTCCACCACGCTTTCCTTGGCGTCTTTGGCTGTGAGCAAAAGGATGTACGTATACGGCTCGGGCCGCAGCTTGCGAAGGGCGCGGCAGACGTCGACTCCATTTTGTCCGGGCATCATCCAATCGAGCAAGGCCATGCGAGGGGCATCCGGAACTTTCAATTTTTCCCATGCGGCGTTGCCGTCTTCGGCTGAGACAACATCGTATCCCCATTTTCCGAGCAGGCCCTGAAGCATGCGCCGCGATACGGACTCGTCGTCCGCGATTAGTATTTTCATTTCGTAACTCCCAGGCAGAGTTCGGCGAGCGCCGGGAGCAGCTGTTTCACCGCACGTTCGACCTCCACGAGACTTCCTTTGGCGGATTCCTCATTCTTGTTTCTTGCATCTTGTTCGAGCTGCAATGCGGCGGCGGCCGTGGCATTCGCCGATAGGTTGCTCGCCGCCCCCTTAAGGGAATGGGCGGACCGTTCCAGCACAGCCATATCGCCTTGTTCGAGGGCGTCGCGCATCGCCGCGAGCGAATTGGGCGCGTCTTCCTGGAAGAGGTGAATCATTTCCGTGAGAAGCTCCTGATCTCCCTCCACGCGTTCCAGCAGGGAAATACGATCGATTTGCTCGTGTGATTCTTGGGAATCTGCCGTCATGGCACTGCTCCTTTTCATTTCAGCCAGGCATCGCTCGATCTCAGCGAAAAGGCCGGGCGGATGAATCGGCTTGGAAATGTATCCGTCCATGCCGCTGGCCAGGCATCTTTCCTTGTCACCGCGCATGGCGTGGGCGGTCATGGCGAGGATCGGAATGTGATTCCCCGTTCCTTTTTCCCGGCTGCGAATCTCCACCGTCGCTTCCATGCCGTCCATCTCCGGCATCTGGATGTCCATGAGCACGATGTCGAACCCGGGCCAGCCGGCTTTTTCCAATGCCGAGACCGCTTCGCGCCCGGTGCACGCCAGCGTGACGTGATGACCTGCTTTTTCAAGCAGGCGCATGGCGAGCTTCTGGTTCACGGGGTTGTCTTCACAAAGCAGAATCTTGAGTGGCCGGCCCTTGGTTTTTTCGTGAGATGACGGCGCCGAGGATTTCATCAAACGTTCTTCGACGCCGCCCTCTTCCAAGGCCAGCAGGATTGCGTCGAGAAGTTCGGACTGGCCGACTGGTTTGGTGAGGCACAGCTTCACTCCCAACTGGCGGCATCTATCGGTATCGGCCAGTTGGCGATTCCCGGAGAGAAGCACGATGACGGCTCCTGCGAGCGACGGATTCGCTTGAATTCGCCGCAAGACCTGGAATCCGTCAACCTTCGGCATGAGCGCGTCCAGCAGCACGATACGAAACGGCCGGCCGGCATTTTTTGCAGCTTCCAGAAGCTCCAGGGCGCCCGCGCCACTGTCAGCCAGAGTTGCGTTCATGCGCCAATTGGTAAGCATCTCCGCGAAAATTTCGCCGTTGATATGGCTATTGTCCACAACAAGAACGTTAAGCCCCGGCAGCGCTTGTCCGGCGATTCTTTCCTGATCCGAGGCGATCGCGGCTCCTTGACCGAAAATGCAGGTAAAATGAAAGGTGCTGCCTTTCCCGATTTCGCTCACCACCCACATACGGCCACCCATCAGTTCGGCGAGCTGGCGTGAAATCGTGAGCCCTAAGCCTGTCCCGCCATAGCGGCGAGTCGTGGATCCGTCCGCTTGCGCGAAGGACTCGAAGATGATCTGCTGCTTTTCGGCGGGGATACCCATGCCGGTATCCGAAACTGAGATGTGCAGGCGCACTTCCTCACCGGCAATTGCCTCCAGTTCCGTGTTCAAGATAATGTTTCCCTCTTCCGTGAACTTGATGGCATTCCCGACTAGGTTCACGATGAGCTGCCGCAGGCGGGTGGGGTCTCCAATCAAAACTTTCGGCACTTTGGGCGACACCCGCGCCGAAATCTCCAAGGGTTTCCCGTCGGTCCGCTGAGCCAGCGTTTTCAGCGTGTCCCGAAACAAATTTCGAATCTCAAATTCGGTCTTCTCAAGTTCGAGCTTGCCCGCCTCAATCTTGGAGAAATCCAAAATGTCGTTGATCACGTGCAGGAGACTATCGGCGGACGACTTGACCAGGCTGAGATAGTCGCGCTGCTCGGCCGTCAGAGCCGTATCGAGCGCCAATTCCGTCATCCCGATGATGCCGTTCATGGGAGTGCGAATTTCATGGCTCATGTTGGCCAGGAATTCGCTCTTGGCGCGGCTGCCCTCTTCGGCCGCCTCCTTGGCCTCCCGCAAAGCCGCCTCCGCGCGCTTGCGTTCGGTAATGTCCAGGAAGGTGACCACCGCGCCGACGGCCTCTCCTTCCTTGCGGATGGGGAAAGCCCAGTATTCCACTGGAAAACTCGTGCCATCGGCGCGCCAGAAGACTTCCGCGTCCGAGTGAACTCCCTCGCCTCTGCGCAGCGAATTGAAAATCTGGCAATCCTCCGCAGGGTAAGGAGTCCCATCCGGATGCGTATGGTGCATCGCTCCATGCATATCCTTACCTAGAAGGGTGTCTCCCTTTTCCTGGCCCAGCATTCGAACCGTGGCGGGATTGCAAAATGTGCATCTTCCGTCGCGATCGATCCCATAAATGGCCTCGGCGGTGGAATCTAGAAGTAGACGGATGCGTCCCTCACTCTCATGCAAGGCCTCCTGAGTGCGCTGGCGGTCCGCGACCTCCTGTTCCAGTTCGAGCGTGCGTTCGTCCACGCGCCGCTCCAGGTCTTCCCCGGCGTGACGCAACTCGGTGTCGCGATTCTGAATCTGTCCCAGCATCTCATTGAAGCCATCGATCAGGACGCCGACTTCGTCCTCCGACTGCTTGTCCGCACGAATGGAATAATCTCGTGATGTGGTCACCATCTTGGTGGTCCAGGCCAGCTCCAGGATCGGGTTAGAGATGGGGCGCTGCAGGCGTCCGGCCATGGCGAACGCGCCCAGGGAGACGGCAGCAACGATCAAAGCGAAAAAGAGCAAATAGCCGATCAGGAGCTGTTTGTATTCGACGGTGTCTCCTTCCAGAAACACGGTTCCCACTCTCTCGCCTTGAAAAAGTATGGCCTGGAATATCAGGACGCGATTGGAAGTAAACCGGCTGGATTCGCTTTCCACGGGCGGTGGCGAATATTGGCTGTTTGATTCGCCGCGGTGATAGGCGGCAAAGGGCTTGCCGTCGCGGTCGTAAATGGCCGCCGAGAGAATGTGGGGCTTGGCGGCGAGGGCGCGAAGGATGTCCTGCGCGGAAACTGGATCCTTAAATGCAAGCGGCGCCGTGCTGTTCGTTCCCAGGATATTCGCGAGAGCATTCAGGTCCTCGAGCCGCAACTCCTTGAATCGATATACTCCGTATTCCGCAAAAGCGATGCTGGCCGCGCACGGCGCAGCGACCGTGTTGATCATAATGACCAACGTGAGCTTGCGTCGCAGCGAGAGTTTGCTTATCCATTTCATCTTAGTTGTTCGCACTTCGGTCCGTTCCCGTCACGACGTGGGCAAGCGACAGCAACTTCGAGCTGACCTTCAAACGCGCGCGCCCGGCGGCGCCCACGTCAATGGCTACTCGCACGCGGGCATCCTCCATAACAAACTGGATCATTCCGCCCGACCCGATGAAATTGTCCATGTCCGCCACTGTCAGAACGCTGGAACCGCGTAACGCGGCAAGGATGGAAGGCACGCGCCCTTTTTCCGACTCGCTGATAAATAAGATGTTGCAAGCGCGCAGATTCTCCGCAGCCTGGAATTTCTTGACCTGAAGTTCCCGGCCCTGCACGTCCTTGCCTTCGACGAGTTGCGCCAATTCCCTGCCAATCGGACTGTCACCAACAATTCCGATCACCCACTTTCCGTGGGGATCCGCGGCAGGATCGTCGGGCCACTCGACAAATTTCAAAAAATTGAATAAATAGGCCGCCTTGACTTGATATTCGGTTGGCGACTGGGCCGCAAGAATGGCGCGATCCGACAGCAAAAGATATGCGGCCAGCAACAGTGCGGCAATGCCTGCGAACCGGCCGCCCCACGCCCGCGCGCGGCGAGGCAAATTGTGCGGGCGCTCCACGCACTGGGCGATTCGTGTTGTGATTCCCGTGGATCGCACTCTTACACCGCAACTGCGTGAGGTTGCCCACTTCGTACCGGTCGAACTTTCCCGGCGCGCACTCCAGTACTTCAACCGCGTGGGATCAGATGAAATTTCACATACCTTCCGGCATGCGACTCGAATGCGTGTTCCCTTGAGTCCTGTAAATTCGCTACCCACGATTTGCAGGGCTCCTTTCAGTTCCCGGCTGCCTTGCCATTCCCTCCTACCGCCTTCGCCAGACTCAGCAACTTGGAACTCATCTTTAGTTTGGCTCGGCTGGTAGCATCCACATTGATCGCGAACCGGACCCGATCGTCCTCATTCAGAAATTGAATCATCCCTCCCGCTTCGGTGAATTCGGCGATATCGGAGACGGTGAGGACGCTCGAGCCACGCAAGCTGGACAAAATCATTGGCAGTTTTTTTCTCTCGGATGCGCTGATGAACAGGATGTTGGCGCGGCGCAAATCCTCGCCAGTGCGGTACATGCGAATGACAAGATCGCGGCCCTGCACAGTCTTGCCGATGACTACCTGCGGCAGGGCGCTCCCGAACGGATCGTCGCCAACCACCCCAATAACGATCGGCGCGAGCGGGTCCGCAAACGAATCACTGGGAAACTCCACGAACTTGAGAAAATTGTAAAGGTAGGCTGCCTTGATCTGGTATTCCGAAAGAGCCTCCTGCGCTCGCCCCCGCGGCGCAACAACCAGGAGGATGGCGAGCAATACCGCTAGGAAGGCCGGAATAAAATGCGCGCGCAGCCGGCCTGGCCGCGCATGTACGGGAACAATTTTTAATTGACGATTCATCTCCATGGTCCTCAATAACGCCAGGTAACTTTCGCGTAGCCGCTGCGCCGGATTTCGCCGGATTGCATGCTTCCAAAAACATCTTCAAATTCGAGGTGCTGAGCTTTCAGCAAGTTTTGTCCAAACACGCCGACCGAAACATCTTTGGCAGGTTTCCAAGTGAGTCCCGTGTCCAGCCGGGTGTACGCGGGAATTCGTTCAAACGTGGAGAGCCCTTGGTTTGTGAGATGGTCCGCAAAGCTGGCGAAGGTTTCCCATGCCAAGTCTTGGCGCAAGTCGAAATGAGATCGAATCTGGGCGCTGTGACGCGGGGTGCCTCCTTCTACAAATGGGCCCGTTTCGATATCGGCGCTGGACGGCTTCGTGTGCATGTGAAGTTCCTCGAGGGCGTATCCGGGACTCAGTGTCCAGCGGTCGGAGATTTTCCAATTTGTTGCGATCTCAATCCCGTGCGTCTCGCCATACAACAAGTTTTCATACATGAGCGGCACAACCAGGTGAGATGGCAATGGCGTTGCTTCAGGAAACGGCGTCCCGGGCTCCGTGCTTTCCAAATGATCGTAGTCGTCATAGTAGGCGGCGACATCTAAGGTCAGATTCTTGCGGACCGCGGCCCGATACCCCAATTCATAGGCGATTAGTTCTTCATTTTGGAGTTGAGGATTGCCGAAGAACCTGACTAAATTCAGAGTGCCGTCAGATCCGGGAGATCCGCCGACGTTTACAACAAGGTTCGTATCATTGCGGGAGGGTGTGCGCAAGGCCCTGGAGACGGCGGCCCAGAACGTGTGGTGATCGCTGGGAGACCACGTCATGTGGACGCTCGGCATAAGCCCGTAACCGGTGTAATCGTTGTGCTCCAACTTTGTACCCACAGTCAGGTAAAGGCGGTCCGGAATGAGGGTAACTTCATCCTGTACGAACGAATTGACTGTTTGAAGGACTTTACTCGCCGGATTGAAAGAGACTGTAAGACCTCCAATGATATCGTCGGTCGTGTAGCTGTAGCCCAATCCCCAGACAATATCTTGCCGCTGGCCCCAGGCGAAGTGGTGCTGGAAGTCAAGATAGAGTGTTTTTCTCTTCTCGGGTTCCTGCGGGTCGCCTCGCCTGTAGGGGGTAAAAGACACCTGCAAGCTGCTATCGGATCGCTCAGAAAAGGAATGATTCCAGGTAGATTGGATAAAGCCGCCGCTTAGATTGATTTCCTCGCCCGTTGGCACATACAGAGGAGAAACAATGGATGGGAGAACAAAGCCAAGCTCTCCCTCGCGCGCCGTGTACAAGTCGCCCTCGACTGTCAAAGTATCTTTCGAAGAGAGGACACTATCCGAACGGAAGCCGCCACGGAGCATGTGCCATCCGTCACCTCCGTTCTGCCCGTTGAGGTCCAGCATCTGGTTCTGGTTGGAATATTTTGTATAAATACGGAAATCGGTGGCCTTACCCGCCTTCCCACCATATTGCGCCGTTCCAAATCCCGCATCGATATTTCCGCCTCCGGCTTCGACCAAGCCTCCCCGGGTATCGCTGGCCTTCTTTGTGAAGATGCTGATGACGCCATTCACTGCGTTCGCTCCCCAGATCGTCCCGCCCGGCCCTCGAATCACTTCGATCCTGTCGATGTCTTCCAAAGGAACGTCGAGAGTGTCCCAATAAACCCCGCCAAAATAAGGTGTGTAGACGATTCGCCCATCAATCAGAACCAGAAGTTTGTTGCTGAACTGAGCGTTAAATCCGCGGGAGCTGATGGCCCACGTGCTTCCGTTGATCTGGCCTACATCCATTCCTGGAACCATTCGCAGAAGGTCGGGGATATTCGTGGCGCTCGAGCGGCGAATGTCTTCCTGTGTGATCACAAAAATCGCTGCGGCTGTCCGCGAAAGTTTTTGCTCTTTCTTTGATACGGATGTCACTTGGATGTTCATCAAGTCTTCGATATTCATCGTTGTTAGGTCCACGCCTGAGCCAGAGCCCTGGGCGGATTTCTGTGCCCACAACGAGGCGCAAGAAAGAAGGAGGGTCAGAGAACAGCAAATGAAATCGGGCAGCCGTCGCATACTGGCAGTGCCTTTCTGACCAGGCCGGTTGCCGACCGGCTCGTTTGGCTTCACAGCTGGAGACTCACCCCGGGATCCAATTGCGCAGACCAGCGGAATCCCCCCAAAGATAGACGCTGAATGCATTTGCATTGCTCTGGCCAATTGGCAATCGTGGATCATGCGTTATGCTCATGATTTTCAACGGATTGCATGATTAGGAGCAGCTAATGTGAGGTCACCTTTCGCGGGACAGTTCCGAATCGGGTCTGACCGCGCCGGTTTGATCCGCTTAAGTATTTGCTGAAAACGGAATCGGGCCGGGAGTTGCTAGCGCCCGGATTGGATGATCGCCACCGACGGCTATTGGGTGGGCTTCCTTGCACCTTCTCCGGGCTCCCAAATCACCTTAAAAATCACTGACCGGCGGATATCTCCCCCCAGATCCGCGGCAGGGATTGCCTCCTGATGTTGGTCCTCTTGCAGGTTTCTTCCCCAAACTGAAAATGTGAAACCATGAATGGGCCTCGTGGAAAAACCCAAGTCCACGCGATTCAGCGGCGGCAGCAAGTGCGAAATCGCGTCATTATAGAAGTACGCAGCATCAAAATTCACAATTCGCGTCAAATCCAGCTTGGATTGGACAATCACCTCATGCAACGGATTGTCCGCAACGGCGGGGTAGCCAGTTCCCGGAGGGGAGGTTCCGCGCAGCTCCGTAATTCCCGCGGATAAGGTCCACATTCGAACCGGGGTATATTTCGCAAATAGTTCCAGGCCGTGCGTTTGCGAGGCTCCTTGTTCATTAATCACGCGTACAGGGAGGTCGATGAAAAATGGCGACGGATTGATGATAGGTGCCCCCGGCGCACTAAGTCCCGCAAGGCCGTCGTAATCGTTGTAATAGACAGTTGCATCCAACGAGAAATTCTGTTTCCACTCATACCGGTATCCCACCTCGAAAGCGTGAAGGATTTCGGATACCACACCCGTATCTCCGGAGTAGAGCAGAAATTCCGGTGGCGGAGGCAATGGATTGATGTGGTTGATACGGTCGAGGAGCCCCTCGTCAATGCGATTGGGCGTCCCGATCGCGCGCGATGCCGCCGCCCAGAGAGTGTTTTGATTGTTCGGCGTCCAAACCGCCCGAACCTGGGGCTGGTATTCGAAACCGGTGTAGGGGTTGTGCTCGAACTTCGAGCCGGCGATCAAGCGAAGTTTGTCCGGAATCAAGATGACGTCATACTGAAGAAGCGCGCTGTAGGTCGTGTCTCGTTTGTAGGATGGTGTAATTCGGATCGTGAACGTATCATCCCACAAGTCTCCTGTAGTCAGGATCGATCCGCCCCACGTCAAAGTATGGCGTGGAGTGAAGGAAAAGCGGTATTGGAAGTCGAGGTTGCAGGTATCGCGAAACTCTGTGCCTGCCGCGCCAATTCGATCTGTCCAGTCGCAATAGCCCAACACATCGGTGTTGGATCGATCGTTGAATGAGCGCTTCCACTCACCGAGGATGTGCCCGCCCTTCACCACCCCGTTGGAGCCTTGCTGCGTGGCGACGGTTGAAGTGGGGGTAAAAATTGGCACGACATCCCGGATTCTTCCGGAGTAGCCCTCCCCGTCGAATGTCACTGTGTCTTTTTGCGAAGGGTTCCAATCAAAGCGCATGCTTCCCTGCGTGAGACTCCAGGCATCATAGTTCGCTTCGCCCGCCGCGTTTACGGTTGGCAGCCAATCGTTGCTTGTCCCGTAAATGCGATAAGCGAAACTGTCTCCGATCGTTCCGCCGTAGCGCACACGCGCCGCGTAACCCTCGTTGACTCCGGCGGAAGACGCGACCAGTAGGCCCTGCGTCTTCGTCGCCTCCTTGGTGATGATGTTGATCACGCCGTTCTCGGCGTCCGCTCCCCACAATGTTCCGGCCGGGCCGCGAATCACCTCGATCCGCTCGATGTCTTCGAGGGGCGGGTCCTGAACATCCCAGTAGACGCCGCCAAAGGTTGGCGAATACACGAGTCTCCCGTCGATCAGGACGAGCATTTTATCGTTGAACTCGTTGCTGAATCCACGGGCCGTCACCAGCCAGACGTGGGAACTCTGCTGAACGACGTACAATCCCGGCACGGTGCGCAGCGCATCTGGAACCGAAGAGAATCCCCCTCGACGGATATCCTCCCCGGTGATCACGAAAATAGCCGCTGGAGCCGCGGACAGGCTCTCCGCTTTCTTCGAAGCAGAGGTCACTTGGATATTCATGAAATCCTCGATGCTGATCGAAGTCAGGTCCACTGGCTTTTCCGAGACTTGCTCGGACTTTTGGGCGGCCACACTCGCCGAGAGAGCAGACATTGCCAGCATGCAAGCCAGCCACTTCATTGTTTTTCCTCGTCTACAGGAGCGAGATCAACTCTCCCGTGTCCCGAAAATGAAAACGAAACCTGCAACAGAATGCGACTCCCCGCAGTTGAGAGTGCACACCGATTTCCATCCGGGGGCGAAGGTCAAGGAATTACCCTTTTATTTTCAGTTTGGTGAAAGGTTAAAAAGAACTAATCATGTCAGCCCAGCGCGGTCAGGCCCAGATCGGTCCTCGCCGGTTTCGAAACTGCCAAAGACACGCACCATTCTCGGCAGCCTGGCCCCCAATGCTCACTTCCCGCAATGCTTGCGAGAGGGATGTTCTTCCGCATTCGCTCCCGGAATGAAGAACCATGCTGCCGGTAGGAACTTCGCAGAGCGGTCAGCTGAACGCTGGCTTACTCTTTGCGTTAATATTTATATGCGCCTTCGGAACTCCGACTCCGGCGGGCCGCAAGTTTCAATCGCGATGGGATGGGAGTGAGGCCATGGACGCCGGGTTCGAGAGTGTAGGAAGTCTGGCAGCGGTGTGCACCACGCTGTGTTGGCTGCCGCAAGCAATCAAAATTATTCGTGAAAGGAGAACCGAGGGCATCTCGCTGGTCACCCAGAGCGTTTTTACTCTTGGGACCGCGCTGTGGGCTGTGTACGGTTTGCTCCTGAATAACCGGCCCGTTCTCTATGCCAACATGGTGACACTTGCGTTCGCGCTTACCATCTTGATTCTCAAGCTTCGCTATCAGTGATTTCTAGTCGGCAAACGGCTCTGACCTGAAATTTTTCCAGCGTGAAGTTTTGCAAAGCGGTGTGCGATATTTTCTAATCGATGGCAGATTTGAATTCATGGAGGCGCGGGTGGGAGTTGAACCCACGAATGGAGGTTTTGCAGACCTCTCCCTTAGGCCTCTTGGGTACCGCGCCGAAGTATGAAAGTATAGCGAAACTGGCATCCAGTTGTCAGGGGCCGCTTGGAACCGCGACATTCACATTCTTTTGCATAGCCCGATTTCCGTGAATCATTCCGTCCAGCAACCGGCAAATACAATCCGGATTTTCAACTATTAGATTGAAAAGAGTGCGTGCATCTCTTCAGCGCGACGCTGCTGGAATGACTTGCGCTTCGCGAATGAAGCGCGCGGATTCCTCGGGCGGCGTGGGGCAAATATAGAATCCCGTACCCCACTCGAAGCCCGCCACTTTAGTGAGCTTGGGAATGATTTCGATGTGCCAATGGTAGTGCTCGTTGGTTTCCTCGCCAATGGGAGACGTGTGGATCATCAGGTTGTACGCCGGGCGGTCGAGCACCGCGTCGAGACGCGCGAGATTGTCCTTGAGCACCCTGGCCAGCCCGGCATAGATCAGGCTCTGATGATTCTCGAATGCGGAAGAGTGCTGCTTCGGCAGAATCCACATCTCAAACGGAAAGCGCGGCGCATACGGAGCGAGCGTAACAAAGGAATCCGTCTCGCCGATTATGCGCACGCCCGAATCCTGTTCCTGCCGGATCATGTCGCAAAAAATGCAGCGCTCCTTGTCAAAAAAATAGTGTCGCGAATTGTCCACTTCCTCGCGCACGCGTTTGGGAACGATCGGTAGTGCGATCAATTGCGAATGCGGATGCTCGAGTGACGCGCCGGCCGCTTCTCCGTGATTTTTGAAAATCAAAATGTAGCGAAAGCGTTTGTCGTTTTTCAGGTCCAGCATGCGGTCACGGAAGGCCCAGAGCACGTCCTCAATTTGCTTTTCCGACATAGTCGCAAGGGTGCTGCGATGGTCCGGAGTTTCGATGATGACTTCGTGCGCGCCGACGCCGTTCATCCGGTCGAAAAGTCCGTCACCCTCCCTGTCTAGGTCTCCCTCGATGCCCAGCGCGGGGAATTTGTTGGGGACCACGCGCACTTGCCAGCCCGGCGTGTTCGGCCCGCTCCCGTTGCGCCCGTACTGGAGAACCTCGGGCGGCGTCTTCGATTCGTGGCCGTAGCAAAACGGGCAGATGCCGATTCCTTTGATCTCGACGCTCTCGCGAAGGAAATCCGACGGCCTCTTGGCACGGTCCGTGGAAATAATCACCCATCGTCCGGTGATGGGATCTTTTCTCAGCTCAGGCAACGATTCCTCCCAACTTTGTGGCTACTCAATTCAAAATCGGACACATCCAAAAAAGATTCATTCTAAGCCTGACCGGTCCGGCAAGTCTTGCGGAACAATGAAGGTTTTCATTGTGCGGCAAAAGCGCCCTTATGGAGACGAACTTCGGGTCGCCGGCCTGGCGGAGCTTCGATTGCAAGAATGTCAAATCGGAACGGGGCGCCGCCTTTACGGTATTCGCGGACAAATTGGCGAGCCATTCGCGACAGGTGCCTCTGCTTCCCTGCCGTGACCGCATCCTCGGGCGAGCCAAACTCGTCGCGGGACGAAGTTCGCGTCTTCACTTCCACAAACGCGAGTGTCTCGCCATCGTATCCGACCAGATCGATTTCGCCCTTGATCCCCCGAGAAGAAAAGTTTCGCGCGATCATCACATAGCCGTTGCGCCGCAGATACCAATAAGCGTACGTCTCACCGCGCACCCCCGTGCGCCGTGCCTTGCGGCCGGCAGCGGCGGTGCGTGCCTGCGGATCAGTCGAGTCGGCGAGGCCCTTGCGTGCGGCCCAATTCACCAAGCCGAACATGGCGCGCGCTAAAATCAGCACGGTTACCTCAGGCTCTGTTCAACAGATAGATCTGTCCGATCCTATCGGGTAGCCGAAGAATGCTCCCCTCGATGGACCAACCATTTTTGGTAGCTACCCAAGATTTGCGACCTCGTCATCGTAAACCACTTATCCCATTCTTCAGGTGGAATCCGAACTCCGTGGCAAATTTCGTTCATGCAGTTGTTGATCGCGAGGAACGCATCTGAGCCGGCCGTGGATTCGTCGATGTCTGGCCAGCGGGAAACGACTGACCTTAACGTTTCGCGGTTTAGGGCTAATCGCGTGTGAATCTCCCAATCTTCAATCCATTGGCTTTCAGCGATCGCCTTCATGCACTGCAGAACTGCCGCCTTGTCTTCGTCGGATAGGCTGTTGAGGCTCATGATTTCGCACCGCACTAAGTCCGCTTCTTTACTTCGCTAATACACGACTCCAGCGTCTGCGCGGCGAAAGCTGCCTGTTCCTCATCGACAAGCAGCGGTGGGGCGATGCGAATCGTGTTTTCGCCGGCGCCCAGCAGGAGCAGGCCTTTCTCGAACGCCAGATCCACGATCGCTTCGCGGAAATCTCCGGCGCGCTCTTTGGTCTTCTGGTCGCGCACGATTTCGACGCCGATCATCAATCCTTTGCCGCGCACATCGCCGACAATTCGGTGCCGCCCCGGCCAGCCGGCCATGCGCTGCAAAAGAAATTCGCCGACGCGACGCGCGTTTTCGATGTATCGAGTCTCCAGCAAATCCATGGTTGCGAGCGCCGCCGCCACGCAAACCGGATTGCCGCCGAAAGTTGAAGCGTGCGCGCCGGCCTTCCAGTCCATCAAGCTTGCGCGCGCAATCGTCGCGGAAAGCGGCATGCCCGAGGCAATGCCCTTCGCCACGCACAGAATATCCGGCTCAATTCCGGCGTGGTCGCTGGCCCACCACTTCCCCGTCCGCCCCATGCCGCTCTGCACTTCGTCGCACACCAGAAGAATGCCGTGTTTCCGGCAAATATTCTGCAACTCGACGAGGAATTCCTTGGGCGCGGGGACGTATCCTCCCTCACCTTGAATTGGCTCGATGAAGATCGCCGCGACTTCTTCCGGGTCGACCAGGCGTTTGAAGATTTCGCGCTCCAGAAAAGTAGCTGACTCGACGCACGTGCAGGGCGACGGATTGCCATACGGGCAGCGATAGGAATTGGGATAGGGAATGTGGAACACGCCGCCAAGAAGCGCACCAAATCCCTTGCGCTGCACGGCCTTGGAAGCAGTGAGCGAAAGCGCGCCAAGCGTGCGTCCGTGAAAGCATCCATGAAACGCGATGATCTTGTCGCGGCGCGTATGGTATCGCGCCAGCTTGATGGCCGCTTCGACGGCTTCGGTGCCGGAATTTCCAAAATAAACTTTCTTCGCCTCTTTGCCGGGAGCCACTGCGGAGAGCCGCTCCGCAAGTTCCGCGATTCCCGGGTAATAGAAATCCGTACAGGAAATATGGATCAGCTCGGCGGCCTGCTTCTGAATCGCTTCGACCACCCGCGGATGGCAATGCCCCGTCGAGACAACCGCGATGCCAGCGGCAAAATCCAGGAACACGTTTCCGTCCACATCCTCGACTATCGCGCCGCGGCCCGTCTTCGCGACGAGCGGATAACCCCGCGTATAGGAGGGCGAAACGAATTGCGTGTCCCGCGCGATCACGGCCTTTGCCTTCGGACCCGGCAGCGGCGTCACGAGGTGGGGCAACTTGGATTCAGTGGTGAGCGCTCCCATTGATTTTTCCACCGAGGTCCTCCAGCGGGTGTGGTTTCGGTCCCACGACCCGGACAGGCCAGAACGCGTGCGTCTCTCCCACAGGTCATGCGCCCCAGGATCAAGGAGATGAAGACCGGAAGAGAGGGACCAGCCCCTAATTTACGCCGAACGGGGGCGGCGCGTCGAGAAAAGGAAAGATAAGATCGTTGACGCTTCGGAATCGACGGGACTTACTTGCGTCTTAGTAGGACGGGCTTCAGCCTGTCTGCTTTAAATTTTCGCGCTAGCTCCTGACCGAAACGCAGACAGGCTAAAGCCTATCCTACTTGCGTTTCCAGCGGACGCCTCCGTCCCGGGAATCTTCCAGGATGATTCCTCGCTCGGCAAGCTGGTCGCGAAGGCGGTCCGACGCGGCGAAATCGCGACGCTTGCGCGCGGCCTGGCGTTCGGCGACGAGGGCTTCCACTTCAGCGTCGGTGAGCAGGGCGGAAGTCTGCCCGATCCCAAGCGAACGGAGTTTTTCGGCATCGTCATCCCGTAGCACGGCAAAAATGGCGTCGAACGTTTCCATCACATCCAGCACTGGCACCGCATCGCTCTGGCAGAATTCTCCCCTGTCCATGGCGGTATTGGCGTCGCGCACCAGATCGAAGATCGCTGCGAGCGCTTGCGCCGTGTTGAGGTCGTCCGCAAGGCCGCGGTCGAACTCCTCTTTCGCTTTCGCGGCTCGCGCCGCGAATGCCGGAGAAGATCCCTCGGGAAATTTCTCCGCGCGCAGGCGCGAAACAAAATTCCTCAGGCGCTCCACCGAACTCGCCGCGCCCTGCAAACTCTCCGGCGAGAAATTCAACTGGCGGCGGTAGGGCACGGACGCCAGCAGGAACCGGACCGAAGACGGCTTGTGCCCGTGAGAAAACAGTTCGCGCAGCGTCGCGAAGTTCCCGAGCGACTTCGACATTTTTTCGTGATCGACGAGCAGGTGTTCCGCGTGGAGCCAGTAGCGCACGAACGTCTTCCCGGTGGCCGCTTCGGATTCGGCGATTTCATTTTCGTGATGCGGAAAGGTCAGGTCCACGCCACCGCTGTGAATGTCCAGCGTATCGCCTAAGTATTTCAGCGCCATCGCGGCGCACTCGATATGCCATCCGGGACGGCCCGGCCCGATCGGCGTCTCCCAGAAGTGCTCGCCGGGCTTGGGCGCCTTCCACAAGGCGAAGTCGCGCGCATTGTCCTTGTCGTAGCGGTCCATGTCCACGCGCGCGCCGGTCTGCATCCCCGCCACGTCAATTTTTGAAAGCTTGCCGTAGTTTGGAAATTTTGCGATGCGGTAATAGGTCGAGCCTTCGCTGGTGTACGTAAATCCCTTTGCGGTGAGGCGCTGGATCAGCTCCACCATGTCGTCGATGTGCTCGGTGGCCCGTGCAATATGCTCGGGCGGCTCCAGATTCAAGGCCCGCCGGTCGTCCAGATACGCCTGAATGTACTTGCCCGTATACTCGCGAATGCTGACGCCCGCCGCGGCCGACTTTTGAATGATGCGGTCGTCGACGTCGGTGAGGTTCATCACCTGAATGACGCGGAAGCCCTTCGACTTCAAATACCGTCGCAGGACGTCCTGAAAAACAAAGGTGCGGAAATTCCCGATGTGCGCGAAATCGTAGACCGTGGGTCCGCAGGTGTACGCGCGCACCACGCCGGGCACCAGCGGAACAAACGGCTCCGTCTCGCCGGACATCGTGTTGTGGAAGCGGATCTCCGTCTTGGTGGTCCGGTCCCCACTGCTAAGTGTGGGCTGTGCGCTCATGGCAAACGCGTCATTTTAACCGACGCGCCGAGATGTGGCAAAAGGTCTCTTGCATGGGGCCTTATTTGTGTCCATCAGGAACGGCGGCTATAATAAATGTGAGTTGGAAAAGCAGCATCAGACAAAAATGATCGCACCGGCACAAACCGAAAATCTGGCCTCCCTGGCGCACCTCGATCTCGAAAAGGAGATAGCGCGCCTGAAGAGGGAGATGAATGCCGTGATACTGGCGCACTACTACCAGGAATCTGAGATTCAGGACCTCGCGGATTTTGTGGGCGATAGCCTGCAACTCTCTCAGCAGGCTGCTTTTACCACTGCGGACGTGATCGTTTTTGCGGGTGTTCTTTTCATGGCTGAAACGGCCAAAATCCTGAACCCAACAAAGCTCGTTCTGCTCCCCGACATGAAGGCGGGCTGTTCACTGGCTGACGGCTGCCCAGCCGCGCTATTCCAGGCGTTTCGCGAACGGCACCCTGGCCACGTGGCCATCACATACATCAACTGCAGCGCCGAGGTCAAAGCGCTCAGCGACATCATCTGCACCTCGAGCAACGCCGAGAAAATCATCCGGCAGATTCCTCCGGATAAACCGATTCTGTTTGCGCCGGACAAGCACCTCGGGCGCTACCTGATGAAGAAGACAGGCCGTGAAATGACTCTCTGGCCGGGTAGCTGCATTGTTCATGAAATGTTTTCCGAGAAGAGCCTGGTGCAATTGAAGGAGCGGCACCCCGGGGCGCTGGTTTTGGCCCATCCGGAGTGCCCGGAAGCAGTTCTGCGCCATGCCGACTATGTGGGTTCGACGTCAGGCTTGCTGAATTACTCGAAGCAAAGCCCAGCGGCCGAATTCATTGTGGCCACCGAAAGCGGCATCCTGCACCAGATGGAAAAGGCCTGCCCGGAGAAAACGTTTATCTCCGCTCCCGGCGAGGGTGGCTGCTCGTGCAGCGAATGCCCGCACATGAAGCTGAACACGATGGAGAAGCTTTACCTTTGCATGCGCGACCGCAAGCCGGAGATCACGCTCGAGGAAGATTTGCGCCAGCGCGCTTTGAAGCCGATCCTCCGAATGCTGGAGATGAGTTAGCCTTCCTCCATTCCCCATGTCCCCTCTACTCGACGCGTCCGCGTGCCACAACTTGCTGCGGTCATTTCTCGCCGAGGATATTGGATCCGGCGATATCACCACCGAAACGACGGTGCCAGCACTGCAGCGGGCGCGTGGAGAAGTAATTGTCAAAGCGCCCCTGGTTCTCGCCGGCATCGAATTGTTCCTTGAAGTCTTCCGCCTTTTGGACCTCACCACAGCGGCGGAGATCTTCTTCCACGACGGCGAAGAACTTACGCCGGGAAAAGTGCCTGCGCGTGTGAGCGCTTCCGCCCAAGCACTCCTGACAGGTGAGCGCGTGGCCTTGAATCTTCTGCAGCGGCTGAGCGGAGTTGCCACCCTCACGCGCCGGTTCGCCCGCGCAATCGAAGGTACCGAGGCAGAAATTCTGGACACGCGAAAAACGACGCCCGGCCTGCGCGCCCTGGAAAAATATGCGGTCCGCGTGGGCGGAGGCAAAAACCACCGCAAGGACCTCGGCGAAGCCGTCCTGATCAAAGAGAATCATATTCGCCTGGCGGGAGGCGTTTCGGCGGCGCTCACGGCGGCGCAGGCAGCCAAGGGCCGAGCGGCTTGGATTGAAATTGAAGTCACCAACCTGGACGAATTGAGCATGGCACTCAAGCACAACCCCGATGTCATACTGCTCGACAATATGAACCCATCGCTTGTGCGTCAGGCTGTCGAACAGGTTCGCAAACACAACGCGCCGAACAAGATTCGGACCGAAGCATCCGGAGGAATCACGCTCGAGAACGTGAGAGAATTCGCCGAAGCGGGGGTGGACTGGATTTCCGTGGGGGCGTTGACGCACTCCGCTCCGGCCGTGGACATCAGTTTTGAGATTGAGCCGGCATGAGTTTCCAATCGGCCCCATGTCCTGAATGAGTCATGAATAAGACCACTCGAACCGACATTCTCGTCATTGGCAGCGGCCTCGGCGGCCTGGCAGCGGCCTGGGACGCCGCCAAGCGCGGCTGCGAAGTCACCCTGCTGACGCGCGCTCACGAGCCGCAGGACAGCAACACCTACCGGGCGCAAGGTGGAATCATCTATCGCGGACATGATGAGTCGCCCGAACAACTTGTGGAGGACATCCTCTCAGCCGGCGCGGGACTCAGCTCACACGAAGCGGCTTCACTCTTGAGCCACGAAGGCCCGCGGCTCGTGAAGGAAATCCTGATCGACGAGCTTCATGTTCCATTCGATCCCTCTCCGGAAAATCCGAATGAACTCGATCTGACCTCCGAGGCCGGCCATTCCATCCCGCGAATCATCCATTTCAAAGATCGCACCGGATTTTCGATCGAGCGGGCCTTCTTTGAAAGAGTGCAGGCCCACCCGAAAATCAAAGTGATGGCCAACGCCACCGCGGTGGACTTGCTGACGGCCTCGCACCATTCTGTGGAACCGACGGATGTGTACCGCCCGCTGACCTGCGTCGGAGCGTATGTGCTCGATCAAAACACAGGAAAAATTTTCTCCATCCTCGCCAAGGAAACTATTCTGGCGACGGGCGGCCTTGGCAGCGTCTTTCTACACACCACGAATCCTCCGGGCGCGCGCGGCGACGGCATCGCGATGGCCTATCGCGCCGGGGCGCGTTGCATCAACATGCAGTACGTGCAATTCCATCCGACGGCGCTGCTCGCGCCGGACGGCTGCTTCCTGATTTCAGAGACGGTGCGCGGGGAAGGCGGCAAGCTCGTCGATCGCCAGGGCAAGGAATTCATGGAGCGGTTCCATCCCGCGGGTTCGCTAGCTCCGCGCGACGTTGCCGCGCGCGCCATCTATCAAACCATGCTTGAATCGGGCGAGCCCTGCGTTTATCTCGATATCACGCACAAACCCGCCGACCAACTTCGTGAGCGTTTCCCGGGCATCTATGCCGTCTGTATGGAGCGCGGGATCGACCTCACGCGCGAACCGATCCCTGTCGTTCCCGCGGCTCACTACAGTTGCGGCGGAATCGCTACCGATGCCTGGGGACGCACGACCGTGGACCGGCTGCGCGCCGTAGGCGAAGTCGCCTGCACCGGCCTGCACGGCGCAAATCGCCTGGCCAGCACTTCCCTGCTCGAATGTCTTGTGTGGGGGACGCGCGCCGGCGAACAAGCCGCCGAACGCATCCAGCGAGGCAATGAGTTTTACTTTCCCAAGGTGGCGGATTGGCGCTATGAGAATGAACCCGCCGACCCCGCGCTTATTTCGCAGGACTGGCTCACCATTCAGCACACCATGTGGAATTATGTCGGTTTGATCCGCAGCGAGAAGAGATTGAATCGTGCGATGCGCGTGTTGCGGGAACTGGACCTGGAAATCGCGCGCTTCTACGAAAAATGCGAAATCAGCGATTCCATCATTGGCTTGCGCAACGGCATCCTCACCGCGCTCTTGATCCTTGAAGCCGCCGACCAGGCGCGCGAAAGCCGCGGCTGCCACTACCGCATCGATTAGATTCGATTGCACGCAGGCATCTCACAGGATGATCTCGCAAACATGCCGTTGTGATCCCGATCACGGTGTTTTGCATACTTCCCGAGGATCATGCAGCTGTGAGGTATGCCATGAGCCCATCACCATTTAACCCGCTCGGCCCGGCGCACGATACTTCTCAGAAAACTGAACTGGGGCCAATCAATCAGCCTCCCAAACGGGTTGGAGTTTTTTTCGCGACTCGCGAAGGACATACGCAGCGGATCGCCGATCGCATTGCGGCCGATCTGGGGACACTTGGTTTTGACGCAGACCTCCTTCCCGTCCGCCATCCCCTGCCATTCTCGCTCAGCAATTATTCGGCCGCGGTGCTTGCCGCCTCCGTGCATGGGGGAAGTCATGAAAAGGAAATGGTCCAGTTTGTGAAGGATCACCGCACGGAGCTTGAGGGCATGAAGACGGCCTTCCTGTCCGTCATGCTGAGCGAGGCGGGAGCAGAAAGACAAGATGCAACTCCCGTCCAGCATGCGCAATTCGTTCGGGACGTTGACATGATGCTCGGCAAGTTCTTCAAGGAAACGAAGTGGCTCCCTACGCTGTCAAAACCGGTGGCCGGCGCTCTTCTGTACACGCATTACAATTTTCTTCTCCGCCTAATCATGAGACAGATCGCCAAAAAAGCCGGCGCGTCGACGGACACATCGCGCGACTACGTTTACACCGATTGGGTCGGACTCGACAATTTCGTCGCGGAATTAGCGGAAGAGATTCAAAGCTTGCCTGCCCAGGCGGTACGATCCGAGGCGAGCGTGAAAACCGCCGCTAGGGCGGAAGCGCCCGGCCACGCCTAACGAACTCGGGCGGTTGGACGTGGCATCGTACGGATAGGCCTTGGTGAAGCTGTAGGTGGTCAGGAAGCTGAAGCCTTGCGCTGAGCAGCGGCGAAGTGTGGTGGTCGTGCCGCCTGCGGGCCGAAGCCCTTCAGCAGGCGTAGGCCCGATCAGGCGGCCCATGTTGCTTGCACTGAGTCCATCGCCGCGGACGAAGTGTCGGAGGCAAACCGTGTCGCATGATTTTGATTCAGAAAGAAAACTCAAAAACCCGCACGCTTCACTAAGAACGCGAAGGATGCGCCACCCGAAAATTCAAACCCGCCTCAAAGGCTGTGCCACCCGCCTAGCCCCGAAGTTATCCACGCCTGACTCGGAGTCCCGTTCTTTGCCCGGTCAGTTTCCGCTGCGAGGCGTCGGCACCGACGATTTGTCCGTATACACGTCGTCTATTTCGAGCTTCAAAGTCCAGTATGACGTAAGTCCGGGCCTAATCAAGAGTCGCCGACATCGGGGCACTGAGGTGCCCTCACTTATGAACACATCATAGACCCCTGGCGGAAGCGAGACTTCGTATTGACCATCGTGGGACATCTTCAGGATGAAAGACTTTAAAGAATGATATTTCTCCACAAAACCGTGCGCCTCAACATAGACGTCATTAGCTGGAGTGTTGTTTATATCTCCCCATGTCACATCCACGATGAGGGCGCCGTCCTTGTCCAAGGATTGACTCGCAATAACAGCTTTTCCCCAGCGCATTACTACGAGGAGGAGGACTAAAGCTCCTAGATATCTGAGACGCTGGAAGTTCATCACAGTCCTTTCTTTGCTTTCATTTCAGACCCAATAAGAAGCCCAACCACTTTATGTCACCTAGACTGATTAGATGACGTTGCCGGCTCCTTCCGGGCGAGTAGACTTGGTAGCTGTAGACGACCAAGGCTCGCGGGTGGCCAACCCTTCCTTGAACTTCTCTCTTGACGGCTGAGCATCGTTGGATGATACCACTCCATTACGTCAACGCGGAGGAACGTGTTTCGCCTTTCCGGGTGGCAGACCCTTCAAGCTTTTCGAAGGGTCTGGGTTTTGACTTCTCTTTCGTTTCGTGGACAACGAAATCATTCAAGAGAAAAATCCAAATCATCCGCCCTTTTCCGCCGCGGCGGACGAAGGAATGGCCGCCCGGAACATCAAGACCGTCTCACAGGGTGGGCCGCCCGCCCTAAGCCGGATTTTCCACAACGCCAAATCACAAAGATACTTAACCTTCGACGAACGACTTCAGCCGCCCGAGCGTCTGGTCCCATTGCTCGGATACCCGGTCGAGATATTTCTTGACCTCTTCCATCGGCTTCGGATTGAGTTCGAACAGGCTCTCGCGGCCCGCATGGACGCTGCGCACGAGTTCCGCCCTTTCGAGCACACGAAGATGCTTGGTGATAGCCTGCCGCGTGAGGCGGGAACCGCGCGTCAGCTGAGAAATCGAACGGGGTTGCCCGCCGCAGAGCTTTGCAATCAGTGAGAGCCGCGTCTCGTCACCCAGCGCGGCGAAGACTGGTGCATGCCCTCTGCGTTTAGCGGTCATGCCGCTATGGTTTTTGCGCGACATGGATCTCAATATTCTTCATTTGCTGCGTCCAGCCGCCGTCATTCATGCGGAAAGCTTCGGCGCGGCGGTTGTTGGCGACCTTGTCGAAACCAGACTCCGTCACCACCAGCAGTGTGCCCTTTGGAGTTTTCTCCAGCCAAAACTCGACGAGCGTGGGCGTTTCCTTGGAGTAATCGACTTTGGGATCGATGCCATAGGGATGCCAGGTGAAAGAAAAGAGCCGCTCAGGTTCCATCTTCTGCACGACGGCATTCCATTTGACGTGCTCGTAGCCGGGGTAGGTAACGTGGCCTGTCGAGACTTGGCCGGGCACGAACGGGCCGTCCAGCTTCACGCGAAACCACTCGCCGAATTCGCGGTGGTCGGTTAGCGCGCGCCAGACCCGCGAAACAGGGGCCGCGAGTTCGATCCGCTTCTCGATCCGGTTTTCAGGTCGATTCTCAGTTTGATCGGGCATTTTCAGGCAACCTCCCGGTTGCATATTAGCGCCAGCCGGAGATATATGCAACCATATTGTTGCTCTTTCATTTCGCTGAATTCACGGCCCGTCCCGAAGAACTAGCGCTTCGATTTTTCCGCGGGGCCTGACGTTTTGGAGGGTTTCATCTTCCACTCGCTCACGGGAATGCGCGGCATGTCGAACAAATCCGAAGTGCGGGCGTACCACCCGCGGCCATGCATGCGACCGAGCAGCTTCAAATTCGGCGTGTCGATGTAATACTTCGCAGCGTCAAGGACGAATTCGTCTCGAATGTGCATCGCCACGACGCGGCCCAGAACCAGCCCGCTCTCCCCCAAATCCACGATCTGCATGAGCTCGCATTCCATGGCGACGGGGCTCTCCGCGATGCGCGGCGGCTTCACGCGCACGGAGGGCAGAGTCGTCAGCCCCGCCTGCTCCAGTTCATTCACGCCATAATCGAACTCGATCGAAGTGATGTTCATTTGCTCGGCGTTCGCTTCGGAGACCAGATTCACGACGAACTCGCCCGTTTCACGGATGTTCACTCGGCTATCTTTCGGCCTTCCGGCTTTATAACTGCCCATTCCGATACCGACGACTGGGGGATCTCCCGAGAACGCGTTGAAGAATGAGAATGCGCCTGCATTCAGTTGCCCCTGGGAATCCTGTGTGACTACCCAAGCGATCGGCCGCGGCGTCACCGTGGAGACCAGCAGCTTGTAACCTTCCTTGGGCGGGATATCCTTGAAGTCAAACAACATGATAAAAAAATCCTCCTAAACACAATCTGTGAACATAGCTTACATCAGGAACAACATACCGAATACATCGGACACGAATCCGTAGGGCCTCCAACTGGAAGGGAACACACGATTTTGCCTTGTGTTGACAGCACGTATAAAGCGTGCTACACGTATTCTACGTGCTATAGGGCGTATTTAACTCATGACAAATTCAAAAGGTACGGAAAAACAGAATTTGACCATCAGCCTTGACCGCAAAACCATCCGGATGGCGAAAATCCTTGCGGCTCGGAATTCGACCTCGATTAGCGGTTTGCTGGCGCGCCAGGTTGAGATTCTCGTGGGAGAGGAAGAAGCCTACGAGCGTGCGGAGCGCCAGGCCATGTCGTTCCTCGATCAAGGTTTTCATCTGGGCGGTGTGATTCGAGCCAGCCGGGACGAACTGCATGAGCGCTAGGACGTTCATCGATACTAACGTCCTGATCTACGCGCATGATATCGACGCAACCGCCAAAAATGAAGTGGCCAAGGCAGTGCTGCGTGAGCTTTGGAGCGAACGAACAGGCGTCCTCAGTATGCAAGTGCTCCAGGAATTCTACGTCAATGTCACACGAAAGATCGGCACCCCCCTGCCCAAGGACACGGCCCGAAAGGTGGTGAACAGTTACGTGGCTTGGTGCATGGAAACAACCCATTTTGAGATTTCCGCCGCGTTCCGTATTGAAGACGAATCGCGGATCGGGTTCTGGGATGCGCTGATCGTTTCCTCCGCGGTCAAGAGCGGCGCGACGCGGATTCTCTCCGAGGATTTGAACGCGGGTCAGTTGATCTCCGGCATCCACGTGGAGAATCCATTCGCCGGTCTTCACTGAAGAATTCAGCGCGCAGGAGCGGGTTTTTGCGATTTTCCAGATCGGCAACGAAAAACGGCGGCGCGCTCTTTACTTCGATCGCAGTGCGTGCTAATTTGTTTTCCCGTACCGCCATCGTAGCGCCAGGCGGCTGGGCCACTGTTAAACGACCCTTCAGCGATTTTGTCGCGGCTCGAACCCTCCCGGTTAAGCGGAATACGTCTCTGCCGATGTGTATGTAATGGGATTGGTGTAGGCGACTTTCGAGCACCGGACCACCCGGCGCGCACTTGGCGGAGGCCATAAAGGGGAAATCTTGCTAAAACTGCGCAAAGTCGAACTGGTGGGCTTCAAATCGTTTTGCGAAAAGACGCAAATTACCTTCAGCGGCAGCGGGCTCACCTGCATCATCGGCCCCAATGGCTGCGGCAAGTCCAACATTGTCGATGCCATTTCCTGGGTTCTGGGCGAGCAAAGTCATAAATCGCTGCGTGCTGAGCGGATGTCCGACTGCATTTTTAATGGGACCGTCAAGCGGCCTCCATTGGGCCTGGCGGAAGTCACGCTGACCCTGATTGATCCGGAACTTGCTGAGGCGGCGGAATTTGTGCTGGGACCCGAGCAGAGCGAAGCGGCGCTCCCCGGGCCAGTTGGCGTTCCCGATAGCGCGTACGGGGCAACTTCAAAACCCTTCGACACAGAGGACACCGAGGGCACGGAGAACGACCAAGGGACTGCGAATATTGCCAGCAGCGAGGCACTGCCGGAAACGGATTCGGATGGCGACGATGCGAAGGAACCTGCCTTTCTGAAGAAAAAGCGCGCTGCCGAAAAGCACGCGATGCATTTGAAGCCGGGCGAGGTTGTGGTGGGCCGGCGCCTATATCGTTCGGGGCAAAGCGAGTATCTGATCAATGGCCGCGTCGCCCGCCTGCGTGACATTCAGGATTTGTTCATGGGGATCGGGCTCGGCCCGGACTCCTACGCGATCATCGAGCAGGGCCGCATCGGCCAGATTCTGAGCTCGAAGCCGACCGACCGGCGAGCCATCATCGAGGAAGCCGCTGGAATCACGAAATTCAAAACCAAGCGGCGCCTCTCGGAAGCCAAACTCGAATCCTCCAAAATCAATCTTTCCCGTGTCAATGACATTTACGTCGAGGTCGAGAAGCAGCTGGCCTCTCTCAAGCGGCAGGCCTCCAAAGCTCGCCGGTACGCCGAAATCCGCGAACAGATGCGCGGCTTGTTGCGCCAGGTCCTGGCGAGCAAGGCCAAAGAACTCGATCTCGAGGCGGACCGATTGGCGAGGCTGGTGGGCGGAATCTCGCAGCAGGAATCCCTGGAAGCTCAATCCGTAAATCAGTGGGAAGCGGAACAGGAGCGGCTCTCTTCACGCACTTACGAGCTTGAAGGCGAGCTACGGCAGCACCAAAACATTTTCGGACAGACGGCTCTGGAACTCGACCGCAGCGAGAATCGCATTCTGTTCAACCGGCAACGCACCGCGGAACTTACTGGCCGGCTGCAGCAACTGAACGCGGAGCTTGAACAAAGCGCCGCGCAAGCCACGCAGGTCGAATCCCGCGCTGCCGCGCATGATGAGTCGGTCTCGGCAATTAAGGACGAGGTCGGGCGGGTCGAAGCGATCCTCTCAAGCCTGGCTGCGGCCACCGCCGAGATTTCAGGAGCTCACAATTCTGTCGAGGATCGCATCGCAGCTTTGCGCCGTTCGGCCGCGGAACTCGGTGATGAACTAACGCGCCTGCACGGCGACCAAGCGCAGGCCGAGCAGACGCTCGCGCATCGCATCGAAGGCGTGACGCGCTACGAGCAGCAGGAACAGCAATTGCTCGAGGAATCCCTGCATCATCGCGAACGCGCGCAGGCCGCCGATCTACACTGGCAATCGGTCCTGGAGCGCACGCGCCGGCTGGAAGAACTGGTGCGAAACGCGCAGGCGCGCATTTCCGACCTTCGCCACCAGCAGCATGAAGCTACCGCGCAGGCGGGCGCCTCCCGCGATGCCCTCGCCAGCGGCCGTGCGCGGCGCGCATCGGTGGAGCAGATCTTGAATGACCGTTCCTACACGGCGGATGCGGTCCAAAAACTTTTCGCTTCGAGCCAAAACGGCGATGAATCCGCCGGCTTTCGCGCCGTCGGCGTGCTAGCCGACTACGCCGAGGTAGAACAGGAATACGAAAGCGCTATCGAGCAATTCCTGCGCGACGAACTGGAGTACGTTGTCGTCGAAACGTTTGACGTGGCCCGCGCTGGCATTGCTATTTTGCGCGACGATGTCGGCGGACGCGCCACGTTCTTCGTGGATTCCCTGCGCAAATTGAATTTGCTGCCCAATGATCCAGTCGTGCCATTTGAGATCGAACGGGAAACCGTTTCGCGCCTCGACAGGCTGGTTGAATTCCGCGATCCCCTGGGCCCGGCGGCGAAGCAGTTCCTGCCGCGTCTGCAATCGGCTTTCCTAGTAGAACAATCCGCGGTGGCCGAGCGGCTGGCGCGTGAGAATCCCGCGTATTCCTTCGTGACCCCCGACGGAACAACCTATCAGGGCCGCGTGGTCAGCGGCGGTCGCGCTTCGGAAGCCGGGCCGCTGGGCATGAAGCGCGAATTGCGCTCGCTCGACGCCGAGGTATTGCAACTCGAACGCGCTGCTTCGGAAGCACAGGCGTCATTGCAACATATCGAAGAAGAGCTTCGCGCGAGCGAAGTCAGTCTTGAGCAGGCCGCGGCGCAGCACAATGAATCGGAAAAGCTCGCGGTGGCCGCAACGTTGCAACGCGACCAGGCTCGCGGCGATATGGTCCGCCTCGGAATTGAATTGAGCGACTGCCAGACCGAGCTTGCCCGTTTGCGCAACGACGCCACGGCGGCCCAGCGGCGCGCGGAGTCCGCGCAGCACCGGCGCGCCGAGGTTCTCAGCGCGCGAGCCGGAACGGAACTGGAAATCACCCAGGCCATGGAGCAGCAGACAACCCTGCGGCAGACGGCGCAGGC
The DNA here is from genome assembly GCA_963696605.1 of uncultured Acidobacteriota bacterium. Classification (GTDB taxonomy): domain Bacteria; phylum Acidobacteriota; class Terriglobia; order Acidiferrales; family UBA7541; genus Palsa-360. The sequence goes on along the minus strand of CAVOKV010000002.1, from coordinate 196,922 downwards.
CAGGCAGGAAGACCTGGCGTCCCGCCGCGCCGAGATGGCCGCGCTGGCCGAACGCCTCTTTAGCGCGGAAACGATCGCAGCGCGGATGGCGCACGAACTGCAGGAACTAGTTGCGCGGCGCTCGGCGTTGACCCAGCAACACGACTCACTGGTCCAAGAACAAGAACAGCTTGTGATGCAGACCGCGGAGCATCAAAGGCAAGTCGAATCGCTGCGGGCGGAAAAGTTGCGCCTCGAAGCGCGCGGCGCCGAGATGGAGCGGGAGTTCGACGCCACTCGCGTGCGCTCCACGCAGGTGGACGACTCGCTTCGCCAGGAGCGGCAAAAACTCGGCGATTTCCGCGAAGAACGCAGCAAGCTTGAAATCGAGCGTGCGCGCAACGAATCCGAACGCGAACACCTGCGTCTCTCCTGCGTCGAGGAGCTGAACGCGCAGCCCGAAGATCTGATCGCGGAATTCCCCGCCCTCTTGACGGGCGAGGAGCTGCGCTCTTCCGAGGCGCAGTACCACGAACTGAAATCGCGCATCGAATCGATGGGCCCGATCAACATGATGGCGCTCGAGGAATACAACGAGTGCGAGCAGCGCTTCGATTTCCTGGGCCGCGAACGCGCCGACCTGATGCAATCGATCACCGACACCCAGCAGGCCATCGCGGAGCTAGACGAGGTCTGCAAACGAAAATTCGAGGAAGCGTTCTCGATCATCAATCAAAATTTCGCCACCGCGTTCCACACGCTTTTCGGTGGAGGGACCGGCGAAATGCGGCTCTCCGAACCGGATAGCTCGGGCGAGCCGGGCATCGACGTGGTGGCGCAGCCGCCGGGAAAGCGCCTGCAAAACGTGCTGCTGCTATCGGGCGGCGAAAAGGCCATGACTGCTCTGGCACTGCTCATCGCCATCTTCCGTTATCAGCCGAGCCCGTTCTGCATCCTGGACGAAGTCGATGCGCCGCTCGATGAAGCCAACGTTGGACGCTTCACCAAGCTCGTTTCCGAAATGAGCGCTGGCACGCAGTTCATCGTCGTGACGCACAACCGCAAGACGATGGAGATGGCGTCGGTCCTGTACGGCGTGACCATGCAGGAGCCGGGCGTCTCGAAACTCGTCTCCGTGCGCTGGGACGAGCCGGCCGCCGCGCAAGCCCGCCTGCCGGTCGGGCAGGCCGCAACCAACGCCGCCTAAAACGGCCACGAAACGCGGGGACACTGAGAAATTGCGACGGAATCTCTTTTGCTTTTGAATTTTTCCTTTGCGTCTCTGTGACTCGGCGGCTTCTCGAAGTTTTCCACTTTTCGTTTTTCTTCTCCGTTGACATCGTCCCGGCGTACGCTAGAATGACCGCCTCTCAGAAGGGATAGGTCGCCTTTGGCTTCTCCAAAATTAAATGCTGTCGTATGGGAAACAAAACTCCCCGGAATTCATTTCCTAAATCGCGGGAAGGTGCGCGATTTGTACGAGGTCGGCGGCCAGTTACTGCTCATCGCCACAGACCGGCTTTCCGCGTTCGATGTGGTCTTGCCCACGCCGATCCCGGACAAGGGCCGCGTGCTGACGCAGCTCTCGCTTTTCTGGTTCAATCTGCTGCGCGACATCCTTCCGAACCACATCATCACCGCAACGGATTTCCCGGCAGAGCTCGCGCCCTATCGCGCCCAGCTCGAAGGCCGCGCCATGCTATGCAAACGAACAAATCCTTTGCCCATCGAGTGCGTCGTGCGCGGCTATCTTTCGGGCTCGGGTTGGAAGGACTATCGAGCTACCGGAAAAATCTGCGGGATCGCCCTGCCGCCGGGGCTTCGCGAATCCGAACGCCTGCCGGAAGCCATTTTTACTCCGTCGACCAAGGCCACGGCGGGCCACGACGAAAACATTTCGTTCGATGATGCGGTCGCGCGGGTCGGCGCGGACCTCGCCGAAAAAGTACGCTCCATCAGCCTGGAAATCTACCGCCGCGCCGCCGCATACGCCGAACCGCGTGGAATCATTCTCGCGGACACGAAATTTGAATTCGGCCTTCTGGGGGATCAGCTCATTTGGATTGATGAGGCCTTGACGCCAGACTCATCTCGTTTCTGGCCTGCCGACGGCTACGAGCCCGGCAGGGCGCAGCCTTCTTATGACAAGCAATACGTGCGCGACTACCTCGAACGGGTCGGGTGGAATAAGCAGCCTCCCGGACCGGAACTCCCAGCCGAAGTCGTTGCCGCGACCCGTGAAAAGTACAGGGAAGCGTATTGGCAGTTAACGGGCCACGAACTCTCCTAGGCGCGCCGCCGGAATCCCCCGGCGGCCGACAACTATTGTGCGGAGCGTGCTACGGTGAAGGAGCAATTGGAATCACTGGTTGGCCTGATGGTGGATCGCGGGATCCACTTCGACGAAGCCGTCAACGAATTTGAAAAGAAATTCATCAAGCGGGTTCTGGACCGCTTCCACGGCAACCAGTCGCGCGCCGCGCGGCTGCTTGGGATTCACCGCAACACGCTCAGCCGCAAGATTGATCTTTACAAGCTGGATCACCGGCATCGTAGAACGAGGTGAATGGTGACCAGTGATTGGTGACTGGTGATTTGCCTGCCGACGTAGTAGTAGAGGTCGAAGAGTGGCCCCCGATTTGAAATCTCAAATTTGAAATTTGCAATTCGTACGAACTCCGCGAATATTCGCGTCTATCGCGCACCTAACCGATTGATTGCATTTATGAACGAAAAAAATGGCTCCGGAATATTCCGGGGCCATTCGATTTTTGGATGTGATCGAGGGTCAGTTTCCTGCAGGAGCCTTCTTGGCAGGAGCTTTTTTGGCTGGCCCTTTCTTGGCTGGCCCTTTCTCCTCCGGCAGATCCTCCATGTTGATCTTGCCCTTCTCCCAGGTCAGCATGAACGGATTTTGGGTGTAGCCGGTGAGGGTGCCGGTAAACCGAACCACGGCATCCTTCTCTAGGCGCTTCGCCTCCGGCTGCCCTTCGATCTTGACGCTCATGTTGGCCATGGTGGCCGCTTCGATTTCTTCGGGCGTGGCTCCTCGGAACACTTTCAGCGTCACGGTATCGCCATCCACCATGGGCGCATCCATAAGGCGGACTCCGACGTCCGGATACTCCAAGCCGCAACTGGCGAGCCACATCACCTTGCCCGCATCGCCTCCGGCCATGAGCGCCGGGATAAAGTTCGCAGTGTCATCCCGTGCCTTTTGCAGATCGGCGGCGCTCGGAACGTTCAGCGTGGCGGGCCGGTCATTGGCAGTTGCAGAAAGCGTGAGGAGTTCGGTGACCTGGTCATCAACCAACTTGTCGCAGGCGGGCTGCTGGTAACGAATGATCTGGTTCTTCAGATAGGCGCGAACCTGCGCATCGTTCGGTATCTTCAGATTGATGGCGCGGGAGAGTTCCCAGAAGCCATCCGTTCCCATCGGCGGGGTCATCTGAAGATACACAATACCGAGGCGGTAGTGAGTAACGGGATCCTCGGGCGTAATGGAAAGAACCGTCTTGTAGTACCCAGCCGCGCCAGGATAATCCTTCATGGAAGTCGAGGCCAGAGCCGCGACCGCGTTAAACAAAACCTTGACGCCCTTCTTTTGCTGCTCGAACTGGTCCGCCGGCACGTTGTCCGGCTTCTTGAGATCGTCCAGGGTCTTGAGACCTGCGAGGGAGGCGTCTCGCGACTTGGTCAGCGCGTCTGGAGTTTGCAAATCCTTGCTGGACATGCCCAGATAAAACGCCTGGGCCCGGGTGTAATACGCTTCGAGCATTCCGGTAGTGTCAATCTTGTCGCCGAGAGCGATCATCCGATCCGCGTACTCGATGGCCTGAGCGTAGTTCTTCAGCGCCATATACGTTGTGTAGTAGTCGCGGTAGATGTACGGCATCAGCGTGGAGTTGTTGTAGGTCTTCACAAAGTCGTCGAGCTTTGCGATTTTTTGCTGAGGATTGGTCTCCGCGTCCGCGGCCTTGTACGCGTTATACTCGGGCAGGGTGTATCCGGGCTTCGCCGGCGTCTGCGGTGCGGCCCACAATTTAGACGCGCCAGTTCCCATTGCCAGCGCGATCCCTAACAGACCGGCGCCAGTCATAATCCACTTTCGTATCATCGGCTTCCAGCCTCCTCAGCAAATTTCGAAAAATTCTGATTGCTAAAACAATGTGCAAGAATATCTGCTGGCTTAAAGCTCTCGGATTATAGGGAATCCTTCTCTAGGGCGCAAGCGCGATTCCCTATGGCTTGCATGCCGAAGTTTTGCCTGGCGGAATTGGTCCAGCACTCGGACCAGTGGACGCCAGTAGTATGATGACAAACTCCAGACAATGGAAGCCTGGGCAGAGAATATCATTACTCCCCGCAATAAAGAAGGAGGGTTCATGTCGTCGGAGGGCTCCGTTGCAGGCAAGGTCGCGCTGGTCACGGGAGCGAGCCGGGGAATCGGCCTCGCCATCGCCCGCCTTCTGGGGCGCATGGGCGGGCGTGTGTCGATCTGCGCGCGGAATCAGGCCAGGCTTGATGCATCGGCCGCCGGCCTTCGCGGAGAAAAAATCGAAACGCTCGCCGTGCCGGCGGACGTCGCAAATGCGGAGCAGGTTTCTTCCTTGGTTCAAAAAACGCAGCAGGAATTCGGACCCATCGACATCCTGGTGAACAACGCCGGCATCGGCTTGTTTGGGCCCTTCCATGAATTAGGAGAAGCCGACTGGGACCGCGTGATGGATACGAACTTGAAGTCGGTATTCCTGCTGTCCCGCGCCGTTGCGCCGGAAATGATTCGCCGCCAGACGGGTCACATCATCAATATCAGTTCTCTCGCGGGGAAAAACACATTTGCGAACGGCGCGATCTACTGTGCCTCGAAATGGGGACTCATGGGCCTTTCCGGCAGCATGGCCGAAGATTTGCGAGGGTACGGCATTCGCGTCAGCGCCATCTGCCCCGGCTCGGTAGCCACGGAATTTTCGGGGCACGGCGGCAAAGACCCCTTGAAGCTTCTCCAGCCGGAGGACGTCGCGCACGCGGTAGCCGCCCTCGTGACGCAATCCGCGGGCAGCTTCATCAGTGAAGTGCACATCCGCCCCACGCGCAAGCCTTAGCTTCGTTCCGGTTTTCTCTGTGTCCCTCTGTGCTCCTCTGTGCCCTCTGTGGTAAAGCCTTTGCCTTTGCCTTTGCCTTTGGAATTGCAAGACCTTCAACACAGAGGACACCAAGATTCCAGCGAAAGCCGCGCCAAACATTCCTCTTGACAATAGTCGTTATAACGAGTATTGCTGTGCCATGCAACGAGCCGCGAAAGCGAAACGCGATCCCCAGACCGGCCTGGAAGCCCGCGTCTTTGTCAGCCTCCTGCGCACCGCCGACGCCCTGGCCCGCGGCGCCGAGGCCTTGCTCAAGCCCTACAGCCTTTCCGGGACGCAGTACAACATCTTGCGCATCCTGCGCGGCGCCGGGGAAAAGGGCCTGGCCTGCCGCGAGGTCGGCGGGCGTCTCATCTCGCGCGATCCGGACATCACTCGCCTGCTGGACCGCATGGAATCCCGCGGCCTGATTGCCCGCGCGCGGGAAGTGCAGGACCGCCGCGTGGTCAAGACTCGCATCACCGCGGAAGGGCTGCGTCTCCTGGAGGAGTTGGATCGGCCCGTTCACGAATTGCATCGCCGCCAGTTGCGCCACCTCCCCGCGAAACAGCTCCGGCAACTTTCGAGTTTGCTGGACCGCGCCCGCGAGCGCCTGGAAGAACCGCATTCACCCGATTGATTTTTTGGGAGGCCCTCTTAATCTATCCCGAAGAAAATGTCTAAAGGAGAACACAAATGAACACCACCGTCGCAGCAGCAGCCCAAAGCACGAAGCCGACACAATGGCAGATTGATCCCGCGCATTCCGCCGCGCATTTCAGCGTCCGGCACCTGATGATCTCGAATGTCCGCGGGGAATTCACCAAGCTTAGCGGGAGCGCGCTCATCACCCCGGCCGATCCGGCGAAGTCCTCGGTCGAGGTAACCATCGAAGCCGCGTCCATCAACACGCGCGAACCCCAGCGCGACGAGCATCTTCGCAGCGCCGATTTCTTCGATGTGGCCAACCATCCGACGCTCTCATTTCGATCCAAGAGAATCGAATCCCTTGGCGCAGAAACTTTTAAAGTGGCCGGCGATTTGACGATCCGCGGCGTCACAAAGGAAGTCACCTTCGACGGTGAAGGTCCCACCCCTCCCGTAAAGGATCCCTGGGGCAATATCCGCACAGGAATTACAGCCTCAACGAAGATCAACCGCAAAGATTTCGGCGTCGCTTTCAATGCTTTGACTGAGACAGGCGCACTGGTTGTGGGGGATGAAGTGAAAATCACGCTCGAAGCGGAATTGATCCAGCAGGCCCCGGCAGCCTGAGCCGGTCCAAAGGCGCCGCTGAATTCGCAATTTTGGACTCGTTGGCCGGACGGGGCTTCCCTGTCCGGCCGAACCTGTCTGAAGATTTAAGTCTTTCGGGAGAGGATAAGCATCTAATTACGAAAATGGAAAAAACAGCCGAAACGCAAGCCCCCATTCACGAATTAATTCGCCGGCGATGGAGCCCGCGCGCATTCTTGGAACTCCCGGTCGAGCCGGACAAACTTCTCAGTCTGTTCGAAGCGGCCCGCTGGGCTGCGGCGGCGAGCAACGAACAGCCCTGGGCCTTTTTTGTCGCATCACATCAAGACTCCAAAAATTATGAAGCCATGCTGAGTGTGCTGGTAGACTTCAATCGTAGTTGGGCAAACAAGGCGCCTGTCCTGATCCTGGCCCTGGCGCATACAAAATTTGAAAAGGACGGAAGACCCAACCGGCACGCGTACTACGATTTAGGCCAGGCGGCTGCGAATCTGACCCTGCAGGCGACAGCCCTGGGCCTCACGGCACACCAAATGGCGGGATTCAACGCCGAGGCCGCGCGAGAACGCTTCGCCGTGCCCGACGGATGGGAACCAGTCAGCGTGATTGCAGTGGGGTATCCAGGAGATCCGCACTCCCTGACGGAAACGCTGCGGCAGCGCGAGATCGCACCGCGCCAGCGCAAGCCGCTGAATCAATTTGTGTTTTCGGGATCCTGGGGACAGCCGGCCCCAATCGCAGTTTCTGACTGAATGACGGAATGAAATGACCGAGATGCTCCAATTCGTTGTCCGGCACGGGTACATGCTGGTGTTCGCCTGGGTGTTTGTCGAACAGGCGGGCTTGCCAGTTCCGTCGGCGCCGCTGCTTCTCGCCACCGGCGCGCTTTCGGGCATGCACCAGATGAATCTGGGGGCGGCCATCGCGTTCGCGGCCATCGGGGCGGTAGCCAGCGATGCGATGTGGTACGAGCTCGGCCGTCAGAAAGGCGTGCGCGTCCTCCAATTCCTTTGCCGGATTTCGCTGGAACCTGACTCTTGCGTCCGAAGGACGCAGGTAAGCTTTACGCGCAACGGCCCGCGGGTATTGATGGGCGCCAAATTCATCCCCGGATTGAGCGCCATGTCCGCGCCGTTGGCCGGCATTATCAAGATGGGCTGGCGGAAGTTCCTTTTGTTCGACGTGACCGGCGCCGTCATCTGGGTGGGCGCCTACATGATCACCGGCTACGTGTTCAGCAGCGAGCTCGAACGTGTGGCCGCGAGCGCCGCGTACCTCGGAGAGTGGCTGCTGGTCCTGCTGCTCGCCGCATTCGCGGGCTACATTCTCCGGAAATTCTACAATCGCCAAAAGTTCCTTCGCAAATTGAGGATTGCGCGAATTAGTCCGGAAGAGTTGAAAGAAAAAATTGACGCCGGAGAAGACATCCTGGTGGTGGACCTGCGCCATTCGCTCGATTTCGACGCCAACCCGGAAACGATCCCCGGCGCGTTGCACGTGGACGCCGCGGAACTCGAGGAAGCGGCCGACGTCATTCCCCGGGACCGGGAGATTGTACTGTTTTGCGCGTGCCCGAATGAAGTGACCGCCGCGCGGCTCGCGCTTCTGCTTCGCAGCAAAGGGATCACGCGCATCCGGCCGCTCTCGGAAGGTTATGAAGGCTGGCGCAGCCGCGGCTTCCCGATGAGTCTCGCCAAAGAAGAAAACGGCGACGCCCAAACGGCAAATGCGTAGGCGCCGGTTGGAATCAATTTACTTGGGATATGCCAATCTCTCCGCTGCGGCGGTTGCTCTGCGTGTCACCGTTCAGGAGAACGGCCTTCCCGGGAGAATTGCGCGTTAGAGCCGCGGTAGCACGATGCCCTGCTGCGCCTGGTACTTCCCTTTCTTATCTTTGTAGGAAATCTCGCAAGCCTCCTCGGACTCGAAAAAAAGAACCTGGCACAAACCTTCGTTGGCGTAAATCTTTGCGGGCAGCGGGGTGGTGTTGCTGATTTCGAGCGTAACGTAACCCTCCCATTCCGGCTCAAAGGGCGTCACGTTCACGATAATCCCGCAGCGCGCATACGTCGATTTCCCGAGGCAGATGGTCAGCACGTTGCGCGGGATGCGGAAATATTCCACCGAGCGCCCGAGCGCGAACGAGTTCGGCGGAACGAGGCATTCGGCCCCCTTGAACTCGACGAGCGACCGGGAATCAAAATGCTTCGGGTCGACTATGGTGGAGTTCACATTCGTAAAAATACGAAATTCGTCGGCCACGCGGATGTCATAGCCGTAACTGGACACTCCATAGCTGATGACGCCCTCGCGGACCTGGCGGTCCTCGAATGGCTCAATCATCTTGTGTTCCAACGACATCTTGCGTATCCAGTGATCCGGCTTTACCGACATCCAGAACCTCCCGCGAGGGGTGCGGGCTCCAACCGAAGCCCGAAACCGCTGTTGCAAAGACGCGCATCTTAACCGAGCGCGTTCACCTTGACAACCCGCAACTGCATGCATAGCATAGCTTGCCGTCGAATAGCAGGAGGGTGGTGTGATTAAGCTGGATATAGTGAATGCGGTCGTAACCAAGACCGGCGTGAGCCGCACCAAGGCGGAGCAGGCCGTCGAAACCGTTTTTGGAGCAATGAAAAACGCGCTCGGCAAAGGGGAACGAATCGAGTTGCGCCGCTTCGGCGTGTTCAACGTGCGCCCGCGCAAGACCGGCATCGGCCGCAATCCGCGCACCGGCCAGGAAGTCAGCATCCCGCCCGGCAAAGCGGTGCGCTTCAAGCCCGGCAAGGAATTGCAAACGCTCTGAGTTCGCAACTCGCTGTTGCGCTTTCCCGCCGAACTGAGCATCCAACTGGGTCTTGCAATTGCAAGCACCCCAACCTATGTTATCGCTTAGCTGAAAACTACAAACCAGAAATCAAGGAATGGATCGTTCGTTTCAATCTAAACTCCTGCTTCAGCCGATTCGAACGGGAGAAATGAAATGCGCAATCGCAGGCAATTCCTGAAGGACGCAGCGGGAGCTTCCGCCGGGATGTTTTTTCTGGGAAGCACTACGCGTAGCTCGCAGGCCGAGGCGTCGGCGCGCCAGGCAGGCCCCGCCCCCAAGCGGCGGGAAATTCGTATTGGGCAGCGACGCGTCAAGACTGTGGATGTGCACAGTCATATTGCATTGCCGGAGGCGGCCGAAGTTTTAAAGGGCACACCCCTTGAGAAGCTCGCGGCTGGAGGCCCTACGCGAGTCGGGACCAACCCACATTCACTTGGCCCCGAGCGTTTGCAAACAATGGACGAAATGGGAATAGACGTCCAGGCAGTGAGCATCAACGCTTTCTGGTACTCCGCCGATCGGGATTTGGCCCGCCGATTGATCGATGTTCAGAATGAAAGACTCGCCGCGCTGTGCGCCGTTCACCCGGACAGATTCGTGGCATTTGCGTCCGTGGCGCTGCAGTTTCCGGAACTCGCGGCGCAACAGATGGAAGACGCGATCAAGCACCTGGGAATGCGTGGCGCTGCAATTGGGGGAAGCGTAGAGGGTCAGGAACTTTCTTCTCCCAAATTCGACCCTTTCTGGGCCAAAGCGGAGGAGATGCAGGCGCTAATCTTCATGCACCCCCAAGACAGCGCGGTGGCCACAGGAATCGCCTCCCGCGTACAGGGAAATGGCTTCCTCGAAAACGTCATCGGTAATCCGCTCGAAACGACTATTTTTCTATCGCACTTGATTTTTGAAGGGACGTTGGACCGATTTCCCAACTTGAAGATCTGCGCCGCTCATGCTGGAGGGTATCTGCCATCCTATAGCGGCCGCACGGACCAGGGCTGCTTGACCCTTCCCATCCGCTGCTCGAAGGCCATTCAAAAAAAACCGAGCGAGTACCTGAAGCAACTTTACTTTGATGCCATGGTTTTCACGCCCGAAGGTCTACGGCACCTGATTGCCGTCTGTGGAGCGAGCCAGATAGGCCTCGGCAGCGATTATCCGTTCGCGTGGGAGCTCAACCCGGTCGATCACGTACTCGGCACGCCCGGGCTCAGTGACAGCGATCGCGAGGCGATTGTCAGCGGTACGATGAGCAAATTATTGAGAATTCCGGTATAGCGTCAACAATCTTGTTCCCGGGTGAATGGAATGCATGACGCTCGCCCCATGGTTTCGCGCAGCTCGCACAGGCGCGTCGGCAAATCAGCCTGCCCATCACCATCGCAGGCGCATCCAAAACCTTATGAGTGATCGAAGTGAATATGAATCCGCTCCCGCGGAAACTCTTACCCCGGTGGTCGCCGCGTGGGACCTGCCTCCCAATCCGTACTGGGAAAACCTCGAGGCCCGCAGGCAGCGGAGATCGCTGGCCATTGCCATTCTGCTCTTCGTGCTGACCTTGATCTCCACGCTGGCCGTCGGTGCGCAATACGCGTCCGCGTACGCTTCCGGGCAATCCCCCGATTTTGAGGAACTCTTTTCCACGTATGCGGCCTTGCTTGCGCACCCCCAGCTCTTGCTTGCCGGGGTCCCTTTTGCCTTCACGCTGATCGGAATCCTACTGGCTCATGAGTTGGGACATTTCTTTGCCTGCCGCTATTACGGAATTTCTGCGAGCTACCCGTATTTCCTTCCCGCGCCGACGCTGATCGGGACGCTTGGCGCGTTCATTCGCATTCGGTCCGCGATCCAAAATCGCAAGGCTCTCTTTGACGTGGGCCTCGCTGGACCCGTGGTTGGTTTTCTCTTCGCGGTTCCGGCGCTGGCGATCGCCATCTTGTACTCCCGCGTCGTGCCGTTTTCGGATGCGCACGCTTCCATCGTGTTTGGGCAGCCGCTGGTGATGCGCGCGCTCGTCGCGGTGCTTCGGCCGGGTGTAGCGCCAGGAGATTTGCTGCTGCATCCCGTCGGGCGTGCGGCGTGGGTCGGCTTATTCGCGACGGCGCTGAACTTGCTTCCGGGCGGACAACTGGATGGCGGGCACATCCTGTATTCCGTGGCCAGCAAGTATCACAAGAGAATAACCATGGGCGTCGCGTTACTCTTGATTCCTCTTGGACTGCTTTTTTGGCGGGGATGGATCTTGTGGTCCATCTTGCTGCTGGCGATTGGTTTCCGCCACCCGCCGTTGCTCAATCGCTGGGAGAAACTCGATCGCGCACGGCTGCTCTGGGCCGCCTTTGCCGTCCTCATGTTCATTTTGTGCTTCATGCCCATGCCGGTCATGATCCGCGGGAATTAAGTAGCACAGGCTTCAGCCTGTGTGCTTTTCTGTTGGTCAAATCCAAATTCAAAATCCACAGGCTGAAGCCTGTGCTACTAGAACCGCTAGAACAAACTCAGCGGATCCACGTCCACCAGGACGGCCTTCTGCGGAATTTCCTTCTCTTCGCTAAACGCCATCAATTCTGAAACGGCGCGGGTGAGCTGCGCGCGCTTCGGCGCCTTCAACAAAAATTGAAAGCGATACTCTCGTTTGAGCCGCGCGAGCGGGGCCGCGGCCGGGCCAAGCACTTTCACGCCGCGCGATTCCTGAGGGGCCAGGAACGTGGAGAGCTGGCGCGACCAGCGGATGGCATTTTCAATTTTCGTGTCGCGCACCAAAATGCTGGCCAGCGCCGTGAACGGCGGATAGTGCAGCACTCGCCGGAATTGCACTTCCTTCTCAAAAAAAGTGAGATAGTCCTGCCGCGCGGCCAGTTGAATTGCGTAGTGCTCCGGATAGTAGGTCTCGACGAGCACTTCCCCCGGCAACTCTCCGCGTCCGGCGCGGCCCGCGACTTGCGTCAGCAATTGGAATGTGCGCTCGGCGGCGCGGAAATCCGGCAGGCTGAGCTGCGAATCGGCGGAAATCACGCCGACCAGGGTGACCCGCTGAAAATCGTGTCCCTTTGCCACCATTTGCGTGCCGACCAGAATGTCGATTTTTCCAGCCGCGAAGTCACCCAGCACCTGTTGGTAGGCGCGCTTGGTGCGCACAGAATCGCGGTCCAGGCGCGCGACTTTGACGCCGGGAAATTTCTCGCGTAGTTTTTCTTCGAGTTGTTCCGAGCCCGCCCCGAAAAAATAAACATGTTCGGAATTGCATTTCGGACAGCTCTCCGGCACACGCCGCGAGAATCCGCAGTAGTGGCATTCGAGACGCGCGCGCTGCTTGTGATACGTGAGCGAGATGCTGCAGTTTTCGCACTGCACGCCCGCGCCGCACGACCGGCACAGCACGAACCAGGAATATCCCCGGCGATTGATGAGGATCAGCGATTGCGTTCCCTCTGCGAGGCGCGCGGCGATGGCTTCGCCGAGCTTCGATGAGATCGGCCCCGCGCGATGCGAGGCCTTGAAATCCTCGCGCAGATCGACGATTTCCACCGGCGCAAGAGGCCGGTTCTCCACGCGCGAATCCAGTTGAAGAAGCTGGTATTTTCCCGACCGGGCATTCTGAAAACTTTCGAGGGAAGGCGTCGCCGAACCGAGCAGCGCCACGGCCCCTTCGAGTTTCGCTCGCACCACGGCCACGTCACGCCCGTGATACCGCGGCGTCTCTTCCTGCTTGTAGCTCGCCTCCTGTTCCTCGTCGACCACGATCAGCCCGAGATTTTCGACCGGCGCGAAAACGGCCGAGCGCGTTCCCACCACGACGCGGGCCTCGCCGCGCCGCACGCGCCACCATTCGAGCGCGCGCTCCACGTCCGGCAGGGCGCTGTGCAGCACCGCGACGCCCGCGCCGAATCGCGCCCGGCACAATCTTCCGCACCAAAGAGTCAGCGCGATCTCCGGAACCAGAATCAGCGCGGTCTTGCCGCGCGCCAGTGCCGCCTCGACAGCGCCGAGATACACTTCCGTTTTCCCGCTCCCGGTAACGCCAAAGAGAAGTCCTGCGTTGAAAACGCCTGCATCGAGCCAGCCGCGAATCACACCCAATTCCCGCTTCTGATCCTCATTCAAAATATTCGAGGGCGGCATGTAATCGGCATCGAACAGATCTTCTTCGATGGCAATCGGTTCTTCCCAGCATTTCAGTTTTTCCTGCCGGATCATGCGTTCGACGAGCGGCCGCGAAACTTTGGCCAGTTTTGCGAGTTGTGGCAGCGGCAGAGGGCCGCGTTCCTCCGCGAGGACGTGATAGACCCGCGCTTCTTTTTCGGAAAGGGACTCACTTGCATCTGCGTGTACTGAATTCTCGGAAGGAGTCACGTTCCACGCCACAATTTTCTGCACGCGTGCTTGGCGCCGCACCGCGACCTCTCTGGATTCGAGTTGTCTGCGGCGCAGCAACCGTTCCGCCGCGGCTTCACCCCCGGGAAGTTTGCGCAAGCGGTCCGCGCGCACCGGCCGGCCCTCGATCTCCATGAGCGAAAGCAGCGCCAGCTCCGCGACTTCCGATTCGCTGCGATTCCCCGCTGCGTCCAGTTCGGCGCGGCGCGCGCGCCCCGCATCGGTCATCAGAAATTCGCGCTCGTGACGCAGATCGATCTGCGGCGGCAGCATCGCGCGAAATACTTCCCCCGGCGGCGCCACATAGTAGCCGCTTACCCACTGCCCCAATTCTAAAAGTTTCGGTGGCAGGGCCGGAATCGCGTCAAGCACTTCGACAATTTCCCTGACATTTCTTATGCGTGCGGGATCGGGCCTCCGGACAGAATCCTCCACGACCACTCCGGCCATCGCTCGATTGCGGAATGGCACAATCACGCGGCTGCCCGCGCAAACCGATCCGGCCAGGCGCTCCGGAATCTCATACGTGAACAGCGAGCGCAGCGGAACAGGCAGAGCGACTTCGCAATAGATGGAAGGCATGTGCGAGGGTTAGTCTAGCCCGAATGTCTCACAAGCAGGAAATGTCGTCGGAGAGCAGGGCGTGCTGAAACCTGTCCTATTGGGAGGCTTTCTTCGTTTTCAAACCCAAATGCGCCATGACTTTCTGCAAATCCTTCCATACATCGCCCTTGGCATTCGGGTTGCGCAGAAGATAGGCCGGGTGATACGTGACTAGCAGCTTCGTATTCCGGTAATCGAACCACTGGCCACGGAATCGCGAGATCGAGTCCTTGGTTTTCAAGAGCGACTGCGCGGCAGTTGCACCAAGGCAGACCACCGCCTTGGGAGCGATCACATCCAGCTGGCGATACAAAAAGGGCGAGCACGTCGCGACCTCGTCATCCTCGGGCTTGCGGTTTTCCGGCGGCCGGCATTTCACCACGTTGCAGATGTAAACCTGTTCGCGCGCGAGGCCCATGGCCTCGATCATCTGCGTCAGGAGTTTTCCGGCGCGGCCCACAAACGGCAGCCCTTGCACGTCTTCATCGTGGCCCGGGCCTTCCCCGACGAACACGAGTTCGGCGCGCGGATTTCCCGCTCCGAAAACAATCTTATTTCGCTGCTGGTGCAGCCGGCAACGCGTGCATTCGCCCAGATCCTCGCGGATCCGTTCGAGCGTATCTCCCTCGACGCGGTCGATAACCTCGAACAGTGACGGCGCGTTCACAACGGGAAGCACGGAAACAGGCGGCGCGGCCTTCGCCGGCGCGTTCGACACGGCTGGCTGCATTGCGGGCGAAGCGGCAGGCACATTCTGCGCCACTGATTTGATCGTGCGTTTTCCCATGGTTCTCCGGTCGGTGTAAAACGCACCGAGATTCAAATCTTCGTAGTAGCGCAGCCAGGCTTCCAGTTTTTTCCGAGTGGTTTGTGCGGGGGAGGAATCCATCGGCGGGTCAGCGCACGCGTTGCGTTGCGGCGGTTTGCCCCGCCGATTGCCGCAAGCCGCGCAATTGATCGAGAATGCGGTGCGCCGCGTCGATCTTGGGCATGCGAGCAAAAGCCTTCTCGCTCCCATCGCGGAAATACAGGGTGATGACGTTCGTGTCGTGATCGAAACCTGCGCCCTCGGCAGTCACGTCGTTGGCCACGATCAGGTCAGCTTGCTTGGATTCCAGCTTGGCCCGCGCATGGACGGCCACATTCTCGGTCTCCGCGGCAAAGCCGATGATGGCGCGATCCCCTTTGCCTCGCGCCACGTCGGCAAGAATATCCACCGTGGGCTCGAGTTCCAAATTCAGAGGGCCATCTCCGCGCTTTATTTTTTTGGTCTGCGGCGCCACGGGCCGGTAATCCGCCACGGCCGCAGCCATGATCAGCGCCGTCGCGCCAGGAAAATGCGCGAGCACAGCGCGGTGCATCTGTTCGGTGTTGCGCACGGAAACAAATTGCACGCCCTGCGGCGGTTCGAGCCGCGTCGGCCCGCTGATCAGGATCACGCTCGCGCCTCGCCTAGACGCAGCTTGCGCCAGCGCATATCCCATCTTGCCGGAGGAGCGATTGGTCAGGAATCGCACCGGGTCCAAGTCTTCACAAGTTGGCCCGGCCGTCACGATGATCGTTTCTTCCTGCAAGTCATATTCGATTCCGAGGCGCGCGCACACCGCGCTGGCAATTGCTTCGACGCTGGCAAGCCGCCCCGCCCCGGTCATTCCGCAGGCGAGATAGCCTTCCTCCGGCGGGACAACGTGAACGCCGCGCGCGCGCAGGGTCTCAACATTTTCTTGTGTCGCCGGATGCTCCCACATGTTGACGTTCATGGCGGGGGCAACGACCACGGGCGCAGTCGTCGCGAGATATAGCGTCGTCAGGAAATCGTCCGCGACGCCGCGAGCCATTTTCGCGATAACATTCGCGGTTGCAGGAGCCACGACCAGCAGGTCAATCCGCTGGGCCACGGCGATATGCTCGATGGCGCTTTCGACGTTCGCGCCGCCCGCTCCACCGGACGTTTCACCGCCAAACATTTCGGTGATTACTTTTTGCCCGGTGAGAGCGGCAAACGTGAGCGGTGTGATGAATTCCTGCGCGCTCTTGGTCATCACCACCTGCACGTCGATATCTTCCTGCTGGAGCTTGCGCACCAGTTCCGCCGCCTTGTAGGCGGCCACTCCGCCGGAAACACCGAGTGCCACGCGCATAAAAATTTCGCGGCGCTATTCCTTGCGCCGCTTCCCATCCTTATCAACCGCTTCGCCCGGGATTTCAGGCAACTGGTATTCGAGCACGCCCGCCTGCAACTCCTCAATAGCCACACGGGTGGACTTGTGCGAGCGCGGATTCGCCACCAGTGGTGACGCTCCGAGCATCAACTGCCTCGCCCTTCGCGCCGCCACCACCACAAATGCAAACTTGCTGTCCGGTGCCTGACTCTCGGCCGTCATGAGATCGTTATCCTCCGAATGATTCCAGTATCTTTCGTGCGCGCTCGCTCAAACAGCTGCGAAGGCAACGCGCGGCCACCGTGATCGCCTGGATCTCGCGTCCGGCCCGCTCCACATCGTCATTCACCACCAGAAAATCGTACTCCGTGTAACGCTGAATTTCCTGCCGGGCCCGCTCCATCCTGCGTCCAATTGCTTCGTCCGAATCCTGTCCCCGCGACCGCAACCGCCGTTCCAATTCTTCCTTCGCGGGCGGAAGGATAAAGATGGCCACCGCGGAGGGCAGCTTTTGTTTTACCTGTTCCGCTCCCTGCACGTCAATTTCGAGCACCAGGTCCAGGCCTTTGCATTGCGCCTCGTCGAGCCACCGCCGCGGCGTGCCGTATTGGTGCTTCCCGAAAACGCGGGCGTGTTCGAGAAACTCACCGGCTTGAACCCTGCGATCGAATTCCTCTTCGGAAATAAAATCATACCATTTTCCGGCGCTTTCCGTGTTCCGAGGCGGCCGGGTTGTGCAGGAAACGGAGAACATTGTGCCAGGCACTTCCAGCATCTTCTGCACCAGCGTTGATTTGCCCGACCCGGAAGGTCCGGACACGATGAACACCAGAGGCTGCCGTGCCTGTGCAATGGTCATTCGACGTTCTGCGCCTGTTCTCGCAGTTTCTCGATGTCGGATTTCACTTCCAGCGCCAGGCCCGTGATTGCCAGTCCTTCGGATTCCACGCCGGGGGTCTTGGACAAGAGTGTGTTCGCTTCCCGCTGCATTTCCTGCAAAAGAAAATCGAGTTTCTTTCCCGCTTCGCCCGCGCCGGCGAGCAATTTTCCGAACTGTTCGACGTGGCTGCGCAGCCGGGCGAGTTCCTCGCTGACGTCGCTGCGCTCAGCCAGGAGCGCGGCCTCTTGCGCCAGGCGCACGGGATCGAGTTGCACGCCCTTCAGAAGTTCTTCCAGGCGCTCCGCCAGACGGCGCGCGATGGCGGGACGCACGCGCTCCGCGAGGGCCTCGACTTCCGCCGTGCGCGCGGCAATCCGCCCCAGGATTCCCTGCATCTCCGCGGCAAGCGATTGCCCTTCGGAACGCCGCATGACTTCCAGTTTATTCAGCGCTTGCTCCAGGCAGGCCTCCACTTGCTCGCCGAGCCTTTCTTGCTTTTCTTCGCTCAGCGCATCGCTGGCTGCCCCCGGCGCCGCGACCACGCCCGGGAGGCGGAACAGCGCCACCAGGTCGGGTTCCGCTTTTACGCCGAACTCCTGGCGCAATCTCTCCACCGCTTTCATGTAGGACTCGACCAGGTCATGATTGACTTCCACCGTGCCAGTCCCGCCCGGCTCGTAGTAAACGTTCACATCCACGTGCCCGCGCCGTAACCGGTTTCGAATGGCTTGCCGGATGCGCGATTCGAAGACTTCAAATCCGTCCGGCATCCGCAGATGAAGATCCAAGAAGCGGTGATTTACGCTGCGCAGGTTGATGCGCACGGAGCTTCCCTCGCGCTCCACACGGGCCTGCGCGAAGCCGGTCATCGAATAGATCCCGGTCATGGCCGTCGTCGCTTTCATCGATCCGCCTTAGGCGCGGGCGTCGCAGCATCTTCGACGTCCGCGAATTGCATTTCGTAAAGCCGCGCGTAAATTCCGCCGCGCGCAAGGAGCTCCTGGTGCGTGCCCGTTTCCGCGATGGTGCC
The DNA here is from genome assembly GCA_963696605.1 of uncultured Acidobacteriota bacterium. Classification (GTDB taxonomy): domain Bacteria; phylum Acidobacteriota; class Terriglobia; order Acidiferrales; family UBA7541; genus Palsa-360. The sequence goes on along the minus strand of CAVOKV010000002.1, from coordinate 178,684 downwards.
GTCTTCGAGGACGATGATCTTGTCCGCGCGCCGGATCGTCGACAGCCGGTGCGCGATGACGAACGCGGTGCGGTCCATCATCAAGTTCGAAAGTGCGCGCTGCACCAGCATTTCCGACTCGGAATCCAGCTCCGACGTGGCCTCGTCCAGGATCAGGATGGGCGAATCCTTGAGGATCGCGCGGGCGATGGCAATTCGCTGCCGCTGCCCGCCGCTGAGGCGCTGCCCGCGGTCGCCGAGCATGGTCTCGTAGCCCTGCGGCAATTCCATTATGAATTCGTGCGCCAGCGCCGCTTTGGCCGCAGCCTCCACGCGCTCTTTCGGCAATCCCGGCCGCCCGTAGCAGATATTATTCCAGACCGTATCGTTGAACAGGATGGTTTCCTGCGTCACGATGGCCATCTGTTCCCGCAAAGACCGCAGCGTCACTTCGCGAACATCCACGCCATCGATGCGCAGGGACCCCGACGTCACCGGGTAAAAACGCGGCAGGAGATTCACCAGCGTGGTCTTGCCCGCCCCGCTTGAGCCCACAATGGCGATGACTTCGCCGGCGCAGGCCTCAAATGAAATATTGTCCAGGATGGGCACCTCGGGATCGTACCCAAAGCCCACTCGATCGAATTCCACGCTTTGAGAAAAGGAAGGCAATGCGCGCAGTTGCGGTTCTATAGCAGGCTCTTCCGCACGGCCGATGTACTCAAAAACTTTCGCGGTCGCCCCGAACGCCAGCTCAAATTGCTGGTACACCGTGCCCAGCCCCTTCACGGGCTCATAGGACTTGAACAGCGCGTAGACGAACGTGACGAAAATGCCGGCGGTCATCGCGCCGATTTTGATTTGCACGCGAGCGTACATCAGCACCAGCACGATCACGACGGCCCCCAGCAGGTCCATGAGGGGTGAGGTGGCTACCGCGGCGCGAATCCAGCGCATATTCTCGCGCAGCAGGCGCCGGGCCGATTCACGAAATTTGCGGACCTCGAAATCCTCCATGCCGAAGGCTTTCACCACGCGGTTGCCGCTGACCGTCTCTTCCAAAATTTGCGACAGTTCACCGACACCGGTCTGGATTTTCTCGGTGGAGCGGCGGATTTTTTTGCCCAATGTCCTGACGGGCCAGACCACCATCGGGAGGAGGACAACAGAGCCGAGCGTCATCTTCCAACTGGTCGCGAACAGCACGGCTAGCAAAAAAAACAAAGTGAAGACGTGCCGGAACCCCAGGGCCAGATACTCCGAAAACGTGTTCCGCACGCGCTCGACGTCGTTGATGACCGTGGAGAGCAAGCGCCCGGTCTGATGGTGTTGAAAGAATCCGATGGGCTGCCGGATGACTTTCGCGTAGACCTGATTCCTCAGATCGGTGACGCCCGCAATTCCGGCGTATTGCACCAGAACGTTGCCGAGAAATTCCGCAACCCCTTTCCCGATAAATACTGTCAGGATGGCGATGGAGAAGAGGGTCCCGACACTGTGAATCTGCGAAGGCAGGAAAGAATTCAAATAAATCGCTTCATGCGTGAGCGGGTTCTTGATCAGCAGGAGCCTTGAATCGGGAGCCGTGGGGTTGAGGACACGGTCAAAAATGGGAGTGATCATTAGCGCGATCAACCCTTCGGCAAGCCCCACCACAGAGAGGCAAAGCACTCCCGTCGCCAGCCGTATTTTGTACGGCAGGACATAACGTAACAAGCGTCCGAGTTCTTCGCGCTTCTTCAAAGAAATTGCCGATCCCCTGTGTCGCGAGCGAATGCCGCGGGCGTTGGTACGCTACGAATCACCCGCTCTTTTGTCAAGCCGCCGCGCCCATGTGGCGCTATTCCAAAATTGGACGTCAATTTGAGCTTCTGCGCCTTTAGGAGGGCCGAGCTTCAGCTCGGCCATTCCGTTGCCTTTCCTCGCTGGCTTTAGCCGCTGAAGCTTCAGGGGCTAAAGCCCTCTAAAAATCGGCATCTTTCGCCGGGACTGAAGTCCCGGCCTCCTAAAAACGCTTCCCTACTTCGCCAGATCGCGATGCACGACTTTGGACGCATATCCCTTTTGGTGCAGCGTCTTGCGCACCGCTTCCGCCAGCATCACCGAACGGTGCCGCCCGCCCGTGCAGCCAAAGGCGATGGTCAGATAGCTCTTCCCTTCCCGGATGTAATGCGGGATCAGATAAACCAGCAACCCTTCGACGCGCCGCAAAAATTCACCGGTCTGAGGAAACGATCGGATGTATTTGGCCACGCGCGCATCGCGCCCCGAATACCTGCGTAACTTCGGAATAAAGTGGGGATTCGGCAGGAAGCGCACGTCAAACACCAGGTCGGCGTCGGCCGGAATCCCGTACCGGTATCCGAAACTCACGAGCGAAACCATCATCGGCCGGCGGTCCGTTTTTTGGAAGCGACGGATGATGAACTGCCGCAATTCGTGAACGTTGAACTTGGTCGTGTCGATGACCACGTCGGCCAGTTTCCGGATCGGCTCCATCAGCACGCGCTCGCGGCGCAGGCCCTCCAGCACCGGGCGGTCATGCCCCAGCGGATGCGGCCGCCGCGTCTCGCTGAACCGGCGCAGCAAGGCATCTTCGCTAGCCTCGATGAACACGAGCGTCGCGCGCGTTTCGCCGCGCAATTGCCGCAGGATGGCGGGCAATTTTTCAAGCTGGTCGCCCTCGCGCGCGTCCACCAAGAGCGCCGCGCGCTGGATGTCCCCGCCGGTCTGCATGTGCAATTCGCTGAAAGTGGGAATAAGCGCGACGGGAAGATTGTCAACGCAGTAGAAGCCAAGATCCTCGAAGGTTTTGAGAACGGTGCTCTTGCCCGAGCCGCTGAGTCCGGTGAGAACCACCAGTTGGCGGGCGTCGCGCGCGTTTCGCCGCTTCACGCGGACCGGCCTACGCCTTGACCCGGCGCTGGTGCGTGCTAGGAATGCGGAGGTCTTCGCGGTATTTCGCCACGGTGCGCCGGGTAACGTGGATTCCGGCATCGTCGAGTTTTTTGGCGATCAGATCGTCGGTGAGCGGGTGGGAGGTGTCTTCTTCGTCGATCATTTTTTTCACCAGCCGCTTCAGGGTCTGCAGCGACATGTTGCTGCCTTCCGGCCCGTTAACCGACTCCGAAAAGAACGACCGCAGCTCCAGCACTCCCTGCGGCGTGTGCGCGTACTTGCTCGATACGGCGCGGCTGACCGTGGACGGATGCACGCCCACTTCCTCGGCAACTTCCTTGATCATCATGGGCTTCAAGTGGTCCGCGCCATGGTCAAGATATTCGGACTGCCTCTGAATGATGATCTGGCAAACGCGCAGGATGGTGTGTTTCCGCTGCTCGATGCTCTTCATCAATTGCATCGCGGCGGTCACGCGCTCTTTCACGTAATTGCGGACCTCGCGATCGGCCGCATCGCGGGCGAGCAGCCGGCGGTACACGGGAGAGAGCCGCAATTGCGGCACGTCATCGTCGTTCATGAACACTTGCCACTGATCGTCGACCTTGCGGAAATAAACGTCCGGCTCGACCAGGCGCGGCTGCGTTTTGTTGTAGCGCAACCCGGGCCGGGGATCGAGCTTCTTGATCACGTCGACGGCGCGCTTGACGAGTTCCACCGGGCGGTTCAGGGCGCGCGCAATTTCCTTCAACTGGTTGGCCTGCAATAGTCTCGCCAGCGGTGTCTCCGGGTTCAGCTCCTCGGCTTCGCTCGCCGCCAGTGGCCGCTTCGGCAAACATTCGGACACAATCTGCATCGCCAGCGTATTTTGCCCGTCCAGCGTGCGCAGCTGCGTCAACAGGCATTCCCGCAGGTTGCGGGAAGCCACGCCCAGGGGGTCAAACTCCTGCACCACCGCCAGGGCTTCCTCAACGTCTTCCATCGAGTACTTTCCGTTTTGCGAAATTTCCTCGAGCGAAGCGCTCAAGTAGCCGTTCTCATCGAGGTTTCCGATAATCGCTTCGGCGATCTCGCGCACCACGTCATTGCAAACGGTCACGCTCATTTGCCAGGCGAGATGTTCCGTAAGCCCCTGTGCCGAGGACAGGAACTTGTCAAAGGACGGCCGCTCAATCGTCTCCTGTTCGCCACGCTCCGGATTGCCGCCGCCGCTGTCGAGATATTGGTTGAAAAACGAGGCGACGTCGAAATCCTCGAAAGGACTGGGCGGTTCGACCTCTGGAATTTTTTCGGTTTCTGCCTTCAGGAAGGTTTCGGCGCTGTAGTCTTCAGGGGTGACGCTTTCTTCGGACAATTCCTCAAGCACCGGGTTCTCGATCATCTCCTGATTGATCATTTCCCGCAGCTCAAGACGGTTCAACGCCAGCACGCTGACCATCTGGACCAGGCCAGGCGTAAGGATCTGCTTCTGCGCGACCCGTAGGTGAAGTTTTGGCTGGAGCCAGCTCATAGGCGTCAATTCAAACGGAAATGATCTCCGAGATAGACTCGGCGGACCTCGGCGTTGGCGCTGAGGTCATCCGGCGTCCCGGCAGCAAGCACTTTGCCGTTTTGGACGATGTAGGCGCGATGGGTTACGCTCAGGGTCTCGCGCACCTGGTGGTCGGTGACCAGGACGCCGATTCCCTCGCGACTCAAATCGCCGATAATCTTCTGTATATCCACGACAGTCAAAGGGTCGATCCCTGAAAATGGCTCGTCCAACAGGATAAAGGCAGGCTCCAGCACCAGCGACCGCGCAATTTCCAGCCGCCGCCGCTCGCCGCCTGACAACGTGTAAGCCCCGTTGGTTCGAACCGTTTCCAGCTTCATCTGCGCCAATAGCTCCTCGAGACGGTCGCGCTGTTGCTCCGATGTCAGAGGCAGCGTTTCCAGGACCGCAATCAGGTTCTCTTCGACCGTAAGCTGCCGGAAAACCGAAGGTTCTTGCGGCAAATAACTGATCCCGCTGCGGGCCCGGAGGTACATGGGGAGGTCGGTAATGTCGTCCCCGTTCAGGAGGACGCGCCCGGAATCCGGCCGGGCTAAACCTACCAGGATGTAAAACGTCGTTGTCTTCCCAGCGCCGTTAGGCCCCAGAAGCCCTACCACTTCACCTTGGCTGATCTCCAGGTCGAGGTCATCGACTACTTTTCGCCCGCGATACGATTTACTGAGCTCGACGGCTTGGAGCTTGAGCATGCCACGTCATTTCTCGACCCGATGAAGCGTCACCGTTTTCGAACCATCCGCCGAATCTACGATGATCCTATCATCCGCAAAATAGAAGGTCAATTGACGCCCCGTGGTGGTGTCGCCAGTTGAGCTATATAGAGTTGGTTTACCTTCCGAAAGAACAAACTTGCCTTCGGATGCGGTGTATTCGGCTCGGTCCGAGGTGCCCCGGCGGTCCTCCTGGTGGACGGTCACATCCCCGCTGGCCACGGACCGCGACAATTGTTTGGTGCCGCTTGCGGCACCGCTGTCAGAAAAATACAGATCGATCTGGTCGGCTTGGATGGAGCCTTGCTCCGAATCGACCCTCGCGCCCTGCTCGATTCGGCCGCGCGACTCCGCCTCCCAATAAGTCAGTATTCCTCCGCGAACGTGCCCCAGCTGTGGGACAGGATGCGCCGCTTGGCCGGCCACATTCTTCGCTGGCGGTCTCGCCGTTTTGCTCGAAGCCTGCCCCGGCCCCTCACCTGGCTTCGGGCTCCACGCCGCCTGAGGGAATACCCCACGCACATGACCCTTCACAAGGAGGACATGCGTCGGACTGTCCAGCTCGATGGTGTCCCCCTCGATCACCGACTGCCCCTGCCACAATCTTCCTTTTCCGGAATAGACCGCGTGCCCTCGCGACGCGTCCGCGACGAGATGTTCCGCCGAAATGTGCGCGGGCTCCGGGGCAAGATTGGAAATACTCGACTGCGCCACATGCAAATCCGTGGTCAAAACATGCCCGTCGGCGCGCAATGTGCTTGTCCCTTGAGCGAAGGAAGCGGATTGCGCCGTGGTTCGCGTCGCCGCATCCGATAAAATTACAGAGCCGTCCAAGACAACCGTATTGGTGGCTCGATCCACATGCGCGCGATCTCCCTGGCCTGAGCGCTGCGCGTCGTGGAAGTGCACGTCCCCCGTCTGGTCGATGGTGGCCCATTCGCCCGCTTTGTCAAACTTCGCCGTGAGTTCGCGTGACGCCGTGGTCTCCTCGGGTGCGTCGCCAAGCTTGCGAGTCACTTCCACGCCTCCGGTGCTCACAAGCTGCTGCAACAGGTTCTGCCCATCAAAACTCAAAACCATCTGGTTACCCGCCATCCGCGTCGATTGCGGAACGGATTTGCCGTTTGCGAGGGCCATGTTTTGCCAATCAACCCGCGCCGGAGCGAGCGTGTTCAGGCTTTCCACAATTGCCTGACCGGGGCGGGAGGCGCTGGAAAAGTGAATTTCGAGGGCGTCGCTTTCGACGTGACGCGTGCCGCCGTTGAAAGAAGCGCTCGTGGATGTCAGTGTGACACCGTTGCTCGCCGTCAGGAGGCGTGGCAGGTTTTCGTGTGTAGCAAGGTCCAATTGAACCCGCCCGGCGTCGATTCCCTCACCGCCGACGGGAGTGTTGCGCGTCCCGTGCACGTTTCCCGCTGCAGCAATGGATTCAACCGATCCGTCCGGCCTGAGTAGCGAAACAATTTCGTCGGCGCTCAGTGCGAGAGGCCCTTGAGGGCTCAACTCGTGCAATTGCGGTTGGCCGCTGGCCACGAGGCGCCGCGCTTGAAACGCAGTATCCAGTTCCAGGGACATTTTCTGCGCGGTGAGTTCGTGGGTCATTTGCTGGGCGTGGACATCCCCATCCATGATCACGAGACGCGATTCACGCTGGAAAGACATACTGGTGCCCACAACGTGCACAATCTTTTCGTCGGGGCCCTGGACATTTTGAGGAGGTGGGGCAGCAGAAGGAGAAAGATTCAACTCGACGCCACGAAGCAAATGGAGCGTTCCACTGCTCGAATCGTAGCTCACGCCCACAGCGCGGCCTTCTCCCGCCGGCCAGCGGAACGTCACCGGCTTGTCCGTCCGCGCTTCTCCGGAGTCCCTGTCAAACGTTACCGCAGACGTTGCCACTCGGATGGCGTTGGCGCTCGCTTGGAGGGCCCCCGCGGCCTGCAAACTGATTTGGACTTCTCCCAGGCAGCTGATTTTCCCCGTGTTTGAAATGAAATCGCATGCCTTGGTGCGAAGCGTGTCGTTGCGCTCTCCTTTTTTCCCGTACACGGAGATGGCCACGTCTTCAAGGAGATTCCGGTTGCCTTCCTTGAACTCCGTCGTGCGCGATGCCCGCACGGTGTAGATCGTCCGCTGCCCTTCGACTTTGGAATACGAAAACTCGTTCGAACGCTGCTCCACCGTCGGCGGCACCGCGGGCGGCGCTTTTTTCGCCTCCTGGCGCGCCACCCAAACGTTTCGCAGGTACACCCCGGCGACGACCGCGGCCAGCAGCCCCGCCGCCGCGAGCGACCATCGCGCATATTTCTGCGCTTCGCTGTTCCGCATCCGTTTGAGGGCCTCGAATACTTAGACGTCGAGTATAGGGGACGCGTTGGCAGTGGACAACCTTGGGGAAAGTCCTCTTACCGCAATGTGGCACGATAAATCTTCCCGGGCCTTGGTGGTGGTATCCTTATCAATCCACGAGAGAACTTTTCGCGAAGAATTACGAGCCCTTAAGTCAGCGAAAGGACAAAACATGAAGCCATTTATGTGGGCAGGGATCGCGTTGATCGTCCTGGGAGCGCTGGCCCTGGCCTATCAAGGCATCAATTACACCCGTCAGAAAGATGTCGTTGATCTGGGATCGATACATGTCACAACTGAGACCCAGGAACGAATTCCCCTTCCCCCTGCACTCGGAGGACTGGCTTTGGCCGGAGGGATCGCCTTGCTGGTCATAGGGGCCAGGAAAAAGTCTTAGCTCCGTGGGCGCTAAGGATTCCGCGCCGCATGCTGAGAATCGCCTCCCGGCAGCTGACAATTGATTCCACGCCAATGATCGAAGTTTGAGGAGAAAGCGATGCGAATTTTGCTTGCAAGAATTCTAGGGCTAATGTTGCTGGCGCTATTCCTGGGCGGCGCCCTGAGAGCTCAGGAGATGACCGGGCCCGCCGCTGAAAAAACGAAAAAAGAATTGTTGGACCTGGAAACCTCAAAGGGCAAAAATCTTGTCGCCAGTGCCGCCGCTGACGCGGATTGGCAAGACCATTTTTGCGCCGACGGAGTGGCCCTGACTTTGCCGGACGGAAGCACTCCCACCAAAGCTGAACTCATCGCGATGATCCGGTCCGGGGATATCAAGGATGAGTTGATTAACCACCACGATTACCACGTCCACGTCTATGGGATAAACGGCGTGGCGCACACGGGCGTGATCACTTGGACAGGCGACGAGATTACATCGTATAAGGGCAAGCGGGAGCATGTCTACGAAAAGACGACAGACGTCTTCGCTAAAGTGGATAGCGGAGAATGGAAACGTGTAGTTCATCACGTATCTCCAGTCCCACCCGGGATCGTCCCCCTGAACTGAGTCAGATTGAGCCTCGTCGCCATGAGCCCGGCTGACTGTCGACCAAGTCCTGATACGCTCTTACCGGAATGTGGCTTTTTGCTGTTTGGGCAAGATGATAGGCTGTGATTTTGGGAGTGGCAGGGTCTCTCCGCACTTATTTCAGGACGATCTGAGCCACTGCAGCCAATATCAAGAGCCCAAGCACGGCAAGCAACAATTCCTCCGACCATGTACGGTCATGCATCATGGAAGTCTCGCTACCAAACGAGGTTTCTAGGATTCCAGGGGGATAGGTTGTGAGGTTTAGACTTTTATTGTTTACATGTCAAGAGAATTAACATCAAAGGTCAGGATGCGGTAGATTGAGGTTGTCGCCGTGGATTCATATGGTCGAAGGGCGTAATTTCCATATTACGAGAATCCGTTTATCAGGCGGAATAGCGGATTGAGTTGAGAGGTGTTATCAGAAGTCGGCGTGACGCTCGCACTTCGCAAGGTTTTCTGGTAGGTTTTTCGTACCTGAGATTTCGGGGCATGTCGTAGCGGCCCACAAAATCGAGCGGAAGGTGACCTGTTCGAGAGGTGGAGGAACTATCATGAAGCGGCTCATCGTTCTTGTTGCACTGGTGATTGCGACGAGTATTTGCTTGACGGTAAAAGCCCCCGCGGTAGGCGCTCAATCCTGCGATGTCACACCTGCCCCAGACTGCCCGTACGGCTACTATGATTCTACTCCCTACACTTGCGCTCCTTTCGGCTACTACGGCCCGGAATGGTTTCCCAACGCCGTCTTCGTGGGCGCCGGTCCGTGGTTCAAAGGCACTGACAAATTCCACGGCTCCGTGAACAACCACCTCGATCCCCAGCACGGCTACAAGGGCCCGAACCCCAATCGCGGCGAGAAACCTGACGCGTCGAAGCGTCCCGATAAGAATCCTGACTTCAAAGGAAATGAAGTACGCGACGGGCACGGCCATATAGTCGAAGACAAGAAATAGCCGCCATGGAATTGATCTACGGTTTGGGCAATACGCTGAGGTGTATTTGACGACCCATTTGTATCTCGCTGCATCGCAGAGAGTCTTGTGCGCTTGCTTGCGGCCATATACACCAGCTGTGATGAGAGCTTCTAGCTCAGATGGTGTTGCATTGACCAGTTGAACCGGCACCGTTTATCAGGCGGAATCCGGTTTGGGTACGGGGAGCGACAAGTCATAGCGTTGTGCGGCACGACGCTCCTTCACTCGAATGCCCTCTGCGATTTGCTCTGCTCAATATTACGAACGAGAAGACCAGCGACTTGCTGACGGAGCACCGGCAATCGATCGTGCTTTTGCGATCCTCTGTACCGGCAACACCGAAGTCTTCCGCCCCCTGAAGGTAGCAGAGATAACGTGGCGCAGTCGAAAAAGCAGCGTGTGGCTGGGCCAGGCTCGGAGCAGGGCCTCGATCAATTCCGGGTCGTCCCATGGAATGTCTTGATAGCTCAAGTCCAGCAGCTCTTTATTGTGCCTCCAGGCTCCTGGAAAATAAGCTATCGTGTCATTCTGAATAATGGGTGACACAGTTCGCATCGCCTCACCTGACAATTTTGTCCAGAGCGCTCCAACCAGGTCGCGTCCTTCGCCGAGTTGCAAATGACAAAGCGGTGTGCAGCGGGCGTTCATTTCGATGAGATAAGGCGCACGGGTTCTATCCTCGATCATGAAATCTAGACCGAAAAATCCTGACAGACGCAATCGACGGGCAAGCTTTTCTGCGGCGAGCAACATCTCGGAGTTATCAACGATACGCACGACGACCGCCGGGCCTATCATCCCTACGGCGCAGAGGACCTCAGCGCTAATGCCAGCCAAGATCTTCCCCTCCCAACAAGCGACCGCACAATTCGCAGGGCGGCCTTGAATGTAAGCTTGGGCAATAACTGACGGCTGGCGATGGTTCCACCAGGGCCGCAGCCAAAACGGGTCGCGGTCTACGACCAACCGTTCCGCCACTCGCAGTACTCGGAACGGACAGTTCAGTTCCGCGAAGGCTTTCTCGGCCTGCTCCCTGGCCTGTACGATCCTTACTCCCATACCACCAAACGATCCGTCCGCTTTGAGCACCCAAGGAAGCGGTTGTCCGGATTGCCAGAATTCAAGATCGTTCGTCGAATTGATAGCCTTCGTATCCGGCACACGAATACCCTCTTCGCGAGCAACCTCTAGGAGGTCACTGCGAGAAGTGACGATAGGATAACTTTCGGAAGCGCCCAATGAACGTTCGATTAGGGCTGCCGCTGCCGCCCCCACGGGCCCCTCACCATGAGCACGAACAAACAATTCGTGTAAATGTTGTACTGCACGGTCATCGCACGGGATTAGTAGATCAGGCTGCGCATCGTCAATCGCAGAAATCAAAGACTCCACCGGGTGAAGGCTTTTGTATGGGAATCTTTGGTGGACCGCGTGCGTGTACATTAAAGGGTGGCCTTTTGGGCAGACCGCTGAAACTCGGCAACCCGCCTTTGACAGGCGTATCGCGATCCGTGCGGGGCTGGGCCACCGGCTCGTTCCCGTTAGCAGTACCGCTCCAGTCAACGCACCCTCATCCTTTGAGCCGGGTACCACATGCTCGGCTGTCTGCTTCCATGCAAGGTTTGCAATACCCTTATAGCCTTAGATTCACCGAAACATTACGGAGCGGCAATCTCGCCGCTGTTTTCCACTTCGACCTTTGCGCTTGATGCGCTTAATGTTGAGTTCCGAACCGCCGATTTTGCGAGATGCCTTGAAAGTCTCCGTGCCGTAAACCTAGCTCCATAAGCGAATCGCAACAGAGGGCCAAAAGTATTGGCTGCGGAAGCACCGACGAAGTACAAGCCGGGGACGGAAGACTCGAACCTGGACGACAAAATAGGTGTGTGTTCGACAGACCGAACATTCTCTCGAAGACATTTATCCATGAACTTCAGTCGGCGGAGATCAACTCTATAGCCCGTCGCTGCGATGACATGGTCGGTCACAAGTAATTCTCGCGCTCCTGCCCCGTCAGTCAATTGAAGCCTTACTCTTCCGTTTTGAACCGCTGCGTTTGTGATCGTGAGTCCGACATTGATTGGCACGTTTCCAACGACTTGTTCCTTGATGAACCAGCCGGGAGCGGGACCAAGAAGTCGCTTCACCTTTTCTAATCGAAACTCCATTGGCATTTGACGGAAAAGCAACGGAGCGTTGGCGCACAAAAATAACTTCCAACCCGGCCCAATACCGGTTAACGGTCGGTGGAGCTGATCCAGAAGAGAGGGTTCAAGTTTTTCCGGCGGACTATGGAAATGAACGGATGGTTTGCGCGCGATCACTTGGACGTGCGCTCCTGCCTGATGCAGCAGGGCCGCCAGGTCAAGGGCAGACGCTCCCGCCCCTACGACGACAACTTCACGACCGCCGAATTGCTCCAGAGTACGATGCCTGGAACTATGAGTTACGAACTCCTCCGTAAGAGACACCAGCATGGGGGGAACATATTCGAAGTGGATGAGGCCAATCGCCATGACCACTCTGCGTGCGATGAGACACTCTCCGTCTTCTAGTCGAAGACGGAATCCCGCGGTCACTTGCTGGAGCAAATCCACAAGTTTCTCTTCAAGTTCCGGGACGTATCGTCTCTGAAACTCCAGTCCGTATGCGGCAAACACTTCAAGCGGTACCGGGAGACCAATATTGGCGTAGGGAACTTTGTTCTCTTTGCAGTAGTGCTCAAGAGTGAATTCCGAATCGGGATCATAAATCGAAGAGGCAAAACCTTCGGACTTGAGCCGCATGCCCATGGGCATATGCGCGAGCCACATCTGCATTGGATAACCAAATATCCGAAAATTGATGCGGAGCGCCCGGAGGTGCGCTGCAATTGACAACGCATAAGGACCAGCGCCGATGATCGCCGTGTCACACTGCTTCATATGCGCCAATTCGAGTGGCAGTCAACAATGAGAAGACGGGAGGGCATAACATTCCCTTGTCTACTTCCCGCAAATGGTGGGCTGTGCCGCATAGAATGACACAAACGTACATTAATAGATATTCTGTCAATACCCTACAGTCCGCCTCTTAAATTAGAATGCTAAGACCTCGCACAACACATCACGCGCAGAAAGCAATCGCACGCGTTCCGCCCGCGGTTCACTGGAACCGATATGCAAGCCCGGAGTGAGCCTTCGACTGGCTCCAAAACCTGCCGGCTGCAGCGCCATTCCGTCTTTTTTTGGCTAACTGAATTCCTTGTAGTACTACAGCAGCGCCAAACCTAGTCAACGTGAAATTGTTTCACTTCATTTCGGTCAATGGACGCGCCGTCGAAATCGTTTTCAAAGGCCTTGGAAATGGCCTGAAAGGAGGTTGGGGAGAAATGGTTTGCTTTACGTCGGATTGTCTTAGAATTTCTGCCGAAAATATATAATTCAGGGCCCACCAAACCCCTGCCGGGTTGAAAATAACTTTATCGAACTGTACGAGACAGGGTTCTTCATCTCGCCTTGTTCGCACAAGTGAAAAGCATACCAGCACATCGATAAGTCCTGAGAAACAGTGCCAGCTCAACCGGGCGACTTGGTCAACTCTGAAGCGCGACCCCCAATCTTAGTGCAGGGTGCGAGCAATCCATTAGGCGGCGCCAACCGTCGGCCCTGGTCAGAAAGATGAAGTTGTCCGCATTTGCTTTGAACACTATGCGCTCCTCTTTTTTTAAAGACTCTCCGCTCACCTGAAGCTTTTCAAATTGCACTTATTTGGCACGGCCTCCAAGGTAGTATAGGATGGGAAAAGTCGCGCCGGATCGCGTAGGATCGTGCGCTTGGGAGACAAGTACAAATCAGGAGAAATATCGATGAAATTGGCGAAAGTGGCGTTGCTTATCATCGTGTCGTCGACGGCTGCTTGGGCTCAGGTCAATGTGGGCGAGCAGAAGCCCGAAGCCAGCCTGCCCTTCAACATGACCACGGTGAGCACCTTTGAATTGCCCTGGCGAATTGCCTTTCTACCCGATGGCCGCATGCTGATCACCGAAAAGGTCGGGCCCATTTGGCTGGTGTCCGCGCAGGGACAGAAGATCGCGGCGGTGAGCAATACGCCCGCAGTCTATTGGCAGGGCCAGAACGGCATGCTGGGCGTCTTCCTCTCCCCCCATTACGACACCGACCAGAGTATCTATCTCACTTATGCCGAACCGGGTGATTATGGCGGAGGCCTGGCACTAGGCCGCGCCAAGCTGAACCTCACCGACACCTCGGCGAAACTGGAAAACTTCGAGGTGCTGTGGCACCAGATGCCCAAGGGCAAGGGCGGCCAGGAAGGCGCGCAGATCGCCTTCTCGCCCGACGGCCAGTATCTGTTCCTCACGGTTGGCGACCGCCAGCGCTTCACCCCCGCTCAGGATCCAAACCAGCCCGAAGGCAAGATCCTGCGCCTGACGCTCGATGGCAAACCCGCCCCCGGCAATCCTTTCTTTGGCCAGACCGGCGCTGCCACCATTCCGCTGATCGATCCGCCGAAGGACACGGAAGCCGCCAAATCCGCGCCGGTCATCAGCACGTATACTTTTCCCGGCCCCAACCTGACGCCGGCGGAAACGTGGACCAGCGGCCACCGCACGCCCTATGGCATGGCGATTTCGCCTAGCGGCGAATTGTGGGAAGTCGAGCATGGTCCGAAGGGCGGCGACGAACTGAACATGATCGAGAAGGGCAGAAATTATGGCTGGCCTGTCGTGTCTTTTGGCGACAACTATAACGGCGTACCCATTCCGAAGCCGAACACCCAGCCCGACTTTGCGATGCCGGTTCTCTACTGGGTGCCGGTGATCGCGCCGGGCAATCTGATGTTCTACACCGGCACGCAGACCTTCCCGCAATGGAACGGCAGCGGCTTCGTCGGCGGCATGGTGACCAAGTCGCTCGTCCGCCTCACATTTGACGGCCACGGCGGCGCCAAGACTGCCGAGCGCTGGGAAGTTGGTCACCGCATCCGCGATATCGAAGAAGCCCCCGATGGCTCGCTGTGGATGCTGGAGGACGCCAATCCCGGCGCCCTGATCCATGTGACGCCCAAGTAGTCTCTTCGCATTAGGTAACAAGAAGCAAAAAGGGCCGGAGCGATCCGGCCCTTTTTGCTTTGCCGGTTTCCTCTTTTACCAGCTAACGTTTCACATCGGCTAGATTGGGGTTAATTGGTGATGCGCGACCCATGAAATGTCTAACGCAACTATCAGTTGCGCCCGGCTCAAAAAGTGGCAGGGTCTCACCGCAGCTATTTCAGGGCCAACTGAGCCACAGCAACCAGCATCAAGATGCCCAGCAAAGCGATCAACAATATCTCCGACCATGCACTGTCATACTTCATGTGAGTCTCGCTACCAAACGAGGCTTCTGGGTTCACGGGGGCCGGGACACCAAATGGAAAAACGAAAGACAGCACTTTCAAACTTCTCAGTTAGCGGTATAGAAGAGTTGAGTGAGACGAACGTAAAATGGAGATGAATTAATCGTGAACTAATGCGATTTCAACTTTCATTTTTAGCGTTTTTCTGCACCTATGCGCGTCACCACCCAATGTTTGATCAGCTAGGCTCACCCACATCGCCGATATGCCCCTTCCCGCAGGTTCGCGTTGCGGCCGTGATATAGTCCCGTCGGGCGCGGCCGCGCCACGCGCTTGCGCCGACGGAATGCTGCACATGCTGCAGCAGGGGAGGTTTTCATGCAGGTTCGATTGTCTGCCGCAATCACGTTTGCCGGGCTCGCGCTCGTTGTGTTTCCTTCTCCTGAAAACGCTCAAGTGCTGACGGAACACGACGTTTCGGTCCGCATGGCCATGACGATTGCACAAACGGCCCAGGCAGAATGCGGCGTCAAAACAACTGTTGCTGTCGTCGATCGCGCAGGCCGGCTCCGTGTTTTCCTCCAGGGCGATGGGGCGTCACCGCACAATATCGAACTGGCCCGCCGCAAGGCCTATACGGCTCTCACTTTCCAACGGACGTCCGCCGAATGGGCGCAACGCACCGAAACAAACCTTGCCGGGCAACGAATGCTGACCGACGTCATCCCGCTTGCCGGCGGCGTTCCCATCAAACTCGGCGACGAAACCATCGGCGGCGTCGGCCTGAGCGGAGCCCCAATGGGAGGGGCGCAGGAGGAGGCCTGTGGTAAGGCCGGCATTGCCAAAGTAGCGGACCAGCTTCGATGAGCCCGGCGTCAACGCGCCTAGCCGCTTAGGGTTTTGATTGGAACTCTGCCACGTCGATAGCGTTTGGACGGTTCGTCAAAATGTCCAGGCTGGAGGTATATCACCGAGGGGTCGGCTACTCGAAAGCGATTGTCGTACCAGAGCCCGGAACCAAGTCATTACAAGGCCTGCCAGCTCGACCGGTCGATGCAACACCATCTGGTATAAATCTTTTCTCTCTAAGTGGTGTTCATGGCGCAGGCGAGACGAGTGAGGCTATCTTGGACACAGAGGACCGACCTCCGGGGCCGCTAAGGCGATCTGTAACTAAATAGTTTTTGGCATTCCCTCCGGAGAAAACCACCTATGACAGGGATGGAGTGATTGCCCTTCTCGAAGACGAGCCGACAGGGGATCAGACAGGCTCGCCACTTGTATTCTTGCGTGCCGCGCTTGCGGCCATAAGCGTCAATGTCTTCTTGGGAAACGCCGTACACAACAGCACCAATCCTAGACCACACGCAGGCACCGGCGCACATGGCACAGGGCTCGTGCGTTGAATAAAGAATAAAGTCGGGAAGGTAGCGACCATAACCGCTTGATACGTATTTGAGCGTTTCCAACTCGACGTGCTTTATGCTTGATCCTGAGGTTTTAACGCGGTTCCCTGCACTGGCAACTACCACCTCACGCTTGCCCGTGAGGCGTGTAATGACCGCGCCAATGGGATAGTCGCCCCGGTCACCGGCGCGCTTGGCCTCCGCGACGGCCAACTCCATGAACTTCTTTCCTGGTTTGTAGGAAGCAGGAATCATCTAGCTCGATTATATCCGTCTCCTGCACCACCAAAACCGAAGTATTGACAAAGTTTCATTCCCTTGTCCCGAGAGTTCCCCTTATCGAATGTGGGAATGGCCAGATTCCCAGTTTCCGAAATTCCCTGTTTATCAGGATATGGGCGTTAGAGCCTCGGACAGGGACTAAACAGCGGCGTTGATTGCCCACATCATGAGCCATCCGATGGCAAGAACTGCCGCTGCAACGGCGGCAAACCACCTACGTTTCGTTCCCAAATATATCGCAAGCGCTATGGCAACCAGTATGTTTACGCCAATCGTCGCAAAGAGGCGATCACTAAAATCCGTCCCCCAGAAGAGCTAATTTAAGATTGCGAACGGCTGATGCGAGGAACAGGACAGCACATAGAGTCAAAATAGAAAACTCAATCGGCCGTCTGCTACTCCTGCTCCAGGCAATAGCCAAAAGTGGTAATGGTGATATCAGGGACGCATAGACTAAGCACTTGAAGATCAGCGCTGTCAAGAATTTCCCCTAGAGTCTTTTGTCGCCTATACGCGATTGTACATCCCGTACTAAAACTCCTGACCAAGTTCTGATAAGTCCTCTTCTCGAAATGTTGCCCGCCTAAAACCATACCCCCGTACAATGCTGTTTCTCAGGAATTAAGACGACTCAACGGGCCTTTCGATACATAAAGAGGAACGCAGGCCGTTAGTTTGTCGGCGGTTCCTCGACATTGTCTATGACCAGGACATCAAATGGACCCGTTTGGGGTACGAGCTTGAGGCCGAGTTGTTCCTTGAGGGCCTCCGCAAATGTTGGTCCTGTGGGGTCGGACCGGAAGTTTGCGCCCGGGGCCGAGGGTTCATCGGGTTGTGGCGAAAACTCGATGGCGAAATCGAATCTTCCGGTGAGGCCCGTCCGATCCAAAACGGGGCGGTCCAGGCCGCTCGCCCCTTCCGCCATTGAACTCGCGATCAATTCCATCGGCACATTTCGCGCGCCCGCACGAAAGCGACCCGGTGCACTCGGATCCATATCCAGGAGGCCGCCGCACGTGACTGGAAATCGGCTGTCGATCGTCTGAGGCGCGGCCGTAGGTGACGGGCTCCGAAATGTCGTTGGGCATGGTGAGTCGTCTGGATGCTGCTGTAGCAACGGACCTAGCGTTCCGGGCCGATCCACGAGCAGAACGAAAACTGGAACCTGCCGAGTTTCGTAATGAATTGCCAACCTGAAATGATCCGCAAGCAGGGATTGCATCATCAGGCGCATCTGGTCCTTGGTGGGATTTCCTTGCGCCGTCCCCTGAATATCGAAACGAGCCGTGGTCACCCAGGTAGGCAATTGCGGAAGCAGGAACAGTTCCTGGCTGTCCGTGATTTTGTATGCGAACTTGATGTACACGAACAGGGGAAAATTAAACGCCCAGAAGTGTCCTCCGTTGGGCGTGTAGACATCGCCAGGCCCCAAGGGAAAATTGGAACCCACTCGGTTCGGAGACGACGCCATCGTGTTCTGGCCAACCGAAGCATCCTCAAACACCATCCATCCCCCGGCCGCAACCTGCCAATCGGGCGTCTGCGATTGCGCCGAGCTCAGCGGTGCGCACACTGCGCCCGTTAGGACCATCGCGAAGATGGCCTTCAGAATAGGTTTGTGTCTAGGGCCTGCATCCGAGAAGTACGTTCCCATAATCCGCTCCACTCTTCGTCTTGAGATTCGGACAGATGGGCCTAAGTTTGGCTGATTATACTCCCAAGTCCTCAAAAGTCCGGTGGTCTCAATGGGTCAGTGCAACACTGGATCGACGCGCTCGAGGCGCAATGGAAAGGAGACCGGCCTTCTCATCCCATCTGAGAAGTCCTCTTATCGTCATCTGGGATTTGCGGATTCCCACATGACGATAACGCCGTTTCTCAGGCTGTGGAGTGGCTATGTTATGGTCCGGCCCAAATGATATTTATTATCAGAGAGATGCGCCGCGAAGATGGACGTCTATTCACCGAGGTTCGCAACGCGGCAGCGCGCGCCTCTACGCGTCCCATCGATTTGAGCTTACTCTGCCCGAATCGCGGCGAAGAGGCGCAGGGTCGGGCATCCTATCCGCGCCAAGCGTTAACCGTACGTGAGATCGGTGCTCTGTCCGACCTCGATAATATAACCGTCAGGATCGCGGATGTAGCAGCGGATCTCACCGTACTTGGCAATCGGTTCCGTGAGGAACTCGGCTCCTCGACTTTTCCACAATTCATAGCACGCTTGAATATCCGCAACGCGGAAATTCATAAAGCTGTTGATGTGATTCGGGTCGGGGACACTGAGCGTTACCGTCGGCTTATCCGGGGTCGGCCCGCCCCCAACGTTCAGAATCATCCAGATATTCGCAAGCTGAAGGTACGCAGGCGCGTTGCCATCACCCAGGCTCAGAATGTGAGCGCCGAAGACCTTTTCGTAGTAGCGAGCGGATCGCTCGATGTCAGCGACGGTGAGAAAATGCGCGACGCTGATCCCCTCTCGCGGCGGCATCTCATAGCTCTTCCTCTCGATTTGTACGCTGCTCATCGACAACCCCTCTCAATACAGTGCTCACCCACTGATTCTAATTCTTTCGTATTCATACCTGCATGACGATAGCCAGCGAAGTATATGATCTTTTCCCGATTTGAGCCAAGCCCTTCGAAGTCCTCTCGGAAGCTGGCTTTTGGACCTCTGGCAGAATGGGGCGCATTCCGACAATCCGTTTAATAGGGCCTATCTACGATCTTCGTCACGTTGTGACAACGCGCTGCCCCACTGCCAATCGCAATTGCGCCGTGCTTGCCATATCTGTTGCGGCGGGCCTAAGATTGCGCCCATCTCAAACGCTTGGGGAGGCTTCCATGAAGAAACGCTTCTTGATGTCGGCGGTTTGCTCCGCAGCGATTTCGCTTTGCGCCGTTGCGACGATGAACGCGCAAGGAGGCGGGAGCGCGGCGGCGATCCCGCAACTGCCTTACCATCTTGTCGAGGGCTTTTTCCACTATCCCGCCAACTCTGTCGTGGGCCGTGTGAGCGGCATCACGGTCAGTCCCACGGGGAATATATATGCGCTCAATCGCGGGTATCACCCCGTGCAGGAATTCAAGCCGGACGGGAGCTTCATACGCTCCTGGGGTGAAGGCTCCACGATGTTCGTGGGTGCGCATTCCTTGCGTTTCGATCCGCAAGGCAATCTTTGGTATGTAGACGCCGCCGATGACATCATTTACCGCTTCGACTCCGAAGGCCGCACAGTGGGCACGTTAGGAACAAACCCGGAGCCCTGGACTTGGCTGACTCACGTGATTGAAAACGCCATCCCCGGGAGGGCCTCCTTTTATCAGGAGACGGATATTGGCTGGTCCAAGGATGGCAGCATGTTCGTATCCGACGGATATGGCAACTCGCGGGTCGTCGAGTTCGATAAAGATGGCAACTACGTAAAAGCATGGGGCGAGCGTGGCAACCAGCCGGGCGACTTCAACACCCCTCACAGTCTTGTGGTGGACAATAACGACATCATCTATGTCGCCGACCGCGGCAACAGCCGCATTCAGGTTTTCGACACGGAGGGCAACAGGAAAGCGGTCTGGAACCTGCCGACCGCGCCCTGGGCGCTCTGCCTCACCAATGGACCTAATCAGGTGATGTTTGTGGGCAGCGTGGGCCGGGTCTACAAAATGGATCTCAATGGCAAAATCCTGGGTTCGTTCGGCCGTCCCGGCCGCATGCCCGGCACCATTGACTCCATTCACGGGATCGCTTGCCCGGATGAGAAGGCCATTTATCTCGCCAACTTGTATGCCTCACGCATCGACAAATGGGTGGCGCAGTGACAAAGCGACCATAGTTCTGGATGAAAACAAGAAGCTACGGATGGGCTTGATCCGACTCAGCAGAAAAGCAGATTGTTATTCGTCGGGTTCACGCGCTGACGCGCGACTACACGAATCGCTATTGCAATTTTTACGGAGGGCACGATGATTTCAAAAATTATCGGGAAAGTAGTCTGGGCGGGATTGCTCGCCGGCGTGTTCAGCGTATCGTGCCTTATTCCTTCGTTGAGTGCACAGCAGTCCGGCGCGACCGCCAGGGACGCTCTACAAAAGGCGCGTGTGCTGGACCGCATGGCCGAAGGGATGGCGGTTGAGCACAAAGGAACCTCGCCGGGGTTTGTTGTCGATCCTGCCTGGCCATTGCCGTTGCCCCACCACTGGGTGATCGGTGACGTCGGCGGAATAGCAGTGGATAAGCACGATCGTATCTGGGTTTACCATCGCCCTCGCTCGGTCACTTCCACGGATAGCGGAATGCAAGGTGTCGCGGGCAAGGACGCCAAAGGCAACCCAATCAGCGCGCTCGGATTTCCTCGGCCTTTTGGGCAGATAAATGGCTGCTGCATGGCCGCGCCGTCAGTGCTTGTTTTCGACAAGGCAGGAAAATTGTTGCAGTCCTGGGGCGGCCCCGGTGATCCCGGCTTCCTCGAAAATAAATGTCGCGAGCAGGATGGTTGCGTCTGGCCTGCGCGTGAGCATGGCATCTACATTGATCAGAACGACTTTGTCTATATTGCAGGCAATGGCCAGGCCCGTAATTTCCATGGCCAGTATCCGTGGGCGCCGAACTTCGGGAACGATTCACAAATTCTGAAATTTAAGATGGATGGCACATTCGTCTACCAGATTGGCACTGCTGGAGCGAAAGGGCCGAACAGCAACGATACCAATGGAGGCGTCAATGGGACGCCCGAACCTTTTTGGCCGGCTGATATGGTCGTGGACCCGAAGACAAACCTTATGTATATCGCCGACGGTTATGGGAACCGGCGCGTACTGATTGTGGACGCAACAACCGGAAAGTATGTGGGGCATTTTGGCGCCTACGGACAGAATCCTGTGATCGGCGAAAACGGCGGCGGTGAAGATGCTGGAGAGGGTGCCGGCTCATGGCCTGCAGATTTCAAAGCCGGCAACATGAAGCCGAAGTTCTTCCGCAGCCCGGTGCACTGCGCCAAGCTTGCGAGCGACGGTCTCCTATATGTCTGCGATCGCGGAAACAATCGCGTGCAGATTTTCAAAGCGTCCGAAATGGGGAAGCCGTGCTCCAATCCCGAAGGTGAGGTAGGCAAATGTGGGTTTGTGGGCGAGGTCCATGTTGCTCCTCAGACCATCGGCGGCACATCAGGGACGGTGAACTTCTCGACCGACCCGAAGCAGAGCTGCATGTACGTCGCCGATCTCCTCAATGATGTCGTCTACGTGATCAACCGCCAAAACCTGACCGAACTCGGTCGCTTTGGAGGCGGCGGTCGCCAAGCAGGCGAATTCCACTGGCCACACGTGGTTGCTACCGATTCAGAAGGAAATATCTACGTCGGAGAAGTGGATGGCGCTGCAAGAGCTCAGAAGTTCCTGCGCTACGGCGAGACGGGCTGCACCGGCACAGGTAGTACGGATGTGGGGAAATATCTCGAGTAGTGCCGAAATGCCCACGGATCAGATAGATCGCCCGAGGGCAATTCCCTGGCGTGGTTTCGTCGAACACGGATTCTTCAATTTTTTGGTCTCTTGTACGGAACTGATGTAAGCGGAAGAAAGATAAGTGTCACTCTTGTTTACGACCAGCAGCAGAAGACAGCCTTGCTGAATCCCCGAAGACCGCAGGAATCCGCGCCTTTTTTTATTCAAAGCCAAATGGCTGTTGAATGCTGAAGTGACTCAATTTCCACTTTCCGAAAATCTCGTTTTATCAGGATGTGCAGTCATCGACGTGACATCTTGCACCCGACAGCACCGTCGATCAGGGTTAGGAGGAGTGTTCTAGATCACAGACCTACAGGCGGAGCAGGCATATAAACCACACAGGGATAGATGCATATGTTTAGCGTTTTTGTGAGACTCGGTGATGGCGATTTTATTTTCGTGGGGGCTCGCGAAGAACTTAGACAAGCCAGGGAGTTGACGCAGGACCTCAAAGCCTGTTGGCCCCACGAATACGAAATTCGCGACTCCAGTGGTGATATCGTTGACGCTAAGCAGAAGTAGGCTCAGAGATATCTCGAAAAAGTCGCCCGTAAATCAAAGGTCAAGCGGCAAGCCTTCCAGCTTCCCGGTCATTGGCGCCGAGCCCTGATAAGTCCTATGCTCGGAATGTGGGAATAGCCCGATTTCCAGTTATCGAGAATTCCGTTTCTCAGGCGGAATCGACATCAAGCGGTGGAAAATCTTGGAGATTCCGTTTTAAAGCAAGAGAGCGTATAAATTCCTGGTGCGCCGTCATCCAGGCACGATCACAGTTGGGCCGACTTCCCGGGAACAGATCTGGCGGGATATGGGCCTCTATCGTCCTATGCGCTGCATCGCTGCTCTCTGCATTGCTCTTTATATTTGCGCCGTCGCTCCGCCGGCTCACGGTCAGTCGTCGCCTGGTTTCTTCAAAGACACGTTCGAGCAAATGCTGCGCAACGATCCGGAGTACGCAACGAGCGTCGGCCGCCATGAGTACGACGACCGGTGGACCGACTGGACGAAAAGTGCGCGCGACGAACGCCGCCAGTTCTTTGAGCAGCGCCTCGCACAACTGAACTCGGTACAGGTCGGTGACTCCCCGCAGGATCTACTTACCAAACGTGTTGTCCGCTATGACTTTGAATCGCGTCTTGAAGCCTGGGAACTCGACACGCATCTCCTCCGCGTCGGACAGCTAGACGGCTTCCACAACGTCGTCTACAACGTAATCGACCGGATGCCGGCTCGCAATGTGCATGATTACGAAAACATTATTGCCCGCCTGCGCGCTCTTCCCGCTTACGTAGACCAAAACATCGCTATCCTCGACGAATCGATTACCTCCGGCATGATGCAGTCCCGCACCGTGGTGGAGCTGGTGATTCAACAGGTTGACGCGCAATTAAAGCAGGATGCCGAGCACACTGAGCTCATGAAAGCCTTCCGCGCGTTTCCCGCCACCATCCCGCAGACGGAGCAGGAGCGTCTCCGCAGCGAAGCGCTGCTAGCGTACAACAACGGATTCCATTCTTCATGGCAGAAGCTGCATGACTATATGACTGCCACCTATCTGCCCCATGTCCGTTCCTCGGATAGTATTTCTTCTATGAACGGCGGGCGCGCCGCCTACACGATCCTAATCCATCGGCTCACCACGACAACCATGTCACCAGCCGATATTCACAAGCTCGGTGAGCAAGAAGTCGCGCGGATCGAATCAGCAATGATGGCCATTATCAAAGAAACCGGCTCTCAGGATTCCATCGCCGATTTCCAGAAGAAATTGGACGCAGACCCCGCACAGCACTTCCGTTCTAAAGAAGAAATGCTGGCCAACTCGCGCAACATCGCCAAGATCATAGAGCCCGAGCTGCCGAATCAGTTCCGCCATATTCCAGCCCTCCTTTTCGGAGTGCGCGCCATCCCACCCGACCGTGAAGCTGCCAGTGCGACAAACGCCCAAGGCTCCTCCCCTGACCTTTCCACGCCCGGCTGGTTCAATCTAAACACTTACCAGCCCGAGAGGCAGGTTAGATATGACCAGGAGTCTCTTGTACTTCACGAAGCCATCCCCGGCCACATTTTTCAGGGGGCGGTTGCGCGTCAGCAGGCTGATCTTCCAGACCTCCGCCGCTTTTACTCGAACAGTGCATTTGGAGAGGGTTGGGCGCTGTATGCCGAATCTCTGGGCGCTCAGCTTGGCGTCTATAAGGATCCCGCCAGCCGGTTTGGCCAACTCGCCAGCGAAAACTTTCGCGCGGTTCGGCTTGTGGTCGACACGGGAATACACGATCTAGGCTGGACTCGGCAGCAAGCGATTGACTACTTCAAACTCCATAGTCCTCAAACCTCGCTCGCCGAAGTCGACCGCTACATTTCCTGGCCGGCACAGGCGTTGTCATACAAGTTGGGTGAACTGCGCATCCGCTCGCTCCGCGACAAAGCCGAACAACAATTGGGAAGTAAGTTCGACGTACGCGACTTCAACGATGCAGTGATTCGTAACGGTCGCCTCCCGCTTGACTTGCTAACCGAACAAATCGAACAGTTCATATCACAAGCATCGCGATAGTATCCTCGACTAAGGATTCCGTACGGATCGCCGGCCTTTTGGAAACCATTTTCCAACCGTCACTCTAGACCACAAATCGGATAGGGCCCGATAAGTATTCTTCTGGGAAAGTGGTTTTTCCTAGAACCCCACATTCCGAGAATTACGTGTGTCAGGGCTTGGCCGAGATTGTTTGGCGATCCTCTTCGAGGTCGGTTGCGATGGCAAAATTGCTTGGTCGGGCGTAGGATGCACTGAAGATGAGCGGGCCAACGACCCGAGTCTTAGATTTCGGAGAAAGTCATGTCTAAATTCATCATCAGGCCGCACTTTCGGCTTCATGAGTGGGTCGCGGAGGAAAAAGGATATTTCGCCGCCCAAGGATTGGATTACGAATTTCGCGAGCGGATGAACTCCAGCGCGGCTCGAGGCCATCACTTAGGAGACAAGGTCGGAGCATACCAGCTATACGAACAGGGTTCCGCTCCCAATGTCAGTTGCGCTTGCCATTGGACGGTGAACGTTTCCTCCTCGGTAGGGCACGGCAAGCTCTATGCCGACGCCTACTCCGTTTCGCCCTGCGGCATTTTCGTGCCCGAGGAATCGGATATTCGGAATCCTGCTCAGCTGGCGGGTGTGCCCGTTTCCGTGGGCTACCAGTCCGGAAGCCATTACTCGACAATCCAAGCGCTCGAGCAATACCTCAAGCCTTCTGAAATCAATTTGTCATTTGCGGATGGAATGCTCTTCAGCCGCATGGAATTGCTCATCGACCGTAAAGTTCCGGCTGCTTCCCTCTTCAGTGCGCCGTACTATTTCGTGGAGCAGCTTGGGTTTCGAAAGATCATCGACACAACGTTCATGATGGCTTCGCTGATCGGCGGTGACACAGCCCCTGGGGACATCCGAAAATACTTCCAGGCGTTAAGAATGGCGCAGCGCGATATCGATCTAAGGCCCGAACTCTATACCCACTACTTCAAGAAGGAGTTCCCTGTGCGATTCCATGATGTGATGGACACGCGCCGCTGGGGGCCGGGCGAACGAATCGTTTTCGAGCCCTATACGAAAGAAGTGTTCGAGGAATCGTTTAAGTGGATCGCTGAGCGCGCCATTTTCTCGGAAGAAAAAATGGGCTCGGGCAAATACGAGGAATCGGTTATTTCCCTGGCGGCGGAATAGAATGAGGCAAAACGTAAGGGAGGGAGTTGGCCATGACAGCGAGTCTCAAGAACGTTAAGATCGCCCCCAAGGGCATGGGCCTGAATGACTTCGTTGCCTCGCACGAAGGCTACTTCGCCGCAGAGGGTCTGCATGTGGAGTTTGACTGGAAAACTTTCCGCGGCACTCAGTCAAGCTGGAAAGATTTGTCCTATTTCGAGCGTCCACAGGACAAAATTTATTCCGAGGGCGAAGATGTGATCCAGGGCGCCTGTGTCTGGGGCAGTATTTGCAATGCCAGCGCCGGCATGGGTCGATTCGTGCCAGACGCTTATGGTGTGTCGCCTTGGGCGATTTTCGTGCGGCCCGATTCCTCCATTCACCGTCCGGAGGACCTCAAGGACGTGCCCATCGCCGTAGGAATGCGCGCCGGCAGCCATTTTAACGTGCCCTATCGGCTTGAGAAATATCTGCCGCTCGAACACATCAAGACGAACAATGTGGGCGGTTTTGGCGCGCGCCTCAAAGCCCTTCTCGATGGCGAAGTCGAAGCAGCGAGTCTGCTGCCACCACAAATCGCCATGGCAGAGCAGCTCGGCCTGCGAAAGATCATGGGCGACACCTTCCATACGCTTTGGTGGGTTCCCGAAACCTCTCCGCCGGAGGTTGTACGCGGCTATCTCCGCGCTCTTGATCGCGCGGAGCGGGCACTCGAAGCCGACCTGCCGAAATATTTGCCCCTGTGGAAGTACGCCGTGCCGCCCGAATTTGAGTCAGACCCATGGGACTTCAGCCGCTTCGGGCGCGGCGAACGCTTCGTTTATCAGCCAATTTCGCGCCTGGAGTTTGCCGAAGTTTTCGAACAAGTAAAGCGATGGGGCCTCGATCAGCACATCAAGGAACGTGCGTTCGAAAACCTCGCCGCTCCAACTGGAATCTGAACCAAAAGCCTCCGCCACGGCGGGGGCCATCTCTTAGCCGCGGCAGCAAAGCCTCCGGAACCGTTCCTGCACTTGGATAAGGCCTTCGAAATCGCGCAACACCAGCAACATCGCAGGGATGGAGTGTATAAAAATGTCAAAGTTTGTCGAATACGTTCAAGTTTGCTGGTCTCCCGCCACAGCGGATGTTCTCAGGTTGGCATTCCCCGGCGATCACGAACGGAGGAAATTAAATCCTTGCGGCAAACGTATAGATTAGCGTGCCGACACGGGATTGCTTTGACATCGTGCAGCGCGTCCACTTCAGGGAGACAAGAGGAAAGCATATGAAAGCCGCCGTCGTAATGGAACCGGGCAAGACGCCGATATTCGCCGAATTTGACGACCCGGTGGCGCACTCAGGGGAAGAACTGATTACCGTCAGTGCGTCCGCATTGAGCCAAATTACGAAAAGCCGCGCTTCGGGTTCTCACTATACCTCTGCTGGCAGCCTTCCTGCCGTCGTTGGTATGGACGGTGTTGGCCGGACGCAGGATGGCCGACGCTTCTATTTCGTTTTGCCAAAATTTCCGTACGGCGCGATGGCGGAAAAAGTCGCGATGAGGTGGGAGCAGTGCGTTCCACTTCCGGATAATTTGGATGACGTTACCGCGGCTGCGATAGCGATTCCAGGAATGTCTTCGTGGGCCGCGTTCAAGGAACGCGCGCATTTGATGGCTGGCGAGAATGTGCTGATCAACGGCGCCACGGGCGTGGCAGGACGCCTGGCCATTCAAATTGCCAAACACCTGGGAGCGAGGAGGGTCATCGCGACTGGCCGCGACGTCGCGGCTCTGGAACAAGTGAAGGCCCTCGGCGCGGACGCTACCATCCCCCTGATCCAATCGCCCGAGGATCTGGACAGGGCGTTCCAGGAACAGTTTGGCGGCGAAGGCGTCGACGTGGTGCTCGACTATCTCTGGGGGAAGAGCGCCGAAGCCCTGATCGTCGCGGGTGCGAAGGCAGGCAAGGATGCAGTGCCCATCCGCTTCGTTCAAATCGGCGCATCGAGTGGAGGAAACATTACATTGCCCAGCGCGGCCCTGCGCTCCTCCGCGCTGGTATTGATGGGAAGCGGCATCGGAAGCATTCCGCTCGAAGGCTTGGTCGGCGCGATTCATGGCGTGGTGCAGGCCGCCGTCCCCGCCAAGCTGAAAATCAAAACGGAAATAGTGCCGCTGGCCAGGGTCGAAGAAACCTGGAACAAGGATAGCGGCCACTCACGCATCGTCTTCGTCATGAAGCAGAATTCCCGGGCCTCCGCATAGGCGTAGTTTCCATAAATCACGCATTCCAAACCATGAGTGCTTGGGTGATCTCTGCCAAGGATTGCCGTATACTGCGTGGCATTCAAGGCCAAAGCGAAAACGCGCAACCGATTCGGGAGGGACCGATGCTGACGCGACGAAACTTCGTAACGGGAGCAATTGCGATGGGGGCGCTGCTGCGCACCGAAAAAGGGTTTGCAAAAGACTCTCAGCCAATGACTCCGGTGAATTTTGAAATTCCGCCGCACGCCTGCGACTGCCACACGCATTTTTACGGCGATCCAAAGGAATTCCCTCTTTCGCCCGCGCACCTGTATACGCCTGAGGGCTTTCATCCCGAGGATATGTCCGCGCTGCACCGCGCCCTGCATATGGAGCGAGTCGTTATCGTGACACCGAGCGTGTATGGAGCTAACAACAATGGCTCCACCCTGTTTGGCATGAAGGCGCGCGGCGCAACCGCTCGCGGCATCGCCGTCGTGGACGACAAAACGCCGGACAGCGACTTTGACGCGATGTACCGGGAGGGGTTCCGAGGCGCGCGGATCATTTCGGGAGTTTCCGGCCCCACCGATCCAGCCTCCGCGCGCCCCATTTATCAGTCGGCGATGGACCGCTTCAAGAATCACAAGTGGATGATCGAGCTGTATACGAACCTGGGAGTGATTTCCAACATCAAAGATCTGGTTCACTCTTCCCCGGTTCCGACCGTGTTCGACCATTTCGGCGGCGTGCAGGCTTCGCTCGGGCTGCAGCAACCCGGCTTCGCCGATCTGCTGGAACTGATTCACTCCGGCAGCGCGTATGTGAAAATTTCGGCCGCCTATCGCGCGTCCACGATGGCCCCCGACTATCCCGACGTCGTGCCCTTCGCCAAGGCGTTCATTGAGGCCAATCCGGATCGCGTCCTTTGGGGCAGCGACTGGCCGCATCCCGCATCCATCGCTCCCGGCGCCAAGCCAAGCGACCCGATGCCAAGGTTTCCCATCGACGACGGCCGCCTCCTCAACCAACTCCCGGTTTGGGCGCCCGACCCCGTAATCCGCAAGAAAATTCTCGTCGACAATCCCGCGCGTTTGTACGGGTTCTGAAGCTCCAGCGAAGGAACGGGCTGTGTGGGATAAGTGGCGATCAGAAAAAAACCCACCCTTCGCGAGGCGCGAAGGGTGGGGCACCCGGCTTCCCGTTTGCAAACTCAGAGCGCATTGAGAAAGGCGATGAGATCAGCCTTCTCTTGGGCAGTAAATCCTATGTTGAAGCGCTTGTCGTAAAACGTGAGGACATCCGCCAGGCTTCTGGCCGAGCCATTGTGAAAATAGGGCGCACGGCTGGCAAGCCCGTGAAGAATGGGACCTTTGACTTTTCCAATATCCGCCCAATTCCCAGTAATTAGCGCGCGCCCCGGGTCGGTGGTTTTCACGGTTTCGCCGGTAGCGGTGTTCTTCAGGGTGAACACCGGAAGGTAGCTGACATCCAGGGGGCTCGTCAGGTCCGCTACGCCGATGTTCAATGGCGCAGAAACCGAATGGTCGCCCACATTGGGTGAGTCATGGCAGGTCCCACAGGTGCCTGAAAACGATGCCGGTAGCCCGGCCACATCGTTTATGCCCGCGACGCCAGAAATTGTAATTGGTTTCGAATTGAAGAGCGCTTGACCGCGAGCGATGCTGGCTCGCCGACCAAGCGAATTTGTCCAGGCGTCATATAAGTTGAAAATCTCGGGATTGAATGCTGCCCCGGTAGGGTTGAACCCAAAGCTCGCAGGGAAGGAATCATTGATGCCGATAAAAAATTGCTGCGAGGCGAGTGCTACGGGACCGCCGGTTGCTCCGTCGTCATTCAGAAATCCAGCAAAATAGTCGATGGCTTGCGCGGTTCGCAAGGCTGTCTCGAAATCCACGATGTCTTGTACCTGGGCCGGTGAAGGAATTGCGCCCTGCGCGTGTCCGGTGGTGGCATCGATGGCTTGGTGAGCCAAGTCCGCCAGCAACGCAGAGTCAGGGTCGGGGTACGTGATTTTCTGCGTGCTTGGTGGCGTAGACTCGCGGCCATCCGACATGACGGTGCTGAGAAACTTCAGGTTTGTCGCGGGCAGGGGGCGGCGGTACATCGAAAGTGTCGAGGTATCACCGCACCCATAAGGATTACTGACATCCTCCACCGTGAACTGCGCGCCAGTGGGTGCGGCAATGGATATGCGGATCAGCCCCCTGCTGAGCAGCAAGCTGTAGGCTTTAAACCGTCCTTCGACTGTGGACGTGTCGATATCGTGGTCGCAATTCGAACCGTCATTGGTTCGGAAGATGGGATCCAAACCTCGCGTCAGGAAGAAACGCACCTGGATTCCGACAGCGGAAACGCTCCAGCCCTCCCCGGGCTGATGGCAGGAGGAGCAAGACCGTCCATTAGTGCCGAGCGATTGGAAGAACGCTCCGGTCAAGCTAATCGGAGCATTGTTGATGTTGTACGTTTCCAGAAATCCGCTGCCGTTCGGAAACGGGGTCCTGTTGGGTAGTGTTTGCGCGCCTGCGCTCAAACCCATACTTAAGCCCGTGACAATTACGGCGATGATCCTGAGCTTCATCGTGACCTTCCTTTCGTTTTTGCGGTCGGAATCCTCGCATCGGACCGATTACACCGAAGGAACCGGAATTCCCTTGCGAGAACAATCTTCAGGGACGTGGCGAGTAACTATATAAGAAGGACTGCAATAAACTAGCCCCTAAAAGGGCTATAAAGAGTCTTACCCGTTCCTCTTACGGATTTCACATGGGCCTACAGCATCGCCCGATGCAGCTAAAAGATGTTGCTGAGTGCGCTGAGATCATAGCGACGCACCCGGTTATCGGTCCGAGGTATGGGAGTGCGATCTCGGATTTGCGTCCAGCCTGGCTCCGCTTGCTCGAATGCGAAGCCAAGGTTGCCAAGGTCATTGAGGAAGTCGAGGGAACTCGAGCCACGATTTGCTTCGTGGGAGTGAGCGTTTTTGTTGGCGACGATTTCGTGCGGGAATTAAAGACCCCTCCGCTTTTCTGGTTTGGACCAGAGCTGGCAAGACGCATCATGCGAGGAGATTCTCCGCTGCTCTCTGACAGGCAGGTTCGAGAGGCAAACTCATGCGGCGGACTGAACACGGTCACATGGGAAGGTTGCATTCGCCCAGGATACGAGTCACACACGGAAGTTTATCGGAAGATTCTCGGCGGATTTATTGAGGGGCATCGCGGTTACCTTTGGAAGGAGGCGATTTCCTCCCAGATCGAAAGTGTGGGGCGGCTGCAGTGGATGATCAAAACCGGCGGCCTACTTTGGGACCCAAAGCGTGGCCGTTACGTTGAGCCCTTGGAAAAGCGTCCGCAGGAAATCCTCAGGAAACCCCACATTCTTGGCGTGACACGAGAGATAGAGCACCAAAGGTCCGGCTCATGGGTTGGCACCCTTTTCGACTATCATCCGCCGAAAATCGGTTTTAGCCGCGGCGAACAGAAGCTGTTGCTTTCAGCCCTCTCAGGAAGAACAGACGAAGAAGTGTCCGACGACTTGTGTGCTTCACTTTCAACAGTTAAGAACAGATGGCGATCGATCTACAATCGCGCGATGTCCTGCCTGCCGGAACTATTTCTGGATCACTCGCGGACGGATGGGTGAATTTCCGAAAGAGGGAAGGAAAAAAAGCGCCACCTTCTAGCTTACCTCCGCGACCATCCCGAAGAACTGCGGCCGCTATCGCGAAAGCTCTTGAAGCAGGCCGCTACCCAAGAGGGCCTCTCACGCAGACACAGGCGTGCATAAGAAGTTCAATTCATGACCTCGTGCTTTCGCGCCGCGGTTGATGCCTTCCTGCCAACGAGGTCGACTTGCTGTGCGGGTGCGGTTACTTTGCTGGCTGGGAAGCGGCGGGCTCACCTACTCGATTAGCGAATGATCTCTCTTCTGATGGAACAAAGATTTCCTCAACCATTTCGTCCTTTGGCCGCACCTTCATGATTCTGTGAGGGCCGACGATGGGCCGGGTGTAGGCCTTGGGGTCGGTGATGGTGTCGCCGTCGACGCGGGGGATCGCGCGCGAAATCGTAACCAAGAGCAATTTCATTTATTCCTACAGGCCATGGGTGTACAAATGTGCCGGCCCGGGCAGTCCCAAATATTCGCAAATCACGGCGCCAAGCGGATGGGAGCGGGGGCACCTTCTTTAGGAGAGTGGAATGGCCGGCAAGAAGGAATTCTACGGGTGGAGGCTGGTGGGCGTTCTGTTCTGCCTGGATTTTCTGAACATGGGCTTCCCATATTTTGGCGGCGCCGTGATCAATACTTACATGCTGAAAGAAGTTCCTATGAGCCGGAGCGTGTTCGGCCTGGGCTTCAGCCTGGTGAACCTGATCGTCGGCCTGGCCTCGGTGGTTGTCGCCGCCTGCATTCTGCGGTGGGGCGTCAGGACAACTTTTGTCATCGGATCGGGATTTCTCGTCGCCGGTGCGGTGTGGCTTACCTTCTTCATGACGAAACCGTGGCAATATCTGGCAGGGTTTGGATTGATCATCGGGACCGGCATCTGTTTCAGCACGATTGTGCCGGTGACGACGGCCATCACGCGCTGGTTCCGGCGTTACCGCGGAAGAGCGATGGGCATCGCTTTGAGCGCTTCCGGGTTCGCCGGGCTGGTCAGCTCACCGCTGCTTAACAGAATCCTTTCGGCTAACGGCGGGAACTGGCGTCAGGGCTGGGAGATTGTCGCTGGTGTCGCCATTCTCTCCGGAATCGTCGCCTTTCTTTTCGTGAAGGAGTCGCCCGAAGGCCTGGGACAAATCGTGGACGGAATCGAGGAAGACGCTCGTACCGCCGGCGCGGGCGCATCCGAAGGATTGATCACATCGTACGGGTGGACACCGGCGGAAGCGATAAGGACTGCTTCCTACTGGGCGGTTGTCGTCGGCGGGATCGCCTCCCAGTTCCCGTATTTCTTTTTTGTGGCCCATGCGATCCTGCACATGAAGAGCGCGGGGCTCAGCGCGGCAAACGCCGCCTGGGCCATGGGGCTATCCACGATGGGAGCCATCGTCGGAAGGCAGATCGGTGGGTGGATGATTGACCGGATACCCGCGCGGTACGCGTTCATGTCTGGATTGTGCTGCTATCTGGCCGGGTCGCTGCTGGCCTTGAGAATCCATGCGGACACTTTGGGAGTCGCCTTCGCTGCCGCGATCCTATATGGAGCCGGCTTTGGCTGGACCTTTATTTGCCTGAACACAGCGATTGCCCACTTTTTCGGTACCGCGGCGTATCCCAAGTTAAACGGGATGAATCTGCTGGTCGGCGGCCTGTTGAGTTCTCCCGCAGGGTTCGTAGGTGGAAAGCTCTTCGATTTGTACCAGAGCTATGCGCTCGGCTTCGAGGTCAATATGCTCGTCGCGGCGATCGGTATTCTTGCGTTGGCATTTGCCAAAGTGCCGCAGCCAAAGGGCGGAATCGTGGTAACGGCGGCGGCGTCATAAAGATATTCTCGCGGCATCCGAATTCCCCAGCTAACCAGGGAATATCCGTTTCATACTTTTCCTGAACGAGCCTGTTATTTCGATGGCTTGGGAATGGCAGGCGCTGCAATTCGCTTGGTGAACGATTGCTCTTCTGATGGGACGCAAATCTCTTCGACCATTTCGTCCTTTGGCCGCAGCTTCATAATTCTGTGTGGACCCACGATGGGACGGGTGTAGGCCTTCGGATCGGTGATGGTGATTTCGTAGAGAATGGTGTCGTGGTCCGCGCGGCGGTAGCGCTCGGTGACGCGCATGTCTTCGCTGTGCGGGTAGCCTGTGGAGCCTAGCCAGGTGCTGTCGCGAAAGCCGGCGGACTCAACCACAAGCGTGTCATCTCCCTCCCAGTGGCCGATGGCGTATCCGTACCACGTTGGATCCGCGTCCGTGGGAAAAGAGCGGCCATCGGTCCAGATCGAGCGGTACTCGTGCTCGTGTTCGAAGAATTGGATCACGCGGCCTGCTACCTGGACGAATTCGAACGGCGTGTTCAAAAACATGATGCGCGGGAAACCCATCGGGTCGCATTGCAGGATCGGGTCATTGCCGCCTGGGGCGCGCCGGGGGCCGTAGCCGGGGCGTTCCGCGTCAATCCTTGCCTGCGCCCACGGGGTCATCGGGGGAATCAAGTTGTCAGGGGCGATCGGTTCCGAAGCGCCGGTCCCTTCGTAATGCCACAATCCGGAGATGTCTCGCTTCGGGGCGGGCGATGGCTGCGAATTCGGTGCGGTCTGCTGCTGTGCGGCATTGGGGAATGTGGGGAGAGACAATCCCAAAAGCACTGCCAGGCCGCATTTTGCGCAAGCGCGAATGTCGGATCCTTTTGTTGGTGATTTGTTCGAAAAAAGTGGTCCGCTTGCTTCATACCAGAGTTTGCTAAGGTCGAAAAGCGACAGGCTGAAGCCTATCCTACTTACTTCGCGGGCTTGGGCGTCGCTGGGTTCCTGATTCTCTGCGCAAACTCGTTCTCTTGCGAC
Organism: uncultured Acidobacteriota bacterium; assembly: GCA_963696605.1. Classification (GTDB taxonomy): domain Bacteria; phylum Acidobacteriota; class Terriglobia; order Acidiferrales; family UBA7541; genus Palsa-360. The sequence goes on along the minus strand of CAVOKV010000002.1, from coordinate 144,206 downwards.
CATACGCAGGGCGACTCCGGAATTTCCACGCCGGGCCGCAGCTTCATGGTCCGGTGCGGCGTCACGATCGGCTTGGTGTAAGCCATCGGGTCCGTGATCGTGATGTCGTACGCAATCGTGTCGTGGTCCACGCGGGTGTAGCGCTCCGTGATGCGCATCTGGTCGCTGTGCGGATAGCCCGTGGGGCTGAGCCAGGTCTTGTCATTGAAGCCGGTGGATTCCACGACGAGCGTGTAGTCACCCTCCCAATGGCCAACCGCGTATCCGTACCATTGGGGATCGGGATCCTCGGGAAGAGCCCGCCCGTCGGTCCAGATGGGGCGCCATTCGTGTTCGCGCTCCCAGAATTGCAGCACGCGGCCGGGCAATTGCACGAGCTCTTGCGGCGTGGGCATCATCATGATGCGCGGGAAACCGATCGGATCGCATTGCAGAATGGGATCGTTGCCGCCCGCTGCCCCTCTGGCTCCGTATCCGGGCTTCTCCGCGTCGAATCGGGCCTTGGCCCAGGGCGTCATCGGTGGAATATCCTTGTCTGGGGCGATGGGCTGAGCGCCAATGTCTCCTTCCACCTGCCAAACTCCCGACAAATCGCGCTTTGGCGCGGGCGAGGATGCGGATTTCGCGGCGGCTTGCTGCGGAGCGGACTGGGCGCGCGCGACATCCGAAAAAATAAGCGCAGTCGTCAAGGCCGCCGGCAAAAAATAAACAAGCAACCACAGTGGGCGAATTCGCACCTTACGCCTCCTACCCTTTGCCGGAAATGTCCAACAAAGCAGCTGAATGTGCATCGAACGGTTGTGGGGCAAAAAAAGCGCGGGCCCATCGGGTCCCGACGCGGCGGCGCCATCCTGCTGCTATCGAATGTCCATCTTCAGAACGTGGCCGTCGGCGAACACGACTTTGCCTGACGTATTTCCAGAGAAGCCGACCGGCGCTCCGTTCTTGGCGGGGGCCAGCGTGATCGTAATTTGGTCGCCGGCCTTGATGGAAGTTCTGGTCCAGTTATTCCGCCGCAAAATGCCGGGGCTCTGGCTTTCAATCGCCCAATTCACGACATTGCCTTTGTCGTCCTTCACATCCAAGAAAATCTGGCAATGCGGATTGGCCCACACGAATTCGGTGACCGTCCCTGAGATGGTGATCCAATGCGCCTCATCGTAGGCCGAATTTCCGTGGTGCGCCCACAGCGGGCCGCAAACCACAAAAAGTCCCGCGATCAATACAATGGAAGTTGCCAGCTTGAATTTCATGCGACACCCTCGCAATTTAAGCCCGCGCGCTTGCGCGGAGTTTCCCGGTACAAGCCCTTGCCGTCTTCTATAGATCGGGGAGTTCCGTGCCGTCGGCGAGCACGATCTTCTTTAGGCGCAAAATATTTGTTCCGTTTTTGGCGCGAAAACCGGTGGCGGTGATGACGTCGCCGGGCTTCAGCGTGTTCTTATCCCAGCCGCCGTTGCGGACCAGCATCGCCGGACTGCGCGCTTCACAGGTCCACTTTTCGATTTCGCCCTTATCGTTTTTCGCTTCCAGATAAATTTGCACGTGGGGATTGATGAATTCAAAATTCGTCACGGTCGCTTTGACGGACACGAGCTTGTCCGTGTCGTAGTTCGTTTCGCCGTGATGCGCCAGGACCGGCGAAGAAACAAAAAGTGCGGCAAAAATTAGCGTCAGGCAGAGCCCCAAGTTTTTCATCTTTGATGCCTCCTGCAAGTGATAACCCCGAGTCAAACACACAATTTCCGGAAATATCAGCGCTTGGAAAGTGACTGAGGGAAATATCCCACCTCGATTAGAGATATGTCAATCCCAAAGTGGCTACTTCGCTGGCGCAGTCTCCTGGTTTTCGATGTCTTCAAAGCTGCTTATATCCTCGCAGAATTCTTCGGCCAGGGTCCACTTCGGCTTCAGCGCGAAGATGATGCGCCCGGACCAGGGCCGCGTGTAGGCCTTCGGATCGTCGATGGTGATTTCATCTTCCAAATGGTCGTGGTCGACTCGGCGGATGTGCTCGATCACGTGCAACGCCTCGCTGTGCGGGTGGCCGATGCGGTCGAGCCAGGTCTTGTCGTTGAAATTCACCGTGTCGGCGACCAAAGTGTTCCCCTCCCAGTGCCCGATCGAGTCGCCCATCCACAAAGGTCCGAGGCTCGTATCGTGCGGGCGGCCGTCCGTAAAAATCTGGTGCCTCAGGGAGTCCCACTCAAACAGCATGATGACCTCGCCGGGCGTCTGAACGATCTGCAAGGGAAAGGCATGGAAAAAAGCGCGCGGGAAGCCCGTGGGAGAACAGCTGTGGTAGATGGGATCATTCGTCTCGGCAATAGGATAAGCATGCGTTCCAAACGAAGATTTGGCGGCTTTGAATTGCGCCTCGCCCCAGGCAGTCATGGGCGGCTCTTCGGGAGTGAGTTCATAGATCCAGTAGCGCTCCACGACTTTTCCCGGCCGGGGCCGGTCCTGCATCCATACGCCTGACAAATCGTGCAGGTCGAACGAACTCTGTGCCGGCGCTGCGGATGCCGGTTTGGCTTGCGCGGATGCCTCCGGCGAATGACAGAAAGCCATCGTGATCGCTAACACGACGCAAAGTAAATATATTCGCATTACAAGATTTCTCTCCCGATTTCCGTCGTGGAATTCCTATTTGTGAAGATAATACACCGCGCCGGCCCGATGAGGAAAAGGCCGTGCAAACTCCGCGCGCTATTTGGCCGGCTTGGTCTCCTGGTTTTCCATGTCTTCGAAGGTGTCCTGGTCCTCGCAGAATAGTTCCGCCAGCGTCCACTTCGGCCTCAACAGAAAATCCAGGTGCGCTGACCAGGGCTTGGTGTAGGCCTTGGGGTCTTCAACGGTGATGTCGTCTGTCAAATGGAAACGGTTGGGCCGCCGGATGCGCTCGATCAAGTGCAGGGCCTCGCTGTGGGGGTGGCCGACGCGATCCAGCCAGGTCTTGTCGTTGAAATTCACGGTGTCGGCGACCAGCGTGTCTCCCTCCCAATGCCCGATCGCATCGCCCATCCACAAGGGACCGAGCGTCTTGTCGTGCGCACGCCTATCCGTGAAAATCTGGTGGCGGACGGAGTCGTATTCGAAAAGCATGATGACTTCGCCGGGAGTCTGAACCACCTGCAGCGGGAAGGGGTGAAGAATAACGCGCGGGTAGCCGGGTGGAGTGCATACGTGGTAGATGGGATCGTTTGTTTCGGCCAGGGGATAAGAACGGGTTCCGAACGAAGACTTGGAAGCCTTATATTGCGCCTCGCCCCAAGCCGTCATCGGAGGCTCTTCCTCAGTAAGCTCGTACATCCAGAACCGCTCCACGACAGTCAGCGGCCGAGTATGGTCGAGCATCCAGACTCCGGACAAATCATGTGGATCGAAGGAGCTGGAATCCGCCGCTTCTGCCGGCGGCTTGGTTTGCGCGGAAACCCCCGCGGAAAAACAAAATCCAATCGCGACCGCCAAGACAATTCCCAGTGGAAACTTTCGCATTTCGGGTCCCCTATCCAATATCAAATTCCCGCCTTTGGCCGAGCGCGAAGAATCATAGACTGCGAGAGTTTGAGGGCGTCAAGACCAATTCAAGTTCGAACCGCGCGGTTTATTTCGCCGGCGCCGCGGCATCCTTATCCATCGACTGGAAACTCACCTCGTCCTCGCAGAACTGTTCCTGGAGAGTCCACTTCGGCCTCAACAAAAATTCTATATGAGTCGTCCAGGGCTTGGTGTACGCCTTGGGGTCCTCGATGGTGAGGTCGTCCGTCAAATGGTTGTGATCGGTCCGCCGAATGCGCTCCACGACGTGGAGAGCGTCGCTGTGCGGGTGCCCGATGCGGTCGAGCCAGGTCTTTTCGTTAAAATTCGCGGTGTCGGCCACCAGCGTGTCTCCCTCCCAGTGTCCGATCGAATCGCCCATCCACAAAGGTCCCAGCGTCGTGTCATGAGCGCGGCCGTCGGTAAAAATCTGGTGCCGGATGGAGTCATACTCGAAAAGGAAAATGACCTCGCCGGGGGTTTGCACAATCTGCATGGGAAAGGGATGCAAATAAATGCGCGGCAGGCCGGGCGGCGTGCAGTCGTGATAGAGAGGGTCGTTGGTTTCCGCCAAGGGATAAGCGTTGGTCCCGAAGGAGGACTTGGAGGCTTTGTATTTCGCTTCGCCCCAGGCTGTCATCGGGGGCTCTTCCGCGTTGAACTTGTAAATCCAGTACCGCTCGTTGGTGGTGACCGGGCGGGGGCGGTCATCGAACCACACGCCGGACAGGTCGTGCGGATCGAACGAGGCGGAAGGAGCCGGCGTGGCAGGCTGGGGTTTAGTTTGAGCGGATCCCCCCGAAGAAAAACTGACCACCGCCGCGAATGTAAGGGCAATGCCTATTGGATGCTTGCGCATTTCGAAACTCCTCCGCGAACTCGAGTGTCCTTTAACTTGTTACTTGGCCGGCGTGGTCTCGTTGTTTTCAATATCCTGGAAGGAATTCTCATCCTCACAAAACGCTTCCGCCAGTGTCCACTTGGGCTTCAATACGTATGGCAGATGCGCGGTCCAGGGTTTGGTGTAGGCCTTGGGGTCCTCGATGGTGAGATCGTCCACCAAATGGTCGTGGTCCACCCGCCGGATGCGCTCGATTACATGCAGTGCGTCGCTGTGCGGGTGTCCCATGCGGTCCAGCCAGGTTTTGTCGTTGAAATTCGCTGTGTCAGCGACCAGCGTGTCTCCCTCCCAATGCCCGATCGCGTCGCCCATCCACAACGGACCGAGACTCGTGTCGTGCGCGCGGCCGTCGGTAAAAATCTGATGGCGGAAGGAATCGTACTCAAAAAGCAGAATGACCTCGCCGGGCGTCTGCACGATCTGCATCGGCAGGGGGTAAAGGAAAATGCGCGGGAAGCCCATGGGCACACAGGTGCGGTAAATGGGATCGTTTGTTTCCGTGAGCGGTGCAGCATTGGGTCCAAAAGAGGGCTTGGCGGCGTTAAATTGCGCTTGAGCCCAAGGTGTCATCGGTGGCGCTTCTGATGTGAATGTATAAGCCCAGTAGCGATCCTGAACCCGAATCAGGCGCGGATGGTCGTCGAACCAGACGCCCGACAAGTCGTGTGGATCGAAGGACGTTGAAGCAGTAGGAGTTCCAGCCTGCGGCTTGGTTTGAGCGGATACCGCCGAGGCACCACTAAGAATACTCGCGACGGCCAACGCCATGCCCAGAGCGCAGATTCGCATTTCGAAATTCCTCCCACGGTTCGAATTCAGCTATCAGGATTCAGTTTAAGGGGATCATACACTGCGGCACTTCGATTGCGTCAAGACGATTCGTGTAAGCAATGGCAGGGACGCGCGATACCCGCAAACTACAATCAAAGTACGAAGGACGCCAGGTAAGAATTCCGGCGGCAGGCGGTTACAAATTATCCTTCACCGTGCCGTCCGCCAGGGTAAGCTTCTGGAGACGCATGACGGTCGTTCCGTTCTTCGCTCGATAGCCAAAAACAGTGATCACGTCACCAATCTTGAGCGTGTTTTTGTCCCAGCCGCCTACGCGGACCAACATGCCCGGGCTTCTCGCTTCGCAATTCCATTTTTCCATCTCGCCCTTGTCGTTCTTTACGTCGACGGTAATCAGGGTGTGGGGATTGATGAATTCGAAGCCCGACACGGTCCCCTTGACGGACACGACTTTGTCCGTGTCGTAATTCGCCTCTCCGTGGTGCGCCAGGAGCGGCGTCGAGACAAGAAGCGCGGCGAAAGTTAGAGCGAGAAAGAGCGCGAATTTCTTCATTTCCAGAGCCTCCACGAAAAGGCCTATCAAACTAGGGTTACGATGGCCAAGAATTTCTGCGGGTCAAGGACCAACTTCTTAAAATATCCCATTCAGAGCGAAAGGGTGTCAACACTTTAGTCGGCCTTCTTAGAACCTCGGCAAAGAGTGAAAAATCAGCAAAGCACTTGAAAAAAAATCGGCTGCACTATTTCGGCGCCGTGGCACCGCTCTTGTCGAATTCTTCAAAGCTGTGCTCATCCTCGCAGAATTGTTCTCCAAGGGTCCAGGTCGGCCTCAGCACAAAATCCAGGTGCGCGGTCCAGGGCTTGGTGTAGGCCTTGGGGTCCTCGATGTTGATGTCAATCGTCAAATGATTGCGGTCGGGCCGCCGGAAGCGCTCGACCAGGTGCAGCGCATCGCTGTGCGGATGTCCGACGCGGTCGATCCAGGTCTTGTCGTTGAAATTCATGGTGTCGGCGACCAGCGTGTCGCCTTCCCAATGCCCGATCGAGTCGCCCATCCACTGCGGGCCGAGCGTCGCGTCGTGCCCGCGCCCGTCGACATAAATTGGATGCCGCAGAGAGTCGTATTCGAAAAGGATGAGAACTTCACTGGGCGTCTGGACAATTTCCATGGGAAAGGGATGTAGATAGACGCGCGGCAGCCCGGGTGGAGTGCAGCTGTGGTAAAGCGGATCGTTGGTTTCCGCGAGGGGATAGGTGTGCAGGCCGAAAGAGGACTTGGCGGCATCGAACTGCGCCTGCCCCCAGGGCGACATGGGGGGCGGCTCCTTGCTGAATTCGTAATTCCAGTAGCGCTCCACGACCGGGGCCGTCCGCGGATGGTCCTGGCTCCACAGGCCGGACAAGTCGTGCGGATCGAAAGCCGTCGGAGCAGCCTGCGGTGCGGAGGAAGGTTTAGTTTGAGGGAAGGCCGCCGTTGAATAGATCAAAACCATGGCGAGGGCAAACACAAACCCCAATCCGTGTTTTGGCATTTCCGAACTCCTCCCGGATCTCAACTCTCCGATTTGAATTTCTATTGAAGCAAATCATACACTGCGGGAGTTCCACGGCGTCAAGATCAATTCAAATCGCGGCTCGAGAACACGCATTGATATTCAGTCAAGGATGGGTTAGTTGTCTGCGAAGCTTTATTTCACCTTCTCGAATACAGTCGTATTGAGGTCGATGTCCCAGCTATATTTTTGATTCGGAGTTCCCATGAACTTCATGTCACAGACATACGAGTCTTTGCTTTTCAGTTTCAAATTCTTGCCATCGAACTGGTAGTCTTGCAAAAACGTTTTCACATCAGGCTCAAAGGGTGCGATGGTGCAGGTGTGCCCGGGAATGGAAATGTCCACCTGCCACACTTTGAAATCCTTATCCACGGAAAGCTGGATGACCGCGCGCGAGGTGTTGTAATCGGCAGGGTTGCTGGCTTTTTTGTTCGACTTTGCATCCATCGAACTTGTGTCGCCCTTCATGACGGCGCCCAGATCGTCGACGGCCACCGGAAAAGAGTAGAAGTAAATCCGCAACCAGGAGTAAGCGGGCGCGGCGCGCGGGGATTCGATCGTCGCGACGGCGGTCGATAGGGACAGCGCATCGCTGTCCGCGGAAAATTTTGCGCTGGTACGGAATGAATTTGCGTCCACGGGGGCGGGTCCCGAAAAAACTGGTCCGGCCGCGCACAATATGAGAGGGACGAAAAACCATAGATAACGCTTGAGGGATTTGTCGCGCCTCAATTCAAATCCGACGGCACAAAATATCCCACTTCGTTGTTCGGAGCGGAGCCATACCACATGCGGCCCTGCGCATCGAGGAAGAACTCCTTCATCATGTTTTCCGAATGCGCGTAGGGGAATTCGGTCACTTTGCCGGTTTTGGGATTGAGGCGGCCGATCACGTCCATCTCATCCGAGGAATACCAGATGTTGTGATCGCGGTCGATCCCTAGCGCATAGGGAGTCGCTCGCGGCCCGGGCAATTCGTATTCCTTGAAAGTCTGCGTCTTGGGATCGAACCTGCCGATTTTACCGCCCTGATATTCCGCGAACCAGACCATACCGGCGTCGTCAATCTCGATGCGGCGGGGCCATCCGCCCTTGGACGGCGGCGCCCATCGCGTAACCTTTCCCGTATTCGCATCGACCATGCCGATTTTTCCTTCGGGGTAAAATTCCGCGAACCAGACATTCCCGCTCTTGTCGAGTTCAACGCCGTATGGCGAAAAGGTATCCGGAAAATGCGAAAACTCGTTGTTCTTAGGGTCGTATACGGTCAGATTGTTGAACACCGCCGTTCCCCATACTCGTCCTTTTGCGTCGACGCGCACGGTATGCTTCGAGCCGCCGTCCTCGAGCCCTTCCATTCCCTGCTTGTATGTGTCCTGGTATTCCGTGATGAGTTTCGTTTTCGGATCCCAGCGGCCGACTTTGTTCGCGGCCTGTTCGGAGATCCACACCGAACCATCCGGCGCGGGAATTGCCGAGTGAATCCCCGCGGGAAATGAATTGGGCGCGATAAATTCCTGGACCTTTCCCGTGTTGGGGTCGAGCCATCCGAGGGTGTTTGCCGAGCCCATGTCCGGAATCCAGAGTTTGCCGTCCTTGTCCGGGGCAGCGCTGAAGGGCATGCGATTCGGGCCGGGCATTTCGTATTCGACGTACTTGATTTTCAGGCCTTCATCGCTGACGGGGCGCAGCGTCGCTTTGTACCCCGGCATTTCTGCGGCAGACTTCGGCAGCTTCGCTTCGGCGCCGAAAGCGTCATCCAGATACGTCGCGAGAACTGCGGCATCTTCGTCGTTGATGTGGTTGCCGAGGCGCGCGTGGCGCGTGGTGAGCATGAAATTTACGGCTTGCGTCCAACCGTCGTGGTCGCGCACCACTCCCGCCATGCGCGTCTGAAATCCATGACATGCGAAGCAGTTACTCGTCAGAATGTCTTTGCCTTTTCCGGCAGGCAGCAGAGTGTTTCCTTGGTACAGGGAAAGATCGACCCAGCGTACGGGGCCCTCTTGCAGCGCGAAGTCCAGGGAAGAAGAATCACCCGCAGTAAGTTTTACTCGACTGGCAAGCGGGGCTTTATATCCGGTAGCCGCAGCGCGGATTCGATATTCGCCCGGCGGCAAATTTTCAATGCGATAGCGGCCCTGATTGTCGGACATTACATTCACGCTAATCTTGGATTGCACGTTCTGGGCGTGCACGAACGCGCCGCGAAAAGGGGCGCCGGAAGGGTCCTTCACGACGCCTGAAATTGTGGCGTCCCCAGCACCATAAGCGATCGCGACGCAAAAAATCACTAGGCCCAGAGCATTCCAAAATCGATTCATGGTTCGTCTCCCTCTTCGCATGCCAGATCGTGAAGCGCTGGCCGCATGGATGCGCGAGAAATGAATTTCGATCATCGGAACCCGTTTGGTGTTCGATATGTCTTGCGGGAATTCTACCACGCTAAACGCGAGCCGCAGCGCGTCGTGATCTTGTAGCACAGCCACTCATGGCTGTGCGGTTTTGTAAGCCACACGCAAAGGCTACGTCGGCGGCGATCGCAAAAATCGCACAGCCAAGAGTGTCTGTGCTACATGGGAAAAACGGCTCTTTAGTGAGCCTGCATGCCTCTGGCTTGGATGGAAGCCAGGGCGTCCGGCCCCGCCAGAAATTTAATCAGTGCGTTCGCGGCTTCGGGATTTTTTGAGCTTGCGCTGACGGCTGCGGAGAAGCGAACGTACCCTTGAAATTCGTCAGGAAACGGTCCGAGCAATTCGATGCCTTTTACCGGCAGAATCTCACTGACCAGCGTCATCCCGAAATCCGCTTTTCCTTCGGCCACCGCGCCGTTCGTGCCGTCGGAGGTATCGAAGAAAAGAGTCTTAGCTTTCATAGTGTCGGCGATTCCGAGGGTTCCAGCATCCGCGTGATGTAAGGAAAACTCGCGCCGCTCGGGCCGTAGGCGATCGCCTTGGCTCCGAGCAGCGCACGCTTGAGCGCTTCGGGAGTGCTGATATCCGGCCGGGGCGCCCCCTTGCGGATGCCGATGCCCACGCCGGCGCGGCTGATGGGAGTTCCTTCTCCGCCCGTCGTCTTCCCTTCCTTGCTCAATTGCGCAATGCTTTCCGCCGTGACGATCACGACGTCGAAAGGTTGGCCCGAGTCAATTTCCTGCTTCAGCGCAGCCGTCGGCCGGTATTCCATGGAGATTGGATGCCCGATCGAGTGTTCGGCTTGAGGACGCAGATCTTCGACCACGGCTTTGATGCCGTTCGAGGCCACCACGCGAACTTCGGCCGTCTGAGCCGCCACTCTTTGTGAAAGTAGAAGAACGCTTGCCAGCGCAAATGCAGCAATCGAATATTTCCGCATCTCCATTTTTCCTCTTTCCGTTACAGAGGGAATGTCCACCCGCACGATACCACCAATTCGGAGGCGAGCGAACAATGCCCGCGCAACGGCGGAATCACCGCTATCGGATCGAACCAGCTTCGGTTTCCACAAATACCTCGTGTTCCAGGCCCAGGTCGCGCGCGGAAGGCGTGAGGATAGTTTTGCGCCCGATGAAGATTTTTTCGCTGCGCGTCATCGCGCGGCGCACATCGTTTTCGCTGACGAAGACTTGAATTTCAACCGCTGTTTTCGCGGGAGGCTCGGGCCTTTTCCCGGTGTCGGGAGCCGGTGCGGATGGTACAGGTGCTTCCGCAACTTTTGTTGTGACGGAAGAGGCTACGGAGGAAGCGTCCGCGGTCTCCGCCTTTTGCTTTGCAGACGAACCAAAAAAGCGATCCGCAATTTCAGCGGCGATCGACGACGGGCTGGCCAATTCTTCCGCCGAGGGCGAGGCAACGGGAGCAGGCGCGGACTTTGGCTGGGCGCTCCCGCGAGCGATTCCTTGCGCAGTGAGCACATTTTCGACTATGCGCGCAACCGCAGCGCGATCCAAGCCGCCGATGGAACTTGAGGGAGTGGGCGCGCTTGCCGGTTTCTTTTCCACGGGCTTAGCCTCCGGCGGAATCGCATGGACACTCGACGCTAATACAGGCGCAGAGACCGGCGCCGGAGGCACGTTCGTCTTCTCCTGGACCGCTTGCGGCTCGGGCGAATTCGCGGCTCCGGCCATGCGCTGGTCCGCTGGAACGGTGCGGTGCTCGACGCCGCGCGATTCCCACGCAATGCGCTTCACATTCATCAGGTGCTGCGGGCCGATATTGTCCGAAGTGATGTTCCCGCCGGGCGCGCCGCAGCCGAGCGTCATTGCAGGAAAGAGGTTCGTCGAATACCCGATCGAGCCGTGCACCGACGCGCTGTTCACGACAACGCGGAACGCGGGCATGGCCGCGCCGAATTCCAGGGTCGCGGAGCGATTCTGCGAGTGAATCGCACAGGTGTGCCCGAGACCGCCGAATTCCAAGAGGCGCCGGCAAAGCGCGATTCCCGCCGCAAGGTTCGGGACGGAATAAAACGCGAGGATCGGCGACAACTTTTCGGCGGAAAGTGGGAATTCGCGCCCGACTTGTTCCGGGTCGAGGCGCGCGATCAGCACGCGCGTCGCGGGTGGCACCTTCACGCCGGCCATTTCGGCGATTACCGTCGCGGCGCGGCCGACAATTTTCGTATTGGGCGTGTGCGATCCCGGTAAGAAGACGAGGCGCGCCACTTTTTCCATTTCTTCTGTGGAAAGAAAATACGCGCCCTGCGTGCGGCATTCCTCGAGCACACCCTCGCGCACGGATTCCTCTGCGACGATGGCTTGTTCGGAAGAGCAGATCGTTCCGTAATCAAATGTTTTCCCGGCGATGATATCCGCGACCGCCTTGCGCACGTCGGCAGTGCGTTCGATGAAGGCAGGCACATTGCCGGGGCCAACGCCATAGGCCGGCTTGCCCGAGCCGTACGCGGCGCGCACCAGGCCCGTGCCGCCCGTCGCCAGAATCACGCCGACTTCCGGCCGCCGCATCAGTTCGCGCGTACCTTCGAGCGTGGTGTGCTGCATGCACTGGATCAGCCCCTCCGGCGCGGCCGCCGTCAGCGCGGCGCGATCAAGCAGCGTAGCCGCCTGGCAAATGCACTTGATTGCCGAGGGATGCGGGCTCAGCACAATCGCATTCTGCGCCTTGATGGAAATCAGAGTTTTGTAGATGGCCGTCGAGGTTGGATTGGTGGAGGGAATCACCGCGGCGACAACGCCGATGGGCGAGGCCACTTCAACGATGCCTTTTTCGCGGTCTTCGCGCAAAATCCCGACGGTGCGCAAGCCGCGAATGGCGCGCGGCACATGCACCGCGGCGAGAGTGTTCTTCACGATTTTATCGGGGACGTTGCCGAATCCGGTTTCTTCCACGGCCGTGCGCGCCAGCGGCTCCGCGTTGTCCGCGGCCGATTTCGCGCAGGCTTCCACGATGGCGTCGACTTGTTCCTGGGAAAATGTTGCGAATTTCTGTTGTGCAGTAGCGGCCCGGGCCGCCAATTCGCGGGCTTCTTGAATGGAGATGAGGTCGCGATCGCGCAGGCTCAAAACGCTTTACCTTCTCCTACAAACGTCGGTGATGCCGCGTACCTCTGGATTGCGCCAAGATGACCAAGGCGCAGAATCCGCGTCTTCTATTTTCTCACTCCGGGCGGGTTTCCGCCGCCGGGCAAAATCTTTTCGACGTGCTCGTGGGGACGCGGAATCACATGCACGGAAACGAGTTCTCCTACGCGGCGCGCGGCAGCCGCTCCAGCGTCCGTCGCCGCCTTGACCGCTCCAACGTCTCCGCGGACCATTACGGTGACGTATCCCGAGCCGATATATTCTTTGCCGATGAGGATGACGTTGGCGGCCTTGACCATGGCGTCGGCGGCTTCGATCGAGGCGACCAGGCCCTTGGTCTCAATCATCCCCAATGCTTCGTTGGACATGCGCTCCTCGTCTCGGCTGGTCCGGGACATCCACGCCAAACTCCCCTGTGTCACCGGAAGCGCAGAGACTAGCATGGCAGTGGTAGTGAATCAAGAAAATGCGGGAGGAAGGCTTCTGTGTTTCTGTGGAAATCGCCAACTGGAGGGCTTTATTCGGCCGGAAGGACGCCCACTTTGGCCGCGGCCACGCCATTGCGCGTCGAATTCTTGATGGCGTACATAGCCTCGTCGGCCAGATGCAGCAATTCCACCTTGGACTTGGCGTCACTCGGATACGAGGCCACGCCGATGCTGGCCGTGAAGTGGATGTCCAGCCCTTCATTAATCAGCCAATTCGTTTCGCCTATCAATTTATGCAGGCGCCGGGCCACTACGAACGCGTTTTCCTTGGAGGCCTGCGGCAGCACGATCACGAATTCATCGCCGCCATAGCGAAATGCGAAATCGATCCGGCGGCAGGCCGTTTTCACGATTTGCCCCACTTCGGCGAGGAGCTTCGATCCGATCAGGTGGCCGTGCGTGTCATTGATGTTCTTGAAGTGGTCCAGATCGATGAACACCACTGAGAATTCGTAGCCGTAGCGCTGGGAGCGGTAGATTTCAGTCTCCAAAATGAAATCCATGTGCCGCGCGTTATAGAGGCTCGTGCAATCGTCGGTGATGGTGAGTTCGTGGATGCGTTTTACATGCCGCGCGTTTTCGAGGGCGATCGCGGCAAAATCCGCCAGGGCCTCGAGCAGCGCCAGGTCGCGCTCCATGAAGCCTTCCCGTTCCACGCAATTGATCAATTCGATGACGCCCAGGCAATGGTCGCGGTAGCGCACCGGCACGGCCACGATCGAGCGCGTCTCCATTTTTGTTTTTTCGTCGATCTTGGAGAAAAACCGGGTGTCCTTGCTCACGTCGGGCACGATCACGGCTTCGTCATTCTGCGCAACCCAGCCGGCGATTCCCTGCCCCATTTTGATGCGCACGTCCTTCAGCGCTTGCGCGCCCTTGCCGACCGCCAGCTCGAAATACAGCTCCTGCTTGGCGTCATCGACGAGCAGGAGCGACCAGGTGTCCGGGCGCAAAAATTCGTCGATTTTTTCCATGATGGTGCGAAGGACTTGATCGAGTTGCAGGGAGGAAGTAAGCGCCTTGCCAAGCTCGTGGAAAACCGCGATTTCGCCTGCCTCGCGTTGTTCTCCCCGAGCCGTTCCGCTGCGCCGCCGGTCGATGCCAGAAAAATTCTCAGTCGTGGTCACTGGAAGCCTTAGTGCCAGAATCTGTCGCGGGTCACCCCCGGTCCACGGAAGGTGTTGGGGCACTAGAAATTATAGTCAACTCCTGTCAACCGGTGCAACGGCGAGTTCGCGGATTGTTTCTCGAAAGTGACGAGCCTTGGGGGAGACGGCCGTGCGCGCCCAACATCCGATGCGGACCCGGGCCCCGCGTCCCCGCGCGGGATGTGACACCACTAGCTTCGCCCCGCACGGGTTGATCGTAACTATTTGGAAAATCGAACTCTAGCCGTGTTCCCCGCCGATTGACACTCCTGCGCGGCCCGCCTATATTCGCAAGGACCACGGAATTATTGAAAAACCAATGACTAAGGGCACGTTTGGCGAGAGCCTGAAGCGCGAACGGGAAATGCGGGGCGTCACTCTGGACGAAATCTCCGCCGCCACTCGCATTGCCACACGCTTCCTGCGGGCCATCGAAAATGAGGACTGGGATCAGCTCCCGGGCGGAGTTTTCAACCGGGGCTTCGTGCGAGCCGTGGCCCGGTACCTCGGGCTGGATGAAGAAAATACGGTTGCGGAATACGCTTCGGCTGTCGGAGACCGTCCGAGCGTTCCCGTCTGGACCGGCAGCCCTCCGCTGGTCGCGCCGGAGCAACACTGGCTGGCTTGGATCGTCGCCGCAGTCCTTTTCCTAGCGCTGTTGGCAGGAGCTTGGTTCGGCACTCGGCGCCTCCTCGCTTGGCGCGCCGCTAAGCGGAAGGCGCAAGCTGTGGCTGTGACCGACGCGTCTTCTCTCGAATCCGACAGCGCGCCAGAAGAGACCGCCGCTGTGCATGCTTCCCCAATCAATTTCATCCCGGGTGCCAAAAAGGACGATGCCATATCGGGGACACCGGCTATACGCGAGACTCCCAAACCCCTCGCAGCACCAATTTCACCCGCGACTCCGCCGTTCGAACTGGAGATTGACGCGAGCAGGAAAACCGAAGTTACGGTGGTGGCCGACAAGGAGGTGGTCTTTGACGGGACAATCAAGGCCGGCGAAATCCGCTCCTATTCGGCAACAGACCACTTCCAGGTGACCGCCCAGGACGCGGGAGCGCTTCAATTGGAACTGAACGGCAAACCGCTGGCTCCCTTTGGGGCCTCGGGCCAGGCAGGCAAGATCACACTCACGCGAAATGCCCTCAACGGAATTTCTGGAGGCGAAAATTAGCGCTCCCCTGCTGGAAGAAATTCGTTCCGGCCGCGCGACGGCAGAACGAAAGCTGGCAATCTGCGGCGAAGCGGCCGCTCTCGCGCCGGAAGAACGCATCGAGCCGCTTTGCGTGCTCGCCGCCGATAAGGATTCCGCGGTCCGCGAGAAGGCTGCCAGCGTTCTGCAGACCCAGCCGCTGAAAACGGTGATCGCCGCACTCGCCCGGCCGAACGCAGCGCCAGAAATGTTCGCCTATTGCGCCGCAGAGTTTTCGCGCAGACCAGGCGTGGCCGACGCGCTGGCACAGAATTCCACATGCCCCATCGAAGTTCTTCGGCCAGTGATCCACCATCTCTCAGTCAATGGAGTGCAGGAGCTATTCGAAGATCTCGACCGGTTGAGCACTTCTCCCGCACTAGTATCCGAGCTCATCGCCTCCTCCATCATTAACGCGGAACAGCGCGCACTGCTCCAAGAGTTGCAGCGCGCTGAGGCCGACCCCGTCGAGGCATTTGTGGAAGCCGCGGAAGCGGCCGAGCCGGACAAGGCCAAACGCGAAACGCTGCTGCAAAAATTGGGTCGCATGCGCGTGGTGGAGCGCGTGCAACGCGCGCTCAAGGGTGGCCGCGACGAGCGTCTCCTGCTGATCCGCGATCCTTGTAAGGTCGTGCAGCGCGCCGTCCTGCAATCTCCGCAGCTTTCCGAGCAGGAAGTGGAATCTTTCGCGAATATGGCCAGCTTGACCGACGAAACCCTTCGCCTGATCGCCAACAACCGCAAGTTCCGCAAGAACTACACCATTACCAAGGCGCTGATGTTCAACCCCAAAACCCCGCTGGAAGTTACGCTCCACTTTTTGCCGCTGGTAAAGCCGCAGGACCTCAAATTCCTGACGGGCAACAAGAACATCTCCGAAACGCTGCGGACCGCCGCGACGCGCCTGATGCGCCAGCGCGCTCTGGAGCGCAGCGGCTCGCAGAACTAAGTGAATCGTGATTTGTCATCCGTGATTCGTGGAGAGCCTCGTGAATCGCCGAGGCATTGTTCGGATTTCGATTCTTGGCCTCATCAAACCGATTGATAATCTAAGGCGATCTTCATTCAGGGATCCGCGCGCTGAAGGCAAACCGCGACTGAGGTATTTCCAATTTGAAATTTCAAATCTGAGATTAAATCAGCACCAGTCACGAATCACAAGAACGAGTGATCGAAGGGTTTGGGTAAGAGGGCGGACATTCTGTACCGTTCAACTTTGCCGCGCAGGTTGGCGAGGACTACTTCCGCGTCGCCGCAGAATTCCCACAGAATCTGGCGGCAGGCCCCGCACGGAGGCGTGAGGGAGTCCGTATCCGCGACAACGGCGACGGCATCGAACCCGCGTTCGCCTTCGGAAACCGCCTTGAAGATGGCCACCCGCTCGGCGCACAGTGTCAAACCATACGTGGCGTTTTCCACGTTGCAGCCGGAGAAAATTCTTCCAGATTTCGCGCGGACGGCGGCGCCCACGCGAAAATTGGAATAGGGCGCATGGGCGTGCTCGCGCGCGGTTCGCGCCGCGGCGATCAGCGACTCGTAGCGAGCGTCGCCGTCGCTCATGGCAGGTCCTGATTCATGCGTGGAATCGCGGCGCGCAACAAGGCCACAAAATCGGCCTTCACGCGCTCCCCGGTTTCGATGACTTCCTCAGTGGTGATGGGCTGATCGAGAATTCCGGCCGCCATATTCGTTACGCAGGAAATTCCCAGGACGCGAATTCCCAGGTGTGCGGCGGCAATTACTTCCGGCACGGTGGACATTCCGACCAGGTCCGCGCCAATCGTGCGCAGGTAGCGAATTTCGGCCGGCGTTTCGTAGCTTGGCCCGGTGAGCCCAGCGTACACGCCTTCGGCGATTTCGATACCCAGGCGATGCGCCTCCTGCAACGCCGCCGCCCGGTACGGCTTCCAGTACACTTCCGTCATATCAGGGAAGCGCGTGCCGAAACGCTCGTCATTCGCGCCGATCAGGGGATTCGTGCCCTGCAGGTTAATGTGATCGCGCAGAACGACCAGTCGCCCCTGCTTGAAATCGCGATTGATCCCCCCGGCGGCATTGGTGATCAACACGGCGCGGATTCCCATGCGCGCCATCACGCGCATTGGGAAGATCACTTCGCTCTGCGAATAGCCTTCGTAGAAGTGCACGCGGCCCTGCATGATGGCCACCGGCACGTCCGCGGCTTTGCCGACGACCATGCGCCCGGCGTGTCCGATCGCTGTCGAATGCGGGAAATGCGGAATATCCTTATAGTCGATGCGCACCGCGCCGGCGACTTCGTTGGCGAATGCGCCCAGGCCGCTGCCGAGAACCAGGCCGATCCGCGGGCGCAGTTTCGTTTTGCGCAGAATAAATTTCGCCGCGGCCTCCGCGCGCTGGAATTCCTGGCTCGGTTTTGTTTTGGACGCTTGGGATGCACTCATTTCAGAAACATCCCTACAATCGATGCGGACATCAAATTCGCCATAGTGCCAGCGAGCATGGCGCGGATGCCGAATTTCGCCAGCTGCGATTTCAGATTCGGCGCGAGCGCCCCGATCCCCCCGATTTGAATTCCTATGGAACTAAAATTGGCAAAGCCGCAGAGCGCGAACGTCGCGATCGTAAACGACCGCGGATCCAGCGCGCCTTTCATGGGACCGAGGTAGGAAAACGCGACCAATTCGTTGAGCACCATCCGCACGCCCAGCAGATTTCCGATTTGCACGCAATCGTGCCAGGGCACGCCGATAATGAACGCGACAGGCGCGAACACCCAGCCGAATATTTGTTGCAAGCTCCCCGGGAACCACAAGATGTGGTGCCCGCCAAGCCAGCTGTGAATTCCTCCGAGCATGCCGTTGGCGAGCGCGATCAACGCCAGGAACGCGATGAGCATGGCCCCCACATTGATAGCCATGCTCAGACCTTCGCTCGTCCCGCGCGCGATGGCCGCAAGAAAGTTCGAGTCGTGTTCGACGTGCTCCATATTCACGACTCCCATGGTTTTCGGTTGCTCCGTCTCTGGAACCAGCATTTTGGAGATGAGCAGCGTTCCCGGCGCGGTCATAATAACCGCTGTCAGCAAGTGCCGCGCTTCCACTCCGAAGGCGATATAGGCCACCATGATCCCGCCGGAAACGTGCGCCATGCCGCTGGTCATGATGGTCATCAACTCGGATTGCGTCAGGTCCGGCAGAAACGGCCGGATGGTCAGCGGGGCTTCGGTCTGCCCCATGAAGATGCTGGCTGCGACGTTCAGCGACTCGGCGCCGCTCGCGCCCATGACCCGCTGCATCGCCCAAGCCGCCGCGCGAATCACCACCTGCATGACGCCCAGGTAGTACAGAAGTGCGAACAGCGAGGCGATGAAAATGATCGCCGGCAAAACCTGAAACGCGAAAACAAATCCGAGCGAGGAATGCTGTTTCCCAATCTCGCCAAACACAAATTCCGATCCCGCGAACGCATAGTCCAGCAGCTTGTTCACGGCTTCGCCGGCACGGGAAAAAAGCATCTGACCGAGGGTCCAATAGAACACCAGAAATGCGAAGGCGATCTGCAAAGACAATCCCCATATCACCAGTTTCAGTTTGATCGCGCGCCGGTTGGTGGAGAACAAATAGGCCAGCCCAAGCATCGTGAGCAATCCCAGCACGCCCGTGAATCGGCCCATTCGATGTCACCTCGCCTCCCGGTTGCGCCCGGGAAATTCCAGCCACATTAGCACGCCGGTGAACCAGCCGGGATGTGAATCTTCTGATGTGCAGGATTTACAAACTTTGCTGATGGGGTAGCGCGGGCGTGCTTCAACTCAGTCAAACCAAATCTTGTCCCTGGAAACGCAGGTCTACGCTCCGATCACGCGATAGATGAGTGGAGGAAGGGATTTCGGCTTTTCGGCCTCGATGCGATAGGCCGTCTCGGCGAGCCGCCGAGCCTCTGCCAACCTGGCTTCGGAATTGTAATGCAGCGTGCACAGCGGCTCGCCCAGTGCGACCGCGTCTCCGATGCGCTTGTGAAATTCGAGGCCCACGGCAGGGTCGATCTTGTCTTCCTTCTTTTCCCGGCCGCCTCCCAGCACAACACTGGCAACGCCAAGCTGTTCGCACTGAATGGACGAAATGTATCCGCTCGTAGGGCTGGCGACGACGAGGGTCTGCCGCGCGTGACTCAGGCGGCGCGGATCGTCCACAACTCCCACGTCCCCGCCCTGCAATCCCACGATTTCACGGAATTTTTCGCGCGCCTGGCCGGAAGCAATCAGGTCCGAGGAGAGCTTCTTCCCTTCGTCCAGCGTCTTGACGCGCTCGCCAAGAAAAAACATCCATGCCGCAAGCTCCAGGCAAAGCTCGCGCAGGTCCGCGGGCCCGCCGCCAGCGAGCACTTCGATCGACTCCGCGACTTCCATGGCGTTGCCAGCCTTGCGCCCGAGCGGCTGATTCATGTCGGTCAAGAGAGCGACCACTTTCTTACCCATGCGCTTGCCTGTTTCGACCAGCAACCCGGCCAGATTCTCGGCGTCCTCGATTTTTTTCATGAACGCGCCCGAGCCGGTCTTCACATCGAGCACCAGGGCGTCGATCCCTTCGGCCAGTTTCTTGCTCATGATGGAGGCGCAAATCAATGCAGGGCTTTCGACCGTCCCGGTCACGTCGCGCAGTGCATAGATTTTCTTGTCGGCAGGGGCGATTTCGGCCGTCTGCCCGATCAGGGCGCACCCGCAGGTCTCGAGGACATGCCGAAATTCGACGAGCGTGAGATTGACATTAAAACCGGGAATAGATTCCAATTTGTCCAGCGTGCCGCCGCTGTGGCCAAGGCCCCGCCCGCTGATCATAGGAACTTTCAGACCACCTGCCGCCACGATGGGAGCGATGACCAAAGAGGTCTTGTCGCCCACGCCTCCTGTCGAGTGCTTGTCCACCTTGCGTGCGGCGAGATCGGAAAAATCCAGAACGCGGCCGGAGTGGAGCATGACCTGGGTGAGCGCGGCAATTTCCGGCCGGCTCATTCCGCGCAGCACGACCGCCATCAGCCAGGCGGACATTTGATAGTCGGGAACGTCGCCCCGGGTGTACGAGGCAATCAGTTGGTGGATTTCCTCGGGAGTGAGTTCGCCCGCGTCCCGTTTGCGGCGAATCAGGTCAACGGCGCGCATGGCCTTGAGGGATTAATCGGCTGCTACCGAGCGGGGAACCGAGGAGGCGCCTTGGAGCAGCTCCAGATGGGTGATTTCCGCTGGGCAGCGGAGTCTCCATGGCAGAACGATGGTGCCGATGCCGCGGCTTACATAAATCTGAGTGGCCGCCATGCGGTCCCAGCCGATTTTGTAGCGCAAGCGCTCCGGCGAGCGCCCGTACACCGTGCCAAGAAGGGGCAAGTTCACCTGTCCGCCATGGGTGTGCCCGGAAAGAACCAGGCTTACGCTGTGACGAGAGGCCAAATGGATCACCCTCGGATTGTGCGCCAGCAAGACCGTGGCAGCGTCGCGCGGAACACCGCGCATGGCCCGTCGCAGATCCGCGCCATACCCGTAATCGTCGACCCCAGCGAGGTAGACGGACTCGCCGCCGAACCACAGCGCGACGTGGCGATTGCGCAGGACATCGATGTGCTCGCGGCGCAACGCGTCCGTGATGGCCGTGGCATCCACGCGGAAGTCGTGATTGCCCAGCACGGCGTACACGCCATATCGCGCCCGAAGACGCCCGAGGAGTTCCGCGGCGGGACCGATGTTGCGTTTTGAATATGTGACGAAGTCTCCCGTGAGCGCAATGATGTCCGGCTCAAGCCGATTGGCCTGGCGCACGGCTTCGGAAAGCCATTCTTTGGGGAGAAAAAGGCCGTGGTGAATGTCGGAAATTTGCACCACGCGCAAACCGTGGAAGGCGCTGGGCAGAGCGTCCAGCCAAATGCGCTCATCGTTTACGGTGAACCGATCGCCGGGGTGCCATCGCGCGGACTGCTCAGCAGGTACCGCTGACGAGTACTGTTCGATCCCGCCCCGGCGCCATCGGCCGAGCCAGCGAGATAGTTTGTCTCCGGCCCGCAAATTTCCCGGAACCGGAAATGTAAGACTATTGCCCATCATCCCTCAGTAAAAGTATGCAACGCTCGTGAGCCTAACACCGGCCGGAACATGCGTCAATGCAACGTATTACATAGGGTTGTGCAAAACGGAAATGACCAGTGAGGCGCAGGGAAGGCGACCGGACAGTAGTTTTCCAGTTAGGGAAGCGGGGCCTTGGTCGCCGCGCGTTCGGCGATGCTGGCGGCGACTTCTTTCATTTCCTCGTGGACCAGGCCGTTCGAAGCCAGAAGTTCCCGGTCTCCGAGTCTGTAAGGCTGGCCATCGAACTGACTCACCCTGCCGCCGGCTTCGCGCACCAGCAAAATGCCCGCTGCGGCGTCCCAGGTATGGAGGCCGAATTCCCAGAAGCCTTCGAAACGGCCGCAAGCCACGGCCGCAAGGTCCATTGCGGCCGAGCCATCTCGGCGAACGCCGTGGGACCGCAATGTGAAGTCCCAGTAATAGTGGATGTTCGGATTTTGGGAGCGCTTGACACTGGGGAATCCGGTGCACAGTAGACTCGTCGATAGCGTTTCGATCCGGGACACTTCGATTTTCTTCTGATCCAGGTAGGCCCCTTCTCCCTTGACGGCCGTGAAAAGCTCTCCACTCACCGGCTGGAAAATTACGCCGACAATAGGTTCGCCCGCCTCCTCGAGGCCCAGGGAAACCGCGAAACACGGGTAGCCGTGCGCAAAATTGGTTGTCCCGTCGAGAGGATCGACGTGCCAGCGGAAGGGCGATTCGCTTTCGCGCCCGCCTCCTTCCTCCGCCACGATCGAGTGTTTGGGGAAATGCGCCCGCAGGCGGGAGACGATGGCCTGCTCAGACCGCTTGTCGGCCTGCGTCACCAGGTCGACTTCCCCTTTGTAGCTGATTTTGACCGGGCGGTCGAATTCTTGCAGAAGAATTGCTCCTGCCTCGCGCGCCGTTTCGATGGCCACATCCAGAAATGAATTCATGCGATGGTCGGGTCCTCACTCCAAATCATGCCAGAATTCGTGCAGCTTAAGTAGACGAGATTGACAAGGATTCGCGCGAATTGCGAGTCACAAGCCACGGCTCAGAGCTTCTCAATCCAGCCTTCCGCCCGAATAGTAGGCCTTGCGGCTGCGCACCTTGCAATCGCACTTTACGCGGACTTCGAGCGTACGGAACGTGCCGGCGGGCGGATGGGGATCGGGATAGTAGGCGATGCGGTACTGCGTGCGGAGTTCGCGGTCGATGAGGTCGAACATGTCGCCGAGCTGAGCAATGGTATCCGGAAAATAGGTCGCGCCGCCGGTCGAGTCCGCGATGGTATCGAGAGCGTGCTCGCCGGCGGTGTTGCGCCCACCCTCGTTCTTCACCGCCCGCACGACGATGGTGTATAGCAGAGCATCGGCGCGAAGAGCGGCGCGGCGCGCAGTCTCAAAGTCGGCGCGGCTGGTTGTTTCGCCCGCGTCGGTGACGAGCACAATCACGCGCCGCCTTCCAACAGGATTTTTCGCCAGCGCCTGGGAGCCCAGGAATATCGCGTCATAGAGGGCCGTGCCGTCGCCCGGAGTGATGCGGCGCAGTGCCGCTTGCAGGGTCGGGACATTTGAGGAAAACGGGGCGAGTTGGGTCACGACGTCGGCAAATTCGTACACGGCCAGGCGGTCCGCAGGCCGCACAAGTTTTTGAATGAACCGGGACGCCGCGT
Organism: uncultured Acidobacteriota bacterium; assembly: GCA_963696605.1. Taxonomy (GTDB): domain Bacteria; phylum Acidobacteriota; class Terriglobia; order Acidiferrales; family UBA7541; genus Palsa-360. The sequence goes on along the minus strand of CAVOKV010000002.1, from coordinate 121,335 downwards.
CTTCTTCAAACTCGAGCTCCTTGATTTCGCTCAGGCTGGAATCAATCATCAGGGCCAGGTCCAGTGGCTGCTGAGTTTCGGGTTCGAGAACTTCAATCTTTTGTTTGACGCCTTCCTCGGAAACCTCGAACTGGTCCACGGTGAGACCGAGCGCGGGGCGGCCATCCTTGTCCAGCACACTGGCCAGCAGGCTGACCAGGGTAACCTCGGAACGAATGCGCCCGCGCTGGTCCTGGTCATTTCCTTCGCGCGCCGTTGCGGGGTTCACAGCCGCCGTTACAAACAGAACCAAGAGAACGCAACAAGACCCGAGCGCCCTTGCGTGGCGCAATTGGACTTTGTGGCCTGGCATTTTCGCTGAAGATATGTCGATGGGGTGGCTAGGGACCAACAGTTTCGGCACGGAAGTAGGATTCCTGCAGCCGCGAAAAGGATTCCTCAGTTGGTTCACAGCGAGCGTTCACCGCGAGGGGGCGGGATTTCACCTTCGGCCCAGACAGCGCCGTCGCGGAAGAATTCCTTTTTCCAGATGGGTACGGTGCGTTTGAGGGTGTCAATGCCATAGCGGCAGGCGTCGAAGGCGGCGCCACGGTGCGCCGAACAAACCACGATTAGAACGGAGGTTTCGCCGATTTCCAGGCGGCCTAAGCGATGGATCATGGCGTAGCGCCGGATCTGAAATTTCTCGCGCATTTCCGCGCCAATTTCGCGCATTTTTCCCAGGGCCATCGCCTCGTAGGCCTCATATTCGAGGTACAGCGTCGAGCGGCCGCCGGAATGGTTGCGTACGATTCCCTCAAATACAACCACCGCGCCATCGGGCGGCGCTTTGAGTTGCGCCACAATTTCCGGTGTGTCGATTGTTGTGCGGACCAGGGCGCACAGGTTTTCTTCGACCGTGGCCCCTGCTGGATTCGCGCCGCCGCTGACAGGAGGGAGAAAAGCGACTTCGTCGTCCGAAGCGAGCGGCGCGCGCCACTCCGCGAATTCCTGATTCACGGACGCCACGACCGAAGCGCGAAACTTGGCAAGCTCGGGGAAACTCCTGCCGTAGCGCTCGTACAAATCCTCAACGCGCGCGCCTTCGGAAACCTCTGCTTGCTCCTCGGCCTTGCCCACGATGTCTTTTAGCCGCCCAAAGAAGAGAACGCGCACACGCATCCGATTATTCTATCCGCGCCCACGGGAAAGTTCCACTGCGCGAATCCTCATCTGGCATCTCTGGATTTTGCAAACAGATCAGCGTACATTTCTGCCAGCTAAAATCTGCAGGAGGTGAAACAAAAATGCCCACAGTTTCGAGGCGCGGTTTGCTGCACATGAGTTGCGGAACGGCGGGGGCCCTGGGTATTTCGGCGCTGGCTACGGAATTGGGCGCCGTGGGTGTTCCCGCGCACAGCGCGCTTGAAAGCGGCGCCGGCATTCCGCAGGCGGCCACGCCCGCGGAATCGGGAATCGAGCTGTTCTTCAGGGACGACTGGCTCGGCGCGCCGTGGGTGAAGCCCGAGACGGCCCTGCTCATTCACGGCAACGACGAATCAAGCGTCTCCTGGTTCGGATGGGTCCCCCGAATGGCGCAGGAATTTAGGCTGATTCGGCCGGACTTGCCAGGATTTGGAAATTCCGCCATTCCACAGAACTTCGAATGGTCCATGCCAAGCCTGGCCACCACGCTGGCGCGGCTCCTCGACCGACTCGGCGTGGACTCCGCCCACATTATCGGCGCCAAAACCGGCGGCGCAATCGGGATGCAGTTTGCGGCCGACTATCCAAAGCGCACACGGACGCTCACGATCGTCAGCGGGCCGGTTACCCGGGTGGCCTCCGGACTGCCGTTCTCAGCCCCGTCCTCTTCTGCGCAGCAAAGAAGACTCGGCTCGTCTGCTTCAAAAGAACTGGTCGAATATTGGAACACCCTGATGGCTTCGACCAGGCCGGAAACGAAATCCGGTATGGCCAAAGTGGAAGCGGCACTTAACATGGAGAGTGTCCTGCCGCGCATCGCCGCGCCGACCCTGGTGATCACCTCCGACCGCAGCGCGCTGCAATCCGTGGAGACCGTCCTTCGCTATCAGCAGAAAATTCAGAATTCCCGCCTGCTCGTGGTTCCAAGCGATGGGTATCACGTTGCAGTCATCAAACCTGAAGAATGTATTTCCAACATTCTCTCCTTCATTCAGGATGTGAAGCGAAACGCGTAATCAAGAAATGCAAATTCGTTCTGCGCAAGAAACCACGCTGAACGATTCTTTTTCCTTTCGTTCCTTCTGCGCTACGATTCTGCCAATTCGAACATTTTGAAGCCTGCGAATGATTCGAAGCTTACATTTCCGAAATTCATTTGACCTTGCCAGGACGCGCGCCGTAGCGTGGGATAAGGAGCTGGGAGGCCTCGAACATGCGCATTCTGGTTTCGGGCTCGACAGGATTTGTGGGGTCGGCGCTGGTCGAAACCCTGGAGGGGCAAGGTCATACAATTGGGCGGCTGGTGCGGCCTGGAACCGTGCAGAGAAGCGCCGCCGGAACTCAGGCGCAAGCTGTGGCGTGGGACCCGGTCGCTGGGCAATTCGACGCGTCTCAGGCCGAGGGCGCGGACGCGTTCGTTCAACTGGCGGGAGCATCCATTGCCGGGGGGCGATGGAACGCAGCGCGCAAGGAACTGCTGCGAACGAGCCGGGTCGACGCGACGCGGCACCTGGTCGGAGCACTGGCTAAATTGCAGCGGCCGCCGCGCGTGATTGTGGCGGCATCGGCCATCGGTTACTACGGCACTCGCGGCGATGAAACCCTGACGGAGGCGAGCGCACCGGGAAAGGATTTCCTGGCTGGGGTCTGCCGAGAATGGGAAGCCGAAACGGCGCGCGCGGCCGAGTTCGGCGCGCGCGTGGTGAACTTGCGGTTCGGAATTGTTCTGGCGGCGCACGGAGGCGCGCTGCCCCGAATGGCCTTGCCCTTCAAGCTGGGTGCGGGCGGGCGGCTGGGCGATGGCCGGCAGTGGATGTCCTGGCTGACCCTCGGGGAAACGGTGCGCATCATTCAATTCGCGCTGGCGACTTCTGGCCTCAGCGGACCAGTCAATACGGTTGCTCCCAATCCGGTTCGGAACAGCGAATTCACGGGCGTGCTCGCGAAGACGTTGCACCGGCCTGCGCTGTTTCCCGCGCCGGCATTCGCGCTGCGGCTGGCGCTTGGGGAAATGGCGGACGCGCTGCTACTCGTCAGCCAAAAGGTATTGCCATCCAAGCTTACGGATTCCGGATATCGGTTCCTGCAACCCAGTCTCGCGGGCGCGCTCGCGGAAGTATTCCAAAAATAAGATTCCAGCCGGCCGGAAAGCTCAAAGATCCAGTTGGGATAAAAGCGCGTCGAGATTCGACTCGTCGACCCGGAGGTCTGGAGTCTTCGCGGAGAGTTCTTCTACTTCGTCGAACGTCTGAAACAGGCGCATCTTGGCGACTGCGTATTCTTCCGTCCCGGTAAATTCGCGGCCGGTGCGCGCCGCCCATTTTTCCAGGGCGTCCTTCACCACAAAAATCCGCACCGGAAAAACGTGCTTGCGGTCGACAGAAACCATGTACACGTATTCGATCCCCTCGGCGGCGCCGCGTTTGGATTTCTCCACTTCGTAAAAATAGTATTGGTACACGTAGCCGGTCGCCGCGGAATAGCTCTTCACCCGGTGCGCGGCTTCAGGACGAGGCATGCAAGGATTATTCAAGTCAAGGAGACCCCTGTCAACCCGGGATCGTCCTTTGCGGGCGGGCCAAATCAGAACGCAATGAAAATGAATCCTGCTCCAAATTGAATCACGCTTCCCGATTATTTTTCCCAATTCGGCGCGATGTCAGCACCTGCCCGGAATGACCTCTGCCCTGCGGATAACCCATCGGGTCTTTGCATCCAGGAGATCGAACAGCGCCAACACACTGATGGCGCGAGCTTTGCGCAAATTCTCGCGCACTCCAAACGCGAGGAAGAAGATGCGCGACGAGTTCAATTTCCGGGATGCACCATGCTGGCACACAGCGTGCAAATGCCGCTGCAATGGAACGAAGCACGAAACCTCGCGGACGCTGCTATCTCGCTCGCACCTCGTTTCACTGGTGTCCCGCGTTGCTTCTCGTTGCGTCATTCCTGGGCTGTGGCGGCCTGGCAGGATCCGGCCCGCCACAGCTCCCTCCCTCGAATATTACCGTGGCGGTCGCGCCATCCAGCGCGTCCGTCCTGCTGGGCGACCCGCAAACGTTCACGGCGTCGGTCTCCAATTCGGCAAACACTTCCGTGAGCTGGAGTGTGGACGGGATTCCCGGCGGGAACTCGACGGTTGGAACGATCGACGCGGGGGGCATCTATTTTGCTCCGGCAATGCTTCCCGTGCCCGCGATGGTAACCGTGCAGGCTACGAGCGCGGCGGACAGCTCCAAGAATTCGACGGCGCTCGTCACGCTCGCAAGCGGCATTTCCGTTTCCGTCATTCCTCAGACCATGCAAGTTGAACTGGGCTCCACGCGGCCTTTCACGGCCGCGGTGAACTCCGCCGGCAATCCCGACCGGGCCGTCAACTGGGTCATTTCGGGGAGCGGATGCCCGGGAGCCGCGTGTGGAAGCGTGGATTCTTCTGGGGCGTATACAGCGCCCCAAGTTCTTGTCGCGGCGCCGAGTGTTTCTCTGACGGCCATCAGTGTTGCGGATCCGTCCAAGAGCGGCAGCGGGACAATCACGATCACGAGTTTGTTTTCACTCGCCGTGACCGGGCCGTCTTCCGTCAGCGCTGGCAGCGCGGCCAATTTCACGGCGACGCTTACTCCGGCCACCAACTCGAACCCCAGCCGCGTGATTTCCTGGAGCGTTGCAGGGACGGGCTGCGCGGGCGCGGCCTGCGGGACGATTTCCTCGACAGGCATCTATACAGCGCCCTCACTTGCGCCGTCCCCGGCAACCGTGCAGGTTATAGCCACGCCACAAGCCGATCCGTCGAAGGCGACCTCCGTCTCCGTTTCCATTCTTCCGGTAATCGGCGTTTCCATTTCGCCCTCCGCGGCGGCGGTGCCGCTCGGCGCCTCCCAGTCATTTCAAGCCACCGTGACGGGGGTGCCGAACGCAAACGTAACGTGGGACGTCAACGGATTTGTTGGCGGCAACGCGGGCGTCGGCCTGATCCTCAATTCGCCGTCAGGCCCTAGCACCGCTGTTTACACCGCCCCGCACATTCTGCCGGCGGGCGGAGCGGTGACCGTGCATGCCACCAGCAATACCAATCCGAGCGTGTCCGCGAGCGCCACTATCACCTTCACGACCGCCATCAACGTGGCTCTCACGCCTTCGAGCGCGACGCTCGCCGTCAACCAGCGCCAGACTTTCTCCGTGCAGGTCAACAATACTGCCAATCAAACGGTGACGTGGCTGGTGAACGGAATCCCGGGCGGAAATTCAGCGACCGGCCAAGTTTGCGCGACGGCGTCAAATCCCTGCCAACAGGTTTCTATAAACAGTAGCGGGAGCGTCGACTATGTTGCTCCCACTGGATTGCCCTCGCCCAATCCGGTCACCGTGACGGCAACAAGCCAGGCAGACGGGACCCAGAGTGCTTCGGCCAGCGTCACGATTCTGACTCACATTGGAGTCACGGTTCAGCCGGGAAGCGCATCGGTGGGGATCACCGGAAAGCTGCAATTTACCGCGGGCGTAACGGGCACAGAAAATCCGCAGGTCGCATGGTCGATTACGGGAGCAGGTTGCGGACTCGCGGGCCCTTGCGGGTCCATCGATTCCACGGGGCTATACACGGCGCCTTCGGCGCTGCCCTCTCCCGCCCTGATTACGATTGTCGCGACGAGTATTGCCGACGCAAACCAGTCTGGAACGGCGACGGTCACGATTGTCGGCGGACCAGGAATTTTTTCTATCTTTCCGACCAGCGCGTACGCAGGTTCGGCCGGTGGCTTCACCCTGCTGGCGAATGGAATCAATTTTTCTCCGTCCTCTCCGGGACCCGCTTCCACGATCCTGCTGGGCGGCGCTCCGCGAACCACATTCTGCGCCTCGAGCACCCAGTGCAGCGTCTCGCTCGCCGCAGCCGATCTGCAATCCGCAGCGAACTTGACGGTGCAAATTCAGAACCCCGCCTCAACGCTCTCCAATTCGTTGACATTCGTCGTGCTGGCGCCGGGCTCAGGAACGGCGACGATCCCACTGACGCCCAGCGCGCCCACGAGCGCAGGAAATGACATCGTCGTCGTGGAACTCAGCACGAACGGCGGATCGAGCTCGGGAAGCCCCAGCCTGAATGTCGCCGCCATCGGGGCTTACTCCGTGGCCACGTCGTCCTGCGTTCTTGGCGGGAGTCCGGTCATCGTACAGCGCCCAGCCGCGGGAACGGGAACGGCAGACCTTTGCGTATTCTCGGATAGCGGGCTCGATCCGTCGTTCACCTACACGATCAGCGGTCCGCCGACGTCGGACATTACGGTCCTCAACCGCCAAGCGTTGGGCCTGGGGATCCTGCGCTTGACGCTGCAAGTACCCGCTGCGGCGATCGCTGGCCCACGAACCCTTTTCGTTGAAAATCCGGAAAGTGATATGGCCGCCGGAACCGGCGCCATCGAGGTGCGTTGATGAGAAACTGTTTCAGAAGCTTGCTTTTTCTTGCGCCTGCGCTGCTGTTCTTGCCGGTCGTCCGCGCCACCACGCTCGCGCGGCTCAGTCTCGATCAGCTGGCCGCGGGATCGGATGCCGTGGCGCGGGTGCGATTCGCGCGCGCCGAATCGCGCTGGGAGAGCGGATCGATCTGGACGGTGACGGTTTTCGACGTTGTGGAGACTTTGAAGGGCCAATTGCCCGGCGAGATTGAAGTTCATCTGCCGGGCGGCCGCGCCGGCCATTTGACTGCCACGGTGGACGGCACGCCGAAGTTCAATCCTGGAAGGGAGGCCGTCGTGTTTTTGCAGCGGTCCGCAGCGGGATGGTTCACCGTGGCGGGCTGGGTTCAGGGAAGTTTCCGGATTTTGCGCGATCCGCGAACCGGCGGCGAAACCGTGACGCAGGATTCCAGTGCCTTCGCCGTCTTCGACGCGGCGGCGCGGACGTTTCACACCGAGGGCATCCGGCGCATGCCGATGCGGGAGTTTCGTGCGCGCATCGCCGCCGCGGCGGCGCGCCACGAGGAGAAAACCAGATGAACGCAGATCACAGCCGTCTGCTTCGCCGCACCGTATCCATTGCCGTTGCCGGTATCTTCCTTTTGCAAATCACCGCCGCCTGCGCCGGGGCCTACGACCTGGGAACGACTGTGGCGGACATGCGGCAAGCCGCCTCGGTATCGGGAGGAACTTCCTGCCCGCAACTTACGCGCTTCGACGTTTCCACTCTGGGCTCAATTAACCGGCAGTGGAGCACATCCCTCGGAACGAGCCCCACGACGATTCTTACCTCTATCCAGACCGCGCCGGGACGCCTGAACGAAATCGGAGCGGCCATTCAAGCGTCGCTGTCGGCGTGGACCAGCGTTTCCGGCACTTTGCTCACACCGTCAACGCTCGGCACGCTGCAGCAAACATCCACGGCAGCGGCCTGCTCGTCCTCCGACGGATTGAATACCATTTGCTTCAATCAGAATGATCCGGGGTTCGCCCTTGGCGTTCTGGCGTTCACGCGCGTCGTTTCCGCGGACAGGATAGGTGAACAACTCTCGGCAACCACGCCACCTTCCACATTCGTCGGCGAGATCCTCGATGCGGATGTTCTGCTGTTGCCCGGCAACGCGAGCACTACGTTTGCTACTCCTGCTGCGCTCCCCACGAACCCGAATGCCTATGACCTCGAATCCATTTTGACTCACGAGCTCGGCCATTCCTTCGGCTTCAATCATTCGGGCAGCTGGAGCGCCATGATGTTTCCCTTTGCTCCTCCGCCGGGCCAGATTACCGGCACGAGGCCCACGGCGCAGACCCCTGACGCGCCGCTTTCAGACGACGATCGCACCGGACTGCGGGTTCTTTACCCGGACCCTATCGACTCCGTGCACATCGGCACGATCAGCGGCCGTGTATTGCCCGCGAATCCACTCGCCCTCCCTATTTCTCCCGCAGGAGTGACCGGCATTTTCCCAGCGCAGGTCGTTGGCTTAGATAATGCAACGGGCGCAGTGACTGCCGCAGTGATGGCCGGCTGGAGTTGCAGCGACCCCGGCCCCGTGCAATTCGACGGCACATTTTCCCTGCAACGATTGACGGTGGGGGCTTCGCAGAGTTACCAGATTTATGCGGAACCGTTGGACGGTCCGGTCGTCCTGGGGAACGTTATTTACAATTCGACATCGCTGTGCCGGAACCCGGCGACCGATCCCGGATGGCCGGCGCAATTTGCGTGCGCGGAGCCGGCACCTGCAGCGCCTTTTTCTGCCCGGATGCCGCCAGGACCGTGACCTTGCGCATGCTGTGAAGGGCGTTGCTAGAAATGTGGTTCCTCTGGGACAAACTCATGGGCGGACCATGCTGAGCTGAAAAGTCACAGGTGGTTGTATTTGCTGATTGTTTAAGACCACGAAGACGGTGATTCGCCTCGGTCCGGTAGCGGCAGTCCCGACCGTTGTATTCGTGCCTCCCGCGGAAGTCACCGTCACGGGCGATGTAATCAGCCACCTCCGCGTAAAGGTGGCCCCCCCTGTCGGATTTGCCACGCCGCAGTTGGCCGGCGTGTCTACACATCCTGTGTTGGTTTGCACGATCGTGGTGGTTACGGGATTTCCGTTTACAATTTGCGTTTGAGTTTCGCAGTTGGCGCCGGACGACTCGCTCATAGTCACCTGGTCGCAGTAGTCATCCCCAGCCACACATGTGGTAGGGCCGGTGAGAGAGCCGCCGGCCGCCACGTTGGGATCGCTGGATGGCCATTTGCTCAGGGTATCCAGTTTCTCCGACGACAACGTGTTGGCCATGTTCATGTATCGTGCATTGGTGCCCATATTCATGGTGCTGGCGATCAGGGCGGCGACGGTGAGCAGGCCAATGGAAAGGATCGCAATAGATACCAAGACTTCAATCAGTGTGAACCCTTTAGGCTGATCTTCGCACTCCCATGATTGAACCATATTTGAATACCTCCCCCAAGTAAGCTGCCCAAAGCACTTCCATCTCATTTTCATCGGCCTAAGTAACAGAAAACTGTAGTGCAGAGCACCTCAATCCAGGGTCATGGATAGAAGAAACCAACGTTGGGCAATTGCATGGTTAGTTCGAAGGCGACGAGCAAGGCCAGCCAAATCGTTTTCAAATGCGTTGCGATACCTAAAATGTGGCAGGCGGGCTGGACAGGATGTTCCAGCATTCGTATCCAGTTGAAGCTAAAGAAAATGCAGGAGCCTGCCGATCATCTAGAACATTGGGGTGGACCCGGCGCGCCGGTGGGTGATAGGCGTTGAGAAGGCTGCACTCGATTTGTACAGTTTCTACTCATTCGCCCTATCGGACGGTGTTCCTAGAAGACGATGGATGAAGTTAAGTACCAAATAATCAGATATTTACGGTGAATTCAAAACTTGGCGGGGGAGTTGCTCTACTAAGAGTGCATCCTCCCCAGAACCTTCTAGGAGGGTGAAAAGAGCAAATGATGTCTGAAATCAAGCAAGGCCGGGAATACGGAGATATCAAGGCGGAAGTCACTCGAGTCCCTCGAAAAGATCTCCGGGGATTCTCAATCGTGGAGCTTTTGATCGTCGTGCTGGTTAGCGGAATTCTCGCGGCAATGGCCATCCCGCGCTTTCAAAGCGCAATGCAGGGGATGCAATTGAATTCCACAGTGAGCGCCATATCGGGCGCCGTTTCGCAGACGCGTTACGCAGCCATCGCGAACGCTCAAGTCTATATATTAGTAATTACCGCTCCAGCTAACACATACGTGATCTCAAACGTCACCGAAGGCACGGCCAATACCGCCGTGCCGTTGCCGAGCACAGCGATTCTCATCAATAACGGAACAGCCGCAACCTACACCTATACGCTGTGCCCCAACGGGACCGTATACGGCGCAGGAGGAACTTGCCCCACCAGTCCCTTAACAGCACCACCGGCGCTGTCAGCCACGAACAACGGAAGGCAGGTAAACATCAATGTATCGAGTGTGGGATATGTCTCAACAACGCGGGTCCAATAACATGAATCGTGCGCGCTTGCGCGGCTTTACGCTGATCGAGGTCCTTGTATCTATTGCGATCCTTTCCGTCGGCCTGCTCAGTGTTGGCGCCCTGATCGCCAGCAGCATGAAAACGGGTACCAACTCAAAATTCATAAACATGGCCAATACATTGGCGTCGGAGAAACTGGATACGCTGAGCAAATGGCCCTCCACCGATCCCAACGTGGCCGCTGGAGGGGCTCTCACCGGACCCTCCACATGCGTGGCCGGGGATGACTATTGCGACCAGGTGACCATGAGCGAGTCGTCCGGCGCCAACTACGAAACTCAAACCCAAATTGTGAGCGGAAACCCCGTAACCACCACGATCGTGCAAACCAACACAGGATGTGTAGACACGCCAGCCAACTGCGGCGTGGCGAATCCGGCAGGGGGGTCCACTTTTACGCGGCGGTGGCTGATTACAGCGCCCGTGATAGTGACTTCCGCGGGAGGCACGAATACTACGGTCGGGACAGCCGCAACGGGACCGCGGCGAATCACGGTAGTGGTCACCCTGAACGACCAGACCGTCCAACCGCCAATTTCTTTCCAGATGAGCATGGTGCGCCCATGAAAAACATGAAAACCGGCATTTCCTCAAACTCAGAATCGCTTCGTAGGTCCTTGCATACAAAAAGGGGCTTTTCGCTGGTGGAATTGATGATCGCCATGGCGGTATTTGTCCTGGTGGCAGGCGCATCGTTCTCCCTTTTCGGCCAGCAAGCGAGCGTCGCTGCTCAACAGCAGACGCTTTCGGGAGTAAACATCGGATTGCGCAATGCGATGTCTCAAGTAGAAATGGATATGGCCGGGGGTGGAGGAAATTTGCTCTCCGGCGTCCCCAACGCTTCACCGTTCTACTTGAGCGTCATCGTCAACAACAATGTCAACGGCGTCGCTGCCAATTGCGCGCCCAATACCACAACGTGGGCTTATCCCATTGCAAGCGCCTGCTACGATTCTCTTACAATTCTCAGTCCGAATAACAGTCTTGTTAAGCCGTGTTCAGCGGGGCCAGTGGGACTGACCCAAGCACAACCTCTTGCCCTCAGCGCCTCGGCAGACCTTAGTGCAGCCACCACTGTAAGCGCGAACGACGCGATCAACGCGGGGAACAACACGGCTGACCTTGCCTGTTTCAAGAGCGGGGACGAAATCCTGTTCCTCCAGCCCGCAACTGCGGCCGCCTGTGACGTTAGCGGTGTCGCAATCCACTACTGTATGAACGTGGTCAAACTTACCGCCGACGCAACAGTGGTTGGAGGCGTGATCAACCTTCAAGTGAACGCGACGGGGGCGCAGAGTAGCGATCCCCTCGGAATCATCTACCAGGCGGGCGGAGGAACCTATTTTACCGATTCGTTAGCCGACAATTTCCCGAGCCCCTCTTCGTATGCTGTCAACCTCGGAACCGGCTCGAATGCGGTGACGTACGCTGTCATGGTCAATCCCAGCAATGCCAACGACCCGCAATTGATGCGCTGCCCCGGAACGGCTTGCACCACCGCAAATGCGCAGGTCGTGACCGATCAGGTCATCGGATTCAAGGTCGGCGCTGATCTATGGAATGGGCGGCCCGTGGGAGCGACCGGCACGGATATTGCAAACTACAATTACAAAGGCACCACGTATTGCACCGACGCAATCGCGGGAGTGGACTGCACGGCGAATCCGCCGGCCGCATATGACCCGTACGACTTCACGCTAGTCCGCGCGGTGCGAGTTTCCTTGATCGGGCGGACGACGCCAAATACCGACAAAACGGTGCACTCTGAATTCTTGAACGGCTTCGATAACGGCCCTTATCTCGTTCAGCAGGCATCGGCAGTCGTGGATCTACGAAACTTGAGCAACGTCGACTCCACTAACTGAATTGGTTTGGCTTGAGGAGAAACCATGAAATCACGTTCTAGCAAATCTTCCACCATCCGCCCCCGGAATATTTCCGGCCTATCAGGCCAGCGCAGAGCGGGCACTCGCGGGATAGCGCTGATCATCACGCTGATCCTGCTCCTGCTCCTTAGCGCGGCGAGCGTGGCCATTGTCCTGCTGGTGTCCTCCGACACCATGATCAATGGCTTCTACCGGAACTATCGGGGATCTTTCTATGCCTCCGACTCCGGCGTCAACGTCGTTGTGGAGTCCATGAAGAATGCGCTCCTCACTGCCGGGAACGGCGCCGCTAATCCGCCGTTTGCGAGCGGGGCTGTCCCTGCGGCCGTTACCAACGCGTTCACGCCCTACCAAAACAGTTTCTACACATTCGGCGATGCGAATTCGTGGCGTGGCAAATTTATCGTGGCCGCCAATCCGGGCGGCACTCCTGTGTTGGGAGCGGCTACCGTGACCTCGGTGCCGAATCCCGCTGACCCCACGAATCCTGCCGACCTGCTCTGGACCTACCAGTACCCGTACACAGTCACGGTCAGAGGGGAATCGGCCGGCACAGAAGGCGAAGAAGTTACGGAATCCGGCACACTCACATATTCCAGCGCCCCGGGCGCCCCCGGCGCGGGCGGCCCGCCACTCTTCTCTGATTATGGGGCCTTCATAACCAGTTTCACGGCTTGTCAGGGTCCGCTGGTGCCAGGGACAATGACGGGGCCATTCTTTACGGACGGTCAGTGGAATTTCGGAAATTTCTCCAACCCTGGTTATACGTTCACCGGTTCTATTGGGCAGCAAAATGCACAAGCGAGCTGGATTAGCAACGGCAATTGCACGAACTCCGCAACCCCACCAGGTGGATTCAAGGTGCCGAGTTTTCCTGCCGGCGGCCTCAAGCTAGGTCAGCCAGCGGTAACGCCTCCGACGGACAGTTGGAGCCAGGTTCAGGCGGTGCTCGACGGCAAGGGCGCGGCTCCTTGCACGGTGAGCCCGTGTCCCACCACCACTCCCGCGCCGACCCAAGCGGAAATGAGTTCGGAGTTGAAATTAATTGATGGCACTGGGTATCCTTCCAGCGGTGGCGTGCCGAACGGCGTCTACATTCCGTATTACAGCGGGGCGCCTTGCGCGTCTGCTTATTGTCTTGGCAGCCCTAACGCTACCTCCACCGGTACCAACCCCGCGGGCGGGTTCTTTGTCCAGGGCAGCGCGTCCATGAAGCTGATTGCCTCCGCTGGAGGCGACGGCACCGCAAATCTGACGCAAACCTACCAGATCACGCAAAGCGGCGTTACGACAACAATTATTGTTGATAACGTGAATTCCACCACAACCGTGAAGCAAGGCGGCACGACCTTGAGCCTCACGGGTGTCCCCGCACAGCTCGACCCGAACACGGGCAATCCCATTACCGAAACCAACCCTTCGGGAGCCGTTGTCAACCCCACGCTCGTTTACGTGAACGGCTCGATCACGGGCCTGTCAGGAAATTGGTCCAGTGGCGCCCCCGTTCCGGCAATTCAGGACAACACCGGCGTAACCATCGCGTCTTCCGGGGCCGTAAGCATTACGGGCGACATCACCTACGCGCATTTACCGGTGACCGTCCCATCCGACGCGCCGGTTTCCGGGACAAACGCCGGAGTTTTCGGCGTCTATACGAACCAGAATATCAATCTTTATCCGGATCCGAAGGGTAACCTTACCGTGGACGGGAGCCTTGCTGCGATTGGCGGCTCAAGCGGGAACGCTGGGTTTGCAACCCCTGGCGGCAGCATTGGGAATTGGACGATCGTGGGCGGAAGAGCCGAGGACCACGCCCATTCCGTCAGCATCGGCTCGGGGAACACGTACTTTGACACGCGCTTCAAGAATAACTTTGGGCCGCCCTGGTTCCCCACAGCCGTGCCGACACCTGGGGCAGCTGCAATCCCTGCGACCCCGCCGCAAGTCCTGGTGACACGAGGGGCGTGGGGCGAGGTCGGCCGCAACGGGAACGGTAACTACTAAGACTGGGCCCAACGTCAGGTTGCTTGATGTTTGGCTCAAGGCGCACTCATTCGGCCAAAGCTAGTTGATGTACCCCGAGTAATGCCCTTGACATTCATGGGCTTACTCAGCAGACTCCCGCCATCGACTTCGCGCAGCTAGCAGGGATTGCCGGAAAACCGACATCCCCTGCTGCTAGCGCCCGAAGCTCTCAATAGCATAAGGAATACCCATGAAAACGAATTACGGGGCGGTGGTGGTTTCCGCCGTGGCGTACTGGCTGGTGGGTGCGCTCTGGTTTGGCGCGCTGTTTGGCCACCGGTGGATGGCGCTAGAAGGGATTACGATGGGGCAGGGCCGGACCGCGAATCCCGCGCTGCCGTATGTCATTTCCTTTGCGCTGGATTTGCTGATGGCATTCGTGCTCGCGCAATTGTGCCTCTGGAGAAATGCGGGCACTGCGGGGCGTGGCGCAGCGGTCGGTGTGCTGCTTTGGATCGGCATTGTCGGGCCGATTGTCGGCACGACGTACATGTATGAGATGCGGCCGAAGGAGTTGTTCGCGATCAACGAATTTTACCCGCTCGTTGGACTGTGCCTGATGGGCGTCATCCTCGGCGCATGGACGAAATCGAAGTAGAAAGGGATTTTCACACAGAACATCGCAAAGGGCAGCTTCCTCTACAGAGTATTGGTTTTTGAAATGCCGCTTTTTGAATCGAAGGCTTTCATGAAGTCCAAGATCGATTGGACAACCGTCTCGTCGCCGGCCGCGGTGTTGATCATGACGTGGTATAGGGCGCGGTCGGGCCACGCGACGTGAAAATACTTTTCGATGAAGCCCGCTCGTTCGCGATCCACCGTATCCACAAGCTCTCGCGCTTCCCTCTCACTTTTGCCGCGTGACAAAAGGCGGCGCACTTTGTTTTCCCGGGGAGCGTAGAGAAACACGCGCAGGGTGTCCGCGCGATCCTTCAGAAAAAGCTGCGACCCTCTTCCCACGATAACGGAGTCTCCCTTACTCGCGGCGTGCTGTACGACGCGCTCGGTCATCTTCAAAATATTTTCGCTGTCCACCAGATTCAGCTTGTGGGCGTTGATGCTTCCTTCATAGCTGCCGCGCAGGAATGATTTGAACAGCCGGTAATAGAGCGGGTCGGTTCGCTCCTCGCGCTGCTCCACGGCCGCCTGGGAGCAGTTCGCCAAGCGCGCGATCTCTTCCGTCAGCAGGTGATCCCAGAGTTTCCAGCCAAGATGCTCGGCAAGGCGCTGAGCGATTTCACCGCCGCCGCATCCGTACTCCCGTTCTATTGTGACGATTTTAATCATATCGTCTCCAGAACGCCGTATTTGGAAGGCTATCTGCGCTCACCCAGGGCCGACCGCCCGTTCCTTTACTCGGCCACGACTCGGCCTCCGCCGCTGGGGTCATTCTTCTTCAAAATGAAGGACAGAAAGAACATGATGCCAGACCCTACGGCAAGAACCATGAAGGTGTCAACATAGGCCGCAGCGCCTGACTGCGCCTGGATGGACTGATAGATTCTTGAGTAGGCCGCGACTTGCGCGCCGTGCTTGTCCAATCCCGACTGGGCAAGGTGTTGCGAAAGATTTCCGATCGCCCTTTGCAGGCGGGGATTGTCCGCGCGAATGTGGCCGATGAGAACCTCTTGATGAAATTGAGCGCGCCGCGCCAGGAGAGTCGTAACAATCGAGGTGCCCACACTGCTGCCGATATTGCGCATGAAATTCACCATTCCGGACACCGCATTGTTCTTCTCCGGCGGAATTCCGATGTAGGCCGCCAGAGTAATGGGCACAAACAGGAAGCCCATTCCAAAGACCTGGTCCACACGGAGCCACAGGGCCGTATTGAAGCTCATGGTCAAGTTGATTTGCTTGGTGGAATAGTACATGGCCAGGGCCAGGCACAACCATCCGAATGCGATCAGGTGCCGTGCTTGAAGTTTCGTCGTGAGCGTGCCCATGATGGGCATTTCAATGAGCAGACACACTCCTCCAAAGGAAATCGCAAGCCCTGCGACCTGGGCCGTGTATCCCGCCAGAGTCTGGAGGAACAACGGCATCAGCACCAGGCTGCTGAACAGCATGATGCCCAGGGTGAACATCATCAGGTTGGCACTGGCAAAATTGAAGTTCTTAAACAGGCGGACGTCGACGATCGGCGCTTTTTGGCGCCACTCCCAGATCACCAGCGCGATCAGGCAAACCGTGGCGGTGACGATCAGCGTCGTGATGAATCGCGATCCGAACCAATCGTCCTCCTGGCCTTTGTCGAGCAAGATCTGCAATGCGCCGACACCCAGCGTGAGCAATGCAATTCCGATGTAGTCCAGCTTCACGCCCGCCGCCTTGATGCGCGCCAGATACGGCGGATCCTCGACAAATTGATAGACCAGGAATAACGTCAGCAGGCCCACCGGCAGATTGATGAAAAAAATCCACCGCCAGGAATAGTTGAAGGTGATCCAGCCCCCAAGAGTTGGGCCAATTGTCGGCGCGGTGACGGCCGTGATGCCGTAGAGAGCGAAGGCCAGGCCCCGCTGTTGCGGCGGAAACGTGTCCGCCAGAATGGCCTGCGCCATGGGCTGCAGGCCGCCGCCGCCGGCGCCTTGCAGCACGCGGAAGAAAAGCAGGAGGCCCAGGCTCGGCGCGATCCCGCACAGCAAAGAACTGGCGGTAAACATGAAAAGGCAAATGGTGAAGAATCGCTTGCGTCCCAGGGCGCCGGCGAGCCAGCCGCTGATCGGCAGGACAATGGCGTTCGAGACCAGATAAGAGGTCAGCACCCACGTGCTCTGGTCGTTGCTGGCCCCCAGATTTCCGGCCATGTATGGCAGGGCCACGTTGGCGATGCTGGTGTCGAGGACCTCCATGAACGCAGCCATGGCCACGACCACGGCGATCAGCCAGGGATTGAATTTCGGCCGCCAGATGTCCTGATCGGCAGTGAGGGTTGCGGCGGTGCTCATCGGATGTAAACGTCGGGCACGACGTTCATGCCAGGCCGAAGCTGGTGATCCTTGTTTTCTCCGGGATCGAGAACGATTTTCACGGGAATGCGCTGAACGATTTTCACGTAGTTCCCCGTGGCGTTTTCAGGGGGCAGCAAGCTGAACAGCGGGCCGGTGGCTCCGGCAATGCTGTCCACGTGCCCCTTGAAGGTTTGTCCGCTCGAGTCCACGTGAATCTCGGATCTCTGGCCGACCCTCATGTCCTTCAGCTGGGTCTCTTTGAAATTAGCGGTGATCCAGATTTCCTCCAGGGGAACCACGGTGAGCAATTGCTGGCCGGGCTGAACGTTCATCCCAACCACGACGGTCTTGTTCACTTCGCCGCTGATGGGCGCCACGATTTGCGTGTACTGCAAATTCAACTGCGCCTGCTCGAGGGCAGCGCGTTTCTGCTGCACGTCGGCAATCGCGGCGCGCGCGCGTGCTTTTGTCGATGACACCTGCTGCGGGCCCGTTTCGGCGGACTGACGGCTCGCTTCGGATTGCCCGAGGCGGCTGCGCGCCTGTTGCACAGCTTGTTCCGCTGCCGCCACATTGTCGCGCGCCGCCGCCACGTTCGCTGTGCTGGCTTTCGCCGCCGCAAGTGCCTGGTCATATACCTGTTCCGCTAACTCCTGCTTGTCCACCAAAGCCTTGTAACGGCGGAGGTCATCTTGCGCTTTCACATCATTCGCTTCGGCCGCTTCCAATTCGGCCTGGGAAGCGCTGTACCGCTTTTCGGCGTTGGTAATGCCTGCGCCGGCGTCTTCCACACCGGAGGTCGTGAACTTCAATTGGCTCGTGGTGTTCACGGAAGTAATCGGAACATCGATGTTCATCGATTGAGCAGTGGCTTCCGCGCTGGCAAGATTGGCTCTTGCCTGTTCGACCGCGACTTGGTAGTCCTTCGGGTCGATCTCGACGAGAACGGCACCCTTTTGCACGAACTGGTTGTCGTCTACATTCACCTTGATTACGTAGCCGGAAACGCGGGCGCTGACCGGATAGAGATGGGCGTCCACCTGGGCGTCGTCGGTGGATTCGTAGGTGCCCAGATAGCGCCAAAAGAAGTAGCCGCTCACGATTACGCCGAAAACAATCACTGCGATCAGGATGTTCCTGCGGGCGTGCGAGCGAGTATAGCGTGAAGGCGGTGTCGCGGATTCCCTATTCGAGTCGTTTGTCAAATCTGGTGGATGTTCTTCAGCCATAATTCATATTTCCTTTGAAGTAATCCTTGGCCCCTCTATGGATTCAGCGAGGGCACGCGCCATGGGAGGTCCATTGTAAATGAAGTGCGCCAGCCAGTTACGAATCTTCCTGAAGCGGCCGACATGGGAATTGGATGCAGCGTTTCAGGGGAGGTTTCAACGAAGGGGTTGGTAGCCCGGACGGGGGTCGAACCCGTAATCTTCGCCTTGAAAGGGCGACGAGTTAACCATTACTCTACCGGGCCACACGGAATCACGCGAGGCAAGCCTGGCGTCCTAGAATTCTAGCACAGTCGGTCGTGAGGGGGTTCACAGTCGAGAGTTTGGAGTTAAGAGTTAAAAGTTGCGAGTCGCAGGTCCGGGAGATGATTCTCACCAGTCACCAATCACCGGTCTCCAGTCACGATTTTCTTTCATTGTGCTCTTCGAGCCAGGCCATCTGGATGGCTTCAAGCTTGCCCTCGTTGGATTGCTTGGGATCGCCAATGAATCCGTCCAGGCCGGTTACCCATTTGTGCAGGTCCGTGTAGCGCACCGAGAGCGGATCGGCATCCGGATATTTTTCCGTCAATTGGATTCCAATTTCTTCCGCGTTGTCCCAATCAAATGTGGCAGGCATGCGTTTCTCCGAGTAGCGCAGCCACTCTTTATCCCGAGCCCCCGCGAGGGGCTGGCTGTGCGGGGTTCGTGATCATGGCTCTATCGAGCGTCGGACCGTACATCTACAAAACCGCACAGCGAAGAGTCACTGTGCTACAAAGTCCTAATGTTCCGCTTCCTTGGCGTAGTTCTTGTTCCATTCCGGGATTTCTACGACCAGGTCGCGCGTTCCGTCAGGGACGCACTGGCATCCGAGGCGCGACTTTACTTCCAGCCCGGGCGCGTCGTCCAGCTGATCGAGTTCGGCGTCCGTCGGCTCATTGCAGGACTCCAAACCTTCATGCACGATGACGTGGCACGTCGAGCACGCACACACCCCGCCGCAGGCGTGGTCGAGACCCATATGAAATCCCGTGGCGATATCGAGGATGCTCCCCGGCAGGCCCTCGCGCGCGTAGGGAACTTTTTCAGGGTCCACCTCGACCGTTTTGCCTTCGCGGACAAACGTCACCTTGAATTTTTTCGTCGCGGGCGTGTATTGGACTTTTTCGATGTAGGGATTGCTGCCGCCCATAGTGATCTCCTTCTAGACTGCTCAATTCTGTGAAGTAACAAATTTCCAACAAGCCAGCGGCTAAAGCCGCTTTGGTTTCGCTTACATAGGGCACGGCTGAAGAGGCTGCGGAAAAATCAAACCTCTGTCATTCTGAGCGAAGCGAAGAATCTCTCCTTGTTTCTTTTCTTATACTTAAATCGAAGAGAGATTCTTCGCTTCGCTCAGAATGACAGAACAAGGCATTTTTCCCGCGGCCTGTGACGCCGTGCCCTACAAAGCTTGTACTTGCCACCCAACAAACTCGAACGCTTGACCGCTCGATGGCGGGTGCGACACGAGACGCCTTACACGTCGCTGAGCTTTTTGCCTTCCAGCGCCGCACCCAGCGCGCGATTCATCATGCGTTCGGCGAGCGGGGTGGAAGCCTGGTTCAGCACGTCCACGAACGCGCGGATTCGCTTGTAATCGGTACCGGCGACTGCTTCGCGCAGCGCGGCCTTGGCATCATCAACCGCGCGGCGCTCTTCCTTGGGAAATTCAGCCGGGGCTTCCGCCAGCTCACGCGCCAGGGCTTTCTCCGTGAGTTGCAGGATGCTTTCGGCTTCGTTGCGCGCTTCGATCAACTGGCGCTCGGAAAAATCCTGCTCGGCGAATTCGATTGATTCCTCAAGCATGCGTTCGACTTCGGCATCGTCGAGCCCGTAAGTGGGCTGAACTTCGATCGAGTGCTCCGTGCCGGCACGCAAATCGCTGGCGGAAACTTGCAGGATCCCGCTCGCATCAATCAGGAATTTTACTTCGATGCGCGCGAGGCCCGCGGGGCCCGGCGGAACTTTCAATTGAAACCGCGCTAGGGAGCGGCAATCCTTGGCCAGTTCTCGTTCGCCCTGCAGCACGTGAATGTCGATGCCGGTCTGGTTCTCTACGCCGGTGGTGAATAATTCCTGCGCGCTCGCCGGCACCGTTGAATTTCGCGGAATAATTTTTGCGACCACGCCGCCCATCGTTTCGATGCCGAGAGACAGCGGCGTGACATCGAGCAGCAGCATGTCGTTCACGCCGCCCTCTAAAATGTCCGCTTGAACAGCAGCGCCGAGCGCGACGACTTCATCGGGATTGAGCTCAGCGTGCGGGCGGCGGCCGAAATATTGTTCAACGGTTTGCCGCACGAGTGGGACACGCGTCGAGCCGCCTACGAGCACGACTTCCTCAATCTCCGCGGGGGAAAGCTTCGCATCGGCGAGCGCCTGGCGCACGGGGGCCATGGTGCGGTCCACGATCGGACGAATCCAGCGCTCGTATTCCGCGCGCGAAATCTCCCGGAAATAGACGCCGCCATCGGGCAAAGGGAATTTGATAGTCGTCTTGTTCGCTTCAGAAAGTTCGTGCTTGGCGGCGATCAGCGCCTTGCGCAATTCCTGAACCACATCGGGGTGCGCGGCGAGGTCCACGCCGAGGCCGCGAATTTCTTCACGCGCCACGGCTTGCAAGGCGTTGTCGATGTCGTCGCCACCCAGGTGCGTGTCGCCGTTAGTCGAAAGCACTTGATAGATGTCGCCGTCGCTCGTGGAAATGAGTTTCAAAATCGAAATGTCGAACGTGCCGCCGCCGAAGTCGTAAACGGCAACCTTGCCGCGCTTCTGTTCGTGCAGGCCGTAGGCGAGCGCCGCCGCTGTCGGCTCATTGACGAGGCGCAGGACTTCGAGGCCGGCGAGGCGCCCGGCGTCGCGTGTGGCCTGGCGCTGCGCATCATTGAAATAGGCGGGCACGGTGACTACGGCGCGCTCCACGGAGTCCTGAAAATATTCCTCGGCCCACATTTTGAGTTCGCGCAGAATGAACGCGGAAATTTCCGGCGGCGTGAACACGCGCTCGCCGAGCCGAACGCGGATTACATTTTTGCTAGCCGGGTCGATGCGAAACGGAAAAATTTTCAATTCTTCCTGCACATCAATGGGGCCGCGGCCCATCAGGCGCTTTACGGAATAAATCGTGCGCTCGGGCTGCGTCAAGAGGCGCCGCTGCGCGGCTTGCCCGACGACGATCGATCCGTCCGCATCGACGCTCACGACCGACGGGCACAGCGGCGTGCCGTACGGGCCCGGAATACACTTCGGCCGGCCTTCGCGCTTGTCCTGATAGGCGATCAGGCTATAGGTCGTGCCGAGATCGATGCCGACGGTACGGGGCATATTCTAAGTGTTAACTCCCTGCTATCGTGACTCGTAAATCGTGATTTGTGATTCGTGAAACCCAAGTCCGGGCTTGCATCAGGTCTTTCACGAATTACAAATCACCAATCACGAATCACGTCGTCAATTCCTGCCTTACTCCATTCACCAAATTCCGGATGTACGAGCGGCGGTTCAGGACTTCATTCATCCGTTCCATCAGTTTCTTCTTCGCGGCTTCGTCTGCGGCGGAATCGAGGGCCGCGTCCCATTCACCCGCGACACCCGCAAGTTCCTTGTCGACATCCGCGAGAGAAGTTTCAAATTTGTGCTGCGCCGATTCGAGTTTCGCGCGCAAGTCTGTCATTTGCGCAGCGTTTCCGCCGGAGGCGCGCGCTTCGCGCAATTCGTCCAGTGACTCGTTCAGTTCAAAAACTTCCTCGAGCAATTCGGGCGGCGCCTGCTGTTTCTTCTGGCCTTCCTTGCGCATGCCGGAAAGGCTGAGCAGGTACTCGACGCGCGCGACCGGATCGCGCAGCGTGCGGTACGCATCATTCAATTGCGAAGAGAGGTCGAGCGAAAGCTGCCGCTCGCTCTCCGATGCCCGGACAAAATGATCGGGATGCAGCTTCCAGGAGAGCGAGTGAAACCGCTGCTCGAGCGTTGCCAGGTCCAGGGTCAATTTCTGCGGCAAGCCAAGGAAAGCAAAGTAATCGGCGCCCTTTGCCGGCGGCTGAATTTTTCCGCAGGCCGGGCAAAAGTGCGCGCCGCCGGTCGGCGCGGAGCAATTCCAGCAGGTTGCGGAGGTCGTCACCGTAGTGGATGGCGCGCTCATAAATTTATTGGATGATCTGAGGCCTTCAGGGGCTAAAGCCCCAACTCTTAGATCACTCGAATGTCGCGGCTAAAGCCGCGACCCACAAATCATCACAGCCCAACCCTTTTGAGTCCAAAATCGTCGAATCTTGCACGGGGATCGCTTCGGGCGCAGGGCAAAAAAAATGGCTGGCGGGCTCCCCCATCCCGGCCAACCACGCGTTTCACTCGATTCGAGAGGAAGCGCCTGCTACGTTCCCTGAGAGTGAGCCTTCTTTTCGGCGGGCTCAAAGTGGAGCCCGCGCTCCACACTACACCGTAAACGAGCTGCCACAGCCACAACTGCGGCTCGCCTGCGGATTCTGGAACACGAAGCCGCGCCGCATCAGGTCTTCCTGATAATCCAGCGTGGTGTCATTCAGGTAAAGGAAGCTTTTCGGGTCCACGAACAACCGCGCGCCGTTTTCCTCGATGACTTTGTCGCGGTCGCGCGCCTGCGTCTCCAGACGCATCGCGTAAGTCAGCCCCGAGCAGCCGCCGCCTTGGACGCCCACGCGCAGCCCGCCGGTTTCGGCGGCTACGCCTTCCTTGGCGAGCAGCTCCTGAATTTTTGTTGCCGCTTTTTCAGTAACGTGAATCATATTTCGTTCCAATCCGGTCTATTCCAAATGCGATACAAATACAATTCATTCGCTCAACGCAGCGCGAAAGTCCGTCGGACAACGCTTCCGCGCCCGAACAATCAGTCGCCGACTGTCGTGGCAGAGGCGGCGGGAGCGGAAACTTCTTTCTTCTTCTTCCAGTCCGCGATAGCCGCCTTGATGGCGTCCTCGGCGAGAACCGAACAGTGAATCTTCACCGGCGGAAGGCTCAACTCGCGCACGATGTCCGTGTTCGAGATGGCCAGCGCTTCCTCGACGGTCTTGCCCTTGACCCATTCGGTCGCGAGCGAGGAACTGGCGATCGCCGAGCCGCAGCCGAAGGTCTTGAACTTGGCCTCTTCGATGACCTGCGTTTCGGGATTGATCTTCATCTGCAACCGCATGACGTCGCCGCATTCGGGCGCGCCAACCAGGCCCGTACCCACGTTCGGATCTTCCTTGGGCAGGCTCCCGACGTTGCGCGGGTGCTCGTAATGATCGACTACCTTATCGGAATAAGCCATTGCACTCTCCTTCGATTATTTAGACGAAAAATTCGTTCACAAGATTCTTAGTGTTCCGCCGAAGCGCTCCAGTTCATTTTGCTGATGTCGATGCCTTCCTTGGCCATTTCGTAGAGCGGCGACAGCTCGCGCAGCCGCTGCACGACTTCAATCACGCGGCTGGTGACGTAATCCACTTCTTCCTGGGTGTTGAAGCGGCCCAGGCCGAAGCGGATGGAGGTGTGCGCCAGGTCCTCGCCGACACCCAGGGCCTTGAGCACGTAGCTCGGTTCAAGTGTGGCCGAAGTGCAGGCCGAACCGCTTGAAACCGCGACGTCGTTGATTCCCATCAGCAAGGATTCGCCTTCGACGAATGCGAAGCTGATATTGATGTTGTGCGGCAGGCGATGCGTCATCGAGCCGTTGATATAGACTTCATCGAGCTTGGAGAAGACGGCATCTTTCAAGCGGTCGCGCAGGCCACTCAGACGGCGACTCTCGTCCGCCATTTCGATCTGGCAAAGCTCGGCGGCCTTGCCGAAACCCACGATGCCCGGAACGTTCAGCGTGCCCGAACGCATGCCGCGCTCGTGCCCGCCGCCATCAATCTGGGCGGAGAGTTGCACGCGCGGATTGCGCCGGCGCACGTAGAGAGCGCCGCAGCCCTTGGGGCCGTAGATTTTGTGCGCGGTGAGCGAGATCATGTCCAGGTTGTCTTTTTGCACGTCCACAGGAATCTTGCCGGCCGCTTGCACGCCGTCGGTGTGGAACAAGATGCCCTTTTCCTTGGCGATCTTGCCGATTTCCTGGATGGGCTGAATCACGCCGATTTCATTGTTGGCGTACATGATGGTGATCAGGATCGTCTTGGCCGTGATCGCGCGGCGCAGATCGTCGAGGTCGATGCGGCCGTCCTTGGCCACGGGGAGGTAGGTCACTTCGTAGCCGTATTTTTCGAGGCGCTTGCAGGTGTCGAGAATTGCTTTGTGCTCGGTGACCTGCGTGATGATGTGGTTGCCCTTTTCGCGGTACATTTCCGCGGCGCCCTTGAGGGCCAAGTTATTCGATTCCGTGGCGCCACTGGTGAATATGATCTCCTTCGGCGTCGCGTTGATCAGGCGGGCAATCTGCGCGCGCGCGTTCTCAACCGCTTCTTCAGCTGTCCAGCCGAAGGAGTGATTGCGGCTCGCGGCATTGCCGAACTTCTCGTGGAAGTAGGGCAGCATCGTTTCGACCACGCGCGGGTCCACCGGGGTGGTGGCGTGGTAATCCATGTAAATCGGCAGTTTAATGGCCATGCTTATTTCTCCCGTCTCGAATTCTTTCGATCCCCTGACGCAGTCTCTTCAAATCTGATGCGGCATCCGCCGTGGCGGGCACGCAATCCTAAATCGACAGCCCGACAAGTTCAGCGTCGGGCGAATCCTCGGCCATCTGCGAAATCGTGACCGAGCGCAGCACTTGCGCGATGCTTTCGTTCACTCGCCGCAATGGTTCGCGCACCGTGCAGGTGGAACTCTGATCGCAATTGCCGTGATTCGTCACGCAGGACGTGATCATCAGCGGCCCGTCCACGGCGTTGATTACATCCAGCGCCGAAATTTCCTTGGGATGCCGGGCCAATTGATAGCCCCCGCTCGAACCGTGACGCGCCGTAACAAGTCCGTGCCGGGCCAGCCGCTGCAGTACCTTTGCCAGCAAAGGCGCGGAAATCCCGTAGGCCTCGGCAATATCGGAAGCGCTTTGCGAAGGCTCACCACGATGCGTCGCCAAATGCCTGACGGCGATCAGGGCGTAGTCCGCTTTCTTTGAAAGCTTTAACATTCGATATACGACCAATCCAGTCGCAGTTGGATGATAAGGCTAGCACCCTGCCGTTGTCAAGCAGTACCATTCGCGTCAACCCCCACCGGGCCAGCGGGTTACATTACGACCAAATTGGTCGGGTTCGTCAAATTTGATGCAATGAATTGGCTGTTTTGGGGGCTAATCGGTGCCAATGCGAGGTCGAATGGTTGCGGCCCGGGAACGCCAATCTCCTGATTGGCGTTCCCGGGGAGACTGCCAACATTGCGCCTGCAGATGGAACCTAATTACTCGAAAGGACTTCGACGAAGCCCATGCGGCCAGAGAGGTTTCCGCTCCACCAGACGCGATTCGGATAATTGGGATCGACCTCGATCCTTCTCGGGTCCGACTCGGAATCCGGAAGAGGAAACTCCACCCATTCTCCCGTTTTGGGATTGTAGCGGGCAATTTTGTCGGCTTGCTGCTCACTCACCCAGATCAGATTGTTCTTGCGGTCCACGGAGACGGAGTAGGTGCCGGAAGTTTCCGTGGGCGGCGCAAAGAACGTCATCTGCCTGGTTTCGTAATCAACTTTCATAAGCAGCCCCGCGTTCCACAGCCCGACCCAAAGATCGCCGCGTGCATCGTGGCTCATGCGGCGCGGGTAGGCCACGCCGTCGTACGGGATTTTGTACTCCTCGACTTTGCCCGTGGCCGGATCGATTCTCGACATGCGGTCCGCCATGTCCTCCGCCCACCACACGGAGCCGTCGCCCGCGACAGTGATGCCGTAAGCGCCGGTCGGCTGTTGCGTGGCTGCATAAGACGGCGGGTCGAAGTATTTGAATTCCTTTGTGGAGGTGTTGAGCATGCGCACCTGGTTTCCGCTTGTCTCCCAGATAGACCCGTTGGGGTGAATGAGCATCGAATTGCCACCGGCATCGGCGCGATTGTCCTTGGGCCAGTCGTACGAAGTAAATTTGCCGGTGTTAATGTCGTAATCGAGCCAGCGGTAGTTCGATCCATCCGGAACCCACAATTGCCCCTTGGCGTCGATCTGGAGGTTGCCCAGCAGTTGCCCGTCGGAGAGGGCTGGCCCGTCAGGAATGGTGACTTCGGCGTATTCGAGTGTTTTGGGGTCCAGCTTACCCAACTTGCCTGCCCGCTGGCTGACCCATCCGTTGCCGTGAGGATCGACGGCGACGTCATGCGGCTCCGAGCCGACCATGTTATCGACGATGTCGTATTGGACTGCACGGTAGTGCAGGGCCTTCCCTTCCAGTAGAGTCCGGGGCAGGCGATCGTTGAGATCCACCTGGCGGATTGGCGCGAAGTTGGAGGAAAGGTAGTCGATGGCGAGCTTGGCTTCTTCCGGAGTCAGATCGCGGATTTTTGCGGTGCGCATGCGGGCGCGCATTCGTCGGACGGTAAAGGCCCAGTCCTCACGCGGCATGTGAAAGCCGATGAATCGCTCAGTGTTGTGGCAAGTCGTGCAGCGCGCTGCGACGAGTTTTTTGCCGTCGCCTTCCGGCAGCTCTTTCGAGACGGTGACCATCAGCGCCTCGGGAGTTTTCATCGGCCAAGCGCGCGGGAGCATGGGGCCTTGCTTGTTGGTCAGCGACAAATCCTGTTTCGCGGTTTTTCCCTCGGCTACGTCCACCGGCGCGGACGCGCTGCTCTGGTAGCCGCCACCGATGCCTTGGATCACGTACTGGCCGGCGGGGAGATTGCCTACGGTGTAGCGGCCTTCCGCCTGACTGATGACCATGAATTCGAGATGGCGGTCGTTGTTCTTCAGCTTCACGAAAGCGCCAGCGACGGGTTTCCCGGACGCATCCTGCACAACACCCTCAATCGTGGAATTATTTTCCGCCGCCCGGGCAAACTGGCCACAGAAGAACAGTAAAACCCCAGCGAAAATAAATGCGATTTTCGACCGCGTTGTGTTGGATGTCATTACCGATCTCCTTATTCTTCTCGCACCGTGCACGGGCTTACGGCCTGCAACCGGCGCCGTTCCAACCCGCATGGGCAACGCATGACGTTCACAATGTGTGTTTGGGCCTGACTCTGCGCGGAGTATACGCCAATTCCGATTCGCGTCACTCACGATTTTTAAACGGGCAGTTAATGGAGGGGACTGGTTTGCCCATTGGTCGCCGCTGCAACCAACAGGTGGCAGGAGATTTCAGATGCATGCATCTGATGTGTAGCCAGCCATCGCAGCCTGATAGGCTTTCAGGGGCTAAAGCCCTTGTTTTTCAAGTTCCTGAACGTCGCGGCTGAAGCCGCGACCCACAAAGACTTTTTATGAGATAGCCTCATTTCAGATTTCAAATTTGAAATTTCAAATTTGAGATCCTCTGGCGAGACCTAACTTCGCGGCTGGGGCTTCCATTTTTTCAGGAATTCGAGGACGTCTTCGGGACCAATTCGCACCGTCGACTCAAATTCTCCCTGCTTCTGGCTGACGACGAGCGTGCCGTCCGGGTCAAGAATCGCCAGGCTGGGCACGCCTTTTTTGAGGGGGATTTGGTATTTGTCGGCGAGATCGAGATTCGCGTCGTAATTCCCCACGTTGATGTGGATCACGTGGTAGTTCGCGTTCACGAGGGGGGCAAACTCTTTGGAGCGGAAGGTTGTGTCCAGGACGTGGCAGTCATAGCACCAGTTTCCGCCGAACACCAGGAGGACGCGCTTGTGATCTTTCGCCGCGGCACCGAGCGCCGAGGAAATTTCCGCAGGCGCCTCTTCCGGCGGCGGATAGAGTTGGATATTCGGCTTGGCCGGTTCGGGCAGGCGCCGCAATTGCTTGGCGACGAGATCGCCGCGTTGTGTCGAGATGATTTTCCAATCGCCCAGCTTTTGCACCCAGACTTGAGACGCGGTAACGATGGAGGGATTTTCGCCCGCGGCGGTCTTG
Organism: uncultured Acidobacteriota bacterium; assembly: GCA_963696605.1. Lineage (GTDB taxonomy): Bacteria > Acidobacteriota > Terriglobia > Acidiferrales > UBA7541 > Palsa-360. The sequence goes on along the minus strand of CAVOKV010000002.1, from coordinate 93,063 downwards.
AGGTCCGCCTCCACACGCAAGACGATCGACATCACGCCCGGCTGCAGCGTCTTGGCCTCCAGGACCTTGACGTCGAGCCGATCCAGTCCTGCCGGCTTGAGCATGGACCAGAAGGTGGGTTCCTCGGCGGGATCGAGCGTCTCACCCTTGGGGGTCTTTGCCCTCGCGGCTGGATTCGTCGTATAGAAATCCATCAGCGACGCTTTATCGCCAGCGAGAACGGCGGCCTTCCATTGGTCCAGAGGCTCGAACGCGAACGAGGCCGCGGTTTTAGAAGCCTTTTTCGAGTGCGCCTGCTGCGGGGCGGCCCGCAAAGACACAGCAGGCGTCGCGAAAAGAAATACGGTGACGATCCAAATTTGACTGAATGTCTTCATTGCTCCCCGCATCCTACCAAATCGAAGCCTGCAATTCATGATTTTCGAAGGCATCGTTTCAATTTCTTCTTCACTTGAGGGTGAGAACTTTGAAATCTCCGCTCCGGCCCGCTCATGCAGCGAATTCGTTGTGTCGTGTTCCGAAGAAGCGTATCCTGTGCGAACAATAAGGTCAAAACAGAATTTCCGATCGAATGATCGGCGAGGCGCTTTGAAAATGCTTAACCCCTTCAGGGCCTCAGCAATTGTTTTAGTGGCAGCAGTGACTTTCTCCCCGGTGGTGTTTGCACAGTACGCTCGGCTTCTGCAGTCAAGAGCGCCCAATGACCAGAAAGCACCCGCAGCCCCCGCCCCATTCCATGACATTTCTGGAACCTGGGAGCCAGCCAATGGCCCGGGAGATGGAATCCAACCTTACGGCGTGAAGGCCATGCCGAACGACGGAAAGCCTGAACATCAGCTGCCCTACACTCCCTACGGACTGGAAATCTACAAGGCGCATAAGCCGCTCATCGGAACCAATGCGGTTGCTCCCAAGGCATACAACGATCCGCGCGATTCGTGCGAACCGCTGGGATTCCCGCGAGCCAATTTCTATAACTTGAGAGAGACCCAGATCATGCAGGACCCTTACAAAGTGGCCGTCTTGTATGAATATGGGGAGGCGTGGCGCGTAATTTGGACGGATGGGCGAGAGCTCCCCAAATTGGTGGACGGAGGCGTGCTCGTGGGGAAGGATGTTCGAGAGCCGCGCTTTTACGGTTACTCGGTGGGGAAATGGGTGGACGACACTACCCTCGTTGTCCAGACGGTCGGCATGATGCCGGAAGACAGAGTCTGGCTGGACGGCACCGGCCGGCCGATCAGCGACCAAGTGCATGTGGAGGAGCGCTTTCACCGCGTGAGCCATGACCGCATGGAACTGACGGTGACCATTGACGACCCGAAAATGTATACCAAGCCGTGGATCGCCATGGACAAGTTCCCGCTGCGGTTGCAGGATCCCCACTATGACGTAACTGAGATGTATTGCTCGCCCTCTGAGATGGAGAAATACAATAAATTATTCGGGAATCCTGCGAGTGAGGGAGCCGACAAACCGAATGGGCAATAGGCAGCGTTGGCGCGCACCATCGTCTAAATGGATGGTTCGGCCGCGTCTTCAAGGGACTGATTGCTGATTCCGCGAAAGATGTTTTGGAACGGAGGCAACTGCCATGAGAATGAGAGCCGACAGGGTGTTCGCCGTAGCAGCGGGTCTCCTGAGTCTGTGCTTGCCGCTGTTCGCGCACCATGGAACTGCGGTGTTTGACACGGACAAAACGGTTACGATGAAGGGCACCGTCACGGAGTGGGACTGGTCCAATCCTCACTGCCTCCTGCAATTTGACATAAAAAATGAAGCAGGGCAGGTAGTACATTGGATTGCGGAGACCCAAAATCCAGCGGAAATGGTCAGTCTTGGTTGGGGGAAGTCGTCCTTCAAAACTGGGGACGAAGTTACCGTCACTCTGATGCCGGTCAAGAACGGCCGGCCGTATGGGCGAATCAAGCTGGTCGTGCTACCTGATGGCAAGACCTTCGTCACGGTCAAACAGGGTTTGACCCCGAAGGAAGTCGACGATCCGGCGAGCGGCTCAAAATCGGATAATTCCCCGAAATAGCAAAGAGTGGATTGTTCAAGATGGGCTATGTCCGATGAGGCAGCGTTCTCGGAATATGTCCCGCCCGACGTTTTTGTGGTTGTGTACTCCACCCTAATGAATTCCCCCAAAGAATTTCGCGCCTCTGAATTCCCTTGCGTAATCCGCGCCAATGTTCGCTACAATAGTTCGGAAGTGAATCGACGCGGGCGAAACCATGAAAAATGTCCTGGCCATTTATCCGGGGTCGTTCGATCCGGTGACCAACGGGCACCTCGACTTGATCGAGCGGGGCGCCAAGATATTTGACCGCCTGGTGGTCAGCATCCTGCGCAATCTTGACAAGGAGCCGCTGTTCACCATAGACGAGCGCGTGGAGATGCTGCGCGAAGTCACCCGGCCGTGGCCCAACGTCGAAATCGACGTGTTCAGCGGACTGCTGGTGGAATACGCGCGGCTGCGCGGGGCCAACGTGATCCTGCGCGGGATTCGTGCGGTTTCGGATTACGAGTACGAATTGCAGATGGCCATGATGAATCGCAAACTCAATACGAATGTCGAGACGGTATTCATGATGCCGGCCGTGTCGTATAGCTATCTCAGTTCGCGGCTGGTGCGCGAAATCGCGCAGCTGGGCGGTCCGATTACGGGCCTCGTGCCGGCGGTGGTGGAAGAGCGGTTGCGCGCGAAAGTTCTGTAGGTGGTCGTGAGGAAATGCCATTAGTTTGTCATTCCGAGCGAAGCGAGGAATCTGCTTTTGATTGCGGCCCGGACGGAAAAGCAGATTCCTCGGTCGCCGCAGCGACCTCGGAATGACAAAAACTGAGAAATGCTCGATTTAGACCTGGACCCAAAGGAGAGTTATCCCGTGCAACTCGCAGCTCGCGTCAATCGTATTGCCATCTCACCGACTTCGGCCGTGCTGGCGGCGGCCGAAAAGCTCCGCGCGCAGGGCGCTGACCTGGCCGACTTCGGGCCGGGCGAGCCGGACTTCCCGACTCCCGAACACATTCAGCGCGCGGCGATTCGCGCGCTCGAGAAGGGCTACACGAAATATACGCCGACGCCCGGAATCGGCGCGCTGCGCGAAGCGATTTGCAAATGGCACGCGGCGCAATTCGGCTCGTCTTACACGGTGCCGGAATGCGTCGTTACGGTTGGCGGCAAGCACGCCATCTTCAACGCGTTTTGTTCGCTGCTGGAAAAAGGCGACGAAGTTCTGATCCCCGCGCCCTACTGGGTCAGCTATCCGGAGCAGGTGCTGTACACGGGCGCGACGCCGGTGCCGGTGATAACGGAAGAGTCCGACGGTTTCCGCTTGCGCGCCGAACAGGTTTCGCGCGCGATCACGCCGCGCACCAAGCTGCTGATCGTAAATTCGCCCAGCAATCCGAGTGGCGCAGTCGTGCCCAATGACGAATTCGTGAAGATCTACGAAGTGTGCCGCGCAAAAAATATTTGGGTGATGACGGACGAGTGCTACTCGCATTTCGTGTACGGCGATGTAAAACCGTGGTCGCTCGCGAGCGTGCCGGGAACGAAGCCGAATATCATCGTGGCCGGGTCACTCTCAAAGACATTTGCCATGACGGGCTGGCGCGTGGGCTACGCGCTTGCGCCCGAGCCGCTCATTTCGGCGATGATCAAGGTGCAGAGCCAGTCGACGTCGAATCCGACTTCGATCTCGCAATACGCCGCGCTCGAAGCGTTGACCGGGCCGATGGATACCGTCGCTGTAATGCTGGCGGAATATGCGCGGCGCCGAGATCGCATTGTCTCGGGGCTGCGGGCGATTCCCAGCGTCACTTGTGTTGAGCCGGGCGGCGCGTTTTACGCGTTTCCGAATTTCTCGGCCCACTTGGGCAACGGAATCGCGGATTCGACCGCTCTATGCAAACAACTTCTGGAACGCCAGCACCTCGTTGCCGTGCCCGGCGACGCATTCGGAACGCCCGGCCACATCCGCATCTCCTACGCGACTTCGATTGAACGCATCGAGGAAGGGCTGCGGCGCCTCGAAAAATTCTGTTCCATGGCGGAAACAGCCAGGTGAATTCGGAAACCAGAAGTTCGGGGCGGGCGCCTGCGCGGCTCGCCCCGGTCTTCGTTCCTCGCATTTGGGGCGCGCGCGACCTCTCTCCCCTGTTTCCAGAGCGCTCCCGGGAAAAAGAACCCATCGGCGAAGTGTGGCTGACGGGCGACGCATGCGCGTTCGCCACGGGTGAATTTGCGGGGCGCGCGCTCGGCGAGGTATGGCCCTCGCTGCCCGAGGAATGGACGGGGACAAGCTTGCGCGGATTGCCGCGCATTCCGCTGCTTGTGAAATTTATTTTTCCGGAAGAAAAGCTTTCCGTGCAAGTGCATCCCGACGACGCGTACGCGGAGCAACATGAGTCCGCGGCTGGAGGCGTCGGGAAAACCGAGATGTGGTACGTCGTGAGCGCGCGTGAGGGAGCGGCGGTTCGCGTAGGGCTGAATCCGAAGGTGACGCGGGAGTCGTTTCAGCGGGCCGTGGTCGACGGCACCGCAGAGAACTCTCTGGCAAGCGTGCCGGTTCATCCGGGAGACGCGGTTTTCGTGCCTGCCGGGACCGCGCACACGATTTGTCCCGGCATGGTGCTGTGCGAAATCCAACAGCATTCGGACATTACTTATCGCGTCTTTGATTACAATCGCGTGGGAGCCGACGGGAAGCCGCGCGCGCTGCACATCCGGCAGGCGCTGGAGGTGATGCAGTTCGGCGAATCCGCCGCGGCGGGTGGCGGGCTGTGCGATCCCGTGCGCATCACGCGCGGCGCGGTGACGGAAACGTTCTACGCGGCGTGCCGGTATTTCGCGGTCGAGCGCTGGGAATTCCGCGAACGAATCGCCGCAGTCACTTCGCCGGAGCATTTCGATTTGCTCGTCTTTCTCCATGGCCAGGGGAAGATCGAATCCGCCGAGGGAGTCGAATCGTTTGGGCCGACGGAAGTGTGGCTGCTACCCGCCGCGCTCGGCGCGTATCAACTGGCGCCGGATTCTCCTACTACGCTCCTGCGCTCCTACGTTCCGGACTTGAGCAGCTTCGTGCAGCGGCTGACCGATGAGCGCGTTGCGGAAGCGGCATGGTCGCGCGTGGTGCATCTGTGAAAAGGGACGCGAAACACCTGCCATTTGTTGCACAAGCAATCATCCTCGCGGGGGGACGCGGAACGCGCTTCTGGCCGCGCAGCCGCACGCGAACCCCGAAACAACTGCTCAACATCGTCGGCAACGACACAATGCTCGAACAGACCGTCGCGCGCCTTGCGCCCCTGTTTCCCCCTTCGCGCCAGTGGGTGGTAACTAATTCCGAGCAGGCTGCGGCGGTGCGGAAGCAATTGCCGCGCGTGCCTGCCTCCCAGATCCTCGCGGAGCCGATCGGCAGGAATACGGCGGCGGCGGTCGGCCTCGCCGCCGCACATTTGCTGCACAACGGACTGGGCAAAGGAAATGACGCGCTCATGGCCGTGCTTCCCGCCGATCATTACATTGCCAAGCCGGCGCGGTATCTGCGAATTGTGCGCGCCGCGCTGCACGTCGCGCAGGCTGCGGGATCGCTCGTCGTGCTGGGCATTCCGCCTTCGCGCCCCGAGACAGGCTACGGATACATCGAACGTGCACGCGGGAAAGCCGTGGATGCGGACGGGGTTCCCGTATTTACCGTGCGCCAGTTCACGGAAAAGCCGGCGCTGCCGCAGGCGCGGAAATACGTGGCTTCCGGACGCTATTACTGGAACGCAGGAATGTTTTTCTGGCGCGTCTCGACGTTTCTCGGCAACCTCGAAAAATTCCTGCCGAAAACGCATGACGCGCTGATGCGACTGGCGGGAGATATCGGCACGCCGCGCTACGCACGCGCCTTGGCCCGGATTTATCCGCAACTCGAAAACATTTCCGTGGACTACGCCATCCTCGAACCAGCCACGCACCGCGCATCGGCGCCCAGTGTTTTTGTGCTTCCCGCGGAGGTAGGTTGGAGCGACATCGGTTCGTGGACCGCCGTGTACGAATTGCTCGCGCGCAAGGCCGGAGAAAATGTTTCCACCGGAAAATTCGTCGCGTTGGATGCGCAGGGGAATTTTTTCTGGAGCCCGAAGAAGTTTGTCGCCGCGGTCGGGGTTCGCGACTTGGTCGTGGTGGAAACTGAAGACGCGCTGCTGCTTTGCCCGCGCGACCGCGCGCAAGACGTCGGCAAAATCGTGAAGTGGCTGGAAGCGGAGAAGCTCTCGCGTTTGTTGTAAGCTTGCGCAAAATCATTCGGCGCAAAGTTGACCTTAATTTCAAAGGCTGACAGCAAAATCCAGAGGGCCTTAAGGAGGTGCGGGGTGAAGAATGTTATTTCGAGGCGAACGCTCATTCGCACCGTGGCCGCCGCAGGAGTATTGGCCGGGGGATCAGGAATGGCGGCGGAGCAATCCGCCGGAATTAGAGGCTTCGACCACGTGGCCCTTCCGATGGAGAAGACTGACGAGATGGTTGCGTTCTATCAAAACCTTGGTTTGCCAGTGACCGCTAACGCAAACGCCTGCTCGGTCTTCATCGGCAGCCAGATGATCAACTTTCATCGCCCAGCACACTGGCAAGACAAGACATTCACGTTGCGGGCGGCTGCCGCAAAACCGCCGTGCGGGGACCTCTGCTTTGTGTGGGAAGGTTCGCCCGAGTCGCTAAGGGCGATGTTGGCTCGAGCCGGAGCAAAGATCGAGGAAGGTCCGGTCGAACGTATGGGTGGCCGCAGGATGGCTGGCTCCAGCACATACGTGCGAGATCCCGACGGCAACCTCCTGGAATTCATGATCTATCCTTGAAGATGTCATGTGGCGCGGGCACAACCTCCCATGCGCACGCCACTCTGTTTCACATTTGAGATGCCTTTCGAGTGAGCTGCTTTTCGCGCCTACCTCCTTCGCTTATACTTCTGAACTGTGAGCACAATTAAATTTGGGACGGACGGGTGGCGCGGCGTTATCGCGGACGATTTCACCTTTGCGAACGTGCGCAAAGTCGCCTGCGCGATTGCGCGGTACGTGGTGCGCGCGGAAAAGCCCGGAGCGGGAGTGCTCGTTGGGTACGACACGCGCTTCGGCTCCGAGCGGTTTGCCCGTGCGGCGGCGGAAGTGGTCTCCATGGCCGGGATGCCGGTATGGATCGCGGAGAAGGCTTGCCCTTCGCCTGCGCTTTCGCTGCTGGTGAGGCAGCGCGGGGCCGCGGGCGGTATCATGATCACGGCGAGCCACAATCCCTACAAATGGAACGGCGTAAAATTCAAGGCCAGCTACGGAAGCTCGGCGCTGCCTTCGATTGTCGCCCAGGTGGAAAAGGAACTCGCCACTGTGCTGGCAAACGGCGTGCCGCCCTTGCCTCCCCGCCTGGATCATATTCAATCCGTTGACATTCTTGCGCCGTACCTCGAAACCATCGAAAAAATCGTGGACTGGGAACGCATTCGCGCCGCCAAGTTCCGCATTGTCATCGACCCCATGCACGGCGCGGCGCGCGGGCTTCTGCGCGAGCTGATGACGCGGCACGGCATTGCCTGCGACGAGATTCGCGGCACGCGCGATCCGCTTTTTGGCGGCGTGAATCCGGAACCCATCGAGCCGCACGTCGAAGCGCTGCGCCGGGCGGTACTCACCGGAAAATATGACGCCGGGCTGTGCGCGGACGGCGACGGCGACCGCATTGGCGCGATGGACCGCGATGGAACCTTCATCACGCCGCACCAGATATTTTCGATTCTGCTCTGGCACCTGGCGGGAACGCGCGGGATTCCGGGCGACGTGGCCAAAACATTTTCCTCGACGAAAATGCTAGACAAGATCGCGGAAAAATTCGGCCGCAAGGTATTCGAGACGCCCATCGGCTTCAAGTACATCTGCGAATTGATGTTGGAGCGGGACATCCTGCTGGGCGGCGAGGAATCGGGCGGCATCGGTACGAAGCTCTATCTGCCCGAACGCGATGCCACGGTCATGGCCCTCCTGCTTGTGGAAGTGATGGCCTGGCACAAGAAATCGCTGGGAGAACTCGTCGCGCAGCTGCACGCTGAATTTGGCGAGCACCATTACGGGCGCGTCGATCTGGAACTGAAGCCGGGCCAGAAGGAGCGCGCCATCGAGCATTTTAGCGGGGCGAAAGTGAAAAGCGTGCTCGAGTGGAACGTCGCGCGCCGCGAAGACCTCGACGGGATCAAATTGTATCTTGAAGGCGCAGGCTGGGTGATGCTGCGCGCCTCGGGGACGGAGCCGATGCTGCGCGTGTACTCCGAAACCCGGACCCCCGCGGCAACGAGAAAAATCCTGGAAGAGGCGCGCTCAATTGTTCACCGCCTATAGCTTGGGATTTTTGTAGGATAGGCTTCAGCCTGTCTGGTTTTCTGTAGCTAAGGCAAAATCAAAAGCAGACAGGCTGAAGCCTATCCTACTGTTTCTCCGAAAATGATTTTGCCGCAGCGTCGAGAATTCCGTTGATGAAAGCGGACGCGTCTTCGGATGAGAACTTCTTCGCGAGTTCCACCGCCTCGTTGATGACAACTTTTGCGGGAGTGCTCGTCGCGCGCATTTCGGCGAGGGCCAGGCGGAGGATGGCGCGGTCGATGGCCGACATGCGCTCGATGCGCCAGTTCTGCGCATGCGAGGAAATGACGGGGTCGAGTTCGGCGGAACGGGCGGCGGCGCTTTCAAAAAGCTGATTGGCAAATTCCCGGGTGGATTTCTGGGCGCGCGCGTTTTTCCAAAAGCCGTTTTCAATCCTGGATGTCTCCTGTTTGCCCATTTCCCATTGGAATAGCATCTGGAGGGCGTACTCGCGGGATTTCCGGCGCAGCGTCATCTAGCGGCGTTTCCCGCGGGGTGCGGTTTTGGCGCCCCGTGAAGCGTCCGGCGAGCGAAGCTGCCTGGCGAGGTTGGCCATTTCGACGGCGGCAAGCCCCGCGTCGTGGCCCTTGTTCCCGCTCTTGAGCCCCGCGCGGTCGATCGCCTGCTCAAGCGTATCGCAGGTAAGGACGCAGAAAATAACTGGAATTCCGGTGTCGAGTTGCGCGAGTTGCACGCCGCGCGCCACCTCGCTCGCGACATAGTCGAAATGCGCGGTCTCGCCGCGCAGGACGCAGCCGATGGCAATCACGGCGTCAATGCGCCCGCCCTCGGCCAATTTTTTCGCCGTCAGGGGAATTTCAAACGATCCGGGAACGTGAACGACCACGATGTTTTCCGCGTCCGCGCCGGCGGCTTCGAGCGCGTCCACGGCGCCCGCCAGCAGGCGATCGGTAATAAAACTGTTGAAGCGGCTGACCACCAGCGCGAATCGCAGGCCCGCGGCATTTGCCGCCGCGCGAATTTCTTTTCCGTGAAAGGGTTTGTTCATGGGGATGAGTTTTGTCGCAGATCGCCCGAGTTACTTCCCGCGAAATTGCGCGGCCCGCTTTTCCAGGAACGCGCGCGTTCCCTCCCGCATATCCTCGGTGGCGGCGCACAGGCCAAACAGCGTTGTTTCGAGATACTGGCCCTCCGCCAGCGGCATTTCGGTCCCGCGGTCGATCAATTCCATCGTGTACTTTACCGAGAGCGGCGCGTTGGCGATGATTTTTTTCGCCAGTGCTTGCGCCGCGGACAAAAGCTCCCCTGGTTCATAAACGTGATTCACGAGGCCGATGCGCAGCGCTTCTTCCGCTGAAATCATTTCCCCCGTGAGGCAGAGTTCGTAGGCGGCTCCCTTGCCGCACAATCGCGCGAGGCGCTGCGAGCCGCCATAGCCTGTCATGATGCCAAGCTTCACTTCCGGCTGCCCGAGTTTTGCTGTTTTGGCGGCCAAGCGGATCGTGCAGGCCAACGCGACCTCGCAGCCTCCGCCGAGAGCAAATCCGTTGATGGCCGCGATCGACGGTTTCCCGATTGTCTCCAGCAGGCGCAGAACACCCTGGCCGAAAGCGGCCGTCTCCTTGCCGCTGACCGGCGTCTGCACCGCGAGTTCTCCGATGTCCGCGCCAGCCACAAACGATTTTTCTCCCGCGCCGGTCAGAATGAGCACGCGCACTTCGTCGTCCTCGCGCGCGGCGGTCAGAATATCGCGTAGCTCTTCCATCGTCTTGCGGTTCAGCGCGTTCAATACTTTCGGACGGTTGAAGGTGATAAACCCGATGCCATCCCGCTTTTCATAGAGCAGGTTTTCGTAGGCCATCCGCATCCCTCAATTCTTGGCCAATTCCAGGGCGACGATTTCATTGCCACCGCGCTTGCGTGCCTCCTCGAGGCCTGCCTCGACGCGGTTGATCAGATCGGTGACGACATCCTCATTATCATAGTCCTGTTTGGTCATCGCTTCGGCCACGGCGACGCTCATCGTCAACTGCCCTCCATTCCACGGTGGGCGCAATCCGCTGACCGATTTCTTCAATTTTTCGGCGAACGTCTGCGCCCCGGAGAGCGGCGTGTCCGGCAAAACAACCGCCAGAGCGGAGGAAGTGTACTTTATGGCGAGATCAGTTTGGCGAACGATGGCCTGCACGGCTTTTCCAAGCTGCTCCATGTAACGGTCGAACTGCCCCTCCCCGTGCTGGCGAAGGAGTTCCGGCCCGCCATCGATCTGCAACAGCGCCAGAGCCAGCGGCACGCCCTGCGTCCGCGACCGCTGCGATTCATTGAGCAAGCAACCGATGTAGGAGCCGCGCGCAAGCAAGCCAGTTTTTTCGTCGGCCACGGCCAGGGTGCGCACGAGCGTGCGGAGGCGCGTATGGTGCACACACATGAGCATTTGATCGCCGATGGATTGCAGGAAATAGGTTTCGTTGGGCTTCCAGGCGTGCGATCCAGCAAAGCCCACGATCAGCATCCCGGCGGGGGCCTGAGTTTCCGGATCCGTCAGCTGAACTGCCAGAGACGTTTCCAGCCCCATTTCCTTGAGAACGGGTGAGGCGCCCGCTTCCAGGGGCAATCCACCGAGCGGGTCGGGCGTGGCACGTTCAATCGTCCCGATCAGGCGCACGATCTGGCTGCCGGGAGAAGCCTCCACACCGGAGGAGCAAAACTCCGACGCCATTTGTGGCGGTTGCCCCGGCGGCCCGACCACCGCGATGCATCTTGCCGCACGCAAATAGTTGCCGACTTCATTGACCGCAACGGAAAGCATGGCCCGCGGCGAAGGCTGGCGGAATACGTTCTGATTGATTTCCGAAATTTTCGCGAGATCGCGCAGGGTTTCGGGAGCATACGGTGTAGCGGTCGTGGCGCGACTCGCGGGCTCCTCAACAACCGGTCGCGGAACTTCCGCCGGCTTTTTTGGCGCCGCGCCCGCCTCCGGCCACCAGTGGGCGGCTTCAAAGAGTCCCTGCAGGCGCTCATTGTTTTCCGCTTCTCCAGGAAACAGTTCCAAGATGCGTTGCAGGCGCTCGATGGCCTTGGACTGGAGCGAGTACTGGACAAAAATTTCCGCCTGAACCAGGAGGTCTTCGAGTGTCTGCCCGGTCTGAACTTCCTCCTGCGCGACCTTCACCGGTTCGCTTTTCTTGCCATGGCGGTGTTCCAAAGCGGGGATGTCGGAGCGATGCGTCGCGGCGTTGGACAGCCGGGACTTCACGCGGCTCAAAAACTCCTCGCTGACGTGCCCTTTCAGCCGGTCCAAGCGCTCCTGGTTACGCGAATCATACGCATCGATTTCGACAAGCTTTTCGAGTGCCTCGCTGGCGCCAGAAAAGTTGTTGCCGGCTACGTTTAGCTCGAAGAGGCGCCCCAAGGCGTCAAAATATTTCGACTCGCGATTGATTTCACCATAGAAAGCCGCCCAGAACTGGGCCACGCGCAGTGACTTTGGGAATTCTTCCACCAGTTGGTCGAGGCCCGAAGCGAATTCCGATTCCCGCCGCGCAGCCAGCATGCTTTTCTTGGTGGAGGCAAGAAGATCGACGGCCTGTTCTTCCTTGCCGCCGCGGAGAAACTCCTTCGCGAGAGCAAAAACTTTCTCTGCCGAACCGACGCCTTGATTCGCCATGCGCTCCAGGACGGCGCGCGCGGCGTCCAGTTGCCCGGACCGAGTGAGGGCTTCGGCGTACGTCTCCAGGAACACCGCGTCTTTTTCAATTTCGGCCAGGGGAGCGAGCAGCTTGGTGGCCGCCGCGGCGTCCCCTTTGCGCAGAAGCGCCTGGGCATACAGCAGGGCTGCGCTGCGATCGTTCGGCACGAGCTGGTGCGCTTTGGCAAAAAATTCAACCGCCTCATCGTTGTTTTGCGCGGAAAGTTGCCCGGCGCTCAGGTATCCGCGGGAAGCGGCAGCGTTGTTGCCCAAACGCTCGGCCAATTGCGCAACGGCGATATGGCGGTCGCGGTTCTCGGGATCGAGCTGCGTGATGCGCACGAAGCAGGCCAGCGCATCTTCTCCCTTGCCGCTCAGTTCGTAGGCCATGGCCGCGGATGTGAATTGCTCGATGGCCTCCTCCGCGCGGCTTTGCTTTTGGAGGAGGAGGGCGAAACGCGCGACGCGTTCGGGAGGCTGCTGCTGCTGCTTCAAAAAGCGCACGTAAAGGGCGACTGCCTTGGGCTCTTCGCGCGGGGAGGTAAGGCGGTCGAAGAGCATTCCGTAGTAAACGGCCGCCCGGTCGGGCCGCTTCTGCATGGTGAAGAGGTCGCCGAGCGACTGCATGGATTCCTGGTGATTGGGAGCGTCCGCAAGCGCCGATTGATAGGCCTCGATGGCCTCATCGATGCGGCCCTTCTCGACGAAGCGCTTGGCCTTGTCCAGTTGTTTGGCGATGTCCACACTCATGCGGGCTCGGACGTTTCCCTCAGTGAAATTGCGACCGCAGACTCCCGGATCGACGCTGGCCAGGACAAAAACAACTATATACCGCTGCGGCTTCGCGTGCCAAACCGATCGCGGCGGGGCTGCTCAATGCAGCAATTCCAGGGTTTCTATGGAGTTGTGGTGGTCGCGGGGGTTCACCCGAAAGGGGTGGGTTGTTATCGGTTACAACCTGCCAACCGAGAGGGTGTGCGGTGATGAGAAGTATGTCAGACTTTCAAGGATGCTCGCTCATGGTGCCTCCCTCTTGATCGAACCTTCGCCGGGCCCGCGTGCTTGCGGCGAGGGCCGTAAGGACTGATGCGCGAATTTCTCGATCTCCTTCGCCGGAATCGCAACTATCGCTGCATGTGGATGGGGCAGGTGGTGAGCGAAATCGGCGACAACTTCAACAACATCGCCGTGTTCGCGCTTGCCATGCAGCTCACTCATTCCGGCCTGGTCGTCATGGGCGTCATGCTGTCGCGCGCCATCCCCGCGATTACCATCGGGCCGCTCGCGGGCGTGATGCTCGACCGATTTGACCGCAAGCGAATCATGATTGCCAGCGATCTCACGCGGGCCGGTGTGGCGCTGGGATTCATTCTGGCCTTAAGGGAACATGAGGTGTCGCTGTTGTACACCTTCAGCGCGCTGCTGATGATTGCCTCGCCCTTTTTCACGGCCGGACGCTCCGCGATTCTGCCGACCATCGCAAATAAAGACGAAATCCATACCGCGAATTCGCTGACTCAGACGACGCAATGGACCAATCTGACGGTCGGAACGTTCCTTGGCGCCACCGTGGTCGGCATTGGCTATGAATGGGCGTTCGCATTCAATGCGCTTTCGTTCCTTTTTTCGGCGTGGGCCATCTGGAATTTGCGCGAGCCAAAAGGCAAACAGTTTCGCGCCGAACATAAAGACCTGACGGAAGCGGAGGTTATCCGGCCGTGGCATGAATATCGCGAGGGATTGCGGTACCTGCGTTCAGTTCCGCTCGTTTTTGCAAATGCGATGCTTGCGGTGGGATGGGCTATGGGCGGTGGCGCGGCGCAGATTTTGTTCACGCTGTTTGGGGAAGTTGTGTTCAATCGCGGAGCGGCCGGCATCGGTACGATTTGGGGATGTGCCGGGCTAGGCCTTCTTCTCGGCGGCTCGTTTGCGAACTGGCTGGGCAGGCGGCTCTCCTTTGAGGAATACAAGCTGGCGGTCTTTATCGACTATCTCGTGCACGGCGGGGCGTACATCCTGTTCAGCCGGGCGCCACAGTTCGAACTGGCACTGCTCTTTATTCTCCTATCTCGCGCCGCCATGGCCATGAATTCGATCCTGAACTACTCGTATATGCTGAAGATTGTTTCCGACCAATATCGGGGGCGAGTCTTTTCTACGATTGAGACGCTGACTTGGTCGATGATGATGCTCTCCATGACCGCGGCGGGAATCGCTTCGACACACTACAGCCCGAGGACGATCGGCACGGTCGCGGGCTTGCTCAGTTCGACCACGGCAATCTTCTGGGGATGGGCGAACTGGACCGGCCGGTTGCCTTTGCCCGAAACGTGCGGTGTGGAGTTGAACGAAGTAGAAATACATGGCGACCCTGTAGTCTGACGAGAGACCCCTGCCTGCGCTTTCGGCCTGCGGTCAGTTATGGCACACTGAAATGCTGCGGAACAGTTCGCATATCGTGTAGTGCAGAACCGTACGCGAAATAGCGCCACAGGACCGCTTTGGATAGGAGACTTTTACCGGCGTACGGGTGCGGGCTGAATTTTCAGCCCGGCCGATTTGAAGATCGCAAGCCGGCAGGCTAACTGATGGACCCACGTTTCATCCGCAATTTTTGCATCATCGCGCATATTGACCACGGCAAGTCCACGCTGGCCGACCGCCTGCTCGAACTTACGGGCGCGCTCAGCCAGCGCGAGATGAGCGCACAGGTGCTGGACTCGATGGATCTGGAGCGCGAGCGCGGCATCACCATCAAGGCCAAAAGTATTCGCCTGCATTACAAAGCACAGGATGGAAACGAGTACCAGCTCAACCTGATCGACACTCCCGGCCACGTCGATTTTTCCTACGAGGTTTCCCGCGCGCTTTCGGCGTGCGAAGGCGCGCTGCTAGTGGTGGACGCGAGCCAGGGTGTCGAAGCCCAGACCGTGGCCAACACGTTCCTCGCGGCGCAGCACAATCTGACCATCATTCCCGTGATCAACAAGATCGACCTTCCCGCCGCGCAGCCCGAACAAGTGAAGGAGCAAATTGAAAACGTTCTGGCGATTCCGGCGGGCGACGCATTGTTGATCAGCGCCAAGAGCGGCATCGGGGTGGACTCGGTGTTGGAAGCAGTTGTTGCGCGTGTTCCTCCCCCGACAGGCACCTCGGAAGCGCCGCTGCAGGCGCTGATTTTCGATTCCTGGTTCGATCCGTTCCGAGGCGCGGTGGTTCTGGTGCGCGTCATGAACGGCCGCATCACGAAGCACATGAAGATCCGCCTGTGCTTCAACGACCAGGTGTATGAAGTCGAAGCGCTCGGTGCGCTCACGCCCAAGCCTGTGGTTCTCGAGGAACTCGCCGCCGGAGACGTCGGGTTCGTTGTCGCCAACATCAAGCAAGTGGCCGACGCGCGCGTCGGCGATACCGTCATCGATCCCGCGCGTCCCGCGCCGGCGCTGCCGGGTTTTGAAGCGATCAAACCCATGGTGTTCGCGGGCTTGTTTCCTGTCTTGGCGAGCGACTACGAAAACTTGCGCGATGCCCTCGGCAAGCTGCAACTGAACGACGCGGCCTTTTTCTACGAGCCGGAAAATTCCGTAGCGCTTGGATTCGGTTTTCGCTGCGGATTTCTGGGCCTCCTGCACATGGAAATTGCCCAGGAGCGGCTGGAGCGCGAGTTCGGTATCAATCTCATCACCACCGCGCCGAGCGTGCGCTACCGGATCACGACGACGGCCGGCGATGTCGTCGAAGTGGACAGCCCGACCAAATTTCCGCCGCCGAACGAAATGGCCAAGATCGAGGAGCCGGTAATTAAGGCGATGATCATTACGGCGGAGGATTCGGTGGGCGCGATTCTGCAGCTGTGCGAGGAAAAACGCGGCGTGCAGCAAAATTTCGAATATCTCTCGCCGCAGCGCGTGATGCTGACGTATGAGTTGCCGCTCAACGAAATCGTGCTCGATTTCTACGATCGCCTGAAGAGCGCCTCGCGCGGCTACGCTTCGCTCGACTATCACTTGGCGGGCTACAAGGAAGCGGACCTCGTGAAACTGGACGTTCTGGTCGGCGGCGAGCCGGTCGACGCACTGGCCCTCGTCTGCCATCGCGAATTTTCCTATGAGCGCGGGCGCGATCTCGTCACGCGCTTGCGAAAACTGATCCCCCGCCAAATGTTTGAGGTGCCGATCCAGGCGGCCATCGGTAGCCGTGTGATCGCGCGCGAAACCGTCGCCGCCATCCGCAAGAACGTGCTGGCCAAGTGCTACGGCGGCGACATCACGCGCAAACGCAAATTGCTCGAGAAACAAAAAGAAGGAAAGAAGCGCATGAAGCGCGTGGGGCGCGTCGATATTCCGCAGGAAGCGTTTCTCGCTGTCCTGAAGGTTGCCAGTACAACCGACGAATAATTCTTCACCTCCGTTTGGCGGCCGAGCCGTCTCCGTGTTCTCTGTGTCCTCTGTGTTAAATTCCGAAAGGCGTTCACCACAGAGAACACAGAGGGCACAGAGAAAACCGAAAGAGGCATGCTTTTGGAATGTGCTGGCTTCATATGCTTGTTTCAGATAGCCCGAGAAGCGTAAACTTCATTACAACGCAAATGAAAACCGCTCTCAAACCGAAGAAGTACGTCACGGATCGCCGAGGCCAAAAGGTCGGGGTAGTACTCAGTATTGAGGACTATAAAAAAATCTTGGCCGATATCGAAGAACTTGAGTCGATTCGTGCATACGATGCAGCAAAGGCCTCCGGAGACGAGGCTATCCCTTTCCAAAAAGCCATGCAGGAAATTGAACGCTCACGCAAGTGAGTTACCCCGTACTCATCCTCCGCAGGGCCCAGATTGAGATTGGTTCGTTGCCAGGTGAGTTCTCCGAAAAACTGCAAAAAGCAATCTCAGCGCTCGCAGAAAATCCTAGGCCTCGCGGATGCCGAAAACTCACTGGGCGAGAAGGCTGGAGGATTCGCGTGGGGAATTACCGCGTGATTTACGAAATCGATGACCAAGCACGAACCGTTACAGTATTTCACGTCGGCCACAGGCGCGACATTTACCGATAGAGAGTACGCCAAGGACACGCGCACAATTCCGAAAAGTGTTCACCACAGAGAACACAGAGGGCATCGAGAACATCAGAGGGAAAAACAAAAGAAAGCTAAGGTTTTGGAATTTCGCGGCTCCGCACTTCTGCGGCGAGGCGGCCGCGCGCGAGTTGCACCTTGACTTCGGCGCCGACGGAAACTTGCTCGGCGGCGCTTACCACATTTCCCGCGGCGTCCGTGCAGATGGCGTAGCCGCGCTGCAGGACGCGCAGCGGGCTGCGCTCGTCGAGTTGCACTCGCAGACGTTCCAAACGCTGAATTTTACCGACGAGGAATCGCTCCATGCGCATGCCGAGTTCCGCCGATCGTTGAATGAGCCGCAAGCCGAGCGTTCGTATGCGCGCGCGCAAATCGAATGAGGCGATGCGCGTCCCGGCAATCGTGTAACGGTGTCGCAGCCTCTCGAGGCGGCCTTCCAGAGCGACGCCGAGCCGCGAAGTCAGCTCGTCCGTCTGCTGCCGGTGACGGCGCAGCAAGTCTTCGAGGCGCCGAAACCCCGTGTGCGTCGTCAGCGCCCTCAGGTGATGCCGCCACTCGAGCAGGATGTAGCGCATGCGCTGCGAAATTTTGTGTTCCAGCTCTCCGAGGTGACGCTGAAATTCCTGCCGAGATTTCACAACGATTTCAGCGGCGGCGGAAGGCGTCGAAGCCCGCACGTCGGCCACAAAGTCCGCAATCGTGAAATCGGTCTCGTGCCCCACGCCGCTCACAACCGGAATTGTGCAGGCGGCAATCGCCCGCGCCACGGATTCCTCGTTGAACGCCCAGAGATCCTCGATCGAGCCGCCGCCGCGCGCGAGCAAAATGACATCCACCATTTGCTTGCGGCTGAAATATTTGAGCGCCGCAGCGATCTCTTCCGCGGCTCCCTCGCCCTGCACCCGCACGGGATAAACGATCAGGTGCAGATTCGGAAATCGCCGCCGCAGGATGCGAATGATGTCGCGCACGGCCGCGCCCCTTGGAGAAGTAACGACGCCGATGCGCCGCGGCAGCAGTGGAAGCGGTTTCTTGCGCGCCTCGTCGAAAAGCCCTTCGGCGTCGAGGCGCTTCTTGAGCTGCTCGAACGCGAGCTGCAGCGCGCCGACTCCTGACGGCTCGATGTGCTCCACATAAATCTGATATTCGCCGCGCGGCTCGTACACGCTGATTGATCCGCGCACGATTAGTTTCAATCCGTCCTCGGGCCGGAACTTCAGCCGCATGGCCTGCGTGCGAAAGCACACGCAGCGCACCTGCGCCTTCGCGTCCTTCAAAGTAAAGTAGAGATGCCCGGACTGAGCGGGGCGATAGTTGGAAACCTCGCCCTCTACCCACAAATTCGAGAATTGCGACGTGAGCACGCCGCTGATGCGAGCGGTTAGCTCCGTGACGCTCCAGATTTTTCGCTCTGGCGCGAGATTCAACTCGAATTGCTTTACCTTTTCAGCCATTGCACCAGCCACAAGATCAGCGTAAGCACCACGCTCAGCAGGATACACGTCACCACAGGAAAATAGAACGAGCCATGCTTTCCCTGGTACGCAATGTCACCCGGCAATCGCCCGAGCCGCAAAGGGAGCCCTCCCGGCCGCGCGGTGAGCCATATCAACGCGCCGATCGCCGCAAGCGCCGCGCCTGCATAGACCATCATCCTGCCGAGTTCGCGCATAGGCTCCACTGAATTCAATTCTACCTAATTTGTCTGGGACTCTACTACGAGCGGTAAAGACAGGAGATGCCCGAACATCTCTTACTCGGGTGATGGCTCGCACATCCACGGGTGACTTTGGTCACAGCTTGCAGTTGCAGTGTGGCCCATTCTGAACGTGATGCGATTGGGTGCTTCAAGAGCATCGGAACTAGCAGAACCAACCTCGGATCGGAGGTCCTAGATGAATAATAGGCGTGTAGTTTCGCTTGCTCTGATGGTCTTGTTTGTTCTGATTTCCAACGTGGCCTTCGCCCACCACGGAACGGCAAACTACGATACGACCAAGTCGATCACCGTGAAAGGTTCCGTGACCAACTTTCAATTCATCAATCCCCACGTGATTATCTCGTTGGATGTGAAGGATGACAAAGGAGTCGTCCAGAACTGGCAAGGAGAACTCACCAGCCCGAATCACTTGATGCGAACAGGCTGGACGAAGGACACCCTCAAGCCAGGCGATGTGATCACGATCAGCGGCTTCCCCGCCAAGAGTGGTGCGCCGGAAATGTGGATTCAGAAAGTCGCGTTGGCAAGCGGCGAGGTGCTCGACACGAGTGGTGGAAACTAGCTGGCACGCATCGGCTCCGACTCGACAGCTTTCTGTCATGATCGCGGCAAATCATCATTTTACCGAGTTCCCGCATGCGTTGCTGTGGTTCGCATTCTTCATAATTTGCGAAGGACATAACTACGAGCGAAGCAGGAAGGTGAGGGCAGGGCTCGCTACTTACACTTCCGGTGCACCCGTGCATGATGCGGGCGAACCGGGCCAGCTATCTCCACGGTATTTGCCCAGAACGTGGCCGACGAGCAGAATGAATGGAAAGATAATTCGCTGAATCGTTCGTGGCGGCAACGCAACTGCCTGGGTATGACGATGCCGCCACAACACGTGGGCCAGGTAAAAAATCGATGGCCTACCGGAGGGACTGGCGTTGAGAACCGCAAATAGCGCCTGGAGGTAGCGATCCAAGTCACCCGCCGGAATGGCCCGGCCGCTCAACTCCAAGAGATCGTCCCCGGCATTCCACCAGGCATGGTTGACTCCGGCGGGAAAAACTGCGGTCCCCCCTGCCGGTACAACGATCTTGTCTTTTCCGAGTCGGGCACCGAGCGATCCCGCTTTCACAGTGCCTTCTTCACGTTGATGGAAATGCGCGTGAAGTGGCGGGCCGCTTGCCCGCGCCGGCAACGAGCCGTCGATGGCCAAAATGGTTTGGCCCTCGGCGTCACGCATTCGACGCATCCGCAGAATCTCTCCCGTGCGCCGGTTCTCCAAGTGTAGGAAGTCGCCCACTCATTCCGCCAACAATTCAGACGCCAGATTTTTTCTGGGATCTGAAAGCATTCAGATCAATTCGTAGCCGGCAAAGAAATATCCCAATTCAAACGCCGCTGTGTCTGGAGCGTCCGAACCGTGCGTGCAATTGTTTCCGATGCTGGTGCCGAGGTCGCGGCGGATTGTGCCCGGCGCGGCTTTGGCGGGATCCGTAGCGCCCATCGTGTCGCGCCATTTCAATATCGCGCCCTCGGCTTCGAGAGCCAGCACAACGATCTTGCCTGAACTCATGAATTCAGTTAGCTCCCCGAAGAAAGGACGCGCGCGATGGACGGCATAGAAGCCGCCTGCCTCGCCTTGCGTGAGGCGCAAAGACTTGACTGCCACAACTTGAAAGCCAGCCTTCTCAATTCGCGTGAGAATCTCCCCTGTCAGGCCTCTCCCTACTGCATCCGGCTTGATGATTGCCAATGTTCGCTCAATAGCCATTCACAATTTCTCCCTGAACATAAAGTTGTTGGGGAATCTCGTACCTTTCCTTCCCTGCTCCCTGCCACCTGCCCACTGTCACCTATTACTTAATCGCCGCGGCCAACGTTACGCCGATATCCGCGGGGCTCTGAATCGTATGAATTCCCGCGGCAGCCATGGCCTTGTACTTCTCAACGGCGGTACCTGCGCCGCCGCTGATGATTGCGCCGGCGTGGCCCATGCGGCGTCCCGGAGGCGCGGTTTGACCTGCGATCAATCCGACGACCGGCTTCTTCACGTTGTCCTTGATGTACGCCGCAGCCTTCTCTTCCGCGTCGCCGCCGATTTCGCCGATCATCACGATGGCCTGCGTTTCGGGATCTTCGTTGAAGAGCTTAATCGCATCAATATGCGTCGTGCCGATAATCGGGTCGCCGCCGATACCGATGCAGGTGGACTGTCCTATTCCAAGCTGCGTCAGTTGATGCACGGCCTCGTAGGTCAGCGTTCCGCTGCGGCTCACGACGCCGATGTTTCCCTGCTTGTGAATTCGTCCCGGCATGATCCCCATCTTGCATTTTCCCGGCGAAATAATTCCCGGGCAGTTCGGCCCGATCAGGCGCGTCTTGGAATCCTTTAGCGCCGCGGCCACGCGGACCATATCGAGTGTGGGAATTCCCTCTGTGATGCAAACGACGAGCGGCACACCGGCATCGATCGCTTCAAGAACCGCGTCGGCGGCAAACGGCGGCGGCACAAAAATGATGGACGCGTCCGCGCCCGTCTCGCGAACCGCATCCGAAACGGTGTTGAACACCGGCACGTTTTCGTGTTTCGTGCCTCCCTTGCCCGGCGTCACGCCCGCTACAACCTTGGACCCATATTCGACCATTTGCTCCGCATGGAAGCTGCCTTCGCGGCCAGTCAGGCCTTGCACAACGACGCGCGTCTTTTCATTCACCAGCACGCTCATCGCGCACCCCCTGCCAGCGCCACCACTTTTTGCGCGCCATCCTTCATGTCATTCGCGATCGTCAATCCCAAGCCTGAATTGCGCAAAATCTCCTGTCCTTTTTCCACGTTCGTCCCTTCCATGCGAACCACCACGGGGAGCTTGAGATTAAGTTCCTTGGCGGCGGCGACGACGCCGGACGCCAGCACGTCGCAGCGCAGAATGCCACCGAAAATATTGATGAAGACTCCCTTCACGCTGGGGTCTTTCACGAGAATCTTGAATGCATTCTTCACCTGCTCGGCCGAAGCGCCGCCGCCAACGTCCAGGAAATTCGCCGGAGAACCTCCCGAGAGCTTGATGATGTCCATGGTGCTCATGGCCAGGCCCGCGCCATTCACCATGCACCCGACATTGCCGTCGAGCTTGATGTAGTTCAGCTTGTAGGTGGACGCTTCCACTTCGAGGGGGTCTTCTTCGTTCAAATCGCGCAGCTCGGCAAGATCCTTATGGCGATAGAGCGCGTTATCGTCAAACGCCATCTTCGCGTCGAGCGCTACAAGCTTGCCGTCGCCGGTCACGATCAGCGGATTGATTTCCGCGAGCGATGCGTCGGTTTCGAGAAACGCGCGGTAGAGGGCCTGCAGGAACGGCCCGGCCGCGGCAGCCGCATCGCCGGAAAGGCCCAGTCCAAAGGCCAGCTTGCGCGCGTGGTAAGGCTGCAATCCGGTCGCCGGAAGAATCGTCTCGCGCAGAATCAGCTCGGGATTCTTGTGTGCCACTTCCTCGATTTCCATTCCGCCGGCCGTGCTGGCCATGATCACCGGAGCGGCCACGGCGCGGTCGACGAGAATGCTCAGGTAAAGTTCGCGCTTGATGTCCAGGCCTTCTTCAATCAGCAATCGCTGCACGATGCGCCCGGCTGGGCCGGTCTGCGGCGTGACAAGCTTCATTCCCATCATGGCTTTCGCCAGTTCGGCCGCTTCCGCGGGCGATTTCGCCAATTTTACTCCGCCCGCCTTGCCGCGGCCTCCCGCGTGGATTTGTGCCTTCACCACAACGATTTTCGTCCCCAGCTTTTCGGCCACGGCGCGCGCCTGTTCGGGCGTGGTGACCATTTCTCCCCGGGGCGTGGGAACTCCGAACCGTCTAAAAATTTCTTTTGCCTGGTATTCGTGGATCTTCATCGTCCGTCCATCAGTGCTAGAATTTAGTTACATTGGAAACTTAAGAGTTTATAGGGAACGCTCGAACCGGGCAAGGCGAAAGGAACGAAGTGAATTTTCAAAGCATGCCAATTCGGAACGGCGTAGTCGTGTATTCCTTGCACCAAGTCAATCTCCGCCTTGGTTTGAGGCCCACCTGCGCATGATGCATTCCCTCATCAAGAAAGTGGAGGCCGGCACAGACCTTTCGCGCCAGGAAGCCGAAATTGCGATGGAGGAGATTCTTTCCGGGCGCTCGGACGAAGAGACCATCGTCGCGCTGCTCGCGGCTCTGCGCGCGAAGGGCGAAACGGTGGGAGAGTTGGTCGGCTTCGCACGTGCGATGCGGCGGCATGCGACTCCCGTTTTCGCGGACGGATCGCGCCCCGAAGAATTGCTGGTGGACACTTGCGGCACCGGCGGCGACTCTTCGGGAACATTCAACATCTCGACGGCGGCGGCATTTGTTGCGGCCGGCGCGGGCGTGCGCATTGCCAAGCACGGCAACCGGTCGATTTCCTCAAAATGCGGCTCGGCAGATGTCCTCGAAGCCCTGGGAGTTTCGCTCGACGTCCCTCCGGAGCGGGTCGGCGCGGCCATCCGCGAGATCGGCATCGGCTTTCTCTATGCGCCCGCGCTGCACACGGCCATGCGGCACGCCATGCCCGCGCGCCGCCGCCTGGGACGCACCGCATTCAACTTGCTCGGTCCTCTCACCAATCCAGCCGGCGCCCGCGCACAAATCGCCGGGGTTTTCTCGGAAAAAGTCGTGGAAAAAGTGGCGCTGGTGCTCAGTGAACTGGACGTCGAGCGCGCATTCGTCGTTCACGGCGCGGGCGGGCTGGATGAAATTTCGCTGTCCGGCGAAACCACCGTTGGCGACGTGCACCGCGACGTGGTACGAATCTATCAAGTCACGCCGGAAGATTTTGGCCTGGAGCGGGCGCCCCTCGAAGCGATTGCTGGAGGGGACGCGGCGAATAATGCAGCCCTCATCCGTGCGATTCTTTCCGGCGAGGCCGGCCCGCGCCGGAATATCGTCGTCGCCAATGCCGCCGCGGCGATTGTCGCCTCCGGCCGAGCCGCCGATTTCCTCGAAGGCGCGCAGTTGGCTGCCTCATCCATCGATTCCGGCGAAGCCCGCAAAAAACTCGATGCCCTGATCGCGTTCGCGCCCGAGTAGCAAAGAGTGGCGCAGGCTTCAGCCTGCGGGTTTCAGTTCTTGCACCCACCAAACCCCGCAGGCTGAAGCCTGCGCCACAAAAATCTAAATCAAAAGAAAATTCTTCAGGAGCTGCATCCCCACTTCGGTGAGCACGGATTCAGGATGGAATTGCACGCCTTCTATGCGCATGGTGCGGTGGCGCAGGCCCATGATGATGCCATCGGTTTTCGCGGAGATTTCCAGATCGGCCGGAAACGATTTTTCCTCGACGATCAGAGAGTGATAGCGAGTAGCGACAAAATCCTGCGGCAAATTCTGGAAGATCGTCTTGTTGTCGTGATGAATGCGGCTGGTCTTGCCGTGCATGATTTCCGGCGCGCGGATGACCTTCCCCCCGAATGCGTATCCGATGGCCTGATGGCCGAGGCACACGCCCAGGATGGGAATCTGCCCCGAAAAACGGCGGATCACATCCACGCAAATGCCCGAATCTTCCGGCGTGCCCGGCCCCGGCGAGATGATGATGCGCTCCGGTTTCTTAGCGGCGATTTGGTCGAGCGTGATCTGGTCGTTGCGATGCACTTCCAACTTCCCGCCCAACTGGCCGAGAAACTGCGCGAGGTTGTAAGTGAACGAGTCGTAGTTGTCGAGAAGTAGAATCATCACTCGCCGTTCATTTTTGTCCCGCCGCCCGCGTACACAAGCGCGCGACAGGAAAATTCCAACTCATGCAATTATAGGGTTCGCGGACGGGCAGTACAAATTAACGAGCCGCCCGCATGGTGTCCGGGTCTGGCTCTTCTTCATCCTGCGCGCATTTGCGGCGAGTGTCGGAGACGAAGTCATCGAGCTTGCCCTGGTCGCGCATCTGAATGATTTTGTCCACAGCGGACCAGCGCGCGTCGGGCTCTTCTTTCAGGATCGACTGATACGCCTTCAATGAGCCGAGCAGGCCCGCTGTGGCGATAGCCTGTTCGTCCTTGGCCTTGTCCGGATGCTCGATCATGAACGCGGCGCTTGAGATGATCATCTGCCTGACGATTTCCTTGGAATGTCCGCGGGCCGGATTGGGCACCTTGCCGAAGTAGTCGAAGCACACGTTCACGGTGATGTCCGGAATATCCACGATCCACTGGATGACCCACTCGCGATTGTCCTTGGCGTCCTTGGCGAGCGGATCGTCTTCCAGTTGATGCGCAATTTTGACAGCCCGCGCACGCTCTTCGGCGGTGGACGGCCCGCGCTGCGGTTGCTGCTGCGCGAGCGCCGCGCGAGCGGCGAGCAACCCTAAGAGAAGAGTTGAAATGGCGACAACCCGAACGAAGTGCCCCTTCATGGTGTGCTCCCGCCGGCAACAGCCGTGCGATTGACCCTTTCCCCTGAATCCCCCCCCAATGCAATACTACACGAATTTGTCGGAGAGGCGAATCGGCTCACAAGCGCGGAGCCGCATGGCCGTGTACAATCAAGTGGCGAAAAGAATCGCGGCCAACCGCGGCTGCTGATGATAAGCGCGAAACCCTGGAAAGGCCCTGAGAAGGAGCACATGGCGAAATTTGAAAAACACATTTTCATCTGCACCAATCAGCGGCCGGACGGCAACCCGCGCGGCTGCTGCAATCGTTCTGGCGACGCCGAACTTCACAGCGCTTTCAAGGAAAAGTTGCGTGAGCGCGGCATTCCCGGAGATAAGGTGCGAGCCAATAAATCCGGATGCCTGGAGCAATGCGAAGTCGGCCCAACGGTTGTAGTGTATCCCGACGCTGTCTGGTATGGCGGCGTGACCATCGCGGACGTGGACGAAATCATCGACTCGCACATCCTCGGCGGCCGGCCCGTCGAGCGCCTGATCATTCCAGATTCCGTCTTGAACAACACACAGAAAAAAGCCTAGGGCTGAGTGTCACAGAACGAAGACGCGCTCTTATCTCCCTAGTCAGTCCCGGCAGGGACGAAAGAATGTAGCCCACCGCGCGAGCGGTGGGTATGTGGAGTGACAAACGTGCAAGCCCCGAAGGGGCGGCACATTGCGGTCGGTCTGTGCCGCCCCTTCGGGGCTCTAACTTCTCGCACCTTGAATCCCACCGTTTCAACGGAGGGCTACGTTCTGATGTCCCACCGGAACTTCGAGCAACACAAAAGCAGAACGCCGCTAATTGACACTCACACACTCCCGTCGTAGTCTCGCGCCACGCTCATGACTGAATCCAATTTACATCTGACGGGAGGTTTCCATGAAATTGAAGATATTTTTCTTCGCGTTGATTGTGCTCACCGCTGCGCCGTTGTTCGCACAACAAGATGTACCTAAACTTGCTTTTGATTCCGTTCCGAATTTCTTCAAGCTTCCGCCGGGAATGAATTTCGGCGAGGTGCCCGGCGTGGCAGTCAATTCCAAGGGGCACGTCTTTGTGTTCACACGCTCCAACAGCGCCAACGGTCCAGCCTACGCGCCTGCGGCGGCGCAGCTTTTTGAGTTCGGCCCGGACGGCACGTTCATTCGCGAAATCGGCAAGGGCCTCTACGCCTGGTCCGAAGCCCACAGCGTGCGCATCGACAAGGACGACAACATCTGGGCCATCGACAAAGGCTCCGACATGGTGATCAAGTTCAACCAGGCGGGCCGCGTGGTGATGGTTTTCGGCCGGCGCGCCGAAGGCGCCGACGAAGACACCAAGCCGTGGGGCCACCCGAATCCGCCTCTTCCCGCGGCTGACGGACTCTTCCGCCAACCTACGGACGTGGCCTGGGATTCGGACGGCAACATCTACATCACCGATGGGTACGTCAACTCGCGCGTCGCGAAATATGACAAGAACGGCGACTGGGTAAAATCCTGGGGCGATAAGGGCACCGCGCCGGGACAATTTCGGCTGCCGCACGCCATCGTCATCGACCGCAACAATAATGTCTACGTCGGCGACCGCACCAACCGGCGCATTCAAGTGTTCGATACCGACGGAAAATTTCTGCGCATGTTTACGATTGACGTGCCTCCCGTTCCCGGAACGCACGCAGTCAATGGCAACACTCCGACGGGGGATCGCCTCGCCGCCGTGATCGGAGCTCCCAATTCCATTTGCATCACGCCCGGCGCCAATCAAGTGCTCTACGTGGGAGAGACTACATTCCCCGGTCGGATCTTCAAAGTTTCTCTGGACGGAAAAGTGCTCGGCGTGATCGGCCGTTCCGGGCGCCAACTAAAGCAGTTCTCTGGCGCGCATCAGCTCGCCTGCGCGTCTGACAACGTGATTTATGCGGCGGAGACTTCCAACTGGCGGGCGCAGAAACTAATCATTCACGACCAGAAATCGGGTGCGGCAGACTAGGGACGGGAAAAGACGCGAGAGGTCTGAATCAACGGACTGTAACTTCGACCTCCGCTGTCTTGGTGTGGCCGGCGCCGTCGTCGATGCTAAGCGTATATTTCGTAGTCTTGCGCGGCGCCACATGAACGCAACGGCTGAACGCCGGCCATACCGGCTCTTCTGTTTTCGGCTCGATGCTCACTTTCTTGGCGTTAGAAACGCTGTAACAGAGAGAACTCTTTTCTCCGGCTTGAATGGTTGCGGGGGACGCGGTGTAATCAAGGATCTCAAAGCGGTTCCCGCCCATCGCCTCGAATGTCTCTTTGTCCTCGGTTCTCTGCTTTTCCGCCGCCTTGTCCATCATCGCCTGATTGGCCTTCCGGCGAGAATAAAAAATCCACCCAACATAGAGTCCCACGAAAAGAAATGCGACGACTGAGACGATGACGTAAATCCGGAATCCTGTGCGGGTTTCAGGCGCGGCATCACTCAACACATATCACCATCCGGGATTATCACTCAGAATTTTCGAGCGGATAAATCACAAAACAATCTGACTACTTCTTGCGAGACCCGAGCTTGGCCCCGCCCGGCGCGGGATCGAGCCCGCGATGCGCGATTTCAAGCGCCGTGAGCAATGCCCGCGCCTTGTTCACCGTCTCCGTAAATTCCTTCCCCGGAACCGAGTCCGCGACGAGGCCCGCGCCCGCTTGCACGTACGCCACGCCCTTCTTCACCACCATGGTGCGAATCGCGATACAGGAATCGAGGTTTCCGGAAAAATCCAGGTACAGGATCGCTCCGGCGTAGATGCCGCGGCGCGTGGGTTCGAGCTCATCAATGATTTCCATGGCGCGAACTTTTGGCGCGCCCGAAAGCGTGCCTCCGGGGAAGCAGGCGGCGAGCGCATCGAAGCAATCCACATCTTCGCGCAAATGCCCCCGCAGGCTCGAAACGAGATGCATCACGTGGGAATAGCGTTCCACAAACATGAGTTTCTCGACCTGCACCGTGCCATATTCCGAGACGCGCCCCAGGTCGTTCCGCCCCAGATCGACCAGCATGATGTGCTCGGCCTGCTCCTTGGGATCGGCGGCAAGCTCGGCCTCCAGAGCCGCGTCTTCTTTTTCATCGGCGCCACGGGCGCGAGTTCCGGCGATGGGGCGGTAGAACGCCTCGCGGCCCTGCACCTTCACCAGCATTTCCGGCGAACTACCCACCACGGCCAGATCGTTCAGTTTCAAGAAATACATGTACGGCGACGGGTTCACAACGCGCAGGGAGCGGTAAATCTCAAACGGGTCGGCATCCGTTTTCGCCGCGAAACGCTGGCTGATGGCCACTTGAAAAATGTCGCCCGCGCGGATGTATTCCTTGGACTTGTTCACTGCCGCAAGAAACCTGGGGCGGGAAAAATTCGACGTCACCTTGAGCGGGCGCGATCTCCGGGCCTTGGGATGTTCCGCAGGCACCGGCGCGTCCAGGCGACGCCGTGTGGCCTGGATCTCGCGCACAGCCTGGTTGTATTTCGTGCGCAGGCTGCCTTCCCCGTCGGTGAACACGTTGCGCACGATCCACACTCTGTGCCGGACGTGATCGAACACCACGAGGCCGAGATAAAACATCATCACGGCGTCGTCCATGCCCACGTCGTCGCGCGTCGTGTCCGGGATGCGCTCGATGAGCCGCACCATGTCGTAGGCAAAATAGCCGATGGCGCCCGCCACAAGCGGCGGCAGTCCCGGCACGCGCACGGGGCGGTACCGCTCCACGCGGTTGCGCAAGTAATCGAGCGGGTTCACCTGAACCCAGGAGGTGCGGCTGTCGCTTTCGAGCACACACGCGCCATTGACGTAGCGGAACACCTCGGTCGGGTTGGCGCCCACGAATGTGTAGCGCGCGATTTTCTCCCCGCCCTCGACGCTTTCGAGCAGGCAGGCGTACCGCGCGTTATGCGCGAGCCGCAGATAGGCCGAAACCGGCGTGAGTGTGTCGGCCGTGAAGGTGTCGTACACGGGCACGAGATTTCCCTGCCGCGCAAGCTTCCGGAACGTTTTGAAATCTGGCTGGATCATGGAGTTCCTGGCAATTCCCCCGCGCCGGCCTTCACAAGCGGCGTCCCTTGGATTTTTCTTCACGTGTGAGCGCCGAAATCACTTCGCGGCGCATGGCGCTTTCCGGCGCGTGTTCGCCCGTCCAAATTTCGTATTGCGCGAAACCTTGCGCGAGAAACATTTCCACTCCGGAGATAATTTCAATGCCCTTGCCCCGCGCCAGCCGCAACAGTTCCGTCTCGCGGGGGCGGTAGACCATGTCCATGACGATCCGGCAATTCAGTTCCGCGCTAGTAAGTGGACAGCCGCCTCGCGGGTGCATCCCGATGGGCGTGCAATTCACAATGGCATCGAAAAATTCATGCGCCAGTTCGGCGCGCGCCACCACCTGCCCACCAGCGGCCCGGGCAAGCGCTCGGGCGCGTTCCGGACGCCTCGCACAGATACAAACGATTGAGCCCGCCTGCGCCAGCGCGAACGCGGCCGCTCTGGCGGCGCCTCCCGCCCCGAATAGCAGCACGCGGCTTCCGGCCAGGCGCATCCGTTGTTCCAGACTGCGCAGGACTCCAACGTAGTCCGTATTGTACCCGTACAATCGCCCACCGCCACGCACGACAACGGTATTGACCGCGCCAATGCGCTCCGCCAGCGGATCGCAGCCGTCCAGAAATCGCAGTATCGCTTCTTTGTGCGGGATCGTGACCGAAAGGCCCGCGACGCCAAAACCCGCCATCGCTCCCAGAAATTCCCGCAAATTCCGCACGAGAAACGGTACAAAGACTGCATTAAATTTGCGCGCGCGAAACGCGGTGTTGTGCAAGAGGGGAGAAAGTGAATGTCCGATCGGGTCACCGATCACGCCGTAGACTCGCGTGCGCCGTGTGATCTCCTCGACCCGGTAAAGATCGGACATGGCTGACAGGGAGAGCTGGCCGGGCGCCGTGGCTTGCTCCACTGCCGCATATGCCAGCGCGCTCCCCATGCGCAGCGATAGGATGCGTCCCGCGAACCCGAATTCGCCCATGGATATAGCGACGGCATCGCGACGCCCGTGCGCCAATTCGCTGATGCGCAAGCTGTCGGAAACGGAACGGCACTGCGCTGCGATCTTAATCGCATCTCCACCGGCACTCTCCAGCCTGCGGACAATTCCTTTGAGGTTTCGTGGCGTTCCTCGGAAATCGTGGTACGACACCATCACACGCGCGGGAGAAAGCGCGCTCGCCAGCGCACCTCGCGCCATGTGCATTGCAGTTTCGATTTCAACATCGCACCAGGCGCAGCCCGAGCGGGCCGCTTGCGCCAGAATCCCGATTTGTTTCTCCCGGCTACCTCCAAATAGCCCCCCACCCTCTTCCCGACGGCACGTGGCGATGAGCACGGCGCGCCGCCGCTGACGGTGCAGCCAGGACAGGAACGTTTCTCTTTCTTTCGCATTCCGAAGATAGTCCAAGCGCAATTCCAATGTGCGCGTCTTGCCCAAGCCCCGGCGGACCTGCAGGATCATCTCGCGCGCCGTTCCAGCGGCCACGACAGCGCACACCCGATCTTTTCCGAACAGTCCCTCCAAGCGCCCTCCACCCCAAAAGCTAATCTTTAGGCTTCTACCACGTGGTTGACAAATGTGTAAAGCGTCCCCCCACGTTTTCTTGACGCTCCCTGAGGGGGGTGCTAGCTTCGAAGGGTAGCCACAGGCGCCAGCCGGGCATCTAAAGCAGCGATTGTAAGGAGCGGCCTCCATGCATAAGAAGATTAGCTATCGTGTTCTGAATATAGGACTTAAAGTGGGGCTAGGCTTTATGGTCTGCGTCGGAGTGGCCCAAGCACAGCAGTATGCCCCGTCCGCCCCGACGGAAAAGAACCTGTATTGCTCAGGCGTGGTAACGAACAAACAGGTTCCACAGGATACCTACCTAATTTCCGGCGAAGATTCCCGATATAAGTCCACGTTTACCCCTGGCGATTATGTGTATATCAACCAAGGGGCGGAGCACGGGGTAAAAATTGGAGATCAATTCGAAGTGATCCGAGCCGTGAGCGACCCGACCGATGTTATGTGGTTCAAGTACCAATCCATGTTGACCCACGCCATGGGGACTACCTATGCGGACATCGGGCGGTTGCGCGTCATCCATGTCGACGCAAAGGTGTCAACTGCGGAAATCGTGTTCCCTTGCGACATGATGCAACGGGGCGATATCGTGCGCCCGCTTGTAGAACGCCCAGCCCCTCAATTTCATAACGTGAAGTTTGATCCATTCGCTGCGCCGTCCGGAAAGAAAACGGCCATGGTCGTGACCACCAGGGATTTCGGGACGATCACTGGTTCAGGTCAAGTCTTCTACGCGAATCTGGGGAGCGAGCAAGGCGTACAGGTGGGAAATTATTTCCGCGTGTTTCGCTATCAGGGCACTCACATCGACACTCTCTATCAATTCCAAGACACCGCCTACAAGGCGTTCGGATTCGGAAGTACCCCTGTTGCTTATGGGTGGAACAATCTCCCCCGCCAGATCTTGGGTGAGGGCATCGTTCTGCGAACCGGTCCCAACTCGTCAACCGTTCTGCTGACTATCTCGCGAGAAGAAATCTTCGTTGGTGACTACGTGGAATTGGAATAGTTGCAGCCTGAATTATTCCGAACTCCGTACCGGAGGGGAATAGGGTCCGATTCGTTTCGCGAATCGGACCCTTTTTCATTTCCGGGCGCCAAAATCGATGCCTGGAACCAAGCCGGCAGACCCCTCGTTGCAATTTCACAATTCACGAATCGTTCGTGTTTCCTTTTCCGAATACACTTCCGCGGTAAAACCGAACACCTGCGTCGCGGGATCGCCCCAGGCGTCGCGCGCCAATCCGGCTTTTGCGCAGGTTTCTTCGAGCAGCCGCTGGCCCGTCCATTTCCGTTCCGTGGCCACTTGCGGAAGCAAGAGCCCTCGGAAGGAGCCGCGCACCACCATCAGTCCATGCCGGCCCGCGACTATCTCTTCCGGCAGAATTCGTTCCGGCGCGGTCAGTACGGAGATTTCGATATCCAGAATTGCGATTTCCCCGGCACTAACCGGTGTGAAACGCGAATCATGCAGCGCCGCGCTGATCGCGGAGCGCGCCACCATGTCCGCGAGCGGCCCGGGATTCTCAACCTGGCCCACACATCCTCGCAGTGCTCCCGCGCAGTGTAGACTTACAAATGCTCCTCTGCGTTCGGAAAGTATTGCCGGGAATGGAGGAAAATCAGGGATACGCTTCGTGAGGACTACGCTGGAAATTGCGCGGCGGGCAATTTCCACCAGCGCCAGCCAATCGTCACTGGACAGTCGGGACATCCTGAGCGTTCTTGCGCCGTTCCAGAATTCTCAGGTGCCGCCGCTGCTTCACGCTGCCGTCAACGCGGCCCCAGAACTTTTGAAAATACTGAAACGCGGAAACTACCGCGCTTCCCACCACCAGCCACAACAGCAGCACCCCGAGCGGCCGAATGATATTGTGCTTTGCCGCCAGAATCACCGCGCAAACAGCAATCACTTGCAGAACCATTTTTGTTTTTCCGAGAGCGGAAGCGGGAATTGTAAACCCCTCCGCAGAAGCGATATTCCGTAGCCCCAGCACCACAATTTCCCGCCCGATGATAATCACCGCCATCCAACCTGGAACCAGATGCATTTCCACCAGGGAAATAAATGCCGCGGACATCAACAGCTTATCGGCGATGGGGTCCAGCAGAATTCCGAGCGTCGTAACTTCGCTTCGCCTTCGGGCATAGTATCCGTCCGCCCAATCCGTGGCCGCAGCCGCCAGAAGAATGAGCACACCCCACTCGGCAAAATTAATGGTTACTCCCAAAAAAGCGATGTTAGGTTCGCGGGTCAAAAGGACAACGACCAGCACCGGGATAAAAAAAATGCGCAGAATGGTCAGGCTGTTTGGCAGGTTCATGACGCACCCGGGGGGCTCCCTGCTCCCATTTGGACGTACCCGCCCAGTCGCGAGGCGTAACCCACTATAGACGCACCGGTGCAGGCAGTCAACGATTGCTCAAAACGAGTTGCGCGGCGCGCGAAAAGGCGGAAGTCTGCGTGGGAGCAAGCAAAAGGGACCGTGTACTCATAGACATCGCGCACCCGCAAGGCTGTGCAAATCATGAGCTTACAACCAAGGGGGATTGAAAAGATGAGGAATGCTTCAGGATTCAGCAATTATTCCAGTAACTCACTGTAAGTAATACAGTTACATGTAGCCAGAACTCTTGTAGTCATCTCGCAGTTAGAATTCTCTGCATAATAACGCTTCTGACGGAAAATGATTTCCACAGACATTTCCACAATTTGCGGGTGTTTCCTCGCCCGTTTTTTGACCTCAAAAACACACGGATTTCCTTGATTCTCGGGGGCTTTTGCCGCTTTCCCCGATTCCGATTGGAACTAGGTTTTGAGGAACACAACATGCAGAACCATCAGCTGAGAGTGGGCTCAGGAGCGACTCTCAATTGGCGTGCCACGGACTCGGGAATTTCCGCCTCGATGGACATGATCGAATCTTGCACTTCTGAATGCAGCACGCGACCGAGAGCGTGGACGAGAGCGATTGCGCGTCCATCCGAAAGAGGAAGTGTGAAATTCAAATGCAGCAAGGGATCGACGGGCATGGCCTCGTCAATGCGGCTGAGCAGCGCTTCCAGCCCTTCGCCGGTGAGTCCGGAAACGCGCGCCGAATTGTGATTTCCATTCACGGCTGCGGCCTCCTGGGGAGTGAGCCTATCAATCTTGTTAAGGACGTGCAGGCGAGGCCGATCCGCGACGCCCAACTCTTTCAATATTTTTTCTACTTCGGCGTCCTGCTCGGCGTGGTGCGGATTGGAGATGTCCGTCACGAGGAGAATCAGCGCCGACTCCTGCACCTCCTCCAGCGTGGCTCGAAATGCGGCGATCAATCCCGGTGGAAGATCGCGAATAAATCCGACGGTATCGGACAGCAGCACGCGCCGGTTCGACGGCAGGCGCACGGCGCGCACGGTCGGGTCGAGCGTCGCGAACATTTTCGACGAGACAAGAACACCGGAGCGGCTCAGCGAATTGAAGAGCGTCGATTTGCCCGCGTTGGTATAGCCCACGAGGGCAACGGTGCCGAGCGGCACGGACTGGCGCGTCTGGCGTCGCAGCGAGCGCTGCTTGCGGACTGCTTCGATTGCCTTGGTTATCTTGCTGATGCGCTCGCGAATGCGCCGGCGATCGGTTTCAAGTTTCTGCTCGCCAGGACCGCGGGTTCCGATGCCGCCCGCCTGCCTGGAAAGCTCTTTGGCGCTTCCCGCGAGGCGCGGCAGCATGTAATTGAGTTGCGCGAGCTCGACTTGAAGCTGCCCTTCGCGGCTGCGCGCGTGGCGCGCAAAAATATCCAGGATCAACTGCGTGCGGTCAATTACGCGGCATTCGGTCCCTTTTTCCAGGTTGCGCAGCTGCGTCGGCGACAGATTGCGGTCAAAAACGATGAGCGGCGCGTTGTGCAGATGCGCCTCGATTTTCACTTCCTCGATCTTGCCGCGCCCGATCACTGTGGCGGGATCGATTTTGTCGCGCATCTGAAAAATGCTGCCCGCAACCTGCGCGCCCGCGCTGCGAGCCAGTTCCGCCAGTTCATCGAGCGAGGCGCGTTCGGCATCGCCCGCATCAACGCCCGGCACGTGCGCGGCTCGCTTGAGGCCCACACCGACCAGGAACACGCGCTCGAGGCTTTCTGTAGGACGTGTAGTCTTCATTCGGCTTTAGCGATGGAGAATGTTCGCAGGCGGGGGACATGCGGCGATTGGCACCATCTCACGACTGCATTATACACCCGGGCGCCAATCGTAAGTAGATTGCCGTGCCAAGCCTTCGCGCCAATATAACTAAAGTAGGTACACGCAGCGTAGCGAGCGCCTTGCGCATCAAAACAAATGTAGCGCATAATAATTTTTCGCGATTTGAAACTGCATTCTGTTTTCTGATCCGACCGCGAATCGAGGCCCAAAGATGGTCAAGCTGAAAGTAAATGGAATGGAGCGCACTTTTGATGGCGACTCCGCAATGCCGCTGCTGTGGTACCTGCGCGACGAGCTGAGGTTGACGGGGACAAAATTCGGTTGCGGCGATGGCGCTGTGCGGCGCCTGCACGGTTCACAAGGACGGCAAGGCCATGCGCGCCTGCATCACGCCGATGTCCGCCGTCGACGGCGCGGAAATCACCACGATCGAAGGCCTGGGCGCGAACGGATTGCACCCCGTGCAGAAAGCCTGGATGCAGCATCAACGTGCCGCAGTGCGGGTATTGCCAGCCCGGGCAGATGATGCAGGCGGCTTCGTTCTTGAAAACAACAAAGAAACCCACCGACGCGGATATTGACGCCGCCATGTCCGGAAATATCTGCCGCTGCGGAACCTACCAGCGCGTGCGTGCCGCGATCAAATCCGCGGCAGAGGAGCTGGCATGAGCGCGATTCAGAACGTAAGCAGGCGCGGTTTTCTGAAGGGCGCGGCCTCGGCAGGAGCGTTTGTGTTGTGCGTGCGTTTCCTTCCCGATTCGCTGCACGCGGAGGGATTGCCGGGGAACGCCAAGGTCGATCACGCCGTGTTCCATCCCGGCGTGTACGTCGGAATCGATACCGACGGGACGGTCCACATCATCGCGCACCGCTCGGAAATGGGCACGACCAGCCGCACCTCCGTGCCCTTGATTCTGGCCGACGAACTGGATGCCGACTGGAAGCGCGTGAAACTCGAACAGGCCATCGGAGACGAACGCTACGGCTCGCAAAATACGGACGGCTCGCATTCCATTCGCGAATTCTACGAACCCATGCGCCAAGCCGGCGCGACGGCGCGCATGATGCTCACGCAGGCCGCCGCCAATCAATGGGGCGTCCCGTCGTCGGAATGCAAAGCCGATCTGCACACCATCGTTCACTCGCCGACGGGACGCCGCCTCGGCTACGGCGAACTCGCATCCGCCGCCGCGAAGCTGCCCGTACCGAAAGTGCAGGAACTAAAATTCAAGCCGAAAAGCGCGTGGCGATATATCGGCAAAGGTTCTCCGAGTTACGACCTCTCCGATGTCGTCACCGGAAAAGCCGTCTACGGAATGGACGCGCGGATGGACGGAATGGTTTACGCGTCCATCCAGAGCCCGCCGGTTCTCGGCGGAAAAGTGAAATCGTTTGACGATAAGGAATCGCTGAAAGTTGCCGGGCGTGAGCCAAACGGTTTCCATCGATCCGTTCCAGGGCCCGTGGGGATTTCAGCCGCTCGGCGGCGTGGCCGTGATTGCGAACAATACTTGGGCGGCATTCAAGGGCCGCAAGAGCCTGCAAATCGATTGGGACAATGGCCCGAACGCCAGCTTACAACTCCGACGAGTACAAAAAGGAGTTGCAGCAAACGGCGCGAGCCTCCGCAAAAGTGGTGCGCAATCGTGGGCGACGTGGATGGCGCGTTCGCCAAAGGCGGAAAAACCATAGAGGCTGAATATTACGTTCCGCATCTGGCGCACGCCGCGATGGAACCGCTGGTGGCGGTCGCGGATTTTCGAGACGGCAAAGTAACGGCGTGGGCGCCCACGCAAAATCCGCAGGCCGTGCAGGACACCGTCGCGAAAGCGGTGGGAATTTCCAAGGAAAACGTGATCTGCCACGTGACGCTTCTCGGCGGTGGATTCGGTCGCAAATCCAAGCCCGATTACGTGGCGGAAGCCGCGATCCTTTCCAAAAAAGTCGGGCGCCCGGTGAAAGTTGTCTGGACGCGCGAAGACGATATCCAGTTCGACTACTACCACAGCGTCGCGGCGATGTACCTGAAAGCGGCGGTCGATGCCAAGGGCAAGCCCACGGCTTGGTTGCAGCGCTCCGCTTTTCCTCCGATCGGGTCCATGGGCGATCCAAAGCTGACCTATGGCGGGGATTTCGAGCTGGCCATGGGCTCGACCGACGTGCCTTTCAATGTCCCGAATCTGCGCGTGGAAAACGGCCCCGCAACGGCCCATGTCCGCATCGGCTGGCTGCGCTCGGTGGCCAATATTTATCACGCCTTCGGCGTTCAAACTTTCGCCGATGAACTCGCTCACGCTGCGGGACGCGATCCGGTCGACTACATGCTCGAGCTGATCGGGCCTCCTCGCGTCGTGGACATGACCAACGTCAAGAATCCGAATTACGGCGGCAACTACGACGTATACCCGAACGATACGGGACGCCTGCGTAAAGTCCTGGAAATTGCCGCGGAAAAATCAGGATGGGGAAAGCGGAAGCTCGCGAAGGGCGCCGGCATGGGTATTGCGGTCCATCGCAGCTTCTTGACTTACGTGGCGAACGTGGTCGA
The DNA here is from genome assembly GCA_963696605.1 of uncultured Acidobacteriota bacterium. Lineage (GTDB taxonomy): Bacteria > Acidobacteriota > Terriglobia > Acidiferrales > UBA7541 > Palsa-360. Next base: position 55,457 of record CAVOKV010000002.1, on the reverse strand, counting down.
AGTCCAAGTGACGGATGACGGCAAGGTCCACATTCCTCGCGTCGATACGGTGGTGGACGCCGGGCTCATCACCAATCCAGAGGCAGCTCGCGCCCAATTTGAAGGGGCAGCCGTCTTTGGAGCGAGCATCGCGCTGAGCGGCGAAATCACCGCCACGAACGGCGCAATCGACCAGTCCAACTATGACTCCTATCCGGTTGCCCGTATGCGGGAAGCTCCCCTGCAGACGAACGTGTATCTGGTGGATAACGATGCGCCACCCGCGGGAGTCGGCGAGCCCGGAGTTCCGCCCTTTATTCCAGCCCTGTGCAACGCCATCTTCGCCGCCACGGGAAAACGTGTACGCGAATTGCCGCTTAGCAAAACCAAGTTGGTTTAATTATCGAAAGTTGTGGAGGAGACATGCTTTTCGTGGCGCCGGCGTCTCGCCGGCGGTTTTAATCAATTCCACGCATAACAAAATCGGCGGCGGGACGCCGGCGCTACGGAAGGCGTCAGGCCGCAGCTCCGGATTGCGCCTGCCCCGTCGCCAGCCTTTCGGCGGCAGCAACGATCATGGGATCATCGCCGAAACCGGGCAGCCAATGAACAAGTGGCTCCTTGCGGAACCAGGTGAGCTGGCGCTTGGCGTAGCGGCGCGTGGCCTGGGATATGGCTTTGGTGGCCGCAGCGAGATTGACGGTGCCCTCGAGGTGCGCGTGAAGTTCGCTGTACCCGATGAAATCGAAGGGCTTTGAATTTCGCGGAACCCCGTTGCGGATCAGGCCGGCGACCTCTTCGAGCCAGCCGCGGTCGAGCATCGCGCGGGTGCGCCGCTCGATTCGGTCATAGAGTGCGGCGCGCGGGGGCAAGAGACCAATCTTGATCGGGTGGTAGCCTTCCAATGGAGTCCGGCCCGCGCGGTGAACTTCCGAAAGCGGGCGTCCGGTAAGCAAACAGACCTCAATGGCCCGGATCATCTTGGGACGGTCGCGCGACCCTATTCGCATCGCCGCTTCGGGATCCAGGCGCCGCAACACTCGATGCAAATACTGCAGGCTGTGCGCGTTGGCTCCTGCTTCCAGGCGCGCGCGCAATTCCTCCGAGCGAGCCGGAGCATCAGCGAGACCCTCAAGCAGGGCTCTCAGATAGAGCCCGGTTCCTACCGTCAGAATGGGTAGACGCCCGTTCCGGCGTAAATCCTCCAGAACGCAAATTGCCCGTGCACGATATTCGCCAGCGGTAAACGGAAAGCTTGGGTCCACCAGGTCCAGCAAGTGGTGCGGGATACCGCCGCGTTCTTCAAGGCTGGGTTTGGACGTGCCAATATCGAACCCGCGGTAGACCTGCGTGGAGTCGCAAGCAAGAACCTCGCCCATCAGCCTCCGCGCCAATGCCACGGCCAGCGAAGTCTTGCCGGAAGCCGTCGGACCCACTATGGCTACCAGCGGAAGCGAGTGGCTGCCTGGAATGGCAGGTTCTTCAAATGGATGCGGCGTTGGTATCGAAGCGGAACTCATCACAGGAATTTCCAGTACCGGACCACCAGATAAATCAAGCACAAGAGCGCCAGCAATAGGAATCCCGCCACTTGTGTGCGGGAGGGCTTCACTGGGCGGTCTGCGAGTTCAGGGGGATATTATACAGGAAAATGAAACGTAGCTCGATATAGGGGCCGCTGAAGGCGGAGGGCAGAGGTTCGAACGGGGTCGAGGCGCGAATTGAGGATGCCGCAGCCCGGTCCAGGGGTTCCTTGCCGGAACTCCCCATCATCACAGGTTCCTGTTCGGGCACCACGCCGTTACGCATGATTCGAAATTGCAGCACGACCTTGCCCTTGTCCCCCAGACGCGCCGATTCGGGCATCACGGAGTACCAATTGCGCTTCACGCTGGCCAGCACGCGAGCGATATAGGTGGAGAAGTCCACGCCTTCGGTGGGCGTGAGTATCTCCACGGCATTCCCGCCAAATCCTTGCCCTCCTCCGCCGCCGGGACTTCCATAGCCACCACCTCGGCCAATGGGACCTTCGGCGGTGGCTGTTTCCGACCCACCGCCCCTCAGGGCTTCCTGCATGGATTCCTGCAGAGCTTTGCCCGGCGAAAACTTTGGCAAAACGAGGCTAGGAGGAGTGTCAGGAGGGGGCGTTTGCGGTCGGATGGGGCTCTCCGCTGGGTGCGGAAGGGACATGGGAGCAATTGGCGCGGGCTTCGCAGGAGTAGGACTCTCCCGCAGCGGTTCGGGCGCTGCTGGAGCGGGCTGCGCTGCGCGCGGGGGCGCCAGTTGCCGAAGCAAGCGCGGATCGATCTTCATCACCGGGCTTTTCGGCCGGGGAGAGGGCGGGGCCGTCGCATACCGGTTGAGGTCCGACGGGATGTAGAGATTGGTGATATTCCTCGCGATTTCCGCGTCCGTGGGCGGATGATACGGGAAAAGTTTCGGCGCGAACAGGATCAGCAGGATCACCACGAAGTGAAACGCGATGGAAGCGACCCGCGCCACGGCATTCCATCTCGCGTCGGGATCCTCGATCGGCTTGGTCATCAGATTGACTTCGCCGGTGGTGAGCACGTCCGGTTCGAGGACGTCGGGCAAATCCTGGATGGCCACGATTTGTTTCGGCTCGAGCTTGGCCGAATGCGCATCCTTGGGCACGGCGATGCGCGAATCGAGAATAGTCAGCGGCACATAATCGGGTGTTTTACTGGTGGCATCGAGCGGGGTATGCGGCATGTCACGCGGAACGACAACGGCGTCGCCAAGCACTTCCAGCTTGAAATAGGAGGGAATCGAGGAGTGCGGATCGAGCTCAAATTGCGGCAGGTCCGATGGCACAAGCGTGCGCGCGTCGAGGTCCGAGCTCAGACGCCGAGGCGGCGCATCCGACGGAGACACAACCGGCCGGGCATTCTTCGGAACCAATATTCGCGGGATCATCGATTCGCCTGCGGGACAGCAAAGGCTGCCAATTGGACGCGCCGGCCGTGCTCCAGGATGCCCGCCATGACCTGGTCGGCAAGGGCCAGGGCGCGCCGGCCCGCCGCGCCGTCCACCATCGGGGCGCGGCGCGTCCGCACGGATTCCAGGAAGGCCCGCAATTCGGCTCGCAGGGGCTCCTCCCGCTCGGCGGGAAGCGCGGCAAAATCAAATTTCGGCTGCGGGCCGGGCTCGGCAACGCGCACGCGAAGAGCATCCTGGCGCGTGAAATCCACGGAAATATATTCGTGTTGCTGGAAAAACCGCAATTTGCGCACACGCTCGGTGGAGACGCGGCTGGCCGTGATGTTGGCAACGGCGCCGGTTTCAAAATCTAGCCGCGCGTGCGCGATATCCACTTTGTCGGTCAGAACCGGAATTCCGATAGCTTTAATATCCACGACGGGCGCGCCGACGATTGCCAGGAGAATATCCAAGTCGTGAATCATTACATCATAGACAACATCGATATCCAGGCTGCGCGGCGTGAATACGCCGAGGCGGTGAACTTCAAAGTAAAGCGGGCGGTTCAAGACAGGCATTACCGCGACAATCGCGGGGTTGAATCGTTCGAGGTGCCCGACCTGCAAGATGCGTCCCGCGGCTGAGGCTGCGGCGAGCAGCGCGTCCGCTTCCAGGAGCGAAGCGGCCATCGGCTTTTCGACCAGCACATCGATGCCGAGCTCGAGCAGGCGGCACCCGACGCGCGCGTGCTCCACGGTTGGCACGGCCACGCTGGCGGCGTCCACGCGGCCGGCGACAGATTCAATGTCTGGAAAAACTCTTATGGAAAATTCGGCGGCGATTCGCCCGGCGCGCTCGGAGTTAGGGTCCACGATGCCGACGAGATCCGCATCCGCCAGCTCGCGATACACGCGCGCGTGATTGCGCCCGAAATCCCCGGCGCCAACCACCGCAACGCGGACTTTCATTCCCGGCTGAATGCCCAAGCTCACAACTTCCCCTGCTTCTCCGGTCGTTCCGCCCCTCCGAAGGCGTCCAGTGGAAATGCTTCGATTGCGATCCCTGCGGCGTCCGCCGCATCGATGACGCGCGCACGGTCGAACAGCAAGGTGCGGCCTGCGTCCATGCCCAGCGCGGTCACCCGGCAGCGCTGCATGACTTCGACGGTTTTCAGGCCCACCACGGGTACATCAAATCGCATATCCTGCCGCGGCTTGCTTACCTTTACCACGACCAGCGAACCGCCATCAACGATGCGTGCGGCGCGCTCGATGGTTTCGTCGGTACCCTCCATGGCTTCGACGGCCACGCAGGCGCGGTCGCGAATCACAACGGTTTGTCCGAGATCGAGTCCCGCAATCTGGCGCGCAATTTCCCGGCCGTAGGCGATATCCTCGGCTTCGCGCGCGTCCGGTGCGCGGCGCGTCAGAACGCCCGGAGCCGGAACCAGCGGCTTCAAGAACGACGTCGAATCCACCAGCTGAACGCCCTCCGATTCCAGGACGCGCGCGACAGCTCCGATCAGCGAATCGGTATTTTTCAGCGGCAAAGAAAGCAGGAGTTTCGCAAGTTTCCAGTCCGGGCGAATCGAGCTGAAAATTTTGTTGTGCTTCACTTGCCCGGCCATGACGGCGCGCGTAACGCCCTCCTGGTGCAGCAACTCCAGCGTGCGGGACAGCTCGCCCAGGCTGACCCAATGCAAGCGGACCGCGACTCTTTCGAGTTCGGGCGAAGCTTCTTCCTTGATGGCGATCACGGCCATTTCGATGCCCTGGTCGCGCGCCGCCTCCAGCACCAGGAACGGAAACTGCCCGTTGCCGGCAATCAACCCCCATCCGGCAACTGCTTCCGGAACGGGCGAGGAGCGAGTGGACGGTGAGGAATTCACTTGTGAAGGCCGCGCTCCGTCGATTCAATAAATTCCACGAGTTCCCGGACATCGGGCGAACCGTTCAGTTGCGCGCGAATTTGTTCCAGCGCCTGCGTGGTGTTGAGCTTGGAGCGCAGCAGAAAGCGGAAGGCGCGCTCGATGGTTTCCAGACGTGCGCGGTCGAATCCGCGACGTTCGAGACCTACGGTGTTCACGCCGTAGCATTTCGTGTCGCGCTCGGTGACCACGCGTGAAAACGGGGGAACGTCCTGTGTAATCACGGTGCAGGCGCCGATGTAGGCGTAGCGGCCCACGCGGCAAAACTGGTGGACGGGACTGAACGCTCCCACATTCACGTAATCTTCCACCGTAACGTGGCCCGCCAACGTCGCGCCGTTTGCAAAGACGGTGTGGCTGCCGACGATGCAATCGTGGGCCACGTGGGAATAGGCCATGAAGAGATTGTCGTCTCCGATCCGTGTCGCGCCGCCGCCTTGCGTAGTGCCGCGGCTCACTGTGGAGAATTCACGAAACCGGTTGCCCTCGCCGATGATCACCTCGGTCTGTTCGCCACCGAATTTCAGATCCTGGGGATCCCCGCCCACCGAGCAAAATGAATCGAAAACGTTCTTGCGCCCGATGCGCGCGGGTCCGCGCACAACGGCATGCGGCTCGAGCACGCACTCGTCGCCCAGTTCGACGCCGTCGCCAACCACAGCAAACGCGCCGATCCGGACATTTTTCCCGACGCGCGCGCTCGCCGAAACGATTGCTCGCGGATCGATTTTATTCATCGCGCACACCAACCGTGTCTCCGGCAGGAGCGTCGCTCGCTGAGGTTTCGGCCTCGCGGTCCACCAGCATGCAGCGCAGAATGGCTTCCGCCGCGACGTCGCCGTTGACGGTCGCCACCGCCTGCAGCTTGCAGAATTTGATCTTCCACTTCAGGACCGTCACCTCGAACCGCAACTGGTCTCCAGGGACGACCGGCCGGCGGAAACGCGCCTCGTCCACGGCCGCCAGATAGAACAACTTCTTGTCCCTGTCCGGAATTTCTGAAAGGAGCAGCAGGCCGCCGGTCTGCGCCATTCCCTCGATGATCAGGACCCCCGGCATGACGGGTTTTCCCGGAAAATGTCCCTGAAAATAGCCTTCGTTGATGGAAACGTTTTTCATGCTGACGATGCGTTTGAGCCGCTCGATTTCGAGAACGGTATCCACCAGCAGGAAAGGATAGCGGTGCGGCAGAATTTTCTGGATACTCGCGTTGTCGAGAATCATTTCAATTCCTCAATTTTCCTGGCGGACTGTGCGATTCCCTTTGCCCCTGAGAAGAGCAGCCTTTTTGCGTGGGTGCACAGCTAGCGCCTGGTCCGGGCCGGATACATGTGCTGCTTGCGGCCGGCTTCCGGCAGGGTGTAAGTGTAGCCTATTCACTGGAATTATATGCGAAACGCGCCGCGCAGCAAATGCGCTATGCCCTGACAAGTTTCCATCGAAGGAATCGCCCGGAGTGCTTCGGTGGGTGGAAGAATAAGCCGGACACGCACTTGCCGCCCTTGGACGCGGCCAACTGATGAGTGCCGTTCACGGCTGAGGTTGAGCGAGGGCGGTCGTGCTGGTGGATTCGAGGATCACTCGCTGGGCGGAATCCCGAAGCGCCTTGGCCCAGCCACTGTCCGGGCCGTCCGAGACGAGCTTGAGGTACTCAGTCAAATCATTCACCAGCGAGGGGCAATCTTTTTCGCGTCTATGGATGTCAGCGAGCAGGAGATAGGCCTTGGGGAAATCCGACTTCCGAAGAAGAGTCTCGCGGGCGCTCTTCTCGGCTTCATCCAAACGGTTCAATCCGAGCAACGCCAGGCCCAGGTAATAGCGCCCTCTCCAAGATTCGGGGTCCAGATCCAATCCCTTTTGAATCACTGACGCGGCCTCTGAAAATTCTTTCCGATCGTCGAGGATCGCGCCGAGAGCCAGCAACGGGTGCGCATACTGGCCGCCACTCACATCAATCGACTTCCGAAATGCTTGCTCGGCGTCCGGGACGCGCCATAAGATCAGGTCCGCCGCTCCGATCTTGTCGTAGGCCTCGTAATACCCGGCGTATTCCGAAATCGCGCGTAGAAAGTAGGGCAGGCTTCCCGCCGCATCCTTCTTCGCTAAACGCTCGATTCCCTGCTCATAGGCGCGAACTGCCTTCGCGGGAATACTCAGCTCCCGGACGGAAACTTCGTCATTGAATTGCTGGGATTGCGCACTCGATTGGAGAGGCATGCATGTGCATGCAATGAGCAGCCCGCTGATCCAAACCGCAGTTCTCATAACCATAAAACTCACAGCTGCGTCGCCTGCCGGTGACAGCTGTAATTTTACAGAACGTTCATCCTACTGTAACAGAATTGTAATAAATGTGTGCCGATTCGAATACCAAAATATCGTTCCCTATGCAGGGTCACTGCGAGTTAATTTTTCTATTTTTGAAACGACCGTGTTGCGAACAAAGTTGCTCACCTTACCGGGCGTTGTTAGCATAGCGGCGCGATGAAGACTTCTATTCGAACGAAATCGCTAATCAAATGGCTGCGTCCGCGGGAAGCTGTCATGGCGCGGCTTCTCGGGCGACTGGTGCGAGCGGAGTCACCTAGTTTCGACAAATCCGCCGTGGATCGCTGCGGCAGGATTGTGGCAGCGGGGTGGAGGCGGCGCGGAGCCATGGTTACACGCCTGCGGCAGCGCGAACGGGGCGATCACTTGCGGATCGAGTGGAATCCGCAGCGGAATCAGGCCAAGGGGCAGATCCTCCTTCTTGGCCATCTGGACACGGTGTACGGGCTGGGGACACTGGCGCGGATGCCGTTTCGGTTGTCGCGAGGGCGCGCCTACGGGCCGGGTGCATTCGACATGAAGGGTGGACTGGTGATCGCCCTCTACGCCGTGGACGCGCTCACAACAGCCGGCCTCATGCCGCAAAAGCGCATCGTCTTTCTGTGGACGAGCGATGAAGAAATCGGTAGCGGAACTTCGCGATCCCTGATCGAACGCGAGGCCAGGCGCAGCGACGCCGTTCTCGTTCTCGAGCCGGCGTTGGGGCTCGATGGCCGCGTGAAAACGGGACGCAAGGGCGTCGGCGAGATCGAGATCGTGGCCACCGGCCGCGCGGCTCACGCGGGGCTTAACCCGGAAGATGGAGTCAATGCGATTGAGGAAATCGCGCTGCAAATCGCGCGCATCTCGCGCTGGAATCAGCCGCGCCGCGGCATCACGGTGAGCGCAGGAACAATCGAAGGAGGTACGCGCACCAACGTCATCCCCGCGACAGCCCGGGTCGCAGTGGATGTGCGCGCAGCGCGCGCGGCAGACATGCGAGCACTGGAACAGAAGTTTCGCGCGCTGCGGCCGATCCTGCGCGGCACCAAGCTGCAAATTCGCGGCGGGTTCAACCGCCCGCCGATGGAGCGAAAGGCCGCTGCCGCGCTGTATGCCAAGGCGCGCGCTCTCGCAAGAGAAATGGGCTTAACGTTAGGCGAAGCCTCTGTCGGCGGAGGATCGGACGGAAATTTTACGGCGGCGCTGGGTATTCCGACTCTCGACGGCCTGGGTGCAGTGGGCGAGGGAGCCCACAGCGCAGGTGAAAATATTCTCGTTCGCGCTCTGCCCGAGCGCGCCGCGCTGCTTGGAGCTCTATTGGCCACAATTTAAAGGAACGCTACTCGTAAGCCTTGCGCAGGAACTGCACGGTGGAAAGCATCAATTCCGAATAATCTTCGCGAAGGACCGCTCGCATTGCGTCTTCCGTGGAGGAACCAGCAGCCAGACGGTCGAGAACTCGTTCCAAGTCGTCCATGCCGTTCACCGTCACGATGCCCTCGACAACGGCGAGCGACCAGGCGTAAGCGTTGGAAGCGGCGTCCCTGGGCAAGTTCAACCATGAGGACTCGTAGGAGAGCGGAGAAAACTCCATGTGATTCTCGTAGGCCGCGATGAGCGGACCGGCATTCACACGGCTGCGTTTCCCCTCCATGTACTGCGCAATGCCCTCCTGCAGCCACACCGGGCATCGCCCGCCAGTTTTCTGGCTGACAAAACTATGCGTCAGTTCGTGCTTCAGAACGCGCGCTAGTTCATCGGTCATGGTGACAAGCCCGTTGACCGGCACGCGTATGCGGCCGTCGTTGAGCGCTCCCGACCAACTTGGCGCTCGCGTGATATCCATGAAGGTTTGGTTTGTGTACAAGATCACGCCGATGGGCTCGGGGGGAGAGTAATTTAGAGTTGCGGAAATTTCATTGAACTCGGACTCCAGAGTTTTGAGCACCTCTTGAGCAAGGTCCGGAGCGGCATCGCCGTTGTACTTGAGGCGAAAATGGGGCGTTTCACCTTCGTGGTACTCGGCCTCCTCCTGGGCGTCACGCTGCGCTTTTTCGAGCGCATGCTGCGTCTCCAGATCGGGTTTAAGCTCCATCGCGTGCTTCCATTGCGTGACGGCATCGGAAACGCGGTTCAATCCGTAATAAGCCCAGCCGGAGAGTTTGGCGACGTCGGCTGAGTCCGGATCGAGAGGGCGGGCGCGGTCAAGCATATCGAGCGCCGCGGAGTATTCGCTCCGCTTCAAATGCAAATACGCGTCTTCCAGCAACAAGCCGATGTTATCGCGGTCAAAACGAAGTCCGACCTCGTAGTGAGACAGAGCCTTGTCGAAATCTCCCACGCTGATTTCGAAACGCGCGGCCGCGCTCTCCGCCCCAACGACACGGGCCACGGCCGTGGGACTGGGATTTGCGGTGGCTTCCGATTCGAGTTTCGAAAGCAGATCCATGTCGATCGAGCCGTCCCGCACGGCACCGGCGGCCGCCGAATCGGCGGAAGGCGCAGCCAGGGCATTCGGAGCCGCGATGGGGAGATTCGCGGCGCGGTCCAGAGGCGCTCCATTCGCGGAACTTGCAGGCGAACCATCATGAGTAACCCGATCGACGATAGAAGCTGGAAAGCTGAACCGCCCGGCGGTGGTTTCGTAGCTGACCTGGCCATTTTCCTCAACGACGTGTGTGGCGTCGATTTTTCTTCCACTCTTCAGATAGATCGTATCGGCAAAAACACCCGCTGGGATGGCCGAGGCAAGGCACAGAACCGCAAGGGATCGGAAGGGATGCGCCGCGGATTGCCGCATATCGTTATTTTATCAAGAAGACCTCGCGTCTCCCTGCGCACCTTGCGGCTTGATGCCCAATCTGGCTACAGCAATAGCGGCCAGCCGTCTCGGTTCCGGTCGCAGGAGAAGGCTATGCCCCGTGACAAAAAAAAGGGGCAGCCGAATTTGGCTGCCCTGAAATACGAAAATTCTCTTGAAATTGACATCGAACACCGTGTTGCGCCGGCGCAGGCCCTCAACTACCGGGAGCGGTGGGACTAACAAGCGCCCGCCAAATAATGATGCCAGTGACGGCTGCGACCGTGGGGATCAGGAAAAAGATAAAGCGGTTGCGGGCTGTGTGACGGGGTTGCTGCCTCTGCTGCCCTGCGGGACCCGGCCCAGAATCTTCGGTGTCGGTTTCGATCTCCATCCTGTACGAACTGCCGGCCTCGACGGTCTTGACTTCGTCGCCCATGGATACTTCCAGGGTTCCTCGAGTGCTGGTCAAGATCATTTGTGTCGCGCTGATTACGCTGATTTGACCGGAAGTGGCCTCAGCGTTCGCGGGACGAATCGTTGCGCCGTCAGCGATCAGGTGAAAGGTTTGTCCCTGCGGAGAAGAAACAACCACGGTTCCGTTGTACAAGTTCGCCAAGAATCCGTTCGGGAAGGCATGCACATCGGCGAAACTGTTTTGGCGCAGGACCATTTGCCCAGACCCGAGCCGGACTCGCAAGGTCGAATTCGCCTGCGTTTTCAGACGATCGCCGTCGTAAATCGTGGCGCCACTGGTTGTTACGGCCGCCCCGACATTGGAATTTTCAGATGCCACGACCACACCGAGTGGAGCCGCTGGGGAACTCGCAGGCGTGGCCAGCACGGGAGCTTCAATTAGCAAGACACTCAGGGCCGCAATGAGCACGGCCGAGAAACATGTACGCACACAAACCTCCGCGAGGGCCAGCAACCTAAGGGTAAGAATATGGCCCTACACTGTCAACACGTAATACGGGATGTGCGCGAAACATGAACCCCTCCCGTATGAGTCGGAACTGGGGCAGAAAGTGCCAAGAATCAGGTGCTTCCGGGAGGGTCCCGATGCCTCACGGAGTCGAGCCAGCAGCTTTCAGGGAGTCATCTCGGATCGCCTTGAATTCCGCCCCGGGCTTCCACTCAGGCATGTGAGGATCGTTGGCGACACGGTATCCAACCAAAAAATAGAGCTGGGAATCCTCGACCGCTCCGCTCATGTCCCAGTCCGGCTGAATTTTGTCGGCGGGCTTGTGGTACCGTTCGGCGGTGTATAGCCGCCTCTGCTCCAGCCCCCACCCCTCGGGTTTGCCGATAAAATCAACGCCCGGATCAGGATCGAATGCAGGCACGCCATTCTTGGCAAACTCAAAGTGGTCAGAGCGATAGTAGAACCCTTTCTCGGGCTCGGGATCGAGCTTTACGACGCGGCCCTGTTCCGTCGCGACCCCGTCGATCACATCGTCCAGGGTGGAAACACCGCGCCCAATCTGGACGATGTCCTTGGTGCGGCCATGCACGTTCATTCCATCCATGTTGATGTCCAGAGCCGTGCGCGCGAGCGGATACAGCGGATGCTCCGCGTAGTATTCCGAACCGAGCAGGCCTTGCTCTTCGGCGGTCACGGAGAGAAAAAGAATCGTCCGGCGCGGGGGCCTAGGAAGTGTTTTGTAGGCGCGCGCCATTTCCAGAAGCGCGGCGGTGCCGGAGGCGTTATCCACAGCTCCGTGGTAAATTTTGTCGCCATTGACTTCCGGCCCGATTCCGAAGTGATCCCAATGCGCCGTGTAGATGACATAGGTATTCTTCAGGTTGGGATCGCTCCCCGTGAGCTTGGCTATGACATTGTGGGAATCGAGCGTCTGTAAAGTGTTGTGGATGGTCAGCTTCGCATGGATTCCGAGCGGGACAGGTTTGAAATCGCGGCGGGCTGCGGCTGCGATCAGCTTGTTGAGGTCCTGGCCGGCGGCTTGAAATAGTTTTGCGGCAAAGTCCGAGGTGATCCAGCTTTCCACGGCGAGGCGCCCCATATTTTTGTCCGGCGTGGTCAAATCGAATTGCGTTCCACTCCAACTGTCGCGCACCACTTCCCAGGGATATCCGGCGCGGTCGGTCTGGTGGATGATCACGGCTCCCGCCGCCCCCATTTGCGCGGCTTTTTCAAATTTGTAGGTCCACCGGCCGTAGTAAGTCATGGCCGTTCCGCCGAAGGTTTTGGGATCGAGCTTGGAGGGGTCCGCAGGATCGGGAACGGGCGGATCGTTAACGAGCACGATGAGAATCTTGCCTTTTACATCGGTGTCCTTGAAATCGTCCCACTGAAATTCCGGAGCCTGCACCCCATAGCCGACAAATATCATGTCGGCGTCGATTGCGGAAGTTTCGGTCACGCGCTTGGACCAGGCGACGAATTCGTCCTGAAATTTCGGTTCAAGCGTGCGCCCGTGGCCCGTAAGCGTGAGCTTCATGCCTTTATCCGGCGTGATGCCCACGAGAGGCACACTTTGCAAATAGGTTCCATCCGGGTTGCCGGGTTCAAGGCCCGCCGAACGAAACTGGTCCTCGACATATTTGATGGTGAGTTGCTCTCCCTTGGAACCCGGCCCGCGGCCTTCAAATTCATCCGAAGATAGAGTGCGGATGTGCCCGAGGAGGCGATCGCCGGAAAACGATGCCAGCGCCGCGCCCGGGGGACTCGGCCCGCGCGAACAGCTGGAAAAAACAGCAAGCGACGCAAGTGCAAGAATTAATTTCAAAGTGAGTGGCTGCATGGGTCTCTCCGCTGGGGCGCACACAGAGGAAATAGCTGTGCCGCTGCATAGTATCCCGCGCCGTGCCAAGAGACAATACATTGGCGGGTTGCAATCGGCGGGCAGGAAGCCCACAATTTCAAAAGAGGTGAATCGTGGCTTCCCTTTTGCCGGGACAGGCAGTGCGCGTGAATCTCGCCGGATTGCAGGCCGGGAGTGTCCTGTTCCACGCGGCCGTAACCGCCGCTGTCGGCCACATCGTGCGCCAAACTTCCGAAGATCCCTGCAAGTATCTGGTCAAGCTGCTCTTCTCCTTTCGGGGAGTCACCGAGGTCGAAGTGCCCGAGGACCGCATCACGGCTGCCTGACGCCCTGGCAAAATCAGCGGAATTGTTTGCTAACTTCGTCACCAGGATATTCCTAGAGGGCAGTTTCATTTGTGCGGGTGAGATAGAATATCAGGGCGCCTTCTGGAAAAGTTGCGCACGAGGTCCACTTGATTCATCGGCTGATCTTTCATAACGACCGGATAGTTCCCATAGACGAGGCGCGGCTGTCGCCCGGCCAGGCAGGGCTCATGAACGGCTGGGGCCTGTTCACGACCATGCGTATTTTTCGGGGCGAGGCATTTGCCTACGAAAGGCACTGGCGGCGGCTCGAAAAAGACGCGGGGCGCATCCGGCTGCCCTTTCCGTTTGATGCGGCCAAAGTGCGGCTGCAACTCGGCGAATTGCTGGTCGCCAATCAGGTGGCCGAAGGCACAGCTCGAATTTACCTGATCAATAACCGCGTCGGATTCTGGCAGGGCGGCGAGCCCATGCCCGAAGTGGATTTGATTCTCTGCACCGCTGGACTGCCGGCGCATTCTGGAGAAGCGCGCCTGGGCGTCGCCGAACACGGCCGCCACGCGGCCTCGCCTCTTGCCGGTGTAAAAACGACTGCGTGGCTGAACAACGTGTGGCACCTGGCCGAAGCGCAGAAGGCGGGCTGGACGGAAGTTATTTTGCTGAACGAGCGCGGCGAAGTGGCCGAATGCACGTCCGCAAATATTTTTTGCGTGAAGGACGGCGCCGTTTTCACACCCCCGCTTTCGTCGGGGTGCCTGGAAGGCGTGACGCGCAGCGTGCTGCTGGAAATCGCGGCGCGCGCGGGCGTATCCATGAGCGAGAAAACGTTGACGCTACAAGATCTCCACGTCGCGGATGAAGTATTCATCACCTCCACGAACCGCACGCTGCTGGGTGTGAGCGAAATTTCGGGGCACCGCTATTCCGTCGTCATGGGCTCGCTGGTGCAGAGACTCGAACGAGCGTTCGAGGCCAACATGCGCGAATATGTTGCGGCGCGAAGTTCCGCGATTCGCGCGTGAAGATTTGAGTAGCACAGGCTTCAGCCTGTGGGTTTTCACTGCGCCATCAAAATCAAAATCCACAGGCTGAAGCCTGTGCTACGTGTGCGGCTCCATTCCCTTCGCTTTCAGGACGGGCGCAATCGTTGGTCCGGTAATGAACTGAATCAACGCTTTGGCTGCCTCGGCGTCGCGCGCACTCGCCGCAATTCCACCCGCAAAATTTACGTAACTTTGAAATTCCGGCGGGATCGGACCGACCAGATCCACTCCCGGAAAAAATTTGATCTCCGGGATCAATGAAATAACGAGTTCCACTTTGCCCCCGGCGACGTTCATCTGGGGCCGCCCCGCCTCCGCGTCAAGCATCAGTTTTGGTTTGACGGCGTCCGTGATCCCGAGACGCGCAAACATATCGTAGGTATGGGCCGCGCTTGCGCCCGTGGGATTGAAGCTGATCGATTTGGCATTGAGCAAAGTCCGCTTTAGCGCCTCGGGCGTGCTGATATCGGGTTTCGCTGCTCCCGCGCGAACGCCAATCCCCATTCCAGTACGGGAAATATCGGCGCGCGTTCCCGGCGCGATTTTTCCCTGCTTGATCAAATCATCCAGCACGTCGGCGGTGAGGATTGCGGCATCAAACGGCTCCCCGGCCTGGATCTTGTCCCTTAAATTCTTCGAGGAATTGAATTGCGCCGCAAGCTTGCGTCCGGTTGAATGCTCGATCTGGGGAGTAAGCTCCTCCACAACCGTTTTCATCCCGTCCGAAACCATCACGCGAAGCTCCCCCGTTTGCGCCTGTGCCCCTGGGGGTAACGGGGAAAATAGTCCTGCGGTCAGCGCCAAAATAGCCGCCGCGAAGGTGATTGCAGTTCTAATCGTCTTATTCACATTTTCCTCACATCTTCTTAAAGAGCGAGTAACAATATGGCTGATACTTATGTGCGAGCGTCGGAGAAGCGCCGCCACAATCTATAATTAAGAATCATTGGTGAGAAGGGAAATTTTATCGCTGTCCTGTCCCGCCAAACTGCGTTCTGGTAGCATCCCACTGTGAGGCAGAGATTGAATATGATGACCTTTCGCAGAATATTGCCCGCGATTATGGTGGTGTTTGGGTTAGCGCTTGCGGTGCAGACCGCTAGCGCGCAACAATCCGCGGGCGGCGCGTGGCGTTTCGTGGCGTCCGGCGATTCCCGCAATTGTGGCGACGTGGTGATGCCCGGGATCGCGGAAACGGCGCGGAAAAATCAGGCCGCGTTTTACTGGCATCTGGGCGACCTGCGCCTGACCTCCAACTTTGACGAAGATATCGCGCACCAGCCAGAGCATATCGCCAAGCCGCTCACCATCACCGAATATGAAAATATCGAGTGGGCCGATTACATTGAAAGCCAGATCAAGCCGTTCGGCTCGATCCCGTTTTTCCTGGGCATCGGAAATCATGAGACGGTTCCGCCGTACAAAACGCGGGAAGATTTTCTCATGCAATTCGCGGATTGGCTGGATTCCCCGGTATTGCGAGCGCAGCGCCTGAAAGACGATCCCACGGATTACCGCATGAAGACCTATTTTCACTGGATCGACCGCGGCGTCGCGTTCTACTACCTGGACAGTGCCACGGCCGATCAATTTGACGCCGCGCAATTGCGCTGGTTCGAGCGCACCCTCGCCAAGGACCTTGCCGACCCCGCCGTGCTGACCATCGTCACCGGCATGCACAAGGCGCTGCCCGAAAGCATTTCCGCGAATCACAGCATGAATGAGTCGCCTACGGGAATCGAAAGCGGGCGGCGCGTCTACGCCGACCTGCTGCGCGCGCGGGACGAAGCGCACAAGCGTGTCTACGTCCTGGCAAGCCACTCGCATTACTACATGGATGGCATCTTCAACACGGAGTATTGGAAGCAGCACGGAGGCGTGTTGCCGGGCTGGATCGTGGGCACCGGGGGAGCCCGACGCGTGCCGCTGCCGCCAAACGCTTCCGACGCCCACGGCGCACTGGTCAATGTCTACGGCTCTTTGCTCGGAACGGTGCAGCCCGACGGTGAGATCAGTTTTGAGTTTGAACGGCTCGGCGAGAAGGATGTTCCCTCCTCCGTGACCGCCCGCTACGGGAAGGATTTCGTGCACTGGTGCTTCGCCGAAAACACCGAGGCGAAGTAGTAGCCTTCAGAGGCTGCGGAAAAACTCGCAACGTGTCATTCCGTTCACGGAGAACGTTCTCGGTGAACCGAAGGGCGGGGTTCGCCCGAGGAATCTGCTTTTTCTTGGGTTTGGCGAAGGAAAGCGGATCCCTCGGTCGCCGCGGCGACCTCGGGATGACAAATAAGCACTTTTTCCGCAGCATGTTCAGCCTGTGGTTTTCGCTCTACAAATGCTCCAGCGGCGATTAAGTGCTCAACCAGCGCATGTGCGAAAATTGGGCGTCAATTTCCGCAATGGCGAAATCCACAGGCTGAAGCCTGTGCTACTAAGCCCTCAGATAATCTCCCTGCCAGTCTTTAATTAATTGTTTGATGGCTTTGCGGTCGTTCATTTTATCGTCGAGGACTTTGCGCGCCAGGGCGGGAAGCTCCGCGTCGCTGGCAAAGCGCAAGGAGATCAGTTGCCCCGGGGTGAATTCCGGAATGCGCGGCCGCAATTCCGCCGGCAAGATCTGGGCGAGGCGCAGCCGCATTTCGAGGCGGATGACGCGGTCCTGCACCGTCAGCGCGAAGATGCGAGCGCAAAACGCGAGGACGAATAGCGCCAATGCCATCAAGACGCCGAAGACGGAATTGTACGAAATCCCGACTTTCACCAGGTGGTAAATCGTCCCGATTACATTGATCAAAAGCACGGGAGCAACGAAAAAGTGAAAGGGCGGGTAAATGCGCGCGTGATTCTTCAAGTTCTGCGGTTTTTCGTTTGCCATACTGGATCACCATCCTCTCGTCTGCGAATCGGAATCTTGGGGCACAGGCCGGGATTCTAGCAGAGCCTTTCAGGGAGTGCGCGCGGGAATTCCACAGCCCGCGTAATGGCTCATCGCTTTTGGAATTCCGGCGAGCCGAGCACCAGACCAGTAATGAGGCTGACGTTGACGTGCGTCACGGGATCGTCGAGCTTGGCCCCGAGAATCTGAGGTTCCGCCATTTCCTTCTCCAGCGTCGTACGTGTCGAGTCGGAGACTTGCCCGGCCACGAACTCGTTTTCCACGCGATGGAGAGCCAATTGAGGATTCGCTTCGACGTCCGTGCCGACCAGGGAATCGATGTCCACTTGCGCGCCGCGCACCTTGTTGCTGGTCAGGGCAACCGCAAAATTCATGCGGTTCAGGAGCGCTCCGGTGCTGACCCAGGTGACGGCCTTGTCCGAATAGCCGTTGGGAGGCAGGCACTGGTAGAGCGGTTCGCCAATACGCGAGACCCACTGCGCGAGTTGCAAGGGCTGGTCCACGTCGGCGCCGAGCGCACGCGCCGTGGATGCTACCAGCTCGAACGGCGTCTTCACTTTTGTGCGGAACGCCGCCCGCGACCAGAACTCCGGCGAATAAATCATGGTGGTCATCACCGCGCGAATGTCGCCCTTGGATTTTTCAAAGGTTTTGGCCATGCGAGCGACGAGCGCGGGCGGCGGATCGTCCGAAACAAAATGCTCTGCCAGTTGAAGTGAAATGTGCTGGGCGGTGTGCTGATCCTTCGACAGCAGATCGAGAACCTGCTCTCCGTCCTTGATCCCGCCTCCCTTGATCTTCTTCCCGAGCACGCGCTTCGGGTCGGGATCGTGAATTCGCTCGTCGAAATAAAACACGGGATTCTCGCGCGGAGACTCGATCGTCCAACCGGTGAACGCGCGCGCGACTTCGATAACGTCTTCCTGCTTGTATCCGCCATCGACGCCGAGGGTGTGCAGCTCCATCAGCTCGCGGCCATAGTTTTCGTTCAGGCCGCGCCTCGGACCGACGGGAGGCAGTTTTTCGCCCGACCGCGGGCGCACAGGGTGCAGCTTCAGGCGGTCGAATGCGTGCGGACCGGCGCTCGAAGAGTTATCGAGATAGAACAGCATCGCGGGGCTCTTCGCGGTGGCTTCGAGCAAATCGCGGAATTTTCCGAGGACGTGCGGGCGGACGGCGTCGCGTTCGTATGGGATCAGATACCAGCGATCAAGATCCTTGTAGATGAATATATTGAAATGGTTGAACCAGAAATCGGAAAGTTGTTCGGCCAGCTGGCGCTCGCTGTAAATCGCCCGTACGATTTTCGCTTCCATCATTTCGTTTACAATTTCGTTCGGGTCCTTGAACGGCAGGGAATTCATGCCGCCAGGCTGTTTTGCCAGATCCTGCAGGCGTTTTTGGTACTCCTCGGTTTTCATCCCCAACCGCTTGGCGGCGACGTCCTGCGGCGGATAGCGATCGAGCAGCCCTGCGGCACTGAGCCCGAGCGCCGGGAATTGCGCCAGGCGCGCGTCCACCACAGGGTCGTTGATATTTTCGGGGTGAAGCTGCGTTTGAATCCAATTTTCGAGGCCGCTTTTTTCGATTTGTTCAACTTGTCCGGGGCGCGGGCCGAATCCCAGCCGGTTGAGCGCGTGCAGAATCGCTTCTTCTTCGTTCAGTTCGCGAATCGGGAGTTTGCCGGCGAAGTTTGCATTGCCGGCGTTCTTGTAATTCCGGCTGGGAGGCGCCCCTGCCGTTGATGGCATGGAATACGTCTCCGCAGCGCCCTTGCGGGGTCCGGCCCAGGCAAACACTGCGAGAAGTGCCGCGGCCAAGATTCCCGTAGCAAGGATTTCGGTCCGTCGCCTCATGCCTCAATCCGCAGACTGGTGGCAAGAACCGTTCGCACTCGCGCGAGATTCCACATACTCAATTTCATACGCGCATTCCTTACCATTCTCAACCCCGAACGATCCAGAAAGTTCTGATTGCCCGCGTGCAGGGATTTCGTCTGCGCTTGATTTCTCAGTGCCCTTGTTTTTCTCTGCGAACTCTGTGTTGAGGTTTTTGGGGGCAATACCAAACGCAAAAGCTTTAACACAGAGGGCACTGAGAAAAGCGAGAGTGCGGAGAAAGAAAGAACGTGCTCGGTTGACACAAACTGCCTGCGGCCATACGATTTCGTGTAAATTCATTCGACGCGGCTTCGCGGGGCTCGATTTGGAATTTCGCATGCGCCTGAAGATCTGCTGACCGGAGGTTGAAAATGAGGATGGACGCACAAGGCCTGGACCGCCGCAGCTTCCTCAAAACAAGCGCCGCCGGAGCGGCCGGATTGCTGGTCGGCTTTTATTTTCACGGCGATATTGGAGCCCTGGCAGCGGCACCTGACGGACCTATCGTGCTCAACGCCTGGATCCACGTCGGCACCGACGACCTCGTAACCATCCTCATCGACAAGTCGGAAATGGGCCAAAGCATCTTGACGGGGCTCGCCATGATCGCCGCCGACGAGCTGGATTGCGATTGGGCGAAAGTTCGCACCGAATTCGCGCCCGCAGACAAAGTTTATATCAACCCGCGATTCGGAGTGCAGGGCACGGGAGGGAGCTCCGGCACGCCCACTTCATGGAACCCGTTGCGCAAGGCCAGCGCGACGGCGCGCGCGATGCTGCTCACGGCGGCGGCGCAAAAGTGGGGCGTCGATCCGTCCGAGTGCAGCGCGGATAACAGCACGATCCTGCATGCCCCGACCAAACGGCGTTTGACGTACGGCAGCCTCGCCGAAGCGGCGGCGAAACTGCCCGTCCCCCAGAATGTTCCGCTCAAGCCGCCGAGCGAGTATCACTTGATCGGTAAGTCCACGAAGCGGCTCGATACCCCGATCAAAGTGAATGGCAGCGCGCAATACGGAATTGACGTGCGCCTGCCGGGAATGGTGTATGCGGTGGTCGCGCGATGTCCGGTGTTCGGCGGAAAAGTGGCGAGCTTCGACGCCGCGAAAGCGAAGGCGCTTCCCGGCGTGAAAAATGTCATTCAAATTTCGACGGGCGTCGCCGTCATCGCCGACAACACCTGGACGGCGATGGAGGGACGCCGGGCGCTCGACATTCAATGGGACGAAGGACCGAACGCTGCACTTATGAGCGCCGACATCAGCAAACAACTGGCCGACGCTGCCGGGCGCCCCGGCCCGGTGGCGCGCAAAGAAGGCGACGTCGATGCGGGGCTCGCAGGCGCCGCCACAAAATTTGAAGTGAACTACGAGGTTCCTTTTCTCGCGCACGCCACGATGGAGCCGATGAATTGCACCGCCGATGTCCGCGCGGATCGCTGCGACGTCTACGCGCCCACGCAGGCCCAGACCAGTTCCCAGTCTACCGCCGCGAAGATCACGGGCCTCGACACGAGCGCGGTCTTCATCCACACGACGTTTCTCGGCGGAGGATTCGGACGCAGATTCGAGGCCGATTTCATCGGCGAAGCGGTAGAAGTTTCCAAGGCCGTGGGAGCACCGGCCAAGGTGACCTGGTCGCGCGAAGACGACATGCAGCACGACTACTACCGTATGGTTTCGCATATGCGAGGCACGGCGGGTCTGGACGCGGACGGCTGGCCGTTGGTCTGGTCAAGCCGCGTGTCTTCGCCGTCTCTTCTGGCAAGATTCGGCCCGCTCAAGGACAATTTCGATCATCGCAGCGTCGAGAGCCTTGACAGCGTTCCTTACGAAATTCCGAACATACTGGTTGATTTTCAGTTGGTGAACACGGGAGTTCCGATTGGCTTCTGGAGATCCGTGGGCGCGTCGCAAAACGGTTTTTTCCTGGAAAGCTTCATCGACGAAATTGCTACCGCCGGTAAAAAAGATCCGTACGAACTGCGCCGCGGCTTGCTTGCGAAATCGCCAAGGCCACTCGCCGTGCTGGAATCCGCCGCGCAAAACGCGGGATGGGGAAAGCCGCTGCCCGAGGGCCGGTTTCGAGGGATTGCCCTGGTGAGTTCCTACGACGGCTACGTGGCCCACGTGATCGAAATTTCGGTAAATCGCAAAGAGCGCAAGCTGAAAATTCACCGAGTGGTTTGCGCGCTCGATTGCGGGCGGATTGTGAATCCTTCGAGCATTGACGCGCAGGCACGCAGCTCGATCGTGTATGGATTGACGGCCGCGCTGTACAGCGCAATCACCATCGACCACGGACGCGTCCAGCAGCACAATTTCAACAACTACAAGATGCTGCGTATCGATGAAATGCCCGACACGGAGGTCCACATCATCCCCAGCGAATTGCCCCCCACAGGCGCCGGTGAATTTGTCGTGCCGCCTATCGCTCCCGCGCTGTGCAACGCGATTTTTGCAGCCACGGGCAGACGCGTACGCCGCCTGCCAATTCGGCCTGAAGATTTGGCCTAACCAACGAAATTACCCCGCGAGCGCGGTTGACACCAGAACGCCCCAGGTCTACCGTTTTAAAGAGAAGACAAACTGGAATTCCGCGCTCAGGAGGTCCCATGGAAATTGACCGAAAAACTTTTCTCGACAGTCTCGGTGGCCCGGAAGCCGCCAGCCGGATGGACTCCGAAGCGCGCGCGGACGCCCTGGAATCGCACATGATGGCCGAGCTGAACCGCGCGAAAACGGGCGATCCCGCATGGGACCAAACAAAACCCGAGAAATATCCTACGGTCGCGGAAGTCGAAGCTCAGATCGAAACCCGGAAATACCGCGAAGGCGTTGGGTTCATGTACGTTCCGCGCACCGGCGAAAATGTGAGAAGGCTCCCGCCAATGCCTGCCAGTCCCACGCTGCTCGATTTTTTCAAGCTGCGGTTCACGGACACGTCAAACCACGTTCTGCAAAGCGCTAATCTGGCGATGAAGAACGGCATGACGGAAGAAATTATCCTGGCTTGCCTGCTGCACGACGTGGTGCAGGAAATTATCCGCACCGACCACGGCTGGTGGGGAGCGCAGCTCTTTGAGCCTTACGTCCCGGAAAAAGTCAGTTTCGCCATCCGCTACCATCAGGCACTGCGGTACTATCCCGACCCATCCGTGGGCTATGAATACCCGGATTTGTACCGGCAATTGTTTGGCGCTGATTACGTTCCGCCGCCTTATATCGAAGCGACTTACCAGATGGTGCGCAAGCATCCGTGGTACATGGATGCGCGCCTGGTCACCGTAAACGATTTGTACGCCTTCGATCCGAAGGCCGTGGTTTCCATTGAGCCATTCCTCGACATCATCGGACGCCATTTCAAACAGCCGAAAGAAGGGCTCGGGAACGACGGCAGTCCAGTCGCGCACATGTGGCGAACGATTGCGAAACCTGACCAGCCCCTGTAGCACAGGCACTCTTGCCTGTGCGGTTTTGAAGAGTGCGAATAGATCACAGCTTCCCCGGCGATTCTGGCTTCCACGGCCATCCCAGCATGATTTGCAATTGACAAACTCCGCACAGGCAAGAGTGTCTGTGCTATTTCAAGATGCGATAAACCTCCAGCGCGCCTGAGGAGTAAATTCGCTCGCCGATCTCCGCGAGGGGCGCGGAAAATCGCGGCACATCGTAGGCCCACACGTACTCGTAGTCATCGCGGACCTTCTGCCAATCGGGAGCTTCGTCGTAGGTGAGATTCCAGAATCCATCGGGCGTGTAGGAATCGTGAATGATGCGCATGGGCGTCTCGCCGGGCGCATCCATCAAGTACGGAGAGAACCAGCTGCGGCGGATCACTCCGTAGGCCCAGAAATGCGTGAAGGGGCGCTCGATGGGATCTTCGTCTCCCTGCACTATGGGGAGCACCAGCGCGCCGCGCGGCACGGCATCGAACGAGCGAGCAAGGCCTGCGAGCGCAGGCTGCGCTTCCTTGAAATGCCGCGTCACGCTCACCGTCCGCGCGGCGAAAAGCAAAAGCGGAATCGCGGCAAGCGCTGCGGCACGCCGGCCCACGCGCGCCGTGGCAAGGATCGCGACAAACAAGAAAGGAAGCACGCGGATGTCGAGGTCCGAACCTTCCCCCCACATCCACGGGATCATCCAGAACAGAGCGAAGAGAAACGCGGCGATAGATATCCATTTCTTATCCCAGCGGAATTCAGGATTGCGCCACCACGCCGCGAAAAACCAAATGGCTAGCGCGGCCAGCGAAATCCAGTCCAGCCAGGGCCAATACCCGTGCAGGATCATGCCGAGCGAGTCCAGCTTGTCATCCCATCCGTGAAAAATGATTTTGTTCGCGCTCAGTCCCACGCGCGAGGAATGTAAATAAAACGCCAGGCCCGGCAGGGCGAGCGCGCCGCTCCAGAGCCAGTCACGAACCGGCCTCCGCGAAAGCGCGAGATACGCCACCACGATCAATCCCGCGATGCCGAAACCGAGCAAGTGCGTGAAATAGAGCGTAGTGAACGCCAGGAGTGCCGCGACCCACCGCCCGGTTCCCGGCTTCGCAAGCCATCGCAGCCACAATCCAAGCGCCAGAAATCCAACGGCCAGGCTCAGATCGAAATTCAGAAACCCTTCCAAGAAAAAAATGTTGTACGCGATCAAGAGGGACCAGAAGGAGGCCGCTTCCGCGCCCGGCTGCGCCTGGCGAAGAAAAAACCACGCCGCGGCGGGAAGCGCAAGCACGCACAAGCTCAGATAGACACGCCCCGCCATCTCAATGGGAAACAATCGCAGCAGCACGGAGAGCGAGGCATCCATCCCGAGATAAGGATATGCGCCCCAATCGGCCTGGTAGAACTCCCGAAACGGAAAATGCGAATCGTTCAGGTGCGCAAGGACAAACGCGCGCGCCAGGTGATTGGGATAATCGAGCAGAGGGGGGAACGCGGCAGTCCAGATCGGCGCGAGGAGCATCGCGGCCAGAATCAACACGCCAGCCAAACGAAGAAGAGAGTTTGCGGAAACCGATTGTGACGACGCACCTTCCGCTGAGTCCATGTCACTCACCTACCGCGCAATCCACAGCAGCGGCAGCAGGCCCAGGGCCGTCAGCCCTAGCATCAGCAGGAGGCTCTGCTTTCCCGTCTCGGAATCGGCGAGCGCGAGCGCGATAATCGCCTTGGCAAAATTGTTGCTGGCCGCCGCGACCACAACGCCTCCTGCAGCGAGCCCGAATGGTGTCATTTTCCCCGCGGTCTGCGTGAGACCCATGATGAACGGGTCCACCGGAGCGAGCCCCGTAATGGCAGCCATTCCATAAATTCCCTCACTGCCCAGACGGACGACAGCGTAGTTTGTTGCCACCATAAAAAATGCAAATACAACCGCCAGCGAAAATGCGGAGGCCAGCTCCAACGGATTCTTCGTCAAGTATCCATCCTGGACTGGTCCCGCAGCCCCGTCCGGCAAAACGGACCACGCCCACCCTCCAAGAATCCCAAGGGCGCCGAGAGCAAGAAACGGAAGCAGAAGACGATGAAAAAGCTCCAAATTGAAAAGTCCGATCAATACAAGAAAGCGAAAATACATCACGCCTGACGCCATCAAAATCCCGCCCGAGTAACAGTGCGGACTTTTTGCCTCCCGCGCGTGCTTGGCCATCACGAACGTCGTGAACGTCGAGGAATAGGCTCCGCCCAGCAGAGCGGCAAGCCTTATGCCGCCCTTTCCCTTCGACAATTTCTCCAGCAAATAGCTGCCGTAGGACACGCCGCTGATGGCCACAACAATCAGCCAGGTCTTAAACGGGTTCAGGGCAAAGGACGTGAAATCCTTGTCCGGCACGATGGGCAGGATGACGCACGTCAGCAGAAGGAATTTTGTAAAGGTGAAGATTTCCTCGCCGGGAATTTTGGTGGCTAGGTTTTCGAGGAATTCCTTCAACTCCAAGAGCAGCATGGCGAGGATCGCGAGAGTCGTGGCAATCCAGAACTGATCCCGCGACACCAGAGCGCCGACAACGTACGTGGCCAGGCCCGAGAGCTCGGTCGTCACTCCGGTTTCTTTGTACGATTGCAGCTTGTGCCGGTAGGAGAGCCAAAGAAACGCGCCAATCACGCCGAAGCCGACCGTCACCGGCATGAGCTGCTGTCCCGAAAGCAAAGACATGGCGTAGCCGATGAGGCCGATCAACGGAAACGCCCGCACTCCACCGAAACTGTACCTCTCGCCAGGCTGCCCTTCTGCGCGGTGCTCCTCCCGCTCGAGTCCAATCAAAAAGCACAAGGCAAGCGTCAGGACGATCTTGACGCCTTCCGCCGGGAATATTTGTAAAAGCTTATCGGTCACGGAATCTGTTTGGCGGCCCTTTCGCCATGGCGAGACTATCGGGAATCGGGGTCAAACTCAATCCCGGACTGCAAATCGCAGAAAATTCAATCTAGGCGGGCGCATCCGCAAGCGGCAACCACACTTGAAACAGGGTTTCGCCTGGCTTTGAGGTGACTTGAATATTGCCGTGGTGCTTTTTCACGATGCGCTGCACGGTGTCCAGGCCGAGGCCTGTGCCCTCGCCTACTCCCTTGGTGGTGAAGAAAGGCTCAAAGATGTGCGTCTGCACGTCGGGTGAAATCCCGGGGCCGTTGTCGCCGATTTCCACCACCACGCAGGAATCGTCGCGGTAGGTACGGACGCGTAGCTCGCCTTTGCCGCTCATGGCATCGATGGCGTTGTCGATTAGGTTGGTCCACACCTGGTTGAGCTCGCTGCCAAACGAATTCACAAGCAGTGGAATCCGCTGATACTCGCGCTGCACGGTCACACCGCGTTTGAGCTTGTGATTCAAGATGGTGAGCGTGCTCTCCAGGCTTTTCACGATGTCCACGTTTTGCACCGGCGCCTGGTCCATGTAGGTGTATTCCTTGATGGCGAGAACCAGGTCGGAAATACGCGTCGCGCTGCTTTCGATTTCGTCCAACAAGCTTAGGACCTCGACCAAGGCCCCGACTCTCACCAACGCCGCGCGAGCCGTGCCGGGATCAAGCGCCCCGAACAACGTCTCCAGCACACCCGGCTGGATGTTCCTGCGCGCAAGCCCGGCGGACAGTTGCCACAAATCGTTCTGTCCATGGCTGCGCAACAGGGAATCCAGCTGGTCTTCCAGTTCGCTGATGGCCAGCGTATCTGGCGGCGGTTCATTGTGTTGCGTGAGGTAGGCCTCCAGCTTTTCGACTTCCGCTTTCTGTGTGGGAGTCAGCTCGCGCCTCCCCAAATCGTGGCTCGCGTCCTTGATGCGTTTCAGAATATCGCGCAGCTGGCTGGCGGCGCGTTTCGCGGCTGAGGCGGGATTGTTGAGTTCGTGAGCGAGCCCCGCGGAAAGTTTGCCGAGCGCCGCCAGGCGGTCGCGCTGCTGTTCCCTGCGCGTGGTCTCGCGGACTCGGTCGGTCATCATGCCCACGAGACGTTCGGTCAGCTCCGGCATCTTCTGCACGAGGTCGTGAAATTTCGTTTCGGGGAATCGCAGGATGTGAGTGTCCGTCAGCGAGCGAGCGCCGAACGTAGATGTTTTCATCCGGGAAAAAGGAAGCTTCCCAGTCACTTGGCCGGGGTTGACCGTAACAATCATAGTCTCGCCGCCGAATTCACCCCGCGCCTGAATTTGTCCGTCGAGGAGCACAAACATCGCGGTGGCGGGATCACCGGCGGTGATGAGAGGGTCACCCGCCTTGAAGCGCAATTCCTCCGACTGGCCGATGAACCATGTGATCTGGTCTTCCGGCAAGTCCGCGAAAACCGGGACGCGTTTCAGTTCCGCATTCTGCATCATTGGACTTTCCGCATTTTGTAGCACAACCACTCCTGGCTGTGCGTTTTTGTATGCCGCCCGAACTCCATCGGCGTAACCACGATTTGCGAAATCCGCACAGCCAGGAGTGGCTGTGCTACTTGAATTGTTCTCACTGGACTTTGCTCAAGTATTGATGAATGAACTGCACGGCCACCGACCCTTCGCCAACTCCCGAAGCCACGCGCTTGACCGACCCGTGCCGCACATCGCCCACGGCAAAAATACCCGGTACATTCGTTTCGAGCAAATAAGGATCGCGCTCCAGCGTCCAGCCCTTGGGACGCTGCCCGTCGGCTATGAGGTCAGGACCCGTCAGAAGAAATCCGCGGTCGTCGCGCTCGACGACGCCGGCCAGCCAATCAGTGCGCGGCAGCGCGCCAATAAAAATGAACACCGAGTTGGCCGGGACGCGCTCGATCTTGCCGGTGTCCGAACACAGGATGGAAATTTCCTCGAGGTGCGTTGCACCGTGCACTTCAGCCACGCTGGCGTGCGCCCAGACCTGAATTTTGGGCGTTTCCTTGATTTGGTCGATCAGGTATTGCGACATGGTGCTGGAGAGAGAACTTCCGCGCACGAGGATGAATACTTTCTCCGCGTGTTTGGCGAAATTCATCGCCGCCTGTCCCGCCGAATTCGCGCCCCCCACGACGTAGACGGTTTCTCCCGCGCAGGAAATTGCTTCCGTCGCGCCGCCACCGTAGTAGACGCCCGCGCCTTGCAGGCGATCGATCCCGGGGGCCTCAAGGCGCCGCCATTGCA
The DNA here is from genome assembly GCA_963696605.1 of uncultured Acidobacteriota bacterium. Lineage (GTDB taxonomy): Bacteria > Acidobacteriota > Terriglobia > Acidiferrales > UBA7541 > Palsa-360. The sequence goes on along the minus strand of CAVOKV010000002.1, from coordinate 27,993 downwards.
CGCCCGTCGCGATCATCAGCGCGTGGCAGGAAAACTCGCTGCCGTCGGCAAGTTGGATGATGCGGTAAGGTCCTTCGGTGCGGATTCCGGACGCTTCCGCCGCCAGAATTTCCACTCCAAATCGCTGCGCCTGCACGACCGCGCGCCGGGCCAGGTCGCCGCCGCTCAGGCCCGCCGGAAAACCAAGATAATTTTCGATGCGCGAGCTCATGCCCGCCTGGCCGCCGGGCGCTTCCCGCTCGACCATCACCGTGTGTAATCCTTCTGAAGCTCCGTAGACGGCGGCGGCAAGGCCGGCCGGCCCTCCGCCGATAATCGCCAAATCGTAAAAACTAGTTTGTGCGCGCGTCCGCAGGCCGACCTTCTGCGCTACTTGCGATGGAACGCATTCGAGGACCTTCGTCCCATCGGGAAACAGCACGATGGGCAGGCTGGTCGCTTCTGGCCCCAAACTTTCCAGCAACAGTTTGGTTTCCGGGTCGCTTGCGGAAATTTCCGCGTCGATCCACTGATAAGGGACGTGATTGCGGGCCAGAAAGTCGCGCAATTCGTATGACCGCGGCGACCATCGCGTGCCAAGTACGCGAATTCCCGAGTAGGCCGGATGGTGTGAGGCCTGCCAGTCACCGAGCAAATCGTCCAGTTGAGGGTAAAGGTGTTCCGTGGGAGGGTCCCACGGCTTCATGAAGAAGTAGTGGATGCTGGCTTCATTGATGGCGCCAATTGCCGCGGTCGTGTCAGCGTAGGCGGTGAGCAGCGCGCGCTTGGCCTCCGGATAAATCCGCATGGCCTCCTGCAGAAAGTGCACGCCGTCGATGCGCGGCATGCGCTGATCCGCCAGGAGCAAGGCCACTGAGTCGCTGCGGAGTTTCAGCTGTTTCAAAAGATCGAGGGCGCCTTCGGGCGATCCGCTGCCTAGGACGCGGTAGTCCGCGCCATACTGCGACCGCAGGTCGCGTTCAATCGCCCGCAACACATCCGCATCGTCGTCCACGCTCAACAAGATTGGTTTCGCCATGTTCGGTCTCGGTTTGATAATCGAGCTTGGTTCTGCCTCACTCAGGGCCAGGTTAGCCTGATTGGATGCGAGGAGTGTACTTTGGTCGCAGGATTATACCAATACGCAGTAGGCCAGGCGCTCTTGCCCTCGCGGGTTTGCAATCGTAATGGAATGGTCGGCTGTGCGGGGTTTACAACACCGCACAGCCAAAAGTGGATGTGTTACAGACAGTCACGCGGGATTCCGCCGCTCACTGCTTATCGAACACCATCGTGCTGCTGAATGGCTGGCCCTGGGCGTCGGTTCCCTTGTTTTTAAAAGTGAATACTTTTCCGCCGCCGGATATCACGGCCGTATTCGTCACCAAGACTTTGCCGTCTCTTTTTATCGTCCCGGCATACTTACCCGGACCGGTTTGTTTGATGGAAATCGTCGCGGTCGAGTTCGCGCCTCCCGTGGGGTGATCCTTGCCATCGGCGGTGGCGTCATAGTGGTTGGATGTGGCTTTTCCCTTTGCATCGACGCCCTCGGTAGTGGCCATAATCGCGCTGCCCTCGGCTGCGTACGTTCGAGTTTCGCTAGCAGGCATTTGTCCGTTGCTGGAGGTCGATTTAGAAACGTTGAGTTTCCAGGTCCCGATGCGCGGGTCGGTTTCCGCCCGTGCCGAGGTTACGGCTGCGAAAACCAAAATAATTAGCCCGACAAATGCAAAGTGTCTTTTCATTGGCGTCTCCTTGAATTTGTGTAATAGGTTTCTCGGGCCGGTGGACTATGGGATCCGACGAACTTTCGCGGAGAATAAGCCCGTTTAGCAATAAGAGTCAACCGCGTAATGGCAAGGCCACCCACCACGACGGGCCCGTGCGGGGTTTGCAATTGTGATTGAATGGATGGCGTATCGGCGGTCTATAAAACAGCCCCGCCAGACCCTCGCAGGGGCTCGGGAGAAAGAGTAGCTGTGCTACGCGAGGGTGGAACTTCCCATGAGGTACTTGTCGACGGCGACGGCGGCTTTGCGGCCTTCCGAAATCGCCCAGACGACGAGCGACTGGCCGCGGCGCATGTCGCCCGCGGCGAAGACGCCCGGGACCGAGCTCATGTAGTCCGCGCCGGTGGAGATGTTGCCGCGCGCGTCGATATTCACGCCAAGCTCGTCGAGCATGCCCTTCTTCACCGGGCCGGTGAAACCAAGCGCCAGCAGGACAAGGTCGGCGTCCATCACAAATTCCGTGCCGGGCATGGCCTCAAACTTCGGCGGCGGGCCTACACGCACGGCGTGAAGCTGTTTCACGTTGCCGTTTTCATCGCCCGTGAATTTCACGGTGTTCAGCGCCCAATCGCGCTTGCCGCCTTCTTCGTGCGCGCTCTCGGTGCGAAGCTGCAGCGGCCACAGCGGCCACGGCGTGCTCGGGGCGCGCTCCGCCGGCGGCATGGGCATGATTTCAAACTGGTGAATGGATTTAGCTTGATGCCGGTGGCAGGTGCCCAGGCAGTCCGCTCCGGTATCGCCGCCGCCGATGATGACGACGCGCTTGCCGGTGGCGAGAATCTGGTTCGGAATTGTGTCGCCGGCGACCACTTTATTCTGCTGCGGCAGGAATTGCATCGCGAAATAAATGCCCTTGAGCTCGCGCCCGGGAACATTGAGATCGCGTGGATTTTCCGCGCCGCCCGTCAGCAGCACGGCGTCATATTCCTTGCGCAAGTCCTGTGCCGGAACTTCCGGCGCCGACGTGAGCGTTCGTCTGGAACTGGACTCCCTCGGCCATCATCTGCTCGATGCGCCGGTCGAGGACGCGCTTTTCCAGCTTGAAGTCCGGAATGCCATAGCGCAGCAGGCCGCCGATGCGGTCCGCTTTTTCAAACACGGTTACGGCGTGGCCCGCGCGGTTCAACTGCTGCGCGGCCGCCAGGCCCGACGGCCCGGAACCGACCACGGCAATGCGCTTGCCGGTGCGCATCTCGGGGAGTTCCGGCTTGATCCAGCCTTCTTCCCAGGCGCGGTCCACAATGGTTTTTTCAATCAGCTTGATCGTGACGGGCGGCTCGCTGATCCCCAGCACGCACGCCGCTTCGCACGGCGCGGGGCAGATGCGTCCGGTAAACTCCGGAAAATTATTAGTGGAGTGAAGAACGCGGATCGCGTCCTTCCAGCGGTCGCGATAAACGAGATCGTTCCAGTCCGGGATGATGTTGTTGACCGGGCAGCCCGTGTGGCAGAACGGAATGCCGCAATCCATGCACCGCGCTCCCTGTACGCGCACTTTTTCTTCCGGGAACGGTTGGTAGACCTCGAAATAATCGTGAACGCGCTCCGCGACTGGGCGCCGCGCCGGGGTTTCGCGAGTGTATTCCTTGAACCCGGTGACCTTACCCATGAAGGCCCTGCCCCTGCGCGTGCATCGTCTCCGCCTGCGCCGCCAGCACGCTCGCGGGGATTCGCGGAATGCCCAGGACGCGTTTGTATTCGTGCGGGAAGACCTTGATGAATTTGGGCAGCATCGCGTCCCAATGCTTCAAAATCCATTTTGCCTGCGGACTATCGGTGAGTTCCGCATGGCGCGCAACCAGGCCATGCAAAGTCTGGACGTCCTTGGCATCGGACACGGGCTCGAGATCCACGTCGGCGCGGTTGCAGCACACCGAGGCGAATTCGGCGGTCTGGTCCAGGACGTAGGCAATGCCGCCGGTCATGCCGGCAGCGAAGTTGCGCCCCGTTTTGCCCAGCACCACCACCAGGCCGCGAGTCATATATTCGCAGCCGTGATCGCCGACGCCCTCGACGACTGCGGTCGCGCCCGAATTGCGCACCGCGAATCGCTCTCCGGCCATGCCGTTGAAGAAAACTTCGCCGCTCGTCGCGCCGTACAGGCACACGTTGCCGACCAGAATATTTTCTTCCGGCACGAAAGTGAGAATTGCGCGGCGGATAGATAACGAGTCTTCCGCCGGAAAGCCCCTTGCCGACGTAATCGTTGGCTTCGCCTTCGAGCGTCAGCGTCACGCCCGAAGCGAGGAACGCGCCGAAGCTTTGCCCCGCACAGCCGTGAAACTGGATGCGAATGGTGTCGTCCGGCAAACCCGCGGAGCCGTGACGGCGCGCTATCTGGCCGCTGAGCATCGCTCCGACGGTGCGGTGCACATTGCGAATAGGCAGATTGAGTGACAGCGGCGTGAGACGCTCGATGGCGTCGCTGGCCTGCTCGATTAGCTTGCCGTCGAGCGCGTCGTAAAGTCCGTGGTCCTGCGCCTGCGTGCAGCGGCGCCCCACGTGGCTCGGCATCGGCGGATTGTAGAGAACGGAAGAGAGATCGATCCCCTTCGCCTTCCAGTGCTCCACGTCAGTCCTCTGGATCAGACAATCCACGCGGCCGATCATTTCGTCGACTTTGCGGAAGCCGAGCTGCGCCATGATCAGGCGGAGATCCTCGGCCACGTAGAACAGGAAATTAATCACGTGCTCGGGCTGGCCCTGGAACTTTTTCCGGAGTTCCGGATCCTGCGTGGCCACGCCCACCGGGCAGGTATTCAAATGGCATTTCCGCATCATGATGCAGCCCATGGCAACGAGCGGCGTGGTGGCGAATCCGAATTCCTCCGCGCCCAAAAGCGCAGCGATGGCCACGTCGCGCCCGGTCTGCAGCTTGCCGTCCACCTGCACGCGCACGCGGCTGCGCAGATCGTTCATGACCAATACTTGCTGCGTCTCGGAAAGCCCGAGCTCCCAGGGAATTCCCGCGTGGCGGATCGAGCTGATCGGCGAAGCGCCAGTCCCTCCGTCGTAGCCGCTGATGAGGATCACGTCGGCATGCGCCTTGGCGACGCCCGCCGCCACGGTGCCCACGCCCACTTCGGCGACGAGCTTCACGGAAATGCGCGCCTGAGGATTGACGTTTTTCAAATCGAAGATGAGTTGCGCCAAATCCTCGATCGAATAAATGTCGTGATGCGGGGGCGGAGAAATCAATCCCACGCCGGGAATCGAGTGGCGCACGCGGGCGATGACGTCGTCCACTTTGTGGCCGGGGAGCTGGCCGCCTTCGCCAGGCTTCGCGCCCTGCGCGATTTTGATCTGCAAGTCGTCCGCGTTGATCAGATAATTCGTGGTGACGCCGAAACGCGCCGAGGCCACCTGCTTGATCGCGCTGCGGCGCAAGTCGCCGTTCGCGTCCGGCGTGAAGCGGGCTTCGTCCTCGCCGCCTTCGCCGGTATTCGATTTCCCGCCGATGCGGTTCATGGCGATGGCCAGCGTCTCGTGGGCTTCCTTGCTGATCGAGCCGAAGGACATCGCTCCGGTCGCAAAACGCTTCACGATTTCGGCGGCGGGCTCGACTTCCGAAAGAGGAATGGCCGGGCCGTTCGGCTTGAAATCAAACATGCCGCGCAGCATTTGCAGGTCGCGGTTCTGCTGGTTCACGATGTCCGCGAATTCCCGGAAGCTCTCGAATTTTTCCTGGCGCACGGCGTGCTGCAGCTTGCTGACCGTGGTCGGATTCAGGAGGTGGCGTTCGCCGCGCACGCGATACTGATATTCCCCTCCGACGCGCAGTTCCGTGTCCGACAGGTGCGGCGGCTGCATCGCGAATTCATGCTTCAGGATGGCTTCGCGCGCCAGTACCTCGATGCCGATGCCCTCAATGCGCGACGACGTTCCGGTAAAATATTTCTCGACGAGCGATTGATTGAGGCCCACCGTCTCGAAGATTTGCGCGCCCTGATAACTCTGCAGCGTGGAAATGCCCATCTTCGAAAACGTCTTCAGCAGCCCCTTGTCGATGGACTTCATGTAGCTTTTGAAAACTTTGTCCCAGCTGGTATCCGCGGGAAACGCCCCGGCCCTGTGCAGATCTTCCAGGGTTTCAATCGCGAGATAAGGATTCACCGCGCTCGCGCCGTAGCCGAGCAGCAACGCAAAATGCATCACTTCGCGCGGCTCGCCGGATTCCACGATCAAAGCCACCTGATTGCGCGTCCCCTCGCGAATCAGGTGATTGTGAACGGCCGAAAGCGCCAGCAGGCTCGGGATCGGCGCGTATTCGTGGTCCACGCCGCGATCGGTCAAAATCAGGAGCGTGTAGCCGGACTTGATGGCCAGTGACGCGCGGCGGCAAAGGGTTTCAATCCCTTCTTCGAGCTGTTTGTCTCCACCCTTCACGCGGAACAGCATGGGCAGACTGGTTGCCAGGAAATTGCCCCAGCTCACGCGCCGCAGCTTCTCCAGCCTCCAGTTGGAAATGACGGGATGGCGCAGCTTCAGCGTGTGGCAATTCTTCGGTGTTTCTTCGAGAATGTTGCCCTCGCTTCCGATGTAGGAATTGAGGGACATTACCAATCCTTCGCGAATCGAATCGATGGCCGGGTTGGTGACCTGCGCGAAGGTCTGCTTGAAATAATTAAAAAGCATTTGCGGCTTGTCGGACAGACAGGCCAGCGGCGTGTCAATTCCCATCGAGCCAACGGGCTCCTCGGCATTCAGGGCCGAGGGCAGGAGAATCGTTTTCAGGTCTTCGTCGGTGTAGCCAAAGGCGCGCTGCCGCATCCGGATCGTTTCGTGATTGGTCTGCAGTACATGTGTCGGGCTCGGCAGGTGATCGAGCGTGATCTGGTTTTCTTTGAGCCACTGCGAGTACGGCTGCCGCGCGGCCAATTGTTTTTTGACTTCCTCATCCGTGATCAGCCGCTTCTGCTCCGTGTCCACCAGGAAAATGCGGCCGGGCGCCAGCCTGCCTTTCATTTTGACTTCCTCGGGCTTGATGGAAAGCACTCCGGCTTCCGAAGCGAGAACTACCAAGCCGTCGGTTGTTACCAGGAAGCGGCCTGGACGAAGTCCGTTGCGATCGAGCTTCGCGCCGATCACTCGCCCATCCGTGAACGCCACCGCCGCCGGACCGTCCCACGGCTCCATCAGCGACGCGTGATATTCGTAGAACGCCTTGATGTCTTCGGGCATGGTGGCATCGTGATCCCAGGCTTCCGGAATCAGCATGGACATCACGTGCGGGAGCGTTCGGCCGGAAAGGGTGAGCAGCTCCACGGCGTTGTCGAGCATGGCCGAATCGCTGCCACCTGCGGTGATGATCGGCATCAGCTTCTTCATGTCGCCGGCAAAAAGCGGTGACGCCAGCACGGACTGCCGCGCGTACATCCAGTTCATGTTTCCACGCAGCGTGTTGATTTCCCCGTTGTGGCAGATGTAGCGATAGGGGTGCGCGAGCTTCCAGCTGGGAAACGTGTTGGTAGAGAAGCGCTGGTGCACCAGGCACAGCGCGCTGGTCAGTTCTGGGTCCAGCAGCTCTTTGTAAAAATCGGTGATCTGCGGCGCGAGCAGCAGCCCTTTGTAAATAATGGTGCGCGAGGAAAGCGACGGAATGTAGAAAAAGTCCTTTTCCTTTAGGTCGGTCTCCGCGATGGCCGACTCGGCGCGTTTGCGCACAACGTATAGCTTGCGTTCGAGGGCGTCCTGATCCATGCCCGACCCGCTGCGCACGAAAATCTGTTCGATATAGGGTTGTGAAGCGCGCGCCAGGCGCCCGATCGTGTTGCCGTTGATCGGCGTGTCGCGCCATCCGAGGATCGTCAGACCTTCCTCGCGCACAATTTTTTCGATGATGCCTTCGCAAATCAGCCGGTCCTGCGTGTCGACCGGCAAAAAAACCATGCCCACGCCATACTCACCGGGTGAGGGCAGGGAGAAACCCAATGTCGCCGCTTCGCGCTCAAAAAACGCGTGGGGAATCTGGATAAGAATTCCCGCGCCGTCGCCGGTTTGCGGATCGCAACCGCAAGCGCCGCGGTGGGTCAGGTTGATCAGAATCTGTATGCCTTTGAGAACGATGTCGTGCGACTTCCGTCCCTCAATACTGGCGACAAACCCGATTCCGCACGCGTCGTGCTCGTGCTCCGGGCGGTAAAGCCCCTGAGCAGGCGGCAGACCCCGAAATGGGTACAGTTCACTCATATGAGCCAAAAATTTACGCTTCAGGACGGCCAGAATTGGCAGGCAAATCGCGCGCGGCCCACCCGGCTAATTGGATCCAATCGCGTTTCCTGAAACGGCGCAACCTCCTTGGCATGACCATTTGATCCAAAAACTCAAAATTCGATTCTGGCAACTTGCTTTAAGCACAACCTGATACAGAGAAAATGGCGCTTCATACACCTCACCGCCGTTCCCTGTCCGGCTTGCCGGAAAGTCTCTATCTTATCATTGCCCCGGCCCGCTTGTCCCCCGGGCATTGGCCATCGCGATTTGCTATCGGTAGGATTATTATTTTGGATTGATTGCCGGGAGTCGCCGCGGTTCTGCTATAATCCCGCACTCAAATGGATTTCGACCAACTTACAACTTTCATTGAAATTGCCAAACTGGGCAGCTTTTCACGCGCCGGTCAAAAATTGTTCCGCTCGCAGCCGGCCGTCAGCGCGCAGGTCCGCCAACTCGAGCAGGAATATGGCGAGAAGCTCTTCGACCGCGGGCGCAAATCCGTGCGCCTGACCTCAGCGGGAGAAACCCTCTTTGAATACGCCGTGCGCATGGTGAATCTGCGCGCCGAATCCCTGCGCGCCGTGGCCGACAAAGCCACCACGCCGCGAGGAGTCCTGGCGCTCGGAGCGAACGAAGCGACGTGCCTTTACGTTTTGCCGGACATTTTTGCGGAATATCACCGCCTCTATCCTTCGGTGCAGATCAGCATCTACCGCAATTTCAGCCACAAAGTTTTGCAAAAGGTTGAGGACGGCTCGATTGACGTCGGCATCGTGACGCTTCCTGCGAAATCTCCGAGCTTGAAGTTCCATCCCATTTTCCGGGACCGGGTCATGTTGATGGTCAGTCCGCGCAATCCACTGGCAAAACTCAAGACCGTCCGCATGAAGGACATCGCCGAACAGCCCTTGATTTTCCCGCGGACTGGATACACGCGGCAGTTGCTCGACAAACACTTCCGGCCATACAAGCCGCAGCTGCAGATCACCATGGAGCTCACGAGCGTGGGAATGATCAAATGCTTCGTCGCGGCGGGCCTGGGCGTTTCGCTGATCAGCGCGAGCTTTGCGCGCAACGAAGTCCGCGCCGGCGAAGTGAAATTGATTCCCATCGCGGACGTGGAACTGTGGCGCGAACTGGGAATCGTCTACCGCCGCGATCGCACGCTGCCGCGTTCCTCCGCCGCGTTCATCGCGTTGGTTCGACAGCGCGCCGCGGAAAATCCCGAACTGGAAGTTGTTCAGCCCCGCAAGGCCGCGCGCGGCGGCGAAACCGCCACGCTCGCGTAATTGTCTCCTGTAAATTCATCTCGATCGTGGAATACGAATAGGAATTTGCCGCCCTCGCCAGTAGCACAGGCTTAAGCCTGTGTGGTTTTGCGTTTGAAGGCAGCAACCCCCACAGGCTGAAGCCTGTGCTACTAGACCCTCACCGGACCGCGATCGGATCAATCGTCGACCCTGTCCCGCCTTCGATTTTCAAGGGAGTCATGATGTAGGCGGTTTCGTACGCGCGTTCAGCCGCGAGTTTTTCCAGCTGCAAGTTTTCGACCAGGTACACTCCGTTCACAATCAGAAACATGGCGTGGATCGGCAGATTCACTTTTTGCCCGGGATAGGGCCGGACCTCGACACAGCAAGTATCCGTTCCCACCAGCATCGGATTCTGCTGGATCAGCCACTCTCCCGCCTCGATCCCGATCCCAGGCGAGGATTTCAAATATTGGTCCTTGTCCTTCACGTTGTACAGCTTGCCCCAGCCGGTGTTGATCATGACGGCGTCGCCCGTTTCCAGCTTCAGTTTTTCCCTGGCCAGCGCCTGCTGCAAATCGTCCGCGGTAATGACGTAGCCGCCGGGAAGCATATCCACGTTCTTGAGGCCCGCTACGTCGATCAGCACGCCACGCGTCATGATATCCGGAATTTTTTCGACGCCCAGCTTCGGGAATCCCTGGCGCGCGCCGGCGGCCAGGTCATTCGTGGCGCCGCCGTCGCCGAAACTCATTTCATGATTCGTGATGCAGTTGTAGTATTCGCCGCCGTAGATCTGGTGCGCGAAGGCGTCGAGTTGCGTGCCGACCTGCCCGAGCTCGGTGATGACGATTTCCTCGTTCTCGCCGCGCGTGCCCGGGTCCGTCGCCGTACTGCGTTTCGTGTGCAGGTCGAAGCGCCGCGAGCCGATCAAAGGCAGAGCCGCCGAAAGATGGAAGCCGAGCGTGAAAACTTCCCCCGTGTGAATCAATTTCGCCGCTTTCAGGGCCATTTCCGGCTTCATCAGATTTCCGGAACCGATTTCATCCTTCGCGCCCCATTTCGATGGGCACCGCTGCGCATCGCTCGGCATTTCCCACGATTGCGCGCGCAGCGAGGCGCCCCCAAATCCAAATGCCAGCGCAAAAATCGTCGCCCGAACAGCCAGCTTCGCTCGCATGTTCTCCTCCTGAGGATTAATTCTGAATTAGGTCAGGTTTATAGACTGAATTGGAGGGTGCCGCAAGAAAATAGCGCTTACGCTGGGCGGTCGCGCAGCAAGCGGAGCATGTCGGGATCGGAGTTTTTGGGTACAGGGCCGTTCGCTTCAACCGGCTCGGGAATTTCGCCCTCGCCGGCGGCCAGAAACAGGTTGGCTTCGAGCCCGTGCTGTTTGTCGTACAGCTCGCGATATCGCCCGGAGAGGGCGTAAAGCGAGGCGTGCGTGCCACGCTCGACGATTCTGCCGCCTTCGACGACCAGAATCTGATCGGCGCGGCGGATCGTGGAAAGACGGTGCGCGATGACGAACGTGGTGCGCCCGCGCATCAATTGCGCGAGGCCTTCCTGAATCAGCATCTCGGATTCGGAATCGAGGCTCGAGGTTGCTTCGTCCAGAATCAGGATGCGCGGGTCCGCCAGAATCGCGCGCGCGATGGAAACGCGCTGGCGCTGCCCGCCGGAAAGCTTCACGCCGCGCTCGCCGATGACCGTATCGTACCTATCGGGAAAACGCTCGGCGAATTCGTCCACGCGCGCGATCCGGCAGGCAGCCAAAATATCCTCCTCGCTCGCATAGGGCCTTGAAAAGGCCACGTTCTCACGAATCGTCCCGTCAAACAGAAACGACTCCTGCAGCACCACGCCGAGCCGCGTTCGGTAGGAATCCAAGCGCACGGTGGCGAGATCCACGCCGTCCACGAGCACGCGCCCCGAAAGCGGCACGTGAAATGCCGCGACCAGCCCGATGATCGTGGACTTTCCCGAGCCCGACGAACCCACGAGGGCTGTCACCGTCCCCGGCTGCGAGCAGAAGCTCACATCCTGAAGCACCGGCTTGCCAGGCTCGTACGCGAAGCTGACGTTGTCGAACGCCAGTTCCCCGGCGATGTCCGGCAGCGTGACCGTGCGGCGCGGGTCTTCATCCTCGGGCCGTTCGTCAAGCACTTCCCGGGTGCGTTCGAGTCCCGCGACAGCTTCGGTCAATTGAGTTCCAATTCCCACGACCTGAAACACCGGCGCGATCATGAATGCCAGGAACGCCGTATAGCTCATGAATTGCCCGACCGTGATTTTTCCGCCGATGACCTCGTGCGCTCCGACCAGCATCACCAGCGCGCCGACCACGCCGCCGAGCGCGGTCGTGGAAAAACTCATCATCGACATGGTGGTGAGCGACTTGATGACGTTGTCGAGCAAACGCTGCACGCCTTGGGTGAACACGTCGTGCTCGCGCTCCTCCGCGTGGTAGCCCTTTACCACGCGCACGCCGGAGAGCGATTCCGTGAGCCGCCCGCTGACCTCCGCGTTAATTTTCGCGCGTTCGCGAAAAATCGGCCGCAAAACGCTGAACGCCTTCCGCAGCCCGGCCATGCTCACAAGGAGTAGCGCAGCGGCGAGCCCCGTCATCACCGGGCTGATGCGCAGCAGCATGAAGAGTGCGATGGCCGCCGTCAGCAACCCGCCCAGAAATTCCACGAGCCCGGTGCCGATCAGGTTGCGCACGCCCTCGACGTCGCTCATGATCCGTGAGACAAGCGCGCCCGTTTTGTTTGCATCGTAGTACGCGACCGGCAGGCGCCCGACGTGCTCCTGCACTTTCCTGCGCAGCTCGGTGATCATCCGCTGCGCTGCCTTCGACAACGTTTGCGTCAGCGTGTAGGAGGTCACGCCTTGCAGAAGCGTCGCGAGCAGCACGCCGCCCACCAGAGGCACGAGGAGCCGCGTCTGGTGATGGATCATCACGTTGTCGACGAGGTATTTCGTGGTGAAGGGAAGCGCCAACCCGGAAACGCGGTTAATGGCCATGAGCACCATGCCCATCGCCAGCAGACCCCGGCGAGGCCGCATCAACTCCCAGATTTCGGGCAATTGATCCAGAGCCCGCAATAATTTTTTCTTGCTCGAACCGGCGGTCTCTTCCCGCCCGTGCTTCGAGCCATGCCCGCGCTCGGCGCGCGAAGCCATCCCGCGTTGCGACCCCATGCCTCCGAATCCGCCCGCCATTCTCATGTGCCTGTCATCTTAAAGGAATTGACCCTCGCACCGCCACTTGCGCGGCCGCTCGCGGTGCTTGATGCGTTCTCGAACATCAGATGCGTCCAACATGTGGCAGGACGCAGAAACTCTTCCCCAATAGCAGGTTGTGATGTGCTTGACACCTTGACAAAGGGAACAGGCGTTTGCTCTTATCGCATGTCGCGAAACGCCAGCCGGACATTTTCGTAAGAAGTTAAGCGCCTGGTTGAAAATCGGCGGTCAAGAGGCGAAGCCGCGGTCTGGCCCCGGGTGCTCGCGGAGCGCCGGATTTATGCGAACAGTTTCTCGCAGAAACAAGTAAGATGCCGGTTGCGGGACGCCTGCATCGGAGAGATTCAAAATGTCCAAGCTTCGTTTATCGATGGCTTGCTGGAATTATGACCGCACGCGCGCTTTACTCGAAGAGCGCGTTCCCGTCGATGGGATCGACCTGACCTACATCAACATCCCCGTCGAAGAAACTTTTTTCCGGATGATCCGCCACAGGGAATTTGACGTCGCTGAAATGTCCCTCTCTTCCTACACGCTCTCCTTGTTCCGGGATCCCAAGCCATTTGTCGCCATTCCGGTCTTCCCTTCCCGCTACTTCCGGCATTCCTGCATCTTCATCAACCGCAACAGCGGCATCCGCGAGCCAAAAGATCTGATCGGAAAACGCGTCGGCAATCCGGAGTATCAGCTGACCGCCTGCGTGTGGATTCGCGGCATACTGAGCGACGAATACAACGTCCCGGTTTCGAGCGTCACGTATCTCCGCGGCGGCGAGGAAACTCCCGGAAGAACGGAAAAGCAAAGCGTATCTCTCCCGCCGGAAATCCGGCTGGAAAACATTCCCGAAGATAAAACCCTCTCCCGGATGCTTCACGACGGGGAAATCGACGCGATCTACTCGCCGCGGACCCCTTCCAGCTTTAAGCAAGGCGCGGGAAACGTCCGACTGTTGTTCGAGGATTACGAAACCGTGGAGCGCGAATATTACAAGCGAACAAAAATTTTCCCGATCATGCACACGGTAGTCATTCGCCGCGAACTCTATGAAAAACACCCGTGGATCGCACAGTCGCTTTATAAGGCTTTCGTTCTCGCGCAGCGGGAAGTCTATGAGGATCTGTACGAAACGGCAGCATTGAAATTCATGCTGCCTTGGCTCATCCGCCACGCGGAAAGCACGCGCGAGCTGATGGGCAAGGATTTCTGGCCCTACGGCGTCGAGCCCAACGTGCTGGCGCTGAGCACGTTCCTGCGATACTCCTACGAGCAGGGGCTCGCCAAGCGCTTGCTGACGCCGCAGGAACTGTTCGTGCCGGAAGCGCTGGAATCATTCAAGATCTGAAACGTGAAATTTCAAATCTGAAATTTTCGATTTGAATTTGCAACTTCGCGGCGGACGGCCCGACGGAGAAGACCCGAATGGCGGAAAGCGGAGAGATGAGTGCGCTGCGGTGGTGGGCGCTCGAGCGGGGAGACATCGACGCCACCGTCGCGCAGGTCGGCTTCAACGTGGCGCAGATGATCATCCCCGCTTTTCTGCTCGCGCCCGTCGGCATCGCCATGGGTTTCAGCGTGACGCACCTTTTGCCTGGATTTGCCCTGGGGTTCTTTGTCGGCTCCATGGGTCTGACGGCGCTGGGCGTGGGACTGGCGAAGCGCGAGGGCCGCACCAACGTCACAGCCCACGTGTACATCAACAATGTGCCGGGAATCATTGCCTACACGTTGTCGATCATGCTGCCCGTGTATCTGCAAACGCGCGATCAGGAACTTGCCTGGAGAGTTGCGGCCGCCGCCGTCGTTTGGACCGGGATCATCAAGCTTGTGGCGGCGCCGCTGGCGGGCACGATCCGACGGTACATTCCCAAGCCCGCCATGATGACGGTGTTTGGCGCGGCCATGTACACGTATCTCGCGCTGGTCCTGCTGCAGCGCATCTTCGACCAAGCGCTGGTCGGAATCGTCGCGCTGGTCATCGTCGCGACCGCGGTCCTCGCGAACGTGCCTATCACGAAGTGGAGGATTCCTCCATTCCTCGTCGCGTGGCTCGTTCCCCTCGCAATCGGATTGTCCATTGGCTACATTCATCCTGCGTGGAGCGGTTTTTCCGTGCAGCTGCCCTTCGTGCGCACGCCCGGCTTGATTCAGGCAATGGCGCTCGCGATTCCCTATCTCTCCGTGATCGCGCCGATGTCGATTTACCAGGTGCTGCAGGACATCGCGTCGGTGGAAGGAGCGAACTCGGCCGGCGACAATTACGATGCCCGGCTGGTCGTGGCCTGCGACGGGCTCGGAACATTTCTGTGCGGCGCGGGCGGAAGCATCATCACTCCCGTCGTCGCTGCGTTGCATCCGCCCTACAAAATGATGGGCGCGCGCATCGGATTTTGTTTCTGGACGGCCGTGATTTTTCTGGCCGTGTTCATGAGCGGAATTTCTTTGTTCATGGCACAGCTCTTCCCCTGGGCGATTCTCGCCGCGATGATCGCGTACGTGGCGATCGGAGTTGGCCGGGCCACGCTGCATCGCGTGGATCAAAAATATTTGAACGCGGTTCTCCTGGGTTTGGTGCTGCCCGCCGGAGCAGTCGTGGGCTCGGCCGTGAGTTCCGCGCTTCCCGCGCTCAAGCTGTCCGCCGCAAATCCCGAGGTCCAGGCGGCGCTCAATCGCTCCATCTATTGGTCGTCGATTCAGGGGCTCGGCAACGGATTCCTCTTCCTCGTGTTGGTCGTCTCCGCGCTCATCACCGAAATGATCGACCGGAATTTCGGGCGCGCCGCAATCTGGTGCCTGATCGCTGCCGTCTTCTCCTGGTTCGGACTGATGCACTCGCCCATCCTGCAGTGGGGCGCGCAGCCCATGTATGCAGCCGGCTGGCTGGCCGCGGCGTTTATCGTATTTTCTGCGCGCTGGTGGCGCGGCGACCTCGCAACAGCAAGTTAGCGCTACGAACTCCCGGCAAAAATAACCAGACCTTGTAAGCACCGATTTACAGTGCTACAAAAAGACCATGGACAAGACGGCTACAGTTCGTTCGCCGAGTGAGTTTCGGCGGCATCTCTTCTACGAAACTTCCCATTCGCCCTCGCTCGCCGAGCTTGTCGGCTACGAAAAAGCCAAGGAAATCATCGATTTCTGTTTCATCGCCAATCCTTACTATCCAACTCCAGCGATGATGCGCGATCTTCAGGACAATTTTCCCAACCTGATCAAGTCCTATCCGTCGAGCAATCCGGCCAGCAGCCAAAAACATCTCGCGGCTGTCTTACACGTGAACCCGGCCCACTTGATCATCGGGAATGGCGCGACCGAACTCATCGTCCTCATCAACACGACTCTGATCGACCGCATCGCCGTTCCGGTCCCGACCTTCGGCGAATACATCGAAAAGCTCAAGGATCAGCGCGACGCCGAACTCTACGTCTTGAATCCCGCGGAGCGATATACGCTCCATTTGCCCCAGTATCTGGATTGGGCGCGCAAGCGCGGATTGAAGTCTCTACTGATCATCAATCCCGGGAATCCCACAGGACAGCTTTTCTCCCTCGAGGAGATGATTGATTTCCTGGATCAGGCCAAAGACATGCAGCTCGTCATTGTCGACGAATCGTTCATCGATTTTGCGGGAGAGAAAATTCCAAGCCTGCTTCACGCCACCGGCCGCTTTTCCAATCTCTTGCTGGTTCGCAGCATGAGCAAGCACTGTGGCGTTCCCGGCCTGCGCCTCGGCTACTGCTACAGTGAAAATCTGTACATCCTGAACCACATGCGCCAATTCATTCCGACTTGGAACGTGAATACGCTGGCGCAATATTTTTTGTCGCTTCTTCCCGCCACCGACGCCGACTACCACGAAGGGCGCAAGCGCCTGATCGGAGATGTACGCTGGTTGTATGATTCGCTCAATGCGATCCGCGGCATCGACGTCTATCCCACCGGCGCGAATTTTGTACTGTTCAAAATCGAAAGCGGCATGACGGCGGCGGAATTGCAGGCGCGCTTGCTGAGCGAACATAAGCTCTACGTCCGCGACTGTTCCAACAAGATCGGCATCGATCAGTACCATATTCGCGTCGCCTCGCAAGGCCGCGAAAAAGACGCCAAGCTGGTCAGCGCGTTACAGACGCTCCTCCGATGAAACGTCCTGCGGTCCTCATTGTTACTCGCCGAACGGTCCGAAAGAACAAATACATCGACTATGTTGGCGAGTTTCATCTCGCGCTTCTGGTCCGTTTGAAGATGCTGCCCGTCATGGTCCCCGTAGTGGAAGGTGCGCGTGCGTGCCTTCCCGATTACAAAGCGGACATGCGCGGCCTCCTGCTGGTGGAAGGCGAAGACATCGAGCCAAAGCGTTTCAGGTCCACCCGCGAGAATTACAAATACCTCGAAAAAACGCACCCGCTGAAGGACGAAATTGAAATCGAACTGATGCGCCACGCCTTGCGGAGGAACCTCCCGATTCTGGGCATTTGCCGCGGCTCGCAACTGCTTAACGTCGTTTGCGGAGGAACGCTATATGGCGACGTTCAAAAAGAAAAGAAGTCGCGTCTGAAACACATCGATTTTGCGCACTACGATAGCTACAGGCATCCTATTTCCATCGTTGAGGGAAGTCCTTTGGAGAAGTGGTACCAGAGAAGGACGCTGCGGGTGAATAGCTATCATCACCAGGGCATCCGCGACCTTGCGCCGCGTTTCCAGCCGATGGCGTTTTCAAAAGACGGATTGATCGAAGCCTACTGCGACCCGAAAAGAGATTTTGTAGTGGGACTGCAGTTTCATCCCGAGCGCATGCTGGAAGAGCCCGCCGGAAACTGGCGCATCTGGAAGGCATTCGCTTCCGCCGTCAGGCGTGCGCAGTAGCTCAGCCACTCTTGGC
This sequence comes from uncultured Acidobacteriota bacterium, assembly GCA_963696605.1. Classification (GTDB taxonomy): domain Bacteria; phylum Acidobacteriota; class Terriglobia; order Acidiferrales; family UBA7541; genus Palsa-360. Next base: position 10,630 of record CAVOKV010000002.1, on the reverse strand, counting down.
TGTGCGGGTTTTGCAGAACTCAACAAAAGTGCACAGCCAAGAGTGACTGTGCTACTTGGCCCCCGAAGCCGTTTTAGTTCCCCGCGCGCTGCATCGCCCCCGCGAGGTAGAAATATCCCACCTTGTTGTTGGCCGGCGTACCAAACCACATGCGCCCGTGCTCATCGAGATAAAATTCCCGCATGGTGTTCTCCGCCTGAGGAAAGGGATACTCGGTCACGTGCCCGCTGCTCGGGTCGAGATTGCCAATCACGTCCAAATGCTCGGACGAGTACCACAGCGTGTGATTCCTCCCGATGGCCAGCGCGTAAGGAGTCGCTTCAGGACCGGGCAGCGCATATTCCTTGAACGCTTCGGTCTTCGGATCAAAATGCCCGATTTTGCCGGCTTGAAATTCGGCAAACCAAATCGTGCCATCAGAGTCGACCTGAATGCGGCGAGGACGCGCATCCGGCGTGGGCGGCTGCCACTTCGTCACCTGGAGGGTCTTGCCGTCGACTTTTCCGATTTTCCCGTTGGGCACAAATTCCGCAAACCAGCAATTTCCATCCTTGTCGAGCGCGAGGCCGTAGGCGGAAGGTATTTCCTTGATTTGCGTGAATTTCTGTGTCTTCGGATCGAAAACGGTGAGCGGCCCGCCAGTCGCCCAGATTCTTCCCTGCGCGTCAATCCGTAGTGTGTGCTTGGAGCCGCCCGCGACCGTTCCCTCTTTGCCCGGAATATACGCATCCTGATATTCGGTGATTGATCGAGTCGCGGGATCCCAGTGTCCCAGCTTGTTCGACCCTTGCTCGGTCAGCCAGACGCTGCCGTCCGGCGCGGGCACCGCGGAGTGAATGGCAGCCGTGCCCTGATTCGGCACCGGATACTCGTGCACTTCTCCTGTTTTCGGATCCAGCCTGCCGATTTTGTTGGCGTTGCCGTAATACGGCATCCAGTAGTTGCCGTTCTTGTCGGGGAACGCGCTCCACGGCATGCGGCTCGGGCCAGGCAATTCGTACTCGACGTAGACAATCTTCATCGCGTCGTCGTCAAATTTCCGGACCAGTTCTTTATACTTCGGCATCTCAGCGGGCGACTTCGTCAAAACAGTCTCCTCGCCGAACAGCGAGTTGATGTACGAAGCGACGTCTGCAGCATTCTGGTCGCTGAAGCCGCCGCCGATTCCTCCCAGGAAAAAGTGCATCGATTCCTTCATGTAGGCGACGCGGTCCCGCCATCCCTCTTCATCGCGCCGCGCGGAGGCCATGCGCGATTGAAATCCGTGGCACGCGAAGCATCTCCCGACAAGCAAGTCTTTCCCTTTGGCATCGGGGAACAAGACTTCGCCTTGATATTGAGAGAGGTCGCTCCAGCGCACCATTCCCTGCTGCAGCGCAAAATCATAGGAAGCGTTCTGTTCCGCCGTTAAACTCACTCCCGTCCGCGGATCGGTGCGATACCCGACGGCTTTGACTTGCACTTGATATTTTCCGGCGGGCAAATTCTCAATCTGGTAGCGGCCGTCCTTGTCCGTCAACACGCTGACCAGGACGCGCGTGCTGGTGTTCTGCGCCTGCACGAACGCGCCGCGGAACGGAGCCCCGTCCGGACTTTTCACGGAGCCGCTCACAGTCGCCGCGTTTGCGTGCGCCGCAAAGAACAGAAAGGCAGCCAGAAGCCCCAGGCTCTTGGAAGCTGATTTCATAGCCCCTCCTAATTGTCTCGCGCGGTGGATGATGGCCGGATTCTACCGCAATCCTAGTCCATCAAGATAGGCATGCAAAGAACAGGTTCCACGTGGAAGTCGAGCCGGTTGATTTCCTGGAGCGCGCAGCCGAGCATGGCGCTGCGTGCTGTTTCCAGCGTGATGATGAAGGGCAGCGCGGAATGCGGATATCCCGGCCGCTGCAGCACCGCATCGATACCGATCCCATACCGCGACAGAACGGTGGCGACCGCCGCGATAATCCCCGGCCGGTCTTTCACCACGAAGCGCAGATAGTAGGGCGCGGTGAATTCTCCGCTCACATCCTTCGGCGTTTCGACTTCAGGAAGGCTGGCCGACGGCGACGTGCCAGTGCGCGCAATCGAATATAAATCGGAAACCACGGCCACGGCGGTGGGATCGCCGCCGGCCCCGAACCCGGAAAAAATCATCTGCCCCGCATATTGCCCGGTGGCCGCCACAAGATTCTTGCTGCCCTCGACGTGCGCCACGAGAGAGGAAGCCGGAACGAGCGCGGGCCGCACGAAAGCGTGCACGCTTAGTCCATCTTCCGTTTCTTTTTTGGCCAGGGAAATTTGCCGGATGGTGCAGTTCAATTCGCGGGCGTACGCAAAATCCACGGCCTCGACGGCAGAAATCGGCCAGCACGGAATTTGCTCGGTTTGCAACCGCACGCGCAGCCCTGCTTGCGCCAGAATCACCAGCTTGGCGCGCGCGTCGTATCCTTCGACGTCATTTGTCGGATCGGCTTCGGCGTAGCCCAGTTCCTGCGCCTCCCTTAGCGCCGATTCAAAGCTCGCGCCAGTCGCTTCCATTTTTGTCAGAATGAAGTTGCAGGTTCCGTTCAGGACTCCCGCGATTTTGAACAGGCGGTCACCTGCCAACCCATCCTGAATCCCCATGATCGCCGGGATTCCTCCGGCCACCGACGCGCCAAATTCCAGACGCCTGCCTGTCTCTCGCGCAAGATCAACAAGTTCCGGGCCGCTCTCGGCGATCAACTGCTTGTTCGCCGTGACCACCGATTTTCCGGCGCGTAGCGCCTTGCGGATCCAATCGCCCGCGGGCTTCACGCCTCCGGCCAGCTCCACAAAAATATCAATGTCCGAGGAGAGCACTTCATTGACGCTTTCCGTCCAGCGCACGCTCGCGGGCACCCAGTCCACTTTTTTCCGGGCGATCCCGCGATTGAAAATATGAGTCAGCTCAAAGGTGTCTCCGGCTTCCTGGCAAAGCAATTTTGCAACGGACCTGCCCACGGTGCCGAAGCCGGCAATGGCAACCTTCAGCTTCTTGCGGCGGGCGGCCGGTCTCTTCGCAGGAGCGGGTTTGCTTCGAGCTTTGGATTTTGCATTCTTCGGTTTTGCCGCCAATGCCTCACCTCGCCAAAAACTGTGAACGATCTAGTGCGGGCCTTTCAGAGAGCAAGGATTATAAGGTATTTTCAGGTAGGACGGGCTGCAGCTTGTCAGGTTTTCGTCCCCGCCACCGGACCCGGGAAACATGCGACCGCGCGCGGCCGGGAGGAATCGAATCATCCATGGCGCAGATTGAAGAGCGGCTTCCGCAAAACGTGACAGGCGAATTCTTCGTGGACTCGACCTGTATCGATTGCGACGCCTGCCGCCAGATTGCACCGGCTAGTTTTCATGACCATGGCGGCAAATCGAGCGTCTACCATCAGCCGCAAAATCCGGGTGAATTGCACCGGGCGCTCATGGCCCTCGTGGCCTGCCCGACTGCCTCCATCGGGACCGTGTCCCGCCGCAGCGCGCGCTCCGGAGTCGAGGCCTTTCCCGTTCACGTCGTAGACGACGTTTATTTTTGCGGCTTTACGTCGGAAGCGAGTTTCGGCGCATGGTCGTACTTGATTGTGCGGCCGGAAGAGCAGGGCGGGAACGTACTCGTCGATTCGCCGCGCTTCAACAATCCCCTGGTGAGGCGCATCGAGCAAATGGGCGGCGTGAGGCTCATGCTTCTCTCGCATCGCGACGATATCGCCGACCACGCCAAGTTTGCCGCGCATTTCCGTTGCCCGCGCGTCATGCATGAAGCCGACGGCGCGACCGCGCGCGGCATCGAGCGCGTCATCACCGGAACGGCTGCTTTCCGGATCGACGAGGACTTGGAACTCATTCCCACGCCCGGCCACACCCGCGGCCACCAAGTCTTTCTCTATCGCGATAAGGTGCTGTTCACAGGCGATCATCTCGCCTGGTCGCCCGAGCGCAAGACTTTGACCGCCTTCCGCGACGTCTGCTGGTATTCCTGGGTGGAGCAGACCCGCTCCATGGAAAAGCTGCTCGCGTCTCAGTTCGAGTGGGTCCTGCCCGGCCACGGCCGCATCGGCCACGGCTCCGCCCAAGAAATGCACGGACATTTGCAGGGATGCATCGCCAGAATGAAGCAGAGGTGAATTCGGAACCGATTTGTGGGTCACGGCTTCAGCCGTGACATAAAGTGGTTGGGATGGATGCGGCTTTAGCCGCTGGCCTGGTTGAAGTGGAAACGCGCCGCAGGCTTCACGGCTATGGGGGACTTCTTGCTGTGCTTCTGTTTGGAACTCACACCCGTTCGAGCAGAATCGCGATGCCCTGTCCCACCCCAATGCACATGGACGCCAGTGCGTAGCGACCCTTGATGCGTTGCAACTGCCGCGCCGCCGTCAACACCAGCCTTGCCCCGCTCATTCCCAGCGGATGGCCCAGCGCGATGGCGCCGCCGTTGGGATTCACTTTTTCGCTATTGTCCGGCAAACCGAGTTCCCGTGTGACGGCCAGGGCTTGCGCCGCGAAGGCTTCGTTCAGTTCGAACACGTCGACATCGTCCATCGACACCTTCCATCGCGAGAGCAGCTTTCGAACTGCGTAGATCGGCCCAATGCCCATATAGTCCGGCTCGACGCCGGCCGTCGAGCCCCCCACAACGCGCGCGACCGGCTTCAATCCGAACTTCACAGCCGCTTCCTCGGACGCGACGAACATGGCGCAGGCGCCATCGTTAATCCCCGAAGCATTGCCGGCCGTCACCGTGCCGTTCTCGCGGAAGGGAGTGGGCAATTTAGAGAGCGCTTCGATTGTCGTGTCCGGGCGGATGTGCTCGTCTTCGTAAACGGTCTTCACAGTTCCCTTCGGGCCGGGGACGTGGACGGGAACGATTTCTTCTGCCAGAATTCCGGCTCTTTGCGCCCGCGCTGCTTTTTGCTGCGAACGCAGCGCGAAGCAGTCCTGCGCGGAGCGGTCGACCTTATATTCCTCCGCGACTTTTTCGGCCGTTTCGGGCATGGACGCGTTCCCGTAAAGCTTCACCATCTGCGGATTCGGAAACCGCCAGCCGATGGTCGTGTCGTAGATTTCCGCCGTTCGTGAAAAGGCCGTCGCGGCCTTGGGCATCACGAACGGCGCGCGGCTCATGCTTTCCACCCCGCCCGCGATGGCCAGCGAAATCTCGCCCGCGGCAATGGCACGCGCCGCCACCGTAACCGCTTCCATCCCCGAACCGCACAACCGGTTCACGGTCGCCGCAGGGACCGAGTAAGGAATGCCGCTCAGGAGCAACGCCATGCGCGCTACGTTGCGATTGTCTTCGCCCGACTGGTTCGCGCAGCCGAAAATCACTTCGTCGACCGATTCCCAGTCGCTTTTTGGAAACTGATCCCGCAGCGCCTTTAGAGGTGTCGCGGCCAAATCATCAGTGCGCACTTGTGAGAGGCCTCCGCCGTAGCGGCCGATCGGCGTGCGGATCCCCTCGCAGATGAATGCGGACGGCATTTCAGACCAACCTCAATCCTTGGGAGCGCCACCAGCAGGCGGAATTGGCGACGTTGGCGGGGCCGGCGGGGTGTCCTGAATGCCGACCAGCTCAATTTCAAAAATCAGCGTGGCATTCGGTCCGATGACGCCACCTGCGCCGCGCTCGCCATAAGCCAAACTCGACGGAACGAACACCTGCCACTTGGAACCCACGGGCATGAGTTGCAGGACTTCCTTGAATCCGGGTATGACGTTTTTCACTTCGAAAGGGACGGGTTTCCCGGCCTGCGCGGAACTGTCAAACTCGGTCCCATCTACGAACGTTCCCTTGTAGTTGCACAGAACCGTGTCGCTCTCCGCCGGTTTTTTCCCTTGTCCAGCCGTCAGAATCTTGTACTGCAATCCGTCGGGAAGAGCCACTACGCCGTCTTTCTTTGCATTTTCCGCCAGGAACGCGTCACCCTTCGACTTGTTTTCCATGGCTGCGGCTTCCTGGGCCTGCATCTGCTTCTGGCGGATCTCTTGTTGCAGCCCAGAAATTACTTGTCGCAGTTCTGCCTCGCTCATTTGCGACTTGGCATCCGAGAGCGCATCATTCAAACCCTGGATCAGAATGTTGGGGTCCACGTCAATCCCCTGGGCCTTCACGCCCTTGCCCATTTCCATGCCGATCGCATAGCTGAGTTTTTCTTTTTGTGTCTTGAACGCAGACGCCGGAGCGGGCGCGGCCGCTTGCCCCGCGGGCGCCTTCGCTGCCGGTGCCTGAGCCGGCGCGGCCGCAGGCGCTTTTGCGGCCGGCGCTGCTGGCGACTTCGCGGGCGCTTGCTGCGCCTTCACGCCGCAGGCCATCAGCCCGAGCGCCAATACTGCCATCGCCATCCGCTTCATCCGTCCTCCTAGTGTGAACGACGAGCGTGGTATGGCGCTCATCTTCCATCCTAGACGGTACCCGATTGTCCCGCCCCGCTGCAAGTTTTCAGCAGCGCGTTGTCATCACGCAGATAAGTGCGCGCAAGTCTTTCTAGAGAGTGCGATTTTTGGCGCTCATCTTTGTAAGCCTGCCGGGGATTAACCTAAATCGAGGGCCATCTTCAGGGCTTTATGAAGTTCTGTCAGCTTGGTGCTTGAAAGCGAACCCACGTAATCGGTGAGTTCCGACTTACGGATACTGATTAGATTGTCACACATGATCCAACTCGTATGCTTAATGCCCTCGTCAATTCCAATCGCGACTTGAGTTGATAAGCCCTCGCCATTGCTGAAAACAGGAGCGCAAACGACGGTTGAAAAACGCGAATCAATGAGCGCCTGACGGCTCACAATCGCAAAAATGCGATATTGTTTCGCGTCCCGTCCAGGTTTGAATACACGATATAGCTCTCCTCGTCTCAAGGAGGGTCTCCCGGATGCGGTCAATATTCCGATTCCTGGTAGGTAAGGACATCTTCTGCCTCCGAATTCAGGCGGTCGGCAGCTGCATTGATCCGTTCCAAATCGCGCGCGTGAATTTTTCTCCGGCCCCTCTCCCGAAAATAGATTCGAAGCACCCCTTCGATAAAAGCCGAGCGGGAGAGTCTTGAACCGGCCACGCAGTCGACTTTGGCCAGGATGTCGGATGATAGTGTGATTGAAGTCTTCTCTTTCATCCTACTAATATACTACTATTTCAAGAAAAACGGCGAGGACATTTGACGCTCAAATTCAATCCTGCCGGCCTTCGCCCCTCCCCTCGTGCAAATCTGGTTTTTATGGCACAGTAGAATCCTCTGATGGCCGAATCCGGGAACTCCTCAAACGCGGGGCGCATCGCCTTCACGTATCCTGACTTTTCCCTCTACCAGCTGGCTCGTTTCCTTATCGTCGCCGGCCTCGAGATGCAGTCGGTCGCGGTCGGCTGGCAAATTTACGAAATTACCAAGCGCCCGCTGGACCTCGGACTCGTGGGGCTGGCGCAGTTCTCGCCCGGCATTCTGCTGTTCCTTGCCACAGGGCACGCGGCGGACACGTACAACCGTCGAAAGCTGCTGATGGCCTGCTACGCGGGCTTTGGGGTGTGCTCGGCGCTGCTGCTCTTCTACGCCCTGAGCGGATTGCGGACGGTCCTCCCCATGTACGGCATCGTAGTTCTGCTGGGCGTGGTGCGGTCCTTCAACAACCCGGTAAGCCGGTCGCTCTTGCCGCAGATCATCCCCGAAGAACATTTGCAAAATGCCATCGCCTGGAACAGTTCCGTGAACCAGGGTGGGACGATCCTGGGCCCCTCGCTCGGCGGGCTGATCTACGCAGTGGCCAATGGACCCGCGGCGGTCTACACAACCTCGATGCTTGCCGCGGCAGCTGCGGCTTTCCTCATGTCGCAGGTCAAACTCCGCACGAAGGCTAGGCCGCGGGAACCGCTGAGCCTGAAATCCGTTCTTGCAGGCCTGCGTTATATCGGGAGAACGAAAATTATCCTGGGCTCGATCTCGCTGGACTTGTTCGCGGTACTGCTGGGGGGCGCGGTGGCGCTTTTGCCCGTCTTCGCGGCCGAAGTCCTTCGGACCGGTCCCTGGGGCCTGGGCCTCTTGCGCGCGTCTCCCGCAATCGGCGCGGGCAGCATGGCGCTGCTCCTCGCGCACCGGCCCTTCCGCAGCCGCGCCGGCCTGACCATGCTGTGGTGCGTTGGCGGTTTCGGTGCGTTCACCGTTCTCTTCGGCATTTCCCGAAGCCTGGTTCTGTCCATGGTGGCGCTCATTCTGGTCGGTTCGATGGACATGGTCAGCGTCGTGGTTCGCTCCACGCTGGTGCAACTCGCTACGCCGGATGAGATGCGCGGACGCGTGAGCGCCGTGGAGATGATCTTCATCGGAGCCTCCAACGAGATCGGCCAGTTTGAATCGGGCCTCACCGCGCAATGGTTTGGCGCCGTTCCCGCCGTCATCATGGGCGGAGTCGGCACGCTGCTAATAACCGCGCTGTGGGCCTGGAATTTCCCAGAGCTGCGCCGTGTGGAAAAGCTCAGTTCCCTCAGGCCTTAAGATGATTTTTGAGTAGCACAGCCACTCTTGGCTGTGCAGTTTTGAAGGTAGCATGTGCAGACTGCCTGTCCCAACCAAAGTCGCAAAACCCGCACAGGCAGGAGTGCCTGTGCTACTCGACTTTCGCCGCAAGCCGCTAACCCGATGGCCTGTCAGCAGGGCAGCGCTAGGCCCTTTTCCCGGTACTCCTCGGAAACCATTTGAAACACTTCGTTCAGCTCTTGGAGTGCCTGCTCGCGGGTGGGCATTAACGCATAGCAGCCAGAAATGGCTGGAATCTCAGCCACCCAGGACCCATCTTCTTGGCGATAAAGCACAATTTTGTAATCTTCGAGGGTCATGCCGTGGCTCGCTTTAGAAGCAAGTCTAGCATAAACGGGTCGAGGCCACGCATGAAGGAAGTACCGTAAAAAAAGACTTTTGAAGTCTAGTTTCCCTTTGCTTTTTCCAAAGCTTCGCTCAGGGCAGGGACGATTTCAAACAAATCGCCGACGATGCCGTAATCGGCGACTTCGAAAATCGGCGCGTTCTGATCTTTGTTGATCGCGACGATAGTGCGTGAGCCCTTCATCCCTACGACGTGCTGAATGGCTCCGCTGATTCCGAGGGCGAGATAAAGCTTGGGCGCGACGGTTTGGCCCGAACTGCCGATCTGGCGGTCCATGGGCAGCCAGCCTTCGTCGCAGATGGGACGCGAGGCAGCCAATTCCCCGCCGAGAAGTTTCGCGAGTTTTTCGGCGAGAGGAATATTTTCAGGCGCCTTGATTCCCCGCCCCACGGCCACCAGGATGGGCGCCTGCGTAAGATCCACGGCCTGTTTCGCTTCGCGAAATAATTCAAGGGGTTTCGTTCGAATCTGCTCCGGCTTGAGGTCCACGGAGACAGAAGTTACGGGCGCCTTTGACGAGCCCTGTGCGACCAGATCCGCTCGGAACGCGCCGGCTTGAAACGTCGCGAACCACGGCCCCGCGCCTTCGAACACCACATCCGCAGCGGTTTTTCCCTGAAACATCTGGCGGACAAAAATCAGCTTTCCGTTTTCATGGCGGTAGCCGATGCAGTCGCCGATCATGCCTTTGCCCAGCGAAGCGGCCAGCTTCGGCGCGAAATCGCGCACCTGGTAGGTGTGCGGCAAGAGCACCAAATCGGGCTTGGCCTGCGCGATGGTCTGCCGCAGCGCGGCCGAGTAACCGTCAGGCGTGTACGACGCGAGCAAATCGTGCTCGACTAGAAATACTTCCTCAAGCTTGCTTGCCGCAAGCTCGCCTGCCAGCGCAGCAACACCTTTGCCGATTACCACGGCGGTGAGGCGGCCTTTCGTATCCGCGGCGATTTGTTGCGCCGCGGCCAGCGTCTCAAAGCTGGTCTTGTTCCAGTGCGCGTCGCGCTGTTCGGTGATTAGTAGAATATTCATCGTGGTCGGGCCTCGCCTACAGCACTCGCGCTTCGTGTTTCAATTTTTCGAGGAGCTTTGCGGCTGCTTCCTTTGGCGTCCCAGTCAAGAATTCCGTCTTCTTGGTTTTCGACGGCACGTAGATGCGCTCGATGCGCTGCGTCGGCTCATGCGTCGTGCCGAGCGATTCGCGCGTGATCGTTGCGATTTCCTTTTTCTTCGCCGCCATGATGCCTTTCAGTGTCGCGTACCGCACCTTGTTGATGCCGGACTGGATCGTCAGCACGGCAGGCAAGGGCAGCTCGACCCACTGAAACCATCCGGCTTCCAGTTCGCGCTTCACGCGCAAGCCCGAGCCCTGCGCGTCAATTTGCATGATGATCGTGGCGTGCGGCAGGCCAAGAATCTCGGCAAGAAGCACGCCGGTCTGGCCGAAGCCCTGGTCTTCACTCTGCAATCCAGTCAAAACGAGGTCCGGTTTTTCGCGCCCGATCGCCGCCGCCAGCGATTTAGCTGCGCCAAGCGGATCGAGCGTGTGCGCCTTGTCATCGGCGATGTGCACGCCGCGGTCCGCGCCCTTGGCGAGGGCTTCCTTGATCGTCTGCTTCACGCGGTCCGGGCCCATCGATACCGCGATCACTTCGCCGGTGTGTTTTTCGTTCAGGCGCAGGGCTTCCTCGAGCGCGTAACTGTCCGGCTCGTTCATCTCGAATCCGATGTCGGTTTCGCGGATCCAGCTTGCATCCGTGATGGCAATCTG
>CAVOKV010000001.1:0-78996 GCA_963696605.1 uncultured Acidobacteriota bacterium | reverse complement strand
GTGGAGCGTCTTTGGCGGGCACTTGCTTAACGCAAACGACAATCTTCATGCGTACCTCACGCTTGAATCCGTGCGTGGCTCCATAGATTTAGGACAGGTTTGTAGCGCCCGCCTTCAGGCGGGCACGTGGCTGCAAGTTAGGATGCCCGCCTGAAGGCGGGCGCTACATAAGTCAAATTCGAGAGCGCCAACTACCGGTCATTCCAGCGCTTGAACAGCAATGCGGCGTTGGTGCCGCCAAAGCCGAAGGAGTTTGACAGCGCGTGCTCCACGGCAGCCTTGCGCATATGATTCGGGATGTAATCGAGATCGCACTCAGGGTCGGGCGTATCCTGATTGATGGTGGGAGGCAGCACCTGGTCGCGAAGAGCCAGCACGCTGATGCCGGCTTCGAGGCCGCCCGCGCCGCCAAGGAGATGGCCGGTCATGGACTTGGTCGAGCTCACGGCAAATTTCCTGGTATGGTCGCCGAAAACGCGTTTCATAGCCTTGGTTTCGATGGCGTCGCCGAGCGGAGTTGAAGTGCCGTGGGCGTTCACGTAATCGATTTGATTCGGCTCGAGCCTCGCGTCGCGGATAGCTGCGCGCATGACTCGGAATGCGCCGTCGCCGTTGCCCTCGGGCGCGGTAATGTGATAGGCGTCGCCCGACATTCCATATCCCACGATCTCGGCCAGAATCTTCGCGCCGCGCCGTTCCGCGTATTCTAGCGATTCCAGAATGAGAATTCCGGCGCCCTCGCCGATCACGAATCCGTCGCGGTCGGCGTCAAACGGGCGGCTGGCGCGTTCCGGCTCGGCGTTGCGCGTCGAAAGCGCTTTCATCGCAGCAAATCCGCCCACGCCCATCGGGGTGATGGCCGCTTCAGAGCCGCCGCAGATCATGACTTCGGCGTCGCCATGCTGAATCATGCGGAAGGAATCTCCTACCGCATGCGCGGAGGCAGAACATGCCGTCGCGGTCGCCGAATTCGGACCTTTTGCTCCATACCGGATGGAAATGTGCCCCGAAGCCAGGTTGATGATCGCCGCGGGAATGAAAAACGGGGAGATGCGCCCGGGGCCGCCATGCAGCAGCTTGGAGTGCTCGCGTTCGATCACGTCGAATCCGCCGATGCCGCTCGCAACGTACACGCCGGTCACTTCCGCGATATCCGGCGTGATTTTCAGCTCGGACATGCGCATGGCGAAATCCGTGGCCGCCAGGGCCAGCTGGATGAAGCGGGCGATTTTCTTGAGTTCTTTTTTTTCGGCCCAGTGGAGGGGATCGAAATCGCGGACTTCCCCGGCAATGGTGCAGTCGAAACCGGCAGTATCAAACTGGGTGATGGTGCGGACGCCGCTTTTTCCCGCCAGGAGATTCTTCCAGACCTCGTCGGTGCCGATTCCCAGACCGCAGACTAATCCGACACCCGTTACTACAACCCGGCGGCTCACTTGTTCGACTCTCTCCTGGTGATTTTGCAGCGGCCTGCGTATTACTTCTTGCCGTGCTTGGTGATGTAGTCGACTGCATCCTTGACGGTGGCGATCTTTTCCGCGTCTTCGTCGGGAATTTCAATCCCAAAGGCCTCTTCAAAGGCCATCACCAATTCGACCGTGTCCAGGGAATCCGCACCCAGATCGTCCACAAAGGAAGCAGTGGAGGTCACTTCGCCCTCATCCACTCCAAGCTGTTCCACGATAATTTGTTTTACCCGTTCATCGACACTGGCCATTCTGTTTTGCCTCCGATATGCGCTCTTCCCGGCTTCGTGTGGGTCATTCTGACAATACTAAGGGTGTTGATTTTGAGCACCCGACATTCTATGTACGGTCCCGTCCTAGGTCAACTTAACTCTGAATTTAGTGTTACGCAAATTTCGCGGCCGCAAATCCCCCTTGCGCCGCGCATGTCGAGGTTTCCCGAATTGGCGTTATTCACGGCTACCCCATCCGCAAGCCGCCGTTGACATCCAGCACGGCGCCCGTGATGTAGCCCGCCTCTTCGCTCGCCAAGAACACGACGGCGGCAGCAACTTCCGCGTCGAAACCCATCCGGCCAATCGGTATGCGCGCAAGCAAGGCGTCTTTTACATTCGCCGGCAATGGATCGGTCATGGGTGAAACGATGAATCCGGGTGCGACGGCGTTCACCGTGATGTTGCGAGAAGCGATTTCCAGTGCCAGGGCGCGCGTCAAACCAATGAGCCCGGCCTTGGCGGCGACGTAATTCACCTGGCCGGGATTCCCCGTTTCCGCCACTACCGAAGTCACATTAATGATGCGGCCGTAGCGGGCGCGCATCATGACCGACATAGCCTGTTGCGCGCACAAATGCGCGCCGGTCAAATTCGTCCGCAGCACAGCGTCCCAGTCTTCCGCCTTCATGCGCACCGCCAGGCCGTCGCGCGTGATGGCGGCGTTGTTCACCAGGATGTCCAGCTTGCCGAATTTTTCAATCGTCTGGCGAAATCCGGACTTCACTTGCTCGGCGTCAGCCACATCCATCGCCACCGCCAGACCCTCGCCCCCCGCGGCAGCAATTTCGGCGACGACGCCATGCAATTTGTCGGCGTTCCGAGCCGCCGCGGCCACGCGCACTCCTGCCTTTACCAAGGCAAGCGCCGTGGCGCGCCCGATTCCTTGCGACGCGCCGGTCACCAGAGCGACTCGATCTTTCAGACTGAACATGGAATTTTTTGTAGCACAGCCACTCTTGGCTGGGCGGTTTTGTAAGTCGCGCGCGCAGGCCACATGTCTTAATGAAAATCGCGAAACCCGCACAGCCAAGAGTGGCCGTGCTACTTACGCCTCGGCGGACTCGGTCTGTGCCTGCGTGAGTTTTTCCAGCGTCAAGCGCAGGGATTTTTCGTCCTCCACGTTGAACACGTGGATCGACCGGTCAATCTGCCGTAACAGTCCCGTAAGGACGCGGCCTGGCCCCACTTCGACAAACGTGTTGACGCCCTGGTCGATCAGCTCGCGCACGGATTCTTCCCAGCGCACGGGCAAAGTCACCTGGCGGATCAGCGACTCCCGCGCCTCATCGCCGCTGGTGGTGAGTTCCGCGTCGGCGTTGTTCACCAAAGGCACGCGCAACGGGTGAAATGCGGTGGCCCTCAGATCGGTCTCGAGCCGCTGCGCGGCGGGCTGCATTAGGGAGCTGTGAAAAGGCGCCGAAACCGGAAGGATAACGGCGCGCTTGGCGCCTCCTGCGGATGCCAGTTCCACGGCGCGCTTTACCGCCTCGGCATGGCCGGAAATTACGGTCTGTTCTGGAGAATTTAGATTTGCCGGGGCCACAACCTGTCCGTCGGCGGCCTGCCGGCAGATCCCCGCAACTTGAGCAGGCGCTAAGCCGAGAATCGCGGCCATTGCGCCAACGCCTTCGGGCACCGCCGATTGCATGTACTCGCCGCGGCGCCGCACGAGGCGCACCGCGTCGGAAAATTCCAGACCGCCAGCAGCCACGAGCGCGGAAAATTCGCCGAGACTGTGCCCTGCGACAAAGGCGGGCTGCACTCCATTTTCCGCAAGCACTCGATAAGCGGCCACGGAAACGGTCAGAATCGCGGGCTGCGTGTTTGCAGTCAGCTTGAGCGCCTCTTCAGTGCCGTTGAAGCATAGATCGGAAACCGAAAATCCCAGCGCCCGGTCGGCTTCATCAAACACACTTCGAGCCGCCGGATGGTTACCGGCTAGTTCCCTGCCCATGCCCGGGTATTGAGAGGCCTGCCCGGGAAACAAAAACGCTAATTTTCCCATTGAATAGTCCGCCGCTTTGCCGCTTAAGCTTCTACAGGGACAGGAATGGTGGCAAGTTCATGCTCGATTCTTTCGTTGACCCCGCCTCGCACCAACTCCGTCGCCACCCGCACGGCATTCTTGATCGCCAGGGGATTCGAACTCCCATGTCCGATCACGGTCACGCCCTTCACCCCTAGCAAAGGGGCGCCGCCGTATTCCGAATAGTCGATTTTCTTCCGAAAGCTCTTAAAGGCCTTACGCGAGAGCACGTAGCCGACCTGAGAACTAAGGGTACTCTGTAAAGCTTCTTTCAGCATCACCGCGATGTGCTGCGCCACGCCCTCGCTGATCTTCAGAGCGATGTTTCCAATAAATCCATCGCAAACGATAACGTCCACGGAGCCGTTGAAAATGTCCCGACCTTCGACGTTCCCCGTAAAATTCAGCGCCGAGAGCTTCAACCGGCTGTAGGCCTCGCGCGTCAGCTCATTGCCCTTCGATTCTTCCTCGCCGATCGAGAGCAAAGCCACCCTTGGCCGGCGCGTTCCGAAAATGGCCCGGTAATAAATCTCGCCCATCACGGCAAATTGCACAAGGTGCGCGGGCTTGGAGTCCACGTTCGCGCCCACATCGAGCAGAACCGCTGTCCCGCCGCGGGACGTCGGGAAAGGCGCCGCCAGCGCTACACGGTCCACCGAAGGGAGCGTGCCCAGCCCAAATCGCGCAACGGCCATCACCGCTCCGGTATTGCCGGCGCTGATCATGGCATCGGCCTGGCCGGCCCGCACCAGCCTGGCCGCAACGTGCGCCGAACTATCTTTCTTCTTCCGGAAAGCGTGCGTCGGGGAGTCATCCATGGTGATGACCTCGGTTGCCGGGACAATTTCGATCGGCAACCCCCGGTGCGAGTGCTTAGCCAGTTCCTTCTTTAGCTCAGGTGCGAGACCTACCAGAAGGATTCGAACACCCAGCTCGCGTGCGGCATGGACTGCGCCCTCGACCTCAGGACGCGGCGCATGGTCTCCACCCATCGCATCTACGGCTATGGTGATCATTCAAACTCCGGTAGGGAAAGAGCGCAAAGGCCGTTCAAGTCCGGAGGGTCAGGACCCGGTGTCCACAACTTCCCGGCCTTTATAATAACCGCATTGCGGGCATGCCTGGTGAGGCTGTTTCATTTCGTGACAGTTGGGGCACTTGGCAAGCGCCGGAGCTTTCAGAAAGTCATGGGCGCGCCGCTTGTTCTTGCGCGCATGCGAGTGACGCCGTTTTGGATTGGGCATACAAACTCCTTCTCATGGCCCCAAATTGCAAGAGGCATTCTATGGTGTTTCTGCTGGGATTCCTATTGCTTTTTGAACCAGTCCTGTTTCAGGCGCGCCAGAGGCGCCGTGCGCGGATCGATTGCGTGACTTTCACAGCGGCATTCCTCGTTATTCAAATTCACGCCGCACTGGGGACACAACCCCCGGCAATCGCTGCGGCAGATCGCCTTCATGGGTAGAGCCAGAAGGACTTGTTCGGCGAGTACGTCGGCCAGGAACATTCCCTCGCCCTCAAAAAAAGCGATTTCGGTGTCGTCGAACTTTAGACGCTCCTCTTCTTCCTTGGTCATGGAAGTCAGAGGCTTGTAAAAGAGGTCAAATTCCCTAGCGATATCATCATGGACGGGTTCCAGGCAGCGGGCACAGACCAGTTCCAGCCGGGTATGCAGCTCGCCGGTAACCCGGATCTGCCCTTCCACGAGTTCGGCAGTCGCGCGCACCTCGAGAGGTTCCACCTGCCGGAAGTCGCCCGTGCGGAAGTCAACAGTTCCCGGCGCATAGCTCTTCCGGATGCGGATCTTGCGGACGGCCAGCTCTTTTACGTCTAGAAACATCGTTATTCACCACTTGCGCGGGGCTCCCTGAAACTTCCCCACACCTCCATTATAAGTCCCGACTGAGTGATGTCAAGGAAGGCACTTCACGGTTCGTTTGAGATGCTTCGAAACAGGCACGGTCAGATTCGGGTTGCTTTTCAGGAAACCAGTATTCGATAGGCAATTCATATCCTAGGCGGATCGGACCGAACTAGTTCCGAGCATCTCCGAGTGCTGGCGAAGCAGGAAATGATCGGTCATTCCGGCGATGTAGTCGCACACGACCCGATAACTGGCGCCGCGCTGCGCCAGGTCGGCGTAAGCTTTCGGCATCGCCTCAGGATGCTCGCCGTAAAAGTCGAAAAGTTGGGCGAGGGCATCGACCGAGCGTTCGCGGTCGCCAACGATAACGGGATTGTTATAGAGACGCGCGACTAGGAATTTCTTGAGGGCCGCGTTCTCCGCGGCCATGACCGGGCTGAAACCCGCGAGGCGGCGCGGCGCGCGACGCACATCTTCAACGCTTTGCGCGCCCGACGCCGCCACGGCGGATCGCGTATTCCCGATCAACCCGGTGGCGAGATAGTCGAGCACACGCTTGGCGGCCTCGTTGAATTTCAATTTCTCGAGGCCCTGCGGGTGAGTGCGCTCAACTTCTTCATAGAACCGGGCGAACAGCGGCACTTCCGCGCGGATCATTTCGATGTCCAGCACCTTGGCTTCGTAGCCGTCGTCGAGGTCGGCAGTGTTGTAGGCGATCTCGTCAACGAAATCGATCAGTTGCGCTTCGATGGGCGGCCGCTGGTCGAGCAAATATTCCGATAGCGCCGGGTATTGCGCAGCGTCATAATTGCGCGAATGCTTGACGATGCCTTCGCGAACCTCGAACGTCAGATTGATCCCGGGAAAATCCAGATAGCGCTGCTCGAGTTGCTCGACGATCCGCAGGGCCTGCAAATTGTGATTGAAACTGTCCCCGTGCGGGCGAAGCAATTCATCGAGCTTGCGCTCTCCTGCGTGGCCGAAGGGCGGGTGTCCGATGTCGTGCACCAGGGCCAGGGCCTCGGCGAGGTCGGCGTTGAGTTCGAGCGCTCCGGCGACGGTGCGCGCAATCTGCGCGACCTCCAGAGTGTGCGTGAGCCGGTTGCGGAAATGGTCGGAATATCGAGTGGTGAAAACCTGTGTTTTTGCTTCGAGCCGCCGGAAGGCCCGCGAATGAATTACGCGGTCGCGGTCACGGGCGTAGTCATTGCGATAGGGGTGAGATGGCTCCGGGTAGCGCCTGCCGCGCGAGTTCGCCGCATCCATCGCATAAGTGGCCAGTGCCATCACAAGATTCTATGCCACGGCAAGGGTGATGCCAATCCGAACCCTCAGCGGCTAAAGCCGTTCCGAACAAAGGCACCTTACGTCACGGCTGAAGCCGTGACCCACAAAGATTTTCATCTTGGCAGAAAATGCTATGGAAACCGATTGGAAGCGATTGAAAAAGTTACGGTTGGTGTTACTTCTGAGACTGCGGCTGAGACGGATCCGGCGCGGATTGATCGAGGGTTGCGTCGACAACTCCGGTAAACGCGATGAAGTGAAGCTGAAAAGTGGAAATGTCGGTTGCCAGTGCGCCATCGATGCTGAGGACTTGTTTCGCGTACCCCAGGGACTTGTAGGCTCCGCTCTTTCCGTTGACGGCCGCGGGATTCACCAGAACCTCGTCGAGCGCATCCAGGTTGCGCGACAATTCGTTCATGTCGATCAACAGGAACAAATCGAGCTTGAGCGTCTGTTTCTGCGAGAGCTTTTGAATTTCGTCGCGGGTGTTGTCGAGCGATTGCAGGCACTGGCTGTAACTTCTTTCCAGGTCCTGCTTTTCCTGAGGGTCGAGACTCAGAGACTTCACATCCATCTTTTTCATTTGCAATTGCGAGCGCAGCAGGTCCGAATCCAGGCGCACGAGAAAGGCGGCGAATTGCGTGTCGTTCATGAGGCGAAGAACCGGCCGGGCCTGACCGGTGGCTTCCGGTCCTGCAGCAAATTGAGTGGTGTGAGCGAACGAGGGAATGGCACCCAGGAACGCGAATACCAAGATGATGATTCTGCGAAGCATTTGCCAATCCTCCCGACTCCCCAGCATAAGCGGCCTTCTTGCGCGCCCCGCACGGGCCAGTCCCCAGAGGATAAGAGGCACACCACGGGCCAAGTGCTCGAAGGACAGTAACGCGTCCGGCACAAATGGGATAAATCTATGCAAGATTGGGACTTAAAAAATAATTTCGTACAGGTACACTGCCCGGCAGGCAACGAAGAGGATGTGTCACAACGGACGGAATGCCACTTAGTGTTACAGCGGCGCGCCGAAGATTGTCAGGGCGCCCTCAAGACGGAGGGACACGGAGCTACCGGTTCGGCTCTAGGGACAATCTTAATTAATTTGCCCCGTTCACCAGCACAGGCATGGAGACAAGCCCTTTGAACACAAACTTCTGGACTCGCCTGCCGTCCTCAACTTCCGAGCTGTATAGATTACCTTTGCTGTCGGTCGTCATGTGATGCAGCACGTCGAACTCTCCGGGCGCTATACCGGGCCGGCCGAACGAATCCAAGGCCTGGAGCGACTTGCGGTCAAACACCCAGATTCTCGCCGGACTCCTGCTCGCCACGTACAAGAAGCGCTGCCCCGGGTCCGCCGAAAACGCCACGCTGGCGGCAGTATTTCCATTGTTGCACCCAGCGCCCGCCACCAGGCACCAGCGATCGATCCAGACCTGCATTAAGTACTTGCCCTCGGTCGTAAACACCTGCACGCGCTTGCCTCCGCGGTCGGCGATGTACACCAGCCCGTCGTTCGAAACTTTCACGCCGTGCACGGGCGGCACAAATTGCGAAGGCCCCGGATCTTTAGGATCAAATTCCGTGGCGAGAGTGCGAGTGGCTTCTTCCTCCGCTGCCGCGGCTTTGGCGGCGTCTCCTGTCAATGCCGGCGGGCGCGGTGGATCGTCCATGGGAACGTTGCCGAACGCTCCCCACATGCGCTTATATGCTCCCGTGTCCGCATCGAAAACGATGACGCGTTTGTTGCCGTATCCGTCGGCGACGAAGATTTCGTTGGACTTGGGATAGACGAAAACGTCCGCGGGCTTCCAAAGGCTGGTGGTGTCCGTGTTGGTTTTCCTTTGCGCGGCGTGGCCGATCTGCATGACGAACTTACCGTCTTTTGTGAATTTCAGGATCTGGTCGTCATTCCCATTGCCGCTGATCCACACAAAGCCTTTGTAGTCCACAGTAATTCCATGTTCGGTCGAGGGCCAGGTGTAGCCGTCGCCGGACTGCCCGCCCCAGCCCTGAATGTAGTTGCCAGCCTGGTCGAACTCCATCACCGGCGGACCCGTTTTCACGCCGGGTTTCACGGTGCGCGGGCGGTGGATGATCCAGATGTTTCCGTCGGCGTCGCTCGCCGCGCTGGACACTTGGCCCAGCTTCCAACCGTTGGGGATGTGCGGCCAGGAGGGATCCACCACGAACTTCGGGACTTGCACGCCGGCCGCGGGAAGTGGCAGGGCTGCAGAAGTTCGGCGCGATCCGGCTATCACCAGTGCAACCAATGCCGCCAGGGCGATTGCCGCGCTTGCGGTCAGCAGCCTGAAGGGGATTGCACTCCCTGGAGCGCGCGGATGTGGGGCCCGATTTCGCTTCGCGTCCATGTTGATCCTCCTGGGTGTTGATTCGGCCCACCCGGATTCGACCGAATCGACGACCTCAATCGAGTTCTTCAATACTGCCTTCGGCTGGTGCATCGTACGATTCTCTTTCCCAGGACACAATGGATTTGGCGAGAAGGCAGAGCCACTCTTCAAGCTGTGCGCGCACTACGAATTTTCAACTCGGTGGGTGTATAGTTATTCTCAAGCAAAATATTCGAAACAGAGGAGCCGCAGTCTGCGGATTGCGGGTGTGGCTATGAAAAGTAGATTGGCAATAGCATTCTTTCTCGCTCTATTTGCCTGCGTGGTTACGCGGCCTATCTTCGCGCACCATTCCAGCGCGGCGTACGACACGGAGCATCCTGTCAACATGAAGGGCGTCGTGACGAATATGGAATGGACTAATCCTCACGTCTTCATTTACATGGACGTGAAGGACGAGAACGGAAATGTCGAACAGTGGCGTGTCGAGGGCAACAGCCCCAATATGCTGGTGAGGTCTGGCTGGAGAAGAGAAATGATCAAGACGGGAGATCAGCTGACGGTGAACGGCGCACCCGCCAAGAACGGAATAAAGGTCTTGCGGCTCATCAGCCTCACGCTTGCGAATGGCCAGAAGTACGACGGGCAGGGGTTTAAATAGTTCGACCGGATTTGGCTGTGAAATTGGGAGCGTGGCAAGCAGTGCGGAATCCTTCCATCCATTTAATTTTAGCGGGGGCGGCCCTGGCCTTGCCGCTCGTTATTTTCGCGCAGACCGCGCCGCAACCCGCACCCGTAAAATCACGGGCTGTTTCCGCCGCGCCGGATTTTTCGGGCGTGTGGTTCATCGACGAATATCGCAGGAATATCCTTCCCAACGAAGATCCTCCTTTTCAACCCTGGGCGGAGGCGCTTTTCAAGAAACGCACCTACGAAAACACGCACCGCGATCCCGACTCTGGACCCGATCCGACGGAGCGATGCATACCACCCGGAATTCCGCGCACGATGTTTCAGCCGTTTCCGTGGGAGATCGTGCAGGCGCGCGACAGAGTGATCATGATTTTCGAGTACCAATCCTTGATCCGCCAAATTTTTACCGACGGGCGGGGGCATCCGAAAGACCTCGAACCGACCTATATGGGAAATTCGATTGGCAGGTTTGAAGGGGATGCGCTGATCATCGACACGATCGGGTTCAACGACAAGACCTGGCTCGACCCGATGGGCCTTCCGCATTCCGACGCCATGCACGTCATCGAACGCCTGCGGCGCGTGGACCACGACACGTTGGTGGACGAGTACACCATCGACGATCCAAAGGCGTACACGAAGCCCTGGAAGGCGCAGAGAACCTTCAAACTAAAACCGGACTGGCAGATTCAGGAGTACGTCTGCGCGGAAAACAACAAGACTAAGTAAGGCCTCCCGGCCGAAAATATTTTCGTCGAACTGTACGGCCCGATGCACCTACTCTCTTGATATTGAAACAACGAAAGGCTTTGTCGCAGCATCGATATTGGCATGATCATCAGGCGCACACTCGCGGGTTCAATCGTCGCGCTGCTTTTGTCGGTATCCCCGCTGGCCGCGGCATGCGATCTCTCCTGCGCATTCGCTTCGATGAATTCAGATTGCCATTCGGGGCAAGCAGAAACCCAAGATTCCGCCGCCAACGCCATGAATATGGAAGGCGTGTCGATGGATGGAATGACCATGCCGCAAATGGCCGAAAGCCAATCCCACCCGGGGGCTTCTGCGATTTCGGAACCCAACGCGAGTCATCCGACCATTGGCGAAATGGGGCCGTGTGAAAGGCAGGGTTGCGACGACGGCTCAGCTGTTTCCGCAAAGGCGAGCGGTCCCGCCGATTCGCATTTTCATTTCAGCCTGGCGATCAATGAAACTCCCCGCGTCGATAGCGCCCCTCCCGATTTTCACGATGTCCGAGATGACGTTGCACAGCATCGTCAACGGGACGGGATTCCCCTCCCTATAAGTCTACGCATCTAGTCCTACTCCCCATTCCTTTCCCTGAGCATTTCTCCGCGATCTCCCTGTCCTCTGTGTTGATAGCCTTTTTCTGACTTAGGCAAAGCATTTAACACAGAGAGCACTGAGGACTCAGAGAAACCAAACCCATGAATGCGAGAGGAATCATCCCTGGGAGATATTTTCTATGCGGCACTGGATCACGATGTTGGCGTTGGTACTGGCAATTCCGGCAGTCGCCGGAGCGCAACAAAACGAGAAGAAAGACGGCGACATGCAAGGCATGCCCGGAATGGAGCGCACGCAAATGCAAGGGATGAACATGGGCGGAACCGATTTGATGACCATGCATCCGGAAACATTCCCACAGGAAATCGTCTGCCACGCGGGATCAGGAACAAGCGCCGAACCTGATTCCACTCCGGTTCCGATGCTCATGACCACGAAAGGCAAGTGGTCGCTGATGTTTCATGCCAATGTGTTCGTGCTGGACGAGCAGCAATCGAGCCCGCGCGGCGGAGACAAATTTTTCTCCACAAACTGGTTCATGGGCATGGCGCAGCGCCCTCTTGGGCCGGGCGCGTTCACGGCGCGCGCGATGCTGAGCCTCGAACCCGCGACAATCACCGGACGCCAGTACCCGCTGCTCTTCCAGCAAGGCGAAACGGCTTTTGGGACGCCCATCGCCGACGGACAGCATCCGCATAATTTTTTCATGGAGATTGCGGCGCTATACGATCTGAAGCTGAGGAGAGACTGGTTGCTCTCTTTTTATGCCGCGCCCATTGGCGATCCGGCCATAGGGTCGATGGCCTATCCGCACCGGGCGTCTGCGTCGGAGGATCCTCTGGCCACGCTCGGCCACCATCAGGAAGACTCGACGCACATCGCGGAGGACGTGGTCACCGTGGGCGTGACCTATCGGATCGCGCGGATCGAAGCTTCCGGCTTTCACGGACGAGAACCAAATGAGAACCGCTGGAATATTAGCCAGGGAAAAATCGATTCGTGGTCCACTCGCCTGACAATCCAGCCGGAGAAAAATTGGAGTGGCCAATATTCAATTGGCCGAATTGCGAGTCCGGAAGCCCTCTTTCCCAATGAAAATCAGGAGCGCATGACTGCGTCGGTAATGTACAACCGCCCAATACTCAGCGGCAATTGGGCCAGTTCGCTGATTTGGGGACGCACCAAGTCACTCCAAGACAATTCCAAATTCAACAGCTACGCGCTCGAATCGACGCTGCGCTTTCTCACGCGCAACCATGCCTGGACGCGAATCGAAGACGCGGAACGCTCAAACGAGCTGCTCCTCGGCGAGAACCCTCTTCCGCCGAATTCCCAGGAAATACCGATCGGGAGGGTGCAGGGATATACTATCGGATACGATCGGGATTTCGATATCGCGCCTCACTTCGGATCAGCACTTGGTATGCAAGTAACGGTCTATGGCGTGCCGGAAAGTCTGAAAGTCGTTTACGGTTCCCATCCGGCAGGGATAGCAGTATTCGTTCGGATCCGGCCATTTTCCGGACAAGAGAAATAGTATGGCCAGAAGCAGGAGCAAGGGAGAGATGCGAAAATGAATATCCCGAAGACAATCCTTTGGATTTTGCTCGCCGCAGTGATCGCGGGGCTCGCCTACGGTGCGGTTCTGCTGCGGCACGGAATCAGCGCTCGCAAGGATCCTTCGCAAACGGAGATCCGGCTTGCGCGTGCCCTACGGCACATGGCCATCCCCAAGCTCGACCGCGAGGATGAGAACCCCTGGAAGGACGTGGCCACACCCGATGTGATGAAGGATGCTCGCGAGCACTTTGCCGATCACTGCGCGCAATGCCATGGCAACGATGGGAGTGGCAATACGGAAATGGGCAAGAACCTCTACCCGCGTGCGCCAGATATGCGCCTGCCGGCAACGCAAAACCTTAGCGACGGCGAACTATATTACATCATTCGCAACGGTGTCCCATTGACGGGAATGCCAGCCTGGGGCGAGCCTCATCTGGACCAGGATGACGAAAGCTGGCAACTTGTCTTGTTCATCCGCCACCTGCCTCATCTCACTCCCGAAGAAATCAAGGACATGGAAAGCTACAATCCAAAAGGCAAGATGGAAGAGGAAGAGGAGCCGGCGGAGGGTCCGACCGCAGCAAAACCATCAACGAAACCCGCCGAAGTAAGTCACCACCACTGACGCAGCCGATTTCCGTAGCTGCTTCCCAGGGAAGAAGGCCTTACCCTTCGTGATCAACTCTTGGAATTGAGCAGTTCAAGGCCCTGGTCCGCTTGCGCGGCAGCATCGGGGAATTCCTGCTTGATCTGATTGTAGAGTTTGGTGGCCTGCGCGGGATCGGCTTTGCGGTAATAATCGGCGAGGGCCAGCATGGCGGTAGCCTTCGGCACCAGCACGGTCGGCTTGTCCGAAAGTTGCTTGTACAAGTCCACCGCTTGCGAGCCTTTGTTTTCCTGCTGGTAGACCTCGCCCAACTCGTATTTGGCGAGGCTGGCCAGGTTTTCGTCGCCGGCGGAGACGACCTGGCTGAGATTTTTTTCCGCGTCCGCGTATTGTTTCAGCTGGACTTCGGAAAGTGCCGCGTAATACCGCGCCATTTGTCCGGGTTTCGTCCGCCCGTACATGTCCGCGACGGCCAGAAATTTCTTGGAAGCATCCGTGAACTTATTCTTCTCGTCGAGATAGGTGACTTCGACCGGATCGGCGGGTTCACCGGCGGCGCGAATCCGAGCCTGGAATACTTTCATCGCATCGTCCAGCGCCGCGGAAGCCTTGGCCGTCTGCCGGCGCGCGTAACTGTTCCAGCCAAACACCGCCAGCGCCACGACCAGCGCCGCCGTAACCACAATCCATAAAGCCTGCTGATGCGAAGCGACCGATTCAAAACCCGAGACAAGCTTCTCCCGGATTTCGTCCTTCTTCAGGTCCTTGCGCAAGATATGCTGCGCCACAGAGTGATCCCTCCAAAGATTTGCGAAGCACAATCGTACCACAGGTCTCGCGGAACGGTTGGAACCGATGGCCGGACGGCCTCCGGAAATTCTGCGGGACGCTAAAAAGCGAAAGGGCCCCCACCGCTCGCGCGGCGCAAGGCCCCCAGAACACGTGTACCCGATTAGGAAGCAGCGGTGACGTTTTCAGCCTGATAGCCCTTCGGTCCTTGTTTCACCTCAAACTCGACCATCTGGCCTTCGTTCAGCGTCTTATATCCGTCCATCTGTATGGCGGAGAAGTGAACGAACACGTCCTCGCCCGACTGGCGCTGGATGAAACCGTAGCCTTTTGATGCGTTAAACCACTTCACCACACCTTGTTCTCTGCTCAACTTAGTAGCTCCTCTTTCTTGAGCGGTCGCTGTTTGCCGGGCGTAACGCCAGTCGGTGATAGATAAATGTCCGCCGTGATCGGTGCGATTCCCCGTTTGTCCTGGCGACTTAAACGAGGGCGATAGCCCGTAGCGGGCGTTCAAAACACCTACGGAATTACAGGACCCACAAAAGCGGGCCATCAATACAACAAAATTGGGCGGCTGTCTAGAGAATTTCCCGTTTTGGGAATCGCTCAAAAAGGGGGATTTCAAGGACGTCCATGCGCAATCCCTGCTTGCTGAATTGGCGGGGAAGCAACTACCTAGGAATGGAAACTCGCAACTGCCTGCTCTTCTTGATTGTGGATGTCAAATACCGTGTAGAGCTTGGTAATTTGCAGGAGGTCGGTGACTTTCTTATTGAGGTTCAGGAGCTTCAATTCCCCGCCCTGGCTTTTTATCAGGCGGTATCCGCTGACCAGTTCGCCGAGACCGGTACTGTCGATGTAGTTGATTCCAGCAAGGTTCATCACGATTTTCTTGCGACCCTTGCCGAGGCTCTCGCGGACTAAGTCGCGCAAGAGGGAACTTCCTTCGCCCAAAGTGATGCGCCCGTCCATATCGATCACAGTGACGTCACCGACTTCACGGATGGTGGCTTTGAAACTCATCGCGGGCCTTTCCCGACTATCGTTTTCTGGCTGAGGTTAAACGGCGCCGCCAGGTTTTTTCTATTCAGCAAGCGACTCAGCGCTTGTGGAGCTTGGCCATGACGACTTCGGCGCCCCCGGCTGCGCTGGAGAGCACGTCCACCTCGTCCATGAACGCTTTAATCAAGAGGACGCCGCGACCGGAATCACCGAGGACATTCTCATCCTCACGGGGATCGGGGATGTCTTCGAGCCGGAATCCCGCTCCCTGGTCCACCACACGGATCACCAGCTTGTCTTCCAGCAACTCGAAAACCAGATGGATCTTTCTCTCGCGGCGCTGCTTGTTGCCGTACTGAAAGGCGTTCATGACGCTCTCGTGTACCGCCAGGCCGATCTTGTATTGATCGTCCTCGCCAAATCCGGCCACCGCGGCGACACGCATACCCACTTCTTCCGCGAGGGCAATGCTCTCGATCAAGGACTCCAGAACGACTTCAATCCGCTGAGGTTTTAAGGGCATCCAGCTGTCGGAACCCGCTTAGGGACTTGTATGGGTAGCATAGCGCCGTCGGGTAAGTCAATCCAAGACATGCGGTTGGGAGATATGCGCCGCACGGTTTGCGGCGAAATTAGCGGCCAAAAAATGTTAAGTTTGAAGGTTCGGAGTGTGCATGGCTTCCTACCTATTGCTCATTATCGCCGCGCTGGCGGCTGGCCTCATCAACTCGGTCGCAGGGGGAGGCATGTTTCTCACCTTTCCGGCCCTGGTATTTACGGGCGTGCCCTCCATCGTCGCCAATGCCTCCAGCACCACGGCGCTCATCCCGGGGGTTCTTGCAAGCGCGTGGGCCTACCGCGAAGATTTCCGGCAATCGGACGACTTCCCGTTCTTGCCTTTGTTGATTGTGAGCGTGGCCGGCGGGATTGCGGGCGCGCTGCTGTTGCTCTATACGCCCCAGACCACTTTTGACTCTGTGATCCCCTGGCTGATGCTGGCCGCGACGCTGCTATTCACGTTTGGCGCGCGCATCACGCCGATTCTGAAACGCATGATTCATATCGGCCCAGTGACCGTCGTCGTCATCCAATTTTTTATCGCCATTTATGGCGGCTATTTCGGCGGGGCGATCGGCATCATGATGCTGGCCACATGGACCGTTTTCGGGCTGACGGAAATCCACATCATGAATGCGAATCGAACCTTGATGGGCGCGGCGGCCAATAGCATTGCGGCCGTGCTGTTCATCATTGCGCGCAAAATATGGTGGCCGCAGACGCTGGTGATGCTGGTGGGTACGGTCATCGGCGGGTACATCGGGGCGCGCCTAGCCAAGAAAGTGAGCCCTGCTTACATTCGCGCGATTGTAACGGTGGTCAGCACGGTCATCACGATCGCGTTTTTCCTGCGGCGGCATTAGTCTCTGACACTCCGCCGATGAAGATATCGTATGAGCCCTGGAAAACGACAAGGGTTCGATCCGAAGTGGCGCTATAATAACGGGCAAGGCACATTTTCACCGTCCAGGAACAGGTCTTAGGGAAGGAAGACAGCATGTCAAAGATCGACGAGCTCAAGGCCGAGATCGAGCGACTCCCCAGTGAGGAGTTCGCCGAGATTTTCCGCTGGTTGTCCGAAAAGGACTGGGAGAAGTGGGATAAGGAAATCGAACCCGATTCCCTTGCCGGAAAGCTCGATTATCTGGAGCGTGAGGCCCGTCAAGAGAAGGCCAAAGGGAAGCTCCGGGATTTGTGAATGCATCGCACCACCGCCCGTTTCTGGACTCTCTTTTCAAACCTGCCAGGTAGCATTCAAAGTGTCGCCCGAAAAAACTACGAATTGCTGAAAGATAATCCCGCGCATCCCTCCCTACATTTCAAGAAGATCGGCAAGCTATGGTCAGTAAGAATCGGGATGAATTACCGCGCCCTTGCAGTTGAGGATGGCACGGATTTCATATGGGTCTGGATCGGTCCTCATGAAGAGTATCGGCGGATGATCCACCAGAAGCGCTAAGGCTACGAAGCCTTCTCTTTCGCGTACACCAGAAAATCCTCGTAGGGGCCCTTGAAATCCTCGACATGGCCGCCTTTGCATTGCCAGATACGCGTGGCGACTTCGTCGATGACGTCGTGATCGTGGGTGACGAACAGGACTGTGCCGGGATACTTCTGGAGCGCGATGTTCAGAGCGTTGATAGCTTCGAGGTCCAGGTGGTTCGTGGGTTCGTCGAGCACCAGGACGTTGGGCTTTTGCAGCATCAGCTTGCAGAAAATCAGGCGCGCCGATTCGCCTCCGGAGAGCGCTCGCGTGGATTTCTCGGCGTCCTCGCCGCTGAAGAGCATCTGTCCCAGCACGGCGCGCAACTCCTGCTGCGACGCTTTGGGATCGAACTGATGCAGCCACTCGACGACCGTTGTGTTCTTGGCGATAGTATCGGTCGTATCCTGAGCAAAATAACCGACGGCTACTTCGTGGCCCCACTTGACGTTGCCGGCATCCGCGAGAAAGTGACGGTCGGCCTCGTCGATATACCCCGGAGCGCTGCGGACGAGCGACTTCAGCAGCGTGGTCTTGCCCGCCCCGTTGCGGCCAATCACCGCGATTTTTTCGCCGCGTTCGATGTTTGCGGAAAATTTGTCGATCACCGTGTGGCCATCGTAGGCCTTCCGCAGACCCTTGAATTCGAGCGGGTGGCGGCCAGACGGATTCTTCATGTCAAAGCGGATGTATGGCCGGGCAATGTTGGATTTGGCCAGCTCCGAAGTTTGAATGCGCTCGACTTCCTTTTTGCGGGACATCACTTGCGAGGAGCGCGTGCCGGCTGAGAATCGCGCGATGAATTCGTTGAGCTGCGCGATTTTCTTTTCGCGCACGGCGTTTTCCGATTCGATGCGCGAGCGGATCTGCGTCTTGGCCAGGACCATTTCGTCGTAGCCGCCGGTGTACATGATCACTGTCTGATAATCGATGTCGGCCGTGTGAGTGCAAACGCTGTTCAGAAAATGGCGGTCGTGCGAGATCACGATCAGCACGCCCGGATATTCGTGGAGATAATCCTGCAGCCAGTGCACGGAGTCGAGGTCCAGGTGGTTGGTGGGCTCGTCGAGGAGCAGCGCCGCGGGATTGCCGAACAGGGCTTGCGCCAGGAGGACGCGAACTTTTTGGCCGCCCTGCAGCTCGCTCATCTTGCGCTCGTGCAGAGCCGCTTCGACGCCCAGGCCGTCGAGCAGGATCGCGGCGTCCGCCTCAGCCGTGTAACCGCCTTCGTCGCCGACAATTCCTTCGAGTTCGCCAAGGCGCATGCCATCCTTGTCGGTCAGCTCTTCGTGTGGCTTGGCATAAAGCAGGTCGCGCTCCTGGAGCGCCTTCCACAGCGGGGCATTGCCCATGATGACCGTGTCGATAACGCGAAACTCGTCGAAGGCGAACTGGTCCTGGCGCAAAATACCCAGCTTCTTCGGGCGTGAGACCGAACCCTTCGTCGGTTCGATGTCACCCTCTAAGATTTTCATCAAAGTGGTCTTGCCGGCGCCGTTCGGGCCGGTGATGGCGTAGCGGCGGCCTTCGAGGAACGAGCAGGTCACGTCCTCGAACAGGACCCTCGCGCCGTAGCGCATGGTGACGTTATTGAGCGAAAGCATATCTTTTAATTATAACGTGAAATCTTCGCTCGCGCTTGCTGACCGGAACTGCGCGGGCGTATTCTGAACCGTAGTGAAACCCCACCCAGTCTAAGGCTCGGGTTAGGGTGGAGCGCCAGAAAGGCTCAACTGTGAACAAACATGCAGGTGCTGTCGCATTCGCAATCCTTCTTGCCGCTGCGTGCACGCTGGCAGGCCAATCCGAAAACACAAGTGCGGGATCGTGGTCCGGCCTGCTTATCAATGGATCGTGCAACGCCGATGAAGCCTTCGCCGAGGCAGCGAAATGCAGCGCCCAAACTCCTGGCGCAACCATGGCGTTGTATGACGATACGATTCGGCAAGTTTTTGCGCTCGACCCGCAGGACCAGGCAAAAGGCCGCCTGGGAGAAGCAGTGACAGTGCAAGGCGCGCTGGAAGGCAGCGCAATTCATGTTGCGTCCATCCGAGTGTTTACCGAGGTTGGGCTCCGCGCGGGACAGAAAGCTCCCGATTTTTCCATAGTCGACCAATTTGGCCAGACACAAACTCTCGAATCGCTGAGAGGGCCTAAAGGCACGGTTCTTCTGTTTTATCGCTCGGCCGATTGGTGCCCTTATTGCAAAGGCCAGCTCATTCAATTGCAGGCGGCGAAAGCCCGTTTTGAAAAACAAGGAATCAAGCTGGCTGGGATCAGTTACGACAATGTGGAAATCCTGAAATATTTTTCCGGCCGCCGCAAAATCGAATTCCCTCTTCTGGCGGATCCCGATTCACAAATCATCCGGAAGTATCAAGTTCTGAACACGGAAGCCGTAGGACCAAACGCCGGCATGGCACGGCCGGGATATTTCTACATCGATCCGGAAGGCGTAATTCGCGAGAAACTCTTCGAAGCGAATTATCGCGAGCGGCTGACCGGAAACAGAGTTCTCTCCAAGTTATTTCCGGAACTGGGTGAGCAAGTCAGCGATACGGTCGAAGCCCCGCATTTACAGCTCAGCGTGGGACAATCGGACCGCGTGGCCGTTCCCGGCAATCTCGTCACAGTCACAGCGGAAGTGCGCCTCCCACCCGATGTTCATGTGTATGCGCCGGGCACAAAAGGATATAAGACAGTTAAGCTCGTGATCGAACCCCTTCCCGATTTTGAAGTAAGGCAGGCAAGTTATCCCTCCGCAAGAATCCTGTATTTGCCGGCCATTAAGGAGCGCGTGCCTGTTTTTGAGGGCGCATTTCGGATCCGCCAGGAGCTGAAGGTGAACTCCATGGCCGAATTCAGCAGCGCCCTTGGCGCAGATGGGAAAAAAGTCACCCTCAAGGGAAACCTCGAGTACCAGGCGTGCGACAGCAAGATTTGTTTCCTGCCCGCGTCAGTTCCTGTCGAATGGCAATTCCAGATTGTGCCGCTCGATCGCCAGCGCGCCCCGGAAGATATCCGCCACAAATAGAACATTCATCTTTCGTGAGTGAGTCTGCCGGGGGCTTTTCGCAAAGTAGCGGGGATTAAGACGATAGGGAAAAGGGAGGGGGGGAGACACCCACCTCCCTTTCTATTGCTGCAAAACGAGCCGAGCGTGTCGGAGGACGCTCGACCTTCCTGTATTATTTATATCGTCCCACGATATGTCAATAGTTGTTTCCGAAATCGCAATACGGACGCCATTTCCCCCGGATAGCGCTACCGCGCTCCCTCGGCGCCCTCTGCATGTGGGATTTTCCGCGGTGTTTACGCCCAGTAAGTGCGGTCCAGCGTGCGGTACTGGATGGCCTCGCCCAGATGGCGCGTCTCCAGATTCTCCGAGGCGTCCAGGTCGGCGATGGTGCGGGCGACTTTCAGGATGCGGTCGTGGGCGCGCGCGGAAAGGCCGAGGCGTCCGATCGCGTTTTCCAGCATCTTTTCGCCCTCCTCGCTGATGGCGCAGAATTTCCGGATCAGCTTGGGCGGCATCTGCGCGTTCGAGAAGACTTTTCGCTCGCCCGCATAGCGTTTGGACTGACGCTCGCGGGCGCGCAACACGCGTTCGCGCACCGCGGCAGAATCTTCCGTTGTTCCGTTGCCGCGCAATTCCTTGTATTTCACGGCGGGCACTTCGATGTGGATGTCGATGCGGTCGATGAGCGGACCGGAAATTTTCGAGACATAGCGCTGAATTTGCGGCGGAGAGCAGTGGCACTGGCGGGTCGGGTCGCCGAAAAATCCGCAGGGCTACGGGTTATCTCATTGCGACACCCAGGAAGATCTACCTACCAATTGAGCCTTATGAACCGTGCCCGACCCACCTGGGGGGTATCGCGTAATGCCTCCTCTAAACTCATGCACATCAAGGTGGTACGACGGCAGCCACTCGACAACGTCTGACCTTGTTACCATCCCTCACCGCCTCGTTCTTCCAGTCGAGTTCTAGCCATGAGTCGCCGCATAGCCATTTATGCCCGAGTGAGCACCTCAGGTGGCCAATCCGTCGACATGCAACTCCTCGATCTCCGTGAGTTAGCTAAACGCCGCGATTTTGACCTCATAGGAGAATACTGCGACGAAGGAATAAGCGGATCTAAGGAATCTCGACCCGCACTTGATGCTCTCCTGAGAGACGCCCGCCGCAGAAAGTTCGATGCCGTCCTCGTCTGGAAGCTTGATCGACTGGGTCGCAGTTTGGTCCACTTAGTCCACTTACTCCAAGACTTGCGCGTGCTAGGGGTTGAGTTAATTAGCTTCTCTGAAGGGCTGGACTTCACGACAACAACCGGCAAGCTGTTGTATCAAGTCATCTCGGCCTTTGCTGAATTTGAACGCGATTGCATCCGGGAAAGGGTGACCGCCGGGCTCCGAAACGCCCGCGCAAAGGGCAAGCGCCTGGGAAGGCCGAAAGTGGTCGTGGATGCACCTAGAATCGGGGTCCTCCGCGCTTGACCTGACCGGTGGTTTTTGTACCAGCCGAAGTGAGAGAGAATCTCTTACGAGGAGGACGGCTGGATATGCCAAACAAGAGGTACAAAGCGGAACAGATCGTGACATTGCTGCGTCAGATTGAAGTAGGAATCGCAAATGGAAAACCCACCCCGCAAGTCTGCAAAGAAGCTGAGATCACAGTACAGACCTACTACCGCTGGCGGAAGGAATACGGCGGCCTGAAGCTAGATCAAGCGAAGCGACTAAAGGAACTAGAGCGGGAGAACGCAAAGCTCAAGCGAGTGGTGGCGGAGCTGTCGCTGGAGAAGCAGGTTCTCAAGGATATTGCAGAGGGAAACTTCTAAGCCCTGAACGGCGTCGCTGTGCGGTGGAGCATGCGCGGGAGAAGCATGAACTCTCTGAGCGGCATGCTTGCCGACTGGTGAATCAGTGGCGTGGAACGCAACGCTACCAGCCGATCCAGAGAGTGGATGAAGATGCGCTGACCCGAGACATCATCACGTTGGCCAGTGAGTATGGCCGTTACGGCTACCGGAGGATCACGGCGCTGTTGCGGATCGCAGGCTGGCAGGTGGGGAAAGATCGAGTGCAGCGCATCTGGCGTCGCGAAGGGCTGAAGATACCCAGCAAACAAAGGGCACGGAGAAGGCTCTGGTTAAATGACGGCTCCTGTGTGCGGCTAAGGCCCGAGCGGGCAAATCACGTTTGGAGCTATGACTTCGTGAGTGCGATGACCCACGATGGCAGAACGGTCCGCATGCTTACGATGATCGATGAATACACGCGGGAGTGCTTGGCGATTCGAGTGGCGAGGCGATTGGGAAGCTACGAGGTCATCGAGGCGCTGGCGGATGTGATGCTGTGGCGAGGAGTTCCAGAGAACATTCGGTCTGACAACGGCCCAGAGTTCGTGGCAAAGGAACTGCGGAAGTGGCTGGCGAACGTGGGGACCGGAACGCTGTATATCGAGCCGGGCAGTCCTTGGGAGAACGGTTACTGCGAGAGCTTCAACGGGAAGCTGCGGGATGAATGCTTGAATGGGGAGATCTTCTACTCCCTAAAGGAGGCACAGATCGTGATTGAGAAGTGGCGGGTGGAATACAACACAAGGCGGCCACACTCGGCGCTCGGCTACAGGCCGCCTGCCCCCGCGGCATGTAGCCCATGGGCTCAGCCCAATCAAGCTTCACAGCCATTGGCTGTGATATAAACTCTTTCACTCACCGTGGTACAAAAACTCGGCCCGGTCACAACCGACGGTGTTCTACCGCTGGCAGAAGGAGTTCTTCGAGAACGGAGCCTTCGCTTTCCAGCAGAAAGGTCGGACCAACCATCAGCCCGAACAGGAACGAATTGCCTATCTGGAGAAGAAGATCCAGACGAAGGATGAAGTTTTGGCCGAACTGATGGCGGAGCATGTTGCCCTAAAAAAAAGAGTTGGGGAACTCTGACCGGGGTCTGGGTTCCGCATGATATGCGGGACCAGATCGTGGATTTCGTCCGGCGCTGGTCTGAGAAAACCGAGATCAGCACCGGGCGGTTCATCCAGTGGCTCGACATCACCGCCAGCAAGTTCTACGGCTGGCGCGAGCGGTACGGCAAGGTCAATGAGCATAACGGCTGGGTTCCCCGGGACTTTTGGCTGGAGGATTGGGAGAAGCAGGCGATCATTGCGTTCCATCTGAAGAATCCGCTAGAAGGCTACCGGCGGCTGACGTTCATGATGCTGGATGCTGACATCGTAGCGGTGAGTCCGGCCAGCGTGTGGCGGGTGCTGAGTCGAGCAGGGCTGCTGCGGAAGTGGAACGGGAAGCCCTCGAAGAAAGGGACCGGCTTTGAACAGCCGCCGCAGCCGCACCAGCATTGGCATATCGATATTTCCTACCTGAACGTTTGTGCGACGTTCTACTACCTGTGCAGCATCCTGGACGGCTACAGCCGTTTCCTGGTTCATTGGGATCTGCGGGGATCGATGACCGAGGCCGACGTTGAGATCATTCTAGAAGGGGCCAAAGAGCGGTATCCAGGTGTTAAACCGCGAGTCATCTCCGACAACGGACCTCAATTTATCGCCAAGGACTTCAAGGAGTTCATTCGCATTTCGGGCATGACGCACGTCAGGACTTCGCCGTATTACCCGCAATCGAACGGCAAAATCGAGCGTTGGCACAAATCACTCAAAGGGGAGTGCATCCGTCCGGGAACGCCGTTGTCGCTCGAAGATGCGCGGCGTCTGGTTCAGGGCTACGTAGAGCATTACAACAACGTGCGTCTGAACAGCGCCATCGGGTACATCACGCCGAAGGACATGCTCGCTGGGCATCAGCAGGAGATTCAAGCCGAGCGGGACCGGAAATTGGAGGCGGCGAGAGAACAGCGGAAGAATCGCCGCCAGCGGGCCGCGTGAAGGAAGACGACGCGCCGCCAGAACTTCTTTCCAGACGCAGCGAGGTCTGTGCCCAGACGCCCCATGGGCTAGGAAGCGAGGGTTCAGTCCCTGACTGAGACTACGAGTGGTCATTGACACGGGCGAATGGATCGCTGGAATTGCCTTTTTTATGCAAAACTGTGCAGGGTTTCGAGCGCACAACGATTCCATGTCCCTTTGTTTCAACAAGGCTTGATTGGAACGTATCGTGCTCCTGCACTACGTAGGTAGGTGTTGTGTATGGTTTTCCATCTGCGGTTGGCCGCGCTCGTGGCAGGAGTTCGAAAATGCGAAAAACGATGTGGATGATCTTTGCGCTACTGCTTGGGGCCATCGTTGCGCCCTGCGCCCGTGCCGACAGCGTGACCTTCACATGCGTGGCAACCGCTTATGTGAGTTGTACGGTCGCGGCACCGACCGCGCCAAACGTGACATTCCCGTCGCCAACCCTCGACATCACGTGGGATTCTCAGACAGTCGACATTACGCTGTTAAGCGGCTGGCTTGATACGGACTCGTATTCTTGGTTTGAATCAAAC
Organism: uncultured Acidobacteriota bacterium; assembly: GCA_963696605.1. GTDB lineage: Bacteria > Acidobacteriota > Terriglobia > Acidiferrales > UBA7541 > Palsa-360. The sequence continues at coordinate 54,257 of CAVOKV010000001.1, read as the reverse complement.
AACTTGCTTATAATCAGCAACATAAGCCAACCACTGTCCTATTCCGTTAGTGCCTCCGTCAACACTAACTCGCCCCCCGTGAACGATCAGGGCGGCACATTAGCCTTCACTCCAGCTACCGTTTCCACGCCGGAGCCAGGCACCGTCCCCCTAATGCTGGTCGGAATAGGACTCGTGTTGGTGATGCGGAAACGGATAGGGCTGTGCCATTCACAGGGCACTTGAACGCATCGCTCCCTAACACAAAGCGGACACCACTCATCATCCACCGCCACCAGCGCCGAACGTATAGCTCAACGCCTCGCCGGATCACCTCCAGCTGGGCGTTTTGCTCATAAAGCCGAGCCACACGTTCTTGAAATGCTTGCCAAGTCGAAGGCGCAACTCCGGTCACGCCTCGCTTGGTAATCGCAAATCTGAGCTACAATTACTTTGCCCCAAGGGGCGGATTACTCACTAACGGAAAGCGCCCTCGCTCCATTTCAGGCTGAACCAACACAACAGGTCAAGCCAATCGGCGGATTTCATTTGCCAAAATCAGTGGTGTAAGCATGCCCACAAACAACTGTTTGTGGGCAAAAGCCACATACCGATAAGCGGACTTCACAGGACTTGGGCGACACAGAGGCCATCTTTTATTATTTCAGTCCTTATTTTGGGCGGACTTTTTCGCAGTCGTGGAGTGCCTCGACTGGAACTAGGACTTTCCCATTCGCTAGAAATGCAGCAGGCGCGAAGATACCGGGTTCCGAATTTCCGACCCACATTCCCATTGAGTCCGCTGGCGCACTGAGCTGGAGTTCGTTTCCTTGGACAGGTGCCTTGCTGTCACATGAAACGTAAAGTCCCTCGTATACAGTTTGAAGCCCGCCGCTACCCCAAAGCCTACAGCGGTTCGATCTTCCGTCAGAATCGATCCAGCATCCAAACCACCAGCCGTGGTAAAAGCTGAAAGGAAGTGCGGGAGCATCGATCCAAACTGAGTTGCGGGGCATATCTGATGGACGACGCGCTTGCCATGCAGGACGAACAACCAATAGGCCGATCAAGAAGCCGATAAATCCAAGAAGATAGAGGACTCCTTTAGTTCGCCGTCTCATTTCACGTGGAGAATATCACCCCAAGGCCACATTCCGAGAATCCGACTTCACGGGACATGGCGGGTTCTTTCCCAAATCTGTGATTGAATTTGATACAAACCCAACAAATCAGGTCGAGTCTGCATGAACGAAGAGTCGTTCCGGTGAGCGGAGCAGGACCTTGCCACGACTCTTTACCAAGGCCCCTTGACGTTGCCACTGGCTCAAGAAACGACTAGCGGTAAACAAAGTGACGTTCGCCGCATTTGCCAACTCCTCGTTGGTGACGTCCAGCTCAATGCCATCCGAAACTTTTTGTCCAAGCCCTCTTGCAAGGCTAACCAGTACTTGGGCAAGCCTCTGTCGAGCGGGGTGGCAGGTTAGGGCTATGTTCGCGGCGAGATACCAGGCAAGGTAATCGCTAGCGATAAACAGCATGTTATCCAGCAACTTGGGATACCGCGCAACCAAACCTCGGAGTGTGGCGTGGTCCCACACCAACACGCCGCTATCTTTCACGCTTTCAGTGCTGACCAAATAAGAATTCGGTGTCGCCAACACCGCATAACCGCCGAAAGTGTTTCCCGGTACAAGCCAATTTAGAAGAACCTTTTGGCCTTCTTCTGTTATAAAGAAATGTCTGGCCCGCCCTATTGTCAGAAGAAAGATATTATTAGCAGGGTCTCCTTGGTTCAGGACAACCGAATTTGCGGGGAATTGACGTGGCGTAGCAGCATTCAGGATTGATTCCCGTTCGGACAGCACCAGTCCCTCAAGAAATCGTGACCTCAGGTCTTTCGGTAACGTACTGATTGGCGTGAATACTTTTGCGCTCGTACTCATATCTATTCTCACCGAGAGGTTTTGGAGCACCTTGTGGTGAAGATTCGCACAAAACTCTGCAACCGATGGTTTTGCTCCTAATGCGACCGGTTCACAACTGTCAAAAATGACACCCTAATGTGCCGAGTCAAAATGGTGCAAGTTGATCGGTCATCGGTGGACAAATCGCCACAAATGTCGGGAACGAGATGTTTGCCACTAGCTAAACTGGACCCAAGTCCTGAGAAACGGGGTTATCGGAATGTACCTTCGGTCTACAATTCTGCGCGAAGTCCTCAATCGATACCCTGAGAAGCGATGTCAAGGTTGCTTTGGGCCAGTTTGTACTCCCAAGTAGCCCTTGGCTGCCCTAATCAGATCGATTTTGGGATTAACCGATCTTTGAGCCTCCTTCTAACCGATATTTGCCTGTGAATTCTGACAGCTGTGCGGTTTCCCTTTACGCACTAGGAGTAAGTGGCTTGTGCCTTGTGCTGACGCAATAAATGCGTCGGCCTAGGCCACTTGACTGGTAGGGAAGAATCTAGCTGCGAGTCGCTCTGAGAAGGAGGAACCGGGGTGCGTAGCATTCGCAGAGTGCTTCTGTTCGCGGTCCTGTGCTGTTGTATGGTCACTGGCCGAGCGAGGGCGCAGCAACAACAGCCGCCGGAGGATCCGGAAGATGATAAGAAGCTAGGGCTCTGGCTCGATCAGGGAATTTCGAGTGGCCTCACACCCAGCAAGTCACTGGAAGTCGAATTCCATGAACGATATGACGAAGTAATTTCTAACTTCTATGAGTATTTCGTTCAGGGTGGCATCGCGTTTCGTGTGCGGCCGTGGTTGACGGTGACTCCGCTGTATCGATACCAACGGTTTCCCGGGAACCCCGCGATCGCTTACGAAAACCGGTTGCTACTCAACGTAACGATGGCCACATCGCGGGGAGCGTGGCGACCTAATCTGCGGATAATGGTTGAGGGGCGGTTTCCCGATAATCGCACAGCCTCTGCACGCTTTCGATTTCGGCCTGGAGTTGACTATACGTTGCCGCTGCGGATGAAGCGGCGCCCTGTGCTTGTCGTGAGCAATGAGTTTTTTGTCGTGCCCGGAACCAACAGCTTTGCTGCTGGTGGCAGTTTTACGCAGGACCGCTTCCAAGTGGGGGTTCGGCTGCCCATCGCCGATTCGTTTTCCATACGGCCTTATTATCTACTCCAGTTGGTGAACCTGCCGACTGGCTGGGAGACCAACGAAATTATTGGCGTTTCAATGGCCATTACAGTACGCAACAAGATCAAGTAAAGATTTAGAGCCTGAAACTCCTATTTGACTTTTGAATGCAATCACGCGCCAAGTCCTGCGAAACGGGATTATCGGAATGTGGAAAACTGTCCATCTTGAGGGCCCCAAAATCAAATGCCGATAGCGGGTCTTCTCGGGAATCGACAGCGGATAAGTTATCCGCAGGGTCGTTGAGCCAGCTTAGTGCACCAACTTGGAATCAATGGGCCGCCCGTCGATGAATCCCCGTGCGAGATCCTCGTCTGTAACGTCGCGGTATTCGACATTTCTAAACGGAACAGAAAAGAAACGATGACATGCGGGGCAGATCAATTCTAATTGTCGCTTGGCATGTTCAACCTTTTTCAGGTTGTCTCGGACAGCCGGGATGATCACGACAGCCGTGCAGTCTCCCTTGTCGCAACAAACGCATGCAGCGGATTGAGAGATGCTCATACCGCTCCTTTCAACCAATAGCGATACTGCGACACAATCGAAATGTTCAAACCAACTGGCGAGACGGTCGCATTAAAAATAAAACTACGCCCAGAACCCCGGCTAACGATGTGACTACGGTCACGTCACGATGTGAGCCAAATACCACTTGTGTCTCTCTTCTTGAATGTTCTTTGGATAGGTCCTGATAAACGGTGCCAGCTCAACCGGTCGATGCAACACCCTATAACAAATTGATCTGACAATACTTCCCGTCGAGGCCCGGTCCTTATGGCAGCACTCAATCAGAACCTAAACAGGGCTTTGTTTTGATTGAATTGACGCCCGCGAACGAAATCAGCCTCGTAGACTCTTATAAGAGGACCTTCGGCAAGTGTTGCAACGATCCATTGAGACCGCCGGCATTCTCGGAATGTGGGATTGGACCGAAAAGCCGCCTTCCGAGAAGAGGGCTTACCAGGCGCAATCCGCTTTCACAGTGACTGCAGAGGTGTCATGTGATACAGAGGCAGGGTCACGGCCCCGCTCTATTACCGAAGCGAAGGTATATGCGAGTGGGATGCGCGCGGAAAGAGAGCCTTGCAATGTGTCACATTCATTTTCCTTGCCGGATGAAGTCGATGATCTCTTGGCCAAGCTGATCGTCCGCGGTGTTGATCGACAAGGTGCTCGACTGGTGATTGTGTCCGACGAGGCGCAGAAATCGAGGACACTTCGAGCGCGCCTCACACATTTTCGCGAATAGCTCCGCGCTGTACACGTCAAGAAAAGGGTTGTCGAATTCAGCGACCACGATGAAGGTAGGTAACGGCGACCGGGCGCCGAAATTCACGGGCGATCGCTCAGCGTAGAGACTCGTGTCCTTTCCAAAGTACGCCTCCACGCGCTGTCCATTGGGATCGTCGGCGCGATTGTCGGCTTTAAGCCGCCCGCTGATCAGCACGACGCCCGATACTCCCGGTCCCACTGCGCCGTGGATTTTTGGGTCGAACGCCCAGGTCGCGACGTGCAGAGCGCCAGTCGACCGCCCGATCAGATAAATGCGCTGCGGATCGCCCCCAAAGCGCCTCGCGTTCTCCTTGATCCAGTCGACGACGCTCCCCATATCCTGCGCTGCTGCCGGGTAGACGTACTTTGGCGCGAGCCGGTAGTTGGCATTTATGCCCAGAAACTGGTGGCGCGCAAAATAATACAGAACATTGGCGTGGACCTCCTTGTTCTCGTTCTTGTCGCCTGTCGTGAGCGCGCCCCCATGAACAAAGACCACGACGGGAAGATCCTTCGCCCCCTGCGGTTGGTACACGTCGAGAGTCTGCTGGGGGTCGGTGCCATAGGCCTGGTCGGCGGTGACGGAAATGCCGTCCTTCGGCCCCGCCGCAAGCAGAGGAGTGAATAATTCAATCGTTTGTGGGCCGTATTTGCGAATGTTGCTCTGATAAAGGGGATTGATCTCAGCCAGCTTCTTCTGAATCGTCTCCGGAAGGCGGGAAACCTGTGCGGGCGCTGGCTTGGCGGCAAGGGCCAGCGCAAAGCTCACAACAAACACTGCTGATCGCTTAAACATGGGGCAACCTCCACTTAAGCTGGCAAGGCCATCAGCGAAGACGCGGTAGGTGCTGCTTTCCTGGATCGTTGGCATCACTTTACGGCGATTCCCAACATCTCGAAATGCGCTCCGCCCAATAGCGGCCCGGACCCCAAGAACGCCCTTGGAGGAAGTTCCTTCGAAAAGTAAGTGAGGTAAACGGCGTTGAATTTGTTGTACAGGGAAAGGTCCGGACAGTGGACCTGAATCATAACGACATCGTCCGTTGTCATTCCGCCGTTGGCTAACGCCGTCTTGAAGCTGTCAAGCAGATACCGAATCTCCTGCTCTACGTCCTGGGGGATAGCTCCGCTCTTGGGGTCAATACCAGTCCTGCCTGCGACATACAATGTATTGCCCACAAGCACCGCATCGCTGTAAGGAACCGGCAGACCTTGCTTCTCCAGTGACGGGTTACTGGCCTTAAAATGACGCCGTACTGGCGGCTTCTGGGCAGTTCCCGCCAGCGCTGTGCCCAAGACGAATCCAATGAGTAAAAAAAGTGATTTGCCTTTCATCCAGCGTTCTCCTGGTGGAAAAGATTTGAACTCCTTGCTCGCGCATCCTACGCTTCTCCTGACCTCGACGCAATGAACCGGCGGCCAAATCCTGCCACACGGAATTATGGGAATGTGGCCCGTTCGGTTCAAAAGCCAGTCTCCGATAAGCGGACTTCACAGGATGTGGCAGCGAGAAGGTGCCTTAAAGCTGTGGATCTCATAATCCATGATCGACGTTTAACAGCGGGAACAGCCAACTTTGCAATCGTCATTCGCTCAGTCTTGCAATTATTGAATCACGGCTTGATTCCAGTTGCGGTTGGAATACTGCAGTGTGGCTTATCAGTAGTATTAGAAAAATTGAGCCCGGGCTGCCTACCCGGGCTCCTCACCGACGATTGTGGCACGCGCGAGCTGAGGCACGCGTGCCACAAAGTTGCGGTCAACATACTTCAGCCTTGATAGGCTGGAGCAGGCTGAAAGAGGGGCTGAATCTGCGTTGTTCTACCGCCAATGATCTCTACGCTTTCCTGATACAAGATATCGCCGTCAGGGTCGCGCAGCTGGATTTCGTGGGTACCCGCCGGAAGCGGTATCTTCTTGACCGTGTCGGTCACACCCACAAAACCCCCATCGACGTAGATTGAGGCGCCTGGCATCGGGGCTTTGATCTTTAATTCACCGGTATAGGTAACAGGAACCGGGTAAGCATAGAAGTAAGTCGGACCCCAGTATGGGCCGAGCCATACCGGGTAGCCAAAACCGCCCCTGATAATTATCCTCGGTGGCCTTGCCGACGCCACCGGCGCCAATGTCAGAAGCCCGAAGAGGGCAATTGCTGATACTTTCAAAAATGTTTTCATGGTATTTGCCTCCTTCTTGAGCTGGCGATTGAATTCACCGCTCGGATTTGCGTTTCTCGAGGGAATCCGCTGGGAGACAGTGATTGAATGCCTCCCAGCAGCTTCCGAAATCTATTCACCCGATTCGATCCGCAGATTGTTGGTTACTGAGAAAACGCCCGGCACGGAATTCGCCCGAATGTTGATCAGGTCTTTGTCGCCCTGATTCGCCACGACGCCTTCGAGCGTCACATGCCCGCCCTTGACGATGATGTGGATCGGTGGCACGGGTCCGAAGGCATACCGCTGCAATGCTGGCTCGCGGTAGATAGCGCGGAACTCAGCACGCCGAATTTGGTCGTCCATGGGAGAGACGGGCAATACCTCGATGTTATCAATCACCTTGGTAACGCCCTCGATTCCCTTCACCGCAGTTTCGGCGTCGAGCTTCACGGTTGGTTGCGTCACCTGTCCGAGAAGTGTCACCTCACTGCCGTTGATCTTGTATTCGAGGTTGTCGAATACCGAGTAAAACGGCAACAGCACGAGCTGGTGATGCACTTCCTGTGCAAGCCAGTCTTGGTAGAGCATGTAGTGCGGGTCAGGCGGAGTCAGATCGACATTGATCGAATGAGCGTCCGCTGCGACCGCAGCAGCCGCAAACACGGAAGTTGCAAACAGAACGGCTACAAAACGGCTTACCTTGGTCATGACATACCTCCTACGCGAAAGTTTCTCGCCCCTCCGAAGAGGTGGCATGTTATGGCCGAGACGGGTTTGGCCCGCCTCCTTGCCTTGAGCATGTTGGTATCAGATTATCTTAGCGTTGTCAAGTACTATTTCAAAAATTCCGACGAGAACTTCGCACACTTTGTTCCATGCCATTCTAACTGCATTTATTGGAACACGATGCCAATACATCGAAAGTAGGCCGGCGCGTGGGTTGTCACTCTCGTGAACTGGTCTTCGTGGTGACGTGGCGCCACAACTGGGGCTTGTCAGCCTCCCCTATTCCCCAGCGCGGGGTTAAGTCCTGATAAACGGGGTGGTGTCAAGGGGTCGAGGCAACACTTGCCCAAATTCTCGTTGTAGCAGCCCAGGAGGCTAATTTTGTCCGCCGGCCTCATTTCAGACAAAACAAAAGCCCTGTTTAGGTTTTGATTAAGTCCGGTTCTAGCGATCAATTCTCGATGGGAAGCGTTGTCAGATCAAGTGGTTATGAGGTGTTGCATCGACCGGTTGAACTCGCAGGGATTCTCGGAATGTGGCTCTGAGGTCAAATAGCAGGTCGGCGGTCTGGAGGCCGCTGACCGATGAAGAAAAACCCATTGCGCTGGAAGCCAAAGCGAATACTTCGGCTCCCGGATTTAGATCACGCCAAGACCGCCGTTCTAAATACCTTGGGTTCGCCAGATTCCCAACGTTCATACCGATTTGCCATCGACGACTTCATTGCTTGGTATTGCTTTGAACCAAGGCTTTCTTTCAACAAAACCGTTGTGCTCCGCTACCGATTACAACTCGAAGCTCGCCATTTATCTGCCTCCACGATCAATGTCCGTCTAGCTGCTGTTCGTCGCCTGGCATACGAAGCGGCCGATAGCGGCCTGCTCAGCCCGGAGCTTGCTGCGAGCATTCGCCGGGTTAAGGGGCCAAAGAAGCTTGGGGTCCGATTCGGAAACTGGCTTACCGCAGAACAAGGAAAAACACTTCTCAGCATTCCTGTCGGAAGCTCAGTCCGAGGAAAGCGAGACTTTGCAATGTTGGCGGTACTGCTCGGCTGTGGTCTGAGACGCTCAGAACTTGTTCACTTGACGATGGAGCATTTGCAGCAGCGAGAGGGGCACTGGGCCATCATCGACTTAGTCGGCAAGGGCGGTCACGTACGAACCGTTCCGATTCCCGCGTGGGTCAAAGAGGCCATCGACATCTGGACCACGAGCGCGAACATCAGGACGGGGAATCTGTTCCGATGTGTAAACAAAACCGGCTCCATCTGGGGTCGAGGCATCACCGAAAAAGTGGTTTGGTGCATGGTTCGGGATTGCGCCTCAAAGGCCAAGCTCGAAAGATTGGCGCCGCACGATCTGCGGCGGACATGTGCGCGGCTATGCCACGAGTCGGGCGGCGAGCTTGAGCAGATCCAGTTCTTGCTCGGACATGTCAGCGTGCAAACGACTGAGCGCTATTTGGGCTGCAAGCAACGCCTTCGAGAGGCGGTCAACGACAAAATAGGACTGGAAACCTTCCGATCCTCTCCGGATGACTGATAGCGAGTCGGCCGAATTTCGGGGAGGCCGGTTCTGCCAGAACTATTGCGTAAAATATTTTTCAAAGAGTTCCTGCGATCGCTTCGCGCCAGCGTCAGTCAATACGACTGATTTCGCTTTCGTTGCTGGATCGGAGATGTAGTCCTTCCGATGTAGACGATCCAGGGAGTCCCAATTGTGCCCCTTCCAAGCCCTCAACCCTGGCTTGTTCTCGAATGTAGTCAGATAAAGCAGAGCCAGTACCATGTCGTCGACCTTTTCTTCATCTACCTCCATGAGGCACCCCCATGCTGAGAGAATGCCACAATCCGAACTATGGAATAACCACGAAAGAAAAATTAGATTAAGGTTCTCGACTTGATCTCAGGCCACATTCCGAGAATCCCTGCCAGCTCAACCGGTCGATGCAACACCATCTGCTATAAATCTTTTCTCTAAAGGTGGTGTTTATGACATTTAGGCGGCGGATAAGGCTTTCTGAGCAGCAGCGGAACGACATGTGGAGGCGCTGGAAGGCTGGGCAGTCCTTGCATGAGATTGGGCGAGTCTTCGGCAAGGACCACGTGTCCATTCAATTTATGTTGGCGCAGCATGGCGGGATTGCTCCGGCCGTGCGGCGGCGCTCGCTGCTGACGCTTACACTGGCGGAGCGGGAAACCATTTCACGAGGGATCGCTTGCGGCTCGTCGATTCGTGAAATCGCCAAAGGGTTGCGGCGGGCGGTGTCGACGGTGAGTCGCGAGATCGCTCGCCATGGCGGGCGACCTCAGTATCGAGCAACGGACGCCGATCAGAACGCTTGGGATTCGGCCTTGCGGCCCGAGCGGTGCCTTCTCGCCCTCCACGTGAGGCTGCAAGAGGTCGTTGCGGGTAAACTCATCCTGGACTGGTCGCCGGAACAAGTTTCCGGATGGCTGAAGAGTCAGTATCCTGACGACGAGAGTATGCGCGTGTCCCACGAAACAATTTATCGCAGCCTATTCATTCAAGCGCGTGGAGTGCTGAAAAAAGAGCTGATTCAACATCTTCGGACCCAGCGGCGGATTCGCCGCTCGCGGCACGCGCGGGATAGGGGACACCGAAGTGGTCAAATCGTCGACGCCATTTCCATTCGAGAACGGCCTGCGGAAATCGAGGATCGCGCCATCCCCGGCCATTGGGAGGGCGATCTGCTGGGCGGCACCAAGAACAGTCATATCGCAACTTTGGTGGAACGACATTCGCGTTTTGTCATGCTGGTTAAGGTGCCCAGCAAAGACACAGCTACCGTGGTCGCCGCTCTCAGCCAACACGTTTGCAAGCTGCCCGCGACTTTGCGACGTTCGTTGACCTGGGATCGCGGGCTGGAAATGGCCCAGCACAAAAGTTTCACGGTAGACACGGACGTGAAAGTTTACTTCTGCGATCCGCAGAGCCCGTGGCAGCGCGGCTCGAACGAAAACACGAATGGCCTGTTGCGTCAGTACTTCCCTAAACGAACAGACTTGTCAGCGCATTCACAAGCCGAGCTCGATGAGGTAGCGCTGCGCTTAAATCAGCGTCCAAGAAAAACTTTGGGATTTCAAACTCCGGCCGATAGACTGCAAGCCAGTGTTGCACTGACCTGTTGAGACCACCCCGTTTATCAGGACTTGGACTTTTCACGTGGCTTCAGTGGGCCTGCTCTGGTGGCAAATTCGTTGTCTCAAGCGCAGGAGAAGCGTACGATGCGCAAGTCTGAGGTCTAAATCGGAATTTCTTGTTCCAAGCTACAAGACAAGATCGGTGATCTGGAAAACAAAGTCCCGGTCTTCCGCGTTCAAGTTGCCCGTTTAAAGACCCAGGCGATCGCTTTCAGAATATTTTCAGGCAGCGGGACTAAAGTGTAGAGATCGCCTGCCGGAAAGCTGGATGGAATTGCGTCTGCAACTAGGATGCTTGCAAACGCTTTGCAGTGCATTCATGCGACCGGCGCTGATCATGGCCTTCACGGTTGTCGTGCCTCGGCAGGCGGGCTTTTGGTCAGGTGAGTTTCTCTTTAAGGCGTGGCCGCCACAGGAACAAGAAAGCACCAATGAATTTCAAGCGTATGTCATCCTTTGCATCGTCCGCCCTGTTGCTCATCGTATTGGGCGGGCACCCTTCTCTCACTTGGGCCCAATCCTCCACGACGGGGGCGTTGCGGGGGACTGTCACTGACTCGGCAAGCGCCGTTGTACCGGGTGTGACAGTCACGCTGACCAACAACGCGACGAGCCAGTCCCAAACAACCACGACCGATTCGAACGGCAGTTATCGATTTTCGTTGCTGGCCCCGGGCGCGTACGCTGTGACATTTTCTGCGCAGGGGTTCAAGACCTCCCTGATGGCGTCAGTGGCTGTGAATGTCTCGGAGGTTCCCGTCCTGGACGCTCAATTAGAGGCCGGGGAATCGACGGAGCATAAGGCGTGTCTATGCCGCCTCAGCCAGAGCGCAACGTCCTCGACCGGCACTTTGGTCGACAGTAAGACGTTAACAGGGGTTCCCCTGACGACCCGCAACACCACGCAGGTCATGTCCATGTCTTCGGGGTCGGCTTCCGACGTGAATAATGCAGGAACACTGGGAAGGGGTACGCAGACCTTCAATGTGAATGGCAACACGACCGCCGGGGTGTATACGGTTGACGGCGCTACCGCGGGCAGCACGGTACCCAATCCAGACGCAATTTCGGAATTTAAAATCCAGACTTCGCAATATGATGCCGGGTACGGCGCCAATGTTCCCAACACAAACCTGATCACCAGGTCCGGGGCAAACGATTTTCATGGCGACCTTTGGGAGTTTGTGCGGAATGATATTTTCAATGCCAACGACTTCTTCCTGAATGGAGCTGGACAGCCTCGTCCGAACCTGAAACAGAATCAGTTCGGCGGCACAATTGGCGGACCATTCAAGAGAAACAAGATTTTCTTTTTTGGATCCTTCCAGGCCACCCGGCAAGTGAACGGGCTGGATCCAACCTCCTTGTCCACCCTCATCCTCCCGCCACTTACGGACGATCGCTCGGCGGCAACCATCGGGTCGCAGTTCTGTCCGGGAAATCACCCCGGCAACTCGAGGTATTCGTCCTTCGCAGGGGGAACTCAGGTGGCCTGCGATGGCTCGAACGTCAATCCGGTGGCTCTTACTTTGCTCCAAATGAAACTGCCCGATGGCACCTACATGATCCCCACCCCGCAGAGTATTCTCACCAGCGGTCGTAATGCCGGCCTGGGCTCCTATTCGATCAGCCTTCCTTCCACATTTCGTGAGAATCAATATATAGCCAACATTGATTACGCGATTTCGACCAAGCAAAACCTTGTCGGGCGAGTCTTTATATCCGGCGTTCACCAGGTCCGCTCCCTCAGTGCCCCCTATGGGATCAACCCCGGTCCGCAATTTGTTCCCGGATCTCCGCACGGATACAGGCCGAGAGATTACGTCGCCAGCCTGAAGCTGACTTCCATATTGACCAACGATGTCGTGAATGAAATCTGGGCGGCGTATACCGAAGACGACGCGGTTGGAGATAGCCGGGGAGTCCCGCCGGCCGGATCGGTAGGCATGACGCCTTTAGACCAGTTTTTCCCAGTGCCACCGGAAATTCAGGTGCTCGGGTCGCTCGGAACATTTCGTTTCCTGGGGAATAGCGCGAGCGATACCTTGACCAAAACCGTAACGTATCAGTGGGCGGATAATATTTCCTGGTCTCACGGCAAGCACACCACGCGTATGGGCGTATTTGGCGACACACAATCTAATTTCGAGGACAACACCGGGGCAGCGAAGGGGAAGATTGTCGTGCAGAACTTTGAGGACTTCCTCCTCGGACAAAGTGCGGCGCAAAACGGAAGTCCTTTGGGCCGCAGCAACATTCAAAGCATTCAAGCCAGCGTAGGCGTGGGACCGCTCGGTGAACTCCAATTCCGCTACCGGAACTACTATGTCTCCGCATTTGTCGAGGACGACATCAAAGTGAATTCGCGGTTCACACTCAATTTGGGTCTACGATGGGAATACATTGGGCCTTCTCTAGACACCGATGGGACGATTGGTAACGTTTGGCCCTCTCTCTTGAGCCAGGTTCCCATTCCGCCCGCTGCCGGCACGCTCGCGGGATATACAGTCGCCTCCAATTACAACCCCAACGAGATCAACCCCTATACCGGCCAGCCCTTCGGACCGCTCCCAATGGGCGTAGCTGAGCACTCGACGAAAAGTTTTTACCAGAATGGCGCCCCGCTTGACACCTTTGCTCCCCGATTTGGTTTTGCGTGGCAACCTGGAGGCCTGCTCAGCCGTGTTTCCTTGCGCGGCGGGTATGGCTGGTTCTACCAGACCGCTCCGTTCAGTGGCAACGCTTCGGGTACTCCGTTGTTCGCTTTGCCGCCCTTTGCGCAGGGATTTAGCAATACGGACGCTAGCAACGATTTGTCGACGCTGCAGAAACCTTTTGCGACTGCGACGCTGGGCTTCGTGCCGCGAACGCCAACCTCTGAACTTTCCGACCGGGTGGCCGGCCCGGTGTATAGGATTCCCAACCTTCAGCAATGGAATATCAACGCGCAATTCAGCCTGTCATCCACTTTCTCGCTGGACCTGGGATATGTCGGCTCATATGGGAACCATCTCTTGCTTTCACAAGTTTTGAACCAACCACTTTTGGCCAGTCCGGCCGCTCCCGTTAACTGCGGTTTCGATGGCATCCCCACCGATTGCGTCACCACGAACACGTCCCGAAACGCAAAGTTGCGTGTGCCCATACTGGGCGAGACGCCGACCGCTCTGGGTGCAAACGATTACATTGGTCTTTCCTGGTACCACAGCATGCAAGCAACGCTCAGAAAACGGGTCTCCCACGCCCTGACGTTTCAAGGCGCTTACACCTTCTCCAAGGCCGAGAACAACACCAATGTCTACAACGATCAGACCAATCTCTCTCTCGATTGGGCTCGCGCGAATTTCGATCGCACTCACCGCTTCATCGCCAATTTCGATTATCAGCTGCCTGTTCCCATGCAGGCAAAAGGGTTTGCGGGGAGAATGCTGACCGGATGGTCGACGGCAGGAATCATCATCATCCAGAGCGGGTTGCCCATGACCCTTTCGGACCCCAAGGGAGGAGGAGTGTATGGCGGCGCCGGAACTTCCACCATTACGCTCTGTCCCGGCGCGTCCAATGCGAGTCTGGTAACATCGGGCAGGGATCAAACCAGATTGAACAATTGGTTTAATGCTGGCCCGACGGTGATCTGTCCCGCACCCGCTATCGGCCCAGACGGTTCGACTGGATATGGAAATACCGGGCTGAATTTCATCACCGGACCGGGACAATTCAACACGGATTTTTCTCTCGGCAAAGTAACGACTGTTGGAGGTATCCGGGAGAATGCGCAACTTGCATTCCGCGTCGAATTTTACAACGCCTTTAATCATCCTCAGTTCGCCAATCCGGGGACGACTTACGGGACGGCCACCTTCGGGGTCATAACCCAAAGTTCGGTCGCGCCTCGGCTGATTCAATTTGGTCTGAAGTACCTGTTTTGAGACCGGACCCCTAGAATGGGCATTACAGGGCAAAACGAGGAGCAAAAATGCGATACTTGAGAACTGTAGCTGTGCTCACTGCATCGCTTTTTTCAACGCAGGCGATGGGACAGCAGATGCAGGCACAGCGCACTCCGGTCAAGTCCTCCTCAACCGAGCGCGGCAAGCAAATGTTCTTGGAATACTGCGCCGCATGCCACGGCATCTCCGCCAAAGGTAATGGCCCCGTAGCCTCTGCATTGAAGGTTCCTCCGGCGGACCTGACCACGCTGGCAGCGCACAATAAAGGGCGATTCCCCTCGTTGAGAGTCATGCAAGCGATTAAGGCGGGGCCGAGCGTTCCGGCGCACGGCTCGGAGACAATGCCCGTCTGGGGACCAATTTTCCTGCATGGGGATCGCACTGACATCGCAAATCAAAAACCACCGCAGACCCAAGCCGGCGTGGTCGAGCAGAGTGAGCAGCAAGGCCGCCAAGCGCCAACTGATGCCGAAGTGCAATTGGGGATCTACAATTTGATGGAATACATCAGAACCTTGCAGGTCAAGTAGGCACCGAGCCCCGTATTGCTGCTTGGTCCATTCCTAACGAAATCCTCGATTCCCATGGAAGTACTCAGAGTGATCAAACTACTCCGGCCCAGCCGGAGCAAATAAGTGCCGTCTATCCACCAAGTACACGATCGACGCTGAAGAGCTGACGAACCCCCATCCCAAGTCCTGAGTAGTCCGCTTATCGGAACGTGGCCCACATCGGAGCGCTCGCATGCTTGTGGATCCCCTCCGAGAGGCCCATACTTAAAGGAGGAGACGAGGCCGAAAATGAGGAAAAATGTACTCATGACGCTAGTTTTGATGGCGGCGATGATGGGTACAGCGCTTGCGGCTAAACAAACAGCCTTCTGTCCTTATGACGGACAAATTGCACAATGGACGGGCTCCCAAAAGGGCGCCTCCCCGAACCAAGTGTGTGAGTACAAACACTTTTTCTTCGACACCAAGACCAAACGATCTATCAAACATGTTTTCTGGCATGCATGCGATAACTAGCCCTTGCGCCCCGCCAAGTCCCGTGAAGTCCTCTTCTCGGAATATGGCTTTTTGCGCAATACTGGTCTATCTACTTTTCGGTTAGTGCTCATCCACAACCGATTGGACCGCCTCAGCCCGTCCGGCTAGCATAGTCAGCAAGGATATGTGGGGGTTCACCATGGGTGACTACCAGCGCGAATGCGATGAATACAAACAGCTCAAGAGCCTTTACCTTCGCGTGTGGGTAGTGGGGGCCTTGCCGTATTGATAGCCTTCTTAGCCAGCGGTGTACTGCTTCACAATGGACTGCCCACATTCTTTGTGGCGTTTCCAGTGGTCTTGATTGGCACATATGTTCAGCACAAGTACTTTGCCTTCCGTTGTCCCAGGTGCGGAAAGCCATTTGACCGCAGATTTAGGCTTCGCTTTTTCAACCTTTTTGCCCGACGCTGCGTCCATTGCGGATTGCCCGTATATTCAGGTTGAAGCAGCCAGTGCCTGAGAAGTCCGCTTATCGTCATGTGGGAATTCTGGATGCCCAGTGACCAAGTGAGCCGTTTCTCGGGGCTTGGGAGCAGCAACGGCTCAAAGAATGGTAATTACGTTTGACGCACACATGCACGCTTTGCATTTTGCGATTTATGAGTGAGGTGTGCCGGGATGAACCCCAGCCTGAAGAAAGTCCGCAATTCCTGGCACCAGATGTCAAAGGCACGCTCTGCGCTGGAGACAATGCGCCAGCATCAGGGTCCTCCAATCACGCTGGTTCCGCGTGCAATGAGTTTGAGCCCTAAGCCTTGAGCCTACTCCAACAACACCCTATTGCGGCGAAAGCGTCAGCTTGTGCGCCGCCTGCTTCTCGACCGCCGGGCGCGTGAACGGCAGGTTGAAGTAGACGCCGTCCGCGAGCTTCTCCCGCGCATTCCCGTAATATGGGCTTCCGGGCTGCGCAGATTCTCCGGGCGCGTTGGTCGCCATCGTCTTGTCCACGTCCGCTAAATCAATGATGCGCCGGAAGTTCGCGCCGGTGGCATTGACGTCGTTGAACCCTCCCGGCCGCTCGACCGGCTTCAGACTGAACTGGTCGATGAACATG
The DNA here is from genome assembly GCA_963696605.1 of uncultured Acidobacteriota bacterium. Lineage (GTDB taxonomy): Bacteria > Acidobacteriota > Terriglobia > Acidiferrales > UBA7541 > Palsa-360. Next base: position 37,741 of record CAVOKV010000001.1, on the reverse strand, counting down.
TGCTGCAGCGGGCTTTGATTGATGCGGCCGTATCGCCACTGCGACGGGTCGGGGCCCCAGTCCTTCGTCACCCGCTCCAGCGCCTCTAACAAGCCTTGCTCGACGAGCGCACGCTGCTCCGGACCTGGCTGGGCTGCCACCGCTTTCCGGCCGGCGTCGGTCGTCGTCCATCGGACGTAGATCGCACCGGGCGTCGTATCCTTCGTCAGGAACCCATCCCACCCCTCGATCATGGCGCGTGCTTTCTCGGCGTCGGGATTCTTGGCCGTCCATCCCTTGAAGAGGGGCGCGTCGCGCTCGGCATGTAGCGAGTAGTTGTCCTGCTGGATAAGCTCCATGTCCTCGATCGTGAATGGCTTATGCTCGGCAATCTGCTTGTCAAGCAGCTGGCGGATTCGCGTGATGCGGGCGATATCGACATCCCTCGTGGTGTTGTAGAAGACCGGCCGTCCTTTGTAGCCCTGCGGGTGGGTGTTGTTGTTGGCGGTCGCGATGTAGCCGCGCGCCGGGTTGTACTCGCGCGGCAGGTCGCTCCGGAACCCCTTCCACTCATACTTCCCCGTCCCGGGGACGGGCAGTCGCCCAGTCCATCCGTCGCGGTCGGGCGCAAGTCCGGAGACCTGCAGGGCGATGTTCCCCTTCTTGTCACCACAGATCAAATTGTGCGCCGGCACCTTCCAGGACATGGCACGATCGAAGAAGTCCTCGCAGCTGGTCGCTTGCGCAAGCTTCAGGCTGCCCTTGACCGGCGCGGTGCCCGGCTCCTGGTCCGCGGACCTGGCGGCGAACGCAACGTGCCGCGCCTGGTCCTCGTAAAACACCGGACCGTGCTTCGAGAACTTCAGCTCCACCACCCGAGGCTTGTCCTCACCCTTGACCTTGATCTCCTCGCGGATGATCTTCATCGGCACCCAAGTGTCGTTGAACTTCGTCTCGTTCGGATTGGCCGGGTTGGTTTGCTCGACGTACGTATCCACTTCGTCGATGCCGGCGAAGGTCACCCCCCACGCCATATTCTCGTTGTTGCCGAGGTCCACGCCGACAAACGGCGGCTCGCCGCCGCCGATCACGTGCCACCCCGGCGCATCCAGATGCACGAAGTACCGCAGCGAAGGCATCAAGATCGCGCGATGCGGATCGTTCGAGACGATGGGAATGCCGCTCGCCGTGAGCTTGCCGCTGACCACCCAGTTGTTGCTGCCGTCCATGTCCTGCAGCTCGGGCATCAGACGCTCCGCCTGCTTGGCTGGCACGAGCGAACGGTACGCCTCCACGATCTCAGGTGGCGGCAGCTTTCCAGGCGCGAACGGGTCGTCATCGCCTTTATGTGCGGCCGCCAACGCCTCTTCCGTGATCCAGTCCAGGTCGAGACCCTCGGGTACTTTCAAGTCGTCATACGGATCTGGGGCCGTGCGCGCATTGGCCTCCTGGGCCCCAAACTTCTTCACGTTTAGCGCGAGCTGAAGCTCGGCGGCCGGAGCCGCGCTCGTGCTGTCGATGCCGAGTTCCGCCCAGCGCAGCGTCACCGTTTTCGCCGTCCATGGCCCCGGCTTGATGCCGGTCAGCTTGAATTCAACCGGCAAGTTGTCGGCGTGGGTGGCGATGTATGCGTTGTGGCCGTTGGCCCACGCCGTGAACAGCCGTTCCGCGTCCGGGTGATAGCTCGTCCACTCCTTCGCGTCCCATGGGCCCCGGAACATCATCAGGCGCGCGCGCGCGTCGTAGTCGAATGCCTTCGGGCCGAAGATCTCCGCGAGCCGCCCCTCACGCCAGCGGCGCCACAGCTCCAGCTGCCAGAGGCGATCCTGCGCCATCACATACCCCTGCGCGAAGAACAGGTCGTCCTCGTTCTGCGCAAAGATATGTGGAATACCCTGCTGGTCGCGGATGATTTCCACCCGCTGTTTCAAGCCGGGAACCTTCAGGCTTCCATCGATCGTCGCCAGCGAGTGGCGCGCCAGTTCGTCGAGCGACGCTGGCGCCGCCGCGCCCTGCACCGCAGGCTGCGAGCACGCCGCGGTGAACGAGACGAGGACAGCCAAACACAGGACGCACACATGAGTACGGGGCAGAGACATCAGACCCTCCTGATAGTTGGGCGGATTCTAGGCGGGTTTTCTACCAATGACAACGGAATTTGCGAAAGGCCGCGCACGGATTGCGGGCAATTCGGAAGTTATCCTCGGAGGACACTTGCTCTCCGATGAGTGAGAATTGTCTTGGGAAATTTCCGCATCACGCATGAAGCACCCGATCGCGGATCGGCCAAGTCCCGTGAAGTCCGCTTATCGTCAACTGGGATTTGCGGGATTCCCACATGAAGATAATCCCTGCCGGCTCAACCGGTCGATGCAACACTCTTCTAATCTGTTGATCCGATAGTGTTTCTCAAAGAGACCTGATCCTTTGGGCTGTACTCAATTAAACCTAAACAGGGCAGTGTTTTCTTTGAATCAGCGCGTGCGAGCGAATTTAGCCATTTAGGCACCTGCAGATACGACTTCGGGCGAGTGTTGCGTCGACCCATTGAGACCACCCCGCTTCTCGGAATGTGGCCCAGGTCCACAATCATGTGTTTTTGGTCAAACAAAGCTGCAAAATTGATGTATGTCGAATCAGGTAGTTAAGGGGGATGGGGAATTGAGGTTTCTGGGCAGCCTGAAAAAACCCGGTATAAAACTCCAGTACTAACTAAGTCTCGGACCGAAAGTTACGATGTTCGTAGACGGGAGGCGCGCGCTGGCTCGCATCTCCAAGGTTGATCATGGGAATCGGCTTCTGCTACTCTGCCGATCGGATCCGCGGCGAAAATTGAGGAAGCAACCGAGTTCCCTGTCCTGTTGCGCTAGGACGTGAATCAGCCATGACGGAACAAACCCGAAACGCGCCAATAAAAAATGTGCGTAGACCGGAACGGTACGACGACTCGCTCATCATCGACCGTAAGCAATTCTCCTGGCCGGGTGGCAAAACGCTGGCCGTGTGGGTGGTCCCGAACGTGGAAGCATGGGCGTACGATTCGGCCGCTGGAATGGGCATCCTGCCGAATCTCCACAATGCAGTGCCCGATGTGGTCAACTACGCATGGCGAGAGTACGGAATCCGGGTCGGCCTGTGGAGGATCGCCGATGTGCTGGATTCCGCGGGAATTCGCGCGACAGTCGCACTCAATTCATCCGTATGCGAATTGTTTCCTCGAGTCCTGGAAGAGCTGATGAAACGAAATTGGGAAATCATGGGACATGGGATTACAAACAGCCAGCTGATGTCTTCGTTCTCGAACGCGAGCGAGGAAAGGGACGTGATCCAGACCGCTCTTGGCACCATCGAACGGGCGACGGGCAATCGGCCCAAAGGCTGGTTGGGCCCGGCTCTCGCTGAGAGTTTCGAGACGCTCGATCTTCTGGCAGAACAAGGAGTCCGGTACGTTGGCGATTGGAATGCCGACGATCAGCCCTACCGCATGAAAGTGAAAACCGGAAAGATGCTGTCCGTGCCGTATTGCATGGAACTCAGTGACACTCGGATGTTCGCGAGGCACGGCTACACTGGCGCCGAATATTTTGACGCGCTCGTGGATCAGTTCGAGACGCTCTACGCGGAGAGCGACTCGGTTGCGCGAGTGTTGGGAATTCCGCTGCATCCCTTTCTGGTCGGGCAGCCGCTGCGCATTCGGTATCTCCAAAGAGCCATCGCCCATATGAAAACGCAGGGCCGAGTGTGGTTTGCGACGGGAAGCGAGATCGCGGAAGCTTACGACCACGTTTGCTGCTGAACGCCGCGCGGGTTCGCGCGACTCCCCAGGCCTGGCTCGACGGGACAAAAAACGGAGGCCCGAATCATGCGGAACCGATGGTGGATTGCCGCTGCTTCGCTTGCTGCTCAACTCGTCGGCAGCGGAGCCATTAACGTATTCGCCTTCGCCGTCTTCCTGAAACCCGTCGCGAATGATCTGGGTGTCGGCCGAGGCGTTCTCTCTTCCGCGCTCTTGATGAGCACCTTGATGACAGCCGTGGGCTGCTTGGCGTTCGGCGCGCTTTTCGATCGTATTCGAATTCGAACGACTCTCCTGATTGCCGTTGCGTTCTATGCCGCGAGCGTTGGCGCGCTATCGCTTCTTCGACCTTCTTTGGCGATCATCTACACGCTCTTTGGGCTTTCGGGCTTTTTCGGCAGCGGACAAACTCCCCTGGGTTATTCCAAGCTCATCGCTCAGTGGTTCGACAAGGACCGCGGGTTGGCCATGGGGATCATCCAGGCCGGCGTCGGGCTTGGAGGTATTTTTGTCGCGCAGCTTGCGAGATTTCTGATCGGCACATTTGGCTGGCGAGAAGCCTACGTGGGCTTGGGGATTACTATCTTTATTGTTGCGTTCTTCCCAGTGGCAATTTTTCTGCGGGAACCTGATTCGGTCCTTGTCGATACACACGCGTCGAGCGACACTGAAAAAAACGGCGCTGCGGTCGGGCCCATGGCCGGCGAAGCACTGCGCACGTCCTGGCAATTTTGGTTGCTTGCAATCGCGTTCTTTCTCGTCGTGGTCTCGGCGAACGGGCCGTTGATTCACGCGGTCGCGCTCTTAACGGACCGCGGGATATCTATTCAGAGGGCGACTGCCGCGCTCTCCGCGGCGGGGCTTGCCATGATCGTTGGCCGAATGCTGGCAGGGTACTGCCTCGATAAATTTTTCGGCCCCTACGTTGCAGTTGTCTCGGTCGCAGGCGCAATGATGGGTCTCGGACTTCTGATCAGCCCCGCCGGAGGCCTTGTGTCGATCGCGGGGACAGTTCTCTGTGGATTGGGTATGGGAGCGGAAGGAGATATCGTCCCATATTTTGTCAGCCGGTATTTTGGTTTGCGCGCCTTTGGGCAGATCTATGGATATCTGTTTGCAGTGTTTATGGTGGGTGTCGGAGTTGGTCCTTCCTTGTTGGGTTTCTCGTTCGATCGGTGGCACTCGTACGCGCCGATGTTTCTGATTTTCGAGGTTGGGCTTTTTCTGGCTTGCGTGATGTTCTTGCGCCTCGGGCCGTATCGGTTTCGAATCGACGATCAGCCAACCTCTCGCGATGAGAGAGAGCCTGCTTCGGAGACTTCTCCGTCCAGAGTTCGGGGCGCAGCGCGGCTGTGACTGAAATCGATTGCAGGCGCGACCGCGCTAATTTGAACTTCCGTTGCGCACAGCTGAGTGCATTACAAAATCTTGAATGAGAGGTGCCGCTCAAATGAAAACTCCCGTTTGGGACAAGTTTCTGACCGATCGTGACAAGGCCGTCTTCGCTGCAGGAGGCTTCGGCGCCCGGATGGGCTTCGGCAAGCGGCCAGCGCTCCTGATCATCGACGTGAACTACGCCTTTTGCGGGGAGAGGCCGGAACCGATTTTAGAGTCCATTAAGCGCTGGCCCACGTCCTGCGGTGACGAAGCGTGGGAGGGAGTGAAGGTCATTAAGCCGCTCGTCGAAAACGCACACGCGAAGGGAATTCCGGTAATCTACACGACAAACAGGAAACGCGCTGACCTCTGGGATAACGGCAGCTGGTCCTGGAAAAGCACACGCCAAAAAGAACGGTCGCAGACCGAAGCCATCCGCGATCCCAACGCGATCGTTCAGGAAATTGCGCCGGGCCCCAAGGACCTGTTGATCGAAAAGCAGAAACCGAGCGCCTTCCACGGTACGCCTCTCCAGAGTTATCTCACGCTGCTCGGGTGCGACAGCCTGCTCGTTTCGGGAGCGACCACAAGTGGTTGTGTTCGCGCCACGGTTCTTGACGCTTTCAGCGCGAACTACCACGTCGCTGTCGTCGAGGATGCCTGCTTTGATCGGTCGCAGGCCTCGCACGCCGTGAGCCTTTGCGACATGCACGCCAAATATGCGGACATTGTGGAGAGCCGCGAAGTGCTCGACTTTATCGCCGCGCTGCCGGAAGGACTCTTCGATTTGCCGGCAGGTGAGCCAAAGTTGCAGACGTCGGCGACTCGCGGATAGCAGCGAACACTAGTTTATCCACCCTCCGCCCACAGCTTAAGACAATACGGTTGCTTCGCGCGTGGACGGAACGGGAACTCGCGCAAATAGATACAAGACGCCGGAACAAAAGAATACTGGGACAGCCGCGCAAGTAAACAGCACTGAATTCGATGGGTTGAACGAAATCAGCAGCCCACCAAGAACAGGCCCCAGAATCGATCCAATCCGGCCGATTCCGAGTGCCCAGCCAACCCCTGTAGAACGAATGTAGGTTGGATAAAACGTCCCCGAAACCGCGTTCAGGCCCGTCAGGCCACCCATCAGCCCAAAACCAATCAGGAACGCGAGCGGCATCAGCACGAGATCCGATTGCGTCGCGTAAGGCACCAAAGCAATCAGCAAAGCCACGATCCCAAAGGAGCCGGCCAGAGCCGAAGTACCTCGCCGGTCGATCAACCAACACAGTGCGAGCCCCCCAACCGCCCCGCCAATCTGCACGGATGATCCCGCGAGGACCGCGTGGTCGAGCGATACGCCCGATCCTGCGAGAACCGTGGGAAGCCAACTTGTGAGGAAATGCTGCCCCATCAAACTGGAGATATACGCGAGCCACAGCAGGAGTGTGATCGGGGCGCGACCTTCGGTAAACAAATGCCTCGCTGGTACCCCCGCCTGTTTTTCCTCACGCAGAATGAATCGCGCGGGGCGCTCGGATATCAGTTCGGGATCGAGCCGGGTGGCGATGGCTGCCAGATCGGGAGATTCACTTTGCCTAAGCGCCAGGTAGCTGATCGATTCCGGGAGCACAAAAATCAGAGCAAAGCTGAGAACGATCATCGCGATCCCCCCGACGTAAAACACGCTGGGCCAGCCGAGAGCTGGCATGAGCTTCGCGGCAAGAAAACCGCCAAGCGCAGCGCCGATGTTGTAGCCGATGAACAGGATTGCAACTGTGGTCGCGCGGGTCCTCGAAGGCGCGTATTCGACGGCAAGGGCGATCGTCGTGGGGATAGCAGCGCCGAGACCCAAACCCGCGAAAAAACGAACGAGGAGTAGTCCCGTAACCGAATGAGAATTTGCCGCGGCCAGCGTAAACGCACCGAACCAAAACGCGCCTCCAAGGATAATCTTCTTTCGGCCAAATCGGTCGGCGAGACCGCTGAGCAACGTGGCGCCCAGCATGTAACCAAAAAGACCGAATCCGAACACGGGCGTTAAATAGGCCTTGTTGATCTTCCACGCCTTTATAATGGCGGGAGCCGCGAATCCTGCCAACTGCATGTCATAGCCCTCGATCGCCATCACCAGGCATGACCAGAGAAGAATGGAAATCCGAAACCAGCCGAAGCGCTGGCGTTCGATGAGGGTAGTTAGATCAATTTCTCCGGCCGTGGGCATTCGTGTTCCTGGCTGGGGCGGAGCTCAACGGACAACTGCTCGTTTGGGCTCCTGTCGGTCCGCGCGAGTTCCAAGCTGCGCGACGTAATGGCGCGCGATTTCGCTACCTGTTGCCCGCCAGACGCCTTCATGACGGCAAATGTACTCGAGTGCCGCATCGAACGCGTCGATTCGGTAGGGCATGCCTGTGAGGTAGGGATGGATCGCAATGGCCATGACGCGCCCGGATTCCTTGCCCTCGCGGTACAGAACGTCGAATTGCCGGCAGATCATCTCCTGAAATTCCGCCGCGGTACGGTGCATTTGCTCGAACGCCGGCTTGTCGTTGATGTCATGGCTGTAGGGAAGGGACACAATGCTTCGTCCTCCGTCCAGGCTCATCAGATACGGCTGATCGTCGTTGCACCAATCACAGACGTACTCGACGCCCTCCGCGGCGAGCAGGTCCAGCGTGTCCCAGGTTTCTTGCAGGCCGGACCCGAGCCAGCCTGCTGGGCGAAGCCCAGTGGCTTTTGCAATTGTAGCGAGACTGTCATGAATGATATTCACTTCCTCACCGGGAGGAGCTTCATTCAAGCGGCGCGTGTTGGTCTGGTTGTGGCCCATCCATTCCCATTTGCGAGCCTGACCCTCCTCAATGATCACGGGATGGCGCGCGCAGACGTCGCTGTTCAGCGCGACCGTCGCATGGATCCCGTGCCGTTCAAGGACTTCCATCAGCCGAAACACACCCACACGATTGCCGTAATCTCGAGAGGCCCATAGCGGGATATCGGGAATCTTGCCTGTGCCCGAGCCGCCAGGGCGCTCCTCAAGAGAAAAGAATTCAATGTTCGGGATCACCCAGAGCGCCACTCGCGCACCGTTGGGCCAGGCAAGACGTGGCCGACGAATGATCGGAGAATAGAGAAAAGGACCGTATGCGTTCGGCTTCATGGGTCAGCTCGCTGTCCGCACGCGCTCGCCCCTAAGGTGGGCTTCCACTTCGTCGATGTGCAGCACGTCTGCATATTTGTGGTGCAAGTCAAAAAGATTGACTTTATGCGACAGCACGCTTCGATCGAAGCAGCACTCCTCGACGAGGGTAACGTGGAATCCGTATGAGTAGGCATCCACGGCCGACGCGCGCACGCATCCCGATGTGCTCTCGCCGCAGAGGATCACCGAACGAACGCCCAACTGCGTGAGATGCGCTTGCAGAGGAGTTCCAAAAAAGGCGCTCGCGCGCTGCTTGGTAATGACAACGTCTTCTTGTTCCGGCTTGAATTCAGGCCGTATTCGATAGGCCACCTCATCGTCGCGCGGTGACTGTCGCTTGGTGGCGTTGAGCCCGTTTGGCCTGCTGTTTGGACGCACATCCATTGTGGAATAGAATACGGGAATTCCGGCCGATCGTGCTGCTGCAAACAGCCGTTTTGTGGGCTCGATCGCGCGCCACGCATGTTCGCCACACGAGCTTGGGTACTCCTTCGAGATTTCCGCGATTGGACGCGGGCCGCCTTCGTATGCAAGTTCGTAGAGATCAATGGCCAGCAGCGCGGGCGACGGACCCACAAACACGTCGCGTCTATACCGTGAATAGAGATCCAAGATATCGCTCGATACAATGTCTTTCCAACAATGGCCTTCGAAGTCGTTTGGCATTCGTTTCGTCCTGGAGAACGCCTTATGTCACTGATCGTCCGCAATTGTCAAGCCCGTTACCAGCCGATTGAGTGCGTCTATGAAACGGTTGGACAGCTTGCAGTTACACACACCTTCCGCGTGTTGCCCAATAACCCCACTGTTGTCCCGCCTTTATTTGATTGAAAAGGCGAAGTCAAAATCTGTGGATCCTGCCGCCCATAATCAGATGATTTTGCGCCAGCTCTTAATGGTCGACCCAGAAGCCACGCTGGCAAAATAGAGAGGAGGCTCCTTCAACGAAAAACGCCTTCGCGATTGCGACGAGTAGAGATAGTATTCGGTTCGCTCGACTTGGTGGTGTTGCGATGGATAGTAGTGAAATCACATTATTCCCGACAAACCGAGTACCGCCGCAGTTTTGTCAGTACGTGGATGGGCCCTGTGACCAAGATTTTGGCTCTGTCCTAAGTTCAGACGGCCTATTCCTGTTTCCAAGCAGACCTGAGGCGGTGGCTACTACGATCGAAGGAGCGGTTGAGCACCTCTCCAAAGTCGCTGGGGATCAGCATTGGAGAACGTGGAAAAACCTTGACGTTCCGGGGCAAATTATATTCTGTGAGATCTGCAAAGCGATTCGATTCACTCGCTTGGTTGTAGCGGATGTTACCACTCTGAATTTCAACCTCCTGTTTGAAATCGGATTTGCTCTCGGGCTCGGTGTACCTGTCCTCCCCATTAGGGATACATCTAATATTCGCGACAGGAAAGATTTTGAAGAGATTGGAATCCTAGACACCTTCGGATACTTCGATTACCGGAACTCATCTCAGTTGGCCGACGGTGTGCTTTCGAAGGCAGTTCACCCACCCCTGTCTATTCAAGCTCCGTCTCTGAACACCGATCAACCTTTGTATATCATCAAAAGTCCTGTCGAAAGCAACGGCATGATCAAGCTTATGTCCGTCGTCAAGAAGTCTCGTCTTCGATTCCGGACATATGACCCAAGAGAGGTGGCCAGAATCTCGCTTCACGAAGCTTACAGACAAACAGTGAGCTCTAGAGCCGTGATACTTCATCTGCTCAGTCCGGACACAGTAGGCGCGGAGATACACAATGCTCGCTGTGCTTTTATTGCGGGGATTGCGATGGCGGCTCAAAAACGCATTGCCATCATTCAACCAGGATTTGTACTGCAACCAATTGATTATCGAGATGTAATTCTGACGTACGAAAGGCCAGCGCAGATTGCAGATCTGCTGATGACCGGGCCGAGTTTTTGTACCACGGTGAGTGAAAGAGTTTATATCACAGCCAATGGCTGTGAAGCTTGATTGGGCTGAGCCCATGGGCTACATGCCGCGGGGGCAGGCGGCCTGTAGCCGAGCGCCGAGTGTGGCCGCCTTGTGTTGTATTCCACCCGCCACTTCTCAATCACGATCTGTGCCTCCTTTAGGGAGTAGAAGATCTCCCCATTCAAGCATTCATCCCGCAGCTTCCCGTTGAAGCTCTCGCAGTAACCGTTCTCCCAAGGACTGCCCGGCTCGATATACAGCGTTCCGGTCCCCACGTTCGCCAGCCACTTCCGCAGTTCCTTTGCCACGAACTCTGGGCCGTTGTCAGACCGAATGTTCTCTGGAACTCCTCGCCACAGCATCACATCCGCCAGCGCCTCGATGACCTCGTAGCTTCCCAATCGCCTCGCCACTCGAATCGCCAAGCACTCCCGCGTGTATTCATCGATCATCGTAAGCATGCGGACCGTTCTGCCATCGTGGGTCATCGCACTCACGAAGTCATAGCTCCAAACGTGATTTGCCCGCTCGGGCCTTAGCCGCACACAGGAGCCGTCATTTAACCAGAGCCTTCTCCGTGCCCTTTGTTTGCTGGGTATCTTCAGCCCTTCGCGACGCCAGATGCGCTGCACTCGATCTTTCCCCACCTGCCAGCCTGCGATCCGCAACAGCGCCGTGATCCTCCGGTAGCCGTAACGGCCATACTCACTGGCCAACGTGATGATGTCTCGGGTCAGCGCATCTTCATCCACTCTCTGGATCGGCTGGTAGCGTTGCGTTCCACGCCACTGATTCACCAGTCGGCAAGCATGCCGCTCAGAGAGTTCATGCTTCTCCCGCGCATGCTCCACCGCACAGCGACGCCGTTCAGGGCTTAGAAGTTTCCCTCTGCAATATCCTTGAGAACCTGCTTCTCCAGCGACAGCTCCGCCACCACTCGCTTGAGCTTTGCGTTCTCCCGCTCTAGTTCCTTTAGTCGCTTCGCTTGATCTAGCTTCAGGCCGCCGTATTCCTTCCGCCAGCGGTAGTAGGTCTGTACTGTGATCTCAGCTTCTTTGCAGACTTGCGGGGTGGGTTTTCCATTTGCGATTCCTACTTCAATCTGACGCAGCAATGTCACGATCTGTTCCGCTTTGTACCTCTTGTTTGGCATATCCAGCCGTCCTCCTCGTAAGAGATTCTCTCTCACTTCGGCTGGTACAAAAACCACCGGTCAGGTCACTTTGGTTTGGCGTCCTTGGCATCTACGTACGAGAAGATGAAGAGCGCTTTTCCTATCAGTTCGAGCATGATCCCAAACTTATGACGGCAGGACTGAAGAGCTATGCTTACTGTATCCATCCTGCGTTTAGGCCGGCTCTGGGTTGCATCGGCTGATCAGATTTCTATGTGCTGATAGCACGTTAGCTGTGGTCTATGAACAATGTAGCCCTAAGCGGATTCGTTCGAGTACATTCTCTCCTACCCAAAAAGCCTGATGCGGATGCAACCCACTTTCTTTGTTGGCCGAAGAGACAAAAGGCTACTCACCCTCAAATCATACATTTTTGGGCAAGCTACGGAATGCCCGCTGCGCCGTCCCCTTGCTAATTCCCGTTTCTGCCGTAATTTCACGCCAGGAGCGCCCCTGAGCGCGGAGGATCCCGATTCTAGGTGCATCCACGACCACTTTAGGCCTTCCCAGGCGCTTGCCCTTTGCGCGGGCGTTTCGGAGCCCGGCGGTCACCCTTTCCCGGATGCAATCCCGTTCGAATTCAGCAAAGGCGGAAATGACTTGATACAACAGCTTGCCGGTTGTTGTCGTGAAGTCCAGCCCTTCAGAGAAGCTAATTAACTCAACCCCTAATGCGCGCAAGTCTTGGAGCAAGTGGACCAAGTGGACCAAACTGCGTCCCAGTCGATCAAGCTTCCAGACGAGGACGGCATCGAATTTTCTGCGGCGGGCGTCTCTCAGGAGGGCATCAAGGGCGGGTCGAGATTCCTTAGATCCACTTATTCCTTCGTCACAGTATTCTCCTACGAGTTCAAAATCGCGGCGTTTAGCCAACTCACGGAGATCGAGGAGTTGCATCTCGACGGATTGGCCACCTGAGGTGCTCACTCGGGCATAAATGGCTATGCGGCGACTCATAGCTAGAACTCGACTGGAAGAACGAAGCGGTGAGGGATAGTAACAAGGTCAGACGTTGTCGAGCGGCTGGCGCATCACCTCGAGGACATTGCGCTCGAATTCCGGCAATTCGTCTAGAAAGAGCACGCCGTGGTGCCCGAGGGAAACTTCGCCCGGCCGCGGAATCGCTCCTCCGCCGATCAGGCCCGCGTCGCTGATGGTGTGGTGCGGCGCGCGGAATGGCCGCGTGCCGACCAGCCCGCGCGAGTCGTCGAGGAGCCCCGCGACGCTGTGGATGCGCGTGGTTTCGATGGCTTCCTCGAGCGACATGGGCGGAAGGATGGTGGGGATGCGCTTGGCCAGCATCGTTTTTCCCGCGCCGGGCGGCCCAATAAAAATAATGTTGTGCCCGCCGGCGCAGGCGACTTCCAGGGCGCGCTTGGCCGCTCCCTGTCCGCGGACGTCGCGCATGTCGACGCCATATTGAGCGGCGTCGGCCAGCATGGTGTTGGCATCCACGCGCACCGGGGCAAACGATTCCGGGACGTTGACGAGGTCCACGGCCTGCGGCAAATTGCGCACGGCGAACACGTCAATTCCTTCGACGACGGCGGCCTCACGCGCGTTGGCCTCGGGCACGACCACGGCCTTGATTTTGTTCTCCCGCGCCGCCAGCGCCGCCGAGAGAGAACCCCGCACCGAACGCACCTGGCCATCGAGCGAAAGCTCGCCCAGAAAGATGTATTGATCGAGCCGCTTGCCGAAGAACGCGCCCTCACAGCCCAGAATCGAAAGCGCCATGGGGAGATCGAAGGCCGATCCTTCCTTGCGAATGTCGGCGGGCGCCAGGTTGACCGTGACGCTCTGAAAAGGAAAATCGTGGCCGCAATTCTTCAGCGCGGCTTTGATGCGTTCGCGGCTTTCCTTCACCGCAATATCGGGCAGACCGACGATATTGAAGTCGCCGGGCTTTCCCGAGCCGACGTCCACCTCGATCTCCATGAGGTAGGCGTCTATGCCAAAGACTGCGGCGCTGAAATTTTTAAAATGCATGTGTCACCGAAAGTGACAATTCTAATGGGCGCAAGAGTAACTCAAAAGGTAAGCATAAGCCAGAGCAAGATTTGCAATGCCGTAACTGCCGAAACTGAGGACGAAATAGGCTCAACGAAGCGAGCGCCTGGTCTTGTGCCGGGAAAGGTGAGAACGCTTACTGCACATTGCAGATACGCAAAGCTTTACTGCCCCCTAGGGGTCTCCTATAGTGAAATCAGGCGCCCTTTCGGGCAATTCCTCCGCACGTGAAAGGATGTTCCATGCTGATTGGCCTCGTTGTCTTTGTAGTCGTTGTGACGATGTATCTCATGTATGCCTACAACGGCCTGGTGCGGCTGAAAGTGACTTGCGACAACGCCTGGTCGGACATCGACGTGCAGCTGAAGCGGCGGTACGACCTGATCCCCAACATCGTCGAGACGGTGAAGGGCTACGCCGCGCACGAAAAGGACACCCTCGAAGGCGTGGTGGCGGCCAGGAATTCGGCCATGTCGGCGCAAGGCCCGGCAGCCAAGGGAGAAGCGGAAGGCCTGCTGACCGGAGCACTGCGGCAAGTGTTCGCCCTGGCCGAAGCTTATCCCCAGTTGCGCGCGGTGGAGAGCTTCACGCAATTGCAAAACACGCTCAATCAGATCGAAGACACGGTGCAGAACGCTCGGCGCTACTACAACGCCGTGGTACGCGATTTCAACACCATGATCGAACAGTTCCCTTCCAACATCGTCGCCGGAATGGGCAATTTCAAGGAGCGGGAATTCTTCCAGATCAGCGCCCCCGCCGAGCGCGAAGTGCCCAAGGTCAGCTTCGGCACGACTGGCGACTAGCGGCAATGGGTTTCATGACGAGTCCGAATCGCAAGCAGACGCATCTTCAGCGGTTAAAGTGGCTGGCGAAAAACTCGCAACGTGTCATCCCGAAGGGCTGGGTTTGCCCGAGGAATCTGCTTTTTCTTGGGTTTGGCGAAGAAAACGCAGATCCCTCGCTTCGCTCGGGATGACAAAAAAGCACTTTTTCCGCAGCCTGTAAAGCCGGTGTGTTGTTCCGAGTATTCGGCCGGGCTGAAGCCCAGACCTCTGAAACATTTCCAAACCTTCCTGCGTCTGGCATTTTTGCTTCTATTCGCTTTTGCGCTGGCCGCGTCCGCATCCGCGCGGCAGCTGAAAATCGAGAAATTTACGGCGGAAATTTTCGTTCAGCCGGATTCCACGCTGGACGTGACCGAAACCATCGAAGTGAATTTCATCGGCGCGTGGCACGGCCTTTACCGCACCATCCCCGTCGAATACGTAACGCCGCAGGGATTCAACTATTCGCTCTTCGTGAAGCTCGACGAGCGCGACCGACGCCGCCGATCAACCGCTGAAAGTCGAATCCTCGCGCCAGGGCCACTACCTGAAATGGAAAATCTACATCGATGACGCGACCGACGCGGAACGGACCATTCAGCTGCACTACCAGGTTCGCAACGGCTTAAAATTTTTCGAGGATCATGACGAACTGTATTGGAACGTGACGGGCGACGAGTGGGACGTCCCCGTCGGCAACGCCAGCGCGCAAATCCTGCTACCGCCGGGCGTTACCGGCGTCCGCACCAACGAATTCACGGATGATACGGCTCGCGCGGCCAGAACGCGGCGTTGAAGGCGTCGGAAAACACCGTTGAAGTTTCCATGGTGCGGCCGCTCGCGTTTCACGAGGGGCTGACGGTTGTCGTCGGCTGGGACAAAGGCTTCGTGAAAGAGCCGGGGACGAGCGACCTGATCAACCAATTTCTTGCCAGCAATTGGCCCATCTTCTTTCCCATACCTGTATTTCTTTTCATGTTCTGGCTGTGGTCCACGCGCGGGCGCGACCCTCGCGTCGGTCCGGTCGCCGTGCAGTACGCGCCGCCGGAGGGGATGAGCCCGGCCGAAGCGGGCACGCTGGTGGATGAGATAGCGGCCATGCGGGACATCACGGCCACGATCGTGGATCTCGCCGTGCGCGGATACATCGTCATCGAGGAAAAAGAAAAATCGGGAATGGTGGGGTCTGCTCCACAACAAGGATTACGTCTTTCATCTGAAAAAAGGGCTGCGGGAATGGAGCGGACTGAAAGCCCACGAAATGGCGCTGCTCGCGGGAATCTTCTCCAACGGCACGGTAGACCGACGTGGAGCTTTCCAGCCTGCAGAATGTGTTTTACAAAAATCTCCCCGGCATCAAGAACAACATTTTCGATGAGTTGATGGAGCACGGCTATTTCCAGCACCGGCCCGATTACGTGCGCAGCGGCTTTATCGGAGGGGCGGTCGTAGCGGGATTGCTTGTTTATTGCGTGGGCAATTCGCTTTCGCAAAAGATGGGAATGGCGCCGGCGCCGTTTCTCGTCGCGGCGATCCTTTCGGCCGCAATCATCGCCGGATTTGGCTGGTTCATGCCGGCGCGCACGGCGGACGGGGCCAAAGCGCTCGCGGGCGTGCTGGGCTTCGAGGATTTCCTGAGCACGTTGAAGCCGACCACATGGACCGGATCAGCCAGACCCCGGAAACCTTCGAGAAGTTTCTTCCCTACGCGATGGCGCTGGGCGTGGAAAAGAAATGGGTTGGCGCGTTCCAGAATATTTATACGCAGCCGCCGTCGTGGTACCAGGGCGGCTACTCCAATGGCGGATTTTATCCGCTCATGTTCGTCAACAGCCTGGACAACATGACGACGCGCGCGAGTTCGGTGATGGCTTCCGCTCCACGCAGCAGCGGCGGATCAGGTTTCGGCGGTGGCGGATCTTCAGGCGGCGGGTTTGGCGGCGGTGGCGGCGGCGGATTTTAGTTTTGAGTAGGAGAGGCTTCAGCCTGTTTGCTTTTGGTCGGGAGCGGGATACTAATCAGCCAGACAGGCTGAGGCTCTGTCCATACTGCCTGCTGGAAACCTCCTCGATCCGCACGGCGATTTTGTTCCCTTTCTCCTCCCTGTAGCTTACGCGAACTTGGTCACCCAGAAATACACCCCGCACGGGCGCGCTCAGCGCAAACACTTCCGCGGGACCGCTCGAATCGCAATTCAACGTCAACAGAAGCTGGTCGTCCGAGAGGGACTGGACGCGGCCGACGACGACGCCCCCATCGCTCCCGGTTCTCCGGAAGCGATTTCAAGTTTCGCCACCAGCCGTGTTCGCGGACCGATTCCTCTTGCAAATGGCCGCGCCAGGAACCCATCACGTTCGCGCGATTGATGTAGCCGACCATCTCCTGCGGGTCCTTGCGGTCGACCACTGGCAGACGGCCGATATTATTTTCCAGCATTTTCGTGACGGCGTCGAAGACGCGCTCGTCGGGATAGGCAACCACCAGCGAACGCGCGCCGGCGTCGAGCACGCTCATTTTGCCTTCGGGGTCCACTTGCAGCGCGCGCAATAAATCGCCCTGCGTGACGAGGCCCTGCAGGCGGCCGTCGGAATCCACGATGGGCAGCGCCTGGTGGCGCGAAGTCTTCAAGTCGCCGCTTGCAAATCGGTCCGCGACTTCCCGGACATTCTCTTCCGGTTGAACCGTCACGACGTCGCGAACCATTACGTCCGCAACACTCAGTTGCTTGAGCGAATTCGTCTCGTAATCCTGGGCCGCGCCAAAACCCATCCTGGCAAGTTTTTCCGTCATGATCGAGTACGGCATGTAGCGCACGGCAATCGCATCGGCGACCACACAAACCAGGATGACCGGCACGACGGCGTGAAAATCGTGCGTCGTTTCAATCGCGCATACCATGAACGTGAACGTCGCGCGCGCGCAAGCGCACAGAAGAGCTCCCATAGCCGCCACCGCGTACGCGCCCACGGAAAGGTGCGCGCTGGGAATCAAATAGTTCACGACCATCGCAAACGTGCTGCCGATCGCGGCGCTGATCATGAACATGGGGGCCAGCGTGCCGCCCGATGTTCCCGAACCGAGGGAGAGCAACACCACGGCAGCTTTGAAAACCAGGAGCAAAACCACCGCGAGCAGCGCCATGCGCACGTTCAGAACATCCCCGATGGTCGCGTAACCCGGGCCAAACACGCGCGGGAAAAAATAGCCGACGATCCCCAGACCCAACGCCCCGATGGCCGGATGAAACACGGCCGGAACTTTCTCCATATGATCGAAGAATTCTTCCAGTCGTTTCAGAGTCGAGGCAAAACCGATCGCCGCGACTCCGCAAATGAGCCCGAGAACCAGATAAAAAGGAATTCCATGGATGAGATCGTAGTCATAAGCGCCGACGTGGAACATGGTCTCATCGCCGAACAGCCAGAGGCGGACCGCGACCGCGAGCGCGTTGGCGAGCATCAGCGGGATGAACGAACGCGCCTGAAATTCGAACAGCAAGAGTTCGATGGCCAGCAGCGCTCCCGTAATCGGCGCGTTGAACATCGCGGCGAGGCCCGCTCCCGCGCCGCAGGCCAGCAAGACTTTGCGTTCCGATGCCGTGGTCGAAACAAGCTGGCCGACGAGCGAGCCGAACGCTCCGCCGGTTTGAATAATCGGCCCCTCGGCGCCGAATGGGCCGCCCGTGCCGATCCCGATGGCCGCCGAAATCGGCTTGAGGATCGCGACTTTGGCTTCGATGCGGCTCTTGGAAGTGAGGACGGCTTCCATCGCCTCGGGAATGCCATGTCCTCTTATTTTTGGCGAGCCGTACTTCGCCATTAGCCCAATGATAAGTCCGCCGATGACGGGAATGACGATGACCCAGGCTCCCCGCTGATTTTCCGACGCGCTGCGAAAATGAAAGGACCACACGCCGTAGAAAGCGAGATTGGTGAAAAATCCGATCAGGTTGTAAAGCAGAAATGCAACGAACCCGGAGATGATGCCGACCAGCGACGCCAGCAAAGGAAATGAAGCCGATGACGAAAACGGACGGGATCTTGCGCGCTGTCGTCAGGCTCGCTCCTTCGAGCGAAAAATGTCACGAGAAACCATCCTCCCAATTTCCCGCGGTCATCGAGGCCATGTGAGTTCGATGAAGGACGCGCTGTCTTACTTGCGGCCGGCCGGCACGATCGTTACCGGCGATTGCGCTGGTTCGCCTGCGGTCGACCGGATCACCGCCGTGAGCGCGCGGACCAGCGCCGGAGCGGCAGTGCGAAGCTCCGAAATCCGCTGCTTGGCGAGCCGCGTGAGAATTTTTTCGCCGCGCGGGGTCAGATGCAAGATCACCTGGCGGCGGTCGGTCCGGGACCGCTCCCGGCGCAGGATTTGCCTTTTTTCAAGCCGGTCCACCAGCTCCACGACGCTGTGATGGCGCAACTGCATGCGCTCGGCAAGTTCCCGGATGCTGGGCTCGCGGCCGGCCGGCAGTCCGCGCAAGGCCAGCATGAGCAGATACTGCTGCGGCTCGAGTTCCGCGTTGCGCGCGGCTTCCTCGCTGCCATTCAGAAATATCCGGATTTGGTATCGGAATTCCGCGAGAGCGCGAAATTCCGCGGCCGTCATCGTGCCTGTGGACACACCATATTGTATCGCCCTCCGATATAAATGCCAATCCGATTTTCAGCCGCCGATCCCGATCCCGTCACTCTCGAGCGCGGTTCGAGCTTCGCCGCTCCGCGCGGCCCGCGAAATCGCCCTCTCAGATCGTTTTCTCGGAGTCGAGCAGAATCGTGACCGGCCCGTCGTTGACCAGTTCGACCTGCATGTGCGCCTGGAAGACCCCTGTTTCCACTCGTACCCCGAGCGCGCGCATCGACCGGATGAATTCCTGGTACAGGCGGTTTGCTTCCTCCGGCGGAGCGGCCTGAATGTACGAAGGCCGGCGTCCGCCGCGCGTATCCCCATACAAAGTAAACTGTGACACCACGAGCGCGGACCCACCGGTCTCAAGTACGGACAGGTTCATCTTGCCTGCTTCGTCGGAAAAAATCCGCAAATTTGCGATTTTCTCGGCAAGATACGCAGCCGATTCCGGATTGTCCGTCTTGCTGACGCCCAGCAAGACCAGCAGGCCGGCGCCGATTTCTCCGGCGACCCGGCCGTCAACGGTAACGCTGGCTCGGGAAACACGCTGGATGACGGCGCGCACGATTTCCCTCCGATCGCGGGATTCTAACCTGAACGGCGGAGTAATCCACAGATTCAATTTGCACTGCGAGTGCATGATCGCCACGCAAGGCTTTTCTTGACACATGGGAACGGGTAACTTACTGTCTTGCTCATTGAATTTACGGATGACCTAAAAACCTGAGAGGGTGTTCCGCGCCGGACGGCCGCCGGAGAATTCATCCGCTTGCCATACACAAGGAGCTCTTCAATGAAAAAACTGATTTTGATCCTGGGTCTCGCAATGCTGATTCCGGCCCGCGCATCCTGGGCGCAAGTCGCCGCTCCGGGCGAATCCGGAGTCTCCATGGGGCATGTGCATTTCCTGGTACCTGACGTGGAACCCTGGAAGAAATTTTGGACCGCGATGGGCGGCACGCCGGCCAAGCTCGGCCCGAATGAAGTCTTCAAGTTTCCCGGCGTCCTGATCCTGGTCAGAAAGTCGGACACCAATACGGGCGTCAGCGTGGGATCGGTGGTGGGTCATATCGGCTTCCATGTGCCGAATACCAATGAGGCCATGGCGCGGTGGAAGGCTGCCGGACTCAAGACCGAAGCCGGCCAGAATCCCGGGCAGGGTTTCGTCTGGGCCCCCGACGACATAACGCGGGTTGAGATTCTGGAAGACAAAACGCAAACCGTGCCCATCGCATTCCATCACGTGCATTTCTACATCGCTGACAGCGCCGGCACTTCGAACGTGTTGGAGATGCAATCCTGGTACGCCAAGATGTTCGGCGCCAAGCCTGGGAAGCGCGGTCCATTTGACGCAGCCGATCTGCCGGGAGTAAATCTGACGTTCACCAAATCGGACACGCCGACCGTTGGAACCAAGGGACGCGTGCTGGATCACATCGGCTTCGAGATTGTAGGCCTCGAGGCGTTCTGCAAGAAGGCGGAGGCCAACGGAGTGAAATTCGATATGCCCTTCACCAAGAGACCTGATCTCGGCATTTCCTTGGCTTTCATTACAGATCCGTGGGGGACATATATCGAGTTGAACGAGGGCTTGGACAAGATGTGAGAATGGCGCGGGCATCAGTCTGCGTCCTTTTGCATCAACAGCTGACAACTATCCCTTAGACTCGAACACCCCGAGGGCTGCGCCATAGTCCCCCGTTTGACGCGACGCGCAAGCCAGCTTAAGCTGGCATTTTACGAGGAGAGACGATGGCGAAGCTCGCGTTGGTGTACGGAATGCGGCTGTTCCCCGCGGATGAGTTAGGTGAAATCACGGAAGCGGCCATCACGCT
The DNA here is from genome assembly GCA_963696605.1 of uncultured Acidobacteriota bacterium. Classification (GTDB taxonomy): domain Bacteria; phylum Acidobacteriota; class Terriglobia; order Acidiferrales; family UBA7541; genus Palsa-360. Next base: position 16,981 of record CAVOKV010000001.1, on the reverse strand, counting down.
GAAGGATGGACGCACGGCGCGCGTGACCATGCACTTGATCGAAGGGAGTAAGGAGCAGATCGAGGAAACGCTGCAGCAATCGGTCGAAGCGTTTTTCGAGATGTATCCGGAGATTTGAAGTAGGACAGGCTTTAGCCTGTCTGCGTTTGAATTTTTCTCGTACCAGGATGGCCGACAGGCGGGAGAGCGATCGCTTTTCTTTAAGAATTCAAAAGCAGATAGGCTGAAGCCTATCCTACCTACCGGTTTCCAAAATTTTCGGGGTCGAAATCGGCCGAGCCGGGCGCGGCCGCATTCGAGGTAACCAGCACGACGCTCTGTCCTGTTAGTTCAAAACGCTTCCTGCATTTGCGGCACGCCACCAGTTCATCCACACGGACCATATACGAGCGGGCCAGCGCGAAGCGTTTCTTATCTTCTTCTCCCGCGCCGCGCGGCAGTTCGTTCTTTTTTGTGCGCACGATCCAGCGAATGGGATAGTTGTCTTCCTTCCGGCAGGCGGGGCAGGTGAGAGGAATGGTCTTGGTTTCCTGCTTTTCCACGTAAAATTGCCGTTCGTCCATGATGTTCCTGCTCTCTTCGTGCCCGCGTTCAGCGGCTCAAACGCGGGGCGATCGCAAAGTATCGCTCGATTCCCTTACGGACGACGAATCTATTGTAACAAATTCCATGCCTGCATCGCGCCATCGCGGGAGCCAGTGTTCGAGGGCGGCCATAACATGATGGCGTTCGCCGCCGAGAGCGCGATGATCTCCGTCATGCATCACCACGACGTCGCCCTGCGGCCGGTCCGGGCGCGCGACGCGCGAGAGCCTTCCGATCAGGCGCTCGGGCGGCTGCGGCTTCCAGTCCCAACAAATTTTCGACCACATGACGACGCCCTGCATTCCCGCGCGGCGAATTTCACCGCGGAGAAAGGGACTCCTGTAACCGTACGGCGGGCGCATCCAGCGCGGCGGCTCCGCGCGGGTGGCAGCGGCAATGGCTTCCTGGCAGCGCGCAAGTTCGCCGCGAATCCCCGCGCGCGTTTGCAGAAACAGATTGGCATGCGTATCCGAATGATTTCCGATCAGATGGCCGCGCGCGGAAATTTCCCGCACGAGTTCGGGGCAGGCGCGCGCAAATTTCCCGATCAAGAAGAAGGTGGCGCGCACGGAATAGCGGTCAAACAGCCCGAGAAGGAGCGGAGTGATCGCCGGATTGGGTCCGTCGTCGAAGGTAAGCGCAATCTTTCGCGAGGAGGCAGTGTGCCGCATCGTCGGGCCGAACAATTCTGACGACGGTACGACCGCGCCCCAGGCGGTAATTCCCGCGGCAGCGGCAGCAGCAGCGCCGCTCGACAAAATCGCAGGCAAGAGATTCATTGCGTCACCAGACCGCCATTTTCGCATGGCCCAGCGCGCCGCACCAGCCGCCGGGTAACCCTTTCGGAAGAGGTCCCGTCTAAGAAGACTCGGGGCGAGTTAAGCTTGAGGCTGCTCTTCCTCCGGGCCGCGAATATTGGAACCGAGGGGGCTGCAAAACCGTATCCCTTAAGGGCTCGAAGGGGCGTGAAAGTTGTCGGGTAGAAAACTTGCGGTGGCGCTTGCGGGACTGTTGGTGTTGCTGGCCGCTCATGGTGTTCCGCTCGCCGCGCAGGACAATCCGGACGCAAATACCCCCGCCGATTCACAACTGCTAGGGACAGTCCTCTCACCGGACGGCACGAGCGTTCCCGGCGCGACGCTGCGGGTCATCCAGACATCCACGGGAAAAGCATGGGTAACCTGGACCGATGAAAACGGGAAATTCGAATTTCCCGCCCTTCCCTCAGGCCACTTCCGCGTGGAAATCTCCCAAATCGGTTTTGCGCCGGCGAGCAAAGAAATCGATCTGGCGCCTGGCGCTCAAACGCCAATCAATTTGAAAATCGACGTAGGCACTCTGGCGGCAATTGCTGCTTCCTCAACAGCGGAAAATCTTGCCAAAGCTCCGGACGCTCCACCTTCGACTGAAGGGGCAAAATCGGCTCCGTCCGAAGCAGCGGGTGGGCCAGCCACGCCGAATTCAACCACAGCTGCGGCAAATAGCAGATCAACCGTACCTCCCGGAAGAGGGACCAACGGCGGCAATGGAGGGTCTCGCGGTGGCGACGGCCGCAACGGGCAGGGTGGCGGCCCCGGCGGCTCCGGTCAGGGCGGGGGGCGGCGCGCGTTCCAGCAAGTGGGCCTGAACGGCCAGAGCCAAAATCCCGCCGACTTCGGAACAGAAGATCAAAATATTACTGAGCCGGGCGGGCAGCTCGGAGAAGCCGCGTCGGCGGATGCGGTCCAAATGATCGGTACAGTGGCCATGGGACAGATGCCCGCCGGTGGCTTCCCGCAACCCGGCGACTTCGGGCCGGACGGACGCGGCGGATTCGGCGGCGGAGAAAACGCCATCCCGGGACAAGCGGCTCCCGCAGGATTCGGCGGACCGGGAGGACCAGGTGGCGGTGGATTCGGCGGGGGACCTGGCGGAGGTCCGGGGGTTTTTCTACAGCGTGGCGGGGGCGGCGGTCGCGGACGCGGCCCGCAAGGTGGACCGCAAGGAGTTGATGCGCTATGGGGCGCGCAGCGCGTTTTCCGCCAGCGCATCAATCGCATCCACTACAGCTTCTATGATACGTTTGGGGATTCCGCGCTCAACGCCAGGCCATATTCACTCTATGAAGCCAACCCTCCCAAAATTTCCAGTTGGACGGAATCGGCGGGACTCAACATCGGCGGGCCGCTGAAAATTCCGCACGTATACGACGGCACGGACAAGACATTTTTCTACCTCAATTTTGGCGGCACCTGGGCGCGGACTCCTGTGGACCAGTTCGCAACGGTTCCGACTGTGGCGGAAAGAAACGGCGACTTCAGCGCGGACAATGTCCAGCTCTACAACCCCTTGTCGAACCTGACCGGCCCGAGAACTTTGATGACGAATGCAGGCTGCTTCCAGGCCACCCCGGCGTCGCCGCTGCCTTCAGCGGGCGCCTGCATTCCCACCAGTTTGATCAGCCAGCAGGCGATCAATCTCTTGAACTACATTCCGATGCCCAACATTCCGGTGACAAATGTTGCGGGCCAGAATTTCAATTTTCACCTGCAATCGAATGTGCCGGGCATCAGCAATCGCCTGAATGTGAACGTCACGCACCAGATTTCCTCAAAGCTCAGCCTGCAGGTGAACTACAACCTGAGCAACGCCACCTCCCATTCGCTGAATAGCTTCCCGGGCATCGAAGGGAACGCGTTCACGCGCGGACAGAGCGTGATGATCGGGCTGACGCAGAACTGGACCAAAACGTTCTTGCACACCTCCCAACTATATTTTTCGCGCAACCGATCTCTCGGCGAGAACGAGTTTTCAAACGTGACGGACATCGCTTCGCAGCTTGGCCTCACTGGAATTTCGTCCAGCTCGTTCGATTTCGGCCTGCCTTCCATCAGCTTCACCAATTTCACGGGACTAAACGATCCGAATTTTTCGCTGGCCCGCAGCCAGACGTATCGTTACGTCGATAGCCTCCGCTGGATGAAGGACAAACACACAATTACCGTCGGTGGAGAGGTTCGGAAGATGGACATCAACCGCGACTCTGACCCTGCTCCCAACGGCCAGTTTTCGTTTACCGGATTGATGACCAGCCAACTCACCGCGGCGGACGCTCCCGTCAGTTCTCCCGCCAATTGCCAGACGCCTGCCGCCTCCGGGCCGTGCATCGGAAATGATTTCGCGGATTTCCTTCTTGGCTATCCGGCAAACACGAAAGTTCAATATGGCGACACCGCAACGTACTTCCGCAACTGGGGGTTTATCGGCTACGCCGGCGACGACTGGCACATGGTTCCGAGATTCACGCTGACATACGGCGTGCGCTATGAGGCGTTCACTCCCCCCACCGAAATCAACGGCCACATCGCGAATCTCGCCGTGAGTTCGGACTTCTCCCAGGTGCAGTGCGTTACGCCGGCGGCGACGGGGAATTGCCTCGCGGGCCCCACATCCTCCTTGTTTCATGGCCACTACAACAACTGGGCGCCGCGCGTGGGCATCGCCTGGCAGCCGCCGGGAAAATGGTTTGCCGGGCAGCACCAGATGACGTTGCGCGCCGGCTTCAGCATGTTTTACGTCGAAAGCTACTTGAACACGCTGGCGAGCGAGATGGCCAACCAGCCGCCCTTTGCGACGGCGAGCACGCTGACGCAGCAAGGCGCAACAACCGTGCCGCTGAGCTTCCAGACCAACTTGTCCACTGCACTGCCCGGCACGGTGACCAACACCGTGGCCGTGAATCCGGGCTATCAGATTCCCTACGCAATGATTTGGAACGCCGGCATTGAATACAATTTGGCGCGCAGCACATTCCTCGAGGTGATGTACACGGGCACGCGCGGCATCCATCTCGACGAGCTTCTGGGGTTCAGTTCCGCGGCCAACGGAACAACGAACGCCGCCGGGTTCACCTACGATACGACCGGCGCGTTTTCCAATTTCAATGCCTTGCAAGTTCGTTTGCAAAAGCGCATGACGCGCGGTTTGATGTTCATTGCCCGCTATACCTACTCGAAGTCTCTCGACGATGCCAGCACCATCGGGGGCGGCGGACAAACGGTCATACAGGACAATACCGATCCGCGCGGCGATTACGGCCTCTCTTCCTTTAACATGGCGCATCAATTCTTCGGCATGTTCAGTTATCAGCTCCCGTTCGGCGAACGGCAGCGCTTTGCCGCCAAGGGCTGGGAGAAAAATGTGTTCGGCGCGTGGCGGGTCAACAGCTCGTTCACGGCGCATTCCGGCACTCCCTTCACGGTGAGGGTTTTCTCGAAAAATCAAGCCTGCCAGAATGTTCCGGGCACGAATTCCGAGCGCGCCAATCAGTCCGGCGATGCCTCTCTTTCAAGTCCAAGCGTGCCCGAGTGGTTCAATACGGCTGCTTTCAGCATCCCTACTTTGTGCTTCGGGGATGCGCCGCGCAATTCGGTGATCGGTCCCGGCGTGTTCACCATCAATTCGGGGGTGACGAAGACGGTCACTTTTGGGCGCGACGGCTTGCGGCGGCTGGATTTCAGTTGGAACGCGTCGAACCTGCTGAATCATCCGAACTTTACCGGGCTGTCGACGGTACTCGGCTCCAGCACCTTCGGCGAAATTACGAGCGTCGGTGCCATGCGATCCATGACCTTTACGACGAGGATTAATTTCTAGTGCGCGGACAAAACGTAATCCGGCAACGCGTTCTGGCTGCGCTGGCGGCTGCTTCTCTTTTCGCTGCGCCCGGTGCCGCGCCGCTCGGGGCGCAGGATTCGCAGGCACAGGCGGCTCAGCCGCAAGTGATCCCCGTCAATCCGCGACAGGGTCCGGCCCCGCCGCCTCCCACTCCTAAAACGGCGCCGGGTGGGAAAGCGACTATTCGCTCGACTGTCAGCCTCGTGGAAATCGATGTGCAAGTCACCAACCGCGACGGCAAGCCGGTAAAAGGTCTGAAGCAGGAGCAATTCAGCGTCACGGAAGACGGCAAGGCGCAAAAAATATCGACGTTCGAGTACAACGACATCGAGCAAATCGAAACCGCCGGAGAAGGGAATGAAGCGCCCATCACCGTCCCGCTCGGAACGGTCACTTCTCCCGAGGAAATCAAGGCCGTGGTGCGCGATCACCGGATGATCGTCATGTTCTTCGACCTCACCTCGCTGCAATCCGAAGATTTGCTGCGCTCGACGCGCGCCGCGCAGAGATATTTGCAGGAGCAGATGACTCCCGCGGACCTGGTGGCCGTGGTCGCCTTCGGCAACACGCTGAAAGTCGTGACGAATTTCACGAACGATCGCGAACTTCTCAGGCAAGCCGTCGACGCGGTTGTCCCCGGTCACGAAGCTGCGCTCGCGCAACTGGCCGATGCGGCGTCGGCAGCTGACGGAGAAACCGCCATCAGTGAGGACACCGGTGCGGCGTTCACCGCCGATGACACGGAATTCAACATTTTCAATACGGACCGGAAGCTCGCCGCGGTCGAAGCGCTGTGCGAAGTCCTCGAAGGAATTCCCGGCAAAAAATCCATCATCCAATTCACCAGTGGCATCACCCAGACCGGCGAGGAAAACCGCTCGGAGCTCATTGCCGCGACAAATTCGGCTAACCGGTCGAACGTCTCGATTTACAGCGTCGATTCGCGCGGCCTGCTGACGGCCACGCCGGGAGGCGACGCCAGCGTGGGCGCGTCCGGCGGCGCCGCCATGTTCAGCGGCGCGACCGTCATTTCCCAGAGCCAGTCGCGCGAGGATTCTCGCGATACCCTGGCGACTCTCGCCGGAGATACCGGCGGGCGTACCTTTTTCGACGTCGGAGATTTCGGCAAGGTTTTTCAGAGCGTGCAGAACGACACTTCGGGATACTACCTGGTGGGATATTACAGCACCAATGCTGCGAATGACGGCGCCTGGCGGCGCGTGCACGTGAAAATCGATCAACTTCCCGCGGGATCGCGCGTTCGCGCCCGCGAAGGCTACTACGCCCCCAAGAATTTCGGCGTCTTCACCACGGAGGACCGCGAGCGGCAACTCGAAGAAGCCTTTCAATCGGAAACTCCGGAAGTCGAACTGCCCGTGGCCGTGGAAACCGCGGAGTTCCGTCTGAATGCGAACCAGGTGTTCGTGCCCATCTCCGCAAAACTCGCGCCCAGCGCGCTGCAATGGGCGCAAAAACGCGGCAGCCGCGAAACCGCGTTCGATTTCGCGGCTGAAGTGCGCGACGCAAAATCCAACCGCGTGGTGGGCGCGCTGCGCGACACCATCACGGTGAAAATCGGCACGGAGCATTTTCAGGATCTCCAACAGCGCGCCCTCGTCTACCAGGGCGGAGTGATTCTTGCGCCGGGCGAATACAAGCTGAAATTCCTGGCGCGCGAAAATGAATCCGGCCGCATCGGCACATTCGAGGAGAAAATTTCGATTGCGCCCCCGCAATTCGATCGCCTGCAGACGAGTTCCCTGCTGCTCTCCAGCCAGGTGGAAGCCGTGCAGAACGCAGCGCAAATCAAGACGCAGGCGCTCGGCCAGGACGCCAAGATGAAATCGTCGCCGCTCGATGTGGGCGGCGAGCGAATCATTCCCAGCGTGACGCGCGTTTTTACCGCCGAGCAAACGCTGTACGTTTTCTTTCAGGCCTATGCGCCGCAGAAGGCTGACGCCAATTCCCTTCGCGCGGGCCTGATCTTTTTCCGCAACGGGCAGCGCCTCTCTGACACTCCGATGGTCGCGCCCACGGAATACGACGAAAAGACTCGCACGGCATCCTTCCGCCTCAGCCTACCGCTCGCTGGATTGGGCGCGGGCCGTTACACCGTGCAGGCCGTAGTGGTCGATGCGGGCACGGCGTACGCCGCGTTCGCGCGCAATTATTTTGCGCTTCGCCCGGCGCCAAAACCCGCCGCGTCGGCGGCGATTCCTCAGCCGCCAATGAATTGACGGTGGTTCTGCGCGGCGGTATCCTCCCTATTGTGTCCCCGTTGGCTCCTGCCAACGGCGCAAGAAGGACCCGACAAGTTCAGCGCCGCCATGCAACAGTCCGTTCCTGTTTTGCATCCGTAGGGGCACAGGTCACCGTAGTGTTGAGTCCGTGAACGTTTTGGGGCTAAACGTCGCTCTGCGCATTCGCGGCAACCGGTAGGAGACTGAAGGCAAGGATGAATCCTGAGCGCACCATTCTCTCCGCAATCGTCTTGATTTTCCTGTCTGTAGGATTGAGTTTTGGCCAGGCGGATCAACAGGGCACCTGGGAGGCTGTCGCGGATCCGCCCGCTGCGATTGCGCTGGAGGTGCCGGCAGGGACTCCTTTGCCGGTGGTTCTTGACCAAGAAGTGCGCATCAAAAAAGCCGGCCAGCCCATTCACGGGAAAATCGCCGAGCCCCTTTATGCTTTTGACAAGCTGGTTGTCCCCGCCGGAAGCGAAGTCACCGGCAGCGTGATGCGCATTGGCGGCGTTTCGGCGGCGAACCGGACGCTCGCTGCTCTGGATGCCAATTTCTCTCCTTCCCGCGACGTTGCCATCACCTTCGATCAATTGGTGCTGCCCGACGGGCGCCGCATCCCGCTTCGCACGCAAGTTTCTCCCGCGTCCCAGGGAGTTTTGCAGTTCGCCACCGCGGCAGATCCTAAAAACCAAAACACGGAGAAAAAAGAAAACGCCGCCAAAAAACTCGCTGCCGGAAAAGCCAGCGAGACAAAAAAAGAAATCAGCCGCGAGTGGGATGCAGCAAAGCAGCAGGTGGCCGCTCCCGGAAAGATGCACCGCCTGAAGAGGCTGGCGATCGCTCAGTTGCCCTTCCATCCGCAGTATTTTGACGCCGGGACGCGCTTCAACGCGGAACTTGTCGAACCATTAAATTTTGGGATGGAAGAGTTGACGCCGGACAAGGTGCACATGGTTGGCACAGCTCCCGCGGCGGGAAGCATCATCCATGCCCTGCTCAGAACTCCCCTGAGTTCCGCCAGCGCACAGAAAGGCGCGGAGGTCGAGGCGGTCATGACCGAGCCGCTGATCACGGACAACCAGCTTATTCTTCCCGAAGGAACGCTCCTCAAAGGCTCCGTTTTGCAAGTGCAACGCGCGCGCCGATTGCATCGCAACGGGCAGCTGCGCATCGTTTTTCATGAGATCGTGCCGCCGCAGTCGGCGGAACAGCACGTCGAAGCCAGCCTCGAGGGAGTCGAGGTGAAGGGCGACCAGCATCTAAGCCTCGATTCCGAGGGCGGCGCGCAAACGACGACCCCGAAAACGAGGTATCTCACCACCGGCATCTCCATCGCGCTTGCGGCTTCTTCCCTTGCGCCAGATGCCGATGCCGGACACGGCGGAGAATTGTCCGTGGGAGAAACCGGTAAGGGAGCGCTGAACGGGGCGTCCGGTTTTCGCATCATCGGATTTATTTCCGGTGCGCTGATCCACTCGCGAGCCATGGCCACCAGCTTCGGCGTCTATGGAGCCAGCATGTCGGTGTACGATCATTTCCTTTCTCGCGGACTTGACGTTGTGTATCCCAAAGACACGGCCATGGCGATCGGATTCGGTTCGCGCGTGACGGGCGCGCCGAAGGCCGCGCCTCAAACGCTGCTGCCGCAGGAGTGAATCCTCCCATTGAATTTGTCTTGTTGTGGCCTTGCGAAATGAGGCCGGTCGCGAGGATTATTCCGTCTTGCGTTCGGATTGAAGATCGATGCCGAGTTGCTGGCATTTTTTGTAGAGGTGGCTGCGCTCAAGGCCCAGGGCGCGCGCGGTGTTGGTCATGTGGTGATGGTGGCGGCGCAGCTCGGCGAGGAGCACTTCCCGCTCGAAGGATTCGAGCCGCTGGGATAACGGCCCGATTCCCGTGGACGAAACCGCTTCCCCGTTGCGCGCAACGGGCAGCGCCAGATTCACTTCCTTGGCGCTGATCGTTTCCGAGCTGGAAAGCAACAGGACGCGCTCGACCACGTTGCGCAATTCGCGCACATTCCCGGGCCACGAGTATCGCTGCAGGACCTCGATCGAATCCGGCGAGAAATGTTTGGGCCGCCAGCCGTTTTGCGACGCGACCAGCGAGGCAAAATATTCGGCGAGCGCGGGAATCTCTCCCGTGCGATCTCGCAGCGGCGGCAGGGTGATCGGAAAAACGTAGATGCGGTGAAACAGGTCGGCGCGGAAAGATCCCTGCCGGACCAATTCCTCGAGGTTGCGGTGCGTGGCGACGACCACGCGCGCATCCACGGCGATCGGCTTGTCGCCGCCGACGCGTTCAATTTCTCCTTCTTCCAGGACGCGCAGCAGTTTGGATTGCATCGCGAGGGGCATATCGCCAATCTCATCCAGAAACAGCGTGCCTCCCTCGGCCTGCTCGAATTTCCCAATGTGGCGCGCGGCCGCCCCGGTGAATGAACCTTTCTCGTGTCCGAAAAGTTCCGATTCGATCAGTTCGGCGGGCACCGCGGCGCAATTGAGCGTCACAAACGGCCCGGCGTGCCGCGAGCTTTTCTGGTGAATCGTTCGCGCAATCAGTTCTTTGCCTGTGCCAGTTTCACCCTGGATAGCCACGCGGGATTCGCTGGCCGCGACGCGCTCCACCTGCGCCATCAGGCGCTCCATGTCCGGCCCGGACCAGATGATTTCGTGTTTGCCGAGGCGGCTGCGCAAATCGCGGTTTTCGTTCTCGAGATGGCGCAATCGCAAAACATTTTCGATGGTGACCAGTAGCTTTTCCGTTGAAAGGGGCTTCTCCAGAAAATCCACGGCGCCGAGGCGCGTGGCGCGCACCGCAGTTTCCACGCTGGCCTGCCCCGAAATCATCACAACCGGCGTCGTCACCCCGGCCACTTTCAGATCCTCGAGCAGAGAAATTCCGTCCTTCCCGGGCATCACCACATCGGAAAAAATCACGTCGAATCGCTCCGCGCGGATGAGTTCGAGCGCACGGGCGGCGCTGTCGCATACCGTGGCTTCGTATCCCGCGAGCCGGAAGGCGCGCGAAAGGGACGCCAGAGTGTTCGGGTCGTCGTCGATGAGCAGAAGGTGTGGCTTCGGAGAAGTCATGGTTGATTTACGGCATCAAGCCGTGGTGAAGATCGGGGGATCGGCGGGCCGTTCTTCGGCGAGGTTCGTCGCCTCCGGAGAAATCTTTTGTTCCATGGGCAGCTCGATGCGAAACGTCGCGCCCGCGCCCGGCGCCGATTCCACTTCGATTCTTCCTCCATGATCGCTGACCACGGATTGCACGATCGCGAGGCCCAGGCCAGTTCCGTGCTGCTTGGTCGTGTAATACGGAGTGAACAGGCGCGCGCACTCTTCGGGCGTCAAGCCTTCGCCGGTGTCGGTGACTTCCAGCCGCACCGCGCCGCTGCGTTGCGCCGTGCGCACGGTCAGCGTACCGCCCGCCGGCATCGCGTCCAGGGAATTGAGAATCAGGTTTTCTAGCGCGCGGCGCAGCAGGGTCGGGTCGGCCTGCGGACGCGGAAGATTTTCATCGAGGTACAGCTCCGGCGTGATGGGCGGACGCCCGACAGGGGCGAGCTGCGGCTCGAACAGTTTGATGGCGCTGCGGACCAGCTCGTTCACATCCACGGGCTCGAATTGAGGCGGCGGCATCTTGGCAAAATCGCTGAAACGGCTGACGATGCTTTTCAAATTTTCGAGCTCCGCGCGCAGGGTGGAGGTGGACTCAAAAAACACTTCGTCGAATTGTTCGGAGGTCTGCTCGCGGGCGCGTTGCAGATTTTCAACGGTCAGTTGCAGGGGAAACAAGGGATTCTTCAACTCGTGCGCGAGCCGCCGCGCCAATTCACGCCACGCCGCCACACGCTCGGTCTGCACTAGGCGCTCGCGCTGCTCGGCGAGCTGACGCGTCATTTCGTTGAAAGCGTCCGCGAGCTGGCCGATTTCGTCGCGCGAGCGGACTTCCACGCGCGCCTCCCAGTGTCCCTCGGCGACTTCGCGCGCGCCGGCAGCTAGCTCTTCGATGGGGCGCGTCACGCGCGCGGAAATCCACCAGCCGAGAACCAGGCCCAGCAGAATCACGCCGCCGCCGACAAGCAAGGCCAGGGCGCGGATGAAATTCAGCATCTGGATGAGACTTTGGCGCGAACTTCCCACGAGGAGAACCCCAAGCAAATCGGAATCACGGCCGACAAGCGGTATGGCATTGAACGTTTCTGAATTGGCGTTGGGGGACGCCCCAGTAGTGATCGTTCTTTGAAGTTCATTCCGGTTTTTTTGAACCTCGGCGATGATCGGAGAAAAGAGTTCAGGCTGGTTCGCCGGGCCGCGCGCATCGCTCAACTCGGCCGGCACGAACCCCTGCTCCAGATTCCTGTACAGCAGCGTGCGCATTCCTTCCGGAAGGACCAGTGTCGCCAGGAAATTTTGATCCAGGCGCTGCCCGCCAATCAGGTAGAGACGTTTTTCTCCGACGCGGACCGTCCGGACCGCGAGCAAACCCAGATCCACGGCGTCAGGCGTGTCCACGCGGCGCAGAAAAGCGCCCTTCGAGTTCCAGTCCGGTTCCGCACTCACCCAGTCGTTTTTATAACCGAAGCGCGCGGGCCACTCCGAAGATGAAATCAGTGAGGTGTCGTCCGCGATGATGTCGACAAAATCGAGTTGCTGTGACTGGGCGATGCCGCGCGCGTCGTTGTAATACTGCGACGCGTCGGCCTGCGGGCGGTTCAGGTCCATGGCCATCCGCAGCGTGGCCTCGGAATCGGCGATGCTCTGCACGCGATGCGCGATTTCGTCTCCGCGCTGCGCGAATTCGCGGCGGAATTGCGCTACAAGAGCGTCGGTGCGCTGGCGGTCAAATTCCTCGAACGCGCGGCGCGTGTACACGGACACGCCCCAGGCCACCAGCGTCACCGCCGCGACGATGGTAACCACAAAGAAGGACAGGAGCTTGGTGCGGAAGCTCATGGAGAGTTTCCTCCCCCTGCCGGAGCCGGCCCGAGCCAAACGTCCTCCAGCCTCCAGCCGCCCCAGCGCGGCGCCATCCAATCGCGCACCTGCGGGCTGAATCCAAAACTTTCGGAAACGTGAACAAGAGGGATCACACGGAAGGCGTCGATCGGCCCCCGTTCGGCAGCATACATCTCGTCGGGAGTTTCCAGATCCGCGGCAGTTTCGCCAAGCGACTTCAAAAGCTCGGACAGTGCTATGGCAGGATCGGGCGCGGCAATGTGACAGCGCACAAGACGCAAATCGGCCGCGGCAGGCTTCACTTTCCCGTCCGTAATTTGTCCCGACGCGTGCACCATAATTCCAATTTCGCGCAAATTGACGGCTACGCGGTCCGCGACGGCACGGCCTTCCGCGTCACTCGAATCATAGAACAGGACAAGAGGTTGAGAGCGAGAAAGTTCGTGCCCGGAAGCCGCCGCCAACAAATTCTTCGCTCGCGGCAGGTCAGACACGGCTGGAAGGAGGTGAGCGTAGCCTGAAATCCAGTTCGGCAGCAGACCTCCTGCCGCGATTCCCTGACGCTGCAAAATGACGTCGCCGATGGAGACGCGATCGATGGCCAACGAAATCGCCTGCCTTACACGGGCGTCCTGTACAGCGGGGCGGGAGGCATCCACCACGAGGGCGAATAATTCTATGGGATCGCTGGATGCAGTACGCACCCGCCGCTGCGCCGCGCGGCGCACTTCGGATGCGGTCAATTCCACGACATCGGCTTGTCCGAAAGAGATTGCATTGGCCTGCTGCTGGAAGTCCACGCCCATCCTGAGTTCAATTTTCCCCACGAACGGGCGCCCCGCCCAACAATTCAAATTCGCGGTGAAAACTGCTAGCGGACGGCTTCCCGCCGCTGGCCACTCGGCCACGCGAAATGGTCCCGTACCCGTGAGCGAATTATCGTCTCCGGTCTGAAAAATGAAGTAACGGCCCGTGGCAAGTTCGGTTGCAAAATCCGACACCGCATGTTCCGCCTGAATCACCACCGAGTCAGAAGTGGCGCTGACATCGAAAGATGCGCCCAGCAATTGCTGAAGCGCCAATGCGGCAATGGGTGGCGTGAGTGGCGTCCCATCGCTGAATTTCACGCCGTCGCGCAGGCGAAATTGCCAGCGCTTGGAGTCCGCATCATGCTGCCAGGAAACTGCTAGCGCCGGCTGCAGCGCCCCATGCTCATCCAGCCGAATGAAGCGGTCGAATACGAGCGAGTCCACGCGCTCAGTCGCCGCCGACGAAGCGGGAGCGAGTGGCCATTGGCGCGGGTCGAGCGAAGGGACGCGTTCGTTCATCTGCACCCGCAGAGTCCCGCCAATTTGCGGCCGCACCGACGGTGACGCCTTCGCAGCCGTTCCTAACGCACCTAGCGCGAGGAGCGCGACGATGGCCGTATGGGGCTTACTGCCCGCAGGGATAGGACAATCGATACGCTTCATAGTTTCCAGTCGCGAGGTTCCGCACCACGGCTCGGGGTGGATCCGCGCCGGCGTGGAGCGCTGTAATCGGTCCCGGGAAATCCAGTTCGCCGCTGACTGCCGCGACGCCGCTGGATTCAATCTGAAATACCTGCAACGAATCCGTTTGCGTGTAGTCGCGCGCGCCCGTCGCCAGGAACTGAGCCTCACCGCCGCAAACCGATTTCATTTCGATTTCGGTGCCTTTGCCCGGCGGCGGTGCGCCCGGCGGGATAATATCGAACATCACCGGGAACTGGCTGGTGACCGGCGCGCCAGCAAATCCTTCCGCAGGCGAACACCCATCCAAGTTCGGAGATTCCAAATTCACGGTGCAGGCTCTTGGCGCAAGGAAGAATGCAACCGCATTTCCGATTAATCCATAGCTGAGGTTTCCCCAGGGATCGCGGCTGGCACTTTGATTGGACGCGATCTCCAGCGTGCTCGCCGCGCCGGTTTGCTTGTCTTGAATCATTAAACCGTCCGGGAGCAGCAAGACCAGCCAGGATCTCCCGACGCCGTTTGAAATTTCTCCTGCATCCAGGACGCGTTGCGGTCCTTCCCAGAATTTCTCACCGCGGATGGTTACAGGCATTGCGCCTGTAGAAAGGTTGTTTTCCGCGAGGCGCTCCACGTTGACCAACACCACGCGCGAGGTGTCGCCATGATGAATTTCCCCAGTCCAGACCAAGTTTTTGAAGTTTTCCGAAAGCGTGACCACCACGGTAGTCGCCGCGCCGCTGCCTATCAAGGCAGCGCCCCGCGCCTGCAATTCAGCCTTGAGCGCCTGTTCGACACGCGCGGTCTCCCCGGGCCGAAGGGAGGAGAGGTTGCGAACTTCGCAGGACACATTTTCGCCGGCTGGCAGAGCCGCCGCAATTTTCCCCGCAAGCTCCTTCGCCGAATCTTCCAGCGTGGAGGAATGCGCGACGCTCGGAATTCCAATCAGGATTGAAATAAATAGGACCGCGCAGCGGGGGATTGTGAATCGATCGGCGGCCGTCATCGGTGTGCTGCGCCTGGCCTCGCAGAATACGAAGGGGAACCGCGCGCGTGGGCCAAGTCTGAAAGAAATGATAGCACAGCGGTTTGGCGGCATCTCAGGCCAACGGCGAGGCATTGCGCAAAGTGTATCGGGCATTGAACGACTCCGCTTTGCCATTTCGTTCGCGCTGGCCCGGTCAAAACGCGCATCCGCGTCCCGGGTTTGCCGGGACGCGGATCGCGCACTGGCCACCGGCCGGGTGGCGCTCGCTCGGGAAGTGCCTTCGCAGGGGCGGCGGTCCCTGTCCCGGTTTCCGGCGAGCGGCCCGCAAGGGTTTTTGGCCGGTGGAACTCAATCTTCAAATCCGCTCCGAGTAGTCTCCTCCCTTTCATTTGGTCTTGATGATCTGCGCCTGCTTGCGGGCAGGCGCAGCAGCATCCTGATCGCTGTCGTCGGGGTTGCTTGTTGTCGCGCCCGCCGAGAACGTAGAGCGCAATACGTCGGAAGCAAAGAAATTGTGCCCGTCGGTCGGCACCATGATGATTTGCAATTTGTCGGAGAGCCGCTCGGCGATGATTTTCTGGATCAGCATTGGATTCTGCTTGAGCACCGCGGCTTCTCCCTGCAATCGCTCGGCGTCGGCTGCAGCCGTCAGGCGAATCGTCTCCGCATTGGCCGCGGCGTTCAAGCGGGTGGTTTCGGCGTCAGAGACCGCCAGCATGTGCCTGCGCTCGACTTCCGCTTTGCTGTCGATGACTTTCGATTGCGCGGCTGCTTCCGCGTTCTCCACGGTCGCTTCCTTGCGCGCCTGCGCTTCGAGCTTGGATTGTTCGATCTGTTTCTGCTTGAGAGGGAGCGTGTACTGCATCGCGTCAGATTCGGCTTTTGCGCCGATGACGCGAGTGGCCGCGTCGGCCTCGGACCGTTTGATCTGCTGCGCCTTTACGGCTTCGGCCTGGAGCTCGGCGATTTTCACTTGTTTTTCCTGGATGGCCGTCTCGAATTCCATGCGCTCGCTCTCTTGTTCCTTGAGCAGCATTCCTTCAAGGCCCTTGGCATATTCAGGCGGAAGCTTCACGTCGCGCAGGAGGACTTCCCTCACAACGATGCCGTCCGAGCCCAGCCTGTCGGTAATGACTTTCGTGGATTTCGAATGAAATTCATCGCGCTTGGAGGAATAAACTTCGCGCACCACGTATCCCGGCGCGAGATCGCGAAACGCCGTTGACACGACCGGCGCGACAATTTCCGAATCCACCGGCTGCGCCAGATTTGCGTGTATGTACGCAAGCCTCTGCGGATCGAGGCGATAGCGCACGGACACAGCGAGCCCGATCGTCAAACCCTCGCGCGTTTGGACAGTCAGGAGTTCATTCTTGGCGGGTGTGTCGAGAGTGCCGTTGGTTGTGTACAGGTGATCGCGCAGATCGTACACCGCTATGCTCTCGACAAACGGCACGACCAGGTGCACGCCGGGATAGAGCGTCCTCTGCTGCACTCCGGAAATCTGGCTGATTCTTACCCCGCCCGATCCCTCCGGCACCATGGCTATGCTGAGCGCCAGGAGCAGGGGCGCCCACGCCCAGGCGAACAATTTCGTGGCGAGCGGCCATCGGATAGGGCGGCTCGTCGCTGCCTGTCCTGCAGGCATGCCCGCCTGGCCGGCGGGCAGGCCCGCCTTTTCGGCCGCCCCGGGTTGCCCCGCGCCCATCAGCCTGTGGAACTGTATCGCCAGATAGACGTCGTACCCAACCACACCTGCCGCTGAGCCGAACATCGCAACTCCCGCGGCCATCAGCAACCACTTCAGCGCGAACATGACTTGCTCCTTCCCGCCCCCCGATCTTTTGCCCCCGATTGCCGGGAGGATTCCCGTTTTGAACCTCTTGCGGTGCGACGGGCCCTACGCGGCGTCGCTCCGACGAATCACTTGTTGGCCGTTGGAAACTAACCGGATGGGCTGGACCATTCGGGCTGTTACAGGCATCAGCCGGAACAGGCCGCTCAGCCCCAGCCAGGTCATGCACAAGGCCAACAGAAACGAAAGCAGCGCTCCCT